>NZ_BAAAWN010000001.1 GCF_039535095.1 Arthrobacter ramosus | reverse complement strand
CTTTGCCCATGTCTTTCCACGACACCGCCCGATGATGTCCTTGAACCATTGCGGGAACGGCAGGAAGGGGTTCAGGTTTTCGGGCATGAAGTGGTTGGTGGCGATGATCCGAATGCCGCGTTCTTCGCCTCGTAGAGAACGTGTTCGCCGATCGAGTAGTGGCTCTGGATATGAACGACGTCGGGCTGGACCCTTGTCGAAGAGCAGCCGAATGTCGTTCTTGATTCCCAGGGGGTAGCAGATGCGGAAGTACTCGTGCGTGAAGACTCCGTGGGACTTCAGGCGGTGTACCGTGCCTTCATCCCGAATTCGGTGAAGCTCTTGCCGTTGTCCGCCCGGCAGGCCAGCACATGGACATTGTGTCCGCGCGCCTTCATGCCTTTGGCAAGCCGGTACCCGAACTGAGCAGCACCGTTGACCTGCGGGCGGTAGGTTTCCGCCGCAATCAGGATGGTGAGGGTTTGTTGGTTTCGGGAACGGTCACGTGGAGAACTCCTGATGGTCACGGTGCGAACATCGCAAAACGCCTGGCCCTGCGGTGTCTTCGCGGTTGCCTGCCGCGGGTGTGCGGGGCACGGTTGTCGAACTTTGCCCTAGGCCTTCCGGCTTGCAGCCGCCTTCGCGTCACGTTTTCGCTTGGTGACCTCCGGATGGTGCCGGCTCAGGGCAATAACCCCACGATAGCAAGGGAAGCGGCCACAGCCATGCCGATTGCAAGCACGGCGTGGACATCGGGACGAAGCTCACCCAAAATTGCGATCCCGATGGCAATTCCACAATGGGGTCCACCACAGTCAGCCCTGCGATCACCAAATCCGGCGGCCCACCCGAATAGCACTCTGCACGAACCAGAGCGAGCCCGCCTGCCGCGGCAATGGCGACTACGTGTACCACTGCACATTGAGCAGAAAGTGCCGTTGGGTCCAGCAGGTGCCGGCCGATGATACGTGTCAGGACCCGCGACGAATCCAACACACACCGGCTCCCAGGATGTACACGAAAGCACTCAAGCGGTGTCGGAACACCACGGCCAACGTTCCAAAGAGCCCGACGGCGAGGGTCAACAGGAGCACGATGGTTATTTCGTCCTCGCCGCTGACGTGGTGGTTTCTCCTGGGTGGCGTTGACGGCCAACAGGACGAACATCGCAGAGCCGGTCACGCAAGCGAGATCGCCACTACCGTGCCGCGATTGATTTTAAGTCCCTGGTCCTTGGCGTTGACCACCGGGTGATGACCAAGGCGATGGCTCCGATGGGCTGCACCACCGTCAGCGGTGCTGACACCAGGGCAATGGCGTTCATGCCCATGCCCAAGGCAAGCAACAGCAGGCCGAGCATCCACCGCGGATTTCGCAGAAGCCTCAGGAAACCGTGGAACTCAGGGCGAGGGCCACCGGTATCCGCTTTGACCGCGCTCCCCTGGCGCTGGGCGCCAATGGCAAGGCAAAAGGCGCCAAGCACCGCAAGAAGGACTGCGAACCAGACCATCAGCCGCGACCGCCGTCGTTGGCTTTGAGTTCTTTGCCCTTGCGGAGGATTGCCCAGAAATAGTTGTAGGCCGCCACCCAGTGCCCTAGCAGACCCAAGCCCAGGCAGACCCAGGCGATCACGAAGTAGACACGGGTGTGGGGAACCGCGAGCTTGGAGAGGACCAGAAGAGGCGTGCCCAGGAGCAGGAACGCCGTCGGATCTTGCCGATCCGGCTCACGGGGAGGTCGGGGTGGCTATGGAAATAGAACAATGAGGCTGTGGCAAGCACTGCGTCGGGCACCACCAGGGCGGCCAGGTACCACCAATCCACCACCCGGCGATGACGAGCGTGACAGCGACGGTGATGAGCGCCAGGCGATCCGCCACGGGATCGAGGATGCGGCCCAGTTTGGAGGTTTGGTTGAAACGCCGCGGACGTAGCCATCCACCCAGTCAGTGCCGCCCATGATGGCGAGAACCAACACGGCGAAACCATATTCCCTTTGCCACAGCACCAGCCCACGAACAGCGGGACGCCCATGAAGCGCAAAACAGTCAGAAATTGGGGACCGTGAAGATGAGTCATGGTCGATCTGTGGCTGGCCCGGGCGTGCGCCTGCACCGATGAACTTCACCTGTCCCCCTTTCCGTAGTCCGCAGCTGACGCTGCCGTCCCGATTACTTCTTGAACAGCTTCCGCAGTCCTACTGCGCCACCGTGGCGGAAGCGGCGAAGAGAAATAGCTCTTTCCAGCGTGCAGCGAGCCGCTCCGGCAACCCGGCCGGAACCTTCTCACTGAAATCTGCGAGTTTGTCGGCAGCGAACCGGCGTCCGTCGTCGAGCTTTTGCCCGCAGCGTCGCGGAGGACTTTTCCCTGGGTCTTGACGTCGAGCTCGACGCCGAGCTGATCGCGAACGTCGGCGAGGTGCTCGCGGCGCTGCTCCAGACGGCGGAGCAGCTCAGCTTCGCTTGGGGCGGGGGGTTGCTCGGCTTTGTGTGCTTCTGCCTTGGCGGCCTTTTCGCCTTGGCTTTCTCAGCTGCGGCGGCTTTCGCTGCCTCCGCTGCCTTGTAGGCTTCCGACGAGGGATCGAGGATACTGGCGTCGAAGGAAGTGCCCTCCTTGACTATGCCGAGATCGTGCTTGATGCCGCGGATGGTTTTCTCAGGCACAAGCGGCATGGCCCCCTTGAACGCACGGAAGGCGATGAGGGCTCCGATAAGAATGATCAAAAGGAACGCCGCCGCAACCACAAGCGCAGCCAACCACGGGGGCATGACCGTGGCCAGGCCCAAGATGGCAGCCACAACCAGGGCGATGACGAGCAAAGAGAAAAAGATCAGCGCAACGCCAACGAAAGCGCCGGCAATGCCCAACTGTTTGCTTTGCCCTTAAGTTCAAGCTTGGCAAGGCTGATTTCGTCGTTGAGCTGCCGCGGCGCGAGCCGGCTGCAAGTTTCAGGGTGTTCGGCAACGCCGAAATGCCCGGCCTTGGCCAACCGGCCGCTGTGACGTCCACTCATAGGTTCCGCCTCACTGCTTCCATCTTGCTCCTACCCGGCTCCGGCACGGAGACGAATACGACCGCCCGCGCACACCTGTCCACAAAACTACCATTCAGCTTCAGCCTCAACTTCCGGGACGGTCCTGCGGCGCGCCCCAGCCATCGCTGATAAATATGATCTGTCGCACATAGGATTGATAACCGTGAACACTCCCCTGTACCGGGCGATTCCCTCAGTCGACGCGAAAAACTCCTCTATATCCTGCTACTTGGCGCATTGACCGCCTTGGGTCAATTACCGTGGATCTCTATCTGCCGGCGTTTCCCGCGCTGGAGCATCATTTCGACGTGTCAGCGGCTGCGATCCAACTCACACTGACGGCACGACAGTGGGCTTCGCCATTGGCCAATTGGTGGTGGGTCCGTTCAGCGACAAGTTCGGGCGCCGCACGCCCTTGATCCTGCAACGCCCTGCATATCGGTTCCTCCCTCGGCGCAGCACTTTCCACGGACATCAGCACACTTGCCCTGTTCCGCGTCCTCATGGGCGTCGGTGCAGCGGCGGTGGCGTGGTGGCCATGGCGATGGTCCGGGACCTCTTCGCCGGTTACGCCATGGTGCGGATGTTCTCCCGCATGTCGCTGGTGAATGGCCTGGCGCCCATTCTGGCTCCGATCATCGGTTCACAACTGCTGTTGGTGATGCCATGGCCGGGATCTTCTACTTCCTGGCAAGCTACGGATTCCTCGTGATCATTGCTGCGGTGTTCCTCATCCGGGAAACGTATCCCGCCGAGCTCCGCCGGCAGACGACGTCGACGGCGGGCCAACGCTACAGGGCCGTGTTCGCCGACCGGATTTTTGTCGGGATGCTGCTGGTCGGCGGGTTCAACTTCGGCGGACTGTTTGCTTACCTTTCCGCGTCCACTTTCCTGTTCCAGCAGGTCTACAACTTCTCCCCGCAGGAATACGGCCGCTGTTCGGCGTCAACTCCCTGGCATCGTCGCCGGCGTCCAAATCAGCTCCAGGGTCATCAGGCGAGTGGCACCCCAATGGATCATGGCATTCGCCACGGCCTGGATGTTGCTGATGGCCCTTTTGATTGTGGTGTTCGATCTGCTCGCTTCGGCCTATGGGGCGTCATGGTCCCGCTGTGGTTCTACATCCTTGCCACCGGGTTCATGTTCCCCTGCGTCCAGGTGATTGCCCTGGCCAACCACGGCGCGCAGGCCGGAACCGCGGCTTCCTTGCTAGGTGCCTCGAACTTCCTGATGGCCGGCATCATCCCGCCCGTGGTTGGCTGGCTGGGCGTCAGCTCTGCCGTTCCCATGGGGCCGTCCAGGCAGTGTGTCTCGCAGGCGCCGTGTCGGCCCTCTGGCTCGTCGTGCGGCCGCGGTCCGTCCCGTCCATCCACTGATGCGCCCGTCCACTGATGCGCGTCGCCCGGCCGTCCGCAGGGAGAAGTAGGCTCAAGCCATGACGCGCAAACCGCACCGCAACGGCAGGGGCTTCTTCCTTGGAGCGATGCTTGGCGCCGGTCGTCGCTTCTTGCTGGGCCGCGGGGCCGGAAACCCTGTGCTCGGAGCCCTGCTGGGCGCCGTCGTCGGTTCCGCAATCCTTTACCGGATCAATCCCGGGCCATGGAAACGGGACTAAGCGGGCCTTCCGTTGCTTCGAGGCCTGTTGCCGGTCATGGCCCGGCGATAAAGTTGAGATGTGCCCCGTTGGCAGGAACTACAGCCTATTCCAGCCCCATGGCAGCGCAGGGATGATGGCATCCTGCCGCTGTGGTGGGATCGTCTGTGCACCGTGACAAGCCGCAATCCGCGGCCCTTTATGCGGCCGGGCTCTTCACGGAGGACCGCCGCCGCCCGATTGCGCAATGGTTCAATCCGACAAATGGCGCGGCCCTGCTCGTGGCTCCGGAGACTTCTCCCGAATGGCCTGTCCAACGCTTCGGAATCTTCTACGCACCCCCGGCGGCGGATTCACCCGCGTCCACTCCGCCGCCCACGAATGGCACCCGCGGGAGCCGAGGACGCGCCCACCGAGGACGACGCCTTCCAGTCCGCCGTGCCGAAGCGGCGAGATTCCTGCAAGTCGAAATGGACTTCGTTTGACGACTTGGCTATGGGATTCTGCGCATTCGAAATGATTGCGCAAATCAGGGTTATAGGACAAACGTGCGTATGGGAGGGGCTTGCTTCCCAGTGTTGACGGGTGAATTCCGGGATAGCTAAGCTTTGGAAGCCCAGGGTGGCCGGGGTGCTTGCATATCTCTGGAATGTCTGGTCTGCGGGGCCAGCCACGCCGGTGAACGCCGGACGTCGGCCGACGCTCAGAGCTCGAGGCGTTCCTTGGCTGGGATGGGCACCTCCAATCAGTCTTCGCTCACCTCGTTCGGCGCCGCCCGGTCATTCCGCCGCCGCATGGCCTAGTGCTGGAACGTTGCCCCGCGGATCCCGGTGCCGGGAGGTCCATGACCAGATCCAGGTCGACGGGATCTACGTCGGTTCGTGGTGCTGCCTGATCGCCGTTGTCGCCTTGCAATGGCTTCCCGTAAGCGAAGCTGGTTCGACGATCTATGGACACCGTCGGATTCTGCTGGATCATTCTCTTCGCCGAAGTTGCCGGTCCGTGATTCCGCGGGCCCGGAATTTATCCATTCGAATGATTGAGCAGAATCCGACATCCGAGCGAAGACGATCCCGGGACGAACATGACGCGCCCGGGATTTACGCACGTTTTGTCCTAATAACCGGCAAATCAGGCAAACCGAGGCAAAAAAACAGTCCCGCACCAATAAAATCGGGCGGGACCTTTGCGCTCCTCCGACTGGACTTGAACCAGTAACCTTCGATTAACAGTCGAATGCTCTGCCAATTGAGCTACGGAGGAATGAAGCGGTTATGACTTTAGCAAGGTTTTGCCTCAAGTGAAATCGAGCCCGGCACTGTGGGAAGGGCAGCAGAATACCCCTCCCGGGTATCACCAATGCTGCGGAGCCCACGCCTCACCGAGGATAGGATGGTCCGGCGCGCCTGAGGCGCGCACGTAACGTCCAGGACACCGAGAGCAGCAGCGGCGAGGCCGAGAGCCTCATGAGCGCCAGAATGAAGCGAGGACAAAGCCGAGCGCGCCGGAGTTGGCCGTCAGCTTCAGTGTCTCCACGAGGCCGTTCACCACGGATTGCGCGGTGAAACATTGCGCCACGACACCCCATTCCCAGCGCGGGTTAGTCGCGAGGGACCAGCCACGGCGACGACGCCAAGAGCGACCAGCACGGTGCCTACCCAGCGCCACGGATGCCGGGCAGGAACCATTTTGTAGCCGGAGTAGTCGGCTGCGGGCCGGGCGACGGCACTGTTGGCGTCGGCACTCTGGGCAGCGTCCGCCGTCGGGCTTTCCGCGAAGGCGCTGTGTTCCAAAAAGGCGCTGTGTTCCAAAAAGGCGCTGTGTTCCAAAAAGGCGCCGGGCGCCGGTTCCGGTGCAGATTGCTGTGCGGACTGCGCCACTGTGGTTGCTGCTGAACTCATGCGCCACCTCGCTTCGTATCGCTTGTTTTGTCGGATGGCTGCCAATCTAGGGGCGCTCTCGAAGGGGCTGCAAGGCGGATTTTTGCACTTCTTCATGGGGCTTCATGGCGCTTCGCGCGGCTTCATATGGAGCCACATGAGTCCGTTTTTTGCGCTTGTTGACGGGCCGTGACGCGGGGTGAACGGCCGTTACCTGCGCCTCGACCGAAGCCCCGCCGCGTCCCTAGGCTCGGGTACCACCAGCCACCGCCAACAGGAGTTGCCATGCCGTCCTTCGCCCCCACTATCGTGTTTATTGGCGGTGGTCCGCGCTCTGCCGGCATCCTCGAACGGCTCGCGGCCAACAAGCCCGGACTCTTCGACGGCCCACTCTCCATCCACGTCGTCGAACCGTACGAACCGGTTCCGGGAGGATCTGGCGCTATGACCAGAGCCGGGACTCCTGCTCAACTCGACTGCGGCGGACGTCACGATGTTCACCGACGGTTCCGTGGCCTGCGATGGTCCCTCGGTGGACGGTCCGGGTCTCGCAGCATGGGCGGCCGGCGTGCTGGACGGTTCCATCGGGACATCCCGCAGCTGGAGCCCCATCTCCTTGAGCAGCTCCGTGCGCTGACACCGGGGTCGTTTCCCAGCCGCCAGCTCCAGAGCAGATACCTTGAGTGGTTCTTCCGCAGGGCCGTCGCGGCACTCGGCCGGACGTCACGGTGACGGTCCACCGGGACACGGCTACCGCCGTCGAACATCTTGCTCCAGTGCCCGACGGCGGTGCGAAATACCGCGTGCGGCTCGCCTCCGACGGGGTGCTGGAGGCGGATCTCGTGGTGTACTCCCTGGGCCACACGGACTCCCGGGCCGATCCGGAATCAGCGCGGCTGGCCGATTTCGCCGCCCGCCACGGCGGATTCCACGCGGCGCCGTCGTACACCACCGACGTCGATTATTCGGCGATCGCACCCGGCCAGGACGTCCTGGTCTCGGGCATGGGACTCGCGTTCGTGGACCTTCTGGTGCTCTTGTTCGAGGGCCGCGGCGGCCGCTTCGAAGACAGGCCCGACGGCGGCCTGGACTATGTGCCGTCCGGCGCCGAACCGAGACTCTGGGCAGGCTCGCGGCGCGGAGTCCCCTACCACTCCAAGATCTCGTCGACCCTGCGAGGGGAACCCGTCGGCCTGCCCCGGTACTTAACCGCCGCCGCTGTGGAATCGCTGCTCGCCGCCCACGAGGAGCTGGATTTCCGGACCCAGCTCTGGCCGCTCATCGCCAAGGACGCCGGCTACGCCTATTACCGCGAGCTCTTCACCGGCTATCCGGAACGGGTCCACGGCGGCTGGGAGGAATTTTCGGCGCAATTCGATGCCCTGGATTGGTACAGCTGCGAACGCGAAGACCTCGTGGCCGCGGCCATCCCGGAACCCTCCCTCCGGCTCGACCTCGAAGCCCTGGACCAGCCTTTCAGCGGCTGCGCCTTCGCGGACCATGCAGCCGTGCAACGATCCGTGGTGAGCTACATCGAACGTGACCTCAACCTCCGTACCAGCCCGAACCATTCGGAAACCTTGGCCCTGTTCACGGCCTTGCTCCGCGTCTACATGGAACTCGGCCGGTTGGTCCCGCAGGAGCGGCTCAATTCGCGCTCCCAGCAAGCGGTGCACGGGTGGTGGCACGGTTTCTTCAGCTTCGTGGATTCCGGCCCGCCGCCCCACCGGCTGCGCGAAATCCTCGCCCTGCACCGGGCCGGATTGCTGCAGTTCCTGGGTTCGGGCATGTGGGTGCGCCCGGACGAGGCCAGCGGCCGTTTCGTGGCCGGTTCCTTCCAATCGCCCGTGGTGGTGGACGCAGCGGCGTACATCGAGGCACGGTTGCCGTCGCCGTCGGTGGTGCGATCGGCCAACCCCGCGCTGGCGGACCTGCACGACGCCGGTCGGGGCACCGAACAGTCGCTCCTCACCTCGGACGGCCCGCACTCCACCGGTAAGCTGTTGGTCTCGAGTTCGCACGAAGTCCTGGCTCCCGACGGCGGACGGCAGGCGGGCCTCTTCGCCGTCGGACCGTGGACCTCGGGTTGGGGCGCCGGTGCGTTCGCGCGGCCCGGAACGAACGCTGCATCGTTCCGGGAGAATGACGCCCTGGCCCGCCGCCTCCTGACCGAACTCTCCGCCCCTCACCCAAGCACCGGCCACCCAACTAGCTCGCAGTTGTTGTCGTTTTGACGCCTCAAAACGACAACAACTGCGAGGGCCCACGCCGCCAGGGTTCCCTGGCCGAGCTTGCGAGGCGAGGGTGGCGGTGGGGACTAGTTGGGGAAATTCACGAAAGGCATGTCATGAAAACAACGCCAACCCTGCCGTCGTCGGGCCTTTCCGTCCTGACCCTGCCCATGCGCGATCCACGGGTCAAGCCCCTTCTGGACGAACTCGCCGTCGAATACACCACGCGCTACGGGGACCTCTTCGGCAGCGGTGGCGCGGCCGAGGAGCTCAACAGGTACCCGGCCGGCGAGTTTGCCGCACCCCACGGCGCCCTGCTCATCCTGCAGGAGAGCGGCGAAACCGTAGCGGGCGGGGCATTCCGCCGCTACGACTCCGGTACGGCAGAGCTCAAGCGGATCTGGACGCATTCGGCCCACCGCCGTCGTGGGCTGGCCCGGGTGGTCCTCGCGGAACTGGAGGCCGAGGCGTCCCGGCGCGGCTACCGCCGGATCTACCTCACCACCGGTCCGCGGCAGCCCGAAGCCAAGAACCTGTACCTGGCCACGGGCTACACCCCGCTGTTCGACGTCGACGCGGATCCGGAAGAGATCAAGCACTTGGCGTTCACGAAGGATCTTGTGCCCGCTCAGGCGTGAGCCTACGCCCGGCCTGGCGCGCCGCGGCTTCGATCCGGGCCCGGTGATCGGCCCATTCTTCGGGGCTTCGCTGTGACAAATTCAGGTCCCCGGGGCCTTTCCCTGCCGAACCGTCGATAAGCTCACGAAGTATGTCGGCATGCCCCAAGTGCTGGGCCGTCTCGACGCACATGTGCACCAGGATCTGATGGAGCGTCACGTGTCGGCGTTCTTCCGGCCACCACGGCACTTCCCCGGGAGCGTCGAGTGGGAGCGACTCGATGGTTGCATCGCTGTGCTCGGCCGAGAACCGGTGCAATTCGATGATCTCGTCCCTGCTCTCTTCCGGGGGAACCCACAGGTCCGCGTCGGCTTCGGCATTGTCGGCGAACCACGGTAAGTCCCGGCCGCTGGGCCGGCCAAAGACTTCCCGAAGTACCCCAGCTCCACGCTGGCCACATGCTTGACCAGTCCCAGGAGGTTGGTGCCGGTGGGGGTCATGGGCCGGCGGACGTCGTACTCGTCGAGTCCGTCAAGCTTGGCGAGGAGCTCGGCGCGACGGGCGCGCAGGTATTTGAGCAGAACCGCTTTGTCATCCATCCGGGCACTATACCGTTGCCGTCGCGAGTGTGTACCGTCTGTGCATGACGAAACTGATCTACGCAGGGATCATGTCCCTGGACGGCTACACAGCCGATGCCGACGGAAAATTCGATTGGAGCATGCCGGACGAAGAAGTGCACAGCTTCGTCAACGACCTTGAGCGGCCCATCGGCACATACCTCTATGGCAGGCGAATGTACGAGGTCATGTCCGCATGGGAGGACATGTCCCTTTCCGAGGAGCCACCGGTCATGCGGGACTACGCGGAGATCTGGCGTGCCGCGGAGAAGATCGTGTACTCGACGAGTCTGGAGAGTCCGTCCACCGCGAAGACACGCCTCGAGCGGGAGTTCGACGCCGGAGCCATCCGCGCGCTCAAAGAGTCGTCAGAGCAGGACATGTCCATTGGTGGCACGGTTCTAGCCGCCCAAGCCATCAAGGCCGGACTGGTGGACGAGTTCTGTCTCTTCCTCACGCCGGTCGTCGTCGGAGGCGGCAAGCAATTCCTCCCCGACGGCGTGGGCCTGACCCTTGAACTGTTGGACGAACATCGCTTTGGCAACGGCGTCGTCTACCTCCGGTACGCCAAGCGGGCATAAGCAGTACGGCCCGGAATTGCTCCGCGGAGTGTTCGGAACCTCATCGCGCCGGCGCCGCTAAAAAGGAGCTGCCACCCGCCGTCGGGCCCTTCCCCAAAAGCATGTTCAGTTGTCACGTGAGGGGAGGGATGACGAGGTATTGCTGAACCGGCGGGTAACGTAAAGGGCGTGCAGTTGAGTCAAGCGTTGGTCAAGACCGCGGCCGGGTGGCTACTCGGCCTGATGCTTGCCGTGGCCGCTGCGATCGTTTCGATCAACCTGGTGAGCAACTCCATAGCCAGCCCGCAGCAGCAAGTTCGCGATTACCTCTCGGCCCTCCAGAAGGGGCACGGCGGGGAAGCCCTCGGGCTCCTGCACGCGTCCGTGCCCAACGCCAACGCCGCCATGCTGGACGGTACCGCCCTTCAGACGGCTGCGTCGAAGATCACCGATATCAAGCTCGGCAACGCCGAATCCCGTGGCGGCAACCGGGTGACGGTCCCCATGGACTATCAGATCGACGGCAAGGCGCTGCACTCGGACTTCCTGCTTGAACGGACGGGCACCGAGTGGCTGTTCTTCGGCAAGTGGTCGTTCGTGCCGTCATCCTTGCCGACGATCGAGGTCACCGTAGTGAACGCCAACGAGGCGACCCTGAACGGCGTCCCGGTGAACCTGCCCAATGGCCGAAACAGCTTTGCCGTGTTTTACCCCGGCCAGTACGAAGCCAGCCTCGCCGGCAAATACTTCTCGGCGCCGACTACGAGCACCTCGGTAACCACGGGCGCCCTGCCTCAGGCACCCCTCAACCTTCTGACCAAGCCCACCGACGCCATGATCAAGGTGGTGAGCGACAAGGTCAAGGAATTCCTGGACACCTGCGCCGCTGACGCCACCAAGCAGCAAAAGCTCCAGCCCGACTGCCCGTTCTACCACGTGACCAACAGCCGGGTGGTGGATGGCACCATCAAATGGCAGATCACGGAGTATCCCAAGGTCAGCATCGACCCCTTTAACGGACAGTGGGTCGTGGCGCCCCTCAACGGCAAAGCCAAGGTCACAGCCCGCGAAATCGACCTCTTCAGCGGGCAAGTCGGCGACCTCAGCGCCGTTCACGACTTCAGCTTCACCACACGTCTGGACATAGGGGCGGACACCATCACGGTCACCCCGCTGGTGAGCTTCTAGGCTGTGCCTCTGTTAACGGCCCCTGCCTAGTCCATCCCGCGCAGGTCAAGCACCAGCTCGGAGTCGCCGTCGGCCTGCAGGACCACGGGGATGCCCCAGTCCTGCTGGTAGAGGTGGCACGCCGCGTGATCGGGGATTTCGCCGTCCTC
The DNA here is from genome assembly GCF_039535095.1 of Arthrobacter ramosus. Lineage (NCBI taxonomy): Bacteria > Bacillati > Actinomycetota > Actinomycetes > Micrococcales > Micrococcaceae > Arthrobacter > Arthrobacter ramosus. The sequence continues at coordinate 5,239,398 of NZ_BAAAWN010000001.1, read as the reverse complement.
GGTCTCCGGGCCATCGCAGGCAGCCGCGCGGGCAGTGATGTGGAGGATCCCCTCAGGCACGTCGGCAGACAGCTCGAGGGTCCGCAGCAGCCCCACGGACGTGCCACCGCCGGAAAGCAGCAGTTCGGGCGGGGTCGACGAAATCTTCAGCTGAGTAGGGTCGCCCCAGCGGTCGTCGAGCTTCTGGCCGGTCGGGGCCGTGAAGCGCACGGTGAGCTCCAGGTTCCCCGGCGCCACGGGACTCTTTGGCCGCTGCGTCTGGGATGCTCCCTCGTCCACCTGCTGGGCTTCCTTGGGGATGGGAACCAGGACCAGTTGGTGCTTGTTGGATTCGACCACCACCAGCAGCGGTTCGCCGCCTTCCGGGTAGACCACGACGACGTCGCTCGGCTCGGCGAGCCCCCGCGCCAGGGTGGAAACCGTCTTAGTCGCGGGGTCGTAGCGCCGCACGGCACCGTTGTAGGTGTCTGCGATGGCGACGGAGCCATCGGGGAGCACTGTGACACCCAGGGGATGCTGCAGGCGAGCCGCGGTGGCCTCACCGTCCCGGAAGCCGAAATCGAACAGGCCCTTGCCCACTGCCGACTCAACGGTCACGCCGGTTTCGCCAAGGACCAGGCGGCGCAATGCCGAGGTCTCGGAGTCGGCCACCCAGATGTTGTCTTCCGCATCCACGGCCAGGCCGGAAGGTTGGGCGAACCAGGCTTCCTCGGCAGCTCCGTCAAGCAAACCTTCAAGGCCCGAGCCGGCCAGGATGGAGACCTCGCCGCTAAGAGGCTCGAAGGCAAAGATCTGGTGCGTGCCGGCCATCGCGATGACAACAAGCTGCAGCTTCTCGCTCCACACCACGTCCCACGGCGAGGACAGAGAGACCCCGGTCCCGACACCCAGTACCCCGACGTCGAGGGCGTCGGCCGCGAAGTCAGCCGGACCGGCGTCGTGGTGTTCAGCCCAAACGCCGGCACCGCTTTCCGTCACCCGGGCAGGGCCGGCGTCGAGCAGGCGCTGCACGCCGTTGCCGGCAACTGTTTGCACATAACCGGAGCTGAGCGTGACGCCGCGGAGGCGGTGGTTCACGGTGTCCGCGACAACTGCTTCGTACCCGAGCTGCCAGGCCAGCGACGACGGGAGCACCGCCACGCCCTGCGGCTCGTTGAACTGGGCAATTTCCGCCGCGCCGTCCAGGTAACCCTTCGTTCCGGAACCGATGACGCGCTCCACGGTCTCAAGGTCTGGACGAAGTTCCACCAAACGGTGGTGGCCCGAATCCACCACAAGGTAGTTGCCGTTGTCCAGCTGGGTCGCCTTGCCGGGGAAGCGCAGGGTGCCCGACGTCGGGACGGGAGCCACGTAGGGGCCGTCACCGCGGTGGAGGGTCCCCTTGGCTTCGTGCTCGGCAACCAGCTCTTCAAGAAGCACGGCGAGGCCGTCTGCGTGGCCCTCACCGGACAGGTGCGCCACGATGTAGCCCTCGGGATCAACCACCACCAGCGTCGGCCAGGCGCGGGCCGTGTAGGCCTTCCACGTGGCGAGCTCTGGGTCGTCCAGGACGGGGTGGTGGATTTCGTAGCGCTCCACGGCGGACGCGAGGGCCACGGGATCGGCTTCGTGTTCGAACTTGGGAGAGTGCACGCCGACCGTCACCAGGACATCGGAGTACTTTTCCTCGAGCGGGCGCAACTCATCGAGGACATGCAGGCAGTTGATGCAGCAGAACGTCCAGAAGTCGAGCAGCACGATCTTGCCGCGCAGGGCTTCCAGGTCCAGGGACTTCCCGCCCGTGTTGAGCCAGCCACGGCCCACCAGTTCAGAGGCGCGGACACGCAGTTGGGTGCGTACGGATTCGCTCATCAGCGTCCTTCCAGGTTGGTCTTGCTTTCGGGCTGCTTGAAATCCCGATCAGTCAGTTTCGCATCGCGGTCTGCAAGCCGCGCAAACATATCGTTGTAAGCATTAAGGTCGGCGTCGTTATTCCTGTCGGCCGCCCGGTCGGTGCGTTTGGTCTCCCGCGCGTCCGAACGCGACCACATGACCGCGACGCCGATCGCCACCAGCAAGGTGGGGACTTCGCCGATTCCCCAGGCCACGGCGCCGCCTGTCTGCTGGTCCAGCAAAGCCGATTGCCCCCAAGTCCGGCCGAGGTTGCCGAAGTAATCGGCAGCAAGCAGCCCGGTGCCTCCCATGATGGACACGCCGAAGAACGCGTGGAAGCCCATCGTGGCGAGCAAGAGGAGCAACCGCATGGGGTAAGGCGCCCGTCGGGGCAGCGGGTCGGTGCCGATCATGGTGAGGACAAAGATGTAGCCGGTCAGCAAGAAGTGCAGGTTCATCAGTTCATGGCCGACGTGCTCACGCATCGCCCAGCCGAACGCGTCCGAGAAGTAGAACAGGACGATCGAACCGGCAAAGTTCGCGGCGGCAAACAGCGGGTGGGTCACCACCTGGGAGAACTTCGAATGCACAAACACCAGAATCCACTCACGAAGACCACGTGAGCCGTCCCCGCGCGATCCCTCGCCGCGCGACGGCAGTGCCCGCAGCGCCAACGTGACGGGAGAACCCAGGACAAGGAACAGCGGGGCCACCATCGTCAACGCCATGTGGTCCACCATGTGCGCGGAGAACAGTACGCGACCATAGACCGACGGCGGTCCGGACGTGATGTACGTCAGGACTATCAGGCCGATCATCCAGTTCACGGCGCGGAACCATGACCAGGAGTCACCGCGGCGGCGGACCTTGACCACGCCAAGGATGTAGCTCGCCGCGCCGAAAAGGGCCACAGCCACCCAAAGCCAGTCGAAGCGCCACTCAGTCAGCCAGCGCGCGGGCGTCAGCTCGGGCGGCAGCTCGTAACCGGACAGGATAAATGCCGGCGAAGCGTCGGGCGCGTAAGTGGTGGGCAGCGGCGGTGCCGAACTAGCCAGCGCGACGGCGAGTCCCGACGTCGCGCCCATCACCAGAAGTTCAACCAACACCAGCTGCCACAGCACGCGACGCGTTGTCATGGACTTGCGGCCCAGCTGGGGGATCACCCACTGGCGATGCATGAAACCAATGCCGCCGAGGACAACAGTGGCCAACGCCTTCGCCAGGATGATCTGCCCATAGGGGGTGCCGACCAAGGCCGAAAAGCTGGTGACACGAATACTCGCGTTGACGACCCCCGAGGCGAAGACCAGCACGAAGGCAAAGCCTGCCAAAGCGGAGAACCGGCGGAGCGTCTGCTCGGTAATGTCCTTGGTGCCTGTTGCCTTGGAACCCCGCAGGAGGCTCGAGAGGACAGCAAGCATGATGATGCCGCCCACCCAGGTGGATACGCCCACCAAGTGAAGGCCAAGCGAATTGATGGCGCCCTCATGGTCGCTGGAACTCGCGGAGTGGCCGATCAGTGCGCTCGGCACCAGTCCGCCGAAGGCCAAGACAAGCGTCAGCGCCAGGCCCGCCAACGAGCGGACGCCGAACAGCGCCGTCGTGACAATCGCCGCGATGATCGTCACCGCGAGCCACGCCTGGCCCGTCTGGATGTCCGTCATGAAGTAGACGAGCGAAGCAGTGAACTGCGCGTCCCCGGAGAGGCTCTGCCCGGCCACATCCGCGTAGGTCAGCACAAGGACCGCGACAGCGGAGAGCGTCCAGACGGCGCCTGCTGCTGCCGCTACGGCCAAAGCACGGGTGAACGCGGGGTGTTCAGGGGCATCGTCGCCCCTGGATCGGGAGGTGTGCTTGGGAAGGATAATGACGGCGAAGATCAGCCCGCCGATCACAGTCGCCAAGGACACGTTGTGAATGGCTTTGGCGACGGGCAGCCCCCAGCGGACCAAGGCGCCTGGATCAGAGACCTGCCGCGCGGCCGAGGCGCCGGAGAAGATCAGAGCACCCGCGAGAGCCAGGAAGAGCGCAGCGAAGCCCGCCAGCTGCCACGGCAAGGAGATCCCTTCCACGGAAGCGCCTGCCTTGGTTCCCGGCTTGGAAGCGGGCGAAGGGGCAGTGGCGGGAGATTTGGCTGATGGCACCTATCCATTGTCCGCTAACGTCGGCGGCGCGGCGAATCGAGCGGATTAAAGCAGAAAGGCGGCAACCCGCAGGTTGCCGCCTTTCAGGGCGTTCGCCGAAGTGTCTTACTTCTTGGCGACAGCTGCCTTCAGCTTGGAGCCGGCGGTCAGCTTGACGCTGTGGCCAGCGGCGATCTGGATGGTCTCGCCGGTCTGCGGGTTGCGGCCCGTGCGGGCTGCGCGGTCGGTGCGCTCGATGGCGAGCCAGCCCGGAATGGTGATCTTCTCGCCAGCGGCGACGGAAGTCTCGAAAACTTCGAACAGGGCATCGAGCACGGAGTTGACTGCAGCCTGGCTGGTGCCAGCCTTGCCAGCTACCTCGGAAACCAGTTCGCTACGGTTCTTAGCCATTTGTGTCCTCCTGGACTTTACGATTTTGGAGCTCACACACGGCATGCGTGCGAGCCACTGTTCGAAAACTTACCAGCTTGGGAGGACGCAGCCAGCAAATTCCGCGTGTTTCCGCGCTTTTTTGACCAAATTCACCCTATTTCGGGCGCTTTTGGGGCTCAATTCCGCCGCGGGCGAACTCCCCGACCCTCGATCCTCGCTCACTTATAGGGGGTTCTGGGCGGACGCCCGCTCACATATGCCGGGTCCTGACCGGACGCCCGCTCACGTATAGGGGGTTCCGGCGGGACGCCGGCTCACATACAACCGGTCCCGGCCCGACGCCCGCTCACATACAACCGGTCCCGGCCCGACGCCCGCTCACTTCCGCTGAGGGCGGGTGGGGGCACTGGCCGGCCCGGCTCATGGGTGAGCCGGGGTTTGGGATTTCCGGGTCATACGTGAGCCGGGGTTTGGGTTTTCCGGCTCATGGGTGAGCCGGGGTTTGGGTTTTCCGGCACATACGTGAGCCGGGGTTTGCCCGTGAGGCCGGGTCCCTGGCCTGGGGTTGGGGTGTTAAATGGGTGCAGGCCCCGACACGTGGTGTCGGGGCCTGACCGTTAATGGTTGTCCGGCGGTGTCCTACTCTCCCACACCCTCCCGGGTGCAGTACCATCGGCGCTGTGGGTCTTAGCTTCCGGGTTCGGAATGGGACCGGGCGTTTCCCCCACGCTATGACCGCCGTAACCCTGTTACCCGGTCCGCCGCACGGGGTGCGGGGCGGGAAGACTGGTGGTTACAACTTGTCCAAACCCGTTTGAGGGGTTCGGTGGTGTTGTTATTCAGTTGTTCGGTTCCTGGAGCAACAAACCGGTGGCGGGTTGTTGTTCGGGAACCACATAGTGGACGCAAGCAGTGATCGTGTTTGTGTGGTGTAAGTTGTCGGCCTATTAGTACCGGTCAGCTTCAACAGTCTTTGGTCCTGTCTTCCACATCCGGCCTATCAACCCAGTGGTCTGGCTGGGGGCCTCTCACACACGAGGTGCATGGAAATCTCATCTTGAAGCGAGCTTCCCGCTTAGATGCTTTCAGCGGTTATCCCATCCGAACGTAGCTAATCAGCGGTGCACTTGGCAGTACAACTGACACACCAGAGGTTCGTCCGTCCCGGTCCTCTCGTACTAAGGACAGCCCTTCTCAAATTTCCTGCGCGCGCAGCGGATAGGGACCGAACTGTCTCACGACGTTCTAAACCCAGCTCGCGTACCGCTTTAATGGGCGAACAGCCCAACCCTTGGGACCTACTCCAGCCCCAGGATGCGACGAGCCGACATCGAGGTGCCAAACCATGCCGTCGATATGGACTCTTGGGCAAGATCAGCCTGTTATCCCCGAGGTACCTTTTATCCGTTGAGCGACGGCCATTCCACAATGTACCGCCGGATCACTAGTCCCGACTTTCGTCCCTGCTTGAGATGTCTCTCTCACAGTCAAGCTCCCTTGTGCACTTACACTCGACACCTGATTGCCAACCAGGCTGAGGGAACCTTTGGGCGCCTCCGTTACTTTTTAGGAGGCAACCGCCCCAGTTAAACTACCCATCAGGCACTGTCCCTGACCCGGATCACGGGCCGAAGTTAGATGTCCAAAGTGACCAGAGTGGTATTTCAACGATGACTCCACCCGAACTGGCGTCCGGGCTTCAACGTCTCCCACCTATCCTACACAAGCCACTCCGAACACCAATACCAAACTATAGTAAAGGTCTCGGGGTCTTTCCGTCCTGCTGCGCGTAACGAGCATCTTTACTCGTACTGCAATTTCGCCGAGTTTATGGTTGAGACAGCGGGGAAGTCGTTACTCCATTCGTGCAGGTCGGAACTTACCCGACAAGGAATTTCGCTACCTTAGGATGGTTATAGTTACCACCGCCGTTTACTGGGGCTTGAATTCTCAGCTTCGCCTTGCGGCTAACCGGTCCTCTTAACCTTCCAGCACCGGGCAGGAGTCAGTCCGTATACATCGTCTTGCGACTTCGCACGGACCTGTGTTTTTAGTAAACAGTCGCTTCCCCCTGGTCTCTGCGGCCCCGATCCCCTCCCACCAGCAAGTGGTGTTCAAGGTTGGGGCCCCCCTTCTCCCGAAGTTACGGGGGCATTTTGCCGAGTTCCTTAACCATAATTCTCTCGATCGCCTTGGTATTCTCTACCTGATCACCTGTGTCGGTTTGGGGTACGGGCGGCTAGAACCTCGCGCCGATGCTTTTCTAGGCAGCATAGGATCACCGGATCCCCCCATGACGGGGGTCCCATCAGATCTCAGGAACGTCATCAAAGACACAGCGACGGATTTGCCTATCGCTGACCCTACATCCTTAGACCGGGGCAACCATCGCCCGGCCCGGCTACCTTCCTGCGTCACACCTGTTAATACGCTTACCTCCCGGGATCAGGTCCCGCGCTCGGCCAAAACCCGCACACCACAAGGGTGATTGGGCAGGCTCCGGGCGGTTAGTATCCCCCGCTTGGCATGGGCGGTCCTTCGCCGGTACGGGAATATCAACCCGTTGTCCATCGACTACGCCTGTCGGCCTCGCCTTAGGTCCCGACTTACCCAGGGCAGATTAGCTTGACCCTGGAACCCTTGATCATTCGGCGGACGGGTTTCTCACCCGTCTTTCGCTACTCATGCCTGCATTCTCACTCGTGTAGGCTCCACCGCTGGTTTACACCGCGACTTCACCGCCCACACGACGCTCCCCTACCACTCCAGACGACTGAACCACGAAGGCTTGTCTACTATCTGAAATCCACAACTTCGGCGGTGTACTTGAGCCCCGCTACATTGTCGGCGCGGAATCACTTGACCAGTGAGCTATTACGCACTCTTTCAAGGATGGCTGCTTCTAAGCCAACCTCCTGGTTGTCTTCGCAACTCCACATCCTTTCCCACTTAGCACACGCTTAGGGGCCTTAGTTGGTGGTCTGGGCTGTTTCCCTCTCGACTATGAAGCTTATCCCCCACAGTCTCACTGCTGCGCTCTCACTTACCGGCATTCGGAGTTTGGCTGACGTCAGTAACCTTGTAGGGCCCATCGGCCATCCAGTAGCTCTACCTCCGGCAAGAAACACGCAACGCTGCACCTAAATGCATTTCGGGGAGAACCAGCTATCACGGAGTTTGATTGGCCTTTCACCCCTACCCACAGCTCATCCCCTCCATTTTCAACTGAAGTGGGTTCGGTCCTCCACGACGTCTTACCGTCGCTTCAACCTGGCCATGGGTAGATCACTCCGCTTCGGGTCTAGATCACGCCACTACACTCGCCCTGTTCAGACTCGCTTTCGCTACGGCTACCCCACACGGGTTAACCTCGCGACGTAACACTAACTCGCAGGCTCATTCTTCAAAAGGCACGCCGTCACAACTACAAGGTTGCTCCGACGGATTGTAAGCACACGGTTTCAGGTACTGTTTCACTCCCCTCCCGGGGTACTTTTCACCTTTCCCTCACGGTACTGGTCCGCTATCGGTCATTAGGAAGTATTTAGGCTTATCAGGTGGTCCTGACAGATTCACACGGGATTTCTCGGGCCCCGTGCTACTTGGGATCCTCTCCAGGCGGCACACAACATTACGGTTACGGGGCTAACACCCTCTCCGGCCGGCCTTTCAAGACCGTTCACCTATGTCTGCACTCTCACCCCACCGGTCCGGCAGAACCAGTACGGAAAGTCCCACAACCCCGCCCATGCAACGCCCGCCGGCTATCACACATGGAACGGTTTAGCCTCATCCGCGTTCGCTCGCCACTACTAACGGAATCACTCTTGTTTTCTCTTCCTGCGGGTACTGAGATGTTTCACTTCCCCGCGTTCCCCCCACGCACCCTATGTGTTCAGATGCGGGTCACCAGATCACGAAAAACGCGTCTGGCGGGGTTTCCCCATTCGGACATCCTGGGATCACCGTTCGGTTATCAACTCCCCCAGGCTTATCGCAGATTCCTACGTCCTTCTTCGGCTCCTAATGCCAAGGCATCCACCGTGTGCCCTTAAAAACTTGACCACACAAGATCAAAAAACTTCTCGAGAGAACCACGGAAACCACGCCACGCCACACACCCCGAAAGGATGCACCACGCGGCCGGATCCAGGTTCATAAAAAGAAATTGCTGTAAGACACACACACCCCACCACCCCCGAAAGGAAGCAATGACCATGCGCGTGCCTAGATGCTCGCGTCCACTATGTAGTTCTCAAACAACAACCCCGTACCACACCCCCCGCACCAACCACCCCCAAAAACAGGGACGGCCACCAACGCACGGACCATGCAGCCAGGAAACCAGAAACACCCAAACCCGCGACAAAAGACACGCAAACCCAAACAGGCCACGCACCCCACGCCACGGCCCTGTTGCCTCAGGACCCAACAGTGTGCCAAACACGAAAAACCGGCTCACCCCCACCCGCACCGTTCCAGGACACTCGAAAGCATCCGTACTAGGGGCGGGAAAGAACCAACCGGCCGCTATCTGCTGATATTCCACCCATGAGCACCCACCGCAGAACAGACGCCTGCGCAATGGGCTTTGCTTCCACACACCCCCACAGCCACCATGCGGCAACCACGGGAATGATAATGGTGCTCCTTAGAAAGGAGGTGATCCAGCCGCACCTTCCGGTACGGCTACCTTGTTACGACTTAGTCCCAATCGCCGGTCCCACCTTCGACGGCTCCCCCCACAAGGGTTAGGCCACCGGCTTCGGGTGTTACCAACTTTCGTGACTTGACGGGCGGTGTGTACAAGGCCCGGGAACGTATTCACCGCAGCGTTGCTGATCTGCGATTACTAGCGACTCCGACTTCATGGGGTCGAGTTGCAGACCCCAATCCGAACTGAGACCGGCTTTTTGGGATTAGCTCCACCTCACAGTATCGCAACCCTTTGTACCGGCCATTGTAGCATGCGTGAAGCCCAAGACATAAGGGGCATGATGATTTGACGTCGTCCCCACCTTCCTCCGAGTTGACCCCGGCAGTCTCCTATGAGTCCCCGGCCGAACCGCTGGCAACATAGAACGAGGGTTGCGCTCGTTGCGGGACTTAACCCAACATCTCACGACACGAGCTGACGACAACCATGCACCACCTGTAAACCGACCGCAAGCGGGGCACCTGTTTCCAGGCGTTACCGGTTCATGTCAAGCCTTGGTAAGGTTCTTCGCGTTGCATCGAATTAATCCGCATGCTCCGCCGCTTGTGCGGGCCCCCGTCAATTCCTTTGAGTTTTAGCCTTGCGGCCGTACTCCCCAGGCGGGGCACTTAATGCGTTAGCTACGGCGCGGAAAACGTGGAATGTCCCCCACACCTAGTGCCCAACGTTTACGGCATGGACTACCAGGGTATCTAATCCTGTTCGCTCCCCATGCTTTCGCTCCTCAGCGTCAGTTAATGCCCAGAGACCTGCCTTCGCCATCGGTGTTCCTCCTGATATCTGCGCATTTCACCGCTACACCAGGAATTCCAGTCTCCCCTACATCACTCTAGTCTGCCCGTACCCACTGCAGAACCGGAGTTGAGCCCCGGTCTTTCACAGCAGACGCGACAAACCGCCTACGAGCTCTTTACGCCCAATAATTCCGGATAACGCTTGCGCCCTACGTATTACCGCGGCTGCTGGCACGTAGTTAGCCGGCGCTTCTTCTGCAGGTACCGTCACTTTCGCTTCTTCCCTACTGAAAGAGGTTTACAACCCGAAGGCCGTCATCCCTCACGCGGCGTCGCTGCATCAGGCTTCCGCCCATTGTGCAATATTCCCCACTGCTGCCTCCCGTAGGAGTCTGGGCCGTGTCTCAGTCCCAGTGTGGCCGGTCACCCTCTCAGGCCGGCTACCCGTCGTCGCCTTGGTAGGCCATTACCCCACCAACAAGCTGATAGGCCGCGAGTCCATCCAAAACCGCAAAAGCTTTCCACCACCACCGCATGCGCGGAGCAGTCATATCCGGTATTAGACCCAGTTTCCCAGGCTTATCCCAGAGTCAAGGGCAGGTTACTCACGTGTTACTCACCCGTTCGCCACTAATCCCCGGCGCAAGCACCGGATCATCGTTCGACTTGCATGTGTTAAGCACGCCGCCAGCGTTCATCCTGAGCCAGGATCAAACTCTCCGTTGAAGTAAAACAAAAACAGACACAACCACAACCACCGGAAATAACGACGGAAGAGCTGCACAAAATTTGAAACCAGCTGTAAAAAACCAGCCCCGCACCACCGAAGCGACACAGAACCAGCCAAAACAACCAATTCATAAAAACAAATCGGTATCAACAAACTTGGCACACTATTGAGTTCTCAAACAACAGACACACCCGGCACCACCCACACCCACAACAGGGTCCAGGATCGCTCCGGAGCAACTTCCCAAACTTACCAGACCCGCCCTCTCCGCACAACTCCCGAACCGGGAACCGCGCCGGACAAAACACCATCCGAGACCCCCGGAAACCGCACCGGAACGCACAAAAGCGAACCAAGAATTTGGTTTCCATTTGGAAGGGAGTCTGTCGCAATTTTTCCGCATCAGCGGCGGCGACTCGAACTACTTTACACACCCACAAGACCCCACGCAAATCACCCCTCAGGCGACCAAGAACCGCGGTAATCCGGGACAAAACAGCCGGTTGCGCGCAAAAAGAAGCCACCGGCGTCGTAATTCGGCACTGTGTGCTGCACCACTTAATCGCAAAGCCGGAGACCCTCCGCATCAAAACCCGGAAACGGGCGCCTTAAACGCAAGAAGGGCCGGCAACCAAACGGTTGCCGGCCCTCCTAGTGCTTCTGGATTACCAGGAAGACTTGGTGATGCCCGGGAGCTCACCACGGTGAGCCATGTCGCGGAAGCGAACACGGGAGATACCGAACTTCTGGAAGGTACCGCGCGGGCGGCCGTCGATGATGTCGCGGTTACGCAGACGGATCGGGGAGGCGTTGCGGGGCAGCTTCTGCAGGCCGAGGCGAGCTTCTTCGCGTGCTTCGTCAGTCGCGTTGATGTCAACCAGGGTCTTCTTCAGTTCGAGACGCTTGGCAGCGTAACGCTCAACGATGACCTTGCGCTGCTCGTTGCGAGCAATCTTGGACTTCTTAGCCATGTTTAGCGCTCCTCTCGGAATTCGACGTGCTGGCGGATCTTGGGGTCGTACTTCTTCAGGACCAGACGGTCCGGGTCGTTACGACGGTTCTTGCGGGTTACGTAGGTGTAACCGGTTCCCGCAGTCGACTTCAGCTTGATGATCGGACGTACGTCCTTGTCTTTTGCCACTAGAGCTTCACCCCACGAGCCAGAACTTCGGCGACGACTGCGTCGATGCCGCGAACGTCGATGGTCTTGATGCCCTTGGCCGACAGGGTCAGCGTGACATTACGGCGCAGGGACGGAACCCAGTAGCGCTTCTTCTGGATGTTGGGGTCGAACCGACGCTTGTTGCGACGGTGCGAGTGCGAAATGCTGTGTCCAAAGCCCGGCTCGGCTCCGGTCACCTGGCAGTTTGCTGCCATGACGACTCTCCTAAAAAATAAAATGAAACGGCCAGCAGAGTTCCTGCTTCCCGTGCAATAGGCGACGTCCGCAACCAGTCCACACCGTTTTCGGTAGTTCCCGCAGGCTGGATCCCTCGACTGAAACCAGCCAATGATCACCGCTGCGGCGAAGGTAGTGGGTCCGGACAACAAGCCGGAATACTGGGCGAATACTGGAATGCACGCAACTTGAGCCCCTAACTACCGGCCCGCGGATATCCCGTTGTTACCAACAGTCACCGCCAACCGGAGCAATTGCACACGCTCCGCGCCACCTAGCGCCTAATAAGTCTAGGGGCTGGGGGAAATTAAGACCAATCGGGTGTATAAGAACCAACTCGCCCAACTCATAAGAGGGGGCTAGGCCCTTCACAGGAGAACGAAAGGTTGAGAGTTCAATCTTGAGACATGAAGTCACAACTCCTCGCCTCCCCAGGCCAACGTGTGGGTACGTCCCCGGGTCAGCCTCCAGTGCCCGCGCGGCGCAATCCCACCAGGGGAAGGTTCGCTGCGCAGCACCGCCGACGCATGTTCCGGACGGACATGCTCACGGTTGCGCTGTGGGCTTCCCTCGCAGCGGCGTTGGCTTTGTGGCTCGCCGACGGCGGGATGTCGTCCGTCGGGAACCTCACCCAGGCGGTCACCGCCGTCGGGATCCTGGCCGGGCTTGCCGGCATGGATCTGGTCTTCCTGATGCTTCTCCTCGCGGCACGCCTGCCGTTCGTGGACGGAGCGGTCGGGCATGACAGGGCGTTGGAGTTCCACCGGAAGCTAGGCAAACCGGCGCTCTACCTGTTGCTGGCACACGGACTTCTCCTGGCAACCGGCTACGGCATGGCCGAAGGACTGAACCCCGTGAGCGAGGCCGTCGCACTCTGGACCCTGGTACCCGATATGTGGCTGGCGTTCGTATCCATGGCTCTGTTCATTGCCGTGGTGGTCACCTCGCTTGTGGCTGTTCGGCACCGCTTTCCCTACGAATTCTGGTACTTCGTCCACCTGCTCACGTATTTGGCCGTAGCAGTAGCCCTTCCGCACCAGTTCAGTGTGGGCGGCTTGTTCGCCGAAGGCACTTGGCAGCGCTGGTACTGGCTGTTGCTCTACATCGGAACAGGCTCGGCGCTGGCTTGGTTCCGTATTGCCCGGCCGGTGATAGCCACCTACCGCCATCAGCTGACCGTGCGGCGGGTGGTGCCCCTTGTGCCCGGCGTCTTCAGCATCGAAATGAGCGGCCTGCGGTTGAACGAATTGTCGGGAAACGGCGGCCGGTTCTTCGTGTGGCGCTTCCTCGCTCCCGGCATGTGGTGGCAAGCGCATCCGTTCAGCCTGTCGGCGGAACCACAGGTCGGGAAATCATCGCGGCAGCCCACCTTGCGGATCACCGTCCGGAATCTGGGGGCCGGATCGGCCCGCCTCGCCTCCCTCAAACCGGGAACGAAAGTAGCCATCGAAGGTCCGTACGGGGTCTTCAGCACAGCAGCCCGAAGCCGGGAACACGTCGTGATGATCGGGGCTGGAATCGGGATCACCCCCCTCCGTGCGCTCCTGGAATCGACGCCGTTCGCGCCCGGCCAGGCGACCGTGCTGTTGCGCTGCAGCAGCACGGAAGAGCTGTTCCTAGGCGACGAGATCCTGGAATTGTGCCGGAAGCGGGGCGCCACGCTCTTCCATCTGACCGGCCCACGCTCCGCGAATACTCAAAGCGCCTGGCTGCCCGCTTCTGCCGGCACCTCGCGGCTGCGGGACTTCGTACCGGACATCACCGACGCGGATGTCTACATCTGCGGCCCGTCAGCTTGGGCCCGCCTAGTGCTGGCTGAGGCAAAAGCGTCCGGCGTGCGGGAGGAACAACTCCACTACGAAAGGTTTGACTGGTGAGACTCAGGGCAGGAATTTCAGCAGCGCTAGCGTCGGCGGCCATCCTCCTGGTCGGTTGGCAGGCGGGCGCGCAGGTGACGGAATCGAACGCATCGGCGGTCACGACCTCCGCAGCCGGAAACACAGCCGGAACCGCCGGCGGGACGGCCTCAGGTACGGGCTCGACGGCGAAGGGAACCACCGGGAGCAGCGCTTCCGGATCGTCCTCGGGAACCGGAGCCGGCTCGAGTTCCAGCACGGGCTCCAGTTCCAGTTCCACCCTGGGAGCTTCGGCCAAGGCGGGCGGCACCTACGCAGGAACCGCAGTGGAGACCCGCTTCGGAACAGTGCAGGTCCAGGTGACCATCAAGGCCGGAGTGATCACGGATGTCACAGCCCTGCATCTGACTGACCAAGAGCAACGATCCGTCCAGATCAGCGCCAGGGCAGCACCCCTTCTACGATCCGAGGTGCTGAGCGCCCAGTCGGCGAACGTGCAGACCATCGGCGGGGCCACCTTTACCAGCGAGGCCTATTTGACATCGCTCCAGGCGGCTCTCGATGCAGCCCATTTCTAAGCCCAACGGGCCCGGACAGGGCAGTGCGGAGCCCCGCCTTCGTTCCCGGACGTTCACCAGCATGGGCACTGTGGTGAGCCTCGCCATCCCAGCTGCTCCAGGGACCGCTCCCCAAGCTGCGGTGGAAGAACTCGAGGCGGCCACCGCCGTCGTCGAGCAGTTGTTCAACAGGCTGGACCGGACGTTCAGTCTCTACCGTCCCGACTCGGAGGCGATCGCGATGGCGCGGGGCGAGCTGACCCTGATGAATGCCTCGGCGGACATGCGCCGGCTGTATGTCGAGGCGGCAGAATGGCGCACCCTCACGGAAGGTGCGTTCACGGCGGAGCGGCCCGACGGTGTCGTGGACTTGGCGGGGATCGTCAAGGCACATGCCATACGGGAAGCCGGAACGTCACTGCTCGCGCTGGGCTTGAAGGATTGGTGCCTCAATGCGGGCGGGGACGTCCTCGTGGACGGTTCGCCGACGCCGGGCGGTACGCGGCCGTGGCTGGCGGGGATCGTTGATCCGGAGGACCGGACGACGCTCCTGACCGCGTTTCCGCTGGTCGGGCACAGCTTTGGCAACAGGGGAAAGCACGCGCTGGCGACCTCCGGGACCGGCGAACGCGGCCACCACATTTGGTCTGCGGGCCTCCCAGCCGCCCGGGATGAAGGGTTCCGCCAGGTTTCGGTGGCAGCGGCCGACATCATCACGGCTGATGTCCTGGCCACCGCCATCATGGCCGGCGGCGCCCGGACCCTCGAGCTGGCGACCTCCCACTGGGATGTGGACGTACTCGCTGTGAAGAACGACGGCGGACTGCTCGCCACGCAGGGCTTCCGGAACCTCGCTCCTCGGAACAGTTAGGGCCGGGTGAGCTGGGGGTACTTCGGGCTGAGGTTGTCACCTGAAGACTTGCCCGTAACGCGGCGGACGACCCACGGGGCGGCGTGTTCACGGGCCCAACGCGCGTTGGCCCACAAAGCTTCCACCCGCGCAAGCTGCGGTTGTGTGACGGGCGGCGGGACCTCAAGGGAACCTTCGTGCTCCAGGACGGCCAGGACCCGGTTGGCCATGTTGATATGACCAGCAGTGGACATGTGCATCCGGTCCTGCGCCCACATGTGCCAGTCGTGGTATTCGCTGAAGCGCCAATAGTCCACCAGCAGCGCACCGTGGTTTTCGGCGATTTCCCGCAACAATTCGTTGTAGATCGCGGTGCGTCCGCGCATGGTCCCGAAAACCTTGGAGCTGCGGGCGTCGAAACCCGTAAAGAGAAGCAACGTGGCTCCGGTGGCGCTTAGTTTCTCAATGCCGGCTTCGTATTCCGCCATGAGCCTGTCGATATCGACTTTGGGGCGGAAGATGTCATTCGCTCCCGCGTACAGGGTTACCAGCGTCGGTTGAAGCGCGACGGCGGCATCGACCTGCTCTGCCATGACTTGACGGAGCTTCTTGCCGCGGATGGCCAGATTGGCGTAACCGAAGTTGTCGTTGCTTTGAGCCAGTTGATGGGCAACGAGATCCGCCCATCCCCTCACTCCGTTGGGGCGCGAGGGGTCGGCGTCGCCAAGTCCTTCGGTGAACGAGTCACCCAATGCCACATACCGGGCAGAAAAATCCATGGCGTCAGTCTTTCATCAGTGCGGGGCGGCCGTCACGCGCGGCGCCGACTACGCAGCGGCACGGCTGTCGCCGCGGCCGTGCTCGTAGCCGGCCGCGGCTTAGCGTTCGCGCAGGATCCAGTGATCGTCGTCCAACCGGGCCACGATCTTCTCGCCGATCCGCGCGAGGTCCGCAACGTCGTCGTCGGTCATGGCGTCCAACATCAAGGCGCGAACGGCATCCACATGCCCCGGGGCGAGGGACACGATGGTGTCCATGCCGGCCTCCGTCAGGTGCGCCACAGTGACACGGGCATCGCCCGGATGGGCCTCGCGCTCCACCCAGCCGCGTCTCTGCAGCTTGGTGACGACGTGCGACAGCCTCGACAAGGAAGCGCTGGTGCGGGCGGCAAGCTCACTCATCGGCAGGAACCGCCCCTCCGCTTCGGACAACATGGCGAGCACGTTGTAGTCGAACAGCGACAATTTGCCGGCCGCTTGCAGTTGGGTGTCCAGAGCTGCTGGCAGCAGTGTGTTGATACTGAGGAGGGCCAGCCAGGCACGGCGTTCGTCGGCGTTGAGCCAGCGCGGTTCGGTCATGGGTTCATCTTAGAAGGAAATCAATGCTTGACACTTCAACTTAAGGTCATTATTATTTTAGTTGAAGCTTCAAGTAAATGAATGTGAATCAAACATGAGCACTCAAGCAAAGGAAACAACAATGACTGACATCACCATCATCGGCACCGGCAACATGGCGTCCGGCATTGCGGCCCGCGCGGCCGTGGCAGGCAAGAGCATCCAGGTCCTCAGCCGCGACGCAGGCTCCGCAGCTGCGCTTGCGGCGACGGTCAACGGAACCTCAGGCATCACGGGATCCCCGGTGGAAGGCAGCGTCGTGGTGCTGGCCACTCCGTTCGAAGCCTCCAAAACAGTCCTTTCTTCCTATGGCTCAGCGCTCAACGGCAAGACGATCGTGGACATCTCCAACCCCGTGAACTTCGAGACCTTCGATTCCCTCACCGTCCCCGCCGGAACCTCGGCAGCCGAAGAACTCCAGGCCCTGGTCCCGGGCGCGTCGGTGGTCAAGGCGTTCAACACCGTCTTCGCAGCCACTCTCGGTGACGGCGAAGTGGACGGCCAGACCCTCGACGTGCTGGTGGCGGGCGACGATGCCGAGGCGACTGCCGCCGTCGTCGACTTCGTCAAAGGCGCCGGGCTGCGCCCGGTGAACGTCGGGCCGCTGCGCCGCTCGCGTGAGCTCGAAGCCTTCCAACTGCTCGTCATGACCCTGCAGATCAGCGAAGCCCACCCCGACTACAACTGGAACTCCGCAATCAAGCTCCTGCCGTAACGCTTGCGGTTTCGGAGGGCGGCCCGTTGGCCGTCCTCCGCGTTGTAGGCTGGGCGGCATGTTCGTCGTTTCGCTGACATACAAAGTTCCCGACGAGATCGTCGATTTCCACCGCCCTGCACACATGGATTGGGTCAAAGAAGCGTTCGACGCCGGCACTTTCGTTGCGTCCGGACGTCGCGTTCCAGCCATCGGGGGCGTGCTGTTGTCCAACGTCGATCGTGCAACACTGGACGCTTCCCTGGCCACGGATCCGTTCTACGTCAACGGAGTGGCCGACTTCGAGATCATCGAATTCACGGTCACCACGGCATCCACGGGTTTCGAAAACCTGCTGGACTAGCCTCATTGCGGGTCCTGGGCGTCACGCAGAGCACATTTTTGGCGCCTCGCCTCGGCGAGAACCCCGGAAATTCGGCTGCTGCGATGCCCGTCCATCCCAAAAAGTTGTCAGGCGTGACGCTGGCAAGACCACCGGCCAGCGTGCGCTCAAGTGATCGCCGCTCGAAACTCCCCTGAAACGACGCGAAAGCCAGGGTGCCACATCGCGCCTGAGCCACGCGGCGTTGTCGGCCATGATCTCGGCGCGGCTCCGCGGTTGCAGGGCTCCAAGCACCGGTGAGCCCAGCGAGTGCGCGGCGCCCAACACCTCCAAGACCTTCTTCGCCATGTATTCGTGTCCGATGCCGGACATGTGCAGCCGGTCCGGAGCCCACATCCGGCGGTCCTGGTACTTTTCGAAGCACCAATGGTCCACCAGAAGTGTTCCGTAGGCTGCGGAAATGCGGCGGATGTGCTTGTTGAAAACGGCCGTGCGCAGCTTGAGCGGCTCCAACACCGGCGAGAGCGGCACGTTGTACTCAGTGAACAGCAGGACTTGGGCACCAGTTTGCACGATCCGGGCAACGGCGTCCTCGAATCCACGGACCAGTGTGCGCATGTCCAGTCGTGCGCCGAGGAGATCGTTGCCTCCGGCGTGGAAACTGACCAGAGTGGGAGCCATCGCGAGCGCCGGCTCAAGTTGTCCAACCACGATCTGCCTGAGCCGACGGCCGCGGAGGGCCAGATTGGCGTACTGCGTCCGCGGCCGATGCCTGGCCAGTTCCTCGGCCACACGGTCGGCCCAGCCGCGGCAATCGTTGGGAAGGCGAAGGTCGGTGTCGCCGACGCCTTCGGTGAAGGAATCTCCGACCGCGACGAATCGCAGCGGTGTATGCATGCCCATGGTCATGTCCCCCCGTTGTTTTGAGCTTGTCCTTGTGCCTTGCTTCCAGTACCGGCGGCGCCCGACCCCGCGGCTTGGCGTTCCGCGAGTTTTCGCAGCCCGGCTTTCCGCGGCACCTTCACGAGCTCCGGCCATCGGGGGCGCAGGCTGTCCCCGAGCGTGACGCCGCGAAGCTTCCGGCCGAACAAAGGCAGGACCCAGTCGTTCACCCAGCGGCGCTGGCGACGTTCCCAGTCGCGCAGCTTGAACCGCTGCGGCGGTTCCCAGTCCTTGGGCGAGAACTTGTGCGGTACGCCGAGGTGATCCAGGACCTGCGACGCCATGTATTTGTGTCCGGCTTTGGACATATGGAGGCGGTCCGAGGCCCACATCCGGCGGTCGTGGTAGGCGTCTAGACACCAATAGTCCACGAGCACGGCCCCGTATTTCGCGGCCAGTTCGCGGACGCGTTCGTTGTAAAGGGCGTTCCGCTTCTTGAAGGGTTCCAGCACGGCCGAGACCTTGACGTCATACCCCGTGAACAAGACCAACGTAGCTCCCGTGGCTGCGAGGCGGGCCACGAGCCTTTCGTACTCGGCCATGAGGAGGTCCATGTCCGTGCCGAAATCCAGGATGTCGTTTCCGCCGGCGTAGAGGGTGATGAGCGTGGGTTCCATGGCCAGGGCCCGGTCCAATTGTTCCTCGACGATATGGCGGAGCCGTTTGCTCCGCACGGCAAGATTGGCATACTCCCAGCCAGGTTCGGCCTTGGCCAGTTTCTCGGCGACGCGGTCGGCCCAGCCCCGGACGCCGTTCGGTAGGGCCTCGTTCCGGTCCCCCACGCCCTCGGTGAAGGAATCGCCCAAGGCAACAAACCGCCGTCGTCCGTTCTGGTCAGCATGAAGCACGTTCCCAGCCACCACGCCAGCCTAGCCCCACCCGGTTGCCCGCCGGCAAAGCCCAGGTTAATTCGACGCCCGCTCACTTATGGGGCATTTTGGCCAAACGCCCGCTCACATATGGTGCCTTTCGGCCAAACGCCCGCTCAGATGATCTGAACGGGCGTTCCGACTTTTAGCGAGCTTCGAGCTTCGGTGCTGCAGGGACTTCAACGCACGGGATTTTTGGACAGCGAGGACGCCGTTTGCAAAGATGACAGAGCCGGTTGATTCAACGAACCGCGCCAGGGCCGCGAAAGCGGCGAAGATCGAGAGGATGAGCATGCGCACTGCACACGTTGGCGCTGCCATGGTTGGCGAGGTGGCCGTGTTGGCCTACTTTGCATCCCCCTCTGCGTCGGCCATCCCGCTCGGCGGCCAGGGGAACTAACCCCACCACCGCCCCGCACGGGAAGCACACGAAGGGTTCCTTTGCTGTGCCCCTGATCGCCGGACGCCAGCGTCCTTCCTCTTCGGAGCCCAAACGATCTGAAAGAACTTCGCCGTGCAGAAAATCACCGCTCAACAAATCCGTTCCTCATTCATCAATGCGAGCCGCTCGGAGGCCTCCAAACTCAACCTCCCGAAGGACTTCCATTCCCTCGACTGGGACAAGCTCGAATTCCTAGGCTGGCGCGACGAAAAGATGCCGATGCGAGGCTACCTCGTCCTCCCGAACGATGGTTCGCTCACTGGCATCATGCTGCGTGCGCCCGAGGGAGGCTCCGGCAAGAAGCGCTCGGTCCTTTGCGAGCTGTGCCGCGACGTGTTTTCCAAGGACGATGTCTATCTTTGGGTTGCCAAGCGCGCAGGCCAATCGGGTCGCGACGGCAACACCGTGGGGACGTTGATCTGCGCAGAATTCGGCTGCTGCGCCAACGTCCGCAAGGAGCCCCCGGCGAATGAGATCAATCCGGACCCGGCCGCCGTCGTCGTTCGCCAAATCGCCGGACTGCAGTCCCGGACCGCCCAGTTCCTGGGGCGGGTCCAAGGAAAGTAGCCGCCCGCGGCGGCAAACGCCCGCTCACTTTTAGTGAGCGGGCGTCCGCCGAAAGTGCCACATAAGTGAGCGAGCGTCGGGGCTAGCGGAGCACGATGTCCACGGGGTTGGCTTCGGAACGCCATTCGCCAGGCACGCCCGGGGCGCCGATGACTGGAGCCGTGAGCACGCCGGAGCGGTTGGTCCGTTTGTCGCGCAGGATTTCCGTGACCGAACCAAGGTGCCTGGAGAGGTCGATGACGTTTTCGGGCGCGGCCAGCAACAACTGGAAGCCAAACTCGTGCAGGGCCTTGATGCCTGCACCGGCGAACTCCTCCGAGGCCAGGACGAACGCCTCGTCCATCATCACCGTTCCGTAGGTCGTGAACCCCTGCTCGGCGATACCCAACTGGTAGCTCAGGGCCGCTGCCATGATGAACGCCGTGAATCGCTGCCGCTCGCCGCCGGACATCGAGCCGGTGTCAGCGTGCATGTACACCTCGGTCTTCTTGCCACCCCTCGGGCCTTGGACGGAACGGTGCTCCTTGCACAGGATGAACAGATGTCCGCGGACATCCAGCACCTCGGCTCGCCACCGCCGGTCCTCGGGGGTCTGCGAACCGAGCCGCTTGACCAGGGTTTCGAGCGACTTGTAGCGGTTGGTGAGTTCGACGTCGTCGTCCGGCTCGGGCGAGGCCCCGGCACCCGAAGCTGCGCCAGCCGCGCGGGAAGGCCTCGAGTGACGCGTCTTCAACGCGTTGTGGATCGCGTCCTTGAACTGCTTCGCGGTGGCGGGCAGCGTCTGCTTGATGTCGAGTTCCAGGAAACTGCCCTCATGGAAATTGACCTCGGACAGGATGCCGTTGAGAGGCAGGATGCGGCTCGTGATGGCTCGGCGTTCCTCGTCGAGCAGGTGGAGCAGCGTGCTGAACGATTCGTGCGTGCGCTGGTTGAAGAACTGCCGGAATTCGGCTTCCTGGGCGGGCAACCCTTCGCTGACGATCTGGTGATAGCGGGACTCGAACTCCCCCGCGGCGCCGATGGAGGTGCCGTGGTCAGCGGAAATGGCGGTACCCCATTCGCGCACGAACCCTTCGAACATGCGCGTCAGCCGCTCGGCCAACGCCTGCCCGCGCGACTCGGTGGCGTGCAATTCCGCGAGGAGCGTGCTCCGGACTTCGGCAGCCAGGGTGTCGAGTTCGTGGAGCTCGCTCACCTCGCCGGATGCGCTGAAGTACGGTTCGAGGGCAGTGACAGTAGCGCCCGACGGCGGCGCCTGGTCAAGGCGGTTGCGCGCAGCATCCAGGAGGGCGTCAGCCGTGGTCATCTGGTGGTCGAGCGTCTTGTACTCGCTCTGTAACACCGCCGCCGACCCTGTGGAGGACTGGTGCTTTTCGCGCACGGCCTCGATGTTTGCGCGCAAAGGTTCCAAGTCGGCCTGCGCTGCCAAGGCATCCTTGAGCCGCTGTTCGATCTTCGCGAGCTCCTCGGCCGCCACCGCTGCAGAGACCTGTTCCCAGCCACGTTCGTCGTCGGCAATGCGGCGCAATGCTTCGAGCTGGCGCGTCATGCCTTGGTGCGAATCCTCGCGGCTTTGGGCGAGTTCGGCGGCCTTCAGAAGCTCGTTTTCGAGCTCGCCCACCTTCGCGGCCACGAGCTCCAGCTTGGAAGCATTGTCGAAACCGAGAACGTAGTCCTGCCGGCTCGTGAAGCGGTCGTCCTTCTCGACCGTGTGCCTGTTGCGCTTGACCACTCCGCCCAGGCTCAGGCCCTTGTCCAGCTTGGCGAGCTCGTCGAGGTCTTCCACGCACGGGTAGGCGAAATCGACGGCGATCCGCTCGCGGATCCACTCAGCCGCGTCGGCGTTCACCCCCAGCGTGAGGATGTTCAGCTTCGTCAGCAGATCGCCGTCAGACACGTCCTCCACAGCCAAAGCCCCACCCGCAAGCGGTTTGGAGACATCCACTGCCCGCAGCGCGCCGCGCACCGTGTTGTCGTTCAGGTAGCGCGTGACGGCGGCAAAGTGCTCGCCCGGAACCAACAGCGTCGTGGCGAGATTCCGCAGGGCACGCTCGGCCGCGGGCCGCCACTGTTCCTCCCCCTCGGCGAGGTCAATCAGCTCCCCTCCAAAGGGCATGCGGTCCTCGGGTACGCCCGTGGCTGCGGTGATCGCGGCGCGGTTTTCAATGCTCGACGGCGGCAGGAGCGACTTGCGCGTCTTCAGCGAGACCAGCTCCTGCTGGGCTGCGGCGAGCTCACGTTTCTTGGTGGCGTGGCCGTCGAACGCTTCGAACCGGAGTTCCCTCAGCGCTTCGGAATCGTCCTTGAGTTCGGCGGAGCGGCTCGCGGCCTGCTCGTGGGCCTGCTCCCAACCCTCAGCCGTCCACTCAAGGTCGAGTCCGGCGTCGGCCAATGCTTGGCGGGCCGCTTCCTCGACCTGCAGGCGGAGCTTGAGACCGACCCGGGCATTTTCGAGCGACTGCTCGATCGCCGAAATCGCATTGCCGCCCTGGTTGTTGTAATCCGATTCGAGCTGGCGAAGCTCCTTCGCGAGCCCATCCCGGACGCCTCGCTCAGCGCTGAGCTCCTTGGCTTTCGCCTGGGCAAGGTCCTTGAAACGGGCCAAGGTCTTGGCATGGACCGCAACCGAGAGCTGCTGCTTGTAGGCGTCGAATTCCTCGCCGCTAAGCTCCCGGAGCCGGTTGGCCTCCAGCAGCGACTGGGCATACTCCTTGTTCATCCCCGGAACGGGAGCGAGCTGATCGCGCTGCTGGCGGACGTCCTCCAGCCGCTGCCTGATGGACATGAGGTTACTGAATTCCTCGACGACGTCGTCGGCGGCAGTGAGCGTCGCGGGCGCGTCGAGCACCTGGTCGCGGAAGAACGTGTTGACGCTGCCGCCGAGTCCCTTACCGGCCTGGATAACACGCAAAAGCGGGAGTGCCTGGTCCGAGTTGATGCCGAGAAGCCGACGAAAACGCTCCGCAAAGGCCTTGTGGACATCGAAGATCTGGGCGTCCGGGAAGATGGTCTCCAGCGCGCCCTTGGTGAAGCGCTTCTCCGCGATGCCCTCGATCGCTCCGAGATTCAAGGGCTTGTTGTCAATCACGTAGAACCGGCCGACGCTGGACTCCGTGCCGTTCTTAGGCAGGTCAAAAAGGGCCGAGATAGTGATCTTGGTGCCGGCCGCGTTGTCGAACGTCAGCGCGACGGCGGACCATGTGGCACCGGGGCGCTGGAAGGCACTCGCCGACCCCTCGCCCACGGCCTTGTCGCCCACTTTTCCACGCATGTACGTGAACGTGGTCCTCTTGTCCTCCACAGCCCCGCCAGCCCGCTGTGCCGCAGCCTCGTTGGAGCGCGGACGGGCATCGAAGACGCGCAGCATGGCATCGAACAACGTCGACTTGCCGACGCCCGAATTGCCTGTAAGCAGCGTGCCGTTGCGGTCCACGTGCATCGTGTGGGCGCCATGGAACGTGCCCCAATTGACCACCTGGACCAAGGCAAGGCGCATCTGGCCCGGGTTCGTGAGTTCGCCGATCGGAAGCATGGTTGCGATGGTCACTTGGCTGCCTCCATTGTTTCGCTCTCGGTTGAGTCAGCTGTGGTTGCCTTTGCCTCCGCGGTGGATGCGTCACCATTTGTGTCGTCCACATCGGAGTCAGCGTCGTCGTTGGAGTTGGGGTCGTCGTCCGGTTCTGTTAGTTCGATGAGGGGTTCCGTGCCTGATTCGTCGGCTGCTACTGCGATCAGTGCTTCGATTTGGGCTGGGATGTCGCCGATGTTTTCGAAGGGGAGGGCTAGGGGGAGCGCTCTGGAGATCGCGAAGGTGTCTTCGATGCCCGTGGCCAGGAGGAGCTGGCGGGCAAGGAGCTTCGTGACTGTGCGGTTCACGACGTCGGTGTCGCGGAGGGCGTCTTGTTGGCCGGATGGCTGGTAGTGCGCCACGAGTTCGGCGATTTCTTCGCGAGTGATCACTGGGTCGGTCTGGGCCGTGACGTGGCGGTCGAGGAGGAGCCTCAAGCGCAGAAGCACGATGGTTTCCACCCGGCTCAACGCGCGTTGCTGGCGAAGGATGCTCGAGCGGGCGCTACCTCCAACGGCTTCTGGATCAACGGGTCGGAGCACCGCGATCTTGCGTTCGTGGTCCAGTTGCAGGTTCAGGAAAAGCTCCGAAAGCCGGCTGCGGAGAATCACTTGGTTGTCCAGAAGGGTGGTCCAGAGCTTTTCGTCGCGGTCGCCGTCGACATATGGGCCCTTGAGCAGCCGCACAAGGGCCTGACGGACCTTCATGGGCAGGACGCCGGTGTCGCCCGGGAATAGCGCCGCGCCGTCGACGAACGTGTCGCGGGGCGTGACTCGGAACGGATCCTGATGGACATGTCCATCCTCCGCCGCCGATGACGCCGCCGATTCCGCCGTCCAGGAATGCGCATGTCCATCCTGCGAAGCCTCGGACTGGACATGCTGCGTTATGTCCACTCCTTGCTCCGAAGAGGGGGCATGCTCGGTGGGGTGGGCGTCAGTCATCGGAATCCTTAGTCAGCGTCACGAGCGGCAGGTACGCGGTGCGTGTGCTGCCATCGATTTGTTCGAAGTCGATGTTTTCCCAGGCGGCCCGGTCGAACGCCGCGCCACCGTGCAGCGCTTCGGACAGGAGTGCCCGGACAGTGTTGATGTGCCGTTCTTCCTCCGGGAGGTTCGCCCAGGCCCCCGCCAGCGTGGAGGCGCCCGCCATTGCCGAGCGGACGACGTCGGGCCTTGCCTTCGCGGAGCGCAGCGAACGCACGCGGTCCGAATCGCTGAAGGCGATAGGGTCGGCGAGCTTTGGAGGAGCCGCGAACTCATCCGGATCGAAGAGCTTGACCATGGCGAGTGATTCGAATCCCGCATTGAACAACACCGGGCCGCGGACCAGGCCGGGACGGTCGCGTTCGTAGGGCATGGAGCGGATAGCCTGTTCGGCTTCGCGCAGGACCTGCCGGAGCCGGACGGACTGGCGGATGTCGTCGCTCTGGATGTAGTTGTTGAGACTTTCGGACAGCCGGCCGTAGATGCGCTGGATCTGGCTGTGCTGGGTACGCAATTCCGCCACGAGGTTCTTCAGGGTTTCCCGGTCCTCATGGCTGAGGTCGTCCGCGAATTGGCGGCTCAGCACATCACCGATCGCCGAACGGAAACGCAACTGTTGCTGCGGGTCCTCAAGGAACGCCGTGAAGGAACGGAACGTGCGGCCTTCTGGGCTCTGGCGCAGGCGTTTGTCCGCCTCAAGGACCTGTGCCATGGTGGCGCCCTTGCTGAGGGATTCCTCGATGATCTGGTTGCGGAGCTCGCCTACCAGTTCTTCGATGCGGTCGCGCATCTTCTTGTAGTCGGCAGGCAGGCTCGCCGCAAGGTCCAGGATGTTCCCGGCTGCCTCGACGGCTTCCTCATCGTCCAAGAGACCGTCGAAGTCGCCCGAGCTGATGTCCTCGATCAGCTGCTGGCGCTCCTGGATCTCCTCTTCAAGGGATTCCAAACGGGCGCTTTGATCCGGGTTCGTCTCGTTGGCGAGCTTTTCGACGTCGCCCAGCAACGTTCCGAGCCGGGAACCGTTGAGGGTGGAGCGTTCGCTGGAAAGGCTGTCCAGGAAAGCCAGGACGCGCGCGGCGGCCTCAGTGATTTCGTAGACGATCTGGCCGGACTGGCTGCGTCGGGTCAGGAACTGCTTGCGGGTCCATTCGTCGGCAAATGCCTTGCCGCTCCCCTGGCCGCCCAGCCCGGGATCCTGCCTGCGGAGCTGCTCAAGGAAAGCGTCGACGTCGGCATGGAACTCTTCGAGCGGAAGCTGCGGCCTTGTCCGGGTGAAGGATGCCTGGAGCACCGCGATAACCCAGGGAGCCGAGCGCGTGAGGGCCCACGCGGGGCCTTTGGTCAGGAGTTCGAGGTCTCTGAGCCGTGCACTGATGGCGTCGGCTGAGGACATTGCTGAGCGGGACACTTACTCTCCTTCAGCTGCCGCGGAACCTTCTGGCAGCGGAAATCCCGAAAACTGCCCCGTACAAGGTTAACGCAGGGTGCGCCGCAACCCTTCCGTGATCTACCTGCCGGTATGGTTTCGATCGCGTATCAACAGGGGCGACGCCGGTGTTGTTGCTGGCTGAACCATTGATGCCGCCCCTAGTGTCGACACCAACGACGTCGACACACCGACGTCGGCTTTGGCAGCGTTGCGGAGGGGACCCAATGCAGTTCGACTTGACGACCTTAGACAGCAGCACTTATGTCTTCGCGGGAACACTAATCCTTGGCCTGGTCCTGGCAGCCTTCATCGCGGTGGCGGCCATGGCCGCCCTTGCGTTGCTCGGAGCCGGGAGCCTTGCCTGGTACACCGTGAAGAACGTGCTGGGCGGGCTGGTCCACGGCATCAATTTTGCGTGGGACCAGCTGGTCCACCAGGCCGGAAAAGTGGAGCTGCCGGTGGAATTCCCATCGCAAACCGCCCCTAGCACAGGTACCTACCCGCGGGTAGCATTGAGGGACAGCTGAAGGGTCCCCCACCCGAGGCGGATCCTGGGCTCGAACCGGCACAACCGGCAAGAGGAGTCCTCCCATGACCTCCGCCACTGATAACAAGAGCAGCGGCGTCACGGCCGCAGAAGCCCGCGCCGTCGCCGAGGCCGCCCGCGACACCGAATGGAACCGCCCGAGTTTCGCCAAGGGACTGTATTTGGGAGACTTCGATCTGGGGCTGATCCATCCGTGGCCCCAGGCAAGAGCCGAAGACGTCGAGCGCGGCGAAGAGTTCATGGCGAAGCTGACGGAGTTCTGCGGCACCATGTCCGGCCGAGCCATCGAACGCGATGCCAAGATCCCGGACGAATACCTCGCAGGCCTCACCGAATTAGGCGTTTTCGGCATGAAGATTCCGCGCGAGTACGGCGGTTTGGGCCTGTCGCTGGTCTATTACGGCAGGGCGTTGGCACTATTGGGGTCAGTCCACCCGAGCCTTGGCGCGCTGCTTTCGGCCCACCAGTCCATCGGCGTCCCCGAGCCGGTCAAAGTCTTCGGCACCCCCGAACAAAAGCAGGAGTACTTGCCGCGTTGCGCGGCCGGCGCCATCACGGCCTTCCTGCTGACAGAGCCCGACGTCGGCAGCGACCCCGCCCGGATGGGCAGCACCGCAGTGCCAAGCGACGACGGCGAGTCTTACCTTTTGGACGGCGTCAAACTTTGGACCACCAACGGCGTGATCGCCGAACTGGTAGTGGTCATGGCGGTTGTTCCTGCCCGCACCGCCCCCGACGGCAGGGCACTCAAGGGCGGAATCACGGCGTTCGTCGTGGAAATGGACTCCCCCGGCATCACCGTGGAGAACCGCAACGCCTTCATGGGTCTGCGCGGCATCGAGAACGGCGTGACGCGGTTCCACCAAGTCCGCGTACCGGCAGCCAACCGGCTGGGCCGCGAAGGCCAGGGACTCAAGATCGCGCTCACCACGCTCAACACGGGCCGGCTGTCCATCCCCGGGCTGTGCGTGGCGGCGGGCAAGTGGTCATTGAAGATCGCCCGCGAATGGTCCAACGCCCGCACCCAATGGGGCCGGCCGGTCGGAAAACATGAGGCCGTCGGCAAGAAGATCGCCTTCATCGCCGCCACCACTTTTGCCCTTGAAGCTGTTTTTGAACTGTCTGCCGAGATGGCCGATGCCGGCCAGAAAGATGTGCGGATCGAGGCTGCGCTGGCCAAGCTTTGGTCCACTGAACTCAGCTACACGGTGGCTGATGAGTTGGTGCAGATCCGAGGTGGCCGTGGCTTTGAGACGGCGGATTCCTTGGAGGCCCGCGGGGAGCGCGCAGTGGCCGCCGAGCAGTTGCTGAGGGACATGCGCATCAACCGGATCTTCGAAGGCTCGTCCGAGATCATGCGCCTGCTCATCGCCCGGGAAGCCGTCGATGCCCACCTTTCTGCCGCGGGCGAGCTCGCCTCCGCGGACGCAACCCTGCAGGAGAAGGCGCGTGCCGCCGTCGGCGCCTCAGGTTTCTACGCCAAATGGCTCCCTAAGCTTGTGGCCGGCGCCGGCATGGACCCCCGGTCCTACGGTGAGTTCGGGCGCCTCGCGAAGCAACTGAGGTATGTGGAGCGGGCTTCACGCCGGCTCGCCCGGCAGACGTTCTACGGGATGGGCCGCTGGCAGGCAAGGCTTGAATACAAACAAGCGTTCCTCGGCAGGATCGTGGATATCGGGGCCGAGTTGTTTGCCATGGCAGCGTGCTGCTCGCGGGCCGAGATGCTGCTTCAGACCGCACCGGAGCAAGGCGGTGCGGCGTACGAACTCGCCGAGGCCTACTGCGAGCAGGCCAGGATTCGCGTGGACGGATACTTCGATCAGTTGTGGCGGAACACCGACGACGTCGATCATGAGTTGTCATCGAACGTCCTCGCGGGGGACTACGCCTGGCTTGAGGCCGGAATCCTTGACCAATCCGAAGGAACGGGTCCGTGGATCGCCGACGCCACCCCGGGCGCGTCGTCAAAGGAGAACCTGCACCGGAAGTACCGCTGAGGCCCACTGCAGATCGAAACAGCGAGGACAGGGCTAGCCGACGTCACCGTCGAGGTAGTACCAGCGCCGGTCGACTCGCAGGAAGCGGCTGTTTTCGCGCTGGACTCCGCGTTCGCCCTCGGAACGGTAGTGTGCCGCGAACTCGACCGTCCCTTCGGCGTCCAAGGGGCCGCCTCGGTGCGTCGCCAGGATGTCCAGCCGGCGCCATTCAATGTCCGGGTCCAGGTCCAGCGCGGCAGGCCTGGTGTCAGGGTGCCACGTGCGCAGAAGATAATCGCCGTCAAGAACCACAAAGGCCGAGTAGCGCGAACGCATGAGCTGTTCCGCCGTGGGCGCGTCGGCGTCTCCGCGGTGGAAGCGCCCACAGCACTCGGTGTACTGCTCTCCGGACAAACAAGGGCAAGCGCCTATGCGGAGGCGGGCCGGATCGAGTGGCATTGAAGCCCTATCTGGAAGAGAAGGTGAGAGCTAGGCAACAAATTCTGTCACAGCAGATAACAGCTTCGAAACAACCTCGGCGAGCCGGAGTTTGGCGGATGATTCATTCACATTTCGCCCTTAGGCTAGATGACATGCCCGCAGACCTTCGGTTGCGGCGCCCACCTCACAACTCTGGCTCGGGGAGGCTACGTGGAGGATCCAACAACACTCGGCCTCAATCTGACCTTTTTTGGAACGCTCGGGCTGGCTTTGCTGATGTTCCTTGGTTTGGCCTTCCTGATGGTTGTCACCTTGGTGCTGGCCGGCGTCGCGAAGCTGGTTTGGATCATCCTGCTCGCGATGGTGGGGATCTTCCCGAAGCGCGATGCTGTACCGGTTGTGCACTTGCCCCCGAGGCCTCGACGTGCTCCCGCCCCGCCGTCGGATTCCGAGGAATCGACGACGGCGGAAGACGGCTTGCCGGGCACGGGGCCATTCGTGCCCGGGAACCAGCGTCCTGGAATCGTTGGGACCACAAGGTTGCTATGGTCGGCGTCGTGGTCTGCCGTCCGGAACTTCCCGTGGAGGTCGCTCGTGAATCCACGGGCCTGGCCTAAACCCGCCGAGGTCAAGGCCGGAATCGCAGCCACGGCCACCGCCGTAGCCACAACCCAGGCCAAGGAACATCCCTTTGTGGTTGCGGTAAAGCAGGATCCTCCGGTCCTGAACAGCCAGTGGGCTGCCGCCGTCGCCGAGGCTGACGCCCGGGCCGCAGCGCGCGAGGCTGAACGGGCGCAGAAAGCGTCAGGCGATGAAGAAGCGCCTGCTTCTGACAAGGAACCCACCGAAGGGAACGCCGCGGAGTCGCCCGGGACTGCCGCGCCGGTCCGCGAACACCGGGGAGACCCCCATGGCGGCAAGCCTGTATCGTCCGGCCGTGTGACGGCCTCTGCCGGGGCCCGCCCCCGGGCATAGCGTCCAAGTTCAGGCAACCAGTTGCCTGAACCCGGCACCGTGGTAGATGAGGGGCTCGGCGTCGTGGTTGATCTCCACGGACTTCACTTCGAGGACGACGATCGCGTGGTCGCCTGCGGGCGTTTCGGACACCACTTCGCATTCAAGCACGAGCGCCGCGCCGTCGATCGACACCGCACCTGCGTCGCTCGTTGAGGTCGCAAGGCCGGCGAATCGGTCCTGCGTCCGCGAGGAGAGCTGCAGGCACACGGCTTCCTGGCCTTGGGCCAAGATGGAAACACCCAGACGAGGGGCGCGCCGGAGCTTGGGCCACGTCGTGGACGAATTCTGCACAGCAAACATGACCAGCGGGGGTTCGAGCGAGACTCCCACCGTGAAGCTCGATGCCACCAAGGCCTCCGGCGCGAAGCCGACCATGGCACTGAAGGCCGCCACGCCTGAGGGAAATTGCGCGAACGCCTGCTTGACCGACGCGGCTCCATCCACCGTTACCTGGGTCATGGCCGGTTCCTTTCTCTGTAGTTTCGTGTCTGCCTTTCTACTAATTCACTGGACGCCGATAACGGCAATATTTGTGTATTCGCGTGTCGATTCAAGTCAATTCTTAATTCGTCATGCGCTGTTTTCATTACCCCGCAATACGAAAAGCGAAGAATTTGTACGCTTTTCGAGTACCTCGGCCACGACATGTGTAGCGTCGTGTCAATCCATTGCACAGCCTTGATTCTTCACGGAGGAAGCCGGAGATGAGCCTCAGCGAGCTTCGAACCCTGGGACGCACAGGCGCCCTGATCAGCCCCCTTACCCTGGGAACCCTTAACCTTGGGACGGGCTCGGCGCCCACCGGCGCCGAAGAAAGCATCCGCATTGTCCATGCGGCCCTCGACGCCGGCATCACGAGCGTCGATACCGCAGACATCTATTCGCAGGGCGAGGCAGAGGCTATTGTGGGCCGGGCCCTCCATGGCAGGCGGGATGACGTTTTCCTTTCCACCAAGTTCCACGGACAAATGGGGCCGAATCCCGCCCACGCTGGGAATTCCCGGCGCTGGATCATGAAGGCCGTGGAAGGGAGCCTGCACCGCTTGCAGACGGACAGGATCGACCTTTACCAGGCACACCGTCCCGACTACAACACGGACGTCCTGGAAACCATCACGGCCCTCAACGACCTCATCCGGCAGGGCAAGATCCTCTATTACGGAACGTCTGTGTTCACGCCGTCGCAGCTTGTGGAGGCACAGTGGATCGCCACCACGAACCACCTCATACCGCCAGTGGTGGATCAGGTGCCCTATTCCTTGCTGGTCCGCGCGAATGAGCGCGACGTCTTCGCGATCACGCAGCAGTACAACCTTGGCGTGCTCAGTTATGGACCGCTCGACGGCGGCTGGCTCTCCGGGAACTACCGCGTAGGAGTTCCCCAGCCCGCAAGCTCCCGCGCGTCGGCCGTTCCCGGGCGCTTCGACGTCTCGGCACCTTGCAACAGGAACAAACTCCTGGCAGCCGATGCCTTGGCCCGCGTCGCCGAACGGCACGGGCTCACCCTCATCCAGCTTGCTGTCGGTTTCGCCCTGAATCATCCAGCCGTCAGCAGTGTGGTTATCGGTCCACGCACGGAGGACCATCTGGTCGATTACCTCAAGGCCGCGGATGTTGTCCTCAACGAAGCCGTCCTGAATGCCATTGACGACATCGTGGCGCCCGGCACCAACTTCCTGGAGCGGGACGCAGGGACCGTCGTCCCGCACCTTGAATACGCGGAACTTCGACGCCGGTAATCGGCTTTGCGGGGAACGGCCCAGGCCGCGCGCCGACTATACTCGTTCGCAATCATGACTAGCCTTCCGACTTCCGCCCAAACATCGAAAAGCGGCAATGTGCGCATTGACGCCTGGCTCTGGGCCATCCGTGCTTACAAGACCCGTTCCGCAGCCACAACCGCTTGCAGGGCGGGACATGTGCGAATCAACGGGAACCCGGTCAAGGCCTCGCAGTCCGTGATTATCGGCGACACCATCCGTGTACGGCAGCCCGGCTTCGAGCGCATCCTTGAGGTCCGGAGGCTCATTGCAAAAAGGGTAGGGGCTGAAGCAGCATCCCACTGCTTTACCGACCATACTCCGGAGCGCCCCGCCGCACCCGCCCTCGGGCTGCCGCAGCGCGATCGCGGTGCAGGACGGCCTACCAAAAAGGACCGGCGCGATATGCAGAAGCTGAAGGGACAGTAGCCCAAGGACAGTCGGGACGGGAAGCCCGCCGCAAGGCCCGGCGTCGGGCAGTTTTGCCTCTCGGCTCTGCAGGAGCGTGAGCGACGCGTAAAGTGACAAGAGACGCCGATTCTGGACGCCGCGCTGCCGAAGGAGAGAACGTGACCATTGACTGGGACGAAAAAAGGGCCTTGCTACAGGAGCCCAACATTGCTGCGGTGACGCAGCTGTGCGACGAACTGATGGCCAAAAGGCCAGGTTCTACCGTGCCTTACATCGATCCGGTGCATGACGAAGATGAGTGCCGGATCGTCACCCTCCAGACCAGCCCGGGGCGGGCTCCCACCTCGGGTTTCGTATCGCACCTCAACGACGACGACGCCGCCCGACGTGCGCAGCTGATCTATGACTCAGCCGACTTGGACGTCCGCTACGTGATGCCGTGGAACTGCTACCCGTGGGTCCGCGACCCGGAACTGCCGCCGGCACTGAGTGCACAGGAGAAGACCGACGGTCTCCGCCCGTTCCGCCAGTTCCTCAAGATCAACAAGCGCGTTTCCGCCGTCGTTGCTCACGGCGCGGAGGCCGCAGCTTTCCTGGCGCTCTTTGAGAAGACCTACCACTCGCCGCTCCGGCAGCACGGGATCAAGGTCTACAAGGCCAGCGCGCTCGGTGGACGGGCATTTGCCCTGTCCGAGGCGAAGCAACAGGAACTCCTGGCCAAAAACATCGAAACCTACCGGGACGCGATGCAGCGGGCAGGCATCCAGCACCTATAACTAAGCTCTTACGCCGCCGTGACGGCGCGAAGGACCGCCCGTGCGGTGTCTTCCCATCGCGGCAACACCCTGCTGGCTGCCTCGGCTGCTACCCGCCATCCCTCCCGCAGGGCAGGGTCGCCAAGCCATCTCCGCAGGAGATTCTCCAGCGATCCGATTCCTGCGGTGAGATCGATCGCTTCACCGGCACCGTGGGCCCCGAGCGCTTCGACGGCGCCGGTTCCCTTGCGGACGACTACCGGTATGCCGTGAGCCAAGGACTCCTGGACCACCATGCCGAAGGACTCCGAGTGTGAGATCAACAGACTGAGATCAGCACGGAGCCACTGCTCCTCCAAGGCCGGGCCGGAAAGCTCAGCTGTTGTTTCCGCCCGCTTTTCAAGTCCATTCCGGAGGATGCGCTCCCGCACGGCGGCGGCGTAGGAGGGGTTTGCTTTTGTGGAGCCCACAAGCGCTGCGGTCCACGCCAAGTCCTTGATCCTGGCCAGCGCGTCGACAAAGAAGATCTGGTCCTTATTGGGGAGTAGGGCGCCCACCATAATGAAATGCGGTGCCGCCGCAGCCCCTCGTGGACTTGGGCGGGCTCTCGACGGGAGATCTGCACCGGGGGTCGCCAGATGCACGTTGCTCAGGCCCAATCTTCTGGCCGCTTCAGCAGTACGGGAACCAGTGCAGAGAAGACCTGTTGCTGCGCGGAGCGCGCTCGTTTCCACTGGATCCTCACCGGAAGGGGGCACGTGGAGCAGCACCCAGACGCGGTGCCCGGCACCGGTTGCTGTCTCGATTTCCGTGGGCGCGCCCGAGGCAATCAGGCCGTCGACAATGTAGATGGGCGGGTCGCCTCCGGCAAGTGCATCGGCAAAGCGCCTCCGGTCTCCGGCAGTTCCGGAAGGCCAGTCGCCGTCGAGCTTACAGACCGAGACCTCTGCGCCCTGGGCGCGGAGGGCTTCCGCCAGCCTCGCGTTGTAGATATTTCCCCCGGAACGATGGCGCACATTTGCGGGCAAAATCATGCGGATCTCGACCAAGAGCTACTCCTCCATCACGCCGGTCGTTTGGCCTCACGGTCCTCAGACCATGGTGTTGACCATATAACCCGTCCAGCTGGCGTGGAAGGCAGCCGCTCGACGGGGCGCACCGCAAGCCCCTGTTGAAGCGGTGGTACAGGATCCACGTCCCCAGGCTCACAGCCAGCGCGGTTGCCCTGACCTCCGGAGACCCCTTAAAAGCTTGTCCGCGCGTTCGCTTTGCGCCACATATCTTTGATTTTTGTTCATTGTGTGTCAAGTGCTGGTTCATTGGCTGCCAGATGGGCGCTGACAAGATTCAGGGGGCAAACATCCAAAGCTAGGGAAGGTACGAACATGGTTACGGTGAACCGGAGGCAATTGCTCGGGGGCGTTGCGGCTGCCGCCGCATCAATGGCGCTGCCAGCATCGATCGGGAGAGCCTTGGCGGCTGAACCGGCCGTACGAAGCGGCACGATCGACGACGTCGAACATGTGGTCATCCTCATGCAGGAGAACCGGTCCTTCGATCACTACTTTGGCACCATGAGGGGGGTGCGTGGCTTCGGCGATCCACGCCCGTGGCGCCTTCCCAACGGCGACGACGTTTGGCATCAACCCCCTGCAACCGTTCAAACCGCTCGCTACCACGCACGCGGGTTGCCTGCAGACGCAAAATACGTCCTGCCGTTCTACATCGACTCAGCCAGGACATCCGAAAACATTGCCGGCACCGACCATGGCTGGAGCAGCGGCCACTTGGCTTGGAACGAGGGCCGCTGGGACCAGTGGGTAAACCAAAAACAAGACGTACTGACGATGGCCTATCTGTCCGAGAAAGAAAACAGCTTCCATCGCGCCCTCGCGGATTCATTCACCGTTTGCGATGCGTATTTTGCTTCCGTCCACGCCGATACCGCACCGAACCGCATCGCTCTGTGGACGGGCACAATCGACCCGCAAAACCGGCTCGGCTCGGCCAAGAACGGGCCCGGCATCGGGGAACGCAACGTCACTAACGGCTATACCTGGACCACGTACGCAGAACGGCTTCAGCAGAAGGGCATCAGCTGGCGCGTCTACCAGGGCGGAACGGGTGTTCCGGGACAACCGACGGACAACTACACCGACAATTCCCTTGAATTCTTCGCCAACTTCCAGAAAGCCCAGGGGGCCAGCGGGCCGCTCGTAGACAACGGCGCATCGACACACACCCTTGCCGAACTGAAACAGCACGTGCTCAACGGCACACTGCCCTCCGTATCGTGGATAGTTTCGCCCTACAAGTACAGCGAGCATCCCTCGGCTTCGCCCACGGACGGCGCGTACTACATCGACACGGTCCTGGACGCGCTTACCGCCGACCCTAAAGTCTGGGCAAAGACGGCGCTGATCCTGAATTATGACGAGAACGATGGCTTCTTCGACCACGTCGTGCCTCCCATGCCACCATTGAAGAACCGCCCGGGAACCGACGGCATGGTATCGGCGTCGCTGTCGGCTAGCTTGGCCGATGAATTCCTCGATCTGGACCTGCACCCGGGCGAAGCCCACCCCTTGGTGCCCGGCGCCGACCCCCACGGAAAACAACCCATTGGCCTCGGGCCCAGGGTTCCACTTGTGGTCATCTCACCCTGGAGCAAGGGCGGATGGGTGTGCTCGGAAGTATTCGACCACACCTCAGTCATCCGATTCCTGGAAAAGCGATTCCGCGTGCCAGAGCCGAACATCAGCGACTGGCGCCGTTCCGTCTGCGGAGACCTCACATCGGCGTTTGACTTCTCCAGGGCGCAGGCCGACTTCACGGCAATGAATCCGCCTGCTCCCATCCAAGGGCAGGGCCAGCCATTCTCGGTCCAGAATCCGCAGTCAATGCCGCAGCAAGCACCTGGAGTCCGGCCGGCGCGCCCGCTTCCGTATCTGTTCGGCGTCGAGTTCGTACGCTCCGGTAGCTCGGAACTCAGCCTGGAATTCGCAAATCAGGGAGAAGCCGGCGCCCACTTCTTGGTCCGGAACGGACGAACTCCGCAGGATGCGCCGCGCCGTTACCAGATTGCCGCGAAAGACACTGTCCGCGATTCATGGTCCGGCGACTCTGCCTACGACCTGGGGGTGTGGGGCGCAAACGGGTACCTTGCCGAATTCAAGGGCACTCTCACGGACCCGGACGAGCTCCAAGTCAAGGTGCAAGAGGACGTCGCTGGCACCCCGGTGCAGCTCGTGCTCAGCAATTCCGGAACGCGTCCCCGGAAAATCCGCATTTCCAATGCCTACGACCAAGGCAAAGCGCTCAAAGTGACGGTCCCGCCCAGGAAGACCGTTACCAGGGACATCGAACTGGAGTCCAGCCACGGCTGGTACGACGTGAGCGTTGCCGATGAAGACGCCCCGCAGTACCTGCGACGGTTCGCGGGCCACCATGAAAACGGGAAACCCAGCTACAGCGACCCCGCCGCAGCCGGCGCACTCAACCACCAGTAAAGACCCGTTGGCATCAGCCCTTCGGGTCCGCGGATGTAAGCGAGCCCGTGGACGTCCTGGTAGTCCAGGACGTCCACCGACCGTGCCGTACCCATTTCAAGCCCAGCACGGCGCATCACGGACGAACATCGCCTGGTGTGCAAGTTCGTCGAAACTGACGATGGCATCGAGGTGCTTATCGCCGCTTGCAGGTACCACTACGGCAATTGAGGGAAATGCTGGCGGTTCCGGATCCGCGATTCGCCGAACTCAACTCCGACCCGGCCAATCTCCCACGGTCCGCGACCCCTGTTCTTTGGCCTGCCCACAGCCACATGGGGTACCCAGCGAGGGGAGCGGAATCCAAGGGCAGGGGAGCTGAGGATGAAGTCGTCGATGTTGTCGACAAGCAGTTGATCCAGTAGTTCGTGAAGGGCGTGCACGAGGAAGACCTGATAGTCACGCACCGAGACGGGTACATCCACTTCCAGTCCGCAGACTCCGCCGCTGCCTAGGACGATCAGCCGTTCGGCGCTGCCGGAGAAAGCCTCCAGCACGGGCAGAGCCTCGAGCCACGCGACGATCCTGAGCAGGGCCGACTCGGCGCTGGTGTTGCCTTTGGTCCAATCGGCCACGTCCCGGCAAAAGTCATCCAGGACGCCTAGGTGCAACAGGGTCATGTGCAGTCCCCGCGGCCTGCGCAGCGCCACCGCGTAGCGCGCCAACTCCTCATAGTCCGAAGGCCCTGCACCGATCCCGAGGACCGGCACCTCGACCGTGATGGGCGGTGCTGTCTGTGTCGTTGAATCCCATCCCCCGCGCGGACGGTTGGCCATGGATGCAATTATGCTCCGGCAGGAGTTCGTTGGCCTCACAAATGCCGGTTCGACCGGCTGCCTATTCAGCATTTAAGTCGAGGGCTCACCCAGCAAGCCGGAGAATCTTGACACCACCCTGTGACCCGTGCCATATTCATAGCGTGAACCTGTCAGACAGCCGGACAGCCGGACAGGCCGCCACTGGACAGCCAGCCGTCAGCCAGAAAGCTGCGGCTGACCAGCGCACCGCCACAAGCGGCGCCGTCCCCCGGCCGGCCCAAGTGCCCGGGCCATCGAGCCCTCGGCCCCTCGCCCGCTTCAGTGCCGCGGAAGCCGTGTTCAGCTCCATCCGCCAGGACATCGAAGACGGAACCGTGGAAGTCGGGGCCAAACTCAGCTCTGAAGCCACCTTGGCCGCGCAGTACGGGGTGAGCCGCTCGGTTATCCGTGAGGCTCTCCGGTCCTGCACTGCGCTCGGGCTGACGGTCACCAAGACCGGAGAAGGCACGTTCGTCGTCGCGGACCGGGTGGCCAATGACCTCACACTCGGTCAGTACTCGGCACGGGACCTCAATGAGGCACGCCCGCATATCGAAGTCCCGGCAGCCGGCCTGGCGGCAAAACGCCGCAGCCCGGAAGAACTCGAACACCTCAAGGAAATCGTGAGTTCAATGGCAGCCGAGACCGACCCTGAGACCTGGGTCAGCCTCGACGCCAGTTTCCATTCTGCCATTGCCCGCGCAAGCGGCAACAAGGTCTTCGAAAGCGTTGTCGCAGACATCCGCGAAGCCCTGGCCCATCAATCAGAAACCTTGAACATGGTGGCCGACCGTCAGCATGTTTCAGACGATGAACACCTCCGCATCGTCGAAGCCATCGAAGCCGGTGACGCTCCCGCCGCCGAAGCCGCCATGGCCGACCATCTCAGCGCCGTCAGCGTTGCGTTGGACACCATCCTCAGCAAATGATCCACCAACTGAAGGAAGTCATGCCCACCCCGCATGCAACGCGCCCCGCTATGCCGCTAGACCCC
Source organism: Arthrobacter ramosus (assembly GCF_039535095.1). NCBI lineage: Bacteria > Bacillati > Actinomycetota > Actinomycetes > Micrococcales > Micrococcaceae > Arthrobacter > Arthrobacter ramosus. The sequence continues at coordinate 5,200,684 of NZ_BAAAWN010000001.1, read as the reverse complement.
CCGGCAGCAACCATTCCAACGACCCCGCGCCACGTCCCCCTCGCGGAACAGACCCGCGACGGCTTGGTCGAGAGCATCCACTACGGCTCCCTCATCGCCGTCGGGCCGGACGGCGAAACACTCCTCGAAGCGGGCGAGCCCGACGCCGCGTTCTACCCACGGTCCTCCCTCAAACCGCTGCAGGCGGTCGCCATGGTCCGGGCGGGGCTCAAGCTTCCGGAGAACCTCCTCGCCCTCACCGCGGCAAGCCACTCCGGCGCCGCGATGCACCTCGACGGCGCCGCACGGATCCTCGAAATGCATGGCCTGGACAAAAGCGCGTTGGAAAACAGCACCGACCTCCCCTACGGCACCGCCGAGCGCGAAGCATGGCTCCGCGCCGGCGGCCAGCCCACCCAGCTCGCCCAGAACTGTTCCGGCAAGCACGCGTCCATGGCCGCCACGTGCGTAATCAACGGCTGGCCCGTCCAGGGCTACCTGCATCCCGAGCATCCCCTCCAGGTGCTCGTGAAGGACACCATCACCGAACTCACGGGCGAAGAAGCAGCGGCCATCAGCACGGACGGTTGCGGCACCCCGCTCTTTGCCCACAGCCTGCACGGCATGGCCCGGGCCTATGGCCGTATGGCCGCGGCGGACAACACGGAAGCAGAAGGCCAGGTAGCCCACGCCATGCGCGCCTTCCCCGAGATGGTGGCCGGCGAGGGTCGCGACGTCGCAGCCATCATGCGTACGGTTCCCGGGCTGCTGGCCAAGGACGGCTTCGAAGGCCTCCAGCTCATCGGCCTGCGCAATGGCACCGGCATCGCCATCAAGATCTCCGACGGCGGCGACCGCGCACGCATGCCCGTCACCGTCCGCGTCCTTGAGGAACTAGGGCTCGACGGCGGCCAGCTCGCCACGCTCGCCAGTGCGCCCGTGTTGGGCGGCGGCCACCCTGTTGGCGTGCTGCGTGCCGCGAACTTCCTCGCATCCAACTGACGCAGTCAAACAAGCACAAAGACCAAAGGACAGCAATGACATCTGCCGTGCACTCCACGACAATTCCAGGGTTCCGCTCGGAACACGATCTCCTCGGCGACCGCGACGTCCCTGCTGATGCCTACTGGGGCGTGCACACGCTGCGTGCCATCGAGAACTTCCCCATCACGGGCCACCCGCTGGCCAGCAACGCCAACCTCGTCAAGGGCCTCGCCGCAGTCAAGCTCGCCGCCGCCCGCACCAACCGCGAGCTCGGCCTCCTGGACGACGAACGGGCGGACGCGATCGAGCAGGCCTGCCAGGACATCTTGGACGGCAAGCTCCACGAGGAGTTCATGGTGGATGTCATCCAGGGCGGTGCCGGCACGAGCTCCAACATGAACGCCAACGAGGTCATTGCCAACCGTGCCCTTGAAATCCTTGGCCACCCCAAGGGCGACTACGCCAGGCTGCACCCGAACGACCACGTCAACTTGAGCCAGTCCACCAACGACGTGTACCCCACCGCCGTCAACCTGGCCACCATTTTCTCCGTCCAGGGCCTTCTTTCGGCTCTTCAGGAACTTCAGGTCGCGTTCGCGGAAAAGGGCGAAGAATTCCGCACCGTGGTCAAGATGGGCCGCACGCAGTTGCAGGACGCCGTCCCCATGACCCTCGGTCAGGAATTCGGCGGTTACGCCGTGACTGTGGGCGAGGACCGGGCTCGACTGGCCGAGTCCCAGCTACTCATCCACGAGATCAACCTTGGCGCCACTGCCATCGGAACCGGCCTGAACGCCCCCGTTGGATACGCCGCAGCAGCCTGCAGGCACCTGGCTGAGATCACCGGCCTGCCCCTGGTCACGTCGGCCGACCTCATCGAGGCCACCCAGGATGTGGGCGCGTTCGTCCACCTCTCGGGCGTGCTCAAGCGCGTCGCCGTCAAGCTTTCCAAGATTTGCAACGATCTCCGCTTGCTGTCCTCCGGACCGCGTGCGGGACTGGGCGAGATCAACCTCCCGGCTGTGCAGTCGGGATCGTCCATCATGCCAGGCAAGATCAATCCGGTGATCCCGGAAGTGGTCAGCCAAGTGGCCTATGAAGTCATCGGCAACGATGTCACTGTCACCATGGCAGCCGAAGCGGGACAGCTGCAGCTGAACGCCTTCGAGCCGATTATCGTCCACAGCCTCCACAAGAGCATCTCCCACCTGGAAGCCGCGTGCCGCACACTCACGTCGCGCTGCATCCGGGGCATTACCGCGAACACCGAACGCCTGCGCCTCACGGTAGAGCAGTCGATCGGACTCGTCACGGCACTCAATCCGCACATCGGCTACGCCTCCGCCACTGCCATCGCCCAAGAGGCGCTGGCAAGCGGCAAAGGTGTCGCTGAGCTCGTTCTCGAACACGGCTTGCTGACCTCGGAGCAGCTCGATGAGCTCCTCCGTCCCGAACGCCTGGCCAACCTCAGCAACTAGGCTGAGCCGCGCAAAACGTCCGCCGACGGCGGCGCTCACTCGCCGCCGTCGGGCCTGAAATGCGCGAAAAGACAGGCCGGACGGCGAGATCCGGACCCCCAAACAGGACACCCCTTAAGGATTCCCATGACCAATGCACCCATCACGGACCACACGGTCCCGCCACAGGCGCACGCCACTGAAAAGCTCCTCCACGCCGAGGACAAGGGCTATCACAAAAGCCTGAAGCCGCGTCAGATCCAGATGATCGCGATCGGCGGTGCCATCGGCACCGGCCTGTTCCTGGGTGCCGGCGGCCGCCTCAACGCTGCGGGCCCCTCCCTCGTCATCGCATACGCGGTCTGCGGCTTCTTTGCCTTCCTGATCCTGCGCGCCCTCGGCGAACTCGTGCTGCACCGCCCGTCGTCGGGCTCGTTCGTCTCCTACGCCCGCGAGTTCTTCGGCGAGAAGGCTGCGTTTGTCTCCGGCTGGTTCTACTGGATCAACTGGGCCACCACCACCATCGTGGACATCACCGCCGCGGCCCTTTACATGAACTTCTTCGGCAAATACGTCCCCTGGATGGGCGTTGTTCCGCAGTGGGCATGGGCCTTGATCGCCCTGGTGGTAGTCCTGAGCCTGAACCTGGTTTCCGTCAAGGTGTTCGGCGAAATGGAGTTCTACTTCGCGCTCATCAAGGTGGCCGCGCTGGCGGCCTTCCTCGTGGTCGGCACCTTCTTCGTCATCTTCGGCACGCCGGTACCGGGCCAGGAGGTCGGATTCAGCCTCCTCACGGACCACGGCGGCATCTTCCCCAACGGCCTGCTGCCGATGATCATCCTCATGCAGGGTGTGCTGTTCGCCTACGCCTCGATCGAGCTCGTGGGCACGGCGGCCGGTGAGACCGAAAACCCCGAGAAGATCATGCCCAAGGCCATCAACTCCGTGGTCTTCCGCATCGCGGTCTTCTATGTCGGCTCCGTCATCCTGCTGGCCCTGCTGCTGCCGTACACCTCGTACGAGAAGGGCGTCAGCCCGTTCGTGACGTTCTTCGGCCACATCGGCATCCAGGGCGTGGACGTGATCATGAACCTCGTGGTCCTCACGGCGGCGTTGTCGTCCCTGAACGCCGGGCTGTACTCCACGGGCCGAATCCTGCGCTCCATGTCCGTGGCCGGTTCGGCTCCGAAGTTCGCCCAGCGCATGAACAAGGCCGGTGTCCCTTACGGCGGCATCGCGATCACCGCGGGCGTCTCCTTGCTCGGTGTTCCGCTGAACTACCTCGTCCCGGCGCAGGCGTTCGAAATCGTGCTCAACGTCGCTTCCGTGGGCATCGTCGTTACCTGGGCAACCATTGTCCTGTGCCAGATGCAGCTCAAGCGCTGGGCGGACAAGGGTTGGCTGAAGCGTCCGTCCTTCCGGATGTTCGGCGCCCCTTACACCGGTTACCTTTCGCTGCTGTTCCTGGCGGGCGTGCTGGTGATGGTGTTCATCGATTCCCCGCTCACCATGTTGGTCACGGCAATTGCCTGCGCCCTCATGGTGGTCGGCTGGTACCTGTGCCGCAAGCAGATCCACGAACTCGCCGCGGCTCGCGACGGCTTCACAGGCAGCTCTCCCGTGATCGCGAACCTGCCGGTTGCCGGTTCAGAGACCAAGATCTAGCCCTTTCAGCGCTCGCCCAAAAACTAAGTGCCCGACGGCGGCACCTGAGGTTCCGTTCGCGCGGAACCCGGGTGCCGCCGTCGTGCGTTAGGCCCCCCAACTGACTCGCATTTGTTGTCGTTTTGAGGCTCCTAAACGACAACAAATGCGAGTTAGTTGGGTGCCAGACATCGGATCATTCGCCGCTAGGATGTAGCCATGGCTGTCACAGATGAAGCGATCAGCAAGATCAAGGACATGCTGATCCGCGGCGAACTCAAGGCCGGGGACCGCCTCCCGCCGGAGAAGGAACTGAGCGAGCGGCTCGGCCTCTCGCGAAGCTCCCTGCGCGAGGCTGTCAAAGCCCTCGAACTCATCCGGGTTCTGGACGTCCGGCGTGGGGACGGCACTTACGTCACCAGCCTTGACGCCAAGTTGCTCAACGAGGCCGTGGCGTTCGTCGTCGATCTTCATCAGGACCGTTCCATCCTGGAACTCTTCGAGGTCCGACGAATCCTTGAGCCCGCCACCGCGTTCATCGCCACGGGCAAGATCACCCCCACGGCACTCACGGCCCTGCGCGCCACGATGGACGGAATCGACGAGAACACCGACGTCGAAGAACTCGTGGCCCACGACCTCGAATTCCACGGCATCATCACCCAGGCCGCCGGAAACGACTACCTCGCCGGCCTGCTCGAGGCGCTCTCCGGCAGCACTGTCCGGGCCCGCATTTGGCGGGGGCTGACCCAGGAAAAAGCCGTGGCGCACACCCTCGCCGAGCACAAGGCCATCGCGGACGCCTTGGAACGCGGCGACGCCGAGCTGGTCCGGGCGCTCGTGACGGTCCATATCAGCGGCGTCGAAAGCTGGTTGCGCCAGGCGCTCTAGCTCGCGCCGAAGAGCTCGGCGGGGATCCCGGCATGGGCATCCGCATAGTCCTGCTCGGCACCCGGTTTGAGCCGGGTGTGCAGGGCAAAGGTTTCCGGCACGCTACACCCCGGGCTTCAGGAAGAGTTCGACGACGGGCACCGCCACGTCCGGTCGCTGGACAGGCAGCTTCAGTGTCAGGGTACCTGCCGGTTGTCCTCCAGGGGTGGTGTTGATTGCCTCCCGGTCCGGTGAGATCTCAAGCATGGCGACTTCGGAGGCATCGTTGAGCAGCTGGGCGTATTCCACCTTGCCGGCTAGTTCGGGGAGGTGGACGTATTCGAACGGCCAAGCAAACAAATGCACGTAAAGGCGGTCACCGCGGCGCGTGTACCGGGCATCGGCTGGCGGGGTCCAGGCCGCAGGGCCTGCTCCGTAGATGGCCCGCGAATGCAGCTTCATCCAGTCGCCGATGCCGCGGAGGGACTCCACCGCCCGGGGATCGAAATTTCCGCGGCCAGTGGGGCCGACGTTGAGGAGCAGGTTTCCGTCCTTGGACACTCCATCTACAAGCATGCGCACCAGCAGATCCACAGACTTGTAGTCCAGGTTGTCCCGGTCATAGCCCCAGCTGCCGTTCAGGGTCTGGCATGCCTCCCAAGGCACCTCGGACGCCGTCCACCACCATGGGCCCGGAAGGCTGGTACTGCTCGGGCGTGGCAAAGTCGCCCGGAATGTCCAGGCGGTCGTTGACGATGATGCCCGGCTGGAGTTCCCGGACCATCTTCAAGAGTTCCACGGAACCCCACGCCTCTCGGCCTTTGCCGCCCCAGATGTGCCTGTGGTCCTCGCTGGTGTAGGAGAAATCGAAGAAGAGGTAGTCGATCTGGCCGTAGTTGCTGAGCAGCTCGCGCACCTGGCCATGGAGGTATTCGCGATAGCGGGCCATGTCGCGGCCCTCGTTGAGCTTTCCGGCGTCGGGGTTGTCCCGTTCGGGGTGGAACCCGTCGATGATGAAATCCGGATGGTGCCAGTCAATGAGTGAATGGTAGAAACCCACCTTCAGTCCGAATTCCCGCAGTGCCTCGACGTATTGGGTCACGAGGTCCTGGCCGGACGGCGTCTTGGTGGATTTGTAGTCGGTGAGTGCGGAATCCCAAAGGCAGAAGCCCTCGTGGTGCTTGGTGGTCAGCACCACGTACTTCATGCCGGCATCCTTCGCAGCACGGGCCCATTCCCGCGGATCGTAGAGATCCGGGTTGAAGTGCTGGAAGTACTCCTCATATTCCTCAGCAGGAATGCGTTCGCGGTTCATGACCCACTCATGCCGGGCCGGCAGGGCGTACAGGCCCCAGTGGACGAACATGCCGAACCGGGACTCCGTAAACCAAGGTGCTTGCTTTATCAACGGGATTCCTTCCTTGTATCCGCGGCCCACATCGGGCCGTCGGGAAAGCTGTAGTCGGTCAGCGAGCCGCCGACCATTTCACCGCCGGCCCCGGGTGCGGACGGAGGCCAGAGGCAGCCGTCGTGGACATACACCTTGCTTGGCAGCAGGTCGTTTGCTGGGACGAGCGTAAACATCCGATGTCTGCATTGTCAATGGGTCACATTTCCGTATTATGGAGAGCAACAGCAGACTAGAGCTCGGATGTTAGAGCCAGAGCACGGAGGAATACATGAACATGAAATTCGCCCGGCTGGGCACTGCCGGAAATGAAAAGCCGGTAGTCATCGCCCAAGACGCCAACGGCACCGAAAAATACTTCAGCCTTGACCCGCTGACGAAGGACATCAACGGAGAGTTCCTCGCCACGGACGGCATCGCACGCACCCGGGAAGCCCTTGCGGCCGGGAATCTGCCCGAGATTTCGGCCGAGGGACTCCGGATCGGTTCGCCCGTCGCCCGGCCTGGCAACATCGTCTGCATCGGCCTCAACTACACGGCCCACGCGGCCGAATCCGGCGCCACGCCACCGGAATCACCCGTAGTGTTCCTGAAGCCAAGCAACACCGTTAGTGGCCCTTTCGACGCCGCGCCCATCCCGCCGTCGTCGGAAAAGTACGACTGGGAGGTGGAACTCGGAATCGTCATCGGTCGCGAAGCGTCATACCTTTCCAGCACGGAGGAGGCCGCGGACTGCATCGCGGGCTACGTCGTCGCCAACGACCTCTCCGAACGCGACTACCAACTGCCCGGAGCCGCGGGCCAGTGGACCAAGGGCAAGTCCCTTCCGCAGTCCACTCCCCTGGGCCCGTGGCTGGTTCCGGCAGACCAGCTCGACGCCGGTCACCTCGGTTTGCGTACCTGGGTCAACGGCGGGATCCGCCAATCGTCGGACACTTCCGACATGATCTTCGACGTCCGCACCGTGGTCCACCACCTCAGCCAGTACATGGTCCTGGAGCCCGGCGATGTCATTCTCACCGGCACCCCGGAAGGCGTGGCGCTCTCCGGCCGCTTCCCGTACATCCAGCCCGGCGACGTGGTGGAGCTTGAGGTAGAAGGGCTCGGCCGCCAGAGGCAAGAGTTCTACCGGGCCCGTTCAGGTTCGCTTGCGGCAGTAGGCACGGACAAGGCCACGCGGTGAGCGCCGAGTTCGAAGGGAAGGGCTCGTAGCTCTGGTCACCGGTTCGACGTTCGGGCACGTCCCTGGCTATCGACGGCGGCACGCAGGGCTTGCGGTTGCGCCCGGTAGGGTAGCCGCGTAACGCAACGCCCGCGCAACCCCTCTCCACCACCAGTTCGCCTATGCTCAACACCAGGCAATCGATGGCGATCCACCAAGGAGCAGGGCATGAGCAATTGGCGTATCAGGGATTTCCATTCCTCGGACATGGACGGCATCCTGCACCTGTGGGAGTCGCTGAAGGCCGACAACGTGGAGCCGGTCTATGCGCTCTCCGAGGTCCTGGCCTCGTGCGAGAAGGACCACGCCGTGGTGGCGGTGCAGGGCGAGCAGGTCGTGGGCGCCGCCGTCGGACGCGCGGCCCATGACCAGGGCTGGATCGTCTTCCTGGCCACGCTGCCCGAGTTCCGCGGCCGCGGGATCGGCACCTCGCTGCTGGCCGCCGTCGAGAACCGGATGACCCCGCACGGGCTCAACAAGCTCTCGGCCCTCATGCCGGAGTCCGAAACCCGGGTTGAGGCGTTCCTGGGCCGGGGCTTCCTGCTCAAGCAAAACCTGCACTACTTCGAGCGGACCATCCCGGTCCAGCGCCAGGAACTCGAGCCGCTCAGCCAGCTCGGCGGCCGCATCCTGGCCCGGGACCTGTGGGAAAACGTCGCCGGCATGCGCCGCGAAAAGGAACTGCTGGAACGCCGCCTGGTCCTGCCCCTGGCCGAGGCCGACCTCGCCGACCAGTTCGGGGTGGTGCCGCCGCGCGCCGTCGTGCTCTTCGGCCCGCCCGGGACCGGCAAGACAACGTTCGCGAAGGCGATCGCGTCCCGGCTCGAGTGGCCGTTCGTGGAGGTCTTCCCCTCCCGGCTGGCTTCCGACCCCAAGGGCCTGGCCGGCGCCCTGCGCGAGACGTTCCTGGAAATCGCCGAACTGGAGCACGCCGTCGTCTTCATCGACGAGGTCGAAGAGATCGCGTCCCAGCGCTCCGGCGAGCCGCCGTCCCCGCTCCAGGGCGTCACCAACGAGCTCCTCAAGATCATCCCGGCCTTCCGCGAACAGCCCGGCCGCCTCCTGGTGTGCGCCACCAACTTCATCCGCGCCCTGGACACCGCCTTCCTGCGCCACGGCCGCTTCGACTACGTCATCCCCATCGGCCTGCCCGACATCCACGCCCGCGAGGCCATGTGGCAGCGCTTCATCCCCGCCAGCGTGGTGGACTCCGTGGACGTGCCGTTGCTCGTGTCGAGGACAGAGGGCTTCTCCCCCGCGGACATCGAGTACGCTGCACGCAGCGCCTCCCAACGCGCTTTGGAAAAAGCCGTGTACGACGACGGTGCCGGCGCCTCCGCCGGAGGCTCCGCACCGGCGTCGAACGGTCGCAAGGGACCGGTCACCCAGGACTACCTCGACGCCATCGCCGACACCCGCACCACCGTCAGCGACGAAGTCCACCAGGACTTCCTCGAGGACATCGACGCACTCGGCCGGGTTTAGTCATGCAACGCGGGGTCACTTACGGCCCATGTTCGGGCCCCGGATGGGCGCTAAGTGACCCCGCGTTGGAGAAGGAGGAACCATGAACCTGTTTCTGACCATCCTGAGCGGCGTTGCCTGGACGACGGTTTACATTTGCGCGATCCGGATCGGGTTTCGCGACAAGACGTACGCGATCCCCGCAGCGGCGCTTGGTCTGAACTTCGCGTGGGAGGTCATCTACTCGGTGCATTCGCTCAGCACGGGGCTCTCCGTGCAGGGCGTCATCAACATTGCCTGGGCGTTGGCCGACGTCGCGATTGTGTACACGTTCTTCGCGTTCGGCAGGCGCGAGCTTCCCGGGTTTCTCACCCGGCCGCTGTTCATCGGATGGGCGGTCCTGCTGGGCCTTGCATCCTTCGCCGTGCAGTGGCTGTTCATCGCCGAGTTCGACTGGGATCCCGCATCCCGGTACGCGGCGTTCCTGCAGAATCTCCTGATGTCCGGCTTGTTCATTGCCATGTTCGCGGCCCGCCGCAGCCTGCGGGGCCAATCCCTGGTGATCGCTGTGGCGAAGTGGATCGGGACCCTCGCGCCCACCATCACCTTTGGGGTCCTCGAGAGTTCACTGTTCATTCTGGGCATCGGCGTCCTGTGCAGCATCTTCGACCTGACGTACATCGGGCTGCTGTTGTGGTCCAAAAAGAACCCGGGCGCCCTCTCCAGGGATCGGGACTCGGGGGGCCTCCCGGCGGTACCCTGAACCATGTCCATGTATCCATTGCGCCATGCACTGTCGCGCATGGGCGGGCGCGATCCCCAGGAGCTGAATCGCACGGCCACGCCCTTGGAACTGTTCTTCGACTTGACGTTCGTCATCGCCTTCGGGGTTGCCGGCAGCCAGTTCGCGCATGAGCTGGCCGAGGCCCGTTTCGGCTCCGGTTTGATGGGCTTCACCTTCGCGATGTTCGCCGTCATGTGGGCCTGGATCAATTTCTCGTGGTTTGCCAGCGCCTACGACACTGACGACTGGGTCTTCCGGGTTGTCACCATGGTGCAGATGGTGGGCGTGCTCATCCTTGCCATGGGCATCGAACCGATGTTCCAATCGCTCGACGAGGGCCACCGTGTGGACAACTCCACCATGGTGCTGGGTTACATCATCATGCGGTTGGCGTTGGTGTTCCAGTGGCTGCGCGCGGCGAAGCAGGATCCGGAGCGCCGAAGCGCCTGCCTGACCTACGCGAAATTCCTGGTGGTGGCGCAAATTGGCTGGGTGGGGGTGCTGATCGTCCACGCCGACATCCTGACGAATTTCCTCATGGCTGCCCCGCTTTTCCTGCTGGAAATGGCGACGCCGACCATCGCCGAGCGCAAAGCCAAGACGCCGTGGCACGCGCACCACATCGCGGAACGCTACGGCCTCCTGGCCATCATCGCCCTGGGCGAGTGCCTGATCGGAGCCATCGAATCCCTTCGGGCAATTGTGGCCCTTCACGGCTGGTCCGTTGACGCCGCCCTCGTGGGTCTCGGCGGTACCGGGCTGGCCTTTGGAATGTGGTGGATCTACTTCATCCTCCCGTCCGGCCACGCCCTGCATCATCAACGGCACCGGGCATTCGCCTTCGGATACGGTCACATGTTCATCTTTGGGTCGATCGCCGCCACTGGTGGCGGACTTCACGTGGCCGCCCTCTTCATCGATCATGCCGCCCACATCAGCGCCACCGTTGTAGTAGCCACCATCGCCGTCCCGGTGGCCTTGTTCAAGGTAGCCCTGAGTTCGCTGTACGGCTACATGCTGGGTTTCGACCGCGGGCTCGTCGGAGTCACGGCCCTCGTGGTCGTGTTGCTCTGCGGCAGTGTGGGCTTGGCCGCGCTGGATGTATCTGTTCCTGTCTGCATGATGGTGATTGTGGCTGCGTTGGCGATCTCGATCGTGATCGACGAACGGCGCGGGTCCGCCCGCCGGGAAGCAGCGCTGGTAAGACTGAGGGCACGCCCGGCCACTTAGGCGGCTTCGTGGGTGTGGGCTCGGGACCGCTGTACCGGAACGCAGCGAACGGCCCGCACCCACGATGTCGACGCGGACACACCGGCACGAACGTACCGATTCTTCGCCACCAACCCTTGATTCGCTTCCCAAAGAGGCGGAAAATGGTGAAACCGGCACGAACGTACCGGACGCGCGCATGCGCATGCCCACAAAAGACTCAGAAGGGTGGACATGTCCCCCAGGGAATTCACCGAGTCCCTCGGCGCCAAGGTCCGTGCCCGCCGCAGCTCCCTGAGCCTGAGCCAGTCCGACCTCGCGGATCTCGCGGGAGTCTCGGAACGATTCGTCCGTTTCGTGGAGCAGGGGAAGACCACGGTCCAATTGGAACCACTCCTCGCGGTCCTCGGCACACTCGGCCTTGAGCTCATGGTGCAACCCGCGGGCAACCAGACTGCAAACAGCCGGCCATGACCTTCCACCGCATCGCCGACGTCTACAAGCAGGGAGTCCTGGCTGCGCGTATCGAGCGGCATGAAGGCGGCACCAAGTTCAGCTACTTGCCCCGGTATCTCGAATCCGGCGGTCCGGCCGTCGCCACGACGCTCCCGCTGACAAACGAAGCAGTGTTCACCCCTAGCGGCGCGGTTCCGCCCTACTTCACGGGCCTCCTCCCGGAAGGCCGCCGCCTGAATTCACTACGTCGGGCGGTCAAGGCCAGCGCCGACGACGAGCTCGCGCTCCTCATGGGCGCGGGCGGGGACGCCGTGGGCGATGTCCAGACGGTCCCCCACGGTGAGCCGCCCACGGAGGGAGGCTCCGCCGTCGTGCTCGATTCGAAACTGCCGCTCGACTTCGACGCGCTGCTCGGCGATTCAGACCTCATCGATCCTGTGGCATTGGCGGGTGTGCAGGACAAGTTGTCGGCCGGGATGATTTCGCTCCCGGTGGCGCAAGCGGGCAAGCGCTTCATCCTCAAACTGAATGCCCCCGAGTTCCCGTTCGTGGTGGAGAACGAGTTCCTGATGTTCCGTTATGCGCGCAAGCTCCGGATCCCGGTGAGCAGCGTGCGGTTGGTGCACGACGTCGGCGGGCGGGCCGGGCTGCTCGTGGAGCGTTTCGATCGCCTCACCGGAGCCGACGGCACCCCGCTGCGCCTCGCCGTCGAAGACGGAGCCCAAGTGCTGGGACTCTACCCTGCCGACAAGTACAGCGTGCCGTTCGGAGAGGTTTGTGCGGCTTTGGCGGCGCACTGTTCCGCGCCCCTCCCGGCCTTGCGTAACCTGGCGATTCAGCTGGCTTTCGCTTGGCTCAGCGGCAACGGCGACCTCCATGCCAAGAACGTGTCCATGGTTCAGTCGGCGCAGGGCGAGTACACCATCGCCCCGGTCTACGACATCCCCTCCACAGTGGTCTACGGGGACAAGACGCTCGCGCTGGGCATCGGCGGCAAGAAGAGCGGAATCTCCCGGAAGCACTTCCTCGCCTGGGCCGGCAAGCTCGGGCTGACGGAGCGAACAGCGGAGGGAGTCATAGGACTCGCGCTCAAGGCCTCGGGCCCGCTCATCGCAGAGCTCGACGCCGGCGCCTCACCTTTCGGGCCGCTGCAGACGAGGGACTGGGTCAAGGAGCTCAATCATCGGCGAAGGTTGATGAGCGGGTAGCTTTCCCAGCATTAAGCCACCAAATCGGAACCCGACTATCGATTATTGCTTGGCCGTTAACAGGAACCTGATACTGACATAAGGTGAGGGCACCACACGGTATCTGCGCGGGTCGCAGAGCGGCGGGGCGCAAATCAGCATTTCCATTTGTACACAAAAGGGAGACTCTTATGTTGCTTTGGATAGCCATCATTATCGCGGTTCTCTGGCTTCTCGGCTTTATCGGCAACATCGGTGGCGGGTTCATTCACCTGCTTTTGGTTGTTGCTGTGATCGTCCTGATCTTCCACTTCCTCCGTGGAAGATCCCGCGCCTAAATACAAACCGTCCTTCCGACCGGCGGGCGCCGGGACAGGGCAATGTCCTTGCCCCGCACTGCCCGGCCCCGCCCTAGCCTGCCCCGCCCCGCCCCGCCGGTTCTTGCACGAGCGTTCAATCCCAGGTCCACGCGCATGGCGACGCTAGGCTCGCACTCAGAGGCGAGATGGGCTCGCCGCGAGCCAAGGGATTGAACGTATGACGCAACAGGCCGGACACCAATCGACGTCCACGACGGGCACTTCTCCGCATTCACGCTCTTATTTGAGACCCACACGGTTGCTCTCTCAAAGCGAGCGGTCAATGCTCCACCCATCGGTCCTGGCAGAGGCGGAGCGCCGGGCCGCAAGCATTCAGCTTCGAGTCGCCGATGCAATTACGGCCTTCGCCGGATCGATGAACTTCGTCTACCTGCACATATTGCTTTTCGCCGTGTGGATGCTCGTATTCGAGCAGAGCCCGTGGCCGACGTTGACCTTGATCGTCTCGCTCGAAGCGATCTTCCTCTCGACCTTCGTCATGATCGGACAGAACCGTCAGGCGGCTTTCCAGCAGGTGAAGGCAGACCATGACTACAACGCCCAGGAGCATCTGCTCGAGGAGAACACCGACCTGACGCGTGCGATTCACGAGCTCACCGCCCAGATCCACCAACGGATTCTCGCGGACGTCACCGCATCCGCTACCCGGGAGGCGGCGGCCGCTGCCAACCCGATTCAGGACGAACCGACGAAACCGTAGACAGGCGAGACCTGCCGCGTCGAACTACTAGTCCGCCAGCCGGTCCATCTCGGACAGCAGATCAGGGTTGATGCGTTGCAGGACCAAGTGGATTTCACCCCGTGGCACCGCCTTGTAGAGCACTTCCCGGGCGTCTGCGTAGCGCGTGCTGGGTGCCTTGTCCGGCCACTTTTCGGCGAGCGCCCGCACGCGCTCCGGCACGGAGTTGTGGGCGTTGCAGGCGATCTTGACCAGGGTGGCGTCATGGTCCTGTGCGATATGCAGAACGACGGCTTCATCGTTGTCCGAATCATCCTGGAATCGGCGCGTCACGCGTTCGATGATGCCCACGGCACGCTCGGAAACACCCATGTCGAGCAGCGCCTGCTTGGTAATCGGCGTGTCCTTGGCGATGTCGTGCAGGTAACCTGCGATCCGGATGTCGTCGTCGAAGTCGGCGAGCGCATCCCCTACCGCCAGAACGTGCTCGCGGTACGGCCGCTTCAGCTTGTCCTTCTGGCGATTGTGCGCCACTTCGGCAAGGACCATGGCTGTTTCAACGGTGAATCTCGGTTCGGTCATGCTTCATCCTACTGAGCCAGTTCGGTGACTGCCTTCCGCACGGCGGCGCTCAGCTCAAGGTTGCGGCATCCCGCTCCGCCCGGCTCGGCCTGTTGCGGCACGTACCCGAAGGCGAGTTCATACACAGGGTCAGCGAACCCCAAAGATGCGCTGGCGCCGTCGTGCCCGAACGCCCGGTAGCTGCCATAAGGCGAGCGTGCATGCGATTTCATGAACACTGTCCCAAAGCAGCTCGTCTCGCCGAACACCCGGTCGATGCCGAAGACCTGCTCGGCCGTGACGGTTTGGATGGTCTCTTCGCTGAGGAGGGGCGCGACGGCGGCTCGGTCGCCGTTGGCGGCAAGTCCGGTGAGTGCCGCAGCGTAGACGCGGGCCATGCCTTCCGCGCTGGCGACTCCGGCGGCTGAACTCAGGCCGGCTGCGCGGACCTCGCGGAGGTTGGGCAGGTCAAGGATGTCCCCCACGGCCGAGTTTGCGGAAAGGCCGAAATGGCTGGCGGGATCAATCCACGGCTGGGAGGGGTCTGCAGCCCAACGGAGGGTGGCATAGCGGGGTTCCTCGGACTCAGGCAGTCCCAGGAAGAAGTGGGCGCCCGTGACCGAGCGGATCCGCTGTTCGTAGATTTCCTGGAGCGTGGACCCGGTGATCCGGCGGCAAAGCTCCTCCATGAAGACGCCGATGGTCAGGGCGTGGTACCCGAAGGCGGTCCCGGGCTTCCACAGCGGCCGCATCTGCGCGAGCTTGGCGGCGGCCAGTTCGGAGTTGTTGTATTCCGCGAGGGTGAGTCCGCCTTCGACTCCCAGAAGCCCGGCCTGGTGGGAGAGCAGCTGGGCCACGGTAATCGTGGCCTTTCCTTCGGCGCCGAATTCCGGCCAGTACTTGACCACTTCGGCGTCGAGGTCGAGGAAGCCGTCCTGGACCAAAAGTGCGATGACCAGCCCGGATACTCCCTTGGAGCAGGAGAAAACACCGGTCACGGAATCCGGGCGGCGGTGCGGCCCACCGCTGATGTCCAATACCTTGACTCCGCGGTGGTAGGCCGCGAGCTGGGCTGAATATTCCCGGTCTTCGCTCAGGAAACGGCCAAAGAGTTCGGCGACTGATTCGAATCCAGGGGCAATCGTCTGTGCATCCACCCGGACAGCCTAACTGCCTAACTGCCGCGCGTGTCCATGGTCACCACGATCTTGCCCTTGGCGCGTCCCTGCTCCAGCGCGGCGAAAGCGTCGCCGATCTTTTCGAGCGGATAGCTGCTGTCCACCACGGGTTGCAGTTTCCCCTCGGAAACCAGGCGTGACAGGAATTTCAGGTCCTCACCGCTGGGGTGCATGAAAAGGTAGCGGTACCGGACTTTGGCTTCACGGGCGCGGCTCCGGATTCCGAGGCTGATCGCCCAGAACAGCGCGGTCATCCAGGCCGAGGCACCAAGGTCTTTCAAGGCCGTCTGCGGTTCGGGCATCCCGGCGATGCTGACCACTTTCGCGCCCGGCTTGAGGATCTTGAACGTCTGGTCCAGCGTCTCCCCGCCCACGAGATCCAGCGCGGCGTCGAAGCCACTGAGCACTTCGGCCAGGTTTTCCTTCGTGTAGTCGACGACGGCGTCCGCCCCGAGCCGCCGCACCAACTCTTCTCCACGGGGAGACGCAGTGGTGGTCACCTCGGCGCCAAAGTATTTGGCCAGCTGGATGGCGAGGGTTCCCACTCCGCCCGCACCTCCGGAGATGAACAGCTTGGTCCCGGGTTTGACCTTGAGCTCGTCGCGCAGTGCCTGCAAGGCTGTGAGGCCCGCCAAGGGAAGGCTCGCGGCCTCGGTGTAGCTGAGCGACCTTGGCATGAGCGCGACGAGATCCTCGTGGACGGCGGCGTGCTCAGCAAAGGCTCCCAGCAGGGTCTTGTCCACGCGGGCAAACACCCGGTCTCCCGTTGAAAAGCGGGTGACACCCGGCCCTACGGCTTCCACGATCCCGGCCAGTTCGCTTCCGGCCACCAAGGGCAACCTTGGCCTGGTGATCACCCGGACTGCGCCTTCGCGTTGCTTGTAGTCCACCGGATTGAGCCCCGCGGCGAACACCCTGACCAGGACCTCGCCCGGACCGGCAATCGGCCTGGGGACGTCCTGCAGCTCCATTGCGTCGGCGCCGCCGTAGCGGGTCAGCACATAGGCGAGCACTTAGGCCCCTTTCCGGAGGGTTGATTGCTGAATGCCATTCCATATCCATGGCCCGCATGGCAATCGGGCCGGATCAAATCTATCCAAGGCCTCGCCAAGCGGCCCTCCCGGCAAGCCGAGCGATTCCAGGATCACGTCCCGCACCTCCCCGGCAGACAGCCCGACGGCGGCAAGGTCGCCGAGCGTCACCGCACCGTCGCGCTTGGCGAGGCGGGCGCCGTCGCGATTCAGTACCAACGGGACATGGGCGTATTCCGGAACGGCTAAGCCCAACAAGGAGGCCAAATAGGCTTGGCGGGGTGTGGAGGACAGGAGGTCGTCTCCGCGGACCACTTGGTCCACGCCCTGTTCCGCGTCATCCACCACCACGGCCAAATTGTAGGCCGTGACGCCATCGTTCCGTCGGAGTACAAAGTCATCCACGACGCCCGTGTATGGCCCGTGCAGCCTGTCCTCCACAGTCCATTCATGTGTTTCGGAGCGGAGTCGGATGGCGGCCGGGCGGGAAGCCCGTCGGATCTCAAGCTCCGCCGTCGAAAGGTTCCTGCACGTCCCCGGGTAGGCGCCTTGCGGCGCGTGCGGGGCCGACGGCGCGTCCTGGATCTCGCGTCGCGTGCAAAAGCATTCATACGTCAGTCCGGCGTCGGTGAGCTGCTTGATCGCGTCGTTGTACAGTCCGGCACGGTCCGTCTGGCGAACGACGGCGCCGTCCCACGTCACGCCGACAGCTTCCAAGTCGCGGAGCTGGACTTCCTCGGCACCGGCCCGCGCACGGTCGAGGTCCTCCACACGCAGCAGGAAGTCGCGGCCCGTGGAACGCGCGAAGAGCCACGCGAGCATGGCCGTGCGCAGATTGCCCACGTGGAGCTCGCCGGACGGGCTCGGAGCGAAGCGGCCAGCGGAAGTCATGGCACAAGACTATGCGCCGCCGGGCGCGCCTGCAGGATTCCGGCGAGGGTGCGGGACACGGGGAGAATTGCGTAAGTTCATTTTCCAAAGAGAGGACCCACGTTGAGCTCACCTCGAATGAAAGCGACGGTTTCCTTCTGGAAGGCCGAAGAAGGCTGGGGGGAACTTATTCTTCCCGACGGGAAGAAATGCTTCGGACATTTCTCGGTCATCGAGCAATCAGGCGGATACAGGTCCCTCGAGGCCGGTGATTCAGTGGAGGTCGAGTGGACGGCTGCCTCCCAAGATGAATACGACTATGTCGCGGTGTTGATTCAGCCTCTCTGAGAACACAACCAGGGCAGCACAAGAGCCCCTCAGCTACCGCAACGCGTTCGGTGGCTCAGGGGCTCTTATGGTGGTGCCGGCCGTTGTCATGACAGTGCCGGACGGGGTGCGGAAAGACGATGCGTGAACAAGAGTCAATCAGCGGCTGCGTCTTTGCGGGACGATGTTTCGGGTGGCCGGGTGGTGTGCCGGAGAATCCGTAGCCTGCGGGGTCCGGCGGTAGCCATTCCCTTCGTTGCCACTATTTCAACAGGAACACTACAACTGGCGCAACGGACTGAATCACCACTGGTCAATCTGACTAATTCCTCAACAGAAGACGAACAGCGGATGGTCACTTTGCCGAAGTCTGCTCCGCAGCGGCCCAAGCAGCCATCGCTCCTCGGAGCGCCGCACAAAGCTTGGTGGACACTTGGTCCTTGTCCAGGCCGACCGTGTTGAGCAGATCGAAAATTTCCCGGGGGTCAAAGAGGATGTTCCACAAGAACATTGCTTCGTCCCCGAGGGGCGGGAGGCCGAGTTCCTCACAGGCCTCGCGGAGTGGTCGCTCCAAAGCCTCGGCCTGGATGGTCAAGTAGTACGCGCCGGAGCGAAGACGGGCCAAGTACCCCTCGCCGGAACGGGTGTGGACCATGGAACCGCCATGCTTGATGACGAGGCCCACCCAATGCCGGCTGACTCTCTCCAGCAGTTCCACCCCGGACGTGGTCTGGGCAACGCTGAAATCGCGCAGCTTCTCGCCAACACCAAAACGGAACGCGGCCAGCACGTCATCCACCGAGGCGAAATGTCGATACGCGGTTGCAGGAGAGATCTCGGCTTCACGGGCGATGTCCGTCATGCTCACCGGGCCCTTGGCCTTGGCGAAGAGCTTCCCGGCGGCCCGTACCAGCTGGCGGCGGTTGCGTTGGGTGTCGCTGCGCATGGGCGCCCCCTTCCGTGTCAGATTCCAGCGTAGCGCCTGAGCGGCTTGCGCCACGCTGGCCACGTCCGCGGCACTCACCGGAGCTCGGCCAGCCCGGCCGCCAAGCGCTCCACACCGGCGGTAATTGCCTCGGAGCTGGCCGCGTAGGACAGGCGCAAGTGGAACTCTCCGTTCCGGCCGAACTCACTGCCGGGACGAACGGCCACGCCGTGGTTGCGAAGGTGAGCCACCATCGCGGCCGCCGGCAGCTCGACGTCGTACTTGGGGAAAAGGTAGAACGCGCCTTCCGGCGAGCTGACCGTGAGACCTGGAATCCGCTCGAGACCATTGGCCATGAGCTCCCTGCGCAACGCATAGGAGGCGTGCATGCGTTCGATGTCCGGTCCGCATGTCTTCAGGGCGGTCAACGCCGCGTATTGCACGGCCTGGTTCATGGAGCCGTTGAAGGTGTTGTGGACCCGGGCAGCTGAGGCGATGACGTCGGACGGGCCCCAGAGGTAACCCACCCGCCAGCCGGTCATGGCATAGCTCTTGGAGAAGGTCTGGCAGTAAATGGTCCGGCCGGCCAGGGCTTCGATTTCCAGCGCCGAGGTGAAGGGTTCGGGCGTGTAGACCAGATCGCTGTAAGCCTCGTCGGAAAGGATCAGGGTGTCGGTTCCGGCCACCATGTCTGCGAGGGCTTCGAGTTCGCGGCGGGAGTGCACGATGCCGGTCGGGTTGGAGGGGTTGCAGAAGACGAACATCCTGGCCCCTTCAAGCGCGGTGGCCAATGCCTCGAGGTCCCAGTGCAGGTCATCGGCCAGCGGCACGGGCACGGTGATACCCCCGGCCATGCTCACGAGGTCGGCGTACAGGGAATAAGTGGGGTCTGGAATGACCACTTTGTCGCCGGGGTTGACGATGCCAAGGATCGCCGCGGACAGGCCGGCCGTGCCGCCCTGCGTGATGAGCACGTCGCCGGGGCTGGCCACTCCGCGGAGGAGCTGGCCGATACGGGCAGCCAGCTCCTCGCGAAGCACCAGCTCGCCGAGCAACGGCGAGTAGTGGGTGAAGCCGTCCTCGAGGGCGCGGGCGGCTGCTGCTCGAACCTGGGCCGGGGTGTCGAAGTCCGGCTCGCCCATGGCCAAGGAGACAAGGTCCCCTTTGGATTGGGGCTGCTGCACCCGCAGCGACGTGCGCTGGATGCGCTGCACAGCTTCGGAGGGCTGGAAATCGGCGACGGCGGTGGCTGGCTCGAGTGTCATGAGGGTCCTGATCTGGGTGGTTGCTGAGGTTGTTTTGGCGGCGGCCGACTTGGTAGCTGCCCGCGAGGACTGAGCGTAGAGTCTGCGGGGTTTCATCGCTGCGGTGCCTGGTCTGCGGGTGCCTCGTCGGCAGGTGAATGCTCGGCGGGGGCTCCGGCCCAGCGGCTGATCTCGATGTCTCCGGAGGTGTCCCGCTGGATGGTGGGGGCGATGATGAGTTCCTGCACGACGGTGCGCTGGGGCAGCGTGGCCACGAGGTGGATGGCCCGGGCCACGTCCTCGGGCTGCACCATGGCATCGCGTTCCTCTGCGCGGGGCGGGCGTGCGCGGTTGTCCAGGATCGGCGTGGCGGTTTCACCGGGCAGGATGGTCACTGCGCGGAGTCCATCGTTGCGGAAGGTGTTGTGGAGATAGGTCATGAAATTCCGGACCGCGGCCTTGGCCGCACCGTACGCGGCGCCGCCGAGCAAGTTGGGGTTCACGGCGGCGAGCGAGGAGACCGTAATGATGGTTCCGGTCTTCCGGGCCAGCATGTCCGGAAGGACTGCCTGGCTGAGCAGGTAGACGGCGTTGAGGTTGACGTCCAGGACGTCATTCCATTCCTGCTGGCTGATCCAGCGGACGTTGAGGACCTTGCTGGAGCTGCCCGCATTGTTGACGAGGATGTCCACTTGGCCAAGATTCCCGTGGACCCAATCCAGCAGCGCGTCGACGTCGTCTTTGGAAGTGATGTCCGCGGCCCGGGCAACTGCGCGACCGCCCTCGGCAATGATTTCCGCGGCGAGTTCCTGCAGCACGTCTTCACGCCGTCCCACCAGCACCACCGCGGCACCCTCGGCTGCCAACAGGGCCGCCGTCGAGCGTCCCATGCCGGTACCGGCACCGGTGATGATCGCGAGCTTGCCGTCCAGAAGTCCCATGGTTTCAGTTCCTTGCGTTTTTAGTGTGAATCATTTGAGATGCTCATCACATATGAGAAGAGTTTCTCATTTCAGAAGATGATGGTCAAGTGTTTTCTTCGGGTGGGTGCGTCACGCCGCAGCGGGACTCGGCGAGGAGGCCGCTGCGGAGCTCGCGGAGACGGGGAGCCCGACGGCGGCAAACAGGGCGTGCACGCGCTCTTCCAGATGCGCCAAATGGCGTTGCTGTTCCCGGTACTGCTCCACTGCTTGGCCGTTGCCGATCCAGCGGAAGGTCATCTTTCGGCCGGGGCTGGCCTGGCCCAGCATGGAGAGGGAAGCTTTGGCTGCGACCGCCACAATCGGGTAGCCGGCGGTCAGCGTCCTTGAGCGGCCGAGGATGATGAGCTCATCGCCGTGCGGGATTTCGAATGCACCGATCGGCACACCATGGGACACGATTTCCCCGAGTCCCTCGGGATGCACCACGGGCCCGTCCAATCGCAGGCCCACGTGGTTGGATTTGGAACCGACGGTGTAATGGCTGGAGCTGAGCAGTTTCCGGATGCCGGGCGTCCGGTCCGTTTCAGGTCCGTCGACGACGTCGATAGTCCACACCTCGGGGCTGAAGTCCGGCACGGGAACAGGCAGCCGGAACAGGGGCTGGGTCAGGAACGGGTGCGTGAATCCGCGGTACCGGCTGTGGAGGGTGATCGTCTGCCCGGGAGCGAGCTGTTGCGGGAAGCCCATCCGGGATTCCGGTGCGGCGCTGCCCATGAAGCGGGCGGTTTCCAGTTCGCCGCTGAAGGCCAAGTAGTTCCGCATGCCGCCACTGGCCTTGGAAAGTACAACCCGGGCTCCGGCCGGGAGACATAACGGCTCCCACATGCTCACCCGATCCCCGTTGACCGTGACTTCCGCCGGGACTCCGGTCACGGCGCACATCACGTCGTGCGTGGCTGTGAACGCGAAACGTCCGCCCATGATTTCCAAGCACGTGGCCTTGCGGCTGTTGCCGACCAGGATGTTGGCCGCGGCCGCGGAGTGCTGGTCCGCCGCCCCTCCGCAAGGGACGCCCATGAACTCGGAATTCTCGCGGCCCAGGTCCTGGAAGGTGGACAGCCAGCCCGCTTCACTTACTTTGATGCCGATTGCGCGTTCAGGAAAGGTCACGGTTGCCCCCTTCAGGGCCGTCCGAGCTGGCGCCGGCGCTCGAGGCAGCCCTGAGGAACTGGCCTTCAAGCCGCGACCAATCGTGCTCCGGCACCACCTCGAAGCGCACCAAGTCCCCCGGCTTGTAGGAGGTGGCGGGATCTTCGCGGATGTCGCAAATAGTGAGCGGCGTCCGGCCGATCACTTTCCAGCCGCTCGGCCCCGGGAACGGCTGGATGATCGCGTTGGTGCCGGCCACCATGACAGACCCGGGTTCCACGTTGGTCCGCGGCTCGGCGCAGCGGCTGACCTGGCCCGGGAATCGGACGCCGCCCATCATGGGGGCCATGGCCGCGGCCAACAGGTTGATGGTCAGCACCGAGGACTGGAACTGCTGCAGCACTGCCTCAGGGCTCATGCCCAACTCCTCGGAAACACCCTGGAGGTCCGGGGAGAATTCCTCGCTCACGACCATCGGGATGACAAAAAGTGATTGCGAGGCGCCAGGGGCTCCCGGTTCCAGGGCGTTGCCGGCAACCGCCAAGCGAATGGTCTGGGCCAGTTGTTCGTGGGTCACGGCCAGGCAATCGAACTCGACCAATAGGGACTCAACGCCGGCCACGATGTCCAACACCCCGTACGGCCGCACCTCCAGCAGCACGTCGCGGAGCCGGCCGCCCGCCGCCCGGCGGAAGTCGGCGTCGTCGTTCTTCACCCGAAGCATGAGGGCTGAGTCGCCGAACGGCTCGGCTTCCAATTCGGGCGGGTGGTGCAGCCGCTCCGCGGGTGCTGTGTGCGTGGTCATGAGTCCTGCTCGGTGGTACGGGTGATGGATCCTGGGGTAGCTCAGCTTCAGACCGTGGCGAGCCGGGCCTTTTCGGCGAGGACTTCCTGGAGTCCGGTGGCCTTGATCCCTGCCTTGTCCAGGGCCGCACGGAGAGCCATACCGTTCTGAAGGACTTGCGGGTGGTCGCCGTGGAGGAGTACGACGTCGGCATCGTGGCCGAGCGGGACCACCTTGCCGGTGACGGCGCGGACAGTCCCCTCGGTCACTACCTGGACCACGCGGCGGCCGATCTCCTCGGGGTCGTGCAGGAGTGCGCCTTCGCTGTTGCGGGAGACGGGCATGCCGTCTTCGCCGTAGCCGCGGTCCGCCAGGAAGACGTAGCCAACCTGAAGGCCGCGCTTGCGGGATTCATCGGCCAGGAGGCCGTTCTGGCAGATCACAATGTAGGAGGGGTCGTAGGCCTTGATGGCATCCGTGATGGCCCGGGCGTGCTTGGCGTCGGTCTGGGCGATGCTGCCCATGCGGCCGTGCGGGGCCACGTGGCTGATCTTGCCGCCGTGGATGCGGGCGAACGCGTCCAGGGCGCCGATCTGGTAGAGCACATCGGTGCGGATTTCTTCTTCGCTGGCTTCGATGAGGCGGCGGCCGAAGCCAACCAGGTCCGGGTATCCCGGGTGTGCGCCGAGTTCGATGCCGCGCTCCACGCAGGCCTTGACGGTGGCATCCATGACCCGCGGATCGCCGGCGTGAAAACCGCAGGCGATGTTGGAAGCGGTGACGAGACCCAGGAGGGCGTCGTCGTCGCCGATCGTGTAGTTGCCGTAGCTTTCGCCGAGGTCTGCGACGACGGCGACTGAATTGATGCTCAAGGTGACTCCCGCTTCTGTTCCTGGTTAGGAGGTTCTGTTCGTTGCTTAGGGTTCGACGGCGGCGGCTGCCGTTTCGCTGGCTGGCGGCCGCCGCCGTCGGGGTTCTGGTGGTCCGTTACTAGTGCGTCTGCAGGGGCTGGCCCTTGGTTTCTTTCAGGAAGTAGACCGAGACAAGCGTGATGATGGCCGTGCCGATCGAGGCGTAGGCGGGAACCATGCTGTTGCCGGTGGCCTTGATGAGTTCGGTCATGACCAGCGGTGCGCTGCCGCCGAAGATGATGGTGCTGATGCTGAAGCCGATGCTGTACGCGCTGTAGCGGACCGTGGTGGGGAACATTTCGGTCAGCACGGTGTGGACGACGGCGGCGTGGCCGGAGAACGCGATGGCCATCACGACGGTGGCAACACAGGCCAGCGGCATGTTCCCGGTGGTGATCATGGCAAACATCGGGTAGGAAACCACGGCCATGAGCACGGAGGAGAGCGCCAACACGGGCTTGCGGCCGATACGGTCGGACAAGCGGGCCATGAGCGGGATCGCGATGATGATGGCCACCAGGCTGACGGCGGTCACGAGGAGTGCCTGGAGCATGGTGAAGTTGTTGCCTGCACCCAGCTGGGTCTTCAGGTACGTGGGCATGTATGCGAACAGGAGGTAGTAGCCGGGGCCGTTCAGTGCGGGGAGGAAGATGGTCAGCGCGATGGCCTTCAGGTGTCGCTTGGACGTGAAGACGGTGCGCAGGGGGTTGCGTTCCACCTCGTTGCGCTCACGGAGTGCCGCGAAGTGCGGGGTGTCTTCCATCTTGGAGCGGATGTAGAAGCCGACGTAGCCCAAGGGCAGGGCGAAGAGGAACGGGATGCGCCACGCCCAGGATTGCATGGTCGAGTCGCCGAGGGTGGTGATGAGGCCGGCGGAGAGGGCGCTACCGAAAAGCAGAGCGCAGAAGGAACCGACCGCGATGAAGCTCATGGAGTAGTTGCGGTGCTTGTTGTGGGCGTATTCGCCCACGAAGGCCATGGCGCCTGCCACTTCGCCGCCGGCGGAGAAGCCCTGAAGGATGCGGAACAGGATCAGCAAGGCCGGAGCGGCCCAGAAGATGACCGAGTACGACGGGATGAGGCCGATGCAGGCGGTGGCCCCGGAGATGAGGAGCAGGAGGACGGCGAGCAGGTTCTTGCGGCCCAGCCGGTCACCCAGGAAACCACAGATGACGCTGCCGAAGGGGCGGGCCAGGAAGCTCACCAGGAAGCCGACGTTGGTCAGGAGCAAGGAGCCGACGTCCTTGGAACCCATGATGTTCATGGCCAGGTACGTGGTCAGCAGGCCGTAAATGCCGTAGTCGTACCATTCCACGAAGGAACCCATGGTGCCGGCAAAGGTTGCCTTGCGCACCATCCTGCCGTCCGCGGTTACGACTTTGATTTGAGCGGTGTTCAGTTCCACTGAGTCCGTCGATTGCTTTGTCATGGTGGGTGCTTTCAGTCTATGAGGGGGCTGGGGTGGAAGAAAGCATGGGCCCCCGTCGGCAGGGTTCCCTGGCCGAAGCGGAGCGAGGCTAGGGGGCCGATGGGGACTAGCTGTATTCGCGGGTGATTTCCGCGGTCATCTCGGCCTCGTGCGCGGCCACAGCGATGACTCGTTCCAGGATTTCCGCTGCACGGGCCTGGGGGATGATGACGACTCCGTCGTCATCGGCGGCGACGATGTCGCCTGCCGAGCAGACGATGCCGCCGATTGCCACGGGCTCACCGATGACTCCCGGGCCGTTCTTGAACGGACCGGCAGGGGTGACACCGCGGGCAAAAACGGGGAACTTGATTTCCGTGATCGTGGCGCGGTCCCGGATGTAGCCGTCAATGACGGCTCCGGTGGCGCCGGCGGCTTCGAAGCGCTGGGACAGCTGCTCGCCCACCAAGGCGCGGTGTTCGTGGCCAAAGCCGTTGATCACCACCACGTCACCGGGCTGGATGTAATTCAGCGCCTCGATGACGGCGGCGTTGTCTCCAGCGGCGCCCAGGACGGGGAGGGCGGAGCCGACGCAGCGGGCGCCTTCCCAGACCGGGCTGATTCCGCCGTCGACGATTCCGAGCCGCTCCATGGCGTCACCGATGTTTGCCACGGGGAACGCTTCGAACGCCCGGACCAGTTCGCGGGGCGGCCGGGTCCAGGAAGCGGTGCGGACGGTCAGTTCGAGTGTTGTTGCCATTTTCTTCGCCTTTGGTTTCTTCCCAAGAGCCGGCGCTGTGGGCGTCGATCGTCTTGAGACGTCAATCACATATGAGAAGAGTTTCGCGTTTTAAATTCATGCCGTCAAGGGTTTCCCGTTACGGGCATGTAAATCATTCGCAACCATGGCTCGAGGGCGACCTGGTCCCGATGGCAGGCCGCTCGGCAGGGATTGTGCGGGAGAATAGCTTCGGTTGGACATTCTGACCAGTTAGATCTTCGGCGATTAGGCAGAAAGCGGCAGCGATGCAGGAATTGGATTCAACGGACAAGCGCATCCTGGCCGCGCTCGACGACGACCCCCGGGTGCCGATCATGGTCCTCGCCCAGCGCTTGGGCTTGGCGCGCGGGACCGTGCAGTCGCGCCTGGAGCGCATGTCGGCGTCGGGCGCTTTGCGTCCCAACAGCAGCCGGGTACTGCCCTCAGCTCTGGGCCGCGGCGTTGCGGCGGCGGTGAGTGCGGAGCTGGATCAGAGCCGGCTGAACGAGGCGATCGCTGCCCTGCGCGACATCCCCGAGGTACTCGAATGCCATGCGCCAGCCGGAGACACCGACC
Organism: Arthrobacter ramosus; assembly: GCF_039535095.1. Taxonomy (NCBI): domain Bacteria; kingdom Bacillati; phylum Actinomycetota; class Actinomycetes; order Micrococcales; family Micrococcaceae; genus Arthrobacter; species Arthrobacter ramosus. The sequence goes on along the minus strand of NZ_BAAAWN010000001.1, from coordinate 5,174,314 downwards.
TCATCATCCGCGTGGTCGCCACGAGCCCCGACGATCTGTACCGGGTCTCGGAAGAGATCAGGCTGTGCCCGGGAATCGTGCGCACGTCCACGAGCATGTTCCTGCGCGAGGTGATTCCGTACCGAACGACAGGGCTGCTCGGGGCGTGAGCTCATATTTGGAAGTAGTGGTTTCTTCGGGGTGTCCGGTGCGGGTCGGTGTGGGGTGGCGGGATGAACCAAGGCACGCCTGCTTGGACTTGGATGTGCCAGTCTTCCTTGTGGATCAGGTGGTGGTGGTGGCTGCAGAGCAGGGTGCCGTTGGCGGTGCTGGTGGGTCCGCCCCGGGACCAGTACTCGATGTGGTGGGCCTCGCACCATGGTGCCGGCATGGTGCATCCGGGGAAGGCGCAGCCCTTGTCCCGCGCGGTGATGGCCTTGCGGATCTGCGGGGGGAAGATCCTTGAGGCCCGTCCGATGTCCAGGACCTGGCCCTCGCCGCCCAGGACCACGGGGATGATGTCCGCGTCGCAGGCGAGTTTGCGCAACGTCGCCGCCGGGACGGGCCCGGTGAACGTGAAGGACCCGGTGCCCGCGCCCTGCCGGGGTCGGTTGAACAGGGCGGGCTGCCCGGACTGCGAGGGCTGCCCGGACTGTGAGGCTTGCCCGGACCGTGAGGCTTGCCCGGATTGCGGGTCCTGGCTGTCGTGGGGGAAGAGTTCGCGGTGGTCGATGGTGGCCAGGATCTGCGGGCGGTGGCCGCCCGCGGCGGGCAGGGACCCCGTGGCCAGGGCGAGCCGGCAGGCGCCGATCAAACCGTCCAGGAGCTTCTGTGCCCTCGAACGCCGCTCCAGCGCCCCGGTACTCTCCGACGCCCCGGCATCGTCCGACGCCCCGCCCGGGGAATCGGCGGACGCATCGCCGGAAGGTTCCACGCAGGCAGGAACCGTGCCCTGGGGTGCCGTGCCTAGGGGTACTGTGCCTTGGGGGGTGCGGGGGTTGGCGGCGGTGTTCATGACCGTGAGCAGGTGTTCGTATTGCTCGGTGGTGGCGAAGATCTCCACATGCGCCAGCCCGTGCTTGGGACGGCGCAGGAACGCCCCTTGATAGTGGCGGAGGGATTCTTCGGACGGTTCCGGGCCGTCCTGGTCGATCGCCTCGACCCAGCGCCGGGCAACCCTGGCCAGGAAGTCCTGGTCGTTTTCCTCCGCGGTGCGGGCCAGGGCGTGTTCCATTTCCGCGGCCTTCTCCGGGCTGCACAGCGGACGCACCTTCGCCACGGCCATCGTGATGATCCCGGCCGAACCGGACCCGATCACCCCGGAGGCCAGCGCCGCGGCCGTTTCCCCGTGCCGGGCAGGGACGGTGTGTCCGGTGAGGCCGCGGCCCGGCAGCAGCTCCCGGGCCAGGGCGAGCCGGCGCCTGGCCTCGGCGGCACTGATCCGCAGCAACGACCGCAGATGCTCGGCCGTGGACCTGAACTCCCCGCCCCGGGCGCTCCCCGTCCCCATGGAAGAAGCCGCACCACCCTGCGCGTCCGTGTCGCCCGCCGTGGCCCCGGAGGTCCGGCCGGCGCCAGGGCCGGTATCCGCGTCAGCGGCCCAGCCCCCTGTCCACCCTGTCGTCCAGCCCGGCCCGGTGGCGGGTTCATCATTCCCGGTGGCGGGTTCATCGCTCCGGGCCTTGTCCAGCCCCGACGCGGCGAGCAGTTGGAGATAATCCAGGGTGCGGGAGAGTTCCTCCACCCCGGACGCGAACGCGACAGCCTCCTGGAAACCCGTGACTCCGACGTCGTCGGCCGCCTCTTCCGCCAGCGACCTCACTGCCGCCACCGCCCCGTCCAAAACGGCCAGCCGACCGCCCCCATCGTGCGGATCCACCAACGCCAGCCCGCCCGGGACCCCGGCAAAGCGCGGACCACGGGCATAACGGGACACGCCGAAGAACCCGCGGGACACGGGGCCCTGCCTGGTGTCGAAGTATCCGATCGCTTCCATGGAAACACTCTGCCAGGAGGCTACGACATTTAACCGAACTCAGACCGGCGGTCCCGCGTTCGGCTTCAGGTTCTTCATCACCAACGTCGAGTTGAGGCGCTCGACGGCGGGAAGTGCCGAGAGTTGGTCGTCGTAGAAGCGCTGGTAGGCCGGGAGATCGGCGGCGATCACGCGGAGGAGGTAGTCCGGCGAGCCGAACAGCCGCTGGGCCTCGACGATGTTCGGAATGGCCGCCACGCGGTCTTCGAACTCCGACATCGTGGCGCGGTCAGCCTGACGCAGGGTCACAAAGACTATCGCCTCGAATCCGAGGCCAATCGCACCCGGATCGATGTCTGCCCTGTACCCCCGAATGACGCCGGAAGCCTCGAGATCCCGCAGCCTTCGATGGCACGGAGCCACGGTCAATCCCACCTTGGCTGCGAGCGCGGTGGCAGTCATTCGGCCATCCTCTTTGAGGTGGCGCAAAATAGTTCTATCTATTCCATCAATCACGCAAATATCTTACCGAGATCCCGGCAAGTCTGGCTAAATATGGGAACACTTATGGGCCGATTTTCCATAAAGTTCATGGTGTAGACACCAACCAGGAGCCACCATGAATCCCCAGCTTTTCATCGCTTTCGTCATTGTCGCCGTCACCTTGGCGTGCACCCCGGGCGTCGACTGGGCGTATTCGATTGCCGCAGGCCTGCGGCAGCGCAGCTTTCTCCCCGCCGTGGCCGGCCTATGCAGCGGCTACGTGCTGCACACGGCCCTCCTGGTGGCCGGACTCGCGGCCCTTTTGACGGGAGTTCCGGGGCTTCTAGGCTGGCTGACGATCGCGGGCGCAGCGTACTTGCTCTGGCTCGGCGTGAGCACCATACGCTCGTGGCGAGGCGCAAGCTTCAGTGCGGATGACGCCGTCGGGCAGTCCCGAAACCAGTTGCGCACCTTCCTGCAAGGCATGGGCACGAGCGGCATCAACCCCAAGGGCCTGCTGTTCTTCCTGGCGCTGGTGCCCCAATTTGTGAGCCCGGAGGCGTCGTTGCCGGTGCCGGTGCAGTCAGGCGTGCTGGGCCTCACGTTCGTCGTGTTCGCGGGCATCATTTACACGGCGGTGGCACTGACCTCGCGAAAGCTGCTGCAGTCCCGGCCATCCGCGGCACGCGTAGTGACCCTTGGGAGCGGCATCATCATGATGGGGCTCGGGGCTGTTCTGTTGGGCGAACAGCTGCTTCCAATGCTCCGGTGACGTGGCCGTCGGGTGGGATCGCTCTGGCGCTCTTCGGCGGGGCAGCCTATCGTCGGCTTCATGTCCGATGACTTTTCAGCTCTCATAGAGGCCTTCAGGAAGGTCGGTGTGTCGAGGGCGTACGGTTCGCCCCTGCAGATCGGCGGAGAAGAACTGATCCCGGTGGCCCTGGTGTCCTTTGGATTCGGAGGAGGCAGCGATGGAGGCAATGCTGCCGGCGGTGGTGGGGGCGGTTTCGTGCTCCCTGTCGGCGTCTATGGCCGCAACGCCAGCGGACGCGTGACCTTCCAGCCGAACACCGTGGTTGTCTTGGCGATGCTGCTCCCGCTTGTCGGCGCCGTCGGGGTCTCCATTCGGGGAATCCTCCGCGCGCTTCGGGCCTAACCGGCCTGCTCCGGCCGTCGCCTCAGTCGCCCGGTTCGCCGAAATCCTTGTTCCACATCCGGCGCACCTCGATATCCTTACGGATGCCGTCGACGGCGTCCAACTCAGTCCCCTCCGGTCTGCCGCGCGGAACCCGCTTAGAGACAAGAGGCCGTGGGTTGGGTGTCCGCCGCCTGACCTCGAGCATCGACAGCGCCCGGTCCGTGAGCGCGTCATTGCGCAAGGCGAGGCTGGTCTTCTTCCTCCGGAGTACCTCCACGAGAGCGGCCTGTGCCGCTTCCCGCTCTCCCAGCACCCTGAGCGACTGTGCCCGAATCAGCAGCAGCGCAGCCGAAAGGTCGTCCGTGTTGCGGAGCCCCTCAGTCCAGGCGACGACGTCGGCGTGCCGCTCGAGTGCTGACGCCGCGGTGCAGCGAGCCAAGGCGGAGGGCAACGACGGCGGCAAGCCGGCCAGGATATCCAGCGCCTCCGCCGTCTGGCCCGTCTCCCGGAAGCAATGCGAGAGGGCAAGGTAGACGGATTCCTCGCTGAACAGGACGGGAACGTCAATCCGCTCCGCCACCTCGACCCGCGTGACCACCCTGCGAAGGTAGCTTGAGGAGAACTGGCTCGCGGCGTCGTCGATCCGTATGGACAAGCCGCGCTGCAGCAGTTCCGAAGCCCGGAGATATCCGGTGTGTTTGTACACAAGCAGCCCGGCGATCACGTAGCACAGGCCTGCCCAACCCGGGTAGGTGCGCGCCAGGGTGATGAGCCGGTCCGGTTCCGTGCTGGTGAAGACGGCGTCGTACACCGATTTGGCGGTCTTACCGGCCAGGCGTTTGAGTCTGGGAGCATCCCCGGCGACGTCGATCCGGCCAGCGGCCTTTCCTTTCAGGATGCCCCAAATCGCACCGCTCAAGCCCTCAGCCAGTCCACCCACCGACGTGCGGACATGTCCATTCCGGAACGGCGTGATGTCCCTGGGGTCCCCGAAAATCGCTCCGCGGACTCCGGGAGCCGATGGCTCACTCACGGTTGCCCTGCCATCGCAGGATAAAGCGTCGCAGAATTGGGCGTCACAGAACCATGCTAGCTGCGCTTTGTCCCACCCCCTCCCCTCTATTCCGGGGTTTTCGGGAGTAAGATATCCTCGTCGGCAGGGTTCCGACTCCTTGCCGCGATACGGCCCTCCATTTGAAGGGCCGATGGAAATCGTGATCGGGAGGAGCTATGACTACTGCTTCACACCCCGCGCAGCACCACGTGATGGGGCTGACGCTGCACAACACAGCACTGGTATTGGGCTGGGTTTTCCTGGCTGTTGGCGTCTTGGGATTTATCCCGGGCATCACCAGCAATTACGGCGCCATGACCTTTGCAGGACATGACTCGGGCGCCATGCTTCTTGGAGTCTTCCAAGTATCCGTCCTGCACAATATTGTCCATTTGCTATTCGGCGCGGCAGGCCTGTACTTCGCGAGGACTGGAAGGATGGCGCGCGGTTACCTCATCGGTGGCGGCGCAATCTACCTCGTCCTGTGGATCTACGGTCTCATCACCACGTCGAACATGAGCGCTGACTTCGTGCCCATGAACGCCGCGGACGACTGGCTGCACCTGGTTCTCGGTGTTGTCATGGTTGCCCTTGGCCTGTGGCTTGGACGCGACGCAAGAGAGGAGTCGAAGGGCCGCGCCATGTAGCGCACCCTGACTCTGCAGCACCCTGCAGTTGCACGACGGCGGCCGTCCCTTTCGAGGCGGCCGTCGCCTTTGCGTCCGGGTCGCCTACCCGAGGAGCCTGCGTTCGTAGGCGAAGGCCACCAGTTGAAGCCTTGTGCGCAGCCCGAGCTTGCTGAGCACACTGCGCAGATGGGATTTCACTGTCGCCTCGGAGACAAACAGGCTTTGCGCCATCTCCGCGTTCCCCAAGCCTTTGGCCGCCAGCAGGAACACATCCCGCTCGCGTGGAGACAGCTCGTCCATGACGGCGAGGTCCGGCCCGGCGACCGGCACCGTCCTCGCCGCGTGCTGGAAGAGTTCGTGAACCGAACCGGGGGCGATCACCGAGTATCCCGAATACACGGTCCGGATGGCAGCCAGCAGGAATTCCGGTTCCGCGCTCTTGAGCAGGTAGCCACTGGCGCCGGCCTGCACGGCTTCGACCACTGCTTGGTCCCTGTTGAAGGTGGTCAGGGCAATAATCTTTGGTTTGCCCACCCCGGCCGCATCTGCTTCCTCGGTGATGCGACGCGTGGCCTCGACTCCGTCCAGCACGGGCATCCGAAGATCCATCAGCATGACGTCCGGCCGCTGCTCGGCCGCGAGCGCCACGGCTTGTTCGCCGTCGTCGGCCTCCCAGGCCATGTCCATGTCCGGTTGGCTCTGCACCAGCATGCGGATGCCGGAGCGGAACAGTGGTTGGTCGTCCACTAAGGCAACCGTGATGGGCGTTTCAGCCACGTCCGACGCTTTCCCGCTCAGGGCCCGACGACGGCGAGGCGCCCTCGAGAGCCAGCGCCGGCTCCTGCTCCAGGCCCTTGCCGGACGGAACATCCTCCCGATCCGAGGCCACTTCCGGAAGGAGGGGTGCCGGGCGCGAGCCGTAAGGGATGAAGACCGTCACACGGAACTGCTCGCCGTCTGGCCCGGAACTGAGCCAGCCGCCGGCAAGGTGCGCACGCTCGCGCATTCCGGGAATGCCGCGCCCCACGCGCCCGGCGGCACCGCCGTCGTCCGTCCCCCCAATCGAAACGGACGCCGGCAATTCCGAAGCAACATGCATGGTCAGCCCTGGGCCGCTCCAGTCAAAGTGAAGGCGCACGGCCGTGCCACGTCCGCCGTGCTTGAGGGCGTTCGTAAGGCATTCCTGCACAATCCGGAATACTGCGAGCTGCTGGCCCGCGCCAAGCTCGACCGGGGTTCCGGTTTCGCTCTGCTGGACCTTGAGGCTCCCTTGACGCATCCGCTCGACAAGAGGCCCGACGTCGGTGAGCCGGGGCTGCGGTGCCACCAGGCCGTCGTCGCGCACTCCCTCAATGACGCGCTGTGCGTCCACGAGGGCATGGCGGGCGGATACCGCGATGTTCTCCAAGGCGTCGAGCACCGCTTTGGGTTGGTCCTGGCTGAGATAGCGCGTGCCGTCCGCTTGAGCGGCGATCACGGCGAGCGAGTGCGCCAGGACGTCGTGAAGGTCACGGGCGATCCGCGTGCGCTCCTGCTCCACCACGAGCTCGACCTCGGTCTCCTTGAGGCTTGCTTGGGCGAGTACCTTGGACTGGAATAGCTTGCCTCGGTCCTCATAAAGAGCCAAGGCAATGCCGACAGCGGCACAGCCGGCGGCGATCAAAATCAATGTGGAGAAGAGCTGCCAGCCGTAGTAGCTCATGGCGCCCCGGTCTCCCGAATATAGGGGCCTGAACCAGCCAACGCCATAGCCGTAACGCCATGACAACATCAAAAACGTTATGACAGCCGTGAACACGACGTTGGCTGCCCCCGCGATCGACCGCTGCCTGCGGGATCCGGTCCACAGAATGAATGCCAGTGCGATGAACGAGCCGATGTAGATTGCCCAATAATTGGGCCAAGGCGGCCGGATGAAATAGGTCAATTGGCCGAGCAAAAGGATGGCGGTCAGCCCCAGTGACGCATAAGGCTTCCAAACAGCCACTGCTATGGCCAAGGTCATCAGAACGAGCATCCACGTGCCGGGCCACGTGCTCAACCCCGACGGCCCCATTCTTCCAGCCTCGCCCACGCACCACAGCGCGAAGAAAATGACGGCCGCCACGGGGGCGCCCCAATGCCGTGCAAATTTCAGTGTCTGTTCCATGTCAGCCACCCTATCCACGGACAAGGACCCGGCGACGCCGATTCTGCCCTCCAGCGTCCGATCTCCACCTGGAAGCCAGCGGATTCATCCTCGGAGCCAACGCAAGATGTGAGCGAGCGTCGGCCAAAATGCCGATAAAGGTCGGCGAGCGTTTGCCTGCTCAAACCCTCGCTCACATATCGGGCCCAAATCCCAAACCCCCGCTCACATATCGGGCCCAAATCCCAAACCCGCGCTCACCAACGCTGAAGTTAGTCCCTGAGAACGACGACGGAACAAAAAACGACGGCGACGCTCCCCAGCACGGGAGCGTCGCCGTCGTCGGCTATTCGGGTTGGGCGCGCGGGATTATTCAGCCGCCGCGGCAACCGCCGCCGTGACCGCGGGAGCGACGCGGGGATCCAGCGGGCTGGGCACGATGTAATCGACGGAGAGTTCGTCCTCGGCCAGTGCGGCGATGGCACGGGCTGCGGCGATCTTCATGGCCGGGGTGATGCGGCGTGCGCCGGCGTCCAAGGCTCCGCGGAAAATTCCGGGGAACGCAAGGACGTTGTTGATCTGGTTAGGGAAGTCGCTGCGGCCAGTGGCCACGACGGCCGCGTACTTGACGGCGACCTCGGGCAGGACTTCCGGGTCCGGGTTGGACAGGGCGAAGACGATCGAATCCTGGTTCATGAGCTTCAAATGTTCCTCGGCCAGCTTGGACGAGGAAACGCCGATGAACACATCGGCGCCCTGCAGTGCCTCCGCGGGTCCGCCGGAAAGGGCGCGGGGGTTGGTGCGCTGGGCGAAGCGGGCCTTGACGCTGCCCGAATCGGCCACAAGGTCGGCGCGCTCGGCGTTGATGATGCCCTTGGAATCCAGAAGGACGACGTCCTCGACGCCCGCGGTCAGCAGGATCTCGGAGACGGCGATGCCCGCGGCACCCGCACCGGAGACCACAATTTTCAGTCCCTCAAGTTCACGGCCGGTCACCTTGGCGGCGTTCGTCAACGCTGCGAGAACCACGACGGCGGTGCCGTGCTGGTCATCGTGCATGACGGGGCAGTCGAGGGCTTCGATGAGACGCTCTTCGAGTTCGAAGCAGCGGGGTGCGGAGATATCTTCGAGGTTCACGGCACCGAAGCTCGGACGCAGGCGGACCAGGGTCTCGATGATTTCGTCCACGTTGGTGGTATTGAGGACCAAGGGAATGGAATTGAGATCGCCGAACGCCTTGAACAGCGCGGACTTTCCTTCCATGACAGGGAGGGAGGCGCTGGGTCCGATGTCGCCCAGGCCCAGGACCGCGGTGCCATCACTGACGACCACCACGAGACGCTCGGCCCAGGTATGCGTGCGTGCAAGCTCAGGGTTGGCGTGGATCGCGCGGCTCACCTCGGCGACACCGGGAGTGTAGGCAATGGAAAGGTCCCGCTTGTTCAAAAGCGGTACCGTGCTGGAAACGGAGAGCTTGCCGCCTTCGTGGGCGGTGAAGATTTCCTCTTCGCTCAGCGCCAGGGCAGTCAGATTCTGTTCAGGGGTGATGGTCTCGACGGACACGTCGTTGTCTCCTCAGGCTAGCCGTGAACCCACGGCACTATTCGGGCAGGTATAGAGGCTTCGGTGCCGGACCAAGGGTGGCTGGTCCGTGCGGTGAAACTCCTGCGGATATGGGCTGCTAGCCGCTTGGGTCCTGTCTTGGTAGACAGGGGCCTGATAGGAAGACTAGAGACATCCAGTCATAAACTCATACTTTTGGTCTTAGTGGTCTAGACCAATTACGGTGATTCCCGGAAAAGCTACGCGTCCGCAATCAGCTTGCAAGCGTTCTTCAGGTCCTTCTCTGCATCGAAAAGCGAGATCCGGCGGCAGTTGACCGACTGGACCAGACCACTGATCACGTGCAAGAGAATCCGGGCCCTCCCGGCGTCGCCGATCGCGGCCCCGACCATCTCGGCGGAGAGCACTTCGATATCGCGCAAGAGTACGGGGATGTCGCCGTCGCGGGTATCCCATGTGCGGGATAGACAGTGTTCGACGGCGGGCTGCATGACCCGCATGTGGAAAATCTCCATCCCGAGACCGGTGAGCTCCTGCTGGCTGCACCTCGAAGATGCCGGCTTGGCGTCATTGAGTTCCCGGAGCTGCTGCCGGTAGACCGCAAGCATCAGATGGACCGTGGACGGAAAGTAGCGGTAGAGCGTCCCAAGGGGAACGTGGGCCCTGGTGGATACGTCCGAAAGGCTCACGGTATCGAACTGCCGCTGGGCGAATCCCGCGGCAGTCTTCAGTATCCGGGCGTAGCGCAATAGCTGTCTCGGCGTGGTGGGAGCAGCCGCCATTTGGGGCAACCCCGCGGCCAGATCCAGCGAATACGGTTCCAAGGAGTTCGGTTCGGACATTTCCGGCGTTCTGTTGGTTTGGGCTTCGTTCTGGGAGATTGCGCGGCCCCCCAAAGACCGAGCGCGTCCTGACAATGATACGGCAGCAAGTTGTCAGTTCCCTGAGAACGGATTCGCAGGGCTACGCGACGCCCTTGATCTTCACCACGAATACCGCCCCCAGCAGACCGATCACAGCTGCGGCCACATACAGCGAGACGTAGCCACCCCAGAACGCCACAAAGGGGTACGCGATAAGAGGGGCGATCACCTGCGGCAAAGAGTTGGCCACGTTGATGACCCCAAGGTCCCTGCCCCGGTCCAGCGCAGAGGGCAGCACCTGGGTGATAAGGGCGAAGTCGACCGCCAGGTACGCACCAAAGCCGATACCGAGCACCGCCGCACCGGCAATGGCCCCCGTCCACGTGGGTTCGAACCCAAGGATCAGGGCAGCTATCGAAATGACGATGGACGAGACAATGACGAGGGGTTTGCGTTTGCCCATACGGTCGCTGATGGCACCGCCCACCACGCTGGTGATGATCACCATGACCGCATAGAAGCCTGTGAGGATCAGGACCCCGAGCTCTGGCTTGATCCCCTGCGCTTCCTCGAGGTGCACGGCATCCTTGAGGAAGAACAGCAAGTACAGCGTGACCATGTGGTTGCCGACATTGACCAGGAACCTCGTCAGCCAGGCCCACGCGAAGTCGGGATATTTGACGGGCGAGATCCAAAATCCCTTGACGAATGTCCAGAGTTTGAACGGCGGCCTGGCCTCCGGAACGAGAGGCACGTCGTCATTCTTGAAAAGATAGAGCACGACGCCGGCCAGCAGCGCGGCGGCACAGACAATGTAGCCGAGGGCAAAGTTCCCGGAAACCACGGAAGCGATCACCGCGCCCGCGAGAATGCCCACGGTCTGACCCATGGCCGCAAGGCCGCCGACCGCGCCGCGCTGCGGCACTGGCACTCGATCCGGAATAGCCGCTGTGATGGCGGCATAGGCTCCATTGCAACCGGCCTGGACCAGGCACCACAAAATGGCCATGACTGCCACGTTGGGAGCACCCGCCAGGGCCACAAGGGCTGCCGCGCCCAGGATGGCGCCGAAGAGCACCCAAGGTACCCGCCGTCCGAAGCGGGACGTGTTGCGATCGCTGAACGCACCGAAGATCGGGTTCGCCACGAGGGACACCGCAGCACCGCATCCCGTAACCAGCGCAAGGATGGCTTCCTTCTGGCCTTCGTCAAAGTGGATGGCTTGCTGCCCGAGCAAAACCTGAATCGGGCCGAAGAAGGCAGCGTTGATGCCCACATTGACGAGCACCACTCCGGTGACCCACAGCGAGCGGACGCGCTCCACGGGCTCGGCGAGCGCCGTCGTCGGGCCTGCCTGCATCCCCGCAGGATCCGTCGCCGGTCTTTCAGGCAATGAACCGGGCAGATCGGACAGGCTCATGGCGGTGCTCCCCTAGCGTCTGGACGTGTGGATTCAGCCTAGCGCCGTGGGAGTCTGTCCGGCTGTCATGAAGGCGCGCATGTGGACAACTGCCCTGTCCAGGACCGCCAAGGTAAGTCCGCACGCGTTAGGGTAACTCCAACGGACCGAGGAGGATCAACGATGAACAGCCCAGCGAACCCCATCAACACCGCCGATCTCTACGACGAGCGTGCCGAGGATGTTGAGTCGATATCACTGCAGTTCCAGGACCTCGGCGGCGTCTCGCACTTCAGCGGCACCGTTCGCACCATCAAGTGCTTTGAGGACAATGCCCTGGTGAAGACAATTCTGGCGACCCCTGGCGAAGGCGCCGTGCTGGTGGTGGACGGCTACGGCTCGCTGCGCACAGCCCTCATGGGGGACATGATCGCGGAGAGCGCCGTTGCGAACGGCTGGGCCGGCGTCGTGATCAATGGGGCCATCCGTGATCGCGTGGCGATCGCGAAGCTGCCTTTGGGCGTCAAAGCACTCGGGAGCAATCCCAAGAAGAGCTCCAAAGTGGGCCGTGGCGAAGTGGACATCCCTTTGGTGATTGACGGAGTGCACATCGAACCCGGCACCCTGATCTACTGCGATCCTGACGGGATTCTCGTGGAGCGGTGACATTTTTCCCGCCAATCGGGTAAGACAAGGAATACAGGAGCGATTAGGATAGTTACTGAAAGCAACTATCCCTGCTTAGTCCCCTTTTCATCCACCCTTGGAGAAGCAATGTCCAACGCCACGCCTGTGCGGGCCGCCGGAGAGGTCCTGACACACCGTCAGACGCTCACCGTCATGGTGGGCCTCATGCTCGGCATGTTCCTGTCCTCCCTGGACCAGACCATCGTGTCCACGTCCATTTACACCATCGCCAACGACCTGGACGGCCTGTCTCTGCAGGCGTGGGCCACTACGGCCTACCTCATCACCTCCACGGTGACCACCCCGCTGTACGGCAAGCTCAGTGACATCTTCGGCCGCCGCCCGCTGTACCTGGCCGCGATCCTGATCTTCCTCGCCGGCTCACTGTACGCCGGTTCCGTTCACTCCATGACCGAGCTCGCCATCGCCCGCGGCATACAAGGTATGGGCGCCGGCGGTCTGCTGGCCCTCGCGCTGACCATCATCGGCGACATCGTTGCCCTGAAGGATCGTGCCAAGTACCAGGGCTACTTCATGTCCGTCTTTGGCGTTTCCTCGGTCCTCGGGCCCGTGGTCGGCGGTGCTTTCGCAGGCTCGTCCAACATCCTTGGCTTCGACGGCTGGCGCTGGGTCTTCTTCATCAACCTGCCCATAGGCCTGGCTGCACTGGCCGTGGTGTTCTTCTACCTGCACCTGCCCGCGAAGCACGTCAAGCAGAAGATCGACTACTGGGGCGCGGGAGCCATTACGCTGGCAATCGTCCCGCTGCTGCTCGTGGCCGAGCAAGGCCGCAGCTGGGGCTGGACCTCCGGCAACTCGTGGATCTGCTACGGGCTTGGCGTCATCGGCATCATCGCGTTCCTGCTGGTTGAGCGGCGTGCCGGCGACTACGCGCTGATCCCCTTGCGGCTCTTCAGGAACATCACCTTCGGCTTGTCTTCCCTGCTGAACTTCATCATCGGTATCGGCATGTTCGGGGCCATCGCGATGCTCCCGATGTACCTGCAGCTGGTCAAGGGCCTCACCCCTACCGAAGCGGGCCTCATGATGATCACCTTCACAGTGGGCATCCTCTTCGGTTCCATTACAGCGGGACGGACCATCTCGGCGTCGGGCGTTTTCCGGATCTTCCCGATCCTCGGTACGGGCATCCTGACCGCCGCCGCCATCGTCATGGGCCTATCCCTCGGCGTCGACACCGGCCTCTGGGTTCCCGGTCTGATCGCCGTATTCTTCGGCATGGGCCTGGGCTTCTGCATGCAGCCGCTCACACTGGCCATGCAGGTCTCCGTGCCGCCGAAAGACATGGGTGTGGGCACGTCCACCGCTGCGTTCTTCCGTTCCATGGGTGGCGCGGTGGGAACCGCGGTGTTCATCTCGATGCTCTTCAGCCTGGCCGCCGACAAGATCGCCTCGGGCATGAAGGACGCCATGGGCAGCGCGGACTACCTCAAGGTGCTCAAGGATCCTGCGGTTGCCGCGGATCCCGCCAACGCCAAGCTGTACGACTTCTTCAAGAACGGCGCCACGAACGATTCGCTGAACGACACCAGCTGGCTGCACCACGCCAACCCGGCGCTCACACGGCCCATCGTTGAAGGCTTCGCGCAATCGATCGACACCGTGATGCTGACCGCCGCGGCGCTGACCGGCCTCGCGTTCCTCATCAGCTTCGCTTTGCCGAACAAGAAACTGATGGATCCGAAGGCGGCAGCAAAGGAATCCGTTTCCGCGCACTAGTTTCCGTCTCTTCGACCGCGTCACGGCAGGCAGTCTTTTGGACTGCCTGCCGTTGTCGTTTCCAGTGTTCGCGCCGGGGAGTGCCCGACGGCGGCGCAAAAGTTTGCGTGGCGTGACACGTCCGCCCTGTGGCTCGGAATTGAGGCCTGGCGTTGGATTGTTCATTGCCTGTGCCGTGCCCGCCGCGATATACGGCCTGATCGCGTTCCGGCTGCCTGAGTCGCCGCACTTCCTGGTCCTCAACGGTAAGGAAGACACCGCACGCAAGATCTTCGACGCCCTGATGCCCGGCGACGATACCGAACGCCACATCCGCGAAATCCGTGACTCCATCAAGCAGGACGAACTCTGCACCCAGAAGGGCTCGCTCCGCGCCCGCGCGCTCGGCCTGGCCGCCGTGGTGTGGAGCGCCAACTTCGCCATCACCTTGAGCTTCCCCATCATGGCGGCCGGTTCGCTGCCGCTGACTTACGGCATGTACGCGCTGTTCGCCGCGGCGTCGTTCTTCTTCGTCATGTTCAAGGTGCCGGAAACCAACGGCATGTCCCTTGAGCAGGCCGACACGTTGTTCGTCCCGAAGGGCGCCAATCCCGCAGAGCTCGCGATCACGCCCAAGTAATCCCCACCCAAGTAACTCGCAGTTGTTGTCGTTTTGAGCCCTCATAACGACAACAACTGCGAGTCAGTTGGGCCCTCCTACACGAGGTGCGGTTCGTGTGACTTCAGGTAGCGGCGGCCGCCGACGGCTACGAGGATCGCGAACGCGAGGGCAAGGGCCGCGGCGAAGAACGGGACCTGCGGGCCGAAGTGCTCACCGAGTTGTGCCGCGACAAACGGAGCCAGCGCGCCACCCATCCACCGCACAAAGTTGTAACCGGCCGAAGCCACGGTACGCGGCGAATCGGAGACTTCCATGGCCAGTTCGGTGTAGAGCGTGTTGTTGATGCCCAGCAGGGCGCCCGCCACAATGACGAGCACGACGACGGCAGTCACCGAGTGCCCCGCGGCCAGTCCCAGCCCGACGAGGTCCAGCAAAAGGGCCCCGAGGGTGCCGACCAGGACGTTGGTGGTACCGAAGCGACGCTGCAGCACGGGTGCCACGAAGACCGAGAACACGGCCACGGCCACGCCCCAACCAAAGAACACGGAGCCGATACCGTAGGCGTCCATCCCGAGAATGAAGGGCGTGAAAGCCAGGATTGTGAAGAAGCCGTAGTTGTAGAACAGGGCGCTGGCCGCGGTAGTGCGAAGGCCTTTGTGGCCCAGGGCGAGGAGCGGGTCACGCAAACGGGCCTTCGTGGCCGGCGTCGGGGTCTTGGGCAGCAGTGCCAGCAAGGCGATGAAGGAAATGGCCATGAGGACCGCGGTGCCAAAGAACGGTGCGCGCCATTGCCAGCCCCCAAGGAGTGCTCCGAGCAACGGGCCGAGGGAAATGCCCAGGCCAAGGGCGGCTTCGTAGAGAATGATCGCTGTGCCGGTTCCGCCGCTCGCGACGCCGACAATCACGGCAAGCGCGGTGGCCACGAAGAGGGCATTGCCAAGTCCCCAACCAGCGCGGAATCCGACCAGCTCACCCACGCTTCCGGACATGCCTGACAGCGAGGCGAACACGACAATCAGGGCCAGGCCGATCATGAGCGTCTTTTTGCCACCGATCCGCGAAGAGACGAACCCGGTCACGAGCATTGCGACCGCGGTCACCAGGAAGTAGCTCGTGAAGAGCAACGACACTTGGCTGGGGCTGGCTTGGAGGTTCTTGGCGATGGCCGGCAGGATCGGGTCCACCAGTCCGATACCCATGAAGGCGAAGACGGCGGCAATCGCCGTGGCCCACACAGCTTTGGGCTGCTTGAGGAACGAGGCCTTCTCGGCCTCGAGTGTTTCTTCCGCTGGCTGCAGTTGCTCTGCGAGCTGGCCTTTCATGGACTGCTCTCCTAGTTTTGGGTTATCAGATCTGGACTGAGTGGTTGATCTTGTCGAACACCGGAAGTGCGGCTTCGACGGCGTCGCGTTCCGCCTGGCTCAGCGTTCCGAGGATCCCGGCGATGAATTCGTTACGGCGGCGGTCTGCATTCTCGACGGCGGCTCGTCCCGCCGCGGTCGCGGCGACGCGTACGGCGCGGGAGTCGTCCGGGTCCGCTTCGCGTTTGACCAGGCCTGCGCGCTCAAGCTTGATGATCTGCTCCGTGGCGCTGGGGACCTTGACCCCAAGGTTCCGGGCGATCCCCCCGACGCGGGCACCGCCGTCGAGCGCCATCTTGAGGACCCCAAGCTGGGCCGAGCTGAGTTGCTCCTCGGAATCGAGGCGGCGCATCACGTAGACGCTCTGCCGCAAGGCTTCCCGGAATGATTGGGCGAGGGCGAGGAGCGCGTCGTCAGCTTGATTGGGGTTCATATTTAGGTATCCTAACAGTTAGGATACCTAAATATCAAGGCATGCGGGACTTTGTCTTGGGACCCCTCGAGGCTGCCAGAGCTACAGGGCCAGCTTCATTCCCTCGTGACTGGCCACGAAGCCAAGCCGCTCATAGAAGCGATGGGCATCCTTGCGGGACTTGTCGCTGGTGAGCTGGACCAGGGTGCAGCCCCGGTTCCGGGCCTCTTCGATGGCCCATTGCATCATTGCCGCACCGACGCCATGGTCCCGCAACTCTGCGGCGACGCGCACGGCCTCGATCTGGCAGCGCAGCGAGCCCTTACGAGCCAAGCCCGGGATGAAACTGAGCTGGAAAGTTGCCACGCAAGCACCGTTCAAGTGGCCTACCACCAACAACTGGGCGGGATCCTCGTTGATCTGCTGAAACGCCTGCAGATAGGGTCCGACGTCCTCGGCGTTTTCACGGGAACTACCCAATTGATCCGCGGCGAGCAATCTCAGAATGGCGGGCAGGTCCTCCCAGTGGGCCCGGCGGAGCGTGAAGACTCCTTCGTCCAGAACCATGCTCAATAGCGGCTTCACTCCTGGATTTGCGTGACTCATAACACTAGCCTGACACAAGCTGGCGGATTCGTTTTACGAGCCTTCATGAATTCTGGATGAAACGATCAATCACAAATTCTTGGACGGTTGGAGTTAGTTTGGACTAGCAGATTTGTTAGCCACGTCACCATGCGGCGAATCACCCGAAGGATGCAGATATGTCTCACCAGACAACAACGGGGCAACGCACTGCCTCCAGCAAAGACAGCGAGCCGCATCTGGCGCGCTCACTGAGCAACCGCCACATCCAATTGCTTGCCATCGGCGGCGCCATCGGCACAGGCCTGTTCATGGGCTCCGGAAAGACCATCTCCGTCGCCGGGCCGTCCGTGATCTTCGTGTACATGATCATCGGCTTCATGCTGTTCTTCGTCATGCGCGCCATGGGCCAGCTCCTGCTGTCCAACCTGAACTACAAGTCCTTCAGCGACTTCGCGGGCGACCTCCTTGGTCCCTGGGCAGGCTTCTTCACCGGCTGGACCTACTGGTTCTGTTGGGTAGTAACAGGGGTGGCCGATGTCATCGCCATCGCGGGCTACGCCAATGAGCTCTGGCCGGGGGTTCCGCTCTGGATTCCGGGCCTCGCGACCATCGCCATCCTGCTCCTCCTGAACCTCCCCACGGTGAAGGCTTTCGGCGAGACTGAGTTCTGGTTCGCCCTCATCAAGATCGTCGCCATTGCCGCTTTGATCATCGTGGGCATCGTGATGATCTCGACCGGCTTCAAGTCAGACGCCGGAGCCGCGAGCTTGACCAATCTCTGGAGCCACGGCGGCTTCTTCCCCAAGGAATTCATGGGCTTCGTTGCCGGTTTCCAGATCGCGGTCTTCGCCTTCGTGGGCATCGAACTCGTGGGCACAGCCGCGGCCGAGACCAAGAACCCGGAGCACAACCTGCCCCGCGCCATCAACGCCATCCCGGTCCGCGTCATGCTGTTCTACGTCGGCGCGCTCATCATCCTGATGTCCGTCATCCCATGGACGGAGTTCAAGGCCGGCCACAGCCCGTTCATCGCCATGTTCTCCCTGGCCGGGCTGGGCATCGCGGCAACCGTGGTGAACCTCGTGGTCCTGACCTCCGCCATGTCCTCGGCCAACTCCGGTATCTACTCGACCTCGCGCATGGTGTTCGGCCTGGCGAACGACGGCGATGCCCCCAAGATGTTCGGCCGCCTTTCCAGCCGCAAAGTCCCGCAGAACGCCCTGTTCCTGTCCTGCGTGCTTCTTCTCGGCGGCGTCGCACTGCTCTATGCGGGCAAGGACATCGGAGCAGCCTTCGACATGGTCACCACCGTGTCCGCCGTCTGCTTCATGTTCGTTTGGTCCATCATCCTGGCCAGCTACCTCGTTTTCCGGAAGCGCCGGCCCCACCTGCACGAGGCCTCGACGTTCAAGATGCCCGGCGGCATCGTGATGGTGTGGGTGGTCTTCGCCTTCTTCGCCTTCCTGGTCTGGGCCCTGACGACCCAACCGGACACCCTCACGGCTCTGCTCGTCACGCCGATCTGGTTCGCCGTCCTCGCCGTGGCTTACGCCTTGGTCCGGAAGTCGCCGCTGCACCAGGCCCGTGTGGCCGAGTGGAAAGCCATGGCCGAAACCGAAACGACCGCCGTCGAAACCGCCGCCCGCTAGGACGCCCGCTCACATATAGCGGCAATTCTTCCGACGCCCGCTCACATATAGCGGCGAAACCCGAAACCCTCCTTCACATCATCACGTGAAGGAGGGTTTCGTGTTTCCCACTGCGGTTCATGCCCGGTTACCCTCGGGGACGCTGTCCGGCGCGGCCTTCTTGCTGCTGGCCTCACGGAAAAGGAGCTGGATGAGGCTCGGCTTCTGCGAGAAAGTTGCGACCGCGACATTTTTGCGCACGAATTCGTCCGAGGTGAGTTGCCTCAGCATGGAGTCCGCAAGGTCGGCCCGCGACGTGAAAGTACCGGCTATGTAGTCAACGGCCATCTTGTATTCGGTGACGGACTCGGTCTCGAAAAGACCGGAGGGACGCATAATTGTCCAATCCAGGCCGCTGGCGGCGACGGCGGATTCCATCCGCCGCATGTCCTCATACAGCGTCTTTCCCAGCAGCTTGGTAACGAGGGGCTGCAGCACTTTGTCGAAGAGGAACCCGCCATGCGGGCCGGCGGTGATGTCGGTGGCGCTGGAGCTCACGCAGACCAGCCGGCGGACGCCGTGGTTGCCCATCGCCCGGATGATGTTGCTGGTTCCCACTGAATAGACCGTGATCGGCTGGCGGCTGTATGGAACACCAAGGGTTGAGAGAACGGCATCCTTTCCTTCGACGACGGCACTTACGTCCTCAAAGGTGTACACATCGCCGCCGACGACGCTTAGGCCGGGGGCGGAAAGCGGGAATTCGCGAGGCCTGCGCGTGACAGCAGTGACGACGTGTCCGGCGCCGAGCGCTTGCGCGGTCAGAATCCTTCCGGTGGGGCCGTTTGCCCCGAATACTGCGATCTTCATGTGATGCGGCCTCCGGTAGTCTTGTCCTAGGAAAACCATACAATACCGAAACGATATCATATGAGTTCCATATCAAATCGGGAAGCTGCGAATCCTCGCCTTCGGCGGCGTGCTGTTGCTGAGCTCAAGGCCGAGCTTCGCAGCGTACGAGTGCAACTATCCGTGCTCAATCACCAGGTCGGGGCCAAAGCCGAGCTGAAGGACGTTGACCTCGATTGTCTTGACCTGATCTCGAGCCGGGGGCCGCTTAGCCCGAGCATGTTGGCCAAACACGCCGGCCTGCACCCAGCCACCATGACCGGCATCCTCGACCGACTTGAACGCCGAGGCTGGATTGTCCGGGAACGCGATCCGTCCGACCGGCGCGCCGTGGTGATCCGGGTCCTTCCCGACAGTAACGCCGAGATGTTCCGGCTCTACTCGGGAATGAACAGCCTCATGGACACCATCTGTGCAGACTACGACGATGCTGAAATCGCCGTGATTACCGACTTTCTGCGGCGCGTCCAGGCCGCCGGACGAACGGCGTCGGAAGAACTCGGCAACTAATTGACGCCCGCTTACTTTTAGAGACCAAAGCGCTCACCCTCCTTCACATCAAGTGAAGGAGGGTGAGCTAGCGTTCGGCGAAAAACCCGTATATCTGAGCGAGCGTCCGGGGTTTAGGCCTCGGCCTTGCGGTCTTCGATCAGCTTCAGCACCTGGGGGAACAACGGGTGCGACGACGGCAGGTCAGTGATGCGCTCGACCGCCTCGGCGGCGTCCATCTCGGCAAGCATCCGGGCGAGTTCCACGGCTTCGTCGTCTGCTCCGTCGTCGAACCGCAGGGCAGCGGACATCGCGTCGAGCAAGGCAACGGGAGTGACTCCGCGCTCGGCGAGTTCCGCAGCCGGTCCGATGAACCGTTCGTGCCGGCCCAGCTTGCGGAGCGGAGCACGGCCTACCCGGTTCACAGTGTCCGGCAGGTACGGGTTGGTGAAGCGGGACAGGATCTTCTGCACGTACGCTTCCTGCTCAGCTTCGACGAAGCCGTGTTTGGCCACGAGAAGCTGCTTGGTCTCCTCCAACACGGCCCGCACCCGGGCGGCCACGGAGGCATCGGCCATCGCATCGGAGATCTTCTCGAGGCCGGCGCCGTAGCCGAAGTACGCCGCCGAAGCGTGTCCCGTGTTGACCGTGAACAGCTTCCGTTCGATATACGGACCGAGTTCGTCCACGAAGGTTGCGCCGGGGATCACCGGCGCCTTCCCCGCGAACGGCGTGCGGTCGATGACCCACTCGTAAAAGGTCTCCACAGTGACGTCCAGGCCTTGGCCTGGCGCCTGGTTGGGGACAATCCTGTCCACCGCCGTATTCGCAAACACAGCAGCGGAGGAAAGGTCACCGGCGGCACCGTCCCAAGCGGCTTCCACTTCGGAATGCAGGAGGTCCGTGGCGTTGATCGCGTTCTCGCAGGCCATGACTTGCAACGGAGCCAACGACGGCGAGCGGCCGGCGATCCCCCGCGCGATCACCGGCGCCACGAACTTGAGGATGTGCGGCCCCACCGCGGTGGTGACGAGGTCCGCCGTCGCGATTTCCGCGACGACGGCAACCTCTTCGGTGCCCGAATTCAGGGCCCGGAAACCGGACACGGTCTTGACCGCCGCGTTTTCGCCGACCTCGTGGACCTCGTAGGAGGTCGCGGAGGCGAGCTGGCTGATCAAGGCATCCGCAACATCGGCGAAGACCACCTCATATCCAGCCTCGTGCAGCAGCAAGCCGACGAATCCTCGTCCGATGTTCCCTGCCCCGAAATGGACTGCCTTCACTACGCGTTGACCTTTCCGAACAGATCCAGGACTTCCTGCACCGACGTGGCCTGCTCAAGCTGGGCCACTTGCGCCTTGTCCGTGAAGATCTTGGCGATGGAGGACAGGATGTGGAGGTGCTCGTTGTTGATGCCGGCGACGCCGACGACGAACTTGACCTGCTTGCCTCCCCAGTCGATGCCCTCGGGGTAGCGGACGATCGACACACCGGAGTGCAGGATGTGGTCCTTGGCAGCGTTCGTGCCGTGCGGGATGGCCAGGAAGCTGCCCATGTACGTGGACACGGATTCCTCGCGCTCATGCATGGCGCGAATGTAGCCCATGTCCACGGAGCCGCGGTCCAGCAGGAGCTTGCCGGCTTCGTCGATGGCCGAGTCACGGTCCGTCGCGGTGCCGTTGAGGATCACGCTTTCGGGGAGCAGGACACCCTTGCCCCCGACGGCGGCCGGCTGGGCGGCGTGGGCACCGGCGGCAGGTTCGGCAACCGTCGTCGAGCCCTCAGCGCCGGCTCCGGCGTTGCTGCTCTTGACCAGTTCCACAATCTCTTCGTACCGGGGACTGTTCATGAAGTTGTCCACGGAGACGTGCACGGCGCTGGAGGTGACCGGCCGGGCGCGTTCTGTCAGGTCCTGGTGCGTGACCACGACGTCGTAGGTGTCGCTGAGGTTGGCAATGGCCGAGTTCGTGACCTTGACGTCCGGGAAACCGGCTGCCTTGATCTTGTTGCGCAGCACCGAGGCACCCATGGCGCTGGAGCCCATGCCGGCGTCGCACGCAAACACGATGTTCTCGATGGGACGGGTCAGGACGGCGGTACCGCCACCGGCGCCCAGGAGGGCGGAGGAAACGGAACTCTTCTTGCCCTTGAGCTCTTCCATCCTGGACGTTGCCTGGCCCAGCGCGTCCACATCGGTGGTCTTGCTGGTCCGCAGGATCACGGAGGCGATCAGGAAGGACACTGTGGCTGCGAGGAGCACAGACAGTCCCACGCCAAAGTAGCTGTCCTTCGCCGTCGCGGCAAAGACCGCGATGATGCTGCCCGGGGCTGCCGGCGAACGCAAGCCCGCTCCGGTGACCACCAAGGTGAAGATGCCGGTCATGCCGCCTGCGATCGTGGCGAGGATGAGGATCGGCTTCATGAGAATGTACGGGAAGTAGATCTCGTGGATGCCGCCGACAAACTGGATGAGCGCGGCGCCGGGAGCGGATGCCCGTGCCAGGCCCTTGCCGAAGATCATGTACGCGAGCAGGACGCCGACGCCCGGGCCGGGGTTGGCCTCCAGCAGGAACAGGATGGACTTGCCGTTTTGCAACGCTTGTTCCGTACCGAGCGGCGTGAGGATGCCGTGGTTGACTGCGTTGTTGAGGAACAGGACCTTGGCTGGTTCGATGAAGATGCTGGTCAGCGGGAGAAGTCCGTTGTGGACCAGGAATTCGACGACGGCGCTCGCGCCGTCACTGAAGGCCTTCACCACCGGGCCGATGACCAACATGCCGAAGATGGCCAGGGCGGCACCGACGATGCCTGCGGAGAAGTTGTCGATCAGCATCTCGAAGCCCGGCTTGACCCGGCCTTCCCATACCTTGTCAAGCTTCTTCATGATCCAGGCCGTGAGTGGGCCCATGAGCATGGCACCGATGAACATCGGAATATCCGTACCCACAATCACACCCATGGTGGCGACGGCTCCCACCACGCCGCCGCGGATGCCATGGACCGCCCGGCCGCCGGTGTAGCCAATCAGGAGCGGCAACAGGTACGTGATCATGGGGCCCACGAGTTTGGCCAGGTCCGCGTTGGGCAAGAACCCGGCCGGGATGAACAGGGCGGTGATGATGCCCCATGCAATGAAGGCCCCGATATTGGGCATGATCATGCCCGAAAGGAACGTTCCGAACTTTTGGACACCAACGCGCACGCTGGTGCGCTGTTTCGCAACTGACGCTGTTGCCATTGTGTGAATTCCTAACGCGAGTCCCGCATCAGTGCGGGATCAGTCGATATCTATCGAAGGAGGACAGCTCTAGGAGCTGCTGGAGATTCGGTGAAGCCATTCAAGGAAAAGCTTCAGTTCCGAACTGGATAGCTGGTCTGAATGTGAGGCTTGGAGTGCCGCATTCAGCGCGATTGCCGCAACAACAACGGACGACTTGCCGGAGTCGTCTGCTGCGGCGCCACGGGCTGTTTCCGTGGACACGGCGAAAATCATGGAATCCCGGGTCATGGTGGAGAGCTCGAGGTTCCGGTCTTCCAAAGGCTCTGCAATGAGCATGAGCGTGACGCCAACGTTGGCCGCCAGGATGCTCCTGGCTGCCTCGCGCGGGGGTACGTTGATCTGCCCGGCAATGGCTGCCTTGCTCAGCATCTCCTCCAGAAGCGACTCGGCATCAGCCACGATGGCCGGCCTGCTTTCCGGACGGATGTTGCCGAACATCACCAGGTAAAGGTGCGGTTGGGTAAGTCCGAACTGGACGTGGTTGTCCCACATCCGGCGGACATCCTCCAGGGGTTCCCCAGAGGGTGCGAAGTCCCGCTCTCCCGCCACGTACTCCTCGAAGCCGGCTGCAACGACGGCGTCGAACAGCCCCTCCTTGTCGCCGAAGTGGTGGTAAAGCGTGGGCGCCGTGACGCCGGCAAGTTTGGTGATTTGGCGCGTAGAGACCGGTGACCCGTCCGAATTCGCCAGCAACTCGGCAGCTGCACGGAGCAGCCGAGTTTTGGGCGGAAGCTGGTCATCGAAACTCATAGCCGCTACCCTAGCACCTATAGCAACGCTATATGAAGTGAGTCACAGGAGATTTTTTCGGACCCCGAGGCGCCGCAGCCGGTGGGTCCGATCCGAGAGCAGGAACAGAGGATTTCAGTGCAGAATTTCCAAGGAGTAGGCGTCAGCCCCGGCCGTGTCATTGGCACTATCCGTCAGATGCCCAAACCAGTCAGCGAACCGCCTTCGGGCGAGCAGCTAGCCGTTTCCACCACAGCGGAAGAAGCCGTCGCCGGGCTGAAGGCTGCGGCCCAATCGGTCCACGACGAACTGAAAGCACGCGCGGACAAGGCCAGCGGAGACGGTAAGGCCGTGCTGGAAGCCACCGCGCTCATGGCTAAGGACACCATGCTCTTGAAGTCGGCCACGAAGCTCATCAACAACAACGGCAGCTCCGCCGAACGCGCCATCTGGGAAGCCGGCGCCTCCGTGTCCGAAATGCTCCACAACCTGGGCGGATACATGGCCGAGCGTGCCACCGATGTCTTGGACGTCCGCGCGCGGATCGTCGCCGAACTTCGCGGGGTCCCCGCCCCGGGGATCCCGGCGTCGGACACTCCGTTCATCCTGGTGGCCGAAGACCTCGCCCCGGCCGATACCGCAACGCTGGACCCAGCGATCGTGACAGCACTGGTCACCTCGGGTGGCGGACCGCAGTCCCACACGGCGATCATCGCGCGCTCACTCGGGCTGCCCGCAGTCGTCGCGGCCCGCGGAGTGGACGAAATTCCTGACGGCGCCGAAGCCTTTGTTGACGGCGCAGCCGGTTCACTCTCCCTCGAACCCACCGAAGAGCAGCGCGCGGCCGCCGTCGCGTGGGTCGAAAATGCCGCCACCCTGGCAGTTTTTGACGGAAACGGCACGACGGCGGACGGCCACTTGGTGCCCCTCCTCGCCAACGTCGGCGGGGCCAAGGACGCTGCCGCAGCCGCCGCGCTGGGCGCACAGGGCGTGGGCCTTTTCCGCACCGAATTCTGCTTCCTGGAACGCGACACCGAACCGACCGTTCTGGAACAAGCCGCCGCGTACAGAGGCGTGTTCGATGCCTTCCCGGGAAAGAAAGTGGTGCTCCGGACCCTCGACGCCGGCGCGGACAAGCCCCTTCCCTTCCTCACCGACGCCACCGAGCCCAACCCGGCCCTCGGTGTGCGCGGCTACCGTACCGACTTCACGACGCCTGGCGTTTTGGAGCGCCAGCTCGAGGCCATCGCCATCGCGGCCGGCGAATCAGAAGCTGAAGTGTGGGTCATGGCACCCATGATCTCGACTGCGGCCGAGGCTGCCCGTTTCGCCTCGCTGTGTGGCGCCGCGGGAATCAAGACACCCGGCGTGATGGTGGAAGTTCCCTCGGCGGCATTGACCTCGGCGTCGGTCCTGCGCCACGTGGGCTTCGCGTCGCTCGGCACCAACGACCTCACGCAGTACGCCATGGCCGCCGACCGGCAACTCGGACCCCTCGCCGAACTCAACACCCCCTGGCAGCCCGCGGTTCTCCGCCTCGTGCAGCTGACCGTCGCGGGCTCCGCCGAAGAGGGCAACGGCAAACCCGTTGGCGTCTGCGGCGAGGCTGCCGCGGACCCGGCCCTCGCCGTCGTGCTCGTTGGTCTGGGCGTATCGACACTGTCCATGACCGCCCGGTCTTTGGCCGCCGTCGGAACCGTGCTCAAGACGGTGACGTTGGAACAGGCGCAAGAGCTGGCACGGCTGGCGCTAAGCGCACCCGATGCGCTTGACGCAAAGGCCTGGGTCCGCGCCAAACTGCCGATCCTCGAGGAACTCGGGCTCTGAGCCCAGCCGTACCGTCCTACCTGAACACAAGGAGAAACCATGCCCGAACGCACCGCCACCATCGCCAGCCGCTCCGGACTGCACGCCCGCCCGGCTGCGATTTTTGCTGAAGCCGCGGGGGAATCCCCGGTTGAAGTGACCATCGCGATGGCCGGTTCGCCTGCCGACGACGCGCTCGACGCCGCGAGCATCCTTTCGCTCATGACGCTTGGTGCGGCGAAGGGCGACGTCGTGGTGCTTCGTGCGGAAGGCGACGGCGCCGACGCTGCCCTGGATTCCCTCGTGACACTGCTGGAAACGGACCTCGACGCGGAGTAGGCGGCCGGAAATGCGCAAGCCGGATGCCGCCGTCGCTTTCTATGCCCTGAACATTGCTGCCCGGCGTTCCTTGGCTGGGCAAGCGGCTGGCATTCTGGCCGACGATCTTCGCGCACCGCGTCACGGGCTTCGTCCCGAAGACCTTCCGGTACCCCTTTGACGGCGAGATACCTCCACAAGCCGAGGCGTCGGCCAGGGTCACGTTCTTCGACAACGCCGTAGAGCGCGCCCTTCCAGGGATCGATCAGTTGGTCATCCTCGGCGCCGGCTTCGACACACGCCCGTACCGCCTCCCGCGGGAGACCCCCGTCAACTCCTTCGAGGTAGATGCCCCAAAGACCCAGGCGGTCAAGCGCGAAATACTGGACAAGGCAGGAATCGACGTACACAAGGTCGCGTTCGTGCCCGCGGACTTCGAGAAGGATGATTGGCTCGCCAAACTCGTGGACGCCGGGTTCGACCTCGGGCGTCCGGCGCT
The DNA here is from genome assembly GCF_039535095.1 of Arthrobacter ramosus. Lineage (NCBI taxonomy): Bacteria > Bacillati > Actinomycetota > Actinomycetes > Micrococcales > Micrococcaceae > Arthrobacter > Arthrobacter ramosus. Next base: position 5,148,056 of record NZ_BAAAWN010000001.1, on the reverse strand, counting down.
TTTCCTCTGGGAAGGCGTCACGATGTACCTCGACCGGGAAGCGATCGAGGACACGCTGCGCAAGGTCGCGAGTTGCGCGAAGGGCAGTTTGCTCGCCTTCGACTACTTCACAACCGAGACTCTCGAGTCGGGCACGCTGTACTGGCGGTTCGGAAGGGCGGCGGCCAAAGCGGCCGGCCAACCGTTGAAGTTCGGCGTGGACAGGACACCGCCCGCGCGGGAGCGCCTATCGGGCCTTCTCCTATCCTCCGGGTTGGCGCTTCTCGAACAGCGTGGGCTTGGTCGCGAGACCAAGAAGAAACGTGCGTGGGGTGGCTTCGCGATCGCCGTGGTGGAGTAGTGCCCTGAGCGAGCGTTCCGTCGATTGGGCTCATATCTGAGCGAGCGTTCGGGATTTTGGCCACATAGGTGAGCGAGCGTCTCAGGGGGTGCGGCTGGGTCCGGGGTGCGGCTGGGTCCGGGGTGGGGGACCCCCTTAGGCGAAAGCGGAGATGCCCGTAATCGAGCGTCCGATAATCAACGCTTGAACAGTCTCTGTGCCTTCATACGTATGGATGCCCTCTATGTCGGCGAAGTGCCGGGCCACGCGGTTGGCCAACAAGATCCCGTTGCCACCGAGCAGGTCGCGTGCGTTCGAGGCGATGCCGCGGGCAGTCCGGGTGCACGTGAACTTCGCGAGCGCCGCCTGCGAGGGAGTCAGCACGCCCTCTTCGTCCAGCCTGGTCATCTGCATGACCATAAGCTGCATGGTGGCGAGCTCGGAATGCATACGGGCAAGACGCTCCTGCACAATCTGCGAGGCAGCCAGCGGCCGGCCGAACTGCCGGCGTTGAGCGGCGTATTGCACCGCGGTTTCGTAGCAGGCAGTGGCATGCCCGACGGCGGACCAGGCCACTCCCAGCCTGGTCGCCAAGAGCACCCGGGCCGTGTCCTTGAAACTCCGTGCACCCGGGAGCACGTTCTTCGACGGGACGAAGACATTCTCAAGGCGGATGTGCGCCTGCCAGATGGCCCGGAGTGACAGCTTGCCTTCGATGGTCGTGGCGGAGTACCCGGGGGAATCCTGCGGGACAAGGTATCCGTGAACCTGCCCGTCGTCACCACGGGCCCAGACGACGGTCAGGCCGCCGATCGAGCCGTTGCCGATCCATTTCTTTTCACCGTTGAGCACATAGCCGCCCTCGACGGGCGTCGCAGTCGTCTCGAGTCCCACCGAATCGGAGCCGTGTGCCGGCTCGGTCAGGGCGAAGGCGCCGTATTCCTCGGCTCGGGAAAGCGCTGGAAGCCAGCGGACCTGCTGCTCAGGGGAACCGCATTCGGCCACGGACCGCAAAGCCAAGCCGCCCTGGACCGCAACAACTGTACCGATGGATCCGTCCCCGCGGCTCAGTTCCATCGTGACCAGTCCGGCGGCGGTCTTACTCATGGCCGGGAACCCGTCGATGCCGATTCCGTCGCGCAGCAGATCAAGTTCGCCCAGGCGCTTCACCAGGTGCAGCGGGTACTCCGCGCGCTCCCAGTACCCCGTGATGACCGGGAGCACTTCGTCCTGGACAAAGGTCCGCGCACGGTCCCAGTAAGCGCGGTCTTCGCGGCTTATGTCCTTGAAAACGGAGGCCGGGTCCGGGTCCAGGGATTCGTTCAGGACGTACTCGGGCTCCATGGTCCCGGCCGGAAAAACAGTGCCCGCCGGGAAAACGGCATCCAGTTCTTCGGAAGTGCTATCGGACGTCGTCGTCATGGGAATCCTCGCTCTGGGTTTGCGATCTGCGACTCCCAGCATGCGCTGACACTCAGTTTCATGTCAAGGAACTCAATGTCAGCGAAGGATTCTGCTGAATCAAACGCTAAGCCAAGGCGTCCCGGACCGCCTGAAGGATCTGTTCCGTACCCGCTGCCGGATCCAGGACAGCAACCACGACGGCGGGACGGCTGCTTTTCTGACGAGGCTCACTACTCGGCTCGCCGGCTGAAACCCGGGCAAAAGTATCAGCCAGAGCTCCCAATTCACGCCCGAGCCGGGCGGCGAAACCTTGGGCTTCAGCTTCCCGCGCATCGCGTTCGCCACGTTCGACACCCTCGACGCGTTCGCCAGCAGCAACAGACCGCAGCCATTGGCGCAGGACGCTGTTGTGCACGGCGACTACCGATGCGGCGAAGGCCACGGCCGTAACCTCCCGACCCTCACCCTCGGGCAGCACAGAAAGGAGATGATTCCTAAATGCCCGCTGATAGCGATGCGTCATAACCAGTTCACGATCGCGAAGGGCCGGCACTTGATGCAGAAGTTCGTAGCGGGCAACGGAAGTCTTCCGGTTGCCCACGTGGTGGCCAAAGACCAAGAGCGCCGCCTCCACGACGGCGTGCAACGGATCCGCCGCCGTTCCCGCGAGGAACTCCTGAACCCGCGCCAGAATACGGTCGTGATCGGCGAAAACGATGTCCTCTTTGGATCCGAACTTGCGGAAAAACGTGCTTCGGCTGATTCCCGCGGCGTCGGCGAGGTCGTCCACGGAGGTCGCGTCGTAGCCTTGCCGCACCAGGAGCTCGATTGCCGCGGCCACGGCAGGGCCTGGATCCGGATTGGCGGGGTAGTTGACCATAGGCGTGAATCTAACACGACGGCGTAACCGCACAGCCTTGAGCGCGGCTAGGCTTCTGCCATGGCATTGATAGCTCCCCGCGTGACGCCTGGCTTGCCCGCGGACGACGCCCGGAACCTGGCGCGCTCACTCCAGGACAGCAACGACATCACCGTCTTCGTGGACGGCACGGTCCACCGGCTGCCGGATGAGGTGAGGGACGCCGTCGTCGACCTCCTTGGCAGGCTGGCCCGGGGCGAAGCGGTGACCGTGAGCAGCGTGGAGGAAATGCTCACGACGTCGAGGGCGGCCGAACTCGCGGGAATCTCGCACACCTACCTGCGGAACATGACCGACCGTGGCGAAATCCCGGTGGAATACCGCGGCACGCACCGCCGCATCAGGCTCGCGGACATCATGGCGTGGTTGGAGACCCAGAAAAAGTCGGCCGCGGGCAACGACGAAACCACGAGCGAGTAGCGAAAGCTAGGCGAGGGCCGCCTTGAGCGCCACGTGGACCCAATCCCGGTAGCGCTCCAGTCCCCAAGCGAAATCCAGCACGAGTGATCGGTAGGTGTCCGGGTGGCCGACCGACCAGATCACGGCCGCGGCTTGCTCGTCGCTCATGCCGGAAGTCAGTGCCCCGCGCCGCCTGAGCGCAGCCGCAGCTTCCGCATAGTTCCGCAGCCGGGTTTCGGCCCGGTCCCGCTCCACTTTTGCCGCTTCAGCGTCGACGGCGGAGGCCTGCCTCATGACGCTGAATAATTGGCTGCTTCTCGGATGCACCTCGGCGAACCAGTCGGCCAACAACGCTAGAACCGCCCCCGCGTCGGCGGCTGCGGCAGTCCGCTCGCGCATAGTCTCCGGGACGGTGCGGGGGGCATCCGGACCCGCGGCCGTCGCGTCAACCACGGCCGAGAGCAGCGCGGCCTTGTTGCCCACGGAGTTGTAGATGGTCTGGATAGCCACGCCTGCTTGCTCGGCAACGGCCCCGATGGTGGTGGCCACGTATCCCCTGCTCAGAAACAGCTGCCGAGCGGCTTCCACAACTGCAGCCTTGGTTGCGACAGCTTGAGCTACCCGCCTGTCATTGTGCCGGATTTCCACGAAAAAAGAATAGCATTCTAGTGACTGGAATGCTATTCTAATGACCTCGAACACCTCAGGAGGCTTCGCGATGGACAGCAATGAGCCAGTGAACACCGTGGTTGTGGGCGCCGGGCAGGCAGGGCTCGCCACCGGATTCCACCTGAAGAAACACCGGCAAGACTTCCTCATCCTGGACTCGCAGGCCCGCGTCGGCGACGTGTGGCGGAACCGATGGGATTCCTTGCGGCTCTTCACCCCGGCGCAGCACGATTCCCTGCCCGGCATGCCATTTCCCGCCGCCCGAGGCAGCTTTCCCGGAAAAGACGCCATGGCCGAATACCTTGAGGAGTACGCCAGGAACTGGGAACTCCCGGTACGCCATGGTGCCCACGTCACCGGCATCGAGCGGGAGGACGGCCGGTTCCGAGTGCAGTCAGGCTCCGGGTCGATCCTGGCCAAGAACGTTGTTGTTGCCACGGGCCCGAACGCGCAGCCAAGGATCCCGGCGTTCGCCGAGGATCTGGATCCCGGCATCCACCAACTCCACGGAGCGGAATACACCAACCCGGACTCGGTTCCACCCGGAGATGTCCTGGTGGTCGGCTCCGGCACCTCCGGCGTCGAAATCGCCCTGGAGCTCGCACCTACCCACCGCACCTACATTGCCGGAACCCCTCCCTTCCACATTCCAAGCCCCGTAACGCGATACGCCGGCGGGCTTTGGTGGCTCTTCATCCACAAGGTATTGAACAGATCCACCCCTATCGGCCGCAAAGTCGCGGTCGGGTTCACGAAGCACGGCGCGCCGCTGATCCGGGCCTCCACCCGAGAGCTCGACGCCGCGGGAGTCACCCGCCTGCCACGGCTGACGGGCACCCGCAAGGGCCAACCCCTGACCGACGAAGGCCACGCGATCCCCGTGTCCACGGTGATCTGGGCTACCGGTTACCAACCGGACTTTGGCTGGATCCGAGGACTTCCCGCGGATGAGGACGGCTGGCCGCTCACTTGCCGGGGCGCCGTTGAACAACTGCCAGGGCTGTTCTTCGTGGGCATGCCCTTCCAATACGGGCTGACCTCGGGCCTCGTGGGCGGGGTCGGCCGCGACGCCGAACACGTCGCAGGACTCATCGCCGGGCAGACTGAAGGTCCGCGGGACTAGGCTCGCGGAAGTTCTTGGCAAAACCGGTTACCCCGCCCGTTATTCAAATGTGACTTTGCATGCCGGCTGTTGTAGCGTCGAGGGGCGACCCAATCCCCAAATGGGCCGCTTCCGGGTTGACGCCGAGCTCTGCCGCAACCCGGAATCCGCCAGACCCGCGGCAGAGACGGGGGACCCAGAGTCTCCGGGCCTACTTCTCCACAGGCCCTCGGGGTGAAGCCGCCACGCGCGGCCGGACGGCCTCGTCCGAACCCGACAGCTAACCTCGAAGGCGTTGAGAGGCAATCACCATGTCCCCAATCATGGATCAGCCTCGCCGTGCCGAAGTGGCGGGCGAGAGCACCAAACCAACCGGACGTCGTCGGGCCAAAGACAGCGAACCGTTCATCGCGGCACCGGCTACTGAACCTTTGAGTTCGACAGCGGAACCCACCCCCGCGGCAACCCGGACGACGGCGGCGCCCACCACTCGCGCGGCCGCCCGCGCAGCCGAACGGAAGCGGGCTTCCCAAGCCAGCGAAACCGCCGCCATTCCGACGGTGCCTGCTGCGACGGTAGCTGCTGAACCAACAGAACCAGCGACCGCCGCCATTCCGACGGTGCCTGCTGCGACAGCTGAGCAAGCCAAACCTGAGAAGGCAGCCACAACGGCACTCCCGGCGGCACCCCGTGCCGCCGTCGGTCCGGCATCGTTCACCGGTTCGTCCTTCAGCCGTGAACCACACGCCGTCCTCAAGAAGGCCGCCAGCATCCGGACGATGAGCAATCGAATGGCAGTGGTTGCAGGTGCCCTAGGCATCTTGTTGACCGCCGGTTCCCTGGGCCAAGCCCTTGAGTTGCCCTTCTTCGGCCAGGAATCCCGCGCCCAGGACGCTGCGAGCGCGGACAACCAAGACTCCACGCAATCCGGCGCTCCTTCCGCGGTGGCAAGTACTTCCCCCAGCGCTGCTGCATCACCTTCGGCAGCTACCCCAAGCGCCAAGTCCGGCCAGACCTCCGCGGGCCCGGCGCAACATTCGCCGCAAGGACCCGCCGCTGTCGAACCGTCGAGTGTCTCGGCACCGTCGATCTCCGTCCAGGTTCCTGCCGTCCCGTCAGCACTGCCCCCAAGCCTTACCCCGGTGCCTGTTCCTTCCAATCCGGTTCCGACCGGGCCAACGACCCCCACCCCGGCTCCCACCCCGGGTCCGACGGGGCCAACCACCCCTACCCCGACTCCGCCCCAGACCGGCACGCCCTCCCCCGCGCCCACAGGTTCTTGGAAGCCGCGGACCCCGGCCAGTCCTAGTCCCACGCCACAGCCCACCCAACCGGGCGTGGATCTTGGGTCGGTTTTGGACGCAGCAACCAAGGCCCTGCAGTGAGGATGGGACAGCATCGAAAGTCTGCCGTCGAGTGGCACGGACGGTGCTGCCGACACACCCGGACACAGATGATTCAGCACCGCCCCGACCGCTGGCGCTGCAGCCTTCAGTTGCGGCAGTTCAACAAGTAAGCCAGCGCGGCTTCCGGTACCAGCGGCTTCAAATCCGCGGACGGCCCGCCCAGCGGCGCGCTTTGAGCGTTGCGTGGAGTTCGAGTCGGGTCGCGCCATTCAGCGGATCAGCACCGATAAGCTGGCGGACCCTGGCCAGCCGGTTGTAAATGCTGCTCCGATGCAGGTGGAGCTTCGCAGCCACGTCCTGCACGGAGCCGTCGCTGTCGTAGAGCAGTTCGAGCACGGGCAGCAGCTCGCCGTTGCGGTCCGCATCCTCGATCTCCTGGAAATGTGCCGAGCCCGAATCGTCCCAGCCACCGGGCGCCTGTAGCCGTTCGAACAATTGGTAAATCCCGGCCGAGCGGCTGTCCACGAGCTCTCCGAGTGGAGGATCGACGGCGGCAGCCTGGGCCGCGAGCTTCGATTGCCGGTACGCCCGGCTCAGCTGCCGGATGACTGAAAACGGCTCGCTGATGCCGAGAATGACGCGGTCCACCTTCCGTCCGGCGCGCTTGGCGAGTTCCAGCTGATAGTGGACCAAGACTTGGGCGTGCTCCGCCCGCCCGCCGGTTTCGCGGAACAACAGGACCGAGTGCGTCTCGGTGCCGGCGCTGAAAAGCACGGAATCGACCCCGATAGTTGCCTGCAGCGCGGCGGAACGGTGCGTCAGGGTCGCCGCGATCGGATCGGAGACGCCGCCACTGTCCTCCGCGTCGAGCACTGTAACCAGCTGCCACGGTCCCCGGCCTTGAATCTCCTTCCATCCCGCCACAGTTGCCACAGCATTGGACTCGCCCTGGCATGCAGCCAGGAATTCCTGCTCACGGCGGCGCCGGAACTCCGACTCGGCCGTATTGGAATCGAGCAACAACGCTGCGAGGAGGTCCAACTCGTCCCGGACGCCCGGCAACTCGGCGAGTATCGCCGTCGCGGTCTGCTCGTCAAGGTCTTGCTGGACCCACAGGTACCCGACGCGGAATCCGCGCACCAGCAGCGGGACGCAGACGCGCCCCACCATCCCGAGTTCCTCATTGGCGGGCACGACGACGGGACGCACGGCGGTGGCAATCCCGTGGGAGAGCTGCCACGCGCTGACGTCCACCGGGACCCGTTTGCTCAGGAGGAAATTCACTCGCACACGGTCGGCGTGGGACTGGTTGGAACTGTAGGCCAGCAGCACGCCGTCGAGGTCTTCCAGGGAGAGGCCGCGGCCCAACTTGAGTGCTACGTCCTCGACGATCTTCTCCACGTCTTGCTGCATGGAGAAAACACTACTTTGCCCCACGAACATCAGGCGACACCTGACGCTCTCAATATCGACAAATGTCGAGTCTTGAGCGGCAAAAACCCCGGAATTCCGGGGAAGCCAGCGACGGCGGCAATCGCCTTTCCTGTCGTCTGGCTCACAGCGGATTTATTCTGGAATCACAGTCCCCCGCAGAGAAAAAGGCCGTTGAAGCCTTTCGAACATGGAGCCCAAAATGATCATCGGTGTCCCCAAAGAGATCAAGAACAACGAATTCCGCGTTGCCATCACGGCCGCGGGCGTTAACGAGTTCCGCACCCACGGCCACACCGTGCTGGTGGAACGGGGCGCAGGCCTGGGCTCCGGTATCACGGACGAGGAATACGCCGTTGCCGGCGCGGAGATCGTGGCCGAAGCCGACGATGTCTGGGCACGCGCTGACATGGTCATGAAGGTCAAGGAACCCATCAAGGCCGAGTACCACCGCTTCCGCAAGGGCCTGATCCTCTTCACCTACCTGCACTTGGCCGCCGAGCCCGAGCTGACCCAGGAACTCATCAACTCCGGCGTCACGGCCATCGCCTACGAAACCGTCCAGGACGGCCGCACCCTGCCCCTCTTGGCACCCATGTCCGAGGTCGCCGGCCGCCTGTCGGTCGTCGTCGGCGCTTCCTCCCTCATGGCTCCGGCCGGTGGCAAGGGCGTGCTGCTGGGCGGCGTCCCGGGTGTCCGCCCGGCCAAGGTCGTTGTCCTCGGCGCCGGTGTTGCCGGTACCAACGCCGCCGCCATGGCCCTGGGCCTGGGCGCGGATGTCACCATCATGGACATCAACATCAACCGTCTCCGCGAACTGGATGCCCTCTACCAGGGCCGCCTGAAGACCGTCGCGTCCAACGCGTACGAGATCGAGAAGTCCGTAGTCGACGCCGACCTCGTCATCGGTTCTGTGCTGATCCCGGGCGCAAAGGCCCCCAAGCTCGTCACCAACGAGCTCGTCTCCCGCATGAAGCCTGGCTCCGTGCTGGTGGACATTGCGGTGGACCAGGGCGGCTGCTTCGAGGACACGCACCCCACCACGCACCAGGAACCCACGTACAAGGTCCACAACACGATCTTCTACTGCGTCGCCAACATGCCGGGCGCCGTTCCGAACACCTCCACCTACGCTCTGACCAACGTCACCCTGCGCTACGCGGTGTCACTGGCCAACCTGGGCGTGAAGGCCGCATTCGACCGCGACCCCGCCCTGGCAGCCGGCCTCAACATCGCCGCAGGCAAGGTCACGCACCGCTCGGTCTCCGAGGCGCACAACCTGCCCCTCGTCGCCGACTGGCACAACCTGGTTTCGGCCTAGTTTCTCTCCGCCTCTAGCGAGCGCGGTTTAACGAGCCCGACGGCGGGGTGCGGCTTCCATGGGAAGCGGCACCCCGCCGTCGGGGTTTTGGTGGAGACAGCGAGGGGTGCAGTTCACTATCGATGGCCTGTCTTATGTAGTTCTTCAATTTTTTTCTAAGTTCTTTCGATTGGACGGGTCTTTTCGGCCTAATAATGTCGTAGGTCCCTGAAATGCTTGGTTTATGGCCGGGATTCGGGGAACACAGCTGATCGGAGCGGGCGCGCTGTCGGGCGGCGCGGGTCCGGATGCTCCTGTGTCAGACGCCTGGGTGCGGGATCTGATCGATGCCGTTGCCTCGTTCCGGCCATACGCCGGCAGCACCGAACCGGGCGGGGGCACCGAACTGATAAGCCAGTTGCGTGCCCTGGAGGATTTGAAGTCCGCGGCCGCGGGTTTGCAGGCGAGGATTGCCGTCGCGTTCGATGCCGCCCAGCGCAGCGCCGAGGCGGCGGCCGGTGTACCGGCCGAGGAGCAGGGACGCGGGGTCGCGGCGCAGGTGGCCCTGGCCCGGCGGGAGTCCCCCGCCCGCGGAGCCCGGCTCCACGGCCTCGCCAAAGCCCTCGTGACCGAAATGCCGCACACCCTGGCCGCCCTGGACGCCGGACGGCTGAACGAATGGCGCGCGACCCTGTTGGTGAAGGAAACCGCCTGCCTGAGCGCCGAAGACCGCTGCGCCGTGGACGAGGAACTCGCCGCGGACACGGGGACCTTCGACGGCGCCGGCGACCGGGCCATCATCGCCGCGGCTAGGACCGCGGCCTACCGGCGGGACCCGCGCTCCGTCACCCAGCGCGCCGGCCACGCCGCGACCGAACGGCACGTCAGCCTGCGCCCGGCCCCGGACACCATGACCTACCTGACCGCCCTGCTTCCCGTCGCCCAGGGGGTGGCCGTGCACGCGGCCCTGTCCCGGCACGCCGACACCCTCCGCTCCTCCGGAGAGACCCGGAGCCGGGGGCAGATCATGGCAGACGCCCTGGTCGAACGCATCACCGGCACCCCAGGCGGGATCAGCGGGGTGGAGGTCCAGCTCGTCATGACCGACCGGACCCTGTTCCAGGGCGAGGCCGAGCCGGCACGCCTGCCCGGCTACGGGATCGTGCCGGCGGGCTGGGCCAGGACACTGCTCACCGGCTACCTTGAGGGCGGTCAAGAACTCAAGGTCTGGCTCCGGCGTCTCTTCACCGCCCCCGGATCCGGGGACCTTGTCGCCGCCGATTCGAGGACGCGGTTATTCCCAGCAGGCATGCGGCGATTCATCCAGGCCCGCGACGACACCTGCCGGACCCCCTACTGCGATGCACCGATCAGGCATTTCGACCATGTCGTCCCGTGGCACGACGGCGCCACAACGAGCCTGGACAACGGGGCGGGCCTGTGCGAATCCTGCAACCACACCAAAGAACTCACCGGCTGGAGAGCAAGAACCAGCCCAGGGACACGGCACGTCCTCGAAATCCGCACCCCCACCGGACATACCTACCGATCCACAGCCCCGCCCCTACCCGGAGTCGGGATACAAGGCACAGACCCACCCGATACCGCCCCGCATTCCAGACGCCGACGCAAGCTACGAAACCACGCCAAAGCACTGAGGTACGCCCGCGTCACCGAACTACAAGCCGCCTGAGCAACTCAGGCGAACACGACGCCGGTTACGGTTTGACCGGGTTTCCCGGGAGGATCTCCGAAGGAACGGGCTGGGGCAAGGGGAGGGTTGGCGTTGGGACCACCGGCGTCGGGATCGTGATAGGTCCCGGGCGGCCCTTGGCGATGTCTTGCAGTCCCTTACGCGGATCCGACTCGGACCCGGTAGTGCCGGGAGTGGCGTGCGGCGCTGGATGCGCGTTGTTTTTGGCCTCAGGGCTGGAGGACTCCGGAGAGGGCGATGCGGGAACGCTTGTTTCCCGGGTGGGCATCGGAACCGGCTCCGGGCGTGTTCCCTGCTGTCGCGGAGCGTTGCCGCCCGATCCAGGGGTGAGCTGGGAGACGACCGATCCCACCACGGCACCCAAGTGTTCAATCGTTCCTGGAATACCGCCGTCGGACGCGGCCGCAGCGGTAGCACCGGCGGCAAGGGAGGCGGCAACGGCAACAGCGGCGAAGGTCAAGCGGCCCTTTTTGCGGCGACGAGCGGCCAGTTCATCAACAGCGGTAACAACGGTAACAGCCTCAACAGGCGCAACAGTCTCAACAGGCGCAATCGCGACTCGGGCCGGTGCCATCAAGGCTTGCACAGCCGCCGAGGGCTGGGGTCGGGTGCTCGCAAGGGCGCGCAGTTCCAGCAACTCGGCCCGGATCTCGTACGCTTCGTCGAGCCCGGCATCAGCAAGCAGGCGGTCAATGCCTTGCTCGCCGAAGGATGCGGATTTTTCGCTCATGATGTGCCATTCCTTAGTAGTGCACGTTCTCTCAGTGCACTCAATGCCCTGCGCTGCAACTGCTTCACGGCTCCTTGGGACTTGCCCATGATGGCCGCTGTTTCTTCCAACGACAGGTCCGCCACGACCCGTAGTGCCAGGACCTCCCGGTAGTCGGGATTAAGGTCGGCCAACAGCTCGGTTACGCCCAGGCCTTCCCCATGCCCGAATGCCTGGTCCTCGGCCGAAGGCGCGCGCCGGGAATCCAGATCGGATTCGTAGGGCGCGGAATCAGGAGTGCGTTCCCGCTTTCGATAGTGATCCACCATTCGCGCGTGCGCTATGGAGAACAGCAGAGTCTTCGCCCCCTGGAGACCTCCCCGGAGGGAATCCAGTTTGGGATAGAGAGCCAGGAACACGTCCTGGGTAACTGCTTCCGGATCGTCTACGCCGCGGGCGCGTAGGTATCCAAACACCGGTCCGGAAAACTCGTTGTAGGCAGCCGTGAAGAGCAGAGCGGGATCTTCGTCGTCCGCCTGCAAATATTCATCAGCCAAAGGGTCAAGCACCCGCGACCCCTCCATCCCACGCAGCGCGGTCATCGTCCCTGGCCTGGGAAATGACCACTGCTGCAGTCTGTTGCGTCGCGGGGCTCCTTGTCATTTAGCCAAGGAGCCCCGCCGTTCAAGCGTAGCCGCAGTGTTACGGGCTAACTGAATCGGACGGCACGTGCACAGGTGCGGTCGGCACGTGGGACGGGACAGCCGGTACAGCAGGGACGGCCGGTGCGGACGGCACTGCGGGAACAGCCGGTACGGCAGGCGTAGCAGGCAGTGCGGCGGTTCCATCGGCGTCAGCCTTGGCGGAAGCGGATCCGTCAGCCTTCAAGCCGGCAGCCTTGCCTTCGGTCACTACAGTTGCGCAGTGCGCGTTGACGTTGGCCTCGCCGCCAGCGGCAACAACCAGTGAGGAGTAGCCGGGCACCTTGGCGTCAGCCTTCAGGCCGCCGTTGAGGAGAGCGGTGCAGAGGCCGAACGCCTCCGGTGAGGTGGCCTTGGCGGACGCGGCCGCTGCTGCGGCCTTGGACTTTGCGTCGTCGATGGCGTCCGTGGCCTTGGACTTAGCGTCGGCAGCGGCGTCAGTCGCCTTGGACGTGGCCGTCTGGGACGCCTCAGCCGTCTTGGACTGTGCAGACTCGGCCGCTTTGGAAGCGACCGGAGCCGGGGCTCCGAGCAGCTCGTGGGCGCTCTTCTGCAGATCGTTGGGAAGCGCTCCGTTGAAGGCCGCGACGCCGGTTCCGCCAACCGCTACAGCTCCGGCGGCAAGGACGCCGGCGGCGATTTTGCTGGTGGCAAGGACAGTGAACAAGGACATGAAACCCTCCGACAAACGTTTTGGGACTACTCCGGCAGCGGCTTTGTCGCTACCGGATGATCAGTGCGGACGTTGTCCACACTCCCCTTACATCGCTGGCGGTCCCGGCGAGGTTACGCCGATCCAAAAAAAACTTTCAGGCGAGCGCCCTGGCCTGCTCAATCAGCCTGAGTACCTCGACCGGCCCGGCCGGATCCACGGGGAGCGGCAAAGCGGAGGCGGCACCGCCGTCGGCGATCTTCTCACCAAGGATCCGGTAGAACTCCTGGTAGGCGCCGCGCTCGGTGGGTACCGAGGTCCGCACGCCGTCGATTTCCAGGGTGCCGTAGTGGTGCGGATCGTCGACGCCGTAGGCGCCGTCTGTGGGCAGCCCGCCCGCCAGGATGAACGGTTCCTGGGGATCGATCCCGAACTTCACGAAGCCGCCCTTGCTGCCCAGGACGCGGAAGCGCGGAGCGTGAAGCTGGCTGTTGACGTTCATGGCGACGTGGCTGGTCACACCGGAGGCGTGCTTTAGAACCAGGAAGACGTCGTCGTCGGCTTTTTCTTGCGGCCGGCGCGCCAGGATTTCAGCGTGGATAACTTCGGCGGGACCGAACATTTGCACGGCCAGGTCCAGCAGATGGGTTCCCAGATCGAAGAGCAGCCCACCGCCGTCGTCGGCCGTGGCGCCGGCCTTCCACGCCTTGCTGATTTCGGGCGCCCACCGCTCCATTGAAGCCTCGCAGCGCATGACCTCGCCCAGCGTCCCGGCGTCGAGCAGCTTCTTCACCGTGAGCGCGTCGCCGTCCCAGCGGCGGTTTTGGTAGACGGTAAGCACGCGGCCCAACCTCGTGGCCAGCTCGATCAGCTCCTGCCCCTGCGCGCTGCTCACGGCGAATGGCTTGTCCACGACGACGTCGACCCCGGCTTCCAGCGCGGCCTTCGCGAGCGGATGATGGGTCGCGGGTGGCGTGCCGAGCACCACGAGGTCCAGCTCCCCGGCAAGCGTCAAGACGTCTTCCGGACCGTCCACGATCCTCGTGCCCGGATACCGCTCCTGGGCTTTGGCCTTGCGGCCCGCGTCCGAAGTGGCTATGACGTCGAGGGAATACGCGGGATTGGCTGCGATGAACGGCGCGTGAAAGACGCTGCCTGAAAGGCCATAGCCGACGACGGCGGTGCGGATCGGTGTGAGGGTCATGCCGCTACGCTACCGGGCCAAGATACCCCTGCGTAGCTTATGTCAGCAGTCTTTCAGCAGGCGCGTAACGAGCTCGCGCCACGACGCCGCCAAGCGCTCCGGCGCGACTCCGTGGGCGCGAAGGGAATGGAGCATGCGCTCGGGATCCAGGGTGGCGCCGAGGGAAAGAGCCAGAAGCCAAGGATCGCGGTCAAGGCCCGCTTCCCGCAGCAGCATCTCGATGTGCCGATGCCACAACACGACCGGCGGGGCGTCGTGCCGGTTTTGCGGTGAATGCTCCGCCGCGGCGCGGGCCAGCTCGCCGTATTCTTCGACATATTTGATGCGCGCTTCGCCGAAGGCAATGAGGCGTTCAAGTGGGGGCGCTCCGGGACCCAGCGGCGGCGGACCGAAGATGAACTCGCGCTGGAATTCCGCTTCGGCGTCGCTCAGGAGGGTCATCATGAGTCCTGCCCTGCTGCCGAAACGGCGGAAAACCGTCCCCTTCCCGACGTCGGCCCGGCACGCGAGCATGTCCATGGTGACGGCGTCCACGCCATGTTCGGCCACGAGATCCCTGGCAGCTTGAAGGAGCCGTTCGCGGTTACGCGCGGCGTCGCTGCGCTCCGGCTGCGTCCCGAAAGGCAATCCGGGCCGGATGGGGATGAGGCTCACAAAAACATTCTAACCTTGGGAATATTAATCGGACCGCAGTCCGTTTAGAATCTACGAAGGCAGCAGAAGCCTCCAAAACCGAGCGCCTGCGGCACCGTCCGCGGCCAGACCCAAGGAGTTCCCATGTCCAAGAACACCGTCCTCGCCCTTGTTGGCAGCCTCCGCGCCGATTCCCACAACCGTAAGCTCGCCGAAGCCATCCAGCTCAACGCCCCGGAAAATGTCGAAGTACAGATCCACGGCTCGCTCGGCAACATCCCGTTCTACAACGAAGACATCGACGTCGAAGGCCAGGTTCCGGCCGAAGCCGCCGCCCTCCGCGCTGCCGCCGCCGCAGCCGACGCCATCCTGCTCGTCACGCCGGAACACAACGGCACCATGCCGGCATCCCTCAAGAACGCCATTGACTGGCTGTCCCGCCCGTTCGGCGCCGGTGCGCTGGCAGGCAAGCCGACCGCCGTCGTCGGTACCGCTTTTGGCCAGTTCGGTGGCGTCTGGGCGCAGGACGAGGCCCGCAAGGCAGCCGGCATCGCCGGCGCCAAGGTCCTCGAGGACGTCAAGCTCGCCGTTCCGGGCTCCATGATCCGCTTCGCCGAGCTGCACCCGAAGGACGACGCCGAAGTTGTTGAGCAGATCAAGGGCATCTTCGAGCCGCTGACCGCCTTCCAGGAAGCCGAAGTAGCAGCCTAGTCCCTGCGGTTCACCCCGCGCGCCGCGAGAATGCCCCTGTCCCGCCGTTGAGGCGTGGGCGGGGGCATTCTTTGTCGATACGATGGCGGCATGGCCGAATACAACCGCCATCCCGACGTCGACGCCTACCTTGAGGCCCTCCCGGGTTGGCAACAAGCCATCGCCGAGCAACTACGCGACCTCATCCATGAAGCCGAGCCTGAAATCGTCGAAACGATCAAGCGCCGCACACGGCCCTACTTCGTCCTCGACGGCAACGTCTGCGCATTGCTCGCGGCCAAGGACCACATCAACTTATTCCTTTACGACGGCGCGGTTGTCCCCGACCCGGACAACATCATCACATCGGGGCAAGGCAACAAGACCGCCCGAATGATCACCTTCCACGAGCACGAGCTGATTCCGCGGGCACCGCTCGTCACCATGCTGCGGCAGATCGCGGCGAACAACCGCGCCGGCGGCTGGCGGAAGATCAAGGGAACAGACTAGCCGGAACGCCCCTTCGAAGCGGTAGCAAGGCGTCACCGCACTGCTACCATTCCGTGACTGAGCTGAGGCCGAACCGTCATGGACGGAGCGGCCCACACCCGGGCGGCCAGCCGTAACGTTGAGTTACAGGCACCAGGGGTGATCAGGGCAGGAGCGGGGGCTGTCATGCGGGTCGGAGGCGGCGTGGAATGCACGACGGCGGCGGTCGCCGCGCTGTGCCTATCCCTCGCGCTCTGCCTGGCCGGCTGCGCCTCCCCCGGCGGCGGCGATCCCGGCAGCGGCGATCCCGGCGGGTCACCCGCCGCACAACCGGCCTCGACTGGTTTTGTCCAGGCGACGGAGGAGCCGGTAACCGGGCCGATTCCCATGCCCCTCCCGGCTCCTCCTCCGTATATCAATCCGTCACCGCCGGCATCGATTCCAACCAAGGCGAGCCCGCAGGCACCCGTAGCCGGGCCGGTTCCCACGCCCCTCCCAACCGCCGGCGGCGAATCGACTGGAACCACTGTGTATTTCGTGGCAATCGGCGACGGCGGCAGCCGCGGGGTGCGGTTCGGCTGTGACGACAGCCTCGTGGGCGTCCCCATCACTGCCCCCCCCGAGGGCGACCCGCTGGCCGTGGCAATGGGAGAACTGCTGGCGCCCGATGGAACCGCGTCGCGGGCAGGTTTGTACAACGCGCTCTCGGGCTCTGCGCTGCGCTACGTTTCGGGCTACCTCGACGGCACCACCGCCGTCGTGAACCTGAGCGGGTCACTTCGCCCTGGAGGCGTGTGCGACAAGCCGCGGATCGAAACTCAGCTGGCGCAGACTGCGGTGGCGGCTACGGGAGCATCCCAGGCCGCGATCTACATCGACGGGAACACCCTGGCAGACGTCCTGAGTTTGCGCTGAGGTGGCCGGTCACTCGAATAGCGCGTCCATGTCTGCGTAGCTCCGGGTTCCGGCGAGGCCCGACCAGTTTCCATCGCCAAGAACTTCCATGGCCAGCCTGGAGACCTTCGCGTAGGCGGCCCTGGCCGTGCTGCCGCCAATGCTGATTCGCCGCACACCGACGTCGTGCAATTCTCCGGGCGACGGCGAACCCAAGCCAGCCAGAGCATTGAGCGGTACGCCGATCCGCCGGGAGAGTTCGTGCAGAATATGGAGGTCTGTCAACCCCGGCACGAATATTCCGTCCGCCCCGGCCCGCTGATAGGCATCCGCACGGTGCAGCGTTTCCTCGTATGCGGTGTCCGGAAACTTTCCAGACCAATAAGTGTCCGTACGCGCATTGATGAACAGTCCGACGCCCGCATCCTCGGCCGTCTGTCTGATCAGGGTGATGCGCCTGGACTGTTCGGCGATCTCGCTCAGCGGTCGGTCCGCTGAGTCCTCGATGTTAATCCCGACGGCGCCCGCGTCCAGCACCGCTCGAACCGTGGCCTGGAGCTCTTCGTCAGTACGCCCGTATCCGGTCTCGATGTCCGCAGTTACCGGCAAGCGGGTGGCCTTTGCGATCCGCGACAGTGCTTCCATCGCGAGTTGGCGCGGAAGGTGGTCCCCGTCCCGGTACCCCAGACTCCAGGAGACTGCCGAGCTTGAGGTCGCCACCGCCGTCGCTCCCGCTTCCTCGACCATCCGCGCAGATGCCGCATCCCACGCATTCACCAGCACCAACGGCGCATGCGGCGCGGCATGGAGCTCGTGAAAGCGGAGGGCCTTGGACTCTAGTTCGGGATGCATCGTCATTGCTCTATTCCAGCCTTCCTGCGCCCGGACGTAAAGCGCTTCGCACCGCGAATCCCGAAATTGGGATGAAACATCCGTTGCTCAATTGGCAACTCCGGGGAGTATCCTTTCAATGTGACCCACGAAACATTGGACGCCGGGCCGGAGTTGCCCGCGGAAGCAATCGACGCAATAGAGCGAGCAGCAACTGCCGCCCACCGCCACGAGGAACTTTTCTCGGAGCGCGCCGCCAACATCAAGCAGTCCGCCGTGCGTGACGTCTTCGACATTTCAATGCGGCCCGGACTCGTGTCCCTCGCCGGCGGAAATCCCTACCTGCAGTCCCTGCCCCTCGAGAAGCTCGGCCAGACAGCCGCTCGCATCATCGCGGAAGAAGGCATGACGGCGCTGCAGTATGGCGGCGGTCAAGGCACCGAGGAACTGCGTACCCAGATTTGCGAGATCATGGCGGCGGAGGGCATCTTGGACGCCCGGCCGGAGAACGTGGTGATCACCGCCGGTTCCCAGTCCGCCCAGGACGTGGCCACAAAGGTATTCTGCAACCCGGGCGACGTCGTCCTCGTGGAAAACCCCACCTACGTGGGCGCACTGAACACCTTCGAGGCGTACCAGGTCCAAGTTGAGACGGTGGACATGGACGACGACGGCCTGGTCCCGGAACTCCTGGAAGCCAAGATCGCGGCGCTTCAGGCCGCGGGCAAGTCCATCAAGTTCCTCTACACGATCCCCAACTTCAACAACCCCTCCGGCATCACACTTGCTCCGGCGAGGCGTCAGCGCATCGTCGATATATGCCGCAGTGCGAATATCCTGGTCCTTGAGGACAACCCCTACGGTCTTTTGCGCTTCGACGGCAACCCGTTGGAACCAATGCGGGCCGCGAATGAGCATGACGTCATCTACATGGGCTCGTTCTCCAAGATCTTTGCCCCGGGACTGCGAATCGGATGGGCGCTTGTGCCCGAGCACCTGCAGCGGCGCTTCTACCTGGCCTCGGAAGCCGTGACCTTGTGCCCTCCCACCCTGAACCAGATGATCATCTCGGCATATCTTCGGGACTACGACTGGCGCGGCCAGATTGACACCTACCGGGCCCTGTACGAGGAACGCTGCAATGCCCTACTGGTGGCGTTGGAGGAGCACATGCCTTCCGGCCTCAGCTGGACCAAGCCCGAGGGTGGCTTCTTCGTCTGGGTCACCCTGCCCGACGGCGTCGACACGTATCCGCTGCTCAAGAAGGCAATCGAGGCAGGGGTCGTGTTCATCCCCGGCGCGGCGTTCACGCACTCTGACGAACCATCCAACAAACTGAGGTTGGCTTTCAGCGCAGTGCCACCGGAGTCCATCGCCGAAGGCGTCCGCCGATTGGCGCCGGTTTTGCAAGAAGCCATTGATGTCATCAGCAAAGGAGCAGTTATATGAGCGGAATAGTCCTCGTCGGAGTCGACGGCAGCGTAACAGCAAGGCGGGCCGCCGACTCGGCAAAGAATTTGGCAGCCGCACTGGGCGCGGAACTGCGCGTCATCACCGCTTTTGAAGGCGCCCACGTGGAGGTCGTCGAAAGCGGAGGCGACAAGTGGATTCTCTCCGACGCCGACGCCGCGGAGAAGGTAGCCAGCAAAGTAGCCGCGGAACTCGCCTCCGACCAGTTGACCACAAGCTATGGAGCCGTCTTCGGCAAAGCCGGAGAGGCCCTGGTCAAGGAAGCCGAACGTGTGGGTGCCAAAGTGATCGTGGTGGGCAACCGCCGCATGCAGGGACTGGCCAGGGTTCTCGGCAGCGTTGCCAACACGGTGGCGCACAAAGCGCCGTGCGACGTTTACATCGCCAAGACGGACGAACCTTGAGCGGCTCCCCGACCCCGGGACTTTGACGGGGATCACGCGTTGTGGTGGGCGGTCTCACCCCGATTTTGGCCGTGCGGCTGGGATGCCGCCGATAAAATTGAGGTGGCCCCCAAGGGCGCGAGCCGCCCATCACAACAACCCGTAGGGGATCCCTTTTGCTTACTCTGCAGCCGCGCCAACGCGTCGGACACGACATTCTGCTCGCCCGCCATGGCAACCACATCAGCTCCATGCGCTTCGACCGGGCAAATGACCGCATCGTGGCACTTCTCGACGACGGCTCAGTAGACAGCGCTCCGAATATGATCTCCCCGCTGCTCCAGATGCCGGAGACGTTCCGCAGCGTCCTTCGCTCGGACTGGAAATTGTTGCTTGTGGTTGCTTCCGCGATGCTCGCCGTCGGAGCCCTGGCCATGGTGTTGTCATTTGGAATGATCGGCAGCATGAGCGACCAGCAACTGCGCGACCTTGCGCTCAGCTACACGTCCTACTAGCTCAGCCAACCGCGCAGGACCCACCAAAGTCCTGCGATGACCACCCCGCCGAACAACGATCCGGCGATGACCTGGCCGCGGGTATGGTCCCGAAGGACGACGCGGGACCAGCCGACGGCCGGAACCAGAATCAGTAGCGGCAACCACGCCGGCCCGAACATGAGAGCCACTATGACTGCGGCCGCGGAAATTGCCGAGGCATGACCGCTGATCTTCCACACGAGGCTGACTGCGGCCAACACCGTGATGCCGCCCATCAGCGCAAGGATCATCGCCGAGACGCTCGTGGGGGCGTGGATGAGATTGAGAACCAACAACCCCACGACCACGGACACGAGCGCAAGCATCAGCAAGGGCGTACGCTCCCTGCGGTCGCTGACGTGGTGGTCCCTGAGTTTGCCGAGCCTCACCATGAGCAGGACGTAGGCCAGCGGCAGCACGCACACAAAGACCGCCCCCAGGACACCGAACCATATCGTCCCCGGGAAACCCGGTTGCACCGCAGGGCTGATGAGCAGCAAGACGGACACGACGGCGGGCGGCTGGAAGACTTCCGTCAGGACCCGGGCAGCGCGGTGCCGCCCCCCAACACCGCGCTGCTCTCCGAGGCCGCTCTGCTCTCCGATGCCGCTCCGCTCAGTCAAGCAGCAGAGCCGGCTCTTCGAGAATGGATGCGACGTCGGCCATGAAGCGGGCGGAGAGATCCCCGTCCACCACCCGGTGATCGAACGAACCGCCAAGCGTTGTGATCCAACGGGGGATGACCTCGCCGTCGAGCACCCAAGGCTTTTGCTTGATGGTGCCGAACGCGACGATGGCCACCTCACCGGGGTTGATGATGGGCGTTCCTGTGTCGATACCGAGGGCGCCGACGTTTGTGATGGTCAGCGAGCCGCCCTGCATCTGCGCGGGCTGGGTCTTGCCCGCGCGTGCCGTACTGGCGAGCTCGTTGAGCGCGAGGGCCAGTTCCTTGAGGGAAAGATCCTGGGCATCCTTGATGTTCGGCACCATGAGCCCTCGCGGCGTAGCTGCGGCAATACCCAGGTTCATGTAGTGCTTGACGTGGATCTCCGCGTTGCCGTTACCATCGGCGTTCTCCACCCAGGTCGCGTTAACGCTCGGGTTGCGTGCCGCGGCCCAAATCACGGCCTTGGAGAGAATCAGCAGCGGCGACACCTTGATGCCCTCAAAGTCCCTGGAGGCCTTGAGTCGCTTGACGAATTCCATCGTGCGGCTGGCATCCACGTCAACGAAGATACTCACATGCGGCGCCGTGAAGGCCGACTCCACCATGGCTTTGGCGGTGGCTTTGCGGACGCCCTTGACGGGGATCCGTTCCACTCGCTGATCCTGCGGTTTCTTGGACGCACCCCAGAACGTGTCTGCTTGGTCTACCTCGGCATCGCGCTGCGACTGGTAGCTGACCAAGTCCTCGCGGGTCACTTCGCCGCGGGCTCCCGTGGGAACGACGTCGGCCAGGTCAATCCCAAGTTCGCGGGCGATCTTGCGCACGGGAGGCTTGGCCAACACCCGGTTGACGAGGCCGCTGACCGTTGCGCCGAGGCCGGTGAGACCCGGCGCCTGGCTTGCGGTTCCCTGGCTTGCGGGCTGCTGTGCGGCAACGGGCGGCAGGGCCGAAGCAGCCGGCTCGACGACGGGTTCCACGGTGGGTTCGACGGCGGCGGGTGCCGTGCCCGGCGCGGCCGCGGGTACAGCGGTAGCGCCTTCCGGGCGCTTACGCGGGCGGCGCTTGACGGCGTCGGCCTTCGGACCGGAGCCAACCAGCGGACCGCCGGCGGGGCCGCCGTCGGACGTTCCGGCGTCGGCGGGCAACTTGCCGTACATCGAGGCTTCGAAGGCCTGTTCGGCTGCGGGCGCGGCGGAGGGTGCCTGTACGGCCGTAGGCGAGGCTGGCGCCGGCGTGGGCTCCAGCACTCCCGGCGCGTTGTCTGAAATACCGATAATCGCGGTTCCGACCTCAACCGTGATGCCTTCGTCGACGAGCAATTCCGCAACGGTACCGGCATACGGGGACGGCAATTCCACGAGGGACTTGGCGGTCTCGATCTCGCAGATGACGTCGTTGATGGCCACGGTGTCGCCGGGTTTGACCTTCCAGGAGACGATTTCCGCCTCGGTCAGGCCTTCGCCGACATCCGGCAGGTTGAATTTCTTAACAGTCACTTAGGTCCTCGATCTCGGCTGGCCCGTCGGCTTGGCGGCGGGTGCAATCAGGGGCGGCTAGTAGGCCAGGGAACGATCCAGAGCTTCGAGGATCTTGTCGATGTCCGGCAAGTAGTCCTCTTCCACCTTCGCCACGGGATACGGCATGTGGAAACCGCCCACGCGGATAACCGGAGCCTCAAGGTGCAGGAAGGCACGCTCACTGATCCGCGCAGCGATCTCGCCGCCGATCCCCCCGAACGTCGGGGCTTCGTGCGCAACGATCAAGCGGCCGGTCTTCTTGACGGAAGCAGTGACGGTGTCGAAGTCGATGGGGGAAATCGAGCGCAGGTCGATCACCTCGATGCTGCGCCCGTCCTCTTCCGCCGCCGCTGCGGCGGCCAGTGCGACCGGCACCAGCGGCCCGTAGGCCACGATTGTCGCGTCGGAACCTCCGCGCAGGACATGCGCCTGGAACGGGTCCGACGCCGGTCCTGGGTTTTCGGTGTCCACCTCGCCCTTGAGCCAGTAGCGGCGCTTGGGCTCGAAGAAGATAACCGGGTCCGTGCAGTCAACGGCCTGCTGGATCATCCAGTAGGCGTCGTGGGCATTGGACGGAGTGATGATGCGCAGACCGGCCGTGTGGGCGAACAGCGCTTCCGGCGACTCCGAGTGATGTTCGATCGAGCCGATGCCGCCACCATAGGGAATGCGGATGACTACGGGAACAGTCAGCTTGCCGCCGCTGCGGGAGTGCATCTTGGCCAGCTGTGTGGTGATCTGGTTGAAGCCGGGGAAGACAAAGCCATCGAACTGGATTTCGCAGATGGGACGGTAGCCGCGCAGGGCCAGGCCTATGGCGGTGCCGACGATGCCGGACTCAGCCAGCGGGGTATCCACCACCCGGTCTGCGCCGAACTCCTTGATAAGTCCGTCGGTCACCCGATAGACGCCACCCAGCGGCCCGATGTCTTCGCCCATGAGCAAGGACTTCGGATTGTTGGTGAGCGACGCCCGGAGGCCTTCGTTGATGGCCTTGGCAATGGTCATGGTGGTCATCAGTTGCCTGTCCCCTCTTCCTCGTCGCCTTCGAATCCGGCGGAGTATTCCTCGAACCAAGCAAGTTCCTCGGCCACCAGCGGGTGCGGCTCGGCATAGACCCCGGCGAATGACTCGCGGAAGTTCGGGCCCTGCAGACTTTGCGTGGTGCTACGGACATGGGCAGCGAGTTTGTCGCCGTCAACTCTGACTTGCTCAAAGAAAGCCTCGTCGGCCAAGCCCTCGTTGCGGAGGTACTTCTCCAGGCGGTCCAAGGGATCCTTGCCTCGCCATGCGGTTTCTTCGGCGGACTCGCGGTACTTGGTGGGGTCGTCCGCCGTGGTGTGGGCACCAACGCGGTAGGTATATGCCTCGATGAGCACCGGACCGCGGCCTTCGCGGGCGTGTTCAAGCGCCCACTCGGTGACCGCGTGGACCGCGATGACGTCGTTGCCGTCCACCCGGATGCCCGGGAAGCCGTATCCCTTGGCCCGGTTGAACAGCGGAACCTTGGTCTGCACCTCGGTGGGGACCGAGATGGCCCAGTGGTTGTTCTGGCAGAAGAACACCACGGGAGCGTTGTAGGACGCCGCGAAGACCATGGATTCGTGGACGTCGCCTTCGGAACTGGCACCGTCACCGAAGTAGGCCACAACAGCAGCCTTCGGATCGTTGGAACCATTGGCTTCCGCGAGCTTCTGGTCCCGCTGGATTCCCATGGCGTAACCAACGGAATGCAGCGTCTGCGCCGCAAGCACGAGAGTGTAGAGATGGAAGTTGTTCTCGGTGGGATCCCAGCCACCATTCGAAATTCCGCGGAAGAGCTTCAGGAGTTCCGCCAGATCCACATCACGGGTCAATGCAACGCCATGTTCCCGGTATGTGGGGAAGATGTAATCCTGCCGCTGGGTGGCGCGTCCGGAACCGATCTGGGCGGCCTCCTGGCCGGTGAGGGGAACCCAAAGAGCCAGCTCGCCTTGGCGCTGAAGGGCCGTGGCCTCCTGGTCGAAGCGCCGGACCTTGGCCATGTCGGCGTAGAAGCCCCGGAGCTGCTCAGGATCAAGGCGCTTGGCGTAGTCAGAGAAGACGGGATCCGTCCCTAGCTTGCCGTCCGGCCCCAGCAGCTGGATCATCTCGGCAGCGGGATCGCTTGAAGCGCCTGCCGCCGGAGACTGCTGATCCAGTCCCGTTCCGTTGATCCCGGGGGTGGGCAGTTTAGTTGCGCCCATTCCGTCTCCTTGCCTGCCGCAGCCCGATGCTGAGCAATATTCGCTGATATATGCCGATTCCGGAATGCATTCCGGAATCGGCATATCTTGGCTTTCGTCCCTTACTTTATCCGCAGTAAGGGACGCAGGGGCATTTGTTAACCGCTAGGAAGGCTGCGGCGCTTTTGTATAGGACGCACAGAGCTCGAGGAATCGGGTATTGGCCTCGACCTCTCCAATGCTGACCCGGACGCCTTCGTTGCCGAAGGCCCGCACGGACAACGCCCGCTCGCCTGCTAGTCCGGCAAATTCGGCGCTATTCTCGCCAAGATTCAGCCACACGAAGTTTCCTTGAGCCTCGGGCACGAACCATCCCAGCTCCCGGAGTCCTGCGGTAACCCGGTCCCGCTCGTCAACCAGGCTTTGTACCCTTTCCACAACTTGGTCGAAATTCTCCAACGAAGTAATGGCGGCGCGTTCGGCAATCTGCGAGACGGCAAACGGCGTGGCAGTGACGCGCAGGTGCTGGGTGAGATCCGGACCGGAAACGCTGTATCCAACGCGCAGCCCCGCAAGGCCGTGAGCCTTGGAAAAGGTGCGGAGGACCACGACATTGGGGTACTTGCGGTACAGCTTGATGCCCTCCACGGCGTTCTCGTTCCTGACGAACTCCTGGTAGGCCTCATCGATAACAACGACGACGCCTGCCGGCACTGACTGGATGAACCGTTCGGTTTCCTCGGCGGTGAGGATGGGGCCCGTGGGGTTGTTTGGCGTGCAAAGCAGAATCACCTTGGTGCGGACGGTCACAGCGGCCGCCATGGCCTCGAGATCGTGGCGTCCGTCGGGAAGCAACGGGATCTGGACACTCTCAGCCCCGGCCACCCCTACGCAGATGGGGTAGGCCTCGAAGGAGCGCCAGGCATAGATAACCTCATCAGCCTTGCCGTCGTGGTTCTGTCCGGCAAAAGTGGAAAGGATCTGATTCAAGGCCCCGAGGCTTCCGGCTCCAGTGACGACGTCGTCAGCGGGGACTCCCAGGAAGTCAGCGAGCGCCGTGCGCAGCTTGGTGGACAAAGGGTCCGGGTACCGGTTGATGTCCGACTGATCAGCGATTGCCTGGAGCACGGCGGGAATCGGGGGTAGCGGGTTTTCATTGGACGACAGTTTGTAACTGGTCAGGCCCTCTATGGCTACGGGAGGCTTGCCTGCAGCATATTTGGGGAGCCTGTCCACAACCGGGCGGGGACGCACGCCCTCCGGTGCGTTGTCAGAAGAATTCATGGCACCAGCCTACTTGCAGGGCTTCGGCCCATGCTGGCGAGCCCTCTGGTCAGTGCATGCGAAGAGCGGCGCAGGGGAAACCCAGCGCATGTGAAAGCATGGGCGTATGGGTTCATTCATTGTGCGTGTCCTGATCAACGGGCTGGCCCTCTGGGTTGCCAGCTGGATTCTGCCCGGGATGGGTATTTCCACTTCGGCTACCACCAACGCAGTAAGCAACGCGGGCGTCACACAAGGCGACGACACCTTGGGCCTGGTTCTTGCCTATCTCTTCATAGGGCTCATTTTTGGCATCGTCAATGCCTTTGTCCGGCCGCTGGTCAAGCTGCTCTCCCTTCCGATCACGATCCTCACCCTCGGCCTTTTCACGATTGTCATCAACGCGGCCATGTTGTCCCTGACAGCGTGGCTCAGTAGCTACACGCCGGTACACCTCACCATCGACCGTTTCTTCTGGACCGCAGTTCTCGCCGCGATCATCATCAGCCTGATCTCCATGGTGGCCA
This sequence comes from Arthrobacter ramosus, assembly GCF_039535095.1. Taxonomy (NCBI): domain Bacteria; kingdom Bacillati; phylum Actinomycetota; class Actinomycetes; order Micrococcales; family Micrococcaceae; genus Arthrobacter; species Arthrobacter ramosus. The sequence continues at coordinate 5,122,083 of NZ_BAAAWN010000001.1, read as the reverse complement.
GCTGGATTCCGGGCGGTAACAGGCGTTAAGGAGCCTTGCGCCGGAATCTTCGTCCCTATTTCTCACCGCCCTCCCCGCGGGGCCGGGGGCGCTTCGCGGGTCAGCTTGAACCGGCTCACCTTGGCCACTCCACCAGCGCCCAGTATCCCGCCCAGAGTGGCTGTGGAAGCGGCCAGTGAAGGATCGGAACTGAGCTGCACCAGCTTTGCCCCTTCCTCGTAGCGTGAGAGCTTGTGCGCCGGCCCAATGCTTTGGTCTTCGCCGGGTTCCAGGATCACCGGATTGGTCATGGTCACCGTAACCCTGTCCTTGGTGTCCGGATTCGCTTTGCCTTCCGCACCGGGAACCCAATCCTGTTCGTGCTCCAGGTGCAGGCTCGCGATGCCGGTTTGCGGGGTGATCCCGCCGACGGGTGATCCAGCTGTCACCACAAACTTGAGGTCATACTCGGCGAGGAACGCTTTGTCCTTGCTCAAGTTCATGGCATGGATTCCCCCTTGGCTGTGGCCGACTGCCACCACCGTTTCGCCGGCTGCGGCACCTGCCTCGAGCAACGCCTGACGGATGGCCTTGCTGGTTTCCATTGAGTTGTAACCCAGCGCTTCGGCAATCCCGGCTTCGTCCAATGGATTGCTGCCTCCTGGCGGGTTGCCCGGCTGGGTGCCGGGAATCAAGACCACCCACGCCCGTTCTCCGTCCTTATCTACCTGCACCACTTCAATTTCGCCCTCTGAAGTGGCGCCGACGTGATCCAGTTCCCGGAGCATTCCTGCTGCCGAGAGGTCCACGCTCTTGGTGGCTGTCTCGCTCCGGCTGACCGAAATAGGACGTGGCCTGAGGAAAGCCAATGCGGGGACCGCCACGATCGCTCTCAGGACGGCGCCGACATCAGTTGGCCCGACCGTCGCCCCTGAAAGGTTGGCCGCTGCCGGGGGTAGCCCCATCATCAGCGCCAATATCCGGGTCAGATCCCGGACAGCTCCTTCTGTGGCACCCCTCAGGCCAGGGTCCAGGGGATTCGGACCAGTCGTGAGGACTGGCATTCCCATGCCCATCCGCAGCCTGATCGCCGCGTGTGATTCGGCAAACTCGTATTCACGGTGGCTTGCCCTGACATCGTTGCCAATCCGCTGAAGCTGTTCGCGGACCCGCCCAATGTCCCGGCCGCTATCGCCGACGGCTATGATGGCGTTGCTCCCACTCGTGTAGGACGAGGCCTGGTAAGGGAAGAGAGCCACCCTCACCGCTTCAGCTTCCACTTCAATGGCCTGCAGTTGGAGCACCAGTCCGTCAAGCGCGGCAGCGCCAGCAAGCAACTCTTCGAATTGGAAGCGGATTCCGCCGACTCCACCGCGTATCCGCAATGTGCCATCCGGCTCGGGTGTTCGAGGGTGGGGAGTTCCGCCCGCACCGATGGGAGCGACTTCGGCCATCAGAAGCCGGACTGGGGTTTCGATGCCACATTCCGGGCATGGCGGAGGGTCGCTGCAGCGGCCTCGCGCAACGCATCACGCCCCCTTCGAAGGGAGGCGGCGTGCAAAGCCAGCGTGGTCCGGTACGCACGGCCGGCCGACGACTCCCATTGCTCGAGTTGCAATTGCGCCAGCTTGGCGAGAACGGCGTCGGCTTGGTCGGCGCAGACGCTCATCCGCCATCCGAGCTTCTGGATCTCCGCGCCTCGTGGAATACATTGCTGAGAATCCAGATCCGGCCCTCCGGCCGCCATAAGAATGCCGCTCAAGACGTTGTCCTCCTCCATGTCCATTGATGTCGTGGCAGCGACGCTACGTTGTGCTCCGGTGGCGCGGAACCGCTGTGAGCGGCTATGTGGATAACCTGCCGAAAACACGGCCAGGAAGAGAGAGCCGCGATGTTATGCACATAGTGAAGTCCGGCTTAATGGCGCGAGCCGAGTTCATGAAAGAATTGCCTCATGCCTGAAACCGTCGCCGCCGCTGTTACCCGTACGCCCTCCGGACGCCTGGCTCTCGCCGCGTCGCCGGAGCCGATCGCCCTGGGCCCGCTGGACGGCCGGTACCAGTCCGCCGTCGCTCCCCTGGTCGACTACCTGTCCGAGGCCGCTCTCAACCGCGACCGCGTGGCCGTCGAGGTCGAGTGGCTCATCCACCTGACCAGCAACAACGTACTTCCCGGCGCCGGGCCCCTGACCACCGAACAGCAGGAGAAGCTGCGCGCCATCGTCACCGAGTTCGACTCCGCTTCGGTCGCGGAACTCGCTGAAATCGAAGCCGTCACGGTCCACGACGTCAAGGCCGTTGAGTACTACATCGGCCGCCGCCTCCCAGCGATCGGTATCGAGAACCTGACCGCCATGGTGCACTTCGGCTGCACGTCGGAAGACATCAACAACCTTTCCTACGCTTTGGGCGTCAAGGGTGCCGTGGAAGATGTCTGGCTCCCTGCTGCCAGCGCCTTGGTGAATCAGATCGAAGCGATGGCCGAGGAGAACCGCGCCGTCCCGATGCTTTCCCGCACGCACGGCCAGCCGGCCACTCCCACCACTCTTGGCAAGGAACTGGCAGTCATCACGCACCGCCTGAGCCGCCAGCTGGACCGCGTTTCCAAGACCCAGTACCTGGGCAAGATCAATGGCGCTACTGGCACGTATGCCGCACATGTCGCTTCCGTTCCCGGTGCCGATTGGGAGGCCGTAGCCCAGTCCTTCGTTGAAGGCCTGGGACTGACCTGGAACCCGTTGACCACCCAGATCGAGAGCCACGACTGGCAGGCCGAGCTCTATGCCGACGTCGCCCGCTTCAACCGCATTCTGCACAACGTCTGCACGGACATCTGGAGCTACATCTCGATTGGCTACTTCCGCCAGATCCCGGTTGCCGGCGCCACCGGCTCCTCCACCATGCCGCACAAGGTCAATCCGATCCGCTTCGAAAACGCCGAAGCCAACCTGGAGATTTCCAACGGATTGTTGGACACTCTGGGCGCGACGCTGGTTACCTCCCGTTGGCAGCGAGACCTCACTGATTCTTCCTCGCAACGCAACATCGGCGTCGCATTCGGGCACTCGCTCCTTGCAATCTCGAATGTTGCCAAGGGACTGAAGGCCCTTGACGTTGCCGAGGAAGTACTGGCATCCGACCTCGACACCAACTGGGAAGTCCTGGGTGAGGCGATCCAGATGGTCATGCGCGCCGAGGCCATCGCCGGCGTTGAGGGGATGGAGAACCCGTACGAGCGACTCAAGGACCTCACCCGCGGTCAGCGGGTCGATGCCGTCCGCATGCAGGAGTTCGTCTCGAGCCTGGGCTTGTCTTCCGAAGCCGAGGCACGCCTCCTGGCACTCACTCCGGGCAAGTACACCGGTATCGCGGACCAGTTGGTGGACCACTTGAAGTAGAACGCGGCGCTGCTCATGGACCCGGCGTTTCCGAATCGATGTAAGGAACTGTGTCAGCATGAGGCTCTTGCTTATCCGCCACGGGCAAACCCCCGGAAACGTCTTGGGGCAGTTGGACACGGCGTTTCCCGGTCCAGGACTGACTGAACTCGGTGAACGTCAGGCCGCTGCGCTCCCGGGGTCTCTTGCCAACGAGGACATCGCGGCCATCTATGCATCGACCCTGATCCGCACCCAGCTGACGGCTGCCCCGCTTGCAAAAGCCCTTGGGCTTGAGGCCACCGTATTGGACGGCCTGCAGGAGATTGAGGCCGGGGCCTTGGAGAAACTCACCGACCACGAGTCGCACCACCGGTACATGAGCACCGTTTTCGCCTGGACCGACGGTGAACTCGACGTCCGCATGCCGGGAGCGGGTGATGGCCACGAGTTCTTCGCCCGCTACGACGCTGCCATTGCCAAGGTGGCAGCGGCAGGCGACGAATCCGCCGTCGTGGTCAGCCATGGTGCTGCGATCCGCTGCTGGGCAGGTCGCCGTGCCGTGGATGTTGGCCGCGAGTTCGCCGCCACCCACCAGCTGCAGAACACCGGAATCGTGGTGCTCGAAGGCGATCCGGAGATCGGCTGGCGCCTGCTGCACTGGGACCAAAGCCCGGTAGGCGGACTTGCCTTGGCCGACCGGACGGTCGAAGATCCCACCGGTGACGCCGTCGAATGACGGCCGCGTGAGGCCAGCCCCAAAGCACCGGTATTTCTCCGGACGCTTACGCGTAGGAAACACCGTGGTAACCCCCGCTTCTTAGGCTTGATAGGCATAACCCCCTCCGGCGAAAGAGGTTCCGATGCAGACCAATCCGCGGCTCAACATCAGACAGGTCACTTGGGCTAACCCGGTGGGTGCAGACCTCCGCGCGGCGCAGCAAGCGGAACTGGACGCGCGTTTCGGCAACTCAGACCACGAGCCCGGACCCGCGCCATCGGAAGCTGATACTGCCGTTTTCGTCGTGGCCTACGAAAAGTGCTCCGGCCAGCCCCTGGGTTGCGGAGGGCTAAGGATTCTGGATGCCGAAACCGCGGAAATCAAGCGTCTATACGTCGTCCCTTACGCGAGGGGCTCAGGAGTGGCCAGCTCCATCCTTGCCGCGCTGGAAGCGCAGGCACATGCCCACGGTTTCAGCATGATCACAGCGGAAGCGGGGTCGGCCCAATCGGACGGCCGCAGCTTCTACGAGAGCGCCGGCTTCGCCGCAGTGCCCAACTTCGGTCCCTACATTGGTGTCAGCCACTCGCAGTGCTACGCCAAGCCGATCGATTCGCACAGCGCCTCGCACACGGCTATGGCCTAGGGAGCGGCGGCCACCGGCCACGGCCGCCCTCCGTCCGCGGCCGCCCTTCGGATCAATCCAGGCTGCGTCCGCCCTGCCCCAGATGTGCCCGATTCAGGGCTTCAATTTCTTCATCACTCAGGTCGTCGAAGCTCTTGGCCTCATGCTTGTCGCTCCGGGAGAACCGGACGAACATCAGGATGATGAGGGGAAGATCCACGATCTCCGCGAGGAACCACATCAGGTCTCCCGCGAGTTGCTGGTCCCGCAGCGGCGAGGGGAACCAGCCTGGCTGATTGCCCAAGACTGACGTGGCGCCGTCGAGAATTCCGGGGCTGAGCCGCATCAGGACCCCAGGCACCGCATCGGCGAGCAGCTCGATAAATACAAAGATGAATTCGACCACGATGAGCGATGAGGTGCGTCCCGCGCCGTCTTCCATGATCGGTACGGTCATGAGGAGTCCCATGACGGGCACCAGCAAAGTCAGGATGACGTCGGCGGCGGGGTTGGTCCGGAGCACGTAGAAGAACGGGGTCAGGAACACCGTGAACATGGCGAGCCCCAGAAGCGCCGCCACGAGCGTGTTGCTGAGCATCCGAACGAGCCGATGCCCGAGGACCGCTTCCACCCTCGCCGCGCCCACGGGGCCAAGGGTCTGCCTTGCAAGTGTTAGCGGCTTGCCCAGGCCAATCAACAGCGGGACCACAAACAGATAAGACGTCACTTTGAGGGTGAATGCCCACCGCAGATCGTGGCTGTAGGTTCCCGGGAATCCAAAGCTGAGGGCCGCGAAACTGCCCAGGCCAAGGAAGAAGAAGGCAAACGAGTTCCACAAGGGCCAGCGGATATCCCGGCGTTTAGCGGCAATCAGGCCCTTTGAATACAGGACGACTGCGGCAATAAGAATGACCAGGGCGGGCCAGTTCATTGACCAGGCGCCCAACACGGCGTCCAACGGCGGCATGGTCAGTGGTCCACGTCAGAAGACCGGGCGCTCAGCCCGGCGCTGTGGTCGGTTTTGTCGAGATTCATGGTGTTCCTCCAGCGCGTTCCCGGTGTGCCGCATGGTGCGCGAATCGGCGTGTCGTGTTGTGCCCTGAACCGGGTGCACCGTATCCATGTTACGGAGTCGCGCCGAGCATGGCACGTCGCATGAGACGCGGGCGCCCGGGCTCGGCTAATCTCGCATTATGGAAAAGGCCGACATCACATTCCGGACCCGCAAGTGGATACGCCCGGAGGACCTCAACGCCAACGGCACGCTGTTCGGTGGAAGCCTGCTGAAATGGATCGACGAGGAAGCGGCAATCTACGCAATCCTCCAACTTGGAAATGGCCGTGCCGTCACCAAGTACATCTCCGAAATCAACTTCGTCAGCTCGGCCGTCCAGGGCGATCTCGTGGAGATGGGCCTGACCGCAGTCCGCTTCGGCCGGACGTCGCTGACCATGCGCGCGGAGGTGCGCAACATGATCACCCGCGACAGCATCCTGACCATCGAGGAAATCGTGTTCGTCAACCTCGGGCACGACGGCCGGCCGGAACCGCACGGCTACACGGAAATCACCTATGACCGCGACCGCATCCCCACGCACCACTTAACGCAAGCGCTCCACGAGGACTAAGCGCCCGACGTCGGGCCCTCCTCAAGCGGCAGGCCCCCTAAAGCGGCGGCCCAGTCCAAAAGCCTTTCCCCCGGAAACGGGTGCTGGCGGCCGCGAAATTCGCGGCCGCCAGCTTGTTGCGGTCAGCGCCTGTCGAAGGTGAGACCGCCGGGGACCTGGAACGTCGGCATGAGTTCCAGCATGCCCACATTGACGTGGCGAGGGGTTTCGATGGCGTAGTCGAGGGCGTTGACGATGTCGTCAGTGGTCAGCGACTCGTAGCCTTCGTAGTAGGTCTTCCACGCTTCTTCCATGGCTTCAGGCGTGCCGCCCATGTTCCGGCCGAAGATCTCGGTTTCCACCCGGCCGGGGCAGATCTCGGTCACGCGGATGCGCTTGCCGACCGTGTCATTCCTTAGTTGCCGGGAGATCTGGTGCACGGCTGCCTTCGTGGCGTGGTACACCGTGTGGCCGTAGAAGTTGTAGACGCCTGCGATCGAGCTGATGTTGATGATGTGGCCGAGATCGCGCTCCACCATGCCCGGGAGGACCAGCCGCGTGAGCTGAAGCAGGCCGCGAAGGTTGACGTCGATGAGCTCGTCGATGTCCTGCTCGGACGAGTCCAGGAGGTTGCCGGGCCGGGAAACTCCGGCGCAGTTGACCAGGACGTCGACTTTCAGTTCGCTCACGACGGCGGTCAGGGCCGCTGTGTCGGTCAGGTCAACTACCTGCGGGATAGCACCCGTACGATCGGCCAGTTCGCTGAGGCGTTCCTCGTTGCGCGCCACGGCGTGAACGGTCAGGCCTCTTTTGGCCAGGCGCTCCGTGATCGCGGCACCCATACCGGTTGACGCTCCGGTGACGAGGGCGGTGTTGTAGTCGGAAAAAGACATCGGTTCTCCAAAGAGTGGAAATGGAAGGCACGAACTGTGCCCGAGGTCAGCGGCGCTTAAGCGTCGCGCAGGGGTTCGTGGGCCCGGTCCTTGACCGTGCTCACGGCTGCAAGCGTGCCGAGGGCCGTGATGACTGCGTAGAAGGCGGGCATGTAGATGTTGCCGGTGCTGCTGATGAGCCAGGTCATCAGCAACGGGGCCGTTCCGCCGAAGAGCGCGGAGGAGATGTTGTAGCCGAGACCGTAGGCGGAGTACCGAACCCGGGTGGGGAACAGCTCAACGATCAGGATGTGGATGACGGCCGTGTGGCCGGCGAAGACAACGGCCATGATCGAGGCGCCAAGGATGGCCAGGCCCATGTTTCCCGTTGCGATGAGGGAGTAGGACGGGATGCCCAGGATGGTCATGGCGATAGCGGAGCCGGCGATGACCTTCTTGCGGCCGATGCGGTCGGACAGGGCACCCATGAAAGGAATGGCGATGCAGATGACAACCAGGCTGCAGGCGGTAATGAACAGTGCCTCGCCGATGGTGAAGTTGAGCTGCTTCCCCTTGAGGAACGTAGGCATGTAGGAGAACAGGACGTAGTAGCCGGAGCCGTTCATGAGCGGGATGAAGAGGGCCAGAACCATGGCACGGCGGTGCTCAGCGGACTGGAAGGCCTCCTTGAGCGGGTTCTTGGAGAGACCGCCCTCTTCCTTGAGCTTTGTGAAGTTGGGGGTGTCCGCGATGGCCTTGCGGATGTACCAACCGATGACGCCCATGGGAATGGCGACCAGGAAAGGAATCCGCCATGCGAAGGAGCCGAAGCCACCGCCGTCGATCGCGGCCTGGGTGAGCCAAGGAGACATGGAGAACGCCACGAGGGTGCCGGTGAGCAGGGCTGCGAACGAAGCGATCTGTGCGTAGGAGGTGATGATGCCGCGCTTGCCTTCGGGGGCGTGTTCAGCGAGGAAGGTCATAGCGCCGGCGGCCTCGCCGCCAACCGAGAAGCCCTGCAGGAGCCGCAGGAGGACGAGCAGTATGGGCGCCGCGATGCCGATAGCCGCGTACGTGGGCAGGATTCCGATACCGGCAGTGGCGACGCTGATCAGCAGAATGACGAAGACCAGTAGCTTTTGCCTGCCGATCCGGTCACCCAAGTAGCCACAAACAACTGCGCCAAGGGGCCGGACGAAGAACGACACTGCGTAGCCGGCGAACACGAACAACAAGGCGTTGTCCGGGTTGCCCGGGGCAAGGAACACCAAGGCAAGTGTTCCGGCCATAAACGCGAAGATGCCGTTGTCATAGAGTTCCACGAAGATGCCAACGCAGCCTGCGGTGACAACCTTGCGCGTTTGACGGCCTGTGAGCCGTTCATGCTGCACTTGTGCAGCGTTGGTGTTAGCGGTCATGACATTTCCTTCTTGATGTTGAGCGTAGCAACGCCTATTGGTTTTGACGACAGGTTTTTAGCTGCATGCCGCAACCGGGAGGTCCTGCCACTGGGGTCGGCATCCAATGCCAAGGAGTCCGAAGACTGTGTTGACGGATTCGCGGAGGGTTTCAAGTTGCGCCCGCGAGCGCCGGTGGGCGGAAGTTGCCTCCGCCACCGTTGTTTTCCTGAAGTGGACCTTGTCGCCCGGGCGGGCTTGGGCAAGGACATCCAGGCCATTACTGGTGACCACAGCGAGGACCGGATATCCGGCGGTGACGCCGCGTCCCCGATGCAGTACCAGCAGTTCTTCCCGTGAGGGAACTTCGACGGCGCCCACCGGGACCCCGCGCGACAGCACTTCACCGCTTGAGGTTCTTTCCGGAAGTTGGCCGCCGAGCCTGAGGCCGATGTGGTTGCTCCGGCCACTCACGGCGTATTCCGACGTGAAGAGCAATTCGGCGGAATCGCCAAACTCGGCGACATCCGGACCGTCGGTCACATCGACCATCAGTTCCTGACCCATGTTCGGCCGTTCAAGGCCAAGGCGGAAGAGCGGAAGGTCGAAGTACGGTTGGCGAACAGGGCCCACGCTGCGGCGGGTCGGGAGTGTGGTTCCTTCCTTGAGTTGCAGGCCGAAGCCCACAACGGTGTCCGGGGCACAACTACCCAGCAGCGTTGGCGCCTCCACGGAGCCGTGGACGGCCAGGTAGGCACGGAGGCCCCGGTTGATTCCCCGGATGGCCACCGTCTCGCCCGCACGGACCGAAACCGGTTCCCACTGGCTGCACGGACGCCCACCGACGGTGAGCGCCAGCGGAGCGCCCGTAACTGCGATCAGGATGTCGGAGTCGGCCTTCATCCTGAAGTCGAGGGCCGTGATCTCCACCAGGGGATCGTTGTCCAGGTTGCCAGCCAGGATGTTGGCAGTCCGGGCCGAATACTGGTCCAGGGCGCCGTTGACCGGCAGTCCAAAGCGCGGTCCGCGGAAACGGCCAAGGTCTGTGACCACGGAGTTTCCCGGTTGCTGGATGAGGATGTGCCCGTTCATGGCCTTGGTTCCAATTCCATACCGACGTACGAGTCGAATTCTGCGGCCTCGATAGGACGGAACCGGAGAATGTCTCCTGGCTTGTAAGGGACCAGTGGTTCACGACGAATGTTCAGGACGGTCAAAGGGGTCTGACCGATAACGCACCAACCACCCGGCGCGGACGCGGGAGCGATGACGGCTTGGCGTCCTGCCACGGCCACGGCCCCTGCCGGGACGCTAAGCCGGGGATCCTTGAGACGCGGTACGGGCTTGGAGAACGCGGGGCCGTCCATCATGGGCGAGCCAGCCGGTGCACCCAGGCAGCGAACGGTGTAGGTCTTTTCGGTGTGGAGGCGGATGACTTCCTCGGTGGAGATGCCCTGGTATTCGGCTACCCGCTCCAGGTCGGGACCGAAGTCGCCGCCGTAGACCACCGGGACGTCAAACTCACGGGGTGCCGTGGCGGCGCCGGCGGAACGGCCCATTTCGAGGAGTCCCAGCTTGACGAACGCGCGCACCTGACGGGCCGACACGAGGACGGGGTCGAATTCCACCAACACGGAATCGTAGGTGGGTACCGCGCCGTGAAGGCCCTCGGCGCCACAGCTCTCCAGCCAGTCTGCTAGACGGTGGACTGTGAGCCAGTTGTCCTCGCTTGCTTCAGCAAGGGCGACAACGCGCAATGCGGAGTCTCCGGATTCATAGATCTCGGTGGGAGCCGCAGTGAGAACGGACATGTCAGGCCGCCTTCCTCTTGGCATCCATGACCTCTGCCAACGGGGCGATACGAACGCCGGCCGAGATGAGCTCCGAACGGATGAGCCGGGCGAGTTCGACAGCGCCGGGGTTGTCTCCGTGAAGCAGGACGGTGTCCGTGGAGATGTCGATGTCAGTGCCGTTGGCGCATCGGATCTTGCCCTCGCACACCATGCGGACCGTTCGCTCGACAATGGCCGAGGGATCGTGCAGTACCGCGCCGGGCTCGCTGCGCGGAACCAGCGTGCCGTCTTCCTGGTATGCGCGGTCGACGATGCCAACAATGGCCACGTCCAGGCCGGCGGAACGTGCCGCGTTGCCCAACTCGCCCTCCTGCGCTACCACGATGAGTTCGTTGTCCACGCGGGCGGCGGCCTCAGCCACGGCCTCAGCGTAGTCCGCACGGACAGCCACGAGATTCCCCAGCCGGCCGTGCGGCGCAATGTGGGTCACTTTGGTTCCGTGGAAGGCAGCGAAGCCGTTCAGGGCTCCCAACTGGTACAGCACGTCCGCACGTACCTCGTTGGCTGTCAGGCCCATGTCCCGGCGGCCGAAACCACGCAGGTCAGGGAAGCTGGGATGGGCCCCAATGCCCACCCCGCGGCGAACACATTCAGCAACGGTGGCGTCCATGATGTCGGGATCGCCCGCGTGGAACCCGCAAGCGATATTGGCGCTTGAAACGATCTCCAGAAGATCGGAGTCGCTGCCTATGGTGTAGGCACCGAATCCCTCTCCAAGATCCGCTACAAGATCAATTGTCGGGTTCACGTGGTTCTCTTTCCGTGGTTCTGCATTGGGGTCCGGAATTCCATACGAACGGCTGGAATATCGGAAGAATTCAGTTGCCTGTTCGATTGAAAGTGTTTGGCTAAAATTCGTCAATCAGAGGAACTGTCGGTAATTCTTTGGTGATAGAAGTCTCGCACCGACGAACTTCGGGCACAAAGACCTATTCGCTATCACGGGATAGCTCTCGGTTATGACCTACGGCACACATGCTGCTGGCAGGGACCGCATGCCGCCGAACCGCCGTCGTCGTCCTCCTTGTTGAAGGTTGACGACGGCAGGTCACCGAATGCGTCTATATTTGGGTATCGGGACAATTCGGTTGATGGGGAGTCAACGAACTGTCAGTAATGATTGGGAAACGCCACCATGGGGATGTGGATCTCAAATTAGTCGTTGAGAGACAGGTCACACAAAGACGGATTGTGTGTCCCTACATAGAATTTCCTTATGGTATCCAGGCCCCGATGAGGGCCTGGAGGAAGGCAGACCCATGGACACGCGGAAGCTCTCATACTTTGTCAAGATCGTTGATTCGGGGAGCATCACCAAGGCCGCCGCCGCGCTCCACGTCGCGCAACCTGCCCTCAGCCAGCAGGTGTCGGCGCTGGAAAGCGATTTGAAGCAACGCCTGCTGATCCGCAGTAAGCAAGGAGTCGAGCCGACCGCCGCGGGGCACACCCTCTATCGCCACGCCCAGACCATCCTGCGACTCGTCGAACAAGCACGGCAGGACGTAGCGACATCCGGGGCCGCGCCGTCGGGCAGGGTGTCCATTGCCATCGCCCCGTACAGCATGGCCTCGAGCCTGACGCCGCAGATCATCCGCGAGGTTGGCCGGCGATACCCGGACATTGTGGTGCACCTGACGGAAATCTTCGGCGGCGTGCTGAGCGAGGCAATCAAGAACGGCCGCCTCGACATGGCCCTGATCTATGAGCCGGGGAAGATCCGTGGAGTGCAGTTCACCACCATGATTGTGGAAGACCTGCACTTGGTGACCCACGAAGACGTCGACGTGGCCCAGGGTCGAACAACGGTCACCCTCGAAGAAGCCAGCGGCCTTGGACTATTCCTCCCCGAAAAGAACCACACCCTGCGCCAGATCATCGAGAAGGGACTGGCCGAGCAGGGGTTGCCCCTCCGGCTCGTAGGCGAAGTGGAATCGGTTCCGTCGCTTGTTCGGCTCATCCGCGCAAACCTCGGGGCCACCGTCCTTCCTAAGTCCGCCGCTGATGCGCTCTTCCCTGATGAGAACTTCAAGGTATTGCGGATCGTCGAACCGGCCCTGCAGAGCAAGATTGCCCTGTGCACCCCTGACCATGAGCCGCTGTCCGAGGCCGCCTCCGCCGTGCTCATCCTGGTCAAGGAGATGCTCCAGCAACAGTTGATCAGCAAGTACGCGGCCGATACACCCGAGGCTTGATCCATCCATAACATTGCCTTATCCGGACAGACATCTTTGGTCTTATTCACGGGCGTTTTAATTTCCTATTATCGAATTAGCAAGTAATTCGAAAGCGGCTCGCGGATTCCGTGAACCCAATCAAAGGAACAGCGGTGAAAAAGATCAGCCAGACCGGGTGGGCTTCGAATCCAACCCTCGGAGCCATCAGTGCACGGACCGGATTCCACTGCCCAAGGAACGGTTTCTGGCGGCCAGTGGGCGGCGTGGGCGAACCCCTCTTCGTCTTCGAAGGAAGCCTCATGCCGGCCCACGCGGGACACAGCATCGAGTGGTACCTGGTCGACGCACGGTCAGGACACCCCGGACTGGACTGACTCGGGGTTTCCTCAAACCCCTCGCACGACTCAAGGCGCCCTGCCCCCGGCAAGGCGCCTTTTGCGCGCCCGGAAACGGGCGCGCAAAAGGCCGGCCACCGCATTCGGTGACCGGCCCCAGCGAGACAATTAGTCTTCGACCAGAAGCCCCTTGGCCTTCAGCTTCTCCGTCAGCCCGCACAACTCGATGGTGGTGCCTCCCGCGTGGTAGGCCTTGATGAGCTCGCGTTCGGCGTCGTCCCGGGCCTGGGAGAGGGCAATGACCTCCTCGGCTTCCTCACGGCGCACTACCACGACGCCATCAGCGTCACCGCGCAGGATGTCGCCGGGGTAGATGATCTCATCGCCGAAGACGAGCGGGTGGTTGATCGGCCCAAGGGTTTCCTTGACCGTGCCCTTGATACAGACGCTGCCCGAGAACACCGGGAGGCCCAGTTCGATGAGGTCCTGGGTGTCCCGCACGCCCGAATCCGTCACCATCGCTGCAATGCCCTTGGCTTTCATGGCATTGCCCAAGACGTCGCCGAAGGTTCCGGCGTCGGAAAATTCCTGCGCACCGACCAGGACCACGTCGCCTGCCTGGGCGTAGTGGATGGCTACCTGCAGCATGAGGTTGTCCTGCGGGGCGCAAGCCACGGTCACGGCCGGGCCGCAGAACGACATGGAGCGGTCGATCGGCTTGATCTTCGAGCTCAGTGCGCCGCGGCGTCCCTGTGCTTCGTGGATGGTAGCGGAGGAAAACGCCGCAAGGCGACTGACGACGTCGGCGTCCGGCCTCTGGAACTTGGTCTTAACGTGGATCATTTCCTGAATCTTTCTCTTGGCTGGCTTCTGGGGTGCCCGTAGGGCTTAGTTGAGGACGCTGACTGCCTTGCGGATCGAGTCCACGCCGGCGTTGATGGTCTCCAGCGATGTGGCGAAGGAGATCCGGAAGTAGGGGCCAAGGCCATATGCCGAGCCCTGGATGACGGCGACCGCAGCCGCGTTGAGGAGGTACAGGGTGAAGTCCTGGTCGTTTTCGATGACCGTGCCGTCCGGAGTGGTCTTGCCGATGACGCCGCTGCAGTTCACGTACGCATAGAAGGCACCCTCGGCCGGGGCGACGGACAGTCCGTCAATGGCGTTGAGGCCTTCGACGGCGACGTCCCGGCGCTTGCGGTAGACCTCCACGCTGTCCCGGACGAACGACTGGTCACCGTTCAGCGCGGCTGCCGCGGCTGCCTGGCTGACCGAGGACGGGCACGAGGACGTCTGCGACTGCAGCTTGTTCATGGCCGCGATCAAAGGCGCCGGGCCCACGCCGTAGCCAAGGCGCCAACCGGTCATGGCGTAGGCCTTGGAGACGCCGTTGACCAGCAGGATGCGGTCGCGCAGGGAAGGAACCGCCGTGACGAGGCTCGTTACCCGGCCGTCGCCGAAGTGGATTTCGTCGTAGATCTCGTCGGTGAGGATGTAGACGTGCGGGAATTCCTCAAGGACGGCACCCAGCGCCTGCAGTTCTTCGCGTGAGTACACGGCTCCCGTCGGGTTGGACGGAGCGTTGAGGATGAGCCACTTGGTCTTGGGAGTGATGGCTTCTTTCAGAGCGGCCGGCGTGAGCTTGAAGCCGGTGTCTTCTCCACAAGCGACGATCACGGGCGTGCCGTCGTTGGCGAGGACCATGTCCGGGTAGGACACCCAGTACGGTGCCGGGACGACGACCTCGTCGCCCTCGTTGAGCGATGCCATGAGCGCAACGTAGAGGACTTGCTTGGCACCGCCGCCGATGGTCAGCTGGTTCGCTGCGTAGTGCACGCCGGTGTGGCTTTCAATCCGGCGGAGGATGGCGGTCTGCAGCTCGGGCGTTCCAGTCACCGAGGTGTATTTGGTCTCGCCGGCGTTGATCGCCTCGATAGCGGCCGCCTTGATGTGGTCGGGGGTGTCGAAGTCCGGCTCGCCGACGGTCAGGTCGATGATCGGGATGCCTTCGGCTCGTAGTTCACGGACGCGGGCGGCGGCCGCAACGCTCGCTGAGGACTTGATGCGTGTGACCCTCGACGCCGGCAGGTACTCGGACATTGTCTTCTCCAGAATCGTGAAACTCAGGATTCGGGTGTCGAATCCCCAATTTCGAGACTAGGCACTGCCGGGCGCCGTGGATAAGACCTAATGTGCGTGGATCAATAAGAGACCCTTATGACCGCCTGATCCATATGGGGGCTCTGTTGTCGTTTAGGGAAATTTCAAACACATATGGGAATCTTCCATGCACTTTCCGTATGGGTTCACGCGGTATTGGTATTTCCGCGGAGGAGCGCGCAGGCAGCAGGGTGTGCGACGACATCGAACTTGCATCGCTGACCGGCCTCACGCCGGACCACATCCGCAAGGCCACCCGCCGAATCCGACGGCCCGCCTAATCCTCGCGTCCTCACTCCTTCTTTGCCGGAGGCGTCCTGCAGCTAAACAGTTCCTGTGTTCCTGTTTTCCTGGCGATGAGCACTGTCAATGCGCGGGCTGACGTTGAAATCGGTTCAAAATGTTGGATCGATCGCGCGCCAACGTTCCAGATGCGCTTCACGCCCAGCACCCGGTCGTGCTCATCCGTGGCAACCAAGGGCGGACTTCCCTGCCCTGCCATGGGCCTGCGTTTCCAGCACAGACTGACTACCGTCGCGTGCTCCCAGAATTCCACGGCAGTGACGAAGAATTCGCGCCCCTCATCATCCAGAAACAGCCCGGACTGCGGGACGTAAACAGCCCGAAGATCGTACTCGACGGTGCCTGAACGGCTTGCACCCGGCGGTTGGGCGATGGCTGCAGCTTGTTGAGGATTGAGATCTGGTTGCGCGACCACGGCATGCTCCATTGAAGTTGCGGACGACCCCCTCCTCGACCGCCCCCGAGGGGCCTCGGGGATATCCAATGTAGCTCTGTCCAAGGACCTCCGGAAGAGTACCGACTACCTACCTACTTCAGTAGCTCGACGGCGTGTCACCTGTCCCGCCAACGGGCGCTCCGCCGTCGGGGGCTGTTGGGATGAACCTGTCGGCGAGGGCTTCCGTGCCGCGGGCGAGGAGCGCGACATCCGCGCCGACCAGCACGAACGACGCACCGGCGTCCATATACGCACGGGCCGTGGCCTCGTTGAAGGCGTTGACGCCGCCGGGCTTGCCCGCGGTCTTCGCCGCAGTAAGGCAGTGCTCGACGGCGGTGCGCACCTTCGGGTGTTCCTGCTGTCCCAGAAGGCCCATGGACGCCGCGAGGTCGGAGGGCCCGAGGAAGATGGCGTCGACGCCGTCGACCGCCAGGATCTCTTCCACGGCGGCGACGGCGGCCTCGGTTTCGATCTGAACCGTGACGCTGATGATTTCTCCGGCGCGGGCGAGGTAGTCCGGGATGCGGTTCCAGCGCGAGGCGCGGGCCAGGGCCGAGCCGACGCCCCGCATGCCATGCGGCGGGTAGCGGACGGCCGAGACTGCGGCCTTGGCTTCCGCGGCGGAGTTGACCATGGGGATGAGCAGGTCCTGCACGCCCAGGTCCAGGTATTGCTTGAGGAGCACGGTGTCGTTGACCGGAGGGCGGACCACGGCCTGGACGGGGTAGCCGCGGACGGCCTGGAGCTGGGCGAGGATGGATTCGAGGCCGTTGGGGCTGTGCTCGGCGTCGATCAGGAGCCAGTCCAGCCCGGCCCCGGCGCACAGTTCGGCGATCAGGGGGCTGCCGGAACACACCCACATCCCGACGAGGGGCCGGTCCGCTGCGGCCAGGGCTTCGCGGAACGTGCGGTCTGGTTCTACTCGAACCGGCATGTGACAACTCCCAAGGGTCCGTAGTCGGCGTGGACGGTATCGCCTTTGTACACCCACATGGGGCGGGTGAACGAGCCGGCGAGGATGATCTCCCCGGCCTTCAGTCCGTCGCCGTGCGGGGCGATCTTGTTAACGAGCCAATGAACGCCGTTAGCCGGGTGGTCCAGGACGCCCGCGGCGACCCCGGTCTCCTCCACGGTCTGGTTCTTGTACAGGATCGCCGAGACCCAGCGGAGGTCGACGGCGTCCGGGCGGACCGGGCGCCCGCCCACCACCATGGCGCCCATGGCCGCGTTGTCCGAGATGGTGTCCACGATGGTCCGGCCCTCCATCTCGATCCGCGAATCCAGGATCTCAAGGGCCGGAACCACGTAGTCGGTGGCGTTCAGGACGTCGAAGATCGTGCAACCGGGGCCGGAGAGGTCCTTCTTGAGCACGAACGCCAGCTCCACCTCCACCCGCGGGTGGGTGTACTGGTCCCACGGCACGGAGCAGCCGGTTTCCAGGACCATGTCGTCGAAGATGGCGCCATAGTCCGGTTCCGTGATGCCCGTGGCGTCCTGCATGGCCTTGGACGTCAGCCCGATCTTGCGGCCCACCAGCGTGCGGCCAGCCTCCTCGTTGCGGCGCCGCCACAACTGCTGCACGGCGTAGGAATCCTCGACCGTCATCTCCGGGTAGCGGGCAGTCAGGCGCGGAACCGGGGTCCGGCTCCGGCCCGCCTCCAGCAGTTCGTCCGCGATGGTTTCTATCGTCTTCGGGTCAAGCATCTCCACACTCCATTCGGCCATCCTGCGGTCAGCATACGTTGAGGGCTGTGGGCCTAGAGCTGCGAGCCGACCTTGAATCCCATCTTTTCTCCGGCGGGGCCGCCGTCGGGCTGGCGCGTGTAGGAGAAGCCGTCGGCACCGACGGTGACCGCCATTTCGCTCTTTTCCTCACGGATGATGACGGGCTGCGGGTTGCCGTCCAGGTCCAGGACGAGGGAGGCCTCGGTGTACCAGGACGGGACGACGGGATTGCCCCACCAGTCGCGGCGCTGGTTGTCGTGCACGTCCCAGGTGACGGTGGGGTTGTCCGGGTCACCCGTGTAGTAGTCCTGGGTGTAGATCTCGATGCGGTGCCCGTCCGGGTCCAGGATGTAGAGGTAGAAGGCGTTGGAGACGCCGTGCCGGCCGGGGCCGCGTTCGATCCGGTCGCTGATGCGCAGGGCGCCCATCTTGTCGCAGATCTGGATGATGTTGTGCTTCTCGTGCGTGGAGAACGCGATGTGATGCAGGCGCGGTCCGTTGCCGCCGGTCAGGGCGGTGTCGTGCACGGTCTGCTTGCGGTGCATCCACGCGGCGTAGGTGACGCCGTCGGAATCCTTGATGTCCTCCGAGACCCTGAAGCCCAGGTCCTCAAGGTACGCCCGGCCCCGGGGGACGTCGGGGGTGACCTGGTTGAAGTGGTCCAGGCGGACCAGTTCGCCGGCGGAATAGAGGTCGTAGCGCTGGGTCAGGCGTTCGACGTGCTCCACGTCGTAGAAGAACTCGTAGGGGAAGCCCAGCGGGTCCTCGACCCGGACGGAGTCGCCAACGCCCTTGGTGAAGCCGTCCTTGCGGCGCTCCACCCGGCAGCCGAGCTCCCGGTAGTAGGCCTCGGCGGCGTCCACTTCGGCGGGGGACTTCACCCGGTACGCGAAGGCGGCGGCCGCGGCGACGGGTCCCTTGCGCAGGACCAGGTTGTGGTGGATGAACTCCTCAAAGGAGCGCAAGTAGATGGTGTCCTCGTCTTCCTCGGTCACGTGCAGGCCCAGGAGATCCACGTAGAACTCACGGGATTTCGCAAGGTCCGTGACGACGAGTTCGAGGTAGGCGCAGCGGACGATATCCGGCGCCGGGACGGTGGGAGTGGGGACGAAGTTGGTCATGGGGTTCTCTCTTCTTTGAAAGGGGGGTCTTTGTTGAAAGTGCCACCCAACTGACTCGCAGTAAGTGTCGTTTTGGAGCCTCATAACGACAACAAGTGCGAGTTAGTTGGGTTAGGCGCCGAATTTAGGAGTATGAACAGCGCCGAGGGTGATGTGCACGGCCTGCTGGTCGGTGTAGAAATCGATCGAGCGGTAGCCGCCTTCGTGGCCCAGGCCGGAAGCCTTGACGCCGCCGAACGGCGTGCGCAGGTCCCGGACGTTATGGCTGTTGAGCCACACCATGCCGGCTTCGACGTTCTGGGCGAAGTTGTGGGCGCGGGTCAGGTTCTGGGTCCAGATGTAGGCCGCCAGGCCGTATTTGGTGTTGTTCGCGAGGGCGAGCGCTTCGTCGTCGTTCTCGAACGGGGTGATCGCGACGACGGGGCCGAAGATCTCCTCCTGGAAGATCCGCGCGTCGGGGGCGACGTCGGCGAACACCGTCGGAGCGATGTAGTTGCTGTTGTTGAGCCCTGCGGGCAGGTGTTCCGGGCGTCCGCCGCCAGCCAGCAGCCGGCCTTCGGACTTGCCGATCTCCACGTACGAGGCGACCTTGGCGTAGTGCTCGGGGTGGACGAGGGCGCCGACCTGGGTCCTGGGGTCGTGCGGGTCGCCGACGACGATGTTCTTCGCGCGGGCGGCGTACTTTTCGCAGAACTCGTCATAGATCGCGCGTTCGACGAGGATCCGGGAGCCGGCGGTGCAGCGTTCCCCGTTGAGGGAGAAGACCCCGAACAGGGCCGAATCGATCGCGGCGTCCAGGTCGGCGTCGGCGAACACGACGCACGGGGACTTGCCGCCCAGCTCCATGGACAGGCCCTTGAGGTTGGCTGCGGCGTTACGGAAGATCGTCTGGCCCGTGGTGGTCTCCCCGGTGAAGGAGATCAGCGGCACGTCCGGGTGCTTCACGAGGGCGTCGCCGGCTTCCTCGCCGAGCCCGTTGACCAGGTTGAACACGCCGTCGGGCAGGCCGGCGTCCTTGAAGATCTGGGCCCAGAGCGAGGCCGAGAGCGGGGTGAATTCGGCCGGCTTGAGGACCACGGTGTTGCCGGCGGCCAGGGCCGGGGCAAGCTTCCAGGACTCGAGCATGAACGGGGTGTTCCACGGCGTGATCAGGCCCGCGACGCCGATCGGCTTTCGGTTCACGTAGTTAATCTGGGCGCCGGGGACCTTCATGGCGTCGTCGAACTGTGCAACGATCAGGTCCGCGAAGAAACGGAAGTTCTCCGCCGCGCGCAGGGCCTGGCCCTTGGCCTGGGTGATCGGCAGGCCGGTATCGAAAGTTTCGAGTTCGGCGAGGCGCTCCTCCTGGGCTTCGACGGCGTCGGCGATCCTGTTCAAGACACGGGCACGCTCGCGCGGCTTCATCTTCGGCCACGGGCCGTTCACGAAGGCTTCGCGGGCTGCGGCGACGGCAAGGTCGATGTCTTCCTTCTGCCCGGCCGCGGCGGTGGCGTAGTTGCCGTTGGAGACCGGGTCCAGGACGTCGAAGGTCTTGCCGCTGACGGAGTCAACGAACTTGCCGTTGATGAAGTGCTGGATGTGGGTGGGAAGGTCCTTCGGGACGTAATGGGTGGTGGTTTCTGGTGCGGTGAACGTCATTGTTTCTCTTCCTTTACTTTTGGCAACGCGGGGTCACTTACGGCCCATGTTGGGCCGCTTAATGGGCGCTAAGTGACCCCGCGTTGCTTTGTGCGAGGTACGCGTCGAGGGTGGCGCTGCGGTGCCGGCGGGCGGCTTGTTCGATGGTGTCGGGGTCGGCGTTGCTTTCAATGAGCTGAAGCAGCGACTCGTGCTCTTTGACGGATTCCTGCGCACGGCCGGGGACGAAGCGGAACGTCGAGGCCCTGATCGAGGCGAGCCGGTTCCAGCCCCGATGCACGAGGTCCAGGATGTGCGGATTGGGGCAATGTTCAAAGAGCACGCTGTGGAAATCCTGGTTCAGCGCCGTGAAGCGGACCGGATCGAAATGCTCCAGGCAGTCGCGCATCTCGGCGTTCACCGCACGGGCCCGGGCGATATCCGCGGCGCCGATCAGGGGTGCGGACAACGCCGTCGCCGCTCCCTCGATGATGCTCAGGGTCTGCATCGTGTACAGGTATTCCGTGGGGTCGATCCCGGAGACCGTGGCGCCGACGTTGCGCTCGAACTTCACGAGCCCTTCGGCCTCGAGGCGGCGGATCGCCTCCCGGACCGGAACCACGCTCACACCCAGGTCCTCGGCGATCTTGGCCAGCACCAGCCGGTAACCCGGCGTGTAGATGCCCTCCACGATGCGGGCCTTCACGGCCGCATAAGCCTGCTCGGACTTGCTCCCGACGGCGGTTTCAGTCACCTTGGGCTCCTTCCCACTCCTCGTAACGGGCACGCCACTGCGCGTTCATCGGATACAAACCGTCCACGCTGTTGCCCTGCTTGACCATTTCGAAGATGAAGGATTCTTCCTTCTCCTGCTCGATGCACTCATCCACGAGTTCTTCGGCGATGGCCGGCGGGATCACCAGGATGCCGTCCGAGTCGGCCACGATGATGTCCCCGGGCTGGACCGTGGCCCCGCCGCAGGCGATGGTGATGTCGGTGTCCCAGGGGATGTGCCGGCGGCCCAGCACAGCGGGGTGCGGGTTGGCGAAGTAGGTGGGCATGTCCAGTCCTGCCACCGCGGTGTAGTCACGGACGCCGCCGTCGGTGATGATGGCCGCAGCGCCACGCATCTGGGCACGCAGCGCGAGGATGTCGCCGACCGTCCCGGTGCCCTTTTCGCCCCGGGCTTCCATGACCAGGATCTCGCCCTCGTTCACGGAGTCGATGGCACGTTTCTGGGCGTTGAAGCCTCCGCCGTGGGTCTTGAACAGGTCCTCGCGGTTGGGCACATAACGCAGCGTCCGGGCGAGCCCGACAACGCGGCGGTCCGGGCGCGTGGCCTGCAGCCCGTCGATGCTCACGTTGTTCAGCCCGCGCTTGCGCAACTGGCTGGACAACGTCGCGGTCGCGACGCTTTCGAGTTTCTTCTTCAGCTCCGGGGTCAGGACAGGCACGACGACGGCGAGGCCGGCGGCTTCGCGGGAACCGTACGCTTCCTCCCGCTGGATGTCATCGGCCTTGGGCCGGGCACCGAAGTCCGCGAACGGCGTCGTACCTTCCGTGACTGTTGTGGCCAGACGGCCGCTGCTGAGCCCGCCGGCGGTGACTTCAACCTCGACGACGTCGCCTGGCTGGGCGACCGAGGCGCCGGCCGGGGTGCCGGTCAGGATGATGTCGCCGGTTTCGAGCGTGAGGAGCTGGGAGAGATCGGCCACGAGGCGCGCGAACGGGAACAACAGGTCCTCGGTGGTGTCGTCCTGGACGAGTTCGCCGTTGTGCCAGGTGCGGATGCGCAGTTTGGAGGGGTCGACGTCGGCGGCCGGGATGAGCGCGGGGCCCACCGGGGTAAAGCCGTCGCCGCCCTTGGACCGGAGGTTGGAGCCCTTGTCCGCGTAGCGGAGGTCGTAGACGCCCAGGTCGTTGCTGGCCGTGATCCACTCAACGTGGCTCCACGCGTCCCCGGGGCCCACGCGGCGGGCAGGCTTGCCGATGACCAGCGCTATCTCGCCCTCGTACCCGAGGAGTTCACATCCGGCCGGACGTTCCACTGTCGAGCCACTGAGAGCAAGGGAAGTCGATGGCTTCAGGAAATACGACGGCTGCTCCGGCGTACGGCCACGCTGGGCCGCCCGGCTGGGGTAGTTGATATGCACCGCGATGACCTTGCGGGCCGCGGCCAGGATGTGGTCGGTGACCTTTTCCAAGATTTACTCCTCATCGAGTACGAAATCGTATACGATAACTATGACCCGGGAGCTTCGGGACGTCAACCCCTCTCACCCTTGTAACCCCCGCCACGCCTGCCGTACAGTTAGAATTCAATCCGGGGTTCAAATATAGAATTCACAGTTCCATAATTGAACAACCACACAATGAAGTGAGGAAAGCCCATGCAGTTCCACCACCACGGTTATGTATCCGGTGACCCGCGAGTCCAAGCGGCCGCCGGCGTTGGCATCGACAGGCCCGCTGATCTTCCCGACGAGGTCGACGTGCTCATCGTGGGCAGCGGCCCCGCCGGCATGCTCGCCGCCGCGCAGTTGTCCCAGTTCCCGGGCGTCACAACCCGGATCGTGGAGCGCCGCGCCGGGAGGCTCGCGATCGGCCAGGCCGACGGCATCCAGGCCCGGAGCGTTGAGACCTTCCAGGCCTTCGGATTCGCCGAGCGGATCATCGCCGAGGCGTACCGGATCACCGAGATGGCCTTCTGGAAGCCGGACCCCGCGGACCCCGCGTGCATTATCCGGACCGCCCGCGCCCTCGACGATCCGACCGGGGACATCAGCGAATTCCCGCACCTCATCGTCAACCAGGCGCGCGTGCTGGACTATTTCGCCGAGTTCATGGCGAACTCCCCTACCCGCATGACTCCCGACTACGGATACGAGTTCCGCAGCCTCGAGGTCAGCGGTGAGGGCGACTACCCCGTCACGGTTACCCTTCTCCACACCGCCGGACCCAACGAAGGCCAGGAGCGGATTGTCCAGGCCAAGTACGTCGTGGGGGCGGATGGCGCCCGGAGCAAGGTGCGGGAGTCGATCGGCTGCACGCTCGCCGGCGACCAAGCCAACCACGCCTGGGGCGTCATGGATGTCCTTGCCGTCACGGATTTCCCCGATATCCGCACGAAATGCGCCATCCAGTCCGGCACGGGCGGCAGCATCCTGCTGATCCCGCGCGAAGGCGGCCATCTCTTCCGCATGTACGTCGACCTGGGCGAGGTGGACCGGCATGACAACCGCTCCGTGCGCAGCACCACCATCGAGGAGATCATCGCCAAAGCGAACGACATCCTCCACCCCTACACGCTCGATGTGCGCAACGTCGCCTGGCACAGCGTCTACGAAGTGGGCCACCGCCTCACTGACAGGTTCGACGACGTCCTTCCGGACGAGCGCGGCACCCGCACGCCGCGCGTATTCATTACGGGCGATGCCTGCCACACCCACAGCGCAAAGGCCGGGCAAGGCATGAACGTCTCCATGCAGGACGGGTTCAACCTGGCCTGGAAGCTCGGGCACGTGCTCGAGGGCCGCAGCCCGGAGCACCTCCTGTCCACGTACTCGGCCGAGCGCCAAGTCGTTGCCAAGAACCTCATCGACTTCGACAAAGAGTGGTCCACGCTCATGGCGAAGAAGCCCGAGGAATTTGAGGACCCCACCGAGCTGGAGAACTTCTACGTGAGCACGGCAGAGTTCCCTGCCGGTTTCATGACCCATTACGCCCCCTCGCCGCTCATCGCCGGGCCCACACACCAAGGCCTGGCCACGGGATTCACCATCGGCAAGCGATTCAAGTCCGCGCCCGTGGTGCGCGTCTGCGACACCAACCCGGTGCAACTCGGCCACCAGGCCAAGGCGGACGGACGGTGGCGCATCTACGTCTTCGCGGACGCAAGCAAGGCCGGGACGGCACAAGGCGGAACGTCGCCGGTCGTCGACTTTGCCGAGTGGATCGCGAACTCGCCGGACTCGCCGCTGGCCGCAACGCCGTCGGGCGCTGACCGTGACGCGTGGTTCGACGTGAAGGTGATCTACCAGCAGGAGCACACTAGCGTCGACATCGGGGCCGTGCCGGAGGCATTCAAGCCGCAGGTCGGACCGTTCAAGCTCACGTACCTTGAGAACGTCTACGGCACCGACCCTTCCGCTGACATCTTCGAGTTGCGCGGCCTTGACCGCGGCGGCGTCGTTGTGGTAGTGCGGCCGGACCAGTACGTGGCGAACGTTTTGCCCTTGACCGCGACGGCGGAACTCGCCGCGTTCTTCGCGCCCCTCCTTCGATCGGGACGGACCGCGGCCGTGTGAGCTGTTGGGGAGGCCTGACCCGCCGAACCTGTCGAAGGGTTCATTCTGTCGGTGGCCCGTCGTAGGGTACCGGCATGGACATCATCATGGTTCCCGGATTCTGGTTGGACGCTTCTTCATGGTCGGAGGTCACGCCGCCGCTCGTTGCTGCGGGGCACACGGTTCACCCGCTCACACTGCCTGGGCTGGAGGCCGTTGACGCTCCACGGTCCGGCATCGGCCTCAGGGATCACATCGACGCCGTAGTGGCGGCTGTCGACGCTGTTGGCAATCCCGTTGTACTGGTCGGCCACTCCGGCGGAGGTGCCATCATCCACGGCGCCGTCGACGCCCGCCCGGACCGCGTGGTCCGGGCGGTGTACGTGGACAGCGGACCGCTTGGCGAGGGCGGCGTCATCAACGACGAACTGCCTGTTGAGGGCGACGCCGTGCCCTTGCCACCATGGGAGCTTTTCGAAAACGAGGACCTCGTGGACCTCAATGACGAGCTGCGGGCTGCCTTCCGCGCACGGGCCATCCCGGAACCAAAGAACGTCACCACAGATAAGCAGCGCTTGCACGATGTGCGCCGCTACGACGTCCCGGCCACCATCATCGCGTGCGAGTTCCCCTCCAGCCTGCTCGGAGAATGGATCGAATCCGGCCATCCCTTCGTGGCCGAGCTCGCGCGCATCAACGACGTCGAATTCATGGATCTGCCGACCGGTCACTGGCCCCAGTTCACCAAACCGATCGAACTCGGAAAAGCCATTCTTGCGGCGGTTGAGCGGACGGGCTAGGGCTGATTCGATCCAGTCGATCGCCTCGTGGGAGAAGTAGAACCCCGAAGGCCCGATGTGGCTGACGCAGCCTGGATGGCGGCGCCGACGATGCCGGCGTCGTTCCTGAGCTTCGCGGGAACGACGGGGGTCCTCAGGTTGAGGTGAGGCAGGTATTCGTCGGCTCGTTGGGAAATGCCTCCGCCCACAATGATGAGTTCAGGCGAGAACATGAACTCAAGTTCAGAAAGGTAACGTTGCAAGCGGACGCTGTATTCTTGCCAGCCCAATCCGTCACGTTCACGGGCGACGGCGGATGCCCTGGTTTCAGCGTCGTGACCGTCGATGGAAATGTGACCGAGCTCGACATTGGGCACTACGTTTCCGTCAAAAATCAGGGCTGATCCGATCCCGGTTCCTAGGGTAATGACCAAAACCGTGCCGCACGTTCCCTTTCCGGCGCCGTAGCGGGCTTCCGCGAGACCTGCGGCGTCGGCGTCGTTCAGGACGGCGACCGGTCGCCGAATGCGATCGGAGAAATGGGTGCCGATGTCGAAATCGATGAAGGTCCTGTCCATGTTTGCCGCTGATCGGGACGTGCCGTGCTGGACGATGCCCGGAAAGGTTACGCCAACGGTTGAATCACGTCCTGCTTCGCTTCCTGCGGTGAGCTCGTCCACGAGCTGCCGAACAACATCGCCGACGGATTCCGGATCAGCCGGTTGGGGCGTGGCTAGACGAACGCAGCCCCACAGGATCTCACCCTTTTCAAGGTTGACGATCCCGCCCTTGACGCCGGTTCCACCGATGTCAACGCCGATGAAATGGCCGGCACTTGTCATGTTTATAGACATATCGTTCCGATTCTTTGATCTGTTTAAGGGCGGCAGCTTTGTTGTCGCTGCTGCCCCTAATGGTCGTCAAGGCCTGCTGTGGCAGCTATCGACCTTGCGCGGGTCGCGTTCGATGACGGGTTCGAGGACTTCATCGATCTCTTTCAGGAGTGCGTCCTCCAGCGTGAGCCCGGCGGCCTTGGCGTTTTCCTTGATCTGCTCTGGTTTGGAGGCTCCGACGATGGCAGCAGATACATTCGGGTTCTGAAGCACCCACGCCAGACAGAGGGTACTAAGCGGAATCCCTGCGCTTGCTGCCAGGGGCTCAAGGCGCTGGACCCTGGCGAGAACGTCATCGCCCAGCCACTTACCCATCGTGTCTTTGCCTCCGTTTTGGTCGGTGGCGCGGGAACCGGCGGGGGCGCCCATTCCTGGTGAATATTTGCCCGTCAGTACTCCTTGGGCAAGGGGTGACCAGACAAGCTGGCTCATCCCGAGCTCTTCGCTGGCCGGGATGATTTCTGCTTCAACAACCCTCCATAGCATGTTGTACTGAGGTTGGTTGGAGACCAGCCCGACGTTGAGTTCCTTAGCCAAGGCAGCTGCTGACCGGATCTCATCCGCTGTCCATTCGGAGACGCCGATGTAGTGGGCTTTGCCGGCACGCACGACGTCGGCGAAAGCCTGCATCGTTTCCTCGAGGGGCGTTTCGTAGTCGAATCGGTGGGCCTGGTAAAGGTCTACGTAGTCTGTTTTGAGCCGGTGGAGGCTTCCATCGATGGCTTCCATGATGTGTTTCCGGGAGAGTCCGCGATCGTTCTTTCCCGACCCCGTGGGGAAATATACCTTGGTGAAGATCTCCACGCTTTCGCGCCGGACTCCGGCAAGCGCCGAGCCGAGTGCGGCTTCTGCGCGTGTCTCCGCGTATGCGTCTGCGGTGTCGAAAGTGCTGATGCCGGCGTCCAGGGCAGCATGTACGCATTGTCTTGCCAAGTCGTCATCAATCTGCGATCCGTGGGTCAGCCAGTTGCCGTAGGCGATCTCGCTGACATACATGCCGCTTCGGCCAAGTTTCCTGTATTCCAAGGACTTCCTTCGAGTTGGGTGTCCGGGGCGGATCCCGGCGAGTGTTCGCCCCTTCCGCGTCGAGGAACCATCATAATTCCCCAACGCGGAAGGGCTGACCGTCGGGTCTTGTTAGGCGGTCGGGGTGAAAATGTCCTTCATTTCGTCCCAGGCTTCCGCCCTGACGAAGACGGGAACGCGGTTCAACGGCGCAGGTACCTCGACGGTTCGCTGGCCGGCGTATATTTCTCCCGTCCAGGCATCGACCCAGTTGCCGCCCGGGAGGTAAGCCGTCCAGCTGCGGACTCCCTCGTCGACGACGGGAGATACAAGAAGGTCTTCGCCGAGCATCCATTGCAGTGGATGCTTCCATACCTCCTGGTCTTCGATGTGGTCGAAGTACAGCGGGCGCATGAGGGGGGCTCCGGTGTCGATAGCCCTGCGGGCCTGCTCTGCCAGGTAGGGCACGAGGCGTTCGCGCAGTTCGACGAGTTCCCGGAACACAGGGATGACAGTCTCATCCCCCGTCCGATCCTGAATGTTCCACGGAGTGCGATCCCTCGATGGCTTCCGGTGATGGTTGAACTCGGAGTGGTACTGCATGATGGGCACGAAAACCGCTGCTGCAGCCGACCGCAGGTATAGTTCCGAGGTCGGGACATCGCCTGAGAAGCCGGCGAAGTCCCAGCCCCAATACAAGACTCCGCTTGCTGACGCGGAGAGTCCGGCAAACAGGGACCAACGGAATGCGTCCCAAGTGGAATTCTCATCCCCGGCCCAGAAGGCTCCGTGGGCCTGGGAACCGGTGAACCCGGCGCGGCTGAAGGTGACGGGCGCCTTTCCTGCGGATTCAAGAAGGTCACCGTAGGCCTTGGCGTATGCGACCGGGAAGAGGTTGTTTCCTTCGTCTCCGCGCATTCCGTTCAGATACTGGAGTTCTTCGCCCCAGGCGTGTTCTCCGCCGTCGGTCTTGAACCCGTCGATGCCGATTTCTTCGACGAGGTAGCGTCGCTTCTCGGTCCACCATCGGGCGGCTTCCGGGTCGGTCAGGTCCGGCATCAGGCTGAGCGGGAACCACCATCCCCGGTTACGGTAGGGGCGCAGGCTGCCGTCCGGGGCCTCCTCCCGGATGAGCCGCCCCTCACGAACCGCAGCTTCAGCGTCGAAACGTGCTTGGCCATGTGGGTGCGGCCGCATTTTGATAAGAGGAATTTGCCACAAAACCACCCGGATGTCCCGGGAGTGAAGGCTATCAACCATGGCCTTCGGATCCGGCCAGGCACCATGATCCGGGAAGGTGAAGTCGCCGAGGCGGTGCGGTGAACCGTCGCGATTTGGTTCGTATTCTGCGTCGCGGAATGCCGTGAATGTAGACTCGTCGCTCCAGGCTTCGATGACGACGGACCCAACGGGAATACCTGTTTCCCTATGTAGATCCATCTGTCGCATGACCTCGGACTGGGTATTCCATTCGTTGCCGCTGGCCCAGAGCTTGAACACCCAGGCCGGAAGCTCCTTGGCGCTGCCGGCGACGGACAGGAAGGACTTCAGGACCGTCGTGGGCGTTCCTTCGAAGAACCTCAGGTTCAGAAGAGTGTCCCCGTTCAGGGGTTCTGGGCCGACTTCGGCTTCGATGACGAGGCGGTGTTCGTCGGAGGCACCGATGTCGTACCACGTGCGTCGGGAGGTTTCGACGTGAAATCCCCAGCCGTCTCCGCCTACTACATGGGCAAAGGGCATCGGCAGGTAGGTCTTCCGGTTCGCTCCTTGGCTCTTGTATTGCTCGAAGACGACCGCGTCCAGCTTGGTCCCGCGGTGGTCAAGGGCATCAAAGCGTTCTCCGAAGCCGGTGACACGCTCGTTAAGGGCCAACGGGAGAGCGAAACGAACACGCAAGGGCCGGACACCATCATGTAACACCTCGACGGAGTCGGCGATGACGCGGTCTGGTCCAATGATCTTTAGGGCCTGGCTGGCGGGAGCCCAGGTGGCGGCGCTGTAGTTGAACCACCGCGTCTTTTCCGTCCCGCCGTTCCGGGTCTGCGCCGTGAAACGGTACTTGTATGTTGTCTGGGGCTCCGCCGGCGCGAGGGTTACCTGCCAGCCGCTAGCTGAACGGGCGAGTTTGGCCTGGGCCGATGCCAGGTGGCCGCCATCGATGACCTGTCCGCGCGATGCCGCCGGTACACGTTGGAGGGTTTCGGTCAATTGCGTGACAGCGCCGCTGCGACGGGTGACTTCGAGTTCGCAGATCACGTCGGTCAGTTCCGGCGAGGTTCGTACGCCGAGGATGACGGGCTCCCCTGCGACGGGATGGGACGGGCTGCGCTGATCGGTGTCGGCGACGTAGGGGTGGCCGGAGCCGAATGGTTTGTGGCGGATCATTTAGCGTTCTCTTTCGCTGCTGGAGCCGGAGTCGGATCGGCGGTGTCGTAGGGGACGCCGAGGGCGATGGCGAGGCGGATGAACATGGCGTGGCTCCACAGCAGCGGGTTTGCAGAGGAACCCCAGCGCTCGTTCCAAGGTTGAAGATGATCGGGGTCAAGAAGGTGATGGTCAACCTGTTCGGGAAGTTCGTCGTTCGCGCCGGCGGTCGAGGCGGCCCATTCGAGGAGCTCGTGGGCTCTGGTTCGGTTTCCGGCAGCGGCCTGGGCCAGGCCGAGGAAGCAACTAAGTAAGGGCCATTGGCCGCCGCCGTAGTAGGTGTCGGCAAGATACCGGTGAACGCCGTTGTCGACGGTGAGCTGCTCTTCGATGACCGCGATGGTCCCTGCGCTCAGGGGACTGTGCGGGGGCAGGAAGTTCATCGGAGCAATCAGCGAGAGGAGGCTGGCGTCTACCGTGTCTGTTCCCAGCCATTTCGTCAGATGGATGTCCTGGACACCTTCGTCTTGGACTCGTCGGCGGATCTGGTCCGCGATCGAGGTGGCCTGTTCTGAGAGTGACTCCTCGATCAGCCCGGTTCGGGCGATGCTGGCCAATCCGGAGGCGACGCAACCCAAAGTGCTCACGTGCACGTGTTGGGCCGACTCTTCCCACCAGTCATAGCAGGGCCGTTCCCAGGAGGCCGATAGGTAGTCGATGGTGAGAGCCATGGCCTCGGTCCAGCGTTCCAGTGGCCGGTCATGGCGGGCGCTGTGTTCAGCCAGGGCCCAAAGCCAGGTGCCGTATCCGTCGAGCTGGAAATCCCACCAGTCGTCGTTTCCTTCGGCTCCGTCGAGAGTGAAACGCGTGGGCAGCATTTGGTCACCGGCCACCGGCCTGCCGGCGAGGCTTTCAGCCACGATATGGCGGATCCTTCCGGCGCGGGAAGTCAAGGCATTCGAGCACCAGTCGAAGAACAGTTCGGCGGATTCGATGTGTCCGGCGGCGGACATGGCGTCAGCGATGTACGAGCCGTCGCGGAACCAGCAGTACCCGGCGTAGGCGGAAAACGAGGGGCTTGCCGGGTAGGCGCCCCCGGAGGTCTGCTGTTCCAGGATGAGCCGGATGCCGGCTTCGACTATCGAACGGACCGCGGGATCTCCGTTGCGCATTACCGTTGAACCTTGCATTGTCATTGGCTTCTCTTTCAGATGGTGAGCGGGTCGCGGTGCCGGCAGCTCACGGTGTTACCGCGGCCCGCTCACCGGCTTTGTTCGGACTGTGCCCGGTTTACTTCAGCAGAGCGTTGATTTGGTCCGCGGCGCCCTTCAGGGCATCGGCCGCGCTGGAGCGTTTCGCTTCGACTTCGCCAAGAGCGTTGGTGATGATGTCGACCATTTTTTGCTGGTTGTCGCCGATGACCGGCGGGAGGGCGACGTTGTCAAGGGCGTCGAAGATGGCCTTGCGGTTTGCCGGCTTGTCCTTTGCGAGATAGGGCTTCAGGACTGAGTCATCGGAGGTGGCGGGGAGTTCCCATGCTGCGCTGATGCGGGTCTGTGCCATGACGTCTGAGCTGGTCATGTATTCGGCCCATTTCTGGGCTGCGGCCTTGTTCTTGGAGTTGGCGGATACCCCAATGGCGTTGGAGAACTCCGCGCTTGCCTTCTGTGTGTCTCCGGGTTCGACGACGATGTCCCAGCTCTTGGGTGAACCGGCGAAACTGCTGGCCACCCAGATGCCGCTGTGGAGCATGCCAAGTTTGCCGTCTTTGAACAGTTTCGTGTCGAAGTCCGGGGTTCCGGCGCCTTGCGCGGGTGTAGGCATGGTCGTTCCGCTCTTACCTGCCAGCCATTCGGCAGCTTTGATGCCCTGGGGCGAGTTGAAGGCGACCGATTTGCCGTCGTCGTTGAGGAATTTGCCGCCGGTTTGGGCCAGTGCTTTGTAGAACTCGTAGAAGCTCACGCTCTGGTAGTCCCCGTAGACACCCGCGGCGCTGTCCGTGATTTTCTTTGCAGCAGCCGTTTCATCAGCCCATGTCCAGCTGGACGTGGGGTAGGCGACCTTGGCAGCGTCGAAGAGCGCCTTGTTGTAGTAGAGGACAACGTCGGAGAAGGAACTGGGCAGCGCGTACTGCTTGCCGTCTGACTGGTAGGACTGCAGCAGGGACTGCTTGTACTTGGAACCGTCGACTCCGTCGAGGGGAGCGACAGCCCCACTGGCCACGTAGGAGCGCAGGTTCGCGTATTCGATATCGAAAGTATCGGCTTGGGTCCCAGCGGCCAGGTCTGTCTGGAGTGCCGTCGCGTAGTCCTTGTAAGGCAAGGTGGTGACCTGGACGGTGATGTTCGGGTTGGCCTTCTCGAAGGCCTGGACAATGGTGTCCAGATTCTTCTCGTTGCCTCCGTTCGAGATGAAGTTTGAGTATTTGATGGTTACTTTTTCGGTGCTTGAAACATTTGAGCTTGCCGCCGATCCACAGCCTGACATGGCCAGGATTGCGGTGAGAGCGAGACCCAGCGATGCCAGGGGTTTCTTGTTCATGTGTATCTCCATTGATAGGTGAGGAAACTGGCCGATCCGGTCTATTTGAGTCCGGTGCCCGCAACCCCTTGGATGATGTACTTCTGGGTGAAGATATAGAGGGCAAGCATTGGAAGGACGCTGACCACAGATCCGGCCATCACGATGTCCCACTGGGTTGTGTACTGGCCTTGCAGTCCCGCCAACGCCACGGGAAGGGTTTTCATTGCGGGGGTGCGCAGGATAATCAGCGGCCAAAGGAAGCTGTTCCAGCTATTCAGGAACGCGAACACCGTCAGTGTCGCCAGCGCCGGACGGACCAGGGGAAGCACAATGAGGCCGAAGATCCGGAAGTGGCCAGCACCATCCAATGTCGCGGCCTGATCCAGGTCCTGCGGCACAGAATTCATTGCCTGCCGCAGGAGGAACACTCCGAAGGCGCTGGCGATCCCCGGCATCAATACGCCGAGATAGGTATCGATAAGGCCCAGGCTTTTCATCTCGACAAACAACGGGACGACCAGCACCTGCATCGGGATCATCATGGTGGCCAGATACACGGCGAACACCGCATTTCGCCCCTTGAACGGCATCCGGGAAAAGACATAGGCGGCCAGTGAGCTGGTGACAAGCTGGAACACCGCGGTGAGGATGGCAAGGATCAGGCTGTTAAGGACGATCTGGGCAAACGGGAGCCGTTGGAGCAACTGAGCGTAGGCGGACAGTGAAGGATTCTCCGGGATAAGTTGCGGTGTCGCGGAGAGGCCTGCGCCGGGGCTGATGGACGTTACGAACGCCCAAAGAAAAGGGAAGACCATCATGAGGGCGCCAACGAGGACGAGGATGTTCAGGGTGATCGAGGGACGCTGCTTACGCATAGTGCACCCATTTCTTTTGACCGCGCACCTGAATCAGAGTGATGACCAGGATGAAAAGGAACAGTAGCCATGACAGAGCCGATGCTTCGCCGGCCCTGCCGTAGCGGAACGTGAGGTCGTAAATCTGCTCGACCACGACCTGGGAAGAGTTGTTGGGGCCGCCTCCGGTCATGGCATAGACCTGGTCAAAGACCTGGAATCCGTTGATCAGCGACAACACAACGACAAAGAATGTCGAGGGGGAAAGCATGGGAAGCGTAATGCTGAACAGCCGCCTCCACCGGCCGGCGCCGTCGACAGTCGCGGCTTCATAAAGGTCCTCCGGAATGGCTTGGAGGCCGGCGAGCAGAATCACCATGACAAAGCCAAGGTCCTTCCACGCCGAAGCCACGATGATCGAAGGCATGGACCATGCCGGATCTGTCCACCATCCCGGCCCTGTCACGCCGATGAGTCCAAGCAGCCAGTTGACGATTCCCGTGCTGGGATTCAGTAGCCAACGCCAGACGAGTGCAACGACGATCCAGCTGGTCACCACGGGGAGGAAGTAAAGGCCGCGCATCATGCTGCGTCCCCTGATCCGGGAATTGAGGGCAAGCGCTATGGCCAGCCCGCCGATGTACACAAGCGGCAGGTATCCGACGATGTAGTAGATGGTGTGCAGGAAGGCGCCCTGCGTGCCGGGGTCGCCGATGAGCTTGCCGTAGTTCCCAAGGCCAACCCATTTCATCGGACCGACTAGATTCCATTGGTTCAGGCTGATCCAGAACGCGGAAAACATGGGAATGATGGTGAAGAACAACAGTGGCAACGCGCTCGGCATGAGGAAAACGGCGACAGTCAGCCCGTATCTGAGACGATTGCCGGTTGCTTTACGCCGAATCCCGGGTCCTCGGTAGCGCTTCGTTGTTGCCGTGGGTCCGGGGCTGCCGGACCTCGAGTCTTGCAGAGCGGTCACAATCCTCCTACCTCCGCCGGTACGTGGGTGAGCCGGGCACGAACCCGTCTCCCCTGCTCACCTGAACTTTCTTCGCTGTAGAAGGGCGCAGACGCCACGAGCGCGGCGGCTCCGCGGGCCCAGGCCTCGTCGTCCCAGGACTCGACGATCACGGGGATGCTCCGGCGGTCTGCCGTCAGGGCACCCCGGAATGATCGTTCGAATCCTGCTGCCCAGTGGCGCCATCCACGGGTTCCTTCCCCGCTGACGATCACAATCTCCGGATCCAGGATCTGCACGAGACCAGCGACGATTCGCCCCAGCGGCTGACCGGCTCCCCTGAAAATATCTTGGGCGAGGGGGTCACCGTCGTTTGCGCGCTCTTGCAGATCTGCCATGGTCTCTGATGACGAAATGATTCCGGATTGCCGCGCATTCGCGACGAGTGTCTTTTCCCCAATCAGGGCCTCGATGCATCCGTGGTTACCGCAGGTGCAAAGAGGTCCATCCGCAACTGCGGGTATGTGACCGATTTCGCCGGCACCGCCTCTGCTGCCGCGCACGACCGCACCGCCGGTGACAAACCCCGCGCCGACGCCTTCGCCGATCGTCACAACCAGAAACTCGGCATGCTCGCGGCCTGACCCATAGAGCCGTTCGGCTACAGCGAGGGCGTTGACATTGTTCTCCACCAGGACCGGAACATGGAGTTCCCGGCTCAGAACCGCTCCAAGCGGTACCTGCCGCCACCCCAGGAGGCTTGAATCAACAACACCACTACCTTGCCCATCCACCGATCCGGGAACACCGACGCCTATTCCCAGGAGGGGGGTGACACGATCTTCGCCAACGAATGAATGGACCAGTGAGACGACGTCGGAAAGCGATGTGATCGAGGAAGCGTCGTATGCCCTATTGCCGGACCGGACTACATGCCCGCTAAGTTCCGTTTCAACGAAGGCAACATGATCCTTCGAGATCTTCATACCCACCACGCGCCCTGCAGCGGTGGCAAGGCCCAGCATCCGTGCAGGACGACCGCCGCTGGAGGGAGACATTGACAGCTCCCTCACGAGGCCGTCCGCGATGAGCTCTTTGATGAGCTGGGTCATAAGAGCCGGGGAGACTCCAAGTGCCCTTGCCAAGTCAGCCCGGGACGCACCACCGGAGGTACCAAGAAATGCCAGGATCGCAGACCGCGTAACGTCAGCGTTGCCGCTCGGCCGAACCATTGTATTCTCCTTTATTTACGACTAAATGAAGATTAGAACTATGACGCACCTCACGTCAAGGGGTCTCTTATGCTCAAAGGCTGCCTCCTGGTCCGAGCAGAAAATTCCTCTTGCGGAGCAGCCCGCTCTCCCCTAGCGTTTGTTCGGCGACTTAATTTAGTTACTTCGGAAAGGTTGGGTGCGCTGTGAGGATCGACCGTGCGGGCAACAAAGGGCTGATCAGGGAGATCAACGAGGCCCTCGTGCTCGCCGAGCTGCGCGGCGAGTCGCTCCATTCCCGCGCGGACATCGCCCGGAGTACCGGACTCAGCGGCCCGACGGTCACTGCCATCACGTCACGGCTCATAGACCGAGGCCTCGTCGAAGAGCGGGCCACCGGCGCATCGGCGGGAGGGCGGCCACCAGTGCTCCTTGGCCTGCGTCAACGCGCCGGCTACGTCGTCGGCATCAAACTGACCGAGAACCGGGCCATCGGCGTCCTGACGGACCTGGACGCCAACGTCGTGGCCCGAGCCGACGCCGCCCTGGCGCTACCGACGCCCGGCGCGGTAGTGGCAGGCATCGTCAGCACAGTCGAGGCGCTTGCTCCCGCCGGCCATGGCCGGATCCTCGGCGTTGGGCTGGGCATGGGCGGGGTGATCGACCGGGATGAGGGAAGTGTGCGCCACGCCACATACTTCGATTGGCACAACGAACCGCTCGCCAAACGGCTCTCAGATGCGATCGGGTTGCCGGTTCTCATCGACAACGACGTCAACGCCTTGGTGGCGAGCGAGCAGAGCTGGGGGGCCGGGCGGGGCGTGAAGAACTTCGCCGTCGTGACCATAGGACGCGGCGTCGGCATGGGCATGGTGCTCGACGGGCGCCTGTTCCGTGGCAGCCGCGGAGGTGCCGGCGAGCTCGGCCACATGAAGGTGGTGCCCGAAGGCCCGGAGTGCGAGTGCGGTGGCCGCGGCTGTCTGGAGGCCGTGATCGGCGAGCCGGCCCTCCTGGGATCCCTCGCGGGTGAGCTGGGACGGCGCGTCTCGGTCGACGAGGCCGGCACGATGGCCCGGGACGGGGACCAGCGTGCAGCACGGGTCTTCGCCGAGGCCGGCCAACATCTGGGGCGGGCTGTCGGCAACGTCGTGAACATCCTGAACCCTGACCGGCTCCTCCTGGCCGGCGAAGGTACGCATAATCTCGACCTCATCATGCCTGCGTTCCGCCGCGCTCTCAACGAGACCGTTTTTGACGGACTGCAGGACGGACTCTCGATCCACGCCGAGGCGTGGGACGACGAGGCCTGGGCACGCGGAGCCGCAAGCCTCCTGCTCAACGAGCTGTTCGAACCCAACCTCCGCTTGAACAGCGACGAGCCGACCCTCATCGGCCGCTCCGCTGGGTGAGCTTCACTCTCAAAAGAAAGCAGGGCAACGATGTCCGTTTCAGTCACGCCGACAATATCCCGCCGCACAGCCGTCCTCGGCATCCTGGGCGCGGTGCCCCTGGCCCTGCTACCGGCGGTCTTCGGCGCAGAATCGGCCAAAGCTGACACCCTCACCGGCGTCTTCCACGGGCCCACCGGCTACGACCAGCTGTACAGCACCACGCCGACCGAACGCGGTCCGCGCGACCCGATGTCCACCCAGACGGTCCAGCTGCACTCGACCACATGGCCAATCTCTCCCGGACAGACATGCTGGGTCTCCTGGACGAAGAACGGGGTCGCCCAGACCGACGTTGGCTGCTCCTTCGACTACAACAATGGCAACAACAGCTATTGGAAGGTCAACCTCGGCTCCTTCGCGAGGGGCGACCAGATCACCTACACCGTCCACGCCGACGTCGACGGCGCAGGCGCGATCACCAGCGGCCCGTTCAGCTTCGCCGTCACCGACTGGTCCGGCACCGGCAACGTCAGCGGCTACACCGACAACGGCACCTCGGTCGACGTCGCTGTCAGCGACACCTCCGGCAGCTTCTCCCCCAAGATCCGCTACACCTTCCCTGCGCCAGACCGCTTCCACGTCCAGATCGCACCCCACGGCACCGGCCTGAATATCACGGGCGCCACGGGCTACACCGTCACCGACACAGGCACCACGCTACAACTGGCCACCAGCGCGCTGAAGGTGAAGATCCAGAAGAGCCCCTACCGCGTTTCCGTCTACAAGGCCGACGGCACCACGCTGATTGCCCAACAGTACGACCCGGCCATATTCCGGAACACCGGATGGGCCAGCGACGGCGCCACCACAGTCACCAAGATCGAGGACCATTGGCTGACCCCCGCCGGAGAACGGTTCGAGGGCTTCGGCGAACGGTACGACTACCTGGACCAGCGCGGCCACGACGTCGACAACTACGTCTATAACCAGTACCAGGATCAAGGACCCACCCACCGCACCTACATGTCGGTCCCGTTCTTCACCAACTCCGCAGGCTACGGGGTGTACGTCCCCAGCACGCGCTACTCGCTGTTCAATGTGTGCACCTATCTCTCCGACATGGTCGGCTTCACCGTCGACACCGGCGGCGCGCTCGACTCCACCGTCGACTATCACTTCCTCACCGGTACCCAGGGAAACATCCTGGATGCCTACACCTCTCTCACCGGACGCCCATGGCTGCCCCCGAAATGGGCGTTCGGCCTGTGGATGTCCGCCAACGAGTGGAACACCCAGACCGAGGTCACGAACGAGCTCGCCAACGTCACAAGCAACAACATCCCTCACAGTGTCCTGGTCCTGGAGCAGTGGAGCGACGAGGCCACCTTCTACGTCTGGCACGGTGCGACTTACACCGCCAAGCCTGGCAGCGGCGCCCTGGCCTACACCGACCTCACCTTCCCGTCCGGCGGCGAGTGGAGCGACCCCAAGGCCATGGTCGCCGCCGCCCACGCCCAGAACATCAAAGTCGTCCTGTGGCAGATCCCCGTGCTCAAGCAGGACTTCAGCACCAACCCCGCCACCGCGCCCCAGCAGCACCTCAACGACCAGAGCTACGCCGCCGCCCAGGGCTACCTGATCGGAGACGGGGTCGGCGGGCAATACCGGATCCCCACCGGGGAATGGTTCGGGGACAGCACCATGCCGGACTTCACCAATGCCGCGGCGACGTCCTGGTGGATGAGCAAGCGCGCCTACCTCTTCGACGATGTCGGCATCGACGGGATGAAGACCGACGGCGGCGAGATGGTCTTCGGCCGCAACGCTTCCTTCTCCGACGGCCGCAAGGGCGACGAGATGCACAACGGGTATACCAACGCCTACACCGGCGCCTACGGCACCTATGTTCAGACCAAGAAGAACGGAGACGGGGTCCTGTTCAGCCGCGGCGGAACCGCGGGTGCGCAGGCACACTCCATCTACTGGGCCGGGGATCAGGCCTCGACGTTCTCGGCCTTCCAGCAGGCCCTGCGTGCAGGCCTGAGCGGCGGGGAGTCCGGCATTCCTTTCTGGGCGTGGGACATGGCCGGCTTCACCGGGACCTTCCCGAGCAGCGAGCTCTACCTGCGGGCCGCCGCCCAGCAGACCTACTCACCGATGATGCAGTACCACTCCGAGAAGTCCGATCCCAGTCCGTCAGAGGCCCGGACCCCCTGGAACGTCCAGGCCCGCACGGGCGACACAACGGTGGTCCCCACGTTCCGCAAGTTCGCCAACACGCGGATGAACCTGATCCCTTACATCTACACCGAGGCCAAGAACGCTTCCCTGACCGGGTTGCCCCTGCTGCAGACCATGCGGCTGGCCTTCCCCGGGGACGCCTCGGCGGCCCCCCTGGACATGCAGTACATGTTCGGCCGCCAGCTGCTCGTCGCCCCGATCACCACCCAAGGGGCGACCTCGGTCACGCTCTACCTCCCCGGCGGGGAATGGCACGACGTCACCAACGGCGGCAAGGCCTCCGGTCCCGGCAACAAGACCTACATCGCCGACACCTCCACCATCCCGGTGTACGCCCGCGACGGCGCCATCATCCCACTGAACCTCAACGCCAACTACGAATACGGCGGAAGCATCGGCAACGACGTTTACAACTACACGAACCTGGTCTTCCGGATCTACCCCGCAGGAACCACCTCGGCCGACTACTTCGACGACGCCGCCGGTACCGTCAAGCAGATCACCAGCACTGAGAACTGGAGCAGCCACCAGGTCATCGCCACCGTGCCGCCGCTCGCCACCACCGCAACCCTCCAGGTCAACACCACCGTCCCCAGCACCATCACAGTCGACGGAATCGCCCTGACCGCCTACAGCACGCTCAGCGGCCTCACCGCCGCGGCAACCGGCTGGTACTGGGATCCCGTCCAGCAGTTCACACTCATCAAGATCGCCTCCGGAACCACCACCCGCACCGTCATCCTCTCCGGGGTCAACAAGAGCGCATACGAAGCGGAATTCGCCACCGCAACAGGAACCACCACCAACACCAACCACCCCGGATTCACCGGCACCGGCTTCGTCGACGGCTTCACCGCCGCCGGTTCCTCCCTCACATTCGACGTCAGCGCCAACGCCACCGGAACCCACCAACTCACCTTCCGCTACGCCAACGCCACAGGCGGGCCAGCCACCCGGACCATCTACGTCGACGGAACCTCCGTCGGAACCCTCACACTGCCCACTCTGGCCAACTGGGACACATGGGGCACCGCAACCATCAGCACCACCCTCAGCTCAGGACGGCGCTCGGTGAAGATCTCCTACGACACGGCCAACACAGCCGCCATCAACCTCGACAACCTCACAGTGGGCAGGCCATGACCGCCCCGCGCCGAGACCGGCGCCGAAACCGCCTCAGCGGGATCCTCGTCGGAATGATGCTGCTGCTCTCCTCAACCGCCGGGGCCACCTTTGTGACCGCCGTCCCGGCCCACGCGGCAGGGATCCAACGCGTCCAGTTCACCGGAGCCGGCGACTACCTGGTCGCGGAGTTCCTCAGCGACGACCTGGTCCACTTCGAAATGGGCACCGGATCCGGGCCCGGCGCCGGAGTGGCCATCCCCACCACCGACCAAGTCGCATCGACCAGCTACGCAGGCCCCACCGCCTTCACCCAGACCGCCTCGACCGCCAGCAGCGCGCACATCCAGGTCAGCGTCAACACCACGACCATGTGCGCCGACGTCACGGATACGACCCGGACGCCGGCCCTGCTGCTGCACACAGTCTGCCCACGGAACCTGACGGCAGCGTGGAAGGGGCTGTCCTTCACCAAGTCCGCCATGCAGGACGCCTACGGCCTCGGCGAAGAATTCTTCACCGGCGGCAATGCCGATGGCGACAGGGTTGGAGTCGACCGCTCCTCCCCCGGCGCCTACGGCAACACCATGAACTACGACGTCGACAACGGCCCAGTCGGAAACACCCAGATCCCCGTCCTCTTCGCCGTCGGCGCCAACAATGCCAACTACGGCCTCTTCGTCGACCAGGTCTACAAGCAGGACTGGAACCTCACCGCAGACCCCTGGACCATGGACACCTACGGCGACCAGCTGCGCTGGTACGTCATGGCCGGTCCCAGCCTGCCGGACCTGCGCAAGAGCTACATGAACCTCACCGGCCACCCCCCGGTGCCACCGCAGAAGGCATTCGGGCTCTGGAACTCCGAATACGGGTACAAGAACTGGACCGAAATCGACAACACCTTGGCCGGCCTGCGCGCCGACAAGTTCCCCGTCGACGGATTCATGCTCGACCTGCAATGGTTCGGTGGCGTCACCGCAGGCTCGGACAACACCAAGATGGGTACCCTCCAGTTCGACCCGACCAACTTCCCCAACGCCGCGTCCAAGATCGCCGACTACCGCGACAACCAGGGCGTCGGCCTCATGACCATCGAAGAGTCCTACATCGGCAAAGGACTCCCCGAATACACCAACCTTGCCAACCAAGGCTTCCTGGCCCGCGCCGGCTGCCCCACCTGCGACCCCGTCTACCTCAGCGCCAACGACTGGTGGGGCCGCGGAAGCATGATCGACAGAACCCAGCCGGCCGCCGGCGCCTACTGGGCCGCCACCAAGGAACAGCCACTCGTCAACATGGGCATCCTCGGCCACTGGCTCGATCTCGGCGAACCCGAAATGTATGACTCCAACGACTGGACCTCCGGCCTGCTGCCCGGCAAACACGCCCACGCCGACTACCACAACCTGTATGCCCTGGAATGGGCCAACAGTGTCGCCAAGGGGTACACCGCCGCTTCGTCAACCCAGCGGCCCTTCCTGCTCTCCCGCTCCGGAGCCGCCGGTATCCAGCGCGACGGCGCAGCCATGTGGTCCGGTGACATCGCCACCCGCATGACCGCCCTTGCAGACCAAACCAACGTCCAGATGGAGATGTCGATGTCCGGCATCGACTACTTCGGCTCCGATATCGGCGGCTTCCACCGTGACGAGGCCATCGCCGGGTCCGACATCAACGAGATCTACACCCAATGGTTCGCGAATTCCGCATGGTTCGACGTCCCGATCCGCCCCCACACCGACAACACCTGCAACTGCCAGCAGACAGCCCCCGACAAGATCGG
This sequence comes from Arthrobacter ramosus, assembly GCF_039535095.1. Classification (NCBI taxonomy): domain Bacteria; kingdom Bacillati; phylum Actinomycetota; class Actinomycetes; order Micrococcales; family Micrococcaceae; genus Arthrobacter; species Arthrobacter ramosus. Next base: position 5,080,372 of record NZ_BAAAWN010000001.1, on the reverse strand, counting down.
CGACGTCCCCAGCAACCTGGCCAACCTCCGCCAGCGCTACGAGCTCACCCCGTACTACTACTCCGTGGCGCACAACGCCTACAGCACCGGAGACCCCCTCGCCCCGCCGCTGGTGTACTACTACCAGAACGACCCCAACGTCCGCACCATGGGCAGCGAGAAGATGATCGGACCGAACATGCTTGTCGGCGTCGTCGCCGCATCAGGCGAACGGCAGAGGAACATGTACCTGCCCGCCGGCACCTGGTACGACTACCACACGAACAAGAAGTACGTCAGCACCGGCCAGTGGGTGAACAACCTGCCCGAATGGACCAACGGAGTCTTCCAGCTCCCCGCATTCGCCAAGGCCGGAGCGATCCTGCCCAAGATGTACGTCGATGACAAAACGATGAACGTCACCGGCGCCCGCACCGACGCCACCACCCGCAACGAGCTCGTCGCCCAGGTCTACCCCGACACCAACGCCTCCAACTTCACCCTTACCGAAGACGACGGCAAGTCGGTCAACTACCAGACCGGGGCGCAGCGCCTCACCGGCATCACCCAGCAACTGTCAGGGTCCACCGAAACCGTGAACATCGCCGCATCATCAGGCACCTACACCGGAGCGCCGGACAGCCGCCAGAACGTCGTCCAACTCGTCACCGACGAAACCCAGGCCTCCGCCGTAACGCTGAACGGAATGCCGCTGACCCAGTACGCGAACAAGGCAGCCTTCGATGCCGCCGCCAGCGGCTGGTACAACGCTGGAGGCAACCTCGTCGTCGCTAAATCCGACAGCACCGCGGTCGGGACCACGAAGTCTTTCCAGTTCACCCTCGGCCAGACCCCGGTATCAGCCAGCTTCACCTGCTCAAACGGCACCACCACGAGCGGGCAGTCGGTCTACGTCGTAGGCAACGTCCCCGGGTTGGGGAACTGGTCACCGGCCGGCGCCGTCAAGCTCGACCCCACCTCCTACCCCACCTGGACCGGAACGATCAGCGACCTCCCGCCGAACACTGCCATCGAATGGAAATGCATCAAGCGCCAGGAAGCCAACTACCCCGCATCCGCAGACGCCTGGCAACCAGGCTCCAACTCGACCTTAACGACCCCCTCGTTTGGGTCTGCCGGCGCGACGTCGGGAGGGTTCTAATGCCCGGGGACCGAAATGGTCCGTAGGGCCGCGGCGACCCCGAATGCATGACCATGAGGCCGTGAGCGCGTATCAACAATAGAAGACCGACAGGGCCAGAGAGGCCGCTCCTGTGATCGGAGTGGCCCTCTGGCAGGACGCGAAAATGCCCTGGCACTATGTGATGGTGCCGGGGCATTTATCGTGGATCACCGCGTGATCTAGGCGCTTTAGTTGCTTGTTAACGGCTTACGGTAGCTGTCCACCGTGACCTCCAGCGCTTCGTGCCATGGTGTTGCCGTGACACCCAGCATCTTCTGCGTCTCCGCGGAGTCGATCACGAAGGGCATCGTGAATTGGTAGCTTGAAGCCGAGATCTCGCGCAGGATGGGAATGACCGTGCCTGAAGCGCTGAGCAACCATTGCGGGATCCGCGCGACCCGACCATTGACGCCCCAGCGCTCGTTCACCTGCCGCACGATTTCCGAACGGGGGACGGATGCACTCGGCACATGCCAGGCGCGCCCCCATTCGCCCGTGTGGTCGGCAGCTGCGATCAATGTCGCGGCGATATCGGGAAGGAAGCTCCAACTGTGCTCTAGCGCAGGGTTCCCAACGACCCGCGCCGTTTTGGAAGCCAGGAGTGGTTCGAAGAAGCCACCGCCAAGGTGTGTCGACATCCCCGCAGCCCCGGGACCGAAGTAGTCGCTGGCACGAACCTCCACGGCCCGGATTTCACCGCGTTGGTGCGCGGCGAGCACTTTCTCCCAACCCGCCTTGCGTACCAGGCCCTTTTTCTCGGTGGTGGCGAGCTGTGAGTGCTCGGTCATCGGACCGGCCGGCGGTCCGTACGCATAGAGGTTGCCCATGAGTACAAGCGCGGCCCCGGAGTCACGGGCCGCAGTGATCACAGCGTCGAAGATCGGTGGCCAGTCGGCTACCCACTTGGTGTACGGCGGGTTGGTGCACACAAAGATCGCGCCGGCTCCGCACGCAGCCTGTGTCACATCGGCCGGGTTGCTGGCGTCCAGCTTCACGGGAGTCGCACCAGGGATCGTAGTGCCGCTGCGCGTGCCGAGTGTGACCTGGTCTCCACGGGCGGAGAGCTGCCTCGCGAGCGTCCCGCCTACCAGTCCCGCGCCGAGGATGAGATGGCTTACCACGATGGTTATCTCCTGAGCTGTCCGGCCACGCGTTGCTGGGTGACACGGCACACCCTACAACACGACGGAGCCCATCACCCTTGACAAGGTCCGACGGTGGAATGAATGATACGAGCCTCACCAGCTTTGTCCTTTCCGGTGGTCAATAGCTGAATTGGTGTCCAACAACGTCGAAAGAGCGCATTGACAGTAATCGTGTGGGCGTGTTTTTCAGTCGGGTTGGTTGGGTTGCTCCTGAACTGGATGAGTGTGATCGGAACGCTGATCGTGCCACGTCCGCTGCACAGCAACCTTTCACGGGTGACCCATTTGGTCACTGCGAAAATCTTCTTTGCCATCACAAAACCCGTCACCTCGTACGAAGCGCGTGATCGGATCCTTGCCTGGCAGTCTCCGATGGCGCTCTTCGTCCGCCTGCTGGTTTGGGTGATCCTGTTCGATCTGTCGTTCAGCCTCCTGCTCCTTCCCTTCGTCGACGGCGACTACTGGGCAGCTTCAAGCGAGGCCGGCTCCGCGATGTTCACCCTCGGCTACGCTGCGCCATCGAATGTCGGCAATACGGTGTTGGTTTACGTTGCCGCGTATACCGGGTTGATTGTCATCGCTTTGCAGATTGGTTACTTACCAACCCTCTATGCAGCCTTCAATAGGCGGGAGTCGGAGGTAACGCTCCTGGTATCGCGGGCAGGTTCACCTTCATGGGGACCGGAGCTTCTTGTGCGCACACGGTTTGGCATGGCCGCTCAAACCAGTACGAGCGAGCTCAGCGAGCTTTACCAAAGGTGGGAGCGATGGGCCGCGGATGTAGCCGAATCACACAGCACCTACCTCACCTTGGTGTGGTTCCGTTCACCTTCACCGCAATCCAACTGGCTCAACTCCCTCCTCAGCGTCATGGACGCGGCCGCGTTGCAGCTTTCCTTGAGTCCGGGGTCTGCCCCGAGCACCCGGGCGCGGCTGGTCCTTCGGATGGGTTTCACCTGCCTGAATCAAGTGGCGCGGGCTATTCGTATCCCGGTCGAGGAAGACCCAGATCCCGATTCCGAACTCGACGTGAAATTCGAAGACTTTCAAGCGGCCGTGGAGCTCATGCGGGCCGTCGACTACCCGGTTGAGGTGACGGCGGAACAAGCGTGGCCCCACTTCAGGGGCTGGCGCGTCAACTACGAGAAGGTCGCATACGCCCTTGCCTACGCGATCGACGCCCCGCCATCAATGTGGAGTGGCCCACGACGCTTCGCGTCCGAACCGATCATGCCGCACCGGCCAAAGAACCGCACTTCCAAGGACGTCAAGCCGGACGACCCGCAAATGATCGCCCAGAGGAAGACACGGTGACATCAAAGTGCAAGGATGGCACAAGAAATGACCGCTGACCCACATCGAAGAGGAGAAGCATCATGCCCATGATCGACGTGTACGCCACGACAGGAACCTTTGCCGACAAGCATCAGCTCGCCGTTGATCTGGCATCGACGGTGATGCGGGTGGAGCAGGTTCCGGATATCCCGATGTTCCGCAAGAACACGGCGGCATTTATCCACGAACTCCCGGAGGGGGATCTGTCGAATGTCGACGGCGACAGCAACTACGTGCGCGTCCAGGTGCTCACGAACGCGGGTGCACTGAACCGCGAAAAGCAGCTCGCTTTGGTCGAACAGCTCACCGCGCTCGTCGCGACGGCGGCCGCGGATCCGACACTGCCCGATCGAACCTGGGTCCTGCTCACGGAAGCCCCCGACGGCGGCTGGGGCCTCAACGGCCACGCCAACACTAACGAGGAGCTCATCGCAGCCGCGCGGGCACAGATTGCCTCCCTCCAAGGGCAGACCCCGCAGGCCTGACTTCGGCCAGCAACCGGGAAAGAGGGGGCCAAGCGCCCTCTGACGTGAACTTGGCTACTCGGCAAACACCTGCTTGGCGACCGCCATGGCGGACATCGCTTTCGGCCAGCCCGCGTAGAACGCCAAGTGCGTAATCGCCTCGCTCAATTCGGACTCGCTCAGTATCTCAGGGGCCGGGATTAGAGCGGCGGAAATCTTCTGAGGCCAACGACGCCGCCCGCGGCAATGAGGGTTCCGCCGAAGGCCACCAGGATTCCAGCCACCGAGACGGTTGGAGCGATGGGATGGTCGCTCTGGGCAGGGGCGCCGGGGTCAATGCGGGCGGCCGCCGCCGAGGCTGAATTTTGCGTCGAGGGGCTCGGATTGGAAACGATCGGCGACGGCACCGCAGCGGTGATCGTAGCGGGTGGCGCCACCTGGGTGGGTGCCGGTTCGGCGGTCACCGCCGGCGCGGTCGTTGAAGCGCCACCGGGAGGAACTGCGACGCCGGGATCCGGCTGGGGTTGCGGTTGTACCGGTGGGCTGGCCGTGGTGGACGGGGTTGCTTTGCCCGTCGGCCGGGGAGATGGGGAGCTGCCGGGAGAGCACATGCCAACTACCCCTAGAAGGCCTTGCGAATCGCAGGATGCGGCCCCTGCGGTCTCCGCTGGCGCAAGTGCGATAAGGCACAACGCGAAAGGGAGCGCGACGAGGGCAACTGGAACCTTCCGGCGAGTCATGGCTTCGACTCTACCTACTCTGCGGCAACTTGGGAGGGAAGCGGCGTTGGCTTCAATCCCTGAGCTGCCCCAGAATCCGGGCCAGCTCGTCGCGATCTTCTGCGCTGAGCCGGGCAAAGTACTCGGACGACTTGCCGCGACGTTCGGCGCTGATCTTCGCGAAGAGCTGCTGGCCGGCTGGGGTGGCGGCGACAAGGGTGGCCCGCCGGTCCGTGGGGTCCGGATCGCGACGGACGAGGCTTTTGACCTCCAGCTGGTCCACCACTTCCGTGGCCGAACGCGGCGCAATGCGCAGCCGTTCCGCCAGGTCTTTCAACCGCATCGGCTCCCCGGGCGCCGGGCGCATAAGCGTCATGAGCGCCCGCCACTGGTGCGGCGTCAGCTCCCAGGGCGACAGCTGCTCGGCCCAGGTCCGGCGCAGCCCTCGGAAAGCGGCATGGAAGAGATCGCCAAGGTCGGCAGAATCGGAGGGCTGTGAGTGCATTTTGCCAGTCTAGCAATTTGACCCGTAACCACATAGTGAGGTAGCCTCTGTATTAGAAAGGCGCGATTCCCGCGCCCCGCTCGCCACTGGAGGTGGTGCTTATGACGGAGAATATCCTCACCCAAAATCCCCATCGTCCGGGCGCTGGAGCCCGAAATCCCGGCCGCGGCCCCGCCCGCCTCAATCCTGCCGACCGCACCCAGCTAAAACAGCATCCCGTGAGCCTCAAACGGATCGCCGGGCTGTTCACACCGCACAAGGTGACCATTGCCGCCGTCGTGCTTCTCATCAGCGCGTCGAGCATCATCGGCTTGGCACAGCCGTTCCTCGTCCGCCACATCATCGACGTCGCGCTCCCCGGCAAGGATCTACCGCTTCTCGCGTGGCTGGCCGCCGGATTGATCGCCGTGGCAGCCGCAACCGCACTCATCGGCGTGCTGCAGACCTGGATGACTACGGGCATGGGCCAGAAGATCATGCACACGCTGCGCACGCGCTTGTTTACACACCTGCAGCAGCAATCACTGGGATTCTTCACCCGGACCCGCAGCGGCGAGGTGCAGTCGCGGTTGAACAACGACATTTCCGGCCTGCAGCAGGTCATCACCTCCACCGCGACCGGTGTTGCGTCCAACCTGACCACGGCAATTGCCACCGCCATCGCCATGGTCGCCATTTCGCCCGGGCTCTCGCTCCTGTCCCTGATAGTGATCCCGCCGGCAGTCTTGTTCACCCGCCGGGTGGCCCTGCTCCGGCGCAACATCACGTCCACGCTGCAGAGCGAACTGGCCACCATGAACACGCAGGTCGAGGAAGGACTGTCGGTCTCCGGCGTCCGGCTCTCCAAAACCCTCGGAACCACCAAGCGCGACGCACACCGCTACACGGAAAGCTCCAAACGGCTGATCGGACTGGAGATGCGCTCCCAGTTGGCCGGCCGCTGGCGGATGTCCACCATGGGCATCATCTTCTCGGCCATTCCGGCGCTCATCTACCTGGCCGCTGGACTGCCCGTCACGAGCGGAGGCATGACCATCGGGACGCTCGTGGCGTTCACTGCCCTGCAGGGTGCGATCTTCCGCCCCGTCATGAGCCTCCTGGACCTCGGCGTCCAATGGGTCACCGCGATGGCCCTTTTCAGCCGCATCTTTGAGTACCTGGACTTGGCTCCCGAGATCACTGCCCCGGCGCGGCCCGTCCCGGTGGATCCGGCCGCAGTGCGCGGCGAGGTCCGCTTCGAAGGCGTCCGTTTCGCGTACGACGGCGGCACTGAAGTCCTGCTCGGCATCGACCTTACGCTTCCGGCCGGCACCAGCACCGCAATCGTGGGCCCCACGGGCTCCGGGAAATCAACACTGGGCTCGCTGGTCCCCCGCTTGCATGACGCCACGGCCGGACGAATCACCATTGACGGTGTGGACGTCCGCGACATCGCCCCTGAGGACCTGACGAAAATCGTGGGTGTCGTGTCCCAGGAGACGTACTTGATTCACGACACCATCCGGGAAAACCTGCTGCTGGCCGCACCCGGTGCGGACGACGCAGTCCTGTGGAGCGCCCTGGCCTCCGCGCAGATCGCGGACCTGATCGCAAGCTTGCCCGACGGCCTGGACACCATGGTCGGCGCCCGCGGCCACCGGTTCTCCGGAGGAGAACAGCAACGCTTGGCCATTGCCCGAACCATCCTGCGCAATCCTAAAGTGCTGGTTCTCGACGAGGCCACTTCCGCCCTGGACAACGCCACCGAGGCCCAGGTCCAGGCGGCGCTCGACCGGCTGGCGGTTGGCCGGACTACGCTCACCATCGCCCACCGGCTCTCCACAGTGGAGAAAGCCGACCAGCTGGCAGTGCTGGCCCGGGGTGCCATCGTCGAGGCTGGAACGCCCGGACAGCTTCGCGATGCCGGCGGCGCGTACGCACGGCTTGTCGAGGCCGGAGGGACTGTGGAGTTCGCCGGCGCCGCAGCCCGCCTCACGGCATGAACCGGTATCCGATCCCCACCTCGGTGATCAAGTGGCGCGGGTTCCCGGGCTCCGCTTCCAGTTTCCGCCGGAGCTGCGCCATGTACACGCGCAGGTAGTTGGCTTCCTTGGCGTAGGCCAGGCCCCCAGACCTCGCTGAGGAGCTGCTGGCACGGGACTGGTCTGCCCCATTGAACCTCTCCCAGTGACCAAGGACCGGGAATTGCCGGTGTCCTGGTTCGAGGAAATGCCAGCTACCGGCATTGAAGGCCTTGTCTGCAAGGGGGCTTCCCAGGTTTACGTGGGCGGCAAGAAGCAGTGGTTAAGGTGAAGTACCGCCGGTCCGTGGACGTCGTGTGAACTCTCGCCATTTCGTACGTGTTGCAAGGAGGATTCATGAGATCGGTCGTACTGTCGGGCCATGGTCGAATCTGGCGGCGGGACGTGGTGGCTGCACTTCGCCAAGGACTCCGGCCCAGCACGGGATGACGGTCTCCTGGCCCGCGTTGGCCGGCTGGGTGTGCGGCTCGATGCAGGGCGCCCGTTGTTCCTGGATCACGAAGGCGTGCCGCATGACGCGGGCAACAAGTTCTTTGCCAGCGGGCGGATGCGGAATCTGACGGCGGGAACGAACCGACAGTACGCATTTGCCCTTCGGACCTGGTTCAACTTCCTCCAGACGCGGAGCAAGGAGTGGACAGGGGCAGCCGAAAACGATCTATTCGACTATCGCTTCTGGAGGACCTCGGCCTTGGATAATCCGCGTCGTATTTCCGGCGCGACATGGCAGGGCGACCTTGCCGCAATCCTTGCCTTCCACGACTGGGCCGCAGACCGGCTCGGCACGAACCGGCTCCTTCCCGCGGCTCAAAAGCAAGCGTGGGTAGGGAACCGGGTCGCGGTGCGAGACCCCCGCGCCAGAGCCTCGGCGATCCGTGCAGCAGACGTCAAATGGCTCTCTCCAGGAGCGTTCCGCCTGTGGCGTGACGTCGGGATCCACGGAAAGGAGCCCGGCGGGGCGGAGAAGACGCGCTGGAGGCCGCGGTCCCAGACCCGGGATGCGGCATTCGTTGACGGCCTCTACAGGACCGGACTGCGCATACAGGAGCTCGCCTCGATTTGCCTCATCGAGCTCCCTACCGACGGTGCCGCGAAAGCCTACGCCACGGCTCGCCTGGCGGGCAGCTGCGCAAAGGGCGGCCGGAGCCGACGGTACTGGATGGGCCGCGAGTCGCTCGACGGCATGTGGAACTACGTCCAGACCGACCGGGCCGCCGCGATCCTCCGCGGCCTCGAGAGCGGCTTGTACGAAAGCCTGGCCGGCAGGCGGATTGTCCAGGGGATAACCGACCGTGGCCTGGTGCGGATTGCCGAACCGGGTGGAAGTACCGTGCTCGCGAACCTGAATGACCTGTCCCCGGCCGACCGGAGCCTGCTGTTCATCAAGGGACCGGACGGTCTGGAGGACTTCCGGGAGCAGTTCGGCGACACATGGTCTCTGGTGCAGACGATGCTCGGGCATTCGGATGTGAACACGACCAGGAACATCTATCTTGAGCCTTTCATCGGACTGCGGGGACGAGGCGGACGATTCCGTCCGCCGACGGGCTCTTCGAAACCCTGCGTTCCTTCGCGAACCTCATCCTGACCAGGCCAAGACCGGCCGCATGCGTGGGCGAGCTGCGGGCCGGATATGTCCTCGAGCTGCGGATGCTGGGGACACGGGAAGGAAACGCGGTCGTGCTCGCCCTCACGACCGTGCTTCGAGGCGTCGACGGTGTCCCGAACGAGTTCCGCGATGCCCTCTACACCCCGGTCCGGGCGACGACCCCCCGCGCCGCTGTCCAGGCCTACACCGGGGCTGAGTTCCGCCAGATCCGGCGGGCGGCCAGGCGCATCGTCCGAGCCGGCGGTGACGCGTATCCGGGCTGCCCGGGCCGAGGCCGACTGATACCTGTCCGGGGACCCCCGGCCGGGAGACGCCTGTTTCCGGGCGGGAACGAGGGCAGCGAAGCTGGCATATATCGCAGTTCACGGGGGCGTCCCACGACGCGACAGCGGCAAGGTACGGTACTCGTCTTGCGCGGACCTGGTCTCGGAACTGCACCCTCTGAGGCACGAAGCCGAGGCCATGGCAATCCTGATGATGTGCATGACGGGCCTGAACGCATCGACGGTGCTGGGAATGAGTGCCGAGCATTCCGTGTCGACCGCCCTCGGTGAGGTTCCTGCCCTGGTCACACGTGGCAGCAAACCACGGCGCGGGACCGCTGCGGTCCGAGATGGACCTGACCCTCTCTGCCGCGCGGAGACCATTGGTGGACCGGGACGACTACGGCTCCGCCCACGGCGTTTACGAGATCGCCCTCGAGTTCGGCCGTGGCGCCCGGCAGTACCTCGCCTATCCCGATCTGATCGTCTACCACTCCTTCAGCTATCGGTTGGGAACCCCCGGGAATCTGGGCTACCGCACGCCGGCTGTGGGCCTCTTCGGGCCGCTGGAGGGTTTTTCAGATGGGGACGGCATGCCCCGGCGCGTGGATTCCCGTCGGATCCGGCGGACCTTCCTCGAGCTTCACCAGCGCCCGGTTGCCCAGGCCAGCGCCACGCTTGCCTCTGTCAACCTCGTCCGTGACCGAACGTCGCTCAGTAGCTATCAGGATGTCGTGGCAGTAGCTCTCAAAGGCGAGGTCGAGAGGATCCGCGCCGAGAACCTGGACCGCACCCTCAGCGATGAAGACTGCCGCGCAGCCCTTCACGACCCGGCAGAGGTAGCGGCGAGGTTCGGAGTCAGCGAGGAGATCCTTGGGAAAGTGCTCGCCGGGAGACTGGACACGGTCGGATCGGCCTGCGTGGACAACGAGCACAGCCCTTACAGCGAGCAGGGGCGGCCGTGCACGGCATCGTTCCTCCTTTGCCTCACCTGCCCGTGCTCGCGTTCCGAGCCCAGGCATGTGCCGGTCCAGGCCCTGATGCTCACTGAGCTCAGAGCCCGACGCACCGAGATAACGCCGTCCGAGTGGGATCGGCGTTTCGCCCCGGCGGCCGATCGGCTCGACGACGTCCTTCAGCTCCAGCGCGCAGATGTCCAGGCGGGGGCCGGGCGAGCCTCCGCCGAAGACGCCCGCCTTGTCCGAGCCCTCCTTGAAAATGAGTTGGAGATCCCATGAGCTTTTACGCCATCGACACCGGCCAGCCGGCACCGGTGTCCGGTACTCCGGTCCTGCTCGGCCGACCGATCCGGCCGGAGATCGCCCCGGAGACGCTGTCACGGTTCGGCGATGACCGTTGGGACCTCACTGCCGGGATCTTCGAGGACCACAGCGACTCCACGAGCATCAACTTCAAACGGCTTCCGCAACCATGGCGGGACGCGGTCAAAGGGTACCTGTGGCAGCTGATCAACGAAGACCATCCGCGCGCCCTGCCATCCGCCCGCGCCGGAATCCGCTGCTCCTTGCGATCGGTGTCGTTCGTGAAGGGACCTATCGAGCGGCTGATCATCTGGGCTGCGGGACGGGGTCTGGAATCTTTCGCGGAGCTGGACGCGGCGCGCCTCGATGAGTACTTGGCATTCCTGGGCGATTCGGGGGTCTCCTACGGGTCCAGGCGGCACTCCGTCGCGGAAGTGCGGCGGTTATGGGCTTACCGAGACGTGGTTCCGCCGCGGCTGGCGATGCCGGACGCTCCACCTTGGGACGATGCGCCCGCCAGAGAGCTGCTGGGCGCACGCACCGACGTCCAGCCGCACAACCGCATACCCCGGATCGGCGATGCAACGCTCGTCCCCCTGCTGGCATGGGCGATCCGGTTCATCGAAGAGATCTCGGCAGACATCGTCCCAAACTTCGACGAATACCGTAGGACCACCATGGGAGGACGCGGATACCGACAGGCCGGCCGAAGGCTGTATGAGAGGGACCGGCATCAAAAGCTGGTTCATGTCCTGGCCCTGCTGCGCGCGGCAGGCCTCGGGCTTCCCGGCCGCGTGCTGACCGACGGGACACACACCGCCTGCTACATCGTGATCGCCTACCTCTCGGGCATGCGACCGGGAGAGGTCCTGACCCTCACAACCGGGTGCCTCCACCACGATCCCGAGCGGGACCTGTGGACACTCACCGGCACGCGGTGGAAAAGAGCAACCGGATCCCACGGCGGCAAGGCAGAAGAAGGCGCAACGCGTGAGAACCCGTGGGTCATCCACCCCCTCGTCGCCCAAGCCTTCACCATCGCCGAGGAACTCGGTGACGGACGCTTTCTCTTCGGCAGGAGCATCCGACCCAAGGAAAACCGGCCGAGGACCCGCCGGTTAAGAACGCGGCCAGGCCAGGCCCGGACAGCCACGCAAATCGCAGGAGACATCGCTTCGTTCGCGGAATGGGTCAACGGCTTCTGCCGCGAGAACAGCCGTCCGGACACCATCCCGAATGACTCCGACGGGCGCATCGCCCCCAGCCGCTTCCGCCGAACCCTCGCCTGGCACATCGTGCGCCGGCCCCGCGGCTTGGTCGCCGCCGCAATCCAATACGGCCATATCAACGTCCACGTCACCCAGGGCTACGCCGGAAACCACGCCTCGGGCTTCCCGGACGACCTCGCCTTCGAACAATGGCTTGAACGGATCGACCAGGCCACAGACCTCGAAGCGTACCTCAACACCGGAGGACACCTCAGCGGACCGGCCGCCGGCGAACTCGAACAACGCGTCAGGGTAGCACGCGAGAAATTCGCTGGGAAGGTCCTCCTCACCGGCCGCCAAGCCCGAAAACTCCTCCAAGACCCCGTACTCCAGGTCTACCCCGGACGCGGGCTCCACTGCGTATTCGACCGCGCCAAAGCACGCTGCATCCCGGCCACGGATGGCGGCGGCCCGGTCCTGACCGGATGCCAACCCGACTGCGCCAACATCGCCCGCACCGGCTCTGACATCGACGAACTCCGCGCCCGGCTCGCCGGCATTCCGGACGACTCGCTGGCCCCGCTGATCCGTCACCAGCGCACGACCGCCATAAGAGAGTCCATCCAAAGCATCATCGAAACCCATCAGAACCATGACGACCCAGGAAAAAATCCGCCAAGCCCTCGAACGCAGCATGGACGATCTCCTGGACGGCCGCGTGCCCGGCCCCCTCACAAGCCTCCGCCTCGTCGAACTCGCCGGCGTCAAGCGCCACCGGCTCACCCACGACAACCCCGACATCAGCTCAAGGTTCCAGGAGCGGGCAAGAGAGCTGAACAGGACAAAACCCGAGGTCGAGAACCTGCGGAAGGCCCTAGCCGACGAAAAGGAGCGGAATGCCCGGCTCACCGCAGCCAACTGTGACTTGGACAAACGGCTCAAAACCTATGCGACTGCCCTCCTGGATGTGCTCGAGGAAAGAGACTCGCTCAGAGATACCCTCTCCCGCCGGGGGGCATTCCCATCCCAGCTGTGAATTAACCGCCCCTCCCAACTCACAGTCATACTTTTGCGACTTCGAGATTGGGGACCTGGCTGGAAAGACATCCAAGGTTCCACCCTGCATTTCACCCCACTTCATCTTCCTGGCTGAATCTGGGCTATCGGTGGTTCAGGGAACTGACAGCCAAGGCCCTGCGGCACGGCGCGTTCCGTTCCATGTCGCCGCCCTGGCCGTCGTCCGGTTTGAGGACGTGCAGGATCAGGGCGCGCGAGCGACTGAAGCCGCCTAAACTCATCGGTCGTCGTGCGTGCTGCAGGCTGCACACAGGCCGAAGACATCCCAGGCGGGGTCTGCCTGGACGAAACCCCGCTCTGCGGCCGCCGTGCGGAGGGCAGCGTCGGCTTCCGTCAGCTCCAGTTCGACGGTCCGGCCACAGGAGCGGCAGACGAGGTGGTGATGGATTCCCTGAGGCGAGTGGCAGGTGTGGTACAGGGTGGTGCCGTCGGGGCCGTGGAGCACGTCGGCAAGGCCTGCTTCGCAGAGTCCGGCGAGATTCCGGTAGACGGTGGAGAGGCCGATCGGTGTGCCCTGCTGCTCAAGGATCCGATGCAGGGCCTGGGCGCTCAGGTATCCTTCCCGGCCCTCCAGTGCCGCTCGCACGGCCTCCTGCTTGCGGGTCTTTCGTCTGTTCACAGCCGCGACGCCCCCTCGGTGCGCTCCAGCCCCCGACCGGAGGGCGGTTCAGTTTGATTGACAATGATAACCATTCTCATGTAACTATTTGAGTGTAAGGCACACACCGGCCCCCCAGCCCCGAAGAATGGACCCCTGATGTACCGTCGATTTCCCTCTGCCATTTTTGTTGCCGCCCTCGCGGCGATCGCCCTTGCCGGCTGCGGTACGGGAGCATCCGCTTCGTCTCCGGCCGCCGGAAGTTCTGCCGCATCGGTCCAGGTGATCCCCGTGGCGGCCAGCACGGACGCGTGGGGAAGCATCCTTTCGGAGCTCGGGGGGACCCACGTGCAGGCGACCTCGATCATCAACAACCCGGACACGGACCCGCACGCTTACGAGCCCACCCCGGCAGACGCTCGCACGATCGCGGCCTCCAAGGTGTTTGTTGAGAACGGGGTCGGCTATGACAGCTGGGCGGCAAAGGCCGTGGCCGCGAACCCGACCAGCGACCGGTCGGTGGTGGAGGTGGGGGCTGTGACCGGGACCCCGGATGACGGCAACCCGCACCAGTGGTACGCACCGGAGAGCGTGGGCAAAGTCGCGGACGCTATTACTGCGGCACTGAAGAAGGCCGATCCGTCGAGCGCGGCCTACTTCGACGCCCAGCGGGCCGAGTTCGATTCGAAGGCACTGGCGGATTACCACGCCACGATCGCCGAGATCAAGGCAAAGTACGCCGGAACGCCGGTCGGTGCGAGCGAGAGCATCTTTGCCCCGATGGCATCCGCGCTTGGCCTGAACCTCATCACACCGGCGAGCTTCCTGAAGGCCATCAGCGAGGGGACCGACCCGTCGCCGGCAGATCTGGCGACGATCAAGTCCCAGATCACGGGCAAGCAGCTGAAGGTCTACGTGTTCAACAGCCAGAACTCCACCCCCGACGTCGCCGCGCAGGTCGACGCAGCCAAGGCCGCCGGCATCCCTGTCAGCGCAGTCACCGAAACCTTGAGCCCCAAGGGCGCCACCTTCCAGGACTGGCAGACAACGCAACTCAAGTCCCTCGAGACGGCGCTGGCGCAGGCCACCGGGAAATGAAAAACGAACCGGCGGTCCGCTTCCGCAGCGCGGCCGCTGCGGTCGGGGGCCGAACCGTCTGGGCCGGCGTCGATTTCACGGTCGACGCCGGCCAGTTCGTGGCCGTCCTCGGACCCAACGGGGCCGGGAAGTCGACTTTGCTGAAGACCATCCTCGGCCTGGTTCCAGTCAGCTCCGGGACCGTCGCCGTTTTCGGCAGGAAGCCAGGGCAGGACCGGTCCACGATCGGCTACCTGCCCCAGCGGCACGCCTTCGGATCGTCCGTGCGCATCCGCGGGACCGATATCGTGCGCCTGGGCCTGGACGGCGAACGCTGGGGCACCCCTCTGCCAAGCTGGCTGCTAGGCCGGAAGGGCCGCGCGGCCACTGCGCGGGTGCGGGAAACTCTCCGGCTCGTCGGCGCCGAGGACTATGCCAACCGGCCGATCGGGCAGTGTTCCGGCGGCGAGCAGCAGCGGTTGCTCATCGCCCAGGCGCTCGTGCGCCGCCCAAAGCTGCTGGTCCTGGACGAGCCACTCGACTCCCTGGACGTGACCAACCAGAGATCCGTGAGCGCCCTCATCCAAGGCGTGTGCCGCAGCGAGGGTGTCACGGTGCTGATGGTCGCCCACGATGTGAACCCGATCCTTCCCTACCTCGACCAGGTGGTCTACCTCGGGCACGGCAGCGCAATCACCGGTCCCCCGGAGCAAGTGATCACACCCGAGGCCCTGACGGCCCTCTACAGCACACCGGTAGACGTCCTGCGCGACCGGGCGGGCAGGCTTGTCGTCATCGGCCAGCCCGACGCCCCTCCCGAACACCCCCACGGTCCTCAGGTGCACGCGTGAATCCCGCAGGCTTCCTCGCGGAGCTCTTCGCCTATCCCTTCATGGTAAATGCCTTCCAGGCCGGCACCATCGTGGCCGTTGCGGCCGGTGCGATCGGCTGGTTCATGGTCCAGAGGCGGCAATCATTCGCCGGCCACACCCTGGCCGTCATCGGATTCCCCGGAGCCGCGGGCGCGACGTTGCTTGGCCTGAGCCCTGCAGTTGGATACTTTGTGGCCTGCATCGGCGGCGCGCTGGTCATCGCTGCACTTCCCGCCACCGGCCGGGCAGGGGGCGAGCTCGGAGGCGCCAGCGAGGAATCAGCAGCCATCGGCACAGTCCAAGCCTTCGCCCTGGCCTGCGGGTTCCTGTTCGTCAGCCTCTACAAGGGCTTCCTGGGCGGCCTGAACAACCTCCTCTTCGGAACCATCACCGGGGTCACCACCGGCCAGGTGGCCCTGCTGGCCGTCGCCGGCCTGGTGAGCCTCGCAGCCCTGGCAAGCATCGCCCGGCCACTGCTCTTCTCCTCGATCGACCCAGCCATCGCCGGGTCACGCGGCGTCCCCGTCCGGGCGGTCTCGGCCGCCTTCCTCGTCCTCCTGGGAGTCGCCGCGGCCGGCACCAGCCAAGTCACCGGGAGCCTTCTCGTGTTTTCCCTGCTCGTCGCCCCCGCAGCCACCGCGACCCGGCTCACCGCCAGGCCGGTCCTGGGGATCGCCCTCTCGGTCGTGATCGCCCTGGCCGCGACCTGGGCCGGGGAAGCGATCGCATATTTCTCGCCATACCCCATCGGGTTCTGGGTTGCCTCCCTGGCCTTCGCCGCCTTCGTCGCCGCCACGGCCTGGCAGGCGGCCCGCGAGCACCACGGCCGCCGCCGGGCTCGCCCCAACGCGGGAGTGTGGGCATGACCGGCATCGCGGCCTTCGGCACCGGAGGGTGGATACTCTCCGAGCCCTTCATGCAGAACGCCTTCATCGCCGGGACCGCGGTGGCCCTGCTAGCCGGGCTCGTCGGCCATTTCGTGGTCCTCCGCGGACAGGTATTCGCCGGCGACGCACTCTCCCACGTCGCCTACACCGGAGCCCTCGCCGCCCTCGCCGCCGGCCTGGACCTACGCCTCGGGCTGTTCACCGCGACGATCGGAATCGGGTTCGCCCTCGGCCTCTTCGGCGGACGCGGAGCATCCGACGACGTCGTCATCGGCACGACCTTTGCCTGGATCCTCGGGCTCGGGGTGTTCTTTCTCTCGATCTACACCACCCGGAGCAGCACGAGCGACAGCACCGCCAACGTGAAGGTCCTCTTCGGCTCGATCCTGGGCATCAGCTCCGCCGCGGCCCAATCCGAGACATGGACAGCGGCAGGCCTGATCCTGGTGCTGCTCGCCATCGCCAGGCCCCTGCTCTTCGCCTCCCTCGATCCCGCCGGGGCCTCGGCCCGAGGGATCCCCGTGCGGTTCCTCGGCCCCTTCTTCCTGGCCCTCCTCGGCGCGACCGCGGCCACCGCCAGCCAGCTCGTCGGCGCGCTCCTGGTCTTCGGGCTCCTCGCCGCACCCCCCGCCGCGGCCCGCAAGCTGACCGACAGACCATGGACCGCCTTCTGGCTTTCCGGCGCCCTTGCCGTTGCCGCCGTCTGGGCCGGGCTGGCCCTCGCCTACTGGGTGCCCACCCTGCCCTCCAGCTTCACCATCACAGGCGCAGCCTCGCTCGAATACGCCACCGCGGCAACAGCATCCTGGATCCTCGCGCGCCGCGCACGCATCCCGGCGTCGCCGGATTCCTCCAACCCCGAAACCAGGCAGGGAGCGCGCGCGACCGCCGGTTCCCGGCACCGGTAGCGTGTCGCTTGGTGTTGGATTTTGGCGGGATTCCTCGAGCTTGCGCGGAAACCGTTGCCCTCTGGTATAAGAACATGCTTATATCTTTATGTGAGTCCAGACGAGGAGTCCCTTGCCGGGGCGGCAGAGCTGTTCAAAGCCCTGTCCGCCACCTCGCGGCTTCTCATCCTGTCCGCGCTTGCCCACGAGCCCTCGTCCGTAAGCGCACTGACTGAGGCGACGAAGTTGTCTCAGCCCTTGGTCTCCCAGCATCTGCGGTTGCTCCGGGGGCTCAATCTGGTCACGGCATCCAGGTCCGGGCGCGAAACGATCTACTCCCTGACCGACCATCACGTGGCCCACGTCATCCAAGACGCCATCACACACAGCCAGGAACGCTAGCGCCGGTCCACTCCCGGCGTAAGCGAAGGAGGACACCATGACCGAGGAAGTCAAGGCTGAACATACACTCGTCGAGCATCAGCACGGCGGCCCGGACTGCGAGCACGTCACGATCCAGCACGGGGACCACGTGGACTACATCCACGACGGTCACCGGCACGCCGAGCACGAAGGCCACTACGACGAACATGACGATCCGGCGGAGCACACCCCGGCCGAGCACCAGCACGGCGGACCGGACTGCACACATGAAGCCGTCCAGCACGGGGACCATGTGGACTACGTCCATGACGGCCACCGGCACGCCGAGCACGAGGGCCATTACGACGAACACTGATCCTGCACAGTGAAGGGCACGGTGGCAACGCTCCGTAGCCCTTCATTGTTGTTTGGCGTCCGATTTGGCTGCGGAATGGTGCTCCGGGCTCGCGGACCTTCCCCGCTCGTGGGCCAGGTTCGCATTGCGGCTCACCTAGGGCCTGTTGTCGCCGGAATTGGCGTGGCGATCAATACACAGTTGCGTGTATACATCGGTCGATGTACTTTTACTGCATGGAAACCCTCACGCATGCCCCGGTGCTGGCTCGCTTCGGCTACGCCGTCTCCGACCCGACCAGGGCGCGGATCCTTCTGGCCCTGGCGACGGAACCCGGCTACCCGTCCGATCTCGCAGACTCACTCGGGGTATCGCGGCAGAGCATGTCCAACCATCTGACGTGCCTTCGCGGGTGTGGGCTGGTGGTGGCCGTTCCTGACGGCCGGCGGACCCGGTATGAGCTCGCCGACGCCCGGCTGGGCCGCGCGATCACGGATCTGCTCGGCGTCGTGCTCGCCGTGGACCCGGCCTGCTGCGCCCCCGACGGCGAGTGCCTGGCATGACATCGAGCAGCCTTTCCTCGCCCTCCGTCGTCCGGCGCGCCGTGCTGAGCCGCCGCGTCCGCCTGTTCGCAGCAGCAACCATCACCTATAACGTGATCGAAGCCGTCGTGGCACTCTGGGCCGGTGGCATCGCGGACTCGTCTGCACTGATCGGCTTCGGACTCGATTCGGTGATCGAAGTGGCCTCTGCCGTTGCCTTGTCCTGGCAGTTTTCCGCCAGGGACCCCGAACGACGCGAGCACCTGACGCTGCGCATCATCGCGGTCTCCTTCTTCGCGCTGGCCGCGTTCGTCACCGTGGACTCGCTCCGCTCTCTTGCAGGCGGTGGCGAAGCGCAGCGCTCGGCACCGGGCATTGTCATCGCGGCCCTGAGCCTTGCCGTCATGCCCGTCCTGTCC
This sequence comes from Arthrobacter ramosus, assembly GCF_039535095.1. NCBI lineage: Bacteria > Bacillati > Actinomycetota > Actinomycetes > Micrococcales > Micrococcaceae > Arthrobacter > Arthrobacter ramosus. The sequence continues at coordinate 5,061,602 of NZ_BAAAWN010000001.1, read as the reverse complement.
TGGCTGCAACGCCGCACCGGCCGTGAACTCGGTTCACGGACTGCGGTAGCAGATTCCAAACAGACCCTGCTTTGCACCTATCTCTCCGCTGTTCTCCTCGCTGGTCTGGTGCTCAACAGCGCCCTGGGCTGGTGGTGGGCCGACGCGGGCGCCGCCATGGTCATCGCCCTGGCCGCCGCCCGCGAAGGCATCGATGCCTGGCGCGGAGAGGCCTGTTGCGTTGTTCCTCAACCCGGCAATCAGGGATCGGCGGTCGATCGGGACGCCGATGACGGTTGCGACGTCGTTCAGCCAGATACAGCGAAGTCAGCCGGAAACGATGTGGAACCAGGGACCAGCACCGGGACAACCGACGGGTGTTGCCCCGAATGTTCAACGGAAACGGCCCGCCGCGGCAGCCCGCCATCGCCCCGATTGGGCCTCCGGGAGATCCCGTAGACCGAGGTTCCGCAGTCCGGACTGCGGGGTGAGCCCCTGCTCAACAAATCCGTGGATCCCCGCCCTCAGCGATCAGGGGCGTCAATCCTGCCGCCTTAAGCGGTACACACGACCAGAAAGAGACCACTTCATGCCCGCCAGCAAAGTGCGCAAAAAAGCAAAGAACAAGCTAGCCGCGGAACGGGAACGCCGCCGCGAGCAAGAACTCTCCTGCACTTCTTCCTGCTGCCCACCCGCTGGGTCGGCCCCTGCCGCATCGACGCCGCGCCACGCACAAGCGGGAGCCGCACCCTCCCGAGGCCACAACGGGTCTACCTCGTCCACGCGTCCGGGGATGGAAGATTCCCTGCGAGCCTGACGGACACGGGGGCTTTCCACCGGACTGCCGTTAATGAGGCGAGGCCTGCGATCCAGTGTCCGACATTGATCACCCGCCCATTCCCCCAGGCATGAACGGCTGGCACCCGAGCGGCGCCGGAGCCCGGTAGCGGCTGAACCGACGCCTCACCGCGATTGTCACTTCCGAGCCGGAATCGACGGGGACGAATCAAAGCAACAACAGATTCCAGGGTACAGAACGTGTGTGCGGCGGTCATCGGCCCGCGAACACAGCCCACGGCTGCGGTGGTCGGCCTTCCGGTTGCCGGGCGGCTGCGGATTGTCGGCCGCTCCACTCCCCTGTCGGCGCATGCCGGCAGATCCCTTGCGATGCATTTGCGGGCATCTCGCGGGGATCATCCGTGGCCGGAAGAGATCACCGAGACGATGTTGGACAGGTTCAGCAAAGAACGGGGCACGGTGCGTCTGACGCTGGTGGAACCGCTTGTCGTGGAAGTCTCGGCGGACGTGGCGTGGTCCGGCCGCTCGTTCCGGCATCCAGTGCGCCTGCTGCGGGTCCGACCCGAGTTGCACCCGGATGAGGTTTCATCACCCTTCGATATCCCCTGAAATTCAAGGGACTCAGAATGACGATAAGAGTTTGATGTCAGACGCCACAAGTGAAGGCTTCCGCCATGTCTCAATGCTGTATTGAATGCAACAACGAGTGAGCCGACGTTTGGGAACGGATTGGCAGGCACCGGCACCACTCGCTCTAGTCAAGGACCTCAGTCTTCTGAATCCCGAGACTGCACAGCAACCCAACGGTGACACCAGAAAACGCCAGAACTCCGCCTTAAGATGATTGCGCGGCTGGCGCCAGCCGCGCGGCAGCTGATCGTCGATCGTAGACCCGCTGCAGTGGGACGGTCAGCAAAATAATCAACAGCGCGTAGAAGTTGACGGCCGGCACGAGCACTCCCACGATAAGGGCGATGAAGAACCCGATCGTCGAAACGGCGTTGGAGAACACTTCGCGGCCGGGCATGGGATTCTCTTCCATCTCAAGCCGCGGATGCTTCCGGATCAAGAGCGTCATGGCCGTGAGCGTGAGGCTGCTCGCTGCCATCGTCCCGATGTAGACGCCGACCGAGAGGGGCGAAGTCCTGAACTGGGACACCATTTCCGTCGGCAGCGGCAACACCACCACCGTGAACGCCCAAAACAAGTTGAGCAACAGGAGTGGACTGCTGTAGGACCTGACATGCTCGAACGTCGAATGGTGGGCAAGCCAGAGCCGGGCGATCACCACGAAACTCAAGGCGAAGCCAGAGATCGCCGCGTAATTGTTCCCGATGAATTGCTCAGCACTCAACCCGTCGTGGGCCGCCTGGGTGACGGAGTCGACCAGCGGCAGCACGAGCAGAGTGATGGCGATAGCCGTCACGGCATCCGTGAAGAAAACAAGCCTGTCCAAGCCGCGGGTTGTTTGCATTCATTCAGTATGTTCCGACAACCGTCCGAAGCGAACTCGGCGTCCGCCACCGCGACCGGAACCCTCACCGGAGTCCGGGGTGGTTGGTGCAGGTGACTAAAACGCAGGATTTGCGCAAGGCTTGCCAAGGACTTGCCTAGTACTTTCTCATCTTGGTCGGATCCAGCCGCGCGGCGGCTGCGGGCGGGGCATGATGGTTCCGGGCACCGTTCCTGCGCACGTTCATTGGGGGCTTTCTGTTGATGAGAGAGAAGGAACGTGGCGCGGTCGCGGTTATGGTGGCGCTGCTCATGGTCGTGCTGCTCGGGTTCGCGGCGATCGCCGTCGACGAAGGCATGCTTTATGCCCAGAAGGCCCAGATACAGAACGGTGCGGATGCGGCGGCATTGGCTATCGCCCAGGACTGCGCCAAACGGGGCACCGCACTGTGTGTGTCGGCAGCCTCCGGGACCGCCCTGCAGCTCGCGAAAGCCAATAGCAACAGCGGCATGGCCGACGCGCCGGCGCCGTCGTTTCCTTCACCCGGCACTGTCGTAGTGACATCGGCCGCCAGAGACGCTAACGGCAGCGGGGTAACGCTCTTGTTCGCGAGAATTTTCGGCATTCCGCGTGCCGACGTCCCGGCCTCCTCCACCGCGAAGTGGGGGTCCCCGTCCGGACTCACGACCGCACTGCCCGTGACCTTCTCCGAATGCCAGTTCGACCTCTCCGGCACGGTGCAGCTGCTGTCCCTCCACGGATCCACCACATGTATCAGCGACAGCCCGTCCGGACAGATCATTCCCGGCGGCTTCGGCTGGCTGACGCCGGACACCTCTGCCGTCTGCGGATCAACGGTGACCATCGCCAATCCGGCAGTTTCGTCGAAGAACGGCGATAGCATGCCGAACCAGCAGCTGTGCAAGCCGACGTTCACGTCCCTGGAAGGCCAGACGGTCCTTCTGCCGGTCTTCGACAGTATCGATGCCAGCGGAAATTTCCATATCAAGGGCTTCGCCGCGTTCCAGATCCTTGGATTCAACTTCCCGTCCCAGTCCTGGAACAACACTGGAACGCCAAGCTGCAGAGGCTCGTGCACGGGGATCATCGGTAAGTTCGTCAAATTCGTCTCACTCGCCAGCCTCCCCACGGGAGGAGCTGATCTTGGTGCGGAGACAGTGAAGCTCGGCCCGTAGGAGTCCGCGGCCATGACTTCCAGACCCGCAAGTCCCGTGGCGGAGACATGGACCTACCTGCCGGTCCGTCGCACACGGACGAAAGCGACCGCGGGGGTGCCGTCGTTTCGGTGCGTCACGCCCGGATTCCATCGCGGTGTGTGCGACAGTGACCACTCAACTGAAAACAGATTCCGGCGGACCGGCGGTACCTGGCAATGAACCTTGACACTGAAAGCCTCCGGGTGGCGTTCGCCGTGGTGGCATTCACGCTGGGCGTCCTGTTCTACTTCGCGGACTTCCGAAGCACCCGGTCCCCGTACAGTGCGTGGTGGTGCGTTTCAATGGCCCTGTTCCTGGCCGGATCCGCCACCTTCCTGCTCGAGGAGACCCCCAACCGCTGGCTGGCCAACCCTGTCGGGAACGCTCTGCTGGTGGGCGGGGCAGCCTCAATCTGGGCCAGCGCCCGCTCCCTGAGAGCAGTCCCGGCTTCTGCCTGGATACTGGCGGGAGGACCGGCATGCTCCGCGCTGGCCGCCGCCGTGGACAGCCCGGCCACCAATCCCTGGGCCGGTGATCTGGTGTTCCTGGTCACGATGTGCCTGATGATCGGGCTCGCAGCCCGGGAGCTGGCGTTGGGAGACACGGAAGTCTCAAGGCTCCGTATGGCCATGGCGATCGCCGCCGCTTCGGTCGCCGCGTTCTATTTCTGCCGCCTCCTCGCCTTCGTTCGCGACGGCCCCCGCGGATCCTGGTACAACGCCTATGTCGGCCCGGCGCCCACAACCCTGATGGGCATGGCCTTCCTGGCGGTCGCCTCGTTCAGCATGTTCGCGCTCAGCAGCGAGAACCAGACCAAAGTCCTCAGGACCGCCGCAACCCAGGACGGACTTACCGGGCTCCTCAACCGTGCCGGATTCCTTGACGCGGCCGGCGACAGGCTCCGAAGGTTCCGCGTGGACGGCAACCACGGCGCCCTGGTCCTGGCGGACCTTGACCACTTCAAATCCATCAACGACAACCACGGGCACGCGGCAGGGGACACAGCCTTGAAGGCCTTCGCTGGAGCGTGCAGGGCAGCAGTCCGTTCCGGGGACCTCGCCGGACGGATGGGAGGAGAGGAATTCGTTCTTCTCCTGCCCGGGGTCAGTGCCCTGAGGGCACAGGCGATCGCCGCCGACATCAGTGACCGCTTTGAAGCCGCGGGCGCGGCGGCCGGTTTCACGATGCCCACGGCCAGCTACGGCATCATCCCCATCGAGGAAGACGCCGCGGATCTGGAGCAACTCATCTCCGCCGCGGACATCGCCTTGTACATAGCCAAAAGCCTCGGCCGGAACCGCTCAATCATCGGGGCCTCCTACACCTAGCCTTGGGCGCGGGACTCATGGGCCGGCCGATCCCCGACGTCCACCGTGGCTAATGAGCCGGCTACTCGCTTCCACTACCCGGAAGGTACAGAGTGGCCGCCCCGACCACTCGAAAACTACTTGATCGAAAACTTAGCCAAACTTGAAGAATTCCTTGCGGGGTCCTTGCAGCTTCCTAAAACTCAACGTGGAAAGTAGAAATCAACGGACAGCAAAGTCCCGGTCTCACGGGCTTCAAGAAACGGAAAACATCATGGGTCTCAACCTGAAAACCACCACCGGCAAAGTCATTGCATCCCTGGCCCTGGTCGGCACTGCTGCCGGCGTGGCGGGACTGGGAACCTACGGTGCCTTCACCTCCAGCACCTCGGCCAGCAACACCGTCGCCTCCGGCACCGTCAACATCGCACTCGGCGCATCCAACACTGCGGGGAACCGGCTCAGCGTCGCCGCTTCGGGTCTGGTCCCCGGCGACACCGTGCAGCGCACAGCCACCCTGAGCAACGCCACCGGCAACCAGGGGCTCTCGGCGATCACCCTGACCACCTCGGCCCTGCCGACCTCGAAGCTGGACACTGACGCGACCAACGGACTGCAGATGGTTATCGACAACTGCTCCGTCCCGTGGACCGAGGCCGGCACCGCCCCCGCCTACACCTACACCTGCTCCGGCACCACCACCTCGGTACTGGCTTCCCACGCCGTCACCGGGTCGAACCTCGCCCTGAACAACCTCAGCACGGTCAACGCAGGCCAGACCGACAACCTGCGGGTCACGCTGACGCTGCCGTCAACGGCAGACAACACCTTCCAGGGCCTGAGCAGCACCGTCGCTTTCAACTTCACGGGCACCCAGCGCACCGCAACCAGCAAGTAAATAGCCATACCCCGGCCCTCCGCCGTCGCATCCAGCAGAAAGTACCGCGACGCGGAGGGCCACCCTTAGGAACGGAACCCCCAGCCATGACCGCATCACTGTTCCGCGACACGCCACCGGTCACCCGGGCTGACGCGACGACGGCGACGCCGGCCACCGAAAAGCCGGGCACCAGGGATAAGCACGGCACTGGCTCGAGGATAGCCCGGTCCTTCGTTCGGCTCATCACGACCACGTTGATGGTCGCGGCGGTTGTCGCGTTCCTGTTCCTCGCCGTCGGGCCCCGCGTCTTCGGCTACGAGACCAGCACCATGCTCACCGGCTCGATGTCGCCGCTGATCAACCCGGGAGACGTGGTCGTCACCGTTCCCGTGGCGGTCCGGGACCTGAAGGTCGGGGACATCATCACCTACCACATTCCGGTGGAGGACCAGCGGGTTGAGACCCACCGGATCATCGACTTGGCAGTGAACAGCCAAGGCACTGCCACCGTCCGCACCAAGGGCGACGCGAACAACGGCGCCGACCCCTTGACAGCAACCCTGGCAGGAGGCCACGTGGACCGGCAGGTATTCACGGTTCCCTACCTCGGCAACGCAATCCGGGCACTTCGTGATCCCGTCGTCTTGAAGGTCCTGATGTATGGCGCTCCGGCCGCCCTGGTGGTCATGGTGCTCGTCTCCATCTGGCGGAAAAAGCCCGAACACGACGACGCCGCCAGCCAAGCGCTACGGGTTGACCGCCGGGCGGAACGCCTCCTGCCGGCCTTTGATCGCCGCCCCCTCAAGCGCCTGGCACGGGAGCTGAGAAGCAAGGAGGCCGCCGGGAACTTTGCGGCCACCTACACCAGGATGCTGCCACAACGGGTGGACCGGATCAGCGATGCGTTGAGCACCGGGAACAGTGAACTGGCCATGAACGCAGTGCTCAGCCTGAAAACCAGCTCCTCGATGGTGGGGGCGCTCCGGATGGAACAGCACTGCGTCCGCCTGGAACGAGCCCTGGTGATGACCGATCACACCGCTGCGGTTGAAGCCGGCGAAGAAATACGGCGGCACCTGCCACAGTTGGAAAAAGCACTGGTCGCCACGAACGCCCGGCGCGCCGCCTGAGAATGTCCCGATAGAACCCAACCGGGCCCGCTGTTTTTGCCACATCAAAAGGTGAGAATGAGATCGGACCCCCGGGCCTGACAGAAAGCCGCTGACCTTGCGTAGAAGCCGGAGCACCGCCGACGTCGCGAAGACGCCTGCGTTGGGTCGGGTCGCGGCGGTCCTGGCGGCGGCTGCCATCCTGGTTTTCGCTCCCGGTATCGCCCAAGCTGCGTTCACTGGAATGGACTCCGATTCAACCAGCGTCGGGACGATGTCGCTGCCTGCACCGACCGGCGCAAGTGTGATGGCCACCTGCGTGGCACGCAGCCTCAGCATCGTTGTTGTTAGCTACGGAACGGTGCCACGCGCCACGTCCTACGATTTCACGGTGGCGAACCCCTGCGGTGGCAATACGAAGACGACCGCCGGAACGTTCACCAAACCCAATGCAACGCAGGGCACCTGGACCTACCAGATCCACGGGCTGTACCAGGTATCAACCGGCAATGTGTGGATAGGTCAACCCTTCACGGGCACCGTCGTGTGCTGACTCCGCGGCGTTCTAGGTCATGCCCTGACCAACCTTGCGGATCCGATGGCGGCGATTAATGAATCTTCCAGGTGAAGAAGCACTGTTAGCATTCGCGCATGGGTCAAGGTCTCTTTCAACGCATGGTCGGCATCGTCATCGCCGTCACGGTCGGCGGTGCGGCGGCCCTTTTGTGGTTCGCCATATCCGCGACGGGAAATTCAGCGGCCGAGTCGCGGGCCGAGGGCATCGTCCTGGGCGTCTGGAGGATTCTCTACGACTCGGAGGCGCCGCAACCCCGCGTGATTCTCGCGGCCATCGCCTTTGCACTTCTGCTCTCGGCCGGGGTGGCGTTGCTGGAGCGGCGCATCGCGAACAGATCACGCCGCTCCGCGAATCCCCGGACACCGCTTGCCCCGAAGATCGTCATGGCGGAAACCCGCGGCGTGTACGCCGGCCCGGTCACGGTGACCGTGCTGATCCCCGCACACAACGAAGAAGCTTCGTTGCCGGCCACCATTGCCTCCCTGATGTCTCAATCGCATCGCCCGGAACGCGTGATTGTGGTTGCCGACAACTGCACGGACGCAACTGCCGCCCTTGCCCGCGAGGCCGGGGTCGAGGTCTTCGAATCGGTGAACAACACGAAGAAGAAAGCCGGCGCACTCAACCAGGCACTGAAGTGGCTGCTCCCCGGCCAGGGCGATAACGACGTCGTGATGGTGATGGATGCCGACACAAGCCTTGACGATGGGTTCCTGGAGGCCGCGGTTGCGCGGCTGAGCAATGACAGGGCCCTGATGGCCGTGGGGGGCCTCTTTTACGGGGAAGAGGGACACGGAATTGTCGGCCAGTTCCAGCGCAACGAATACATCCGGTACTCCCGTGAAATCGGACGACGGCGCGGCCGCGTTTTTGTGCTGACCGGCACGGCCTCGATCTTCCGTCCCCGGGCACTGCGCACCGTAGCCCGGGGCCGGGGTGAATCGATCCCGGGAATTCGCGGAGACGTATATGACACCGCATCCCTGACCGAGGACAATGAACTCACGATTGCCCTGAAGTCCCTCGGTGGCCTGATGATTTCCCCCATGCAATGCACCGTCGTCACCGAGTTGATGCCGAACTTCCGCACCTTGTGGGCACAGCGGCTCCGTTGGCAGCGGGGCGCCCTGGAAAACCTCGGGGCTTACGGCGCCACGCCGCAGACACTTCGCTACTGGGCGCAGCAGTTCGGCATCGGCTATGGGGTCATTGCGCTCAGCGCCTACCTCCTGCTGGTCCTCTTGATGGTGCTGTCGCTCGATATCTGGGTCTGGTTCCCGTTCTGGCTGGGAATCGGCGTCGTTTTCTCGATCGAGCGGGTTGTCACGGCGTGGAAGGGCGGCTGGCGGGCACGCCTCCTGGCCGTCACGCTCTTTCCGGAGTTGTTCTTCGATATGTTTCTCAACGTTGTTTATGTCAGGGGAATCATCGACATCTCCCTGGGCCGGCAAGCCAAATGGAAACACCTCAACCATGCACAGACCGGCGAAACTTCGAAGGTGCAGTGATCATGGCTATTTCCGCTGCTCTTCCCGCCGGAATCCTGTTCCCCGAGGAACTCCTGCATTCCGACTGGTTCGCCGTCCTGGCGACCTTCGTTGCCATCAACACCCTGATGTACGGCGCGCTGACCATCGCCAAAATCCTCCCGAAACTGCACCCGGGCGACTGGATCCGCACCCGGAACCAGCGTTCGGAGACCCGGAGCATCCACCCCGATGCCCCGGCCGTGAACGAGGCCACGGACTTCGTCAACACCCGGTCAAGACAAGGACCCGGGTCCGGCTAAGCCCATTGGGTAGCTCCCGTGGCTGGAGACTGGAATATCGACGGCTCGGAATAACGGACTCCACCAGGAGCGCGCCCGGGGCTGGCTCCCACCGATGTCCGGTTTCCGGACCATCTGGCCCGCTAGGCCTGTCCCGTACCTGAGTTCTCCGGATCTGGGTGGACCGCAGCGGCGCGCCCGGGTTCCGGGGGCGCGCCGGGTCTTTTCTGTGGATGGTCGGGCCCGGGTTGTCCACAGTCTGTGGCTGGTTTGCCGCGGTGGTTGTGGGTATCGGGTGCACAACGCATCCGGGCTGCGGCGGCGGGCCGGTTGGGTGTCGTTCCTGGCTTCTAGGATGGTCTCCCCACTGGGTGAGGGAAGGGGAAGCATGGAGGATGGACGGCGGCCGCGGGCCAGTGCCTGGCAGATCGCCGGCGTCTGGATCGCGGCTGGGGCACTGCTGTTGACGGCGGCAAGGATGGGTCTGGAGCTGTGGCAGATGGCAGGGCATTGACCGGGGGGCTGGTTGGTGGTTAAGCAACCAGGGGCCGGCATGTGCCGGCCCCTGGGGTTTTCCCTCTGCAAAAGGAAATCTATGGATTCAGCTTAGCTGAACTGGTTGTTTCGTCCCTGACGACAATGCGGGTCCGGGTCGGTAGTGCCACCGGCCAGCTTCCTTAGGGCACTGGTGTGGGAGCTGATCGGGTCTGAAGTCCAGCATGAATGCTGTCTCTGACGTTGAGGTAGCGCGCGGCACTCCGGGGGCCGCGTTTGTTGGTGGCGGTGAACGGCGGGACGCCGCTGGTGACCAGCAGCGTTGGGTTCGCCGTGGTGCAGCGGCCCTCCCGACATTCGTTCGAGCCGGTTGGCCCGCGAAGAAAAGACCGGAGTGAAGAGAAAACCGGGGACGGGCCCGGGGAATCCGGTGCCGACGAGATAGGCCAGGTGGCTAGCGGCCCAGGAGAACGTTCACGTCTCCATCAACCCAGGCAGCGTCGGCGACGTTGCTCGTGACGAGCCAGACGCCGTCGACGCGCGCGACCCTCGACGTGTGTCGGTTCTTCATGAGGAAGTGGCGGCTGTGGTCGCCGGCCGGAAAATGAGCAGCCTCGATCAAGGTGGTGAGCACGACTTCACCATCCGTGACGGTGATTCGCGGGTTGGAGACCTGGTGGAAGGTGTCGAGGGCCCCCAGCGCGCCGATCAGGCCGCCAACGATCTGCTCGCGTCCCTCGAGCACCGGGAAGTCGATTCCGGAGAACCGGGCCGCGGGCCCGAAGTCGAACGTCGCGTCCTTGGCGAATGCGCTCGACAGCAGGTCGGAGTCGGCATTGTCCAGGCCGGCGCCGATACGGTAGAGAAGGTCCGCGATGTCGAGGCGATCCTCGGCTGTGAGTGTGGCTGTCATGGTGTGTCCTTTGTTTGCGTGATAGCGGATTGGAGGGGGCCTAGCTGTTGCGGAGGCCGCCGTCGACGGGAACGATCGCGCCTCAGGCGAGGAGTTCGGCGATTGCTCGCACGATGCCGCCGGTCGAGCCCGTGATGAGGGCGCTTTGTTCGGACGGCATCGTGTTCATTTCGGTGCCTTTCGGGTTGAGCGGGAGATGGTCGGGTGTCGGCGGCGGCCCCGACGCATGCCTGGGCCGCCGCCGCGGGTTGTTTAGACCGCGCCGTCGCCGCCGTCGACGGGGAGAATGACGCCGTGGATGTAGCGGGCGGCGTCGGAGACGAGGAACGCGACTCCGGATGCGATCTCGTCGGGCCGTCCGAGGCGTTCGGCCGGTGCGCCCGCGATCATGTCATTGAGGTTCGTGCCGAGGGGTGCGGTTCCTTCTGTTGCGATCGCACCCGGGCTGACCGCGTTGACGCGGACTCCGGCGGGGCCGAATTCCGCGGCCCAGGCTTTGGTGAGGAGTTCCACGGCTGCCTTGCTGGACCCGTAGAGCGCGGCGCCCCTCAGGCCTCGTGTGGCGAGGCCCGTCGAGATGTTGACGATTGCGCCGTGGCCGCGTTCTGCCATTTTTGGCGCGAGAACGCCGGAGAGGATGAACGGAGCCTTGACGTTGACGTCGTACACGGCGTCGAATTGATCGTCGGTGAAGTCGGCGGTGGGTCCGAAGGGGTAGATTCCGGCGTTGTTGATCAGGATGTCGATGTGTCCGCCGCTGATCGTGTGTGCTGTGTTCGCGAGTTCGCGGACGCTTGCGGGGTTGCCGAGGTCTGCGGCGAGGAAGTCAGCGTTTCCGCCGGTGGACCGGATCTCCTGCACGGCCGTGTTGCCCCGGTCGGTGTCGCGGCCGGAGATGATGACGTGCGCGCCGAGTGCGACGAGAGCGTCTGCTGTCGCGCGGCCGATGCCGCTCGTTGATCCAGTGATGAGGGCGGTTTTTCCTGCTAGCTCGGGAGCCATGGTGGTGCCTTTCGTTTGTGCTGTTGTGAGTGAATCGGTGTTGGACGTTCGCGACGGTGGCGCCGGCGAATTCTGGGTTAGAACTTGGCGGGGAAGGCGTGTGTCTTTCCGAGGGCGACCCAGATGAGGGTTGGGATCATGATGATGAACGCGAGCCAGGGGATCGAGATGACGCCGAAGCCGGCGAGGAAGATGCCGCCGATGAGGCCGCCGAGGGCGATGCCGATGTTGAAGACGGTGACGATCATGGCCTGGGCCACGTCCGCGGCCGCTCCGGCGGCGCGGGAGCCGGCGGTGAGGAACAGCGTCGTGGCCCCGCCGAAGGTCAGACCCCAGGCGGCGACGGCGACGTAGAGCAGGAGGGTGCTGACGTCGGAGAGTGCGATCGCGAGGGCGGCGAGGGCGAAGAGGGCCATGCTGGCCACGATCAGCTTCCGATGGTGCCGGTCGATGAAGGTGCCGATGATCCAGATGCTGAGAATGGAGGCGACACCGAAGGTGAAGAGCACCCACTGCAGCTGGTCGGCGATGCCGGCGTGGGCCACGAGCGGCCCGATGTAGGTGTAGAGGAGGTTGTGCGCGACGACGAAGCCTGCGAGGGTCCAGAGGATCGTGCGGATCCCGCGGAGCATAATGGCGTCTTTGAGCTTCACCCGGTCACCGAGTGCCTGGCCTTCGAAGTTGGGCAGTTTCCAGAGCACCCAACCAACGAGTAGCACCGAGATCGCGGTGACAATGCCGAAGACCCACCGCCAGTCGACGACCGTGCCGAGGAACGCCCCGGCGGGAAGTCCCAGCGAGAGCGCCACCGGTGTGCCTGCCATCGCGATGGCGATCCCGCGGCCCTGCAGTTTGCCGGGGACGAGGCGGGCAGCGTGGCCGCCGATGTTCGACCAGATCAGGCCGGCCGCGATCCCCGCGACGAAGCGGGCTCCGAAGGCGAAGCCGATCGTGGGGGCCAGCGCCGTTGCGGTGTTGGCGAGGATGAAGCCGATCAGCGCGGCCAGTACGACGTTGCGTCGCCCCCACCTGGTCATTGCGGTGCTCAACGGGATCGCGCTGACCGCGGAACCGACCGCGTAGATCGTGATCGTTTGGCCGGTGAGTGACTCACTTTGGCCGAAGGCGCTGCTCATTTGCGGGAGCAGCCCCGCGGGCAGCGTCTCCGTCAACACGGACACAAATCCCGCAGTGAAGAGCGCGAACAGCCCGGCCAGCGGCAACTTGTCCCTGACGGCGCTTTGCGTCTGCGGGGCGAGAGTGGAGGTCATTTCCGGCGACCTTTCATTTTGGCATGTTCCTTCCAATTGAAGGATGTGCCAACTCTGCGCCACTTATTTTAGAATGTAAAACCCAAAATAATGGAATGCACAAGCCATAAAGCTTGTCTCCGCGCCATCAATCGCGTGAACCCGACCCGGCGGCATGGCCTCGACGAGCGGGGTCGCATCGGTCGCAATGTTTCTCGAAGCCAAGCGCGCGCATGAGAAACGCCATTGCGCGGGTGGCATGCCACGCGCGCAGCGGCGTTGTTTCCGCGCAAGGCGCGACCCGGGGACTACTCGGCGGCCGTGGACGCGGCGATGTACTCCGGGGTGCCCGGAGCCGCTGCTCGATCCAACTCGCTACTCATGAGGCAACTCCTCCGCCGTCAGACGAACTATCGTCTGACCGGTGCGCCTTGTGAGCGCGTCGGTGTCAGTGAACGTCGCCGCTGAACCGGCGATGACCGTGTCGTAGTAGTCGTTGACGAAGAGTGCTTTGGCCCCGGCAAGGTCGTCGACCCAGACTTCGGCAATCCCGTCGTATGAGGCGGACGGCAGGCCAGGGATCTGCTCGCCGGTGCTGTGGAACTGTACGTATTTGCGGGCATTCTCGGCGTTCGCCGGCATCGCCGCGAGGAGCGGGGTGTGGGTGTTCGTCCAGTATTCGTTGAATTCCTCGCGCGTGAGGTCTGCTCGGCGGGTGAGGAACACGTTCATCTTGATCATGATTTTCCGTTCATTCGGTTGGCTGTGCCCTGGCACCGCGCGGTGTAGCGGCCCTGTCAGCACATCGGCCTCAGTGGAGCGATCACGAGTGAAAGGGCACCCAGATCATCTTCACGACCACGTTCAGCATGCCCGACTTCACACTCGGATCGTCCGCGCTGATTTTGGTCGCTTCATCGAGATCTGCGGCCTTGAAGATTGTCATGCCACCGTCCTCCAGCACGCCGTTGAGGCCGCCTGCCTTCTCCATAAACGGGCCGCTGAGGACGGTCCGGCCGCTCTCCTGCAACTTGGTCATGTAGCCGACATGATCCAGGAAGTCGGGCTGCCCGTTGTACTTCACTCCCTTGACCCATTTCGGGCCCGGCGTTTGGAACGAGACAAAATAGTGGGGGCCGTTTTCGTCAATCATTGTTCAGACTCCAGCAGATAAGCAAAGGGCGATTCCAGCCCGTCATTTTGGAAAACTCCTTCCAATTGAAGGGTGTGCCAACACTGCATCAGTTGTTTTGGAATGTCACACCCAAAATAATGGCATGCGTGATCCATAAGGTGTAGGGTGGTGACCATGGAAACAAAGACCCCGCGGGCGCCTGCGGTCTATTTCACGGCCAAAGGCCAGGCGACACGACAGAGAATCACCGAGGTGGCCGCGCGCCTGATGTTCGAGCGCGGCGTGGCAGGCACGAGCCTGGAGGATGTGTTTGCCGAGGCGGGCGTGAGCTCTTCCCAGATCTACCACTACTTCGGCGACAAGCACGGACTCATTCGCGCCGTCGTCCAATTCCAAGCGAAGGCGGCCCTGCTCTGCACCGATCCCCTGGCCAGCACACTCGATTCCTTCGAGGCGCTCCGGGCATGGGCTCGCTTTCACGTCGAGGTGCAGATAGAACGCCACTGCGTGGGGGGTTGCGCCTTTGGTTCACTCGTCAGCCAGGTCACCGAGATCGAGCCGGACACGCAGGCCGACTTCAGCGAAGGCTTCCAGACGTGGCAGGGCACCATCGCGTCCGGTCTGGCCGCCATGCGGGATCGCGGGGACCTTCCGGCAACGGCCGATCCCAACGACCTGGCCGTCTCGCTGTTCGCCGCTCTGCAAGGCGGATTGATCATGACCCAGGCGCAACGGAACCCGAGACTGCTCGAGATCGCGCTCGATACCGCGCTCAATCACATCGAGTCCCTCGCTCAAAGGACCCCGGAACTCGCATAGCCGGCTTGGTGGTGGCGAAGCGCGTCCGGTATTCGGTCGGCGTGATGCCCAGGTACCGGCCGAAAGCGCGGCGGAGGGTTTCGTCGCTGCCGAACCCGCTGCGCTCGGCCGCTGCGGTGATGCTGTGGCCATCGAGCACCAGTTGCCGGGCCCGGTCGAGGCGGACCCGTTCAACCCAGCGGGCCGGCGTGGTGCCCAGCTCCGCCTGGAACAGGCGGGTCAGGTGCCGGGCACTGACCGCTGCGGCCGCGGACATTGCCGGCAGCGTGTGCTCGGCCGTCGGATCGGCGTGCACTGCTGCGGTCAGCGACCGCAGCAGGCTGCTGCGGGCCGGAGGCATGGCAAGGGCCGTGGAAAACTGGGACTGCCCGCCCGGGCGCTGCATGAACACGACCAGCTCGCGGGCTATGTCCCGGGCTGACTCCGCCCCGTGGTCCTCCTCCACCAGCGACAGCGCCAGATCAATTCCCGCGGTGATGCCCGCCGAGGTGATGTACCGGCCGTCGCGGACATGGATGACATCCGGCTGCACGTGCACTCGGGGGTAGCGGCGGGCCAAGGTTTCGGTATGCCGCCAATGGGTGGTTGCCCGGCGGCCGTCGAGCAGGCCGAGCTCGGCAAGCACGAATGCACCGGTGCACACTGAAGCAACCCGTCCCGCCCGCTCAGCGAGCGTGCAGACGGTGGCCAGCAGCTCGTCGTCGAGGTCCGGTTCGGTGAGCCGGTCGGCGCCGACGACGACAACCGTGTCGAGGGGCCCGGCGTCGGCCGCCGCAGTGGTGCCCGCCATCACCAGCCCGGAGGATGCCGTGACACTGCCGCCGCGGGGGGAGACCAGGACCGACGTGTACGGGAGGCCGGCGCGGAGTGCCTGGTGCAGCACCTCGCCGGGACCGCTGACGTCGAGCATCGTCACGCCGTCGAAGACGATAAAGCCCACCCGCTGAGTCATGTCTGAAATTGTGGTTTTCGTGGCCGTATGGACATGGCACCACCCTACCCTGCCGGGCGAAGCTGGAGGAGACCACCAACCGAAGAGGAAAAGGAAAACAAGATGGCTGAATCGATCGTGGGCGTGGATATTCCCGACAGCGCTTTGGCGCGGGAGGCGACCGAACTGGTACGCGAGGTTGCATCGCCGCTGCTGTTCGACCACTCCCGCCGGGTCTTCGTGTTCGGGTCGCTGCGCGGCCGCGCGCAGGGCCTGGATTTCGACCCGGAACTGCTGTACGTCGGGGCAATGTTTCATGACCTCGGCCTGACCGAAAAGTACCGCCGCACCGACCAGCGATTCGAGATCGACGGCGCAGACGAGGCCCGTCGGTTCCTGCACTCCCACGGGATCACCGGCGAGGCGGCCGACAGGGTCTGGACGGGTATCGCGCTGCACACCACCCCGGAGATTCCGCTGCACATGGCCCCCGAGATTGCCCTGGTGACCCGCGGGGTCGAACTGGATGTCCTGGGCATCGGTTACGATGCCATCTCCGACGAACAGCGTGCCGCCGTGGTCGCGGCACACCCCCGGCCGGACTTCAAGAACCGCATCCTTGAAGCATTCACCGAGGGCATCAAGAACCGGCCGGAAACCACGTTCGGCAACGTCAAGGCAGACGTGCTCGCCCACTTCGTCCCCGGATTCCAGCGCGGCGACTTCGTGGAAGTCATCCAGGGCTCCGACTGGTCGGAATAAGCGCGGCGGCAGGCGCCCTGGAGGGCCTCCCCCAACTGGGGACGAGACACCAGGGCGTCTGCACGAACATTCATGGCCTCGCGTCTCCGTCCCCAGTACGAGCACGACCCCGATTCTCGACCTGACAGATCCATGGCAGGCCCTCGCGATCCTCTCCCCGCCATGTGGCGGCCGACGCCCGGCCAACATGTCCTCAACGTGCCATCAACACTTGCTATGAAAAGTCAGGGTCCTCTCGACCGGAGGACCAAGCAAGTAGCCCAAACCGAAATTTGACGCGTATAGGAGCATCGTCGTAGCCAAACAGGTGATGACGGGCAGGAGCTCTGCGACGGACCGTCAGCACCCAACAGCCGGCCACGGAGCTTGTGATCCGCCGGCACAAGGAAAGTCTTGGGACCATCCCCTTGATTCGCCGTTGGGACCCACAGGAGCGGGAACACAGCGAGCCGCTTCCTTTCCTTTTCCAGCATTCCCGCGGGCCGCTGCGCGGAGTGTTCAGCACCAGCCGGATCGCAAAACTCCTGCGCACAGCCTGCACCGCGGCCGCCGAAGACCGGCCCGAATTTGAAGGGCTTGCATTCACCCCGCACGACTTCAGACGGATCTTCGCGACCGACCTGGTCAACAACGGCCCTCCGATCCACATCGGAGCCGCCCTGTTGGGGCACGCGAACGTGCAGACCACCAAAGGGCTACGTTGCCGTGTTCGATGAAGACGTCGTCCGGCACTACCAGATGCACCTGGCCAACCGCAGGGCGATGCGTCCGGACCATGAATACGCCCGCGTCACCGATGCCGAGTGGCAAGAGTTCGAGGATCATTTTGATAAACGCAAAGTTGAACTGGGCGCCTGCGGCCGCCCTTACGGCACGCCCTGCGCGCACGAGCACGCCCGCGTTCGCTGCCCCATGCTCCATGTTGAACCCCGGATGATTCTTCGCTTGGACGAACTGGAAGCCGACCTGATCGCCAGAAGGGAACGAGCAGAGACGGAGGGGTGGAAAGGCGAGGTCGACGGGCTGGAACTTACCTTGGGACACCTGCGTGACAAACGTGACCGGGCCATCCGGCTGCAGAAGCAGACAACGGCCCCGTCCACTTCTGCACCCTGAACTCTGTTGTTGCGCGCGGCGGCAATATCAATCGCCTCCCCGCCGGACCCAGCCCTGGAGACTAGGGGACACCCCGGCGCCACCGAACCGTGGTGGTCCACGGCAAGGACCAAGCCGAGGGCGAGTGCCACAACGCCGAGTGCGGCGTAGGCCCATGGACTATAGGTCTCGACCATGGTCATAGAAGGAACCTCTACTTCTGGTGCCGGACCGGGTAGCCGAGCTCTTCGGCGGCTCCAACGACACCCTCAGGCCATTCGGCCAGAAATGTCCACGGCATGTTCTCCTTGGCGAGAAAGTTCACCCGTCCCCAGGAATAGAAGGGATGCGGACGGCCCGGATAAAGCTCGCGGACGGCGGAACGCTCGAGCCGCCAAGGGCCGAGGTGGCGCGCCCACCAACGGGATCTGGGTCGAAACTCAAGCTGCGAGGGGCTCATGGTGAGTATGACCCGCGGTCCTTGGATCCTGAACCGCCCGGGGATCTCAAACCCACCTCTAAAAACGTATTCCAACGGTCCCTCTTCGGATTTGTTAGCGGCCATGAAAAACTGCCCGTAGGCGGCCACGAAAATGCCCACTGACGGCCAGTAAAACTGCCCGACGGTGGCCATGAGATCTGCCCACTTCCTTACTGAACCTGCCGCGTCTTAAGCGGCGGGGGCCTCTCCCCGGGATTTGATGACGGTGTCTAGTCGCATCAAATGTCGCCCAGGAAGAGGCCCTGTATGAAGCATGACGGAGAAATCATGGAAATTCTTGCTGCCTACGATCTGACCGGATCGTTGCGCGCCACGGCGGAGCTCACTGGATGCTCGCACCACACTGTTGCCAGGCATGTCGCGGCCCGGGACGCCGGCCGGCCAATCGCCGAACCGGCGCTCCGGCCCCGCGTCACGGACGTATTCCTGCCCAAAATTGAGGAATGGATCGAGGCGTCCAAGGGGCGGATCCGGGCCGACAAGGCCCACGAGAAGCTCCTCGCCCTGGGCTATGCGGGGTCGGAGCGGTCCACCCGCCGTGCGATCGCGCAGGTCAAAGCCGCATGGCGGCTGGGCCACACCCGCGTTCACCGGCCATGGATCACAGAGCCAGGGATGTGGCTGCAGTATGACTTTGGCGACGGGCCACGCGTCGGCGGGGTGAAGACCATCCTGTTCGTGGCCTGGCTGGCGTTCTCCCGGTTCCGGATCGTGATCCCGTTGCGGGACAGGACCGCGCCGAGCGTGTTCGCCGCCTTGGACCGCTGCTTCCGCATCCTGGGCGGGGCACCGACCTATGTTCTGACGGACAACGAGAAAACCGTCACCACCGCGCATGTCGCCGGGGTCCCGGTGCGGAACCAGCAGACCCTGGACTTCGCCCGGCACTACCCGTTTACTGAACTACGACACGCGTTTGTGCTGGTTGACGCCTAGTTTCTGGTTCGCTGTCTACGGTTTTGTTTTGTGATGAGCGAAGACGTGGACAGAGACCTGGCTCGACTGTCGGTGCCGTTGGTAGGGGCGGTTGAGAGCACAGGGGACCCGGGTAGGCCGTGTCGGCTTGTTGATGCCGGAGGCGTACCGATCGCGGCGGTGTCGGCGTTCTTCGATGAATTGCAGGCGGCGGGCAGATCGGCCTCGACGCTGCGTTCGTACGGGATGGACCTGCTGCGGTGGTTCCGCTTCCTCTGGGCGATCGAGGTCGACTGGAACCGGGCGAGCCGGGTCGATGCCCGTGACTTCGCCCGCTGGATGCTGGTGGCGGGCAAGC
Organism: Arthrobacter ramosus; assembly: GCF_039535095.1. Lineage (NCBI taxonomy): Bacteria > Bacillati > Actinomycetota > Actinomycetes > Micrococcales > Micrococcaceae > Arthrobacter > Arthrobacter ramosus. The sequence continues at coordinate 5,042,337 of NZ_BAAAWN010000001.1, read as the reverse complement.
CGCAACGATCTCATTGGCGCAGGCCCGATGAGTCGGTGCGGCGTTGGTCGAAGCCGGTCCCGTATTCGCCGGCGGTCCGGGCGCACAGCGAGACGGTGCTGCGCCGGTTCTACGACTTCCATCTCGAGACCGGGGCTGGGCCACTGCTCAACCCGTTCCCGTTGGAGCGTTCACGGCGCGGGGGTCGGGCGCATGCCCATCACAATCCAATGGAGCCCTACCGGAACGAGCGGAGCGGCCTGTTCCGGCCGCGACTTGCCTCGAGGATCCCGCGCAGCATTCCTGACGAGAAGTTCAACGAGATCTTTGCTCGCCTGCCCTCACACCGGGATCGCGCGATGGTCGCTTTCTATGTCTCGACCGGGGCCCGGGCCTCGGAGCTACTGTCGGCCCTGCGCAGCGGCGTTGATCCGGGCCGGCAGGTGATCACGGTGATCCGTAAGGGCTCGGGTTCGAGTCAGGAACTGCCGGCTTCACCTGATGCGTTCGTCTGGTTGCGGCTCTATGAGCTCGAGATGCAAGGACGCCTGCCAAAAGGACGGTCGCAGCCGGTCTGGTGGACGCTGCGTGAGCCCTATCGTCCCCTGACTTACCATGCGGTGCACCGAATGTTCGAACGGGCGGTCCGCGCGGCGGGGAGCGATGCGACGCTCCACGGACTGCGGCATACTGCGGCCTACCGGATGGCTGAGGACCCGAATCTGCCATTGACCGATGTCCAGTTCGTGCTCGGGCACGCGCTGCTGACGACCACGCAGATCTACCTGAGTCCGCGGAAGCAGGAAGTGATCCGGCGCGTCTTGGACCACCACGAGCAACAGACCCGCCAAGCCCCGCGGCGGGCGGCTCCAGTTCCAGCGCCGGGCTATGCTCCCGAGACCCTGCAAGTCCTGTTCGGAGGGTCACGATCATGACTGTCCTGATCATCGACGATCCCCAGACGCAAGGTGGTACGTCCGCCGCCACTGCGCCATTGCTGAGTGGGGCGCTTCGGGCCCGACCCGCCGATACCGACTGGCCCGCAACGATGCTGGACCGGGCGGCCGCCTTGACCCGCATGCGATCGCGGCATGCCGAGGCGAGCGATCACATGAGCGTCCCGCGTCAGGGCAGCCGATGGGTTCTCGACTGGCTCGGCGAACATCCGGGCGCGACCTGGCAGGAAAAGTGGTCGGCGACCGGCGTCGAAGCAGAGGGTCGATCCTGGCGGCAGATTCCCCTGGCCTGGCTGCGAAGCCTCGGCCGGGAGAGCCCATGGGATGAGGAGCAGTTCTTCCGTTCCCTCCACATCATGCTCGGCGCCGACCTGATCCGCCCCTCGCTTGCCTGGTTGAGCGTCGCGGCGTTCGGGGCGGGGTCACTGGCCCGGACGATGGCGGCCATGCGTGATCCCGACGGATTCGCCGAACTCCGGGCCCGGTGCTCAGCCGACCCGAAGGTCGCCCAGGCGGCGCTGACCCGTAACCTTTACCGCGCCGCGGCTTTGGTCTCGGCAAAGGGCGGGACGATCCGTGACGCCACCCCTGGTGACGTCTTGGAGGTGTTGGACGCCGAAGCCGCCGCGCGCGGCACCAATGTCGGCTCGACCGGCCTGTTCTACCGACTGCTGCACGAGATGGGGTCCTTCGGGCCCGCCGCACCAGCCACGTTGCGTCACTTGCGCGTCGCCGGACAGAAGACCCCTGAAGAGTTGATCGACCAGTACCAGCTCTCCTCCCGTCACATCCGCGATCTCTTGGTCGCCTACCTCAAGGAACGCCAGCCGACTCTCGACTACCGCAGCCTGACCTCGATCGCTTACCACCTGGCCGGCCTGTTCTGGGCCGACGTGGAGCGCCATCACCCCGGCGTTGACAGCCTGGTCCTCCCCACCGGGGTCGCCGGCGCCTGGAAGCGGCGGCTGCGCACCATCACCCGTACCGCCACCGGTCCCGACGGACGCAAGCGAAACATCGAAGTCGAGCGGGTCAACTACCGCGAATGCCTGACTCCTGTCCGTGCGCTCTACCTCGACTTGGCCCAGTGGGCCGTCGAGGACCCGGCCCGCTGGGCGCGCTGGGTTGCTCCCTGCCCGATCGGAAGGGAGGAGATCGACCGCCGCAAGTCCCAGCGGCACCGCAAGTCCCGCATGGACGCCCGCACGCGACAACGTCTGCCGGTACTGCCGGTCCTGGTCGAGAGCGTTAACCGGCACCGGAAGGACGCCGCCGCGCTGCTGGAATCGGCAAACCAGGCGGCCCCGGGAACGATGTTCACCGCGGCCGGTCAGACCCTGATGCGAGTGGCTCCATCACGATCGGCTGCCGCGAAGATCTGGGCAGTCGACCCCGACACTGGACAGCGGCGCGATCTGGGCCACGAGGAAGAGCACGCGTTCTGGGCCTTCGCCGCGGTCGAGGTCCTTCGTGCCACCGGGATCCGCGTCGAGGAACTAACCGAGTTGTCCCACCACAGCCTGGTCCAATACCGGCTGCCCACCAGCGGAGAGCTCGTTCCTTTGCTGCAGATCGCCCCATCCAAGACCGACACCGAGCGGCTGCTGGTGGTTAGTCCCGAACTGGCCGACGTCCTCAGCCTCATCATCCGCCGCGTCCAAGACCCCAAGACCGGAGCCGTTCCGCTAGTCGAGGCATACGACCAGAATGAGCGAATCTGGAGGCCAGCCGCACCAGTCCTGTTCCAGCGCAGCGTCGTGGGCGAGCAGCGGGCTATAAACCCAGGACTGATCCGCGATCTGCTCACCGAAGCCCTGGAGCAGTCGGGTCTGACGGACCCGGTCACGGGCGAGCCGCTGCACGTCACACCCCACGATTTCAGAAGGCTGTTCATCACGGACGCCGTCCTCAGTGGGCTGCCGCCGCACATCGCGCAGGTCATTGCCGGACACCGCGACATCAACACCACCATGGGCTACAAGGCTGTCTACCCCACCGAGGCAGTCGACGCCCACTTGGCGTTCCTCGCCCGCAGACGATCACTGCGGCCCAGCGAGGAGTACCGCACCCCCACCAACGAGGAATGGGAAGAGTTCCTCGGGCACTTCGAGAAACGCAAGGTCGCGACCGGGACCTGCGGGCGAGCCTTCGGAACCCCCTGCATCCACGAGCACGCCTGCATCCGCTGCCCGATGCTCTGGCCCGACCCTGCCCAACATGGCCGGCTCCTCGAGATCCGCGACAACCTCCTCGCCCGCATCGCCGAGGCCGAACGCGAAGGCTGGCTCGGCGAGATCGAGGGCCTACAAGTCAGTCTCGCCGGAGCCGAGGACAAACTCGCCCAAGCTCAACGGCGCCGCACCGGCCAACCGACCGTCTCGCTCGGATGGCCCTCCACCAAGAAAAGTTGAGCATCACCGGCACCAACGGGCACCCCTGTTGGGCGAGTTCAGAGAATACGGGATCACCGTGCTGACCTGCCAGCCCGCGGACCCTGCCACGAAGGGTGGAGTCGAAGCGTCCGTGAAACTGGCCAAGGCCGACCTCGTGCCGAAGGACACTAACCTCCGGCCTGAGTACGGTTCTTTCGCCGAGCTCGAGGCCGCCTGCCAGGCATTCATGGACGAAGTAAACAACCGTGAGCACCGTACCACTCGGCGTAAGCCGGCCGCGGTGCTGGCAGAGGAGGCATCCCGCCTGCACCGGATCCCGGAGACCGCGCACACGGTCGCGTTCGGACTGGCCCGCACCGTTCCGGAGAACACCCCGATGGTCACCTTCGAAAACGCCCAGTACTCCGTGCCCGCGCACCTGCTCGGAGCCCGGGTGTTCGTCCGCTGCCACGGCACCGGGCCCGACGAACAGATCGTCATCGTCCACCACGGCCCGTCCGGTCCGATCGAGGTCGCACGCCACGGCCGGGCCAGGCCCGGCAGCCCCGCGATCATCGATGAGCACTTCCCCGGGGCCAGGACCAGAATCCCGGGCGACTATGCCGTGAAGGCCCGCAGCGCCGGCGAGGCCGAGTTCCTGGCCATCGGTGAGGGCGCCAAGACCTGGCTTCTGGAGGCCGCGGCGGCCGGCACTGCCAGGATGAACGTGAAGATGGCCGAGGCCGTGACCCTGGCCAAAATCGCCGGGACCGCTGAAGTCGATAAAGCCCTGGGCAACGCAGCAGTCCACGGCCGATTCGCACACCCGGACCTCGCCTCGATACTGAACGCCAATATCCAACGCACCACCGCCCACTCCGCGGACGAGACCCGGTCCCTGACCCAGGGCACCGGCGCCTGGGCAGCTATGGGCGCCGGACCGTTCGCTACGCCGAAGGAGCAGAACCGATGAGCCCGGTCACCACCACGAACACCACCGCCCCGGCACTGCCGGCAGACCTCGAAGCGCTCATGCGCCAGCTGAAGATGCCCCACGCCCGGGCCCTCGCCCCGGAACTCATCGCCACCGCACGAGCCCAGCGCTGGGAACCGGCCGAGGTCATCAAGGCCCTGTTCACCGAAGAAACAGCCGGCCGGGCCCGGTCCATGCTCGCCACCCGCCGCAAAGCAGCAGGCTTCCCCACGGGTAAAACATTCGACGCCTGGGACCCCGCAGCCTCCTCGATCCCGGCCCCGACCCAGCAGGCACTGCGGACGCTGGAATGGATCACCCGGCGGGAAAACCTCGTCGTCTGCGGACCCTCCGGGACCGGGAAAACGTTCTTCCTCGAAGCCCTCGGCCAACAGGCCGTCGAAGCCGGGATGCGCGTGGCGTGGTTCCGGCTCGAGGACCTCGGAGCCCTGATCCGGGCCCACCGCACCGATGACAGCGTCACCCGCGCGGTCACCAGAATCCTCCGCGCCGAACTCGTGGTGATCGATGACATCGGCCTGCTACCCGTGGCCACCGACGCCGCCGAAGGCCTCTACCGGGTCGTGGACGCCGCCTACGAAAAACGCTCCGTCGCGATCAGCTCGAACCTGCACCCGGCCGGCTTCGACGAGCTCATGCCCAAAACCCTCGCCACGGCCACCGTGGACCGGCTCCTGCACCACGCCCACGTCTGCCAAACCAGCGGTGACTCCATCCGCCTCACCCAGGCCCTCGCCGGAAAAGGAGTCACCCAACTGAACTAACACGACCGAAGATGGCCAATCCCGCCGAACCATTCAGTGGGCAGATCTATTGGCCATCACCGGGCAGTTTTGCTGGCCACCAGCGGGCACATTCACTGGCCGCCGGTGGGCAGAAACTGATGGCCATTGACACGGATTGTTGTCGGTATGTCCCAGAGGTACCACGGGCGGACAGTGCAACGTCATTCCCGCTGACGGACGCGGCTGGGTCTAGAAACTGCGCCGTGGTGGCGGCAGGAATCTTCCCCTGCCACCACTGACGTCTATTGGCCGGCAAGTAGCTGCCCGGCAAACCAGTTTTCAAACCGCTTGGTGTCTCGGGCGAGATGTTTGGAAATGACAAATTGCCCTGGCTGCAGCTCCCATCCGATAGTGCCGGCGAGGGGCAGCACCAAGAAACTAATTGTGGTGAACCGACGCCGATCTTTACGTCGGAGTAACGCCCTAACAAGAGCCATGACCCTGAATGGCAAAAAGTTCTCGGCTCGCGGATCCTTCCAGCCATGAACCTCATCTACCTGGCCCCGATGCCAGGCTTCGGCGTCCTTGAGTATGGGCGCGGAAGCGTCCCGAAGGTCGGGCCGGGACTGAAGCCCCAAAGTCAACGCGACTGGATGATGCACTCCGGTGAGAGAGCGCAGGGTGCCTCCCATGAGTTCTGACCACCATGGGATCCATTGTGCAGAAACCAACTCCCCGGGCGCACAGACGGCCGAGCTAATTGGCACGCGACTGCGTTGTGCGTCGTCAGCTCTGCGGTGATGTGGATTGTTCGACCGGCAAGTGAGGCGAAGGCAGGCCTGCCGAGCGTGAACCGTGAACCGCACTGATAGGGCGTTGGAGCGCGGTGTCGATCTGGGCGATCTTTCCTTGGCTCGTGTCAGGCTGACTTTCAGTCCTTCCCGGTGGCATTGGAGTTGACGACGGCAGCCGGCACAATCACGGAATCTCACCGGTACGGTTGTGGATCGGTCCTGTCCGCCGACCAAAGCAGGGTGCGGGTCGCACCTACTCCGACGCAACTTCACCACTCACTTTCAGTGCAATGCACACTCATTTCCAGTGCTTCGCACACTCATTTTCAGTGCAATTCCCACTCAATGATCATTTTTGGCCGTAGCGTCGGATGTGTTGTCAGGCTAGCGCTTCGGGGCGCTCTCCTCAGATTTGAAGGGCCGCTAGGCTCACGCTTCAAAGCCTGGGTGTCTGCGTTAGGAGTTCGGAAGTGTTCGAAGAGGAAGCCCGACGGGCGCTTGCCTACGTGGCCCGCGGCGTCAGTGTTCGGATCGTCGGCGGCCCTGGTAGTGGAAAATCAACGGTCTTGGAGTCGATCGCCGCTGGCCTCGAAAAGGCCGGAGTCACTGTCTACAGCCTCTTGGGTTCGCGGCTCCTGAATGAGACCCCGTTCGCAGGGATTGGCGCACTCGGACTGGACGGGCGCGGGCAAGAGAATGGGCCGCTAGGAGTCGCGAACGTGCTCGCCGAACAGTTGGCGCAGCGAGGCCCGCGGGCCATCGTTGTTGACGATATCGATGAGCTCGACAAGGAATCAGCCGCGGTCGTTGACATTGTCCAGAGGCGGACCCAACGGCCGCTGGTGGTGACGATGGACGATGCCCCCCTGGGCTCAGGGGCCTCCGTGTTCACGCCTGCCCGATGGCCGGAGGCAACGATACGACTCAGTCCTCTTGATTACGATCAAGTCAACAAACTCCTGGCCCAGACGCTTGGGTCGCCGCCGGACGTGGATTTGACCACCGCCGTGCTCATGAAATCCGGAGGCAACCCGCGGCTCGTGGTCAGGATCGCCGAAAGCGCCGAGCTGAGCAAGCAGCTTATCCTCCGCGATGGACAGTGGACCATGTGCGGGAACACGCTCTGGAACGAATATCTCCAGAGCACCGTCCAGGCACTCCTTCATGGCCTCAGCGCCGATGAACGGACGGCTTTGCATACCCTGTCTGTGCTGGGTCCCCGGCCGCTGGGGTCCCTGAAGCCAGTAGTTGAGACAGATATCCTGGACAGGCTCGAAATGCGGGGGCTGGTTGCGCTCACCGAAGACAGCGGCGGAGCCATGTGGGTAGGAGTCAGTCCACACATTGTTGTCGACCATTTCCGTGACCCTCACGTGCGATCCTCCCGCAGGGTGCTGGCGGATCGGATTAGCCGGGAGATCGATTCCCCTGACCGGCCGGTAAAGACTTCCCCGCCTGAACTTCTGGCCGAACTGATCAGAGACCTGCGAAATGAAGCCGGCGCCGGTACGGCTGCGACGCAGCACTTCCAAGACCAGCTACGGGATCTGGAAGAGTCACAGTTCGACGTCTGGGACTCCGAAAAGACCATGTCCAACGCAGCAGCGTTCCTCAAGTTCTATTGGGGCGGCCCGATCGACCCCTCACGCATCGAACAAGTCTTCGGCGAAACTGAGACGGCCGGCGCTGATCCTGCCGACCATTTCTTCTTCGCCATGACCCGGGCGCTGTGGGCCATCGTCAGCGGCGGGCAATTAGCGGCCGCGACGGGCATACTCCAGGACATCGGCCAAGCTCACCCCGATTGGAAAGCAGAAGCCCAGGCGTTCGCGCTCTACCTCGAAGCGTCCTTCGACCGAATGCCCACAAACCTCGACGAAACCTTGGACGGGCTGGGCAGCCACCACCCCGAGAGCGGCGTTCTGCCGGTCATCCGGGGCATTCTGGAGCTCTACCGCTTCGATGCCCAGGCGGCCCTCCGGGCCCTTGACTCTGCGGACGGCTTCGAAATCGCCGCAAGCGTGGAACCCTTCGTCCGTGGACTCGCTCTCCATATTGCCGGCCACGGCGAGGAAGCACTGATCTTCTCCCTCAGCCAACGCGCTGCGGCGCGGCGCCGCCTTGATCAGTTCGGCTTCGTCGCGAGCAGCTACGTCGCGGTACTGGCCATGACGCAACAGGGACTCAGCAAGGAAGCTGACCGGGTGATGGCCAGTGTCTTCGCGCTCGGCCGGCCCGGCTTCCTGGTGAACTTCCTCCACGACGCCATGCTCAGAATCGCCGGCCTTCGCGTTTTGGCCAGCTCCGGTAAGAACGTCCCCTCGCTGGGGATTCAGGCACGCAAAGACGTCGCTGACATCGGCCCCCTGCCTGGAACCGGTAAAGCAGTCTATGAACTCGTTACCCGGAAATACGCCGATCCAGCCGACTTTGATCAAAACGCCGCGGACCTTCTGGAACAACAACTGGACCGCGGCTACATCACCGAAGCCGTGTATGCCTCATTGTTCATGTTGTCCCTCTATCCCGGATACAAGATCCTGGAGACCACCCAACGGCTACTGCAGGAAAACGGCGCGAACACCCATGCCCAGTTCCTCGCCATCGCCGGTGCCGTTCGTGACCGGGACCACCAACTACTGAAGATTCTCCTGGACCAATACGAAGCCGACTCCGACCTTCCCGCGATCACCAGGCTCCTGAAAAGCACATTAAGGCGCTTTCTCCACAAACGACACCATGGCTTGGCCAAGACCCTTCAGCGGATCACCTCAGTCTTCGAAGACCGCTTCCCGTCGCAAGGAGAACAACTGACCCTCGACACCGGAGGCCAACCCCAGGGCCTGACCGCCCGGGAAAGAGAAATCGCCATCCTGGCAGGCAGCCAACGCACCCCCGAAATCGCTGCCCTCCTGGGGATCAGCCCCCGGACCGTGGAAAACCACATCTCCAGGGCCCTTGGCAAGACCGGAACCACCACGCGCCAGTCCCTTTATGAGCACGCTCGAAACGCCCAAACAAATGACGGATGACTGAACCAGGGCGTAACGTCCTGCGATGGGGCCGGCGGAACCGGGCGCATCGCTGCTGATGCACCCCTTTCGGCCATGCCTTCTTCGATTTGATGAAAGTACTTAGACCACTTCCCACCCATCGGTGTCAAGAATTTTGCTCCCATTGAGTGGCCATTGCCCAAAATTGAGTATAGAAAGATCTCAAATTGAGTGGTTTATAAATAAGGACTGAGTAAGTGTCGAAACCTGACGCGCGGTCGATCGATTATGATTTCGAACCCTTAAATTAAAGTCTCCTGACCTGTTATTAAAAGGTCTTGACTAATACATCAGGCCTGCATACTTTCATCGTGAAGCCTCTGCTTCGCCGGGCGCCCTACCCGCCATCACTCGCAGGAGGACATTGTGAATGTGAAGTCAAAGACCTTGAAGAGGGTAGGTGCAGTCGGCGCCGCCACCATGTTGGGGGTCGCCGCTTTTGCGGTAGCGGCACCGGCGGCATCGGCCGCCTGGAGACTATGGCATTTGGGAGATCACGAATGCCTTCTACTTGCGAGGCTGCTAACCATCATCAAGACCATCAGCATTGACGGGCGTGGTCGGCGCCGCTCAGAGACGCCGGCCACGTAGTCGGCTGTAAAGCACCTGAATGGATTGGCAGAATGCATACTAAGATCCCTCGGAAACGTTATTTCACATCAGCCGAAACTTTGAGCATTGTTGGTCGGATGTGGCCAATAATGACAATTGTCCTGGTGTTGGGGATCCTCTTTGCCAGCCTGTATCTGGCTCTTCGCATTTAGGCATGGTTGGTCTGTTTGATCCGGTAGGGGCGGTGGCCGCCGGCGGCGAGTAGGCATCTGAGTCGGTAGTTGGTGAAGTTGCGGAAGCCGCGGGCGATTCTGCGGGTGGTTTCGATGACGCCGTTGATCGCTTCAGTGGGCCCGTTGGCCGCGTCGTGGGTGTCGAAGTAGGCCAGGATCGCTGCCTTCCATTGTTTGAGTGTCCGGCCCAGTCGGGAGACTTCCGGTATCGGGCAGGACGGGAAGGAGGAGATCACCTCGTTGACGAGTTCCCTGCCCCGCTCCGGCCGGGCGTGGTAGATGTTGCGGAGCTTCTGGTAGCACTGCCAGGCCAGGGTGACTTCGTGGTCCGGGTCCCCGAGGGTGAGTTTCGCGTCGAGCCGGGCGGATTGTTTGTCGGTGAGGTGTTCGGCGCCGATCTGCAGGGTCCGGCGGATCCCGTAGAGCGGGTCGCCCTTGCGTCCGCGGTGCCCGAGGGTGTCCTGCTGGACCCGGCGGCGGACCTCATCGACCATGGCTGATCCCAGTTTCACGACATGGAAGGCATCCAGGACGGTGATGGCTTCGGGCAGTTCGTCTCGGATCGCGTTCGCGTAACCGCGGAACGGATCCAGCGCCGCCGTTTTGATGCCGGCGGTGAATTCCTCCCCGCGGTCTTTGAGCCAGTCGGCGTAGGCCTTCCCGGACCGCCCCGGAACAAGGTCCAGCAACCGGGCATGCACCACACCGTTCGCGTCGCGGGTGTGGTCCACGATCCCGGTGACCATGCCGGAACCCGGCGGCCCGGTATGGGACCAGACATGCTCATCCACGCCTAGCGCGTTCACCCCTGCCAGCCGGCCGGCCGCTGCGATCCGCCGGGCGGCCTCTGCCTTGATGGCGTCCCAGGCCGTGTGCCAGGAGACGCCGAGCTGGTGGGCCAGGGCGGAGACGGAGGTGTCGAAACGCTGCAGGCCGTCGGTCGCCCACGCAACGGCCCGGGCAGTCAGTTTTGCCCGGGGCCCGGCCAACGCATGTTCTTCGGTGAACGTGGTTCTGGGGCAGTCAGGGTCCGGGCAGCGCCAGACACACTTGGCCCACAGCAGCCGCACCGGCCGCCCGAAACACGGGGTGTCATGGAGCCGGACCTGCCGGCGGCCGTGGCCAACCGCGACGACACCGCAGTCCGGACAACCGCTGACGGTTTCGGCTGTCTCAACGTGCAGAACCAGGCCGGAACCGGCCGCCGTGACAGAGCAGACGTGGATGCCGTCGACACCAAGAAGCGCGTCGGCCCGCTCGCACCAGCGACCGCCCGGACAGGAAGTAGCATTGGCCATATCAGGGTCTCTTTTTTATTTGGAAGCTTGGTCGCTACCAATTCAAAGAGGCCCTGACCTCTCTCCTCCCGCACCACGCCGCAGCGGCATCAGGACACGCTCCTGCCCTCGGCGGCAGACGGCCCTAACCACGCTCATCTGCGAAGGGCCCTGTATCTGCTTGGCCTCGGCGTCTACCCTCCGGTGGATTTCCTGGTTTATCGGTACGCCTCGGTGGCATCTTGGCCGGGGGAAGACGTTTATGCCCGCAACCTTTTTGGGGAACTTCTGCCCTCCGAGGGCCTGCCTTTCGTCTACACGCCGTTCTCAGCCGCGCTCTTATCCGTCACGAGCTTGCTTCCTGCCCAGACGTCCTTCGTGCTGTGGACCACCGGCTGCGTGGCAACCTTGGCGTTCATCATTGGTGTTTGCCTGCCGCGGTCCTTGCCCCGGCGACGGACGATATGGCTCACGCTTCTTCTTCTGGGCTGCTGTACCACGATCGTTGCGCAGCACTTGGTGTGGGGTCAGATCAATTTGTTCCTCGCCGGACTCTGTCTCGCGGATTTCGTTCGTCACACGAATGGACGGTGGTCCCGGTTCGTTCCGAAAGGGGTGTTGATCGGGATCGCGGCCGGTATCAAGCTGACCCCGGCCATCTTCATTCCATATCTCTTGATAACAAGACAATGGCGTATGGCGGTCTCGGCGGTTGCGGGTTTCGCCGGGACGGTCATTATCGGCGGGATCCTGTTTCCCACCATGTCGGTCACCTACTGGTTCTCAGACGTGTGGCAGCTCAGCTCAAAGGTTGATCTCGGCACCCAGTTTGCCAGCGCGGGTAACAACTCCATACAGGGGGCGGCCGCAGCGATCGGGCATTGGGCAGTCTCACCGTCCAAGGTGATCGTCATCGTTGTGGCCGTTCTCGGCCTGTTCGCGGGCGCGAAGATCTTCCGTGCGGGACAAATGCTGGCGGCAGTTCTGGCCGTTGGAATGACTGCCAGCCTTGTCTCACCTGTGAGTTGGTTGCACCACTGGGTATATCTGATCCCGGCTCTCGTCGTGCTTTGGTTCCTGGGCCGGAAGCCCACTCGCGTATTCGTAGCAGCTGCCGCGCTCGTTCTGCTGATCCATGGAACGGATCTGGGCGAGCACATGCTGCAGAACGGCCCGACCCTGCTCGCACCCTTGGGCATACTCCTTCGGGAGTCTCTGCTGCTCATTTCAGTCTCAACGATTGGCTTGTTCCTCGCGTTAAGAAGCCGTCCATCGCCTCCCGCGGCAGCAATCCTTGACCATCGTCCTGTGGAAGGTATCCCCGCCAGGACCTGAGGACTTCCGTTCTCGCTCCCAGCCGCCCGCTGCTGACTGATTGCCCTGCGGCGCACCCGGGCAGGGCGAAGAGCAGCCAGGGAACTGTCGCTGCGACCGTCAGGCCGGCAACCAGCGTTGGCGACTGCGTGACTTGAACGGCCTGCAGCGGCAGCGCAGTCTTGAAGACACCATCCGCGAGGTTGGACAGCCCGGATGAGGTCCACAGATTCCTGTCCGGTTGTGCTCAGCGCGCGTAGGCGAGGTTGCGCATGAGTATGATGTCCTCGGTCTTGCCGGCACGCCGGGCGAGCGATACTGCCGGAGGGACTGTGGAGTTCGCCGGCGCCGCGGCCCGCCTCACGGCATGAACCGGTACCCGATCCCCACCTCGGTGATCAAGTGGCGCGGGTTCCCTGGCTCCGGTTCGAGTTTCCGCCGGAGCTGCGCCATGTACACGCGCAAGTAATTGGCTTCCTTGGCGTAGGCCGGGCCCCAGACCTCGCTGAGGAGCTGCTGCTGGGTGATCAGCTTCTCGGGATTGCGCACGAAGAGATCCAGGATCCTCCACTCCGTCGGTGTCAGCCGAACGTCCTCGCCGTCGCGCGTCACGCGTCTCATGGCAAGGTCCGCAGTGAACGATTCCGTGACCAGCACGGGCGCTTCTTCGCCCGGATCCGCGGTGCGCCGCAGGATCGCCCGGAGACGCGCCAGCAGCTCATCGAGCCCGAAGGGCTTGGTGATGTAGTCGTCTGCGCCGGCGTCCAGGGCTTCAACTTTGTCGTCGGAGCCGTGCCGTGCGGAGAGGACCAGGATGGGCACACTGCTCCATTCACGCAAGCGGGTGATGACCGTGGTTCCGTCGATGTCCGGCAGCCCGAGGTCGAGGATCAAGACGCCCACCGGATGTTGGGCGGCAGAGCGCAAGGCCGATTCGCCGTCGGACGCGGTGGCTACGGTGTAACCGTGGGCTTGGAGCGTGATCCGCAGCGCCTTGACGATATGGGGATCGTCGTCCACCACCAGGACGTTGCTCATCTTGCCTCCCCGGATGCACTATCTGAGCTGCACGACGGCGGCACATGGCGGCGCTCCAAAAGAACCGATTGCGCTTCCATGGGAGCTTGCGCCTCCTCGTTCGGGAACGCGACCCCTGTGGACAGCGGAAGCCGAATGACCATGGTCAGGCCGCCACCTGGAGTCTCCTCGGCGGTGAGGGTGCCTCCCATCGCTTCCGTGAATCCCTTGGCCACGGCGAGCCCCAAACCAACCCCGGTGGAGGAAGGGACGTCGTTGAGCCGCTGGAACGGCTGGAACATCCTGACCACGTTTTCGGCGGGGACTCCTTGGCCGTGGTCGATGATGCGCAGCTCCCCGGACGGCCTACCGTCCAGGGTGGACGAACTGAAGCCACCCGCGGCTCCCACCAGTACAACATCGGAATCCGGTGCGTACTTAATGGCGTTCTCCACGATGTTTGCAATGACGCGTTCCAGCATCCCGGCGTCGGCGTCGATCTCCGGCATGTTTCCGGGCAGGTCGACGCGCACCCGTCCCGGCGGTATGCCATGCAGGGCGGTCGGGATCACTTCGTACCAGCGCAACGGGCGAATGAGGGCGTTCACCGAATCCGAGGTTATGCGGGACATGTCCAGGAGATTTCCCACGAGGACGTCCAGCCTGTCCGAACATTCCTCGATGGTTGCCAGCAGCTCCTGTTCCTCCTCGGGTGTGTAATGGACGTTGCTTTGCCGCAAGCCGCCCACGGCCAATTTGATCCCGGCCAACGGAGTCCGCAGGTCGTGGGAGACGGCGCGCAGGATGGAAGTGCGCATGGTGTTGCTCTCGGCCAAGCGCATGACCTCCCGTCGGCTCGCTGCCAGTTGTCGCCGCTCGAGCTGGGCCGAAAGGTGTGCCCCGAAGGCGCCGAGCAACCGGCGGTCGCTGGCTGGCAGGATGCGGCCGGACAGGACCAGCCGGGTTCCGGCGTCGATCTGTTCGGTGTTTTCGCCGCCGTCGGGAGGGAGTGGTGCGGCCTCTCCGGCCTTCGCGACGAGGCGCCAGCCGCCGGCCGCCCCGCCAGTGGAACCCGCGGCTCTGTAGAGTGCCGCCCCGCGCATCTGGAATACGTCCAGCGCTTGCTTCAAGAGTTCTTCGACGGTGTCCTCGGCGCTCGATGCCCCACGCGTGAGATCACCCAGGGTGGTGGCCTCGGCACGGGCCCGGGCGGCTTCCTTGGAGCGTCTGGCCGAGACGTCCACGACGGCGGCCACTGCGGCTGAAACGCCCACGAAGACCAGCAAGGCAAGGATGTTCTCGGGGTCGCTGATGGTCAGGGTTCCCACGGGCGGTATGGAGAAGAAGTTCACCAACAGGCTGCTCCACAGGGCACCAAGCAGGGCGGGCCACAACCCGCCGACCAGGGCAACGGCAACCGAGCCCGTGAGCTGGAGGAGCACCGCCGTCGCAATGCTGTGCGAAGGGCTCGCGGCCAGCAGGAGCTGCAACAGAACCGGAAGGACCACCGCCATTGCAAACCCGACGATCACCCTGGTGCGGCCAAGGTCCCGCTGCCGCGGACGGTCGACACCCCGGCCACCCAGAGGATGCGAAACCATGTGCACGTCAATATCGCCGGAGTCACGCACCACCCGGTTGCCGATCCCCTGGCCGGTCAGCCTCCCCACCAGGGACCGGCGCCGCGAAATCCCGACGACGATCTGCGTCGCGTTCACGCTGCGGGCAAAGTCAAGCAAAGCCTTGGCCGGATCCTCCCCCGCCACCGTATGGTAGCTGCCGCCCAAATCCCGGACCAACAGGCGCTGGGCCTCCAACGCTTGCGGAGATTCCGCGGCCACTCCATCGGCCGCGCGGACGTGCACGGCGAGCAAGTCGCCGCCGTTGACGCGCTTGAGGATCCGTGCTGCGCGGCGGACGAGGACTTCTCCTTCGGGCCCGCCGGTGAGGCCGATGACGATCCGTTCCCGGGCGGGCCAGCTCGCCTCGATCCCCTGTTCCGAACGGTACTTCGCGAGCCCTTCGTCCACGCGGTCAGCCAGCCACAGCAGTGCCAGTTCCCGCAATGCCGTCAGGTTGCCCATCCGGAAATAGTTGGACAGCGCGGCGTCGATCTTGTCCGCCGAATAGATCTTGCCGTCGCCCAGCCGTTGCCGCAACAGCTCCGGCGAGATGTCAACAAGGTGGATTTGATCGGCACGCCGCACGACGTCGTCGGGCACAGTCTCCGCCTGCCGGACGTCGGTGATTGCGCTCACGACGTCACCGAGGGATGCCAGATGCTGCACGTTGACCGTAGAGAGGACGTTGATGCCGGCGTCGAGCAGTTCCTCGACGTCTTGCCAGCGCTTGGCGTTGCGGCTTCCGGGGATATTCGAGTGGGCGTATTCATCGACGACGGCGGTGCTCGGCTTGCGTGCCAGGACCGCGTCGACGTCCATCTCTTCAAAGCTGGTGTCCCGATACGCGATGGTGTGCGGTGGAATGACTTCCAAGCCGTCCAACAAGGCACGGGTATCGCTGCGCCCATGGTCCATGGCGAAAGCCACCACCACGTCTTCACCGCGTCCGCTCAACCGGTGGGCCTCTTCAAGCATGGCGTAGGTCTTCCCTACCCCCGGGGCTGCCCCGAGGAAAATGCGCAGCGTTGCCCGTGCCATGTGGTCATTCTTTCACTTGTTGAACGCGGCAGTTGCCCGCGGGCCCGGCAACGCTCACTTAGCCGGCGCCGCTGCGGCCACGTCCAGGTTCAGCTCCGTGACGTTCACGGACGGCTGCCCCAGGAAGGCCTCAAGTCCCGTGACTGTGCGGCGGTCCACCATGGCCTGCACCGTTTCGGGACTCAGCCCGTGAGCCTTGGCCACCCTGGGCACCTGGAGCCGGGCGTAAGCCACCGAGATCTGCGGGTCCAGCCCGGAACCGCTCGCCGTCACGGCGTCGGCGGGGACGTCGGACTCCTTGACCCCCTCTGCGGCGGCGACGGCGGCACGGTTGGCTTTGACGGCGTCGAGCAGTTTGGAATCGTTGGGTCCCAGGTTGCTGGCGGTTGACGCCCCCGGGTCCCACTTGGCAGCCGAGGGGCGGGCGTGGAACCACAACGGGTTCTGGTTGCCAGCGTCGTTGGCAGAGACTTGCGCGATCAGGGCGGAAGCGGCGGGCTTTCCGGCCGAGTCTTTCACGATGGAACCATTGGCCTGGAACGGCGCAACAGCCTGGCCGACCCCGAAAATCGCCAGCGGGTAGATCAATCCAAGGACAACGGTGGCCAGGAGCAGGAACCGCAGCGCCGTTCCTGCTTGCCGAAGATAGCCGGGAAGGGTGTTCATGGTGGGCTCCTAGCCGATGCCGGGGATGAGGGAAATGAGCAGGTCGATGAGTTTGATCCCGATGAAGGGAGCTATGAGACCGCCCAGGCCGTAGATCGCGAGGTTCCTGGCCAGCGCCTGGTTTGCCGAGACTGCACGGTATTTGACGCCGCGCAAGGCGAGCGGAACCAGTGCGATGATGATCAGGGCGTTGAAGATCACCGCGGACAGGATGGCCGAGGACGGCGTGGACAAGCCCATGATGTTCAAGAGGCCGAGCCCCGGAAACGCGGCTGTGAACAGCGCCGGAACGATCGCGAAGTACTTCGCGACGTCGTTCGCCACCGAGAACGTGGTCAGGGCGCCGCGGGTGATGAGCAGCTGTTTGCCGATGCCCACGATGTTGATGAGCTTGGTGGGATCAGAGTCCAGGTCCACCATGTTGGCGGCTTCCTTGGCCGCCGGCGTACCGGAGTTCATGGCGACGCCGACATCCGCCGCTGCCAGGGCCGGGGCATCGTTGGTGCCGTCGCCGGTCATGGCCACCAGCCGCCCTTCGGCCTGTTCTTCCTTGATGACGGCCATCTTGTCTTCCGGGGTGGCTTCGGCAACGAAGTGATCCACCCCGGCTTCGGCGGCAATCGCCTTGGCCGTGATGGGGTTGTCCCCCGTGATCATCACAGTCCGGATGCCCATCCGGCGCAGTTCGGCGAAGCGGGCGTGCATGCCCGGCTTGACCACATCGGCCAGGTGGATGGTGCCCAGGACCCGGGCTCCGCCGTCGTTCCCGACGCCGGCCACCAACAGCGGGGTGCCGCCCTGGGCCGAGATTTCCTGCACCTTCAAGTCCACCTCGGCAGGCGTGTGGCCGCCGGCATCCGCGACGAACTTGGCGACCGCGGCTGCGGCCCCCTTGCGGATCTTAGTCCCGTCGAGGTCCAGGCCGCTCATGCGGGTGCTGGCGCTGAACTCGACAACGGCGAAGTCTTCCGAGCCCTTCAGGAGAGCAGCCAGGTCTGGGCCGCCGACACCCTTTTCTGCGGCGAGATCCACGATCGAGCGTCCTTCCGGGGTCTCGTCGGCCAAGCTGGAGAGCCGGGCCGCTTCGATGAGTTCCGTGCGGTCGACGTCGTTGGCGGGGAAGAAGTTGACCGCGCGCCGATTGCCGTAGGTGATGGTGCCGGTCTTGTCGAGCAGCAGCGTGGTGATGTCTCCTGCGGTTTCGACCGCGCGGCCGGAAGTGGCCAGGACATTGTGTTGCACCAGGCGGTCCATGCCTGCGATGCCGATGGCGGGCACGAGCGCCCCGATAGTCGTGGGGATCAGGCAGACCAGGAGCGCCACGAGGACAATCGGCGACGGGGTTGCGCCCGCCAGGGAAGCGAACGGGGCCAGGCTCATGGTGACTGCCAGGAACACGATGGTCAGGGAGACCAGGAGGACGTGGAGTGCGATTTCGTTGGGCGTCTTTTGCCGGACGGCGCCTTCCACGAGCTTGATCATCCGGTCGATGAACGTCTCGCCTGCCTCGGCCGTGATCCGGACGGCGATCCGGTCCGAGAGCACCTTGGTTCCTCCGGTCACCGAGGAACGGTCGCCGCCGGATTCGCGGATGACGGGCGCCGATTCACCTGTGATGGTGGATTCGTCCACGCTCGCCAGGCCCTCGATGATTTCGCCGTCGGAGGGGATAACGTCCCCGGCTTCGCAGATGACGACGTCGTTCTTCCGCAGTTCCGTTCCCGGTACCTCTTTGAGGGTGCCGTCCTCGAGCCGACGCCTGGCAACAACGCCTTTCCGGCTGGCCCGGAGGCTGTCTGCCTGGGCCTTGCCCCGTCCCTCGGCGATGGCCTCCGACAAGGTACCGAAGAGCACCGTCAGCCAAAGCCAGACGGTCACCGAGATGCCGAACACGGCCGGCTTGAAGATACAGATGGCCGTGCAAAGAGCCGCGCCGACCAGCACGGTGAACATCACCGGAGAATGAATCATCTGGCGCGGCGCGAGCTTCCGCACCGCAACCGGCAAGGCAGACCGGAGGCTGGCAAGGTCCAGCTTGGCCGGCGCCTTGGTGTGGTGCTTGTGCTCCCCCGGTGTACCCAGGGGATTGCCGTCGGCGTATGTCTGGGCGGCGGTGTCCGAGGCTAATGCCGTGTTGGACCGGGTCATTTGAGGAGTCCTTCTGCGAGGGGGCCCAGGGAAAGGGCCGGGAAGTAGCTCAACGCGGTCATGATCACCGTGACGCCGAGCAAGAGAGAACCGAAGAGCCAACCGTGGGTCGGAACCGTCCCGGATGACGCCGGGATCTTGGGTTGTTTCGCCAGGGAACCAGCCAAGGCAAGCACCAGCACGATGGGCAGATAGCGGCCCAGCAGCATGGCGAGGCTCATCATCACCGACAGGTACGGTCCGGAGGTGGTGATCCCGCCGAACGCCGAGCCGTTGTTGTTCGCGCCGGAGGTGAAGGCATAGAGCACTTCACTGAACTGGTGCGGTCCGGAGGCAGGTGCATTGGCCACGGCGTCCGGAAGAAGGACGGTGACCCCGGCCAGGGCCAGAACCACGGTAGGTGTCACGAGGATATACATGGCCGCGAGCTTCATTTCCCGGGGTCCGATCTTCTTGCCCAGGAATTCCGGGGTGCGGCCCACCATCAGCCCGGCAATGAACACGGAGACGATCGCGAGGATGAGCAGGCCATAGAGCCCGGATCCCGTGCCGCCGGGGGCCACTTCGCCGAGCATCATGTTCACCATGGCGACTCCGCCCGCCAACGGCGGCAGGGAATCGTGGGCGACGTTGACCGCACCGGTAGACGTCAAGGTGGTGGCCGTGGCAAAGATGGCGCTTTGGGCCGCGCCGAAGCGCTGCTCGAAGCCTTCCCCCAAACCTCCGGCAGCAGCGGTCGCCGTCCCCTGTGCGCCGGCAACGGCCCAGCCCATCAGGGCCGTGGAGCCCAACCAGAGCGTGCCCATGACCCCGGCTACCGTGTAGCCCTGCCGCTGGTCCCCCACCATGCGCCCATAGGCGTACGGCAAAGCAAAGGGGATGAGCAGGATCAGGAAGACTTCGAACATGCTGATGAAGACGTTCGGGTTCTCGAACGGGTGCGCCGAGTTGGCATTGAAATAGCCGCCGCCGTTGGTTCCCAGGATCTTGATGGCTTCCTGGGAGGCCACCGGGCCACCGGGGATCGTCTGGGTCACGCCCGTCGCCTGGTTGACGACGTCGGTGGACCAGAAATTCTGCACCACACCGCCGATCACCATCACGATGGCCGCGAGGACAGCCATCGGGAGCAGCACGCGGAAGGAGGTGCGGGCCAGATCGACCCAGAAGTTCCCTAGCTTGTCCGTCCGGGTTCTGGCGATGCCGCGGATCAGGGCGACCACCACCACGATTCCAACCGCGGCTGACAGGAAGTTCTGCACGGCAAGCAGACACATCTGCGCGAAGATGCCCATGGTGGTCTCAGGGGTGTACACCTGCCAGTTGGTGTTCGTCGCGAAGGAAATGGCCGTGTTCATGGCCGTCCACGGATCTACGCCAGGCAATGAATTGCTTCCGGGCAGCACGCCTTGGAGCCGCTGGAGCAGGAACACCACCAGGATGGACACGGCGGAGAAGACCAGCACGCTGCGCAGGTAGATGGACCATCTCTGCTCGGTGTTTGGGTCCACCCCGGATAGCCGGTAGAACAACCGCTCCACACGGGTCGATTTCTTGCCCTCAAACACGCGGGCAAGGTAGACGCCCAACGGCTTGTGCACCAAGATCAGCAACAAAAGCAGAACGGCCACCTGGGTGACGAAGGAGGCAATACTGAAAACCATCCGTCATCACCACTTTTCCGGGTGGATCAACACGGCCAACAGGTAGCCGAACAGACACAGCCCTGCGATGAACAGGACCAACCACATCACGGCGTCCGCGCTCACTGCCCGTTCACCGGCCCATCATCGCCGTCGACAATTTTGCCCAGAAGGTGGGCAATCCACATCACGATCCCCATGGACACCACAAAGATCCCCACAACAGCCACGTCGGCCACTGGAACGTCCTTTCATCCGCGCCCCGTTTGCGGGGCTGCTGCCAGTCAACTCCTTGGCAGGCGGCGAAAATCGGTTCCTGATGGTTCCTTAACACCCCAGGGCCGAATCTTGACGGCTTCTTAACGGGTGGGGGGTGGATTCCGGGAAGTCGACGTTAAGGATTCATCAAGATCGGATTCAACCAGCGAAAACATCTGTAGTCGGTGCTATGTTCAGCAATGATCGCGGTGCCTGCGCGTCGCGCGGAAAGGACACCATGACTACCTTGAGCAGGCCCCCGGCTGATCCTTCGGCGCCACGGCCCGGCGGTATGGCCTCCTTGCGGACATGGCTGTTGTTCGGACTGCAGGACTCCAAAGGATCGCACCAAGGCCCCGGCGCGGTGGGCGATCCCCATCTGAAGAAGCATTCGTGGTGGCAGGTCATGTGCCTCACCGGCGTCGACTATTTCTCCACCCTCGGCTACCAGCCGGCCATCGCAGCCTTGGCTGCGGGAGTGATCTCCCCCTTGGCCACCATCGTCCTGGTGGCCGTCACGCTGCTGGGCGCCCTGCCCGTGTACCACCGCGTCGCCGGGGAAAGCCACCGCGGCGAGGGATCCATTGCCATGCTTGAGCGCCTCTTGCCACGCTGGGGAGGGAAGATCCTCGTCCTCGTTCTCCTCGGGTTCGCCGCAACGGACTTCATGATCACCATGACCCTCTCGGCCGCGGATGCCACGGCCCACGCGATCCAGAATCCGCTCGCCCCGGGCTGGCTGCAGGGACAGAACATCCTGGTTACTTTGTTCCTGCTCGCCCTGCTGGCCGCCGTATTCCTGCGTGGATTCAAGGAAGCCATCGGCGTGGCCGTGGTCCTCGTCATCGTCTATCTGAGCCTCAACGTCGTGGTCGTCCTCTCAACCTTTGTCGAGGTGTTCGCCCATCCGGTCGCAGTAGGCGACTGGTGGCATGCCCTGTCGACGTCGCACGGAAACCCGCTCATGGTGGTCGGCATCGCCCTGCTCGTTTTTCCCAAACTCGCCCTGGGCCTGTCCGGATTCGAGACCGGAGTCGCAGTGATGCCCCAGATCCGCGGACGCGCTTCGGACACCGAGGAAAACCCTGCCGGACGGATCAAGGGAACCCGCCGCCTCCTGACCACGGCAGCAGTCATCATGAGTTCATTCCTGATCGCTACCAGTTTCACCACCGTGGTGCTAATTCCGGAGAAGGAATTCCAGCCCGGCGGCCAGGCCGATGGACGCGCCCTGGCATTCCTGGCGCACCAATATCTCGGCGTGGGGTTCGGCACTGTCTACGACCTCAGCACCATCGCCATTCTGTGGTTCGCAGGCGCCTCCGCCATGGCCGGGCTGCTGAACCTGGTCCCGCGGTACCTGCCGCGATATGGAATGGCACCGGGATGGGCCCGGGCGGTACGCCCACTGGTGTTGGTGTTCACCCTCATCGGGTTCCTGATCACGTTCCTTTTCAATGCCGACGTCGACGCCCAGGGTGGCGCGTACGCGACCGGCGTGTTGGTGCTGATGACATCGGCAGCCGTGGCGGTGACCCTCTCCGCGCGCCGCTTGAGGCAGCGCAAGCGCACGGTCGGATTCGGCATCATCGCCATAGTGTTTATTTACACCACCATTGCCAACATCTTCGAACGTCCGGAAGGCATCCGGATCGCCGCGATCTTTATCGTGGGGATCATTGTAATCTCCCTGCTTTCCAGGATCCGGCGCTCCTTTGAACTGCACGCCACCCACGTCCATCTGGACCGCCAGGCACTGGAATTCATGTCCACCAACCTGAGCGGCCCGATCGCGCTCATCGCCCACGAACCTCTCCGCCTCACCGCGGAGGCCTACCGGGACAAACTCACCTCAGCCATCGAGGTCAGCCACATTCCGGTGGATTACCAGGCGCTCTTCCTGGAAGTGATCGTGGACGATTCCTCCGACTTCGAAACGGCACTCGAAGTCCGTGGCGTGGTTCGGCACGGACACCAGATCCTCGAAGTCCACGGCCCCGTGGTCCCCAACACCATCGCCTCAGTGCTGCTGCACATCCGCGACGTGACCGGCCTCATGCCGCACATCTACTTCCGCTGGACCGAAGGCAACCCGGTCATCAATCTCCTTCGCTTCCTGTTCCTCGGCGAAGGAGAGATCGCCCCGGTCACCAGGGAAGTCCTGCGTGAAGCCGAACCCGACGTCAGCCGGCGCCCGTGGGTCCACGTTGGCTAACCACGGCGGCGAGGTGACCTCACGGCGGTGTTGTCAGGGCCGCTCGGGCACCTCGCCGTTCGCTACCGCCTCGATCCAGTCGACTGCCTCGTCCGAGAGGTAGAGCCCCGAAGGCCCACTCTCACCAACCCACCACGCATCGGAAGTAATGACGCCTCCAACTTGGGTGATCTCGGCGACCACATCGGAGGACACCGCGTCGCCGTTGTTCTCGATCAGCCATTTTTGGGTGGACCGCTTCAGCTTCGGCCACCAGTGCTCGATACTCATGGCCGAAGTCTGCCATGCCCGCCGCCAATGCTCGAGCCCTGCCCGTTAAGAGAGTGCTAAATCTGTGACTGCCGGCATATGGAACCCATTAAGACCCGGGAGGACGCCTCGTTTGGTGATGTGATGAAAGGGAGGAATTCACGGCCAACGGGGCCGTGGACGGGTCCTCCGCAGGAGATGAATTCACCATGAAGCGGATTGCCCTGATCAAGGGAACGGCATCCAATGCCACGGTCCCGGGCGCGCGTCCAAAAGATTACGTTGTAGTCGATGACATCGGAGAGTTCATCTACTACCCGTCCGAGGCGGCGATGCTGGAAGACCTTGAGTACGTGGACGAGGCGGCCTGCGTCCTTGACCGGGAAGGCAATGAGTGCCGCCTCACCTTGGATAAGGACAGGAACCTCTGCCTTGGCCGATCGTTCGGGCCGGTGGAATTCAGCTGGCTCCGCCAGGCATGGATGAACAACCGGCACCGGAATCTGCAGGCGCATCGTTTGCAACGCTTCTTCCCGGCAACCCGCGAGGCCCTCGTGGCCGAACTGTTCGAAACCCTTGCCCTCGAACGCGCCCGGAATGCCAACGGGACACCGTGGGTGCTGAATCTAGGTGGAGAAGAAACGCACCCGGCCACGCTGAATGACGTCGATGCGCTCCTCGCGGGGCTGGATCACCTTGAAAAGGCCACGGTGCGGGACCCCTCCGGCCATGAATACCGGCCAGTCCGCCACCAGACCCACCGGCACCTCGCCCCAGGTGCGGGCTCGATCTACTACGTCGAGATCACCCCTCGCGGGCGAGAGCTCCAGCACTCGGGCGCGTAACGCTGAGGCCCCACTCGCGATAATGGCCGGCGCCACTTTGAGGGCTTCGACGCTACAGCCGCTGCGGGTCAATTCCGCCATCGCCTGACGCAGAACCCCCGGTGCCTTGTCTGTACGTCAAGGAGTCCTCGCCGAAAGCGTCCAGCTGTTAAGAGAGTGCTAAATCTCAGCCCTGCCGCATATGGAAACCATAAAGACCGCCGGTGGCGGGTCCTTTCGGTGATCTGATCGAGGGAAGAATTCACGGCCACCCGGGCTGTGGACTGGTCCTCCGCAGGAGCTGACGTAATCATGAAGCGCATTGGCTTTACCAACGGAACGGCACCCGACACTACGGTTCCGGGCACGCGTCCAAACGACTATGTGGTGGTCGATGAGGGCGGTGACTTCTCGTACTATCCGTCCGAGGCCGCCATGCTCAAAGACTTGGAATACGTTGACGAAGCGGCATGCATTCTTGACCGAGCCGGAAACAACTACCGCCTGACCATGGATAAGGATAGGCACCTGCGTCTAGGCCCCTCATTGGGAACGGTGGAATTCAACTGGCTCCGCCAAGCATGGACGAACAACCAGCATAGGAACATGCAGACCCATCCCCTGCAGCGGTTCTACCCGACAACGCTGGAAGCCCTCCTTGCTGGACTATTTGAAATGCTCTACCTCGAACATGCCGGCAGGACCACGGACGCACCGTGGGTCTTGGAGGTGGACGGCGAAGTAACCCACCCGGCGACGCTCCAGGAAGTCAATAACCTCCTCACCCGCGTGGATCACCTCGAACGAGTCACGGTGCATGACCCCTTCGGCCACGACTACCAGCCAATCCGACACGCAGGGCACCGCTTCTTCTTTCCTGCCGCGGGGTCTGTCTACTACGTCGAGGTTCCTGGAAGATTCAAGCGGAGCGGCACACACCACTGACCCCCTCGCAACGTCCACGCCGATCCAGTGCGCCTACGCCAGCGGCGCCGTGGATTCGCGGACTACGAGGTGCGTAGCGAGTTCCACCCGCCGAGAGTCCACCGCGTCACCCCGCATTTGGCGCAGGACAAATCGCAGGGCGGCGCGGCCCATCTCCTGCAGCGGCTGGGATACGGACGTCAGTGGCGGGACCGATTCCTCCGCTTGGTAGGTCCCGTCGAATCCCACCACGCTGATGTCCTCCGGGATGCGGATCTTTTGCCGACGCGCCTCGGCGAGCACGCCCAAGGCGATGCTGTCGCTTGCGGCGAAGATTGCCGTTGGGCGCTCTTCGAGTTGAAGCAGGGTTTTCATTCCCGCCACACCATTCTCGGAGCGGAAGGGTCCCGACAGGATGTAGCGCTCCTCGACGGGCACCCCTTTCGCCATCAGCGCGGCCATGTAGCCGTGCAGCCGGGCCTGGTTGCACTCGGCCGCTTCCGGCCCGCCCAGGTAGGCAATCCTGCGGTGCCCTAGATCCAGCAGGTGGGCCGTGGCGGCCTTGCCCCCGGCCCAATTGCTGGCGCCGACGCTGACCACGTCACCCGGCGGGGGGTTGAGCGGGTCGATGACAACGATAGGTATCTGCCGCCGTCGAAATGGATCCAACTGGGCCGAACTGAACGCCGAGGTCACCACGATCATGCCACTGCGGCCTTCGTCGACGATTCGCTGCGCCCTCTGCTCGGGGCTCAGCGTCGACGCCGATTGCTGGCCGGTGATGTTGAGCAGTACTTCGACGTCGGAGGCGGCCGCGTGCTCCAGCACGCCATTGAGCACTTCCACCCCATACGCCGAGTTCAAGGTGTCGAGCACAACCTCCACCACGGGCCGGCGGTCGGCGACGTTCTTTCGCTGAAGCGGGGACTTATATCCCGTCCGCTCCAGCGCGGTAAGAACTTTGGCACGCGTGCCGGCGGCAACGTCCTCGCGCCCATTGACGACCTTCGAGACTGTCGGCATCGAGACTCCCGCCTCCCGGGCAATGGCAGCCAATGTCACCTTGGCGGGACGTTCATTGCTAGCCATGGATCCTCAACTCTTTCGAAATATTTCGTTGTCACAAGTCTGGGCGGCAAGGCAGACAGAGTCAATCTCTATTTCGTAAAAGAGTTGAACTTTATGTCCAAATCGCCTTGACGGTGACCCACGCCACAGCTAAATTTGCCTAACGGACCGAAAAGTTTATCGAAATATTTCGAAGATTCGGCTCAAGCATATTCAGCGGCAGTGCAGCCTCGCTCCCCGAAGGCCGGACTCCCGAAACCAATAGCCGGGCAATCAGCGTCGAGCCCGGAGGACGAATGGAATTGCAAATGGTAAAACTCGCGTTGCGTTCAGCAGCGATCGCCGTCACTGCTGCGGCCGTATCGATCTCCCTCGCAGCTTGCGGATCAAGTGGACCGGCAAGTTCGGCAGGAAACGCCGATTCGGCCACCATGTGGGGCCTTACGGGCGGTAACCAGCCCGTACTCCAGAAGTCCATCGACGCATGGAACAAAGCCCACCCGGACGAGGCCGTCAAGCTCGACTTCTTCGCGAACGACGCGTACAAGACCAAGGTGCGCACCGCCGTCGGCGCCGGGCAAGGACCCACCTTCGTTTACGGTTGGGGCGGCGGCGTCCTGAAATCCTATGTCGACGCCGGCCAAGTGGCCGACCTTTCGGACTTCGTAGCGTCAAACCCCGATGTCAAGAACCGCTACCTGCCGTCCGTGCTCAAGAACGGCGTGATCGACGGCAAGACGTATGCCCTGCCCAACAACAACGTGCAGCCCGTCGTCCTGTACTACAACAAGGAAGTCTTCGATAAGATCGGCGCCCAGGCTCCGAAGACCTGGGATGAACTGATGGCCCTGGTACCGAAGTTCAAGGCAGCAGGCATCGCTCCCTTCTCCCTGGGTGGCCAGTCCAAGTGGCCAGACCTGATGTGGCTTGAATACCTGGTGGAGCGCATCGGCGGACCCGACGTCTTCGCGAACATCGCCGCCAACAAGCCCGGCGCCTGGTCCGATCCCGCGGTCAAGGAAGCCCTGAGCAAGATCCAGAACCTGGTGGACGCCGGCGGATTCGCCAATGGCTTCTCCTCCATCGCCGCCGACAGTAACGCGGACCAGGCCCTCCTCTACACCGGCAAGGCCGCGATGATCCTGCAGGGTGGCTGGATCTACCAGAGCATGAAGAAGGACGCCGCGGACTTCGTCAAGAACGGCAAGCTTGGCTACGTCACTTTCCCCGCCGTTTCCGGCGGCAAGGGCGATCCGGCCAACGTCGTGGGCAACCCCTCCAACTTCTGGTCGATCTCTTCGAAGGCAACTGACAGCCAGAAGAAGGCAGCGCTCGACTACGTCAAGAGCGGAATGTTCACCGACGCCGACACGCAGGCATTGATCGATTCCGGAGCCGTTCCCGTGACCACGGGCATCGAAAGCAAGCTGGCCGCATCGCCGGACAAGGACTTCCTGAGCTACGTGTACGGCATGGCCAAGAACGCACCCAGCTTCACCCTCTCGTGGGACCAGGCCCTCAGCCCTGCCCAGGGAGACGCCATGTTGGCGAACCTGGACCAGATCTTCCTGAAGAAGATCAGCCCCGATCAGTTCGTCTCAACCATGAACGCCACGATCGGAAAGTAACCAGTGTCTACCTCAACCGGTTCTTCCCGGCGGGTCCTTGAAAAGGGCCCGTCGGGGTGGCTGGCCGCACCAGCCCTCGTCTTCTTCCTCCTCTTCGCCATCATCCCGCTCTTCGGCGTGCTCTTCCTCAGCTTCACCAAATGGGACGGGCTGGGCGAAATCAAGCTGGACGGCTTGTCGAGCTGGACCACGGTCCTCACTGATCCCGTCACCGGCAATGCGTTGTGGGTCACCGCCAAGATCATGTTCTTCTCGTTCATCGTCCAGGCTCCCCTCAGCTTGCTCCTCGGGGTCTTCACGTCCGCATCCCAGAAATACCGCGCTGCCCTCGCCGTCCTCTACTTCGTGCCGCTGCTGCTGTCCTCCGCGGCCGTCGCCATCGCCTACAAGGCCCTCTTGGACCCGAACTTCGGCCTTGGCCCGGGCTTGGGCCTTCCATTCCTGGCCCAGGACTGGCTCGGCAACTCGGATCTGGTGCTGTTCGTCGTCGTCTTCGTCATCGCCTGGCAGTTTGTCCCGTTCCACACGCTCATCTACCAAGGCGGCGTACGCCAGATCCCGGCGTCGCTGTATGAAGCGGCCCAAATCGATGGCGCCGGGCGCGTCCAGCAGTTCTTCGCCATCACCTTGCCCCAGTTGAAGTACACCATCATCACGTCCTCCACCCTCATGGTGGTCGGCTCACTGGCCTACTTCGATCTCGTCTTCGTCCTCACCGGCGGAGGCCCCGGCTACTCCACGCGGCTGCTACCGCTGCACATGTACCTGACCGGCTTCAAGGCCAACGACATGGGAGCGGCGAGCGCCCTGGGCGTCATCCTCGTGGTGATCGGCCTTGCCCTGGCCCTCCTCCTGCAAAGACTCGGTGGCAAGAACCGCAACGCAAGCCAATTGGAAGGTGCCTGATGGCTTCCACAACCCAGATTCCCGCACCGCCGGCAAGGCGCACCGCGCTAAGCAACAAGCAAGGCCACAAGCATGGCCCCCGAGCAAAACGGACCAAGGGGCCAGGACGCTTCCGTCCCAACTACCTCGGTGGCCTGGGCGGCTGGCTTTGGCTGGCGATCATCATCGTTCCTATCTACTACGTGGTGGTGACCAGCCTGAAGAACCAAGCCGGGTTCTTCACCTCGAACCCGATGATGCCGCCCACCGAGCCGACGTTGGACAACTACAAGTTGGTCCTGGACAACGACTTCGCCATGTACTTCGCCAACAGCCTGATCGTCACAGTGGGCAGCGTTGTACCGGCACTCTTCGTCTCGTTCATGGCCGCCTACGCGATCGTTCGGGGCAAGGGCCGCTTCCTGACGTGGACGAACAACACGTTCCTCCTGGGCCTGGCGATCCCCTTGCACGCCACGATCATCCCCATCTATTGGATGATCACCAAAGCCCATCTCTATGACACCTTGTTGGCGCTGATCCTCCCCTCCATCGCGTTCGCCATTCCCATTTCCGTCCTCATCCTGAGCAACTTCATGCGCGATGTCCCCAACGAGCTGTTCGAGTCCATGCGACTCGACGGCTGCTCGGACTGGGCCATGATGTGGCGACTCGCGCTGCCCATGACGCGGCCCGCCGTCGTGACCGTAGGCATCTACAACGCGCTCGGCGTCTGGAACGGCTTCCTCTTCCCGCTGATCCTGACCCAGAGCCCGTCCACCCGCGTGCTTCCGCTGTCCTTGTGGACCTTCCAAGGCGAATTCAGCGTGAACATCCCCGCCGTGCTGGCTTCCGTGGTGCTCGCCACCTTGCCGCTCCTGGTCATCTATGTGATGGCCCGCCGCCAACTGCTCAGCGGGTTGACTGCCGGATTCAGCAAATAGCCATCGCTCTCTTGAAATTCACGAAAGGAACACAATGACCACCGCAAAGCCCTTGCGCGTCGGCATGGTCGGCTACGCATTCATGGGTGCCGCCCACTCCCACGCCTGGCGGACAGCGCCGCGGTTCTTCGATCTCCCGTTGGACCCCCAGCTCACCGCGCTTTGCGGCCGGAACGATGACGGCGTCCGGGCCGTCGCGGGCAAGCTCGGCTGGGGATCGGTGGAAACTGACTGGCGCCGGCTCCTCGAACGAGACGACATCGACCTCATCGACATCTGCACCCCGGGCAACACGCACGCCGAGATCGCGATCGCAGCCCTCGAAGCCGGCAAGCACGTGCTCTGCGAAAAACCCCTGGCCAATTCGGTCGCGGAAGCGGAGCGCATGACCGAAGCCGCCCAGGCCGCAGCGCAACGCGGAGTGTTCTCGATGTGCGGCTTCAGCTACCGCCGCACCCCCGCGTTGGCCCTCGCCAAGCGGATGGTCGACGACGGCCGGCTGGGAAACATCCGGCACGTGCGGGCGCAGTACCTGCAGGATTGGCTCAGCGACGAAACCGCGCCCATGACCTGGCGGCTGGACAAGTCCAAGTCCGGGTCCGGTTCCTTGGGCGACATCGGAGCGCACAGCATCGACGCCGCGCAGTGGGTCACCGGGCAGCAGATCACGGGCGTTTCCGCGCTCCTGGAAACTTTCGTCCACGAGCGGCCGTTGACCGGTGACCTCGTGGGACTCGGCGGCCATGGCGACGTCGGCGCGGATGCGCCACGCGGCACGGTCACCGTCGATGACGCCGCCATTTTCACCGCAAGGTTCGACGGCGGCGCTACTTCCGCGGGCGCCGTCGGGGTTTTCGAAGCGACGCGTTTCGCGTTGGGACGGAAGAACGCCATGCGCCTCGAGGTCAATGGCACCAAGGCATCCCTCGCGTTCGACTTCGAAGAGATGAACGTCTTGTCCTTCTACGACGCCGCGGAATCCCCCGACGCCGGATTCCGCCGGATCTTCGTCACCGAACCCGAACACCCCTACGCAGGCAACTGGTGGCCTACCGGACATGGCCTCGGATACGAACACGGTTTCACGCACCAAGTGGTGGACCTCGTAACGGCGATCGGCGCAGGCGAGCAGCCCTCGCCGTCGTTCGCGGACGCCTTGCAAGTGCAAAAGGTCCTTGCCGCCGTGGAAGGCAGCGCCGCAGAATCCAGCCGCTGGCAGAAAGTCTAGGAGGGAACCCCGATGAAAAGGCCCATCACACTATTCACCGGCCAGTGGGCCGATCTGCCCTTCGAAGAGGTCGCCCTCGATCCATCCCACTTCATCTGGCAGGACCTGGATCCGCTGATGTTCCTCCAGGATTTCGCGCCGAAGATCTTCCATATGCACGTCAAGGAATCTATCCGCCAGCTCAATGGCCGCAATGGCCGGCTCGGATCCCATTTGCCATGGGCGGATCCGCGCCGTGGCTGGGACTTCGTCACCGCAGGCCATGGGGACGTGAAGTGGGAGCCGATCTTCCGGACCCTCAATGCCATCGGCTACGAGGGGCCAACCAGCGTCGAGTGGGAAGACGCCGGCATGGACCGACTCGCGGGAGCGCCGCAATCCTTGGCCATGGTCCGGGAACTCGCCGCTATCGCCCCGCCGGCCGCCGCATTCGACGCAGCATTCTCAAGCCGCTGACCATTCGTTTTATCCGGCCGTATTTCTAAGCAAAGGAAACCATGACTAACAAGAAGACCTCCCTCGTGGTCCGTGGCGGCTGGGATGGCCATCAGCCATTCGAGGCCACAGAACTATTTATCCCCTTCCTCAAGGACAACGGCTATGACGTCCGTGTGGAGGAATCCCCCAAGGTATATGCCGATTCGGCATATATGGCGGGCGTGGACTTGATCGTGCAATGCATGACGATGTCCACCATCGAGAAGGACGAATTCGAGGGACTCCGTGCCGCGGTCGAAAACGGCACGGGTCTAGCCGGCTGGCACGGCGGGATCGCCGATTCGTACCGGAACAACTCGGACTACCTGCACATGATCGGCGGCCAGTTCGCCTGCCATCCCGGCAAACATCCGGACGAACGCATCGGCGAGCAGTCGGACAACTACGTGCCGTACACGGTGAACATGCTCCCGGCTGCCGCCAGCCATCCCATCACGCAGGGGATCAGCGACTTTGAATTGGTCACCGAGCAGTACTGGGTCCTCTCGGACGACTACATCGACGTCCTCGCCACCACCACCCAGCAGGTCCGCGAATGGGACCAATGGAACCGGGAAGTCACCTCACCCGCCATCTGGACGCGGCAGTGGGCCGAAGGCCGGATCTTCGTCTGCACCCCCGGACACCGGGTGGAAATCCTCCAGGACAGCAACGTCCGCACGATCATCGAAAGGGGCATGCTTTGGGCAAGCCGTTAAGAGTAGGAATCATTGGCTGCGGCGCCATCATCGCCCAGTACCTCACAAACTTCCGCCGGCTGGAGGCCATCGACTTGGTGGCCGTGGCCGATCTCGATCCCGCACGCGCGCAAGCGGTGGCAGACTCCTACGACGGCGTCCGCGCGGTGACCGTCGACGAGCTCCTGGCGGCTGACGACGTCGAGCTCGTCCTTAACCTCACCATCCCGGCCGCGCATGCGCCGGTCGCTTTGAAGGCGATCGCCGCCGGCAAGAGTGTGTATGGGGAAAAGCCGCTCGCAGCGACGACCGCCGAGGCACGGCAAGTGCTCGACGCGGCGCGGGAGGCCGGCGTCCTTGTCGGCTGCGCGCCGGATACGGTGCTCGGCACCGGGATCCAGACCGCCCGCAAAGCGATCGACGACGGCCTGATCGGTGCGCCGATCTCGGCCACGGCAACCATGGTGACGCCGGGACACGAGCGCTGGCACCCCAACCCGGATTTCTACTACCAACCCGGCGGCGGACCGCTGCTGGACATGGGCCCCTATTACGTGAGTGCACTCGTCACGCTGCTGGGTCCGGTGGTCTCGGTCATCGGAGCCGCAAGCCACACACGGAACGCGCGCATCATCGGTTCGGGCCCGCGCGAGGGCGAGGTGATTCCGGTGACCATCGATTCGCACGTGACGGGGGTCCTGGTCCATGCCTCCGGCGCCCTGTCCACCCTTGTGATGAGCTTTGATGCGGTGAAAACCAAGTCGGCCAACATCGAGATCCACGGTGCGGCAGGGTCCCTCGTGGTTCCTGACCCGAACCACTTTGACGGCGACGTTGAGCTTTTCACGCTCGGCGCCGACTCCTGGCAGACCCTTCCGGTCTCGGCCGGCTATATCGATTCGGGCCGGGGCTTCGGCATCGCCGATCTCGCCGCAACCCCGGCCGGAGCCGAACCACGTGCTGGCGGCCAATTGGCGTTCCATGCGCTGGAGGTCATGGAATCTGTGTTGGCATCTGCCCACAGCGGCTCAGCGGTGTCGATCGAAAGCACGGTTGCACGGCCGGAACTCGTGGAACTGACCGCGTTGGCAGTCCCGGTTGCGGAGGTTCAGGGAATCAGTTCGTAGGCCTGGCCCAATATTCTCCGGACTGAGGTTGCCGCGGCGCCCCTGAGGGCCCCGGTCGGCCCCAGTCCGGAGAAGGCCAGGTTTCCTTCCGGAATTAGTCCTGGTGCGTGGTGGTCCAAGCTCCGGCGCAGCGCGGGAGCGATCCATTGCTCAAGTACAGAGAAATGACCCCCGAGCACGACGGCGGAAATGTTCGCCACCCGCGCCGTCGAGGCAACCGCGATTCCGAGGTAGTGCCCCGCCTGTTCCACCGCGGACACGGCCCGCTCATCGCAGTCGGCAACGCGGCTCAGCAACTGGTTCATCTGGGATCCTGTTTGGCAAGGTGATCTCCATCATCATTCAGGCATCCACGGTTGCGGGCCATTTGGACCGTGCCGTGCGGGCTGGCGATGATCCTGCGCCGCCAAGGCCCTGCCGCCCCTAGTCCGTTGGGTACCTGATTCCCGCTTGGGCACGCGCCGTATCCAGCAGGGACATGGTGGTCAAGGTATCTGCCAAAGGCATCGTGGGGCTCTCGAGAAGGCCCTGCTGCAGGCAGCGGATCACTTCACGCAACTGGTATGTGTAGCCACGGCCGACCGGGGTGAATTTCTCCAGCCGCTGCTCGCCGGAGCTGGAGATAATGGTCAGCTCGCTTGGATTGAACAGCGGTGCGTTGCAGCGGAGCATGCCCTTCGTGCCGCATACGATGGCCGTTTGCGGGGTTGCCGCGGTCAACGACGTCATGGCCTGGACTTGTGCACCGGAGGAATAGGACAGCGTCAGTGCAGTCTCGGAATCCACTCCGCCATCGGTGAGATGGGCCGTAGCCGTGATCGACTGGGGACCCTCAAGGCTAAAGAGCGCCCACGTCAGGGGATAGACACCCACATCCATCAGGGCGCCTCCCCCGTCTTCGCGCCTCCACAGCCGGGATTCTGGATTGTATGGCGCCGGAAATCCGAGGTCAGCCTGCACCCACCGGATCTCGCCGAGTTCGCCGGATGCGATGATTTCCGCCGCCCGTTGCACGCTGGGCAGGAACCGGGTCCACACTGCCTCCATCAGGAAGAGGCTTCTATCCTTCGCCAGCCGGACCAATTCGGCCGCCTCACGGGCATTGATGGTCAACGGTTTCTCGCACAACACATGCTTCCCAGCTTCGAGTGCCGCCTTCGCCACCACGTAGTGGCTCGTATGCGGCGTTGCCACATAGACGACGTCCACCGCGGGGTCCCGGAGCAGACGCTGGTAACCCGGAAGCCCGCCGTCGTCACCGTAGGCGCTCTGGAAGCCGTGCTCGGCGGCAAACGCCTCTGCGTTTTCCTGGGTCCGGGAACTGACGGACTGCAGAACGGCGTCGGGCAGGAGCGCGAGGTCGCTGACGACGGTGGAGGCGATCCGTCCGGTGGAAATGACTCCCCACCGGACGGGATCGCCCGATGCAGGTACCGGATCCTGGTTCAGGGAATCAACAAGCGGTGTCCTGACGAGCAGTGGTTCAGTTGCCGGTATCAACGCGAGCACTTACCTTCCGGTAGTTCTGGCCGATCGAAGCCCGGAAGTCCGGCTCGGGTGAGGCGTCCAGGGCCACGGGCCAGTCCGGGCGGAACCCGGCGAGCGCCCACGCCGCCTGCACGGCCGCCCCGCGGGCAACGTATTCGCCTGGACTCGGAACCACCACAGGCAGGTCGAACACCTGGGCCGCAATCCGTTGCACGGCAGGATTCTGCACTGCGCCGCCGATCAACAGCAATCGCTCCGCACGAACACCCTGGTCACGCAACGCGTCCAGGCCTCCAGCGAGTCCGCACAGCATGCCTTCGATGGCCGCCCGTGCGATGTTCGGCCGGGTCGTGGCGGCGATGCTGAGACCGTGGAAACTAGCCTTCGCATGAGGCAGGTTGGGAGTCCGTTCCCCCTCGAAATACGGCACCAGCACCACACCTCCCGAGCCCGACTCGGCCTCGAGGGCGAGCCGGGACAGCTCGTCAAAGTCGACGTCGAGCACTGCCGCAACCGAACTGAGCACACGGGCGGCGTTCAGCGTCACGGCGATCGGCAAGTACACCCCGCTCGCATCCGCGAAGCCCGCCACGGTCCCGCTCGCATCATGTCCGGGTGAAGAGTCGACGGCGAACACGGTGCCGCTGGTTCCCACGGACACGACGACGTCGCCGGGTTTGGCTCCGAGCCCAAGCGCCGCTGCGGCGTTGTCGCCCGCCCCGACACCGAGCAGGATCCCGTTCTCGGAAGCGTTGCTTGCGCCGGTGCCGCCGAAACACGCCGGGTGCACGCGGCCTGCGGTTTCGCCCGGACCCAGCACTCGGGGAAGAACGACGACGCCGGGCGCCGCCGTCGCCATCCCGCCCGAGGCTTCCCGTGCGTCCTGGCCGAACGCCAGTTTGAACAAGTCCAGGTCGTAGCGTCCGGTCAACGGGCTCCAGTAGCCGGTGCCGCTGGCATCCGAACGGTCAGTGGTCAGCTCGTCCAGGTCCGGCCCCAACGGGCTGGACCCCGCCGGGCCGTACCCGCGGAGACGCCACGTGAGCCAGTCGTGAGGGAGCGCGACGGCGGCCACCCTGGCCATGCTTTCTGGTTCGTGGTCCCTGATCCAGCGGATCTTCGTGATCGTGAACGAAGCCACTGGCACCAGCCCGGTCCGCCGGGCGAAGTCCTCCGCCCCTACTTCTGCGGTGAGATCTTCCGCGGAGCCGGCCGAGCGTGTGTCGTTCCACAGCAAGGCCGGCCGCACCACGTTGCCGTCGCGGTCCAGCAGCACCATCCCGTGTTGCTGGCCCGCCACGGACAGTGCGCTGACATCGGCGAGGCCGCCGGCGTCGTCGAACGCTTCGGAAAGCGCCCGCCACCACTCGTCCGGAT
This sequence comes from Arthrobacter ramosus, assembly GCF_039535095.1. Classification (NCBI taxonomy): domain Bacteria; kingdom Bacillati; phylum Actinomycetota; class Actinomycetes; order Micrococcales; family Micrococcaceae; genus Arthrobacter; species Arthrobacter ramosus. The sequence goes on along the minus strand of NZ_BAAAWN010000001.1, from coordinate 5,006,564 downwards.
GGACTTCTGTTCCGTCCGGGTGGCTTGCCCGGCCTGAACGGACCAGTGCACCGTTTTCCGCGTCGAGGACCACCACTTTGCAGCTTTGAGTAGAGGAATCAACCCCGGCTACCAGGTTCAAGGAAGCAGCGGCCACGGGATCAGCGCGCTCCGAGGAGGTGTTCGATGAAGAGCTGCTGGAGCTTCACGAATCCGAAGCCCTTGCCGCCAAAGTAGGCATCGGCGTCGAAGTCCTCATAGGCGGACTTGTCCGCACGCAACTGCTCGTACCCTTCGCCCGGGTTCAGGGTGGGCTCGTTGATTACAGCCACGCGTGAGGCTTGGAGAGCTTCCTGGACCTCGGGGTCGGCACGGAATGCCTTGGCGCGCTCCTTGAGGAGCAGGTAGGTCTGCATGTTCGCGGCCGCAGAGTCCCACACGCCGTCGATGTCCTCGGTGCGGCTGGGCTTGTAGTCGAAGTGGCGCGGACCGTCGTAGGCCGGGCCGCCGTCGGGACCGCCGTTTTCGAGCAGGTCCACCAGGGAAAAGGCGTTCTGCAGGTCGCCGTGGCCGAATACCAGGTCCTGATCGAACTTGATGCTTCGCTGGCCGTTGAGGTCGATGTGGAAGAGCTTTCCCTGGTACAGGGCCTGGGCGATGCCGTGCGTGAAGTTCAGGCCTGCCATCTGCTCGTGGCCGGTCTCGGGGTTGATGCCCACGAGCTCCGGACGCTCCAGGGTTTCGATGAATGCCAGGGCATGGCCCAGGGTGGGGAGCAGGATGTCGCCACGGGGTTCGTTCGGCTTCGGTTCGATCGCGAAGCGGATGTTGTAGCCCTTGTCCGTGACGTAGTCGCTCAGCAGGTTCACGGCCTCGCGATAGCGCTCCAGCGCGCCGCGGATGTCCTTGGCGGCGTCGTATTCGCTGCCTTCACGGCCGCCCCACATGACGAAGGTTTCGGCGCCGAGTTCAGCAGCGAGATCGATGTTGTCGAGCACCTTGCGCAGGGCGAAGCGGCGGACGCCGCGGTCGTTGCTCGTGAAACCGCCGTCCTTGAAGACGGGGTGGCTGAACAGGTTGGTGGTGACCATGGGAACGATCATCCCCGTGGCCTTGAGGGCCCCTTGCAGACGGTCGATTTCGCGCTGGCGATCGGCAGCCGAGCAACCGAAGGGGAACAGGTCGTTGTCATGGAAAGTGATGCCGTAGGCGCCAAGATCGCTGAGCCGGTTGATGGCTTCCACGGTGTCCAGCGGCGGGCGGGTGGCCGAACCGAACTGGTCCTGCGCCTCCCATCCCACGGTCCAAAGGCCGAACGAGAACTTGTCTTCACGGGTGGGCTGAATCGTCATTGAGTGCTCCGGGTAGTCGATGTGGAGTTTGTTTCGCTATCCAACATATTATGAATCTCTGTGATGTCAACCACTTGGAGTTAACAAGATCTTTCATCCAGACACCAAATAATTCGCAAAAGATCTGGCCCAGCGACTATCCAGACGTTATGTTGTTGTGGACATCAAATAGGCCGCGAGGCTCTCGAACGAAGGATTCACCGTGACTGATCAGCTGGTGGCGGAACGCAACTGGGCAGGAAACTACAGCTACCAGGCACCGCAGCTCGCCCATCCCGCCAGCGTGGAGGAGCTCCAAGGGCTCGTGGCAGGCGCCAAGAAGATCCGCGCGCTCGGGTCCCGCCATTCCTTCAACTCCATCGCGGACACGGCCGGCACACTCGTAGTGCTGGACCAGCTGGATCCTGGCATCAATGTGGATGCGGCCAACATGACCGTCACCGTGAGCGGTGGTACGCGGTACGGAACGCTCGCGGCAGAGCTCCAGCGCCAGGGCTTCGCCCTCCACAACCTCGCATCGCTCCCCCACATTTCGGTGGCAGGAGCTGTCGCCACCGCCACGCATGGGTCCGGTGACGCGAACGGCAACCTGGCCACCGCCGTCGCGGGCCTCGAACTGGTCACGGCGGGCGGAAGTATTCTCAGCGCGCGCCGCGGCGACGAGGATTTCGAGGGCATGGTGGTGGGGCTCGGCGCGCTGGGCATCGTCACCAAACTGACCCTGGACATCCAGCCAAGCTTCGACGTCGCCCAGAGCGTCTTCGAAAATCTCAACTGGGACCTCGTCCTGGAAAATTTCGACCGGATAACCTCCTCTGCGTATAGCGTCAGCCTCTTTACTGATTGGAGCGGAGAGACAGTGGGCCAAGCGTGGCTCAAGCGGCGCAGCGGCGATCCCGCACCGGAAACTTCAGATTTCTTCGGCGGCACCCCGGCAACGGAAGCCCGGCACCCCCTTCCCGGCGTGTCAGGCAGTAACTGCACGCAGCAGCTCGGCCTTGCCGGGCCGTGGTCCGACCGGCTGGCCCATTTCAGGATGGAATTCACTCCGAGCCAAGGCGACGAACTGCAGAGCGAGTACCTCATCCCCCGCGAACACGCCGTGGACGCCCTCCGCACCATGCGCAGGCTCTCCGACGTCGTGACGCCACTGCTGCTGATTGGCGAAATCCGCACGGTGGCTGCCGACGAGCTCTGGCTCAGTGCCAACTACGGCCGAGACGGCATCGGCTTGCACTTCACCTGGCGCCAGGACCAGCCCGCGGTCGAAGCCATCCTGCCGCTGCTAGAGGCGGAACTGGCTCCGTTCGCGGCGAGGCCGCACTGGGGCAAGCTGTTCGACGCCGGTGCCGCCGCCGTCGCGCCTTTGTACCCGCGCTTCGGCGACTTCATCGCCCTGGCTGAGCGCCTGGACCCTTCCGGAAAGTTCCGCAACGACTTCCTGGACCGAACGGTGTTTGGGAGCTGATATTGTCGCGATGATGCCCTCCCCCACCCCAAATCCCGTCACCGCCAGCGAGCCCGATCCGTCGCGGCGAAACAACCTGGCACTGCTGACCTCCCTTGTCCATCACAACGGTGGTCTCAGCCGCGCGCAGCTGACCAAGCGGACTGGCCTGAACCGGTCCACGGTAGGGACGCTGATAGGGCAACTCGTGAACTTGGAAGTGGTCTACGAGACGGCGCCTTCCGGTGAAGCCCAGGTGGGCAGGCCCAGCCCGATCGTCCATCCGCGGCCATCCATAGCCGCCCTTGCGGTCAACCCGGAGATCGATGCCGTCACCATCGGCCTTGTCGGCCTTGGGGGGAAGGTCCAGAAGAAGATCCGTTTCGACACCGAGCGGATACCGACGGCCAAAGAAGCCGTGAACATCGCCGCCGCAGTGATTGCCGGAATGCGGTCCGAGCTCGACACTTCGTACCGGGTCATGGGCGTGGGCATCGCAGTGCCCGGGCTCGTCAACCGCGACGACGGCGTGGTCCGGCACGCCCCGCACCTGGGCTGGCGCGATGAGCCCGTGGCCCGCATGCTCGGCGAGGCCACCGGATACCCCTGCCACGCGGCCAACGACGCATCGCTTGGCGCTGAGGGCGAGCTCCTTTTCGGGGTCGGCGCCGGCCAGAAGAACCTGATCTTCCTCAACGGCGGCGCCAGCGGCATCGGCGGCGGGATCATCGCCGACGGGGAGTTGCTTCGCGGAACATCCGGCTACGCCGGGGAACTTGGACACACGTTTGTCCGCTCGTCCGGCAAACCTTGCCACTGCGGAGCCACGGGCTGCCTTGAAACCGAAGTCTCCCAGTCATCGCTTTTCGAACTCGCCGGGTTGGGTGGCGGCGACGCGGGTCAACTCGAGCAAGCGCTTCGCGCGAACAGCAGCGAAACCGTTGGCGCGGAAGTAGCTCGCCAGCTCGAGTACCTTGGCATCGCCTTGCGGAATGCGGTGAACACTTTCAACCCGGAAGCGATCGTCCTGGATGGTTTCCTCGGCGTCTTGCACGCATTGTCTCCAGGGACACTGGACAGCTTGCTCCGATCCCAGGCGATGGACGGACCGGCAGGCCAGGTAAAGATCTACCGGGCTGCCCTCGGCTCGGATCTGATGATGATCGGAGCCGCGGAGCTGGCCTTCGCGCAGTTCCTGGCGGACCCCGCCGGCGCTTTCCCTATCCCTACTCCTTAGTCAGGCCGACCATGCTGAATCAGGCGCCCTCGCCCAATCAGGAACCCTCGCTTATTCGGGAACCGCGGCACCGCGCGGCATCGCCCATGGGCGAACACTTTGAACTCACGGCCAGCATCGGCGGCCACCACCAGCGCGTTGTGGTGACGGAAGTCGCCGCGAGCTTGCGGGAGCTCGACGTCGACGGCGTCGCCCTGGTCCAGGACTATCCCGCCGATGCCCAACCACCGTGGTGCGCGGGCTGGGTCCTCGTTCCGTGGCCCAATCGGGTGGCTGGCGGCACGTGGAGCTACGACGGCGTCGCCCAGCAACTGGACATCACCGAACCGGACAACGGCAATGCCTTGCACGGATTGCTGACTCACACTCCCTACGGGGTCAGTGCCCACACCGCTGACAGCATGACGCTCGACGCCAGTGTCTCACCACAGCCGGGATACCCCTTCGAGCTGTCGACGTCGGTCCGTTATCAGCTCGTGGAGGACGGCCTATTTGTCACGCACCGCCTGGAAAATACCGGATCCCGATCCGCGCCGGTCGCGCTCGGTGCGCATCCTTTCCTCAGACTGGGCAGCGTGCCAACGGAAGAACTCACGCTTTACATCAACGCCGATACCCACATCGAGGTGGATGAACGCCTGAACCCGAGCGGAATCACCACGGACGTCAGCGGTACCGGGAACGATTTCCGCACGGGACAGCTGGTTGGCGCTGTTGACCTCGACGATGCCTGGGGCGATGTCCGTCGCGAGGACGATGGAAGCTCCCTGCACTATCTCGAGGCGCCCGATGGCAGCCAAGTGCAGCTTTTTATGGATGCCTCCTTCGGCTACGTCCAAGCCTTCACCACCACGGAGTTCGCCACCGACGGCGGAATGGTCACCGCCGTCGCGCTTGAACCGATGACGGCGCCGGCCGATGCCTTCAACAGCGGCGAAGGCCTTCGCTGGCTGGAACCCGGCGCGGTCTGGGAAGCCAGTTGGGGCATCCGGTACCGGCCGACGCGCGAATTTCTCGCCGACACGGAGAATGCCTGACGACACGCGAATACTCGCCGCGCCAGGCATTCAGGGTGTCGCCAGGCCTCCGCGAACGGGCCACCCCGTGTACGACTCCGCAAGGTAGGCCCGCGCGTGCCGGGAGGAGACCACGGAATGGAGTTCGCCGAGCTGCCGGGCACGGCCGAAATCGTCCGAACCGGGAACGGTGTGCAGCATGGACGTCATCCAGTAGGAGAAGTGCTGGGCCTTCCAGACGCGTTCCAGGGCGCGGTCGCTGTAGGACTCGAGCAAGCCTGTGGAACCGTTTGAGTAGAAGGATTCGAGGCCTTCGAAGAGCACCTTGACGTCGTGCAGAGCCAAATTGAGGCCCTTGGCACCCGTCGGCGGGACGGTGTGGGCGGCGTCGCCGGCGAGGAACAGGTTTCCGTGGCGCATCGGGGTGTGGACGAAGCTGCGGAACGGCAGGACCATCTTCTCAAGGACCGGCCCCTCCTCGAGCTCAAAGCCGTTCCCGTTGACGCGCTTGCGGAATTCGGACCAGATGCGCTCGTCGTCCCAGTCGGCCACGTTTTCCTTGGGGTCGCACTGGAAGTACATGCGTTGCACATTCTCCGTGCGTTGGCTGATCAGGGCGAAGCCGTTCTCGGAATTGGCGTAGATCAGTTCGTCCGAACTGCGCGGGGCTTGGGCGAGGATGCCGAACCAGGCGAAAGGGTATTCGTGGAAGTACCACTTGCGGTTGGACTCGGGGATCTGGAAGCGGCAGTGGCTGCGGGAACCATCGGCACCCACGAGGAACTCCGCTTGGATTTCGAATTCCTGGCCCTCGGCGTCGGTGAACCACACTTTCGGTTTGCCTTCGAGGTCGTGGACGGTGGTGTCCGTGACGCTGTACCGGACGTCGCCGCCGTCGTCGTTGCGCCGTGCGGCGAGGTCGAGGAAGACGTCGGTCTGCGGGTAGAGCCACACCGACTCCCCCACGAGCTCCTTGAAGTCGATCCGGTGGCTTTCGCCGTTGAAGCGCAGTTCGATCCCGTCATGCCTGTCGCCGTCGCGCAGCACGCGGTCGGAAACGCCGCTTTCCACGAGCAGGTTCACGGAGCCGTGTTCCAGGATGCCCGCACGGACAGTTTCGGCGATCTGCTGATGGCTGCGGACCTCTACGACGGTGGATTCGATCCCCGACTTCGCCAGCAGGTGGGAAAGCATGAGGCCGGCCGGGCCTGCGCCCATGATGGCCACTTGGGTGGTGATGATCTTACGTGCCATGGTGTGCCTCGCTTCATTGCGGAACCGCGCCTGAGCGGCTGCGGTGGGTTCTGTTGATCAGTGTGACCCCCACCGCATGGTCGGTGTTATATGAATTCCGTTCAACGGAAACACTTAGGCGTTTCGCTGATCCCCGAGCTGGCGAGCGATGCCGCGGGCCGCCGTCTGCAGGGCGGGCACCAACGCCTGCAGGCGCATTTCGGCGAGGGGAACCACGACGCCGAGCGCAGCTACCGTACGCCGCTTGCCGTCCGTGACCGGCACCGCGATGCCCCATGTGTCCGGATCCACCACGCCGGCCAGCTGCGCGTACCCTTGCTGGACGGTTTCGGCCAAAAGGTGGCGGACGACGTCGGCCGTCACCTTTCCGGCGGGGTCGCTGAACTGCTTGAGGTACTCGGCCTGCAGTTCCCGCGGTTGGCTGGCCATCAACGCCAACCCGGCCGAGGAGATGTGAACCGGCATGCGGCCGGCAACGCGGGCGCGGTTGGCGACGGATCCCCGGCGGGACAGCCGCTCCACGAACAACGCCTCCCAACCGTCGAGCACGGCAAGGTTCACGTTCTGGTTCAGGACCTGCTGGATGTCTTCCATGAACGGGAGTGCCGCTTGCCGGAGGGCCAGGGTGGGTGAATTCCGATTGACCAGCTCCCACAACCGCAGGCCCAGGCCCACATTTCCGCCAACTCCGAGTTCCAGGAGTCCATGTTCGGCGAGCTGCCTGACCAGGCGATGGGCGCTTGTGAGCGGCAAGCCGGCGGTCTCGGCGAGTTCGGAAAGCCGCAGGGAACTAGAGCCTTCGGGGAAGGATTCGATGATCCGGACGATGCGATCCACCACGGAATCACCGGATGCCGAGTTGGCCATTGCGCTTCACCACTTCCACGAATTCCATTGAATGGTGGGCTCAAGCTTACTTCGGCTCAGCGGGATCCGCCGTGGCGTCCTTTGTTTCCCGCCGCGAGATCTCCAAGCCGATCGCGTCGTAGTGCGCCAGCACTACCGGAGAGGCAGAGGTGCCGGGCTGGTCCAGCAGGCCAAAGGCGAAATCACTGGCAGCAAGAAGTTCTTCATCCGAGCACTTGTCCAGCGGTTGGAATCCCGCCGCATCGATCGAGGCTCCGAATTCGCCCGTGATCTCGACCGATTTCGATCCCGTTGCGGTCCCGAACAGGAGACTTGCAGGCTTGTCCGTGAATTCCAGGGAAACTCCGGATCCCTTGGCGAGGCCCACTTCCGTGGTTCCGCCGTCGATCGCGTTGAGGTCGTTGCGGAGTCCCGCCAGGGCCTGCGATTCGACAATTGCGGCGTGGGAAAAGCCCACCCTGATGTGTGAGGTGACGCCCATTCGCCGAATCCGGCGAACGATGTGAACGAGCGCGGGCCTCGAATCTTGATTCAGGCTCCCCCGCACGTCGATTTCGACTGCGTCGGTGGAAACATCGAATTTTACGAGGGCGTGCAATCTACGGTCCATAGGTACTCCAAAAGAGGTGTCTATGGCCGGCGGCTCAACCTTGAAAAGCCTATCCTCTGGAACCGTGACTTGTACACCCCGCGACGACTTCAGAGTTCAGCCTTCCGGCGTTCGGCATAGGTGCCGGTGGAGGGATCTGTCCTGATCGGCGGGTTGTCCAGGCCAGGACAGATCCTTGGTCACCAGGTCAGGGCCTGCGGACGATTCGGGAGAGCGCCATGGGCAGGGTCAGGACTGCGACGGCCGGGACTATCCACCAGGTTCCGTTGCCCCCCGCGGTGTTCAGTGCGGCGGTGAGGGCGAAGGATGCGACGATCGCCAGGGCTACCCTCCAGTCGTCACCGACAATGAAGTCGTACCAGAACAGGCCAAACTTTTTCAGGGAGTTGCCAGCCGACGGTTCGCGGGGCGCATCGGGGGCCGTGTCGACGGCCACCGAGCGGGCGTGCACACCGGGATCGGTTTCTTGCGCGGAAGGCTCAATCGTTTGCGAATCGGGAAGATTGCCGGCGAATCCCATCGCGAATTCGCTTGGTTCAGAGGTGGCAGCGGTCGAGGCCACCGACGGATGGCGTCGAAGGACAGCGACTATTGCAAGTGCGATCACGGCCAGGGCGGGGATGATGACAAGCAGGGAGAGGTCGGCGGCAGGCCAAACGGCGCCGGCACCCTCGGCACCCCAGAAGATGCCGAAGCCTGTCAGCATGATGCCGACGATGAACTTCATGGTGTTCTCGGGTACCCGTGAGAGAGGCCCGCGCACAACGATGCCGGCGATGGCCACGAGAACGACGGCCGCGACCGCAGTCCAGGCGGCGAGGCTGAGTTGGCCCTGGATATTGCCGAAGGTGACCACGATAAACGCGACTTCTAGTCCTTCGAGCAGGACGCCTTTGAAGGAAAGGGTGAAGGCGTACCAGTCGCTGACTCCGAGGCGCGACTCCTCGGACGCGGATTGTGCCGCTGCGACTTCACGCTGATAGATCTCGTCCTCGTCATGGAGGGCTTTGTGGCCGCTGGCGCGGAGGATGGCCTTGCGCATCCACTGCAGCCCGAAAATGAGGAGCAATCCGCCGACGACCAGGCGAAGGACATCCATGGGAATCAGGGCAATCGCGGGGCCGAAGACGATGATGACGGCGGCCAGCACTACTAGGCCTGCGCCGACTCCGGTAAGGGCCGAGCGCCAGTCGCGGGCCGTTCCCGCCGCCAGAACGATGGTGGTGGCTTCCACGGCTTCGACCAGACAGGCCAGGAAGACGGATAGGAGCAACGCGGTGGTATTCAAGGGTGTTCTCTTTCAGTGGTGGACTGTCGTGACAAAAATTCGCTGAGCTTGGCTAGTGCGCGCCCGGCGTGGTCCCGAACGCGATCGCGGCTTCCGGGTCCACCGTGACGAGGCAGTCGGCGCCGCGCGGAAGTCCCGCCGGGGCAGACACTGAGGTGAGCCGCCCCCAGGGACCTTCCACCACGTGGTCATAGGTCCGCCCCCGGTAAGCGACGTCAAGGACGCGCCCGGCCAGTGTGCCGGCGGATCCCGGAAGGGACGCGTGGTTCGGTGCCTGGCCGGGGCGGGAATGTTCGGGAAGGCTGAGTCGGGTCGCCGCAGGCCGGACTTGGACGATGGCTTCGTCTCCGGGCTTCAGGTTCCCGGCGGGGCGGCAGTACACTTCGGAGTCTCCGAGCCGGACGGTGACCCTGTCGCCGTGGCCCTGGGTGACGATCCCTGCGAGGGTCCCTCCCACGCCGGTGAACCGGGCGACGAACGGGGTCGCCGGGTTGTTATAAATCTCCTCGGGCCGCCCGTATTGTTCCAGGGTGCCTTCTCGCAACACCCCGATCTCGTCGGCCAGCGCGAATGCCTCACTTTGGTCGTGGGTGATGTAGAGGGCGGACGCTCCCGTCTCGCGGGTGAGCGTGGATATTTCCAGCCGCAGCCGCTCACGCAGATCGGCGTCAAGATTCGACAGTGGTTCGTCAAAGAGGATCAGCGACGGACGTCCAACAAGGGCCCTCGCCAAGGAAACGCGCTGCTGCTGGCCTCCGGAGAGTTCGGGTGGATAGCTGGAGGCTTTACCCGTGAGCCCGACCCGTTCGAGCATTTCCGTGATCAGCATGGTTGCCGCGGCCGAGCGCAGTTTGCGGCGCCGCAGCGCGTAGCCAACATTCTGTGCCACCGTCATATGCGGCCAGAGGGCGTAGTCCTGGAAGACCATGCCCAGATCCCTCCGTTCCGGGGGCACGTTCATGCTCGCGCTGCTGACGGTTGTTCCGTTCAGGGAAATGCTTCCGCTGTCGAGCCGCTCAATGCCCGCGATAGACCGCAGGAGCGTTGATTTGCCCGATCCCGACGGTCCGAGCAGAACCGCGAACCGGCCCGGCTCGATCCTGAGATCAACCCCGGTCAGAGCGGGCGTGCTGCCGTAGGACTTGGCGGCTCCTTTGACCTCAATGAGACCCCCTGACATCCCCGGGTGTTCTGCGGGGCCGTCCGGGTTCGCCGGGGGCACGGCAGTACGGGGGCTGTTGCGTCCGAAGACCGTGGTGATCATGATTGTGGTCCTGTCTTTCGCCACCCGGCAGGGGTGGCCAATCGGAATATGAGCGAAGCCAGTCCTATGACGGCCAGCGAAAACGCGACGGCGAGAACCTCCACGGCCGTTCCGCCGCCGAAGTCGTACGTGCCCAAGGCCTGATTGATCCCTACCGCCACCGGCGGAGAACCCGGCGGATACAGGAGCTGGGAAATGGGCAGCTCAAGGATCGTTCCCGAGAAGGTCAGCAGCCAGGCCGAGAGGATAGGCCGGGCCAACACCGGAAGAACGACGGAAAGCCAGGTCCATACCGGTCCGCTGCCGTGTGCACGGGAGGCCTCACGCATCGATTCCTGCAGCTGGCTCATGCTTCCTGCCAGAAGGCGGGTGGTGGAAGGAAGCGCCGAGGCAACGTAGGCGAGTACGAGCAGCGACGCCGTGCCGTAAAGATGAATATTCAGTGCGGCCGTCACGGGAAGGTTGTAGGTGAAGATATACCCGGCGGCGAAGACGATGCCGGGAAGAGCGATGGCTGCCAGCAGGATGAAGTCCAGCACCTTGGCACTGACGGTGAGTGAGCGAGCCGCCAACATTCTGGCGCACAGCAACGCAAGCACCGCGGCCGCGGTGGCGGTGATCAGAGCCATCTGGGTGGAAAAGACCAGCGGTCCGAGAAGGTTCGGGCTGTGGAGGGCGTGGTCGTAGTTGGTCAGGGAAAGGGGGTGGTCGCTTTGCAGCGATCCCAGACCATCAATCATCGACGCCGACACGGCGCCGAAGGCCGGAACACCCAGTGCGATGAGGATCAGAACAGTCAGGAACCCTCCGGCCGCCGCTTTCCACGGGCGCGTAAGGCTCAACGTACGCCCGGACCGGCTCCGGCCGCCCAGCACGCGGTAGCTGCGTCCCTTCAACGCCATGGACTGGAGCAGCAGGGCTACCGCGATCAGGCCCAACAGCATCCAGCTGACAGCCGCAGCAACCGGAAATCGCACCGGGAACGCTTCCACGGCGTCGAAGATCGCGTACGTCGCCACAGGGAAGTGCGAAGTGCTGGACAGCGTGGAGGCCACTCCGTAGTCACTGACCGACTCGGCGAAAACGATGGCAAGAGCGGCCCAGACGGCCGGCCCCAGAAGCGAGACTGTCACGCGCAGCGAATCGATGAAGGTGCCGCCGTGGACCCGGACGGCATCGTCGAACTCGCTGCCCAACCCGCGCATGGCGGCGGAGATAGCCAGGAAACCGAACGGGATCCCCTTGATGCTGAGGATAAGGGCGATACCGACGGGGCCGTAGTAGATGTCGCGCGCCCAGGAGCAATCGATGCCGGCCACGGCCAGGACTCCGGAGGGTTCGAGCAGGCGCTGCCAGCCCATGGACAGCAGGTAGGAGGGTGTCAACAGCAGGGCAAAGACAGCACCCGTCCAGATTTTCCGTCCCGGGGCGTCAGTGCGGACAACGAGCCACGCCAGAGCAAGGCTGACTCCCACGGCCACGGCCGCCGCAACCAGTCCCAAGGCGGTCGAATCAGCCAGCGCCTGAAGCAGTGTGCCTTTGAATGCGGCACTGAAGGCTGAGAGGGTAAACCATTCATCGCCCTGACCGAGCAGACGGGGGCTGAAAGCAGCGAGCAGGAAAGCGCCGATAGGCAGAATCAGGACCATGACAATAGCGAGCCAGAACGCCAGAACGGGCGAGAACCTGACGGACCACGTCTTGCGGCCCTCCGGCGAACGCCACCGACGCGAGGACCCGGCAGACGCGAGACCGGGAACCCCAGTCCCGGCTACGGGAACGGCACCCGGTCCCGCCTTGAAGGGCGGAACCGGTTGCCTTAGCTGCTCGGTCATCTATTTGATGTTCGAGTCAAACCAGCTGACAATGTCGGCCTGCCGCGGGCCCCATGCGAAGGGGTCGATGTGCTGGTACCCGGCGGGGAACGACGGAACCCCGGCAGCCGGAGTGATTCCGGAAATGATGGGCCAGAACAACGAGTCACCGTCGGGGTTGCCGTTCTTCATGGCCTCCTGACCGGCCGGAGAAAGAACGAAATCCGCGAACTTTTTCGCCTGCTCCTGGGCCGTGGCCGGCGCGTTCTTGTCTATGCCGAAGACGCCGGGAAGCAGGGTCGAGGCTGAGAGACTGGCAACCTTGGGCTGAAAGTCTGCAGTCGGCTTGACCTTGAGAACTTCAGCCAGGGCCGCCGAGCTTTGGATCATGCCGTACTGGATCTGCCCGGTTTCCAGGGCATGCAGGGTGTCTCCGTTGGTGGGGTAAACCTTCATGCCGTTGGACTTCAGGTCCGAGAACATTTTCTTTCCCTGGTCAACTCCGCCCAGTTGGTTCATTACCCCGGCGATCAGCGGATAAGTCGGACCTGACTGGGAGGGATCGTTCATTCCCACCTTGCCCGTGTACTCGGACCCGGAGAGGTCGGCCAAGCTGGTGGGCACCGCACTGGTTTTCGCAGCGTTGTAAATCACCGCCGGGACCGTCGTCACGCCGGTGGGGATGTAGCTGTGGTCCCCGGGCACTACAGACTGTCCGGCCGGGGTGTACGGGGCGGCAGGAGTGTAGGGAAGCAACTGGCCCTGCTGGTCCAGGGAAGCGAAGGCCGTGTCGCCGTCGGCCCAGAAAGCGGTCCACTGAGGGTTGTTCTTCTCAGCGGCGATCTTCGTCAAAAGCGGTCCCGTGCTGTCATCCACCAGCTTGACCTGAATACCGGTCGCAGCGGTGAAGGCCTTCACCACGGGGGCGTCGTACCCCATCGCCGAATAGAGGACGAAAGGCGCCTGGTCGGAGCCTGCGGCACCAGTCGCCGTTGAGGAAGCTTGGCCAACCGCGGTTCCAGCCGCCTGGCCCCCGCACGCGGACAAAGTCAGGGCCGCGCCAGCTGCCATGGCAGTAACCGCAATCATCGCGGATTTGTTCTTCAGTTTCATCACAGGGTGCTCTCTTCGGAATATGCGCCGTTGGAAGACAAAGCTAACGGCCGTTAGCTTGATGCCGTAATGATCGTGACTTCAGAGGGCTAACACAGCGTCGTGCTTTGGTGAACGAGGGGTTAAGGCTGCTAAACGCTTCGCCAGCTGACAGGCACCCGGGAGTCCGTCCGGAGGGTAGTCAGTCATGCTCCGGATACAATCCGAAGATGTGCCCTCCCGAATCGACAGACGGTCCGGATGCGGCCGGGGCGGCCGAATGGCTGATCTTGGTCTACCGTGTCCCCTCCGAACCCACCCGGCTACGCGCGACAGTGTGGCGTCGTCTGAAAGGACTGGGCGCCGTCTACCTGCAAAACTCGATCGCAGCCCTCCCCAAGGCGCCCGCAGCCGAACGTGCCCTTCAGAAGCTCCGCCATGAAATCCTGCAAATGTCTGGAACAGCCGTCCTCATGTCCTCCACGGTCCTTGCCGGAGAATCTCACGTACTGAACCTCTACCAAAAGGCCCGCACCGACGAATACGAGGAGATCATCGACCGCTGCACCGATTTCCTTGCAGGAATCGAGAAGGAACACAACGCCCAGCACTTCACGTACGCCGAACTCGAAGAAAACGAGGTCGACCACACCAAGCTCATCAACTGGCTCGCCAAAATACGGGCTCGCGACACCTTCCAGGCACCCGGCTCGAACGAAGTAGACAACGCCCTGGCCAAATGCGCACAGGCCTTGGAAGACTACGCGGCACGCGTCTATACGGAAGAATCCGAAGCACACTGACGGCTCTGGTCTGCTGCGCGAAATGGCACAGCATGGGCCCTCGAAGGCATTACACCCCGTGCGCTGACCCATCAGGGGGCCGGACTCACCCCGCCCGGCTGCGGCCCGGCTCCTGGACCGGCTCTTCGAAGTGGGTCAGGGTGCCCGCTGAGTCAACGGAATCCACCAAGGACTTGGCGATATCGCGCAATTTCACGTTGCGATTGCTCGAGGTCTCCGTCAGGATCCGGACCGCGTCCTCCTGGCTGCAGCGGCTCTGTGCCATGACAATTCCAACGGCGATGTCAATGGCCGTGCGGGACTCCATCGCCGCCCGGAGATTCTTTGCGCTGTCCGCATGGAGGGCGATCCTGATGGCAAGACGCAGGGCCTGGGATACCTCACGGGTGTATCCGCGGGCCCTGTCTGCGGCCCTTTCGTCGAACTTGTGCGCAGCCTCGGAGTACAGGTTGAGCGCTGCTTTGGCCTCTCCCTCAAGGTTGAAAGGCAACGACAACACCGACCTCAGGCCGTGCGACGCAACGGCAGCCGCATAGTCGGGGCCCCAACGGTTCTCCTCAAGAAGATCCGGGACGTGGACTTCCCGATCTTCTTCGGCGGCCGTCAAACATGGCCCCTGGGCCAAGGAATACTGAATCTCGTCCACTTCGCGGGCCGCGTCACTGCTCCAACCAATCGTGAGTGCCTTCCGCTCGCGCAGCAGCGTGATCCCGCAGAGGGCATCATCGCCGTTGCCCGCCACCTGGTGGGCAGAAAACCGCGCGAGCTCGTTGAGGAAGTCCTCGAAGTCGGCACTCTCCAGGATCAGGTTCTGGATTCGGTCGATGGTGGTCCAAGTGGAATCTGTAGGAAGCATGGCACGTTCTCCCGGTGAATATGCTGATTGGGGCATGTGGAAATAATAAGTCCCCTTACATAAGGTCCCACACGGTTGGCAATTGGGAAACGCCTAGCCGGGCGCGAGTTCCCGGAACCGGGACCATGCCGCGGGCGCCAATACCACCGCGACGCCGACGGCGGCCCCGATCACGGTCTCGACGATGCGGTCCCGCAGCAACAGCCCGGGCGGGACGTTGGCGACCAGCAGAGTGGAAATGAGAGCCAGTGGCGTGACAAATATCTGTGCCACAAGATATTGGCGCGCAATGAAGAGCTCGGCCCCGAACTGGCATAAGGCAATTACCAACACCATCTGCCAGGGCGCCGGGCCGAGCCACAGGATTCCGGCCAACACCAGCAAACCGAGCAGGGTCCCAACGATCCTCTGGATTCCCCGTTGCACCCGATGCCGGGTACTGCGGCCCACCAAGGGAACCACTGCCGCCACCATGGCCCAATAGCTGTGTCCGAACCCGAGCCATTGCCCGGCCAAGGTAGCCAGCGTTCCGGCCAGCCCGGCAGCCACGAAGTAGCCCAAGCCTTCCAGCCACGCTGCCCGGACTTCCTGCGGCAATAACCGGTCCGACGGCGGTCGCTTCCAGGGCGTCCGGTGGCTCGGGACCACCCGTGCCGACATTCCGATCAGCAACGCCAGCACCGCAGTCAAAACGGCGGCCAACATCCCTTCCCAGAGCGGCGGCTGCTGAGGCACGGACGCGATCGCGGCGAAAGCGAAAATATGGAAGAGGGAACCTGCCGGGCGAAGCCGCCACAGCGCAGTCACCACGGAGCAAAATGCAGCAACCAAGGTGGTGCCGAGCGTGAGGATCCACACGTACACGTCCGAGCCCTGTCCAACCCTGGCCGTCAGGGTGGCGAGCAGGATGATGCCAAGCAGCAGCGAACCGGCCCGGAGTTGGCTTCGAAAACGGTGGCTGTGGGGCTCGTTGCGGCCAAAGATGTTGGTGAACGCAGCAAAGCTGGCGAAAACCACGAGGTCCAGGCGTCCGAACAAAACGAGGGTGATCAATGGCAGGAAGACGCCCACAGCGCAGCGCACAGCCGGGTGATGGTCCTTGTTGCCGGGACCGATCCTGAACATCTCTGCCAGGGCGTTCAATGGATTGCCTGCCTCTGCTTGCTTCTCTTGAGCGGCGTACTGCTCAACTAATACTGCCCGACGGCGGCACTGGCATCCGTTATGAGCTTACGTCGGGCGGCTCCAGGCTGCCCGACCGCCTTCCGTTGAATGGTAAACCCCGGGCGTCGGCATTCGACGACGTTGACGGCGAGCCCGCCCATGGCGGTTTCCTGCGCCGCCGTCCAGCCCGCCTGGCCCGCTACGCGAGGTTCCAGGAAGAGCTCCAGGCGGACCAGGATGCCGCAGACGTGTCCATCCGCGCGGATGCCCGGGGCGGACAACGACAGCCACCTCCCCGGGGCCGGGGTCTACTGATGCATCGCCTCATGAATCTGGAGCGCAAACCAGAGCTGGGCCAACGTAGACGTTTCGGTCATGTCGAGCCCCGTCAACTCGCTGATTTTCCGGATGCGGTAGATGATGGTTTGGCGATGGGCGAAGAGCGCCGCGGCGGTCTTTTGCCACGACCTCTGGGTGTCCAAGTAGGTCTTCAAAGTCACGATGAGATCGCCTTCCTCGCTCTGTTCATACGTGAAGATCGGGCCGAGCAGCCGCTGAACCAACGCCGTCCCCTCCTCGAAACTCGTGAGCCCCAGCCACGAGGGACCCTCGGCGTAACGGGACAGGTTTACGGCATTGCCTTTCGCTGAACCGAGCGCCCACAGCGATTCCTGCAGTGCACGTTGGACTCCCCCGGCAGACGTAGGCGAGCTGATGCCAATCCGGACCTCGGGCCCCGCGCAATGGATCAAAACGTCATCGGTCACTGCCGCGGATACCGCCACATGAAGTGTATTTAGACGCCGCAGGCAAGCGGCCTGAAGTCCGTGGCGCCACAGTTCGACGTGCATGTTCGCCAGCCGCTCGCCGTCGTCGGCCCCTATCGAAACCACCACGAAATTCTGCGCCGAAATCTCAAAAGCGGTGAGCCTGATCTCCAGTTCAGCGATCCCCAGGCGTCCATCGAACGCCTGCAGGAGGAATTCGCCCGCCAGGCGGTGCCGGCCCTCCAGAGACAGGGCCGTTCGCGAGAGTTCCAACCCCAGCACCGTCGCCGCATGCAGAAGCACGACGGCGTCAGGGTGCGGATCGCTTTTCGGCAGCACCACCAGCACCGCATTGGCGTGGGTGGGGATGTCCATCATCAACACGTGCCGGTCCCGCAGCCGATGCCATTGGAACTTCTTCCCGGTCATGGGTATATGCCCTGTCAGGGGGGCCAATTCCGCCTGCAGGAAGTCCGGCAGCGGCTCACCATCCGGATGCCAGGGATGAAGGCAGCGCCGGTCCACAACGAACAGATCCGCATCGAGCTCGGCCTCAAGGCTTTGGAGAAGGCCCTGCCAATGGTCCTCGGATGTTCCCGCCGTACGGAGCAGGTCATAGACCCGGGCGGTCTGACGCAAGCGCCGCGATTCCTCCAGCAAGGAGGCCTCAGCTACCGCTCGCGCGATAGCGATGAAGGGCAATGGATACGGAACGCTGATCAGCGGCAGCGGCAACTGTTCGCATGCCGCGAGGAACTCCGGCAACAGCTCAGGGGCATGCATCTTTTCCCCGATGGCAAGGGCACTGGCACCTGCATCGACGAGCGCCTCGGCGAGCGCTACTTGGCCTTGGGCGTCGGCCGGGATGGACAGGCCGTTGGTCATCATCAGTTCGCCGCCGGTGACCCATTCCCACAGCCTCGGCAGGTCGGAAGTGTGTGCCCACGTGATCCGGTTGTCCCTGCCCGCGGATCCGGCCAAAAGCGTGAGTCCGAGCTGAGGTTCCGCCACGAGCTCAGCCACAGTAATCGCCATGAAATATGCTCCCAGCGCGTTGGTTTCGGGCCAACTCAGGACCCTTAGACAAATGTATAAGAGCCTCGTCCATTTGTAGTCAATCGACCGCTATACGCCGTGATGCACGCCACTAAGAATTGGATTACCTACTTCCCGCTCAAAGGCGAGCACCCCCATCCCAACACCGAACGCTGCGGCATCGCCGCCCGGCAGCACTGAACAGCAGCACTGAACAAAGGACACCGGAATGACAACGCACAAGCCCATCGGCCCCGTCGACGCTACAAAAGTCCCCCGGTATGCAGGCCTCGGCACTTTCGCCCGGCTCCCCCAAATCGACCGCGTTCCGGACTACGACATTGCGATCGTCGGCGTACCGTTCGACGGCGGAACGTCCTTCCGGCCAGGCGCCCGGTTCGGTCCTGCCGCAGTCCGCGAAGCCTCCCGGCTGCTGCGTCCCGGCTACCATCCCGAACTGGACGTCGAGCCCGTCAACGAAGTCCAGGTTGTCGACGCCGGCGACATCGCCTACACCCCCTACGACATCGCCCGGGCCGTCCGCGAAATCGAGGAGCAGGCACTGCCCCTGATCGGTGAGGACAAGAAGCTCATCTCGATCGGTGGCGACCACACCATCGCCCTCCCGATGCTCAGGGCCCTGAACAAGGTCCACGGACCGGTCGCGTTGCTGCACTTCGACGCCCACCTGGACACCTGGGACACCTACTTCGACCAGCCGGTCACCCACGGAACCATCTTCCGGCGGGCTTTCGAGGAAGGCCTCCTCGTGGAAGACAGGTCCATGCACGTCGGCATCCGCGGGCCGGTCTACGATCGCAACGATTTCCTCCGCGACCACGAATTCGGATTCCAGATCATCCGCTGCTCGGACCTGGACGTCATAGGCGTTCCGGCGGCCATCGCACAGGTCAAGGAGCGGCTCGGCGACACCCCGGTGTACGTCTCCATCGACATCGACGTCCTGGATCCGGCCTACGCGCCGGGCACCGGCACCCCGGAGATGGGCGGGCTCCACTCGCGCGAACTTCTGGCCCTGCTCCGCGGCCTGAACGGCATCAACATCGTCGGAGCAGACGTCGTCGAGGTCGCTCCGGCCTACGACCACGCAGACATCACCACGCTGGCCGCGGCCACCCTCGTCTTCGACCTCCTCGCGCTGATGGTGAACCGCGGCAAAGCCTCCGCCAACGCCGTCCGCGAATTGCAAGCAGCCTCCTGGACCGCATCATGAACACCCGAAGCAATCCCGCCGCAGTCACCGAAGTGCCCCGGCTCGAAGACAAGACCATTCAACCCATCCCGTTGAACGAACGCCACGGAAAGGCGCGGGACCTCTTCACCATCTGGTTCGGTTCCAACATCATGATCATGACCATCGTGACCGGCGGACTCGCCACCACGGTGTTCGGGCTCAGCTTTGTGCCCGCCACCGTGGGAATCATCCTTGGCAACGTCATCGGCGCCATCTTCATGGCGCTCCACTCCGCCCAGGGACCGCAATTGGGCGTGGCACAGATGATCCAGACCCGCGGCCAGTTCGGCTCCTTCGGGGCGCTGCTGATCGTGGTCATCGTGGTGATCATGTACGTCGGATTCTTCGCCGCGAACCTGGTCTTTGGCGGCGAAGCAATGGCCGCGGTCAGCCCGGACATCAGTGTTGACGCAGGCATCATCATCATCGGCGTCGTGAGCGTTGTTGCCACGATTTTCGGCTACCGGCTCATCCACGCCTACGCACGCTTCCTCAGCATCGTGGCTGGTTTGGCGCTGCTGCTGGCCTTCGTCTGGATCATGTTCGTCCACGGGCTGCCTGCCACTTTCCTGTACCAGGGAAACTTCAACTGGGTTGGCTTCATGGCCACCGTCTCCGTATCCGCCTTGTGGCAACTCGCCTACGCTCCCTACGTCTCGGACTACTCCCGCTACATGCCGCAAGGCACCGGCTCGGGCCCGGCGTTCTGGGCCTCCTACTCAGGCTGCGTCCTAGGGACCCTCTTCCCGATGATCCTGGGTGCCTTGGTGGGAACCCTCGCGGTCACGATGGGCGCAGACGCCGGCAACGTCGAAATCGTCGGCAGCATGGGAGCGTTGCTCCAGCCATGGACACTGGCAGTCGTGGGAATCTTCTGCCTCGGCGTTGCAGCGTCGAACGCCATGAATCTCTACTGCGGCGTCCTGTGCAGCCTCACTATTGGGCAGACGTTCAAGCCGAACTGGTTGCCTCGCGCCAAGACCCGAAGCGTTGCGGCAATCATCCTCTTTACATTCGCACTCCTGATCTCTCTGTTCGCACGCGACAACTTCATCCTCTTCTACACCAACTTCCTCTCCTTCCTGATGTACGTCCTGGTTCCCTGGACAGCCATCAACCTGGTGGACTACTACCTCCTCCGGCACGGCGATTACAGGGTTGAGGACTTCTTCAAACGCGACGGCGGAGTGTACGGCCGCTTCAACTGGGTCGCCATCGGTTCCTACGTGGCAGGTGCCCTGGTCCAGCTTCCGTTCTCGGCAACAGCGATCTACACCGGACCCGTCGCGGCAGCCATGGGCGGCGTAGACCTCTCCTGGATTGTCGGACTCGTGGTAGTTGCTCCGCTCTACTACGTCGCGGCACGCACCTTCCGGAAGAAGACCGAGGCCACCCCGCTTCAGGCCCCCGCACTCGCAAGCGAATTGGTCTAACGCACCGCGGGCTTGGGCCCGTACTTCCCATAAACTCCCGACGCCACGACCGGCGCCAGAAAACAAAGGCAAAATCATGACACTCATCGACACCGAACAGTTCACCGTCCGTCGCGTCAGCGAAGACAACAACTCCCCTGCGGCCCACAACGCCCCGGGCATCTTGCCACTGCCTCTGCCTCCCGGCGGGCACTTTATTGGCGGATCGTTTGTTCCGGGCTCTTCCACCCACCTCATCGACGTCGTAGACCCCACCACTGAGCAGGTCATCGCGTCCGTGCTGGCCGGCACAGCTGCCGACGTCGATGCTGCTGTTGAAGCCGCGGTGGCGGCCCAGAAGTCCTGGGGCGCCACGACCCCGAAGGAACGCTCCGAGGTGTTGAACCTGATCGCCAACATCATCGAAGCCAATCGTGAAGCCTTCGAAATCATCGAGTCCGCCAACACCGGCAAGCCGCGAACCGTTGCCGAGGACGATGTCTCCAGCACTATTGATACTTTCCGTTTCATGGCCGGAGCGTCCCGTACGCTGACGTCCATGGCTGGCGGGGACTATGCAACCGGGCACACCTCGGTGATCCTCAGGGAGCCCGTGGGCGTCGTCGGCGTCATCACCCCGTGGAACTACCCGCTGCTGATGGCTGCCTGGAAGATCGCGCCTATCCTGGCCGCCGGAAACAGCATCGTCCTCAAGCCGTCCGAGCAGACACCACTCTCGACGCTCAAGCTTGCGGAACTCCTCGCCGGACGCATTCCGGACGGAATCCTCAATGTCGTGACGGGACAGGGCCGGACCGTCGGACAGCGGATTTCCGAACACCCTGACGTTGCCCTCGTCGCCTTGACAGGGAGTGTCGTTAGCGGACAGGCCGTGGCGGAGACTGCGGCCAAATCGGTCAAGCGCGTCCATCTCGAACTCGGCGGCAAGGCTCCGGTTGTTGTGTTTGCCGACGCCGACCTCCGTGCTGCCGCCGCCGGCGTGCGAAACGCCGGGTACTGGAATGCCGGCCAGGACTGTGGCGCTGCATGCCGCGTACTTGTGCACGAGTCGGTGGCTGCCGAGTTCACGGAACACTTGGTGCGCGAAGTCAGCACCCTAGTGGTCGGCGCTCCGGGGGCAGGGGACGACGTGGAAATCGGACCCATGATTTCCCGCCCACACTTCGAACGCGTCAAGGAATCGCTGGCCGAGGCAAAAGCTGCTGGCCTGCACATGGCCATCGGCGGTTCTGCGTTGGAAGGCCCGGGTTACTTCATCGAACCCACGGTCATCGGCAACGTCCCGGCCGGGGCGCATGTTGCCACCCACGAGATCTTTGGGCCCGTGGTCACGGTCGAGACTTTCAGTTCCACCGAAGAGGCCATCACACGGGCGAATGAGAGCCCTTATGGACTATCTGCCTCGGTATGGACCCGGGATTCAAGCCTCTCGTTGAGCGTTCCAAAGCAACTCGACTTCGGCACCGTCTGGGTCAATTCACACTTGGTGCTGGCTTGCGAGGTACCGTGGGGCGGATTCAAGGGATCCGGCTACGGCCGGGACCTCTCGCTTTACGCCCTGGACGATTACTCCCGCACCAAGCACCTCATGATCAACCACGGCGCATGAGCCTTCAGACAAGCAACGGAGCTTAGCAATGACCACCGCGCACCTTCCCCACACATCATCCTCGGCACGCTCAGCCACCCCGCCGGCCCCTTTCGGAACAGACGTCACCTGGACCAATTGGGGCGGGAACCAGAGCGCCACGCCGGCCTTCACCGTCCGGCCGCGCACTGAACAAGAAGCGCTCGACGCCGTTCGTTTCGCGATCCGCGAAGGCTTGCCCGTGCGGGCGGTCGGCTCAGGGCATTCATCCTCGCCGCTGGTCCAGACCGGGGGCGTCCTGATGGACATGTCCGCACTATCGGGGATCACCGGAACCGACCCTGTCCGGCGTCGTGCCAGAGCCCTTGCCGGCACCACCATCAATGCCTTCGGCGATCCGTTGTGGGAGCAAGGCCTCGCGCTGGCCAACCAAGGCGACATTGACAAGCAGCAGATTGCGGGCGCACTCTCAACCAGCACCCACGGCTCCGGGAAGGATCTGGGGAGCTTCTCGTCAAGCCTCCGTTGGGTGAAGCTGATCAATGGTTACGGCGAGATCGTCGAAATCGGCGAGGGGCAGCTCCGCGAACTCAGGGCCGCACAGGTGGCTTTGGGTACGCTCGGGATTTTCCTCGAGGTGGAGTTGGCCGTTGAGGACCGCTACTACTTGCAAGAACAAATCACGTATCCCACTTGGGACGAGACCACCGCAACCTGGCAGTCCGACATCGACGCGAACAGGCATTACTCGTTCCTCTGGTGCCCGGAGGAAGGCTCGTGCGAGCTCCTGGACCTCCCGGGCGCGCCAGGCCTGAGCATGGCAAACCGCAGCTACACCAAGCGCTACAACATCGCGCAGATCCAGGACGAGCAAATTTCGGGTACGGAAGGTGCCCGGCTGGACCGTTCGTACCGTATTTACCCGGGCGGATTCACCACGCCGTTCCATGAACTCGAGTACTTTGTGCCGAACGAGGTTGGACTGTCCGCCGTTGAGGCCGTCCAGGACCTGATCCGCACCAAGCACCCTGACCAGAAATACCCCGTAGAGGTTCGCTGGGTGAAGGCCGACGAAGGCTACATGTCCCAGTTCCCGGGACGCGACACCACAGTGATCACCCTGACTACCGAACCCGGGACCGACTACTGGCAGTTCTTCCGTGATGCCGATTCGGTGCTGCAGGACTTCGAGCCACGTGCGCACTGGGGAAAGATCCATTTCATGACGAGGAGCCGTTTGGAACGCCTCTACCCGGAGTTGGACACCTTTATCCAAGTACGGCGCGAGTTCGATCCGCGCGGAATATTCCTCAACGACCACACCCGCGCCCTTCTGGGTTGACCGAGCGAAATTGGGTCCGATACACCCGTTTGAAACTTTGGAGTGGTAGTTTGATCTCTGATTTAGCCAGAGACTCGTACCCACCGGAGGATATTCCATGCTCAAAGGTTTCAAGGACTTCGTTCTTCGCGGCAACATCATCGAGCTGTCCATCGCAGTCGTCATCGGCACCGCGTTCACGGCCCTGGTCGCAGCCTTCACCACCAACATCATCAACCCGATCATCGCCGCGGCCGGGGGAGTCAACGCACAGGGACTGGGCTTCTCCATTTGGCCGGACAACGCGAAGACCTTCGTCAACTTCGGCGCCGTCATCACCGCGTTCGTGACCTTCCTGATCACGGCCGCCGTGGTGTACTTCATCTTCGTTGCGCCCATGAACAAGATCAACGAACTGACCAAGCGCCGTGCCTCCATCGAAGAACCCGAGGACGAACCGCTGCCGGCTGACACCGCCCTGCTTGTTGAGATCCGCGACCTCCTGACCGATCTCGCCGCCGCCAACAAGAGCGACGAAAACGCCCGCTAGGTTCCGGGCATTACGGCCAGTTCGGCGCGTCCGGTCGGCGCCGAACTGGCCCACATCAGTGCTGCCTCAGATCGTGACGCAGGCGCAATCCACCTGAAACAGGGCTCGGGCACGATAGTGCCATGAAGCCGAACAAGAGGACTTCCGCTACAGCCGAGCTCTCCTGCGAAGTATGCGGCCAGATGCCCGAGGCTCCGAAGGCCCGGGTCACCGTGGCCCAAATCGCCGTGATGCTGCCCATCGAACTCCTTGTCCACGCCGCGGTGGTTGAAACGCAACTGCCTTACCTGGCCAAGGTGCTCCTCCTGACCGTCACCGCAACGGTCCTGGTCATTTGGGTCGCCGAGCCCTCCGCGGCCAGGATTCTGCGGCGCTGGATCCACGCACCTGCCCTCCGCCACCGCAGGAAGCTCCATTCGGCCCCGGCCCTTTGGCGGGCGAGGACCGTGCTCCGCGACCAGCCGGGTTCCCTCCAACGCATCACCCAATCCCTGGCGCGGACCGACATCAACATCCTCAGCATCCATGTCCACCCCATGGATGGAGCCGTCATGGACGAATTCGTACTTTCCGCTCCGGGCCACCTCGGCGAGCAGGAGCTACTGACAGCGCTCGACGACGGCGGCGGCCGGGATTCGCACGTTTGGCCTACCACTGCACTCGCCATGGCGGACGGCCAGACCAAGGCCCTGAGCCTGGCTGCCCGGATCGCCGACAACCCGCACGAACTGCCGCTGGCGGTTGCGGAACTCCTTTCGGCGAAAATCGTCACCCCGGAACCGGAAGGTCCGGCTGTCGAGGCGGGCGCCGCCGTCGGGCCCTCCACGACGCTCCTCAAGATTCCCACCGCCTGGCACGGGCCGCTCCTGTTCTCCCGGCCGGGCGAGCCGTTCACGCCGGCGGAATCAGCACGTGCACACCGGCTCGCCGAGCTTGCGGAAATCCTGGCGCACACCCGAAGGGGTACCCGATCCTGACCAGCCCAGCGCTGAGATTTCACATCGCGAACCCGACATCGTGGCCTGCAAACTCCGCAGGTACAGTTTGTCGGGTGACTACCAAGATTGATCTCGAGCGTGCTGCCGATACCCTCCGGGCGTGGGCATTGGATGAAGGCCTGAAGCAACGTGTCATGTCCACACCGGCCTTGGCGACAATGGCTTCGCGCGTGGCAAGGCGATACTCGGCCGGGGACACTGCCGCCGACGCCATCGAGGTAGCCGCAGCGGCGGTAGCCCGCGGGCATGCCGCCAGTATCGAATACGCCGGCGAGAGCGTGCGCGACGCCGACCTGGCACGCTCGGAAGCCGGGGTGTTCCTCGAGGTGGGCGCTGCACTCGGGAAGACCGGCCTGCCGAGCACGATCTCTTTCGACCTCTCCCACCTCGGCGCTCTCGTGGACCGCGATCTGGCGCTCAACCACGTACGCCGGCTTGCCGCGATAACTGAACCGTACGGGACGGGACTTATGATCTCGGCCGAAGGTTCCGATCGGACCGATCTGGTCCTCGACCTGTACGACGAACTCGCTGTCGAAGTCCCCCGCGTCGGCATCACACTCCAAGCCCGCCTGCACCGCACCCCGGGAGACCTCGAACGGGTCCTCCGCCACCCGGGTACCGTTCGCTTAGTCAAAGGCGCGTTCCTCGAACCCGAGTCCGTCGCCTACCCCCGCAACAGCGTCGAACTGACTGCTGCCTACCTCGATCTGGCAAGCAAGCTCATCCGCTCCGGCCACCCGCTTTCCCTCGCGACGCACGACGACGAGCTCGTCAACACGCTCATCACCAGGCACGGCGAGGCGCTGAAGACCGACGCGATCGAATTCGAGATGCTCCTCGGACTGGGGACCGATCTTCTCGACCGGCTCCAAAGGGACGGCTACCGGACGCGCGAGTACGTCATCTTCGGTGGCGAGTGGTGGTTGTACGTCCTCAACCGCATCGCGGAACATCCGGACCGGGCGCTGACGGCTCTCGCCGACCTCAACCCGAGCTAAGCGCTCCACGATCCGGCCCTAAACGCCTGACGACACGGAAAATCCATGGCGACACCGGAATTCCAGCGTCGCCGGACTTTCTCCGCGCCCCGTAGCCAGTTGCGCGTCTTGAGGTAGGAAGCGCGTCGGCAAGAAGGCACGCCCCAAGCCGAGCCTCCGGTATCCCATCCGTCGCCCCGTCACCGAGCAACACCGCCAATCCGGGCCTCACAACCCCCGGTCACATTCCGCTTCTTCGCTTTGTATACCAAAACCCTTGACAGTGCGCCGGGTCACATCTAATTTTGATTTTGGGATCCCAAAACGGACTCAACGAACCGGCAGCGTCCCTCCTCCCGGAAGAAGGACAGGGCCGCTACTGCTGCCGCAGGCGCGAGTCCGGCTGCCGCGGCAACCCGCACCCAGCGCAGCAATTCAAGTCTTTCCCCGCTCCTCAAACTCCCCTGAAGGAGAAACTGTGTCTCTCCAAAACACCGAAACAGAAGCGCATGCCTTCGAAGGAAAAGCAGAAGAAAAAGCCGGCAAGGACGGCGTGCAGCGACGCACGGGTGTCCGTTGGAGGCTCTTCGTCCTACTGCTGATCCTGGTAGCCGTCAACTACATCGACCGCGGCTCCATCTCCGTGGCATTGCCCATCATCCAGAAAGAATTCAACCTCGCGCCGGAGCTCGTCGGGCTCCTGCTTTCCGCATTCTTCTGGACCTATGCCCTCATGCAGATCCCCGTCGGCTTGCTCATCGACAAGTTCGGCCCCCGCAAGGTCGTCACGGCGTCGTGCATCGGCTGGGGTGCCGCAACGGCCGCATCCGGCCTGGCCGGCGGCTTCCTCAGCATGTTCATCGCGCGCCTGGGTATCGGCGTCGCCGAGGCCGGAGTCATGCCGGCCGGCGGCAAGCTCAACGCCATCTGGATGCACAAGAAGGAGCGCGGCCGCGGCGCCACGATCCTTGATGCAGGCGCCCCGCTCGGCGCCGGCCTGGGCGGCATCCTCATCACCTGGCTCATCGCCTCAACAGGCAGCTGGCGCTACTCGTTCATCATCGCCGGCGCCGCCACCGTCCTCATGGGCCTGGCCGTCTGGTGGTACGTCCGCGACAATCCCCGCAACCACAAGCGAGTCAACGACGCCGAGGCCAGCTACATCGAGGCCTCCCACGCCGAGGAAGACGCCGAGGCCAAGAAGGACGGCGTCAAGGGCAAGCGCGCTCTCCTCCCCTACCTGAAATTCCGTTCCTTCTGGGCCATGTGCTTCGGCTGGCTTGGCTTCAACGGCGTGTTCTACGGCCTGCTGACCTGGGGCCCGCTGTACCTGGCCCAGGCCAAGCACTTCAACCTGAACACCATCGGCTGGTCCACCTTCGTGATCTTCGGCGCCGGTTTTGTCGGCGAAATCCTGGGCGGCACCATCGCGGACAAATGGCGTGCAGCCGGCGCGTCGGCAAACAAGGTCATGCGCACCCTGCTGGGCATCTCCAGCATCGTGGTGATTGGCGGCCTGGTAGGCGTCACCATCGTGGCAGACCCGACGACGGCGGTTGTCCTGCTGTCCGTGGTCATGTTCTTCCTCCGCTGGGTTGGCCTGTTCTGGAGCATCCCCTCCATTCTTGGCGGGCGCACCAACTCGGGCGTCCTGGGCGGCGCCATGAACTTCAGCGGCAACATCTCAGGCTTCGTCACCCCGATTGTGGTAGGTCTGATTGTCGGGGCCACAGGCTCCTACACCTGGGCCCTCCTATACTTTGTCGGATCCGCGATCATCATGGGCGTATCCGTGCTGACGCTGGACTACGGCAAACGACTTCCGGTCTAACTCGCCTGACCGGTCTGGCCGGACGGTCCTGAACCACCAAAAGGCCAGACGCCCGCCGGGAATGCCGGGCGCAATGACCCAAGAGAACACGAATGGAGCAAAGATGCTGATTGCAGATGAAACCCCCACCACGGACCGCCCCCTCCGGGAATCCGTGCGGGACGCCATCCGTTCGCGAATCTTCGAGGGTCATTACGCGCCCGGCACCCGGCTGGTGGAGCGGGACCTCGCCGCCGAATTCAACGTGTCGCGACTCCCCATCCGCGAAGCCCTCCGCATGCTGCGGCAGGAAGGCCTCATCCAGGACCGCGCCTCCCGCGGTTCCGAAGTGGCAGGATTGAGCCCCAAAGACGTCGAGGACCTCTTCGACGTCCGTCAGTCGCTCGAAGTCCTGGCATGCCGCCTGGCAGCGGCCCGCGCCACCGACAAAGACCTCAAGCACTTGGCCGGACTCCTCCATGAGGCCGATCGCTTCCTCGCGAAAGGCTCAATCCTCGAGGCCCACCGCGCCAACAGCGAATTCCACGATGCCATCACGGCCATCGCCAACAACGATTTTCTGCGCACCGCGCTGGAACCGCTCCAAGGCCGCATGCACTGGCTCTTCCGCCACGTTGACGACCTGCCCGAACTGATCCAGGAACACCGCGATCTCTACGCCGCCATCGCCAGCGGCGATCCCGAGCGGGCCGCAACCCAATCGGCGTCGCACATTGGAAAGTACCGCGAGCAGTTCCCTCAGGACGCGCCCGCCACCGAACTCACGTTGCAAGGCAAACGAACATGAAATTGCTAGTCATCAATCCCAACATCAGCTCCGATGTCACTGCGTTGATCGCCGCCGAAGCGCACCGCTCCGCGGGGACTGACACCGAGCTGATCGTCCGGACCGCAGGACATGGCGTCGAATACATCGAGACCCGTTTTGAAGCCCTCATCGCAGCCGGCGCGGTCGCCGAAATCATCGCCGAGCACTGCGGCGGAGATCCGGCAACGGACCACATAGACGGCGTCGTGGTGGCAGCATTCGGCGACCCCGGAATGCCTGCGCTCAAGGAACTCACGGACGTGCCGGTCATCGGCATCACGGAGGCCGCCCTCTGCGCCGCGGCCCTGCAGGGCCAACGCTTCTCCATCATCGCCATTTCGGACCGCATCACCGCTTGGTACCGGGACTGCGTGGAGCATTTCGGACTTGGCAGCCGTCTTGCCTCGATCCGGTCCATCAACCAAAGCCTCAACGGCATCGGCACCGTGCAACAGGATTTCAAGGAAACCCTCCTGGCACTAAGCCGGCAGGCCGTCGCGGAGGACGGCGCCGACGTCGTCATCCTCGCAGGTGCCCCGCTTGCCGGACTCGCGCGCGAGCTCGAAGGACAGATCCCCGTGCCCGTGGTGGACGGAATCTCCGCCGGGATCCGCATGATCGAAGCGGTCGTGGCGCTGCATTCCGGTTTCCACCGCCAAGGCGCTTTTGCCCCGCCGCCCGTCAAGCACCGCCGGGGGTTGTCCGAAAACCTCGACGCCGCCCTGACCGCTATCCAGGCCGCCGCCAGCACTTCCGTTGCTGCCAACGCGACTGCCGCCGTCCCAGCCGGAAAGTAGGAGCCACCGTGACCATTCCCGATCTCGTCATCGCCCACGGCACCGTGGTCAACAGCCGTCAATCCACTGGGCCGGCCCGGCAAGCAGCCCACGTCGTGGTCGACGACGGCCGCATCACCCAGCTCATCGACGCCGCGGAACCGGTCCCCGCCGCCTCCCGCATGATCGACGCGTCCGGCAAGTTGGTCATCCCTGGCGGCGTGGACGGCCATTGCCACGTGGCCCAAGTGACCGGCCGCTTCCGCACCCTGGACGACTACCGCGCCACCTCCACCGCGGACCTGTGGGGCGGCACCACAACCATCATCGATTTCGGTATTCCGCGTGACGCCCAGGAATCCCCGCTGGACGCGGTCCTGAACAAGAAACGATTGGCGGCCGAGTCCCGCTGCGATGTCGCGCTGCACGGCTCAGTGATCTGCTGGGACGAGACCGTGCCCTGGCAGCTGGAGCAGCTCGCCGCCGAGGGCGTCCGTTCGGTGAAGATGTACACCACCAATCGCGGCTCCACCATGGCCGACGGTGACACCATCCTGAAGGTCATGCGCGAAATGGTGCGCCTGGACGGACTCACGTACATCCACGCCGAGCACGATCCCATCATTGCCGACTGCACCGAACAACACGCCGCGGACGGCCGGATCGGCATCGAGCACCTGCATTCCACGCGGCCCGAACTCGCCGAGGAAATCTCCGTCAAAGAGACTCTCGCCATGGCCGAGTACACCGGAGCGCCCGTCTACTTCGTGCACCAGTCGACCCCCGGCGCGGTGGATCTTGTCACTGAGGCCCGCGGGCGCGGCCAGGAAGCCTACTCCGAGACGTGCCCGCACTACTTGACGCTGGATGACACCGTCTACGGCAGCGATTTTCCCGAATGGTATGCGTGCTGCCCGCCCATGCGCAGCGCTGAAACAGTAGAAGCGCTGAAGGAACGCCTCGCAGCCGGAGCCATCCACACCGTGTCCTCGGACCACTCCTGCTACGACCTCTCGCAGAAGCGCGAGCGCACCGACGACGTCCGCTTCATGCCGCACGGATTGCCCGGCGTCGAAACCCGGATGCCCGTGACGTTCACCGCGATGGCGGCCAACAGCACAGTGGAGGACTTCGTCGAGGTCTTCTCGGCCGGTCCGGCGCGGATCAATGCCGTGCCCGACAAGGGCACTATCGCGGCAGGGTTCGACGCCGACCTGGTCATCTTCGATCCCGCCGAGGAACGCGAGGTCGACGGCGGCGCCCTCCACATGGGAACTGACTTCTCGCCTTTCGAAGGGAAGACGCTGAGCGGCTGGCCCGCCGTCGTCGTGTCCGCCGGACGCGTGGTGGTCGACGACGGCGGTTTCCACGATCCCGGACCGGTTGGCCGTTTCGTTGCCCGCAACGGCTTCGCCGCCCACCGCGACGCGCTGTCCGTTCGAAAACCGCCGTCCGTTGCCGCCACCGTTTCTGCTTAGGAGAACCATGCCTTCCGCACACCGCCCCACCCGCATCGGCATGATCGTGCCGTCGTCCAACACCTGCCTGGAGCCGCAGAGCTACCGGATCCTGGGTGACCGCCAGGACGTCACCATCCACTTCACGCGGATTCCGGTCACCCGGATTGCGCTGGATGATTCTTCGGACAAACAGTTTGATTCGGCCGTCATGCGGGAGGCCGCCGCATTGCTCGCGACGGCGGACGTGGACGTCATCGCGTGGAACGGAACTTCGGGTTCCTGGCTCGGTTCAGCGCACGACGAAGCCCTGGTCCGGGAAATCACGGAGGCCACCGGGATCCCGGCCACCACCTCCACGTTGGCCTACCTGGAGGCCTTCAAGACGTTCGGCACCGAAAGGATCGGCATGTTCACGCCCTATACAGGGGACGTGAACCAAGCCGTCATTGAGTCATATGCGCGCGAAGGAATCAAGACGGTGGACCACCGTCACCTGGACCTGAGCAACAATGAATCCTTCGCCCGGGTCACGGACGCGGAAATGCTGCCCGGGTCCTTGGAACTTGCCGCCTCGAACCCGGACGCGCTCATTTATTTGTGCACGAACCTTTACGGCGCCAACATCACCGCGGAAGTGGAGGAAACCACCGGAGTACCGGTGCTTGATTCCGTGGCGGTGACGCTGTGGCATTGCCTCAAGCTTGCCGGAGCGCCGTTACTGGCACCCAAGTGGGGCCGGCTGCTTGCAGAACTGCCTTGATTCGTAAGTGGTCCCCTCTTAAAGAGGCTGGATGTTCTCCGCCTGGGGGCCTTTCGGGCCCTGCACGACGTCGAACTGGACCCGCTGATTCTCGTCCAGTGATCGGTACCCACTCGAGGCGATCGCCGAGTAGTGGGCAAAGACGTCCGCCGAACCGTCGTCGGGGGCAATGAAGCCGAAACCCTTTTCGGCGTTGAACCACTTGACAATACCTGTTGCCACGGCCATGTTCCTTCTCTGAATCTGACTGACCATCGGCTTCAAACCCGATGCCCCCGGACGCATACGTCCGCTTCCTCAAACCTACGGTGCGGGGTTCAGGGGCGCAAGGATCCGCGTGGACTCATTGAAAACCTCCGCGTAGCCGCTGTCCTTGCGGGCGCCCGAATCTTGAGGATTTCTTGCTCCTCTGCAGTGCGGGATCTTGAAATTGGGACGGCAGAGTGGTTGACGATTAGCGTCGTCGGCCATGAAGGAGAACACCAAGTGGGGCTGTTCCGGCGCCGGTTCGAAGCGGCAACGCCAAAGATCCACGTGGACATCCTCGAAGACCACGCACTGCTCCGGGAGAGTCTTGCTTCCTGGCTTGAGGCCAACGCCGCGACCGTGAAGGTGGTGGGCAGGTTCAGTTCCTGGTCCGAGCTCGCCGCCTCGCTGGGAAAGTTGTCTGACGTTGTCCTGTTGGACATCATCCTTGGTGACCGGATCCCGCTGCGCTCCAAAATCCAGGCCATTCTCTCAACCGGCTCACAAGTGGTGGTCTGCAGTTCCCTCGCGACGCCCCTGGTGATCCGCCAAGCGTTCGACGCCGGCGCCCTGGCCTACATACCCAAGACGGCGGGGGCCGAAGTGCTCACCACAGCCGTTCTCGCCGCGGCGCGCGGCGAGAAGTTCGTCCTGCCCGAGCTTGCCGGCGTCTTTGACGTCCCCGGGCCGCGGATCCGCCTCACCCCACGCGAACACGAAGCCGTCACGCTGTACCTAGGCGGCTCGGGCGGGACAATGGCCGATGTCGGCGCGAGCCTGGGCATCAGCGCCGACGGCGTGAAGAAGCTCCTCGTCTCAGTCCGCCGCAAAGCCCATAACGGACCGGAACCCCTCAGCCGGCCCGCGCTCCGGGAACTGCTGATCGCCGACGGCTGGCTGCTCCCTGATCAGTGACGGGCTGTGCCGCGCGGCGACTCACCGGGGAACGCGGCGTGGCCGTCGACGGGGACCTCGCCCTCAACTATTGGCGGCCGTACGACGATCGCGTCGGACTGGAGCGCAATCCCGACGACCCGGAGTCGATCGCCAGCGAATGCCGCGCGTTGGGAGTCGCCGTCGAACTCGTCCCGGGCGACTTGAGCGATCCAGCGGTACCGGCTGAGGTCATCAGGGCTGCCGGGACCCTTGGGCCGGTGACCGGTTTGGTGATGTCGCACTGCGAATCAGTGGACAGTGCCATCCTGACGACCGACCTTGAGAGTTGGGACCGCCACTTCGCTGTCAACGCCCGCGCGACGTGGCTCCTCATCAAGGCGTTCGCGGAGCAACTACGGGAACCCGTTGTTGCGGGCGACGTCGGCGGCCGGATTGTCGCCTTGACGAGCGATCACACTGTTCACAATCTGCCGTACGGCGCGAGCAAGGGGGCCCTCGACCGCATCGTCACAGCAGCCGCCGTGGAGCTGGCAGGCCGGGGTGTGCGTGCGAATGTGGTGAACCCGGGCCCGATCGATACGGGGTGGATGGACGACGCGACGCGGCGCTCGGGCATTGACGCGACGCCGGCCGGTCGACTCGGCACGGCCGAGGACACGACGGACCTGGTGAGGTTCCTGTTTTCCGAGCAGGGCTCGTGGATGAATGGCCAGATTCTTTACAGCAACGGGGGCTTCAAGGTCGGCTGAGGACTGACGGACCGCCGCCCCCGCCCCTTTGCGGGACAGGAGTGGCGGTCGGCAGCAGCAAGGCGACGCTGGGGCTAGAGAAGCCCGACCTTGGTCATCAGCTCGGTGACCTTCTCGCTGTTGAGCTTGGCGGGGTCCACCGAAGGTGCCTGGAGGTCCTTGAGAGGCACAAGCTTGGAGTTCGCCGGCACGTCGGAGCCAACCGTGTATTCAAAGGAGTCGCCGTTCTGGAGGACCTGCTGACCCGCTTTGCCCGTGATGAACTTCAGGAACTGCTGGGCTTGGGCCTGCTTCTTGCTGGATGCCAGAACAGCCCCGCCGGAGACGCTGACGAACGCACCCGGGTCCTGGTTCTTGAAGTAGTGGAGGTCAACGTTCTTGCTGTTTTCTCCGGTCTGGGCCTGATCGACGAAGGAGTAGTAGTGGTACAGGACTCCCGCGTCGACCTCTCCGGCGTTCACGGCCGCGAGTACCGGGGTGTCGTCCTTGTACGACTTGAAGTTGGTTTTGGCCGCCTCGAGCCATTTCTGGGTGGCGTCCTCTCCCTTGAGCGCAAGCATCGCGCTGACAATGGCCTGGAAATCAGCTCCGCCCGTGGACGCACCGATGCGTCCCTTCCATGACGGGTCCGCGAGGTCCATCAAGGACTTGGGAAGCTGGTCTGCGCTGAGCTTGGTCTTGTTGTAGGCCAGAACGGTGGAGCGGGCCGCGATGCCCGTCCAGTCGCCGGTGGAGGGCCGGTACTGGGCAGGGACTTGGCTGAGGGTTGCCTGGTCCACGGGGGCGACCAATCCGGCACTCGCGATGCGGACCATGGCCGGGGAGTTTTCCGTGAGGAAGACGTCCGCTGGGGAGTTCTTGCCTTCCTCGCTGAGCTGGTTGCTCATTTCAAGGTCGTCACCATTACGGAGCGTAACCTTGATTCCCGTCTCCTTGGTGAAGGCGTCCACCCATGCGCCGGTGAGGTTTTCATGCTGCGCGTTGTATACGACGATGCCCTCGCCGGACGCGCCGGCCGTGGAACCACCGCTTGCGGTACCGCTTGGTGCGCCGCTGCACGCCGAAAGTGCCAGCAGCGTGGCCGTGGCGGAGGCAAGGGCCGTAGCGGGTTTGATGCCGAATTTCATAGGGGCCTTTCAAGGGTTCCGGCTGGGACCGGACTGGTCGGGGGTAGCCCTACCCTTCATGCAGAGCGAGCCCGAGGAGTCGGGGGAACGGTAGCGAGATAGGCAAGGCAATCCTTACTGTAATAACAACATGCCGTTGTTGCGTAATTCTGGGCACGCTGAGGCCGACTGTTACAAACGTTCTCCTGCGGCGGCGCGTCTTGCCAGTTCTGCCGCCTGAGCCGTTGAAAGGGCATTTTTGCGTCCTCGGTGGGCTCCGCGTTTTTTGGCCAGGGCGATGCCCTCGGTTGGCGTTCGCCGATGAGGGAACGCTCGAATTCTGCAGATTCTCTACGACGGAGCGCAGGTCGTCGAGGTTTCTCACCAGTCGGTCCATGCCGTGCACGATGACGGGGTCACCGTCGCAGGCGAACTTCAAGAGTTCCTCCAGTTGGGGACGATTGGTGTTGCCGGACGCTTTGTCCGTGAACACCTTGCCCACCTCGACGCCCTCCCGCTGGCGCTGGCCGTTCTAGTCCAAGCCGCTGACCCTCACGTATCCGACACGTTAGCCGACCATGTTCCACTCCTAACGAAGAGTGTCAGGTTGAAATCCAAGACTTCGGGCAACTTGCGTCAAGAAAACGCTAAAGCCACTCTAATCTGACAGTATTTCCGGCTGTTTCCTGACGTCCAATTGGGGTGTACCCCAAACTGACACTCAAGGCTTAGCGTTCAATTTCACGCCGCTACCAGCCTGCCGAGAGCGCTCGGTTGCTTCGGTTGGTGCGTTGGTAAGGATCCGGACCCCGGTGGTTGTCGGCACGCACGGGGTGCGTGATCACGACCTCGCCCGAGTCGGCTGATGAGGACCTGTCCGCACGAGCGACCGCGGGTGAGCGTTCGGATCGCTTCGAGAACTGGCGCCGCCCCGATCACGTAACCCGCGTCATCTCGAACAGTTGATCTGCCAGTACATCCAGCCTCGTCCGGGCTGACTCCGCAGCCTCCTTTGAGGTCGCCGTGAGTGGGAGATCAAAAAGCCCGCCCATACCCAAGACAATTGAGTGAAGCTCCGCGATCGTTAGCTTCACCGTCTCCGGGGACTCGGCGGCTTCGAGCGCCTGCTCGCGGTCAGCAAGCCAAGCTGCCTTCGACGCTTGACCATGAGCGTCAAGGAGCTCTCGAATAGCGGCGAGGACGCGCATCAATTCCACGGTGGTCATCCTAGCGGCCTCGCGGCGATTTGTCGGAGAACTGCGCTGGGGTCGACCCCACGAGGAGCGCCTGGTTACCCTCACCACCGGCAACTCGGCCGTAATACATAGTGACATCCTCCGTCAGTTGGTAGGTGCGCATGACTTGCGTGGGGTTGCCCCACATGGCGATGTTGTACGCCGCCTCGGCTTCGGCACCCGTCGATACCGCATCGGTTCCGAGGAAGCGACCGGGTGCTGAAGCACCCCAACCTTCGGCACGGTAGAATTCGGTGCCTGCTTTGAAGGTCCTGGTGGAGTAGCTGCTGCCCTCGAACGACTCGGCGATGGAGCCCGTTAGCTTCGGCAGAGCTGCGGCTCCGGTTTCTGCGGCGGCAGCGGCTTGGCGGGCTGCGAGTTGCTCTGCGGCCTCTCGTTGATCTGGAAACACATTCAGTCTCGGCCCTCGGGAATAAGCGGAATACCAAACCTGTGCTGAAAGCGTCGTCGATGCTCCTGAAGCCTTGAAGACCTAATTCCCGGACCGGCTCCACGGGGCCCGAAAGGGCCTTGCCCAGATCGTCAACGTACTTCCGGAAGAAAGAGTCGTAGAAGCAAATGCTGGGAAGGATGTCACCGAGTTCAAAAGGCAGGGGTGCGACCGTTTCAGGGAACCTCGTGACCATGGCAAGAGATTGGTCATCATCGGGGCCAACAAGCGGTCTATCCGTAGTTCCGAACGCTCGGGAAGATCCTTCGAAGCTGACCAGACCTTGAAGACGTAAATCAGCTGTGACTGAATCCAGCCCCCGACCATTGCCGAAGTATTGACTACCCGACCGAAGGAATACTTCTCGTCAGGACTTTTTGGAGGTAGGTCGGTGGCGGTGTGTAGTCGGTCGTATTTGGAGGATGTTGGGCGGCACTACTGTACGGTTTCAAATCGGTAGCGTTCTGTGCCGGAGGCCGGCCCTTTGTCTTGTTTGAGGTTCTCCAACTGGATCAGCGGATCCCAATGTTCAGGAGGATTGGTCCAAGAACTGTTCCAGCGCATGCCCTGATTAATCCAAGCGTCCCGGGCTTCCGCAATCCAAAGCTGCAGGTCCTCTCCGTGCCGACCGCCGTCATCAAAACCGTACTCGACGTAGCAACAAGGGCAGATGTTGTAGCTGCCGGCCTCATTTTCCAGGTACGGGGGCTCGTCGAGGCCAGAGTAACCGCAGACTGGACAAAAGTACATCATCTGCTGCCTTCCTGGATGAAATAGTCCATGTTCGACATGCCGGTCCTAGCCGGGTCAGGAATGTAATAGGTCCGGATAACTCCGCTATTGCTGAGCACGCCAAATTCTCCTGATTTCGGGTCGTAGCGGACTATATCTCCATTTCCTCTGATCTTCTGCAGCGTACCGTTGCCGCGTAGTGGTGAAATCAGGAACTCTGAAGCCATTTTTTCATACTGCTCAGCGGAGGTAGCTCTGAAGTCACTTCCATGCCTATTGAAATGGTCGCCGAGTTTGGCTTCTGAACCGAACTTGACGTTGAAGTTTCCTTCCACTGAGGACATCTCGGCGCTGCGGGCCCCGCTGCGGATACCAATCTCACCGGCGGCGCCCATCTCTTCGCCTGCGCCGGCCATCCCTTCGCCGGCCATCCCTTCGCTTCCGACGATCATAGCTAGATCCGCGATGGGGCGGAGTGCGGTGGCCCAGGAGCTGTTTTCGTCTGGCGGGAGTCCTTGGCTCACCAATAGCGTTTGTTTGAGGCTCGATGGCCCTGTCGCGTTCTCCGAGGCAGCTGTGGGCGCCGGGGTTGTTCTGGGTCGGGTCCATGAGGGGGCGATGTAGAACTGCCAGGAGCCCGGTACCGGTGATGTGTAGCCGGGAGCCAATGGACCGGTCGGACGCGAGGGTACAGCGACGTCAGGTACGGCATCTGGCGCATGCCATCCCCCGTTGATTGGACCGTCCGTGACGGCCCAACTCAGGATCATGAGTCCGGAGGGGTCGGCATTGTTAATGGCGTCGGCTTCGCCGTAGACGTACGGGGAGAAGTTGTTCGCGTCGTCGCGTTTCAGGATCGGGTCTGGGCTTGTGAAGGTTCCCAGGACGGGGTCGAGGTCTCGGGCGCCGAGGTGGGTGAGGGTGCTGATGGTGTCGGCGAGTCCGCCGATGTACCCGTTCACGGCGCCGTACCCGGCTACGTTGGCGGCGTTGGACCCCACACCTGTGGTGGCACCCGCGGCGGTCGCGTACGCGCCGGCTCCGGCCGCTGTCTGGGTGGGTCCGCGGGCCAGGCCGATCGGGTCGGTGTAGCGGGTTTGGGCGGTGACCGGCGTGGTCCCGCTGCTGGGTTGGAGGATGGTCTGGGTGGTGTCGACGCCGTCGCTGATGATGAAGGCGAGTTTCACGGTCCCGCCGGCGGCGGTGCGCTGGGCGACGGTCTTGCCTGCGAAACCGTAGGTCTTGGTCGCGGTCTTCACCCCTGCCGGGGTGGAGTGGGCGGTAATCGAGCCGATGGTGGCGGTGGTGCCGGTGCCGTCGGTGATCCCGACGAGGTTCCCTCCGGCGTCGTAGTACCGGGTCCCGGTACTGCCCGCGGTTCCTGACAGGGGTGCCGGCGGGGTGCCTGCCGTTGCGGAGGGGTTCGGGTTCGCCGGCAGGGTGGGGCTGCCGGTGGTGGTGGCAAGTTTCCCGTCCGCTGTGTAGGCCAGGGTTTCCCCGGCACGGCCGGTCATCCGCCCTGCCGCGTCCCAGGTGAAGGTGCTGGTGGCGGGTGTTCCGGTTGCCGGGGTGCTGGTCATGGACTGGAGCTGGTGCGCCCCGGGCAGGCCGCCGGTCACGGGGCCGTTGAAGTAGCCCATGGTGTCGGCGATGAGCTGTACCGTG
Organism: Arthrobacter ramosus; assembly: GCF_039535095.1. Taxonomy (NCBI): domain Bacteria; kingdom Bacillati; phylum Actinomycetota; class Actinomycetes; order Micrococcales; family Micrococcaceae; genus Arthrobacter; species Arthrobacter ramosus. The sequence goes on along the minus strand of NZ_BAAAWN010000001.1, from coordinate 4,967,878 downwards.
CCGGGGGAATCGTTCGTGAAGGAAATCGTCCCGTCCGCCCCGACCGCGGTGATGGCGAAGTTGGGGATGATCTGCCCGGCCGTGTAGTTCAGGTTCGAGGTACCCGGTTTAGGGGTCCCGCCCGCGTACGCGGTGATGACCCCGGAGGAGGTGGAGTTGGCGACGGTGATGTTCATCGCGATCGCGGAGACACCGGTGGCCGGGAGGCCGCCGCGGCCGGTGACCTTGACGCTGATCGTCTGTCCCGGTCCGACGGGGCCGGTGACCCCGCCGGTGCCGTTGCGGGTGTCGAGCTGCCGGAACGGGGTCTGGGCCGAAAACGCCCCAGGGACCGTGGCCGTGCCGCCAAGGAAGTACCCGGAGGTGTCGGCGATGATCTGTACCGTGCCGGAGGAGTTGTTCGTGAAGGCGATCGTGCCGTCCGAGCCGACCGGGGTGATGGCGAAGTTCGGGACGATCTGCCCGGTCGCGTAGTTCAGGTTGGAGGTGCCGGGATTGTTGGTCCCGCCCGCGTAGGCCGTGATGGCCCCGAACGAGGTGGAGTTGGCGACGGTGATGTTCATTGCGACGGCGGAGACGCCGGTGGCGGGGATGCCTCCCTGGCCGGTGACCTTGACCCTGATGGTCTGGTTGGGGCCGACGGGGCCGGACACCCCTCCGGTGCCGTTGCGGGTGTCGAGCTGCCGGAACGGGGTCTGGGCCGAGAACGCGCCCGGGGTGGTGGCTGCGCCGCCGAGGTAGTAGCCGGAGGTGTCGGCCAGGAGATCGACCGTCCCGGAGGAGTTGTTCGTGAACGCGATGGTTCCGTCTGCGCCGACCGGGGTAACGGCGAAGTTCGCGACGGTCTGCCCTGTTGCGTAGTTCAGGTTGGAGGTGCCGGGGTTGTTGGTCCCGCCCGCGTAGGCGGTGATGGCTCCGAACGAGCTGGGGTTGGTCACGGTGATGTTCATCGCCACAGCGGACACACCGGTCGCGGGGATGCCTCCCTGGCCGGTGACTTTGACCCTGATGGTCTGTCCGGGGCCGACGGTTCCGTGGATCCCGCCGGTGCCGTTGCGGGTGTCGAGCTGCCTGAACGGTGCCTGGGCGGAAAACGCGCCCGGCGCGGTGACGGCCGCGCCGGGGTAGGCGTAGTTTTCCGTGGCGGCGAGGTTCCCGGCGTTGTCGAAGCGTTTGACCTGGGACCGGTCCCCGGCGGGCGTGTAGGCGTAGGTCTGGGCGTAGGGTGCCGGTCCGCCGAGGCCGGGCACCGATGTCGAGGCCGGGGTCGGTGCGGTGTTGCAGTTCTTTGCTGCTGCGGTCCAGGCAGCGGAGAGCCGGGAGGCGTAGTCGTAGCTGTAGCACTGGTAGTCATCCGGTGCGCCGGGGCGTGAGGGGTATAGCTGTTCCCGGGAGCTGAGCTTCCCGGAAGCCGTGTAGGTGTAGTTCGTTACTCCGAGGTCGGCTATGGCGCCTTTGGATTGGTTGGTTGAAGATTGTCTGGCCAACCGTCCGGTGGTTGCATCCCAGTTGAATTGGGTTTTGTTCAATCCGGTGGTGTCGGCGGTGTTGCTGGTGTAGTTGGCGTCGAATTGCTGGAATCCGGCGAGCTGGTTGAACTCGGTGTAATCGAATGCCCCGGCGATCGTGTCGGTTCCGGTTGTGATGGCGGACGGGTTTTCGAAATCGTCGAAGTTGTTGGTGATGGTTTCGGCGCTGAGCCCGCCGATTGCCGGGGTCGCTTCGGTGGCGATGTTGCCGGTGCTGGTGTAGGCGCGGGTTGTCGTGTAGTCCCCGGCGTATCCGGTCAGCCCGCCGGGCAGTGTCGTGGTGGTTGTCGCGGGTTGGTAGGCGGCGTTATATCCGGAGACAGCGGTGGTGACCTGCTGGTCGTAGTTCGGTCCGTTGAACCGGGTCGCGGAACTGGGCTGGCCCTTCTTCTCCCCGTCGTAGGTGCTGGTGGTGAGGGTGTGCGCGGTGCCGCCTTGCGGGGTCACGCTGGTGCCGGTCGTCCGGTCCAGAGCGTCGTAGGCGTAGCTGGTGAGGTTCCCTGCGCCGTCCGTGGTGGCCGCGACACGGCCGGACGCGTCGTAGCTGGTGGTGGTGGTTCCGGTGTCGGGGTCGTTGGCTGTGGTTTGCCGGCCGGCGGTATCGAAGGCCCAGGACCATTGGTTCCCGGCGGTGTCCGTCATCGATGTCATCCGGCCCAGGGCGTCATAGCTGTAGCTGGTGGTGTCGGGTGTGCCGGTCGGGGTGGTGCCGTGGAAGAGCTGGCGGGAGACGGTTTTGCCGGCGGCGTTCACGATGGTGGCGGTTGCGGAGTCATTGCCTGCGATTGTGCCGGGTGTGGTCGTGGTCGTGGTGGTGTCGGCTCCGGTGTAGGTGATGTTGGTGGTCCAGAGCGGCGCGTTGCTGTTGCCGTAGGCGAGGGCGGCGTCGGTGGTGAGGCGTCCGGCGCCGTCGTAGCCGTACCTGTCCGAGGACGGCACGGCTGTTCCGTCGGGGAGCATGAGGGCGGCGCTGGGGTTGGCAGCGAACTGGTAGTTGTTGTTGGCGATGAGTTTGGCGCCGATGCTGTTGTACGTCGTGTCGGTGGCCATCGTGCCGCTCCGCGGGGAGGGCTTCTGGGTTTGCCGGAGCCGTCCGAGGCCGTCGTAGATCTCATAGCTGGTGGTCGCGTGGCCGAGGCCGTTGATGCTGGTCCGGGCGATGGATGAGGGCACATCCTTGGAGATTGTGTACGCGGTGGCCTGGGTCGGGGTCGCATTGCTGGCTTTGGGGCGCATCGGGTCCCAGACTCCGGTGATCCGGCCGGAGGCATCGTACTGGTAGCTGGTGACGTTGAGGTTCTCGTCCGTGGACGTGGTTTTGTTGCCCCGGATGGAATCAAACGCGGTGGTCGTGGTCCAGCCCAGCGGGTTGGTGGTGGTCACCGAGGCGGGCAGCCCGGTGGCGGGGGCGTAGGCGATCTGGGTGGTGCGGGCCGTGCCGGTGGTGTTGTCCGTGGAGGACTGGACCCGACCCAGGGCGTCGTAGGCCAGGGTGGGGCCGGTCTTCCAGGTCGTGACGGTGGTGCCGTTGACTGCGGTGGCGGTGTCGGTGCGTGACGGGTTGCCCAGGGTCGGAGCCTGGTAGGTGGGCGCGCCGGGGATGGCGGCCATCGAGGAGTCATACAGTGTGCCGGTGGCGGCGATGATGTTCCCGGCCGGTGCCCCGTTTCCGGTGCAGGGCCCGGCGTAGGTCGTGGTGGTGGCGGGCAGGGCCAGCAGGTTCAGACCGGTGTTGTCCGCGCCGGCGCTGTCTGCGTATGCGGTTACGGTGCAGCTGCCGGGAGTTCCGCCGGTTTCCCCGGAATTGGACACGGCCGTGATGCGCCCATAGTTCGGGTTGCCGGTGCCGTTGTCGAACGTGTTGGACGTGGTCGTGGTACGGGTGCCTGCCCCGGTGCTGCTGGCGATGATGTTCTTCACGGACGCGGTGCCGGTGTGCCGGGCTGTCGGGGCTCCGGTCCCGCCTCCGGTAGCGGTCACGGGGGATGCCCAGGGGACGGTGATGGCGGTGCTTAGTTGCGGGCCGGTCTCGCCGACGAATTTCTGCGTTTCAACAGAGGATCCGGCGAACCACGGGGAGTCGGTGATGGTCGTACCGTCCGAGGCGGTGACGGTCGCGGAGATCTTTCCTCCGCTGCTGTTTGAAGGTGTTCCGTCCAGGCCGCGCAGGTAGGTGGTCATGCTGGAGGGGTTGAGTCCGGGGACGCCGGTGTTGCCGGTGATGGTCTTGACTTTGGACCATCCGGCGTTCACGGACCAGGTCAACTGGGATCCGCCCGAACCCGCCACGAATGCGGGAGCGGCGTATTTCCAGGCAGGGGTTCCTTGGTATTCGTAGCGGGTGGACATGTCGACCGAGCCGTTCGCCCCGGGCCCGGCATTGGTTGAAATGGCGGCCACCGGGTAGATGTGGAAGTAGTCCATGCGCGCGGGCTGGGCGATCGGCGTCGTCGGTGTCCACCACTGGGGGAAGCAGCGTTTGGTGTTCGTCTCCGGAGCTGCGGGAAGGTTCGTCTGGGAGCATTCGGTGCCGAGGTAGGAGACGGTGATAGAGGCACCCGTGACGGTCCTGATCGTGGAGATCCGGTACCGGTCCAGCGGCGCGATGCCGGCGGCGTAGACCCAGACCCTGTTCTGCAGGGCCTGGCCTTCGAAGGTGACCGCCGGGTCAGAGATCGCCCCGCCGACACCAGTGGCCGTGTTGGCTCCCTGATGGGCAACGGATCCCAGCCACAGGGCCGGTTTGGTTCCGTCGCCGGGGTCCGGCATGGAGTGGCCCAGGGTCCAGACGTCCACGTCCTGGTATGCGCCGGGGCCGGTGTTGGTCCGGGTCGAAACGGTCTGCAGTCGCTGGTCGTTGTAGAAGGTGGGTGAGTAGACCGCGCAGGTGCCTGTGGGCTGGCAGGCGAATCCGGTGGGGATATCGTTGCCTTTGCTGCAGTCCACCCCGGTGCAGCGGCCGGTGTAGCCGAGCTCGATGCGCAGCGGCGAGGAGGCACTCAGTTCGGTGCCGGCGCGCATGCCGTAGTCGACCCGGGCCAGGCGGCTGGATCGCACGTAGTTCATCAGCGGGCCTGTTCCCTGCTGGGTGGAGTAGGTGTTGGTGTCCTGGGTGTAGTAGAACGCCTCGGAGTTGTTGTTGACGTCAACGACGTAGTCCAGGTTCCAGGCGTAGGCCTGCTGGCACACGGAAGCAGCGAAGCTTGCGGCGGCGCAGGGCTGGGACGGGGTTGCTGCCCCGACCGGGACCGTGTCCGCGGAATTCGTACTCGCCTTGGTGCCGTCCCAGCCCGGGAGGTGGTTGCGGCCGAAGAAATACTGGGTCCCTGAGGTGTCGGTCAGTTTCCAGTATCCGCCGTCGAAGGTGCCGTTCGAGTTGGTGTTGTCGGTCAGGTATTCGACGCGGGTGTTGTCATCGTTCTGCAGCTTGTATTTTGCCGGGACGGCATCTTTGTCTTTGATGACCTGCCCGGAGCGGCCGCCGAAAGAGATGCTGAACTGCTGGCCCTCGGCTGCACCGCAGAGGTCATAGGAACCGGTCACCCCCTGATCCATGCACGGGGCGAACTTCTGCCGGATCGACCCGGCTCCGGCGAGCGACCATCCGTCACCGACGACGGAGGCCTGGTTGTTAGTCGAGCTGGTCAGCCCGTCGATCGAGGAGGAATCGTAGGCCAACCCCAGGGCCGGGGTCGGACCGGCGGGGGCTTTCCGGGCACTGAAAGGGTAGCTCCACGTGAAGGCGCCGGTCTGGCCGGTGACACCCCAGCTGCCGGAGGACACCCCGGGCAGTGCGGTGAAGTTCCCGCCGCCGTTGTCATTGACCGGCACGGGTGCCGGCGGCGACGTCAAAGGCACGGTGCGGGTGAGCCCCGCGGGCACCACGGTCAGCCCCGCCCCCAGCGCATGAGGAGTTCTCGCGGCCCCGGTGACGGTGGCCGGCGAGGTTCCCCGGACGGTTGCCCGGACAGCGGCAAGATTGATGCCTTCCACGAATGGTCGCTGCCCCGCCGGTTCCTGGGTTGCGGCGCTCCACGGGGTGACCTGGACCGAGGACACCGGATCAGGTGCCTCCGGTGTCCATCCGAGGGAGTGGTCGACGGTGATCGCGAACAGGCCCGCGGAGGCAGTCACCACAGCGGAGGCAACCGCGAGAACGGCGGCGTTGCCGAGGCCATTCCGGTTCCGGACGTTTCTCATTTCAGGACTCCCTGGGTGGTGGCGGTGAACTGTGCCTGAATGCCGTGGAACTGGTCCTTCGTGAGGACGCCCTGGGTCATGACGGGGTTGAGGATCTGCCCGGTGAATCCCTCCCCGAGCCGCACCGGCTGGGTCGTGGCGGAAAGATGGGTTTGCGGCGAGGTGGCCGTGGTCCAGTTGCCCGTAAAGGACGCGGAATTCACGTTGATGCGCAGCTGCTGGTTGAGCTGGTCATACACCGCCGAGACGAAGAACCACTGGTTGGGCGTCTGAGCTGTCGGGGTCTGGACCTGCTCGAGGGCGTTGCCCGTGGTCCAGGTGTCCAGTTCGGGCAATCCGCCCGAACTCAGCCGCACAGCGCCGCCCGGGACGCCGGTGTCGGCGATCTGGGCGATCAGCGACTGGATGGTGCTTCCACCCGGTGCCGGATTCGTCGGACAGAACCACCCCGAGACGCTGAAGCTCTTGGAGGTGTCCACGGCGGTGGTGGTCGTGCCGAACTGCCCGGGCGCGCCGTTGAGTTGGAGGGCGTTGAACTTCGCGCTCCCGGGGTACCCGGAACTCGTGTCGCCCTGGCAGGAATTGGTGGCATAGGGCGTGCCGTTGCTCTGCACGGCGACAGGAACCCAGCTTCCCTGGCTCGGTGCAGCGATCGGCAACGGTGTCAACGCCGTGTATGCCGGGGGTGCCACGTCGAAATGGTAGGAGGCCGGAGTCTTGGATGCGGTCTGGGCACTGACGTTCCCGGCATAGTCGAAGGCCCACACCGTCAGCACGGTTGAGGTATCCACCGGTGTGACGGTTGCGGTTGCTGTCCGGCCATCCGCCGGGCAGACCACCACATACTCCTTCACCCGGGTATCGCAGCTGAGATTGACCGGCACCGAGGTGGGCCCGGGGGCATTGGTGACCGAATACACGAAACCCCGGACCGGATACGTACCCTGCTCGTTGAGGGAAAACGCGTAACTGCCGGCACCGGCAGCACCCCCGCCGTTTACCGTTCCGTAGCCGGGGAGGCTGGGGTTGGTCTTGATGGTGTCCGGTGGGGTGATGAGCGGCGCGTCCGGGGCGGTCGTTTTCACCTCGAAGAAGAACTGCATGACACCTGAGTTCACGCCCTTGTCGTCCTGGGCCTGGGCCTGCAACTGGTACACCCCGTCGTTCAGCTTCGTGGGGCCCTGCCAGGACGGGTACCCTCCGGACCCTGGTATCGGACCCAGCGGACCGGCGCCGAAGACGTACTGGTTGTTGCTGTCGAAGACCGACATCCAGACGTTGATAGGTCCGCCGGCGGCGCCGTCCGGGTCACCGACCGTCAGGGTATAGATCGGGTGGTCCATCCTCGTCACGTAGGTGGACGCGAACGGAGCGCCCGTCCAGCGGGCGTTGTCGATCGTCCACAGCCCCGGGGTGTAGGGCGGGGTGTCGTAGGTGACGATGATCGAGGCGTCATTGTTGAACCGCTTCCACCCCAGGGGGTCGCCCTCGTTCCCGGCCCGCAGCGACACGGTCCACTGGCTCACAGTCTGCAGAGTGCTCTTGATCGAGGACAGGTCAAAGCCCACGGTCCCGGCCGGGCAAGCCGAAGAATACCCCTTCGCGACCGTCCTGGAATCCGTCTTGGCGACCAGGCCGGGCTGGGCGTTCCACGTCGTGCCCGGGCTGATGCCGCCGGTCACCCACGCGTCCACCGGCGTCGCGGTGCACGAAGATGACCACGTCTCGGTCGCGTTCATCACGGCCGCGAGAATGATCTTGCCGGACATGGGCGTGGTGTCGAACTGGTAGTAACCACGCGTGGTGTGGGAGACCCCGTCCGGCGCCCAGTACGAAGGGAGGTATCCCACGTGCACGGTGGAGTCGGTGTACTGGCCGTTCCAGTACGGAGTGCCCGGGTAGGCGCTGTCCACGTACAAGTACGAAGCCCTGACCGTGGACCAGTCCGGATCCACAAACAACGGGTAGCGCAGGTTCGGCAGGCTCAAAATCTCGCTCATCCCCAGGACCTGGGTCTGCTTGCCGTTCTCGGACCCCAGGCTCAGGGAGAACGGCCGGGTGATCCCCGGCCCTCCCGGGTCCGACGCCGACACCCCGGACTGGGAGGAATCCCACCACTGCCCCATCGCCGTGCGCATTTCCGCCTTCCCCGTGTCCGTCCCCGTCGCCGAGAGACCGCCGCCGGGCTCCGCCGTGACGGTGGCGTTCTGCGCGTCCAGGAAGATCCGCATCTGAACCACCCGCGGATCCTTCGCAGCCTCCGCGGTGGCGATCTTGAGCACCTGGGACACGCCGGTCTTGTGGCTGACCTGGATCAGATCCACCCCCGGCAACACCGACGCGTACGTGGCCGTGTTGCCCGAAACCACCGGCTCGGGCAGCGGATCGAACGGCCAGGACTGCTTCACCACGTGCCCGCGCTTGTCATCGACGCTGGCCATCTGGGTGCTGCCGCCCCGGGCCAGGGTGACATCGACCGGTGTCATCCTCGGTTTGAGGACCGGCTGCCCGTTCACGGTCGCCTGGACCAGATCCGTGGAAATATCCTGCCAACCGGTCGCGGTCTGCATCCGTGCCGGTTCCGCGTTCACCGTCCGGGTGAACGTCCCGTCAGGATGCGCCACGGTCTGCTCCGTCGGGGTCGTCAGCGCATCGACCACCACATCGGTCTTGTTCTGGGCCGCCTGGGTCGTCGCCACGTTCTCCGTCACCGGGCCGGTGATTCCAGCGCCGGTGCTCCCGGGCGGAGGACCGGCCCACGCCGGGCCAGGTGCCGCCAACAACCCTGCAACAACCGACAAACCGGAAAGAGCACGCAACAGCACAGAGGAACGAGAACCCACGGGACAACTTTCACGAGAAGCCAAGTGCGCGGGATCCCCAAATAGGCCGTTCCCCAAAGCACGGATATCTGAGAGCAAACTACATGCCAGCTGGATAAACACGCAACAAGCACGGCAACCGGCTGATTTATGACGAAAAAGCATGCCGCTCGGCAGAGGAACCCGTGCTTCAAAGTCGGGTCAACATGGCGGAGTACGCGACATGCCAGTCGCCACAAGCACCTTGGACCCTCGGACGCCGCCCGCGTGAAGATTCTGGCCCAAGCTTGAGCATCGAAGGAATGCGCCGGCGACCCCGATGGGGCACGCTGACACCGCACCCGTTGGGCAGGCAGAAGGAGTTCCAAACCAACACGGACGTCCGCCCAGGACAAGGGCAGCGATCAGCTGGAAACGCGCTTGGCCTGCTTCGACGTTTCGACCCACGCAGCGCAGGGCATCAGTCGACGGAACATGGTGTCAGCTTGCGGAAGACTTGCACTTCTCTACGCCTGCCCACCGATCATTTCTAAGCCATAGGACGAAAGAGCCAGCATTCTCGTCGTCTCCACATCCCGCAATCTGAACACTTTTTCACCACCTGCGGACCTGAATTGATCTCACGCCAAGGTCTTCATTGGCAAGGTAGTCGGCGGCGAGGACTGTCCGGACGGGCGATGATCGCCCAGTTGATCGGCCTGCCCAGCCCTGGGTTAATAACCTGCGTCGGCGTCGTGGCGCACGATTCCTTCGATCATGACAGGAACCTCGGACGAGGACCAGCTCTTCAGCTGCCTGACCAGACTGTCAGCGATCTCTGCCGTCCGCAGAAGTCCCAGGCGCTCCATTGGACCGAGCCGACTTCCAGGAGCATCACGGCGGCGGCCCCTATGCTTGCCACTCCGGCGACGAGGACTGCCGCAGTGGCAATCATGGTCACCAAACCTAGGACCACCATGACCACCAGCCGCGTACTTTCACCGGTAAACGCGGGAAGCGTGGCCACTGTTCTCCATGACTCAATCGTCCCACTGCGGTACGCGAACGCGGGCGCTAAATCTTCACTGTCCGCGTAAGGAAACCATTAAGGACCGACGACGGCCGCTCGGTTTGGTGGTCTGATGAAGATAGTCAATTCGGGCTTTGGGCTGTCCCTCCTTAGGAGCTGAATCCACCATGAAACGCACTCCCCTCAACCAAGGAGCGGCACACGCTTCCGAGCTTGCCGGCGCGGCTCCGGAAGACTACGTCGTTGTCGATGAGCTCGGTGATTTCACGTATTATCCGTCCAAAACAGCCATGCTCGAAGACCTTGAGTACGTTGACGAAGCAGCCAGCATTTTGGACCGGGCGGGCAACAACTTCCACTTGACGTTGGAGGGGGACCGGAAGCTGACCCTGGGGTCCTCGTTCGGCCGGGTCGAATTCACGTGGCTCCGCCAGACCTGGATCAACGATCGACGCCGCGAACCGAAAGCGCATCGATTGCTCCGTCTCTACCCCACAACGCTCGATGCCCTTCTGGCTGGAATATTTGAAACCCTGAGCCTGGAACTCGCCAGCAGCGCCACCAGTTCGCCATGGGTATTGGATGTAGCGGGAGAAGAGACCCATCCCGCGACGCTCCGGGACGTCGATGGCCTCCTCGCGCGGCTGGATCACCTTGAACGTGTCACCGTGCGCGATCCCTTCGGACACGAATACCGGCCAACCCGTCATGCAACACACCGCCTCCATGCCCCGGGCGCAGGGGCGATCTACTACGTGGAGATGGAACCCCACCCCGGAGAGGCCGAGCAGCATCCCAACGTATCTGACAATCTGCCGTGAATACCTTCAGGGTGGGTTACCGCCCGGTAGGCGCGTTCTGCGATAGTTGGGGACATGGTGAACGTCCAGACCGAAATACTGATCCAGCGGCCCCGCGAGATCGTGGCAAGTTATGCTTCCGACCCGGACAACGCGCCGGTCTGGTACGCGAACATACGATCTGCACAGTGGCAGACGCCGCGGCCCCTGGCGGTCGGATCCCGGGTTGCCTTCGCCGCGCGATTCCTGGGCCGGAATCTGGACTATGTCTACGAATTCACCGAGCTTGTCCCCCGCGAGAAACTCACCATGCGCACAAGCCAAGGTCCTTTCCCGATGCGGACTACCTACACCTGGTCCGATGAGGATGGCGCGACCCGCATGACCCTCCGCAACACAGGTGAACCCTCCGGGTTCTCCGCGCTTGCAGGCATCGTCATGGCGCCGATGATGCGCACGGCCATGCGCAAGGACCTGGAGAACCTCAAGAAGATCCTCGAAGCCAGCTAGAAACGACAATCCCAGGCTCTCCCCTCGGCTGCGAATCGCCGACGCAGTTATTCGCTGCAAACGCTGGCGAATTTCCGCTGGCGCGTGCAAGGATGTTCCGTACGCTTGCACCGGTCCACATTGGGGGAAACATGACCGAAAGCACCAACCTGCCGGAAAACACGCAGCCCGGCAGCAACGAATACGGCGCGTCGCAGCGTCCCCAGCCTGAGTTCGAAATGAACGCGCCGGATGCCTCCGGCGCGCAGATTCCCCCTTGGCATCCGGAAGCAAACCAGGCCCAGGCAACAGCATGGCCCCCCGCTCCCTCGATCCGAAGCCGCGAAAACGTGGGCCGAGGCGCCCTGTTCGCCCTGGCGGCCCTCCCGATCGCCGTCGTTCTGTGGCTCGTCATCTGGAGTTTTGGCTGGATGTCCTCGCTCGTCACCTTCGCCGCTGCGGCGATGGCGGCCCGTTTCTATGTGATGGGAGCTGGCGGGCTGAGCCGAAAAGGCGTGTGGGTGATAGCGGGTATCACAGCTGCCACTGCGCTTTTGTCTTTCGTAGCAGGAGTCTGGCTGGACGCTGCCAAATACATCAATAGCCAACCCTTGTCTTTGATCACCAGCTCCGAGCCGTGGGACCTGATGAACTACAACCTGGCGAACAACCCGAATTTCGTGAAGGGGTACATGGGCGACTTCCTCATGGCGCTGCTCTTCGGCGCCTTGGGTTGCTTCTTCACGCTTCGCCGCATGTTCGCCGCCACAAAGAACTCCTAACACTCACCGGGAAGCGGCGGCTGCGAACCAAGTTCGCAGCCGCCGCTCGCGTAAGGGCGCGGGCACGACGGAGACCACGTCGATCTGTGCTTTTAGCTGTTGGTGAGGGTGATGTCGTCGAGGTACATCCAGGTGTCGTCGGCGGGGGTGGAGCCGTCGAGGTGGACGTTGAACCAGAGGGTGATGGTCTGGCCTTTGTAGGCGGTGAGGTCGGCGGTGAGCTGGGTCCAGGTGCCGTTGTTGTTGCAGAGTTTGAAGAGGCTTCCCAGGGTGGTGCCGGTGGTGGTGCGGACTTGTGCTTCCATCCAGTCGTACGGGCAGGCATTGCCGGTGCAGGGGTCTTCCTGGCTGTGGGGCTGGTACCAGAAGGACAGCGTCGATGTCCCGGTGGCGGGGACGGTGATGGTCTGGGACAGGCTGCTGTCGCCGAGGGGTTCGGCCCCTGAGGCCAGGCCCAGGAGCGCGGAGCCGGTGCCGGTGTGGGCGATGGTGGAGGCCACGGGTGCCTTGACGCCGCCGGTGATCCAGGAGCTGAGCCCGGATTCGAAGCCGCCGTTGGTGATGGTCGAGGTGGTGGTTCCCGTGGGGGTGACCGGCGCCGAGGCCGTGGAGGCCGGTGAGGTGCCGATGGCGTTGGTGGCGGTGACGGTGAAGGTGTAGGCGGTGCCGTTGCTGAGTCCGGTGATGTTCGCGGTCGTGGCGGGCGGGTTCCCGGTGACGGTGACCGGGGCCAGGGTGGTGGCGCCGGCGTGCGGGGTGATGGCGTAGGAGGTGATCGGGGAGCCGCCGTTGGCCGGGGCGGTCCAGGACACGGTGGCGGAGGCGTTGCCCGCCGTCGCGGTGACCCCGGTGGGGGCGGCGGGTGCCGTCGCGGCCGCCGTGGGGGTGACCGGCGCCGAGGCCGCGGAGGCAACGGAAGTTCCCACAGCGTTGGTGGCGGTGACGGTGAAGGTGTAGGCGGTGCCGTTGGTCAGTCCGGTGATGTTCGCGGTCGTGGCGGGCGGGTTCCCGGTGACGGTGACCGGGGCCAGGGTGGTGGCGCCGGCGTGCGGGGTGACCGTGTAGGAGGTGATCGGGGAGCCGCCGTTGGCCGGGGCCGTCCAGGACACGGTCGCGGAGGCGTTCCCGGCCGTCGCGGTGACCCCGGTGGGGGCGGCGGGTGCCGTCGCGGCCGCGGTGGGGGTGACCGGTGCCGAGGCCGCGGAGGCCGGTGAGGTGCCGATGGCGTTGGTGGCGGTGACGGTGAAGGTGTAGGCGGTGCCGTTGCTCAGCCCGGTGATGTTCGCCGAGGTAGCGGGCGGGTTCCCGGTGACGGTGACCGGGGCCAGGGTCGTGGCGCCGGCGTGCGGGGTGATGGCGTAGGAGGTGATCGGGGAGCCGCCGTTATTCGGGGCGGTCCAGGACACGGTGGCGGAGGCGTTGCCGGCGGTCGCGGTGACCCCGGTGGGTGCGGCGGGTGCCGTGGGGGTTGTCTGGCTGTTGGTGAGGGTGACGTCGTCGAGGTACATCCAGGTGTCGTCCGCCGGGCTGGAACCGTCGAGGTGGACGTTGAACCAGAGCACGATGGCCTGCCCGTTGTAGGCGGAGAGGTTGGCGCTGAGCTGGGTCCAGGTGCCGTTGTTGTTGCAGAGTTTGAACAGGCTGGCCAGGACCGTGCCGCTGGTGGTGCGGACTTGTGCTTCCATCCAGTCGTAGCGGCAGGCGGTGCTGGTGCAGGTCTCGTCGGCGGTGTGGGGCTGGTACCAGAAGGACAGGGTGGAGGTCCCGGCGGCGGGCATGGTGATGGTCTGGGCCAGGCTGCTGTCCCCGAGGGGTTCGGCCCCGGATGCCAGGCCCAGGAGCGCGGAGCCGGTGCCGGTGTGCGCGGTGGTGGAGGCCACGGGGGCCTTGATCCCGCCGGTGGTCCAGGACGTGAGCCCGGATTCGAACCCGCCGTTGGTGACGCCGGGAACCGGCGCCGTGGGCGTGACCGGGGCCGACGCGGCGGACGGCGCAGACGTCCCCACAGCGTTGGTGGCCGTGACGGTGAAGGTGTAGGCCGTGCCGTTGCTCAGTCCGGTGACGGTCGCCGTCGTCGAGGGCGGATTTCCGGAGACCGTCACCGGAGCCAAAGCCGTGCCACCGGACGAAGGCGTCACGGCGTAGGAGGTGATCGGGGAACCGCCGTTGGCCGGAGCCGTCCAGGACACCACCGCGGACGCGTTGCCCGCCGTCGCGGTGACGCCCGTGGGAGTCCCCGGAACTGTTGGGGCCGTCGGGGTGACGGGAGGCGACGCGGCCGAAGCAACGGACGTTCCCACGGCGTTCGAGGCCGTCACTGTGAACGTGTAGGCCGTGCCGTTGCTCAGCCCGGTGACCGTCGCCGTCGTCGCAGGCGGATTACCGGACACCGTCACCGGGGCCAGGGCCGTGCCGCCGGTGGAAGGCGTCACGGCATACGAGGTGATCGGGGACCCGCCGTTGGCCGGAGCCGTCCACGACACCACCGCCGACGCGTTCCCCGCCGTCGCGGTCACCCCGGTCGGTGCCGCCGGCGCCGTCGCCGCGGCCTGGGTGACGTCGATCATCGAATAGTCGTCCGTGGTGATCGAACCGTTGGATTGGATGTTCAGTCCGTAACTGATACCCGAGGCGCCTGCCGGAAGAGCCGGCGTGGTCCAGGTTATCTGGGTCCAGTTGCTGCTCGCGTTGAACAGCGGGCTCGCCGTCCAGTAGATCCAATACCCCGTTCCCGTCCGGTAGTAAACCTCGAATTGGGTGATGACATTGGATTTATACCAGGCGCTGAGCTGATAGATATGGCCTGGAGTGCCCGTCGGTGAGCAGCCGCCAAGATCCAAGGCCGGCAGGAGCTTCGCGTCACCGCTGACGTAGCCGCTCATTGTCAGGAGTTCGGCGTTGTTGCCTGTGTGGCCCGGCGAGACCACTGAAAAGCTGGGGGTGTTGGTGCCGTATCCACCCGCGGCCCAGCACAGCGGAATCCCGCTGGTGAGCGTCTCCAGGCTCGGGTTCTGGATCATATTGGTGCCCTGTGGAGGCGGCGGCGGTACCGGCGGCCCGGAGACGAGGGGCTGGACGGCGCCACCGATTACCTGGTCAACCGTCTTCACGGCGACGCTGCCCGCCGTCTGTTGTTGCGCTAACCAGGAGGCGAATTGGCTGAACAGATCGGGGCTGATGGTGAGCGTCGGGTCGGTTCCCACCGCGATGTGGTGGAAGGTCAACTGAACCCAGCCACCGCCAGCCGCCTGGGCCCTGGTCACGGAGTCTTCAAGGTTGGACAGCGTCCACGTGCTGTCCACTTCCTCCGGCGCCGCGGTGTCATACGGGTTGGCGGGCGGGATGGTTTCGGCAGCCGGGAGTCCAGGATCGTCCTTGCTGTAAAGGTCCCCGAGCCCGCGTGCGCTGTTAAAACCGCAGTTCTTCACGATGGTCTGCACCGCAGGATCCGTGGAAGCAAAAGGATAGGCGAAGCTTGTGACTTTGAAGCCCATGTTTGCCAGGGCGACCCTTCCGTTGCACACCTGTCGCGTCACTTCATCCGAGGTCAAGGTGACCAGGTCGGGGTGGGTGACGGTGTGCCCGGCAATCTCGTTGCCGTCTGTGAAGAGCTGATGCAAGTTCGCAGACGTGAAATAGCTCGGCTGATCGACCCATCCGGAGGGGACGAAGAAGGTACCGTGCAAACCTAGGTTCTTCATCGTGGCTTCGGCGGTCATTTGATCGGCGTTCCCGTCATCGAAGGTCAGCGTGATGACGGTGTTTGCAGCCGCATGCGCCGGCACAGCAAAGCCACTGAGGAGTGCCAGGACCATTGCCGCGCACGCTCCAACTGCGGCCCAACGGACGCCGAAGCGCCGCGTCACCTTGTGCTCCTGCGTCGAGAGTCTAGGCACTCCACTCACCGTCCATTCGATGCCGGGGCAAACGTCAAGGATGGGAGCATTCCCACCCTAGGTCTTTGGCCGATGATAGGGCGTTGAATCCAGCCGCGTCTTGAGTGGGCTCACCCGGCTGGGCAGCAGCAGCTCGCCACGATCCTGAGTGTGCTCACCCGATTTGGCAGCATAGAGGCCCGCGAGCACCCCAGAGTTGGTTAACTAAGCTTGAGCGCCTTGACCGCACTCAACACTTTGGTGAGGGATTCCTTGGCATCGCCAAACAGCAGAGTGGTCTGCGGTTCGTACATGAGTTCGTTCTCGATTCCCGCGAATCCCGGCCGCATGGAGCGCTTCAGGAACACTACTTGGCGCGCGTCGGCCACTTCAAGGATCGGCATGCCGTAGATCGGCGAACCTGGGGTGGTTTTCGCGGCCGGATTGACGACGTCGTTCGCGCCGACAACGAGCGCGACGTCGGCTGTCCGGAATTCCGAGTTGATTTCGCCCATTTCCTTGAGGGACTCATAGGGCACATTGGCTTCGGCAAGCAGGACGTTCATGTGCCCGGGCATGCGGCCGGCCACCGGATGGATGGCGAAATCCACGTCGATGCCCCTCGCCTCCAGTGCAAGGGCCAGCTCCGCTGCCGTGTGCTGCCCTTGCGCTACCGCGAGCCCATAGCCAGGAACGATGATGACCCGTTGCGCGTAGCCAAGGAGCACGGCCACGTCTTCCGGGCTGGAGGAGCGGACGGGGCGGTCGCTCACCGCCGTCGACCCCGCCGTCGAGCCTCCCTTGAACGCGCCGAAGAGGATTCCCGCAACACTGCGGCCCATGGCCGTGGCCATGGCCCGGGTGAGGATGGTGCCCGAGGCGCCTACCAACGTGCCGGCCACCACCAAGAGCACGTTGCCAAGCACCAGGCCGGAGGCCGCCACGGCCAGGCCAGTAAAGGCATTCAGGAGCGAAATAACGATCGGCACGTCCGCGCCGCCTACCGGCAGCACCAGCAGCATGCCTGCCGCCAGCCCCAGCACCAAGAGCAGCAGCGCGAGCGCTAGGGAACCACTGAAGACGACGGCGACGGCGACACCCACCGCCGCGAGCAGCACCGCTCCCATGAGGGTCGGTAGGCCAGGGAACACCACCGGGCGGGTGGTCATGAGCTCCTGGAGCTTGGAGAACGTGATGCCGGAACCCGCGAACGACACCGCCCCCACCAGCAGCGTGAAGACGATGGCCACACGCACCCAGTGGTCCTCCGTGTGCGCGAGTTCCAGGAGTGCAACGAGCGCCGCGGCACCACCGCCCACGCCATTGAATAGCGCGACGAGCTGCGGCATCTGGGTCATCTTCACCTGGCGCGCTATCGGCGCGGCCACGCCCGAACCGACCACCATCGCGCCTAGGATCCATGGAACGTTGTCCATTTTGACGGACATAAAGACCGTGGCGACGGCGAGCGCCGCACCGAATGCGCCTACCAAGTTGCCTCGTCGGGCAGTACGTGGCGAATTGAGTCCCTTGAGCGCGAGGATGAAACACACGGCAGCCGCGAGGTAGAGGAGCGAAGTCCACACCGGATCGATGAGGCTCATCGCGTGCGCTCCTTGGACTCGGATGCGCTGCCCTCGGGCTTTATGGCCTCAGGTTTCGCGCCCGGGGGCACAAGGCGTTTACGGCCGCGGAACATCTCCAGCATGCGGTCGGTCACTACGAAACCGCCCACCAAATTGGCGGTGGCGAGGACCACGGCGAGCAAGGCGACCGCGAGGACCCAAGGGTCCGAGGCCTGCCCGGCGACGATGATCGCGCCCACGAGGATGATTCCGTGAATGGCGTTGGCCCCGGACATCAAGGGCGTGTGAAGCGTGCTTGAGACCTTGGAGACTACTTCGAAGCCCACGAAGATCGCCAAGACAGTGATGGTGAGCAGGGCGATGCCGTCCATCAGGAGACCCCCTCGTTGGCGGAGCTTACGGATTCCGCCGTCTCGGCGGAGAGCGCCGCAAGGGCGTCGGCCGTCGGACCGTGCCGCACCTCGCCGTCGTGCGTCAGGCACGCGCCCGCCACTACTTCATCGCCGAAGTCCGGGACGACGGCGCCATCACAAGTCATCAGGGCCAGCAGGTTCGCGACGTTCTTCGCGTAGAGGCGCGAGGCGTCCGCGGGCATGGCAGAGGCGACATCCTTCATCCCCACCAGGGTGACCGTGCCCTGGCCGTCCGCCGTCGGTATTTGAAGATCCAAGCCAGGCACCGAGCCTTCCACGTTGCCGCCGGACTCCGCGGCGAGGTCGACAATCACCGAGCCCGGGCGCATGTGCTGAACCATTTCGCGGCTCACCAGGAGAGGGGCCCGCCGTCCGGGGACCGCCGCCGTCGTGATGAGCACGTCTGCCTGGGCCACATGCGGGGCGAGCAGCTCACGCTGCAGGGCGCCGCGGTCGGCGCTGAGCTCGCGCGCATAGCCGCCGGACGATTCCGCCGTCTCCACGTCCAGCTTGATGAAGGTGCCGCCCATGGACGCGACCTCGTCCGCCGACGCCGGCCGGATGTCGTTGGCGGAGACGCGTGCACCCAGCCTCTTCGCAGTACCGATGGCCTGCAGGCCGGCCACACCCGCACCCAACACCAGCACGCGGGCCGGGGGAATGGTTCCGGCGGCCGTCATGTAGAGCGGGAAGAAGCGCGGGAGGCGCATTGCCGCCTCGAGCACGCAGCGGTATCCGGCCACGAGGGCCTGGGACGTGAGCGCGTCCATGGATTGTGCCCGGGAAATGCGCGGCACCAACTCAAGCGCGAAGGAGGTCACGCCCGCTTCGGCGAGCGCGCGGACGGTGGGAAGTTCCGACGACGGCGAGGCCAGGCCCACGGTGACAGCGCCCCGGCGCAGCACGGCCGCCGTCGCGGGTTCGAGGGGGCGGACGTGCGCGTAGACGTCCAATCGGGCAAGATCCAAGGCGGGGACGATGAGGGCTCCTGCCTGGCGGTAGTCCTCGTCGCTGTGGCCCGCGGCGGTTCCAGCTCCGCTTTCGATGACGACGTCCAGTCCCAGTCCGGCCAACTGCTTGACGGTCTCCGGCGTCGCGGCCACACGACGTTCACCCTCCAGGCGTTCCCGCGCTATGCCAAGTTTCACCCGCGCTCCCTTTCTGAAACCCCAGTGTCCCTCTGAACATCATTGTCCTGAGCCGTTGTTGGCTTGAGTCTAGGACGCGGAAGGCCTTGGCGGGAGTAGGGATGACGACCCCGGGCTCGATGTATGAATATCCAGACTCTGTGCAGTGTTGTTATATCCATACATCGGACAATGTTGTAATATTCATACAACGCACGGTGTCGCGATATTCATACAAGGGATTTTCAATGCCAAGCTTCGAAGCACGCAACCCCAAGAACCTCGGCGCAGCCATAAAGCACGCACGAACCGCACGTGGAATGACCCAAGAACAGCTCGCGGAAGATCTCGGGATCTCCCGCCTGTACCTGGTCAACCTTGAAAAGGGAACGTCGAACCTCTGGGCTACCAGAATGTTCCGAACACTGCGGCGGCTCGGTATCAAGGTAACCGTGAGCTTTGATTTGCCGGCGGGAGCTCCACATGGCTGAGCATCTCGATGTCTTCCTGCACGACGACCACATCGGCGTCATCACCCCCACCCGCAGGGACAGGCGGCAGGTGACCTTCGCAATCGAGCCCACATACGCCGGAGCGCCCAGCATGCTCACGGAAGGCTTCTCCCTGGTTCCTGGAACCAAAGCCGACACCCGGCACGCCTCCAATTTCTTCGGCGGATACGCGCCTGAGGGCAACCACCGAATTCGACTTGCCAGCACCGCGCGCATTGATGAGAGTGACCTGTTTGCTTTGCTGAAGCACTACGGCCTAACTATGGCTGGCGCGCTCTCGATCCGCACTGAAAAGCCAAGCGATCATGTGTCTGGCAAGTGTCGACCCCTAAGCACCCGCGAAGTCATCCGCAAGCTCGAGAAGGCCCAGCGAGACTTTGATCTCGGCAACGAACCAGACAGCGGCCGCTCCATGCTCCCCGGCTTCCAGCCGAAACTACTACTGGCACGATTTGGGGAGGACTGGGCCTACCCTGAAAATTTGGCTCATTCCACTCATATCCTCAAACCATCACCCTCCCACCGGCCCGCCATGATCTTCGACGAGTACTTCTCGCACAAGATCGCACGCCATATGGGCCTGACTGGCTTTCACAGCGAACTGATCACCTACAACCAGACGACGTTCCTCTCCATCGAACGGTACGACCGGGTTGTGGAAGGCAATAAGGTTCGCCCTATCCATCAGGAAGACGCTGCGCAAGCCCTTGGTTTGGACTGGACAGACTCGGCCGCAAAATTCCAGAATCCCCAGCAGCCACGCTCTCCATCCCGACCCACCGCACAGCGGATCGCCGAACTCCTCGGCTCATTTGGTGATGGCACCGATGTGGAGACCTGGCTGCGCCATCTGCTCTACAACGTGATCATCGGTAACCACGACGCACACGCAAAAAACGTGTCAATCCTCCACAAAACCAACGAGGAATCAACGATCGCCGACCTCTACGATGCAGTACCGATCCTCCATATCAACGACGACCCTTCGAGAGTCGGATCGAAAAAGATCGGCGATGAACTCTCCCTGGCAATTGGCGGCGAATTCAACCATCACAGGGTCACGCTGGACCACTTCCGCGCGGAGGTTGCAGGCTGGGGAGGTCTCAGCGGCCGTCGCGCGGATTCGATCATCGCCGATACTCTCTCCAGATTCGGGGCTGCACTCGAAGAGACTCCAAGCGTTCCCGGCGGCAGCCCTGCGCTCCGCGATCGGCTTGGGTACAACCTCGATCGAATCAGTTCAGGCCGCGCGATCGGAAAACCAAAGATGCCGCTCATTGCCTGGCCTAAAGGCAACTGAAACCGTTTCCACTCGAACGGCCGTAGCCGTGCCCGGCCATTCCCATCTTCGGGCTGCTCTAATAGGCTCGCATCCTGTTCGCACCAGGGCACATCGGCGACCACCATCCGGACCACGCCAAGCTGACGCGGTAATGCGGCCTATGTGGTAGTTTTCGCCAAGACCAGTTTTTGGCTTACCCGCACTGGGAGCCATGTTTTTTGGGGGGGAATCATGGTTGCTTTCAGCGTGCCATCTGTGCGTGGATACGCCCGCGTGGCCGCCGCCTTGGGTGTTTTGCTCGTCTTGTCGGGCGTCGCCGCGCCTGCGGCCGTGGGCTCGACAATCACGCCGGTCGCGGTGGCCGAAACTTATACGAAGCCAACTGCGCCAGGGGCCTTGGTCCCGGTCGCTCCATTCCGAGCTCTGGATACGCGTAACAGCGCCCCAGTTGGCCCTGACAAGACCGTGTCGTTTCAGGTCGGTGGCGTCAACGGAATACCGGCAGACGCCGCCGCCGTGGTCTTCAACCTCACCGTCAACGAACCGCAGTCCTTCGGGTTCATCACCGCTTACCCTTCCGGAACCACACGTCCTGATTCTTCCAACCTGAACTTCGCTGTCGGCCAGACGGTCCCGAATTCCGTCACAGTCCCCGTCGGGATGGATGGCAAGATCACCCTGTTCAATCGTTCCGCCGGCACCAGCCAGCTCATCGCCGACGTCTCCGGCTACTACCTCCCGGGTGCGCCCTCCTTGCCAGGTGCTTTTGTTCCGGTAGCCCCCTCGCGATTCCTGGATACCCGCGATTCATCCGCGGTGGGATCGGACCGGACAGTATCTTTCCAAGTCGGCGGCGTGAAGGGCATTCCTGCCACCGTCTCGTCGGTTACCTTCAACCTCACCGTGGCCAACCCCACCTCGTTCGGTTTCATCACTGCCTACGCGTCCGGAACAACCCGCCCTAATGCCTCCAACCTCAACTTCGCAAAAGACCAAACGGTTCCGAACTCCGTCACCGTCCCCGTTGGGACGGACGGCAAAGTCACCCTCTTCAACCGATCCGCCGGTACCGCCCAGCTCATCGCCGACGTCGCCGGCTACTACCTCCCAGGGACGCCGACCATTCCGGGTTCCCTTGTCCCGGTAGATCCTTCGCGTTTCCTCGACACCCGCGGCTCGTCCCCTATCGGCTCAGACGGGATCGTCTCCTTCCAAGTTGGCGGAGTGAACGGGATTCCGGCAAAGGTCGCGGCGGTAACCTTCAACCTCACGGTTGCTAATCCCACCTCCTTCGGATTCATCACTGCCTATGCCTCCGGGACCGCCCGCCCCAACTCCTCGAACGTGAACTTCGCCAGCGGCCAGACGGTTCCAAACTCCGTCACGGTCCCGGTCGGGATGGACGGCAAAGTCACCCTCTTCAACCGATCCGACGGGGCCACTCACCTGATCGCCGACGTCGCCGGCTACTATCTTCCAGGAGCATCCGCGAGTTCGGCTTTCACCTGGGGCGACAACCAATTCAGCCAGCTCGGGAACGGCACAACGCCGTACCAAGCCACGGCAGCTACCGCTAATGGCCTCAGAGGAGTCAAATCGCTAGTAAGCGGTGTCCGAACCAGCTACGCGTTGTTAACCGACGGGACCGTCCGCGCTTGGGGTTATGGCGGATACGGCGAGCTCGGCAACGGCACTAACGAGAACAGCAGCATTCCGGTCCAAATCCGAGGGCTCATCGGAGTCACTTCGATCGCGGCGGATTACTACACCGCCTATGCACTTCTGGCAGACGGGACTGTTCGCAGCTGGGGGCGTAACGCATCCGGCGAGCTCGGTAACGGAAACACCTTTGGAAGCAACACGCCCACCCAAGTCCAAGGCCTCACGGCGGTCGCTGCCATCATGACCGGCGGATCCACCGCCTACGCACTTCTTAAAGATGGGACCGTGCGGGCTTGGGGCGACAACTTCGGCGGCAAGTTAGGCAACGGCACCACCGCCAACAGCAGCACACCCGTCCAAGTCAGCGGACTCGTCGGGGTCAAGTCGATTACTACTAGTGACGTCAACGCTTACGCGCTCTTGGGAGACGGGACTGTTAGAGCCTGGGGTTTCAACGTGGTCGGCCAATTGGGCGACGGCACGACCGCTTTCAGAAGCACCCCCGTTCAGGTCACTGGCCTCATCGGTGTCGCATCGCTCGCCACCGACGGAGACACGACGCATGCGCTCCTGAAGGACGGGACTGTTCGCGCCTGGGGTACCAACTCACGCGGCCAACTCGGTAACGGCACCACTACCGACAGCAGCGCGCCGGTCCAGGTCCAAGGCCTCACCGGCGTTGCCTCCATAGCTGACGGTAAAACCGTAGCCTACGCACTGCTCACGGATGGAACAGTCCGCTCCTGGGGCAGCAACGTATACGGCGCGCTTGGCAACGCGACAACCACCGACAGCAGCATCCCCGTCCAAGTCACCGGTCTCACAGGCGTCACTGCCGTAACGGCCAGCTACGGAACCACTTACGCATTGCTGGCGGACCGAACCGTCCGAGCTTGGGGTTACAACGGATACGGCCAGCTCGGCAACGGCTCTAACGTGGACGGCAACACTCCCGTCCGAGTCCAAGGCCTCACAGGTGTGGCCTCGATCATGGCAAACGGACACTCGGTCTTTTCGCTGCAGACGGACGCAACCGCCCGCGCTTGGGGAGACAACTACGACCGTCAGCTCGGCGTCGGCGGTACGGTGCCGTTCAGCAGCGTGGCTGTAGGCGTTTCGGGTTTGACCGGGGTGTCCATGGTCGCGGGCCTGGGCACCAGGTATGCCGTTCTGGCTGACGGAACGGTTTGGACTTGGGGCGGAATTGGGATCGGCGGTGCCGGCGATGGCATCAGCGTCACACCCAGCAGCACCCCTGTCCAAGTCAGCGGCCTCACGGGGGTCGCGTCGATCACCGTCAACGGGACCACCACATACGCGCTGCTCAAGGACGGGACGGTGCGTGCCTGGGGTAACAACGATTGTGGCCAGCTCGGCGATGGCAGTAGGACCTTTTCCCAGGGCAGCCCGCCAACCCCGATCACAGGCCTCAACGGAGTCCGATCAATCACAGCAAGCAACGGCACCGCATACGCGCTGCTTGAGGACGGGACGGTGCGTGCGTGGGGTTACGGCCTCAGTGGCCAACTTGGCAACGGCGCCAACAACTACTGCGACGCGCCCGTCCAGGTCATGGGTCTCAGCGGCGTGAAATCAGTCATGGCGAGCAATCGCACGGCATATGCGCTGCTGAGCGATGGAACCATCCGTGCTTGGGGCTTCGGAGGGTATGGCCAGCTCGGCAACGGCACCAACAACGACAGCAACACCCCCGTCCAAGTCCAGGGCCTCACCGGAGTCACCTCCGTCACCACAAGCGGCTTCAGCGCCTATGCACTGTTGTCGGATGGGACCGTCCGCGCCTGGGGCATCGGTGGATATGGCGAGCTCGGCAACGGCACCAACAACGACAGCAACACCCCCGTCCAAGTCCAGGGCCTCACCGGAGTCACCTCGATCGCGGCCTGCGACACGAACGGCTACGCCCTGCTGAGGGACGGAACGGTCCGCGCCTGGGGATCCGGAGGATACGGTCAACTCGGCAACAGCACCAACAGCAGCAGCAACACCCCCGTCCAAGTCCGGGGCCTCACTGGAGTCACATCGATCGCGGTTGGCGGAGTCACGGTGTTCGCGCTCCTCGGTGACGGGACTGTCCGCACTTGGGGTGCCAGTTCGAAAGGATCCCTCGGCAATGGCACAAATTCCGACAGCAACACCATCACCCAAGTCAGCGGGCTCAGCGGTGTGAGCAAACTGTGGCTTTACTAAGGCAGTCCTTGAAGCCATACGGAGGTACCCAAGGATCCTTAACAGCCGCGAACTCCGCGCCGCAGCCGGAACCTGCTCTGCCCATGTGGTAATTTTCGCGAGGATCAATAGCGGCTTGCCCGTCATCGGGAGCCATGTCTTTCGAGGATTTCATGGTGTCTTTGCGTGCGCGGCTAAGGCGGGGTGCCACCGGCGTGGCTGCGGTATTGGGCGTCCTGCTTATGTTGTCCGGTCTTGCGGCTCCCGGCGCCGGGGCTGCCGGTACAGGCGGTTCCGCGACAGCACCGGTCGCTGTCGTGGGGACCTCGGCGAGGCCGACGGCGGCCGGCGCCTTCATTCCGATCTCACCCGCACGGCTCCTGGACACCCGCACCAGCACGCCCGTGGGCCCGGACGGGACCGTATCCTTCCAGGTCGGCGGGGTCAACGGGATCCCGGCCTCGGTTTCGACGGTGGTCTTCAATCTCACCGTCACCAGCCCGCAGTCCTTCGGATTCATCACCGCCTACGCCTCCGGAGCTACACGGCCGAACTCCTCCAACGTGAACTTCGCCGCCGGCCAGACAGTGCCGAACTCCGTGACAGTACCGGTCGGCGGCGACGGCAAAGTCACCCTCTTCAACCGCTCCTCCGGCAGCACCCAGCTGATCGCCGACGTCGCCGGCTACTACCTGGCTGGGACGCCGACCGTACCCGGCGCCTTCGTCCCGATAGCCCCCGCCAGGTTGCTGGACACCCGCGGCAGCACGCCCGCAGGCCCCGACGGGACGGTGTCTTTCCAGGTGGGAGGCGTGGGTGGGATTCCGGCTATGGTCTCCGCGGTGAGTTTCAACCTGACCGTGGCGAATCCGACGTCGTTCGGGTTCATCACGGCCTACGCCTCCGGAACCACGCGGCCGAACTCCTCAAACATCAACTTCGCGACAGACCAAACGGTTCCGAACTCCGTGACGGTTCCAGTCGGCGTCGACGGCAAAGTCATCCTCTTCAACCGCTCCTCCGGCAGCACCCAGCTGATCGCCGACGTCGCCGGCTATTTCCTCGCCGGGACCCCGAGCGCTCCCGGCGCTTTCGTCCCGGTGACTCCGGCGCGACTCCTGGATACGCGCAGCAGCGCGCCTGCGGGGCCGGACGGGACGGTGTCCTTCCGGGTGGGCGGCGTGGGCGGGATTCCCCCCAACGTCGCGGCCGCTGTTTTCAACCTCACCGTCACCGGCCCGCAATCGTTCGGATTCATCACCGCCTACGCTTCGGGGAGCATCCGGCCGAATGCGTCCAATGTGAACTTCGCGAGCGGCCAGACTGTTCCGAGCTCCGTCACCGTCCCCGTGGGGGCCGACGGCAAGGTCACCCTCTTCAACCGTTCCGACGGCGCCACCCAGCTGATCGCCGACGTCGCGGGCTACTACCTTCCCTCCGCGTCAAGCAGTTCAGCGGTCACCTGGGGCAATAACCAATCCAGCCAACTGGGCAACGGGACCACCCCTTACCTCGCCAGTCCTGCCGGCGTCGCCGGCCTCTCCGGAGTCAAGTCGTTCGCCGGCGATGGATCCACCAGTTACGCGCTGCTGGCCGACGGGACCGTCCGCGCCTGGGGCAGCAACCAATCCGGCCAGCTCGGCAACGGAACCACCAACGACAGCAGCACTCCCGTGCAAGTCCAAGGCCTCACCGGAGTCACATCGATCGCGATCAACGGACGCACGGCGTACGCACTCCTCGGTGACGGGACCGTGCGCGCTTGGGGCGAAAGTTCCAGCGGACAACTCGGGGGCGGGATCACCTTCAGCAGCACGCCCCTCCAGGTCCAAGGCCTCACCGGCGTCACCGCGGTCACGGCCACCTATTACGGTGCATACGCCTTGCTCAATGACGGAACTGTCCGTGCTTGGGGTTCCAACTTCGTGGGTCAACTCGGCAACGGCACCACAGGCAGCGGAAGCAGCACACCGGTCCAGGTCGTCGGCCTCACGGGGGTCGCCGCCGTCATAGCGAGCGACTTCAGCGCCTACGCCCTGTTGTCCGACGGAACCGTCCGCACGTGGGGCGACAATTCGAGCGGGCAGCTTGGCAGCGGAACCTCCGCCAACAGCAGCAACACCCCGGTTCAAGTCCAAGGCCTCAGCGGAGTCACCTCCATCGTGGCCAACAACTACAACGCATACGCGCTGGTGGCCGACCGGACCGTGCGTTCCTGGGGCGCCAACGGGAGCGGCCAGCTCGGAAACGGGACGACATCAGAGAGCTACACCCCGGTCCGTGTGCAGGGCATCAGCAACGTCTCGTCCATGGCGGCTGGCAAAGGCAGTGCCTACGCCGTGCTGGGCGACGGGACAGCCCGGGCGTGGGGCCTCAACCAGTCCGGCCAACTGGGCAACGGGACCACCACCAACAGCACCACTGCCGTACAGCTAAGCGGTCTCACGGCGGCCGCGTCCATCACTGCCGACAAAGGGGATTCCAACAATCCGGTGGCGTATGCCGTGCTGCGTGACGGGACGGTCCGCGCCTGGGGAGTCAACCCGACAGGACAACTCGGAAACGGCGCTACCGCTAACAGCAACGTCCCCACCCAAGTCACGGGTCTCACCGGTCTCGCGGGAGCAGCATCGATCTCGGCGGCACGAGGGACCGCGTTCGCAGTGCTGGCAGACGGAACCATCCGCGCATGGGGTGACAACTACAACCACCAACTCGGCGTTACCGGCACAACATCGTTCAGCAGCGTGCCGCTTGGCATAACTGGACTGTCCGGGGTCGTCATGGGAGCCCAAAGCCCCGGCACCAAGTACGCGGCGCTGATCAACGGAACAGTGTGGGCCTGGGGTGGAAACAGTTTTGGCCAGCTCGGGAACGGCACAACGACCGACAGCAGCGTGCCCGTCCAAGTCAGCGGACTCTCCGGAGTCGTATCCATCACTGCCAGCGGAGGCACTGCCTACGCCCTGCTGGGCAATGGAACGGTGTGGGCGTGGGGCGACAATTCCTCAGGCCAGCTCGGCAACGCAACCACCAGCAACAGCAGCATCCCCGTTCAGGTCCTCGGGGTCGCCAAGGCCAGCTCCATCACAGCCAATGGGGACTCCGCCTACGCGGTACTGAATGACGGGACCGTCCGCGCCTGGGGCAGCAACCAGTCCGGGCAACTCGGCAACGGCACCAATGCGGTCAGCAATACCCCGGTCCAGGTCAGCGGTCTCGCAGGCGTCTCCGCCATCACGGCCAGTTACGGCACGGCCTACGCACTCCTGACTGACGGGACAGTCCGTGCCTGGGGTTACAACGGCTATGGCCAGCTGGGCAACGGCACCAACGCCAACGGCAACACGCCGGTCCAGGTCCAAGGCCTCACCGGCGCCGTGTCCCTCACAGCCAACGGCGGCACCGCCTACGCGGTGGTGGGGAACGGGACAGTCTTCGCTTGGGGGTTCGGCGCGTACGGCGAGCTAGGCAACGGCACCGCCAACAGCAGCACGCCGGTCCAAGTCCAGGGTCTCACCGCAGTAACCAGCGTCACCGCGAGTGAAATCTCGGCGTACGCGGTTCTCAGCGATGGAACGGTCCGCGCCTGGGGTGCCAATTGGTATGGGCAGCTCGGGAACGGCACCGCCACCGACAGCCGCACCCCGGTCCAGGTCCAAGGTCTCACCGGCGTGAGCTCGATGGCGTGCAACCTCCACGACGCATTCGCTGTGCTCAATGACGGAACCGTCCGCGCCTGGGGAGACAACCTGCAGGGTCAACTCGGCAACAGCACCACGAGCAGCGGCAATATTCCGGTCCAGGTCCAAGGCCTCACCGGCGTGACGAGCTTGTGGCTCTAGACTCCGCCTCCGGGCGCCGAAACTTCTTGGCGGCTCAGTGCCTGGCAGCAATATCCGCCGAAATCAGCCCTGCAGTGTGCACGATTTCTTCCCGGATCGACTCGATATAGGCTCGCGGATCAGGCTGCGCGGCGACATTTTGAGCCTGGAGCGAGACGTTGACGGCGGCCACCACCTTGCCGGCAGCGTTGCGGACGGGCGCTGCAACGGACATAAGCCCGAGTTCAAGCTCCTGGTCCAAGACGCACCAGTCCTGCCTGCGCACCCGGTCCAGCTCGGCCACCAGCTCTTCGCGCGAGGTGATGGTCCGTGGCGTCAGGGCCTTGAACTCCACCGAAGACAGGTACTCGTCCAGTTTCTGCTGCGGCAGGCCGGCCAGGAGCACCCTACCCATGGACGTGGCGTAGGCGGGGAAGCGGGTGCCCACCGAGATGCCGACCGTCATGATCCGCCGTGTGGTCACGCGGGCCACGTAGAAGATGTCCGCGCCATCCAGCACTGCGGCCGACGTCGACTCCCCCAGTTTCAGGGAGAGCTCCTCAAGGTGCGGCTGCGCAAGCTGGGGCAAGGACAACGCCGACAAATACGAATAGCCAAGCTGCAGCACCATCGCCGTGAGCGCGAAGGTCTTACCGTCCGTGCGGACATACCCCAGCTCCACCAGGGTATGCAGGAACCGACGGGCCGTGGCACGCGTCAGGTTGGTGCGTGCCGCCACCTCGCTGAGCGTCATGACGGGGTTGGCCGCGTCGAAAGCACGGATCACGGACAATCCGCGTGCCAGCGATTGCACATACTGGTCACTCGCTTGGGGAGCACCTGCCTGCGGCACCCCGGCTACTGCTGCGTCGGTCATGGTTACCAATCTTATTGGCGCGAACTGGCAACACGTGCCCCTTGGATTGCTTCCAAAGGGCATTTGCTGCCAGTTCGCGCTCGACTTTAGGCGCGCTAGACGCCGACGACGGCGCCGGCCGCCTTCTCGTCGAACGGCACCAGCGGGACCGGCACCATGGCTTGGAGCTCTTCGAAGGTGCAGCCGAACGTCTCACGCACGGTCACGCCGTCGGGCCCTATCAGGAAGACCGCTTTGTCCGTGTACACGCGGGTCACGCAGCCCACGCCCGTAAGCGGGTAGCTGCAGTGCTCCACGAGTTTGGACCCGCCCTCGCGGGTCAGGAGCGTCATCATGACGAACACGTCCTTCGCGCCCGTGGCCAGGTCCATCGCACCGCCGACGGCCGGGATGGCGTCCGGTGCTCCGGTGTGCCAATTGGCGAGGTCGCCCTTGGCGGACACCTGGAAAGCGCCGAGCACACAGATATCCAAATGGCCGCCGCGCATGATCGCGAAGGAATCGGCATGGTGGAAATACGAAGCGCCGGGGAGCTCGGTGACGGGGATCTTGCCGGCGTTGATGAGGTCGCCGTCGATCTCGTCCCCCTTGGCCTCAGGGCCCATCCCGAGCATCCCGTTCTCCGTGTGGAGAGTGATGTTCTGCTCTTCTGTGAGGTAGTTGGAGACGAGCGTAGGCTGACCTATGCCGAGGTTCACGAACGAGCCCGGAGCGATGTCCCGCGCCACGAGCCGCGCCAAATCGTCACGGCCCAAGGGTGTTGTTGAGGTTTGGTTGCTCATGTCAGGCCACCTTCACGATGCTGTTGACGTAGATTCCGGGGGTCACCACGTTCTCCGGGTCCAGGGCACCGGTCGGAACGATCTCGGACACCTGGACGATGGTGTGCTTCGCCGCTGCGGCCATGATGGGGCCGAAATTCCGGGCGGTTTTCCGGTACACGAGGTTGCCCTTCCCGTCTGCCTTGAGCGCCTTGATGAGTGCGACGTCGGCGTGGATGGGCGTCTCGAACACTTGCCATTTTCCGTCGAGGAAGCGCGTGTGCTTCCCTTCGGCGAGCATGGTGCCGTAGCCGGTGGGCGTGAAGAACCCGCCAATCCCTGCGCCCGCCGCCCGGATGCGCTCGGCCAGGTTGCCTTGCGGCACGAGTTCCAGTTCGATTTCCCCGGCCTTGTACTTGGCGTCGAAGTGCCAGGAATCGGACTGGCGCGGGAAGGAGCAGATCATTTTGCGGACCCGTCCTTCCTTGATGAGCAGTGCAAGGCCCTGGTCCCCCTGGCCCGCGTTGTTGTTCACCACGGTGAGGTCGGTGGCGCCGGAATCGAGCAGCGCGTCGATGAGTTCGAACGGCTGGCCCGCGTTTCCGAAGCCTCCGATCATGACGGTGGAGCCGTCCTTGATGCCGGCGACTGCTTCGCCGACCGTGTCAATGAATTTCAGCATTGCCCTAGCCCTTCACCGATTGTGCCGTAACTCCGGCACTGACGTTCTCAAGCACGACGGCCAGGCCCTGCCCGACACCGATGCAGATCGCCGCGACACCCCAACGCTCACCGGAAGCCTGAAGGCTGCGGGCCAAGGTCCCCAGGATCCGGGTGCCGGAGGCGCCCAGCGGGTGGCCCATCGCGATCGCGCCGCCGTGCCGGTTCACGATGGACGGGTCGATCCCCCACGCATCGATGCAGGCCAGGGACTGCGCGGCGAACGCTTCGTTAAGTTCGACGGTGCCCACCTGGTCCCAGCCGATGCCCGCCTTCGCGAGCGCCTTCTTGGCGGCCTCCACCGGGGCGTAGCCGAAGAACTGGGGATCGTTTCCGTGGGCCCCACGGCCGGCGATGCGGGCGAGCGGCTCCAGCCCGAGCAGCCCCGCGGCGCTTTCGCTGCCGATCCAGGCCGCGGAGGCGCCGTCGGACAGCGGAGAAGCGTTTCCCGCCGTGACCGTGCCGCCTGTTGTCTTACCTGCGGCAGCGTCGCTGGATTCCGGACGGAACACCGTCTTGAGCCCGCCGAGCTTCTCCGCCGTCGAACCCGCCCGGATGCCTTCGTCGCGGACCAACTCCGTGCCCGGAACCTGGGTGACCAACTGGTCGTAGAAGCCTTCGTCCCACGCCGCGGCGGCAAGGTTGTGCGAGGCCGCTGCGAACTCGTCCTGCCGCTCCCGGGTGATTCCGTACTTCTCGCGCAGGCGCTCCGTGGCCTCGCCGAGGGAAATGGTCCAGTCCTTGGGCATCGCCGGGTTCACCAGGCGCCAGCCCAGGGTAGTGGAGGCCAGGGTCATGTCGCCGGCCGGGTACGGCTTGGAGGTCTTGGGCAGCACCCAGGGTGCACGGGACATGGACTCGGCGCCGCCCACCAACATGAGCTCGGCGTCGCCGGCGTTGATCTGGCGGGAGGCGATGATCGCGGCGTCCAAGGAAGAGCCGCACAAGCGGTTGACCGTGGTGCCCGGGATCGACGTCGGGAGTCCGGCCAGGAGGGTGGCCATGCGGGCGATATTGCGGTTCTCCTCGCCGGCGCCGTTGGCGTTGCCGAACACCACCTCGTCGATCCGCTCGACGTCCAAATCCGGCGCGCGCTTCACGGCCTCGCGCACCACGTGGGCCGCGAGGTCATCCGGCCGCACCCCGGCAAGGCCGGAACCGAACTTTCCAAAAGGTGTGCGCACGGCGTCGTACACATACGCCTGGTTCATGGGGTCTCCTCTAAGTGTCAGTAGTCCCAACTAGCTCGCAGTTAATGTCGTTATGAGGGCTCAAAACGACATCTAATGCGAGTCAGTTGGGTGGGGTGGGGCTCGCGGGTTCGGGGGATTCGGAGGTCTCGTCGAGTTCCGCGAAAACGCCTTGCGCGGTCTTGAATGCGGTGTTGGCGGAGGGAACTCCGCAATAGATGGCGGTCTGCAGCAGGATTTCCTTGATTTCGACCCTGCTCAGCCCGTTCGTGATGGCCGCGCGGATGTGCATGGCCAGTTCTTCCCAATGCCCGTGCGCCACCATCGCGGTGATGGTGACGGCCGAGCGCATCTGCCGCGTCAGGCCCGGGCGGGTCCAAATGCCGCCCCAGGCGATGCGGGTGATCATGTCCTGGAAGTCCTCGGTGAATTCGTCCTTCTTGGCGTTGGCGCGGTCCACGTGCGCGTCGCCGAGCACTTCACGGCGGACCACCATGCCGGCGTCGTAGATTTCCTGCGAGGTGGCGTCGCGCTGAACGGCGCCGCGCGAAGAATCAGTGCTCATTTTCCGGCCTCCGTCATGAACGTCCGCATGAGGTCCGCGACGACGGCGGGCGCCTCCGCGGGCGCAAGGTGCCCGACGCCGTCGAGCGCAATAGCGACAGCAGTGCCGCCGGCTCTGTTGAATCCGGCGTTGATGCCGTCCGCAATTTCTTCAGCGAACGACGGCGGCGCAACAGTGTCCTCGACGCCGGCCAGCGCCTGCGTGGGGACGGTGATGCTGCCGAGCTCGGAGCGGACGTCGAATCCGGCAAGCGCCTCGCAGCAGAAGGCGTAGCTGAAGCGGTCGGCGTCCCGCAGTGTGTTCAGGAGACGGCTGCTGACCACGGGCTGGCGATCCATGAAACCCGGAGCGAACCAGCGCAGCGCGGAACCCTGGATCATCACCGCGGTGCCTTGCGCACGAACGGTTTCGGCGCGTTCCAGCCATCCCTCCGGCGTACCGAGTTTCGCTCCGGTGCACTGCACGGACAAGGTTTTGAGCCGCTCTGCGTGTTTGATGCCGAGCTGCAGGCCGGTGGCGCCGCCAAGGGAATCCCCGGCGTAGTGGAACACAGCGCCGGGCGCGATCGAGTCCACGAGGTCCACCACAGCGTCGGCGAGCTCGGCGACGCTGAACGTTTCGGAGGCCACGGGTGAGACTCCATGGCCGGGAAGGTCCCAGCCGATGACGTCGAACTCACCGCCGAGCAGGGCTGCCGTCTCGCTCCACAGCACCGTGGACGTTCCGAGCGAGGGCCCCACCACCAGGAGCGGCTTCTCCCCGAGGGTGCGCTGCGGGGACAGCAACACCGCCTTGACGATGGGCTTAGCCACGATCGGCTCCCTTCGGATTGGTGTGTGTGAATTCGGGGTACGCGGCGAGGATGCGACGGCCGATCTCGGCGGCCTCTCCGACGTAGTTCGCAGGGTCCAAAAGTGCCTTCAGTTCCTCGTCGGACAGCTTGCTGGCCGGCACGGCTTCGCGGAGGAGCTTGGTGTAGATGCGGGCCTGCTCCACCACCGGAGCTTGCAGGGTCTCGTCGACGACGGCTTGCAGTCGCGCCTTTGCGTCGCTCCTGTCCGCGCCGAGGAGCGGAGCAACGGAGGATGCAACAGCTTCGCTGAGCAGCAATGGCCCGGAGATGTCCAGGTTGCGGCGCATCGCCTCGGGAAAGATGCGGAGCCCTTCGGCAAGTTCGCGCAAGTGGGTGGCGGCGCCAAGTGCGAGCCGGAGTAAGCCCCGCAAGGCCTGCCATTCGCTGTGCCAGGCACCGTCCGGGCGTTCGTCGTTGAAGTTCGCTGCCGCAAGGTGCAACTGCGCTGCCAGCCCGGGAGCCTGGAGAGCTGCGCTGCGGATCAGCACGGACAACACCGGGTTCTGCTTTTGCGGCATGGCAGAGGAAACGCCCC
This sequence comes from Arthrobacter ramosus, assembly GCF_039535095.1. NCBI lineage: Bacteria > Bacillati > Actinomycetota > Actinomycetes > Micrococcales > Micrococcaceae > Arthrobacter > Arthrobacter ramosus. Next base: position 4,934,275 of record NZ_BAAAWN010000001.1, on the reverse strand, counting down.
GACCCGCGGCAAGGGGCTCGCCCAGCTCGGCAACCTCGGGGCGGCTGAGGAACAGCAGGTCCGAGGCGATCTTGCCGAAGGAGTCCGTGAGGGAAGCCACGGCGTCGCCGAGTCCAGTGACAGCCAGGCGGTTCGTGTGCCACGGCGCGGGAGCGGGAGCCAGTCCCAGCTTCCCGGCCAAGGCATCGGCAAGCGCAAAGGGGCTCGACGACGAGCCTTCCGTGAGTAAAGTACCGGCCGCCAGGGTGCCGCCGGCCCCGCCGAACTGCACGGGCAACTCCAGGGATTCAAGGCGACGGGCCGCGGCGGCCACTCCATGGAACCACTGCGCCGCCCTGAGTCCGAAGGTGAACGGAAGCGCATGCTGCGTCAGACTCCTGCCCACGCACAGCGTGTCCGCATGCTGTGCCGCAAGGGCGGCGAGCGCCGTCGTCGTGCCTTGTACTTCGGCGAGAAGCGCGGAAACCACGCGGTGCGCGAGCAGCATCAGGGCCGAATCCAGGACGTCTTGGCTGGTCAGGGAGGTGTGCACAGCGGCAAGCGCGCCGATGGACCCGCCGGGATGCCCGGCGTCGAGCTGCCTGACCCTGCCCCGGAGATCGGCCAGCAGCGGAATGACCGGGTTCGCGCCGCCTTGTGCGCGTTCGGCGATGGAAGCGGCGTCGTAGGCCCAGGATTCCGCGGCCTCGGTGACGACGGCGGCGGAACCGGCGGGCGCGAAGCCCGCCTCTTCGAGCACGGATGCCCAGGCGGTCTCGACGTCGAGGATGGCCGCGATCACCGCACGGTCACCCGTCAGCGCCACCACGGCGGGCGATGCCGAAACCGGGCTGAGCAGCCCGAAATCGCCGTCGCCACTCACTGGGAGGCGCCTTCGAAATCGAGAAAGACAGTCTCGTTCCCGCCTTGCAGGCGCAGGTCCCAGGTGAGTCCGCCATCCGCGTCGCGGCGTGCGATCAGGGTGCTCCGGCGCTCGGGATCGAGGGAGCTGAGCAGCGGATCCGCCGCGAGCGCTTCCTCGTTTTCCGGCAAGTAGATGCGGGTGAACAGGCGGTTCATGAGGCCACGGGCGAAGACGGCAACCGAGATAAACGGAGCCGCTCCCGCTTCCGTGGGTCCGGGGTTGACCGTGGTGAAGGAGAAGACGCCGGAGTTGCCTACCGCGGCGCGGCCCCAGCCGGTGAACGTGTAGCCATCGCGGACCAGGGAACCGGTTCGCTGGACCACCTTGCCTTCGGCGTCGGGCTGCCAGATCTCCAGGATGGCGTCCGGGATGGCGTCTCCGGCGCCGTCGTACACGGTGCCTTGCAGGCGGATGCTTCCGGCGCTGCCCGGAGCGAGGAGCTCGTTGTCCTTATTAAAGGGGAGGGCATAGCCGTAGAACGGGCCAACAGTCTGGCCGGGTGTGGGTGTCAGCTTGCTCATGGTCTACTCCTCATCCCCGGCGTCGCCAAAGGCTTCGTTTTCGGTCCAGGTCCGCTTCGACCCGCTCAGGACAATGTCCCAGTTGTAGCCGAGGGCCCACTCGGGGCTCGTCAGCTCGTGGTCGTACTTGGCGACGAGGCGGTCGCGGGCGTCCTGGTCCACGATCGATTGGTAAATGGGGTCCAGGGGGAACAACTGGTCACCCGGGAAGTACATCTGGGTGACGATGCGCTGCGTGAAATCCGTGCCGAACATCGAGAAGTGGATGTGCGCCGGCCGCCAGGCGTTGAGGTGGTTCTTCCACGGGTAGGCGCCGGGCTTGATGGTGGTGAAGCGGTAGGAGCCGTCCGGTCCGGTGATGCAGCGTCCGACGCCGGTGAAGTTCGGGTCGAGCGGGGCGGGGTGCTGGTCGCGCTTGTGGATGTAGCGGCCGGCGGCGTTGGCCTGCCAGATCTCCACAAGCTGGCCGGCAACCGGGCGGCCGTCGCCGTCGAGCACTTTGCCTTGCACGATGATCCGCTCGCCCTGGGGTTCGCCGTTGTGCTGGATGGTGAGGTCGGATTCCAAGGCGTGCACGTCCTGATGCCCGAACGCCGGCGAGTACAGCTCGATGGTCTCCGGATCGGCGTGGTGCAGGCTCTTGGTGGGGTGGCGCAGGATGCTGCTGCGGTACGGCGCGAAGTCAAGGCGGGGCTGGGTCTCCGGCGCACCACCGTCCTTGAGCGCCCGGGCGTACGCTTCGCCGATGGCCTTGATCTCGGCGCTGAGATCCGCTTGGGTTTCGACGGCGGCGTCCGACGGCGCGTGGGCGGCATGCGGTTCGGCCGCCGGTACGAGCTCGTCGTCGTCTTGGTAGTGCCCGGCATTTGCGTCTAGCAGCACGGCCGGCTCCTTTCGGGTGGTTGCTTTCCTGGTTTCTGCTTGCGTTTCTGTTCAGCGGTGCAGGTTGTGCGCGTGAACCGAGTCGTATTGGACGGCGTGCCGCACGGGGGCGTTGGGGGCGCCGTACCCGTCGTAGTTGCCGCGGCGTTCCACCATTTCGAAGAACACGTTGCCCACCGTGGCGGTGTAGAAGTGAAGGAATTCACCGTTGGCATCCCTGTCGTAGAGAAGGTTCAGTTCCTTGAGGGTGGCCAGGAAGGCAGGATCCAGCGCGAAGCGCGCATCCAGGTCCTCGTAGTAATTCGCCGGAATCTGCAGGAAGTCGAGTCCGCGTGCCTGCGCCGCCCGGGCCGTGGCCACGAGGTCATCCACTGCGAAGGCGATGTGTTCCTGGTAGCTCTTGCGGGCGCCGTTGCCTTGCTGGCCGGGTCCCTGCTGGCCGGGTTCCTGCTGGCCGGGTTCCTGCTGAAGCACGGGAGCGAGGTTCAGGACCAGGCGCACGGCTCGGTCCGACGTCACCATGACCTGCGAGCGCACCAGGCCGCTGGGGCTCGCCACTTCGGCGAACGGCTGAGGTTCCAGTGCGAGGGCACTCGTGTAGAAGAGGACTGCTTCGTCGAAGTGCTGCCAGGGCTGGGCGAGGTTCACGTGGTCGATCACCGCTTGCGCTCCCGCCGAAGGGTGCTCGAGGCCTTCGCCGAACTCATGCGTCCATGCCGCCGTCCCGTCCGGGCTGCCTTGGCACAGGAAGATCTCGGTGGAGTCCGGGGCGGCGATGCCTTGGAACACTTCCTCGTCCGCCTGGACTTTGCGTGGCACCACGGGGGCCTTGAGTTGCTGGGCCCGGGCCGAGGCAATCACGGGAGAGTCGACGTCGAACCCCAGCGCCGCGATGGCGGGTTCACTGTGCGAGGGCGCCTGTTCGTTGATGATGACGCGCGCCTGCCCCATGGACCACAACTGCACGTCCTTGGTCCGGTGCCGGCCGTCGAATTCGAAGCCGAGCTGGCCCAAAAGCGTTTCGAGTTGCGCGGGCTCATCGGTTTTGACCTCGGCGAAGTTGAAGCCTGCCGGTTCGGCCACCTTGGGCAGCGTGGCCAGTTCCATGGGATAACGACGGCGGCCGGCAGCGTTGGCGGGCGAGTCACCGCTGGCGGCTCCCGCCGCGAGGGACGCCGCGTTCGCATCGAGCCACTTGGCGCTTTGTTCCTCAAGCCAGATCAGCGAGCGCATCGCGTCGACGGCGGTGCGCTCCACATCGGATTGGCGGAAGACGTCGTTGAAGACCTCCAGCGAGACCGGGCCGGAGTAGCCCGCGCGGGCCACGTGGCCCATGAACTTGGCCAGTTCGAACTGTCCTTCGCCCGGGAAGACGCGGTAATGGCGGCTCCAGGACAACACATCCATGGAGAGCTTCGGGGCGTCGGCCACCTGGACGAAGAAGATCTTCTCGGGCTTGATGGCCTCGATGGGCGCGGTATCCCAGTCACGGGAAAGGATGTGGAAGGAGTCCAGGCACGTGCCCAGGTTGGGGTGGTCCACCGTGTCCACCAAGCGGTGCGCGTGCTCGTAATCGTTGACGTATTTGCCCCAGGCCAGGGCCTCGTACGCTACTTTGACGCCGTGGTCCCCGGCCAATTCCGCCAGTCGGGAGAGCTGCTCGGCCCGGAGGTCGTCGTCGTCGATCGTGGCGGTTCCCACATTGGTGCACACCAGGATGGTGTCCATGCCGAGGCGGGACATGAGCTTGAACTTGGCATCCGCCCGGCGCAGGTTTTCCTGCAGGATGTCTTCGGAGACGCTGTCGAAGTCGCGGAACGGCTGGTAGAGGTCCAGGCCGAGTCCAAGGTCCGCGGCCATCTTCCGCACATCCTCCGGGCTGAGCGGCGAGGTGACGAGATCCTGTTCGAAGATCTCGATGCCGTCGAAGCCGGCGATGGCACAGGCCTGCATCTTTTCCTTGAGCGTGCCGGAGAGGCAGACCGTGGCGATTCCCGTGCGCATCAGTGCCCCGCTCCGGCGAGTGCCTTGTCGGACTTCGACCCTTCAGCTGTGGACTCTTCGGCGCTCACCAGCTCCAGGAAATGTGCCCGCATCCGTTCCGGATCGGCGTCGCGGCCGGTGAAAATGCGGAAAGCGTCTGCGGCTTGGCCCACGGCCATGCGTCCGCCGTCGAGCACGCGGCAGCCCTTGGCGCGGGCCTCGAGCACCAACTGGGTCTCGATCGGCCGGTAGACGATGTCAGCCACCCAGTGCCTGGGTTCCACAAGGGACATGTCCAGTGGGAGGCCTGGATGAGCGGCCATGCCCACCGGGGTGCAGTGCACCAAACCGTCGGCCAGCGGCATGAGTTGCGGCAGCTCCGCCGTCGTACGCGCCGTGACGGTGCTGCCCGGGAACAGGGCGGCGAGTTCCGCCGCCCGTTCGGCGCAGCGCGCGGGGTCGACGTCCACCAGGTCCAGTGTCCTGACCCCCGCAGACAGGAGTGCATAGGCGACGGCGGAGCCGGCACCGCCGGCTCCGAGCTGGACGACGCGGTCCAGACCGGCGTCGGGAAGCCCGCTGGCCAAAGCGGAACCGAAACCGGAGAAGTCTGTGTTGTGGCCGATGAAGCGGCCTTCCTTGATCAGCACGGTGTTCACAGCGGCGAGCCGCCTTGCGTCCTCGGACACCTCGTCCAGGAACGGCAGCACCAGTTGCTTGCACGGATGCGTGATGTTGAGGCCGTTGTAGCCAAGCCGGGAAGCTGCGGTCAGCAAATCGCCGACGGCGGAGCCGGGCAGGGAGAGCTCCAGCAGGTCGATGGGCCGGTACAGGTAGCGCAGCCCCTGGACGTCGGCCTCCTTCTCATGCATGGGCGGCGTCAGCGAGGGCGATACGCCTTCACCGATAAGGCCCACCAGGAAGGATTCGGCTCGGTTGCTCATGCTCATTGCTCCTTTGACAACTGCACCCGCGGATGGGCTCTCTCTGGATCCTCTTGAGTCATCCAGAGTCTGCTGCTCCGCCGGGCGGTATGAATCAGACTACACAAAATGTTCATATATTGCACTAGTGTTCTTATCGCGAACAAAAGTGCCAGCCGCTAACGCCTTTAGCGCTGCGGCAGGCGGTCGGCAAGCTCGGATGCCGCGCTTTTCAGCAAGGGGACCACCGCCACCAGCTGCTCCACGCTCATCCGGAAAACAGGGACCGCGGTGGCAAGGGATGCGAAGGCAACGCCCTGGGAATTGAGGACAGGGACAGCGACGGCGCGCATGCCCACCTCGTTTTCCTCGTCCATGATCGCGTAGCCCTGGCGCCGGATCTTCTCGATTTCCAGGCGGAAGGCGTCGCGGTCGGTAATGGAGAACTCGGTGAGCGGCTCCAACTCAAGCTCTTCCACCAACTGCTGCCGCTCGTCGTCGTCCGCGAAGGCAACAAGCACCTTGCCCACCGCAGTGGTGTGCAGCATTCCAAGATGCCCCGGATCGCTCGTGACCCGGAACATTTGGGGACCGTCCACCTTGTTGACCGTGAGGTGGTGGTGGCCATCCCTGACCGAAAGGATGGTGGCTTCGCCGGTCCCCTCCGTCACGCGTTGCAGGATGGGCCGCGCGGTGCCGGCGAAGCCGTGGTGGTTTGATACCCGTTGACCGAGCTGGAAGACACGAAGTCCCAGGTGGTAGCGGCGGCCATCGGCCTCGTAGTCAACGAATCCGTCGCGGGTCAGGGATCCGAGCAGCCGGTAAGTAGTGCTGAACGGCAGCTCCGCCTGACGGGCGAGCTCCGAAGCACTGGCCCCCTTCGGCTCATTGCCCAGCAATACGAGGAGGCCGAGGGCCTTGCCGATCATGTCGGTTTTTGTGTCTTCCTTCACATCCATAACTAAAGATTGCCACATCGTGAGAGCTATATCTAGATGGTGAGTAAATATCTTGACAAGTGACTGCGCTCACAGTCATCATTGCTATATCGCACAAGTAGCTCTCACAATGTGGCTACAGTGTGAGGCCGCTGCCGGACCCACATCGACGTTCCAGGTACGCAAATTTCAGCCAGATGCGACATCGCCGTCACACAAAGGAACACCATGAGTCACACGATCCCGTCTACGACGCCGGGCACCGCAACTGCGGGAACGCCGAAGAAGGCCGCCCTCGCCAGCTTCCTCGGCAGCGCCGTCGAATACTACGACTTCTTCATTTTCGGTTCGGCCGCGGCCCTGATTTTCCCGCACGTGTTCTTCCCCAGCGCCGACGCCAACGCAGCCATCATGTCCTTCGCGACATTCGGCTTCGCCTACGTGGCAAGGCCCGTTGGAGCCATCATTCTGGGGCACTTCGGTGACCGTATCGGCCGCCAGCGGGTGCTGATGTTTACCCTGGTGCTCATGGGCGGTGCGACGTTCATCATCGGTTGCCTCCCCGATTTCAATTCCATCGGATGGTGGGCTCCGACGCTGCTGGTCTTCGCACGCCTCTGCCAGGGCCTCTCGGCTGCCGGTGAACAAGCCGGCGCTTCGTCCATGACGCTGGAACACGCTCCGGACAACCGCCGCTCCTTCTTTACTTCCTGGACCCTCACGGGAACCCAGGGCGGCCAGATCCTCGCAGCGTTGGTCTTCATCCCCGTGGTCGCCCTCCCCGACGAGATCAAGTACGGCATCGGCTGGCGCATCCCGTTCTGGCTCAGCGCCGTGGTGGTCCTGGTAGCGTTCTTCATCCGTCGCACCCTGCACGAGCCGCCGGCGTTTGCCGAGGCCAAGAAGAACAACCAGATCGCCAAGCTTCCCGTGGCCGACCTCCTCCGGCTGCACTGGGCCGACGTCCTGCGCGTTATCTGCTGCGCCTTCATCTCGGCCGTGAGCACCGTCTTCGGCACCTTGGCCATTGCCTACGCCAAGGACGTGGCCCACGTCAACAGCACGATCACCCTGTGGCTCGTCGTGGCGGCAAACGTCGTCGCGCTCGGCACCCAGCCGGTCTTCGGCCGGATGGCTGACCGGATCGGCCGCAAACCCGTCTTTATCTACGGTGCCGTAGCCAGCGCCATCATGACGCCCGTGTTCCTCTTGACGCTTGAATCCGGAAACGTGCCGCTCATGTTCCTGGTGTCCGTGGTGTACTTCGCCTTCGGATACGCCGCTGCAAACGCAGTGTGGCCCTCCTTCTACGGCGAAATGTTCAGCACTAAAGTCCGTTTCTCCGGCTTGGCCATCGGCACGCAGATCGGCTTCCTCATGGCAGGCTTCGCCCCAACGATCGTCACCGCAATCGGCGGCACCAAGGCCGGCGGCTGGGTCCAGATCAGCATCTTCACCGGCGTCATCTGCGTCATCGCAGCTGTCTCCGCGATGACCGCCCGTGAATCCTTCAAGACCCCGACGGCGGAGCTCGGCCTGAAGTAGGGCCCAACCCCGATTCCCCCTTGGTCCATTGGCCCCACCCACCGGGTGGGGCCAATGGATTTTTTTGCTAACGGAAGTCTTACCCACGGCTAACCCGTACGAAACCACCCTGCAACATTGGCCCGTCACACTGGAATAGCCGGCAAACGCTGGCAGCTCCAGCCAGGGAGGCCACCATGTTGAAGGAAGTATCAACCCACTCCACAAGAATCCGCGCACTTGACCAGTTGCACCGTGGCGACCAGATCGAAGCCCGCCTCTCCGTCGGACCCTCCTACGATGACGTTGTCATCCGCAGGGGCAGCGTCCAGGAAACGGCCCCGGGCATCGGCGTCGTCTGGATCATGGATCAGCTGACGGGCCTTCGCAAGGCCATCAACACCGACGAATGCACAGTCTGGCGAGTGGCCTGACCTGGCCCCGAACCGCTCAGCCGCCAGCCACGGACTGGATGATCAAGACCTCCTGGCCGGCCGCAACTTCAGTATCCAGACCCTTCAGGCGCCGGACCTCTTCGCCGTTCACGTAAATATTCACGTAGCGGCGGAGCGAACCGGTTTCATCCCGGAGCCTCCGGGCCAGCACCGGGTAATTACCGGTCACAGCGTCAAGCAAGCTTTCCACGGTCACAGCTCCGTCGGCGGGCGTAGTCAGGTAGGACTGCCCGCCGGCGAGGGGCTGGAGAACGCTAGGCAAAACCACGGTGATGTCGGGCAAGATCCGTCCTAAGCCGGAAGACCGGATGCTACGGCGGCGGATGATTCGGCGGCCACACCTGTGGAAACAACGCCGGAGACAACGGCAGCCCGGACGCACAAAACATCAGGTAGATGCGAGGCAACTTCAACGAAGGACTCGCCTTCATCGGCGCTGGCGTAGACCGAGCCGCCGCGTGTTCCGAAGTACACCCCGGTAGGTTCAGCAGTGTCCACCGCGGCTGCGTCACGGAGCACGGCGTTGTATTCGTGGTCCGGGAGGCCCACATCCAAGCGCTTCCACGACTCACCGGCGTCGTCCGTGCGGTGCACTGCAAGCCGGCCGTCCGGCGGAATGCGCTCACTATCTGCCTTGATCGGAATCACCCAGGCCGTCCCTTCGCGGCGGGGGTGGGTGAGCATAACGAAGCCGAAATCTGCCGGGAGACCATCCGCGATGGAGATCCAGTTCTCACCGTTGTCATCCGTGCGGTACACGCCGTGGTGGTTCTGCGCATACAAGCGGCCTTCGACGGCGGCATCCGCAGCGATCTTATGCACGCACTGGCCGAACTCCGGGTTGGGATCAGGCATGAAGTAGGCCGAAATCCCCTTGTTGCGGGCCTCCCAGGAGGCTCCGCCGTCGAGAGATCGGTAGACGCCTCCGGTGCTCATGGCGACGTGGACCTTCTCCCCGGAAGGGTTGACCACAATCGAGTGCGCGGCAGCGCCACCATAACCCGCTCCCCATTCGCTGCGGTGCGGGTGGTCCCACAGGCCGCGGTTCAGCTCGAAGTGCTCGCCGCCGTCGGTCGATTTCCAGACGGAGATCGGTTCGCAGCCGGCCCAGACGACCCCGGGCCGGGCGGCGGAGTCCGGGTAGATTTGCCAGATCCGTTCCAGTGCGGCCTCAGTGCCCTCCGGGAATTTGATGGCGCCTTGTTCGGGCTCGGTCCATGTGGCGCCCAGGTCATCCGAGTGGGCCACGGTGGGACCCCAGTGTTCGGAGCGCACGCCCACCATGATCCGGGGGTTGTCCCCGCGCGTATCGATCCCGATGCTGGGGATCTCGCTCATGAGGAAGTGCGGACCGGAGAGGGACCATTCCTTGCGGTCTGTGCTGCGTGCCAGCCACAGTCCTTTTTTGGTCCCGATCGCCAAGACATAACTCTCTGCGGTAGCCATGATCCCCATGCAACCATCCCGGCGCGGGAGCCGCAACGGTTTAATGAACCGGTCTAGGAAACCGTCTCAGTCCACGAACTCGGACTGCGTCTCAATGAAGTCCCAGTCTGCGTCGCTCAACCCGCCAGCCAGCTCCTCAAGGCGCGGGCCGCCGACATCCGCAATGCGTTGCAGAACTTCCAGCGGAAGCTCCGTGGCACGCAGGTTTTCCCGCAGCCATTCCTTGCTCTTGAGGTCTATGTCCAGCCACCACATGAAGATCTCCACGTGGACCACCCCTTCCTGTGCAAGTTAACGCTAGGCCTGCGCATGGTGCTCTACAAGGGGCCGGGGACCCTGATCAAACGCCGGATTTCGCCCTGAATTCGCGGCCGGAAAAAGTAAAGTGAAAGTAGTTATTCAGACTGGTAGCGGAGTGCAGTTGGGGCACGTAAGCTAATTGACAGCAGGAACCCAAAGACCTGCTCCAAAGTCCGCTCCGGAGTGCGTATCCCCCAATAACGCACTCCGGAGCTCTTTGTTTAAGGCAGGACGCGCAACGACCGTCCCGCCCGGGATCGTCTTCGCTCGGATGTCGGATTCTGCTCAATCATTCGAATGGAAAAATTCCGGGGCCGCGGAATCACGGGACCGGCAACTTCGGCGAAGAGAATGATCCAGCAGAATCCGACGGAGTCCAGGGATCGTCGAACCCCCGTCGACCTGGATCTGGCCTCGGACCTCCCCGGTCACCGGGATCCGCGGGGCAGCGTTCCATCACCGGGGCGGCTGGCCCCGCAGCCCAGACACCGGTAGCGCTGCTCACCCACGGCCGTCGTTCCGTTCCGTCTCCCAAGCACCCCAGCCACCCTAAGCTTCCAAAGATAGCTATCCCCGAATTCACTGCCAACACTCGGAAGCAACCCCCTCCCATACACACGTTTGTCCCATGACCCGGGGCAGGCGGCCACGCGCCGTCGTCGTGCTTCCGGATCGACGCACTGGCGGTTACGGCGTAATCCCCGGCTGGGTGGCACTATTGGGTATGCCCTTCATGCGCGTTCCCAGGCTCAAGAGGGCGTCTGCCCGAACGGGACGCGATGCGAACCAGCTAGCATCTGCCTCGACCGGATGGTGGCTCCTGGTTGTCGTATTCATCGAGGCTGCGGTCGCCTTGTCTATCCGCCTGCCACTGGCTTTCGGATTTCCACCCTGGGCCGGCATCGATGGATCAACCGGATTCCCCGCTCTTCTCGCGCTGCTGATGGTGCCGCTGGTGGTGTTGGCGGCGTGGCGCCTCATGCGGCAGCAGCAGCGGGAGCGAAGCCAGGCGTTCCGGACGTCGCGCTTGATGGACACCGTGCTGCATACAAGCTTGGACTGGCTGTGGGCCACGGGGCCCGATGGACGATTTACGTTCTGCAGCCCGGCTTGCAAGGACATCACAGGGTACGAACCTTCCGAACTGCTGGGACGGCACATCACTCGGATCATCGACCCCGGGGATCTGGCGGACGCGCGGGTGGACTGGAAAGCCAGGGAAAGCGGTGACTCCTCGTGGTCACGGGTGGTCACCGTGTGCCGCCACCGGGACGGCAGCCGCGTCTTGATTGATGTAGCCGGAAGGCCAATGCGCGACAGGGAAGGCAGGGACTGCGGTTTCGAGGGCACCTGCCGTGTCTTGAATCCGGAGACAGCACATTCGCATGCAGAAGTCACCGCCCGCGTCCAGGAAGTGCTCTCTGACGGTTCACTCATTACAGCATTCCAGCCGATCCGGCGCCTGGGGACGGGCTGCGTCATTGGAGCGGAAGCCTTGACAAGGTTCAACGGTTTGCAGGGGTCGTCCCCGGAGGTGCGGTTCATGGAAGCCGCCTCGATCGGCCTTGATATAGAGCTTGAACTCCTTGCGCTCCGGACCGCACTGACCACCGCTGCCGGGCTCCCGCCGGAACTGTACATCGCGGCAAATCTCTCACCCCGAGCATGCCTTGACCCCCGGTTGGCAGCTGCGATTGTGGAGTCGGCCATCCCTCCCCGACGCATCGTGCTTGAGGTCACTGAACGCCACGAGGTCGCCAACTACGAACCGCTCGCGGAAGCACTTGCACCGTTGCGGCGTGCCGGAATGAGAATCGCGGTCGACGACGCCGGTGCCGGCTTTGCTTCCATGCGCCACATCCTGCAGCTCAAGCCGGACCTCATCAAGCTCGATCGCGAGATCATCGCCGGCATCGACACAGATCCGGCACAGCGGGCACTGGGAGCTGCGATGGTCGGTTTTTCCTCCGAAATCGGTGCTGCCCTGGTGGCCGAAGGGATCGAGACCGAGGCCGAGCTGGCTGCGGTCACCAAGCTCGGGATGACCGCGGCCCAGGGCTACCTGCTTGGCCGGCCCTCGCTCAGGCCGGAGGACTGGGCGAGCTGGGGGTAGTGTCGGCCGGTCCACGGGGCATACCCCCTGGGGGTACTTGATTTAATACCCCCAGGGGGTATACCTTTGCAGCATGAGCACGATCGATGTGAACCCCACAGATTTGAACCCGGTTGACTTGAACGTTGGCCAACACGGCTACTCTCCCAACAAGGACGCATACTTGCGGCGCCTCAAGCGGATCGAGGGCCAAGTACGCGGTATTGCGCGCATGGTGGAAGAGGACAAATACTGCATCGACATCCTCACGCAAGTCTCGGCAGTCACGAAGGCGCTGCATGCCGTGAGCCTCGGGCTCGTGGAGGAGCACATCGGGCACTGCGTCGTCGGAGCCGCCTCCGAGTCCGATCCCGTCGTGCGCGCTGAGCAAATCGACATCAAGGTCAAGGAGGCTGCCGATGCCATCGGGCGCCTGCTGCGGTAACCCCGCAAGCACTCACCACACGATTCAACTCACCACCAAGGAGCACGCCATGGGCCACACCGCCACCATCCAGACGAACGTCAGCGTTTCCGGCATGACCTGCGGGCACTGCGTTTCAGCAGTCAGCGAGGAAATCGAGTCCTTGGCGGGAGTGGAGAATGTCGAGATCGATCTGAATGCCGGCGGAATCTCCACCGTCACCATCACCTCCACCCAGGAATTGTCGCCGTCCGAAATCGGCGAAGCCGTCGCCGAAGCCGGCTACCTGGTAGTCGCCAACGAGGCCTAGGGGCCAATGTGAGCAATCACGACATCCTTCACCAAATGGGCACGCGCATCATCGAACTCGACATCGAGGGCATGACATGCGCATCATGCGTGGCGCGCTTAGAGCGGAAACTGGGCAAGCTCGACGGCGTGGAGGCTTCAGTCAACCTCCCCCTCGAATCAGCCCAGGTAACAGTCCCGGATAACGTCACGGACCAACAAATCGTGGACACAGTGAACGCAACGGGCTACAAAGCCTGGATCCGCGAATCCAGGCCCGGCCCTACATCCCAGACCCACGAGCACGCCCACGATCGCGAAACCGATATGCTCGGCGCGCTCGCTCCTCCGTCGCTTAGACGCGCGCTGCCGCATACCGGCCCCGCGATCGAGTCCGGCACCGAAGGCAGCCCGGGTGACCACGGCGGACCTGAACATAACCACAGCGATAGCGACCACAACGAGTGGCTCCATGACCACAGTGGCGACGCGGGGGGCATGCGGCAGCGTGCGTCTAAGGGAGGAACGACCGAGCACGCAGAGCATGTGGCCCGTGGCGCCGCGGCAGGCGACCACGCTAACCATGGCGCCGCTGGCGCGCAAGGCGACCACGGCGCGCAAGGCGGCCACGATGCGCGCACCCACGCCGACCACATGCACCACGGACCAGCTGCATCGAAATTGCGTCCAAGACTCATCGCTGCTGCCATACTGACGGTCCCGGTCTTCGCCATCTCGATGATTCCGGCACTGCAATTCCCCCAGTGGGGTTGGGTCGCCGCGTTGCTGGCCCTTCCTGTTGTGACGTGGGCTGCCTGGCCCTTCCACCGGGCCGCCGCCATCAACGCGCGCCATTTCGCCTCGACCATGGACACGCTGGTCTCCATTGGTGTCCTGGCCGCGTACCTCTACTCTGCGTGGCAGCTCTTTGCCAACCCCATGATGACTGAACACCCCGGCATGGAGACCATGGGAGGCGTGAGCGGCGGGCTGTACTTCGAAGTTGCGGCCGTGGTCACCACGTTCCTGCTTCTGGGCCGCTATCTAGAGGCCAACGCCAAAGCGAAGGCCGGCGATGCCCTCAAGGCCCTGCTGAATCTTGGAGCCAAGGACGCAACGGTGCTGCGCGACGGCGTCGAGCACAAGATCCCGGCCGAGCAACTCGTGGCGGGGGACGTCTTCGTGGTTCGACCGGGAGAGAAGATCGCCACTGACGGCCTGGTGACGAGCGGTTCATCTGCTGTGGATGCCTCATTGGTCACCGGTGAATCCGTGCCGGTGGAGGTCGGACCGGGAAACCAGGTCACGGGCGCCACCATCAATACTTCGGGCCGCCTGCTGGTCCGCGCGACACGAGTCGGTTCCGACACTACGCTGGCGCAAATGGGGCGTTTGGTCAGCCAGGCGCAGACGGGCAAAGCCCCGATTGCACGGCTCGCTGATCGCATCAGCGCCGTCTTCGTTCCGGTCGTACTGGTCATCGCCGTCGTTACCTTCGTACTCTGGCTCGCCCTGGGCGGGGACCTCAATGCCTCGTTCACGGCTGCCGTGGCGGTGCTCGTGATTGCCTGCCCGTGTGCGCTTGGGCTCGCGACTCCCGTTGGCCTCTTGACCGGGACCGGTCGGGGCGCGCAGCTCGGCATCCTCATCAAGGGCCCCCAGGTGCTTGAAGATACGCGCACGGTGGACGCCATCCTGCTGGACAAGACCGGAACCGTCACCAGCGGCAAGCTCGCCGTTGGACACACCTTGGCTTTGAACGGCCACTCCCCCGCCGACGTCCTGTCCCTCGCCGGCGCCGTCGAGGCAGCGTCGGAGCACCCCATCGCCCACGCCATTGCCGCTGCCGCCAAGTCCGCAATGCCCGACGCCGGCCCGCTCCCCGCTGTGAAGGACTTCAGTTCCGCCCCGGGCGGCGGAGTCCGGGGGATGGTTGCGCTGAACGGAGCCGGAAACGGAGCTGAGCGAACGGTCGTGGCCGGCAGGACCGGCTGGTTGGAACACAACGGGATCTTCCCTGACGACGCACAACGCCAGGCACTGGCCACTGAGGAAGCTGGTGGCGCTACTGCCATCTGGGTTGCTGTGGACGGGAATCCCGCTGGAATAGTCACGCTAAGGGACACCGTCAAACCCGGTTCGGCCGCAGCCATCGCGAAGCTCAAGGAACTCGGGATTCGCCCTCTGCTGCTGACCGGAGACAACGCCGCCGTCGCCGCCCAGGTGGCCGCCGCCGTCGGGATCGCCCCGGAAGACGTTTTCGCGGGGGTCCTGCCGGAAGGCAAAGTGGACGCGGTGCGGAAGCTTCAGTCCCGGGGCTCCACCGTGGCCATGGCCGGGGACGGGGTCAACGACGCCGCAGCGCTGGCGCAAGCCGACCTTGGCATCGCAATGGGATCGGGCACGGATGTGGCCATCGAGGCCTCGGATCTGACCGTGATGGGCAGCGACCTCGGCCAGCTGGTGCAAGCCATCGAGCTGTCCCGGAAGACGCTCTCCACCATCAAGACAAACTTGTTCTGGGCGTTCTTCTACAACGCCATCGGTATCCCCGTGGCAGCCCTTGGTTTGCTCAACCCGATGATCGCCGGTGCGGCCATGGCTGCGAGCTCGGTCCTGGTGGTCGCGAATTCGCTGCGGTTGCGCTCGTTCGCAAAGTAGTCCCCACCGCCACCCAACTGCCCACCCAACTAGCTAGCAGTTGTTGTCGTTATCCGGCGTGAGAACGGCAACAACTGCCAGTCAGTTTGCGGAGGCTAGGCCGTTCCGAAACGAACGGCCGCCCGGGCCCTGGCCTTGGCCGCCTCCTCGTCGCGGTTGCGCGCTGGCGCATGGGTCACGAGGGAATCGAGCAGATGCTGGGTGATATGCGCGATCTCATGGACAGCCTCGGCGAAGGCCTCCTCGTTTACCTTGGACGGCTTGGTGGTGCCACTGATCTTTCGTACGTATTGCAGGGCTGCGGCTTCCACCTCCGCCGAGGTGGCTCGTGGCTCGAAGTTGTGGAGGGTGTGAATATTCCGGCACATATCAACATGCTAGGCCCCGGCCCCCCATTAAGGGTCGGGTTTAGAGGACCCTCTCGGAAGGAACCGGCTCGACGTCGTTCGCGTGGTCAAGCTCCAGGGCAGCATGGTCTTTACCGGGCTCCAGGGCATCACGCTTGTCGGCGCGCAGCTCGTCGATTCGCACCAAGACCACTCCGCACACGATGAGTGCCCCGCCCACGAGTTGGATGGCTCCGGGCAATTCGGCCAGCAACAGCCAGGCCCACACTACGGCGAACAACACTTCCGTGAGCGAGACAAAGGATGCCACCTTGGAACCGAGGCTTCGTGCTGCCATGATCCCCGTGACGTAGGACAGCACGGTGGACAGGATGACGAGGCCGGCGATCGAGACCCACCACGGCGTGGTCCACGGCCCTAGCTGTGTGTCCGCGGTGGCGAAGGTCATGGACACCAGGCCGGTTCCGCCGGCAATCCAGATGAGGACTGAACCAGCCATGAGACCGCCGGAAGCCAGCACTATGGGCGGCAGCGTCTCGTTCTGTTTGGCTGTGATAAAGAAGTAGATGACCAGGCAGACGGCCGCGGCCATGCCCCACAGGACCCCGACGAAGTCCACCTTCACGGAGCCGGTGAGATCAAGCACCAGGACGAGTCCGCCGAGGGAAAGCAGCGTTCCGATGGCGGTGAGGGCCCGGGGCCGGCGTCGACTCGCGGCCCACAGCCACAGGACGATCATGGTTGGCGCGAGGTATTCGAGCAGGAGCGCGACCCCCACGGACAGCCTTGACACCGCATTGAAGTAGAAAAGCTGGCATGCTGCAACGCCGATCACACCGAATAGCAGGATGGTGAGCCAGTTGTCCTTGAGCTGGTGCCAACGGCCCCGGAGAGCGACGACGGCCGGGATCGCCAAGATAAGTGCAGCACCGCTCAACCGGATGGCAACTGCCGCGCCGGGGGTCCACCCGGTCTCCAGGAGGGACTTGGCGAACGAGCCGGACAAGCCGAAGACCGCTGAGGAAAAGAGCGCGAGCCCCAAGCCCGACGCCATGAAGCCCGCAGCACCAGCCCGGTTTGTTGCAGCTGACACAGCAGCCTCCTGTCAGGAGTAAAATGGGTTACGCTGCTGACACTACTCCCGAGAGATGTAAGGAGTCAAAGTGCTTTTTGCACCTGACACTGAAGTGGCGCTTCGAAGCGTGGTCAATTTGATCAATTCGGCCGCCAACGGCACCGAATCGCTCACGAGTGTCGCCGAGCTCCACGCCTTCCTCGACGCGGAAGAATTCACGGGGACGAGGGAGGGAACCGAGGCCGAATTGACCAGCGTGAAGCGACTGCGGAGCCAGCTGGCTTCCCTGTGGACATCCGACGAGGACGCGGCCGCAAAGGCCGTCAACCAGCTCCTCACCGACGCACGCGCACTCCCCCAATTGGTCAAGCACGATCATTGGGATTGGCACTTGCACGCAACCACCCCTGAAGCGCCCCTTGCGGAACGCATGGGCACCGAAGCTGCCATGGCACTCGTGGACGTCATCCGTAGCAAGGAAATGGATCGCCTGCGGGTGTGCGCGGCGGACGATTGCGACGCCGTCGTGTTGGACCTGAGCCGCAACCGTTCCAAGCTCTATTGCGACACCGGCAACTGTGCCAACCGAACACACGTCGCGGCCTACCGGGCCCGGAAAGCCTCAGGTACGGAGTGAGTCGGGCGAGGGTGTCACGCCGTGCAACTTTTCAGAGCGCACGACGGCGGCCTGCCGCGAGTTTCCGGGGTTGCTGCGGTGGCCAGCCGGCAAAAAGTTGCGTGGCGTGACACGAAAAAAGACTACGACGGCCTAGTCGGCGTCCGGCGTTTCCGTTTCGCTGACCGCATGGGGGGCCGCAGAACCGTGACCCTGGCCCGGCTTCCTGGAGCTCAGGTTGACGCCTGAGCCCTTGCCGAGGTGTTCGGCGTTTTCCTTGTGGCTCATGGAAAGCATCGCAGCGAGGACGAGGCTCACAATGAAGGCGATGCCGGCACCGGTAAAGGCGAGGTCAAAGCGCGGAGTGCGGGCGCTGCCGCCGGAGGCGAAGATCAGCACGGCGAAGAAGATCACGACGCCCCAAAACGCGGAGAACATCAGCGGTCCCTTCACCGAGGTCCGCATCTTGCGCGGCTCTCTTGGTTTCTGGTCAGCCAAGGTCATTCCTCCAATGTGGGTGCTGGCGCCGTGCGCGCCTTGAGAGTTCTACGCAGGGTAGAACGTACGACTACTAGTTTACGGCCTCGGCGGAGGGGGTTCGCCCATCGTGCCGCAGGCTCAGCCCGGACAGCATCCACAAGACTCCCGAGATGATGGCGCCGCCACCGGCAACACCGAGAAGCGCGTGCGCTCCAAGGCCGATGAAGAACGGCAAGGCAACGGCGGTGCCGATGCCCACCACACCGGAAATGATCCAGTCTCGGGCGAGCACGTGCCGTCTGCGCTGCCGGAATCCCTGGACCAGTTCAAACGCCCCGAGCACCAGCAATCCTACGAGCGCGGAAACGGCGGCACCTGTGTCGGACTGCGTAATCAAGGCGCCCACTCCTGCCAGGCCAACGACGGCGGCCGCGGCCGCGGGAACACTCGCAGCCAGGAACGCGGCGCCCGCGGTTGCGAGCAGGTAGAGCCCGGTGGCCCAGGCCAGAACGTGAACGGATGGCGAGCCCCAGAAGACGGTCACGGCTCCAAACACCAGCGCAGCACCGGCGCGGAGAAGTACGGGCTTCCAGAGACCGGCTGCTGTAGGCGTGGATGAAGTCGCTGAAGAGGTGGGGAGAGTCACCAGTCCAGTTTAGTGCGAACCGAGGACCATCCATTTGTCAGAGCGGGCCCGCAGCCCCAGAGTGACCCCGCGCGCCATCATGTACCCCAGCCCGAACGCGACCCAGAGCCACACGAGCCCCGCCGCGCCGTCGGGCCTGGTCAAGTAGACTGCCACCAAAAGCGGCAGATATACCGCGAGGTTCACGACGCCGGCAATCGCCAGGTAGCGGGCATCGCCCGCGCCGATCAGGACCCCGTCAAGAACGAAGATGTAACCCGCGAGCGGCTGCCCGACGGCGAGTACCCACAGTGCCGCTGTGAGCGCGGACTGAACGCCGGCGTCGGAGGTAAAGAGGAAGCCGGCCCACGGAGCGGCCACTGCCAGGAGCACGCCGGTCACCACACCGAAGCCCACGCCCCAGCGGATCATCGTGCGGGTGAGTTCGCGCGCCCTCGCCGGATGGGAAGCTCCGAGTTCCTTGCCGATGAGGGCCTGCGCAGCAATCGCCAAGGCGTCCAGGGCGAAGGCGAGGAAGGAGAAAATGGTCATCGCGAGCTGGTGCGCGGCGAGGTTCACGGACCCTTGGGAAGTAACCACCAGGACCGTGGCCAGGATCGCCAAACGCAGGCTGAGGGTGCGGAGCATGAGCCATGACCCCACGGTGGTCATCGCTCGGATTCCACGCCAGTCCGGGCGCAGCGAAACGCCGTGGCGGCGGGCATTCCGTCCCACCATCACCAGATACACGGCGGCCATGGCCCATTGAGCAATGCTGGTGCCGATTGCTGACCCCGCCACGGACAAGTGCAGCCCGTAGACCAGGACCACGTTGAGGCCAATGTTCACGGCGAACCCCGCCGTTGCGACCACCAAGGGGGTGCGGGTGTCCTGCAGTCCGCGCAAGACGCCGGTGCCAGCGAAGATCAGCAGCATGGCGACGAGTCCCGGCATGGACCAGCGCAGATAGTCGACGGCGTATGCCCGCACCTCGCCGCTGGCTCCAAACAACCCGACCAGCGGCTCAGCAGCGAAGAAGCCAGCCACCGCGAGGACGGTGCCCAGCAGCAAGGCCAGCCAGACGCCGTCGCGCCCTGCGGCCAGCGCTTTGGCGAGCTTCCCGTCCCCGATGGCCCGTGCCACAGCGGGAGTTGTCGAATATGCCAGAAACACCATAAGTCCGACGGCGGTGTACAGCAGGGTGGAGGCCAGTCCCACGCCCGCGAGCTGGGGGACGCCAAGGTGGCCCACAATGGCGGAGTCGGCCAAAAGGAAGAGGGGTTCGGCGATGAGCGCCCCAAAGGCGGGGACAGCCAGGCGCAGGATCTCGCGGGCAGTGGAGGGCGCGGTGGGACGGATCACTGTTTGAGGCACTTTCCCAGCCTAGCGGGGCGCCGGCATGTAGCTTGGTGAGGTGTCACTCGAGCATCCCATCACCGTTTCCGTCGCCCGCACCATCATTCCCGGTTACACCCGCCAAGCCAACGCATGGGCCCACGCGGGCCAGGAACTTGCCCGGGAATGGCCCGGCTATTTGGGCTCAGGGTGGGTGCGCACGGCGGCCGATTCCGATGAATGGCACATGCTTTACCGCTTCGCGGACGCTGAAACCCTGCAGGCTTGGGAGGAATCCGAAGAGCGCCGATGGTGGATCGAAAGCGCCACCGAGCTCATGGAGGTCACACGTGTGGAGCGCCGATCCGGCATCGAAGGATGGTTCTCGCAACCCGGCGACGTGAACCTCGTCGTCCCGGAGACGGTGGTGCCGCCACGATGGAAGCAGGCCGTCAGCATCTTTCTGCCGTTCTTTCCCTTGAGCTTGCTGGCCAATTTCCTGCTGCACCCCCTGGTCCTGGGCTGGCCGCTGGTCTTCCAGGTTCTGTTGAACATCTGCATCCTGACGCCGCTCATGGTCTACATTTTCCTGCCCGTTACCACCCGGCTCCTGAAACCCTGGCTGGAAGCAAAGCGGAAGGGCCAGTAGCCTCAGCCGGGACTGCGGAGGCGGCCTCGCCGCGTCACGTTTGTTTGACACTTCAAGCAAAGTCCGAAAGTCTTGAGTTGAAGCTTCAATGAATTGGGCCTTGCCTCTGGGAGCTTCACAACCGCCAACCGCTACCCGAAAACGGTGCAATTACATGAACCAGTCCACCCTGACCAACACAGCCCTTACCGTCCTGCGCGTCATTGTCGGCTTCATCTTCGCCGCGCATGGCTGGCAGAAATTCACCGAGTTCACCATCGCCGGCACCCAGGCAGCCTTCGGCAAGATGGGCGTACCCGCCGCCGACGTCGTGGCCCCGATCGTGGCAACCATCGAACTTGTCGGAGGCATTGCCCTCATCGCGGGCGTGCTTACCCGGGTCTTCGCCGCCCTCCTTGCACTGGACATGCTCGGCGCCCTGTTCCTGGTCCACGCCCCGGCCGGCCTGTTTGCCGACAAGGGCGGGTACGAACTCGTCCTGGCCCTCGCCGCCGCAGCGGCAGCCGTGGCCCTGACCGGCGCCGGACAGATCTCCATCGATGCCGCAGTCTTCGGGCGGAAGGGTTCCAAGCTGGGCATCCTCGCCTAAGATCGCGTGCGCTTCCCCGCTGGCGACACCCAAGTGCGCTGGCGACACGCAAACGGGCTGTCGACTCCCGAATCCGGGCGTCGACAGCCAGTTTGCGTGACACAGATCGCCCTGGGAGTCGCTGGTCCGCTTCGGCGTCGCCAGCCCGTCATACAGCGCATCAGTATCTACGCCGTCGATACACTCACGTCATGAGCGAGCTCCCCTCCCATTCCGTCACGCTGCGGTTCCTTGCCTCCCCCACCGACGTCGGACACAGCGGGTCCGTCGACGCCGGCACTGTCCTTGAGTGGGTGGACAAGGCCGCCTACGCGGCAGCTGTTGGCTGGGCGAAGTCCTATTGCGTCACGGCATACGTAGGCAACATCCATTTCGCCGACCCCGTGAACAGCGGAGACATGGTCGAGGTCGAAGCGACCATCGTCTACACGGGCCGCTCTTCCATGCACATCCGGACCATCGTGTCCTCCGGCGACCCCAAGGGCGGGCCAGCCACGATGCGCAGCCAGTGCCTGGTGATCTTCGTTGCGGTCGGTCCCGACGGCCGCCCGGTTCCAGTCCCCCAGTTCGAGCCCTCGACGCCGGAGGAAATCGAGCAGCGTCACAACGCCCTCGCGCGGATCGCCGTGCGGGAAAAGATCGTCGAAGCCATGAACGCACAGGAATATACCGACGCCGGCACGGCCGAGCGCGTCGTTCTCCGCTTCATGGCGGCCCCCACTGACGTGAACTGGGGCGGGAAAGTCCACGGCGGAATCGTCATGAAGTGGATCGATGAGGCCGCCTACGTCTGCGCTTCCCGTTATTGCGGCAAGGACACCGTGGCCGTGTTCTCCGGAGGCGTGCGCTTCTACCGCCCGCTCTTGATCGGCGACGTGGTGGAAGTAGAAGCCCGTCTCGTCTACACAGGCCACAAAGGCATGCATATTGCCGTCCACGTCCGCTCCGGCAACCCCAAGAGCCGTGAGATGAACCTGACCACCTACTGCCTCACGGTCATGGTGGCGAGGGACGAAACCGGCACGTCCGTTCCGATCCCGCCCTGGGTGCCGGAAACCGACGAGGATCGACGCCTTCACGCCCACGCCCGCGAACTGCTGGAGATCCGGGGACGGGCTCCCGGAACCCGGATGCCCGATCATTTGCTCAACGGCCGGTAGGCAGTGCGACGATTGGCGTCCCCCCATACCGAAGGATCCCCATGAAAACGCCGAGTCCATTCCGCAGACCGTTCGCAGCGCTTTTGCCAGCGGTCATTGCCACAGCTGCGCTCGGCGGCTGCGCCGTCGGCGCTCCGGCTCAAGTCAGCCCGTCCGGAGCTGCGGCGTCAAGGCTCGACCCGACCACGGAGAATCTCTCTTGGGACAACGGAAACAGGATCCTCGGAGACGAAAACGGTGGACACACGCCCGACGTCGGCACCTCCCTCGGGGATCCGACGTCCGGATGGCAGACCGACAATAGCAGTGTCGCGACAGACGGGGTAACGACATTCACCGCGCAGAAGACTCAATGCAAAGTCAGGACGACCCAGATGCGCAATCAGCCCTCCGAGCTGGTCGCCGGGGACGATAGGGCATCGACCCTGAAGGTTCTCTCCATCCTCGCCCCTGGAGAGAAGGACCTCGTCGCAAGCGCCAAGGACACCACCCTGGGCTACGGTGCTGCCGGCATCCATGACGTGGCCATGCTGTCTGTCAGCTTTCAGTCGGGGAGTACCTACGACTTCACGGCTATCCGGACGTTCAACAAGCCGGCGGTCACCATCGAGGTCGAAGCAATCTGCCCGACCCTCGACACACTCAAATCAACCTGGTCCGAGATCCACAAGAGCACCACGATCAACGCACTGTAGTGCACGGACCGGACGAACGGGCCTCGTCTGCGCACCACCGACCAGCCGGAAGCTAGAACCCGCCGCCGCCTGTCTCGCCCGCCATATTGGCGAAGCGGGAGTAATGCCCTTGGAAGGCAACCACGATGTCCTTGGTGGGACCGTTACGGTGCTTGGCGATGAGGATGTCAGCCTCGCCGGCGCGGGGGGACTCTTTGTCGTAGACGTCTTCGCGGTGAAGCAGGATGACCATGTCGGCGTCCTGCTCGATGGAACCCGATTCGCGGAGGTCCGAGACCATGGGCCGCTTGTCCTGGCGCTGTTCGGATCCACGGTTGAGCTGCGAGAGCGCGATGACCGGAACCTGGAGCTCCTTGGCCAACAGCTTAAGGGCACGCGAGAATTCGGAGACTTCCTGCTGGCGGGATTCCACCTTCTTGCCGGAGCTCATGAGCTGGAGGTAGTCGAGAATCACCAGTTTGAGGTCGTGCTGCTGCTTCAGGCGACGGCACTTGGCCCTGATTTCCATGAGGGACATATTGGGGCTGTCATCGATGAACAAAGGAGCGTCGTTCATGCGGCCCATGGTGGTGGCGATCTTGGACCACTGCTCGTCCTTGATGGTGCCCTTACGCAGGTCCTGAAGGCCAATGGTGGCTTCCGCGGACAGCAGGCGCATCGCGATTTCGTTGCGTCCCATTTCCAGCGAGAACATCACGGTGGCGAGGTTGTGCTTGATGGCAGCGGAACGGGCGAAGTCCAGCGCGAACGTGGACTTACCGACGGCTGGGCGCGCGGCGATGACGATCATCTGGCCCGGGTGCAGACCATGGGTGAGCTCATCGAGTTCGTAGAATCCTGTGGGGACGCCCGTCATGCCTTCCCCGCGGTGACCGGATGCCTCGATCTCGTCAACGGTGGACTCCATGACGTCCTTGAGCGCCACGTAGTCTTCCGCGGTGCGGCGTTCGGCCACGGCATAGATCTCGGCCTGGGCCTGGTTGACGAGGTCTTCCACCTCGCCGTCCTGGCCGTAGCCCATCTGGACGATCTTGGTGCCGGCGTTGACGAGTCGGCGCAGGACGGCCCGCTCAGCCACGATTTCGGCATAGTAGCCGGCGTTGGCCGCCGTGGGCACGGTCTGGATGAGCTCGTGCAGGTAGGCAGGGCCGCCGATCCTGTTGATCTCGCCGCGCTTGGTCAGCTCGTCGGACACCGTGACGGCATCGGCAGGTTCGCCGCGGCCGTAGAGGTCGATGATGGACTCGTAGATGGTCTCGTGGGCCGGGCGGTAGAAGTCATGGCCACGGACTAGTTCCACGACGTCGGCAATGGCGTCCTTGGACAGCATCATGCCGCCGAGAACCGATTGCTCAGCGGGGATGTCCTGCGGAGGTTTGCGGCTGGCGTCCGATGTCCGGCCGCCCTCGATCGAATCCAAGTGCGTAACTGACAAGCCGTCCTCCATTGTGTACCGCGCAGATAACTGTTCCCGGCGGTGCGGTAGGCCAATGCCCCGGTGAGGGTTGCTCCGACCGCGCCGTTTATGCCGGCTGGTCCAAACTGTTCCGTAGGGCACCGACAATTTTGGTTCCCCGAGATTTCCACAACTTATCCACAGACAGGTCCGCGGGCACGCTGCTTACCGACGGCACCAACGCGCCGTCCACCAGAAACAGGGGTTTTCCAAGTACCTAAAGCAGGTACTCAGTCACGTTAGCCCTGCTTTTCCGAGGCACCAAGCCGGGCCTGTGGATAAAGTGTGGAATACACACCCCTACTTGTGCACAGTCTGTGCATGACCCTGTGGAAAGAGAAATTCTTTTTGCGGTAAATAGCCTCTGAACTGGGAAAACGTTCTTCCCGCCATGTGGATCAAAAGTATTTTCTTCGGCGGATCATCCACAGGCCGATTCGCTCAATCCACACCCCGTCCCTCGTCCAATGGCCCAGAGAGGGATAAATATGCCAAAAATGTGATGCTCCCCACAATCCATCCCGGAATTTGACAGACGGCTCCCAGAAGCTATGCCAAAGCAGGAATGTGCTGTGGATAACTGCGTTCTGACATAAGCTCTAGGTATGGGTTTCACTGTTGGGGATGTACTGCTGGTCGCAATGCCCGTTGTCATCCTTGTGGCTGTGATTTGGGCCCTGACGGCCGCATTCAAGCCACGCAACTCGGGGTTGTCCGACGCCGAGCGCTATCAACGGGAGCTGGCCGCCCGCTCGGCAGCCCACCAGGCCGCCCAAGTGCAGGCGGCAACGGCGGCAAGGGCCCGCATCGATGCATCCACAAGGCCGAGTCAAAACGCGCAGCAACAGTCGCAACAGGACAGCCAGTCGCGGGCCGCGCTGAGGGCGCAGGTCGCAGCCAGCCCGGGGGTCGGCCAGGCCGGCTACAACGGTCCCATCCTGCCCAACGGGCAGTTGAATCCACAGTTCGCCCTGCAATTGCAGGGCATGGTCCGCAGTGGGCAGAAGATTCAGGCCATCAAGCTCCTGCGCCAGCAAACCCACTCGGACTTGTTGACCGCCAAGAACTACATAGATCGGCTTTAGCGCATGTCATCCCTACTCGTCCCGGTCTTGATCCTGGCCGCCGTCGCCGTCGGCGTGCTGCTGATCAGCCGCATGCTCTCCCGCCGCTCTGCGGAACTTCGCAGTAATGCTGCCACGGGCAAAGCGGGCGTGGATCCCGTGGAACTGGCCCGCAGGGCCGCCGCAAAGCTGAACGAGGATCAGCACCGGCAGCTGTATTCCCTGATCGCCCAGGGTCAGGCCATGGCGGCCATCAAGCTGTACCTCAGCGCCACCGGAGAAGGCCTGCGCGCCTCACGGGACGCCGTCGGCGCCCTTGCAGCGCACCCGCAGCCCTTCCGCAAGCCCGAGCCTGCCCCACAGGACCTCATGCCCGACGACGACGAGCCGGAGCGCTTCCCGTACCGTTACCGGGCAATCGCCAGCAAGGGCGACGTCACGCGTGAGGTGAGCAGCAACATGCTCAATGACGAGATCTACGGACGGATCCGCACCTTGGCCAAGAGCGGCGATGTCGAGGCCGCGGCGTTGGCGCTGACCAAGCATTCCGACATTAGCATGAAGCAGGCCCGCGAGTTCATCGAGCTGCTGGACGACTAGTGCCAGGAGCTGGGCAGCCGAGGCTCCCCTAGCGTCCCGCCGTGATCCCCGCGAGTAGTTGCTCAAAAGGCAGGGATTCCATCGCGTCCACCTTGCGGTGCGGCTGTTCGCCGCTCAGAAGCCGGGCCAGCTCGCCCGCCGCCCGGTCCACGCGGACCGATAGTGGCGACGCGCCGTCGTCGGCGTTTCCCCAATCCTGGGGCCCGGCGAAAACGGACGTCTGGGTTATCCGGGTGCGAAGGTAGGTGAAGAGCGGACGCATGGCGTAGTCGAGCACCATTTGGTGCCGGTCCGTGCCGCCCGTGGCGCCGAGAAGAACTGCCTTGCCGTCCAGGGACTTCGGGTCCAGAACGTCGATGAAGGACTTGAACAGCCCGCTATAGGAGGCGCTGAAGACGGGCGTGACGGCGATGATGCCATCAGAATCCTCGACGCCGGCGATCACCTCCGCGAGGCGCGGTGCGGCATAACCGGTGACGAAGTTGTTGGCGATATCCACGGCCAGGTCCCGGAGCTCGACAACGTCCACACGCACCTCATACCCGGCATCGCCCAGCTGGCGCTTGGCCGAGGCGGCGAGCTGGTCTGCAAGAAGCCTGCTCGACGACGGTACGCCAAGTCCGGCGGAAAGGACGGTTATGCGGCGGGTCTCCATGGCAATCTCCTGTTGCTGGGCGGTTTGACGGCTTCAAACCAGAGTACATGCGTTTGCATCTATACTCCCAAACTGTGCCCCCGCCCCTTTTATTCCCCTGCTACAGCCGCACGGTTCCCTGGATGCACATCACCGAACTTCCACCCACCCAGATGTCGCCGTCTTCCGTCTTGACGTGGATGCGTCCCGCCCGGCCCAGCACCGTACCCTGCGCGGCGACGTATTGCTCCGGAGCCCGGCCACTGCCGATCAGCCACTGGGCCGCCCCCGCATTGAAGCTTCCCGTCACGGGATCCTCCACCATGGCGTCGCCCGGAATGAACGTCCGGACCTCGAAATCGACGCCGGCACCCGGTTCATGGGGACCGATCACGCCAACCTTCAGATCCCCCAACGCCGCGAGGTCCGGCTCGAGGCCAAGGACCTGCTCGGCCGACTCAAGCAGTACACCGATCCACTGCGGGCCATTGACCAGCCACGAGGCATCCAAGAGCGCGGTTCGGGGGAGTCGGAGTCCTGCGGCCAACTGTTCCATGATTGCCTCGTCGACAGGCCCGAAGCGCGTCAGCGGCGGGGCAGCGAAGGCGAGGCGTCCGCCGTCGAGCTTCACCTTGACCAAGCCTGCGCCGCATTCCTGAACCAGCATCCCGTCCTGCTTCGGCACTCCACCGGACGCCAGCCACGCATGCGCCGAGCCGAGTGTCGGATGTCCCGCGAAAGGAAATTCCTCGCTGCCGGTGAAGATCCGCACCCGGTAATCGGCCGCAGGATCGCTGGGCGGCAGCAGGAAGGTGGTCTCAGACAAGTTGGTCCAGTTGGCAAAATGCTGCATCCGCTCCGTGCTGAGCCCCTCAGCGTCGACGACGACGGCAAGCGGATTGCCGAGGTACGGCACGTCAGTGAAGACATCCACTTGCGAGAAGGGCCTGGTGCGCATCGTTTCAAGGTTCACCGATGCAGGCTATCACCGGGGGGTGCGCGCAAAGCAAAGGACCCCCGCCTCCGGAAACCGGAGACGGGGGTCCTTCGAGCTGCGTCAGAGCTTACGCTACTTACTTGCAACGACCTCGAGGTCGATGACAGCAGAAACGTCCTCGTGCAGGCGGACGTTGGCCTGGTACGAACCAAGGGACTTGATGTGGTTCGGCAGTTCAACGTTGCGCTTGTCGATGGAGCCGAGGCCAGCGGCCTCAACTGCAGCAGCGACATCAGCCGGCTTGACGGTGCCGAAGAGACGACCGGACTCGCCGGCCTTCACTACGAGCTTGACCTTCTTGGAAGAAAGCGCAGAAGCCTGGGCCTGTGCAGCTTCAACCGAAGCGTGGGCACGAGCAGCGCGGGCAGCCTTGATGGACTCAACCTGCTTCTCGCCACCCTTGGTCCAGGTCAGAGCGAAGCCGCGGGGCAGCAGGAAGTTACGTGCGTAACCGTCCTTGACCTCGACAACATCGCCAGCAGCACCGAGACCGGTTACTTCGTGGGTCAGAATGAGCTTTGCCATGTTAGTTAATCCCTTCCTTAGCCGCGGCCAGCGCCGGAGTAAGGCAGCAGAGCAACTTCGCGGGCGTTCTTGATTGCCTGGGCGATTTTGCGCTGTTCCTGCACCGTGACGCCAGTGACGCGACGGGCACGGATCTTTCCGCGGTCGGAGATGAACTTGCGCAGCAATGCTACGTCCTTGTAGTCGATGACGGTGATGTCAGCGGCCTTCAAGGGGTTGGACTTTGGTTTGGGCTTACGGAGTTCAGCCTTAGCCATCGTGGAGCTCCTTTTCTATGGAGCCCGTGGAATGGATCCACGGGATGGTGGTGCTCGACGGCGGTCGCCACCCGGGTGCCTCGCGGCACGTCCGGCGGGTTCCGGCGTCGAACTTGTGAGTGTTTAGAAGGGAGGTTCCGAATCCGGGCCGTTGCCCCATCCGCCCGCGTTGCTGACGCCCGGGGTAGCCCAGGGGTCTTCCTGCGGTGCGGATTGGCCGCCGCCCCATGTTCCGGCGGAGTTGCCGCCCTGGTTTGCACCAGCGCCGCCACCTCCGAAGCCGCCGCTGTTGTTGCCGCCGCCGCCGAAGCCGCCCTGACCACCCTGACCGCCGGAGCGCTGGGTGCGGTTGACCTTGGCGTTGGCGTAACGCAGGCTCGGGCCGATTTCATCGACTTCGAGCTCGATAACGGTGCGCTTCTCGCCTTCCTTGGTTTCGTAGGAACGGCTCTTCAGGCGGCCGGAAACGATCACGCGCATGCCCTTGGTGAGGGATTCGGCGACGTTTTCGGCTGCTTCGCGCCATACCGATGCGCGGAGGAACAGGGTTTCCCCGTCCTTCCACTCATTGGACTGGCGGTCGAAGGTCCGGGGAGTAGACGCGATGGTGAAGTTCGCTACCGCCGAGCCTGACGGTGTGAACCGCAGTTCGGGGTCATTGGTGAGATTACCTATGACCGTAATAGTGGTTTCGCCTGCCATCTACTGCCTCCTTGTTCGTTCCTGCGGGGTAAAGAATGAAAGCCTGGAGCTGAAATTACTCAGCGACGACCTTCTGCTCTTCGGGGCGGGTGATCTTGGTGCGCATGATGGTCTCGTTGAGACTCAGCTGGCGGTCAAGTTCCTTGGCGGTTTCCGGCTTGGCGGTGAAGTTCACCACAGCGTAGATACCTTCGGACTTCTTCTTGATGTCGTAAGCGAGGCGACGGCGGCCCCAGATGTCAACCTTTTCGATGGTTCCACCATCAGTGGTGATGACATTGAGGAACTTCTGAAGCGACGGCTCTACGGTACGCTCTTCGACCTCGGGGTCGATGATTACCATCAATTCGTAAGGACGCATATGTGAACCCACCTCCTTTGGGCTAAGCGGTTACGGCATTTCCGTAACAGGAGGTTCATTTGCGATGAACAGTGCTGCTGACCGCTTCCAGAAGCGGAAGCATGGCGCAGCACAGACTTCAATATCTTAGTCCATTTCCCGCCTCTAAGCCTATTCGGCGTGTCGGCAAGGTGGAATGCGCGGCGTCGCGTATGTGGATAACCCAGGTATGTGGATAACCGGCGTGGAACCGCCACGCCAGGCTCAGGCAGACTGAACCCATGACCACCCTCAAATCCACCGCCCTCTTTGTCCTCGCGGCCATCGCCGAGATCGGCGGGGCCTGGCTGGTATGGCAATCGGTCAAGGAGGCCAAGCCCTGGTGGTGGGCAGGCCTTGGGATCGTGGCCCTCGGCATCTACGGGTTCGTGGCGGCGTTCCAGCCAGACGCGCATTTCGGCCGCGTGCTTGCCGCTTACGGAGGCGTGTTCATCGCCGGATCTTTGGCCTGGGGGATGCTCATGGACGGATTCCGCCCGGACCGTTGGGATGTCATCGGCGCCATGATCTGCCTTCTGGGCGTCGCGGTGATCATGTTCGCGCCGCGATCGGGAAGCTGAGCCGCCAAGGCAGCAAACCCGTCGAAGCGGCCGTCACGCAGTGCAACTTTCTGGACCGTCCAACGTCGGGATCCCCCGGTTTTCCGGGGTGCCGCTCCACGCGTGACGCTAAAAGTCTGCGTGGCGTGACGCCGGGGCCGGCCGGCCCCCGTGCCATGATCTGACTATGAACGCCGCAGCAAAGAGCCAAGGTCCGAAGTCTGTCCGTGCCAAACGTTCCCGGTTGCGATTCGGGCTGATGATCGTCGCCGGCATCGCTGCGGCCGTAGCGACCGGAATATGGGGTCAGTGGATCTACGCACCCGCCGCCGGCTGGGCAGTGGCAGCGGCGGTCTACAACGTTTTCGTGTGGACAGTCATCACCCCGATGAAGGCCGATCAGACGAGGAGCCATGCCACGGAAGAAGATCCACGGCGCTCCACGGCCGACCTCCTCATCCTGTGTGCCGCCGTCGGTTCGCTCGCCGCCGTCGTGCTGGTGATGATCGGCGCCAAGGACGCGCACGGATTCGACAAATTCATGCTCGCACTGCTTGCCCTCGGCGGTGCGGTGGCGTCGTGGCTCCTAGTGCACACCCTCTTCACATTGCGCTATGCCGAGGTGTACTACACGTCCGATCCGCCCGGCGGCATCGAATTCAACCAAAAAGCACCGCCGCAATACACGGATTTCGCCTATATGGCATTCAGTCTCGGGATGACCTACCAAGTCTCGGACACGTCGATCACCACCAGGGCAATGCGGTCTGCCGCTTTGCGGCACAGCCTGCTCGCCTACGTTTTCGGCGTCGGGATCCTGGCGACCACCATCAACCTCGTGGTGAGCCTCGCCTCCTGAGCCGGGCCGCCTTAGCCGGAGCTGCAATAAAGCTAGATCGCTGTCCGGAAGAACAACTCCGCCACCGTCGCCAGGTGGCGCGGGTCTTCAACGCCGCATAGCTCGCGTGCCGAGTGCATCGACAGAAGGGGCACGCCGACGTCGACCGTCCGGATCCCCAGGCGGGTAGCCGTCAGCGGACCGATGGTAGAGCCGCAAGGGACGTCGTTGTTAGAGACGAACTCCTGGTAGGGGACGGCCGCCTCGCCGCAGAGCCGGGCCCAGAATGCTGCTCCGGTAGCGTCCGTGGCGTAGCGCTGGTTGGCGTTGATCTTGAGGAGCGGTCCGCCATTGAGGACGGGCCGGTTGGCGGGATCGTGCCGCTCGGGGTAGTTGGGGTGGACGGCGTGGCCGGCATCCGCAGAAACGCAGAACGACGCCGACAACGCCTGGCGCCGTTCGCTCACTGTGGCGCCGAATCCGTCGGAGATCCGGGTGAGGATGTCTTCGAGGATGGGTCCGCAGGCGCCGGAGCGCGAGGCAGAGCCGATTTCTTCGTGGTCGAAGGCGGCCAGGACCGCGATGGGGCCCCCGGCTGGCGCACCCGCGGCTGCGTGCGCAATGAGTGCCGCAAGCCCGGCGTGGGTCGAAGAGAGGTTGTCGAGCCGTCCTGAAGCGAAGAACTCGCCCTTGGCACCGAACTGCTCAGGCGCCTGGGTGTCCGCGACCACGATGTCGTAGCCGCCGATCTGGGCGGGATCCACGGAAGCCCCTGCCACGGAGTCCGCCAGTATTGCCAAGACGTCCGCGGAACCGGGATCGCCGAGGCCGAACACCGGGTTCATGTGCTGTTGCTTGTCCAGCGTGAGGCCGTCATTGACAGCCCGGTCCAGGTGGATGGCCAACTGCGGGAAACGCAGGAGCGGTCCGGTAGCTGTGAGGTGCTGGGTGCCGTCCAGCATCACGAGCCGCCCCGCGAGCCGAAGCTCGCGGTCCAGCCAGGAGTTCAACAAAGGGCCGCCGTAGACCTCAACGCCGGCCTGGAGCCAGCCGAACTTGCCTGTCGTCGGCTTGGGCTTGAGCTTGAAGGACGGAGAATCCGTGTGGGCGCCGAGGATGTTGAACGCCGTGGTCGGAGTTGCGCCTTCCGGCGTCACCCAAGCAATGAGGGCGCCATCCCGGATCACGTAGAAACCGCCGGCCCCGCCCTCCCATGGCTGAAGCTCATCAAGGGCCGTGAAACCGGCCGCATCGAGCCGGCGTGCCGCCTCGTTGACGGCGTGGAAGCTCGACGGCGATGCGCTCACGTACGCGCCAAGGTCCTGGATGTGTTCTGCAGCGGAGTTCGAAGGCATGGCTCCGAGTCTAGTTCCCTGGTCCGTTTGCGCGACGCGAGGCAGAATCAGCGTCGCTAGTAATCCGGGTTGCTCGGGATCACGAGTCCTGTTTCGTACGCGTAAACCACCACTTGGACCCTGTCGCGCAAGTGCAGCTTGGTGAGGATCCGCCGGACGTGGGTTTTGACCGTGGCCTCGGACAGGAAGAACTTGTGGGCGATTTCCGCGTTGGACAGCCCGGCGGCGATAGCCTCCAGCATCTCGGTTTCGCGGGGGGTCAATTCTTCGAGCAGCGGATCGCGGGGCTGGGCTGTGGCCTGGCCGGGCACGCGACCCCCGCGGACGTAGGTCTCCAGGAGCCGCTGGGTGACCCGCGGAGCCACCACTGCGTCGCCGCTGGCCACGAGCCGGACGCCTTGGACCAACTCGGCAGGCGCAACATCCTTCAGCAGGAAGGCGGAAGCCCCTGCCTGCAGGCCGGAGAAGGCATATTCATCGAGGTCGAAAGTTGTCAGGATGATGATCCTCGCGTTGGATGCCGAGGCCGTGATCCGCCGTGTGGCTTCGATTCCATCCACGGCAGGCATCCGGACGTCCATGAGCACCACGTCCGGTTCCAGTTCCTCGACCTTCCGGACTGCTTCGGCGCCGTCTGAGGCTTCGCCCACCACCTCGAGGTCGTCTTCGCCTTCCAGGATGAGCCGAAATCCCATGCGCAGCAGGGGTTGGTCGTCCACCAGCAGAACCCTGATGGGAGCATTGTCCGTCATGATTTCCCCTTGTCGCCATTCCAATTCAGTTCCGCATGGACACGCCACCCGCCGTGTATTCCAGGACCGGCATCCACGGTTCCAGCATAAATTCCCGCACGTTCACGCATCCCCGCTATGCCCTGACCCGTTCCCAGGGCCGCCTCTTCGGTGCCCGGATCCCGGGAGCCCCGGCCGTCGTCGAGCACTTCAATGGTGACCGAGTCGCCGTCCCGCACGATCCGCACATCCACTTGGCTCAAGGAGCGCCCGTACCTGAGCACGTTGGTCAGGGACTCCTGCACGATCCGGTAGACGGTGAGCTGGAACGCCGGGTCTTCAGGAAGGGCAGGTCCCGTGTGCGAGTAGTGCAACGGCAGCCCTGCCGTCCGGAATCCATCCAGCAGCTTGCTCAGGTCGTGCCCGGAAACCAACGGCTCCAAAGGCGCCGGGCGGGCTGAGTCGTCCCGCAGCACGCCGAGGACGCGGCGCATGTCGGCCAGCGCGGTCCTGCCGGTGCGGGAGAGTTCGCCAAGCACCTCACCCGCGCGCTCCGGATCCTTCTTGACCACGACGGCGGCGCCGTCCGAGAGGCTGATCATGACCGTGAGGGAGTGGGCCACGACGTCGTGCATCTCCCGGGCGATCCGGTTGCGTTCGGTGACGGAACCCAAGCGGGCCGTGCGTGCTGCCCAGGCCCTGATTTCGCTCTCATGCTCGCGGCGCTGCCGCACCGAAATGCCGATGCCGGTGGCGATCAGGTTGGACAACAAAATGCTGGCCGCGGCGGCGATGTTGCTGATGAGGTGGAAGTTCTCCGGAATCGCCTCGCCGTTGGATGGGGTCGCCGGGCTGGTCCACATGAACAGGTATACGAGGGTCAGCGGCAGGCTCGCCGCGCCAAACACCGTCAACGCGAACGTCCGGGCCCTCGCCACGGCCACTGCATACAGCGCAAACCACAGTCCTGCGGAGACGTTCGAACCCCAGGGATTCAGCAGCGTCACGGCAACTTCGAGGACCGCAACGGCCGCAGTGACACTGAGCGGATTGCGGCGTCGAAGGAACACGATGGCAGCAATGGCGACGAGCAGCAGGGCGGCGAACCACTTGCCGTCCACGATGGAGCTGATGAACGTCGGCAGTGCCAGCAGCGAATAGCAAAGCACCACCACCGCGTCCATGACCCGCGGGTGCTCAAAGAGATAGCGGCGGAACCTGCCACGGCGGCGCAGCGTGATTTCAGCAAAGGACGCGTCGGCCACGTGGGCCGACGCGTCCTTTGCTGGCAACTCTTCACTCATGGCTTGAGCCTAGTGGCCTTGCCTGGAGTGGATGTCCCTGGATTGCGAATCAGTCGACCGCGAATCAGACGTCGCGCTTCTTGAGAACAATGAGGGCAGGAACCATGAACAAGATGACGTAGCCAAGGAACACGAGGCCGCCCGCCCATGGATCCAGGGTGCCGTCTACGTGGCCGATCGACAAGAAACGGCCACCGGCCTCACTGGGCAGGTACTGCGGGACGTACTTCCAAAATTCTCCCGGTGCGAGGCCGAGGAACTGGCCGGCGAACGGGAGGACGAACATGATGCCCACCAGGACAGTGATGCCGCCGGCCGGGTTCTTCAGCAGTGTTCCGAGCGAGAGGCCGATCAGCGCGACCCCGGAGACATAAAGGCCGCCGGTGAAGACGCTGTAGAGGACACCGTCCGTGTTCCAGCCGAGGTCAAGGGCAAAGTTGGCAAACATGGGTGACGCCACCAGGAAGGTCACGACGCCGGCCACAACCGAAAGGACGTAGGAGACCACAACCAGGACCACGGCTTTGGCGCCGAAGGTGGAGAGCCTGCCCGGAGCCGCGTTCATGGTTGACCGGATCATGCCGGTGGCGTACTCGGAGGCAATGAAGAGTACGGCCAGGGAACCCATGACGAGGATGCCGATGTTGAGTCCGGCGTTCGGCAGGTTGTAGAGGTTGAATCCCGAACCTGGCGGGAAGGAGTCAACGGCTTGCTGCACCGTTTCCTTGTGACCCTGCCGGCCGACTTCGACCATCTGGTTGATGAAGTTCCAGCGGACAAGGGCGGACAGCAGGCCGATGCCGACAATCGCCACGAAGGTTAGGACCAACAGGAGCTTGGTGCTCATGAGGGTCCGGAACTTGATGGATTCGGAGTTCAGTACCCGGAGGAAAGTGACGCCACCGGTCCCGGCCGACGGGATCGCATGTTTCTTGCTGACGGTGGTGGTGCTCATGACTGGATCCCTTCCATGGTGGCAGCAGATGTGGCGCCGACGCCGGCGGGGCTTCCGTCCAGGGGCCCGCCTGGTGCTGCCGGTCCGCCGGTGATGTGCGAGTGGTATTCCACTTCGTCCTTGGTCAGCTGGAAGTAGGCCTCTTCCAGCGACGACGTAAGCGGAGTGAGCTCGTAAACAAGTACCCGGTTGTCGAGGGCGAGCTCGGCGATGCGGAGCGGCTCCACCCCGTACACTTCCAGGGTTTCACGTTCGTTCTGCTCCACCCGGACACCGTCGCGGGCCAGCAACTCGGTCAGGCGCGTTGTCTCCGCGGTACGGACCAAAGTGCGTTTGCGGGACTGGCTCTCAATCAGCGCATCCACCGTGGTGTCTGCAATGATTTTGCCGCGACCGATCACAATGAGGTGGTCCGCGGTCTGGGCCATCTCGGACATGAGGTGGCTGGAAATGAAGATGGTCTTGCCCTGGCTTGCCAGGTAGCGTGCAAGGTTCCTGACCCACTGGACGCCCTCGGGATCGAGTCCGTTGACCGGTTCGTCGAGGATGAGCGTTTGGGGGTCACCCAGGAGTGCGTTGGCGATGCCAAGCCGCTGGCCCATGCCGAGGGAGAACCCTCCGGCCTTCTTCTTGGCAACTGCGGTGAGGCCCGTCATCTCGATGACTTCCTCAACGCGCGAGTTCGGAATCCCGTGGGTGGCGGCCATGGCTCGCAGGTGGTTGTACGCGCTGCGGCTGGTGTGCACCGCCTTTGCATCGAGCAGCGCTCCCACTTGGTGGAGCGGGTCTTTGTGCTGGGAGTAATGCTTGCCGTTGACGATGACGTCGCCCGACGTCGGGCGGTCGAGACCCATGATCATGCGCATGGTGGTGGACTTGCCGGCGCCGTTCGGGCCAAGGAAGCCCGTGACTTTCCCGGGCTGTACGGTGAAGCTGATTCCGTCCACGGCTGTCTTTGCGCCGTAGACCTTCCTCAAGCCTGTTGCCTCAATCATGGAAGCGTTCCCTCCGCTTGCTGCAGCTGTGTGGTGACTGTAGGTACAACGCTAGCCACCGGTAGATCGGAATTCGCCGGTCTCAGGGATGATTCAGGGGCCGCTCAGGGTAGTCCCTATGGATGATGCCGGCAGCGGCCAGGTCTTCCCGACACCAGGAGCGCACTAGGAAAGCGGCGAATACACCCGCAGCGCCCGGCGCTTCACAGTGAACTCCGCGGTCCGCACACCAGGCAACGGCTCGCCGTCGACCGCTATCACTAGCGGTTCTCCGATCGCTTCGATGCTGAGCTCCGCAGCCTCACTAAGGTGGGTCACCTTGGAGGTACCCACGGTTCCGGTGAGGACCGCCCACAGCAGACGCAGCCGCGCAAAAGGCTCATCGGCCGTGACCATGCGGATGTCCAGCACGCCGTCGTCAAGCACGGGACGGGTCAACGGCGCCAGGTCCCGCGGGTAGTAGCGGCCGCGGCCCAAGTAGAGGATCCACAACTTGTGGGGGACACCATTGATCCGGAGGGTCGTGGGCCTTGCCGCGCCGAAGGTGCGCAGGCCTGCGACGAGTCCCGCAAGGGGCTTCCCCAGAGCGGGTTGCAGCCGTTCGCGTCGCCGCACCAGGTTGGGGTAGACACCAACGCTTGCCGTATTGAGCATGATGAGCTCTGTGGTCTCGTCCTTGCCATCGACGCCGCGGCCCGCGCTCACATGACCCACGTCCGTCCATGCTGCTGCTCCCGTTTTGGCGGCTTTGAGGGCCCCTTCGAGGGACCGGGCGTCCACGTCACGTGCGAAATGGTTCAGCGTTCCGCCGGGCAGCACCAGCAAAGGCAGCGAGTGCTCGACGGCGGCCGCCGCGGCAGTGCCGACAGTTCCGTCGCCGCCCCACACGCCCAAAGCCTTCGTCCCGGGCCGCCCTGCTGCGGCCTGGATTTCGGCAACCACGTCATCGCCCTCAGAAATCAGGCGAATATGCGCCTTGGGGAATATTTCCCGAAGCTGCAGCTGCGTCTCCGGCGAGTAGGAACCGCCGAGGGTGTTGACCGCAATACTCAGCCCCTCGCCGGCGCCGACTGCGGGGGCATCGGCCGGTGAACGGTCCGTGGCCGGAACGGGAGGCCGGGCCGGCCACC
Organism: Arthrobacter ramosus; assembly: GCF_039535095.1. NCBI lineage: Bacteria > Bacillati > Actinomycetota > Actinomycetes > Micrococcales > Micrococcaceae > Arthrobacter > Arthrobacter ramosus. The sequence continues at coordinate 4,896,881 of NZ_BAAAWN010000001.1, read as the reverse complement.
ATTTTCGCGTCACGAGGGCCGCTCCGGCGCCGATCGCCGAGCCGAGAACCACGTCGGAAGGCCAGTGGGCACCGGTATGAACCCGGGAGTACGCCACACCTGCCGCAACCGGAGCCAGGACTGCACCGAGCCGGGGACTCACCAGCCCGACGCCAAGTGTGAATGCGACGGCAGACGCCGAATGGCCCGAAGGCATCGAGGAGCTTGTGGGTTGCGGGTTGACAAAGCGGAAAGCCGGCAGGAGTTCGGGCAATGGCCGTGTCCGCGGAAGAAGCGTCTTGAAAGCGAGATTGGTGACGGCCGACGCAACGCCAAGGGCAAGGAGTCCGTGGATCGCTGCATTGCGGGGCTTACCGGGAAATGCCGCGCAAACTACGGCTACGGCAAACCAGAGCTTGCCCTTGGTGGCAGCCTCCGAAAGGTTTTTCAGAATGAGGTCGTGCTGGCCTTCCGGCCACCTCGAGACCGCTCGGACCGCTGCCCGATCGAGCCGCGCCATCCGCCCTGAACCCCATCGCAGCATGCTTCGCATCCCACCAGACTATCGGCGGGCTGCTTAGGATGTGGAGATGGTGAGGGTCGTTCTTCCCCGCATGCCCGAGGAGAGCGGCACGCCGAGCAGAACGTCACATAGGGTAAACCATCAGGTAGCACTCGGCATGCTCCAAGACAGCGACCATAGTCTTCGGGCATGCTCTCAAAGCCTCAACTCATCAACAGCGGCATCGGGGTGGCCGTCATCGGCATTGCCGCCGGCGCCTTCTTCGTGCTGAACGGTGTGCCGCAAACGGCCGCCGACACCACCGCCCGCACCGTCGCCGTCAGCGCAGCGGACCTTGCCGCGGTCTCAACGGCGAGCGGAAACGTCTCGCCCGCAAGCACCACCGTCATCAACGCGCAGAACTGCACCGGACCCATCGCCACGGTCTCCGCCGTGACCGGTCAGCAAGTCACGGCCGGGCAGGTGCTGGTCACGATTGATCCGACGAACGCCCAGAACGCCCTGGCAGTTGCCCAGGCCCAACTGGATTCCGCCGCGGCGCAGGCTAACCAACAGCAGGCCTCAGCCAACAACCAGGTAGCTTCGGCGAGCCAGAGCCTGGCCAACGCCCAACAAACGGCAAACCTGGACGCGAGCCAGCAAGCCAGTGCCGTAGCCGCCGCGCAGACGGCCGTGAACAATGACAATGCGACTGTCGCCGCGGCTCAGACCGCTGCCAGTGCCCAGCCCAGCAGCCAGCCGGCGCAGAACGCGCTCAGCACGGCACAGGCCCAGCTGGCGAAGGACAACCAAGCACTGACCCAGGCAGCTAACCAGCAAGCCAGCTCGGCCCTCAAGGACAAAGAGCAGATCGCCTCGGCTTCGACGGCCCTCAATTCCGCCCAGAGCGGTGGCGGCGCCACGTCCAACACCACGTCTGCCCAGATAGCAGTCGACACTGCAACAAAGAACCTGGCGTCCTGCTCCCTCGCGGCCCCGGTTTCAGGAACGGTCACCGCCGTGAACGCTGTCGTCGGAGGCAACGCCGGCAGCAGCTCCGGCTCTTCCGGGTCCTCGGGTTCCGGCTCTTCTGGAGCATCCGGTTCCTCGAGCAGCACTTCCACGAGTGCCGCGAGCACATCGTCCTCCGGACTGATCACGATTAGCGACACCGCGCACCTGCAGGTGATCGCCAACTTCGCCGAATCGGACATTGCCGCCATGAAGACCGGCGACTCAGCCACCTTCACCTTCCCGGCACTCAAGACCGACCCCTCCGCGGCACCCGTCACCGGTACCATCACGGCGATCGCCCAGAACGCCACAACCACCAACAACGTGGTCAGCTACCCCGTGACGATCTCCATCAAGAACCCCCCGGCTGCCCTCCGGCTCGGCCAGAGCGCAAACATCTCCGTAACCACGGCGACCGCCAAGAACGCGTTGACGGTGCCTTCGCTGGCCATCACCACCACGGGAACCAAGCAGACCGTCAACGTGATGAAGAACGGGACCACGACGGCGGTGGCCATCACCACCGGGATCACGGACAACGGCCGCACCCAGGTGCTCACCGGACTCAACGCGGGCGATCAGATTGAACTCCCGGCCATCTCCTCCACCTTGGACACCACCGGCACCACCGGACGAACCGGGGCGGGCGGACTTGGCGGTACGGGCGGATTCGGTGGCACAGGCGGCGCCGGAGTTACGGGCGGTACCGGTGGCACACGCGGAAATGGCGGGTAAGCAGCCGTGAACGACGCTGTCATCCAACTGGATTCCGTGAGCAAGATCTATGGCAAAGGCGAGGCCGAAGTACGGGCTCTTGATTCCGTCAGCATCTCGATTGACCGAGGCGACTTCGTGGCCATCATCGGCGCCTCGGGCTCCGGAAAGTCCACGATGATGAACATCATCGGCTGCCTCGACGGCGCCACCCAGGGGACTTATCACCTGGACGGCATCGATACCGGGACCCTGGACGAATTCCAGCTCGCGCAGATCCGCAACCGGAAAATCGGCTTCGTCTTCCAGAACTTCAACCTGATACCGCGCACGCGGGCCGTGGACAACGTCTCCATGCCGCTCGCCTACGCAAAAGTGCACCGCAAGGAACGGCGCGAGCGGGCCTTGGAAGTGCTCGATTCAGTGGGTTTGGCGGAGCGGGCCGACCACAAGCCGTCACAGCTCTCCGGTGGACAGCAGCAGCGTGTTGCCATCGCCCGGGCACTCGTGACCAACCCCGTGCTGCTGTTGGCCGACGAGCCTACGGGTGCCTTGGACACCAAGTCCTCGCATGAAATCCTGGATCTCTTCGAGTCGTTGCACGCCAACGGCCGGACCATTGTGATGATCACCCACGAGGCCGACGTCGCGGCGCGGGCCAACCGCGTTGTGCGGTTCCAGGACGGGCACATCATTGAGGACCACCGGATCCGCGCCGTTAACGCGCACCCCGTAGCGACGGCGGTGCCGGCATGATGATCGCCGAATCCGTTCGCTTCGCCCTGACCGGGGTGATGGCCAACAAGATGCGCTCCATCCTCACCACCCTGGGCATCTTGATCGGCATCGCATCCGTCATCATCCTGCTGGCCGTGGGCGCCGGAACTTCAAACGCCATCAAGGCCCAGATCGGCAAGCTGGGAACCAACGTTCTCACCGTGAGCCGCCAGACGACGGCGGGCGGCCGCGCCGCAGGCGGCGGACAAGCGGTCACCGGTCCGCGGTCCCGCGGCACCAACCTCACGCTCCAGGACATGGCCGCGCTGACAGATCCCGTCATGGCCCCCGACGTCGCCGCGACGGCGCCGGTGGTCACGGCACAGAACGTCACGGGTACTTACCAGGACGCAACCCACGCGGTCGCAACGTTCGTGGGGACCACGCCGTCGTACTTTTCCATTTCGAACGACACGCTCGCGGCGGGGTCCTACTTCAGCGACGGTGACGCCAGCAGCGGCACCGCAGTGGCGGTGATCGGCAATACCGTGGCGCAGGATCTGGTGGGCAGTTCGGTGGCCTCGGCTGTGGGGCAGACGATCGCCCTCAACGGCCAGAACTTCGTGGTCTCCGGCGTCCTGGCCCAAAAGGGGTCCTCGGGTCTCAACGATCCAGACGACATTGTGGTGATCCCCTACAGTGCGGCCCAGGACAAGTTCACCGGATACTCGCCGTCGCTCGCCTCCATCACTGTCCAGGCGAAGTCAGCGGACGTGATGAACCAGGCCCAGAACGAGGTTCAGATGATCCTCGATGCCAGGCACAACGTCACCTCCGCCAACCGTGACTATCAAGTGCGGAACCAGGCGCAGATCCTCACGACGGCCACCACCACCACGGCCACACTGACCATCCTCTTGGGCGCCGTGGCCGGCATTTCGCTCCTGGTGGGCGGAATCGGCGTCATGAACATCATGCTCGTCACGGTCACCGAACGTACACGCGAAATCGGCATCCGCAAGGCGATCGGAGCCTCGCGGGGCAGCATCGTGAGCCAGTTCCTGATCGAATCGCTCATCATTTCGCTGATCGGCGGAGTGCTGGGAATTGCCGCGGGCTACATCGGAAGCGCCTTTCCCTTGCTGGGAACGCAACCCGAAGTCCAGTGGTGGACCGTGTGGCTGTCGTTCCTGGTATCCGCGGCGATCGGCCTGGTTTTCGGAATCTACCCGGCCAACAAGGCGGCGAAGCTACGGCCGATCGACGCCCTGCGGTACGAATAACCGCCCACAGTTCCACCTCCAGCAACTAAAAGAAACAGCCAACAGGAGATCCAAAAATGTCCTATTCAGCACCGGAGCCCGGTCCCATGAACCAGCCGGAGCCCCAGCCGCCCTACACCCAACAGCCCCACGCCGGACAGCCGACCGCGGTCCTGCAAGCCACCGGCCAGGAACCCACCGGGCAGGGTTGGGGCCAACCCCAGACGCCGGAGCCGTTCGTGCCCAAGAAGCGCTTCAAGATGGGCCGCCTGACGCAGATCCTCCTTGCCGTGCTGCTGGTCGCAGTGGGCTTCTTCGCAGGCGTCGGCGTCACCAAGCTCATGGACGCCGGCCAGGCCCGTCCCGGCCGCGGCCAGTTCCAGAACTTCAACGGCCAGGGCGGCCAAGGCCGGAACCGGCAGAGCGGCGCTCCCACCAACGGGGCCTCGCCGAGCGCTGTTCCTTCGGCACCCGCCACCTCAGCGCCGTAACCACCCAACTCACTCGCAGTTGTTGTCGTTCTGAGCCTTCATAACGACAACGACTGCGAGTCAGTTGCTTTTCGGCAGGGGTTTCGCGGCGCTGGCCAGCCACAGGGCAATCAGGATCGGCGCCCCGATGGCAAGCAGGGCCAGGTGAATGCCGGTGTGATCGCCCAGGTATCCCAGAAGCGGCGGGCCGGCTAGAAACGCCACATAGCCGATTGTCGAAACCACCGAGACGCGTGCGGCTGCGTGTTTCGGATCATCAGCAGCAGCGGACATGCCCATGGGGAAGGCCAAGGCTGCGCCTATACCCCAAAGGGCCGCACCCACGCCGGCAAGGATGAGGTTGCCCGCGAAAACGAAGAGAGCCAGGCCCACTGCTGCGGCGGCCATGCTGACCCGTAGCACGGCTACACGTCCGAACCTGTCGATCGCGCGGCCGCCAAGGAAACGCATCAAGGTCATCGCCGCCACGAAGAGCGCAAACAAAAGAGCTCCAGTCGATTCGGAAGTATTCAAGCCATCCACCGAGGCCTTGGCGATCCAGTCGTTTCCGGCGCCTTCCGTGAGGGTCGCTCCGAGCACCACCACGCCGATCAAGAGGGTGCGGGAGTCCCGCCAGGCCGACGGACCCTTGACAGCGGGCGCGCCGCCGTCGGGCGTTGTTCCTGTGGTTTCGTGGGGCATGAAGTAACGCGGCGCCGTCAACGCGAGAACAACCACGACGCCGGCAATGACGAGCAAGTGCCCCGGAAGTCCAACGCCGATCTCGGAAAGCCACGCACCAATCAGCGCACCCACAAAGGCGCCCCCGCTAAAAGCGGCGTGGAACTGCGGCATGATGGTGCGCCCGAGCCGGTGTTCGACGTCGGCCCCTTCGATATTCTGCGACACATCCCACAGACCGACCCCCACACCGAAGAAAAACAGCGCCAGCGCGGTGGCGGCCACGGAACCGGCCATCAAGGAGAAGGCAATAGCCGCTCCGGCCGAGGCGGCCAGCAGCCCGGCAGCGCGAACGGTATTGGCCGTACCGATCCTGCCCACAACCCATCCCGCGGAGGGCAGCGCCACAAGGGACCCGACGGCGGTGCACAGCAGGAGGGTGCCCATCTGTCCGGACGTCAGGTGCAGGGTTTGGGTGACGGCGGGTATCCGGGCAGCCCAGCTGGCAAAAACCAGCCCGTTCATGCCGAAGACCAGGAAAGTGGCGATTGCAGCGGCTTTGACGTTCGGAGCGGTTCGGGTGCTGGTGGTCATACGATCACAACTTCCACGGAGAGATTTTCAAGTAGGGTGCGTTCTTCAGTGCTTGGTTTCCGGTCCGTCACAATGACATCTACCGCGTCCATGGCTGCAACCAGGGCCACAGCCTGTGCATTCCATTTACTTCGCGTGCAGGCCACTATCACCCGTCCGGCCGAACGGCTCAGACGCTCGCTCTCTTTTGAGGCGTTTCAGGCCGACCCTCGCTCACTAAAAAGGTGAGCGAGGGTTTCCGGGCTCGGCGGCCGGAGCCGGCTGGAAGTCAGCGGGCCCGCTCTACCCGGGACTCGTCCCAGACGGGCTCGGCGGACTCGTAGACTTTGCCGTCGGATCCGAAGACGAGGAAACGGTCGAAGGACCTCGCGAACCAGCGATCGTGCGTGACGGCCAGGACGGTGCCTTCGAACGCGTCGATGGCACGCTCCAAGGCCTCGCCCGAGTGCAGGTCCAGGTTATCCGTGGGCTCGTCCAGGAGCAGAAGCGTGGCACCCGACAGCTGGAGCAACAGGATCTGGAAGCGCGCCTGCTGTCCCCCGGAGAGCGACTCGTACTTCTGCTCGGCCGAACCCACCAGCCCGTAGGAGTCGAGCGCGCCGGAAGCGGCCTCGCGGCCCAGCCCGGAACGGTGTTCGTCACCGCGGTGCAGGATGTCCAGGAGCGTCCGGCCCAGGAGATCCGGACGGGAATGGGTCTGCGCGAAGAATCCGGGACGGATCCTGGCACCCAGTTTGACGGTGCCCTCGTGCGGAACTTCAGCGATTTCGACGTCCGAAACGGGCAAATGCTCGCGCTCCGGGTCGGTGCCGCCGGCAGCGAGGAGCCGCAGGAAGTGGCTCTTGCCCGAGCCATTGGAACCGAGCACGCCCACGCGGTCCCCGAACCAGATCTCGGTGGAGAACGGCTTCATCAGGCCCGTGAGTTCAAGCTTTTCAGCCACCACGGCGCGTTTGGCCGTGCGGCCTCCCTTGAGGCGCATGTGCACGTTCTGCTCCAGCGGCAGGGCTTCGGGCGGTCCGGCCTCCAGGAACTTGGCGAGCCGCGTCTGCGCGGCCTGGTACTTGTTGGCCATGTCCGAGCGGAATGCAGCCTTGGTCTTGTACATGATGACGAGTTCCTTGAGCTTCAGGTGCTCCTCGTCCCAGCGCTTGCGCAGTTCCTCGAATCGCGCGTTGCGGTCGATACGCGCGTCCACATAGGTACCGAATCCGCCGCCGTGCACCCAGGCGCCGGCACCGTTGATGCCGGGTTCAAGCGTCACGATGCGCCCCGCGGCGTTGTTGAGCAGCTCGCGGTCGTGGCTGATGAAGAAGACCGTCTTCTTGGATTCGTTGAGCTTGCTTTCGAGCCAACGCTTTCCCGGAACATCGAGATAGTTGTCCGGTTCGTCGAGGAGCAGCAGCTGATCCGGTCCGGAGAACAGTGCCTCAAGCACCAGCCGCTTCTGCTCGCCGCCCGAAAGGCTCGACGCCGGGCGGTGCTGTGCGCGGTCAAAGGGGATGCCGAGCGCGGCCATGCAGACCTCGTCCCAGACGGTCTCAACGTCGTACCCTCCGGCGTCTCCCCAGTCCACGATCGCTTGGGCGTACCGCATCTGGGTTGGCTCGTCGTCGTGCTCCATCATGGCTAGCTCGGCGTCCTCGACCGCCTTGGCAGCCGCGGCGAGGGCCGGCGGCGCGGCGGAAACCAGCAGGTCGCGCACGGTGGATTCATCGCGGACCTGCCCGACGAATTGCCGCATGATGCCCATGGTGCCGGAACGGCCCACTACGCCTTCGTCAGGCGTGAGATCGCCGGCGATGATCTTGAACAGGGTGGTCTTTCCCGTTCCGTTGGGCCCGATCAGGGCCGTTTTGCTGCCGTCCGGGACCTTGAAAGTCACACCGTTGAGCAGCTGGGTGCCGTCGGAGAGGAAGTAGTCGATGCCTGAAACGTCAATATGGGCCACTGCCCAATCTTCCCACGGACCGCGGGGGACTCCTCAGCCGCCCACTCAGGCCGACAGTTCGCCGCTTACCGCGCCGGTGAGATACCGCTGGATTGTCGGCCCCAGCGCCTGAACTACGACCGCGTGCGGCGCCGAAGCGATCGGCTCCAGTTTGATCAGGTAACGGGTCAGGATGAGTCCGGAAAGCTGCGATCCCACCAGGTTTCCGCGCCACGATGCCTCTTCCGCGGGCACCCCAAGGCCAGCCAGAAGCGGATTGATGGCGCGGTTCAGGATGAACTCGCGGACCAGCGCGGCACTCCACTCGTGTTGCATCGCCGTCCGCAGGACCGCGACGCCGGCTGCCCCAGCGGGCGAGTCCCACACGGTCAGGAAGCGCGTCACCAGCCTCTCCCCAACGTCCTCCCTCGGCCCGCTCAGAACAGCCGATACGTGGTCCTTGGGGTCCACGGGTGACTCGAGCGCAGCCATGAACAGCTGTTCCTTCGTGCCGAAATGATGGTTGATCATGGATGGATCCACGCCCGCCTCGGCCGCGATGGCCCGGACTGTTGCGGCGTCATATCCTTTGCGACTGAACTGTTCACGGGCCGCACGGAGAACCTCGTCCCGGCTGCTCACTTGTCCCGGGCGGCGACCCCTGTTCACGCCGGTTTCCGGTTCACGGTGGGCTTCCGGCGCGCAAAGTCCGGGGCGTGCTCCGGCCGCGGCCCGAAGGCGATCATGAGGGCTGGAAGTTTCCCGAAACCGGGTACGTGGCGGGAGATAAAGACCACCGGACCCGGCGGGCCCACCAACTGGCCTCTCACTGCGGGGCCGAAGACCGCTTTTTGGATGAGGAGCTGCATACTCTGGATCACCACGGTGGGGAACCAGCGCCGCTTCTGCACCGAAGCGAGATCTGCCTCGCCAAGCGTGCCCTGAAGCAACGGGCGGGCGATGCGCTGGGCCGCGGCAACGGCGTCCTGGATAGCCAGGTTGATCCCCACACCGCCTGCTGGAGACATCGCGTGGGCGGCGTCTCCGATGAGGAGGAGGCCCGGTTTGTGCCATGGCTTGATCCGGTTGAGCTTCACATCGAGCAAATGGAGATCGTCCATGGACCTGATTTCGTCCACGCGGTCCGCCAGATCCGGGCGGATGCGGGCCACACGTGCACGGAAACTCTCCACCCCTTCGGCGCGCATTTGCGGGTCCTTGCCCTTCTCCGCGATGTAGGCGATCTGGTAGAAGTCCTTGCGGGTCAGGCTAAGGAGCACATCGGTGCCGGAGAAGCGGGGCATGATCGAGGCCAACTGTCCCTGTTCGTCCGCGCGCCGGGAGAGCCTGAACCACCAAGTGTCGAACGGCACGGGAAACTCGCGGGGGACCAGTCCTGCCTTCTGCCGGAGCACCGAGCTGCGGCCGTCGCACGCCACCGTCAACGTCGCGCGAAGCTCCCCCGTCCCGGTTTCCTCTCCGGACGCCGCGTCCCGGCTGCGGTACGCCACCCCGGCGACCTTCCCGCCGTCGTCGTACAGCAGATCGGTGGCCTCAGTGTTCATCCGGAGCGTGAACTGCGGCTCTTGCTGTGCGGCGTCCACCAGGAAATTCAGCAGGTCCCATTGCGGAACCATGGCTACGTAATCGTAGGGCGGCTTGAGGCGATCGAAGTCGACCAGGGTCACTTCCTTGCCGCCCGCGGGGAGTTTGAAATTGCCGAGCTTGCTTTGGGGCAAAGCCCGGAATCCCTCGCCCAGCCCAAGCTCATCCAAGAGTCGGATGGTGGACGGGTGAACCGTGTCGCCGCGGAAATCGCGCAGGAAGTCGGCATGCTTTTCGAGGACGGTGACGTCGACGCCGGACCGGGCCAGAAGGAGTCCGAGCATCACCCCCGCCGGGCCCCCGCCCGCGATGACGCATGTCGTGCTTTCAGGCTGGTCCATGGCCACTCCCACCGTTGCAACTAATTCAACAAGCGTTGAATTAATTGTGCACCCGCCGGGAAGTCGTGTCCAGAGGGACTGTGCAGCTCAGCCTGCCGCGGTCAGGAATGTTCCGTTACGGGCCGGTGCGGCCCGGGTACGGGGTGTGTGGCAAGTTCGCGATGATCGCTGCGAACAGGACAATGTAGGCAACGAAAAACAGGACCCATAAGATGAACAGGCCGATCCCGACCCAACCGAGGATCTTTCCTTCCTGAGCCGCTACCCCGAATCCCTCGGCTTTCTTCGCCTGCATAATGGCCAAGGGTCCGAAAACAACGCCCAATGAGAAGATTCCGATCACGCCGAACACAGCCGCCAGGCGCGCGTGCCTCATGCCCTCGATGTACCACTGCAACTGACCCATGCTCACAGGGCGTTGATCGGACGGTGGTGGGTAAGCGGACTGAAATCCTTGCTGCGGCGTCGACATGGGTTCCCCTCGTTGCTGTTGCTCTCTAGCGTTACCTTCCAGCAGAAGGCGCGGCGTGACAGCCTGAGAATACGTCCATCCAGAGAACAAACACCAGCGGTCTGCGGCCGGCTCAGCCTGCCGCGGTGAGGAACGATTTGAGCAGAGGGCCGCTGGTTGTCGCACCGAGCCCACCGTCTTCCACGAACACTGCCACCGCCAGGTCTCCGTGCACTGCAACGATCCAGGCGTGCGTCTTGGGCGGGTTGTCGTTTCCGAATTCGGCCGTCCCGGTCTTCGCGCCCACAGGCGCCCCCGGCACCGACGCGAGGAAACCGGCGTGGCCGGAGGTCACCACGGCCCTCATCATGTCGCTAAGCGCGGCTGCCTCCGCCGGCGTAACCGGCTTGTCGGACGCCGGCGGGGCGGGAGACACTGGCGCGGCGGGGGACGCCGACGACGACGGCGCGCCGGACGCCGTCGGGGTGGCACCCGCGGAGGGTGAGACTGCGCCGGGGTTCAGGACGAGCTGCGGCGACACGGGCGCGCCGTGGGCCACCGAGGCGGCCATAATGGCCGCGGCGAGCGGGGAAAGCAGCACTTTGCCCTGGCCGATCATCGAAGCTGCGTGCTCGGTGCCGTCAGCATTTCCCGGCACGGAGCCCAGGAACGCGTCGGCCCCCAGCTTCGGGGCTTGGACCGCCAATCCCAATGAAGTTGCCGCAGATTCGAGCTGGACCTGGCTGACCTTGTCCCGGGAACTGATGAAGGCAGTGTTGCACGAATGCGCAAAAGCGTCCCGCAAAGCAACAGAGCCGAGGGACGACACCGGATAACCTTCGGCGTTCTTGAAGGTCCGGCCGTCGACCGTAATTGTTGGCGTGCATTCCACCTTGGAATCGGGCGTCATTCCATTGCGGATCAAGGCGAGGGAATCAACGATCTTGAACGTGGAACCCGGAGCGTACTGGCCCAGCATTGCCGTGTTGTAGCCGTTGCTTCCAGGGCCGGAGGCCGCTGCGAGGACGGCGCCGGTGGAGGGGCGCAGCGCCACAATGGCCGAGGCCGGGCCGACGCCCGCCAAGGTGTCTTCGGCGAGCTGCTGCAAGCGCGGATCCAGGGTGGTCTTCAACGGATCGCCGGGCTTCGCATTGACGGCAAAAAGCACTCGGCGGGGATCCGGATTTGCTGCCTTGATCTGGTCGTCGGTCATGCCTTGCGGCCGGGTCTTGATGGAGACCCCGTCCTGGCCTCGGAGCTGGGCGTCATATTGTTCCTGCAGGCCGCCGGTTCCGACGGTGTCTCCCACCTTAAGGGCACCCCCGGCCTTTTGGATCTGTTCGGCGCTTGCCTCAGCCGCGGTACCCAACACGGCCCGGGCGAAGGCGCGGGTCGGTGCCAAGGGCAGAAAATCGTGGATGGCACGGGCGCCCGGAATCGCCGCAATCTGCTGGTCCGTCACCGTCCGGTTTCCGTCCTCGCGCAGGGTGATGGCGCTGACGAATGCCTGCGGGCCGGACGCCTGGACCTGTTTCACATACGCGGCTTCGTCCACGCCGACCAGTTGTGCGAGCTTCGCCGCAGAAGCTGCAGGATCAGCCGATCCGATCGTTGTCTTGTCGATTCCCACGTGAACCACCGGACGGTAGCTGACCAATTTGGCGTCCCCCGCTCCGAGGATATCGGCTCTGGAGGGCGAGTTGACGGTCTTGTCGAGGACTTCGCCGTCCTTCAGGTCCGGCTCCAGGAGTGTCGTGGTCCATTGGACGGCCCATTTGTCGCCGGATTTCTTCAGTGCGGCCTGGGAGGTGTATTTCCACTCCGCGGTTCCGATCTTCCACGTGAAGTTGAGCGGGACCGACGCTTTGTCGCCGTCGAGCTTCACAGGGCCGCTTTCAACGGAAGGCTTGGCCGGATCGAGGGCCGCAAACACGGCCTTGAGCTGCTCGTTCGCCGCTGCGGCGTCTTTGCCGTCGACGGCGAGCGATCCGACGTCAAGCGCTGCCAGGGACGACGCGAGCTGCTTGGCCGCGCCCTCCGCCCCCGAGCGGCCGTCATCACAAGCGGTCAGCGAGCCGGCAATCATCAGGGCGGCAAGCCCCAGGACAAGATTCTTGGTTTTCCCCATTTGCGCCATTATGCCTTCTTGGAGCGACAGGAATGATCCAAAGCGCAGCACGTTGCGCTTTTGTGATGGTTCAGGCGCTCGGTTACGCGCGAATCCCTATTGGCTCCGGATGATCCTGCGCTGGGTTGCCGCTGCGATGGCCGCCGTCCGGTTGTCGACGCCCAGCTTGCCGTAAATGTGCACTAAATGGGTCTTGACTGTGGCCTCGGAAATGAAGAGTTGCTTCGCCATCGCACGGTTGCTCATGCCAGTGGCAAGGAGCTCCACGAGTTGGACTTCACGTGCACTCAGGGCGTGCACTGGATTGCGGATCCGTCCCATGAGCCGGGCGGCAACCTCGGGTGCAAGGGCCGTCTGACCCGCTGCGGCAGACACCACGGCCTGTCGGATTTGCTCGGGTGGCGCGTCTTTGAGCATGTATCCGCTGGCACCGGCTTCTACTGCGGCGAGGATGTCGGCGTCGTTGTCGTACGTGGTCAGGATCAGGACCGGCGGCGGGGGAGTCCCGGCTTCACCGGCCTTGATCTTGCCCGTGGCGGTGACGCCGTCCATCCCCGAGCCCATTTGCAGATCCATGAGGACCACGTCCACGGGCTCGCCGAGCGTATGGAGCTTCGAAAGTTCTGCCAACGCGGCGCCGCCGTCGCCCGCTTCCGCCACCACTTGGACGCCTTCGAAGTCGGCAAGCATGGCGCGGAGCCCCGCGCGGACCACGGGATGATCGTCAACCAGCAAAACCCTGATGTTGTCGGTCATGGGGATGCCTCCAAAGCCGGGTTGCCAGTACCCAGCGGCAGCCGGATTGCCATCACAGTCCCCTCACCGGGAGCCGACTCGACGTCGAGGGTTCCATCCAGTGCTGTAAGGCGCTCGCGCAGGCTCTTGAGCCCGACGCCGGTTCCGTCACCGCGGGTATCCGCGGCCGCGGCCGCTGCGGGATCGAAGCCAGCACCGTCGTCGAACACGTCCATGGTCACCTCGCCGTCCAGGAAGGACAAGGTGACGACGGCGGTGCTCGCCTGGGCATGCGCCCACACGTTCGCCAAGGAAGACTGAGCCGCGCGCAACAAAGTGGTCTGGTAAGGGTTGGGAAGCGCCACCGGCGTGCCCTGGAGCTCGAATCGGCAGTGCAACGTGGCTCCGCGGGCGGCGGCCTCGGTCTCGGTCTTGGCGCAGAGGCGCCGCAAAGTGTCAGCCAAGGTGGACTCGTCCAACTCCGGTGACCCGAGTCCGCGGACAAAATTGCGGGCCTCAGCAAGGTTACCGGCAGCTGTCTCCCGGACCGTCCTGAGTCGGTCGCGGGCCGCGGCGTTGTCACCGGCGTCGAGGGCTTTCTCCGCCGAGCGCCCCATCAGGACGATGCTCGAGAATCCCTGCGCCAGAGTGTCGTGGATCTCGCGGGCAAGTCTTTCGCGCTCAGCCAGCACACCGGCGTCGTGCTGGCTGCGTGCCAGCTCGGCCCGGGTGCGGCGCAATTCCTCAGCGGCGAGGCGCTGGTTCTCTGCCTCGACGTAGAGCGCCCGATACGCCAGGCCGGTGACAACCGCGAAGGCCGCCCCGAAAACAGGACCGAGGACCATGGCAAGTTGAAAGGCATCCGCCCCGGCACCACGGTTATGGAACCACATGGCCGCGATCAGCAGTGCGGTGCTGGCAGCTATGGCGGGGAGGGCCAAGCGCCGCGGCAAGATATGCAGTTGCAGGAAGAACAACGGGAAAGCTATCCAAGCGAAATCCGGACTGATGAGCATGAGCAGCAGCCACAGGAAACCAACGACGGCGAGCCACCAGCGCGCGTAAGGCTTCGGATCGAAGCGCTCGGGATTGCCGGCGCGTCTTTTCTCGAGAACCGTCCCCACGAGGTAGACGGCAGCCAGTAGCAGCGCAAGGCCGAGGCCGGACCCGGTGGCAAAAGGGGAAAGTCCCGCGGCCGCAAGCCTGACGACTGCCACGAACAAAAGCACCGCGAAACCGACGTGCAGGCTGACGCGCAGGACACGCAAAATCACGGCGGAGCCACTGGGCTGCTGCGTGGCTTGCGGCGAATCGTCTCCCTGCATGCCCTCCAGCGTAGCCTCGTCCGCCGACACTTTTGCCCCGATTCCGCGGTATTCGGGCCCAATCAACCAAACGGTTGATCCGCGGGTCAACCAAGGCGATCGGATGAGTCCATCCACTTCCCGATGTTGTACGCGCCCCCTGCCCTGAGAGTTGAAGCAGGACCAGAAGATCGCCTCCGAACCAAAGGAATTCCATGTTTCTCGCCGTGCGCGACATCCGCTTCGCCAAGGGCCGCTTCGCCCTCATGGGAAGCGTCGTCGCCCTCATCACACTCCTTCTCGTCATGCTCTCCGGGCTGACCGCGGGCCTCGGCAACCAGTCGACGTCGGCCATTGCAGCCCTTCCGGCGCAGCAAATCGCCTTCGGCGCGCCCGCCGGGGGCGAGGCCAAGGCGTCTTATACGGAATCGGAGGTCTCCACCAAACAGCTCCAAGCGTGGCGGAACCGGCCGGGTGTTGTTTCTGCCGAAGCCGTGGGTATCAGCCAGACGCGGTTCCAGTCCCTCGATTCCTCCAACAATGCCGCGGGCACTGCCAACGTCGCGGTCTTCGGGACCGACGGCGGCATCTCGCCGGTGGCGGTCAAGGAGGGCGAGGTGGTGGTCGGGGAGTCCTTGGCGAAGGAACTCTCGCTGAGTACCGGGAGCCGGGTGACCGCGGGCGGTACCATCCTGACGGTTTCCGCGGTTACCCGGGACGAGTGGTATTCGCACACCGGAGTCGTGTGGACCTCCCTGGCTACATGGCAGAAGCTGGCACATATTCCTTCCGGGGAATCCATCGGGACGGTTCTCGCGGTGACGTACGACGCCGGTACCTCCGTGGACCTCGACGCCGCCAATGCGGTGGCGGGCACTGTTAGTGCCACCCCCAGCGGCTCGTTCCAGGCCCTCGGCTCCTACAAGAGCGAAAACGGCTCCCTGATGCTGATGCAGGCTTTCCTCTACGGCATCTCGGCGCTTGTCATCGTGGCCTTCCTGACCGTCTGGACTGTTCAGCGCACACGCGACATCGCCGTGCTCAAGGCCATGGGTGCCTCCTCCGGCCATGTGGTGCGGGACGCACTGGTCCAAGCGGGAATCGTCCTGCTCGCCGGCGCGGGACTGGGTGGGGGCCTTGGCGTGCTGGGCGGCTTCTTCGCTGCCAGGGCGGCACCGTTCCTGGTAACTCCGCTGACAACGCTCGTCCCGATTGCCGGGATCGTGATTCTCGGCCTTGGCGGTGCAGCGGTTGCCGTACGCAGCATCACCCGAGTGGATCCGCTGATCGCCCTCGGCGGCAACTAGGCCATTTCCGAACACCTAATATTCCACGAAAGGCATATCAATGAATCCCGTCCTCAACCTGGTCAACGTCACCCTGGAGTACCCCGACGGAGACTCCACCCTCAAGGCCCTGGACGCCGTGGATCTCCGCGTGGACGCCGGCGAATTCTTTTCCCTCGTAGGCCCGTCCGGCTCAGGGAAGTCCTCGCTTCTGGCCGTGGCAGCAACATTGGTCCGGCCGAGTTCCGGGCTCGTCCTCATCGACGGCATGGATGCCACCGGACTCAAGGACACCGAACTCACTTCCCTGCGCCGGGAAAAAGTCGGCATCATCTTCCAGCAACCCAATCTCCTGCCTTCACTGACCGCCGTCGAGCAGCTGATCCTCGGCGACCACCTCCGGGGGAAGCCCGCTGTTAGGGCACGCAAGCGCGCTACGGAACTGCTCGACGTCGTCGGGCTCGGGACGTCGCTCAACAAGCGACCACACCAGCTCTCCGGAGGACAGCGGCAGCGCGTGAACATCGCGAGGGCGCTCATGGGCCAGCCTCGGGTGCTGCTTGTCGACGAGCCGACGGCAGCCTTGGATCACGAGCGCAGTGAATCGATCGTGCGGCTACTGCGACAGGTCACGGACGAATTCGCGACGGCGACCGTCATGGTCACCCACGATACCGAGTTCCTGCCGCTCACCGACTCCGTCGCAACCATGCGGGACGGGCGCCTCGGTTTGGCCGTACCAGCCAGCCCAACTAGTCCCCACCGCCACCCTCGCCTCGCAAGCTCGGCCAGGGAACCCTGGCGGCGTGGGCCCACGCAGATGTCGTTCTGAGCCCTCAAAACGACACTTACTGCGAGTCAGTTGGCGAAGGCCCGAAGGGTCAGCCCCCTATGACCGCCTCGTCCCGGGCGTCGTCATAGGCATCGCGGGCCTTGAGAATACTGGGCACGTGGTCCTCCGCCCAGAGACGCAGAAGGGTCAATGGCTCCAGCAGGGAAGCGCCAAGCTCGGTCAGTTCATAGTCGACGCGCGGGGGCACCTGCGCGTGGACAGTCCGGGTGATGAGACCGTCGCGCTCCAGGGTGCGAAGAGTCTGGGTGAGCACCTTGGGCGTCACCACGTGGACCATCTTGCGAAGCTCGGAGAAACGGATAGGGCCGTCCGCGAGGACCTGGACCACCAACGAGGCCCATTTGTCGCCGATGCGCTGAAAGATCACTCGAGACGGGCAATCAGGGTCGAGGATGTTTGCCGGCAGATCCTTGGTATCCATAAGGTAACTAAGTTCCTTTGAAGCTATCAGTATCAAATAGATACTGTATTGATATTGCAAGGATAGCAACCCAAGGAGAGTCATGAAAATCGCAGTTTACGGCGCAACAGGCATGGTCGGAAGCCAGATCGTCAACGAATCCCTCACCCGCGGCCACGAAGTCACCGCCATCTCCCGCAAGGGCTCAGAGGTTGCCGGAGCGAAGGCCGTCGCTGCCGATCTCGCTGATGGCCAGAGCTTCGCGGAAATCGCCAAAGAGCACGACGCCGTCATCCTCGCCACCGGCCCGAGCCGCACCGGCGGAGACCACGGAGAATGGCTTGCGGCAATGGACGCCGCCTACAGCAACGCCGAAGGCACACGCCTCATGATCGTCGGCGGTGCAGGCACGCTGGAGATCGACGGCGTCCGCCTCCTCGATTCGCCGGACTTCCCTGAGGCCTACAAGGCCGAGGCAACCACCGCGGCCGCAGCTTTCGCCGCCGTCAAGCAAGCTCCCGAGAGCCTGGACTGGACCGTACTCGCACCCGCGCCTGTCATCCAGCCTGGTGAGCGCACGGGAATCTACTCCACTGCCAAGGATTCTCCAGCCGGCAACACCATCTCCACCCAGGACTACGCCGTCGCCATGCTGGACGAAATCGAAACTCCGGCCCACCGCCGCGCGCGCTTCACCGCAGCCAACTAAGCCAACGCCCGCTCACATCTGACGGCCCAATTCCCAACGCCCGCTCACATCTGAGGGAAAATAACGGATCGCTCGTGCAGATCATCTGCAGGGGCGATCCGTCGGTTGGGCACAGAGGTGAGCGAGCGTCCGGGATTTTGGCGACATAAGTGAGCGGGCGTCGGGCGAAATCGGCACATAGGTGAGCGAGCGTCCGGGGTGTTATGTGCCCAACCCAAGCCCGGGTACCTTCAGCCCAAACATGTCCTTCAAGGCATATTTAGCAGCATGGTACCCGGGCATTCCTGTCACTCCGGGCCCGGGGGGCGTGGACGAGGAGCACAGGTAAACCCCCGGAATCGGGGTCCGCCATGGCACAAGTGAAAGCACGGGACGCTGCACCAATCCCCGAAGGTCCATCAGTCCTGCACTGAAGTCTCCGCCAACATAGTTCGCGTTGTAGTCCGCCAGGCCTGCCGCAGTCGTCGTCTTCCAGCCCACCACCACGTCGCGGAAGCCCGGGGCAAATTCCTCGATCCTGGACATGACCGCCTCGGCCATGTCCACAGTCGATCCTTTGGGCACGTGGCAATAGGACCAGAGAATGTGCCGCCCAGCGGGAGCCCGCCCGGGATCCACAATGGATGGCTGGGCCACCAGGACGTACGGCTTCGCGGGATGCCGGCCCGCAGCTACCAGGTTCTCGGCCTCGCCCATGGCGGCACGCGTGCCACCCACGTGCACTGTCCCGGCGGCGGCTAGCCGTGGAGCTGCCCAGGGCACCGGCCCGGACAGGATGAAATCCACCTTGCATGCTGCATTCCCGAAACGGAATGTTTCCAGCGACCGCCTATAGCGATCGGGAAGCGCCGCAGCCGCCATGCGCAGCAGTCCCGGAGGCGCAACGTCCAGCAGGATCGCCTTAGCCGGACGCAGCTCTTCCAACGAATCGATCTGCACGCCGGTCTCAATCACCCCACCGTGGGCCTCGATGTCCCGGGCCATGGCCTCCGCCATTGCCACAGAGCCACCAACGGGAATGGGCCACCCGCCGGCATGAGCCAACGCACCCAGAAGGAGTCCCGCCCCCGCCGCGGCGAGCGAAGGTAGGGGAGCCACAGCGTGCGCCGCGGCCCCGGTCAGGAGTGCCGGAGCCGCGTCCCCGGAGAATCGCCGGTTCCACCACGGCGAACCCTGCTCCAGGGTCGCCAAGCCAAGTCGTAACGCCGCCACCGGATCGGCCGGGATCCTCAGCAGTTGGTTCTGTGTCACGTCCAGCACCCCGCCCAGCCGCTCCACCAACGGTCCCATCAAGCGGGTAAACGCAGCTCCGTCGGCCCCGAGTTCAGAAGCGGTCCGCTCCAGCGAGCGATACGCAAGGGCTGCCCTGCCGCCGTCGAGCGGCGTTCCGTATTGGACTTCCGGCAAGCGCAGCTCCACGCGCCGCTCGAGTTCAAAATCCCGGAAGAAGCGCGAAGCCAAGGCCATCGGATGGACCGCGGAACAGACGTCGTAGACGTGCCCCGGTTCCAGCAGTTCGGCCGTCCGTGTTCCCCCACCGATAGTCGCGGCGGCTTCATACACCCGCACGGCCAGGCCCGCGCGGGCCATGACTACCGCGGCGGCCAAGCCGTTCGGTCCGGAGCCGACGACGGCGACCTCAGCCATCGCGTTCGGCCTCGCAGTCCGTAGAGGGCACTGAGTCGTGGGAAGGTTTGGGCGTATCGAGCCCGGATGGCGCGTCGAGCCCGGACTGCTCCTCCACGGAGTTCAAGGCAACGCGCCGCCAGGGCAGCACTGATGCCGCCGGACTCTTGAGGTCTATCCGGAACCAATCCTTGGCCCCGTTGAACACACCACCGTGGGGGTCGTCCACACCCTGGACCCGGAGGGGATCCAGGTCGGGTTCCCAAATGTCCCACGCAACCCTCAACATCAAATATGCCGTTGCGGCCATATGTAGCATCACGGCCATGACGTAGTACGGCATATCGATGTTGTTCTGTGCAGCCCCGCCGCTGCTCGTCTGGCCCAGGTACATCCACGTGGCGGTCCAATGCAACGCCTCGGCGGCCTGCCAGAGCAGGAAGTCGCGCCAGCCGGGCCTGGCCAAAGCGAGCAGTGGCACTAGCCAGAGCACATATTGGGGCGAATAGACCTTATTGCTCAGGATGAAGGCCGCCACAATCAGAAACGTCAACTGGGCCAGCCGCGGGCGCCGTGGCGCTGTCAACGCCAATCCAGCAATCAAAGCGCAGGCAACGAGGAACATGTCCATCGCCAGGGCATTGATGGCTTCGGGGCCAAGCTGGACCAGTTGAAGCCGTTCTGCAACGAGGTTGTAGGCGAACCACGGCGAGCTGTATCCAGCGGGGCGATCACGTGTGTAGTCGAAAAAGTAGCGCCAGCCGGCCGGGTTGACGGCTGCGATCGGGACATTGACTGCCAGCCAGGCTACCGTGGCGGACAAGGTGGTCACAAAGAGGACCCGCAGCCGGCCGCTGCGTAGCGCGAGTAGAAAGACTGCGCCCAGTATGAGCAGCGGATAGAGCTTGGTGGCCGTCCCCAAACCGATGAACAGACCGGCCAGGACGGGACGTTCCTTTGCGAAGAAGTACATCCCCACCGCGAGCATCGCCACGGCCCACATGTCCCAATTGATGACTCCGGCCAGCACAATCCCGGGCGCTAGCGCCACCATGGCCGCGTCCCAAGGCCGGCGCCGATTGATGC
Source organism: Arthrobacter ramosus (assembly GCF_039535095.1). Lineage (NCBI taxonomy): Bacteria > Bacillati > Actinomycetota > Actinomycetes > Micrococcales > Micrococcaceae > Arthrobacter > Arthrobacter ramosus. Next base: position 4,876,494 of record NZ_BAAAWN010000001.1, on the reverse strand, counting down.
GCGCGGTGGCCAGAACCACCACGATCCACATGGCCGCAATCAGGGTGGCATTCACATCGAAATAGCCAAGGATCCGTTCGGGGCTGGCACCGTGCCCTGGTACGAGCCACGCAGTGACACCCGCTATGAGACCCGTGATCACGGGATATTCGAAGAGGGCTTTCTGGTCGAAGAGCGGAAACACTCCATCCGCAAGGCCGCGGCTGCTGAAAAGTTCGGGGAAATCCGAGTAGCAGGTGGCGTAGAACTGCTGGGGAGTGTGCCAGCCGTTGACGCGGCAATAGCCCTTGATCATGATCGACAGGAGTGCCGCAACGATCGTGAGGATGATCAGGACCCGGTCAACGGTGAAGAATCCCGGGGAGATCGTCCCGGGGGAGGACCGCTGGCCGAGGGGTCCTCCGATCAACTCGGTGACGTTCCTGAGCAAGGAATCACTACGGCTGGGGACCACAAAGCGAGCACGCTTTTCCCGGCTGTGCGGCTTCGTCTCCTGCATGAATCGAGCTTACCTTCAGGCGCGGCAGACAGCCCCGCGCCTAACTCCCGCATTAAAAGGCGGAAGCCCACGCATAGCCGCGTGGGCCCTGACTTGGCTCACGGGTCGCGGCATCGCGGTCGGCCGGGGCTCTGACCTGCGGTGATGTGTTCGGATTGGTGCTTTTTCACGCACTAATGGGATTTGTTCTAGTGTCACCGGTGTGGCATTCATCAGAAGGGTGCGGACGGCTTCGGGAGCGACAGGCGTGCAGATCGCCGAGTACGTGCACGGGCGTCAGCGGATCGTGGAGGCAGTGATCGGCGTGGGCCAGCGGCGCGAACCCAAGGAACTTTTCGAGCGGCTGCTGGCGCTGCGCAACGACGTCGGCCTGCTGAGCGAGGAGTGGGAGGTGGAAACCGGCCGGCAACTGGGCAAAACACCGCAGGCGTTCAACCACTTTGCCCGGGTCATGAGCCCGCTGGACCTGCACGAGGGCAGCGTGCACCGCAGCGACGTACCGGTGTGGGGACGCTGAGAGCGACTAGCGCAAGAAGTCCGGGCTGAAGGAGTTGAGGTCGACGTAGATTCCGCCGATGTCCTGGCCGAGTTTTTGCTGGACACCGACACGCATGTTCCCCGGCACGTTCCAGCCGCCGTAGGAAACCGGCGCGGGCGAAAGAAGGTCCGGAGTCCAATGCGCGTAGTCGAAGTCATGGAAATCCCCGTCCCACAGCGGAAGATCCGAGAACTCGCTGCTGTCGCCCATTATCAAGGGCCAGTGGGTATGAATGCCGTAAACAATGGGCCGCACGCCCATGGCCCGGACACCGTCAACCATGTTCCCGGTAATGGGCGGTTCGCCTAGCTCGACGTCCAGTGCAAAGAACTCCAGCTGCCCACGGTACGGACCGGTGGCCTCAATGCCGCCCTCCCAGCATTCCGCGTTGCGGGTGTAGACGGCAATCCTGAGTCCGGCGTCCAGCGCCATCTTGAGCTGCGTTTGTGTCCGGTCCCATGGAGTGCAGGTCCCCCACGCGGTTGAATGCATCACGTACAGCCGGAAGCCCGCGTTGTAGGCACTGACGAACCAGCCCGGGTCGGTGATGGTGGCAGTGGTGTCCAGGACTTTCACCGACGGTTCGGCCGAATGCGCCGCAGGGGCAGCGAGGGCGCCGGCCACGGCCAGGAGCGAGGTCAGCACCACCGTCAGTATCTTCCTGTATTTCATCGGGTCTCCCGGGTGGTCCTCTCGCACAGTGTAGGACTCCCAGGGCTGAAGAGGAATAGCCCGCCGTTTGGCGGGATTCGAGGCCCGCGCCGCCCCCCGCACAGTCACATTAGGTTCAACTGGAAGCCGCCGGGCGCGGCGTGCTTCCATGGTTACGGAACCAAATTGCCGTCGCTTTGCTCAACAGGCGTTTGACGGGCGGACAACATGGAGGGCGCGTCACGACCAGTTGGAATTACCCAACCGGCGTCTGTCATTGGCGTGGTGCTCATGCTCTGGTTCTTCGCGGTCGCTCTTCAGTTGACCACATGGGGTCAACTGAAACTCGACACCGAATCAATTTCCGCGGGCACTCACGTGGAACAGTCTTTGCGGATGAGCAAGACAGCCCTGCGCGCCAGGCCCATGTTCCACCGCACCCGCGACGCGATCGAAGCACACCTGACCATCGTGTTCAGCGCCCTCGCCGTCTCCCGGACTGTCCAGAACAGGACAGGGCTCGCGGTGGCCAACGTCATCAAACAGCTCCGGCCCCTGCGCTCAGCGACCATCGCGATCAACGGCACCACACAGACGTTCGCCCCCGACATCCCCGCCGAACAGCAAACCATCCTCGAGGCCATCAACCACCGAAAATTCACTCACTAAGCAAATGAGCCAAGTCAGGTTAAAAGGCGGAAGCCCACGCATGGCCGCGTGGGCTTCCGAGGCGAACGGTCCGATGTGTGCCATCAGTCCCTCCCGAATTGCGTGGTGGGGACACTTAGCGGATGATGCCCATTTGGTGCAGGACGACGTATACGTCTTCCCGGCGTTGGTCCAGCAGTTGTCCGTTGAAGAGGGTCTTGTCTTTGACGACGGGCTTGCTGTTGAAGACCATCAGGTCCTTGAGGCGCTTGGCCAAGGTTTCACCTCCTTTCGCATTGAGAGAATTGCCGGAATTCGGACATGACAATTAATCCCCCTGAATTCGAAGAAAACAGCGGCGGAATTAGGCGTGTGAATTCCGGGCATTGATGGGCGGATTAAGCGGATTTCTCGAACACCGCGTGAGTACCGGAGCATGGAGTTCCGGTACGTGGTATCCAGGGGCAGACGTCCCCAACAAGAAGCTGGTTCCGAACTATGAGGAAACTGCGCACCACGTCAATCGCGTGATACCGCTCAATGGCAGGCCCAACTCGGAGCCTGATTGCACCGTGAACCGCCCCAAATAATCAGGGGAGGAAGTACATCAGGGGGAGTTAGGCCGCAAAACGGCGTCGAGCAGCGAAGGCCGGGGTGCCAGCAACGGTCATCTTCCATCCGCTAGTCAAAGTAATCATTTTCCCAACCTCCTTTTCTGCTTTGGCACTACCGCAGCTGACTGACTGGGTAGTGCACGCCTCAATCCCGGCAGATCGCTCTGGGATCAAAAATAAAGTTACACCATGAATCGCGCTATTGGCCAGCCAATTACAAAGAATTTAGAAAATAATTCTTCCTACAGTCCCCATCGAAGAATGGCAGGCGTCCGCTTGTCCCATCCCAAGGTACAAACTTTGGCTGTTCCCAGGACAAAGTGACGTCCTTCCCTGGCATCCAATTCAAGCCAGCGGGCCGTGAGGATGCGGGAGAAATGGCCGTGGGCCACAATCAGGACGTTGTCCATTCCAGACTCGAGGACGCGGGCAATGATCTTGTCGGCACGGGCTGCCACAGAGTCGAGCGTCTCGCCGTTGGGAACGCCGTCGGTCCAGATGAGATAGTCCGGGTTGTCCTTGCGGATGAGGTCCGAGCTGATGCCTTCGTAGTCGCCGTAGTTCCACTCCACAGCGAGCGGTTCATGAACGGCGTCGGGGAAACCCGCCAACTCCGCGGTACGCCGGGCTCGGCGCAGCGGCGACGTCAGGACCAGGTCGAAGTCGATGCCTTCCAAGATCTTGCGAGCTTCCACGGCCTGCTGCTCGCCTTCCACCGTCAAGGGAAGGTCCGTCAAACCGGTGTACTGGCCACTCTTGGACCATTCCGTCTCCCCGTGACGCATGATCCAGAGCTGTGGCCGGGAGGGCCTGGCTGCAGGGTTCACTTAGGACTCCTCTGGTTCGGCGGTGCCTGCGTTGGCATCGACGGCTGGTTCCGATGAAAGTTCGACGACGGACTCGGGTTGCACAGTCCACCACGCCAGGAGCTTGGACTCGGCCTCCTCCTGGGACAGCGGGCCGTTTTCCATGCGCTCCTCCAGGAGGAACTTGTAGGCGCGGCCAACCACGGGTCCGGGCTTGAGTCCCAGCAAAGCCATGATCTGCGCTCCGTCCATGTCCGGCCGGATGGCATTGAGCGATTCCTGCTCGGCCAGGACCTCAATCCGTTGCTCAAGGTCATCGTAGGCAAAGGAGAGCCGCTCCGCCTTGCGCTGGTTACGTGTAGTGACGTCGGACCGGGTCAGTCGGTGCAGGCGCTCCAACAAGGGGCCAGCGTCTGCCACGTAGCGGCGGACCGCGGAATCCGTCCAACCCGCGTCTCCGTAGCCGTAAAAACGCATGTGAAGCTCTACAAGCCGCGCCACGGCTTTGATGGTGTCGTTGTCGAAGCGCAGGGCCTTCATGCGTTTTGCGGTCAGCTTGGAGCCCACCATGTCGTGGTGGCGGAAGCTCACCGCGCCGCCCGGTTCGAATCGGCGCGTCGCCGGCTTCCCGACGTCGTGCATTAGCGCGGCGAAGCGCAACACAAAGTCCGGACCCGGCACCGGGCCGTCCGGGCCCGTCTCGAGCGACGCGGCCTGCTCCAGGACCTGCAGGGAATGCTGGTAGACATCCTTGTGCCGGTGGTGCTCATCGGCTTCAAGGCGCAGCGCAGAAACCTCGGGCAGGACGAATTCGGCCAGTCCGGTATCCACGAGGAGGTCGATGCCCGCGCGCGGATGCGCACCAGTAATGAGCTTGACAAGCTCCTCGCGCACGCGCTCGGCGGAAATGATCTTGATCCGCTCGGCCATCCCGGACATGGCGAGGCGCACGTCGTCGTGCACTGCAACACCAAGTTGCGCCGCGAACCGGGCAGCGCGCATCATGCGAAGGGGATCGTCGGAGAACGACGATTCGGGTGCTCCCGGGGTGGCGAGGACCGAGGCGTGAAGATCGCGGACCCCGCCGAACGGATCCACGAGCTCCAGGGACGGCAGCCGGAGCGCCATGGCGTTGATGGTGAAGTCGCGGCGGAGGAGGTCGTCCAGCAGCGAGGAGCCGAAGGCCACCGCGGGCTTGCGGGAATCGGCGTCGTAGGCTTCGGCGCGGTACGTCGTGATCTCAATCTGGAAGCCGGATTTCTTCATCCCGATCGTTCCAAAGGCACGGCCGATCTCCCAGAAATTGTCAGCCCACCTCTTGATGATGGAAAGGGTCTGGTCCGGAGTGGCGTCGGTGGTGAAATCCAGGTCCGGCGAGACACGGCCCAGGAAGAGGTCCCGCACCGGCCCGCCAACCAGCGACAGTTCGAATCCGGCGTCCACAAACCGCTGTCCGAGGTCCAGGACCACTGGATCCATCTGGAAATTAACTGAAGAACTGTCCAATACTTGCGCCATAGTTCCTTAAGCTTGTCAGATTTCGCAGCGCCATCCCACCGGATCCTTGTCATTGCGCTGCGATTGCGTAGCGACGGCCCCGGGATCACCGCCGAACGCCATCCGCACGTCACCCTGAGTCCATGTCCCGGTCATCACCAACGGGCAAGAGTCGTTAGAGTGGACTTCATGGCCAACCCGATCCCGAGTGCTCCTGGCAGGAGGACGAACGCACCATTGCCGTCGGCAATTGGTGCCCACGTCGCGCCCGCTCCGCACTCGGCACAGGCTGCCCTTCCGACGGTGGAAGAAGTCTCCGCCGGCGGCGTCGTAGTAGACACGTCCGACGGCGAACTGAGGGTTGCGATCATCGCCCGCCTTAATAGGGGTGGCCGGCTCGAGTGGTGCCTGCCGAAGGGGCATCCGGAGGGCAAGGAAAACAACGAGGAAGCAGCCGTCCGCGAGATTGCTGAAGAGACCGGAATCGAAGGCAACGTCCTCGCTCCTCTCGGCAGCATCGACTACTGGTTCACCGTGAGCGGGCACCGAGTCCACAAAACCGTGCACCATTTCCTGCTGCGCGCCACGGGCGGAGAGCTGACCATCGAGAACGATCCCGACCAAGAGGCAATCGACGCCGCTTGGGTTCCACTTCAGGAATTGGCCCGCAAGTTGTCCTTTCCCAATGAGCGGCGCATCGCCGATCTTGCCCGGGAAGTCCTGCCCGAACACCTCTAACGCGGCCCTTTATACAGTCTTGACGCAACAGGCAGCCCGGCTCATGGGACGATAATGACAATGTCTGCCGCCAAAACAACCCAGTCAGTCCAGTCCGGAGAAACCCGTTCCAGCGCCGTCATGGCCGCCGGGACGCTCGTTTCACGGTTCCTCGGCTTTGCCAAAACCTGGATGCTTGGCGCCGCACTGGGCCTGGGATCGACGGTCAACGACACCTTCATCAATGCCAACAACCTGCCCAACCTGATCTTCCTCCTGGTGGCGGGCGGTGTGTTCAACGCCGTACTTGTCCCGCAAATCATCAAGGCCAGCAAGGGCCCGGACCGCGGTGCGGACTACATCAGCCGGCTCCTGACCCTGGCCGTGCTGGTTCTCTTGACGCTGACGGCGCTGGTTACGCTGGCCGCGCCAATGGTCATCGACCTCACTACCCAGGGCTATTCACCCCAGCAGAAATCGCTGGCCGTAACGTTCGCGTTCTATTGCCTACCGCAGATCTTCTTCTACGGTTTGTACGCTCTGCTGACCCAGATCCTCAACGCCAACGGCGCCTTCGGCCCCGCCATGTGGGCGCCGATCCTGAACAATGTGGTGGCCATCGCTGGACTGGGCATGTTCATCTGGATCCTCGGTGCCAACAACACCAACCCCCACACCTTGGACAATTGGGGACCCTTCCAGACCTTCCTGATCGCCGGATTCTCCACAGTCGGCGTGCTCGCGCAGACCGCCATACTCCTCGTCCCGGTGATCCGCTTGCGGCTCGGGCTCCGGCCGCGCTTCGGCTGGCGGGGCGTGGGACTGGGCCAGGCAGCAAAACTGAGCGTCTGGACGCTCCTGACCGCCGCCGTCGGGCAGCTCGCTTTCCTTTACGTCATGAGGATCGCCACGATTCCCGGCTCCGAGCGGCTCCGCCTGGAGCACGCACAGGACCCGGCGGCCGCCACTCTCCCCGGTAACGCGGTCCTGGAAGTCGCCAGCCAGCTCTACCTGCTGCCACACTCAATCATTGCCTTGTCCCTCGCCACGGTGCTTTTCAACCGCATGGCCCATGCCTCCCAGGCCGGCAACAAAGCCGAACTGCGCGAAGCCCTTTCGCACGGACTACGGACCATGGCCGTCGCCACCGTCTTCGGGGCCCTGGCCCTCTTTGCCCTCGCCGGACCGCTGGGCATGTTCTTCTCCGGCGGGAAACCCCAGGACGGCGTCATGCTCGCCCAGACGCTGACGATCCTCGCGCTGAGCACGCCGTTCATGAGCGCCAACTTCATGATGTCCCGCGTCTTCTACGCCAACGAAGACGCCCGGACCCCTTTCTACATCCAGCTCATGTTGGCCCTGCTCAACGTTGTGGGCGCGTTCATCATCCAGTTCCTGCCGGTGGGCCGGATCATCTTCGCGATCGCCGTCCTGTACACACTCGGCAACATCCTGTCCGTGGTCATCAGCGTCTGGTTCCTGCGACGCCTCCTCGGCCATGTGGACGGCCCCCGGATCGCAAACTCGTACATCCGCATGGGCTACGCCGCCTTGGGCTCGGCGATCGCCGGCGCCTTGGCTCTTTGGCTCCTGGGCAGCTATCACGCTGACGGCTTCGCCTGGAGCAGCAGGCCCGCCGCCTTGGTGACGGTGGTCGTCGTCGGGCCCGTCATGCTTCTTGCGTATCTGTTCCTGCTGCGCGTCTTCCACGTCAGCGAGCTGCGCGATTTGCTCCGGCCGGTGCTCGGCCGGCTCGGCCGGGGCGTTCCGGTTGCCAAAACACCGTCCGCGAGCGGAAAGCAGACCCCGACGGCGGTCCGTGCCACAGTGTCCGACGACACCGGGCTCATTCCGCGCATCTCGGGCGAGTTCGACGCCGCATCCTTCCGCGCCGGCCCCGCCTTGCAAACCATCCCGTCCAAGGACGGGTGGGATGGCAGCCACGATCCCGGCCACCTCGCCGATGGGGGCATTGCGGAAGGGAAGGATAGAGTGGACGCTTGGTCCGACATCGAGAAGTCATATCTGCCGGATGAAGACATCCCGAGCACTGCGCAAGGAGCCGCCGGCCGCCCGGGCATCCCGTTGCCGGGCCGCCGCACCTATCAGGGGACGCTGGGAAACAACCCGTATTTCCGCGGTGGACCCCGCCGCAAACGGTGACGCATCCTCGCAAACCCGGAGTCGGAACGGCCCAATCAGCTAGGATCAGAAACTAATACAGGTAGTTGCAGACCACGGGTCACCCGGCTGGCCGGATCCCGTATTCAGGACCCGCAGCTTCCGGACAGTCATAGGAGGAACCCGTGTCCCACCCGATCGATGTCGGATCAGTGCTTGGCGGCCGCTACAAAGTCACAGCCACCGTGTTGACTTCGCACGACCAAGATCTGGTGCTCGACGGCGTGGACCAGGTCCTCAACAGACCTGTCAGCATCCTCGTGGCCGGCCCCGGAAACGCCGATCAGGTTGCCAAGAGCGCCCGCGAGGTAGCCACCGGCGAACGGCCCGGGCATGTCCAGATCCTCGATCTCGGCGTCAGCGACAGCACCACGTACCTCATCACCAACCACAGCAGCGCTCCTGACCTGCTGGACCTCGTTGTGGCGACCAACCCGCCCTACGTCGAACCGTTCTTCACGGACACGCTCGGCAGCGAGATCTTCGGCCAGGCCCGGTCCCACGAGCCCGAGACCTACGACGGACTGTACGACGACGAAGAGCACGACGCCGAGTACATCAGCTACGACGAGGTCGAGCCCAGTCCCGCCGGCGAATCACTGCCAGGTGCCGCGGCACCGGCGGACCCGCGCCGCCCGGTGGTTCCTCCCATGCCCGCCAGCCGGCCGGCGTCGGCTCCTGGGGGCATCGGTTCCCGCATCGCTGCTGCGGCGGCGGGAGCAGGGGCGGCTGCCGCCGCGGCCGCGGCCACCGTAAAGGGTGCCGGCAAGGCAAATAGCGACGACGGCGAAGCCGCACCTTCCGGGAGGCCCGGATCCGCTTCGGCCGCCGAGTCCAACCGGACCGCTGAGTCGAGCCGGACCGCTCCGCAGCAAATCCAAGCGGCGCCCGCCACGCAGGCTGTTCCGGCGTCCACCCCTCCGGCGCCTACCTCCGCGAACCCCGCCCAGGAATCCAAAGTCTCTCTCTGGTCTGAAGACGATTACGGCTTCGTTAACGACGACGCCGGCTCCCGCGGTGCGGCCGCTTCCCGCGGTGCGGCCGCCGCTACCGGCGGATACAGCCGCGGGGCATCGAGCTTCCCGTCGACTGCGCGTGAGCAGGCAGAGCCCCTTGACGAAGACGAATACTACGACGAGGAGCCGGTCCGCGAGCCCCGTTCCTTCCGTTGGCTCGTGGGTGGGGTCCTCGCCGCTGTCTTGATCGTGGGTTTGATTCTGGCTGTCACCAACCTCGGCAACCTCATCCCCGGCGGGACTCCGGCAGCCAAGCAGTCCTCCACAGCGTCCCAATCTGTAACTGGACAGCCGAGTAGCAGTACGTCAGCACCTGCGGTCGCAGCGCCGCCGGTCATTGACGGAGTCACTCGCATGGGCGATTTCGAATTCGCCGCGAGCTACGACAAGGACCTGGTCAAGGCCTACGACGGCAATGCCGCAAGTTACTGGTCGGACATGGAGTTCGCCACAGCGGATTGGGGTGGACTCGCTCCTGATGGAGTTTCGCTGCTCGTCAAGCTCAAGGCACCCTCGCAAGTGACATCCGTCACTTTGAGTCAATTGGGTGCTTCCGGTGGAAACATCAGCGTTTACACCAATGATCGTCCGGCCATGGACGGCGCAAAATTGGTCGGCACCAACAGCTTCACCTCACCGGAGCTCACCATGCCGCTCAGTGCCCCTGTAACGGCACAGTACGTAATCATCTCCATCAAGTCCCTGCCCAAGCTGACCGCGCCCAAGACACGCTATGGGTTCGGCCTACGCCTTGCGGAGATCAAGGTCCAGTAGTCGACGGCGGGAGGCCCTTCGGGCGCAGGTGACCGTTTCGGGCGCTTGCGTTTGTTGGGGGAGTTTGCGTCCACGGGTGATTGCGTCCAGGGGACCGTCAACTCCGGTAACGGAGCCCTCGTCCTTCCATGCCCTGCGCTACCGGAAGGTACCCTGAATGGTGGCGGATATTAGGGTCCCCGGGAACATCGGAATATTCCGCGCCGACAGAGGGTTGTGCCATGTGGCCGGCCGCAAGGATCCGGTGCATCGACTAAGGAAGAGGTTCACCCACCAGTGAGCAACGCAGAAAACACCGCGTCCAACGTACGTGATGTCATCATCGTAGGCTCAGGGCCTGCCGGTTATACGGCGGCTGTCTACACGGCACGCGCCAACATGAACCCGCTGCTCATCGCCGGTTCCGTGACTGCCGGTGGCGAACTGATGAACACAACAGACGTCGAGAACTACCCCGGTTTCCCCGAGGGCGTCATGGGACCTGATCTCATGGAGAACTTCGAAAAGCAGGCGGCACGCTTCGGCACTGAAATTCAGTTCGAGGATGTCACCGAACTGGACCTCGACGGCGACATCAAGTCCGTGACTATCGGAAATGGGGAGACCTTCAAGGCACGCGCCATCATTCTGTCCACGGGTTCCGCATACCGTGAGCTCGGCCTCGAGAACGAAAAGCGTCTCTCCGGCCACGGCGTGAGCTGGTGTGCAACCTGTGACGGTTTCTTCTTCAAGGACCAGGACATCGCAGTGATCGGCGGCGGCGACTCTGCCATGGAGGAAGCACTCTTCCTCACCAAGTTCGCCAAGTCCGTCACCGTGGTACACCGCCGCGATACCCTCAAGGCTTCGAAAATCATGGGTGACCGTGCCCAGGCCCACGAGAAGATCAACTTCGTGTGGAACACCGCCGTCGAAGACGTCATCGGTGGGGACAAGGTGACTGGCCTGAAGCTGAAGAGCCTCGTCGACGGCACCGAGTCCGAACTTGCCGTCACCGGCGTTTTCGTGGCCATCGGCAACGATCCCCGCACGGAACTCGTAAAGGGAAAGCTGGAGCTCGCCCCTGAAGGCACCATCGCCGTCGACGGCCGGAGCTCCAAGACCAGCATCAAGGGCGTCTTCGCCGCCGGCGACGTCGTGGACCCCACCTACCGCCAGGCCATCACGGCCGCCGGTTCCGGTTGTGTCGCGGCCTTGGACGTCGAGCACTATCTTGCAGACCTGCACGCCTAATCGGCACAGCAGCCATCCATTCGAAGGGAAAGAATTATGAGCAACGCTAAAAACGTTACCGACGCCAGTTTCAGCACCGACGTCCTGGCCGCTGAAAAGCCGGTCATTGTGGACTTCTGGGCGGAGTGGTGCGGCCCGTGCCGCAAGTTGGGTCCCATCCTCGACGAGATCTCAGTTGAATACGGAGACAAGGTCGACGTCGTCAAGCTGAATGTCGACGACAACCCGGCCATCGCCGCTGAGTACGGCATCACGTCTATTCCGGCGGTCTACCTCTTCAGTGGGGGAGAAGTGAAGAGCACAGTTATCGGTGCCAAGCCGAAGCAGTTCTTCGAAAAGGAATTTGAATCCGTCCTGTCCTAGGACGTCCGCCGCCCCTTTAGCGGTCGCTTCTGATTCAGCCGGTGGTTTTCGCTATTGAGCGAGGACCACCGGCTTTTTCGTGCCTTCGGGTACACGGTCCTGGGGTTCGTGGTCTCGCCGCTAGTGGTGCTAGTGGTGATTGACGGGGGTATTGGCAGGCAGATGGGAAGGCTGCTCTGCTGGTTGTGGCCTGATGGTGCCGCTTGTGAACCCTTTTCAATTTCAAAATTGATTGCCTTTCCGGGGAACGGCCTGGACTGACGTGAGATCTATTGCGCGACCCGACCCGGGCTGGGATGAGGGCGACTGCAGGCGGGCCTGACTTGGACCAGGGACTAGGGGACACCTGCGCCCTGTCGATTCTTTTGAGCCGTGGTTGATGCCGGGGAGTCCATTCGATTGCAGCGTTTCCCTGTCTGATGTCAACGACGAAGTAGTCGATTCGGCTGTTTCACGTGAAACAGTTTTGGCGGTTCGTGGAATGCCGCGGAGATCCAGTTTCGAAATCGGTTCCAAGTGGATCCCCGCCTGCGCCGAGCGTATGCACCGTTTCACGTGAAACATAGCTCATCGCTCGAGAACCGTCGAAATGCACTTTGGTGTTCGAGTTGGATGCGGACAAACAGCGTGACCGTTGGCGCTCGTGCGGTTTCACGTGAAACCTAGTCGCTGATCGTTGCGGGGGTTACAAGCACTGGCCACGCTGCCAGTCGGTTTTGATGGTGTACTCAACTTCGACTGGATTCCCACCACTGGCTCCGGAGACTGCAACTTCTTGCCGGCGACTTGGGAGTCATCTCCTGGGCGGGGGATGTCGGGTCACTCTTCGTTGAAGGTGTGGGGCGTCCTGGGGGAACCCTTCCATGTTTCACGTGAAACACCGTGCCAGCCTGAAGATCATGGACTTGCTTTGCCCGACGCAGCCTCGGTACGACTCGGCTGCCAGGGTTCTTCGCGAAGGGCCAACATCGGCCGGCCTGGTGCAGCGGCTTTGCACTGCACAGAACCCAGCCAGTCCCCTTCGGGGATTCGAATCCGTCAGGAAACCTCGCTACGTATCGGCGATGCAAGAGCAATTCGCCTTAGTACTCGCTTCCGTGACTGCACCTTTCAAAACGTATACAGACAGCGACCACGTTGACGCCCAGTTTACCTAGCCGCGCCCACCTTCGGCGCCGCCGAACGAAGAATTCACTTCTGCAACTGGTGTGAGTTATTTCACATCCCATGAGTCACCTTCCGCACTCGAGAACCCAGTCCGTCATCGGTGCGGTGACATCCGTACCTTTCGGACGCATTTCGACACTCCGGATACAGACAGAGTAGGTAGAAGCCCGCTGACTGGGGTTGAGCGCGGATGAGCCGCCCGCAGCTCTACGGCACAATGCTAATGCGAGGATTTACCCCCTGGCAGCTTGTTGACCCTTGCGGGCGGGCGCTGCGCCGATACATCAGGCCCAGTAGACCCAGGGGAGTGACAATTGGCGGTGCCAGCACCCACACGGGATGGATTGCGGCGTGGCGTAATCGACAACCCCACGCAAATCTGTCGGGCAGCCCCGGATTGTGGGGTCCACACGAAATAGATCGGCGCGCGGCCCAGAGGGCCGCCTAACGCGCGTTCGCAGGGCAGCTCGGATTGTGAGGCCAGCGAGAGGGCACCGGTACTGCATTCACTGCCCGCACGGCGACGCCCGGGAAAGAGGCAGGACTTCATCACCTCCCAATTCCCTCAGGGCGGCGATTCGGCGATTGAATCGCGATTGAGGGCGCGAACCAAGTCTGATCCTGGCGGTCAAGCTCACAAATACCGCGACCGATAGGCGGGTCATGTTCGCGAACCATCAAGCGGTCCGGCCCGAGTTGGCCCAGGCCACGTCCCCTTGAACCCATGGATACAGCGTCTAGCCGTAGCTCCTACGCCCGGAACTAGCTTGGAGCCGAGTTCGGGACGGCAGCCGACGCGATTCTGCACCGATGAGCATTGGCATGATATTTGACCCGGAATCACCGCACTGTAGCCGGCGCCCAGCTCACTCCGATCGAGCTACTGACCCGGACTTCGACAGGCCCCATTCCTACCTCCCCTTCGCGAGCCCCACTCTCCGGCTCTGACAAGAGCTGGCGCTAGAAGATTCGAACGCGGGGATGGGTGGACGGAGGCAGGTGATGGAGCTTCCCGGTTTGGTCCTGAGCGCAGGCTCACCCACACGTACCGAAGGGCGAGTTCGTATATGGGGGTGCGGGGCCCGATCATTCGTCACGCTGAAAATCGGGACGGCAATTCCAATGAGCGAGGAGTTCGCCGGCCGTGCGCCTGCGGATCGCCCACAGGTCTTTGCCCCTCTATGCACTGACGAAATCTCGACTCGGCACAGGCGTCCGCAGCTTCCATATCAATTGAAAGGGCGAGCCATTGCGCACTGGTCCTGCGGTCCGGGCACCCAGGTCGGCGACATACCCCTGTCACCATGTACAGAGTAGGCGAGCGTGTGGTCCGTTGGATGTCAGCACTGGGGCCTCGTCGTCCCAACGGCTACTTCCGCCTCAGTCTTGTATTGGTGTGCCTCTGCCGCTGGGTGGCCGCAGCGCGTCGTTCTCATCAGGTTAGAAAATATCTCTGCCATCGGCGGGCGCCGGGGCGGTCGCCGTTTCACGTGAAACATGACGAGACCACGGTGCCCAAACTCGATCACGCTGAGCTCGGGAGGCGCCAGAAATCCGGAGGCTGCTGACCAAGATACGGGCACTAGCACACAGCATGAGGCCGCCCTTCCGGGGAAGTCGCATCGGGGCCGCGAAGGATATCCACCGACGGGCCCAAAGTTATGCACATAGTTATCCACAGCGATATCCACCGTCAAAAATGACCGGTCCGAACATTTCCCCGAGCGTGGTACTGAGCACGTCCAGTCGGAACCAAGGCGGCGCCCAGACCTTCACATGGAATCAGACTTACCTTGGGGTCGCGAGTGCGCCCGAAAGCCTAGGAATCGTCCAAAATCAGTTCAAATCTTGGTGAGAGCGGCCAGTTTGAAGACGATGGCTATGTTTCACGTGAAACAGAGCCATCTAAGACAACGAGCACCACGCGAGTACCACCGCCGGCCGGATCGATCCTCGCTGAGTCCACACCGTCGACCCCTCAACCCGACCGACTTATCAACAAAGTTATCCACAGCGATATCCACCGTTGCTCTGCGACTTTTCAACAGCGGTTAGTCAGGGTCAAGAAGGTGTGGGCATCGCGCGAGCGGAGGAAATTTGTTTCTTCGCATGCCGAGAAGGCGCTCACACCGAGACTCGATTTTCCGCGACCGTCGGCGTCGAGGATCGTCGATAGTCCGAAGCGGCCTTCGGGACGTAGTGACTCGCGTAGTCTCAATGCTCCGACGATGACCAATCTAGAGCCTCATGCGGCCGCTTCCATGCCTCCAGAATTTGGATACCGATGTGAACAAGCAGGAGGTTCGCACGGACAGTTTGCACCAAGCGTGCCGCAGATCCGCCCGGCCAGATTCTGCCAGGCACGAGCGTCCCGGGTCGAGGCCAAATCCATATACGCCACGGACTGCGGTGTTGATGTCGCGTTCCCTACGAGTGGGTCGCCATTCAGCTTGCTTCGGATCAATCACATCGCAGACACACACGGGCGAAGCAAAGTGCAGTCGCGGCGGGAACGCGATCACGCGGGAGAGGGTACGACCGCTCAAAGCTCGAGGGGAGATGCAGGTATAACGCACCTGGCGGGCTAGCTGCTCTCAGCTTCATCCCAAACAATCTCGGCAACTGCCACCAATGACACAATCGACCTGTCCTCTTACCGGCGTGGCCGCCGGTCTCGGCTCCAACACCGACACCGCCACACGTTAGCCCCCGAGTCGCTCAGGACTAGAGGGGGACTGCGATCACGTTGTCTCTTGAACCGCTGGCAATACTGACCATCGATTCATGACGCCCGGCTGACTGAACAGGCTGGACGATTCCCCCACCGGTTCCGGACGGGCAGGAACGATCATCGACATGATGACGGAACACTTTGGTTCGTGCCAATCTAATGTTCAAGCCAATAGGGGATTAGTACCCGAGCGCTGGCCCCGGCCTCATGCCGCAGATGTCAGCGTCCAAAGGGAGGTCGGCGTCAGCTAGATCCGGACGCTGCAGTGGCGATCACCCGCAGTCCCGGACACGCATCAGCAACCAGGGGTGTGCAACCAGCAAGCACCCCACCTAGGGCTGCCTTGTCGCGGTTAGTTCCCGCCCCTCACTGTTCCCACCGGTCGGCGCCGGGTCGTGGGTATCCCCAGTTCCAGACGGCCAGGACGCCCTCTAACGCTGCACACAGTCGCGCGTACCCGCCACCGGAGCGACCCCGAGCACCGTTAGCGCCCGACACGAACAGGCGGTGGCTGGACCCCGGCTCACGCTGGAGCCAATTCGCCCTCAAGAAGGCTCGCCGAAAGTTCGATTCTCAATGTCAGGCACGTCAACTAGGATTACTTCCTGCCCTGCCGCTCGCATCGAATTGCTCCTATCGCCGAGTCTGGTACCAGTCCACCAAGAGGGAGATCAGGGCGAAGAATGGTGATTTCGAAGCTCGGGGAACAGAGGTGGCAAGACCTAGCCGTGCCTATCGCTACTAGGAGGACTCTCCTCCGTGTCTCGAACCGTAGGCGCCGCATTCCTTAAGATGCCTGATGGGGGCGTGGCAGAATGCCTGAGATCCCCTTCTAGGCGCTGAGTGGATAGAAGCAAGCCGAGAAACCATCAGCTTCTGAGCCGTCACGCAAAGCAGCGTCGCTGATCATTCACCTCGTACTGCGAGTCAACTACCAATTATCGAAGCATGTGCTGGTGAGTCGATCCCGGCCCGGCCTGCGGCGCACCGTTTCACGTGAAACAAGCCGAGTCGACCGTCCAGCCCAGAGTGACTGACAGACTGACTGACGTGTCCACGCCCTGGCCCAGCTCAGGCTCGACGGGCCCGGACGGCTGAGTCAGCTGTTTCACGTGAAACATCCGGCGCCTCCATTAGGTACAGGAGGCACTGATTTCCTTGGTCCAGCATGCTTGGGCAGTTACGTCGACCCTGGCTGAAGTTGAGGAACAGGGTCTGGACCTGTGCGGGTGAGAAGTGCGATTCGAACCTTCCTTAGGCGCTGTCCGCCAAACCCGCCTTTCGACGGCACGACACAAAAGAAGGAGAGTGGAAATCATCCGGGCGCCCAAACCAGATCCGCCAAGGATGGGAGATGCCC
The DNA here is from genome assembly GCF_039535095.1 of Arthrobacter ramosus. Taxonomy (NCBI): domain Bacteria; kingdom Bacillati; phylum Actinomycetota; class Actinomycetes; order Micrococcales; family Micrococcaceae; genus Arthrobacter; species Arthrobacter ramosus. The sequence continues at coordinate 4,859,699 of NZ_BAAAWN010000001.1, read as the reverse complement.
GTGTCGACCAGGAAGAATCTAGCGAGACCGCCGAAGTTCGAACGTTGGAGATCCAGGCGAACGTCAATTGAAGGCAGGCGAGCCTTGTTGTTTCACGTGAAACGCGAACACACATGCTCGCAAAGGAAGCGGGCAGCCTGCATCCCACGCTCAGCGTAGCTCGAAGTTGCACGCCACGGAGGCATGGTCCAGTCAGCTCGAACGGAAGCATTCGAGAGGGCCTTCAAGTGTCCTATCGCCGAAAGGAGAGCAAAAATAGGCCAATTTCATTGTGCGAACGAGAGGCTGGACTCCAATCTTCCTACCCTCCAAATCTTGTTCGCTTCACGTGAAACGCCTGATTTGATCCGCGACATCCCCGGTCGTTCCAAGCGCGAGAGTCATCGGACGCGACGTCCGGCGAGGAGCTCTCATAAAAGGATGGAGGCCACACCCCGCGTGAAGGCTTACGGACTCTTCAGGGCTAAGCGTGCCGGAGCGCTCCAGCTGCAGGAGAAGGGCCGCAACCGGCCACACGTGCAGTACAAGCAATCGATCTCAGATAGCTACCCACAGCCACGCACAGCCCCCGAGAGCGTCTGCACGGCGCTCCCTCAACGATAGACCTCGGTCGTGAATCGAACGATTTCCGCACACCCCTCGAGCAACTCCTAAATGAAAATGGGGCCTGCCTCCGCAGAAGCAAACCCCAATTCCGTAGAAATCGAGCGACTAGCCTTCATCTCCGGGAGACAAAACATCCATGATGCGGTTCAGATCTTCAACACTGGCAAACTCAATGCTGACTCGACCTTTTCGGGCACCCAGCGTGATCTTCACGTTCGTGTCCAGTCGATCGGAAAGAGAAGAAGCAAGATAGTCGAGGCGCTCATGGCGTGCATTGGGGCGCGGGATACTGTTCTTCGGCGGCACCGTAGGATCCTGGTACAACGCCACCGCTTCTTCAGTGGCCCGTACGGACATCCCCTCGGAGACGATCTTCTGCGCGAGGCGCTCCATCGCGGCTGCGTCCGGAAGAGCGAGCAATGCACGTGCGTGGCCGGCCGAGAGCACACTGGCCGCGACGCGCCGCTGCACGAGGGGAGGAAGTTTAAGGAGACGAAGAGTGTTAGACACCTGCGGCCGGGAACGTCCGATCCGATCGGCCAGCTGCTCGTGGGTGGTACCGAAGTCCTCCAGGAGTTGCTGGTAGGCAGCTGCTTCTTCCAGGGGGTTCAGTTGGCTGCGGTGGAGGTTCTCCAGCAAAGCATCGCGCAGGAGGTCGTCATCGTTGGTATCGCGAACAATCGCGGGGATGGTTTCGAGCCCGGCGGCCTGTACAGCCCTCCATCGCCGCTCACCCATCACCAGTTCGTACGGTTCTCCACCCTTTTCGGTTGAAGTACGTACAACAATTGGCTGGAGGACGCCTATTTCCTTGACGGAGTGAACCAGCTCCGCCATGTCGTCCTCATCGAAGACGCTGCGCGGTTGCTTGCGGTTGGGATGGATGTCCCCGACAGGGATTTCGGCGAAGCGCGCCCCGGGAACCTCGACTAGTTGGACCTCGGGCGATTCCGAGGGAAGCGACTCAGAAAAACCGTCATCGGTGGTAGCCTCGGCCCGCTCAGACGCGGTCGCGCCGTCATCGGCGGTGACCTTCGAGGCGGGCGACTTCGCAGCAGGAGTCTTTGCCGCCGTCGTACTATTGGACGAAGAGCCTCGTGAAGGCGAGCTCTTCGCTACTTCGGTTTCAGGCACCTCGGGGGTATCCACCGTCTCCTGGGCCTTGCGCGCCTCAGGGAAGAAGAGGTCCACTGGGCGGGACGTCGGAACGCCATTGCCCGATGCACCAGCCGAAGCGGAGCTGGGAATGAGAGCCCCAAGACCCCTACCCAGGCCTCGTCGCTTTTCGCTCATTAGTATGTCCCTCCGGTGGAATGGCAAGAATAGAGCCCGCCAAGGATATTGCAGTGATTAAGGAAGTCTAGCGCTCGGCGATTTCCGCGGCGGCTTCCATGTAGGACAACGCGCCGCTGGATGACGGATCGTAGGTCATCACCGTCTGTTGATAGCTCGGAGCTTCCGAGATGCGCACGGAGCGTGGAACCACGGCGCCGAGAACCTGCTCCGGAAAATGTTGGCGGACTTCGGAAGCCACCTGCGCGGCCAGATTGGTGCGGCCGTCATACATAGTGAGGAGGATGGTGGAAACGACCAGATCAGCATTGAGGTGCTTCTGGATCATTTCGATGTTCTTGAGCAGCTGGCTCAGGCCTTCCAATGCGTAGTACTCACACTGGATGGGAATGAGTACCTCGCTGGCCGCGCAGAAGGCGTTGACGGTCAGCAGGCCCAGGCTGGGCGGGCAGTCGATGAAGATGAAGTCCAGGCGAGCTTCACCGTTCTTCGCGCGTTCTTTCGAATACACATCGATTGCGCGGCGCAGGCGCTGCTCGCGTGCAACGAGGGAAACCAGTTCAATCTCAGCGCCCGCGAGGTGAATGGTTGCCGGCGCGCAGATGAGATTGGGAATATCAGGGCAAGGAGCCACAACGTCACGCAGCGGAAGGTCGTTGATCAGCACATCGTAAATACTGTCGACGTCGGCGTGGTGTTCAATACCAAGAGCCGTAGATGCATTGCCTTGGGGATCGATGTCGATCACCAGGACATTGAGTCCAGCGGAAGCCAAGGCGGCCGCAATGTTGACCGTCGTGGTGGTCTTTCCGACGCCGCCCTTTTGATTGGACACGGTAAAAATACGGGTTTTCTCCGGCTTGGGAAGCTCGCGTCCCACCAGCCGTTCGCGACGTCGGGTCTCGTTGGCGAGCTGGCGCGCAATGGGGCTGGAGTCGTCGATGGAGTCCATGACGTTGTCGTGTCCGACAATCAGCGTTTCACGTGAAACAGCGGCGTTTGCAACCGAATTCGTGCGCATCAGCGCAGATTCAAAGGACGCCGAGGGTGCAGCCATGGCCCGAGCCGACCCCAAGGAAATAAATGGCGGGATCCGCTGGGTGGAGGTTTCGCTACTGCCCACTGTCACACTCTCACTCTCATTCGGCTCTAGCTGCCGTTCTCTAGCTTAACCGCTCAGTTGCGGACACGCGGGACACAGCGCCGAAACTAAGTGATCTTCCGCTGTTTGTTAACGACGATCCTCACCACTGTGGTGGGTTCTTCCAAGAGCTCCTGCCCGCAAACCACAACAGACGTTTCCACGCCGCCGAGCCTGCGGATGACTTTCGCAGCTTGCTCAATCTCCTCGGCAGCACTGCGGCCCTTGATCGCAACCACTTCACCCTTGCCGTTAAGCAAGGGAATGGTCAAACCAGCGAGCTTGGAGAGGGCAGAGACAGCCCTGGCCGTGACGACGTCCGCGTCGACCATTCCCACTGCGAGCTCTGCCCGGGTGCGCATGACGGTGACATTGCCCAGCCCGAGGTCGTCCACCACTTCCTGAAGCCAAATGACGCGTCGCTCCAGGGGTTCGATCAGCGTGAGTTCAAGATCGGGACGTGCAATCGCCAAGCACAAGCCGGGAAGCCCGGCACCCGAACCGACGTCTGCAACGTGGCTGCCATGGGCTATTGCCGACTCGATGACGGCGCAATTGAGAACGTGCCGGCTCCACAGGCGGGGAACCTCGCGCGGGCCAATCAGCCCGCGCTCGGTTCCTGATGTCGCCAAATGTTCTACGTACCGCTGGGCGAGACCAAGCCGGTCACCGAAGATCTTCTCTGCCGCCTGGAGTTCGGCTGCCGTGATTTCAACCATGATCCGTTAGTCGGCCGAAACCACGATGTGGCGGCCAGCGCCTTCGCCCTCGGACTCGGATACGAAACCGAGGTCCGCAACAGCATCGTGCACAATCTTGCGCTCGTAGGCGCTCATAGGTGCAAGCGCAACAGAGGCGCCGGTCTCCTTGACCTTCGCGACGGCGTCTTCGGCAATCTGCTGCAGATCGCCGGCACGTTCCTTGCGGTAACCGTTGATGTCGAGCACCAGGCGGGAACGGCTCTCGGTCGCCGACAGCACGGACAGGCGAGCAAGTTCCTGAAGGGCTTCGAGCACTTCACCGTCGCGGCCTACCAGGCTCTCAAGCCCCTCGGAGTCGTCTTCGGCCGCGATGGAGATGTAGGTGCGGCCGTTGCGAACCTCAATGTCGATGTCGCCGTCGATATCGGCAATGTCGAGGAGTTCCTCAAGGTAGTCTGCGGCGATATCGCCCTCTTCCTCGAGGCGGCTCACGGAAGTGCCCCTGCCGGCAGCAGCGCCTTCTTCGGAAGTTTCTTCTGTGGCTTCTACCAGTTCCCCGGCGGCAGCGGCCGTTGCCTCTTCGGTGCTTTCAACAGACATTACTTCTTCTTCCTGTTCTTACGTTGTGGCTGGATGCGCTGCTGTGCCTTGACCTCGACGGCGGCCACTTCGGCAGCGACGTCTGCGTCCTTCTTACCGCCCAAGAGGGAGTGGGACGGCAAGCCCTTGGCGGCGCGACGCTCAGCAAGCGCCCTCGCCGCGGGGGAACCCGGCGTCGGCATGCGGCGGATGACAAAGAACTGCTGGCCCATGGTCCAAAGGTTGGTGGTGGTCCAGTAGATGAGCACACCAATCGGGAAGTTGATGCCACCCACACCGAAAACGAGCGGCAGGATGTAGAGCATCATCTTCTGCTGGCGCATGAACGGGCTGGCCATCGCCTCTTCGGACATGTTCTTGGCCATGATCTGTTTCTGGGTGATGAACTGCGACGCCGTCATGGCCAGGATCATCACGATGGAGAGGACCCACACGATCGTCTGATCGGATCCGGGGAGACCACCGCCGTGAAGCAAGGAAGCCGAGAGCGGTGCGCCGAAGATGCTGGATTCGTCGAACTGCACCACCTGGTCGTGGCTCAGGGCGCCGATGCCGATACCGCTCTGGCGGGCCTGGGTGATACCGGAAAGCACCTGGAACAGCGCGAAGAAGAACGGCATCTGGATCAGCATGGGCAAACAAGCGGAGAACGGGTTGGTTCCGTGCTTCTTGTACAGCGCCATCTGTTCCTGCGCCATCGCCTGGCGGGAGAGCTGGTCGGTCTTGCCCTTGTACTTCGCCTGCATCTTCTTCAGGTCAGGCTGAAGCAGCTGCATGCCCCGCTGTGCCTTGATCTGCTTCACGAAGACAGGGATCAGGGCGGCACGGATCACCAGCACCAAGCCGATGATGGACAGCGTCCAGGTCCAGCCGTTCTCCGGCGGCAGGCCAATGAAACTCAGCCCGTCGTGGAACCCCAGCATGATCGCGGACACTAGCCACTTGAACGGGGCCAGAATTGTTCCAAAGATGTCCATACGTTTTCCCTATTTCCTCAGGCCGCTGTGCGGCGACCGTCTTCATCAGACCACACAGCCAGGAACTGGTCCGGGTTGTTCAGTACAACAATTGTGGGCGTCTGGCCTTCGGGCCAGTGACGATGTCCGGCGGGGACGTGGTCCACGCCGCCGGCGTTCCAGGGGTGGCAACGCGCAAGGCGCCGCACTGCGAGCCAACTTCCCTTGACGGCACCATGTACCGTCACCGCTTCGAGGGCATACGCCGAGCAGGATGGGAAGAATCGGCACACCTGGCCGTACAAGGGAGAGATGATCCTGCGATACGTCTTCAACAAGATGATGAGGACGTTGCGCGGCAGCTCCCACAGAAATTTTCCGAGGATCCCCGGAGCGACTCTAAAGAAGCGGACGACGGCGGCGTTCAGCTCATGCACGCGGTGTCCCTTCCGTTGTGGTGCCCTGGGTGGGCGAAACAACTCGCGGAGAGGATCCGCCGAGCCGTTTCGTGGTTGCCGCCAAGGCGGCGTTGTAATCCGTCAGCAGCTGGTCCCAGCTCGCTGTCGCAGCCGCGGGCAACGCCCGGACCACAACAGCAAGACCCGTGCCATGCCTATTCAAAGACAAAGCACCTGCTTCTCTCAGTCTCCTCTTAACGAGGTTCCTGGTCACAGCGTTCCCGACAGCTTTGGAAACGATGAAGCCGATGCGGCTCGGTTCTCCGGCACCAATAGATGCCGTATATAACACTAAGTTCCGGCGTCCATTGCGGACGCCGGAACGTACAGTTGTTGAAAAGTCGGTAGAAGTCCGTAGACGGTTACGGGCGGCTAGCACCTATTAACTCGCTTGGAAGGCTGACCGACGAGTCAGTTATTTAGGCCGACAGTTCGACGCGGCCCTTGCCACGACGGGCGGCCAGGATGGCACGGCCGGCACGGGTGCGCATACGAAGGCGGAAGCCATGCTTCTTGGCCCGACGGCGGTTATTCGGCTGAAAAGTCCGCTTGCTCACGTTAGTTACTCCAGTGGATCAAAGGTGCGCCCACCCGATCAAAAGGGGAAGAACTGGCCGACGCTAAGTTTATTGAGTATCCGCCGCCGCCCAACGCCGGATTTACCGGAGATGCGGGCGGTCAAAAAGCGGACACATAGGACTTCACAACGTTAGGGCAAAAAGACCCTCCAGGTCAAACCGGGAGCCGCAGTGCCCGCTATCCCCAGCTGTGGCTAACTACCCCCGCCAGCCTGTGGATGAAGTGGCTCACAGACCCCGTTTCAGAACCACAACGGTGTAATTATCCACAAGCTTCTTCCCAGCTATCTTCTGGAGTTTCCATCCCCTAGAGTGTCTCAGTAGCCGATTATCCACGGACTGTGCATAACCCTGTGGATTCGGTTCGGAATCCACGCCCTTTGATCGGCCACGGACCTTCGGCTGCCGCAGTCCAGGCAAGCAAGCACTCGAGGGAACCAATTGATGACGGTAGACGAAGCCAACCACGCCAACACGGTCGGAAGTTCCTGGCGGCGGGTGCTGAGCCTGCTGGAACAAGACGATCGCGTCACACCCCGGCAGCGTGGTTTCGTCATCCTTGCGCAGGCGCAAGGCCTCATCGGCTCCACCCTTCTGGTGGCCGTACCCAACGAGCTCACCCGCGAGGTTCTCCAGACGCAAGTCAAGGACGCCCTCGATGACGCCCTCCGCAGCGTGTTTTCCGACGACATCCGGTGCGCGATCGACGTCGACACGGATCTGGTGCCCATCCACGAAGAGCCGGTGCCCGCCGTCGAACTCTCTTCCGCGAACGACCTGGCCGTCGAACTGAAGCCGCAGCCCACACCGCCGAGTACTTCGCACGAATTCGGCCGGCTCAACCCGAAGTACGTCTTTGACACCTTCGTGATCGGTTCTTCCAACCGCTTTGCCCATGCTGCGGCGGTCGCGGTCGCGGAAGCACCGGCCAAGGCTTACAACCCGCTGTTCATCTACGGTGATTCCGGGCTCGGCAAGACGCACTTGCTGCACGCGATCGGCCACTATGCCCGCCGTCTCTACAGCGGCATCCGGGTACGCTACGTGAATTCCGAAGAGTTCACCAACGACTTCATCAACTCCATCCGCGACGACGAAGGCGCCAGCTTCAAGACCACGTACCGCAACGTCGACGTGCTCCTGATTGACGACATCCAGTTCCTGGCGGGCAAGGACCGGACGCTCGAGGAGTTCTTCCACACCTTCAACGCCCTGCACAACAACAACAAGCAGGTGGTCATCACCTCGGACCTCCCGCCCAAGCAACTGGCCGGCTTCGAGGACCGCATGAAGTCCCGTTTCGAATGGGGCCTGCTGACCGATATCCAGCCGCCAGAACTCGAAACCCGCATTGCGATCCTCCGCAAGAAGGCCCAGAGCGAGGGATTGTCCGCCCCCGACGACGCCTTGGAGTACATCGCTTCCAAGATCTCCAGCAACATCCGCGAGCTCGAAGGCGCGCTGATCCGCGTCACTGCGTTCGCCAGCCTCAACCGCCAGCCCGTCGATGTGGCCCTCGCCGAAATGGTGCTGAAGGACCTGATCACCGACGACGGCGCCCAGGAGATCACGGCCGACCAGATCCTGAAGCAGACGGCCGAGTACTTCAAGCTCAGCATGGAAGAGCTTTGCAGCAAGTCCCGCACGCGCACCTTGGTGACCGCGCGGCAGATCGCCATGTACCTGTGCCGCGAGCTCACGGACATGTCCCTGCCGAAGATCGGCCAGGAGCTTGGCGGCCGCGACCACACCACAGTGATCCACGCCGACCGCAAGATTCGCGAACTGATGGCCGAGCGCCGTGTGATCTACAACCAAGTGACTGAGCTAACCAACCGCATCAAGCAGCAACAACGCGATTCCTGACTCACTCCCTCGAGGTACTACATACCTTATTAACAGGCACATGTGGATAAGCCTGTGGATACTTAAGGGGACAAGCACGGTTAATGGGCTTAAAACCCTTAAGCCGTCTGTGGATCGTTAAAAACGGGCCTGGGGGTTATCCACGTCCACACCCTGTTTAAAACCCCTGTCACCCACATATGGTGAACAGGGCTTAACCGCGGAACTGCGGGTCCAGGGGCGGTTATCCACAGTTTCCACAGGGGTTATTAACACTACTAATCCCAAAAAAATGAATTCCCTCAAATAACAATCTCCTTCCGCCCACCCAACGCCGCAGCCCGTGGCTGCTTCGAACCACAAGCCAGCAGGCCGGGGATGGGTTAATGCCCGAAGTTCCGGCTAAGCTGTCTGCATCGCGTCCATCCTTGGCGCTGCTTTGTAGTTCGCTCGCTGCGGACCATGCAGCTTTCGGGTTCCGGGCGCTGGTTTTCGGGGCTCCTGGGGGAGTTTCCGGTGGAACACTGGCAGCAGCAATGAAAGGCGGCACCCTTCCGTGAAGTTCAGAGTCGAGCGGGATGTCCTGGCAGAAGCCGTCACATGGACAGCCCGGTCCTTGTCTCCGCGGCCGCCCGTCCCGGTACTCTCAGGTCTCCTGCTCAAGGCAGAAGCCGGAACAGTGAGTCTCTCGAGCTTTGACTACGAGACCTCCGCGCGCCTTGAGATTCCAGCTGACATCACCACCGAGGGAACCATCCTGGTTTCCGGGCGCCTTTTGGCAGATATCTGCCGCAGCCTCCCATCGGCTCCTGTCGAAATCGAAACCGATGGCAGCAAGGTCACCCTCACGTGCCGTCGAAGCAGCTTCCATCTCGCCACAATGCCGGAATCCGAATACCCGCCGCTTCCGGCGCTTCCCGCCATCAGTGGAACCTTGCCCGGCGACGCCTTCGCCCAGGCTGTTTCGCAGGTCATCATCGCCGCAAGCCGGGATGACACCCTGCCGATCCTCACCGGTGTCCGGATGGAGATCGAGGATGACATGATCACCCTCCTCGCCACGGACCGTTACCGCCTCGCCATGCGAGAAGTACCGTGGAAGCCCGTCACCCCGGGAATTTCCACGAGTGCCCTGGTGAAATCCAAGACCCTCAACGAGGTAGCCAAGACCCTCGGTAGCAGCGGCGACATCCATCTCGCCCTCGCCGATGACGACAGCCGGCTCATTGGCTTCGAAAGCGGCGGGCGCACCACCACTTCCTTGCTCGTCGACGGCGACTACCCCAAAATCCGGTCCTTGTTCCCGGATTCCACGCCGATCCACGCAACGGTCCAAACGCAGGAACTCGTTGAAGCCGTTCGTCGCGTGTCCCTGGTCGCCGAACGAAACACGCCGGTTCGCCTGGCGTTCACGCAGGGCCAACTGAGTCTCGACGCCGGTACCGGCGAAGACGCGCAGGCATCCGAGGAACTGGAAGCCCAGCTCAGCGGTGAAGACATCACGGTGGCGTTCAACCCGCATTACCTCGTGGAAGGCCTGAGCGTGATCGAGACCAAGTTCGTGCGCTTCTCCTTCACCACGGCGCCCAAGCCGGCCATGATCACCGCGCAGGTTGACGCCGACGGCGATGACAAGGGCGACTACCGCTACCTCGTCATGCCCGTCCGCCTCCCCAACTGACTGGCAGTAGTTGTCGTTCCGGGCTCCCAAAACGACAACAACTGCGAGTCAGTCGGGTCACTACCAAAACAACCAACGCAGAAAAGAGTTCACACGGTGCACATCGGACTGATCGGCCTTGGAAAAATGGGTTTCAACATGCGCGAACGCATGCGCAAGGGCGGAATCGAGGTCACTGGTTTTGACCGCAATCAGGACATCGCCGACGTCGCATCCGTTGACGAACTGATTGCTGCCCTTCCGACGCCGCGCCTGGTCTGGGTCATGGTTCCCTCCGGCGACATCACCGATGCCGTGATCAGCGAACTCGGCGAGAAGCTTTCTGCCGGTGACATGGTGATCGACGGCGGCAACTCACGCTTCACCGAAGACCAGAAACACGCCGCTTTCCTGGACTCCAAGGACATCCGCTTCGCCGATTGCGGCGTGTCGGGAGGCGTCTGGGGCCTGCAGAACGGCTACGGACTCATGGCAGGCGGCGCGGACGAAGACATCGAACTGGCCATGCCGGTGTTCGACGCCCTCCGCCCCGAAGGCGAACGCGCCGACAGCTTCGTCCACGTCGGCGGCGTGGGAGCAGGCCACTACGCCAAGATGGTCCACAACGGCATCGAATACGGCCTGATGCAGGCCTACGCCGAAGGCTACGAGCTGCTCGCGGCCAAGGACATCATCAAGGACCTGCCCGGCACCTTCCGGGCCTGGCAAAAAGGCACCGTGGTCCGTTCCTGGCTGTTGGACCTCATGGTCAAAGCCTTGGACGAAGATCCGGGCCTGGCCTCCATCGGGGACTACGTCGAGGACTCCGGCGAAGGCCGATGGACCGTTGAGGAAGCCATTGCCAACGCGATCCCCGCCCCGGCAATCACCGCCGCGCTCTTCGCCCGCTTCTCCTCCCGCGAGGACAACTCGCCGGCCATGAAGATGGTGTCTGCGCTGCGCAACCAGTTCGGCGGACACGCCACCCGTCCGGCCAACTAGGCCCCGGTCGACCAGCAGTACGCGTGTACCTCGAACATCTTTCGCTGACCGATTTCCGCAGCTACGCGCAGGTTGACCTCAAGCTCGGCCCCGGTGTCACGGTCCTGGTGGGGTTCAACGGCATCGGCAAGACGAACCTCGTGGAGGCCATCGGATACCTGGCCACCCTGAGTTCACACCGTGTCAGCACGGATGCGCCCCTCCTGCGCTTCGGGACGGACCGCGCGTTGATCCGGGCGAAGCTAGTCCGCGGGGAACAATCGACGGTGGTCGAGCTCGAAATCAATGCCGGCCGTGCCAACCGTGGCCGGATCAACCGCGGAAATCCTGTACGTGCCCGAGACATCCTGGGCATTTGCCAGACGGTGCTTTTCGCCCCTGAGGACCTCGCCTTGGTCAAGGGCGATCCGTCCAACCGCCGGCGCTTCCTCGACGAACTGCTGGTGAGCCTGATGCCGGTGCACGCGGCGACCCGCAGCGACTACGACCGCGTGCTCAAACAGCGCAACGCCCTGCTGAAATCGGCCCGCACCGGCAAATTCACCTCGGGCCACGAAGCAACGCTCGATGTTTGGGACCAACACATGGCGCGGGCCGGCGCGGAACTTCTGCATGCACGGCTGGAACTCGTGGAACGGCTCCGACCCCACCTCAAGAGTGCTTACGCGCAGCTGACGGATGGATCCAAAGAAGCGGGCGCGGTCTACCGCTCCACCATCCAGGGCGTGTTGGACGACGACGGCGGTCCCGCCGACGGTCTCCCTGACGGTTCGGAGGGGGTTGAGGACCTTCGCTTGCTGTCCGTGGAGCAACTTACCGAGCGCTACGTCCAGGCCTTCGCTGCCTCGCGCCGCAGGGAGTTGGAACGCGGGATTTCCCTGGTCGGACCCCACCGCGACGAACTCGAACTGGTTCTGGGCCAGGCTCCGGCCAAGGGCTATGCCTCCCATGGTGAAACTTGGTCCATGTGCCTCTCCCTGCGCTTGGCCTCGTACTACGTCATGCTCGATGACACCCGCACCGGCGGTTCCGCCCCGATCCTCATCCTCGACGATGTGTTCGCCGAACTGGACGTCCAGCGCAGGCGTAAACTGGCTGCAATAGTGGCCGGCGCCGAACAGGTTTTGGTGACGGCCGCCGTCGACGCCGACATTCCCGAGGAATTGGCGGGGCGACGCGTGAAGGTTGTGCCCGGAGGCATTGATGGAGAAGGATAGCCCCGGCGGACGCCAGCCGGGCAGGGACCCTGACGAGATTGACGCTGCCCAATCAGCTTTGAATCGGATGCGCGAAGCGGCGGCCGCGCGGGGCGAAATCCGCCGCGCTGCCCCGCGGACGGGCGCCGCTCCTAAACGCAAGGGCGTCCGCGATACCCGCGGATTCAGCCAATTCCACGGCACCGGCCGGGATCCGCTTGGCTTGGGGAAAGTCGTCGGGAGGCTCGTGGCCGAACGGGGCTGGACGTCTCCGGTGGCCGTGGGTTCCGTGATGGCCGAGTGGGATGCCTTGGTGGGACCGGAGATTTCCGCGCATTGCACCCCGGAGAGCTTCACCGACACCACGCTCCATGTCCGCTGCGATTCCACCGCCTGGGCAACGCAGCTCAGGCTCCTGAGCACCAGCCTCCTGGACATGTTCCGAAGGGAACTCGGAGACGGAGTGGTGACGTCCATTCAAGTGCTCGCGCCCACCGCACCGAGCTGGCGCAAGGGCGGCCGAAGCGTCAATGGGCGGGGCCCCCGGGATACCTACGGGTAACTTCCTCGGCACCCGCGTCAGCGGATTTGCTTGAACGGCGCACAGGGGCGAGAAACCTCCCCGGACCGTACAGCTCCCTAGAGGTGCCGTTTTGGCGGCTTGCAGATGGGGCCAGCGGCCTCCCAGAGCTAGTTTCCTGAGCATATGGGCCGGGTTTTGCAAGGAACTGCGCCCAGTCACGATAGAATCGGCATAGACAACTGGGCGCCGGTGAACGTTGATTGGCTCCGCTGAACAGCACTTGTAAAAGCGGATCCGCCAATGACGAAGTAGCCGGCGTTAGCAGTGACGTCCCTGTTGGCGGCTGCCGTATCCCTGTGGTGTGTCCTGACGGACGTGCTTTCTTGGTGCGGTGACGGCTGGCGACCATCGAACACGGAGGAGTCGAAAGCGCCTGTGGCTAACGACAATGCAGAGACCTTGGCAGTAGATCCCGCGAAGGAGAACGCCCATAAGCCTGACACACCCTCGGGGTCCAAGGAGTACGGTGCGAGCGACATTACCGTTCTTGAGGGTCTCGAAGCGGTGCGTAAGCGCCCGGGTATGTACATCGGATCCACAGGCCCGCGTGGCCTCCACCACTTGGTGTACGAAGTGGTGGACAACTCGGTGGACGAGGCCCTTGCCGGGTACTGCAGCCACATTGAAGTGACTCTCCAGGCCGACGGCGGCGTCAAGGTCGTGGACGACGGCCGTGGCATCCCGGTGGATATGCACCCCACGGAGAAGAAGCCTACCGTCGAAGTTGTCATGACGATCCTGCACGCCGGCGGCAAGTTCGGCGGCAGCGGCTATGCCGTGTCCGGTGGCCTCCACGGCGTCGGTATTTCCGTTGTCAACGCACTTTCGCGCAGGGTCGACACCGAGGTGCGTCGCCAGGGACACGTTTGGCGGATGACCTTCGCCGACGGCGGCAAGCCACAGGGTGGGCTCGTCCAGGGCGAAGCAACGGACCAGACCGGAACGTCCCAGACGTTCTACCCGGACGGCACCATCTTCGAGAGCACCGATTTCGATTTCGAAACCCTCCGCGCGCGATTCCAGCAGATGGCCTTCCTCAACAAGGGCTTGCGCATTACCCTCACGGACGAGCGCCCTGTCGCAGGAGCAGGCGACGATGACCTGGATCTTGACGCAGTTGTCACCGACGGCGAAGTGGCGGCAGAACACCGGACGGTGGTTTACCAGTACAACGACGGTCTGCTCGACTACGTGAAACACCTGAACTCGAACAAGAAGGTGGACATCGTCCACGAGGACGTCATTGCCTTTGAAACCGAAGACACTGAGCGGCACATCGCCGTCGAGGTCGCGATGCAGTGGACCACGGCCTATTCCGAGAGCGTCCACACTTACGCCAACACCATCAACACCCACGAGGGCGGCACCCACGAAGAAGGTTTCCGTGCCGCGATGACTTCCCTCATCAACCGCTACGCGCGCGAGAAAACCATCATCAAGGAAAAGGATGACAACCTCACCGGTGACGACATCCGGGAGGGCCTCACAGCCGTCATCTCGGTGAAGTTGTCTGAACCCCAGTTCGAGGGCCAGACCAAGACCAAACTGGGTAACTCCGAGGTCAAGGGCTTCGTCCAACGGGTGGTCACCGACCAGCTTGGCGACTGGTTGGAACGAAACCCCGGCCCGGCCCGCGACGTCATCCGCAAGGCTGTCCAGGCCGCCCAGGCCCGTATGGCGGCCCGCAAGGCACGCGACAACGCTCGTCGCAAGAGCCCGCTGGAATCCTTCGGCATGCCGGGCAAACTGTCCGATTGCTCCTCAAAGGACCCCGCACGCTGCGAGGTCTACCTCGTGGAGGGCGACTCCGCCGGCGGTTCGGCCAAGCGCGGACGCAACCCCGAGACCCAGGCCATCCTGCCGCTGCGCGGCAAGATCCTGAACGTGGAGCGGGCACGCCTGGACAAGGCCCTCGGCAACAACGAAGTCCAGTCCATGATCACGGCCTTCGGAACCGGGATCGGTGAGGACTTCGACATCTCCAAGCTGCGGTACCACAAGATCGTCCTGATGGCCGATGCCGACGTGGACGGCCAGCACATCACCACGCTGCTCATGACGTTGCTGTTCCGCTACATGCGTCCGCTGATCGAGAACGGCTACGTCTACCTCGCCCAGCCGCCGCTGTACCGCATCAAGTGGTCGAACGCCCCTCACGACTACGTCTACAGCGACCGTGAACGCGACGCCAAGCTGGTCTCCGGCCAGGCCGCCGGCCGCCGGATCCCGAAAGACAACGGCATCCAGCGCTACAAGGGACTCGGCGAAATGGACTACACCGAACTCTGGGACACCACCATGGACCCGGACCACCGCACGCTCCTGCAAGTCACCATGGACGATGCCCTGGCGGCGGACCAGACCTTCTCCGTGCTGATGGGTGAGGACGTTGAATCGCGCCGGAACTTCATTCAGCAGAACGCCAAGGACGTCAGGTTCCTGGATATCTAGAGACTTCAAAGCCCCTAGGAATATTCCAGTACTGACATATACCTGAAACGGAAATCATAAACTATGAGTGAAGAAACACCCGAGGTTCCCGCCGAGTCGGCCGGCATTCCGGAACCCGTACTTGAGGGCGATGTGCTGACCGACCGCGTGGACCAGGTCGATCTGCAGACGGAAATGCAGCGTTCCTACCTGGACTATGCCATGGCGGTTATCGTTGGCCGTGCGCTTCCGGATGTCCGCGACGGCCTGAAGCCCGTCCACCGCCGAGTGCTCTACGCGATGTTCGACGGCGGTTACCGCCCGGACCGCTCCTTCAACAAATGCGCCCGCGTGGTGGGCGAGGTCATGGGCCAGTACCACCCGCACGGTGACACCGCGATCTACGACGCCCTGGTCCGCCTCATCCAGGACTGGACGATGCGCTATCCGCTGGCGCTGGGCCAGGGCAACTTCGGTTCCCCGGGCAACGACGGCGCCGCGGCTCCGCGATACACCGAGACCAAGATGGCCCAGCTGGCCATGGAGATGGTCCGCGACATCGACGAGGAAACCGTCGACTTCCAGGACAACTACGACGGCAAGAACCAGGAACCCACCATCCTGCCGGCGCGTTTCCCCAACCTGTTGGTCAACGGCTCCTCCGGCATCGCCGTCGGCATGGCCACCAACATCCCGCCGCACAACCTGCGCGAAGTCGCCGAGGGCGTGCAGTGGTATCTGGCCAACCCGACGGCCAGCCGTGAAGAGCTGCTTGAGGCGTTGCTCGTGCGCATCAAGGGTCCGGACTTCCCGACCGGTGCCACCATCCTCGGCCACAAGGGCATCGAGGACGCGTACCGGACGGGCCGCGGCTCCATCACCATGCGTGCCGTTGTGAACGTCGAGGAACTCCAGGGCCGCACGTGCCTGGTGGTCACCGAACTTCCGTACCAGGCAAACCCGGACAACCTGGCGATCAAGATCGCCGAACTGGTCAAGGACGGCAAGATCCAGGGCATCGCGGACCTCCGCGACGAGACGTCCGGCCGCACCGGACAGCGACTGGTGATCGTGCTCAAGCGGGACGCCGTGGCCAAGGTGGTGCTCAACAACCTCTACAAGCACACCCAGCTGCAGGACAATTTCGGTGCCAACATGCTGGCGATCGTCGACGGAGTACCCCGTACCCTGAGCCTGGACGCCTTCATCCGGCACTGGGTGGCCCACCAGGTGAGCGTCATTGTCCGGCGGACACGCTACCGCCTGCGCAAGGCCGAGGAAGAGGCGCACATCCTGCGCGCACTTCTCAAGGCCCTGGACATGCTGGACGAGGTTATCGCGCTCATTCGCGCCTCCAACACCACCGAGGCTGCCCGGGATGGCCTGATGGGGCTGCTGGACATTGACGAGCTGCAGGCGCGCGCCATCCTCGACATGCAGCTCCGCCGCCTTGCCGCGTTGGAACGGCAGAAGATCCAGGACCGGCACTCCGAGCTTGAGGCCATGATTACGGAGTTCAACTCGATCCTGGCCTCCGAGCAGCGCCAGCGCGACATCATCAGCCAGGAGCTGGCTGAGATCGTGGCCAAGCATGGTGATGACCGCCGGACCCACATCCTCATGGGCTTCGACGGTGACATGTCCATGGAAGACCTCATCCCCGAGGAAGAAGTGGTGGTCACCATCACCCGCGGCGGATACGTCAAGCGCACCCGCAGCGACAACTATCGTTCGCAGCAGCGAGGCGGCAAGGGCGTCAAGGGTGCCCAGCTTCGCGGCGACGATGTCGTCGAGCACTTCTTCGTCACAACCACGCACCACTGGTTGCTTTTCTTCACCAACCTGGGCCGCGTGTACCGGGCCAAGGCGTACGAGCTTGCCGAGGCCGGCCGTGACGCCAAGGGACAGCACGTGGCAAACCTGTTGGCCTTCCAGCCGGACGAGCACATCGCCCAGGTCCTTGACTTGCGCGACTATGAGCAGGCCCCGTACTTGGTGCTCGCCACCAAGAACGGCCTTGTGAAGAAGACGCGCCTGGAAGACTACGACACCAACCGCACGGCCGGCGTTATCGCCATCAACCTTCGGGATGAGGACGAGCTTGTCTCGGCGCAGCTTGTGTCCGAAACCGACGATCTTCTCCTGGTTTCCCGCAAGGGCCAGTCGATCCGCTTCACGGCCACCGACGAGGCACTGCGTCCCATGGGGCGCGCCACCTCGGGTGTGACCGGCATGAAGTTCCGTGAAGACGACGAACTCCTCGCGGCCGACGTGGTCCAGGACGGCTCGTTCGTGTTCGTGGTGACCGAAGGCGGATACGCCAAGCGCACCGCCGTCGAGGAGTACCGGCTCCAGGGCCGAGGCGGCCTGGGCATCAAGGTGGCCAAGCTTCAGGAAGAGCGAGGCGACCTTGTCGGTGCGTTGATCGTCAACGAAGAAGACGAAGTCCTGGTGGTCATGGAGGGTGGCAAGATTGTCCGCTCCGCCGTGGCCGGTGTTCCTGCGAAGGGCCGTGACACCATGGGCGTCATCTTCGCGAAGCCTGACAAGAACGACCGCATCATCGAGGTGGCCCGCAACAGCGAACGCGGCCTCGAGGAGTCCGACGACGATCAGGGCGAGGGCACAGACGACGCCTCAAGCGTCAATAGTGTCGAAAATCCCGCCGGAGGAACGTCCGAGGCGGACGATGACGTAACGTTGGCTGCAAACGGCGGCGCCGATCAGGCGACCGCGACGGCCGAATCGGGATCGGCCGCAGGATCCGGTAATGGGTCCGGCGTCGAGCTGAACGAAGACAACACCGGAGGTAACGAGTGAGCAATTCGGACTCATATCCCAAGCCGAGTACGGGTGTCCCTGGAGGATTGCGGCAGCCGTCGGCTACTCCGCGGGTAGACGCACCGGCCCGTCCCCAGCAGCGCCCTGTGGCATCCGCTTCGGGTGCGGCAGGAACTGGCGCGGAGAGGGTCCCGGGTCAGCGCCCGGCCGTTCCCGGTCAGCGCCCGGCCGTCCCAGGCCAGCGTCCCGCAGGAACGCAGCGCCCGGCGGGTCAGCGTCCCGCCGCGCCCGGCCAGAGGCCCGTGCAGGGCCAGCAGCGCCCCGCCCCCGGGGCTCCAGGGCTTGTGAAGCCGGCACCCAAGGCGAAGGTTCGCCGCGCCCGCCTGCTCGTCAGCAAGGTTGATCCGTGGTCTGTCCTGAAGATGGCGTTCCTGTTGTCCGTTGCCTTGGGCATCGTGACTGTGATTGCCGCAATCGTGCTTTGGACGGTTCTGGACCTCACGGGCATCTTCAACCAGGTGGACAGCCTTCTGGGCACCCTGGCAGGCTCGGAAAGCGGTGGCTTCGAACTCAAGAAGGTCGCTTCGCTCGGACAGGTCGCCTCTTTCGCCACCATCATTGCCGTGGTGAATGTTGTGTTGCTGACTGCCCTGTCCATGCTGAGCGCCGTGCTTTATAACATTGCCGCAACACTCGTGGGCGGCATTGGCGTGACCCTCACCGACGACTAACCCAAACGGTCGGAAATTGAGGGAAACTGCTGGAAAACAGTGGTGAAAATACCTCGATTTGAGATCGGGCCGGGATGTGCTGTAAAGTCATGTCTCGGCCCGAAGAGGTATCGGGGCGTATAGCTCAGGCGGTTAGAGCGCTTCGCTGATAACGAAGAGGTCCCAGGTTCAAGTCCTGGTACGCCCACGGAACCTGCACAGGTTTTGCTAAAGGTTCAGGAAACTGAACCGGAACGGGGTGCATGTGAAGAAGTTGCTCGTAGTTGCAGCTGCGATCGCAGGCGTCCTGCTCTACAGGAAAGTGCAGGAATCCGAAGCCCGGAAGACAGTCTGGAGCAAGGCAACCGACACGGTTGACTAGCAAAGACGCCCGGTCTGGAGATGGTGCAAACCATCGAAGGAACTAGGGTATTATGGACGGGTTGCTTCTTATGGGGGCATGGCGCAATTGGTAGCGCACCTGCTTTGCAAGCAGGGGGTTCGGGGTTCGAGTCCCCGTGCCTCCACCATAAGAAAGAGTCCCGGTCAGAAATGACCGGGACTCTTTGCGTTAAGCCGCCCCACTAAGGTTGAAATGTGAACTTCATTGTTGCTGCTTTGGGTGTGCTCGGCGTCGCATCATCCGGACCCCTCATCGCCGGAACGCTTGGAGCTACCTCCGTCACGGCACTGGCTATCGCCTTCTGGCGCAACGCAATCGCCGCCGTCGTCATGGCCTCGCCGGTCCTGATCCGCGAGCCGCGCCAGTTCCGCAAGATCACCCGCAACGAGTTCACTTGGTCCGCTGTCGCAGCAGTGGCGCTGGCCTTCCACTTCGCTTGCTTCATCACCGCGCTCCAGCTCACTTCGGTCGCGGCCGCTACCGCCCTGGTGTGCCTGCAGTCGGCGTGGATCGCCGTTTTCCAGCTTCTCCGCGGCACCAGGCACCGTTGGCCGGTTCTGGTTGGCCTGGGTATCGCGCTGGGCGGCGTCGCGGCCATTACGGGCTTTGATATGGGAACTTCCCCTAAAGCCCTCATTGGTGACATCCTGGCCCTCGCCGGAGGTGCCCTGGCCGGCCTGTATACCTTGGCCGGAGGCAAAGCCCGCCAGAGCATGGGCATTGGAACGTACACGACGCTTTGCTACGGGATCTGCGCGGCCATCGTCGCCGTGCTGGCCCTCACGAGCGGCCAGCCGCTTGTAGGGTTCGACGCCGGCGGCTGGCTGGGGATCGTGGCCATCACCGTGTGCGCGCAACTAGTCGGGCACACCGCGTTCAACCATCTCCTGGCGACCATGAGCCCGCTGCTGGTGTCCATGATCATCCTGTTGGAGATTCCGGGCGCAGCCCTTCTCGCTGCGGTCTTCCTGCACGAAACCTTGCCGGCCGGTACCTACGGGGGACTCGCCTTGATCCTGGTTGGACTCGCCGTCGTCGTCGCTGGTCAGCGGCGGGGCAAGGGCGACGCTGAGGGCAAGATCGCCGAGCTCGGTGCTGACTGAGCTGTATTCGCGCGGCTACAGGCCGCCGCGGCGGACGCCTTGGCCGGCATTGGCCGTGTGGATGGCCCGGAGAAGCTTGGCCGGGAAGTAGACGGAGAAGAACACCACCATGGGGGCCTTCAGGGCCATCTTCTTGACGTTGTGGGCCTTGTAGGTGCGGTCGAAGCGGGTCACGTAATAGCGGTAGTCGCGCGGTGAATCCTCGAGCCTGCGGGCAGACATGCCCGAAACCATCTGCGGCCAGTACTGCACCCTGAGATCGTGGTCGGCAAGATGCAGGGAAAGATCGATGTCCTCATGCATCTCGTCCTTTTCATCCAGGCAGGTTTCGTCGCGGACGGTTTCCCAGGCGGAACGGCGAAGGGCCATGTTGGATCCAAAAAGGAAGTGGTACTGGTGCTTCGCAAGCCGAAGCATGAGCTGGCGCATTTTGTCGTCGGCTTTCAGTCCGAATCGACGCATGGGCATGTCGTAGTAGACCACCGGTCCCGTGGCCGCCTGCACCGAGGGATCGGCGAAGGCCTTTTGCACCTGCTCAACCCAATCAGGTTCCACAACCGAGTCGGCATCGATCCGGCCGAGGATATCCGACGTGGCGCTATTGAGGCCAAAGTTGCGTGTGGGGATGAGTCCCTGCGCCTTGTCCTGGCTCAGCAGGATGATGGGGCTCTCCGGGTATTCCTGCTGCATCTGCTGGACAATCTGCGCAGTGCGGTCCGAGGACCTGTTGTCCACGACGATGATCTCGTCCGCAGGTACTGACTGGTAAATGGCCGCGATCAGGCATTGCCGTATCACGCTTTCCTCGTTGTACGCCGGGATGATGATTGAAACGCTCGGCTTCACGGGTGCGACGGCTGCGTTGGTGGCTGCATCTACGAAAGATCTATCGGCTGGCATCCCCATAAATCTAACATCAGGGCGGTAATCCTAGAGGAAGCCTTCGGTGACAAGTGGCCAAACAATTGAAGGGACCCCGGCGAACCGGAATCCCTTCAACGCGGAGCGAAGATGGCCTTCGTCTAGGCCTCGTGTTTGCCGGCTTCGTCCGTGTCTGCCTGCTCCTTGGCCCCTTCGTCCTTGTGGAGGCTGGCGGCGATGTTCTTTACGGCGGTCTTGGCGTCGGTTGCCACCTTGGCTGCGGTGTCCGTAGCGTCCTCGACAACGTGCTTTGCCTTCTCGGCTACGGTTTCGGCTTTATCAGCTACGTTGAGTTTCACGTCGTCAACCGTGTCAGCTACCTTGGTGGCGGCCTCGTTGGCCTTGTCAGCGACTTTCTCGGCTGCCGCTGCGGCCGGGACAGGTGATGGCGTAACCGGAACCGGAGTCTTCCACGGGTCCTCCACCGGGCGGCTGGCCTTCCACGCGGCGACGCCGGCCGCAGCTGCTGCTGCCACAATCGTGAAGATCAGGAAGCCCCGCTTTTTGGGCTTCCGGGTCCTGGCGAGTTCTTTAGAGACTGTTTTGGATGCTTCCCCGGCCGCGGCTTTCAGCTGGGCCCCTGTCGCTTGTGCTTGCTCCTGCAGATTGTGAACCACTCCCGAGTCCACCAGCTTCTGGGCGACGGCGTCCACCTGCGCGGGTGCATTCTCAAGGGCTTGGTGGACGACCACCGAGGCTTGCCCGAGCTGCTCTGAGAGCTTGGGCAGGTACTCCTCAACAACTTTGTCCCGGGCGTGGCTGAGCGCCGGAGTGGCTTTGTTAAGGGCTTCCTGGATCTTGGGGGAGGCGTCCTCGACGACGTCGTGGATCTTCGGTGCGAGGTTCGCCAGGCCTTCCTGGAGCTTCGGCGTGACGGTTGCAACGCCGTCGGCGAGGTTGTACGCCGCCGACTTCAGGCCTTCCTGAAGCTTCGGCGAGGCGGTGTCGATTCCGTGCTGGATGCGGGGAACCGCCCAGTTCACAGCTGCTTCGACGCGCGGTGTCGCCCAGTCCTTGGCATTTTCGACGCCACTCACAACGGTGTGTTCAAGTTCGCGGGCAATCCGGTCCGATTTCTTCACAACTACCTCCCGATCAACATGCTCGTTTGTTGTTAGCCTACGTCGCTTGTTCGGCACCGGCTATTCATCCAGCGGATTCATGGAAGATTTCACCGAGCGCGGAACCGCCTTCCTGGCCGCCTCGGCGTTGACCCTGCGTGAAACAATGGCGATATGACCATCGCAACCGCAAAAGCAACTTTCCACACGAGCCTCGGTGACATCGTGGTTGACCTCTTCGGCAACCACGCGCCCAAGACGGTCGCCAACTTCGTTGGCCTGGCCACAGGAGAAAAGTCCTGGACGCACCCGGAGACCGGTGAAGACAAGACCGGTACCCCGCTGTACGACGGCACAATTTTCCACCGCATCATCAAAGACTTCATGATCCAGGGCGGCGATCCCCTTGGTCGCGGCATCGGCGGACCGGGCTACAAGTTCGACGACGAGATCCACCCGGAACTCAACTTCAACGCCCCTTACAAGCTGGCCATGGCCAACGCCGGCGTCCAGATGGGCAAGGGCACCAACGGTTCCCAGTTCTTCATCACCACGGTCAACACCGACTGGCTTTTCGGCAAGCACTCCATCTTCGGTGAGGTTGCAGACGAAGAGTCCAAGAAGGTTGTAGACGCCATCGAGGCTGTCCGCACGGGTATGGGCGACCGCCCTGTTGAAGACGTCGTCATCAACAGCATTGACATCGTCCAGCTCTGATCCCCGGAACCTGAGCAGCATATGAGTTACGGAATCCCGGCGGCAGAGCCGTCAGCTGACATTCCGGTGTGCCCCAGGCACCCGGACAGGCCCTCCTATGTGCGGTGCCAGCGTTGCGGGCGTCCTGCATGCCCCGAGTGCCAGCGGGCGGCCGCCGTCGGGTTCCAATGCATTGACTGCGTCAATGAAATGAAGCGTTCGACGCCGGCAGTGCGTTCCGCCTATGGCGGCGCCGTTGCGACCGGACGTCCTTTGGCGACGTACCTGCTTATCGGGCTGTGCGCCCTGGTGTACGTGCTGCAATGGCTGATTCCCGGTGATGTCGTGGAGGGTCAGCTTGCCTTCGCGTCCGCCTATGCCTCCCCCCAATACGGGGCCTTCGAGCCATGGCGGATGCTGACGAGCGCTTTTGTCCACTCACAGGGCTTTGTCCTGCACATCGTGCTCAATATGTACATGCTCTGGATCTTCGGCCAGGTGCTGGAGCCCGTTCTCGGACGCATCCGCTTCCTCGCCGTCTACCTCCTGTCCGCCATTGGCGGCTCTGTCGGTTTCCTGCTGCTGACGCCTGTCTTCCCTGTAACCGCTGTTGAAGGTGCGTCAGGTGCGATCTTCGGTCTCTTTGGCGCACTGTTGGTGATCCAAAGCCGGCGCGGCGGAGACACCCGGCAGCTGTGGATCCTTATCGTCATCAACGGCGTGATTGGCTTTGTTGTCCCGGGAATCGCCTGGCAGGCCCACTTGGGCGGCCTTATCACGGGAGGCCTGTGTGCCGCCGTGATTGCCTTTGCTCCGCGTGGACCCCGCCAGGCGCTGTTGCAGACTGCCGGGATGGCCCTGGTGGCCGGAATCCTGGTCCTGGCCACCGTCCTTCGGGCCACTGCGGGCTAACAACTCCTTAGCTTTTTACGCTAGGAGTTCCTCTAAGCGGTCCATCGACTCTTTGATGCCCGAATCCATGCCGCTGGCTACTGCCATGTCACGGGCCTCCACCGAGGGAAACACGGAATGCTGCACCACGCGTGTGCGGCCTCCGAGGTCTTCAAACCTGGTGGTGTCCAACGTGACTTGCCCCGGGGCGCCGTCGAACTCGAAGGTCTGGATGATCCGGAATGGCTCCTGGACCTCGTGGAAGACCCCGCGGAAACCGAACTCATTGCCCTGGCCGTCCAAATGTGTGTAGCGGTAGCTGCCGCCCGTGTGTGCGTCGTAGGACTCGAGGCGCATTTCCAGGCGACGCGGACCCAACCATTTGACGACGAGTTCGGGATCCGTGAAAGCCTGGAATACGCGCTCCGGTGCGGCGTCGAAGTCGCGGCTCGTGTCGATGAACGGCGTGCCCGCCGCGACGTCAATGGTTGTTGTGTTGGTGCTCATTGTTCTTCTCCTTTTCCGGATTGTCCTGATGGGCTGTTCTGGCCAATAGTTCGTCCAACCGGGCGAAACGCTCCTCGGCCTGAAGACGGTAGTTCTCGATCCACTCGGCCAAGGGGCCCAGCGCCGTCGTGTTCAAGTGGCAGGGACGGCGCTGCGCTTCCCTGCTCCTCGTGATGAGCCCTGCGCCCTCGAGCACTTGAAGATGCTTGGAGATGGCTTGGAGGGTAACGGTGAAGGGCTGGGCGATCTCATTGACGGTGGCATCGCCCAAGGCCAACCGCGCCAGGATCTTGCGGCGGACAGGATCGGCGAGGGCCATGAACGCCCGGTTGAGCTGGTCTTCCGGATCCAGCACTGCTGTACCCATTGTGTCCGGCATACGTCTCCCCTGCCCGGCTCCAGGCTCAAGTGTTTCGGATTTCCGAGTCTTCCGCAGTACTCAAGCAAGTGGTTTATCAACTAATTCATTGAATAAAACCATGCTAAAACTGTGCACTGAGTCCGTCAAGACCCCTTGGATATGTTTTCCACAGGGGTTATCCACAATGTGCGTAACTTACAAGGGTGTAGTTCGATGATGAATGGACTCTGTGGAGCGAGATGGCAGGGGCTGCGCTTTTCTCTGGGGATTAACGTCCACACCTGTGGATAACTTTTGCTCACACGCCTGTGGGTATGTGGATAAGGAGTGCGTTTTCCGGGTGCGTGTGGACAACCTCACCCTTGGCAGCCGCAAGAGCGCAATATCAACAGAGTTATCAACATTGTTAATAACTCACAAGACTGTAGTTCGGCGTCCTTGCTGCCCCTTGAGGCCCGCCGTTCTGGGAGTTTTCCACGTTGTGGGCACAGTTTTTCCCCAACTGTGGATAACTTGTGGGTAGCTGCCTGTTGTTAAGTGTGTAACTACGGTGCTACGGCCAGGATGGGCTCGCTATGTAAGTTCAGCGCCCATGCTGCTTGGCGGGCGGCTCCCAGTGCGGCATATTCCCGGGATTCCGGCCATGCCACGGTGCATCCCGTGAGGTCGGCTACTGCTTGGCGAAGCGCCGCAGACCGCGATCCGCCGCCCACCAGAGTGACCCTTTCAATCTCAAGGCCGGCCCGGGACAAATCATCGATGGCATCAGCGATCGCGCATGCCAAGCCGAGTATGGCGGCGCGCCCGAGGTTTTGGGGCGTCATCGAGAACCTCGTGAGACCGATCAGTGCTCCTTGGGACGCGGGCAATAGCGGGGTACGTTCCCCGTCCAGGTATGGGAGGAAGCAGAGCCCTTGGGCGTCAGGCGGCCCTTGGGACGCAAGTTCGTCGAGCTCGCCGAGGCTGAGGCGCAGCATATGGGCCGCTGAGTTGAGGATTCGGGCGCCGTTGACTATAGGTAGCTGGGCACCGATAGCTGATGGCTGAAAGCCGCGACATTCCCGTTGGCCGCTTCGCCCAGCCGGAAGAAGTGGCGTCGCTCATCGCCTACCTTTGCGGTGACACGGCCGCTATGATCACCGGTACGAACGTCCTGATCGACGGCGGGTTTACGACCGTCTGAGTGCCCTGGATTGGTGGCTCGGAAACCGGAACAGCGCCCGGGATCGTCAGACCGGAACGTGTTCGGTCTGCGAAGCAACTGTTTGGGGCCTGCGGGCTGCGTCACTGATCCGCAACAGCAGGGCGACGATGATCCAGTTGGCAAGGAGGGAGGATCCGCCCGCGGAGAGGAACGGCGTCGTCAGCCCAGTGAGGGGAATAAGGCGGGTGACGCCGCCGATAATGATGAAGCACTGAAGGGCCATGGAGAAGGCCAGCCCGCAGGCAAGGAGCTTCCCGAAGGCATCCCGGATGCCCAGGGCGGCCCGGAATCCCCTGGTGAAAAGCAGCAAATAGAGGAGAACGATCGCGAACAGCCCGATCAGGCCGAGTTCTTCACCGAGGGAAGCGATGATCATGTCGCTGTTCGCGAAAGGCACAAGGTCCGGGCTTCCGAGCCCCAGGCCTTTGCCGATCAGGCCGCCGTCGGCCATTCCGAAGAGGCCCTGGACGATCTGGGCGCTACCTCCGGGGAAGCGGGTGAAGACCTGGGGGTCGAATGCGTTGATCCACGCGTCAATGCGCAAGCCGACATGGGAAAAGATCTTGGCTGCGGCGTATCCGCCTAAAAGCATGAGCACGACGCCGAGGACGAGCCAGCTGGCCCGGCTCGTGGCAACGTAGATCATCACGATGAACAGGCCGAACAGCAGTATGGACATGCCGAGATCGTGCTGGAAGACCAGTACGCCCACGCTCGCGGCCCAGGCAGTGATCATCGGCCCTGTGTCCTTGATCCTGGGGAACTGAAGGCGCCCGAATTTCCTGCCGGCCAGCAGGATCAAGTCCCGATTGGAGGACAAGTAGCCCGCGAAGAAGACGGCGAGTGTAATCTTCACGATCTCGCCAGGCTGGAACTGCAGGGAACCGAGGCGTATCCAGACATTCGCGCCGTTGATGTCTCCGGCGGAAATGCCCGGAATGAGGGGAAGGATGAGGAGGGCGGCGCTGACTGCGAGTGCGATGAAGGTGTACCGGCGTAAGAGCCGGTGGTCCTTCAAAAGCCACAGCACGGCGGCCGCGACCAGGACCGAGACGATCGTCCATGTGAGCTGATTAGTCCCGGCAGTAGTGCCGTTTGACGCGTCCAGGCGTCGGATCATGGCGATGCCGAGGCCGTTCAAAGCCACCACAATCGGGAGGATCACCGGATCCGCATACCTTGCCTTGAACCGCAGGACAACGTGGAAGATCCCGGCCAGCGCGGTCAGGGTACCGGCCTGAAGCCAGAATCCAACGTCAAGGGCCTCTTTCTTGTCCACGCTGGTCATTGCAAGGGCACCAATGCCTACGCCAAGTGCCAGCACCAACAGCACCATCTCCACGTTTCGGCGAGGCTTCGCCAGAATCGCTTGCTGGCTCATGGGCATCTTCTTTCGTGGATCCCGGACGGCCGGACGGGTCCGGTTCGGTGGCTCAAGATCGGGTCAGTGGCTCAACATAAGGTTCAGTGGGCCATCATAGCCGCAGCGGCTGGGCAGCGGTTGGGAACAGGATCCGGTCGATCAGCGGCCAGCTTCCGTAACGGCCTGTATCACCATGTCGTCGAGCTTAGGGAGCGCATGCTCAAGCCGATGCCTGGCCTCGCCGACAGTTTCTTCCACCGCTGACAGTGGCGCGTTGGCGACGACGATGGTGGTGGCGCCCTGCAGGCGATGGCCGACCCAACGCAGTTGCAGCTTCGGCACGAAGAGCACGCCCGGTGTCGTTTCCAACGCCGCCTGGGCGCCGTCGAGCAGTTCGGGTTCTATGCCGTCCATCAGGCGTCGTCCGATGCTGCGAACCGTGCCCCAGAGCAGGACGATGATGGCCGCCGAAATCAGCAGGCCGACAATCGGGTCCGCCAAAGGGAAACCGAGCAGCACACCGCCGGCGCCAAGCACCACCGCGAGGGACGTGAATCCGTCAATGCGCGCATGCACGCCGTCCGCGACGAGCGCAGCGGACCCGATCTGCCGGCCGACCCTGATCCTGTACACGGCCACAATTTCATTGCCCGCAAAGCCGATGAGTCCGGCCGCAAGGACCCACCACAGATTGTGCAGGGGTTGCGGATGGAACAGGCGATCGATGGATTGCCACGCGGCCACCACTGCCGAAAGCGCGACCACGCCGACAATGAACAGTCCGGCAAGGTCCTCCGCCCGGCCGTATCCATAGTTGTAGCGTCGAGTCGCCGCACGACGTCCCAGAATGAACGCAATCCACAGCGGCACTGCAGTGAGTGCGTCCGAGAAGTTGTGGATGGTGTCGGCCAGCAATGCGACGGAGCCGCTGATGAGGACCACCATGAACTGCAGGACGGTGGTGCCGAGGAGGATGAAAAGACTGATCTTCAGTGCCCGGACGCCCTGTGTACTGGACTCAAGGGCATCGTCGATTGAATCGGCGGCATCGTGGGTGTGCGGGACGAAAAGCTCATACAGCCACCCCTTGAGACCCTTGTGATGCTCGTGGGAGTGTCCGTCATGGTCATGGTCATGGTCATGGTCGTGGTCGTGGTCGTGGTCGTGGTCGTGGTCGTGGTCGTGGTCGTGCACGTGCACGTGCACGTGGTGCTCGTGACCAACTTGCTGGTGACCGCTCATGCCGATTCCTGTTCTGCGCGGTGGTGTGCAGGGGTACCGCCCAAGGCGTGTTCTGCTTGGAATATTGCATCCGCGACCAACTGGCGGGCATGCTCGTTCTCGAGACGGTACATGACTCTGGTTCCGTCCTGCCGCGTGGAAACCATTCTCGCCAAGCGCATTTTGGCAAGGTGCTGCGATACTGCCGCCGGGGATTTCCCAACGAGTTCCGCCAACGCTCCGACGGCCATTTCGCCGTTCCGGAGCGCGAGGACGATCCGGACCCTCGTGGCATCGGCGAGCATCGCGAACACTTCCACAGCCAATTCAACGTATTGGCTGTCGACCCCCAGTGCGCAGGCCTTCTTATCTGCATTCATACGCAGATTCTTTCACAGATCCGGGCCAAACACACATCGAGGACTCGGGATAGTGAACTGGAATTCGATCAGGCGCCACGATCAGTGGGGGCCTGAATGAAGTTCTCAATGCCCCGGGAGTGAACTCTCAGTGAACCCGCGGACACTATCCACAGCCTTGTGCACATTGGGTAAAACCACGGGTCCAGGGCGCGAGGTCCTGATTATCACCTGAATGTCGGGGATCCCGGCTTCATGTACGTGGATGTCCACATGAATTGTCCACAGCTGTGGATAAAGTTACGCACTTCTGTGGAAAGAGGGTTGGTATCAGAGCCAAACTCCGGAGCTGCCCCGACGATGGCTGTCAAGAAGATGGGTATCGATCATCCCGATCGCCTCCATCAGCGCGTACATGGTGGTGGGGCCCACGAAAGCGAAGCCCTTCTTCCGCAGGGCTTTGGACAGAGCAATCGACTCCGGCGATTGGGTAGCGACGTCGGCAAACGTACGCGGTTCCGGCGTCGACTCCGGTTGGAACGACCACACGAAGTCCACCAATCCGCCTTCGCTCCGCAATGCGATCGTGGCTTTGGCGTTGGTGATGGTTGCGCGGATCTTGAGGCGGTTGCGCACAATTCCCGAATCCTGCATCAGCCGTTCGACGTCCGCCTCCGTGAAAGCCGCGACGCTTTCAGGGTGGAAGTCCAGGAAAGCGGACCGGAACGCGTCGCGCTTGCGCAAGATGGTGGCCCAGGACAAGCCCGCTTGGAATCCCTCGAGGCTGATGCGCTCATACAAGCCCCGTTCGTCCCGTACAGGCATGCCCCACTCGTGGTCGTAGTACTCGCGCATGAGCGGGTCAACGGATGCCCAGGGCGGACGCGCAAGGCCGTCGTCGCCGATGATGGTGCCGTTCTCGGGCGGGTTCATAGGTGTTCCTCCACAGGGAGCCGGGCAGAAGCTGTTGTTGACATTGTGCCCCGGTGCTACGACATTCCAGTGACGCGCATGGTGATGTTGATCCGCCCCCTCGGCAGCCCGTAGCCTTCAGGAGCCGTTCCGGGGAGCACTTTGGTGATGCCGTGGTACGCAAAACGGGATGCGCCTCCGAAGACGAACAGGTCCCCTGAAGACAGTTCGACGTCGGTATACGGCTTGGTGCGCGTCTCCGTGTTTCCGAAGCGGAAGACGCAACTGTCTCCGATGCTGAGCGACACCACAGGGGCCCGGGACTTTTCGTCCCTGTCCTGGTGCATCCCCATCTTGGCGGCTTCGTCGTAGAAATTCACCAGCGCAGTGTCCGGCGTGTAGCCGGCGGCTTCGGTGGCGTCACCGTACGCCTCGAACAGTGCTTTGCGGCCCAGCCGAACCATCCAGTCAGGAAAGTCGAGCACCCGCCGCCCATTGACGTCAAAGGCCTCGCGCGTGTACCTATAGGGCTGCCAGTGCCAGCCAAGGCACACTGTCCGGACGGACATCGGGTGCCCGCCCGGAAGGACGGCGGCGCGCAAGGGGACGGGACCGCGCGTCCACTCTTCGAAACGGGCCGCGATCCACTGCTGCTGCTCAAGGCTTAACCAGCCCGGAACGTGCACCGCGCCGGGCGCGATCTCCCGTGGACCGGCGTCGGGCGCGTGCGGCAACTCAAGCGGAAACAGCGGTTCCGTCCATCCTGAGCTCATGCTGCCTCGAGAGCCAACAAGGTTCGTTTGGCTTCCGTGCCGCCGAGGTAGTTGCCAAACGATCCATCGGATTTCACCACCCGGTGGCAAGGAACAATCACCGGCAGTGGGTTGGTGGCGCAAGCAGTGCCGACGGCGCGCACGGCTCCAGGGCTTCCAGCCGCCAAGGCCACTTGCGCGTAGCTTTCCGTATGGCCGTAGGCGATCTGCGGTAAATGTTCCAGGACGCTGAGCCGGAACCCGCGTGAAAGGCTGAAATCCAGGGGCAGGTCGAACCGGTGCCGGGTCCCGGAAAAGTATTCGTCCAGTTCGCGGGCCGCGGGATCGAGGCGGCTCGTTGAGAAGAGGATCCGCGGACTGAGCTTTTCCGCGAGCAGCTGCAATACGGCGTCGTGGTTTTCCACTTCGAATGCCACGCGCACTATGCCGCGTTCCGTGGCCGCAAGCAGCAGTTTGCCTATCGGGGAATCCACCGTGCGGTAGGCAATATCGAGGGTGTGCTGCTGCGCGGCCGCCGTTGCGAGGCGGTCGTGGAGCCGCTGCATGACAGCCGGTTCCACGGAGTCGAGGGGTGCGAGGAGTTCGGAGACGTCCGGTTCGTGGTGGTCGACGGTCATCGGGTTTCTTCTTTCACGTAGCTCAAGGAGCTGTCGAGGAGAATGGTGCGCAGCGCCTTGACGCCGTCGGCTCCCGCTCGACGCGCGGCGTCGGGGGTCCCGCCGAGAAGCCCGGCGACGTCCTTGTAGGGGAGCCCGGCGAGGTAGTGGTAAGCCACCGCCTGGCGCTGCTTCGGCGGAAGCTGCCCGACGGCGTCGAGCACCTCCCGGTGACCGTCGCCGGGGATTCCGATTCCGGAAGGCCGCACAGGCAGTTCGTCCACGGGAAGCGGCTGGCGGCTCCTGGCGCGGACAATGTCGATGGATTTGCGGTGGGCGATGGTGACGAGCCAGGCCTGGACGTTGGCACCGGCCGGAAGTTCGGGGTAGGCCTTCAGTGCGGAGAGGAAGGTCTCGGACCAGCCGTCTTCCGCGTCGTGGGCGCCGAGAACCGCGCGGCACACGCGCAGAACCGTGGGTCCGTGCTCCCGGACGACCAGCTCGAACGGCTTCTTGGGCTCCATTAGAAGAGCTTGCTTTCCTTCGCCGCCACTGGTTCTTCGAGTTCCAGGAGGAATCGCTTGTTATCGAGGCCGCCGGCGTATCCGGTGAGCTTCCCGTCGCGCCCCACAACCCGATGGCACGGGATGACGATACTCAGTGGATTGCGGCCAACTGCCGAGCCGACGGCCTGGGAAAGGTTGCGATCGCCCAGTTCGGTGGCCAGTTCTCCGTAGCTGACGGTTTCCCCGTACGGAATTTCTTTCAGTCTTGCCCAGACCCGCTGCTGGAACGGATTCCCTGAAGCTTTGAAAGGGACGTCGAACACCGTTCGCTCGCCAGCCAGGTATTCGCCGAGTTCAACGGCAGTTTGCTGGAACAAGGGATCCTCGGCGGTGACGGCTTCACCGAAGAATTCCGAAGGTGGCATATGCCAATGACCCTCGAAGAAAATGCCCGTGAGAAGCTCCTCCCGGGCAGTCAGCGTGAGCCGGCCCAGCGGGGAATCAATGGTTGTGTGCCTGGTGGTCATGTCTAGTAGACGCTGCAGGCGGCCGAAATGTGAGGTCGCCGCTCAGGAGCGCCAGCGGGTAGTCATAAGGAAGCCGATAATCGCGATGCCGAAGCCTGCCACGATGTTCCAGGACGCCCATGCGGGCACGGGAAGCTGGCCGCTCGTGATGTAGAACGTGATGATCCACAGCAGGCCGATGATCATGAGACCGAACATGACTGGCTTGTACCAGATGGGGTTCGGCTTGTACTGCTGTGCGGTGGCCGCTTCGGTGGGGCGGGCGGCCCTCTTGCGGGGCTTGGACTCGGGCACGGATCCTCCTTGGCCGGCTGAATGAAAGGCCACGCGCCAGCTTGATATCCTGCAGGAAGGAAAATTCCAGCGGTCAACGCGCGCGGCAATTCCGGGGTTCGTTCTAGCAGTCAAGTCTAGCCGGATTTCGGAGACTGCTCGTCGTCGGGCATCCGCGCCTGTAAAGAGGAGATCCAGTGGCGCAGCAGCAGACGCAGCAAGCCGCTGCCGTGCCGGACGACGGCACAGGAACCGGCGCGGAGGGTCCCCGCCGGCCGCGCTCGGCGAGGCGCACGGGGCGGCCCAGCACGGGCGACATAGTGCGCAAGGTCGTCCAGATCGTGGGCGAGCTGCTCCTCACCGCGGGACTCATCCTGTTGCTCTTCGTGGCCTGGGAGCTGTGGTGGACCAACGTCGAAGCCGATGCCAAGCAAAGCCAGGCCGTCCAGGGTTTTGCGAAGAGTTTTGCGGGACCTGTGGCGCCGGTTGCCCCTGCCAACCCTGCTGCACCGCCCGACTACGGGAAGCCCGTGGTTGCCGAGGCTCCCGAGCACGGCGGCATGATCGGCATCATGTACATTCCGCGGTTCGGCCCGGACTATTCGCGGCCCATCATCGAGGGAACCGGCTCAGACATTCTGGACACGCTGGGCCTCGGCCACTACGGGACCACCAGCATGCCCGGAGCCCCGGGCAACTTCGCCGTCGCGGGACACCGCCAGACCCATGGCGCGGTGCTGGACAACATCCATCTCCTGGTACCGGGCGACAAGATCTATGTGCAGACCAAAGACGGTTACTACACGTACGTTTTCCGTAACAACCAGATCGTGCTGCCTTCGCGGACGGACGTCCTTCTTCCGGTCCCCACACAGCCCGGCGCGACGCCTACCGAAAGCTACCTGACCATGACCAGCTGCAATCCGCGCTTCGGTGCGGAAGAACGCATCATCGCGTACTCCTTGCTGGAAAGCTGGCAACCCGCCTCCGCCGGCCCACCGCAGGAGATCGCCAAGCAAGTCGCCCAGACGCGCGGGAAGGGTTAAGCCATGTACGGATGGATTTTTCGCCACCTTCCGGGACCCCTTTGGGTGCGTATCCTGACATCAGCGGCCCTCGTGGCATGCGCGCTTGTCCTGATGGTCCAGTTCCTCTTCCCCTGGATGTCACAGTTCACTACCTTCACCGACTCAACGATTGGTTCAGCAAAGCAGCCATGAGCACAACAAAAATCCTCGTCGTGGACAACTACGACAGCTTCGTCTACACCCTGGTCGGCTACTTGCAGGAACTCGGTGCGGAAACCACAGTGGTCCGGAACGACGACGTCACCCTCGCCGAGGCGATCGAACTGGCGGACGCGCGCGACGGCGTGCTGATCTCCCCCGGCCCAGGCACCCCAGCCGAAGCCGGCGTCTGCATTGAGCTGATCAAGTGGTGCGGAGACAACAACAAGCCGATGTTCGGGGTCTGCCTCGGACACCAGGCGCTGGCCGAAGCCTACGGCGGGACTGTCACCCACGCACCAGAGCTGATGCACGGCAAGACATCACCTGTGCAGCATGACGGCAAGAGCGTTTTCGCCGGTCTGCCCTCGCCGATGACGGCCACCCGCTACCACTCCCTGGCGGCTGTCCGGGAAAGCATTCCCGACGTTCTGGAAATCACGGCCGAAACCGCCAGCGGGGTTGTCATGGGCCTGCAGCACCGTTCGGCTCCGCTGTGCGGTGTGCAGTTCCACCCGGAATCGGTGCTCACCGAAGGTGGCTACCTCATGCTCGGCAACTGGCTCGAATCACTCGGGATGTCCGGGGCGGCCGCCCGTGCAGCCACCCTGAGCCCCCTGATCCAGCGCTAGCCGCCTAATCCGCCCAAGCCTCCGCCGCCCTTGGTGTCGCTCGGAGACGGCGTAGGCGTCGGAGTGGGACTCGGTGACGGGACGGGAGCCTTCGCGACAATCACGCTGATGGTCTTGCCCTGCTCCACGAGGGAATTGAAAGCATCGCCCTGGCTCGTCACCTTGCCTGGGGTTACTTGCGAATTCTCCTGTTCGGTGACCGCGATGGCCAGACCGTTCGTTTTGAGCAGCGCTTCGGCATCGGCCTCGCTCAAACCAACGAGTTGAGGCACGGATACCTTGCCCGTGGACACCACCAAGTCAACCGTGCTGCCCACCCCAACCACAGCCCCGGAAGCCGGTTTGGTGCTGATGACGGAGCCCGCGGGAACCGTCGCACTATTGGCCAAGGTACTTGACCCGCCTACGAGGCCGGCCTGACGCAGGAGGTCGCGGGCCGCGGCTTCGGTGAGGCCGCTCAGGCCTGCCGGGACAGTCGCCGAGAGCGGCCCGTCTGAAACGTTCAGCATGACTTGCGATTTCGGCGCCACTTGGGACCCCACGCCGGGGTCGGTGCTGATCACCGCCCCCTTGGGGACCTTGTCATCCGGGACATGGTGCGACTCCGGGCTGAGATTGGCGCCGTAAAGCGTCTGCAATGCCGTGGCCTCGCTCATACCGACGACCTGCGGTACCGCGATCAACGCGGGCGGAGCCGGCTTCTGGTTCACCGTGCTGTAGACCCAGAATCCGCCGCCGGCCAAGACCAGCAGCACCAAAATAACCACCACCGCGGTCCACGCACGACGGCGGGACTTCTGCCGGGCGGTCCGCTCGCGTTCAGGGGCGAAACCAAGCGGCATGGCGCCGTCGTGGTCTGCTTCAGGTTCCGGTTCGCCGGCCTGGAGGGCCAGCATGTCCTGGTCGCCGGCGGCCTGGCCGTTGCCCGATCCTAGGCTCAGAGTGCTGTCCAGGAATTCGGCGCCCGTCAGGCCGCGCACCAAGCCATGTTCGGGAATCTGCCGTGTCGACGGCACCACGTCCTGGACGTCCGTGGGCGTTCCGGAAGCAAGGGCCGGGACTGCAATGCCGTTCTTGGCCGCACGCAAGGCACGCCGGAAGGCGGCCGCATCCTGGAAACGATCGGCCCGATTCTTCTGCAGGCCCTTGGCCAGGACACTGTCCAGTGCCTCCGAAACGGCCGGATTGAAGGTGCTGGCGGGCTCCGGGATCTCGCGGACGTGCTGGTAGGCCACCGAGACAGGGCTGTCGCCCGTGAACGGGGGGCGGGACGTCAGCATTTCAAACAGGAGGCACGCCGCAGAGTACAGATCGCTGCGGGCATCCACGGTCTCGCCGAGGGCCTGCTCGGGCGACAGGTACTGGGCAGTACCAACGACGGCCTGCGTCTGGGTCATGGTTGCCGCGGAATCGGCCATCGCCCGGGCGATTCCGAAGTCCATGACCTTCACATCGTTTGACTCCCCGGTCACCATGACGTTGGCCGGTTTGATGTCGCGATGCACGATCCCGGCCTTGTGGCTGTACTCCAGCGCGGCAAGGACGCCAAGGATGAACTCGATGGCTTGATCGATGTCCAGTTCCTTGGCACGGATCAGGTCGCGGACAGTCCGGCCGGACACGTATTCCATCACGATGTACGGGACGCGGACGTCCTCGCCCGGTCCACCGGACACCGTGTACTCGCCGGTGTCATAGATGGCAACGATCGAGGAGTGGTTCAGGGCCGCCACTGCCTGTGCCTCGCGCTTGAAGCGGGCATGGAACTGCGGATCGCGGGCAAGATCGGCACGGAGCAGCTTCACCGCTACGGTTCGTCCGAGCACCGTGTCGATGCCCTTGTAGACATCGGCCATGCCGCCACGACCGAGCAATTCACCGAGTTCGTACCGCCCGTTGAGGACGCGCTGGGATGTCATTGGAGTGCTGTCCTCTCTGTGGGCGGGGGTGGAGCGTCCGGTTGGCATGGTGTCCTACGGTGTCTTAGGAGAAGCAGACGGGTTCGTGGCCGACTTGGACAGGTGATAGGTCACGACGGACCCGGCGGGGATCTTCTGCCCGGCCGCAGGATCGGAACTGACGAATGTTCCCGGGGCCTGGCCCGTTGCTCCGTCAACGGGGGCTCCGGTCACCCAGCGCAGGCCCGCACCTTCGATGGCAGCCTGCACTTGTGATTCGGTGGCTCCCTTGCCGATGGTCGGCACTGTGACCATCTGCGGTCCCTTGGAGTAGCTCACCGTGATGGTCGATCCCTTGGCCACGGGGCCCGAAGGATTGATGTCGATGACAGTCCCGGGCGTGGATGGATCGAAGACCTGGACACCGCTGACCACGAGGCCGAGTGCATTGAGGTCCGAGCGCACCTTGTCGTACGGCTGTCCCTTGTACTGCTCCGGGATCAGGTTGATGGTCTCGGGGGTGGGCGTGGTGGGCGTCGGGGTGGCCGAGGTCTCCGTGGGGCTCGGACTTGCCGAGGTTGGCGGCGCGCTTGAGACCTGGGACGGAGAAGTGCTGCTCGCCGGCGCTGGACTGCTGGGTGAGAACAGCCCGGACTGGGTCAGGATCGCCCCCACGACGGCGAGCAGCACGAGCACGATCAGCGCAATGAGCGGCCATCTCCACGGGCTGCGTTTCTTCCGCTGCGGCTCCTCCTGGTACTCCTCTTCTTCATGGATGTACTGGTTGTGCTCGTCGGCCTGATCCAAACTGCGTTCGGCGGCCAGGGCATTGGCACGGGACAGCGGATTTCCACCCTCGGCTGCGGCCCCTACAGCAGCGGCTCCCGCAGCGGCGGCGCCGATCACCGGGAGCGCCGACGTCGACGTCGACCGTGCTTCCCTGCCGTACGGCGAGGTGACAATGCCAGTGGGCGCGGTGGCAATGTCCGTAGGCGCAGTGATGGGGCCCGTGGTGGATTCGAACAGCAACATCCCCGGCACGGCCGCGTGTGCCGTCGCGATATCGCCGGCGCGGATCGCTTCCGCGGCTTCAGCCAGCTTGATGGCACTTGCAGGACGGTTCTTCGGATCCTTGGCCAGCATGGACATCAGCAGGGCGCGTATCGGGGTGGGCAGGGTTTCAGGCAGCGGCGGCGGGGCGTCGTTGACCTGGGCCAGCGCAATGGCGATCTGGGATTCACCGGAGAACGGACGATGCCCTGTAAGGCACTCGTAGCCGATAATCCCCAGGGAATATATGTCCGAGGCGCCTGTGGCCGTTTGTCCCGTGGCCTGCTCCGGAGCCAGGTACTGGGCCGTGCCCATGACCTGGCCGGTCTGCGTGAGCGGAACTTGGTCCGCGAGGCGGGCGATACCGAAGTCGGTGATCTTGACACGGAAGTCCGGCGTGATCAGGAGGTTGCCCGGTTTGATGTCCCGGTGCACCAGGCCCTGGGCATGCGCGGGGGCCAGCGCCCGGGCGGTCTGGGAAATGATGGACAGGGTGCGGTCCGGGGAAAGGACCTGCTCGTGTTCCAGGATGCTGCTCAGCGGCTGACCTGGCACCAATTCCATGACCAGGTAGGCGGAGCCGTCTTCCTCTCCGTAGTCGAAGACGTTGGCGATCCCCACGTGATTAAGCAACGCGGTGTGGCGGGCTTCGGCGCGGAACCGCTGGAGGAACCCGGGGTCACCCGTGTATTCCTCTTTGAGTACCTTGATGGCGACGATCCGGCCAAGGATCTGGTCCTTGGCCCTCCAGACCTCTCCCATGCCGCCAATCGCAATGCGACTGGTCAGCTGGAACCTGCCGCCGAGGGTGATTCCTGACGTAGGCCTCACTTGTTCAACACCGCCTCAAAAATCTTCTTCGCGTTCGGACTGGTTAGCTTTGCGCCGGTAGACACATCAACGCCTTCCATGACAATGGTGACGGCTACCTGCGGGTCGTCGGCCGGGGCGAACCCGGTAAACCATGAGTTGTTCAAACCTGAATCGCCGAGTTGCGCCGTGCCGGTCTTGCCTGCCACCTGGACTCCCGGTACCGCGGCGCCGCTCGCAATGCCTTTGGATACGACGTCGGTCATCCATTGTGTGATCTGGCTGGCGATATCAGGGCTGGTGGAAGTACGCAGCGCCTCGGCCTTGGGCTCGCTGATGACACGCAGGTCAGGTGCCCGCACAGTCTTGATGAGGTTCGGCTTCATCTGGACGCCCTTATTGGCAATAGCGGCGGTCATCATGGCGATTTGCAGCGGAGTGGCCCTGACATCACGCTGCCCGACGGCGGACTGGGCCAGCGCTGCCTGGTCCAGATTCTTGGGGAAGATACTGACCGCGGATTGAAGCTTGAGCTGGTCCCCGAAATCCTGTCCGAAGCCAAACTTGCTGGCCTGGTCCGCGATGGCTTGCTGGCCCAGGTCCAGGGCGATGCTGGCGAAGGGCGTGTTGCACGACTGCTCCAAGGCAAAAGGGAAATCGGCGGTGTTGCGGGTTGAGCAGTTGCCGCCGGCATAGTTGGGCAGCGAGGCGCTCGAACCGGGCAAGGGCAGGCTGTCCGGGTTCGGCAAGACACTGTCCTTGTTGTACTTCCCGGAGCTCAAGGCAGCCGCGGTATCGACGAGCTTGAACACGGAACCGGGCGCCAACAGCTCGCCGGTGGGTCCGCTCACGGACTGGTTGAGGTTGATGCCGGGGACCTGGTTGATTTGGTCGTAACCGGCCTTTTCCTTGGCGGGATCATGCGTGGCGATCAGGTTGGGATTATAGGACGGCTTGGAAACCATGGCGATGATAGCGCCCGTCTTCGGGTTGGTGACGACAATCGAGCCACGCTGACCGTCGGGAATGAGGTCGTAGGCGAGCTTCTGGATCACGGGATCGAGGGTCAGTTCCACCGAGGCGCCCTTCGGCTGGCTGCCGAGGAAAATCTGGCTCACACGGTCCAGGAAGAGTTGGTCGGAGCTGCCGGCCAACTCATCCCGGAGCTGCTGCTCAAGCCCGGTGGACCCGTAGGTCCTGGAGAAGTAGCCCGTGATCCCCGCATAGAGCTCCGGCTGGGCATAACTGCGCTGGTACTTGCAGGTTTCGTCTCCGGCAACGGATTCGGCAATTGGCTTGCCGCCCACGATGATGGCACCGCGGTCGTTGCAGTAGTTCGCCAGGACGGCGCGCTGGTTCCACGGATTGTCATTGAGGTCGCCGGCGCCGATGACCTGGACATAGCTGATCGCGCCAAAGAGTAGGGCGAACATGGCAACTGCGGCCATCCACGAATTGCGTATGGAATGGTTCATGAGGTCTGCACCGCCTCTGTGGGGGCATGGGTACTGGGCGTAGTGTCCACCGGGCCGCGCGCGGTGTTCGAGATCATGAGCAGCAAGCCCACGATGATCCAGTTGGCAAGCAAGGAAGAACCGCCTGCCGCAAGGAACGGAGTGGTGAGCCCCGTCAACGGGATCAGCCGCGTGACGCCGCCGATCACCACGAAGCACTGCAACGCTATGGCAAAGGAAAGGCCACAAGCCAAGAGCTTGCCGAACGCGTCCCGCGCGCCAAGAGCCGCCCGGAACCCGCGGGTGAAAAGCAGCATGTAGAGCATCACGACGGCAAAGAGACCGATCAGTCCCAGTTCCTCACCGATGAGGGCTACGATCATGTCGCTGTTGGCGAACGGCACCAGATCCGGCCTGCCTTGTCCGAGCCCTGTGCCTCCGAGGCCGCCGTCGGCCATGCCGAAGAGGCCTTGGACGATCTGTCCGCTGCCGCCCGGGGACCGGTCGAAGACTTCCGGGGTGAAGGCGTTCCACCAACTGTCCAGGCGGAATGCGACGTGCGAGAAGAACCTGGACGCCAGGAATCCGCCACCAAGGATCAGTATGACGCCGATGACCACCCAGCTGATTCGGCTTGTTGCCACGTAAATGATCACGATGAACAAGCCGAAGAAAAGGATCGAGGTGCCAAGGTCCCGCTGGAACACGAGGATGCCGATGCTCACGAGCCAAGCGGTGATCATGGGGCCAAGATCCTTGAAGCGCGGCAATTGCATGGGGCCGATTTTGCGGCCGGCAAGCAGGATGAGGTCCCGGTTGGAGGAAAGATAACCTGCGAAGAATATAGCCAGGGTGATCTTGGCGATTTCGCCTGGCTGGAAAGTCATGGGACCGATCCGGATCCAGACGCTGGCACCCAGCACCTCGCCGGCGGAGATACCGGGAACGATCGGCAGTACAAGGAGGACTGCGCTGGCCGCCAGCGAGATAAAAGTGAAGCGGCGAAGGAGGCGGTGGTCCTTGAGGAACCAGATCACGACAATTGAGACGGCCATGGCCAGGAGGGTCCAGCGCAACTGGTTATTACCCGTATCCTCGCCTGGCTGGTCCATGCGATGGATGAGGGCCAGTCCCAAGCCGTTGAGGGCAACGACGATCGGAAGGATGATCGGATCGGCATATTTTGCGCGGAACCTGAGGATCATGTGGAAAGCGAATGCCGCCACGATCAAGAGACTCGACTGGAACCAGAAATCGCCGTCGAAAGCAGCCGGACTGTTGAGCCCGACCATGGCGCTGGCGCCGATTCCCACGGCAAGGGCAAGGACCAGCAGGACGAGCTCGACGTTCCGGCGCGGCTTGGGTGTGGTTATGGCCAGAATCATGGGGACACCGCGCACGTAGGGACCGCCGTTGACGTGGGTGACGATGTTGGCGGGTTCGAAGGGGTCGCGCTTGCCGGCGTGGGGCTTGCCGTGGGGCTGGCGCTTGCCGTCGGCTTGGCTGAGCCTGTGGGGCAATTTGCCGGCAGCCCGGTGGTGCCGTTCTCCTGCAGGCTTTTCACGATCTGCTGGGCATCGGCGAGATCCCGTGCCGGAACGGTCTGGCGAAGGGTTTGTTGCGTGTATTGAGGCAAAGAGTCCATGCGGATGTTCGTCGTGGCCTCTACCTTCGAGAGCTGGAACGGGCCAAGGCTCTGGGAAATGCCGTTGAAAATTGCGACGTGCTGGTCGGACTCACCGACGTAGTAGCGTGTCTGGGTCCACGCATAGCCGAGCCACAGCCCGGCAACCACGAAAATGGCCAGGACGGCAGCAATGGCCGGCGTCAACCAGCGCCGCTTCCGCGCGACAAGCGGTTGTGTATCCTGGCGGTCCTGTTCAGCCTTGTGGGTCAGCACCGTGGCAGCCCGGCGCGCAACGCTGCGTCCGGCTATGGTCGGGATCGAACCCGTATCGGCCGCGGTCGCGGCCGCGCCGACCAGTTCGTGCGGACGGCTTGCGAGTTCTTCGCGAAGGATCTCCGCCGACAAGTGCTCGCCAAGGTGCGGGTCTGTCGCCGTCGGAGGCTCAGTAGTCCCGGCGGGTTTTCCAGGACCCGCCGCTGCGGGCTCGGTGGCGGCAGTGGGTCTTGCCGCGGCGGCGGAAGGCCGGGCGTCGGACGGTGTTTCCGGCCGCGTGACCCGGCCCGCTGTGGGGCCGTTGGATCCGGACTCTTTGGCCGGGGCGTTCGCTTCGCTGCCGTGATCGTCCGTGCCCGGCGCGGCCGTTCCCGCCTCGGCCGCTTTCGGCAGCGCTGGCGCTTCCTGGACGACGTCGACGGCGGCCGTGCTGAGGTTGTCGCCGGTATCTTCGACGATTTCCAACAGCACCACGGTGACGTTATCCGGAGCGCCGTTGGCGAGCGTGAGCTCAACGAGGAGCTCTGCGCATTCGGCAAGGTCCTTGGTTTCGCGGACTACTTGCTCAACGACCGCCCCTTGGACGTAGTTCAGGCCATCGGAGCAGAGGAGCCAGCGTTCGCCCGGTTCGACGTCGAGCTCGTCCAGGTCCAGTTCGGGGCTGGCGTCCACGTCGCCCAGAACGCGCATGAGGACGTTCTTGTGCGGATGTGTTTCGGCTTCTTCCGGGCGCAGCCGGCCTTCATCGATCAGCCTCTGGACGAAAGTGTGGTCCACGCTGATTTGCTCGAATTTGC
This sequence comes from Arthrobacter ramosus, assembly GCF_039535095.1. Taxonomy (NCBI): domain Bacteria; kingdom Bacillati; phylum Actinomycetota; class Actinomycetes; order Micrococcales; family Micrococcaceae; genus Arthrobacter; species Arthrobacter ramosus. Next base: position 4,817,715 of record NZ_BAAAWN010000001.1, on the reverse strand, counting down.
CATTGCGCAGGCGGTAGGCGCGGGAATCGCCGATGTGCGCGAAGTGCAGCCGCCTGCCTTCGAGCAGCAGGGCCGTGACCGTGGTGCCCATGCCTGCGAGCTTCGGGTCTACGTGGACGAGCTCGGAGAGGAGGGAATTGGCGGTCTGGATTTCGTCTGCCAGGACTGTTTCCGCGCCGTCCGGGTAGGAATCGTGATCGAGGTGGATCATGTCCAGCACGGTGGAGGCTGAGGCGACGTCCCCGCCCGCGTGCCCGCCCATGCCGTCCGCGACGACGGCAAGGTGCCGGCCGGCATACGCGGAGTCGTCGTTCTTCGAGCGGACACGCCCGACGTCGGACCGCGCCGCGTAACGCATGATGAGGGGGAGTTCCGGAGGCAGGGCCTTGCCCTCGGAAGCCTGGGGGGAAGCCATGGGCTACGCCCTCAATTCGATGACCGTCTTGCCGATCCTCACGGGGACACCAAGCTCCACCGGCAGGGCGCGGGTCAACTGCTGATCGGCGAGGTAGGTGCCGTTGGTGGAGCCAAGATCTTCGATGAACCATCGGCTGCCCTGGGGGAACAAGCGCGCGTGCCTGCCCGAAGCATAATCATCCTCGAGGACCAACGTGGCCTCTTGTGCGCGGCCCAGCAGAATGGGGCTCGCGGCCAAAGGAAGCGTGGTCCCCTTGAGCGGCCCTTCGACGACGACGAGCTGGTGCGCCTGCTGCTTCACGGGCTGGGGTGGCGCGGGGGCGAGTTCCGGATGCTTGCGTACTTCGCGCGCCGTCGGAGTTCCCATGGCTGCTTTGCGGCCGACCACCAGATCGCGACGCATGGTCGAGACGATGCTGAAGATCAGTATCCACAGCAACAGCAGGAAGCCGAAGCGGAGCGCGGTGATGGTCAGTTCGCTGATGTCGCTCACGGGCGCCCACCAGAGGGCTGGGGGAGAAGTCTGAAGATGATCTTGGTCCGTCCCATGGTGATGGTGGATCCGTCAGTAAGTTCCACACTGCCGTCCACTTTGTGGCCGTTGACGTAGCTTCCGTTGGTGGAACCGAGGTCGACGGCGCGGATGACTCCGTCCGCCGTCTGGATTTCCAAGTGCTTGCGAGAGACGCCGGTATCGTCGACCAGGATGTCGGCCTCGGATGACCTGCCCAGCACGATGGAAGGCGCGTTGAGGGAATAGCGTTGTCCGGCAATGTCCAGGACAGGCTGGAGCCGTGTGGGCTCGCGGCTCGGTGCGGCGGGGACAACGGGCCGAGGAGCCGCAGGCGCGGCAGCCCCGTCGGATTTCTCCGTGCGGGACGTGATTTCGAAATGGCCTTCGCGTTGGGCATCGTCGTGACGGAAGGAGATCCGTACCGGACCCTGCAGGATATAACCCTGGCTGCGCACGTGCTGGATGACGACGTCGCACAATTCTTCGGCCAGGGGAGTTCCCCAGTCTTGGGCGCGCGCGAAGTCTTCATCGCTCAAGAGCACATCGAAGACGTTGGGTGCCAAGGTACGGCCGGCCGAAATAGTGATGGACTTGTTGTCCAGTTCACGGCGAAGCTTACTGGCTATCTCCACCGGCTCCACCCGTGCCCTCGACCCTGTAGAGAAGACGCCGCGGACGGCCTTTTCGATGCCACGCTCAACCCTGTCAAGCAAGCCCATGGTCCTTCTCCTTCCGTTTCGTTGACCCTGCAGTATCAGTAGCCAAGACGAATCCCCGCAGTGGCTGGAGCGCACGCGAGAAGCCTGTCTTCAACCCCGATACTACTGGGCAAGACTGTGAATGGCCTTATTCCACAACGGCTGGAACGCCGGAAAAGTTCGCCGGCCTGCATCATTTCGGGACGCTTCTCGCGTGATTTCCGCATCATGTGGGGGACCGGCAATCCATGGCGCCCCGGGGTTTTACGGCCCCGTCCTTGGTCGATTGGTGTTTTCAACAGGTTGTCCGTTATGCTTGATCTCGCTGCTTTCGCAGGGGTGAGGCCGGGGAAACCTGGTACGGCCCGGGCGAAAGAAGTTGCGCGCGAGTGGCGGAACGGCAGACGCGCTGGCTTCAGGTGCCAGTATCCGAAAGGGTGTGGGGGTTCAAATCCCCCCTCGCGCACGCAATTCAAGGAACCCCGGTCTCTGACCGGGGTTCCTTTGTTTAACACCCAACTAGCTCGCATTTGTTGTCGCTATGACGGCTCATAACGACAACAAATGCGAGTCAGTTGGGCTGGGTCCGGAGCGCCCCGAGCCCGGTGATCAGTGCATCCAAGCCCATGCTGAACGCGAGATCGGACGGGTAGTTGTTCCGTTCGGGTCCCAGGCTGCGGACCGCCGAAGTAAAGTGCGGCGTGGAGTCGGCCAGGCGGCCGGAATCGAAAATGTCCGCCGGCGCGTTCGCGTCGAAAGCGGCGCCGAAAATGTAGGCCTCGAGGGCCACGATGCTCGGGATGATCTGCTTCTCCGGGAAACCCGCGCGGAGGAATCCCTCCGTGACGGCTTCGTACATGGCGAGCGTTTGTGGGGCGTCCGTCACGGGAAGGACCGCGATCACCGAGATCAGCGGGGTGTGCCTTGCGAAGATGCCGCGGTAGGAATATGCCCATTGCCGGACGGCCTCCTCCCAGGCGAGCTTGCTGAAACCGCCGAAGTCGACCTTGGACATCAGATCCTCTTCCACAAGCTTGAGGACTTCATCCTTGGAGGACACATGGTTGTAAAGGGCCGACGGCGCCACACCCAGGGAGCGCGCGAGTGCGGCCATCGTGAGCCCGTCGTAGCCCTTCTTGCTGATCAATTCCAGCGCCGCTGCAGTGATGCCGTCCTGGTCCAGGACCGCCGCCATTGGCCGACCTGCCCTGCGACGCGCTTTAGTCTCGCCGGGAGCGGGGGTGGGTTCAGGCATCGCTGACCTTTCTGGAGGCTGTGTCAAAGCATTATTCCATTCGGGTCTTCACAGCCGGGGCCAAGACAGCTACAGTTGAGATAAATGAACGTCATTCATTTATTGGTCAGCCAACGGGGACGGCCACAGAAAGGACATCATGTTGAATCTTGATCGCGACGTCGTAATTGTCGGTGCTGGTCCGTCAGGGTTGACGGCCGCCCGCGAATTGAAGAAGGCCGGACTCAGCGTTGCCGTGCTCGAAGCACGCGACCGCGTCGGTGGGCGCACGTGGACCGACACCATTGACGGGGCCATGCTGGAAATCGGCGGACAGTGGGTGTCGCCCGACCAGACCGCCCTCATGGGGCTCCTCGATGAACTCGGCCTCAAGATGTACTCCCGCTACCGCGCCGGAGAATCTGTGTACTTGGCGCCGGACGGCAGCCGTACCCGCTATACCGGGGCTTCCTTCCCGGTGAGCGAAACCACCGCAGCCGAAATGGACAAGCTCACTGCCATCCTGGACGGCCTCGCCGCCGAGATCGGCCCGGAGGAGCCCTGGGCCCACCCCAAGGCCCGCGAACTGGACACCATCTCCTTCCACCACTGGCTGCGCCAGAACTCGACGGACGAGGAGGCCTGCAATAACATCGGCCTCTTCATCGCCGGCGGCATGCTGACCAAGCCGGCCCATGCATTCTCCGCGCTGCAAGCGGTGCTGATGGCAGCTTCGGCAGGCTCCTTCTCCAACCTGACGGACGAAGACTTCATCCTGGACAAGCGGGTTATCGGCGGCATGCAGCAGGTCTCCCTGCTGATCGCCGCGGAACTGGGTGACGACGTCGTACTTAACAGCCCGGTCCGCACCATTAATTGGGAGCCGGCCGGCGAAGGCCATCGCGTCACCGTTGAATCCGAGCGTGCAACAGTCAATGCACGATTCGTGATCATGGCTGTCCCGCCGAACCTGTACTCCCGCGTGTCCTTCAATCCGCCGCTGCCACGCCGCCAGCACCAGATGCACCAGCACCAGTCCCTGGGCTTGGTCATCAAGGTCCACGCTGTCTACAGCACGCCGTTCTGGCGCGAAGACGGACTGTCCGGCACTGGCTTCGGCGCCGACGCCCTGGTCCAGGAGGTCTACGACAACACCAACCACGGAGACACCCGCGGGACCCTGGTGGGCTTCATCTCGGACGAGAAGGCAGACGCCGTCTTCGAGCTCAGCGCGGAGGACCGCAAGAAGAAGGTCCTTGAGTCCATCGCGAGCTTCCTGGGCGAAAAGGCCCTGGATGCCGAGGTCTACTACGAATCCGACTGGGGTTCCGAGGAATGGACCCGTGGCGCCTACGCGTCCAGCTACGACCTGGGTGGTCTGCACCGCTACGGCAAGGACCAGCACGCCAACGTAGGACCCATCTACTGGTCCTCCTCCGATTTGGCTGCGGAAGGCTACCAGCACGTTGACGGAGCAGTCCGGATGGGCCAGGCAACGGCCGCCCGGATCGTCACCGCCAACAACCGCGTCGCTGCGGTACCGGTGGCCTAAGAACAGGTACTAATCCACACGTGAGGTCTCGGCTCTTTCACTCGGCGAAAGAGCCGAGACCTCACTTTTGGAATCCGGGCGGCTGGTCCCATCAGCAGGATTGTTGAACAATCTTGGCGTTTCAGGCATGATGGTGAGGTATTCAACCTGAGACGGGGATCACAATGCCTTCTATTGACCTCAACAGCGACGTCGGAGAATCGTTCGGCAACTGGACCATGGGCGACGACGCTGCCGTCTTCCGCTACGTGTCGAGTGCCAATGTCGCCTGCGGATTCCACGCCGGAGATCCCAGCACCATCGCCGGCACGTGCCGCGAAGCCGTCGCCGCAGGAGTGACCATCGGTGCCCACGTGGGTTATCGGGACCTCGCGGGATTCGGCCGCCGCTTCTTGGACTGCTCCGCAACAGAACTGGCCGACGACGTTCTCTACCAACTCGGCGCGCTCCAGGCGTTGGCCCACGCGGCCGGCTCCGAGATCAAGTACGTCAAGCCGCACGGCGCCCTTTACAACACGATCGTCCACCACGAGGTCCACGCCCAGGCAGTGGTCGACGCCGTCCATGCCTTCAGTCCCGGACTCCCGCTCCTTCTCCTGCCGGGCTCCGTCGCGCTCGCCAAAGCCGAGGCGAAGGGGCTCCGCGGAGTAGTCGAGGCGTTCGCCGACCGGGCCTACAACGCGGACGGCACCCTCGTATCGCGCCGCGAAGAAGGCGCTGTGCTGCACGATCACGCTGCCATCACCGAGAACATGGTCCGCCTTGCAACCGAGGGCAAAATCGTGGCCCGCGACGGTTCCGTCCTGAACGTCCACGCCGAAAGCATCTGCGTCCACGGAGACACTCCCGGCGCCGTGGCCATGGCAGCCGCCGTCCGCGCGGGGCTCGAAGCCGCCGGCGTCACCGTACGGAGCTTCGCGTGAGCCTCACGGGAGTACGCTGGGTGGGCCCGCGTGCACTGCTGGTGGAACTTTCCGACCTCCCTTCCGTGCTGGCGTTTCATTCCCGTCTCTTGGCCGAGCCCCTGCCCGGCCAGCTCGATGCGGTCGCCGCGGCAGCCACCGTACTCCTTAAGTTCGGCACGCACGCCGAGGCACTCGCGGCACGCACCGCCGTCGGGCATGTTGACCTGGGTGCCGTTCCACGCGACGTTTCCCGCCACGTCACCATCGAAGTGGTGTACGACGGCGAGGACCTCGCCGAGGTGGGCATGCTCACCGGTCTGGGCCGGGACGGCGTCGTGGCCGCCCACACTGGACAGCTCTGGACCGCGGCTTTCGGCGGCTTCGCCCCGGGCTTCACGTATTTGCTCGGCGAGAACCACAGCCTCGACGTTCCGCGCCGCAGCTCGCCACGCACCGCCGTTCCGGACGGTTCCGTCGCGCTCGGCGGGACGTTCTCCGCCGTCTACCCGCGGCAATCCCCGGGTGGTTGGCAACTGATCGGACGCACGACGGCGGTCCTCTGGGATCTCGAGCGGGAGTCACCGGCGCTGGTTCGACCGGGAGACAAGGTCCGGTATGTGGCCGCCCGCGAGGCCGTTGCCCTGACGTCAGCACTGCCCGCGGCCCGCGAGGTCACCGGTCCGGCCTTGGTGGTGGACTCACCCGGACTGCAATCGCTGGTCCAGGACCTCGGCCGCCCCGGACTGGGGGACCTGGGAGTGTCGGCCGCGGGCGCCGTGGACCAGCAATCGGCCCGCCAGGCAAACCGTTTGGTGGGCAACGAACCCGGTGCCGCGGTTGTGGAAACGGTGCTGGGCGGACTCTCGGTTCAGGCCGTCGGCGACCAGGTGCTCGCTCTCGCCGGAGCGGTGGTCCCCTTGGAAATCCGCGATGCATCGGGGGCTCCAGCCCGCCGCGCTGCGATGTGCGCGCCCTTCGCTCTCCTCGACGGTGAAACCCTCAGCCTGCGGGAACCGACGCTCGGAGCCCGAAGCTACCTTGCCGTCCGCGGCGGAATTGATGTGCATCCGGTGCTCGGCAGCCGCTCGAGCGACTCGATGTCCGGAATCGGGCCCGCACCGTTGTCCGCCGGGACCCGCCTCCCCGTGGGAAAGGCGCCGCTGTTCCAGATGGTCGGCGCTCCCGAGGAATCCACGCTGCGGCTAGGAGTGGCGTCCGCGGAACTCCGCATCACCTTGGGCCCGCGGGACGACTGGTTCGTCGCCGGAGCCCTGGATGCGCTCACGGGGGAGGAATGGGTCACTACCGAGCAGTCCAACAGGATCGGTGTGCGGCTCAGGCCTGGAAGCGACCGTGCACTCGAACGAAACCCCGACCGCGGCGCCGGCGAGCTCCCCAGCGAAGGTGCCGTTGCCGGCGCACTCCAAGTGCCACCCAGCGGCCACCCCGTCCTTTTCCTGGCCGACCACCCGGTGACGGGCGGGTATCCGGTGATTGCCGTCGTCGTACCCGAAGACCTGCCGACGGCGGCGCAATTGCCGCCCGGCCACCGCGTGCGGTTCACGATCGTGGACCCCGCAACCCTTGAACCCCTTGAACCTGCCGCTACCGGCGCTGTCCCCGAAGGAACCCAGCCATGAAAAAGGTCCTGATCGCCAACCGCGGCGAGATCGCCGTGCGGATTGCCCGCGCCTGCTCCGATGAGGGCCTGGAGTCTGTTGCCGTGTACTCGGACCCCGACGCCGATTCCCTCCACGTGCGGTTTGCCGACGAAGCCTACGCACTGGGCGGTTCCACCGGCGCCGAGACATACCTGGACATCGCCAAGCTGATCGACGTCGCCCGCCGTGCCGGTGCCGACGCCGTACATCCCGGATACGGCTTCCTGTCGGAGAACGCCGACTTCGCGCAGGCCGTGATTGACGCGGGCCTCACATGGATCGGGCCCGCGCCGCAGTCCATACGGGAGCTGGGCAATAAGGTGACGGCTCGCGAGATCGCCGTCCGCGCCGGAGCTCCGCTCGTTCCTGGCAGCGACGGTCCCGTGGCCAACGCCGCTGAAGTACTTGCCTTCGCCTTGGAATACGGCATGCCAGTGGCGATCAAGGCTGCTTTCGGCGGGGGAGGCCGCGGGCTCAAGATTGCGCGGCGCCTGGAGGACATCGAGGACGCGTTCGAATCGGCCGTGCGTGAATCCAAGGCGGCCTTCGGACGCGACGAATGCTTCGTGGAACGTTTCCTGGACCAGCCACGGCACGTCGAGGCCCAGATCCTGGCGGATATGCACGGCAACGTCGTGGTCCTCGGAACCCGCGATTGCTCCTTGCAGCGTCGCAACCAGAAGCTCGTGGAAGAGGCCCCCGCACCCTTCCTGAGCCCTGAACAGCGCACCCTCATCCACGAATCGGCCAAGGCTATTTGCCGCGAGGCCGGATACTACGGTGCCGGAACCGTCGAATACCTCGTGGCTGTAGATGGCAACATCTCCTTCCTGGAGGTCAACACACGGCTGCAGGTGGAGCATCCCGTCACCGAAGAAACCTCCGGGGTGGACCTGGTCCGCGAACAATTCCGGATTGCCGCAGGCGGCACCCTCTCCCTCACGGAAGACCCTGAGCCCAACGGACACGCATTCGAGTTCCGCCTCAACTCCGAGGATCCCGCGCGCGGCTTCCTGCCGGGCCCTGGCACGGTGGATGTCTTCGAAGCGCCCACAGGTCCCGGTATCCGCGTTGACTCCGGGGTTCGCTCCGGCTCAGTGGTTCCCGGAGAATACGACTCCCTCCTGGCCAAGCTGATCGTCCGGGGCGAGGACCGGCAGCAGGCCCTGCGCCGCGCAAGGGTTGCCCTGGACGAGATGCAGATCAAGGGTTTGCCCACCGTCCTGCCCTTCCACCGGGCCGTGGTCCGCCACGAGGCTTTCACCTCGGAGGACAAGCTCGGCGTGTACACCACGTGGATCGAGACTGAGTTCGCCGAAGAGCTGGCCGCGTCTCCGGAGATCGCCCGCGTGGCCCCCGGCTCCGAACGCAGTACGTTCACGGTGGAGCTGGATGGCAAGGCAGTACAACTTGGCCTCCCCCTTCGCTTGTTCGAGGCGCTGATGAGCGGAGGCGGCGGTTCCGAGGTTGCTGTTTCGGCTCGGGTAGTGGCCGACGACGCCGGGCTGGCCTCGCCGATGTCCGGCTCGCTGGTGAAGTGGCTCGTTGAGGACGGTGCCGTCGTGGAAGTTGGACAGCCCGTGGCCGTACTGGAGGCCATGAAGATGGAAACCACCGTCCCTGCCCACCGTTCCGGCACCCTGGCGCTTGGTCCGCACGGGCCGGGCACCGCCGTCGGGCGCGGAGACGTGCTCGCGAGCATCGGCTGAGGTCCGAGGGTATCGCCGTTCGGTAGATTTGGGGCATGCCCATGAACGCTGCGCTTCAAGGAATCGCCGACGCCGGCCACGCCACCCACGCCCATACTGGAGCGTGGGTTGCCGCCCAGCTTCGCCAGCGCATCTCCGATGGCCTGTTGCCGCCAGGCACGAAGCTCTCCGAGCAGGCCTTGTCCGAGGCGCTTGGCGTTTCCAGGAACACCCTGCGGGAGGCGTTCACCGTGCTTGCTGGTGAATCCGTGGTCCAGCGCATCCCCAACCGCGGCGTGTTCGTAGCCGCCCCCGGAGCCGACGACGTCCGCGAAATCTACCGGGTGCGCCGCCTGATCGAGCCGGCGGCCGTGTTGTGGGGCGATGTCCCGGCCGGAGCCCTCGACGCCATGGACGTCATCGTCGACAAAGCCAGGGCTGCCCTCGCCGAGGGATCGGTGGCCGGCATGGCGGACGCCAACCAGGAGCTGCACAAGGCGTTGGTGTCGTTGTCCGGAAGCGCCTCCCTGGACGCATTGATGGAGAAAGTGCTGGCCGAGATGCGATTGGTCTTCCACGCGATGGCCACGACCCCCGACTTCCACGGACATTACGTGGAACGCAACGCCGCCTTGGTCGCCCAGATCCGTCACGGACAGCGCGAAGAGGCCGCAGCCGAGTTGCGCCGCTACCTCGACGGTGCCGAACACGAACTCCTGGTGCACATCGGGGCAATTCCGTAGGGCGTGGGCATGCAGGGGTGTGATCCAGCTACGGAGCAGAAATGCCCGCCGCGGCTTCGGCTTCGGCCATCGCAACACCCAACTGCTCGACGGCGCGGGCGTAGTCCGTCCCCGCGGTGACGCGGCAGCGCTGTGCTTCCTGCAGCGCGCGGACCAAGGCGGCGGTTTGCGGAACGTTGACGTCGCTCATGCCGGGGAAGTCGATGCCCTTGGCGGGATCCAGTTCATACCTTTGCCAGCGAGCCAGGAGGGCGTCGTGACGGGCTGCAGCTTCCGTGAAACCGCTGCGGTTTTGACGCCTCTGCTCCAGTCTCCGGCCGACGGCGAATGCGGCAACGGCGGCACCTATGCCGAGGAACAGCATCAAGAGCCCGACGGCGGGTGAGGCCAACGCGGGGATGACGACTGCCGGGACAATCACCACGAGTCCGGCGAAGATGTTCCAGAAGATGGCGTCCGGCTCTTTGACGAAGTCCCGGTCGCGGTGCCCGAGGGGCCCCTGCAAGGCGAGGTGGCCGCCGTCGGGGGCTCCGTGGATGACCCCTTTGCGTACGGCATTGACCGTAAAGGCCACCGCGCACATGAGCAAAATCGCCCACAGCCCGATCTCCCAGACCGTCAGCTGGATTCCAGTTGTGGCGGGCAATCGGACCACCTCCACGCGAATGCGCACCGCTTTGAATTCAGTATGCGCCGAGGAAGACCTGGAGGCGAGAGCCCGATTTGCGCTTAAAAGCGGGAAGGCAGGACACCCCGGCCGGGGTGACCTGCCTCCCTGCGGAAGTCCGGTTGCTGCTTAAGCGTGGTCCCGCTTGGATGCCTTGGGCGCGTCCCGCTTGGCAGTGGCGTTGGTCTTGGCTTCCTTCGTAGCTTCCTTCTTGACAGCTTCTTCCTTGATGCGCTTTGCCTCGGAGCGTACGGCCGCGTGCGTGGCGCGCTCGACGACGAGCCACTGCGGGGGAGCTGCCAGCAGTTCGGTGATTTCCGCCGTCGTCAGGGCTTCCGTGATTCCGCCGCGGGCGAGGCCGCTGATGGAGATATTCAGCTTCTGTGCCACCACGGGACGCGGGTGCGGACCCGTCCGGCGGAGCTCGGCGAGCCACTCCGGGGCATTGGCCAGGAGCTCGGCGAAATCGGCGCGGGTGATTTCCGAATCCTGGAACTCCTGGGGTGTTGCAGGCAGGTAGATGCCAAGTTTCTTGGCAACGGTGGCCGGCTTCATGGACTGGGAGTTTGCAGAGGTCATGGTTCAAGGGTATCCGCCACCGCAGGGAAGTGGCACAGCCGCTGTTCTAGGATGAATCCATGCCGCACATAAGAGTCGCCGGGGCCGCCCGGAAAGTCCTGGTGACGCAAGCCCTGGCGTACCGTAGGCGTTGATGAACTTCAGCGGGATTCCACGGTGGGTTTATGGCCTTGCGGTAGTTGGCGGTTTGTTCGTCCTGTTGCCGCTGGCCGCCATGGTCGCAAAGGTCAATTGGGCACAGTTCATCCCGCTTGTGACCTCCGATTCCTCGCTGACGGCGCTCGGGCTGAGCCTCCGTACCTCCGCCGCGAGCACCGCGCTCTGCGTTCTCCTGGGCATCCCCCTGGCGCTTGTCCTTGCCCGCCAGCCCTTCCGCGGGCAGCGGCTCCTCCGCGCCTTCGTCCTCCTGCCGTTGGTGTTGCCGCCGGTGGTGGGCGGCATCGCGCTGCTCTACACGTTCGGGCGGCAGGGTCTTCTGGGGAAGAGCCTTGAGCTCGCAGGCATCCAGATCGCCTTTTCGACGACGGCGGTCGTCCTGGCCCAGACATTCGTCGCCCTGCCGTTCCTGGTAGTCAGCCTCGAAGGCGCCTTGCGGACGGCCGGCAACCGCTACGAAGCTGTTGCCGCGACGCTCGGCGCCCGCCCCACCACCATCCTGCGGCGCGTGACCGTACCCATGGTCCTCCCCGGGCTCGCGTCCGGGGCGGTGCTGTCCTTTGCCCGAAGCCTGGGCGAGTTCGGGGCGACACTGACTTTCGCAGGGAGCCTGCAAGGTGTCACTCGGACCCTGCCCCTGGAAATCTACCTGCAGCGCGAAACCGACGCGGACGCCGCCGTCGCCCTTTCACTCGTGCTCGTCGCCGTGGCCGTGATTGTCGTCGGGCTGTCCTACCGGCGTCCGCACCGCGCGGACATTCCCGCGGAAGCGGCCGCATGAGTTTCCACATCGACGCCACAGTCCGCGCCCGCAACCTGGACGTGTCATTGAGCCTCGGACAGGCGGAAACCGTGGCGATCCTCGGACCCAACGGGGCCGGAAAGTCGACGCTGCTTTCCGTCGCGGCGGGACTCGTGCGGCCGGACGCCGGCTCTGCCCGCCTGGGTGAGCAGATCCTCTTCAACCTCGACGGCGGCAGCCGGGTATGGACTCCTCCGCACCTTCGCGGTACGGCACTGTTGGCTCAGGAGCCGCTGCTTTTCCCGCACCTGAGCGTCCTCGACAACGTGGCTTTCGGCCCGCGCAGCGCAGGGGCTTCCCGGGCGGAATCACGCGAAACTGCGCGGCACTGGCTCGCCGAAGTCGACGCCACGGAGTTCGCCGGGCGGAAGCCCGGGCAGTTGTCCGGGGGACAGGCCCAGCGTGTTGCGGTGGCCCGCGCGCTGGCGGCCAGTCCCGAGTTGCTGCTCCTTGACGAGCCGATGTCCGCGCTGGACATCCACGCCGCCCCGCACTTGCGCCGGCTCCTCAAACGCGTCTTGTCCGGACGTCGCGCCCTGATCATTACCCACGATGTCCTGGATGCCCTCATGCTCGCGGACCGCGTGATCGTCATGGACAAGGGCAGGATTGTGGAGGAAGGCGCCACCCGTGAGGTGTTCCGGCGTCCGCGAAGCCAGTTCGCCGCCGGCCTGGCCGGGGTGAACCTCATGGCTGGCACGGTCACGGAGGACGGACTCAGGACGTTCGCCACCGACGAGCTTCCCGGCCTGCACGTGGCGGGACACCTCGATGACGAAGCGGAACCGGGCGAACCCGGCGTCGCCGCCTTCCCGCCGTCGGCCGTTTCCATCTTCCTGAACGCCGCCCACGGCAGCCCGCGCAACTCTTTCCCGGTTGCAATCACGGATCTTGAACCGCACGGGGACCACATCAGGGTCCGGGCCGGCGATCTGGCAGCGGACATCACGCCCTCTGCCTCCGCCGAGCTGGGACTGGAACCCGGCTCCCGCGTCTACTTCGTGGTCAAGGCCACGGCGGTCCAGGTGTACGCGTCGTAGCTTGGTCCGGCGCTGCGTTGGCTATCGGGTGCGCGGTACTGTGAACTGGTGCCATCCGATCAAGAATCCCTGCCCGCCGTCGGCGCCCCCGACCCCTCCGACGCTGAAAACAGCGGTCCCCGGGAGCTCACTTTCGCCTATGTCGCCGGCGTGACGCCCGGGAAATGGATCCGGCGCTGGGAAGAGCGCATGCCCGATGTTCCGCTGCACTCGTTCATGTCCGACGACGGCGCGCAGCTGGACGTTCTGCGCGATGGTTCCGCGGATCTCAGCTTTGTGCGCTTGCCGGTGGATCGCGATGGACTCCACGTCATTCCGCTCTACGAAGAGCAGCCAGCGGTGGTGGCCCCGAAGGGTCACGAAATCTCGGTGTTCGAAGAGGTGGCGCTGGACGATCTCGCGGAGGAGAACTTCCTGGATGTCGCCGGTATGGGCGGGCCGGAGATGGCCATGCAGGTGGTGGCCTCGGGTGCCGGTCTCGTGATCCTGCCGATGTCTGTTGCCCGGCATTTCAACGTCAAGGACACCGTGGCGCGGCGCCTGACAGGGGCCGAAGGGACGCAGATCGCGCTTGCCTGGCCGAGCGACTCCACCAGCGAGGTCATCGAGGAATTCATTGGCATTGTCCGTGGCCGGACCGCGCAGAGCTCGCGGCAGCCTTCGGCACAGCAAGAGAAGCCCAAGAAGGCACCCAAGCCGGACCGGCGCGGCACCGGCGCCAAAAAGCCGGCGGTGGCTCAGCGCTACGCTCCGAACCCCGACAAGGGCCGGGGCAAGGGCTCCCGCAAGAAAGGGAAGCGGTAGGCAATGGGACTTGGAGCGAAGCCGACCATCCGGGACGTCGCCAAGAGCGCCGGCGTTTCCCTCACTACCGTGTCCTATGTCTTGTCCGGGCGACTCGGTGGCACCACCCGCATCAGCGAAGCAACACAAGAGCGCGTCCAGGCCGCGGCCAAGGAACTTGGTTACGTACCGAACCAGGCGGCCCGCGGAATGCGCCGCGGCAAGACCGACCTCGTGGCGATTGCCATCGGAGACCTGGAATGGCCGTGGGACCGGGCCCTGGCAACGGCCGCCGCACGCATTTTGCCCCAGCATGGCTACCAGCCCGTGATCCTCATCGGCGAAGGGTGGCGGCGGTTCATGCTCTCCGGCGGTGCCGACGGCGCCATCATCGGGGCTCTCCCGCCCGGCACCCTTCTTGACCTCACGGTGGGCGAGCTGGCCCGGCGCGGAGTAGCACAAGTCATCATTTCGGACACCATGCAGCCTGCCGGATTCGATGTCCTGGCCCCCGGATCCGCGGGCGGTACCCCGGAGCCCGAAGCCCTCGAAGGCGCTGTCACCCTGCTTCTGGACCGGCTCGCCGGACGCACCATTGGAACGGGGACCACGATGGCCGCGCCTTGGGAGTTCAAGACTCCGTAGCGCCCAACTAGCTCGCACTTGTTGTCGTTTTGGCGGCTCATAACGACAACAAATGCGAGTCAGTTGGGGGGCGGAGCTGGTTGGGCTCGGGGACGTTAGCCTGCGTTGAGCTTGCCCGCGAGCCGTTCGCGCATCCGGACGCTCGCGGCGTTGAGGCCAATCAGCTCCACCTCCCGGCCGTGCCGGCGGTATTTTTCGGTAACGGAATCCAGTACGGCAACGGTGGAGGCATCCCAGATATGCGAAGCGTGCAGATCGATGACCACGCGATCGATTCCCTCCAAGGAATCCTTCGCATAGTCGAACTGCGTGTAGAGGTCGTTGGAGGAAGCGAAGAACAACTCGCCATCAACCGTGTAGCTCGCCACGGTCCTGCCGTTGAGCTCGACTTCGCTCCGTTCCACCGTGGCGAAATGCGCCACTCGGCGGGCAAACAGCACCATGGCCGTGAGAACGCCGGCTCCTACTCCGATGGCCAGGTTGTGCGTCGCCACCACCACAATCACCGTCACGAGCATGACGCCGGTCTCGGACTTCGGGAGTCGCCTGAACGTCGTGGGCCGGATCGAATGCCAGTCAAAGGTGATGAGGGAAACGAAGATCATCACAGCCACCAGAGCGGCCATGGGAATCATGCCGACCACGTCCCCGAGTACCACCACAAGCACCAGCAGGAACGCTCCGGCCAGGAACGTCGACAGCCGGCTGCGGGCACCCGAACCCTTCACGTTGATCATGGTCTGGCCAATCACGGCGCAGCCGCCCAAACCACCCAGGAAACCAGTGACGATGTTGGCAATGCCCTGGCCCCATGAGACCCGGGTCTTGTTGGAGCGGGTGTCCGTGATGTCGTCCACGAGCTTGGCCGTCATGAGGGACTCCAGGAGGCCCACGAGCGCCATGGACAAAGCGAACGGGGCAATCGTCTGGAAGGTCTCCCAGGTCAAAGGCACGTTAGGCAGGAAGAAACCGGGAAGGCTGTTCGGGAGTTCGCCCTTGTCATGCACCGTCGGGACGCGGATCCCGGACAGCGCCGTGACGAGGGTGAGGGCGACGACCGCCACCAACGGCGCGGGCACCGCCGTCGTGATTCTGGGCAGACCGAAGACGATCAGTAGCCCCACAGCCACAATCGGGTAGACCATCCAGGGAACCCCGATCAGCTCGGGCAACTGGGCCATGAACACCAGAATGGCCAAGGCGTTCACGAATCCGACCATGACCGAACGCGGAATGAAGCGCATGAGCCGCGTGACACCCAGGACTGCCAGGACGATTTGGAAGACCCCGGCCAGGATGACCGTTGCGATCAAGTAGTTGATCCCGTGATCCTTCATGACCGGGGCAATCACGAGCGCGACGGCGCCGGTGGCCGCGGAAATCATGGCGGGCCGGCCACCTACGATCGCCGTGGTGACTCCCATGGTGAAAGACGCGAAGAGCCCGATCCGTGGATCCACGCCGGCGATCACGGAGAACGCGATGGCCTCTGGAATGAGCGCAAGTGCCACCACTAAGCCGGCCAGTGCTTCCGTCTTGAGCCTCCGGGGCGAGCGCAGGGTGTAACGGAGGGACTGGAGCTGCTCGGGTGTCATGGGTCCTTAGCTGTTGGTCAGGCGGTACCGCTCAATCTGCTTGAGACGCCGCTGGAGGCTGTCCCGCCGGGGGTGGGGGGCGACGTCGGGCGCCTCAGCGGTGAGGTCGATGTGTTCAGTGCCGTACTGCCACAGCAGGAGGTCATCCAGGAGGCGGTCCGGTCCAGGGGAGTAACGGTGGTCCAGGGCTTTGCGGACCTCGGTGATCCGGTTGGCGCTGAGGAGTCCGGCGAGTTCCACGGTCTTGTTCAGTCCGTGGGCCGCAAGGAGCTCCGCAGCCCAACCCCAGTCGTCATCAACTTTACGGTCAACGTGGGGAAGCAGCGTCCGCCAAACGTCCCGCACGCGATTTGGGGTGAGGGGCATGGAACCCTCGCCATCGAGATCCCAGTAGCCGCGGACTTCCTCGTAGCGCTCGTGGAGGTCGGCGAAGGCGCTCTCCACGGTTTCGAGCATTGCCGCCGTGGCGGTGAACTGGCGGTCGAAATGCGGCGTCCAGGCGCGCGGATCCTCAGCCTTGAAGCGGATGTCGTGTTCGATCTCGCTCCAGGCGTGCGCAAAGACCGTACGGATCTGGCATTCGAAGAAGTAGCTGCCGTTTGGCGGAATGTCCGGATTGAAGACCTGCTGGTATGCCTTCACGGACTCGTTCTGGATGGTGCGGAGGATAAGGTGGCGGCTCGAGTATCCGTAGGTGCCGGACTCGATGGAGCCGATGTCCTTCTCAAGGTCGCCGCGGCAATCGAAAAGCTGGCGCTGGCGCTTGATCAGGTTGGCAACCGCGGCGTTCTCGGCCGGAAGCTTGGTGATGACGCGCAGCCCCACCATGTCGTTCAGGGTCCGGAACGGGTCGGGGAACTTCAGCACCCGCGGACCCCCCTCCAGGGGCACCTCGGTGCGGGAAATCTTCTCTCGGAAAGATTCGACCGTCTTGGTGCGTCCCGTGACGAAGAGGGGCACGGACTCGCTGTTCTTGAGCATGTCCCGCAGGGTCAACAGGACGTCGCGGGTGACGAGTTTCAGCGCAGGACGGACGCGCTCGTAAAGCTCAACGTTTGCCTGTACTGATTCGCGCAGCTGAGGATCCAAGCTGTCCCAATTGCTAGCCATGCCTCCAGCTTACGGGGGAGGGCCGACAGTGAAGCGGAGCCGGACCCGCTGGCGTTATCGCTGCGACACCTGGAAGCAGGCAACATCGTATTGGGAAGTGGGAGAGTAGTGCTGTCCTCCCACGCCGCCGTTGACGCTGTTGATGCCCGGCTCGTTGAAGGGCGATCCTGTGCTGTTGGCGGCGTTGCCGGGCGTGTTCGGTTCGAGGGATTGACAGGACTGATTAGGCTTTCCAGTTCCAGGCGGGTTTGCCGCCGAAGCCGGCGAAGCCACAGCCAGCACGCTCAAAGTCAATGCCACAAGAACCGACGCGGAGATACGACGGATCATTGAAATCACCTCCGGGTAAAGAAGCGTTCCCGCAAAAATACAGGAATGAAGCGCGGGTAGCGCTTCACCCCTGAGGGTACGCTCGGGCAGCGGCTTCAGGAAGGCTCCGCGTTGACCCTCAGACCATTGCTCCCGCTCCGCGGCGCTCCTCCGCGATAGGCTCGGCACAAAGGAGGACACGATGAAGCGGCACAAGTACTACTACGGCCAGCACTCCAGCCAATGGGGCGAGCTGTTCGTACCAGATTCGCTGCAGCCACACCGCACTCGACCCGACGGAGTGGTGGTGGTGATCCACGGAGGCTATTGGCGCTCCCAGTACGGCGCGGAACTCGGTGAGCCGATTGCCAGGGACCTCGCTGCGCATGGAATAGCCGCCTGGAACCTTGAATACCGGAGGGCAGGAAACGGTGGCGGCTGGCCGCATACGTTCGAAGATGTCCTCGACGGGATCGACCATCTGGGCGAGATTGCCGGCAAGCATGAACTCAATCTGAACAAAGTGGTGGCGCTGGGACACTCCGCAGGCGGCCATCTCGCGGTCTGGGCAGCGGGGCGGGAAAAACTCTCCAAGATCGGCGCCCCGGACGCCGACCGGCAGCTCCATCGGCATGACAACGGCGCGGCAGTCCGGCTGACCGGCGTCGTGAGCCAATCCGGTCTGCTGAACCTGGCCGACGCCGAGCGGCTCAACCTGAGCAACGGCGCCGTCGACAACCTCATGGGTGGCGACTCGGTGAGATACCCCAAACGGCATATCTATGCGGACCCCATGAGGTCGCTGCCTCTCGCCGTTCCCGTCTTCGCAGTCCACGCCGCATCGGACGAGGATGTCCCGTGCAGCCAGTCCGAGGCTTATGTTGCCGCAGCCACGGCTTCCGGGGGCGCGGCCCAGTTCCTCAAGGTGCCCGGCGACCATTTCGACCTGATCGACCCCAGGGCCGTTGCGTACAAGAAGTGCCGGGAGTTGGTGCAGCGGCTGCTGGTGTGACGGATTGCCGACAAAGTCACCGGCTGTCACCGCGAGACGCGCACCACATCCGCGTGGCAGAGTTGTCCCATGCTGACAGTCATAGGTGAAGCGCTGGTTGATGTCGTCCAGCGTTCCTCGGGAGTCGAAGCCCACGTGGGCGGAAGTCCGCTAAACGTTGCCGTGGGTCTGGCCAGGCTGGACCACGCAGTCCAGTTCATCGGCCGCTTCGGCAAGGACGCCTACGGGGAATCGATAGCGGCCCATCTGCGCTCCAGTTCCGTCATGGTTCCGCTGCCGCCGGACGAGAGTCCCACCAGCGTGGCCACCGCCCTGATCGACGACGACGGCGCGGCCAGCTACACCTTCGACCTCGCCTGGGAGCTCCCCGGCCTCGCCGATCACCTCCCGTTCATGCTTCAGGGGACGTCACTCCTGCACACGGGCTCCATTGCCACCATGTTGGAGCCGGGCGCAGCGGACGTCCTTGCCGCCGTCGAGCATGCCCATCCGAACGCGACCGTTAGCTTCGATCCCAACTGCCGGCCCAGCATCATCAAGGATCGCGACTATGCGCGCGCCCAAGTAGAGCGTTTCGTGGCGCTTGCCGACGTGGTCAAGGCATCCGACGAGGACCTCGAGTGGCTCTATCCCGGCGTCGACGTCTTGGAATCGGCCAGGCGTTGGCTGGGCCTGGGCGGCAGTGGGGGACCCGCCGTCGTGGTGGTCACGCGGGGTGCAGACGGCCCCTGGGGCGTCACGGCCGCGGGCGAGGCCCAGGTGGACGCCCCAAAGGTAGACGTGGCGGATACGGTGGGTGCGGGCGATTCCTTCATGGCCGCGCTGCTCTCGGGGATCGTTGACCGCGGACTGGCAGGGGCCCAAAACCGGGAAGAGCTGCACGCCATGCCCGCCGAAGTGCTCGAAGGGATCCTCAACCATGCAGCGCGCGCCGCGGCAATCACGGTCTCCCGGCCGGGCGCGAACCCGCCCACGCGCGCGGAACTCAATGCCCTGGGCGTCCCGGAGTCCAGGGCAAGCGTCGAAAGGCAGCCATGAGTTACGCCGACCTTCCGCAGGTCCCTTCCTTCGAGGTCACCAGCGAGTCGCTCAAGGACGGTGAAGCGCTCAGCAGCGCCCAGACGAGCAAGCGCTTTGGCGTGGCGGGCGGCAAGGACGAATCCCCACAGTTGAGCTGGAACGGAGCCCCGGCGGGCACCAAGGGTTACGTCGTCACCGTCTTCGACCCCGATGCCCCCAGGGCCGGTGGCTACTGGCACTGGGCCGTGGTCAACATACCGGCCGGTACGAACTCCTTGCCGGCCGGCGCCGGCGTTCAGGGTGGCTCGCACTTGCCGGCGGGCGCGTTTCAACTAAAGAACGACGGCGGGTTCCCTGGATATCTGGGTGCGGCGCCTCCGCCTGGGCATGGCCCGCACCGGTACATCGTGGCCGTGCACGCCGTCGACGTCGAAGAGCTGGGTCTCGACGCCGGTGCCTCCACGGATGCGCTCGTCCGCAAGCTGGCAGCACACACGTTGGGCCGGGCCGTCATCACGGGCCACTTCGAGCGGCGCTAGCTTTGGGGCGAGGTCGACGGCGGTTGCCCCCACGTAGACTGACATAATGCGGCTCGTAGCAAGTGACATTGACGGCACCATCCTCGGCCATGACGGCAAGATCAGCAGCCGCACCATCCGCGCTTTCCATGCCTGCCGTGACGCGGGCATCGAGGTGGTGTTCGTGACAGGGCGGCCGCCGCGCTGGCTTTACCCCCTCCGCGAGCAGATCGGCCACAGCGGGATCGTTATTTGCTCCAACGGGGCCGTGGTGTGGGACCTTGAGGCGGACAAGCTGATTTCGGCCAATGCCTTGAGCATCGACTCCGTGCTGGAGGCCCGCCGGATCATCAAGCAGCTCCGGCCCGACGCCTTGTTCGCGGCCGAAACCCTCACGGGATTCCACCTTGAGCCGGGTTTCGTCGAGAACCCAACCAGTGAGCTCCTGGCCGAGTTCACGCCCGCTCGGTTGGATGAAACGCTCACCGCGGATGACGCCGTCGTGAAGTTCCTTGCGGTGACGCGCAGCGGCACGCCGGATGATTTCCTGGCAAAGGTCCAGCCCGCGGTCGCGCATCTCGTGGAGACCACCCACTCGGCGCCGCGGACCGCACTCCTGGAAATGTCTGCGCCCGGTATCAATAAGGCCGTCACGCTCGCTGAATATGCGGCGTCCCGGGGCATCGAGGCCGCTGAGGTGGTGGCTTTCGGTGACATGCCCAACGACGTCGAGATGCTGCGCTGGGCGGGCGACGGGTACGCGATGGCCAGTGGCCACCCTGAGGCGATCAGCGCCGCCGGCCAGCAAGCCCCCCATTTCGACGACGACGGCGTGGCCCAGATCCTCGAGGCAAAGCTCGCTTCCCTGCGGGTCTAGTCAGTCCTGTACCGGGCCGTCGCGCACCGGCCGTCGCGCACCGGCCGGCGCGCACCGGCCGGCGCGCGACGGCCGCTAGTTCGGCGCCCGTAGCCCGTGGCTGTGCGCCAGTGCAATGGCCTCTGTTCGTGAACCGACGCCGAGCTTCCTGAAGATATTCCTGACATGGAATTTAACGGTGTTTTCGCTGATGTGTAGCTTGGCGGAGATGGCACGGTTGCGCTGTCCGGCCGCCAACAGTTGAAGAACTTCCATTTCGCGCTCGGCCAGGCCCCATCCACCGATATCGCCCACGGGGGCTGATGGTGGGTCCAGCGGCATGACCACCTGCACGTCCGCTCCCCAGCCGGCCATGACCTCGACGTTCATCCGGCCGTCCAGCGCTGCCACTCTGCTGTTGAGCCGGGCAATGTTGGGCGAATCCGCAGTCAGTTCACCCAGGCCGTCGTCGCGCACATTGATGAGCAGGTTCACGCCGTCACAATCCCACTGCACCCGGACGCGCCTCACCGCAGGCTGGTCCACGATGGCCAGTACCAGACCCCGCACGATCGCCCGGGCGGCGTGCGCGACTTCGCCGGGCAAGGCGCGCCCGTTCACCGGCGGTTCGATGAACTGGACGTCGAGTCCGCTGAAGTGCATGAGTGGCCGCAGGTCCTCCCGCAGCCTTTCAAACGCCGTGGCCACAGGCTCTTCCACGAGATCCGATGTGCGGTCGCTGAAGGTCCGCAGATTGACGAGCGAGGTCGCGGCAAGATCCGTGACGGTCTTGCGGGCCGCGGCGTCGTCGAGGGAGCTTGATCGTAGCGCCGCCAACATCGTCTCGAGCGTGGTGGAATGCCTGTCCACGAGTTCGGCAGTGACGCGGAGCCGCTCGGCGGACGCCGCCCGGGATTCCAAGAGGTACGACGGCGGAGCGTCCGCCACCTTCTCCTGGATGCGCCGCGCCGCCAGTTGCCACAGGTAGTCAAGCATCCGCAGCGCCGACTCACGCTCCAGCGGTTCCTCGGGCAGGACCGGCTCAGTCAGGGTCAGCAGCGCACTGGTCTCGGACGTCAAGGCAAGAACCGGAAGCTGGCCTCCGGCGATGGTCGCTTCTCCCTGCCAGGCCTCGCCTTCCGCCACATGGGAGCGCAACTGGTCCAGTTCGGGAATGGAGACACGGCTGATGATGCCTTCCGCCCCGGCCTTCTTCTGGGGCCGGCCAGTGCAGTCTTCGGTGAAAATGACGAGCGCGCTGCTGCCCACGTAGGGCAGCGACGCTTCACGAAGTCGCTCGGCGATACTCATCAACGGGGCGTTCGCGAGTGCGGCAACCGCTTCGAGGAGTGTCCAGGTGCTTGGAGTCATCCCGCCACTGTAGCGCCCCACGTCCCGCGCCTACTACCCAAACGAGTAGCTAAGACTGCCCATGCACAGCGTTACGCCTATCCGTTCAGTCCTGAACGATTGATTCAAACGGAGCATTCACCTGAGCAGGAGGTAACGCATGACCACCACCGCCGAGACTGTCCACGCCGCATCGGATGTCGAGCTAAGCCTGGCCCTCGTGGGCAGCGAGATCGCGGAAACGGCCGCTGAAGTGGACCTGCGGCAACTGTCCCGCTTGGCCACGGAAGTCCAGACCGCTGGGAACTCGGCCACCGGCCGGATCTTTGTTGCAGGAGTAGGCCGCAGCGGCCTTGTCCTGCGGATGGCCGCGATGCGGCTGATGCACCTCGGCTTCGACGTGCACATCGCGGGGGACACCACGACGCCGGCCATCCGCTCGGGCGACCTCCTGCTGCTTGCCTCGGGCTCCGGGACGACCTCCGGTGTCGTGCGCGCCGCTGAGACGGCGTCCAAAGCCGGCGCCAGGATCGCCGTTTACACCACGAACGCAACGTCCCGGCTCGCGGAACTGGCCGACGTCGTCGTCATCATTCCTGCGGCGCAGAAGACAGACCACGGGTCCACAGTGTCCCGCCAGTACTCCGGCAGTCTATTCGAGCAGGTCCTCTTCCTCGTTGCCGAAGCAGTGTTCCAGACCCTGTGGGACAACGACGCAACCCCGGCCGAGGAACTCTGGCTCCGCCACGCCAACCTCGAATAGCCCCTGATTCCATCGCACCGACAGCACAACAAATTACGGAAAGAGAACCCCTCCATGAAGCTGCAAGTCGCCATCGACGTCCTCACCACCGAAGCTGCCCTCGAAATTGCGGGCAAGGTGGCCGAATACGTTGACATCATCGAACTCGGCACTCCGCTCGTGAAAAGCGAAGGCCTGTCCGCCGTGACCGCCATCAAGGAAGCCCACCCGGACAAGATCGTGTTCGCCGACCTCAAGACCATGGATGCCGGCGAACTCGAAGCCGACATCGCTTTCAAAGCCGGCGCGGACCTCGTCTCAGTGCTCGGCGGCGCAGACGACTCCACCATCGCGGGTGCAGTCAAGGCAGCCAAGGCCCACAACAAGGGCATCGTGGTGGACCTGATCGGCGTGGCGGACAAAGTGACCCGTGCCAAGGAGGCCCGCGCCCTCGGTGCCAAGTTCATCGAGTTCCACGCCGGCCTCGACGAGCAGGCAAAGCCGGGCTACAACCTGGATGTCCTGCTGAGCGCCGGCGAGGAAGCCCGCGTGCCGTTCTCCGTGGCCGGCGGCGTGAACCTGTCCACCATCGGAGCCGTCCAGCGCGCCGGAGCGGATGTCGCCGTCGTCGGCGGCTCCATTTACGGAGCCGACGACCCCGCGCTGGCCGCGAAGCAACTCCGCGCCGCGATCATCTAGGGATCCCTTTCCGACCGGGCGCTCCCAACTAGCCAACAGTTAATGTCGTTTTCAGGCCTCTAAACGACAACAATTGCTGGTTAGTTGGGAGCGCTCACCCATTACACAGCTTCAGTCCAACTGCCGTTCAACTAGTCCCCGTATGCTCTTGCCGTATTCGATGCCGATCACAGGGGACATGATGGCCAAGAGAAAGACGACGGGGTGGCCCGAGGCCCCCGTTCGCCGCGCAGTGCCGGCCGAACATTGGAAGCAGTTGCGCCGCGGAGACCGCGTGAGCGTCAAGCTCGCGCCGGGGTTTGAGAACCCCGGCCAAGTGGACGCCGTTTCGAGCGACCACAGCGTGGTCTGGGTAAACCTCGACGGCGGCCGCGGCCGCACGCTGGTGCACTGCGGCGACGGCGTGGAGATCGTCCGGCAGGAATCCTGACGGGGTCGCGGGCGGCACGGCCGGGTTACGCTACCCGTGTGAGCTCGCATTTGCCCTTCTTCAGTCGCCCGGACGGACAATCCGCTCCGCTTGCCTTCGCGCACCGCGGGTTTTCGCCGGATGGCTTTGAGAACTCGGCCGCAGCATTCAGGGCCGCGCTTGAGCTTGGCATCACGCATCTTGAAACCGATGCCCGCACCACTGCCGACGGCGTGGTGCTCCTTTTTCACGACGACACCCTCGACCGTGTCACCGATGCCCACGGCCCCATCTCCAGCCTCAGCGCTGCCGAGATTGCCAAGGCCCGCATCGGGGGCCGCGAAGCAATTCCCCACTTGGCAGACGTCCTGACGGAATTCCCCGAGGCGCGGCTGAACGTCGACGTCAAGGATTGGCATACCGTCAAACCCCTCGCCGGAGTCATTGAACAACTCGATGCCCATGACCGGGTGCTGATCGCGAGCTTCTCCGACCGACGTCGTCGGGCGGTCCTGCGCCTGCTCAGCCGCCGCACGGCGTCTTCAGCTGGAATCGCCTGCAACGCTGCCTTTACTCTTTTGGGACCGCTTCTTCCGGACCGCTGGCTGCGGAAGATCCTGCACGACGTCGATGCCCTCCAGGTGCCGGTCCGCTACGGCCCCGTGACGGTAGTGACGCCCGGTTTCCTGCGGCGCGCGCATCGGTTTGGGCTGCAGGTTCACGTCTGGACAGTCAACGATCCCGCCGAGATGGCCAGGCTGCTGGAGATGGGCGTGGACGGCCTGGTCACCGACCGGGCGGATCATCTGAAGTCGGTGCTGCAGCGCCGGGGCCAATGGTGGTGAGCGCCCGGGCGCGTGCCGCCAGGAAGTCCCGCTCGGCGTCGTTATCGGTGCGCTCCCGCGCTGCCCGGTAGGCGGCGACAGCTTCGTCGTCACGGCCCAAGCGTCGGAGGAGATCCGCCCGCACGGCGTGGAACAGGTAGTAGTTGCCCAGTTCAAGCACGTCGACGGCGGCAAGCCCCGCGGCGGGTCCTTCCACCTCCGCGAGGGCAATGGCCCTGTTCAAGGCGATCACCGGGGTCGGCTCCATGGCCAGGAGTTGCCCGTACAGCGCCAGGATTTGGCGCCAATCCGTGTCCGCGGGTTGTGCGGTATCGCTGTGCACAGCGTTGATGGCAGCTTGCAATTGGTACGGTCCGGGCTGGTTCCTCTTCAGGCATTGCCGCACCAGCAGTTGCCCTTCCGCTATTAGGTCGGAATCCCAGAGGCTGCGGTCCTGGTCCGCGAGGAGCACCATGCCGCCGTCGGAACTTGTCCGTGCTGTGCGGCGGGCATTTAGCAGAAGCATGAGTGCCAGGAGCCCTTTGGCTTCGGGCTCATCAGGCATGAGTTCCATGATGAGCCGGCCGAGGCGTATAGCCTCGCGGCAGAGGTCTTCGCGCACCAGCCCGGCCCCTGAACTTGCCGCGTAGCCCTCGTTGAAGACCAGGTAGACCACCGCCAGCACCGACTTCAACCGCTCCGGCAGCTCGGCCCCGCTCGGTACCCGGTAGGGGATATGGGCGTCGCGGATCTTTCCTTTCGCCCGCACCAGGCGCTGTGCCATGGTTGGCTCGGGGACGAGGAAAGCGTGGGCGATTTCGGCGGTGCTGAGCCCGCCCAGGAGCTTGAGTGTCAGGGCCACCTGCGCGGCCCCGTTGAGTGCGGGGTGGCAACACGTAAAGATCAGCCGGAGCTGGTCGTCTTCCACGGTGTCCACCTCGATTCCTTCGGGTTCATCGCCGCGTTCATCGCCGTGCAGGAGCGCGGCCTGGGCGAGTTTCTCCCTGCCGGAGGCCTCGCGGCGGAGCCGGTCGATGGCGCGGTTGCGGGCCGTGGTGATGATCCAGCCCGCGGGGCTTGGCGGCAGCCCGGCGTCGGGCCAACGTGCAACGGCTTCGGTGAAGGCGTCCTGGACCGCGTCTTCGGCGGCATCGATGCTGCCCAAAACGCGGACCAGGACAGCCACGGAGCGTCCATACTCTTCGCGGAATATTTGTCCGATCTCAGAAATATGGACCATGGGGAAACTATTCCCGGTAGCCCGCGAACGGCCGGACCTCGATTGGCAGCGTGGTGGCTTGGGCGGCTTTGCGCCCCCAGCCAAGTGCCACGTCCAGGTCCGGGGCTTCGATCACCCACAGGCCGCCCACGTGTTCCTTGGCCTCGGCGAAGGGGCCGTCGGTGGTGAGTACTTCGCCGTCGTTCACACGTACCACCGTGGAGGTGCTGGCGGGGTGCAGGCCGCCCGTGAAAACCCAGGCGCCGGCGTCTCGCATTTCCTGGTTCAGGACGTCAAGATCGGCCATGATTTTGTTGAGGACTTCGGGCTCCGGGGCGGGGCCGTCGGGCTGGTAGATGCTGAGCAGATAGCGTGACATGACTGTTCCTCCTTGGGATGTGGCGCCGGCACCTTGCCCGCGTCTCACCCTCTACACGAACGGCGTGAGCTGTTTTCGACATCTCCACGTACGAATCTGCGAAAAGCTTAGCCCCGCTGGCAGGATGGGAGCATGCGCATCCTGATTGCCCCGGACAAGTTCAAAGGTTCCCTCACCGCCGCAGAAGCGGCTTCGGCGATGGCCGAAGGGGCATTGCGCGTGTATCCGGATGCCGTGGTGACGCAATTTCCCATAGCCGACGGGGGCGAAGGAACACTGGAAGCAGCTGTGGCGGCAGGCTACGAAGAGCGGATCAATGCCGTCGTCGGCCCCATTCTCAAACCGGTGGGCGCTGCGTGGGCCATCCGGCAAAATGCTTTCGGCGGAGCCATCGCGGTGATCGAAACCGCACAGGCGTCCGGATTGGCACACATGGAGCCGACGCCGGAGAACGCCTTGCGCGCCCACAGCTACGGTTGCGGCCAGCTCATCGCCGCGGCGCTCGACGCCGGAGCCACCGAGATTGTGCTCGGTGTGGGCGGTTCCGCGATGTCCGACGGCGGCAGCGGCGCGTTGCGTGCGCTCGGACTCAAGCCCCTGGACGCGGCCGGAAATGTGGTTCCGCTCGGCGGTGGCTCGCTCGCCGACGTCGTGTCCCTCGACGTCTCCGGGCTGGATCCGCGCCTGACCGCGGTGAGGTTCCGGATCGCCGTCGACGTCCAGAATCCCCTCTTCGGCAGCGACGGCGCCGCGCATGTTTTCGGCCCGCAAAAGGGCGCGGACGAGGAGGCGGTGGAACTGCTCGACGCCGGCCTGCGCAACTGGGCTTCCCTGCTGCGGGAGGCGGGCGGACAGGACGTCAACGTTCCCGGTGCCGGAGCGGCCGGCGGATTCCCGGCGTCGTTCTTGGCCTTCACCCAGGCGACGCTGGAAGGCGGGTTCGCCCTCGTAGCGGGACTGACGGGGCTTCCCGAACAGCTCGGCGGCGCGGACCTGGTGATCACCGGCGAAGGATCCATGGACTCGCAGTCGCTGACAGGCAAGGCACCCATTGCTCTCGCGGATTCGGCCCACGGGCAAGGCATTCCGGTGATTGTGGTGGCCGGCAGGATCCTGGTGACCCCCGAGGAACTAGCCGGCCACGGCGTGGTGGCCGCGGCGCAGTTGCTCGACATTGCACAACGTCGGGATGGCGTGCCCGACGCCGCGGACGCCATAGCGAACGCCGCCAAGTACCTTGCATGGGCTACGAGTCAGGTGCTTGAAGGGGTCTAAGTTCCGGTCCATCAAGGGACATGCCCCCCGTTGGCAACGAGGAATGGACATAGTGCGAATATGTCCATTCCTGAGTGCCAAGAGGGGGCATGTTCAACTGGGTTACTCGGCGTCACCGGGCAGATAATTAACGTACAAAAGCATGGCTCTGACTTTTGCCATGCACCTACGATGCGACGGCCCCGCCCGGGACGCCGTCACCGCCTGCCGGGCTGGCAGCCGGCCAGCATGGTAAATCGAATCGAGGAGCACACCATGTCCACCTTGAAAGAGCGGCTGCACGCAGACGTCGTCAGCCATATGAAGGATGGCAACCGCGTCGCCCTGAACGCCACGCGCAACGTCCTGAGTGAGATCGACACCCGTGAGAAGGCCGGACAGGCGCCGATCCACCTGGACGACACCCAGATCACGGCCATGCTGCAAAAGGAGGCTTCCCAGTATCACGAGGTCGCCCGCCTCTACGAGGAGGCCGGAGAGTCCGAGCGGGCAGCCACGGAGATCGCGGACGCCGAGGTAATCGAGGCCTACCTGCCGGAACCACTGACCGCCGAAGAAGTCGAGTCCATTGTTGACGAGACCATCGCCTCACTGAAGGCCGACGGCGTGGAGTTGAGCCTGATGCACATGGGCTACGTCATGAAGCCGGTCACCGAAAAAGTCGCTGGCCGCTTCGACGGCAAGGCTGTCAGTGAGATTGTCCGCGCGCGCCTGTCATAGCTAAGTGTTCGGCGGGGAGGGCTACCCTCCCCGCCGAACTTATGGAAGCCCCTACTTCTTCTTCCCGCTCCTCTTTGCCGCCGCGTTCATCGCTGCCTTCGCCGCCGGCGGCAGCCCTGCCATCTCCATCTCCGGCTCGGCGACCGTCCCGCGCCAACGGGCTATGCCCTTCATGCCGTGGTAGACCACCAAAGCAGCGGCCGAGCCCAGTGCGATGCCCGTGAACTTGAGTTCGCCGATGGTCCACGTGTAATCCGCGATCCCGACAATCAAAGCAACCGCGGCCGTGGTCAGGTTGATGGGGTTGGAAAAGTTGACCTTGTTCTGCACCCAGATCTTCACGCCCAGGACGCCGATCATCCCGTAGAGCATGGTCGCGGCACCGCCGAGCACCCCAGCGGGAACGGTGGCAATCAGTTCGCCGAACTTGGGCGAGAAACTCAGGAGGATGGCGAAGGCACCGGCAACCCAGTAGGCCGCCGTCGAGTAGACCTTCGTGGCCGCCATGACGCCGATGTTCTCGGCATAGGTGGTGGTGCCTGAGCCGCCGCCGAATCCGGCGAGGACCGTCGCGACACCGTCTGCGATCAACGCGCGGCCGGAGACGTCATCGAGGTTTCGGCCAGTCATCGCGGCCACGGACTTCACGTGCCCCACGTTCTCGGCCACGAGCACCAAGACAACCGGCACGAACAAGCCCACGACGCCGAGGTGGAACTCGGGAGTCTGGAAGTGCGGCAGGCCGATCCACGAGGCCGAGTCCATCTTGGAGTAGTCCACTTCGCCGCCCGCCATGGCGGTAAGGTAACCCACCACCACGCCAACCAGGATGCTCAAACGGCCCAGAATGCCGCGGAACAAGACGCTCACCAGGATGATCGTCACCAGCGTCACGAGGGCGGTGACCGGGGCCTTGTCGAAGTTCGCCTTTGCGGCCGGCGCCAAATTCAGGCCGATCAGGGCGACGATTGCGCCCGTGACAATAGGCGGCATCGTCCGGTTGATCCACTCAGCGCCGAACTTCTGCACCACCGCGCCGACAAGCGCCAGTACGACGCCGGCAAGCACCACTCCGCCCAGCGCGCCGGGAACGCCGAACTGCTGCTGGGACGCCAGGATAGGGGCGATGAAAGCAAAGCTCGAACCAAGGTAGCTGGGTACCCGGCCCTTGGTGATGATCAGGAACAACAGAGTGCCGATGCCGGAAAAGAGCAGTGTGGTGGCCGGTGGCATGCCCGTGATGATGGGCACCAGGAAGGTGGCTCCGAACATCGCGACGACGTGCTGCATGCCGACGCCGATGGTCAACGGCCACGCCAGCCGCTCCTCGGGTGCCACCACGTGTCCCGGCCGGATCGTCTTGCCGTTGCCGTGCAGCTTCCATTTGGTTCCGAGCATGCTCATCGACGGGAGCCTTCCCTGAAGTTGTGATTGTCCGGGTGCAACCTTACCGCCCGGACGACCTGCCGATTCCGCTGTGTGGAACGTCACGTGGCTTCACGGGAAGAGGCGCGGCGAAGTTGAAGTTGCAACCATGGAAAGCATAAGCGCCCGGCCGTCCACGGCTGCGGGCACAGCGAAAGGTACGCGAATGACGATCGCCCACGAAGAAGCAGTGATTGACGCCGCAGCAGTCGACGCCATCTTTGCCGAAGCCCGCACTGCCAACTCCTTTGCCGGTGAGGTCTCCGAGGAGCAGGCACGGGCCATTTACGAACTGACCAAGTTCGGACCGACGGCGTTCAACTCCCAGCCGCTGCGCGTCACTTACGTCCGTTCGGACGAGGCCCGCGCCAAGCTCGTCGAGACCCTCTCTCCGGGCAACAAGGCCAAGACCGCTTCTGCTCCGCTCGTTGCCGTGCTCTCCTACGACACCGCTTGGCACGAGCAGTGGGACAAGTTCCTCCCGGTCTACTCCGCCCCGAAGGCCATGTACGACGCCAACCCCGAGTTCACCGCAACCACGGGCAACAACAACGCCCACCTGCAGGCCGGCTACTTCATCATCGCCGTCCGCTCGCTCGGCTTCGCTGCCGGCCCCATGACCGGTGCCGACTTCGCTGCGATCGACACCGAGTTCTTCCCGGCCGGGGACCAGAAGAGCTTCCTCGTGGTCAACATCGGCCAGCCGGGTCCGGACGCCTTCGGCGAAGCCAAGCCGAAGTTCGCCTACGAGGACGTCGTCCGCACCGTCTAACCCTCGCTCACTTTTGACGTCCTTTTCGCCAACGCCCGAGAATTGTCAAGCTGTGTGGAGTCACTGGGCTATTTTGTGGGGTGTTTGGTCTGGGGGAGGTTGATCCCGACGTATGTGGCGGGGGCCGGTGTGGTGGGTCGTTGGCGGAACCTTCCTGGGTGTCGTTCGTAGTAGTCCTGGTGGACTTTGTCGCGTTTGTCCCAGAGCTCTTTCCACGAGCCGTCGTGGACTTGTGATGGTGAGAACAGCGCGATACCGGAGTGTTTGTGATCGGTGCTGTACCAGTGCACATAGCCGGTGAGGTATTCCCTGGCGGTATCGAGATCGTCAAAGATCCGGGGGTAGCGGGGCCGGTATTTCATCGTGCGAAAGCCTGACTCCGAGAAGGGATTGTCGTTGGAGACGTAGGGGCGGTTATGGCTGAGTTCCACGCCGTGGACGGTGAGGGTGTCACGGAGCAGGTTTGATCTCATGGCCGGGCCTGAATCGGCATGCACGATGAGCGGGGCGCCGTGCCGGGCGATGGCTGTCGTGAACATCTCCGCGGCGAGGTGGTCGGACTCGCGTTCCTCCGCCCGCCAGCCGACGATCTCCCGGGAGAAGATGTCCATGATGGAGTACACCTTGAAAACCTTCCCCTGCCACTTTGAATAGATGTCCGTGATGTCCCAGGACCAGACCTGGCAGGGTCCGGTGGCCTTGACCACCGGCATCTCAGAGGAGCCGCGCTTGACCCCACGCTTGCGCGGGATGATGGGGCGGGCCTGCTGATCCTCGTGCCCTGCCGCGATCCGCCACCACGTGCGGTTGGAGGCGAGCAGCACGCCGTTGTCCCAAGCGGTGGCGAAGGCATGGTCGACGGAGTTGCCCTTCTCCCAGCCGGCCAGGATGAGCCCCAGGATCCGGTCGTGATGCGCGGTGCTGATCCGGCATTCGTAGGCCCGGTCGGCCTGGTGGATCGGGTCCTGCACCGCCGGACGGGGATTGGACCGGTAATGCCAGGTCCCGCGCGACACGCCCGCCAGCTCGAGCGCTGTCCGCTGGGAGCCGATGATCACACGCAACTCCAGGACCAGGCTGTTCTCGGCCGCTACGAACCGTTCTGAGCGCTCGTCGGGGTTGTATCGGGCTCTGGCACGCTCAAGTCGTGCAAGAGCCCGATAGCTTTTCCCAGCGCGGAATTCGTATCCTCCAGCTCCCGCACCCGCTTCTGGAGTCTTTCGACTTCGGCACGGTGGGCAGCCATTTCCTTCGCGCGTGCTTTTTCAAACGCGGAGAGCTCACGATTTGTAGGGACCATGCCTCCATGCTCCCGCGGAATCAGGCCACGGTCGATATCGCCCTGGACCATCATCTTGCGCCACCGGCGGAACGTCCACTCGGAAACAGACGTCGAGGCAAGCCACACCTTCCTCGACCCGTGCGGCTGCAAATAGTACTCATGCATGAACTCACGGATCTCTTCACGCGTGAAACCCTTGTTATCAACGGCCATCGCCGGCTCCTTCAATCAACAGGTCATGAATGACTCACAACCAGCTTGACGATGAGGGGCCCGCTCACTCTTGTGAGCGGGCGTTCGCGCTTATGGCGGTATATCTGAGCGAGCGTCGGTCCGTGAGGCCGTATATCTGAGCGAGCGTTTTCCTCGACCGACCCTCGCTCACTTTTAGGGCCTTTTCCGACAACGCTCGCTCACGTCTGGTGAGTGGGAGTGGCGCTGCGGTGGCAAAATTTCCTTATGCGGAACCTGATTCTGGTGGCGTTCGTCGAAGCCGTGGCTGACGGGCTGGTCTTCCCGCGTAGTGACTGGCCGCTGCACATCACATTGTTGAGGTTCGACGTCGATCCCTCCGATGATGATGACGACGTCGCCGCGCGCCTCGGCGAGCTCGTCACGGCGCCCGCGATGGGCGCCTTAGGGGCGGATCTCACGGTAGGGCCCGACGCCGGATTCGGTCACCAAGGGTCCATCCCGGTCAGCCTCGTGGAACACCATCCCGTTTTGCAGGGCCTGCACGAGGAGTTGTTCGACGCTGTGGCAAGCGTCGGAGGGCGCGTGGCAACCCCGCGCTACGTCATGGAGCACTACCGCCCGCATATTTCGCATCACGACGGCAAGCGCCCCAAGCCGGGTGACGCCGTCGTGCTCGACCAGATCGCGCTGGTGGACATGGCGCCGGAAGGCAACCACACCATTCGCCGAATCCTCAAGCTGTGGCGCCTCCCGGCGGAGCCAAACTAGCGAGGGCTAGGAGATCACGCCGTCCACGAGCGCCTTGGCCTCTTCCTGGACCTGCTTGAGGTGCTCGGCACCCTTGAAGGACTCGGCGTAGATCTTGTAGACGTCCTCGGTTCCCGACGGGCGGGCCGCGAACCAGGCGTTCTCCGTGACAACCTTGAGGCCGCCGATTGGGGCACCATTGCCCGGAGCCTCGGTCAGCTTGGCGGTGATTTCCTCGCCCGCAAGCGTGGTGGCCGTGACATCCGCGGCGGAGAGCTTGCCGAGCTTGGCCTTCTGCTCACGCGTGGCAGCGGCGTCGATCCGGGCATAGACGGGCGCGCCGAACTGGTCCGTGAGGCCCTTGTACAGCTGGGACGGCGACTTGCCGGTGACCGCCGTGATCTCCGATGCCAGGAGAGCCAGCAGGATGCCGTCCTTGTCGGTGGTCCAGACGCTTCCGTCGCGCTTGTTGAACGAGGCGCCCGCGGATTCTTCGCCACCGAAGGCGCCCTCGCCGGAGAGCAGGCCGGGGACGAACCACTTGAAGCCCACGGGAACTTCCACGAGCTTGCGGCCCAGTCCAGCGGCTACGCGGTCAATGATGGACGATGAGACGAGGGTCTTGCCGACCACGGACTCCGGGTTCCAGCCTGTGCGGTTGCGGTAAAGGTAGTCGATCGCGACGGCGAGGTAGTGGTTCGGGTTCATCAAGCCGCCCTGCCCATCAACAAAGGGCGTCACGATGCCGTGGCGGTCGGCGTCGGCGTCGTTTCCGGTAGCGACGTCGAAGGCACCGGTGCCGGCCGAAGCGCTGTCGGACATGCGCTTGATGAGTGAGGCCATGGCCGACGGCGAGGAGCAGTCCATGCGGATCTTCTCATCCCAGTCGAGGGTCATGAAAGCCCACTGCGGGTCCACGGTGGGGTTGACCACGGTCAGGTCGAGCTGGTGACGCTCGCCGATTTCACCCCAGTAGTCCACGGAGGCGCCGCCCATGGGGTCCGCGCCGATGCGGACGCCCGCCGTGCGGATCGCATCGAGGTCCAGGACGGATGGGAGGTCGTCCACGTAGCTGCTCAGGAAATCGAACTTGCCCGTGCCATCCGCTTTGAGAGCGTCGTTCAAAGGAATCCGCTTGACGCCGCGCAGGCCGTTTTCCAGGAGCTCGTTGGCGCGGTTGGCGATCCAGCCGGTGGCGTCCGTGTCAGCAGGGCCGCCGTGCGGGGGGTTGTACTTGAAACCGCCGTCGGCCGGAGGGTTGTGGCTCGGGGTGACCACGATGCCGTCCGCCTGGGGCTGGCCGGGGCCGGCTTCGTTGTTGTACTTGAGGATCGCGTGGCTCAGGGCCGGGGTGGGTGTGTAGCCGTGCCGCGCGTCGATCAGTACGTTGACGCCGTTGGCGGCGAGGACTTCAAGTGCGGAATTCTGCGCTGGTTCGCTGAGTCCGTGGGTGTCCTTGGCCAGGAAGAGAGGGCCGGTAATGCCCTGCCCGGTGCGGTATTCCACGATCGCCTGGGTGATGGCGAGGATATGCCCTTCATTGAATGAGGCCCTGAGGCTCGACCCCCGGTGCCCGGAGGTGCCGAAGGCAACGCGCTGCGCGGGATCACTCAGATCCGGCGTCACGTCGTAGTACGCGTCAAGAAGAGCGGTGATGTCTACAAGGTCCTGGGGAAGGGCAACAGTGCCCGCACGGCTAGCCATTGACCCAGCATGCCAGACCGTCCGGTGCGCATGAAGAGAAAACCCACTATTGCGGTACCTGTGACTTCGTATTTCCGCTTGACCGACGAAGATTCACTGCCCGTTTACCGGAGTGCGGCATGGGCTTGGGGAGCTGGGGCACCGGAGCTTATGTGCGCCTTCGCTCGGCGGTAGGCTGGGCACAAAGACTCGCAAGGGGGATTTACCATGACCGACCAGCCAGCCAAACCCGAGAGCGCTCCCGAGGGCGACGAACCGCCGTCGTACATTCCGCCCGCACCCCAACCCGGCGAAATCCCGTACGGCGAGCAGCCGTTTGCCTCGCCGGCGGCTTCTGGACCCTACGGCCAGCCCCAGCCCCAGCCGCAAGCGCAGCAGCCGCAGGAACCGTACGGCCAGCCCCAGGGCGGTCCGGCTCAATTTGGCCAGCCCGCCTACGGACAGCAGCCGGCCAGCCCCTACGGACAGCCCGCTTCGCCGTATGGGCAACCTCCCCAAGGGCCGCCCGCGTACGGGCAGCCGGCCAGCCCTTACGGGCAGCCGGCTTACTATGGCATGCCCGTCGAGCCCAAGGGCCTGAGTATTGCGAGCATGTGCTGCGGGATCGCGGTATTCGTGGGCCTTGGCATCTTCGTCCTGCCCCAGATTGCCGCCGTGATCCTCGGCCACATGGCCCTCAAGAAGGAACCGGCCGGCAAAGGCATGGCCATTGCGGGCCTAGTCATGGGGTACCTCGGCATTGTTGGCGTGATCATATTCTGGGTCTTTATCGCGATTTTTGCTGCGACCGCTTCGCGTTACAACTACAACTACTAGCAAAAACGACGGCGGCCGGTGCGTCTGGCGGTAACCCGCCCAACGCACCGGCCGCCGTCGCGGTTTAAGTCGGCTACGTGACTAACGCACGCCGCCCATCAATTTCTTGATGGCGGGCGAGCCGGCTGCCAAGGCCACGGCGATGACCACGGCCGTGCCGCCGACGCCCAGGAAGTACGGCAGTTCGTTGTCGGGGTTGTACAGTCCGGCCAGGATGCCGGCCAGCGCGGTGCCGAGAGACACCGAGAGGAAGAACAGGGCCACCATCTGGGTGTGGAAGGCCTTGGGGGCCAGCTTGGTGCTCACGGACAAGCCGATGGGGGACAGGAACAACTCGGCCAAGGTGAAGAGGAAGAGGATTCCCACAAGCACCAGCAGCGGGGTCTTTCCGGCCCCGGTCAGGGGGATGAAGGCCAGGAACGCCAGGCCCATGACGAAGAGTCCGGCGGCGAACTTGATGGCGGATCCTGGCTGCTTCGGACCAAGTTTTGTCCACAGGGCAGCCATGACGCCTGCGAAGACGATGATGAATACGGGGTTGATGGACTGTACCCAGGCTGCCGGCATTTCCCAGCCGAAGAGGTTGCGGTCCAGTTTTTCCTCCGAGTACACGGCAATGAAGGTGAACTGCTGCTGGAAGAGTGCCCAGAACGCTGCCGACGCGATGTACAGGGGAATGAACGCGACAACACGCTTGCGCTCAAACGGCTTGACCTTCTTGCTCCTGAAGATCAGCGTGAAATAGATCAGCGAGGCGACAATGGCTGCGTAAGCCATGCTGCGGGCCAGGTTGCCGGGGTTCACCACACCGGTCACGAGCAGCACGGCGATCACGACGGCGATGCCGAGGAAGATGAGCCCGTAACGGCTCCGCTGTGCGGAGGGAAGGGGGTTCGGGACGCGGCGGGCTTCTTCCGGGAGTTTGTTTCGGCCCAGTGCATAGATGACGAGGCCGATCGCCATGCCGATTGCGGCTGCGCCGAAGCCCCAGTGGAAGCCGTTGCTTTCCTGCAGCCAGCCGGTGACGAGCGGTCCGATGAGGGCGCCGAGGTTGATGCCCATGTAGAAGATGGAGAAGCCGGCGTCACGCCGTTCGTCCTTCTCCCCATAAAGCGTGCCGACCAGTGCTGTTGCGTTGGCTTTGAGGCCGCCGGATCCGATGCCCACGAGCACCAGGCCTGCCACCAGGCCCGGGATCCCGGGCAGGAGGGCAAGCGCGATGTGGCCGGCCATTATCATGATGGCGGAACCGAAAAGTACCCGTTCGGAGCCGAAAAGCCGGTCCGCCAACCATGCGCCCAGGATCGTGGAGAGGTATACACCTCCGCCGTACGCGCCAACCAGTCCGGCGGCGAGCGATTTGTCGATCGAGAGTCCGCCGTGGTCCGCGGTGAAGTACATGTAGTAAAGCAGGATGCCCTGCATGCCGTAGAACGAGAATCGTTCCCACATTTCTACGGAGAAGAGGCTGGCCAGCATCTTTGGGTGGCCGAAAAATGACGTATCGCCCGCGTTTTTGGCGGGCTTCCGCGTGTCTAGAGTTGTGCTCATCTAATCCATGGTGACATTGACTGGGCGCATTGTCATATCATTTAGGTGCCTAGGGCAACTATTCGCCGGGGTGGAGCGCTGGTTTTTGCTGCCGCTCAAGCTGCCTCGCGAGCCGCAGGAGCAGGAGCTCGGATCCCTGTTTTCCGATGAGCTGGATTCCCATCGGAAACCCCGTTCCAGGGGTTGGGCCGGTCCAATGAACGGGCACGGTGATCGCCGGCAGTCCGCACACGTTCACCATGGAGGACCAGGGCGCAAACTCGCATTGCTTGCGGTAGTCGTCGTCTGCGTCGCCGGGCCAATCGGGGGCCGGCCATTGCTCGCCTCCGGGCATTGTCCCGGTGAACCAGCCCACGGGCCGTGGCGTCTGTGCCAGCGACGGCGTCAGGATGAGGTCCCACTGGGCGTACTGGGCGACGGTGTCGTGGGTGAACTGCCGCAGGAAGCCGAGCGCTTCGTTGACCTTACCCGCGCTCCGCTGTTGCGCCCGACGCCGGAAGGTCCGGGTCAGCGGGGTAAGCAGGGCTTCGCGCTGGGGCAGGATCCGGGCGCTCCCGACGCCGGCGGTCCAGGCGGTCGTGAACGCTTCCGGATAGCGATTGTCGTAGCGGATCTCGGCGTCGAGCACTGAATGGCCCGCTTCCGTCAGCAGTTCGATGCCCTTGGCGAGGGCACCCAGGGCTTCTTGCTCCGGGGCGAAGGGGAAGGTTGCGGACCACGGGCTGTCCAGGCTCGCGCCGATGCGCAAGGCCGCGGGCGCTTCCTCAAGGCCCGCGAGGTAGCCCCCTTCCGGCCGGATTCCGTGCGGGACGAGGGCATCCATCATGAGCGCGGCGTCGGCGGCGGAGCGCGCCAAGGGACCGGCCACCACGAGTCGTGCCGCGTCCCCGACGCTTTCCCCGGCCGGCACCAAGCCCCGGCCCGGCTTCAGCCCCAGCAGCCCACATGCCGCAGCGGGAATACGTATCGACCCGCCGCC
Organism: Arthrobacter ramosus; assembly: GCF_039535095.1. Lineage (NCBI taxonomy): Bacteria > Bacillati > Actinomycetota > Actinomycetes > Micrococcales > Micrococcaceae > Arthrobacter > Arthrobacter ramosus. Next base: position 4,780,123 of record NZ_BAAAWN010000001.1, on the reverse strand, counting down.
GTCGCTCCCGGGCGCGAAGGGAACCAAGCCCGCGGCAACTGCAGCAGCGCTGCCTCCCGAAGACCCGCCGGAGCTGCGGCTTAATGCGTGTGGGTTGCGCGACGGCGGTGCGATGCGGTTTTCGCTATAAGCCGTGAGTCCGAACTCCGGAACCTGAGTCTTGCCCAGTGAGATGGCACCGGCGCCTTTAAGTGTCGCGGCAAGGGCTCCGTCCTCCGGAGCAGGCTTACGGTCCAGGGCACCACTGCCGTGAGTGGTCACGACTCCCGCAACATCGCTGAGGTCTTTGAAAGCCAGCGGCACACCGTGCAGGAGGGGAAGCTCGGGACCTCCGTTGCGCCGGCGAACGTACGCTGCGTCAGCGGCTCGGGCATCGAGCATGGCTTGGTCTGGCGTCACCGTGACGAAGGCGCCCAGCGTATGGTTCAGCTGGCCGATCCTCGCAAGGAAGTGTTCCGCCACCTCAGCTGCAGAGAGCTGACCGGCGGCCAGGGCTTGGCGCAACTCGACCGCGCCGAGTTCGTGGATATCAGCCAAGGAAGCGGGACTCCAAACGCTCCTCCACGGCAACGGGAACGGCGTCGGCCGAATCGCCGGGTGCCGCGGTGACGCGATAAGCAGCCTTGCCCCTGACTTCGGCAACCACGTCCACAAGTTCCGTGCCCTTGTAAACGAGCCCGACGCCGTCGTCGGTGCAGTGCGTTTCGCCCAGCACACCCTCTGCCACCAACCGGTGAACCAGCGGGCGGCGGCCCGGTTCGGAGTCATAGTGGACACCATTGGCGTAGGGGAGGAAGCCCAGTCCGTTGGTCACTGCGCGCAACTCAGGGCCGTAGGAATCCGTGGTGCCGCCTTCGAACCAACAAATCGAGCCCGCGGACACTCCGGCCAGCACCACACCCTGTTCCCAGACGCGCCTCAGAATTCCGTCCAGTCCATGCGCACGCCATACGGCCAGCATATTGACCACGGAGCCACCGTTGACCCACACCACGTCCTGTTCCAAAAGGTACGCCTCGGGATCGCTGTAATTAGGCATAGTGAAAAGGTTGAGGTGGCTGAAATCGAAGCCCGAAACCCGTGCGGCTTGGTCCAATTCCGCGGCGAACCAACGCTGGTCACCGGAAGCTGTGCCGATATGCGCAACTCGCGGCGCGCGTCCGGCGACTCCGGAGAGTTCGACGGCATGGTGAACCAGGAGGTCGAACTCCATCCTGGTGCGATGACCGGACTTATAGCCGCCGGAGGTTGCCAGGATAGTGGTCTCGCGAGCAGCCATGGTGCCTCCTCCCTGCCTTGAGTGGTCTCGATATCCCACAACGGCGAACATTTAGCGCCAACACTAGTGCCGCGGCGGCGGAGTGAGGAAGTAGCGGTGGCTGGGCCCACGCCGCGAGGGTTCCCTTGCCGTAGCGAAGCGAGGTAAGGGTAGCGGCGGGGACTAGGCTTGATTGGAGATCTGAATCAACTGGAAGGGACCCACGTGAGCGATTTCGAGACCGTGCCTGTCGGCGATGTTCCGGCGGACGCGAAAATCCTGGATGTCCGGGAGGATTACGAATGGGTAGCGGGCCACGCCGAGGGTGCATTGCATATTCCCCTTGACCAGATCCCGGCCCGGCTTGACGAACTTGACCCTGACGATGACCTGTATGTCATCTGCCGTACGGGCGGACGGTCCTACCGGGCGGTTCAGTGGCTGGTGGGGCAGGGCTACACCGCCACCAACATCGCCGGAGGCATGGACATGTGGTTCGAGTCCGGCCGCCCGATGGTTTCGGAGAACGGCCTCAAGCCGGTTGTCCTCTAGTCACGACGCATAATACCTAAGGAATATTCAATGTCGGCGTCCGCGCTCACCTACACCTTCCTCGGTCCGGAAGGCACCTTCACCGAGGCTGCCCTCCTGCAGGTCCCCGGCGCGGCCGATGCCAACAGGGTGCCTTGCACCAATGTGAACACGGCATTGGAAAGGGTTCGCCGAGGCGAGGCGGATGCGGCCATGGTGCCGATCGAGAATTCGGTGGAGGGCGGCGTGACCGCCACCCTGGATGCTATTGCCACCGGAACCGAACTGCGGATCATCCGTGAAGCCCTCGTTCCCATCACGTTCGTGCTGGTTGCCCGGCCTGGAGTTAAGATCTCGGACATCCGCCGGATATCCACCCACGGCCATGCCTGGGCCCAGTGCCGGCTGTGGGTCGACGAAAATATCCCGAATGCGGAATACGTGCCGGGCTCCTCCACGGCGGCTGCCGCCGTCGGCCTTCTCGAAGGCGAGGCGCACTATGACGCCGCCATCTGCGCCCCCCTTGTCGCGGCTGAACGGCCCGGCCTGAATATCCTCGCAGAGAACATCGGCGACAACCCCGGCGCAGTTACCCGCTTCGTCCTCGTCAGCCGTCCCGGTGCACTGACTGAACGCACCGGCGCGGACAAGACCACCGTCGTCGTGCCCCTTCCCGAAGACCGTCCAGGCGCCCTGATGGAAATCCTGGACCAGTTTGCCACCCGCGGAGTCAACCTCAGCCGCATCGAGTCCCGGCCCACCGGCCAGTATCTGGGTCACTACTTCTTCAGTATCGACGCCGACGGCCATGCCTCGGACGCCCGGGTAGCCGATGCTTTGGCGGGCTTGCACCGGATCAGCCCGGCCACCCGCTTCCTGGGGTCCTATGCACGGGCGGACGAGCAGAAAGCCTTGGTTGCTCCGCATACCTCCGACGCCGCGTTCGCATCCGCCCATGCCTGGGTTCGGGGCATTCTGGGTGGGGAACCGGGCGCTTGACCGGCCCGAATCCGCTCCGCAAAGCGTTGGATAATTGACTCTTCAACCCCTATCGCGTGGATAAAACTGTGCGTATGCTTGCTTGATCCACAATTGATGGACGCATGCCCCTAACGGAGGGAGCGGGCCATGTCAGGAAATAGCAATGACACCAGCGGCCAGGGAATGATCGTCAACCCCAAGCCCAAGGCGGACAACCAGGACTGGGACGGCGACGACGCCGACCGGGCCGATCGGCTGCGCTTTGAGGAAGAACAGGCTATGATTCGCGAGCAATCGGAAGCGCGCGCGGCCGCCAAAGCCTTGGCAGAACACAAGTTGGCAGAACGCAAGTTGGCAGAACAAAAAGCAACGGAAGCGGCGAAGAACGCCAAATAGCGCGTTGCGCTATCGCACGCGCACCGCTTATTGCACGCGTACCAAGAGAGAACGCGGCTCCACCTTGACGGTGACTTTTGTGGCTTCGCCCGAGGGATCACCGTCAAGTTGCGTGGCCATCGGTTCGCTGCTGCTGATGACCACCTTGCCCGAACGGTAGTAATTCATGACCGGCAGGTTCCGGTTGTGCTTGAACAAGATTTTGGCGTACACCGCGATCCAGCCGATGGCGCTGCGGGGGCTCATGACCACAACGTCCAGGACGCCGTCGTCGATCATCGCCCCGGGGATGAAGTCGATGCCCCCTGGAATCAGGCCGCAGTTGGCGAACAGGACGCTTCGGATTTTCCGGGATTGCTCGGGCTCGTCGTCCATTGCAATGGAGACCCTTTTGCGCCGACCCGGTAGGTGGCGGACGCCCGCCTCGGTGTAGGCCAGCCAGCCGACTGCCTTCTTGAGGCCGTCATTGGTATCGCCCACAACCTCGGCATCCAGTCCCATGCCCGCGATCACCAGGAAAGCATGCTCGGAAGAGGCGCCTGTCCGCTCGTTGTGGATCGCCATTCGGGCGGTGTCGATGTAGCGCTGGTGACCGAAGAGCGCTGTGTGGACGTTGCCCCGCAGATCGTTGACATCCAGATTCACGTTGCGTGCCAGCAGGTTTCCGGTTCCGAGGGGAATCAAGCCCATCGCGACATCGGTGTGCGCGAGGGTCTCTGCCACGACGCGCACGGTACCGTCGCCGCCGCCGACGAGTACGACGTCGGGCTTATATGCGAGTGCCGCCTTGGTCTGCGAATGGCCGGGGTCCTCCGCGGTGGTGTCGAAGAAACGGGGTTCGTCCCAGCCCGCAAGATGGCAGGCTCCCCGGATGATCCTCCGCGCGTCCTCGGCCTTCGCCTTCACCGGGTTGAGGATCACGGCCACCCTTTGCAAGCCGGCTTCGGGCTTGTGAGCGTCTTCGCGTACAGCGCTGCGGGTATGCCTGGCCCTGAGGCGGCGCACGCCCCACCAACTGGAGACGGCGAAGACCACGCCCCCAGCCAGAATCACGTACAGGATCCAGTCGCTCATGGTGCTTCAACCCTATCCCGCTACAGGTGCGGCCGTGCACGGCGGCAGGGGGTGCCTGCCGCCGTCGGGCGCTGGCCGCGGAGCTGCTCGCTCATTCGATACTCTTGTCTGGTGATCGACGTAAAAGACCTCAGCGAAAACCCGGACAAGTTCCGTGCCAGCCAGCGCGCCCGCGGCGCCGACGAGTCCGTGGTGGACGCGATCATTTCCGCCGACGCAGACCGCCGCGCGGCACTGATCCGCTACGAGAACCTCCGTGCGGAGCAGAACGTCTTCGGCAAGAAGGTGGCACAGGCCAAGGGCGAGGAAAAGCAGGCGCTGTTGGCCGAGGTCAAGGAACTGGCCAACTCGGTCAAGGCCGCCTCTGCCGAAGCCGACGCCGCGCAGGCCAAGCAGGAAGAGCTGCTCCGTGTCATCCCCAACCTGATTGTGGACGGTGTGCCCGAGGGTGGCGAGGACGACTTCGTGGTGGTCAAGACGGTCGGCACCCCACGCGAATTCCCTGATTTCGAGCCACGGGACCACCTGGAAATCGGCGAACTCATCGGCGCGATCGACATGGAACGCGGCGCCAAGGTGTCCGGTGCGCGCTTCTACTTCCTCCGCGGCGTCGGTGCCCGCCTGGAGATGGCACTGCTGCAGATGGCCATGGACCAAGCCATCGAGGCCGGCTTCGTACCGATGATCACCCCCACTTTGGTGCGTCCGGAGATCATGCAGGGCACCGGTTTCGATGTAAAGCACGACGCCGAGATCTACCGTCTCGCCGAAGACGACCTCTACCTCGTGGGAACCTCGGAAGTGGCCCTCGCCGGCTACCACTCGGACGAGATCCTGGACCTTTCCGCCGGCCCCATCCGCTACGCCGGGCAGAGTTCCTGCTACCGCCGCGAAGCCGGTTCGCACGGCAAGGACACCCGCGGCATCATCCGCGTCCACCAGTTCAACAAGGTGGAGATGTTCAGCTACACCACGGTTGAAGAAGCCGCTGCCGAGCACGAGCGACTCCTGGCCTGGGAAGAGGAAATGCTGGCCAAGGTCGAGCTCCCGTACCGCGTGATCGACACCGCGGCGGGCGATCTCGGCATGTCCGCGGCCCGGAAGTTCGACTGCGAAGCCTGGGTCCCCACCCAGAACGCATACCGCGAACTCACCTCTACGTCCAACTGCACCACCTTCCAGGCCCGCCGCCTCAACATCCGTGAGCGGGCGGTCAATGAGGACGGCGTAGCAAAAGGCACCCGCGCCGTCGCGACCCTGAATGGCACGCTGGCCACTACCCGCTGGATCGTGGCCATCCTGGAGCACCACCAGAACCCCGATGGCTCGGTCAACGTCCCCAAGGCACTCCAGAAGTACATCGGCGGCCTTGAGGTCCTGCCCGTTCTGTAGCCCCGGAATGCCGGGGCGCACTCGTCCTCCACAGCCCGGCTTTGTCCACATAGAGCCAAAGCACGGCTGACTCTGCGGAACGATCCATGGATAGTAATTCCATGGACATCCCTCCGCAGCTCATTGTCTCCGCCGAGCGGCTGGCTCTCACCGGCTCCACAGCTGTGATTCACCGGCCGTTCAGGGCAGGCCGCCTCGTCCGGCTGAGGCGCGGGTACTACGTGAAAACCTCCACCTGGGTGGAAGCGACACCTGCCCAGAGGTTCGAGTGGTCCGCAGCGGCGGTCGGTCTGGCATTCGACCAGCCGGTCTTTTGCGGTGAGTCCGCGGCTGTCGTGCTCGGCGTCCCGACACTTCGCCCCCCGGAGTTCGTCGATCTAGCTACTTCCTCGGAGCGAATCACGGGACGGCGGCCAGCAACGTTTGTGGTCCACGGAAACAGCGCGCTTGCCGAAAAGGCCCGGAATGCAGGCAACCATCCCATGCGGTACGTCCTTCGACGCGACGCGCAGGCCGTGGTTTCCGGCCATTTTTCGTGCACGAGTCCGGTGCAGACTGCCATGGATGTCATGTGTACCTCGTCCTTCAGCCGCGCGCTGGTTGTAGCTGACGGAATCGCACGAATGCTGTGGGAACAGGGTTTGCTGGGGCAAGGTGCCTGCTTGATCGAACACCCTGGGATCGCCTTGACACTGGACGGCATTGTGGCTGATGCCACCAAGCACCGGGCAGTCCGCATCGCGAGCTTGGCTAACACGAAGGCCGAATCGGTCGGGGAGTCGTTCAGCAGGGCTGTCATTGAACTGTTGGGCTTTGAGCAACCGCTCCAACAGCACACGATTGTAGACTCCGGCCAGTTCGTTGCCAGAACCGATTTCTGGTGGCCGGAGGAATTGATCGCGGGCGAATTCGATGGCAAGCAAAAGTACGCGGACGAGGACATGCGGGGGGATTGGAGCGCGGAAGAGGTCGTGTATCGGGAGAAGCTACGTGAGGACAGCATCCGTGCCTTGGGGTTCACCGTCGTCAGGTGGAATTGGGCGGATCTGGAGCAGCCAGGCCGTCTTCGGCAGAAGCTCCTCCGCGCCGGACTACGGCCTCGGAGCCGACCCCGGCTCTAGTTTCAGATCCCCTGTCCACAAGCGCCCGAATGGGAAACAGGCCGCGGGATGGGGCTGCGGAATGGAAAACCGGCCGCGGGATGGGGCTGCGGGATGGGAAATGGGCCGCGTGCCAGGTACCGCCCAGGCCTCGCGCCAGAGCCTCAGGTTAACACTCACACTGTGGACAAACCTGGGAGTATTCACCGCGTGTTAATCCGTTGCTGTGTCCTGCGTCCTAGCTGGTGCCGGGTGAGGTCTGCTTCACTGGAGGCATGACTATTTTGACTGGTACCTCAGTCGCTGGCATCGATGACCAGCGGAATTTGAATCACAAACTCATGATCGCGTTGGACGTCGACGGAACCCTCGTGGATCACGATGGCCACATGTCGCCAAGTGTCCGCGACGCCGCAAGGGCAGTCGTCGCCCACGGACATGACGTCCTGATCGCCACCGGCCGCTCGTTGAACGCCACCTTGCCCATCATTGAGCAGATCGGACTGGATCGCGGGTATGCCGTGTGCTGCAACGGCGGCGTCACGTTGCGGCTCGACCCCCAGCTGGACACAGGCTACGAGATCATTCACAAAGCCACTTTCGATCCCGCCCCGGCGCTGATGGCTCTTCGCGAGCAGCTTCCGTCCGCCAAGTACGCGCTCGAGGACGAGGACGGGAACTTCCTCTCCACCGAGCGGTTCCAGGACGCCAGCTTCGGCGTTGAGGCAATCGGCGTCGACTTCCAGACGATGCTCGATGCCACTGCGGTGCGTGTCGTGGTGTTCAGCAGCGAGAACACGGCTGAAGAATTTTCCACGGCCATTCGCAAGATCGGGCTGTCCGGGGTCACCTATTCAGTGGGCTGGACGGCCTGGCTGGATATCGCCGCCGCCGGGGTGACCAAGGCCAGCGCTTTGGAGCAGTTGCGCCAGCGGCTCGGCACCCACCCCCGCCACACGGTGGCAGTGGGGGACGGCCGCAATGACATCGAGATGCTCAGCTGGGCCGGGCGCGGTGTCGCCATGGGCCAGGCGCCTGAGGAAGTCATCGCCGTCGCGGATGAGGTTACCGCTTCGGTGTACGACGACGGTGCGGCCCTCATCCTGCGTCGCTTGGTGTAACAGCCCCCAGCGGGGCCGGCCGCGGACGCTCACCGCAGCTCAGGCGGCGTCGGAGACCACGGTGATGATACGCCGCAGGCTCATCGCGACCGACGCGGTGGCGTTAACGGGCGCGTGGCCGGCGGCGGCTTCGGTGACGGTTTCACTCAGTGCTGCCACCCTCTCCCGGGCTTCTTCCAGCGCATTCTTGATGTCTTCGGAGTCTCCATGCCGCCATTGCCGGATCGCTGTTGCAACCTCCTCCAGGGCATCAGCCAAATTTGGCGGGACACCCTCCGGAATGACCGTTCCCGCGTCCTCTTCCCAGATGACGCTTGCCAGGACGTCCGTGATGTCCTGGACGTGAAAGGTAAGCCGTTCCAGCGCGCGCAAACCGGCCAGGTCGGCGGGCAGGCGCCGAGCCCGACGGTGGGACCTCGGGTTCGCCTTTGCGCTCAACTTCGCCGCCTGGACAGCTGTCCGCACCGCGGTCGCGGTACGTGCGAGCTCGCCGCTGCGGCTTGCCCATTCTTCATGGTTCGGTGGCCAGGATTCCGTCATGGCGCTGGCCATGTCCCTGAGTTGCTTGGACAGTGCCCGTTGGTGTCCGTCGATGGCAGGATCGATGCCTTCGAGATGCAGGGGCGGGAAGACCAGCCAGTTCACGGCGAAACCGACTGCCACTCCCATGCCCATTTGCAGGACGTATGCGAAAGAGAATCCCTGCGCATTCGAATAACCCAGGACCAGCACGAACAACGCCGCCATGGGAACCCACTCGGAGGCGCTTCCAAGCCTTGGCAGGCCGCCGATAACCACGCCCAGGCCGACGACGACGGCCACCGCCATTACGTTCGGGGCCGTGACTGTGGTCACTGCGAAGGCCATGGCAATGCCCAATGCGAGTCCCAGCAGGCTTTGCAGCCCGTGCTTGGCGGAAGCCGCAACGGTGGGGTGCATGCTGACCAAGACGCCCAAGGGCGCGTAGTAGGGATAGGAGGCGGCCGTCCCAGGCATGAACGGCGCGAGGTACCAAGCCAACCCGGCCGCGACGGCCGTCTTTGCGGCAAACAGGAGTCGGTGGCCTGTGACGGCCTGCCTGGGCGCGGGAAGAAGCCGCCCAAGCTTTGGCTTGGAGATCATGGACTCAAGGTAGGCCGGGAGGAATGGTGTGTCGAGGACGATATGGCCGAAGGCGTGCCGACGCAGTCAGTAAACCTCGAGGATCAACTGCAGCAAGCGGGCTGCGGCCGGCCTGGCGGCGTGCTCCTCCACCCATTGGGCGCGGGCCAGGGCCTTACTTACGGCTTGGGTGCTGATCCCCAGTTCCTGGGCCACGGCCTTCTGTTGTCCACGCACGCCCGGCGTCAGCAAGTCCAGGACGCGCCACTCAGCAACGCTCCGATGCTGCACAATGTGCCCTAGGAGCCGCAGTACTGCCTCCGATTCGGCAGCGAGGGCAGCGATCGGCCCCTCGACGGCCACAGGGACCCGCTCTTTGCCATTCCGCAAGCGGTCCACGGCGCGGCGTGCATAGACCAGGCCGTGTCCGGAGGCGTCTTTGATTTGCTTGGGCAGGGGTTCGTTGACGGGTCCGACGCCGATTCCCACATACCACTGTCCGCTCCGCAGGGCGATGAGCGCTGAATCCACGGCCTGATGCGGGAATTCCACGATGCCCTGGACTTCGTCCTCCACCGAGCGGTCAAAGTCCAAGCACGCAGGGATATGGCGCAAGTCTTTGAGCAGCTGCGGTACGAGGTCCCCGTTGCCGCGGCTGTCGCGTTGGTTGATGGTCAGCGTGAACATGGTGGATCAAACATTACCGGCAGGTAGTTGACTTTCAAGCGGTTAATTCAGAGCGAACTGCTCGTTACGACGGCGGGTGCCCGGCGATTGCGAGCCGATCCGTTCCGCGTCGGGGCCAACCGATTAACGAACGACGGCGGCGGGTGCGGTTCGCATGGAACCGCACCCGCCGCCGTCGGGCAGGTGAAACTAGCCTTAGTGGGAGACCGGAACGTAACGCTTGATCGAAGCTTCCAGCTCGGCTTCGGCGGCTGCGCGGTCGGCCCAGCCTTCAGCCTTGACCCACTTACCCGGCTCAAGGTCCTTGTAACGGGTGAAGAAGTGCTCGATTTCCTTGATCAGGAATTCGCTGACATCGGTGATTTCCTGGATGTGGTCGAAACGCGGGTCCGCCGGAACGCACAGGACCTTGGCGTCTCCGCCGCCGTCGTCGGTCATGTTGAAAACGCCGATGGGGCGGGACTCAACGATCACGCCGGGGTACAGGTCGAAGTCCTGCAGGAGCACCAGTGCGTCCAGCGGGTCGCCGTCCTCGCCAAGGGTGTTCTCGAAGAACCCGTAGTGGGTGGGGTACTGCATGGAGGTGAACAGGACGCGGTCCAGGCGGACGCGGCCGGTCTCGTGGTCAACTTCGTACTTGACGCGCGACCCCTTGGGGATCTCGATCGTGACGTCGTGCTTCATGGAATGCTCCTTGACGGTATTGGCATGGGCGCGGCAACAGAGCAGCCGACGCCGCCGACTACTATTGAGGATATAGCGAGAGGCCCAAGTTTCTTGAAACGGTGGGGACATTCAAGACTTTGAGGACTAAAGCCGCATGAAGGGCGTTGACGAGGCGGGGGCTGAAAAGCAGGCTCCGGAACAGCAGGAGACTCCCGTTCTCAGACCCAGGAAGCCCGCGAAGCCTGCGTCGAAGCGCGTCGTCCGCTTTCTACCACTGGTTTTGTTGACGTTGGTCATCGCGGCCTTGGCCGTGCCGATGGGCCTCGGAGTCGCACCCGGATTCCTCGGTCCTGGATTCATGGGGGCAGCCGGTACGCCCGCCCCCAAGGTGCCGGCCTGGCAACAGGTCCCCAAGCAGCTGAGCCGCACCCAGATCGTTGCGCCCTTGGACGCTTCCGCCCCGGTACCGCTGCCGGCCGATGTCACAAACCAGCTCAACGCCCTCCTGACGCCCGACGGCGGGGGAGACTTCACCGGCGTCGTTGAGGACGCGTTGACCGGACTTCCGCTTTACGATCGCGACGGCGCCAAGAACCGGGTGCCGGCGTCCAACATGAAGCTGCTCACGGCAGTCGCGGCGCTGCGGGCGATCGGCCCGGAGACACGCTTCAGCACGCGGGTCCTCGCGGGACCTTCGGCGTCGACCATCATCCTGAGCGCCGGAGGTGACGTCCTGCTCGGCGACGGCCCCTCCCAGCCAAGCGAGGTGCTTGGCCATGCCGGCTTGGAGACGCTCGCAAGCGATGCGGCAAAAGCGCTCCAGGGCCGCGGCGTGAAAGGCCCGGTCACGGTGCAATTGGACGATGGACTATTCACCGGTCCGGCTTTGAATCCGGCGTGGAGCCTCGACGACGTCGCTGCCGGCGAAACTGCGCCAATCTTTCCGATCGCCCTGAACTCGGCCCGGACAAGCCCGGGGGCAACCACCGGTGCGCGTCCGCAAGACGCCGCGCTCACCGCCGCCGAGGCTTTCGCAGAGAAGCTCCAGGCCGCGGGCGCCGCTGCCGGATTCACGGTGGTCCCCGGCGTGGAACGCGCCTCCGCTCCGGCCGGAAAGCAGGACGTCCTCGCCAGCGTGGTGTCTGCGACCGTCCGCGAGCAAGTGGACTTGATGCTCGAAACCTCGGACAACTACCTTGCCGAGGTATTCGGCCGGATGGCTGCTCTGTCCGCTGGAAAGCCGGGATCGAACGACGGCGCGACGGCGGCAGTAAGCGCCCAGGTGGCGGAACTGGGGATCGCCACGGACTCCATGCATTTGGCAGACGTGTCCGGCCTTGCCTTGGGCAACCAGGTGTCGGCGCGGCAGTTCGCGGATGTGGTGCGTGCAATCACCTCGGGACCGGACACTCGTCTCCGAGCCGCCCTCGCCGGGTTCCCGGTGGCCGGACTGACCGGGACGCTCGGCGACCGCTACGGAGACGCCAGCACCTCCCAAGGGGCGGGACTGGTACGGGCCAAGACCGGCACCTTGAATTCGGTGATCGCTTTGAGCGGCTATGTAGTGGACGCGAACGGCCGTCTTCTGGTCTTTTCTTTTATCGGCAACGGCCTGACGCCGGGCGCAGCGGGGAACAAGGTGGCGCTGGACAGGTCCGCCACGGCACTCGCGTCATGTGGTTGCACCGGTGGTTGACGTTCAAGCTGCCTGACGTTCGCCGCTGAGCGAACTTAAGGGTGCAGATTCAGACTGTTGTGTTCTGATGGTTCGTATGGAGTCTCAGCAGCAAGCCCAGTCCCTCATCAACTGGGAGCTGGCCGCCTCCACGGCCGCCCGGCTCGCTCCCCCCGGCCCGGTACTGAGTCCGGCCCAGATCGGCAAAGCCGTGGACAGCCTGCGTCTCAGCGCGGACATCTCGGTACCGCACGTGCATGACATCACCGGTTTGGAAGCCGCACGCGATCTCCGCGATTCCCACGTGCTGGTAGTTGACCGGGCGTCGTGGGCGAAGGCCAATACCCAAAGTTTTGCCGTGATGCTCCAGCCGGCCCTTAAGCAAATGCTGGATTCCCGGCGGGGCCCGGCGATGACACCGGCTGCGGCGGCCGCGAGCGGCGCCATCACCGGCAGCCAGCTCGGGGCTGTGCTTGCCTTCTTGTCGAGCAAGGTCCTGGGCCAATACGATCCCTTCGCCGCGCTCGCCCCGGACTCGAAAGCGCCGCCTGCCGGCCGGCTCTTGCTTGTCGCTCCGAACATCATCTCCGTGGAGCGCGAGCTCAACGTTGATCCTGAAGATTTCCGGCTCTGGGTCTGCCTTCACGAACAGACCCACAGGGTGCAGTTCGCCGCGGCACCCTGGCTCCGGACCCACATGCTTGAGGAAATCGAACGCCTCAGCGCCAATCTGATCGGCAATGTGGACTCCATCATGGACCGCGCCACGGCTGCCGCCCGGTCCCTGCGCGACCGCTCCACCGGTGCCGTGCCCGGCCGCGGGGCCATCCTGGACCTGCTGCAAAACCCCGAGGAAAAGGCCTCCCTTTCGCACCTCACAGCCGTCATGAGTTTGCTGGAAGGCCACGCCAACGTGGTGATGGACGCCGTCGATTCCTCCCTGATCCCCTCGGTGAAGACCATCCGGCAGCGCTTCAGCGCGCGGGGCAAGGACCGCGGAATGATCGAGAAATTCATCCGCAACATCCTCGGCCTGGATGCCAAGATGCGCCAGTACAGCGACGGAGCCAAGTTCGTCCGTGAAGTGGTTGCGGTGGCTGGCATGGAGGGCTTGAACCAGGTCTGGGAATCGGCCGAAAAACTGCCCACAGAGACCGAAATCCACGACTCCAAGCTGTGGCTTGAGCGGATGGGGCTGTGACCGCAGGTACCACATCGGGCCCGGGCGCAAGCAGTGGAAGCGCACCAAGCAGCGGACGACGGCGTCCCGGGCGTTTGGCGCCGGTCGTCGGCAAAGCGCGGAACATGTTGCAGGACGCGCTGGCCTCCGCAGGCTATCCCGAGCGAATCCTCGTGGCCTGCAGCGGTGGGCCGGACTCCTTGGCGCTTGCCTCAGTGGCAGCCTACTTCGCCCGCCGAGGCCATGTGCACGGCCGCCCCGTGAGTGTGGCCGCCGTCGTGGTTGACCACCAGCTGCAGGAAGGCTCGGGTGAGGTCGCGGCACGAACCGTGTCGATCCTGGAGGGGCTGGGCCTCTCGCCCGTCCAGCTACGGACCGTGGAGGTGGCCGCTACCGGCTTCGGGCCCGAGGCGGCAGCCCGGGACGCCCGGCACGCGGCCCTCGAAGCAGCAGCCACGGAACTCGATTGTGGGGCAATCCTGCTCGGGCACACCCTGGACGACCAAGCCGAACAGGTACTCCTGGGCCTGTCCCGGGGCTCGGGAACCCGCTCCCTCGCCGGAATGCGGCCCGCCCGCGGCAAGCTGCTTCGTCCCTTCCTCGGCCTTCGCCGCGCGGAAACGCTCGAAATCTGCGAGGTCGAGGAACTCGAAACCTGGCACGATCCCAGCAATGCGGACCCCGCCTTCGCCCGCTCGCGGACCCGGGTTGAGGTGATGCCCTTGCTTGAAGACAAGCTGGGGCCCGGTGTTGCCGAATCACTCGCCCGCACCGCCGCGATCCTCCAACAGGATGCTGACTTCCTGGAGCAGCTTGCCGCAGAGAGCTATGCGGGCCTCGTGAACCGGACCGACGATGGAGTCTGGCTCCCCGAAGACCCGTTGAGGGAATTGTCTCCCGCGCTGAGGTTCCGGGTAATCGCCAAAGCAGCGGCCGACGTCGGGGGCCAACAGCCCGGCTACTGGCGGCTTCAGGCGGCCGAAGCGCTGCTGCGCCGGCAGGGATCGGCGGGTCCCGTGCAGCTTCCCGGAAGCGTCAGCGTCTACCGCGTATCACTGAGCGAATTGGAGCGGGAGGCCTCGGCAGGGGGAACTGCCGTTCCCCGCGAAGGCGGCGGCTGTGGGAAGCTAGTATTCCGGCATCAAAGATCGCCCCAACAGTAGCCGCACCCACGCATCAACACAGGAGCCATTGGTGGATTCAAACGACGTCCAGGCAGACCTCAAACACGTTCTCTACACCAAGGAGCAGATCCAGCAACGGATCGCCGAACTTGCTGCACAGATTGACAAGGACTACGAGGGCCGTGAGCTGCTGATCGTCGGCGTGCTCAAGGGCGCCGTCATGGTCATGGCAGACCTCGCGCGTGCGCTGCACAGCCACGTCAGCATGGACTGGATGGCGGTGTCTTCGTACGGCTCCGGTACCCAGTCCTCCGGCGTCGTGCGCATCCTCAAGGACCTTGATACCGACCTCATGGGCAAGGATGTCCTGATTGTCGAAGACATTATCGATTCCGGCCTGACCCTCTCCTGGCTCAAGACCAACCTCGAATCGCGAGGCACCGCTTCCGTGGAAATCTGCACGGCATTCCGTAAGCCTACGGCCGCCAAGGTCGAGATCGACGTCAAGTATGTCGGCTATGACATCCCCAACGAATTCGTCGTCGGCTACGGACTGGATTACGCCGAGAAATACCGCAACCTGGACTTTGTGGGAACCCTCGCCCCGCACGTTTACGAATAGCTCTTCCGAAGCGAACCACCGCGGCGCGGTTCGCGGAGTGAAAAGCGGCCTCCTGTTGGGGAGGCCGCTTTCGCTTTTTGCAGTGACGTTGGATCCTGAAAGAACCATGGATTTCCCCCGAGAGTTTCCGGAATTCCGCGTTCATGTACGCCTAGAGGGAACTTTTGCCCCTCACTATGCGTGAATCACTCCGAACGGTGTAAAGCTAGAAACTGACGCAGCACCACACGCGCGCAGAAGCTGCGCCGTGCAGCACTACCAGGAGGGACGGGGCGGAGCCCCCGAACAGATGAAAGCTAAGAGTTTCTTCAAGGGCCCGGGCATCTGGATTGTTGTCGTAGTCGGCTTGCTCCTGGTGGCATTTGCAACCCTTGCCCCCGGTGGATCCACCCGTATCGACACCGACAAGGGCCTCGCGATCCTCGCCCAGAGCGGCAAAGTGGACCAGGCCAAAATCTACGATGCCGAGAACCGCGTTGACCTGACGCTGAAAGACAACCTCGTCATCGATGGCCAGGACAAGGGCAAGAACGTCCAGTTCTTCTACGTCACCGCGCGAGCCGGGGATGTCGTCAAGGCCGTCACCAACGCCCAACCATCCGGCGGCTTCACGGACCAGCCTGTCGAGAACAACTGGTTCTCCGGACTGTTCTCGCTCCTCATCCCCGTACTCCTGCTGGGTGTGCTTTTCTGGTTCTTGCTCTCGCGCATGCAAGGCGGCGGTTCCAAGGTGATGCAGTTCGGCAAGTCGAAGGCCAAGTTGGTCAACAAGGACATGCCGCAGGTCACCTTCTCGGATGTCGCCGGTGCCGATGAAGCCGTCGAAGAGCTCCAGGAGATCAAGGAATTCCTCGCGGAACCGGCAAAGTTCCAGGCTGTTGGCGCAAAGATCCCCAAGGGTGTGCTGTTGTACGGGCCTCCGGGCACCGGCAAGACCCTCCTGGCCCGCGCCGTCGCAGGCGAGGCCGGCGTCCCGTTCTTCTCCATCTCCGGCTCGGACTTCGTTGAAATGTTCGTAGGTGTCGGCGCTTCCCGCGTCCGCGACCTCTTCGAACAAGCCAAGGCAAATGCGCCCGCCATCATTTTCGTTGACGAGATCGACGCCGTCGGACGTCACCGTGGCGCCGGTATTGGCGGTGGCAACGACGAGCGCGAGCAGACCCTCAACCAGCTCCTGGTCGAAATGGACGGCTTCGACGTCAAGACCAACGTCATCCTGATCGCGGCAACCAACCGTCCGGACGTCCTGGATCCCGCCCTGCTCCGTCCTGGCCGCTTCGACCGCCAGATCACTGTTGAAGCACCAGACCTGATTGGTCGCGAACAGATCCTGAATGTCCATGCCAAAGGCAAGCCGATGGCCCACGGCGTCGACCTCAAGGGCGTCGCGAAGAAGACCCCGGGCTACACCGGTGCGGACCTTGCCAACGTGCTCAACGAGGCCGCCCTCCTGACTGCCAGGTCCAATGCCAACCTGATTGACGACCGCGCCCTGGACGAGGCAATCGACCGCGTCATGGCCGGCCCGCAGAAGCGTAGCCGCGTCATGAAGGAAATGGAGCGGAAGATCACCGCCTACCACGAGGGCGGCCACGCCCTGGTGGCGGCAGCACTGCGCAATTCCGCCCCTGTCACGAAGATCACCATCCTGCCCCGAGGCCGCGCCCTCGGCTACACCATGGTTGTCCCGGAGGACGACAAGTACTCGATCACGCGCAACGAACTCCTGGACCAAATGGCCTATGCCATGGGTGGGCGCGTTGCAGAGGAAATCGTCTTCCACGACCCCTCGACGGGCGCCTCGAACGATATCGAAAAGGCCACCGGAACTGCGCGCAAGATGGTCACCCAGTTCGGCATGAGCGAGCGCATCGGCGCCGTGAAGCTTGGCGCAGGCGGCGGCGAGCCGTTCCTGGGTCGAGACATGGCACAAGAACGCAACTACTCGGACTCGGTGGCGTACATCGTTGACGAGGAAGTGCGCCGCCTGATCGATCAGGCCCACGACGAGGCCTATGCCATCCTGACCGAGAACCGGGACGTCCTGGATCAGTTGGCCCTCGAACTGCTTGAGCGTGAAACGCTGAATCAGGCCGAGATCGCCTACATCTTCCGCGACATCCGCAAGCGTGACTTCCGCGAGGTGTGGCTCTCCAAGGAGTCCCGTCCGGTCCAGACCATCCCGCCGGTGGAATCCCGCGCAGAGAAGGCTGAACGCGAGGCACAGGAAGAGGCCAAGGCCGCGCGTCTCGAAGAGCCCTTGGACGCTCAGTCCCCGCACCCGCAGGGAGTCGGCAGCCAGGAGTCATTCACCGGCCAAGGACCTGACGCGGGCACCGACGTTTCGCATCAAGGCTAAGCTTTCTGCTGTGACTCACATCGACGACGACGACTTCAGCGGTGCCGCCAGTGATGACTTCGGCGGCACTTCCGGGGGGAAATCAGGCGGCCACGGCCGCGGACACCACTATAAGGTCGACCGCCCCCGCATCGAGGCGGCCGTCCGCGAGATCCTCATTGCCGTGGGCGAGGACCCGGACCGTGGCGGACTGGTGGATACGCCGAAGCGCGTTGCCAAAGCCTACGCCGAGGTCTTCGCGGGCCTGCACCAGGATCCCGAAGACGTCCTGTCCACCACGTTCGACCTCGACCATGAGGAACTCGTGCTGGTCAAGGACATCCCGTTCTATTCCACGTGCGAGCACCATTTGGTACCGTTCCACGGCGTCGCGCACGTTGGATACATCCCTTCCCACGATGGCAAAGTGACGGGGCTGAGCAAGCTGGCCCGTCTCGTGGACATTTATGCCCGCCGTCCCCAGGTGCAGGAACGCCTGACCACCCAGATCGTCGAAGCGCTCGTGACCTACCTCAAGCCACGGGGCGCGATCGTCGTCGTCGAATGCGAACACATGTGCATGTCGATGCGTGGCATCCGCAAGCCCGGTGCCAAGACCGTCACCAGCGCAGTGCGCGGGCAACTTCATGACCCGGCCACCCGCGCCGAAGCCATGAGCCTCATACTCGGAAGGTAATAAAGACCATGGATTCCCTCGCAGCCGCACCAGGAACGGGCCCGGCTACCAGCCCCCTGCCCATTCTCCGCAAACCCCGTCCGGCCGCCCGCTTCGCGGACCTGCCGGCCGACCGCACGCTCGTCATGGGAATTCTGAACGTCACGCCGGACTCATTCAGCGACGGCGGCAAGCACCCCACGGCGGACACCGCCATCGCCCACGCTTTGCGCATGTTGTACGCCGGAGCGGACATCATCGACGTCGGGGGCGAATCGACCCGCCCGGGCGCCGAACCCGTCTCCCCGGAAGAAGAACAACGGCGGGTCTTGCCGGTGATCCAGGCACTCGTGAAGGCCGGGGCGCTTGTCAGCATCGACACGACGCACGCGTCGACGGCCGCTGCGGCTGTGGAGGCCGGCGCCGCGATCATCAACGACGTCTCCGGGCTGAGCATCGAACCTGAGATGGCCGAACTCGTCGCTCGTACCAAGGTGCCCTACGTCCTGACGCATCGCCGGGGCGACGCGGAGACCATGAACAGCCTTGCCGACTACGGGAATGTCGTGGAAGAAGTCATTGAGGAGCTCAAGGGCGTCCGCGACAAGCTTTACGCGGCAGGCGTCACAGCGGAGCAAATCATTGTGGATCCCGGCCTGGGTTTCTCCAAGGATGAGGACCAGAACTGGCAACTCCTCAAGTACATCGGCAAGCTGGATGAGCTTGGCCACAAGGTCCTGATCGGAGCTTCCCGCAAGCGCTTCCTCGGGACGCTCCTGACCGTGGCCGGCAAGTCGGCGGCACCGGAGGAGCGGGACCATGCCACTGCGGCCATCACGGCAATCAGTGCCGCGAACGGCGCCTGGGCTGTGCGCGTCCACGACGTCGGCCCCAGCCTTGACGCCGTCAAGGTTGCTGCGCGCATCAGACGCTAAGCTTCGTGAACAGAGGGGGAGGAACCGGCTTGGACAGGATCACACTGACCGGCGTGACCGCCGTCGGGCATCACGGCGTCTTCGACTTCGAGCGCCGGGACGGACAGCCGTTCGTCGTCGACGCGGTGCTGTACACCGATTTCAGCAAGGCCGCGGAAACGGATGACCTGCAGTTCACGGCCCACTACGGTGAAGTGGCCGAGTACATTACGTCCCTCGTTACGGGCGAGCCACTCAACCTGATCGAGGCCCTCGCCGTGCGGATCGCCGAGGGGATTCTGGCGGGCTTCAACGTCGCCGCCGTCGATGTCACGGTCCACAAACCCAAGGCTCCCATCGAAGTGCCCTTCGGTGACGTCACTGTCAGTGTCCACAGGGAGCGTGCATGAGCTCCCGTTTCACGAAAGCCATCCTGGCCCTTGGCAGCAACCTGGGCGAGCGGAACGACACCCTGTCCACCGCCGTTGCCGACCTCGTTGACCGCCCGGAAATCCGCCTGCTCGGCGTCTCTCCCGTGGTGCAGACCAAAGCCGTGGGCGGGCCCGTGGGGCAACCGGATTTCCTCAACATGGTGATCGCCATTGAGACCACCCTTGCGCCGCTGGAACTCTTGCAGCACTGCCACGACGTCGAACAAATGCACCACCGGGTCCGCGAGGTCCGCTGGGGCCCCCGCACGTTGGACGTGGACATCATCGTCTACGGCGAACTCACGAGCGACGACGAAACACTGACCCTGCCGCATCCGCGGGCTGCGGAGCGTGCCTTCGTGCTCTATCCATGGGCCCTCCTGGATCCTGCAGCGCGGCTCAACGGTGAAAGCGTCGCCGAGCTGGCCACCAAGGCCGAGGACTTTCCCGGGCTTCGGCCTTTCGACGGTTTCGACGGATCCGGCAGCGTCGCTGCCGCGGGAGCGGTGGAGTAGCCCATGAAGGCCATGCGTCCGCTCTTGTTGGCGATCATCGCCGTCGTTCTTGCCGCAATTGGCTGGCTGACCACTGTGCTCACCACGCGCTACAGCATGGCGACGCCGGTGCTTCCCCCTTCCGCGTTGGTGACCATGGGCTTCATCGCGGTGCTCACGTTGATCATGGGCATCCGTGTCCTGCGCTGGCGCAACGGCAAGAAGAAGACCATGCTCAACCCCATCCTGGCCGCGCGAACCCTGATCCTGGCCCAGGCCTGCGCCTATGCGGGCACGGTGCTGCTGGGCTGGCATGCGGGAATCGTGATTGAGCAACTCCGGCTTTGGAGCCTCCGCAGCGACCAAGGCATCTTGTGGCTCGCGCTCATCATGGGCGGCGGCGGTCTGATCATGACCATCGTGGGGCTCGTGGTGGAGCGGTTCTGCCGAATCCCTCCGGAAGACCTGGAAGGCGGCCCCGACGTCAGGGATTCACGCCGTGGCGAGGCCAAGGGCGAAGGCGAATATGCATACCGCGGCGATTGATCCTCCTGGCATCCAGTGGCTGCGCGTTTCGCCGAAATACGTGACGGTGCGGCTCGTCGAGTGGGCCATCGGCAACGTGATCACGATAGGCCTGTTCAGCCTGCCCTTGCTCTTCGTGGAACTGGGATGGTGGAAGTGGCCACCGCTGTGGCTCGCCGTCGCCGTTCCCGCGGCCTTTCTGCTTCTTGCCCTGTGGCGGCTCGTGTTGATCCCGAGGCAAGTGAGGGCCATCGGCTATGCGGAACGCGACGACGACCTGCTGATCCGCCGCGGCATCTTCTTCCAGCGGACCATGGTGGTTCCCTATGGCCGGATGCAGTTCGTCGATGTAGCGGTTGGACCCGTCGAGCGGCTCTTGGGGCTGTGCACCCTCAAACTCCACACCGCCTCGGCTGGAACCAACGCACACCTTCCCGGACTTCCCGCCGCTGAAGGCGCACGGCTGCGAGAGCAGCTTTCGGCCCGCGGCGAAGCGAGGCTGGCCGGGCTGTGACCCAGGAACAGACCGTGGTCGACGGCGGCTGGCACCGCGTCCACCCGGCGTCGCCATTCGTGCGGGGATGGGTGGCGCTAGCGGCGATCGTCTATTTCTTCGGCCGCGATACCTTTGAACGAGCCCTCCAAGGCCGCGGGACCATCGGCGACAACTTCAACGAACGCACGCTTTGGCTCCTGGCCGGGGGCGGCGTCGTGCTGTTGCTGGCTTTGGGGTCCTTCGTCCTCAGCTGGTATTTCACCCGGTACCAGCTTGCCGAAGGCTATGTCAGGGTCAACACCGGCTTCCTGTTCAAACAGCAGCGCCAGGCGCGGCTTGACCGGGTGCAGGCCATCGACATCGTGCAGCCCCTGCTTGCCCGTATTTTCGGGCTCGCGGAGCTGAAGTTCGAGGTGGCCGACGCCGGCCACTCGGCGGTGCGGCTCTCGTACCTCAGGCTCGCTCAGGCCAAACAGCTCCGTGCCACCATCCTGGGCCGGGCCGCCGGTATTGCCGACGGGAGCGAAACGGTCGAGGTGCCCGAGGCACCCGAACAGGTGGTGCTCTACGTGCCGCCTGGGAGGCTTGTCGGTTCGCTGATCTTGAGCGAGCAGAGCTTCTTCATTGTGCTCAGCGCCATCGCGTCCGTGCTGGTTTCAGTGCTGACCGAGTCCCGGGCCTTCATCCTCTACTTGATTCCAGCAATCCTCGGCCTGGGTACCGCCTACTGGCGCTCGTTCAACACGGGCTACAACTTCACGGCGGCAATTTCCCCGGACGGCATCCGTGTGCGCTACGGACTCCTGGATACCCGGGCCCAGACCGTGCCTCCCGGCCGCATCCAGGCCGTCAAGGTCACGCAGCCGCCGCTGTGGCGCATTCTCGGCTGGTATCGGATCCACGTGAACGTTGCCGGCTATGGTGAACACCACCGCAGCGAAGGCGAGCACCGGACCATGCTGCTTCCAGTCGGCCGGAAGGCCGAGGTGATGACGATGCTCTCACTCGTCTTGCCCGACCCCGGTATCGCCGACCCGGAGCGCGTGTTCACAGCCGGGTTGACCGGCCTGGATTCCGGCGCCGGCTTTGTCACCACCCCGAAGCGTGCCTGGATTCTTTCCCCGTTGGGCTGGCGACGCAACGGCTTCCTCTCAACGGACACGGCCCTGCTGCTGCGCTCCGGCCGTTTGTGGCGGAAGTTGGTGATGGTCCCGCATCAACGAACCCAGTCGATCGCCCTCCACCAAGGTCCGTTGGCCCGGCTGTTCGGCGTGGCCGACCTCGTGTTGCATACGACGCCAGGGCCGGTGGCGCCCCGGCTCATCCAGGCAGCCACCGAGGAAGCAGTCGGCTTGTTCGACCAGCAGGCGGCCCGAGCCCGGAAGGCCCGCAAACTGCAGAGTAGCGAGCAATGGCTGGCTCAACTTCCGCCCGTGGCGATGCCCGCCCCGGCCCCGCCGACCACGCATGCCATGCAGCGTGCATCAACCCAGGAGGACCCCGACCATGGCTAGGCCAGGACGACTCGGCGTAGGAATCGTTGGCGCCGGCAAGGTGGGTGCCGTGTTGGGTGCGGCCCTGCGCGGAGCCGAGCACGCCGTCGTCGGGGTTTCCGCAGTGTCGGAGGCGAGCCGGGAGCGGGCGGAGACGCTGCTGCCGGGGGTCCCGATCCTCGAAATCCAGGAAATCGTGGAGCGGTCCGAGTTGGTGCTCCTTGCTGTTCCGGACGATGCCCTCGGCGAACTCGTGGCGGGACTGGCCAAGCTCGGAGCATGGCAGCCCGGTCAACTTGTGGCGCACACTTCCGGCCGCTTCGGCGTCGGAATACTGAAGCCGGTCCGCGCGGCAGGCGCCATTCCGCTCGCCCTCCACCCGGCCATGACGTTCACGGGCATGAGCCTGGACCTGACCCGGCTCATGGACTGCACCTTCGGGGTCACCGCCGACGCCGCGATGTTGCCCATCGCCCAAGCCCTCGTGGTGGAGATGGGTGCCGAACCGGTGGCCATCGCCGAGGCCGATCGCACGCTCTATCACGCAGCCCTCGCGCACAGCTCGAACCACATGGTCACCCTCGTGGCCCAGTCATCCCAGCTGCTTCGGGACATCGGCGTCGACGCTCCGGAACGCATGCTCGGTCCCTTGCTCCGCGCCACCTTGGAGAACGCACTGGCCTCAGGCGAGTCCGCGTTGACCGGGCCCGTGGCCCGTGGGGATGTGGGAACCGTGGCCGCCCATGCGGAGGCCCTCCAGGAGTACGACGGCGGTGCCGGCGGCGATGTCCTCGCCGCCTACCGGGCCATGGCCCGCGCCACGGCCCGCCGCGCGGTCAACCGTGGCCTGCTCAAAGAGGGCCAGCTTGGTGACATCAACAACGCCTTGGACGGCTCAGGTACGCCGGACAACGGTGAGGACTGTCCAGGCAACGACGCTGCCGGGACGCAGGAAGGAAACTGAGAATGGCCATCAAACTTGTGACCACGGCAGCGGAACTGCGGGCCGAAAGCGCGCGGTTGCTCGCGGAAAAGCGCGGCAGCTCGCAAGGCCTCGTCCCCACGATGGGAGCGCTGCACACCGGTCACGCAGCGCTGGCCCGCACCGCCGTCGAGCAGAACGACGTCGTGGTGGCGTCCATCTTCGTGAATCCCCTGCAGTTCGGCGAGGCCGCGGACCTCGAACGCTACCCGCGTACGCTCGATGCCGATATGGCCCTCCTGGACGCCGAGGGCGTGGATCTCGTCTTCGCCCCTTCCGTTGACGAGGTTTACCCCGGTGGAGAGCCGCTGGTCCGGGTGACGTCGGGACCGCTGGGCGAGAAATGGGAGGGCGCCTCGCGTCCCGGCCACTTCGACGGCGCCCTCACGGTGGTCGCCAAACTGCTGCACTACGGCATGCCTGGCGGTCCAGCCGTCGACGGCGGTGCTGCCGCGTACCGCGCGTACTTCGGCCAGAAGGATGCCCAGCAGTTGGCCCTCGTGAAGAGGATGGTGGCCGATCTCAGCTTTCCGGTGGACATCGTGGCCGTGCCGACCGTGCGCAACACTGAAGGGCTGGCGCTTTCCAGCCGGAACCGTTTCCTTTCCGAAGAAGAGCGGGAGGCTGCGCTGGTGCTGTCCCGTGCCCTCCGCCTCATCGAGTCCCGCGCCCTGGCAAACGAACCGCTCGAGCTGGACTCCGCCGTCGCGCTCGTTGAATCCCAGCCCCTCGTGAAGCTGGACTATTTCGACGTCGTCGATCCCCGCACGCTGGAACCGCTCGCCGAAAACTGCAAGGAAACTCCTTTCCGCGGTGAAGGGCTTGCGATCATTGCGGCGAAGGTCGGACCCGTGCGGTTGATCGACAACGTGCCGCTGAGTTCCTGACCACTCTTAACATTCGGATGCCCGTACGCAAACGTTTGGATTAAGCTGCTGACGGGAATGCGGTTGAGGCTTAGACTGTTGCAATCTTCACCGGTGCCGAGCGCCGGAAACCATCGCACCCAAAGCTGAGGGATCCTCATGTCTACCGACGTCACATCAGACGCGTCCGGCAGCCCCGTGCCGGAAGC
The DNA here is from genome assembly GCF_039535095.1 of Arthrobacter ramosus. Lineage (NCBI taxonomy): Bacteria > Bacillati > Actinomycetota > Actinomycetes > Micrococcales > Micrococcaceae > Arthrobacter > Arthrobacter ramosus. Next base: position 4,755,791 of record NZ_BAAAWN010000001.1, on the reverse strand, counting down.
GGGGACACAGCAAGCCAGCGACAGGATGTCGCGCGAGTCTGTCACCGTCATCGTCACGCTACTTGTGGCCACCTTCGTGGTGATCCTCAACGAGACCATCATGAACGTTGCCTTGCAGCGGCTCATGACGGACCTCAACGTTGACGCGCCCACAGTCCAGTGGCTCTCCACCGGATTCATGCTGACCATGGCCGTGGTCATACCCACCACCGGTTTCATCCTCCAGAGGCTCACCACCCGAGCTGCGTTCCTCCTGGCAATCGGACTCTTCAGCAGCGGCACCCTGCTCGCGGCACTAGCCCCGGGTTTTGGAGTGCTCTTGTTGGCGCGCATCGTCCAAGCGGGCGGCACGGCAATCATGCTCCCGCTGCTGATGACAACCATCTTGACGTTGGTGCCCCTGTCCCGCCGGGGTGCGGTGATGGGCAACGTGACCATTGCGATTTCGGTTGCGCCGGCCTTGGGCCCCACGGTTTCCGGCATCATCCTTGACCACTTCTCGTGGCGATTCATGTTCGTCTTCGTGCTCCCGGTGGCCTTGCTGGCCATGGGCATCGGCGCCAAGTTCCTCACAAACGTCGGCGAGCGAGGGAGCGTGCGGCTGGACTTCGCCTCGGTGGTCCTGACCGTTCCTGCCTTCGGCGGGCTGGTCTATGGACTGAGCCAGATCGGCGGCCATGGCGGAGCGACTGCCGTGCCGATAGCTGCGCTGGTGATCGGGGTCTTGTGCATGGTGGCGTTCGTTTTCCGCCAGCTCAAGTTGCAGAAGTCCGACGCGCCCCTGCTGGACCTCAGGGCCTTCAACTTCCGCATGTTCACGGTGTCGGTCCTGCTCATGGTGGTTGCCATGATGGCCCTGTTCGGCGGAGTGATCCTGCTGCCGCTCTACCTGCAGAACGTCCTCCACCTGCAGCCGATGGAGACTGGACTGGCGCTCCTTCCGGGCGGCTTGGCGATGGGCCTGCTCGGGCCGGTTGTCGGCAGGTTGTTTGACAAGATAGGTCCGCTCCCGCTCACTGTGACAGGTTCCATCGTGCTGGTACTCACGCTGTGGCAGTTCTCGATGCTCACCGCGGATAGCCACTTGTGGTGGGTCGTGGTCCTGTACGCAGTCCTTAGCCTGGGCTTGGCGCTGCTGTTCACGCCGGCGTTTACCACTGGCCTCAACCCGCTCCCGCCCCACCTCTATTCGCACGGCTCGGCCATCATGAGCACGCTGCAGCAGGTGGCAGGAGCCGCAGGGACCGCACTCCTGGTTTCGATCTTCGCTGTGGTGTCTGCCGCGTCCGGCCTTGTCGCCGGGATGCAGGCCGCCTTCCTGACAGCCACTTTGATTGCGGTGGTTGCCGTCGTGCTGTCCACTATGATGCGCAAGACCAAGGGAGCAGCCGGGCACTAGCCCGCTCTGGTTGCTTCGCTGGTTCTTGTGTGACGCACGGCATGTTTTATGGCTTGCGGCCCGAAAGGCATTCATTCTGGTGGTGCTGGACCTGAAATCGCTGTGTCGAAGCGGGTTTTGGAGTGCAGGACGGTGGTGCGGGGGTGATTTGCGTGGGGTCTTGTGGGTGTGTAAAGTAGTTCGAGTCGCCGCCGCTGATGCGGAAAAATTGCGACAGACTCCCTTCCAAATGGAAACCAAATTCCTGGTTCGCTTTTGTGCGTTCCGGTGCGGTTTCCGGGGGTCTCGGATGGTGTTTTGTCCGGCGCGGTTCCCGGTTCGGGAGTTGTGCGGAGAGGGCGGGTCTGGTAGGTTTGGGAAGTTGCTCCGGAGCGATCCTGGACCCTGTTGTGGGTGTGGGTGGTGCCGGGTGTGTCTGTTGTTTGAGAACTCAATAGTGTGCCAAGTTTGTTGATACCGATTTGTTTTTATGAATTGGTTGTTTTGGCTGGTTCTGTGTCGCTTCGGTGGTGCGGGGCTGGTTTTTTACAGCTGGTTTCAAATTTTGTGCAGCTCTTCCGCCGTTATTTCCGGTGGTTGTGGTTGTGTCTGTTTTTGTTTTACTTCAACGGAGAGTTTGATCCTGGCTCAGGATGAACGCTGGCGGCGTGCTTAACACATGCAAGTCGAACGATGATCCGGTGCTTGCGCCGGGGATTAGTGGCGAACGGGTGAGTAACACGTGAGTAACCTGCCCTTGACTCTGGGATAAGCCTGGGAAACTGGGTCTAATACCGGATATGACTGCTCCGCGCATGCGGTGGTGGTGGAAAGCTTTTGCGGTTTTGGATGGACTCGCGGCCTATCAGCTTGTTGGTGGGGTAATGGCCTACCAAGGCGACGACGGGTAGCCGGCCTGAGAGGGTGACCGGCCACACTGGGACTGAGACACGGCCCAGACTCCTACGGGAGGCAGCAGTGGGGAATATTGCACAATGGGCGGAAGCCTGATGCAGCGACGCCGCGTGAGGGATGACGGCCTTCGGGTTGTAAACCTCTTTCAGTAGGGAAGAAGCGAAAGTGACGGTACCTGCAGAAGAAGCGCCGGCTAACTACGTGCCAGCAGCCGCGGTAATACGTAGGGCGCAAGCGTTATCCGGAATTATTGGGCGTAAAGAGCTCGTAGGCGGTTTGTCGCGTCTGCTGTGAAAGACCGGGGCTCAACTCCGGTTCTGCAGTGGGTACGGGCAGACTAGAGTGATGTAGGGGAGACTGGAATTCCTGGTGTAGCGGTGAAATGCGCAGATATCAGGAGGAACACCGATGGCGAAGGCAGGTCTCTGGGCATTAACTGACGCTGAGGAGCGAAAGCATGGGGAGCGAACAGGATTAGATACCCTGGTAGTCCATGCCGTAAACGTTGGGCACTAGGTGTGGGGGACATTCCACGTTTTCCGCGCCGTAGCTAACGCATTAAGTGCCCCGCCTGGGGAGTACGGCCGCAAGGCTAAAACTCAAAGGAATTGACGGGGGCCCGCACAAGCGGCGGAGCATGCGGATTAATTCGATGCAACGCGAAGAACCTTACCAAGGCTTGACATGAACCGGTAACGCCTGGAAACAGGTGCCCCGCTTGCGGTCGGTTTACAGGTGGTGCATGGTTGTCGTCAGCTCGTGTCGTGAGATGTTGGGTTAAGTCCCGCAACGAGCGCAACCCTCGTTCTATGTTGCCAGCGGTTCGGCCGGGGACTCATAGGAGACTGCCGGGGTCAACTCGGAGGAAGGTGGGGACGACGTCAAATCATCATGCCCCTTATGTCTTGGGCTTCACGCATGCTACAATGGCCGGTACAAAGGGTTGCGATACTGTGAGGTGGAGCTAATCCCAAAAAGCCGGTCTCAGTTCGGATTGGGGTCTGCAACTCGACCCCATGAAGTCGGAGTCGCTAGTAATCGCAGATCAGCAACGCTGCGGTGAATACGTTCCCGGGCCTTGTACACACCGCCCGTCAAGTCACGAAAGTTGGTAACACCCGAAGCCGGTGGCCTAACCCTTGTGGGGGGAGCCGTCGAAGGTGGGACCGGCGATTGGGACTAAGTCGTAACAAGGTAGCCGTACCGGAAGGTGCGGCTGGATCACCTCCTTTCTAAGGAGCACCATTATCATTCCCGTGGTTGCCGCATGGTGGCTGTGGGGGTGTGTGGAAGCAAAGCCCATTGCGCAGGCGTCTGTTCTGCGGTGGGTGCTCATGGGTGGAATATCAGCAGATAGCGGCCGGTTGGTTCTTTCCCGCCCCTAGTACGGATGCTTTCGAGTGTCCTGGAACGGTGCGGGTGGGGGTGAGCCGGTTTTTCGTGTTTGGCACACTGTTGGGTCCTGAGGCAACAGGGCCGTGGCGTGGGGTGCGTGGCCTGTTTGGGTTTGCGTGTCTTTTGTCGCGGGTTTGGGTGTTTCTGGTTTCCTGGCTGCATGGTCCGTGCGTTGGTGGCCGTCCCCGTTTTTGGGGGTGGTTGGTGCGGGGGGTGTGGTACGGGGTTGTTGTTTGAGAACTACATAGTGGACGCGAGCATCTAGGCACGCGCATGGTCATTGCTTCCTTTCGGGGGTGGTGGGGTGTGTGTGTCTTACAGCAATTTCTTTTTATGAACCTGGATCCGGCCGCGTGGTGCATCCTTTCGGGGTGTGTGGCGTGGCGTGGTTTCCGTGGTTCTCTCGAGAAGTTTTTTGATCTTGTGTGGTCAAGTTTTTAAGGGCACACGGTGGATGCCTTGGCATTAGGAGCCGAAGAAGGACGTAGGAATCTGCGATAAGCCTGGGGGAGTTGATAACCGAACGGTGATCCCAGGATGTCCGAATGGGGAAACCCCGCCAGACGCGTTTTTCGTGATCTGGTGACCCGCATCTGAACACATAGGGTGCGTGGGGGGAACGCGGGGAAGTGAAACATCTCAGTACCCGCAGGAAGAGAAAACAAGAGTGATTCCGTTAGTAGTGGCGAGCGAACGCGGATGAGGCTAAACCGTTCCATGTGTGATAGCCGGCGGGCGTTGCATGGGCGGGGTTGTGGGACTTTCCGTACTGGTTCTGCCGGACCGGTGGGGTGAGAGTGCAGACATAGGTGAACGGTCTTGAAAGGCCGGCCGGAGAGGGTGTTAGCCCCGTAACCGTAATGTTGTGTGCCGCCTGGAGAGGATCCCAAGTAGCACGGGGCCCGAGAAATCCCGTGTGAATCTGTCAGGACCACCTGATAAGCCTAAATACTTCCTAATGACCGATAGCGGACCAGTACCGTGAGGGAAAGGTGAAAAGTACCCCGGGAGGGGAGTGAAACAGTACCTGAAACCGTGTGCTTACAATCCGTCGGAGCAACCTTGTAGTTGTGACGGCGTGCCTTTTGAAGAATGAGCCTGCGAGTTAGTGTTACGTCGCGAGGTTAACCCGTGTGGGGTAGCCGTAGCGAAAGCGAGTCTGAACAGGGCGAGTGTAGTGGCGTGATCTAGACCCGAAGCGGAGTGATCTACCCATGGCCAGGTTGAAGCGACGGTAAGACGTCGTGGAGGACCGAACCCACTTCAGTTGAAAATGGAGGGGATGAGCTGTGGGTAGGGGTGAAAGGCCAATCAAACTCCGTGATAGCTGGTTCTCCCCGAAATGCATTTAGGTGCAGCGTTGCGTGTTTCTTGCCGGAGGTAGAGCTACTGGATGGCCGATGGGCCCTACAAGGTTACTGACGTCAGCCAAACTCCGAATGCCGGTAAGTGAGAGCGCAGCAGTGAGACTGTGGGGGATAAGCTTCATAGTCGAGAGGGAAACAGCCCAGACCACCAACTAAGGCCCCTAAGCGTGTGCTAAGTGGGAAAGGATGTGGAGTTGCGAAGACAACCAGGAGGTTGGCTTAGAAGCAGCCATCCTTGAAAGAGTGCGTAATAGCTCACTGGTCAAGTGATTCCGCGCCGACAATGTAGCGGGGCTCAAGTACACCGCCGAAGTTGTGGATTTCAGATAGTAGACAAGCCTTCGTGGTTCAGTCGTCTGGAGTGGTAGGGGAGCGTCGTGTGGGCGGTGAAGTCGCGGTGTAAACCAGCGGTGGAGCCTACACGAGTGAGAATGCAGGCATGAGTAGCGAAAGACGGGTGAGAAACCCGTCCGCCGAATGATCAAGGGTTCCAGGGTCAAGCTAATCTGCCCTGGGTAAGTCGGGACCTAAGGCGAGGCCGACAGGCGTAGTCGATGGACAACGGGTTGATATTCCCGTACCGGCGAAGGACCGCCCATGCCAAGCGGGGGATACTAACCGCCCGGAGCCTGCCCAATCACCCTTGTGGTGTGCGGGTTTTGGCCGAGCGCGGGACCTGATCCCGGGAGGTAAGCGTATTAACAGGTGTGACGCAGGAAGGTAGCCGGGCCGGGCGATGGTTGCCCCGGTCTAAGGATGTAGGGTCAGCGATAGGCAAATCCGTCGCTGTGTCTTTGATGACGTTCCTGAGATCTGATGGGACCCCCGTCATGGGGGGATCCGGTGATCCTATGCTGCCTAGAAAAGCATCGGCGCGAGGTTCTAGCCGCCCGTACCCCAAACCGACACAGGTGATCAGGTAGAGAATACCAAGGCGATCGAGAGAATTATGGTTAAGGAACTCGGCAAAATGCCCCCGTAACTTCGGGAGAAGGGGGGCCCCAACCTTGAACACCACTTGCTGGTGGGAGGGGATCGGGGCCGCAGAGACCAGGGGGAAGCGACTGTTTACTAAAAACACAGGTCCGTGCGAAGTCGCAAGACGATGTATACGGACTGACTCCTGCCCGGTGCTGGAAGGTTAAGAGGACCGGTTAGCCGCAAGGCGAAGCTGAGAATTCAAGCCCCAGTAAACGGCGGTGGTAACTATAACCATCCTAAGGTAGCGAAATTCCTTGTCGGGTAAGTTCCGACCTGCACGAATGGAGTAACGACTTCCCCGCTGTCTCAACCATAAACTCGGCGAAATTGCAGTACGAGTAAAGATGCTCGTTACGCGCAGCAGGACGGAAAGACCCCGAGACCTTTACTATAGTTTGGTATTGGTGTTCGGAGTGGCTTGTGTAGGATAGGTGGGAGACGTTGAAGCCCGGACGCCAGTTCGGGTGGAGTCATCGTTGAAATACCACTCTGGTCACTTTGGACATCTAACTTCGGCCCGTGATCCGGGTCAGGGACAGTGCCTGATGGGTAGTTTAACTGGGGCGGTTGCCTCCTAAAAAGTAACGGAGGCGCCCAAAGGTTCCCTCAGCCTGGTTGGCAATCAGGTGTCGAGTGTAAGTGCACAAGGGAGCTTGACTGTGAGAGAGACATCTCAAGCAGGGACGAAAGTCGGGACTAGTGATCCGGCGGTACATTGTGGAATGGCCGTCGCTCAACGGATAAAAGGTACCTCGGGGATAACAGGCTGATCTTGCCCAAGAGTCCATATCGACGGCATGGTTTGGCACCTCGATGTCGGCTCGTCGCATCCTGGGGCTGGAGTAGGTCCCAAGGGTTGGGCTGTTCGCCCATTAAAGCGGTACGCGAGCTGGGTTTAGAACGTCGTGAGACAGTTCGGTCCCTATCCGCTGCGCGCGCAGGAAATTTGAGAAGGGCTGTCCTTAGTACGAGAGGACCGGGACGGACGAACCTCTGGTGTGTCAGTTGTACTGCCAAGTGCACCGCTGATTAGCTACGTTCGGATGGGATAACCGCTGAAAGCATCTAAGCGGGAAGCTCGCTTCAAGATGAGATTTCCATGCACCTCGTGTGTGAGAGGCCCCCAGCCAGACCACTGGGTTGATAGGCCGGATGTGGAAGACAGGACCAAAGACTGTTGAAGCTGACCGGTACTAATAGGCCGACAACTTACACCACACAAACACGATCACTGCTTGCGTCCACTATGTGGTTCCCGAACAACAACCCGCCACCGGTTTGTTGCTCCAGGAACCGAACAACTGAATAACAACACCACCGAACCCCTCAAACGGGTTTGGACAAGTTGTAACCACCAGTCTTCCCGCCCCGCACCCCGTGCGGCGGACCGGGTAACAGGGTTACGGCGGTCATAGCGTGGGGGAAACGCCCGGTCCCATTCCGAACCCGGAAGCTAAGACCCACAGCGCCGATGGTACTGCACCCGGGAGGGTGTGGGAGAGTAGGACACCGCCGGACAACCATTAACGGTCCAGGCCCCGACACCACGTGTCGGGGCCTGCACCATTTAACCCACCACCCCCGCCAACGCCCGCTCACCTATAAGCCGGAAATCCGAAACCCTCGCTCACCTATGGACCCCTCCGAGATGCAGGTTCGCGTCACCCGTACAATGTCAGGATGAGTAGCATGCAACAGGTTACTCCCGGAGTGTCGCTGACAGCGCAGGCCACAGACATGCTGCGGGCGGCAATCACCTCCGGCGAGATGACGCCCGGGGAGCACTATTCCGCGATCGGGCTAGCCGAGAGACTCGGCGTGTCCAGGACACCGGTACGTGAGGCCCTGCAGCTGCTCGAAAAGGAGGGCATTGTCCGGATCGAGAAGAACCGTGGTGTCCGGGTGCTGCAGATTTCACTTGATGAGATTGTGCAGATCTTCCAGATCCGAATTCTTCTTGAGCCCCAGGCAGCGGCTCGGGCCGCCGAGGTTGTCACCAAGGATGACCTGGAGCATTTCCGGGTGCTGCACGGTCGCATCCTGGATGCTGCAGCCGGCGATGATGGTCCCGGAACCCTGCAGGCGGACAAGGAATTCCACTTGTTTCTCATGGGCTTGGCGGGCAATCCCCGGTTAACGGCGCTGGATGGTGAACTCCGCAATCTGGTTCTTGCGCAAGGGTTGGTAACCATCCCTTCAATCCGAAGTAGCCAGGACTTGGCCGACGACCGTCGAGGCATTCTCGAGGCATTGGAGCGACAGGACCCGCAGGCTGCATGGGCTGCGGTTCGAGAACATGTCACCCGCACCGCCCGGCTTCTCATTACAGGTGTTTGCGCGAAGACGCCTGGACTGTCCGCCGATGCATATCTTGCAAAGCTGGATCAGCTGACGAAATTCCGCGGCTGACTCCGATACGACGAAGAATTGTTTACACGCCGGGAACGTTACCCTAGAGTTGCATGCAACATACAACCATCGAAGGAGATGTGTCGTGACGTCCATAGTGGGCAGCCCAAGCGGTCTGCCGCAGCCTTTGGCGGGGATTCGGATCGCGGACTTTTCGCGGGTTCTTGCAGGTCCGTTGTGCTCCATGATGTTGGCCGACTACGGTGCCGAGGTCATCAAGATCGAAGGTCCTGGCGGCGACGATACCCGGGCGTGGATCCCGCCTGTGGACGCCGATGGGACCGGTACCTATTTCGCAAGCGTCAACCGGAACAAGAAATCCGTCGTCGCAGATCTCAAGTCCGATGAGGGGTTGAGCTATGCCCGCGCCCTCGTGGCCGGCTGCGACGTCGTCATCGAAAACTTCCGTCCTGGGGTCATGGCGAAATTCGGTCTGGATTATCAGGCCGTTTCCGAGGGCCGGCCGGACATCGTCTATTGTTCGATCTCAGGCTTCGGGGCCGGCGCCGGCGCAAATCTGCCAGGCTATGACCTGCTCGTGCAGGCGCTAGGCGGCCTGATGAGCATCACTGGCCACCCCGAAGGAGAACCCAGCAAGGTCGGGGTTGCCCTGGTCGACGTCCTGACAGGACAGAATGCCCTAGCGGGGATCCTAATGGCGCTGCGGGTACGCGATGCCACGGGGACCGGCCAGCAGGTGGAGGTCAACCTCCTCTCCTCGCTCCTGGCAGCATTGGTGAACCAAGGCGCGGCCACCTTGGCCACGGGCAATTCGCCTGGCAGACTCGGCAATGCACACCCCAGCATCGCCCCATATGAGACATTCCGCACTGGCGGCGGCACGCTCGCCATCGCGGTCGGCAACGATCGGCAATTTGCGGCGCTGGCGTCAGTCCTAGGGCTCGAGGGTTTGCCAGAGCAAGCGAGATTCCTCACTAACGAACGCAGACTAGCATCCCGTGAGGAGCTTCGGACTGTGATCGAGGCTGCGCTCCATGCTGACAATGCTGCGAGTTGGCAAGGGAAATTGCTCGCTGCAGGTGTTCCTGCGGGCAGGGTCAACACCGTTGGCGAGGCTTTCGAACTGGCTGAGAGCCTGGGGCTGGAGCCGTCAATCGTTATCACTGATCCCGCCACAGGCCGGGAGTCCCGGCAGCTTACCAACCCCATCCGGCTGTCCGCAGCAGCACCGAACTACCGGCAAGTTCCCCCGGCCCTCGGTGAGCACCAAGGGTCCACCTTCCAGTCCCCAAACACTTCCGTGAAAGGCGCATAAATGTCCGATATCAGCGATCTGATTGGTTTTGATTCCCTCCTTAGCGCGGATGAACGTGCGCTGCGCGATTCGGTGCGCGCCTTCGTGGATAGCGAGATCAAGCCACACATCGCAACCTGGTATGAAAAGGCCATTTTTCCGCTGGAACTTGTCCCCGAACTCGCCAAAATGGGCCTACTCGGCATGCACCTGAAAGGCTACGGATGCGCCGGGCGATCCGCCGTCGAGTACGGCCTGGCCGGAGCGGAACTTGAGGCCGGCGATTCCGGGTTGCGCACCTTCGTCTCGGTGCAGGGCTCATTGGCGATGAGCGCCATCTACAAGCACGGTTCGGATGAACAAAAAGCCGAGTGGCTGCCGGCGATGGCCGCGGGGGAAGCGATCGGCTGCTTCGGACTAACGGAACCCACGGCGGGATCGGATCCGGGTGGCATGACTACCTTTGCGCACCGCGACGGAGGCGACTGGATCCTCAACGGATCAAAACGCTGGATCGGCCTGGCGTCGGTGGCCAAGGTCGCCATCATCTGGGCCCAGACCGACGGCGGCGTCCGCGGCTTCGTGGTCCCGACCGAGACCCCTGGATTCGCGGCTACGCCGATTGAGCCGAAACTGTCTATGCGTGCCTCCATCCAATGCGACATCGAATTGTCCGATCTGCGACTACCCGAGAGTGCGGTGCTGCCGAACGTCGTCGGGCTCAAGGGCCCCTTCTCCTGCCTGAACGAGGCGCGCTACGGAATCATCTGGGGCGCCATGGGTGCCGCCCGCGATGCGTTCGAGGTAGCCCTCGACTACTCCAAGGAACGCCTGCAGTTTGGCAGACCGCTGGCCGGCTACCAGCTGACCCAGCAGAAGTTGGTTGACATGGCTCTGGAGATCAACAAGGGATTCCTCCTCGCCTTGCACCTCGGGCGCAAAAAGGACGCCGGCACTTTGCAACCGGACCAGATCTCGGTCGGCAAACTGAACAACTGCCGCGAAGCCATCAAAATTGCACGCGAAGCCAGGACGATCCTCGGCGGCAACGGAATCACGCTGGACCACTCACCCTTGCGGCACGCCAACAACCTGGAATCCGTGCGCACCTACGAAGGCACCGACGAAATCCACACCCTTATCTTGGGTAGCAAGCTCAGCGGTATCGCTGCCTTCGGTTAGGCGGGGCCCGACGGCGGAGCCCGCGTTCCGCCGTCGACGTCGCCGCGGCGTACCGATCAGGCTTGTCGGTCAGCTCGACGAATACTGTCTCGAACCGTTGAAACTGCAGGGAACAGCGGGGCGTCAATGCTGGATTTGCGCGGGGTACGGAAGCCGTGTAATGTCTTCTAAGTCGCCGCGGGAGACAGCCTAGAGCTGGGAACCACGGGTGGCCACCCCTTCGAATTGAGCCTGGAACGGCTGGTGTTTTATGCGCCGCAATTTGAGGGGAATTCGAATTGTTATCCTGAAATTGGTTGAGATACCGATTTGCAAAGCGGTAATGATTCGGGTAACTTTGGGACGTTGCTCCGGAGCGATCCTGGACCCTGTTGTGGGTGTGGGTGGTGCCGGGTGTGTCTGTTGTTTGAGAACTCAATAGTGTGCCAAGTTTGTTGATACCGATTTGTTTTTATGAATTGGTTGTTTTGGCTGGTTCTGTGTCGCTTCGGTGGTGCGGGGCTGGTTTTTTACAGCTGGTTTCAAATTTTGTGCAGCTCTTCCGCCGTTATTTCCGGTGGTTGTGGTTGTGTCTGTTTTTGTTTTACTTCAACGGAGAGTTTGATCCTGGCTCAGGATGAACGCTGGCGGCGTGCTTAACACATGCAAGTCGAACGATGATCCGGTGCTTGCGCCGGGGATTAGTGGCGAACGGGTGAGTAACACGTGAGTAACCTGCCCTTGACTCTGGGATAAGCCTGGGAAACTGGGTCTAATACCGGATATGACTGCTCCGCGCATGCGGTGGTGGTGGAAAGCTTTTGCGGTTTTGGATGGACTCGCGGCCTATCAGCTTGTTGGTGGGGTAATGGCCTACCAAGGCGACGACGGGTAGCCGGCCTGAGAGGGTGACCGGCCACACTGGGACTGAGACACGGCCCAGACTCCTACGGGAGGCAGCAGTGGGGAATATTGCACAATGGGCGGAAGCCTGATGCAGCGACGCCGCGTGAGGGATGACGGCCTTCGGGTTGTAAACCTCTTTCAGTAGGGAAGAAGCGAAAGTGACGGTACCTGCAGAAGAAGCGCCGGCTAACTACGTGCCAGCAGCCGCGGTAATACGTAGGGCGCAAGCGTTATCCGGAATTATTGGGCGTAAAGAGCTCGTAGGCGGTTTGTCGCGTCTGCTGTGAAAGACCGGGGCTCAACTCCGGTTCTGCAGTGGGTACGGGCAGACTAGAGTGATGTAGGGGAGACTGGAATTCCTGGTGTAGCGGTGAAATGCGCAGATATCAGGAGGAACACCGATGGCGAAGGCAGGTCTCTGGGCATTAACTGACGCTGAGGAGCGAAAGCATGGGGAGCGAACAGGATTAGATACCCTGGTAGTCCATGCCGTAAACGTTGGGCACTAGGTGTGGGGGACATTCCACGTTTTCCGCGCCGTAGCTAACGCATTAAGTGCCCCGCCTGGGGAGTACGGCCGCAAGGCTAAAACTCAAAGGAATTGACGGGGGCCCGCACAAGCGGCGGAGCATGCGGATTAATTCGATGCAACGCGAAGAACCTTACCAAGGCTTGACATGAACCGGTAACGCCTGGAAACAGGTGCCCCGCTTGCGGTCGGTTTACAGGTGGTGCATGGTTGTCGTCAGCTCGTGTCGTGAGATGTTGGGTTAAGTCCCGCAACGAGCGCAACCCTCGTTCTATGTTGCCAGCGGTTCGGCCGGGGACTCATAGGAGACTGCCGGGGTCAACTCGGAGGAAGGTGGGGACGACGTCAAATCATCATGCCCCTTATGTCTTGGGCTTCACGCATGCTACAATGGCCGGTACAAAGGGTTGCGATACTGTGAGGTGGAGCTAATCCCAAAAAGCCGGTCTCAGTTCGGATTGGGGTCTGCAACTCGACCCCATGAAGTCGGAGTCGCTAGTAATCGCAGATCAGCAACGCTGCGGTGAATACGTTCCCGGGCCTTGTACACACCGCCCGTCAAGTCACGAAAGTTGGTAACACCCGAAGCCGGTGGCCTAACCCTTGTGGGGGGAGCCGTCGAAGGTGGGACCGGCGATTGGGACTAAGTCGTAACAAGGTAGCCGTACCGGAAGGTGCGGCTGGATCACCTCCTTTCTAAGGAGCACCATTATCATTCCCGTGGTTGCCGCATGGTGGCTGTGGGGGTGTGTGGAAGCAAAGCCCATTGCGCAGGCGTCTGTTCTGCGGTGGGTGCTCATGGGTGGAATATCAGCAGATAGCGGCCGGTTGGTTCTTTCCCGCCCCTAGTACGGATGCTTTCGAGTGTCCTGGAACGGTGCGGGTGGGGGTGAGCCGGTTTTTCGTGTTTGGCACACTGTTGGGTCCTGAGGCAACAGGGCCGTGGCGTGGGGTGCGTGGCCTGTTTGGGTTTGCGTGTCTTTTGTCGCGGGTTTGGGTGTTTCTGGTTTCCTGGCTGCATGGTCCGTGCGTTGGTGGCCGTCCCCGTTTTTGGGGGTGGTTGGTGCGGGGGGTGTGGTACGGGGTTGTTGTTTGAGAACTACATAGTGGACGCGAGCATCTAGGCACGCGCATGGTCATTGCTTCCTTTCGGGGGTGGTGGGGTGTGTGTGTCTTACAGCAATTTCTTTTTATGAACCTGGATCCGGCCGCGTGGTGCATCCTTTCGGGGTGTGTGGCGTGGCGTGGTTTCCGTGGTTCTCTCGAGAAGTTTTTTGATCTTGTGTGGTCAAGTTTTTAAGGGCACACGGTGGATGCCTTGGCATTAGGAGCCGAAGAAGGACGTAGGAATCTGCGATAAGCCTGGGGGAGTTGATAACCGAACGGTGATCCCAGGATGTCCGAATGGGGAAACCCCGCCAGACGCGTTTTTCGTGATCTGGTGACCCGCATCTGAACACATAGGGTGCGTGGGGGGAACGCGGGGAAGTGAAACATCTCAGTACCCGCAGGAAGAGAAAACAAGAGTGATTCCGTTAGTAGTGGCGAGCGAACGCGGATGAGGCTAAACCGTTCCATGTGTGATAGCCGGCGGGCGTTGCATGGGCGGGGTTGTGGGACTTTCCGTACTGGTTCTGCCGGACCGGTGGGGTGAGAGTGCAGACATAGGTGAACGGTCTTGAAAGGCCGGCCGGAGAGGGTGTTAGCCCCGTAACCGTAATGTTGTGTGCCGCCTGGAGAGGATCCCAAGTAGCACGGGGCCCGAGAAATCCCGTGTGAATCTGTCAGGACCACCTGATAAGCCTAAATACTTCCTAATGACCGATAGCGGACCAGTACCGTGAGGGAAAGGTGAAAAGTACCCCGGGAGGGGAGTGAAACAGTACCTGAAACCGTGTGCTTACAATCCGTCGGAGCAACCTTGTAGTTGTGACGGCGTGCCTTTTGAAGAATGAGCCTGCGAGTTAGTGTTACGTCGCGAGGTTAACCCGTGTGGGGTAGCCGTAGCGAAAGCGAGTCTGAACAGGGCGAGTGTAGTGGCGTGATCTAGACCCGAAGCGGAGTGATCTACCCATGGCCAGGTTGAAGCGACGGTAAGACGTCGTGGAGGACCGAACCCACTTCAGTTGAAAATGGAGGGGATGAGCTGTGGGTAGGGGTGAAAGGCCAATCAAACTCCGTGATAGCTGGTTCTCCCCGAAATGCATTTAGGTGCAGCGTTGCGTGTTTCTTGCCGGAGGTAGAGCTACTGGATGGCCGATGGGCCCTACAAGGTTACTGACGTCAGCCAAACTCCGAATGCCGGTAAGTGAGAGCGCAGCAGTGAGACTGTGGGGGATAAGCTTCATAGTCGAGAGGGAAACAGCCCAGACCACCAACTAAGGCCCCTAAGCGTGTGCTAAGTGGGAAAGGATGTGGAGTTGCGAAGACAACCAGGAGGTTGGCTTAGAAGCAGCCATCCTTGAAAGAGTGCGTAATAGCTCACTGGTCAAGTGATTCCGCGCCGACAATGTAGCGGGGCTCAAGTACACCGCCGAAGTTGTGGATTTCAGATAGTAGACAAGCCTTCGTGGTTCAGTCGTCTGGAGTGGTAGGGGAGCGTCGTGTGGGCGGTGAAGTCGCGGTGTAAACCAGCGGTGGAGCCTACACGAGTGAGAATGCAGGCATGAGTAGCGAAAGACGGGTGAGAAACCCGTCCGCCGAATGATCAAGGGTTCCAGGGTCAAGCTAATCTGCCCTGGGTAAGTCGGGACCTAAGGCGAGGCCGACAGGCGTAGTCGATGGACAACGGGTTGATATTCCCGTACCGGCGAAGGACCGCCCATGCCAAGCGGGGGATACTAACCGCCCGGAGCCTGCCCAATCACCCTTGTGGTGTGCGGGTTTTGGCCGAGCGCGGGACCTGATCCCGGGAGGTAAGCGTATTAACAGGTGTGACGCAGGAAGGTAGCCGGGCCGGGCGATGGTTGCCCCGGTCTAAGGATGTAGGGTCAGCGATAGGCAAATCCGTCGCTGTGTCTTTGATGACGTTCCTGAGATCTGATGGGACCCCCGTCATGGGGGGATCCGGTGATCCTATGCTGCCTAGAAAAGCATCGGCGCGAGGTTCTAGCCGCCCGTACCCCAAACCGACACAGGTGATCAGGTAGAGAATACCAAGGCGATCGAGAGAATTATGGTTAAGGAACTCGGCAAAATGCCCCCGTAACTTCGGGAGAAGGGGGGCCCCAACCTTGAACACCACTTGCTGGTGGGAGGGGATCGGGGCCGCAGAGACCAGGGGGAAGCGACTGTTTACTAAAAACACAGGTCCGTGCGAAGTCGCAAGACGATGTATACGGACTGACTCCTGCCCGGTGCTGGAAGGTTAAGAGGACCGGTTAGCCGCAAGGCGAAGCTGAGAATTCAAGCCCCAGTAAACGGCGGTGGTAACTATAACCATCCTAAGGTAGCGAAATTCCTTGTCGGGTAAGTTCCGACCTGCACGAATGGAGTAACGACTTCCCCGCTGTCTCAACCATAAACTCGGCGAAATTGCAGTACGAGTAAAGATGCTCGTTACGCGCAGCAGGACGGAAAGACCCCGAGACCTTTACTATAGTTTGGTATTGGTGTTCGGAGTGGCTTGTGTAGGATAGGTGGGAGACGTTGAAGCCCGGACGCCAGTTCGGGTGGAGTCATCGTTGAAATACCACTCTGGTCACTTTGGACATCTAACTTCGGCCCGTGATCCGGGTCAGGGACAGTGCCTGATGGGTAGTTTAACTGGGGCGGTTGCCTCCTAAAAAGTAACGGAGGCGCCCAAAGGTTCCCTCAGCCTGGTTGGCAATCAGGTGTCGAGTGTAAGTGCACAAGGGAGCTTGACTGTGAGAGAGACATCTCAAGCAGGGACGAAAGTCGGGACTAGTGATCCGGCGGTACATTGTGGAATGGCCGTCGCTCAACGGATAAAAGGTACCTCGGGGATAACAGGCTGATCTTGCCCAAGAGTCCATATCGACGGCATGGTTTGGCACCTCGATGTCGGCTCGTCGCATCCTGGGGCTGGAGTAGGTCCCAAGGGTTGGGCTGTTCGCCCATTAAAGCGGTACGCGAGCTGGGTTTAGAACGTCGTGAGACAGTTCGGTCCCTATCCGCTGCGCGCGCAGGAAATTTGAGAAGGGCTGTCCTTAGTACGAGAGGACCGGGACGGACGAACCTCTGGTGTGTCAGTTGTACTGCCAAGTGCACCGCTGATTAGCTACGTTCGGATGGGATAACCGCTGAAAGCATCTAAGCGGGAAGCTCGCTTCAAGATGAGATTTCCATGCACCTCGTGTGTGAGAGGCCCCCAGCCAGACCACTGGGTTGATAGGCCGGATGTGGAAGACAGGACCAAAGACTGTTGAAGCTGACCGGTACTAATAGGCCGACAACTTACACCACACAAACACGATCACTGCTTGCGTCCACTATGTGGTTCCCGAACAACAACCCGCCACCGGTTTGTTGCTCCAGGAACCGAACAACTGAATAACAACACCACCGAACCCCTCAAACGGGTTTGGACAAGTTGTAACCACCAGTCTTCCCGCCCCGCACCCCGTGCGGCGGACCGGGTAACAGGGTTACGGCGGTCATAGCGTGGGGGAAACGCCCGGTCCCATTCCGAACCCGGAAGCTAAGACCCACAGCGCCGATGGTACTGCACCCGGGAGGGTGTGGGAGAGTAGGACACCGCCGGACAACCATTAACGGTCAGGCCCCGACACCACGTGTCGGGGCCTGAACCATTTAACACCCAAACCCCCCCAACCCCCGCTCACCTATGAGCCGGAAATCCCAAACCCCGGCTCACCTATGAGCCGGAAATCCCAAACCCCCGAGAATTGTCAAGCTGTGTGGAGTCACTGGGCTATTTTTTGGGGTGTTTGGTCTGGGGGAGGTTGATCCCGACGTATGTGGCGGGGGCCGGTGTGGTGGGTCGTTGGCGGAACCTTCCTGGGTGTCGTTCGTAGTAGTCCTGGTGGACTTTGTCGCGTTTGTCCCAGAGCTCTGTCCACGAGCCGTCGTGGACTTGTGATGGTGAGAACAGTGCGATACCGGAGTGTTTGTGATCGGTGCTGTACCAGTGCACATAGCCGGTGAGGTATTCCCTGGCGGTATCGAGATCGTCAAAGATCCGGGGGTAGCGGGGCCGGTATTTCATCGTGCGAAAGCCTGACTCCGAGAAGGGATTGTCGTTGGATTATCCGGCTAATAGCCCTGTATGCCGGGGATTGGCCGGTTAAGGATTCAGCTTTTTCGGGCGGTCAGTTTCCGGAGTTGTTCTTCGTGGCGCCTCACGCTGGCAGCGAGGGTGTCGAGTGCGGCGCGGAGGGTGGCGATCTCGTCGGTGAGGCCGGTGAGGGTGCCGCTGGCGGCGGCGCGGTGACGGTTTTCCTCGATGACGGCCCGGATCATTGGGTCCCGATAGAGGGTGGTCCGGCCCAGGCCGGTGTGGGCGGCAACGGCGGTGAAGGTGACTGCCTGTCCGTTCCGGAGGAGATCGGCGCAGGCGCGCTCGACGCGGTTGAGAGTGCTCGTGTTGGTCATCCCGTGGTGGCCTCGTTGATCAGTTTGTCGAGTCGCGTGATGAGCTGTTTGTGACGGTCGGCTTCGGCGATCCAGCCTCGTTGTTCGGCGTCGCGGGCGAGTGCGTCCGCGTCAACGCGCTGCGCGGCGAGGATCGGCAGTGAGCTGGGCTCGGCGTGGAAGCTGGGGCAGTGCTCACAAATATTTGCGTAAGCGCAAGCCCCCTGGGCGGGTGCCCGCAGGCAGAACCCTCCGGCCATGCGGGACTTCAGCAAAGGGGTGTCCTTCCAGTCTTTTCCGCCGGTGATGTCTCTGAGCGGCAGGCTGGTCCTGCCGCTGTGAGGTGTGAGTGCCTGTTGTTTGGCCAGATCAAGGGCCCGTTCGTACTCGGTGCGCACGGTGGCGTCGAACAGCCGTCCGTAGCGCAGGCTCATCTCTGCGGACATGTGGCCCAGCAGCGCCATCAGGGCCTGCAGCGAGACACCGGCGTTGACCAGGGCGGTGGCGTAGGTATGCCGTAGCTGGTGCGGGGTGATGTGTTCGAGCCCGGCGAGACCGGCGGCGCGGTCGAGTTCGGCGCGGACCGCTTGTTGCCCGAGCCGGCGTCCGTGGTGGGTGAACAGGAACTGGGCCGGGCGTCGGTAACGAGGGTGTGGCAGCGGCCGGCCGTGCGATCTGGTGCGGGTTATGTGGTCGATCAGCTCCATGATCTCTCCATCGAGAGGGATCATCCGCTCGGTGTCCAGCTTGCCGAGGGGGACCTTCAGCCAGCTGCCGTGGCCGGGGACTTCGTGGACGCAGTCCAGTTCAAGATCGAGCAGTTCCCCGATCCGCAACCCGCAGGCGCGTTGGAGCCGCAGGGCGGCAGCGGCCAGCTCATTTCCCGGGGACTCGGTCAGGACCTGGGTGAGGCGCCGGTCGATATCGACGGGCAAATAACGCGGCAGTGTTTGCGGGAGCTTGGGAATGTCGTCACGGAACAACAGCCTGCGCGGCGGCGCTTCGGGCCAGTCCCACTCGGTGATGTCGGTCAGGAACCCCATCAGCGCGAGCACCCGCCGGGACCGGTCAGCGACGGTGATCACCTCACCGTTCTTGGTGTTGACGGCATCGACCATGCTGCTCAGGTAAGGCTCGATGTGCTTGCCTCGGTCGAGGGCAGCGACGGAGTCCAGATCCGGGTCGATGCCGGCCAGGAACTCACCGAAGTGCTTGAGCCGGGTCGCGATCGTTGACACGGTCTTCGGCCGGCAGGTCGCGCGCTTGCGGTCCAGATAGGCGATCATCGCTGCCCGGATCGGCGGACGCACCTGGGCCAGCCGGACGGCGAACGGGACCGGGCCGCCGGCGCGGGGAAGTTCATCAAGGACTCCGAGGTGGAACAGCACCCGTTGGGCGTTGCTTGCCGCCGCCAGATAGTGGCCGTGTCCCTTGCCGGTCCGCCCCTGCCTGTCCCGGCAGGCCGCGGTGAACTCGGCCAGATCGGCCAGGGTGAGCCGTTCCAGGCGCCGGCCGGTTTGAATAAGGAGCCTAACCGGCACCTGGGAGCCGGTGGCGAACCGGACCCGTTCGGTGAATCCCAGGTCGGCGGCCGCGGTCATGAACCGGTCCAGGTCGGTTGCCAGCGGGCAGTCTTGGATCTCGCGCCAGATGCTGGAGAGCTTGCGTTCCAGCAGGTAGTCATAGCCTGGCCGCAGGCCTTGGTGCAGCATCAGGAACGTGATGATCGGCCGGGTAGCTGACCCGGCGGACAAGCGCACCTGCAGCGGCTCGGCCGCCCATTGCCGGGGGTCCGGCCACCGCTGGAAGAACGTCCTGGCCGCTGATGAGTACGCGGTGTTTCCCCGGCCGGTCCGCCTCAGGTAGTCCAGATACGCGGTGTGCGGGTCACTGCTGGGAACGGATGCGATCGCGAGCGGCATCGAACTCTGCTTTCACGTGGGCTGGAGCCAGATGGATGTAGCGGGCAGTGGTATCGACGTGCGCGTGGCCGAGCAAAGCCTGCATCACCGCCAGATCGACGCCCGCCTCGGCCAGCGCGGTCCCGAACGTGTGCCGCAAGGCGTGCGGGTGACCGCCAACGATTCCGGTCACGCCGCGGTGATAACGGAACACCGTGCGCAGCCCGGCCGCGGTCAACGGCTGGCCCCGGTTCGGCCCCTTGGCCACGAGAAACAGGCCTGTGCTGCCGGATTCGGGCCGCTCGGCCAGCAGATACACCTGGATGACGGAAGCCACGTCCGCGTCAAGGGGCACCCGTCGCTCCCGCCGTCCCTTGCCGAGCACCTGCAGCCACCGGCCGCCGATATCGACGTCCGCGACGTCCAGGGCCAGCACCTCGGCCGAACGCAACCCGCAATAAAGCATCAAACCCGCGATCGCCCGGTCCCGCCAGGTGTGAAAACTGGCCAGCAGCTCGGCCGCATCAGGCTGAGACAACGCCTTGGGCAACCGACGTGGTTCGCGCAGCCGAAGCGAGGAACGGTTCTTTGGCCGCCGGACCGTATGCGCCAGCATCCCGCTCCGCTCACCGGATGCGACCCAACGCGCCTCCCGGCCCTTGGGGACCGGGTTCTTCATCTCCGGGTCCCGCATCGCGGCGAAGGCGAACAAACCTGAGATCGCGGCCAGCCGACGGTTGATCGTCGTCGCGGCGTACTGATCCAACCGGCGCCCCGACAGCCTGATCACGTTCGGTCCCGCCCTGCCCGGAACCCGGGCATCGCGGCAGGCACGCAGGAACCGAAGCAGCACCTCCGTGCTCACCTCCGCCAGCGGATGCCCGGCGATCAGAAGCCACCGGCAAAACGCCAGCAGGTCATACCCGTAGGAACGCACCGTCTTCGGCGAGTAGTTCCTGTCCGTCAGATACCCAAGGTACTCATCCACGAGCTTGAACTGGGGCGCGTCCTGACCGGCCAACGCCCAGCCGCCGTCACGCTCCTCAAGCGAAAGACCGCAATCACTGCTCATGAAGAACAGGTGTACCAGCAGTGATCCGGATCACAAGGCAGGTCCCGTGGCATGGCGTGTCGCTGGCCTGCAGAGACAACCGCATTAGCCGGTTAAGAGGGAGACGTAGGGGCGGTTATGGCTGAGTTCCACGCCGTGGACGGTGAGGGTGTCACGGAGCAGGTTTGATCTCATGGCCGGGCCTGAATCGGCATGCACGATGAGCGGGGCGCCGTGCCGGGCGATGGCTGTCTCGAACATCTCCGCGGCGAGGTGGTCGGACTCGCGTTCCTCCGCCCGCCAGCCGACGATCTCCCGGGAGAAGATGTCCATGATGGAGTACACCTTGAAAACCTTCCCCTGCCACTTTGAATAGATGTCCGTGATGTCCCAGGACCAGACCTGGCAGGGGCCGGTGGCCTTGACCACCGGCATCTCAGAGGAACCACGCTTGACCCCACGCTTGCGCGGGATGATGGGGCGGGCCTGCTGATCCTCGTGCCCTGCCGCGATCCGCCACCACGTGCGGTTGGAGGCGAGCAGCACGCCGTTGTCCCAAGCGGTGGCGAAGGCATGGTCGACGGAGTTGCCCTTCTCCCAGCCGGCCAGGATGAGCCCCAGGATCCGGTCGTGATGCGCGGTGCTGATCCGGCATTCGTAGGCCCGGTCGGCCTGGTGGATCGGGTCCTGCACCGCCGGACGGGGATTGGACCGGTAATGCCAGGTCCCGCGCGACACGCCCGCCAGCTCGAGCGCTGTCCGCTGGGAGCCGATGATCACACGCAACTCCAGGACCAGGCTGTTCTCGGCCGCTACGAACCGTTCTGAGCGCTCGTCGGGGTTGTATCGGGCTCTGGCACGCTCAAGTCGTGCAAGAGCCCGATAGCTTTTCCCAGCGCGGAATTCGTATCCTCCAGCTCCCGCACCCGCTTCTGGAGTCTTTCGACTTCGGCACGGTGGGCAGCCATTTCCTTCGCGCGTGCTTTTTCAAACGCGGAGAGCTCACGATTTGTAGGGACCATGCCTCCATGCTCCCGCGGAATCAGGCCACGGTCGATATCGCCCTGGACCATCATCTTGCGCCACCGGCGGAACGTCCACTCGGAAACGGACGTCGAGGCAAGCCACACCTTCCTCGACCCGTGCGGCTGCAAATAGTACTCATGCATGAACTCACGGATCTCTTCACGCGTGAAACCCTTGTTATCAACGGCCATCGCCGGCTCCTTCAATCAACAGGTCATGAATGACTCACAACCAGCTTGACGATGAGGGCCCCGCTCACCCATGAGCCGGGCCGGCCCCAGCCCCCACCCGCCCTCAGCAGAAGTGAGCGGGCGTCCGGTCAGGACCCGGTATATGTGAGCTAGCGTCCGGCCGGGACCCGGCATATGTGAGCGGGCGTTTAGCCCGAGAAGAAGTCGGAGAGCTCGGCGATGAGCTTGTCCGGTGCTCGGATCACTCCGTCGTGGCCGTGGCCTGGCAGGATGGTGTAGCTCGATCCGGACAAGACGTCGTGGATCTGGCCACACGCCACACCGAAGTAGGCAGGGCTCTTTTCCCCGACCACAATGAGTGTCTCCAGCGGCAGCTCAAGGAACGGCTCGGCCGGCATGTCCGCGGCGATGACTGCCTTGATCTCACGCACGCCGGCCTGCATGAGCTCACGCATCTGCTTGCCCATGTGAGTGCCCGACGTGAGCTTGGTGACGAGTGTCAGCATGGACAGCGGCATCCGCGCGAAGGCGCCCTCCGTTTCGACACCCTTCACAAGCACAGCGAGCCCGCGGTCAAAGTCTCCAGCCGCCGTCGCGCGCTCGTATTCGCCCGTCCACTCGGCCTTCACGCTGTGGTTGACGGATACGGCGGGGTCGTAGACCGCCAGGCGTTCCACCGGCAGCGTGCGTGCCGCGTGCAGGGCCACTGCGCCTCCGAAGCTGTGGCCGAAGACATCGGTGCTCGCCGTGTGCTTCATGACTTCGGAAAGATCCCGGATGTCGACGTCGAGGGTGTAGTCCACGGGCTGGGGCGATGATTCACCACGGCCGCGGCGGTTGAAGGTGTGGACCGGGCGGCCAAGGGCAGCACTGAGTTTCTGGGCAAACTTGGAGTAGTCTGCGGCGGTCACCATGGAGGCGGGCACGACGACGACGCCTGAGCCGCCAGCGGCAAGCTCACCGCCCGTCGTGAAGAGCTCGAGGGTTCCGCCGTCGGCCGTTGTGATGTTCTCGCGCGTCATGCTTCGAGCCTAACGGAGCCGCAGGGTTCCGTCAGTCCTTGAAATAGCTGGAAAGGTCCATGACAAGTTCCTTGACCGCGGCAGGAATGGATCCGTGGAAGCCTTTTGGCGATACCACCAGCGTGCTTCCGGGGACGGCTGCGTACAGCCGCTCGGCAGTGACCTTGTAGTATTCGGGGCTTTTGCTGCCCACCATGAACCTCGTGCTTCGGGGGAGGACGGAGTAGTCCCGGGGGCGCGCAGATTCGTCGTAGGCAGCTTTGAGTTCGGCCACGCCCGTTGGCATGAGTCCCCTGAGGACCTTGTTGACCTTCGTGTGGGAAACGAGGGCCATGAGTCCGGCCAAGATGGGTTCCGGGATCCGCGCCAAAGCGGTGCCAGGCTGCATGCCCCGCTTCAGCCTGGCCATGGCACGTCCCACATTCCCGCTATCCACGGATTGGGCAAAGCCGTCCACCCAGCCCGTGTCCACGCTCCCGTCGATGTTCACGGCGGCGTCGTACACAGCAAGTTTGTCCGGCTCGTAGCTCGTTCCCGCAAACTCCTGCACGGCGTTCAATGCCACGGATCCGCCAAGGCTGTGGCCAAGGAGGTTCCTGGCGCCGGTAGCGTCCATGATGCTCCGCACGTCCGCAATCTCCGTGGCCATGGAGTAGTTTGCGGGTAGTTCCGTCGAGCTGCCCCGGCCCCTGCGATCGTAGACATCGACTGCCCAGCCCTCGCCGAGTCCCGTGGATAGCGCCATCGAAAATGGCCGGTAGATGAGCGCGGTCAAGAATGCGCCGCCAATGAGCACCACGCGGCGCTCTCCCGGCGCGTCCACCGAGCCGTAACTGTACAAGGCGAGCTTGCCGCCGTCGGGCGTGGGGACCTCACGTTCTATCACCGCTTCATCCTAGGGTGACGGCGCCTTGTGCCAGGTAGCGGGCAATTCTCACCGCGAGCTGCTTCCCCGGCCGGAGGGGACCCTCGTGGAACTGCAATGGGACCACCGCGAAGTCCACCAACGGAATGGCAGCCGCAAGCTGCCGACCGGTTTCGGCAAAGTACGCCGGACTCCACCCCCCACTAAGCATCAGGGTCGGCGTTTTCAACTCCGCATAGTCCTGGATATGCGAATCGGCGTCGATGATCGCGCGCATCTCCAACACCGCCGTCGGCAGCAGTTCCCTCATCTCGGATCCCAACCTCGTCTTGGCCGAGAGGATGCTGATCACCCGCAGCGCCCCGAGCGGCAAATAGGAAATCGGGCCCGCCGTGCCCAGCCCCTGGACCAAATGCGCCCATGCGTTATCGAGCTGGCCCGCGGTGACGGCCTCTTCCAATTGCGGCCGCCAGCGCCCGTTCAAGTTCCCGGAGAGGGAAACCGCGGCGTCGTAAGTGACGAGGCGGGAAATGGGTGCGCGCAACGCCGCCTGGAGCGCGACGAATCCGCCGTAGCTGTGCCCGACAACATCGGTGGATCCGCTCGCCTCCATTACGGAAAGCAAGTCGCTTGTCTCCGTCGCGGCGGAGTAGTCGGGCGGTTGCGGTGCTGATCGGCCGCGGCCGCGCCGGTTGTAGGAATGCACCGGCCGGCCAAGCAGGACGCTTAGGTTCCGGGCGAATGGCCAGTAAAGGGAATCGGTCACCAGGGTGCCGTGAACAAGCACGACGCCGGGCTCCTCCGCAGCGCTCGAAGCGCCGGGAATGGACGCGCCGGCGGCCGGCCGAAAGGAGTGCACCTCGAGGTGGCCGCCGTCGTCGTCCGTTTCAACTGTCCATGTCTCCACAGCCCGAGTCTATGTTGCCGCAGGGACGGGAGGGGAAGATAGGGAACTCCAAGGAATCCCCGGTAAACTTGTGGATTGTGACTTCCGCAAACACCCCATCCCCGCACACCGCCGCCGAGCCAGCCGACGCCAGCGAACAGATGCGCATCCGCATGGAAAAGCGCAGCAAGCTGATTGAGCGTGGCACCGAGGCCTACCCGGTGGGTGTTGAGCGGACGCATTCCCTCGCCGAGATCCGCGAAAAGTACGCCCATCTCCAGGCTGACGAAACCACGGGCGACATTGTGGGCATCACTGGCCGCGTCGTTTTCGTGCGCAATACCGGCAAGCTCTGCTTCGCCACCCTCCAGGAGGGCGGTGTAGACGGGAAGGGCGTGCGCCTGCAGGCGATGCTCAGCCTGGCGAACGTCGGCGAGGAAACCCTCGCGGACTGGAAAGCGCTGGTGGACCTCGGAGACCACGTTTTCATCAAGGGCGAAGTCATTTCCTCCAGGCGTGGCGAGCTGTCCGTCATGGCCGACTCCTGGTCCATGGCCTCCAAGGCCTTGCGCCCGTTGCCGGTACTGCACGCCGAACTCAATGAGGAAACACGTGTCAGGCAGCGCTACGTGGACCTCATGGTCCGCGACGAAGCCCGGGAAATGGTCTACACCCGCGCAGCGATTACCCGCTCGGTTCGCGACACCCTGGACCGCCGCGGCTATGTGGAGGTGGAGACCCCCATCCTGCAGCTCATCCACGGTGGTGCCACGGCCCGCCCGTTCGAGACCCACATGAATGCCTTCGACCAGAAGATGACGCTGCGTATCGCCACCGAGCTCTTCCTCAAGCGCGCCGTGGTTGGCGGAATCGACCGCGTCTACGACATGGGCCGCGTCTTCCGCAACGAAGGCGTCGACTCCACACACAGCCCCGAATTCACCACGTTGGAATGCTACGAGGCGTGGGCGGACCAGTTCGTCATGGCCGAGCGCATGAAGGAAATCATCCTGAACGTCGCCGACGTCGTGGGCACCCGCACCATCCAGACTGACGCCGGAGAGATCGACCTCGACGGCGAATGGGCCTGGGTTGCCGTCTACCCAGGGCTCTCCGAGGCGATCGGCGAAGAGATCACACCGGACACCACCGTGGCGGAACTTCAGGCGATTGCCGCCAAGCACGAGGTCAAGGTGGACCCCAAGTGGGACGCCGAGAAGCTTGTAGTAGAACTGTTCGGCGAGATCGTCGAACCCACCCTTCTCAACCCGACTTTTGTCTACAACTACCCGCCCTCCGCGCAGCCCCTTGCCCGCCCGCATCGGGAGGACGACCGCCTGATCGAGGCCTGGGACCTCATCATCGGCGGAATGGAACGCGGCACGGCCTTCTCCGAGCTGATCGACCCCGTCATCCAGCGCGAACGCCTCACGGAGCAGTCGCGTCGTTCGGCCGCCGGCGATGTCGAGGCGATGCAGCTGGATGAAGACTTCCTGCGCGCCCTTGAATACGGTGCTCCGCCCATGGGCGGCATCGGCCTAGGCATCGACCGCTTGGTCATGCTGTTCACCGGAGCAGGCATCCGGGAAACCATCCTGTTCCCACTCCTCAAGCCCGAAGGGCACTGACCATGGAATACATTGCCGTTCTTGCACCGTCCGTCGTTGTCGGACTTCTCTTTTGGTTTGCCATGAAGGCTATCTTCAACGCGGACAAATCAGAGCGCCAAGCAGAAGCCCGCGCCCAGGAAGAAGCCGGATTCGGAATTGCCAAGCCGACGGGCGACGGCTCAACGCCTGCCAAATAGCTCTTTCTCCGGCCGCTCCCGAAGATTTAATAGTGTCTTTGACGATCCCTTTGAGGATGCCTTTGGCCGAGCCTTTGACGGGGTGCCATCCACTGGACGATAATCATTAATTAGTAGTCTAGCTATTCTGCATATCCGACCCCTCCAAAAGAGAGTCTTTTCATGGCACAGAAAGTCAAAATTATCCTCGTTGACGACCTGGATGAGGGCTCTGCGGACGAAACTGTCCGCTTTGGCCTTGATGGAGTCAGTTACGAAATGGATCTGTCCAGTGCCAACGCTGCGAAGCTGCGGGACGCTCTTGGGCCATTTGTAGCTAAGGCGCGCAAGACATCGACCGGCCGTGCAACGCGTAGCCGCGTTGCTGCAGGGAGAAACCAGGACTCCGCACAGATCCGTCAATGGGCGCGCGAGAACGGTTATACCGTAAACAGCCGTGGCCGCATTCAGGCCGAAATTCAGGAAGCCTACCAGAAGGCCAATTCCTGACACCAAGTATCAATACCCCGGCCCAACGGCCGGGGTATTGTCTTTTAACCGCCCGGTTCGCCGGGATAACGGTGTCCTGCTCCGCTATTCCCCGGAAGGCTTGGAGCCGACTGGGCGTATCCGGTAGACAGCCACCACGTTTGCCGGGAAGAACGACGGCGGCCGGCCGGCTCGCGGGGGCGTCGGCGGAAGCACGGCGTGATCGTGGAAGCCCTGGATTCGGTCTCCGCCGTGATCCCGAGGTCCACGGACGAGTTGAGTGAACCTATTCCCGGTGCGGCCATGTTTCCCCTGTGGCGAACACGCCCCAAAATTCCAGCGTTGCCACGTAGCATCAAAGTACGTCGTAGCTAGGAGTGTGGCGAAATGTTTGAGAGATTTACGGACCGTGCCCGTCGCGTTGTTGTGCTTGCCCAAGAAGAGGCACGCATGCTCAACCACAACTACATCGGTACCGAGCACATCCTCTTGGGTCTGATCCACGAGGGTGAAGGCGTTGCCGCCAAGGCGCTTGAGTCCCTGAGCATTTCGCTCGATGGCGTCCGCGAGCAGGTACAGGAGATCATCGGCCAGGGCCAGCAAGCCCCGTCCGGTCACATCCCCTTCACCCCGCGCGCCAAAAAGGTGCTTGAGCTCTCGCTCCGCGAAGCCCTGCAGCTCGGCCACAACTACATCGGTACCGAGCACATCCTGCTCGGCCTCATCCGCGAGGGTGAAGGCGTTGCCGCGCAGGTCCTCGTCAAGCTTGGCGCCGACCTCAACCGCGTCCGCCAGCAGGTCATCCAGCTGCTTTCCGGCTACCAGGGCAAAGAAACTGCGGGTCCCGGCTCAGGTCCGGGCCAACAGGAAGGCACCCCTGCCGGTTCGGTGGTGCTGGACCAGTTCGGCCGCAACCTTACCCAGGCCGCACGGGAAAACAAGCTTGATCCTGTGATCGGCCGCGAGCTGGAGATGGAACGCGTCATGCAGGTCCTCTCCCGCAGGACCAAGAACAACCCCGTGCTGATCGGTGAGCCCGGCGTCGGCAAGACCGCCGTCGTCGAAGGCCTCGCCCAGGCGATTGTCCGCGGAGACGTGCCGGAGACCATCAAGGACAAGCAGCTCTACACGCTTGACCTCGGTTCCCTTGTGGCCGGTTCCCGTTACCGTGGTGACTTCGAAGAGCGCCTGAAGAAGGTCCTCAAGGAAATCCGGACCCGCGGCGACATCATCCTCTTCATCGACGAAATCCACACGCTCGTGGGTGCCGGCGCTGCCGAGGGTGCCATCGATGCCGCGTCCATCCTCAAGCCGATGCTGGCCCGAGGTGAACTCCAGACCATCGGAGCCACCACTTTGGACGAGTACCGCAAGCACATTGAGAAAGACGCCGCGTTGGAGCGCCGCTTCCAGCCGATCCAAGTCAAGGAGCCTTCCGTCGCGCACGCGATCGAGATCCTCAAGGGCCTGCGTGACCGTTACGAGGCGCACCACCGGGTGACCATCACCGACGGCGCCCTTGCCTCTGCCGCAACGCTGGCCGAACGCTACATCTCGGACCGCTTCCTGCCGGACAAGGCGATCGACCTGATCGACGAAGCAGGTGCCCGGCTTCGCATCCGTCGCATGACTGCGCCGCCGGAGCTCAAGGCCATGGATGAGCGCATTGCCGAAGTGAAGATGGAGAAGGAATCGGCCATCGACGCCCAGGACTTCGAAGGCGCCGCCTCGCTGCGCGACAAGGAGCAGAAGCTCATTGCCGAGCGTGCCGAGAAGGAACGCAACTGGAAGTCCGGCGGCATGGACGATATTTCCGAGGTAGACGAGGAGCTGATTGCCGAAGTTCTCGCGAATTCCACCGGCATCCCGGTCTTCAAACTCACCGAGGAAGAATCCAGCCGCCTCCTCAAGATGGAAGACGAGCTGCACAAGCGGGTCGTCGGCCAGGACGAGGCCATCCGTGCCCTCTCCCAGGCGATCCGCCGCACACGTGCAGGCCTGAAGGACCCCAAGCGTCCCGGTGGCTCGTTCATCTTCGCCGGCCCTACCGGTGTCGGCAAGACCGAGCTCGCCAAGGCGTTGGCGGAATTCCTCTTCGGTGAAGAGGACGCCCTCATCACTCTGGACATGTCCGAGTACTCCGAGAAGCACACGGTTTCGCGTCTCTTCGGTGCCCCTCCGGGCTACGTCGGCTACGAAGAAGGCGGGCAGCTGACCGAGAAGGTCCGCCGTCGTCCGTTCTCCGTGGTGCTGTTCGACGAAGTGGAGAAGGCTCACGCCGATCTCTTCAACTCGCTGCTGCAGATCCTGGAAGACGGCCGCCTGACCGACTCCCAGGGCCGCGTGGTGGACTTCAAGAACACGGTGATCATCATGACCACCAACCTGGGCACCCGCGACATCTCCAAGAGCGTGGCGACCGGCTTCCAGTCCGGCACGGACACCACCACCGGTTACAACCGGATGCGGGCACGGGTCACCGAAGAGCTCAAGCAGCACTTCCGCCCCGAGTTCCTCAACCGTGTTGACGACGTCGTGGTGTTCCCGCAGCTCACGCAGGACGAGATCATCGAGATCGTGGACCTGTTCGTCACGCGCCTCGAGGGCCGCCTCAAGGACAAGGACATGGGCATCGAGCTCACCACGGCCGCCAAGGTCCTCCTGGCGACCCGGGGTTACGATCCGGCCATGGGTGCCCGGCCGCTGCGCCGGACCATCCAGCGCGAGATCGAGGACCAGCTCTCCGAGAAGATCCTCTTCGGCGAGCTGCACTCCGGTGACATCGTGGTGGTCGACGTGGACGGCGAAGGCGATGACGCCAAGTTCACGTTTGCCGGCAATGCCAAGCCGCGCATCCCGGAAATCGCTCCGAGCGCCTAGTTCCGGTTCCGCCGACTCAAAGGCCCCGCCCGCTCCCGAAAGGAGCGGGCGGGGTTTTTGCGTTCCCCAGGTTCGTAATATCTGAAATAAGTGTTTCACTCTTAGTGAACCTTTTGTGATCTGCGGCACATTGCGTGTTGAATCAGAGCATGGATTCGAATGCCTCAGAGACCCCGAGCACACAACCCGAAACTCCTTTCCACGATCTAGACCACTACCTGGCCATCCCCCGGGTCGGCGGCCTGGCTCTCAGCACGGACGGAAGCCGCCTGGTCACTACGGTGTCCACGCTCAACGCCAAGGGCACTGAGTACGTCACTGCCCTTTGGGAGCTTGATCCTGCGGGAAAGAAGCACGCCCGCCGCATCACACGCAGCGCCAAGGGAGAAACCGGCGCGGTGTTTGCTGCCAACGGTGACCTCTACTTCACCTCAGCCCGGCCCGATCCGGACAGCCCCGAAGCGGATCCCGTGAGCGCGTTGTGGCTCCTGCCTGCCGACGGCGGTGAGGCCCGGGTGGTGCACTCCCGCGCGGGCGGAGTCGGGGGCGTCATGACCGCGTCGGCCGCGGATGCCACTTTCGTGACGGCCCCGGTCCTTGCCGGTTCCACCGATGAGGAAAATGACGAGGAGCGGCGCAAGAGCCGCAAGGACAACAAGGTAGCGGCCATTCTGCATACCGGCTACCCGGTCCGCTACTGGGACGCGGATCTGGGGCCGGCCCAGCCCAGGCTGTTCGCCGTGGACAACGGAGATACGGCTGAGTCGGGCAAGCCCGCTACCGTGGACGCTACCGCACCCCTGAAACTGCGCAATCTGACGCCCGACGTTGGCGGCAACCTCCGCAATACCCGCGCGGTGGTCAGCCCGGACGGGAAGACGATCTATACGAGCCTGGCCAAGCCGCTCGCGAAGGCCGACACGCGCTTTGTGCTCGCCGCCGTCGATGTCGCTTCCGGCTCGGTCAAGGTGCTCCTTGACCGTGAAGGAATGAGCTATTTCCCGGGCCCGGTCAGCCCTGACAACAAGATGCTCTCGGTAGTCAGCGAAAGCGACAGTACCCCCGCCCGGGCACCCCAGGTCAAACTCCACCTCTTGAACGTCGGTGCGGGAGAAACCCTTGACCTCGAGCCGCTCGCACCCGCCTGGGACCGCTGGGGCAGCCCGGCGGCCTGGCTTCCGGACGGGCGCTCGCTCCTCGTCACAGCCGACGACGACGGCGCCACGCCGGTCTTCCGGGTCGCCGTCGCCGACGGTACGGTCAACCGGGTGACGCAGGACGCGGCCGCGTACACCGACGTCGTGGCTTCCCCGGACGGGCTGAGTGCGTTCGCGCTGCGCAGCTCCTACGAATTCCCGGCGGAAGCCGTCCGGATCGACCTCGCCTCGGGCGACGTCGAGCGGCTCCCGGCACCCGCTGAGCGCCCCAGGATCAAAGGCTCGTTGGAGCGGGTAGAGACGAGCGCGGCTGACGGCTCGAGGGTTCCGGCTTACCTCGCGCTCCCGGAAGGCGCGTCCGAGGCGAACCCGGCCCCCCTGCTGTTGTGGATCCACGGCGGGCCGTTGGGCTCGTGGAATGCCTGGACCTGGCGATGGAATCCATGGCTGCTCGTGTCGAAGGGGTATGCCGTGCTTCTGCCGGACCCGGCACTGTCCACCGGGTACGGCCAGCAATTCATCCAACGCGGCTGGGGCGAATGGGGCAAGGCGCCGTTTACGGACCTCATGTCCATCACCGACGCAGTGGTCCAGCGGTCCGACGTTGACCAGACGCGGACTGCCGCCATGGGTGGGTCATTCGGCGGATACATGGCCAACTGGGTGGCCGGGCAAACGGACCGTTTCAAGGCGATCGTGACGCACGCCAGTTTGTGGGCCATGGACCAGTTCGGGCCCACTACGGACGCTTCGCAGTATTGGCTCAAGGAAATGACCGCAGAGATGGCACTGGACAACTCGCCCCATCTCCATGTCGCAAAAATCAAGACGCCCATGCTGGTGATCCACGGTGACAAGGACTACCGGGTGCCGATCGGCGAGGGCCTGAGGCTTTGGTACGAACTTCTTTCCAGTTCCGGGCTGCCCGCCGATGAGAACGGTGAGACCCAGCACCGCTTCCTGTACTTCCCTGACGAGAACCATTGGATCCTGCAGCCGCAGCATGCCAAGGTCTGGTACGGCGTCGTGGAGCACTTCCTGGCCAGGCAGGTACTCGGTCAGGAGGTTCCTGTTCCTCAGGACCTGGGGCTTTAGGCGCCTTTCGCCTCGTAAGATTGGGGCTGTGACTTCGACGTTCAGTATCCGCCCTGCCCGCACCGGCGATGTTGCCGCGATCAAGAGGCTCGTAGCGCCACTGGCAGAGCAGCGAATCCTGATGGCCAAAGAGACCGTGGCCTACTACGAGAGCCTTCAGGAGTTCCGGATTGCCGAATCGTCCGACGGCGAGGTGATCGGTTGCGGCGCCTTGCACGTCATGTGGGAGGATCTGGCCGAGGTGCGCACTTTGGCGGCGGACGACAATTGGCGGGGCAAGGGCGTGGGCCACGTCCTTGTCCAGCAACTCCTGGAGGACGCCCGCGCGTTGGGCGTTGCGCGGGTCTTCTGCCTGACGTTCGAAGTGGACTTCTTCAAGCGCCACGGATTCGAAGTCATGGCGGACCAAACCGCCGTCGACCCGCAGGTCTATTCGGAATTGCTGCGTTCCCATGACGAAGGCGTGGCCGAGTTCCTCGATCTCGCCCGCGTGAAGCCCAATACCCTGGGCAACACCCGCATGATCAAGGTCCTTTAGCTCCGAGTTCTTCTCCTCGCCGCCCGGATGTGCTGATGCCAAGTCTTTACGTATATCAACTTGATGGATAAACTAGTTGAGGCTCGGTTGCGGCGGGCCAACCATACTGTGGAGGCGAGAAATGAAGTACCACGTTATGTTTCCGGACTTTTCAGGTTTCCAGATTGAGATGCCGCGTCCTGGCTCCACGCCGGAGTCGCGCAAGCGGGGGACCGGGGGTTGCATGCGGTCCGCGTGCAAGGATCTTTGGCCGGACTCAATGGCCAAAGACGCAACAGCCCAAGACTTCAGCGTCGGTCGTTTGACGGTGGGCGGGCCGCCGCATTGACCGGACGCATGCCGGTAGGTCTTTCAGGAGGGACAGCCATTGGGGGCTGTCCCTTCTGCGTTTCCGGGTTCCGGACTTTCCACATACGGACCATTCCCCTACCGTGCCCGGGGCGCTGGTAGTAGGGTCAAATCACCTACCAGCAACGCCCCAGGAGCGCGCCATGAAAAAGCTCATCAACGATCCCCGCTCGGTGGTGGACGAGTCTGTCGAGGGTTTCGGCATGGCCCATGCCGATCTCGTGGACGTCCACACGGACCCCATTTTCGTCGTTCGAAAAGGAGCGCCCGTAGCCGGCAAAGTGGCGCTTGTGTCGGGAGGAGGGAGCGGCCACGAGCCGCTCCATGCCGGCTTTGTGGGGCACGGAATGCTCGACGCCGCCGTGCCGGGTGCCGTCTTCACCTCGCCCACGCCTGACCAGATCATTCCGGCTACCGCAGCAGTCGATTCAGGAGCCGGCGTCATACACATCGTGAAGAACTACACCGGCGACGTGCTGAACTTCGAGACCGCGGCAGAGATGGCCCAGGCTGAAGGAATCAGCGTCCGCTCGGTTCTCGTCAACGACGACGTCGCCGTGGAGGATTCGCTGTACACGGCGGGCCGTCGCGGCGTGGGTGGCACCGTGCTGGTCGAAAAGATTGCCGGCGCCGCAGCTGAGCGTGGGGATTCTCTGGAAGCCGTCGCGGGGGTAGCGGAGGGAGTCGTCCGCAACGTGCGCACCATGGGCGTCGCCCTGTCCGGCTGTACTGTGCCGCATGCCGGGGTGCCCAGCTTTGAGCTTGCGGAGGATGAAATCGAAATCGGCATAGGCATTCACGGTGAACCCGGCAGGCATCGGATCGCCATGGAGGGCGCCGACGCCATCACCAGCCGCCTATTGGACCCTGTCCTGGAAGACCTCGGGATCAAGGCCGGTGAAGAAGTGCTGCTGTTCGTCAACGGCATGGGCGGTACGCCCCTCAGCGAGCTGTACATTGTCTACCGCCGGGCGGCCCAGATCCTCGCGGAAAGAGGAGCCAAAGTGGAACGCTCACTGGTGGGCAACTATGTCACTTCGCTCGAGATGCAGGGCTGCTCCATTTCGGTACTGCGTCTTGATGACGAACTCACCGCACTTTGGGACGCACCCGTCCACACTCCGGCCCTGCGTTGGGGGATGTGACAGTGGGCCTGGGGGTCGAATGGGCGGTCCAATGGTTGACACTCTCCGCTCGGCTCATGTCCGAGCACCGGGAGGAATTGATTGCCTTGGACCGTGCGATAGGCGACTCCGACCACGGCGAAAACATGGACCGGGGATTCCAGGCCGTCATGGAGAAACTTGCCCAGACTCCACCGGAGACACCCGGTGCAGCACTCAAGCTGGCCGCGATGGCCCTGATGTCCAAGGTGGGCGGGGCAGCCGGACCGCTGTATGGAACCGCGTATCTTCGGGCGGCCACGGCGCTGGGAGAAAGCGCGGACGTTGACGCAGCGGCGCTCGCCGGAGCACTGACTGCGGCACGGGACGGAATCGTTGCCAGGGGCAAGGCGGAGTTGGGCGACAAAACCATGGTGGATGCCTGGTCTCCGGCTGTGGAAGCGGCGGACGAGGTCCTGGTGGCCGGTGGAGATGCTGTGGCGGTGCTGGCTGCGGCGGCCGAAGCCGCCGAGGTTGGGGCCGTCACGACTGATCCGTTGGTAGCCCGCAAGGGTCGCGCCAGTTACCTCGGTGAACGCAGCGCCGGTCACCGCGATCCCGGGGCTGCGTCTTCTGCCCTGTTGTTGCGCGCAGCCGCTACCGCTGCGGGATTCCCCGAAGGGGCCGCTGAATGACGGTGGGCTTGGTGGTGGTCTCGCACAGCCGGAAGATCGCGGAAGGTGCCGTGGAATTGGCCGCTCAGATGGCCCCCGATGTGAGGTTCTACGGCGTCGGCGGCACGGATGATGGCCGGATTGGCACGGACCTGGAAAAAACGATCGCCGCATTCGAGGCAGGACTTGGGGACGCCGCAGGCGATGGCGTGGTGGTTCTGACGGACCTTGGTTCCGCGGTCATGACGGCAGAATCAGCGGCGGAGTTCTGCAGCGAGCCGGACAAAGTCCACATTGCCGACGCTCCCTTGGTGGAGGGCCTGGTCGCCGCCGCCGTGGCCACCCAGGGTGGCGCCTTGGCGGCCGCAGTGAAGGCCGCCGCGGAGGCGGTTCGATTCGGTCCGGAGCCCGCTTTTGATGGCGCGGCGTCCGCTGAATCCCAAGGCAGGGGCGAGCCGGCGGAAAGCGGCGAGTTCGAGCTCATCAACCCCATGGGAATGCATGCCAGGCCTGCGGCGAAAATTGCGGGCGGACTCGCCGGCCTGGATGTCGAGGCAACCGTAAACGGCGTCGATGGCACCTCCATTATGGAACTCATGAGCCTCGCCGTGGGAAAGGGCGGCAAGCTCAGAGTCGAGGCTTGGGGCAAAGATTCATCGAAGGCCGTGGACTACGTCAGGCGGCTGGTGGAACAGGGATTCGGCGAGATCTGACGCCGCGGAGAGATTTGGTGCGGCGCCGGGATCTCGCCGCACGCGGCCTTTGGGTTCAGGACTGCCGCAGACCGTGGGCATCGAGCAAGAGGCTTGCCGTGATGGTGGTCTGGCACTGCTCGCCCCACGGTTTGGCGCTTATGGGCGTGAAGTTGAGTGTCCTGACCGGCAAGGTCCCGCCGTTTGTGTCGGCGCCGGTCACTTCGGCATCGATGGGTGAGGACGTCAGTGTTCCCATGTTCAGGAAGCCGTAGCGGGTGCCGTCCGGTGACGCGACGGCAGAGCATGACCCGTCGGGTTCAGGGCCGCAGGATTGAGGTACCGACGCGCTGCCCGGGCGCAAATCCAAGTCGGCCTCGCGGCATTTCCCGTCTTGGCACGCCTTCAAATGGACGGTTTTGATGGTTGGCGCGTATTCTGCCGTGATTGTCAGGGACACCACGGGGGCCATCGCAATTGCCGGACAAACGGTGACTTGAGGTTCGCATCCCGACCAGAGCGCCGCCGTCGTGGTCAATGCAATGGCGGCCCACAACCTGCGCATAATTGAGAATAATCCCGCAGCCGGGGCCCGGAACGGGATGCCGGCAACTGGCAGGCACATCGTTACCGACATCTACGGATCGTTGCGGCTCCGCGACCTCAAGCCCAAGCCACGGCCGGTTCGGCAGGGTTTTCTGCTGAGCGCAGGGAATAAGCCGGCCGCAAAGAATAGGGTTCTTTGCATGACTCTACCCTCGGATGTGCATGCCACTTGCGCCGCCTACAACACGGTAGCTGCCGATTACGCTGAACTCCTGCGCAACGAACTCGACACCAAACCCTTTGACCGGGCCATGCTCGGCACGTTTGCCGAGCTCGTGCAGTCCTCTGGAGGCGGGACGGTTGCCGACCTCGGTTGCGGCCCCGGACGGATTACGGCGCACCTGGACTCCCTCGGCTTGGCGGCTTTCGGCGTCGACCTGTCGCCGGTGATGGTGGCAGTAGCCCGCAAGGACCACCCCAGACTGCGGTTTGATGAAGGGTCGATTGAGGCCCTGGAGTTGGCGGACAGCAGCTTGGGTGGCATCGTCGCTTGGTATTCGATCATCCATACGCCGCCGGCCCGTTTGCCGGGGGTGTTCGCCGAATTCCACCGGACCCTCCTGGCCGGCGGCTTGCTGCTGCTCGCGTTCCAGGCCGGCGACGAGCCCAGGCACCTGGGCTTCGCGTATGGCCACGAGATCGACCTCGATGCCTACCGCTTGCCGCCTGAACGCATCACGGAACTCCTCCTTCAAGCCGGCTTTGTTGTCGAAGCGCAGCTTCTCCGTGAACCGGACGACAGGTACGAGAAAACCCGGCAGGCGTATCTTTTAGCCCGTAAGCCAGCGCGCAAACCGGCCGCGTCGTGAAGGAAGCACCGTGACGGAGACAGCGCAAA
This sequence comes from Arthrobacter ramosus, assembly GCF_039535095.1. NCBI lineage: Bacteria > Bacillati > Actinomycetota > Actinomycetes > Micrococcales > Micrococcaceae > Arthrobacter > Arthrobacter ramosus. Next base: position 4,718,794 of record NZ_BAAAWN010000001.1, on the reverse strand, counting down.
CGCAAGCCTAGGCCGGGAGCCGCAGCCCGCCGTCGTGCATCTCGGCCAAGCCGTCGCGCAGGAGCCCCTCGAGAGCCCGTTCCAGCTGCTCCGGGGCCGAATTCAAGCGATGCAGGGCAGCCAGCGGTACGGCCGCGCCATCGGCGGCGAAACCGAGGTCGGCCGCGGGGCGTTCGAACAGTTCCGGGGCTACCGGCGAATCGGCCACGCGCAAGACGGCCATGACGGCACCCCGCAGCTGCCGGTCTGTGCCGTGCCACGCCTGGCCTTTGGGCGTGTACGTCGGCGGCGGTTCACCTGCGGCAAGCCACCCGCAGGAATCGCGGACAGGGCAGTCTGAGCACTTGGGGGAGCGGGCGGTGCACACCAGCGCTCCGAGTTCCATGACGGAAGCGTTCCAGCGGACGGAGAGCTCGACGTCGTCGGGCATGAGTGATTCGGCGAGGCGCATCTCCGACGCGGTGAGCGACGGTGCCGGCAGCGCAAGTCCCGAAACGAGCCGGGCATGCACTCGCCGGATGTTCGTGTCCACCACGGTTTCGCGGCGCCCGAACGCAAAAGCAGCCACGGCCGCGGCCGTATAGTCGCCGACGCCCGGAAGGCTCAACAGCGATGCGTGCGTGTCCGGCACCCTGCCGCCATGCTGTTTCACGATCGCGACGGCGGCCGCGTGGAGCCTGAGCGCACGGCGGGGATAACCGAGCCTGCCCCAATGTCGCACGGCCTCGCCTGCGGGTTGCGTTGCGAGATCCGCAGGTTCCGGCCAGCGTTCCATCCAGTCTTCCCACACCGGCAGGACGCGAACCACCGGAGTCTGTTGCAGCATCACCTCGCTGACCAGGATTCCCCACGGGCTGCAGTCGGGTGATCTCCACGGCAATACGCGGGCCACCTCGGAGAACCAGCGGTCCATGGACCGGTGCAAGTCCGTGAGGTGATGGGTGCCGGCAAGTTCAGCGGCGCCTGGCAGTGACATGGAGATCCTTGCTGCGGTTCGTGGCGGGCCCTGTTGGCGGCCGATTCCTGCCATCCACTGTAGTGGAGCCAGCCGGGAATGACGTAGGTCATACTGGCTCCGATCAGGCCCGGGCGGCGTGGTGCGGCGTCATCCCGGCCTTGCGTTGCCTAGCCTAGAAGCATGGTCAACAAGGGCAAGCAACCGCCGAGGGCGCGCACGTCGCCGTCGGCAAAAAGCCCTGCCCGGACCGCAGGCGCGAACCGTTCGACGAATGGGACCCGGCCCCAAAGGCGACGGACGAGCCCTGCCGTCTACCGGCGTCGGAGGCTGGTTGTTTTCGGGGCCCTCCTGGTGGTCCTGGCGATGCTCGTGGCCGGGGTCGTTGCTATGAGTTCCTCCCTTGCAGGCAAGGCTGATCCCGGCGCAGCCCAGACCCAAGCGGTCGGAGCCGCTCCTGCGAGCCAGACCCCTTCGACGGATCCCATCGCGGCCACCACAACGCCTACGGCCACGCCGGTGTGCGACCTCAATCTGGTGACGGTAACGGCGTCCACGGACCAGCCTGCCTATGCGGCCGGGCAGAACCCCGTGCTGAGCATGAAGATCACCAACGGCGGGGCGGCACCGTGCCAGGTCAACGTCGGCACGTCCCAGATGGAGTTCCTGGTGATGAGCGGCGAGGACCGGATTTTCTCCTCCAAGGACTGCCAAGCGAAGGGCGATGACCTCGTCAAGCAGATCGATCCGGGCAAGAGCGAGGTCGCCAACTTCCCGTGGCAGCGTAACCGGACGACGGAGGGCTGTGGTGTAATTTCGGCCAAGCCTGCCACCGGCACATACACCTTCAAGGCTGTACTGGGAAACAAGGCCAGCACCAAAGCGGTCTTCCAGCTTGGCTAGAGGAACCGGTCCAGCAGGCTGGCTTCGGCCATGCGGCTGAGCCCTTCGCGGACGGTCCGGGCGCGCTGGTCGCCGATGCCGTCCACGGTCATGAGATCGTCGATAGTGGCGGCCATAAGGTACTGGAGTCCGCCGAAGTGCTCCACCAAGCGGTCGGCCACGGCTTTCGGAACTGACTTCAGCCCGGACAAGAGACGGTATCCGCGCGGCTGCACACCGGCGTCGAGCACGTCCATGCCACCGGCGAAACCGATGATCCCGGCGATCTTGCCCAGATCAATCAGCTCTGCCGGGCCAAGATCCAAAAGGGCCTGCACCGCGCCGTCGATGTCCTCCGGCGAGGCGTCGGCACCGGCGTAGTCCCGGATGATCACATCGCTGCCCGGGCCGCGGCCGGTGGTGAGCTCTTCCAACTGCAGCGAGAGCAACCTGCCGTCCTCACCCAGCTCCAGGACATACTGTGCGATTTCCTCGGCGATACGCCGGACCATTTCCTGGCGCTGGAGGGTGACAGCCACATCCCGGACGGTGACCATGGCCTCGATTTCGAGGGCCGACAGGGCACTGGTGACCTGGTCCAAGCGGGCGCTGTAGCGTTCGAGGGTTGCGAGAGCCTGGTTGGCGCGGGCGAGGACCTTCTCTGAGCCCTCCAGCACGTGCCGCAGTCCGTTGACGTAGAGGGCGATGATCTGCATGGACTGGCTGACCGAAATCACCGGAACTCCGGTCTGGATGGCCACGCGCTCGGCCGTCCTGTGACGCGTTCCTGATTCCTGGGTCTCGATGCTGGAGTCCGGCACAAGCTGCACTGCGGCACGAAGGATGTTCCCGGCGTCCTTGTCGCAGATGATGGCACCGTCCATCTTCGCTAGCTCTCGCAGCCGGGTCGGGGAGAAATCGATGCCGATTTCAAAGCCGCCGGAACAGATGGACTCGATGGTCCGGTCCGTTCCCAGCACAATCAGGGCGCCGGTGCGCCCACGGAGGATGCGTTCCAAGCCGTCCCGCAACGGTGTTCCGGGGGCCACCCTGCCCAGAGTCGCCTTGAGCGAATCTTCGGGGCTCCGAGCCATAGGTGTTCCCTTCAAAGGTGCAGGCAGGCGCGCCCGCAATTGTGCCGGTTTTCAGCAATGAGTCGGCGGGACCAAAATGCCAGGTTTCCCGCAAGCTCAATGATAGAGGTATAGACCGGCAACAACCGCACGGGCAAGCCTTAAAGTGCCCCAAAGAAGGTCATGTGGCGAGTGCTTCGAAACGCGTTCGACGGCGGCCGCCAGACCGCCACTTTCAGCCCGGTCCCCGGGGCCCTCAGCTCGGTCCCCGGGACCCTCAGGGAGCCGTCCGAAGGCGCGCGAGTCGCTCAAGGTCGCGTCGCACACTCTGCAGCGCGGCTTCCCGGGCGGCAGCCCTTCCGGTGTCCGGATGCGTTTGCCTCGCAGGAGAGTGGATTCCACCTGCGCTTGCGTCCGGGCGGTGTCCTTGCCGGGGCCAGCTCCTGGCCGCGGCGGAGTTCGCTTCCGTAAACCCCGCAGGGTTCGCCGCGGGGTTCGCCGCGAAGTTCGCAACGGGGGAGGGGCCGAGGGGATCGTAGAACAAGTCATTCCCTGGTTTCATTGATGCCCAGTTCCTTTCATGCCATCGTCGGCTGCTCGGGTGTTTCCTGGCGGATGGCTCCAATCGAGGGCCGGAGTGTCCGCCACTGATTCAAACTATCGGCAAGTGATTTCGGAGGTTTGTGCACCTCGTTTCGATCCTGTTAAGCGGGGGCCCCGGGGCCCTGCCTCCGGCGGGGTCCCGGGCTGCGATAAACTTGATATCTTGGCTGGCGCGCAAATCGTGCGTCTCCCTGAGTTGGCCCCCGGCCGGCACGGGGCCCGTATCCAGCCTCCATTCCACGTTTGGCCCGTCGTTCCAGTGCGGGCAACGCCCAGATCGCAGCGAAAGTAGCACCGTGTCCCAAGAAGTCCTGAGCCCCGCCCGAGTCCAGGAAATTCACCATGAGGCCTCCCGGCGTCGGACTTTCGCGGTCATTTCGCACCCTGACGCCGGCAAGTCCACGCTCACGGAAGCCCTCGCCCTGCACGCCAAGGTCATCGGCACCGCCGGTGCGTCGAGCGGCAAGGCCAACCGCAAGGAAACTGTTTCCGATTGGATGCAGATGGAAAAGGACCGCGGTATTTCCATCAGCTCCGCGGCGTTGCAGTTCTCCTACCGGGACACAGTGATCAACCTGCTGGACACCCCGGGCCACGCCGACTTCTCCGAGGATACCTACCGCGTCCTGGCTGCCGTCGACTGCGCAGTGATGCTTGTGGACGCCGCCAAGGGACTGGAAACGCAGACCATGAAGCTCTTCGAGGTCTGCAAGCAGCGGAACCTGCCCATCATCACGGTCATCAACAAATGGGACCGCCCGGGCCTGGACGCCCTCGCGCTGATTGATGAGATCACGGAACGCACCGGACTCCAGCCCATGCCCTTGACGTGGGCCGTCGGCATTTCGGGCGACTTCCGCGGAGTCTGGGACCTTCGCAATGACCGCTTCGCACGGTTCGCGCGCAACAACGCCGGCGCCAACATCGCCATCACCGAGTACTTCACTCCGGAAGAAGCAGCCGAAACCCAGGGCAACAACTGGAGCGACGCCGTCGACGAAGCCGGACTCGTGATCGAATCAAACCTCGAGTTCAACGTGGAGCGCTTCCACGCCGGAACGGCGACACCCATTCTCTTCAGCTCGGCGGCATTGAACTTCGGCGTCAAGGAGATCTTGGATGCCCTGGTAGACTTCGCGCCTCCGGCCGCACCCCGCCCGGACGTCGACGGCGAGCCCCGTTCCGTTGACGCTCCCTTCGCGGGGTTCGTCTTCAAGGTCCAGGCCGGCATGAACAAGGCCCACCGCGACCACGTTGCGTTCATCCGTGTGTGCTCCGGGGTCTTCGAGCGCGGAATGGTGGTCACGCAGACACGCACTGGGAAGTCCTTCGCCACCAAGTACGCCCAGCAGGTGTTCGGACGCGAACGGGAAGTCATCGACGAGGCCTACCCGGGCGACGTCGTTGGCCTGGTCAACGCGTCCTCACTCCGCGTAGGGGACAGTCTGTTCCTGGACGAACCCGTGGAATTCCCCGCTATTCCGCTCTTTGCCCCCGAGCATTTCCAGGTGGCCAGGTCCCAGGACCCCAGCCGCTTCAAGCAGTTCCGCCGCGGCATTGAGCAGCTTGAGCACGAGGGCGTCATCCAGGTGCTCCGTTCCGACGTGCGAGGCGACCAGGCACCCGTGCTCGCCGCCGTCGGGCCCATGCAGTTCGAAGTAGTGGAAGACCGCATGGCCCACGACTTCAACGCCCCGATGCGCTTGGAGCGCCTGCCGTACTCAATGGCAAGGATCTCGACGGCGGAGGCCATGCCGGCGCTCGCCAACGTCCCGGGCGCTGAGGTGCTGCTGAGGTCCGACGGCGAATACCTCGCGTTGTTCAACGACGTCTGGGCTCTGCGCCGGATCGAGAAGAACCACCCGAAGCTCACGCTGGTCCCGATCGGCACGCACAACCCCGCGAAATAGTCCTCCAAAGGCGAAGCAATCCGCTGGACATGCCCCTTGTAGCAGTCGAGGGCTGGACATAGTGCTGTTATGTCCAATCCTTGGTTCGAACAGGGGGCATGTCCGGTGGGGGACGTGCGCTTGGGGGAGTGGTCAGTAGCTCACTTGGCGTTCGAGCTTGTTTCCCAGCGCGAGCATGGCGAGGCTCACCACGAGGAATCCTACGGAGATCGCTACTGCGAAAACCGCCACTCCGCCCCAACCGCCTGCGCGCATGGGGTCGATGAACCAATAGGCGTACCAGTTGACGAAAGAGCCGCGGATCAGGCTGTAGACGAGGTAGGCAACCGGGTAGAGCAGCCAGTACCAGAGGTGCTTGATGGTCAGCTTGGAGCGCGGAGGCTGGAACAGCCAATCGGCCACCATGACAACCGGCATGAGGTAGTGGACCACGAAGTTGACCCAGGGGAGCAGGGAGCCGAGGTCCTGTCCCGCGAGGAGTGCGCCGAAGACGAGTCCCACCACGGCCCGACACTCCGAGGCCAACCCGGCTGCTAGCTGATCAGCAACTCCAAGGCCTCGGCCAGGTGTGCCACTTCGCGGACCGAGAACCCCTCCGGGACAGGTCCCGGTCCGTTGGGACTCGCGGGCACCACGGCGTGGGTGAATCCAAGCCGCTGCGCCTCGTGGATGCGCTGGTTGATCCCGGGAACGGGGCGGACCTCGCCGGCCAGGCCAACCTCGCCGAAGGCAATGAGCCTCTGAGGCAGTGCCTTGCGCGCCTTCGCTGAGGCCACGGCAAGCGCCACCGCCAGGTCGGTGGCCGGTTCGCTCAATTTCACCCCTCCGACAGTGGCCACGTAGGAGTCGTCCTTGTGCAGGATGCACCCGGCCCGTTGTTGGAGGACGGCAAGGAGCATGGCGACGCGCGAGCTGTCCAGGCCGCTCGTGGCCCTGCGCGGCTGTGAGCTGGTACTTTCGGCGAGGAGCGACTGCACCTCGGCCAGCAGCGGACGCCGGCCTTCCATGGTCACGGTGATGCAGGTGCCGGACACCGGCTCCCGTGTCCGCGATACAAAAAGCCCGCTCGGATCGGCGAGGCCTTCGATGCCGGTTTCATTCAGGTCGAAACAGCCGACATCGTCCGTGGCCCCGTAGCGGTTCTTGACCGCTCTCAACAAGCGCAAGCGCGAATGGCGCTCGCCTTCGAACTGGCACACAACGTCCACCAAGTGTTCCAGGAGACGCGGACCGGCAATGGAGCCGTCCTTCGTCACGTGGCCGACCAGAAGGGTGGTCATGTTGCGGCGCTTCGCGGCGGCGATGATCGATGCCGCGACTTCCCGGACCTGAGACACGCCGCCCGCGCTGCCTTCGACATCGGCGCTGCTGAGGGTCTGTACCGAGTCCACAATCAGCAGCTTCGGCTCGAGCTTCTCCACTTGCCCCAGCGCCTGCCCGAGGTCCGTTTCCGCCGACAGATAGAGGGTATGCGCGACCGCGTCAATGCGCTCCGCGCGGAGTTTGACCTGGGCCGCAGACTCCTCGCCCGTGACGTACAAGACGTCCTGGCCCGTCCGGGCGAACTTCGCAGCGACATCCAGCAGAAGGGTGGATTTCCCGACGCCGGGTTCCCCGGCGAGCAGGATCACCGCGCCGGGAACCAGCCCTCCGCCCAGGACGCGGTCCAGTTCGTCGACGCCGGTGGGCAGGAAAGCGGCCGTGGTCCCGTCTACCTCGGCAATCCGGCGGGCCGGTTCCAAAACTGTTGTTGCCGCCGTCGTACGCGCTACGGTGGCTCCGGTTTCCTCCACGGTGCCCCACGCCTGGCACTCACCGCAGCGGCCCACCCACTTGACCGTGGTCCACCCGCATTCGGCACATTTGTACGCGGGTGTCTTGGACGTGCGTGAGGTCTTGGAAGCCATGCGTACAAGGCTAGTGGAGGGGTAGGACAGTCAGGTGCGACTCACTGCAAGGGAGGAAGCACGTCGCGGGCTTCCCGGGGGTCCATACCCGCGGCTTCGAGTAGATCCACCATGAGCGGGCGGAAGAGCATCACGACTGTTTCGCCCTCGAGCTTCTCGACGTGCAGCATTTTGGGGTGCAGCCGGGTGGCAATGTCGGCCAAGTCCTGCCGCGCACCGCGCAGGTGGGCGCGGCGGGCGCCGTCGTGCACTTCCGCGAGCCCGAGCGACAGCTCCTCGACGGCGGCAGAAGTGTCCTGCAGAACCTCCGAAATGCTGTCCGTCGCCTCGTCCGTCAATGCTGCATGGTTGATGGCGCTCGTGAGCCTCCGCGCGAACACCCGTCCGTTGCGAAGGGCGAGGTCGATGGAATCCAGCGATTCCTCCAGCATGGTCAGCTCGTCGCGGTGCCGACGGTACGCCGGGGCGAGCGTGGCCACCTCACCGGACGCTTTGAGGGATTGGCGCATCCGGTCCACGAGGGGCTGGCAATTCCGTCCCCGGATGAGGGCGTGCCAGGCCTGGGTCGAGTCGCTGTTGATCAATGCGTCGGCACACTCACGGAGGACCTCCGAGAGTTCGTGCAGGAGCTTGCGGACGTCCTGGCGCGGCTCCCGGCGCGGGTCCTTGGGAACCAGCATGGTGACGAGGAGCGCGAAAACCCCGCCCACGACGGCGTCGATGCTCCGGGTGAAAGGCCCCCCGGCCGGCGCGGGCAGCAAGACCACGAGCAGCGACTGCAGGCCGAGTTGGGTGGTGAAAATGGAGCCACCGTCCAGGAAACGTGCCAACAGGATGGAGAAAAGAAGGACGACGGCGGCCTGCCAGATCCCCGAACCCAGCCAGTGGAGGAGCAGATCACCGACGACGATCCCGAGGGTGCAGCCAAACCCGACTTCCACAACCCGGCGAAGCCGTGGATCCCGCGAGAAGCCGAGCGCGATCAGTGACGAGGTCGCGGCGAAAAGGGGTCCCGAGTGCCCCAGGATATATTCAGCGAACGCGTAGGCGCCTACGGCGCACACGGTCATCTGGACGGCCGGAACCAACGAGTTCCGGCTGCGGATGAAGCCGGTGCGCAGCCGCGCCCGCAGGAATTTCTTGCTTGCTGAAAGTCCTTGGGGGGCGGTCATGGTTCAAGTCTATTCAGCAGCGGCTGACGGAGTGGGGCTCACTGAGGGAACCGTAAAGTGAGGGGCGTCACTTAATCCCTCATGACACGCCAAGCGCAAGTGCGACGCTGCACTTGTAAGCCAATGGTCCACAGTCGTTCACCTTCTGTTCACTTTGGACCGCCGATCCCGTTACCTGTGGCTCCTACCGTCAATAAAGGTACAAACACGTACGCAAATCTTTCGTATGCCGACTTTCTCCCTCGGCACGCATCAGAGAATCCCTGGAAGGGGTACATCCCAGTGAAGGCAACTCGCTTCGGCCGCAACGCGGCAATCGCGGTCCTCGCAGTCGGCGCCCTTGCGCTGACCGCTTGTGGTTCAGACAACGCAACTGGCGCCACACCGGCAGCCACCCCGAGCGCCGCAGCCGTCAAGGTCACCGGCACCCTGACCGGTATCGGTTCCTCGGCGCAGGGCGCCGCAATGGACGCTTGGAAGACCAACTTCGCTTCCGCGAACCCGGGTGCCACGGTCCAGTACTCCCCGGACGGCTCGGGCGCGGGCCGTAAGGCCATCCTCGACGGCTCCGCACAGTTCGCAGGCTCTGACGCCTACCTGACTGACGCCGAGCTGGCCAGCTCCAAGACCAAGTGCGGCACCGACGGTGCCATCAACATCCCGGTCTACATCTCCCCGATCGCCGTTGCCTTCAACATTCCGAACGTCAAGGACTTGAAGTTCGACGCCGACACCGTTGCGAAGATCTTCCGCGGCCAGATCACCAACTGGAACGACCCGGCAATCGCCGCCCTGAACGCAGGCGTCACGCTTCCGGACCTCAAGGTCACCCCGGTCAACCGCTCTGACGACTCCGGCACCACCCAGAACTTCACGGACTACCTGGCATCTGCTGCTCCCTCGGTCTGGACCGACAAGGCTGCTGGCCTGTGGCCTGCATCCTTGAAGGGCGAGAACGCCAAGGGCACCTCCGGCGTCGTCAAGACCGTCACCGACACCCCGGGTGCCGTGACCTACGCTGACGACTCCGCAGTCTCCGGCAAGCTCGGCACCGCAGAGATCAAGGTTGGCTCGGACTTCGTCAAGATCTCCCCGGCCGCTGCTGCGAAGGCTGTTGAACTGGGCAAGGCCGTTGCCGGCCGCCCGACCGGCGACCTTTCCATCAAGCTCGACCGCACCACCACGGATTCCTCGGCCTACCCGGTAGTCCTGGTTTCCTACCACGTCGTCTGCACCACCTACGACAAGCAGGCAACCGCTGACCTGGTCAAGGCATTCGAGAGCTACGTAGTCTCCGACGCCGGCCAGCAGGCTGCTGCCGGCTCCGCCAAGTCCGCTCCGCTCTCCAAGGCGCTGCAGGACAAGGCAAAGGCCGCTCTTGACTCCATCAAGGCCAAGGCCTAAGGACCACAATGGAGTAGTGGTGCTGCGGACCGCGGCGCCACTACCCTGGATATCGAGGTTCCCCGTCCCGCGCTGGTGAAACATCACCGGTCGGGGCGGGGAACTTGGCCATTTTTGAGTGAATCTGAAGGATCGTGAAGTGACCACCAACTCCTTGACCACTTCCCAAGGTGCCGGACGCGCTGGGGACAAGGTCTTCTCCGGAGCCACCCTGGCCGCGGGATGCCTGATCCTCGTGGTTCTCTTCGGCGTCGCACTTTTCCTTGTAGTCCAGGCCATTCCGGCGCTTGTGGCCCCACCCGCGGACATCCAGGGCGGCCACGGCTTCTTCGCCTACATTGGGCCGATCGTGGTGGGAACCCTGATTGCCGCCGCCATCGCGCTTGTGATCGCTACTCCCGTAGCCATCGGCGTCGCCCTGTTCATCTCGCACTACGCGCCCCGCAGGCTCGCCTCGGGCCTTGGCTACGTGGTGGACCTCCTCGCTGCCATTCCTTCTGTGGTCTACGGCGCATGGGGCGCGGCATTCCTTGCCCCCCAGATTTCGCCCGCCTACGGCTGGCTCGCCACCAACATGGGCTGGTTGCCGATTTTCCAAGGCCCGGCCTCCGCTACCGGCAAGACCATCCTGACCGCGAGCATCGTCCTCTCCGTCATGGTTTTGCCGATCATCACTTCCCTGTCGCGTGAAATCTTCCTGCAGACCCCGAAGCTCCACGAGGAAGCCGCCCTGGCCCTCGGCGCGACCCGCTGGGAAATGATCAAGATGGCTGTCTTGCCGTTCGGTCGCCCGGGTATCGTGAGCGCCATCATGCTGGGCCTCGGCCGCGCACTTGGCGAGACCATGGCCGTCGCGCTGGTCCTGTCCTCCGGCGTCCTGACCGCAAGCCTGATCCAGACCGGCAACCAGACCATCGCCGCGGAAATCGCCTTGAACTTCCCTGAAGCCAGCGGACTCAAGGTCAGCACGTTGATCGCGGCCGGCTTGGTATTGTTCGTCATCACCCTGGGTGTCAACATGATTGCACGCTGGATCATCTCCAGGCACAAAGAATTCTCGGGAGCCAACTAATGACTGTCACAGCCCCCGTGGCGCGCAAACGCTCCGCACTGACCAAGGGCCAGTTGCCCGCTTTCGCGCCGTACGTCGTCCTGGCCGTTGCCCTGGTGCTCGGCGCAGCGATCCTTGCACTGATCGGCTTCAACGCCTTCGGCTGGGGCCTCGTCTCCGCCATCCTCTTCGCGATCGGCCTGGTCGGCTGGAGCGCCGCCGTCGAAGGCGGCCGCAAGGCGAGCGACAAGCTTGCCACGTGCCTGATCGTCGGCTCTTTCCTTGTGGCGCTGCTGCCCCTGATTTCGGTGATCTGGACCGTCCTCGTGAACGGCATCCCGGGCATCATCACCCCCGGCTTCCTGACGACTTCCATGAACGGCGTCACGGGTTCCCTCGACAACAAGAGCGTCGATGAAGGCACGAAGGTCCTCGGCGGCATCTACCACGCGCTCCTGGGCACCGTGCAGATCACCTTGCTTGCCACTGTCATCTCGGTTCCGGTTGGCCTGCTGACCGCAATCTACCTGGTGGAATACGGCAACGACCGGGCCCTCGCCCGTGCCATCACGTTCTTCGTCGACGTCATGACCGGCATCCCGTCGATCGTGGCAGGTCTTTTTTCCGCAGCCTTCTTCTTCGCCGTGGTCGGCCCGGGCACCAAGACCGGTGCGGTTGCCGCCGTCGCGCTTTCAGTCCTGATGATCCCGGTGGTGGTTCGCTCCAGCGAGGAAATGCTCAAGATCGTCCCGAACGAGCTCCGTGAGGCGGCTTACGCGCTGGGTGTCCGCAAGTGGCGCACCATCATCAAGGTGGTCATCCCGACCGCGATTTCCGGTATCGCGTCCGGCGTCACCTTGGCGATCGCCCGTGTGATTGGCGAGACGGCTCCGATCCTGGTCACCGCCGGTTTCGCGACCACCATCAACAACAACGTGTTCGGCGGCTGGATGGCTTCGCTGCCGACGTTCATCTACACGCAGATCCTGAACCCGACCTCGCCGTCCAACCCGGACCCGTCGAGCCAGCGGGCATGGGGTGCCGCGCTGGTCCTGATCATCCTGGTGATGCTCCTGAACCTCGGCGCCAGGCTGATCGCCCGGATCTTCGCCCCCAAGGCCGGCCGTTGAGCCACAAGGCCACCAGCAAACTTCCAACCACAGCACCGAAGGAACACCATGTCTAAGCGGATCGACGTCAAGGATCTGAACGTCTACTACGGCAGCTTCCTCGCCGTTGAAGGCGTCAACATCAACATTGAAGCCAAATCGGTCACGGCATTCATCGGCCCGTCCGGTTGCGGCAAGTCCACCTTCCTGCGCACGCTGAACCGCATGCACGAAGTGCTGCCCGGTGCACGCGTTGAAGGCGAAGTCCTGCTCGACGGCGACAACCTCTACGGACCCGGCGTGGACCCCGTGACGGTCCGCACCCAGGTTGGCATGGTCTTCCAGCGGCCCAACCCGTTCCCCACCATGTCCATCCGCGACAACGTGCTGGCCGGCGTGAAGCTGAACAACAGGAGAATCAGCAAGGGTGCGGCCGACGCGCTCGTGGAGAAGTCCCTGCGCGGCGCCAACCTGTGGAACGAGGTCAAGGACCGCCTCGAGAAGCCGGGCTCCGGACTCTCCGGCGGCCAGCAGCAGCGGCTCTGCATTGCCCGTGCCATCGCTGTGGAACCGCAGGTCATCCTCATGGACGAGCCCTGCTCCGCGCTGGACCCCATCTCCACTTTGGCCGTCGAAGACCTCATCAATGAGCTCAAGGACGAGTACACCGTGGTGATCGTGACCCACAACATGCAGCAGGCCGCACGCGTTTCCGACAAGACCGCGTTCTTCAACATCGCCGGCACCGGGAAGCCGGGCAAGCTCATCGAGTTCGCGGACACCACCACCATCTTCAACAACCCGTCCCAGAAGGCCACGGAAGACTACGTCTCCGGCAGGTTCGGGTAAGTCCCCACCGGCTCCCAGCCTTCGCAAGCTCAGGCCGGGGCCCTCGCCGGCGTGGGCCCACTGCGAAAAGCCCGAAGGCGACGGTCGCCTTTCCAGGTGACTGCCGGCGTCGGGCTTTTGCGTGCCTGGAGGAACTGCTGAACTCAGCGGGATAAGGGCGAGAGCGCCAGCCCAAGGACGAACGCCACGGCGGCGGTGACGATCGGCGTCGCGACCCAGAACCCCAGGATCCGCAGCACCATCCGACGGTTCGTGACGGAGAAATTCTGGTTGGTTCCCGCGCCGAGCACTGCCGACGTCACGGTGTGGGTGGTGGAAAGGGGCAAATGGAAGCCGATGGCGCCGACGAACAACATCAGCGAGGTCAGGCTCTGGGCGATAAATCCCCGCATCGGGTCTATCCGCGTCAGCTTGTAACCCAAGGTGTACGAGATGCGCCAGCCACCACAAAGCGTTCCCGCCGTGAGCATGACAGCCACCAGTAGGATGACCCAGAACGGGAGGTCATTGGAGTCGGACACCCCGGCCGCCACGGCGCCCAACAGGATCACCGCTACGGATCTCTGCCCGTCCTGCAGGCCATGGCCGAACGCAACGGCAGCGGCCGAGACAGACTGGGCATGGCGGAAGCGGCCATGTACGACATCGGGCTGGGTGTAGCGCGCTGCCCACGTGACCGGCCACACGAGAAGATAGGCGCCGAGGAAGGCAATCACGGGGGACAGTAGCAACGGCAGGACCACTTGCACCAGCAGAATGCCGTCTACTCTGTTGATGGAGCTGCCTCCCATCACTGCGCTTGCAGCTCCGGCGCCCACCAGGCCTCCCACCAAGGCATGGGTTGACGAGAGCGGCACACCGCGCCACCAGGCGTAGATTCCCCAAAGGATGGCGCTGCACAGCCCCGCGGCGAGCACAGTCAGCCCGCTCATTCCCGAAGGGAGAACCACCCATGACTGGCTGAAAACCAGCGCGAAACCGCCACTGAGCAGCACGCCGGCAAAGTTGAAGACAGCCGCCAACACGACGGCAACTGACGGAGTGAGGGCACGGGTCCGCACGGAGAGCGCGACGGCGGTGGAGACGTCGCGGAAGCCATTCACGAATGCGAAACCAGCCGCCAGCACCACCACAAGGGCGAAGAACGCGACCGCCACCTCATGCTTCCTTGACGATGATGCTGCCTACCTGGGTCGCGACACGGCGCATGTCCTTGGTGACCTCAACTAGCTGGTTGGCTACGTCGCGGTTCCTCGAAAACTGGGTGGACTTCATGTCGCGGAGCATCTCGGCCACCCAGGTCCGGTGGCTGCGCTCCGCGCGCTTGGCCAGCCGCAGGACCTCGATCCAGTAATCCTCGAGCTCGTCCAGATCGTCCAGCTGACGCATGGCATCAACCGTGAGTTCCGCTTGGCGGCTGATGATCTCCAACTGGTCCGCCGCGCGCTTGGGCACCCTGTCCAGTTTGTAGAGGGCTACGAGCTCACCCGCGGCATCCAGCTTTTCCATCGCCTCGTTGAGGAAACGGGAGAGGGCGTACATGTCCTCGCGGGGGAGCGGGTTCACGAAACTCGTCCGCATGTGGGTCAAGAGGGCGAAATGCAGATCCGTGGATTTGGCCTCATGTTCGTGCATCTCTTCCACAAGCCGTTCGTGCTCCGCGACAGGGGCTCCGAAGATCTCAGAAAGCGTCCCGGTTGCCTCAAGAATCTGGCGGGCCATTTGCGACAACAATTGCAGACCGGCGGGTTCTTGGGGGAACAGACGCAGCTTCATTTGGCTTCCGGTAGGCGGGAGGGATGGGGGTGGGGCGGCGTCTTCGCCGAAGGGCATAAAAATGGTGCCGAACCGGATACGCCTCTCGGCGGTAGGCCGCTCGAAGCGGCTATAAGTTGAAGCCCGGGGGTTTCGCGGTTCGACACCAGTTTCAGTTTTCTACGTCGTCCGAGCTAAGTCAACATTGACAGCTGGCGCCCGAGGTGGTTGTGACTGCCCCCCGCCCTTATATTTCACGTCAATCCAGCTCTCCGAGGCGCCACGCATTGGCCGCGTGCTCAAGATCTTCCGCGGTTTTCACGAGCTGGTGGGAGTTCCGGGTCAGCTTGCTGGCGTGGCCTTCGTTGGAATGCTCTGCGCTGTCGGCCAGGGTGGCTTGGCCGAGCGCGACGACGCGGCAAAACGCGGCCGAGCGTTCCAGCGCGACGTCGAAATCGCCGTCGAACGCTCCCGAAAGGATAGCGTCCGCCATCTGCTTCATTTCATCGGCGCCCGGCGGCTCGGCGGCTCCCGCCACAACGTGGGAAACCTGGGCGGTGTCCCGGCCGGCCTTGAAGTACACGGAGATGCGCTCGGAGTCCTGCATGGTGGCCGCGCGCAATGCATAGAGCCGCCACAAGGCGCCGGGCAAGGACCTGGCGGGGCTCTCGGCCCACATTTCGGCGATAGCCTCCAGGCCTTGCTCGTCAGCGAGCTTCACGAGGCGCCTGGTGATCTTGGGATCATCGCTATCGCGGCCTCGCCGGACGAGGGCCTGGGCGGCAAGGTGCGCGGCCTCGGACACACGCGCGGGGTCCGCTCCGCCGGCAAACGGCTCGAAGTCAACCGGCGCGAAGGGTTTCGGCTTGTGGTGCCTATTTGCTCCGCCGTAAACAGGAGGTCCCGATTGTTCGCTCATGCCCCAACGCTACTCCTGTGTTTTCGCTCGTGCACTCTTGACTGGCGCTTGTCGCATCCTCCCCATGTTTGGATCCGCGAGCGCCCCGACACGCCGATGTGGCCGCGCGTCGTCGTCGGGCTTTGGTTCAAAAGCGGGGAGAACGCTGCTGGAGCCGGCTTCTCTTCGAGTTTGCGCCAAAAGAGGTCACGACGGCGCGGGTGCTGCGCGTGTCAAAACGGCCTTGAGCTTGAGGTACAGTATTTATGGCTGTTTCTACAGTCGGCAGGGGCCTTTAGCTCAGTTGGTAGAGCATCGGACTTTTAATCCGTGGGTCGTGGGTTCGATCCCCACAGGGCCCACCCAAAAACCCCCGGAACCGTGCGGTTCCGGGGGTTTACTTGTGCGTGGCCCACATCGCTGGGTGACGGCCGAGCGGTCCGGCTTGCTGCGACCAGTGCGCGGCGACGCCGTCGATTCGCCCTGGAAGAGGCACATGTCGCGCCGGCCCCCAGTCAGTGGTGGTTTCCACGAGAGTGAAGTCTTTCGGTGCAGCTGCGGATAAGTGGCCGTTTGGCGGGGTCAGCGAGTACAACAGGTTGGCCGTGCCGATGAGTGAGCCCTGGATACGGGCCGCTACCGAATGGGTGAGGCGCCGGGTCAGGGCCCGGGCGACGGCGGCGGCCAATAGCCAGCCGGTCGCGTGGTCGAGAGCCTGAACGGGAAGCGGGGTCGGCTCCGCTTGGCCAGTCGCGGTGGCTCCGTCGTCAGCGATCCCGCAGCTCATCTGGACCAGGCTGTCGAACCCGCGGCGATTGCGCCAAGGGCCATCCCAGCCGTAGGCGTCCAGGCTGGCGATGATCAGGTCGGGGTTCACCGCGATCAGGGCATCGTCGTCGTAGCCCAAGCGTTTCAGGGCGTCGCCTCGCAGTCCCGACACGATCACATCGGCACCCGCGAGCAGTTCCTCGAACATCGCGCGGTCGCTTGAGGCAGTGAGATCCAAAGCGGCGGTACGTTTGCCGAGCGTGGTCTCAGGCAGTAGTGACGGCACCTCGTCAAAGCCTGGGGGATCGATCCGCAGGACGTCGGCACCGTAGCCGGCAAGGAATTTGGTGCACACCGGTCCTGCGATCACCCGGGTTAAGTCGAGCACTCGCACCCCGTCGAAGGGTAGTTGCCCGATGGCGTTCGGCGTGCGGGCGCCGGGTGAGCGGCGCTCGACGACGGTCAGCGGCAGCGCGTCCGCGGTCGCCGCCCCCGCAGGCGAGGCGAGCCACTGGCCGCGGTTGTGCATGACAGCGGCGCATCCGCCCGCTTCCACGATCGCCGTCTCCAATTCCTCGGCATGCAACCCGGCCACCGCGGCCTGAACAGCTTCGCGGTCATGGGCGCCCAGCACCCGCTCGACGGCGGCGCGGTGGCTGGCGTAGTTGGTGTGCAGCCTGATCCAGGCGTCCGACGCACGATAGTTGCCGGCGATGGGGTCCCACAGCGGTGGCCGGGTCCAGCCGATCGGGGTGAACAGCCTCTCGGACGCGAACGCGGCGCACGACTCCCGACTGTCTACCGTCACCGCCGGCTGCCCTGACTGGCGGAGAGCTGCAAGAAACTGCGCTGCGGTCACCGTTGCGGCGGCAACCGCCCCCGTCGCAAGTCCTGTCACGTCGAAAGCGGCCGGGAGGACCGCCCTTGGCCCGGTCGTCGTTAGCTGAGTGGCTGGCCAATCCGCATCATCGGCGCCGATTGCATGCCACACGCGGGAGGTCACATCAGCGAAGGTGTCATTCACACTCACCATTCTCGACGGGCCAACACGGAACGAGCAACGGCGGCCGGATCTGACGCCTCCTGCCCAAGGAGGCCTTCAACTGCCAGACTGTCTTCATGCAAGCGCTTTTGGACGGACTCCTGAACACCAGCCCGCTCGTGATCGCGTGCATCGTGTTCGCCCTCGTGTTCGCTGAGGATGCAATCTTTGTGGGCTTTGTGATTCCTGGTGAAACGGCGGCGGTGGTCGGCGGGGTGATTGCGAGCCGCGGGCTGTTCGAATTGTGGGCCATGATCGCCATTGTGGTGACTGCCGCGATCACGGGAGACACCGTGGGCTATGAAATAGGCAAGCACTTCGGCCCACGGGTGATGGCCTTGAAAATCCTGGACAAAAGACGCGCCCAATTGCAGAAGGCCGAAGACTTCCTCAAAGACAAAGGAGGCGTCGCGGTGCTTCTGGGTCGGTTTACGGCTTTCTTTCGTGCCGTCATGCCCGCGCTCGCGGGACTCAGCCGCATGCCTTACCGGCGCTTCGCGTTTTGGAATTTCAGCGGCGGCATTATCTGGGGATCGTTGTTCGTGACCCTCGGCTTTGTGGCCGGAAATTCGTACGAAGAAGTGGCGCGCGTAGTGGGCCGGGGTGCCGCGGCTGTGGTGGCAGTCATTGTGGTGGCGATTCTGGTGGTTTGGCAGGTCAGGAAACACCGCGCGAGGAAGGCTTGATGCCGCAAGAGCACGGAAACCTTGCGGAAATCTCAAGGCTTTAGGCTGGTCACAATTCGTTCGGGAGGGGCAGTGAAGGGTCGAACTGGATATGTCTGATGTTTGGCGTTATAACCGTAGTAGCTGCCCCGACGTCCTCGGCTTTTCTGAGCCTCGAGTGGTCTGATGTCCGCTTCTGCAGCACGCAACTTTAAGGAGAACCGATGCATCTTTTGCCCCGTGAGCAGGAAAAGCTCATGATCGTGGTCGCGGCCGACCTCGCCCGCCGTCGGCAATCCCGCGGCCTGAAGCTCAACTTCCCCGAAGCCGTGGCGATCATCAGCTACGAATTGATTGAGGGCGCACGTGACGGGAAAACCGTCGCTGAACTCATGAGCTACGGGACCACCCTGCTTCGCCGTGAGGATGTGATGGAGGGCGTGCCTGAGATGATCCATGACGTCCAGATTGAGGCCACATTCCCTGACGGCACCAAGCTCGTCACCGTCCACGACCCGATCCGCTAGGAGGCCAACATGATCCCCGGTGAGTACCGTCTCCAAGCAGAGCCCATCGCTTGCAACAGCGGACGCGAGGCAATCGCCGTCGACGTCGTCAACCGTGGCGACCGCCCGGTTCAGGTGGGTTCCCACTACCACTTTGCGGAGGCGAATCCGGCCCTCGATTTTGACCGCGAAGCAGCCTACGGCCGCCGCCTCGACATCCCCGCCGGAACCGCCGCACGCTTCGAGCCGGGCGATTCCAAGACCGTCAAACTCGTTGCGCTTGCGGGCAGCCGCGAAGTCTACGGCCTGCGGAACGCCGTCAACGGTCCCCTTGACGCGGACGCAGGAAAGAACGACGGCGGCGCTGCCGCCGGCACCGAAGGGCCCGGAGCCAGCAAGGAAGGACAGCCCAGTGAGCTTTGAAATTTCGCGCAAGCAGTACGCAGACCTTTACGGCCCGACGACGGGCGACTCCATCCGCTTGGCGGACACCGAACTTTTCCTCGAGATCGAGAAGGACTGCACGGTCTACGGCGAAGAGGTCATGTTCGGCGGCGGCAAAGTGGTCCGCGACGGCATGGGGCAGAACGGCCAAGTGACCCGCGACGGCCGCCGACCTGAATGGAACGCGGCATCGGACCAGACGTTTGACGTCCCGGACACCGTCATTTCGAACGTCGTGGTCCTCGACTACACAGGAATCTACAAGGCCGATGTGGCGCTCAAAGACGGCCACATCTTCAAGATCGGCAAGGCCGGCAACCCCCAGATCGCCGACGGCGTGGACATCGTGATCGGGGCCAGCACCGAGATGATCGCGGGAGAGGGCAAGATCCTCACCGCAGGCGGGGTGGACACCCACATCCACTACATTTCCCCGGACCAAGTCCCCACGGCTCTGTGCAGCGGGATCACCACTATGGTGGGCGGTGGCACGGGACCGGCCGAAGGTACCAAGGCCACCACCATCACTCCCGGCAAATGGCACATTTCACGGATGCTGCAAGCCGCGGAAGGGCTGCCGATCAACATCGGCCTCCTCGGCAAAGGCCACGCGTCCGCCATCGAGCCGCTTGCCGAACAGATCCGCGCAGGCGCGGTGGGCCTCAAAGTCCACGAGGACTGGGGCGCCACGACGTCGTCGATCGACATGTCCCTGCGCGTTGCCGATGAATACGACGTGCAGGTAGCCATCCACACGGACACGCTCAACGAGTGCGGATTCGTGGAGGACACCATCAAGGCCATCGACGGCCGCGTGATCCACACCTTCCACACCGAAGGCGCCGGCGGCGGGCACGCTCCGGACATCATCAAGATCGCCGGATTGCCCAATGTGCTCCCGGCATCCACCAACCCGACGCTCCCGTACACGCGGAACACCATCGAAGAGCACCTGGACATGCTCATGGTGTGCCACCACCTCAACCCGGACATCCCGGAAGACGTGGCGTTCGCCGATTCCCGCATCCGGGCCGAAACCATCGCCGCCGAAGACGTGCTCCAGGACCTGGGCATCTTCTCCATGACCTCCTCGGATTCCCAGGCCATGGGCCGCGTGGGTGAAGTCGTCATCCGCACGTGGCAAGTGGCCGATGCCATGAAACGGCAGCGGGGTGTCCTCAAGGACCCGTCCGGCGCAAGCCACGGTGCTGCAAACGGCTTGGGCGAGGACAGCGACAACTTCCGGATCAAGCGCTACATCTCCAAATACACCATCAACCCGGCGATCGCGCAGGGCATGGCGGACTCCATCGGCTCGGTGGAAGTGGGCAAATTCGCCGACCTCGTCCTCTGGAATCCGGCCTTCTTCGGTGTGAAGCCGGAACTGGTCCTCAAAGGCGGTCAGATCGCCTACGCACTCATGGGCGACTCCAACGGTTCCATCCCCACCCCGCAGCCACGCACCATGCGCCCGATGTTCGCCGCCCACGGCAAGGCGTTGCAGCAGTCCTCCATCACCTTCCTGTCCAAGGCGGCCATCGACGCCGGTGTCCCGGAAGAGCTTGGGCTGGAACGGGTCATCCGGCCGGTGTCCGGCATCCGGAACCTGAGCAAAGCGGACCTAAAGTTCAACGGCGAGACGCCCGACATCGCCGTCGATCCCGAAACGTACAAAGTGACGGTCGACGGCGAAGAGGTCACCTGCGAGCCTTCCGACGTGCTGCCCATGGCCCAGCGCTACTTCCTTTTCTAGATCGCCGGAGGAGAACCACATGATCATCGAAAGGATCCTGGGCAACCTGCACGAACTGCCCGACCCCGAACAGTACGCCGGCCTCCACAAGGAGAAAGTCGTGCTGCCCAGCGCCCAGCTGGTCAAACGCATCCAACGCGTCACCACGGACCATGGGAAGGAGCTCGGCATCCGCCTCCCGGCCGGCTCCGGAGACCTGCGCGACGGCGACATCCTCGCCGTCGAGGATGCGAACCTGATCGTGGTGTCCGTGCTGCCGAGCGACGTCCTGGTCATCGCCGCGCGCAGCATCTACGAAATGGGTGTTGTGGCGCACTCCCTCGGCAACCGGCACCTGCAGGCCCAGTTCTTCGACGCGGCGTCCGAGTACGGGGCCGAAGTCATGGTGTGCCAGTACGACCACACGGTCGAGGACTACCTCAAGCACGTCGGTGTGCCGTACGACCGCCAGGAACGCGTAATGCCGGTGCCTTTCCGCCATGCTGAACACACGCACTAGTCTCCTGGGCCGATGGTCGGGTTGGGGCGCCAGCCCTTCGGTCGCCGCAGCTTCGGCGGGTGATAGGGGCCGTGCCCGTCCCCAGCCGCTCCCAACCCTCGCAAGCTCGGGTCGGGGCCCTCGCGGCAGTGGGCCCCCCGCGGTGCCCTCCACACCGCGGCCCCTATCACCCGCCTTCGCCTTGTACGTCACCTTGCGAGGCGCCCGATGAGCGGGTCGTACCAGCTCGCGTTGCAGCAGCTGACTGACTCCGCGTTGCCTACCGGGGCGTTTGCTCATTCTTTGGGGTTTGAGACGTACATTGACCGCGGGTTGGTTCACGATGAAGCGTCATTCGGCACTTGGCTGTCCGCGTTTGTGGGGCAGCAGTTGACATATTCCGACGGCTTGGCCATTCGGTTCCTGTACGAGGGAGTGTCTGTGGGGGAATTGGATGAGCATCTCAGTGCTCAGCTCTTGCCGCGGCAGTTGCGGGAGGCCAGTACCAAAATGGGCGGGCGGCTGATCGAGATCGGGACGGAGGTCTTTCCTTCGGCCGAGCTGGAGGCCTACCGGACTCTCGTGACCACGGGCCGGGCTGCCGGTCATCAGCCGCTGGCGTTCGCCGTCGTCGCGCGCTCGCTGGGCGTACCGTTCGAAGAAGCGCTCGCCGCTTACCTTTTCGCGGCGGTCACCTCACTGACGCAGAACGCCGTGCGCGCCATCCCGCTCGGGCAGAACTCCGGGCAGCGGCTGTTGCGCAAGGCGCACGACGACGTCGCTGCCGCCGTCGAACATGTCCGGCACCTCAGCTGGGACGACTTCGGAGCCGTCAGCCCCGGGCTGGAAATTTCGCAGATGCGGCACGAATGGCAACGTGCGCGCATGTTCATGAGCTAGAACCATAGGAGGACACATGTCTGAACCCATCAAGATCGGCATCGGCGGCCCGGTAGGTGCCGGCAAAACGCAGCTCGTGGAGCGCCTGACCCGCCACATGAGCCGGGAAATTTCCATGGCCGCCATCACCAACGACATTTACACGATCGAAGACGCCAAAATCCTCGCAGCCAACGGCATCCTGCCTGAGGACCGCATCATCGGCGTCGAAACCGGCGGCTGTCCCCACACCGCCATCCGCGAAGACACCTCCATGAACACGGCGGCCATCGAGGAACTCAAGAAACGCCACCCCGACCTGCAGGTCATCTTCGTCGAATCCGGCGGCGACAACCTCTCCGCGACGTTCAGCCCCGAACTCGTGGACTTCTCGATCTACATCATCGACGTCGCCCAGGGAGAGAAAATCCCCCGCAAGGCCGGTCAAGGCATGATCAAGTCGGACCTCTTCATCATCAATAAGACGGACCTCGCCCCTTTCGTCGGCGCGGACCTATCAGTGATGGAACGGGACTCCAAGGAATTCCGGGGCGACAAGCCGTTCTGCTTCACCAACCTCAAAACTGACGAAGGGCTCGACAAGGTCATCGCATGGATGCGGCACGACGTCCTGATGCTCGACCTGGCGCAATGAGTTCACTCGCGAACGCTCTCATCTCACCTGGGCCTGCGCCCGCGGATGAAGGGGGCCGTGCCCGCTCCGCGATGCCCGCCACGCCGCGGCCCCCTTCATCCGCGTCCGCTGATCGGCCCGAGATGGGTCGCCTTGCGCTCGTCATAGGGAAACGTGCTGGTCGATCCGTGGCAGTGCAGCAGTTTCATCAGGGTGCCTTGCGGGTTTTGAGGCCGCACTACTTGGATCAGAGCGGTCAGGTTTGTTATGTCATGGTCAATCCGGGCGGGGCGTATTTGGGGGCGGATCTCTATGTTGTGGATGTGGAGGTCGAGCCCGGGGCTTCGTTGCTTTTGACGACGCAGTCGGCCACGAAGATCTATCGGACGCCGGGGTCGTTTGCTGAGCAGCGGATGACTATCCGCCTGGGGGAGGGGGCGGAACTGGAGTTGGCTCCCGACCAGCTCATCGCCTACCGGGAGGCCAGCTATCGGCAGAATACGCACATCAATGTGCATCCGACGTCGAGCCTCATCATGGCGGAAGTCATCACTCCCGGCTGGTCGCCGGACGGCGCCTCCTTCCGGTACCGGGAACTCCGGCTCCGGAACGAGATCCAGGTGGAGGGCGACGACGGCGCGGCGCTGCTTGCGCTCGACAACCTCCTGATCCGGCCGCCCCTGGGCGAAGTGACCGGAGTGGGCTTCATGGAGGGGTACAGCCACCTGGGATCGCTCATTGTGGTGGATCCGCGGGTTGACCAGGCGCTCGCCGACGAACTGCACCGGCTGGCGGCGGGGTATGAGGCGTACTCGGGCTTGTCGCTGACCCGAAGCCTTGCGGGCACAACGGGCCTGATCCTGCGGTCCCTGTCGAACAGCACCGAGGAACTGAATCGATTGCTTGGTGCCTGTACCGGCCTTTTGCGCGAACGCTGGTACGGCAGGGCGCCGCTGAACCTCAGGAAGTACTGATGACCTCACTCGCGGAGTTCGCCTCGATGTACCGCCAGCGCGAGCATCTCCCGATGAAGTCGCGACTCGCGTTCATGTTCGGCTCGGTCGTCCTCTTGCACCTTGCCGCCGTCGTTCTCCTGCTGGTGGGTGGCGCCGGTGGTGGGCAGCCGCTGGCGCTCGGCCTCGTGCTGACGGCATATGTGGCCGGTATCAAGCACAGCTACGACTGGGACCACATCGCCGCGATCGACAATTCCACACGAAAATTCGTGGCACAGCGCAAGGACCCCGTGAGCGTCGGCTTTGCCTTCAGCCTGGGCCACAGCTCTGTGGTGGTTCTGGCCGGTGTGATGGTGGTTGGCGGCGCCAGCCTGGTGGGCCAGCTCATGGAGGACGGCACCACCGGACACCTCGTGCTGGGGCTGATCGGCAGCGGCGTCTCCGGGCTCTTCCTCCTGGCCATGGGCGTTTTCAACGGGTCTGCATTCCTCCGCACGATGCAGCTGTACCGCGCCGCCCAGGCTGGCGGCGCGATCGCCGTCGACGACCTCGAAACCAAAGGGCTCATCGCGCGGCTCTTGGCCAAGCCGCTATCCAAGGTCCAGCGTCCCCGGAACATCTATGTGATCGGGTTCTTGTTCGGGCTCGGCTTCGACACCGCCACCACCATCGGGCTGCTGGTGCTCACGACGGCGGCGTCGCTCGCGGGCGTGTCCGTTCTTGCCCTCCTGGCGTTGCCGCTGGCCTTCACCGCGGCCATGACGCTCTGCGATTCCGTCAACGGAGTGGCAATGATGCGAATGTACAAGTCCGCCATCCATGATCCTCAGCGCAAGCTGGGATTCAACGCCATCATCACCGGCATCTCGGCCTTCTCGGCGCTCTTCATCTCGGTCATCACGCTGGGCGGCTTCCTCAACGCGGCCTTCGGGCTGAGCGATCCTGTCACCACGTGGCTCGGCGAAATAGACCTCGGCGATGCCGGGCTGGTGCTGATTGCGCTGTTCGCCGTTGTTTGGGCGGTCGCGGCCGTGCGGTTGCGGGTCCGCTCAGCGCTCCGTAAGAAGCCCTGACGACGCTCGCTCACTTATGGCGGGAAATTCGACGACGCTCGCTCACTTATGAAGCCATTTTGGTGAACCCTCCCGCAGTCGCATCGGCAGGGTCCGACGGCGGGCGTCGGCGCTGGGTGCGGAAGTCGCCGTCGGGCATTAAACAGTTGGCGGCGACGGCGGGGACTATTGCCTGGGCTGGAGCCACTCCAGTAGGCGATCCAATGGCCACGTCGTGATGATCTGGTCGGCGGGTACACCGTTCGCTTCTGCCCGCTCCGCTCCGTATTGCAGGAAGTCGAGCTGGCCGGGGGCATGGGCGTCACTGTCGATGCTGAAGAGGCAGCCGGCGTCGAGGGCCATCCGAATCAATTCGTCAGGCGGGTCCTGGCGTTCCGGCCTCGAATTGATCTCGACGGCGACGGAATGTTCCGCGCACGACGCGAATACCTTTTCGGCGTCGAACTCCGATGGGGGCCGTGTTCCGCGAGATCCCTTGACCAGTCGGCCGGTGCAATGACCGAGGACGTTCGTGTGCGGGTTTTCGATTGCGCCGAGCATACGCCGGGTCATGGACCGTTTGTCGGATCGGAGCTTCGAGTGGACACTGGCAACCACAACGTCGAGTTGGCTCAGCAGCTCCGCGGACTGGTCCAGCCCTCCGTCCTCCAGGATGTCCACTTCGATTCCGGTTAATAATCGAAAGCTGGACTGCCCGTTGTTGATTCCATCCACAACCATGAGTTGCTCCATCAAGCGCTCGGGGCTGAGTCCGTTGGCGATGGTGAGGTTGGGGGAGTGATCGGTAAGCGCGAGATATTCCCGTCCGAGAATATTCGCAGCGGTGACCATGACCTCGATCGGTGAGCCGCCGTCCGACCAGTTGCTGTGGCTGTGCAGATCGCCCCGGAGCTTGGCGTGAAGCGTGTGTCCACCGTTGACCAAGGGTTCGGCGCCACGACGGCGGAGGTTCTCAAGGTAGTCCGGAACAGCACCGCTCAGGGCCTGGTTGATCACTTCGAAGGTCCGGTTGCCGATTCCCTTGGTTCGCTTGAGCCGGCCATCCCTGACCCGGGCAATCAGTTCCTCTTGGCTCAGGCCGGCGATGATGCCCGCAGCCCGTCGGAACGCCTGGACCTTGAAGCCGTCCGCGAGTTCCCGTTCCAGCCAGAAGGCGGTTTCGTTGAGCGCGTCTACGGCCTCCATGGCTCAATCATGTACCACGCCGCCCCCAGGCGTATGTGAGCGAGGGTTTCGAGTTTGGGGCCCATACGTGAGCGAGGGTTTGGATTGTGGCGGTTGTTTGTGAGCGAGGGTTTCGGGTTGGGGGCGTCATGCTGTCGGAATAACTGGGACGGCCCCCACCGCCCTGCAATAATCGGAACCAGTTGCCTCGCCCGAGTTGCACGCGGGGCGGTATGCACCTTCGGACGAATCACATCGCAGACGAGGCGGACATGACCAACACTCCCATCCAGCAGGACACCGACCCCACGGCGATGCCACCCGCCCCGAACATCGCCATTGACGAGGACCTGCTTCACCGGCTCGCAGACGCTCATGGCGTCGGGACGTCGTTCCACGGCTGGGATGGGCTGCAACACGATGTTTCACCCACCACGCTGATCCAGGTACTCGGTGCCCTGGGAGTCGCCGCCCATTCCGACGAGCAGATCGAGGCTGCCCTCGCGGACGCGGAAGTGGCGCCGTGGCGACGGATGCTGCCGCCCGCCGTCGTCGTCCAGGAGGGAACGACGACGGCTGTTCACGTCCATGTCCGCGACGGTTCGCCGGCCCGTCTGACGATCTCACTCGAGGACGGAACGGAACTCGAAGCCATTCAACAGGAGGACTGGGCGTCGCCGCGCGACGTGGATGGAGTGCCCACAGGCCGTGCCACCTTTGAGGTGCCGGCCGGGTTGCCGCTCGGCTGGCACTCGCTGACGGCCGAGTCCGACGGCGTGACGGCCACCGCCGCGCTGGCCGTGGTTCCAGCCAAGTTGCAGACGGCAGCGCAGCTCGAGGAACGGCGCGGCTGGGGACTCGCAACGCAGCTGTATTCGGTGCGCTCGAAGCGCTCATGGGGTATTGGGGATTTCGCGGACTTGGCCGATTTGGCGTCGTTGGCCGGCGCACGCGGTGCCGACTATGTCCTGGTGAACCCCCTGCATGCCGCGGATCCGGTGCCTCCGGTTCAGGCGTCGCCGTATTCTCCGTCAACCAGGCGATTCTTCAACCCCCTTTACATTCGGGTCGAATCCATTCCCGAATTGGCATATGTGAAGCCCCGGAAGCGCGCCACGGTGGACCGGCTGTTGGATGACGTCCACGCGCTCAACAAGGACGCGGAACGGCTGGACCGGGACCAGATCTTCGCCGCCAAGCTCGCTGCCCTGGAACTCCTTCACACGGTCAAGCTTTCTCCGGCCCGGCAGCGCGCCTTCGAGGAATTCTGCCGTGAGTCAGGTCCGGGCTTGGACGATTTCGCCCTTTGGTGCGCCATCCGCGAGGACCGGTCGCCGGACGACCCCTTCTGGCAGGACCCCGCGGCCACCCTCGGTTCGCCCAAGGTTGAGTCGATGCGCCGGGCTTTGGCCGACCGGATTGGTTTCCACCGTTGGCTTCAGTGGATCTGCGATGAGCAGCTCGAGTCAGCCCAGGCCGCCGCGAAGCGTTCCGGCATGCGGCTAGGAGTGGTGCACGATCTCGCCGTCGGGGCGGACCTCAGCAGCGCCGACGCCTGGACCCTGCGCAGCAGCTTCGCGCCGGGTGTCAGCGTGGGCGCACCACCGGACATGTACAACCAGCTCGGCCAGAACTGGAACCAGCCGCCGTGGCACCCGATCCGTTTGGCCGAGGCGGGCTACGCCCCGTTACGCGCGATGCTCTCCACCGTCCTTCGCCACGCCGGCGGAATCCGCGTGGACCACATTTTGGGGCTGTTCCGGTTGTGGTGGGTGCCCGCTGGCAACTCCGCCCGCGACGGCGCCTATGTCCGCTACGACCACGAGGCCCTCATCGGCATCCTCGCTTTGGAAGCGCACCGCGCGGGTGCCGTGGTCATCGGCGAAGACCTGGGCGTCTTCGAGCCTTGGGTGCGGGACTACCTTGCGGCCCGTGGCATCCTGGGCACGTCGATCCTCTGGTTTGAGTACGACGGCGACTCGCCCCTGCCGCCCGAACGTTACCGAACGCAGGCCCTCGCCAGCGTCAACACCCACGACCTCCCGCCGACCGCCGGGTACCTCGCAGGCGATCATGTGGAACTCCGGAGCCAACTGGGCTTGCTTGAACGAAGCGTGGCCGAGGAACGGGCCGAGCACGAGGCGAGCCTGGACAAGATGATGGGGTTGCTGCGGGAACGGGGCCTGCTGCCGGCCGGATTCGACGGCAGCGGCCAGGAGCTTAGCGAGGAGCAGGTCATTGAGGCGCTGCATCGGTTTCTCGCCCTTGCGCCGTCGGTCTTGCTTGGCGTTGCGCTGGTGGATGCCGTGGGGGAGCGGAGGGTGCAGAACCAGCCCGGTACGACGTCGGAGGTCTACCCGAACTGGCAAGTCCCGCTAGCCGACGAACGCGGACGCGCAGTCCTCATCGATGACCTCGATACCAACCCTCGATTCAACTCCCTGCTGGCGGCTGTGGACGAGGCTGTACGGGGTTAGGCACCGCATCGAGACGTGAGATCTCGCCTCTTTGGAGCTGGCAAAGCGGCGAGATCTCACGCATGGATTAGCCGCTCAGGGAGCTACGACCAAAGCGGTGGGGGAACCCAAGTTCAGCTGGTTGAGGACATCGCCCGGGATGCCGGTGGAAGGGTCCAATGCGAACGTAGTGACTTGGTTGGAACGCTCGTGCGCCACGTGGAGCCAGCCGTCGCGGACCAGGTGGTGGCGGGGCCTGTCTCCTCCGCTGGGCACGTCAGCCACGGGTCGGAGGCGGGTTCCGCTGCCTTCGACGGCCAGTACCGAGATCCGGTTGGAGCCGCGGATGCCCGTATAGACGAAGCGATTGTCCGGCGACAGTGCGATTTCGGCGGCTGTGTCGCCGTCGGCGGCCCCACCGGCCGTCGCGGGACCGAGCCGGTGGAGCACAAAGCGGCCGTCCGCTCCGGGCAGGAGCACCACCACTTCGATGGAATATTCGGTCAGGACGAAGACGGCGTCGACGGAGGGGTGCTGGACCAAGTGCCGGGGGCCGCTGCCCATGGGGAGTGCGACTTGGTGGTCAGGAAGCAGGCCGGTGTCGGGGAAATAGTTCCACACCCGTACGAGGTCGAAGCCGAGGTCGGTGGTCATGATCCGGCCGTCCTCGAGCATGAGGCTTGCGTGGGCGCGGCTCACCCGGGGGCCGCCCGTGGCGATGTCGATTCCGCCGTCGACGCCCGCGTGTGGATCCTTCGCCGGCGGCGCGGCAAAGCGCGAGGTGATGCCGCCGTCGTCGTCGAGCCCGTACAGCAATACGTTGCCGTCGCCCCAACAGTTGACCACGATGAAACGGGCGGAAGGGTCGACGGCGACGTGGCAGGCCGCAGCTCCAGCCGGCCAGGCCTCGCCCAGGGGTTCAAGGCCGAACAGCCCGGTCCGTCGGTATGCCCGGACCGTCTGGGCGGCCTCAGCTACCGCATACACCACTGGCAGCGTGGGGTGAACGGCAAGGAACGACGGCGACGGTGCTTCGACGGCGGTGCCCAGCCAAGCAATGCTGCCATCTTCACGTGCCGCAACTGCGCCAATGCCTGTTCCGTTCCCGTCGCTGTCCGCGGTGTACGCGCCTGCCCAGATGAGCGTTCCGTCGATGTTCTCTGCCATGCCGTCCTCAGTGTTGGTGATGGAATGCTGCCTCAGTGGCCTTGTACGTCCGAGTCGACACCGGCATCGGCACCCGCGTCCAAGGTGGCGATCGCGGACAGGTCGTCGTGGTCCAAAGCGAAGTCGAAGACGTCCAGGTTTTCCTTCATGCGCAGCGGATTGGCCGACTTTGGGATGGCCACGAGCCCCTCCTGCACGTGCCAGCGCAGCACGACCTGACCTGGCGTCTTTCCGTGTTTTTTCGCGATGGCCGCCAAGACCGGGGCATTCAGGAGATCGCGACCGGCCCCCAACGGACTATACGATTCCGTGGCGATGCCATGGCTGCCGTTGAAGGCACGCTGATCGATCCGGGTGATGGACGGCGAGATCTGGATTTGGTTGACGGCCGGCACCACTGAGGTTTCCTCCAGAAGCCGTTCGAGGTGCGTGGGCTTGAAGTTGGACACGCCGATCGAGCGCACCTTCCCCTCAGCCTGGAGTCGCTCGAAAGTCTCCCAAGTGGACACGAATTCATTCCGTTGGGGGAGCGGCCAATGGATCAACAAGAGGTCCACGTAATCCAGCCCGAGGCGCTTGAGGGAGCCCTCAAGGCCGTCGACGGCGCGATCACGGCCCTGGTGGGTGCCGTCCAGTTTGGTGGTGATGAACAGTTCCTCGCGCGGGACGCCGCAGTCCCGCACGCCTTGCCCGACGCCGGCCTCGTTACCGTAGCGGTACGCCGTGTCGACGTGCCGGTAGCCAAGCTCGACGGCGGACACCACCGCCGTGGCGACCTGGGCGTCGTCGAGCGGCCAGGTTCCGAGGCCGATCTGCGGAATGGCATTACCGTCATTGAGCCTGACGGTCGGAGCAAGTGCCATGGTCCTGTCCTTTCAGTTGCTAGATCGGCCTTCGTGCCCATTGGACCAGTTGCTCGCTGAGTTTCATGAAGTCCTGGTCCACGTGCTTGATGCCTGGATGTTCATCATGCCACCGGACGATCTCACGTGCGCCTGCCGCGAACGGAATTTCTGCCCGATACCACGGCACCAGCGTCTTGATCTTGGTGTTGTCGAAGACCACGGAGTGGGACCTGTCCCCGAGAAGCGCGGGACCAAGCTCCGGGGAGTGCGCGGCAATGGTCTCCGAGGCGATGTGCACCAGTTCGGGTTCCGGCACCCCTGCCGCCGTGGCGAAGAGCCGGTAAACCTGGTCCCACGGGAGCGCTTCGTCCGAGGTGATGGTGTAGCTTTCACCCAAAGCCTGCGGCCGGCCGAGGAGGCCGACGAAGGCCACCGCAAAATCGTCCGTATGGGTGAGGGTCCACAGCGAGGTACCGTCCCCGTGGACTATCACAGGCAGGCCTTCCCGCATCCGATGGATGTCCGTCCAGCCACCCAGAAGGGCGATCCGCGTGCGGTCATAGGTGTGCGAAGGCCGAACGATAGTGACGGGGAAACCCTCGTCGCGGTAAGCCCGCACGAGAAGGTCTTCGCACGCGATCTTGTCCTGGGAGTACTTCCAAAAAGGATTTCTTAAGGGGGTCGACTCAAGGATCGGCAAGTGTGCGGGCGGCTTCTGGTAGGCCGAAGCCGAACTGATGAACACGTACTGGCCGGTCCGGCCGCGGAACAGCTCCACCGCGGCGGCCACATGCTCCGGCGTGAAAGAGATGAAGTCCGCGACGACGTCGAACTCGCGGCCGTTCAGCACCTCCGCCACCTCGGCGGCGTTGCGGATATCTGCCTGCAACAATTCCGTGCCCGGAGGGACCGGCCTTTCCGAGCTCAGTCCCCGATTGAGCACGGTGAGCCGGTGACCCAGCGCGACGGCGCGCTCCGCCGCCGCCGCGCTGATGGTCCCGGTCCCGCCGATGAACAGCAGGCGCAACGGTGCAGAAGTCACCACGCATAGTCTTCCGGTGCGGTCCGGTGGCCCGGGAAGATGTCGTCGAGCCGCTTGAGTGCATCGGCGTCGAGGGTGACATCCAAAGCCCTGATGGCAGCGTCCAACTGCTCCTGCGTGCGCGGACCCACGATCGGTGCGGTCACGGCCGGCTGGTGCAGCAACCAGGCCAAGGCCACGTCGCCGGGCTCGTGGCCAAGGTCGTCGGCGAGGTCCTCGTACTGGCGGATCTGGTCTTCGTGCTTCTTCAGGGTCTCGGCCGCGCGGCCCTCAAGGCGACGGACGCCGTCGCGCTCCTTCTTGAGCACCCCGCCCAGAAGGCCGCCGTGAAGCGGCGACCACGGGATCAGCCCGAGGCCGTACTGCTGGGCCGCCGGGATGACTTCCAGTTCGACGTTGCGGGTGAGCAGGTTGTAGATGGACTGCTCGCTCACGAGTCCGTTGTAATTGCGTCGCGCGGCCACCTCCTGGGCCTGGGCGATGTGCCAGCCCGCGAAGTTGCTGCTTCCGGAATACAGGACCTTGCCCTGCTGGACGGCAACCTCGATGGCCTGCCAGATCTCATCCCACGGCGTGTTCCGGTCCACGTGATGGAACTGGTAGACGTCGATGTAGTCGGTCTGCAGCCGCTTGAGGCTGGCGTCCAAGGCGCGCCGGATGTTGAGGGCGGAGAGCTTGGACTCGTTGGGGCGGTCCGTCATGGATCCGTAGAGCTTGGTCGCCAGCACCACGCGTTCGCGGCGCTCGCCGCCCTTGGCGAACCAGCGGCCCAGGATTTCCTCGGTCCATCCCCGGTTGTCATGGCCGCCGTACACGTTGGCGGTGTCGAAGAAGTTGATGCCGGCATCTAGTGCGGAATCCATGATGGAGTGCGCTACGGATTCCTCCGTCTGCGGGCCGAAGTTCATGGTTCCGAGGCACAAGCGCGAGACGCTGAGGCCTGAGCGGCCCAAGTGGGTGTACTGCATGGTTTCGGGTTCCTTACGCTGCGGTGGTTTCTACATCTGGCTGAAGGACGCGACGGCGGGGTCGGCGCCGAGGCGGGCACCGGCGTCGAGCGCGCTGATGGCTGCCAGTTCGTCCGGGGTGAGCTGCAACGACGCCGCCGCGAGGTTCTGGCGGATCCGCTCCGGGTGGACGGACTTGGGGATGACGAGGTTGCCGGTTCCGAGGTGCCAGGCCAGCACGATCTGGGCGGGAGTGGCATCGTGCGTTTCGGCAAGTTCGGTGACCGTTGCCGACCCCAGGTCCGCTCCCTGCCCCAGCGGGCTGTAGGCCTCGACGGCGATCCCGTGCGAGCGGCTCTTCGCTGCCAGTTCCCGCTGTTGGAAGGTCGGGTGCAGTTCGATCTGGTTCACGGCGGGAACGACGTCGGCCGACGCCAGGAGCGTGTCGAGGTGGGCCGGCAGGAAGTTGGAGACCCCGATTGCCCGGGCGCCGCCGTCGGCATGGATCTTTTCCAGTGCCTTCCACGCGTCGACGAACAGGCCCTGCGATGGCACGGGCCAGTGGATCAGGTAGAGATCGATGACGTCGAGGCCGAGTTCGCGGCGGCTGTGGTTGAATGCCGCCGCGGCCCGGCCTTGTTCGCCGTTGCGGAGTTTGGTGGTGATGAAGAGTTCCTCCCGGGCGATTCCGGAAGCCTTGATTGCCGCACCGACACCGGATTCGTTCCGGTACGCCGCGGCGGTGTCGATGTGCCGGTACCCGGCTTCAAGCGCGTCTTCCACGGCTTTCTGGGTCTCGGCAGGTGGGACCTGGAAGACGCCGAAGCCGAGCTGGGGGATGGTGACCGAGTTGTTCAGGACGAGCCCGGGAACGGTTGAATTCTGAGCGTTGGACATGTCCGGCCCTTTCGTCGCTGGTGGGTGGTTTGCCTGACTGGCTTTTTCGAGCCTATGCACTTTCGAAGCAACAATCATTAGTTTTGACGCCCCCTGTTTTTCCTAGGACTCGCAGTCCTACCTTGGCCATAGAAACAGGCCCTTGGGAGGGGAAGAATGGGGACATGGGTCAAAGCGCCGAGTTCGGAAAATTCCTCAAAGCCATGCGTGCCCGGATGTCGCCGGAGGATGCAGGGTTGCCAGACGGGTCCGGCGCGCGCCGTGTGCCAGGGCTGCGCAGGGAAGAGATTGCCCGCTTGGCCGATGTCAGCACGGACTACTACACGCGCCTCGAACAGGGCCGCCATATCCATCCGTCCCGGGCGGTCCTTGAATCGGTGTCGCGGGCGCTTCGCCTGGACTCAAGCGAGCACACCCACATGATGGACCTCCTAGGGCACTGCGCGTCGAGCGCCAAAGCCCCGACTCCCACGCCACGAGTGCGGCCGGCCATGCGCCAACTCCTCGATGCCGTGGGTGACGTTCCGGCGCTCCTGCTTGGCCGGCGCAGTGACGTGCTCGGAGCCAATCGCATGGCAGTCTTGCTGTTTGCCGACTTCCCGTCCATGCCTCCCGCCGAGCGAAACCTCACCCGTTGGCTGATCCTGGACCCCCAGGCGCGCGAACTGTTCCGGGACTGGAAAACCGTCGCCGCGGAAGCCGCCGGTTCCCTGCGTGCGGATACCGGGCGGCACCCCGACGATCCCCAGGCCAACCAGCTCGTGGGCGAACTCGCCGTGAACAGCGAACATTTCCGCCAATGGTGGGCTGGGCATCGAGTGGCGGCACGCTCGGCTGGCACGGTCCGCCTGCACCACCCCGCGGTGGGGGACGTGGAACTTAACTTCGAGAATCTGGCCCTGCCGGAGGACCCGGACCAGGTCTTGCGGGTCTACTCCGCGAAGGCAGGTTCGCCGTCGGACGATGCGCTGAAGTTGCTGGGCAGCTTTGGTGCGGGAACCGCATTTGGTGCGGGAACGGCGACGACGAGCCCGGAGCTGTCCGAGCGTCATGCAATGGGCGAGAGCTGAGGGAGTTTCAGCCAAAAGTGCTCCACGTCACTGTGCTGCTGCATAGTGAATCGGCGTGATTTTGTCTATGTGCCCATTGGGCGGCTTTTGAATCGCGTTTACGCTGAATTCAGACCTTTTCGCATATCAAGGATGGAATTCAACGATGAAACGCATCGCGCTGCTGAGGGAGCGGGCAACTACCGCCGGGTCCGCGGGATCCACGGGTTCGCACTGCCCGGCATCCGGTCAGTGGAGCCCTGAGGGCGAACCCCACGTGGTGCGCACGTTCTTCGAAGGCCACGTCTTCCCGTCCCACAACGGCGCGGCAACTGTCTGGCACCGCGAGTACTTGGTCGCTGAGTCCCGATGAGTCCCGAAACCTTGGGTGTGTGGGGCCCCAGCCACTTCACGACGTCGGCCCAACGGCCCGCTGGAGCGGCACTTCACCTGCCGCCGTCGAAGTGGTCGGAACTCAGCCGCGGCGAAACCGTCTGGATCCAGGAGGACAAATGGGGCTTCGACGCCGGCCTTGTGGACGAAGTTTCCTCTGACCACGAATTCCTGTGGATCGAATTTGCCGGCCGTGGCCGGCGACTCCTCTGTGGCGGTGACCCCGTCCAAGTCTGGACCCGCGGGTGAGTCCAGCCTCGCAACTGATGGCCGCCAGCCTTTCCACAGAAAGGCTGACGGCCATCGTCGTTTTCGGGGTTTTGAGGGCTTCTTAACGCTCCAGACGGAATCCGAGCTTGATGGTTACCTGCCAGTCGGCAACGGCGCCCTCGCTGAGGTGGCCGCGGATTTCCTTGACTTCGAACCAGTCGAGGTTCCGAAGAGTCTGGCTCGCGGCCGAAATCCCGTTCCTGATCGCGGCGTCGACGCCCTCGGACGAGGTTCCAACAATTTCGGAAACGCTATATGTGTGGTCAGCCATTCTTGCTCCTCATGATCGTCCTTGATGCCTGAACTGCGGGCCTGGCAGGCCGTGAAAGCAGACTAGCCGACGCAAGGCCGGGGGAACAGGGGTGGTCCCCGCCGACGCTCGCTCACCTATGGCGCCAAATGGCCGAACGCTCGCTCACTTATGCCTGGTGCCCTTCCGACGCTCGCTCACCTATGGTGCCTTTCGGCCGAACGCTCGCTCACACGTGAGGCCAAATGGCGGAGCCCTACTGCAGATGATCTGAGCGAGGGTCCGGGGATTGGCCTATATATGTGAGCGAGGGTCCGTGGAATGGCCCGTTTATGTGAGCGGGCGTCCCAGGGCGTCCTGAAAGCTAGGCGTCCAGGACGTACGTCCTGAGATCGTCGAGGGTCTGCTGCATGTGCGCGTCCATGGCCTCGCGGGCGCGGGGGGCGTCGCTGGCTTCGAGTGCCTTCAGGATGGCCCGGTGATGTCCGATCGCGTGCCGCTGGATATCGGGGATTTGCGAGGTCTGAGTGCGCCGGGTTTCCAGGACGCGGTGCAGTGGTTCGAAGAGCACGGCCACGAAGACGTTGCCGGAGGCGCGCAGGATGACATCGTGGAAGCCGAGGTCCGCTTCGACGAATGCGCTCAGGTCGTTGGAATCGTGGGCCTTCTGCATGGCGGAAACATGAACCTGCAGCTGGTCGATTTCCTCGGGGGAAATCCGTGAAGCGGCGAGTTCGCAGGCCCCCGTCTCGAGCATGCGGCGCAGCTCGATGAGCTGGACGGCCGCTGCGGCGTCGTTCTTTCCCTCCGAAGCCGCACGCAATACAGCTTCAAGGGACGCCCATCGGTTCAAGGGGTTGACGAACGTTCCCCGGCCGCGCTCCACGCTGAGGATTCGCTGGGCCTCGAGGGTCTTCATGGCCTCCCGGACAGTCATGCGGCTGACTTCATGCTTGGCGCTCAACTCGAGTTCGCCGGGAACCACTGTTCCCGGCAGAAATTCACCCGCGATGATGCGGTCCAGCAGCTCGTCAGCGACAATGCCGACCAGCGACTTACGTGCCATGATGCTCCGTTCCTAGATGTCTGACATCTTACGCTGGCGGTTGCCGGCTTTCGTTCCAAAACGCGCCGAGCGCCAGTGCGCAAGCATGTGGCAGCTCCCAATGCACGCTGTGCCCGGCGTCCGGGACCGCCACGAGCTTCCGCAGCGGACTGGCCGCCACGTAGGCTTCCGCCTGGCCCAGCGAGCGTAGACGGTCGCCGACGCCGGCAATCACCAACGTCGGTGCCGTCACCTTTCCGGGAACGTCCTCAGCCACTCCCGCCATCGCGGCGAGGCCGCTTGGGCCCAGGACCTCAAAGGGCAGTTCGAATGCCTGGCCAAGCAATCGTTCGTCCTCCCCGGACAGCCTTTCAAACCAGGCCTTCATGCACTTGGCGCGCGTCGCGTCGTCAATGAAGCCATGCCCTAGCTGGGATTCGAGCATCGATTTGAAGCCTTCGTTCGGCGGAGCCGGAACCATGCCGACCAGCGCCACGCTGGCCACGAGCTCCGGATGCGCGGCCGCCAACGTCAGCGCTACGCTGCCGCCCATTGAGTGGCCCACAATGTGGACCGGCGATGCGTTCCGGACAGCAACGGCAGCCACGGAATCGGCCGCTGATTCCAGGGTCCACTGGAAGCCCGGAGGCAGTATGTCCCCGCGGTGATACCCGGGCAAATCGACGATCCAGACGGATCGCCCGGCGTCGAGCAGTTCGGCGGCGAGCGGCTCCCAATAGGCGGACGTCGACGCCCAGCCGTGCAGCAGCAGGACCGGAGGCTGGGACGGTCGTCCCGGCGTCGTGTTGGCGGCAGTCGCTGGAAGGCGCATGTCCACATGTAGTGCCGCGACGGCGGGAGGCTCTTGAAGCATGCGTCAAGCATAGTGACGACCGACACTTGCACAGCCGAAAGCGGGTGTGTCACACTAGCATTCAAATATTAGATGTCTGACATCTTACATTTACTTTCAAAACCACGATGGAGTGCACAGTGACCCTTGAAGCCGATGTTCTGGCCGCCTTCCCGGCTGAAGTCCAGATCCCCGCTCAGCTGGTTGCAGACGCCGTAGCAGCGTCTTCCGGAGCCTCGCCCCGCGTCCTGGTAGTCCTCGACGACGACCCCACGGGCACCCAATCAGTCGCCAACCTGCCGGTACTCACCCGCTGGGAGGCCGCCGATTTCACATGGGCGTTCGCCCACATTGTGGAAAGCCAGTCCCAGCCCGCGGTCTATGTGCTGACCAACACGCGCAGCCTGGACACGGTTGAGGCCGCCGCCCGCAACGAGGAAATCGTGCGCAACGCCCTTGCCGCAGCGGGCGACGATGTTCGCCTGGGGTTCGTCAGCCGCTCCGACTCCACCCTCCGCGGCCACTACCCGCTGGAACCGGACGTCATTGCCGCCACGATCGCTGACGTGACCGGCGAAGCGACCGACGGCGTCGTGATGGTCCCGGCGTTTCCCGACGCCGGTCGCGTCACCATCGGCGGCGTGCACTACATGCGCGGCACCGGGGACGACGCCGGCAAGCTCACCCCGGTTGCCGAGACCGAATTCGCCAAGGATGCGAGCTTCGGGTTCGCCAATTCCGAGCTGGCCAAGTATGTGGAGGAGAAGTCGCAGGGCCGTTTCGCCGCGGATTCCGTGATCGTCCTCGACCTGAACATCATCCGCGCCGGCGCTGCTGCCGCGAATGGATCCGCCGGAGATCCCGACCTCTCCGCCAAGGCCATCGCCGACGCGATCGAACCCGCTGCGAACTCCACGCCAATCGTCGCGGACGTCGTCACCGAGAACGATTTCCGCGCGCTGGCCCTCGGACTGGAAGAAGCCGAACGCCGCGGAAAGAAGCTGCTCTACCGCGTGGGCCCGCCCTTCGTCCGCGGCCGCATCGGCCAGGAAATCCGCGAAGCGCTCAGCGGCGAGGAAGCATACGAAGGCAACGCTCCCTCCACAGCCGGTGGCTTGATCGTGGTTGGCTCGCATGTCGGCCTCACCACGCGCCAGCTCAACACCCTGACGACCCAGCACAGCGCCGCCCGCATCATCGAGATCGACGTCGAGGGACTTTTCGTTAGCGGCGCGGACGAGTACATCGGAACTGTGGTCGCCGCCGTCGTCGACGCCCTCCGCGACGGCGACGTCATCGTCCACACGAGCCGACTGCTCATCAAGACGGACGACGCCGCGGCGAGCCTGAAGATTGCCCGCACCGTCTCTGCCGCCGTCGTCGCGATCGTGAACCGGACGCTCAAGACCTTCCCGCCGCGCTTCGTCATCGCCAAGGGCGGCATCACGTCCTCGGACGTGGCCGCACACGGCCTGGAAATCCGCCACGCGATTGTCCGCGGCCCGATGCTGCCCGGCATCGTCTCGCTGTGGGAGCCGGTGGACGGACCCGCGAAGGGCATCCCGTACATCGTCTTCGCCGGCAACGTGGGCGACGACGAATCCCTGGCGCAAGTCACACGCAAGCTCAGCAGTACCTTTTAGCCACCGCATTCAATGGAGAACACCATGACCAGCAACTACACCGTCGCCGTCCTCGGCCTGGGCGCCATGGGCCTGCCGATGGCCACCCGCCTGGCAACCCAGCTCACCGTCCACGGCTTCGACATCGCCGAACCGCGCCTGAAGCTCGCCGCCGACGCCGGGATCCGCACCTTCGCTTCGGCGCGTCAAGCCTCCGAAGGCGCCGACGCCCTGCTCCTTGCCGTGCGCAACGGCGAACAACTCGATGACGTTCTCTTCGGCGAGAGCGGCGTCGCCCCTGTGCTCAAGCCGGGCGCCGTCGTGATCCTCGGCAGCACGGTCGGTACCGAAGCCATTCCGGCCACCGTTGCCCGCCTGGCCGAGTACGGCGTCGAACTCGTTGACGCGCCGCTTTCCGGCGGCCCGAAGCGCGCCGGCGAAGGCGACCTCCTGATCGTGGTGGGCGCGACGCCGGCCGCCCAGGAAAAGGCCCGGCCCGCGCTGGAACTGCTGGCCTCCACGCTAAGCATCGTGGGCGACAAGCCCGGCGACGGCCAGGCCCTCAAGACCGTCAACCAGCTGCTGTGCGGCGTGCACATCGCCGCTGCCGCCGAGGCCATGGCACTCGCGGACGCCCTCGGACTTGACCAGGCGAAGACGCTCGCGGCCCTGGAAGCAGGTGCCGCAGGCTCGTTCATGCTGTCCAACCGCGGCCCCCGCATCCTCGAGGCATACAACGAGGAAGGCGCCGAGGTCCTCAGCCGCTTGGACATCTTCGTCAAGGACATGGGCATCGTCGGCAAGGCCACCCGCGCCGCCGGCCTGGCCGCACCCGTCGCCGCCGCTGCCGAACAGCTCTACCTCCTCGGCCAGGCCCAGGGCCTGGCCGCCGCCGACGACTCCGCCGTCATCAAGGTCGTCGCGCCCGTCAGGCGCACAAACTAGCCCCTCGCACAACGTGCGACGACGGCGGGTCCCCCTTCCGTCGTCGTCCGCAATTGAGGCTCCGTGCAACACAGGGAGGCTAGGATCAGCACATGATCCTGGCCTCCCTGATTTTCGCCCTCATTGCCGGCTTGTTGCACGTCTACATCTTCAGCATGGAGTCCATCACCTGGACCCGTCCGGCCACGTGGAGGCGGTTCAGCGTCGCTTCCCAGTCCGACGCCGAAACCACCAAGCCCCTCGCGTACAACCAGGGTTTCTACAACCTCTTCCTTGCCATCGGGGCGCTCGCCGGGATCGTCTTTGTCGCACTTGGTCATCCGCAGGTGGGCTGGACCCTCGTCTTCAGTTCGTGCGGCTCCATGCTGCTGGCGGCAATCGTGCTCGCCTTGAGCGGCAAAAAGTACCTCCGCGCTGCGGTTCTTCAGAGCACGACGCCGCTACTCGCCGTCGTGCTCGGCATCCTCGCCGTGGCGCTCGGCTAAGCGCGGAACCCTCGCTCACGTATGTGCCCTCCAAGCCCGTCGCTCGCTCACTTATATGGGCTTTTGGGGTGACCCTAGCTCACCCCGTCAACACCCTGAACCCCAATTCCGCATTGAAGCCGTGGATTTCCCGCGTGTCCAGAGCCGACATGAAGGACAGGATTTCCTCCGTGATCACCTGCCCGGGAACCAAGACCGGGAACCCCGGCGGGTAGGGGGTGACGAAGGAGGCAGACACCATTTCCTCGCCCGCGGCGATCCTTCGCGCAAGTTCGGCCGCACTGAAGTATTCGCAGGATCCAGCTTTGTAGCTCTCGAAGTAGGCCGCGCGCATGTTGCCATCGGGAGTTTCCGCGTCCTTGCGGAATCGTTCTGCGAAGCGGCTGAAATCCGGCAAGGGTGGCGGCGTGCTGGTCAGCGCCGCGACACGCGTACGGCGGGCCCGCTGGCCCAGGCCACTCAGACCGGATTGCTCGTCTTCGAAGGTCTCGGCCAGCTTGACCAGGACCTCGACGAGGTACGCGACGGCACTCCGGGAGGTACCAATGTTGGTCATGAAGAGCACGCTGTTCCTTGACGTCTTGTTGACTTGGATCCCGTACTTGTCCATCAGATAGTCGTGCTTGAAGGTATCGCCGTCCACGCCGGTGAGGCCGATGTGCAGGGTCAAACGGCTCGGATCAACAACGAATTCGTCGCGCTCCCAAGCTTCCGACATGGCTGCCAGCCCGTCGCGGAGCGGCATTTGCCGGTTGGTTTCGCGATACTGCGCAGGTATGAGGTCCTTGGTGCCGAGGACGCGGAAGTACTTCTTCAGCAAGGGATGCCTCGCCACGGCCTGGGCGATGCTGACCGCGAGATCTGCCTGCCTTTGCACGAGCTCGTAGCCTTCGAACTCGACCTGCCGCCGTCCCATGTCCAGGGAAGCCAGGATCTGATAGTTGGGTGACGTGGAGGTGTGCGTCATGTACGCCTCCCGGAAGCTCTCCTCGTTCAACTGGCCAAAGTCCTGGTCATGGATGTGGATCATGGACCCCTGCCGGAGCGACGTCAGGGTCTTGTGGGTCGACTGCGTTGAGTAGACCCTCAAGCGTGCCTTCGCCGGATCGGGCACCAGCCTCGTCTTCAGGAGCAGCTCATCGTTGACGGGCCCGACGCCGGAACCCGGGCCGCCGTCGTCGGGCCCGCCGCCCGCTTGGCCGCCGCCCGCTGGGTCGCCTGCCGCCCCAAGCTCGCGCAATTGCTCGGCGTGGCGCCGGGCGTAGGCCGGATCGGCGAAGGACTTTTCAAGCGATCGGGTCGAAGCCATGGCCGTGCGACGGCGGTAGATGTGGTGGAAGCCCGCGAACGCGAACCAGGCCTCGTCCCACAGGAAAACCAGGTCAGGTTTGATGGCGAGGCACTCCTCCATCACTCGTTCGACGTCGTACACAATGCCGTCGAACGTGCAGTTGGTGAGGGCAAGCATCTTGACCTCGTGGAGCCTGCCTGCCCGGCGGTAATCCAGGAGCATCCGTTTGATGCTTTCCAAGGGAACCGCGCCATAGAAGGAGAAATCGTTCAAGGGGTAGGCGTCCAAATACGAGACCTGCGCGCCGGCCAGCATGAGGGCGTAGTGGTGCGATTTGTGGCAGTTCCGGTCGACCAGGACCACATCGCCGGGAGCCAGGATCGATTGGTGCACGATCTTGTTGGCTGTTGACGTCCCGTTGGTGACAAAGAGCGATTTTTGGGCACCAAATGCCCGGGCCGCCAGCTTCTGGGCCTGTTTGAGGGAGCCACGGGGGTCCAAGAGTGAATCGAGCCCGCCGGACGTGGCGGAGGTTTCGGCAAGGAGCAGGTTGAGGCCGTAGAACTCGCCGAGATCGTTGATCCACTTGGAATGGATGACCGATCCACCCCGGGACACCGGCAGGGCATGGAAAACACCGGCGGGTTTGCGGCTGTATTGCTGGACCGCGTGGAAGAACGGCGCTTCATATCGTTCCGCGATGCCGGCCAGCAAGGACAAATGGAGCTCCAGCCCATCCTGGCGGCGGAAAATCCGGCGGAATTGGCGGGTCAAGGAACCGGCGAGTTCTTCGATCCCCACTCCGGCCACCAGGTAGAGATCAAGTTCGGGGCGGAGTTGGCCCAGTTTCTCCGCCAAGCTCAGGATGCGGTCCAACGGTCGCTGGGGGAGCGACTTCCCCAAGAACCGGTCCAGGAAGCTGCGCACATCCCGGCTCAGGCGCTGCCTGCTGTTCGGGACGAATCCCGGCCGCAGCACACACGCCTGGATGTCGGGGTTGAGCAGGATGGCCACGATGGCGTCCTCGAAGCTCGGCACGCACACGAGCTCGTAGTTGAAGGCGTCGGCGGGGCGGCGCTGGCTGAAAAGTTCCGCTTGAAGGGCTTCGCGGTCGGCGCTGGAGATGTCATCGATCACGAGGACCTCGAACCGCTTGCGCGCTTCGGCGGGTTCTTCAACCCGGTCCGCTTCGCGTTCGGGATCCGGTGAGGGTTCCTGGGCGTGTTGGTTGTGGCCGGCAACGCGTCGCGCGACCGGTTCGATGAGGCTTAGCGCCTCAGGGTATTCTGCAGCTTCCAGGACCCGCCGCAATTCCATGACATATTGCTGCCCCGGAGACGCCCAATACATTTCGAGGGATTCCAGCAGCGGCAACAACCTTCTGACATCCCGCGGCAGTTCCCGCGGCGGGCGGACCCCGCCGGAACGCGATGTGGCGGCGGCCAGCTGTTTGACGGCGTAGCCAAGGAACTCCCAGGCGTCGGCGCGCACCCGCCAGGCGCTGCTGGGGACCTCGCCGCCGGACCCGGAATCGTCGTCCGCGTTTGGCCTCGCCGCCAAACCGAGGCCAAGCGATGCGCCACTGGCCAGGGCGGCTGGAGCGAGGGGAAGTGGGGCTGACTGCACTGTCGCGAAATCGGCGCGTGCCACGATGACTCCTTTGTCATGGATTGATAGCACTCTCTACTAAACGCCGCGAGTCGTCGCGCCGCACGGTAAATGTTCGTGTTGCCGTCTGGGTGTCCAGATGGGAGCGGCACTTCCCGTCATTGGTGAGCGAGCGTTGTGGGATTTGGCGTCATTGGTGAGCGAGCGTTGTGGGATTTGGCGTCATTGGTGAGCGAGCGTTGTGGGATTTGGCGTCATTGGTGAGCGAGCGTTGTGGGATTTGGCGTCATAGGTGAGCGAGCGTCGGGGACGGGGCGGGCAGCTAGGCTTCACGCCACAGCGGCAACGGGACCACGCTGCGGCTGCGTCCGGACTCGTCCAGCACGTGCCCGAGGCGTTTGTAGTTTCGCACCACGGCTTGCCGGGAGATCACGGCGCTCCCTGGCGCGCGCTCCGCCAGTTCGCACTCGTGGCCCTGGACCTCCAAGTAGTCGCGGACCCAAAGTGTCACGAGCAGATTCTGGGCGCCCAGAACCTGGGCGCTGAGCCGGCAGTTCGGCAGCGCAGCGAAATAGCGCCCGACGGCGTCAACATGGTGGGCGGGCACGTTGAGGATCAGGCTCACTTCCCTTAGTCCTTGTTGGGCGGAAACGGACGTATCGCACCTCAGCGTCATGTAGCCGGACGCGAGGAACCGCTCCACCCGCCGTCGTGCCGTTTGGGGAGAGACGCCGCAGGCGGCTCCCAGTTCCGCCCAACTGGCCCGCCCGTCCTTGGCCAGTTCCTCCAAGAGGGACGCATCCAGCCGGTCGGGAGCGTAGGCGGCCGGGGCGGGCAGGGGTTCTACCGACATGAGCCGGGCCCGCGCCGGTTCGAGGGTGCCGCTGCGCCAGTCGGAAGCCTGCCGGTACAGCTTGGTGACGAAAACGACTTCCCGGTGGGTCACTCCGGGGAGGCCTGCGAAGGAGCCGGTGACGATGTCCATTAGCTCTTCGTGGCTGGAGGCGAAGCAGTCCACGAAGAGATCGTG
This sequence comes from Arthrobacter ramosus, assembly GCF_039535095.1. Classification (NCBI taxonomy): domain Bacteria; kingdom Bacillati; phylum Actinomycetota; class Actinomycetes; order Micrococcales; family Micrococcaceae; genus Arthrobacter; species Arthrobacter ramosus. The sequence continues at coordinate 4,674,669 of NZ_BAAAWN010000001.1, read as the reverse complement.
CGAGCCGGACACCAGCGAAACGGTGCCGAATGCCGGCTCCGCACACAGCTTTTGGACCAGGGCTTCGTTCTCGCTTGGAAGGGAAGAAAGGCTGATGAACGCCGACCAGCCAGCACTCAGATAGCGCGGACCCGGGGCCGGGGTGATCCACGCCAGTCCCTGCTCGGCAAGGGAGTTCCAGCGGCGCGCGACGGTAGGCCCGGACAAGCCCAGGACATCCCCCACCCGGCTCCAGTCGGCACGGGGATTGATCTGCAGGGCATTGACGATTTCGAGGTCAGTTTCGGAGATCATGGCTGATTCCTTCAAAATTCACGATTCTCAGAGGATTTCAAACAAATTCCTAGCCAGTGTAGACGGCGGACCTAACGTTGTGACTCGCATCACCCCCACTTGCATCCCAACGCCCAGGCAACGACGCCCCCAACACTCAAGGAAGCACATGGCAAGCAAGACAGCACCTCCGGCGACGGCAGCCGTCGCACGCCGGACCATCACCGGAATGATCGTGGCGATGGCCCTGATCGAATCACTCAGTGGAGCCACCCAGGGTTACCTCAACCCCATCCTCCCCGCCCTCGGGCCGAGCTTTTCGATCGATGACCCCACCATCAACGGCATTTTCCTGATCTCAAACGTGAGCTTTGCCGTGCTCACGCCGATCATCTCGCGACTCGGCGACAGCTATGGCTACAGGCTCGTGCTCCGCTGGTCGACGGCGGTAGTCGCGGCCGGCGTCCTCATGATGGCGTTGTGGCCCTCGCTGTGGACGGTGACAATCGGCGTCGTCATGCTCACGTGCGTGGTTGGCTTCATTCCGCTGATGATGGGCATCCTGCGGGTGAGCAGCCCGGCGCAGACCCGCACCGGCGTGAGCGTGATGATCGGCATGCTCATGATCATGGTTGGCGCAGGCGGCCTGCTTGCCGGGATCATCGGCGTCGACGATCCCACCCTCGGTTTCTGGGTAGCGGTGCCGTTCGCGGTTGTGGGGCTGCTTTGTTCCTTCGTCCTGCCCGACGCCGGGACCCCCACCCGCGAAGGACTAGCCTTGGTGCCGCTCCTGGCATGTTCCCTCGGCCTGATCGGCTTCGTGGTGGCCCTTTCGATGGGCCCGGACTGGGGTTGGTTGGATGCCAAGACCCTGGGATCCGGAATCATCGGCCTCGCGCTGTTGGCCTACTGGGTGGTCCTGGACGCTCGAGGCGTGAACGGGAAGCGCTTCATGGACCTGCGGATGCTCGCCATCCCGCGCATCCGGACGGTCTCGCTGGCCACCTTCTTCTTCGGTTTCGCCTCCATCAGCTACTTCGGCACCAACGGGATCTTCCTGTATTCGAACCCTGACAAGACCGGCTACGGCTTCGCGCTGAGCCCGCTCATGATCGCCATCGTCCTGGCCGCCGCATCGGTGCTCTCGCTGCTTTCCTCGCTCCTGACCTCAAGGGCTCTTAGCCTGTTCGGCGAGCGTGCGACCCTGGTATTCGCCGGTCTCCTGCTGGCGGGCGGCTTCCTGGTCATGGCAGCTGCGCACGGCTCCCTGGCCGGCTACTGCGCCGGTTTCGCCATGTTCAACCTGAGCCTTGGCATGTATCAGGCGGGAACCCGGGCACTGTCTGTGGAGGGCGTTCCGCTGGAGGAAACCTCGACGGCGGCCGGCCTCAACGAACTGGCGCTGTCCGTTGGCATTGCGGTGGGTGCCGCCGTCGTGAAGCTCATCTCCTCGTCTTCAGTCCAGTCAGGGCATATCAGCGAGGGGGGCCTCCTGTCGATCTGGATTGCCCTGGCCATCGCGGCCTTTATCGCTGCGGCAGCAGCCGCCCGTTACCCGAAGCGGCACGCAGCGGCGACAGCCGCATGAAAGCCGCCGCCATGAAAGCTGCTGCCTTGAAGGCCGGGTCCCCGGAAACCGCAACGCCCACCACGACGTCACCGGCCGCCGTCGAGCGCTCCGTCTCTGCCGCGCTGGAACGGTGGGAGCCGGAAGTCGTTGGCCTGAGCCACGCGATCCACGCCGATCCCGAGCTCAGCGGGCAGGAGTTCCGTGCCGCGAAGCGGGTTAGCCGGCTGCTCCGGAGCGCTGGCTTCAGCTTTGACGGTCCGCAGCCACTGCTCCCTGCTTCCTTCAGCGCGAGGTTCGGGGCCGGTGAGCTGGTGGTCGCACTGTGCGTTGAATACGATGCTTTGCCGACCATTGGCCACGCGTGCGGACACAACGTGAACGCCGCCTGTGCTGTGGGCGCGGCACTCGCGCTCGCCTCCGTCGCCGACGGGCTCGGGATCACTGTCAAGGTCCTCGGCACTCCGGCGGAAGAGACAAGCGGCGGCAAGGTCGATCTCATCGGCGAGGGCTTCTTCGAAGACGTCTCCCTGGCGATGATGGCCCATGCAGGCGCCGAGGACGTCATCGGCGGCTCGTCCCTGGCCATGGGTATGTGGGACGTGCTCTATGAAGGGCGCCCCGCGCATGCTGCGGCCGCTCCATCCGAGGGGGTCAATGCCCTCGATGCGCTCGTGATTGCACAGACGGCCATTGCCTTGGCACGGCAGCAACTTCCGCCCGCCTCGGTTGTTTCGTTGATCGTGACGGAAGGCGGGAGCGCCGTCAACGTCATACCGGAGCGTGCCCGGGCGAGCGTGGAAATGCGTTCACCGAGCCTCAAGAACCTGCGAACCATCGAGGAACGCGTGCGGCGCTGCCTGGAGGCGGGCGCACTTGCCAGCGGGAGCGCCCTCAAGGTCACGCCCACGGGTAACGCCTACGCCGAACTCAGGCAGGACCGGTACCTTTCCGAGGCCTACCGGGAAGCGATGTCCGCCCGAGGGAGGGCTGTCGCGTTCAACGAAGATCCAGTAGCTTCCACGGATATGGGCAACGTCTCGCAACTGGTCCCAAGCATCCATCCGCTGCTCGGCTACGACGTGGGCGGGGCCGCCCACCACACCGCCGAGTTTGCTGCCCACGGCTCGTCCGCTTCCGCGGACCGGGCGGTCCTGGACGGCGCCTTCGGCCTGGCCCTGGCGGCGTGCGCGGCGGCCAAGGATCCGCGGCAACGGGAACGGCTGCTGAACGTCCGTCGCTAAACGCCGCGACCGTGGGTGCGGTTCCACAGCTGCGTTCCGGAACGCAGCTCGCGGGCCGCACCCACGAATTCGCACGTTCGCCCGCTCTGGTTCCCACCGTCGAGCGGGCGGACAATGATCTCAGCAGTTCGCGAGGGAGTGTAATGGGATTCTCGAGGCAACAAAAGACGTCCGTGGCCATGGCCGCATTTGGCCGCTCACGTGATCCCGTGATCGATCTCGCCCGGTTCTTCTGCCTCATCCTGGTGGTGCTCTCGCACTGCATGATGGTCAGCCCGGTCCTGCACCCGGACGGCACCGTCACCACTGAAAACACGCTCATGGAGCAGCACTGGTTCGAGCCCGTCCTGTGGGTGTTCCAAGTGATGCCGCTGTTCTTCGTCCTCGGCGGCATCACGGGACTGGAATCGTGGCGTCGCTTGCGTGCGCGCGGCGGCTCCGGCGTCGATTATGCGCAACTGAGGCTTTTGCGTCTCATCCGTCCGGCAACTGCGCTGCTGGCCTCGATGTTCGTGGGGTTGTGGGCCGCAAGCCTGCTTGGCGTCGACCCGGAAGTGGTCCAGCTCATCGCGACTGGGGCGGGCATGCCCTTGTGGTTCCTGGCCGCGTACCTCGCAACTCAACTCAGCGTTCCCTTGCTGGCCCGGCTGCACGGACATTCCCCGTGGTTGACCCTCGGCGGGCTCGTGGCCGCCGTGATCACCCTTGACTCCCTGCGCGGGGCGTTTCCGATGCTCGCCTTCGTCAACATGCTCTTTGTGTGGTGCGCGGTCCAGCAATTCGGCTTCTTCATCGCCGACGGCATCTTCGCGGGGCGCAGCCGGGGCTGGTTCGCGGGGTTGATCGTGGGCAGCAACCTGCTGCTGGGGTTCGTGACCGGGATCGGGGTCTACTCCGGAAACATGATCGTGGACCTGAATCCGCCCAACTTCTGCATGCTGCTCTTGGGCCTGTCCCAGGCAGCAACGCTCCAGCTGCTGCGCCCCGGCCTTGCCTGGGTGGCTGGCGTGCGCTGGATCCGTTGGGTGGTGGCCGTGGCGGGCCGGCGGTCCATGACGGTCTATCTGTGGCATTTGCCCCTGCTCGCAGCAATGTCGGGGCTGCTTCTGCTCACTGGCTTCCCCAAACCGGCGGCCGGTACGGCCGAATGGTGGTGGGCCCGCCCACTGGTGCTGTTCGGCGTCCTCCTGCTCTTGCTCCCGGTCCTGCTGCTGTGCGGCAGGCTTGAGGAGCGCCCGACGGCGGCCAGCCACGCGCGCGGCAGGACGCACGTCGCGGTGGTGACTGCCGGCGTCGTGGTCTTCATTCCGGTGGTGGACGCCGCCTTCAACGGACTCACGCTGACCCTTCTCGCTGGGGGAGCGGCGTGCTTCGCGCTGGGAGTGTTACTACTGGGACGGGTGCCGGCCGGAGTCCTTTCCGTCGCGGTTCCCGATGCCCCTACGGTGCCATTGCCAGAGCCCGGTTTACGTGCGAATCTCGACTCATGACTGAGTTCACGGATTCAACCGCAGAGTCGTTCAGCCCGGACGTCACAACGGTCAGGAACGACAAATTCCACCGCTACGAGCTTCTGGTTGACGGTGAAGTAGCCGTGATCTCGCAGTTTATGGACAAACCCGGCCACATCGACTTCCTCCACACCGAGACGCGCTCGCAGTTCAAAGGCCGCGGGCTGGCCAAGGTCCTGGCGCACTTTGCCTTGGACGACGTCGTCGCCTCCGGCAAGCGGATCATTCCGCATTGCCCGTTCATTGCGGCCTATCTGCGCAAGCATGAGGGTTACGAGCTCGACGTTGATTGGCCACCGGAACCGCCGGTGGGGGAACCGGACAACGAGTAGTCATTCGGCCGCGGAGTGAGTTGAATCATCTGAACTTCCCGTCGACTGCGATGAGTGGTCGTGTCACTAATGAGTGGGTGCGGACTCGGGATCGTGACGCAGTTTTGCTTAAGGTCTATTGTTTGAGGGCCACAATGGCGTCGTGTTCGTCGCGGATTACCCGGCCTCGGGACATTCCGGCGACCCCCATAGCGCTGACAAGCTCGCCGCCGTGCCGGTGATCGGAGGCACTGACCACGTACGAAAAGCTCAACATCGCTGATTCTCCGGAGGACAACGTCCCGATATCCAGGTCCCAATCGTGGGGCTTGGACGTGTAATCAAGGCTCTCCATTCCTTCATTGGTGAAGGAGCCAGGAATGAGGCACACGTTGCGGAGTAGGACCTTGGAATCATTGATGATCCATGCGGTGAAAATAATGGTCTCGCCCGGGCCTGCCGCCGACTTGTCTGCCCCGTAAACGAGGACAATATTCCCGACATGTTTCTTTCGGGCAAGCGGTGCTGAGCGGAGTGGGCGGCGTCGGGTCATGCCAGTTGAGTGTGGCTCGCGGCGGAATCGTGTTGCCGCGGGCCAAACTCGCTGCCGTCGAATAACCGGGCCTGCGTAAGATTCAAGTCACATGCAATTTCGGCTGTCACACTGGATGGTTATGGGGCAGGTTTCAGAGGACGGTTCGAATGGCGGAGACGCGTCGATTGCCGTCGGGCACAGCGACCCTCAAATCATGGCCATGGTGCGTGACGGCGATGCTTCCGCCTTCGATGTGCTGTTTCAGCGGCATTTGGCAGCGGCCAAGTTTGTCGCCCGTGCCCAGACGGACAATGTCAGTGACGCCGACGACGTCGTGTCCGAGGCGTTTGCTTCGATTTTCCAAGCCCTCACTGAGGGCAAGGGACCGGACCATTTCTTCCGCTCCTATCTTCTGACTGCCGTGCGGCGAATTGCCCATGACCGGAACCGGAAGTCCAGGCGTACCCAGGTCGTGGGCGACGTCGACGTCCTAGATACCGTTGTCGTCGACGCGGACACCGTTCTGGACGCCTTTGAGTCCAGCACGATGGCGAAGGCGTTCAAGTCGCTTCCGGAACGCTGGCAAGCGGCCCTCTGGCACGTGGACATCGAAGGCCTGAAACCTGCCGCGGCCGCACCCTTCATCGGATTGAGCCCCAACGGCGTCTCCTCGCTCGTGATCCGGGCGCGTGAGGGGCTCCGGCAGGCCTACTTGCAAAACCACGTCAATGTGGCCAGCGACGACTCATGCGTTGAATTTTCGAGCTTGCTCGGAAAGTACGTCCGCAACGGCCTGAAACGTGCGTCACAGGAAAAGGTCAAGGCCCACCTGGAGGAGTGTTCGAAGTGCACGGCTGTGCTGGTGGAACTCAACGATGTCCAGGCGGGCATGAGGGCGCTTGTCTTCCCCTTGGTGGTCGGGGTGGTCTTTACACCGGCAGTGACCGCCGGATTTTTCCCCGGAACCGTACTCCTGGAGTCGCTTCTTCCCGGAGGGGTTCTCCCGGAGCCATTCCTTCCCGAGCCGTTCCTTCGGGAGTCGTTCCTTCGGGGAGGGGTCGAACCGGCCGCCGCGGGACTGCGGTCGGTGGGTGGATTCTGGAAGATGGCAGTCGCCGCCATGGTCCTGGGAGGCCTCGCGATTGCAGGCATTCTCATGTGGCTTGGACAGACTAGCCCGACGCCCATGGCTGAAGCCGATGTTCCGAGCATCGCCCCGTCAGCCCCGCAGTCCGCGCCGGAACGTGGCCCGACGGCGCCCCCGCCAAGCCCGGCGCCGACGTCGGACCCGCCCGCCATTGCGGTGCCGCAACCCCCGGCGCCCGCGCCAATCGTGCCCGAAGCGGTTCCTGCGCCGCGGGAGACAGCCAGGGTGGTTGATTCCGGAACCGGCATCACGAACCCCGTTCGTGAGACGGGTTCGTTGACCATCCACAAGTACGAGAGGCCGGCCTCGCCGACCAACCTGCCCAACGACGGAACGGTTCTGACTGCCGCCCAGTTGCAGGGACTGACGCCGATGGCCGGGGTGACGTTCGCGGTCCAGAAGGTCAACAATATTGATCTGACGACGAATGCGGGCTGGGCTGCGGCGGCAGCGCTGACGCCGGACCAGGCCGTGACGCAGGCGGCGACCCCGGGTTCGAAGGTCACGACCGGCGCGGCCGGAACGGCGACCTTGGGGAATCTTCCGCTGGGCCTGTATCTGGTGACCGAGACCGGCTACCCGGCCGGTGTGACTCCTGCGGCCCCGTTCCTGGTGACGGTTCCCATGACGGACCCGGCCGGCGGGAACAGCTGGCTGTATGACGTGAACGTCTATCCCAAGAACGCGGTGACCGGGGCCACGAAGAGCGTGAATGATGTGTCGGTGGTCAAGCTCGGTGACAACGTGCAGTGGACCATCAGCAGCGACATTCCCAACGTCAACCCGATTGATGGGTACCGGATCGTCGACAAGCTCGATTCGAAGCTGAGCTACACCAACTCGACCGTGGCGCTCTCCAACAATGCCGCGCTGGCGCTGAACACGGACTACAGCATCGCGTTCGACACGGCCACGAACACCCTCACAGTCGACTTCACCGCAAGCGGCCGGGCGATTCTGGCTGCCAACCCCACCGCGAAGGTCGTGGTCACGGTGAACACGACCGTGAACACGGTCGGTGAGGTCACGAACACGGCTCTTGTCTACCCGAACGCGGCCAGCTTCAACATCACTCCGGGCCAGCCCGGCGGTCCCGTGGTCACGCCTCCGGTGGCGGTGACGAAGTGGGGCAACATCGTGCTGCACAAGAAGGATTCCCAGAGTTCGGCCGCCCTGGCCGGTGCCGGGTTCTCGGTGTATCCGAGCCGGGCTGATGCGCTGGCCGGTACCAACGCGATCAGCGTCGGAGGTTCCAATTCCTGGACCACCGATGCCAGCGGCAACCTGGTGATCTCGGGGCTGCGTTACTCCAACAAGGCGAACGGAAAGCCCGTCAGCCCCGGTCAGCCCGGTTACCAGTCGTACTGGCTGGTGGAGACCAAGGCCCCGTCCGGGTACGCGCTGCTCGCCCAGCCGGTCGAGACCACGGTCACCAGCAACGACCCCTCGGCTGTGACGGTGACGATCGGCAACATCAAGCAGAACGCTGGATTCCAGCTGCCGCTCACCGGCGTAGGAACCTGGGCCCTGCCTGCGGGCGGAATCCTCGTGCTGGCAGGCGCAGGCCTGTTCATGGTCACCGGCCGCAGGAAGCCCACCGAAGTAAAATAGGCGGCTGCGGCGCCCGGAACCTGATCCGGCCGATGTTTCGCTCCGAAAATACTTTCCAACTTTCGCGTCACGATCCGCGAATTGCTCCCACTGTTCCAGTGGGTGGCCGTTTCTCCCCCCACTTCATTCAAAAATTCAACCTGTTTTCTGCGACACGAATCGCGGGAAGCGCGCACTTGATGGCTAGAGACCACCTGTGCGCCCGCTCCCGAAAGTGAAGCAAGAAAGCCTATGAAGCAGTCCCTTCCAGCCAAGCTACTGGCAATTCTCCTCACAGCAACGATTGTCGGCCTTGGTTTGGGCGGTACCTTGCCTTCACCCGCATATGCGACGACGCCGGGAACCCCGGGAGTGCCTCAGGCGGGTACTCCGGTCTACACCGAGGATTTTTCCAATCAGGATGCTTCCGCGGCTGCCATCAACATCCTGAACTACACCGGCGGTGCGGCAGCCGCGTTCTCGACGTACACGGCGGACCCGCAGTGGACTCCGGCCGGGAACCAGTGCAATGGGTGGATCATGAGTTGGACCACGCCTAACCCTCCGGCCTCCGACGCTGGCTGCCAGCGGAACCTCGGCACGACGTGGCCCTCACTTCGGAGCATGGCCCAAGCACTCGGCGTGGCGCAGGGGCAGAGCCCGGCGCAGGCGCAAACGAACCAGGCTCTGACGGAGTACACGAATGCGTCGAGCGGTTCCATCACCGCCGGCACGGAGTTCCGCACAGTGAAGACCATTCCCGCGATCGCCGGGCACTACTACGCGGTGTCGGCCTATTTCGCCGCCGTGAACTGTCCTGCCCAGGGCGGCGCCAGTCAGCCGCAGGAGACGTTCAGTCTTCTTGTGAATGGGACTCCGATCGTGCTGAGCTCAGGGCTGAACCCATGCACGAGTTCCACTGACTGGTCGACTCAGGTGACCAAACTGCAGTCAGCGGCGTACATGGTTCCGGCCGGGACGACTGCGAACCTCGGGCTGTCGCTGTACAACGCGCAGACCAATGGCTCGGGTAACGACGTGGCGTTCGACCTGCCCCAGATCGTCGACGTCACCCCGCAGTTGGACAAATCGTTCGGTCCGGCGCTCATTGCCCCCGGCCAGACGTCCATGGTGACGCTCACGGTGACCAACACCAGCGACCTGAAGGCGAAGAACGACTGGAGTATCACCGACACGCTGCCTGCCGGCGTCGTGATCGCGCCGACTCCCGTGATCGGCGGAACATGTGCACAGGTGACCGGCGCAGGGTTCGTCCGCACGGCGACTGCCGGAGCGAACACCTTCACTGCGACGGGCGGTGATCTTGCCGCGGGGCAGGCATCCTGCACCATCACGTTCAACGTGACCGCCGCGGCGGAGGGGACGTATGTCAACGGCCCGGCCAACATCGTGACCAATCTCAACCCGCCGTCGAACGCCACCCTGACCGTCCGGGCGCCGCGGATTACCCTGACCAAGGCGCTCGGAGCACCGCGCGGGGCGGCAACGGACCAGTTCACCGTGCAGATCCGCACCGGCGGGGCGACGGGCACGGTGGTTAACAACACCACCAACTCAACCACGACAGGTACGGGATCCTCAGTAACTGCGGGAACCGGCACCACCGGCGCCTACGTGGCCACGGCTGGAACCGTTTATGCCCTGACCGAAGCGGCCGCCGGTACGGCCAACCTTGCGAACTATGCCGGCACCATTACCTGTACGGACTCGTTCGGCCTACAGGCCGGTTTGCCCGTCGGGGCCGGGTTCAGCGGTTCGCTGGCCATCACGCCGGTGGCCGGGGCGAACATTACCTGCACCTTGTCAAACACCGCCCAGCCGATCATCAACGTAGCCAAGCAGGCCGGCACGGTCACCGGTCCGGATGCGAACGGCAACTTTGTCGCCAACTACACCGTCACCGTCTCCAACACCGGCTCGGCGGCCGGCACTTACGGTACCCTGGCCGACACTCCGGCGTTCGCCCCGAACCTGGCTGCAACGAGTGCTGTTTGGACGACTACCGGGACCGGGGCTCCTGCTGGTGGGTCGTCGCCGACACCCGGTCCATACGCGCTGGCCCAGCCGGGAATCGCCATCGGCCCGGGAGCCACGCAGACCTTCAATCTCGCCGTGACGTTCCACTACACGAACACCAGCCAACCAGCGGCGTGCGCGGGCCCCGGCACCGGCCTGTTCAACTCGGTTGCGTTGCCGGCTGGCCAGGAGCAGGGCCCGACGACGGACAACTCCGCCTGCGCCACCCTCCTGCCCAATCTGGTGGCCTCCAAGAGCGTGGATCCGGCGGCCGGGACCGTAGTCCAGCCCGGGCAGGTTCTGAGCTACTCGCTGGCTTTCGACAACACGAGCGGCACTGCCCCGGCCACTGTCAGTTACACCGACTGGCTCGGGGACGTTCTGGATGCCTCGAGCTTCCTGGCCAACTCCATCACCACGACCTCCACGAGCGGGACTCCCTTGGTTGTCACGAACAACTCGGGGGCGGCGCCTAAAACCTTGGCCGTCACGGGCATAGTGGCTGCCGGCGCGAAAAGCGTCGTCACGTATCAGGTGAAGGTCAATAGCGTTGGCAACCTGGGTGATGCGTCGCTCGAGAATTACCTGACACCGTCAGCCACCATCATCCCGCCATCGAGCTGCCCGGACGGCAGCATTACCTGCACTGTCAACCCCGTGGGCTCGTGGACCCTGGGCAAGACCGCCTTCCCGGCCTCCGGAACTTACCTCAACCCGGGCGACCCCAGCGCAAACAGGGTGATCACGTATACGGTGACCGCCACCAACTCCACCGTCACCCCCGTCACCGGTGTCATCCTCAGCGATGACCTGAGCCAGGTACTGAACAACTCCACGTTCACGCCCGGCTCGGCGACGCTGACCGTCAATGGCGGTACACCACTCGTAGTCCCGGACCCCGGTCCTGACATGAAGCTGGCCACGCTTCCATTCACTCTCCCAGGCAACGGCGCGGCGGTGTTGACCTACTCGGTGACTGTCAACACGAATGCATGGCTCGTCACAGTGAAGAACGGGGCAACCGGCAACGGGATCCTCCCTCCGGCACGATGCGTCACCGGAGGCTCGGCGCCACTTGACCCTGCATGTTTCACCACGAATCCCACTACCGGCCACCTGTTCCTGCAAAAGGCAGGACCCGGGACAATCCAGGGTTCCACCGTCCCGCTGATCGGCTCGACGTTTGAGATCCACAATGATGCTGCCGGGCAAATGGGCCCCACCGTCGTCGGAGTGAACAGCCCGGTATCCGGGTCGCCCGGACTGGTCGAGGTCAGGAATTTGCTTCCGGGGACCTACTGGCTGCTCGAAACCAAAGCCCCGGACGGCTACTCGCTTCTGGCCACCCCCGTGAAGTTCACCATTGCGCCGAACGGCAGCATCGCCTTGGACCCGGCCACCGCAGGAACGTCGGTAACGGCAAACAACCAGACCATCACCGTTCTGGATATGGCGTCCGTCAAGCTTCCATTCGCCGGTGGGCCAGGCACTGCCGGCATCTTCGGCGGAACGGTTCTCGGGATCCTCGCCCTCATGATTTCCCTCGCCCTCATCGTCTTCAGGCGAGCGAATAAGTCCCCACAAACCCAAACTCCTTAGCGCAGCTCCGCGCAAATCAATGGGGGAAACAAGAAAGGAACACGATGAAATCATCGAAGGTGAGGCGCGGCATAATAGCCTCTTTGGCCGCAATAGCCTCAGCTGGGATGCTCGCCCTCGGAGCCGGAGGTGCACACGCGGCGAACACCGCGAACATCGATCCGTCCAAGACAGGTTCGTTGACCATCCATAAGTACGAGAAGCCGGCGACGCCGACGAACCTGCCTAACGATGGAACGGCACTGACCCCGGCCCAGACCGCGGCACTGACCCCGATGGCGGGGGTGACGTTCACGGTGCAGAAGGTCAACAACATTGACCTGACCACCAACGCGGGATGGACTGCCGCTGCTGCCTTGACGCCGGCCCAGGCCGCGGCGCAGGCGGCCACCCCGGGCTCCACGACCACGACGGACGCGAGTGGAACGGCGAGCCTGGGGAACCTTCCCCTGGGCCTGTACCTGGTGACTGAGACCGGCTATCCCGCTGGTGTCACTCCCTCGGCCCCGTTCCTGGTGACCCTTCCGATGACGGACCCCGCGGGCGGGAACGGCTGGCTGTATGACGTGAACGTCTACCCCAAGAACGCCGTGACTACAGCGACGAAGACCGTGAACGACGCCTCCGCGATCAAGCTCGGTGACGCGGTAACGTGGACCATCACGTCCGACATTCCCAACGTCAACCCGATCGATGGGTACCGGATTGTCGACAAGCTCGATCCGAAGCTGAGCTACACCAGCTCGACAGTGGCGCTTTCGAACAACGCGGCACTGGTGTTGAACACCGATTACACGGTCGCGTTCGATACGGCCACGAATACCCTCACGGTCGACTTCACCGCCACCGGCCGGGCCGTGCTCGCGGCCAACCCCACGGCCAAGGTCCTGGTGACGGTGAACTCCACCGTCAGTACGGTCGGTGAGATCGCGAACACGGCTCTTGTCTACCCGAACGCGGCCAGCTTCACCATCACTCCGGGCCAGCCCAACGGTCCGGTCGTCACTCCTCCAGTTATTACCAAGTGGGGCGACATCGTGCTCCACAAGAAGGATTCCCAGAGCTCCGCGGCCCTGGCCGGGGCCTTGTTCTCGGTCTACACGAGCCGGGCCGATGCCCTGGCCGGCACGAACGCGATCAGCGTCGGAGGTGTCAGTTCCTGGACCACCGATGCCAGCGGCAACCTGGTGATCTCCGGTCTGCGCTACTCCAACTGGGCCAACGGGGCAACAGTGACCTCGGGCCAGCCCGGCTACCAGAGCTACTGGCTCGTGGAGACCAAAGCCCCGTCGGGCTACGAGCTGCTCGCCCAGCCGGTCGAGACCACGGTCACCAGCAACGACCCGTCAGTGGTCACAGTGACGATCAACAACGTCCCGCACAACGCCGGGTTCCAGCTGCCCCTCACCGGTGGTGTGGGAACCTGGGCCCTGACCGCCGGCGGGATCCTCGTGCTGGCAGGCGCCGGTCTCTTCATGGTCACCGGCCGACGGAAGCGTAACGAGGCAAAGTAAACACCCCTCGGTGACCCGCATCCCTTGATGCAGGGTATGGGGCATCCACCACTGCGGTGGATGCCCCATGCCGCTCCCGTCCATCAAAGCAAGAGGCCCCAATGACCCAAATCCTCAAAGAATTCATGGAGGGTTCCGAACCCGGACCGGAAGGCCCTCCCCGGCGCCATAGGGCCCGGAGGCCGGCGGCGGGAAGCAAGCGCATCCGATCGGGTCTTGCTGACCGCAGACTTGTCACGATGATGGTCATCGCCGCATTCGGCCTGGGCCTGGTCCTTTACCCCCAGGCAGCTGACTGGTTCAGCTCGATATCCCACAGCAGCCAACTTTCCGGCTATGCGCAGGAAGTCGAACAGCTTGAACCCTCGGCCCGGACGAAAGTGTTGGACCGGACACGCGAATACAACTCCCGGATCCCTGCCGGACAGCTGCGGGACCCGTACTCCGCCCAAGCCCCGATGCCGGCATTGGAAGGGCAGCTGCGGGATTATAAGAGCCAGTTGAACGTAGCCAACGACGACGTGATCGGAAGATTCCGCTACCCGTCCCTGAACATTGATCTGCCGATCTTCCACGGAACCAGCGACGACGTTCTAGCCAAAGGCGTGGGCCACCTCTATGGCTCCTCCCTTCCCGTAGGCGGCCCAGGCACGCACAGCGTCCTCACATCGCACTCGGGGATCCCGAATGCGGAACTCTTCAATCCCCTCCACAGCGCGAAAACTGGTGACATCTTCTCCACCGAAGTCATGGACCACACGTTCCTCTACAAGGTCGACAGGATCGAAGTGGTCAAACCGGATGACATTTCCTCACTGAAAATCACCGCGGGGGACTCCATCACTTTGGTAACGTGTACCCCCATCGGAGTGAACTCACACCGGCTCCTAGTTCACGCCTCCCGGATCGCAGACATCCCCAAAGGCGCCCCGGAACAGAAAACCCTGGCAGGGCGCCAAGCCAACATTGGATTCCCGTACTGGATCGTCTACTTCGTTTGCGGCTTGCTGGCCTTCTACCTGGCTTTTCTTGCCTGGAACCGTCGACGAAGCCGATGATCCAAACGCTTGGGCGCGCAAAGGCCCGGGGCGCATCTACCCCCAGACAAGGAAGCACCACAATGGCCTCACAATTCAATCTCTACGTTGACGCGGATGCCTGTCTGCGGTTCCAACTTGTTACCGGAAATGGCGACGTGCTCCTCACCTCCGAGGCTTTTAAGGACGAGGACGCGGCAATCGCAGCGATCTGGTCAGTGCGCGAGGCCGCGGCCAACGGGCGCATCGTGGATCTCACCGGTTCGATGCCGGAAAACCACTCCACCAACTAAGTCATGGCCCCGGCATTTCGACGGACTTCCACCGATATCTTGCGAAGTTCGCGACACGATTCACACCCGGGCGACACAAAGTTAGTGCCTGACATGCGAAGGAGTGAGACTCCTCGCGGACCTGTTGGGGGCCGCTATGAAGGCGTCCATTCTCGATGGACCGCATGTCAGGCCGTGCCCTATGCGGTCGTGCGCCCCCATGCGACTCATGGCCTGGGGCACGTGTAGGGATCTAAGGATCCCTACACGGCGTGCGGCTGGATCTGAGACCCCAGCCGCACGCCACTTCCGTCTCTGCCGTAAGCAAGGAGAACTGCCGCCGCGCCTGGTCGGCCAGTCCTCGTGCTCCGGGCGTCGGGCCGGGGGACCCTTAGCGCACGATGCGCAGAGTGCGCACCTCGAACGGCCGCATTCGCAGCTCGCCACCGAGGCGCGCATCGTCCAGGGCGTCCTCGATGAGGCTCACCTCCCGCACCTCGCGGTGCGGAAAGTCGACCGTCAGCTCGCCGTTCGTGCGACGACCAAGCGACTCGTAGACGCGCACGATAAGGTCGCCCGAGCTATCGTCGGCGAGCTTCACGCCGGAAACGACGATCCCTTCGCCCCGGACCGAGACCAGCGGCGCGACGTCGTGATCGCCTCGGACTACGGTCCCTGGGGCGTTCAGCTCGATGCCCGCCTGGGTGGCCTCGGCAGGACCAGCGCCGATCACCATGCCGACCGTGATGACGTGCCGTCCGTGGTCGGCATCGGGGTCAGGGAAGCGCGGTGCCCGAAGCAGCGAGAGCCGTACGGTTGTCGTCACGGAATCGTCCGCCACCTCGCGGGAGGTGTCGTAGCCGTAGATCGAGTCGTTCACGAGGGCGACGCCGAAGTCGGCCTCGCGCACCAGCACGAAGCGGTGCATCGACGTCTCGAACTTCGCTGCCTCCCAGCTCGTGTTCGTGTGCGTGACGCGCGACTGATAGCCGAACTGGGTCTCGGCCTCGGAGTGTGCCGACTGCACGTCGAGTGGGAACGCGAGCTTGAGCAGCTTCTCGGTCTCGTTCCAGTCGATGTCGTTGACGATCTGCAGCGTCCGCGAGCCGGGTGCCAGCGTGATCGTCTGGGTGATGGCCGACTTGGAGAATGTGCGATCGATGACCACTTCGGCTCCCGCCTCGGTGAGCCGGGAGCAGATGCAGGTGACATCGCGCAGCTCGGTGGCGCTGTTCCGG
Source organism: Arthrobacter ramosus (assembly GCF_039535095.1). Taxonomy (NCBI): domain Bacteria; kingdom Bacillati; phylum Actinomycetota; class Actinomycetes; order Micrococcales; family Micrococcaceae; genus Arthrobacter; species Arthrobacter ramosus. The sequence goes on along the minus strand of NZ_BAAAWN010000001.1, from coordinate 4,658,794 downwards.
TAGTAGCGGTCAATGTCCCAGGCGTCCCACATGTTCGGGAAGTCCTGGTGCAGCTGCAGCAGGTTCGCCGCGCGGCCATCGGCGACGGCGTCACGTCCGGTCCGGAGATCAACCGCGGAGACCACGAGGCCCTCTTTGGAGATGCGCACACGCACGAGCGCGTTCTCCAGCACGATGTCCTCGCCTGAATCGTCCAGCATGACCCGGTCTTCCGAGGCGACGGCCAAGGTGGCGCCGAGCGGCAGCGGACCGGCGACCGACGTCGGCGAGAACACGAGCTCATGGTCTCCGTCGCCGGCGAGCGATCGGCGCGCGGCATTCGAGATTGCTTGTGCCCGGGCAATCACGTCGTCGAGGACGGCGACCGCCTCGCGGTGCACCCAGGCGATGGACGTGCCGGGAAGGATGTCGTGGAACTCATGCAGGAGCACCTGCTGCCACAGCTCGTCGAGTTCAGCCTGCGGGTACGCGTTCGCGGCACGGACTGCATCCGTCGCCGCCCACAGCTCGGCCTCGACGAGCGCGTGCTCAGCCCGGCGGTGACGTGACTTGGTGCCGTGCTGGCTGGTGAGGGTACCACGGTGCAACTCGAGGTACAGCTCGCCAACCCAGACGGCCGGGTGCGGCAGCTCGGCCTTGGCGGCGTCGAAGAAAAGGTCGGGATGTTCCCAGACCACTTGGGCGCTTCCCTCAAGGTTCCGCAAACGTCGGGCGCGGCCCGTCATCTCGCGCGTCGTGCCGCCGCCGCCGTCACCCCAGCCCACGGGCGCGATCGACCGGGAGCTGACCCGGTTCTCTTTGAACTGGCGCGACGCCTTGGCGACCTCCATCCCGCTCAGCTGCGAGTTGTAGGTGTCCATAGACGGGAAGTGCGTGAAGATCCGCGAGCCGTCGATGCCCTCCCACAGGAACGTGTGGTGCGGGAAGACGTTCTGCTGGTTCCAGGAGATCTTCTGTGTGAAGAACCACTCGAAGCCGGCGCGGCGCATAAGCTGCGGGAGTGCCGACGAGTAGCCGAAGCTGTCGGGCAACCAGACGCCCTTCGAGCGGATACCGAACTCCCGCTCGAAGAACCGCTGACCGTGCGAGAACTGCCGCACCAGCGACTCACCCGTCGGCATCACCGTGTCCGACTCGACCCACATGCCGCCGAGGGGCAGGAAGCGACCCTCGGCCACAGCGGTCTTCACTCCTTCGAACACCCCGGGGCGGTGCTCCTTGAGCCACGCGTAATGCTGCGCGCTGGACATGCCGAACTGGAACTCCGGTTGCTCTTCCAGCAGCGCCGTCATCGACGACGAAGTACGGGCGACCTTGCGGATCGTCTCACGGACCGGCCACAGCCAGGCGGAGTCGATGTGTGCGTGGCCGATGGCCGAGAGGCGATGGGCGCTGGCCTCGGCGGGAGCCGCGAGCACGTCGGCAAGCTTCGAACGGGCGACTGTAGCGGTGGCGGCGATGCGCTGAAGGTCGAGCACATCGAGCGCATCATCCATGGCCTGCAGGATGCGCATGCGCCGTGGCGACGTGGGCGGAAGCTCGGCCTGCAGCTCGAACAGGACGTCGACGTCGAGCGAGAGCTCGAAGACCTCCTGCTCGAAGACAACGAGATCCATCCTGCGTGAGCGGTAGAGCGGCTCCGCAGACGAGGTGAGGATGTCACCCTCCTGCGTCGGGAGGAACGGATGGTAATCGAGCAGCACGGGGTTGGATGCCGCTTCGAGGTACAGCTCGACGGCCTCGTCGCCGTCGGCCGCCGCGGTGATCGGCAGCCACTGGTTGCGCGGATTGATGCTCTTCACCGGAGTGCCGTCGGCACGATAGACGAGCGCCTCGCACTGGAAGCCTGGCATGTTGATATCGAACCCGAGATCGACCACGGCTTCAACCGTGCGCCCTGCCCACTCGGCCGGCACGCGACCGGTGATCCGGAACCAGGTGGTACCCCAGGCGGGACCCCATGGCATTCCGACGGACCACGGGGCGTAGTCGAGCCCGAACCCGTCGGCAGGGCTGATCGGCTCGCCGGCGAGCTCGTGGATCTCGACGCCCAGAGGCACGGATGCCGAGTGGATCGCCGGTCGGATGCGCTCCTCGAGGACGCGCTTGACGCGACCGATGGTGAGCGAGGTGTCATCATGCATGGGCTGTTCTCCGGGCTCGACGCCGATGGTTCACTAAAACGCTCCAGAAGGCTAGATCATCGGGTCGGTCATCCCTTGACGCTTCCCTCTTCGACGCCCTTGAAGAACCACTTCTGCAAGACCGCGAAGAGCAGGATGATCGGTACGAGCGCGATCATCGTTCCCGCTGCGATCACGCGTGGGTTCGCCGCGAAATTGGAGCTGAGATATTGCATTCCGACGGTCAGCGTGTAGTTCGCAGGATCTGAGAGCACAACGAGGGGCCAGAGGAAGTCGTCCCACGCGCCGATGAACGCGAAGAGCGCGACGACGGAGACCATGCCCCGCACGTTCGGCCAGACGATGTGGCGCAGGCGCTGCATCGTGTTCGCGCCGTCGATGGTTGCCGCATCCAGCGTGTCCGACGGGATCATGCGGCAGGCGGCCGTCATCAGCAGCACGTTGATCGCCGCAACGGCCCCGGGGAGGAACACGCCCCACAGCGTGTTCGCCAGTCCCAATGACTTGACCGTGAGGTACTGGCTGGTCAGGGTGACCTCGCCCGGGACCAGCAGCGTAGAGAAGAAGATCGCCAACACGACCCACTTGAAGCGGAACTTCATCGTGCCCAGCGCGTAACCTCCGAGTGTCGCGAACACGACATTGGTGATCACCGTGCCGATGCCGACGAGCAGGGAGTGCCAAGCGTAGTCGACCACCGGAATCGTGCGGAACACCTCGGCGTAATTGTCGAGGGTCGGCGCCGCCGGGATCAGCGACGGCGGGAAGTCGTAGATGTTCTCCGACGCCCCTTTGAGCGAGGTCGACATCTGCCAGAGGAAGGGGAACACCATGAGCGCCAGCACGCCGAGAAGCAGCGCGTACTTGCCGATCAGGCCGCCGAGCGAGGGTTTCATGATGTCCGCCGAACCGCGCGTGCGGTAGGGATTCTCCCGCGGTGGCTTCACCGTTCTACCCGTCTGGGTCGCAGTCATCGCGGGGCCTCCTGTACTGTCGCTCCGCGTTTAGTCTTCGCGGCCTTGGCCCCGCGCCTGCTCGCCAACGCTTCGCGGATAGTGTCACTGTTGTTCACGATCCCGACGATCAGCAGGGGAACGAGGGTCAGCAGGAACAGCACCAGCGAGATCGCGGACGCGTAGCCGATCTGGCCGTTCAGTCCTTTGCCCATCGACTGGATGAGCATCACCATACTCATCGCCCGCCCGCCGGGTCCCCCCGAGCCATTGGAGAGCACGTAGAGCTCGGTGAAGACGCGCGTCGCCCCCACGCACACGAGCACCGACACGAGCATCATGGGTCCGCGTACTCCAGGGACGGTCACCGACCAGAACCGGCGCAAGCGGCCGGCGCCGTCCATCGCCGCCGCTTCGTGCAGCTCACGGCCGACGTTCCCGAGGGCCGCCAGGTAGACGACCATGTAATAGCCGAGCCCCTTCCACACCGTCAACCCGATGGCACATCCGATCAGCAACCAGCGGTCGGAGAGGAACTCGACCGGACGGTCGATGAGGCCGAAAAAGCTCAGTGCGGAGTTGATCGTGCCGCTGCCGGAGAAGAGGAATTCCCAGACGATCGCCACGACCACGGCGGAGGCGATGACCGGAAAGTAGAAGGTCGTTCGGAAGAACCCTATCGCCGGCACCTTGTTGTGCACGAGCAGTGCGAGCAGCAGCGGGAGGAACGTCAGCAGCGGCACGCACACGACGACATAGATCAGCGAGGTTGTCAGCGCGTAGCCGAAGCGGTCGTCCTCGAGTAGCTTCTCGAAGTTGGCGAAGCCGACGAACTCCGCCGGGCGAAGGGGGCGGGCATTCGTGAACGCGAGTACGACTGTGTTCAGGAATGGCCAGAGCGCGAACACGGCCATCCAGATCACGCCGGGTAGGACCAGTAGATACGGTGTGTACCAGCGCTGTCGTCTCACGGCGACCGCCCCCTTCGTCTCGTCGTCGCCGGCTCAGCTGGCGACGTTCTGCTTCGCGTACTCGACGGCCTTGTCCAGCGACTCCTGGGCAGAGATTTCCCCCTTGACCGCGAGGGCGATCTGCTGTTTGGCGTAGGTCTCCATCGCCTCGGTGAACTTCGGGGCTCCCATCATCCGGGCCTTGTTCATTTGCGAAGCGGCCAGGTCGGTGGCGACGCCCTGCATCTTGTTCTTCGCCGTCTCGGTGAACGCGGAGGGGTCTTCATTGGCGGCCCTTGTTCCGGGGAAGAATCCGGGGGCGAGCTTGACGAAAGCGATCTGGTTCTTGGTGTTTGTGAGGAACTCTGCGAAGGCAAGCGCCGTGGCGGAGTTCTTCGACTTCGCCGAGACGCTGATGCCCTGCACGAACAGCGGCGGGTTGCCGAAGCCGTTGGTCGCCTCGACGCTGGGCAGGATCGACGGGGCGTTCACTGAGACATCCTTGTCGATGTAGTTCGGACCCGAGGTTGTCCAGGCCACGGTGCCCTTGTTGAAGTTGTTGACGTTGGCATTGGCGGTTCCGGCGTTCTGCAGCGCCTCGGGTGTGATCGCCCCCAGCTTGTAGAGTTCGGCGTAACGCTGGATGATCGCCGCGGCTTCGGGGGTGTTGAAGACGAACTTGCCGTCCTTGTAGATATCGAGCTTCCCGCCGCGATCGGATACCATGATTTGCAGCGACTTGGGGCCGGGCACATCCGAGATCGTGTGCACGCCGCCCGCCGCGAGCGTAGCCGCGGCGTCCAAGGTTGCGGCGTGCGTCTTGGGCGGCTCGGTCACTCCGCCCTTGGCGAGCAGGTCTTTGTTCCAGTAGTTCAGTTCGGTGCCCAGGTACCAAGGGAAGCCGAACGAACCGTCGATGCCGTCGAACTTGTAGGCGCCGACGCCGCCGTCGACGTAGTCGCCGAGGATCTTCGACCCTTTCTTCAAGTCGACGAGTTGCCCGGCCGAAGCGAGCGAGTATGCGTACTCCGGCGGAAGGTTGACCACGTCCGGGAGTTCACCGGACCCGGCCTGCTGCAGGATCTTGTCCTCGTAGCCATCAGCGGGCTGGTCAATCCACTTGACCGTGACGCCCGGGTGCTCCTTCTCAAACGCCTTGACGACGTCCTCGAAGTAAGGGGTGAATTTGTCGTTCTTCAGCGACCAGGTCTGGAAAGAAATGTTTCCGCTGATCTTTCCGTCGCTGGCGGAATCGCCAGGCGAGGAAGTGCCGCCCGTACAAGCGGTGAGGGCGAGTGCTGTGGCCACCGCGATGCCTGCGGCGGCAGTCGTTCGGATCTTCATGGACAGTCTCCTTCGAAGGGTCCAGGCTGCTACGTCTCGGGATGGGTCGCAGTCGCAACCTATTACTAAAACGGTATAGTGGCGATAGCTTGCCACACCGAGCGCCGAACCGTCCAGTGCCGGACGACACCGGCCAGACACTGATTTCCCGGAAAGGACCGCGATGACCTGCCCCGTGGCCCCGCTGCGCTTCGGCGCCAACTACACCCCGTCGTCCGAGTGGATGCACGCGTGGATGTCGCTGGATCTCGACGAGGTGCGCAGGGATTTCGCCTCGCTAGCAGCGATCGGCCTCGACCATGTGCGGATCTTCCCGCTGTGGACGTTGCTCCAGCCCAACCGCACGCTGATCCGCGAGAAGGCCGTGGACGACGTCCGCGCCGTAGTTGACGCGGCTGGGGAATTCGGACTGGATGTCAGCGTGGACGTCATCCAAGGGCACCTATCGAGCTTCGACTTCATCCCTTCCTGGCTGTCCACCTGGCACGACAAGAACATGTTCACGCACCCCGATGCACTGAGCGGACAGGCTGAGCTGGTCACCCGCCTCGGCGAGCGGCTCGGGGACGCCACCAATTTCCTCGGTTTTACCCTCGGCAATGAGACCAACCAGTTCTCGGCCCCGACCCACCCATCCCCCTGGCCGGTCACCGAGGCTGAGGCCGCGAACTGGATCACGACGCTCCTCGATGCCGCCCATACCTCCGCCACTGCGCAGCAGCATGTGCACAGTGAGTACGACGCCGCTTGGTACATGGACGGGCACGGCTTCACGCCCGCCCTCGCCTCCCGGCTCGGCGACATGACCACCGTGCACTCGTGGATCTTCAACGGCACGGCGGAACGTTATGGCGGTCGCTCGGTGGCCTCCGACCGCCATGCCGAGTACATGATCGAACTCGCCCGCGGGTTCGCCACCGACCCCGGCCGTGCGATCTGGCTCCAGGAGGTAGGCGCCCCATCGAACTGCCTGACTCCTGCGCAGACCCCGGGCTTCCTGGAGGCGACGCTGCGCTCCGTCGCGCGCACCGAGAACCTCTGGGGAGTCACCTGGTGGTGCTCGCACGACGTAAGCCGCAGCCTCGCGGATTTCCCCGAGCTGGAGTACACCCTCGGCCTCGTCGACCAGGACGGCGCGGTGAAGCCGATCGGACGCCGCTTCGCCGAACTCATCCCGGAGCTTCGCGAGCGGCAGCCCGTCCCCGCCCGCACCCTCGGCATCGTCGTCGAGGTCGACGAGAACGAGACGCCGATCAGCCGCGGCGCGATGAGCCCGGGCGGCGCGATATTCCAGGCCTGGGTCGACGCCTGCACGGCAGGCGCCGACCCGGCCATCGTCACTTCGATCGATGCGGCGAAGCCCGCGGTCCTCGCCGCGCGCGGCATCACCGAGCTCATCCGCCCCGCGGTCAGCCGGACCGCTTACGCCTCTCGGAACACCGTCGTCTGAGACCTTAGCGCGGGACGGCGGTGCTCTCGCGGACAGTGAGCTGCGGCATGGCGCCGATGCGGTCCGCAAGTACGTCGGGTGCATCGATCTGCTCAAGGAGGAACGCCGCTGCCGCCGCCCCGAGCCCGAACGTATCGCGGGTGATGCAGGTGATCGACGGGTGCACGAGCCCAGCGACGACCGAGTCGTCGAAGGAGGCGATGGAGAGATCCACCGGCACTGACAGCCCCATCTCTTGCGCGACCCGAAGGCCGGCAATCGCCATGACGTCGTTATCGAAGACCACGGCTGTCGGCCGCTCCCGTCGACTTAGGAGGCGGCGCATGGTCATGGATGCCGCGGCTGGCGAGAAGTCGGTGGCGATCACCTCTCCGCTCACCCCGCGTTCGAGACCGGCGAGCACCTCGGTGCGCAGGCGCGTGTGTTGGAACTCCGCAGGACCGGCGACGTACGCGATCGAGCGATGTCCAAGGGCGCTGAGATAGTCGAAAAGAGAGTGCGCCACCTGACTGTCGTCGAGCCAGATCGTCGCAGGGTGGCCCTCCTCGGACGCATGGCTGCCGAGCACGACTGCGGGGAGGGCGAGATCGCGCAGCACCGGGAAACGCGGGTCGTCGTCACGGGGATCGATGACGATGACTCCATCGACCTGGTTGGCGCTGTGCCAGCGGCGGTAGGTCGCCACTTCCTCCTCGATCGAGGAGACGAGCACCATCTGCATCGCGATGCGGTTCTTTGCGAGGGCCGACTGGACACCGGCGATGAGGTCGGTGAAGAACGCCTCCGCACCGAGGGTGCCTGCCGAGCGGTTGACGGCGAAGCCGATGACCCCGGCGCCCGCGCCGCCGAGCGCCCGCGCCGCCGAGCTCGGAAGCCACTGGTGCTCCTCGGCGATGGTGAGGATGCGCTTTCGTGTCTGCTCACTGACACCCGGCCGCCCGTTCAGTGCGAACGACACCGCGCCCGGTGACACCCCGGCCAGGCGGGCGATGTCCGTGATGGTCACACGCTTCGCTTTGTACATGCTTCAACTGTAGCGATACAGAGTGGTCTCAAAACTAGGTCTGTGCAGAGCGGTTGCCACCTGCTACCGTTTTACTAAATCGCTATAGTTGCAGATTGCCGGGTATCTTCGCGGTGATTCTCGAAGATGCCTCCTCAAACAAGAGAGAGAGCAATGAGACGAAAAACAGCATTCGGCGCAGGGGTACTACTCGCTGGACTCGCCGCCTTCGGTCCGCAGCCGGCGGTCGCCGATGACGCCGCCAAGGCATCCATAGGCAATACCGCGCACTGCGAGGCGGAGCCCCTCACAATGGCGTACTACCGGACCTGGCGCGACGTCACCGTGCCGCATAACGCCAACTCGAATTTGCCCCACCCGAACGTCACACGCATGAGCGACCTCCCACCGGAGATCGATGTGGCGATGGTCTTCGACGCCGGCGCCACGGCCAACACCGACTATTGGCGCACTCTGCGCGACACCTACGTGCCTGCATTGCACGCGCAGGGCACGAAGGTGGTCTACACCCTGTGGCTCGAGCGCCTCGCCGACGCTGACATCCCGCTGACCGAGGACGCGTACCGCGCCTACGCGCAGGAGCTCGTCGACACCTTCGTCACCCCCTACGGCCTCGACGGGATTGATATCGACGTCGAGTCCTATCCGCAGGGCGACAAACTCACCCGCGCGATCGGCGTGTTCAACGCCCTCGGCAAACTGATCGGCCCGAAGTCCGGCACCGACAAGATCTTCATCTACGACACCAACCAGGACGGCAACACTCCGCTGTTCAAGGCCGTGCACGAGAACGTCTCCTTTGTACTCCTGCAGGCCTACGGCCGGGGCGGGTGGGGGATGCAGAGGACCTGGAACACGTTCGCGGATAAGATCGCCTCCTGCCAGTTCCTGCCCGGCTTCTCTTTCCCTGAGGAGCAGGATCGGACGCGCTGGGGTGACGCCGAAGGCATCTACGATCCCGCGACGGCACCGCGGAGTACGGCGTACCAGTACGCGACCTGGCAGCCCGAGGGTGGCTCCTCGAAGGGCGGGTTCTTCGCATACGCCGTCGACCGCGACGGAAAGGCCTGGGGCGATGACACCATCACGCCCACCGCGTTCTCTTGGATGAAGAACCTGTCCGCAGTGCAGGACAAGGCCGCCGGCGTCGTGCCCAAGGGCACCTGGTCGCTGGCGGTAGCGTCCACTCCGGCGCACGGGAGCAAAGTGAGTCCGGGTGACACGGTCGTCTGGACGATGTCGGCGACCGCCGGATCCGTCGACGTGGCCGGCGCGGCCGTGGCTGTGGACCTCAGGGACCTCGTTGACGACGCGACAATCGAAGGCCTCACAGCGTCGACCGGTACGACCGAGCGATATGGCGGGGCCGTCGGGTGGAGGACGGATCTGCCCGCCGGCAAGAGCGCGACCCTGACGGTTTCGGCGCGCATCAGCGGTTCCGGTCCTGGAGCCGACGCCGTGTTGGCCGCTGCCGAGGGGCCTGTTCCGGGCCGGGTCTCGGTGGCGGTCGCCGGCTTTGCGCCGCAAGCCGATTTGGCCGCCTGCGACGGCTGCACGGGCATTTCCCTCAAGGTGGCGGGTCCGACGCCAACAGTCACGCCCACCCCGACGCCGACAGTCGCGCCCACCCCGACGCCGACTGCGACCGGGACCGCCACACCGACGCCGTCGGTCACGCCCAGCGTGACGGCGACCGGGGCCGGGGTCACGCTGGGCGCGGGGCCAGGTTCTCCCCTCGCCTTCACCGGCGGGCTTGATCCGTTCCGCTGGCTGGGCGTCGGCGCACTGCTCGCCGCGATCGGCGGGGGGATGGTTGTCTGGCACCGCAGGGCTCGCCGCGGCTGACACGGAGGGAGTCTTCATGACCTGCCCGCTGCTCTGCGCCGGCGTTCGTCTGGTTCACTACGCAGACAAGGCCAGCGCAGCTCCGCACGACACCTTGGCCTACTCCGCCTGGATCATTAACGATTCAGGCGAAGAGCTCACTGATGTCGCGCTCGTCTTGCGATCGTTCACCAACGCGGGCATGGAGGATCTGAAGTACGCGAGCGGTCCGTCCATCTTGACCTTCGGCCCGGTGCCGCCCGGAGGGGAAACTGAGCTGGTCTTCACGTATGTCGTCACCGAAAACGACCAGCGGCATGCAGGGGAGCTCATCAGCGCCATGGCCGTTCAGGCCGTGACAGCCTCGGGGGCGAGACTTTGGGATGAGCACGACGCGATCACGCCCATTTCCTTGCCCTCATAGCCCGCCCACTGTCCGGGGGAGTCACTCGCCTTCATCGCGGGGCAGGTGCCTACTTTTGCGCTTTCCTTTTCTGCCATTGCCAGGCGTGCCAGAACAGCAGCGTCGCCAGGATCAGAGCGGCGGCCTGGAGAAGCTGCGGGGTCATGTTCATCAGGATGTACGGGAACGGCATCGTATTTCCCGGGCTGGGGGTGAACGGGGTCATCGCCTCATTGATGATTACCATGATGGCTATGACGAGCCCCAGCTCCAGCACCCACAGCCCGATGATGAACGGATTCACCGCAGCCCTGCGCTGAGCCACCTCAACCGCGCCTAGGTGATGCTCCAGCGAATTACCGTGCTCGTCGATTTCGCGGAATTCGATCCTGCCCTGAGCCTCATCCATTGTCTGTTCCCCCGGTTTGGCGCGCCGCGGCCCCTCCAAAGACTCGAAAGGCGCACTTTTGAGGCACTCTACCGCGTGCGCCAGGAACACACGAGAGTCAACGGGCTAGTCTGGGCGCATGACAACTCGTGCCAACGAACTCACCGCCTTGGTCACCGGGGCTACTGCCGGACTCGGTGCTCAATTCGCCCGCCAGCTGGCCGAATCCGGCCACCACCTCGTCCTCGTGGCCCGCGATGAAAGCCGGCTGCGGGCAAGCGCTGAGGTGCTTGAACGGGACTTCAGTATCTCGGTGGAGGTCCTCCCCGCGGACTTGACCTCCGACGTCGGGGTTGCGGCTGTCGCGGCCAGGCTGCGGGACGCTTCGCGGCCGGTGGACGTGCTGGTCAACAATGCCGGGATCGGTTTGCTGGACTCTTTCGAGAAGAACGATCTGGAAGACGAAAAGCGGCATTTGCGGCTGCATGTCCAGACGCCCATGGAGTTGTGCCACGCGGCCTTGGAGGTCATGTTGGCGCGCAAGTCGGGCCGGATCATCAACGTCGCCAGCGTTGCGGCGTTCGCTAACCGTGGAAGCTATTCGGCAGCCAAGGCTTGGCAAGTCAGCTTCAGCCGTTGGGCGAACACTGCCTATGCCGGCAGCGGAGTGAAAGTCACCGCGGTGTGCCCGGGCTTCACCCACACGGAATTCCACGATCGCATGGGCATGGACAAGTCGGTGGCTCCGCGCTTTTTGTGGCTGAAGGCCGAGCGCGTTGTCCGGGAAGGGCTGGAAGACAACGCCAAGGGCAAAGGGGTATCCATCCCGACGAAACGCTACAAAGCGATCACCGCCGCCATGCGCTTCCTGCCGGCGAAGCTTACGTCAGGTCCGCCCCGCCGCCCCGCGAAGTAAACCGGACCCGCGAAGTAAGCCGGGGCACCTGGACCAGCACCGCCACCGCAATCCCGATCACGGCTCCCACGAACGTCTCCACCCCGCGTTCCAGGACGAGCACGCCAGGGTCCGCGGGCGCCGCCAACTGGGTCATGAGCAGAATGACCGGGGTGAAGAACACCATGGCCCAGCCGTAGTGCCGAGCCATGAACAACTCGGTGGGGAACTGGAAAGCGATCACCAGCAGGGCCAGGATAATGGTGGTTTGCCCGGGGAAATAGTGCAGCGGGGACAGCGGCCCTGGAAAGAGCACGACGGCGACAATCGCCAAGCCGAGAAACGTCCCCACGATGCGGTGGATGCCGCGGTGTAGCCGGCTGGGCATGTCGGCTCCGGCCAGCGGAACAGCGGCTGCAGCCATGGCCCAGTGCGGATGCCCGCTGCCCGTGAGCACTCCGCAAGCACCTGCCGCGCCGACGGCGAGCACATACCGGGCCGCGTGAAGGCCGGCTGCTTGGCGCAACCGTGCCGAGGACGCCGGAATGTCCCGGATGGCGCCGCGTGTCCAGGTCCGGTACCGAAGCCATCCGGCAAAACCCACCACCATCGAGAACGTTGCCGATGCCGCGCAGATCAGGACCGCAGCAAAAAGTGGAATGTGCGCCGGGACGGAGGCGCAGGCCCCCAAGGCCAGGATTCCGAAGAACGGGCCGTTGGGCTTGAGCCCTACCTTGTCTGAGAACAGCGAACCCACGCCCGCCAGGAGCGCCTCGACTACTACCAATCCCCATGAATGGATGTGGGAGACGGACAAGAACGTGCCCACCGAGACACCGGCCAGGAGCACTGCTGCGGCCTGGGCCTGGTGCCTGAGCCGAAGTTGGTGCGATTCGGCACGGCCGTACATGCCGGTCAGGGCGCCGAACACGGCGTAGATAATGAGGTCCGCCCGGCCGACCGCGAGAAGCACAAGCGCCGGCACGGCGACGCTCAGTGCGACGCGGACGGCAGCCAGGTGATCGTTGCTTGCCGGTGGAACGGTATTAAGCGCACGGAAATGGGCCAAGATTGATCGCAACGGGACACCACCAATCACTTCAGCCGATCATTGGGAAGCTATCAGCACCCCAAGATCCGCGCCATTAGCTGGGTCACAACGTTTCCTTGTGCGTCGCCACCCAACTAGCTCCCCACCCAACTAGCTCCCCACCCAACTAGCTCGCATTTGTTGTCGTTATGAGGCCGCATAACGACAACAAATGCGAGTCAGTTGGGTTGGCGGGAGGCGCGTCAGGCCGGGAAGCATTGCAACGCCGTCGAGCGGGCGGATTCCAGCGCTTCGCGAACGGGACGTGAGCGGTGTTGTTCGGAGAGGATTTCCACGCCCCACGGCCCGTTGAATCCGATCGCCTGGAGCGTTTTGATAAACCCGGTGACGTCTTGGTCTCCTTCTCCACAAAGGCGGCGATTGTCCCGAGTGTCCTCGAAGAGCGTCCCCTTTATTTCCGCGTCCGCGTCATTGAGTTCCACCCCGAAAATCTGTTCGGCGGTGAGGCTTCGGGATAGCTCCTCCAAGCTCGTTCCGGCCCGGAAGACATGCCAGTAGTCAACCACCAGGCCGCATTCGGGCATGTCAACTGATCGCATGAGCTCGGCGGCCGCCGGCATAGAGCCGACCATCGAAAACGGCATGGGCTCGAGGGCGATGCGCGTCCCTCCTTTGGAGGCTTCCTTTGTCAGGTGCCGCAGCGGCTCCACCAGGAAATCGAGATCATCCAAAGGCTCGCCGAACGCCGTTCCTACCTTGATGAATCGGGCCCCGAGTGTTTCGGCCGCATCAAGGAGCAGTTCGAGCTGCGGCTTCCATTCGTGGGAGCGGGACTCGTCCCACCAGTTACTGAGCAGCTCGACCTCGACGTGGCGGAAGCCTGCTTGGTCGATGAGTTTCCGGAGTCCGGAGAAACCGATGGTGTCCTTCGCCGCGACGAGATCGTCGTGCGCCAGTCCGAACCCCGCCCATCCGGTAGAAGCGATGGCTTCCAAGCGCTCGCCGATGGGGACGGGGCTTGTCTCGGGGTTGTTCAAGGGCGCGATGTCTCCTGCGCTGGTCCAGCAGGTCGCGATCAGTTCGGGGGTGCTTGTTGAGTACGTCATCGTTCTCCTCGCGACGGGGCGCGGCTAGTTATGGCAAATGAGGGTGTGGAACCCAGTCGATAATCTAATTGGAACGCTCCATTGACAATTGGTCAAGCCTTGATTTAGCGTTGGAGCGTTCCACGAAGCGATGTGGATCACATCCGTTCACAGCTAGATGGTTCCGTCCTCCCACCATGTTTTTGAAGGCACAGCAACGGGGTCGACGGTCGAAGTACGCGACATCAAAGGAGATCTCACGTGGCAAAGTTCAATTGGCGGCGGGGCGCAGTCGCCCTTGCCGTAGTACCGCTTCTCGCACTGGCAGCATGCTCAAGCGGGGGCGGGAAGCCGGCCGACACCGCCAACGCCGCGGGTGGTGGGCAGGCGGCAAGCACTCCGCGGATCAAGGTTGCGCTCATCACCCACGCCGAGGCTGGCGATACGTTCTGGGACATCGTGCGCAAGGGTGCGGAGGCCGCGGCAGCGAAAGACAATGTCGAGGTTCTTTACACGAGTGATGCCGATGCGGGGCGCCAGTCCCAGCTGGTGCAGCAGGCCATCGACCAGAAGGTCGATGGCATCGCGGTCACGATCGCCAACCCGGGCGCCATGAAGGATGTGCTGAAGAAGGCCACCGACGCGGGCATCCCGGTGGTGAGCTTCAACGCTGGTGGGGACGTCTCCGCGCAGATGGGGGCGTTCACCCACTTCGGTTCCAATGAGACCCTGGCTGGCGAAGCGGTCGGCGCCAAGCTGGCGGACCAAGGCTACAAGCACCCCATCTGCGTGATCCAGTCACAGGGACAGGTGCAACTCGAACAGCGGTGCGCGGGTGTGAAGACGAAGGTGCCCGGCACTGAGATCCTTTATGTCAACGGGGCCGATATGACGGCGGTACAGTCCACTGCGACGGCGAAGCTCCAGGCCAGCAAGGATGCTGACGTGATCATCGGGCTGGGCGCCCCCATCACCTTGACCGTTATCAAAGCCGTGGCAGATGCCAACAGCCCGATCAAGGTGGCCAGCTTCGACCTGAACCCTGCGCTGGCGCAGGCGATCAACGATGGCAAGGTCCTGTTCACTGTGGACCAGCAGCCGTGGCTCCAGGGCTACATGTCCATCGACGCGATCTGGCAGAACAAGCTTGGTGGTTTCAAGATCGGTGGCGGGCAACCTGTCCTCACGGGCCCGACGATCGTCGACAAGTCCAACATTTCCGATGTTCTGAAGTTCGTTCAGCAGGGCATCCGCTAATCCGATGACCTCTCAGCTCGCGCGGCATAACTTCCTTGCCGCGCGAGCTGATGGAGAAGAAAGGTATTTCATGGCATTAGTTATTGCCCCGGCACCCAAAACTGCCGCGGATGAGCGGGTGGCCAAGCGGAGCCCGTTGAGCCAGTTGATGGCCCGTCCTGAAGTCGGCGCCCTGGTGGGGGCCGTTGTCCTCTTCATCTTCTTCGCTTCGGTGTCCGGGACGTTCACGCAGCCGAATGCTTTGGCGACGATCCTGTATGGTTCCTCGACGATCGGGATCATGGCGGTAGGGGTGTCCCTGCTGATGATCGGCGGCGAGTTCGACCTCTCCACCGGCGTGGCCGTGATTTCCTCGGCGCTGACCGCGTCCTTGTTCAGCTGGTATTTCTCAATGAACGCGTGGGTGGGGGTGGTCATCGCCCTGCTGGTTTCCCTGTCGATCGGTTTCATCAACGGCTGGATCCTGGTCAAGACGAAACTGCCGTCCTTCATCGTGACCCTGGCGACGTTCCTGATGCTCACGGGCCTGAACCTGGCCCTGACCCGCCTGATCGGGGGGTCCGTGTCTTCCCCGTCGATTTCCAAGCTGGACGGCTTCGATTCGGCCCACGCGGTGTTCGCTTCCTCGATCAGCATCGGCGGGGTCGAGGTGAAGATCACGGTGTTCTTCTGGATCATCCTGGTCGCGATCGCCTCCTGGGTGCTGCTGCGCACGAAGGTGGGCAACTGGATCTTCGCCGTGGGCGGGGACGCGAACGCGGCCCGCGCCGTGGGTGTTCCGGTGACCAAGACCAAGATCGGTTTGTTCATGGCGGTCGGTTTCTGCGGCTGGATCCTGGGCATGCACAACCTCTTCGCCTTCGACGCGGTCCAGTCCGGCGAGGGCGTGGGCAACGAATTCCTCTACATCATCGCCGCGGTCATCGGCGGCTGCCTGCTCACGGGCGGCTACGGTTCGGCGGTGGGCGGGGCGATCGGTGCGTTCATCTTCGGCATGGCGAACAAGGGCATCGTGTACGCGCAATGGAACCCGGACTGGTTCAAGTTCTTCCTGGGCCTGATGCTGCTGCTGGCCACCATCGTGAACCTCATCGTCAAACGCCGCGCAGAGCTCAAGTAAAGGGGCGGACCAAATGAATGCCAAACAGATCGACCAGCAGACCCTGCTCAAGGACGAGAAAGACCCGCTGACCCACACCCCCGTGCACCTGCTCTCCCTGGACGGGGTGGGCAAGCACTACGGGAACATCATCGCCCTGCGCGATGTGACCATGGCCGTAGACAACGGACGCGTCACCTGCGTCCTGGGGGACAACGGCGCGGGCAAGTCCACGCTGATCAAGATCATCGCCGGCCTCCACCAGCACGACGCCGGGACGCTGCACGTCATGGGCGATGAGCGGAAGTTCAATTCCCCCCGCGACGCCCTGGACGCCGGCATCGCCACGGTCTACCAGGACCTGGCGGTGGTCCCGTTGATGCCGATCTGGCGGAACTTCTTCCTCGGCTCGGAACTGACCACCGGGTTCGGGCCGTTCAAGTCCATGGACGTCCAGAAAATGAAGGACATCACCCTGAAGGAACTGGCCGCGATGGGCATCGACCTGCGCGATGTGGAACAGCCCATCGGCCAGCTCTCCGGCGGTGAACGCCAGTGCGTCGCGATCGCCAGGGCCGTGTACTTCGGCGCGAAGGTGCTGATCCTGGACGAACCGACCGCCGCGCTGGGCGTCAAGCAGTCCGGCGTCGTGCTCCGCTACATCCTGCAGGCCCGCGACCGCGGGCTGGGCGTCATCTTCATCACCCACAACCCGCACCACGCCTTCCCCGTGGGTGACCGGTTCCTGCTGCTCAAGCGCGGCAAGTCCATCGGCTACTACGACAAGAAGGACATCACCCTGGACGAGCTCACCGCCCAGATGGCCGGCGGCGCGGAACTGGCCGAACTCGCCCACGAACTCGAACAACTCGGCGGACACACCGAAGCCCTCAAGGAAGTCCAAGCCGAAGTCGCCGAAGTCACCGACGCGGCATACGAAAGCAACACCAAGCGCCACTAAGCGCGAACGTTTACAACCTGATGGAGCCACCATGGAAATGCTAATAGCCGGAAAATGGCGCGGTGCTGCCGACGGAAGGACCGAGGAAGTCCGCTCGCCCTTCGACGGCCGGACGATCGACACAGTCCCCGTTGCGACGGTCCAGGACGCCCAAGCCGCACTTGACCGGGCCGAAATCGGCGCCCACCTGCAAAGGACAACCCCGGCCCACGTGCGAGTCGATATCCTCCTGCGCGCGGCCGCACTGGCGGATGAACGTGCCGAGGACATCGCCCAGACTATTAGCGCCGAATCCGGCAAGCCCATCACGGAGGCCCGGGGTGAGGCCAGCCGCTCCGGGAACATCATCCGCCTCGCCGCCTACGAAGGAAGCCAACTGTACGGCTCCACCCTTCCGCTGGACGCAAATTCCGGGACAGGTTTGGACAAGATCGGCTTCACGTTGCGGCAGCCGGTGGGCATCGTCGTCGCCATCACCCCGTTCAACTACCCCGCCCTGCTGGTCTTGCACAAAATTGCACCCGCGCTGGCGGCCGGTAACGCCGTCGTACTTAAACCCGCCCGCGCAACGCCGCTGACGGCGTTGAAGCTGGCACAGTGCTTCGTCGACGCCGGCCTGCCGCCTGAAGCTCTGTCCGTAATCACCGGACCCGGCAGCTCCCTTGGCGACGTCCTGGTGACGGACCCGCGGGTCCGCAAGGTGTCCTTCACCGGATCCACCAGCACCGGGACGCACATCAGTTCGATCGCGGGAGTGAAGAAACTGTCCCTCGAGTTGGGGGCCTCATGCCCGGTGATCATCCTGCCGGACGCGGACCTCGAACTCGCCGCGACCGCAGTGGCTGCTGGCGGCTACGTCAACGCTGGCCAAGTGTGCATTTCGGTGCAGCGGGTCATCGTTGACCGTCGCGTCGAGAAAGACTTCCTGGACGCGCTGGTCCCGAAGGTCGAAGCGATCGCCGTGGGCAACCCCAAGGAAGAGGACACCCGGCTTGGCTCGCTGATTTCCGTGGAGGAAGCCTCACGCGTCCACGCATCGATCCTAGAGGCCCGCCATTCGGGCGCCCGGGTCCTCACCGGCGGTGACCGTGACGGCGCCGTGGTGACTCCCGCCGTCGTCGCCGGGGTCGACCCCCGGTCGCCGATGAGCCGGAACGAACTGTTCGGGCCCGCCGTCGCCGTCTCGTCCGCGCAGGACATGGAAAGCGCCATCGCGATGGCGAACGACAACGAATACGGCCTGGGCGCCGGCATTTTCACGAGCGACGTCGCCGGAGCGGTCCAGGCCATGCGGCAGATCGACGCCGGCAACATCCACATCAACTGGTCGCCGCTGTGGCGGGCCGACCTCATGCCCTACGGCGGCTTGAAAGGCAGCGGGATCGGCAAGGAAGGCGTCCGCTCTGCTGTCCAGGAAATGACCGAAGAGAAGACGGTCGTCCTGCACGGGCGCCCCTGGTAACCACGACAACGGGAATAAGGCAATGACCACACCATCGCAGACCATCAGGCTCACCACGGCCCAAGCGGTCGTCAAGTACCTCTCGGCACAGTATTCGCTGGCCGACGGCATCCGCCGCCGCCTGGTCCCCGCAGCCCTCGGCATCTTCGGCCACGGCAACGTGGCTGGCCTGGGACAGGCACTGGACGAACTGGCCGACGACATGCCGTTCATCCAAGGCCGGCATGAGCAGTATCTGGCCCATATCTCCACCGCGTATGCCAAGGCGAGCCGTCGCCAGGCAGTCCTCGCCGTCACGGCCTCCATCGGCCCGGGCGCGCTCAACCTCGTCACCGCCGCCGGCCTGGCAACGGTCAACCGGATCCCCCTGCTGCTCCTGCCCGGTGACACCTACGCCACGCGGCACCAGGGCCCGGTGCTGCAGCAACTCGAACACCCCACCGAAGCTGATGCCACGGTCAACGACGCGTTCCGCCCGGTATCGCGCTTCTTCGACAGGATCAACCGCCCGGAGCAGCTCCTGACCGCCCTTCCGCAGGCAATGCGCGTGCTCACGAGCCCCACTGACACCGGGGCCGTGGTCATTTCGCTCCCCCAGGACGTGCAGTCCCACGCCTACGACTTCCCGGCCGAATTCTTCGAGCCGCGCGATTGGAAGATCCGGCGTCCGCTGCCGGACCTGGAAGAGGTCGACGACGTCGCCCGGCTCATCCGCTCAGCCGAGCGTCCGGTGATCATCGCCGGCGGTGGCATCCACTACTCCGACGCGCACGCCGCCCTTGAGGCACTCGCGGGACAGACGGGAATTCCTGTCGTCGAGACCTTCGGCGGCAAGGGCGCCGTGACCAAGGACGAATGGTGGCAAGTGGGCGGTGTCGGGCTGGAGGGCAACTTCGCGTCCAACACCGTGGTCAAGCAAGCCGACCTGGTCCTGAGCGTCGGCACGCGCCTCACCGACTTCGCCACCGGCTCCCAGTCGATCTTCGAAAACCCGGACGTCCGATTCGCGTCCTTGAACATCGTGGATGCCGATACCCGCAAGCAAGGTGCCACCGGCATCCTCGCGGACGCACGCCTCGGCCTGGAAGCACTTGCCCGGGCCTTGGAGGGCCACGGCACCAGCGAAAAGTGGCAGGAGACGGTCCATTCCGAGAAGGCGAAGTGGGCCCCCATCCGGTCCCAGTGGCTCGACGCCGACACTGCCTACCGCCCGGAAGACCACCCGGACGCGCCGGTCACCGGAGCCGTCCTGACCCAGCCACAGCTGATCGGACTGATGCAGGAGCACGCCCGCTCCGGCGACACCATCATCGCCGCAGCCGGAGGACCTCCCGGTGACCTGCAAAAAGTCTGGGATGCCACGGGCAACCGCAATTGCCACCTGGAATTTGGGTTTTCCTGCATGGGCTATGAAATCGCGGCCGGCATGGGCGTCCGCTTGGCCGAGGGCAACAGCGACAACCGCGTGGTCACCTTCATCGGTGACGGCACCTTCCTCATGGCACCTACGGAAATCCTCACCGCGGCCCAGGAAGGACTCAACGTCACGGTTGTCGTCTCCGAGAACCACGGCTACCAGGTCATCCACCGCCTGCAGATGAACCGCATGGGACGCGAATTCGGCAACGAATTCCGCTACCGCACCACCGGCGGAAGCGTCGCCGTCGACGATGCCCCCAAGGCGCGGCTGCACGGCGACTACCTCAAGGTGGACCTCCGGCAGATCGCCGAAGGTCTGGGCGCGCTCGCCATCCGGGCGACCACGGCGGCTGAGGTCCGGGAGGCACTGGCCTCCACGCGCGACACGCAAGGACCCGTCGTGATCGTGGTGCCAACTGTTCCCCACGTGGACCTGCCCGGCGGAGACGTCTGGTGGGACGTGGCTCCGGCCGAGGTTTCCGAACAGGCATGGGTCCGCACCCTCCGCGCTGATTACGACCAGTCAAAGAGCCGCCAGCGGTGGTTCGGATGAGCGCGACAGCGGTAAATGGCGGAAACCACGACGGCGGGCCGCTCGACGGCGGTCGGCTGCGGCGCCGCTTGGCCGCCGGAGAGGTGACCCTGGGAACCTTCGTTGGCATGGCCTCAGCCACCGCGGTGGAAGTGTGCGCCGCCGCCGGCGCGGACTGGGTGCTGATCGATCTTGAACACGGTTCCGGCGGTGAGGATGCCGTCCGCGACGGTGTCCTTGCGGCCGGAAGCTACGGCGTCCCCACCCTGGTTCGCGTGGAGAGCGGGGAACGGATCCGCATCGGGCGCGTGCTGGATCAAGGCGCGGCAGGCATCATGGTGCCCCGACTGAACACCGTTGAAGAAGCTGGCCAAACCGTGAAGCACATGCTCTATCCGCCCTACGGCGACCGCGGCGTGGCAACCTACAACCGCTCCTGCCGCTGGGGCATGGACAGGGCTCCGTTGAGCGCGGACCAGCAGTCAACCGTGGGAATCATCCAGATCGAAACCCTCGACGCACTGGAGCACGTGGAGGAGATCGCGGCTCAGGATGGCGTGGATGTCCTCTTCGTCGGACCGATGGACATGTCCTTCGCCCTGGGTGTACCGATGCAATTGGATAGCAGTGCCTTCCAGGAGGCATTGCAGCGGGTGGCCGCTGCCGCGCAGCTGCACAACAAAGCGGCCGGGATCCTTGCTGTGGACGGCATGGCGGCAGCCAAGTATGTCCGCCAAGGCTTCCGGTTCGTGGCCATCGGCTCAGACTCCACCATCATGGCGGCGGCGTTCCGCGACGCTTTTGACACCGCCCGCAACTGACGAGAATTTTCAACGAGAAAGGCAATAACGTGAGCCAAGAATCCCGCACAGTCGGTGTAGGCCTTATCAGCGTTGGATGGATGGGCAAGCTCCACTCGCGCGCCTACCAGACGGTCCCATACGCCTACCCCGAGCTCGGCCTGACCACCAAGCTGGTCATCGCGGCGGACACGGCACCGGACCGGGTGGACTACGCCCGCGACGTCCTTGGCTTCGCGGAAGGCACCACCGACTACCACGATGTCCTGAACCACCCGGACGTGGACGTCGTTTCCATCTGCGCCCCCAACTTCCTGCACGCCGAAATCGGCATCGCAGCGGCCAAAGCCGGCAAGCACTTCTGGATCGAAAAGCCCGTAGGACGCGGCTACGAAGAAACCGCAGCCGTGCAGGAAGCCGCTGTGGAGGCCGGCGTCGTGACCTCCATCGGCTACAACTACCGCCACGCCCCGGCGGTGGAGCACGCCAGGAAGCTCATCGCGGACGGGCGCCTCGGCCGTATCACCAACGTCCGCGCGGTGTTCTTCTCCGGGTACGCGTCGGAGCCCAACGGCGCCCTGTCCTGGCGCTTTGACCGGAAACTAGCCGGCACCGGCGTGCTGGCGGACCTGTTCAGCCACGCAACGGACCTGTGCCAATATGTAGTTGGGCCCATCGCCGAGGTAACCGCGCTCACAAGCACGGTCTACACGCAGCGACCCAAGCTGGCGATGGGGTCAGGGACGCACTTCGCGGTGATCGAAAACGGTGAAATGGGAGAGGTCGAGAATGAGGACTACGCTGCAGCGCTGGTCCGCTTCGGCCCGTCCGCCCGCGGGGCAGGCGCCGTCGGCACCATCGAATCCTCGCGCGTTGCCGTTGGACCCGAATGCGGTTACCAGATCGAGGTCTACGGGACCGAAGGCTCGCTCAAATGGGACTTCGAGCGCATGAACGAACTCAAGGTCTGCCTCGGCCGCAACAACGACGAACAGGGCTACACCACGGTCAACGCCAGCCCACGCCACGGCGACTACGCACACTTCCAACCCGGGCCCGGCAACAGCATGGGCTTTGACGACCTCAAGGTCATCGAGGCCAAGAAGTTCCTCGTCGCCGTCACCGGAGGAGTACAGGAAAACTCCAACATCCACGACGCCGCTTCAGCCGCAGCCATTGTCAGCGCCGCGGAGGCATCCTCGCTGTCCGGTCAATGGCAGAAGATCGAGGAAATCCACGGCACCACGGCAGCGCGGGCGTAACCATGGCAGCCCCATCCGACCGGCGGCCAACGATCATGGACGTGGCAGAACGCGCCGGCGTTTCCAAGTCGTTGGTCTCACTCGTGCTGCGCGACTCACCGCGCGTCAGTGACGAACGCCGCCAGCGGGTGCTCAAGGCTGTTGAAGAGATGGGCTTCGAGTTGAACCTCGCGGCCCGGTCACTGGCAACACGGGACAGCGGAACCATCGGTGTGCTGGTCAGCGATATGCACAACCCTTGGGCCTTCGACGTCGCCGACGCCGCGCGGACCGTACTTGAAGAGGCCGGGCATACCGTCCTCTTCAGTGCGGTCACGGCGGCGGGCAGGGGAGTGGACCAGTCCATCCTGCAGGCCTTCCGGGACTTGCGGGTCGCGGGCCTGCTCGTCGTCGGAACGGTGCCTGACAAAGCACCGTTCAGCCGTGCCGTTTCCGGCGGGGCTGTGGTCTTTGCCGGCGGGGGACCGGACTACATCGATACGGCCGATATCGTCCGAAGCGACGATGCCCTTGGCATGTCCATGGTTGTTGAGCACTTGATCGCCCAGGGACACGAAAACATCGTGCACCTCGGCGGCCTTGGTGGCTCGGTCGGCCGGGAACGCGTGGACGGGTATTCGGCAGCAATGGAAGAGCACGGGTTGGCCCGCTATATCCGCGTGGTCGATGCCGACTTCTTCCAGGAGTCCGGCTATGTTGCCGCCCAAAGGGCCCTGGGCTCCCGCTCCAAGCACCAGCGCCCCACCGCGCTGGCCTGCATCAACGACCTCGCCGCTTTTGGTGCCATGACAGCTGCCGATGAACGCGGCGTCGAAATAGCCGTCACCGGTTATGACAACATCGCGCTGGGTGCCATGCCGCGCCTCGGACTGACCACCGTCGATCCGGACAGCTCCACCATTGGCGTCACAGGGGCCAAAACCCTCCTGGAACGCATCCATGGTGAAGGCAGCGGGTTCGTCCACCATTCCGTCACGCCTCACTTGGTCGTGCGGAAGTCCAGCCTCCTCGGTCTCTAGAACACAGGCCTTTAGAACACCAGGCTTCTAGACGTACCAGCGGCGCCATACCTGGCGCAGCCCCATACCCACATCTTCAAGGATGACGATGGCTTCCATAACCACACCCCAAATCTTTGTCGCTCTCGGCAGCGTCGAACCCGCCTTGGTGGAACCGCTCCTCTCCGAACACCAGCGGCTCATCCAGGACCCCACCGATGAGGACCTGGCCAACGCCGATGCCGCCATCGTCAGGGCTGCCTACCGCGTGGACCGGGAACTGTTGGACCGCATGCCCGCCCTCAAAGTCATCGCCAGAACCGGCGTCGGAACCGACCTCGTGGACGTCGCCGAAGCCAGCCGACGCGGAATCCCGGTGGTCATCACGCCCGGAAGCAACACCGCCTCGGTGGCCGAAGGCGTGTTCGCCCACCTGCTGGCGCTCGTCAAGAAGCTCTCTCCACTGACCGCGCTGGTCCGCGAGGGACGCTGGGAGCAGCGTGCCGCCGTCGGCGTCGGAGACCTCGAGGGATTCACGCTCGGCATCATCGGTTACGGCCGCATTGGCCGCCGGGTGGCGCGTATCGCCGAGGCCTTCGAGCTGAAGGTCCTGGCCTACGATCCTTTCGCCGAAATCCCCGCCGAGATCCGCTGTGACACCGTGGACGAACTCCTTGGAGGCAGCGACTTCGTCACCCTCCACGCGCCCCTGACACCCGAGAACCAGAACCTCATCAATTCGGACCGGCTCAAGGCCATGCGTCGCGGAGCGATCCTCATCAACTGCAGCCGCGGCGGACTCATCGACCTTGACGCCGTCCACGAGGCACTGCAGTCGGGCCGGCTTTCCGGGCTCGGCCTGGATGTGTACGATCCCGAGCCGCCCGCCCACCACCCGTTGTTCGACCATGAAAACGTCGTCCTGACTCCGCACCTAATGGGATTCACTCGGCAAGGCATGGCCCACACCGTCAGGGATGCCGCCCAGGGGGCGGTTGACGTCCTCGCTGGCCGCACGCCCGCGGCGGTCGCGACGCCATGACCGGTCCGAAGTTGGGCACGACCCCGTCAAACCGCCAAAACCAAGCCAAGCCCGGCTTTTCCCGGGCAACCCGCTAGAAAGGACCACTCCACATGTCCATTGATCGACCGCTCAAAGTTGCGCTATTCGGTTCCGGCCGTATCGGTCAAGTCCACGCCCGGAACATCGCCGAGCACCGGGACCTGGAACTGGCATGGATCGCCGACCCCTTCATCGAGGGCGCCCGCACGTTGGCGGCCGGGACCGGTGCTGTCGCCGTCGAGTCGGCCGACGAAGTTTTCGCGAACGGTGACCTTGACGCCGTCGTGATCGGCTCGCCCACCAGCACGCACGTGGACCTGATTTCGCGCGCCATGGCGCAAGGCGTGGCGGCTCTTTGCGAGAAGCCGATCGACCTCGACATCGAGCGTGCGCTCGCCTGCCGCGACGCGATCAAGGGCAACAACACGCCCCTCATGCTTGGGTTCAACCGACGCTTCGATCCGCACTTCGCAGCCATCCAGTCGCGCGTCGCGGCAGGTGAAATCGGCCGCCTCGAACAACTCACCATCATCAGCCGCGATCCGGCACCCGCCCCGGCTGCCTACATTGCCACCTCCGGCGGGATCTTCCGGGACCAGAGCATCCACGACCTGGACATGGCCCGGTTCTTCGTGCCGGACATCATCGAAGTGTCAGCCACGGGCGCCAACGTGTTCTGCGACTACATCGAGGAAGCCGGGGACTTCGACTCGGTGGTCATCACCCTCAAGGGCCGCGACGGCGAACTTGTCACCATCACCAACTCCCGCCACAGCGCTTTCGGCCACGACCAGCGCCTGGAAGCGTTCGGCAGCGAGGGGATGCTCAGCGCAGGCAACGTCACCCCGACGACGGTGCGCAAGTATGGCGCCGCGGGCACCGAAGAGTCCGATGCCTACTTGCCGTTCTTCCTGGAGCGTTACGCCGAGGCTTACCGGAACGAGCTGGACAGCTTCGCCAAGGCCATCCGCTCAGGCACTGCCTGCAGTCCGGGATTCGACGACGGCCTGCAAGCACTCGCTTTGGCCAATGCGGCCGAAGAGTCCGCCCGGTCAGGCCGCGCCGTCAGGATCGAAAATTCGGTCAAGATCGGGCAGCCGTAGCCATGCCACTTCTCCAAGACAAAGTGATCCTCATCAGCGGAGGTACCCAAGGTTTGGGGGCCGGCGTCGCGAGACGCGCAGCTGCCGAAGGTGCGGCCGGCATCGCGGTCACCGGGCGGAACGCGGACTCGGGTGAACGACTCGCCGCAGAGATCACGGCATCGGGCGTCGAAACCCGGTTCATCAAGACCGATCTTGCCGACGTCGAACAGGCCCGGAACTCGGTGCTTGAGACGATCAGCCTCTTCGGCCAACTCGACTGTGCGGTCAATGCGGCCGGCCTGACCACCCGCGGCACCATGCTGGACACGACGCCCGAGCTCTTCGACGCGCACATTGCGGTGAACCTGAAATCGCCGTTCTTCATCATGGCCGAAACCATCAAGCATCTTTGTAGCAGGGGCGTGCCAGGAAGCATTGTGAACGTCATCTCCATCGCCGAACTCGGCGGGCAGCCGTACTTGGCGCCGTATGTGGCAGCCAAGGCCGGCCTGGCCGGAGCAACCCGCAACGCCGCACATGCGCACCGTTGGGACAAGATCCGCATCAACGGGCTCGACATCGGCTGGACCGCCACGGACGGCGAAGCCGAAACCCAGAAAAAATTCCACGGCGCAGGGGACGACTGGCTGGAGAAAGCCAACGCGTCCGTCCCCATGGGAAAGCTCGGACAAGTGGACGAGATCGCCGAATTCATTGTCTTTCTCCTCTCCGACCGGAGCGGTGTTGTCACAGGTTCGGTCATCGACTGGGACCAGAACGTATACGGAGGATCAGATTGAGCGCCATCACCAAGCGCCTTGCCGCAGCACCCATTTCCTGGGGCGTCTGTGAAGTCCCCGGATGGGGCCACCAGCTCGAGGCCGACAGGGTCCTGTCCGAAATGACCGCGCTGGGTATCAGCGCCACCGAGTTCGGCCCCGCCGGGTTCCTCCCCGAACAGGCCGCCCAACGCGCGGAGGTGCTCAAGCGGCACAACCTCCAGGCCATCGGCGGATTCTTCCCCGTCATCCTGCACGATCCGTCCAAGAGCCCCTTGGATGTTGTGTCGGCGGAGCTGGACGCGTACGAAGCTGCCGGGGCCAGCGTCATGGTCCTCGCGGCGGAGACCGGCGTTGCAGGTTACGACCAGCGCCACGAGCTCGACGCCGAAGGCTGGGAATTGTTCGGCAGGAACCTTGACGCAGTGGTCAAAGCAGCCGCGGACAAGGGCATCCAGGCAGTGGTCCATCCGCACGTGGGAACCATGATCGAAAGCACCTCGGACGTGAACCGGGTCCTGAACGACACCGCCGCAAACCTGTGCCTGGACACGGGCCACCTGCTCATCGGCGGAACCGACCCTGCCCTTCTGGTTCGCGACTACGCCTCACGAATCGGCCACACCCACCTGAAGGACGTGCGCAAGGCCGTCGCGCAGCGGGTCCAGGCCGGCGAAATTTCCTACACGGACGGCGTCAAGGCAGGCATGTACGTGCCGTTGGGACAAGGCGACGTCGGCATCGCCGGAATCGTCCGCGACCTGCTGGGCGCCGGTTACGAGGGCTGGTTCACCATGGAGCAGGACACCATCTTCGAAGCCGAACCTACCGACGACGGCCCGGTCCAGGATGTCCGTCAGTCCGTGGCCTTCCTGCGTCAACTCGAAACGGAAATCGACCGATGAGCGCGGTCCGCTGGGGAGTGCTGACCACGGCACGGATCGCCCAAGGCCGGTTCCTGCCAGCCATGAGCCGGGCCCGGAATGCGGTTGCGTCGGCCATCAGCAGTCCGAACGGAAGGGCAGCCGAAGTTGCAGAGCGCTTCGGCATCCCTGCCGCCTATTCTTCACACGAGGAATTGCTGGCCGATCCAAGCATCGAAGCCGTCTACCTTCCTTTCCCCAACTCGTTGCACGCCGACTGGATTGTTGCGGCCGCAGAGGCTGGAAAGGACATCCTCTGCGAAAAGCCGCTCGTCGCCAACACCCACGACTATCGCCGGGTGCTGGAAGCCTGCGAACGCAACGGGGTGAACCTGATGGAAGCGTTCATGTACCGCTTCCATCCCCAGCACCAGAAAGTCCGCGAGTTCATCGACTCGGGCAAGATCGGCGAGTTGGTGTCCATGCACGCCCGCTTCCACTTCGTGATGGACCGAAGCGAAGGCGAGGTCCGCCTCCAGCCGGGAATGGACGGAGGTGCGCTCAACGACGTCGGATGCTACGCCGTCGACATCATGAACATGGTCATGGGCCGCGCGCCGCAAACCGTCTTCGGCAAAGGCACAAGCCGCACGGACGCGGTGGAAACCACTATGGCCGCGATCCTGGACTATGGAGACGTCCTGGGAACGCTGGACTGCGGTTTCGAGGGCCCGCGCACCAACACGTTCCAGATCATCGGTACGCAAGGCCAGATCACCCTGGACAAGGCCTTCGACCCGGATCCGGGCGAAATTGCCCGCGTTACTGTGTCCTTCCGCGACGGCCGGACTGAGTCTGTCGACATCGGGGAAGACCCGTTCAAGACCGAAATCGAACGGTTCAGCGCGTGGGTGCGCAACTCCGGACCCGAACTCGTCCAGAGGGAATTGACCGAACAGAACCTGGCTGTGCGCCTGGCGCTCCAGGAATCACTCGCCACCGGCTTGCCGCGGGATGTCAACGACGTACATGCCGTGGAGCACCACCTACTACAGGAGCAGTAATGACCATCATCAACCACTTCATCAGCGGAGCCGAAGCTGCCGGTAGCGGAACGGGCACTAAGCCCGTCTACAACCCGGCCACGGGTGCCGTGACTGCACAGCTTCGCCTGGCCAACCGCTCGGATTTGGACGCGACGGTTGCCATCGCCAAGGAGGCCGCGGTGTCCTGGGGTGACATTTCGCTGGCCAAGCGCATAGGTCGAAGAGCGCGCCCTCGACGTCAAGGTCAAGAACGGCACGGAGGCCGACGCCGACATGGGTCCTGTGATCAGTCCCGAGTCCCGGGAGTTCATCGTCAAGACGGTGACCGAGGCGGAGCAGGCCGGCGCCGCGATGGTCGTGGACGGCCGCGAACTCGTGGTCCCCGGCCACGAAGACGGCTTCTGGTTCGGGCCCACCGTGATCGACCACGTCAAGACCGAAATGACCGCCTACCGGGAGGAGATTTTCGGACCTGTCCTCGTGGTGGTGCGGGTGGAGGACCTGGATGAAGGCATCAGGCTGATCAACGCCAATCCCTACGGCAACGGCACCGCGATTTTCACCTCCTCCGGAGCGAACGCCCGGAAGTTCCAGCGTTCCGTGGACGTCGGCATGATTGGCATCAACGTGCCCCTACCGGTTCCCGTGGCTTACTACTCCTTTGGCGGCTGGAAGGCCTCGCTGTTCGGGGACAAGCACATCTACGGTCCCGAGGGTGTGTCTTTCTACACCCGAGGCAAGGTCGTCACCTCCCGCTGGCCTGAGTCGACACACGCTTCAGGAGCGTCGTACAACTTCCCGTCCAACTAAGTCCCCTCCCACCCAACTGGCTCGCAGTTGTTGTCGTTTTGGGCTCGCATAACGACAACTACTGCGAGTCAGTTGGGTCGACGGCTGTTTCGAAACGGTGGCAGGATCGAAGCATGACTGTGTCGTTCACATGCCATACGCATATCGGAATGGAACCAGGGGAACTCTTCGACCTCTCGCGCAACGTCGACGCGCACGTGGGCTCCATGGCCAAGTCCCGGGAACGTGCGGTTGCCGGCGTCGTGTCCGGACTGCTCTCTGAAGGCGACGAGGTCACCTGGCAAGCCTGGCATTTCGCTGTACCCCTGCGGATGAGCAGCCGCATCACCCGGTTTCGTTTCCCTGATTCATTTACGGACGAGCAGGTGCGGGGTCCCTTCCGTTTCTTCAGGCACGTGCACGAGTTCCTTCCCGACGACGGCGGCACGCTCATGATCGATCGCGTCGAGTTCGCGGCGCCCTTCGGCGTCGTGGGCCGGTTTGCGGAGAAAGCTTTCCTCGGGCGATACCTACAGAACCTCATCGAACAGCGCAACGAATACCTTGCCCGCAACGGTGCCGCCGCATGATCAGGGCGGCCCGCGTGGACGAACTGGAGCGGCTTCGCAGGATCGAATTCGCCGCGGGCGAGATTTTCCGCTCGTGTGGAATGGACGCCATCGCAGAGGACGAGCCGTTGACCGTCACGGAGCTGGCTCTCTACCAGGCGCGCGGCGGTGTTTTGGTCTTTGCCGACGCGTCAGACGTTCCCGTGGCCTATCTCCTGCTTGAACACCTCGACGGAAATGCGCACGTGGAGCAGCTGAGTGTCCACCCATCGCATGCGCGGCAAGGTCTCGGGAGCGAGCTGCTCGATGTTGCCGAAAAGTGGGCACTGGCCGAGGGTTTGGAGTGGCTGACCCTGACCACTTTCCGTGATGTTCCGTGGAATGCGCCTTACTATCGCAGGCTCGGTTTCGAGGAGCTGGAGCCGGAGAGGTTGGACGACGGACTCCGGGGCATCCTGGAATGCGAGGCGTTGGTGGGCCTGAGCCGTTGGCCAAGGATCGCCATGCGGCGTCGCGTCAGGTCAATCCTTGCCCAGGAGGATTCTGTCAGTCTGTATTGACAGACGACTGCTGTCAGTTCAAACTGACAGCATGAATGGTGATGAGCTGACGTCCCACATCCCGGCGACGGACCCGGCCATCGGCCTCCGCGCCGTCGGTGCCCTGCATCGCCTGGCCGAAAAAGTCGAGGCCACCAACGTGGCCCTCGCGCGTCAGCAAGGCTGGTCCTGGGAGCAAATCGGTGATGCCTTGGGCGTCTCCAAGCAGTCGGCCCACGCCAAATACGGAAAGTGAGTCTGCCATGTTTGAACGATTTGCCGGCGAAGCCAGAACCGCTGTCCACTCCGGCGCCGAGGAAGCCAAACGCCGTGGAGACCGGCGAATCGGCACGGACCATTTGCTTCTGGGATTGCTCCACGACCCCGAGAGTTGCCGGACTTTGGAGACGGACCTCGAATCCGCCCGCGCCCAGCTCGACACCCTCGACCAACAGGCGCTTGAAGCCGTCGGCATCATGCTGGGGGATTTCGGCCCCCTGAACGCCCCGAAGGGAAGCAGCCGTACGACCTTCACCTCGGCCGCCCGCTCAGTCATTCAGGACTCCCTGATACTGACCACCCGCGAGAAGGCCCGCAGGATCACCACGCGGCACCTCTTGCTCGCACTGCTGGAGCGGCACGAACCCGATCCGGCCGCCGTCCTGCTCCATAAGCTGGGCGTGGATACGGCGGCGCTGAAGGCCCGGCTCCAGAACCCGGGTCCTGGCGCTGAGTGAAACGGCCAAACGAACCTGATTATTTACGCTGCAAAATTCCGCCGGAGTGAACGGACAGCTGAGTGAATCCTGTAAGCTCCCACAGGATCACACAGCCGCCTTTTGAGGGGAACCACCCGTGCAGGACACCACTACCGTACGTCCATCGTGGGGTCGTCGCCTAGCCCGAAGTTACGTCCGTGATGACGTGCGAAATCCCCGCCTCGGCGGGGATTTCGCTGTTTTCGGGGGCTGGGGTTCTGTCTACTTGATGTGGATGGGGATGGGCTCTCCGATGAGGTCGAAGGCTTGGCGTTGGATGGGGGTCGGGATCGCGAGGGTTGGAATGACCGGGAGGTCCTGGGCGGTGCCGTAGCGGATGTCGTTTCGGGTCAGTGTTCCGAGGTGCTCGAGCAGAGCGCGGAAGCTGTAGGCAGGGTGTCCGTCGCTGGATGTGCGGGTGGATGCTTTCTTGTCCGCCGCTTCCGAGCGGTTGGCCGGGGCGACGGGGTCAGCCGGTGCCGGGCGGTCTTCGTCGGTGAAGGTCAGGGGCGCCCAGGCCCGGCGCAGGTGCCAGACGAGGTAGGCGGCGAGCATGCAGATGAACACGTGGGCGCGGACCCTGGTTTCGGTCCAGTGGTGGATCGGGCGCAGGGACAGGTCGATGGACTTGATCGAGCGGAAGTCGCGTTCGACGCCGGCCAGCGACTTGTAGGTCGCCACGACCCTTGCCGCGTCCATTGCGGCAGCGCCGACGGACGTGCGGATGATGTAGATCCCGTCCAGGGCGGCCTCGGCTCTGATCTGCTCCTCGTTGCGGGCATAGCCGAAGGCGTTGTCCTCGATGGTGAGGGTGTAGTGCTTTTCCATGTTGTACTTGCCGATGACCTTGCCCGCCCTGACCCCGATTTTCCCGGCTCCGCGGATCCGGCCGGCCTCGGCAGCGGCGGCGATTTTCGCCAGCTCGGCGTCGGTGGCCTCGAGCAGCTCGCGGCGTTTGCGGGTTCGTTCGGCGGCCAGGGCCGGGTTGCGGCAGGCGATGAGCCGTTCGCCGGGATAGTCCGGGTGGGTGATCTCGGCCAGGTTCGTTTCATCGAACAGGGACATCTGCAGGGGCCCGTCATCGGCGGCCAGGGCCTTGATAGACGGGGCCCGCAGCGCCGTGACCCAGCCGAGGCCGCCGAGTTCCTTCAGCGCGGCGATACGGGCCGAGGTGATCATTCCGCGGTCCCCGACCATGACCATTTCCTGAAGCCCGAAGGTCGTCTTCATTTCCTGGGCGATAGCTTCGAACGCGGCCGGGTCCGCGGTGTTCCCGGCCACGACCCGGACCGCGACGGGCCGGCCGTCCGGCTCGGTGAGCAGCCCGTATTCGATCTGCGGCAGGCCCTTCTTCCCGTCGCGGGAATAGCCCCGGGCGGCCAGCTCGCAGTGGTGCCCGGTGACCCAGGAGGAGGACAGGTCGAACAACGCCAGCTTCTTCGGGTTCGCCTCCGGGGACAGGTGCCTGGTGGCCAGGGTCTTTTCGATGCCCTGCTGCCGGGCCGCCAGCCAGTCCATCGCCGCGTAGACCTCGTCCGTGCCGGCACCGTCCACCCCGAGGTCCTGGGCCAATGTCGTGTCCGCCCACCACCGGGTCGTGGCCAGCTTCGAACCAGGACGGCACACCCTGGCGATGATCAGGGCCAGGGCCAGGTCCCGCTGCTTCGAGGCCGGGCCCAGCAGTCCCGGGAACCCCAGCGCCCCGGCCTGCGCGGCCACCGCGGCGACGTGCCCGTGCGGCAGGGACCGTGTCACCGTGGCAGCGCTGCCGGCCGGAACGAGCTGTTCGCCCTTGAGCCCGGCCTCGATCAGATCGACCACGTGCTCGGGCAGGGCAGAGAGGTTGGCCACGGTCTCATTGCGGACCTTGCCTTCCTGGCGGAAGGTCCGGCGCAGGTAGGCCGACCGGTAGTCACGGACCTGGCCGTGCTTGTCCGTGTGGGACTTCCGAACTCTGACTACGTGAACAGGCATGTCTCGCTGAGTCATACCAAGACAATAGCGTGATTTTCCTCAAGTATCGGGTATGACTCGCCCAATATTCTGTCTACACATTCCGGCAGAAAAGAGGCCTTCCGCCCGGAAACACAACAAATCCGGGCAGAAGGCCTTCGTAACTTCGGCCTAGCCGGAATTGAAGGCCTTCGAGGCGTTGCGGCCCTATCGGTGTTGGTTTACCACCTTGCTTTGACGACATCATTCCAAGTGCAGACCGGGCCCTTGGAAATTCTCTTTTCGCTTTGCAACCAGGGCCTCACCTTGTTCTTCGTTCTCTCCGGCTTTCTCTTGTACAGGCCCTTCGTTTCCGCGATCGTGCAGGGCAGACAGCTACCGTCCTTCCGTCGCTATGCCTACAACAGGCTGCTGAGAATATATCCCGCGTACATCGTGATTTTCGTTGTCACCGGACTCTTCGTCGGTTCCGTTTACCTTCACGGCAGCACGCACGGGTTCGGCCCGGAAAACATCGGCAGGCTCACAGATCCTCTCAAGATCGCAGCCAACGTGCTTCTCGTTCAAATGTTTGTTCCGGAGTACGTCATGAGTGGCCTGCCCGTGTCGTGGTCATTGACTGCTGAGATCACATTTTATTTTGTCCTGCCATTGGTGGCGGTTCTCGCGCTGTGGAGGATTCGAAAAGGATCGAGAAAGACTTCCGCCCTGGTTTGCGCGCCGCTTGCCATGGTCATTGTCGGCCTTGGAATTACGGTTTGGGCCAGTGACGCAGCAAGCCGGATGAGCCCAATCGATGCTGCGAACTTCGGCTTCGGGCAGACTGGCAGTGCGGTCTTCCTTCGGAGCTTCCTGGCCCAAGCGGATCTCTTTGGATACGGAATGCTCGCCGCTGTCGCAGTGGTCATGCTCCACGAACGCGGTGTGGAGCGTGTGCAGACCCGGGTTAAGGCAGCGCTTGTCCTGGCCGCGGCACTGATCGAGATCCTGGCCCTCGAATTTGCCCGACCTGTAATTTCCACGGTCTCAGGGGTGGCTGCGGCGTTGGTATTGGTCGCTGTCGTCTTACCGTCATCCAGGGGAGATGACCTCAATAGAACGGCCCGTGTTCTCGAATGGTTGCCATTCCGCTTCACGGGGGTCATGAGTTACAGCATCTATCTTTGGCATCTGTCCGTAATTTTTTGGCTGATGGCGCATCACTGGACATTCGGTCAAAACACTCTCTCCTTGCCGCTGAACGGGCTCCTTGTCCTGGCGATCACACTGTCCTTGTCCACTTTGACTTACTACTTTGTGGAACGCCCGGCGATGAAGTTGAAGAGGCCGACGATGAAGGCACAACAACCCGTGCCTGAACAAGAACTCAGCGTTAAGTGAACGGGCGCGAACGTCGCCCATGACGCGCTGGCCGGAAGCGAACCGCGTGTCTGCCCACGAGAGGGTGTACTAGCGGGCCCCGGGGTTCGATGACGATGTAGAATCAGCCTTCTGTCTGCAATTTTCTCTTGGGGGTCCCCGCTTGGCTGTCCTGACTGTGCGCCGTCGCGCCTTTTTCGCTCCTACTGTCCACTGGCGGAACCCTGTGGTGTACGCGTCGATCGTCCTGGTCTCGGCCCTGCTCTCGCTCGCGCGGCTCCCGGCCCCGGCTATCGGAACCCTGTGGGCGGAGGATGGCGGGATCTTCATCAACGACGTGCTCAAGGACGCCGGCCTCCGGGGCATCTTCGCCCCGTACCAGGGGTACCTTCACGTGGTGCCTCGCGGCGTCGCGTGGTTGGTCGTGAGGCTGCTCCCTGTGGATGCGTGGGCGATCGCAGTGACCGTGGCGGCGTGCCTGATCGTGGGCGGTGTCGCGGCGCTCGTGTTCCACTGCTCGTCCGTGCTGTCCAGGAATGTCTGGGTCCGGCTCGGATTCGCGGCGGTGCCTGTCCTGGTTGCCGCCAGCCCGGAGGAGGCACTCGGAAACCTCGCGAACCTGCATTGGTACTTCCTGTACCTGGCGCCGTGGCTCCTTATGAAACGGCCCCGGACATGGGCCGAGGGTGCCCTCCTAACAGTTGCGGCGCTGCTCGTCGGCCTGACGGAGATACAGGCCGCGGTTTTCGTCCCCCTGTTTGTATACCGACTGCGGGACGCGCGGCTTTGGGGTCCGCGGCTAGCCCTCCTTGTCGGCGTGGGGGCGCAGGTCTTCACGACGCTGGCGTACCCGCGCGA
The DNA here is from genome assembly GCF_039535095.1 of Arthrobacter ramosus. Lineage (NCBI taxonomy): Bacteria > Bacillati > Actinomycetota > Actinomycetes > Micrococcales > Micrococcaceae > Arthrobacter > Arthrobacter ramosus. The sequence goes on along the minus strand of NZ_BAAAWN010000001.1, from coordinate 4,623,832 downwards.
AAACCCGGCCGCGCCGCCCATGAACTGGCTATCGGTCGTATACGGGTGGTTCGTCGACGGCCCGTCCGCCGTATTGTTCGGAACGGCCGGGCAGATATCCCGCGTGGTAGTCCGTTTCGGTTGGGTGCCGGTTGCGCTGGCGGCGGTCCTCTTCCTCGCGGCGTCCGCTGTCATCCTTGTGCGAGGCCGGATCCGGGAGAGGGTAGCCGCAGGCGCGTTCCTTGGCGGGTCGATCGTGATAGCGTGCGCGGCCGTGGCCCTGAACTTCCGCCCGTTCCTCGACTACGCCGCATTCGACGACGCCGGATGGAACGCCTTGCACCTCGGGCGTTATGCTGTGGCGCCGTCCATGTTCCTGCTCGCACTCTTGCCGCTTCTGGGGGAAGTTCTGGGGCGCTCGGCCCGGCCAGCGTCGCTCGGCATTCTGGCCGTGCTGATGCTCGTCTACTTCTTCCCGGTGGCCGTGGGGCGCGAGTTCGGACCAATCTGGACGGACCACCTTGAGCAGGCCCGCGCGGCATGCCGGACGCCTGGCGCCGAACCGGAGCAGATCGTCCCGATAGCCCCGACGGACTGGTCCATCAAGGGTGTCAAGGTGCCCTGTCGCATCCTCGACTGACCCGTACGAGTGTTCCGTGGGCTAGCTAACGATGAGTTCAGCCTCGGGTCGTTCAACATTCCGGGGAAGACGCCGGGTGCGCGGAAAGAGGATCCTGTGTGCGATGACTGCCCCGACAATAAGTACCAGGAGGTATGCAATTGTCAGCCCCTGCCAGCTGAGGGGCGGCTGCCACAGGGGATCGAACATTTCCGTCCAGTTCGTATGCGTTTGGAGACCTACCGTGTACCGCCGAAGGACAAACACGAAGAGGTAAACGTGTACGCCTACGGCTCCGGCAAATAGCCACGGAGACAAGGAACGCGCCCATGGTCCCCTGGGTGTCGGGCGCATACGCATGGCCACTCCACATGCGAGCAGAAGCAGGACAAACAGGGCCAGCAAGTATCTGCCCTGCCAGATGTATCCAATTTGCTGTATTACTTGGGCCTGAAGGATCGGCGGCAGGATCAGCACCGCGACAAGCAGGATCCACACCGCGGGCCGGGCCCGAAGAGGCCGTGCGGTGAGGCCGCCTATGATGATGGCTGCAAAGGCGAAATGCCAAAAGGCGTAGACGGCGGCGGGCGCGCCGGTGTCGAGCCAACCCATGATTCCGATATAGCCGGACGCATAGTCGAATGAGCGGTCGAGCATCGTGACGAAAGCCTGATCCGGTGTCACATCACTGGGGGTACCCGTCAGGCTGCTAAGGCTATTGGCCGCGACCAGCCAGGCGAGACTGGCAGCGCAACCAAGGCCGATGAGCGCGGTCATTGCCAGGCCCAATCGATTCTTCACGACGGCAACTATCGGCTTTATTCCGAAAATCAAGACGGCTGAAACTACTGCCAATGCCAGCCAGAGCAGCGAAAGTGCGCGGGTATTGGCCAAAACGGCACCGGAAATTCCGACAATAACTATGCTGGTGCGAACGGTTTCGAGGCGTCGGTGATACTGGAGAACAACGCAAAGATTTAGAAATAAAGCAGAAGTTGTAACTATTTCAAGTGCATTGGGATTTATCGAGCCGTTGAGAAAAAGCACCATCGGCGTGATGGAAACCAGGCAGCTTGCCATTGGCCAGAACCGACGGCGCAATGAAGCCGCAGCGCCGATGGTCGCGGCAAGGAACACCGAGCAGATCAGGGCGCTGATCAGGCGCATCAAGTAGATCGCGGGCTCACCCGCCATGAACCGTGAGGGAAGGCCGACCATGGCGTAGTACATCGGATTGTAGTTGCCGGCGCTCGTTTGAGCTTGCACGAGGTCTCGCGCTGTGGCGTCGATTGGAGGGGCGCAGGCAGGCGTCGCGGCAATTTTGAAAGCGAAGCAACCTTGAGCGCTAATCATGGCGATGTATCTCGGAACTATGACAATAGTCTGCTCGCCCTGCTTGCCGGTTGAGCTTCCAGTGAGCTCGCCACGGGCTACTGCGGCGGCTTTGATGGTGTGAGCCGGCTCATCGGGAACTGACATCAGAGGTGAGGCGAACACCCAAATCATGGAAAGTACGGCAATTATGGGTAACGCAATGAGTGTGAACCGCAGTGTCGGAAGCGCCCCCGGCCTGCGCGCTGCGCTAGACAGGGTTGGAGAAATGGTAACCATCGTGCTGATACGTTATCGCACCTGATCGTCAAAAATCGGGCTGTCGGGGAGAGTGCCTGAAGCCGGCCAAAACAGGTCAACGGCATTGTTTGAGGGTTCGATGCGCGGCGTTTCGCTGGAACCGGAGCAGCTATGATTGATCGAGCCCTGCGGTCGCTGAGGCGAGGCTGTCTCCGCCGGAAGCCGCAGTTATATGACATTGACGATTTTGGGGTGCTAACAGTGGCGCTAGACCCGCGTGCTCAAGTGACGCGCTTGGTGGGCTTTGTTCAGCGCAGCCACCTCCTTAAATTCTTGATTGTCGGAGGGCTCTCCTTTGCCATTGATCTTGGTCTGCTAGTTCTGCTGCACGAAGGCCTGGGGGTGGACCTGTGGTTTGCCACGCCAGCAGCTTTCCTCTCGAGTCTCGTCTTTAATTATTTCGTCCAGCGCTCATATACCTTCCAGTCCAATAACCGGGCGCACATTAGCATGTTCCGTTACGGCCTTCTGGTCGTTTTCAACGTTTTTGCGACGGACGTTATTGTCAATTTTTTTGATACCCTCGCGCTCACCTATGCCGGTGGGAAAGTCGTCTCCACGGTTTCGACAATGACGTGGAATTTCTTCCTCTACAAATATTGGATCTTCCGAAGCGATTCCCGCACGTCCGGGAAAGATCAACAGGACGATCCAGAATTCAGTCCCACTACCGCCGACGGCTGATCAGCCGGCCACCAGCTCAACCTCGTAGCCATCGGTATTCACCAGATAGGCGGCGTAGTGGTCGGCCCCGCCGGCGTGCGGATATTTGCTCTCGAACATCTCGTACCAGCCCGAGTCCGCGCCGAGCTCCCGGAGCCGGTCCACGTTCTCCCTGGCGCCAGCATGGAAGGCGAGGTGGTTGAGCCCGGGCTCCGTCCTGCGGTGCGTGCTTCCCGTGAGCGCAGTGGACTGTTCGATCACGATGTACGTGGCTCCGAGTTTCCAACTGCAGCCATCGGGCCACTCCTGGAATTGTTCGTAGCCCAGTTCGGCGAGCAGCCAGCCCCACTCCTCCTGAGCCCGGCTGATGTGGGGTACCCAAATTTCTACGTGGTGCAGCGAACCCACTGGAACATCAGCCATGCGCAGAGTCTACGTTTGCCGGGAGCCCGCGGGAATGCCGGGCAACTCCAGCACGAATGCCGCGCCGCCCTCAGGCCTGATTTGGCTCACTTGCTTAGCTGCGTGACTGAGGTCCTCGCGTTCGGGCAGCGGCGGGTCCGCGTCGAAGCCACCGCCGAGGCCGGCTGCCCGTCCTGTGGAGTCATCAGCACCCGCATGCATTCACGCCGGCCCCGGCGCCTGCGCGACATCCCCGTCGCGGGCCCGGTCGAAGTGGTCTGGGCCAAGCGGAGATTCTTCTGCGATGAGTTTTTGCCCCCGCGGCGGACCTTCGCCGAAGAGACCGGCCAGGTCCCGCGCCGCGCCCGGTCCAACCGCCGGCTCCGCGACGCCCTCGTGGCCGCCGTCATTGGATCCGGACGGGCCGCCGCGGAAGCCGCCTCCTCGTTCGGCGTCTCATGGTGGCTGGTCCAGCGGGCCCTCGATTCCGCGGCGCTGACACTGCCCGATGTCGACGCCCTGGCGCCTGGGCGTGCAGGTCGTCGCGATCGACCCGTCAGCGGCATTCCGCAAGGCCCTGCGAATGTGGCTCCCTCGCACGGCAGTCTCGGTCGACGCGTTCCACCTGGTCAAGCTCGGCAAGGACATGCTCACCGAAGTCCGGCAACGGCTCACCCAGCAGGTCCACGGCCGCCGGGGACGTTCCATCGACCCGGTCTGGGCCAACCGGCGGCTGCTCCTGCGCGGGCGGCGATACACTCTCGGACCGGGCCCGGAACATGCTCAGCACCGTGTTCGCCACCGGGAAGCTACAGGCTCCTGGCAGGTCAAAGAACAGCTCCGGGCACTGCTCGCCACCGGGTCACTCGCCGACGCGGCCGCGGCGAAAGACCGCCTGCAGAATCTGGTCGAACGAGCCTCGCAGCCGGAAACGAACCGTCTCTGGCGCACGATCTGCCGGTGGTGGAAAGAAATCGAAGTCCTCATCGTCACCGGTGCGACAACAGCGAAAGTAGAAGCCAACAACACAGCTATCAAACACATCAAACGAGCGGGCCTTAACCGGCCTTCGCGTCTGGGTCAAGCTTGGGTTTATTGCTGTCAGGCCTTTAGCCGGTCCAGGTGTTTCTGGAGGCTGGTGATGACGCGGGCGTGTCTGGCCACTTCGCTGTCCCAACCGCGCTCGAGCGCGTCTTCTCTGAGTTCGGTTTCATCGTGTATTTGCGCCTCGATCTGGGGAAGGAATTCGGTGCTGGTGGTGTAGTTGTCGCATTGTTCGCAGATGTTGGCGTAGGGGCAGGCTTCGGCAGCGAGGTGGCGCGAGCAGTACCCGTGGGCGACGCGGGTCTTGAGCATTTCGCTGTGGAGCCATTCGATGCGTTCGGGCACGACCGGCCGGTCGCTGACCACCAGGGGAAGTTGCCGGCTTTCGCGGATCCTGGCCATCGCCGAGTCGTATGAGGCCCGGACGGTGGTGTCGGCGAGGTGGGCGTAGCGGGTTGTCATCTCTGGGGTGACGTGGCCCAGCAGCGCCATGAGGGCCTGTAGGGTCATTCCGGCGTTGACTAGTTCGGTGGCATAGGTGTGGCGGAGCTGGTGCGGGGTGACGTGTTCGGGTGTTCCGCCGGGGCGGACGAGTCCGGCAGCCCGCACCGCGTCGTCAAGGCCGCGGCGGATCCGGGTTGCTCCGATTCGGCTGCCGCGCAGGGTGAACAGGAAGTCTGCTGGGCGGCCGGTGCGCGGATGGGGCAGTGCCCGCTGGGAGCCCCGCTCGCCCATCCATTGGTCCAGGGCCGCCAGGGTCGCGTCATCGAGAGGGACCACGCGCTCGGTGTTCAGCTTGCCCAGCGGGACCTTGAGCCAGGTGCCGTGACCGGGCAGGTCCCAGAGACAGTCGAGCTCGAGATCAAGCAGTTCCCCGAGCCGCAGGCCGCCGCCTCGCAGCAGTGTGATCCCGGCCCGGGCGGCGGTGTCGGGGAGCTTCGCGACGGCTTTCATCAGGGCGCTGTCTGTTTGTGGGGCCAGCGCCCTGGGCAACGGCGCTGGCGGCCGCGGGATGTCCGCGCGGTGGACAACGGTCTCGGCTGGCCGGTCGGCCCATCCCCAGGCGGTGAGGTCATCGAAGAAGCTGCGCAGGTTGATCACGGCGTGCATATGGTGGGTGACCGAGATCCGTTCCCCGCGTCCCCGCCGTCCTTGGGAAAGCCGGGTTGCATCCCAGGCCAGGAATTCTTCGAGGTGCGCCCGGGTGAGGCCCGTCAGTTCGCGGCATTCGGGGTGTTTCCCGGAAAGCCAGACTGTCAGCAGGGTCAGGTGTTCGGCCCGGGAGGTAACAGTGGCAGGGCGCAGTGTCGCGGCGATGGTCGTGAGGTAGCGGGCGATGACGGGGCGGATCAGTGGTTGCGGCACCGTCTCAGCCCGTTGCGCCGGCGTCCGTTCCCGGCGGTTGGGGTGAACGGGCGGAATGTCCGTGACTCCTAGCTGATAGCAGAGCTTTCGCAGGCAGCGGTGCTGACCGCCAAGGACTCGCCGCGTGCGCGGCGCCAGCAGCGTCGATGCCGAGATAGCCTGCTCCACTGCATCCAGATCGGCCTCCGTCATGGATTGCAGGTCGACGCCGCGGGTCATGCAAAGCAGCGGAAACGCGTTGCCGATGACGCGTTGTTCCCATTCCGCGCTCCAGTCGAACGTCGTGGCCGCCCGGCTAACCGCGGTGTCGTCGTCTGGATGCAGCCGGGACCAGAGCGAGAAATGAGTGCCCTTGCCTTTGAGTGTGAGCAGTTCCAGATCGGGGACAAGCCGGCCGGTGGCAAAGCACCAGGACAGGAAGGGCCAGGCGTCGAGGCGTTTGATCTGTAGCAGGCGTTCGGCGACGGGACGACGCATCCACTCCATGGGATTCGGGTAATTGTTCAGAAAGGCGGCCGCATGCCGGCGGCGCAGGTATTTTGCCTGCGGACCGCAGGAAAGTTCCGCGACGAACCCGAAGTAGTCCTCGCACAGATCTGTATCACCGGGCGCCGGCCGGAGGAGGGGTTTCGTGACAGTAGACATCATGACTCCAATCGTGATCTGGCAGCCGCGTACTCCTCGGCCAGCGTTGTTGCCGACAGATGGACATAGCCGGCGGTCGTCTCCGGGCTGGCGTGGCCCATGAGGTCGCGCAGCACCAGCAGGTCGATTCCGGCAGCGGCGAGTTCCGTTCCATAGGTATGGCGCAGCCGATGCGGACGCACCAGCGGGGTGCCTGGCCGCAGCCGGTGGGTGCGGAAGATCCGCCGTAGACCGGCTTCAGTCAGGGCACGGCCGGTGGTCGGTCCGCGCAACACCACGAAGCATTCCCGGGCAGTGCAGCCGGCCGGGCGCTCGGTGCGCAGGTAGGAGGCCAGTTCGGTGAAGAATGACGGGTCGACCGGCACGACACGTTCCTTTCCTCCCTTGCCCTTAACCCTGACCCTGCGCAGACCAAAATCAACGTTGGCCAGCGGCAGCAGTCGTACCTCTGACGCGCGCAGTCCGCCCAGCAGCATCAACAGTGCCATCGAACGATCGCGGGCGGTCAGCAGATCGGCGATGAAAACGGCGACCTGCGCAGGATCCAGGGCAAAGGGAAGCCTCTTCGCTTCACGCACCAGCTGGCCCCCGCCCCGCTCACGGCCCTTGCCTAGATGCCCGAGTAGCCCGCGCCGCATGGCCCGGAAACCGGAAGAACGCCGCGCCGCGGGGACCGGGTTCTCGTTCACGGCACCGGCTATCACGGCGTAGTCGTACAGGCTCCGAACTGCGGCAATCCGCCGGTTCATCGTCGCCGGTGCCGCGCCCGTGCGTGAAGTGAGCCGGACAACCGTGCCGCCGGAATTCTTCTGCGGCTGCTGCTGCCAATCGAGGTAATCGAACAGATCAGTCGGGGCGACATCTGCCAGTCCGAGCCGTCGCTCCATGAGAAAACGCAGGAAGTTCAACAGGTCGAACGCATACGCCCGGCGCGTTGCGGGCGAGAAATTCCTTGTCGTCAGATGGGCCAGGAATCCGTTGACCAATTCCCCGGTGGCGTCAGCGGCGCCTGTGAGAATGTGCCCGTCCTCTGACGTGGCAACCTGTAGTCCCATTCGTCCTCCTCCGGGCAGGACTGTTTCCAGTCTCCTACCCGCACGACGGCATCCGAGGCTTCTGGAAATTCGTGGCGTGTCCGGTCATCGAAGGCCGGTTAACTGATTGGGGATTCACCAACGCACGCAACTACAAAACGCGTATCCTGTTGCGCAATGCCGCCAGAACAGCGGCATGAACATCCATCACGGCAGAACAATCACCACGAACCGTGAAGAGCCGCGAACTTGGCGCGACCTCAGTCGGAGTATTGACGAAGTCTGTCCTTAAAATCATTCAACTCTTGAGCATTTTCGGTTATGTATCTATTGTCATAGGCCGACTGAACGGCTGCACCCAACCAAACGAGGTTGGTTTCTACTTTGCACCGCACATCCGCGGTTGCCACAGCGACTTCTAATGCGGTCGCTTCTTCTGTCCCGCGCCACTTTACGTCATCAATTGCAGCGATTGGGTCTCTGTACTCAAATCCTTCAGCCTTCATGCAAGCAGACCACTGATTTGAAACACGAACATATCGAGTATCGGCAAGGGCGGTCACAGGCCCCCCTCGGATCAATGCCTTATCTTCCGCGAAGGTGAACGCCACCGTCCCCAAGTGGCTCTTTACTGCCTCGTCCAAACAGCGGTCTGCAAGATCCATGGGTGCACCTTCCGCGGATGACTCAATCGCACCTGAGCCATCGCCACGCTTGTAACCATGTATGGGGGCATTTGCGACGTCAAAGTACCCCCATAGGTCTGACCTAATAGTGCGGTCTCTGACCAGGCCGTCAATAAAGTGAGTCAACTCCGCGTCCGAAGATGACCATTGGAAGTGCCCTTTCGACCCATGCGCCTGGAGGCATTCGTTTACGTCGCGTTGCTGTGCTTTCGCCAAAGCAAGAATCTGCATACTAGACGGAAGGAAATGGTCGATCGGTCTGGAGACGGCGTCCCCGCTTGCTGGATTGGGGACGACAGCGATGGCAGGCTCCTGCTGTGTGGGGATCTTGTCCCCCGGCGCGTCACCACACGAGGTAACGAATTGTCCCAAAAGCAGGGCCGAAATAGTCAGTGCCGCGCGGCTGCTCCGACGGCGGATTTTCGACAATTCGCTTCTTAGTAGATGGAGATTTGCGAGACGGTGGTGTTTGCAAATCGCAACCAGGCGTTCTTCCCAAAGTACTTCGCTCCGGCCATTACACTGGCAGGAAGTACCAGGTGAAAAGGACACCCCAGGAATGCCCACTATGTCATCAGCCACCGGCATTCGTACCGATGGACAGACGTTATCTTCGGACAAGCGAACCGCAACTAGCCCTCCTATGACGAGCAATCGGCACCTTGGTTGGCTCATGGTGGTAGCCGGCGTTGTCGGATGGTTCGCCTCCGGCATCCTTGTCCTAGAAAAGCTCGAGGTGCTCAAGGACCCCAACCACATCACCGTCTGCGACGTAAACCCTTGGATTTCATGCGGCCAAGTGATGCAACGATGGCAAAGCTCCGTTTTCGGCTTCCCCAACATGTTCATCGGAATCGTGGCTTTCGCCATCATCATTACCGTAGGAATGGCGCTTCTGTCCGGGGCCAAGTTTGCACGGTGGTACTGGCTAGGACTGCAAACAGGAGTCACTCTCGGCTTCATCTTCGCAGTATGGCTATGGTCCCAGGCCCTCTACGACATCCACATACTCTGTCCATTCTGCATGATCGTCTGGGCCGCGATGATTCCACTCTTCGTATGGTTGACCATCCGGAACATCACCGCCGGGATAATACCGGTACCGGACAAGGCCGCGCAGATCCTGGGCGACTATGGATGGATCATCACTGCGCTGCTGTACGTGACCGTAATCGCGACAATCTTCTTCGCGTTCATCCAAGTTTTCGTGGGAACCTCGGGGTTCTGAGCCCTTGGTTCTGTTGCAAAAGCATAAGGGAAACGTCCCCGCTGGTGCTCGGACGCCGTTCGAACCCGCCTGATAAACAGCACTTCGGCGACATTAGGTCACGCCGTTAGTGCGTGATAAGGCACCGGCTGGAACTCATCACCGCTGGTCAACCCCTGGCTTTCCACGAACTGAAGACGCGTGCGCCAAGTCACGCACTGCTGATGTGGGGTACCCAAATTTCTACGTGGTGCAGCGAACCCACTGGAACATCAGCCATGCGCAGAGTCTACGTTTGCCGGGAGCCCGCGGGAATGCCGGGCAACTCCACCACGAATGCCGCGCCGCCCTCAGGCGCAGAGCGCACACTGATGCGGCCGCCCATGCGCTGCACGATCCTTGCGGCGATGGACAAACCCAGTCCGCTTCCAACAGGCCGTTCTCCGCTGTATCTGGCAAAGAGCGCACCGCGTTCAAACGCGACGGCGGCATCCGCCTCCGTGAGGCCCGGCCCGCCGTCGCGCACTTCCACGGTGAGCCCGCTGCCGGTGAGATACGCCGCGAGCACAACGGGAGAGCCTTCAGGCGTCACGCGCAGGGCGTTCTCCAGCAAGCCGTCCACCACTTGCCGCAGCCGCTGGCCATCGCCGCGGACCGGCAATGGCCCAAGAGGCAGTTCGAGCCGCCCCGCGATCCCGTTCTGGACGCAGATCGCTTGCCAGGCCTGCCAGCTCTCGCGCAGGATCAAGGATGCGTCCACGGGCTGCAGTTCCAAGCGGAATTCGTCGGACTCGAGCCGTGCCAATTCCAGGAGATCGCGGACAAACCGGTCCAGGCGGTTGGTTTCGGCCACGAGGGTCCGGCCGACCCCGCTCACGTCGTCTCCGCTGACCACGCCATCGGCAAGCGCCTCGGCGTAGCCCCGCAGCGCGGTCAGGGGTGTCCGGATTTCATGTGAAATGGAGAGGAGGAACTCGCGTTGGCGCCCCTCGCTGGTCCGGAGTGCGGCGTCGAGGGCCGCCAGCGCCTGCGAAACCTCCACCACTTCGGCCGGCCCGCCTGGCGCCACAGCCACGGATCGTTCTCCGGCTGCGAGACGATGGGCCGAATGGGCCGTGCGCACCAAGGGCCGGCTCAACCACTGCGCCAACAGGCCGCCGGCCACGATGGCGAACGCGAGGCAAACTGCGAGGGCAATCAGCATGCGGCTCAGCAGTGGAGCGGCGGCCGCGCGGATTTCGGACACGGGCTGCGCCAGTACCACGCCGCCGCCGGCCGCCAAGGGCCGCGCCTCAAGGACCACGGTGTTCTGTGGACCGTTCACCGACGTCGAGACCGACTTTCCGGCCAATACATCCGCCACGGTCTTCGCATCCACCAGCCTGGCGCCGCCGCCTGTCACGCGGCCGTCGGTGCTGATTTGCGCTAGCCTCGCCCCGTGCGTGAGCAGATCTGCGCGAAGGTCCTGCAGGCCGCCAATGCTCGTTTGTTTGCTGAGGGAATCAGCCTCAACCGCGAGATACTTCTTGGCTTCGTCCACCGCCGTGGCGTTGACCAGCTGCGCCGCCAGAAGGCCGGCAAGCACGACGGCGACAGTCGCGACGGCGGCGATCACCGCCGTCGTGCGCCCGGCCAGTGTGCCGAACCAGCGCCTCACGTGGCTCCCCCGGCGGCGGGGCGGGGTCCGGACGTTTGGGGAGCTGCGGCCGAATAGCCGACGCCGCGGCTCGTCGCGATGGGGGAGTGCCTTCCGAGCTTGGCGCGGAGTTGCGCTACGTGCACATCAACTGTCCGCCCGGCGGCGTAACTGGCCTGCCCCCACACGGCGGACAGGAGCTGCTCACGGGAAAAGACACGGCCAGGCTGGGCCATGAGGTACGCGAGGAGGTCGAATTCGGTGGCGGTTAGAGTGAGTTCCTCGGTGCCGGCGCGTGCGGTCCTGTTCAGCGGATCCAGTTCGACGCTGCCCAGCACGAGTGGTTTGGACCGCGGGGTTCCTTCGGTCCGGCGCAGCACTGCCTTGACCCGGGCGACCAGTTCGGAGGGCGAAAACGGCTTGGTGAGATAGTCGTCGGCGCCCAATTCCAGGCCAAGGACACGGTCCACCTCCTCATCGCGGGCCGTGACGAACAGTACCGGCGTCCAGTCCTCTGCTTGCCGCAGTTGCCTGCAGAGCTCGATTCCGTCCATGCCGGGCAGCCCGACGTCGAGAATCACCGCGACCGGTCTGAGCCGCTTGATCTGTGCCAGTGCGGAAATCCCGTCCCGCTCAACGTGTACGCCGAAACCCGCGCGGCCCAGATAGAGGCGCTGGATATCGGCAATTGCCTGTTCATCCTCGGCAATCAGCACCAATCCGCGGCTGTCTTCCATGCGTCCATTCAACAGCAAGGACGGAGCCCTTGGAGCGTCGTCGCGAGCCAGCGGGGACGGTTTTACATTCCTCGAACATTGGCCGAACAGTCAGTTCATGCGGCCGGACCAGAGTGTCGTGAAGAGCGCCGGCGGAGCGACCACCGGCCGGAACAAAGGACACGGACCATGAACAACAGCACCCCGACCTCCAGTACCTCGAACTCCAGTACCCCAGCCCAGGGCCGCAAGCGCACCAAGGCCCGCACCGCCGTCGTCGGCGTCCTCGCAGCGGGCCTCCTGCTGGGCGGTGGCGTGATCGCCGCCAACGCGGCTACTTCAAGCAGTCCAAGCACGACGGCGGCAGCCAGCTCCCAGCCCACCGCGACGGCCGCGACGGCTACCGCCGCGGCCAAGAAGGCACTGGCGCGGCACCCGCTGGCGGCCGGCCTGCGTTTCTTCGTGAACGGTGACAGTACCAAGCCGAACTACGGCCAGCGCGCCGCGAAGATCGCCACCTTCATCCTGGACAAGCGTCCGAAACTCGCCGCAAAGCTTCCAGCCGCCCTGCAGGCGGACCTGAAAGCGCTGAAGGATGCGGCGGACGGTGACCGGGTCGCGAAAGCCACCCACATCAGGGACACCGCACTGAACGGCGGCTACGGCCCGAAGATCCAGGCACAGGCAAAGCGGATGCAAGAGCAGAAAGCCAACCGTAAGGCCTGAACGACAAGCAAGGCTGGTTATTTGCAGCGATCCCGCTACAAATAACCAGCCTTGTTCTGCCGATACGGGCCGCCCGCAGCCCGCGCCCGCACTGTGCCTAGGCCGGGACGTGCTCCCGGTCCGGCTCCGTAGCTACCAGGGTGCCGTCGTCGAACGGCATTTCGTCCAAGTCGATCAACGGGTTGGTGTCCTGAGTGGCCACCAGCTCGCGGGCCTCGGCCTGGGTGTCCACGCTGGGCATGGAGCCCGGGAGCGGGCGTTGCGCGGATTCACGCAGGAAGTAGATGGCGATTGCGCCAACCACGGACGTGCCCATGAGGTAATACGCAGGCATCATGTCGTTGCCGGTGCCCTGGATCAAGGCAGCGACAATGAACGGCGTGGTGCCGCCGAAGATCGCTACGGAGAAGTTGTAGGCGATGCCCATTCCCCCATAGCGGCTCGAGGTCGGGAACAGTGCCGGCAGCGCGGAGGCGAGGTTTGCCACGTAGAACGTGACCGGGAAGGCGATCAGGGCCAGACCGGCAAGCGTAGACCAAATATCGCCGATTCCAATCAGCAGGAAGGCCGGAACGGCGAACACGACGGTGCTGATGGCGCCGATCCACAGCACGGGCCGGCGGCCGATCCGGTCGGAGAGCTTGCCCGTCAGCGGGATGCAGACTGCCATGATGACCAGCACGGGGATGGTCAGCAGGGTGCCGTGAACGGGGTCGTAGCCCTTGGACTCGGTCAGGTACGTGGGCATGTAGGAAGTCAACATATAGCCCACGGTGTTGGCGGCTGCGGCAAGGATCATGGCGAGGATGATCTGGCGCCAGTAAGCCTTGACGATGCCGATGGGGCCCTTGGCTACCGCGGCATCGCCCGCTGCGGCGTCCGCGGCGAGGGCTTCCTGGGCATCCAAAGTGGCTTGGAACTGAGGGGATTCCTCGATCTTGCTACGGAAGTACACGGCGATGATGCCGAGGGGACCCGCGAGGAGGAACGGCAGGCGCCAGCCCCAGTCCTCCATGGCCGATTGGCCGATGGTGAGCTGCAGGATGGACACGAGGGCCGCGCCTAGGGCGAAGCCGATGTAGGAGCCCATATCCAGGAAGCTCGCGAAGAAGCCGCGGCGCTTGTCCGGAGCGTATTCGCTCACGAACGTGGTGGCCCCGGCGTATTCGCCGCCGGTCGAGAAACCCTGGACGAGTTTCAGGACGACGAGCAGCACGGCTGCCCAGATGCCGATTTGTGCGTATCCAGGCAGGAGTCCGACGGCGAAGGTGCTTGCCGCCATCAGCAAGAGTGTTGTGGCGAGCACCTTCTGGCGGCCCACCTTGTCACCGAGCCAGCCGAAGACGACGCCGCCGAGCGGCCGTGCCACGAAGGTTGCGGCGAAGGTTCCCAGGAGGAACAGGGTCTGCACGGACTTATCGGCCTCGGGCAGGAAGACTGGACCCATGGTGGTGATGAGGTAGCCGAACACGCCGACGTCGTACCATTCCATGGTGTTGCCGACGATCGTGCCGCCGAGTGCTTTTTTCAGCATTGGCTGGTCAACGACGTTGACGTCGGATACCTTGAGTCGACGGCGTGTTGGAAGTTTCAATTTTGAGGCACCGCGTGGTGCGGTCTTGCTCGTTGCAGCAGCGTTCCTAGCGCCTGCTGAAGAGTCGGTAATGCTTCGGTCTGTGGGCATTTGGGTTTCTCCTAGGGAGATCATTTGCTTGCGACATACAGCTGCTCCGCTCTGGGCAGGGTTTCAATTTTACGGGGTTTGGGCTCAAACTAAGAGTCGAGCACTGATTTTTGGGCGCTCGAAGGGGCCTTTGGTGCCCGCATGTCTGATATTTTTCCGGTCCTATAGCCCCGGAATCACGCGGATTTTGGTGTGCTCCGGGGTGGGTTAGCAAATTGTTTGGTTCAGGGCCTCGAAACGCACAGTTTGCTGATCATTTCCGGTGGATTTCCTGCCGTTTTCCCAGCACCACCGTGGCTTCGAATTCCTCAGAATGGACCACCCGCGTCGACAGCCCGGCGTGCCCGAACAGGGCCGCCGTCGTCGGGGCCTGCCGGACGCTCGTTTCGATCAGCAGCCGGCCCCCGGGAGCCAGCCACAACGGAGCCTCCTCCGCGATGCTGCGCTGTACGTCCAAACCATCCGCGCCGCCGTCGAGCGCTACCCGCGGTTCATGCAGCCGGGCCTCGGGCGGCATCAGCCCGATCGAGTCCGTAGGGACGTATGGGGCGTTGGCCACGAGAACGTCTATCCGGCCGCGAAGAGTGTCAGGCAGGGCCGAAAAGAGATCGCCTTCATGCACCTGTCCGCCCGCCGGCCCGATGTTGCGGCGGGAGCAGCGGACCGCAGCGGGGTCGACGTCGGCCGCGTGAAGCTCGATCCCGCCCACCGCGGCGGCCAAGGCGGCACCCACGGCACCCGAACCGCAGCAAAGATCGACGACGACGGCGCCCGGCCGGGCGAGGCGGGCCGCCTGCTGAACGAGGTACTCCGTGCGGCGGCGGGGGACGAACACGCCCGGGTCCACTGCTATGTGCTGGCCGCAGAAGTCAGCCCAGCCCAGGAGGTATTCAAGGGGCAATCCCGAGGCGCGTTGTCCGACCAAGCGGTCGAGGTCCTCGGGGGCGTGCGCCGCGGCGATGAGGAGCCAGGCCTCGTCTTCGGCGAAGACGCAACCGGCCGAGCGGAGCCGTGCTGTGACGGCGGAATGGGAAGGCTGGAACGTGGGTGCTGACATGGGAGAGCCTTTCGGGGTACCGAGGGGTGCTCTCCGGGCCATGCTAGCCGAGAGCGGACGCGGAGGCCACGCGCGAAAAGGCTCCGACAAAAGCCGGGGTTCACAAACACGGCCGGGAGTGTCTAGGGTGGGTGCATGGGAACACTGATTTTTGAATAGACCAGCGGGTCCTGGTTCGTCGCAGATGCCGATCTGCAGGCTTTACCGATGCCGCTGAGTTTGATCCGACAAAAATCCACGCCTGTTGAGGCTTCGCCTCCGCGCCGTTCCTGCTATGAGGCCCAGGGTCTCGCAGCGGACGTCGCGTCCCGATACCTCCTCCGGCAAATCAAGAGCTTTAAGGAGTCCACTGCATGACACCGAACACACCCGAAACCGACGCCGGGCAGGAACCAGTAGCGCAGGAAACCGAAGCCCCGGCTGCCGGTGTCAGATCGAAACTGACTGACGCGCAGAAGGAGATGCTGGCCAGCAAGTCCCGCGGCGGGGCAGCGAACAGCTGGCAGAGCACCGGAAAAGGACACAAGCCCACTCAAGCGAGTGGCAAGCTGGCCAAGTCCGAGAAGAAGGTCCGCTGGTAGATCCTGCAGACAAGCGGACCGCTCCCACCTAGTATGGAAAATCCCTTCGTTTCAATGCAGAAAGGAAGAACAATGGCTGCGAAGCACGTTGAGCAACAAATCAACTCCGAGGTGGCCAGCCACTTGGTCGAGTCCATGGATAAGGCGCCCATGCCGGCCCCGGCAACGGTGGCGATGGCAGTGGGCTCGACCCAAGGACCGGCATGGCCAGATGTTAGCGGCAAGACCGGGCACCCCAAGGATCGCGGCGCCAGCCACGGCCGCGTAGGCCAGCAGGCGGCGGTCACCGCGGTCCACCGCACCGGCCGTCCCCAGATGCCGCACTCCTCTTAATAATATTTCGACACGGAAAATGCCTTGCGACACCGGAATTCTGGTGGCGTAGGGCATTTTCCGTGTCGCTGGACCGTTCGGGTTAGGCGCGCTCGACGTCGGCCGGGGACTTGTCGGGGCGCCAGCCACGCCAGACGGGATGCCGCATCCTTTCGGTGCCGGTCCAGTCGCCGAACGTCACCTCTCCCACGAGCTCCGGGGAAACCCAGTGCGCGGTGGCGGCGTCCTCGGCGGGGATGTCGTGGAAGGGGGAGTCCGGGCGATCGAGCCCCTCCATGCGCTTCAGGATGTCGCGCAGCTGCCAGTCCTTGAACCCGGTGCCCACCCGGCCCGCGTAGCGCAGCTTGTCGCCGTCGGGAATCCCCACCAGCAACGCTCCAATGGTCCCGAGCCTCGCCCCGGCGCCGGGCCGCCAGCCACCCACCACCACTTCCTGCGTGCGTTCAAACTTGAGCTTGATCCAGGACCTGCTGCGCCGCCCAGGCTGGTAGCGGCTATCCGCACGCTTGGCCATCACGCCCTCCAAGCCAAGCTCGCCGGCGCTGGCAAGGATGTCGTCGAGGTCATGTTCCAGGATCTCGGATACATGAACAGGGGAGCCCTGGACCGGCAGCTTGGCATGGAACGCCGCCAGCCTGTTCCGGCGCTCGCTGAGTGGCAGGGAGGTGAGGTCGGGGCTGGCGCCTTCTTCGGCGCTGGCGCGGGATCCGGCGTCGTACAGGAGATCGAAAACCATGAGCTGAACGGGGACCGCGGCCCGGGCGCGTTCGACGTCGCCGGGTTTGAAGAGGTTCATCCGCTTCTGGAGCAACTCGAAGCTGGGCCGGCCGTTCTTGCTGAGTGCGACGATTTCGCCATCTGCCACGAAGTCGTGATCAGGCCAGTAGCGCGCATCCGCCAGTTCGGGATACGTGGGAGTCATGTCGATCCCGGAGCGGCTGGTCAACTTGATCTTGCCGCCCGAACCCGAAACGATGGCCCGGAATCCGTCCCACTTGAGCTCAAACAGCCAGTCGCCGGAGGCGACATCGGCCGTGGTTCCGGATGTTGCGAGCATGGGCGCGTAGCTGGGGGCCCCGTTCGGCTGCGGCTGGGCGTCAGGCAACAGCACCGCCCGATGGCCCGGTTTGTCCTTCATCAGGTGGATCAGCCACTGCGACGGCGACTCCCCGGTGTGGATGAGCGCGAAACGGCGGGTGCCGTGCAATCCGCCGCCGGGCTTGCCGGTGAGAGTGGCGATGACTTCCTTGCCGTCGCGCCATTTTTCGCACTCGAACTCGCCGCTGTCCCAAATGCTGACCGTCCCGGCACCGTATTCGCCCTTCGGAATGATGCCCGCGAATTGCGCATACTCCATCGGATGGTCCTCCGTGCGCACCGCGAGATGGTTCTTGGCCGGAGTGTCCGGCACGCCCCGCGGCAAGGCCCAGGACGCCAGGACGCCGTTGTGTTCCAGCCGGAAATCGAGGTGGAAACTTCGGGCATGGTGTTCCTGGATGACGAAGATTCCGCCGGGCGGATTGGGTTCCGCGTCGGCCTGGAGTGGGCGTCCCGGTTGGTGTTCGACGGCGGGAAACGGTTCGGGCGTCCGCTGCGGGTCGCGCTTGTCCACGTAGCTGGCCAGCCGCGGGTTCACGGTGGTGCCGGCGACGGCGGCGGTGGGCGCGACGGCGGTGCTGACGCCCCCAGTGCTGACGCCGTGCGCGCCGGGCAGGCCGCCGTCGTGGTTCTTGCTTTCCGGGCCGCCGGAGCTCTTGGTGCGGCTGCCCGCGTGCACGGGCGTATGCCCGGACCGCCCGGCAGTCACCGCGGCGAAGGGGTCCTTTCCCTCTTTGACACGTTTCATGACGACCGTGAAGTCCAGATGCTCGAGCGCGGGGGAGGCGAGTTCACGCCACGTCCTGGGTGCGGCCACCATGGGGTGGGCCCGTCCGCGGAGGGAGTACGGGACGATGGTGGTCTTGTTCCCGCTGTTCTGGCTCCAGTCCACCAGCACCTTGCCGTTGCGCAGGGTCTTCTTCATGTCGCTGACCACGAGGTCCGGGTGGTCGGCCTCGAGCGAGCGCGCCAATTCGTGCGCGAACGCAGAGACCTGCTCCCATTTGCGGGTGCCATCCAGCCCGGCGTAGAGATGGATCCCCTTGCTGCCGCTCGTCACAGGAACGGGATCCAGCCCGACGTCCCGCAGGATGCTGCGCGCCAGCTTGGCGACCTCGACGCATTCGGGAAGGCCCGTGCCGGGACCCGGATCGAGGTCCAGGACAAGGCGGTCCGGCGGCAACATGGTTCCGTCGGCGTCCACTTGCCATTGCGGCACGTGGATTTCCAAGGCCGCAATCTGGGCCAGCCAGGTGAGCGTAGCGAGGTTGTTGACCAGCGGGTAGACGTTGCTGTGCTCCCTGTGCTGGATGGTGACCCTGGGAACCCACGCCGGCGTCGAGTCGTCCAGGTTCTTCTGGAAGAACATCTGCCCGGGATCCTCGGTGGTCCCTACTCCATGCACCCAACGCTTCCGGGTGGCGGGCCGGTTGGCGGCAGCCGGGATCAGGAACGGGGCCACGGCGGCGTAGTATTCGAGCACTTCGGCCTTGGTGGTGCCAGTTTCCGGGTAGATGATTTTGCCCAGGTTGGTGAGCGTCAGTTCATGGCCTTCAACGTTGACGCGTTCCTTCTGGCTGGTTGCCACCTCTTCACCTCCGCCGGGTTGTGATGTTCACTTAGTGCATGAGGGCCATATGGAAGGGTTCTATCGCGTTCGGGCTGGTCAACGTACCCGTCAAGCTCTACAGCGCCACCGAGGACCACGACGTCAGTCTCCACCAGGTCCACAACAAGGACGGAGGCCGCATCCGTTACCAGCGGAAGTGCGAAATCTGCGCCTCTGTTGTGGATTACGAGGATATCGACAAGGCCTACGAAGAGGAAGGCCGTACCGTGGTGCTGTCCGCGGCCGATTTGAAGTCGCTGCCCGCGGAGAACAGCCGCGAAATTGAAGTGGTGGAGTTCGTTCCGGCTGAGCAGTTGGATCCCATCATGTACGAGCGGCCCTACTACCTTGAGCCGGATTCCAAGTCGCCCAAGGCCTACATGCTGCTTCTGCGCACCTTGCAGGACACCGAGCGCGTGGCCATTGTGCAGTACGCCCTCCGGCAGAAGACCAGGCTGGGCGCGCTCCGGGTACGTGGTGACGCGCTGATGCTGCAATCCCTGCTCTGGGACGACGAGGTCCGCGAGGCCAACTTCCCCTCGCTGGAAACCGACGTCAAGATCTCGGACAAGGAGCTCGAGATGTCCTCGGCCCTGGTGGACTCCATGGCGCGCGACTTCGAGCCCGAGCAATACACCGACAACTACCAAGTTCAATTGCGCCAACTCATTGCCGCCAAATTCGAAAAGGGCGACTCCATCGACACCGAGGAGACTTTCGGTCTCGCAGCCAGCGAAGGGGAAGGCGGCGAGGTCATCGACCTCATGGAAGCCCTCAAACGAAGTCTCGACAAGAAGCGTGGCAAGGCGTCCGCCGAGTCGTCCGCTGCGTCGTCCACCGAAGAGTCCGACGACGGCGCCACGGCCAAAGCGGCCAGCAAGCCCAGGGCGAGGGTCAAGAAAGCCTGACGCGCCGCCGTCGTGCGCTCCGCGAAAACTGGACATGTCCCTCCGGGCGCGGACAGGAACAAGGCACATGTCCCTCGTGTGAGGCGAGGGATGGACATAGTGCGAATATGTCCATTCCTGGGTCCGGGCGGAGAGCATGTCCCTTGGATGGCCTAGTGGTTTCGCAACGCCGAGATCAGCTCGGATTTCTTCTTGCCTGAGTATCCTGTGAGCCCGAGTTCCTTGGCTCGGGATTTCAGTTGGGGCACGGTCCAGTCCTCATAGTCGCCCGAGGTGCCGCCACGGCGGCCGATTTCCTTGCGGCCTTCCTTGGCAGCGGCATTCGAGATTCTGGCGGCCTTTTCCTTCGAGGCGCCATCCTCCCGGAGGGTTTCGTACAGGTCCGGATCCTTGAGGCTGGGATTCTTCTTGCTTGGCATGCGTTCCTCCCGCGGTCAAGATCCTGGCTAAGACGGAAGCTCCATCCGGAACCCGCAGCGGCACTGCAACACTTTTGTCGCCAGGTACACGTCGAGAAGATCGACGGCGGGGTCCTCAGTGGACATTGGCGCATACACGCTGTGGAATCCGGTTCCCGAAATCTGCATGGGTTCGCCGCAATGGATGAATTCGCCGCCGAATTGAAGCATGCCCGATACCGTGCCTCGTTGGTTCAGGATGGCTGCGACATCCTGGAACGTCGCAGCATGGGCGTAGAACATATCGCATTCCACGCAGGTGTAAGCGACATCCACGAGCTCTGCCACCGGTGGTTTGAGTGGCTCGATGGAATCCAGGATGACGTGCTCGGCAGTGCGGCAAGTGCCGCACCAGATTCGTTCCGCTCTGGGGTGAGGTGCGCCGTTGGGAACGATCGGGTCAGAGATAGTCGGCATCGACTTAACTCCTTGAAGCGGGAAGTGCGGCTCCCGCGCGAGGCGGAAGCCGCACTTCGAGCGGATTTAGTCCTTCTTGAAAGCGTCCTTGACCTTTTCGCCGGCCGATTTCAGGTCGCTCTTGCTTTGATCCATCTTGCCTTCGGCTTCGAGCTTCTCGTTACCCGTCAGCTTTCCAGCCGCTTCCTTGGATTTGCCTGCGAGCTTTTCTCCGGCGTTCTGGATCTTGTCATCTGCACCCATGGACGTACTCCTTTTGCTGGTAAATGGATTGCTTCATTCCGCCAAGCGGTGTGGGGCCCGGCCGATGCGGCCAGGCGTCCTAAATGCTGTTGTCGGTCAAACGCCGTGTGACCTACGGCCGGACATGAAGCTGAGAAGCCAGCCGATGGCCGCGACGATCAGGAGGACCACGCCGACCCAGAGGAGCCAGCTCACGGCCTGCGAGAAACCGCCGACGAGCAGAAGAACGATTGCCACAACGCCTGCAATGATCAGAAGAGTGTTCACAATGACATATTCCTTACTTCAGGGGGACCGCCGGCAAGCGCCCGGTCCCTTGCGATGTATTCGATTGTCAGTTCGCTTGCGAACCGTGGTTCCCCACCAGGCCCCCAGACCCCGTACGAGGTCTTGCTATAGCGGATGCCGCCCCGGTTTCCGGGGTTTTCATCCGGAAGGGACCGGCACCGACTTCCTCCATGGTACTACTAAGCACCCTTATCAAATCAAGTACTAAGTACACTGATAAAAGTTTTTGGATATCGTCGTAGGGTAAACGGAAGGTCGTGCGCCGGTTTCCAGCGCACGCATCGGATGGTCGTCTAGGAGGAGAAAACGTGAAAGCATCGCAAACCCTGGCAGATCATCTCCAGCTGGTCCTCACGGATCTGATTGAACTCCAGCTCCAAGGAAAACAGGCCCATTGGAACATCGTGGGCGCCAATTTCCGGGATCTGCATCTGCAACTTGACGAACTCGTCGCGGCGGCCCGGGAGTTCGCCGACGAAACCGCCGAAAGAATGCGGGCGCTCCATGCCCTTCCCGATGGCCGGAGCAGCACCATCGCCGCCTCAACCAGGCTGGAGCAATTTCCCGCGGGATTGACCAAAACCAAGGACGCCGTGAAGCTGATCACCGACCGCCTGGAACGGACGGTCCAGACCATGCGTGATGTCCACGACGAAGTAGACGAAGAAGACCCCACGACGGCGGACCTCCTCCACGCGTTCATAGCCCGTTTGGAGCAGCTCGCCTGGATGGTCAGTGCCGAGATCATGTCAGCCAGTGCGTCAGTGGCAGACCCACAGGAAGCCTAGGAACCCGGGAACCCTAGGAACCCGGGAACCAGGCAAACGGCGCCGGGCATGCCACGGCTCCGCCGCAGCAAACCCGGCACGCCGGGCATTTCCCGGCGAAGGTCCGGCCGCGGATTCAGCTATCACCATCCGGACGGATCGCTTATCGCGGGTGGGGAGCGCAAGCGCCTTGACGCGCTGGCGATTCCTCCTGCCTGGGCCGACGTCTGGATATGCCCGTTCGCGAACGGGCATATCCAGGCAATGGGAGTGGACGACGCCGGCCGGAGCCAATACATCTACCATCCGGAGTGGCGGGCCCGCCAGGATACTGAAAAGTTCGCCCGGGCTGCGCGGCTCGGAGCCCTACTGCCGCAGGCGCGCCGTCTCGTCTCCCGCCATCTGCGGGAGTCAGCTTCGGAGAAGACCAAAACCTTGGCCGCGGCCGTGCGGCTCATGGATCTCGGTGCGTTGCGCGTTGGATCCGATGGCTACGCGCGCCGCAACGGCTCGTACGGGCTCACCACGCTGAGGTGCAAGCACGTAAAGGTCAACGGGGATACGGTTTCCCTGCATTTCCCGGGGAAAAGCGGTCAAACCTGGGATTCCACCATCGAGGACCCTGTGCTGGCCCGATTCCTCGGACCCTTGGCAGGCAGGACCGGCAAGGAAACCCTGTTGGTCTTCCAGGACGGTGAGGGCAGGGTCTCCCTGAATGCCGCGATGGTCAACGAGTACCTTCGCCACATCACAGGCGGCGACTACACGGCCAAGGACTTCCGCACCTGGAAAGGGACCGCGGCCGCCGGCATGGCGCTCGCAGGCCCTGCTTCGAAAGTGCCAGCCCGCCAACGAGTCCTCGAGGCGATCAAGCAAACCGCCGAACTGCTCGGCAACACGCCGACGGTGGCGAGGGCAGCCTACGTCGATCCGCGCGTCGTGGAGGGTTTCCTGGCCGGTGATCTCGAGCAGCTCAAGGCCACCGAGTCGGATATTGCGGCCTACCTGGGGTCATTGCCCTGAAAAATCTGCCCTGAATTAACAAGGAGCATGCTCCCCGTTGGCTGCGAGAGAGGGACATATCAGGAATATGTCCATCCCCGAGTGCCAAGGGAGAGCATGCTCAGTGGGGCTACTCGGCGTCGTGGTCCGTTTCGAGGATCTTCACGAGGCGGTCCAAGGCTTCGTCGGCTCCGGCACCCTCGGCGCGCAGCACGACGACGTCGCCGAATGAAGCTCCGAGGCTCATCAAGGACAGGATGCTGGCGGCGTCCATGGCGTCGTCGGCGGGCTCGCCCTCGCGGGCGATAGTGACCTCGATGTCCAGCTCGCCGGCGGCTTCGGCGAAGATGGCTGCGGGGCGTGCGTGCAGGCCGACGCGGCTGGCGATGGTGGCGGTACGTTCGGACATTGTTGCTCCTTCGATTGTGGGCTTGGGGAAAGTCTAGAGACCCAGCTCGTCCAGGATAGGAAGCTGGGCGCGAACGGCTTGGCGCGCGGCGGATGCACTCGGTGCGGCCAGCGCCGCCGTCGCGAGCTTTTGGGCTTGTGCCACGGTAATAGTTGCCAGGACAGCGGAAACGGCAGCCAAGGCGCGTGCACTCATGGAAAGCGTCGCGACGCCCAGTCCAACGAGTACGACGGCGAGGGCGGGGTCCGCAGCTGCCTCGCCGCACACTCCCACGGGCCGGGCGGCGCCGCCCGCGCTGGCGGCAGCAGCGCCGTCGGCGGTCAACTTCACGAGCTGCAGCACGGCTGGCTGCCAGGGATCGTTGAGCGTGGCGAGCGGGCCGAGTTGGCGGTCCGCGGCCATGGCGTACTGGGTGAGGTCGTTGGTTCCGAGCGACGCGAAGCTGACTTCGCGCAGCACGGAAGCGGCGGTCAGGGCAGCCGACGGGACTTCAACCATGACGCCGGGGGTGTTCAGTCCGGCGGCGGAGCAAAGGGAAGCGAAATGCGCGGCTTCATCGGCCGTCGAGATCATGGGTGCCATGACCCAGACTTCGGCCTGGTTGGCGGCCTCTGCCGCGGCGATCGCCGCCAGTTGACGTTCGAGGACTCCGGGGGAGGTGAGGTCGGTGCGGTACCCGCGGACGCCCAGCGCAGGGTTGGGCTCGTCCGCGTTGGTGAGGAAAGGCAGGGGCTTGTCCGCGCCGGCGTCGAGGGTTCGGACCACCACCTTTTTGCCCGGGAACGCGGCGAAGACGGCGCCGTAGGCGGCGATCTGTTCCTCGACTGTAGGTTCGTCGTCGCGATCGAGGAAACAGAATTCGGTGCGCAGCAAACCGACGCCCTCGGCACCGGCGTCGGCGGCTTTGACCGCGTCGGCGCCCGTACCGACGTTGGCGAGCAGCGGAACCCGGAAACCGTCGGCCATGACGTTGCTCCCGCTGAACGCGGCAATCGTAGACGCCTGGTTTGCCCAAGCCTTGGCAGCAAGCCGGAGTTCCTCGCCGGGGTCAACCGTGATGGTGCCGGCAGCACCGTCGAGGTAGACCTCGATACCGTCTCCAATCTCGTCGACTCCCGGGGCCGCGACGATCGCGGGCAGGCCGAGGGCACGGGCCAGGATGGCGGTGTGGGACTGCGGGCCGCCGCTCGAGGTGATCAATGCGATCACCTTGGCGGGGTCCAGGGTGGCGGTGTCTGCCGGGGCGAGGTCCTCGGCGGCCAGGATGAACGGAACGTCCGACGCCGGGATGCCCGGCGCGGGCAGCCCCCGCAGTTCGGAGACGATGCGGGCGCGGACGTCCAGGACGTCGGCCACGCGCTCTGCCATGTAGCCGCCGAGGGCCTTCAACGAGTCGGCAACCGTTGCAGCTGCCTCCCAGATGGCCCGTTCGGCGGTACGTGCGCCGCCTGGGGCCTCGGGGGAGAGGAGCCTGATGGCCGATTTCACCAGCATGGGATCGGCGGCCATCAGGGCTGTTGCTTCCAGGACCTCTTTGCCTTCGCCGGACGCTGTGGCGGCTCGGGCACGGAGCTCCGCCTGCACGGCCTTGGCGGCATCCTTGATGCGCTGGCCCTGCGATTCGACGGTAACGTCCGCAGGAATATTGACGTTCTCGTGGGGCTCTTGAACCGGCTTCGGCATCTGCCGCACCGGCCCCAGAACACGCCCGGGGGCAACGCCTACACCTGAAAAGGTCTGCATGGATTAGTCCTCTATTTGCTTGCTGACGGTGGGGTCAGGCTGCGACCGGAACCGGAGCCTGCTCGGCTTCGACCGGCTTCCGGACCGCCCAACGCTTCAGCGCGAGCAAGACCAAAGCGGTGATAACCATGCCAATGATGATCGAGATGACGAACATGGCCAGGTTTCCGATGGCGAAGAAGACGAAGATGCCACCGTGGGGAGCCTGAGAGGTAACGCCGAAGGCCATGCACATCGCACCGGTCACAGCGCCGCCCACCATACTGGCGGGGATGACGCGGAGCGGGTCGGCAGCTGCGAACGGGATGGCGCCTTCGGAGATGAAGGACGCGCCCAGCAACCAGGCCGCCTTGCCGTTCTCGCGCTCGGCCAGGCTGAAGCCCTTCTTGTTGAGCACGGTTGCCAGTGCCATTGCGAGCGGGGGAACCATGCCGGCCGCCATGACCGCAGCCATGATCTGCAGCGGGGCAGGGTTGGCCAGGCTACCGGCACCCAGGCCGGCTACGGCGAAGGAGTAGGCAACCTTGTTGACCGGGCCGCCCAGGTCGAAGCACATCATGAGGCCGAGAATGATGCCGAGAGCGACGGCGGACGCACCGGTCATGCCGGTCAACCACGTGTTGAGCTGCAGGGTCAGCCATGCGATGGGACCGCCGAGAACCAGGAACATCAAACCGGAGGCGACGATGGAGGCCAGGAGCGGGATGATCACCACCGGCATGAGGCCGCGCAACCAGCGCGGGACGCTGAACGTGCCGATCCAGTGCGCCGTGAGGCCGGCCAGCAGGCCGCCAACCAGGCCGCCCAGGAAGCCTGCGCCCATGAAGCCGGCAACAGCACCGGCCACGAAGCCGGGGGCGATGCCGGGCCGGTCTGCGATGCCGAAGGCGATGTAACCTGCCAGGGCGGGGACCAGGAAGCCGAGGGACAGTCCGCCGATCTTGAAGGCAACGGTGCCCAAGTACAGGGCGAGGTTACCGTTTGGAAGATCGAGCAACGTGTTGTGGGCCAGAATGTCATTGGCCTTTGTCCCTAGGGCAATGTCGTAGCCCGCCAGGAGGAAGCCCAAGGCGATGAGCAAGCCGCCACCGGCGACGAACGGGATCATGTAGCTGACACCGGTCAGCAGGACCTTCTTGACCTTGGTGCCGAGGTGCTCGCTGGCAGCCTCTGATGCATGTTCGGCGTTTTCTTCGGCGCCGAAATGCGGAACGCGATGGGCATGGGGGTCGGACGCGGCGGCGATGGCTTCCTGCACCATCTTGGCCGGCTCGTCGATACCGCGCTTAACGGGCGCGTTGATGACGGGCTTGCCGGCGAAGCGCTCCTTGCCGCGGACATCGACGTCTACTGCGAAGATCACGGCGTCAGCTGCGGCAATGACAGCCGGGTCCAACGCGGTGAATCCGCCCGAGCCCTGGGTTTCCACCTGAAGGTCGACGCCCATTTCCTTGGCCGCGGCCACGAGGGAATCGGCTGCCATGTAGGTGTGGGCGATGCCGGTGGGGCAGGCCGTGACGGCGACAACGCGCTTGGGTCCAGCCGGCGAAGCGGCACTCGCCGACGCCGGGGCGGCCTCGGCGACCGGTGCTGCCGACCCTGCCGCATGCGCAGCCGGCTTGTCGGCCAACGCGCCTTCAACCAGGTCAACGATGTCCTGCTCCGTGGCAGCCGCGCGGAGGGCCGCCGTGAAGTCCTTCTTGATGAGGGAACGGGCCAGTTTGGAGAGCAGTTTCAGGTGCTCCTGGTCCGCTCCTTCCGGGGCAGCGATGAAGAAGATGATGTCCGCGGGGCCGTCCTTGGCACCGAAGTCCACTTTCTGGGAGAGCCGGGCCATCGCCAGGGCGGGTTCGGTCACTGCGATTGAGCGGCAGTGCGGGATGGCGATGCCGCCGGGTACGCCTGTGGCAGTCTTCTGCTCGCGGGCGAAGGCGTCCGCGAAGAGCCCTTCAACCTCGGAGGCGCGCCCGGCTGCGGCAACTTTGCCCGCCAGGAAGCGGATGACATCGGCGGGAGAATCGCCGAGGTTCTGGTCAAGGGAGACCAGTTGGGGGGTGATGAGCTGGGTCACTGTTAGTCCTTCTGAAGGGCCGTGATGGTTACGGCGTCGGGAGTTGTTTGGTGGACCGCCGGGACAGTGGAGCCCGGCAGCGAAGCAGCGGCGGCACCATGTGCCACAGCCTGACGGAGGCAGTCCTGCGAGGTTCCGCCATTGGTGGCGGCCAGCAGATAGCCAGCAAGGGATGAATCGCCGGCACCAACTGTGCTGACGGCTTGGATCGGCGGATGCGTGGCGAACCACGCGCCGTCGGCGGTTACCAGGACGGCGCCCTTGGAACCGAGTGTTGCCAGTACTGCACCCACACCGCTGCCGACGACGGCGGCGGCAGCCCTGGCGGCAAGGCCCGGGTCCGATTCCAGTTCGTCAGCCGTGTGGACGTCTGTGAGGCCCGCTGCGGCGGCCAGTTCGGCCAGTTCTTCCGCGTTGGGCTTCAAGAGATCGGGCTTGCCGCTGATGTTGCCGAATGAATCGCCACTGATGGCGGCAACCAGCGGGGCCCCGGAGGAATCGATTGCGATAAGCGGCGGTCCGCCGTTTGCAGGATCGTCGTGCATGGAACGGATCCGGCGGGCGACCGTGGCGTAAAAATCCGCCGGAACTCCTGGTGGGAGCGATCCGGCGAGTACCACCCAGCTCGCGCCACGGGAGCGGTCCAGCAGCAGCCCGATCAGGGCTTCCTGCTCGTCCAGGCTCAACTCCGGGCCGGGTTCGTTGATCTTGGTGGTGACGCCGTCCGGTTCGGTGAGCGTCACGTTGCTGCGCAGCGGTGCACTGATGGGAAGCGCCGCGTAGGGGACGCCGTCGTCGAGCAGTCCAGCGAGGACGGGATCGGAATCCCCGCCCGGCAGGACCGCAACGGTGTCCAGGCCCGAGGCGACCAGCGCCCGGGAGACATTGACGCCCTTGCCGCCGGAATGCTGGTGGACGGCGACGGCGCGTTGGACCTCGCCGCGGGCCAAGGGGGCCGGGAGTTCCACGGTGCGGTCCAGGCTCGGGTTGGCGGTCAGGGTGACGATCATGCGATCACCACGTCGACGCCGGCCTCGGCCAAAGCGGCGGAAAGCTCTTCAGAGGGTTCGTGGTCAGTAATCACGGTGTCCACATCTTTCAGTGCAGCGAACTGGACCAGGGTTTCCGCGTCCAGCTTGGAGGAATCCGCGAGGACGACGACGCGCCGTGCGGACGTGACGAAGGCGGCCTTGACGGCGGCTTCTTCGGGGTCAGGGGTGCTGAGTCCGAACGTTGCGTGGATACCGTTGGCGCCGACGAAGGCGATGTCCGGGCGGAGCCGGGAAGCGGCCTCGACCGTGGACTGCCCGACGGCGGCCTGGGTGAGTCCGCGAACGCGGCCGCCCAGGATCTGGAGGGCGATGCGCGGATTGCCGGAGAGCCGTCCGGCGATGGGGATGGCGTGGGTGATAACCACCAGTTCTTCACGCGGGGCGTTCCCGTTGGAGGACGCCGTGCGCTGCGCGGTGCGCTGGTCCAGCAAGCGGGCGAGGGCCTCGGTAGTGGAGCCTGCGTCGATCAGGATGCTGCCGGCCGCGTTCTCGGGGATGAGGGCAAGAGCAGCCTCAGCGATGCGGAGCTTTTCCGGTTGGCGCTGGATGGCCCGCTCAACCACGCTTTCCTCACGGGTGCTGAGGCGGTCCGACGGGACTGCCCCACCGTGGACGCGGCGAAGGTTACCGGCGGATTCGAGGGCGGCGAGGTCACGGCGGACGGTCTCCGTCGTGATGCTGAATCGATCCGCAAGGTCCGTGACGCTGACCCGTCCACGCTCGGCGACGAGCTCGGAGATCAGCTGTTGGCGCTCCTCGGCAAACACATACCCTCCATTGCGTACAAGCTCTAGGTACACCAGTGACTGTGATCACATGATGTGGAATTGCTTGACTCTATCTTTGTTCATGTTGGTCTGTCAACAGAAAACAACATAAACAAAGATTTTGGGTTGGTTGGGGTTTGGCGAGGGGCGGTTGGGATGTGCTTTGAGGGCGCTCAAGGGCGGGGGCGTTGGATTCTGCTGGATCATTCGAAGGCGACGGCTCGCCAGCCCCGGAATGGCGGGGGCCGCGAGCCTGGATGCCGGAATGATCCAGCAGAATCCGACACGCGACGACGGATTCGACGACGGATTCGACGTCGGGCGGGCGCAAGGCCTGACGGGCGCGACCTCCGGCGGGCGCGACGATATAACCGGTCCGGCGCAGGCCTGGCCAGCCTGGATGGGTTGGTCAAGTAAAGGCTGGCTGCTCTATCGCCGGACCGGAAGGTGTCCTACGGCCACTCGATTTCCCGTGGACCGGGGTACTCGATGGGGAGGTTGTCCGGGTCGGGCGGATCGGGCAAGCGGGAATCGGGATAGGAACCCGTTTCTTGCCGATGCTTGTTCCTCTGTTGGCCCAGCTCATCAGACTCTTGCCGGGAGTCGTCCTCGGGTTGTCGCTGCTGCGTACTTTCAAGCTTCATGGTGCTTCTTTCGGGTAATGCTGCAAGTCGTTGGCTAAGCAGGTATTTCCAACTCGAACCCGCACCTGCATCTCAAGATCTTGGTGTGGAGATGGGCTTCCGGGGGAGAGCTGCGCGATCGGGGCGTGCCCGTCTGCTGTGCCCTGAAGCTTCGCAGTGCGGTTTTTACCTCACGGAGGGGTTCGCCGCAGTGGAAATAGTGGCTTCCGAACTCCAGGAGGCCATCCTGAATCCCCCGACGATTCAGGATGGCCCCCGCCTGCTGGACGGTGGCTGCGTGGCTGTAGGAAAACCCGCAGGAAGTGCACGTGTAGAACACGGCAAGCTGTTGGGAAGACCTTGGAGTCCGGGCCTGGATGGATTCGATGATCAGGTGCTTGTCTGTTCCACACCCGGCACACCAGAGGGGTGCAGCCCCGGGCTGAAGTGGTTCGTGAGGGATGGCGGATTCGGAGAGGGCCGACATCGGCTAGCTCCGCGCCGGTAACAGGCATTTGCTCATCAGGCAGCACCTTCACGTTGAGTGACATGGCGCCCGGCTGCTTGAGCGAAAACAGGCCGAAGGCTCGGCCTTTGTCCGGAGTTCTGCACGGACTGTAGAAGAATTGTGCACTCTGTGCCCTCGGCGCGCAAGACCGGCGGAGCGTTTGTCCAGGTGGTGGACGTTGTATCGGGACGCCCTTTTTCCTCCATTGCCAGTCTGCTGCTCGTAGACTGAGCCATGGACGAAATGGGCCTGAATGCCTCGGTAGTGGGACAACTCCAGGATTTGGTCATCGACAGTGAAGACGTCAGCGGCTTCCTCGAAGACCTTGCGGTATTCACGGCGTCGTCAGTGTCCGCTGCGCGCGGCCAGGACGTCCTGTGCGGGGTCACGTTGAGCCGACGCCGCCGATCGATGACGGTCGCCGGCAGCAGCCACGAAGCCCGCCTCATTGACGAAGTGCAGCAAGCCTACGGAGAAGGGCCGTGCTTGGAAGCGATGAGAACCGGGAAATCCGTACTCGTTTCGGACACGTCCACGGACTCGCAGTGGCCTGAGTACTGCTCCACCATCGCGGAGCGCGGGCACCTGGCCGTGCTCTGCGTCCCCCTGCGCCTGGAAGAGGGCGCGACGGCGGCGATCAACCTGTTCGCCCGGCAGCGCGATGCCTTCGACGAGGCCTCCATCCGCAGCTGCGAGCAATTCGCAGGCCAGGCAGAAAAAGCTTTGCGGCTGGCGGTCCGGATCGGTGCCAGGCAACAACGTGCAGAGGACCTTGAGCAGGCCATGCGTTCCCGGACCGCCATCGATCTGGCAACGGGCGTCATCATGGGCCAGAACAGGTGCAGCCAAGAGGAGGCCTTCCGGATTCTAAGCAAGGCCTCGAATGGCAGGAACCAGAAGCTGAGGGAGGTTGCGGAATCCCTTCTCCAATCCTTGACTAACGAAACGCCGGCCTCGCACTTCGAGCCTTAAGCGACTCCGCTAGCTGCGCTCCGCGATATTTTTGACGCTCTCCACGAGGCTGTCCCACATGCCCTTCGAATGCGCGGCTTCATCCGGGCTGGCGTTGTTGTCTTGCGCTAAGGTCAGCTTGGTCATCCCGTCTTCAGGCTCCAGCGTCCACGTCAGCGTGTGGTAGTTCTCCGGGGCATCGTCTTGGCCGGACAGCGGACTGAAATGGGTGTTTACCAGCCGCTTCCCGGGCTCGAATTCCAGGACGGTGCCCTTGTCCTCGTATTCCTTGCCTTGCCAAGTGCCGCGCCAAGCAATGGGTCCGCCGACCGTCCAGTCGGTGAGGACATCCGTCCCGAACATGAACTCCTTAATGGCCTGGGGGTCGGTGATCACCGACCACACGCGATCGGCGCTTGCATGGATCGTGATGGTTGAACTCGCGATGAAATTACCCGTCATGTCCTTCTCCTTCTGCAGCCTGCCCGGCGTCCTGAAGCTGGCGCAACAGAGTCTACGCCCCGGGGCGAGGGCCGGCGGAGCCGGGCTTGGTTGTGCTCGCGATCGCGTCAAGAGATTGAGGGTGTTTTCTCTTAGGCTCGCAGTGCGCCTCAGAATTGTGCCTCTGAACTGGGGCGATATCCGGCCTGTGACGATCGTTATGCATTCCGCCCTCGGAGTGTCTGCAGCAACGTGCAGTTTGCCCACATCCGAAAAAGCCACGTCCGTAGCGTGATGTCTCACACACAAAGTTCCTCTTCAGAACCATCAGGAGACATACATGCCGAACTACAGGGTGTCCATGGACATCGGTGGAACGTTTACCGACATTGTCGCGTATGACCAGCACGCCGGAACCTACGCGGCCACGAAAGCGTCCACTACGCCGGGGAATCTGAGCGCGGGTGTCATCGCAGGCCTCGAATCCATTGTCGAGGACCTGTCCGACATCGAGTTCCTGGTCCATGGCACCACACAGGGATTGAACGCCTTCCTGGAGCGCCGCGGCGTGCCTGTGATGCTGCTTGCCACGGCCGGCGTCGAAGATACTTACCACATCGCCCGCGGACCGCGCCTCGAACTCTACAACGCCCAGTACCGCAAGCCTTCCCCGTTGCTTGAGCGCAAGGACGTGATCGGCGTCGGAGGACGTCTGGACGGGCAGGGAACCGAGATCCGCCCCTTGGACGAGGTTGCAGTCCGCCAGGCAGGCCGCCGGGCAGTTGCCGAGGGGTACGGTGCCGTCGCCGTCGCATTCCTGTTCAGCTACAAGAACCCCGCACACGAACTCCGGGCCCGGGAAATCCTGCTCGAAGAGCTGGGCGAGGACTTCACTGTCTCGCTTTCCCACGAGGCCGCGAAGGAGTGGCGCGAATATGAGCGCACCTCATCCGCCGTCGTCGAGGCCTACACCGGACCGGTGGTCCGCAACTACCTCCTGGACTTGGAAGAGAAGCTCGCTGACCGCGGCGTGGAAGCCCCACTGCACATCATGCAATCCTCCGGTGGCGTGCTCACTGCCGAATCGGCGCGGAAGCGCCCGTTGCAGACGCTGCTCTCGGGACCCGTCGGCGGTGCCATGGGCGACGTCGAACTGTCCGGCGTCTCCGGACGCCGGAACCTGATCGGCGTCGACATGGGTGGAACATCGTTCGATGTCTCCCTGGTGGTCGACGGGAAGCCCGACGTCTCCACCGAGGCACACCTCGAAGGCCTTCCGATGCTCATGAGCGTGGTCAACATCCACACCGTGGGCGCAGGCGGCGGCTCCGTGGCTTGGCTGGAAGCGGGCGGTCTCCGTGTCGGTCCGCGTTCCGCGGGAGCCACGCCCGGACCTGCCTGCTACGGACGGGGAGGCACGGAACCCACCGTCACCGATGCCAACCTGGTGCTTGGCCGCGTGGACCCGGGCTGGTTCGCGGGCGGACAGGTTGCCCTTGATCGCGAAGCCGCGGTCACCGCCCTGAAGACCGTAGGTGACCAGCTAGGACTGGACCCCATTGCCATGGCCGAAGGTATCTGCGACGTGGCCAACTCCCAGATGGCCCAGGCGATCCGGACCATCACGATCTCCCGCGGCATCGAGCCCCGAGACTTCGCCCTCGTGGCATTCGGCGGCGCGGGCCCCATGCACGCCGTCTTCCTGGCCAAGGAACTGGGCATCCCGGAAACGATTGTTCCCCGGTTCCCGGGCGCTTTCTCGGCGTGGGGGATGCTACAGACCAACATCCGCAAGGATTTCTCCGAGCCCTACTTCTACCTTGACGAGGACATCGACGTTGCCCATATGGCCGGTGTGCTGCGGTCCATGGAAGTCGAAGGCCTGGGTTCGCTGGTCTCCGAGGGTGTTCCGGAGGACAGCCGCCTCACCAATGCCTCAGTAGATGTCCGTTACCAATCGCAGGAATTCTCCCTGAACGTTCCCCTGGCCTCCGCGGACGAACCAGAGTCCGCCGACTTTCTTGCCAAGCTGGCCACTCGTTTCTCCTCGATGTACCACGAACGTTACGGACACTCCAACCTCGGAGCGCCTATCGAAATCGTCGCGCTTCGGACGCAGGCCGTCGGCGAGCTGGGCCGCCTTGATGCACCACACTTCGCCACCGCCCAGAGCGCCGAGTTCAAGCACGAAATCCGCCCGGTGGTCTTCGAGCAGATCGAGCACGAGACCACCGTGGTCCGCCGTGACGACTTGGCCGCCGGCCATGCATTCGAAGGTCCCGCCATCATCGTGGAACAGACCGCCACAACCGTGGTGCCCCCCGGCTTCGACGTCATCGTCGACGAATTCGGCTCCCTGATCATCCGCACTCAAGACGTCGAAGGAAACTGAGGTACCACCAATGACAATCACTGCAGTCAAGACCCTGGATCCAGTCACCGTGGAGATCATCCGCAACGCTCTCACCAGCGCCGCGGACGACATGAACGCCACCCTCATCCGCTCCGCCTACTCACCGATCCTTTACGAAGGAGGGGACTGCGTCGTAGCGCTCCTGGACACCGAGCACCGCGTGCTCGGACAGTCCGCTGGCCTGCCGTTGTTCCTGGGCAACCTGGAAACCTGTTCCATCGCGGTGGAAGAACTGTACGGCCGCGAGGTGTGGAAGGAAGGGGACGTCTGGATCCTCAACGATTCCTATCTTGGCGGAACCCACCTGAACGACGTCACCATTTTTGCCCCGATCTTCGACGACGGCGCGGTGGTCGGCTTCGCAGCCACCCGTGCGCACTGGATGGACATGGGCTCGAAGGACGTCGGCGGTTCCATGGACGCGACGGACATCTTCCAGGAGGGCTTCCGGATGGGCCCGGTCAAACTGATCGAGGCAGGTATTGAAACCTCCGTGGTGGATCTGATCCGAACCAATGTTCGCTTCCCCTACCAGACCATCGGTGACATGCACGCGATGATCGCCGCCCTCCGGATGGGTACCACCCGGATGAAGGAACTCGTGGGCCGTTACGGCATGGACCAACTGGATGCTGCCCGGGATGAGATCTTCCGTCAGACGGAGGAAATCGAGCGCGAGACCGTCCGCAACATTCCCGACGGCGTCTACGAAGCCGAAGGCGTGCTGGACAACGACGGCATCAACCTCGACACTCCGATTCCGATCAAGCTAAAGATCACCGTCTCGGGCGATACCGTTGATTTCGACGTCACCGGATCGGCTGACCAGACCATGGGCCCGGTCAACTGCGGCGCCGCCCAGGCCGTCTCCGCACTGCGGGTCGGCTACAAACTCCTTGTCAGCCCCGACTCCAACTCGAACGGCGGATCCTTCCGGCCGTTGACCACCCAGGTGCGTTCAGGTTCGGTCCTTGGCGCGGTGGCGCCAGCGCCGTGCCAGTGGTACTTCTCCCACCTCGGACTATTGATCGACCTGGTTTCCAAGGCCATGGCGCCGGCCATGCCCGATCGCGTTGCCAGCGCTAGCCACGGCGACTCGATGATCATCACCGCAGCCGGTTTCGATCCGCGCTTCGGCCGGAATTTCGTGACCATGGAGGCCACGCTGGGCGGTTGGGGAGCCTGGCAAGGCACCGACGGCGAGTCCGCCATGATCAACAACGTCAACGGCTCCCTCAAGGACCTGCCCATCGAAATGATGGAGACCCGCTACCCATTCCGCATCAACGAGTACTCCATCCGCCCCAACTCCGGGGGCCCCGGCCAGTGGCGCGGCGGCAACGGAGTCGTCCGTGAATACGAGTTCCTGGCCGACTGCGTCGTGGGGCTCTGGTTCGAAAGGTCCAAGACCCCGGCCTGGGGACTCTTCGGCGGCTCAGACGCCCAAGGGCCCGAGGTTGTGTTCAACCCAGGCCGCAGCGATGAGGTCCGCACCCTCAAAGCCAACGCCCGCAAGGTCAAGGCCGGCGACATCGTCCGGCTCGCCGTCGGTGGCGGCGGCGGCTTCGGGGACGTCTCCCAACGCTCCCGGGACGAGATCACCTACGACATCGTCAACGGCTTCATCACCGAGGACTTCGCCAAGACCCACTACGGATACTAAGCCCTGCCCACAGAAAGACACCCCAATGAAAAGCATCAAGCAATCAGCCGCAGCCGCGGCGCTCATCGGGCTAGCCCTCCTGACGTCAGCCTGCACCCCACCCACGCAAGCGGCCGCAGGACCAGCTTCGACGGCGGACGCCGGCAAACCGCTCAACGTCGGATTCTTCGGCTTCGCCAAGTCCAACGGCTTCGCCCAAGGAACCTTCCTCGGCGTCCAGCAGGCGGCCAAGGCCAACAACGCAACCGCCACGTTCGTAGACCCCAACTTCAACGCCCAGACCCAGGTCCAGCAGATCCAGGACGCCGTCACCTCCAAACAATTCGAGGTGATCGTTGTCCAGGCGAACGACAACCAGGCCCTGATTGCGCCACTGCAGCAGGCCGTCCAAGCTGGCATAACGGTGGTGGTCGAGTTCTCCGTTATCGGCCCGAAGTTCGACACCATCCAGCCCCAGGTCCCGGGTGCAATCAGCATCGTTGACCTTCCCACCAGCAACGGCAAGATGCTCGGCCAAATGGGCAAGGATGCCTGCGCCAAAGTCTCCAAAGACACCTGCAAGGTGGCCTACCTCGAGGGATTCAAGTCCCTGCCGCTGGATAACGCCCGGACCGAAGCAGTGAAAGCTGAGCTGGCCACTGATCCGAAGATCAAGCTGGTGGCCAGTGTCGAAGGCGGATACACCCAGGACAGCGGCCGGCAGGCGTTCCAGAACGTTTCCCAGGCTAACCCGGACGTCGATGTCGTCATCGGCGCATCCCAGGCGATCACGGGTGCTGCGGCGGTCGCAGGCAATAGCAACATCAAGTTCATTGGCAACGGCGCATCCACCTCGAATGTCGAGGCCGTCCGATCCGGTAAATGGTTCTCCATCTACGTCAGCGACGTGGTGGCGAACGGCGCCAAGGCCACGGAACTCGGCCTTGCGAAGGCCCGGGGACAGCAGGTGGAAACGGCAGTGGATGAGGCGAGCTTGGCTCCCAACAAGGCCAAGGGCACGAAGGAAGCCCTCGATGCCGTGAACTACGTCTCCAAGTACTCGGACTAGCCGACTTATCCCCCTCGTGGTCCTGCCCTGCCGGGGCTGAGGTCCTGCCGGGACCGGAGCCCCCCCTCGGTCCCGGCAGGACCGGCCAAAACTTCCATTCCATCTCCCGAGGTCAAAATGGCTATACAACAGTTGGATTCACCAGAGCGCGTCAATCGGAGTGCCGCTCCGGAAATCACCATCTCCGGAATCGGAAAGCGGTACGGTGCCAGCACTGTGCTGCGCGATATCACGTTGTCGGTGGCTCCGGGGGAAATCCACGGCATCATGGGGGAAAACGGTGCTGGCAAGAGCACGCTGCTGAAGATCCTCGGCGGCGCCATCGCGGCAGATTTCGGCGTGGTCAAGCTTGACGACCGGGAGGTGAAGATCACCGAGCCCCGGGACGCCATCGCACACGGAATATCCCTTATATCCCAAGAGCTGGCACTCATTCCTGGCCTTTCAGTGCTGGAGAACGTCTTCCTGGGCCGATGGGCCAACACGGGAAGCCTGCTCCGTTCGCGGCGGGACGCCGATCATTTGGAGCGCCTCCTGGCCGAGACCGGCTTTGAGCTTGACCCCCGGGCGATGGCAGGGGACCTCCCCATCGGTCAGCAGCAGCAGGTCGAAATCCTGAAGGCGCTGGCCCGTGGCGCCAAGGTGCTGTGCATGGACGAGCCGACGGCGGTCCTGAACGAGGCAGAGAAAGCACAGCTGTTAAAGGTGATCAGGAACCTTGCCAGCTCAGGCACCACCGTCATCCTCGTATCGCACTATCTGGAGGAAGTCCTGGGTTTAGTGGACCGCGTGACCATCCTCCGTGACGGACAGCACATCACCACTGAAGACGCCTCGGGGCACACGCCGGAGTCGCTCGTCGGCCTCATGGTCGGCAGGGAGGTCGATTTCCTCATTCCGGAGGTTCCTCCGGTGTCTCCGGAAGCAAAAACGGTGGTCCAGGTGGCAGGACTGAGCAGCTCAAAAGTGCAAGACGTCTCCTTCACGGTCCGCCAAGGCGAAATCCTGGGTATCGCCGGCCTGGTGGGCAGTGGCCGCAGCGAGACCCTGCTCGCCATGTTCGGTGCTGATCGAACCACCAGTGGACATGTCCAGATCAACGGCCGACGCCTCCGAGCCAACTCCATCCGGGAAGCCATCAAAGCCGGAATGGCCCTCGTCCCCGAGTCGCGGAAAGAACAGGGCCTGGTCATGTCCCGGCCGGTGGACGAAAACATCGCCCTTTCCACCTTGTCAGGCCGATCACTGGGCGGTTTCGTCAGGGTAGCCCGGGAAAAGGCAGCCGTGTCCGAGATCAGCCATTCCGTCGACCTGCGCGGCGCCCGCCGCGGCTCGCTGATTGCCGATTTGTCCGGAGGAAACCAGCAAAAGGCGCTCTTCGCCAAGTGGCTGCTCAACCCTCCGGCGGTGCTGCTGGTGGACGAACCCACGCGTGGTGTCGACATCGCGGCCAAAGCCCGCATCCACGGCATGATCGCCGACCTCGCAGCAAAGGGCACGGCCGTCGTCGTCGTCAGCTCCGAACTCGAGGAAGTGATCGGGCTGTCCCACCGTATCCATGTCATGAGGCAAGGCCGCATCGTTGCTGAATTCGACCGGAACGCCTCCCGCGACGAAGTCATGACTTCCGCATTTCTGAAATAGGTGAATCAAATGACCACAGCTACCGTTGCCGTGTCCGCGCCGGCCGACAAGAAATTCAAGCTCAATGTCCGGGATTTCGGGATCGTCTTCGGACTGATCGCCATCATGCTGTTCCTGACCCTCAACACCGGAACGTTCCTGACGGGCCGAAATTTCATCAACCTGTTCGACCAAGCTGCCATCGTGGGACTGTTGGCCGCTGCCGCCACACTGTGTATCGTCAGCGGTGTCTTCGATCTCTCCTCCACCGCAAACTTGGCTGTTTCCGCCATCGCCGGAGTGATGATCACCCAGCACTTAGGGGTGATCGCGGGATTCGTCGGCGCATTGTTGGTGGGGGCCGCCCTGGGAACCGTCACCGGCCTGATCGTGGTCAGTACCAAGGTGAATTCCTTCATAGGCACGCTGGCGGTGAGCATCATTTATCGCGGCCTGGCCATCGTGATCACGGGCGGAGCCATCGTCGCGCCGCTGCCCGAGCAGCTTGCCGCCTTCCAGACGTGGACCTGGCCCAGCCTCTTCGGCCTCACTGCCGGCTCTGTGCTCATGGTTGCCGTTACCATCGTGCTGGGAATCGTCCTATGGCGCACTACCTTTGGACGCCGGATTTACGCTGTGGGCGGCAATAAGGAAGCGGCGCGCCTCAGCGGTATCCGTACCGGTTCCATCCAGGTGGCGGTGTTTGCCATCAGCGGCCTTTGCTCAGCGATGGCAGGCATGATCCTTGCTTCGCGCGCCGGCTCAGCCCAGCCCGCCATGGCCATCGGCGTCGAACTCACGGCCATTGCCGCCGTCGTCATCGGAGGGACGAGCATTCTCGGCGGACAGGGCGCCATGTGGCGGGCCTTCGTGGGGGTCATGATCCTGACCGTCATCGGCAACGGCTTCAACCTGCTCCACTGGGACACCACCTACCAGCAGGTTGTCACCGGCGTCCTCATTCTGCTTGCAGTCGCCGCGGACGGATTGTTCTTCCGCAAGCGCACCGGATAGGCCCTCTTGGGGGACGCTATATACATGGAACATCGTCATGACCTGGTGAGGGAACTGGAGCAGGCTGAACAGGAGGCCGAACAATGCGCATAGGGCTGCGGTTGCAGGGAACAAGCTGCCGGACCTTGGTGTTGGACGGGCACACCGTGGTGTCCGCGCCGGCCGAAGTGCACGGCAGCAACCTTGCGGAGGCAGTCGACACCACCTTCGAAGAGCTTCGCCACGAGCTTGGTGCGGAAATTACGAAAGTAACGGACATTACCGCCGACGTCGGACGCGTCCTGGCAGCACGGAAACTCGCCCCGGTCATCGCGATCCGGATTTCGCCGCGACCGCCTGCGGACGCGTTCCACGTGACTGGGTTGCCGGCACTCGTCGAACCAGTGGTGGCCCGGACCGTCCACGTCGGCGGAGGCCACGACCTGCGGGGACGCCCGCTCGCTCCGCTCGGGTTGGAGGCTTTCCTGGCCGAACTTCCGGACATCCTCTCCGGAGAGGTACGGAACATTGCAATCACCTCCGTGGGGTCGACAGCGTCGAAGGATCACGAAACGCGCATTGCCGATGCCATCTTGTCCAGTGACAGCGAAATGCGCATCAGCATCTCCAGCGACTTCTATTCCAGTGTTTTCCGCGACCGTGACTACACAGCCATCCTGAACAGCGCCCTCATGGAAACAGGGGAGGACCTGGCCGCGATGCTGGAAGCGTCGGGACGGCGGTATTTTCCCTCCGCCACGATGTGGTTCGCCAAGAACGACGGCGGCCGTGCGCCGCTTGCGCGGCTGGCAGTGATTCCGATTCACGGCTTGCGCCCCGAACCCGCTATGCAGATCCTCGGCGCGGCTACCTTGGCCGGCGCTCCGGATGGGGAGGTCGTCATCTGCACGGACTCCGGGGTCACTGTGGGCCAAATCCGTGGCGGCCTCCCTGCTACGCGAAGCGTCATCCGCCAAGGGTACGAGGCGAGCCTCGCCAGCAACGCCGCCGTCGTCGAACCGTACACGGCCGACCATCCGGTCCGCCCTGCGGTCCCCTCGGTGATTGCCGATCTCCGAAGCGGGCAGGACACCCCGCTTCCGTTCGGGCTGGTTCCCACGCTGGCAGCAGCGCACGACGCCGCACAGGTGGGGTCCGCCGTCGCGCCCCTGACCGCCTGGATCGACAGGTTGGAGACGGTTAGCGGGCGGGCGGACCTCCAGTTGGTGCAGCGTCGCGCGGAAGAAGATGCCGAGTCGGCAGCCGTTCAGTCGGGGGCGAGCCCCGGGCTCACGCGGATCATTGAATCGAATGTCTATGCCATGCCCTATGGCAACCCCGGCATCGTGCGGATCAGGGTCCAAGCGGCTGGTGAAGTCTCCGGGGACACCTTTGAAGATGCCGCCGAAATTCAAGTACGGGCACCTTTCAGGGTGGAAGAGGGGGCCATCCGATGAACGCCCTGCTGACGGTGGAAGATGTCCGGCACCTGCGAACCGGCGCCCACTTCCTGGCCTGCACCATCGACCCGACAGCCATCTACGTTTACGCGGAGATGATCGAAAAGGCCATGGAAAACCGTGCGTTGGAACTCATCTCGATTGACGAGCTGGCCCCCGATGACCTCGTGGTTGCGATCGGAATGGTTACTCAGGGTCTCTTCATCGCGGATATGCCTCCTGTAGGCGATGAGTTCATCGGCTGCATCCGTGCCATCGAGGCCAACCTCGGCCGACAGGTGCGGGCGATCTATTCGCTCGCCGCCGCCAACATCAACGGAATTGTTCCCCTCATGGTCGGGCTGCAGTCTTCGCTGCCGGTTATTGATTCCGACCCCATGGGCCGTGTCTTTCCCTTGATCAGCCAAACAACGCTGAACATCGGCCACGTCCCCATCAGTCCGATCGCCCTCATGGGAGTCACCGGCGAACGGGCTGTGGTGGAGGCTGAGAACCCGCAGCGGGCCGAAACCCTGGTGCGGGCCCTCGTCACGGAGATGGGTGGGTGGGCCGCTACAGCCATGTATCCGTGCTCAGCGGGCCAAATGCGCGAGCACGGAGTCCACGGCTCCATCAGCCGGATGATCCGGATCGGGGAGATTCTCGACGCTGAAACCTCGGTTGACCGCAAGTTCCAGCAGCTCGCTGAATTTCTGGGTGCCACCCGGATTGCTCGGGCCCGGGTGAGTCACGTCGAAGGCCTGTCGCGCCCTTCGGACCTAGGCCTTCCGGCGCTGCCGTCCAGCGTGACGCTCATCGACGAACGATCCGGGCAGATCATCCGCTTGGAGATCCAGAACGAAATCTTGCTGGTCCTCGTCGACGGCGCCATCGCTGCGGCCGTCCCGGACATCGTCTCGCTCCTCAACTCCGAGCACGGCACGGTGGTCAACATCGACGATGTGCGGGTGGGCGATGTCATTGACGTCCTGAAGATCACGGCTGCGGCGCAGTGGTACTCGCAGGCGGGCCTTGATCTTGCTGAACCAAAGGCCTTTGGTATTCCGATTGAGCACCCAAGGCGGCAACATGCGTAGATCGAAAAGCGAGAACCATCTGGATGTCGCCGGGCTCCTGGCGCACGGCTCCCTCCGCGGCACCACCCCGCTGTATCTCACGCCGTCCAGCGCGGCAATCGACGGCGTCGTCCTTGTCTCCCAGCTTGATGCCATCCAGCGGGTGCGGCCCAACACCGTCATCGTCCTGTCTGCGGAGATGGGCTCCGGCGGATGGCTGGTTTCCGCAGCCCTGCGGCACGCCTGGGAGCGGAAGGCCAGCGCCGTCGTCGTCGCTGGAAGTACCTACTCCAGCGCGGTGATCGGCCTCGCCGAGCGGCTGGGTATCACCTTGCTGGCCGCCGAGGGCGACACGTCGGGCATCGCCCTCGCACTGGCTGCTGAAATCGGCGCTGCTCTGTCTGTGGTGGACGCTGAGCTGGCGCGGTTTGCCCGAGCGGTCGCGAAGGACACTACCTTGGGAGCTGTCCTGAAGACCATCTCCAGGGAGCTGGACGGTATTGAAATCTTGCTGGAGTACGACGGCGTGAGCCTGGCGTCCGCGGGAATGCCCACGCGGGAAGCAGTCGAAATCATCACCGTGGATGTTCGCGGGTCGAATACCTCCATCCCGTCCAGGCTCACCGCGCGGGTGCCGAGATCCGGAGTCCACAACCTGCAGCTCGTCCGGTCGATCCTCGAGGTGGCCACGCCGTCGGTAAACGCTGCGTGGCTGTTGGGAGATGCCCTCGACACCGCGCGTGCAGTACCCACGGCGGCCCTGGTCAGTTTGAACCACGACCCCGACTCCTCCTGGACCACGTTCGCGGAACGTCACCGGCACTTGCTCTCCCAGCTGGGCTGGCGTGGGGAGGAGCAATATGTGGCCGTGTGGATCCGCAGGGCGTCGTTGGAAGCTCATCGTCCGGAGCTTACAGCGGTGCTGCGGCTGCTCTGGCGGAAAGTCACAGTCCGCAGCCCCCTGGCTGAAGTCCACGGCGGCTGGCTCGCCCTTGTTCCCGCCGGATACCAGGAGGCAGCGGATCAGCTCGAGGCGCGGATCAGGGTCCGTCTGGGGAAGTCTTTGGGGGAAATGGGTCTGGGCGCAGGACTCTCCCGCTGGCGAGAGGAACCTACGGCACTGCCCAATATCGTCCGTGAATCCCGTTTGGCCGCTGAATCCGCCCTCTCGACGGGACCCGGCACGGTGGCAGGCTTTGCCAATCTTGACGTTGCGGCGGCCGCGACGTTCGTCGATGAGGACTCGGTCCTGCTCGTGGCGGAACTGACGCTGCCGCTGCTCATGGCCAGCCCGGACAGAGACCTTGTCATTGCGGCTGCA
This sequence comes from Arthrobacter ramosus, assembly GCF_039535095.1. Taxonomy (NCBI): domain Bacteria; kingdom Bacillati; phylum Actinomycetota; class Actinomycetes; order Micrococcales; family Micrococcaceae; genus Arthrobacter; species Arthrobacter ramosus. The sequence goes on along the minus strand of NZ_BAAAWN010000001.1, from coordinate 4,580,892 downwards.
GGGGCTTTCCTCGACCACCACGGCTCCGTCAGCCTTGCGGCAAGCTCCCTTGACCTGCACCGGAACACCCTGCAGACCCGACTCAACCGTGCCCGCGAACTGGGCCTCCCCCTCGACGTCCCAGCCAAACTCCTGTCCGTCCATCTCATCCTCAGCACACTTCGCCGCTCAATCCACAGCAAGGCGAGTTCCGCCAATCCCGGCTCAAACCAGAAAGGACTCCCATGAGTTCCCAGTTCGACAACTTTGACGATGTCTATGCCGCCGCACAGGAAACGCCCGGCGTCATCCTGTTCACTGCTTCCGTCGTCGCCGACGCAGGCACCAGCATGGCGCGCATCTATACGAGCCACCCGGGGGTCTACCCCGTCGGCGGAAGGAAGACCCTGGGCGGGGACACCAACCCGGTGTGGCTCGAGCAGGTCCTCAAGGGCCAGCAGCCGTTCCTTGGGGCGGACAAGGAAGCAGTCCGGGCATTCTTCTTCGACTCCGCAACCATTGAGTCGCTGGGTTGCGGTGCCATCGTCAACGTTCCAGTGGTAAGCAATGGTGAGACCATCGGATCCATGAACTTCCTTGCCCCTGAGGGTAGCTATGGGCAGACATCGGTGGATGCGGCCGTGGACATCGCCCAGCGCTCCGTCCCGCTGTTCGAACAAGCGATTGCCACCGCCAACTAGCTCGCCGTCTTTCAACAGCGGTCGCCAAGGGACCGCCCGCGAAAACAGCAGAAAGGAACCCCCGCACGTGACCACCACGACACCGGGAACACTGACCATCCGGAACGCCCTCATCTTCGACGGCGAGACCCCGAACCTGCTCGAAGGCTCCATCGTCGTCCGCGAAGGCCGCATCACGGAAGTGAGGCGAGACGTGGAAGAGGCCGGAACAATCGTTAACGCCGACGGCCGTACCGTGATTCCCGGGCTCATCGATGCGCATTTCCATGCCTACGCGCTCAGCTTGACTGCCGCCAAGAACGAAACGGGGCCATTGAGCTACTCTGCGCTCGCAGGGGCCCGGCGACTTAAGGCGGCCTTGAACCGGGGCTTCACGAGCGTCCGTGACGTGGCCGGGGGAGACATAGGCCTTGCCAATGCCATCGACGAAGGCTTGTACGCAGGTCCGAGGTATTTCTTTACCGGACCGGCGCTGAGCCAGACAGGTGGCCACGGTGACATCCGGGCCGCGGACGACGGTTGCTTCCATGGCGGGCACATGTGCGAAGTGGTGGACGGCGCGGATGAGTTGCTGCGGGCCGTGCGCCGCCGCTTCCGCACTGGGGCCACGGCCATCAAGATCATGACATCCGGCGGGGTCATTTCGCCCGTAGACCCCATCAGGGTTCCGCAGTACAGCGCGGCTGAAATCCGCGCGGTAACGGAAGAGGCGTCCCGCCGGGGCAGCTATGCCACGGCCCACGCTTACTCGCCCGAGGCCATCCGTCATTCGGTACTCAACGGGGTTCGCTGTATTGAGCACGGCAATCTATTGGACGCTGAAACTGCCCGCTTGATGGCTGACAATGAGGTCTACCTTGTACCAACTTTGGCGACCTACGACGCGATGGCCCGGCGCGGCGAAGAAATCGGTCTCACGGAGGTAGGGGCGGCCAAGAACCGGCAAGTGCTGGATGCCGGCCGGAACGCCGTCGAGTTGACCCGCGACGCGGGAGTCCGGATTGGATTTGGTACGGACCTCATGGGGGAGCTGGAGGACGAGCAACTGGCCGGGCTCCGCCTGCAATGCGAAGCACTGGGTGTCTACGATGCCCTCCGCTCGGCAACATCGACCAACGCGGCTTTGTTGCGTCGCGATGACCTTGGGCGCATAGCCGAAGGAGCCTGTGGAGACCTGGTCATCCTGGACGGAAACCCCGTCGAAGAACCGTCGGTGCTCTGGGACGAAAGTCGCATGCGTACAGTCATCAAGGCTGGGCAGGTCATCGCCAATCAGTAGCCGCCCGCGCAGCGGGCTCGAGAGGCCGCCGCCCGCTGCCAAGCCGCCCCCACTAAGCTGTGGCCCATGGAAACAGTCGTCTGGTCCAAGCCGGAAAATGAGCGCGCTGGGACGCCGCTCCTCGTGATGATGCACGGGTACGGCACGGACGAGCAGCGAATGGTGAATCTCTTTCCCCAGATTCCCCGGGAATTCAGTTGCGCCGCGCTCCGCGGACCTATGCCGATCGGGGACCACTACGGTTGGTTCCTGCTTGACTACTTCCTCGCCAACGACTTTGCGGACGTTATCACCGCCACCAACAAGGTTTTCGCCTGGATTGACTCGGTCAAGCGCAACCACAGCAGCGTGAGCCTCCTGGGCTATTCCCAGGGCATGGCCATGGCCAGTACGCTTCTGCGGCTTCGTCCGGAAGGCTTCAAAGCCACCGTGGGCCTCTCCGGATTCGTGCTGGAAAACGACCTTCTGGCGCTCAGCGAATCCTTCGACTCACCGCCGCCGTTCTTCTGGGGGAGGGACAAGGCCGATCCCGTGATCTTCAGTGATGCCATTGAGCACACCGAGGAATGGCTCAACAAGAACATGGCTCTCACCGCGAGAACCTACCCGGGCATGGGCCACCGGATCGAGGCCCGGGAAATGATGGATGTCAACGCGTTTCTGCGGTTTTACGTCCTCCGCTGAGGTGAGGTCCGCGTCACATTCGAGGGTGCTGGAAAACAACTCTTGATTGCCAAAATTGTAAGCGCTTACACTCTTCTTCGGCGGTGCAAGGATGTGGCGCTAAATCCAGAAGATGAAAGGGTTGAGGCCGTGTTGAATGGTTAAGGCTCACCGCGTGACAATCCAGGACGTTGCCGTCCTCTCCGGCTTGTCCATCTGCACCGTTTCACGCGCTCTGCGGAACCTGCCGAACGTGTCCGAAAAAGCGCAAGCCAAAGTGGCCGACGCCGCCGCCAAGCTCGGTTACAAGGCATCCTCCGCGGCAGCCCGGCTGGCCGGCGGAAATACCGGTTCCATCGCCATCATTGCTCCCACCGCCACCGCCTGGTTCTTCGCCCAGGCCGTTGAAGCGGCCGAGGAAGTGTTCGGAGACAGCGGTTTCGACACCGTCCTGATAAGCCTGCGCGGCAAGTCGAGCGTCAAGCGGAAGATCTTCGGCGATCTCCTTGGACTCTCCCAACGCGTGGACGGCGTGCTGCTCCTCAACGTCGATTTGAGCGAATCCGAGGTTGCCCTCCTGGCCGCGTCCGGCCTTGCAGTTGCCAGCGTAGGGATGACTTCCGTACCGTGGGACAACGTAGGGATCGACGACGAACTCGCGGCTTGGCAGGCCACCTCACACCTGTTGGGGCTGGGTCATTGGGATCTGGCGGTGCTTTCCGGCCGCGAAACGCAAGAGAACTCGGTGCTGACGTCGAGCGACCGGCTCAAGGGATTCAGCCGGGCATTGAAAGACCATCACCTGACCGTTCATCCGGACTTGGTCATCAACTCGGATTCCACGATCGACGGCGGACGCAAAGCCATGAATGAACTCATTGCCCACCGAAGCCTTCCAACGGCAGTCTTTGCGGACTGCGACGAGGCGGCTTTCGGAGCCTTGATGGCCATGCGCGAGCATGGCTTGTCCGCACCGAAGAGTGTCTCCGTCATTGGAATCGACGACCACCCCATGAGTTGGTTCCTTGGCCTGAGCACAGTGGCGCAGCCCGTGGCTGACCAGGGCGCCTTCGCCGCCAACCTGCTGGTGGACCGGCTCCAGAACACCGACGCCCCCAACGAACCCTCCAACCACTTCCTTGACACCAAGCTGATCGAACGCAAAACCACGCGCCGCCAGCGCTGAACGGACCACGCCACACCATGACTGATACCCGAGCCACCCAGAAGACTGCCTGGACGGGCGCTACCGCGCTCCTTTTCGACCTCGACGGCGTGCTCACGCCAACCGCCGTCGTGCATGAGCAGGCCTGGCAGGAGCTCTTCGACGGCTACCTGGCTGAAACAGGCCATCCGGACGGCTACCAGGAGAGCGACTACTTCGACCACATCGACGGCAAGCCGCGCTTCGATGGAGTGCGGGATTTCCTCACCTCCCGTGGAATCACGTTGCCGGAAGGACCCACCGACGACGATCCCGCCAACACCAGCGTGCAGGGCCTGGGCAACCGCAAGAACCGGATCTTCAACGAGATCGTGGATTCGCGTGGCGTCGAGCCGTACGCGGGCTCTGTCCGCTTCATCCACGCAGCCTTGGAGCTGGGACTCAAGCTCGCCGTCGTGTCCTCTTCGCGCAACGCGCCCGCCGTCCTGAAGGCGGCTGGACTGGAAGGCTACTTCCCGGTGGTGGTCGACGGCCAGGTGGCCGCCGCCGTCGGGCTTCCCGGCAAGCCGGATCCCGCCACCTTCCGCTACGCCGCCGAGCTGTTGGACGTTCCCGCCGAGGGCTGCGTCGTCGTCGAGGATGCAGTGTCCGGCGTGCAGGCCGGCAGCGCCGGGAACTTCCGCGCGGTGATCGGGGTGGACCGGGGCGCCGGCCACCAGACCCTGCTCGACGCCGGCGCAACGTTCGTGGTTGACGACCTCGATGATCTCCTCTAATCAAGCCGTTTCACCAGAAACAGAAGGAACCAACAGTCCATGGCACTCATCAGCTCCGACCGGCTGCGATTCCCCTGCGAACCGTGGAAGCTCGTGGAGAGCATCCACGTTCCCGGTGACGCCGGTCCGCTCGAAACCCTCTTCAGCCTCGGCAACGGCCACCTGGGCATCCGCGGCGCCCACTCGGCGGGGGCGGACGCCGAACTTCCCGGCACGTTCATCAACGGTTTCCACGAAACGTGGGACATCAAGCACGCCGAGAACGCCTACGGTTTTGCACGCATAGGACAAAGGATCGTTTACGTCCCGGATGCCAACAACTTCAACATTGTCATCGACGGCGAACAACTGGGCCTCGCCGAGTCAACGGTGCAGAACTACCGCCGCAGCATCGACTTTGCCACGGGCGTGTACGAGTGCGCTGTCACGTGGGAATGCCGTTCAGGCGCCACCGTCACCACGCTGGAGCGCCGCGCCGTGGGAATCGAATCCAGGGGTTCCCTCGGCATCGAGCTGAGCCTCACCGCAGACCGCCAGGTGACTGCGGACATCACGTCCTTGGTGATCAATCGGCAGGACCAGCCTGTGGAGGACCACTCGGCCCACGACCCCCGCCGCTCCGGCCGCCACGCCGGCCGGGTGCTGCTCCCGCTCCACCTCCAGGGTTCCGACGGATCCCTGCGCATGGCCTGGGAAACCGCCGAATCCAGGCAGCGCATCGGCATGGCCGTGGACCACTGGATTTCCGCGGAAGGCCAGCCCTTCGAAACCGTGGTGGGGGAGGACGAGTCCACGGTCCGCTACGTCATGGCAGTGAATGAGGGCGAGACGTTCCGCTTGGAGAAGAGCGTCAGCTACGTCGTGAACAGCGCCGACGGAAGCGCAGCAGAGGCCGGCGAGATCCTGGCGTCCGACGCCGAATTGGGACTCGTGCCGTTCGACGCGCTCCTGGCCGAAGGTGCGGCCCATTACCGCGATTATTGGTCCACAGCGGACATCACCATTGGCGGCCAGCCCGAACAGCAGCAGGCCGTGCGCTGGAGCCTGTTCCAGCTTGCCCAGGCCACCGCGCGTGCCGGAGTCGCGGGCATTCCGGCGAAGGGCGTCAGCGGCTCGGGCTATGAGGGCCACTACTTCTGGGACCAGGAGGTGTACCTGCTGCCGTACCTGACGTACACCAACCCGGCCGCCGCCCGCCAGGTGCTGGAATCGCGCCATGCCATGCTTCCCGACGCCCGGATCCGGGCCAAGGAACTGAGCGTGGATGGTGCCCTGTTCCCGTGGCGCACCATCAACGGGCACGAGGCCAGCGCGTACTACGCTGCCGGCACCGCGCAGTTCCACATTGCCGCCGCGATCTCCTTCGCCGCCAACCGCTACCAATGGGCAAGCGGCGACGCCAGCTTCCGCTCCGAAGTGGGCGCCGATCTGTTGATCGAGACGGCCCGCATGTGGGCTTCGCTGGGCTTCTTCGGCAAGGACGGTTTGTTCCACATCCACGGCGTCACCGGCCCGGATGAATACACGGCCGTGGTCAACGACAACCTCTACACGAACGTCATGGCCCGCTTTAACCTGCGAGCCGCTGCGGCACTGGAACACCCGGACGTCCCGGAAACCGAGCGGATGGTGTGGCAACAGGCCGCCGCGCGCATGTCCCTTCCCTACGATCCGGACATGGAGATCTACAGCCAGGACAACGACTTCATGACCCTGGAGCCGTGGGACTGGTCCACGCCGCGGTCCAAGTACCCGCTGCTGCTCAACTTCCACCCGCTGGTGATCTACCGGCACCAGGTCCTCAAGCAGGCGGACACGGTGCTCGCGATGTTCCTGCAGTGGCAGGACTTCACGGCCGAGGAAAAGCAGCGCGCGTTCGACTTCTACGATCCCATCACCACCGGCGACTCCACCTTGTCCGCGTGCGTCCAGGGCATCATGGCGGCCGAGGTGGGCTACTCCGACGTCGCGCTCAAGCATTTCACCGAGGCCTTGTTCATCGACCTGGACAACACGCACAACAACACGGTTGACGGCGTGCACATCGCGTCCACCGGCGGCATCTGGAGTTCCTTGGTGTGCGGCTTCGCGGGCATGCGGGATCAGGGCGAGGTCCCGCACTTCGATCCGCGGCTGCCGGCCGAGTGGGACAGCCTGTCCTTCCGGCTCAAGATCCGCGGGCGGCTGTTGTCCGTCGAGCTGCACCCGGGGTCCATCAGCCTTGCGCTGGTTCCGGACGCAGGTGCTCCCGGTTCAGCGCCCGACGCCGGTGTCGCACCTTTGGAGGTCAGCGTGCGCGGGCAGCGGGTCGTCGTCGGCATCGAGATGGTGGCTGTGCCCCTCGACGAAGTGCCGGTCCCCGCGCCGTCGGTCTTCCCGAGCCTCTTCCCGACGGCGGGACTTCCGGTGATCGGGAGCGCGCGGGTCTAGCCGGCCCATCGATTGCTGAGTAACTGTCGTTTTGAAACCCGAAAACGGCAGTTACTCAGCAGTGGATTCATCAGGGACGGCCGGTGGGGAGCTGCGGTTTCGGAGTTATTCGGGAACGGTTCATTCCTGATTCATGGGACGCCGATACGGTCTCCGGAGACCTCTCTGGAAAAGGACTCTACCCATGGATCGACGGACATTCGCCTCCGCTGCCTTGCTGACCGCGGCGGCACCGCTGCTCACCACTACTCCGGCCCTCGCGGACTCTTCCGAGCGGGGAAAGGATGCAAAGCTCACACGCACCATGTTGGACGCGTTGGAACGTGAACTTGACGACCATGCCACCGCCTCCGTCGTGGAACCCGACATTGAAGACATCGGATTCAACTGGCATCCGCCAACCAAGCCGGTCGAGAGCATTGATTTCATCATTGCCTATGGTTTCGGCAACCGACGACCGGCAGGAGGCGGAGATCCCAGCCGCGTGCTCTACGAGCCTGGCCCGGTCAACGAAGCCCTCGCCGACACGGTTGCGAAGCTGCGGGCGACGCGCAACGTTCCCGTCTACGCCCAGTGGGAAATCGCCAGGTTCCTCGAGTCCAAGTACCACATGAGCGGAGTGACCTCGATTGAACCGGTCATATCGGCGGACGGCACCATTGTGTATCTGAGCACGGACGGCGTTGCGGCCCAGGTCAAGGAGCTGCGCGGATCTCAGCCTTCGGGGATCGCCGGCATTGTTGGATTCCGGGACCACATCAAGCGCTGTGTCCAGACCACCCAAGACCGCGGGATGGACGCTTTCGCTCCCCAAGGTATCGACCTGCCCGGCACCTATGATCCGCAGTCGGGACAGCCGTGGACCCGGCGTCGTGATCTCTATTTGGTGCACGACATGTATGCCCAGATCGCCGTGCTCCGCGGGAAACTGATCGCACAGGCCTATCCCAACGGCTGATTCCCGGATGGCGCAGGGGACGCTTTACTTGAGCGAACTTCAGCGCGCCGGCACCGTCTCCGATGCATCCCAGTCGATGTGGTGGCGATAGACCCAATCGAAGTTGTCGGCCGTCTTCCGGGCGAGTGAGCGGAAGACGGCCTTCAGCACAAGGTCTTCGAAGACGCGCTTGAATTGGCCGCGGATCTTCGGGGCGGCGTTCCGGCGGCCCCATTCGACCACCGATTCCGCCCGGTTCCGGCGTTCCTTTTCGTAGCGGGACAGGGCGCCGGGGATGTCGGATGACGAGATGCCCCGGAGCGATCGGCCCAGCGTGATGGCGTCTTCGATGGCCATGGAGGCGCCTTGTCCGGACGATGGCGATGCAGCGTGGGCGGCGTCTCCCACCAGCACGAGCCTGCCGCGGTGCCAACTGGGAATGCTCGGAAAATCGGAGGTCGTGTACGGCCGGATGATGCCGTCAGTAGCGGCGATGATCTTGGCCATGGGCGTGCGGTCCCCGGCTACCAGATGCGTCAGCCAGGACTTGCGGGCCCGGTGATCCAGCGCGGCCGGATCCTCCGATGACCGTTGCAGCGGGTTGGCAAACCACCAGATCCTGCCCTCCGGATCCTGCATGTAGCAATAGAAGCAGCGCTTGCCGAAGACCATCTTCATGCGTCCCGGTTCGACGTCCAGCAGCCTGGGCGGGAGCAACCCGGACTCGACGATCCCGCCGGTGTTGAGCAGGGGGATATTGCGGGGTGCCGGGGATGAGGGGTCAATCAGGGGCCGAACGGCCGAGTGTAGCCCATCGGCGCCCACCACCAGGTCTCCGTGCGCGGAGGTGCCGTCCGCGAAAACGGCCGTGACGCCGTCGGGCGCTTCCTTCACCGTAGCGAGCCGCTTTCCGTACTCGACGCGGATTCCGCGGGCGCCTGCCGCCTCGCGGAACATGCCATACAGCTCGGAACGCGTCATGGTGCGGGCGGTGGTGCCATCGGGGAGGGATCCGCCGTAGTCGAAGTCGATGAGGTGTTTTCCGGTGCTGCCCAGATACATGGACATCTTTGGGGTGCTGAAGCCCAGATTGGCAGCTGCATCCTTGAGTTCGAGGGTTTTCAGGGCATCGAAGCCATTGACGGCGACGGTGAGGAAGCCGCCCACGCCGTTCGAGGGCCCATTGTAGGCCTCGAACACGGTGGCGTGATGGCCGGCTTTCTGCAGTGAGATGGCCGTGGCGAGTCCGGCGATCCCGGATCCGATAACAAGGCAGTTCAACATGGCGGAGTCCTTTGCAAATTTATTTCGTTCGGTTGAAAGAAATATATGACTCGCACCGAGGGTCGTCAATCCTTTCGGTGAGACGAAATAGTTTGCTAGCCTCGGAGGATGGAGAACCAACCGGGCGTCAGTACGCAGCGCCAAGACTTGCTTGAGGCGGTCTTTGCCTCGGGACGGGAGCTTTCGACGGCGGCCGTCATGTTCCACACAAAGCTCTCCGAGCTGCGCGGACTGTCGGCGACGGAGGGCAAGGCGATCGACATCCTGCTGCGCTTCGGACCCATGACGGCGGGGGAATTCGGCGAACATTCCGGGCTGGCTCCGGCCTCGGTCACCGGATTGATGCAACGGCTCGAGAGCAAGGGTGTGGCGCGCAGGGTCCGGTACGAAGGGGACAAACGGAAGGTCCTGATCGAGCTCGTGGGGGACCAGGTGACTGCCGCAATGCCCCATTTCGTCGACTTCATGGGCGGCCTCGCGAGCCTGCTGGAGGGCTACAGCGACGAAGAACTCCGCGTCATCGCGGACTACTCCTCCAAAGCCGCACGGATCCAGCAGGACGCAGCCGGGCGGTTGGGTGCCGCATCCGGCGGTGACGCGCACGACGACGGCGGCCCCGCGCCGTCGTCGAACCCCGCCTGAGTTGCTCCCTACTTCGGCGCGATGCCCCGCATGCTGTTGTTCCGCTTCTCATGGGTGAGTTCGGCGAGCCCAAGTGCTTCCATGAGCGGTGGCATGTACATACCGAAGCGACCGCGGTATCCCTTGCGCAGGCCGTACCAACCGCCCACCGGATTACCGTCGTCGCGACCCCAGGCCTCAACCGTGCCTTCGGCGGCGGGCTTGTTCTCGTCGGCGGCCCAGAGCGGCACCCAATCGCCTTGCTGGAGTAGCCACGCATGCAGGTCCTCGATGGCGCTCAGATGGTATTTGAGGGTCGTGGAGCCCACCTGGCAAACGATCGCGGGCGGATCACCTGCTTCATCCCGATACATCGTGTAGTCGGAGGAGCCAGGCGGGGTGGTGAGCTTCCAGGGGTCTTCCTTGGATCCAGCGGCCATGTCACGGTGTCCTTCCTGGGGGCGTCGCGCGGGTGTTGGCTACACGCTACACAGGGCCTGGCCGAATGTCTGCGGGGCCAGCCCGGGCTTAGCCGCCCTCGGCTAGCCGAACCACCAATGCCCGGTTGTAGCTCGCGGGCTCGCTCCGCGTCGTCGCCGAAACAACTAGTTGCCGCCGGCTGATGCGTTTGGCATAGAAGCCGGCGTAGGGGAGAACGATGATTTCTTCCAGCCCGCTCTCCCAGGCCGGAATCAAAGCCTGCAGGCTATCGCGTTCCGCAGTCGGCGGAACGGCAGGGACCAGGGAATTGTGCCAAGCATGGAAAGCCGCCTGGTCCACGCCCTCGTTGCCGTATTCAGAACTCCACAATGGTGGAATGAACGGATGGAGCGGTTGACCCGGGCGGGTGACCTGCCGGATCGCCTCGGGTGTGGGCCTGTTTTCCGCGGTCCGTTCCCTCATCTCGTACCAGTCCCAGGCACGCTTCCAGGCAGTCTGCCACCTTTCCTCCCACTCCGCGACGCTCGCCGAACCAGGGGTCCGTGAGGTCCCCGCATCTGGACGGGGTGAGAGTGCGGGAATGTCGGCGTCGGGGGCCAAGCCCCAAGCGTGCCGGATGAACAGAAGCTCGTTCAGCGGCAGCGAGCGGTCCTCGACGCTGATCACCATGTCGTGCGGCCATGGGTTGTTCCAGGGCGTACCGGCGGGAGCGTTCATCCAGCGCATGAGGCCCTCCCGTCGTGGTGTTGGCTACACGCTACAGAGCATCGGGCGGCACTGGAAGGCGGACGGCGAGGCCGCGCAGGAAGTCCTCGATGGCGTCGGCGGCTGCGGAGGATCCGCCGGCACCGCGCACCCGTGCACTCATCGCCTCGAGGTTGCCGCGGATCGCCTTGTCGCCGCTGACTGCAATGACGGTTTCCCGGATCAGCTCGGGGGAGAGCCCTTCCTGTGGGAGCCGGCGCCCGAGTCCCAGGTCCTCCACCCGGCGTGCATTGGCTCCCTGTTCGGGCTGCAGCGGGAAAGCTACCAACGGAACCCCGAAATAAAGCGCCTCCATGGTCGAATTCATCCCGGTGTGGGAAAGGAAAGCGTTGGCGTGCGGTAGGACTTCCAGCTGCGGAAAGAAGGGCCGTACCTCAAAGTTTTCCGGGATCTCCCCAAGCTCGGACTCCTCGACGCGCTCTCCGATTGCCATGGCAACCTGCCAGTGGGTGCCCGCAAATCCTTCCAGGCACATCCTGAAGAAATCCGGCCGGTCATTCAACGGTGTGGTGCCAAGCGAGACGAACAACAGCGGCCTGTCCCTCGTCCGGGGCTGCCAGGCCTCCTCGTTGCCCCGCAGGCCGAGGCATGGGCCCACAAAGTGGAACCTGGCATCGAATGTCTCTCCCGAGGGCTGGAATTCCCTCGGGATGAAGGAGATGTTCAGCGTTGCAGGAGGGCCTCCCATGAATTGCAGATGGCCAACGCCATGCTCCGCAGCGAAATCATTGATCCGCTGACTGGCCTGTTTCCAGGCCTCGACCATGCCTGGCGGCGGCGGGCCAGGCATGAGATCCCGCATCGAGAAATGTTCATTGGTGGCATAGCTCGGAAGCAACGCAATATCGGGCAAGTCCAGCTTCGCGGCAGCCATCTTCCCCGAGAGCGTCATCGCGTCGTAGCACACCCCGTCCGGCGGATCCTCGGCTAGCCGAGCCAGCAGCGCCGGGAATTCCTCCCTTGCGCCCTTGAGAATCCGTTCAAGCAGTCCCGACATCATTCCGGACGCCATCCCGGCGAACATCCCCGCCATCGGTGACGGCGCCGGGCCGCCATCTGCCGGCGCCGGGGCGCCATCAGCGGAATGTTCGCGCGGGGGAAGGAAGGCCGCCAGGTCCTCTCCACTGGGAAAGAATACGGCGCCGGCAGATTCGACCGCCTTCGAGTACTTCGCCGAGGTCGCATACGTGACCCGGTGGCCCCGGCGAACCAGCTCTGCGACCACTGGCAACGTCGGGTTCACATGGCCCGCTGCAGGCAAACAGATGAAGGCTATGTGCACAGCGCCACTCCCTTCCGGCTCCCAACCTTCGCAAGCTCAGGCCGGGGCCCTCGCCGGAGGGGGCCCACCTTCCGGCTCCCAACCTTCGCAAGCTCAGGCCGGGGCCCTCGCCGGAGGGGGCCCACCTTCCGGCTCCCAACCTTCGCAAGCTCAGGCCGGGGCCCTCGCCGGAGGGGGCCCACCTTCCGGTCACAGAACAGTAGATGCTCAGTTCGAAAGGTCAGTGGCATGAACGCTGCGCCGGCGCGATTTCAGCCCGGTCTCCAACTTGGTCCGCACCTCGCGCTTCACGCGGGCGGCAAGCTCCGTCTCATGCATTTCAAGGAAGGTCCGGACCGCTCGCGGATCCCACGGCACCAAGGACCGCAACGCCCAGCTAACTGCCTTGACCACGCTGTCGTCGCGATCATTGATCAAGATGCCGACGACGCCGAGCGTCCGTTGCGTATCGCCGGTTCCCCATCGTGATCTCGTGTTGAGCACGGTAGTGGAGACAAGCGCTATGCGCCGCCACCAATGGTCCGGGTTCCGCGCCCAGCGGTCGACATCGGCGTCCGAGATGAGCCCTTCGCGCCACGCGGGTCCGACTAAGTCGGTCGCGAAGGCATCGGCCTGGCCCCAAGTAGCGATGCCTTCTCCTAAGTGTTCAAGCCGGGCTGGCGTCAGCTCAGCGAAAGCCGCTCGATGGGAATTGATGAATTCCCATCCCTCCCAGTCAAAGCCAGCTGCTACAAGCCCTTCGGCGAGACTGAAGACGACGGCGGCGTCCATCGTGGCGATTTCCGCGGAAACCCTGCGGCGGACGGTGCGGAAGCTCGCGGCGTCGTGCTTCTCCAAAGCGCGCAGTTCGTCGAGGACGCGCGCCAACAGTTGCCCCGGTTGAGTATCCCCCGGAGGGACGAGCACTCCGTGCGAAGCCACTTTCGGGCCCCCGATTTCGCAGGCTGAACGCTACTATGCGGGGGCGTCGTCGGTATCCGGCCCTTCGGCAGGTTCCTGGCTATGAAGGCCGGTATCGTGGGACACCCAGCCCTCGGTTTCCCCTTCAGCAGGGGCGTCACTGTGGTGCCGGACGTCGTTGGACTCTGCTGCTTTTTCCATTCCGGATACTTCCTGTCCTTCGTTGGACTGTTCCCGCGAACGCCTTAAAGTCTACGCCGGGGAGGGTGCGTGTGGCCTAGGCTAGGCCAAGGAACTACCGAACGAATCCAACGGCTGAATGCAGAGGTGAAAAATGGCAAAGCGACCCAACCAGGCAGTAAAGATTGCGCAGGAAACGGCGCACAACGCCATGTTCGACGCCAGCGGCAAAGCCAAGCCCGGTGTCCACAATGTGCTGCTTCGGGCCGTCGAGGTCCAACGTCCCCTTGTCTTGGCAAACCTGCGCCGCCTGCAGCGCAAACACCCGCAGGCCACGGCGGCGCAGCTGGCCGCCAAACTGGAGCGCGACTACCTCGCCGCAGTCACCGGCGGGGGTGCCGCCGTCGGGGCAACCGCCGTCGTGCCCGGTATCGGCACCGCAGCCTCGCTGGGCCTGTCCGCGCTTGCCACCATCGGCTTCCTGGAAGGAACCGCGCTTTACGCCGCTTCCCTGGCCGAGCTCCACGGCATCCGCCTGACCGATCCGGACCGTGCTCGAACGATGGTCATGGCCATCATGCTCGGCGAGGAAGGCACCGCCCTGCTGGGTGCGCTGAGCGGACAATCGCTCGGCAAAGGCAAAGGCGTCACGCAGGCCTGGGGCAAGACCCTCACCAAAAAGCTGCCTGGCGGAGGATTCGGGGTCATTCGCGACGCCATCCAGCGTGCCTTCCTCAAGCGCCTCGTCAGGCGCCAAGGCGCCGCTTTCCTCGGCCGTGCCCTGCCTTTCGGCGTGGGGGCCGTGGTGGGCGGAGTCGGGAACCGTGTCATGGGGCGTGCCGTAGCGGCCTCGGCGAGGGAAGCATTCGGTCCCATGCCGGACATCATTCCGGGCGAGCTGGTTCCAGCCGCCCGCCGGAACGCGCTGGAAGGCGGAAATAGTGGATCTCAACGCTGATTCGGGTGAGTCGTTCGGCTCCTGGACCATGGGGAACGACGCTTCAATGTTCCGGATTGTCAGCAGTGCCAACGTTGCCTGCGGCTTCCACGCCGGGGACCCGGTGACCATGCTGGACACCTGCCGTGCCGCCTTCGAGCTCGACGTCCGGGTCGGCGCCCACGTGGGCTACCGGGACCTGCACGGCTTCGGGCGCCGAGCGATGGACATGTCCTTCGATGAGCTCTTCGGCGACGTCCTTTACCAGCTTGGCGCCCTGGACGGCATGGCGCACGCGGTGGGCGCCTCCGTGGACTACGTCAAGCCCCACGGTGCCCTGTACAACAGGATCGTCAACGACGTCGAGCAGGCCGAAGCCGTAGTGGCCGCGATTCACGCCTACGATCCCGGGCTACCTGTCCTTGGCCTGCCGGGCTCGGCGCTGCTGCGCCTCGCCGAGGAATCCGGGCACCCGGTGTTCCGGGAGGCTTTCGTGGACCGCGGCTACATGCCGGACGGAACGTTGGTGCCGCGCTCGCAGGAAGGCGCGCTGGTGCACGACGCCGCCGCGGTAGTTGAGCGGGCCGTGCGCTTTGCCGAGCGGGGCGAGGTGCTGGCCGTGGACGGCACGGTGGTCCGGGTGAAGCCCGATTCCTTGTGCATCCATGGCGACACCCCGGGTGCTGTTGAGCTGGCTGCGGCGGTGCGCGCTGGTCTTGAGGAAGCTGGTGTGGAGATTGAATCGTTCGCCTGACCGGACGCTTCTGCCCTGCGGCGACAGCGCCTTCTTGGTGGAACTGCCCGGACTCGCCGCCGTCGTCGCGTACTACCGCGGGCTGACCGGGGCCGGCACGTCGGCCGGCGTTTCAGCGCCGCCGGGGATCATCGACGTCGTGCCCGCCGCCCGAACCGTCCTCGTCACCTTCGATCCCGAGACGATCCGCCCCTCCGAAGTCCGCAACTGGCTGGAGTCCGCGGAACCGGCAGCGGGGGTCTCGGGCTCGGGCCGCGAAGTGACCATCGAGGTCTCCTACGGCGGCCCCGACCTTGCCGAGACGGCACAGCTCCTCGGCATGAGCGAGGCCGAAATGGTCACGCTTCACACGGGCTCGGAGTGGACGGCCGCCTTCTCCGGCTTCGCGCCCGGCTTCGTGTACCTGGTCACCACGCATGAGCGGCTCCGCGTACCGCGTCGAAACACTCCGCGCACGGCCGTGCCGGCCGGCTCGGTTGGCCTCGCAGGCGAGTTCAGCGGCGTCTACCCGCGGTCCTCTCCCGGGGGTTGGCAATTGATCGGAACCACGACGGCGGCACTTTGGGACGCGTCCAAAGCCGAGCCCGCGGCGATCCGGCCGGGTGACCTGGTCCGGTTCGTGGAGGCCTGATGGGGATCGTAGTGGTGAACCCCGGCCCACTCACCTTGGTGGAGGACCTTGGCCGGCACGGCTGGGCTTCGCTGGGACTGAGCCCTTCCGGCGCCCTCGACCGGCAATCACTCCGGCTTGCCAATCTGCTGGTGGGGAATCCTGCGGAAGCTGCCGGTCTGGAAATATTGCTGGGCGGGCTTCGCCTGAGGTTCGTCACGGCGTCGACGGTCGCCGTGGCAGGCGCGGAAGGAATCGTGACGCTCAACGGCGCCGAGATTCCGCTGAACCAAGCCGTGCGGGTGGCTCCGGGTGCGGTGCTGGATTTCGGTGCTCCGCTGTTCGGACTGCGGTATTACCTTGCAGCGCAGGGCGGCATCGATGTGCCCAAGCTCCTCGGCTCAAGAAGCACGGACATGCTCTCCGGTGAAGGCCCCGCGCCGTTGAAACCGGGCGGGCAGTTGGGAATCGGGCGTGTTTCCGTGGGCAACGGCCTGGTTTCCGGAACGGATTCCGTTCCCGGGCACGGGTCCGGACCTGGGGCCGGATCTGGGGCCGGCGCGGGCATTGGGACCATCAACAGTGCGCATGCTCTACCTGCCATCCGCCGCGCTCCTGATCCTGGGCGGGCCATCACAGCCCGCGTGGACCGCGGCCCCCGGGCAGACTGGTTCGACGACGACTCCTGGCGCCGCCTTGTCAGTCAGGAATGGACCCTGTCGCCTGATTCCAACAGGATCGGTGCCCGGCTGGTGGGCCGTCCGCTCACCCAGACCCGCCTCGAGGAACTGCCCAGCGAAGGCATGGTGCTCGGCGCACTGCAGGTTCCGCCTTCGGGACTTCCAACGGTATTCCTGGCAGATCATCCCGTGACGGGTGGCTACCCCGTGATTGCCGTGGTGCGTCGCGCGGATCTGGACTTGTTAGGCCAAGCCCGCCCCGGCCAGCGGATCCGTTTCCTGGGCTGAGGGTTCCCCCTCCACTGGACATGCGCCTCGCTGGTACGCACGCCGCGTTGGACATGCGCCTTCCTGGGTATCTGGAGTGGACATGATGGGATTATATCCGTTGGTCTGGGGCAGGGCTGGGCATGTCCCGTGCTGCCTGCCGGGTACCCACATTGGACATGCGCCTTCCTGGGTACGTGGAGTGGACATATTGGGATTATGTCCAATGCTTGCTGCGAGCGGTGGGCATGTCCCCTTGTTGCTGGCGGGCTAAACCCGCGTCAGCCGAACACCAAGTGCGCCACCGCGAAGATCGCGAGTCCGGCCAGCGATCCCACCACGGTGCCGTTGATGCGGATGTACTGCAGGTCCTTGCCGACCTGGAGTTCGATCTTTTGCGAGGTTTCCTCAGCATCCCAGCGCGCGACGGTGTCCGTGATGACCCCCGCGATGTCGGAGCGGTACGTTTTGACGAGGTACCCGGCAGCATCACCGATCCAGGCATTGACCTTGCCGGCCAGCTCGTCATCGCTGACCAGCCGTGAACCGAAGTCCCGGACGGCGCTCTTGAAACGCTGTGTCAGTTCGCTGTCGGGATCGTCGACGGCGGTGAGCAGGGCGTCCTTGATGGTGCCCCACGTGCGGGAAGCGAGTTCGCGGACCTCGGGATCACCAAGCACCTGGGTCTTGATCGCCTCGGCCCGCGCAATCATTGCAGGATCATGCTGAAGATCCTGGGCAAGATCGCCGAGGTATGTATCGATCGATTGGCGGACTTGATGATCGGGATCCTGCTGCACCGCCCGGATGAACTTGGCGATTTCGTTGTAGACCCGGTCGCCCACGATGTCGTCCACGAAGGACGGAACCCAGAGGGGCGAACGGTCGGACACAAGCCGGTTTACCGTGGAGTGGTTCGCTTCCACCCAATCCGCCGCGCGGTCAACCAGCAGATCGACGAGCTTGTGGTGGTGGCCGTCGGCAAAGATCCGTTCGGCCATCCGGCCCACGGGTGGTCCCCATGGCGGAGTGAGCAGGTGCTTGCGGACCATGCCCTCGATCACTGCCTGGACGTCGTCGTCGTTCAGCACGGTGAACGCTCCGCGGATCAGTGCTGAACCTTCCTTTGCGATACGCTCCGGGCCGCCCGGGGAAGCAAGCCACTTGCCGGCTTTCCGGGCGATGTCCACGCTCGCGAGCTTCTCCTGGACCACCTGCTCGGACAGGAAGTTGGTCTCCACGAATTCCCCAAGCGAAGCGCCGATCTGATCCTTGCGTCGCGGAATGATGGCCGTGTGCGGGATTTTCAGGCCCATGGGGTATTTGAACAGGGCCGTGACGGCGAACCAGTCGGCCAACGCTCCCACCATGCCGCCCTCGGCAGCGGCCCGCACATATTCCATCCATGGATATTGCCTCTGCAACGCGAAAGCAGCAGTGAAAACCACGGCCATCGCAATCAGGAGCGCCAGCGCCACCGACTTCATCCGACGCAGGGCAGCGGCCTTTTCGGCGTCACCGTTTCGTTGCCCGACGCCGGCCGCAACCGTGGAGCTGTTCATGGCACCTGGGCGCCGGGTGGCCTCCACGGCCGGGTCACTATTGCTGTCCGTCACCGGGATTTGTTCAGAGTTCACCTGCATGTGCCCAGCGTAGCCCCGTCGCTGTCATGGGCGTGGGCTACCGTATCCCCATGACGAATGACGAGCCCGGTCGCCCAGACCAAAGCACGGAGCAAAACACGCGGCCCATGGTCTACGCCCACCGCGGAGCCAGCGCCGCATTTGCGGAGCACACGCGTGCCGCATACCTGAAGGCAATCGCCGACGGGGCCGACGGCGTCGAGTGCGACGTTCACCTGACCAGGGACCAGCACGTGGTCCTGCTTCACGACGCAAACCTGGACCGTACCTCGGACGGCACCGGTCCCGTGGCCGAGAAGACGCTCGAAGAGTTGCGGCAGTTGGATTTCTCCTCCTGGAAGGGCGCCCGGATTCCGGACCAGTACGGCGCAAAGTCGGACCAGCTCCTGACGCTCCCGGAGTTGCTGGACATCCTGCGCGATGCCGGCAGGGCCATCGGCCTGGCCATTGAGCTCAAGCACCCCAGCCCGTACCAGCTCAAGCTTGAAGACCGCGTGCTCGAGCTTCTGAGCAGCGAAGGATGGAACGCAGAGACCTCCATTCTGGACAACATCCAGGTTTCCTTCATGAGTTTCAGCCCGGATTCCGTCAAGCACCTGCTCCAGTTCGTTCCCGCGGAGCACATCTGCCAGCTGGTGGACGACGTCACGGTGGAGGAAATCCGCGATGAACTCGGCCTGGGCGTCATCACCGGGGGAGCGGTGGCCAACGTGATGAAGGCAGCCCAGCAGGAAGGCGAACGGATCCTGGACGACTGTGAGGTCGGACTGGCCGGCCCGGGCATCGACTACGTCCGCAAGCACGCCCGCACCGTCCAGCGCTGGCTTGAATCAGGCCGCCGCTTCCGGGTGTGGACCGTCGATTCGGAGAACGATGTAGCCCTCTGCCAAGGCCTGGGCATCCACGAGATCACCACGAACAAGCCGGCGCAGGTCCTGGCCCAGCTTTAGGGCCCACTGGTCCCCACCGCCACCCTCGCCTCGCAAGCTCGGCCAGGGAACCCTGGCGGCGTGGGCCCCGCAGTTGTTGTCGTTATCGGGCGTGATAACGACAACAACTGCTGGTCAGATGACCGTGTTGCTGAGGGTTCCGATGCCGCCCAGCGTGATGTCCACCCGGTCGCCGGGCTGAACAGCCACGAAGGTGTTCGGAGCTCCCGTCATGACGATGTCTCCCGGCTCCAGGGTCAGCCATTCGGTGACGTAGACGAGGCAATCCGTGATGGAGGACGGCAGGTTGAAGGAGCCGGACCGGGCCTTGACCTCGCCATTGACTACAACCTCGGTACTGACGTTGTCCGGGTTCTCGATCTCGGTCTCGATCCACGGTCCCAGTGGCGTGTAGTTGGTGCCGGACTTGCCTTGGAAGAGCTTTTCGTCGACCTGGTTTTGATCCACGTTGGTGACGTCGTTGACCACGGTGTAGCCCAGGACGTGGCCCAGGGCGTTTTCAGCCGTGAGCTTGTCCGCCCGCTTTCCGATGACGGCGGCCAACTCGCCTTCCACGTTCACCGTGCCCGCGTTGCGGGCGGCCACGATGTCGTCACCGGGGCCGGCGATGCTGTGCACGGACTTATGCCAGGCCTGGATGGGCAGCGCGTGGTTGTTGTTGCCCAGGTTGTGCCCGATTCCGAGCACCACGGATGGCCGGACCGGGGCGAGGAGCTCGGCTTCCTCCGCGGAACTGGATTCTCCGGTGAAAGAAAGAACTTCGGCAAAGGGATCCTCGATGTGGTCCCAGCTTCCATTGCGCAGGACGGCGTGCGTCGGGCCGGAAGGGGTCTGTAGTCGGGCGATGCGCATGGAACTCCTCGTTGAATTTCTTGTTGCGGGGGGACGATGGCTGTGGCGGTGCCAGCCACGGCCTAAAGAAAAAGATACACCATACTGAACTTAGTCCAGTATTTTGAACGGCAAGGAGTTGCCTACGCTCTGCCCAGCAGTACTCCGGTTACCGCGCCGGGCAGGGCTGTGGTTGCATGAATACATGCCTTTTTCATGGTCCGCCCGGACAACCCAGACAATCTCCGCGGCGGCCATGAGTGCACTGTTACTCGTGAGCGCCAGGAAGCACTTTCAGCAGCCGGAATTCTTCGCTCCGGTCGTCCCGGACTATCTCTGCCGCGAGGACTATGCGGTCGGAGACGCCGAACTCGACGTCCGCCAAGACAAGGCCAAGGCAGCCGCACCGCGGAACGGCGCTTTGGCGGTCATGTCCCGGGAGGAATGGATCGCGGTGAGCGGACTGCTTGAGGCGGCTGCCGCCGTCGGGCTCCTCATTCCCGCCACGCGCAAAGCCGCAGCCCGCGGCACCGCGCTGATGTTCACGGCATTCCTGGCCGGACACGTGGATGCGCTCCGCCGCGCATATTCTCCCGCCGGGACTGCATCCGCGCGGCGGATTCATACCGTGCGCCTACCTTTGCAGATCCCCTTGATCCTGTGGGCATGGAGCTTGGCTGGAGCGAAACGGGGCGTATGAAACTCCTCGAATCCCCGGCGGTGAAGGTGGGCCTCTCCATCAGCATCGCAACGGGCCTCTACGGCATCTCATTCGGGGCGTTGGCCTCCGCCTCCGGGTTCAGTTTCTGGCAGACCATGGCGTTCAGCCTGCTCATGTTCAGCGGCGGCTCGCAGTTCGCCTTCATCGGCGTCGTGGCCGGCGGCGGTTCCGGCATTGCGGCCATGACCGCGGCCGCGCTGTTGGGCTTGCGCAATGGCATCTACGGGATGCAGATGAATGCACTATTGCGCCCCAGCGGTTGGCTCAAGTACCCGCAAGCCCACATCACCATCGACGAATCGACGGCCACTGCCTCGGGACAAAGTGATCCCTACGAACAGCGCCGTGGCTTCTGGACCGCCGGACTCGGCATTTTCGTGCTGTGGAACATTTTCACGGCTGTCGGCGCCCTGGCCGGCGACGCCTTGGGCGATCCCAAGCAGTGGGGGCTCGACGGCGCCGCCGTGGCAGCGTTCCTGGGCCTGCTCTGGCCTCGGCTCAAGGGCCGTGAACCCTGGGCGATCGCCGCAGCAGCTGCTCTGGCAACCATCATTGCGGTCCCGTTCGTTCCAGCGGGCGTGCCCATCCTCGTGGCCGCCGTCGTGGCCGGGGCCATCGGCTGGTTCAGCCACGGACGCAGTGACGAAGGCATGGAGCCCGATGTCGATCCCTACCCGCACGGTCATTCAAACGCGGACCGTGCCAGCCGCGAAAGGAACGCCGAATGAACCTCTGGCTCTGGATCCTCATCGCCTGCGGACTGGCGTACCTCACCAAGCTTTCTGGATATTTCGTGCCGGCGAAACTGCTGCGGAGTCCCCGGATGATGCGCGTGGCCGGCACGATGACCATCGGCCTGCTGGCGTCTTTGACCGTCGTCAACGCGGTGGCATCCGGTCAGTCCCTGGCCTTCGACGCCCGGCTCGGTGCGCTGGCATCGGGGGCCGTCGCGCTGTGGCTCCGAGCCCCGTTCCTTGTGGTGGTCATCGTCGGATCGGCGGCTGCCGCCTGCCTGCGGCTGCTCGGCTGGCGCTGAACCACCACGCGCGGTTCCAACCGTCGCCGCGGCGACCAACGCCGTCGTGCGCTGGTTACTGGAAAGTCATCCCGGGGATGGGGGTCTGCTGTGGCAGCGGGCGCGACGGTCGTTCGGTGCGGATGGCGTCCTCAAGCAAGGCAACCGGCCGTTCCCAAGCGCGGGACCCCGGCTCCATGGTGTCCACGGCGCCGATCAGCATGGCAACAAGGCGCACCATGTCCTCAATGGAGATGTCCCGCCGCAGCGAACCCTGGCCCTGGCCGCGGGTGAGCAGTTCAGCCATGGAATCGATCAAGCCGCCTGTGATGCCCACCAGGAGTCCGCGGCGGCCGGCGACGGCGCCCAACAGGTTCGCGTCTTCGCTGGCAACCTGCACCACGGCGTCGATCACGTTGATGAGCCCGACGGCGGCATCCATCCCAGCGAGGGCATCTTCCACGACCGGGTCCACATGAAGCCTGAGTTGCCGCGACAGGGCGGCCAAAACGAGTTGTTCCTTGTCAGCGAAGTTCCGGAACAAGGTAGCCGGGCCAACACCTGCGGTGGTGGCGATCGTCTGCAGGGGAACCTCCGGGCCCAGCTCACGGAAGCACTGGCGGGCTGCCGTGATGATCTTGTCTACATTGCGCGCAGCATCAGCTCTAAGTGGCTTGCGTTCCAAGGGCCGGTCCATGCTGCTCACAGTAGCAACGGAGGGGCTCCAATCACTTTTGTGACATTCTTGCCCGTGAAAGACTGGATTCATGTTGCTTGCCTTTTCAGTTGCCCCGTCCGGCCAGCCCGCTGCTGGCGCCGTATCCGTTGATGGCTCGGTGCACGACGCCGTTGCCGAGGCCGTGAAGATCGTCCGCGATTCCGGGCTCCCCAACCAGACGGACTCGATGTTCACCACCATCGAGGGCGAGTGGGATGAGGTGTTCGACGTCGTCAAGCGCGCCACCGAGGCCGTGGGTAAGTACGGGAACCGCGTTTCCTTGGTGATCAAGGCGGATATCCGGCCGGGATACACAGGGGAACTCACAGGTAAAGTCGAGCGGCTGGAGCGTGCGATCGATGAGGCGGGCGAATAGTCCCTGACGTGCTTGGAGATCTGGACGCCACCGCAAACCAAACAGATGCGCGGTAGACATCGTCGCTAGCAAGGTGCAGTCCGTCACGGGTCCACGACGTTCTGCACGTCGGTCTCCGCGTTAGGAAATGTGCCGGGACCAGAAGGCGTCCTGCGCCCAGTTTTCGGGCACGCCCATCCCCGCGAGGTTCATCCGCGGGCGGGCGCTGACGAGACTGTGGAGGCGTCGCGCCCAGCTGCTGCGCGGTGATACCGCGTCGAGCACGGACTGCAGCGAGACGAGGACGGGATAGAGGCGCTTCCTCGACCGCTCCGGCAGGGCGTCCTCACCCCTCAGCCACGAGACTGCGGGCGAGGTCGGGATCGCGGGGTAGACACCGAGGCCGACGTTCCACAGCCGCCCGTGGTGCGCGCAGATGTTCCGGAGGCGGACATAGCTCTGCAGCCAAGACTCCAGCACCGGTGCAGTTAGGCCCATGCTCCTCGCGACTGCGGTCCGATCAGAGCGCAGACCCAGGTTGCGGTACACACTGGTCAGTTGGCCGATGGTCAGCGCCTCCACCATGAGCCAGGAGGGCGGCAGGTCGGGCGAGCCGTAGGTTGTCAGGTAGTGCTCGAGAGCCGAGCGATGGACAAGCGAGTCCTCGCCCGCATCCGGCGATCCGCGCAGCCGCTCCGCGCACGTGTCTCTGACGATCCGCAGCAGCCCCGGGTGCCTGTCGCGGTGCTGGAACCGCGCTGGGTCCACGTACCAGTGCGGATCCCCGTACGCTGTCGACATGTGGTCAGTGAGCGCCGCCCGCACGGCGACCTCGACGCGCTCCAGCGCATCCATGACCAGCAGCCGGAGCGCGCGGTCGAAGACGTAGAGGTCGAGCACGTCGTCGAACGCAGTCTCTTCGCGGAAGAGGTGATCGGGCCGCCCCTGCTGGAAGGGAATCGTGTATGGCGAGAGCCGGTAGTAGCCGATATGCCGCAGGTACCTGGCGGCCCTGCTGGCATCGGGGATCCGCAGCCCCCGCTCGGAGAGTCGGCCGACGAGCTCGTCGAGCGTCATCGGCGGCTTGTTGTAGCTGAACCGGCCGCGTGGACGCGGTGGTCGGGACATCGGCACTCCTCTTGGCCCGTGGCAAAGAAAATCCCCCAAGTGCGCATCGTGGAGAGGCGTGGGGGATGTAGTGCGGCAAGTGTAGCACGGTCACCGAGCCAACAAGATGTACCTCCGTATAACAAATGTTGTTATAGCCCCGGCGCGGAACCAGCGAGTAGCTCTCCCTGTGAGCCGGTCCTTCCCTCCGCCCCGTGCCCGGTGCCAGACTGGGGCCATGTTTGAACACAAGGCCCAGCCTGACTGGGTGGCCGTCGAGGAATACTTGTCCAGCGCCGTCGTCCGCCCGAACGCCGCGCTCAAACACGCGGTGCAGTCCGCCCTCGACGCCGGGATGCCGCCTATCGAAGTTGCACCCAACGCCGGCAAGCTGCTCAAGATGCTCGTGCAGCTGTCCGGTGCGCGGCACGTGCTGGAAATCGGTACCTTGGCCGGCTTCAGCGCGATCTGGATGGCCCAGGGACTGCCCGACGACGGCCGGCTGGTCACGTGCGAATACCTCCCGAAACACGCTGAAATCGCCCGGGCGAACGTGGACATGGCCGGGATCGGCCACAAAGTAGACATCCGGATCGGCCCGGCATTGGAGACACTTGCGGCGCTGGCCGACGAGCCCATGCGGGACGGCCCGTTCGACTTCGTCTTCATTGATGCCGACAAGGAGAACGATTCAAACTACCTGGACTGGGCCATCCGGCTCGGGAGGCCGGGCACGGTGATCGTGATGGACAACGTCATCTGGGAGGGCGCCATCCTGGATCCTTCCATGGACGAGGCAAACGCTCCGGGCATCGTGGGGGCACTGGAGATGATGGGCAAGGATCCGCGCCTCGACGCGACGGCAATCCAGACAGTTGGATCCAAAGGATGGGACGGCTTCGCGATAGCCCGGGTGGTGTGACGCTAGGCTGTGCGCATGGAATTTACCCTCCGCCCGGCAACGGTGGACGACGTCGAGCCCCTGACACGCATGCACTTGGCTGCCTGGCGGGAAAGCTACGGGCACCTCTTGCCCGAGGAGTTCTTCGCCTCCCGCGAGGCCACCATCAACACGCGGATCGAGAGGCAGCGGGAAGGGTTGGCGGGCTCGTACAGGCCGATCCTCGCCCATGATGCTGACGGTTCCTTGGTGGGCATCGCTTCTGCCGGTCAGGCCCGCGATGAGGACCGGCCATGCGAGCTGGAATTGCAGATGATCTACACCTTGCGGCGCGTGCACGGTTTGGGCGTGGGGCAAGCATTGGTCGACGCCGTTATCGGCAACGCTGCCGCCTACCTGTGGGTGCTTGAAGACAATCCGCGGGCCCAGGCTTTCTATCGCAAGAATGGATTCCGGGCTGACGGTACACGCCAGCTATTGCCGCCGGACTGGTACGAACTGCCGGAGATCCGGATGGTGCGTGCCGCCGTCGGGGGCTGACCGCAAGGCAGTGGCGTCAACTAGGGTTGAAGCATGACCGGAAGAGGGCGGCTGTAGTGGCGAAGCGTGGCAAGGGCAGGGGCGCCGGGCAAGCTGCCGGGGTTATTGAGGTGCCCGCGGGCACGAAGCCGAACGGCCCCGTGGAGGGCGTCTACTACATCGATACCGGCGACTGCGAACTCGTTGCCGACCCGGACAACTCCAACGGCTGGCTCCTGAAGATCAACGGCGTCATGAGCTCGCACATCGATGTGGCAGAGCCGTTGTTCCTGGACTTCGAGTACATGCGCTGGATTGCGGCCCTGGTGGAATCCAAGTGGCCGCCCGAGTCCAAGCCGAAGCTTCGTGCCTTGCACCTCGGCGGCGGAGCATGTTCCCTCGCCCGGTACTTCCACTCCGCCTACCCGGATGCACGCCAAGTGGTGGTGGAGCTCGACGGCAAGCTGGCCGAATACGTGCGCGGCTGGTTCGATCTCCCGAAGGCCCCGTTGCTTCGAATCCGTGTGGGAGAAGCCAGGGAAGTCACGGAAGGCCTCACTCCGGACACCCGCGACCTCATCATCCGGGACGTCTTTGCCGGCGCTTTCACTCCGAGGGCGCTCACAACCCGCGAATTCAACGATCACGCGCAAAGGGTGCTGGCTCCGGGCGGGCTCTACGTCGTGAATTCCGGAGATGCTCCGGACCTCAAGAACGCCCGCGAAGACGCCGCCACCATCGCAGACACCTTCGCGCACACCATGATCATTGCCGACCCCGCGATGCTCAAGGGTCGGCGATACGGAAACATGATCATGGCCGGCAGCCACGAGCCGTTCGGCGACGATCCCCAACTGGCCCGGAAGCTCCTCGGCGGGGCAGTGCCCGCGCATATCTGGAACGACGCCAAGGTCCGGGCATTCGCCGTCGGCGCCCAGATCCGGCACGACCCCCGGCCAGCCGCCTGACGCTCAGCGGCGCGCCAGCAGTAGCTCGCGGTGGGCGGCAGTCTCCTCCTGCAAGGCGTGCACGACGGCGGCAACAGCGGGGCGGCGCATCGAGTCTGGCCGCAGGACCATCCAGTAGGGGAGCAGCTCCGCGAAATCCGACGGCAGCAGCCGCACCAGGTCCGGGTGCCGGTCCGCCATGAAGCACGGCAGGAAGCCGATGCCGGCGCCGGCGCGCGTCGCTTCTACATGGACGAAGACGTTGGTGGAACTCAAGCCGTCTCGCATGGAAGGGACCAGCCGGCGAGGGGCATCGAGGTCGTCCACTTGCAGCATGGAGTCCACGAAATAGACCAACTGATGCCTTGTCAGCTCTTCCACGGTGCCGGGTACGCCGTGAAAAGCCAGGTACTCGCGCGAGGCATACATTCCCAGCATGTACTCGCCCAGCAGCACAGCCTCGGCCCGGTGCACCTGGGGTTCGCCCACCACCACCTCGACGTCCAGGCCGGAACGCTGCTGGAGCGCCCGGCGGGTCACGGTGATGATCTCCACGGTGAGGCCGGGATGCGATCGCCGCAAGCGCGCCACGGCCGGTGCCGCGATGTACGCGCTGAAACCGTCAGTTGCGGTCATGCGCACGACGCCGGCAATCGGGTCCGGCGCGCGGTCTTCCGGTCCCAGCGCGCCCACCGCCGCTTCGATCCGTTCCGCCACTGCCACGGCCTCGGCTCCCAGCTCCGTGACTTCCCAGCCGCCTGCCGCCCGCGCGAGGACCCGGCCGCCGAGCGCCTTCTCGAGTGCGGCGATCCTGCGGGAAACGGTGGTGTGGTTCAGCCCCAAGGCTTGGGCCGCCGTCGTGAACTTACCTGAGCGCGATACCGCGAGGAGGACCAGGAGGTCATCGGGATTCGGATTCATATCTGCAATTCTGCACACACTTGGTGCCTTTTTGGTTATTGAAGCAGAAGTAATGTGCAGCAATACTCATTGGAGCATTTCGTGTTGTGGATCACAGCACGTGTCAGTGTGGACACTAAGGAGATGGACATGAGCGTAGGACAACGCTCCGCAGCAGGGGCCGCCGCGACCGGTAAAGGCACGGGACTCAAGAAAATCGTCGCAGCCTCGATGGTGGGCACCGTGGTGGAATGGTACGAATTCTTCCTCTACGCCACCGCCGCAACGCTGGTTTTCGGCAAGTACTTCTTCCCGCCCACCGGCAACGACCTTGACGGCATCATCCAGGCATTCCTGACCTACGCGGTAGGCTTCGTGGCCCGGCCCCTGGGCGGCATCGTCTTCGGCCAGATCGGTGACAGGCTCGGCCGTAAACCCACGCTGCAGCTCACCATCGTGATTGTCGGCGTGTCCACCTTCCTCATGGGCTGCCTCCCCGGCTTCGCCGACCTCGGTTACTGGGCGCCAGCCATGCTCGTGGCGCTCCGCTTCATCCAGGGCTTCGCACTGGGTGGCGAATGGGGTGGCGCGGTGCTGCTGGTGGCGGAACACAGCCCCAAGGAGTCCCGCGGATTCTGGTCAAGCTGGCCGCAGGCGGCGGTTCCCGTCGGCAACCTCCTCGCCACGCTCGTCCTGTTTATCATGTCCACCACCCTCAGCAGCGCAGCATTCCTCGGCTGGGGATGGCGTGTGGCCTTCTGGCTCTCCGCAGTGATCGTCTTCGTGGGCTACTACATCCGCACCCACGTGACCGAGGCCCCGATCTTCCTCAAGGCGAAGGCCCAGGTGGAGAAGGAACAAGCCATCAGCTACGGCGTCGGCGAGGTCGTCCGCAAGTACCCCAAGGGCATCCTCCAGGCCATGGGACTGAGGTTGGCCGAGAACATCATGTACTACCTCGTGGTCAGCTTCTCCATTGTCTACCTCAAGAGCGTGGACAAGTACGACACCTCCTCATTGCTGCTCGCCCTGCTGATCGCGCACGTTGTCCACTTCATCGTCATACCGCAGATCGGCCGGCTGGCAGACACCTGGGGGCGCAAACCGGTTTACCTGATCGGCGCCATAAGCGGTGCCACCTGGCCGTTCTTCGCCTTCCCCATGTTCGACACCAAGAACCCCGTGGTGATCGTTGCCGCCGTCACCATAGGCCTCTGCCTGCACGCCTTCATGTACGCAGGGCAGCCGGCCATCATGACCGAGCTCTTCCCCACCCGCATGCGCTACTCGGGCGTCTCCCTTGGCTCGCAGGTCACCTCGATCTTCGCCGGTTCGCTGGCCCCGCTGCTGGCGACCCAGTGGCTCAAGGACACCGGATCCTGGATGCCCACCGCCATCTACCTGGTGATCGCTTGCGCCATCACCGCCGTCGTCGTCCTGACGCTCAGGGAGACCCGCGGGGTGGCGCTGGAAGACGTTGACAACGCCGACGCCGTTCGCCACGGCCTCCCCATGGGTGCCCGCGCATGACCCTCGAGGGCCGCAAGGCCCTGGTCACCGGCGGGGCGAGCGGCATCGGGGCAGCATGTGCCACGGCCCTCGCCGCGCGGGGCGCGAAAGTTGTGGTGGCCGACGTCGATGCTGCCGGAGCTGCGGCGCTCGCCGACAAGCTGGGCGGCACCGCCTGGGCCGTCGACTTGCTCGACACGGAGGCGCTCGCCGGACTCAGCCTGGATTGCGACATCCTCGTCAACAATGCCGGCATCCAGAAGGTTGCCCCCATCGAGGAGTTCGAACCGGCGGACTTCCGCCGCATCCTGACCCTCATGCTCGAGGCCCCTTTCCTGCTCATCCGGGCCGCACTCCCGCACATGTACGCCAACGGATTCGGCCGGATCATCAACATTTCCTCGGTCCACGGGCTGCGGGCGTCGGCATTCAAGAGCGCGTATGTCTCGGCCAAGCATGGGCTCGAGGGGCTCAGCAAAGTGACGGCCCTCGAGGGCGGCCAGCACGGGGTCACCTCCAACTGCATCAATCCGGGGTACGTGCGTACGCCCCTTGTCGAGAAGCAGATCGCGGACCAGGCACTGCTGCACGGCATCCCCGAATCGGAGGTCCTGGCGAAGGTCATGCTGACGGAGTCCGCGGTGAAGCGCCTCGTGGAGCCGGAGGAAGTCGCGTCGCTGGCCGCGTGGATAGCGTCCGACGACGCCGGTATGGTCACCGGGGCCAGCTACACGATGGACGGGGGCTGGTCCGCCCGCTAATTACCCCCCCTCGATGTCGTAGGCTGGTGCGCACGAGAGGAGCGAATATGGGTCTCGATCCGGCCAGCTTGAAGATAGCTTTGGGCATCGTCGCGTTTACGCTCTGCCTGCTGTTTTTCGGATCGTTCCGCCGGACCCGCTCCGCGTACAGCGGGTGGTGGTGCCTCGCCCTCGTTTTCCTGCTCTCGGGGAACATGGCGTACCTGCTCACGGGGACTTCCCAGCAAGTCTGGGCGGGTCCCCTCGGCAACGCTTTGCTGGTGGCCGGGGCGTTCAGCGTGTGGGCGGGCTCGCGTTCTTTGCGCTTGCTTCCGACACCGCGATGGCAGCTCGTCGCCGGACCCGTCGCCACAGCTGTAGCCGCCTCGCTGGAGAGTCCGGCCACCAACGCATGGTCCGGTGGCCTGGTGTATTTGGCCATGATGTCCTTGGGCATGGGTTTGGCAACAGTTGAACTCTGGCGGTTGAAGCCCAGCGTTTCACAGGCCCACCGCTCCTTGGCGCTCGCCGCAGGAGTGCTGGCGTCGTTCTTCTTCTGCCGGGGGATCGCCTACGTCGTGGAGGGACCCGACGGTCCGGATTTCGGTACCTATCTCAGCTCAGCAACCACCAGTGTGGTCACTATCGTGCTTCTCGTCACCGTGTCCTTCAGCATGACTGCGCTGAGTAACGAGCAGCTCATCAACGGGCTCAACGAACGCGCCACCCGGGACGGCCTGACGGGGCTCCTCAACCGCACCGCCTTCATGGAGCTGGCCACCCAGGAAATGAGCAGGCTGCACTCTGCGGGATCGATCTGCACCTTGATCCTCGCCGACCTCGACCATTTCAAGGCCCTCAATGACAGTCATGGCCACGCCGCGGGCGACACGGCCATCCAGGCCTTCGCCGCCGCGTGTCAGGCCTCGGTCCGCCACACAGACCTCGTCGGGAGGTACGGCGGAGAGGAATTCACCATCCTGCTTCCAGGGGCCGACCTGGAGAGTGCAGAAATCATTGCCAACGAAATCAGCCGCCGTTTGGCCTCGGCAGAACCACCGGACGGCGTCACCTTCCCCACGGTGAGCTATGGCATCGCCCCCAGCACCCTCGCCAACGCGGAGGTGGCCCACATGATCGTGGCCGCCGACAAAGCCCTGTACCAGGCCAAGTCCCTTGGACGGAACCGCGCGGTCTGCGCTACTGCCTAGCTGTGTACCCAGTCGTGTGCGTTAACTCCCGCACCGCTGAGCCGATTCCGCAGCGTTCGGACCAGCCCGTTAAAACAATCTGCTTAAACGCTTGATCAAAAGTGTGACCTCGGTTACGCTTGCAGTGATCAAACGCTTTAGCAGAAATGGACATCAACGCCGATGACTTACTCAGTCTTCTTCCAACCCGCCGATGGCTGGGTCGGAGACGTGATCCCGTTCCAGAAAGACGGGGAGTTCTGGCTTTTCTATCTGCACGAGGTGCGGAGCGACCCGAAGCCGGGAACGTCCTGGAACCTCGTGACCACCAAGGACCTCACCCGGTTCGAGGACCATGGGGTCTCGCTGCGTCATGGGGGGGAGGGCGAGGCGGACTTCAATGCATACACGGGAAGCGTTGTGCGCGACGAGTCCGGAATACACCACCTGTTCTACACGGGACAGAATCCTCGGCACCTCGGCTCCGACGGGGCCCCGCTGCAACTCGTCATGCATGCCACGAGCACGGACGGAATGCTGACGTGGGTCAAGCATCCGGAGCTGACCTTCGGCGCCCCGGCCGGCTACGAATCCGGCGACTGGCGAGATCCGTTCGTCTTCAAGGACGAGGCAAGCGGTTTGTGGCGGATGCTGCTCGCAGCTCGGCACGCGGACGGTCCGGAGCGCCGGCGCGGAGTGATCGCCCAATGCGTCTCCCCGAACTTGATGGATTGGGGGCATGCCGAGCCGTTCTGGGATCCCCGCCGGTACATCACGCACGAATGCCCGGACGTTTTCGCCTGGGGTGACTGGTGGTACCTGGTCTATTCGGAATTCTCCGAGTCCTTCACCACCCGCTACCGCATGGCGAAAAGTCCCGATGGGCCATGGATCGTGCCGACTCGGGACACCGTTGACGGCCGCGCCTTCTATGCATCGAAGACGGCCGAGCGGGATGGCCGCCGGTTCTTCTTCGGCTGGATCGCCAGCAAGGAGGACAACCGCGACGACGGCGCCTGGCAGTGGGCGGGTACGATGTCCGTCCTCGAGGCCCGCCAGAACGACGACGGCACCCTCGCGTTTTCCTTCGCCGACGAGCTTGTCGAGAGCTTCTGGGACGACATCCCGGTAACCTTCGGCAGCGCCCTTCCGGTGGCGCTGCATGCTCCCGACGGGTACACGGCCATGGTGTCCGATGAGGTGCTCCCTCGGCAGTTCTACGCCCGGGCGGTGTTGCAGATAGAACCCGATACCACCGAATGCGGCTTGCTGCTCCGCTCAAGCGCGGACGGAGACGAGTCCTACATCATCCGCCTGGAACCGAAGCGCGGCCGCCTGGTGTTTGACCGATGGCCCCGCGAAATCAGCGGCGACGCGCAATGGCACGTCTCAGGGGACGTCCCCTTCGAGATCGAACTGGAACGCCCCTGCGAGCTCGTCCCCGGAGAACACACCCTCGAACTTGTCGTGGACGGGGACCTCTGTGTCGCCGTCGTCGACCGGCAGGTCGCCTTGAGCGCCCGGATCTACGGGCTACCGGACGGCCGGATCGGCGTTTTCGCCGGTGAAGGCACCATCGCTCTCACGGACCTTGAGATACGTAAGCGCACAGACAACTAAATACCCAGCGCCAGACCTCCGTTCAAATCAAAGGAGATTTTCCCCCATGAAGAAACTCATGCGAACAGCCGCCGTAGCAGCGGCCGTCACCCTCGCCCTCGCCGCATGTGGCAGCGGCGGCGGAAATCCCGCAGCCAACGTCAGCCCCACCGGTGACATCAAACCGCGGCAAATCTCGTGGCTTCTGTCCCGGCCTGCTGACGGTGCGGTCATCAACATCATGAAAAAGATCGCCGATGAGTACGCACAGACCCATCCGGGCTTTTCCCTCAACCTGATCACGACCCCTGACCGGCCCTCGTACATCCAGAAGTACG
This sequence comes from Arthrobacter ramosus, assembly GCF_039535095.1. Lineage (NCBI taxonomy): Bacteria > Bacillati > Actinomycetota > Actinomycetes > Micrococcales > Micrococcaceae > Arthrobacter > Arthrobacter ramosus. The sequence goes on along the minus strand of NZ_BAAAWN010000001.1, from coordinate 4,548,258 downwards.
AAACCCTCGCCGCGGCAAACAAGCTTCCGGAGCTGTTCGACACGGACGCTACCCCCTTCGCCCAGCAACTCGCCAAGAAAGGCACGATGGTCGATGCCGAGAAGCTGCTCAAAGACCTCGGTGTCTACGACACGTACCGGACGAACGCCCTGAATTACCAACGCTTCGACGACGGATCCCTCTACATGATCCCGTTCCAGTTCGAGCTCGAGTACTTTTGGTACAACAAGGCTCTCTTCCAGCAGGCTGGAGTATCAGTGCCGAAATCACTCGACGACATCCCCGCGATGTGCACGGCCCTCCGCAAGGCCGGCATTACGCCCCTCGCTCTTGACGGCCAGGACCAGTGGCCGCTTGAGCGCTACGTCTCCTACCAGCCCTTCCGCGACGCCGGACCCGACTTCGTGCAGAAGCTCAAGAAGGGTGACGCGAAGTTCAGCGACGCCACCGGCCAAAAGACAGTCAACTGGATAAGCCAGCTCGGAGGGGCTGGTTGCTTCCAGGACGGATTCTCGTCTCAGGGCTACTCTGACGCCCAGAACCTCTTCACCTCCGGCAAGGCCGCCATGTACAACATCGGCACCTGGGAACTGCCCAGCCTTGCGACCGACAAGCTGAATCCGGCGGTGCGTAACGACGTCGACTACTTCACGCTTCCGGCCACGCCAAGTTCCGCGACGGCCGCCAACGAGTACGTCGCAACCTCCGGGATCGGCATGGCGGTCAACTCAAAGACCTTTGACCCGCTCGTGAGCGACTTCCTGAAGTTCGCCCTCGCCAAGTACCCCTCGGAGTACGCGGCCACGGGCGCGCTCTCGCCGACGACGAACGTCCAGACGACGATTCCAGCCAACGCCACGCCACTGTACAAGAAGGCGATCGACCAGGCGAAGGATCTCGGATCGAAGCTCGCGATGCCGTGGGACACGCAGCTTGATCCGACCACCAACAGCAGGCTGCAACAAGAGCTCGTGCTTTTGGCCCAGGGCAATGTCAAGCCTGACGAGTTCACCAGCACGATGGATAGCACCATCGCGCAGAACGCTCCCAAGTTCTTCAAATAACACGCAGCGGTGGGGGGCCCAGGCCCCCCACCCGAAAGGCACTCCCATGCTTCCCAATCGATCACGACTCTCGGTCTTGGTCTTCCTGCTCCCGCCGCTGCTTCTCTACGGCGTCGCGGTGCTGTTCCCGATATTGCAATCGCTGTTCCTCAGCTTCTTCTCTTGGAACGGCATCAGTGACATGGAGTTCGTGGGCTTCGCGAATTACGTGCACATGCTCACTGGTGACGGCGTGTTCTGGCGTTCCTTCTTCAACGCCCTCGGCTATCTCGCCATCTGCCTCGTCCTCCAATTGGGCGGCGCATTGTTCGTCGCCAGCCTCCTGACCTCGCTGCGAAGAGGCCGCGAGCTCGTCAAAACCCTGTATCTCCTGCCCGCGGTGATCTCGACGGTGGCCATCGCCTTCCTCTTCGTACGCATCTACTCGATCGATCCGGTGGGGCTCCTCAACCAAGTCCTCGGCTGGATCGGTCTAGGCAGCCTTGAGCGCCCCTGGCTTTCGGACGTCAATACTGTCCTCGCGGCAGTATCGGCACCCGAAGGTTGGCGGTTCACGGGGCTCTACATGCTCATCATCTACGCCGCGCTGCTTGCCGTACCGCAGGAACTTGAAGAGGCCGCACGCCTGGACGGCGCCAACCGATGGCAGCTGTTCACCAAGATCAGGTTCCCCCACATCCGGCCCGTGTGGATCACCACCACCATCATGGCCACAACCTACGGCCTGCGCGGATTCGACATCCCCTACCTCATGACCAACGGCGGCCCCGGACAGTCCTCGGAGCTCCTGACGACCTACATGTACAAAACCGCGTTCACCAGCACCGACTTCGGCTACGCCAGCACCATCTCGGTGTTCATCGTGGTCGAGTGCCTCGTCGCCGTCGGATTCATCTTGCTCATGCTCAAACGAAAGGCTGACGCATGACCGCGCAAACAGCCCCTGTTACCCGGCCGATCCCTGCACCGCCAAGCAGCCCGGCTCCCCGACGTCGGCGGCGCAAGCCAAACGTCTTCCGAAGCTTGTCCAGGGTGCTGATCGTCCTCATCGTCGTCGTGCAGGTCTACCCCCTGGCCTGGCTGTTCCTCACGAGCCTGCGCAACGAGCACGACTTCGCCACGGGTGATCCCTTCGCGCTGCCGAGCTCCATCAGCTTCGACAACTACGCCCGCGCGTTCCAGACCGGCAACCTCGGACAGAACATCCTGAACAGCTTCATCGTCACGATGGGTGCCAACCTCCTGATCGTCCTGCTGGGGATGATGGCGGCGTATGCGTTGCAGGTCCTCGGATTCCGGTTCAGCAAATTCGTCCGTGGCCTCTTCCTGATCGGCATCATCGTGCCGGTGCAGATCGCGCTGGTGCCGCTTTTCATCGACTACTCGTCCGTGAACCTGCTGGACACCTACCAATCGATGATCATCCCCTTGGCGGGGTTCGCCCTTCCCATGTCGATCTACCTCTTCTCGTCATTCTTTGAATACATTCCCCGCGAGACCTATGAGGCAGCCTCCCTGGACGGCGCCGGCCCGTACCGGATCTTCGGACTGATCACCCTTCCGCTCTCCACCAACACGGTAGTGACAGTGGTCCTGGTGAACAGCATCTTCATCTGGAACGACTTCATCTTCGCGAACACCTTCGTACTTTCCGAAGGGCTCAAGACCATCCCCTTGGGGCTGCAGAACTATATCGGAGCAATGGGCAAGGTCGACTGGACCGCGACGTTCGCCGCTGTCTGCATCACCATCACTCCTTTGCTGCTCGTGTTCCTTGTCCTCAACAAGGCGATGATCCAAGGCCTCGAGAGCGGGGCCACGAAGGGATGAGGACGCGGCCACTGGATAGACTGTGGGGGGAGGGCCAATGACGTCTGAAAAAAGCTTGAGAGAACCCGAGGTTAACCCCTCGCATCCACCGGCGACTCCGAGGACGAGTCATCCGGTCACGATGCGGGAGGTGGCGGAAGGGGCTGGAGTCTCCGTTGCTACGGTTTCCCTCGTCGTCAACAACAAGAAAGACGCCAGGATCGGCGCCGGGACCCGCAAACGCGTCCTGGACACCATCCGCGAACTGGGGTACCGCCCGAACGCCCTCGCGAAGAACCTCGTGAGCGGCAGTTCACGGTTCATTGGCCTCGTCGCTGACGCGATCGCCACGACCCCCTTTGCGGGGCAAATCATCCACGGCGCCCAGGACGAAGCTTGGAAACACGGATTCGTGCTCCTGGTCGCCAACACCGAGGGCGACGAGCCCGTGGAAAAAGACGCTATCTCAATGATGCTCGAACACAAGGTTCGCGGCATCCTGTACTCCACCTGGTTCCACCGCCCAACTGAGATCCCCGCTGCCTTGCAAGAGACAGACTTCGTGCTGGTGAACTGCTTCTCTCCGGACTCCAACGCCTTGGCCGTGGTGCCGGATGAAGTCCACGGCGGACGGGAAGCCACCGAAATACTTTTGCGGAAGGGTCACCGGCGGATCGCCTTCATCAACGCAACGATTCCTGCCCCGGCGAAGGACGGACGCCTCCAGGGCTATCGGGAAGCGCTCGAATCTGCAGGAATCGCATTCGATCCGCACCTCGTGTTCGACGCGTATCCTGACCAGGAAGGCGGCTACGGCGCAGTCGAGGAACTCCTCAAACGGGACGTCACGGCAGTCTTCTGCTACAACGACCGTATGGCCATGGGTCTCTACGACGGGCTGAAGCAACAGGGGCTGTCCATTCCCGATGACATGGCCGTGGTGGGTTTCGACAACCAGGAAGTCATCGCCGCCCACATGCGGCCGCCGCTGTCCACCGTCGCGCTGCCGCACTACGAGCTCGGCGCCGCGGGTGTGCGCTTGCTCCTCGGCGTCGACGAACCGGCCGGCAGCCCGGTGGTAAAGCTTGAATGCCCGCCGGTTGAACGCGATTCTGTTGGACCTAATACGCTCACGGGTTCCCGGCTGCCTTAGCGTGATTCTGCTCAGCCTCGTCCACGGCGGAATGCTCAATGTAGGACTCCACCGCCGACTCCGGAACGCGGTATGACCGCCCGAACCGCACCGCATGGATGGCGTGCGAGTTGACGAGGCGGTAGACGGTCATTCTGGATACCCGCAGGGCCTCGGCAACCTCGGCGATTGTCATGAAGCGGTTGGCTGGAATGCCGGCAGCGGACATATTCACCACGGCCTCCTCAATTGGCGGTAGTCGTAGTAGACCACGTCGCCACCCTTTGGCACGACGGTCCGCAAGCCAATCGATGAGCCTTTGATGACCGTCACCACGCCTTCCTGGCACCCGTTGAAGGGATCGTCTCCAGCCACGTAGTCGCCCACTTTGAAAGGTGAAGCAGTCGTTGTGGCCTGCTTGGCTGCCCGCGAAAATACCTGGCAAAGTCGCGAAGCCAGCGCGTGGCGGCGCTGCTTGCGCATCCGAGCAGCGTGCCTCGAGTAAGGATCGAACATCGGAATCACTCCTTTGCAGTCGCGATCTTCCAACGGTAGGCGCCGACCTCACAAGACACATGAGTGACTTTTACCCGTTATGCCACATGGGCCACTCAGGTCCCATGGCCCACTACTCGGACAAAGACCTCAGGGCAAGCAAGTGGTCACCCGAGTAGTCCGCGCAAAAGACGGGTAGGGGCTACGCATGCCAGGCCGGGTGAACAGTCCCTACGCTCAAAGCAAATGTTCCGTCAGTTCCGGGGGCTGCTCGGTGTCCCCGTTCTGCGTGCCGTTAAGGCTCCATGAGCCGCAGCCAGATGGGGTCTTTCCATGAGCATTTCCAGTCCGTCCACTCAGGAGAAGCCCAAGCAATGGACCATTCCGACGGCGGGTGCCCGCCGTCGTCGTTCCCGCGGGATCGCGGCCATTGCGGCGATCGCCATGGCCGGCGTCGCATTGGTGTTTGCCGCCCCCGCAGCGCAAGCAGCCAATCCCACGGTTGTTTCCCTGACGTTCGACGACGGGAACGCGGACCAGCTTAACGCGGCCCAAATCATGAAGGCCCAAGGCGTGGCGGGCACGTTCTTCATCGTTTCGGGGTTCACCGATAATCCTGGCTATATGTCGCAGGCGGACTTGCACGGGCTCGTTGCGGATGGCAACGAGATCGGCGGCCACACCGTAACCCACCCCGACCTGATCACCCTGCCCGCAGACGAAGCCAAGCGTCAGATCTGCAACGACAGGGTCAACCTGAGCAACTGGGGCTTCTCGGTCACCGATTTCGCGTACCCTTTTGCCTCGGAAAATGCAGCAGCCGAGACCATTGCACAGGGTTGCGGCTACAACAGTGCCCGCGGCCTGGGTGATATCAAGACCCGCTTCAGCTGCCCAACATGCAGCCTGGCTGAAACGATGCCGCCGGCCAACCCCTACAACACGGCGGCGCCCGATGAGGTGGATTCCACCTGGACGCTGGCTGATTTGCAGAATTCGGTCACCCAGGCGGAAGCAGCCGGCGGCTGGGTGCAGCTGACCTTCCACCACATTGATGCGAACAGCACGGACCCCCTGAACATCCAGCCAGCCCTTTTTGAGCAGTTCCTGGTATGGCTCAAGGCGCGTCCCGCGACGACCACGGTGAAAACCGTCAACCAAGTGATCGGCGGAACGGTCCAGCCATTGGTCACCGGCCCGGCAGTACCTCCCCAGGCTCCCAGCGGCAACCTTGTGCAGAATCCCGGGCTCGAGACCTTGGTGAGCGGAATGCCCCAGTGCTGGTTCGCAGGCGGCTATGGCACCAATACCCCCACTTACTCCGTGGTCAGTCCCGGCCGGACAGGCACAGTTGCCGAGAAGCTCGTGATGACCGGCTACGTGGACGGCGACGCGAAATTGCTGCCGGCCCTGGACCTTGGCGGGTGCTCGCCAACGGCAACTGAGGGGCATCAATACAACATCGGAGCCTGGTACACGTCTACGGTGCCTACACAATTCACCCTGTACTACCGAACTGGACTGGGCTCGTGGAAGTACTGGACATCCAGCCCATGGTTTGCCGCGGCAACGAGCTACCAAAAGGCGGCGTGGACCACCCCAGCACTACCCTCCGGGGCAAACGGAATCAGCTTTGGATTGAACCTCTTCAGCAACGGCACCCTCATCACCGATGACTATGAAATGTTCGACACCGCCACGGCGCCGGCCCCGGCCCCCCCGGCTCCGGGTACTAACCTGGTGCAAAACGCGGGCCTTGAGACGGCGGGAATCGGCTGGGCACCGCAGTGCTGGCAGGCCGGAGGCTACGGAACGAACAGTGCGGCCTTCAGCACCGTGCCCGCGGCCCACGGCGGCACAACGGCGGCCCAACTTGTTGTCAGCGGTTACACCGACGGCGACGCGAAGCTGCTCCAGACCATGGACAGCGGCAGTTGCGCTCCGCCGGCCATCGCTGGACATAGCTATTCGCTCCGGGCCTGGTACACCTCGACGGCGCCGACCCAGTTTACGGCGTACTACCGGGACGCTACGGGCAGCTGGGTCTACTGGACATCGAGTCCCTGGCTGGCGGCGTCGGACACGTATACCCAGGCCAGCTTCACCACTCCGGTGCTGCCGGACGGCGCCACAGCCGTGAGTTTCGGCTTGAATCTCTTCAGCAACGGCACGCTGACTACTGACGACTACGCCATGTACGACACGGTCGGGGCGCCGCCACTGTGACACATCGGGGGCTTCACGAAGGGGAAGGTGCGGCCGCTGGCCGCGCAAGGGTCAGGGAAGTGAGCGGGGAGCAATGAAGCGAGCGGCAAAAGCAGGAATCGTCGTTGCGGGCGTGGTGGCGGTCGGACTGGCGGGGGCGATCACCCTCAACGCTACGCAGACATCATCAAACCCCGTTGCCGGCGCCGCGCCGTCGGCCACCGTCAGCGCGGCGGCTTCGGCGGCTTCGGCGCCTGGTGCCACCAAGACGCCGGCAGCGACGCCGAGTGCCACCGCTTCAGCACAAGCCGCCAGCGCTTCCGCCAGCGCTGCTTCTGCCAGCGCTGCGCCTTCAAATCAGGCCCCGGTCCCTGCCCCGGCGAGCACTGCCAAGCCCGATGCCCCGGTGCCGGCGCCAGCTGCGCCAGCTCCGGCCCCCGCGGCGCCTCCTGGAGCACAGGGCCTCGACGCGGCCGGGATCCAACGCATCAAGGACAGCTGCACCGCCCGGCTGCAAAGCGATGCCGCCCACTCCTCAATTGTGACCGGAACGGTGGTGCCCCGGCCATTCACTGTGGTCTCCATCGCCTTCTCCGGGAACCCCGTGCAGTCAACGGCGGCGTCGTACGACATCCTCATGAAGATCACCACCAAGCTTGTTGATGGTCCTGCCCAGGACAGTGTGCGGGTTTGCCGGGTCTACGACTCGGACTCGCACGTGGATTGGCTTCCTGCCGGCTGAGTCCGCGGTTGCTTCCGATTCTGAGGCGCTAAGTCTTGGTGCCTGTAAGCGCCAGGGTTCCGCCGAGCCCGATCATCATGACCCCGCCCGTGGCACCCAGGGTGGAGATCCGCCGCGGGGAGCGGGCAAACCAGTGGCGTGCCGTGCCCGCTGCGAGGGCCCAGATACTGTCGGAGATCAGGGCGATCACCAGGAAAACAGCTCCGAGTTCGGCGAGCTGCAACGGAATGCTGCCGTTGGAGTATTCAACGAACTGGGGCAGCACAGCTACGAAGAACACGATCGACTTCGGGTTGCTCGCACCCACGATGAAGCCTTCGCGGATGAGCCGCCACATAGACCGCGACGGCGCCGGTCCGGCCGCCGTCGAACGCCCGCCGCGGTGACGGATCGCCTGCACCCCGAGGTAGACCAGATAAGCTGCGCCGCCGAACTTAATGATGGTGAACAGCACTATCGACTGCGCCAGGACCGCACCAAGCCCCAACGCCACTGCCGTGATCTGCGGAACCATCCCCAAGGCGTTTCCGAGCACGCTGAGGAGTCCGCCTTTGCGGCCGAGGGCGAGCGAACGTCCAATCACAAACAGGACGCTGGGACCGGGGACTGCGATGAGGACCAGTGCGGCCAGCGCAAACGCCAGGAGGTTGGTGAACGGAACCATGCCTGATGATAGCGCTGGCCTGCGGTGACGGTCGATGGTTAGTGGCGGGCCGCCGTCGTCGGGGGTTTCCGATAGTAGCGGTCGGCGACCACGGGGATCGAGGCTGTTTCGTCGACGAGCTCGGCGCGCACCCGGCCGCCACCTCGAACCCACAGCTTGTAGGCCAGCACCAGCAGTCCGAGCCACACGGCGCCTACGTACAAAGCCACGCGGGTGTCCTCGAAGACGCCAAGGATGACGATCACCAAGGCCATGAAGGCGATGGTCAACACGGATGCCGCCGGCCACCACGGCGACGCGAATTCCGACGCCGGGAGCCCCTTGCGCTTGATCTCGCGCTTCATGGCGACGTGCGAGGCGAGGATCATGACCCACACCCACACTGTCGCGAAGGTGGCGATGGACGCGATCACGAGGAACACGTCCTCGGGGATTACCGCGTTGAGCACAACGCCCACAAGCAGGATGCCGCCCATGAGGACCACGGTCATCCAGGGAACACCGTGCCTTGAGATCTTGCCGAAACTCCTCGGAGCATGTCCTTGCTGGGAAAGCCCGAAGAGGATGCGTCCGGCGCCGAAAATGTCGCTGTTGATGGCTGACAGTGCAGAGGTGATGACCACGGCGTTGAGGATGTGGGGCGCCGCGGGGATGCCGAGGCCGCTGAAGATCTGCACAAACGGGCTGCCGTTGTTCCCGATTTCATTCCAGGGGAACAAACTCATAAGCACGCCGAGCGTCAGGACGTAGAACAGCAGTACGCGCACCGGGACAGTGTTGACGGCCTGCGGAATGACTTTCTTGGGGTCGGCGGCTTCGCCTGCGGTGATGCCGATCGTTTCGATCCCGCCGAAGGCGAACATGACGACGGCGAACGAGGCCAAGAGCCCGCCGAAACCGTTCGGGAACAGGCCGCCGTGGTCAACGAGGTTCCCCAGCCCCGGTGCCGCGCCGCCATTGCCGGAGTGGAAGCCGAACACGATGATCGCAGCGCCGCCCGCAATCATGGCGATGATCGCCACGACCTTGATGAGCGAGAACCAAAACTCAAGTTCCCCGAAGACCTTCACGCTGAGGAGGTTCATGGCGCCAAGGACGAGGATGATCGCCAGGACCCAGATCCATCGGTCCACCTGTGGGAACCAGAAGCCCATGTAGATACTGAACGCCGTCACGTCCGCGATCGCCACGATGGCCATTTCGAAGACGTAGGTCCACCCGGTGATGAACCCTGCCAGCGGTCCGAGGTAGCGGCTGGCGTACTGGCCGAACGAGCCGGAGACGGGGTGGCGGACGGCCATTTCGCCGAGGGCACGCATCACCATGAAGACGGCGGCGCCACCGATCATGTATGCGAAGAGAACCGACGGGCCGGCCTTTTGGATCGCAGACGCGGAACCGTAGAAGAGGCCTGTCCCGATGGCCGAACCGAGGGCCATGAAGCGGATGTGGCGGACATTGAGGCCACGGCTGAGAACGGTGGTTACCGCGCCTTCGACGACTTTGGCGGCTGGCGTCCTGACGGCTGTTGGGGCTTGCTGCATACGAATACCTTCTCGTCATTGGGAGGGGGGACTGTTAACCAGCAGACCATTCCGGAGCGGGCTGTGATGGGTCTCACGGCACATCGTTGTCTCGGTTCTCAGACGCTGTGCCACCAGGCGGTTGATCACTCGGCGTCTTATTCGCAAATGTCTGGTATTCCAGACAGCTTAATGTTCTGATTGGCTTTCCGATCCACTCCAGGGGGCGCACGCTTAAATACGGGATCCCGGACACCGGCCCAGGCGCCTTTGTGGCAGAAGGGGCCAGCCGGGCATTATCGTGCACTCGAAGAGGAGCCATGACCATACAGCCGTCCACTCAAGGCCGGGCCGCTTCCAAGGTCCCGGCCGCCGAGAACACCCTACGCATCCTGAAGTTGCTTGCTTCCCGGCGTGGCCCGATGGCAGCGTCCAACATCGCCACGGCGCTGGGCCTGCCACGGTCCAGTGTCTATCACCTGCTCGGCGTCATGGAGGCCAACGGCTTCGTCCTGCACCTTCATGAGGAGCAGCGCTACGGGCTGGGCATCAGTGCCTTTGAACTCAGTTCGGCGTACTCGCGGCAAGAGCCCTTGTCGCGGCTCGGCCGGCCCATGCTTGCCGCCCTTGTGGATGCGATCGGCGAGAGCGCACACTTGGCCGTCCTGCACGGCCGCGATGTGCTCTACATCGTGGAGGAGAGGGCCAAGAACCGCCCGTCCCTCGTGACCGACGTCGGGGTCCGGCTTCCCAGCCACCTCACCGCCAGCGGGCGCGCGATCCTGGCCGCACTGCCGAAATCGCAGGTCAGGGCCCTGTACCCGAATGCTGCCGCCTTTACGGCCCGGCACGAGATGGAATCGCCCATCATGAAGTACTCGGCCCTGTCCTCGCACTTGGACCAGGTCCGGCAGCGCGGCTACGCCACCGAACACGGCGAAGTCACGCCAGGCTTCGGCTCGGTGGCCGCCGCCGTCACCGACCATCTGGGATGGCCGACGGCGGCAGTCGCCGTGACATTCCTCGAGGACAAGGTGCCGGTTGAGGAATGGCCCGCACTGGCCGCCCGAATCCAGAAAACAGCGGACGAATTGTCGATCCGCATCCACGGCCGCCCCTCCTAAGCCGCTCCCGCCCAAGTAACTCGCAGTTGTTGTCGTTTTGGGCGCTTATAACGACAACAACTGCGCGGGCCCACGCCGCCAGGGTTCCCTGGCCGAGCTTGCGAGGCGAGGGTGGCGGTGGGGATCAGTTGAGTCTGGTATTCCGGACAGCACCCTCCATAAAGCCATTCCAAGAGGGTTGCGGAGGGGCTCTACTGGATACAGAAGGACTTCCACCTAGCAACCTCCAGAGACGAAGGAGTCACCATGGCACCCGCCGATTTCACTACCGGAGCCCGTCCTGTCCGGGCCGCCCGCGGCACCGAGCTGACCGCCAAGAGCTGGCAGACCGAAGCGCCGTTGCGCATGTTGATGAACAACCTGGACCCGGAGGTCGCCGAGCGCCCGGATGATCTGGTCGTGTACGGCGGCACGGGCCGGGCCGCCCGGTCCTGGGCCGCGTTCGACGCGATCACCCGGACCCTGGAGACCCTGGAGAAGGACGAAACCCTGCTGGTCCAGTCGGGCAAGCCCGTCGGGGTGTTCCGCACGAACGAATGGGCGCCGCGGGTGTTGCTGGCCAACTCGAACCTCGTGGGTGACTGGGCGACGTGGCCCGAGTTCCGCCGCCTCGAGGCCGAGGGCCTGATGATGTACGGGCAGATGACCGCCGGGTCCTGGATCTACATCGGCACCCAGGGCATCCTGCAGGGCACCTACGAGACCTTCGCCGCGGTCGGGAACAAACTCCGGGCCGAAGGCCGCCTGGCAGCCGCCGCGGAAGGTTCCGCGGAGGGGCCGTTGGCCGGGACGCTGACCCTGACCGGCGGGTGCGGGGGCATGGGCGGGGCGCAGCCTTTGGCCGTGACCCTGAACGATGGGGCCTGCCTGATCGTGGACGTGGACGAGTCCCGGCTGCGCCGCCGCGTCGGCAAACGCTACCTGGACGAGGTCGAAACCGACCTGGACGCCGCGATCGCCAAGGTCCAGGCCGCCAAGGACGAGCGCCGCGGCTGGTCCGTCGGCTATGTCGGCAACGCCGCCGAGGTGTTCCCGGAACTGCTGGCCCGCCACCGGGCCGGGGAAATCAGCATCGACGTCGTGACCGACCAGACCTCCGCGCACGACCCGTTGTCCTACCTGCCCGAGGGCATCACCGTGGCCGAGTGGCACACCGAGGCCGGAGCCGACCCGGAAGGGTTCACGAAGAAGGCCCAGGCCTCCATGGCCAAGCACGTCCAGGCCATGGTCGAGTTCCAGGACGCCGGCGCCGAGGTCTTCGACTACGGCAACTCCATCCGCGACGAAGCCCGCAAGGGCGGCTACGACCGGGCCTTCGAGTTCCCCGGCTTCGTCCCGGCCTACATCCGGCCGCTGTTCTGCGAGGGCCTGGGCCCGTTCCGCTGGGTCGCGCTTTCCGGTGACCCCGAAGACATCGCCGTGACCGACAAGGCCATCAAGGAACTCTTCCCGGAGAACACCCACCTGCACAAATGGCTCGACGCGGCACAGGAACGGGTCGAATTCGAAGGCCTCCCGGCGAGGATCTGCTGGCTGGGCTACGGCGAACGCGCCAAGGCCGGGCTGCTCTTCAACCAGCTCGTGGCCGAAGGCAAGGTCAAGGCCCCCATCGTGATCGGCCGGGACCACCTGGACTCCGGCTCCGTGGCCTCCCCCTACCGGGAAACCGAGTCCATGAAGGACGGCTCCGACGCGATCGCCGACTGGCCCCTGCTGAACGCCCTGACCGCCGCCTCCTCCGGCGCCACCTGGGTCTCCATCCACCACGGCGGCGGCGTGGGCATCGGCCGCTCCATCCACACCGGACAGGTCTCCGTCGCCGACGGCACCGAGCTCGCCGCCCGGAAACTCGAACGCCTCCTCACCAACGACCCCGGCATGGGCGTCATCCGCCACGCCGACGCCGGCTACGACCGCGCCATCGAAGTCGCCCACGAACGCGGCGTCCGCATCCCCATGGAAGAAACCCGCTAACCAGACCCGACAACCCCAACTAGCTCGCAGTTGTTGTCGTTATGGGACCCCAAAACGACATCAACTGCGAGCTAGTTGGGAAGAACGAGGAAAAATGACAACCATTACCCACGAACCGCTGACCGTCACCCTCGGCTCCAGCGGAGTCACGCCGGAGGAGGTCGTCGCCGTCGCACGCTACGACGCCAAGGTGACCATCTCCCAGGAAGCCCTGGACACGGTCGCCAAGGTCCGCGCCCACATCGACGGCCTCGCCCACAGCGAAGTTCCGGCGTACGGCGTCTCCACAGGCTTCGGTGCCCTGGCCAACCGCCACATCCCCAACGAACTCCGCACCCAGTTGCAGAAGTCGCTCATCCGCAGCCACGCCGCCGGCATGGGCCCTGCAGTGGAGCGCGAAGTGGTCCGCGGCATCATGTTCCTGCGCGCCAAGACCCTGGCCTCGGGCCGCACGGGCGTACGCCCCGTGGTCCTGCAGACCATGGTGGACGTCCTCAACGCGGGCATCACCCCCGTTGTCCGTGAATTCGGCTCCTTGGGTTGCTCGGGCGACCTCGCCCCGCTGTCCCACTGCGCCCTGGTCCTGATGGGCGAAGGCGAAGCCACCGGGCCCGACGGCGAGCTGTACGGCGCCGCCGGAAAGAAGCCGGTTGGCGAGCTCCTCGCCGTGCACGGCATCGAGCCGGTCGTCCTCGCGGAAAAGGAAGGCCTTGCCCTCGTCAACGGCACCGAAGGCATGCTCGGCATGCTCCTGATGGCCATCGCCGACCTGCACTTGCTGCTCACGACGGCGGACATCACCGCTGCGCTCAGCGTCGAGGCGCTGCTCGGCACTGACCAGGTGTTCCTGCCGGAGCTGCATGCGGCCCTGCGTCCCCACCCGGGCCAGGCCGCAAGCGCGGACAACATGCTGCGCGTGCTTTCCAACTCGCCGATCGTTGCTTCGCACCGCGTCAATGACACCAAGGTCCAGGACGCGTACTCGCTCCGCTGCGCACCCCAGGTTGCGGGCGCGGTCCGCGATACCGTGACGCACGCTGAACTCGTGGCCTCCCGCGAGTTGGCTGCAGCCATCGACAACCCCGTGGTGCTCCCGGACGGCCGCGTGTCCTCCAACGGCAACTTCCATGGTGCCCCGGTGGCCTACGTGCTGGACTTCCTGGCCATCGCCGTGGCGGACCTGTCCTCCATCGCAGAGCGCCGCACGGACCGCATGCTGGACCCGGCCCGCTCACACGGACTCCCGGCCTTCCTTGCCGACGATCCCGGCGTGGACTCGGGCCTCATGATCGCCCAGTACACCCAGGCCGGACTCGTCTCGGACAACAAGCGATTGGCCGTCCCGGCGTCGGTTGACTCCATCCCGAGCTCCGCCATGCAGGAAGACCACGTCTCCATGGGTTGGCACGCTGCCCGCAAGCTACGCAAGGCCATCGAGAACCTGCGCCGCGTCCTGGCTGTGGAACTCGTCACGAGCGCCCGTGCCCTCGACATCCGCACCAAACTGTCCGGCGGCGAACTCACTCCGGGGCCAGCTGGCACCGCCGTGATCGAGGTGCTGCGCGGCGTCGTCGACGGCCCCGGAACTGACCGTTTCCTCTCACCTGAGCTGGAAGCCGCGGACCGTCTTGTAGGCGCTGGCGACGTGCGAGCGGCCGCCGAATCCGCCGTCGGAATTCTCGCCTGACGCCGAACAAAATACTGTTCGAGTGAACAATAGGAAGCGCCCCGGAAATGTTTGGCAATACGCGCCCCGGGGCGCTTTCTGTGTAGTAGAACTTATGGGGTACGGCATGTCCACGCCGACGATGTCGTGGGCCTGCCGGGGAAAATCCGTTTACAACTGAAAACAACGAACATCCACAAAGGGGTAGAAGTTCAATGAAGGCACGCGGGACAGTCCTGTCCAGGCGAATCGCACAGTCCGCCGTCGTTTCCAACTGGGGAACGTTGAAGGTGGGGGAGCGGATCGAAGTCGTAAGGCACGCACATGTGGTCGCGGCGGGGGAGGTGCAGGAAGTCTCGGGCAGCGGCAACGTTGTCTGGCTTGAACCCGCAGGGCCTGGCGCCGACGAAGCCGCCAAACAGCTTTTCATGAAGTCCGACGGCGTGGAGCTGCGCCGGGTGTAGTGACCGTATAAAAAACCGGGGCTTGTTTCCCATTCCGCGCCTTCTTGGCGTGGTCTGGAAAACAAGCCCCGGTTTTGTTGTCCGTACCTGTTCCTAGGCTTCCTAGGCGGCGAGGACTTCGCGGGTCTGGCCGAACGGGACCGACTCGTCCAAGGCAACCGTGTAGCTTCCAGGCTCCCGGCGGGTCACCAGGATCCCGCAGCGGCCGTTGTCGGCTGCGGCTTCGATGAGCGTGCTGACAGCTTCGTCAAGTCCTGCATGGACTTCGTCGACGGACGCAAAGGACAAATGGATTTCGTTGCGTTCTATTGTTGCGGTGTTCATTTGGGGGCTCCTTCTGCAGGGTGCCGCAGGGGGGAGCGGCAATTCCTGCATAAAAAGATAGCAAAGTGTCATGGGATGTCCGGCATTTTGGGAGCTGGATCACCGGCGGACCATGGCGCGCAGCAGCTTCACGGCCACGGAGAGTGCCGCGATGTCTACCGGGCCGGGCTTGATGGCTTCCTTGATGGTGTCCTGGATGCGGGCGAGTTGTTCGATGTTTCCGCGTTCCCAATCCTCGATCCTCGCTACGGGGTCGGCGACTGCCTCGGAGGAGCGGGGAGTGTGCCGGACCACGGCCTTGGTCATGTCGGCAAGGACCAGGTACATGTCGTCACGGAGGGCTGCCCGGGCCAAGGCCTCCCAGTGGGTGTCCCGCGGCAACAGCGTGATGTGTTCCAACAGGGGGATAGCCGAGATCCGTTCGAACACGGCGAAGTAGACCTCCGCCACGTCCTCAACGGGCTCCTGCAATTCCTCGGCAATCGCGGAAATGTCCAAAAGGCCGTAGCTGACGAGGAGTTCGGAGGCTCGAAGGCCCAGTTCGTGTGGCAAGCCCACCGAATCCGAATGGGCAAGGCGCGTCAACGAGTGTTGCAGGTTGATCCCGTGCAGGAAGCGCGTGAAATTTGCCCGCATCAGCGACATGGGCCGTTCGAGCCGCGCGAAGGCGTCGGCAATGGGCTTGTCCCGGAAATCGTGGGTGACGTACCAACGGGTGGACCGGTCGAGGAGGCGGCGCATGTCCAGTGCCACGGCGCATCCGTGCTCGCGCGGGATGCTTGCCGGCACCCGGGCGATGGCTTCAGTGACCGAATCGAAATCCCAGATTCGGCGCATGACCACGAATCCACGCGCCACCGCGGCCGCCGAAACCGTGGTTTCCTCCATGGCGCGGAATGCAAACGCTATGCCGCCGAGGTTGATCATGTCGTTGGCCACCACCGTGGCGACGATTTGGCGGCGCAAGGGATGCGTGGAGAGGTCATCGCCGAACCGTTCCGAAAGTTGGCGGGGGAAATACTCGCGCAGCGTTTGCGAGAACCACGGATCGTCCGCGAGCCCGCCCTCCGTCAGTTCCCGGGCGAGCTCGATCTTGGCATAAGCCGCCAGCACAGCCAGCTCGGGCGAGGTCAGTCCGACTCCGGTCCCCACGCGGGCGTGGATTTCCTCCGTAGTCGGGAGGCATTCGAGCTGCCGGTCCAGGTCCGTGGCTGATTCGAGCCAGTCCATGGTCCGTTCGAAGCTCGGGCTCCACTCAAGGACCAGCTGTTTGTCATTGAGGAGGAGGACGTTTTGGTCAACGTTGGTTTTCAGCACGAGCCGCCCCACCTCGTCCTGGAGCGAGTGCAGGAATTTCGTTCTTTCATCCGGGGACATCTTGCCCGCGGCGATCATCCGGTCCAGGAAGATCTTGATGTTTACCTCGTGGTCTGAGCAGTCGACGCCGGCGGAATTGTCGATGGCATCGGTGTTCACGAGGATTCCGGCCAGAGCAGCCTCGATCCTGCCGCGTTGGGTGATGCCGAGATTACCGCCCTCAGCGATGATCCGGGTACGCACTTGGGCGGCGTCCACCCTGATGGCATCGTTTGACTTGTCTCCGACCTCGGCATGCGTCTCGCTGGAGGCCTTGACGTAGGTGCCGATTCCGCCGTTGTAGAGCAGGTCGACGGGGGCCATGAGGACGGCCCTGAGCAGCTCAGGCGGGCTCATCGCCGTCGTGCCCTCATCCAATCCCAAGGCGAGGCGGACCGGTTCGGTGATGCTGATTGACTTATCGGTCCGGGAGAACACCCCTCCGCCCGGACTGAGCTTCGCGGGGTTGTAGTCGGCCCAGGACGAGCGGGGTAGCTTGAAGAGCCGTTTCCGCTCGGCGAAGGAAGTGGCTGGGTCAGGGGTGGGATCCAGGAAGATGTGCCGGTGATCGAAGGCTGCCACCAGCTTGATGTGGTTCGAGAGCAGCATGCCGTTGCCGAACACATCGCCGCTCATGTCGCCGACGCCCACCACGGTGAAATCCTCGGCCCGGGAGTCGATGAGCAGTTCGCTGAAATGGTGCCGCACGGACTCCCAGGCACCTCGGGCCGTGATGCCCATCTGCTTGTGGTCATAACCCGCCGAACCGCCGGACGCGAACGCATCGCCCAGCCAGAATCCATACTCTGCGGCCAGGGAGTTGGCGATGTCGGAGAACGTGGCCGTGCCCTTGTCCGCGGCGACCACGAGGTAGTAGTCGTCGCCGTCGTGCCTCACAACGCGGGCCCGCGGAACCACGCGCTGCGGTGGAACAGTGCGTTGCGGCGGAACGATGCGGCCGTGCGAACCGCCGTCGGGTTCGGCAACCAGGTTGTCCGTGATGTCCAGTAGTCCGCGAACGAAGATCCGGTAGCTTTCCTGTCCCTCGGCCAGCCACGCCGCGCGGTCTTCGGCCGGGTCCGGGAGCTGTTTGGGGTAGAAACCTCCCTTGGCTCCGGTGGGAACGATGACGGCGTTTTTCACCGTTTGGGCTTTCACGAGTCCCAGGACTTCCGTGCGGAAGTCCTCACGACGGTCGGACCAGCGCAAGCCTCCGCGGGCAATCGGGCCGAAACGCAAGTGGACGCCTTCCACCCGCGGCGAGTAGACCCAGATTTCGAACTGTGGCCGGGGTGCCGGTGCGGCGGCGATGGAGGAAGGATTGAGCTTGAAACTCAAATACGGCTTGTTGAGGTAGAAGTTGGTGCGGAGGGTTGCCTCCACAAGGCTCGCCAGAGAACGCAACAGGCGGTCAGCGTCGAGGACGGGTACGGCGTCGATCGCTTCCGCCAGTTCCTTGCGGGCGGCGTTCGTGGCTTGTGTCCGCGAGCTGTACTTGCCGCGGTCCGTTTCGAACAGATCGCTTCCAGCCGGAATCTGCCCAGTCGGCGTCGGCTCAGCAGGCGTCGGCTCGCGCAGTTCAGGATCGAACAGATCGGGTTCGAACCGGTCCGGATCGAACTTCGCCTCGAAGAGCGAAAGCAAAGCGTGGGTTGCACGCACATTCTCACGGAGGGTATCCGCGATGAACCCGTAGGAATTGGTGCTCCCCAACTGCCGAAGGTACTTCGCATACGCGCGCAGGATGGCTGTCCGCCGCCAGTCGATCCCCTCCCGGATGACCAAGGCATCGAAGGCGTCGGACTCCGCATCTCCCCGCATCGCGGCACAGAACGAAGCGGCCAGCAGATCGCCGGTTCCCACGGGATCAACTCCGCGCGGATACACGAGGCCGAGGTCGTAAAGGAAAAAGGACCGCCCGTCGGCACGCTGCACATCGAACGGTCGCTGGTCCAGCACGCGCAGGCCCAGGTTGTGGAAGAGCGGCAAAATCTGGCTCAGGCTCTGCGGGCGGGTCAAATAGAGCCGAATCCGCGCATCCTCAGCGAGGACGGCAGTTCCCGGGCGCTTGTAGACAGTGAGCAGCGGGTCCGCGGTGTCGCCGTCGGGCGGGTCCGCTTCCGGGGGCGGGAAACTCTCGAACCGGACGACGTCCTGAACCGCGTCTTCCACCTCGTAGTCTGCTTTGTAGCTGGCCGGAAAGGCGGTGGCCCATTGCCGGGACAGCCGGGCGGCCTCGTCCGCGGGGAACCTCGCCCGCAGGGCTTCGTCCAGGCCTTCGGCCCAGGACCTTGTGGCGGCGATGATCCGCTGCTCCAGTACCGCAGGGTCGACGACGACGGGCGCCCCCTCGCGTGGCAACAGAACCCGGAAGAACACGCGGGCCATGGCGGATTCGCCCAGGCGGAGCTCGAACTCGATGGCGTCGGAGACGAAGGCCTCGCGAAGTTCGCGTTCAATGTTGAGCCGGACGGCCGTGCTGTAGCGTTGCCGCGGCAGGAAGACCAGGGCTGTCATGAAGCGGTTGTGCGAGTCCGGGCGAAGGAACAACCGTGTGCTGTGCCGTTCTTGGAGGCGCAGGATGTCCCGCGCGTGCTCCGCCAACTGCCGTGCGTCGATGTGGAAGAGTTCGTCGCGCGGATAGGCCTCCACCACCGCCAGGAGTTCCTTGCCTCGGTGTGATGCGGGCGCGTAGCCGAACGTGCGCAGCACCTCGTCCACGGTGTCCCGGATGACGGGAATCTGGAGCGCCGAGCGGGACGCCGAGCTGGGAGCGAAAAGGCCAACGAAGGTGCGCTCCCCGATTCCATCAGCCCCGCCGAGGCTGATTTCGTCGAGGTAGGCGCGCCGAAGCACCGTCGAGCGGAGCGTCGATTTGGTGAGTGTCAGGAGGGACACCGCGGACGACCCGCCTTCGGACGCGGTGACCGCCACATTCCTGAGCAGGCCGAGACCCTTCCGGCCGCGGTAGCCGAGGAAGACGAAATTCCCGTCGTCCAGCCAGCGCAGCAACTCCTGGACCTCCCGCGCCGCGGGGGCGGCTTGCGTGAGCCCGTCCAAGCCCCTGACCTCGTTGGCAAGTTCCTGATGGATGGCAGCCGCGTCTTCTGCGGCGGCCCGGACATCGTCAAGGACGGTCTGCAGCCGTTCAACGAGGTGTTCGGCACTCGTTTCGTCTGGAAGCCGGGAGATCTCGACGGCGATCCAAGCCTCCGTGAGCGGCCCGCCGTCGTCGTGGTCCATAGGGGTGACCGAGGCGGAAGGTTCGACGCCGGACGGCAGTCCCGTCCGCAGGGGACCGCGGCGGACGTCGATCAGGCGATGGGTGGCTGGATCCCGGGTGACTGTAAAAATGGGGTGGACCAGGAGCCGGATGGAGGCGTTGTCCCTGGCGATTTCCGCGGTGACCGACGGGACCAGGTAGGGCATGTCCTCGGTGACAATAGCTACGAGGCTGGCGTCGGCCTCGTTCAGGACGCCGATCACTGCTTGCCCGGGAGCCCGCCGTTCCGCCAATGAGCGGTGGTACCGCGCACGCTCCAGGAGTGCATCCGTGGTGTAGTCGCGGACATCATCATCGGCCACGTGCTCGTAGTAGTCGGTCAGGAATCGGTCCGGGGCGCCGGGGGCAGTGCCTCCCAAGGCGTGGTCCGCGGGCTCGATTCCGGGTGACATGTCGCTGCGCCTCCGCCGCGCAAGGAGCGGCCGTGCTGTAGCGGTCGGCGAAGTCCTGCGCCTGATTTCATGATGGCTGGCGCGGGGCAGGCAGTAAAGGCTTGGACTTGCCTCACTAGCCTGTGCGCCGTTGGAAGATCACTTTCGCTCTCGGCCGGTCTCGACAGGCTGTGCCTGGAGTCGGCTACGCGCGGGATGCGCGAGGATTATTCCATGACACTGGTTCATCTCAGCGGACAACTCGTGTGCCGCGACGCTGACGAGGTCGCCGTCGTCGTCCTCCACCTTGCCCGCCACGTCGCCCTGACACGCGCCGAGGCCGGCTGTATCTCATTTCACGTGACCGCCACCGACGACCCGACGGTGTGGCAGGTTGACGAGAGGTTCAGCGATGAGGCGGCCTTCAGGGCCCACCAAGACCGCGTCGCTAGAAGCGAATGGGGTCGCGCCAGCGCCGGAATAGAGCGTCGATACTCCGTAACAGGGCTCTAGAACAGAGCATCAACCCCTGCGATTCTTTGGTCCAGGATCAATCATCGACTGGCTGCCACGCGGCAGCCAGTCGATGACCGGTGTGTTCGTGAGGAGAGACAGCCGCGGCTTCGCTTTCTCCGGAGGTGTCCGTGCCGTGACTAGCCCTTGACGGCGTCCAGTTTGAGCATCTTGGCGATGACGCCGTCGAGTTCGGAGTCGTCGAAGATCTTCTTCCAGTCGTCCTTGATGATGGTGTCCTTGCCGTACTGGATGGCGATTTCGCAGGCCTCGGAGAACGGGTTCGAGCCGCGCAGGGCGTTGGTCAGGGCGATCTGCACGTGGCCGAAGAGCATGGCCTTGGCTGCTTCTTCCGGGACGCCGGCGGTGTGCACGGTTTCGTGCAGGGCTTCGTTGAGGAGGGTGCCGATCATGCAGGCCACGGTTTCCACGAGGGTGGGTTCGAGGATGGCGAGCTGCTTCACGGTGACCCAGTGGACATCGATCACGGGAGCGTAGATGGTGCGGATGGTCGCCTCGGCCGCGTCGCGGGTCGCTGCGGGGGCGTCCTCGTCGATGGCTGCGACGACGTTCTGGGGGGCGCCCTGGCCGCCGAAGGTGTCGGCCCATTCTTCCTTGGTGGTGCGCTCGAGGAACACGGACGGATGGCAGGGGTGGGCGACCGCCTGGATGACGTCGTCGCGCTTGGCCAGCAGTCCGGCGTAGGCCGCGGCCGGGTCCAGGGTGAGCAGGATCGAGCCGGGCTTCATCTGCGGGACGACGCCTTCGGAGACGATGCCGAGGACGGTGTCCGGCACGGCGAGGATCACGACGTCGGCGCCCTTGACGGCGTCGTCGGTGGCGGTGATTTCGCGGCCTTCGGCGCAGACGCGGTCCTGGCCGGCGGGGGAGTTCTCGCTGTAGGTCACCGTGTGGTTGGACTTCTGGAGGTTGGCGGAAACGCGCATCCCCATCTTGCCACCGGCTCCGACAACGGCGACGGTCAATTGTTCTGCTGACATTTCACTTGCTCCTTAGGAATTCGAGGCTTTGTTGGGTCCACTGGTTTTCGAGGCGGATGGTTTCCGACTCTGAGTCCTGCCAGGGCAGCCAGTGTTCGACGATCTGGTTGATGTTTCTTTGCGCGGGCTGGATCTTTCCGGCCATGTAGTCGTAGTCCAGGAGGCCTTCGCCGAGCGGTGCGCCGGAGTACGTGAACCCGACCCACCCCTCTTTGCGGCTGAACGCAAAGTCTTTGATGTGCATGTTCAGGACATAGGGCGCGACGGCGTCAATCACCTCGCGGGGCATCTCCAGCGCCGCGACGGTGTTGGCGGGGTCGCTGCAGATCCCCAGGTACGGGCTGTCCACCCGCCGGATGACGTCCAGGATCCGTGCCGTGGGGACCCGTTCATAGGTCTCGACGGCGATCCGCACGCCTGACGCTTCGAAGGCCGGAAGGATCCCGGTGAAGATCGCCGTGGCTTCGTCGGCGTCGGGGGTGTGGCCGGGGACGTTGAACATGGTCCGCAGCAGCTTGGCTTCGAGGGCCACAGCGATGTGCAGGAACTTGTGCAGGTGCTCCGGCCGGATGCCCTTCGTGCCGAGTTCCAGCGTGATGCCCAGGGTGTCCGCGGTGGCGCGGACGGCGGCGAGTTCGTCGTCGGACATGTGCTCCAGGGGAGCGTAGTCGCAGATCTGGAACAGCTCCACGCCCAGTCCCGCCGTGCGCCGCAGTGCTTCGTGGATGCTCAACGGTGCCGAGACGGCGTCCGAGAGCTGCCAGAAGAACGCGTAGCTGCTCAGGCCGATGGTTGAGCTCATGCTGCTGCCCCGTTTGCGGCCCTCGCCTGTGCGGATGCGGCGAGACGGGCTGCAGCCTCGTCCAGGATGGTCTTGAGCGCTTGTGGGTCGTGCGCGAAGCGGCCCAGGAACAGGCCGGCGACGGACATGTCCAGCCGGGTGATCAGTCCAGGCCCGGCGCTCCCGCCGTAAATGACCCGGCTCTCGGACTGTCCCGGCAGGCTCCGGAGGTGCTCGTCCAAACCCCGGACCACGGCGCTGATGTATTCGGGCGTCGCGGGTTCCGGTGCGCCGATGGCCCACTGTGGTTCATAGGCCACGATCGTCCGCTTGGCGAGATCGAGGCTGGATGCACGATGAAGGACCGCGTCTAGCTCCCGGGCGCAGTAGGCGACAGCCTCTGCCGCCGTGCCTTGCACGGGTTCGCCGACGCAAAGAACCGGAGTGAGTCCGTTGCGGTAGGCTGCCGCCGTCTTGAGCCCGACCACGTCATCGTCTTCGCCGAAGATGCGGCGGCGTTCGGCGTGTCCCACCTCTACGTAGGACCCGCCGAGTTCGGTGATCATGGGACCGCCAACCTCACCGGTGTACGCGCCTTCGTCTTCCCAGAAGATGTCCTGGGCTCCCGTCCCCGCCCCGGAGGGGGCAAGGACGCTTCCGGCCTCGCTGAGGACAGGGAAAGCAGGGAGGGCGAAGAGCTCGATGCTGCCGTCCTGGACGGCCGGGTGGGCTGCGGCGATATCGGCCACGGCGCGGCACCAGTCAAGCGTGCGTTCGTAGCCGAAGTACATTTTCAGGCTGACGCCGACGACCGCCTTCTCATTCGTCCCGCCACCGGCGGGTTTAGCAGGAAGTGACACCCTCGTAGTCCTTAATGAGCGTGACCTTCTCGGCGGAGGCCGAGGACTCGTCGAAGGTGTATGTGAGCCATTCCTTGGCGAGGCGGCGGGCCAGTTCCAGGCCGACGACGCGCTGGCCGAAGGTGAGGACCTGGGCGTTGTTGCTGAGGACGGCCCGTTCAACGGAGAAGCTGTCGTGTGCGGTGACGGCGCGGATGCCGGGGACCTTGTTGGCGGCGATGGCCACCCCGAGGCCTGTGCCGCACACCAGGAGTGCGCGGTCGGCCTTGCCCGCGGCGATGAGTTCGGCCGCGGCGATGGCCACGGACGGGTAGGGAGTGTGGCTGATGGCGTCCACTCCGACGTCGGTCACGGATTCGACGAGTTCACTGGACTCGAGGTCCGCCTTGAGGGCTTCCTTGTACTCGAATCCGGCGTCGTCCGATCCGATGACCAGGCGCAGTTTGGTGCTCATGCTGTCTCCTTAATGCTGTTTTCGACGGTGTTCTCCTTGAGGAGCGACTCGTAGATTGCCTGGACGATCAGCGCCATCGAGACGGCTCCGGCGTCCGGGGTGCCCAGGCTCTTCTCGGCATGCGGGCGGGCGCGGCCCATGAGCGGCAGCAGGTTCGCGGTGTCCTCGGCAGCCTGTTGGGCTGCCACGACGGCGGTACCCCACGCGTCCGTCAGGGACCGGCCGTCCTGCACGCCTTCTTTGAGAACGTCGCGGAACGGGACCAGCACATCCACCAAGGTCTTGTCGCCCACCTTGGCCTTGCCGAAGTTCATGATGGCCGCGGCGGCATCCGCCACACCGGCGGCGACAGCGCCGCCGTCGGGCGCGTTGGCGTCGCCCAAGGCGTCAGCGACGGCCCGCAGCGCCATGCCCCACAGCGCACCGGAGGTTCCGCCGGCCTTGTCGGCCCAGGCGTCCCCGGCGAAGTGCAAGGTGGTGGCCGCGCCGGCTCCGCGTGCGACGGCGTCTGCCGCGGCTTCCACGGCGGCGCGGACCCCGCGTTCCATGCCGATGCCGTGGTCGCCGTCGCCGGCGATCGCATCGATCCTGCCGAGTTCGTCGGCGTTGGCGCCTACGACGTCTTTGGCGGCGCCAAGTGCGGCGAGGACGCGGACGGCGGCCGCGCGGGACTCGGCCGTGGCGGCAGGGATGGAACGTTCGACGTCGGCCAGCTCGCCGTCGTCGAACGCCAGCGCCTGGGCTGTAATCGCGCCGCGACGGAAGGCGGGGGCGTCGGCCGGCGCGAGCCAGAGATGTTCGAGTTCCTCGTCCAGCCAGAACAGGGTCAGGGAGGTGCCTGCCATGTCGAAGCTGGTCACGAGCTCGCCCACCTGGGGATCCACGACGTCGAGTCCGGCTTCTGCGAGGAGCTGCGCCACGCGGCGGTACACCACGAACAGTTCCTCGTACTTCACGCTGCCCAAGCCGTTGAGGATGGGGACGACGCGGGAACGGCGGATCTCGACGCCTTCGGGAACCTCGGCGAGGAGCTTGGTGACCATCAGCTCGGCGAGCTGATCCGCCGTCGGGATGTCCGTTTCGCCGATGCCCGGTTCGCCGTGGATTCCCATGCCGACGGCCATCCGGCCCTCGGGGACGGTGAAGAGCGGCTGCTCCGCACCGGGAAGCGTGCATCCGGTGAACGCGACGCCGAAGGAGCGGGTGCGGTGGTTGGCGCGTTCGGCGATCTGCACGACGTCGTCAAGGGTGTAACCCGCTTCGGACGCGGCAGCGGCCACCTTGAAGACGGTCAGGTCCCCGGCGATACCCCTGCGCTTGGCTCGTTCCGACGGTGGGGCGGAGGAGATGTCATCCGTGACGGCGATGCTGCGGCAGTCGATTCCCTCCTTGCGGAGTTTCTCCTGGGCCTTGGTGAAGTGCAGGACGTCGCCGGCGTAGTTGCCGTAGCCCAAAAGGATGCCTCCGCCGTTGTCCGCAGCCTTGGCCACGTTGTAGATCTGCTGCGCGGACGGCGAGGCGAAGAGGTTGCCCATCGCGGCGCCGTGTGCCAGGCCCTGGCCGACGAGTCCCCCGAAAGCCGGGTAGTGGCCTGAGCCGCCGCCGATCACCAGTGCTACCGTGCCGGGAGTGCTCCGGGTGTTGCGGGCGACGCCGCCGGAGACGCGCCGTACCCAGCGGCCGTGCGATGCGACGAAACCTTCGATCATCTCGTCAGCGAAGGCTGCGGGTTCATTGAACAAGCGGGTCATGCGGAACTCCTGGACCAAATAGCGAGGATTGGGGTGGTGCCGGATGGCGGGACTGGGGGCGTGATGCCTGGCGACCCAACTAACTGACAGTTGTTGTCGTTCTGAGCCCCCAAAACGACAACAACTGCGAGCTAGTTGGGCAGGCCGGGGTTAGGGCTCTGCGTGGTGGCCGGCGACTGCGGGGTCAAGCGTCTCTGCGGGGATGCCGTCGCTGGCTTTTCCCCGGCGGCTGAGGACAACCATGAGGATCGAGGACAGGAGCATGAAGCCACCGACCACGAACATGGGCACCACGTAGCTTCCGGTCCAGTCCTTGAGCCAGCCCGTGATGTAGCCAGCGCTGAAGCCGGCCAGGTTGCCGACCGTGTTGATCAGCGCAATCCCGGCTGCGGCCGCTGCTCCGGTGAGGAACTGCGTGGGCACCGTCCAGAAGTTCGGCAGTGCCGCGAAGATCGACATGGCGGTGATGGTGATGACGGCGATTGTCGCGGCCGGGGATCCTGCGAACAGTGCCAACGGGATGCTGACGGCGCCGGTCAGCGCGGGGAGGGCAATGTGCCAGGTCTTGACGCCGCGCTTGGTGGCGTCCCTGGACCAGAAGTACAGGGCGACGGCGGCAGGCAGGTACGGGATGGCCGTGATGAGGCCTTGCTGGAAGACGTCGAATTTCGTGCCGAACTGGGACTCGAAGCCCTTGATGATGGTCGGCAGGAAGAAGCCGAGGGCGTAGAGGCCGTAAATGAAGCCGAAGTAGATCAGGGAAAGCATCCAAACGCGGCCATTGCCGAACACGGTGCGGACGCTGACGTGCTTGTTGCTGGCCGCCGTCGTTTCCTTTTCCTTTGCGAGAGCACCGGTCAGCCAGGTTTTTTCCTCGGACGTCAGCCACTTGGCCTTGGCGGGGGAGTCGGCCAGATAGAACCAGGAGATGACACCGATGGCGATCGCCGGGATGGCGACACCGAAGAACATGAACCGCCAGCCTTCAAGGCCGAAGAACACGCCGTGCTGCTGGATCAACGCGCCGGCCAGCGGAGCGCCGATCACCGTGGTCAACGGCTGTGCCAAGTAGAAGAGGGCCAGGATCTTGCTGCGGTGCTTTGCGGGAACCCAGAGGCTCAGGAAGAGAATGGCGCCAGGGAAGAATCCGGCCTCGGCCACACCCAGGATGAAACGCAGGATGTAGAGATGGTCCACGTTGCCCACCCAGGTGAACGCAAGGGACACAATGCCCCAGCTGACCATAATGCGGGCCAACCAGCGGCGTGCGCCGAACTTGTGCAAAGCAAGGTTGCTAGGGATCTCCAGCAGGATGTAGCCGATGAAGAAGACTCCGGACGCGAAGCCGAACTGCGCTGCGGAGAGCGCCAGGTCCTTGTTCATGCCGTTGGGGCCGGCGAACGAGATGGCCGTCCGGTCCAGGTAATTGATGAAGAACATCAAGGCGACGAACGGCACCAGCCGGATCGCGACCTTCTTGATGGCCGATCTTTCGACCACCGATTGTGTGGTGTCCACATTGACTCCTAGAGGTTGCCGGAGCGCGTTGTCCTTCTGCGGACCAGGCGGCTCGGGTTTTCTTAGTGCCGATCCGTGGACTTCGATGCCTCAGGACCGAGCTAAGCGTGTGATAAAAACCATAAGCCTTCCAGCGCAAATTGGTCAACCGGTTGACTGATCGTAATTTTCGGACGCCGGGCTCGCATGGCGGCTGGACCGTGGGTGCGGGCCGTGGGCTGCGTTCCGGAACCCAGCCCACGGCCCGCACCCACGAATTCGTGGGCCTGCGCTGCGGTAGAAATTGGTCATCCGGTTGCTACGCTGTGAAGATGTCAGCGAATTCCGCCGCCGCAGCGGCCCAGATGACGGCAGCCCTTGCCCCCATGGAGCACGGCTCCGTCGTCTCCGAGGTTGCGGAGAGGCTGCTCGCGTATTTCACGAGCGGCGACATTGCGGCGGGGACGCGCCTCCCGGCGGAGCGGCAACTGGCGGCGTCGCTCGGCGTCGGGCGTTCGGCGGTTCGTGAGGCGTTGGCCGCGCTGGAAATCCTCGGCATCGTCATAGTCCGGCCGGGATCCGGAACGTACTTGCGCGACGGCGTCTCCGAATTGCTGCCCCGCACCCTCAGCTGGGGGCTCATGCTGGGCGAGCCACGCACGCGCGAACTCGTTGAACTGCGCAGTGGCCTGGAGGTCCAGGCGGTTCAATTGGCCGCGGCCCGCATTACCGACGAGGCCTTGGAGCGCATGCGAACCAACCTCGACGCGATGGAGGCCGGCTTGGACAACCTTGCGGTCTTCGTCGAGGCCGACGCCGCATTCCATAAGGAAATCGCGTCCGCTTCAGGAAACCAGGTCCTGCAGGAACTCCTGCAGAGCATTAGGTCGCTCTTGCGGATCTGGGTGGACCGGGCGCTGACGGATGAGGGCCATGCCGCCGCCGCGCTCGCCGAGCATCGCGCGATCTTCAAGGCCCTCGAGTCCCGGGATGCCGCGTTGGTGACAGAGGCTATGGTCTCGCACATGGGCACGGCGTCTCGCCGCCTGCTCGCGGGCTACGACGCGGTCCAGTAGCTTCGGCGCCCGCGCAGGGCCGTTTTCGCCCAGTGCAACACATGAGACGTAGTGGCGGGATTCGAACCCGCGTGCGCTGCTTTGCAGGCAGCTCCCTGGCCTCTCGGGTACACCACGTGCATCGAGGTTAGGCAGGCGGCGGCGTGCGAACCAATAATGGTTTCGAAGCCTTTCGCCGGGTTTCGCGGCGTTGCGTCAAGTGACCTCCCGCGACGAGGACCGCCGGGCCTGCATTCTCAAATATTGGTCAACCGGTTGACTCGTCGCATGGCCCGCGTCACAATTGATTCCGGTTACGCTAACTTCCGTCCCCGCTGCAAAGGCCTGCTGTGATCAATGACGAAAACCACGCCAGGCTGTTCGCCCCATCGGAAACGATGGACGCCGCAGCTTGGCGAGCCGAGCTGCGCAACGACGAACTCTCGGACATCACGTTCAACGGCATACCGGTACTTCGGGCCGTTCGCGCAGTGGTCCGCGACCACGATTGGCGCACCCTCGTGCCCACAGTCAGCCGGGTGGCGCAACACGCCCGCGACGGCGGTGTCAGGCTCCAGCTCGGCATCGACTTCGCCGGGTTCGGCACCAGCTACACAGGCGAGCTCGCCGTTCACCTCATGCAGGACAGCGTCAAAGTGACGTTCGACGGCGTCGCTCCCGCAGCCTTCCGCAGCCTTCCGCAGCAACCGGATCGGACTCGTGGTGCTGCACCGCCCCGACGACGCCGGCCGCGCGGTGAGCATCGGCAGCCCCGGCGGCGCTAGTACGCCGTCGTTCTTCCCCATGGACATCAGCCCTCACCAACCCTTCATGGACGTTTCTTCCATGGCATGGGAGCGCGACGGAACACGATTCAGGCTCGACTTCCACGGCGACGTCTTCGAGACCGAAGACCAGCGGAATTGGACGGACGCTTCCTTCAAGACGTACAGCACGCCGCTTTCGAAACCGTTTCCGGTTGATGTTTCCGCCGGCGATCGGGTCCACCAGTCGGTGCTCCTGACGGCGATGCCCGGGCCTGTGGCGCCGTCTGTTCGGCAGTCAGAAGGCGTGCTCGCAGTGCTCGACGGCGGCGCAGCCCGGGTGCCTGGGCTTTCCGTTTCGGCTACCCCCGTCTCGGCAACCTCGGCTTCGGCGACAACATCCAAGACCCGTCCCGAGCCTATCCCCGGCTTGGACGCGCTGCTTCTGGAGCTGGCGCCCGGGCCGGACGCGGAACACATACTCCGGCTCGCGACGGCAGAAGCCGCAGATCTGGGCGTTCCGCTGGATGTGCGCCTGTCGGTCGACTCGTCGGATCGCATCGGGGGGCTCCTGGACCTCCTGCCGTTGGACAACGTGGTCCGGCTCGCGGTGTTCGACGCTTTCAGCCACGTCACGGAGCCAAAGCTCTGGGATGAACTCAGGGACGAGGCTCGGCGGCGAGACTTTACGGGCACACTGCTTTCAGGCGCGCGGTCGCACTTCACCGAGCTGAACCGGAATGCGGAACGCCTCCCGGCGGACGCCGACGCCGTGTCTTTCAGCATCACGCCGCAAATGCACGCGACCGAGGTGCCGCACGTCGTCGAGACCCTGCCTATGCAGCGTCTTGTCGCGCTCAATGCCCTTCGTATCGGCTCGGGACGGCCGCTGCACCTCGGGCCGGTGACCCTGAAGGCGCGGTTCAACGCCGTCGCCACCGAGGGCGACGACGCGGCAGCCGAAGCCATGGCCACGGACCCGCTCCAGCCCGAGGCATTCACGGCCGCCTGGCTGTTGGGCAGTATCGCAGCCCTCAGCTTTCCCGGCGTCGAATCAGTCAGCTATTTCGAGGCAGCAGGATCGCGCGGCATTCGCGGACCCGGCGGCTTCACGCCCGCGGGCGAGCTGCTGGCCGCCGTCGCCGCCTTGCGCGGCTGCGAGGTCCTTGACGTGGCGGGCGGGGTGCCCGGCGTCGTGCTGTATCCCGTGCGCGGCGGCGGCACAACGGTCCTGTTTGCCGCTAACCTCACTGCCAAGCCGCTGAGCGTCGTCGTCCGGCTGCCGGGCGGCGACAGTACCAACCTTGAATTCGAGCCGTGGACTGCTGTTGTCCCCCGCGTGGACTGAACTGAAAGAGGACCCACAATGAGTAAACGACTAGACGGCAAGACCGCACTTGTCACAGGAGCAGGCTCCGGCATCGGGCTGGCCGTGGCCCAGCGCTTCGTTGCCGAGGGCGCCCGCGTGTACTTCGCCGACATCAATCTGGAAGCCGCCGAGAAGGCTGCTGCTGTCACGGGATCGGTCCTAGCCCGGGCCGTGCGCATGGATATCTCGGACGAAGCCAGCGTGAGTGCGGCTTACGCCGCCGTGGCGGAAGGCGGAGCGCTGGACGTCGTCGTGGCCAATGCCGGGGTGCAGCTGTTCGGGCAGGACGCCCGCGTTGGCGAGCTGGATCTGGAGGTTTGGGAGAAGACCGTGTCCATCAATCAGCGCGGAGCCTTCCTCACACTCAAACACGCAGTCCGTGCCATGGAAGGTCGCGGCGGCTCGATCATCTGCACTGGAAGCCCTACGGCGGTGGTGGCCTGTGGGCAGACCTTCACCGCGTACACGAGTTCAAAAGCCGGGGTGCATGGCCTTGCGCGGGTGGTGGCCGCCGACTATGCCGCCGAAGGAATCCGAGTGAATACGGTTGTTCCCGGGTACACCGAGACCCCGCTGGTGCAGACGATCGCGGACGATCCAGTGAGTCGTGCCGGGCTGGTGGACTCCACGATGCTCGGCCGGCCCGGAACCGCGGCCGACGTCGAGGGCATCATGGTGTTCCTCGCCAGCGACGATTCCGCGTACGCCACGGGCGGGCTGTTCACCGTGGACGGCGGCCTGACGGCGCTGTGACGCAGGGCGCTTGCTTACCCCAAGTAACTCGCAGTTGTTGTCGTTTTGAGGCCCCAGAACGACAACAACTGCGAGCCAGTTGGGCTAGAAGCTCTCGGTCGTGACGGCGTTCAAGTAGGCCGCGACTTCGGATGGCATGTCGACCGATTCGTTATCGAGAAGCCACTGGACCTGCAACCCGTCCATGAGCGCAATCAATTGCCGTGCGGCTGCGCTAGGCGCGATACCTGGCCGTAGCTTGCCCTCATCCGCCATGTGCGCGAAGCCCTCGGTCATCAAACGGCGTACCCGCTCGTACCGTTCAAGAAAGTACTTGTGGGCAGGGTGTTCGGGGTCGGTGGCTTCCGCGGACAGTACGCAGTACAGCGCCACGAGGCCTGGGATGGTGGTGTTGTGCCGTGTCAGGTCCACCATGGCGTGCAGCAAGTCTGCACCCTTGGCATCCAAGGCCCCGGTGTAGATCGCGGACTCGTCGTCGCGAAAGGTCAGGAGTGCCTCAAGCAAGGCTTCTTTGCTGGGAAAGTGGTGCAGGAGCCCTGCTTGGGTCAGGCCTACTTTGTCCGCTACGTCCTTCAGCGAGCCTGAGCGGTAGCCCGAGGACGAAAAGACGTCGAAGGCGGCCTTCAGGATTTCCTGCCTCCGCGCCTCCGTCTTGGCATAAGTGCCGCGGCGCCCTCGACGCACCGTCTCGGGCTGGGTGCCGCCCGCGGTCTCTTTCATGGATCAACCCTAACAACGTCGATTTTTGAATAAGTCCATCAATTGGTCAACCACTGTGCGCGTCGTCACATTTCATAACGATTCAAAAAATTCATCTAAAACCTAGTGGTCGCTAGGTTTTTGATGTTACGGTCTTTCCCAATGGCCGTCCATGGTGGACGCCACTGATCGTGAAAGGGACCAAAGATGTTCCGATCCAAGCGAATGGCCGCAGTCATTGCGGCTGTTGCCCTGGGGCTCACTGCTTGTGGTGGTGGCGGTGCCGCTGCCCCCCAGGACCAGTCCTCCCAAACCCTGACCCTGGGCGCGCTGCTGGCGCCCAAGACCTTCGCTGCAAACCAGTCCGAGTTCGCCAACCTGTCGCCGTTCTACCAGGCCGTGTACGACACTTTGATCCGGATGAAGCCGGATGGCTCGCTCGTGCCGATGCTGGCCAAAGACTGGAAGTACAACGCGGACAAGACGGTCCTGACGCTCACGCTGCGGGACGACGTCAAATTCAGCGACGGCACCCCCTTCAACGCCGACTCGGCGAAGCAAAACCTTGAACGCTTCAAGGCAGGCACCTCGCCGGATGCACAATTCCTTGCAGCCCTGAAGACTGCTAAGGCCGTGGACGCAACCACCCTGGAACTGACACTGTCCGCCCCGGACCCGGCGTTCCTGAACTACCTGTCCAAGGACGCGTCCTTCATGCAGAGCCCGGCGTCCTTCGGCAACGCGGACATCGCCACCAAGCCCGTCGGCTCCGGCCCCTACGTGCTGGATACCGCAGCCACCGTGACCGGCACGTCCTACAGCTATCACCGCAACCCGAATTACTGGGACAAGGGCCTGGTGCACTACGACAACTTGGTCCTCAACGTCTACGGCGACCAGACCTCCTTGCTGAACGCCATCAAGTCCGGGCAGCTCAACGCAGCCAACACCGCTGACAACAACACGCTCACGGAGATCCAGGCTGCCGGATATAAGGTCAATCCACTCCAGCTCAACTGGGCAGGGCTCATCCTGTTTGACCGGGCTGGTACCACCAACCCCGCGCTCAAGGACGTCCGCGTCCGCCAAGCACTCAACTACGCCTTCGATACCAAGGCGATGCTGCAGTCCATCGGCCAGGGCTATGGCGAGCTGACCACCCAGGTGTTCCCGCCGTCGTCGGCTGCTTATGACAAGTCCCTGGACTCCCGCTATGCCTACAACCCCGCCAAGGCCAAGGAACTGCTCGCTCAGGCCGGCTACGCCAGCGGATTGACCCTGAAGCTGCCGTCCTCCGCACTCATGGGCAACACCCTCCCGGCGCTGATCACCCAGCAGCTCAAGGACGTCGGCATCACGGCGGAGTTCACTGACACCGGCAACAACTTCATCGCCGACCTCTTGGCGCCGAAGTATGGCGTGAGCTACATGATCCTGGAGCAGCAGTCCGACTGGCAGCTGATCAACATGAAGATCTCCCCGACCGCCCCCTGGAACCCGTACAAGTACGAGGACCCGAAAGTGGACGAGCTGATCAACAAGATCCACGTCGGTTCTACAGATGAACAGACGGCCGCTGCCAAGGAACTGAACAAGTACATCGTGGAGCAGGCTTGGTTCGCCCCGTGGTACCGCCCGCAGTCCAGCTTCGTCACCGACGCCAGGACCAAGGTTGAGGTCCAGACGGGTAACGCCTACCCGTTCATCTGGTCCTTCTCTCCCGCCTCCTAGCGGACAGCCGCCGGGACCGGACCGCCCGCTCAGTGATAAAACGTGCTCACTGACACAAGCGGTGGCCTGGTCCCGGTGGCCCCAGGAACCTTCCCTTAAGGAACTTTGATGTACCGTTTCGTGCTGCGCCGCCTGCTCTCGGGCGTCCTCCTGCTGTTCGTCATTACAACGGTCGCCTACTTGCTGCTGTATGCGGGCGGCGGCGACATCGCCCGCCGCATTGTGGGCCCCACAGCCAGCCAGGCCCAGGTGACACTGAAAGCCTCCCAGCTAGGCCTGGACCGCCCTCTCGTGGTCCAGTACTGGGATTGGCTCACCCACGCCCTTGCTGGTGACCTTGGACGCTCGTGGTTCAACGGCCAGCTGGTCGCCACCGGCGTCAGCAGCAGGGTATCCGTGACCCTCTCCCTGGTGTTGGGCGCCACCATCATCGCCGCGGTGATCTCGGTGGTCATAGCTGTCTTGGCCGCAGTGCGCCGGGGCTGGGTGGACCGTGTGGTCCAGTTCGTGGGCGTTCTGGGCTTCGCGATTCCCGGCTTCCTTATCGCTTTGGGGCTCGTGTCCCTGTTCGCCTTGAACCTCAAGTGGTTCAAGGCCACCGGTTATGTACCGATTACGACGTCGTTCGGCGGCTGGGCGGCCACGGTCACCCTGCCGATCATCGCCCTCTCGATCGGCTGCATCGCCTCGGTGGTCCAGCAGGTCCGGGGCTCCTTGATCGATGCCCTCCGCCAGGATTATGTCCGCACGCTCCGGGCCCGCGGCCTCTCCTTCAACCGGGTGGTGTACCGGCATGTGCTGCGCAACGCCGGAGGTCCTGCCCTGGCCGTCCTCGCGGTCCAGTTCATCGGCCTGCTCGGCGGTGCCGTGATCGTTGAACAGATCTTCGCGCTGCCCGGCCTCGGGCAGATTGCCGTTGCCGCCACCAGCCAGGGGGACATCCCGGTGGTGATGGGCGTCGTCGTCGCCACCGCAGCCATCGTGGTGATCGTCAACCTCATCATCGACCTCGCCCAAGGCTGGCTCAACCCGAAAGTTCGGCTGTCATGATCGACACTTCCATCGCACTGCCCACCCAGGCAGCCAAAGTCTCCTTGTTCCGCAAGCTCCTCACGAACCCCACCGGGGCCGTATCCATGCTGGTCCTCGCGCTCGTGGCGTTGGCCGCGGTGCTGGCACCTGTGCTCGCAACGCACGACCCCAGCCTCGCTAGCCTCCAGGCGGTTTTGGCCAAGTCCGGCCCGGACCACGTGCTGGGGGCGGACAGTGCCGGGCGCGACGTCTTCAGCCGACTGCTCTTCGCGGGCCAGTTCAGCCTGGCCGGGGCACTGTTGGCGCTCGTGGTCGCCGTCGCGATCGGTGTCACCGGCGGCCTGGTGGCCGGATACTACGGCGGCTGGTTCGATTCGATGTCCTCCTGGCTCACCGGCCTGCTCATGGCGATGCCCGGCATCGTCATCCTGCTGGCGGCACGGGCAGTCGTCGGACCATCGATGTGGTTGTCCATGATGATCTTCGGCGTCCTGCTTTCCCCGGCTTACTTCCGGCTGGTCTACGCGTGCGTGACGGCGGTTCGCAACGAACTGTATGTCGACGCGGCACGGGTCTCCGGGCTCAGCGATTTCCGGATCATCGGCCGCCACATTCTCACCGTGGTGCGCGCGCCCGTCATCATCCAGTCCGCCATGGTCCTTGGCATCGCCATCGCCATCCAGGCCGGCCTGGAATTCCTTGGCCTGGGCGACCTGAACATCCCCACGTGGGGGAGCATGCTCAACGACGGCTTCATCAACCTCTACAAGGCACCCACCCTTGTACTGTGGCCAAGCCTCGTCCTCGGCGTCGTCTGCATCGCGCTGACCCTGCTGGCCAATGCGATGCGCGACGAACTTGAGCGCAGCCGCGGACCGGTCAAGCGCCGTCGCAAGGGGGCCGCCGTCGTCGATTCCGCAGAAGCTGCCGCCAAGCGCGGCGAGCCTGCCGTGGTGCATCCCGAGGCGCCCGCCGGTGAAGACAACACCATCGGTGAGATCCTCCTGGAGGTCACCGACCTGGGCGTCGGCTACGACCAGCGCGACGGTTCCACCACCCACGTAGTGAACCATGTGGGCCTCACGGTCCGCCGCGGTGAAGTTCATGGTCTGGTGGGCGAGTCCGGCTCGGGCAAGACCCAGACCGCTTTCTCCATCCTCCGGCTCCTGCCGCAAGGCGGACGCGTCACCGGCGGCTCCATCATCTTCGATGGCACGGACCTGGCCCGCCTCTCCGAGAAGGAAATGACGAAGGTCCGCGGCAAGCGCATCGCCTACATCCCCCAGGAACCCATGAGCAACCTGGACGCCGCGTTTACCATCGGCAGCCAGCTTATGGAGCCCATGCGGGTATGCCTCGGTATCTCCAAGGCGGAGGCCCGGAAGCGGGCACTGGCCCTGCTGGCCAAGGTGGGGATTCCGAACCCCGAGCGGACCTTCAACGCCTATCCGCATGAAATCTCCGGAGGCATGGCCCAGCGAGTGCTGATCGCCGGTGCGGTCTCCTGCGAGCCGGACCTGCTCATCGCGGATGAGCCCACCACGGCACTGGACGTCACCGTGCAGGCCGAAGTGCTTGACCTGCTGCGCGAACTCCAGGACGAGCTGAAAATGGGCGTCATCTTGGTGACCCACAACTTCGGTGTCGTCGCCGACCTGTGCGACCGCGTGACCGTGATGCAGACGGGCCGCGTCGTGGAAACCGGGCCCGTCCGGACCATCTTCAAGGACGCCCGCCACCCCTACACCCGGCAGCTGCTGGAAGCGATCCTCGAGGACGCGGCACCGCGTGCCCCCCTCAACACCGGGGGACCGCTGAAGTCGCGCGGGGAACTCACCACCGGCGGCCAGTCCAAGGCATTGAAAGGAGTGACGCCATGACCGAAACACTGCTCGACGTCAGGGACGTCGTCGTCGAATATCCCCTCAAGGGCTTCCGGAAGGAACCGTTCAAGGCCCTCAAGGGCGTCTCCCTGGACATCCGCCCCGGCGAGACCGTGGGTCTTGTCGGGGAGTCGGGCTCCGGCAAGACCACGCTGGGCCGCGCCGTGCTGGGGCTGGCCCCGGTCACGGGGGAAGCATCAAGTACCGCCGACAGGAAATCTCCAAAGCAACCCGCCCCCAGCGCAAGGAGCTCAGCCACGAGATCCAGGTGGTGTTCCAGGACCCGTACACCTCGCTCAACCCGTCCATGACCATCGAACAGATCCTCACCGAGCCGCTCACGGTCCGGAAAGTGGAACGCCAGGCGGCCAACAAGCGGGTCGCCGAGCTGATGGACCAGGTCAGGCTGCCGCACGGCGCTGCCCACCGGCTGCCGCGCGAGTTCTCCGGCGGGCAGCGCCAGCGCATCGCCATCGCCCGGGCCCTGGCACTGGACCCGAAGCTGATCGTGTGCGACGAACCCGTCTCGGCCCTGGACCTCTCCACCCAAGCCACGGTGCTGGACCTCTTCATCGAGATCCAGGAACGCACCGGCGTCGCCTACCTCTTCGTCTCCCACGACCTCGCGGTGGTCCGCCACCTCAGCCACCGAGTGGCCGTGATGTATCACGGCGAAATCGTCGAATGGGGCGACGGCGAGCAAGTCACCGGAGAACCGGAACATCCCTACACCCAGCGACTCTTCATGGCCGCCCCGGTCCCAGACCCGGACCGGCAAGCCCAACGCCGCGCCGACCGCCTGCGCTTGCTGGACATCCAGCACCAGCAGAACGTCCAAGCCGGCGTGGCCTGACGCAACGCAAGCCCCACCTTCAGAACAGCACAGACACACGAAAGGCTAGCCCATGACGCAGCCGCCACTGTCCGCGGGCCCGGAGCTCTCCCCAGCCGCCATGTTTCCCGCCGACTTTGCCTGGGGCGTGGCCACCGCGGCGTACCAGATCGAAGGTGCCGTCAACGAGGGCGGCCGCGGCCAGAGCATCTGGGACACCTTCTCGCACCAGGCGGGCACTACCATCCACGGCGACAACGGGGACATCGCCTGCGACCACTTCCACCGATGGGAAGAGGATCTTGACCTCATGGCTGAGCTGGGCATCCCGTCCTACCGGCTGTCCTTGTCCTGGTCCCGGCTGCAGCCCACCGGCGTTGGTCCGCTCAACCCGGAAGGCGTGCGCTTCTACCGTGAGCTGCTGGAGGGCTGCGCCGCCCGCGGCATCACTCCGTACGTGACGCTCTACCACTGGGACCTGCCGCAAGCGCTGCAGGACGACGGCGGCTGGCCGGCCCGGCACACTGCCTACCGTTTCGGGGAGTACTCCGGACTCGTGGCCGAGGCCCTGGGTGACCTTGCCGAGCACTGGATTACCATCAACGAACCGATGTGCGTGGCCTTCCTTGGCCACTCCTGGGGCATGCAGGCCCCGGGCTTCAAGGACGATCGCCTTGCTGTGCGTGCAGCCCATCACTTGCTCGTGGCCCACGGCCTGGCGCTGGCCGAATTCCGTGCCCGCCGCCCCGAGGCCAAGATGGGCATCACCAACATCATCGGCAATCTGAACCCGGCCAGCGACTCCGACGCCGATCGCAAAGCCACGGAATACTGGGACGCCATCAGCAACCGGATCTTCCTGGACCCTGTCTACCGAGGCCGCTACGCCGAGTCCACCATTGCGGTCTATGGCCAGTACGGATTGACCGCCATGGGCGAGGGTGCCGGACCGGAAGATCTGGTCCAGCCCGGCGACCTGGCCATCATCTCCGCGCCCGGTGACTTTGCCGGCATCAACCACTACACCAACATGCTGGTTTCCGCGGACGAATCAGCCCCGGGAGGGGCGAGCTGGACGCACGTGCAGCCTGCGCCGTCGTCGTTCGGTTGGTCCAATACGCCCGGGGCACTCAAGGCGGTACTCAAGCGGGTAGCCGCAGAGTACACCTCCCTTCCGCTCTACGTCACGGAAAACGGTGTGACGTTCCACGACTACGTGGATCCGAACGGCGAGGTCCGCGACCCCGAACGCATCGACTACCTGCGAGGTTACATTTCCGCAGTGGGCGAGGCGATCGCCGACGGCGTCGACGTCCGCGGCTACTTCGCGTGGTCCTTCATGGACAACTTCGAATGGGCCGAAGGCTACGACAAGCGCTTCGGCTTGGTCTACGTGGACTACGGCACCCAGGCCCGGATCCCCAAGTGGAGCGCGTACTGGTACCGGGACATCATTGCCGCCCAACGCGAAGCCGCCGGGGCCGCGGTCACCGCGGACGCCACCGCATGAGCATCGACACTTCATCAGCTAGTACAGACAAGAAAGCCACCATGGAAACCATCACCGACCAGACCATCGACCAGCGCCTCGAGTCCCTTCTTGCTCTGTTGAGCCTGGAGGAGAAGGTGCGGTTGTTGACGGGCCGGGATTTCTGGACGACGTGGCCGGTGGAGAAGATCGGGCTCCGCCGGATGTTGTTCTCGGACGGGCCCACCGGTGTGCGCGGCGAGGTGTGGGATGAGCGGCAGCCGTCGATGAACTTCCCCTCGGCCACGGCAATCAGTTCTTCCTGGGATCCTGCGATGGCTGACCGTCTGGGGGCGGCGTCGGCGGTGGAGGCGCGCCGCAAGGGAGTCGACGTCGTCCTCGGTCCGACGATCAACCTGCACCGTTCCCCGCTGGGTGGCCGGCATTTCGAGGCGTTCAGCGAGGACCCTGTCCTGACCGCTGAGCTCGCAGCGGCGTATGTCGCCGGGGTGCAGCGCAACGGCGTCGGTGCGACCCCCAAGCATTACGTGGCCAATGATTCGGAGACGGACCGGTTCACCGTGGACGTTCTCGTCGACGAGCGCCCCCTGCGGGAGCTGTATCTGCTGGCGTTCGAGAAGGCGATCGTGGACTCGAAGGCGTGGCTGGTGATGAGCGCGTACAACTCGGTCAACGGCGCCACGGCCACGGAGAACGAGCTCCTGGAATCCCCGCTGAACACCGAGTGGGGTTTCGATGGCGTGGTGATCAGTGACTGGACCGCGGTGCGCAGCGTGGAGAGCGCGAAGCATTCCCAGGATCTGGTGATGCCGGGTCCGGACGGTCCGTGGGGTTCCGCGCTCGTGCTGGCGGTGAAGTGCGGCACGGTTCCGGAGGCTGCGGTTGACCGGAAGGTGCTGCGGATCCTGCAGCTCGCCGCCCGGGTGGGCGCCCTGGAGGGCTTCGAGCCGGTGGCCCCTGAACAGGTCGACGGAGTGCCGGCGGAGCGGGAGGATCCGGTCGCGTTCGCGAGGGAGGCGTCCGTGGCTGGCACGGTGATGGTGAGGAATGACGGCGTGCTGCCGCTGGCTCCTGCCTCCGTCACCAGTGTGGCGGTCATCGGGCACAATGCCCGCCATGCCAGGACCCAGGGCGGCGGGTCCGCGACTGTGGTCCCGGAAAAGATCGTCACCCCGCTGGACGGGATCCGTGCCGCGTTCGGCCCGGAGAACGTCTCCTACAACGTGGGCGCGGTGGTGCAGGAAGGCATCGCCGAACTGCCCCTGGAACAGCTGAGGAACCCGGTCACGGGCGGGCCGGGGCTGCGGGTGCGCTTCTTTGCCTCCACCGGCACCGAACTCTTCGCGGAGGACCGCCGCTCCACCGCGCTGGTCTGGTTCGGCGGGGACGCCCCGATCGCGGAGTCCTCCATGGTCCAGTTCCACACGATCTACACTCCCGGGGAGACCGGCACCATCCGCCTGGGCTTCTCCACCGTGGGGCACGGGCGGATCTTCGTGGACGGGCAGCTCCTGCGCGAGGCGTCCATCGAGGCCACGGGCACGGATCTGGGCGCTGCGTTCCTTGCCCCGCCCTCCGCCTCCGTCCCGGTCGCGGCGAGGGCCGGTGTTCCGCTGGAAGTGACGGTGGAACTGGACCTCGCCGGGCGCACCGGCGCCCTGGGCAATGCCCTGGCCGTGACCATCGGGCTCGAAGCGGATGACACCGACCCCGAGGCCCTGATCAACGACGCCGTCGCCGCGGCGAAAGCGGCGGAGGTCGCCGTCGTCGTGGTCGGCACGAACTCCCGGGTGGAATCCGAAGGCTACGACCGCACCACACTGGAGCTGCCGGGCCTGCAGGACCGCCTGGTCCACGCCGTCGCCGCGGCCAACCCGCGCACCGTGGTGGTGGTGAACTCCGGGTCCCCGGTGCTGCTGCCTTGGCGGGACGAGGTGGCCGCGACCCTGATCGGGTACTTCGGCGGGCAGGAATTCGGCACCGCCCTCGCCGAGATCCTGGTTGGCGCCGCCGAACCCGGCGGCCGGCTCCCGACCACCTGGCCCGCGACCCAGGAGGACGTGCCGGTCATCAACACCACCCCTGACGCGGACGGGGAACTCGCCTATACCGAGGGGATCCACATCGGCTACCGCGCCTGGCTCAAGGCTGGAGCGGCGCCGGCCTACGAGTTCGGGCACGGACTCGGCTACACCCACTGGACCCTCGACACAGCCGAGGGCCCCGGCACCGCGTTGCCCGGCGCCGTCGTGTCCCTCACGGTGACCCTGAGCAACACCGGCACCCGCGCCGGCAAGCAGGTGGTGCAGGTTTACGCCGAACGGCCCGGCTCCGCCGTGGACCGCCCCGTGCGCTGGCTCGTCGCCTCCGCCCCCGTGTGGGCCGAACCCGGCGAGACCCTCACCGCAACCCTGAATGTGCCCACCCGGCTGCTGGCCTACTGGGACAACGGCTGGACCTACGAACCCGGTGACTA
Organism: Arthrobacter ramosus; assembly: GCF_039535095.1. Classification (NCBI taxonomy): domain Bacteria; kingdom Bacillati; phylum Actinomycetota; class Actinomycetes; order Micrococcales; family Micrococcaceae; genus Arthrobacter; species Arthrobacter ramosus. Next base: position 4,507,122 of record NZ_BAAAWN010000001.1, on the reverse strand, counting down.
CCGCCTGCGCATCGGCACCTCAGTCAGCGAGCTTCCGCTCGAAACCGCTCTAACCCTGACCGACGCAACCCTTGGAGGCGCTGCATGAACTTCCCTAACCCACTGATTCCGGGCTTCAACCCTGATCCCAGCATCGTCAAGGTCGGCGAGGGCTACTACCTGGCGACCTCCACGTTCGATTACCTCCCCGGCATTCCGATCTACCACAGCACCGACCTGGTCAACTGGGACCGGATCGGCCATGTGGTGGACCGGGAAGGGCAGCTCGACTCAAGGGACGTGCCCACCCTTGGCGGCGCTTGGGCACCCACCATCCGTTTCCACGACGGCCTGTTCTACGTCGCTGTCACCGACGCCATGGCGCGGGGGACCCTGGTGTTCACTGCCAAGGATCCTGCCGGCCCGTGGAGCGACGGACTCGTCATCGAGGGCGCCATCGGGATCGACCAGGATCTAGCCTGGGACGAGGACGGCACCGCCTACATGACGTATTCAGGACTCGACACGGTCACCGGGAACATCGGCGAGCACGGCGGCATCCTTCAGGTCCGCGTGGATCTTGAAGCAGGCAGGGCTCTTGAGGAACCCCGCAGCGTGTGGTCCGGCACCGGCCTGATGTTCCCCGAAGCACCGCACCTTTACCGCCATGACGGCTACTGGTACCTCATGATCGCCGAGGGCGGCACTGAGCGCGGACATAGCGTCAGCATTGCCCGCGGAACGTCGCCGGCCGGTCCGTTCGAGGGCAACCCCGCCAACCCCATCCTGAGTGCCCGAAGCACCGAGCGCCCCATCCAGAACACCGGCCACGGCGACCTCGTGCAGACGCCCGACGGCGGCTGGGCCATGGTGCTGTTGGGCATGCGTCCCAAGGGCATGACCCGGGCCTTCTCCGCCTTGGGCAGGGAAACCTTCATCACTCCGGTCACGTGGGAGGACGGCTGGCCCGTCGTCGAACCGGTCATCCTCCACCCGCGCACCGGCGGCGGCGAGTTCGAGGACAACTTTGCGGACGCCGAGCTCGACGGCGGCTGGATCGCCGTGCGGCGATTCCCCGGCACGTTCGCCTCCGCCGAAAAGAACCCCGGGCGGCTCACCCTGGTCAGCGACGGCACCGGCCTGGACGATTCCCGGCCTTCCTTCCTGGGGCGCCGCCAGCGCTACCAGGTGGAGACCATCTCCGCGCTGGTGGACACCGGATCTCCTGAGGAACTTGGCACCCATGCCGGGACGGGGAACGCCGGTGGACTCGCCGTCCGTTATGACGAGGCGCACCACTACTCCATCGAACTGAAGGGGACCACCCTCATGGCAAGGGCCCGGATTTCCTCGATCGAACAATGCTGGACGCGACAGGTTCCTCCGGGGCCGCTGGAACTTCGCATCGAAACCCGCCAGCCGGATTCGGGCGTGGGCTTCGGGCACCTGAGCTCGGACACCATCGCCCTCCAGGCGGTCGTCGACGGCGAACTGGTCACCTTGGCCGAACTGGACGGCCGCTACCTCTCGGCGGAAACCGCGGCCTCCTTTACGGGACGGGTGGCCGGCGTCTTCGCGAGCAGCGGCACGGTCACTTTCGACTGGTTCCGTAGTGAAGGCCGCGAACCACAGTAGGAACTACAGCGCCCGCCCACCCACCGTATTCCGAAAGGCCCTCCGTGACATCAACCTCCTTGGCACCTCAGCCAGCAGGTCTCCGCCAGACTTCTGTCAGCCGGTTCAGCGCTGAGTACCGGACCGACACCGCCTTCGTTGCCAATCCGCGGCCGCGGCTCAGTTGGGTCGTCGCCACTGACAGCATGGATTGGCAGCAGATTCGTGCCGAACTGCGGCTGAACCGTGAAGGGACTGTCGAGTCGGCAGTGTACGAAGGCCCTGAATCGGTGCTGGTGGACTGGCCTTTTGCGGCCATCGCCGCCGGGGAACAGGTCGCGGTCGAGGTGCGGGTCTCGGGGAACGACGGCGGCACCACCGCTTGGAGCGAGCCTCTCACCCTGGCGGGCGGTTACCTTGGAGGGCCATGGCAAGCCGAGGCCATCGGCCTGCCCGCCGTCGCCGGAGAGGAAATCCCGCTGGGGCAGCCGGGACAGCTGCGCCACGAATTCACGGTGGGCCCGGGCTTGACCAGGGGTACCCTGTTCGCCACTGCACACGGTGTCTACCAGGCCGAAATCAACGGCTCGGAAGTGGATGACCAGGTGCTGAAACCGGGTTGGACCGCCTATGCGGACCGTCTCAACCACGAAACCACCGACGTCACCTCGCTCCTCCGAGCGGGGGCCAACGCCGTTGGTGTGTGGCTCGCAGGAGGCTGGTACACGGAAAAGTACGGCTTCCACGGCTTCGCTAAACCGTTCTACGGCGTGCAGCTGGCCGTCAAAGTTGAACTGCATCTCGAATACGCCGACGGCACACGTCAAACCGTGGCCAGCGGCCCGAAGTGGCGGGCCACCACGGCAGGCCCGATAGTTTCCAGCGGCATCTACGCGGGGGAAGCCTTCGATGCGCGGCGCCTCGAGGTCGGCTGGTCATCGCAGGGCTTCGACGATTCACGCTGGCTTCCCGCTTCCGTGGACTCCGGACCAGTGGACTTCAAGTTGTGGGCGGAAGCAACTCCCGCCGTAGCGCCTCCGGTCCGTCGGATCGAAGAGATGCCAGTCAGGGAAGTCCTGACCACGCCCTCCGGTGCCACCGTCCTGGACTTCGGCCAGAACCTCGTGGGACGCCTGCGGATCCGGGTCAGCGGCGATGCAGGACATCGGATCACGCTCCGCCACGCTGAGGTCCTGGAGGGTGGTGAACTGTCCCTTCGTCCGCTTCGCCTGGCCTCCGCCACTGACAGCTACACGCTCGCTGGCGGCGGGGAAGAGGAATGGGAGCCCCGCTTCACGTTCCATGGGTTCCGCTACGCCCAAGTAGACAATTGGCCAGGCGAGCTGGACCCGGCGGCGATCACCGCCGTCGTCATCCACAACGACATGCGCCGCACCGGCTGGTTCGAGTGTTCGGACCCGATGTTGAACCGGCTGCACGAGAACGCCCTGTGGGGAATGCGTGGCAACTTCCTGGCGCTGCCCACCGACTGCCCGCAGCGGGACGAGCGGCTTGGCTGGACCGGAGACATCCAGGTATTCAGCCCCACGGCCAGCTACCTGTACGACTCCTTGGGGTTCCTCAGTTCCTGGCTGCAGGATCTCGCCATCGAGCAAAGCCACCGCAACGGCGTGGTGCCTATTGTGGTTCCGGCGGTGCTCGGCATGCTGGAATCGCCGGTAGCCGCCTGGGGCGACGCCGCCACCGTGGTTCCGTGGGTGCTCTATGAACGCTTCGGTGACCGTGGACTGCTGGGAAGGCAGTACCAAAGCATGTGCGATTGGGCCGATGCGTTGCTCCGCGTCCGGGACAGTTCGGGGTTGTGGCAGGGCCAGATGCAGTTGGGCGACTGGTTGGACCCGGCAGCCCCGCCGGACAAGCCCGGCGCCGCCCGCACGCACGGCGACATCGTGGCCAGCGCCTACCTTTTCCGTTCCCTCGACCTCGCGGCCAAGGCCGCGGCCGTGCTGGGCGCCGACGACGACCACGGCAAATACTCAACCCTCGCCGAAGACGTGCGCAGCGCGTTCCTCTCCGAGTACGTCACGCCCTCCGGCCGCATGGTCTCCGATGCCCAGACAGCCTACTCGCTGGCACTCATGTTCGGGATCTGCACTGATCCCGTCCAGCGCCAGGCACTTGGCGACCGGCTCGCGGAGCTCGCGCGGCTGGGCGGCTACAGGATCGCCACCGGGTTCGTCGGCACGCCGCTCATCGCGGACGCCCTGACAATCACCGGACACATGGATGCTGCCGAGCGCTTGCTCACCCAGACCGAATGCCCGTCCTGGCTTTACCCGGTCACCCAGGGCGCCACCACCATCTGGGAACGCTGGGACTCCATTCTGGAGGACGGCAGCATCAACCCGGGCGAAATGACCTCCTTCAACCACTACGCGCTCGGCGCCATCGCCGACTGGATGCACCGGACGGTTGCGGGCTTGGCCCCGGCGGCGCCCGGTTATCGGAAACAGCACATCGCCCCGCGTCCGCTCCGTAGCCTGCAGCACGCCAGCACCTCACACGAGACGCCTTACGGGCTGGCCAGTGCGGCGTGGAAGCGCTCCGGCGAGCGGATCCGTGTGGAAGCAGTCGTGCCTCCGGGGACCACCGCCGTCGTTTCTTTGCCGGACGGTTCGGAAGAGTTCGAGGTGGGATCCGGTCGGCATGCCTGGACCGTGCCCGACGCCGGGCCTGCCTCGGCTCCCGGTGCCGTGTCCCTGGACTCGCCGCTGTCCGCCATCATGGACGATCCCGAGGCCTACGCGGCAGCCTGGCAGGCCATCGAGGCGCATGATCCGGCCGCGGCCGCCCAATTCCGCAAGGACACGGTCTGGTACCGCCAGACATCACTGAATCAGGGGCTGATCTTCACTCCAGCGCCTATCAAGGAAGACATCGGCTCCGCATTGTCGGCCCTGAACGGCACACGCGCTGCTGTCCCGTCCACGAAACCCTGAAACGAGAAGGCAAAGATGACCACGTTCACCGCTGAAAGCCCCCTGTACTTCGTGATGCGGCACGCCGAAGGCAACCGCATCCTGAGCGAGCGCGTCCCTACCCTTGTTAACAGCCCGGCGCTGCACACGCTCTACTTCCACGAGGTGGGCACCATCCTGGGGACCGAAGAGGCCCTACAGGGGAAGCCCAAGGAAACCGCGGAAATCCTGCGCCTCCTCGGCGAGTTGGAACCCGAGGATCTTCTGGCCCAGCGCGCGGCTGAGGCGGCGGCTGATCTTCCCGACCCGTCCGGGGACTATGAGCCTGGCTCTGTCGTGCGCGGCAGTGCGGTTGCCGTATACCCGACGACGGCGGCCGCCCGGGAGCGGTTCGAGCTCACCGTCGCCGGCCCGTCGCACGGCAACCCGTTCACCGACGTCGAAGTCCGGGCCGTGTTCACGTCTCCGTCCGGCGGCACGCTCAGTGTGCCGGGTTTCTACGACGGCGGCGGCGTGTACCGCGTGCGGTTGCTGGTGCCGGAGGCGGGGGAGTGGACGTTCACCACTACCAGCAGCGCGCGCTCGCTGGACGGCGTCGCCGGCGCGTTCACGGCCGGGGAAGCGGTTGCCGGGGCGAAGGGGGTTGTCCGGGTGGCCGAGACTTTCCACTTCGCCTACGGGAATGGGGCCCCGTACCTGCCTATCGGTACGACGTCCTATGCGTGGACGCATCAGGGGGATGCGTTGGAGAAGCAGACCCTGGACACGCTCGCGGCCGGGCCGTTCAACAAGATGCGCATGTGCGTTTTCCCGAAGTCCTACTTGTTCAATGAGAACGAGCCGGAGTTGTACCCGTTCGAAGGATCCCTCGCTGGCGGGTTCGACTATGAGCGGCCCAACCCGGAGTTTTATCGTCATCTGGAACACCGGATCGGGCAGCTGGAGGAGCTCGGCATCGAGGCGGACCTGATCCTGTTCCATGCCTATGACCGCTGGGGCTTTTCCACCATGAGTCCGGGCCAGGATGACCGCTACCTGAAGTACGTGGTGGCCCGGCTGGCTTCGCACCGGAACATCTGGTGGTCCCTGGCCAACGAGTACGATCTGTTGTTCCGCAAGACTACGGAAGACTGGGAGCGCTTCGCGGGCATCGTCCAGGCCAATGATCCCAACGGTCACCTGTTGTCTATCCACAATTGCCATGCGTTCTACGACTACTCCCGGCCGTGGATCACGCACAGCAGCATCCAGCGCCAGGACGTGCACAAGACGGCAGAATTCACAGGGGAATGGCGGGACCGCTGGCAGAAACCGGTGGTCATCGACGAGTGCGCCTACGAGGGCAACATCGACCAGGGCTGGGGAAACATCACCGGGGAAGAAATGACCCGGCGATTCTGGGAAGGGGCCGTCCGGGGCGGCTACGTAGGCCACGGCGAAACCTACATGCATTCCGACGACGTGCTGTGGTGGGCCAAGGGCGGGGAATTCCATGGCAGCAGCCCGGACCGGGTCGCCTTCCTGCGCCGCATCCTCGAGGAAACCCCCGGAGGGTTCCTCGAGCCGCTGCCCAGCGCCTGGGACGTCCCGACCGCCGGCATCCGGCACGAGTACGAGCTCAGCTATTTCGGTTTCAACCAGCCCACCTACCGGAACTTTGTGATGCCTGCCGGCCGCCGCTACGAGGTGGACATCATCGACACCTGGAACATGAGCGTTGAAACCTTGCCGGACGCAGTGGAAGGACGCTTCCGCCTGGAACTCCCCGGCCGTCAGTTCATCGCCGTGAGGCTCCGCGCCGTCGCCTGAGGCCCAACTGACTCGCATTTGTTGTCGTTTTGGGGGCTCAGAACGACAACAAATGCGAGTCAGTTGGGTTGGGGAACGGCTACCCCAGCAGCGTGTTCACCAAGCGCGCGGCCACCTTGGCGGTCCGCGAGTCGATATCGAACTCGGGGTTGAGCTCGGCAACGTCCAGGTGCAGGAGCTTTCCGCTCGCGGCAAGTTGCTTGCACACCGCGCTGATGACGGGCATCGGCACACCATACGCCGCGGGAGCACTCACGCCGGGAGCAACCGACGCCGGCAGCACGTCCAGGTCAATCGTCAGGTAGAGCACGTCCACGGTGTCCAGGAACCGTGCCACGAACTCCTGCACGGCCTCCGGGGAGCAGTCCTCATCCAGCAGGTACTTCACGCCGAGGCGGTCCGCCGTGTCGAACAGGGTACGCGTGTTGTTGGGCTCGGAAATTCCGACGACGGCGTAGTTCAGTTCGCGGCCCTCGGCGGCTTCCGCTCGAGCCATCTGCAGGAACGGCGTGCCCGAACTCGGCACCGGCTCGTCCCGAAGGTCGAAGTGCGCGTCCAGGTTCAGGACGCCGAGGCGCTTGCCGCTTGCCACAGCCTCCGAGCCAGCCACGCCCAGGTAGCTGGCGAAAGCAGTTTCATGGCCGCCGCCGAGCAGCACCGTGAGTTTGCCGGCGTCGAGCAAGTCCGAAATCACGCGGCCCGCGCGATCCTGCCCCGCCTCCAGCGAGCCGTCCTCCACAACGACGTCCCCGGCGTCGAACACGTCGCGGTCCAGATGGAAAGCCATCGGGCCCAAAGCTTTGCGGATAGCCTCCGGCGAGGCCGCCGCGCCAATACGGCCCTTGTTGCGCCGCACGCCTTCATCACTGCGGAAGCCAACGACGACGGCGGGCCGTGAGCCCGCTTCCGTCCCGCCGGGGGCGGCTACCTCGGGAGAATGGGGCGCCACTGCCTGCCACCAGCGGCGGTGCTCGTCGCCGTCGCCGTCGAAGCGGCCGGTCCACGGCGTCGGGCGGACATCGGCAACAGCGGGGGAAATCTCCATGATTCAAGCTCAGCGCATGACGGCAGCGAAAAACACCGCTCGCAGGCGGAGGGTGTCCGGTATTCCGGAAAGGCCTACTTCACGCCCAGGATTTCCTCGACGGGACCGATCCCGAAGAACAGCAGGAATGCTGCGGCCACGGCCCACATGAGCGGATGGACTTCGCGGGCCCGGCCCTGGAAGGTGCGGATGAGTGCGAAGGAAATGAACCCGGCGCCCAGGCCGTTGGCGATCGAGTAGGTGAACGGCATGAGGGACAAGGTCAGGAATGCGGGAATGCCGACACCCCAGTCCTGCCAGTGGATCTTGCCCACCTGGGACACCATCATGAAACCCACCACCACCAGGGCGGGGGCGACGGCTTCGAACGGGACCAGGTTGATGAGCGGGGTGAAGAACATGGCTACCAGGAACAGCAGGCCGGTCACGATCGACGCGAGGCCGGTGCGGGCGCCTTCGCCGATGCCGGCGCCGGATTCCACGAAGATCTGGTTGGAGGACACGGACGAGCCGCCACCGATGATCGCACCGAGCGCGTCCACTTGCAGGACGCGGTCCACGTTGGGGATGTTTCCGTGCTTGTCGATGTTTCCTGCTTCCCTGGCCAGGCCCACCATGGTGCCCATGGCGTCGAAGAAGATGCTGAGCAGGATCACGAATGCCAACAGCGTGGCGGCGATGATGCCAAGGTGCTGGAACGCGCCGAGGGGGTTCGCCTTGCCGATGAGGGACAAGTCCGGTGCGGCCCACTCGGTGAACTTGGGCGCAACGAGGGACCAGCCACGGGGATTGTAGGTCTTGCCGTCGAAACTCGGGCCGATGTGCAGGGTGAATTCAAGGATGGCCGCGAGGGCCGTGGAGACGACGATGCCGATCAGGATGGCGCCACGTACTTTGCGGACCACCAAGGCGATGGTCAGGACCAGGCCTACAACGAACACCAGGGTGGGCCAGCCAAGCAGCTTCCCGTCGACGCCCAGGCCCAGCGGGACCGTGGTGCCGGCGGCGTCCGGGATGCGGCGTACGAAGCCGGCGTTGACCAGGCCGATCAGCGCGATGAAAAGGCCGATGCCCACCACGATCGCTGTCTTCAGTGCCTCAGGTACGGCTTTGAAAACCGCGGTCCGGAAACCCGTGAGCACCAGGATCAGCATGGTCAGGCCCGAGAGCATCACCAGGCCCATCATGTCCGGCCACGTCAGGCCGGGGTGCGACGCAATCGTGACTGCCACGAAGGCGTTGACGCCCAGCCCGGTAGCCACTGCGAAGGGGTGCTTGGCCCAGGCTCCCATGAGGATGGTCAGGATGCCGGCTACGAAGGCCGTGGTGGCGGCGACGGCGGCGAAGCCAAGGGAAGCGCCACTCGAGTCCGCCCCGGAAAGGATCAATGGATTGAGGACCACGATGTAGCTCATCGCAAAGAAGGTCGCGAAGCCGCCTCGGATTTCTCGCGAGTAGTTGGATCCGCGTTCCGAAATCTTGAAGTAGCGGTCGATGGCTGAGCCCTGCTTGAGCATGGAAGTCTCCGGGGATCGGGGAAGTGTGCTCTCAAATCCTATGCCCGCGGCTTAGGCCCTCCCGCGAATTCGCCTAGTCTGTAAGGAATCCAACACCAAGGGAGTCATTCGCTCATGCGCCCTATCCGCCAGCTGCTGGCCGTCGTCGTCGCTTTCACAGCGGTTCTTTTCTCTGCCGCCCTGTTCTCAGCGGCACCCGCCTTCGCGCACGACGTCGCCGAGTCAACGTCACCGGCCAACGGCTCAACCGTTGCCAGCGTCCCGGACTCCGTGTCCATCACGTTCAACAACCGGCCGCTTCTGCTCGGCTCACAGATCCGGGTGAACGACGCCTCAGGCCAGAACTGGGCAGATGGTTCCGTCGAGATTGTGGACGCCGTGGTGTCGCAGAAACTGCGGCCTGGCGCACCTGCCGGCGCCTTCACTGTCATCTGGCGAGTTGTCAGTTCGGATTCGCACCCCATCGAAGGCACCTTCACGTTCACCGCGAAAGCAGGAAGTACGACGGCGGGCAGCGGCTCCGCGGGCACCGCACCTTCCGTGGAGGTACCCACCGCCGGCACCGCCGCGCCGGGTTCGACCGCGACGCCGGAAAAAGTGCCCGATGCATCCCAGCCGTTCCCCTGGAGCATTGTGGTCTTCGCGGTGGTGGCTGCGGGCCTGCTGGTCTTCCTGGGTGTCACCGCACGACGCAGGCTGGCAGTCGGGGATTCCGGCGATTCTGACGATTCCGGGGATGACGAGGACCCCGAGGACTCGTAGGAAGTCCGTCCAAACTGGTTCTAGGCCGAGGCAGGAACTGCTGCAAAGGTGCCGGTGAGGGCACCATGGACGCTGTCCGGGTAGACCTTGGCGGAAATCGCCTGGCCCACCACCTTGGCTTGGCGCAGGACTTCCTTCGGGGTGGGCGTGGCAAGTTCGCCGACGCCAACCAGGTACATTCCAATCGCGCGCATGGCTGCGACGAGGTTCTGGCCGATTGCGATGCCGAGCTCGGCAAGCATCCGCCGCAACTGGCTCTGTCCACAGCGGGTGACAACGACGTGGTCGGCCAAGAGAACTCCGTTGGCGGTGTGCACGGCCCACTGGTACGAGGCCACCCCCGAGGATGCCACGCCGGGCGCTGCCAGATCTGGTCCGACTGGGTTGGAAAGCTCGGAGCCGGAAACCACCGATCCGGAAATCACGGTCCCCACGGCAGCTTCGTCCAGGCGATCAAGGCGGACGGCCCGTGTGGTGCTTCGCACATCGAGGCCGTGACTGGCTGCGTAATTGCGCAGGTGCCGCAGGATTTCGCTGCGCTCCTGGAGGCACGCGGCGTCCGCGGCGTCACAGCGCTGCAGGATGCCGGTATTGAGCGGCTGCAAAGGGGCGGGGACATACATTCCGTCCACCACGATCGCGTCTACGCCGTACCGGCTGAGTTCGCTGGCCACGGCCAGGCCGGGCATGCCGGCACCGATGACCACGGTGGTGGTGCGTTCCGTACTCGCAGCAGGCATGGTTGACACAGCTTGGCTCCTCTTTGAAGGTGCGTTGCCGAAGGCAACACCGGGGTGGCGTCCGAGTCCCCAAAGCGGTCGCTAATGATGGCCGTTGATGTGTTGAAAAACACGATCCCCGGTCACCAGTGCCTCGAACATTACAGAAGAAATCGCGTGGTGGATAGCCCCGGGACCGGCATGTCCGCCGATGCGTTTTTCGCGCCCCGATTCGGCAGATTTCCACGCCCTCCGGCGGGTTTCCACATACGCTTCTTCCGGCTTGATTCGGCCCTTGCAAACGAGAATAGTGAGCATTGGAGACCGCAACTCACGGCAGTCAAGCGAGAAACACGTTGTGGGCGCGGCCTCTGGCAGAATAGCCGCAACATCAGCCAGCAGTGCGAGGAGGCAGGCCCCATGGACCAGCACGGCAAACACTCTGAGAGCCATCGACCAGAGACCGAAGGCAACGCAGAGGAACCATCCATTGCCCCGGGCGGAATTGTGGTTGGCGTTGACGGCAGCGAACACGGCCAATGCGCCCTCATTTGGGCCGCCCGCGAGGCTGAACGCAGGCAGCTTCCCCTGCATGTAGTCACGGCCTACTCCGTGCCCATCTTCGCGGCTTCCGGCCTGGACGGCGGCTACGCAACAGTGGATGACTCCGTTATCCGGGACGGCGCCGAGGCAATCGTCAAGCAGGCCCTTGAGAAGGTCTCCGGCTACGCCATCGACGTCGATGGATCGGTGGAGAACGGAGATGCCTCCGGCGTGCTGCTTGATCTGTCCGAAACGGCCGAGCTCCTGGTCTTCGGCACCCGGGGACGCGGCGGCTTTGTAGGCAGGCTCCTGGGCTCCGTGAGCAGTGCCCTGCCCGCGCACTCCAAGTGCCCCACCGTGACAGTCCCGCTCTTCTGCGCGGACCGATTGGGTGAAACCACAGAGGACAAGCACATCAAGGCCGAGCGCGCGAAGGTTGGCTCCCGCGTGATCGAGAACGTGGTCGCAGTCGGCGTGGACGGCTCTGAACAGGCCCGCGTTGCCGTCCTGGAAGCCGCAGAGCAGGCCCAACGCATGGGCGCCAAGCTGCGCGTCATCTGCGCCGTACCCGAGTACAGCGGTTCCCTGGCGTGGGTTCCGGCACCACTGGACCGGGAGGCACTCTTCAAGGACATCAGGGTTCAGCTCGACGCAGGCCTGGCGTGGCTCAAGAGCCACTTCCCCAAGCTTCCAGCGGAAACGCAACTGCTTGATGGTTCGCCCGTGGAAGTTCTCGTGGAAGTGAGCCGCAGCGTCGAACTCGTGGTGCTGGGCACGCGTGGGCGGGGAGGCTTCGCAGGAATGCTCCTCGGATCGACGTCGGATGGCGTCCTGCACCATGCCAAAGGGCCCATGCTGGTTGTTCCCGACCGCGAGGATCCCAGGCTGGCGGACCGCGTCAACTTCGGTCCGATGCTCGCCGCCTAACAGGCAAACCCAAGGACCGGTGGACGCAGGCGGACGGCAACGGTGGAGCACGCACAGCCCGGGGACGCATCGCGCTTGATCGTCGAGCTGCGCCGGATCCGGGCAACCATGCTTCCAGAGGTCGGCGGCAAGGCGGCCAATCTCGGCGAACTGATCTGGGCGGGACTTCCAGTCCCGCCCGGGTTTTGCCTGACCACCGAGGCTTACCGGCGCGCGCTACAGCCCGATGGAAGCCCCGAGTCGGCGCTCCCGGACATTCTCCGTGGCCTTGAGGCCGTGGAAGCCGGCGACCTTAAGGGCCTCGCTTCCCTCGCGGCCCGCGCCAGGGAAGCGGTGCTCGACGCCGGCATCCCTGCAGACATCGAAGACGCCGTTCGCTCGGCCTACTCCGCGCTGGGCCCGGAAGTCCCGGTGGCCGTCAGGTCCTCTGCCACTGCCGAGGACCTGCCCTTTGCGAGTTTCGCCGGCCAGCAGGACACCTACCTGAACGTCCTCGGGGCCGACGCCGTGCTGCAGGCCGTCCGGAAGTGCTGGGCCTCCCTGTGGACCGACCGGGCGGTCAGCTACCGGGCAAGCAACGGGATCGACCACGCCACGGTGACGCTCGCCGTCGTCGTCCAACGGATGGTGGATGCTGAGACCGCAGGAGTGTTGTTCACCGCCAATCCGGTGACCGGGCGGCGCCGCGAGGTGGTCATCGACGCCAATCCCGGGCTCGGTGAGGCCGTGGTCTCGGGCGGGGTGAATCCGGACCACTTTGTGGTGGATTCCCTCACCGGGAGGATCACGGAACGACGGATCGGCGACCGGAAGCTGGTGATTCGCTCCATTCCCGGCGGCGGAACCGAAAGGCTCGACGCGGCGGCGCAGGCAGAAGACGGAGCGGCCGGGGATGCCTGCCTTGCCGACTCCCAGATCAGGGCGCTCGCTGTCCTCGGCCAGCGCGTCGAGGAGCACTACGGAGCACCGCAGGACACCGAATGGGCCATCGATGGCGACGGCAAACTGTGGCTCACCCAAGCCCGCCCCATCACCACGCTCTACCCGCAAATGACCCGCCAACCCGCGGTCCCCGGTCCGCACGCGTACCTTTGCTTCAGCCTCGCCCAAGGACTCACCCGTCCCCTGACTCCCATGGGCCTCGCGGGCATCAGGCTCATGGGGTCCTCGGTAGCCGACGCGGCGGGATTCCGGGTTCCCGAACCGCGGGACGGGCCTTCGCCCTACTACGAGGCGGGGCAACGGATCTATTTTGACCTCACTTCGATGTTCCGAAGCAAGGCCGGGCGGGCCATCGTGCCCAGGATCTTCGACGTCATGGAAGCACGTTCGGCGGCCATTGTGCGCGGCCTGTTCGAGGACCCTCGTTTCGCCGTCACGAGCAAGACGCCCTTCAAACTGCTCAGGCACGTTGCCCCGATCGTGCTCCGCTTCCGCCTTCCGGAGATCCTGCTGCGCGCCCTCTTTCGGCCGGACGTTGCCCTTGAAAACGTGGAACGGCTAGGCGAGAAACTGAAGGCCATGAATGAAGTCCCCGCCGATGCCACTCCCCGCGAAAAGCTGGACCAGGCCGAGCGGATACTTCGCGAGGGATTGTTCCCCATACTGCCCAATATCCTGCCACCGGTAGCGCTCGGCTTCGGGATGATCGGGTTGGTCCGGAAAATACTTGGCGAACAAGCCTCCTGGGGCGAGCTCCAAACCATCATCCGCGGCCTGCCCAACAACGTCACCACTGAAATGGACCTTGCTCTGTGGCGGCTCTCAACAAGCATCCGCGAAGATCCCGCTTCCGCGGAGGCCTTTACCGGCGGCGAGCCCGCGGTCCTCGCGGAGAGCTACCGCGACGGCGGCCTGCCCGCAGTCGCGCAGGCGGGGTTGGCCTCGTTCCTGCGCGACTACGGCCACCGGGCCATCGCGGAAATCGACCTGGGCATGCCCCGCTGGTCCGACGACCCCACCCACATCATCGGAGTCCTGGTCAACTACCTTCGCCTCGACGATCCCCGACTGGCGCCGGACAAACAGTTCGAAAAAGCTGCCCACGACGCCGAGGAACAGCTCGCCGTACTGGTGGCCCGTGCGCGGTCCAAGAGTCCGTTGCACGCGAGGATCGTGAAAATGGCCCTTGAGCGGACACGCATGTTTGCGGGACTCCGTGAGCTTCCGAAGTACCACCTCGTGCATGGCTTCGCCGCGGTCCGCGCCCGGCTTTCGGAAGTGGGGGAGACCTTGGCGGAAGCGGGAGTCATCGATGACGCCGGCGACGTCTTCTTCCTGGATTTCAAGGACGCCCGCCACGGCTTGGACGGCAAGGATCTCCACGATCTGGTGGCCCAGCGGCGCGAGGCCTACGAGCTTGAACTCAAGCGCCGGCACGTGCCACGCGTACTGCTCTCCGACGGCACCGAGCCGGAAGCCCTGCCCGCCGGTTTCCTGAACAGCGGGAATGGACGACCCGCGTCGGGCGGCGCACTGCCGGACGGCATGCTGCTGGGGACCCCGGCTTCGGCGGGAACGGTGACGGCAGTGGCCAGGGTGATCATGGATCCGGTGGGCGCGCATCTCGAACCCGGAGAAATCCTGGTGGCGCCCTCCACGGATCCCGGCTGGACGCCCCTCTTCCTGACTGCCGGGGGACTCGTGATGGAGATGGGCGGGCCCAACTCACATGGCGCCGTCGTGGCCCGTGAGTACGGGATTCCGGCAATCGTGGGCGTCCCGGATGCCACGTCCCGGATCAGTTCAGGCCATACGATCACGGTGGATGGCGCCGCGGGGACGGTGGCTATCTAGCCGAAACCGTGGGTGTGGTCCGGGAGCTGCGTTCCGGAACGCAGCGTGCGGCCGGCACCCACGATCCCGGCGCCTATCCCCAGCCGAGCTCGTGCAAGCGGTCGTCGCCGATGCCGAAGTGGTGGGCGATCTCATGGATCACGGTGATGGCCACCTCGTCGATTACCTCCTGGCGGGATCCGCAGATATCCAGGATCGGCTGTCGGAAAATGGTGATCCTGTCAGGGAGGGAACCGGCATCCCACCAAGAGTCCCGTTCCGTCAGCGGCACCCCCTCATACAGGCCCAGGAGCACGGTGTCCGGCTCGTCTCCAGGCTGCGGGATGTAGTCGTCCTCGATGAAGATAGCCACGTTGTCCATGGCCCGGGCTGCTTTGTCCGGTATCAGGAGCAAGGCATCGCTGACGGCCGCCTCGAAGTCTTCCGGCGACATCTCGAATGGAACGGTGTTGAACTGCGCGGCCGCGGCGCCAGTGCCAACCCCACTGCTGGTACCAGGGAGTCGGGAGGAAATGCGCTGGCCGCCAGGGGAATCACCGTCGGGAACGATCGGCAGGCCGGGAGGTAAATTCGCGGGCATGTTCTGACTCTAGTCCGCGGCCCGGTCGTTGACGCCGGATGTGATGACAGCTACAGTTTTCCGGGCTGGTAATTCGTATAACCCAGTCCCAGGTTAAGCCAAGCCAGTCGTGCGGATCCTGCGACAAGTGCACCTAGCGCACCCAACAGACAGGCCAGCCCATGACCCGCCCCGGCAGCCGCTCCGGCACGACGATGAACGACGTCGCTGCCGCTGCCGGTGTTTCCCAGGCCACGGTCTCCCTGGTGCTCAACGACGCCGCGGGAACCAGGTTCTCGGAAGAAACCCGGCGCAGGGTCCATGCTGCCGCGCACGAACTGGGGTACCGGACCAACGCCCACGCCAAAGTGCTCCGCGACGGCGTGGCCGGCATGATCGGCTTCGTCGGCGACTTCGTGGCCACGGCGCCATTCGCCGGCAAGATCATCGAGGGCGCCCAAGCCCGGGCTTGGGAGGCCGGGCTGCTCCTCCTGACCGTCAACACGGGCGGGGACAAGGCCCTCGAAGCCGCTTCGCTGGAGACCATGCTGTCCTACAAGGTGGCAGGAGTGGTCTACGCCGCCATGTACCACCGGATCCTTGACGTGCCGGATGTCCTGGCGGAGGTGCCCGCCGTCGTGCTCAATTCGCGCGACCGGTCCGGGCGCTTTCCGAGCATCGCCCCGCAAGAGGAACTGGGAGGCTACACCGCCACCAAACGGCTGCTGGACGCAGGCCACCGGCGTATCGCGATGATCAACATCGGTGCGGTGGACGGTGAACTTCCCGCCGCCGTCGGACGCTATGCGGGCTATCTCCGGGCCCTCAAGGAGGCCGGCCTCCACCCCGACCCCGGGCTCCATCGGATCGGCGACGGTCATGAGTCCGGCGGTTTCGGCAATGCCCTGGCACTCATGACCGGCCCGCAGCCACCCACCGCCATCTTCTGCGCCAACGACCGCACCGCCTGGGGTACCTACCAAGCGCTTGCCCAGCTCGGACTGTCCATCCCGCACGATGTGTCGCTGGTGGGTTTCGACAACCAGGAAACGCTCGCCCCGCACTTGCGGCCCGGGCTGACCACGCTGGAACTGCCCTTCCTTGAGATGGGCCGGCGCGCCATCGAACTACTGCTGGCCGGCGCGGAACGTGACGGCAGTACCGAATACTTTGAATGTCCCCTCGTCGAACGCCATTCCGTGGCGGCGCCACTGAAAACCAACCACCAGCCACTGAAACTCCCCAACCAAGGAACAGGAAACGCATGAACCACTCGCCCCTTGCGTCCGAGCCGCTCGACGTCGTCGTGGTCGGCGAAGCCCTCATCGACATCGTGAACTCGCCCAAAGGTCAGACCGAATACCCCGGCGGCTCGCCTGCGAACGTCGCCTACGGCCTTGGGCGGCTCGATGTGAAGGCCGGGCTGCTGACCGCCGTCGGGCGTGATTCCCGGGGCGAGTCCATCGCGGCGCACCTGGCAAGCGCCGGTGTGGTTGTGCTGCCGGGCTCGCAATCGCTTGCGAAGACTGCGACGGCGACGGCGGAGATCGCCGCGGACGGTTCGGCCGAGTACACCTTCGACATCGAATGGAAGCTGGCTCCTGCCGCTCTCCCTTACGCCCCGAAGGTGCTCCACACGGGCTCGATCGCCACGTTCCTCGAGCCCGGCGCCGCCGTCGTCAGGACCCTCCTGGAGCAGGCCCAGGGCGGGTGCATCGTCACGTACGACCCCAACATCCGCACCGACCTCCTGGGCAGCCACGGCGAGGCACTCCGCATTTTCGAGGAGCTCGTACCGCTGACCAGCGTCGTGAAGCTCAGCGACGACGACGCGTTCTGGCTCTACCCCGGCAAGTCCTTGGAAGAGACTGCCAGGCACATCCTGGGCCTCGGTGCAGGCCTGGCCGTCGTCACGCGGGGCGCCCAGGGTTCCCTCATGGCGACGCCGCACACCCAGCTGACGGTTCCCGCGGTGACATCGGTGGTGGCGGACACCATCGGCGCCGGCGATTCCTACATGTCGGCACTGATCCTCGGGCTGCTGCTGCGCGGCAGCCAAGGGCTTGCGCCCACGGTTCTCGAACGCATCGGGCAGACCGCCTCCATGGCCGCAGCCATTACCGTGGGGCGTCCGGGAGCCAACCCGCCCACGCACCGCGAGCTTCTCGCCGGAATGGCGAGGTAGCGACGGCGGAGGTTCGACGGCGGCGCCTCGCTAGCGGACGTGATCCTAACGGGAGCGGCGCCGCGTCAACCCGACACCCACGAGGCAGATGACGCCGCCCACGAGGCCCCAGATGGTGGGGATTTCCTTGAGCACCGCCCAGGAAATCAGAATCGTGGCCCCCGGAACCAGGTACGTCGTGGCGGCGAGTTTCCCGGCCTCAATGAGGGACAGCGCGTAGGCCCACGTGGTGAAAGCGATGGCTGTCGGGAAGATCCCGAGATACACCAAGCCGAGAGTGGCCGGAAGGGGTGCGGCCTGCACTTCGGCCACCAGTTGGCCGGCCCACGGTAGACAGCATACGGCGCCCACCATGATGCCAAACCAGGTGGCCTGAGCCGCGGAGAACTTCCGCAACACGGGCTTCTGGACAATCACGCTCACCGCGGCGAGCACAGCGGCAAGGAGGCACAACAGCACTCCGGCGACGTCCGCCGTCGAGCGCTGTCCCGAACCGAGCGCGATCAGTGCAACACCGCCGAACGCCACGAGGCTGCCGATGATCAGCCAGCGCGGAAAGCCTTCTTTCAGGATGACGCCGGCGAGCACGGCGATGAGGATCGGCGAGACGTTGATGAGCATGGCACTGGTTCCGGCATCGAGCATGTGCTCGGCGGCGTTCAGGGCGAGGTTGTAACCCGCGAACCACATGACACCGTAGGCCAGGATCGGCAGCCACTCCCGGCCTTTGGGCCAGCGCTTGAGCCTGGGCAGGGCGACAATACCGAGCGCGACGGCGGCAACCACCAGCCGTCCGAGCGTCAAGGAGCCGGGGGAGAAGCTGGGTCCCACGGCCCGGATGCCCACGAAGGCGGATGCCCAGAGGACAACGGTGACGATGACGGCGGCGATGCCGAGCTTACTGATGGTCCGGGAGGTGGTGTTCGCCCGAGAGATTGGGGTGCTTGTGGCCATGATGCCAATCTAGCCCGGGACGGGTCGGACGGACTGGCGGAATTCGGACGTCTTTCAACAAGAAACCGCCAACTCTGACGGAGCGGATTTGAACGGTGGTTTGAGGCCGGTTTGCGTTTCGCGGGGTGCGATTTGGGAATATCCCCGACTATGCTCTAAAGTTTTAGAGTCCAGTTCGGACGAGCGAGAAGCGGTAAACGCATAGCGTTGTTGACCGTCGCGAATTCGGATTGTTCCAGGCCCCCATCGTCTAGCGGCCTAGGACACCGCCCTTTCACGGCGGCGGCACGGGTTCGAATCCCGTTGGGGGTACGCAAGGAACTGGTCAGCTCGGACTGAAAAGTCTGGTAGGCTGGAAGCCTTGAAAAAAGCGGTAGAGATACTGCAAACAAGCAAGGCCCTGTAGCGCAGTTGGTTAGCGCGCCGCCCTGTCACGGCGGAGGTCGCGGGTTCAAGTCCCGTCAGGGTCGCTCTGATTGCCGGAAGAAATTCCGGCAATCATGGTGACATTGTCACCTAAGGCTCTGTAGCTCAGTTGGTAGAGCGTTCGACTGAAAATCGAAAGGTCACCGGATCGACGCCGGTCGGAGCCACCACTGGGAAGCGTCAGTTCTTCGGAACTGGCGCTTTTCTTCTTTTAACCTGCGGGGAAAAGCCTGGGGTTATTCGGTTTCTGCCTAAAAGGCGAACATTTCCGTGCACGCGTGCCATTTTCGAGCGTGCGCGACGGATTCTGCTCAATCATTCGAATGGACAAACCCCATCCCCCTGGAATCACGTGGCCGGCAAGCTATGCGACCGGGATGATCCAGCAGAATCCGACGGCCACGGCCGGCTTGTCTCCGCCTTGACTTGGCCAAGCGCTAGGGTGGTACTCAAGAGAAGGGGAGGGCTAAATGGACCAGCAGGAAAGCTACACCGCGCCTGAACCGGAAGCCGTTGGGGCTCCGGTGTCCGAGGACCGTCAAACGGCGGCAGGAAGTGGCCGCACAGTGATCTCGGATTCCGCTGTCGCCAAGGTTGCTGGCATCGCCGCCAGGGCTGTTCCAGGCGTCTATTCCCTAGGCTCGGCTCCTTCGCGCGCCCTCGGAGCCATCCGCGATGCCGTCGGCAGCCAGGACCATGCTGCGGGTGTCCGCGCCGAGGTCGGAGAAACCCAAGTGGCCGTGGACCTCAATCTTGTGGCTGTCTATGGATACCCTTTGCATGATGTCGCCAACCAGGTCCGCGCGGCCGTCTATCAGGCGGTCGAATCGTTGGTGGGGCTGGAAGTCATCGAGGTCAACGTTGAGATCAACGACGTCTACGTTGCTCCGCCCATCAAAGCCGGAACAAGAGGCGCATTATCGGAAAGGGAGCCACTCCAGTGAACTTGACCGTTGTCGGAATCGGGATCGGCGCTTTCGTGGCGTTCATGGCCTTCCAATTCGGGCTGTGGGGTTTCATCATCGCCCTTCTCTTCATGGGCATCGGCGCACTTCTGGGCCGCGCCGCGGACGGAAAGCTTGACCTGCGCAGCGTGCTGGATGCCCTCACCGGCCGCCGCTCGTCGTCATGAGTTCCACGGCTGAGGCTGTGCAGCCCGCCGTCTCCCTGGCTGGCCACAACCGAATCAGCACCCAGGCCCTCACGACGTTGGCCCAGGCGGCTGCCGCGGAAGCGCTCGGTGTCTCGGCGCAGGATGTTCGCGCCGAATGGTCGGACGACGACGGTCTGCTGGCACTCTCGATTGCCGCCCCGATCCGGGTGCCCTCGCTGACGGAAGTCCTCAGAGACCCGCTGCGGGTAGAGGGATACGGTGGGACGGTTTGGGACCGGGCCGTCGCTGCCAAGACGGCCATCCTTGAGCGAGTCACCCAGCTCAGCGGTTCCACCTTGAGCCGCGTGGATATCCGGATCAGCGGCGCACGCATCAGCGAAGGAGCTCGCGTCCAATGAGCCACGCCCAGACCCCGCACGCCCGGCGCAGCCACCCGGACCCTGCGGACGCGCAGACAGCCGACGGCGAGGCCCCAGTCATCCAGACACCGGGGACCTCGGACGTCGGCGACCGGATCGACGTCGGGCTCCAGCGCATCCTGAAGCGTGAGACCCGTTCCTCCCGTGCGGGAATGGCGGGGCTGGCCGCGGCCCTTGTGATCGCGGCCTGTGTCTACGCCCTCCTCGAATCGGCTTTGCGCGCCATTGGCCAACCACCGTGGCTCATCGATCCGCAAACGGCTGCCGAACGGCTCACGGCGCTGCCCTCAGGTATTTCGCCCTTGCTGCTCGGTGCCCTCGGCGGCGTCGTGGCCATGGTGGGCCTGGTTTTCTTCTTGAACGCGGTCCTGCCCGGCAGAAAGTCCCGGCACTTGCTTGAGGATCCCCGGGCCGGAGTAGTCGTGGACGACGAAGTCATTGCTTCGGCACTTGCCAGAGCCGCCCGAACAGCAGCGAACGTCACCCACGAGCAAGTCATGGTGGTGGTCTCGCAAAGGCTGGTTGTGGTCAACGTCCGGCCTACCTCGGGCGTGCCCTTGCACGAGGAACGGATCCTTGCCGCCGTCGAGGATGAACTTCAAAGGATGGCCCCTTCGCCCATGCCTTCAGTCCGCGTCCATGTCGCTACGTCCGGGGTGATCGGGGCATGAACGGTACCCCGCACGTCCTCAACCGCATCCTGAT
Organism: Arthrobacter ramosus; assembly: GCF_039535095.1. NCBI lineage: Bacteria > Bacillati > Actinomycetota > Actinomycetes > Micrococcales > Micrococcaceae > Arthrobacter > Arthrobacter ramosus. Next base: position 4,486,110 of record NZ_BAAAWN010000001.1, on the reverse strand, counting down.
CGGCATCCTTGGCCTGAAGCTGCTGGCCATCGGCATTCTTCTGGTCCTGCTCGCCACCGTTCCCGCCGTGGGAAGTTGGTGGCAAAGCTGGTCTGCCGGCCTCTGGGAACACGCCAAGTACCTCTCTGAGCAGACCCGCATTCCAGGACGGGAGGAAAGCTGGCTCTGGGTTGCAGCCGCTGCGGTGCTTGTTGTGCTGATCGTGCTCATGGTGTCCTGGGTGTCGCAGCAAGGCAAAGGCCGCGCCAACCTCATTGTGTCGGAGTACGACGACGCCCGGACGCCCGGCGACGTCAACATCGGCGGGAACCTTGCCGAGCAGGCGCTCAAGGCGGCCCTTGCGGAACGTACGGATCTCGCGGGCGTAACGGTGGCGACCTACGAGGTCAACGGTCGTCCCGGGCTCCGGGTCAGGGTCCAGCCCCGTCAAGGTGTTTCCCCGCACCTGCTGGCCGCGGACGTCTCCCGGCTGGTGGAGGCGCTGGACGTGGTGGTGGGACGCAGGACTCCCGTGTTGATTCATATCGGGGCCGGCGCGCGGACCCGGTTCAGCAAGGCCGAGCGCGTTCGTTGAACTGACTCCAACCCCTGTTAACCGGATAGCTAAGTTACCTCCCGGGCGTTTTGCGTTGCAGAGCTGTCCGTGGGGCCATAGTTTGAAGGTTAGGGGGAACTCTTCCCTTTGGTTGGGCTTGCCCGGCCGGCACCGGACCTTGGGTCCGAGTCAAGCCGATGGACCAAAAAACTTGGACCAGGAACAAGGAGAAAACCATGAGCGAAGAACACAACAACATCAAACAAACGGCCGAAGCCGCAGCTGAACAGGCCAAGCAGCTCGCGGGCGATGCCGCGGAGCACGTGAAGGAATTTGCCGGCGAGGCGGTCGGGAACGCGAAGGAATTTGCCGGCGATACCGCGGAGCACGTCAAGGAGTTCCTCTCGGGTGACGTGGCTGAGAAAGCCAAGGACCTCGCGGGGGATGTTGCCGGGAACGCCAAGGAAATCGCGGGCGATGTGGCCGAGAACGCCAAGGGCCTCGGCTCCAGGATCGCCGGTTTCTTCAAGGGCGGCAAATAGGCTCCACGCCGGTCATGACGGCGCCTTCCTGACCCTCTTTGGCTGGAGAACGGGGCCGACACGCACAACTTGCTGCGTGTCGGCCCCGTTTCCGTGCCGGAGAAGGTCGGGAAGGGAAGACCCTACTTAGCCACGAGGTACGCCCCGCTGTTCGGGACAATCGAGGCCCCGCCCGATCCGCCATCGCTGGAGAGTTCCACCCGGAAGCCGGCCGGGACAGGGAGAGCTGCGGTACCCATGTTGACAACTACCAGCACGTCCCGGTTGTGGAAGGCAAGGACTCCGTTGGCGGGATCGTGCTCCTCAGCCCACTGGAACGTGCCCGAGCCCAGGCGGTGCGAGCGGCGGAATGCCAGGACGGAGCGGTAAAGCTCCAGGGTGGAGCCCTCGACGCCGGCCTGGACGTCCGCCGCCAGCTCGCCGAACGCTTCGGGCTGAGGCAGCCAGGGCGCAGCGGGCGCTTTGCCAGCAGCACCGGCGCCGCCCGTACCAGCCGATGCCGCTTCCGAGAATCCGAAGCCAGGCGCTGCGGATTTCCAGGGCAGCGGCACGCGGCACCCATCGCGGCCGCGTTCCACGCCCTTGGTCCGGAAGAAGGAGGGGTCCTGGCGCGCCTCGGCCGGCAGGGACGTGTGCTCCGGAAGGCCCAGTTCCTCACCCTGGTACAGGTAGGCCGAGCCAGGCAGGGCGAAAGACACCATGGAGGCTGCGCGTGCCCGCGCCAGGCCCAGCGCGGCGTCGGGCTGTTCGTCTTCCGCCGAGATTCCCTTGGGGAAGGTGGTGGGATCTGCCAGCCCGAAACGGCTGGGGTGCCGGACGGTGTCGTGGTTGCTCAGCACCCAGGTGGAGGGGGCCTCGACGGATCCCGCGGCGTCCAGAGAAGATTCGATTGCCACTGCCATGCGCTCCGCGTCCCAGCCTGCCAAGAGGAAATCGAAGTTGAAGGCTTGTTGCATTTCATCCTTGCGGACGTACCGGGCCAATCGCTCCGCGGGCTCCACCCAGGCCTCGGCAACAAGCATGCGGTCGCCGTCGTATTCGGCGAGGACTCTGTGCCATTCGCGATAGATGTCATGGACGCCGTCCTGGTCGAAGAAGGGCGACGGCGGGTCCAGCGGCGGCTTGACCTTGTGCTCGACGGCGGTCGCCACGGCCGCCGAGTTTTCGAGTGCGGGGACAATGTGAAGCCTGGCCGTGTGCGGTTCGACGGCTTCGCTGTGGGCGCCTGGCGCGGATAAACCACCTTCGACCATGGCGGCCTCGCCCTCCCAGTCCGGCAAGCCGGCTTCTTTGACCAGGCCGTGGGCAACGTCCACCCGGAAGCCGTCAACTCCGCGATCCAGCCAGAAGCGCAGTACCGAACGCATCTCTTCGTGGACTTCGGGGTTCTCCCAGTTGAGATCGGGCTGCTTCGTATCGAAAAGGTGCAGGTACCACTGGCCGGGAGTGCCGTCGTCGTTCCTTAGGCGTGTCCACGCGGGGCCACCGAAGATGGATTTCCAATTGTTCGGGGCCAAGGCCCCGTCCCCGGAGCCTGGTTTGGAGTCTTTGCCCGGGTGGAACATGTAGCGCGCGCGTTCAGGGGAGCCGGGGGCGGCGGCGAGGGCTTCGCGGAACCAGGCGTGCTCGTCCGAGGTGTGGTTGGGCACGAGGTCGACGATCACCTTGATACCCAGACTGTGTGCCTTCTCCAGCATGGCGTCGAAGTCATCCAAGGTGCCGAAGAGGGAATCCACGGCCCGGTAGTCCGCTACGTCGTATCCGGCATCAGCCTGCGGCGACTTGTAGAACGGGGAGAGCCAGACGGCATCCACGCCCAACGTTTGCAGATAGGGCAGTTTCGCGGTGACCCCGGCAAGGTCGCCCATCCCGTCGCCGTTGGCGTCGGCGAACGAGCGGGGATAAATCTGGTAGACGACGGCGCTTGCCCACCATGCGGAATTGCTGGAACCGGGGGTTGGGATCGGGGAGTGCGGCACTGGATTCCTCTCGATGACATATTTTTGTGTAAACGCTTGCATTACTACCCGGAAGCTTACTAATGTGAGGCTCACCACATCAACCGCACTGCGGAAATACCTGGTCCACTCACTGAGGAGTTCCCAGCATGAACACACGCAAGTACCTTTTGCCGGCCGCTGTTGCCGGCGTGCTAGCCATGTCCCTGTCCGCCTGTGGTGGCGGCGGTGGCGGCAGCACAGCCTCAAGCGGCGGAGATGCCGCAGCGAACCTCGACGGACGCGGTCCAATCACCTACGTCCAGGGCAAAGACAACAGCAACGTTGTCCGCCCGCTTGTCGATAAGTGGAATGCGGCGCACCCGGACCAGAAGGTCACTTTCAAGGAGCAGTCCGACCAGGCGGACCAGCAGCACGACGATTTGGTCCAGAACTTCCAGGCCAAGAACGTCAATTACGACGTCGTTGACGTGGACGTCATCTGGACCGCTGAGTTTGCCGCGAAGGGTTGGCTGCAGCCGCTCACGGACAAGATGAGCATCGATACCTCCAAGATGCTGCCTGCCACGGTCAAGACGGCAACGTACAACAACACGCTCTTCGCGGCACCCCAGACCTCGGACGGCGGCATCCTCTACTACCGCAAGGACCTGGTGCCCACCCCGCCCAAGACCTGGGACGAGATGATGAGCATGTGCTCCATCGCGAAGTCGAACGGCATCGACTGCTACGCCGGACAGATGGCTAAGTATGAAGGCCTCACCGTGAACGCTGCTGAAGCCATCAACTCGGCAGGCGGCACCATCGTTGGAGACGACGGCAAGTCCACCGTGACCTCCGCGGCGGCCAAGGCCGGCCTCAACAACCTCGTCACCGCCTACAAGAACGGAAACATCCCCACGCAGGGCGTGACCTACCAGGAAGAACAGAGCCGGCAGTCCTTCGAAGACGGCAAACTCCTCTTCCTGCGCAACTGGCCCTACGTCTACAACCTCGCCAAGACGGACGGCTCATCCAAGGTGAAGGACACCTTCGGCATGGCTCCGCTCCCGGGTAAGAGCGGCCCGGGTGCCTCGTCCCTCGGTGGACACAACCTCGCCGTCAGCGTCTACTCGGCGCACAAGGCAACGGCCAAGGACTTCCTGACCTTCATGACCAGTGAAGAGACTGAAAAGTTCTACGCAACGCAGGGCTCGCTCGCCCCGGTGCTCGGTTCCCTGTACGACGATCCGGCCCTGGTCCAGCAGCTGCCGTACCTTCCGGTGCTGAAGACCTCGATCCAGAATGCCGTGCCGCGCCCGGTCACGCCGTTCTACCCAGCAGTCACCAAGGCCATCCAGGACAATGCCTACGCTGCCATCAAGGGTGACAAGTCCGTCGATCAGGCAATGACGGATATGGACACGGCCATCAACTCGGCCAGCCAATAGCGACACCTCCAGTGAACCTCGGGCGGCTGGCGCTTCAAGCGTACGGTCGCCCGAGGGGCACGCTATCAATTTCCGGAAGGAGGGGAAATGTCCACCCTTGCGCAGCCTAAGCGGGCGCCAGAGACACCAAGCCCCAAAACCAAAAAAGTTCAAAAAGAAGTAGGACAGGACCGGGCGGCCACGTCTCAAGGCCGGTGGGCGTTCTGGTTGATTTCCCCGGCCTTGGTATTGCTTGCCGTCGTCATCGTGTACCCGGTGGTCAACGCGATTATCATGGCGTTCCAGAAGGACCAGGGCCTGGATCCGGTGACCAAGGTCTTCGTCCAGGGGGGACCCGCCGGCTTCGATAACTTTGTCCACTGGTTGGCCCAGCAGTGTGGTTCAGCTGCTTGTGCACCCGGCACTCTTGGCGCCCAATTCTGGAGCGCCGTTGGAACGACGTTCTTCTTCACGGCGGTCACCGTTGTCCTGGAGACCGTTCTCGGGTTCTGGATGGCCGTCATCATGGCCCGGACTTTCCGCGGCCGCAGTGCCCTTCGTGCTGCTGTCCTGGTTCCGTGGGCCATTCCGACTGCCGTGACCGCGAAGCTGTGGTTCTTCATCTTCGCTTTCGACGGAATCGCCAACAAGCTCTTCGGCACGGCAATCCTGTGGACAGGCAGCGAGTGGCCAGCCCGTTGGGCGATCATCATTTCGGACGTTTGGAAGACGACGCCGTTCATGGCCTTGCTGATTTTGGCTGGCCTGCAGATCATCCCGGCGGAAGTGTACGAAGCAGCCAAGGTCGACGGTGCCTCGGCATGGCAGCGTTTCACCCAGATCACCTTGCCGCTCGTGAAGCCGGCGCTCATGGTGGCTGTCCTGTTCCGTGTCCTTGACGCACTGCGCATGTATGACCTCCCGGCCATCATGACCCAGGGCTCGAACGGCACAACAACGTTGTCCATCCTGGTGGTTGACCAGATCCGTCAGGGATTCAACTCAGCAGCGGCCTTGTCCACCATCACCTTCTTGATCATCTTCCTGGTTGCGTTCATCTTCGTTCGCTTCCTGGGAGCCAACGCAGTCGCCTCAGCCACACCCAAGACCACCAAGGGGCAGGAAAAATGACCGCCGTGAGCATTGACTCCGCGCCCAAGACAGCTGCCCGACGGCGGGAACGCTGGGCGAGCGGACGTACGTACATCAGCGCAGCGCTCATCTTCATCTGGTGCTTGATTCCCTTCTACTGGATGATCGTGACCGCGTTCCGCGACGTTGGATATACCTTCGATTCGACGCCTTTCTTCACACACGTCACCTGGGACAATTTCAACACGGTGTTCTCTGAAAGCCTGGGCAACCACTTCGGCCGGAACCTCTTGAACTCGCTCTTCGTAGCAGGGGTAACCACCGTAGTTGCCCTGCTTTTCGGGGTTTTCGCGGCGTATGCCTTGTCCAGGCTTGAATTCCGGTTCAAGTTCCTGGTCCTCGGCTTTGTCCTCGGGGCATCGATGTTCCCGGGCGTGGCCTTGGTGACGCCGTTGTTCCAGCTGTTCACCAACATCGGCTGGTACGGCACATATCAGGCGCTGATCATTCCGAACATCTCCTTTGTGCTCCCTCTGACGGTTTACACCTTGACGTCCTTCTTCCGGGAAATGCCGTGGGAGCTGGAGGAATCAGCTCGAATTGATGGCTGCACGCAGGGCCAGGCATTCCGCAAGGTGATCATGCCGCTTGCTGCGCCAGCTGTTTTCACCACTGCAATCCTGGCGTTCATCGCTTCGTGGAATGAGTTCCTCATCGCGAGCCAGCTGTCCAATGACCAGACGAAGACAGTCACGGTCGCTATCGCCTACTTCGCCGGTGCCCAGGCCCACCAGGAGCCGTACACCGCCGTCATGGCAGCCGGAACGGTTGTGACGATTCCGCTGGTGATCCTCGTTCTGGTCTTCCAGCGCAAGATCGTGGCGGGCCTGACAGCCGGCGCTGTCAAATGACGCAAACTCCGGATTCGGCCGGGCCGTCCCTCGGCGGCCCGGCCAAGGAGCAGCACTCGCGGGTGAAATCGGCGGAAGATTTCGACCTCGTGATAGGTTTCCTCGGCTTTTGGGCCTTGGTCCTGCTGGTCATCACCGTCGCCGCCGAGCTCACGGCCCAGCCCGCACTGGGCTGGGCCCTGGGCCTGCTGGCAGTGTTGCTGGCCTTGTGGGGGATGCTTCGGCTTCGCCGGCGGCTCCCCGCACGGACATCCAGGCGCATCAGGTGAGCAGCGAACGGAAATAAGTAGCGCGGAATCGGCGGAGGGCAACCAAGCGGAATACGCTGGTTATCTGCCGTCTGGGAAGGAACCCCCGGCTTCCGCACGGATTCTTTGAGGGGGCTTGAGTGGCAAAAACGAGTGAACGGTCCCAGCGTGGCGGCCACGCAGGAGCCAGCATTGAGGACGTCGCACAGGCCGCAGGCGTTTCCACCGCCACCGTTTCCCGCGCGGTGCGCGGCCTTCCCCGGGTATCTCCTGCTACCCGGGAAAAGATCCTAAGGGTTGCCGGTGAACTCGGGTACGTGGCGTCGTCGTCCGCTTCGGGACTGGCCACAGGCCGCACCAGGACGATCGGTGTCCTGGCACCCTACGTGGACCGCTGGTTCTTCTTCAAGGCCATCGAGGGCGTAGACCGCGAGCTCCACGCTCGCGGCTACAACCTGTCCCTGTTCAACTTGGGCGGCCAGCGCGGAGCGCGGGAACGGCTCTTCAGCAAGACGATGGTCTATAAGCAGATCGATGCACTCCTGGTCCTCTGTATGTCCCTGACGCCCGAGGAAATTGCCGATCTCCAAAGGATCGAGATCCCCTTGGTGATTGTCGGTGGTCCAGTGGAGGACTGCCCCAGCATCGGTATCGACGATTACGCCGCCTCGGTGGAAGCCACCATGCATCTTTTGAACCTCGGCCATCGGGAGATCGCGCTGCTCCACGGCCAGGACGATTCCGACCTGAACTTCACCGTGCCGCGACTACGCGTTGACGGCTTCACGGATGCCATGACGAGCGCGGGCTTCTCCATGCCTCCGGAATGGGACATTTTCGGAAACTTCACCGTGGGCAGCGGCCAGGAAGCCTTCGACGAGCTCTGGAGCAAGCCCGGACCCAAACCGACAGCGATCTTCTGTGCTTCCGATGAAATGGCCATGGGAGCCATGTTGCAGGCGCGGCGCCGTGGCGTCCGCGTACCGGAAGACTTGTCCATTATCGGCATTGACAACCACGAATTCGCCGAGGCCATGGGCCTGACAACAGTGGCGCAGGATCCCGTTGAACAAGGCCAGTTGGGCACGCGGATGCTGTTGGACGAATTGGCCGGGGCCGCAGGTTCCGTGCGGTCCATGAAAGCAGCCCACCGGCTGATCGTCCGCGAAACCACTGCTCCGCCGCGCCCGAAGGGCTAACCCGCCCCAGCAGCCGGGAAACCCAGAGTCAGGAAGCCCGGGCCAACTGCCTGATGGGGATCCAGCGGGAAGCCAGCCTGCGATAAGCCGCGGCCGCTCCCGTCATGTCGCCCTCGGCCAGGCATTCGATGCCGAGCCTGACATCCATGGGCGACTCGTCCGGGTACACCTTGTCCGCCACGGCGCCGTAGTCCAGCTCGACCATTGACTGCACGTGGAACAACTCGAGCCACTCGGTGAGCTGGGTGAGGTCGTCCAGCATGTCCAGGTCAGGGGCGGCGAGGGCAAGGTTGGCTACGGCAAAGCGTGCCCGGTCCAAGGCATCCGTCAGTGAGGCCCAGACCCTGACCGTCAAGATGCGTCCGCCGGATTCCACGACATCCTTGCGGTCCGACTCCTGGAACAGCGAGAACCAGCTGAAGGGGATGCCCCACGTGGAGGCCCGCGTGTGCACGCGCTTCGCGTCGTGACTGGCGTTGATACGGTCGATGCGTGCCTGGTGCCGGTCGCGCTGGTCCACGGGGATGAGCAGGTCCGCGAGGGGTCCGTGGATACCTTCCATGAGGGCATTGGCCGCCAATCCTGCCCGGATGACCAGTTGGCTGGGGCAGTAAAGCAATCGGCCGGCGTCGGGATCGTTCCGGTCTCCGGAAGGAACCCGCGTGATGCGGACCAGATCGGTGCTGCCGGTCGGGAACGGATCCCCGCCCTTGCGGGTGACCCGCCCGAGGGAAGCGAGCAGCTCGGCACTTTCGACGGCGGCCCGCGAACCGCTGCGGGTACCGCTCGCCACGAGCTGCTGCCGCTGGTCCTCGGGAAACGCCTCAAGCGGTTCGTAGACGCGCAACGCGGAAGAGAAGGGCAGTCCTGCCTGGCTCCCGTATAGCTTTCCGCTCATCGCGGGCCCGCCTCCTCCGTCATTGTTGCCGGTCAGTCCGTAAGCTCCACGATCACGGGAGCGTGGTCCGAGGCGCCCTTGCCCTTGCGTTCCTCGCGGTCGATTGAGGCCCCGGTAACGCGGGCGGCCAGCGCGGGGGAGGCCATGACGAAGTCGATACGCATGCCTTCCTTCTTGGGGAACCGCAGCTGCGTGTAGTCCCAGTAGGTGTAGACGCCGGGACCCGGGGTGTAAGCGCGCGCGACGTCGGTGAAACCGGCCGCTTCGAACGCCCGGAAGGCCTCGCGCTCGGGTTCGCTGACGTGGGTGAGCGCGTTCGCCCGGAAGTAATCGATGTCCCAGACGTCCTCGTCCAGGGGCGCGATGTTCCAGTCGCCCATGAGCGCCACCTGGGTCTCGGGGTTCTCCGTGATCCAACCGGCGGCGTGGCCCTTCAGGGTGTCCAGCCACTTGAGCTTGTACGGCATGTGTTCGTCGTCCAGGGAACGGCCGTTGGGAACGTACAGGCTCCAGACCCGGACCCCGCCACACGTTGCGGCAATCGCACGGGCTTCCTGGACAGGATCCTTGCCGGCTTTTCCGAAGGCGGGCTGGTCAACAAAGGTGCGCTCGACGTCGTCGAGCCCTACACGCGAGGCGATCGCGACGCCGTTCCATTGGCTCAGACCGAAGTGGGCAACCTCGTAGCCCATGCGCTCGAAGAGCTCCCACGGGAAGTTATCGTCCTTGCACTTGGTTTCCTGCATGGCGAGGACGTCGCAGTCACTGCGCTGCAGCCAGGCCTCGACGCGGTCGGCACGTGCGCGGAGCGAATTCACATTCCAGGTAGCTATCTTCACAGCCACTAACTTACCGAACTTGGGACCCAGCGCATCCCCTCGCGGCAGATTGCTCCCGCAAGGGCTAATGGGCGAGCATCACCGAAGTGGAGGCGCGCCTGCGGAGCTTGATGCCGGAGGCGATCAACAAAACACCACTGACCGCGGCGTAAGTCGCGAGGAGCGCCACCACGCCCAGGAATCCCGCGCCCGGATTGACGAGCACAAAAAGCCCGAACAAAGTGGTGACCAAGGCTGTCAGCATCCAGATCCACCAAGCCCTGACCGTCGTCCTGGTGTCCATGGCAAGGATGATCTGCGAAATGCCGAGGACCAGGGCCCATGCTCCTATGAGGACGCCCAGTGCCGCGGCGGTGATGCCCGGCCACGAAACGGCCACGAGGCCGGTCGCAACGGAGACGAAGCCGCCGATCATGCTCCAGCGGGAGTGGCGCGCAGGGTCGTAGAAGTAGTGGGCCATGTTGGTGAGCCCGTCGGTGATGGCGAAGACGCCGAACACGTAAACGAGGGCAAACACCGTGGCGACCGGCAAGGAAGCAACCAGGAAGGCGAAGAGAAGGGCCAAGGCTCCCCGGAAGATGAGCGCCGTTCCTGAATGCTGGAACAACTTGCGTCCTGCGGTGTCGGACATAGGGTCAGTGTAGACCCGGCGCGGTAGCTGGTGAAGGGGGGCGCTGGAACTCCCCACCTTTGGGCTTTGACCCCGACGGCGGCTCGCGCCACCAAGCGGGCGGCGCTGCGTCGGGCGTCAAAAGCGGGGAGTTTCAGCGGGGTTCCTTAGATCGACTCCAAAACGGAGACATAATTCGCGATGCCCACGCCGCCCATGTTCTGCACGGCTCCGCGGCGGGCGTTGGGCAGTTGCATGGCTCCCGCGGTTCCCGTGAGCTGCATGGCCGCGATGACGTGCTGCGATACGCCTGTTGCGCCCACGGGGTGGCCTTTGGCCTTGAGCCCGCCCGACACATTGACGGGCAGCTTGCCGTCCTTGTAGACCCAGCCTTCCTGCACCGCCCGGGATCCTTCGCCCCGCGGCGTCAGTCCCATGGCCTCGTACATGATCAGTTCGGCGATCGTGAAGCAATCGTGCACCTCGGCGAAGTCCAGTCCGTCGATCCCGACGCCGGCCATCCCCAGCGCGCGCTCCCAGGACACCCGCGTGGCGGCGAACTCCGTGGGGTCGCGGCGCTCTACCGGGAAGAAGTCGTTCGCGTGCCCGAAGCCCGCCAGTCGCACGGGTTCAGTAGCAGCGCCCGACGCCGGGCCTACGGAAAGCACGACGGCGGCGGCGCCGTCGGACACGGGGGAGCAGTCGGTGCGGCGAAGCGGCTCGGCAACCATGGGATTCTTCTCGGAAACCGTCCGGCAGAACTCCTCGCCGAAGTCCCGGTGCATCTGCGCATAGGGGTTATCCATGCCGTTGTGGTGGTTCTTGGCGGCGATGGAACCGAGGATGTCGCCCAGGCCGCCGGCAAAACCAAAACCGTGAATGCCAGCGCCGTAGCGCTTTTCGTAGTGCTTGGCCACCTCGGCGAACAGCCCCGTGAAGCCGGTAGTGGAGGCCTTGCCCGCCATTTCGTAGGACGCGCCAAGAAGGGCTGCTCCGACAACGTCGGCTCCGGCGTCGGTCATCTTTTCCGCCCCGATCACCAGGACGTTGCGGGAAGTGCCGGCCAAGACGGCCTTCACGCCTTGCTGGAATGCTGCGGAACCGGAAGCGCACGCGTTTTCGGTTCTCGTAGCCGGGACGTTTGCCAGGTCCTCGGACAGTTGCAGGGCCAGCGAGGACGTGAAGCCAAGGGGCTGCATGCCTGAGTTGAACTGGCCAAGGTAGATTTCGTCGATGTCCCGTGGGTCAAGGCCGGAGTTCCGGATGGCCTCCGTGGACACCTGGACGATCAGGGACTCCAGCGTCTCGTCCGTGAGTTTGCCGAACTTGCTGTGTCCCCATCCGGTGAGGAGGACATCTTTGCCGAACTGCTGTTTCAGGCTCATGCCGGTGTTCCTTTCCATGCAGGGGTGGATTCCAATGCGACGTCGAATGCTGCCTCGGTCTTTTCGCGGAGCTCTTCGACTGATATCCCGGGGGCGAGGCGGGTCAGGGTGAGTTGCCGCCCGCCGTCTGTTTCTTGTACGTTCCGCACAAGATCGAACACCGCGAGGTCACTGACAATGCGGTCCACCACCCCCAGGCCCGTCAACGGCAGGGTGCATTCCCGGACGATCTTGGCGCTCCCGTCCTTGGCATTGTGCTCGGTGAGGACCACGACGCGCGGGGTGCCGGCGACCAGGTCCATGGCGCCGCCCATGCCCTTGACCATTTTTCCCGGAATGGTCCAGTTGGCGAGGTCGCCATTGCCGGAAACCTGCATGGCGCCGAGGATGGCAACCTTGACGTGTCCCCCGCGGATCATGCCGAAAGACGTCGCGGAGTCGAAGATGCTGCCGCCGGGCAGGACCGTGACGGTCTGCTTGCCGGCGTTGATGAGGTCGGCGTCTTCCTCGCCCTCATAAGGGAAAGGGCCCATGCCGAGGAGGCCGTTTTCACTTTGCAGGACAACCCGCACGCCGTCGGGCAGGTTGTTGGCAACGAGGGTGGGAATGCCGATGCCGAGGTTGACGTAATCGCCGTCGTTGAGTTCCTGGGCCGCAATAGCGGCCATTTCGTCGCGGGTCCATGCCATGGTGGTGCTCCTTGTCGGGTGGGTGCTTAGAGGGCCAGGGCTTCGGCGCGGGGCCGGACGGTGCGCTGCTCAATGTCCTTAGTCCGGCCGCTTGCCTGAACCAGTCGCTGGACGTAGACGCCGGGTGTCACGATGTGGTTCGGATCCAATTCGCCGGGCTCCACGATCAGTTCGGCCTCGGCGATGGTCACGATTCCCGCCGTCGCCACGACCGGGTTGAAGTTCCGGGCCGTGTAGCGGTAGATCAGGTTGCCGTCCGTGTCCGCGGTGTGTGCGTGGACCAGCGCGACGTCGGCGACGATCCCGCGCTCGCGGACGTACGTGACGCCGTCGAACTCTTCGAGCGGCTTGCCCTCGGCAACCAGGGTTCCGACGCCGGTCCTCGTGTAGAAAGCGGGGATGCCGGCACCCCCTGCGCGGAGGCGCTCGGCCAGGGTGCCCTGGGGAGCGAACTCGACCTCGAGCTGGCCGGAGAGGTACCGCTCGGCGAAGAGTTTGTTCTCTCCCACGTACGAGGCGATGACTTTGCGGACCTGGCCGGTTTCGATGAGGACGCCAAGCCCCTTGCCGTCGATGCCCATGTTGTTGGAGACCACGGTCAGGTCCTTGACTCCCGAATCGCGGACGGCGTCGATCAGGTCCGCGGGGATGCCGCTGAGCCCGAAACCGCCGACGGCGATCGTCTGGCCGTCGCGTAGGACGTCCTGCAGTGCAACGGCTGCGCTGGGCTGGATTTTGGCCATGGCTTTGTCCTCGTCTTTGGGTAGGGTCACTCAGTGGCTATCCACTTTGTGGACACAGGGCTGAGCTAGTCGTCTGAAAAGAAGCCTAAGGTGACCCGGTGCGGAGGGTCAACGGCATCGCGTGGCCGGTAGGGCTGGAATGGCATAGTGTGGACGCTAGTCTTGGAAATATCCACATTGTGGAGGAAATCTTCGGAAAGGGGTAGATTTGCCGACTCAGCAGCCGCAAACCAAGCCGGTCCAGGGCGCCCAAGTGGTGGGCCGGGTTGCCGCGCTCCTGCGGTTCGTGGGACGCAAACCGGAGGGCATGTCCATCGCTGGGCTGGTCCGCGAGTCGGGGTTGACGCGCCCGACGGTGCACCGCTTGCTCGCGTCCCTCGCCGCCGAGGGCCTGCTGGACCACGACCAGCGGACCGGCAACTGGATCCTGGGGCCCGAGATCTTCCTGCTGGGATCCGTGGCGGCGGCTCGATTCCCGTTTGAGGACCTGGCTCGGCCCAGCCTGCGCCGCTTGGCCGAGGAGAGCGGGGAAAGCGCCTTCTATTCCATCCGTCGTGGCCACGAAACCGTGTGCGTGCTCCGCGAAGAAGGCAGCTTCCCCGTGCGCTCGTTCGTCTTGCACGAGGGCGTCAGGTTCCCGCTCGGCGTGGCGTCGGCCGGCACGGCGATCATGGCGTTCCTGCCGGATGAGGAACAGGGAGCGATCCTGTCCGGCTGGGAACGGCATGCGGGGGACTTCGCGGCCGGCCACACCGAGAGTGTGGTGCGCCGGAACCTTGAGCAGACCCGAATGGCTGGGTACTCGGTGAATCCCGGTCTGGTCCTCGAAGGCAGTTGGGGGATGGCGGCTGCCGTCTTCGACCAAATGGGGAGGCCAGTCGGCGCTTTGTCCCTCACGGGCATCGAGCCGCGATTCCGACCTGAACGCCAGGAATTCCTCGGCAAGTTGCTCATGGAAGAAGCCCACCGCATGAGCTCCGCAAGAACCGACCACCTTTGAGCCGCAACGTCGGCACCCACACCGCCATCCGGGGTCGGGGGCGTCCAAAACTGGTCGGATCTTGAGGGGCTCCCAAATTAAGTTTTGAAACTCACCCATCCCTGCAGCCCACACCTCCGAATAGCTGGCATAAGGACTTAGCCCGCAAGGGTGAAGTGCTTTCACGCCGGAATCAACCGGCACCGAATGTCAGTCCGTTTGAAGGAGAAATGTCATGCTTTCTACAAAGCGCACGTCTTTTGCGATCGCCGGCCTCGCCGCTTCCGCCCTGCTGGGCCTCACTGCGTGTGGCGGCTCCGCTTCCACGGCTTCACCGTCGTCGGCCGCTCCGAGCTCGTCGTCCACCATGGCGCCGGCCCCCTCCGCCTCGGCAAGCGCCGCGATGGACCCGACCAAAGACTTGGTTGGCCCGGGCTGTGCAGGTTACGCCTCCCAGGTTCCCAGCGGTGCAGGTTCCGTTGCCGGCATGGCACTCGACCCCGTAGCCGTGGCCGCTTCCAACAACCCGTTGCTCAAGACCCTCACGGCCGCTGTGTCCGGCAAACTGAACCCCAAGGTGAACCTGGTGGACACGCTGAACAGCAGCCAGTTCACTGTCTTCGCTCCTGTGGACAGCGCCTTCGCCAAGATCCCCGCCGCCACCATCGACAGCCTCAAAACCGACGACGCTCTCCTGAGCAAGATCCTGACCTACCACGTCATCCCCGGCCAGCTGACCCCGGACCAGATCGTGGGCACCCACAAGACGGTTGAGGGCGACTCCGTGACCGTTACGGGAACCAAGGACGCGCTCAAGGTTGACGGAGGCTCCGCCGTGATCTGCGGTGGCGTCCACACCGCCAACGCCACGGTGTACCTGGTTGACTCCGTCCTGATGCCGAAGTAAATCTCAGTAGATTCAGTACAGGTCATGCCCCTTAGGATTCGTCTTAAGGGGCATGACCTTTGCCGTAAATCCGAGGGGGATGAGTGAAGCCGTCGATCGTGTGGTTCCGGGACGACCTCCGGGCCACGGACAACCCGGCGCTGCGGGCGGCAGCTGACGACGGTGCCGCCGTCGCGCTTTATGTCTTCGACGAGGAATCGCCGGGCATCAGGCCGCTCGGCGCCGCTTCCTGCTGGTGGCTGCATCATTCCCTGCTTGCCCTTCGCGAAGACCTCGCCGCACTGGGCGTACCGCTCTTGCTGCGCCGCGGACCGGCGGCGGAAATCGTCCGGGAAACCGCGACGGCGATGGGTTCCGGATCGCTGTACTGGAACCGCCGTTACGGCGAGGCAGAGCGAATGCTCGACGCCGGCATCAAGGCCTGGGCGCGCGAGTCCGGGATGCATGCGGAGAGTTTCCAGGCCTCCTTGCTGCATGAACCGTGGGCCGTGACCACGAAGCAAGGCGGGCCCTTCAAGGTCTTCACGCCATTTTGGCGGACCGTGTCCGAAATGGATTTCCGTGAACCGCTGGAAGCTCCGGAACCGGGCCGGGGATTCTCCGGCCGGCTGCCTGGGTCCGAGGAGTTGGACACGTGGGGATTGCTGCCGCGGAACCCCGATTGGTCGGCCGGATTGTCCGAGAGCTGGCAGCCGGGTTCGGCCCAGGCGCATGAGCTTCTTGACGACTTCGTGGAGCACGGACTGGCGGACTATTCGGTGAACCGGGACTGTCCTGACCTGCCGGGCAGTAGCCGCTTGTCGCCCTTCTTGCGCTGGGGGCAACTCAGTCCGTTCGAGGTGTGGCATGCCCAGCAGGGCCGTCGTCGGGAACTGGGCGACGGCGCGGCCGCCTTCGCCTCGGAACTCGGTTGGCGTGAATTCTGCTGGCACCAGTACTTCCATCGTCCGGACCTGGCAACGGCCAATTTGCGGCCCGGGTTCGACCACTATCCGTGGGCTTGGCCGGGTGGTCAGGGCGGTGCCGCCCAGGGTGCCGGCTCGCATGAAGCCGCCGCCAGCAGTGCAGAGACCCAGAGTGCCGCCACCCTCCTTCGGGCATGGCAGGAGGGCCGCACCGGTTTCCCCTTGGTGGACGCAGGCCAGCGGCAATTGTGGCACACAGGATGGATGCACAACCGGGTTCGTATGGTTTCCGCCAGCCTCTTGGTGAAGAACCTTGGCATCCACTGGCAAGTGGGCGAGCAATGGTTCTGGGACACCCTGGTGGATGCCGATCCTGCGTCCAATCCTGCGAACTGGCAGTGGGTAGCGGGTTCCGGCGCGGACGCCTCGCCGTTCTTCAGGATCTTCAATCCGGAGACCCAGGCCGCGAAGTTCGATCCCCACGGCAGCTACGTCGGCCAGTGGATCCCGGAACTGACCATGGCGGACTATCCGGAGCCGGTGGTGGACCTTAAGGTCTCGCGTCGGGAGGCGCTGGATGCCTATAGCTCGCTGCCTCGCTGAGCCGGGCCACCACTTCCTACCACCTTTGCCCCCGGCGCAGACCGGCACCTCCCCGCACGCGGCGAGTTCCGGCGTCGGGCATTCCCAAATGTGGTCGGGTGTTGAGGGCCGCAGCTGAAGTCCTCTAGAAATTAGTAGGAAGTCCGAGTATATTCGGGATCAAAGACGTCCCGGAGCGCAGTTGGACATGTGCCTTCGAGGCCGATGGCGGGCATTCCCCTATGCAAAGGAGCATTCCATGGTGCGCGAACTTTCCCACTACATTGACGGCCAAAGAGTCGACGGGACCTCTCCACGATTCAGCGACGTCTACAATCCCTGCACCGGCGAGGTTCAGGCACGCCTTCCCCTGGCCAGTGCTGACGAGGTCAGGAACGCCATTGCGAGCGCGGAGAAAGGCCAGCTCGAATGGGGCGCCATGAACCCGCAGCGCCGCGGCCGGATCCTGCTGAAGTTCGTCGACCTGGTCAACGAACACATGGACGAACTCGCTACGCTCCTTTCCTCCGAGCACGGCAAGACCTTCCCCGATGCCAAAGGTGACATCCAGCGTGGCATCGAGGTGGTGGAGTTCGCCGCCGGTGCCCCGCACCTGCTCAAGGGTGAATTCTCGGACAACGCCGGCACGGGCATCGACGTCCACTCACTGCGCCAGCCCCTTGGGGTCGTCGCGGGCATTACGCCCTTCAACTTCCCGGCCATGATTCCACTCTGGAAGTCCGGGCCCGCCCTGGCTGCCGGCAATGCCTTCATCCTCAAGCCTTCGGAGCGCGACCCGTCCGTGCCGCTGCGCCTGGCAGAACTATTCACCGAAGCGGGATTGCCGGACGGCGTCTTCAACGTCATCAACGGCGACAAGGAAGCAGTGGATACCCTCCTTGAGGATCCGCGGGTGAAGGCTATCGGCTTCGTCGGAAGCACCCCGATTGCCCAGTACATTTACGCCACGGCCGCGGCCCACGGGAAGCGCGCCCAGTGCTTCGGCGGCGCCAAGAACCACATGGTGATCATGCCCGACGCCGATCTCGACATGGCCGCGGATGCCCTCATCGGTGCCGGGTTCGGCTCCGCCGGCGAGCGTTGCATGGCGATCTCGGTGGCTGTGCCTGTTGGCCAGGAGACAGCGGACCAGCTCGTCTCCAAGCTGCAGGACCGCATCAAGGGCCTGAAGGTGGGTCCCAGCCTGGCCGCGGATTCGGATTTCGGGCCTGTAGTGGCCGCCTCGGCGAAACATCGTATCGAGGGCTACATCCAAGCGGGCGTCGACCAAGGTGCCACGCTCGTCACCGATGGACGCGACCTGAAGGTGGACGGCTACGCCGGAGGCTTCTGGGTTGGCCCGACCCTCTTCGACAACGTCACGAAGGACATGTCCATCTACAAGGAGGAGATCTTCGGCCCGGTCCTGAGCGTCCTACGCGCAGCCGACTACGAAGAAGCGCTGCGGCTCTGCTCCGAGCACGAGTTCGGCAACGGCGTGGCGATCTTCACCCGCGACGGCGACGCGGCCCGCGACTTCGCGAGCCGCGTCGAAGTAGGCATGGTTGGCATCAACGTTCCGATTCCCGTCCCGATTGCCTACTACACCTTCGGCGGCTGGAAGGCCTCGGGCTTTGGCGACCTCAACCAGCACGGCGCTGACGCCTTCCGCTTCTACACCAAGACCAAGACGGTCACCACCCGCTGGCCTTCGGGCATCCGTCAGGGCGCCAGCTTCGTGATGCCGGCCGGCAGCTAATGGCCGAGGTTCTCTTCGAGAAGCGCGGCCACCTCGGCGTCATCACGCTGAACCGGCCCCAGGCCGTCAACGCACTCACCGCCGGGATGGTGCACGCCATGCTGGAGCAACTCACCGCTTGGGCGGACGACGACGCCGTCAAGACGGTTTTGGTACGCGGCGCCGGGGACCGGGGACTCTGCGCGGGCGGGGACATCGTGGCGATCTACGACGACATCCTGCGCCACGGGGGCCGGACCGCGGATTTCTGGGCTGCGGAATACCGCTTGAACTCGCTCATTGCCCGGTACCCGAAGCCTTACGTGGCCTTCATGGACGGGCTGGTCCTGGGCGGCGGCGTCGGGATCTCCGCCCATGGCTCAGTCCGCGTGGTCACCGAGCGGACCCGTACGGGCATGCCGGAAACCACCATTGGTTTTGTGCCCGACGTCGGCGGGACCCTTTTGTTGTCCCGCTCACCGGGCGAGTCTGGTACCCACGCAGCCCTCACGGGCGCCCACTTGAGCGGGGCCGACGCCCTGTTCCTGGGGCTTGCGGACCACTTCGTGCCGTCCGAAAGCCTGCCCGAGCTCGCGGAAGCGCTGGAAAGCTCGACGGCGGAGGCCGCCGTCGGGCGCTTTGTTCAGGAACCGCCAGCCTCGGCACTGTCCGGCCAGCGCGAGTGGATTGATGACGCCTATGCTTCCGACGACGCCGAGGAAATTGTCGCCGGGCTGCGCGCCGCCGGCGGGGAAGCCGCTGCAGCCGCGGTCACGATCGAGGCGAAGTCGCCTACAGCCGTGAAAGTCACCTTGGAATCGTTGCGGCGCGTCCGGGGGCTTTCCCTTGAAGAGGCCTTGGAACAGGAATACCGTGTTGGCGTGCGGTGCCTGGCTGGCCCGGATTTCCGCGAGGGGATCCGCGCCCAAGTGGTGGACAAGGACCGCAACCCACAATGGAAGCCAGCTTCCCTGGCGGAGGTGTCGCCGGCCGCCGTCGAGGGCTTCTTCGCGTCGCTTGGCGAGCGTGAACTCAAACTTCATTCAAAGGAGTCCGACCATGTCTGACGCAGTTTCCGGCACCATCGCTTTCCTCGGCCTTGGCCACATGGGCGGCCCCATGGCCGTGAACCTTGTCAAAGCGGGTCATCAAGTGGTCGCGTACGATCCCGTGCCGGCAGCACTCGAGGCAGCCCGTGAACACGGCATTGCCACGGTGGATTCCGCTCCGGAGGCCGTTGCGGGGGCATCCGTTGTCCTGACCATGCTGCCCAGCGGCAAGCACGTCCTTGACGCTTACCGGGGAGTTGACGGAGCGCCGGGCCTGCTCTCCGTGGCTGCGCCGGACACACTGTTCCTGGACTGCTCCACCATCAACGTCGACGAGGCCCGCGAGGCCGCTGCCATTGCCTTGGAGGCCGGCCACCGCTCCGTGGACGCGCCCGTTTCCGGCGGTGTGGTGGGTGCCGAAGCCGGAACCCTGACCTTCATGGTGGGGGCGTTGCCCGAGGACTTCGAAACGGTGAAGCCGATCCTGGAACTCATGGGCCGGAGGATCGTGCACTGCGGTGACCACGGAGCCGGGCAAGCCGCCAAGGTCTGCAACAACATGATCCTGGGCGTTTCCATGATTGCCGTCAGCGAGGCGTTCGTCCTGGGCGAGAAGCTGGGCCTGACGCACCAAGCGCTGTTCGATGTCGCTTCCAACGCCTCGGGGCAGTGCTGGGCGCTGACCACCAATTGCCCGGTTCCGGGACCGGTCCCCACGAGCCCGGCCAACCGCGACTACCAACCCGGATTCGCCGGAGCGCTTATGGCGAAGGACCTGCGTCTTGCGGTCAACGCGCTTGAGAGCACCGGAGTCGACGGGAAAATGGGGCATTTGGCATCGCAGATTTACGACGCTTTCGCAGCCGAAGGCGGAGCCGGGCGCGACTTCTCCGGCGTCATCACGGACATCCGGGACAAGTCCGCCAAGTAGCCTTGGCGGGTAGTTCATTTACGACAAAAGGGGCACGGCTTGGCGCAGCAGTATGAAAACATCCTGGTGGAACTCCGTGGACGGGTGGGCTTGGTGACGCTGAACCGGCCCAAGGCGCTCAATGCGTTGAACCAGGCCACCATGAATGAGATCGTGGCCGCCGTGTCGGACATGGATGCGGACCCCGCGGTGGGGGCCGTGGTGATCACCGGCTCGGAGAAGGCCTTCGCGGCCGGCGCCGACATCAAGGAGATGGCATCCAAGGGGTACATGGACATGTATGCCGCCGACTGGTTCCGCGCCTGGGAAAACCTCACTCGCCTGCGCATTCCCGTAATTGCCGCGGTGTCCGGCTATGCCCTCGGTGGGGGCTGCGAACTTGCCATGATGTGCGATTTCATCATTGCCGGGGACAACGCCAAGTTCGGCCAACCGGAAATCAACCTCGGTGTCATTCCCGGGATGGGCGGCTCGCAACGGTTGACCCATGCCGTGGGCAAGGCCAAAGCAATGGACATGATCCTCACCGGGCGGTTCATGGACGCCGCGGAAGCCGAGCGGGCAGGACTTGTTTCCCGCGTCGCCCCGGCCGATTCCGTGGTGGAGGAGGCGCTGAAGGCCGCCAAGGTGATCGCCTCCAAGTCCAAGCCGGTTGCCATGGTGGCCAAGGAAGCCGTCAACGCCGCCTTCGAAACCGGCCTGTCCCAGGGTGTTTTGTTTGAGCGTCGGATCTTCCACTCATTGTTCGCCACCGAGGACCAAAAGGAAGGCATGGCAGCGTTCACCGAAAAGCGCCAGCCGGAGTTCAAGCACCGTTAAGGCCCCCCTACGCGGGCCCGAGCTCGACCGGGAATTCCAGCGCGTGGCCGTATTGGGACCACCCGCCGGTGAAGAGTCTGCCGCGTCCGAGGCCGGCGTATTCCAGGGCCAAGAGACTGTGGCAAGCCGTTACTCCGGAGCCGCAATAGCTGATCACGTTCTCGGCCGACGAGATGCCTGCCGCGGCGAAGATGCGCAGCAACTCGGCCTTGCTGCGCAGTTTCCCGTCGGGGTCCAGGTTCTCCCTGCACGGGACGTTCCTCGCCCCGGGCACATGCCCGGGTCTGGGATCGATGGGGTCCTGCCTGCCCTCGAAGCGGTCGCGGTTGCGTGCGTCCACCGCGAGGTTTGTTTCGCTTGAGAGCTCGTGGATTTCCGCCAGGCGGTTCCTGGGCCACGGTTGTGCGGTGAAATCACCCGCGGTCCTTAGAGGATGTTCGGTTTCCAAGGGCCCTTTATAGCTGGCCAGCCCGCCATCCAGAATGGCCGAGCTGTGGCCTGTGGCGCGCAGCATCCAGACCAAGCGTGCGGCGATGACTCCGCCGGCGTCGTCGTAAGCCACCACGATGTCGTCATCGCTGATTCCCACTTCCCGCATGCCAAGGGCAAAATCATCCGGCGCGGGCAGCGGGTTTCTTCCTTCGAGGGGCGATCCCTCAGCCGAGAGCCAGCGATCCAGGTCGACAAAGACCGCCCCGGGGATGTGCCCGCCGTCGTACGCCTCCCGGCCCGAGCGCCCGTCGAGGTACCAGCGCACATCGGCCAGAACCACGCGGCGACGGTTTTGAGACAACCATTCGAGGTCGACAAAAGGTTCCACGGCTGAATTCTGCATGGCTCAATGCTATGCATGGGTCTCATTATTTGATATATGAATCTCGCAATGTGGATAGTACTCAGGGGGTGGGGTCAGTCCGTAAAGTCGCCCGCGGCCTTGCGGAAGTCTCCCAGTACGCGGATCAGGTGCTCGACGTCTTCGTTCCCGAAACCGGACTGGCCGAACACCTCGTTGTTGAGTGCCGTCGTCGCGCGCTTCGCGAGGGTGCGGCCCTCCGCGGTGAGCTCGATCAGCGTAGTGCGCCCGTCGGTGGGGTGCGGGGAGCGGACCACGAGGGCTGCCTTTTCGAGGCGGTCGACGGCGTTGGTCACCGAGGTCGGATGCACCTGGAGCAGCGCGCTGGCTTTGTTCATGGGCAACGCGCCGCTGCGGGCGAAACTCAGCAGCGCCAGGAGTTCGTAGCGCGCGAAGGTCAGGCCATACGGCTTCAGCACGCCCTCGATCCGCGCCAGCAGGATCTGCTGCGTGCGCATGATCGCGGTGATGGCCGCCATGGGCGCGGCGACTTCGCCCCAGCCGTGGCGCTCCCAGTTTCGCTGGGCGTCGGCGATGGGGTCGCGGGGGAGCGGGGTGCCCACGGTTCCTCCTGACATTGCTTGGCTGCCTATTCTTTCAGACTCGGGAACTCGTCCTCGGTGTACTCGACACCCAGGCCGGCAGGCAGCGGGCCGTCGCCGTGGCGGGCCACCTCCGTGCCTCGAAGTTCGACACGCCGGATCTTGCCGGAAATCGTCTTGGGCAACTCGCCGAATTCGAGCCGACGGATGCGCTTGAACGGCGCCAGGTGCTGCCGGCAGTATCTGAGGATGTCCTCCGCCACGGCCGGACCGGGCTCGTAGCCCGCGGCGAGCACCACAAAGGCTTTGGGCACCGAAAGCTTGACCGGATCCGGAGAGGGCACGACAGCGGCCTCCGCCACTGCGGGATGTTCGATCAGAACGCTTTCGAGTTCGAAAGGGGACAGGCGGTAGTCGGAGGATTTGAAGACATCGTCGCCGCGGCCCACGTAGGTAATGACGCCGTTCTCGTCCCGGCTGGCCATGTCGCCCGTGTGGTAATAGCCGTCGCGGAAAGCCTCGGCCGTCTTTTCCGGGTCGCCGAAGTAGGACTTCATGAGCCCCACGGGGCGGGGGTCCAAGCGCAAGCACAGCTCGCCGTCGTCGGCCTCTTCGCCAGTGGCAGGGTCGACGAGCACGACGTCGTAGCCCGGCAGCGGCCGTCCCATCGAGCCGGTCTTGACCGGCTGCCCGGGGGTGTTCGCGACCTGGACTGTTGACTCCGTCTGGCCGAAACCGTCGCGGATGGTCTGGCCCCAGGCCCTCTCCACTTGCCCGATCACCTCGGCGTTGAGGGGTTCGCCCGCCGAAACAACCTTGGTGGGCGGGGTTTTGAGCAGGGTCAGGTCCGCCTGGATGAGCATGCGCCAAACGGTCGGCGGGGCGCAGAAACTCGTGACCCCTTCGCGGCCCATCTGTTCCATGAGGGCCTTGGCATCGAAGCGATCGTAGTTGTAGACGAAGACGCAGGCCTCGGCGATCCAGGGCGTGAAAACGTTGGACCACGCGTGCTTGGCCCAGCCGGGGGAAGCGACATTGAGATGGACGTCTCCGGGTTCCAGCCCGATCCAGTACATCGTGGAGAGGTGCCCCACGGGGTACGAGGTGTGGGTGTGCTCCACCAGCTTGGCGCGTGACGTGGTGCCCGAGGTGAAGTAGAGGAGCATGGTTTCGTCGGCGGCGGTCGGGGCATCCGGGACGAACACGGTCTCCGCGGAAGCCGACTCGGCGTACTGGAGGGCCCTGGTGGTCTGGGTGCCGGCCGGGCCGCCGTCGCCCACTTCAATGAGGGTGTAGTCGCCCGGCACCTCGGCGAACTTGGCGATGTTGGCGCTCCCGACGGCGGCCCAGTGGGCGCCGCCCCGCTCCACTCGATCCGCAATGTCGCGCGGACCCATGAGGGTGGTTGTCGGGATCAGTACCACGCCGAGTTTGATCCCGGCGAGCATGAGTTCCCACAGTTCCACTTGGTTGCCGAGCATGATGATCATGCGGTCGCCGCGGTGGACGCCCTTGCTGCGGAGCCAGTTGGCGAGCTGCGAGGATCGCGCGGAGAGCTCGGCGAAGCTGCGGCGGGTGGAGCTGCCGTCCTGCTCGACGATGACGAGCGCGGGGTTGTTGGCCTTGGCGGGATCTGCTGCGATCTGGTCGAACCAGTCGAGGGCGAAGTTGAACTCGCTGAAGCGGGGCCACTGGAAGTCGCTGTGTGCCTTGGAGTAGTCAGTGCGCAGCTCAAGGAGCCGGTCGCGGGCTGCACGGAAGTCGTCGGTGACTGTCATTGTCTGCCTTTCGCCCTGCGTGAATGGGTAAGCGCGGACCGGGAACCAGCTGGCCGTGTGATCCGCCTCACCTGCAATATACTAGGACATCCAAGCGTTTGGAAGAGGCAGTGCCGCGCGCGGGTGCGTCCTGTCACGCCGGGCACACTTTTGCGGGGTTACGACGGCGGCGCCCCCGCCACGGCTCGGCAGGCCGCCGTCGTGCGCTGCAAAAAGTCGCTCAGCGTGACGGCGGCGCCCTGGTTCAGGAGGCTACTTCCACCAGGTGTCGAAAATCGTTACCGGAACAGTGCGCTTGTGCCGCGTGCGCAGGTACTTCTGCTCGATGGTCTCTGCCACCTCGTCGGAGACTTCGCGGCCTTCGAGGTAGTCGTCGATCTGGTCGTACTTGATGCCGAGCTCGTCCTCGTCGGTGCGGCCGGGCTTGCCGTCCAGGAGGTCGGCCGTGGGGACCTTGTCCCAAATGCGGGACGGGGCGCCCAGCTCCGCGAGGAGTGCACGGTTCTGCCGCTTGTTGAGGCCGAAGAGCGGCAGGATGTCCGCGCCGCCGTCGCCGAACTTGGTGAAGAATCCGGTGACGGATTCGGCGCCGTGGTCCGTGCCGATCACCAGGTAGTTGTGCTCGCCGGCCAGGGCGTACTGGGCGGTCATGCGGGCCCGGGCCTTGGTGTTGCCCTTGTGGAAATCCGAGATGCGCGCGCCCGTGGTCTTTTCGAACTCATCCTCGAAACCGTCCACTGCGCGGGAGATATTGAATGTCCACTCGGTCTTGGCTTGGATAAAGTCCAGCGCGGCCTGGGCGTCGTCCTCATCGTGCTGGGTGCCGTAGGGGAGCCGGACCGCGACGAAATTCGCCTCGACGCCCTCGGCCTCAAGCTCTTCGACCGCCAGCTGGGCAAGCCGCCCGGCGAGGGAGGAGTCCAATCCGCCGGAAATGCCCAGGACAAAGCCCTTGGTGTGCGTGGCCTTGAGATATTCCTTCAGGAACGTGACGCGTTTACGGACCTCCTCGGCAGGGTCGATCCGGGGCTGGACGCCCATTTCCGCAATGATCGTGGCCTGAAGTGTGCGCATGTCCCCAACACTAGTAACCAGCACTTGAAACACTCAACTGTGTCACTTCCCGTGTTGTAGCCCGGAGCGCCGGTACCCACCCAACTGACTGGCAGTAGATGTCGTTTTGAGGGCCCAAAACGACATCTATTGCGAGCTAGTTGGGAGGCCCGGGCAGCGACTTAGCGTACCGGCGCGGCCCCCGTCGATCCCCGGACCGTGAGGTGCGTGGGCATGACTGCCAAGCGCCGGCTGGTGCCGCCGTACTGGGGATTCAACCTCGAAAGCAGCATGGAGACGGCAACGCGCCCAGCTTGTTCAATGGGAGACGCCATGGTGGTCAGTGGAGGGTTGCAGAAATCGGCTCCGAAAATGTCGTCGCAACCCACAATGCTCATATCATCGGGCACGCGAATACCGCGTTCGCGCAGCCGTTGCAGCATCCCGATGGCCAGCAGGTCATTGAAGACGATACATGCCGTTGCCCCCGTGTGCGCTGCGGCGTCCGCTGCAGCCGCGCCGGATGTGGTCTTGGGAGCGAACGGCCCCACGCTAAATGTGGTCAGCTTCCGTTTGGCCGTTTCGTCCTGAAACGCCTGCCACCGCTTGGCGTTGGACCAGGAGGTGGCCGGGCCTCCGACGAAGCAAATCCTCGTGTGCCCCAGCGAGACCAGGTGTTCCAGCGCCTGGATGATGGCCGACGGCGTATCGATCACCACAGCGGGTGCAATTGCCGGGGCCCGGTTGATGGTGACCAAGGGCTGCTGTGCCGCTGCCTCGGCCAGCTGTGCATCCGTCAGGCGGGACGCGGCAAGGATGAATCCGTCGGCTGAGCGGCGCATTTTCTGCAGGGCATCGGCCTCCATTTCCGCTGATTCCTCGGTGTCTACGAGCAGTTGCGTGTAGCCGGCGGCCTTGAGTTGGTGCTGCGCCCCGCGGATGATGTCGAAGAAGAACGGATTGGTGATGTCCGGAACCAGGACCGCAATGGTCTGGGTGCGTCCGGAACTGAGCCCGCGGGCCTGGGAGCTTGGTATGTAGTTCAATTGCGCGGCTGCTTCTTCGATCCGCTCGCGTGTCACATGGTTA
This sequence comes from Arthrobacter ramosus, assembly GCF_039535095.1. Lineage (NCBI taxonomy): Bacteria > Bacillati > Actinomycetota > Actinomycetes > Micrococcales > Micrococcaceae > Arthrobacter > Arthrobacter ramosus. The sequence continues at coordinate 4,459,827 of NZ_BAAAWN010000001.1, read as the reverse complement.
ACTCTGCCGGGATTGCTCAGGGCCCTCGAAACTGTTGACGTTGCCACTCCCGCAAGCTCTGCGACATCACGGATAGTGGGCTGCCTGCCCGGTGACTGGAGCTGGAGTTCTGCCATGGTCTGGGTGTTCCTCATCTGCCGCAGCCGCTCAACAATGAGTGACTTGTTCCACAATTGCAGCACCGATGACAATTTTTGGCAATCGCTTGTCATCCCTGTTGCGCATGCCTAGACTCGGAGAAATCACCCGATGTGACGCGCACCACGCCAATGAGGCCATCGGGCTCCAGGGAGGAAAACAATGAAGTTTGCATCGTCCGCCAAATTTGCTGCTGTTGTCGTAACAGCAGCCCTGGCTTTGACCGCCTGCGGAGGTAGCAGCAGTTCGGGGGGAGCGCTGGACCCGTTGACGGAAAGGGCAAGAAGCTGAGTGTCCTGGTCAACTCCAACGCAAACTATCCAGCACAGCAGAAGCAGTGGTTCACGGATATTGCCGCCAAGTTCAAGGCACAGACCGGTGCCGACGTCGAATTCGAAACGTTCGCGTCGGGAAATGACGAACTCACACGGATCCAGACCTCCGTGGTGTCGGGTCAAGGCCCGGACGTCTACAGTCTCGGTACCACCTTCACCCCCACGGCCTATGCAACCAAGGCCTTCGTGACGTTGTCCGACGACGACTGGAAAAAGGTGGGCGGCAAGGACCGGTTCAACCAGGCAGCCCTGGGCATCTCCGGCCCGGACGCACAGCACCAAGCGGGCATTCCGTTTGTCAGCCGGCCGTTCGTGATGGCCTACAACAAGGACATCCTGAAGGCGGCCGGGATCGATAAGCCGGCCACCAGCTGGGACGAGCTCGCAGCCCAGGCCAAGAAGATGACCGACCCGGCCACCGGAACCTTTGGGCTCGCTACCGGGTACAAGGACAACTTTGATCCGTGGAAATTCATCTGGGCTATGTCCGTCCAGGCAGGTAACCCGCTGGTGGACGGCAAGACACTCAAGCTCGACGACCCGACGGTCAAGAAGGCCTACGAAACGTACTTCGGATGGCTCACCAAAGACAAAGTTGTCGATCCGGCCTCTGTTGGCTGGAGCAACAGCAACGCCCTGGCGGCATTCGCGAGCGGCAAGGCCGGCTATCTGATGATGACGACGTCGAGCTCCGTCCCGACGCTCGAGAAGTCCGTTGTTGCCGGCAAGTATGCCTACGCAACCATGCCGACGACGGCCCCGGGCCAGACGTCTCCGCAGGGCGACGCTGCGAACGCCGCCAGCATCCTCTCCGGTGACAATGTGGTTGTTGCCGATTACTCGAAGCAAAAGGACCTGGCCTTCGCTTACATCAACCTCATCACGTCCAAGGACGAGCAGCTGAACTACCAGAAAATCTTCGGAGATCTGCCCGCCAACGCCGAGGCGCTGAAGTCTCTGAATAACCCGATACTCCAACCGGTTGCCGATACTGCCGCCAAGTCCAAGGCAACGCCCTTCACCGGCGCTTGGGGCGACATTCAGTTGGCCCTCGTCAACGTAGTGGTCCAGTCGATCCCGGACCTTTCCAAGGGTTCCGTGGACGATTCGAGCCTGCAGGGCCGCCTCAAAGACGCACAATCCAAGGGCCAGGCCTCACTTGACCGGGCCTCGAAGTAAGTAGGAACTGACATGTCCACCGATTCATTGACTGCGGGCAAGTCCACGCGCCGCAGGTCGTCCCGCGCTGCCAAGCCGGACCCGCAGTCGCCAGGCAACACGCCTCGGCGCCGCAAGGGGCTGAGCGAGCGCAACCGGCCCTTGTGGATGTTGATTCCAGGCGGCCTGCTGATGGTGATCATCATCGTGGTGCCGCTCCTGCTCGGCGTCTTCATGTCTGGGCTGGACCTGGACCAGTATTCGCTGCGCCAGTGGGTCAGCGCTCCGTTCATCGGAGTCCAGAACTTCGTCGAAGCGCTGACCGCATCGCCCTTGCTGCACGCCATCTGGCTCAGCGTCAGCTACTCGCTGCTCGCCATGGTGGTCACCATCCCGCTCGGCATCGCCGGCGCCGTCGCGACCCAGAACGCGTTCAAGGGCCGCGCGGTGATCCGCTCCATTTTCCTGATCCCCTACGTGCTTCCGTCCTTCGTGGTGGCCACGGTCTGGCGGACCATGTTCCAGCCGGGCAGCGTCATCGACTCGGCGCTGCATTCTGTGGGTATCGACCCCGGACTCTGGCTCAACGGGCCCCAGTCTTACTGGACGCTGATCCTGGTCCAGATCTGGGCATCGTGGCCGTTTGTCTACCTGCTGGCGTTGTCCGGGCTGCAGTCCGTGGACCACGAAGTCCACGAAGCCTCGGCTCTTGACGGTGCCCTGTGGTGGAACAAGCTCCGCTATGTGGTCTTCCCGTATCTCAAGGGTCCGCTCGCCTTGGCGTTCCTGATCGGCATGCTGCACCACATCAACAACTTCACCTTGCCGTTCGTCCTGTTCGGGGTACCTGCTCCGTCCGATGTGGAGCTGCTCCCGATCCTCACCTACGTCACGAGCTTCCAGAGCTTCAGGTTCGGGCTCAGCGCGGCCATGGCGTTCATTTCGCTGATCCTGATCGCGATCCCCTTGTTCGTCTATCTGCGGGCCGTCAAACTCGACGACGCCGAAACTCCCGGAGGCAAAAAGTGAGCACCGCAACTACCGCCGTCGGACGCCAATCGAGCGAAAACTTCCGCCCGGGCTCCAAACGCCAGCACGAAGTCACCAAGCTCCTGCCAGGCCCGATGCTCGCCATCATCCTGACGGTGTTGTGTGCCCTGGTGCTGATTCCGGTCGTTTACATCTTCCTCGCGTCCGTGAACTCGGACATCGGCGTGGCCCGGGGCGAGTTCTTCCCGTCCAGCTTCTCCTTTGAGAACTACTCGACGATCTGGACGAGCGTTGGACTGGCCACTGGCCTGGCCAACAGCGTGCTCGTTGCCGGGTCCACCGCCGTGGTTTCCGCGCTGATGTCGATCGCCACTGCCTACGTCCTGGTCCGCTACCAGTTCCGTGGGCGCTTGACGATCCTTCGCGGGCTGTTGGCGCTGCAGTCGGTTCCCGGTACCCTCATGGTGCTTCCGGTCTTCGTGCTGTTCTCCTCGTCCGCCAGCTACTTGGGCATCCAGATCATTGGTACGCAGTGGGGCTTGTTCGTGACGTACCTGACGTTCGCGATGCCGTTCTCCACCTGGGTGATGGTCACCTATCTGCGCGGCCTGCCGCGGGAACTCGAAGAGGCGGCAAGGATCGACGGCGCCAGCAACCTGGGCGTGCTGGTGCGGATCATCCTCCCACTGAGCTGGCCCGGCGTCGTCGTTTCCGGTATTTTCGCCTTCCTGCTCGGCTGGAACGACGTCCTGTTCGCCTCGGTCATGACGCGGCCCGAAAGCCAGACGGCCGCCGTCGCGCTCCAGGTCTTCGGTGCCTCGCAAGAGGGCGGCGCGATTCCCTTCTACGGCCAGATGATGGCGGCTTCACTTGTGTGTGCCGCCCCGGTGGTCATCCTGTACCTGATTTTCCAGCGTTACCTAGTGGGCGGCCTGACCGCCGGAGGAGTCAAGTAACTATGAGCACGCCAGCTGTTGAATGGGAGCTCTCGGGCTTCGGCGACGAGATCGACGACGACCCCAAGATCCAGATTGCCGTGATGCAGGCATTGGGGGCCAACCACATTGAGGTCCGCAGCGCCTGGGGAACCAACATCGTGGATCTGGATGAAGCGCAGCTTCGTGAACTGAAGTCCTTGCTGGATGCCGCGGACATGAAGGTTTCCGCGATCGCCTCGCCGATCGGGAAAGTGGACGTTTCCCTTCCCGTCGAGCACGAGGTGGAACGGCTCCGCCGGGCAGTCAACGCCGCGCAGGTCCTGGAATCCCGCTACATCCGGATCTTCTCCTTCTACTACGGCGAGGACGTCGCGGTGGAGAGCATCCGGGAGGCGGTCATCGAACGCATGCGTGCCCTCGCGGACGTCGCGGAAGAGGCCGGCGTCGTACTTCTGCACGAAAACGAGAAGGACATCTACGGGGATATCCCCGAACGGGTTTTAGACATCATCGAAACCGTTGGCTCTCCCGCACTCAAAGTCGCTTGGGATGCAGCCAACTTCGTCCAGGTGGGAGTCAAGCCTTTCGACGACGGCTACGCCAAGCTCCGCCCGCACCTTGAATACCTGCAGGTGAAGGATGCCTTGTTCTCGAACGCCACCGTGGTCCCGGCCGGCGAGGGCGACGGCGATGTCCTCCGCACGGTTGAGGCCTTGAAGGCCGACGGGTACACCGGCTTCGCGAGCCTCGAGCCACACTTGGCCGGCGCCCATGGACTGGGAGGCTTCTCCGGCCCGACGGCGTTCGGCATTGCAGCGAGGGCTTTCGCGAAAGTCCTCAATGAAGCAGGAGTGGAGACGAAGTGAGCGAAGTCTCAAACGCTCCAGGCGCTCCCGCGGAGATCCGGGCCGCAATCGTAGGGTGCGGCGTCATCGGCCGCACCCACTCGGCCGCGGTCCGCGAATTCCCGGAGCTCGTCATCACAGCGCTTGTGGATGTGGTTGCCGAGGCTTCCGAGGCGCTTGCCGCCAAGATCGAAGCCCAGGGCGACCCGAAGCCGGCAGTCTTCCTGACGCTGGCCGAGGCGCTCGCCGCCGCACCGGTTGACCTGGTCATCATCGCTACGCCCAGCGGGCTGCACATCCAGCAAGCGCTGGAAGTGCTCGACGCCGGCAAACACGTCGTGATCGAAAAGCCCCTTGACGTTGACTTGAGCAAGGCGGACGAAATCCTGGCTGCGGCCAAGGCTGCCGAGGCCAAGGGCTTGGTGGCTACGGTGATCAGCCAGCACCGCTTCGATCCGGCCAGCCGCGTGGTGGACGAGGCCCGTCGAGCCGGACGCTTCGGCACACTGACCTCCGCCGTCGCCTCCGTCAGCTGGTGGCGAAGCCAGGGCTACTACGATTCGGGCGCGTGGCGCGGAACCTGGGCCATGGACGGTGGTGGGGCCATCATGAACCAGGGCGTCCACACTGTGGATCTGCTTTTGTGGTTCCTCGGCCGGCCCCTTGAGATCAGCGCCAAAACCGCGCTTCTCGCCCACGAAGGCGTCGAGGTGGAGGACACGGCCGTAGCTACCCTTACCTTCGAATCCGGCGCCCTTGCCGTGTTGCACGCGACGACGGCGGCGTACCCGGGCTTGACCGTCCGCCTCCAGGTGATGGGCAGCAAGGGTTCCGCGGTGATCGACAACGACGACCTCGCGTACTTCCACGCGTCAGACGCAGCCGATCCTTCGCAAAGCAGTGCCATGGGCATCCTCGGCGGCGGGAACCAGGCCGCCGTCGAGCTCGCCAAATACCCTGACGACACCGTCGAAGCACTGGATCCCACGGTATATCCGGCTGGACATGTCCGCCAGTACCGCGACATCATCGCGGCCATCCGGGCAGGACGCCCCGCCGGCGTTACCGTCCGGGACGCAGTGACCGCCTTGGCCACGGTGCGTGCCCTGTATGTCTCGGCAACCCTGGGCCAGCCCGTGCTGATCGCCGACGTCATAGCCGGCAAGTACAACAACGTGGAGGTCCGCACCGGTGGGGCACCTTCCCACCCGGGCACCCGCGAAGAGGTATCGGCATGAAGTTCTCCGTTTTTACCGCATCCACGCCCGAGTGGTCGCCGCAGGAAGCCGCCACCAAGCTTGCAGCCCAGGGGTGGGACGGCATCGAATGGCGCGTTACGGACCAGGCAGACGCGGCGGAACCGGGCTTCTGGGCAGGGAACCGTGCCACCTGGCCCATGACGGGCTTGGAGGATTCGATTCCGGAGATTGCCCGCCTCACCGCTGAAGCAGGGTTGGAATTCTCCGGCCTCGGCGGCTACGCCCGCTGCGACAACCACGACGACGTCGATCGTGTCCTCGCGGCGACCGCAGCCTTGGGTGCCAAGCAGGTCCGCGTGAACGTGCTGCCGCTGGGCAACTCGAACATGGGCGGCCAGGAACCCACTGGCCTGTCCTACCCGGAACTCTTTGCCGCCACCCGGGAACACTATGAGTGGATTGCTTCCCGCGCAGCACACCACGGCGTCAAAGCCCTCGTGGAACTGCATCATGGAACCGTGACGGCGTCGGCCTCATCGGCCCGGCGATTGCTGGAAGGGCTGGATCCGCAGCACGTCGGCGTTATCCATGACCTCGGCAACTTGCTGATCGAGGGCTGGGAATCACCGTTGCCGGCACTCCAGCTCCTGGGCCCCTATTTGGCGCATGTCCATGTGAAGAACGCCCGCTGGGTCCGCACCGAGGCGAAGGACGAATCGGGTGCGGCCGTGTGGGTCAACGAATGGGCTCCCTTGGCCGAGGGACAGGGAAGCGTCCTGGGCTACTTCCGGGCGCTCGCAGAAGTTGGTTACGACTCCTGGGTCACGCTGGAGGACTTTTCCACCGAGCTTCCTTTGGAGGAACGGACGGCGTCGAACTTGGCGTATGTCCGCAAGGCAGCCGCGTTGGCCGGGCTCGCCGTCGTCGACGCCTAAACACATCAGCCTAAACACAGCAGTCGCTTGCCTTCTGAGGTAAGCGGCTGCTGTGTTGGGAGGTCTAGACAGTGCGCCTTGCTTTCGCCAGGTTGTCCTTGAGTTCGGCGGCATTCTGCCGAATCACGTAGGCCGGGCGGTCACGCTCCACGCGCCAGCTCTCATCGAGCGGTCCGATATTGACGGTGTCGAAGCCGAACTCGTCGTAGAGCTTCGCTACGAGTTCGGCGGCCTCGGGGTAGTCGCTGGCGGTGGCCAGTGCGCGGCGGTTCTCGGAGCCCGCCGGGGTGCCGTCGGTGCCGAGCTCCTTCGCCATGATGTGGTTGAAACCCTTGGCCACCTTGGACGTGGGCAAGTGCTTCTGCAGCAGGCCCGATGTGGTGGCCTCACCCTTGTCCAGCTCCGGGATGCGGCCGTCCCGCTCCCAGTAGTAGTTGTTCGTGTCGATCACAATCTTGCCCGCGAGTGGCTCCACAGGAATCTCCCGGTAGCTCCTGAGGGGAACAGTCACGACGGCGAAATCGCCTGCCGCTGCTGCCTCGGCCGGTGTTGCGGCCCGGGCATGTGTGCCAAGGGCCGCCACCAGTTCCGCCAGGGTTTCCGGTCCCCGCGAGTTGCTGATCACTACGTCATAGCCAAGCTCAACTGCTTTGCGAGCGACTTGGCTGCCAATGTGTCCTGCACCGATGATTCCGATTGTTGTCATATGTGCGGGAACACCGTCTCCCGCGCAGATATTTCAAAGGTTACGGCGGGTAACGCCAAGGGGTCGCGGCCGTCGCAAGCGCTGGCGACGCGGAATTTCCTTGGCGCCACCCAGAATGCCTCACGACACCGGAATTCCGGCGTCGCCAGGGATTCATCGTGTCGCAGGGCGGTGCGCTGCCCCGGACAGCTTTACGTAGAATAGGCACCATGACTGTCGCCTCTGATGCTGCCACCGCCACTGCCGCTGCCCGTGCCCGCCTCCTTGAATTGATCAAAGAACTGGCGGTCGTCCGCGGCAAGGTGATCCTTTCCAGCGGCGCCGAGGCGGACTACTACATCGACTTGCGGCGCATCACCCTCCACCACGAGGCTTCGAAGCTGGTTGGCCAGGTCATGCTCTCCATGATCGACGACGCCGGGATCGCCGTTGAGTGCGCCGGCGGCCTGACCATGGGTGCGGACCCGGTCGGTACCGCTGTGATGCACGCCGCCGCCGACGCCGGCCGCGCCGTTGACGCCTTCGTTGTGCGCAAGGCGCAGAAGTCCTACGGCATGGGCCGCCAGGTGGAAGGTCCCTCGGTGGAGGGCCGCAACGTTGTGGTTCTCGAGGACACCTCCACCACCGGCGGCTCGGCACTGACCGCCGTCGAAGGCGTCCGCAAGGCCGGTGGCAACGTGGTGGCCGTGGCCGTCATCGTGGACCGCAACACTGGCGCCAAGGAAAAGATCGAAGCCGAAACCGGCGTGCCGTACCTCTTCGCCTTCGGCAAGGACGAGCTGGGACTCGACTAACCTTCCCAAGCCTGGGCGCGTTTGAGGGGGACCGTGTGCCCGTCGGCGGAAGCGCCTAAGCTGGCTGCGTGGACCCTCAGGCCGGGAAATTCCCCCGGAAGCAGCAGCGCTGGCAGGACCCGGGATCGCTCGCCCGGGTTCTCCGCCAAGCCGCCGAGCTGAAGAGTTTTTCACGCCGCTCCTTCCTGATTGGAGCGGGTGCTTCCACGGCCCTCGCGGCCGACATGCTGTTTACCCGACAGGTCCAGGCAGAACGTCGCACCACCAAGATCCTCCCTGTGGGGGACGATTTCGCAGAGTCGTACTACCCCAACTCGAGTTGGATTCTCTTTCCCGGTTACAAGACCAGTTGGGAAGAGGCCCAATGGATCCTCAACTCGATCCGCGGTTCGCTGCGGCAGCGGGGCCAGATGGCCGCCGTCGGATACTCCAACCTGGGGCTGGAAGTCGCCGAGGTGGTGGACGCCGTGCTCGCGTACATCAATGAGCGGAAGCTGAACACCCTCTATTTCTACGGCCACAGTTTCGGCGGGATGTTGGCCACCGAAGTGGCCGCGCTCCTGCGTGAAAGGAACGGAGTCAGCGTCAAGCTGATCCTGTTGGACTCTTCGCCCTTCAGTAAGTACGACATCCTCGACCAAAGCTGGTTCGACGGCGTCGTGTTCTTGTACGAGAGCGGCTTCCAGGTTCCCTCGGTCCTCCGCGGCGGCTACGAGCTGGGCGAGCGGGTGGTGAACAAGCACGAACGCACTTGGGGGCAGATCTGGGACCAGACCCTGGAGCAGCTCTCCCCGATCGCGCCTTCGAGCGTGCTGATCCAAAGCGAATCGGACTACATTTACCATTTCGACGGCACGCGGTTTGTCGACAGGCTGGGGGACACCCGCATGGCCTTCATCGGAAACCCGAACGATGACACCGTGAACTACGGAACAGCCCGGGCAGCGTGGGCCAAGACATTCCCCCTCAACATCGCGTCCACGGGCCGCCGGACCGACGGCGCCCGCCCGGCGCACGCGAGCCCCCAGTGGAATCCGTTTATCTACAATCCGATCATCGAAGACCTGGAGAACGAGCTCTTCCCGCTGCCGCGGGCCGGCCCGCGGGTGGTGTTCTACTGACTGGTGCTCCGAGGGCCGCTACCTGAGCCGCAGTCCGTCCAGCTCGGAACCACTGAGGCCGGCGTCGCGCAAGTAATCCGCCGCGCTGCCGAACTCGTGCCCGAAACGGTCCAGGAAGTATTCCATCGCAGCTTCGGGGGACTGCAGCAGCATGAGCGAGGGACTGAATGCCTCCTCCGGAACCTCGGGGACAGCCAGCCGCCAGGCTGCCGACATAGTTTCCAACATCGTGGGGAGGGCGGCGGTGCTTGCGGCGTAGTCCGCCACGACAGCGGCGTGGTCAGTGCCCGTCGCGAGGAGCGCAAGAGCGGATACGACGCCGGTGCGGTCCTTGCCGAGCGAGCAGTGGATGAGCGTCCGCTTGCCTTGGGCCGCGGGACGCAGCGATTCGGCCACCCAATCCGGGCGGGCGCGAACCCAGCCAAGGTAGAGCTCGCCAAGGTCTTCGGCCGTGTGGATCGATTGGAGCCCCTCAGAAGCGGTACGCGGATCGAGGGGGTTCTCCACGAGCTCCACGGCGCCGTTGGCCAGCTGCCAGGGCACGATGGCGCGCTCGTACTCGCTTCGGAGATCCACAACCGTCCGGATGCCATGAAGTTCCAGGAAGGCGGACGTCGCCGCGGTGTCCATGCCAAACGGCTGGCTGCCCCTCAGGATGCGGCCACCGCCCAGGGACCGGAGGTTCAGCACAGCCATGGCACCAGCCCTTCTTCTTAGATCTGGTTCTTGAGGTCCGCTACCGAATTCAGGACCTGGTTCGGCCGGAACGGGAAGGCCGCGATGTCCTCGCGCTGGGTGATGCCGCTGAGCACCAGGACGGTGTGCAGCCCGGCTTCCATGCCTGCGATGATGTCGGTGTCCATGCGGTCACCGATCATTGCCGTGGTCTCGGAGTGGGCGTCGATCTGGTTCATCGCGGAACGGAACATCATGGGGTTCGGCTTGCCTACAATGTAGGGCTCACGGCCGGTCGCCTTGGAGATCAGCGCGGCGATGGCACCGGTGGCGGGCATCGGCCCGTCCTTCGAGGGGCCGGTGGCATCCGGGTTGGTGGCGATGAAGCGCGCCCCGGCCAGGATCAGCCGGATGGCCATGGTGATCGCTTCGAAGGAGTAGGTCCGGGTTTCGCCGAGCACCACGAAGTCCGGGTTCTGGTCGGTGAGGATGAAGCCGGCCTCGTGCAGCGCCGTCGTGAGCCCTGCCTCACCGATGGTGTAGGCGCGGTTCCCGGACTCCGAGCCCTGCACCTGGTCCTTGAGGAACTGTGCCGTGGCCAGGGCCGATGTCCAGATGTTCTCCTCCGGAATTTCCAGGCCGGAGGAGCTCAGCCGGGCCGCCAAGTCCCGCGGCGTGAAGATGGAGTTGTTGGTGAGGACGAGGAATCGCTTGGACGTGTCCACCCAGCGCTGGATCAGTTCGGCCGCTCCGGGAACCGCCTGGTTTTCGTGGACCAGGACACCATCCATATCCGTGAGCCAGCATTCGATTTCGTGTCCATTGCGGTAAAGGGCTGAGCTCTTCGGGGCCTCGGTTGCGTTCTCCATGCTTTTCCTCCGCGTATTGGCTGTTTCTCGTCCCAAGTCTTTCATCTTTCGGTCTCCGAGACACCCGGGTGTCCTGCGTTACGGCACTGGGTTTCGGCGCCGCAGGCGGTACTGCCCGGGCTAGGGTTGAAGAGTGACTGACCGGCCCCAGAACCCTGCCCCTACCGACTCCACTGCTGTCTCGTCCCTCCTCTCCTCTACCGAGGGGGAGTCGGAAGCGAAACCGGAGGTCGGCGTCGGGCCCTGGGAAGGCGACTGGCCGGAAGGCGAGCAGTGGGACCCGGACCTCCTGGCGGACGGCGACCGTCGCAACGTGGTGGACAAGTACCGCTACTGGAAGCACGAAGCGATCGTCGCGGATCTGGACGCGCACCGGCACGATTTCCACATTGCCATTGAGAACTGGCAGCACGACCTCAACATCGGCACCGTGGTGCGCACCGCCAATGCGTTCCTCGCCAAGGAGGTCCACATCATCGGACGACGCCGGTGGAACCGTCGCGGGGCCATGGTCACCGACCGCTACCAGCACGTCCGCCACCACCCCACCGTGGAGGACTTCGTGGAGTGGGCGCAGGGGGAAGGCCTGGCCATCATCGGCATCGACATCTTCCCCGATTCCGTGCCGCTCGAAACGTACGAACTTCCGCGCAACTGCGTGCTCGTGTTCGGGCAGGAGGGCCCCGGCCTGACCCCCGAGGTGCACGACGCCGCCGTCGCCACCTTGTCGATCGAGCAGTACGGTTCCACACGCTCCATGAACGCGGCGTCGGCAGCGGCCATCGCGATGCACGCCTGGATCCGCCGGCACAACTTCGGCCAACGCGTCTCCTAAGCCAGCGCGTCTCGTAAGAGCACCCGGCGGCAAAAAGTCCGCAAGTGTTACCCGTCTCCGTGACCGGAAACACGATGTCGGATTCTTCAGTCGCTAGGATGGTGCCTAGCCGTATAGGTCTACTCCAGGGTCAACAAAACCCACAGACGAAAATCAGCATAGGAGTCAGCATGCCCATCGCAACCCCAGAGATTTACTCCGAGATGATCGACCGAGCGAAGGCCGGTGGATACGCGTTCCCGGCAGTGAACGTCACCTCGTCACAGACCCTGAACGCCGCGATCCGCGGCTTTGCCGAGGCCGAGTCGGACGGCATCATCCAGGTCTCCACCGGTGGTGCGGCTTACTGGTCCGGCGCATCCGTCAAGGACATGGTTGCCGGCTCCCTGGGCTTCGCGGCGTTCGCCCGCGAGGTCGCCAAGAACTACAACGTGAACATCGCCCTGCACACGGACCACTGCCCGCAGGACAAGCTGGCAGATTTCGTTCTCCCGCTGCTGGCCGCTTCCGAGGAAGCCGTCAAGGCCGGCAAGGACCCGATCTTCAACTCGCACATGTGGGACGGCTCGCACGAGACCCTGTCCGAGAACCTGCGGATCGGCCGCGAACTCCTGGAACGCGCAGCCGCAGCCAAGATCATCCTCGAGGTTGAAATCGGCACGGTCGGCGGCGAGGAAGACGGCGTCGAGAACGAGATCAACGAGAAGCTCTACACCACCACCGAAGACGCCCTCGCCACGATCGAGGCCCTCGGCGCGGGCGAGAACGGCCGCTACCTGACTGCCCTGACCTTCGGCAACGTCCACGGCGTGTACAAGCCGGGCAACGTCAAGCTGCGCCCGGAGCTGCTCAAGCAGATCCAGGCCGAGGTCGGTGCCAAGATCGGCAAGACCAACCCGTTCGACCTCGTCTTCCACGGCGGCTCCGGTTCCACCGAGCAGGAAATCGCGGATGCTGTTTCCTATGGCGTCATCAAGATGAACATCGACACCGACACCCAGTACGCGTTCACCCGCCCGGTTGCCGGACACATGTTCTCGAACTACGACGGCGTCCTGAAGGTCGACGGCGAAATGGGCAACAAGAAGACGTACGACCCGCGCGTCTGGGGAGCCTCCGCCGAAGCCGGCATGGCTGCCCGCATCGTGGAAGCCGCAAAGCAGCTCGGGTCGGTAGGCAAGACCTTCTAATGTCCGACGAATTCCGCAAGAACCTCATGGGTCCGGAGCCGACGCTCCTGCCTGCCGAGACCGAGGTGTACCAGCACCTTGCCTTGGGGCAAGAAGCGCTGGACCTCGTGGCCAAGTACCCCACGTCTTCGTTGCTGTGGGCGATCCTGGCCGAGGAAGCCTGGGCTGACGGCCGGACCATAGATTCCTACGCGTATTCCCGCGTGGGTTACCACCGTGGACTGGATTCGCTGCGCCGCAACGGTTGGCGCGGCGTCGGGCCCATCCCGTGGGAGCACGAGCCCAACAGGGGATTCCTGCGCGCTCTGTACTCCCTCGGCCGGGCATCCGCCGCCATCGGCGAAGCTGAGGAACCGGAACGGATCGAGAAGTTCCTGAACGACTCCGATCCCACCGCGAAGGCAGCGATCGAAGGCTAGGACTGCCGAGAATACGACGACGGCGGCCGTTCACCGAAAGGTGGGCGGCCGCCGTCGCGCTCTCCCCGCCCAACTGATCCCCACCGCCACCCTCGCCTCGCAAGGCCCCACCGGCTCCCAGCCTTCGCAAGCTCAGGCAGGGACCCTCGCCGGCGGGGCCCCACGGCCAGGGAACCCTAGCGGCGTGGGCCCACGCAGTTAATGCCGTTATGAGGCGTCAGAACGACAACAAATGCGAGTCAGTTGGGCTTGGCGGGTCCTAGGAGACCGGGGTGAGGCCGGTCCGGGCCATGGCCTCGGCGTAGGCGCGATGGATGATGTCCAGGTACTCCTGCTGGCGCGTGGGGGAACCGGCGAAGGAGCGTCCACCCAGCGAGCGGACCTTGAACGTCTTGAAGCCGCGGCGGTGGATGCTCTGCGGCGCGGCCTTCATGAGCTGGTCTGCCAAACGATGGGCTTCATTGCCGTGGGCTACCAGCACGGAGGTGCGCGGCACGATCGCCAGCAGGCGCAGGAGCGGCTTGAGGCCTTCGGTGATGTTGGCGGGAGTCAGCTTGCCCGGCTCGCCGTCGGGCTCGATCCACGGGTAAACGTTCCACGGCATCATGAGTTCCGGACGCAGGCCCAACTGCCACTGCATGCCCACCATGCGTGTGGCGGCATCCGTGTCACCCGGGACGATGAAACCCGAGCCCTCCGTGGTGCGGGTATTGGAGAAAAGGCTGATGATGCGGCACTCGTCAACGCTGTGGACGGGGTCTACGTAGAGGACTTCGCTGCCCGGCTTCTGTTCTTTGAGGGAATCGCAAAGCCCTGTGACCTCGGCAATGTGGGGTTCGAAACGTCGGTTCCAGAGCTGCTCTTCGGGTAATTCAGTCGCCAGGTCTTGCATATGGGCTTGGGTCTCCTACGTGTAGCGAGGCGCACTTATCCGGCCGGGAGCGGTTTGCCGCGACCGGTCAGATTGGGTGCAGTGTTGGGGGCTGGTTAACTCTACCGGAACGGCGGTGCGCTGTGGGGTGAATCGGGACTTCTGTGTTAGGTCTCTCGATGGCGGGAGCCGGATTTGGCATGAAGCGGCCGTGCGTTAACGGAAAACGGCACCGTCCCGATGGATTCGGGACGGTGCCGTTTCGGAAGCGCCTGTTACTGCTTGTTCTCGTTCTGGTCGTCGCTTTCCTTGGTCCGGGAAACCACGGTGCCGTTTGATTCGTCGAGGATGAGTTTCACGTCCCGCCCGTTGTCAAAGTTGAACATCGCGTTGATGGAGCCGGCCTTGGCGTCTGCCGAGGAGTCACCGATCTGGCCGGTGTGCCAGTTGTCCTCGATGAAGCGAAGGATGGATGACTGGTCCGTCTGGGTGTGGTCCACGAAGTTCTTCTTCGCGAAGGGGGAGATCACGACGAGCGGCTGGCGGGGGCCGGGGCCGCAACGGTCGGCATAGCCTCCGGCCATCGGCACACCCTTGTTGTAGGCGTTGACGCACCACGCGGCATCGTCAGTGGTGTTCGAGGAGTTCTTCACGCCGGCAGCGACGTGGTCATACCAGCCGTCCGAGTCATCGTAGGCGAGGACGATGGCAGTGTTCTCCCAGTTCTTCGAGTTCTGGATGGCGTTCACCTGCTGCGTGATGAACTTCTGCTCATCCAGGGGATCGGAGTAGCCGGCGTGGCCGTCCTGGTAGTTTCCCGCCTTCAGGAAGGAGACGGCAGGCATGTTGTCCGAGTTGACCACCTTGGCGAAGTCCGTAGTGTCGTACTGGTGGTTGGCCTGGCCGTTGTGTCCGATCTCGTCCACGCTGGCGGGAGCAAGGTGGTGCGGGTTGGACGTTGACTTGAAGTACTGGAACGGCTGGTGGTGCGGGTTGTAGTCCGTTACCGTGGCACCCGCGATGTTGGTGTGGGTGGTCATGCAAGCTGCCGGGGTTGTGTCCGTGGCCGGCGTCGTCGGGGCAAAGCCGCCCTGGAACCAGCCCCAGCTGACGCCCTTGTCGTTGAGCAGGTCGCCGATGTTCTTGCCCTGCATGCCCGCGAGGTTGTTCTTGCTCGCGTGGCTCTTGTTGGAGCAGTCGTCGTAGACCGGATCCGGGTCTTCCGTCATGGTTCCGACGCCGTTGGCGTCAGGGAACTTGACCGTGTAGTCGCTGCTTGCGGGTCTGACCGGCTGTCCGGCGGCAGTGAATTCGGTGACGCCGTGGGTCTGGCCGGACACAAGGTTGAGCGCGCCAGGGCTGGACGGGCCGAACACGGTGCTGAAGTGTGAGTCGCTCATGGCGAAGTTCTGGGCGTAGTTCCAGATCCCGGTCACGGTATTGCCGTCGTAGTAGTCCATGGTGAGCCCGGGACGACCGAACTGGCCACCCGAACAGGTATCCATGCTCGTGTTCTCGACGAACTTGTTCATCAGGCCACCGTTGTAGGCCTTCTGCTCCGCGGTGTATTCGTGGTCCTGGTCGCACGTGATTGCCTGGCCGGGCGTCAGCCGCTGGGGCTGGACCGAGTTGGGATTGTTAGGTGCCAGCAGCTTGTCGTTGGCGAGGGTGGCGATGTTCTTCGGCGTGTTCTTGGCCGCCGTGAACGCGGGAGCCGCTGCGCCGCTGCCTTGCTGGGTTTCACCAGCTGTGTTTGCTGCCTGCGGGTACGTCGCGAAGTAGTGGTCGAAGGAGACGTTCTCGCCGAAAATTACGACGACGTGCTTGATGGGCGTCGCGGTTTCTTTGTGGTCGCTATTGGCCGAGGCCGGCGTCATGCCGAACCCGATCATGCCGGCAGCGATCGTGGATGCCGCGAGTGCGCTCACTCCTGCCGTTGACAAGAGACGTTTGTTGCGAAAATTCATGGATTTCCCTTCAGATTCACGGAAAGGTGGGGTAAGGATTCACAAAGAATGTAGCCGCTCGCTTGGGGCCCGACGGTCGATTTGGAGGCTCAATGCGGACTGTTTGGGAAGAGTTCACATTCTGCTCACAGGGAACTTCGAGTGCGCGCTCCCTGTTTCCATGTCGCCCTCCGGCCGTGTGACAACAGGTCCAAGAGCCGTATCGGCTAAACTTGGCTGGTAAGAGCCCCGGAACTCTTGCTGATCCCGCCGGTGAACTTTTGCGAAAGTCTGCGGGCAGGGCCGAAAGATTCGGGGCGTTCTCATGTACGGCGCTGAGCCTTGGTGATCCCGCCAGGACCGGCCCGAAAGAATGGGGGAGGATCCCATGCCAGCTATCGTGATCGTCGGAGCCCAATGGGGCGACGAAGGCAAAGGCAAAGCAACCGACCTGCTCGGTGGCCGCGTTGACTACGTGGTCAAGCCCAACGGCGGCAACAACGCCGGGCACACCGTTGTGGTGGGCGGTGAGAAGTATGAGCTCAAACTCCTTCCTGCCGGCATTCTGAGCCCGAACGCGATTCCGATCATCGGCAACGGCTGCGTGGTGAACCTTGAAGCGCTGTTCCAGGAGATCGATGGCCTGGAAGCCCGCGGTGCCGACACATCCCGTTTGCGCATCTCAGCCAATGCCCACCTCGTGGCGCCGTACCACCAGGTGCTGGACAAGGTCACGGAGCGCTTCCTCGGCAGCCGCGCCATCGGCACCACAGGTCGGGGCATCGGCCCGGCTTACATGGACAAGGTGGCCCGCCTGGGGATCCGCGTCCAGGATGTCTTCGACGAATCGATCCTCCGCCAGAAGGTGGAAGGCTCGCTGCGCCAAAAGAACGAGCTCCTGGTCAAGGTCTACAACCGCCGCAACGTGGTGGTGGACGAGATCGTGGAGTATTTCCTGTCCTACGCCGAACGCCTGCGGCCGCTGGTCATTGACAGCACCCTGGTCCTCAACAACGCACTGGACGAGGGCAAGGTGGTCCTCATGGAAGGCGGCCAGGCCACGTTCCTGGACGTCGACCACGGCACCTACCCGTTCGTGACATCTTCCAACCCGACCGCCGGCGGCGCGTCTGTTGGCTCGGGCATCGGACCCACCCGCATCTCGCGGTCCATCGGCATCATCAAGGCCTACACCACCCGTGTCGGCGCCGGTCCGTTCCCCACGGAGCTCTTCGATGAGATGGGCATGTACCTGCAGAAGACCGGCGGCGAGTTCGGCGTCAACACCGGCCGCCCGCGCCGCTGCGGTTGGTACGACGCCGTCCTGGCCCGCCACGCATCCCGCGTCAACGGCTTCACGGACTACTTCGTCACCAAGCTGGACGTTCTGACCGGCATCGAGCAGATCCCGGTCTGCGTGGCATACGACGTGGACGGCGTTCGCCACGATGAAATGCCCATGACCCAGACCGAGTTCCACCACGCAGTGCCGATCTTCGAGTACTTCGACGGCTGGACCGAGGACATCACCGGCGCCAAGACGTTGGAAGACCTTCCCGAGAACGCCCGCAGATATGTGCTGGCCCTTGAGAAGCTCTCCGGCACGCGCTTCTCCGCGATCGGCGTCGGCCCGGACCGGGACCAGACGATCGTGGTGCACGACCTCATCGAGGACTAGTCACCAAAGCCGAATCACGACGACGGCGGGTCGCCCTTTCGGGGGCGGCCCGCCGTCGTCGTTCCGGCTATTTGGAACCCAGTATCTTCCTGTTTCCGATCGATGACTTGAGCTGGACAAACGTGATGAGGGTGTTCAGGTGTTGAGTGCAAGGACCCGTGTTGGCTGTGCCAAGGATGGTGATCGTGATGGTCTCTGCGGTTTCGGCGATTCTTGCCCGGTTGGGAGCGCTGCACTCGAAATTTGAGGTCGTTAAGTACACCCGATTTTCCGTATCATCGATTCGATTCAGGGTCCATGGCAGAATTGGCGAGCCATCCTCGGGACCTGTCTCGATGGGCATCCCAGTATTCGTGCTCGTCGGGGACTTTGAACGCCTTCGAAAAACTTTTGGAAACCGCGTAACCCTTTGGGGTGCCCCGACGATTACCTCTTTGAAAGGCCGAGCTGAAATTTGTCCCCCATCATGTTTCAGCTCGGCCCTTTTCATGTCTGAAGGGGTTTCGTGGATGTGCAGAAAGTCCGGGAGAGGCAAGCCTCCGGAGCCGAAGGCTGGTCCTTGGGCTTAGCGGGAGCAGCGGTTAGGCTAGGTGAGGTTGCCCGGCCCTGCGGCGTTTGGGCGGCACCGAGGATCTCGCTTGGATCCGGCCATTCGCTCCCCAACGAAAGCCACGCTTCAGTGACCGACGCCTTGACCGATGCAGCATTGCTGGCCCTTCGCGGCCGGGAGGCTGAACTGTTCAGTGCCGTCTACCAGGCCTTTGCCGGCCAGGTGCTCGGCTACCTGACAGCAAAAGGTGTTTCGGATCCCGAAGCTGTCACACAGGACGTTTTTCTTGCCGTCCTGCCCCGCGTTGAGACGATCACTGGCGGTGTCAGCGGTCTGCGAACCTTCGTATTCTCAGTGGCCCATGCCCGGATGGTGGATGACCACCGTCGGCAAAGCAGGGCGCCTGAGCATCACGAGTTTGAACCTGAGCGTGACACACGCCGATCGAGTTCGGCGGAAGCCGAAGCGATGGACCGTGTGGCGCCCGGCGAAGTCATGGCGCTGCTGGATCTCCTTCGGGAAGATCAGCGGGAAGTCCTGACGCTTCGCATTGTTGCCGGTCTGACTGTGGACCAAGCAGCCGAAATCATGGGGAAAAGCCAAGGCGCCGTCAAGCAATTGCAGCGCCGGGCGTTGAATTCACTCCGCGATCACTCGGTAGTAAAGGAATACGTGGCCCCATGATGCGTTGGGATTACAAGGACATTGACCGCGACGCGATCATCCTCGAGCTCATTCTTGAGGCTGGCCTCACGGACGCCCCCGAACTCACGGATTCGTTGAAAGCGCTGGAATCGTTTGGGTCCATGCCGGCACCGGTCCCAGGGCCCGCACTCGCCGCGATGCTGGCTGGCTCGGCCGCGGGCGATTCTGCAAACAATCTTCCCCTCGACGAGCTCGGCAAGCGGCGTCAGTTGCGCAAGCATCGCCCGGTCGTCATTGGTGCTGCCGTCCTGACCGCCATGGGCCTGGGTGTTGGTGGCGTTGCGGCCGCGAGTGGCGGATTCAGCAAGGGAACCCCGGAATTCATGCAGGTCCTGGTCTCCGGCTGGGCGCCCGCTTGGACAACTGCTCCGCCGTCGCTGGTACCTCCAGCCCCCGCCCAGGACTCCCCGAAGGTCACGACCCACCCGGCTCCCGTCGATCTGCCGCCGGCCGCGCCCCCAGTGGCAGGCCCTTCGGCGGACCCCGTGGCGCCCGCTCCCGCCAGCACTGGCGAGGCGGCGCACGAGCCGGTAGCGGCAGCGGCTGTTCCCGCCGCGGCACGCCAGCCAAGCGACGGACTGCCCGAAGCGCCGAAGGCGGTGCACACCGAGCCTAAGACCGACTCGCAGGGAGTCCTTCCGCAGCCCAAAACTGCTATCCCATCCGCCCCGACGGCGAAGGACCTCCAAAACGGGGTTCAGCAAGCAGTCGAGAACGCCCAGGGCGACGTGTCCCTGAAGCCTGCGGGGGCGTCGCTGCGCTGGCTCCTTGGACTGCTGTCCCGCTAGTAGGCTGGAGCTATGACACACGTCAACGATCCGGCAGTCATTGACCGGCTTATGCGAACAAAGGGCCGCTGGGCAATCGTCGGACTCAGCACGAATGAGTGGCGCTCCGCCTTCGAGGTAGCTCTCTACGTTCGCGACACGATGGGCATGGAGATCATCCCGATCAACCAAAAAGGCGAAGACGTCCACGGCGAAACCGGCTACAAGTTCCTTGCCGACGTGCCCTTCGAGAAGCAGCCCATCGACGTCGTCGACTGCTTTGTGAACTCCTCGCGCGTCGGCGCGGTAGTGGACGAAGCGATTGCCGTGGGAGCGAAAGCCGTGTGGCTCCAGCTCGGAGTGATTGACGAGGATGCCGCGGAGCGGGCCAAAGCAGCGGGCCTGGACGTTGTGATGAACGCTTGTCCGGCACAGGTGGGCTGGCGGAGCGGCATCTAGCGTCGTTTTCTGTTAACCGGCCGCTGCTATGGTCCGGGGGCAATCACCGTTTCGAGACCAGGAAACTCCCATGTGTGACGACCACCCTTCCACCGCCAGCCGACGCACCGCGCTCGGTTTCCTCGGCGCTTCCCTCGTGGCCGGGCCGGGGGCATGCGCGCTCCCCGGAAACCCGTCCGCAGAAAGCCCGACGGCGGCTCCCCGCACGGCGGGCCCCTCGCCGTCGTCGTCCGCAAGCACTGCGATGAGTCCCACACCAAGCCCCGCGGGCCCCGGGCGGCTCCGGAACCCCTTCGTCCCGGACTTCACCCTGCCGCCCATCCAAGGCGGACTGGCTCCCGTGATCACCAAGATCCCCACCAAACATCCCGTAGTGTTCCTCACGATCGACGACGGACTGGTCAAGTCCCCGGAAAGCGTGCGGCTCCTCGCGGAGAACGGCTACCCGGCCACACTGTTCCTGACGAGCAACACGGTCCGTGACAACCCTGCATTCTTCAAGGCGTTCATGGCGCAGGGGAGCCTGGTTGAAAACCATACGGTCAGCCACAACGTCAACATGACCACGCAATGGGGCTACCAACGGCAGCTTGACGACATCGCAGGCATGCAGGATTTCGCCGTGCAGCAGTACGGCCGCAAGCCCACCCTGTTCAGGCCGCCTGGAGGTGCCTATTCGACCGCCATGCGGCAAGCCGTGGCCGCCGCCGGGTTGAAGGCCATCGTCACGTGGGAGGCCAAGGCCAATGGCGGGCGCATGGATTACCAGTACGGCAATTCCCTCCGGCCCGGCGACATCGTCCTGATGCACTTCCGCCCCGAATTCGCGGCGGACTTCGAGGCATTCCGCTCGGCGCAAGTGGCTGCGGGCCTGGAAGTGGTGCTCCTCGAGGACTTCCTGGACGTTGCGTGAGGCGGTCGGTCCGCTAATCGTCGCACTCCGCTAGTCTCGCTACATGGACGCTGCCACACTCCGCCAAATCTGCCTTGGCTTCCCCGGGACCTATGAAGACTTCCCGTTCGGCCCGGATACGTCGGTTTTCAAAGTCCGGTCCGCCGTGTCCGGTGGATCCAAGCCGGAAGCCAAGATGTTCGCCGCATCTGCCATGGACGACCACAACCTGGCAGTAAGCCTCAAATGCGATCCCGCCCTGGCCGTGCAACTTCGCTCGGCCCATCCGGAAATCACCGGCGCCTGGCACATGAACAAGACGCACTGGAACGGCGTGCGCCTGGACGGCGCCCTCCCTGACTCCATGGTCCGGGACATGGTGGAGGACTCCTATGACCTGGTGGTTTCCTCGTTGACCCGCAAGCAGCAGGATCAACTGGGCTGGGCCCGGCTCGCCAAGGACTGACACGCGGACCCCGTCTGCAGCTTCGGCTAGATTGTGAGTGGACTGCACCTTCCATCGCCTCGAAGCAATCAGGAGGAGCCAGATGCTGGAACAAAATACCCTCGATGAGCTGTGGAATTTTGAGGACCCCGCGTTGTCGGAAGCCCGCTTCCGCGCAGCCATGACCGATCCCGCCTCCGATCCCTTTGAGAGGGCCGAGCTCGCCACCCAATTGGGCCGGGCAATCGGCCTGCAGGGCCGGTTCGAGGAGGCGGACGCCCTCCTGGACGGGATCGACGCCGAAGAGGAGCCCACCATTGCGGTGCGGGTCCTCCTGGAGCGCGGCCGCCTGCTCAACTCCGCCGGCCACCCGGCCATGGCCGTTCCGCTCTTTGAGCAGGCTGCCGAGATGGGCGACCTCCTGGGCGAAGATTTCCTCGCGGTGGACGCACTTCATATGCTGGCCATCGCGGACTCCGGTCACCAGGAATCATGGACGCGCAGCGCGCTTGAATACGCCTCCGCCGTCGAGGATTCCCGCACCAAACGGTGGATGGTTTCCCTGCACAACAACCTCGGTTGGGCGATGTACGACGACGGTCGCCGCACCGAGGCGATGGTCGAGTTCCAGCTCGCCGAACAGTGGGCCGAACGGGTGGGAACCGCGCAACAGCAGCAATGGGCACGCGAGGCCATTGCTCAATGCGCAAAATCCTTGAATTTGCGCGGCTAAAACACCCAAATGACCCCTCTGGAACGGCAGGATCGTCAGATCACATTTTGACAAAAGTTGATCGAAACTGCCCTCAAATATTGCTTTTCAATCACTCGTGGTGAAGTATGTCACACGAAGGGCGCGTCGCAGCGGCGGTGCCCGGACCGATCGACTGCCGGCCGAGGCGCCGTCAGAGTTCGGTACTACGAGTCTCTGGAGGGTTTTAGGATGAACGTTCAGCAGCAGTCCTTTGCACGGCGCGGTTTCCTCCGCGGCGCGCTTGCCGCGGCAGTGCTTGTGCCGATAGCCGGCTCGATGGCCTCCTGCGCAGGCGGGGGCGGTGGAGGTACCACCGGTCCTACGGGGACCGTTTCAGATACCAATCCGTTCGGAATGGCAGACAAGTCCACCGTTGACGCCGTGATCTTCAAGGGCGGGTACGGAATCGACTACGTTGACTTCGCGGGCAAGGGCTTCGAAAGCGCACATTCAGGTTCCACCGCCAAGATTTCCCCGTCCACGGACATTGCGCAGGAACTCCAGCCGCGATTCGTCGGAGGCAACCCGCCGGACCTGATCGACAACTCCGGTGCCAAGGCAATCGGCTTCAGCACGATCCTGGCCCAGCTGGAAGACCTTACCAGCGTGGTCAACGCCAAGAACCTTGAGGGCAAGGTCATCAAGGACACCCTCTACGCTGGAGTGCTCGCCCCGGGTACTTTCAATGGCAAGCTGGCGGCCCTGAACTACGTGCTGACCGTTTACGCCATGTGGTACTCGGATTCATTCCTGAAGGACAACGGGTGGGCCGTGCCGAAAACCTGGGATGACATGTACACCCTTGGCGAGCAGGCCAAGGCCAAAGGCAAGTACCTGTTCGTCTGGGGCAAGGAAGCAGCCACTTACTACCAGGAAATGGCGATCGCTTCCGCCATCAAGGAAGGCGGCAACGACGTTCGCCTCGGCCTTGAAAACCTGAAGGCGGACGCCTGGTCCCACCCGGCCATCCAGAGCGTCTTCACGGCCTTGGGCAAGATCGTCAAGGCGGGCCACTTCAAGCCAGGTGGCTCGGGTACGCAGTTCACCGCGGCGCAGGCGCAGTGGAGCAACGCCCAGGAAGCCGTGTTCTACCCGTCCGGCTCGTGGATAGAAAACGAGATGAAGGACCAGACCAAGTCCGGATTCAAGATGACCGGCGTTCCTGTTCCCACCGTGACCTCGGGATCCAAACTTCCTTACGAGGCAATGCACAGCGCTTCCGGCGAGCCCTTCGTTGTTCCGTCCCAGGGCAAGAACGTTGCTGGCGGCAAGGAATTGCTGCGTGTCATGCTGTCCAAGGATGCTGCCACCAACTTTGCCAAGACAAAGCTGGCCCCCACCATCGTCAAGGACACCGTTCCCGCCGATGGCTTCGGTTCCACCGCCTTGGTTTCCCAGACCAAGCTGCTCAGCGATGCTGGATCGAACATCTTCACGTGGAACTTTGTTGACCTCTACGGGATGAACAAGGACCAGTTGGTTGTGTGGAACACGTTCCTCGATGGAAAGTCCGATGTCGCCACCCTGACGTCGGACCTGCAGAAGATCACCGACAAGGTCCGCAACGACAGCTCGGTCACGAAGATTGAAGTGAAGTGACTTCAGTGAAAGCAAAAACACTCCGGGTCGGCGACGGTGCGTCCGCCGTCGTCGTTCCGGATACCGCACCACCCGTCTACAAGAGGCGGCGCAAGCCCCTGACGTTCGACAAGGTCAGTTTTTTCGTGGTCTTCCTGGGCCTGCCCCTGGCGATCTATCTCCTGTTTGTGATTTGGCCTTTCATCCAGGCGTTCGGCTACTCCCTGACCGACTGGAGCGGTTTCTCACCCGACCAGAACTTCATCGGACTTGAGAACTACCGGAAGCTCTTCACGGATGACATCTTCATGAAGGCCATGGGGAACAACATCCTGCTGGTCATCTTCCTGCCCATCATTACCATCATCCTCAGCCTCGTGCTGGCAACCTTGGTGACCGTGGGCGGCAGCAGCAAGGGCCAGATCAAGGGCTTGCGCAACTCCAGCTTCTACCGGGTTGTCTCCTTCTTCCCCTACACGATTCCGGCGATTGCCATCGGCATCATGTGGGGCCAGATCTACGATCCTTCCGGAGGCCTGCTGAACGGCATCCTCACCTCCCTAGGCATGGACCAGTTCAAGTCCTACGCCTGGCTTGGGGACAAGAACACCGCCATGATCGCCACGATGTTCGTGATCGTCTGGGGCTTCATCGGCTTCTACATGGTGCTGTTCGTGGCGGGCATCAAGGGCATCCCCGCGGAGCTGTTTGAGGCGGCGCGGATCGACGGAGCGGGACGCTTCCGCACTGCCGTGTCCATCACCATCCCGCTGATCCGGGACAACATCCAGACGGCCTACATCTATATGGGCATCCTGGCGCTGGATGCCTTCGTCTACATGGCCGCACTGAACTCCGGCGGCGGCCCGGACAACTCCACCCTGGTGATGTCCCAGCAACTCTTTTTCACCGCTTTCACCAAGGGCCAGTTCGGCCTGGCCAGCGCCATGGGCGTTGTGCTGGCCGTAGCCACCCTGATTTTCTCCGGCCTCGTGTTCCTGGTCAACAGGCTCACTGGCGGCGACAAGGATGTGTCCCTCTAATGTCTACCAAAATTGCCAGCCAGGAAATGAAGGCGCTGCATTTCAACCCGCGCAAACCGGCCATGACCACGGGAGACAGGGTGGTAGGCGCCGTTTCGCACACGGCCCTGACCATCTGGTCGCTCATCGTGATCCTGCCCTTGTTGTGGACTTTCATGTCCTCCTTCAAGACCTCCAGCGAGATCTTCGCCTCGCCGTTTGCCTTGCCTTCGCAGTGGCGTTTCGACAACTACGTCCGGGCCTGGAGCGAAGCCGGAATCGGGAGCTACTTCCTCAACTCTGTGATCGTCGTAGGGTCCGCCTTGGTGATCGTCATGGTCCTCGGAGCCATGTGCGCCTATGTCCTGGCGCGCTATGTCTTCTTCGGCAGCAAAGCGATCTACTACCTCATGCTTGCCGGGCTCACGTTCCCGATCTTCCTCGCCATGGTGCCGTTGTTCTTCGTCATGAAGAGAATCGGCCTCCTGAACACCCTGCCAGGCTTGACCTTGGTGTACGTCGGCTTCGCGCTGCCGTTCACCGTCTTCTTCCTGTTCTCCTTCTTCAAGTCTCTTCCCCACGAAATCACCGAGGCGGCTGCCCTGGACGGGGCCGGTGAGTGGCGGACGTTCTTCCAGGTCATGTTGCCGATGGCCAAGCCGGGACTCGCTTCCGTTGCCATCTTCAACTTCCTGGGCCTGTGGAACCAGTTCCTGATTCCCGTGGCCATCAACGCGGCCGGGCCGCGCGTGCTGTCCCAAGGACTGGCCGCGTTCGCTGGCCAGATGGGTTATGCGGTGGACTTCGGTGCCTTGTTCGCGGCGGTCACCGTCACCGTGGTTCCGGTGCTGATCGTCTACATCATCTTCCAGCGCCAGCTGCAGGGTTCTGTGTCGCAAGGCACGTCCAAGTAGCACAGCCAAGCTAAATAAGCGCCCGACGGCGGTCCCCACCTTTGGTGCGGGCCGCCGTCGGGCGTTTCTGCCGGCTGCGGCGCCGGCTCCAGGCGCGGCCCGCCGTCAGAGCCGCTGGTAACGGGAGCGCAACAAGGAGTAGATACCGTAGGCCATGAGTCCGAGGCTGACGAACCCCAGAACCCATCCGCCAAAGGGCTGTTTCAGGAAGGCCTTGAGCGCCGAGTCGAGGCCGCCTTGTTGGGAGGGGTCATGCGCTGCTGTGGCGATCAGGATGAGCAAGCCGACGGCGCCGAGTGCCACGCCTTTCGCGCAATAGCCCACCACACCCAGCACCGTAAACGCATCCCCCAAGGCCCCTGACGGTTTTCCCCTCAGGTTCTTTTCGTACTTGCGTGTGATCCCCATGAAGACGTATGTACCGGCGGCTGCCAGCAACGCCACCCCGATGATCACCAGGAGGACAGTGCCGGGAGCGCTGGACATGAGGTCTGCACTGGTCGTACGGGATTTCTCGCTGCTGCTGCTTGGACGGCTGACCGCAAAACTGCCGAAGGTCACGGCGGCGACAGCGAAGACGATTGCCTGCCCGGCTGCCTTGAGCCCATTCATCCAGCGCTTGGCGCTTTCGCGCCCGCTCCACCCCATCACGGCGTCGCTCGCCATGTAGAGCGCGAGGGCACCGCAGGCCACTAGTCCCGCCCACAAAAGGACGACTCCGCCAGGCGTGGCGGCCATCTGACCGACCGCACCGCTTTGGTCGGCTTGGCCGGATGCGCCGAGCGCAATCTCCAAGGCGATGATCCCGATCAGGAGGTGTATCAGCCCCAAGGCGACGAAGCCGGCCCGGGCCACTACCCGGACGGTCCGTGAATCCTTGGCGTCGTCTACGGCGTCTCCTACCGAATCGGCGCCCCGGGAAACTGCATTGCCGGCCTTGTTCGTATGATCGTCCGCGCCCATGGAGCTCCTTTGGTCTGTCCTCATCTTGCCACCGTGGGATTCGAAGCGGGAGGGCGCGCCTCTACTGGATACGATGGGCGCATGTGGATCGCGTGGATCGAGTTCGACATCCTCCTCGGCGAGGTGCACAGCCTGAAGGAGAAACGTTCCCTCGTGCGCCCGCTGATCGCCGAGTTGAAACGGCGTTTCGAGGTCTCTGCCGCCGAGACCGGGCACTTGGACCAGCATCGCCGTGCGCTCATCGGCGCGGGCGCAGTGGCAGCAGACCGCGCGCATCTCGTGGAGGTGCTCGATGCCGTCGAACGCTTCGTTGCCGCGCGCCCCGAAGTGGAGCTCCTGAGCGCCCGACGCCGGGACCTCCACAGCGAGGACTGACCCGAACCCCGGACGCTCGCTCACCTATGTGGGTCGACCGGCGGGACGCTCGCTCACCTATGTGGGGTTCTGGCGGGACGCTCGCTCAGATGTCTCAAGAACTTGACGACCGCAGTGAGCGGGCGTTGCCCGGCAGGCGTGTATATGTGAGCGGGCGTTGCCCGGCAGGCGTGTATATGTGAGCGAGCGTTGCCCGGAGGGCGTGTATATGTGAGCGGGCGTTGGCCCCAAATGCGCGATATCTGCAGGAGGCCTTAAAAACGATTGCTCCCCGCCGGCGACCGGTGGGGAGCAATCGATGAGCCTCGAGTGGGCTTAGCCGAAGTACTTCGGCAGGGTGGCCTCGTGGGCTTCGCTGAGAGCGTCCACGGAGAGCTCGTCCACGCCGTTGATCTCCAGCTTGCCGCCGGCAGCGTCGACGACGCCGATCCGGAGGTGGGCGAAGCCGCGGGCGGTGCACATGTCCTTGAAGCGTATTTCCTCGGAGCGCGGAACGGACACGATGGCCCGGCCTTGGGACTCGGAGAACAACGCGGTGAACAGGTCCACGCCGTCGCGCTCCACGAGTTCGTCCAGCGCAATCCGGGCGCCGACGCCATAGCGCAATGCAGACTCCACCAGCGCAGCGGCAAGGCCGCCCTCGGAGAGATCGTGTGCGGCGTCGATCATGCCGTCGCGCGAAGCGTTGATGAGGATTTCCCCCAGCTGGCGCTCGATGGACAGGTCAACCTTCGGCGGCAAGCCACCGAGGTGTCCACGCAGGTTGGACCATTCCGAACCGTCCAGCTCTGCAGCCGTGGTGCCCAGCAGGTAGATGGCCTGGCCATCTTCCTTCCAGCCGGACGGGGTGCGGCGCGCGACGTCGTCGAGCTTGCCCAGCACTGCAACCACGGGGGAGGGGTGGATGGGCACGGTACCCGTCTGGTTGTACAACGAGACGTTGCCACCGGTGACCGGGACGCCCAGCTCCATACAAGCGTCCGACAGGCCACGAATGGACTCGGCCAGCTGCCACATGACGTCGGGATCCTCGGGGGAACCGAAGTTCAGGCAGTCGCTGACGGCCATCGGGACCGCGCCGGAAGTGGCGACGTTGCGGTAGGCCTCGGCAAGTGCCAGCTGTGCGCCGTGGTACGGGTCGAGGTAGGTGTAGCGGCCGTTGGCGTCGGTGGCCAGGGCAACGCCAAGCCCGGTTTCCTCGTCCACGCGGACCACTCCGGCGTCGTCCGGGAACGCCATGGCGGTGTTGCCGCCGACGTAGCGGTCGTATTGCTTGGTGATCCAGGCCTTGCTGCACATGTTCGGCGAAGCAATGAGCTCGGTGATGGCAGCGGCCAGTTCCCCGGAGGTGGAGGGACGGCCGGCGTCCTGCACGGAGCCCGTGAAGGTATCGGCCTGGACGGAGTCCTGCCATGAGGGGCGCGCAAACGGGCGGTCGTAGACCGGACCGTCGTGGGCAACGGTGCGCGGGTCGACGTCGACAATGACTTCGCCTTCCCACGTGATGATCAGGCGGCCGGTATCGGTCACTTCGCCCAGCCAGGAGTACTCCACTGCCCACTTGTCCATGACTGCTTCGAACGCAGCGACGTTCTCAGGGGTGACCACGGCCATCATGCGTTCCTGCGACTCGGACATCAGGATTTCGCCCGGGGTCAGCGTGGGGTCGCGGAGCAGCACGGAGGTCAGCTCAACCTGCATGCCGCCGTCGCCGTTGGAAGCGAGCTCGGACGTGGCGCAGGAGATGCCCGCGGCGCCGAGGTCCTGGATACCCTCAACCAGCGAACCCTTGAACAGCTCCAGGCAGCACTCGATGAGCACCTTTTCGGCGAACGGGTCGCCTACCTGGACAGCGGGGCGCTTGGAGGGCTTGGTGTCGTCGAAGGACTCCGAGGCCAGCACGGATGCGCCGCCAATGCCGTCGCCGCCGGTGCGTGCACCGAAGAGGACTACCTTGTTGCCCTTGCCGGAGGCGTTGGCCAGGCGGATGTCTTCGTGGCGCATAACGCCGACTGCCAGCGCGTTGACCAGCGGGTTGCCCTGGTACACGGAGTCGAACACCATTTCGCCGCCGATGTTCGGCAGGCCAAGCGAGTTGCCGTAGCCACCAATGCCGGCAACGGCGCCGTGCATGACGCGGGCCGTGTCCGGGTGGTCGATGGCGCCGAAACGCAGCGGATCCATCACGGCCACCGGGCGGGCACCCATGGAGATGATGTCACGGACGATGCCGCCGATACCGGTTGCGGCACCCTGGTAGGGCTCCACGAACGACGGCGAGTTGTGGGACTCGATCTTGAACGTCACGGCCCAGCCGTCGCCCAAGTTGGTGACGCCGGCGTTTTCGCCGATGCCCACGAGCATGTCCTTCTTCATCTCCTCGGTCACCTTTTCGCCGAACTGGCGCAGGTGGTTCTTCGAGGACTTGTAGGAGCAGTGCTCACTCCACATGACGGAGTACATGGCGAGTTCGGCGCCCGTCGGGCGGCGGCCCAGGACCTTGACGACCTCGTCGAACTCGTTCTGCTTGAGGCCGAGTTCGGCCCAGGGGAGCTCGGTGTCCGGCGTCTTGGCCGCGTTCTCAACGGTGTCGATGTTGAACTTCTTGCCGACGGTTTCAGCTGAGGTAGTCACTGTGCGCCTCCCACGATCTTGTTCAGGACGGAGGTGAAGAAGCCCAAGCCATCCGTGCCGGCATTGGACTCCGGACCGAATCCGGGCTCCACCGCGTGCTCCGGGTGCGGCATGAGGCCCACCACGTTGCCGGCGGCGTTGCTGATGCCGGCAATGTCGCGGCGTGAACCGTTCGGGTTCCAGCCGACATAGCGGAACACGACGCGGCCCTCGGCCTCAAGGGCGTCCAGGGTCTTGTCGTCAGCGATGTACTGGCCGTCCTGGTTCTTCAGCGGAACCGTGATTTCCTCGCCGGCCTCGTAGTCCGAGGTCCACACGGTCTTGTTGTTCTCGACGCGCAGTACCTGGTCGCGGCACAAGAACTTCAAGTGGTCGTTCTTGATCATGGAGCCCGGGAGCAGGTGCGACTCGGTCAGGATCTGGAAGCCGTTGCAGATACCCAACACGGGCAGCTTGGCGTCGCTGTTGGCGGCATCGATGATGCGGGACATCAGCGGAGCGAAGCGCGAAATGGCGCCGGCGCGCAGGTAGTCGCCGTAGGAGAAACCGCCCGGGATGACGACCGCGTCCACGTCGGCCAGATGGGTGTCCGCGTGCCAGAGCGCGACGGCGGTGCCGCCTGCGAGGCGTACCGCACGGGCGGCGTCGCGGTCGTCAAGGGTGCCAGGGAAGGTGACGACGCCGATTTTGGCCCCGAGCAAACGGGGTTCGACGGCCACAGGGGCTCCGCCGATCAAAGGAAGTTCACTCATGTCAGGCCTCGACGACCTCGACGTTGACGACGTCTTCGATCACCGGGTTGGACAGCAGGGTCTCGGCGGCCTCGCGGGCCTGGGCGAGGATGGCGTCGGTCACCTCGCCGTCGACGGTCAGTTCGAAGCGCTTGCCCTGGCGGACTGCGCTAAAGCTGGTGAAGCCGAGGCGGGGCAGTGCGCCCACGATGGCCTTCCCCTGAGGGTCCAGAATCTCGGGCTTGGGCATGACGTCGACGACGATCCGGGGCATCCGGTAACTCCTGTGCGTGAGCGTTGGTTAAACCTTGGTTAAAGGCTGCCGCGGAGTGGTGCCGTCTCACGCCTGAACTGCCTCCAAACAGTGTTCAGCGGCAGTGTCTTACGGAATAAGGGGGGCGCTCCGCGAGCTTGCATGCCCATTCTACCGGCCAAATCGCTCCATACCCTATTTGCGGGAGATCGGTGAAGAGGCCCCGTGGGCCGCGCCAATTCGCGGCGGCGCCCAGCCGACGTCGGGGGTTTCCAATGCCCGACGGCGGCTCCGGGGACTGAACGACGGCGGCTCTGGCCGGGGGTGGTTTGCGTCACTAGGATTGCGGCATGGCCGAGAACGCTAAGTCGATGGTTTTGCCCGTGGTCCTTGCCGCTGTTTTTGCCGGCCTGGGGAGGATGGTTTTCCAAAGGATCATGGCCGACCGGGCTGCCCGGGAAAACCGTATTTCCGTCCCGCCGGATGCTTCGACACGGGCCAAAATCAGCGACGCGTTGAGAGGGATCCGTTCTTAGCGCGGCCCGGGCCGCTGACGTGTTTGTGCGCCGTTCACATCGCGGAACCATAAACTATCGTGGCCAGGCCTCGCGATGGTCCTGATGTGCTTTCCATACCAAAAGGTATTAAAACCTTTCTCATTCGCAATTTAATAATTGGGGGAATTGGCTTGAAGAAATCTGCTCTCACCAGACCACAGCTCCTTGGCATCATGCTGGTGCTTGCTGTGCTGTACTCGGCACTCATTGGTCCGGTTACCGCAAGTCCGGCAATGGCCGGGACCGGGCCTGTTGGGGGCCTCGTAACCATGCAGCCCACGCGGATCCTGGACACAAGGACGTCGTCCGGGCCCGTGCCTGGCGGCGGCTCAGTCTCAATCCGAATTCCGGGGGCAAATGGATTCCCCTACACCACTCAAGCAGTGGTGCTCAACATTACGGCCACTGACGGCACTGCTGGCGGATTCCTCACGGCGTACCGTTCCGGCGTCATGGCGCCGCACACTTCCAACGTCAACTACGGGCTCGGACAGATGATCGCCAACCTGGCCATCGTGGAAGTAGGCGCTGACGGGCAAATCGTCATTTCAAACACGTCGGCAGGGCGTGTGCAGATCGTCGTCGATGCCTCGGCATATTTCGCCATGTCCGCCCCGTTCAACGCGCCGGGTTCATACCAAGCTGTGGGACCCGCCAGGCTGCTCGACACCAGGACCTCCTCGGGCCCCGTGGCTGGGGGCAGCAGCGTGCCGCTCCGCTTGGGCGGATCAACTGGCGTTCCGGCAAATGCCTCGGCAGTGGTCGTGAACCTCACGGTGACGGAACCGACGTCGTTCGGCTTCATCACTGCCTATCCCGGCGGTTCCCCCAGACCCAACGTCTCGAACCAGAATTACGGAAAAGACCAGACAATTCCGAGTCTTGCTGTAGTCCCAGTAGGCGCCGATGGCGCCGTGACCATTGCGAACACCTCATCCGGAACAGTCCAGATCGTCGCTGACGTTGTTGGGTTTTTCCTGCCCGGGACGCCGACCATATCCGGAGCGTTCGCGCCGGTCACCCCAACGCGCCTGCTGGATACCCGGACCTTCCGTGGTCCGGTTGGCAGCGCCGACGTCGTTCCATTTCAGGCGGCTGGAATCAACGGAATCCCACAAAACGCCAGCGGTGTTTGGGTGAACCTTACGGTGACGGAACCAACAATCTTTGGCTTCTTCACGGTGCGTGGCTACAAGACGCCTTGGTGCTACCTATCGTGCCAAATATCCTATTTGAACTTCGGTGACGGTCAGACCATTGCAAACATGGCATATGTGCCTATCGGAGCCGACGGGAAGCTGGAGATCCAACCTATTCTCGCTTGGGTGCCGCGCTACGAAAGCACTCACATCGTCGTCGACGTTTTCGGCTACACCGTCCCCTAACTACCGCAGGGCCGCGTACGGACCAATAGGGTACGCGCAAATGCGCTAATCTTCCGGGTTAAAGGCGCGCATTCGGGAGTAGCTTGGAATTACTGTCTAGGAAATTCCCCGTCCAACTGGAGGAGCAATGACCGAACACGTCGCCGAAGTGTCCGCATGCAGCGTGGGGAGCTGCGGATTCAACCATCATGGCTGTACTGCGTACGGGATCACGATCGGTGGAACCGCGGATCACGCATCCTGTGCCACCTTCATTGACACCGGGCTCATGGGAGGACTTCCCAAAGTCCTGGCGCATGTGGGTGCCTGCCAGCGCTCGGAATGCACCCACAACAACAACCTCATGTGCGAAGCCCACGATGTCCGGATCGGCCCCGGTGCCGAAGCGGCTGATTGCTTGACGTACCAGCACGCCTGAGGCTCCTTTCGGCCCGCTTTCGTCATCAATATCTGAATATCCGCACAGCGGGCACGTCCCCTTCCGACGGGGGCGTGCCCGCTGCTGCGTGCGGATGTATTCTGATGCCGAATGACATGACAAAAAACGTGAAATGTGTCCTATGTCATATTCGACTATCGCTCTGTACTCTATGAATCGGCTGGGCTTTACCTGATTACAAGAACTGTCAATCGGTGCCCATCCTTAGTTGATTGATCTTGACATGACCGCCACGATCGCCCGGAAAGGTGCAATCACTCGTGAATTCACAAGGAAAGAGCTTCATTGGAAGCGGGGGGCTTCGAAAAGCTGCGGCGTTGGCCGTCGGACTGCCGGTTCTGCTCTCCTCGGTGGCTTTGACACCCGCTCAAGCTGCGCCCGCTTCCGGCTCAACGGTCTTCGGATCAACGGTTGCGGGGGTTGCCCGGAATGTCGACCCCAAGTCTTACCAGGATGGCCGCTACGTAGTGGTGCTGGCAGAGAAGCCAGCGGCCACTTACGACGGCGGAACGCCCGGCTATGTGCCCACCAAGCCGCAGGCAGGCAAGAAGCTTGACGTCGGCAGGGCCGAAGTGAAGCAGTACGAGGCCCACTTGCTGCAGAAGCAGCAGGACGTGGCCAAGCAGCAGAGCGTGAGCATCAATCGCGACTACACAACAGCCATCAACGGCTTCAGCGCCACCCTTTCCGCGAACCAGGCCGTCAATCTCGCGAAGAACCCCGATGTTCTCCTCGTGGCCCCGGACACGCAGTCCGCTCCTGACTACTCCACCACCGATTTCCTCAACCTCAGCGGACCGAACGGCGTGTGGAATACCCAGTTCGGAGGCCAGGACCAGGCCGGCAAGGGCACTGTGGTGGGCGTCATCGACACCGGCTACACGCCCACAAGCAAGTTCTTCGCCGGCGATGCCGTCCAGCCGCTGGTCGGGGACCCCCAGGTGGGCGTCCCGTACCGCACGAATGACGGCAAGATCGCCATGCTGAAGGCCAACGGAGATACCTTCGTAGGCGAATGCCAGAAAGGTACCGACACCGGGGCGGCCTTTGACGGCACTGCCTGCAATTCCAAAGTCCTCGCTGCCCACTACTTCGCAGATGCCTTCCTCCAGTCGGTTCCTCCAGCCCAACGGGCACCCCAGGAACAGCTCTCGCCCATCGACGTCGCGAGCCACGGTACGCACACGGCCAGCACCGCAGCGGGCAACTCCGGTGTGGAGACGTTCGTGGATGGCCGCAGCTTCGGAAAGACGAGCGGGGTGGCACCAGCTGCCAAGCTCTCCATTTACAAGATCTGCTGGGAAGACACCAACCCCAATTCGGGCGGCTGCTACAGTTCCGCGGCCATAGCCGCCATTGACCAGGCCATTGCCGACGGCGTGGACGTCCTGAATTACTCCATTTCCGGCGCTACGGACACCACCACGGACCCGGTCTCGCTGGCGTTCCTCTCTGCCGCGTCTGCCGGCATCTTTGTGGCAGCGTCCGCCGGTAACTCCGGCCCGCAGGCCAGCACCGTCAACCACGGCGCACCCTGGATGACCACGGTTGCGGCTACTTCCTTCTCCCAGGAGCTCCAGGGCACCGTCGAATTCTCCGACGGCACCAAGTTCCGCGGAGCGAGCATCATGAACCACCAGGTGAGCGGGGCCGGCGTCGTGCTCTCCGCAAACGCCGCCTCAGGTGCCGGTAACGCAGCACTCTGTGCGCCTGGGTCCCTGGACGCGGCGAAAATCGCCGGCAAGGTAGTGGTGTGTGACCGTGGGGTGGTTGACCGCGTCGCCAAGAGCGCCGAGGTGCTCCGCGGTGGCGGCGTGGGCATGATCCTCGTGAACCTCACCAGCTCCTCATTGGACACGGACAAGCACGCAGTGCCCACCGTCCACGTGAACCCCCCGGCGTCGCAGGCCATCAAGGACAAGGTTGCGGCCAACCCGGGACTTACTGTTTCTCTCGTTGACCACGACACCACCGGGCTTCCGCTCGAGGCTCAGCCGCAGATCGCCGGATTCTCGTCCCGCGGCCCGCTCCTCGCCACCGATTCGGATCTGCTCAAGCCGGACGTTTCGGCTCCCGGCGTTGCCGTGCTGGCGGGGGTTTCGCCCATCGGCAGCAAAGGCGATGAGTACGGATTCATGTCCGGTACCTCCATGGCGTCCCCGCACATTGCAGGTTTTGGAGCCCTGATCATGGCGAAGAATCCCGATTGGTCACCGGCGGCGGTCAAGTCGGCCATGATGACGACGGCGAGTGACGTCAAGCTGGCCGATGGAAGCAAGAACCAGGACGTCTTCGCCACCGGTGCGGGCGAGATGAACCCTGCCGGCGTGCTGGAACCGGGCCTGGTCTACGATGCCGGAACCGATGACTACCTGAAGTTCATCCAGGGCACCGGCGTCGATCTCGGCAAGCCGGGACTTGGCTCGACACTGCCGCGCGACATGAACCTTCCGTCGTTCGCCCTGGGTAACCTCGCAGGCAAGATGGAGGTCACTCGCACCGTCACCGCGCTGACCCCGGGACAGTACCGGGCCACAGTCAATGTCCCTGGGGTTGACGTCAAGGTCACCCCGTCCGTGCTGAATTTCAGCGAAGTCGGCCAGAAGAAGACCTTCACGGTGACCTTCGAAAACAAGAGCGCGGCACTGGGTACTTTCGCGATGGGATCTCTGAAGTGGGAAGGCGCCAACAAGTCGGTGGTCTCTCCGATTGCGGTCCGTCCGCAGTCGGTACTGGCATCCAAGAGCGTCGCCTTCACGTCCCAGCAGGCAAGCGGATCGGCGGACATCAATATCGTCTCCGGTTCCGACTCACCCACGGCCGTGACCATTGACGGTCTCTCCAAGGCTGATTCCTCGGCCGCGGAGCTTGTTCCCGGTCCTGTGGCTGTGGCGAACAATGCCTCGAACTTCGTCAAGACCGCCACAGTTGCCCCCGGAACCGCGTTCGCGAAGTTCTCGGTGATTTCCTCCGATCCCACGGCGGATTTCGATCTGTATGTTCTGTCGCCGTCGGGTCAGTTGTTCACGGCAGCGACACCCAGTGCCAGTGAGTCGCTCTCCCTCGACAACCCGGAGCCTGGGACGTACACCATCATCGCGAACCTGTATGCCAGCCCCAACAACCGGCCCACCAAGGCCAGCGTTGATGCCGCGATCCTGGGCGCAAACCAAGGCAACGCCACGGTCACGCCCAACCCGATCAACATGAAGAACGGCAAATCCGGGAAGCTCACCTTCGCGTGGAACAGCCTGACGCCGGGTTCCTACATCGGCCGACTCACGTTTGCCGGCACAAGTTCGCCGACGTTTGTGTCCGTTCTGGTCTCGGCAAACGGCAGCGTGTCCGTCGTGCCGAAGGATGACCAAGAAGGCCAGCACGGCAAGGGCAAACTTCAGAATGAAGGGGAGGACCAGTCAAACAACGCGCTTTAGTGCGGCGGTGATGGTCTGACAGAAATGCAAGAAAGCGGCCGGCGGGATATCCCGCCGGCCGCTTTCTTGCTACCCCCGGACGCCCGCTCAGATATGAGCCCAAACGGTGGCACCCTCTTGCAGCTGATGTGAGCGAGCGTTGGGTTGGGGACCGTCATATGTGAGCGAGCGTTGGGTTGGGGACCGTCATATGTGAGCGAGCGTCGTTAGATGTTTCCTGTGGATCCTGCCACGCCGCCAAGGAGTGCGGCCATCGTACGCCAACGGGCGATCTCGCAGCCGTCCGTCCGGCTGAAGCGGCTGCTGACCTCGCGACCGCGGAACCGGCCCGTCACCAACGCCACTTGTGGACCGCCGTACTGCTGGGTGCAAATCCGGTCCGGCCGCGGAACCGGAAAGAAGATCTCTTCGCCGAATTGCTCGACGGCGGCAAGCGCCGCGCGGGGGTCCGGAAGGGTCGAGCCTTCGGAGACTGCGCCGCCCGAGCCGAGCAGGACGAACTCATAGTCCACGGCGCCTGGTGCCTCTGTCAGCGTGATGGTGAGTTCGACGTCGTACTTTCCATTGCTTGAAGTCATCGCTGTCCTTCGTGAGACGGTGCTTGTACCAGGAGTTCAAGGAGCGGTTGCATTTCGTCGAGGACCCGCGCGCGGAGCGCTTGGGCCTCGGCAGCGAATGCCCTCTGATACTCAACGTACTCCGCCTTGCCTTGGGGTGTCTCGATCCTGATGGCGGGGTATCCCCACTCTTCAAGGTCGTAGGGCGAGGCCTGCATGTCCATGGCCCGGATCCGCCAGGACAGTTCGAAGCAGTCCATGACCAGTTCGCTCGGCAGGGACGGCGTCAGCTTGTACGCCCATTTGTACAGGTCCATGTTGGCGTGCAGGCAGCCGGGTTGCTCCATGGTGCGTTGGTTGTCCCGCGTGGGGGCGAGTTCGTTGAGCGGGATAGCGTCCGGAGTGTAGAAGCGGAAGGCGTCGAAATGCGAGCAGCGGATCCGGTTGTCTTCCACCACGGTGTCTGTGCCTTCGGAGCCGAGCCGCAGCTTGAGGTACTCGTGGCGAAGATCGAATTTGTCCTGCCGGTAGACCATGGCCCACTCGTGCAGTCCGAAGCAACCAAACTGGGCGGGCCGCGCAACGGTTCCCCTGAGGATGATGCCGGCGAAACGGACGGCCTCGGTGCGGTCGGCCGCGAACTTGCGGCGATCGAAGGTGACCGCGACGGTACCGGCGGGCAGGCCCGCGGCCGCCAGCGCGCCGTCGTCGAGCACTTGGTAGTACTTCCACCCGGCCCGCTCGGCAGCCTTGGGGCCGGAGAGGACGACGCCGTCGCCCGGGTGCCAGCGCAGCAGCTGGCCGGGCTTCTGGGTGTAGTAGGTGAAGAGGAAATCTTCCACGGGATGCTTCTGGCCTGCGGAGCGCCGGGCCAAGTACGGCTTCGCATAGCGCTCAACGCGTTCGTGGTGGGCAGCCTCCAGCGCGAGCCATTTCTCTTGAGGGAGGTGTCTGTACTTAAGCTCCGGCACCGCTCGAACCAAGGATGTCGGCGACGGCGGCCCATGCTGAGATTTCGCAGCCGTCAGTGAGTTTGTAGGAGGACTCGACGCCCACGCCATCAATGGCCCCGGTGACTATTGCCGTCTGGGGTCCGCCGTAACGCTGGTCGCACATCTGGTCGCTGGGGCGGGGCGTGCGCGTGAGCAGGCCCGGGTTCTTTTTCAGGGCTGCGCACGCTGCGGCTGCGGTGGGGTGGTGGCTCTCCGCGGCGGGGACGCCGCCGGTGCAGACGAGCGTGTAGCTTTCAGCGGCTGCCGTGGGGGACAGCTTGAGGATGATGGAAAGCTCGGCATCTCCGCGGCCGGGGGAGCTGGGCGCGGTGGGGGAGACCGAAGGAGCCGGTTTGCCGCTGGGAGACGACGTTTCGTCAGGCAAAAGCCCGGTGGGGCTGCTCGACGGCGAGGACGACGTGCTGTTGCCAGGCGCCGAACTGCTGGGCGAACCGCCCCCGGGGCCGGGCGTGCAGGCGGCAAGACCAGCGACGGCGACGACGGCCAGCACAGACCGGACTATTCGCAGGCGCATGGGGGTTCTCCTTGATTTATGCCAGTTTATCGCCCGTACCGGCAGTCGGGTGTTGCGTGGCCGCGATGAGCCCGGTCATGGCCCGGTGCAGTTCCGCTACTTCGGCCCGCGTGAGTTGGAGCCGCTCCATGATGGTTCCCGGCACGGAGGTCGCCTGTTGCCTGAGGGCGGCGCCGGCTTCGGTCAAGGTAATGGCGAGGGCCCGTTCGTTTCCGTGGATGCGGTTGCGGGTCACGAATCCTGCTTCCTCGAGCCGGCGCAGGATGGGTGAAAGGGTTGCTGGCTCGTGCAGGAGTGCCTCGCTGATGTCCTTGAGCGTGCGCGGGCTGCGTTCCCAGAGGGCTAGCATCACGAGGTACTGCGGATGGGTCAGTCCCATCTTTTCAAGCACCGGCTTGTAGACGCCCACCACGCTCCGCGACGCCACCGTCAGGGCGAAGCACAATTGACGCTCCAGCAAAAGGTCGTCTTCAAGCGGGGCGGTGGTTTCGGGGGCAACGGGTGTGCTTGCGGCAGCCATGGCTTGCTCCGTTCCGTGTCGCGACCGGTCTGCGCCGATCGATAGTTAGTGCACTAATTGTTAGTGTACTCTTTAACCACAACATCCTTTTGAGAGAGGGTAGACCAGGTGGCCAAAGAGACCATGACCCAGAGATTCATGCGTGCAACCGGCAAGCTGCGGATCATTTTCGGTCCGGCGCACAGCAGTTCCCTGGATCATGAAATGACCGAGGAGAACAAGCGACTCCTCGTGCGGCGCCAGGCCGAAGCGCAGCAATGGGAGACGATCCGCAGGGCCGACGGCAGCACCTATGTGGTCCCCAAGAACCCGGACGACAAATCCCTTCGTTAAGCGCTCCTAGCTCTCAGCGATCGACGCCGACCCGGGCCTTTTACGGGTTCCGGGCGTAAAATTGGCCTCACTGGAACCACTCAGCTCCAACCGCACGGCTGGACCTCGCAGCGGGGAAGGAGGTGGGAATTGTGGGACATGCACTCGATAGCTTCATGAAGGTCACAGATCGACTGCGTTTCTGGTTCGGCCCGGCAACCCGGGGCGACATTGATACGCCCGTAGTCCACAAGCATGACGACTTCGAGACGGCGTCGGAAGAAGACCTGGGGCATTTCGTCGTCGAAACAGACGACCAGGGCCACCACTACGGAATCCGCAAGGAAGGCGCCTGAAGCCGCTTGCGGCTCCAAAGCCGGAGGAAAACAAAAGAACCGGAGCCAAAAGCTCCGGTTCTTTCACGTTTAAGTTCTTCTGATCCCGACGGCGGTTGCCCGGCTAGCGTTCCCGTCCGGGAGGCGGCTAGCGGCCGGTGCCGCCATAGACGGTTGCCTCGGCGTCGCCGTCGAGCTCGAACGCCTTGTGGATGGCGCGCACGGCGTCATCCAGCAGATCGGCGTGCGTGACCACGGAGATGCGGATCTCCGAGGTGGAAATCATGTTGATGTTGATGCCGGCGTCGGAGAGCGCCTTGAAGAAAGTGGCGGAGACGCCCGGGTGCGAACGCATGCCCGCACCGATCAGGGAAAGCTTGCCGACGTTCTCGTTGTATTCGATGCTTTCGAAGCCGATTTCAGGCTGCGCCGCACGGAGTGCCGTGAGGGCATCGGCGCCTTCCACGATGGGCAGGGTGAAGGAAATATCCGTGCGGCCGGTTCCGTGCGTGGACACGTTCTGAACGATCATGTCGATGTTCGAGTGCGCCTTGGCGATGACCTGGAAAATCGCGGCGGCCTTGCCGGGAATGTCCGGAACGCCGACCACGGTGACCTTGGCTTCTGAACGGTCGTGTGCAACACCGGAGATGATTGGCTGCTCCAAGGCAACTCCCTCTTGAATCGTGATCTTGTCATCGGCGCTGGGTAGGACCCAGGTGCCTTCGTTCTGGCTGAATGAGGACCGGACGTGCAGGGGCACGCCGAATCGGCGGGCGTATTCCACGCAACGCAAGTGCAGGATCTTGGCGCCGGAAGCTGCCAATTCCAGCATTTCCTCGCTGGAGATACGATCGATCTTCGTGGCGGTGGAGACCACGCGGGGGTCGGCCGTGTAGATGCCGTCGACGTCCGTGTAGATTTCGCAGACGTCCGCTTCGAGCGCGGCGGCGAGGGCCACCGCAGTGGTATCGGATCCGCCGCG
The DNA here is from genome assembly GCF_039535095.1 of Arthrobacter ramosus. Lineage (NCBI taxonomy): Bacteria > Bacillati > Actinomycetota > Actinomycetes > Micrococcales > Micrococcaceae > Arthrobacter > Arthrobacter ramosus. The sequence continues at coordinate 4,419,092 of NZ_BAAAWN010000001.1, read as the reverse complement.
GCCAAGGGTGGTGATTTCCCTGGTGCTCCGGGTCATGCCTTGGAAGCCGGCCACGATAGCGACGTGCCCCTTGTCCAATGCAGTACGGATGCGGTGGGGGTCGACGTCGATAATGCGGGCCTTGCCGTGGATGCCGTCCGTGATCATGCCGGCCTGCGAGCCGGTGAACGACTGGGCGGAGGCGCCGAACTTGTTGATGGCCATGGCGAGCAGGGCCATGGAGATGCGCTCGCCTGCGGAGAGGAGCATGTCCATCTCACGCGCGGGAGCAGAATCGGTGACTTGAGCGGCGAGATCCAGGAGCTCGTCGGTGGTGTCTCCCATGGCGGAGACCACCACGACAACCTCATTGCCGGCCTTTTGTGCGTCGACCACCCGGCGGGCAACACGCTTGATGCCTTCTGCATCGGACACCGAGGAGCCACCGAACTTCTGCACGATCAGCTGCTTGGTCTTGGCAGGCTGCGCGGTCAGGTCTTCGGTTTTCACATCGGTAGTGGGCAAACTCATGCGCGCACCCTCACTGCTAAATTGGGGATCATACGTTTAAATTGGGGATCATACGTTGCGTGGCCAGGTAGCGGCACGGCTACGTGGCTTATGTGGCCAGTTTATCGCCGGGCGCGGCGGGCGGGGGAATTGTGACCAAATCTCGGCCTTTGGGTGCCTGCCGGGTGGTTTCGGCGTGGCGTACGATCAAGAAATACGCAGCCTGGGGGCATGTGGGCTCACGGGAATTGAAGCGTACTTGTTCTGTTTGGGGGAAACAGGTGAGTAGAGCATGTCCATAGCTGAAAGTTCAAGCGTCCCGGGCAATGGTGTCCTCGGCGTATCCGCGGAAGGCGTCTCACGCCGCTTCGGTACGGTCCACGCCGTCGAGCACATCGATTTCCACGCGCCAGCCGGGAAGGTCACTGCGCTCATTGGGCCCAACGGGGCGGGCAAAACGACCCTCCTTCTCATGCTTGCCTCGCTTCTGCGGCCCGACTCCGGAACCATCCGGATCAACGGCCTGGATCCCCTGCACGACAGCGCCGCCGCGCGGCTTCGGATCGGCTGGATGCCGGACACCCTGGGGGTCTGGGAGTCCTTGACCGCGCGCGAAATCCTGGTCCAGATGGCGCGCTTCTACCGTCTGCCCAAGGCCGGTATCGCCCAGCGTGTTGCCGCGTTGCTCGAACTCGTCCGGCTGGACACCCTTGCCGACCAGCCGGCCCGAGTCCTCTCCAGGGGTCAGCAACAACGGCTCAGCCTGGCCAGGGCCCTCATCCACGACCCCTCCGTGCTTCTGCTCGACGAGCCTGCGTCCGGCCTCGACCCGGGATCCCGGGTGGAGCTCCGAAACCTGCTGCGCCGCCTGGCCGGGGAAGGGAAAGCCGTGGTGGTTTCCTCCCATGTGCTCAGTGAGCTCGATGAAATCGCGGACGGAGCGGTGTTCGTCAGCCAAGGCCGTACCGTGAAACAACAGACCCTCGAGGAGGCCGCGCTGCAGGGCCGGCGCTACGCCATCACAGCCCTCGATAACGAGGCCCTCACAGCAAAGCTCAGCGAACTAGGGCTGGAATACCGTGTGGAAGCGGGCCGCCGCCCGTCGGTCACCTTGCTGTTGACGCACGACGACGGCGCTGCCGCCCTCTTGGGTGAACTCGTCAGGTCCGGCATCGGAGTGGTTTCCTTCGCCCCGGCTGCGGGTGCCCTGGAAGAGACGTACATGAACCTGGATACGGAGAGGCGATGAGCAACGTGACTGAAACCGTGCCGGGTCCTGCGGGACCGCAGGGAGCTACGGGAGGCGGGAACGCCGTCGTCGGATATCTTGGCGGGATTCGCGACGTCGTGGTGCTCGAGATGAAACAACGGTTGCGCTCCCGCGGCTGGTACATCATGTTGGGCATCTGGTTCTTTGTGATCGCGGTAGTGACGTGGCTGACCTGGCTCGCCTGGAACGCCAGCATGGAAGCGCGTCGTTCCACGATGCCGCCGTCGGCACTGTTGCCGCAGGACGGGGCGGGGTCCATGATCTTCGAGGTCGTGCTGGCTTTCGTGCTCCTGTTTGCGCTGCTTGTGGCGCCCGCGCTGTCCGCCAATGCCATCAACGGGGACCGGGCCGGAGGTACCCTCGCCATCCTGCAGATCACCTTGCTGACCCCGGGCCAGATTCTCTGGGGCAAGTTCTGCGCGGGATGGATCGCGGCGCTCGCGTTCCTGGCGACAAGTTCCCCGTTCCTTGTCTTCGGAATGTTCCAAGGCGGGCTGACCCCGGGGCACGTCGTGGTTTCCTTGCTGATGCTGGCGGTGGAACTGGCCGTTGTCTGCGGGATTGGAGTGGGGATTTCGGCTCTTGCAGGGCGGCCCTTGTTCTCGATCGTGGTGACCTACCTGGTAGTTGCCGCACTGGTGGTCGGATCGTTGATTTCCTTCGCACTGGGTGCGCAACTGGCGCAAGGGACGGTGTTGGCCAATTCTCCCGCTAGCCGTTCCGTGTTGTATGCGCCGGTGCAGCCGAATCAACAAGGGCAGCCGATTGAACCAGCGCAGCCGGGCTACACCTGCGAGGGGCCCTTGGTGGAGCACACTGCCGTACGGACCGAACGCGTGGCGTGGATGCTCGCGTTGAATCCCTACGTGGTGGTGGCCGACGCGATTCCGTATCCGGACCGGAGCGGAAGCGTCTTCTACTCCGTCGGCATGATCGAAGGCATCAGCCAAGGTGCCAGGTCCGCGCTCGCCGGCCCGGACCACACCTACCTTTGCGCCAACGGCGTGCCGCAGCCGCAGTACCTCAAGCAGACGACGCCCTTGTGGCCGCTGGGGCTCGGCCTGCAACTGGTCCTGACGGGACTGCTCATGTGGCTGGGCTGGCGCTCGCTGCGGACGCCTGCAAGCCGGCTGGCCAGCGGCACGCGGATCGCGTAAGCCGGACTGGTCGCTACAAAAGGGCGTTGCGGCGACCCTCGAAGGCCCTTCCGAGGGTAACTTCGTCCGCGTACTCCAGATCTCCGCCCACCGGGAGGCCGGAAGCAAGCCTGGTGACGGTGATGCCGATCGACTTCAGCATGCGCGCCAGGTAGGTGGCCGTCGCTTCGCCTTCAAGGTTGGGGTCGGTCGCGATGATGATTTCCTGGATGGCGCCGTCGTTGAGCCGGGTCAGGAGCTCGCGGATACGGAGTTGCTCCGGCCCGATACCGGCGATCGGATTGATGGCGCCGCCGAGGACGTGGTAACGGCCGCGGAAGGACCGCGTGCGTTCCACAGCCAGGACATCCTTGGATTCTTCGACCACGCAGATCACGGAGGGGTCGCGGCGCGGATCGCGGCAGATGTTGCACAGCTCCTGCTCGGTGACATTGCCGCAGACAGTGCAGAACTTCACCCGTTCCTTGACTGTGGTGATGGCCGCGACCAGCCGCTTCATGTCCTCGGGATCGGCCTCAAGGATGTGGAAGGCCAGGCGCTGCGCCGACTTCGGCCCGACGCCGGGGAGCCGGCCGAGCTCGTCGATCAGCTCTTGTACTGCGCCTTCGTACACAATTTCCTCGTTCGTTTGGTGTGGACGCCGTTCCTGTTCGGCGGGCGTCGCGGTTGGGTGGCACCTTTTGCGGGCCCGCGCAGGGTGTTTTACGGAGTCCGGATGTCAGCGGCGCATGCCGTCCAGCGACCGTTCTTCCAGTAGCTTCCCGCCCAGAATACGCTCGACGGCGGCCCGTCCAAAGACTCCAGACTCCTCGATGGTTTCGTCGTCGGCACTCGGGATGTCTTCCACCGCGGTACCGGGAGCGACGGCAGCCCGTGCCGGTGCTTTCTCGCGGCCGGCCATGGCTTCCGGGCTGTTCGAAAGCCGTTGGTAGAGGCTCTGCTTCCCGGCTCCCGAAGGCGCCGACACTGCTGCAGGGGCCACTTGGGCAGGGGCTGGCGCAGGGGCTGGCGGAGTGGTTTGTGCGAGTGCGACGGCCGAACGCGCGGTTTCGCCCCCGGGCGTCGCGGCTGCAGGCGACGTACTGGCAGACGATGCGCCCGCTGGCGGTGCACTGCCTGGTGATGTGCCCGCGCCGGAGGCCGCGGGCTGGGGCGCCGACCAAGTGGTTGACCAATCGGCGGCTGGCGCGATGGCCGGTGCCGGTGCCTGAGGCTGGTTTGGAATCTGCGCGGCGGCAGGTTCATAGACGGGACTGGGCGTCACCGACTCGGATGAACTGGCCTGACCGTCAGGGTCGGCCGGGGTGCCCGAAGCCGCGGAACCAACGTTGGATTCGGTGCCGACCACCCACGAGCCCGGCGCCTGCTCGACAGCCCTGGACCATGGATCTTCCGAGGCCTCGGACTTCTTCTCCGAAGGTGCTTGGGTGGAGCGCTTGCTCTTGGGGGTAGAGCTGGCTGGGATTGAGCTGTTCAGCGCGGAGCCAGCGCGTGGCGAAGGGACGGCAGGCGTTGGGCCGGCTTCCGGGGCTGCCGTGCCGGCCGACCGTGGGGCGGCAGGCCCGGCGGTGGGCACGGCGGTGAAGCCCGGAGGACCTGCCGGCTCCCAATCCATGGGCGGTTCTTCGTCAAGCGGGGGAGCGTCTTCGTCCCGCGGGGGACCCCAATCATCGTCCGAATACGAGTAGTCCGCGGCCGGGTCTGTCGGTGCCGTCGGGGACGAGACGGCCGCTGCGGCGGACGATGCCGGGGTGGCTGCTGAGGCCGGAGCCCGCCCCGATGTTGCCGATGCCACCGGTGTTGGTGCCGTAGGTGCTGGTGGAGCCGATGGTGCGGGTGCCGGGTCAGCCTTGTCTCCTTCCGGGGTGGCAGGGCTTTGTGCCGCAGGGGCAAGTCCCCATGCGGTATCCACAGCGGACGACACAGCCGGAGAGGCGCCACCCGCTACAGGGGGCGTCGGATCAGCCGGTGCTTTTGGGTTTGGCTCAGAGCTACCTGAGCTGTTGCCGCCGACGACCGAAGTGATCTGGCAGTCGATGCCGATCGTCTTGTGGATGGCTTGGCGAAGGTTCTCGGCATGGTCGGCGCGGCTGAACGCGCTCGCAAGGCCGTCAGTGCTGAATGCCAGGGTCAGAAGTTGGCCGTCGAACTGCGCCACCTGCGCGTTCGCTCCAACCAAAGCCCAGCTGCTGCGCTTGATCTTGGTCAGCGTCTGGAGGATCTCGGGCCAAGCCCGCCGGATCACCTCTACATCGGCGCCACCAGTAGCGGGGCGAGAGGCCTGTGCGGGCGCCGGTTGTTGGGCGGGCGCTGACGCCTCTGCGGGCACTGGCGGTTGTACCGGGGCTGACACCGGGGCCTGTGCTGGCCCCGGCGTTTGGCGTGGCGCGGGCGTTGGAGCCGGTGCCGCCGCGGACTGGGTCCGGTCCTGATCTGCCGCTGGTGGAGCCGATGGCGCCTGTACAACGGGCCGCGCCGCAGCAGCTTGAGCAGGAGCATGCGGAGCTTGTTCGGGAGCGGGGCGGCTGGCGTGTTGCCTGGTTTCATCCACAGGCCAGTCAGTGGTGGACACCCGCGGCGGTGTCAGTTGTTCCCTGGACGGTTCCCCGGAAGCAGGCGGATGGCCCGGAGCCGGAGCGACCTCGGCCGGCGTGGACGAGGCTGCCCCGGGCACGGGTGAGCCGAGCCCTGGTGAGCCGAGCCCTGGTGAGGCGGGAACGGGACGGGCGGCCGCCGTCGGGCGTTCCACTGCTTGATCCGCTGGGCGGGCAGTTGGCGCGGCGGAATTGGAAGAAGCCGAAGCTTCCGGCGGCGCCTGGGCTTCCGCGGGAGGAAGTGCCCCGCCGTAGTTGAGGCGCCGTTCGACGCGGTCGATCCGGGCGGCGATGCCACGTTCGGTCTGCTCGGAACTGGGCAGCAGGATCCGGGCGCAGAGCAGTTCAAGATGCAGCCGGGGCGAGGTGGCGCCCGTCATCTCAGTGAGCGCGGTGTTAGTGACATCGGCGGCACGGGAGAGCTCCGCGGCACCGAGGTTGTTGGCCTGGCTACGCATGCGGGCGATCTGGTCCGCCGGCATGCCGCGGAGGATGGCCTGGGCGCTTTCCGGCATGGCTTGCACGATGATGAGGTCGCGGAACCGCTCCAGCAGGTCCTCGACGAAGCGTCGGGGATCGTGCCCGGTTTGGATGACACGGTCCACGGCACGGAAAACGGTAGCGGAATCGGACGCGGCGATTGCCTCCACGACGTCGTCGAGCAGTGAAGCGTGGGTGTATCCAAGCAGCGCGACGGCGAGTTCATAGTCCAGGCCGTTGGGTCCGGCGCCGGCCATGAGCTGGTCCAGTACGGAGAGGGAATCGCGCACCGAACCCCCGCCGGCCCGGATGACGAGGGAGAGCACGCCAGGAGCTACGGGCACGTTTTCTTGTTGGCAGAGAAGCTCGAGGTACTGCATCAGTGGCTCGGGCGGCACCAGCCGGAAGGGGTAGTGGTGCGTGCGGGAGCGGATGGTGCCGATGACCTTGTCCGGCTCCGTGGTGGCGAAGATGAATTTGATGTGTTCCGGCGGCTCTTCGACGATCTTCAGCAGCGCATTGAAGCCGGCAGAGGTGACCATGTGGGCTTCGTCAATGATGAAGATCTTGTAGCGGTCCCGGACCGGGGCGAAGGTAGCGCGTTCGCGGAGATCGCGGGCGTCGTCGACGCCACCGTGGCTGGCGGCGTCGATCTCGATGACGTCGAGCGAGCCGGAGCCGCCGCGGGCCAGCTCAACGCAGCTGTTGCATTTCCCGCAAGGAGTGTCCGTGGGGCCTTCGGCGCAATTGAGGCAGCGGGCGAGGATGCGGGCGGACGTGGTTTTTCCGCAGCCACGAGGCCCGGAGAAGAGGTAGGCGTGGTTGACCCGGTTTTTGCGCAGGGCCGTCATGAGCGGCTCCGTGACGTGTTCCTGCCCGATAACGTCCGCGAAAGAATCGGGGCGATATCTGCGGTAAAGAGCAGTAGTAACAGTCACAGGGGAAACCTACCTATAGGGACTGACATTTAAATAAGAGACCCCTCATGCACCCGCCAGAGCCCATCTACCCTTGCTACCTTCCGGTCCTGGGGGAGTTCAACAGGATGACGCCACATGAGGGGCCGTCGACAAGCTTACCCGAAGTTATCGAGCCCTCCGAATTTGCGGACATGTGCTTTCTGAGAGCCAAGAAATGGACATGTCCCTTCGGCGCTCGGTGGTTCCAAGGGACATGTCCCTTGTGAGAGCCAAGGACTGGACATATTGGGATTATGTCCAGTGCTCGTGTGTTGGGGAGGGCATGTCCAGTGGCAGGGGGAGGGCATGTCCAGTGGACTAGCGCCAACCGTTCACTGGCCACGTCATGAATGCAGGCTCCTCATACGGGTGGGCTGCGCGCAGGGCCTGCACTACGGTGTCGAGCAAGTCCGCTTCAACTACGCACTCGACCCGGATTTCCGGCACCGTTTCGCCTTGCCCCACGGCTCCGATGAACGGTTCTGCCCCTGGCAATGGAGTGAAACGTCCTGTGCCGGGAGTGGTGAAGGAACAATGCGAATAGTCGCCGATTCTGCCGGCCCCTGCATCGCCGATCGCGGCCAGCAAGCTCTCGCTATGGGATGCCGGGACGTAGACAACGAGGGCGTGCAGTTGGCTCATGGCACCATCCTCCCAGTGGTCGCTTAAAAACAGGTCAGAGGATGGTTCTTGATCTCCATTGCCAAACCGCTGAACGCAGCGGACTATGGGTATGTACACCGATTGGGGCAATCTCAAGATTGTGAGCTGCAGGGCCTGGTTTCAGGGGCTGGACCCAGCAGCTCAACGGAGTGCCGGAGGAATGGACGCATTGGGGGCGTCCATTTTTACGTTTAAGCGCAAAGAGAGCCCGCCCGACACCATGAAAGTCCCGATTGGGCGATGCTGAAATTCTCGGGTACAGTGGAGTCTGCTTTTGATTCAGAAGCATGGAGAATTCGCCTAGCGGCCTATGGCGCACGCCTGGAACGCGTGTTGGGTTAACGCCCTCGGGGGTTCAAATCCCCCATTCTCCGCGTTTGGCCCCGGTCTTTTGGACCGGGGCCTTTTTGCGTTTCTGGGCCCTTGAGGCGAGCTTGCAGGCAGGCCTCGGATTCCCCTCAAGCTGCGTTGTTGAAACCGGGGATTGTTTTCAGGACTGGCCCTTGTTGCTGCCGGATGAGAAACAAGCGCCGGGTTGGCTGCGCCGGGTTGGCTGCGACGCCCTACACCCGTTCCGCAGCCACCCGTTCCAGCACTACCCGGCACGCCAGGATTGCCGGGTGGATCCGGCCGGCGGTGCGCGTTGACGTGAAGACTGTCCGTTTGGGAAGCCCGGGGAGGTCCAGCAGTTGGACTGGCGTCGTCCGCCCCGTCCAGACGAGATCCGGCATGAGGGCCACGGCATTGCCGGACTCGATGAGCCGGATTTGAGCTTGGAGGTCGGCGGTTTCGTAGCGGACGTCGGGCTCGAAACCGGCGGAGCGGCATGCTTGCTCCGCCCAGTGCCGGGACGCCGCGCCGCGCGGTTCCATGACCCACGGCAGCGCAGCCGTGTCCGCCAGCGAGGAGATCGATTCCCCACCAAGGCCAATCGGGGGAGTGGCCAGCCTGATGGCGTCGCTGGTCAGGGTGGCCCGGTCCAGGCCGGGATGATGCGGTGCCGCGTGCCCGGGGTATTGCTCGGCCACCACGATGTCGAAGTCGCGGGCCCAGGTTTCATAGAGCGCGGTCTCCGGTTCGCGTTGGATCATCTCTACGCGCACTTCGGGATACTCGCCCTTCATGATGGTGAGGAAATCCGGCATGAGAGCCAGGGCGGCGGTTTGGAACACGGCCAGCCGCACTGTTCCCGTCACCGTGGAGAGGGATGCCGCGAGATCCGTCTCTGCCCGCTCGAGGGTGGCCAGCAAGGACGCCGCGTGCTCCACAAGGATCTCGGCCTGCGGCGTCAGCTGAACTCGCCGTCCGGACTTTCTCAGCAGTTTCACGCCGGCTTCCTTCTCCAGCAATGTCAGCTGCTGGGACACCGACGACGGGCTGTACTTCATCGCGTCGGCCACCTCTGCGAGCGTTCCGCGGATCTTCAATTCGTGCAGCAATCGCAGCCTGCGGACATCCAGCATTCGGCTCTCCAGAAGGGTCGAGAAATCTAATGAATATTCTTCAGAAAAGATCGCTTTTCCTAATCTGATTGTAGATCCATACTGATGGAAACAAAGCCCTCTCCGCACCAAAAGGAACGAAGCGCATGAGCACACCAACCCGGGATTCGAGCATCGACGCCAGGACGCAGTCCACCCCGGAATCCGGACACCTCCAGGAGTTGGCCCACGAAGCCATCCAACTGGTTCGACACTGGCTCACCGAAGCCTCGAAGGTCCCCGTTGACGTTTCCGCCCAGCGCCTCGCCGGCGTCCTGAAGGACCCGAATGGCCTGGACTTCACGGTGGGATTCGTGGACGGCGTCATCCGCCCCGAGGATCTGTCCGTCGCCGGCCGCAACCTGGCCAAGCTTGCCCCGAAGGTCCCGGCCTTCCTGCCCTGGTACATGCGCGCTGCCGTGCGCACCGGCGGTGTCATGGCCCCGGTTCTGCCGCAAGTAGTCATCCCGATCGCCCGCAAAGTCCTCCGTGACATGGTGGGCCACCTGATCGTGGATGCCACGGACGCGAAGCTCGGCCCGGCCATCGCCAAGATCAAGCAGAACGGCGTCCACCTGAACGTGAACCTGCTGGGCGAGGCCGTCCTGGGCGAACGCGAAGCCAGCCGCAGGCTCGAGGGAACCCTCAAGCTCCTGGCTCGCGACGACGTCGACTACGTCTCCATCAAGGAGTCCTCCACGGTGGCCCCGCACTCGCTGTGGGCCTTCGACGAAGCAGTGGACCACGTGGTGGAGAAGCTCACGCCGCTCTACAAGCTGGCTGCGTCGTTCTCCAAGCCAAAGTTCATCAACCTGGACATGGAGGAATACAAGGACCTCAGCCTGACCATGGCCGTGTTCACCCGGATCCTGGACAAGCCCGAATTCAAGAGCCTCGAGGCCGGCATCGTGCTTCAGGCCTACCTCCCGGACGCGCTCTCGGCCATGCAGGAACTGCAGGAATGGGCTGCGGCACGTCGGGCAAACGGCGGCGCTCCCATCAAGGTGCGCGTCGTCAAGGGCGCCAACCTGCCCATGGAACAGGTCCAGGCCTCCATCCAGGGCTGGCCGCTCGCCACATGGGGCACCAAGCAGGATTCGGACACCAATTACAAGCGAGTCCTGAACTACGCCCTGACCCCTGAGCACATCGACGCTGTGCGCATCGGCGTCGCCGGCCACAACCTCTTTGACGTGGCCTTCGCGTGGCTGCTGGCGAAGGAGCGCGGGGTGACGAAGGGCATTGAGTTCGAGATGCTCCTCGGTATGGCCACAGGCCAGGCCACGGCCGTCCGCAAGGACGTCGGCAGCCTCCTGTTGTACACACCGGTGGTGCACCCGGGCGAGTTCGACGTCGCCATCGCCTACCTGATCCGCCGCCTCGAAGAAGGCGCCAGCCAGGACAACTTCATGTCCGCCGTGTTCGAGCTCAGCGAGAATGAAACCCTGTTCGAACGCGAGAAGCAGCGTTTCCTCGCCTCGCTCGCGGAGATGGACGACGCCGTTCCGGCCCCCAACCGCACGCAGGACCGCAACGAGCCCGCAGTCTCGGCGCCAAAAGATGGTTTCGCCAACACCCCGGACACCGATCCTGCCCTGCCCGCCAACCGGGCCTGGGGCCGCGCCATCCTGGAGCGCATTCCGGGCTCCGCCGCCGGCGACGCGATCGTTGAAGCCAGCAAGGTCAGGGACGCCCAGGAACTTGACCGCATTATTGCCACCGCCGTTGAACACGGCAAAGCTTGGGGCGCCATGCCGGCTGCCGAGCGCGCAGCCATCCTGCACCGCGCAGGCGACATCCTGGAATCCCGGCGGGCCGAACTTCTTGAGGTCATGGCCTCCGAGACCGGTAAGACGATCGAACAGGGCGACCCCGAAGTCAGCGAAGCAATCGACTTCGCGCACTACTACGCCGAGCGTGCCAAGGACCTGGAAACGGTCGACGGCGCCACGTTCGTCCCAGCGAACCTCACCGTCGTGACCCCGCCGTGGAACTTCCCGGTGGCGATCCCTGCGGGCTCCACGCTGGCGGCACTCGCGGCGGGATCCGCCGTCGTGATCAAACCGGCAAAGCAGGCCCGCCGCTCCGGTTCCGTCATGGTGGACGCGTTGTGGGAGGCCGGTGTGCCGCGCGAAGTGCTGGCGCTCGTGCAGCTCGAAGAACGCGAGCTGGGCACCCAGCTGGTCTCGCACCCCAGCGTTGACCGCGTGATCCTCACCGGCGGCTACGAGACCGCCGAGCTCTTCCGCTCCTTCCGGCAGGACCTCCCGCTGCTCGCGGAGACCTCGGGCAAGAACGCCATCATCGTCACCCCGCACGCGGACCTCGATCTCGCCGCCAAGGACGTCGTGTACTCGGCTTTCGGGCACGCCGGACAGAAGTGCTCCGCCGCTTCGCTCGTGATCCTGGTAGGTTCCGTTGCCACGTCCGAGCGCTTCCACAACCAGTTGGTGGATGCCGCCCGCTCGCTCAAGGTGGGCTACCCGGAACAAGCCACCACCCAAATGGGCCCGATCATTGAGCCGGCCAACGGCAAGCTCCTCAACGCGCTGACCACCCTCGGCGACGGCGAGACCTGGGCCGTGAAGCCGGAGAAGCTGGACGAGACCGGCCGTCTGTGGTCCCCGGGCATCCGGTTCGGCGTCAAGCGCGGCTCCTACTTCCACCTGACCGAGTTCTTTGGTCCGGTCCTCGGCGTCATGACGGCGTCCACCTTGGAAGAAGCAATCGCCATCCAAAATGAGATCGAATATGGCCTCACCGCCGGGCTGCACTCACTCGATTCCGAAGAAATGGGCGTCTGGCTGGACACCATCCAGGCCGGCAACCTCTACGTGAACCGCGGCATCACGGGCGCCATCGTCCAGCGGCAGCCGTTCGGCGGCTGGAAGAAGTCCGCCGTGGGCGCGGGCACCAAGGCCGGCGGACCCAACTACCTGGTCGGACTGGGCAGCTGGCTCCCGGCTGAGCCCGGCGCCAAGCGCGGTGCCACGCTCAAGGGTGGGGCCGCTTCGATCCTGGCCGCCGCCAAGGCCGCAGGCCCGCTTGTTGAAGCCAGCGACGCAGAGGCCCTGCAGAAGGCGCTCTTCAGCGACGCCGCGGCATGGGCCACGGAATTCGGCACCCGCAAGGACGTCTCCGGCCTGAGCGCCGAGCGCAACGTCTTCCGGTACAGGGCCGTCCCCGTGACCATCCGTCTGTCCGAGGGCGAGAAGCTCGTGGACTTGCTTCGCGTCGTAGCGGCCGGGGCAGTGGCGGGTTCGGCACTCACGGTGTCCTCCGCCGTCGAGCTTCCCGAAGCTGTTATCGCAGCGTTCGCGGGGCTGGGCGTGAGCACCCGCATCCAGAACGACGCCGAATGGCTGGCTTCCGCGGCAGGCATCAATGGTGGCCGCATCCGCCTGATCGGCGGGGACAGCAGCGCGCTGAGCGCCGCGACCGGCGGTCGTCCCGACGTCGCGATCTACCACGGCTCGGTGACCCCGGCCGGACGCATCGAGATGCTGCCGTTCCTGCACGAGCAGGCCATCAGCATCACAGCGCACCGCTTCGGCACTCCGAACCACCTGTCGGACGCGCTGATCTAGCGATTCGTCAAAGAATCCCGGCGGGACGGCCACAAGCCGCTCCGTCGGGATTCTTTGCGTCTATGCCTCGTACCCCAAGCGCCGCAACCGCTGACGGGCGGCCTGCTCGCTGGGGCCGCTACGGCCCAAGGTCAGGCGCACGACGGCGAGGACCACCCGCGCGGCGAGAATCGACGGCAGCGGGATGGGGCCAAAACGGGGCTTTTCCAGCCCCAACAGTTCCCGATACCTGGGTTCCAGGCTGGCTACGGCCGCGGCGAACAAAATCCGGTAACCGGGTTGCAGCGACGCTTTCAGCGGGGGATATCGGATGAAATCGATGGTTTCCCTGAGCCGCTCGTCCGCGCGGAGATGTCCGGAGGCGTACCAGCGGTCCATTTCCGCCGTCACTTCCGCGAGGCTCAGGGGAGGGTCCTCGACTCCCATCAGGCGGCCGGCCTGGGCCCACTCGCGGATGTAGGCGTCGGCGCCGCCGGGGACCGCACCTCCCCAGATCCGGTGCGCCGCCACGAAGGAATCCGCGTAGGCAACGTGGACCCAGCGTAGAAGCTCGGGATCGTTGGCTGAATACTCGCGGGTCTGTCCCTGGGCGTCAACGTAGCTGCCCTTGACGGAGTCATGGACCCGTCGCACGAAATTGGTTGCCGTGTGAGCCGCGTCCATGGAGCCGTAGCTCACGGTGAATATCCAACGGATGGTATTTGCCAGCCGGCCGAGGGGATCTCTTTTGAAGCCTGAATGGTCGTACACTCCCGCCAAGGCGCCGGGGTGCAGGGACTGCATGAGCAGCACCCGGATTCCCGCGACGATCGTGGACATGGACCCGTGGACAGCCCAGACGGCCGAGCCGGGAAGGTGGTATCCGGGGTCGTTTCCCTCCGCAAGCCGCAGCACCCAGTCAGGCGTGGACTGCGGGTGACCTGTAAAAGTCATCCGCAGCTCCGCTTGCCACTTCTTCAGGAAGTTGACCATGGTCCATTGTTGCGCAGCATTCTGTTGGCGCAAGGTGCCGTTTTGTTTAGGCAGAGGTGCCGGCCCGCTGTGGAAACAGCGGACCGGCACCTTTCACGCGAGTCCGCTTAGGCTGCGGGTTGCTCAGCGAGTGCCCGACGGCGGCGCGCCGGGGACGCTGCCACCAGCAGGGCCGCGATTGCCACGGCAGCGCTCAGGACCAAACCGGGACGGTATTGATCGAGCATGGCCGCTGCGCTGAGTGTGCTGCTTGTGCCGTCGGCGGTCCCGTGGCCGCTGACGAGGGCTGTCGTCACGGCAAGGACCAGGGCGGCCCCAACCTGGGTGCTGGTCTGGATCAGTCCAGCGGCCAGCCCCTGCTCCGAATCCCGGATGCCAGCGGTGGCTTGGACGTTGATGGACGGGAAAGCCAAAGCAAAACCGATTCCCAGCAGGATGACCGAGGGCAGGATGTCCAGGACGTAGTTGGGTGAGGTTCCAACGCGGAGGAACAAGACGTAGCCCAGTCCCATTGCGGTCAGACCGGTGAGGATGAGCTTCGGGGCCCCGAATTTCTCAATGAACCTGTCCGCGAAGGGCGCGCTCGTTGCCACCAGGAGCCCGGTGGGAAGCAAGGCAAGCGCCATGCCCAAGGGAGACCAGCCGAGCACCGACTGCAGGTACATCGTGAGGATGAACTGGAAGCTCAGGTAGGAACCGAACAGTCCAACCGCACTCAGGTTGGCGCGGGCCACCCATCCTTCGCGAAGGATGCCGAAGCGGATGAGCGGGTGCTTGACGCGGTTTTCGATGACGGCGAAGGTTGCCAGCACGGCAGCAGAGACGGCGAATCCGGCGATTGTTGCCACAGATCCCCAGCCCTTCTCCGGAGCTGAAACCAAGGTGTACACGAGGCCAAGCATGCCGAGCGCGAGGGTGACTGCGCCCCAGACATCATGGCCGCTCTCTTCCGTGGACGGCTTGTCCCGGGGAATGAACAACATGCCAAGAAGCACGACGGCGACTGCGATCGGTACCGATACCAGGAAGGTCCAGCGCCAGCTCAAGCTGGTCATGAGCCCGCCAACCACCAGCCCGAGCGAAAAGCCGCTCGCGCCGAAAGTGGTGAAGATGGACAGAGCCTTGTTGCGCTCGCGCCCTTCAGCGAAGTTGGTAGTGATGATGGAGAACCCGGTAGGGGCGGTGAATGCCGCGGCCAGGCCTTTGACGAAGCGCGTGGCGATCAAGAGGGTCGGATCATTCACGAGGCCGCCGAGGAGCGATGCCGCGGCGAACACGGTCAAGGCGATCAGGAAGATCCGACGCCGGCCCAGCAGGTCGGCGAGCCGCCCGCCCAGGAGCAACAGGCTCCCGTAACCCAGGACGTACGCGGAAACGATCCACTGCAGGGAATCGGTTCCGAGGTGGAGTTCGTGGCCGATGGAGGGAAGGGCTACGCCCACCATGGAAACGTCCAGGCCGTCGAGGGCCAGGACTGTGCACACCACCATTAGCAGCAGCCACTGGGCCCGGGTCCAGCGGACGGCTGTATGGAGCTGCTCGGCAGATCTAGTGAGGGTGCTTGGTGAAGTCATGGAAATCAATCTATATGACACGTCATTCAATGACAAGGAATATGACCCGGAATCTTATGACGTGGACTTTATCTTGGGTTTCGACTAGAATCGGGCCATGGCAACAACGCAGGATCGCCAGCTGGTTGAGCAATGGCGCAGCATCCAGAACTCGTACTTCCGCACCGCGGCCGCGATAGACCGCGCCCTCGAAGCCAAGTTCGACATCGGCCTGAACGAATTCGAAATCCTCGATCTTGTTGCCGAAAGCGTCGACTCTGCCTGCCGCATGAAGGCACTCGGGGAGCGGACTCCCATGACCCAGAGCGCCGTCTCCAAGGTTGTTGACCGCTTGGAGAAAGCCGGACTCGTCTCCCGCGTAACCTGCACGGATGACCGCCGCTCGCTGTACCTCGAGCTGACCGACGCCGGCCGCGCGCTGCATTCGGATGCCGCCGTCGAGCACCGCGCGCTGCTGAAGGAGAACCTCGGCGAGTAGCCCGGCACCGTCCTTCGAGTGTTTCGCGGACCGGCCAAGTATGAAGTCGAGTGTTCCCATTCGATTTCATAGCGGCCACAATGGGACAAGCGCGCCCGTACTGGGGATGAGCGCCTGTCTCAGGAGCCGCTGTGGGAAAGCATCATGAGTCTGGCCGGATTGTCGATCTGGTGCTCACAAGAAAGTTTGGCCGGGTCCTTTCGGCCTGTTTCCTCGCTGTCGTGGTGATCCTCGCTTTTGGTTTTCAGGGCCCCCGCCTGGGCGGGCCGGTAAGCGATGGATCCTTGGCCACGGGCCAAGTTGAACCCGGCATGCTACCCACGGATGGTGCCACGTCGAGTGCGCAGGATACCCTGCCACAAAGCCCGTCATCGGCCCCGGTCCAGGCAGGTGACAAAGCCACGGTGTCTTTTGAACGTTCCCCGGTCCAAACCCTCGACAAGAACGGCGTAGGCAATCTCAACGTCTCATCAAGTTCCCTCGACCGGCCCCCTGCCGGGAAACTCTACGCTCCGCTTGAAGTGCTGCTTCCGAGCTCCCCCTTCGGATTGAGGATCGATCCCTTCACCGGATTGCCGGGGGAGTTCCACTGGGGCCAGGATTTCGCCGCGGCCTGCGGCACGCTCGTCTACGCAGCCGACTCCGGCGTGGTCCGGGCCGTGGGCTGGCATCCGTGGGGTGGCGGCAACCGCGTGGAAATTGATCATGGCAACGGCCTCGTCACCACGTACAACCACCTGCAGGGAATCGCGGTGACCAAGGGGCAATCGGTCCGGGTGGGCGAGGTCATTGCCAGAGTGGGAACCACGGGTTCCTCGACTGGTTGCCACCTGCACTTCGAGACGATCCTTAACGGCGTCTATACCAACCCGATGAACTGGACGTTCCTGCCAACCAAGCAGGTGGATCCCCTCGGCGATATCCCGATGGTCAGCTACCAGCCAGGTTCCGCCACCGCGACCTCGGCCGGGTCCGTCTGGTCCATCCCCGGGGCCGTGCCGACTGACCCGGGAGCCGTGCCCTCCAGGGAGGCGGTGACCGGCGGGGTACAGGAAGCGAAGGTTGTGCCGCCGAGCCCGTCTGCTACGGCCACGCAGACGCCGACGGCGTCACCCACCGGTAGTCCGACGGCGTCACCCGCCGCGACGCCGACGCCGAGCCCGACCGGGACGCCAACGCACTCGCCGACTGGCACCCCGAGCGCGCCACCAACGCACTCGCCGACTGGCACCCCGAGCGCGACGCCGACCCCGACCGGAACGCCGACCCCGACCGGAACGCCGAGCCCGACCGCGACGCAGGCTCCTACTGGGACGCAAGCGCCAGTGGTGACACCGACGCCCACAGCAACAGTCCCGCCCCCGGTGACCGTACCGCCCACGGTGGCGCCGACGTCGAGCCTCCCCGCTCCGGTACCGACCGTGACGCACACCCAGTCAGCCCCGCCTCCGCCCGCGACGCCGGCACCCAGCAAGCCCACGCCGTCGGCGCCCACGAGCCCCACGCCGCCGGCTACTTCGACCACCAAAACGACCCCTACGGCCCCTCAGCCGTAGAAGACATCGCTTTCCTGGAGCCCGCCCAAGCGCCTTGCCGCGTAGACTCGAATGCGGCAGTTTGCCAAGGTCCACGTCGTAAGGAAGCGATTCAATGTCCCCGCTCTATAGCATCCCCCTGACTTTCAACGACGGCTCCCAGGCCGACTTTGGGCGTTTCGAGGGTAAAGCCGTACTGGTCGTCAATGTGGCTTCGAAGTGTGGTTTCACGCGCCAGTACTCGGGACTTGAGGAGCTCTACGGCAAATACCGCGACCGTGGATTCGAGATTCTGGGTGTGCCGTGCAACCAGTTCGCCGGCCAGGAACAGGGTTCCGACGCCGAGATCGCGGACTTCTGCCAGCGCAATTTCGGAGTCTCGTTCCCGCTCGCGAGCAAATCCAAGGTCCGGGGCAAGGAACAGCACCCCCTGTATGCCGAGCTGACCCGGACGGCCGACGGCTCCAAACCGCAGAAGGTGAAGTGGAACTTCGAAAAGTTCCTCGTGAGCCGCGAAGGCGAGGTGCTCGCCCGCTTCCCGTCCGCCGTCGAGCCCGATTCCGAAAAGCTCATCGAGGCACTCGAAGAGGCTCTCGCTTAAGCAGGCTGGAATGAGCCCCGGTTGACCCCTTCGGTGAGGGCCTGGCGGTTATCGACAACCACGTCTCCGTCAACAACAGTCAGGATCACCGGCGTCTGCGCGAATTCGTCCGGCGCGGTGGTCAGAGGATTGTGTCCAACAATCGTCAGATCGGCGCGGGCTCCGCTCTCTACGATTCCGCCCTCTTCACCAACCGACCGCCAGTATTGGCTCGTGTAGCCTTCGAGCGCGGCACGCGCGGACAGCGCCTGCTGGGGCCGGACGGGCTCGACGTCGGGCCGGCCGGCCGGGCGGCGCGTCTGGGCCGAGGCGATGATCGCCCGCGGGTCGAAGGGAGCGATGGGCCAGTCCGATCCGAGGGCGACGATGGCTCCGGCGTCGCGGAGATCGCGGGTCCGCCACGCGTGGTTGGCCCGTTCGCTGCCAAGCCTGCGGGACCAGTTGTCGGTGTGGTCGGCGCGGCTGTAGAGGGCGCAATGCGTCGGCTGCAAGCTCGTTGCAGCCCCAGCGCTGATGATTTCCGCCAAGACCGAATCCGGGATGGACTCGATGTGCTCGATCCGGTGAACCGTGCCGTTCTTGGGAAGGGCCCCGATGGTCCGCGCGACGAAGGAGACCGCTTTGTCGCCGATGGCGTGCGTGGTGGTGGGGATCCGGTGTTCGTGGAAGAACTTCATGGCTGCGGCGAGGGCCTCGGGATCGTGCCAGAGCGGGTGGAGCGACTCTCCGTGGGTGTCGGGTTCAAAGAGCCATGCCGTGCCGTTGTCGATGGTTCCATCCATCATGAGCTTGATGCCGTGAACGTGCCAGCGCCTGCCGTGCCGGCCCTGCATCGCCAGCATGGCCTTCAGGTCCTCCTCCGTGGCGCCGGGCATGACCCACGGGGAGATCCGCAGCCGGATGGCGAGCTCGCCTCGGCGCTCCAAGGCCTCCAGCACTTCCAGGGTGTCCGGTGCGCCGAAGTCCAGCATCTGGCCGGCTACGAGCCCGGCTTCGGCCATGGAACGCAGGAGTTTCCCTAGTTCGTCGACCCGCTGATCGAAGGAGGGCTGGGGGAGGAAGCGGCGAACGAGCTCCTGGGCGGCCATTTCGTAGAGCATGCCGTTGGGCTTGCCGTGCTGGTCGACGCCGACATAGCCGGTGCTGGGAAGCTCTTCCGTTCCGGTGACTCCGGCGAGCTTGAGGGCGGCGTCGGAGACAAGTGAGGCGTGGCCGTCGAACAGGGTGATGAACACGAGTTCGCCGTCGAGGATGCCGTCGAAGAGGGAGTTGTCGAAGACCGCATCCCCGAAGATGACAGGGTCGAGGCCCCAAGCGAACAACCAATCAGAGCCGACGGCGTGCGGCGTGGAAGCGGCGCGCCGCGCAAGGGCGGCGCGGACGGCGTCGAGCTCGGTGACTCCGCCCAGGTCAAGGCCACGGGCGATTTCCGCCCCGTGGATCGGGTGGATGTGGGCGTCAATCAGGCCGGGGCAGACTGTTGCGTCGCCGACGTCGATCACCTGTTTGGCCCGCGCGGTCCATTCGGCGGCGGGGTTGGCCGCCTGCTCGCCGTCGGCGCGGCCGACGTGCGCAATGCGGCCATTTGAGATGGCGACGAAACCGGCGGTCTCTGTGAGCGCCCCGCCGTGGAGGATGCTGGACGAGAAGATGACGAGATCGATGGGCTCGGGCGTGGTCAAGATGTAACTCCTTGTTGTGTTCGGGTTTCCGACGCCGGCCCGGTGAGGATCAGTCGTCGTCGATGGCTGCCTTCAATCCTGCCGAGAGGACATCGGCCAGGAACGCGAAGCGGTCCACAGGGTGCTCTGCCACGGCTTTCTTTGCCGCGAACAGATGGGGATAAGTGCCTTCCTCCTCTTGGTTGATGCTCCATGCGGATTCCATCGTCATTGCGTCGAGGCTCGCGCCGATCGCTGCGCTGTCGAGGGTTTCCAACGCGGGAATGATGAGGTGCCGCGGCGTCCCAGCGATCTCAAACGCTTCGACAAACTGGTCGTAACGCTCCAGGGCTGCCGGGTGTGACACCGGCTGCGTGAGCAGGAGGGGAAGGAGCGCCGGCACCATGCTGTACGCCTTGCGGAGGGAGTCGAAGATCTCGCGGATGACGTCGTCAAGGCTGCCGGCCGGCAACTCGGGCATCGGAGCTTTTTCTACGAGCGCGCCACGGGCCAGTTCGATGATCTCCTGGCGACCGGTGACGTGCTTGTAGAAGGATGACTGCCTGACGCCCAGACGTTCCGCGAGCCGCGGGATGGAGAGGCTCTCTTCCTCTTGGAACATCTCGAGCGCCGCGCGGCCGATCGCCTTCCGCGAGAGCCTCGGTGTCCGGGGCCGTCCTAGCTGGCTGGTTTTGCTGGGAGTCTGCATCCCTCAAGACTAGGCTCCGGGATCACTCGGCGTGGCCGATCCGCTGGTAGGCGGCCGGGTTGACGTTGCGCAGCACGAGGGCCAGTACGGTTCCGGCGGCAAACAGGATCGGTGCGAACACGAGGAGCGTGGTGTTGACGGGGTCCCCGGCCGGAAGGCCTGTGAGCAATTGGGCGTTGTTGGCCATCAGGTAGGTCACTACGCACATGATGATGGTGGCGACCACGGCGGAAGGGACGACATACCAGCGAAGGCCGTGGTCCTTGAGTCGGGTGAAGAAGACCACGACGCCGACTCCAGTGAGGGCCTGCAGGAGGAGGATGCCGATCACGCCGGGGGTGTTCGTCCAGATCAGGAACTGGGTGAAGGGGTCCAGATGGAATAGGGCCGCGCCGATCACGAGGGCGAGCGCGAGGAGGGTCTGGTCGAAGCCGGCCACGGAGGGGGTACGGTATCGCGGGCTGATGCGGCCGGAGCGCTTCGGGAAGATGCCCTCGCGGCTCAGGGACAGGGTGTAGCGATTGATGGTGTTGTGGAAGGAGAGCTGGGCGGCGAAGATGCTGGTGACGATCAGGACGCTCATGAGGTTCACGCACCAGCCTCCCGCGAAGTTACCCGCTGCGATGTAAGCGGTGTCCCCGGCGTCGAGGTGGCCCGCGGCGAACGCTTGGACGGCGTCCGCTCCGAAGGCCTGGACGATGATCCAGACGGCGAAGGCGTAGAACGCGCCGATGAAGGCGATGGAGATGTAGGTGGCACGCGGGACGCTGCGGTCCGGGTCCCGGGCCTCTTCCCGGTACAGGGCTCCGGATTCAAATCCCATGAAGGCGGAGAAACCAAGGCCAAGGACTGCGGCGAACTGCGGGGAGAAGATGGCCTGCGGGCTGAACGATTCGAAGCTGATGCCGTGTGCGCCGCCTTGGGCCAGGACGAACGCGGCGACGATGGCGACGATCAGGGTTTCGAGGGTGAGCAGGACGGCGAGGACCTTGGCGCCGACGTCGATCCCGCGCCAGCCCAGGTACCAGACGGCCCCGATCGACACGATCGCGTAGAGCCACCAGGGAAGTTCCACGCCGGTGAAGGACTTCACGGCGAGGTTGGCCTGGATACCCAGCAGCCCGTAGAGGCCGATCTGCAGGCCGTTGTAGCTCATCCAGGCCGTGAGGCCGGAACCGAGGCCGACCATGCGGCCGAGGGTTTTCGAGATGTAGCCGTAGAAGCCGCTGTAGGACCGGACGTGGCGGGTGAGCGCCATGAAACCGATGGCGAACAGGCCTAGGCCGATAGCCGCGGCGATGTAGATGGAGGGAGCGCCGACGCCGCCCACAGCGAGGGCGAGCGGGGCGATGCCGACCACGATGGTCAGCGGAGCGGCCGCTGACACCAACATGAACACAATGTCGCGAGTGCCGATTGCGTTCTTCTTCAATCCAACTTCAGGGCTGGAAGTTGCGGGCGGCGCCATTGCCGCTGATTCTTTAGTGAAAGCCATTCACTTATTGTGAGGGGCAGCACATGTTTGAGTCAAGAGGGTCTGTTCGGGGCTCGCTTCCGAGCACACGCAAACACCGACGCTCGCTCACCTATGTCGCCTTTTCGGCGAACGCTCGCTCACCTTTGGTGAGCGGGCGTCGTCGAAAGTTGACCTAAAGGTGAGCGAGGATCGCGGGGGGACGCGAGTAATTTTCCAACATTCCGGCCGTAAGTTACCCTGCGTTAGCCTTTTGTCTGGTTGGATTGGGTCTATTGGGGACTGAAACCGGAGGCGCCGCCTCCTACCGACCCGAAGGTAGTAATGGAGCTCATCGAGGCCGAGCACCCGCGGCCAGGACACGTACTTCTGCACCTTAGCGACTCCCATTTGTTGGGAGGGTCGGAACCCCTTTACGGTACGGTCGATAGCGAAGCCCATCTCAGGCAACTATTTTCGGAAGTGCACGCGTCAAAGGTCCGTCCCGACGCCGTGATCTTCACCGGTGACCTCGCCGATCAAGGTGAGCCGGGCGCCTACGCCAAACTCCGGTCGATCGTCGAGCCTGCCTGTCGAGAGATGGGAGCACGGGTGATCTGGGCAATGGGAAACCACGACGATCGGGCGAATTTCCGTGCGGGCCTCTTCGACCAGAGCGACAATGACGCCCCGGTGGACCACAGCTACTTCGTCAATGGCCTGCGGATCATCACGCTCGATACCTCCGTGCCCGGCTTCCATCACGGTGAACTAAGCCAGAGCCAGCTCGACTGGTTGGGATCGGAGCTCGCGACGCCGGCTCCCGACGGCACGATCCTTGCCCTCCACCACCCTCCGGTTCCGAGCGTCCTTGACCTCTCGATCCTCGTGGAGCTGCGCGGCCAAGCGGCGCTGGCCGACGTCGTACGCAATTCGGATGTCCGCTCCATCCTGGGCGGTCACTTGCACTACTCCACGACGGCCACTTTCGCTGGCGTCCCGGTATCGGTAGCTTCCGCGAGCTGCTACACGCAGGACCTCAACGTTCCGCAGGGCGGCACCCGCGGTCGTGATGGCGCCCAGGCCTTCAACCTGGTGCACGTTTACGAGCAAACGATCGTGCATTCAGTGGTTCCGTTGGGAAAATCGCCGACTGTCGGTGAGTACGTCAGTCCGGAAGCCACCAGGCGCCGGCTCGCCGAAGCAGGCATCCGGATTCCCCAGCGAGCGACGCACGAACGTGGTTCCAGGGCCGACGCGAAGCGCCCGGAGATGACCCGACGCTAGAGGCGCGCTTGTGGCTGCGGGTTCGACGCCCCGTCTTCCATTGGCGTGGTGCTTAGCACCGGGCTTAGCGGATTCACGGCCGTCATCGTGCGGTAAAGAAGAGCGGCTGCCACGAGCAAGACAGCCAGGTATGCCACGGTGAGCGAAAGCCATCCGAAGGGCGGCTGCCACTGAGGTGCCGTCACCATATCCCGCCAGTTGGCCTCGTCATGGAGCCCGATGACGTACCGGCGCATTCCGTAGATAAAGCTGTAGAAGTGGCCGAATACCAGGACGGCGAGCACCACCGGTAGCGCCCGTCGTGCTGTGCGGCGGAAGTCGATATTGAAAGAGCGCATTGCAACTCCGCATGCGGTGATCATGACGGCCACCAGCGCCAGGATGTACCGGCCCTGCCAGATAATTCCTACCTCTTTTGCGAGGGGAATCTGCAGTAGTGGAGGGAGGACGATGATCGCAAAGACCAGGAAAGCGATGGTCAGTCGCGCTGAACGGCTGGGCACGGACAAAGCTGCCACGATCGCCCCAATGATGAGCGCCGCCCAGACAGTGAGCACACCGCTTGGCCCCAAAGTATCCAGCCAACCAAGGTAGGACACGTAACCGGCCGCGAAATCGAAGGTCTTGTCGAGCATGATTGCGGCGATCCGGGCCGGTGATGCGTCGATCCCGTCGCCCATGAGGCTTTGCAGGCTATCCGCGCTCTTGAGCCAAAGCAAGGCGAGCCCGCAACCGACAGCGGCCACGAGTGCCATCGCCTGCACAAATCGCAGTCGCAACACGGAAAGCAGCGGACGAAGCCCGAACATCAAGAGCGACGCCGCCACCGCCAACACGAGCCATAGCAGTGAGGCAGCCCGGGTGTTGGCCAGGACAGCAGCCGAAATCGCTGCCGCGGCAAGGGGTAGCCGCCAATGATCGCCGGAAGCGATTCTCTCCCACGACAAACAGAGCGCGCTGAACACAGCCATCGACGCGGAGATTTCCAGCGAATTGGGGTTCACGCCCCCGGACAGGAACAAAACCATGGGAGTCACAGCAATCGACCCGACAAACAGGGGCAGCTTCCATCGTTGAAGGCTGGCCAAAGCAGTCAGGGCAACAGCCAGGAAGGCGACGCTGAGGAGACCGCCCACGATCCGCATGGCGTAGATGGCTTTGGCGCCGGTAAGGACGAGGCTCGGAAGCCCGGCCACCGCGTAGTACATCGGGTTGTAGTTCCCCGCGCTCGTGTATGCGTTCAGCTCTGAGGCGTCATCTGTCAGGGTAGGGCTGCAACCGGCGGACACTGCTGGCTTCCAAGCGAAGCAAATAGGGAGTCCGTCCACCGTTCCCACGAATGCGGGGACGAGCACCTGGGCACGATCACCTTGATTCGCGCCCGGTTCCCCTCGCAACTGCCCTCGAACAACGGACGCGGCCTTGATGGTGTGTGCGGGCTCGTCGGGCACGGACATGAGGGGGCTTGCCAGTGCCCAGATCGTGGTGAGGAGTCCAAGAATGGCGAATATTGCGAGAAAGCGGAGGAACCAAGGGGGTTTGGTGGCGGGGTTCAATAGACATATCTGTTCGTTGATCGGGTGCGGAGATTCACAGCTACTTTACGTGGGCGGACGTGCCGTGTACGGCAACCCTGGTCGGCGAGCTCACTGAATCAACCCGGAGCGGGCCCGTTCCCGGACTACTTCTCCCACGGCGCCTTGACCGGGAAGTACTTCTCCATGAAGTCCGTCACGAGTCCGGCCCTTTCGTCGGCAGCCACCTCGGGGAAGCTGCCGTCGTTGAGGCAGAAGAAGTCCACGTTGCGCTTGGCTAGCAAGGTGGGCAAGTAGTGCAGCCCGGACCACAGGGTGGTGTCCACATACCTGACCTTGGCTGCCGTCTGCGTCACTGCCCGACCCGTGAGCAACGAGTAGTAGTGGTAGAACGAGTTGGTTACCGAGATGTTGTCCGCCGCACGGAACCTGCTGGCTGCCGTCTTGGCGAATTCGGCCGGAAACTCGCGCTCCATCTCTGCGATCACGCTGCGGCGAAGGGGCGCGGCGGTGTGCTCCAGGTGGCGAGTGGTGATGCGCCCGAACCGCTCCCAGAGGAGTTTCCTGTTGACGCGGGCCGCGTTCTCGAAGCCGCTGCGTTCGGCGTCGTTCTCTCCCAGTCCGATCCGGGTGGAGGCCTCGATGAACTTGGTGATTCCGCCGGGAGTGAAGAACATGTCCGGTGCCACGGGCCGGCCGAAGAACATGTCGTCGTTGGAATACAGGAAGTGCTCGGAGAGATCCTCAATGTGGTGCAACTGGGATTCCACGGCCTGGGAATTGTGGGTGGGCAGCACCGTGGGGTCCTTGAAGAACTCCTCGCTGCGCATGATCCTGACGCTCGGATGCTCTGCCAGCCACTCCGGCGCGGGGGAGTCCGTGGCGATGTAGATCCGGCGAATCCAGGGCGCATACATGTACACGGAGCGCAGGGCATATTTGAGCTCGTTGATCTGCCGGAAACGGGCCTCGTGGGCGTCGCCCTCGCCCACGACTGCGTCTTTCATCTGCTCGCGGCGCGCGGCAATGTACGCGGGATCGTTGCCGTCTACCCATGAAAAGACGATGTCGACGTCGAAGTCGATGTCGCTCGCGTGGTCCGCGAACATGTTCTCGATGGTCGGCCAGCTCAGCCCATGGCGTTCCACCGTGCCCCGGACAGCGTCCTGGCGCAACATGGTTCGTCGGGTCAGTGAGTTTTCCACCGGCAACACGAGTTGATCGCCGTCGAACTCCCACAATTCCAGTTGCACGCCCAGCGAGGGGCCGTAAGTCAACCCGCCCCCGGGCTCGACGCGTGGACGGAAGAGCCGGAAGATCCGGGCCTTCCGGTTGCTCGAGAGCTCGCCGTCGGCCACCAGCAACGTGGACTTCTTCCGCGCATCAACTGTCATGGAGTAGAACGGCTCGTTCCGGAAAGCGGAGACCAATGCCTGGCGCAGTTTCTTCCGGAGCTTCCAATCGACGGCAATCACTGGCCTGTGATCGTTGCCGCGGACCAGGATGAAGTCGAGCCCGGCCGCGTCGAGTGCGGCGCGGATAACGAGTAGGTCTTCGACCATCACCTGTTGCGGGGTGCGGTTCTGGTTCAGCAAGCTGTATCGGCCGCGATGGCGGACGACGTCGGCGCGGTGCTTGAGGCGCGCGTCGACTGCGGGCGATGTCGGTTCGGGAACGACCGCATCGTCGTCGGAGGCGGGGCTACCGAAGTAGATTGCTTGCTGGTCCATGTCTGTGATGGCTTTTCTCCGAAGGGTTGTGGTTCGCGCGGGCTTGGTGACCTTAGCCCACCAAGGCTTCACGCCAACTGCGGAGGAATGCGCCTCCGGCGTCGTCGTGAATGACGTCGTCGCCCAGGCCGAGGTCTGTGGCTGTAAGAACATCGTAGGGCTTGTTGGGCACGCCGTCCGCGGGCCGGACGTCGACGTGCTTGACGCTGTGGTCGTTGTGGTGGAGCCAATCCGCCATGGCGTAGTCCGTGCGCGAATCGCCGACCGTCCGCCAGGCCTGTGGGGTGATGCCCTGGGCGGCGAGGAGTTCCACAGCGCGGCTGGCGCCGAGATCCTTGCCGAGCCGGATGGACTCGATGTCCGTGGAGATGATGGTGGGATCCAGGCGGTAGTCGGCGGCGTCGTCGGACTCTGGCGCGTGGTGATCCAGGAGGGCGGCGGAGAGCCCGTGCCTGCCCATGAGCTCCAAGGCATCGGCGTCGAAGAGCTTCTGCTCGGCGAGGTATTCGTCACTTGAGACGTCCAGATGCTGCTCCACCGACACCATGGCGCGCTTTGTCTCATCGAAAAACATGTGCGTCGCATAGTCCTCCGCCACCATGCGGCGGACGTCGTCGCCGTAGGCCTTCGGAACAGCAAGGTCGTGATCCACATGGATGGGTCCCGGGCCGCCCGCGGTGTAGCTGAACCACACGGCGCCCTTCTCGCAGATCGCGTGGACCACCGTTCCCGCAGGCATTCCGGCGGCGATCATGGGTGCCATGACCTGCTCGCGGATGAAAGCGTCTGAGCGGCCGGTGTTGAAAATGACGGGGATGCCTGCGGATGCCAAGCCCACGAGGTCCGAGATGATTTCCGGCTTCACGTCGCGCGTCACGGGACTCGCGACAGGGCCGTCGACGTCGAGGAGGAGTGCGAGGGCGGGAGCAGCAGGGTGCGTGCCTGGCATTGAAGCAGTCATGAACCCATTCTGTCAGTCCGGCGTTATGTCGGCAGCGGTGTGACAGCCGACGGCGGCAGGCGGCAACGTTTCAGCGCGCGCCGTCCGTCAACGGTTACCTTTTGGCCACAACCTTGGTGACCGACTTCTCACAAGTTCCCTTGGACGCCTTACTTCTTTAGGCTTGCAACGTGATATTCAAAGCTGTGGGCGAGGGACGCCCGTACCCTGACCATGGTTTTTCCACGCCGAAGGACTGGGCCTCGCTGCCGCCCCGTCCTGTCCGGCTCGACGAACTTGTCACCACCAAGCGCACCCTTGACTTGGAAGCGCTGCTGGCTGAAGATTCAACGTTCTTCGGCGACCTTTTCCCGCATGTGGTGCAGTACCAAGGCCTGTTGTATCTAGAAGACGGGCTCCACCGTGCAGTCCGTACTGCGCTCCACCAGCGCACGGCCATCCACGCCCGGGTGCTCGTCATAGATGGTTAACGAAACAATCCCGGAAGAGCAGGTCGCAGTGCCCGAGAATGCGGACCCGAGGAAGCGGCGGAAACGTCCCGGTCGTCAGAAAGACCCGACGAGTCTGCACGGTCATCGCGTTGTCACCGGTCCGGAACTCCGGGCAACTTTTGCTGAGACTCCTGCGCCTGAGAGCCATCCAGGGTGGTTCAGCCGCCGCCTCTTGCATGGGATCGTTCTCGCGCTGCTCGTCGGACTGGTCGTTGCCGGGCTCGTGGGCGCCTGGGCAGTCATCAATGGCGTGATCCGTTTCCCCTCCGCCGTTGCAAGCCAGTCGCCGGCGGCCGTGTGTCCTCCCACTGTTTTCGACTACATGCCCAACAACAAGATCAGCGTAAATATCTACAACGCCGCCGGCAGGGCCGGCCTGGCCAAGAACGTGGCAGACCAGTTGAAAGCCCGGGGATACAACGTCGGCACCGTCGACAACTCCACCACGAGCTACGCCGGCCCGGCCATGGTTGTTTCGGGATCCGGCGGCCAAGCGGCGGCTTTCAACATCCAGAGGAACATCGCGGGCACCGACTACTTCCAGGACCAACGCACGGATGCCTCCGTGGACCTCATCCTCGCGCCCGGCTTCTCGGCACTGGTGCCACCGGAACTCGTGGATAACACCCCGGGCAAGCTCAGTTGTCCCCGCTTGGACCAGAGGATTGCGGACAATGCGAAGCTGCCGGTGATGCCGACGCCTTAGCACTGGCTTTCCGCGGACAGCGCCAGCCCCGCGGGCGAGTCACGCCAAGCGCGCGGGCCGTCCGTCGTCGTCGAACCTTGCTCCTGCGCCCAACTGGATGAACCGCACGGTCTGGACCAGCCGCTCCTCAAGCTCGTCCAGCTCTGTCCCGTTCGCGGCATTGCCGCGTGCCGCGCTGGAGGAAAGAGTTCCGTGGATAAGCCTCGCGAGCTGGCCGACGTCGGTGGGCGGGAGGTAGCCGGCTGCGATTCCGTCGCGCAGGATGTCCTGGAGCAGCAGGTTGAGTTCGCCGACGTGATCTGCCAATTTCGCAAAGGAAGCAGGGGAGAGGACGGCCCCCATCGCAGGGCCCGGCGGGAGGTGCCGACGGCTCAGATCTTCGACCTGGGCGCGCACGTAAAGGGCCAGGCGGTCCACCGGGTTCTGCAGTGCCGCGAGGGATTCGCGGAGATCGCCCAGGAATCGCTCGGTCTCGTCCAAGGCGTACGCGATGAGGAGCTGTTCCATGTCGGCGTAGTAGTTGTATACCGCCGTCCGGCCGACGCCAGCGTGCCGCGCGACGTCGGTCATGGTCAAGCCGGGCAGGCCGTGGGTGAAGAGCAGTTCGCCGAAAGCTGTCAGGACCCGGCGTCGGGTTTCAGCGCGTTGCGCCGCATTGGTGGCGGCAGTAATCCTAGGCATACAGACACTTTACAGGGATCTGTCAGTAAAGTTGGGTGCGTACGGCGCGAGCTGGCAGCAGATGACCACTCAGCGCGCTGTCGGGGTCATCTGCTGCCAGCTCGCGCAAAGGTTCTAGATCGCGCAGCCGTCGGGGCCGCAGGCTTCGGCGTCGGGGCTGCCGACGGCGACCAGCGGATTCGCTTCCTGCCATGCCTGTGTGAGGGCCTGGGTGAAGACCTCGGAGGGCTGTGCGCCGGAGAGCCCGTACTTGCGGTCGATGACAAAGAACGGCACGCCGGTGACGCCGAGCATCCGGGCTTCGGCGATGTCGCCGCGGACGTCCTCTGCGTACTTGTCGGTGCTGAACAACTCGGCGATTTCGGCTTCCGGCAGGCCCAAGTCGCTGCCGAGCCCGGTCAGGTATTCCTGGCTCCCGATGTCCTTGCCGTGTTCAAAATGGCCGCTCAGGAGCAACTCCTTGGCCTCGTCCTGCTTGCCGTGGGCGGCCGCGAGGTGGATGAGGCGGTGTGCCGTGAAGCTGTTGGCCACCACGACGTCGTCGAAACGGTAGTTGAGGCCCTCGCCCTTTGCCTGCAACGCCACGTGCTCGAACATCTGGCTGACCTGCGCGGGGTTCATGCCCTTGCGCTTGCTGAGGTAATCGAGCTCGGTGCCGTCGTAGTGTTCCGGGATGCCCGGGTCCAACTGGTAACTGCGCCACTGGATCTCGACCGAGTCGCGGTGCGGGAATTCGGCGAGGGCCGTTTCGAACCTGCGCTTTCCGATGTAGCACCACGGGCAAGCGACGTCTGACCAGATCTCAATCTTCATGACGGCGACAACCGGAAGTGGAGGCCCGGCATTCCCGGAATGACCTGTTGGACTGGTCACAACTCGGCCTTCACGACACGCAAAATGGTGTGAGAGGCAGAAGCGGGCGGGCGCTACGCGTATCCGGGCGTCGTGGAACTGTTTGCGCGTCGCCGGGCCATTTCCGCGTCGCAGGCCCTTTTGCGCGTCCTAGACTGCCCGCTCCATCACGAAATCGTGCTCCACGGCATTGCCCAGGCGGAACGACTTGGTGCCGACCTTCCTGAATCCACTCTTCTCGTAGAAGCGGATGGCCTTGGCGTTCTGGCTGTTGACGCCAAGCCACACCCCGGCAGCACCCGAGCTGGCAGCGCGGTCCAACGTGGCCTTCATGAGTTCCGCGGCAGCACCCAGGCCGTGGTGCTCGGGATGCACATAGCACTTGCTCAGATCCGTGCAGGGGCTGAGCGTCAGGGCCGAAGCGACGTCGGAATCGCTCGTGGGTCGGGCCACGAGCATGCTGTAGCCGCGGAGTTCCCCGGCGGCGTCGATGGCCAGGATGGTGATGTCCGGATCGGCAAGGTATTCCGTGAATTTCTCCGCGCTGAGCGTCCTGCGCAGGTGCGCGGCGATGTCCTCGGGCGAGGAGTCCGGCGGGCAGGCGAGCGGAAAGGTGACGGCGGCAAGCTCCGCCAGCCGTCCGGCGTCGTCCGCTGTTGCTTCACGGATTGTCTGGCTCACGCGGTCCTCTCGGGAAATCGGGCACAGAAATGCCCCTCACGACTGATCTTAAGGGGCATTTCAGGAAAGATTACGACGGCGGTGGCCCGCCGAAGCGTTCCGGTTCCGGGGCGCCAGGCTGCTTAGGCGCGGGCTTCCGCAAGCAGGCGAAGATCCTCGTCCGGCTCGGGATCCCGGCCCAAGGCGAGGCCGACGATGGTGACGACGGCTGTGGCGAGCAAGTATGCGGCGATCAGGAGCCAGCTTCCGGTGGCGGCGTAGAGGGCCGTGAAGATCAACGGTGCCACCGCTCCACCCACGACGCCCGCCACCGTGTACGCGAGGGAACTGCCGGCATAACGGAGCCTGGCCGGGAATTGTTCGGTGATGAAGGCCGCCTGCGGGCCGTACATGAAGGCGTGCAACCCGAGGCCGATCACGACGCCGACGGTCAGCACCAGGACGGAGCGGGACTGGATCATGAGGAAGAACAGCGGGATGTACACGGCTGTGGCCGCGGCGGTGATGCCATAGACCAGCCGGCGGTTGAACCGGTCCGTGACGGCTCCTGCGGCCGGGATCAGGAACAGCTGGAAGGCCGAGCCCACCAGGACTGCACCCAGGACGTTGCCCGTGGTCATCCCCAGTTCCTTGGTGGCGTAGACCGCGACAAAGACGGTGAACAAGGCGTACAAGACGTCGGGGCAAATCCGGCACAGCGCGGCGGCGAGCAGGGGACGGAACTGGGTGGTGAGGACTTCCTTGATGGGAGCCTTGGGCCGTTCGCCGGTGGCCTCGATGGCCTTGAACACCGGGGTTTCCTCGAGCTTGAGCCGGATGACGAGCCCGAAGGCAACCAGGATGGCCGAGCTGAGGAAGGCCACGCGCCAACCCCAGGCGATGAAGGCATCGTTGCTCATGACGGCGGCGAGGACGGCCAGTGCGCCGTTTGCCATCAGGTTGCCTGCGGGCGGCCCGATCTGGGCTGCGGAAGACCAGAATCCGCGCTTGCTGGGATTTGCGTACTCGCTGGACAGCAACACGGCGCCGCCCCATTCGCCGCCTACGCCGATCCCCTGGGCCAGGCGAAGGAGGACCAGGATGGTCGTGGCCCCAATGCCGATGGTGTGGTAATCCGGCAAAGCGCCGATGAGGACCGTGGCCGCGCCGATGAGGATGAGAGTGATGACCAGGACGTTCTTGCGTCCGATCTTGTCCCCGAGCCGGCCAAAGACAACGCCGCCGATAGGCCGGGCGAGGTAACCCACCGCGAAGGCCGAGAAGGACAACAGGAGACCGGTGGTTTCGTCGTTCGTGGGGAAGAAGATCTTGGGGAAGACGAGCGCGGAGGCGACCGAGTAGATGGCGAAGTCGTAGTACTCCAGGGAGGTTCCTGTGACGCTGGCAATGAAGGCTTTGACGGCGCCTGCCGAGGGTTTGCTGCGCCGTGTTGAACTTGGCGAAGTGGTCGCGGACATGGTTCCTCCATGGAACGTTGGGCGGGCTTTGTGATCCCGATCTCAATCGGGGCCTACACCCAATGATGCATCAACAAGAGGAATTGTTCAACAATTTTTTGGCGAGAGTTCTTGCTTAGGTGGTGAGATGTTGCCGGATCCCTTCGACAATGAGGTCATGATCCTCCTGCGATGAAAGGCCTGATGCCGTGACGGCGGCGACCACTCCAACGCCACGGACCCGCACGGGAAACGAGCCCCCTGTCACGGCATAGTCGGCGCCGAGCCACCCCGTGGCTATTGGATCGATACCGGCGGAGGACAGCCGGGCTTCGACAAGTGCGCTGCTTGCTTCCATCCGCAAGACGAGTGCGGATTTCCGTGCGATCCACGATTCCTGGTCCGGTGTGATTCCCGGCAACGCAGCGCGGAAAAGAATGAGCCCGGGGCGCCGGATGTCGATGCCGATCGCGTGACCGGCCTCCTGGGCCATGCTGGTCAACCGTGAGCCGAGCCTCCAGGCGTCCCCATGGTCGAAGGAGGTGAAAATCAGCTCCTCTTCCTGGCGTTTAAGCGTTTCCAATGCTTCATGGGCGGCGATGTTAGCCATGGAGCCCCCTACCGTCCTTCCTGGCCGTAGGGTTCGAAATCGAACTCCTGGAAGTCGGACACTTCCTTCGCCCACCGGGTCTCCACGAATCCGACGTGGGCAGGATGGTCATTGTAGGAATTGAAGGCCTCCGCGCCGTCGAACTTCATTTCGAACTGAAAATTGAGCGGGCTCTTCTTTGAAACCTGGCGGGACACTCGGAAGTCCTGAACCACTGGTATTGCGGTCAACGTGGCGACTGCTGCGTCCAGGAATTCCCGCTCCCCGGAGGAACCGGGCTCGTGGAAGAGGGAGAAGGTAACCGTGTGAAGGATCATGGC
This sequence comes from Arthrobacter ramosus, assembly GCF_039535095.1. NCBI lineage: Bacteria > Bacillati > Actinomycetota > Actinomycetes > Micrococcales > Micrococcaceae > Arthrobacter > Arthrobacter ramosus. The sequence continues at coordinate 4,386,139 of NZ_BAAAWN010000001.1, read as the reverse complement.
ATTCCAATCGAAGTGGGCAGCGTGGCTTCCGCAAAAGCCACTTTAGTTTTCCGGGTAGGCGGCAAAAGCGAAACGGGTGGAGTCGGGTGACCAACTGTTGACGTTGAGGGTTCCCTGGCCGCCGAAGCGGGGCCACATGTGGAGCGGAGTAGCCCAGTCGCTGGTGGAAACAAGTACGACGTCGACCCGCAAGTCCGCGGGGTGGCCGACGGTTCCGCTCGGAAAGCGGATGTAACTGGCGAGGCGTGCGTCTGGGGAGAGGTGCGGGAACCAATCGACGGTTTCGCTGTGGAGCAGCCGTTCAAAGCCCGTACCGTCAACCCGTGCCCGGGCAATCTGCGCATGCCCGGCCTGCGTGGTGAATGACTCGGTATTGAAGTAGAGCCATTTCCCGTCCGGAGAGTACTCGGGCCCGTCGCAGTGGCCAGGGCCGGTGTCCACGAGCGCCGATGGGCCGCCGGCCGCGGGCATCGTCATGACTTGGCCCGGGTTGCTGAAATCGCCGCCGTCGATGCCTACGTAGGCGAGTTCAAGTCCGTCCGGACTGACGCCGTGCAGGAAATGGAAGGACCCGTCATCGGGGGTGAGGCGGTCCGCCTCGCCGCCCCGAAGATCTGCGCGGTAGATGTGGCCGTCATTCGCCGAGAGGTAGATGGTGGAGCCGTCGGGCGCGAGGACGTGGTCGTTGTTGAGGTCCGGGACGCCGGTGATGGCTATCTTTTCGAGTCCTCCGGAAAGGTCCAGCCGCCAGAGGACACCGTCCCCGTTGAGGATGAGGGCCTGGCCATCGAGCGTCCAGTTCGGTGCCTCCAGCAGCAGCTCGTCCGTGGTGAAGGCCAATTCGGAGCTGCCGGTGGCGGAGGCGATCCAGACTTCGCAGCGCTGGCCTGGCCGAAGGGTTCGTATCACCATGCTTCCTCGACGAATCCGTCCTCATCAGGTGCTGTGGTGCCAGACATGCGGATGACCTTTCGTTGTGGGCGAATCGGGGCGCGAGTTGGCAGCAGATGCCCGCAAAATCGGATTTTGGGGTCATCTTTTGCCAACTCGCGCTAAACGGAGGGTTAGTCCTGGCTGAAGGCGGCGTCGAATCTGGTTTGTGAAGGTGGGTAGTCGTATTTTTTGAGGGCGGCGAGGGCTTCGGGGGCGCCGTGGAGGCGGTCCATGCCGGCGTCTTCCCATTCCACGGAGATCGGACCGTTGTAGCCGATCGCGGTGAGGGCCCGGAAGGAAGATTCCCAGGGCACGTCGCCGCGTCCGGCGGAGACGAAGTCCCAGCCCCGGCGCGGGTCGCCCCAGGGCAGGTGGGAGCCCATGACGGTGTTCCGGCCGGTGGGGCGCAGCTTGGTGTCCTTGCAGTCCACGTGGTAGATCCGGTCCTTGAAGTCCCAGATGAAGGAGACGGGGTCGATGCCTTGCCACATGAAGTGCGAGGGGTCCCAGTTCAGGCCGAACGCTTCCCGGTGCCCGATCGCTTCCAAAGTCCGCACGGTGGTCCAGTAGTCGTAGGCGATCTCGGAGGGGTGGACTTCGTGGGCGAAGCGGACCCCGCATTCGTCGAAGACGTCCAGGATGGGGTTCCAGCGGTCCGCGAAGTCCTGGTAGCCGGCCTCGATGACTTTTTCGGGGACGGGCGGGAACATGGCGACGTATTGCCAGATGGAGGAGCCGGTGAACCCGACGACGGTGTCCACGCCGAGCGCGCGGGCGAGGCGGGCGGTGTGTTTCATTTCCTCGGCTGCGCGGGCGCGGACGCCTTCGGGGTCCCCGTCGCCCCAGACCTTGGCCCCGACGATGGCTTGGTGGCGGAAGTCGATGGGGTCATCGCACACGGCCTGGCCCTTGAGGTGGTTGGAAATGGCCCAGACCTTGAGGTTGTATTTGTCCAGGATGGCGAGTTTGGATTCGACGTAGCCGGGTTCGTCCCAGCGCCAGGCGTCCAGGTGGTCACCGGACACGGCGATTTCCAGGCCGTCATAGCCCCAGCCGGAGGCCAGGCGGGCGACTTCCTCGAAGGGCAGGTCGGCCCACTGGCCGGTGAACAAGGTGTACGGGCGGGGCATTGGTTCTCCTTGGGAAAGATTTCGGGGGGAGGGGAAAACGGAAGGCCGGGGTGCTCAGTGGCCGGTTATGGTCGGTGGGCGGCGACCTGGATGATGGCGCTCTTGGCGTCGGCGGATTCTTCGATGGCGGCCAGGACCTGCTGGACGGCGAGCCCGTCCTCGAAGGAGGGTGTGGGCGGGGTTCCGGTCGCCACAGCGGTCAGGAAGTCGCGGATTTCGTGGGTGAAGGTGTGCTCCCAGCCGATCACGTGGCCTTGGGGCCACCAGGCGTCCATGTAGGGGTGGTCGGGCTCGTTGACCAGGATTCGTCGGAAGCCCTGCTCCCTGACGGGCACCGTGGCGTCCATGAAACCCAGTTCGTTGATGGATTCCAGGTCGAACAGGAGCGAGCCCTTGTCGCCGTAGATTTCCATCGTGAGCGAGTTCTTCCGGCCCGTGGCCATGCGGGAGACTTCCACCGAGGCGACCGCCCCGGAGGCAAGGGTCAGCGTGGCCCAGGCGGCGTCGTCGACCGTGACTTGTTCCGGACCGTCCGGCCCGGGACGGCTGTCCACGAAGGTGTGCAGCCGGCCGGAGACCTCGGTGACCGTGTCCCCGAGCAGGAAGAGGACCTGGTCGATCGCGTGGGAGGCGATGTCGCCCAGCGCACCGGATCCGGCGGTTTCCTTGTTCAGCCGCCAGGTCATCGGGGAGTCCGGGTCCACGAGCCAGTCCTGCAGGTAGGCGGCGCGGACGTGCCGGACCGTGCCCAGCCTGCCCTCGGCGATCAGCTCCTTCGCCAGGGCCAGGGCCGGTACCCGGCGGTAGTTGAAGCCGATCATGGACTGGATGCCGCGCGCCCGGGCGGCACGCGCGGCATCCGTCATCGCTTCGGCCTCGGCCAGGGTGTTCGCGAGGGGCTTCTCCACGAGCACGTGCTTGCCCGCTTCCAGCGCCGCGATGGCGATCTCGGCGTGCATCCAGCCCGGGGCGCAGATATCCACGATATGGACGTCGTCGCGCTCCAGGACGGAGCGCCAGTCCGTGGCGGACTCGCTCCACCCGTACCTGGCCGCGGCCCGGGCGACCTGTTCCGGGTCCCGGCCCACGAGCACTTTCTGCTCGAAGGCCGGAACGTCGAAGAAGCTGCCCACGTTCCGCCACGCGTTGGAATGGGCTTTGCCCATGAACGCGTAGCCGATCGCGGCAACACCCAGGGTTTTCTTGCCCGCGCTGCTCCCCTCCGGGGAGGCGCCGTGGTGCGGGGTGGTGGGGGTGGGGGCGGAGCTGGTCATGAGTGGGTTCCTAGAGGGTGGCGGCCATCGGGTCCCAGTCCTCGGGGAGGGCCTGGGAGGTCACGGCGGAGCTGTCGACGCCTACAAAGGTGCCGGTTTCGGCGGACTCGGAAATGGAAACCAGGGTATCGACCACGTGGTAGGCGAGGGCTCCCTGGGCGCGGTGCGGGACACCGGCGCGCAGGGACCGGGCCATGTCCAGCACCCCCATGCCGCGGCCGTTGGCCGGTCCCGTGGCGGGAATGGTTTCCGCTTCTTCGGCTCCCGCGCGCCAGAGCTTGAGGTCGCCGTCGAAGTAGTTCGGGTCCGGGAGCTCCAGGGTGCCCTCGGTGCCGGTGATCTCCACGAAACCCATCCGCAGGCGGGGGGACTCGAAGCTGAAGACGCTGTGCGAAGAGGCGCCGCCCTCGAACTGGAGCATCGCGGACACGTGGGTGGGGACCTCGACGGGGAATTCCTCCCCGGCCTTGGGCCCGGAACCGACCACGCGGACGTCCTTGGCTTTGGACCCGACGGCGGCGACCTTGCGGACCGAGCCGAAGGCCTGCACGAGCGCGGTGACGTAGTACGGGCCCATGTCGAAGAGCGGACCCGCGCCGTGGGCGAAGAGGAACGCCGGGTTCGGGTGCCAGGACTCCGGGCCGGGGGTCTGGAACATGGTCAGGGCGGTCAGCGGGGTGCCGATGTCACCGCGTTCGATGATCCGGCGGGCAGTCTGCAGCCCCGCGCCCAGGAAGGTGTCAGGTGCGCAGCCCAGGCGGATGCCCGCGGCGTCGGCCGTCTTGAGCAGGGCCAGCCCGGATTCGCGGTCCAGGGAGAACGGCTTCTCGGTCCAGACGTGCTTGCCGGCGTTCACGGCGGCCGTGGCCACCTCGACGTGCGCTGCCGGGATGGTCAGGTTCACGATGATCTCGACGTCGGGATGGTTCAGCGCCGCGTCCACCCCGCCCCACCCGGGGACGCCGTATTCCTTGGCCCGCGCTTCCGCGGCGTCCTCGAACAGGTCGGCGATGACGTGGACCTTCAGGTCCGGGAAAACCGTCAGGTTGTCCAGGTAGGCCTTGCTGATGTTGCCCGCGCCGATCACCGCGACGCCCACGGGTCCCCGTCGGGTGGAAGGGGTGGTCTGGTGTGTTGCGGCGCTCATGCGTTCACTTCCTGTGCTGCGTTGAGGAAGGCGAGGCTTTCGGCGATGCCTTCGAAGATGTCGCCGGCGTAGTCGTCGAACTCAACGACGCCGACTTCGAGGGACTTTGCGGCAGCAACGACGTCGAGCACCGGGATGGTGCCCTGGCCCGCCGGAAGCTGGGCCTTGGTGTCCGTGGTGCCGGGGCCGTCCTTGATGTGGATGAACTTCACGCGGTCACCGAGGCGGGCGAGCAGTTCAACGGGGTTCTGGCCGCCGACCGAGGCCCAGTAGGTGTCGACTTCCAGGACCAGTTCCGGATCCAGCAGTCCCTCAAAGTACTCCAGGGCGGTCTGGCCCTCGATGGTGGACTCAAGCTCCCAGGCATGGTTGTGGTAGCCGACGCGGATGCCGTATTCGGCGCCTTTCTTCGCTGCGGCGTTGAGCTTGGCCGCGGTGGCCTGGATGTCCTCGGCCTTCTGCCAGTGCTCGGCAGGCAGGTAGGGATCAATGACCGTGCTGATGCCGAGTTCCTTGGCGGCGGCGAAGATCTCGTCCTGGTCCTGGCTCAGCAGCGGCGCATGGCCGGACGGGGCACTCAGCCCGTTCTCCTTCAAGGCAGTGCCCAGTTCTTTGGCCGTGGCCACGAAATTGTAGGGTTCAACCTGCGTGTAACCGATCTCGGCAACCTTCTTGATGGTGCCCGGCAGGTCTTCCTGCATGGCGTTGCGCAGGGTATACAGCTGGATGGAGTAAGACATGGTTTTCCTTTGCGTTGTCAGTTGCGTGCGATGCGAGGCATATAGCGGCCGTTAGCGGCCGGCGAGGGATCCGCCGATGCCGCCGACGCTGAAGTATTTGTTCAGGGTGGCGAAGACGATGATCGGTGGGAGCATCATGATGACCGCGAGGGCCATGACGCCGGACCAGTCGGTCTGGTTTTGCTGGAAGAACGACTGGACGCCCATGGGGAGGGTGAAGATTTCGTTGGAGCGCAGGAACACGATGGCGACAAGGTAGTCGTTCCAGGCCAGGAGGAAGGCGAAGATGGCCGTGGACAGGATGCCGGGCAGGGAATTGCGCAGCACTACCTTCGTGAACGATCCGAACACTGAGCAGCCGTCGATCCACGAGGCCTCCTCGAGGCTGACCGGGATGGAATCGAAGTATGCCGCCATCATCCACGTGGCCACAGTCATTGTCGAGCCGACGTAGATAATGATCAGTCCCATGAGGTTGTCCACGAGTCCCAGGCCTGCGAACAGGATGAACAGCGGCACCACGGACGTGATGATCGGCAGGGACTGCATGACGAACAGCAGCAGGGAGTAGCCGGAGACGGCCCTGGATCGGCCGCGGGAGAGGACATAGCCGGCGGGTGCGGCCACGGCGACGGCGACGATCACGGTGCTGACGGTGGTGATGAGGCTGTTCTTGAGCCAGGTGGCGGCCAGGGTCTCGGAGAAGACGTTGCTGAGGTTCTCCAGGGTGAGGCCGGTCGCGGTGCTGTTGGGGCCCGGGGTGAGGGCCAGGACCACGGTGACCATGATGGGGACCAGGACGATGGCGGTGATGGCCAGGATCAGGACGAACCGCCACCAGCGTCCGCGCATGCCTGCTTCGGAGAGGACGCGGCGGGATTTTTCGGGTCCCGCGACACCGAGCGCGGGTCCGGATTCGGGGTGGGCGTGGAGTACTGCGCTCATTATTCGACGCTCGACTTTCGGATCTGGCGGTACAGGAAGACCGACACGACGACGAGGGTGAGGGTCATGAGGAAGGCGATGGCAACGCCGGGACCGGTCTGGAAGTCCTGGAAGACCGTGCGGTAGGCCAGGACCACGAGGGAGGTAGTGGCGTCAACAGGGCCGCCGCCGGTGAGGAGGTAGATGGTGGGGAAGTCGTTGACGCAGAAGATCGTCATCAGAATCCAGCTGATGTAGGTGGAGCGGGCGATCAGCGGCAGGGTGATCTGGGTGAACTGCTGCCATTTGCTGGCACCGTCCATGCTGGCGGCTTCATAGACGGTGGTGTCTACCGAGGCCAGTGCTGCCGAAATCATCATCATCATGAAGGGGAAGCTGACCCAGACCTTGAACACCATGACCATGACCGCGGCCAGGTGGGGGTCCGCCAGGAACAGGGGCGTGCCCAGTCCGAGGTTCCGGAAGATGGAGGGGATGAGGCTGTCCGGGGTGGCGACGAGCCAGTTCCAGGCGGTCGAGGAGACCACGATCGGAACCACCCAGGGCAGGAGGAGGAGGACCTTGAAGGTCCCGCCCGCCGGGATTTTGGTGCGCAGCAGCAGGGCCAGGCCCAGGCCAACCAGCCAGGAGCCGAAGACGCCGACGATGGTGAACCACAGGGTGAACTGGGCGGCCTTCCAGAAGGCCGGGGATGTCAGGACATGGCCGAAGTTGTCGACGCCGACGAAGTTGCCCGTGTCGATCAGGGAGCCGTCGTGGGTGGCCTGGACGCCGGCGTAGACCAGTGGGTAGCCGTGGATCAGGACGAGCAGGATGACCGAGGGCAGCAGGAGCCAGAAGAACGTCCGCTTGGTCTGCCCCGAAAGTTTGCTCTTGCGGTTCAGGGACCCGCCGCCGGACCCGCCGGGAGCAAGCCCCCGACGGGCCCGGGCGAGGCCGGACTGTGTTGTGGTGGATGTCATGGCGACGGCTTTACTTCTTGATGACGGATTCGAGGCCGGTCTTGAAGGCCGTGAGCGCCGTCTTGGCGTCGGTCTTGCCGGTGAGGATGGTCTGGGTGAACTGGTTGAGTGCCTGGCCGCCGTCGAGGACAGCCAGGTTGGCGTTGAGCGAGGTGCCTTGCGCGGCGAAGGTCTTCGCGATGGGCTGCCATTCCTTGACGATCTTGACGTTGTTGGCGTCGCTCGTGAATTCGGGCATTTCCGTGATGGATTTGAATACCGGCAGGGCGTTCATGAGCTTCTGGCGCCACAGCTCCTTGAGCTGTCCCATGTAGTAGGTCAGGAAGGCCTCGGAGGATTCCTGGGACGGGGTGTTCTTGTACATCATGATGTTGTTCGGGAACACCAATCCGTGCTTGTCGCCGTGCGGGCCTGCAATCGGACTGGCCACCATGATGTCGCCGGAGGTGTCGCCGACGCGAGCCGGCACGCCCAGGACGTACGGGCCGAAGGCGGCTTTCTTGTCCTTCCACTGCGCGTTGAGGTTGTCCGTGGTGTAGCTGACTGCTGCGGGGTCGATGATGCCGTTGGAGACCAGTTCCAGGAGGTACTCCGTGGCTTCGACGTTCCGGTCGTTCATGACGTCCAGCTGGCCGTCCTTGGTGAAGACGCCACCCCCGTTGTTGACCATCATCATGATCATCGAGTGGTTGCCGATGTTGTTGCCGGCGCCGGACCCGGTGGCGAAGCCGAAGGCGCCGATCTTCTTCAGCGCCTTGCCTGCGTCAAGCAGCGAGGCCCAGTCGGTGGGCAGTGCGACGCCGGCCTGGTCGAAGAGGGACTTGCGGTACCAGAAGACGCGCATGTCCAGCTGCCACGGAACGGCGACGTAGCCCTTGTCCGACTTGAACGGGTCCAGTACGCCGGGCAGGAAGTCGTCGAACTGGCCGTTCTTCTTCAGCGAGTCGATGACCTTGTCCGCGTAGGCGATCTGGCCCTGCTGGTCGAACTGGAACGCCTGGAAACCGCCACCAGTGGACACCGCAGGACCGGTCTTGGACGCAATGGCCGAGGAGAAGGTCTGGTAAAAGTTGTTCCACTGAATGATCTGGTAACCGGCCTTGCCGTTGCTGCCAGTCGGGGCGTAGGACTCGGTGATCTTCTTCGCGGCATCGTTATAGGCCGGGGTGGCCCACGGCATGTCCCAGAACTTGATGGCGCCGCCGGCGGAGCTCGAGCTGGAGCCGCCCCCGCAAGCCGCAAGCAGAGGGACAGCCGCTGCTGCCGCCGTGAGGCCGAGGAAACCCCTGCGGGAGAAATTGCGGCTGGCTTCGGACTGAACATTCATGATGATTCCTTTCGGGACCGCTGCGTGGTCTGCGCGTTCGGTGCGGTCCGGCTCGTCGTCGAGAAGGCTAATGATTGCTTGGTGCTCTGTTTTGCTCGATGGTGCTGGTTGCGTAGTTGAAGAGCTCGGGTTCAGGTCAGGTGCGCGATGGATTCCGTCAGCCGCGCAAAGCCGGCGAGGTCGGAGGGGAGAGTGCCGGCGTCGAGGTGTTCCTTGAGCCGGCGCCAGGTGGTGCGGTGCGCGGATTCGTAAAGCGTGGGCAGGAGGATTTCTCCTTGGGGTCCGGTGGCCCGGACCTCCGTCGGCCAGGCGGCAAGCGGCTCAGGAACCGTGATGCTGACACCGCCGTCGTCGGTGTAGAGGCGGAAGTCGACGCCGGCGGGCCGGGAGTTGCTCAGCACGCCTTGTAGTGAAACCGGAGCGCCGTTGGCGAGCCGCCCGGAAGCCGTGTAGCCGTGCGTGCCTCGGCGCAGGAGGCGAAGCGCGTCCAGTTGTCCGGTGACGCGCACGACGGCGGCGAGATGCTCGGTGAGCAGCCGTTCCGGATCCGTGCCTGCCGCGGCCGTCGCGACCGTGTCCAGCATGGCGGCGCGGCCGGCTACCGAGCGGACGGCGTCTTCGGCTCCGGCGAGACCGGGGTTCGACGCCCAGCGCTGGTCCAGGACAACCGCGACGCCGGAGGCTGAAGCGGCGTTGAGCAGGGCGGCGGTGCTTTCCGGAACAGGATTGACGACGACGATGCCCGACGCTCCGCCGTCGATCGCTTTGATTGCCTCGGTGGTCCAGCCCGGGGCGCCGTCGACGGCGGAAATCCGTGCGGCGTCTGCCGGCGTCGCGTCATTTCCGGGGCCGAAGCTCGCCGGAAGCGAAGCGACCGCGAGTGCCACGGCGCCGCTCTCTTCGGCCTGCGGGGTGGCGGTGACCGTGTACTGGGGGCTCATGAGCGGGCTCCTGCATGGCTGTTTGCGTGCTGGGTATGCTCGGCTGCCGCCTCATCTACTGTGGCGTCGGCAATGGCTATCGCGAACGTGAGGTCATTGATGAGGCTTTCGGCGGACGGCGGTTGCTTCGTTCCGAGGGCCAGTTGGGCGAGTTCGCGCCATTCGCCTTCATAGCCGTTGTGCTCGAACGGTCCGTACGTTGTGCTCGTGGTGCCGCGGGTGATGGTTGCGACGGCGGAACCCGCCTGCACGTAGGAAGGGGTGAAGTCCACGCGAAGGGCCGCGTCGTCAGAGATCGCTTCGAAGGCCCATTCGGGCTTCCACGTCTTGTTCATGGCTGCCCTGAGCTCGATAATCCGGTCACCTGCACCCTGTTTTCCGGAACGAAGGGAAATCACGTAACCGAAGGGGCGCACGTGGCGTGCCTGCAGCACTTCCAGGTCTTCGAAATCCGGGGTAAAGCGGCGCACGAGCGGAAGGTCGTGGATGGCGAGTCCCATGATTCCGCCGCGGAGGGCGTTCTTGATGACCTCGACGTCGCTGTAGTCAGGGGTGCCGCCTGCGGGCCGGGTGATGATTTCGGTGGCGAAGTCTTCGAAGCGGGCATTGGGCGGAAGGACGATGGAAGAGCGGATGGTGTGGACGTTCTCGGGGAGATCGCCCCAGTTGGCTTCGGCTGCGAGCCAGCCGGGATCGAAGGTGTGCATGGCGCCTACGATGATCGGCACGCCGGTTTCCTCGCTGACCGCGGAAATCCGGGCCGCCTCTTCGCCGCTCATGGCGAAGGGCTTTTCGCAGAGGACGGCTTTCTTTCCTGCACGGCATGCGGCGATGACCTGGTCCGCGTGGAATTGGTGGGGGCTGCAGATGGCCACGATGTCGACGTCGGGATCACCCAGGAGCGCGTCCATGCTGGTGCTGTAGTTGGCTCCAACGCGGGCTGCGACCGATTCGGCAACCGCTGCGTCGACGTCCATGATGTGGCGGACTTCCAGGATGTTCCGGAGCCGGGCGAGGGAAGGAAGGTGGATTGCTTGGGTGACCGGGCCGGCGCCAAGGATGCCGACGCCGAGGGGCCGTGGTGATCCTAAAGGTGCTGCCTGTGACTGGCTGGACAAGATCAGTTACCTCTTCGTAAACGGAGTCTCTGAGTGTCAGCGTGGCTTTGCGGGCTACGTGACCCTTCTCACAAACAACCTACGACGACTTTTGACGATGAGCAAGCAAAAGTTGAAAATCAGTCGACAATCTTTTGCTGCGTGACACGCATAAGCAATCGTGCTATCACTGATGCATGACCTCAGCACCCGGAAAAGAGCCCGGCAAGGACGGCTCCGTACAGGACGCCGGAAGCCTTTCGCGTGCGGGAGATCTGTTTCAGCTGCTTCGCGACGGCCAGGCACGAACCCGGGCCGAACTCGCCCTCACCACCGGGCTGGCCCGCTCCACGGTCGCGTCGCGCATCGACGCCCTCATGAACTCCGGACTAGTGGGCCCTGCCGGTGAGGCAAGCTCCAGTGGCGGCAGGCCGCCGTCGCGCTTTGCCTTCAACCCTGCGGCCCGCGTTGTCTTGGCGGTCGACGTCGGAGCGACGCACGTGATCGTCGCGGTCACCGATCTCGGTGGAACAGTCCTGGCCGAGCGCCGCCTCGCGCAGGAAGTCGCTGACGGTCCCGATGTGGTGCTCGGCAGGGTGGTGGCGGCAGGGCGGGAACTCCTCGCCGAAGCCGGCCGCAACCTTGAGGACCTTGCCGGGATCGGCATCGGACTGCCCGGCCCCGTGGAACACGACACCGGCAGGCCCGTCAAGCCGCCGATCATGCCCGGCTGGGACGGATTCGACGTGGTCCGTTACATGCAGCGCTCGCTGCCGGTTCCGGTCCTGGTGGACAACGACGTCAACATCATGGCCCTGGGCGAACGCACAGCGTATTGGCCGGACCACGACAATCTGCTCTTCATCAAAATCGCCACGGGCATAGGCGCCGGCATCATCAGCAGCGGTGAGCTGCAGCGCGGCGCCAACGGCACGGCCGGGGACCTCGGCCATGTCCGGGTTCCCCGCGGCGACGACGTCCTGTGCCGTTGCGGGAACTATGGCTGCCTTGAAGCACTCGCCTCCGGACCCGCCATCGCGCGCCAGCTGCAAGCCCAAGGCCTGGCGGCTACCAACGGCGGCGACGTGCTGCGACTCGTAGCCGAGGGAAACCTCCAGGCCATCCAGGCGCTTAGGCAGGCCGGACGCGACGTCGGCGACGTCCTGGCAACGGTAGTGAATCTGCTTAACCCTTCGATGATCGTCATCGGCGGCAGCGTGGGGGAGGCCGGCGAGCACCTCGTGGCCGGAATCCGCGAAGTTGTCTACCGGCGCTCCCTTCCGTTGGCCACCTCGCACCTGCGCATCGGCATCTCGATGGCGGGCGACCAGGCCGCGATCCTCGGCGCGAGCCAGATGGTCACCCAGCACGTTTTGTCTCCGGCCGTGATTGAAGCCACGCTCCAAGCAACGGGCTGACGGGGGACTTTTGGCGTTCCGGCGCGGCATGCCGTGATAGCAATGAAGGTGATGCCTACTTTCCCCGCCCTTCAGTGCGCCACATGACCGGCCAATTCCTCGCCAAGGTCCCACGCGGCTGGCTGATCCTCGCGTGCATCGGCCTCATCGCCCTCAACATGCGGGGACCCTTCGTCGCGGTGGCGCCAGTGGTGGATTCCCTGAAACGGGATCTTGGATTCTCGCCCGTGGAACTCGGGCTGCTGACGGGCATTCCCGTGCTCTGCTTCTCCCTCGCCGCGCCGCTGGCCTCAATGGCTGGACGCAGGTTCGGCGCCGAATTCGCGGTGATGCTCACGCTTGTGGGTGTGCTGGCCGGCGTCGTGATCCGCTCCAGCGGCGGCGGTGTTCCGGTCATGGTGGGCACCGTCCTCATCGGCCTCGCCATCACTATCGGCAACATCGCAGTGCCGCTCATCATCCGCCGGGACTTCGCGCCGCGACGCCAGGCAACCGCGATGGGTGTGTACACGGCGGCGCTGAATATCGGGTCCTTCCTGACTTCGGTGGCCACTGCCCCGCTCGCCGAACTCGTGGGCTGGCGGCTTGCCCTCGCGGCAAGTGCCCTTCTGGCCCTGGCGGCCATCCTGTTCTGGATTCCTACCGTCGGCGCCCGCAGCGCGTTCGTTCCGGCAGCGGTTCCGGCCGTCGAGGGGTCGCGGGGCGGCAAGGCTTCCGGTGTTGGCTGGCTGACCGTTGGCCTGACCCTCGGCTTCGCCGGCCAGGCGTTTTCGTACTACGGCGTGACGGCGTGGCTCCCAAGCTTCCTGGCCGATGAGCTTGGCATGGGCACAGCGCAAGCCGGCGCGGGATCGTCGCTCTTCCAGATTTTCGCGATTGTGGGTGGCCTCGGGGTGCCGCTTCTCGCCCGTTTCGCCAGTACGACGGCGGTTGCGGCCACCTTGGGTGCCTTGTGGCTCACTGTGCCCCTGGGTCTGTTGCTGGCCCCGGGCTGGTGGTGGCTGTGGTCGTCCCTCGGTGGAGTGGCGCAGGGTGGCGGCATCACGGTCATCTTCATCGCCATCATCAAGTTCGCCCGCGACCAAGCCTCTGCGGGCAAGATGTCCGCCGTCGTGCAAGGGGTGGGTTACTGCTTCGCGGCCCTGGCTCCCACCATCATTGGCTACGTGCACAGCATCTCCGGCGGCTGGACCGTGCCGCTTCTGGTGATCCTTGGCTCGGTCGCCGCGTTCTGCGTCTGCACCACCCTCTCGGTGCGCTGGGTGGCGCGGCAACGCTAGGTGCGCGCCGCCGTCGTCGTACACCCAACTGACTCGCAGTTGTTGTCGTTACGAGGCTTCAAAACGACAACAACTGCGAGTCAGTTGGGTGGGGAGGGGATCCGTCGCTGGGCTGCCTCCCCGGCCATCGGGGTCACTTGTTGCGAAGAGTGCAGGCAGCCCAGCGACGAGCCGGTGGGTGGGCCCACGCCGGCGAGGGACCCGAGCCGAGCGGAGCGAGGTTCGGGAGCCGGTGGGACTAAGCGGCTACGAGTTCTTCCTTGGTGGCTTCCTCGCGGGCTTCGGTGAGGTAGCGGGCGTAGGCCGGGATGGTCAGGAAGGTGGGGAACTCCTCGGCGAGGGTGACTTCCTCGAAGATGCTGCGGGCATCGTTGAAGCGGTCGTCGTCGAAGCGTTCCAGGCGTGCGAACTCTTCGTCCAGCAGCTCGGTGACCCATTCGCGGCTGATGAGCTCGCCGGTGTCGGTGATGGCGTGGGAGTAGATCCACTGCCACAGCTGTGAACGGGAGATCTCCGCCGTTGCCGCGTCCTCCATCAGGTTGTGGATGGCGACGGCGCCGTTGCCGCGCAGCCAGGACTCGATGTAGCGGATGCCGACCTCGATGTTGTTCCGGATGCCGGTCTCGGTGATGGTGCCCTCGGTGGAGGCGATGTCGATCAGGGCACGGTCGTCCGGGGTGACATCCTCGCGCGAGCGGTCCAGTTGGTTCGGACGGTCGCCGAGTACGCCGTCGAACACTTCGCGGCACACCGGAACCAGGTCCGGGTGCGCGACCCAGGAACCGTCGAAGCCGTCGCCGGCCTCGCGGGTCTTGTCCGCGCGGACCTTCTCGAACGCTGCCGTGTTGGCGGCCTCGTCCTTGCGGTTGGGAACGGCAGCGGCCATGCCGCCGATCGCCATGGCGCCGCGGCGGTGGCAGGCCCGGACCAGCTGCTCGGTGTAGGAGCGCATGAACGGCTGGGTCATGGAGACCTGGGCGCGGTCCGGCAACACGAAGCGGGGGCCGCGGGTGCGGAAGTTCTTGATCACGGAGAAGATGTAGTCCCAGCGGCCGGCGTTCAGGCCCGAGGCGTGATCGCGCAGCTCGTACAGGATCTCCTCCATCTCGAACGCCGCGGTGATGGTCTCGATCAGCACCGTGGCGCGGATGGTGCCCTGCGGGATGCCGAGCAGGTCCTGGGCCAGGATGAAGATGTCGTTCCAGAGGCGGGCCTCCAGGCGGCTCTCGATCTTGGGCAGGTAGAAGTACGGGCCCTTGCCCTGTGCGAGCAGGCGGCGTGCGTTGTGGAAGAAGAACAAGCCGAAGTCAACCACGCCGCCGGCAACGGGCTTCCCGTCGATGAGCATGTGCTTCTCCGGCAGGTGCCAGCCGCGGGGCCGGACCACGATGGTCGGCAGATCCTCGGCGGCACGGAGCTTGTACTCCTTGCCCTCCGGGGAGGTGAAGTCGATCCGGCGTTCCAGGGCATCGGTGAGGTTCAGCTGGCCCTGGATGACGTTGCGCCACGTGGGGGTGGAAGAGTCTTCCATGTCGGCCAGCCACACCTTGGCGCCGGAGTTGAGCGCGTTGATCGTCATCTTCCGGTCAACCGGTCCGGTGATTTCCACGCGGCGATCTTCCAAGCCGGGTGCCGGGGGAGCGACGCGCCAGTTCGGATCGTTGCGGATTTCTGCTGTCTCCGGAAGGAACCGCGGATCCTGTCCGCTGGCGATCTGGCCGCGGCGGGTGTGCCGCGCCTGCATCAGCTCCTGGCGGCGCTCCGCCGTGGCGCGGTGCAGGGTTGCCACGAACTCGAGGGCATCCGGGGTAAGAACCTCGTTCTGCCGGTGGATGGGCTGGGCGGTCAGCGTGATGCCGTTGATCGTGTAACTGTCAGTGAAGCTGTTCATCTCAATCTCTCCTCAGAGAAGCAAATGTTCGACGGCGGGTGCTGGGTTCGGTGCGTGGCTTTGGTTTGGTGCCTGCGGTGGTTGCGTCCGGCCCTTCGGACCGGCACCGCTCTGCCTGCTATTCCCCACGTCCCGGTTTCGACCTCGCTGAGCGAGGACGGACCGGGACGCAGGGCCCCTTTTACGCAGGCTGCCGCGATACCGGCTCCTCCGGCCTGGTGTGCCAGTCGCCGAGCGCAGAACGGCCGGGAAAGGTGATCCGGAAGCGTGCGTAAAAGGGGCCCTGTCTCCGTCCTCGGCCGAGCTTTGCGAGGCCATAGGACGGGGATGGGGAATAGCACGCGGAGGATTGCCTTTTTCGGCCCCAACCGCTGGCTGCGCGGGTGCCGGTCCGCAGGCCGGACGGTTCGCAACCGAGCCCGCCGCCGTCGGAATGGGCTAGTGGAACTGGCCTTCTTCGGTGGATCCCACCAGGGCCAGGGTGGATGCGTTCGGGTTGAGCGCAGTTGCGATGTCGTCGAAGTAGCCGGTGCCGACTTCGCGCTGGTGCTTGGTTGCGGTGTAGCCGCGGGACTCGGAGGCGAATTCCTTTTCCTGGAGTTCGACGTAGGCGCTCATGCCTTCACGGGCGTAGCCGTGGGCGAGGTCGAACATCGAGTAGTTCAGGGCGTGGAAGCCGGCCAGGGTGATGAACTGGAACGTGAAGCCCATGGCACCGAGTTCACGCTGGAACTTGGCGATCGTGGCGTCGTCCAGGTGCTTGCGCCAGTTGAACGACGGCGAGCAGTTGTAGGAGAGCATCTGGTCCGGGAACTCGGCCTTGACGGACTCGGCGAACTTGCGGGCCAGCTCGAGGTCCGGGGTGCCCGTTTCCATCCAGATGAGGTCCGAATACGGGGCGTAGGCCTTGGCGCGGGCGATGCAGGGTTCGATGCCGTTGCGGACCTTGTAGAAGCCCTCCGGGGTACGTTCGCCTGTGACGAATTCCTGGTCGCGCTCGTCGACGTCGGAGGTGATCAGGGTGGCTGCCTCGGCGTCGGTGCGGGCGATGATCACCGAAGGGGTGCCCGCGACGTCGGCCGCGAGACGGGCGGCGTTCAGGGTCCGGACGTGCTGCTGGGTGGGGATGAGTACCTTTCCGCCGAGGTGGCCGCATTTCTTTTCGGAGGCGAGCTGGTCTTCCCAGTGCACGCCCGCGGCGCCGGCCTGGATCATGGATTTCATGAGTTCGTAGGCGTTCAGCGGGCCGCCGAAACCGGCTTCGGCGTCGGCGACGATCGGGACAAGCCAGTCCTCGACGGTCTGGATGCCTTCGGAGAATTCGATCTGGTCGGCGCGGAGCAGGGCGTTGTTGATGCGGCGGACCACGGTGGGGACCGAGTTGGCCGGGTAGAGCGACTGGTCCGGGTAGGTGTGGCCGGAGTTGTTGGCGTCGGCGGCGACCTGCCAGCCGGAAAGGTAGATGGCCCGCAGGCCGGCCTTGACCTGCTGCACGGCCTGGTTGCCGGTCAGCGCACCGAGGGCGTTGGTGTATTTGCCTTCCTTGTGCTCCTCGCTGAGCTGCTTCCACAGCTTCTCGGAGCCGCGCCTGGCCAGGGTGTGTTCTTCGGAGACGCGGCCGCGGAGGCGGACGACGTCGGTGGCGGAGTAATCGCGGGTGACGCCTTCCCAACGCGGGTTGGCAGCCCATTCGAGCTCCAGTGCGGCGGCCTGCTGAGCGGAGGTGGGCTGCTCTGGTTCAAATGCTGCGGTCATTGTCTGTCTCCTTTGACGCTACTTTGGCGTGTTGCTGTGTATGTAGCCCCGGCCGATCTTCGCTGCGCCTTTGCAGTTCCGGTCGGCCGGGGTTTCCGTAGTTCTTACTTTTCAGTACTTCCAAGGGACTTGCTAGATAAAAAGCATGGAAAGAAATGCACTTCTTCGCGTATGCTCAAGAAATGTCACCTGTGAGCTGGAACCGCGAAGTACCGCCGTCGTCGTCGTCCGCCCCTGACGCCGAACTGGACGTCATCAGCCTCGGCCGCCGCGTGCGGTATCTGCGCAAGCAGGCCGGGCTGACCCTCGACGACGTGAGCGCCGCCGTCGGGACCGCCCCCAGCCAGCTGAGCCTCATTGAGAACGGCAAGCGCGAGCCCAAACTGGGGTTGCTGAAGCAGCTCGCTGCGGCCCTGAATGTCGGCATCGACCAGTTGCTCGGGGCAGAACCGCCCAGCCGCCGCGCCGCCTTGGAAATCGAGCTGGAACGGTACCAGCGAGGGCCCCTCTACGAGTCGCTGAACTTACCGAAAATCCGCGTCAGCGCGCGGCTTCCGCTCGATGTTCTGGAGTCGCAAATAGGTCTCCTGCAGGAGCTTGAGCGCAGGCTCAATGAGCAAATCGCGACGCCGGAAGAGGCCCGCCGCGCGAACGGTGAACTACGTGCCATGATGCGTGAGCGCGGCAACTATTTTCCGGAGTACGAGGCTGAAGCCCAGAAGGTGCTCAAAGGCGTCGGGTACACCTCCGGCCCGCTGAGCCAGCACGTCATTGCGGACATCGCGGATCACCTCGGTTTCACGCTGCACCACGTGGGCGACCTGCCCCATTCCACCCGTTCGGTGACCGATCTTAAGAATCACCGAATTTATCTCATGCAGAGCCAGCGGCAGGACCACGATCCCCGTTCGGTCCTCCTGCAGGCGTTGGGCCACTACGTCCTGGGCCACGAGACGCCCAAGAACTACGGCGATTTCCTAGCGCAGCGCGTCGCCACCAACTACTTCGCCGCGGCGCTCCTCCTGCCTGAACACGCCACCCTGGAGTTCCTCCAGAAGGCGAAGGCCGCCAAGGAGATCGCCGTCGAGGATATCCGGGACGCCTTTGCCGTCTCTTACGAAACCGCGGCTCACCGCTTCACCAACCTGGCCACGAAGCACCTGGGCATCACGACGCACTTCCAGAAGACCCACCAGAGCGGCATCATCTACAAGGCTTACGAGAACGACGGCGTGGCCTTCCCCCAGGACCATACCGGCGCCATCGAGGGCCAACCGGCGTGCAAGGCGTGGACTTCGCGGGCCGTGTTCGATGTTCCGGACAAGTTCAGCGCCTACAGCCAATACACCGACACCGTCTCCGGTACCTATTGGTGCACGGCCCGAACCGAGCGCTCGGCGGCGGGGGAGTTTTCGCTGAGTATCGGCGTGCCGTACCAGCACGTGAAGTGGTTCCGCGGGAGGGAGACGACGGCGCGGGCTACTTCGACGTGTCCGGACCCGAACTGCTGCAAGCGGCCGCCGGCGTCGTTGGCTTCATCCTGGGCAGGCAACGCCTGGCCGTCCGCCCGCGCCCACTCGCACCTGCTGGCCGCCATGCCGCCAGGTGCCTTCCCCGGCGTCGACGAGACCGAGGTGTACGCGTTCCTGGAGGCGCACTCGGGGTAATTTTTGCGCGGGGGCTTGGTGGGCGCGCCACGCCACGCAACTTTTTGGATTTCTGTGGGTTGAACCACCCCGGAATTCCGCGGCTTGGCTAATGATACGGACCCAAAAACCTGTCCAGCGTGACGCCGACATCGCCAAGGGGCTACGAGTTGAGGACCGGATAGCTCAGGTGAGTGACGCCCACGCCCTCGACGACGGTCGGGTTGCCCAAAGTGACCGGCGCGTTCTCAACGCGATCGAACAGCCGGATACCGGATCCGAGCAGCAGCGGAACCAGGTCGACGCGGATCTCGTCGAGCAGGCCAGCGTCGAGGCACTGCCGAATGGTGTCTGGCCCGTGCATGCCGACGATCTTGTTGCCGGCCGCTGCCTTTGCCTGCGCCACAGCGCTTTCCAGCCCGTCGGTGACGAAATGCACCGCGGAGTCGGAGCGGGGCCACCCTTCGGGCATTTGATGAGTCACGACGTACGCAGGCACGCCGAACGGGTGCTGGCCCCCCCAAGCGTCGGCGCGGTCTGACGTGCGTCGCCCGGTGAGCATCGCCCCTACCTCGCCCATCAAAGTCCGCAGGTATTCGGCGCTCGCTTGGGAAACATGGAATGTGAAGGCGGGGTTGAAGGTGGGGACGTCGACATCGCCTGCGAAGTACCAGTCGAAGACCTTGTCGACGCCGTCCGCGAGGTCCGCCACGTATCCGTCGAGGGACATCGACATGAACGCCACTACCTTGGTCATTACCTTGCTCCTTCGCGTCAAACGGACATGGTCCAGGACAAAGCCGCATCCCGGCGGGGCTCGGATGGGTCGATCAGCCGGATTCTGTCCACGAGCCGGACGCGGTCGATGAGGGATGACTCAATGAGTGCCAGAACGAATGCATGGTCCTTGGGGCGTGCCGCAATGAGCTTCGCCGCGCAGAGATCGTAGGGATCCAGGCAAAGCCCGGTGCTGTTCCGGGTCCGCTCATTGCGCACACCGACGAGGCGGTACTCCCAGTCCTCCGGGAGCACCGCAGTCTCCCTTTCGGCCGCCTGGACATAGAACCCGAACTCCTTGTGGAAGGGCGACCACTCACCAAGGGCGGAGTCGAGGCTGTCCGCAAGCGTGCCGGCGTCGTCGTCGGAAAAAGGGGCTATGTCGACGGCATCCGACATGGTGATCGCCGCAGGTAGCTGGTCCTCCGTGAAGGATCCCAGAATTGACTGGCTGCCGATCACGATCACCCGGTCGCCGTGAATGATATCCGTAGCGGCCCGGATGGCGTGCTCAAGCTCATCGCGGCGCATGGCTGTACCGTACCCCCGAGCAGCCCGATTGTCAGTACCAGCCCCTTTCCCGCTCGCGTTCAGCCAGCAGCGTCGCCGCTTTTTCGATGAGTTCGTAAGGCATCGGCTTCCCCAGAGGGAATTTCAACGTGCCCTTGGCCGCCCGGAAAGGAGCGATTTCCCGCTCGAAGTCCTCGTCGGCGTCGGGCACTGGGTAGACGGAAATATGGTGCTTCCAGGCCGCGAAGTACACCACGTAGTGGCCGTTGAGAGTGATCGTGGGGATGCCGTAACTGATCCGGTCCTCGGCTCCGGGCACGGCTGCCAGGGCCCGCCGTCGGATCTCCTGAAGAATGGGTTGCACC
Organism: Arthrobacter ramosus; assembly: GCF_039535095.1. NCBI lineage: Bacteria > Bacillati > Actinomycetota > Actinomycetes > Micrococcales > Micrococcaceae > Arthrobacter > Arthrobacter ramosus. The sequence continues at coordinate 4,366,001 of NZ_BAAAWN010000001.1, read as the reverse complement.
TCGTCTGGCTGCGACGCGATGTACTCGTCCACCGTGTCAAAGTGCCCCACCATGCGCTCTCCTCACTCCGTTCCGTGTCCCGCCGCGCAGCCGGTCCTGGACCAAGCTTGCCTTAGCCCGCGCCGCCTTGCGAGAGGGGGTCGAGCGGGTTCGGGGCGACTCCGACGCCCGCTCACTTATATCGGGTTTTGGCGGGACCCCCGCTCACTTATATGGGGTTTTGGCGGGACGCCCGCTCACTTATATGGGGTTTTGGCGGGACGCTCGAGAATTGTCAAGCTGTGTGGAGTCACTGGGCTATTTTGTGGGGTGTTTGGTCTGGGGGAGGTTGATCCCGACGTATGTGGCGGGGGCCGGTGTGGTGGGTCGTTGGCGGAACCTTCCTGGGTGTCGTTCGTAGTAGTCCTGGTGGACTTTGTCGCGTTTGTCCCAGAGCTCTGTCCACGAGCCGTCGTGGACTTGTGATGGTGAGAACAGCGCGATACCGGAGTGTTTGTGATCGGTGCTGTACCAGTGCACATAGCCGGTGAGGTATTCCCTGGCGGTATCGAGATCGTCAAAGATCCGGGGGTAGCGGGGCCGGTATTTCATCGTGCGAAAGCCTGACTCCGAGAAGGGATTGTCGTTGGATTAACCGGCTAATCCGGGTCTGGAATTGTCCGCTGTCGTCCTTTTTTGATCTTTATTTCGTGGCCTTGGTCGTGGTGTTGGCTCGTTCGAGCCGGCGGAGTCGTTCCTCGTGGTGGCGGGCGCGGTCGGCGACGGCTTCGAGGCTGGCGCGTAGCTGGGCGATCTCGATGCTCAGGCCGGAGAGCGTGGGTCCTTGAACGCCACGGAGCCGGTATTCCTGGATTAGCGTCCGCAGTTCCGGGTTGCGGTAGAGGGTCGCCCGGGAAATTCCGGTCGCTGCCGCGGTGGCGGTGAACGTCACGGGTTGTCCGTTTGCCACCCTCTCCTCGAGGGCTTGTTCGACGCGGGCCACGAAGGTGTCTTGGGTCATCCGGTGTGGGCTTCGCTGATGAGGATGTCCAGTTGTTCGACGAGTTTTTGGTGCCGTTGGGCTTCGCTGCTCCAGCCGCGTGCTGCGGCGTCCCGGGCGAGTATTTCGGCGTCGTGGCGTTGGGCGGTGAGTACCGGCAGATGGGTGTTGTCGGTGCGGTAGCTGGGGCAGTGTTCGCAGATGTTGGCGTAGGGGCATGCTTCTTGGGCGGGTGCGCGCAGGCAGTATCCGCCGGCCATGCGCGCTTTGATCATGGGGGTCTCCCGCCAGTCCCCGTTGGTGATATCGACCAGCGGCAGTGTCCTGCGTCCGGTGGGCAAGGGGCCGATCCGGGCCTTGGCCATATCCAGGGCGCGTTCGTATTCGGTTCTGACCGTGCTATCGAAAAGCCGGCCGTAGCGCAGGCTCATCTCGGCGGAGACGTGCCCCAGCAGCGCCATCAGTGCCTGGAGGGATACCCCTGCGTTGATCAGGGCGGTGGCATAGGTATGGCGGAGTTGGTGAGTGGTGATGTGGCCGAGTCCGGCCGTCTGGCCAGCACGGGCCAGTTCGGTCCGGAGGGCGTTTTGTCCCAGCCGGTGGCCGTGGTGGGTGAAGAGGAAATCCGCCGGCCGTCCGGTCCTTGGGTGTGGGATGGGCCTGCCCGGTGAGCGGGTGATGCTGATCCGGTCCAGTACTTCCAATGCATCATCATCAAGGGGAACCATCCGTTCGGTGGCGAGTTTGCCCAGCGGGACCTTGAGCCAGGACCCTTGGCCGGGGACCTCGTGCACGCAGTCCATTTCAAGGTCCAGCAGTTCCCCGATCCGCAGCCCGGCGGCGCGTTGGAGCAGCAGTGCGTCCGCGGTGAGCCGGTTTGGCGAACGGACAAGCTCGGCGCTCAGGGTGCGGTCCGCATCCGGGGGCAGATAACGCGGCAGGGGCCGCGGCAGCCGCGGGATGTCGGAGCGGAAGAGCAACCGCCGGGTTGGCGCATCGGGCCAGCCCCATTCGGTGATCTCTGTCAGGAAGTTGGCCACGGTGTTTACCCGTCGGGACTGCTCGGCGATCGAGAGTGTTCCGCCGCTTTTGGTGTTCTCTGCCAGGGACAGTGCGATCAGGTATGGCTCGATATGGCGGCAGCGCTCCAGGCCGTCCGGTCCCGTCAGGGTGGGGTCCAGTTCGCTGATCACACGGCCGAAATGGGCCAGCCGGGTGGCGATACCGCTGACGGTGGCGGGAACGCAGGTCACTGATTTGCGCTGCAGGTAGCGGACCAACACTTCATGGAGCGGTGACGGGACGGCTGCCATACGCTTATCGAAAGGCAGCCTGGGTGCGGGCCGGGTCGCCGGGGGCGGCAGCACTCCCTGATGGAAGAGTATTTGCCGGGTGCTTTGGAGCAGGCCCCGGTAGGAGCGCGCGCTGCGGCCGGTGCGGTCCTGGCGCTCGTGGCAGGCCTTTTCAAGCTCGTCGACGTCGGCATCCGTGAGGATGTCCAGGATCCGGCCGGTATGGATGAGCAGGCGGGCGATGACCTGTGAGGCCAGTGCCGAGGCGACCCTGTCGCTGAATCCCAGTTCGCCGGCTGCAGTCCTGAACCGGGCCAAATCGGTCTCGAGCCCGGTGCCGATGACTTCGCGCCAGAGGCTGGAGAATTTACGGGCCAGCAGGTAGTCGTAGTCCGGTCGCAGGCGGCCGCTGACCATCAGAAAGGTCACGAATGGTTTCGTGGCGTTATTCGCTGTCAGCTGCAGGTGCAATGGCCGAAGCGCCCAGTCCTGGACGTGGGGCCAGCGGGCCACAAACGTTTTGGCCGCGGTGGTGTAAGCAGTGTTTCCCCGCCGGGTCAGGGCAAGGTGAGCGGCGTAGGAGGCCAGCAGTGCAGCCGGCGGATCAGTCGCGTTGGTGTTGACGGGCGCGGGCAGCATCATATTCGGCTTTCACATGGGTGGGGGCCAGGTGAATATAGCGGGCGGTGGTATCAACATGGGTGTGTCCGAGCAGGGCCTGCATCACGGCAAGATCCACGCCGGCCTCTGCCAGGGCGGTGCCAAAAGTATGGCGCAGGGCGTGTGGATTTCCGGCCTGAACACCGGATACCTCACGGTGGTAGCGGAAAATGGTCCGTAACCCGGCAGCCGTCAGTGGCTGGCCGCGGGTCGGTCCCTTGGCCACGATGAACAGGTAGCGGCTTGTGGTTTCGGGCCGTTCGGCCAGCAGATACGTCTGGATCACCCCGGCGACGTCGACATCGAGGGGAACCCGACGCTCCTTGGCGCCCTTGCCCTGGACCAATAGCCAGCGGGCGCCGATATCAACATCGCCCACCTGCAAGGCAAGCACCTCGGCCGAGCGCAGCCCACAAAAGAGCATCAGCCCGGCAATGGCCCGGTCCCGCCAGCAGAGCAGGCTGGCCAGAAGGTCCGCGGATTCGCTGCGCTTCAGGGCCCGTGGGAGCCGGCGTGGTTCGCGGAGCCGCAATACGGACCTTGGCTTTGGCTTTGCCACGTGGGCGAGCAACCCGGTGCGTTCACCGGCAGCTGGCCGGCGGGCCTCCTTGCCCCTCGGGACCGGGTTCTTCAGCTCCGGATTGCGCATGATCAGAAACGTGTAGAGACCTGAGATGGCGGCAAGGCGTTGGTTGATTGTTGTGGGCGCGTACCTGTCCAGGCGCCGGCCCTGCATGGTGACAACGTTAGGGCCGGGTCGGCCGGGAACATGGGCCTGACGGCACGCCGATAAATAGTGGAGCAGTTCATCGGTGCCAACAGATGGGAGCTCCATGTCCTGCTCCCTGAGCCAACGGCAAAACGCGAGCAGATCATAGCCATAGGTCCGTACGGTTCGCGGCGAGTAGTTCCGGTCCGTCAGATATCCCAGATACTCGTTGACCGGACCGAAACGATCGGCGCCGGCTCCTGCCAGCCGCCACTGCCCGTCGCCGGGTTCCAACCGCAAATCCTTGCCGGTCACCATGACACAGAAGTATCCGCTCCGTCCCGGCCGAACCGGGCGACATCCCCGCGGCGTGTCGCACCAGAACCGGTCCGAAACAACCGATTAGCCGGTTAAGAGGCAGACGTAGGGGCGGTTATGGCTGAGTTCCACGCCGTGGACGGTGAGGGTGTCACGGAGCAGGTTTGATCTCATGGCCGGGCCTGAATCGGCATGCACGATGAGCGGGGCGCCGTGCCGGGCGATGGCTGTCTCGAACATCTCCGCGGCGAGGTGGTCGGACTCGCGTTCCTCCGCCCGCCAGCCGACGATCTCCCGGGAGAAGATGTCCATGATGGAGTACACCTTGAAAACCTTCCCCTGCCACTTTGAATAGATGTCCGTGATGTCCCAGGACCAGACCTGGCAGGGTCCGGTGGCCTTGACCACCGGCATCTCAGAGGAGCCGCGCTTGACCCCACGCTTGCGCGGGATGATGGGGCGGGCCTGCTGATCCTCGTGCCCTGCCGCGATCCGCCACCACGTGCGGTTGGAGGCGAGCAGCACGCCGTTGTCCCAAGCGGTGGCGAAGGCATGGTCGACGGAGTTGCCCTTCTCCCAACCGGCCAGGATGAGCCCCAGGATCCGGTCGTGATGCGCGGTGCTGATCCGGCATTCGTAGGCCCGGTCGGCCTGGTGGATCGGGTCCTGCACCGCCGGACGGGGATTGGACCGGTAATGCCAGGTCCCGCGCGACACGCCCGCCAGCTCGAGCGCTGTCCGCTGGGAGCCGATGATCACACGCAACTCCAGGACCAGGCTGTTCTCGGCCGCTACGAACCGTTCTGAGCGCTCGTCGGGGTTGTATCGGGCTCTGGCGCGCTCAAGTCGTGCAAGAGCCCGATAGCTTTTCCCAGCGCGGAATTCGTATCCTCCAGCTCCCGCACCCGCTTCTGGAGTCTTTCGACTTCGGCACGGTGGGCAGCCATTTCCTTCGCGCGTGCTTTTTCAAACGCGGAGAGCTCACGATTTGTAGGGACCATGCCTCCATGCTCCCGCGGAATCAGGCCACGGTCGATATCGCCCTGGACCATCATCTTGCGCCACCGGCGGAACGTCCACTCGGAAACGGACGTCGAGGCAAGCCACACCTTCCTCGACCCGTGCGGCTGCAAATAGTACTCATGCATGAACTCACGGATCTCTTCACGCGTGAAACCCTTGTTATCAACGGCCATCGCCGGCTCCTTCAATCAACAGGTCATGAATGACTCACAACCAGCTTGACGATGAGGGGCTCGCTCACCTATATCGGGTTTTGGCGGGACGCTCGCTCACTTGACGTGATGGAACGTTTTAGGCGGTGGCGAGTTTCCGGACAATTCTCGATTCCTCGATGCGAGAATGGGGGAGGCTCCGCGGTTTTGCAAGCGGGTCCACCACCAGTGCTAATACAGCGGGGCGCCGCGCTAACTCCGGCCGCTTGCGCGAACCACTACGAACGGACAAGCGATGACGTCAGCATCAGAATCCCAGACCCTGAGTAAACCCGCGCCGCGCTTCGCGTTAATAGGCTCCCCATACTTTGGCATCATGCTGGCATGCATGGCTGTCGTGCTGATCCTGTCCAACATCGGCGCTGCCAAAGGGGTCGTCTTCGGTCCGATCATCACTGATGGCGGATTCTTCCTCTTCCCGCTTGCCTACATTCTTGGCGATGTGATGAGCGAGATCTATGGATTCAAGGTTGCCCGCAAAGCGATCATCACCTCGTTCGCATTGTCAGCATTCGCATCGCTCTGCTACTGGATCATCATCGCGCTTCCCGGCTTCAATGACGACTACGGTACTGCCAAGCAGGCAGCCATTGAGGGAGCGCTGGGGCCAGTTCCCCAAATCGTCCTTGCTTCACTCCTTGCTTTCCTGGCCGGCCAGACCATCAACTCCCTGATCCTGGTCAAGATGAAAGCCCGCTCGGGTGAGAGAACCCTCTGGGCTCGACTTATGGGTTCATCCGGGGTGGGTGAATTCGTGGACACGCTCATCTTCTGCAGCATCGCGGCCTCGGTCATTGGCATCACGGACTTCGGCAGCTTCGTCAATTACGTGCTCGTTGGCTTTGTGTACAAGGTCGGTGTCCAATACATCCTCGTGCCCGTAACGTCCTTGGTCATTGGCTGGATCAAGAAGCGCGAGCCTAGCTACTGGGTGTGAGCGCGCGTCGCGCCGAAACGCCATATAAGTGAGCGGGCGTCGGCCCGGGATGCCATATAAGTGAGCGGGCGTCGCGCCGAAACGGCATATAAGTGAGCGGGCGTTTCGGCCGTAACGCCATATAAGTGAGCGGGCGTCGGCCCGGGATGCCATATATGTGAGCGGGCGTCGTCGGCTCAGGGGAACCGCAGGGAAGTCCGGTAGTTTCAGAGGATGAAGCTGGGAAATGCCGTGCTCACGGCCGAGAATCTTGTTGCAGGCTATGGCGACCATGCAGTGTGCGGGCCGCTCGACGTCGAGGTTTTCTCCGGGCAGGTGCTCGGGATGATGGGCGAAAACGGTGCCGGCAAATCCACTCTGCTGCGCACCATGATTGGCGCCCAGGCCGCCATTGAGGGCGATGCCCACGTTCTTGGCTTGATGCCGGACGACCGCTCGGCACTCTTTCGCAGCAAGGTCTCGGTGCTGCTGGATGAGGATGCCTACTTCGATTCACTCACGGTCCGCGAGCACCTTTCCTTGGTGGCCCGGGGGCATGGCCTCGCCAACCCCGAGGCTGCTGTCGAGGGAGAGATCGATTTCTTCGAGCTCCAAACGGTGGCCGATGCGTTTCCCGATCAGCTTTCCTCGGGACAGCGCCGCAAGCTCCTCCTGTCCTCGGCGTTCATCCGTCCCTTCGAACTGCTGGTCCTGGACGAACCGGAGCAGCGGCTCGATACCCGCATGCGCGGCCTGCTCGCGCAGAGGATCGCCCGGACTGCCAAGAAGAGTGCCGCCGTCGTCATGGTCACGCATGATGCGGACGTCGCCCAGGCGGCGTGTACCCGTGCCGTAATTGTCGACGACGGCGGTGCACGCGTGGTTAGTACGGACGAGGCCGTGGCGAGGATTCGCCGGTGAGCATGTCCATCGCTGCCGTAGCGCAGCCGGAGTTCGTGGACTTCGACCCCGAGCGTGCCACACGCAAGGTCATTCGCCCGCGCGGCCAATCCTTGCTGTCCAGGCTCAACGAACTGTATATCCAGTTCCTGACGTTCGGCGTCGGCCTGATCTACGCGACAGGCCTCCTCAACGGGCTCACTGCCGCGGCGGAGCATGGCTTCGGCGGCCACCTGATTTCGGCCGGCTATGGTGTAGTTCCTGTTGCATACGGTCTAGTGGCCGGGTTCGGGCTTCTGGGCCTGGCGGCCTATTGGGTGTCGGGCAGGCTCGGGCCACTGGCCATCACGGCGAATCAGCGGCACTGGTGGTACTCGCTTGCTATCGACCGCGAACCGCTCCTAGCCCGAGGCTTGCGGCGCGCAGTCTGGGCTGCCGCCGTCGTCGGGGCCCTCACCACCATTCCTGTGGCAGTCATCAGCGGCTCGAACGCGGTGGTGTTTGCGGGGCGGGTCCTGGCAGGGGCCTTGACCGGCGCGGCTATCCTCGTGCTGGCCGCGTTCGCCCAGACGCGCTTGGCAGCGCCGGGCCTGCCGCAGACGCCCGCCCGGCAGCAAGGCCGGGCAACCTCCTGGCTGTTGGCGACTGCATCGGCGGCACTCGGCGCGATGCTGTTCGGGACGCTGCAAGGCAACTGGATCTTCGCCGTCGCCCCTGCTTTCGCCGTGGTTGCCGCGGCGCTTGGCATGCGCAACAAGCTCTCCAGCGTCCGCACGACATCGCTGCTCAAGGCGGGGTCCGCGAGGGGACATGTCCAGGCTGCGCTGACGCTCATGGACACCGGGGAGCTCAGTGCCTCGCTTTCCAGCGGCGGCAAGCGGAGCCGGATCAAGCTCCCGGGCACGCCCCGCACCGCAGCGGGCGCGCTCTTCCACGCGGAAGCAACCGTGCTCGCCCGACAACCCGGCCGGCTGTGGCGCTGGGGGCTGGGTCTCGCCGTCGTCCCCTCGACCGGGCTGGTCCGGACGTTCGATTCACCGATCATCCTGCTTCCCGTCCTGCTGGCCGCCGCGATCTTCTCTTCCACAGCGGCTGCCGGGCCTCTTTGGCAATTACGCATGGCTCCCAGCCTCGACGCCCTCCTCCCGATTTCCAGGACGGCCTCGCGTTGGGTCCACGTCGCGCTGCCGGTCATGCTGATGGGGTTGTGGACGACGGCGGCTGCCGGATTCTTCGTGCTGGCGGGCGGTTTCCGGGTGGAGCTCCTCGTCCTGGGCGCGGCGGCGGGCGGCGGTTTGGGCGCGGGGATGCTGCGGCGAGCCTTCCGCCAGCAGGAAGACCTGACCAAATTGGTGTACCTGATGCAGCTTGGACGTAGCGGACCCGCCATGCTGGGAACCAGGATCCGGGGCTACGTACTGTGCCTCTTCGCCCTGGTGCCTTTGGCTTTGGGCATGCTGTTCAACGCCCCAGAAGTGCTGGTGGTGCCCGCCGTCGTGCTCAATGCGGTTCTCCTGGTGATCGGCGTGACGACGGCGGACCGCCCCTGAGGAGGCTCCGCGGCGCGAGCTCGCCGGTACGGTGCCGGATCGCCGGAGAGTTCCGGCGACATGGGCGCGTTCCGGCGAGCTCGACGGCGGCGGGCTAACGACGGAGGGCGTTCAGTATCCGGTTCTTGAATTCCTGCTCGCGAAAGAGGTGCTTCCATTCCACGCGGACGAAACGCCAGCCGTCTTCGCTAAGGGCCTTCTCCCGGCGCCGCTCTTGGAAAATCACCTCGGCTGTTGGCTTGAAATCGAAGTACTTGACCTCGCCATCGAATTCCAATGCGACCTTGTCCTTCCGCCAGGCAAAGTCGAGCCGATGCCGCCCTGCCCGGCTCTGCACCTCAACCTGCGGTTCGGGCATCGGCAACTTCAGCCGCGAGATCAGTTCGCGGCACAACTTTTCGCCCGCCGACTCGGATCGTGGATCAGCGTTGAACAGGGCCTTTCGAAGGTTCCTGACCCCGCGTCGGCCATCCAACGCGTCGGCCATTGCCTGCAATTGGGCACGATCTGCGCCGAGCCTGAGTGCATGGTCCATGATCACCAGCGACTGCTTGTAGCTGAGTAGCATCGAGCAGTCCACCACTGTCCGCTCCAAAGACGTGACTCGCAAGTCCCCGATTGTCACAACGTCCGTCTCGTCGAAAGGCCGGGTGTGACCGCGGACGTCCTTGCCAAGGCGCTCGCTGGACGGCCGGACCCTCAGCAGGATGTGGATGAGGTCGTCGACATTCCAAAGGAAGAGGCGGTGCAGCCGCGCCGCCGAAGTGTGGCTATATACGAAGTCTCCCGCCGACGTCGTGAGCGTTCCATGCGCATGCGCGTAGATCAGTTGCGTGCTTCGGAGCCAAGCGGATTGCTTCTGCCAGAGCGCGGCCCGGATGTAGCATCCGTACCGTAGCCGGACAAGCTTGCCGTGACGCACCAGGACCTGGATTGCGCGGGAATTCAGCCCATGTGCGTGGAGTTGATCGGTGCGCCAAAGGTTCCCCCTTTCCGGGAGCGAAGGCGGCTGAGAAGGGGTCATTCATCCAGCCTCGCTGGCCGTCTGGGCGCACGGAAGCCGCTTGGTCGGCTATGTGGAAAACGCCGGCTCGCCGGAACGGTGCCGGTTCGCCGGAACGCTCCGGCGAACCGGCACCGTTCCGGCAAGCCCGGTGATCTCGACGGGAGGCGGCGGGAAACCTACGAGTAGTACTGCCCCAAGGTCTCGGCCTTGAACTCGAAGAAGTCCCCGGATTCGATGGCCAAGCGGGCGTCGTCCACCATCTTCACCACGAAGCGTTCGTTGTGGATGGAGATGAGCGTGGCCGAAACCATCTCGTGGGCCTTGTACAGGTGGTGGATGTACGCCCGCGAATAGTTGGCGCACGTGTAGCAATCGCAACCATCCTGCAGGGGTCCGAAGTCCGATTTGTAGCGTGCCCCGGAGAGGTTGTACCGACCGGACGGAGTGTAAAAGGCAGAGTTGCGGGCCACTCGGGTGGGGGAGACGCAATCGAAGGTGTCGGCGCCGTTTTCGATGGCTGTGAAGATGTCGTCCGGCTCGGAGATGCCCAGGAGGTGGCGAGGCTTGTTCTCGGGAAGTTCCTCGTTGCACCAACGCACGATGGTGCCGAGGTTTTCCTTTTCCAAGGCGCCGCCGATGCCGAAACCATCGAAGGGCATCCCGCCAAGGTCCCGGCAGGCCTTGCGGCGAAGGTCCTCGTACTGCGCCCCCTGGATGACGCCGAACAGGGCTTGGTAGGGTTTGCCCACCCGGGAAGCTGTCAACCGCTCATGCTCGACGACGCAGCGCTCGGCCCAGCGACGCGTGCGCTCCAAGGATTCCTCTTGGTAGCCACGGGAGTTCTGCAGGGTGGTCAGCTCGTCGAAGGCGAACATGATGTCGGCGCCGATCTTGTGCTGCACCCGCATGGAGATCTCCGGGGAGAAACGGTGCCGGTCCCCGTTCAGGTGCGACTTGAACCAGACGCCGTCCTCGTCGACATGGGCCAGCCGCTCCTTGCCCGGGGCCACGGCGTCGTCAGGCCCGGACGTATCCACGGAGGTCATGTCGATGACCTTCTTGAACCCCGAACCGAGGCTCATCACTTGGAATCCACCCGAGTCCGTGAACGTGGGCCCGTCCCAGTTCATGAACGCGCCGAGCCCCCCGGCAGCGTCCAGAATCTCCGGTCCCGGCTGCAGATACAGGTGGTAGGCGTTGGCCAGCAAAGCCTGCGCGCCGAGTTCCTTCATGGATTCGGGCAGCACTGCTTTGACCGTGGCTTTGGTCCCGACGGCGATGAACGCGGGCGTCTGGATCTGGCCATGGGGTGTGGTGATGGTTCCGGTGCGGCCCAGGAACTCCCCGCGTTTGCCGTTCCCCTGGCGGCTGTCGCCGTCGGCGTTCAAAAGGCTCGACGACGGCGGGCGCGTTTCGCTGAGCCGCGCACCCACCTCGAAGGAAAACGCGGACTGCCGGGCAGCTGCGAGGGTGGAAGGATCGGACTCGGAGCTGGATCCGGGGTTGGTCAGGGAAGAATCGGCTGGCACCGTTACAGTCTGCCAGCCCCGGAGCGTGAATCGTCAGTGCGAATGCACCTCTGTGGGGTAGTTCTCAGCCTTCCAGCCGTCCCAGTGGGAGCGGATCGAGTCCAGGCTGGCGGCACCCAGGTCGTACGTCGAAGCGATCACGATAGTGCCGCCGTCGGGCCTTTTCTCCGGAATCACCGGCTGGTCAGCCACAATCAGCAGCCCGTCACCGTGCTCCGCGTAGCTGTGCACGGTGAGTCCCACCTGGTGGTTGCTCCGGAACCAGACCTTGCCGGAGAGGGCCTCGCCCGTGGGGAGCGTGAGCGAGTACTCCTGCCCAGGAGCCGGGACGTCGGCCAGGCCGAGTTTCTGGATGCCGGAGCCGCTACCGCCCGGCAGGGAGACGAAATGCGTACGCCGGTGCCCGTGTGGATGGCGTTCCAGGGCGAATCGGAGCTGGTGCAGGAACGTCAGCCAGCCTTGGGTGATGTCCTCGTCCCACGCGGCCCATTCGGAATCGTGGTCCAATGCGGCCCGAGTTACGCGGACCTCGGTGCCTCCGCTGACCGGGGTGAGGTCGAAAACATCCCCGCCGTTCACGGTGAGGCTTGTGTGGTCGGGATTCTCGACCACGGCGGTGCTGAAGTAGATTTGGTTGATTTCGTCGCCAAGCTCATCGGCCTCCCAGCCGTGCCATTGAGCCACGAGCGACGGTTCGCGCAGCGAAGTCCAAACTTGCTGCGCGTCGGCATTTACAACAACGCTCAGATTGTTCGTCATGGCCCGAATCTACCGCCGTTGGAGCGAACGCGACAGGTCTTGCGAAATCCTCCGATAGCGCCTAAGCCCGCACGGCCTCGAGTTCGTTCGCGATCCGGTGATCGAGTTCACCTACGCCGAGGGTGTTCGAGCCGCCGTGCGAGCGCAGGAACAGCAGGGTTTCGAGCCGGAGCAGCCGCCATTCGCGCTCGGCATCGCGGTTGCCGTTGTCGATGGAACGGAAGATTTCCTTGTCGTACAGGTTCGGTTCGTTGAGCCCGCGCTGCCGGACTTTGGCGGCGATCCGGGCCTTGAACGGGTCTGTCTCGATGGTGTCCGGCGCTTGAAGGAGTTGATCGTAGACTTCCGCGCGTTCCGCTTGGCCGAGCTCGCGGCAAATGAAGCTGGAAAGCGCGAGGGAACGTTCAACGGACATCCACCGGTCGCGGTTTCCGTCGTAGGGGAGCACGTTGAGAATATCGGCCACCGCGAGGGCGTGGTCCGGATCCCGCAGTTCGATGAAAAGATCGTGGGCCAGGTCGCTCAGATCCCGCAGGCAGCTCCCCGACTTCGTATTGATGCCCTTCACGAGGCGTTCGCTCAGTACCGAGACGCCGTTCCTGCCGGGGTGCGCTTCGGCGGCGGCGGCCACGACGTCCTCGGGGGAGTCGGTCGGTTCAGGGATCAGGGCGAGCTGCGCGGGATCCGGCGCCGTCGAAGGCATAAGGGACCCGCTGACAGTCGGTTCCACCGCAGGCAAAGGAGGTACGACGACGGCGGGAACGGCTTCCGCGGGTGAGTCACCGGCGTCGGGCGTACCGCCGTCGGGCGCGTCGTCGGGTGTACCGCCTTCGGGCGCGTCGCCGGGAACCGGCTCCGCAAGCGTGGCCGGATCTTCCGTGGGAAGCGCGTCGTCGTCGGGAACGACAGCTGCTTCACCCACCGCGACGCTGGACCCGATCGCGATCCGCACGCTCCCGCCGTCGAGCGTGGTCACCAGGATGAGCGCGGGCGCGCCAAAGTCGTCGTGTTCGAGCTCGATGTGCGTGATTTCCTCCGCGGGACCATCCCCAGGGAGGAACAAGTAGTCCCCGATTTGCAGGGCCCCAGCCTGCTTTTCACGGTACTGCTGGTCGGCCGGGCTGTGAGTCATCGGAAGTCCTTTGGTTCTCTTGGGGTCCGCCCAACAGTCTATAAAACGCACCCAGCAAATCGGGGAGGTGGCTACTACCCGCGCTGCCGCTACTGTCCGACGCCGGCGAAAGCCAAAGCCTGGCGGACCAGATTGCCTCGGCCGCCGCTGAATTCCTGCTGGACGTCGTCGCTGAGGATTTCCTGCGGAGTCATCCACGTCAGCTCAAGGGCGTCCTGGCGCGGTTCGCACTCGCCGGTCACGGGGATGACGTAGACGAGGGACACGGCGTGTTGGCGGTCGTCCGTGAAGCCGGTCTGCGACGGCGCCGGGAAGTACTCGGCCACCGTGAACGGCACGGGACTGACGGGCAACTGGGGGAAGGCCAGCGGCCCGAGGTCCTTTTCCATGTGCCGCAACAGCGCGGCCCGGATGGTTTCGCGGTACAGCACGCGGCCGGACACGAACGAACGGACCATGGCGCCGTCGGCGTCGCCCTGCAGCAGGGTACCTACCTCGTTGACGAATCCGAGTGGATCCAGACGCACGGGAACCGCCTCCACGTAAACCATGGGGAGGCGGCCGCGGGCTTCGAAGAGGTCTTCATCGGAAAGCCAGCCGGAGTACGGGTCAGGGGTACGAACACTCATGGTTAAGTTCTACCCCATCCCATGCCGTTCCATGCCGCACGAATCAGAGAGCCAGGATTGCGTCGAGCCCAAACCGGGAACGCTCGCTCACTTATGTGGCCAAAATCGGTGTCCCTTCTGCAGATGATCTGAGCGAGCGTTGGGGGATATACCGGTTTAGGTGAGCGAGCGTTTGGGAAAAGGCCGGTATAGGTGAGCGAGCGTTAGGGAAAAGGCCGGTTTAGGTGAGCGAGCGTTGGGGGAAATACCGGTTTAGGTGAGCGAGCGTCGGGGGAAAGGCCGGTATTGGTGAGCGAGGGTGTGGTTAGAAGGACCCGGCCACAGTGATGGTTCGGCCGAGCGGGGCCTGGATCGTGAGAAGCGAGCCGGCCAGGGCGAAGGCTGCCCTGAGTCCGGCGGCGGTGAGCCGGGCTTCCAGAGCTGCGAGGTCGCCGTCGTACTCGAAAGCCAGGCTTCCCGCAGCCGTCTCCGGAGACTCCCGGACCAAAAGGATGCCGCCGTTCTTCGTGCTGAAATCCGCGAGGTCCGCGGACGCATGCCGCGGCCGTGCGCCGATGTTGCGCAACTCCTGCGCGGCCCCTGGCACATCCGGCGTGAGCCAGGTCCCGACGACGGCGAGCCCCGGATCCGCTTCCGGGCTGGTCGTGCGGCTGCTCGCCTTATCGGCAAGGAACGTGAAGCCGTCCCGGGCGGTGACGCGGACGGCCTGCCTGCGATCGGCGTCGAACAGTTCGGCGCGGGTTCCGTCCGCAACGGTGCGTCGGGCGAACTCGGCCAGATCTCCGACCTCGACGCCGAATACCGTAGTGCCGTCGTCGGGCGAGCCAGGGGAAACACGGTGCAAGGCCACCCGCCCGGAGCCGGCGTCGAACTCCACCCAATCGCCGTGGTCCTCGACGCACACGAGGCCCAGCGCCACAAGAAGGTGCTTCCAAGCGGCGACGTCGGACGTGAACTGGACGGGTCGGACACGCAGCATGGATCCTCCGCAGAAGTCAGTGGGCTTTCGCCACAGCCTAGCTGGCACCAGAATGGGGCCATGGCTGTTGAACTTGAAGAACTGATCGTCAAAGACGCTGCCGAATGGCGGTCCTGGCTCGAAGAGCATGGCGGCGATAGCCCCGGCGTATGGCTCGTGCTGCACAAGAAGGGCGGCAACGTGACGGAGCTCGATTACGCCGCTGCCTTGGACGAGGCCCTTTGTTTCGGTTGGATCGACGGCCAAGGCAGAAGGCGCGACGACGAAAGCGTCTTCCAGCGCATGACCCGTCGCGGCCCCAAAAGCCCATGGTCCAAACGGAACGTCGGGCACATTGCCCGTTTGGAAGCTGAAGGCAAGATGACCCCGGCCGGATGGGCCGCCGTCGACAGCGCAAAGGCGGACGGGCGTTGGGAAGCGGCCTACGTGGGCCAAGCGGACGCGGAAGTCCCGGAGGACCTCGCTGCCGCCATCGCCGCAGTTCCCGAAGCCCAGGCGATGTTCGATGTGCTGACCGCGGTCAACCGCTATTCCCTGATCTACCGCACCAACTCGGTGAAGAAGGCGGAAACTCGGGCCAGGAAGATCGCTGGTTTTGTCGAGATGTTGGCGCGACAGGAGACTCTGTATCCGCAGAAGAAAAAGCCGGCGCCTGTGGGGGAGTAGCCTTACTCGGGCTTCTCGGCGGACAGCGCGACGATCCAGCCTGGGGTGTCTTCCCCGAGTCGCCGGTCCAGCAAGACCCTCGCCTTGGCGGCGGCTATCTGGACTTTGCGGTCTTCAGCGTTCACCGAGGCGGGACGCTGCGAGGGGGCGAGGGCTCGGGTTTCGGATGCCTTGGCGGCTGCCAGGAGCTCATCCTCCGTGCCGACTTTGAGGAGCGCGAGTTCCTCCCGCGAGGCGAGTTCGCTTTGGCCCAGAATCTCGATGGCCTTCTGGCCCATTTCGGCCTCGGAGCGACTGCGGGACAGGGACGCATCCAGCGCCCATTGAGCACGGCGCCACCACTCGGACCTGTTATCCGCCCGCGCCTTCTGCCGCAGGGACAGGAGGCCCACGATTGCGGCAACGATCGCCGCGACAAGGACAGCGAGCGGACTGAGCGCTCCAAGGATCTGCCACCATTCCGCCGACGGAGCGACCACGGTGACAGGCAACGGACTCGGGGACGGGTTCACAGCTCCAGACTAGGCCCCGGCACTGACAATAACTGGACGCGCGCGGCGGCTTCCAGCACCATCCACGCCTGCAGTTGGGTGGAAAGCTCGACGGCGGTGCCCGCCGGATACGTCCCGGCGGCCGGACGCTGTGGTTCCGCCGAGAAGATGAGCCAGCCGGCGTCGTCGTCGTACTTTCCGGACGTCCCGTGGGCAGCGTAGGCGCGCACAGTCCGCCCCGCCCAGACCGCCTCCGCGGTGTCGAGCACTAATTGGCCTGCGGTAGCGCGGGTGGGCGCGGGCAAGCGCACATCCCCAGCGGCGAGGGCCAGGTATCTGACGAGGATTCCGGTGAAGAGTCCGCCGTCGCCGGCGCCTTCACCGCGAAGAACGAGTTTCCCCTGAGTGTCAGGCCCACAGACGGTCAGATGTTCGGCCACCGAGCCCACCAAGGCGGCCGCGCGTGCCAGGTTCGCATCCCCACCCAGCTCCAACAAGGCGCCGAGCACTGGGCCTTGGTTGTAGGTGTAGACCTCTTCCGCGAGGACGAGCTTGCCTTCCTTGATCCAAGCCCCGTCGAGGTACAGGCCGCGGGTGGGTTCGAAGAGCGTCGCGTCGAGCCAGTCCAGGAGCCCTTGGGCCCGCTCCGGCTTGCCGGTCCGGGCGAAGTGCAGTGCCACCGGCGCCGTCGCCGGGGTGTTCTTGAAATCTCGTTTGGTGCTCCAGAAGGTGCCGCCGCCCATGTCGTCGGTGGAGGCCGACTCGAATTGCGGAGAGAGACTTTTCTGCAAGCGGGCGTTGCGTCGACGGCCGGGCTGGTGCGCCTTTTCGGCCAGGGCGTCCAGGCGCAGGACGGCGAGGGCGAGCCATGCCATGTCGTCGTAGTAGCTGTTGACGTAGCGCAGGAAATTGCGCAAGCGGACAGTGGTGACCAGGCGTGAAGCGAGCCGGCCAGCGCTCGGGCGATCACCGCCGTTGAATCTTGATCCCGAGGCCAGTTCGCGCAACCCGGCGTCCACGAGGCAGTCGACGTAGTGAGCCTGCCACCAGTAGTTCCACGGCTGACCCGGGAAACCGTTGGAGGGCTGGATCGGCGTAGCAAGATGTGTTCCGGGAAGGGAAAGGAGGCGCCGCCCGAAATGCCGGGTCACCGAACGTGCGCCGTGGTCGGCTCGCGCGGCCCAATCCGGTGTTCCGGTGGTGCCCTGCGGGGCGTCGGGGGCGGACATGGTGACAGCCTAACGCCGCGCGCTTGGCCGCAGGCCCCTCCGCAGTGCACAATCAAAGTGATTCAGTTAACATTCATTAACGGATTTTGGTTCTGCATCAAGGAGGATGGATGGACATCAAGGGCGCAGTTGCGTTGATAACCGGCGGGGCTTCGGGACTGGGGGCCGCAACCGCAAGGCGATTGCTCGACGCCGGAGCATCGGTAGTGCTGCTTGACCTCCATTCCTCTCCCGGAGAGGCTCTCGCTGCCGAACTCAATGCCTTGGGGGCCGAGGGCAGGGCCTTGTTCGTCCCCGCCGACGTCACCAATGAAGAGCAAGTGCAAGCCGCCGTCGACGCTGCCGTCGCGCTGGGCCCGCTCCGGATCCTGGTCAACTGCGCCGGCGTAGCAACCCCGGGCAAGGTGCTCGGCAAGGACGGCGTGCTGCCGCTGGAGAACTTCAACAGGGTCATCCAGATCAACCTCGTGGGCACCTTCAACGTGATCCGCCTGGCCGCCGCCGCAATGGCCCAAAACGAGCCTGCGTCCACCGAGCTCGGTGGCGAGGAACGCGGCGTCATCATCAACACAGCCTCCGTGGCGGCTTTCGATGGACAGATCGGGCAGCCTGCATATGCCGCGTCCAAGGGAGCCGTGGCCGCGATGACGTTGCCCCTGGCCCGTGAATTTGCGCGCTCGCTGGTGCGGGTCATGGCCATCGCGCCGGGCATCTTCGAAACCCCGATGCTCGCCGGCTTGCCCCAGGACGCGCAGCTCTCCCTAGGCCAGCAGGTACCCCACCCCGCACGTCTTGGCCGCCCCGCCGAGTACGCCAACCTCGTGGCGCACATCGTGGAAAACGCCATGCTCAACGGCGAAACCATCCGCCTCGACGGCGCCATCCGGATGGCACCCAAGTGAGCCAGGCGCACAAGGTGGCGGCCGCTGTGGAACACTCGGCGGGTTCTTTGCCCTCCTTGCCTGGGGCGGACTTTTTCGATTTCGAATCGCTCCTCAGCGTCCAGGAACAGCGCAAACTCAATGAGCTCCGGGAATTCCTCGCCACCGAAATCGCGCCGTATGCCAAGGATTGGTGGGACAAGGCCGAGTTCCCGGCGCACATCCTGCCCAAGCTCGCGGCCCTTCGCCTAAGCACCCCCACGCACCGCGGCTACAGCAACCTGTTCGCCGGGCTCGTGATCGCGGAAATGACCCGCGTGGACACCTCTATTGCCACGTTCTTCATGGTCCACCACGACCTCTTCATCGAGGCGCTCTACGAGTTCGGCTCCAAGGACCAGCAGGACCGGTACCTCGACGACGCCTCAAACCTCCGGACCACCGGAGCGTTTGCGCTCACGGAACCGGATCACGGTTCCGACGTGGCCGGCGGCCTGCAGACGGTGGCCCGCCGGGTCGCCGGGGGAGCCGACGACGGCGGTGACTACTGGGTGTTGAACGGCGCCAAGCGCTGGATCGGCAACGGGACGTTCTGCGATCACATGTTGGTCTGGGCCCGGGACGAAGCTGACGGCGCCGTCCGAGGCTTCATCGTGGACGCCACGCTGTCCGGAGTGACGCGCACCAAGATCGAGAACAAAATCGCCCTGCGCACCGTGCAAAACGCCGACATTGTCCTCAAAGACGTGCGGATTGCCGAGGCGGATCGTTTCGCCGGGATCAACAGCTTCGCCGACACCAACCACCTGCTGCGCGGATCCAGGCTCATGGTGGCCTGGCAGGCTGTGGGGCAGCAGTTGGCGGCGTTCGACGTCGCCCGGAAGTACGCGCTTGAACGCCGGCAGTTCGGCCGACCGCTGGCGAAGTTCCAGCTCATCCAGCAGCAATTGGTGGACATGCTCGGAAATGCCGTGGCCAGCATGGGCATGATGGTGCGGATCGCCCAGCTGCAGGAGGACATCTACACGGACAGCAAGGGAGTGCGGCACGGCGGAGCCCAAATGGCACAGGTGGCCCTGGCCAAGGCGTACTGCAGCGCCCGGATGCGCGAAACCGTGGCGATGGGCCGGTCCATCCTGGGCGGGAACGGCATCGTGACCGATTACCGGATGGCCAAGATCTTTGCCGATGCCGAGGCGATCTACACCTACGAAGGATCGTTCGAGATCAACTCGCTCATCGTGGGCCGGGCCGTGACAGGGGTTTCCGCGATCGTTTGAGGGCTTTTTTGGCGGGGCGGGCTCGCGGTGGGGCTCGATTCCGGCGCCGGGGTCGCAAAACCGGGGCTTGTTTCCCAGGCCGGAGCTTGAAGCGCGGCGATGGGAAACAAGCCCAGGTTTGAGTCCGAGGCCTCAACCTCCGGACAATTGGTCCTCGAGATTGAAGATTTCCGTGAGTTGGACGAATCCTTGGTCCGGCGTCCATTCGTCGTCTTCGAACAGGAGCGCCATTTCCGCTTGCCAACGGGCATTCACATCAGTCAAGGCCATGCGGGCACGTGCCGCGCCGAAATCGTCGCATTCCACGTATCCCACCAGCAGCCCGTCGTCGGCGAGGAACAACGAGTAGTTGTTCCAGCCGGCCGCCTTGAGTTCACGGAGCATCTCCGGCCACACGGCCGCGTGTCGGCGTCGATATTCGGGAATCTGGCTGGGTTTGACCGAGGAACGGAAGCAGACGCGCATATGGATTCTCCTCTTCTGTGAATCGTTTCATTCAAAGGCCGCGATTCGCCCTCGTAATCGCTTGGGTTACCGGGCGCCGCTCCGAAGCTGGCGGTACTCCTCGCGGGCAACGGGCGTCGCGTTCGCCGTCCCCAGTTGGTTGAGCGGGATACGGTAGGTTTCACGGGCCGACCAGGCAGCCACGGCGCCGATGACACAGATTCCGAAACAGATGGACCCGATGATGATCGGGACATCCGCCGATCCCGGCGGGGCGATTGCCGCGAAGATGCTCGGAAGAAACGCGGTGATGACGAGGCCGATGTTCTGCGAGATGGCGAATCCCGTGACGCGGGTGCGGGCGGGGAAGAGCTCCTGGAAGAAGCTGGCGAAGGTTGCATTCCAGACCTGGTACAGCGTGCCCCACATGATGATCGAGAGGACGATCGTGAGCAGTACGTTGTTCTGGCTCACCGCGTACAGGTAGGCGTAGGCCAGGACGCCGGAACTCAACGAGCCGAAGATCATCAACGGCCGGCGGCCGAACCGATCCGACAGATCTCCGAACAAGGGGATAAGGGCGAGTGCGACGACGTTGGCCAGGACCGGGATCCAGAGGTAGACAGTAGTACTCATCCCGACGCCGTAACCCGGCTGGGTGGCGTACGCCGCACCGAAGACCGCGACGGTGACGCCGACGACGTTGACCAAGGTCATGCAGATTGCCCGGACCACGTCCAGGCCGCTTTCCCGCAGAACGCGGACGATCGGCATCTTCGGGATGTCCTGGTGCGCCTTTTCCTCAGTAAAGATGGGGGTTTCTTCGACCCGGCGGCGGATCATGTACCCGGCGAACACCACGAGGGCGCTGAGGAGGAACGGAATGCGCCAGCCCCAGGATTTGAACGCTTCATTGGAGAGTACGGCGGAGAGCGGGAGGAAGACAGCCGCGGCAATGATCTGTCCGGCCTGGGTGCCTTGGAGCGCGAAGCTTGCGTAGAAGCCCCGGCGGCCGAACGGCGCGTGCTCCACGATCATGGCGCTGGCGCCGCTCAGCTCGCCGGCCACCGCGAAGCCCTGGATGAGACGGACGGCAACCAGGAGGACGGGTGCCAGAAGCCCGACCTGGCTATAAGTCGGCAACAAAGCGACGGCGAAGGTCGACGCGCCCATCATTAACATGGCGAGGACCAGGACGTTCTTCCGGCCGTGCTTGTCGCCCCATTGTCCGAGGACGAAGGCACCAATCGGGCGAGCCACATAGCCCACGGCGTATGTGCCGAGCGAAGCGATCAGCGCAACAGTCGGGTTTCCCGCGGGAAAGAAGACGCCCGGGAAGACGAGCGCAGCGGCCTGCGCGTAGATGAACCAGTCGTAGTACTCAAGGGCGCTGCCGATCCAGCCGCTGGCTGCCGCTTTCCTCGTGGTGCTGGACGGTCGCGGTCCGGTTGAACTTCGCTGCCTGCTCGCGTCGATCTTCATATTGTCCTCCTTTGGACAAGTCGTTTTGGGCCACTGGAAGGGCCTTCCCGTCTTTGGGTCTGGTTTCCAGCAGGAGGGCGGCGCCATCGCAAGAATCGGTCTAAATTTCCGCTTGGTATGCGCTTTCCCAACTGGTAAGCGCTTTCCATGAGACACCCGCGCGGCCCCGCTGTCAAGGGGAAATTGTTGCGCCGGTCACACCCGACCCTCGGGAATTGTCCTTACGCCGAGGGCGACGTTTCGGTGCTGCGTCGCAGCACAACCGCGCCCGTGACGGCGGAATGGGTGCTGAGCTCTTCGCCCGCCTCACGCTCGTTGGAGCTTCCGAGGGTGGCGAGCCTGCCGATCTCTTCAAGCGGCAGGCTCACGGTGGTGAGGGCCGGGCGGAAGTCGCGCAAGGTTTCAATGTCATCGAATCCCGCAATCAGTGCATCGCGGGGGATCCTCAAGCCCTGGGAGCGAAGCGCGGCCACTGCGCCGATGGCCATCACGTCGTTCGCGGCAAAAATGCAGAGCCGGGCCCCGGGGGCGCCAGCCGATCGCCCAGCCCCCGCTGTTTGTCCGGCTTTGATCCGGGTTGCGAGCTGGAGTCCGGCTTCGTAGCCGCCCTCGCGGTCGAATCCGCTGCGGATCACCTCGGCCTGCTGCCGTCCGGCGTCAGTCAGACCTCGCTGGAATCCCCGGATGCGGTCATCTGATGTCAACCGTCCTTCCGGGCCGCTGATGATGACGAAGTCGCCGTGGTTGCCGGCGGCGAGTTTGGCGGCGAGCTCCGCAGCCAGTTCTTCGTTAGGAACGGAAACGACGTGGTAGCCGTCCGTTTGGGAGGCTCCGATGATGCCGTGGCCCACGACGCCGACCTTGCCGCCATTGCGGCAGTACCGGTCGAGTTCAGCGGCCAATTCGGCGTTACCGCCCTTGTCGCCAGGCTGGGTCGATCGCGATCCCGCTATCACGATGGAGTCCGCCCTGCGCGCGGCGAAGGCGGCGACGGCGGCCCGTTCGTCAGTGGGTGTGCCCTCGGTCGTGGCCAGGAGAACCATCTTGTGTTGTTCCCGTGCGGCAGCCTGGACGCCGCGGGCTATGGCCGAGAAGTAGGGATCGGCGATGTCGTGCACAATCAGCCCGATCAGCCCGGAGCGCGCTTTTGCGAGGCCCTGGGCCTGGGCATTCGCGATGTAGCCGAGGGTGTCGGCCGCCTGCCGGACGCGCTCGGCGATCTCCGGTGCGGGTGTCCTGGCAGAACCATTGAGTACCCGGGAGGCCGTGGCGGGGGAGACGCCGGCCAGTTTGGCCACTTCGGACAGCGTGCTTGCAGTCACGGACAACTCCTCTTCAAAAGCCTCGGTCTCGGGCACTTTCAGCAACATCCGATTATTGCAGTCCTGACCAGCCTCGGGAAAGCGATTGCCAGACCCGGAGCCGCGTGTCATCATGAATGCAGTGGGAATGCGCTTTCCCACTTCATTCACTTTCCATTGAAGAGGACTCATGGGCTACGAAACAAAGACGATCCGCATCGCCATGAACGGCATCACCGGCCGGATGGGCTACCGCCAGCACCTGCTGCGTTCCATCCTCCCCATCCGGGACGCCGGGGGCTTTACCTTGGCGGACGGCACCCGCGTCCAGGTTGAACCGATCCTGGTGGGCCGCAACGAAGCGAAAATCCGCGAACTCGCCGAACTCAACAAAGTCTCCGAGTGGTCCACCGACCTCGACGCAGTCATCAACGACCCCACGGTCGACGTCGTTTTCGATGCGTCGATGACCAGCCTCCGCGCGGCGACCCTGAAAAAGGCAATGCGCGCCGGGAAACACATTTTCACCGAGAAGCCGACGGCCGAGACGCTGGAAGAAGCCATCGAACTGGCCCGGATCGGCAAGGAATCCGGCGTCACGGCCGGCGTGGTGCACGACAAGCTTTACCTGCCGGGCCTGGTCAAGCTGCGCCGCCTCGTGGATGAGGGTTTCTTCGGCCGCATCCTCTCCATCCGCGGCGAGTTCGGCTACTGGGTCTTCGAAGGCGACATCCAGGCAGCGCAGCGCCCGTCCTGGAACTACCGCAAGGAAGACGGCGGCGGAATGACAACGGACATGTTCTGCCACTGGAACTACGTCCTGGAAGGCATCATCGGCAAGGTCAAGAGCGTCAACGCCAAGACCGCCACCCACATCCCGACCCGCTGGGACGAACAGGGCAAGGAATACAAGGCCACGGCCGACGACGCGTCCTACGGCATCTTCGAGCTTGAGACCCCTGGCGGAGACGACGTCGTCGGCCAGATCAACTCTTCCTGGGCCGTCCGCATCTACCGCGACGAACTCGTGGAGTTCCAGATCGACGGCACGCACGGCTCCGCCGTGGCGGGCTTGAACAAGTGCGTCGCGCAGCAGCGCGCCCACACCCCCAAGCCCGTCTGGAATCCGGACTTGCCCGTCACGGAGTCCTTCCGCAGCCAGTGGCAGGAAGTCCCCGCCAACGCCGATCTGGACAACGGCTTCAAGCTGCAGTGGGAAGAATTCCTGCGCGACGTCGTTGCCGGCCGCGAGCACCGCTTCGGCCTGCTTTCTGCTGCCCGCGGCGTGCAGCTCGCCGAGCTCGGCCTGCGGTCCAACGACGAGCGCCGCACCATCGACATCCCGGAGATCGAGCTCTGATGACTTCCCTTCTCCTCCCAAACAACGACGGCGGGACCCGCCTCTACAGGTTGCAGCCGGCCACGTCGTGGGCCAGGCCGACGGCGCCGCTGACGTCCCGGCGCGCCTATGCCGCCGCGCACGTGATTCCGGAAGCGACAGCCGACAATACCCCGGGCGCCCCGGCGCACTTGGACTGGGACGCCACGATGGCGTACCGGCACGAGCTGTGGTCCTACGGCCTGGGCGTTGCTGATGCCATGGACACCGCCCAGCGCGGCATGGGCCTGGACTGGGCCGCGACGCAGCAGCTCATCAAGCGAACCGGCGTCGAAGCGGCCTCCGTGGTGGCGTCAGGCAACGCCGCCACCGCTGGCAAGACCGTCCGGGATCTCGTGTCCTGCGGCGCCGGAACGGACCAGCTGGACCTCGCCTCTGTTCCCGAGGGTCCCTCCGGTATCAAGGCCGTGCTGGACGCGTACCGCGAGCAGATCGCCGTCGTGAGCGAAGCCGGGCCGAAGGTCATCATCATGACGTCCCGGGCGCTGGCCAAAGTGGCTGCAAGCCCCGGGGACTATCTGCACGTCTACTCCACGCTCCTCACTGAAGTGGACCAGCCGGTCATCCTGCACTGGCTCGGGACCATGTTCGACCCCGCATTGGCCGGCTATTGGGGCTCTAACGACGTCGCCGAAGCAACTGAAACCTTCCTTGGCCTGATCCGCGATCACGCGGACAGGGTGGACGGCGTGAAGGTCTCGCTGCTGGACGCTTCGCATGAAGTTGCCCTGCGCTCAGCCCTTCCGGCGGGCGTCCGCCTCTACACCGGCGACGATTTCAACTACCCGGAACTGATCGACGGCGACGGCGCCCACCACTCGGACGCGCTGCTGGGCATCTTCGCCGCGATCTACCCTGCCGCTTCGGTGGCGTTGCAGAAGTACGACGCCGGCGACGCTGCGGACGCACGCGCCATCCTGGACTCCACCCGCGAACTGGGCAAACACATCTTCAGCGCCCCCACGTTCTACTACAAGACCGGGATCGCCTTCATGTCCTGGCTCAACGGCAAGCAGCCCGGATTCCAGATGGTCGGCGGACTGCATTCCGGCCGCTCGGTGGTCCACCTGGCGCGCACCTTCGAACTCGCCGACCAGGCCGGGCTCCTGCGCGATCCAGCGCTGGCCGCCTTCCGGATGTCCGATTACCTTCGCATCAACGGAGTGGGCGCATGAGCGACTTTTCGCGACTGTCGGACTTTTCAAGATTGTCACTGAACAGCGCCACCACCAAGAAATGGACGCTCGCCGAAGCCGTGGACGGCTGCGTCCGGGCCGGAATTCCGGCGATCGGACCGTGGCGGGACATCGTCGCCGACACCGGCTTGGACAAGGCCGCCAAGCTGATCAAGGACGCCGGACTTCGCGTCTCGTCCCTCTGCCGGGGCGGTTTCCTCACAGCGGCCGACGCCGAAGGGCAGGCGGCCGCCCTGGCCGACAACCGGGCGGCCATCCTGGAAGCCGTGG
Organism: Arthrobacter ramosus; assembly: GCF_039535095.1. Taxonomy (NCBI): domain Bacteria; kingdom Bacillati; phylum Actinomycetota; class Actinomycetes; order Micrococcales; family Micrococcaceae; genus Arthrobacter; species Arthrobacter ramosus. Next base: position 4,340,769 of record NZ_BAAAWN010000001.1, on the reverse strand, counting down.
CGCTGGATACGCGGGAGCTGTTCCTGGTGGTCGGCGGGCTCGCGCCGGGCGAGAAGGACGTCGTCGCAGCCCGCCGTCGCGTGGTCGATCGCCTAGAGGACCTGGTGCCCTTCGCCGTCGAGCACGGGGTCCGGCTGGTGCTTGAACCCCTGCACCCGATGTACGCGGCGGACCGAGCCCTCATCTCGACCCTGGGCCAGGCACTCGACCTCGCCGCACCCTACGACGCAAGGGCGGTCGGCGTCGCCGTCGACACCTTCCACGTCTGGTGGGACCCCGAACTGAAGCAGCAGATCCAGCGGGCCGGCCGGGAGAACCGGATCGCGTCCTACCAAGTGTGCGACTTCAACCTCCCCATCGCTGCCGACGCGCTGCTCTCGCGCGGCATGATGGGAGACGGCGTGATCGACTTCGCGACGATCGGCAGCTGGGTGCGCGACGCCGGCTACGCTGGCGACATCGAAGTGGAAATCTTCAACCAGGACATCTGGGACGCCGACGGCGACGCGGTCCTGGCAGCCATGAAACAGCGCTACGCGGAGCTCGTGCTGCCGTACGCCTAGACCGAAGTTACGTCCGTGATGACGTGCGAAATCCCCGCCTCGGCGGGGATTTCGCTGTTTTCGGGGGCTGGGGTTCTGTCTACTTGATGTGGATGGGGATGGGCTCTCCGATGAGGTCGAAGGCTTGGCGTTGGATGGGGGTCGGGATCGCGAGGGTTGGAATGACCGGGAGGTCCTGGGCGGTGCCGTAGCGGATGTCGTTTCGGGTCAGTGTTCCGAGGTGCTCGAGCAGAGCGCGGAAGCTGTAGGCAGGGTGTCCGTCGCTGGATGTGCGGGTGGATGCTTTCTTGTCCGCCGCTTCCGAGCGGTTGGCCGGGGCGACGGGGTCAGCCGGTGCCGGGCGGTCTTCGTCGGTGAAGGTCAGGGGCGCCCAGGCCCGGCGCAGGTGCCAGACGAGGTAGGCGGCGAGCATGCAGATGAACACGTGGGCGCGGACCCTGGTTTCGGTCCAGTGGTGGATCGGGCGCAGGGACAGGTCGATGGACTTGATCGAGCGGAAGTCGCGTTCGACGCCGGCCAGCGACTTGTAGGTCGCCACGACCCTTGCCGCGTCCATTGCGGCAGCGCCGACGGACGTGCGGATGATGTAGATCCCGTCCAGGGCGGCCTCGGCTCTGATCTGCTCCTCGTTGCGGGCATAGCCGAAGGCGTTGTCCTCGATGGTGAGGGTGTAGTGCTTTTCCATGTTGTACTTGCCGATGACCTTGCCCGCCCTGACCCCGATTTTCCCGGCTCCGCGGATCCGGCCGGCCTCGGCAGCGGCGGCGATTTTCGCCAGCTCGGCGTCGGTGGCCTCGAGCAGCTCGCGGCGTTTGCGGGTTCGTTCGGCGGCCAGGGCCGGGTTGCGGCAGGCGATGAGCCGTTCGCCGGGATAGTCCGGGTGGGTGATCTCGGCCAGGTTCGTTTCATCGAACAGGGACATCTGCAGGGGCCCGTCATCGGCGGCCAGGGCCTTGATAGACGGGGCCCGCAGCGCCGTGACCCAGCCGAGGCCGCCGAGTTCCTTCAGCGCGGCGATACGGGCCGAGGTGATCATTCCGCGGTCCCCGACCATGACCATTTCCTGAAGCCCGAAGGTCGTCTTCATTTCCTGGGCGATAGCTTCGAACGCGGCCGGGTCCGCGGTGTTCCCGGCCACGACCCGGACCGCGACGGGCCGGCCGTCCGGCTCGGTGAGCAGCCCGTATTCGATCTGCGGCAGGCCCTTCTTCCCGTCGCGGGAATAGCCCCGGGCGGCCAGCTCGCAGTGGTGCCCGGTGACCCAGGAGGAGGACAGGTCGAACAACGCCAGCTTCTTCGGGTTCGCCTCCGGGGACAGGTGCCTGGTGGCCAGGGTCTTTTCGATGCCCTGCTGCCGGGCCGCCAGCCAGTCCATCGCCGCGTAGACCTCGTCCGTGCCGGCACCGTCCACCCCGAGGTCCTGGGCCAATGTCGTGTCCGCCCACCACCGGGTCGTGGCCAGCTTCGAACCAGGACGGCACACCCTGGCGATGATCAGGGCCAGGGCCAGGTCCCGCTGCTTCGAGGCCGGGCCCAGCAGTCCCGGGAACCCCAGCGCCCCGGCCTGCGCGGCCACCGCGGCGACGTGCCCGTGCGGCAGGGACCGTGTCACCGTGGCAGCGCTGCCGGCCGGAACGAGCTGTTCGCCCTTGAGCCCGGCCTCGATCAGATCGACCACGTGCTCGGGCAGGGCAGAGAGGTTGGCCACGGTCTCATTGCGGACCTTGCCTTCCTGGCGGAAGGTCCGGCGCAGGTAGGCCGACCGGTAGTCACGGACCTGGCCGTGCTTGTCCGTGTGGGACTTCCGAACTCTGACTACGTGAACAGGCATGTCTCGCTGAGTCATACCAAGACAATAGCGTGATTTTCCTCAAGTATCGGGTATGACTCGCCCAATATTCTGTCTACACATTCCGGCAGAAAAGAGGCCTTCCGCCCGGAAACACAACAAATCCGGGCAGAAGGCCTTCGTAACTTCGGCCTAGACACCCTACGCAAACGGCGGGGGCTCAGTTTGAACTGAACTGAGCCCCCGCCTTTCTGCGTGCCTATCCTGCAGCGGAAGCCCTACCTGCCGTCAGCTCGGCGACCTCGGCCGGAGACAACTTGGCGTCGACGATCCACACGGTGAAGGAGCGGAGCAAGGATTCACCTGCGCCGAGCTCCACTGGCCGGTCCCAGGCCACGGCCGAACCCACTGCCGGGTAATCCGCCATCCGGACGAACCATGGATCCTGTGCCTCAGCCGGGCCGGCGAACACCAGAGTGGCGGGGCCTTCTGGAAAGTCCGCGGCCCAGGCCAGCCACGGCGACGCCAAGCCGTGGACTTGGGGTTCACCGGCCCTCTCCGCTGTGAAGACTTCTGCCCCGGCGTACGCAGGCAAGCGCCAGAAGAAGCCGCCGTAGCCGCTTCCGCGGGCGCCGTTGGAGCCGGGGCTGCCGAGCGAGGAGTCGACGACGGCGGTCAGTTCTGTTCGTAGCTCCAGTTGCCACGTGCGGTGGTCAAGCAGCCTGGACCGGGTGGTGCGGCGTTCGCGGAGAAGTTCGGCGCCGTCCGGTGCCTGCCAGCTCAATTTCTGCTCCAGCAGGCCTGCCACGGACATTGTGGAGCGTTCGATGATGCGGCCGTGGTCTTGCCGTTCTTCGTAACGGCCGGCAGCGCGGGTGTACGTCTTGCCGCCCCAGAAATTGCTGCCGTTCACATCCTGCAAGGCGAATCCCGCGCCAAGATGCCAGGGGTGGTCGGCGGGCAGATGGTCGGTGACCTTGACTCCGGCGAGTGTGCGGACCGGGTGCAGATAGGGCCGCGGGGAGAGCCGGGCGGCCAGGCCGGCACCGCTCTGCAGGGTTGCCAAGACGACAGCGGCCTGGCCGGTCTTTATCGCAGGGGCGCAGGGCTCACCGCCGTCGGGCAGGCTCAAGAGCGGCCTTCCGGCGTCGACGGCTGGCCGCGCCCACGGCAAGCCAAGTTCGCTGAAGGTGGCGTGCGCCGCCGTCGCGCGTTCCAGGGCGTCTTCGATTCCGTCGATCACCGCGCGGGCTGCATCACCCTCGCCCTCCCAGGTGACGTACTTCTCCGGGATCAATGCGGGAGATTCTGCGGTGCGGATGGCCTCCAGGACCTGCATGAAGGCGCCGCTGTCCGCGAGCGGGCTGATGAGCGGCGCGCCGGTTGCGGGACCCGGCGTCGAGCGCTCCAGGCGACGATGCTCCAGCAGGTCCTCGGTGAGGTCCACCCGGCTGTAGACCGTTTCGCGCGTCCCGGCGGCAGAGCTGATTGTGAGGCGGTCTTCGGTGTAGTGGAACACCGCCTTGCCGTCGCTGCCCTGCAGGGTGATGTACGGTTCCAACGATTCGGCGGCGCAGAGCGTGAGCGCGCACGTGATGGGCAGGCCCGTGGCTGTGCGGATCCGGATCACGGAGGTGTCGTCGGATTCGATGTCATTGGCGCGGTACAGGTCTGTTTCCACGGAGGCAAGATCGTCCACGGTCCGTGCCCCGGCGATCCTCAGCGCGGTGGCGATGGCGTGTGCCAGCGGGTTGGTCGCCACCCCGTCAACAACGTCGATGCCGTCCAGGCTGCGTTTGCCCGCCCAGCGGGAGCGCTTGTAATAGGCGCGGTCACGCACCCAACGCCCGGTGGCCGAGATGCCCAGAAGAGAGCCGATCTCTCCCGCCGCAAGCAGTTCCTCAATGGCCTGGAGGCCGCGGGATCCGAGGCTCTGGAAGCCGACCTGGACGCTCCTGCCGGCCGCAGTGGCGGCTTCCTGCAAACGATTGAAGTCGGCGAGCGAAGCGACCGGAGGCTTCTCGAGGTACAGATCGGCTTGGGGAAGCGTTGTGAGGGCGAGCTGTGCGTGCGTCTGGATGGGTGTGGCCACAATGACCAGGTCCAGCGCGGGGGTTCCCGCCAGAAGATCGTCCAAGTTGCTGAAGACAGCAGTTCCGGGCGGAAGCGCCCGGGGGCAGGCGGATTCGGGTCGGCTACGGCAACAAGGCGCACGACGCCGTTGGCCTGGAGCCTTTCGAGGTTCTGCAGGTGGTGCGCGCCGAAGCCGTGGACCCCCACGAGGGCCACTCTGCTCGCCTCATGGCTGGGCTGTTTGCGTTCTGCCGGGACGGGCGTGGACAGGGTGCCCATGGCTCTCCTCATCTATCCCCGGGGGCGGGGTGCTGACGTCGGTGTCGTTCCAGGAGCGCTTGGTAAGCGCTTTCCAAGAAGAGTGTACCGTTCCTTATGGGAGATGTAACGCCCTGCGTTTAGACGATCCGGCCTGCCGGCAGTTTCTCCCCGGCCTCGACCGCCACGTCGATCGAATTTCCCGCCACGGGCATGGGGCAGGTGCCGTACGGGGTGAAGGCGCTGGGGTAGTTGATGGCGCGGTTGAAGTCCAGCACGACTGAGCCATCGTGCCGGGGGCGCGAGACGGCCAGCTTGCGCCACTCGTCCGTGGTGTTGCCGTTCGTTTCGTCATGGAAGGTGACGGTGAGGGCTCCGAGCTTCTCGGCCTCGGCGTGCAGGCGGATCTCGTGGGGAAGGCCCGGCGCCCGGAAAACCACCTCGCCTACGGATCGGTGCACCCCGTCCACCAAGGGGTTGGCTGTCCCGATCGGAACATCCACCGGTTCGGGGTATTCCTCGAACCGGCCTCCAAGCACCCAGTCCGGGTTGTATTCATAGGTGGGAACGGCGTCGAACTCCGTCAACACCGGCGAGGAGTTGTCCCTGGTGCGGATGGCGTACTTGTCCGCGCGCATGGCCAGTTCGACCACCACCTCCGTGCCGTCTGCGCCGCCGAACTGCACCCACATGAGCGATTCCTCGTCCTGGAGGGTAGCCGAAATCGTGCCGTCCACGGGAGCTCCCGTCTCCGCGAGCGTGAGTCCGTCCGCCGCGCTCGCGGTGAGTGTCGCCGTCGTGCCGTCCGTTGACCAGAGCCCCGGGACGAGCTCGACGGCGGCGGGTGCGGATTCGAGCCACTGGAAGGAGGTGAGGGTCAGCCAGCCGTGGTCCGCTGCGAGGGCGGCGTTGCGGCCGTTGCGGAAACGCTGCCAGCGTTCCAGCTGGGCGTTGCTTGCGGGGCCTGTTGCGGTCATGGTTCCTCCAGCGGCTTGGGCGGTGTTCGTTGGCTTAACCATGCACCGGTCCCGACCATTCCCGGAACCCAACTGACTCGCATTAGATGCCGTTTTGAGCGCTGAAAACGACATCTAATGCGAGTCAGTTGGGGCAGGCAGGGCGGACGTGCAGAGTGAGCATGACAACATTTGAGACGGATTGCCACCCCCTCAAGAGCTGCGGGTAGGATTCCCTTGGAAATATCAGTAATCCGGCTCACAGTATCCAGCGCAGTGTACGGGCCACACCCAACGCCAGAAGGTATTTTTCATGGTTGACACTGCACATCTCAGCACCGACCTTGCCGCGGAACTGCGGGCCGATGTCCGCCGCGTCTCCACGCTTCTCGGGGAGTCGTTGGTCCGCCAGCATGGCCCGGAGCTGCTCCAGCTCGTCGAGCAGGTGCGCCTGCTCACCAAGGAATCCAAGGAAGCCGCCCGCGGCGGCGCCGACGCCACAGGTCCGTGGAGCGCGCACGACGTCGTCGCCCAGGTCCGGGAGTTGCTCGCATCATTGCCCCTTGAGGAAGCTACCGAGCTGGTCCGCGCCTTCGCCTTCTATTTCCACCTCGCCAACGCCGCCGAGCAAGTGCACCGCGTCCGCGGACTGCGCACCCGCCAGGAAAAGGACGGCTGGTTGGCCAAAGCCGTGGCCGAGATCGCCGATGAAGCCGGAACCCAGGCCCTGCAGGACGTCGTCAATGAGCTGGACGTTCGTCCTATTTTCACCGCGCACCCCACCGAAGCCTCCCGCCGTTCGGTGCTGGACAAGATCCGAAAGCTCTCGGACGTGCTGGCAGAATCCACTGTTGAGGGCACGGCCGCCCGTCGTCGACAGGACCGCCAGCTCGCCGAGATCATCGACCAAATGTGGCAGACCGACGAACTGCGCCAAGTCCGCCCTACACCGGTAGATGAGGCCCGCAACGCCATCTACTACCTGAGCAGCATCCTGACCGATGCCATGCCGGAAATGCTCACGGACCTTTCCGAGCTGCTGGGCGAGCACGGCGTGGTGCTGCCGGCGCACAACGCCCCCATCCGCTTCGGTTCCTGGATCGGCGGAGACCGCGACGGCAACCCGAACGTCACCGCTTCCGTCACGCGCGAGATCCTGCAACTGCAGAACCAGCACGCCGTGCGGATCGGTATCTCGATGATCGACGAACTGATCTCCATCCTCTCCAACTCGACGGCCCTGGTGGACGCGGAAGAGGACCTCCTGGACTCGATCGCCGTCGACCTCAAGAACCTGCCTGGCCTCGACAAGCGCATCCTGGAGCTGAACGCGCAGGAGCCCTACCGCCTCAAACTGACCTGCATCAAAGCCAAGCTCATCAACACGGGCCGCCGCGTGTCTGCATCCAGCCACCACGAACCCGGCCGTGACTACGCTGGCACCTCGGAACTCCTGGCAGAGCTCGAGCTGTTGGAAACTTCGCTGCGCAAGCACTCTGCCGTGCTCGTGGCCGACGGCGCGCTGGCCCGCGTCCGCCGTGCGATCGCCTCCTTCGGGCTGCACTTGGCGACCCTCGACATCCGCGAGCATGCCGACTACCACCACGATGCCGTCGGGCAGCTGATGGATCGGATCGGCGTCGGAACTCCCTACGGCGAGTTGAGCCGCGCCGAGCGCTTCGAGCGGCTGAGCGCGGAGCTGGCTTCGCGCCGTCCGCTGTCCGGCCACCCCATCAAGCTCGACGGCGACGGCGACCGCACCTACGACGTCTTCCGCAGCATCCGGCACGCCCTCCAGACGTACGGGCCCGACGTCGTCGAAACTTACATCATCTCCATGACGCGCGGCGCGGACGACGTCCTGGCCGCCGCGGTGCTGGCCCGCGAAGCCGGACTGATCGACCTGTTCGGCGCGGCTCCGTATGCCAAGATCGGCTTCGCCCCGCTCCTGGAGACCGTGGAGGAGCTGCGTGCCTCGGCCGAAATCGTGGACCTACTGCTCTCCGATCCGTCCTATCGCTCGCTGGTTCGGCTGCGTGGGGATGTCCAGGAGATCATGCTGGGATACTCGGATTCGAACAAGGAGTCCGGCGTCATGACCAGCCAGTGGGAGATCCACAAGACTCAGCGGAAGTTGCGCGACGTCGCCGCCAAGCACGGCGTGAACGTCCGGTTGTTCCATGGCCGCGGCGGTTCTGTGGGCCGTGGCGGCGGACCGACCTACGACGCCATCATGGCCCAGCCGAACGGCGTGCTCGAAGGCGCCATTAAGTTCACGGAACAAGGCGAAGTCATCTCGGACAAGTACTCCCTGCCGGAGCTCGCCCGCGAAAACCTGGAGCTCTCGCTGGCCGCCGTGATGCAGGGTTCCGCGCTGCACCGCGCCCCGCGCACTTCCGACGACGAGCGCGAACGTTACGGCCAGGTCATGGAGATCATTTCCGACGCGGCGTTCGCCCAATACCGCACCCTGATCGACGATCCTGACCTGCCCGCGTACTTCCTGGCCTCGACTCCGGTGGAGCAGCTCGGATCCCTGAACATCGGCTCACGACCCTCCAAGCGCCCCGATTCCGGCGCCGGACTGGGCGGTCTTCGTGCCATCCCGTGGGTGTTCGGATGGACCCAGTCGCGGCAGATCGTTCCAGGCTGGTTCGGCGTGGGCTCAGGTTTGAAGGCTGCCCGCGAGGCAGGCAACACCGCTGAGCTTGCGAAGATGATGAAGCGCTGGCACTTCTTCCAGTCGGTGATTTCCAACGTGGAGATGACCCTGGCCAAGACAGACATGGACATCGCCGGGCACTACGTGTCTTCGCTGGTTCCGGAAGAGCTGCACCACCTGTTCAAAGCAATCCGCACTGAGTACGATCTCACGGTTGCCGAAGTGGAACTCCTGAGTGGGGAAACCGAGCTCCTGGAAGCGCAGCCGACGCTCAAGCGTTCCCTCGAAATCCGCGACCAATACCTCGACCCCATCAGTTACCTGCAGGTGGAGTTGTTGCGCCGCGTCCGCGAAGCTTCCATTTCCGGCGCCGAGATCGACGAACGCCTCCAGCGGGCCATGCTCATCACCGTCAACGGCGTGGCCGCCGGCCTCCGCAACACGGGATAACCTCACCCCCCTTCCTTCCGACGCTCGCTCACTTATGTTGGTGTTTTTAGAAACGCCCGCTCACATCATGTGAGCGAGGGTGCGGCCGGAAGGGCTTGTTTGTGAGCGAGGGTTGGGTCCTTGAGACGCTCGTTCACTTATGTGGGCGTTTTTCGGAACGCTCGCTCACATCAGGTGAGCATTAGGGTTGAGGGATGCCGTCGTTCCAGACCAAATTGAAGATCACCGGGCTCAAGCCAGGCAATCCGCCGGAGTCGGTGATGGCCGCTGCGCTCGAGGCCTTGGAAACGCGTCACCATGTCGAATCCAATCAGCTGGACATTGTTGGCGGCGTCGCCCAGATCAGCCTCCGCTTCCTGGTGGAGCCGCGCGACTATCCGGGCGAGAACAGCGAGGCCCGCGCGTCGGCAGCCATGATGCGCGACGCCGTCGAACGCGTAGCGCTCACAGGGAACCTTTACGTTCTGCGCCGCAAGCGGGGGAAATGGTCGCCGGTTTGAGCCCGACGTCGGGACGCGCCTAAAGGTGCGGCGGCTCGCCTCGCTCGTCCACCGGCGAGCGGCCGCCCCGGCGACGCGTGACGATCACGCCCACCACGACGCCGATCAGCAGCCCCACGCCGACGCCGATCAGTGAGCTCGCCCAGAACGGAAGCTTCGTCGTCGAGCCCGCAAAGTAACCCAGCCCGGCTTGCCACGTGGCCCACAACAGACCGCCCAAGCCAGCGCAAAGACTGAATCCGCGGGAGGAAACCTCTGCAATCCCGGAAGCGGCCGACGCAGCAAGCCGCCCACCGGGGATGAACCGGGCACCGATGATCGCGCCGTAGGTGGAGGAGCGCCCGGCCCTGGCGATGGCCCGGTGGATGCCTTGATGGACTTTGCGGCCCCAGGCCCGGCGGTCCAGGACATGTCCCAGTCGGCGCTTGAATAATTGGAAAACGATCATGTCCCCCAGCCAAGAGGCGACGGCGGCCATCAAACCCACCAGCCACAGATTGACCCGGCCCTCCGCGGCCAGCGCGCCACCCGTGATTACCAGCATCTCGGACGGGATGGGCGGGAAGATCGCATCGCCCACCACCATGGGGATGATCCACACATAGATCGCGGCTCCCCAGCCTTCGGCCGTGGTGATGTCCATGGGCACAAATTACCCCACTTTGGTGCATCCGCCGGGGTGTCGTGCAAGACTGGCGCAATGCGGCTCGAAATCCTGCAAGGTGACATCACCACGCGCGACGTCGATGCGATCGTCAACGCTGCCAATTCGTCTTTGATGGGCGGCGGTGGAGTGGATGGCGCGATCCACCGGGCCGCGGGCAGGGAGCTCCTGGCCGCGTGCATGCAGGTGCGTGAGCGATACCCGCACGGACTGCCGGTGGGCCAAGCCGTGGCCACCCCCGGGTTCAAATTGCCTGCCCGATGGGTGATCCACACTGTGGGTCCCAACCGGCACGCGGGCCAGAACGATCCGGAACTGCTGGCGTCTTGTTTCCGCGAAAGCCTGAAAGTGGCAGCGTCCCTCGGGGCGAGTTCCGTCGCGTTTCCCGCAATCAGCGCGGGGGTCTACGGTTGGGACGCGCGCGAGGTCGCCACAGTAGCGCTCGACGCCGTCAGCCGGTTCGACGCCGAAAGCTCCAGAGGGCTGGAACTCGTCGAATTCGTGCTGTTCAGCGCCGCGACGACGGACGTATTCCGGAGCGTGTTCACGGCTTCGGAAGGGTGAGGGAAGCCTCGGGCTTCCGCGAGTGGCGTCAGGCGGGTTGCGCCTCTAGCACGGACTTCAACTGCCCGAGCTGTCCGACTTCCGACTCCATGGTCTTGGTGATCATCGAGCTCATGAGCTTCATGAAGCCCTTGGGCTGGAGATCCAAGGCAAAGCGTACGATCGTGCTGCCGTTGTTCTCGTCCAGAGTGAAGGACCCTGTTGGGCGGGCGGGGCCGGCAATAACCTGGAAATCGAGTCGCTTGCCCGGCTGGGCTGCGGTGATCTCGTAGTCGCCAGCGATCGTGCGGCCACCGGGGCCAGCCATCGACTGGGAGTACACGGCACCTTTGTTGCCTGCTTCTCCACTTGCGAGGGCGACAGTCTTGACGGCCGGACGCCACAGCTTATTGTTCAGCCCGTCCGCCAGGAAGGCGTAGACGTCGTTTGCCGGGCGGTTGATCGAGACTTCGTTTTCAGCGTGGGCCATGTGGTTCCTTTTCGCGAGACCGAACACCGCCCGCGGTTGTCGGGCCGGCAAAACTGAGCCTATACGCCCAGTCCGGTTGGCAACGCGGAAACGCCATTGTTTCGCCGCCGGGCTTTGGTCACCCGCGTTCGTCACCCGACGCTCGCGCTCACCTATGTGGGTGTTTGGCCTGACGTAGATTTAGGTGAGCGAGGGTTCTAGAAAAAGGCCCCATAGGTGAGCGAGGGTCAGGCGGGGTGGGCTTCGCTTAACTCGAGGTGGCTCCGGTATTCCACGGCTTGCTTGCTGATGGGGTCCACGAAGCGGATCCCGCGGGCGAGCAGCTGCAGGGGCTTGGAGTAGTCGTCCGGGGCTTTGTCCAGGAGTTCGGGGTAGAACGCGTCGTTCACGATTCCCAGCCCGAGCGACGCCATGTGCACGCGGAGCTGGTGGGTCTTGCCGGTGTGGGGCTCGAGCCGGTACAGCGCTCGGCGAGCGGTGCCGCCGTCGTGAGTGCCGCCGTCGAACGTTCTCAGCAGCTCAATGCGGGTTTCCGCGTTGGGTTCGCCGTCGATGACTTCCGCGAGAAGGTAGCTGCGCGATTTGGTCATGCGGTTGCGCACGACGGCGGGGAACCCGACGGCGGGAAAGCCTGCGGCGGGTGCCGCGGCGGAGACGCACTCGTACTCCTTTTGCACCTGCCGTTTTTCGAAGAGCACCTGGTACTTGCCGCGGGTCTCCGGGTTGGTGGAGAGGAGCAACACTCCGGCGGTCATGCGGTCGAGCCGGTGCATCGGGATGAGGTCCGGCAGGTCCAGCTGGTTCCGGAGCCGGACGAGCGCCGATTCCTGGATGTAGGTCCCGCCCGGGGTGGTGGGCAGGAAATGGGGTTTGTCGACCACTAGGAGGTGCTCATCCTGGTGCAGGATGTTGATCTCTACGGGCATCCGGGTCTCCGGCGGGAGGGTGCGGTAGTACCAAATGAAGGTGTGTTCTTCGAGGGGGGTGCGGCGGTCAAGGGGCGCGCCGCCCTCGCCGACGATTTCGCCGGCGTCGAACCTATCCTCGATGCCTTGGGGGTCGATGTGGCCCCAGCGGTGCATCATGTAGTCCATCGCGGTGTCCCAAGGCCCCTCGTCCGGGAGGCGCAGACGGGTGGCGTTGACGCCGTCGCGCACTGGAAGAGGGGATTGCATCACCGGTCTATTCTACCGGGGCTGCAACAAGGGCCGCCCCGGGGGCCGCTAACACCTAGTACGTTGTGCCGCCCGGCAAGATGACGGGTTTGATGGGCTGCTGGTTGAAGTCGAAGTCGTTCACCAAATTGCCGAGCTGGGGGTTTGCCTCACGGACGCCGGGCCGGGGATCCGGCCGTCCGTCGGTGGCCGGGTCGAGGCGTTGGCCGTGGAGGAAGTCGTCTTCGATGAACTTCGCGTAGGCGTCGTGGCTGAGGATCTGGTGGTCGATGTTGCCCTGTTTGGCGTAGGGGCTGATGACGATGCCCGGGACCCGGAGGCCGTAGCCGTTTTGGTCGACGGTGGGCGGGGTGACGTGGTCATAAAAACCGCCCCAGTCATCCCACGAGAGGAAGATGGCGGTGCTGCTCCAGTCCGGGCCCGACATGACGGCATTGATCAGGCCGGTGACGTAGGCCTGTCCGGTGCTGACAAGCGCTGGCGGGTGTTCGCTGACGGCTCCGGTGGGGTCGATCCAGCTCACGGCAGGCAATGTGCCCTTTTGGGCGGCAGTGTAGAAGTTGGTGAGGGACTGGATGTTGCCTAACTGGCCGTCCTGCTTCACGGTGTCGAAGTAGGGCAGCGGATTCCAGATGCCCGGTGTCTTCGCGTTCTGGGCTACGGGAGCGCAGGACATGGCTGCGTCGTCTTGGCAGTCGGGCTCGGTGCCGTTGAAGACGTAGTAGGCCCAGGGCACGTTCTGTTTGTGGAGCAGGTATGTCAGATCGGTCCAGGCGTAGTCAGGGGGAGCAAGCAGTTTGGCGGCGGCCAGCAGCTTTTGTTTGAGCGCTTCGGGGAGGGTTGCTTTGTCGATCGCAGCTTGGCAACTCGTATAGGAATCCGAGCCGGCGCAGTTTTGCGTGATGAGGGTGTGCAATTGCGCGGCGATGTCCGGGGTGATCCCGGCCGCCGTGAGTGCGTCCTGGCAGGCCTTGTTTTGCAGGCCGGTCCGGCATTTGCCGATGAGTGTGGACTGGATCGCGGAGGTAAAGTCCGGTGGACTGCCCGGATTCTGGAGCGCGTTCACGCAGGATTGCGGGTCGCCCGCCCGGCTGCATCTGGCCGACCATTCCGAGACCATGTACAGGTGCTCGGGCAGGCTCCAGGAGGCGTTGGGTTCGAACATGTGGTCCTGCAACGTGAAGTCTTTGGCATACGCCCAGTAGTTGGGGATGTCGCGCGCGTCGTGATACCCCATCACGTCGCTTTGGGTACCGCCCGCGCAGCCTGGGGCGTTCGGGGCACAGTTGGTAGAGGCTTTCTCGGCTTGCGCAATGAAGCCGTCCATTTTCCCGCCGTCGATGTCCGCAGTGGCATTGCCCTGGCTGTGCGGGCCACCGGAGTTCCGGTCAGAGGGGTCGTAGTACGGTTTCACGCACGAGCCGTGGGCCGGATCCGGGACGCATACCGCGGGGGAACCGTTCTGCATCGGAATCCCGTCCGCTCCGGGGAACGTGCCGAAGTAGCTGTCGAACGAGCGGTTCTCTTGCATGATGACGATGACATGCTGGATCTTCGAGATCCCGGTACCCACGGCCGAGGCGCCCGCCCCGGCCCCGGCGTCGCCAGCCGCCCCGGCCGCCACCAATGACCGGGACCAGGAGGCGCCGAAAAAGACGGCAGCGCCAACAAGCGCGATGACCGCGACGATCGACAAAGCAGCGAGGGCAGGACGCCGTATCGCCCAGTCCCGAATCCGCCCCCTGCGACGCCTGAGTGGCCGATCGGCTCCAGACTCAGCGGACGGACTACTAAACCTCATGTTGCACCTCGCGGACAGTGATACCGGCAGGGTACTCCTTGGCTGACCGCTGCGGTACAGGCCGGCACGGCTCCCTCTGACGGCGTCCAGCAACCATCCGACGAGAAAAAAGTTCTTGACAAGAAAAGTTGTCGGTAGGCACAATGGAAGCATGTTGGACATCGAAGTGATCGAGGATCCCGCCGCGGCGGAAGCGTCGCTGGACCCGATCCGCACCCGCATTCTGCAGGAGCTTGTCGAGCCCGGTTCCGCCACCCAGCTGGCGGTCAGGGTGGGCCTGCCCCGGCAGAAAGTCAACTACCATCTCAAGGCCCTTGAGCGGCATGGGCTCGTCGAGCTTGTGGAAGAACGGAAGAAGGGTAACGTCACCGAACGCGTTTTGCGCGCGACGGCGGCGTCGTACCTGATCTCGCCGGTGGCGCTTGCATCCGTGGCGCCGGATCCCCGACGCTTCTCGGACCGCTTTTCCGCCTTCTGGCTCCTGGCCCTCGCGGCCCGGACGGTCCAGGAGATGGGCAAGCTGATAGCGGGCGCGGCCGCGGCCAAGAAGAAGCTTGCGAGCTTCGCGATCGACGGCGAAATCACCTTCCGATCGGCGTCGGACCGCGCCGCCTTTGCCGAGGAACTCGGCGTCGCGGTGACCCGGCTCGTGGACAAATACCACGACGGCGGTGCTTCGGCAGCGGCGAGCGGCGCACGCAAGCACCGACTCGTCGTCGTACTTCATCCCGCACTCAAGACAAATACGCAGCACTCTCCAGAAAAGGAACAGGGCAATGACTGACAACCGTGAATTCGAAATCGTGGCCGACACCGAACTGCCCGGCACTCCTGAACGGGTCTGGCAGGCTGTCACACAGGACACCTCGGCCTGGATGTTTCCCACCGATCAGTGGCCGGCCGTGAAAACCGTGGACGAATACCCCAGCCACCTTGTGACCCGGATGGACGGGCCGGACGGCTGGTTCAACCAGCTGGAGCACGTACTCGAACCGCTCGACGGCGGCCGTGCCAAGCTGCACTATGTCCACAGCGGCATCTTCGCGGACAACTGGGAGGGTCAGTACGACGGCGCCAGCAAGCACACCGAGTTTTACTTGCACACTCTGGGCCAGTACCTTCAGTACTTTGACGGTAAGCCCGTCGTCTTCACGGACATCCAAGGCCCGGCGGCCTCGCAGACGCCCGACGGTTTTGTGCAACTGAAGAAGGCCCTCGGTGTGGACGGTGTTGCGCAGGGTTCAACGGTTGAGGTGGACGTCGACGGCGTGGGGCGGCTGAGCGGGGAGCTCGACTTCACCAACCAGCACTTCCTGGGCCTGCGGACCGCCGACACGCTCTACCGCTTCTTCGGCCGCAACTCCTTCGGAGCCCCCGTGGGCATGACGGTGCACGATTTCAGCGGCAGCGGCGATTCCGAACTGACCGCCAAGGCCTGGGGCGGGTTCCTGGAGAAGGTGTACGCCTAGGCCTGCGGCCCGCCCAACTGACTCGCACTTGTTGTCGTTTTGAGCCCTCTAAGCGACAACAACTGCGAGTCAGTTGGGCTGGGGGAGGTGAAACCGGCTCAGGCTGCCCAGCCGCGTGCCACGGCATCCAAGGCCGCGGCGTAGATCCCTTCCCATTCGGTTCCGGGGGCGTCCATGTTCGCCAATTCCAGGCTCACGAGTCCGTGGACCTGTCCCCAGATGGACATGGCGATCGTCGTGGCCTCGGCTTCGCGGACGGTCCCCGCTTTCTGCGCGGCGGTCACGGCTTCCATCAGGGGAAGCATGGCTTCCGAGGCGACTGCCGGCGTCGGGCTGCAGTCCACATAGCTGGCAAGTGAGCCGCCAAACATGAGCCGGTACAAAGCCGGATGCTCCAGTGCCCAGGAACGGTAGGCGAGGCCCAGACCTCGGAGCCCACCGCTTTCGGCGAGCCGTTGCGAGTCGCCGAAGGAGCGGAATCCGTCGTCGACGGCGGCCGTCAGCAACTGGGCCTTGCCGCCGAAAAGCGAGTAGATCGCGGTGGTTGAGGTCTGGGCGGCTGCGGCAACGTCCCGGAGCGTGACTCGCGCGGGGCCATCCCGGTCGACGAGTTCGGCCGTTACCTGAAGAAGCCGCCCCCGGACGAGCTGGTCATGAACGATGGGTCTTGCCATGCTTCCAAGTGTTTCATAACATTGTTTCATAACGACGTTACAAAACTCGAAGAACGGAATTTGAGCTACCGTTCCCAGACCGAAGGATTCATATGGCACAGGAAATCTTCCCCGGACGCTTCACGGCGGACACAGGGCGCGAGTCGGTGACCGTATTCCTCATCGGAATGCGGGCCAACCGTTGGTGGAAGATCGGCAAAGTGGCGCGCGTGGCATCGGCAATGCCCACCATGCTCCGCCATCTCGCAACACATCCAGAGTCCGGAATGCTCGGCTGCGAACAGTGGTTCGGGCGCACCACCATGCTGCTCAGCTATTGGGAGAGTCCCGAGCATCTGAGGCGCTTCGCGGCGGACAGGGATTCGCCGCACTTGGCGCCGTGGCGACGATTCATGAAGGAAGTCGCGGGAAGCGGTGACATTGGCGTGTGGCACGAAACCTATCAGGTGCCGGCGTCGGGAATTGAGGTGGTCTACAACGGCATGCCGCAGTTTGGCCTGGCCAAAGCCACCTCGCATGTCCCGGTCGGTCCGGGCACCAACACCGCAAAGCAGCGCATGGGCTCCTCCTCGGCACCGCACGAGTAACGTGGCCCCGTGCAACCCAACTGACTCGCAGTTAATGTCGTTCTGAGCCCTCAAAACGACAACAAATGCGAGCTAGTTGGGTGGGGGAGCGGCGGTTTAGGCGGGCTACGCGACGGCGGCGGCTTCCTTGGGTGCCTTCAAAGTCCTCCGAAGCTGCGGCGATGCGTCGATCCTGGCTTGGGCATCGCGCAGTGCCAGCACCGCCGTCCCAAGTCGGGTCGGCGCGAGGGTGTACGGAACACGCATGAAGTGCTCGAAAGCGCCGCCGACGCCGAAGCGCGGCCCTGCCGCCAGCCGCACGCCGAAGTCCGGAGCGACGACGGTCAGAGCGGTACTCGACGGCGTGGGCAATCTGCACCATGCCGTCAGCCCGCCGCGCGGACGTTCCACGTGCCATTCGGGCAGGTGCTCGGCCAGTAGTCCGAGGAGCGCTTCGCGGTTCCGCCGCAGCTCCGCTAGCCTGGCGTCCAGCGGTTCGGTGAAGGCCCGGAGCAGCCGAACCCCAGCCAATTGCTCGACGATGGGCCCGCCCAGATCCATGGTGGTCCGGGTCTGCACGAAGCGGCTGATCAGGTCCTCATCAGCCCGGATCCACCCTGTCCGGAGCCCGGCCCAATGCGATTTGCTGAGCGAACCGATGGTCACCACGGCCGGACTGAACGCCGCGAGCGGCGAGGTGCTGACGTCGTCGAGGTTCAGCTCCCGCAGTGTTTCATCCACCACCAGAACAGTGCCCGTTCCTGCCGCCTCGCGGACCAGGCGGCGGCGTTGAAGGTTGGACATGATCCGCCCGGTGGGGTTGTGGAAGTCCGGCACGAGGTAGGCCATGGCCGGGCGTTGGTGGCGCATCGCGGCCACCATGCCGTCGATATCCCAGCCGCCGGACGTCGGCTCCCCGCCACCGCCCGACGTCGGCTCCGCGGCAGGCGGCATCGGCACCGGAACCGTGCGGGAGCCCGAAGCGCGGATTGCGTCGAGAGCGTTGGGGTAGCTGGGATGCTCCACGAGGACCTTCTGTTGCCGCCCGGCGAGGGTCTTCAAGATGATGTTCAGCGCGTGCTGGGCCCCCGAAGTCACCAGTATCTGCGCGGCCGCGGTGGGGATGCCGGCTGCCGTGTAGCGGTCTGCGATGGCTTCCCGGAGGGGCGGGAGGCCGACGGCGTCGTAGCCAAACCCGGGCAACAGCGCCGGGAGGTCAATCAACGCATCCGCGAAAGCCCGGTGCACCACCTCGCCCGTGGCCGGCAGTGAAGCATAGGCGAGGTCAAGAATCCCATCCGGAACGGCCAGTCCTGGTCCGCTGACTGGAACCGTCCGGTGCGGAATGCCCGTCCGACCCCTGCTGCCCTGGCCGCCGCTGAGGAACCCTTGCTCGCGCAGGCTGGCGTAGGCGGCAGTGACGGTGGTCCGGCTGACGCCCAACATGACGGCAAGTGCGCGCTCGCTGGGCAGTGCGACGTCAAGCGGGATGCGCCCGTCCATCACCAAAAGGCGTACGACGTCGGCAAGCTCGCGATAGGCGGGAGCGGCCCCACTGTTCCACGGGCCGAGGAGACGCGCCATGGCTGTGGGGTTCAGGGATCCGGGCATAAGACCAGTATCGCAAACTGGCTATGGAAAGCAATGCCAGTTTTCGGGAGCATGGTTTCATGATGACCCGCAGAATCACCCAGCTCCTGATCGGCCTCGCAATGTACGGGATCTCCCTGGCCATGTTCATCCGGGCCGGCCTTGGCCTGGATCCCTGGGATGTGTTCCACCAGGGCGTCGCGGGGAAGATTGGATGGAGCATCGGCACCGTCGTGGTGGTTGTCAGCTTCCTTGTCCTTCTCCTCTGGATCCCGCTGCGGCAGATGCCCGGTTTCGGAACCCTCGCCAACGCCGTGCTGGTGGGTGTCTTCGCGGACATCGGCCTGGCCCTGATCCCCGCGTTCTCCCACCTGGGTGGCCAGATCGCCATGCTCGCCGGTGCCGTGGTCCTCAACGGCATCGCCTCCGCTTGCTACATCGGCGCACGCCTTGGCCCGGGTGCCCGCGACGGACTCATGACGGGACTTGCCCGCCGCACGGGCTGGTCCGTGCGCTTGTCCCGGACTTTGATCGAGGTTGTCGTTCTCGGTGTCGGCTGGCTGCTGGGTGGGTCCGTCGGCGTGGGAACTGTGGTCTACGCGCTTGCGATTGGGCCTGTGGTTCAGCTGTTGCTGCCGCTGTTCACGGTTCCGGTGAAGGCTCCCCAGGCTGCCCCGGAAGCTGTGCCCGCCGCTTCGTGACGCGGATTCGTCCTGGCGACGCGCCGATTTCCTGACGCCCCCGGAATTCGGGTGTCGCCAGGGAATCTCCGCAGCGTCAGCCGCGCGAATCCTCCAGCGTCAAGGAGCGGGCTGGCATTCCGGGCAGAAGTAGATGGTCCGGTCTTCCAACCCCGACGCCGGTCCCAGCAACCCGCGGCGAATGGGCGTACCGCAGCGAAGGCACGGCTGGTGCTCGCGGCCGTACACCCAAAAGCCAGAGCGGGGAATCCCCCGGACTCCAGGGAACGCGGTGCCACGCGTCATCCTTCGACCCGGTCCTAAGTTGGCCTCGAGCAGGTCCTTGGCTTCCCCGAGCATCCGTGTCAGGTCCGGCACAGCCGATACCGGCGCGGCCGGATGCACCCCAGCCAGGAAACACGCCTCGCAACGGTAGATATTGCCGATGCCGGCGAGGTTCCGCTGGTCCAACAGTGCGACGCCGATCGGTGTGTCCGGTGCGGCCCGCAGGCGACGGACCGCCTCTTCAGGGTCCCAGCCCGGCCCGAGCAGATCGGGGCCAAGGTGCCCTACTACGCGCTTTTCGTCCGGGGTCGGGATTACTTCCAGGATTCCGAGGGAGAAGCCGACGACGTCGGCCGTCGCCGTGCGGAGGACGCACCTGGCCGTGTGGCCCGGTTTCCTCCAGCGGCCGCCGGGGGCATAGACCTGCCAGCTACCCTCCATTTTCAAGTGCGAATGGATGGTCAGGGCGCGCCGGGGCCGTCCGGCCGCCACCGAACCGGCCTCACCCGGCGAAGCTGCCGCCGAACCGGCCTCACCCGGCGAAGCCGCCGCCGAACCGGGCCCGTCCGGCGAAGCCGCCGCCGGCTCCAGCAAGCGCATGAGCAAGTGCTTTCCGCGTGGCACCACCTCGGACACGGTCCATCCGGCCAGGTTCAGCGTGGCAAACCTGGGTACCCGGAAGTCCGAGGAGACAAGTGTCTGCCCGGCAAGGGCCTTGTGCAGCTCCGCGGCGGCCCGCCAGATCGAGTCGCCCTCAGGCACGGATCCCCACTTCAGGCACGGATCCTCAAACCCTTCGGCGTGGAGTACGCCCCGGCAGCCGCAAGGGCAAAAGCCGCGGGCGTGTCCAGGAGGTCATGGCCATTAACCTTCTCCATGATCAATTTGTCCACTGCTCCCCGGCGGACCACGCCTACGAGCGCCGCAGCGGCAGCCGCCAGGACGGCGTCGTCGTGGCTGAAAGTAAGCAGGGTCTTCCCACCGCGTTCGACGTACAAAACCAAGGCGCCGTCGACTATCACCACCAAGGCCCCTGCCTTCCGTCCCGGACGGTGACCCGATCCGGCGTCGACGGCCAACGCGGGCCACGGGAGGGCCGCGCCGTACGGGTTTGCGGGATCGGTTGCGGCGAGGGCCAAGGCGACAGGCTCGGCCTTGGCGAGTTGGGCATCTTCAGTGAAGGAGCGCAATCGGTCCACCGTCGCCGGTACGGCAAACTGGGCTGCTCCGAGGTGTTCGATGAAGTAGCCGCGGCGGCACCGCCCGGCTTCTTCGAGGCGCGCGAGGACCTTGTACATCAACCCGAATCCGCCCACGATGTTCTCCACCATGACGGAGCCGCGGGTTACGACGCCGTACCTGTCGAGGAGGAGTTCGGCGGTCCCGCGTGCATGGATCGTGGGGTCGAGCTCACGAGCGGGCAATGCCGACCAGCGTCCAACGGCGAGCGGGGGAGTCGGAGCTGTTCCGGTGACCGAGCCGTAGCGTCCGCCCGTGAGTCCTGGCGATCCCAAAAGCCCCGTGCCGTGCGAGCGGCCGAGCCTGCTCATGCGCAGGGACCTGGACCGCGGCGGCCGCGCGGGCTGCTTGTGTGCGGTGCGGCCGCCCGCAATCATCGCGCGGACGGGGGCGAAGGTGTCGCCTGTGATGCGGCCGGCCCAGACGAGATCCCACAGGGCGGCGACCACGGCGTCGTCGCTGAGGACAGCATCCATGCCGCCCGCAACCTCGGTGAGTTGCCGGAAGAAATAGGCGCCGCCACCGGTCTGCAAGTATTCCAGAAGGCGGAGCTGGGCATCGCCGGGCTCGAAATCAGGGTCCGGGTTGAGCGTCAATTCCGCGGCTTCGGCCACGTGGAGGCTGATCCAGCCGTCGTTCCCGGGCAAGGACCCGGCTCCGGACCACAAGACTTCGCCTGCGGCCATGAGCTCGTCCAACATGGCTGGCTGATAGTCGGAGATCCGGCTGGACAGCACTAAGGGCTCCCAGGCCGACGCCGGAACGGGGACGCCGGAGAGCTGATCGACGGCGGTCATGATGCCGTCGAGCCCGCGCAGTGCCGGGGCACCCCGGGAACGGCCGCCAGAAGGCACGGACACGTTTTGCCAGGCTGGCAGGAACCGGCCATACGCAGCAGCGTCCACCGGCTCCACTTCGGCGCGCAACGCGGCCAGCGAACGACGCCGGAGCTTGCGCAGCACTTCGGAATCGCACCACTCGCTACCAAATGGGACTCCCCGGAGAGGGACAGCCGGGAGTTCCGGCGCATCCAACAACTCGGCCCCCGCATCGGGAACCGTGTCCGGCGCACTCGGGTGCGGGCGGAACTCGCCCTCAACTACACGGCCGTCCGCCGCCAAGCGTTTCAGCGCGGTGCTCACGACGGCAACACCCAGTCCCAGTCTCGCGGCAGCTTCCTCGGCCGTGAATGGTCCGTGGGTTCGTGCGTAACGGGAGACCAGGTCCCCGAGTGGATCGTGGACCGGCTCGATGAAGGCGAGCGGCACTCCCATGGGCAGCGGAACGCCGATGGCATCCCGGAGCCGGGCCGCATCTTCGATGGCCGCGAATCGTTCGACGCCGCTGAGCGTCACTGTGAGCGCGCGGTTGGCCTTGCGCAACGCGGCCAGGTGCGAGGTGGCCGTTAGATGCAACGCGGGCAGATCCGGGGAACTATCCGGGGAGGCTTCCACCCCTTCGGGCTGCAAACGGGCAGCCACTTCTTCGATGCTCAGGGGGCCCAGCAGGCGCAGCAAGTCTGCGACGCCTTCCATGCCACGGACCCGCCGGTCCAGTGCCAGCCGCTGGAGCTCGAGCTCAGTGGCCTCAATGACCTTCGCGTCCAGGAGCTCGCGCAGTTCCACCCTGCCCAGGAGCTCGTTCAGGAGCGTGGAGTCGAGGGCCAAAGCCGCGGCCCTGCGTTCGGCTAGCGGAGAATCGCCCTCGTACAGGTACTGGGCCACATACCCAAAGAGCAGCGACTTGGCGAAGGGGGAGGGCTGCTGCGTGGTGGTCTGAACCAAGCGCAGTTCCCGGCGTTCGATCGAAGCGGCAATGTCTTTCAACGCCGGGAGGTCGTAGACATCCTGCAAGCATTCGCGCACGGTTTCGAGGACGATGGGGAACGAAGGGTATTTCTTGGCGACATCCAGCAATTGCGCCGAGCGTTGCCGTTGCTGCCAAAGCGGCTGCCTTTTCCCAGGATTCTGCCGCGGCAACAACAGCGCACGCGCGGCACACTCGCGGAAGCGGGAGGCGAACAAGGCACTGCCGCCAACCTCCGCCGTCACGATCTGCTCAAGTTCCTCCGGATCGAACAGGAACAGCTCAGCCCCAGGGGGTTCGTCTTCCATCATCGGCACCCGCAGCACGATGCCGTCGTCGGCGGCCATGGCGGAACCGTCCAGCCCGTAGCGCTGCTGGAGCCGCTGCCCGACGGCGAGGGCCCACGGTGCGTGGACCGGCATGCCGAAGGGGCTGTGCAGCACCACGCGCCAGTCGCCGAGTTCGTCGTGGAACCGTTCGACCACGAGCGTCCGGTCATTGGGCACGACTTCCGTGGCCTGCTTCTGCTCGCCCAGATACTGGAGCAGGTTGCCGGCGGCGAAGTCGTCCAGCCCGGTGGCCTTGCAGCGTTCCAGCGCTGGACCTTGATCCGAAGCGGAGAGCTCACGCACGAATGCGCCGAGCGCGCGGCCGAGATCCACCGGCCGGCCCAAGGAATCGCCTTTCCAGAAGGGGAGTTTTCCGGGCTGGCCGAAGGCGGGCGAGACGAGGACACGGTCGTGCGTGATGTCCTCGATTTTCCAGCTGGTGGCACCCAAGGCGAAGATGTCCCCGACGCGTGATTCGTAGACCATTTCTTCGTCGAGTTCGCCGACGCGTCGGCCGCCTTTGGCAGCGCGCGACGCCGGACTGGGCTCTTGTGCGGACGCCCCACCGCTCTGGCCGGAGCCAGAGGCAGAACCGGAACCGGAACCCGTGCCTTCGGTCTCGGTGCCGATGATGTACACGCCGAAGAGCCCGCGGTCGGGGATGGTTCCGCCCGAGGTCACGGCAAGGCGCTGTGCTCCCGGGCGGCCTTCGATGGTCCCGGCGTCCCGGTCCCAAATGATGCGCGGACGGAGCTCGGCGAACTCGTCCGAGGGATACCGTCCGGCCAGGAGGTCCAAGGTCGCTTCGAAAGCGGAGCGGGGCAGCGTCGCGAACGGAGCGGACCGGCGCACAGTGGCGAACCATTCCTCGACATCGATGCTTCCCAGCGCGGTGGCGGCGACTGTTTGTTGGGCGAGAATGTCCAAGGGGTTGGCGGGAACATGGAGGCGTTCGATCTTTCCGCTTAGCATCCGTTCCACGGTGATGGCGGTGTGGACCAGATCTGCCCGGTGCTTGGGGAAGAGTACGCCTTCGGAAATCTCACCCACCTGGTGGCCGGCGCGGCCTACCCGTTGCAGTCCGCTGGCCACCGACGGCGGCGACTCGACTTGGACTACCAGGTCCACCGCGCCCATGTCGATGCCGAGTTCCAGGGATGACGTGGCTACAACACACCGCAGCCGTCCCGACTTGAGGTCGTCCTCGATGAGTGCCCGCTGGTCCTTGGATACGGAACCGTGGTGCGCGCGGGCCAGGACCGGATCGGCGCCGCTCGTGCTTCCGGCCTGGGCCATCATGTGGGCGGGTGTCGCCGTCGAGGACGGCAGCCCCGAGGGTGGCAGCCCCGGGTCCAGCACCGAATCCGCCCCCGAATCCGCCGCCGCGGAAAACACATCCACCGCCATGAGTTGGCGCTCCGCGTAGATCTCGTTCAGCCGGGCTGTGAGTCGCTCCGCGAGACGGCGGGAGTTGGCAAACACAATGGTGGACTGCTTCGACAGCACAAGGTCAACGATCTTCTCCTCAACATGCGGCCAAATGGACGCTTGGGGCTGGAGTCCGGAGGCTGGCCCGGAGTCGAAGGCGCCCGCAGCTCCCGCCAGGTCCGACATGTCCTCCACAGGAACGCTGACGCTGAGGTTCCAGTTCTTGTGCGACGGCGGTGCGACGATTTCCACGGGTGCCGAGCCCGCGAGGAACTGCGCGACCAGCTCGCGCGGTTCCACGGTGGCCGAGAGACCGATCCGTTGGGCGGGTTTCGGCAACAACGCATCGAGCCGTTCCAACGACACTGCGAGGTGCGCGCCACGCTTCGTACCTGCAACTGCGTGGACCTCGTCGACGATGACGGTGTCCACCTCGCTGAGCGTTTCCCGGGCTTTGGACGTCAGCATGAGGAACAAGGACTCGGGCGTGGTGATGAGGATGTCCGGCGGGTGGCTGAGCAGCGCGCGGCGGTCCGCCGTCGTCGTATCCCCTGAGCGGACGCCGACGCTCACAAGCGGGGCCGGCAACCCGAGCCGTTTGGCGGTCTGCGTGATGCCGATCAGCGGCGAGCGGAGGTTCCGTTCGACGTCGACGCCGAGTGCTTTGAGGGGTGAGATGTACAGGACGCGGGTCTTGCGCTTGGGGGCTTTGGCACGGGCGCGGCCGCTCGCTTCCTCAAGCACCGGAAGGGCGTCAGCGGAAACAGTAGGGGACACCGACAAGAGCCGGTCCAGCGCCCACAGGAATGCCGCGAGCGTCTTGCCGGAACCGGTGGGTGCCACCACGAGGGCATGCGATCCGGAAGAAATGGCTTTCCACGCACCGTCCTGGGCAGGTGTGGGCGCGGAGAAAGCACCGAGGAACCATTCGCGCGTGGCACGGCTGAAGCGGTCCATGGCCGTATTGCCAGGACCGCCGGGTAGCTCCTGCTCCTGCATTCCTCCATCATGCCTCACGGCACCGACACAATAAGGAACAGCGGCTAAACCCCGCCTCCTACCCCGCCTGGAATGCCTGGACGGTCAGGAGGTTGATATTGGTGTTGCTGCAGGCCGTGCGTTGCTGCGGGATGAACAGCGAGGCGGTGTCCTCGGGTGGGTAGACCCGGAAGCCGGCGGCAGGGGCCTGGGTGCATTCGGGGTAGTTGCCGGCCTGGGTGTAGCGGAGCTGGGCGAAACCGGCCTTCCCCGGAGCGAGAACCACTTGTGTCACAGGCTGGGAGTCGTCGCGGGCGGCAGCCGCGCCGATCGGATCGCCCGTGGCTCCAGACGTGAGTGAGACGCCCGGGAAGCCATTGAGGACGCAGGGTTCCGTGCCGGAGTTGGTCAGTATGAGTTTCATGTAGACGCTGCCTGCCGCTCCGCCCCCTGTGGAGTCGACAGAAGCTGTCAGCGAGCCCGCTTTGCAGAGAGCGACGCCGGATGCCGTCGTCCCGGTGCTCGATGGTGTGGCGCTGCCGCTTGAAGTAGGAGTACTCGAGGCCGAGGCCGACGGTGACGACGAGGCCGAAGCCGTGTCGCTGGGTACGGCTGAGCCCGAGGGCTGTGCCTGGCTTTGGAAACAGCCGGAGAGCAGGAATACCGAGGCTGCTGCCATCGTGAGCAGGAGACCGTTCTTGACTCGCATATTCGTCATGCGCACAGCATTTCGTCGTCATTTGCCGGAGTCAACTGCGGCGCGGCAGCGGCGCCGGATTGGCGTCCGGATCGTGATGTTCCGGACGCCGACCCAGCGGACCCGTTACTTGGACACTGAAGCCTTGGCGGAACGGCTGCGGAAGAAGGCCGCGCCACCCAGCCCCAGCCCTGCTACGCCGGCGATCAGGCCGGCCCAGCTGCGCGCCTGTGAGCCGTCGTCGGTCACGGAAGCTGCCTGCTCTGTGGAGATTGAAGCAGCCATGTGACCATCACCCGCGGCCGCGCCCGCGGCTGTGACGGACACCGACGGAGCCGGAGCCTTCAGCGAGTGCGGGTCCTGGCCGTCCTTCGGGATTTCAGCCCAGTTTGTCTGCCCCAGCTCGCAGTTCTGGAGCGTGGGGAAGTAGAGGGTCCTGCCAGCGGTGTCCGGCAGCTTCACGGACAGGACCAGCGCGTCGCGCAAGTGCGGGTCCAGCGGGGCCTTGGCCGTGTAGACGATCTGGCTGGTGCGTTTGGTGATCGACGTGCCGTCGGCCAGCTTCTTGGGCTCGGGCAGCGTCTGCGTCACCTTCTCGACCGTCCAGTTGGGGTTCACCGTGGGCGTGGCGTCCGTCAGTTCCTCGGGGAGGTTGATGGTCAGCTTGGTGGTGCCCGAGGTGTCGCAACCGTGCGGGACGCCGAAGGTCAGCAGCGCGTACGAGTTGGCGGTGGTTTTGTCCGGGTTGATGGAGACGTGCGCAGAAGCGCCTGCGAGGCCGGCCATCATCAGTGCGGCGGTGCCGCCGGCGATTCCGGTGGCGGAGAGGGCACAGCGGAGTGAGGACTTGTTCATGGTTGTTGCCTTTCAACGGGCGCGCGAAAGCGCGCCGAGGTGCGGGGGATGTGCCCGTCACCAGTTGAAGGCGGTGCCGGGCGGAGTCAGGAGGGTACGACGACGGCGGGCGGGCCGCGTCTGCTGTCTTGCCTGAGGTTCCGCCACGGTCGGGGGATGAATACGGCAGGTGCGCTGAACGCAACAGCTGAGCTGCCGGTGTCGGGCCTGAAGATCAGGAGGATGAGCTGCAGGAGGGGACGGAGCCACGCCTCGAGCTGCCATAGCGTCTGCTCGCCCTTGGCAAGGAGCAATGCCGAAGCGGCGGTGGCGAGGGCGTGTCCCGTCAGCATCAACCAGCTGAGGGGAGTGTCGACCTCGTGAAAATGCACCGTTTCAGCGCCCAGCGGCGGGGAAAGGTGCTCGGCCGCCAGATGGTGTGCCGGTGATCCCGGAGCCGGGACGGTGAGCGGACCGAATGCCGTGAAGGCTTCATGCAGGACCAGCTGGCCGGCTCCCAGAAGCGCGGCAATGACCGGCAATCCGAGCCTGAACCGGGTGGCAAGCGTGGTGACGAGCCCGGTCAATGCGAGGACGGCCAGCAAGACCGGCGCGACGGGAAGCGCACCGCCGGAGAGCACGTGGGCCCCTGCCGCGAGGGCAACAATCGCAACCGCCAGGGCGCCCGAACGCATGGCATGGAAAGGTGTCCGGGCATGCGATGCGCGCACGGAATCCTCCCTCGGTAGCCTTCAAGCGGGTGGTTGACCGTCCAGTACCGGCTGGTCAACCCGGTCATTCTACCGGTGGTTCGTGGCCGGTTGGCTGTCGGATGGGTCGTGTGACGGGCCCGGCTCGAAATCGTCCTCCATGGCAAGAACCAGGGCGAGCGCCGGGATCACGCACTGGATGACCACCGGGGAAACGGTGTAGTGGGTGTCGACGTTGACGAGACCAAGATCGGCGAGGCTGGCCAGTTCGCGGAGCGCCCGCATAGCCTCGAAAGCGGGCAACGCGCTGTCCGCCGATTTGTTCTCTGCCGCCCTCTCGAGTTCGTCCGCACTGACGGGCTCTCCAGTGGTTCCCTTCAGTAGGACGCTGGCTAGAGTTGCATTTGTCCCGTGGACCTTCCTCCGACATGCTGCCCGAATCCATCACAGCACTGGCAAGGAATACCGTGAGGAACTCACGCCGAGTCTGAAGTCTCGAATCCAGGTCCGGGGAGTGCCACGATTCTGCGCCTGCGCCGGGCGCGGCACGCGTCGATCCAATCGACAGGACATCGATGTCCACCAGCGCAGCCCAGATTTCGCGCAGCACGGGGACCTCGTGCATGGAGCCGACTTCAAATGACTCAGGATCGCCGTCGCCGTCGCCTTGGCCCTCCGAGAGAGGCCGTTTCCCGGTCCTTTTCCCTCTGGCCTTCACTCCTACTGCTCCGGCAGCACCTTCAATGTCCTTCAGCCGGAGCACGCCGGTGCTGGTGACATCCTTTCCGGCTCCAAGCCACTCCAGCAAACGTCTGGTCAACTGGAGAACCGGGAGTTCCTGGAACGCCCGGTCCTGCTCTTCGTCGGAGAGCTCCGGGATGTCGCCAGGAAGATCCATTTCCCCGGCAGCTTCTTCGCTGAGGAGCATGTGGACGACGAAATAATCTTCCTCGGTCCCCGACCAGAGGCCCGTTTCAAAGAGGAATTCAACGTAAAGGTGCAAGTAATCGAAGATCTCGACAAGCGCCTCATCGCTGTCAGACTCGTCAAGCATGACGGCAAGGGCAAGGGCTGCGTCGTCCAAACTGTCGGGGTCAAAGCTGGTTGCAGAGCTTTCTTCGCTGATCGCGTGGTTTGCCGTGATGAAGAGTTTGACTATCTGCAAGCACTGAAGGGCGTCTTCGGCGTCACTAAATCTTTCGTACCAGCGAACGAAATCCGGGGTAAAGGAGTCGACTACGCGATGGTTGAGGACCAACTGCAAAGGCATTTTCGGGGCCGACGGCACTGCCTTCAGGTGCCCGCCGCGGGCCTTTGGCTTTTTCGTTTTCCGGCTCATGGCCACTCCTTTAGTTCCCGGGCTCATAACTACCGCATTGACGTTACCCGAACCAATACGCGGCTTGAGGAATCAAGCAGTTATTGCCGGACCGCCTTCCGACGGCTTGCCTGCCGGGCCTTTGCCTGCCGGATCCGGCGCGGCCTCCGAAAAGCTGCGAGCCGCCCGCGAGCCCGCGATGGTGCTCGCCCCGATGCTGATGAGGGCGCCGAGGATCATGGCGGCGGCTTCTCCCGGCTCCAGCAAATGCAATTGGGAGCCGATAGTGGCGGCTGCAACCGGTACTCCCAATTGGGACGACGCCAGCACTGCGAGCGGCAGGGGCTGCCCGAGGGCCCGGAGGCTCCCGTGCACCACCAGCGTGCCGAAGCCAAGGCAGATCCCGAGGAGGATCATCCGTGGGCTGCCCGCGAGGGTCCGCAGGTCAAGCGATGCGCCCAGCCAAACGAAGAACACCGGTCCCAGGAAACCATCGCTCACGGCGAAGAGCTGGTGCGCCAGGCGACGGGGTTCGCCCACCGCGGAGACCACCAGGCCGAACGAGAACCCGGCCAGCATGATGGAGACGTGGCCCAGGACTGCGAGTCCTGAAAGTGCGAAGAGTAAGGCCAGTTGGATCCGCAGTTCCAGTGCGAACTTCCGGTCCTCGGACATGTCATGCAACCGTCCGCGGTTGCCGCTGTCCTCCAGCCAGCGAAGCACAAAGAACAAGACCAGCGCGCAAGCCGCGACGATGGCTGCCCCCACGGCTGCCCGGCCGGCGTTAGGCGGGTCAACGGCTAACGGAAGCGCCACAATGCAAGCGATGTCGGCGATCGCCACTTGCGCCGTCGTCGTCAGGACCTTCGGCCCTGTCAACCGAAGCGAGTCGACGATCGGCAAGACCAGCGCTGCGGAGGAGGACGCGAGCAGAACGATGTAGAGGGGAGCGTGTCCGGTGCCGAAGGCAAAGGCGATGACGACTCCGACGACGGCGGCCAGCACCGCGGCGACGCCGGCGCGCAGGGCGCCGCTACCCAGGGCAGGGCGGATGGCTTTGTCCCGCACGGGGACATGCGTTCCGGCGACGAACATGATGAGGGCGAACCCGACGTCGGCTACAAAGGTGAAGGTGGGATCCGAAGAGTCCACCAGTCCCAGACCCGTGCGTCCGATCACGATGCCCGCCAGCAACTGCCCCAGCACAACGGGAAGGTGCCATTTCCGGGGCAGCGCCAGGAGCGGACCGAGGAGCGCGACCGTGGCGATCAGCGCAAGCTGAAAGAACGACACGTTCCTCCTTCTTCGGGCATCGCGGTTGGCCTGCGGTGGTTACCGGGGCGCATCAGCCAGTTTCAGGGGAATGTCCGTGTTTTCGTTTGTGTAGTAGCTTGCGCACACCCGGTGATATCCATCGGCCACCTGCGCAGGCATGCCCGTGGCCAGATCTCCCCGGACCATCAGGATGGGCGAGAGCTTCTTGCCCTCCTTGATCTTCTTCAGGTCCGAGGCCACGTGGGCGTTGTCTTCCGGGAGCAACGCCAAGCGGGCCGCCCGGAGAATGTCCTTGGCCTTGCGGTGCTGGATGGGCGCCTCCTTGAGGGCGGCGACCACCGAGGCCACCACGTGGTCGGATTCCAGCAGGGAAAGGTAGTCTGCGGCGCTCGGATAGTCCTGGTCCTCGGGCTCCAACAACCAGCGGACTTCGCCCTTGTTATCGTCAGGCATGCGTTGTACTCCTTGGCCAGCGGTATCGGCTTGCAAACCTAGGCGGCGCCGGACGGGGGACCTTGGAAAGGTCCGTGCCGGGACGTCGTCGTCGTAATTCAAGGGCGAGGCTTTCTTGACCGCGGGCCATCGCCCAATGGTGATTCGCGGCAAAAGCGGGCTTGAGCAGCCAGCTTAGTCTTCGGAGCAGAGGTTTCGATGTACTGACCCGCCAGTCATAGGTGACCGCCGTTTCCGGGCCGTCCTGTTCGAAAGTCCAGCGCCCGGTACCATGCAGGTCACCGCTCGCCGCGATCGCGAAACCTCGCTCCGTGATGGGTTCGGTGACCGTGAACCTCCAGCGAAGCGTGTAAGGCAGCCAACCTTTGGAGTGCAGGGAGAAGGCTTTTCCCGTACCGTCCGCATTTCCCGGATCCAGCGGAACAACCCTCAGATACACCGAAGGCCACCAGCGGGGCAGTGTTCCGGCGTCGCCCAAAATATCCATGACCTCATGCGGGGTCCCCGCGACGCGCCAGACCGTGAGGAACTCGTAGTCGGCGTTGCTCTTGGATGTGCCGCCCATTGCTGCCTCCAGGGCGCGGATGGATAGTGGACTCACAGTACTCATGCCGTCGCACCCGGTCAACGGCCCGGCTTCGGCGTGCCCGCGGGCAGGTTACTGCCGGACGGTCACAGTCAGCCGTTGGATGTCATTGTTTCCCATGCCTTGATAGTTCCACTCCGGCGCCTCTGGCTGGGTCTGCCCGGTGGAATCCGTCGCACGGCATGCCAACTCGTGGGAACCGGGCGTTGCGATCCACGTGAACGTCCATCCGCGCCACGCATGCCGGCCGGTGGGAGCCTGAAGTTCGGCCTGCTCCCAGACCCCGTCCACACAGACTTCCACGCTGTCCACGGTTCCTTTCCCGGACCAGGCCCGGCCGCTCAGCTGGACCGGTCCAGCGTCCACGGTGCGTTGCCGCGTGAAGAAATCGGGAACGCCGGGGGGAACCATGAGGGAACGGACTTTGATCCGCTGGACGGGCTCGCCGGTGTCGTCTGCGTCTTGGGTATAGCGGTAGGAGTCGAGCTGTTGGTAACCGTCGAAGCTGTGGTCTATTGCCTCGATGGACTGCAGCCATTTGACGCTCGTCATCCCGTACCAGCCCGGGACGAGCAGCCGGACGGGGTAGCCATGCTGCGGTGGCAGTGGCTGGCCGTTGACCTCGTAGGCGAGCAGGACGTCGTCGGACATTGCTTCCGCGAGCGTCAGGCTGCGCGCGTATTGATGCTCCACACCGCCCTGGATCCCGCGGTCCGCGCCCGTGAAGACGAGCTCGACGGCGTCGGGTGACACGCCGGCGTCGAGCAGCAACGGAGCGAGCGGGGTACCGGTCCACTCGGCGGTGCCCACTCCACCCTGGTCCCATGGTTGGCTCACGGGCCGCGGTTCCAGCCGCGAGCGGCCGTTGCCGGCGCACTCCATTGTGACTGCCTGGGTGCGGCGCTCGCGGTGCTGTAGGTCAGGCAGGGTGTACTCGTGCGGATGGTCCACGAGCCCGCCGATATTCAGCCGCCACGAAACGGGATCGATCTGGGGAACGTCGAAATGGACCAGGAGATAGTGCATGCCCAGCGGTGTGACGGGCCATCGGAGCATTTCCAACGGCAAGGCGTGGTTGCGCGAAGCCAGTTGCAGTTCTTCGCGGGTGATGGGACCGGTTGTTGGGCTGGCCGGTGCGGTTGGTTCTGTCGGAGCAGCGGGGGCGGTGGGGGCCGGGGTGGCAACAGCGGCGCCTTCCGCTGTGCGGCGGGTATTGACGCTCATGCTCCCAGTATGGGCGCCCGGGACGGTAGTGTCACTGGAATTTGCCCTGGGCAACGAGGCGCCTCTCGGAAGCGGGGCTTTCGGGACGTGTGCGCGCTCGGCGACGTGGGCGCGCTGCGGGCTGCGGTCCGGAGTCCGCGTCCGATGTCGGGCTGTTGGGAAAGTATTCTTCATTGAGTTGGTCTTTGGCGCTCGCGCTCCTGGACTGAGACAGATTAAGAAGGAGAGCCTCCATGAAGAACCGAGCCCCACGACTCGACGTGAGTGGTGTTCTCCTTGTTTGGGCCCTGATCTTCGGGCTTTGGCAACCTTTTGTATTGTGGCGGGGGATTGTCGCTGCCGTATGTTTGATCGTCGCGCTGTGGGGTTTTGTTGCTTGGTACCGGCGTCGTCTTAGGCAAGGGCGTTAGCGCACTTAATTGCAGGGCGGCTGGCGGTGCGGAAAAGCGCTCAGCCCTTTAGCTCAGTGGTAGTTTGCGGTTATGGCTAATGCCCTCGCGTGGTTCTCACAGTCCGGTGTCGTACAAGGATTGATTCTCGGGGCCGTGCTGGCGTTCTTGACGGCGATCCTCGTGATGAATGCCGTGGGGAGGGCGGTCACAACGACTGTCAACGGTTGGAGTGCCATCCGCAAATGCGGCCAGCCCGGCAACGGAGTCCTCGTGCGGGCCGCCTGCGCCAAAGCCCTTCCCATCGTGAATGTGTTTGAGGAGGCCGCGTATTGGACGACCACGGTGGATGGCTCAGGGCAAACGCTAAGCGGCGGGCATGGATACGTCCTGCATTTTCCTGCCGGGAAACTCCCCCCGAGTGACGCCTTCTGGTCGCTCACTCCGACCGATACCGTCGGGTATATGGTGAACAATCCAACAAACCGCTACAGCGTCGGTGACCGTTCACCTCTCGCGGAGAACGCCGACGGTTCTGTCGATATCCATCTCCAACATGAGGCTCCGGACGGGCACGAGCAGAACTGGCTGCCAATTCCATCCGGGAAGTTCAAGCTGATGTTCCGCGTATATCTGCCTGGCGCGGCGATTCTCGACGGCACGTACCAATTGCCGCGCATTGTCAGGGCGCAGTGAGATGAACCGGCTCATCTTGAAGTACGGACGTCCACTTACGGCCGTCATTCTGGCGGTCTTCGCTTGGGTCATCTACCGGCGGATCGCCAACGGGGACGGGATCATTCCACTCGTCATAGCGGCAGTCATCGTCTGGGGGCTCGGCGCACCCGCGTTCATCTACCTCTGGCCGCGACTCACGGTCAATGGATACAAGAGGGCGATTCTCAAGCATGGGTTCGGTGAGGGCCCGATCCCCGTCAACACGCTGTACGCCGTGCCCGGCACCTCTTCGCCGTCGACGTCGCGCGGGAGTCTTATGGCAACCGGAGCCGACGATTTGCTCTACGTCGGCGGCTGGCTCGACGTGAGCAAGGGGCCTCAAGTCCTACACGTACCGGACATGGCAGGGCGCTACTTCAGCGTGCAGTTCACCGACCCGTCGGAAAGCACAAACTTTGCCTACGTCGGCAAACGCACGACGGGAACCAAAGCCGGCGACTATGTTCTCAGCGGGCCTGGATGGAACGGAACCGTACCGAACGGCATGACGCAGATTTCTTCGCCAAGCCATTCCGCGCTCGTCATTGGCCGTGTCTTCGTCGAAAGCGACAGCGATCTTCCGACCGCTTACGCGCTTGCGAAGAAAATACAACTCGCGCCGCTGAAACAGTAGCGGTCGACGTAACCGGCAAGGTACGACGGCGAACGGCTCGCCGATGACTTGCCGAAAGTCCCTTTTCAGGACACCGGAGGAGATCAGAATGTCTGCAACGCTCAAGCTGACGCACAGGACCATCGGGGTGGAAGTCCGGCGCGGCACGTACGAGGCCATTGTCGACGGGAAACATGCCGGGGCTGTCGAACTGAACGAGACAATCGACATAACGGTCGAACCTGGACATCACACCCTGCAGGTCCGAAATGGCCGAAATTCGAGCAGGACCAAGTCTTTCGACGTCGCCGAGGGCGAGATCGCGAGATTCCGGTGCGGCGGGAAGAGCCCCCTACCGATCTTTCTCTTGTCTTTCGCCGTTCCCAGCCTGGCGCTCACGCTCAAACGGGAGTAGATGCAGCCCATTCAGGAACCGGAGCACTCCTCTTCGGTGGGTGCCTCGCGGTCGGTGTGGAGGTTCGCGATCAACCTTTCGAGGCAACCCGCGCACTCGTACCCGATGCCCTTGACCTCCGCGCCTGGCTTGCCTCGTCAAACTGGTATCCGGGCGCGTGACCAGCTACCGGGTTATCGGCGAAAGGTGACGTGGATGATGCCGCTTTCGGCGGTCTCTGACGTGACGGTGTATTCGCTTTCCAGCCCCCGGAGATCGTCCCAGAGCCGTATTCCGCTACCGAGCAGGATGGGTGTGATCGCGACGTGTAGCCGATCGACAAGTCCGGCACTGAGGTAGTCGCGCACAACGGTAGGGCCACCTCCGATACGCACATCCTTTTCACCCGCGGCACTGAGCGCTCGTTCAAGCACTTCTTCGGGGCTGGTATCTACGAAGTGGAAAGTTGTTCCGCCGGCCATCGTGATGTCAGGGCGGGGCGTGTGAGTGAGGACGAATACCGGGACGCGGAAGGGCGGCTCGTCGCCCCACCAGCCCTTCCACTCGGGGTCATCGGGGAAGTTATGGAACCCGAACATGCCGGCCCCCATAATCTCCGCTCCGACCCCCTCGAAGTAGGCCGCTGCGTATTTGTCGTCGACGCCGGACGTTCCTTCTCCACTCGTGTCATGCAAGACCCGCTCACGGAACGTGCGGGTGGACGTATATGCCTCAACCAGGCGGCCCCAATCCGACCCGAACGGATTCTCCGGAGTTGCGTCGGTGGTCGTGGCGAAACCATCCAGCGAGATATTCAGGTCAACTCGAACAGCCATGGTGAAGGTCCCCTCAGATCAGTGGTTGCGTTATGCAATCACCATACTGGTGGTGAGATCATCGGCACGGAAGAATTCACGGGAGAAATCATCGTTTGTGAGAGCGGGTCCTCCACACCCGCGGTACCCAGCAGCGCACGGCGTCGCGGTATTGCCGGAATTCTTCGCCGAACCGTTCCTCCAGGTCAGATTCCTCGAGCGGCCTGACAACGTAATTCCACACCAGCGAGCCGACGACGGCGTAGGCCACCACCAGCCATGACTGCAGGATGACACCGACTGCGGCGCCCTGGAGAATGCCCGCGGCCGCCATTGGATTACGGATCCAGCGATACGGACCTGCGATGACCAGATGGTTGGGCATTGCCGATGGCAGAGGCGTGCCGTCTCCTAATGTCGACATCGCTACGGCCGCCGAGATGCCAAGGGCGCTGGCGAGTACCAGCACCGTGACACCCACAGGAGGTGCAAACGACGGAAACGGGAGTGCCACGGCCCAGCGCTGTTCGAGAAAAGCAACCGTAAACGGAATCACCGCCAGGAAGAACCCCCAGAAGAGGACAATTTGCCCGAATGTTGAGACCACGTGGGTTGCGGCGGTCGGTCGGGGGATTGCGGGACGGAATGCGAACGGACCGCGGATGATCCACGCTGTCGGTACACGCCCGAGCAAGACAAGGCAGAGCGCGATCAGCGAACCCACAGTCGCAGCGCCCATGCCTAGTACGCCCCAGCCCGCTTCGGTTGTGACGGTGGCGTATCCCGCCAGCGCGACGGCGACAATACCCGTCCAAGCGGTACTCACCACCGCGGCGGCCTTAACGCCAAATGCCGCGATGGCCGAGGCCATAACAAACAAAGGAATGTCGAAGACGGCAACCGCAACCGGGCCGAGGTTACCGAGGGTCGCCTCGCGCACAACCGGCGACAGGAAAACTGCGGCCCACCACGAAAAACCGGCAATCGCCTGCATGGCGAAATAAGCTCTGCCCCACCAAACTGCTCCGCCCCGCCGAATCAAGGGCGTCACGGGCTCAACCCAAACATCCGTAGTCCCCATCGAAGGCAATTTTGGCCTCAGCCTACCGAATTCGAACGCTGGGTCCGTCTAGAGGTGACCGCCGCAGGAGTAGTAAACCCCTCAACCTCCACAAAATCCCCTCACGGCTACAATGAGATATATGCCGGACATTGAGCGTTGGCCCACCGGACGGTTGCTGTCCACGGCGGCCCGGCTGGTGGAACACGCTTGGGACGAGAATCTCAGGGCGATCGGCCTCACCCACGCCGGTGTCATCGCCCTGGAGGTTCTTTCAGCCACCGGCCCTATCACCCAGACCGCGCTCGCGCAGATCGTCCGCGTGCAGGCCCAGACCATGGGGCAGACCCTCAGCAGGCTCGAGGCCCACGGCCACGTAAGCCGCCGTCGAAGTTCCGAGGACCGCAGGGTACACGTCGTTTCGCTGACCGACGCCGGCAGGGAAGCGCTTGAGCGGGCGGTCGAATCGGAACAACAGGTTCTTGCCCAGGTGTCGATCGATACGTCGATGTTCAGGCAGGAATTGAAAACAGTCGTGCGCGAACTGGCAGACCGACAAGCACCAGGGGGAGCCGGCGCCGGCGCCACTTTAGCCTCCGCGGCACGGGAAGACTAGTCCGAGGAAACCTCGATGGCGGAGCGCCCACCGGGCGTAGGACCCTCACCCCGCTCGGACCGCTCACCGCGCGCGGACCGCTCACCGCGCGCAGCCATCTCATCCAGGACCGCGTCGTACCAGGACTTGACCCCGAACTCAGGCTTCCCGACGTCGAGCAGCCTGAAGAGAGCGTCGGCCAAAAAGTTGAGCTCCACAACGGACAACTTCGCAAGCCCCTGGACTGGGTCCAGTTCGCCTTCCAGGCATGAGATGAGGAGCGCGTTCACAGCGCGGCTCCAAGCGTGGGGGCAGCCACGTAAGAGGACTTGGAAGGGAAGTGGGTCCGGCGGGTCATGGGGTCACTCCATGGAATGAGTTCCTAGGGCCGCTGCATAACCCACCCTGATGATATCGACACGCCGAGGCGCGCGGTAAGCGCGCCGCGCCGCCCGAATGCGGCATCCACGCAGCCTTGCAATGGCTTCCTGTGAGCGAAATTAGTTCGACGATCCATGGACGCCGTCGGATTTTGCTGGATCATTCTCTTCGCCCAAGTTGCCGGTCCCGTGATTCCGCGGGCCCGGAATTTGTCCATTCGAATGATTGAGCAGAATCCGACATCCGAGCGAAGACGATCCTGGGACGGACATGACGCGCCCGGGATTTACACACGTTTTGTCCTATAACCCGCGTTCAGTCCCTCCTGCGTCGCCGGACAAGCCAAACCACCAGGGCCAGGACAGCGGCGGCGCAAAGCACGGGGCCGAAACGGCGCACCAGCACCGGCCACACGGCCGAGCCAAGATCCAATTCCGACGACGGCGCGATTGGCGCGGACGGCGGTGGAGGTGCAGCCGCGGCCGCGGACACAGGTGCCGCCGGAGGCTCGGTCACCGACGCTGCAGGACCCGCGGCGGGGGGCCCGACGGCGGCAGGCCCGACAGCAGCCTCCCCAGGCTCCGCTGCCCCAGCCGCCCCGGACTCTGCAGACGCAGCCGAGCCTCCGGCGGCGGGCTCGATATCGCTTGGAGCCCCGCCGCCCGCCTTCCCGATCACGCACTGGACAAACTGCTCCAGCAATTTGTCCGAGATGTCCTGGATGACGCCCCGGCCGAATTGGGCCGGTTTGCCGGTGACGTTCATATCCGTGGTCACGTCCACGGAGGTGCCGTCGCCGTCGCGCGTCAGGACTGCAGTCACGGTAGCGCCAGCCGTGCCGTTGCCGCGTTTATCCTTGCCCGTGGCCGAAATGACCACCGTATGCGTCTCCTGGTTGCGCTCGAGGAATTCGCCGGTGCCGGTGTAGATCATGGCGATCGGCCCGAGCTTGACCTTGACCGTTCCAGTGAACTGCTCGCCGCTCACGGACGTGAGGGTCGCCCCTGGGAAACAAGGCGCGATGTCTTCCAGTTGGTTGAAGGAATGCCAGGTGTCCTCCAGCGAACTGGGAACCACGAAGTGATGTTTGAGTTCCACGTCTCCCTCCGCCCGTTTCCGCTAGAGCCCGGCGGCCGCGAAGACGGCCCGCTTGGTCAGGACTTCGGCCAGGTGGCGGCGGTAGCCCGCGTCCCCATTAAGGTCGCTGGCGGGATCGGTCCCCTCGGCAGCGTGTGCGCTCGCGGTGGCGATCGCTTCCCGGGTCAGCGGGGCCCCCGCGAGTGCCTGTTCGACGGCGGTCGCCCGCAATGGCGTGCTGGCCATGTTGGTCAGGCCGATCCTGGCCTCGGCGATGGCGCCGCCTTCCACCCGGACCATCGCGGCCACAGAGACGATGGACCACTGCTGGGCCACGCGGGTGAATTTCTCATAGTGCGCGCCCCACCCGGTGTACTTCGGCACCCGAATATGGGTGAGGATCTCGCCGTCGTCGACGGCGGTGGTGAAGTACCCCTGGAAGAAGTCCGCCGCTGCCACCCGGCGTTCCCCGTTCGGACCTGCCAGGATGAACGTCGCGTCCGCGGCCAGCACCGGCGCGGGCATGTCGCCCGCCGGGTCTGCGTGCACCAGAGCGCCGCCGAACGTGCCGCGGTGGCGGACCTGCGGATCCGCGACCGTCGCCGCGGCCTTGGCCAGCAAGGGCACGTGCTCGGCAATAAGCGGGTCGGTGGCGATCTGGTGGTGGGTCGTCATGGCTCCGATCAGCAGAGCATCACCGTCGTCGCGGACCCCGGACAACTCGACGATCCGGCCCAAGTCGACCACCATTGCCGGGTCGGCCAGGCGCAGCTTCATCACGGGGATCAGGCTTTGGCCCCCGGCCAGCAGCTTCACGTCGCCGGCGTCGGCCAGCACGCTCAGCGCTTCCGCCACCGTAGCCGGAGCGGCGTAATCGAATGCGCTCGGAATCATTGCACACCTCCGGTCGTCTTGGCTTCTTCAAGGGCGGCCCACACGCGCGACGGCGTACAGGGCATCTTGATGTCCTTCACTCCAAGGTGCCGTACCGCGTCCAGCACTCCGTTGACAATGGCAGGCGTCGAGGCGATGGTTCCCGCCTCGCCGACTCCCTTGGCCCCCAACTGGTTGGTGGTCGAAGGGGTCTCGGTGCGCGCCGTCGTGAAGTGCGGCAGATCCGGCGCGCCGGGCACGAGGTAGTCCACGAACGAGCCCGTGACCAGGGTCCCGGCGTCGTCGTGCACGGCCTCCTCATAGAGGGCCTGCGCGATCCCCTGCGCCAGGCCGCCGTGGACCTGGCCCTCCACAATCAGCGGATTGACCACCACCCCGACGTCGTCCACGCAAACGTACTTGCGGATAGTGACCTGTCCGGTCTCGGTGTCCACTTCCATGGCGGCCAGATGGGTGCCGTGCGGGAAGGAGAAGCTCTGCGGATCGAAGGTGGCATCCGAGTCCAGATTGGGCTCGAATCCGTCCGGCAGGTTGTGCGCCGAGAAGGCGGCGAAGGCGACTTCACCGAACGCCGTGGACTGATCAGTGCCCTTGACGCTGAACTTGCCGTCCGCGAACTCGATATCCTCCTCGCTGACCTCCATCATGTGCGCTGCCAGAACCTTGGCCTTCTCAATCACCTTGTCAGCCGCGGCCAGCACCGCCATGCCGCCGACGGTCAGCGAGCGGGAGCCGTAAGTGTCCAGGCCCCGCTGGGAGATCTGGGTATCACCGTGCAGCACCTCGACATTTTCGAACGGCACGCCGAGCCTGTCCGCCACGAGCTGGCTCCACGCGGTTTCGTGGCCCTGGCCGTGGGGGGAGGTGCCGGTGACCACCTCGATGTTGCCAGTGGGCAGCACGCGCACCTGGGCGTGCTCCCAGCCGCCGGCGGCGTAACTGAGCGCGCCAAGCACCCGTGACGGAGCCAGGCCGCACATTTCGGTGAACGTGGAGATGCCGATGCCGAGTTGGACGGGATCGTTGGCCTCGCGGCGCCTGGCCTGCTCTGCCCGGAGTTCGTCGTAGCCAAAGAGCTCCAGGGCCTTCGCCGTGGCCGCCTCGTAGTTGCCGCTGTCGTATTCGAGTCCGGTGACAGTGGTGAAGGGGAATTCCTCGTGTTTGATCCAGTTCTTTTTCCGTACTTCCAGGGGATCCATGCCCAGTTCGACGGCGAGTTCATCCATCAGGCGCTCTATCGCAAAGGTGGCCTCCGGCCGGCCTGCGCCGCGGTAGGCGCCAGTCCACGCCTTGTTGGTGAAGACGTTGTTGCATTCCAGTCGGTATGCCGGGAACTTGTAGATGGCGTTGTACATGAACGCGCCAAGGATCGGGATGCCCGAGCCGATCAGGCCCAGGTAGGCGCCCATGTCCGCCAGCAGCTGGATGTCCAGCCCGGTGACGATCCCGTCCTTCGTGGCCGCGAGCTTCACCTTCTGCACTTGTGCCCGGCCGTGATGCCCGGACTGCAGGGACTCGCTGCGGGTTTCGGTGTATTTGCAGGGCTTGCCGACCCGCCGGGCTGCCATAAGGGTGATGAATTCCTCCGGGATCACCGTCAGCTTTCCGCCAAAACCGCCACCCACGTCGGGGGCGATCACACGCACCTTGTTTTCCGGGATTCCCAGCGTCAATGCCAGAATCAGCCGCAGAATATGCGGTATCTGCGTGGACGACCACATGGTGATTTGCTCACTCGTAGGGTCAACCACGATCGAGCGCGGTTCCATGAAAGCCGGGATGAGGCGCTGTTGATAAAAAGTGCGTTCGATGAGGACCTCGGCGTTCGCCAACGCCTCGGCGATCGGCTTGCCTGTGCCGGCTTCGCCCGAGTCAAACACCCACGTCGCCGAGAGATTGGAGTCCAGGCTCGAGTGGGCCAGCACTTTGTCCGTGAATGCTTCCTCCAGATCCAGGACCACCGGAAGTTGGTCGTAGCTGACGTCCACGAGTTCGACGGCGTCCCGCGCCGCCGCGGCGCTGCGGGCAACGATGCAGGCCACTACCTCGCCGGCAAAGGCCACCTCGTCGACCGCGATCGATGGGAACGCGGGTGCCTTCTGGTCGGCGGTGACGGGCCAGACGTTGGGCAGGCTGCCCTGTTCCGCGGCCAGATCGGCTCCGGTGAGCACAGCGACGACGCCGGGTGAAGACTTCGCAGCGGAGGCGTCGATCGACGTGATCTTCGCATGGGCGAACGGGCTGCGGACCATTGCCAGATGCAGCATGCCGGGCAGCGTCATGTTGTCGGTGTACCTGGAGCGCCCCGTGATGAGGTGGGCATCTTCCTTGCGGAGGCGGGGCCTGCCGACTTCGGCGATGGTCATGCCACACCTGCCGTTTCCGATTCGTCGCTGTCTGAGGACACCGTGCCGTCAGCGGCGGACTGCACCGCGGCAACGATGTTCTGGTACCCGGTGCACCGGCAGAGGTTCCCCTCGAGGCCGTCCCGGATTTCCTGCTCGGTGGGGTGTGGGTTTTCGGCGAGAAGGGACGCCGATTGCATGATCATGCCGGGCGTGCAGAAGCCGCATTGCAGCGCATGGCATTGGTGGAAGGCTTGCTGCAGCGGGGCGAGCTTGCCGTCCCGGGCCAGGCCTTCGATGGTGGTGACGTTGTGGCCGTCTGCCTGAACCGCGAACATGGTGCAGGATTTGACGCTGACCCCGTCCAGATGGACGGTGCAGGCGCCGCAGTTGGTAGTGTCGCAGCCGATCAATGTGCCGGTCTTGCCAAGCCGTTCGCGCAGGTATTGGACCAGCAGCAATCGTGGCTCGACATCGTCTGTGTAGCTCACATCATCGACTTCGACGGTGATCGTCTTGGAACTCGCCATTGGGATCTCCTGTCGCTTGGAGGACGAGCACGACTGCCCGGCATCCAGTCCTGATGTGACACAGGTTACTCCTCGAAGGAGGCGAGCGCCCTAGCCCGGCTTGAGTTCGTACCCCGCATCTTCGTGGCCCGCTTCAACCGTGGGTTCGTGGTGGATCCGGGCCTCCATGGTGCTCAATCTTCCGCCACCGCCACCCCAGTGCAAGGCAATGATTTCGGCGGCGATGGAGACGGCTGTTTCCTCCGGGGTGCGGGATCCCAGGTCCAGGCCGATCGGGCTGGAGAGCCTGGCCAATTCGGCCTCGGTCAGGCCCGCTTCGCGCAGCCGTTCCAGCCGATCGTGGTGCGTGCGCCGGGATCCCATCGCTCCCACATAGGCCACGTTGTGGCGCAGCGCCAACTCCAGCAGTGGCACGTCGAATTTCGGATCGTGGGTCAGTACGCAGATCACGGTGCGTTCATCCACTTGGCCGGCACTGATCTGCGCCTGCAGGTAGCGGTGGGGCCATTCCACTACTACCTCGTCCGCCTGGGGGAACCGGGCAGCCGTTGCGAAAACCGCGCGTGCGTCGCAGACCGTGACCCGATAGCCCAGGAAGGTGCCTTGTTTCGCGACGGCGGCGGCGAAGTCAATCGCGCCAAACACCAGCATCCGCGGCTGCGGGGCGAAACTGAGGGCGAAAACGCGCATGCCCTCCCCGCGCCGCTGCCCGTCCGGTCCGTACATGAGCGTGGCGTTGCGGCCTGCTGCCAGCAGGCCCTGGACGTCGTCGGATACCGCATGATCGGCACGCTCGCTGCCCAGGGAGCCTACGAACCCATCAGGACGGACCACCAGATGGCGGCCCAGCCAGGCCGGATCGGGGTGTTCGATCACGGTGACGATGGCAACGGGGCGGCCGGCACCGACGTCGTCCGCCACCTGCGGCAATTCCGGGAAGATCTCAGTGGAGACCGGCTCCACAAAAATGTCCAGGATCCCGCCGCAGGTCAGGCCGACCTCGAACGCGGCGTCGTCACTGATGCCGTAGCGCTGGAGCACTGGCCGGCCGGACTCGACCACCTTGGTGGCCAGTTCGTAGAGCGCCCCCTCGACGCACCCGCCGGACACCGAGCCGACCGCGCTGCCGTCGGCGTCGACCATCATGGCGGCCCCGGCCGGCCGCGGCGCGGAGCGGAAGGTGCGCACCACCGTTCCGAGTCCTACTGTGTGACCGGCCGCCATGGCGGCGACCAGATCGTCCAAGACCTCACGCATTGGCAACCACGTCCAACAACTCCTCGAAACTCTGCATTGAGTGCCCCCCTATAAAGAAGTCAACGTGCGGCAGCACCGCCCTGATTCCCCGTTGCAGGGGCTCGTACCCCGCCTTGCCGCGGTGCGGATTGGACCAAATGATCCGCCTCGCCAGATGGTGCAGCCGCTCGGCCTGGCGTCCCAGCAGTGCAGGGTCTCCCCGCTCCCAGCCATCGCTGGCAATCACGACGACGGCGCCGCGCACCATCACGCGCTGGCCCCAGCGGTCGTTGAACGCTCGCAGCACCTCTCCAAGCCGGGTTCCGCCGGACCAGTCGGGGACGGTGCGGCCGGCGAGGGCCAGGGCATTGTCCGGGTCCGGCACCCGCAGTGCGCCCGTCACACGGGTCAGGCGGGTGCCAATCGTGAATACCTCCATCTGGCGCGGAGCGGCTTCCACTACCCGGTGGGCCAAGCGCAGCAGGCTGTCCGCGTAGGGTGCCATCGAGCCCGAGACGTCGATCAACCAGACCATCCGGCGGATTTTGCGCGGAGCCCGGGCGCGGCGCAGCGGCCCCGGTTCCCCGCCGCGGCGCAGTTGGTCGCGCAAGGTCCGTACGCGGTCGACGTCGCCGTGCCGGTCGAGGTGTTTCCGCCGGGTCTGCCGGGTGGGCAAGCGCACCGGGAGCTCTTCGAACATCCGGTGCAGCAGCGCCCGTTCCGCGTCGTCCAGGACGGCTACATCGCGGTGCCGCAGCAACTCCCGGCGGCTGGCGAGTGCCCGCAACTGTTCCCGCCGACCTTCCGGGCCGCCGTCGTCGTTATCCAAAGCGGCAGCGCTGACGGACGTCGCGGAGTTTTCCAGGCGTTGGGCGGCTGAATGTTCCACGGCGAACCAGGCCTCGAACGTCCGCTGGTAGGCGGGCAGATCCTCCGGCGAGGCACACAATGTGGCGCGGCCGGCCCAGAACACGTCCGAGCGGCCGTCCACGGCGAGCCTGCCAACGGCGTCGACGAAGCTGCGCGAGCGGTCCGCGGTCACTTTCACTCCAGCCGCACGCACCGCTCCAGCAAAGGCCAACAGGATCTCTTCGGCGCTGTGGCCTGTGCTCTGGGCTGCCCGGGGGCTCTGTCCTGCCGGTGCCATGGGCTCAGCCGAGCATCCGGGCCAGGGCCGCCGAGACGCGCTCGGTGTCCTCGCGGTACTTGCACAGCGCGCCGATGCTGGCCGCGGCCGAAGCCAGATCAAGCTCGGCCCGGCCGAGCTGGTGCAGCGCGCGGGCCCAGTCCAGGGTTTCGGCGACGCCGGGAGGCTTGAGCACGTCGTCGGTGACCCGGATCTGCTGGACTGCGCGCACCACCTGCTCGGCCAGCAGCGCGGGCACCTGGGGGAGCCGGGTGCGCACGATTTCCACTTCGCGGGCCAGCCCGGGGTGGTCGATCCAGTGGTAGAGGCACCGGCGTTTGAGCGCATCGTGCAGGTCGCGGGTCCGGTTGGAGGTGAGCACCACGATCGGCGGGGTATCAGCCTTGACCGTGCCGAACTCGGGAATGGAGACCTGGTAGGTGGAGAGCACTTCCAGCAGGAACGCCTCGAACTCGTCGTCGGCCCGGTCGATTTCGTCGATCAGCAGCACGGCCGGGCTCTGCTGGAGCGCCTTGAGGATGGGCCGGGCCAGCAGGAACCGTTTGTCGTAGAGC
Organism: Arthrobacter ramosus; assembly: GCF_039535095.1. NCBI lineage: Bacteria > Bacillati > Actinomycetota > Actinomycetes > Micrococcales > Micrococcaceae > Arthrobacter > Arthrobacter ramosus. The sequence goes on along the minus strand of NZ_BAAAWN010000001.1, from coordinate 4,295,957 downwards.
GAGCTTTCCAGCTCGGCCACGCTCAATCCCGCGCTCATTCCCGCGCCGCCGCTGGCCTCAACGCTGCGTAAGTGCAGGATCTGGGCGGTGAAGTCCCAGTCATACAGCGCCTGCGAAGCGTCGATTCCCTCGTAGCACTGCAGGCGGATCAGCGGCAGCCCGAATCCCTCGGCCAGCGCCTCGGCGAGGGAGGTTTTGCCGGTGCCCGGTTCGCCCTCCAGCAGCAGCGGCCGTTCCATGCTCAGGGCGAGGTAGCCAATGGTGGCCAGGCCTTCGTCGGCGAGGTAGCCGGTGGCGGCTAGCATTTCGGCCAGCGCTGCGGCGGAACTGATCGACGTCTGCGTCATGGCACCAGCATAGGGTCACTGGCGGGGGCGCGGTCCGGCTGGGCTACCCGCCGATGTACGACATCTCGATCTTGTGAGCCGCGGCGTCCTTGGGCGTGTGTGAACTGCGCAGTTCCGAGTAGCGGTCCGTGCGGCCGCCCCACAGGGCGGACAACGCCGTCGAAAGCTCGACGTCGGACGCGCCGCCTCTCAGGAGTGCCCTCAGGTCCGTGCCGGTTGTGGCGAAGAGGCATGTGAACAGCTTCCCGTCGGCGGAGAGCCGGGCACGGGTGCAGCCGCGGCAAAAGGCTTGGGTCACGCTGGAAATGACTCCGATTTCGCCGCTGCCGTCCGCGTAGCGCCAGCGATCCGAGGTCTCGCCGGGGTAGTTGGGCGCCACGGGCTCCAGCGGGAACGCCGCGCCGATGCGGGCCAGGATCTCGGCGGAGGGCACCACTTCATCCATTTTCCAGCCGTTGGACGCACCCACGTCCATGTACTCGATGAACCGCAGAATAAAGCCGGATCCCTTGAAGTGGCTCGCCATGGGAAGAATGTCCTGGTCGTTCGTCCCGCGCTTGACTACCATGTTGATCTTCACGGGCCCGAGTCCGGCGGCCTGGGCAACGTCCGCGGCGTGAAGGACCTTCGCCACGGGATAGCCGACGTCGTTCATGGCCTGGAAGGTTTCCTCGCGGAGGGAGTCCAGCGAGACCGTCACGCGGTTCAGTCCGGCATCCTTGAGGGCCTGCGCCTTCTGCGCCAGGACCGAGCCGTTCGTGGTCATGGCCAGGTCCGGAGCCAGCCCGTCGGGAGTGCGCAACCGGGCCAGCATCCGGACCAATTCCTCGATGTCCTTCCGCAGCAGGGGTTCCCCGCCGGTCAGCCGGATCTTCCGCACCCCGTGCCCCACCGCGATCGACGCCAGCCTGGTGATTTCCTCAAACGTCAGCAGCTGATCCCGGGGCATGAAAACGAAATCCCGCCCGAAGATCTCCTTGGGCATGCAGTAGACGCAACGGAAATTGCATCGGTCCGTGACGGAAATCCGCAGGTCCCTCAAGGGCCGGTGGAAGGTGTCGGTGATGGAATTGGCGTCCATGCAGCGCCCTCCCAACGCAGTAGTAGTGCCAACCGCTTGTGCCTCTCCCAGCGTATGCCCGGTCCCGCGCGCTCACAATGGAGGAGGCTGAACGACGGCGGAGCCGGACTCAGCCGATGGGCTCCGCCATCTGCTCCACAACATACTGGGCGTCCACCGACGTGCCGGTCACCGGATCGGTCATTTCCACCTTCCAGCTGCGGGCAAACTGGTCAACCCCATGTTTCATTGCCACCGTGCCTGAAATGAGGACGGTGCCCGGCTGGTCCAGGCCGCGCTCTGCCAGGACCTCCAGCCAATAGTCCGGGCTGAGGAGCGCCTCCAGCGAACTGTCCTGGATCAGGGTGTCCGGAGTTTCGCCGTCGCCCACCCAGCCCTTGAGCGTGATGCTGTCCAAATGGTCGCGGACATCTTCCAGGCGCCAGGCCTTGCGCCCCAACACGTCCGGGCTGGCGTTCTTGCTCCAGGCCACGCCGTGGACCTCGAGCTCGCGATCCGTGTGATCGCACGCCACTGTCAGGAGCACGTCCTCATCGGTGATCACGAGCGCCCATTCCGCTTCACCCGAGGTCCTGCCGTGCTGGACGCGGACTTCCGAAACCTGCTGGGCCAGGTACGGCGACACGGGGTACAGCGCCGGCGTGGTTGCGGGGCCGGGAACGCCAAGTTCGGCCAGCTCGGCGATGTGGGCCTGCACTTCTTCCTGCTCGCGCCCCGCGTAGCCGGCGTTGAGGAGGTGCTTGACCTGGACGTTCCTCGTGGTGCCGTCGGGAAGTTCAAAGCTCAGAGTCGTCATTTTCTGTCCATCCTTTGCGTGTCCTGCTGGAGAAATTTTTCAAACCGGAAACCGGAAACAGTCGCCAATGTACAACCAGTATGCGTAATGTATACATTTAACGCCAGTGTGGCAGGCGTCACCGTAAACTTCTCGTGGAGGAAACCCATGGCCAACGTCCCAGTTCCGGCTTCCGGCGCAGCGCCGCGTCCAGGAAAGCCGACGCATCCCAAAGGCCTGTACAAGGCCTTCGCCGCAAGCCTCACCGGCACCGCGCTCGAGTGGTACGACTTTGCCGTCTACTCGGCCGCAGCCGCCGTCGTATTCCCCATCGTCTTTTTCCCGTCATCGGATCCCTTGACCGGGACCATCCTGGCGTTCTCCACCTACGCGGTGGGCTATGTCTCCCGTCCTGTGGGCGGCATCATTTTCGGCCGGCTCGGTGACCGCATCGGCCGCAAGAAGGTCCTGGTGACAACGCTGATGATCATCGGCGTCGCCACCGTTCTGATCGGGGTGCTACCTGGCTACGGCAGCATCGGCATCTCGGCCCCGATCATTTTGGTATTGCTGCGCTTCGCCCAGGGCGTGGGCGTCGGTGGCGAATGGGGCGGCGCAGTGCTGCTCTCCAGCGAGTACGGCGATCCCCATCGGCGCGGTTTCTGGGCTTCCGCGGCCCAGGTCGGTCCGCCGGCCGGCAACCTCCTGGCCAACGGCACGCTGGCCGTCCTGACCGTTACCCTCACCGAAGCGCAGTTCATCAGCTTCGGCTGGCGCATCGCATTCCTGGTCTCGGCCGTGTTGGTGGGGTTCGGTCTTTGGATTCGGCTGAAGCTTGAAGATACCCCGATTTTCAAGGCCATTGAGGCCCACGGTGAACAGCCCAACGCTCCGGTCCGCGAAGTCTTCAGCAAGGAACTCCGGCCGCTCGTCGCTGCCACCCTGTGCCGGGTAGGCCCGGACGTGCTGTACGCACTGTTCACTGTGTTCACCCTGAGCTACGGGATCCAGGCCCTCGGCTATGACCGCAGCCAGGTCCTCACTGCCGTATTGATCGGCTCGGCGTTCCAGCTGTTCATGATCCCGCTGGCCGGTGCCGTCTCTGACCGCTTCAACCGACGCCTCGTCTACGGGATTGCGGCAGTGGTAGGAGCTGTCTGGACTTTCGTCTTCTTCGGCATCCTGGGCGGGCACAGCGAGCCGCTGCTGATCGCGGGAATCGTCCTGGGCCTCATGGCGCACTCCTTCATGTACGGGCCGCAGGCCGCCTTCATCGTTGAACAGTTCTCACCGCGGCTGCGGTCCACCGGAAGTTCGCTGGCCTATACCTTCGCAGGCGTGATCGGCGGCGCCATCGCACCCTTGATGTTCACGCTGTTGCTGTCCCAGTTCGGCACCTGGATTCCGGTTGCCATCTATGTGGCCGTGGCCGCCGTCGTTACTTTAGTGGGGCTGGCGCTCGGCCGGGACTCCAACACCGTGGAGGATGAGGACTACCGTTTGCTGCTGGAAGGATCGGCGGCAGCAAGCCAACCGTCCGCCGTCGCGGAATCCCGCTGACGCTGACCGTCCGGAGAAGTTGTCACGTCATGCCTTCGAAAATCCTGACAACGTGCCTTGGGCGGACAGAAAGTCCCTCAGGTGCGGAGCAGAATATCCCGGGTCACAGCCAGGTGATGGTCAATGGCTTTCTGCGCCTTCGCCGCGTCGCCGGACATCAGGGCGTCGAGTATGTCCTGGTGTTCGGCGCACACCTGCTCGCGTCGGCCTCCGGTACGGAACAGCGCGGAGACGCCTACCAGAATCTGCCGGACGTGGAGCTTGCTGTACGTCCGGGAGATGAGCTCATTGCCCGCCGCGTCAATGAGCTGCTGGTGGAACAGGGTGTCCAGGCGGATAAACTCACGGGCCGCTTCCGGGCTCAGGTCCTCGGGAAGCTTTGCCTGCTGGTCAAGGGTTTCCTGCATCGTCCCGGCGGGAACCCGGCCTTGCTCGATGACCAGCCGGGCGGCGTGGCTTTCAAGGATCCCGCGCAGTTCCATCAATTCAGACATCTCCCGGCCGGTCACCGGAGGAACGTAAGCTCCGCGCTGAGGAATCAGCTCCACCAAGCCGTCCGAGACGAGCAGCAAGAGCGCCTCACGCACCGGCGTACGCGATACGCCGATTTCCGCGGCCAGATCCTGCTCATTCAGGAACTTCCCCTGGACTTCGGGGTCGATCAGGATATTTTCACGCAGGTACGCGTACGCCTTCTCGCGGCCGGACGCCGCAGTCCCCGAACTTTTTCGCATACATTATGTATACAACAATCTGGAGTAAATTCATGCGTTTAGCCGTGGCACAAATCATCACGGGAGCCGATGTGGCTGCCAACCTGGAACTGATCCGAGAATACGCCACCCGTGCCAAGGCCGCTGGAGCCGAACTCGTGGTCTTTCCTGAAGCAGCCATGCGCGCTTTCGGCAACAGCCTGGGCGACATCGCCGAACCGCTGGACGGACCGTGGGCCTCAGCGGTCCGCAGCCTTGCACGGGAGCTGGATATCGCCGTCGTCGCGGGGATGTTCACCCCCGGCGAGGGCGGACGGGTCCGGAACACGCTTTTGGTCACCGGCCCCGGGGTGGACACGTCCTACGACAAGATTCACCTCTTTGATGCATTCGGCTTCGCGGAGTCTGATTCGGTCGACGCCGGCACCTCGCCCGTAACCTTCGAACTCAACGGCACCGTGTTTGGCCTCGCCACCTGTTACGACGTGCGTTTCCCTGCCCTCTTCACTGTCAACGCCCGGTCAGGAGCGCAGGTCAACATCGTCTGCGCCTCATGGGGCGCCGGCGAAGGAAAAGCCGAGCAGTGGGACCTGCTGGTGCGGGCCCGCGCCGTGGACAGCACCACCTTCGTCGTGGCGTGCGGCCAAGGCAATCCCGCGAGCGTCGGTCTGCCCTCCACCGGCACGGCGCCTACGGGCATAGGGCACAGTGCTGTGATCTCGCCACTGGGTGCCGCGGTGGCCGCCCTGGGAGAAATGCCGGAACTCGCCGTCGTCGACATCGATCCGTCAACCGTCGAAGAAGTGCGGGGCAAGCTTCCGGTCCTGGCGAATGCCCGGTATCTATAGCCGCGCGGAGACTAGGGGCCGCCGTCGCCGTCTTCGACGGCCAGCCAGTAGGCCGAGCCATCCGGCGTGCGGTTCACGATGCCGGAGTCAACAAGGTACCGCCGGAGCATTGGCACGTCTCCAGTGAACCGGGCGAGGCGTTCGTTGAGCTCCCGTTCTGCCACGCGCCCGCCGGTGTCCAGGATGCGCGCGGCTACCCAAGCGAGAAGCCCGAGTCGGTCTGCCTCCCGCGCGGGGTAGCGATCGATGCGACCGTCTGTCGTCAAGAAGCGCTCGACGCCGGACGGGCTGGGCGTCGACGAGAGGGCCGCCAGCGCGTCCCGGGAGACATGCTCGCGAATGCGGTAGCGGACACTGCCTTCGGTCTCAACCGTTTCGACCAGCCCCGCTTGGTTGAGGAGCGTGAGCGCCCGTGCGAGTTTCACTGGCGAGAGCGAGCCGCCCGGGGTTTCGCCAACGCTGATCTCAGCGAAGACCCTCCGGGCTTGGGCGTTCGCAAGTGCCGCGAGCAGGCGCCGCGCATCCGGCGTCGTCCATGAGTCGCTCCCCATGGGCCCAGCATAGGCACAAATGGACGCCTAGCAGACACGGCCACCGGGCAGAATACCCTCGCGCTCGCTGCCCTCCCGCGGTTCTCACGGGAGGGCAGCGCGTGGTTAGGCAGCTGGGATGTCTTCGAAGGTGACCTGGTCCAGCAGGACATGGCCCCAGCTTCCCGTGCCGTTGTCGACGACCTGGAGCTGGGCGCTCTGACCGATGAGGTCGGAGACGTTCCACGACGTCCATGCGAGGTGCTCGCTGTTCTGGCCCGTCGCGGTGCGAACGACTTGACCGTTGACGACGAGATTCACCGTGGTCTGATTGTCCGGCTCACCTCCAACCGCGTTCGGCGCGCTGCTGAACACAATCTGGTCCACCATGACGTGGCCCCAGGATCCGGTTGCGTGGTCGATGACCTGGATTTGGGCTTTCTGCCCCACGAGCGTGTGGACGTCCCAGTTCACGTTCGACATCGTCGATGAATTCTGGCCCGTTGCCGTGCGGACAACTTGCCCGTTGACGAGGAGGTTCACCGCAGCGGCACCCGACTGACCCCAGGGGTGGTTTCCTCCCGCGATGAGGAAGTCTATATAGTCCCGCGTAATCGTGAATGTCGGCGACGTGATCGCGCCCGTGGCGGCATCACCTCCTCCGACGTACGTATCGAGGACCTTGGAGCCGAGCTGATTCGGGAGGGATTCCGCCGTCGGGCCTTGGCCAACGTAGCTGCCCGACGCCGTCCACCCCGCACCCCACGTCGCGCCCTCGAAGTCGGCGAAGACGTCTGAGGGCCTCGGGTTGTTCCCGCCTCCGGCGAGGAAGTTGACGTAGGAATGGCCGATGGTGAACGACGGCGAGGTCAGCGTTCCGGTCGACGCGTCGCCGCCGTTGAAATTGTTGGCGAGCCTGTTCCCGAGGTAGCCCGTGACGGGTTGCTGGTTAGGGAGCGTCCCGGTGGCGGGCCCGGCACCGAAGGCCGCTCCCGCCGTCGTCCATGGGCCATAGGTGCTGCCTTCGAAGTCGGCGTACGGCGCGGCGGGATTCGCCTGCTCGGTGATGTTGGCGAATTCCGTGATCGAGAGGTTGGCGAAGTTGGCGCTGCCGCCGATCGTGAAAAGCGAGATCCCCGTGTCCGACGACGTGAAGAAGTCCTGGTTCGAGAGCGCGATCCGGCCGTCGTCGGCGAAGACCTCCACGCTGCCGTGGTCCACGAGGATCCGAAGGTGTACGGACGTCGCACCCGAGGCGAGCGGCGCCTGGGACTGCTGGTACGTACCGAAGGAGTAGGGCACTTGGTCTTGCGCGGAGCGATCGACGTAGAGGTTGCCCCCGTAGACGCCGATGTTAGTGTGCCGGCTGCCGTCCTTGTTCTCGCCGACGGAGATACCGACGTTGTTCAAGGTGGCCCAGCTGACGTCCGCGTCGAGCTCATAGGCCGAGCCGTGGTAGTCGAGGGTTGTCCGTCCATTGACGCTGGCGTTGGCGGGCTTCACGGTTTTGGTGGCGTAGTTGGCCAGATTCGGCGTCGGCTGGGATATAAGGCTGTAGACACCGCTGCCCTCGGACTTGAGGCTGAGCTGGCGCACCACGGACATCTGGCCGTTGTAGTTGTCGGTGGAGTCAGTGGGCACGGTGTGCGGCGCGTAGTGCCAGTTGTTTATCCAGCCGATCGCGTATCGGGAGGTGTCGGGATTCGCGGCGTCCGGCCACGTCACCGAGGCATACCAGTCATTGCCCCAGTCGAGCCACTGCGGGTCCGTCTGGTCCGCGACGAAGGCCGAGCCGTTCCACGTGCCGGTCCAGTAGGCGTACGTGTCCGGCTTGCCGCTGTAGTCGCCCTGCATGCTCCCGGCCATGATCCAATGCCACGAACCGTCGTTGGCTTTCATCTGGAAGATGTCCGGGCACTCGACGCCGCCGATGTTCGGGGTGGTGTAGCTGAAATCCGTCTGGTGCGTCCAGGTCTTGAGGTCCGGCGACGTGTAGAACGTGATCTTCTGCTGACGGCCGATCGCGGCTACCCACGTCGAGTGCGCCGCGTCCCAAACGATCTTCGGGTCGCGGAACCAATCCGAAGCGTCCGGGTTGGCGATGACCGGTGCGCCGTACTGCGTGAAGGTGGACCCACCGTCGGTCGAATACCAGAGGTATTGCGATTGCTGGAACGCGTCGCCGTCGGTCGGTTGCGTGGCGAGCGCGACGACGGCCCCGGCTCCGAAGCCCGCGGTGTTGTTCGTATCGATCACCGAGGATCCGGTCCATACGGGGAAATTGCTCTGGAGCGGAAGGGCATCGCCTTGGTCGTTGAACACTACAGTGTCCGACGACGTCGCATGTCGCCACCCGCCGGGGCCGTTGTCCTGGTTGCTGTGAAGGTAATACAGGTTGTACTTGCCGTTGAGATAGATGGGCCGCTGAGGATCGCTCAGCCATCCCGACGGGGGAGTCATGTGGTAGACGGCGCGCATTGGCGGTGCGGTCGCGCCGCCGACGGCTCCCGCGCCGGGGATGTCCCCGGTAACCATGGTGGTCGTGAAAAACATCGTGAGCGCGCCGAAGAGGGCGAGCATGCTCGCCCTCTTCGGCAGCCTCCTTGCTGAGTGGGCCATAAAATCTCCGGGTCTCGGTGAGGACTACTCGACCGCCGATAGCTCTGCGTCGAGCCACTGCACACGGCGTTGTTGAGCAGGCGGGGGAGTTCGTGGTGGAGTCGGTCTTGTGATTAAACGCTTAATCACGGCAAGAATAGCTGGTGAGGAATCTTTGATCAAGCGTTTAAGCGGATTGCTTTAGTTGACTGCGCGGATGGCGAGGCGGCCGGCCGTATCGACTACGGCCTCTCTCAGATCCGTCGAGAATTTCCGTAGTGGTGTCGGCCGGTGTTACGCGCCCTGTAAAGACGTCATTTTGGGTGGCGCTGAGCGCTCGTTGTGTTGGCGCGGATCTTCAAGAGGCTATGCCGCGATAGCGAAGGTTTCGACGGTTCTGAAGTGGTCCGCCGGATTCCATTGCGGACTTTCCTAAAAAGTCCTTTGACCTGTTTATTAAGAGATCTTGTCGATGCTCACTCCGTCATCTATTCTAGATATTCTCCATTTGTCTTTACTATCGGGGGGTAGGTGTGACTTTGTGGCATTTTCGAAGTTCCGGCATTGCAAAAGCCAGGACACGAAGATCTTCTGAACTCGCAATTGCCTTACTGGCCGCCATCGTAAATGTCGAAGGTGCCGGCGAGATCAGCCTTGAAGTTATCTAATTCGCCTCCGGCGCCGATCTTCAAACAGGATGGCGCTGTCTACTTGATCTTCATTCGCCCGTCAGAGTTGCCCGGCAGGGCGGCTGAGCATTTCTATGTCACCGTGGGAGACGCTGGAATCTTTACAGCTGGGCCAGACGGAATTTTTCCAATAAAAACAGTGAAGTCAATGACGAAATCCTGACTAAAATTTCCAAGCATGAGGTCAAAAGCATAAAATAGTTAACATTCGGAACGGCCCGTTGTCCTGAAGTGAAACTGATGCTGAAGTGGCCAAATGGTTCTCATCTTCCCGTCAGTTTTTGAGTAAAATTGCAAAGAGTACAACTCTTGTTGGAAGTATTCATCCCGGTTCTATTGCGAGATAAATGAGCAAATTATCAAACTATCAAGATTTTCGCGTCGGGTACGCACAGCCCGGAAGTTTGGGCTGGGCGCGGTTTGCGTTGTCTTGACTGTGGCTGCAACGTCGGGATGCGCATCATCGCAGGGCGAACCACCCTGCTTGCCTCCAAAGTTTTCCGTAAATCCCGAGGTCGCAAAGGTGGGTGACGAGCTAACGATCAGCGCGCCCGACGCCCGGTGCAATCCGCGCTACGGTGCCAATGCTCTCGTCGACCTCGACATTAAGGACGCTGCTGGTACCAAGCTCGTCGAAAAGACGGCGCCAATGAGTGATAAAGGGGGCTTCACTTTCACTTTTGTTCTCCCCCCAGGAACCGCCCCAGGAGAGGCTACGGTAATCGCTATGCCTCACAACATCGATTGGTGCGATGACACTGGACGCAACAACCGCGTAAGCGCCAACGCCACTTTGCAGCGCGCTTCCTGTGCCGTCCCAGAGAAATCATTCACCGTAACACCCTAGTGGCGTGTGTTTGCCGAGGACTTCCGCGGGGATTTAATCAGGCGAAGGGGTGGGGGCGATCGTTCCATCCGTTGATGAACGCACTAATCATGCTCGTGGGGTCATAGCACCGGCGTCCCGCGCGGTTGTCGATGGACCTGGAGTGGTCGTGGCAGCGCGGATGGCGAGGCGGCCCATGAGAGCGCGCCGGATCCGCTGGCTTGGCTGTTCGACCGCCACACAGCTCAGGAAACCAAGGGGCCAGGCCGCCACGAGGGCGAGTGCGGCAAACCCGAGCACGGGAACATGGGATGCCGTGTGGGCGGCGGCGAGGAGCTGCTGGATTGGCCACCCGTAGATGTAGATCCCGTAGGAGATGTCGTAGCGCGACCCGATGGCGGACATGCTTCCGATTGAACCGATCGACAGGACGAGGTAGGCAAACGGCAATGGGGCGAGGGCTGTACCGTACCCGGTGGCGAGGGCGCCCCAGACTGCCAGTGCGGCGAGAAGGCTTGGCGCCGCACCGACGCGGACCCTGTGCCTCTGGGTGGCAAGGAGGGATCCTGCCATGAAGATCGCGAGCAGCGGGAGGACGAATTCGGTGCGGTTTGGTCCGAATCCGCCTGCGAGGAGCTTTCCGAAGACTGCGCCCGTCGATGCGGCAAGGAGCAGGAATATTGCCGTGGCCGTGCCTCGCCTGCTCTCCGGAATCCTGCGAAGCAGGAACACGATCGTGGCGACGATGACGTAGCAGAGCCCTTCCCAGGTGAGAGTCCATAAGGGGCCGTTCCAGTCAAAGCGGTCATGGTTGCCCCAGAGGGACGTCCCGATGGCGGGTGTGTCCATCACGCCGATGCTGAGCGCCAGGGCCGCGCCGAGGAAGGCCAGGGCTCCGCGCGGATCGTAGGTCCCGTGTGTCAGGAGCGCGCCAACCGGCGCGGCCACGAAGGCAACAATAAGCGCAGCGACCGCGAGAGCCGGGTAGATGCGGGTGAGGCGGGCTGCGGCGTACTCGAGCACCGTGTTCGAACGTTCGGCACTGACGGTGATGAGATAGCCGGAGATGGCGAAGAAGCCCATGACGCCTGCAGTGCCGAGCTTGATCCCGTAAAGCGAGGATTCCGGGCCGTAGCCGCCCAGCCACCAGGAGTGGGAGACGATCACGGCTGCGGCGAAGACCAGGCGCAGGGCGTTCAGCGAGTTTCGACCGGAGCCCAGTGCGTTACCTAGGGTGCGGGCGCCCAGCATGGCCAGGCTCGGACCGTCGCCGGCCCTCATTGGGGTCCTGATGGGCTTGTCATCTCTTTTTGGGACCCAAAGGCTGGTCGGGTGACCTTCTCGAGTGTGATGTGTGCAACATTCGTTCTGAATCTACACGAGTAGATTTGTAGGGGTCAAGTGGCTGCCACTTTCCTCCCGGTTCTTAATGTCTGATGCGAAACAATGAGTAAATGGGAAAACTGTCAAGGTTTTCGCTTTACATCTCACGTTTTCAACCCGGTGCCCGTCTTCACAGCAGACAGAACGGCAGAGACGGAAGGAAAGAGCAATGAACATCACGACAGACTCGCCTTGGCCGTATTCAATGAGATCAACATGAAGCATCCGTTCGAGACAGTGGTCGTGCAGCACGGCGTTACCGTGCTGCGGGTCTGTCGCGCGCTTTTGGAGGTGCATGACGCGGATGACGCATGGTCGGAGACATTTCTTGCCGCGATGCGTGCCTACCCGGACCTTCCAGAGACTGCGAACGTCGAAGCCTGGCTGGTCACGATCGCGCGCCGGAAAGCCATTGACGTCCACCGTGCTGCGAAGCGAATCCCCTTGCCTGTGGCGGAGCTGCCTGAGGCTCCGACCGCGTTGGGAATTCCCGGCGCGGATAACACCGATGTGTGGATGTACGTTGGCAAGCTCCCTGAGAAACAGCGGCAGGCGATCACCTTCCGCTATCTCGTCGGGATGTCGTACGCGGAGATCTCGACAATTCTCGGCGGTACAGTCGAGGCCGCACGAAGAGCCTCGGCCGATGGCCTCAAGAACCTCAGAAGGAACTATCCGGGCGCGCGGAGCCAGCCAGCCAGAGCTGGCGAAAGGGGCAAGATCATGAGTGACATCCAGGGTGATGACACCCTCACGGGCTTGGCAGCGCCCATCGACGCCGAGAAGTTGGCGGTGCTGCATCGCCGACTGGAGGTCGCGGCACAAGCGGAGGGCCTCCTCGACGTTGCCTACACGACCGTGGACAGTCCTGTCGGGAAGCTGCTGCTCGCAGCCACACCGACAGGACTTGTCCGGGTCGCGTACGCGGTCGAGGACCACGACCGTGTCCTCGAATCGCTGTCGGAGAAAATCAGCCCGCGCATTCTGCGTTCCCCGAAACAGCTGGAGGTCGTGGCACGTGAACTGGACGAGTACTTCGAGCACCGCAGGAAGCGCTTCGATGTACAGCTGGACCTGTCGTTGTCAGGTGGCTTCCGCCAGCTCGTCCAGAGGCACCTGCCGGACATCGGCTATGGCCAGACCCGCAGCTACAAGGAGATGGCCCAGATGGTCGGCAACCCGAAGGCAGTCCGTGCCGTCGGCACCGCTTGCGCGACCAACCCCCTCCCGGTCGTCGTTCCGTGTCACCGCGTGCTGCGCACCGATGGGTCCCTCGGTGGCTACATCGGCGGCCTGGAGGCCAAGACGATGCTGCTCGAACTGGAGGCTGCAGCATGACTGGCGGAGAAATTTGGGCGGACAACCCGTGGCGTGATCGAGTCGAGTCGGCTGACTGGTCGGTCGTAGCTGATGAGATAAACGAGTACGGCGGGGCACTTCTCCCGCAGTTCCTAACGCCCGGGGAGGCCGCGGAGATTCGTGACCTGTACGAGAGCGACGAGCTGTTCCGCAGCACGATCAACATGGGTCGTCACCGTTTCGGCGAGGGCCAGTACCGGTACTTCTGGACTCCCTACCCCGAACCCATTGAGCGGCTGAAGCAGGCGCTCTACCCCCGGCTGCTGCCTATCGCCCGCGACTGGTGGACGAAGCTTGGTCGACCAACTCCGTGGCCGGACACGCTCGACGAGTGGCTGCAGATGTGCCACGACGCCGGTCAGACCAAGTCCACGGCGATCCTGCTGAAGTACGGCGAGAAGGACTGGAACGCCCTTCATCGCGACCTTTACGGTGATCTGGTGTTCCCACTCCAAGTGGTCATCAACCTGAACGAGCCGGGCGTGGACCACACCGGCGGCGAGTTTCTGCTGCTCGAACAACGCCCCCGCGCACAATCGCGGGGCACGGCGACCCTGCTGCCCCACGGACACGGCTACGTGTTCACCACCCGCGACCGGCCTGTGAAATCGGCTCGCGGCTGGTCCGCCGCGCCAGTACGGCACGGCGTCTCCGCCATCCGCTCCGGCGAGCGTCACACACTCGCCCTGGTATTCCACGACGCAGCATGAGCATAGTGAAGAACTACACGCTCACCGGGGCCGATGGCCGCCCCTACACATCTCCGATCAAGGGCACGTGGGGCGGTCACCGCGGTGGGAAAATCTACGGACGCCTCGATTGCCCCGCCGCTCTACGCGCGATCGCACGTGGCGGGTACGCCAAGAATCGCCTGTTCTTCGCCGACGAAGCCACCGCACTCGCCGCGGGCTATCGGCCATGTGGAGCCTGCTGCAAAGACCGCCACCAGGCATGGAAGAAAACAACGACCGCCGGGCCCTCCACCTAGTCGGGCTCCATAACCTGCCCGGAATCGCCGGGGTCACCCGCGAAGCTGAACCCTGGCACCTCGACACCGACGGCCGTATCGCCACCGGCGCAAGGACCTGGCTGTTTTCATCTCACGGATTGCCCACCGCGAACGTCTTCTAGATATCGGCGGTCACCCTTGCTCGCCGATTCCCTCATACGAGACTAGGAGAACACCATGTCGGTTGAAGAGAACAAGGCTATCGTCGGACGCTGGTTTACCGAGTTCTGGGGCAGTGACTTCAACCCCGCCGTCATCGACGAGCTCGCCGCCCCCGACATCCGCTTCCATTACTCGCTGCACAAACCCATGACTGGCCGTGACGAAGTCCGTGACTTCGCGACCCGCTTCCGTAGCGCATTCCCAGACCTCAACTTCTGGGGCACCGCCGACCTCATCGCCGAAGGCGACTACGTAGTTGGCCAATGGGAGGGAGGAGGCGTCCACACCGGCCCCATCGCCTTCGATGACTTGCCCATCGGCTCCGTACCTGCCGCGTCCGGCAAGAGCATGAGGTTCACCGGCACGACCGTACTCAAGGTCGTTGACGGCCTTATCGTCGAAGAGGTCGGACTTGATGATGGCGTGAAGGTCCTCCAGCAGCTCGGGATCATACCGCTCTTCAAGTAAGTCTCGTCCGCGTCTACCACGGCAAGGGCCGGGCATCGCGCCCGGCCCTTCGCCTGCTTCCGGCCTGGACCCAGCCTGAAGACTTTGTTACTGCTGCGTAACCGCAGGGGTCTCTCCGCGCAAAGCAAAAGGCCCCCGATCCCTTGTAAACAAAGGGAACCAGGGGCCTTTCAAGTGGCGGTGACGGTGGGATTTGAACCCACGTTGGCTTTTACACCAAACAACATTTCGAGTGTTGCACCTTCGGCCGCTCGGACACGTCACCAACTGAAATAGGGTACCGGAGTGGAGGCCTGTTCCCCAAAACGGACGAGCTGCATCCACTTAGTAAGCAGGCTTCCCTTCCCCAATCGCAGGCGCAGGACTAGATTCGCAAGCACGATGACTCTTCCACAACGCGCGCCGCAAAACACGCACCCTCAAACGGCCTTGGCCTACTGGACCGTTGGCCCCTGCCAAGGCGAACTACGGAGCGAGGAACTTCCGGCTCCGGCCCAGGGTGAGGCTTTGGTCCGTGCCTTGTACTCCGGAATCAGTAGGGGAACCGAGCTCGTGGTCCATGAAGCGCACGTCCCTCCACGGATTGCGAAGAAGATGCGGGCACCCCATCAAACAGGAGATTTTCCCGCGCCGGTCAAGTTCGGCTATCTGTCGGTTGGCGTTGTTGAAGAAGGCCCGGAAGACTGGATCGGCCAGAACGTCTTCTGCCTGCACCCGCATCAGGACCGCTACGTCGTGCCGCTCACCGCACTCACGAGAATTCCGGAAGGCGTGCCGGCCCGTCGGGCTGTGCTCACGGGTATCGCGGAGATCGCCCTCAACGCCCTGTGGGAGGCCGGCCCCCGCCTCGGTGACAGGATCGCCGTCGTCGGTGCCGGACTGGTGGGCGGCATGACCGCAGCACTGCTGCGCAGCTTCCCGCTGGAGCGCTTGCAACTGGTGGAGACGGATCCGGGGAAGCGCGGGTTCGTGGAATCCTTGGGCGTGGAGTTCGTGCTTCCGGACGATGCAAAACAGGACTGCGACATCGTGTTCCATTGCTCGGCCACGGACGAAGGACTGGCCCGTAGCCTGCAGCTCGCGGGTGACGAGGGCGAGATCATTGAGATGTCTTGGTACGGGGACCGGAAGGTCTCCCTGCCGCTGGGGGAGGACTTCCATGCCCGGCGCCTCTCCATCCGAGCCAGCCAGGTTGGAGTGGTTGCACGTTCGCGCCGGCACCGCCGCACCTCAAGTGAGCGGCTGCAACTGGCCGTCTCTCTCCTGCGGGACTCGGTGTTCGACGCGTTCCTCACGGGAGAGTCGCAGTTCGAGGTGCTGCCGGAGGTTTTCCAAGGTTTGGAAAACGGCGAACTGGACGATCTCTGCCACGTCATCAATTACCCCGAAAAACGGAGGAAAGCGTAGCGATGTTCACCCTCACCGTCCGCCGGCACTTCATGATCGCCCACAGCCTTCCGCGGGAGTCGTTCGGCCCGGCGCAGGGACTCCACGGAGCCACTTTCGTGGCCGAGATGACGTTCCGCCGGGCGGAGCTGAATGACGACGCGATCGTGCTGGACATCGGCGTCGCCGGAACCATCCTGGACGAGGTCCTGGCCGGCCTCAACTACAAGAACCTCGACGAGCACCCGGACTTCGCCGGACAGCTCACGACGACGGAAGTGCTGGCCCGCTTCATCGCTGAGGCAGTCGCGGCGAAAGTCCGCAAGAGCGACGACGGCGGTGCGCTCGCCGGCGTCGACGTGCTGTTGCGCGAGCATCCCGACGCCTGGGCGGGCTTCTCGTTGGATTTCGAGCGATAGCTCGCGAGGGACTGCCCCGGATGGCGGGCAAACGGTGCAGAATGGGGCCATGACGTCCGCCGTGCTTTCCACCCAAACGCTCACCCCGGAACTCCTCCGCGCCTGGGCGTGGCACAGGCAGGGACTGGACGGTTCCCTCTCCGGCAAGACGTCCGAGGAAGTCCTGGACCGCGCCGGTTGGGCCCGTTCCGTGGGCGGCGCCAACCCTTACCTGACGCTCTTTGCCCGGGCCGGGATCAGGCGCGAACAGGTGGACCGGGACGTCGCCGAGCTGAGAATCCACGAGCTCCCGACAGCCCGCGGATGCACCTACGTCCTCGGCCGGAACGACTTCGCGTGGGGCCTCCAAGTCGGCCGGGACGCCGCGGTGGCGCCGTTCAAGGTCCTGGCCCGGCTCGGCGTCGAACGCGGTGAGATCACCCTTCTCGAAGAGCAAGTGCTGCACACCCTCATGGAATCCAGCGACCCCATGGACCCGAAACAGCTCAGGGACGAGCTCGGCGAGTCCGTCCGCAGCCTCGGCGAAGAAGGCAAGAAGAAGGGTGCGTCCACCACCCTCCCCACGGCCTTGGGCCTCCTGCAAGCCGACGGACGCATCCGCCGCGTCCCCGTCAATGGCCGTCTCGACCAGCAGCGCTACGCC
The DNA here is from genome assembly GCF_039535095.1 of Arthrobacter ramosus. Taxonomy (NCBI): domain Bacteria; kingdom Bacillati; phylum Actinomycetota; class Actinomycetes; order Micrococcales; family Micrococcaceae; genus Arthrobacter; species Arthrobacter ramosus. Next base: position 4,279,161 of record NZ_BAAAWN010000001.1, on the reverse strand, counting down.
TACACGTCGTGGATGCTGCCGCCGAGCCCCATCGACGACGACGCCGCCCGCGCGCGCTTGATCGAACGGTACCTGCGCTGGACCGGCGGAGCGACGTTCAAGCAGAGTCAATGGCTTACGGGCTTCACCGTCGCGCAGAGCAAGGCGGCGCTGGTGGCCGTCGGCGCCGTCGAAGTGGCCACCGCGACAGGTGAGCCGCTCTGCATGCTGCCCGACGACGTCGAGCACCTTTCCGCGTTCAGGGCACCGCAGGAGCAGCAGATCCAGCTTCTGGCCGGGACGGACTCTTTGGTGCTGTTGCGCAGGAATTCGGCGGACATGCTGGCTGAAGGGGATCGGGGCCGGAAGGTCCTGGACACCACGCTTGCGCTGCAGGCGGACCTGTCCGACCACCCGATCCTGGACCGGGGAAGAATCATCGGACTGTGGCAATACGATCCGGGTAAGGAACGGATCGCCGCGTGGACCTTCGACAAGCCCAGCGCGGCAGTCACTCAGCGGATCAGTGAGGTGGAGAGTTGGATCCGCGAGGACCTTGGGGATTTCCGCTCGTTCAGCCTGGACTCCCCGGCATCGCGGCAGAAACGCATCGAAGCCCTGGACAAGGCGAACGCCGCAAACGCCTAGGGCTCGGTTCAGTCTGGGGAGGCTCAGTCCACCCAGAATCCGGAGAACTCGCCGGTGGCTTGCGTGAACGTGGCATCCACGTGTTTCACCCGGCCCGGGGCATCCCGGGATTGCAGCCATTCCAGCAAGGAGTCCACGGCGTCGCGATCACCTTCAGCGATTACCTGCACCGAGCCGTCCATCTGGTTGGCCGCCTCTCCGGACAGTCCCAGCATCCGGGCTTGGTGCATTGTCGAGTAGCGGAAACCGACGCCCTGGACGCGGCCGGTCACTGTGGCCGTGACCCGCACCATGGAACTCATGCGGCACCCGATCCATACGGTCGCGTGATCGCCTCCAGGAAATGCCCGTCCGGATCGGCGAAGTAGACGCCGCGTCCGCCGTCGTTGTGGTTGATCTGCTGGGGGCGGGACCGCGCAGGGTCCGCCCAATAGGCGATTCCTTCGGCCTGGATCCGGGCGAAGATCCCGTCGAAGTCGTCCTCACTGACCAAGAAGGCATAGTGCTGGGGCGAGATGGGCCGGTTCGCCGTGGCGAAATCGAGGGCCACTCCATGGTCAAAGGACACAGTCATGAAGGACCACACGGGTTGCGGCTTCGGCAATCCAAACATGTTGGCGAGGAACTCCGCGGAACGGCGCTTGTCCGTTGCGTAGACGATGGTGTGGTTGAAAGAGACGGTCATGAGGTCCTCCTCAGGTGTGCTGTCTGAGACCATCTGACGTCGAACACCCCGCAATTTCAAGGGCGCTGGCTACGCCCGCGGTTTCACCGGGGTTGCGCCGGGCCTCGGGCGAGCGGCGATAGCGGCGAGGTCTCGCGCAGGGCCGGGAGGCGGAGTATTGCCGCTCAGCCAGACCGCCGTGAGTGTGCGGCGCAGCAGCACCCCGCGCACAGGCACGACGACCAAGCGCTGAAGGACGACGTCATCCCGCACCGCGAGCGCACTTAGCACGGCAGGAGCCGTTCCTGCAGCCACCGCCGAACGGACTGCCGCCGTCGTCGGCAGTTCCACTAGGGGAGGGGCCGACGGCGGTGCGCCGGCCGCCGCGAGCACGTATTCCAAGGCGTCCCTCGTCCCGCTGCCGTGTTCCCTGGTCACCAGCGCGGTACGGGCCAGTTCGGCGGCGGTGACAGCAGACTTTCGCCGCGCCCACGGGTGGTCCGGCGCCACTACAAGGACCAAGTCGTCTTCTTGGACGCTGGCGGTGCTCAGGCCTGGCGGCAGATGCGGACTCTCTATGAACGCGATTTCGGCGTCCCCGGAACGGACGTGGGCCGCAGCGGTCTCGCTATTGGAAACCGTCAGCTCCACGACGGTAGGGGTGGCGCCGGTGCCCTCCTGTTGTCGGCGCAAGGCAACCAGCCAATGGGGCAAGAGATGCTCGGCGATGGTCTGGCTCGCTGCAACGTGCAACTGGCGGAGACTGTCCGAACGGATCGATGCGATTCCGGCGTCGAGCCGTTCCGCCGCGGCGAGGACCTCGGCCGCCCATCCGGCCACCAGAACGCCGGATTCCGTCAGCGTGGAGCCGCGGGGCGTGCGGGTCAGGAGCGGGGCGCCAATCCGTCCCTCCAGGGCTCGCATCCGGGACGAAACAGCCTGCTGGGAAAGCCTTAGCTGCTTGCCGGCTGCCGAGAGGCTCCCCAGCTCGTGCACTGCGGCGAGCATTTCCAGCGCGGAGAGCTCGGGGACACTGGAGCTAAGCACGGCTTCCCTCCTGTGGTGTTGACCAGTCAGGTACAAGTGCAGCTTGTACCCTGACAAGTCTATGCCCACTACTGCGGGGCGACGGGAACCGGAAACATGGATGGCATGGGAAAACTTTCGGACCTCTTCGCCAACCTTACGCCGAACTGGTTTGCCAGCATTATGGGCACCGGAATCGTCGCAACCGCAGCGGTGACGCTGCCCATACAGTTCCCGGGTTTGCGCATCGCAGCAACCGTGCTTTGGGGCGTGGTCTTTCTCCTCCTGATCCTCCTGACTGCCTCGACCGTGGTCCACTGGGTCCGCCATCGCGAAACGGCACTTAGCCACCACAACCACCCAGTCATGGCGCACTTCTACGGCGCACCGCCCATGGCCATGCTCACCGTTGGCGCGGCCACCTTGCTGCTTGGCAAGGACGTGATCGGCGAGCGATTGGCGCTGGGCATCGATGCGGGACTCTGGATCCTCGGCACGGTTCTCGGACTGGCAAGCGCGGTTGCCGTGCCGTACCTGCAGTTCACCCGGCACAACGTCACTGCGGCGGATGCCTTCGGCGGCTGGCTGATGCCGGTGGTTCCTCCCATGGTCTCGGCGTCCACGGGGGCTTTGCTGCTGCCGTATGTTCCTTCCGGGCAACTGGGGTTGACGATGCTCATGGCCTGCTATGCGATGTTCGGCCTCAGCCTCATGGCCTCCCTGATCATCATTCCCTTGATCTGGTACCGGCTGGCCCTTCACAAAGACCTGGCGGCCTCTGCCGTCCCTACCCTGTGGATCGTCTTGGGACCGCTGGGACAGTCCATCACGGCGGCCAATCTGCTGGGTTCCAATGCGCATCTGGTTGCGTCCGGGACGCTGGCATCTGCGTTGGAAGTGTTCGGGGTCCTTTATGGGGTGCCGGTTTTGGGTTTTGCGCTGATGTGGGCAGCCCTGGCGGCGGTCATCACTGTGCGCACCCTGCGCAGGGGTTTGCCGTTCTCACTGACTTGGTGGTCCTTCACCTTTCCGCTCGGAACCTGTGTCACGGGCTTGAGTGGTCTCGCTGCGCACACGCACTTAGCAGTCTTTGAGGCAATGGCCGTCGGGGGCTACGCGTTGTTGCTTGGCGCCTGGGCCGTTGTTGCCACGCGGACGTTCCACGGAAGTGTCGTCAAAGGAGTGCTCTTCCAAGCTCCTGGGGGTGCCGCTCCTGTAGGTGCCGCTTCTGCGGGTGTGGCATCCTGCTCGGTTGTTGGTTCCTCGTTTGGCCTGCCTCGTCGGGCATGACGGCGTGGCTGTCGCGCCCACGCGACAGGCCTGCATTACGTTGGATTTTGCTGGATCATTCCCCATCCCAGGTGTTGTTCACCGCGTGATTCCAGGGGGCTTAGGTTTGTCCACTCGAATGATTGAGCAGAATCCGACGCGGGTGTGCCTGGGCGGCTGCTATTTCCGGTGGGCTGCGAAGAAATCGCGGAGCAACGCTGAACATTCGTCCTCGCGCACGCCTGCGTAGACCTCCACCCAGTGGTTGAGCCTGCGTTCCCGCAAGATATCGAACACGGATCCGGCGGCACCGGCCTTCTCATCCCAGGCGCCGAAGACCACCCGCGGAATCCGTGCCAGCACAATGGCTCCGGCGCACATCGCACACGGCTCCAGCGTCACGACGAGGGTGCAGTCCTCGAGCCGCCAGCCGTCTCCGCCTTCGCCGAGCTCAAGGGCGTGGCGTTGCAGGGCGGCGGCCGCTTCGCGGATGGCGACGATCTCGGCGTGCGCCGTTGGGTCGCCGTGCGCTTCCCGTTCGTTCCGGCCGGCACCCAGCACGCCGCCGTCGGGCCCTAAAACGACGGCGCCGATCGGCACATCCTCCGTATCCAGCGCCCGCCGGGCCTCGTCCAGGGCCAGACCCATCCAGGCCGCGTGCTCTGCGTGATAAGGCTCGTTGGTGCTCATGCCTCAATGATAGTTTTGGAGTCATGCGCACACTCGTCGTGGACCACCCGCTGGTCGCTCACAAGCTCACCGTTCTGCGGGATAAGAACACTCCTTCACCGGTCTTCCGGCAACTCACCGAAGAGCTCGTCACCCTCCTGGCCTACGAGGCCACCCGCGAGGTCAGGACCGAACCGGTGGAAATCGAAACTCCTGTGACCAAGACGATTGGTACCGCCTTCACCAAGCCGACGCCGCTGGTGGTTCCCATTCTGCGCGCGGGCCTCGGCATGCTCGAGGGCATGACCAAGCTGGTCCCCACTGCCGAAGTGGGCTTCCTGGGCATGGCCCGCGACGAAGAGACCCTGGACATCATCACCTACGCCGAGCGCCTCCCCGAGGACCTCACCGGCCGCCAGATCTTCGTCCTGGACCCCATGCTCGCCACCGGCGGCACCCTGCGCGAGGCCATCAAGTTCCTCTTCAAGCGCGGCGCGTCGGACGTCACGTGCATCTGCCTGCTGGCCGCGCCGGAGGGCCTGGCCAAGCTCGAAGAAGAGCTTTCCGAGGCCAACGTCAAGATCGTTCTCGCCTCGATCGACGAGAGGCTCAACGAAAAGGCCTACATTGTTCCGGGCCTGGGCGACGCCGGAGACCGCCTCTACGGCGTAGCCGGCTAGCGAGGCCATCCGCGAATTCGTGGGTGCGGGCCGTGGGCTGCGTTCCGGAACGCAGTCCACGGCCCGCACCCACGGTCTCGGCCCGGACGGCGCAGCCCGAGCCTCACCCCGCCCGGCGCTGCGCCTTGCTTGCCTTGAGCACCATGGGCAGCTTGGACCGCAGGGTGCACTCAAGCAACTCCTCGGCGGTCTCGTCCTGTTCGTAGACTTCGGGCAGGCGGATGCCGATCAGGGTGTTCATGAGCATGCCCTGGGCAAGGAAGTCGCGGGAGGTTTCGGGGGACAGGCCTGCTTCGTCCCGCACCAGGCGGTAAATATCCAGGAATCCTTCCCTGGCACGTGCCCCGATGGCGGGTTCATGGCCTGACACGAAAGCTTGCATGAGCATCATGAGGATCCCGCGGTCCTCCACCAGATCCGCGTAGGCGATGGCCATGAGCTGCTTGAGCTGTTCCGGTCGTCCGCTGCCGGCGGCAGGATCAAGGTGCTGGAGTTCTTCGGCGAGTTCTCCGGCGTCGTACGCCGCGATGACGTCGCGGAATGCGCGCAGCAACTTGCCCTGGGCGCGGTCCAAGGCCTCCAGGAACAGAGTCTCCTTGGTGCCGAACATCCGCACGACGTATGGCTGGCTGATGCCCGCAGCCTTTGCCACCTGGTCCGTGGTGGAACCGGCGTAGCCACGCTCGGCGAAGACGCCGGTGGCGGCTTCCAGGATCAGTTCGCGCCGTTGAGCCGCAGGTATACGTTCGGCAGTTGCCTGGCTGGTTGAGCCGCTTTCCGGGGCGCCTGTGCCCGCTGTTTTCTTCACCACACTTGACATGTTATCAGCTGATAACTAACTTGGGCCTTTAAGTAATCATTCGATTACAACAAGTCGAAAAGCGGCACCCTCAGCGACCCCGTGGAGTCATCATGAAACGCACCATTCCCGTCTGGTTGGCCATTGTGGCGGCCTCCCTTCCCGTCTTCATGGCCACCCTGGACAACCTTGTGGTCACCAATGCACTGCCCGTGATGCACAAGGCCCTCGGCGCGAGCGTCGAGGAACTGCAGTGGATCGTCAACGCCTACTCCCTGAGCTTCGCGGCGTTCATGCTGCTGGCCGTCGGCCTGGGGGACCGCTTCGGCCGCCGCCACGTCTTCATCGCCGGTCTTGCCATCTTCACCCTGGCTTCCGCAGCGGCAGCCGTCAGCACGGATCCGTTGCAGCTCATCGCGGCCCGCGCAGTCCAAGGTGTTGGTTCCGCGGCGCTCATGCCGCTATCGCTCACCCTGCTGGTGGGCTCGGTCAGCGACAAGCTGCGCCCGCTCGCCATCGGCATCTGGGGCGGAGTCTCCGGCCTTGGTGTCGCCCTTGGGCCGCTGATCGGCGGCGCCGTGGTGGAAGGCTGGAGCTGGGAAGCGATCTTCTGGCTCAACGTTCCCATCGGAATCCTGTCGATTCCGCTCGCGATCTTCGCGCTGCCGAACGGCTTCGGCGCACGCGTCCGCGCCGACGTCGTAGGCCTTCTTCTCTCCGGACTGGGCCTCTTGGCGCTCGTCTTCGGCATTGTCCGAGGGAACGACGCCGGCTGGTCCAGTGCCGAAGTGCTCGGCGCCTTGATCGGTGGCGGGGTCCTGCTGCTCGCCTTCGTTCTGTGGGAATCCCGCGTCGCCGCGCCGCTGCTTCCGCTCCGGCTCTTCCGCGACCGTAGCTTCACCGTGGCCAACCTGATCGGCCTGACCTTCAGCTTCGGGATCTTCGGGTCCGTCTTCATCCTCATCCAGTTCCTGCAGGTGGTGCAGGGCCACGGACCCCTCGCGGCCGGCGCCATGACGATGCCCTGGACGTTGGCCCCCATGTTCGTCGCACCGCTGGCAGGCCTGCTGGCACCCCGGCTTGGCACCAGGACCCTGATGATCACGGGCCTTGCGCTGCTCACAGCCGGCATGTTCTGGCTGGCCGGAGTCCTTTCCGCGACCGTCCCGTACGAAACGTTGGTGCCAGGCTTTGTGGCCGCGGGAATCGGGATGGGCCTGGTTTTCGCCCCGATGTCGACGTCGGTGCTCGCCAACATGCGCGCCGAGGACCACGCAAAAGCGAGCGGCACCAACTCCACGCTCCGCGAGATCGGTGTAGCACTGGGCGTAGCCGTTCTGACGGCAGTTTTCACAGGAGCCGGCGGCAAACTTACTCCCACGGGCTATGTGGACGCGGCCATTCCCGCCATCTACGTTGGGGCGTCCGTCCTAGTCCTGGCCACCCTGGTGGCATGGCTCCTTCCGTCCCGCGCCCGCGCACGCAGCCTGGCGGCTCAACTCGCCGCAAGCGAGGCTGAAACCGAAGCTGGAGCGGGCGCCCGGGCGGGCATCGTCGTCGAGCCTTCCCTGCAAAACGCCTAGCCAGGTCCCGCGGATTCGCGGGTGTGGGCCGTGGGCTGCGTTCCGGAACGCAGCCCACGGCCCACACCCACGGTCGAGGCGTTGCCGCGGAGCCGGAGCGATTGCCCCCTACCGGTTTTCCGGCTCCGCCGATAGCCTTTGGCGCATGGACTGGAAACTTGAACTTGTGTTTGTCCCTGTGTCCGATGTGGACCGCGCCAAGGATTTCTACGTCAACAAAGTGGGCTTCAACGCCGACTACGACGAGCGGCCCATGGATGGCATCCGCTTCGTCCAACTGACTCCGCCTGGCTCGGCCTGCTCCATCTGCATCGGCGAGGGCCTGAACGACGCCCCTCCAGGGACCGCCCCCAGCCTGCAGATGGTGGTGGGGGATATCCAGGAGGCCCACAGCCAGCTCAAGGCCAACGGCGTGGAAGTCAGCGACATTGACATCCAGGATTGGGGCCACTTTGTCTACTTCGCCGATCCGGACGGCAACAAGTGGGCCGTTCAGTACATCCCCAACAGGCCCAACGGCTAGGACTCACACTGTAAAAGTTGGGCCGAGGACCAGCTTCAACGGCAGGATGGATTCATGAACCTGCCTGCTGAAGCCGTGAAAACCCTGACCGTCCGGGCTGTCCTGTTCGATATGGATGGCACTTTGGTGGATTCCACCGCGATCGTGGAGCAAGTGTGGAGCGAATTCGCCGGCCGGTATGGACTGGACATCGACGAGATCCTGCGGACTTCACACGGGGTCCAGGCCAAGGACACGGTGCGCCGTTTCGCCCCGGCCGGAGCTGACATCGACGCGCTCGCCGAGGAACTCGGCGAGATGGAGCGGACCCGGACGGACGGGATCGTGGCGTTGCCCGGAGCCGGGGAACTGCTGCGGTCCTTGCCGGCCGACGCCGTCGCCATGGTCACCTCGGCCGATCGGATCCTCGCCGGGGTGCGCATGCAGGCAGCCGGACTCGAGATGCCTGCGACCACTGTCACCTCCGAGGCCGTGACCCGCGGCAAGCCCGACCCTGATGGCTACCTCAGGGCCGCGGCGCTGCTGGGTGCCGAGCCGGCCGACGTCGTCGTGTTCGAAGATGCCCCCGCGGGCATCGCTTCCGCCCGTGCGGCCGGCATGCGGACCGTGGTGGTGGGCGACGCCGGCGGCGAGGCAGCGGATGGGCTGTGGCAGATAGCGGATTACTCAGCTGTCACTGCCACGGCCAGTCTGGACGCTTCGGGTCGCCGGGTAATCGAGCTCCGGTTCTAGCGTTAGCGGGCTGGACGTAGGCCGGACCGGTCCTGCTGTTCCCCTGAGGACGAGGGTTCCTTCGAAGATGATCCTCGCTCCGGGCAGGCTGGTTGAGCCTGGGTTCTCGGATAGGGCAGCGACGGCGCGCCGGGCTGCTGCACCGACATTGACCGCGATCGTCGAAAGTGCAGGAAACGTTGTGGTCGCGAGGGTGTCGTCGCATCCGATGACGCTCAAGTCCTTCGGGACGTCCACGCCTGCGGCAGCAAACCCGCCCATCAGGCCGTGCGCGATGACGTCGTCGAAAGCGATGACTGCGGTGACGCCGGACACTGCCACCGAATCGCTGAGAGCCTTCGCCGCTTCGTAGGTGCCCGGATCCGCGCTGAAGTGCGTGACCTCGAGGGCATGGACCTTCGAGAAGTTGTCCACGGCCGAGCGACGCTGCTTGTTTGCCCAAGATTGTGGTGGCCCGCCGACGTAGGCTACGCGACGGTGGCCGAGCTCGGACAGGTGCGTCAGCGCGGAGCGGATGGCCGCCGTGGTGTCCAGCAGTACCCGGTAGGTCTCCTGAACATCGCGGTTGATGAAGGCCACGCGCTGGGAATCGGCGATTTGCCGGATGCGGGCCGAAGCGAGCCGGGATGAAACGACGATCAGCCCTTCAACCTGGGGCGCCATCCGTGAGATGAGACGGTCTTCGCGATTCGGGTCTTCATCCGTGTCCGCCAAGAATACGGATAGTCCGAGGTCGCTCGCGTAGTTTTGAGCCGCCCGGACCAGCGGAGGGAAGAACGGGTTGGCAATGTCCGGCACGATGAGTCCGATCGCCCCGGCACGACCTGTCGAGAGGGCGCGTGCGTGATGGTTCGGTACGTAGCCGGCGGCTTCGGCAGCTTTTTGTACCAGCGCCACCGTCTCCGGTTTGAGGAGGTTCGGCCGGGTAAAGGCCCTCGACACGGTTGAGGGAGCGATGCCGAGTTCGGCCGCCAACTGCGTGATGGTTGGACGGCCTGTCATTGGAGCTCACCCATGAGTTCCAATGCGGCCTGGATCAGCGCTTCGGCACTGCCAGGCGCGAAAGGGGCCGGCATGCCGTAGTAGCGGTGCGCGTCCTCCACCTCGTATCCTCCGAAATCATATTCATCAGCGGTCGGGAAGTATCCTGGGCACCCGTTGGTGTAGCCGGTGACGAATACGGGCCCCTCGACCCGGGAGGCGATGGCTTCCGTTGCGGCCAGGAATGGTTCTCCGGGTAATCCTACGAGGGTCAGGCCCTGCCAGTTGAAGACGCTCACCGGGGCCTCCCAGGACATTTCCTCTTCGGGACTGCGGTCCATGGCCCACTGCTTCCACGCGTTGAGAAGGGATCGCCGGCCCGGAGCTGCCGAAACCGCTTCGGCCTCCCACTGCCGGCTCAACTCCGCGGGCGAAACCGCATCGCGCGAATTCATTGCCACGCTGATGGTCCTCCGGGCGGCGGAGGTCTTCCCGGAATCGGAGACGGATAGGAGCGGGGTCCCCAACACGGATGCGGCCACATGTTCTCCGATCTTGCGCGCCTGCTCCATCGTCCTGCCGGCGGAGCCGGAAAGCGTGTACGACGCGTCGGCGGGATGGCCCGAGTTGATGTCCCCGGCGGTCCCGGGCAGGAAAAGGGCCACTGAGCCGGGGGAACGTTCCTCCAGGACCCTCCTGGTGAACGCCGGGTAATCGCCGCTGATGAGCCGGTTTTCCGGACCCAGGACCACCGGGTGGCAGGGATAGAGAACAATCCAGGCAACCACTTCTCCGCTTGCGTCGTTGAAAGAGGCAACCTGGACTGGCGGATCCACGGCACGTTCGGGATGGCGTCGGTTCCTGGCAACGTCCACTCCGCGAGATTGGCCGTATTGCAGGGTCGCCGGCCGCTGGGAGGCCACGGCGGCCTCCGTGGCCTCGCGGCAAGCCAAGACGATCTCCTCCAGGAGCCGCGGATCATGGCCTCCGAGCCGGCCCGGCATGACGCACGGGCCCGCGTGCGTGTGGGTCGCGGTGATCGCGACACGTTCCGGCATAAGCGGCAAACCGTGTGCGATGCGGGTGCATGTGTCTTCATGGAGGCCGCATACATCCACAGTGATCCAGCAGGTGTCATCGACGGCCAGCGCCCGGATGGTTAGGGGATCGTGGACGCCGGTGCTCGGTTCCGTCCTAGCCGCGAATCCGGCCATTGGGGTACCTGCGGGCGGAAAGATCTCGACGACGGCGGCGCCGACTCGCAGGACGGCCTGCTCGGGTTGGCTGGTACTCATTCCGGTTCGCCCGATACCTTTCGACCGCCTTGGATAACCGCGGTAATGGTCCCTGCTTCGGGTCCGCCCGCGGTGATCAGGACAAAATCTGCCGGGGAACCGACTTGAAGGTGGCCGAGCCCCGGTCGGGTACCCGGGATCACCCGGGCGGGAGTGGACGTCACCATTTTGAGGGCTTCCGATAGATCCAGGCCGACATTTCGGATCACGTTCCGGAAACCGTCCGGGAGGGTAGCGGCGGCCCCTGCGAGCAGATCCGTGCCCACATGGGAGAGCCTCCCGCCAGGGGCAAGATCCACGAGGCCGCCCACGGAAGTACGGTGGCGGCCTGGCTCGCTGCCGGCCAGCGCGGTGCTGTCCGAAACCAGATAAGCGCGTTCGGGGGTCTTGGCTCTGATCATGACTTTCAGCGTATCGCTGGGCAAGTGGTGGCCATCCGCTATGAGTCCTGCCGTGAGGCGGTCGTCAGCGAGTTGAGTCCACAGGGCATTGGGGTGCCTGGGCAGGGTGGTGGCTATGCCGTTGCCTAGATGGGTGGCCAGACTGGCTCCCGCGGTGATGGCAGCCGTGATTTGTTCAGGACTCGCGTGCGTGTGTCCGATGGCCACATGGACGCCGAGTTCGCGGATTTGGGCGATCTGGGCCGGCGCGTCGGGCGTATGGGGGGAGACGGTGACGATGCCGACCATTCCGCTTGCGCGAAGCCAGCGCCGGACCTCCTGGACGTCCAAGGGGCGCACGAAGTCGGCGTCGTGGACACCCCGGGGACCGTCCTGATCCGAGATGAACGGGCCCTCGATGTGGACGCAGGGGATGGCTGCCCTGGTGCTTGGATCAATTTCGCAGGCCCGGTTGATCTGTTCGAGCGCGCCGGTGATTGCCTCTTCCGACGCTGTCACGATGGTTGGCACCCACGTCGTGACGCCCAGCTTCGCCAGCTCCGCGCTCATGTCGATGATGGTTTGCGGCGTGACGTCAGCGGCGTTGACGTCTAGTCCGCCGTAACCGTTGACCTGGCCGTCGATAAACCCCGGTGCGATGACGGGCAGCCCCTGGTCCGGATCGATCTCCCGCACCGACAGGATGGTCGTGTCGTAGGCGATTTCTATGTTGGTCCCCCGGTGGGGGTCTTTGCCCACAATGGTTTTCGGGTGTGTCACAGCTTGCGTACCCGTCCTTTGAAACGTGAAATGAATTGCTGGTTGGCTGCGTCCCCGCCTGGAGCATTTCCCGATCTCCACAATGGCGGCTCAATCCCGATTTCGTTCAGCTTGCTGATAGTGGACATCATGAGCCAGTTCAGGGTGAAGGCATTGGCGAACGTGGACACAGCTGCTGTTTTTTCCTGTGCCCCGGGGACCTTCATGACGGCGTCTCCGACAGGAACCTTCGTGTCGATGTGGTGGTCGACCACGTCGTGCAGATTCAGCTTTTGCGGATGCCGTGCGGGATGGTCACTGGCTGTTTCCTCTGCGTGCTCCCGCGAGGAAACGCCGATGGTCTTGACCGATAGTTCACGTGCCGTCAGTGCCGCGTCGATGAGGGCACTGTTGATGCCGTACGCGTTGACCAGGATCAGGACGTCCCCTGGTCCGAGGCCCGCATCCTCGATGACGATCCGGCCGTAACCCGGAGTCCGTTCCATGGCCATTGACCGGAGGGCGCCGCTGGAGAGCAGGGTGCCTTCGTCCAAAATGGCCGAGACGTGCATCAACCCGCCTGCCCGGAAGAACACCTCCTGGCTCGCCAGGTTCGAGTGACCGCCTGGGCCGTAGATGTGTACCAGTTCGTCCTTGGCCACCTGGGCCGCGAGAATGCCGGCGGCGATGCTGATGTTTTCGGCTTCTTCCAGGCGGATGCGCTCAAGGAGCTCGGTGATTTTTCCGAGGTAGTCCTGCGAGAGCTGCTCACTTGCGTTCATCGCGGATCGGATTCGGCGTCGAGGTAGATGGTGACGTTGGGGTGCGTGCGAAGCGCAGTACCGGGATGGTCTCCGCTGACCGGCTGGCTCAGCGTGTTGTGGACGGCCATCCTTTTGGCAAGACCGGGCACGGAAGCGATGATTTCGGAGGCATGCAACAACCGCGGGATGGAGACGGTGATGGCGCGCTGCGGAACGCCGTCGACACTCGCGAAATGCCCTTCGTCCACCTGTTGTTGGCGGCTTACCTGGTCCAGGTTGATGACGCGGGCGGGCAGCGGGTCAGTGAGGTCGGCCGGGGGATCGTTGAAGGCAAGATGGCCGTTGACTCCCAAGCCCAGCAGGACGAGGTCAAAGGGATCTTGGCCCATCAGCGTGCCATAGCGCTGCGCTTCCTCTTCGGCGGGGTTCCCCGGGTTTATGCGGTGAAAGGTGGTCGACGGAAGGTGGCTGAAGAACTTGCGTTGCAGCCAGTTTCCGAATCCTTGAGGTGCGTCCGCCTCGAGCGCGAGGTAGTCGTCCATGTGGAAACACGTTATGCGGGCCCAATCGATGCCGGGTTGCTGGGCGAGCGCCTGAAGCGTTGCCTCCTGGCTGGGAGCTGCCGCGAGCATCAGCCGGACCTGCCGTTGGTTCCGGAGCGCCCTGCGTAGCGTTTCCGCTGCGTGCGCGCCGGCGTGTTTCCCCAGTGCGGCCCGGTCCGGGTGTGTGGAAACGGCGGGGCTGTAAGTGGTCTGTGCTGTCATGTGTGTGTCCTTCGGGTTTCTAGTTCAGTAGTCAGGAGGAGTGATCGGGCTATATGGAAGGGGTCCTTGACTGGCAGCGCCACCACCTTGTCGAGGGGCTTTCCCGCGCGGTCGCGTATTTGCAGCCACTCCTGGCCGGAGGGGTCCGGAAATGTGTCGAGGGTGTAGGACCAGATTCGCTCATGCCAGTCCAGGAGGTCGGGACGCCCGAAACGCTCGGCGAGCAGCCTGCTCGCGTAGAGGGCCTCAACCTGGACCCACCAGAGCTTGGTGTCCCATGTCTGGGTCACCAAGGTTTCGTAGGTGTCGTTGCCGAGGAGCCTGCCCCGTGGTTCTGCTCCGGTGCCGTCGACGTATCGGAAGATGCCGCCGTGCTGGTCATCCCAGCCGGCTTCCAGTGCCCGGACGGCAAGGTCCGGTAGCCAGTCCGGAATGTGAGGTGCGAGATCAGGCATGATCTCGACTGCTTCCATGACCATCCAGAGCATCTCTAGAAGGTGACCGGGGGTTCGGTGGCGGGCCAGGAGGGTGTCCAGGTCATCGCTGCTGTCGGGTCGGTATTCCCACCAGGAGTCGGCCTTCCACATGCCTTCAGAGGTGCCGTCGCCGAGGAGCTGGGACAGCGCGGCACCGGCTGTGTCGGCGCTTTCAGCAGAGCCGCTGGCCAAATGCAGCTGGGCGCCCACATTTAGTAGCAGCATCAGCCCGGCCGCGTCCTTGAATCCGGCCCGGACGGGGTATGGCTCGGACGGAGCGTTCCGGGCCTCGATTCTTTCTTCGGCGTGGGCGAGAAGTGCGTGGGCTGATTGCAGCCACCCTTCACGTTCCCGCTCTGAAGCTTGGGGAAGCCGGGCTGCACCCGCCAGGCCCAAGGCCGCAAAGAGGTCGGCCAGTACACTGACCGCGATCTCCCCTTGCGGCCCGGACGGTAGCGCCTGCCCTTCAGCCGATGTGCGGTATGCCGTCACACTGCCGTCCAGGATGGCGTGTTCTTGGATGAACCTGGCCGTTTCAATCGACAGAGTGGCCCACAACCGGGGATCTTCGCCGATGATTCCGGCCTCGCTGTCCAGCGCAATCCTTGAGCAGAGCCAGGCCCAGCGGCCTTGGGACCACGTATATTTTTCGTTCGAAAGCAATCGTCCTGAGTTGGAAAAGCAAGTGAAAACCCCGCCGATTTTCCTGTCGACTCCGTTCTCGAGCCACCAAGGGAGGACGCCCTTGAGCAGCTGATTCCGTATTTCGGATCCGGTTGTGCTCATGCGACGGCGCTTTCAACTGGAAGCGATACGGCCGGCTCAAGGTCGCGGTCAAGGGACTCGACAAGGGCGTCGGAAGCCTCGTTGTGCCAAGGGCGCAGCCAGCCGAAGACGCAATAGACGATCGCGGACGCAAGCACCGGGGCGGCCACGTTGATTGTCTGCGCACTGGCCGTGCCCAGGCTCGCGATGGGAGCGGCCAAGGCGTACTTTGCGAGTGCGAAAACGATCAAACCGGTGGCCCAGGAGAACAAGGCTGCCGATGGGCCGCAGCGCCGGAATGGGCGCAGCATCCCCAGCAGCATGGGAACGGCGATTGGCCCCACCAAGGCCCCGAACCAGAGGATTATCAGGCCCAGGACGCCGCCGAATGAATCCGCGCTCAGGGCAATGACCATCGACAAGCCGATGAACAGGAAGGTGGAAATCCGGCCACCCAGTAGTTCCGCACGCGAAGTCAGGGGCCGCCGGGAACCGCGCAACGCAGGGATGATGTCCCGGATGACGACGGCGGAAATCGCGTTGGCGTCCGAAGAGGTCATGGCCATGGTGTGTGAGAACATTCCGGCGACGACCAACCCCACCAGGCCGACCGGCAGCAGCTGCTGGGTCAGGAGCGCATAAGCCTGATCCGGGTGCGTCAGATTGGGCAAGATCAGGGGCGCGGCCCACATGGGGAAGAAGAGCACCAGTGGCCACACGAGATAAAGCGCGCCCGAAAGCAGGACTGATTTGCGGGCCGCTGTGCCGGACGGGGCGGCAATGAAGCGTTGAGCCAGATTCCAGGTTCCTCCGTTGTAGGAAATGGTGCTGATCAGGCAGTAGGCGAGGAAGAATCCGATGGTGTAGTCGCCGGCGAATGGCTGCGAGTGGGAGGCCGGCAGCCGCGACCAGATTCCGGCGATCGAGGAAACGCCCCCAAGTTTGGCCACGGCGAAGATGAGCATCGCAATGCCCGCCACGGACTGGATGATGAATTGGCCCATATCGGTCAATGCGTCCGCCCACAAGCCGCCAATGGTCGAGTAGATGAGCGTGACCCCGCCGACGATCAGGATGCCGACTGCAATCGGAACCCCGGCGAACACGTTCAGGAGGATCGCACTAGCCGCCCACTTGGCGGCTACGTCGAAGACTTTCAACGCAGCACCGGACCAAGCCAGTACTTGCTGAGCGGGCAGGTTGTAGCGCGTGGCCAGGTATTCGAGCGGGGAGATGATTCCGAAACGCTGCCTCAGGCGCGGCCAGCGCGGGGCGAAAAAGACAGAGCCCACAAGGCAAGCGATGGTGATCGTGAGCGCCCACCAGACATACAGCGCGAAACCGGTGGTGTAGGCGATGGCGGCGTAGGCCACGAAGACAGCAGCCGAATAGCCGGACATGTGGTGGGAAATTCCCGCCAGCCACCACGGCATCTTCCCACCGGCGGTGAAGAAGTCGGCAGCGTTTTTCACTCGACTCTTGGCCCACCAGCCAATCCCTATCATGACCACGAAGTAGGCCCCTAAAACGAGCCAGTCGGCGAAATACATACATCCTCCTTGATGCGATGAAGCTTGGAAACAGGATCTGCAGTGGCGTCCACTTTTCTATGCAAACGTTTGCAAAACAAGGGGTTTTTTGAAAGTTTTCTTCTGGGGACCCCGAAAGCGGCAAACGGGGCGTGGCAGATCGCGGATTACTCCGCGGTCACTGCCACAGCCCGTCTGGACGCTTCAGGACGCCCACTCAGCCAGCCAGTGCGTACACCGTGGTCCCGCCGATGCTCTGTGCCTGGAAGTTCGCAGCCACCCATTGCGCGATCTGGGCAGGGGCTTCCGATCCGCTGTTCGCCTGCATGGTCCCGCCGGCGATGAAGTAGTGGATCTTGCCCTGCGCCACGAGCTGTTGGAACTGTTCGAGCGTGGGGGACGGGTCGGTGCCGTTGAAGCCACCCACCGCCATGACGGGCAGTTCGGTGGCCAGCTGGTAGCCTGCGGCGTTGTTGGAGCCCACGACGGCGGCCGCCCACGTGTAGTTCGAGGCGCCGGATTTGAGCGCGCCAACCATTTCCGACGACGGCGTGGTGGCGCCGAGCAGGCCGCCCATGCCGCCGCCTTGCCGGTTCCCGCCAAAGCCGCCGCCCTGGGCGCCCGGCTGCCGGAGAGCTTGCGGGGGAGTGTTCTGGGCCGCGTTGTTCTGGCCTGTGTTCTGGCTTGCGCCGTTTTGTCCGAAGCCGCCCTGTCCGAAGCCGCCCCGGCCGCCGAAGCCGCCGAACGTGGTCGTCGGACCGGCGCTGGGGATTGCGCCGCTATGCGTCACGGAGGCGGTTGAGATGGAGTACGCCAGTGGGCCGGCGAGGGAGGCCGCGAGGGCGAGCACCGCCGTCGTGCGCTGAAGAATGCGGGAGGTGAAGCGTCCCGAGAGCAGCAACCCGGCCGCGGCTGCCAGCGCACTCAGCAGCACCGCCCAACGCAGCCCCGGACCATAGGCGGTGGTGCTGCCCAGGAGGTCGAAGGCCACGAATCCCGCTGCCGCCACTGCTACGGCGAGCATGACCGCGGCGACGAGCTGCGCGCGGTGCTGCCACAAAAGCGCGACGCCCAAGCCCGCGAGCCCGGCGATCCCCGGGGCCAGGGCTACTGCGTAGTAGGGATGGATGATGCCCGCCATGAAGCTGAACACCAACCCGGTGACAAGCACCCACGCGCCCCACACGATCACCGAGGCACGGACGCCATCCGTGCGCGGGGCACGGCGCCCCAGCCACAGGAGTCCCGTTCCGAGGACCAGCACGGAGGGGAGCAGCCACGCGATCTGGCCGCCGAACTCGCTGTTGAACATCCGGAACAGCCCGGGAACTCCCCAGCCGTTGCCGCCCCCGACGCTGCCGGTCTCCTGGCCACTGAGCCTGCCCAGGCCGTTGTAACCGAGCGTCAGTTCGAGGATCGAGTTGTTCTGGGAGCCGCCGATGTACGGCCGCATGTTCGCCGGAATGAGTTCGACGACGGCGAGCCACCAGCCGGCCGAGACCACCATGGCTGCCCCCGCCGCAAGCAGATGAAGGAGACGACGCCCCACTCCACCCGGCGCGGCAACCACGTACGCCACGGCAAATCCAGGAACCACCAGCAGGACCTGGAGTTGCTTGGTGAGGAAGCCGAAGCCCAGAAACACGCCGGCCAGCAGGAGCCAGCGCAGCTTGTTGTCCTGGATGGACCGCAGCGTGGCGTAGCCGGCGGCCGTCATGAGCAGCACCAGCAGGGCGTCCGGGTTGTTGAACCGGAACATGAGGGTGGCTACCGGGGTGATGGCCATGACGACGGCGGCCAGCAGCCCGGCCCGGTGGGCGAGCCGTGGATTGCCGGTGGCGGGGGCCGCGGCCCGTCGGACGGCGAGATAAAGCAGCCATGCCGTGGCAACGCCCATGAGTGCCTCGGGAACCAGGATGCTCCAGGAGCTCAGCCCGAAGATCCGCACCGAGAGGCCCATGATCCAGAGCGACGCAGGCGGCTTGTCCACCGTGATGGAGTTGGCGGCGTCGGAGGATCCGAAGAACCACGCGGCCCAATTCTGCGAACCGGCCTGGGCCGCTGCGGAATAGAACGGGTTGGCCCATCCGGAAGCGCCGAGGTTCCAGAGATACAGGACCGCCGTTGCGAGGAGCACAATGCCGAGCTCCACGCGGTGCCGCAGCGTATGCGGGCCATGGTTGGGGCGGGACTTTCGGGACTGTCGCGACTTTCCGGTCAGGCCGGGCCGGCCGCCCCCTCCCTGGGGAGCGGCCACTTCCGGCGGCTCCACCAACCGCGACGGCGGAACCGGCTGCCCTCGCTTGGAACCGGTATCTGTGAAATGCGAAGTGGTCATCGGGATCTACTTTGTCAGCTTGTAGACGGTGGAGCTGCCCACCGTCTGGGCTTGGAAGTTGGCCTGTACCCAGGAGGCTACCTCGGAATTGCCGCCTTGGCCTCCGAATCCGCCGCCGCCACCCATGCCGCCTCCTGCGATGTAGTAGCCGATCTGTCCCTTGGCCACCATGTCCTGGAACTGTGCCAGCGTGGGGTAGGGATCGCCGCCGTTCCAGCCACCGAGTGCGATCACGTTGGTGTGGGTGGCGAGCTCAAGGCTTGCGGCCTGGGTGGCGCCGGAGACGATCGCCGACCACTTCGTGGTGGTGGACGTCAGCAGAGCGGTCAGTCCGGCGTCGGCCGTCCCCTCGGAACCGGGTCCTCCCGCGGCCTGGCCCGCGCCACCAGCGGCGCCAAACCCTCCAGCGCGGTTTCCGAAGCCGCCCATGGCGGAACCGCTGGGTCCCGACGTCGGGATGGAACCGGAGTGCGCGGTAGCCGCCGTCGCGAGCGTCCACGCCGCGGTTCCGAGGCCGCCGGCCAGAAGGGAAACGACGACGACGGCCGCGGCCGCTGCGTTCCGGAACCGGCCAGCCGGCCGCAGTGAGTCGAGGCGAAGCAGGATTGCCGCGGCCGCCACCACACCCAGGACGACGATCACGATGCGCAACCAAGGAAGCCATGAGGCGTCGCGGCCCAGGAGAACCGCGGACCAGGCCGAACTACCGAGGATTACCACGGCCAGGACGATCCTGGCCGGCCAATACCCGCGGCCACGCCACAGCTCAACGCTGCCAATGCCCACCAAGGCTGCGATTGCCGGTGCGAGGGCTACCGCGTAGTAGGGGTGGACGATGCCGCTCATGAAGCTGAAGACTCCCGCCGTGACCAGAATCCACCCGCCCCACAGGATAAGCGCGGCACGGGTACGGGAGGCCCGCGCTTCCCGGCGGGTGAACCATAGGCCGGCTGCCAGCAGAATCAGTGCAGCAGGGAGAAGCCAGGAGACCTCACCACCAAAGCTCGTGCCGAACATGCGGGTAATCCCGGCTGCTCCACCGAATCCGCTGTTGCCGCCACCGCCGCCGAAGGCGCCGAGGCCGCCTCCGCCAGGGGCCCCGCCTCCGCCGGGTGTCCCTTCGCCCGAGCCGGTGATGCGGGACAGCCCGTTGTAGCCAAACGTCAGCTCAAGGAAGCTGTTGGTTTGCGAACCTGCCATGTAAGGACGTGCCGAAGCCGGGGTCAGCTGGAACAGAGCAACATAACTGCCGGCCACTACTGCGATGCCAGTCAACGCGCCGAACAGGTGCACCAGCCTCCGCCGCAACGGGGTGGGGGCGGCCCAGAGATACGCGAGTCCCAGTCCTGGAACAATCAGGAATCCCTGCAGCATTTTGCTCAGGAACGCGAGGCCCACCACGGCGCCCGCTGCGGCGAGCCACTTCCAGCCTGCGCGTTCGATGGCACGGGTAGTGAAGTAGGCCGCGAGCACCAAGCACAGAGTCAGCATGGCGTCGGGATTGTTGAAGCGGAACATGAGCGCCGCCACCGGGGTCAGTGCCAAAGCGCCACCGGCCAACAAGCCAGCGCCTGGTCCGAAGACCCGCTTGACCGTCAGATAAAGGAAACCGACGGCGGCGACGCCCATCAGCGCCTCGGGAACCAGCATGCTCAGGGGCGAGAAGCCGAAGATCCGGCCCGCCAAAGCAGGGATCCACAAAGAAGCCGGGGGCTTGTCGACGGTGATGGCGTTGCCGGCGTCGAGCGAACCGAACAGAAACGCCGTCCAGTCCTTCGTGCCGGCCTGGATGGCCGCGGCGTAGAAGGAGTTTCCATAACCGGTGGCCGCAAGGTTCCAGAGATACAGGAAGGCGGTGGCTACGAGGAGCCCGGCGGCGGACGGCCGCACCCAGCGGGGCTGCCGGCCAAAGGCATATCGCTTCCAACGGGGCGTGGCATCCGGGGTTGACGGGCCTGCCGAGTGACGGCCCTGCGGTCCGTCCGCAGTCCCGAGGGCGGCGGGAACCTCGGCGCCGGCACTTCCGGCGGCGGGTCCCGTGCTTGCGGGAGTAATCGTGGAGGTCATGATGCTGCCGTTTCTGTGCGCGTTTTGGCTTGTGTCGTGGGTGCAGTCGCCTTCGCTGCAGGCTGCCGGAAGACCCAAAGGCGGAACAACAGGAAGCGGACTGCGGTGGCGGCGAGGTTCGCCGCAACTACGGTGAGGAGCTCGCCCCAGCGGTCCGGCGTCGTCGTACTGTGCACCAAGGCGAGTGCCCCTGAAGTGAGCGCGAGGCCGATCCCGAAGACGATCAATCCCTCGAAGTGGTGCCGAACGGGATTGCCGCCCTGGATGCCGAAGGTGAAGCGCCGGTTGGCGCCGGTGTTGGCGATGGCCGTGATGAGCAGCGCCAGGAAGTTGGCCAGCTGCGGGTCCATGAAGCCGCGGCAGAACAGGAAGATGAGCACATAGGCGAGGGTGGACGCGGCGCCGATCGCGGCGAACCGGACCAGCTGCCCGAAAAGGCTGCTGCGCGGGTTCTGCTCGGCGGTGCGGGACGACGCCGGGAGCGGCCCGCGTGCAAGTGCTGCGCGCAGTTCCGGAATGGGGATGCGGCCCGAGACGAGATCCCGGGTGAGCCGGACCATGCCGCGGATGTCGGCCAGGGCAGTGCGCACCACGTCGACGCTGGAATTGGGATCGTCGATCCAGTCAACGGGAACTTCGTGGACCCGGAGGCCGCAGCGTTCGGCGAGGACCAGGAGCTCAGTGTCGAAGAACCACGAGTTGTCCATGGTGTGCGGGAGGATCTGCTGTGCGACATCTGCCCGGATCGCTTTGAAGCCGCACTGGGCATCGCTGAAGCGGGCGCCCATGAACGAGTGCAGCATCAGGTTGTAGCTGCGCGAAATGAACTCGCGCTTGGGGCCGCGGACAACCCGCGAGTTGCGGGTCAGCCGTGTGCCAATGGCGAGGTCCGAATGGCCGGAGATCAGCGGCGCCAAAAGGGGCGCCAGTGCGGCGAGGTCCGTGGAAAGATCCACGTCCATGTAAGCCAGAACCGGCGCCGGCGATGCGAGCCACACCTTGCGCAGGGCGTTGCCGCGTCCCTTCTCCTCAAGATGGACAACCGCGAGCTCAGGCAGTTCCCTGGCCACGCGCTCCGCGATTTTCAAGGTGCTGTCCGTGCTTGCGTTGTCGGCCACGGTAATGCGGAAGCCATGCGGGAAGGATTCGCGCAAATGGCCGTGAAGCCTGCGCAGGCACTCTTCGAGGTCGCGTTCCTCGTTGAAGACGGGGATGGTGACATCGAGGACGGGGACGGCGGTGTGGGTGTCGACGGGGGCGCGCCGCGCTGTGCTGGGTTGAAGGGGGGTGTTGGGTGGGATGGGAAGGCCCGGCGGCACCACCGCGGGGTCCTTCAGGGTTCCGGAGGTGGATTCGATGAGAGTCATGTATTCAGAGTGCCGTTGCAGAATATGAAGGCTTTAGGCGGAACCTGTGACGTGGCTGTGGATGTATGGCCGGTGTGGCGAATCACATGCCTGGCCAAAATACGTCGAGGTCCGCCCCTGGAGGGACGGACCTCGACGTACTTGTGCGTGGCTCTTGGTCTAGTACCAGTTGTGCGCCAGGTGGAAGGACCACGCCGCGGACGGCGATCCGTAGCGTTCCTTGATGTAGTTCAGGCCCCAGCGGATCTGCGTCTGGTAGTTGGTCTGCCAGTCGGCGCCTTCTGATGCCATTTTTTCGCCCGGCAGCGATTGCCCAATGCCGTAAGCGCCACTGGAGGCGTTGGTGGCAGTGGTGCGCCAATCCGATTCCTTGTTCCACAAGGTGAGCAGGGCGGACATCTCGCCCTGACCCCAACCGTAGGATGGAAGGATGCTTGCGGCATAAGCCTGTGCGCCGGAGGGATCATCGACGGCGACAGGTGCGGCCGGGGCTGCTGGAGCGGGCGGTGCCGCGGGCGCGGCCGGTGCGGCGGCCTGCGGTGCGACGGCGGCCTGCGGTGCGACGGCGGCCGGAGCGGGGGCAGGTGCCTGGCTCGGCGTCGGCGCGGCGCTCGGCTTGGGGCTTGCGCTTGCGCTCGCCGACGGCGTGGCGGCGGCCGATGGCGTGGCTGAGTTATCCGCCGCGCGGGATTCGGACGTGCGGCTCATGTCCTGGGCATTGATGGCTTGTCCGGCGGCCTGGGTGGCGGCACCTGCACCGAGGAACACGGCAACGACGCCGGCAACAACTGCCATGCGCTGGCCGGTGCCGAGATTCGAGGCGGCTCGCCTCAACGTGGAACGTGACTTGTTTCTCCGGGCAGGTTCGCCGCGGTGGCGCGCAACAGGGCGCGACTGATTCCTGGAATCAGACATGGTGATTGCCTCTCGACGCCTGCGGAGTTAGCTGTCGGATTCGGATGAGGTCATCCGGCCGTGGCCACTGGGAATCGTGGCGGTACGGCTTCACCCCTAGGGCTGGCTCAACATGAGCGCTTGCCCGGAGACCTGGGTCCCCCGTCTCTGCCTGGATTTTTGGGCACCGGGGAGTGGCAGAGCTCGGCGCCTACCCGGCGGTGGCCGGAATGATCCCGCGCACCCATTCGACGGTACAGGAGGATTTTACTTAAGTCACATTTAGGTAACGGAGATCACGACGTCGGTGCGTCGACTTGCGCCCGCCGCGCACCGGCGTCGCGCCCTCCTGGGCGGCCGTTCAGGCCGTGGCGGTCCTGAGCGCCGGAAGCCGCACCGCAAATTCCGTCCGGCCGGGCCGCGACGCCACTTCGACGGTGCCTCCATGCGCCTGGACAATGGATTCCACAATCGACAAGCCGAGCCCGGAGGTGCCCTCGGAACCGGAGCGGGCGGCGTCGGCACGGGCAAAGCGGGAGAAGATCCTGCCCTGGAATTCCGGCGGGATGCCCGGCCCGTTGTCAGTCACTGTCACCACGGCGCTGCCATCGGCGGAACGCATGACGCCCGTGACCACGGTGGTTCCCGCCTCCGTGTGTTTGCGGGCGTTGGAGAGCAGATTCGCCAAAACCTGGTGGAGTTGAGTGGTGTCGCCGCGGACCGTGAGGGGCTCGTCCGGGAGCTTGAGCTGCCAGATGTGCCCTGGGGCCATGACCTTCTCGTCGCTGACGGTCTCGATCACCAACTGCGTGAGGTCCACATCGGTGAACTCGGGGGCCTTCCCTTCGTCCAGCCGGGCCAACAGAAGGAGGTCCTCAACGAGGGTGGTCATGCGTTCGGACTGGCTCTGCACCCGTCCCAGCGACTTGCGCCCGTCCTCGGTGAACGTCTCGGTCATGCGCAAGAGCTCGGTGTAGCCGCGGATGGCGGTCAGCGGAGTGCGCAGTTCGTGCGAGGCATCGGCGACGAACTGGCGCACCTTCGTTTCGCTTTGCTGGCGGGCTTCGAGGGCGCTCGAGACGTTGTCCAGCATCAGGTTCAAAGCATGGCCGACACTTCCCACTTCCGTGCTCGGGTGGGCCGCCGACGCCGGAACGCGCACCGCGAGTGCCACCTCACCGGCGTCGAGCGGAAGTTTCGATACCTTCGTGGCGACGTCGGAGAGTTGCTCCAGGGGGCGCATGGTGCGGCGGATCAGCACGGTTCCGGCCAGTCCGATCAGGACCAGTCCGCCCAAGGACACCAGCACCATGGTCCACACGAGCGAGGCCTCGGTGTCCTCTTTCGAGGCGAGTGGCAGCCCCGTGATGACAACATCGCCGTAAGGAGTTTCGGTGGCCACCAGCCGGTAGCCGCCATTGGACAGGGTGCGATCAACCGGGCGGCCATCGGGCGGGAGCGCGGACAGGATTCGAGCGTCGCTGGGCGACAACGGCGCACGGGTGGCATCGGAGGACAAGAATCCAGCATCGCTGCTCACCTGACCTGCGAGAATACGCGCATTCAGCGTGCCGATGCTCTGGCCCCGGGGGTCCAAGGGGTCCGGACGGCCGCCCGGGTTGCCTTGCGGCGGGCGGCCATGGGAGGCCTGCATCAATTGCTGGTCGAGCTGCTTCGTGAGGAACACGTCCATGGAGGCGTAGCTGACCACCCCGACGGCACCGCAGATGGCCACGAGGAGCGCCATGGAGAGAAGGATCAAGCGCGTGCGCAAGTGCCAGGTTGAAGGATTGAACCAACGATGGTCGGTCTGGCGGGGGATACCCGAGAGTGCGGACATTCGACGCCCCGGCTATTCGGCAGGCTTGATGACGTAGCCTGCTCCGCGCACGGTGTGGATCATGGGCGGGTGGTTGGCCTCGATCTTCTTACGCAGGTATGAGATGTAAAGCTCCACGATGTTTGCTTGCCCGCCGAAATCGTAGTCCCACACGCGGTCGAGGATCTGAGCCTTGCTGACCACGCGTTTGGGATTTTCCATGAGGTAGCGCAAGAGCTCGAACTGGGTCGCCGTGAGCGGGATGTCTTCGCCGCCACGGGTAACTTCACGCGTGTCCACGTTCAGGGTCAGGTCGCCTACAACCAGCTCGGCAGTGTCCATCGCGGCCACTCCCGAGCGCTGGACCAGGCGGTGCAGGCGTAGCAGGACTTCCTCCATGCTGAAGGGCTTGGTGACATAATCGTCGCCGCCGGCGGCCAACCCGACGATGCGGTCCTGCACGTCATCCTTGGCGGTGAGGAAGAGCGCGGGCACCTCAGGCGCAAAGGTGCGGATCCTGCCGAGCAGCTCAACGCCGTCGAACCCTGGAAGCATGACATCCAGCACCAGGACATCCGGACGGAAGTCCTTGGCGAGCTTTACCGCAGCGGGACCGTCGCCGGCCACCGCCACCGACCAACCCGCCATGCGCAGGCCCATGCTCATGAGCTCGGCGAGGCTGGGTTCGTCGTCCACCACGAGGGCACGGATGGGGGAACCGTCCGGGTGGCTGAGCTGCGGAAGGTTGTTGGTCATGGAGTGCGAGGATGCCATGGGACAACTCTCCAATCTGCCGGTTTGCCAGTGCTTTGCCGTTGCTGTGAGCACCCTGTGAGTCCCAGCCTAGCCACCTGTCCGGAGGTTGTGCCGGTTCGGGGAGGAACGGCGTCGGATTCTGCTGGATCATTCCTCAGTCCGGAGGGGCAATCCGCGTGGTTACGGGCCCCGGCACAAGCTCGCCGCGAATGATCCAGCAGAATCCGACACAACACTGCGGCAGGTCACAGGCAAGCCTGCAGTTCGACACAGCCAATGCACAGCAAAGCGGCTGACGCTGTTTGGGACAAGAACAATCACGACCAAACAGTCTCGATTTCGATGGAGAACACCATGGATCAGCAAAACAACCCCTCCGTACCTGGTTCCGAGCCGGAGAATGGGCACCCGCAGCCGGTGATCCGCCCCCTTGATGATTCCGGCCAGCCTGCCCCCGGGCAGCCTGCCGCCGGGTGGGGTGCTCCGCAGCCGCCGGTGAACCAGCAGCCTGCCGCCGGGTGGGGTGCTCCGCAGCCGCCGGTGAACCAGCAGCCTGCCGCCGGGTGGGGTGCTCCGCAGCCGCCGGTGAACCAGCAGCCTGCCGCCGGGTGGGGTGCTCCGCAGCAATACAACTCCGGACAGCCCCAACCTTCGTTTTTCAAGAATTGGAGCCTGAAGAAGGGGCTCATTGTTGGCGGCGTCGCGGTCGTGGTCGCTGCGGCGGCAGGAGCCGGTGCCTACGCCGCCGGAAACGGGACCGCTGCGGCGGATACCACCAATGCGCAGGGACCGGGTGCCGGGCAGAACGGCCAGGGCGGATTCGGTGGCCCAGGCGGCACGAACGCAGGTCCGGGCGGGCTCGGGGTGGGCATGGGTGGCCTGAACGCTGCCGTCCACTCGGAATATGTGGTCCTCCAGAACGGCAGCTACGTCACCATGGCAGGCCAGCTGGGTACGGTCACTGACATCTCGGCGAGCTCCATGACCGTCAAGAGCGATGACGGATTCACGCGAAGCTATGCCCTCGGAACGGACGTCGTGGTAGCGGAAGGCGTCCGGCAACGCGGAAGCGGAACCACCGGCACCACCCTGACCCTCGCCGATGTGAAATCCGGATCCAGCGTGAGGGTCACTTCGCTCAAGGAGTCCGACAAGTACACGGCACAGTCCATCCAGATCGTCACTGCCACCACATCAAGTACGCAAGGGACCGGCACCACCAACTAGTGACGGGTGCTTGTGTCCGTCGTGACCTTCTTTTCCCCGCTTTGGCCTCAGAATCACGCAACTCGCCGTGTCGCAAGCGCTTTCCGAATTCAAAGAAGGTCACGACGGCGCGTCCGCGCAGCGCTGCAACCAGCGCCCTAGCAGACGATTTGCCCAAGAATTTTCATGAGACGCAGATTCGGGATTGGACAAGGGTTGTTTCATATCTCGAGATTCAAAGGCAAGCGCGTGACGTGACTTAAGATTCAAAAAATGATCTTTCCATCAAATTTTATTCGAATATTGCGCTCATAACGGCCATTGTGACGAACGAGAATGGGTCACATTTGGACATGTGTGAATTGTGATGTGCGGCACAATAGTCCGATTCGTCTCAAAATGTGGACGCTTCCGCCCTTTGTTACTTGCAAGTTCCCTTTGTTACGTTGCACACTTCAAATGTGAACAAGAACTCAACAGCATCTGCAGCCGCAGCGATCGAGCCCAGCACACCCGCTGGTATTTCGATGAGCTGTTGTCGAATGCATGCCTAACTTAAGACCCCAAGAAGTTTCAGGCATTCGCCCCCTGCCCAGCGTCGGGCGCCCCTCCCCATCTCATTGCGGGGACCAGACCAGCATTCGAAGCCGCGATGACGGCTATTCACTTTGAGGTAAGCAATCCATGTCAGTTGCATCCGGATACGTCCACATCTCCGTCCGTAACGCCAATAAGGCCGCGTCGAACGCCGGCCTGCGTCCCGGCTTCGGCAACCGCCCGGCCTACGCCCAGCCCGCACCGCAGGGTGGCAGCCAGGCGCCCGGTTACGTCCCCCAGGGCTACAACCCCAACTCCTACGGCCAGCTCCGCGCTGTTCCCGCCAACGAGGCCTCGCCGATGACTGCACCCACGCCGGTCCTGGCTCCAGCGGATCGCTCCATCCGTCCGGTTGCCAACGACAATGTGGCCCGCGGGTTCGTGCTCTACATGGGCATCGACGAAGATACCGCTGCGGCCGCCGGAACGTCCATCGCCAAGCTTGCCCAGGAAATCCGGGCTTACGCACAGTCCCTCGTGTCCGGCGCCGAGAGCTACGCCGCCGTCGCGGTAGCCCCGGCCAGCGCGCCTGGTTCCGCGCTCGACGTCGTCCGCTCGACTTTCGGTGACCCGACCGTCGGCAACCGCCAGCGCGCTGAGGCGCTCCGCCCGCAGCCTGCCCAGGAAGCCCGCCCGTCCGGCGTGTTGATCGACCTCGCCCGTCGTGAGGTACACCTCGATGGCGAATCGCTGAACCTCACGTTCAAGGAATTCGAGCTCCTCAACTACCTCGTCGAGAACGGCACCCGCACCGTGGGTCGCGATGAACTCCTTGAGGGCCTGTGGCGCAACGCCGAAGAGGTCCCCAACGAGCGCACCATCGACGTCCACATCCGGCGCCTCCGCTCCAAGCTCGGCCGCCTCGCAAACACGGTCCGCACCGTACGCGGCCAGGGCTACCGCTTCTACGAGCACCCCGAGGTCATCGTTTGGGCCGCTCCGGAATACTCGATCTAGTCTCCACGCGCTCAAGGCGCCCGCTCCCTGTCTAGGGGGCGGGCGCTTTCGCTTCCGCGGGCCACCCAACTAGCTCGCATTTGTTGTCGTTTTGAGGGCTCATAACGACAACAAATGCGAGCTAGTTGGGATAGTAGGGTGGGGGGATGAGCGAGCATCACATTAAGCGGCTGGTGATCATGCGGCATGCGAAGTCGGACTGGCCCCTTGGGGTGCCCGATCATGAGCGACCCCTTGCCGAGCGTGGCCACCGGGAGGCCCCCCTCGCCGGAAAATGGCTCCTCAAGCATCACGTGATTCCGGACTTCATCCTGTGTTCGTCTGCCCTCCGGACCCGGCAGACCTGTACTTGGGTGTGCAGCGAGCTGGGGGACAAGGCCCCGACGCCGAAACTCGAGGACGACCTGTACGCCGCGTCCGCGCAGCGGATGTTGACTGTCATCAACCATGTGCCGGAAACCGTCACGACACTCATGATCTTCTCGCACATGCCCGGCGTTCAGGACCTCGCGATGCACTTGGCTTCCCGCGACTCGGACCATGACGCCTACATGGATGCCGCGACGCGTTACCCGACCAGTGCCATGACGGTGATGGAACTCGAAAAGCCGTGGGCTGAACTCGATGGGCAGGATGCCCGCCTGACCCACTTCGCAGTGCCACGCCCAAAGAAGTAGCCCCCTCGCGGGGATAGTCCGAGCTAGCTCACGTCGAGTTCCGCGGCCACATCCTGCAGCAAGCGCACCACGTGGCGGATGCTGGGGCTTGCCGTCATGGTCTTCCGGTATACGATTCCCACTTGGCGTTGCTGCATCGGATTGACGACTGGCACTGCCACCACTCCAGCGGGGAGCTCGGGCCTGCCGAGGCGCGGCACGAGCGCCACCGCAACACCCTGCTGGACCATCGCGATGTGCGTGGAAAAGTCGGGGTCGTAGATGCGGATGTCCGGCACGCGCCCCAGGCCAGCGAAGATCGCCAGCAGCGCCTCATTGCAGATGGCACCGGCCGGCGTGCTGATCCAGCGTTCGTCCACCAGATCGGAAGGCTCGACGGCGGTCCGGCCGGCCAGCGGGTGCGCTGAGTTCAGCAGGACGTCGGCGGTGTCCAGGCAGAGGTCCTCGTGGATCATGTTCTCCGGAATGACCAACGGCACTGAGTGCCAGTTGTGCACGACGCCGAGATCGGCTTCACCGGTTGCGACCCTTTGGACCGCCTCGCGCGGGTCCTCGGCCACTACCCGGATTTCAAGCCCGGAGCCGCCAAGCCCGGAGCTCCCCGCGGCCGAAGATCCGGCGGCAACAGCCTGGGCCGCGCCAAGTTTCCGCAGCATCGGACCTACCAGCCCGCAGCAGGCCGTCGAGAACCCGACGAGCCGAAGCACTCCGCTCGGCTTCGCGGGGTCGGCAAGCAGCGTGGCCTGCAGTTCTTCCAACTCGCCCAGGATCCGGCGTCCGTACTCGGCCAGTGCCATGCCGCGGTCGGTCAGCAGTACGCCGCGTCCGTGGCGCTCCAGGACGGTCACACCACTTTGCTTCTCGAGCTTCTTGATCTGTTGGGAGACCGCCGACGGGCTGAAGCCCATAGCCTCCGATGCCGCCACCACCGAGCCTTGCTGTTCCACTGCTACGAGGGCCCGTAGCGCCGCAATCTCAATCATGAAGCAAACGTACATGATCTGATGCAGAATTCAACGCTGGTGCTTCATCCTCTTGACTGTCAGAGTTGAATCGTGAATATCCGACACTCAGCACTCGCCGTCCTTGTCGCCGTCCTCTGGGGCCTGAATTTCGTCGCGATCGACTTTGGCCTCCATCCCGGTAACGGGAGCGGTGGCGCGGCGGATGTGCCGCCGCTGCTGTTCGTGGCCATCCGCTTCGTCCTGGTGGTGTTCCCCTGCATCTTCTTCGTCCGCAAACCGGACGTCAGCTGGAAGGCGATCATCGGCGTCGGGCTGTTCATGAGCGCCGGGCAGTTCGGCCTCCTCTACCTGGGCATGGCCCTTGGCATGCCGGCCGGGCTCGCCTCCCTCGTGCTGCAGGCACAAGTGCTCCTGACGGTGCTGTTGGCGGCCCGGTTCCTCGGGGAGCGGCCGAGCAAGCGCCAACTGACTGGGGTGGTGCTCGGCGTCACCGGACTTGCTTTGGTGGCGGTGGGTCGAAGCTTGGTGGCCCCGGTGGTGCCGCTCATGATTGTGCTCGCGGCGGCGTTGTCCTGGGCTGCGGGAAACATCATCGCACGCAAGGCGAAGGCGGCCTCAGGACTGGGGCTGGTGGTCTGGTCCGGGGCCGTGGTCCCGTTGCCGCTCCTGGCCTTGTCGCTGATCGTGGACGGCCCGGCCGCCGTCGTCGGGACCCTCACCAACCTTCAGCCTGCGACCATCCTGAGCGCCCTCTACACTGCCATTTTCGCCTCGCTGGTGGGCTACGGCATCTGGAACCGGCTGCTTAGCCTCTACCCGAGCTCGGCCGTGGTGCCTTTCACGTTGTTGGTCCCGGTGGTGGGAATGACCGCCGCGTGGCTGCTCATCTCAGAGGTCCCGACGACGGCGGAACTTGCCGGCGGCCTCCTCCTGCTGGGCGGCGTGGCGACTGCCGTGCTGCAGCGGCGCGCCAAGCCTGGGAATGTGGCGGCGCCCGAAGTACGTCAGCGCTTGGGGGCGGGCTTGCGCTGAGCCGGCGATCCCGACGTCGGGCGCTTCACGGCCCCCGACGCCGGACGGGCCGCCGGGCGCTGGGCGGGCCTGGCAGGTGCCGGGGAAGGACGCGAAGCAGGCCGGGGCGCGGGCCGTCGGGCAGCCGGGCGGGGCGCCGCTTTCGCACGGTTCTTGCGGGATGGCCATACCGCCCCCACGAACAAGACCAGCAGGGAACTGCAGCCGGAGAGTGCGGCGAGGTAGAAGTAGATGTCCGAATCTTTGGTGCTCACCGCGCTGCCGAGGGCATTTTCATCCTGGTTGAAGGCGAGGCCCCACATGCGCAGGAAAGCGATTCCGAACGCGATGAACAGGATCGTCGAGATCGCTCCGAGAACCAGCATGAAATACCTGCGACGGGTAAAAACCTCGGCGACGCACGCCAGATAGCCGATCGCCAAAACCCCGAGAAAGGTGTACATCACGGTTTCCTCAAGGGTGATGGCGAGGAGCACCAGCAAACCAGCGGACACCACGGCAGAGATGACCGCAAGCTTTCCACTGTTCCCCATGTGACCCATGGGATTAATCATCCCTGACGGCACGCAGCGCCACGCCCCAAGACGCGGCAGTTGCCATACCGTTACCGCAGCACGTAGCCGCGCATGATGGTCATAATGGCCGCTATGCTCTGTTCGCGGGTGCGCTCGGGGTTGTACGTCTGCCGGTCAAGGCCCACCACGAAGATCGCTCCGAACATCGCCGCCTCGAGGCTGCCCCGGGCAATGCCAGTGTCCACGGGGTACGTGGTGGCGACCTTTTCGATGGCTGCGCCGATCACGGCCAGCAACTCGCTGCGGAGTTCGACGAAGAGCTTGCCCCATTCACTCGGCGACCGCCAGTTCTCGCTGATCCAGAGCCGCGCGAAGGACGGGTAGTCGTCCATGAAGTCCATGGCTTGCCCGAGCATGGCTTCCATGGCCTCGAGCGGATCGGCGTGCAAGCCTTCGATGGTCTGGAGCCGCCCGAGCATGATGTCGACGCCGTGGCGCAGCAACTGGGCGATCAGATCGGACTTGCTGCCGAAGTTGTAGTAGACCGTCCCCTTGGACACCCCGGCTGCGGCCGCGATCTCGTCCACGGTGACGCCCGCTGCGCCGCGCTCGCCGATCAGCTCCATGGAAGCGTCGAAGAGTCGCTGCTTGGTCGCGTTCGTGCGTGCCGGGCGGAGCTTCTTCTCCGGAGTTTCCGGGCCCCGGGCCTCCGGTCTTGGGAGCCCGGAGACGTCCGGCTCTTGCATGCTCATACCGCGATCTCCGGCTTCAGGGTCTTGAGGGTCCAGAACTTGTGCTTACGGACAGCCAGCGTGGAAAGCGCAGCTCCCAGCACAGTGTAGCCAAGCAGGCCCAGGACTATCGGCCAGATCATGGACAAGTCGCCGCCGTAGATCAGGTGCCGCATGCCGGTCACCACGTAGCCCATCGGCATAATCTCGTGCACCACGTGCAGCGGCATGGGGGTGGTTTGCCACGGGAACGTTCCGCCGGAAGACACCAACTGCAGAACTAGCAGGATCAGCACCACGAACTTTCCAGGAGTCCCCAGCAAAGCCACGATGCCCTGGATAAGGGCGGTGAACGCCATGACCGCGGCCAGCATGAACAACCACATCCACACCGGGTGCGCCGCGTTGAGGCCCAGCCCCAGGTCCACCACGAGGGTGAGGATGCTGGCTTGCAGCACGGACACGACGAAGAACGGCAGCCAGCCGCCGACGGCGATTTTCCACGACGGAGCGTTCGAGGCCAAGGCCCGCTGCGTGATGGGACGCATCGCCTGGACCAGCATGAACACGCCGATCCAGAGGGACAGCGTCAGGAAGAACGGCGCCAGGCCGGCGCCGTAGGATCCGGCCTTGGCCTGCGAAACATTGTTGACCGCGACCGGATCCGCGATCACCTTGGAAACCTCGCTCTTTTGGGAGTCGTTCGGGTTCGGGACCTTGCCTGCGCCCTTCGCCAACTCGCTCGCCAAAGTGCGGGATCCGTCCGCCGCCGTGGCGGCACCGCTGGCAAGCTGCGCCGCGCCGTCGTCGAGCTTTGCCGCACCGTCCGCGAGGGCCGAGGTGCCGTTGACGGCAGACTGTTCACCCGCCGCCAGCGTCGCAGTGCCGGAGCTGAGCTGGTCCGCGCCCGCCGAGGCCTGGCCGATGGCTCCCGTCAGCGACGGCGTGGCGCCCGCAAGTTTGGCGGCGCCCGCACTAACCGCGGCCGATCCGTTGGAAAGCTGCTGGATCTGGGCGGCATCCGCCGAGATCTTGGCTTTGGCGTCGGTGACCGGGCCGGACGCGGCGGCAGTGTCGAAGTCGGCCAGGATCTTGTTAGCCTGGTCCTGCGTGATGACCCCGGCGGACACGAGCCTTGCGTTCGAGGCTATAACGCGGTCCCGCGCCTCGGCGTCGAACGCTGAAAGCTGCCCGACGACGTCCTGGACTTTCGTGTTCAGCTGCGCGTTTCCGGCGGCGACTTGAGCGGCGCCGTCGGCGAGCTTTTGTGAGTCGGCCGGAAGGGACGCGGTCTTGTTCTTCAGTTCCGTGAGCCCCGCGCTGAGCTGCCCGGCACCGCCGTTCAGCTGATTGGCGCCGTCGCGCAGCTTGTTTTGGCCCGCCAGGAGCTCGGACGCGCCGCTGCTGAGCTTGCTGGTGCCGTCGTGGAGTGTGGCCGCGCCGTCGCTGAGCTTGCCGACGCCGTCGGCGAGTTGGGAGGCTCCGTCGGAGGCTTTGACAATGGAGGCGTGGATGGTGCCGAAGCCTGTGAGGAGCTGGTTGGCGGTTTCCTCGCCGACTTCCTTGGCCACGGTGGAGTGCACCGCGGTGGTGAGTTTGTCGACGATGGTGCTGAGGAGGTAGTTGTTCGCGTCGTTGGTGGTGACGTTGAGCATCGCCTGGTTGGCGGCGTCGAAGCTTCCTGGCGAGACCAGGTTGGCCGAAAAGTCCTTCGGAATCTTCAGGGCGAAGGCGTATTTGCCGGATTCAACGCCGGCGTCGGCTTCTGCCGTGGTGGTCACCCTCTGCCAGTTGAAAACGTGGCTCTGCACGAGGCTGTCGGCAACCTTCTGGCCTGCCTGCAGTTCGGGACCGTTGGCCGGCTGGGCTCCCGCGTCCTCGACGACCAGGGCGGCGTCGATCTGGTTGAGATTGCCGTAAGGGTCCCAGTTCGCGTAAAGATACACGGCTCCGTAGAGCAGGGGCACCATGGTCAGGGCGAGGATGGTCAGCTTAGGCAGGAGCCCGCCGGTCATGCGCTTGAGTTCGGAGCGGGCCAGCCGCAGAACAGTCACTTTGCGGTCCTTTGCAGGGTTTCGAGTACTTCTTCGGGATCTTCTTGCGCGTCGTCGAAGGGTTCGGCGGCCGGTTCGGCGGGTGCCGTATGCGTGACCGAGTTGCCGATCACCGCGGCCGGGCCGTCCCAGTTGTCCGGGAGGGCAGAAACGACGGCGACGACGGCGAGCGGCCGCCCGGCGTCGTACGCCAGCTGTTCAAGCCGGGGGAGCCAGTCCACGGTGTTTGCGCTGTGCCGGTCCGGGGAGTCGAGCACCAGGAGGTCGAGGGCAGGGTCCGCAAGGGCCAGGGCAGTCAGCAGCTCGAGGCGTCGGTCCGCAGGGAGCTGCTCAATCCACAGCCCGGCGATGTCCTCGAAGCGGTTGACCTTGAGCCACGGCTTGCTGAGGAGGGCGCCACGGTAGCGGCGGGGGATGAGGGAGAGGTCTTCGGTGACGAGGTCGCGGACGCTCAAATGCTGCTCCGGCTCGTTGACGCCGGGAGCGTCAATCAGGGTGCTCGCTGCCCGGACTTTCTTGGTCTTTGCCGAGTTGTCCCAGCTCAGGAGGCCTTTGCTGGGTTTCATTCGGCCGCTCAGCGCAAGTGCCAATGCCGTGCGCTGGTCCTGACCGTCGCCGCTGACCAGGAGGAGCTCCCCGCGCCTGGCTTCGAGGGAAGTGGGGGGCAGGAGATCGTCCCGGCGGCCGTCGATCTGGAGTTGCTGTGCAGACAGCACAATTGGACCTTTCGCAGAACCTGTTATCTGCTCCAATCGTAACTGAACTGACCAGTCAGTTCAAATAGACTTCCATTACAGTCCGTACTTCTCCAACAGGCGCAGCCACACCTCGCTGATAGTCGGGAACGACGGCACCGCATGCCACAGCCGGTCCAACGGGACTTCGCCCACAATCGCGATGGTTGCGCCGTGCAAAAGCTCGGCTACTCCAGGCCCGGCGAACGTCGCGCCCACCACGACCTTCCGGTCCTCGTCCACCACGAGTTGCGCCCAGCCTTGGTAATTCTCTGAATGCAGTTGGGAGCCGGACACGTTGATGGCGATTTCCACCGAGCTTGCGTTGATGCCCTTCTGCAGCGCCTGCTTGAGGTTCGGGCCCACGGATGCCACTTCCGGATCCGTGAAGACGACGCTGGGGATCGCGTATTCGTCGGCCGTCTTTGCGAGGGAACTCCACGGTTGCGGGGTGCCGTGGAGGGTTCCCTTGGCGCGGGCCACGATGGCGTCGCCTGTAGCCCGGGCCTCGTACTTGCCCTGGTGGGTGAGGAAGACGGATCCCGCGGCATCGCCGGCCGCGTAAAGCCACAGCCCGCTGGTGCCGTCGCTGGCGGCACCCTCAACCAAGCCGCTCGAGTCCGTGGTGAGGCGCAAAGCCCTGCCCTCCTCGGCGTCGAGCCCTACGTTCTCGAGTCCCAAGTTGTCCAGGGCTGGCCGCCGCCCCGTGGCTACCAGCAATTGATCGCAGGCCAGGACGGTCCCGTCACCGAGCGTGACGCTGAAGGAATGGTCCGCGTTGTGTTCGACCCGAGTGGTGTCTGTCCCGAGACGGAGATCGATGCCGTCGGCCCGGAGCCCCGCCGCAACCAAATCGGCGGCTTCCTCCGGGAACGCGCTCAGCAACCGGCCGCGGGCAACGATCGAAACCGACGAGCCCAAGCGGGCGAAAGCCTGGGCAAGTTCGACGCCGGCGACTCCGCCGCCCAGCACCACGAACCGTTCGGGGATGTGTTGGACGGAGGTCGCACCGCGAGTAGTCCAATAAGGGACGTTGCGCAAGCCGTCGATTTTCGGGATGAGCGGTGTGGATCCGGTGGCCACCACCACGGCGTGATGGGCCTTGAGCGAGTAGCTGTTGCCGTCCTTGCCATCCACTTGGACTTCGCGGGGGCCCGTGATGCGGGCCCGCCCCCGGATGAGTTCGATCCCGGTGTCCACGAGCCATTGCACCGCGCCGTCGTCCTGCCATTTGTTGGTGAAGTAGTCGCGATACTTCAGGACCGGTGCGGGATCCAGGACCTTTGTGACGGAGTCCGATGCTCCGGGCACTGATTGTGCTGTGTGCAGGGCAGTTCCAGGCCGAAGGAGCGCTTTGGACGGTATGCAGGCCCAGTAGGAGCATTCCCCTCCGACGAGCTCAGCCTCCACGATGGCCGCGGTAAGGCCGCCCCGGACCACCCGGTCTGCAACGTTTTCACCCACCGCCCCGGCGCCGATCACGATGACATCGAATTCCCGGATATTCTCCTCAGCCATGGGAGAAGCCTACGCCCGGACACAGGCCGGGATCAGGGACCCGGCGACGGATTCTGCGCGCTCAGGCGTGCATTGCACTCTTGAACCACCCCGTGATGCTGGCCGGGTGGGTAATAGCGGTACCGACGACGACGGCGAACGCCCCGGCGTCGAGGGCTTGCCGGGCTTGTGCGGGGGTATGGATGCGGCCCTCGGCGATAAGCGGCTTGCCCAGTCCTGCGCCGGCGATCTCAGCGAGAAGCTCGAGATCGGGGCCGTCTGTCTTGGGACCTTCCCCGGTGTACCCGGCCAGCGTGGTGCCGATCAAGTCAGCACCGGCTTCGACGGCGGCCACCGCATCAGCGTAGGAACCGCAGTCAGCCATGACCAGGGCATGCGATTCGGCGTGGATTCCGTCAACGGTTTGCTTGAGGGTCAAGCCATCGGGACGCGGGCGTCGCGTACCGTCGATAGCCACAACGTGGGCGCCGGCGTTCGCGACGGCGAGAGCATGCCGGAGTGTCGGGGTGATGAACACGCCGTCGTGCCCGTCCTTCCACAGCCCGATCACCGGAACCTCCACAGCTGTGCGGGTGAACTGGACGTCCGCGAGGCCCTGGACCCGGACCGCCGCGGCACCACCGATAACCGCCGACGCCGCCACCTGGCCGGTCGTCCGGGGATCGCGCATGGGCTCGCCCGGGTAGGCCTGGCAGGACACGATCAACTGCGAGCGGAGGGCTTCGAGGCCATCGAGGGTCAGCATCATGGGGTGTCTCCTTGCGAGGGTGTTTGGGTGTCAGTTAAGAACGAGTTTGGCCGCGCCCACAATGGCCGCGGTATTGCCTAGCGCCGCGCGAAGCACTGGAATGTCAGCAAGCGGGGTCATCAGCTCTTTGCGCAGGGCGCGTTCCATGGGTTTCCACCAGAAATCTCCTGCATCTGCCAAGCCCCCTGAAACCACTACCGTCTCCGGATCGAGGATGTTGACGAGCCCGCCGATCGCCAGCCCGGCAGCACCTGCGCCCGCGCCGATGGCTTTGACGGCGGCAGCACTGTCAGCCGAGGCGGCAGCATCGCCGCCGTGAGCCAAGGCAAACACGGCACGGGTATCCGGGACCTCGGGGGAGCCCCCGAAGCGGACGAAGGATTCATGGATGGCCGGGCCGGAAGCAATCGCCTCGACATGGCCCGAACCCCCGCACACACACGGGAGGGCCTTGCCCTCGTAATAGGCGTACGGGGAAGCAAAGTGCCCCACGTGCCCACCCACGTAGTGGTGCCCCAAAACAGGCGAGCCGTCCAGCACAAAACTGCCGCCAACACCCGTCCCGAAAGCCACCATCAGGGAACTCGAAGACCCCGCAGCCGCCCCACGCCACGCCTCACCAAGAGCATGCGCGTGAACGTCGTTGACCGCACTGACCGACCCCCGGGGCAAGCCAAGGAGTTGCGCCAACCCAGCCGTCAACCTGGTCCCGGCCCACCCCAGGATCGCATCAGTCGCCGAAACCACTTCACCATTCACGGCATCGATGACCCCGGCCGAACCCACGCCAACACGCCCGACGTCGATTCCCTCGCCCGCCGCCCGCCGCATGAGCCGCCCCACGAGTGCCGCAGTCGCCCTCAAAATGGCGTCGCCCCCGCCCCGATTCAGCGTAGGAATCTGCTCCGAAAACAACACCTCCCCGTCGGCCCCCACAACCCCCGCGGCAGTCTTCGTCCCACCAAGATCAACCCCGACCACGTACATCATGTTTGTCCTCCGGATCGTTCGATTGCTGGGTTTGAGCCCGCGCGTTGCGGTTGCGTTTGTGGTCAGTTGTGGTTGCGCCGGCGCCTGGCTGCGGTTTGTCTATGGTCGGGTTAGCTGTGGCTGGGACAGCGCGGACCCATCATTTCGCCGGCGCTTAGACACCTCCCGACGTCGCCTTCCGGTCGCTGGGCGACCTTCAGACGACTCTGGTCGGCGATGCGCGCCTACACGAAACAATGCGCCCG
Organism: Arthrobacter ramosus; assembly: GCF_039535095.1. Taxonomy (NCBI): domain Bacteria; kingdom Bacillati; phylum Actinomycetota; class Actinomycetes; order Micrococcales; family Micrococcaceae; genus Arthrobacter; species Arthrobacter ramosus. Next base: position 4,240,666 of record NZ_BAAAWN010000001.1, on the reverse strand, counting down.
CGCTTTGCGCTGTGGACTCGCCGATCGGGACCTGCCGCTCACTGCCGCCTCCGGCGGCACAGTGCGGATCCCGGCCCCGCCGCAACGGTTCCGCGATCGCCCGAGTGGCGGAGGGACGGTTTTGTGTAGTCCCGCATCGCCGACCAAAGCATTTCGGAAGTCGCTCAGCGACTGTAGCAGTGCGTCGGGAGGTGTCTAAGGGACGGCAAAACTGGTCCTGCGGCACGACCCGACCAAGGCAACAAGCACAGGTGGGGTGACGTCAACCCGCAAAAGGTGACCTTCGGGAACCCGCTCAGGCCGAACGGCGCCGCCCCTTAGACCAGGTCGTTGCGCTCGAGGATCGTGCGGATTGCGGAGGTTTCTTCGGCGTTGAGGGAGAGCATGGGGGCGCTCATCGTGTTGGATTCGATGATGCCCATGATTTGGAGGGCCGTCTTGAAAGCGCCTAGTCCTGCTGCTCCACCGGAGACTCGGCCGTTGGGGGTGTAGACGATGTCGAAGAGGTCGGCCAGGCGGTCTTGTTCGGCGGCGGCTGCGGTCCAGTCTCCGTCTTGGGTGGCGTCGAACAGGCGGCGGTAACCTGCGGGGTCGACGTTGCCGAGGCCGGGGACTACACCTTGGGCGCCGGCGAGGAGGGCGCCGTCCACGACAATTTCGTGGCCCGTGAAGATGTCGAAGTTGGGGATGTCCTTGGCTGCGAGGACGAGTTGGCGGAAGGAGACGTCGTCGCCGGACGAGTCCTTGACGCCCGCGATGACGCCGTCGCGGCCCAGGCGGACCAGGAGGTCGGTGGGCAGTTTGAAGTGGGTGCGGACGGGGACGTCGTAGGCGAAGATCGGCTTGTCGACGGCAGCGTGGATGCTGCGGAAGTGGGTTTCGGTCTCCTGGGCGTTGCCGATGGCGTAGTACATGGAGGTGACCACGATTGCGTCGGCGCCGAGGTCCACAACCTTGCGAGCTTCTTCGATGACGCGGTTGGTGGTTTGTTCGTTGGCACCGACGATCAGGGGCACCGCACCGGCGTTCGCGTCGGCGATCGTGGAGACGACGAGTTCGCGCTCCTCGTTGGTCATGTAGGGGACCTCGCCCGAGGAGCCCAACACGAAGAGGCCGGACACGCCGCCGTCGAGCAGGTGCTTGGTGACGTTCTTCAGGGACGCGGTGTCAACGCGGCCGTCTGCGTGGCGGGGGGTGATGACCGGGGGAATGACGCCCTGGAACTGAGTAGACACAAAAATCTCCGTTGCTTGGATCTGGATGGGAAAAAATTTAGGTATGGAGCAGGCTGGGCGCGGCGCCGAGCAGCTTCTTGGTGTAGTCGTTGCTGGGGTTGTCGAAGACCTGGGCGGCCGGGCCTTCCTCGACGATCTGTCCGAAGTACATGACGCAGATGCGGTCGGAGACGTAGCGGACGGTCTGGATGTCGTGCGAAATGAACACCATGCCGAGGTTCAGCTGGGTTTTCAGGTCGGACAGCAGGTTCAGGACTTGGGCGCGGACCGAAACGTCGAGGGCCGACGTCGGCTCGTCCGCCACGATGATGTCCGGGTCCAGCGCGAGGGCGCGGGCGATCGCCACGCGTTGGCGCTGTCCGCCGGAAACCTGCGACGGCGTGACCTCGGCTGCCGATTGCGGCAAACCGACGAGGGCCAGCAGTTCCTTGACCTTGGCCGAACGGGACGCGGCGTTGCCGATGCCGTGCACTTGCAGGGGATCGGTGAGGATGTCCTGGATGGTCATGCGCGGATTGAGGGCCGTGGCCGGGTCCTGGAAGACCACGGATACGGCGCGTCCGAATTCCTTGCGCATCCGGGCGTTCCGTTTGATGGCCGGCTTGCCGTGGAAGAGCACCTGGCCCGACGTCGGGGCCTGGAGTCCCACGAGCACTGATGCGAGCGTGGACTTGCCGCAGCCGGACTCGCCGACGATGCCTACCGTTTCGCCTCGGCTGATGCTGAAGTCCACGCCGTTGACGGCCTTGACGATGTTGGGCCGGAAGAGGCCGCCTGTGCGTGCCCGGTGGTGGACCTTGACGTCCTTGAGCTCGATGACCGGCTTGCCGGTTGAAACACTCACTTTGCGTCCTCCTTCAGGTGGCTGGCCCAGTAGTGATCGCGGTCTGTTCCGCCGCCGGCGGGTTCAACAACGGCGAGGACCAATTGCTGGTTCGGGTCGGCGTCGGGCCTCAACGAGCGCGCCGCAAAGCGGTCGCCGGGAGCGAAATCGCGCGGCGACGGAACGGTGCCGGGGATCTGGTGGAGGCGGACGGCGTCGGCCTCGATGGAAAGGACTGCGCCCAACAGGCCGCGCGTGTATTCATGCCGCGGGTTCTGCAGGAGCTCCGAGGCCTGTGCGGATTCGACCACCTGGCCGGCGTACATGACTGTGATCCGGTGCGCCAGGGAGGCAACGAGGGCGAGGTCGTGGCTGACGAAGACCATGGCGAAGCCGAGCTGTTCGCGCAGTTCGTTGAGCAGTTCCACTACCTGCTTCTGGACGGTGACGTCCAGGGCGGTGGTGGGTTCGTCTGCCACCACGATCTTCGGCGAGCGGGAGAGCGCCATGGCGATCAGGACGCGTTGGCGCTGGCCGCCGGAGAGCTCGTGCGGGTAGCTTGCAAGTGTGCGGACGGGATCGAGCTTCACCATCTCCAGCAACTCGGCAGGGGTCTTGCGGCCGCCGCGCCTTGTCAGCTGGGTCATTTGCTCCTTGATCTTCATGGACGGGTTGAGCGAGCTCAACGCATCCTGGTAGACCATGGCGATCTGTTCGCCGCGCAGGCCTTGGTAGGCCTTGGCGTTGCTGTGCTTTGAACCGGAATCCAGGAGTTCCTTGCCATCGAAGGTGATGGACCCCGTGATCTCGGCGGTCTTTGGCAGGAGGCCCATGATCGCGAGCGACGTGATGGACTTGCCGCAACCGGATTCGCCCACCAGACCCATGGTTTCCCCTTCGCGGACGGTGAAGGAGACGTTGTCCACGATCGCGGTTTCGCCGAAGCGGCCGGGGAAGCGGATGGACAGGTTCTTGACCTCCAGCACGTTCCGGGCGTCGGCGGGGACCTGGGGGAGCCGGTCCGTGCGCTTCGCCTCGATAGACGCAAGGAGTTCGAGTTCCCGATTCAGCGCCGACATGGGGTCGAGGAGCGCATGCGGATTCTCCGTTGCGAGCCTCGGATTGTTCAGGACACGAGGATCGTTCAGGATGGACGCCGCGTAGTCCTCTTCGGAGAGCGGATCGTCGTTGGCGGCGCGAACGCCGTCGAGCTCGTGCTGTTCCACGACGGACGACTGGGCTACCGACGTCGCGATCTCGGTATCGACGACGGCGCCCGCCACTGCCGCGCCCGCAAAGGCCGCGGCAGCACCGTCGTCGTCCTTCACCACCGGAGCCTTGCGCAGCTTCGGGTTCACCATGGCATCGGTGAGGCCCTCGGCGAGGATGTTCAGCGCAAGCACGGTGAGCAAGATCGTGAGGCCGGCGAAGGTCGTTGCCCACCAGCCGCCGGAGAGGACCAGGTTGCGGCCGTAGGAGATCACGTTGCCCCACGACGGCGCAGGATCCTGGACGCCGGCGCCGAGGAAGGACAGCGAGGCTTCGAGGATGATGGCGTCGGCCACCATGACCGTGGCGAAAACCAGCACCGGGGCCGCGGTGTTGCGGACAATGTGCTTGAGCAGGATGTAGGGGCGGTTTGCACCCATCACCCGTTCGGCACGAACGTAGTCTTCGCCGTATTGGGCGAGCACGTTGGCGCGGACCACTCGGGCAAGCTGCGGGGTGTAGATGATGGCGATCGCCACGATGATGGTGGGTACCGAGTTGCCGAACGCCGCCAACAGCACGGCTGCGAGGGCAATCCCAGGGAATGCCATGAGGATGTCCATGAGTCGCATGATGATCTCGTTGACGGCCTTGCTGGACGTCGCGGCGAGCGATCCGAGCACCGCGCCGACGACGATCGCGAGGGCCACCGCACCGAGGCCGATCATGAGCGAAGACTGTGAACCGTAAAGGAGCCGGGAGAAGACGTCGCGGCCGAGGCGGTCGGTGCCGAAGAAGTGGTCGCCGTCGGGGGCTTGCGCAGGAATGAACGTTTCCAGGGGATCGTGTGGCGCGATGACCGGCGCGAAGATCGCCGCCAGGGCGATGACCACTAGGAACAAGAGGGCAAAACGCGATCCCCACGGGAGGGACTTGAAGCGGACGCCCGGGGCGCTGAGCCGTTCAGCAAGTTTGCTGCGCATGGCTATACCGTCCTGATTCGGGGGTTGATGAGCAGGTACAGGAGGTCCACCACGATGTTCACCAGAACGAAGGTGACCGAGATGGTGAGGACCACGCCCTGGACCAGGTTGACGTCCAGGTTGGTGATGCCGTTGAGGATCAGTTGGCCCATGCCGGGAAGGGCGAAGATCATTTCAATCACGACGGCGCCGCCCAGGAGGTAGCCGATCCTAAGTCCCAGCACGGTCACCGGAGTCACTAGCGCGTTGCGCAGGACGTTCCGGGAGACGACCTCGCGGTAGGGGACCCCGTTGCCGATGGCTGTCCGGACGTAGTCACGCTCGAGTTCCTCCACCATGGACGTGCGGACCACGCGGATCAGGGAAGCGGAGACCGGAATCCCGAGCGCGAGGGCCGGGAGCGCCATCGAGTTGAGCCAGCCGCCGAAGCCGGACTCCGGCGTCGCGATTCCACCCGAGGGAAACAGCGGGTTGTCACCGAGCGCGAACCACTGGATGAGCAGGATGCCAAGCCAGAAGGACGGGGTGGCGATAGCCGCGATGGAGAAGATCCTGACCACCTGGTCCTGCCATTTGTCGCGGTAAAGGGCGCCGATGATGCCGAAAACCAAGGACAGTACGACGGCGATGATCACGCCGAGGAAGGTCAGCTGGAGGGTCAGCGGGAAGGCCGAGGCGATCATGCTTGCCACCGACTTGGAGGGCGGGGTGGTCACGCCAAGATCGAGCTGCAGGAGCCTGCCCAGGAAGCGGAAGTATTGGACGAACAGGGGATCGTTCAGGCCGTTGTCCTGGCGGTACTGCTGTTTGGCGGCCTCACTGGCGCCTTCGCCGAGGGCCGAGCTGGCCTGGTCGCCCGGGGCTGCTTGAAGGACGAGGAAGACCAGCAGCGTGATGCCCAGGATCATCAAGGGCAATGCTGCGAGTCTGCGTCCAAGCAGACGCAATATCATGACCAATTTGTTCTCCGGTTGCTTTGGTGCGGCCGCTGCGTGGCGGTCCCGCGGGGTAGGCCCAACTAACTCGCAGTAAGTGTCGTTTTGAGCCATCTAAACGACAACAAATGCGAGGTAGTTGAGGTTGAGTGCGGCGGGCTAGGAGGTGCGGCCGACGCCGATGAAGGAAAGTCCCGTGGTGGGCAGCGGCTTGAAGCCTGAGAGTTTCTTTTCGTCCCACGCGCTGGGGAGCTGGCGGTGGAAGAGCGGGTACAGCGGGACTTCATCGGAGACGAGGTCCACGATTTGGCCGGTGATCTTCTTCGCATCGGCGGCCGCGGCCTGCGAGCCCTTATCCATCAGACCCTGGAGGGTGGCGCTTTCCGGAGTGGTCCAGTAGGCGCGCTTGGCCATCCAGGTGGCGCCGGAGTAGAACCAGCTCAAGAGCAGGTCTGCGTCATTGCCGAAGACAGAGGGGTCGCCCGGGGCCGCGACCACCGAGAAGTCGGCCTTGCCCACCCTGTCTGAGTACAAGGCGCCGGACTGGAGGTTCTTTGCGGTGACCTTGACGCCGGGGATCTTGTTCCAGGATTCCAGCATCAGCGGGGCAACGTCTTTGACCCAAGCAGTATCCGTGGTGAGCAGCTCGAATTCGAGGTTGCTCACGCCGGCCTCCTTGAGGAGGTCCGCGGCCTTCTGGGGATCGTAGGAGTAGACGTTCTTGGCTTTGACGTAGTCCGGGTGGCCCTCCTGGAAGTACGACGACGCGGCCTTGGCATTGCCGAACAAGGCCTTCTTGATGATGGCGTCCTTGTCCAGTCCATAGTGGAGTGCCTGGCGGACCAGCTTGTTGTCGAACGGGGCCCTGGCACAGTTGAACATCAGGAACAGCATGCCGAAGGACTGCACGGATTCAACCCGGGTCTTGGACTTGAGCCCGTCCATGTCCAGGTAGGGGACGTCTTCGATCGCCTGGACGCGTCCAGACTGGGCTGCCGTGACACGGGCTGCCGCATCCGAGAGCAGCAGCCAGGTCATGCCCTTGGCGAGTGCCGGCTTGGGGCCGTTGTAGTCGGCGAATGCTTCGAAGACGATCTTGTCGTCCTTGACGGCCGAGACTAGCTTGTAGGGGCCGGAGCCGACGGGCTTGGCATCGAATCCCTTCTGATCGGCCGATGCCAACGCCTTCGGAACCACCTTCACCACGGAGATTCGCGGTCCGAAGCCCGGGAAGGGGTATTTCAGAGAGAACTCGACCGTCTTGGCATCGAGGGCCTTGACGTCCTTGATGAACGGGATGAACTGGGAGAACAAGGACTTGTTGGCCGGGTCCATCACGCGGGTGAAGGAGTAGACAACATCGTCGGTGGTGACAGGGGTGCCGTTGTGGAACTTGGCACCGTCGCGGATGGTCACCTGGTACGTGGTGTCGTTGACCTTCTTGGGGTCGCTCGCTGCCAGCGCGTTGTAGGGCTCGCGGGTGGCGGGGTGGAGTTCCACGAGGCCTTCGAAGATGTGCAGGTTAGCGGCCTGCGGCGTGGCGCCGGAGGACGTCATCGGGTCGAAACCCGTGGACAGGGCATAGGAGATGCCTGCTTCGATGGTGAGATCCTTGTTGACGGTCGCAGTGTTGTTTGCTGCGCCCGTGGTGGTGGAGGCAGGACCGCCACATGCGGACAGGCTGGCCGTGAACGCTGCCGCGGCTCCAATCGCCCCGGTCAGCTTGAGGAAGTTGCGTCGGCTGGCGTCGCTGACCAGCGGCAGGTTGTTAATCGTGTTGCTCATAAGATGCCTCACCATTCAAGTTTTCTGGTTATCGGATGTAGGACATCCGATGCTCGTAAAGAAACTGTAAGGGTGGTCACATGAAGTCGTCAAGCGAGATCTGGATCACTAGTGACCCGAGGAGCGGCCGCGGCGCTGCCGGCGGTGTGCTCCCGATGGGCGCTGCGCCGCGGTTCACCTTGCGAGGTTCGGACTGGGGCTCGGTCAAAAATAAAGGCGAACATCTATCAAGGAGATGGGACATCCGATATTGTATGTTGCGAAGCACTATATCCACGGTGGGCGCTAGGCTCACCTCAACATTAACACTGCACTGATTCCTTGTCCCCGGTCCTGAAAGGGTCCGGCCAAGGATGGGTACTTTTGCAAGGAGAGCCATGACCACTTCCGGTGTCGTTCCGCAGGCGCGGTTCAGCGCACAGGCCCGGCTCAGGGCCCTCCAGTCGGACATTATGGAGTTGATCCTCGAACGCGAGCTCGAGGCGGGCGATCCTTTGCCGACGGAAAATGAACTCTCCGTGGCTTTGGGGGTAGGGCGCAACACCCTGCGCGAATCCCTGAAAGTCCTGCAGGCCCTGGGTGTCATCGAGATCCGCCACGGCTTTGGCATGTTCGTCGCCCCCAGCAACTTCGAGGCGCTCGCCGACGGCCTGACGTTCCGGGGCCGCTTGTCGCTGCGCCACCAAGGTCTCGAAGCGCTGCAACTCGTGGACGTGCGCCAGGCCCTCGAATCGGGGCTGATCGGCTCTTCCATGGACGTGATGACCGCCGAACAGCTCGCCTTGATAGAAGAAGCCGTCAAGCAGATGGAGGAGCTCGCACACGGTGGCGAGAACTTCGTAGCCGCCGACGCCGAGTTCCACCGCCGGCTGTTCGAGCCGCTGAACAACGAGCTCCTCATCAACCTCATGGGCGTTTTCTGGAAGGTCTACCGGAAGATCCACGTGGAGATCGGCTCCGACAACGAAGATCTTGTAGCCACAGCGGCCATGCACCGAGGCATCTACACCGCCGTCGCAACCGGGGACAAGACCGCCGCTGCCGAACTGCTCAACCGTCACTTCGACGGAATCCGTCGTCGCATCAGCGAGGCCGTCGCAGTCTAAGGACTGGCACCCAAGCGCAAGGGCCGCCGTCGTACTTTTCGCGAAGTACGACGGCGGCCCTTGGCTTGTGCGCGGCCGGTCGCCTGGAGGCCTGCTCGGCGGTACGCGTCGGATTCTGCTGGATCATTCCCCTTGCTGCAGGTCCCCGTCCGCGTGATTCCAAGGGGGCCGGCCCCTGGCAGCGGCAATGATCAAGCAGAATCGTACGTGGTCGCACTGGCTTCCACTTGGGTGAACAGCAGTCGGGCCATAGGGCAAACCCGGGTTCGGAATTTAACGAAAAAAGACCCGCACCGGGGCCGGTGCGGGTCTTCATTGTGCGCCCAGAGGGATTCGAACCCCCGGCCTTCTGTTCCGTAGACAGACGCTCTATCCAGCTGAGCTATGGGCGCATCTTGGTGATTCTCGGGAGTTTCAAACTCGTTCCCCCCTCGAACCTCAATAAACTTTACGCGAGATCCCTGTTGGTGCCAAATCGACGTGGTGTAATCTGCCTAACTAGACCGGTCTATGTGACCTTAGTCACTAAATTCGGCGTATCCCTGACGCGGATCCTTGATTTTTAGGGGTTTTGCTCCGGAATGGTCAAGAGATCCCATGTCCGAACCCAGATTGGTCTACTCCGCGACCCCTAGCATTTAGGACACACCACTGAACCCGAGGAAGGGAACCACGATGGGCGATCTGGCGCGACTGCCGCTGCTTGAGAAGGCACCTACTACGCATGCACGCCTGTTGGCCTGGGTGGAGGAAGTAGCCGAGCTTACACAGCCGGACCGCATCCACTGGGTTGACGGCAGCGAAGCGGAATACAAGAAGCTGACCGACGAACTCGTCGCGGCCGGCACCCTGAAGAGGCTGAACCAAGAGCTCTTCCCCAATTCTTTCGCTGCATTCTCCGATCCCGCGGACGTAGCCCGCGTGGAAGAGCAGACTTTCATCTGCTCCGAGAAGGAACACGACGCCGGCTTCACCAACAACTGGATGGCTCCGGCCGAAATGAAGCAGAAGCTTCGCGCGCTGTTCGCCGGCTCCATGCGCGGCCGCACCATGTACGTCATTCCATTCGTCATGGGCCACCTGGATGCCGAAGATCCGAAGTTCGGCGTCGAGATCACCGACTCCGCCTACGTTGTTGCCTCGATGCGCATCATGGCGCGCATCGGTACGGACGTCCTTGAGCGCATCACGCAGACCGACGCTTTCTTCGTCCCCGCGTTGCACTCCCTGGGCGCTCCTTTGGAAGCCGGCCAGGCAGACGTCGCATGGCCCTGCAACCCCGACAAGTGGATCGTGCACTTCCCGGAGGAGCGTTCCATTTGGTCCTTTGGCTCGGGCTACGGCGGCAACGCCCTCCTCGGCAAGAAGTGCTACGCCCTGCGCATCGCGTCAGTCATGGCCCGCGACGAAGGCTGGCTGGCCGAGCACATGCTCATCCTGAAGCTGACTTCGCCTGAGCAGAAGACCTACTACATCTCTGCGGCGTTCCCCTCCGCCTGCGGCAAGACCAACCTCGCGCTGCTCGACCCCACCATCAAGGGCTGGAAGGTGGAGACCCTCGGCGACGACATCACCTGGATGCGCTTCGGCAAGGAAGGCGAGCTCCGCGCCGTCAACCCCGAAGCAGGCTTGTTCGGCGTCGCTCCGGGCACCGGTTGGGGCACCAACCCCAACGCCATGCGTGCCATCGCCAAGGGCAACAGCATCTTCACCAATGTCGCGATCACCGACGACGGCGGCGTGTGGTGGGAGGGCATGACGCAGGAAACTCCGGCGCACCTGACCGATTGGCAGGGCAACTCCTGGACTTCTGGCTCCGACAAGCCGGCGGCACACCCGAACTCCCGTTTCTGCACGCCGATCGACCAGATCGACATGCTCGCCGAGGAATACTTCAGCCCCGACGGCGTGGAGCTCTCCGCGATCCTCTTCGGCGGCCGCCGAAAGACCACCATCCCGCTGGTCACCGAGGCCCGCGACTGGACCAACGGCATCTTCATGGGTTCCACGTTGTCCTCCGAGACCACCGCTGCTGCGGCCGGTGCCGTTGGCGTTGTACGTCGCGACCCCATGGCCATGCTGCCGTTCATCGGTTACGACGCAGGCGACTACCTCAACCACTGGGTCAACCTGTCCGCCAAGGCCAACCCGGAGCGACTGCCCAAGATCTTCCTGGTCAACTGGTTCCGCCGCACGGCCGAGGGTGGCTTCGCCTGGCCCGGCTTCGGTGACAACGCCCGCGTCCTCAAGTGGGCCATCGAGCGCCTTGAAGGCAAGGCCGACGCCGTCGAGACTCCCATCGGCTTCGTGCCGACCGGCGAGTCCATCGATCTCGAAGGCCTGGACATGACCCCCGCCGAGGTGGAAGCCGCAGTGCGCGTCGACGCCTCCGAGTGGAAGACCGAACTGGCATCGATCGAGGAATGGTACGCGAAGTTCGGCGGTTCCCTGCCAGCCTCGCTCCTCTCCGAGCTCGACGGCCTGAAGGCCCGCCTGGCCTAGGTCCCACCGCCTCCCTTGCTTCGCTCCGCTCAGCCAGGGAACCCTCCCCGCTGCCTCCCCAATCTCGCAAGCTCGATTGGGGCCCCTCGGCAGCGTGGGCTCAGGCGGCGGAGGCCCCTTTTACGAACGGCGGTTCCGCACTGACGAGCGGGACCGCCGTCGTCGTCTCCATCCGTTGCCGAGCAGCTAAAGCGAGAGCATTGTGCCGCGATTGGCGCGAGAGTAGCTTTTAGAGAACCAGCAGTTCTCTATTTCCGGGGGTCCGGGCCATGGACGATTCCCAGCGGCACACAAAAGAGTCCGCTCTGCCGTCAGGACCGCATGACGGGCCCAGGACGACCGGACGGATCACCGCCCCCTTGGCCGATTTCGGCGTGGGGGATGTCGCCGTTGCCGGTGGAAAAGGTGCCGCGCTGGGGGAATTGGTGCGGCAAGGCTTTCCGGTGCCGCCAGGCTTTGTCATCTCCACGGGCGCGTACTTGTCCTTCCTGGCGGAAACGAACATTGGGGCAGCGCTGGGCGGCTTCCTGTCCGTCGAGCCCGATGAAGCTCCCGACGGCGGCGTGCCCGACGGCGGCGACGGCACCGGTGGTGCCGGCGTTGCGGCCCTCCGGGCACTTTTCGCTGCGGCGGAAATGCCTGGCCGGCTGCGGCAGGAGATCCTCGATGCCTACGCGAGGCTGGGCGGCGGGGCGGTCGCGGTCCGGTCCAGCGCCACGGCGGAGGATCTTCCGGGAGCCGCGTTCGCCGGCCAGCAGGACACCTATCTCAACGTGCTGGGCGGGGACGATGTAGTCCAGGCAGTCGCCAACTGCTGGGCATCGTTGTGGACGGATCGGGCCATTGCCTATCGCCGACGGCAGGGAATTGATCCGCACGAGGTGGCCATCGCCGTCGTCGTACAAAAAATGGTGCCGGCCGCCATGGCGGGCGTCCTGTTTACGGCGAACCCGGTCACGGGCGAGCGCGGCGAGATGGTGGTGGACGCGAACCCCGGGCTGGGGGAGGCCGTGGTCTCCGGGCGGGTGACGCCGGAACACTATGTGCTGGACGGCTCGGGAAAAGTGCTGAGTTTCACGCCCGGTGGTCGCGAGGTGGTGATCAGCGCGGCCGAGGGCGGCGGCACGCAAGAAAGCTCCGGTACTCGAGGTCCGAAGCCCGGGCTCACCGCAAGGGAACTGGCGGAACTGGCCATGCTGGGAAAGAAAGCCCATCAGCATTTCGGCCGGCCCCAGGACATCGAGTGGGCGGCGGCCGGCGGAACGCTGTACGTACTGCAATCGCGGCCGATGACCGCTCTCCCGCCCCAACCTCCCGTCCTCAACGCAGTCCAACGTCGGGTGGGACCGTTTTTCATCGAGATGTTCCAGGAGCGGCCCTATCCCTTGGATGTATCCGGCTGGATGAGTCGGGGAATTCTCGCCATGCTTCACGGCATGGCCGGGAGCGTGGGCGTCGTCTTCCCTGCAGTGGAGAAGTTGCTGCCGGAGGAAGACGGGGTTGTGGTGCAGCTCATCCCGCCGGCGCCGCGCCCGACCATCCGAACGATTGCCGCGCCGGTGTCTTTGCTGCGCCGGGCGAGGCGATTCAAAGCCGGCGTCTGGACCCGGGATCCTCGATTCTCTCTGTTCATCGACAACATTGAAAGGCTGAACGGCCAGGACCTCGGCCCGCTGCGGTGGCGTGCGGTCGTTGCATTTGCGGGGGAATGCTTCGCGGCGATGCAGGGCATCACGGCCTTGCGGGTCTCCTACCTGCCAGGCATCCTGGTGCCGGTGCTGAAGATGCGTTTCATGCTCTTGTTCCTGGGCAAGACAAAGCTGGCGCCTGCGCTGATCGCGGGGGCGGAAACCCGGACGAGCCAGGCGAACCGGGCTCTTGAACGGCTCGCTTCCATCGCGGCGGACGATCCCGGGCTGTCCCGCGCGCTACTTGATTCAGGACCCCGCGAGCTCCTGGAGTTGGTGGAAAATGAGCCCGAACATCGTGCATTCAGCGAGGCTTTCGCGGCGTTCCAGCTCGAGTACGGCCACCGCGAGACCATCAGCGTTGTCCTCAGCAGTTCGCCCACGTGGTCCGATGCACCCGAGGTGGTTCTTGGTCTCGTGAAGGCCTTGTCCGGAGAGCGGCCCAAAATAGTTGACCAGGCCGGGAATGCGCTTGCGGAATTGAAACGTCATCCGGCTCTCCGCTTCGAACCGCTGCGGCGGAGGGTGCTCGCCGCCGTCGAGTCCGCCCAAGCCGGAATGGCGTTCCGCGAGGACAGCCACTTCTACGCCACCAAAGCCATCCCGCCGATCCGCCGGGCCTACCGGGAGCTCGGCCGCCGGCTGGTGATTGCCGGCGTGATCGAAAAGCCCGACGAAATCTATCACCTGCGGTTCGAGGAACTGGAGTCCATCACAGACAACGACGACGGCGCGCTGCCGGCTTCACTCCGTGACCGTTTCCGGCCGCTGGTGCTGGCTCGCGCGGCAAAGCGGCGCGAGCTCGAAGGCATCCCGCTGCTCGATCCGGCTTTGCTCTTCGGCCGAGGCCGCCAGGGCCGCCAGGTGGAAGGAGTCCTCGTCTCCGGCACTGCAGCGAGCCGCGGCCAAGCGAGCGGGCCGGTCCGTGTGATCCATGGACCCGCCGAGTTCGGACGGCTGCGCAGCGGAGAGGTCCTCGTCTGCCCGTACACCAATCCCGCCTGGACGCCGTTGTTCCAACGGGCCGCCGCGGTTGTGGTGGACGCCGGCGGGCTCGGCTCGCATGCGGCGATTGTCGCGAGGGAGTACGGAATTCCGGCCGTTATGGGCAGCGGTTCGGGCACCAGCACCTTGGCCGACGGGCAGCAAGTACTCGTGGACGGAACCCTGGGGGTTGTCCTGCCAGCCGCTGCAGCGGAGGGACCTTGAGATGACGGGGCATCGGGACCAGACGGGGGTGCGGGACCATCGGAAGCTGCCGCGCCGCCGCGGGGCTGTCCTGAATAGTGCAATCTTCGAGGCAGTCCGGGCAGAGATTGCCGAATCCGGCTACGCGGCGTTGACCATGGACAGCGTGGCTGAACGTGCAAGGGCGAGTAAAGCTTCGCTCTATAGGCGGTGGCCCGGACGCGCGGCCTTGGTTCTCGAAGCAGCCTACGATGCCATGCCCGGCCCGGCGTCCGCGCCGGACACGGGTAGCCTGCGCGAAGACGCCCTGGCGATACTGCGGCTCGTGGCCCAACAACTCGAAGGGGCAGTGGGGCAAGCCATGCGCGGGCTATTGGGGGAGGCGCTGCAGAATCCCGCGGTGGCAGCTGAGGTCCAGGAGTACGCCCGCGGCAACGTAGCAAAGACCATGCGGGCCATCATTGAGCAGGCCGCGGCCCGCGGCGAATGCGATGCCAGCGTGGCCACGGAGACAAGGATCGAGGCCGGCCCTGCCTTGCTGCGGCAGCGTTTCATCTTCTCTGGACTGCCGATTGATGACGATTTCTTAGTGCACGTGGTGGACGAGGTGATGCTGCCGCTGTTGCTGGTTGGGCCGCCCAACTGACTCGCAGTAGGTGTCGTTTTGGAGCCTCTAAACGACACCTACTGCTAGCTAGTTGGCGAGCCAGATATCCGGTCCGAAGACTTCGTAATGAATCCTCGTGGCGGGGATTCCGGCGTTGATGGCTTCGTTGCGGATGTGCTTCATGAACGGCAGCGGTCCGCACAGGTACAGCGAGGCGTCGGCTGGAAGGTCCACTTCGCGAAGTGACATGAAGCCCGTTTTGGACCCGGCCTGCGGTTCCTCCAGCCAGAGCTGGAGTTCCGCACCATCCAAGCGCTCGACGTCGTCCGTCATCTGGCCGCGCAACGCCCAACTGTCCAGATTGCTCTCGGCGTGCAGGACCAGCACTTGGCGGTCGGAGCCGGAATCGGCGAGCGAGCGCAGGATGGAAGCCGTGGGCGTGCAGCCTATGCCCGCCGAGGCGAGGACCACGGGACCGTTGCCATCCTTGAGCGTGATCTCGCCGTAGGGATTGGAGATCTCCAGGACATCGCCCGCCTCAACGGTGTTGTGCAGCACGGGCGAGACCTCGCCGCCGTCGTCGATCTTTGTCGTGAAGCTGCGGCTGGTGCCGGCGTCGCCGGAAAGGGAGTACTGGCGGACCTGGCGCAGGCCGTCCGGGAGTGTGACCTTGACGCTGATGTATTGGCCCGGCAGAGCTTCGGTGATCGGGGTGTCGTCGGCCGGCTCCAGGGTGAAGGTCGTGGACCCGGTGCCAGCGGGAGTTTTGGACGCGACCTTCCATGGGCTCCACATCCTGCCGTTGGCCTGCGCTGCGTAGAGTCCCTTTTCGAGCTTGATCAGCGCGTCCGCCATGAGCCAATAGACCTCTGTCCAGGCTTCGGCGATTTCAGGGGTGATGACTTCTGCCAGGTCTTCCGCGATGGCGGCGAAGAGGTGCTCATAGACCACCTGGTACTGCGGCTCGGTGATGCCGAGTGAAGCGTGGCGGTGCGCGATACGGGACAGAACTGTTTCCGGCAGGGTTCCGGGGTTGCTCACCAGATGGCTTGCAAAGGCGGCGATGCTTCCAGCGAGGGCCTGCTGCTGGTTGCCGGAGCGCTGGTTCGAACGGCTGAACAGCCCATCGAGCAGTTCGGGGTGCGCAGCGAAGAGCCGGGAGTAGAACTTGGGGGTGATGTCACCAATCCGGGCGCCGACGAGCGGCAAAGTGGCCTCGATGACGGGGAAGGACTTGTCCGAGAGCATACGTACTCCTGTCGTAATGGCCCGTGGGATGCATACGGACCGGGGCCAATACTTGTATCTAGAATGCAAGTATCTATAGCTAACTTCTACACCTCGTAGAAGTAATTGGCTAATCGACAGCCTGAGATGACAGAGGCCCCCGGGGGCGCCGGGCTTACAGCCCGGGGCGTAACCCGATCGCCTGGAATGCCGGCGCCATTTGCCGTAGGCGCGGCAGGGAGGACACGACGACGTCGTCCAGCTCCCGGTAGAAGGCTTCCCTCGCGCGCGCCAGGGCATGACGCAAGCCGCATTCGGTGATCAGGGGGCAGTCACCATGGGCGGATTGGCACTCGGCGGGGTCGAGCCTGGTATTCAGTTCCCGCAGGATCTGGCCAACGGTGGCTTGCCGTCCGGCGGCGCTGAGCCGGGATCCGCCCTTGCGGCCGCGCTCGACGTCGATGAGGCCCAGCTCCCGGAGCCGAACAATGGCCTTGCTGACGTGGTGGTAAGGAGTCCCCACGGTGTCCGCGATGTTCTGGGTCGTCAGGAGTTCACCTGCGGGCGCGGACGAGAGAACCAGGAGCGCACGCAGGCTCACATCCGCGAAGGCATTGATCTTCATGCCCTCAAGCTTACGGAGTAAGGTCTAGTCCACCCATACGAGGGGTTCATTGGTGTCGGCTTCGGCGTTGTCAAAGGTGAAGCCTTCGGCGGTCTGGACGTAAGGGACAACGGCTGCGAGGAGACCACCGCTGCGATGCTCAGCCGCGGCGTGGATCCCGTCGGAGCCGTGTTCCGGAAGGATGACGTCGCTCGCAATCGCCACCGCGCGGTAATCGTCACGGCCTTGGCGCAGCAATTCGAGGATGTCTGCCAGCATCGACTCTGTGTCGACGTTTCCCTCGTCGTCCGGCTCTTCAGGCGTTACGAAGACGATCCGAAGTTCGTGGTCCTCGGCGAGCGTGACTGCGAAGGGCAGGAAGCCGCCGTTTTGTTCCAGGTGTTCCTGCGCTGTTGCCAAGGCGGCCCCAAGCGTTTCACGCACTTCGCGGAGTTCGTGCGCCTCTATGCTTTCGAGGCCGTTGATCTGGGAATTCACGCTGCTGCTCGCCTTCGGGGTTCCGGCTAGGACCGGACCAGTGCGAGGACGCGGTCCCGTACCTTTTCCATGGTGGCAACATCCTTCGCCTCGGCGTTCAGGCGCAGGAAAGGCTCCGTGTTGGACGGTCGAAGATTGAACCACCAGCTGCCGTCCTTCGCGGTGAAGGTGCTGCCATCCATGTAGTCCACGTCAACGTCTTCGCCATCAAAATCGGCGCGGACCCGCTCAACGGCTCCTGCCTTGTCCTCGATTTCGGAATTGATTTCACCGGAAGAGACATAAGGCTCGTACTGGCGGCCAAGGTCGGACAGTGGGCCATCCTGCTCGCCCAATGCCGCCAAGACGTGCATGGCCGCGAGCATGCCGGTGTCCGCATTCCAAAAATCGCGGAAGTAGAAGTGCGCCGAGTGTTCGCCGCCGAAGACGGCTCCTTCCTCGGCCATGATTGCCTTGATGAACGAATGCCCCACACGTGTGCGCACAGCCCTGCCACCATCCGTCTCCACGAGCTCCGGGACTGCTCGCGAGGTCAGCAGGTTGTGGATGATCACGGGGGTTTCTTCACCAGCGGCCTGTGCGCGGGCGATTTCCCGGCGCGCAACCATTCCGGTGATGGCAGACGGGGATACCGGTTCGCCCTTCTCGTCGATCACGAAGCAACGGTCGGCGTCGCCGTCGAACGCCAGGCCGATATCCGCACCGTGCTCGATGACTGCGGCTTGCAGATCGCGCAGGTTTTCGGGCTCAAGCGGATTGGCGGGGTGATTCGGGAAAGAGCCGTCCAGCTCAAAGTACAGCGGGACGATCTCGAACGGCAGGGCCGGAAGCAACTGGTCACCAAGCACCGCGGGAGTGGTCAGGCCGGCCATGCCGTTTCCGGCGTCAACGACGATCTTCAGCGGACGGGAGCCCTTGAGGTCAACCAGGCTTCGCAAGTACTCGGAGTAGTCCTTCAGGACATCGCGGGTGCTGATCTTGCCTGGGACATCTGCAGCCGGGATGCTTCCGTTGTTGAGGTACTTCTCCGCCAGCGCCTGGATTTCCTTGAGGCCTGTTTCGGAGGAGATCGGCTGGGCGCCGGCCTTGGACATCTTGATGCCGTTGTACTCGGCGGGGTTGTGGCTCGCGGTGAACGTGGCGCCGGCCGCATTGAGGGCACCGCAAGCGTAGTAGAGCTCGTCGGTGGAGATGAGGTCCAGGAGTTCGACATCGGCACCGCGGCGGGCGGCGCCGTCGGCGAATGCCTTGATGAACTCGGGAGACGACGGGCGCATATCGCCGCCAACCAGCACAGTCTCCCCGGCGAGGCCGAGTGTGTCGACGAAGGCCGCGCCGACGGATTCCACGATGTGGGATGTGATGGATTCGCCGACGATTCCCCGGACGTCATAGGCCTTGAAGGAAGCCGAGAGGTCAAATGTCTTGTTCTGCTCGCTAGTCACGCGCTCAATCTTACTGTGGAGCGAGGTGGTCACTGCGCCGGCACGACATCTATGTGGAAAACGCTTGTCCACATAGATGACGTCCCGGGTTCTAGCTGTCTGCGGGTGCTGGAATACTGAAGGAATGCCCAACAACCCGGATGCTGCCCTACTCGCAGCAGAACAGTCCACCACCCGGCTGCAGGCCCTTGAAGTACTGAAGGAGCTTGTGGGAAATGCGGACGCCCGCTTCCACGACGGCCAGTATGAGGCGATTGAGGCCCTCGTCGACGCCAGACGGCGCGCTTTGGTTGTGCAGCGGACGGGCTGGGGCAAGTCGGCTGTGTACTTCGTCTCGTCGTTGTTGTTGAGGCGCCGGGGCGCAGGGCCAACCCTCATCGTTTCGCCGCTGCTCGCACTCATGCGGGACCAAGTGGCGGCAGCCGCACGTGCCGGGGTGCGGGCCGTAGCGATCAACTCCGCCAATCAGCTTGAGTGGGACAACGTCCGCGAACAACTGGCCGCGGACGAGGTGGACGTTCTTCTGGTTTCGCCCGAGCGGCTCACCAATCCTTCGTTCCGGGAAAACCAGCTTCCCGAGCTCATCCGCCGTACCGGTCTCCTGGTGATCGACGAGGCACACTGTATTTCGGACTGGGGGCACGATTTCCGTCCCGACTATCGGCGCATCTCCGATCTCATCGAGCAACTGCCCGGCAGTGTTCCGGTGCTTGCCACCACAGCGACGGCCAACTCCCGGGTAGTCCATGACATCGAAGAACAACTCGGCGCCGGAGTACTGACCATCCGCGGTGAGCTTGGCCGGGAGTCCTTGCGGCTGGGTGTCTTGAAGCTCGCCGACTCGCGGGATCGCCTTGGCTGGTTGCTGACCCATCTGGCAGACATGCCAGGCAGCGGAATCATCTACACACTGACCGTTTCGGCCGCTGAAGACACCGCCCGGTTGCTCTCCGAGGCAGGCCACAACGTCTTGTCCTACACCGGGCGGACGGACCCCGCGGATCGTGAACGGGCGGAGCAACTCCTCAAGGACAACGAAGTGAAGGCGCTGGTGGCCACCTCGGCGCTAGGGATGGGCTTCGATAAGCCGGATCTCGGGTTCGTCATACACCTTGGTGCCCCGTCATCGCCGGTCGCTTACTACCAGCAAGTTGGCCGCGCCGGCCGTGGCGCCGCAAATGCCGATGTGCTCCTCCTGCCCGGATCCGAGGACCGCGAGATCTGGCAGTACTTTGCGACTGCTTCAATGCCCTCGGAGGAAAAGGCCGCGGGAGTCCTCAACGTCTTGGCCGAATCCGGCTCTGCCTTGTCCACGGTTGCCCTCGAAG
Source organism: Arthrobacter ramosus (assembly GCF_039535095.1). Lineage (NCBI taxonomy): Bacteria > Bacillati > Actinomycetota > Actinomycetes > Micrococcales > Micrococcaceae > Arthrobacter > Arthrobacter ramosus. The sequence continues at coordinate 4,221,503 of NZ_BAAAWN010000001.1, read as the reverse complement.
CACGGGTGGACCTGCGCCGGACGCCCTTGGAACTCCTGTTGAAGGTCCTGGCCGTGGATGGAGCGGTGGAGCGCGTGGGCGGTGGGTGGAGGTCCACGGGACGTCCGTGGATCTACGACGCCGAACGCTACGCCCGCATCGCCGAGGCCCGGGTGGACGAGCAGGATTCCATGGTGATTTACCAGGACACCGCCGGATGCCGTATGGAATACATCACCGCGGTCCTCGACGACGAGTCCGCGCGTGCGTGCGGCCGTTGCGACAATTGCGCCGGCAGATGGTTCCCGGCGGACGTGGCAGCAGCCGCCGCCGACGCCGCCGGGCAGACCCTTCGGCGCGCGGGTCTTGCGCTGGAACCACGGCTCCAATGGCCCAGTGGCATGGACCGGCTGGGCGTGACGGTGAAAGGGAAGATCAAGCCGGAGGAGTTGCTGGCCGAAGGGCGCGTCCTGGCCCGCCTGACCGACCTCGGCTGGGGTGGTGCCCTCCGTGAGCTCTTTGCCGCCGGTGCGGTTGACCGCGAGGTCGAACCTGCCATGTTGCAGGCCTGCGTACAGGTCTTGCGCGAATGGTCTGCCGGAGACGGCCGATCCACCGGGTGGAGCGGCCAAGGGCGTCCTGCAGCCGTCGTGAGTATCCCGTCCAGGAACAAGCCGGCACTGGTCGAATCCTTGGCCCGCGGCATAGCCGGCATCGGCCAGATGCCGTATTTGGGTTCCCTTCAACTCCAGCACGGCGGACCCACGGGCGGCCGCGGTGGCAACAGCGCCTATCGGCTGGCCGGTGTCTGGGAGCGCCTCGTGGTGGGTCCCGAACTTGGACAGAGCCTTGCGTCGCTAGGCGGTCAAGGCATCCTCTTGGTCGACGACCTGGCGGACAGCCGCTGGACGATGACCGTTGCCGGCCGCGCCCTCAGGCAAGCCGGGGCAGTATCGGTGTTGCCTCTCGTCCTGGGTCAAGCAGCGTGACCGGCGCGGTCCCGGACGTCCAGTCCGAATCCAAGTGGCAGCCACGGCTCGCTTTGCTGGTTGCCGCCACCTTCTTCATGGAGTTCCTTGACGGAACAGTCCTTACTACCGCCATGCCGAGCATCGCGGCCGACTTCAAAGTGGTCTCGGCCGATGTCAACATCACGATGACTGCCTACCTGGTGACTGTGGCCATGGGGATTCCTCTCAGCAGCTGGCTCGCAGAACGCTTTGGTGCACGCCGTATCTTCTGCCTGGCGATCGCCGTGTTCACCGTGGCGTCGCTGTTGTGCGCGGCCAGCCAGGACCTCACCCTGCTGACCTTGAGCCGGGTGGCGCAGGGGGCCGGCGGGGCCATGATGGTGCCGGTCGGGACTCTCGTAGTGCTGCGGGGCACACCCAAGTCGGAGCTTCTCCGCGCCACGGCGTTCCTTGTGTGGCCCGGGTTGCTGGCCCCCGTTTTGGCGCCGCTTGTGGGCGGAGCTTTCACTACCTATCTTTCCTGGCACTGGATCTTCCTGATCAACGTACCGCTGGGGCTTGCTGCGTTCATCGCAGCCCTGAGGCTGGTTCCGCGTACGGGAGGCGATGCCGGCCGGCGGCTCGACTGGCGGGGGCTCGCGCTCACCACCTTCGGCGTCGGATCGCTTGTGGTGGGCCTTGAAGGGGTTGGCGGCCATGGCGCGGGCGTGGTCCCTGCGGCCTTGCTATTTGCTGGAGCACTGGCTTTGGCCGGAGCGGCCTGGTGGATGCTCAAAGCCAAGGCTCCGCTCTTCGATCTCAGGGTTTTCGCCACGCGCACATTCCGGGCCACCTCCACCGGAGGATTCGTCTACCGCCTGACCATCAGCTCGGTACCCTTCCTGTTGCCGCTGTTGTTCCAGGACGGCTTTGGCTGGGATCCACTCAAATCCGGTGCCATGGTGGCCGCCGTGTTCATCGGCAACATCGGCATCAAGCCCGCCACAACGCCCATCATTCGGCGGTTCGGCTTCAAGCCTGTGTTGGTCTTCGCCTCTTTCGCGTCGGCCGTCACCTTTGCCGCTTGTGCAGCGCTCAACTCAGGGACCCCGGAACCGTTGATTTTTGCCTTGCTGCTGGCCAGCGGGGCCTTCCGTTCGATCGGATTCTCTGCGTACGCCTCCGTGCAGTATGCGGATATCGTCCCGGGTGAGCTTCCCTCGGCCAACGCCGTGTCAGCCACGTTGGTGCAACTGGCCGCGGGTGCCGGTATTGCCGTGGGTGCGCTCTTTCTGCGCCTCTTCGACCATGTGTCGATCTTCGGCGACGGCCCTTCTTCGGCGTACCGTGGCGCCTTCCTCGCCATGGCTGCCGTGATGCTTTTGAGCACAGTGGACAGCATCACGCTGCACCGGCACGCCGGAGCTGAAGTCAGTCGCAGTGTTGTGAGCAAACCCGAGAAACGGCGGGGCTAGGGCCGGCTCCGCAAAAATCACAGACCACGTCCGAGGCCAGTCGGCCTCCGAAACCGGAGCTTGTTTCCCATCCGGCAGTCACAAGGGCCGGTCTGGCAAACGAGCGCCGGTTTCGCCAGACAGGCGGCCTGGAGCGGAATCCGGAGTGTGCCCATGAACCTGGGATTTACACACGTTTTGTCCTATAAACCCATGAAAGCTCCGCAAAGGGCCCGGGAACGCAAAAGGCCCCGGTCAGGGACCGGGGCCAAACGCGGAGACGGGGGGATTTGAACCCCCGGTGGAGTTGTGCCCCACACTTCATTAGCAGTGAAGCCCATTCGGCCGCTCTGGCACGTCTCCAGTTGCTATTGCTAGCCAACCAAGGATACGCAGAACTGGGCACCCAGTGCAAAACGGCGGCGCGGACCGCCGTCGTGCGCTTCGCCGTCGCCTGTCAGACCTCGCGCGGACCGCCGTCGTGCGCTTCGCCGTCGAGGGCGCTAGTGCCCCGAGCCCTCCTTGCCCGCAAGCGCCCGCCACAGGAAGTGCTGGCTGCGGGCTTGGAGCGAGGCTGCCTGGCGGTTGTCCGAGGCTCCCGCGTGACCGCCTTCAAGTGCTTCGTGGAACCACACGTTCGGGATGCCCATTGCCTGCATCCGGGCTGCCATCTTCCGCGCCTGGACCGGGCCGACACGGTCATCGGAGGTCGCAGTCCAGATGAACGTCTCCGGATAGTCCACGCCGTCGCGCAGCAGGTGGTAGGGCGAGAAGGTGCGGATGTACTCCCACTGTTCCGGGACGTCGGGGTCGCCGTACTCGGCAATCCAGGAGTAGCCGGCCGAAAGCTTGGTGTAACGGCGCATGTCAAGCAACGGGACGCCGCAGGAGATCGCTCCGAACAGCTCCGGGTACTGGGTCAGCATGTTGCCCACCAGCAGTCCGCCGTTGGAGCCGCCCACGCAGCCGAGCCGCCGCGGACTGGTGACGCCCCGCGAAATGAGGTGTTGCGCCACAGCGGCGAAGTCCTCGAACGCGCGGTGTCGGTTCGCCTGCAAGGCTGCGCGGTGCCAGGCGGGACCGTACTCGCCGCCGCCGCGGATGTTGGCTACGACGTAGACACCGCCACGTGAATGTGCCGCGGTGCCGTCTTCGGTCGTGATGCTTTCGCTCCGGCGCTCCAGCCAGGCGCGACCGATGGCTCCGCTGTAGGCCGGGGTCCTCGAGACTTCGAACCCGCCGTAGCCCGAGAGCTGTGTGGGGTTCTCGCCGTCGAGGTCAAGATCTTTGGACGCCACCTGGAAATAGGGCACGAGCGTGCCGTCTGCCGAGGTGGCGAAGTGTTGCTGGACCTCGTAGTCCGCCTCGTTGAAGAACGACGGCGAGGACTTCACCACCGTGTGCGTGCTGGACACCCCGCCGTCGCGGCCTGCGTCGAGGCTGTAGCTGGCGATCCCGGGGGACAGGGTGCCGCGCATGAGCGTGGTGGGGGTGGTGAAGCCCGTTGCCACGAGCCAGTAGTCATTGCCGGCGTCGTCGCCTTCTGCTTCGTCCTCGTCGTCGACGGCGTAGGCATTCACATCGTGCAGCGGCGGGCACGCATCCAACAAAGTCGAGGCCCATCCGCCGGCGGAGTCCTTGCGGGCTGGGTCGAGCACCCTGATTTCGGAAGAGACGTCGTGCAGCAAGTTCAGGAGGAGGTAGTTCCGGGTCCAACTCCACGACTGGAGCGACGTGTGCTCATCCGGGGTGAAAAGCACTGTGAAGTCTCGCGCCCCGGACAGGTAGCCCTCAAAGTCGGCGGCCAGCAGGGACCCGGCGGCGTAGGTGGTTCCGTCTATGTCCCAGTCCTGCCGCGGACGGAACATGAGCCATTCGCGGTGGGAACTGAGGTTGACGTCAGTGGGGACATCAATGGCCAGCCACGCGTCATCGCGCAGCACGGAGGTGGTCCGGTTGAAGAAGTCGATCCAGTCCACGGCGAATGTGCGTTCGAAACCCGGGGTGGAGTCGTGGGCGACGAGGGCCATCATGTGGTCTTCGGGGATCTCGAAAATCCGCTCTGCTTCAGTCAAGGATTGGCCGCGACGGAGCTTCACGCCTGTGCGCGAGTAGGACGAGCTGGTTTTCGGCAGGCCGTCGGCGGTGGTGGCAACGAGCAGGGTATCGGCGTCGAGCCAGCTCACGTTGCCCTTCGCGGTCGGAAGGTCGAAGCCGCCTGCGGCAGGGTCCACGAAGGTGCGGGTCTCGACGTCGAACTCGCCGTGGCGGTTGGCGTCACCGCCGTCGGGGGAGAGGGCGATGATGGCGAGGCGGTGCGGTTCGCCTTCGGCCGGGCGCAGGAAGTTGGCACCGTGGAAGACCCACTCTTCGCCTTCAGCGGCGGCCAGCGCATCGATGTCGAGCAGCACGTCCCATTGCGGGGCGTCGCTGAGGTAGCTTTCCCATGTTGTCCGGCGCCAGAGGCCCTTGGGGTTCTGCTGGTCTTTCCAGAAGTTGTAGTAGTGCTCGCCACGCTTGTTGACCATGGCGATCCTGTCCGTGGAGTCCAGAACCTCCAGGATTCCGGCTTCCAATGCGGTGTAGTCGGCGTCGTCGAGCAAGTCTTCGGTGCGGGCATTTTGCTCCCGCACCCAGGCAAGCTGTTCCTCGCCGTGAATGTCTTCGAGCCAGATATTCTCGTCGACAGGTTCGGGGGCGATTGCGGTTCCCTGGGCAGTTTCGTTGTCGGGCGCGGGCGCTTGATCAGCTGCTGTGGTGGTCATCCTTCATCCTAGAGTGACTGTCTGAGAAGGAAGCAAGTCACAAGAAGTTAGGCTTGGGCGTGGGTAAATCGCAGAACATTCGGGTGGGGCTGATCGGGGCAGGTCCCCGCGGCACCAGTGTGCTGGAGCGTTTGCTCGCCAATTGGGCCGCGACGGAAACCCAAACGCGATCCCTGCACATCGACGTCGTGGACCCCTATCCTGCCGGCCCCGGGCACGTCTGGCAGCCCGATCAGTCCCGGCTGTACCTCATGAACACGCAGTCGTTCTACCCCACGCTGATCCCCGAGGACGAGCGACTCGCGCCACCCCTGGCCGGGGGCTCCTTTGAGCAGTGGCGGGCGGGGCAGCGGTCCGGGGGCGGCCCGGATCTGAGCGCCGAGGAACGCGCCGAACTTGCCGCCCTCGCCTCCCACGACTTTCCCAGCCGCGCCCTTTACGGGCGGTATCTGCGCTCGACGCTGGAGGAACTGCTGGACCGTGTCCCGGCCGGCGTTGAAATCGCCTTTCACCGAAGCAACGCCGTGGCGGCGCGTCCGCTCCCGGGCGTCCGGGCGGAGGGCGCACCGGACGGTTCACCGGGCGAGCCCGCGGGCGGAGGGTTCGACGTCGAACTCGACGACGGCGCTCGGCTCACCGTGGATTCACTCGTCCTCGCGCTGGGCCACCTTGAGTCCAGGCTCAACCCGGAGCAGCGTTCGTTCAGGGAGGTGGCGGCGGAGCTCGGGCTGCTGTACGTGCCGCCCGCCGCACCTGCCGATGTGGACTGGGCACTCGTCCCGGACGGGGAGACGGTCCTGGTCCGGGGCATGGGCCTGAATTTCTTCGACGTCATGGGCCAGCTGACCGAAGGCCGCGGGGGACAATTCGTGCCCGCTGAAGAGGGTCTCCAGGGGGAGCTCAAGTACCTGCCTTCGGGTCGTGAGCCGAAGATCATCGCGGCATCCAGGCGTGGCACTCCGTACCGGGCCAAAGCCGGGTTGGACGGTTACTATCCCAAGTCCGTGCGCTTGCGGTACCTGACCGAGAGCGCAGTCGAACGCTTCGCCGCGGCCGGAATCCAACCTGGCTTCGAGCACGATCTTTGGCCCCTCCTGCATCGGGACGCCTTGTGGGCCTACTACTCAACGTTGGTCGTGGCGGAACCCGTGGCCGTGTCTGATGCGACTGAATTCCTGGCTGCCCTCGAAGACTTGTTGCAGCCACACGCGCATGCCACCGGGCGATGGGAAAACCAAGTTGCGGAGTTGGTCTCCACCCACGTTGCAGCGTCGCGCCGCCTTGACCTTCTCGGCCTCGCGGCGCCCTTGGCCGGGCGTTCCTTCGCGTCCAGGAAGGAACTCGACGCCGCCGTCGTGGACTATCTGGACGACGACGCCCGCCGCTCCGCGCTCGGAGAGTCAGATCCCGTGAAGATGGCCATCGGCGCCTTGCATACGGGACGGGCGATCCTGAAGAGCGCTGTGGCCGACGGCGGTATTACGGACGAATCGTGGGTGGGCGAGCTGCGGGGCTGGTTCGAATCCTTCGTTGAGGGACTCGCGAGCGGTCCTCCCGCCCTGCGCGCCGAACAGTTGGCCGCTTTGGCGCGTGCCGGCGTCGTGAGTTTCGTTGGCCCGGATCCGCGATTCAGCGTCGACCGTTCCCAGCGCGTCTTCCGCGCGGTATCTGCCTGGGTGCACGACGACGCCGCAGAAGCCAGGACGCTGATTGAGGCTATGTCTCCAGCGAACCGGGTGGGCGTGAGTGTTTCTCCGTTCCTGCGGCAGTTGCTCGCCGACGGGTTGGTGCGGCCCAAGGTGATGATGACCGCCGAGGGAACGCCGGTGCAGACCTCCGGGTTGGACGTCCAGCCGCACCCCTACCGGCTGGTGGGCGCCAACGGTTCCGTGACTCCGGGGATGTACGCCCTTGGCCTGCAGCTTTCCTCCACCCAATGGGGAACGGCCATCGCCGCGGAAGCCCGGCCTTCCGACGGCACCGGTTACCGAAGCGGCCAGCGGACCCTCCACGACGCGGACGAAATCGCCAGGGACATGCTCGGCCTTCCCCTCGAAAAATGAGCATGTTCCCCCAAGAAAAATGAGCATGCTCCCCGCCCGTTCCGACGAGTGGACATAAGCCTGATATGTCCACGCGCAGGGGCCGGGGGAGAGCATGCTCATCCGGGGTTGGCGCCGCGGCTAACCCCTAAGCGGTGGCTAGCCCCTAAGGCACTTCTGGTACTCAAGCCACGCGAAGGCGTATTTGATCCAGCCGAGCACGTCGTACCACTTGCTCGGCATGACCGGTGCAGTGCACTTCGGAGGCAGTGGGGCGGCAACCTTGACGGCGGCCTTCACCACGGTCCCGGACTCGACGGCGGTCAGCACCAGCGTTCCTGTTCCGGGCGCCGCTCCCGCGGGTACCTTGACGTTCACTGTGGCAGCATCGGAAGCGACGCTGACCGTTCCCAATTGTGTCGCGACGCCCTTGGCATCCGTGAAGACTGCCTTGAGCGAGGTGTTTTGCGGGCTGCCGAGCGAGGTCAGGTTCAGTTTGGAGACGGCCAGGGCCACGGCGTCACCGCTCCTCAGCTCTGCCGTCGTGGTGTTCACGACGGCAACGGAACGGCGGGCGAAGTCCGGTGACACCGGATTGTGTGCGCGCAAGTACTTGATCCACGCCTCACGATCCACCAGTCCTGAGTCCTTGGTGTTGCTGCCTTCCTTGAAGACCCGGAAGTTGTCGCCGCCAGCGGCCAGGAAGCTAAAGGTCCCGATCCGGTACGACTTCGCGGGGTCGATGAGCGCACCGTTCACCCGGATAGAGGTGATCCGGTCGCCCGCCGCACGGGCGGCGTCGAAGGTGTAGTTCACATTCTTGGAAACGCCCAGCTGCAAGTACGGACGGCTCGGTACGGTGCCATCGGCGTTGGTCTGCCACTGCTGCTCAAGAAGCGACTTGAACTGGGTGCCCGTCAAGGAGGTGGTCCAGAGGTTGTTCACGAAAGGCAATACTGCATTGGCCTCCGCGTACGTGATGGTGCCGTCGGGCGCGTAGTAGAGCTCGTTGCGCAGACCGCCGGGGTTCACGACGCCGATCTCAGCCCCGCCAAGTTCGGTTGCCTTGAGCGTATCCACCAGTGAATCCGCCACCAGGTTGCCCAGGGTGGATTCGCTCGCCCGGTCATCACGCTTGGGAGTCCCTCCCGTGGGGTCCGGCGTGAACGCCGTCGTGATATCCGCGGTGACCGCACCAACCGGCTGATTGCCGACGACGGCGGCGTCGGCCAGGGCCTTGTCGACGATCGCCTTGACCTGTGCGGCGCGAGGGTAGGTTCCGGACATGTCCGTTGTGGAGCGCTTGACGTTGCCCGCGGTGTAGGCGGTCACGGCCATGCTCTTGGTATCTACCGTCAGCGTGATGCGGCCGACGTTTTCGCCGTAGTTGCCGGTCTGCACGATCGGGCGGCTCTTGCCCGTCGGCTGGCCGTTGGCGTCAAGGATCGGTGCGTCCCAGGCGTATTCCTTGTGGGTGTGGCCGGTGAAGATGGCCGCCACATCAGGTGTGGTTTCCTTCACGAGCTTGGCGAACGGCCCGCCCGCAGCAACTTCCTGCTCGATCGTGGCACCTTCCGGGGTACCGGCTCCGGCGCCGTCGTGGATTTCCGCGACAATCACATCGGCAAGCTTGCCGGCCTTGATCTTGGCGGCAACGCGGTTGACGGCGTCCACAGGGTCACCGAAGTCAAGGTCCGCGATTCCGGCCGGGCTGACCAGGGACGGGGTTTCCTGCGTCACCGTGCCGATGACGGCCACCTTGACGCCGTTCATGTCCAGAACGGTGTATTCCGGCAACACCGGGGTGGTGGTGCCTTTCTGGTAGACGTTGGCACCCAGGATCGGGAACTTCGCGTTGTTGCCGCCTGCGATGACGCGGTCCCGCAAGTCCGCCCATCCGCCGTCGAACTCGTGGTTGCCCGCCGCGGACACCTTGAGCTCAAGCGCGTTCAGCACATCGATCGTTGGCTGGTCCTTGGCCACCGCCGAGGCGAAGAGGGACGCGCCGATGTTGTCTCCCGCGGAGATGAAGGCGGTTGAACCGGCCGCGGCACCGGCCCGGAGCTGTTCGAGGGTGCTGGCGAACAGGACGGTGTTGCTGTCGATGCGTCCGTGGAAATCATTGATGCCCAGGAACTGCAGGTCCACGCTGGCCGGGGTGGTCGGCAGGTTCAGGCCGACCACCACGGGGTCGTGGTCACTGGCCCGGAACTGGTCCGCGGCGTAGTAGTTGCCCACGTTGTTGTTGTATCTGCTGTACTCGAAGGCGACCGACTCCACCGAGTTGATGTTCCAGATGTCGGTTCCCGTCACCACTTCATGAGCGGAGGGGGAGGCCAGGATGTGGTCGAGGGAGCCGACCATTCCGCCGAACAAGTACGAGTGCTTCCCGGTGCTTGTTTCCAGATCCGCGTAGCCGGCCCCCGTAAGGACGTTGATCGGGTCTTCTTTGGAATAGGCGTTGAAATCGCCGATGAGGAACACTTTGTCGGTGCCCTTGGAGGACTTCAACTGATCGGCGAAGGCCAGAAGCGACTGTGCCTGCTTGGTGCGGGCAACGTTGGAAGCGCCTTGGCCCTTGTCGGTGTCGTCCGGTGTTACTGCTGAGCCCTTGGACTTGAAATGGTTCACGATCGCGATGAACTTCTTGTCATCGCTGGCCCCCACGGGCTTGAATACCTGGGCGAGGGGCTTGCGTGCGCTGGCGAAAGCGACGGTGTCGTTGTGGATGATCGACTCGCCCAGTGGTTCGGCGCTGGCCTTCTTGAAAATGAAGGCCGTACGGATCATGTCCTCGTCGCCCAGCGGGGGAGCGTTGGCAGGTGTGCGGACGTAGTCCCAGATTCCCGGGGTTTCAATGTTGAGGGAATCCACCAGCTTCGCGAGGGCATCGTCGCGGTTCTTGCCGAATTGTGCCGAGTTCTCGATCTCTTCCAAGGAGACGACGTCGGCGCCGGACTTGGTGATTGCGGCGACGATCTTTGCTTGCTGGCGCTGGAGGTTCTCCGCATTCGCCGCGCCGCGGGCGTTGCAGCCGTCCTTGACCGTGATCGGGTTTCCGTCCCGGTCGGTGTAGTAGGTGCAGCCGCTGAGCTGGTCACCGGTGGTGGGGAAGTAGTTCAACACGTTGAAGGAGGCGATCTTTAGGTTGCCTCCCACGTTTGCCGGGGCCTCGGGCCGGCTACCGGTGAAGCTGACCGGCTGCACGGAGTCTGCGGTGGCCGGGGTCAGTTGGGAGAGCGGTTGGAATTTCCAGGCGTTGTTCCCGTAGCCGAGGATCACGTTGGTACGGAAGGTCGCAGCCGATCCGACCCGTACGGGATCGCTCGTTGTGAGGTAGGGGAGTGCTTGCGCCTTCGTGGAGGCGTCCTTGAGGAAGTTGGTGGACGCGCCGTCGTCGAGCTTGATGCCGCGCAGTGCGTTATCCGCAACCACGGCGTTGTATTCCGCTGAACCATAGTTTGCTACGGCAGTTGGCTGGAGCAAGGGGAGGTCCCTGCCGCCAGGCCGATTTCGCCGTACTGGTTCAGTGAATAGTTGTCCGTCACGGTGAAGGTGCCCTGGGGTGCCAGAAGCATGCCTTCGTAGCGCTCGCGGGTGGCTTCGTCGGCTGGCAGCGTGAAGTTGCTGGGCTTGACTTCAGGCGCCGCTTCGCTGAGCTTCTTCACCCCAGCTGCGTCCGCGGTGAGCTGCGTCTGGTTGGCGAACTCGCTCACCGTGCCGGTGAGTTCGAGGTAGTCGCCGATCTGGGTGCTTTCCACGGTGTACGGCGAGTACACGAAAATCGCGTCCGACGCAGTCCTGGCCGCCGGATCAGTGTCGCCGCCGGTTCCGGGGGTCTGCACGTAGTAGCCGTTGAATCCGCCCGTTGCGTAGACGGCAGTGACCTTGCCGCGGGTGGTGACCGTGGCACCTGTGAACGGGCTGGCCGCTCCTGTGCCTTGGATTTCCGCAATGGTCTTGTTCTCCGGCCCGGTGGTCGGAGGGGTTGTGGCCCCTGCCGCCGTCGGGGTGATGGCGGCGCTGAGGCTTAGGTCGGCGGCGTTGTTGTTGGTGTCCGCTCCGTTGCTCCGGTTCAGGCTCCTGACATCAGCGTTGTTTGCCGGTGCGGTGGCGGCTGCCGTCTCAAACGTATTCGAGGTCCCGTAACCGAGGAGATCGGCTACCGCAGGGTTGCCCACTACGGAACCCGTGGGAAGCGGGTTCACAGCAGTGCCTTGCTTCGCAAGGACGATTGTTCCGGCACTTCCGCTGGGGTTGAGCGTGCCGGAACCGTCGACGTCGGCAGTCGGCAATTCTGCCGCCGTCGAGGTTGCGCTGTTGCTGGCGCCCTTGATGAGGAAGTATCCCTTGGCCGGGATGTTGCCGGTGAGGGGAGTGATGAAGGTGGGCGGATTGACGTTGCCCGCCGCGCGGTATTGGAGCGACCAGCCGCTCAGGCTAACGACGGAGTCGGAGTTGTTGTACAGCTCCACGAACTTGTTCCGGAACGCAGCTCCGGCGCTGCCTCCGCTGAGATAGGCCTCATTGATCACCACCGACGGGCCTGTTGCAGGGGGTATATCGGCTGCCAAGGCCGGAACGGTGGCGAGCGGGGCTGCAAGCAATCCCGCCGACACCACCAGACCGACTAGAAATTTCCCATTTTTGAAATGCATCAGCTCTGACTTTCAATTGGCCGTGTGGGGCGCAGTGGAAGACGCCCGTCGTGTGCGTCGGCGGGCGGTGAACCGGGCTTTACTCCGGTGGGGATATCACGCTCGGCATCACATCAGGCGTGAGTGAATACCGAGTTGCCATATGGTGACGGCACAAACAAGAGAGAGCATGCCCTCCCTTTGAGGCGGGGAGTGGACATAATCCCAATATGTCCACTCCCCGCGTCGTGGGGAGAGCATGCTCTCTGGTGGGTGGCGGCCTGCGCCTAGCGGGTGGGGCTTATGCAACCTGGTTTTGGATGAGTTTGAAGATCGCACCCGTCGGGTCGGTCAGGGTGGCCATCCGGCCGTAGGGAGTGTCCTCAGCCGCCTGGACGACGGTAGCGCCCAGGGCGGTCGCCTGTTCGATCGTGTCATCGACCTTGTCCACCGCGAAGTAGACGCCCCAGTAGGACGGCACCTCGGCCGGGAGGAAACCGGAGGCGTCCATGATGCCTGCCTTGGAGTCGTCGCCCGCCCCTAGCGTGGTGTAACGGAACTCCGGAGTGTCGCCCACGACAGTCGTTTCCCAGCCGAAGACGTTCCGGTAGAAGGCGACTGCCGAGTCGTACTCCTTGGCGAAGAGCTCGTGCCAGGCGGGTGCGCCTGTTTCGGCAGCCAGCTGATAGCCCTTCATCCCGCCGAACTGCCAGGCACCGATGGCTGCTCCGGAGGAATCCGCGTACATGGCCATGGTTCCCTGGTCAGGCACTTCCATGGGTTCCATGTAGACCTGGCCGCCGTTGGCGACGGCCGCTTCGGTGGTTGCCTTGATGTCGTCAGTGCGCAGGTAAGTGGACCAGACATCGGGCATCTGGGCCATGTCTTCCTGCTTCTGCATGATCCCGGCCACCATCTTGCCGTCCTTCGAGGCCGTGATGTAGCCGCCGTACTTTTCCTGGTCCCCGGTCTCGTAGGTCCAGCCGAAGAGCGTGTTGTAGAAGGACTTTGCCTTCTCCGGGTCCGAGGTCATCAGGTCGATCCAGCAAGGTGAACCGGGGGTGATGTCAGGCGTGGGCATGTTTTCTCCTGTGTCGTTACCGCGGTTGTTGCCACGGTTTCATGAGTGGGTGGTGGAGACAGACAAAACCCTATGCGGGGCCTCTGACAGTTTCAATGCCTTGGGGTCAATGCCTTCGCTCGATGCCTTCGGCGGAAGCTAGCCCATGACGAGCATCAAGATGAAGTAGATCGCTCCGCCGACCACCGAGTAGATGGCGAAGGGCGTCAGGGTCCGGGTCTCAAAGAAACGAAGCAGGAACTTGGTGGCGAACCATGCGGCGACACCCGCGCACAGCGCCCCCACCAGGAACACGCCACGCTCGTCGGCCATGGCCGGGGTGAAGAGTTCAGGCAGCTTCAGCACGGCGGCGGCGCCGATGATCGGCGTAGCGAGCAGGAAGCTGAACCTCGCAGCATTTTCGTTGTTCAGCCCGGACAGCAAGCCGCCGGCCATCGACGAGCCGGAGCGGGAGATTCCCGGGATGAGGGCGGCTGCCTGGGCGGTTCCGATTGCCAAGGCGCGTTTCCACGGGAGGGTGGCGATTTCGGCGTCGGAAGCTGTTGCGGTGGCTGGTTCCGCCGCAGCACGGCGGCTGTCCCTAGTCCGCAGACGCTCGGCCGCAAAAAGGATGAGACCGTTGAGCACCAGGAAGGCGGCAGCGATCAGCGGCGAACCGAAGAGGTTCCGAATGGGCTTTTCCAAGACCAGACCGATGATTCCGGCGGGCACGGTTCCTACCACGAGGAGCCAGCCGAGCTTCGCATACGTGTCTGACGGAGCAATCTTCCTGTCCCGGATGGAACGGCCAAGACCCTTGGCGATTTCAATCCAGTCCCGGAGGAAGAAGAAGAACAGCACAATTGCCGTAGCCAGGTGGGTGGCTATGAGGAAGTTCAGGAATTCCGGCGCCTTCTGGTCCAGGCCCCAACCGAAGAGTTTGGGCAAGATGACGCTGTGGCCGAGGCTGGAAATCGGGAAGAGCTCGGTGATTCCCTGCAGCAGGCCCATAACGATGGCCTGGATCATATTAATCATAGGTTCGATCCTAGCCAGTACCGGTTACTGGGAGATGAACGTTAGCTGGGAGGCAGCCGAGTGCGAGCAGGTGAACGCGGTCAATAGGGTAGGTGGCTAATATCGACGAATGACCCAAGAGCGATGGCGGCAGGTTTCCGAATGGCCCATGGTGGCGGCAGCAGTGCTGTTCCTGGTGGCCTATTCGTTCCAAGTGATCGCCAATCTCAGCGAGGCCCAATCCACCGTCGTTGACACCATCATCTGGGTCACCTGGCTGGTGTTTGCCTTGGACTACGCGATGTGCCTCGTCTTGGCGCGGCGTCGCGCCCAGTGGTTCGTGCGGAACCTGCACGAATTGCTGATTCTGGCCCTCCCGGTCCTCAGGCCCTTGAGGTTGTTGCGGCTCGTGACACTCCTGAAGCTGCTCCATCGCACGGCCGGGAACGCCATGCGGGGCCGCATCCTCACTTTTGTTCTCGGGTCCGCGGCCCTCCTGACGTACTGCGGTGCGCTCGCCGTGCTTGATGCGGAGGAGAACGCCGCGGGCGCCAACATTACCAACTTTGGCGACGCCATCTGGTGGGCGATGGTCACCATCACTACTGTCGGCTACGGGGACCACTACCCGGTCACGGTTGTGGGCCGCTGCGTTGCCGGAGGCTTGATGGTGTGTGGAATCGCTGTCTTGGGCGTCGTGACCGCTTCGGTTGCCTCGTGGCTCGTTGAACAGGTCTCATCCGGAGCTGCGGCGGCCGCGACAGTCGCCGAGGAGCCCATGAAATAGGAGATTCGCCGGTTGGCTGAGCAGGTCGAACGCCTCAGCGCGATTCTGGAAAACGCCGACGGCGAGCTAGGGGGCGGCGTCGTCGGAGCCCGCGGCGACCACTCGCCGTCCCCGTAGCTCGCCGTAGGGTGCGTTCTTAGTGCTCGCGTCCGCGGACGGGGATGCTCGCGGAAGAAATCAAGACCGCGCTTTTCTCTTCGTTGGTCGCGGGGCGGATCTGGCCGCGTTCTGGAACAAAGACGATGGCCTCGTCTTCGTGCTCGGGGGCGTTGACGAAGGAACGGAAGCGGCGGAGCCGTTCCGGGTCCTTCAGGGTCGCGGCCCACTCGTCCTCGTAGGACCCGACGTGCTTGGCCATGGCGGCTTCGAGCTCGTCGGCGATGCCGAGGGAGTCGCCGACGACGACCTGGCGCACGTGCTCAAGGCCGCCGTCGAGTTCTTCCTGCCAGCGGGCGGTGCGCTGGAGCCGGTCCGCGGTGCGGATGTAGTACATGAGGTAGCGGTCGATGTATTTGATCAGGGTGTCGTCGTCCAAGCCGGCGGCGAGGAGTTGGGCGTGGGCGGGGTTCGCTCCGCCGTTGCCGCCGACGTAGAGGTTCCAGCCCTCCGATGTCGCGATCACGCCGACGTCCTTGCCGCGGGCTTCGGCGCATTCGCGGGCGCAGCCGGAGACGCCCATTTTGAGTTTGTGCGGGCTGCGCAGGCCGCGGTAGCGCAGTTCCAGGTTGATGGCCATGGCGACGGAGTCGAGGACACCGAAGCGGCACCAAGTCGAGCCCACGCACGATTTCACGGTGCGCAGGCTCTTGCCGTAGGCCTGGCCGGACTCCATGCCTGCGTCAATGAGCTCGCCCCAGATGAGCGGGAGTTGTTCGAGGCGGGCGCCGAACATGTCGATCCGCTGCCCGCCGGTGATCTTCGTGTACAGGCCGTACTTCTTGGCGATCGTGCCGATGACAACGAGCTTGTCGGGCGTGATCTCCCCGCCCGGGATGCGCGGGACCACGGAGTAGGTGCCGTCTTTTTGCATGTTGGCCAGTGCGCGGTCGTTGGTGTCCTGCAGGGTGCCGCGGCCGGCGTCGAGCACGTACGCGGAATGCTGCGAGGCGAGGATGGAGGCGATGGTGGGTTTGCAGATGTCGCAGCCGGCGCCGGTGCCGTATTTGGCCAGGATGTCTTCGAAGGAGTCCAGTTCCAGGACGCGGATGGCGTCGAAGAGTTCCTGGCGGGAGAGGCTGAAGTGCTCGCACAACGCCTTGGAGACCTCGATGCCGGACTTTGTCAGTTCCCCTTCGAGGAGTTTCTTGAGCATCGGCACGCAGGAGCCGCACTGGGTGCCGGCGCGCGTGCAGGCCTTCAGTTCGCCGAGTTCCCGGACGGGGGCGTTGCCCTCGCAGGAGCCGCAGCCGTTGATGGCGTCGCGGATGTTCCCGGCGGGGACGTTGTTGCAGGAGCACAGGGTCGCGTCGTCGGGCAGTTGGGTGTCCGGGGCGTCCCCGCCGCCGGCGGCGGTCAAATAGGCGCCGGGTTCGGCGGGAAGTTCGCGGCCGAGCAGGGGGCGCAGGCTCATGTAGGGGGTGGCGTCGCCGACGAAGATGCCGCCGAGCAGGGTCTTGGCGTCGTCGGTGGTGACGATCTTCTGGTAGACGCCCCGGGCCGGGTCGGCGTAGACGATCTCCAGGGAATGCTCGGTCTTGGCGAACGCGTCGCCGAAGCTGGCCACGTCCACGCCGGAGAGCTTGAGCTTGGTGGCGGTGTCGAAGCCGGGGAAGGTTGCTTGCCCGCCGTGCAGGCGGTCGGCCACGATCTCGGCCATCGTGTTTGCCGGCGCCACGAGTCCCAGGCACATGCCCTCGAAGTTCGCCACCTCACCGATGGCGAAGATTCCAGGGATCTCGGTCTCGCAAGCATCGGAAATGACCACACCGCCGCGCTGGCCAAGCGTGAAGACCTGCTCCTCGCCCTCCGCTGCACGGAAGAGTTCATCGCGCGGCCTGACCCCGATCGCGACGATCACGATGTCGGCGTTGATGATGCGGCCGTCGGCCATGAGGACTCCGGTGACCTGGCCGTCGTCGTCGGACAAGACTTCGGACGGGAACACGCCGCCGTGGATTTCGAAGCCCTTGTCTTTGATGAGACGGCCCAGTGCCTGGCCGGCGCCTTCGTCGAGCTGGGTGGTCATCAGCCAGGACGCGCCGTCGATGACGATCGGGGTGGCGCCCAACCGCTCCGTGCCTGCGGCCGATTCGAGGCCGAGGAGACCGCCGCCGATGGTGACCGCGTTGACCTTGCGGCCAAGTTTTTCCGTAAGCTGCGTGATGGCCTCGTTGATGGCCCAGACGTCTTCGAGCGTGCGGTAGACATGTGTGTGCTCGGCGCCCGGGATGGGAAGGCGGGCGGCATTCGAACCCGTCGCGACCACGAGGGCGTCGTATTCGTAGCTGTTGCCGGCCGCGGTTTCCACGGACTTGGCGTCGGGGTTGATCTTCACCACCCGCTCGCCAGTGCGCAGCTCCAGGGCATCGTGGTCCCACATCGACGCGTGCCCGAGGGTGAGGTCGCAGTCCACCTCGATGAGCGCCTTGCTCAGCGTGACCCGGTCATATGGAAGATGCGCTTCCTCGGTCAGGACCGTGACGTGCCAGCCCTCGAGACCGCGGGTATGCATGGCATCGGCAAAACGGTGGGCCGCAGGGCCTCCGCCGGCGACGACAATGCGGCGCGGGTTCTCTAAAGGGGAAGTATGTCCGGTCACTGGCGGCCTTTCGCATGTGCCGCAGAACCGTCATCCGCGACTTGTCACTTCAGACTAAAGACACGCAGTTTCGCTTCAGTTTCCCTTTTGTTTCGGGGGCTTAACTTCGGCATCACGGTGAGGATTGCGGCGAAGTGAGGTCTCCTTTACGAGCAGGACACATTGATTGCATTCCGGCGAAACATGGCGGGCCTACCGTGAAGTTGTGGCCGCAAACGGCCCGTGCCGGATGGCGGAGTTGGATCCGCCGGACCGGCAGGCTAAGCGATAGGGGCTGAAATGACCGTAATTCTGGATCGGGAAAAACAACAACAGCGGAGTGCGCCGACCGCGTCCGGCTGGCACCGCGTCTGCGCGATCGACGAGCTGGAACCGGCCTGGGGCGAAGCTGCCCTTGTCGGAGGCAAGCAAGTAGCGCTTTTCCGCACCACGCCGGATGAGGTCCTGGCGGTATCCCAGCAGGACCCGGCAACGCTGTCCA
This sequence comes from Arthrobacter ramosus, assembly GCF_039535095.1. Taxonomy (NCBI): domain Bacteria; kingdom Bacillati; phylum Actinomycetota; class Actinomycetes; order Micrococcales; family Micrococcaceae; genus Arthrobacter; species Arthrobacter ramosus. The sequence goes on along the minus strand of NZ_BAAAWN010000001.1, from coordinate 4,203,573 downwards.
ACGTCATGGCGCGGGGAATCGTCGGTTCCCGGGGCAGCCGTCCCACCATCGCCTCACCGCTTCACAAAGAGGTCTACGACCTTGAAACCGGCGAATGCTTCACCAACCCCGAACTGCGGCTCACAAGCTACGCCACCCGCCTGGTGGACGGATACGTCGAAGTAGCCGTCTAGGCTGCTTCAGCTCCCGACGCCGATTCCGGCCGGTTCCGTCCGCGGAACCGGCCATTGGCGTTTCTTAGGGGTACCCCGCAAGGGCGAGGGACCGCGAACCAGCGGGTTTAACGCAAAAGAGGCCGGCCACGGAATCCGAAGATTCGCATGAACCGGCCTCTCAACTGCGCGATCGCCGCGCCACGCGGAAGGTAAGGGATTTGAACCCTTGGTGCGGGGTTACCGCACACTGGTTTTCAAGACCAGCTCCTTAGGCCGCTCGGACAACCTTCCCTGCCTAGTAGTGTTTCATAGGGAGTTGGCTGCGCCAAAAACCTGCCGCCGCGATTAACGCGGTTAAGGTGTCTGAAAGGCCAACTGCACTGAGCAAGGGATCGGGAGCACTCTATGAAAGCCGTCTACATCTCCAAACCGGGCGGGCCTGAGGTTCTGGAAATCCGCGACGTCCCCGCTCCGGTTCCCGGCCCCGGCGAGGTTCTCATCGACGTCGTCGCCGCCGGTCTAAACAGGGCAGACGTCCAGCAGCGCCGCGGGTTCTACCCGCCACCACCGGGAGCATCCGAAATTCCCGGCCTTGAGGTCTCCGGCAGGATTGCCGCGTTCGGGCCCGAGGTGAGCAAGCCCTTTTCCGTGGGCGACAAGGTAGTGGCCCTGCTTTCGGGTGGCGGCTACGCGCAGCAGGTTGCGGTCCCGGCGGAGCAGGTTTTGCGATTGCCCGACGGCGTGGATCTGGTCACCGCCGCATCCTTGCCGGAAGTAGCCGCAACGGTTTACTCGAACCTCATCATGACTGCCCAGTTGCAGGCCGGTGAGACGGTACTAATCCACGGCGCCACTGGCGGCATCGGCACCATGGCCATCCAACTCGCCAAAGCGTACGGTGCCACGGTCGCGGCGACTGCCGGCACGGCCGAAAAGGTCGGGACCGCGAAAGCCTTCCTCGGGGCCGACATTGCCATCAATTATGCGGAAGAAGATTTCGCCGAAAGCCTCAAGGCGCAAAACGGCGGCAAAGGCGCAGACGTGATTCTCGACGTCGTCGGTGCCAAATACCTGCAGCAGAACGTGGAAGCACTCGCGGACTACGGCCGGCTGGTGGTGATCGGGCTGCAGGGTGGCGTCAAGGGTGAACTCAACCTCGGCCAGTTGGTCAGCAAACGCGCGGCGATCATCGGCACAGCGCTGCGTCCGCGGCCGGTCGCCGAGAAGGGTGTCATCATGAACGCCGTCCGCGAATCGGTCTGGCCGATGCTGGCCGACGGCCGGATCAAGCCGTTCGTGGCCAAGTCGTTCCCCTTGGAGCAGGTCCGCGAAGCCCACGAGTACTTCGATTCCGGCGAGCACATGGGCAAAATCCTGCTGCTGCTCTAGCGGCTCCCGCCAAACCGGCAGTACGAAGGAGAGCGATGTCCATCCGGTACAGCATCCTGGCATTGCTTCAGGAGCAACCACGCTACGGCTACCAACTGCGGGCGGCGTTCGAGGAACGCACGGGAGCCGTCTGGCCGCTGAACATCGGACAGGTGTACACCACGCTGAACCGGTTGGAGCGCGACGCCTTGGTCCGCAAAGAGGGCGACGACGGCCGCGGCCACGTGCTTTTCAGCATCACCGACGCCGGGACCGCAGAGATCCGCCGATGGTTTTCAACTGCAGTGGATCGGGGGGCTCCGCCGAGGAACGAACTGGCCATCAAGTTGGCGCTGGCCGTCACGACGGCGGGCACAGACGTCCCCGCGCTCATCCAGGCTCAACGTGAGATTTCCCTTCGGGAACTGCAGGAGTACACCCAGGACCGCAAGGACTTGGCTGCCAACCAAAAAGTGGCAGATACGGCCAGGCTGCTCGTCTTGGACTCCCTGATCTTCCATGCCGAGGCGGAGGCCCGCTGGCTGGATCTTTGCGACGCCAGGCTGGTCCAGCAGGCCAATGGCGCCAGCAACGGCATGCTGGGAACCGTCCGCTCTGCGGGGACACCCACGGCATAGACTTCTCCGCAGGGGAGGTGCTGACATCGAAACATTGACGAATGCCGACGTCCGGATCCGGCTGCTCGGCCCCGACGACGCCGACGCGCTGATGCGCTTGGCGGAAACGGATAACTTGTTCGACGAGGATCCTTCAGTCGCGCCGTCAGGGGCGTTGACGTACGACGCCGCCCGCTCTTTTTTGGGCGACCCTACCGCGCTGTTTTGGCTGGCCGAGCTCGGCGGTGGGTTAGTGGGATTCCTCCACTGCTGCATTCAGCGCCGGCGCAATGCCGGGCCTTGGGCCGAGCTGCTCCTCATGGAAATGGGGACTCATATGGAGTGGCGCCGCCGCGGTATCGGCCGCTCCCTCGTGGCCGTCATGGAGGAGTGGATGCGGGAACACGGGATGGAAGAAGTCTGGGTCCCCGCCAACCTCTATGCCACGGGCTTCTACGAAAAATGTGGTTTCGCTAAGGACGAAGGCGAAATACTCGTCAAGGCACTGGGCGGAGTTGCGGCCCGTGAGAGTATGAACGCATGAGCGATCAGGACGACACTCAACCCAGTGGTGAGAGTTTCGACGACATCCCGGTGGAGGGCACAACCTTGGACGCTGGCACGGCACAGAGCACGTCTGAAGCGGGTCCCCAGGCCGACGGCAAGCCTGGCGTCAAGAAGGGCAGCACCCTGCAGGACCTCGTCGACGAACCAGCCAAGGTCATGCGGATCGGCACCATGATCCGCCAGCTCCTCGAAGAAGTGAAGAGTGCCCCCTTGGACGAGGCAGCACGCGGACGCCTTGCCGCGATCCACGAACGCTCCATCAAAGAGCTGGAAGAGGGCCTCGCGCCGGAACTTGTGGAAGAGCTGGAACGCATCAGCCTCCCATTCCCTGAACACGCCACGCCCTCTGACGCCGAACTACGGATCGCGCAGGCCCAGCTTGTCGGTTGGCTCGAAGGGTTGTTCCATGGAATCCAGACCGCCATTGCTGCCCAGCAGGCGGCCCGGGAGCACGCTGTCGCCCAGCTGCAGCTTCGCCAACTGCCGCCAGGAACCATGATCGCCCCCGGCGTCGTTATCGGCGAAAATGGTGAACCGCAGCGTGCCCACCTTCCCGGCAAGGAAGCGGAACCCGGCAAGCAGCCTCGCGTCGAAGACCCGGACCGTCACCCGGGCCAATACCTCTGAGCGCTGGATTGGGATTCTTTGGGGCCGTCCGACAGGGACGGAAGGATGATGCTGAACTTGGCAAAGGACTGTGGAGGCGTGCCCACGATCGCTTCCATCGCGGCCTTGACCGGTACCACCAAGTGCTTGAAGGCGTAGAAGACGAACAGCTTTACGTCGAACTCGTGGCTATTGCGAACGAACTGGCGGACTTGTCGTCCAGGGTACGTGCCATCTGCGTCGAGGCCCAGCTCCGTGCGCCCAGTGACGGGCTGGACATTCCCGGATCGCTCGCCGACGTCCATCGTGCGCTGTCCAAAGCGGGGAACTCTCTTGCCACGACGGCGGAGGCGGCCGCGATGCTGCGTCTCGCCGTCGGGCCCGTTCCTGTGGGAGCCGTTTCGGTGCGACGACGCGCTGAAGCCGTTTACGAGCATGTCGAAGAAGCCGAACGGCTACTGAAGGCCAAAGCCGGCTCGTAGGCAATCGGCGATTTAGGTGCAGACGCGTCTATTCCCACATAACAACTATTAAGCGCCTAGCTTAGAGGAGCAGGAATCCGTAGCCACCCGGTGTGAGCGGCTGGCAGGATGGAAGCCATGACTTCGTCACCGAACCTTACTTTTAACGACGGCAACTCCATTCCCCAGCTCGGCTACGGGGTGTGGCAGGTTGAGGACGATGTAGCCGAAAAGGTGGTGCGTCAGGCCTTCGAAGCCGGCTACCGCCACATCGATACCGCCAAGATCTACGGCAACGAGGCAGGCGTGGGACGCGCCATCGCATCCTCCGGCCTCAAGCCCGAGGAAATCTTCATCACTACCAAGTTGTGGAATGCGGACCAGGGCTACGAGTCCACGCTCGCGGCTTTTGAAGAATCCATGAGCCGCCTCGGCCTGGAAACCCTTGACCTGTACCTGATCCACTGGATGCAGCCCAAGCAGGACAAGTTCGTGGACACCTGGAAGGCGCTCATTGAGCTCCAGAAGCGCGGACGCATCAAGTCCATCGGCGTCTCCAACTTCAGCAAGGAAGGTCTGCAGCGCCTGATCGACGAGGCCGGCGTTGTTCCGGCGATCCACCAGATCGAACTGCACCCGTTCTTCAACCAGTCGGAACTCCGGGAGTTCGCCACGGCACGGGGCATTTTGACGCAGGCCTGGTCGCCTTTGGGCCAGGGCGGCGAGCTCCTTGAGAACGCCACTATCGCCGAGATCGCTGCCAAGCACGGCGCCACCCCGGCGCAGGTGGTTATCGCCTGGCACTTGGCGATCGGCAACGTCGTGATCCCCAAGTCCGTGACCGAGTCCCGGATCCAGGAAAACTTCGCAGCACTTGGCGTCACCTTGGATGAGGCCGACATTGAAGCCATCAACGGCCTGGACCGAGGCGCCGAAGGCCGCATCGGACCGGATCCGGCAGTCTCAGACTTCGCATAGTTCTCGACTCGCGTAGTTCTCAACTCGCGTAGTTTCACAACTCGCGTAGTTTCACGACGGAAGGCCCCGCACATAACAGGTGCGGGGTCTTCTTGTCTTAACTGCTAAGCGGGCTGATGATCGTGGTGTGATCGGCTCTTGGGGCCGTTGTATCCGCTCATCTTCATTCCCCAGTGGGTGCACTTTGCACTGCGCAATGACCTTACGGGCGCGTGGCTTTTGGCAATTAGCGTGGCTGTACTACTTGTCGGGATGGGGTTTCTCGTCAGCGACTTTCGCCGGACGGGCCGGTTCCTGGCACGCACGGAGGGGGCCCACTAACACGCGGCAAGGCCCGGATGTACATGAGGTCCCCACTTACCTGAGAGATACACTCTGACGATGGGGGATTCGAGGGACGGCGAAGACAACTACGGGCAGGTCACCGGCGGTTCAACACCTGACCCACGGAAAGTGCCGGAGCGTATTCCGCTCTGGAAGCTTGAAGAAATGTTGGGGGACCGTGCCCCCTCACCGGGTGCCTGGCGTGAAGCGCCGTCTGCTCCTGCCCCGCGACCCAAGCGGCGGGTTGCCAGAACCATTTCTGTCCTGATCGGTACGGCTGGCCTCTTGGCTGGGTTCTATTTTCTGTCCCCCTTCGTACCCGGACTGAACGGACTTGGTGGCCTGCCCGGCATTGCCAATCCGGGGGTGATCCGCCCCCAGGCATCGGGCGGCGCTGCCGCGGGTGACCTCCCGCCGGGCGCCACGGCCCTCCAGGCAAAGGATCATCCACCGGCGGGTATCGGGGAGAACCCTGGCCCGCTCGGGCAACACGCACCGTTGACAGTGACCAGCAAGTCGTACGCGTTCCTGCATTCGCGCGACGACGGCAAACCCGTCACCTACGACCCGTGCCGGGCCATCCACTATGTCACCCGCCCCGACAACGCGCCGGCCGCCGGAGCCGAGCTCATCCAGGAAGCCATCACTTCCATCTCCCAGGCAACGGGCCTGACCTTCGTCAACGACGGCGAAACGGCCGAGGCGCCATCCGCGGACCACCGGTCCTACCAGAAGGAACGATACGGGGACCGCTGGGCTCCTGTACTCATCGCCTGGGAAACCCACGCCGAACAACCGAAATTCACGAATCCTGCACAAGGAAACACCGTCATGGGCCTGGGTGGCAGTGAAGCAGTCAGCTTCGGCAATACCGGCTTCACCTACGTCAGCGGGCAGCTGGAACTGAACGGCCCTGCACTTCAACGAATGTCCGAAGAACTCGGAACGGAACAGGTCCGGGCCGTGATCGAGCACGAGCTCGGTCACGTGGTGGGCCTGGACCATGTCAATGACCCAAGCCAGATCATGAATCCCTCCGAGACTCCAGGAGTGGTGACGTTCGGGGCGGGGGACCTCACGGGGCTCTCCCTCCTCGGTCAAGGAAAGTGCCAGCCCACCTTGTAGGGGAGCGGGACAGGGACTGCCGCGCACATAGGTGGCATGAGAAACCTGATGCGGATCCGGCCGGGTAACATTCGCGTCGTTCCCCAAGAGGTGCCACGGGAGAACCGGTCGGTCGCTGGGGTGACCCTCGTTGATTCAGGGCAGAACGAAACGGTCTGACCTCCGCGTGCTTTTGGACAATACTCAAGGGGTGAGCATGGAGAGTGAGGTTCTTTTCATCGGTGGCCGATCGGGTGCCGGTAAGAGTTCCGTGGCGTTTGAACTCCATGCCCAACTCACCGCCCTGAACGTCAAACACTGCGTTATCGAAGGGGACACCCTCGATCTGGCCTTCCCCCATCCGTGGGAACACCATCTTGCCGAGCGTAATCTGGCAGCTGTCTGGGCAAATTACCGGGATCTTGGCTACCGGCGGATGATCTACACGAACACGGTCAGCGTCCGGTTCACACACGAGCTGGCCGCGGCCATGGGAGATGAACCACGAATCATTGCTGTTCTGCTGACCGCCACCGATGAGACCGCCTCGACCTACCTGCGCGGGCGCATCCAGGGCAGCGACGTGCAGGAACATCTTGACCGCGGGAATACCGCTGCACGGGAGCTTGAGCTCCTGACCCCGGACTGGGTGCACCGGGTCCCCACGGACAACCGCAGCGTTCAGGACATCGCCACCGACCTTTTGCCGCTTATTGGATGGCGTTCCAAGCCAAACAGCTAGTTGATGCGCTGCCCTCAGCCCTCCAGAAGTTCCGGGATCCGCTTGGCACGCAGGGCGCGGAGCCACCCCAGGGCATCTTGTTCGTCGGAGAAATACCGGGTCGGGCACTGCGGTGCAGGGAGTCCGTGCCTGCCGTGTGCAATGACACGGTCCACCGGAGTGCTGCCCAGGATCGCAAAGGCCGTGATGGTGACGGCTTCGCTGAAGAATCGGACGGCGTCGCGGCTGACAGACTCGACGCCGATGACCTGCAGCAGTACCGCGGCGCCCTTTCCGCCGGTCAGAGCCAAGTACCGCTCCCGGACAAGAGCTCCGTCCTCTGCGGTAATCCGGCCCCCCGGGCGCAAAGTGATCCGGAGGATCCCTTCGCCTGCGTCCTCAAGCCTGACGTTTTCGTGTTCTGAACTGAACCACGCGCCACCGCCGTCCGCGTCGGAAACGGTGTTCACCTCTGCGTGCAGGTGTAATTCGCCCTCGGACTGGACAAGCGGCGTCATCAAATCCCCCAGATGCGATTCACTGCGACCCCATTGACGCGGTCCCCGGATCAGCAAGAGCCGGGTGCAGATCACAATACCTTTGAGGATGCCCGGCGTCCATGAATAGTAAGTGTGCGGAGTTTTTTCGCGCGTGCGTGCTGCCTGACGCCGTGGGCCTGGGAACTGTCTTTCGTCGGGTCCCGGAAGGGATAGCGCATCGCGGTAAGAACACAGTTGACTGGCTGAGGTGTGCGGTGGAGGCTGTGAGGACATCCACAGTAAGGGGGCCAAGGATGAAGCATCCACGCACTTTGGCCGCGGTCGCAGTGCTGCTCGGGTTTAATTACGATGCGAATTTCAGGCGCAGGACACTAGATCCTCGCCCGATTTCCCAATGGGCATACCGTCCACACATTCGTCCATCGTGCGACAGCCGCGCAATAAAGCCCTACCCAGTGAACCACTGGCTCACTCGTGCTCGTGCCGGGAACGTCGCTGGGCTCAAGAGGCACCTTCTGGTCAGGCCCATTTGGACAGGAGAGCTTTGTTGGCTTCCCGTCGGAGGTGCAGATCTTCCGGAGGAGTTTGATCTGGGGCTGCCCACCAGTCGCTGAGGTTGTCGACGGCGACCATTTTTCGGCCTGCGTCGAGGGGAGTGACGTGCCAGCGGTCCGCCGGCTGCAGGTCGGGGTGGCCGGGTCCGAGGACCTGCACGGCGAAGATCCCGGGAAGGGATTTCCTCACGAATCCGTGGTCGGCGCTCAAAACAAGATCGTGGGGGTTGGGGATGTCCGGGCGTCCGGGGTGCGCAACTTGGGTCATCATGCTCCCGGCGGTGACGAGCCCGAAGAGGACGCGGGTCATCTGGGCGTAGTCATAGAGCGGCGCCAAATCCGCGAGGAGCCTCATGACAGCTTCCCCGGCATCGTCCTTGCCCTTCTTGATCTCGGTGCCGGCGAGGATCCATCCCTCGCCGGTGAACTTCACGTACCAGTCTCCGTTGGCTGTGGGGAACAGCAGGTCGGCCCATCCGATGTCTTCGCACAAGCGGGTCAGCAGGCCTGCGACCTGGTGTGGTTCGCATTGGGTCATTGTGAAATGGATGCCGGCGAGGATCGGGCCGGTCGCGTTGGCCGCGGCCCAGCCGGTGATCCGGTCCACGATATTCTTGAACGCTGGGCTGTCCACAGCCCACCGGTCCAGGTTCTTCTTCACGGACCGGAAGGCGAGGGGCGTCTCGTTGTTGTCCAGGGCCGCGTCGACCGAGCAGATCGCGGCGCAATAGGCGTACCGATTCGTGTGGGGTCTGGGGCCGGGACGGTCGGCGCATGCGGTGATGGTGCCGGTGAAGCCGAGGGGCGCGATCGCGTCGGCGATCATGTGCGCAATCTCCACGGCATGCCGGGGAGCCATGACGGGGTGAAAGTAGATTGCTGTTCCCTTGTTCACCTCGACCGCGTGAAACCGCTGGTCGGGGTGCCCGGGCATTCTGATGCTGGCAATGGCGTTGTCGATGTCGGAAGCTGAGGGTGGGTTCGCTCCTTCATTCGGAGCGCAGAGGAATCCCTGGGTGAATAACGCAGCCGTGTTGACCCTGCGGATCTTGACCTCGTCGACGGCGATGCCAGCATGTTCACCCATTGACTGCCCCGCTGAAGCTATACGTGCCGTAGGAGTTGCGGGTTATGTCACTGGCCATCTCGAGCCGGTAATCACCAGCCGGGAGAGCCACGGTCTTATTCCCCGAGGCGCAGTAGTCACCGGCGACTTTAGCTCCGCTGGCCACGGAAGTCACCTGCCAGGTGAGCCCGTTCGCGTACGGATTGGCGGGGTTGCTCAGACACGTCACCCAACTGATACTAAGGGTTTTGCCCCCGGTGGCGACGGTGAAGGTGTAGAAGTCCTTGGACCCTTTGGTTTCCAGGTTCCCGGCACCCGCGGCGGGAACCCCGTCGCTCACCGTGCTGCCGTCGAGAGGGATGGTGAAGGTCTGCGGGTCGGGGACGAAGAATGCCGCCAGACTGTAGGTGCCGTAGGACTTGCGGGCGATGTCGGTGCCCATCTCGAGGCGGTAATCACCGGCCGGTAATGCCACGGTCTTGTTCCCGCTGCCACAGTAGTCTCCGGCGACCTTGGCACCGCTGGCGATCGAGGTCACCTGCCAGGTGAGCCCGTTCGCGAAGATGCTATCGGGGTGGCTCACGCAATCCCTGTTGAAGTCCAGGTACAGGGTCTTGCCCCCGGCGGGCACGGTGAAGGTGTAGAAGTCTTTGGATGCCTTGGTTTCCAGGTTCCCGGCACCGGTTCCCGGGACGCCGTCGCTGATTGCACTGCCGTCAAGAGGAAGCGTGAAGGTCTGCGGGTCCGGGACAAAGAACGCCGACAGACTGTAGGTGCCGTAGGAATTGCGGCTGATGTCGGTGCCCATCTCGAGGCGGTAATCACCGGCCGCCAAGGCCACGGTCTTGTTCCCGCTGCCGCAGTAGTCCCCCGCGACCTTCGCCCCGCTTGCCACGGACGTGACCTGCCAGGTAAGTCCGTTCGCGAAGATGTTGGCAGGGTGGTTCACGCAATCCCTGTTGAGATCCAGGTACAGGGTCTTGCCGCCGGCGGGCACGGTGAAGGTGTAGAAGTCCTTGGAGGCTTTGGTTTCCAGGTTCCCCGCCCCCGAGGCGGGAACCCCGTCACTCACCACACTGCCATCGAGCGGAAGGGTGAAGGTCTGCGGGTCCGGGACGAAGAACGCCGCCAGGCTGTAGGTGCCGTAGGAATTCCGGCTAACGTCCGTGCCCATCTCCAGCTTGTAATCACCGGCCGCCAAGGCCACGGTCTTGTTTCCGCTGCCGCAATAATCCCCGGCAACCTTCGCCCCGCTCGCCACGGACGTGACCTGCCAAGTGAGCCCGTTCAGGTACCCGTTCTCGTTGTTGCTGATGCACGACCGGAAGTCCAGGAACAGAGTCTTGCCCCCGTCCGGGACGGTAAAGGTGTAGGCGTCCTTGGAGGCCTTCGTTTCCAGGTTCCCCGCACCTGTCCCAGGTACGCCGTCACTCACAAGACTGCCGTCAAGCGGGAGGACGAAGGTCTGCGGGTCCGGGACGAAGAACGCCGCCAGGCTGTAGGTTCCGTAGGAATTCCGGCTGATGTCGGTGCCCATCTCAAGCCGGTAGTCACCGGCCGCCAATGCCACAGTTTTGTTCCCGCTGCCGCAATAATCCCCGGCGACCTTCGCCCCGCTGGCGACCGAGGTCACTTGCCAGGTGATCCCGTTCAGGTACGTATTGGCGGGGTTGCTCAGGCACGACCGGAAATCAAGGAACAGGGTTCTGCCGCCGGTTGGGACGGTGAACGTGTAGAGGTCTTTGGATCCTTTGGTTTCCAGGTTTCCCGCGCCGGCCCCGGGGACGCCGTTGCTCACGGTACTTCCGTCGAGCGGGAGGGTGAAGGTCTGCGGGTCGGGCACGAAGAACGCCGCCAGACTGTAGGTGCCGTAGGAGTTGCGGGTGATGTCGGTGCCCATTTCGAGCCGGTAGTCACCCGGCGGTAGGCCAACGGTCTTGTTCCCGCTGCCGCAATAATCCCCGGCGACCTTCGCCCCGCTGGCGACCGAGGTCACCTGCCATGTGAGCCCGTTTAAGTACTGGTTCGCGTTGTTGCTGATGCACGATCGGAAATCAAGGAACAACGTCTTGCCCCCGTCCGGGACGGTGAAGGTGTAGGCGTCCTTGGACCCCTTGGTTTCCAGGTTCCCCGCACCGGTTCCTGGGACGCCGTCGCTGATTGCACTTCCGTCGAGCGGGAGGGTGAAGGTCTGCGGGTCGGGCACGAAGAACGCCGACAGACTGTAGGTGCCGTAGGAGTTGCGGGTGATGTCGGTGCCCATTTCGAGCCGGTAATCTCCGGCCGCCAAGGCCACAGTTTTGTTCCCGCTGCCGCAATAATCCCCGGCAACCTTCGCCCCGCTCGCGACCGAGGTCACTTGCCAGGTGAGCCCGTTCAGGTACGTATTGGCGGGATTGCTCAGACAGGACCGGAAATCAAGGAACAGGGTTCTGCCGCCGGTTGGCACGGTAAACGTGTAGAGGTCTTGCGAACCTTTGGTTTCCAGGTTTCCCGCGCCGGCCCCGGGGACGCCGTTGCTGACAGCGTTCCCGTCAAGTGGGAGGACGAAGGTCTGCGGATCCGGGACGAAGAACGCCGCCAGACTGTACGTGCCGTACGAATTCCGGGCGATGTCCGAGCCCATCTCCAGCCGGTAATCACCTGGCGGGAGGCCAACGGTCTTGTTCCCGCTGCCGCAATAATCCCCGCCCATTCTGACTCCGGTGAAGCTGGACACAACCTGCCAGGTGAGCCCGTTCAGGTACGTATTGGCGGGGTTGCTCAGGCACGACCGGAAATCAAGGAACAGGGTCCTGCCCCCGTCCGGGACATTGAAGGTAAAGAGGTCAGTTGAGTTCTTGGTCTCCAGGTTCCCAGCACCGGATCCCGGGACGCCGTTGCTGACCGCGCTCCCGTCAAGTGGTAGGGCGAAGGTCTGCGGGTCCGGGACGAAGAACGCCGACAAGCTGTACGTGCCGTAGGAATTCCGGCTGAGGTCGGTGCCCATCTCAAGCCGGTAATCACCGGCCGCCAAGGCCACGGTCTTGTTCCCGCTGCCGCAATAATCCCCGGCGACCTTCGCCCCGCTCGCGATCGAGGTGACCTGCCAGGTAAGTCCGTTCAGGAAGATGTTGTCGGCATGGTTCACGCAATCCCGGTTGAAATCCAGATACAGGGTCTTGCCGCCGGCGGGGACGGTGAAGGTGTAGAAGTCCTTGGAGGCTTTGGTTTCCAGGTTCCCCGCACCGGGTCCCGGGACGCCGTTGCTCACGGTACTTCCGTCGAGCGGGAGGGTGAAGGTCTGCGGGTCGGGGACGAAGAACGCCGACAGGCTGTAGGTGCCGTAGGAGTTGCGGATGATGTCGGTGCCCGTTTCCAGCCGGTAATCACCGGCCGCCAAGGCCACGGTCTTGTTCCCGCTGCCGCAGTAATCCCCGGCGATCTTCGCCCCGTTGGCCACGGACGTGACCTGCCAGGTGAGCCCGTTCAGGAAGATGTTGGCGGGGTGGTTCACGCAATCCCTGTTGAAGTCCAGGTACAGGGTTTTGCCGCCGGCGGGCACGGTGAAGGTGTAGAAGTCCTTGGATCCCTTCGTTTCGAGGTTCCCCGCACCGGTTCCCGGCACGCCGTTACTGATTGCACTGCCGTCAAGAGGAAGCGTGAAGGTCTGCGGATCCGGGACGAAGAACGCCGCCAGACTGTAGGTCCCCCAGGAGTCTCTCGTGGGATCTGTTGTCAGCTCCAGCCGGTAGTCGCCGGCGGGCAGGGCCACACTGGTGTTGCCGCTGCCGCAGTAGTCCCCGGCAACCTTGGCACCGCTCGCTGCATTCACGACTTGCCACATAAGCCCGTTCAGGTACTGATTCCCGTTGTTGCTAACACAGGACCGGAAATCCAGGAACAAGGTCTTGCCTCCGTCAGGAACAGTGAAGGTGTAGGCGTCCTTGGAGGCCCTGGTTTCCAGGTTCCCCGCACCGGCCCCGGGGACGCCGTCGCTGATTGCACTGCCGTCAAGAGGGAGTGCGAAGGTCTGGGGCGGGATCAGTTGTTCGGTGATGTCGATGTTGTCTATGCCGATTGCTCTGCTCGCCGTTAGCGCGATGCCGCTTGCTGTGAGCGAGGCTTTGAGGGTGGGAGTCAAGTGGGGCAGGTTGACGCTGACCCGGTATTTCTTGAATTGGTCTCCGGAGGCGAGCTGCCCTGTGCCAGCCGGAGTCGCGTTGGTCACCGATGAGAGACTGCTTGACCACACGCTTGTGCCGTCGATGTTCAGGGCCAGTGAAGAGTTGACGCCGTCCCAGGTGCCGAGCGTGAGTAGATCAAAGGCAACGGTGAGGGAGTTGTGCGCGGGCATGTCGGTGACAGAGAATGCATAGGGTCTGTCGCCGGAAAGGGGGCCCGCGATGGTCGAGGTCGCGGGATCGGTTGAAAGCCTGTAGGGATCCAAATTCGGGGCAACCGCGCTTTCAAAGTCTTCGCCGAGGTGGCCGTTGGAGTCGAACGTTTTTGATCCGACGAGTGAACTGGCGGGGGCTTTGACCTGGGCCGCAAGGGCTGTGTAGGTCGGCGCGTCGCCGCTGAGGATTACGTCGCTGATGCATCCGCTGAGGGCCGGACCTTCCTCGACGTTGGCCTGGTGGCAGGAGTTCTGGGCCGCGGTGATGACGTCGGCGCTGTAGTCGGAGACCTTGACAATGTTCTGGGGGTAGCTCGTGTCGGTGAACGTTGCGGTTGATTGTCCAGCGTCGTAGCTGAAGAGCGAGGTTGCATCGGTGATGCGCCACGAGTCGGCGAAGGACCCGTGCAGGGCTGCTGCGCTTGGATTTGCTCCGAGGTTCCAGCCGCCTCGGGTGACGAAGTCGTCGCCTTTGATTCCGTTGTTGTTGCCCAGGAGTCCCCTGGTCGAGATGGCAGGCGGTACGTGGATGCGGACATTTGAGGATTCGAAGGTGAGGACCGGGCGGTCTGTCTGGCCCGGCCAGACGGCGGCGTATGCGTTTCCGCTTCGGAACACTGCCGAGCCTGCTCCGAAGTAGACGTACGACCCGTCGGGAATGTCCAGATGGGTGCCTTCGACTGTAAGCCCTGTGCTGGAGAGGATGACTTTCTTGCCGTTGAGGACAAAGGCAACCGCGTCCGTGGTCGATACTTTCCCGCCGGAGAGCCCCTTGAAGCGGGCCTGTACTCGGAAGTCGTACGGTACGTCGTCCTGCGCCGACTGGACGAGGTCGAATTCGCCAACCGACTGGACGTCGAAAGCTGTTCCGTCGAGGTTGACCAGGTGCGGGTCGCCGAACGCGGTTTGAACGCCCTGGGCTTTGAGCCAATCCATGAGCATCAACTGCGTGGGGAGATCAAGGGGGCCATCAGGCGTTCTTACACCGTCGGAGCCAATGCAGAGCCACGTGCAGGATGCTACATGCAATACCGATTCGACAAGGTCCGCGAACCTGCGCAGCGGCAACGTACGGAGCCACAGCGGCTCCGGTTGGGAGCCGCCTCCGATAGTCCCGATCAGGGGGAGGACCATCGGATAGGTCCTGGGCCAGGTGTCGAAGTCCTGATCCAACCATTGGACGTCAAGAACGCGCGCCGGTTGGTTGCAGTCTTCACGGGCTTTGCCGGGTGTCACCATCAGCGCGCCATCTGCGGGTTTCGATACGGCGTATTCCACATATTGCTCGCTGCCGTCGGGACAATTCCCAAGGTGGATCTTGAAGGCGTCCGTGTAGGGGCGTGTTATTGAGGAGAGTTGCGCCGCATAGGACGTGTCCTGTTGCGACAGATTGAACAAGCGGACGTAGTTATTCGCCTGGTTTTGGGCGTCCGTTGCGGTGCCGTACCAGGCGCCTTTCGCTTCGAGAATGTCAACCAGCTTGGATGGGGGGGGTGGGGTTCGGGTTGTACTCGACGATGTCGCTTCTGCGTGTGAGGCTTCCGTCCGGCAGGCTCATTTCCCACTGGATCCCCGGATTAATGCCGGAATAGTAGTGGATACTCTGGGATGCCATGCTACGCCCGTAGATATATCGGGCCTGGGCAATGGCTTCCGCCCCTTTGCCTGTGGCACCACACTGGTGAAGTTGGTACACGGCATTGTAATAAAGCAGCCCGGCGTTGAGGCCCTTGTAACAGTCCGGTTTGAGATTGAGGCTCCGGGTCACCCTCGCGGTTCCTGCAATGCACTGGAGGCTCGCCACTGCATCCCCGTCTAAGGAGTTTGGACTGCACGCACTGCCTTTGATCAGATCCAAGGGAGCCGCGCCTGTTGGTACCGGGACTATTGTTGGTCTGGCCGTTTGTGGAGCAGCAGTGGCATTCGCGGGTACCGGGGAAACACCGAGTATCCCGGCGACCACAACCGTAGCGGCAATGCCGGCAACGATCCTTCTGAGTACCGAAACGCAGACCGAGTTAATATGCTGATTGCAGGCGCGCACTTGCCCCCCAATAAGTGTCGTAAATGGAGGCATCGATCGCGAGTGATGGTGGTCGGGCCTCTGGGACTGCGCAAATTCTTACATTGAAACGGTGCTTATGTAAATAGGTTTGCGAAAGTCCAAGTCCCGCGCATTTCATATTCCCGAGTAAGCAGCAGGTGGAAAGAATGCCCCACCAGCTCGCCTGTGATGTGAGATCTGGCGCCGGGGGCGTTCAAATCCGGGGATGTAGTGCCTGCTTGAGGGGTTTAAGGACTCTCCGATTTTGCGAAAACATAACTATCGACTGATGCTGGCCAAGTGGAAATAGAGTGGCATCCGAACTAGGAACGCATCGAACGAGTGACTCACACTCATGCGTTAGCAAATATTCAACGTATAGGCTGTAATCGCCCGAGTTCTATTAAGCATTTGAGTAGTTCTAACAGTTTGAAAGCCTCATAGGTTTCAAATAGTGCAGACATGCATGCAAATGATTGCAGACTGGGAGAATTCAGTCGAAAGAGTTGCCCGCATTAGTGGCTCATCGCATTTGAGGGTGTAGCCGGGGTGGGCGCGTCGGTGGCCGGGTAGGGGTCGAGGTCTTCCGATGATGGAAGTTCCTACACTGCCCATCCGAAAGACCTCGACGTGTCCCACGCTACCTTCCTGCCTCCTGACCTGACCACGTTCTGCCGGCTTGATGAGCTTGGGCTGGAAGCTGCCGGGCAGCTTCTCGCCCCTGGCCGGGCGGTGTTGGAATGCCGTGCTGTTGATCCGGATGACTGGTGCCGTTCCTGTGGTGCGCAGGGCATCGCCCGCGGCACGGTCACGCGGCCTCTCGCGCACGAACCATTGGGCTGGCGGCCCACGACGCTGCTGGTGAGGGTCCGCCGCTACAAGTGCACCGGGTGCGGCCGCGTGTGGCGGCAGGACATCTCGAAAGCGGCTCAGCCCCGGGCGAAGATCTCCCGTCGAGGGCTGCGCTGGGCGCTGGAGGGCATTGTGTGCCAGCACCTTACCGTCGCCCGTGTCGCCGAAGGCCTGGGCGTGTCCTGGCATACCGCGAACAGCGCGATCCTTGCCGAGGGCAAGCGGGTGTTGATCGAGGACCCGGCCCGGTTCAACGGGGTGGCCGTGATCGGGGTCGATGAGCACGTCGTGCGCCACGAGGCGCTGTTGTTTCGGATGGAGGTGAGAGACCTGCATCACTTGGTCGTCGCAGCGGCCGGGTGAAGCTGGCGGCAGTCCGTCCCCGGGGAACGCCGGGGATGGATGGGAGCAGCCGCGACAAAGTCAGGGCGGTCCGGTACTACCGGACGGGCCGTGCCTGGTGAGCAAGACGGGAAGGTGTACGCAAGGAACCGGTGTCGTGAAGCCTCTTCATCATCGACCAGCTCGAACCCGGTGGATCTGGGCTGGTGTGCGGTGCGCACCCATTTCTCGTGGTCATCAGCCAGATGACCGTGGGGTGGGGAACTGTCAGAACGGTGGTATGTGTCGGGTCTGGCAGGTCGTGGTGAAAGTCTGCGGCGTAGCCACGACGAGACCGCAGGGGCAAAGCCGGGCGCCTCGCCCGTCGACCGAACAACAGTGAACGTGGGAACCACCTGTGTCCACTCCCTTTGGGATAGGCGCGTTGCCGGCCGAAGGGCTCAGGTGGGGCGGAGCCGTCGTAGTACTCCGAGGCCGGGAGAGCCGGTCGCATGGGGAAGGGCGGCAGCGAGAGGAAGCAAGGAGGGACTGTGATATCTGAAGATGCGCCGGTGAATACCGACGCCGTAGTCTGGCCCGAGGAAGCCTCGGCTCAGGCAACGGTACGGAAGATGCAGACCAAACTGCATTGTTGGGCGGCCGGGGATCCCGGTCGCCGGTTCGATGATTTGTACAACCTGGTCTGCGACCCGGCATTTCTGGTAATGGCGTGGAAACGCGTCGCGGGCAACGCCGGGGCGCGGACCCCGGGAGTCGACCGGGCCACAGTGGCTTGGATCGCTTCCCGGATCGGGGTTGAGGGATTCCTGCAGTACGTTCGTGACCATCTCAGGGCGCGGACGTTCCAGCCGGTCGAGGTACGTCAGGTTGAGATTCCCAAACCGAGCGGGAAACTGCGCAAGCTGGGGATCCCGACGGTGACCGACCGGGTGGTGCAAGCTGCCCTCAAGCTGGTGCTGGAACCAATTTTCGAGGCGGACTTCCAGCCGTGCTCGTATGGGTTCCGGCCGAACCGGCGCGCGCAAGATGCCATCGCCGAGATCCATCACTTCACCACCAAGCGGTATCAATGGGTGCTGGAGGCCGACATCGAGGCGTGCTTCGACATGATCGATCACGTCGCGTTGATGGACAGGGTCCGGGCAAGGATCGGCGACAAGCGTGTGCTGGGGCTGGTGAAGGCGTTCCTCAAGGCCGGGGTGATGACCACCATCGGTACCCACGAGGCCACGCACACCGGCACCCCGCAGGGCGGAATCTTGTCCCCGCTGTTGGCCAACGTCGCCCTGTCCGCGCTCGATGACCACTTCATCCGGGCGTGGGAACAACAGATGGCGACAGAGCCCCAACGGCAGCGCCGCAAGCGACACGGTCAGGCGAACTACCGTCTGGTCCGGTACGCTGACGACTTTGTCGTGCTCGTTACCGGGCAGCGGGAACACGCCGAACGGTTGCGGCAGGAGGTGACAACCGTGCTGGCCCCGATGGGCCTGCGGCTGTCGCCGGAGAAGACCCAAGTGGTCCACATCGACGACGGGTTCGACTTTCTCGGCTTCAACATCCGCAGGATGCGCAAACGGGGAAGCAACAAGTGGTTCGTGTATACCCGGCCCTCGAAGAAGGCGATCGCCTCGATCAAGAGCCGGGTGAAGACCATGACGTACAGATCGACCCTGCACAAAGAACCCGGATACCTGATGGACTATCTGGGTCGGGTGCTGCGAGGGTGGGCCAACTACTTCCGGCACGGAGTATCCAAGGCCACGTTCTCCGCGATCGACTCCTATGCGTGGGAGCGGATCACGGCGTGGCTACGGAAGAAACACCGTATCGGATGGCCAGAACTACGGCGCAGGTTCTGCCTGCCCGGAACCTGGCGGCTCGCCGTTGACGGGACAAGGTTCAAGGGCGCAGCCAGCGTCACTGTCATCCGGTACCGCTACCGCGGCTACCGGATTCCGACCCCGTGGACACCCGCAGCCCCCACGGGCTGAGCGACAATCCTCACGTGGAGAGCCCGGTGCGGTGAGAATCGCACGCCGGGTTCGGCGGGCGGTCCGGGGAAACGGAACGGCAGCAATGCCGTCACCGCGCCCCGGGCCGACCCAACTGGCGGCACACCCGGCGCGGGGACAAGTACGTCACGGTCATCATCGACCTCACCCCGGCCCGCGACAGGACCGGCCCGGCACGGTTGCTGGACATGATCGAGGGCCGCTCGAAACAGGTCTTCAAAGCTTGGCTTGCCGAGCGGCCGAAGGCCTGGCGGGACGGGATCGAGGTCGTTGCGATGGACGGGTTCACCGGGTTCAAGACCGCAGCCGCCGAGGAGCTCCCGGACGCGGTCGAGGTCATGGACCCGTTTCACGTCGTCCGGCTTGCCGGCGAGACCCTGGACAGGTGCCGCCAGCGTGTCCAGCAGCAGACCATTGGTCACCGAGGACGGTCCGGGGATCCGCTCTACGCAGCCCGCCGGACCCTGCACACCGGGCACGATCTGCTCACCGAGAAGCAGAAAGACAGGTTGGAGGCCCTGTTCGTTGCGGACAACCACGCCGAAATCGAAGCGACCTGGGGTATCTACCAGCGCGTCATCGCCGCGTACCGCGAACCTGACGGCACCCGAGGCAAAGAGCTCATGCGGGCAGTGATCGGCGCGATCAGTGCCGGCGTTCCCGCTGCGCTGACCGAGGTCATTACGCTGGGCCGGACGCTGAAACGCCGCGCAGGGGACGTGCTCGCGTACTTCGACCGGCCCGGCACCAGCAACGGCCCCACGGAAGCACTCAATGGCAGGCTCGAACACCTCCGCGGCTCCGCCCTCGGCTTCCGGAACCTTGCCAACTACATCGCCCGATCACTCCTCGAGACCGGCGGATTCAGACCCCGGCTACACCCTCAAATGCGATGAGCCGCATTAGTCCTCTTCTCAGCGAAGTAGTCGAATTTAGCCCACCTGCAAGCGGCCCCTACCACCCCTTGGCACCTACCTCATCGTTTAAGTCAACTCTCGCCAGTCGCTGAGCTCTATTGGGCACACCATCTGAGCAACACGCCTTCGCGGTCAGCTCACCTCCGTCAACCAGGCGTTCTCGGACGGCAGGGGCCGTGTTGGTGATGGAGGGCCCGCAATGCGCTGGCGCTGCCTGGACGACTTGGCGGCACCGAGCCTCGACTTTCACCGCTTACCTGCCGAGCTTAACTCAGCGGTTCGGGCAGCCATCCCGAGGTGATCACTGCATCAGGGCACGAAACGCTGACCCCATGGTCGGACCATCAAAAAGGCTCCAATTGGTGCGCGGCAATCCGATCTTCAGATCGACCGCGGCATTACCTGGGCTGTAGCCATAGTTGAACCTGACTGTTCCCAATGCCGGCAGCAATTGATGATCGGACCCATCGACGAAATCCAGTTCTTCCATCTGGGCATCGACAGTGTCGTGCACAGGGACATCTTGGGCCAAGATCATTTCCGACAGCCGCTTTGGTCTATGCAAGGCGAGGTAAGTCCGCGGGACCAAAATAGTTATGGCTTCAAGTTACTGCCCCGACACGCCGCCGGATTTCATCTGCCGGACAGCTTTTCAGATGGTTTCGGCCCCTACGATAAGCCTCATCACTCGTTCTACGAAGGAGTTCCATTGTCGTACCCGCAGCAACAGACCGTCCCTGCCGGCGCCGTCCCGCTTTGGTACCCGTACTACGGTGCGCCGATCGGTGAGGCAGCACGCCGGTTCTTCAAGAAGTACGCCACCTTCACCGGCCGGGCCAGCCGCAGTGAATACTGGTGGTGGGCCCTGATCTCCGGCGTCGTCGCCATCGTGCTGAACATCATCGTCTCCGCGGGCGCGACCGTCAGTGACTCCGGAGCCATGGTCCCGGGTCCCGGCGCAGTCATCGGCTACATCCTCCTGGGCATCTGGGGCCTGGCCACCATCATCCCGTCCCTGGCCCTCGTCGTCCGGCGGCTGCACGACGTGAACTTCAGCGGGTGGATGATCCTTATCGGGCTCGTTCCGTTCCTTGGAGGCCTGGCACTGCTGATCTTCATGATCCTTCCGTCCAAACCGGAAGGCCAGCGCTTCGACGTACCCGCCTAGACTCGGTTAGCGGAGATACTGAAGGCCACCGGCATCGTGCTGGTGGCCTTTGGCGCATCGCCCATAAGAACAGCCACGGCACCTACACCCTCAAAGGAAGCCTGATATGAGCGCTGATGACGGCCAGGCCCTGATAGTTGATGTGCCTGGGGTGCGCAGGGCAGTCAAAGCCAGCATTCTCGGCACCATGGCACTCCTCTTTGAATGTACCAACGAGCCCGGGAAGACGCTGGACCTTCTCCGTCACGCATATGAGGCGGCTTCCGAGCTTCTGCCTGAACCACTCCCTGTGGCTCCCGTTGCCCACACCTCCAAGGGGGCGGTCGCGATCATCGATGAACTGTGGGACATCAAGCGCGCACTTTTGGTCCTCAACGCGATCGCGGCCGATCTTCGGAGCTCCGGGGCCGAAGGACGGCTAGGCCCCTGGAAGCAGCCACGCATCGGTAAAGGAGCGCCTGAAAGCGAGGACAGATGCATCACAGCAGCTCTGAGCCCTGTCGGCACCCAATGGCTGAAGCCTGCACCGGCAGGCCGGCCCCGGTGGGGCGGGGACCTACGCTGGCGTATTGAGGACGGCACCCTCGAGCGGATCCTTGACCATGCCCTGTCCTGGTGCCAAGTCGACGGAGCGACGTCGTTCTTCCAAGTCGCCTTGAACCGCACGATCTGCCTGCCGGATGAACGCCGCGGCCTCTTTGCCGCCGCGTACGCCTCGGTCGGGGCAGCCAGTTTCATCTGCTACAAGGATTCGAACAATGTCAGGAAGGTCGACTTCTCCAACGAAGGTTACGTTCTCTACAGCATGAGAAACACCAGCCTCCCGCGCGAGCAGGTAGCTAGTTCACTGGGCGGCGTGCTTGCGGATCTTGCCGATGATTTACAGTACGGACTCGTCAAGGTATCAAACTGGACCGTGAGCACATTCAAACAGGTGCTCGCCCATGGATGGCGTGACCATAATGATGACGCTTTCAATTCCATCGAGTACGCCCACCCTCTACTGGATCATCTCGTCCCCGGCCCGTACGGCATCCAGCTTCTGGGCCCGCTGCACGACAAACAGTCTTTCCCACCCGACTGGCAGCTCTCACCGGCCGGGACCGACAGGGTCCTGGCAGTCCATCCCGATGCCGACGCGTGGTTCTCGCAGGACAGGCCGGACCCCGAATATGTGGCTTCGGGTCGGGAATCGCTCGGGAAAATCCTGTTCACGGACGAGCTCGGACTGCAACTGATGAGAGCCAGCTACGAGTGAATCTTCTCGACTGAGTGTCGAGTCAGCGGGCAGCTGACCCCGGATGTTGCCCTTCAAGGCCGTTGATGGTGGTTCTCCATGGTTGCCTTCGTTCATCAGCATCTCCGCGAGGTTGGCCAGGACCTGGTCGCCGGCGTCGAGCGTGTAGAACAACAAGGTCGATCTCCCGGCATCAGCAACGAGAGTGGCGCCCTGACGGCCTACGGGACCGGCGTCATAGTAACGGTCCAACCGCAACTGGGTGCGGGACCCGTGATGACGTCTAGGTAGTAATCGGTGGCTTTGAGGCCATAGACGTTGTTTGTTCCCGAAGCCTCATGGTCGGCAGTGAAAGCCTCAGGGTCCCTCAGACTGTCGGCTCCACTTTTTAGGGTGGCGCTGTAGTAGCAGGAGCCGAGCGTCTTCCAGCTGACGGAGTAGTCGCCTTTGAGAGCGACCTTTTTTGACGCCATTTGGCCGTCTCCGGAAATCGTCACTGCCGCTGCAGTGGGGGTTGTTCCCGCTGTGGGCGCTGCCGACGGCGTTCCGGACATATTTTGAGGGGCGTTCGCAGTGGGTTGAGCCTCCAGCTGACTGATTTTCGATTTGGCTGCGGCAAGTTCTGATGAACTTCCAGAGGCAAGGACGGTCCCGCTGCGGTGCGACAGCTTGATCGGCCTCAACGCCAGACAGGCTCCGAAGATCAGACCAAAGGCGTTCGTGTCCAGGGAAAAATAGGAGCGGTCAAAGGTAAACATGCCCGAAGCCACTAGGCGCCAGACGGCAAGAATGACGGCGAGCAAGACGACTGCCCAGAACACCTTCGCTTTCGACAGCCAGCGCAATGCCGCCAGCACCAGTATCGCGGGCCAGATCAGATAGAACTGCTCTTCGACCGCCAGAGACCAGGTGTGACCGAGAACCACCATCGGGTCGCCCGTGGCGCGAACAAAGTCGCTGATGTAAAAGAACGTGGACAATGATGAGCCGAGCAAATCCCAGCTGAGCCGCGGATCCCGCAGTAGCCACAGAGCGATCGGGGTTAGGAGCAGGAGGGCTGTTAGGGCCGGCAGGAGCCGAAGCGCACGCTTCAAGTAGAAGTCGCGAAAATCTACGGACCCGAACCTATCGCGTTCACGGATCAGGATTCCGGTGATTAGGTAGCCGGACAGAACAAAGAACAGTGTTACGCCGACCATCCCGCCGAGCGGGAACCTACCAGCCGACGCATGGCTTGCAAGCACTAGCAGGATCGCTACACCGCGCAGGCCATCGAGAGCACCGTTACGTCCCGGGGGGACGAAAACCAAATCACGCAGACTTCCCCGAATGTCCAAGACTTCCCCCAATATTGAGACCGGATGTTTGCTCCCACAATATGGCCAATATATATGGCCTGGTTGCGTGACCGTTTGGCGTAGGCGCGAGCCGACTCGTATTCTTGTCCGATCCGGCCGCGCCGGATCCGTGCCGGTAAGCGGCCCTGTGGGATTGGGGTAACCGGCAAACCAAGCGGGCCGTGTACCCGCGCCCACGACTACACACCATCAGCCCCTCGCCGTCCCCTGACGGTGAGGGGCTATTTCGTGTGTAACGTAATCCCGGGGAAGTTGAGCCAGTGGTCTTGCAGCATCTCTACTTTCCGGCTGCTTGGGGAAAGAGAAAGTGCAGCACGCCTGATGTGAGCACGGTCGTCACGATTGACGCCGCAAAGCTAATCCATGCGGCCTGCCGCCGAATCTTCTTGTCATGTTGTCGCTGCTTGAGAGTGGCCTTCGTGATTGTGTCAATGACCGGGTAGCGGCCGCCTCGAGGTGGCTTCACGCTCTCGCACGCGCGACGAACCCGTTCGCTTAGAGTTGACACCGTCAGCTGACGGATTGCGCCGGAAGCCGCAACCTTGTCTTGCAAACCGTTGCCAACGTAGATGGTCAGATACCCAACGCCGGGATTTTCCTTCATGAACGCCTCGTTTGCAATGCGAACCCATGCAAACGAACCGCTCAACGTGACGGCTTCTGGTCCGGGGTCTTCCGTAAATGCAGCTATCCAGATTTGGTTGAGGTCCGCGTCGGCTGTTTGCTCGATTTCACTGAGTGTCTTGGGGTTGTAGCCCTCAAAGGTAAACCGTGCCACGCCTCCTTGTTCGGTCATCACATCAGCAATCGCCTGCAGGTCCTCCATGCTCCGGAACTGGACCGGGCGCAGGTAGCTCCACGAGTCGCCGCCGTTCTTCCAGCCGTCAGCGTGGTCCCCCATCTTGCGAAGCCAATTGGCTAAAAAGCCCATCCTCGTCCTTCCCCTCAACGACTGTGCCGCACAACTGACATCGGGTTCGATTCTAGGGACAGATGGCTGGCCAACGACGTCGTTGTATGCCGAGCCTGAATGACATGTCCGGCACAATGCTCACTGGGAGCCTTCCTGCGGCTCTCAGTGCACTCTTGGGTCGATCGTCCGGCGTCGCACCTTGGATGCTTCCACCCAGACTTCTTTGCGGCCTTCGTAGTAGTCCATCGGCCAGGGCACTGACACCAGCACATGCACCTTCGTCCACCCGTATGCGAATGCTGGCACCTCGTGGCTTTGCCCGTTGTTGTAATCCAGCATCACGAACACGGGCAGCGGCTCCTTGGGCCTCGTCGCGCCATCCACGGCCGCAGGATCCACCGCCGGCACGACAGGCGTGGGCCTGTGCGCGTGCGGCGGCTGCCAGAACTTCTTTTCCTCCACAGCCAGAGTCTGCCACCGCGGACAGACAAACGGGGCTCGGCGTAGGTGGACGCTTTGCGCCGTAGGCGTCAAACTGTCTCCGCTGCGATGCCGACCTTCTGATAGAACGTATTCGCCAGCTTCGCGATCCGAGCAGCATCGAACTGCGCGGCGCCGATCCTCGGCGTCACTGTCGCTGACACGTGAGGCTGCCCGTCGATCCCGATGGCAACCTGGACCATCCATCGCTGGCCCCAAGTCATCAGGGAACCGCCCGTCCTGAACGAGACCATCTTCATGGCGTGTACCGGCTCAACTTTCTTATACGGTCCCGCCTCGACAACCTTCATGACGGCACCGTAAACAGCATTAACGGTGCCCGGCACCGCAATATCGAATTTCTGCTGGGCGTTGGCGTTCATGGCATGGTCCCCTTTGTTGAAAGCAATGTGGCGCCTGAGCGCACCACTCGACCACATCCTAGACTGCGGGCAGGCAAATCAGTCTGCTTTGCGGATCGCAATCATGCGGCTGCCCTCGGGCACCTGAGCCCTGGCCGCGGCTAGGGGTTCCTCATAGGTCGCAGCCGTCTCGGTGACATGGCTGAAGCAGCCGTCTGGCGCCTCGATGGTGCACGTAACTTCCACCCCGAAAGTCTATTAGGTGGGATCCCACACTCCGTCAACCGATCTAGGGCCGCGTCGATGGTTTCGCCAATAGGCCTCCTGAGAAGATGTACAAGTGAGCAACGGGCCCAGACGTCACATCGTCCCAGCAAATAGCATTGGATTCTTCTCCACAACGGAATCAGGGCACCGAAGAGACCGCAGGATCTACTGCCGTCTCAAGCGGAATTCAAGAACATTTGCAACCACGCCTGACAAGATCGGATGGTCGCGTACGGTCTACGGCGCAGGCAAAGGTAGGCGCTTTGATCACGACGGTTACTTTGCAAAATTTGAACCGTTGAACAATGATTCCGTCACCGCGCTCCTACACGAAGAAGGCGCTTGGAAGAACGCCGACCAATGGATCAACCTTGTTGCCTATGTAGCATCGAGGATTACGCGGAACCCTGACCGCGAGTTGAACTCTGCAGAGGAGTTTGCGAAATGGAAAGGGGGCGGAAGCATCGGCTATCCCTTGAATTTGCAAAGGCTCTCGGCTGCAGCATTGCGTTGCCGCTGGGAGTTCATCACAAGTCCGGCCCAGGATTTCGTGCTGAATGACCGAGGCTTCGTTGGGATCAGGCATCCGGGGTGGCAAGCGCCGGCACTGTTCGTTCCCCTGCGCCGCGATTCTGCCGTAGTTATAGGAGGCGGCGCTCGCCACCGGAAGCAACTCGCTTGGCAGAACGGTGGTTGGAGGATCTCGATTCCAACCACGACGATCGACAGCGAGTTGACCCTCAAACTCAACGCAATGTCTTGGATTGGGGCGCGAGAAGAGTGTTATGCGGCCCGGCCGCAGCCACTTGAGAACGCTGCAAAATATCACCTCAGCGTCCCAGATGAGGTTAAGAACCTGGCCCTGGCGAACGACTATGTCTACCCCATCCTGGGGAGCACACTTGATGAATGCGTGGCGGATGAAATGTTGTTGCTCAGACTCTTGGGAGGCATCCGGGTGCGGGAAGATTCAGACGATCCAACAAACCTTTGGATCTAGACCAGATGGCCGCATTGCCGCGATCCCAACCCACCGGGCCTCAATCAAGGCTTGGCGAATCTGGGCAAAACACCATGTGCGCTCCTGTGCCGAAACATGCCGGGTGAGAGGGGTTGAGTACACCCATGGGTACACCAAGGCCGTTTTTGGCCGCTCTTGCCAACCAAAGCAAGAGGCCCGCATCCCTTGTGAATACTGGGATGCGGGCCTACTCTGTTTCGAGCTTCCTATCAGAATCGAACTGATGACCTTTTCATTACGAGTGAAACGCTCTACCGACTGAGCTAAGGAAGCACCGCGTTATCGTCCGGGTACCGGCTGAATCACGCAAGATACAACTGTAATAGAGTCACCTCGTCCGGGTCAAAACAGCCCCGGGCGGAGGTCCCGTGGCACCGTTGTTGCGGAATTCATCCGCTCGTCGCGCCGGGTTCAGGCCGTCGTCGCGGACCAGGGGCAAGCTGGGCGGACTAACGTGGCCGCACGATTTCGGTCATCAACCAGCGAAGGGGCGCCATGAGCATGGACAGCAGCAAGAGGATCAACGCGGACGACGCTGGGGCGCACCGTGCGCAGCGGCTCCGGCTTGCTGTCTTGGACATGGTGGGCACCACGATTACGGACGATGGTCTTACTGAGCGTGCGATGTCCCTCGCCCTGCAGGAGACCGGCGTTGAGCTTGGTTCGCCTCGCTTCGAAAGCATGCTCGGCTACGCTCGCGACACCATGGGCTTTTCCAAGTTGACCGTTTTCAGCCACCTTTTTGAAGAAGCTCAACGGGCCGAGAGCGCCAACAAAGCCTTCGAGCGCGCCTACGATGATCTGATTGCCGACGGCGGCGTGCGGGCTATTCCAGGTGCCGAGGAAACCATCGACTGGTTGCGGGACTCCGGCGTGAAAGTCTGCCTGGCTACGGGCTTCGGCCGGCACACCCAGAACATGGTGCTTGAGTCGCTGGGCTGGATGGGGAAGGCGGATCTGAGCCTGTGCCCTGCCGACGCCGGCCGCGGTCGCCCTTACCCGGACATGATTCTCACGGCCGTATTGGCCCTTGACCTGGATGATGTCCGCGAGGTCGTCGTGGTGGGGGACACGAGCTCGGATATGTTGTCCGGGGTTCGCTCCGGCGCCTCCGCCGTGGTGGGCGTGCTTACTGGCTTCCACTCCGAGGCGGCTTTGCGCGCGGCCGGCGCCACCGCCGTCGTGCCCTCAGTCAAGAACCTTCCCGCGCTGCTGGAGCCCCGCGCCGCACGGCTCTAGCGCCGGGTCCTCAACGATTTACCACTTTTGGACCGGTGTCGGCCACGCGGAAGCCGTCAATCCGCCACCTCCGCCGTGGAGGGCTGCCAAAAGTGGTCAGACGTGGCGGGCCAAAAATATGAAGTTGTCCACATACGCGTATTGAGGGCTCCGCAGCAACCCTGCACCCAGGCATCGTGGAGCCATGGATCTCATAACTGCCCTTCGTGCACGGGGAGGCGTGGCCATGCGCAGGGACCTCCTCAACGCGGGAGTCGGCGCCTGGCAGCTCAGAACTGCGGCACGGCGGGGCGGAGTGGTGGTTCCGTATCGCGGCGTCGTGGCCTTGGCGGGTGCGCCTCCGGAATTCGCTGAGGCCTTTCGGTACGGAGGTGTCCTCACATGCATCTCGGCTGCCCCACATTATGGACTTTGGCAACTGCATCCGACCACCGAGCTCCATTTGGTCTGCGGTAACGGACTACCGCGCGACGGCGTAGTGCTGCACCGGAGCGCTTCGTTGCCACCCTTGCGAGGCCGACCGGTGGCAGCTCTTGCCGATGTGCTGGTGCATGCCTTGCGATGCCGGCCGCCAGCTGAAGCGTTGGTCATGGTTCAATGTGCCGTTGCACGTGGCGACATAACCGTGGAGTTCCTACGCAGAAACCTGCCCGGCAATCGGAACGGCCGGGCGAGGGACGTCTTGGATCTCGTGCGCCGGAGAGCCGATTCCCTCCTTGAACCACTGGCGGCCATGCACTTCCATCAGGCTGGAATCGCTTTCGTGCAGCACGTGGAACTGCCCGGCGTGGGGGAGGTCGATTTCGTCGTCGAGCGCTTCTTGATCGTTGAGCTGGACGGCAAGACGCACTTCGAACCCAGGGCCATCAAGAGGGATCGACGCCGGGACAACACTTCTGTTGCCGGCGGCTTCACTGTGTTGAGGTACTTCTACGAGGACGTTGTTCACTACCCGGAGGCCATGGTCGCGGAAGTGCAGGCCGCCATCCGGGCCCACTATTCCGGGCTACGCCTCAACAAATGACCACCTTTGCGAGCATCTGGGACCAAACATCCGCGCAGCGGCGGGGATGGCCGTCTCAACCCAGCTCCAAAAATGGTCAGAAGTGGCGGCCGCCACGCCCCCCACACAACAGAACCACCCAACAGTCAGCACATAGTCCCGTCTGAAGGTACCTTTCCATCCACGAAGTAGTTGTCCACGGCGTCGGACACGCACTGGTTCGAGCGGCCGTAGGCGGTGTGGCCTTCGCCCTTCCACGTCACGAGGGAAGCGTTGCCGAGTTGTTTCCGCAGCGAACCAGCCCAGGCGACAGGCGTCGCGGGGTCCCCGGTGGTGCCTACAACCACAATCGGCGCCGTGCCGGTGTACTTGACGGGAGCCGGGGTGTGCACCGGCTTGTAGGGCCAGTCCTTGCAGTTGATGCCGGTGTAGGAGAAGTAGTAGCCGAAGGTGGGGGAGAGCTGCTTCAGCCGGGCTTCCTCGGAACGCATCCCGGCCGTGTCCGTGACCATGGGGTAGTCAAGGCAGTTGATGGCGTTGAACGCGAAGGCGGTGTTTGACGTGTAGGTGCCGTTCGGATCCCTGTCCGCGCCGAAGTCGGCAATCCGAAGCATGAGCGACACGTCGCCCTTGAACGCGGCCACCAAAGCCTGGGTCAGGACGGGCCACGATTCGTTGTCGTAGAGCGGGGTGAAAATACCGCTGACGAAGGTCGCCCCGGTGACCAGGCGGCCGTCCTTGGCCCGTTTGGGATTCTGCTCGACGTCGGCAATGAGGTCCCGGATCTGCTGCACGCCATTATCGACGCTGCCTGTGAGGGGGCATCCGGACTTCGCCTGGCAATCCGCCACATAAGTACGGAGCTCCTTTTCAAACGCCTCTGCCTGCCCCGCGGTGAGGTCCTCGTTGTTGAGGGACGGATCCACTGCGCCATCCAAAGCAAGCTTGCCGACGTTGTCCGGGAACAAGGACGCGTAGGTGGCGCCCAGGGACGTTCCGTAGGAGAAGCCCAGGTAGTTGAGTTTTGCGTCGTTCAGCACGGCGCGGAGGATGTCCATGTCCTTGGCGGAACTGGCGGTGTCAATGTGCGGCAGTGCGGGCCCGGACTTTTCCACGCACTGGGCATTCATGGCCTTGGTGTCGGCCAGTGCCGCGGCGATGCCCTGGTCAGTGTCATAGTTGTACACCTTCTCGCGGGAAGCGTCCCGCTCGGCGTCGCTGAGGCACGTCACCGGCGCCGACCGCTTGACGCCACGGGGATCGAATCCCACCAGGTCGAAACTGGACCGCAGCTTGCTGGTGAAGTGCGTCTTCGCCGCGTCCCTGACGAAGTCGTAGCCTGAAGCGCCGGGGCCGCCGGGATTCACGAGCAGCGAACCCTTCTTTGTGCCCTGGCTCTGGAGCCGGATGGCAGCGATGGAGATGCTGCCACCATCGGGTTTGGCATAGTCCACCGGCACTTTGATGTTTGCGCACTGGAATCCCTGCTCACAGGACGTCCAGTTCACTTTTTGGGAGTAGAAACTCTCCAGTCCTGCCGGCGCCGCGGCTGCGATGGACGCGTCCGGGGTGCTGACATTGCCGCTGCCGGAGCCGTTGCTCGCGCCATCGTTGGGGACCGGCACGGAGAACACGCAGCCGCTCAGCAGCAGGCTGGCGGAGACCGTGGCAGCGACTGCCGCTGCCGCCCGCCGCAGTGAGGGGAACCGTGTCCTGGAACTGGACCCGGCGGGCCGGCATCGTGCGGGGGTCATGCGTTTCTCCTCAGGCTGGGGAAGCGTGCTGTACTTCTAAACTATCCGGCTATTGCTGAATCAGGCTGCTCGCCATGGACTCGACGGCCAACAGCGGTGCCACGTTGGTCGTGGTGATCCGCACGCGTGCCTTGTTGATGGCATCCATTCGCGCCAAGGTGATCTCAGGCGTCGAGCCCGCCGCGTAGGCCTCCAGTTCACTCCTGAGTTCAACGTTGACCAACTCCACGGCGTTCCCCAGCTGGATGACCAGGACATCCCTGTAGAAGGACAGCAGATCCGTCAGGGTACGGTCGAGGGAATCTGTGATTGAGCGCTTGGCACGCCGTTTCTGGTCGTCCTCAAGCTGCCTCACCTGGCTGCGCATCGACGGAGGCAGGGTGCCCGACTCCGGAGCGCCCAGGCTCGCGAGCAATGCAACCTTCTCGGCGGCATCGCGTTCGTCGTTGGAGCTGTTGGCCTCATCAGTCGCGATCTTGACCAGCTTTTCGGCCATCATCACGGCGGCAGTGACGCCCCGCAGGCCCAACGGGAACCGGACAGTTTCCATCCGGCGCTCCCTGGCCTCCGGATCGCGGGCCAGCCGACGCGCAATTCCGATGTGGCTTTGGGCAGCGCGGGCGGCCCGGTCCGCAATGGCGGGGTCGACGCCGTCGCGCCTCACGAGCAGGGCGGCGACGTCGGCAGCCGGCGGAATGCGGAGGCTCACCGGGCGGCAACGCGAGCGGATGGTGACCAGCACGTCCGCGGGCGACGGCGCGCACAGCATCCAGATGGTCCGGGGCGTGGGTTCCTCGATGGCCTTGAGGAGTACGTTGGTGGTGCGTTCGGCCATACGGTCCGCATCCTCCACCACAATGATGCGCCAACGGCCCGATGCCGGCCGGTCGCCCGCCTTGGACACCAACTGGCGGGCTTCTTCGATGGTGATGGTGACCTTCTCCGTGCGGACAAAGGTCACGTCGGAGTGGGTCTCGCCAAGGATGGTCCGGCACGATGCGCATTCGCCGCAACCTCGAAGTGCGACGTCGTCCTTCTCACAGTTCAATGCCGCCGCGAATGCCTTGGCCGCGTTGGAACGGCCCGAACCCGGCGGTCCGGTGAACAGCCATGCGTGCGTGAGGCCTTCGCCTTGGGCGGCCGCGCGCAACTGTGCGACGACGGGCGCCTGGCCCTGGAGCTCGTCCCAGACGCTCATGTGCGGCTCCCAAGTAAGTCCTGCACGCGACGTAGAATCTGTGCGGCGAGGTTCTCGATTGCGTCGTTGGCGGGCAGCACGAGGTACGTCTCCGGGTGTGCATTTGCCAGTTCCAGGAACGCGGCACGGATGCGGGCGTGGAAATCGTCCGGTTCCGACTCGAGCCGGTCCTCGGCAGCGTCTCCGGCAGTTCTGCGGTCCCGGCCATCGCCCGGGTGGACGTCCAGGAGTACTGTCAGGTCCGGCTCGAGGCCTTCGGTGGCCCATTCGTTGAGCCGCCTGACGTCCACGGTGCCGAGATCCCTGCCGGCACCCTGATAGGCGACGGAGGAGTCTATATAGCGGTCCGTGATCACCACTGAACCCTGTGCCAAGGCCGGGCGGATGACCTGGTTTGCATGGGCAGCCCGGGAGGCTGCGAACATAAGGGCTTCGGTCCGGGGATCGATAGTGCCGTGGCCGTGGTCCAGCACGAGGGAACGCAGCTTTTCGCCGATCGGTGTGCCTCCGGGCTCGCGAGTGCGCAGCACGGAAAAGCCGAGGGACTCGAGCGCCTCTGCCAGGCGGGCGGCCTGCGTGGACTTGCCGGCCCCGTCTCCGCCCTCGAAGGCGATGAAGAGTCCCGGGCGCTGGTTCGGCGGGGGGCTCTGGTCCTGCTTGAGGCGCTGCGTAGTCACGGATCTAAGCGTACAGAGGAACACTGACAGTGCCCGACGACGGCGCTCGCCGAACCGCGCGGGACGAACCCTGCCGCTCGGCGAGACTCAGCCGTAACACCTTTCCAGCGCCCGCTCCCCGCGCCGTAGGCTGGAGCAATGAGTCTTTCCCGAGAGCATGCCGCAGATCTATCCCCTGACACTGTGGTGGTGGCGGCAGGCCGTCCCGAACGAAGCCATGACCAGCCCGTCAACCCGCCCATCGTTCTGTCCTCCACGTACTTCGGAACGGGAGCATTGAGCGACGGGGACCGCGGCTACGGACGCTATGCCAACCCCACCTGGGATCCGTTCGAGGAAGCGCTGGCCCAGCTGGAGGGCGCCGAGCTGCCCGGCTTGCTCTACGCCTCGGGCCTGGCCGCAGTGAGCTCCGCGTTGTCACTCGTGCCGGCGGGCGGAGTCCTCGTCATGCCCACGCACAGCTACGCAGGATCTCTCGTCATGGCCACCGAACTCGCGGCCAAGGGCATCCTTGAACTCCGGACCGTTGACATCGCGGACACCGATGCCGTCAAGGCCCAGCTCGCCCCCGCGGATGGAAAAGCAGCCAGCATGCTGTGGATTGAAAGCCCCACTAACCCCATGCTGGGCATCGCCGACGTACGGGCCCTGGCCACCGCTGCCCAGGAGGCTGGCGCCATCGTGGTCACGGACAACACCTTCTCCACGCCGCTGGTTCAGCAGCCCCTCGGCCTGGGCTCCGACGTCGTGCTGCATTCGGTGACCAAATACCTGGCGGGACACTCCGATGTCGTACTCGGTGCCTTGGTTACCTCGAATGCGGAGCTGCGCGCGGAACTCCTGCACCACCGCATCATCCACGGCGGCATCGCGGGTCCCTTCGAGGCCTGGCTCGCGCTCCGTGGCCTGCGCACGCTGGCACTCCGGATCGAGCGCTCGCAAGCTTCCGCGGCAACGTTGGCCGAGCGGCTGAGCACCCACCCGCGCGTCGAGTCCATCCGCTTCCCGGGCCTGCCCGACGATCCCGGCCATGAGCGGGCCAAGTCCCAGATGAAGGGCTTCGGCTCCATCCTGTGCATCCAGTTGGCCGGGGACGGAACCCGCAGCGGTGTCGACGCAGCAGATCAACTGGTTCGTGCCTTGCGGTTGTGGATCCCCGCGACGTCGCTGGGCGGGGTCGAGTCCCTCATCGAACGCCGACGCCGGCACACCGCCGAGCCGCTCAGCGTGCCGGACAACTTGGTCAGGATGAGCGTCGGGATCGAGAACGTCGAAGACCTCTGGACGGATTTGGAGCAAGCGCTCACGTCGCTTGACCGCTAGGCTTGTGGGCGTGGACGGAAAAATTTTGATTTCATACATCCAGAATGGGATTTGGTTCATTCTGGGACTGGTTGCCTTCGCTTTGGAGCTGTGGGCGCTGGTCGATTGCCTGCGCCACAAACCCTCGTCCTTTGAGGCAGCATCGAAGCGCACCAAGACCTTCTGGCTGGCCCTGACCGGCGTCGCCGCGGTGATCGGCGGACTTTCCCTCCTGGGTGGCGGCGGCGGCTTTGGCATCTTCGGCATCGCTGCCGTCACCGCGGCGTGCGTCTACTTGGCGGACGTCCGTCCCGCGGTGACGGAAATCGGCAACAGCGGCCGCAACCAGGGGCCGTACGGTCCCTGGTGATCCCCACCGGCACCCTAAGCTCGCAAGCTCGCTCAGGGAACCCTGCCGGCGTGGGCCCAACCACAGGCTCCCAGCCTTCGCAAGCTCAGGCCGGGGCCCTCGCCGGCGTGGGCCCAACCGGAACTAAGCCGGGGCCACCGCTGACCAGTCGACGGTGAGTTCCCCTAGGCGCCAACGGGACGTTCCGTCCTGAAGGGGCCAGCCGGCGTCGCGCATTGATTGGCACATAGCGGTCCACCGCTGCTTGTTGCCAAAGGACGCAAGCGGTGCGGCTTCCAGCCAGGCCTGGTCCAGGGCATTCAGGAAAGCGTGAATGCGTTCCCCTGGGATGTTGCGGTGGATAAGTGCCTTGGGTAGGCGTTCTGCCACGTCGGAGGGGAGTTCGAAACCGCCGAACCGCATGGACAGGCTCAGACTCAGCGGCCCGTTCGGATCCAGCGCAACCCACGTCACTCTGCGGCCGATTTCGTCACACGTGCCGTCGATGAACAATCCCTGCGGAGCCAGCCGCGACTGCACCAGCGCCCAGATCCCGGCCACATCCGATTCCTCGTATTGCCGCAGCACGTTGAAGGCCCGCACCAGCACCGGATTGCCCGGAACAGGAACCTCGAAACCGCCCACGTGGAAACTGAGCCCGGGCCTTTCCAGGGATTTCGCGACCCGGACGCGCGCGGGTTCGATCTCGATCCCGCACACGCGGACGTCGGGGCGGACTGCCTGCAGCCTTTCGAAGAGTTCGACGGCGGTGGCCGGGGAAGCGCCGTAGCCCAAATCCACTACCAAGGGGTCGACGGCGGAGCGTAGCCGCCATGCCTGCGGGCCCGCCAACCAGCGGTCCAGACGGCGCATGCGGTTGGGGTTGGTGGTGCCCCTGGTGATGTTGCCGACGGGTTTGCCGCGTCTTCCCTGCACCCGCTCTGCTTTTTGCACCACCGTCCCACTTTATCCTCCGACGCGGGGTCACTTACGGCCCATCCGACGCACAAACACCGGCGCTAAGTGACCCCGCGTTGCGGTCAAGGGGTAAGGGCGTAACGCCGGGCAACGGCAGGGCCTGATCGCTTAGGATGAAAACCATGACTTACAAGCTGATTCTGCTGCGCCACGGCCACAGCGACTGGAACGCCAAGAACCTGTTCACCGGCTGGGTGGACGTCGACCTGAACGACCAAGGCCGCGAGGAAGCAGCGCGCGGCGGAGAGCTCCTGGTCGAGAACAACATTCTCCCGGACATCCTGTACACGTCCCTGCTCAAGCGGGCCATCAACACCGCGAACATTTCCCTCGACAAGGCCGACCGCGGCTGGATCCCGGTCAAGCGTGACTGGCGCCTCAACGAGCGCCACTACGGTGCACTGCAGGGCAAGGACAAGGCCCAGACCCTTGCCGAGTTCGGCGAAGAGCAGTTCATGGAATGGCGCCGCAGCTACGACACCCCGCCGCCCGCGCTCTCCGATGACAGCGAGTTCTCCCAGGTGAACGACGTGCGCTACGCGGGCCTCGGCGATGCACTCCCGCGCACCGAGTGCCTCAAGGACGTCCTGGTCCGTCTCCTGCCGTACTGGGAGTCGGACATCAAAGAAGACCTCAAGGCTGGCAAGACAGTCCTGGTCACGGCCCACGGCAACTCCCTGCGCGCCCTCGTCAAGCACCTGGATGGCATAAGCGACGAAGACATAACCGGTCTGAACATCCCTACGGGCATCCCGTTGGTCTACGACCTCGACGAAAACTTCCAGCCGATCAACCCCGGCGGAACCTACCTCGACCCAGAGGCCGCGGCGGAGTCCATCAAGGCTGTCGCTGCCCAAGGCAAGAAATAAGTTTGAGAGAACGACGGTGGCCGGCCCACCTCGCAAGGTGGGCCGGCCGCCGTCGTTTTCTGTTAAGGCTGGCTAGAAGCCTTCCGGCTGCCATTCACCGGTGACCAAGTAGGTCACCTTGCGGGCAACGGAGACGCCGTGGTCGGCGAAGCGCTCGAAGTAGCGGCTGGCAAGGGCCACATCCACTGTCGTGGCGGCAGCCTCGGCCCAGGCGGGATCTGCGATTGCCCTGAAGACGCTCAAGTGCAGGTCGTCTACCCGGATGTTGAGCTTGAGGATGTCCCGGGCAACTTCCAGGTCGCGTGACTCCAGGAGCAGGGTGACCTTCTGGACGATTTCGAGGTCGAGGCGGGCCATGTCCTTGAACGTTGCCGTCAGCTGCTCGGGGATGACCGTGGCCGGGTAGCGCAAACGGGCCAGCTGGGCCACGTGCCGGGCGAGGTCACCCATGCGCTCCAGGGATGCGCTCATCCGAAGGGAGCCAACAATCATCCGGAGATCGCTTGCCACGGGGCCCTGGAGGGCCAGGATGTCGATCGCCCGTTCGTCGAGGCCGTTCTGCAGGAAATCGATCCGGGCGTCGGCGGCAATGACATCCTGGGCGAGATCTACGTCGGCACCTTCGAATGCGGTGGTCGCGTTCTGGATCGCCTCAGTGACCAGTTTTGAGATCTCGATGAGGTCCTCACCGACCTGGATGAGCTCCTCCTGAAAAACCTTGCGCACGGTGGCGTCCTCTCCTTGGAAATCTCCTCCGCACCCTTCTGGCGGCGCGAAAATCATCACAGCTAACTACGGTCCAACTAGTAAGGGTGGCAGTGGTCAATGAACGATTGCGCACCTTTAGGTGAACGTTAGCTGAATCGGGGCCGTTTGGTGACCGTTCCATATTTTGCAGTGTTTTGAGCGCATAAGCTAGATCCGTGGATCCAGTGCTCATCGGTGTCATCGCAGGTCTAGTCGGCCTGTCGTGCGGCGTCTTTGGCGTGCTCGCGTTCAGGCTCAGTGAACGGCAGCGAAAGATCGTGGATCTGGACGTCACGGAGCCCCTGCTTCCGGAGGGAGCCGCGGAGGTGCTGTCCGTCGTCGGACGCGCTTTCGTGGTGGTGGACGCGATCGACGGCGTGGTCCGGGCCAGTCCTGCGGCCTACGCATACGGGCTCGTGAGGGGCCACACGGTGGTGCACAAGCAGTTGCTGGACATGACCGCAAAGGTGCGGCGCGACGGCGTGATCCTGGAGAAGACTTTCGAGTTGCCTCGCGGCCCACTGGGCAAGGGAACCATTGTGGTGCAGGTGCGGGCAGCCATGCTCGGATGGGAATATATCGTCCTCCTGGCCGATGACCGTACCGAAATCACCCGGACCGAAGAGATCCGGAACGACTTCGTGGCGAACGTCTCGCACGAACTCAAGACGCCGGTGGGTGCTATCTCCCTGCTGGCTGAGGCGCTTGAGGCAAGCCCGGACGACGAAGAAGCCGTGCGTCGCTTCGCGAAGCGCATGCACAAGGAATCGACACGCCTGGCCGCACTGGTGCAGGACATCATTGAGCTGTCCCGGCTTCAGGGCGCCAACGTGGCACAGCAAGGGCACGCCGTGGATATCAATACGGTGATCGCCGAGTCCGTGGATCGTTCGCAGCTCCCGGCTGAGCTCAAGAACATCAAGATCGTAGTCGGCGGACGCTCGGAAACAATGGTGTTCGGCGACCAGGACCTGTTGGTGACCGCCTTGCGGAACCTGATCGACAACGCCATTCGTTATTCGCCGGAGAACACCCGTGTGGGAGTTGGGGTCCGCGCCAAAGAGGGCGTGGTGGCCATTTCCGTTACAGATCAGGGTGAGGGTCTCAGCCCCGAGGACCAGGAGCGCATCTTCGAACGCTTCTACCGCGTGGATGCGGCGAGGTCCCGGCAGACCGGGGGAACAGGTTTGGGACTGAGTATCGTCAAGCACGTAGTGTCCAACCACGGCGGCGAGGTCACCGTCTGGTCCCAGCCAGGCCAAGGTTCCACTTTCACCATCCGCCTTCCGGAAATGGAAGGCCAGGAGGACGACGACGCCGGGGCGAAGCCCCGAAACGTGATTCAAACGACGGGCGCTGTGCGCGCCCTAGAGCAAGGAGCTGGCGCTTGAGCAGGATTCTGATCGT
Organism: Arthrobacter ramosus; assembly: GCF_039535095.1. Lineage (NCBI taxonomy): Bacteria > Bacillati > Actinomycetota > Actinomycetes > Micrococcales > Micrococcaceae > Arthrobacter > Arthrobacter ramosus. The sequence goes on along the minus strand of NZ_BAAAWN010000001.1, from coordinate 4,165,675 downwards.
GGAGGACGAAGAGTCGTTCAGCGACCCCCTGTCCTACCTATTGGGCAAGGAAGGCTTCGATGTCCAGGTTGTGGACAACGGCAGTGACGCCTTGGTGGAGTTCGACCGCAACGGGGCCGATTTGGTGCTGCTGGACTTGCAGCTTCCGGGGACCCCTGGCACTGAGGTTTGCAGGCAACTGCGCCAGCGTTCCAGCGTCCCGGTCATCATGCTGACGGCCAAGGACTCGGAAATCGACAAGGTGGTTGGCCTGGAGCTCGGCGCGGACGACTACGTCACCAAGCCGTACTCCTCCAGGGAACTCGTGGCGCGGGTGCGTGCTGTGCTGCGCCGGCAAGGCGAGCCGGAGGAACTCATCACATCCACCGTGCAGGCCGGTCCGGTGCGTATGGACATCGAGCGGCATGTAGTGAGCGTCAACGGCGAACAGGTATCGCTTCCGCTGAAGGAATTCGAACTCCTTGAGATGCTCCTTCGCAATTCGGGCCGGGTGCTCACCCGCGGACAGCTGATCGACCGCGTCTGGGGTTCCGACTATGTGGGCGACACCAAGACCTTGGACGTCCATGTGAAGCGCTTGCGCAGCAAGATCGAGCCTGACCCCTCGGTTCCCCGCTACCTCGTGACGGTTCGGGGCTTGGGCTACAAGTTCGAGCCGTAGGAAGCCGCGCGGGTAGAGCACCCTGCAAGAGCAAAGACAAAAGGAAGGGCTCCCATCGCGGGAGCCCTTCCTTTTGTCTTTGTGGCGCCTGTCTTTGTGGCGCCGGGCTAGTGGCCGGTGGCGCTCGGCGTCGGGGTCGCGCTGCTGCTTGAGCCGGTGGAACCGCTGCTTGGGGTGGCGGAACCGCTGACCGAGGGGCTCGGAGAAGCGGAAGCGGTGGGGAGGTACTTCGCGTATTCCTTTAAGGAAGCATCCAGGACCGGGAACTGCACGGTCCGGGAATCGGAGCCGGTCTTGATGGTCACGGAAGCCATGGAACCAGGTGCTCCGCCGCTCGTGCTGAGAACTGCGGCGTCCGTGGTCTCGTTGAGGTAGGTCTGGGACTTGGCCTTGACCGGAATGGTCGCCTGCGACCCGCCGGCGCCACTGATGGTCAGGGTTGCATCGCTTGAGGAGGTGTTGAACACGGCACCAATGACGCGTCCGGGCTTGTTGGCATCCGTGGAGACGATGAGCATGTTGCGCAGCTGAAGCGGACCGAGGTCTTCCCTGACGCCGTCAGACGGAGAATACTGCTCGTTGGTCTGCTGGGGGTTGATATAGCCACAGCCGGTCACGGACAAGAGACCGATGCTGATGGCGGCCGCCGCCATCGCCAGTTTGCCGCGCTGGACACGGTTCATCGCAGTAATGCGCACGACACGTACTCCTCTAAGAGTCATTGGAACACTTTTCAGCCATAGCCTATCGGCAAACTAGCAGGAACAAGGATTCCGATCACCATTGTGGCGGCCCTCCGGAAGGAGTAGGGTCATCCGGAACGCTGTGTCCTATGCACTTTTATGCCCTCCCGTCAAGAGGGTGCCGGAGGGCCGAAAAGGCCATTTTCCGCGTATTTACAGGGCTCGGGACCCCTTTCCGTGCCAATCGTATGCCTTAAGCGTGATAAACTGGTCTGCGGGAAAGGGGAAAGTCCACATGGTTTTTGAGGTCGGCGAGACAGTAGTTTACCCTCACCACGGTGCAGCAAAAATTGAAGAAATCAAGATGCGCACTATCAAGGGCGAAGAGAAAATGTATCTCAAGCTCAAGGTGGCTCAGGGTGATCTGACCATTGAAGTTCCAGCAGAAAACGTAGACCTTGTTGGGGTCCGCGACGTAGTGGGCAAGGAAGGCTTGGAGCACGTATTTGACGTTCTCCGTGCCGAGTTCACTGAAGAGCCCACCAACTGGTCCCGTCGCTACAAGGCAAACCTGGAGAAGCTTGCTTCCGGCGACGTCATCAAGGTTGCAGAGGTCGTCCGCGATCTTTGGCGCCGTGATCACGATCGCGGCCTTTCCGCAGGTGAAAAGCGAATGCTGGCCAAAGCCCGTCAGATTCTGATTTCAGAACTGGCATTGGCTGAGAAGACCGACGAAGAGAAGGCCGCAAGCGTTCTCGACGAAGTTCTGGCTTCCTAACAGAGATTCAAAGATTTGAACCCCGGTGGCAACCTGCCGCCGGGGTTTCCATTTGCCCAAAAGCCTTACTGCCCGTTCCAAAGCCCAAGTAACTCGCAGTAGGTGTCGTTCTGGGCGCTCAAAACGACACCTAATGCCAGCTAGTTGGGCGGGTGGGCACCACGTAGGCTTGGGCGCATGACTACACCATCCCAGCGCGAGGCCACCGCCGTCGTCGTCGTTGCGGCAGGCTCGGGGGAGCGCCTTGGCTACGGCATGCCCAAGGCGAAAGTTCCGCTGGGCGGCGAAACGATCCTCACCCATGCCCTTCGCGGCGTCGCGGCGGCGGACGTTGCCCGCCAGATCTGCGTGGCCGTCCCCGCAGGGGACCTGGAGCTGCGCGAGCTTTGCGAGGAATTCCGGCAGGAACTGGGCGTTGACGGTCCGCTGATCACAGTGGTCGACGGCGGATCCACCCGTGCCGCTTCGGTCCGCGCCGCCCTTGGGGCGGTCCTTGAGGGAACGCGCGCCGTGCTGGTTCACGACGCCGCGCGTGCGCTGACTCCCGAACGGGTCTTCCATCGCGTTGCCGTGGCGCTCTCGTCGGGCGCCAAGGCGGTTATCCCCGCCATTCCGGTGGTGGATACCGTCAAGATGGTTGCGGAAACTGACGGGGACGACGCCGGAATCGCGCCGGAGATCGTCACCGGAACCGCCCCGCGCGAACAACTTCGTGCGGTGCAGACTCCGCAGGGATTCGACTTTGAGACTTTGTTGCGCGCCCACGCAGCGGCCGCGACGTTCGACGATGAGCAGGCGGCGGCAGTCACGGATGACGCCATGCTCGTCGAGCTCCTGGGCGTGCCGGTCCACGCGGTGCGGGGCGCCAGCCAGTCGCTGAAGATCACCACGCCGTTGGATCTCATCATTGCCGAAGGCCTGCTGGAAGGGCCGCTCGGAGTCCGCTGGGTGGAAGGCTGATGGCAGCCTCGCAAAACGCGGCCATGATTCTGCCGCGCACGGGCATCGGGGTGGACGTGCACGCCTACGCATCTGAGAACGATCCGCAGCCGTTATGGCTCGGCGGGCTGTTTTGGGAGGGGGAACGCGGACTTTCCGGGCATTCCGACGGCGATTGCGTCGCCCATGCAGCCGCTGACGCGCTCTTCTCCGCTTGCGGCATTGGTGATCTCGGCACGCATTTTGGCACCGACCGTCCCGAGTTCGCAGGTGCGTCCGGGGTGAAACTCCTGGGGGAGGCGGCCAGGATTGTCCGGGCTGCCGGCTTTGAGATCGGCAACGTGGCAGTGCAGTTCGTTGCCAACAGGCCAAAGTTCGGGCCCCGGCGTGAAGAGTCGCAACGTGTCCTCAGCGCCGCCGCAGGAGCTTCGGTCAGCGTCATTGCGACCACCAGCGATGGCCTCGGTTTCACAGGGCGTGGCGAGGGCATCTCCGCCGTCGCCACTGCACTCGTCTACGCCGTGCCGGCAGCGCCACAAAGCGAAAGCGACTAAACAGCGATAGATCGCGTGCGACGAAGCCAGATGGTGCGCATCCGCTAATCTGGAGCGGTGACCCTGCGCTTTTACGACACCGCATCCGCCGAAGTCCGCGACTTCGTTCCCCTTGAAGCCGGCAAGGCCAGCGTCTACTACTGCGGTGCCACGGTGCAGGGGATGCCGCACGTGGGGCATGTCCGCTCGGCGATCGCCTTCGACCAGTTGACCCGTTGGCTTGAATACCGCGGCCTGCGTGTCACCGTTGTCCGCAACGTCACTGACATCGACGACAAGATCCTCGCCAAGTCAGCGCAGTCGTTCGGCCCGGATTGGGCAGAGGAACCCACAGCCAAGGCCGAGGAAGAATGGTGGGCCCTGGCCTACCGCTACGAACAGGAATTCGAGCAGGCCTACGACGTCCTCGGAGTTTCCCGCCCCACCTACGAACCTCGTGCCACCGGCCACATCCCGGAGATGCACGCCCTCATTCAAAGGCTCATCGACCGAGGCCACGCCTACCCTGCGCTGGACGACTCCGGAGACGTCTACTTCGACGTCCGCTCCTGGAGCAAGTACGGCTCGCTGACCCGCCAGAACATCGACGATATGCAGGGGGCCGCCGACGTCGAGCCTCAATTCAGCAACAGGAAGCGCGACCCGCGCGACTTTGCCCTGTGGAAGGGCTACAAAGACGGGGAGCCGACGACGGCGAGCTGGGTTTCACCGTGGGGAACCGGCCGGCCGGGTTGGCATCTTGAATGCTCCGCCATGGCCACGAAGTACTTGGGCCAGCAGTTCGACATCCACGGCGGCGGATTGGACCTCCGCTTCCCGCACCACGAGAACGAGATGGCACAATCGCAGGCTGCGGGTGACGGATTCGCCAACTTCTGGCTGCACAACGGCATGGTCACCTATGAGGGCGAAAAGATGTCCAAGTCGGTGGGCAACACGGTGAGCCCCGAAGAAATGCTCGAGCTCGCAAGTCCGCGCGTTGTCCGGTACTACCTTGGCCAGGCGCAGTACCGCTCCATCCTGGACTACCGGCCAACCTCGCTTCAGGAGGCCGCGGCTGCCGTGGAGCGCATCTATGGTTTTGTCGCGAAGGCTTCCAAGAAGTTCGGCGGCGACTTCGCCGCGCACCCTGAGTCCAGCCTCGTGCCCGATGCCTTTGCTGCTGCCATGGATGACGATCTCAACGTCCCGCAGGCCCTCGGCGCCCTGCACGAGACTGTCCGGGCCGGGAACACCGCTCTGGCGTCCGGGGACGACGCCCGGGCCGAGCAGGCGCTCCAGGCCGTGATGGCGATGACCACCGTGCTTGGGCTGAACGACGTCCGCGGCGAAGTCCAGGAGAACTCCGAGACGGCCCAGGCCCTTGAGGTCCTCGTGGAAGCCCAGCTGCAGGCGCGCGCCGAGGCGCGGGCCAACAAGGATTGGGCGGCTTCCGACGCGATCCGCGACACTCTCGCGGCAGCCGGCATCGCCGTCGAGGATGGCGCCGATGGGGCCAGTTGGAGCCTGAAACGGGACTGAGATTCGGTCGTCGTCCCGATTTAAGTTGATTCAGTAGACTTGATTGCAGACGTACTCAACACAATCAAGGGTGGAATTCATGGCCAACAACGGTCGCCGGGCTGTCAAGAACAAGAAGGGCCCCACCACTGGAACCGGTGGCCACGGTCGAAAGGCCTTGGAAGGCCGGGGTCCAACCCCCAAGGCTGAGGACCGCGAGTACCACAAGGCGTACAAGAGCAAACAGCTTGCCGAGCGCTCCGCGGCCAAGCGCACGGCCGGGGGCGCCAGCCGCTCCAACCCGGGCGCCCGCTCAGGCCCGAAGGGCCGCGCTACCGAGGAAGTAGTCACCGGGCGCAACTCCGTGGTGGAGGCGCTGCGCGCCGGAATCCCCGCGAAGGCGCTGCACGTTGCCATTCGGATCGAGATGGACGACCGCGTCAAGGAGTCCCTCAAGCTCGCTGCCGAACGTGGCATCCCGCTGCTGGAAACCGGTAAGCCCGAGCTGGACCGCATGACCGAAGACGCCGTCCACCAGGGCCTCGTACTGCAGATCCCGCCATACGAATACCAGGACGCCTACGACCTCGCCGAAGAGACGGTCACCAAATGGAAGAAGGGGTACATCCCCAACGCGCCCCTCTTCGTTGCGCTCGACGGCATCACCGATCCCCGCAACCTGGGCGCCATCATCCGCTCCGTTTCCGCCTTCAGCGGCCACGGCGTGATTGTCCCGGAGCGCCGCTCAGTCGGCGTCACCGCTTCGGCTTGGAAGACCAGCGCAGGCGCGGCGGTCCGCGTCCCCGTGGCCCGGGCGGCCAACCTGAACAACGCGCTCAAGCAGTTCAAGCAGATGGGCATCTTCGTGCTGGGCCTGGATGGCGACGGCGACGTCTCGCTGCCGGATCTCGCGCTGGCCACCGATCCCGTGTGCATTGTTGTCGGTTCCGAGGGCAAGGGCCTCAGCCGCCTGGTCCGCGAAAACTGCGACCAGATCATCTCCATCCCGATCGACTCCGCCATGGAATCGCTCAACGCCTCCATGGCCGTGGGCATCTCCCTGTACGAAGTCTCAAGGCAGCGCGCCACCAAGTAGCCGGTTGGGTGGCGGCACGGATGCCGGCCGCGCCGCCAACGCTCGCTCACTTATAGCGCCAAATACAGCAACGCTCGCTCACTTCTTTTGGTGAGCGAGCGTTGCTGTTCCCTTTAGAAGTTCCTTTAGAAGTCGCGGCGGTTCGCCAGGACCGGGAGCTTGACCCGCGCGTCCTCGACGACGGCGGCATCCAGCTCCGCGAACAAGAGGCCGGGTTCGGCGTCGAGCTCTTCCAGCACGTTTCCCAAGGGGGACACCACGACGGAGTGCCCTACTCCTGTGGGCGCCGCGCCCTTGGGTTCACGACCTTGGCTCGCTGGATCGCCCTGACCGCAAGCAAGCACGAAGGTCGTGGTGTCGATAGCCCGGGCACGCGCGAGCAGCTTCCACTGTTCCGCCTTGCCCGGCCCGGCTCCCCAGGAAGCAGACACGATATTCACGTCGGCTCCGCGGTCGGCATTGGCGGTGAAGAGGGCCGGGAAACGGATGTCGTAGCACGTGGTCAGGCCAAAGGTGAGGCCTCCGGCGTCGAACGTCACTGGATCCGTGCCGGCGTCGACGGTGTCCGATTCCGCAAAGCCGAAGGCGTCGAAGAGGTGGATCTTGTCGTAGCTGGTGTCCACTCCGGGCCCGGTGGCGATCAGGGTGTTCCGGACCTTGCCGTTGCTGCTGCCGTCGGAGGCCAGCCCGGGAGTGAACATTCCGGCCACGATCACGATCCCAAGATCCTGGGCGATCTTCCGCACCTGGCTGGCCCATGGCCCGTCGAGGGGCTCGGCGATGTCGAGCAGGGAATTCCCGAACGCCCGCATGGTCGCTTCAGGGAATACCACGAGTTCGGCGCCGCCCTCCTTGGCCCGGCGGGCGTAGTCTTCCAACAGGATCAGGTTGTCTGCTAGCTCGCGGCCGCTGATGAGTTGAGCAAGAGCGATTCGCACAATTACCTCCACATTGGTGTATAGCCAAAGTATGCAACGAGCGCGCTGAGGATACGAACTCATGCGCGTGGGCGGGCGTATTCGGTGCAACCGACACAATCCGCTCAAACCACCGGTTTCACGAAAATCGCAACGAGCCGGGTGATTCGACGTTTCAGCAGGTGAGCGGCTTGTTTGCGTTCGCAGGGGCCGCCGGCTTGGTTCCGACCGCCGGGCGTGGGCACTGTCATATGGGCCGCGGGCAGGGGAGAATTGGCGTCGGAGACTAAACTCTCAACTAATGGTTATGCCGATTTTTGACACAGCATCTACAGTGGACGCCTCGCGGCCGTCGCCGCTCGGGCTGAGTGTTCCGCTGCCTGGGAAGTCCGACCGCGACACCCCCTCGCCGGACCGGGTCAACGTCGCCGTGTGGGCCCCCGGACTCACACGAGTCGAAATCGCCTACAAAGCCCCCGGCGACTCCTGGAAAGTCCACACGCTGCCCAACCTTGAGGACGGCGTGCACCACGGGATCGTGGACGGGCTGCCGCCAGGCACCCGGTACGGCTTCCGCGCAGCAGCCCACGACGACGCGATTCCATTGTCGGTTCCTGCTCCGGACTTTGACGCCGACGACGCCGAGCAGCTGTTGCTGGATCCCTACGGTCAGGCGGTGCACCAGCGCCGGGAGCTGCTGACCTCCGTGCGGATGGAATCGGCTTTCGATTGGGGCGACGATCGCCTGCTTCGCACGCCGTGGCGGGACACCATTGTCTACGAGGCGCACGTCCGCGGCCAAAGCATGCTGCACCCGGACATCCCCGAGCACCTCCGCGGCACCTACGCGGGCATGGCACACCCCGCCATGATCGAGCACTTCCACTCATTAGGGGTGACGGCCGTTCAATTGCTGCCCATCCACTTCCACATGGACGAGCAGCACCTGCAGTACTTGGGCCTGACCAATTACTGGGGATACAACACCGCCGCGTTCTTTGCGCCACACGCCGACTACGCCACGCAAGCCGCCCAGCAGGCGGGCCCCCACGCCGTCCAGGACGAATTCAAGGGCATGGTGAAGCTCCTGCATGCAGCGGGGATCGAAGTGATCCTCGACGTTGTCTACAACCACACGGCGGAAGGCGGGCCCGACGGCGATACCTCTAGTTTCAGGGGCCTGGGCGAGCGGCAGTACTACCGCCACGATGCCCACGGGCGTTACCTTGATACGACCGGCTGCGGAAACACCCTTAACTTCGCCGAACCCAGGGTGGTGGACCTGGCCATTGATTCGCTGCGGCATTGGGCGGACGAATTCCATATAGACGGCTTCCGTTTCGACCTTGCCGTGACGATGTGCCGCAATGCGGGCAATGAATTCGACCCTGAGCACCCATTCTTGAAAAGGATCGCCCAGGACCCGGTGCTTTCCAAGACCAAGCTCATTTCCGAACCATGGGATGTGGGCTATGGCGGCTGGCAGACCGGGCGGTTCCCCGAGGGATGGGTGGACTGGAATGATCATTTCCGCGACGGCGTGCGCCGTTTTTGGCTCTCAGAGCGGGCCGCTGCCGACGGCGGGATGTCCGGAAGCACCATGGGAGATCTCGCCGACGCCTTGACGGGCTCGGCCCGGGTCTTTGAACCTTCAGGACGCTCCAGGCTCGCCTCGCTCAACTTCGTCACGGCCCACGACGGCTTCACCCTTGCCGACTTGGTGTCCTACGACCGTAAGCACAACGAGGCCAACGGCGAGCAAAACCGCGACGGGCAGACCAACAGCCTCAGCTACAACCACGGATTCGAAGGCCGCACGGAAAATGAGACAATTCTCGCTGCCCGTGCCCTTTCGAAGCGGAACCTCATGACCACGTTGATGATCTCCATTGGCGTACCCATGATCACCGCTGGCGACGAGCTCGGACGCACACAGCAGGGAAACAACAACGCCTATTGCCAGGACAACCCCCTGACGTGGATCGACTGGACCCAGACACCCGAATCGCATGACATGCTGCGGAGCACCAAACGGGTGATACGGCTCCGGAAAGAGTTCCTGCAAGCCCAGGACGCCGGCTTCCCGGACAGCGGGACGGGCCTGGATTGGTTTGATGAAAAAGGCCAGCCCATGACGGCGGCCCGTTGGCACGATCCCTCCCTGCGGATTGTGCAGCTCTTGGTGAGCTCTGAGGGCGGCGGTTACCGCGGCTTGATCGTGATCAACGGCAACAAGGATGACAAGAAGGTCGTCCTGCCCAAACTGCTCGCCGAATCGGGAACGGGGAGCCGGATGTTCGAGCTACGCCTGACGACGTCCGAGCTCAATGACCGCAGGCAAGGAGCGCTGGTCGCGGCAGGCGAGCGGGAAGTCGTCCAAGGCAACACCATCAACGTCTACCGCACCTAGGGACACCGCGAAGAGCTATCAGCCACGCCGTCAACGAGGTCTTCCCGCAGTAGCGCGACTGGCTGGGCGGGCGATGCCCGCCCAGCCAGCTTGTCACTACGCGTTGACGATCAGCCCCAGTTCGGCCTTCGAGGCCAGGGAGGGGTGCTTCGGGAAGACCCGGACGGTGTAGCCGAAGGATCCGGAGCGGTTGATCAGGATGGAACCGGTAAACAGGTGGCGCCCGTTGCCGAGGTCCTCGAACGAGCTCAGTTCGGCCACGGTGATGTCCTCCAGTTCATCGCTTTCTTCAGCCCGCCCGTAAGCCACCTCGACGCTGACGTCGTCCGGTGTCAGGGTATGCAGGGCGATGTAGGCGTTGACCTGGAGGGTGTCCCCGATCTGTGGTTCTTCGGAGACGCCGATGGAATCGACGTGTTCGACGATCAGCTGCGGCCAGGCGTTGCGGACCTTGGTGGTCCAGGCCGCCAGTTCCTTCGCTTCCTTGAACGAGCCAGCCACGGCATGGCGTCCCGATTCCGCCGCCGGGCGGTAGAGGGTGTTGACGTAGTCCTGGAGCATGCGGTCGGCCGAGACTGCCGGGCCGAGGTGGGCCAGGGTGTGCTTGATCATGGACACCCAGTGCGTCGGGATGGCTTCCGGGCCGGACTGCGATGGCCCGGCCGCGCCGGCGTCCGCGGAAACCGTGGAGCCGTAGAAGCGCGGGGCCACCTGGGTCTCCAGGAGCTCGTAGAGGGCGGCGGCTTCGATGTCATCGCGTTCGGTCGGGGACGCGTCGTTGTTGGCGGTCGGGATCGCCCAGCCGTTCTCGCCGTCGTACATCTCATCCCACCAGCCGTCCAGGACCGAGAGGTTCAGGGAACCGTTGATCGCCGCCTTCATCCCGGAGGTCCCGCAGGCCTCCAGGGGCCGGAGCGGGTTGTTCAGCCACACGTCGCAGCCCGGGAACAGGGTGCGGGCCATGGCGATGTCGTAGTTGGGCAGGAACACGATCCGGTGCCGGACGGCGGGGTCGTCGGTGAACTTCACCAGGTCCTGGATCATTTTCTTGCCGGCGTCGTCCGCGGGGTGGGACTTGCCGGCGATGACCAGCTGGATGGGGTGCTGGGGGTGCAGCAGCAGCGCCTTGAGCCGGGCCGGGTCCCGGAGCATCAGGGTCAGGCGCTTGTAGGTGGGCACACGCCGGGCGAAACCGATCGTGAGGACGTCCGGGTCCAGCACGGTGTCCGTCCAGCCCAGCTCGGCATCGGCCGCGCCGCGCTTCTTCCACGCTGCCCGGAGCCGACGCCGGACATCCTCCACGAGGGACACGCGAAGTTGACGCCGCAGCGTCCAGACGTCCTCGTCGCTGACGTTGTAGGCGAGATCCCAACGGCCCATGGCCTCGGCCTCGCTTCCAAACTGCTGGCGGGCCAAGGCAGAGATGCGCGGGTCCACCCAGGTGGGTACGTGGACGCCGTTGGTGACGGAGGTGATGGGGATTTCGGAGTGGTCGAAGCCTGGCCAGAGCCCGGAGAACATCTCGCGGGAGACCACGCCGTGCAGTTTGGCCACGCCGTTGGCCCGCTGGGCCAGGCGCAGGCCCATCACGGCCATGTTGAAGACCGCGGGGTTGCCGCCGTCGTAGTTTTCCCGGCCGAGTTCCAGGACCTTCTCCACCGGCACGTCCGGGGCCAGGCCGGCGTCGAAGAAGTGCCTGATCTGCACGGCCTCGAAGCGGTCGATGCCGGCCGGAACGGGGGTGTGGGTGGTGAACACCGTGGACGCGCGTCCGGCGGCCAGGGCCTCGGACCAGCTCAGCGGGGCCTCGGAGGACATGAGCTCCTGGATGCGTTCGATGCCCAGGAACCCGGCGTGGCCTTCGTTGGTGTGGAAAACTTCCGGGGCCGGGGTGCCCGTGAGTCGCTGGTAGACGCGCAGCGCCTTCACCCCGCCCATGCCCAGCAGCAGTTCCTGCTGCAGGCGGTGGTCACCGCCGCCGCCGTAGAGCCGGTCCGTGATCCCGCGCGCGGCGTCGTCGTTGGCCGGAACGTTCGAGTCGAGCAGCAGCAGCGGCACGCGCCCGACGTCGGCACGCCAGATATGCGCGTTGAGCTTGCGTCCGTTGGGCAGCGGCAGCGAGATCGTCACGGGCTTGCCTGTGCCGTCCTCGGACGGTTCACGCAACAGCGTCAAGGGCAGGCCGTCCGGGTCAAGGACCGGGTAGGTTTCCTGCTGCCAGGCGTCCCGGGAAAGGGACTGCTTGAAGTAGCCCGCCTGGTAGAGCAGCCCGACGCCGATCAGCGGCACGCCCAGGTCCGAGGCGGCCTTCAGGTGGTCCCCGGCCAGGATCCCGAGGCCGCCGGAATACTGCGGGAGCACCTCCGTGATGCCGAACTCGGGCGAGAAGTAGGCGATGCACGCCGGGGCGTCAGGACCCAGGCCCTGGTACCAGCGCGGCTCGCTCAGGTACCGGTCCAGGTCCGCAGCCGCGTGCTGGACACGCTCTACAAGTTCATTGTTGGAAGCAAGTTGGTCCAGCTGATCGCGGCTGATCGACCCGAGGAGGCTGATTGGATCGTGACGGCTCTCCTCCCACAATTCCTGGTCAAGGCTCGCAAAGAGTTCACGGGTAGGCCGGTGCCACGACCAGCGCAGATTCATCGCGAGACGCGCCAGTGGCTGGATCGGATCGGGGAGCAGGGTACGGACGGTAAACCTTCGAATTGCCTTCACGAGCGTCACACTAATCCACTCGGTGGACGGCAGGAACAGCTTTCGGTTTCTTTTAGGTAAATGACACATTGCGCGGAAGAGTCTGGGGTACCTCTTCGCAAAATGTGATTTTTCTCGCTAACGTCGAGGTTGTGACCACTACTGCAGCACCGCGATCCAGCTCAGCATCCAAGTCCAAGCAGAAGACCGGTATCACCGAAGGTCTCAGGTTCGGCAGATTCCCCATCACGGCCGTGCAGCCCGTGATCGAGGAAGGCCGGTTCCCGGCCAAGGCCTTGCCTGGTGAAGACTTGGTGGTCGGCGCCACGGTCTTCCGTGAGGGCCACGACCAGCTGGGGGTGAGCGCCGTCCTGCTGGACCCCAAAGGCAAGGAACGCCAACGTGTCCGGCTCGCCCCGGCGCCGGGTGAGCGCGGCAAGGGAACCGACCGTTGGGAGGGCCTGCTGACCCCGACGGCGCCCGGAGCCTGGACCTTCGCAATCGAGGCCTGGCACGACCGCTACGGCACGTGGCACCACAACGCGGAAGTGAAGGTCGAGGCCGGCATCGACGTGGAACTGATGCTCGCCGAGGGCGTGGCACTGCTCGCGGAGGCGGCAGGCGAAAGCACGAGAAGCGGAGCGGACAAGCGCATCCTTCGCGGTGCCTCCGAAGGCCTCGCCGATACTTCGAAGACTGCCGAGGAGCGCCTTGCCACCGGCTTCAGCGCAGAGGTCGCAGCCGTCGTCGAGCGCCAACCGATCCGCGAACTGGTGACTGTCTCGGGACAATACCCGCTCCTCGTGGAGCGTGACCTCGCCGGCCGCGGGGCCTGGTACGAATTCTTCCCCCGCTCCGAAGGCGCCGTTTTCGATCCCACCGCGGGAACGTGGACTTCAGGCAATTTCACGACGGCGGCCAAGAGGCTCGACGCCGTTGCGGACATGGGCTTCGACGTCATCTACCTGCCGCCCATCCACCCGATTGGTTTCCAGCACCGCAAGGGACGCAACAACACCTTGACTCCGGGTCCGCAGGATCCCGGCTCGCCGTGGGCCATCGGCTCCGAAGCCGGCGGCCACGACGCCATCCACCCGGAATTGGGATCGTTCGAGGATTTCGATGCTTTTGTGGCCCGCGCCAATCAGCTGGGTCTCGAGGTGGCGCTGGACTTGGCGCTGCAGGCCGCCCCGGACCATCCCTGGGTGAAGACCAACCCGGAATGGTTCACCACTCGGGTTGACGGCAGCATCGCCTATGCCGAAAACCCGCCCAAGAAGTACCAGGACATCTACCCGCTGAACTTCGACAACGATCCCGCCGGTCTGTCCAAGGAAATCCTGCGGATCGTTTTCCTCTGGGTGAGCCACGGCGTGAAGATTTTCCGTGTGGATAACCCCCACACCAAACCGGTGTGGTTCTGGGAATGGCTGATCGGCAAGGTGAACAAAAAGCACCCCGACGTCGTTTTCCTCGCCGAGGCGTTCACGCGCCCCGCGATGATGCACGCCCTCGGCCGGGCAGGTTTCCAACAGTCGTACACCTACTTCACGTGGCGGAACACCAAGGCCGAACTGGAATCGTATTTCCAGGAAGTCAGCCACGAATCTCCGGCGTACTTCCGACCCAATTTCTTCGTCAACACCCCGGATATCCTCACCGAATACCTCCAATACGGCGGTCCGGCTGCGTTCCGCATCCGCGCAGCACTGGCAGCCACGGCCAGCCCGCTCTGGGGCGTCTACGCTGGATTCGAGCTGTACGAGCATGTGGCGCGTCCCGGTGCCGAAGAGTACATCGACAACGAGAAATATGAGTTCAAGGACCGCAACTGGGATGCCGCAGCGGCTTCCGGGCACAGTCTCGCCCCATACATCACGCGGCTTAACGCCATCCGGAAGACCCACCCCGCCCTGGGTGACCTGCAGAACCTGACTTTGCATCACAGCACGGATGACGCCACCATCGTGTTCTCCAAGCACAAGACCTTGGCTGACGGCAGCAAGGACACCTTGATCATTGTGGTCAACGTCGATCCCCACGGCACCAGGGAAAGCACCGTGACCCTGGATCTCTCCGCTCTTTCGCTGGATCCATCCGACTTCACCGCTAACGGACGATTCTGGGTGGATGATTTGGTCAGCGGCGAAAGCTGGGAGTGGGGCGAGTACAACTATGTCCGACTGGACGCCCATGTAGAACCGGCACACATTCTCAATATCCGGAGGTAGCCTTAGTGAGCTTTAATCCGCAGGGTCAGAGTCAGTACTTCACGCCGAAGAACACTTTCGAGCTGAATGCCCCGGGTCTTCAACATGACCCTCATTGGTATCGGAAGGCTGTTTTCTACGAAGTGCTGGTGAGGGCCTTCGCGGATGCGAATGGCGACGGTTCCGGTGACTTCCACGGACTGATCGACAAGTTGGATTATCTGCAGTGGCTCGGGGTGGATTGTTTGTGGCTGCCGCCGTTCTTCGATTCGCCTTTGCGAGACGGTGGTTACGACATTTCCGATTACACGTCGGTGTTGGACGAGTTCGGCACGATCAGCGACTTCAAGCGGCTCGTGGCCGAATCCCATGCGAGGGGCGTCAGGGTCATCATCGACCTCCCGCTGAACCACACCTCGGACCAACACCCTTGGTTCCAGGAGTCACGCAAGAACCCGGATGGCCCGTTCGGCGACTTCTACGTGTGGAGTGACACCGACGAGAAGTACCAGGACGCGCGCATCATCTTCGTGGATACGGAAGAGTCGAACTGGACGTTCGATCCGATCCGCCGGCAGTTCTTCTGGCACCGGTTCTTCGGCCACCAGCCCGACCTGAACTTCGAAAACCCCAAGGTCATCGAGGCCGTTCACGACGTCGTGAAGTTCTGGCTGGACCAAGGCATTGACGGATTCCGGGCAGATGCCATCCCGTACCTCTTCGAAGAAGAGGGCACCAATTGCGAAAACCTGCCGG
Source organism: Arthrobacter ramosus (assembly GCF_039535095.1). Classification (NCBI taxonomy): domain Bacteria; kingdom Bacillati; phylum Actinomycetota; class Actinomycetes; order Micrococcales; family Micrococcaceae; genus Arthrobacter; species Arthrobacter ramosus. The sequence continues at coordinate 4,150,477 of NZ_BAAAWN010000001.1, read as the reverse complement.
CCACCCACGGCTTCCTGCGGGACCTTCGGAAGATGGTGGATGAGAACTACCCGGGCCGTGTGATCATCGCCGAAGCCAACCAACCGCCGCACGACGTCGTCGAGTACTTTGGCACGGAGGAAGAACCGGAGTGCCACATGGCTTTCCACTTTCCCATCATGCCGCGCCTTTACTACGCGCTCCGCGACCAGAAGGCCGCCCCTATTATCGAGACACTGCGGGACACCCCGGGAATCCCGGCCGGCGCGCAATGGGGCACCTTCCTGCGCAACCACGACGAACTCACCCTGGAGATGGTCACCGCCGACGAACGTGCCGCCATGCTGGGCTGGTACGCGCCGGACCCGCGAATGCGGGCCAACATCGGCATCCGGCGCAGGCTCGCCTCCCTGCTGGACAACTCCCGCTCCGAGATCGAGCTGATCAACGCGTTGCTGCTTTCCCTGCCCGGCAGCCCCTTCTTGTACTACGGGGATGAAATCGGGATGGGAGACAACATCTGGCTTGACGATCGCGATGCCGTCCGCACCCCGATGCAATGGAACCCGGACCGCAACGCAGGTTTCTCCAATGCCGATCCCGGAAAGCTCTACCTGCCCGTCATCCAGTCGCTGGTCTACAACTACAGCATGGCGAACGTCGAGGCCGAAGCGGCCCATTCCGGCTCGCTCCTGCGCTGGACACGCCAGATCCTGAGCGTCCGGAGGAACCACGCGGTCTTCGGGCTAGGCGGCTACCGGAACGTTCCGGCAGACCACGAGGTGGTTCTTGCCTATTTGCGCGAACTCCGGGATGACAATCCGGAAGGCGAGGATGCCGAATCCATCCTTTGCGTTTTCAACCTGTCCCAACATCCGGTTGCTACCACTTTGGACATCCCTGAATACGCCGGAAGAGGCCTAAGGGATGTGTTCGGCGGCCAGCCGTTCCCGGGAATCGGGGCCGACGGCTCCCTGACCCTCACGCTCGGCAGCCACGACTTCTTCTGGCTACGGATACGTTCGGCGGGTTCCACCGGATCCTCGCCGTACACCCAGGCCATCCCAGTGCTCTCCATCGAAGGCTGACATGAGTCAAATGGCGCCCACCACGGTCCTGGCCTACCTGCTCAAGGAATGGCTGCCCCGGCAGCGCTGGTTTCCGGTCAAGGCAGGGTTATTCGAACTGGATTTCGTCGGCTCGTTCGCCCTTGCCGCGCCAGCCCCCGGGACCGGCCTGGAGGTCCAGCTCATCTCCGTCGCCTACGCCACGGCCGATGGCGGGAGGCAGACCGACATCATCCAAGTACCGCTCAGCTTTCGTTCCGCGCCCTCGGCCGCCTTGGCAACTGCCTTGGTTGGCCAGATCGGCGGAACAAGCGATGAGGACCCGCCGGTCTGGGTATACGACGCCCCCCACGATCCTGACTTTGTGACGGCGTGGCTGGATCTCATCCGGGGTCAGGCGTCCGCCGAGCCCGGAGAGGGGGAGTGCACCGCGAGCGGTCACACGGTGCCGGGCAGCCTGAGGCTGCCCACTGCCTCAGGATCCGTGCGTGTCTCTTCCGGTGAGCAGTCCAACACTTCAGTGATCGTCGACGACGGCGTGTCCGCGGCGATCGTGAAGATCTTCCGGGTCCTGTCGGTCGGCAAGAACCCCGAGGTGGAGGTCGGCGCGGCCTTGACTTCGGCGGGAACGAAGGAAGTGCCCTCGACGCTCGGCTGGATTACGGGAACATGGGAGGTACGGACACCCCTGGGCCGGCACGGCACAGCCTCGGCGGATTTCGCCGTTGCCCACGAATTCCTTGCCGGCGGGCAAGACGCTTGGCGCCTCGCCGTCGACGCTGCGGCATCAGGCAAGGACTTTGCCGCCGAAGCCCGGCAGCTGGGCCAGGCGACTGCCACCGTGCACCTTCGGCTCGCGGAAACCCTCGGAACCGCCCGGGAACGCGTTCCCGGCCAGGACATCGCGCCCGAAGTAGCCCGGCGCGTCCGCCAGTCGTGGGCTGAGGCCGGCACCGCCGTCGGGCCCCATGAACAGCAGCTCGAGGCACTCCTGACGCAACTGTCGGGCAAGGAAGCCGGGACGCTGCAGCGCATCCACGGAGACCTTCACCTGGGCCAGATCCTCTTGGTGCCCGGCACCGCGGGCGAAGCGGCCCGGTGGGCGATCCTGGACTTTGAGGGCGAACCCCTGAGGCCGATCGAACACCGTAACATTCCAGACGTTCCCCTGCGGGACGTCGTCGGAATGCTGCGGTCCTTCGACTACGCGGCCGGTGCAGCCATCCGCGAGAACCCGGGCGCCCGGGTTCCCGCCACGTGGGTTGACGACTGCGCCGAGGCGTTCCTGGCCGGCTACAGCGACATCACCCCTGGAACTATTGACCGCCGCTCGCCGCTGTTTGTGGCATTGTGGCTGGACAAGGCCTTGTACGAGGTGATCTACGAGCTGCGGAACAGACCGGACTGGTTGCCCATTCCGGTCAATGCTTCGCGGCAGCTCCTCGGAAACACGAGCCCCGGCACGGATGCCGCGGCGACATCGGAAGGTAAGGAAATGACAGGCTCAGCACGTACCGAACGGCCCCGAGTCCCGCTGTATGTGGACGCCGCTACCCTGGGCCGGGTGGCCGCTGGTGCGCACCACGCCCCGCACTCGGTGTTGGGCGCCCACCTTGACGACCACGGTCACGTCACGATCCGCACGGTCAAGCACCTCGCGGCGGAGGTAACTGTAGTCACGGAAGCCGGTTCGACCCCGATGACCCACGAGACCGACGGGATCTGGGTGGCGGTCCTCGAACCGCTGCAGCACGGCCACGTGCCGGACTACCGCCTGGACGTTGTGTACGGCGATTCCGCGCCGGTGACGATCAATGATCCGTACCACTACCTTCCAACCGTCGGTGAGGTGGACCTGCACCTCATCGGAGAAGGCCGGCACGAACGGCTCTGGGACACACTGGGAGCCCACGTCCAGCACTACCGCTCCCCGCTCGGCGATGTGGACGGCGTCTCCTTCGCCGTCTGGGCGCCCAACGCGCAGGCAGTCCGCGTCAAGGGCGACTTCAACTCCTGGGACGGGCGTGAGCATGCATTGCGCTCACTCGGGTCTTCAGGCGTCTGGGAAGTCTTCATCCCGGGCGTTGTAGCAGGGGCGTGCTACAAATTCGAGCTACTCACCAAGGCCGGCCATTGGGTGGAGAAAGCCGACCCGCTCGCCTTCGGCACCGAAGTTCCGCCCTTGACTGCGTCCCGCGTGGTGGAGTCCGGCTACCGCTTCAAGGACGACGCCTGGATGACGGCGCGCGCCAACAAGGATCCGCACAACTCGCCCATGAGCGTCTACGAAGTCCACCTTGGTTCCTGGCGCCTTGGCCTCGGGTACAAGGAGTTGGCCAAGGACCTCGTGGAGTACGTGAAGTGGCTTGGTTTCACCCACGTCGAGTTCATGCCGGTGGCCGAGCACCCCTTTGGCGGTTCATGGGGTTACCAAGTCACGTCCTACTTTGCTCCGACCTCCCGCTTCGGGCATCCGGATGAGTTCCGGTTCCTGGTCGATTCACTGCATCAGGCGGGCATCGGCGTGATCCTGGACTGGGTCCCCGCGCACTTCCCGAAGGACGCCTGGGCCCTTGCCCGTTTCGACGGCGAACCACTGTACGAACACTCCGATCCCCGGCTCGGTGAGCACCCGGACTGGGGCACGCTCATCTTCGACTTCGGCCGTACCGAGGTCCGCAACTTCCTGGTCGCGAACGCCCTGTACTGGCTTGAGGAATTCCACATCGACGGGCTTCGGGTGGATGCCGTTGCCTCCATGCTCTACCGTGACTATTCCCGCGAGGAAGGGGAGTGGTTCCCCAACGTCCACGGCGGACGCGAGAACCTGGAAGCCATCTCCTTCCTCCAAGAGGTCAACGCCACGATCTACAAGACCCACCCAGGGGCCGTGACCATTGCCGAGGAATCCACGGCGTTCGCCGGCGTCACCGCGCCGACCAACCATGGCGGCCTGGGATTCGGCCTCAAATGGAACATGGGCTGGATGCACGATTCCCTCAAGTACATCTCCGAAAACCCGGTGAACCGCCGCTGGCACCACGGTACGGTGACGTTCTCCATGGTCTATGCCTTCACTGAGAACTTCCTGCTGCCCATCAGTCACGACGAAGTTGTGCACGGCAAGGGATCCATGCTGCGGAAGATGCCCGGCGACCGCTGGCAGCAGCTCGCCAACGTGCGGGCGTTCATGGCGTACCAGTGGGCGCACCCGGGCAAGCAGCTCATCTTCATGGGCACCGAATTCGGCCAAGAGGCCGAATGGTCCGAACAGCACGGGCTCGACTGGTTCCTTGCCGACATCCCCGCGCACCGCGGGCTGCAATTGCTCACCCGCGAGTTGAACACGCTGTACAGCTCGACGCCGGCCCTGCATGTCCGGGACAACGAGCCTGGCGGTTTCCAGTGGATCAACGGCGCGGACGCGGACCGCAACGTACTCACCTTTATCCGATGGGACCACGACGGCAACCCGCTGGTTTGCGCCGTGAATTTCTCGGGAGGCCCGCACCAGGACTATGTGCTCGGCGTCCCGTCTGCCGGCGCATGGCAGGAAGTACTCAACACTGACGCCGACGTGTACGGGGGCTCGGGTGTGATCAATAGTGGTGAACTGCTTGCCACCGCACCCGGGGCGGAGGGACTGCCTGCTGCACTGACCGTCACCTTGCCGCCGCTCGGAGCTTCCTGGTTCGCGCCTGTGGGGTAGCTGTTCTGCTTGTCTGAGGGTGAAGGGTCCGGAAGCCTTGAGTTTCCGGGCCCTTTGCATGGATCTTGCGGGCGGTTGCCGAAGCGCAGGAAGCCGCCTGGCGGGAGTTTTGCCTCCCCGGAGAACTGGTGGTATAGTTAGTACCCGCGCTGCTCCCCAGTGGAGATCGGTGAAGTTGACTGACGTTCCTCGTGAAGATCAAGTCAAGAACGCTGATTTGACTAGGAGGCAAGCAGCCGGTAAGTTTGGGAAGTTGCTCCGGAGCGATCCTGGACCCTGTTGTGGGTGTGGGTGGTGCCGGGTGTGTCTGTTGTTTGAGAACTCAATAGTGTGCCAAGTTTGTTGATACCGATTTGTTTTTATGAATTGGTTGTTTTGGCTGGTTCTGTGTCGCTTCGGTGGTGCGGGGCTGGTTTTTTACAGCTGGTTTCAAATTTTGTGCAGCTCTTCCGTCGTTATTTCCGGTGGTTGTGGTTGTGTCTGTTTTTGTTTTACTTCAACGGAGAGTTTGATCCTGGCTCAGGATGAACGCTGGCGGCGTGCTTAACACATGCAAGTCGAACGATGATCCGGTGCTTGCGCCGGGGATTAGTGGCGAACGGGTGAGTAACACGTGAGTAACCTGCCCTTGACTCTGGGATAAGCCTGGGAAACTGGGTCTAATACCGGATATGACTGCTCCGCGCATGCGGTGGTGGTGGAAAGCTTTTGCGGTTTTGGATGGACTCGCGGCCTATCAGCTTGTTGGTGGGGTAATGGCCTACCAAGGCGACGACGGGTAGCCGGCCTGAGAGGGTGACCGGCCACACTGGGACTGAGACACGGCCCAGACTCCTACGGGAGGCAGCAGTGGGGAATATTGCACAATGGGCGGAAGCCTGATGCAGCGACGCCGCGTGAGGGATGACGGCCTTCGGGTTGTAAACCTCTTTCAGTAGGGAAGAAGCGAAAGTGACGGTACCTGCAGAAGAAGCGCCGGCTAACTACGTGCCAGCAGCCGCGGTAATACGTAGGGCGCAAGCGTTATCCGGAATTATTGGGCGTAAAGAGCTCGTAGGCGGTTTGTCGCGTCTGCTGTGAAAGACCGGGGCTCAACTCCGGTTCTGCAGTGGGTACGGGCAGACTAGAGTGATGTAGGGGAGACTGGAATTCCTGGTGTAGCGGTGAAATGCGCAGATATCAGGAGGAACACCGATGGCGAAGGCAGGTCTCTGGGCATTAACTGACGCTGAGGAGCGAAAGCATGGGGAGCGAACAGGATTAGATACCCTGGTAGTCCATGCCGTAAACGTTGGGCACTAGGTGTGGGGGACATTCCACGTTTTCCGCGCCGTAGCTAACGCATTAAGTGCCCCGCCTGGGGAGTACGGCCGCAAGGCTAAAACTCAAAGGAATTGACGGGGGCCCGCACAAGCGGCGGAGCATGCGGATTAATTCGATGCAACGCGAAGAACCTTACCAAGGCTTGACATGAACCGGTAACGCCTGGAAACAGGTGCCCCGCTTGCGGTCGGTTTACAGGTGGTGCATGGTTGTCGTCAGCTCGTGTCGTGAGATGTTGGGTTAAGTCCCGCAACGAGCGCAACCCTCGTTCTATGTTGCCAGCGGTTCGGCCGGGGACTCATAGGAGACTGCCGGGGTCAACTCGGAGGAAGGTGGGGACGACGTCAAATCATCATGCCCCTTATGTCTTGGGCTTCACGCATGCTACAATGGCCGGTACAAAGGGTTGCGATACTGTGAGGTGGAGCTAATCCCAAAAAGCCGGTCTCAGTTCGGATTGGGGTCTGCAACTCGACCCCATGAAGTCGGAGTCGCTAGTAATCGCAGATCAGCAACGCTGCGGTGAATACGTTCCCGGGCCTTGTACACACCGCCCGTCAAGTCACGAAAGTTGGTAACACCCGAAGCCGGTGGCCTAACCCTTGTGGGGGGAGCCGTCGAAGGTGGGACCGGCGATTGGGACTAAGTCGTAACAAGGTAGCCGTACCGGAAGGTGCGGCTGGATCACCTCCTTTCTAAGGAGCACCATTATCATTCCCGTGGTTGCCGCATGGTGGCTGTGGGGGTGTGTGGAAGCAAAGCCCATTGCGCAGGCGTCTGTTCTGCGGTGGGTGCTCATGGGTGGAATATCAGCAGATAGCGGCCGGTTGGTTCTTTCCCGCCCCTAGTACGGATGCTTTCGTTCCTTTTGGTTCGGGTGTCTTGGAACGGTGCGGGTGGGGGTGGCCGGTTTTCGTGTTTGGCACACTGTTGGGTCCTGAGGCAACAGGGCCGTGGCGTGGGGTGCGTGGCCTGTTTGGGTTTGCGTGTCTTTTGTCGCGGGTTTGGGTGTTTCTGGTTTCCTGGCTGCATGGTCCGTGCGTTGGTGGCCGTCCCTGTTTTTGGGGGTGGTTGGTGCGGGGGGTGTGGTACGGGGTTGTTGTTTGAGAACTACATAGTGGACGCGAGCATCTAGGCACGCGCATGGTCATTGCTTCCTTTCGGGGGTGGTGGGGTGTGTGTGTCTTACAGCAATTTCTTTTTATGAACCTGGATCCGGCCGCGTGGTGCATCCTTTCGGGGTGTGTGGCGTGGCGTGGTTTCCGTGGTTCTCTCGAGAAGTTTTTTGATCTTGTGTGGTCAAGTTTTTAAGGGCACACGGTGGATGCCTTGGCATTAGGAGCCGAAGAAGGACGTAGGAATCTGCGATAAGCCTGGGGGAGTTGATAACCGAACGGTGATCCCAGGATGTCCGAATGGGGAAACCCCGCCAGACGCGTTTTTCGTGATCTGGTGACCCGCATCTGAACACATAGGGTGCGTGGGGGGAACGCGGGGAAGTGAAACATCTCAGTACCCGCAGGAAGAGAAAACAAGAGTGATTCCGTTAGTAGTGGCGAGCGAACGCGGATGAGGCTAAACCGTTCCATGTGTGATAGCCGGCGGGCGTTGCATGGGCGGGGTTGTGGGACTTTCCGTACTGGTTCTGCCGGACCGGTGGGGTGAGAGTGCAGACATAGGTGAACGGTCTTGAAAGGCCGGCCGGAGAGGGTGTTAGCCCCGTAACCGTAATGTTGTGTGCCGCCTGGAGAGGATCCCAAGTAGCACGGGGCCCGAGAAATCCCGTGTGAATCTGTCAGGACCACCTGATAAGCCTAAATACTTCCTAATGACCGATAGCGGACCAGTACCGTGAGGGAAAGGTGAAAAGTACCCGGGAGGGGAGTGAAACAGTACCTGAAACCGTGTGCTTACAATCCGTCGGAGCAACCTTGTAGTTGTGACGGCGTGCCTTTTGAAGAATGAGCCTGCGAGTTAGTGTTACGTCGCGAGGTTAACCCGTGTGGGGTAGCCGTAGCGAAAGCGAGTCTGAACAGGGCGAGTGTAGTGGCGTGATCTAGACCCGAAGCGGAGTGATCTACCCATGGCCAGGTTGAAGCGACGGTAAGACGTCGTGGAGGACCGAACCCACTTCAGTTGAAAATGGAGGGGATGAGCTGTGGGTAGGGGTGAAAGGCCAATCAAACTCCGTGATAGCTGGTTCTCCCCGAAATGCATTTAGGTGCAGCGTTGCGTGTTTCTTGCCGGAGGTAGAGCTACTGGATGGCCGATGGGCCCTACAAGGTTACTGACGTCAGCCAAACTCCGAATGCCGGTAAGTGAGAGCGCAGCAGTGAGACTGTGGGGGATAAGCTTCATAGTCGAGAGGGAAACAGCCCAGACCACCAACTAAGGCCCCTAAGCGTGTGCTAAGTGGGAAAGGATGTGGAGTTGCGAAGACAACCAGGAGGTTGGCTTAGAAGCAGCCATCCTTGAAAGAGTGCGTAATAGCTCACTGGTCAAGTGATTCCGCGCCGACAATGTAGCGGGGCTCAAGTACACCGCCGAAGTTGTGGATTTCAGATAGTAGACAAGCCTTCGTGGTTCAGTCGTCTGGAGTGGTAGGGGAGCGTCGTGTGGGCGGTGAAGTCGCGGTGTAAACCAGCGGTGGAGCCTACACGAGTGAGAATGCAGGCATGAGTAGCGAAAGACGGGTGAGAAACCCGTCCGCCGAATGATCAAGGGTTCCAGGGTCAAGCTAATCTGCCCTGGGTAAGTCGGGACCTAAGGCGAGGCCGACAGGCGTAGTCGATGGACAACGGGTTGATATTCCCGTACCGGCGAAGGACCGCCCATGCCAAGCGGGGGATACTAACCGCCCGGAGCCTGCCCAATCACCCTTGTGGTGTGCGGGTTTTGGCCGAGCGCGGGACCTGATCCCGGGAGGTAAGCGTATTAACAGGTGTGACGCAGGAAGGTAGCCGGGCCGGGCGATGGTTGCCCCGGTCTAAGGATGTAGGGTCAGCGATAGGCAAATCCGTCGCTGTGTCTTTGATGACGTTCCTGAGATCTGATGGGACCCCCGTCATGGGGGGATCCGGTGATCCTATGCTGCCTAGAAAAGCATCGGCGCGAGGTTCTAGCCGCCCGTACCCCAAACCGACACAGGTGATCAGGTAGAGAATACCAAGGCGATCGAGAGAATTATGGTTAAGGAACTCGGCAAAATGCCCCCGTAACTTCGGGAGAAGGGGGGCCCCAACCTTGAACACCACTTGCTGGTGGGAGGGGATCGGGGCCGCAGAGACCAGGGGGAAGCGACTGTTTACTAAAAACACAGGTCCGTGCGAAGTCGCAAGACGATGTATACGGACTGACTCCTGCCCGGTGCTGGAAGGTTAAGAGGACCGGTTAGCCGCAAGGCGAAGCTGAGAATTCAAGCCCCAGTAAACGGCGGTGGTAACTATAACCATCCTAAGGTAGCGAAATTCCTTGTCGGGTAAGTTCCGACCTGCACGAATGGAGTAACGACTTCCCCGCTGTCTCAACCATAAACTCGGCGAAATTGCAGTACGAGTAAAGATGCTCGTTACGCGCAGCAGGACGGAAAGACCCCGAGACCTTTACTATAGTTTGGTATTGGTGTTCGGAGTGGCTTGTGTAGGATAGGTGGGAGACGTTGAAGCCCGGACGCCAGTTCGGGTGGAGTCATCGTTGAAATACCACTCTGGTCACTTTGGACATCTAACTTCGGCCCGTGATCCGGGTCAGGGACAGTGCCTGATGGGTAGTTTAACTGGGGCGGTTGCCTCCTAAAAAGTAACGGAGGCGCCCAAAGGTTCCCTCAGCCTGGTTGGCAATCAGGTGTCGAGTGTAAGTGCACAAGGGAGCTTGACTGTGAGAGAGACATCTCAAGCAGGGACGAAAGTCGGGACTAGTGATCCGGCGGTACATTGTGGAATGGCCGTCGCTCAACGGATAAAAGGTACCTCGGGGATAACAGGCTGATCTTGCCCAAGAGTCCATATCGACGGCATGGTTTGGCACCTCGATGTCGGCTCGTCGCATCCTGGGGCTGGAGTAGGTCCCAAGGGTTGGGCTGTTCGCCCATTAAAGCGGTACGCGAGCTGGGTTTAGAACGTCGTGAGACAGTTCGGTCCCTATCCGCTGCGCGCGCAGGAAATTTGAGAAGGGCTGTCCTTAGTACGAGAGGACCGGGACGGACGAACCTCTGGTGTGTCAGTTGTACTGCCAAGTGCACCGCTGATTAGCTACGTTCGGATGGGATAACCGCTGAAAGCATCTAAGCGGGAAGCTCGCTTCAAGATGAGATTTCCATGCACCTCGTGTGTGAGAGGCCCCCAGCCAGACCACTGGGTTGATAGGCCGGATGTGGAAGACAGGACCAAAGACTGTTGAAGCTGACCGGTACTAATAGGCCGACAACTTACACCACACAAACACGATCACTGCTTGCGTCCACTATGTGGTTCCCGAACAACAACCCGTTCCGGAACAAACCACAACTGAATAACAACACCACCAAACCCCTCAAACGGGTTTGGACAAGTTGTAACCACCAGTCTTCCCGCCCCGCACCCCGTGCGGCGGACCGGGTAACAGGGTTACGGCGGTCATAGCGTGGGGGAAACGCCCGGTCCCATTCCGAACCCGGAAGCTAAGACCCACAGCGCCGATGGTACTGCACCCGGGAGGGTGTGGGAGAGTAGGACACCGCCGGACAACCATTAACGGTCCAGGCCCCGACACCACGTGTCGGGGCCTGAACCATTTAACACCCCAACCCCAGGCCAGGGACCCGGCCTCACGGGCAAACCCCGGCTCACGTATGAGCCGGAAAACCCAAACCCCGGCTCACCCATGAGCCGGAAAACCCAAACCCCGGCTCACGTATGACCCGGAAATCCGAAACCCCGGCTCACGTATGACCCGGAAATCCCAAACCCCGGCTCACCCATGAGCCGGGCCGGCCCCAGCCCCCCACCCACCCTCAGCAGAAGTGAGCTAGCGTCCGGCCAGACCCCGGTATATGTGAGCTAGCGTCCGGCCGGAACCCCCTGTATGTGAGCGGGCGTCCGGCCAGGACCCGGTATATGTGAGCCGGCGTCCGGCCGGGACCCCCTGTATGTGAGCTAGCGTCCGGCCGGGACGCCATGTATGTGAGCGGGCGTTTGTGGGGGAGCGCGTTGGGTCCGGAGTCGGGGGCGTCGCTGGGCGGTAAAGTTGGTGCACATGGAGAGCCTCTTTAGTCACCTCGCGCCGGACTCCGAACCCCAGCCGGAGCAACCCGGTGATCTGGACCCCGTGGTGTGCACCGTCGTCGTGCCTTCGTCGGTGGCGCATGCTTTCATGGGCTTCACTGATCACCCGCATCTCTGGTGGCCGATGGAGGACCACAGCGTCTACGGGGCGGGCTCGCACGTTGAGTTCGAGGAGAATTTGATCCTGGAGACGGCTGACGACGGACGTACCTCGATATGGGGGACGATCGACGATTGGCAGCCGCCGTTGTCCTTCCATGCGAGTTGGTATCCGGGCAGCACCGCGATGTGGTCCACCGAACTTCGACTGGCCTTCCGCGCGGTTGACGGTGGCACGGAGGTTCGCCTGGTGCACGATGGCTGGGAAGGCGCCGAACTCCCCGCCCAGACCCGTGCAGACTACGCGGCTGACTGGCCTGGAGTTCTTGATCGCTATGTCCGATTCATGGGCGGCGGAAGTGAATAGAATCCGTCGGCTCCAGGCGGCTGACTGGCAGTTGCTTCGCGACGTCCGGTTGGAGATGCTGTCGGACACCCCGATGGCCTACGTGGAGAGCCTCGCCGCCGCTCGGCGCCAGACTGACACTCAATGGCAAGAGCGCGCGGCCACGATGTCGAGCGACTCGAGCATCACCCTCGTCGCGGATGACGGCACGGACAGTAGCCGGATCAGCGGACTCATGCGCGTCGTCATCAAGCAGCCACAGGATCCTAGCCAGGCTCTGCAAGCCATGCTGATCAGCGTCTACGTCGCACCTGAACACCGTGGCCTGGGCCTGGCTGACCAGTTGCTTGATGAAGCTTGCGCCGTGGCTGGCGCCGAGCTTGGAGCCGGCGTGATTGAACTGGGTGTCCACGAGGATAACTCCCGTGCCAAGGCATTCTACGAGCGGCACGGATTTGAATACACCGGTGCCAGCCGGCCGTATCCGCAGGACAAAGCCAGGTTGGAAATCGTCATGGCCCGCAGGATTCCGCCTTCCGGGCCGATCCAGCAGAGCAAAAGCCCCGGCGGGTTCATCGATGAGCTAGCGGCCGCCCTTACCCCGGAGCAAGTCGCCGTCGACGAACAGACACGCACCACCTATGCGGCAGACCTAGGACCGGTCCTGGACTTGCAGCTGCCTGTGGCTGTGGTGTTCGCCCAATCCGTTGAAGACGTGCAGCTCGTGGTGCGCAGTTGTGCAAAACACGGGGTTCCGATTGTTGCCCGCGGCGCCGGCACCGGGGTTTCCGGTGGCGCCCACGCCATCCAGGGGTGCATCGTGCTCAGCCTGGAACGCATGAACCGCATCCTGCGGCTCAACGCGGACGATGAGACCGCCGTCGTCGAACCTGGCGTGGTGAACGCTGACCTGAACGCCGCGGCGGCTGAACATGGACTGATGTACGCGCCGGACCCTGCGAGCTACAAAATGTCCACGATCGGCGGCAATGTGGCCACGAACGCCGGCGGCTTGCGCTGCGCCAAATACGGCGTGACCAGGGATTCGGTGCTGGCGCTCGACGTCGTCCTGGCCGATGGCTCGCTCATCCACACAGGGCACCAGACCTTCAAAGGCGTGGCTGGCTACGATCTCACGGCACTGTTTGTGGGCTCCGAAGGCACCCTGGGAATCGTGGTGGGCGTGACGGTGCGCCTGCGCTACCTGCCCCGAGACGTACAGACAGTCGCGGCCTTCTATCCGGACTTCCGCGGTGCCGCCGCGGGCGTCCTGGCGGTCGGAAGGGCGCGCGTTCAGCCCGCCATCATGGAAATGCTCGACGCCGGAACGCTGGCCCAGCTCGACGAACTGTACGGCTCGGACCTCGGACAACGTGGACAAGCGCTGCTGCTGATCCAGACAGATGGTTTCGGAGCTGCTGCGGAGGCAGCGCTGGTGCGGGAAGTGCTTGCGGCCGGCGGAGCCACGGTGACGGCGGAATCGAATGCGGAAGCCGAACGCCTCATCGACATGCGGCGCTCAAGTCGAGGCGACGAGGTGGACAACGAATACCGGGTAGGTGAGGACGTCGCCGTCCCGAGGTCGCGGCTTGTCGACTACGTGGCCGCGCTCGAGGCCATGGCCGCCACCCACGATGTCCAGCTCAAGGTGGTGGCACATGCCGGCGATGGCAACCTGCACCCCACCTTCTGGGTGGATCGTGTGGACATGGAAGTGGACACCGATGCCATGTCCCGCCTCAACAAGGCCCTGGACGACTCCATCGATGCCGCGCTGGAGATGGGCGGAACCATCACCGGTGAACACGGGGTGGGGCAGTACAAGCTGCGCTGGCTCGGACTTGAGCAGCCCGGGCCCATCCGCGAGTTGCAGCATCGCATCAAGGAGCTTTTCGACCCGGCCGGAATTCTCAACCCCGGCAAGGCCATCTAGACCTCTGGTATTCCAAATCTGATCACCAGGATCTAGCGTCACACTTAGCTGCCATTTTCACGCCAGTTTACTTTGATTCCCGATACCCCTAATCTTATTTGGTATACCAAGGTGGATTCCAGGGAGGCAATCAATGGGACAAGCACACCCGTCGCGCCGCGGTACTTCCGCGAACCCCGTTCGGAGGACCGCCTGGGTACTCGTTGCACTGGCGCTTGTCTCCATCAACCTTCGTCCGGCCATTACGACGATCGCCGGTACGATGGGGCAGCTGCAGGCAGGCTTCGGACTCGACGCGCATTTGCTGCCGCTGCTCGGAGCCTTGCCTGTACTTGCGTTCGGGGTCTCGGCTCCCTGCGGTCCGTGGCTGGCCCGTCTCCTGGGCACCGGAAGGGCCGTGGCGGCGGCGCTCTTGGTACTTGCCGCCGCGCTGCTTGTCCGCGTACTCGTGCCCGGACTGTTGTTGCCCGGAACGTTCCTGGCAGGGGCATCCATCATGACCGCCAGTGTGCTCGTGCCACAGATCGTCAAGGCCAATCGCGGTACCGGGTGGTGGACGGGGCTGTGCACCATGGGCTTCGGGCTGGGCGCGGCGCTCGGCGCAGGACTCGTCCAGCCGCTGCAGCAAGCGCTTGGCGGAAGCCTCGCCTGGGCGCTGGCCGTCTGGGCCGTTCCCGCCTTGCTAGGGGCCGCGTTGATCCACCGCACCGGTCAAACAGTCGCACGCCCGAAGGGAACCGGCGGACCGGCGTCGGGCACTGGTATACAGGAGACGACGACGGCGGGCGGCGCCGCGGGGGAAGCCGGCACCATCCCGCTGCGGAAGCAGCGGACGGCCTGGGCCGTGACCGCCTTCTTCGGGCTGCAAGCCATGCTGTATTTCGCCGTTACCTCGTGGCTAGCGGTGTTCCTGGTGTCGAAGGGCCAGACCGCGGCCGACGCAGCAGGGCTCTTGGCGTGGTTCAGCGTCGCAGGGCTGCCCGCGAGCCTGCTGGCCCCCGTTCTCGCGGGGCGTCGCGCGGTTCTGAAGGTTATGGCGCCCGGCTTGGGACTGCTCGTCGCGGCAGCTTTGATAGGAGTGTTGACTGCGCCTGTAGCTTTGCAATTCCTCATGGTCGGACTGTTGGGTATCGTCCAGAGCGCCGGGTTCGGGCTGGGAATGGCGCTGGTCGTCATCCGCTCGGCAGGGCCAGAGAGCGCCGGCAGCCTGTCCGCCATGAGCCAGGGCTTGGGCTTCGCGTTGGCCTCCCTGGGGCCTTTGGGGGCTGGACTCCTGCATGAGTGGTCCGGCGGCTGGGGCGTTCCCTTCTGGGCCCTGGCGGCGGAAGCGGTGCTGCTCGCGGTGGCCGGTTTCCTCACGGTGCGCGGGCGCGCCGTGTCCGTAGCAACCACAGAGACGGAGCACCTTGGCGAGCCCGCCGCCGTCGGGCGCTAACCAATGGGGGCAGTGCGCAAACCAAACCACGCACGGGCCTCCCACTCGGCCCATCTGACTTGCAGTAGTTGTCGTTATGAGCCCACATAACGACAACAAATGCGAGGTAGTTGGGCATACGCTGCCGTCGCCCTCCGATACACGCAAACCAAGAAAGTGGCCGGTCCCTCAAACGAGGGACCGGCCACTTTTTTATTCGGAATTAGATGAGCTCGAGCTGCTCTGCCACGACTTTGCCGCGGTGGATCACCGTGCGGTCGGTGCCGCGGTCCATAACGGCGGAGGCGACCGTTTCGCCGTCGAGCAGCACGAGTTCGGCAGGATCGCCGATCTGGACGCCGGGGCGGTGTGCCGTGCCCTTCAGGCGGGTTGCGGACGGATCAAGGATGCTGGCGCCGCCCACCGTGGCGATCGCGAGGCAGTGCTCGATGAGCTCGTCCTTGCGGAAGCCGTGGGTGAAAGCGAGCTGCCATGCGCGGTCGAGCATGTCCGTGTTGCCGTAGGGGGACCAGTAGTCCCGCTGACCGTCCTCGCCCAGGCCCATCCGGACGCCGGCTTCGGCGAGCAGGGGGATGGGCAGCTGGCCCGCCACACCGGCGGAACCCGGCGCCACGGACGCCATGGAGATGTCCAGCTCGGCGAACTCGTCGATGAGGCGGCGCGTGGTGGCTTCGGAGACGCTGCCCAGCTGGTACGCGTGGGACATTGTGACCTTGCCCTGCATGCCCAGGGCGCGGGTGCGCTCGATCACCAGGTCAGTGCTGAAGACACCGAGCTCGCCGGGCTCGTGGAGGTGGATGTCGATGGGGACCTGGTACTTTTCGGCCAGTCCGAAGACGATGTCCAGATGCCGGGCGGGGTCGCGGTCGAGGCTGCAAGGATCGATGCCTCCCATGACGTTGGCACCGGCCTTGAGTGCCTGGTCCATGAGGGGTACGGTGCCGTCCTCGAGGAGGAGGCCGGCCTGCGGGAACGCGATGATGTCGACGTCGGCCTGGCCCTTGAACTGCTCCTTGGCGGCCATCACGGCATCGAAACGCTCGAGGCGGCAATCGACGTCGATCTGTGCATAGGAGCGGACGCGCGTGGTGCCGTGCGCGATCATCCGGCCGAGGGTGTTGTTGACCCGTTCCTGCAGCGGAACCTCGGCGTTGCGCCAGTTCTGCCGATCGTTCATCATCATGGTCCACACGCCCGGCCCGCCTGTGTGCTCCCGGAACGGCAGGCCGATGCGGGTGGAGTCCAGGTGCACGTGGACGTCCGAGAACGACGGCACGAGGAGGCGGCCGCGGCCCTCGACGACGGTGGCGTCGCCCGCGGCACGCGTCGGGTCATGCGGTTCGACGCCGGTGATCTTGCCGTCCGTAATGAGGACGTCGCTCAATGCTTGACCCCAGGGGCGGACGGCGCGAATCAGGGTGTTCAATGTGTTGCTCCTTTGATATTGGATCTATTGCACCCCAGCGAGGGCTGCAGATTCCAGACCTGCGTGATGGCAGGCCGGCGCAGCCGCGCTGGCGGGTCGGGGGATTTCGCTGATGCAGCGTTGCTGTTGTTCCGGGTCCAAGGTGCCGAACAACGGACACCGGGTGCGGAAGACGCAGCCGCTGGGTGGGTTTGCCGGCGAGGGTAGGTCTCCCCGCAGCCGGATCTTTTGCTGCTGGCGGGCTGCCCGGGGATCCGGCAAGGGCACGGCGGACAAGAGCGCTTGCGTGTAGGGATGCCGGGGATCCCGGAACAGCTCCTCCCGGGCTCCTTGTTCCACGATCTTGCCGAGGTACATCACCGCCACCTCATGCGAGATATGGCGGACCACGGAAAGATCGTGCGCGATGAAAATGTATGCCACTCCGGTGTCCCGCTGGATTTCCTGCAGCAAGTTGACCACCTGTGCTTGTACTGAGACATCGAGGGCGGACACGGGTTCGTCGCACACAATCACGGACGGGTTCAGCGAAATGGCGCGCGCGATTCCCACGCGCTGGCGCTGGCCGCCGGAGAACTCGTGTGGGAAACGGTTGTAGTGCTCAGGCTTGAGGCCTACTTGTTCGAGGAGTTCCCTGACGCGGTTCTTGAGGCCGCCGGCCGGGTTGATCTTTTGTGCCAGCATCGGCGCCGCGATGGCCGTGCCCACGGTTTGCCGTGGATTGAGCGAGGCGAAGGGGTCCTGGAAGATCATTTGGACCTTGCGGCGGAAGTTGTACAGATCGTGGCCGCCCAGCTGGCTGATGTCCACGCCGTCGATCAGGATCCTCCCGCCGGTGGGATCCATGAGCCGCGCGACCATCCGTCCGGTGGTCGACTTTCCGCAGCCGGACTCACCCACGAGCCCCAAAGTCTGGCCGCGCGCGAGACTGAACGAGACGCCGTCGACCGCTTTGACAGTCTTGGACCCCTTGGGGGAGAACAGCCCGCCTTTGATGGGGAAATGCTTCTGGAGGTTCTCCACCTGGAGAATTGCCTGCGTGTCCATGACGGGTCCTAACGCGTATTCCGAATGGTGACGATCTGGGGGCCGCTCAGGTGGCAGCGCTTGCCGTGGCCGTCCTCGATCACGAGTTCCGGCCGCTGGCTTGCGCACACTCCGTCGCCGGCGAGGGCTGCGTATTCGCACCGGGCGTTGAAGATGCAGCCTTTCGGGAGGTCAAGGAGCGACGGTGGCTGGCCCGGAATGGGGTTGAGCCTGCCCGAGGAACTGCTCAGCGTGGGCATCGATTTGAGCAGGCCGAGTGTGTACGGGTGCTGTGTGTCGTAGAAGATCTCGTCCACTGGGCCCGATTCGACGCACTGCCCGCCGTACATGACCAGCACGGAATCGCAGATTTCGGCCACCACGCCAAGATCGTGGGTGATGAGGATGAGGGCCGAGTTCGTTTCTTCCTGGAGCTCGGACATGAGGTCGAGGATCTGTGCCTGCACGGTGACGTCCAGGGCGGTGGTGGGTTCATCGGCGATGAGCAGTTCCGGTTCGCAGATCAAGGCCATGGCGATCATGGCGCGTTGGCGCATGCCCCCGGAGAAGTGGTGCGGGTATTCGTCGTACCGCTGCTCGGGGCTGGGAATGCCTACCTTTCCAAGCATGTCGACGGCGGCTGTGCGGGCTTGCTTCTTGCTCGCCTTGTTGTGGACGAGGTAGGCCTCGGCGATCTGATGACCCACAGTGTAGAAGGGATGCAGGGCCGAGAGCGGATCCTGGAAGATCATGCCGATGTTCCGGCCGCGAAGTTGTCGCATGCCGGATTCGGGCAGCGTCACAAGGTCCTTGCCCTGGAACAACGCCTGGCCGGTGACGCGGGCGGAGGTTCCCTTGAGCAGTCCCATGAGCGCCTGGCTGGTGACCGACTTGCCGGACCCGGATTCTCCGACGATGCCGAGGGTCTGCCCGCGCTCCAACGAGAAATCCATCCCGTTGACGGCAGAGACAAGACCGTCGTCGGTGGGGAATTTTACCGAAAGGTTGCGGACGTCCAGGAAGGCGCCGGTTCGCGTGGCCGGCTGACCGGCCGGACTGGGTTGGAGCTGGGTCATTGGAGCCTCACTCGGGGATCGATGGCAGCGTAGGCGAGGTCGACAACGACATTCGCGACGATGACGAAGAAAGCAGCCAGCATGGTGATGGCCATGGTGACGGGGAGGTCGCCGGAAATGGCGGCCCGGACGGCCGTGAAACCGAGCCCCGGGACGGAGAAGATCTGCTCGGTGAGGACCGCTCCACCGAGGAGGAGTCCGATGTCCATGCCAAGCATGGTCACGACAGGAGTGATGCCGGCCCGCACGCCGTGCTTGAACGTCACTGTTCGGGGCGCCAGGCCCTTGGCGCGGGCCGTGCGGATGAAGTCCTCGCTGAAGGTCTCGATCATGTTGGTCCGGGTGACCCGGATGTACGCCGCGCTGAAAAGCACCGCGAGGGCAACCCAGGGCAGGAAGTAGTTGAGCACCCAGGCCCCCGGACCATGCGGACCGAAGGGGCTGTTGATCTCGTTCGTCGTGAAGGGTAAGAGGTGCAACTGGTTGACGAAAACCAGCAACAGGAACAAGCCGGTGACGGGGATTGGTAGCGAGACACCAATGGACGCTGCGCCGACGATGAACTTGTCCGTAGCAGATCCCTTGCGAAGGGCGGCGAGCAAACCGAGCCCGACGCCGGAAACGGTCCAGAGCACGAGCGCGCCGACCGCCATGGAGAGCGTGTAGGGCAAGGATCGGGCGATGATGTCCGAGACGTTTTCATTGGTTTGGAACGATTTGCCGAGGCACGGCCACTGGCAGGTCGACTCGGCTCCGGGAGCACCGATCATCCGGGTCGAGACCAAACCGCGCATGTAGTCGATGTACTGGATCAGGAAAGGATGGTCCATACCAAGGGCCACGCGGGCTTCCGCAATGCGTTCCGGAGTGCACTCCTGGCCGCAAGCGGCGGACGCAGGATCGGCGGGTCCGAGCTGGAATAGCGTAAAGGTGATGAAGCTGACGGCGATGAGAAGCAGGATCAGGGAGCCTGTCCGGCGAAAGATGAATCTGATCATGGTGCTGGTTGCGGGCCGCCCGGTAGTCGCCGGACGGCCCGCCTCCCTTCTGGGCTGAACCTGTTTGTGTGTATTAGGCCTGGTTAGTGCTCGACCCCGACGATCGAGAGGTCGATGCCGCCGAAGAAGTAGCCCACTTGGGCATTGCGGATGTTGGAGCCCACCACACTGTTGGTGTGGCTGCGGACGAGCGGGATGATCGGGTAGGTCTTCAGGGCCTTGCCGAACTCCTCAGACCACTTCTTGCCGAGTTCTTCCGAGGTCCCGGCTGTGTTCCGGAGCCCGAACATGGCCTTCGAAATCTGCGGATCGAAGTAGCGCGAAGTGTTGGAGAAGCCGTAGCTGGTGCCGTCGTTGTTGGGTCCGAGGATGGGATCGGCTGACGTACGCACTGACGCGGGGTCGGCGCCGCCGCACCATCCCGAGCGCGCAATGTCCGGCAGCTGGTCACTGGCCAGAACGGAGTAGTAGTTCGGAGCCGGGATCGGCACGAGCTGGACGTCGATGCCCAAGGCCTTGAGGTTCTGCTGGATCACGGTGCCCGTGTTCTTGTAGGCATCCCGGTTGTTGGCATACCCGTAGGTGAGGGTCTTGGGGTAGTTCTTGCCTTCGAGGAGCTTCTTGGCTTCCTCCAGCTTGGGCTTGCCGGTGGGGTCGATCTCCAGGTCCTGGGCTACGTAGCCGCGCATCTTGGCGTTGAGCGGGGTCTGGGTGAGTTCACCGAAGCGACGTCCGCCGTACTGGACGAGGATGGACTGACGGTCCAGGGCCAGGGCGATCGCCTTGCGGACATCGGGATCGGAGATCTTCTCTGTGTTGAGGCTGAGGACGTCGTTGCAACCGAGCAGTCCCGAAGCAACACGGTCTTTGACCTGGGCATCAGCCAGCTTGGCCGAATCCGAGGTCTGCAGTGCACCGTTGGAGTCCAAGGTGAGCGCATTGGGGTCGGAATTGGCCAGGAGCTGCTGGCTGATGGTGGCCTGCGAGGTGGAGAGCGAGAAACTGAAAGTGTCCGGAAGCGCCGATCGGTTGGGATCGGTGGACGGATCCCAGTTCCGGTTGCGCACCAGTTTGAGCGACTTTCCGCGGCTGTACGAATCAACCATGTACGGGCCCGACGACACCGGGTGGTTGGTGTAGTCCAGCTTGGTGTCCTTGTCCTTCGGGACAGGTGAGGTGTTGGAACGGGAGGCCAAAGCCGGGAACTCGGCGAACGGCTTCTTCAAGTGGAAGACGATAGTGCGTTCGTCGGGCGTTTCAACGGCCTTGAGGTCAGCGGAAGGATCCTTGTACGGCCCCTTGTAGCCGCCGGCGTCGAGCGCTGCGTTGAGCTCTTGCGGGGCCTGGGTGTAAACGTCTTGGGCGAACGTGCGTTCGATGCCGTACTTGACATCGGCGGAGGTGATGGGGCGGCCGTCTTCGAACTTGACGCCCTTCTGGAGGGTGAACGTCCAGGTGAGTCCGTCTTTGGACACCTGGCCCGTGTCCGTGGCGAGGTCCGGAACGATGGTGGGCGGCTGGCCGGCCGTCTCCTTCGCCATGGTGAGGTTCCTGTAATACAGCTGGCCGACGTTTGCCGTCTGGACGTAGTTGCTGTTGCCTGGGTCCAGGGTTTGGAAGTCCGATGACATCAGGACGTTGATGTTGCCGCCCTTGGTGGTGAAACCGGGCTTGACCACTTCGGGAGCCTGCTCGGTGCTTGAAGCGCCTGATGCGGCAGTTCCGGGCTGGTTCTGTCCTGCCGCGCAGCCTGTGGCAGCGGTGGCGATCAGCACGGCAAGGGCCAGCGCTCTGGTGGGGGTATTCATTGTGCTCCTCATAGGGGTGGGTGGAACGGATATGAAGGGGGATTAGTGGCGTGATGCCTTGGGGTCCAGGGCATCGCGTACGGCGTCGCCGAGCAGGTTGAACGCCAGGACGGTGACGATGAGCATGGCGCCGGGGACTGCCAGGAACCAGGGATCGCTGAGGTACCAGTTGCCAGATTGGGCGGCGTTGAGCATCTGGCCCCACGACGGCGTGGGGTCCTTGACGCCGACGCCGAGGAAGGACAGCGCGGCTTCTGCGGAGATGTTCGTGGGGATGAGCATGGTGGCGTAGACCAGGACGACGCCCATGACGTTGGGAATGATCTGCCGGAACAGCACGCTCAAGTGCGAGGCACCGAAGGATCGCGCGGCCTCGACGAACTCGCGCTCGCGGAGGCTCAGCACCTGGCCACGGACGATGCGGGCGAGGTATGCCCAGCCGAAGAAGCCCAGGATGATCACGAGTGAAGCCATGGGGAGAAAGCTGCCTTGGCCCAGCGGGGTGTCCCTGAGCCGTGACTGCAGGATGGGTGTCAGCGAAAGGACCAGCAAGAGGTGCGGGAAGGCGAGGAAGAGATCCATGATCCGGCTGATGATGGCGTCCGTTTTGCCGCCGAAGTAGCCCGCGGCTGCACCGATCACAGTTCCCAGGACCACCGAGACCGCAGTGGACAGCAGGGCAATGGTGAGGGATACCTGGCCACCGTAGGCAAGGCGAGCAAACAGGTCGCGGCCCAAGCCGGGTTCCACGCCCAGCCAGTGGCTTGCCGAGGGGTACATGTATCCGGGCAGCGGCAACCCGGGAGTCTGGAGGTCGTCCAGGACGTCGGGGCTCGTGTTGGACGTGAAGGGATCGTTGCCGGACATGGCACTGAGCAGCGGGCCGAGGATGGCGAACAACATGATGGCCACCACGAAGCAGAGGCTCAGCAAGGCAATCTTGCTCCGGCGGATCCGCAGCCAGGCCGTGGCCAGGAGCGACCGCGCCTCGGCGGTGGGTCTATTCGGGGCCGGGCTGGGGGACGGACTCGCAGCCGTAGCTTCGACGGTGGACTGTAGCTGGGTCAACGGGGGTGCTCGATTCATGATCCAAGGAGTAAGCTCCGGACTTTTTGTATACCAAAAATAGAGTAGAGCACGTTCGATGGGATGTAAATCACAAATAATGCACGGTCTGGAATACCAAACAGCTTATTTTCCGCCCGTGTATGCTCGGGTGGAATGCAAGACGATGGGGAAGGGAAGGGTGGCCGAAGCCGATGCCCGAAACGCTGACTGGCCGCGATGACGAAGCCCGGGCCGAACAGGTCTACCAGCTGGTTCTTGAAGGAATCGTGGCGGGGAGATACGAGCAGGGCGTGCGGCTGCGCGAGCGGGAGCTCTCCGAGCTTTACAACGTTTCACGAATCCCTGTGCGGGAAGCCATTCAACGCCTTGAGCAGGATGGTTTCGTGGAAACCTTCCCGCGCAGGGGCGCGGTGGTGCGCCAATTGACGCTCACCGACGTCAACGAACTCTTCGACGTGCGGCTCTGCCTGGAAACGTTCGCGGCCCGCATGGCGGCCGTCCGCGTCGCGGCGGGCGAACCGGGGGGTCGCCTGCAGGAACTCCTCGACGACACGAGGCAAGCGATCGACGACGACCGGACCGACGACGTCGTACGCCTCAGTGCTGCGTTCCACGCCGAAATGGTCCGATTGTCCGGCAACCGGCTGCTTATCGAATCGGTCAAACCGTTGTTTGGCCGCATGCGCTGGATCTTCGGGCTCGCCCACAACCGCAGCAACGAACTCCAGCGCGACGAGCACATGGAACTGTGCAACGCCATCCTCGGCGGCAAGGCCGATCTCGCCTACACCTTGGCGTATTCCCACATCGAGCTCGGGCGGGAACCCGTGCTTAAGGGACTTGCGGAGACGCTGGAGCCCTAAACCCCCGCGTTAGTCGTCCGAATCCGGGTATTCGTCCTCGTCGTAACGGGATTCCTCGGTTTCAGCTTCGAGGATCTTGAGCAGCGCCGTATCCGGATTGAGCATGATGGCGGCTTCGTCACGCCGGTGGCGCAGCACGGTGTCCAAGTAGGATTGCACCGCTTCCGCCAAGGGGATGTAGCTGTCCTGCTTCTGGCTCATGTACCAGCGGTGTTCGAGGACTTCGTGGACCACCTCCGCCGGCTCGAGCTTGCCCGCGAGGTCGCGCGGGATGGAGCGGACGATAGGCTCGAAGATCTGGCTGACCCAGGTGTGGGCGCTGATTTCTTCGTCCATGTCCGGGTTGTTGTCCGCCCGGAATGAATCCATGTCATTGAGCAGCCGGCGGGCCTGGTTCTCCTGGGCATCCAGGCCAGTGAGGCGGAGCAGGCGCCGCTGGTGATGGCCGGCGTCGACGACCTTGGGCTGGAGCTGGATGGTGGAGCCGTCCGCGGTGGTCTTGATCGCGTATTCCTCGACGTCGAAGCCGAGTTCGTTGAGGCGGCGGATGCGTGCGCCCACGCGCCAGCGTTCGCCGAGCTCGAACGATTCCTTTTCGGTAAGTTCGGCCCATAGCCGGCGGTACGAGTCCATGATGAGTTCCGACGTCGCTACGGGGTCCACCTTCTCTTCGATCAGGCCGCCTTCGAGCAGGTCCATGAGCTCCCCGGCGATGTTGACGCGGGCAATCTCCAGATCGTACTCGCGCTGGCCCACCGATAGATCGGGGTACAGCTCGCCGGTCTCGGCGTCCACCAGGTACGCGGCGAACGCGCCGGCGTCGCGGCGGAACAAGGTGTTGGACAAGGAAACGTCGCCCCAATAGAAACCGATCAGGTGCAGGCGCACCAGCAGCAGCGCTTGGGCGTCGATAAGCCTTGTCAGGGTGTCCCGGCGCAGCATCTGGGAGAAGAGCGCCCGGTACGGCATGGAGAACTTGAGGTGCCGGGTGACCAACACGGGGTTCAGCGGCTTGCCGTCAATGGTGGTGCGGCCGGTGATGACCGCAACCGGCGCGACGCAAGGCACATCCATCCGTGCCAGCTTGCGGAGCATGTGGTACTCGTGCCGGGCAACGTGTTCGGACGTTTCCTTGATGGCGATGACGGAACCGGCCAGGTGCGCGAAACGCACGATGTGCCGGGAAATGCCGCGGGGTAGGGCGGCCAGGTTCGCGGCAGGCCAGTCCTCGAGGGCGATGTGCCAGGGCAAGTCCAGGAGTTCGGGATCCGCTGCGGCTGCGGTGATGTTGAGGGACCCGATCACACTCGCCGGTGGCGCGATGTCATTGGCACTGGCAGCCTCGGTGCGCGGGAGTTTGCCGATCTGCGCGTAGTCGGTGGGTTCGTCATGCCACTTGGCACCGCTTTGCTCGGTCATGAGGTCAATTCTTCCGTATGGAGGCTGCTGTTAACGACGACGGCGGCCCGTCCACTCGGAAGGGCCGCCGTCGGTTCGATATTAGGGTGCCGGCGGGGATTAGTCGCCCAGGCGCAGGCCCGACTTGGTGTCGAACAAGTGCACGTGGCCCGACTGCGGACGAACGAAGATGGACTCGCCCTTCATCGGGGGGCGGCGGCCGTCGACGCGGGCCACGATGTCGTGGCTCTTGCCATCAAGCGTGGTGTGGCCGTAGACGTAAGCGTCAGCGCCGAGCTCTTCGACGACGTCAACCTCAACTTCAAGGCCTTCGCCGGCACCAACGGTCTCGAGGTCTTCCGGACGGGAACCGAGCGTGACGGTCTTGCCGTGTGCCTCTTCGAGGACATCGTGCGGGACCGGGTAAACCGTGCCACCGAACTGGACGCCGCCGTCGACGACGGGCAGTTCCAGCAGGTTCATGGCGGGGGAGCCGATGAAGCCGGCAACGAAGACGTTCTTCGGGCGGTCGTACAGGTTGCGCGGGGTGTCTACCTGCTGCAGCAGGCCGTCCTTGAGAACAGCGACGCGGTCACCCATGGTCATGGCCTCGACCTGGTCGTGGGTCACGTAGACCGTGGTGACGCCGAGGCGGCGGGTCAGGGACGCGATCTGGGTGCGGGTCTGGACACGAAGCTTGGCGTCCAAGTTGGAAAGGGGCTCATCCATGAGGAAGACCTGCGGGTTACGGACGATTGCGCGGCCCATGGCAACGCGCTGACGCTGGCCGCCGGAGAGCGCCTTCGGCTTGCGGTCCAGGTAAAGCTCGAGGTCAAGAAGCTTGGCTGCTTCGCGGACACGCTCGGCGCGCTCTTCCTTGGAGACGCCGGCGATCTTGAGTGCGAAGCCCATGTTGTCCGCAACCGTCATGTGCGGGTACAGAGCGTAGTTCTGGAAGACCATGGCGATGTCGCGGTCCTTCGGCGGGACGTCCGTGACGTCGCGGTCACCGATCAGAATGCGGCCGGAGTTCACATCCTCAAGACCTGCGAGCATGCGCAGCGAGGTGGACTTACCGCAACCGGAGGGTCCAACGAGGACCAGGAATTCGCCATCGGCGATGTCGATGTTGAGCTTATCGACGGCGGGCTTATCTGTGCCCGGGTACAGACGCGTAGCGTTATCAAAAGTAACTGTAGCCACAGTTATCAATCCCTTCACCGGCAGGTACGTGCCGGACGATCCGTTGTGAATGGTTCATGTTTATTCAGTTGGACTCCCCGCCCTGGGCTAGGCCCGGGCAAGGGAGACTGAGTGACGCCGCACGGAAGTTGTGCGTCACATCACAACCAAGAGTATGGCAGTAACTTCCGGCATTCGCCCAAATGTTACGAATGTCACATGTGAGATGAGTCTCCGGAGACTTCGCGGCGACGTTCGCGAAGGACCGCCTCCAGGAGTTCGGCGACGTGCACAGGGGCCTCGACGCGGAACTCGGCCTGCGTGAAATCCAGCCCGACTTTGACGCCGACATCGCCCGTGCCAAGCCTGGCAAACGCGTCTTCGTCCGTCACGTCGTCGCCGGCAAAGAGGATCCCGCTGGCGGAGGTGGCTTGGCGCAGGAACTCGACAGCCTCGCCTTTGGAGGAATGCACCACGGAGGTCTCAAGGACCCGCTTGCCGTTCTTGAGGAAGACCCCTGGCCGGCCTTCAAGCACCGCCCGCGCGGCCGCGACAGCGTCCTCCGCCACGTCATCGGCGGCACGCCGGGTGTGGAGCACGACGCCGGCGGGCTTGTCCTCGAGGACGGTCCCCGGAGCTTCCTGCGAGATTCCGGCCAGGACCTCGCGGACTTCGGCGAGGAGCTCCCTTTGGGCGTCGTCGAGCCGAAGCTCCGCCGAGCCGGGGCCCATCCAGGCCTCCGCGCCATGGCTGCCTATCAGCAGCGTCGCCTCGGGAGGCGAGGCGACCGCCCGCAGGCTGGCCAGTGCCCGCCCGGAGATGAGCGCCGTCGTCGTCCTCGGAAGTTTGGCGAGTTCAGCGAAAGCGGCGGCTGAGCGCTGGAGCGGGCGCGCGGCGTCGGCGTGGTCCACGATCGGGGAGATGGTGCCGTCAAAGTCCATGGCCACCAAAAGGTGCTCGGTACCCGCGATCCTGCGGACGGCGTCCAGCAGCTCGGGCGGCAGGCTCAGAGGGGGAGTGGCTGCTGTCTCAGGAGTCATCGCGCACCACGATCTCTGCCAGGGCCGAGAGGAATTCGGCGGACCAATGATCGACGTCGTGGTCGAGGATTTGCTTGCGCATGGACTTCATCCGGCGGCGGGATTCGTTCGGGGGCAGGTGCACGGCCCTCATGATCGTGTTCTTGAGCCCGTCGATGTCGTGCGGATTCATGAGGAGCGCTTGCTTGAGTTGATCGGCCGCGCCAGTGAACTCACTGAGGACCAAGGCGCCCGTGTTGTTGGTCCGGGCAGTGACATATTCCTTGGCCACGAGGTTCATGCCGTCGCGCAATGCCGTCACCAGCATGACGTCGGCGGCAAGGTACAGGGCCACCATCTCCTCGATCGGGTAGCTGTGGTGGAGGTAGCGAACGGCGGTGTTCTGCATCGTGTCGTAGCTGCCGTTGATGTGGCCCACGGTGCCTTCAATTTCCTCGCGCAGGAGCCTGTACTGCCGCACGCGCTCGCGGCTGGGGCTCGCCACCTGGATCAGTGTGGCGTCCTCCACGGTGAGCCGTCCTTCCTTAAGGAGTTCCTCAAAGGCCTTCAAGCGGTGGGGGATGCCCTTGGTGTAGTCAAGGCGGTCCACGCCCAGGAGGATGGTTTTGGGGTTGCCGAGGTCCTGGCGGATCTGCCGGGCACGTTCGATGATGTCCGGGCGCTCCGCGAGTTCGCTGATCTGATCCACGGCGATGGAGATCGGGAACGCCTGTGCGCGGGCAATATGGGTGATCCGGCCATCCGGTCCTTTGACGTGGATCTGTTGCTGTTTGACGCTTGCGCCAATGAAGCGGCGTGCCGAGCGCATGAAGTTTGCCGCGTCACTGGGGCGTTGGAAACCCACCAGGTCAGCGCCGAGCAGGCCTTCGATGATGGCCTGGCGCCACGGCAATTGGGCGAAGATCTCCGGCGGCGGGAACGGGATGTGGTTGAAGAAACCGATGCGCAGGTCCGGGCGTGCCTGGCGGAGCATGCTCGGCACGAGCTGGAGCTGGTAGTCCTGAACCCACACAGTGGCTCCGTGGTCCGCGTATTGGATCACGGCGTCGGCGAACCGCCGGTTGACCCGGCGGTAGCTGTCCCACCAAGTTCGGTGGAACTCCGGCGGGGCAATGACGTCGTGGTAAAGCGGCCAGAGGGTGGCGTTGGAGAAGCCTTCGTAATAGAGCTCGACATCGTCCGTGCTGAGGTCCACGGGAATCAGGTCCATGCCACCGTGGCTGAAGGGCTCCAACGCTTCGTCCGGGGCGCCGTGCCAGCCCACCCACGCGCCGTCGGTCTTGGTCATCATCGGCGCGAGGGCAGTCACCAGGCCGCCAGGGGAGCGGCGCCAGCCTTCCTCGCCGTTTTCCCCGTCATCGCTGGGGTAACGGTCCACCGGAAGGCGGTTGGAGACCACCATGAAATCGTGTTTCCGGGCCTTTGGAGCCTGATTGCCTTCGGGCTCGCTGTCGATTTTTTCGCTTGCCGTTTCTTGCATTGCTGCCCCCTGGGGTTGCTTGTGACTCACCTCCCACCCTACCGGCGGGAATCATCAAGGACACTTGCTCGTTCCTCAGACTGGAGCCGAAGACCCCAGCAAAGCTGCCAGTCTTCTCCCGTAAACTGGCCCCGTTGCCATTGCTACAACCAACGCCGTCGATCAATCACGAGGAACTGATGAGCCCCGCAAACGAACCACGCCTGTCCAAGGCAGAGCGCACCGCCCAGGCCCGCGAAAAGGCCCGCGAGATCCGCGAAGCTCAGCTGAAGAAAGACAAGCGCAACAAGTTGCTCATCGGATGGGGCATTGTGGTTGCCGTCGTGGCGATCCTCGCGGTCATTGCCCTCGTGTTCACCCAGAACATTGTGAACAACGCCCCGATTGCCGATCAGGGCCCGACGCCGGCGAACGCCAACGTGCACGGCGGCGTGACGCTGCTGAAGGGCACCGATGTGACGAAGGTGGCCGCCGGCACCGTTAGCCTCGCGTCCCTGCCGTCAGCCCCGGCCACCGCGCCCGCCACCGTGACCGCTCCAGGCGCCGAGGCTGAAGCCGGCAAGCCGGTCAAGGTCGTGGCCTACATCGACTTCATCTGCCCTATCTGCAAGAACTTCGAGACCACGTACAGCCAGCAGCTGACCCAGTTGCGCAACGACGGCAAGATCACCCTGGAGTACCGTCCGTTCGGCTTCCTGGACGCCAGCTCCAGCACCAACTACTCCTCCCGCGCCGCCAACGCCGCAGCGTGCGTGGCGAACACGTCACCGGACAAGTACTCGGCGCTCGTGGACCTGCTGTACGCACAGCAGCCCGCCGAGGGCAGCCCGGGCATTTCGGACAACGACCTCAAGAAGTTGGCCACGCAAGCGGGATCGGCCAACATTGACTCCTGCATCGACAACAAGACTTACCGACCGTTCATCAAGGTGGTCACGCAGGAGGCCAAGAATATCGGGATCTCCGGCACGCCCACGGTCTTCGTCGACGGCCAGCAGTGGGATAACAAGACGGACTTCATGACCGTCCTGAATGCGGCTATCGCGGCGAAGAAATAGTTCTCCCGGCCTAGGCCTCCCCTCCGCTGGGCGCGGCTGCTGTCGTGGGACGGGCGTGAGGGCCAGCGACGGCGGTGCCGGCGCTGGTTACCGGTGCTGGCGACGGCGTTGGCCCTCGCGGAATTTCCGTGGGCGGGAGGTCTTGGGCTACCCTTATCTAGCGCTCGCGCGCACAAGCCCCGGTCCGCCGGGGCATTTAGCTCCGGCTAGTCCGGGGCATTAGTCCCGGTTTACCGGGGCGCGCCTCCTTAGCTCAGTTGGCCAGAGCACCGCTCTTGTAAAGCGGGGGTCGTCGGTTCGAATCCGACAGGGGGCTCTTAGTTTGGCTCTGACCTGCGGGTATGTTGATTCTGGTCAGAGCCATTTGAACTTTTTGACGCCGGACTCACCTTTAACTCACCTAAATCAGATTTGGAGGCCGGTCTTGCCAGGCGCTCCTGGTCCCCCGTTGGCTGCGTCGAAGGCGCCGAGCACGGCCCGTGTGTCGATCGCTTCTTTGTATTCCTCGACGTAGTGCTTTCGGGTCATTGACACCTTGGAGTGCCCTGCCTGGTAGGCGGCCGTTTCGGCGCCCATCGTCCGTGCGATGAGAGTCGCGTTGGCCTTGCGGAACGTTTTGAACGTCACCCACGAGTATCCGATTTCGTCTGCCGCTTTGCGCCAGGTCTTGCCGACATTGTTCGGATCGCACACCGTTCCTGTGGATGAGGGAAAGACCAAGTCCAAGGGATTCCCAGTGGCGTTGCTGCGTTGCCTGAGCTGTCGCCTTCGAAGCGACTCGGCGAGATTTGGCGGTATGGTCACGTAGCGGAATCCATGCTCGGATTTTGGGTGGTCTTGAATGGTGACACCCCCGGTGGAAGTACGGATGACTGTGGCGTGGACATGGACGGTCGGCGGGTCTGCGTGGAGGTCGACATCAGCCCAGGACAGTGCGAACAGTTCGCCTGGGCGTAAGCCTGTGGTGATGAGGACGTCGGCGATTTGGTGGAGTTCCTGGGACCTCGTGCGGCCAAGCACCGATCCCTGTTCCCAAGCAATGAGCTTGGTCCTCAGATCCAGAAACTGTTCCGGATCCAGGGCCTGAGGCTTTGCCGCCCGACTTCTCGGGATAGAGATTCCTAGGACCGGATTGATGCTCACAGCGTCGTGGCGCAGCGCAATTTTGAACATCGACGACAACACGGCCCCGCAAGTGCGGGCCGTAGCCGGCCCGGCCGCGTCGACAACATTTCGAATGAAGTGATCCACGACGCCTGGCGTGGTCTCTCCAATGCGGACAGAGCCGATTCCAGGCAGGATGTACTTCTTGACGCTGAATGCGTACTTGTCTTTGGTCCGCGATGCCTTGTCCGAGCGTTGCAGCTCTGCCAGGTAGACCTCTGAGAGGTCGCGGATCTGGTCTGTTGCGCTGATGAGGGCGTTGCCTTGGGTCTGCCTTTTTTGCAGTTTGATTTGGAGATTTCGCCGTGCCGCTGCGGCGGATGGTCCGCGGGCTTCGATTTTTCGCGTTTGCCCGTCGAGGTCCCGGTATCTGGCCCGTGCACGCCAGCTTCTTGCTGTTGCCCGGTCAGTGCGGATGAGACCCCATGTTCCCAGGGGCAGTGGGTATCTGCTCATTTATCGCGTGCAGGTTTTGGGCCGGTTACGGCTCTGCGTGCAGCGACAGCCAGGCAACGAAGTCGCTTTGCCTGATTCGCAGGTGCCTGCCGATGCGGTATGCGTGTGGCCCGATGTGCTTGGCCCGCCACTGGTAGAAGGTCTGTTCGGGGATCTGTAGCTGTGCGCAGATCTCCTTCGGGGTTAGCCACTGTTGGTCAACCTCGACGGGCTGGTTGCGATTTGGCGTCGTCGTCATTGGAGTCTCCGTGGTCTTGGTCACCTGACATACGGTCAGGCTCTGTTCCCACTTCATGGGGGACAAAGGTGCAGACGGCATGACCGTGCGGAGGAGCAGAGTGATCTTGATGTCAGAGCTGCCAACCGACAGTAATGGGGCTGATCTGTGGGGAGATCGAATCTTCCAGCCATGGACCGGGTTGTTGTTGCCGGTTGGCTTGGGACGAAGCCCGGTCGGCAACGCGCTTGAGGTGTTCGTACTGCGATGACTGTTCCCAATCGTGGTCTGCCGGTGCAGGTCCCAGAGGGAGGGGTGAGTCGTCGATACCCCAGCGGTCCCTATAGATGGCAACCCTGGCGACCAGGCGGGCGGTGTCTGTCGCCGTCACGTTCGGCGGGAGCGTTTGGAGGAGTTTTCGTTTCCATTCAGTGTCCTGCGTCAAAGCGGCCGACGCGACTTGCTTGGCCCGCTGCCTGATCTTATGGGTTACTTGGTTGACCATGTCAGCGAGGTCGGGCCGGTTGGTATGAAGTGGTTCGGGGATGACGGCACGGTCGCCGGCCGGTATGCGGGATGAGAAGTCGACGAGCCGGGCGTGCAGAACCGCTGCGACGTCCTTTGCACCGCCGCTTGTTTCCAAAGCGGCCGTGACAATCCGCTGAGCCCCGGGCCGGCTGGCCGCGGTCGCTCGGCGCCAGGATGCGACGGCCGCGCCCCACGAGGGGGATTGTCGCAACAACTCATCAATCTCCGGAGCGCGCGCCTTGATGAACCTTGTCAGGTCTTCGGCGGCTGCGATCTGGGCGAGGTAGTCGTATTCGGCGCTGAGCCGTTCCAGGCTGTCGGCGCTGGACGGTTCGGCGTCGCGGACTTCGTGGGCGGTGCGTTCGGCGCCTTCTGCCGCGAGCACTTCGGCGAGGATCTCCTGCCATTGCGGTTGCAGGGAGGGGTCCAGCGGTTCGTGGTCGGTGGGGTCGTTTTCGCCGACGTACGCGTAATTGCCGCCGCGTCCGCGCGTCATGCTGACGTAGAGAAGCTCGCGGGTGAGACGTCCTTGGGTGACGACGGTGTGGCCGGTGTCGACCGTGATTCCTTGGGAGCGGTGGGCAGTGGTCGCGTATCCCAGTTCCAGGGCCGACTCGACATACTCGCGGTGCAGTGTGACGATGGCACCGGTGTCCCTCCGGACCGCCACCAGCGAGCCGTCGCGCCTGCCGACACGCACGACGTCGAGCAGAGTGCCGTTGCGGATGAAGTCACCGTTGCTGTCGGCAACGGTGCGGTCGTTGCGGCGAGCGATGACCGTGTCACCGCGCCCGGCCCACAGCGCGTCCGCCAGGAGTGCTGTCTGTTCGGCGTCTACAAGACCCTGGATCACGCGGTCCGCCTGGGCGCGTTCGTTGAGCATGCTGACGGTGTCGTTGTCGGCGGCAATCAGGATGGACGACCTTCCCGCACGGATGTCGGACTGCCAGTGCAGATATGCCTGACCGACCATGTCCAGATAGGTTCCGTGCCTGATCCTCTGGTGCTGGGCATAGTCGCTGATGGCTGCGACGTCCCCGGCACGGAGCTTCAACGAGGCATCCCGTTCCCAGGCGTTCTCGAAGCGCCAGATGGTGCTCAACCGGGCGGTCTTGCCCTGGCGGTCCAGCCAGCCCAGGACACCGCCGGCGTCGATGGCATCCAGCTGCCCCGGATCACCCACCAACAGGACCTTTGCTCCGGCGTCCCGGGCCTGTTCCACAAGCGCGGCGAGCTGAAGGGTCGACACCATCGAGGCCTCGTCGACGACAACCAGCTGGTTCGAATGGAACCGCCACCGGTCCTGATCGGCGGAGAGCCGAGCGGCTTTCTGTGCGAGCAGAGCGGTCTGCGGGCTTGACTTAGCCACAGGATTGGTGAGCCGCCGCTCTGCATCGAAGAACCGCTCAGCCCGGCGACTGGCCCCCTCACCGGCGGACTCGTACAGCCACTTGGCGACATTCTCCGCGACCATGGACAGTTCCCGCCCGAGAACCTCGGCGCTCGCCGCCGCGGGCGCCAATCCGACTACGCTGCCGGGACCGAACTCTGCTTCCCAGGCTGCCTTGACCGCGCCGAGGGCGGTGGTCTTACCCGTTCCGGCGGGTCCGACGACGGCGTCGAGCCGGTTTCCGCTTAGCAGGATCTGTGCAGCGGCGGCCCGCTGGTCGTCGTGCAGCCCGAATTTGCCGTGGTGCTGGTAGCCGGCGAGTTCATCCATGGCGACCATTGGCCGGACGGCTGGGCCGCCGTCGTCGTTCCTTGCTTCCATGACGGTCTCCTCGCACGCGAGGGTGGTGGCGTCGGTGTAGAGGCGGGACCCGTGGAAGTCGAAGACGCTCCGCCTGCCGAGACGCAGATCGGGCTGCGCGTCCGCGGGGACGCTGTACCGGTAATCGTTCAGGGGGACTGATTGGGTTTCGGCGGCGGTGGCGACGGCGTCGATCAGGGAGTTCCGGTCCGCCGGTGTGTGGCAGCGGATCGCGACGCAGACCCGTTCGGCCTCGGCGAGGAGGTTCCAACGGTTCCAGGTGGCGCGCTTGGTGGCGACCCGCTCCCGGGTGAGCGACGCGACGGCGTCCACCCACTCGGCGGTGAAGTCTGACGAGCGGTAAGGGGCAGTCCGTGACCTCCGGACGGTGTTGGCCAGTATGAGTCGGGGGTCGAAGCCCGTGGCTTCGGCGCGTGCCCGCCACTGTGCGGAGAGTTGGTGCAGGGGCGCGATGGTCTCGGCTTTGGGGGTTCGTGTGGAGAGAGTTGCTTGCTGGCGGAGCTTGATGGTGGTGGTCGCCGTTGGGGGAGTGTCGTGGGCCTCGGTCCATGCGGCTACCAGGCGGTCGGTTTCTCGATCGATGAGGCGGGAGCGGTGGGAGAATTCGCGGATCAATGTGTCGTGGACCCCGGTGAGCTGCGGGCTGGGGTTGTGGGTGCTGGCCTCGGGCTCCCGGATGCTGATGTCGGTCCCGAGGTGGCGGTGGAGGGAGTCGAAGAGCAGACCGTTGTAGTGTTCGCTGGCGGCAACCGCGGCCTTGTAGAGCGTCCTTGAGTCGAGGGTGACCCAGGCGCCGTCGGTGATCCGCTGGACGCGGTTGGCGATGACCAGGTGCGTGTGCAGCTGCGGGTCCCCTGAACGTGACTCCCAGTGGTCGAAGGCGGCGGCGATGGCTCCCGTGGTGCCGATGCGGGCAACGCCATTGCGTCCGGATCTTGTGTGGATGACGGACTCTTCCAGCCATTCCAGGGTGGCGGTGACGGCGTCGTGGTGGGTTTGAAGGATCTGGTCTTGGAGGGCCCGGGGGCTCAGCGCCCAGAGCACGGAGACTGATTTGGGGACGCTGAACGTCAGATCGAATCCGGCGACGGGCCGGCGGGTGCTGGTTTGTCCTTGGGTGTTTTGGGCGATGGTGGGTTGGCCGTGCGGGCGGCCCAGGGGAGCGCCGGTGTCCGGATGGACGGTTTCGTCGAAGATGGCTTTGGCATCGGTTTCGGTGACTGGGTCGCCGCGGGCTCGGGTGATGCCGCCCAGGCCGCTACCGAGCCAGCGTCCTGGTGGTGCCCCGGCTTTCATGTAGTAAGTGGTGGCGTCTCGGGGAGTGGGCGAGACGTCATCCATCATCGTGGTCTTGAACAGGTACCTCAGACCCGCCTGCGCGGAGAGCCTGGCGATGGACATGGTCATGGCCGTCTCCGTGTCCGCCGTCGGCGGTCTCGCTGCCCGTTGCCGCAGCTCGTAGAGCAGAATCGCTGCGAGGTGCGAGACTGTTCGAAGTCTTGACCACATTCACCGCAAGTCTTCCCATTCACGTCGGTTCATCAACAACGAGCCCGTCTGCTACATGACACACCGTTAGCCGATGCTCACGGCTCTAGCCTTGGGTGCCAGAGGTGTACGTGATGCGGAAGTATCTTCCGCGGGCCGAGGAGTGAGAATTGTGGTGCCGCTTGGCGACGTCTCGTTACATTGGTGCGGGTGAGCCCGTAGAAGTGTATGACGCTGGGCGGAGCACGACGGCCTAGAGAGCAGGATGCTCGCCGCGCCAGATGCGCGGCGCCTTTCGCAGGCAACTCTGCGGGACATCGTGACCGATTACCTCGCCAGTCACGGTCCTTTCCCAGACGGCATGAGTGTCGAGGTCGCGCGCCGGGACGGCTCTGGCTGGGAGCAGGCCGTCGTCGTGGAGCGAACGGGCACCGATGAACGGGCCGTCGAGTAGGACGACGGCACCCAGGCCTGGCGCGATCACAGCGAGCTGCGTCCACGCCGTTAACGGTCGTCGGTACCTCGATTTTTCAGCTAAGAGCCATTGTCGGGCAGTCGATTCCTGAACTGTGCGATTTGCTCGTCTCGCTTCGCCTTCCGATTGACGAAGATTGATGAGGCAGCGCCGAGGGCTCCGGCCGCGACAAGGAACAGAACGCCGATCCATCCCAATAGCTGGTAGATCACCCAGCACATCAGCAGAAACCCCACCACCCCCCAAATGGCGCGATTCACCTTCTTGCTCATGGCTCATCCTATTGACCGGGTAGGGACTTCCGCGACACGGATCGCGCCGGAGGCACGCGCCTGTTTTGATGGCCCGTGTGGCAGTCTTCTTCTTTGATGGTGACCAGGGGCTGTGGGATTTCCAGGCGATGATGCGGCGGGCACTGGCAGCGACGATCGGCGAGCTCCGCAGGCTTCGGCCCGGGACCGGAGGAGACATGAGTGTCGAGGCGTTCCTCACCGACAGGGAGGTCGTCGCGGAACGGTTGCGGGGCCGCGTGACCAACCTCGAGCACGTGCGGTTCGAGGCCTTCAGGCAGAGCCTCGCCCGCCTGCGATTGCGGGACGACGAGCTAGCGGCCTATCTCAACGAGTTTTACCTGCAGCGTCGCTTTGCGGATGTGATGTTCTACAACGACGTCCTGCCAGTGCTGGCAGAGCTGCGACGAAACCACCATGTCGCCCTCTTGTCCAACGGTAACTCCTACCCGAAACGCCTCGGCCTGAAGGATTACTTCCAGGCCGCCGTCCTTTCACAGGAGCACGGCGTCGAAAAACCAGATTGCCGGATCTTCGACATCGCTTCGGACCTGTTGCCCGGGGAACCGCGGATCATGGTCGGCGACTCACTGGCCAATGACATTGCAGAAGCCCAAGCCGCAGGTTGGACCGGGGTCTGGCTCAACAGGGAAGGCGCCCCGAGCCCGAAAGCTGTCCCAGACCTTACGATTCGAAGCCTGCGCGAACTTCTCCCCATAGCGAAGGCCTTGTGACTCTGCATCCCTACTTGGGATCCTTGAACGGACAGTCCGTGTGGGCGGTGGTACGGGAAATGTTTAGCTTTTTGGCCGTTCCCTAAGTTTTTCGTCAATTCCCATGCTGTTGGCTTATGGGCGGAGATAGCTCAAGATTTGAGCATCAGGCTCAGTGGCATCGGCGGAGGACTGCCGGGGGCCCTTGCATCTCGACTCGTGCCCAGGGAACCGGACGATGACCGGAATCGACGATCTCATACCCAAGTCCGAGGACCGTTGGGACACCGCCACAAGAAGAGCACAGGGAATTGCAGACCTGGGTCTCGGCGGTGCCCTGAAGACGTACTACACGCTCTATTTCCCGGCCGGGGTAATTATCCTTGTCGCGGTGGGGACAGTGGGCGGGATGCTGGTCTTCGGAGGCGTCCCGGCGGACTGGCCGTCATTTTTGCTGTTAGGTTTCTTCCTCGCGTGGCTGGGTGCCGCCATCGGCGGACTCATTTACAACGCGAAGAAGATCCGGCCCGCAGTGGAACCCGGCAGGATAGCCGTGCTGCTCTCCCTGGAGGACGAAGAGCGGAAAGACATCCGGCGCCAGGTTCTCGGGAAGACCCCCGTTGATCCGGAGCATCTTCTCGTCTCGCGGGCCGCCGCTGTGCAACTGCGAAAGAATGTCGCCACACAGCTGATCTGGATGTCCATGTTCCCGCTTGTATTCATTCCCCAAGTCATACGAGGAGCAGGGTTCATCGCATGGTTCATGGGGGCTGGCGTGGTTGTCTTGGTGATTGGGACGATGTTCGTTGTTCGCGACTTCCTGCGTGCTGGCAGGTTCCTCGCCAGGACAACGGAACCGGGAGACCCGGACGCAGCCCAGTGACGACAACAGCGGCCGGCCGTAGCCTCCGTTTCGACAACTACCGCCCGCTGCGCCGTACGGAGCGGCGCCCGGTAAGGGATCTTCTACCGGACACTTGCCAAGGAGTTTCGGTTGGTCATGAATTCAATGAGCCCGAGGTGCCCTCGAAAGACTCGTTGACACGAAGTGGGCGATGCTCTGGAGCCTATATGTCAGGACCGCCCAGGTCTCGTTTAGGTTCTGCCGTAAGCCAAGGTTCGTAAAACACCCGGGTCCATGGAAACTGAAAGATCGGAGGCCCTTCGATTCGATCACTCGAGGTCAGAAGAAGAAAAAGGTACTTTTTCAGCAGATCGAAATGAAGGTCAAGGGCAGCGTCGACGTCGCCGTATGAGGGAAGGTCAGCAGTCGGCCTCAGTTGAGCGTGCGCGACATGCTCATTGACATACTTCTCAACCTTCTTTGATGCTTCACGCAATGCCGCCAGATCCGCGGAGGGAATCGCTCCCTCCAGATGCCCTTGATAGTGAGGATCAGCGATTCGGGTGAAGGTCTGATCCAAGTGAAGTGCGATGGCAACCTGCGTTCCGCCTATGTACCATTCTCGTGTGACTCGGTGCGGCTGCTCCGCCAGCCGTGTCAACAGTTGAGTGAAGGATTCTGTCCTCGAATCTGCATCCACCATCTTCCGAATCCCCAGCGCCGCTGTTGAGGCGTAGAGTTCACCCACCCATTGCGCGAAATACGGCTGTGCGTGCGCGACTGGACTTCTCTTAGCGGCCTCAAGGAAGGTGTGCCAAGTTGCTCTGTGCCTAAGGAGGTTTGTGACCTCATCGTCGATTCTGCTGATCAGCTCACTCCACTTTCGTGGTGGGGCCTTCTCGATGCGGGTCCTAGAAGCCAGGTCGGCGCGGCCGTACTCCTTGGCCAAAGCTGAAAGCTCAATCCGGGGCTTCCAAGATTCTGCTTGCTGGTTGCCCATACGGCCGTACCCCCATCAATTCGTTAGACCATCGAGGCCCCGTCATTAGTTCCAACCGTGCGTTTCGAGTATGTCCGCATAGCTCCCGAGCCCGGATTGGCGCAGGTACGGCGGGCCAGCGGACGCCGCACTCAAGTTCATACGCTCCAGAAGCCCTCAAAACCCAAGACGTAAAGAGGCCGCTCCAGCGACCGGAGCGGCTCCCTTCTACCACCAATGCGCAGCCCTCAGCCCTCCGAACCGCTCATCTTGGGGAGCGGAATCTTGCTCAGGATGTCCCGCTCTGCCTTGATTGCGGCGATGCGCTGCTGTATCGGCCCAAGGTCCGCGATCCGCGTGTTGTGACCTTCCACTGCATCGCGGTGTTGGTCGAGGTGCCAATTGACGCTACGCAGCACCTCAGCGAAGCTCTTGCCGATCTTCTCTGGGTCGGGGGCCTCTCCCGCCGGGTTGACGAATTCAACCGTGAGCCTGCGCCCGGAATTGTCTACGTGGCCGGCTGGCGGGTTAAGAGTGTATGTCGTCGGACGGATCGAAAACAGTCCAGCATCCCCGGTAAAAGGGACAGCGAGCCGGTACACCTTTACAGACCTGCGCACGTCATGGAATGAGTACTCCCGGCCGAGGTTCACGGTCCTGTCGACGGAGTCCGGCGTGCCGTCTGGCTCATGGATTCTGAGGCCCATGACTCCATGGCGTTTGAGGAGTTCAGCGGCTACTTTATCGGGCGATGTTGCCAGAAGACCGCCGGGATTCCATCGCGCCAGATCCTCGGCGTAGTCGTTCATCTTCGATGTCAGGAACTCCGCGATCCCTTGTCCCGCAAACAGGGTCCTGACTCGCTTGTTATCCACTGGGATGTCCATACGTATCCTTGCTCTTAGTAATTGACTGCTCGGAAGGAGGGACCTAGAGTTTCGGACTGGAATAGTTCGGGCCCTAGGCCCCTCGGAGGCCGGGCGTTGACGCGCCCGGCCTCCACCTTTAAATGTGACAGCCGGCAGACCAAATTACAACGTTGGGATTTAGCCGCAGGCTGCGTACGCAACACAGCATGCCGTCGGGCTCGCGGAGGAGGCTTGCTTGCGGCCTCAGGGGCGTCCTGTGTCCGTTGAGGGATCCTTTACCGGACGCTCTGAACAAAATCTGTCTGCAGGGATTGGGGCGCACCTCCGAACGAGCAGCGAATCTTGGTGGATGCTTAGACCATGCCCTCGAAGCCGAGCACCCCACGCACCTTGGGGTTCGCCGTGTGGAGCGACAACGTCGCCCTTGTCCGCGAACTGCTGGACGCCGGTGCTTCTGTTGACAATTACGGTTCTGACACAGCTGCCGATGTGACGCCGTTGATGGAGTCGGTCGACGAGCTTGAGCCCTTCTATGACGCTTCCAGGCTGGTTCTGACGCGGCTTCTCCTGTCGGCCGGTGCTGATGTAGCTACGCGCGACAACACCGGACGCACTGCCTTGCACTACGCTGTCGGAGCTGGTCGCAGGGCGGTCGAGGTTCTCCTCGCGGCCGGTTCGGATGTAGACGCCGCCGGTGACGGAGGGGCCACACCGCTACACGAAGCGATCGTCCGCGGGAATGTCTCAGCAATCGAAGCCCTCAGTCAGGGTGGCGCGAATCGCAGCGCCCGAGACCACGCAGGTCGCACACCCGCGGACCTGCTGTCCGAGAACAAGGATGTCTTCACATCTGAGGAACTCGCTGCCGTGAATCTTCTGCTTGAGTCCACCTAGTCTGCGCCCGTTCGACGTTCGCGAGACGCTTATCTACGGTTCGTGACGTTGCCGGGGACCCGGCGTTGCGTCGCGATAGATCGTGCTCCTCAGACCTTGAGTGTCCCGGTCATCCAATCCTCGAGGTAGCGCATGACGGTCGGTGCGACCCATACACGGCTGTCATCCACGTGGTTCCAGACGTAGATCTCGTGATTTCCGGTGAGAGAGACGGCGAACTGGTCACCGTTGCCAGCGTCAGCAAAGAAGACGAGTCCCGCGAAGGGCATATAGAGCCGCCGGAAGTCTGAATTATTCCGGAAATAGGCGTTGTCCTCAGCAATTCGGTGCGTGGGCCAAAGCAGGCCCAGACCGTACTCACCCTCGATGCCATTCGTCTCTGCCAGGAGTTGCCGAAGTTGGTCAGGGAGCTTGTACCCTAGTTGGGCTTCGCACGCTAGAACAGCGTCCGCCGCTGCAGGGGCACCGAAAGCTGCCTTACCCCAGTGCCGAATCTGTTCCACGAGCATGCCACCATCATGCCGCACCGGGTTCCGGGCCGCTCCCTCACGGCAGTAGACGTCACCGTCCGTCCGTTGAAGGATCGATCACCGCACCCTCGGTGCCCGATAGCCGAACGTTGAGCCGGCTCTTTGCAGGCGGGGCCCGGTGGGCCATTCTCGTTGCGGAATGCTGCACGGCCTCACTGGTTATGAAAGGCCACCTTTTTTGAAGAGGTCCGTCCACCGTTTCCTCCGCGGGCCCGTGCGGGCACGCGTCAGTTCACGCATCGCCTCGTAACGGGGTTGGTACATGAATACGCCGAACCAGCTCCATTGAACCCCGGACACGATGACGTCGCCACTCATCACGGACCCGTCGCGGTATTCGCCCGCCGGAGGCCGGGGAATGCCCTTGGCGATC
Organism: Arthrobacter ramosus; assembly: GCF_039535095.1. Lineage (NCBI taxonomy): Bacteria > Bacillati > Actinomycetota > Actinomycetes > Micrococcales > Micrococcaceae > Arthrobacter > Arthrobacter ramosus. Next base: position 4,109,311 of record NZ_BAAAWN010000001.1, on the reverse strand, counting down.
ACCTCACCGATGTCCGCGCTGAACGCTGAGGCTTTCTGCGCTGTAAGGACACTAAACAGTTCCGGCCGTATCCTGGCCGGTCCTTGCTTGAAAGGATTGGGGACTTCACTGTCGGTAAACAGGGGCGGCGCGGTGGCCATGAACTCTCGCGTCGGCAGCTCTCCTGCGTCCTCCCATAGCAGCAGTTCCACTACCGGGTTTTCGGTGCCTTTTGGCCAGCCGGGTTTATGCCCTACCACCACCACGATCGCGCGCTTACCGCCCGGAGACCGCAGCAGGACAGCATCACCGACGTCAAACGCCACACCGTGCGGCACGGGACGCTTCAAACGCTTCGGTGCCGGCTGCGGTCCGGCCAGCTTCCTCCGTAGCCTCTCCAGCACTTGCTGCCGCTGTTTCGCCAGGCCAGGATCCTCCTCTTCCCAGCGGGCAACGTCGCCCCCGCGGTCAAGGATGTCCAGTGCCGTGTCCCGCACGTCGGGACGGAGTCGACCTGTCTCATGCTGGGCCGCGGCCAAGGCAAGCCAAAACACCACACCGTCGTCCGGGTCGTCCGCCTGCGCCGCATAAGAATTGATGAGCTTTGCCGTCAGTTCCTCGGGAGGGACTCTGCCGAGGATCCCCTCCCGCCAGTCCGCACGCACATCAGCGGCCACGTCATCGGAAAAAATCGCAGTACCCCAGCTACCCATGAAGACAGCATAAACACGACCACACAACCATCACCGACCTCAGAGCCCGACGAATTTCACAGACGGCCTGTCCAGCGCAGAGCGCCGGCCAGTTTCATTTGAGCATCCCTCTGCGAACGCGACACAGTTCGCTCCGAGGACGATCCTAATCGGCGGTGCGTTTGACAGGCCCTAGAAGCTTGACCGAGCCCACTGTTCTCCCAATGCGGATCGCTCCGCTTCTTCGTTCGGGCCTAGGTCGAGGACCTCAGAGACTGACGGGTCCCTATCGATTACATGGCCGATGCCAACGACTCGGTACACGCCCGCATCATCTGGATGCTCATCTCCGCAGAGCGCGCACCAATCCCCGTCTGGCCGGGCGACATAGAGCACCGGCCTAATTCCGTCGAAGACATCAATGCACACGTAGCACTTCGTCTCATGAGGCAGACCCTGCGGTAGAAGTGGGTGCTTCACAGACATGCGCCCCTCGTCGGGGGTACTGGAACACGCCCGGCAGACAATCCGTTCCCCGGCTTCATGCCGCAACTATCGCACGCGTCAATCTTCCTGCGGCTCAACGAAGTTGCGACGCGCGGGACACAAATGCACACTATTTCGCGCATGGCCTTCCCCTTCTTGCCTTTCCTGAGGCTGCCCGTAAGCCGGTCGATCACCGTGCTGCGATGGCCCGCTCGCCACTCCGCACAATTGCTGGTCACGACTACGTACGTAGGACCCGCACGATCAAATGCACGGCGACGTATCAGGGGCCAGGTAATGCTGGTGCTTATTTATGAGGCTTTGGAGCAACTCCGCACCTGTGCGCAGTTCATGTTGGTCGTTCATGAACGCCGTCGAGCTGGCCCAGAGGACTTTCTCCCGGATGATCCCGGCCAAGCCTGCGGCATTCGTATAGTGCCAAACAATTCCCTCCGGCCAGCTTTTGCTTGAGAGCAGGTCAGGAAAACCGTGCGAATCGGGCAGGCCGAAATGGGCTCATTCGCCAAGAATAGGGCGTCAGACACGGACCCGACCAAACTGAGATTTGGCCGGGTCACCTGAAGTCAGAGACTAGACCACGTCCTCCTCGACATGGGGAGTGGCAGTTGCCTCTAATGAGCGATGCTCACCCTGAGTAGTGTCGTCATCGCTGCTAGTTCGTTCCTCGAGGATGGTGACCTCAATTTCTGGAGCCTTCCACGGGATGTCAAACTTTTCGTTCAACCCGAGCATGCCAATGATGATGCCCGCTTGCTGGCGGCAAAAATCGTAAAGGGTTTCTAGGGCCTCAGAGCCCTCGACTGCCAAGGCATAGTCCCTATCAGTTTCAGCAGCCCCGGTATCCAAGAAGAGAGAACCGATAGTAACGGTGAAACCGGCTTCCTTGTTTGCGCCATGTAATGTGCCGATAACTACCCGACCGGCTTCAACGACTTCTTCCTTGGAGTAGGCGGCCGTCCACTGCAAGTGGTCCTCTGCTTCATGGTCGGAATGTGCCTCCACGCTGAGGACTTTGGGGTCCACGAGAATGAAGGCCCTATTGAATTCAGTCATGGTCTCGGCCGCACCAAGTCCTTGATACGGTCCACATTCTGGTGAGTTTCGTGGACGTGCCGGGTTCGAGGTCCGCCGCTGTTGATATAGGCGTCTCGAATCAATTGTCCGCGGGAAGGAGTAGTAACTGGCTCCTCGACTTCGATGTCGAGCGCCAGGCGCGCGCCCAGAACATGCAGTGTCTTGGCTAGATTTCGAACTGTGATGTTGCGGTCTCCCGAGAGTCTGGCCGTGATTTCACTGCGGGGAACTCTCAGTAATCTTGCTAGATCAGAGCGACCGACCTGTGCCTTTTCCATCGCGAGGGCAATCAGCTCACTAGCATCCACCATCGCGGCTTCCTCGGCGTAAACCGCCTGAAACGTGGCGTCCCCGACAGGGAAGACGTTTGAGGTCTCCATATTGCCCCTCCCCTTCAATTCCACTCCCAGAAGATGTTGACAGCCTTCTGGATTTCCCTATTCACTCTGCTATCGGCCGGCTTGGGCCGCCCATGAGTCGCGTACCAAGTTACGTGGTACCGGATCAGATACAGCCTGTACTTGTCCGCTTTAAGCTCGAAGATATCGAGCTCGTCGCGTTTGGCAAGGTGTCGAAGATTTTCTGGGCTTTTGATGTTGTGATGGTCGCGTAGACGCTCGAAGTACCGAAGGTACTTCGCTTGAAACCGCCGGTCCAAACTGCCCAGGAATTCCTCTGCATCGCATGCCCCCGACCTACGAACCATCGCCAGAACGGTGTCGCAATCTGGCAACAGTCGCTTACAGTGTTCGTGTTCAGTCATAACTGAACAACCGCTTTCAAGGTATCACACGCACCAAAGCTTCGACATATCGTTCTGATCACGCTTCTTAGGCTCTTCCCCATATAAGGCCCCATGACTGCAGTTGGCCGAGGCATAGGGCCCAATCATAGTTCCTCGCCGGGCGCAAGTGGCGTGAGAAGGGCGGCAAATTATGCTGTGCCCTTGGGCTTTGATGGCACAAGCTGGCGGCCGATGCTGCTTTTGTTGAGGTGTCCGTAGATCGTTGAGCGCGGGACTTGAAGCAGGTCGGCAATGCGTTGGACGGTGTGGCTCCCGGCGTCGTAGAGCTGTTCGGCGTGATTGGCTTGGTCGGGCGTCAGTTTCGGACGTCGGCCTCCGCTTTTTCCCCGGGCGCGGGCGGCCGCGAGTCCGTCGCGGGTATTGCCGATAATGAGCTCGCGCTGGAGTTCAGCCAGGACGGCGAGCATCCCGAACATCGCCCGTCCTTCCGCGGTGGCGGTGTCGATGCCTTGCTCCAGGACACGCAAGCCCACGCCTCGTTCCCGAAGGCCCGCCCCGAGAGTGACAAGGTGCAGTACCGAGCGTCCGAGCCGGTTGAGGCGGGTGAAGACGAGCTGGTCGCCGGGTCGGTTGGCCGACGCGAGCGCTTTATCAAGCTCGGGCCTGCTGGCTTTGGCGCCACTGGCGTGATCGATGTAGATGTTTTCAGGGTCGACGCCAGCACAGATCAGTGCATCTGTTTGGTGGTTAGGGTTTTGCTCTACGGTGGAGATCCGCGCGAATCCGATCAGGGAGACGCCTTTGGTTGATTCAGGACTGCGACTTAGGGCCGCCGAGCCAGTAGAGCGCAACGTCGACATCTCTCGCAGTCCAGGCGTTCCCATGCTGCTTCGCGATCGACCGCAGTTCTTCTACCAACTCCATGTAGCGCCCGTACCTGCCGCGCAAGAGCGGACGATGCAAAATGTTCAATCCAGCTCGGGCGCGCCGGTCGTACACAGCCATGCGCTCGGGTGCTGCTGCCAGCAGGAGAGCTGATGCTAGTGCGTCCCCTGTTCTGAAGCCAGGCAACGGCTTCAGCTCCCCCCGACCAGCCGTAGCCGCTTGAGGTACGGAGAGCGAGACGTCGGTAACGGCGCGCACCGCCTTCTCCGTCACCGCCCGCACTTTCGGTTCTTGCCATGTCATCAGATCGTTGACCCAGGGAGTATTTGCACGGAGGCGCTTCCAGAACAGCAGGGTCCCGATATCGGCCTTACCGATGCTGCCGCTCGCCTGAATTCGGTCAGCGACTTCCTTGAGCACTTGGTCGTATGCCGGCGATGTAGCCGCCAAATAGGCGCCGTGGGCTGCGCGAAGTGTCTCCCAGACCTGCGAGTCGTCCACGGCGTGGGGCGTTTCGTCCTGCTCGTCCATAGCTGGAAGCATGCCACACACGTTGCCAGTCGTCCGGCCGTGACGAGCAGGCGTGGCAGAAGATGAATATGCGGGCCAGTGCGGGGGAGCCCGATGCTGGGATTGTCCCAGTCCCAAGGAAGTGGGACGGCGTCCCAGCGCGCCGTCGTCCGCACAGCTCAGCGTGGGTTGAGAGAATCAAGTATGGCTTCTATCGAATACATTCCTGCACGGCTGCGAAGCGCTTTTCGTGAGCAGGCGCGGGGGATTGTCATGCATGACATCGAGAGGATGTGGCAGGACGAGGGATTCGCTCCCGGGTCGGGTCAGTCCTTCAGCGGCGTGCGAATGTCTCTTTGGTCTGATTATGAAGCTTCGGTGCGATGGTCAGATTGGGAGCACGTTTCAAGAGTGCTCAGGGTCTATGAGGGGGCTATTGCCATGGCCACGCCTGACGACCGCGAAAGGCTTGCTGGATTGTTGATCCGCGAGGGATTTCGGGTGGGTAAAGCTGGCCGGATTGAATACGTCGGAGCGGGTAACAGGATCACCGAGGTGACTCGGACTCGAATTTTGGAGTATTTAGAGAAGACGTCTGGAGGCCGAAACTGGGCCGGGCGATTTGATCCACCCGAGTTTTTGAGGAGACTCTACGATCTCGCGGCGATGCCGAGTGAAGACCCACGATTCGAGAATGCCGAGCTGGATGTTTGGCAGCATTGCGTCAACAATGACGACTGGGACTTCGACTGGGTGTTCAACGATTCTAGGTTCGAGTTGTCCTCTGATGGCATGCTGTTGAGGTTCCTTGCAGAAATGCTGCATCCAGCAGTCCGTACCAACCCAGAAGAAGTTGCTGCTCTTGTTGGCGGTCTCAACGAGGCACTGAGGCCGGATGGATACGAGCTTTACGAGAAGTCCACTGTCAGCGGCCGTCCGCTCTATGCATGGCGAAACCTTCAAAGCACCATAGCCCGGCTAGAAAAATCTGGACGTGACTACGCTCTCAAGTCCATTGGTGAGGGATCCTACGCGCACGTGTACAAGTACAAGGACGATGAGTACGGCATGCATGTAGCCGTGAAAAGGGCTCGCCGGACACTGAACGCAACAGAGCTGGCCAGGTTTAGGGCTGAGTTCGACGTCCTCGCCAGCCTCAGTTCCCCGTACGTGCTGACTGTGTACCGATACAACGAGTCTGACAACAGCTACGCCATGGAGTACTGCGACTACGCACTGGGCAAGTACATCGAGGAAAACAATAACAAGGACAACTTTGGCTTTGCGAAACGTAAACGCATCGCCCTGCAGTTCCTTTATGGAATCAGTTACCTTGCCGTCAAAGAAGTCCTGCATCGAGATTTGAGCTTTACGAACGTTCTGGTCAAGACGTACGACGCGGGCGTTGTTCAAGTGAAACTGTCTGATTTTGGGCTACACAAGACCCAAAAGTCGCTGTTGACCCGGACAGGCACTGAAATGAAAGGGACAATCCTTGATCCCACACTGGACAGCTTTAAGGATTATTCACTAGCTAACGAAATCTACGCTGTCGGGCATGTCCTTTCTTTTATCTTCACAGGACGCAAGGCGCCCCACGTTCGGGGAGAAAACCTCGGCCGTGTCGTTCGACGTTGCACAGACCTGAACTTGGAAGCTCGATACAAGATTTTGAACGAGATCATCAATGAGGTGATGGGCCTTACGGAAGTTTGATCCTCAGATACAAGGAATCCCGTCGGCCGGGCGCATGGAGTTCAACACGGTGCTCCAGACTCTCCTACGCGCCTACCGGGTGTTCCGGTTCTAAGAAAGTGGGACGGTTGTAGTTGGGATGTTTCCGGTGCGCGATTTACTCGCGCGGCCGTTGCGGGTGCTGGATAGTCTTGCTAGATGTACCCCGTTATTTTTCTTGGCGCCGTATACAATTTTGTCGGATTCCCAATGAAGCTCTCCGACGACGACTCGTTCCTCACTTGGACAGGGATCGTCACCCCTTTGTTCGCCGCCCTGGCGTCTCTCTCAGTTGCGATAGTGTCTGTTGTCATCGCCTCGCAGGCGCGAAACATTGCTAAGAGCTCCGAGGCCGCTCGGGTAAACGCTGAGTCAGATCGGGTGAATTTCGAGCAACAGCTAAGGTTCGACGCTGCCCTCAAAGATCTCTACGTGGGATCTCGCAACGAATAGAAGCGCTGAGAGCCCACGATGCTGGTGTCAGGGCGAACATGCTTAATTTGGGACGCGGTGGGCCAGGTGTAGCCGTGCCAGCACACCCTCCAGTCTCTTCTCTGCTTGCCCTGATTGCAGCAGCACGATTGGATGCCCAGGAGAATGAGCCTCTGGACCTCTTAGAGTCCGTTGCCGCGTGTGCGAATGACGTTGCGCAAGCAGGAGGTCCTACGCCCGAACCGGAAACTCGTGACGAAAGAGAGCACCGGGCAGAAAGGGAAGTGGACTCGTGGGGGAGGCTCTTGAACTACGTCGATGAATGGCGCCATTCAGGCACCGATACCCGCGAATCGATACTGAGTGAAATGGAAGCCGCCAGGAAATGAGACACCGGTCATGGGAACTTTTCCGGAGCTGCGACAATAAGCGGATGACACCCTCTGATTTCTACACGGACCGTATGAACGGCCCGGTTCCTCGGACGCACGACACGCTTCCTAAGGCGACCGCCGAGGGCCTTTACAGCTTGTTTAGGTCCAAAGCGCGGGCGCATTGGCTCGCTCAGCATTTTCCCGAACACTGTGTCGACGGCAACACAATCAGCGGTACCGATCTGGATGCGCTGTGGAGCAATGTGCGAGCGGTGATCCCCGAGTTCAAAGTAGCGTCGTCGCCTTTTGGGTTCCAGGAGACACAGTCTGACGGAGTCCTGTTGGACTTGACGGAATACGCGGCGACCCGGGTTGCGAGGCCTATTCCAGGCCGGTGGCACGAATACATGAAGCACTTCGAACTGGACTTTGCTGAAGCTCCAGGCCGAAAGGAGTTTCGCGACGAGGTCAATCAGATCCTTCGGCGTGGAGGAACAATGTACGAGTTGGACGCTGGAGGGCGGATTGTCCGTATCGGAAGCCCTGAGGTGCAGCAGGTTATCGGACAGATGGCGCCGGCAAGCGGTGATTCGACGCTGGACGGGCTCCTGGTGCAGGCCAAGGGTCTCTATCTCTCCCGGAAGGAAGACGACAGGGCGCTGGCCCTAGAAAAGCTTTGGGATGGCTTTGAACGACTGAAGACAGTAGACGTCTCCGGTAACAAGAAGCAGAGCTCCAATGTGCTGCTGGACAATATCACCAGTGCCGAGTTCCGTGCGGTCACCAGCGCCGAGATGATTGCTCTTACGGCTGTGGGCAACCAGTTCATGATCCGTCATCACGAGACCGACAAGCACCCGGTGCCCGAGGAGGCGCAGGACTACCTTTTCGCCCGGATGGGTTCGCTAATCGTCTTTCTCCTGAAAGCTAGCAACCGCCTGGCCGACTTGAATCGGTAGTGCCCAGCGGACGTGGGATGTATAGCTAGCAGCCGGACCTGGCCGAGGGTGCGGATCCCGCCGTTGCTACCTCAATTCTTTACGAGGGGGTGGACGTCGGAACAGGAACGACCGCGCGTCGTGGTTGGGAGGGCGGTCCAGGAGCCTGGTCTTCCGGGCTACTAGGGCCTGTCTGATCCTTGGTTATTGCGCCTCCGCTGGTGCAGTTGCACCAGGCACGCCTCGTAGCCGGCCATCACTTCGTCGAAAGAAGATAGTTGCAAGCCGTCGTAGGCGGCGGCAGCGTCGAGCGGATCGGGTAGCTCCTCCTCCACGGAACATCACAGGGGCTCGCAGCGCAGCCCGTCCCATTCGAGGGTGGCCACAGCCCAGGGACGCACCGGCGGGGAGCCCGTGATAACTGCGGATTTCAGCGTGTCGGTTAGAAGGTTGCGGGTCACAGCCCGCCACGCCTCGAGGAAAGGACCCTGAGCATCTCGATCCGCTCGTCGTCCTTGCCGTCATAAGCAAAGAACAGGTCCTTGGACAGTGCGTTGCACTCTTCGGCGGACTGCACGAGCGAATGGGCGACCCGGACGCGGGCTGAAATAGTCTTCAAGAACGGGCACGCGCGTGCCCTTTCGCGATGATTCAATCAGTTTCTACTCTGTGCCACCCGCCGGTGGTGACGGTGGGGATCGCCGCCCGCAACCCCGGCGGTAGCCCCCTGAGCGCCTGAGAAGCCGGCTTGGCTCCCAGGTGATATTCCCGTGGTGCCCCGGCCCCGCGCATCTGTGTGGGTGACGTCCCGGCTGAAAAGAACCAGGCCACGACGGCAGGCGAGCCGCCGACGCCAGGCCTGGACCATGGGGAAGCCCCGCGTTAGTCGCAGGTCTCCACATTCCGCTCTGAAACTCGGAGGGTGCCCCTAATCCTCACTTTGGGGCAGCTTTAGGTGTATCGGGTCCACCACTGCTGGGTCTCGTCGTTCCTTGGTGCCAGACGTCGGCTGTGGAGGAGATCGTCGACCATGAAGGACCAGCGGGAGGCTGCGGAAATCCCTCTCGGCGGACAGGAGGAAGTATCGGCTGTGAGGGTTTTGGACGGGTAGCGGTCGGGCATCACTGGCGGAACCATTGCGACCGACTCACCTTTAACTCACCTTAATGAGCGGCAACCAATGACAAATCATCGCCCATCATTGCCCGCAAAAACCCCTAGATTCCGGGGGAGAGCGACCATATTCCCGGCGCGCAGAGGCGCCTGGGCCTAAAGCGGGGGTCGTCGGTTCGAATCCGGCAGGGGGCTCCGATTGTGGCTAAATGGCTCTGCTGATGCGTGCCACGCATATGCGGCCGTTGTCCTGCCTCTGGATGAGGGCCAGCCGTTTGCCGTCCGCGATGAGCTTAAGGGTGACTTTGTCGCCTTTACTTGCAGGGCCGATCGGGCTTGAGAATCGGTAGAAGATATAGAACGAGCGCCGGTTTCCTGCGTGGTCCTTCGCTTCGAGGCGGATCGTGACGCCGTTCCGGGCGGCGGTCTTCCGTGCGACCGTGACCTCGACCTGACGCCACTGGGCTCCGGAGGCAAGTAATTTGCGGATTCCGCCATAGTCTCCTAGCTCATTCCTGAGTACGAGGGCGATTGCGGTCGGGAGGATCAGCAGAAATATGCCCATGGTCACGGGATCGGGATGGTTCGCGTCGTTGGCGCCGTCGATCCAGATGTCATGCGGATCGGCTGTGTCGACGTCGATCGTTGTCCGGAACCCGGGCCCGGGCAGAGTATTGCACTTCGCGTTGACTTTGGCGACGCTGTGCAGCTGGTGGCCGTTGACGGTGTAGTCGACGTCCAGCTGACACGAGGAAACGCGGCGTGCCGAGGTATCGGTTTGTGCCGTGACCGTCCCGTCGTTCTTGGTGTAGCTGGCGAGTGTGTGTTTGATCCCCGCGATGATGGCCCATCCGAGCCAAGCTGAGACCAATGCGATGACGACGACAGCGGCGGCTCGTTTGAGCCAAAGCCCCCTGCGAAGCCAACTTCCTTTCCACGTCGGGGGTGCGGAGTCCGGCGGTATGGTGGCCTGCAACCGAGTGCTCTTGGTGAGCTGGACCCATGGTCCCGTCGCCTCGCTGCCCCTGACCGCCGACGGAGCTTCGATGGTTTCGCGTGCAGAGTGCCGAGGGGTTCTGAGTGGAAGATTGCCGAGCTCGGACGAGGTCAGGTTCGCCTTTGCCGTGAACCATGTGCGGGACATGGCGCTCGTGTTCCACTCGCTCTCGACCTTGCGCGCCGCATCCGAGCCTGTCAGCGTTCAGGGCAGATACTGGCCGGTTCCGAATGCCCCCGGAACCAATGATCCTTCGGAAACGAGCTCTTTGATCGCATCCAGGGTGAATTCCCTAGCCTGTCGATGATCCGAAAGAAGACCACTGCCCCTTGCGAGGGCGACTAAGTCGGAGGCGCTGAGCCACCGGTCAGCGGCCGCTGCCATCAGCGGCTCCCGAAGAGCGTCGGCCTTCACGCGGGCACGTCGGCAGGAACATCGCCTGGAGCCCGAGCCGAGTTGTGTCCAAAGATGTGGGTCATTGCGTTTCCCCCGCCGCGGATGCTTCCCCGTTCTTACGGCAAACTATCGCATAATCGGGGAGCGGCCGAAACGGCGATCTGGTCTAATGTTGACCGATGATTGAACCGCGCCAACTTAGTGAAAGCGTCAGCATGCGCGTACTGCGCATAAGTGATGCGGCTGCGCTCGCAGCCGCATATGTGCGCAACCGTGACTACCTTTCACCCTGGGAGCCAATGCGGCCCGAGGAGTACTACACCGTAGATTGGCAGTCCTCGGACATTGCCAACCGCCTCGTCGCGCAAGAGGCAGGGGAGGCGTATCCGCTCGGGCTGTTCGACGGCGATCGACTCGTCGGCCGATTCAACATGGCAGGAATCGTCCGCGGTCCCTCCCAGAGCGCGGGCCTGGGTTACTGGGTGGACGGCGCCTACGCGGGCCGCGGACTGGCGTCGGCGGCAGTCCACGCGATAGTCGAAATGGCGCGCGACGAACTCGGACTGCACCGCATCGAGGCGAGCACCCTTCTGCACAACGCTGCCTCGCAGCGCGTGCTGCTTAAGGGCGGGTTCCAGCAGATTGGCATGGCGCCGCGATACCTGCAGATTGCCGGAAAATGGCAGGACCACAATCTCTACCAAGTGGTCCTTCACGACTAGAACCGTATACGGGCTCGCCAAGTACGCTATCGCCATGCAGATTCGTGAATGCACCCTCGACGACCTGGCGCAGGTGAATTCGCTCTGTGACGCCAGTGAGCGAAACCGCTGGACCCGCGACATGATCGCCCCAAGGAGCGACCGATTCATTTTGGTGGCCGTCGCACAAGGTGAGGCCATCGGCGTAGCCAAGACGCATTTCCACTCGGATCCGGAAGGCAGCTCGCCCGCAGGCCACTATCTCGGGGGGGCGTGGTGGTCGCTCCTGAGTTCCGACGACGAGGGGTCGGTTCTGCCCTCACCCTGGCGAGGTTGGAATGGATCTGGTCCCGGGCGTCGATCGCTCACTACTTCGCAAACGAACACAACACGGCATCCATCAAAATGCACGAGGCTCTCGGCTTCCAGCTTGTCGCCCGATTCCCGGAGATTCGCGGAGTGACCGCGGACGACGGTCGGTCTGAGCTCATTCTCTTCGAGGCGTCCCGGTAAGCGATTGGGTTCCGTCTCGCATAAGCCCGCCGAAAACTTCAGGCATGTCGACGGCGGTCCCGGTCACGACAAAACGGACGGCCTGCCCGCACAAGTGTGCGGGCAGGCCGTCAGCTCTTGAACGCTTTGAAGGGTCAGGGGCGGAAGAGTTCCTCGAAGGTGCCCGAAGTGGTGGGTGAGCAGGTGTTCGCCAGGCAGCCCAGGTGCCACAGGTGCTGGACCGTGGAGAGCAAGGTGTAGTGGTCGGAGAGCTGGTTCGTGGTCTTGTGCGGGCCTTCGGCCGAGTTGATCACGATCATTGGTGCGTGGCCGCCGCCCAGGACCGCGCCGTTCTGTCCGACCGGGCTGCCCGGGCCGCCCGTTGAACCCGAGTAGTCGTTCTCGTCCCAGGCCAGGACGATGCTGGACTTGCTCGTCTTCCACGTTGGGGAATCCATGATCTGCTGGACGGTCTGCTTGACGTAGGCGTCGCCGAGCTGGATCGCGCCGTGGTCGAGGCCGGAGTCAGGGTAACCGCACTGGGGCAGTCCAATGAGGGCTGCTCCGGAGGGTGAGATCCCGTGCATGTCGTGGCACTGGTTGGGACTGATCCAGACGAAGTTGGGCACGTTGCCGCTCGCGAGATCGGTCTTGAGGTTGTTCTCGAGCGGCACGATGTTCTGCAGGCGCGGGCTGCCCGGGTAGTTGATGTCCGAGAAGTACATGAACGGGTTGTGCTTCTGGGCGTACAGCTTGACCGTGGTGGAGCCGATTGTGGGTGCGTATTCGACCTGGGAGCCGGCGCTCGGGAGGTTCTCCATGTATGCCTTCCAGCTCAGTCCCTTGTTCTCGAGCTGGTCGACGATGGTCTGGCCGGAGAACATATGCGGAGTCGCGGAGGCGCTGGCCGCCTGTTCTGGCGTGAGCTGCCCGGTGACTCCTGTGTCGCTGGAACCGGGTACGAACTCTTCGGGGGCGCACGTGACATTCGCGCCCGCTTTGCAGTCGTCCCAGATTCCTTGGAAGCTGCCCGAGATCGCTGAAAGGTAGTTCGGGAGGCTCGGGTGGGTGACGCCGTGGTAGTTCGCCGCGGTGTTGTAGCGCTGCGCGAGCGTGTTGATGTAGGGCGCGTCGGCGGTGTTGCCGATGATCTGGTCGTAGCCGTGGTTCTCCATCATGATGACGAAGACGTGGTCAGGACCGTTGGCCCCTTGCCCGCTCGCTTGGGCGACGGAGCCGGACGTGACCTGCGCCGTGGCGGGGGCAACCGCGCCGACGACTGCGGCGCCTGTGAGCGCGATGGTGGCTGCAATGGCAACCATGGCTCCTGCCTTGCGGCTTTTCAGCACATTGAGCATTGAAATTGTCCTTTCGGGTTGCGCTCCAGTCGGAGCGCCCATAGTCGGGGTGAAGCAGCGGGGTGAAGAACAGTTGGCGACGGGTGGGCGACAGTCCGTCATCGGCCGAGCTGGGGGTCGGACGTGAGCGCCCGGCCGTCGTCGAGGCGCCCTGCGAGGACCCGCACGAGCTTCGGATCCGCCGCGGCGGTGAGCTTGAGGTCGTACCAGCCGCCTTGCGCCGGGATCACCACGGTCTTGGCCTGGCCCGGGTTGAGCGCGAGGGCCTGCGACCCGGCGCCGTATGCGTCCGTGAGCGTGAGGGCGGCCGCGGCCGGGCCAGCGTTCTCGATCCGGAACTGAGCGTGTCCGGACACGCCGTCGCGGGTGACGGTCGCCCGGATGTCCGCGGCCGCCGTCGTGCCCGCGAAGCGGCGGTACCAGCCCGCCGGGCCGTGCATCTGCACGTCGTACTCGGCGCCAAGCGCCCACGACGCGTCGAGGGTCGCGCCCGCTCCGATCGTGTACGAGTACGGGCCTGCGGGAAGGAGATTCGAGCGGACCTGCACGTGTGCGCCGAGCGCCCCGGCGTTCGACCAGTGGGCGGAGAGCTTGCCACCGGCCACCGAGACCGCGACGTCGAGTGCGTACCCGAGCGGGCGCGACGGGCGCGTGCCCTTCTCCTGGGCCGGCATCGAGTTGACTGCGGGAGGGGTCGGCACATAGCTCGGGTGCCGATTGTGGTCGGCGGGCTTGAATGCAGAGGTGTCGGGCAGGGCCGGGGCCGCGCCGCTGTTCGCCGAGAAATCGAACGCGCTCGTGAGGTCGCCACACACCGCGCGGCGCCACGGCGAAATGTTAGGGGACTTCACGCCGAAGCGTGACTCGAGGAACCGCACGATCGAGGTGTGGTCGAACGTCTCCGAGCAGACCCACCCGCCCATGCTCCAGGGCGAGACGACGAGCATCGGCACGCGTACGCCGAGACCGTAGTGGCCCGGGACGTCGGCGATGCCGGAGAACGTCATCCGGCCGTCGTACCACTCGCCCTCGGTAGAGACCGTGGATGCGCCCGGGATCTGCGAGGTGTTGGGGTGCGGCGGGACGACGTGGTCGAAGAAGCCGTCGTTCTCGTCGTACATGAAGAACACGGCCGTCTTGCTCCAGACGTCCGGGTTGGACGTGAGGATGTTGAGGATGTTCGCCGTGTACCAGGCTCCGAAGTTCGGCGGCCAGTTTGAGTGCTCGGTGTATGCCTCGGGGGCCACGACGTAGGAGACCTGGGGGAGCTTCCCGCTCGCGACGTCCTCGCGGAAGATCCGGAACAGGTCGTCGCCGGCCTTCGCGTTCGTGCCGGTCAGCGCCTTCTCGTAGAGCGGGCTGCCGGGCTTCGAGTTCTGGTACTGCGTGAGGTATAGGAGCGAGTTGTCGCCGTAGTTGCCGATGTGCGCGTCGCCCGTCCAACCCCAGGAGCCCGCAGCCGTGAGGCCGTCGCCGACGTCCTGGTACACCTTCCAGCTCACGCCGGCCTTCTCAAGCTCCTCGGGGTACGAGCTCCACGAGTAGCCGACCTCGGCGTTCCAGAGATCGGGGCCGCCGGCCTCGTAGTCGTTGCCGTCCCAGCCCGTGAACATGTAGTAGCGGTTGGGGTCCGTGGGGCCGAGCAGCGAGCAGTGGTACTGGTCGCAGATCGTGAACGCGTCCGCGAGGGCGAAGTGGAACGGGACATCGCCGCGCTCGTAGAACGCCATCGTGGCCTCGGACTTGGCGGGGAGCCACTTGTCGTACTTGCCCACGTTGAAGGCCTCGTGGGTGAGCTTCCACGAGTGGTCGAGGTCCTCCATGAACTGCATGCCGAGATTCGGCGCGGTCGGGTGGTAGGGGAGGATGTCCCGCATTCCGTTGTTCTGCGCGAACGCGTCCTTCCCGCTCGGGAGGATAGCCGGATGCGGGTCACCGAACCCGCGTACGCCCTTGAGCGTGCCGAAGTAGTGGTCGAAAGCGCGGTTCTCCTGCATGAAGACGATCACGTGCTCGACGTCTTTGATCGAGCCGGTGGCACGGTTGGCCGGGATGGTCGCGGCGCGCGCGATGCTCTCGCCGAGCATCTCCGCGATTGCGGTACTCGCCGCGGTAGCCCCTGATAGTTGAAGAAAACGTCGACGGTTGAGACCTGACATGAGCTGCTCCCAGTGCTTGGCTTTGCTGACGAAAACCCCCGACCGACTCTTCCAGCACTAGGCAAAGGCTAAGTGCCGGAAAAGCAAACTTTGGACAACATGCGGGGAGGCGAGCATGTGGCTTTCATCTGCCTTGAGCATCGCCCCGGGGGTGGCTGGGCTTTTCGGTCTTTCGGGCGGTGAGATAAAGACGGTGGGCGGTGATGACCAGGACCAGCCAGGCGGCGCCGAGGGTCCAGGCTGCCAAGACATCGGTGAGCCAATGGTGGCCCAGGAACACCCTGCTTAGGCCGATGGTCAGGGCGAAGAGGGCCGCAGCGGTCACTGTCCATGCGCGGGCCCGGCGGGAGCGGCAACGCAGGATGACCAGGTAGGCGACGATTCCGGCGATCACGAACGAATTCAGCGAATGTCCACTGGGAAACGAGGGGGAATACTCGTAGGGCGGCACGGCATCGCTGAGTGGGGGCCGGGCACGGCCGATGAGCTGCTTGCCGGCGATGGTCATGAGGAGGGAGCCGGCCGCCGCGGTCACAATGAGGATCGCCGGCGTCCAGGAACGGCGCCGGAGGACCAGCACGGCGGTGGCGATCACGGCCAGGATCGGCATCCCGATTCCCCCGCCCAGATCGGTGTAGGCAGTGGCGGTGGCGTCCAATGCAGGGCTGCGCAAGGTCATCGCTGCCTCCAAGACCGGGTGGTCCAGGGCGGCCACGCCATCTGCTTCTGTCACCGCCTCGTACACCCCGCCGGTCGCGAAGGCCAGCAGTGATGCGACTACGGCTCCGGCAGCCAGGATCAGGATCAGCGCACCGTATGGGCCGAGACGGGCACTGAGGCGTTGTGCGCGGGAAGCGAGCCACCTTCCGGCGGGGGTCTTCCACCGGGCCAAGTCAGTGTCACCGACGAACCGGTCGTCGATGAGTTCGCCTTTCCCTCCGGCTGACTCGTCGTCGGACGTGCCTTGGGGGTGAACGCCCATTGTCTTCCGCCTCACATCGTGAATGGATTTGATCAGTAAGGTTACCTTCTAGGCTGTTTGAAGACCGGACACCAGAGGATTGGCCTCGCCCCCGGAAGGAGCACTGAGTGGACAGTGAAGCTGGCACGTGGTTCCTGAGTCGCGCTGAGCGCGGGAATCTGGCCACAGACGTGCACTCAGGCGGTGCCGGGTCTCCGGCGTGGTCGGAGGGCAACCTCGTGCGTCCCCTGATTCATGGCGCGAGCTACTTTGCCCGACTGCATGAGGAACTGACTGCTCTGCAGCCGGGAGACCGTGTGTGGTTCACCGACTGGCGTGGCGACGCCGACGAGCGGCTGCTGGCCGACGGACCCACGATCGGAGACTTGCTCGCGGGGTTGGCCCGCGCGGGGGTGGAAGTGCGGGGCCTTGTCTGGAGATCCCACGGAGAGCGGGTATCGGCCCCGATGAGCGGCCGATCCAACGAGCTTCTCAGTCGCAAGATCAACGACGCCGGCGGGGAAGTGTTGCTGGATCAGCGTGTCCGCCTGTTCGGCTCCCATCACCAGAAAATGTTCGTCATCCGCCGTCGTGACGATCCATCGCGGGACGTCGCGTTCATTGGCGGGCTCGACCTTTCCCACAGTCGACGGGACGACGCCGATCATGCGGGAGACCCGCAAGCGGTGACCGTGGATCCCCGGTACGGGAAACGTCCCCCATGGCACGATGCCGCGCTCGAGCTGCGTGGCCCCGTGGTCGCGGATGTCCTGGCAGTGTTCGCTGAACGGTGGAACGACCCCCACCCACTGGACCGACGGACCCCGTACCGGATGCTGCTGCAACGCCTGGCCCGTATGCCCCGGCACCCCGAACCGCTCCCGGCCGCTGCACCGCCGCCGCCCGCGGCCGGCCCCCATGCCGTGCAGCTGCTGCGCACCTACGGTGTGAAACGTCCCCCGTTCCCGTTCGCGCCCGAAGGGGAACGCAGCGTTGCCCGCGGATATGCGAAAGCCTTCGCCCGCGCCCGCTCGCTGATCTACATCGAGGACCAGTACCTTTGGTCGACCGAGGTCGCAGCCGGAATCGCAGAGGCCCTCGGACGGAACCCCGACTTGAACGTGATCGCCGTCGTGCCCCGCTACCCCGACTCCGACGGCCCCCTAGCAGGACCGCCTAGCCGGATCGGGCAACTTCGCGCCCTCAGCATGTTGCGCCAAGTCGCATCCGACAGGGTCGGCGTGTTCGACCTGGAGAACAGCTCCGGAACTCCGATCTACGTCCACGCCAAGATCTGCATCATCGACGACGTCTGGTTCACCTGCGGCTCAGACAATTTCAACCGCCGGTCCTGGACCACCGACAGCGAGCTCACCTGCGCCGTATTCGACACCACTGCCGACAACGGGGAGCCGCCCGGCACTGACGGTCACGATGCTTCCCGGCCGCTCGCCCGCCGGCTCCGGCTCCAACTCTGGGCAGAACACCTGGGCATGGACCAGAACGATCCCCGACTTCATGACCCGGCGGCTGGGCTCAAGCTTTGGAACACCGCCGCCGACGTTCTCGACTACTGGCATGAAACCGGGAGTAGCTCACCCCGCCCCACCGGAAACGTGCGGCATCACACCCCCGAACCCGTTTCGGCCCTCCAGCGTCTCTGGGCGGATCCGCTCAGCCGCTTCGTCGTGGACCCGGACGGCCGTCCCCGCAGGCTGCGCGGCACCACCCGTTTCTAGACGGGCATGGTCGAAGTGCCCTCCAGCGCGTTCATGGCCGCCCGGATTCAGGCGGCCATCACAGCGTCGGCGGATGACCGGACGGAGATGTTGACATCAGACTGTTGGGGATCGATCAGGGCCGGAAGTCGGCGGGATTGCGAGCAGCGGCGGAGCGCTTCCATGGCCGCCGGGTCGACGTTGGCCCCGCTAACGTCGATTTCAAGGGCCAGACCATGCATGAGGGCGTTGGCCCGCCTCGCGACTATGTAAAGGGCGTGGAGGCTCCGGGAGGTTAGCCGTCCATGGGCTGTGATGCGGACCTGGGCACCATCGATGTCCATTTTTACGAGAAGCCGGATTTTTTCGGTCATGAGTCCTCTTCCGATCAGGAACCGCGACGCTGCGGCCCGGAACAAAGACTAAACGGAGGATGTGACGCAGGCAACAGTTACCTCCGTTTGCGGCCTAACTGATTGCGAACCATCACTTCTGACTGGCCCATAGCTCTTCAGGGAATCCTGGCATAAGGTTTGACCCACTACCCGCTGGCTGCCCCATTGGGTTCATACGCACGATGTGGGCGTCCGGGCATGAACTTTGAACGCGGGATCTGGCCGACGCCGATTCCCGAATGATGAAGACGTGAGGGAGAAACATGACGCTTGCTCGTGCTGGACATCGAATGGCCACTCATCGTCCCTGTGTTCCCGCAACGCCGCCCAGGGTGCCGGCCTGTGGGCAGTGCGGTCCTGGGTTTCCTTTGACCTTCCATGAGTATGTTCCGGCGGTCTATGCGGTCGATGGCAGCGGATTGCGGCCGCCGTCGGCAAGCTACAGCTGTCCAAGATGCGGTACAAAGGACAACCATCAGGTTCCGTCGGGCTGGGCCCCGCCTGAGTGGCAGTGGTACTCCTGAGCCGCGTCGCTTAACGCATGGGACGACGGCGGGAGGCCCCGCCGTCGTCCGCTGTTCAGTCTTCAAGGAAAGCTGGCGTGAACAGTAGGTTCAGGCCCTCTGCCATGGTCGGATGGGTGATGACCGCATCGCGCACGGCGGCGTAGTCCAGTCCTGCAAGTATTGCCATCTGCACCGCGGCAATGACTTCGCTGGCTTCGGCGCCTAGCAGGGCGGCGCCCAGAATCCTGTTGGTCTCGCGGTCTATGACCGCCTTCCAGATACCCTCCAGGTGTCCCACGGTCCGGGCCCGGGGAATGGCCGAAACCGACATTTTGGCGATGCGGACCTTGTAGCCTGCGTCCCGGGCGTGTCGCTCGCTCAGTCCAACACGGCCAAGTTCGGGGGTCGTGAATACGCTGTAGGGGATCAGCCGGCCGCTGGTGCTGCGTGGCTTGCCAGCGCCGTTCCTTGCCGCCAGGTTGGTCTTCAACACCCGGTAGTCGTCATAGGAGGCATGCGTGAACTGGGGCGTCCCTGCGGCGTCGCCTGCTGCCCACACTCCTTCTGCCGTGGTGTGCAGCTGATCATCGACCCTGATGAATCCGTGGTGGTCAAGTTCCACGCCGATACCTTCGAGATTGATGCCGTCGGTCATTGGTTTGCGTCCCACCGCCACCAGGATGTCATCGGCGGTGACGGTGTCACCGGAGAAGAGCGTCACGGTAACGGTTCCGTTTGCGGCGCGGCTGATCCGTTGTGCCCTGGTCCCCAGCCGAACGGTTATGCCGGCGTCAGTGAAGTTCTGTTCGATGGCAGCGGCGATGTCCGGGTCCTCCCGAGGAAGCAGTTGCCCGCTGCCCTGGACGACGGTGACTTTTACCCCGATGGTGTTGAGCAGATCCGCGAATTCGCAGCCGACGTATCCGCCGCCAAGGATGATGATGCTCTCCGGCAGGGATTCCAGTTTCAACAGGGTGTTGCTGGTCTGCACTTTCGATTCCGGCAGGCCCTCGATGGTCGGCAGGAGCGGTTCGGTGCCGAGATTCAGTACGACGTCGGTGCCTCGCAGAGTGCGCACGCCGCCGTCGTTCAGGGTCACCTCGACCGTCCGGGGAGCGACGAACTTCGCCTCGCCGAGAACGAACTCCATTCCTGATCCAACGAAGGAGGACAGCTGGCCCTTGACCATGGTCTCCACGACGTCTTCCTTGCGGTGGCGCAGCAGTTTGAGCTCCATGAGCGGGTCCTCGGCCCCGGAAATGCCAAATTCGGCGGCCCGGCGGATGGTTTCCAGTACCCGGCCGCTGTTGATGAGGGTCTTGGTGGGGATGCAGGCAACATTGATGCACGTCCCCCCGATCATCGAACGTTCGATCATTGCAACGTTCCTGCCCGCCCGGGCCAAGTCCATCGCCAGGGTTTTCCCGGCCTTTCCACCGCCGACCACCAGCAGGTCCACGTCCTCGGGGCTCATGGTGTTGCGCCTTCCGTCGCCAGGTAAGACAGTGCTGAGACCACGTGGGTTTGGACGCCAATGGACAGAGTCGGATCGATCACCGGCGCGAAGAGCGGGGAGTGGTTGGCCGGAATGTCCCGGGCTACTGTTCCGCGTTCGACGGCGGCCCGGTAGGTTTCGGGATCCACGCCGCCTAGGAGCCAGAACGTGTATGGCACCCCGAAAGCGTCCGGAATGCGGCTGAAGTCCTCGGACGCGGTCTGCCGTAAGGCCTGGCGCACGGAGTCCGCCCCGAAGTGGGCGGAGAATGCGGCCCGGACCTTCTCTGTCACGGCCTCGTCGTTGCTGGTGAGCGGGAATTGCTCGTAGTACTCGAAATCAGGGTCTTGCGGTGATCCGGCGGCGGAGCACTCGCCCTTGACTATCCGCTCAATGGCCGCGAGGACGGACGCACGGACCCGGGTGTCGTAAGTGCGGATGTTGAGCAAGAGGGTAGCTCGGTCCGGGATGATGTTCGACGTCGCTCCGGCGTTGAACGCCCCCACAGTGACAACCGCGAAGTCGCCCGGCTTGGTCTCCCGCGAGACGATGGACTGCAGCCTGATCACGATCGAAGAGGCCAGCACCACCGGGTCAACGGACATGTGTGGCATCGAGCCGTGCGCGCCCTTCCCGTGCACGGTGATCTTGAGCGAGTCCGCGGCCGACAGGACTGGGCCGGCCGTGGTGGCGATCCTCCCCGCCGGGATCGGCATCACATGCTGGGCGAAGGCGACGTCGGGCCGCGGCACTTTGGCGACGAGTCCGTCGTCGACCATCGCCTGGGATCCAGCCCCGATCTCTTCGCCAGGCTGGAACAGCGCGATGTACGTCCCGGACCATGCCGCGCGCCCGTCGGCCATGAGCTTGGCTGCGCCGAGCAGTCCGGCGACATGCAGGTCGTGCCCGCACGCGTGCATGACCCCGTCGACGGCAGACGCATAAGGCAGCCCGGTAGCCTCGGTCACCGGTAGCGCGTCCATGTCTGCGCGGGCAAGCACTGTTGGGCCGTCCCCGTTTGCGAGGATACCGACGACGCCGGTGCCCCCGATGCGTGTTACGGCATAGCCGAACGCCGCGAGTTTCTCCTCGAGGAGCATCGAAGTCCCATGCTCCTCGAGGCTTAGCTCGGGGTGCCTATGCAGATCGATGTACGTATCCCGGATCCAACCGAGCTGTGCTTCAAGGCCTGCCAGGACTGCTTCGCAACCGCTCATGGACCACCGCTCTCAGTAGCAGATCGGAGGAACCAGCATAGACCCAGAAACCGAACAGGGGGAGTGTAAATTGAGTCGATGATTCACGTTGAGCCCGACGATCCGGCACGCGCGGATGTCAACCAACTCCTGAGCGAACACCTGGCGGACATGTTCGCCACATCGCCGGCCGAAAGTGTCCACGCGCTGGATCATTCGGCGCTTTCCGCGACGTCGATCACCTTTTGGACGGCCCGCGACGGCGGCACCCTCCTCGGGTGTGGCGCGCTCAAACTCATTGAATCCTCGGACGGCGCAGCGAAGCACGGCGAAATCAAGTCGATGCGCACCACGGCCAGTGCGCGGGGGCGGGGCGTCGCCACTCTCGTGCTCAAGCACATCCTGGACGAAGGCCGAAGCCGAAACTACGAGCACATTTTCCTGGAGACAGGAACCGAGGACTATTTCGCTCCCGCACGGCGCCTGTACGTCCGCAACGGATTCACCGAGTGCCCACCTTTTGCCGACTACACCCTGGATCCACACAGCGTTTTCATGGAACTCCGCCTCTGAGCGAACGGAACTCAGCAGACGTTTCCGAAGCCGCGAGCAGGTCACTCCGCGTCGCGGCTTCGGGAGGGGCGGTACTAGTCAGCGAGGATGTGGTAAAGCGCTCGCCGGGTTTCGTCGATCTTTTCCATGGCCGCCGTGCGTTGTTCGTCGGTTGCGGCGAAGCGGAATTGGTGGATAACCCCCATAAGCTTTGCCACGCTCTGGTGAAACGCGGGTCCTGATCCTTCTGGATCGATGTTCCACGCATTTTCCAGCTCCTCGGCGTGCTCCGCTACGTATGCTTTCCCTGCATCGGTGAGTGTGAACTCGGTGCGCCGACCTTCGCCGACGGGTGCAATGAGCTCCTCGTCAACGAGCTGCTGCAGCGTCGGATAGACGGAGCCCGGGCTTGGGCGCCACGATCCGGACGTCTTCTCGGCAATCGTCTTGATGAGTCCGTATCCATTGGATGGCGCTTCGGCCAGCAGGGAGAGGATCGCGAAACGAACGTCGCCCTTATTGGCCCGGCGCTGGCCGCCGGGACCAAAGCCCGGGCCAAAGCCCGGCCCGAAGCCCGGTCCGAAACCGCGGCCCGGCCCAAATCCGCGGCCAGGTCCGAATCCGCCGTGTCCGTGGGGTCCGCGACGGCTCCGGCCGCGTCCGAAGCGTTCCATGTCCGGACCGCAATCTGTGTGCTTGTTGTCGTGAATGCCTTTCATAACGGCATCGTCCTTTCAGTGTTGTCTGGGTTGCCCTGAGGCTCGCAGTTTGTTCTGCGATAGTTAACGATATATCGCTGACTGTCGTTAAACTAGACCCGTATTTTGCGCGAGCTGGGCTGCGACGCCGCCCGGGGATACCCGATCGCTCCGACGACGGCCCCTCGGAACTTAGGATGGTCGTGAACGAGATTGAGGACACTGAATGGGTGAACAACTTACGACCATCGAGGTCGAAGAATTCCTGCCGTATTCGCCTGCCAAGGTTTGGCGGGCGCTGACGGAGCCCGGGCTGATCGCCCGCTGGTTGATGGAAAACGACTTCAAAGCAACCGTCGGGCACCAGTTCCAGATGCGCGGGATTCCCGTTCCGGCAGTCGGTTTCAGCGGCTTGGTGGCCAGCGAAGTCCTTGACGTCGAAACGGAGAAGCTACTGCGTATCTCATGGCGGGACGCACACTCCGGAAACAGCCTCAACAGCACGGTGACCTGGTCAATCACCGCGGAGGACCCGGGCACCCGGCTGTCCCTCGTCCACGACGGGTTCGATCCCAACGAGCCGACGCATGTGGCATCGCACCGCATCATGAGCGGGGGATGGCGAAACCACGTGCTCCCGCGGCTCGGTCAGACCCTGGCCGAACTCGACAGCCCCGAACTCGACAGCCCTGAACTCGACAGCTAAGGCAAAAAATGCAATTCGTCGTCTTCTACAGCTCGGATCCTTCGGCACTCCCGGGACTCCAGGCCGTCTACTCCAGGCACGTTGAATATATGCAGGCGTTCGCCGCCGAGGGCGGCCTGATCGGCATCGGGACTTTCAACAACCCCGCCGTAAACGGTTCGATGGGCATCTTCACCAGCAAGGAAAGGGCGGAGCAGTTCATCGCGGGCGATCCTTTCGTCCTGGAGGGGCTTGCCGTACCGAGCGAGATCCGGGAATGGAACGCAGTCATGTTCAGCTCACAGGGTCCCGCCTGACATTCGGTCAACTTCCGCGCACCTCAGCGGCAAGTCTCCATAACAGGCTGCGGCGCCTTAGGTTCGATTCCCCACGCGGCCCGGTGTAACGCGGTCGCGAGCCAACCCCGCAGTCGAGCCAGCCGCAGGCGACTTGCCGGGCGTGCTGGAACAACCGGTGCCCCGGGCAAAGCACTGCGGCTGTCATTGTTCACGATGCTGATGACTGCGCAAGCCATCATCAACGAAAATTCCATAGTCATCTTCTTCTCATCTAAACGTGGAGCCCTGAACTGGTAGATCAGTTTTGCGGCTGGAAGAAACCCGAATACTCAAAGGCGGAACCGCCGTCGTTCAAGGTTCTGTTAAAGACGCTAAGCGCTCCGGATGACGATGTCAGCAGCTGTGCCGCTCCCTGCTTTTCCTAGGATTGACGGTCCCACCCTCACCGTGCGCGGGCCGGGCGATATCGAACAAATGGGCGGATACGGCTGGCTGCCGTATGCGCCCACGGTGCTTGGTTGGGTTGGGAGTTAGTGACCGGGGCCGCCGGTTTCGGTTGCGGTGATTTTGAAGCTCGCATCGAGCTTGACGGTGGCGTGCGTGCCGTCCGACTTCGTGATGTGGGCTTCGTAGGCGGCGCTGCCGTCGTCTTCGGTGGTCATGTTCTCCACCGTGGCGCCGGAGTTGGCGGCCAGAACAGCGGCCTTGACCTTGCTCGCGGTGTCACCGCTGAGGTCGGTTTCGTTTCCGTGGTTGCCATGGCCGCCCTTCCCGCCTCCGGGGCCGCCGGTTTCGGTCGCGGTCACCTTGAAGCTCGTATCGAGCTTGACGGTGGCGTGCGTGCCGTCCGACTTCGTGATGTGGGCTTCGTAGGCGGCGCTGCCGTCGTCTTCGGTGGTCATGTTCTCCACCGTGGCGCCGGAGTTGGCGGCCAGAACAGCGGCCTTGACCTTGCTTGCCGTGTCGCCGGTCAGGGCCGTTTCGTTTCCGTGCGTGCCGCCGTCCGTGGCGGGGGCGGATGGGCTGGCGGTCGAGGTGTCGGTAGTTGCGGCGTTGGCCGGCAGGGCCATGGCGGTGAGGGCTCCGCCGCCTGCGACGGCGCCGATCAGGGCCGCTCCCACTGCGATTTTCCGGACTTTGTTCACGATGTTGCTCCTTAGAGGTTCAACTCCGAGGGGTTCGAAGCTATACCCATCCTCGAACCCCACACTTTGGCCCCTCTATACCTGTGCTGTGCCTGAACTGTGACAATTCCGCCTGGCTCACAGGATCCGAAAGCGTGGCACCACGCGCTGTCCATCAGCAGGCTGGCCGGTTCCGAACGTCGCTCGAGACGGACTGCCATGGACTTCGCCGGAGTCCAGGCATTGGTGTCTCCGACGCTGCCGTCCATCGCGCCGATCGAGGCGGACATGTCCCATTCGCTGACCGGTTCAACAGGCAAGGACTCCCTCTCCAGCGCGCTCATGATGCTTTCACCGGCCAACCTCACCGGAATGCCCGGACTGAGCATCCCCTGCGGATTCGCCGGAGGACAACCGGTCGGGATGCACTTCCTGGGACGGGAATTCGCGGAGGCAGACCTCTTGGGCATCGCGCACGTCTATGAGAAACACACCTCGTGGCACACCAAGGTGCCGGTCCGCGGCTGAGCCGTAGTAGCCGTGAACTTTGTCACATAAGCTACAGGGAGAGTAGGAAGAGGTTGGCGGTGCATCCAGAGTTGCGTGGCTTGCGATTTTTCGGCGCGCGCTGGAAGGCGCGGCCGCTTGCCTCCCAGATCCTGGTGTGGCTGCTCTGCATCCTCTTTGTGACAGTCACTTTGGGCGCGCTTCTCTACACCCAGATCAGCAACCAGACCCTCGAGGACCAGTACCGGCTCCGGGCACTGGGGATCGCGACGACGGTGGCGCAAATGCCGGAAATCGTGACGTCGCTGGGGAACGGGGATCCAACGCACTCGATTCAGGCGATTGCGACGAAGGTCCAGTCCCAAGCGCAGCCGGACTACGTCGTCGTCACCGACCGGAAAGGTGTCCGGTACTCCCACCCCAATCCGGGCCTCATTGGACAGACCCTGGAAGAACCCGTAGCCGTCCTGGACGGGCAGACCCATGTCGGCATCGACAAAGGCAGCCTCGGCGACTCGGTCAACGCCAAGGCGCCGGTACGCGCGGCGGACGGGACCGTCGTCGGGCAGGTCTCGGTGGGAATCCTGGAGACCACGGAAAGCAGCGAACTCGCCAAACAGGTGTTGCTGATTGCCGGCTATTCGGCCGTAGTCCTCGTGATCAGCGCCATGGGCTCCGCCCTGCTGGCGCGCAGAATCAAGCGGGTCACTTTCGATCTCGAACCGGTGGAGATTGCGTCCCTGTTGCAGGAGCGCGAAGCCCTGCTGCACGGCATCCGCGAAGCGATGATCGGCTTTGACGACGACGGCCGGGTCACCGTCATCAACTCCGAGGCGCGCACCCTGCTGCACCTGGAAGAAAACGTGCTGGGAGAGAAGATCGAGGATCTTCTGCCCGCCGGGAGGCTTCGTTCCCTGCTGACCGGACAGATCAGCGGTACCGACCAGATCGTGATCACCGAGGACGCCTTGCTGGTGGTGAACCGGATGTCCGTTGCCTTGGCCGGGAGGAGCATAGGCTCCGTGGTCACCCTGCGCGACCGCACGGAAGTTGAAGGCCTGGTGCGTGACCTTCGCTCCGTCGAAGGCCTGATGGAGGCCCTGCGTGCCCAAGAGCATGAGTACGCCAACCGCCTCCACGTGGTGGACGGACTCCTGGAACTCGGAGACGTGGACCAGGCGCGGAATTTCGTCTCCCGGATTTCGGACACCTCGCGCTCGCTTGGCGAGGGCTTGCGCTCGCGGATCGAGCCGCCGGAGCTCGCGGCCCTGCTGCTCGCGAAAATCACCGTGGCTGCTGAGCAGGATGTCGGGATCTCGGTGACGGACGACTCGCAGCTGCGCCAACCGTTCCTCGAAACCCAAGCGCTGCTGACGATCGTCGGGAACCTCCTGGACAACGCCGTCGAAATCCTCGCCGAGCAACCCGCGCCGCGCGAGGTGACTATCCAGCTGGACGATTCCTCGGGCATTTTCATTTGCGTGACCGACAATGGGCCCGGTGTTCCTGCAGCATTGGTGGGCACGATCACCGCCGACGGGTTCACGACCAAGGAACCGCGGCCGGGAATGCGTCGTGGGATAGGCCTTGCGCTGGTGAGCAGGATCGTTCACCGTGCAGGAGGCACGATGGATGTTTTCCCGGGCCCGGGGGGACGCTTTGAAATCTGGTTGCCGGAACCGCACATGGAATCCGACGCCCCGGTCATGACAGGAAAATCAATCGAATGATCCGGACCTTGGTGGTCGACGACGACTTCCGCGTAGCGCGCATCCACGCCAGCCGCGTGGCCAAAATCGAGGGATACGAATGCGTCGGTGAGGCCCACACCGCGGCGGAGGCCAGGGAAGCGGTGCGGCTGCTCAAACCAGACCTGCTTCTCCTCGATGTCTACCTTCCGGATGAAGACGGAATCAGCCTGTTGAGGTCGCTTCAGGGAGCCGGCGAAAAGCTCGACGCCGTCATGATCACCGCCGCCCGGGACCTTGAGACCGTACGGGCTGCCATGCGCGGAGGAGCGGTGTACTACCTCGTCAAACCGTTTGGCTTCGAGCAACTGCAAACCCAGCTCGAGGCCTACCGGCGCTGGCGGCAGGAGTCAGAGTCCCGGACCGTGGCCGACCAGGCGACCGTGGACCAGCTCTTCAGCCTGCGCCGGACGGCTCCTCCCGCCAAAGCACCCCGGCGCCTGCCGCCCACGATGCAAAAGGTCCTCGATATGGTGGTTCACTCCACGGAACCCTTGGGCGCATCGGAGATTGCGGGCAGCGTCGGAATCAGCCGCCCCACGGCCCAGCGCTATCTCAGCGAACTCGAACGCAAGGGACTCATTGACCTGCATTTAGCCTACGGATCGACGGGGCGCCCGGTGAATACGTACCTGCCGCGCAAGGGTTGAGGAATCTGATCTGCAACCTAGGGGTTGCTCTTTCGAAAAGTTAATGCAACTCTGTAGTTGCAGTAACTGACTGAAAGGAACAGAATCATGACTATGACTGCAAACCAGGCCTCTGTCGTCGACGCCGGCGAGTTCACTGTGAGGCGCACCATCACCATCGCCGCACCAATCGAGAAGGTTTGGGCCGCGATCACCGAGGCCGAGCACATTGCGCGGTGGTTTGGACAAACCGCCGTCCTCGATGAGGTCGCCGTCGGTGCCGGCGGTGTCTTCTCTTTCGAAGGATACGGCGCCTTCCCGGTGCTGATCGAGGAGCTCGACCCGCCGCGAATGATCGCCTACCGCTGGAGCAACGACGACGCGCGCGGCACCCAGCCGGCCGAGGTCGACCCTGACCACTCGACCGTGTTCCGCTTCACGCTTGAAGCGCTCGACGGCGGAACGCGGCTCACCGTCGTCGAGACCGGCTTCGACACGACGAGCGATCCGGCGTTCAACATGGAGAGCCACCGCCAGGGCTGGGACTCGGAGCTGGACGAACTGGCAGCTTATGTCGAGGGTGGGTCGTGACCACGAGCACCCTGGTTCCAGTGTTCGCCGCGCTCGGCGACGAGACGAGGTGGAGCATTCTGGCTGCCCTCGGCGAGGGCGACGCATCGGCGTCGGCCCTCGCCGGGCGGCTCCCGGTCACCCGACAAGCGATCGCCAAGCACCTCGCGGTGCTGCAGGAGGCCGGACTCGTTGAATCGGTGCGCGTCGGCCGCGAACTGCGCTACAGGGTGCTCGGCTCGCAGCTGAGCGAGACGGCACGCAGCCTCGATCGCATCGGCGCAGAGTGGGACCGCCGCCTGGCCGCGATCAAGCGCATCGCGGAGGGGCTGTAATTCTTCGACAACGGGCGCGTCTAAGTTGAGCGTCGGTTGCGCGCTTGGTGCGCCAGCTGGATGAAGCCATAGATGAAGGCGGCCTCGATGAGCACCATCAATCCGAGCCACAGCAACTCGCCCGTGCCGATAAAGTCAATGATCCCGACAAGGACGAGCACGGTTCCGAGGACCAGCGCGTAGACGGCGAAACCGAAGGCCACTCTTGCGCTCCGCACGCCCGTCTGGAAGCCAAAACCCAAAGGTTCTCCTCCCGGATAGCCCTGGACGCGATCGTGTCCCGCGGGCTTGAGCCTGTCAAACTCATCCCAAGGATCCAGATCCTGATCGGCCATAGTTCCATTATCCCGCGAATCGGGCCGGTTTGCTTGAGGGGTTGGTTGCCGTGTCAGGCCGCGGCGCCACGCGTCACATTCGGGAAACGCTCGGGAAAGCCCTGAACAATGGGGGCCATGATGCCCGAAGAACTCACCGCTAGCCCGCGGGTCAAGGACACCCTGGCTGTTGGCGGACAACTGCAAAACGCCGTCTCCCGAGCCTCCGCCTCGAAAGTACCCGAGGTGACAGTCCTGTTCTGGGTAGTGAAGATCCTCACTACCGGGATGGGCGAAACTACGTCCGATTTTCTTGTCCACCGTTTCGAACCCGAGATCGCTTTGGGCCTCGGGTTCGCGGCATTGGTGATTTCGTTGGTTCTGCAGTTCCGGGTCCGCCGGTATATCCCCTGGGTGTACTGGACCGCCGTCGCGATGGTCAGCGTGTTTGGGACCATGGCTGCTGACGCCGTTCACGTCGGGCTTGGCGTCCCCTACCTGGCGTCGACGCTGTTCTTCACCGTGGCGCTCGCCGTCGTTTTCCTGCTCTGGCACCGGAGCGAAAAGACCCTCTCCATCCACAGCATCACCACCCGGCGTCGGGAGTCCTTCTACTGGGCTGCGGTGCTGACAACCTTCGCACTTGGCACGGCCACTGGAGACCTGACCGCCTACACGCTGGGCCTGGGCTACCTTGCCTCAGGCATCATGTTCGCGGTTGTCATCGCTGTCCCCGCACTGGCCCGCTGGCGTCGCCTGCTGGCTGCGATCCCGGCCTTCTGGTTCGCGTACATCCTGACCCGGCCATTGGGGGCGTCCTTCTCTGACTGGACCGCTGTTTCCCCCGACCGAGGGGGACTCGACTGGGGCACCGGCCCCGTCAGCCTGGCCCTGGCCGCCGCGATAGCCGTCCTGGTCACGTTCCTGACGATGAATTGGAAGCGTGCCCTCAAATAGGGCTGATGTTCGCATGTCCTGACATATTTGCGTTAATTCTGCCTCCGGTTAACCCCGGATTCATGGGCCATGACCCACTCCTTCACCTTGCCCTTGGATGGTAGTTCCTGCCCTTGGGGGACTTTCCGGTTCAAGATGAAGGAACACCATGACCAACCGCTTTCTAGCAGCGGCCGCCGTCGCCGTTGTTGCAGCCACCGCTGTGACCGGCTGCGCTCAAAGCAGTACCGCTTCGGCCCAGAACAATGGCGCCAGCGCATCCCCGGACAAGACGATCACCGTGTTCATCAGCGGGGACACGAACGTCCAGAACCTGTGGGAGAAGAGCCTCGTTCCCGCCTTCGAAAAGGCCAACCCCGGCTACAACGTTAAGGTCACCCTCGATCTGCACGGCGAGCACGATGCCCAGACCCTGGCGAAACTGACCAGCGCCACGGAGCAGAACAAGGAACCTGATTTCGACCTCGTCGATGGCGGTTTTGTCTCCAAGGCCTCCGCAGCCAATCTGCTGACCTCCGTGAGCTCGCAAACGATTTCCGCCCTGAACGATGTCCCGCAGGACGTCATCAAGGCCGGCGGCACCGGTGGCATCCCGTACCGCGGCTCCGCGGTGCTCCTGGCATATGACACCAAGACAGTTGGCACTCCGCCGAAGACCCTTGACGAACTGCTCGCTTGGATCAAGGCAAACCCGGGCAAGTTCACCTACAACTCGCCTAAGTCGGGAGGGTCCGGCGGTGCATTCGTTGCCACCGTTCTGGACAAGTTCGTCCCTGCCGACGCCCGCGCCAAGATGACGGTGGGCTACGAGAAGGACCTTGAGAAGTACTGGGACCAGGGCTTCGCGACATTGAAAGACCTCAACTCGTCCGTCTTCCAGAGCGGCGTCTACCCCAACGGCAACCAGCAGACCCTTGATCTGCTCGCGAAGGGACAGATCTCCATGGCTCCGGTGTGGTCTGACCAGTTCATCACCGGCTTGACCAACGGCCAGATCCCGTCCACCGTGAAGGCCACCCAGATCAGCAACCCGTCCTTCACGGGCGGTGCCGCCTACCTCGGCATTCCCAAGTCCTCGCCCCGCCAGGAAGCGGCGCTGAAGCTTGCCAACTTCGTCCTCTCGCCCGACGCGCAGACCATGATCATCAAGGAAATGTCCGGTTTCCCGGCCATCAGCCTCGACAAACTGCCGGCTGATGTGAAGGACAAGTTCAAGGACGCAGACACCAACAACCTGCGCAAGGGCTACTTCGACCAGATGGGCAAAGACCTGAACAACCTCTGGGACCAGAAGGTTCCCGGCCAGTGACAACCACGCTTCAAAAGCCGGCGGAACTGCAACAAACAGTTCCGCCGGCTGGTGCCACGCGCCCCAAGCGACTGGGCCAGCGCGCCGTCGGGTTCTTCATGGCCCTCCCGCCGATCCTGTTGATCGCACTCTTCGTCGGCTTCCCGATCATTCTCGCCTTCGGCTTCAGCATCGGCCTGACCGGCGGGTTGAACCACACCATCGCCACCATTGGCCAGAACGTGCACGAAGCAGACGCCTGGTGGGGAACCCTGGCCGCGTACCAGGAAATGTTCACCAACAAGCGGTTCCTCGGGGACCTTCTGGTCACCGTCATCGTGACGCTGGTCAGCACGGCAACAGTCATCTTCCTGGCCATGGGCATTGGCCTCTACCTCAAGCTCAAGGGCGGTCGAATGGCCCGCCTCCTCTCCGGACTGGCGATCGTGCCGCTCTTCATCCCGGTAGTCATCGCCTCGTGGGCGATCCTGACCTTCTATTCCGGCACGGGCTTCCTTCGGAGCGTCTTCGCTCTCTTCGGGCTTGACTTCCCCGTGTGGGCGTTCACCATGGTCACGGTCATCATCGGCTCCGTCTGGACGTCCCTGCCGTTCGCTGTGCTCATGGTCTCCTCCGGGCTGCAGTCCGTGCCGAACGCCATGATCGAAGCTGCGCGCGACGCCGGTGCCGGCTCCTTGCGCACGATCGTCTCAGTGATCGTTCCCATGGCGGCCGTTCCCATCATCATCGCGACGACGTTTACGGCCATTGGAATTGTTGGATCGTTCACGGTCCCGTACTTCACCGGGCCCAATTCACCGAACATGCTCGGAGTGGACATGTCCAACTACTTCTCTGCGTTCAACCAGCCCCAGCAGTCCGCCGTCATGGCCTTTACCGTCTTCCTGATTGCCTCCGGAATCGCCGCGCTCTACGTGTGGGCTAACTTCCGTTCCGCCAAGGAACAGGGGAAAGTCTGATGGCTATCTCTACCGGATCGCCCGTTGCTTCCCGCACCCGCCGGCCCCTCACGTTGGACTCGATTGTCCGCCGTGCGCTGGTGGGCCTGTTCGTGGTGCTCATGGTCGTTTTCATCCTGGGACCCCTGCTCTGGCTCGGTGTCCGCGCCTTCGCCGGTAACTGGACCTTCCCCAACCTCCTTCCCGATGACTGGACTTTGCGCTGGTGGCAGGTTGTCGTCAACGACGGCGCGCTCGGCATCGCGGTCCAGAACTCCTTGTTCTTCGCCCCGCTGACGGTCCTGGTGTCTGCGATCATTTGTTTGCCCGCGGCTTACGCCTTCGCCCGCTTTGACTTTCCCGGACGCCGCTTCTTCCTGATCAGCCTGTTCGCTACCAACGCCTTTCCCAAGATGGGCTTGTTCGTCACCCTTGCGGCGCTCTTCTACGCCTTGAATTTGATGAACACCATTTTGGGAATCCTCGTGGTGCACGTATTGGGCACGGTGGTCTTCATGACGTGGATCCCGGCGGCGGCGTTCGCTGCCGTGCCGCGAAACCTGGAGGAAGCAGCCCGCGACGCCGGAGCCTCCAAATTGCGCGTGTTCGCCTCCGTGACGCTCCCCATGGCGCTGCCCGGGATTATCGTCGCGGCGGTGATGTCCTTCCTGGCGTCCTTCGACGAAGCACAAGGAACGTACTTGGTGGGTGCGCCGGCCTTCATGACCATGCCCACCCAGATGTACAGCCTCGTGCTGAACTACCCCACCCAGGTGGCTGCCGTCTTCTCCATCCTGCTGGCCATCCCCTCCGTGGCCCTCATGCTCGCGGCGCACAAGCACATCCTCGGCGGCCAGCTCGCCGAAGGCTTCCAGATTAAATAGCGCCCCGCGCCCAACGTCAGACAGAGAACCCATGACAATTCATGAACCATTGACTGAACCACCTGCCAGCAGCACAAAGCCGGGAACTCCGGCGTCGGACGGTGGCCTGACCATCCGCGGCCTCCACAAGATCCTGGGCGGCCGCACAATCATCGACAACCTCGATCTGTCGGTAAAGGAAGGCGAACTGGTGTCCTTGCTGGGGCCCTCCGGCTGCGGCAAGACAACGACGCTGCGCATGATCGCCGGCTTCCTCGAGCCGGACTCCGGCTCCATCGAGGTGGAGGGCCAGGAAGTCTCCCACTTGGGCGCCGAGAACCGCCCGAGCGCGATGGTGTTCCAGAACTACGCGCTGTGGCCCCACATGACCGTGGCCAAGAACGTCGGCTTCCCGCTGAAGCTCCGCAAGATGTCCAAGGCCGAGATCAAGGACAGGGTGGAAGCCGTCCTGGAGTTGGTCAGCCTTTTGCACCACAAGGATTCCAAGCCCCCCCGCATTTCCGGCGGCGAGCAGCAACGCGTGGCTTTGGCCAGGGCACTGGTCCAGGAGCCGAAGCTCTTGCTCCTCGACGAACCCTTGAGCAACCTGGACGCGAAACTGCGTGTCAAAGTACGTGAAGACATCCGCAAGATCCAGCAGGAACTGGGCATCACCACGGTCATCGTCACCCATGACCAGGAAGAAGCGATGTCCATGTCAGACCGGATCGCCGTCATGAATGCGGGCCGGATCGAGCAATACAGTACCCCGGAAACGCTCTATGCCCGCCCGGAAACCGAGTTTGTAGCCACCTTCATCGGCAGCATGAACCGCCTCGAGGGTTCGCTCAACAACGGACTCATCACCGCGGGCCCGGACATTCTCGGGATCCGACCCGAGGACGTCATCCTGGCAGACGCGCCCTTCGCAGATGCGGTCCCGGCGACCGTCGAGAGGGTCGTCCCACGCGGACACTTCCAGGAAGTATACGTGCGCAGGGCCGACGCCCAGCTCCGCAGCTTCGTCAGCGGCGAGCTCATGCAGCCAGGCCAACAGACCTATGCCGGGATCCGCAAAGCTATGACCTTCCGGGACGGACGCCTCGTGGCAGAGGCAGGTGCCGCACATTGAGCAACACCATTGACACTAAAAGGACCCGCGCCACGGCCCATCGGGGCGACTCCAGCAAACACCTTGAGAACACGCTGCCCGCCATCGCCTCAGCCATCGAGGCGGGTGCGGACCTCGTGGAAGTGGACGTTCGGGTAACGAAGGACGGGCGGGTGATCCTGCTCCATGATGCCTCGCTGCTTAGGATCTGGAGCCTCGACGCGGACGCTGCAGACGTCGGCTATGACCGAATCAAGCAACTGGGCGCCGGCGAGGAGCGGATTCCCCTGCTTTCCGAAGCCCTAGAGCTTCTCCGCGGCCGCCGGTCAATCTTGCTCATCGACATGGACGAGCCCGGCCCCGCGGGGGCGGCTGCCGCCGTCGTGCGCGAAAGCGGCATCGAAGTGGCCTGGTGCGGGAACCTGGACGGAATGCGGATCATCCGCGCCCTCGACCAGGACGCCCGGATTTGGCTGCCCTGGAGCAAGAGGACCGCCCCGCCGGAAGAGCTGCTGGCCGAGCTGAAGCCCGAGTTCGTCAATTCCGAGCACGTGGTTCTCAGCAAGCACATGGTCGAACAGATCCACGCCGCGGGAGCCAAAGTTGCATGCTGGACCGTGGACGACTTGGAATCCATGCGATGGGCCTTGGGACTCGGCGTGGATTCGATCACGAGCAACCAACTGGACCTGCTGCAAAGCGCCATCGCGGAAGACCCGCAGGCATGGGCTTCGGCCCAGGCTCCCGGAGGACTCGCCGGAGATGAGGTTCTTGAGTCCCGGAAAGTCGCGTTGGAACTGGCCGAATGGGCCGTCGGGTACATGCGCGACGCCGATCGCGGCCAGGTCTCGACCAAGGCGCACCCCGCTGATCTGGTCACGGAAGTCGATGTCGCCGTCGAGCGCCATGTCCGCGAAGTGATTGCCGCCCGCCTTCCCGGCCACACGGTGGTGGGCGAGGAAATGGGCGGAGTCGCAGTGCCAGGCGCACCGTGTTGGTACCTTGATCCCGTCGACGGAACCACCAACTACGTGAACCACATTCCCTGGACCGCGTTCTCGCTTGCCCTGGCTGTGGACCGCAAGCCCGCGGTGGCCGTCGTCGCAGATCCCTGGCGTGGCGAGATTTTCGAGGGGTGGGCCGGTCATGGTGCCTGGCTGAACGGAACGCCGCTATCGCTGGCTCCTGCGGGAGTTTCGACGGCGGCCCTGGCCGGAACCGTGGTGGCGACCGAACTCGCGGGGCACTTGCCGTGGCCCGGAATGCTGGAACTGCTCGCCGAGCTCGGCGAACGGCACAGCATCATGCGGATCATGGGGTCAGCCACCATGACGGTGGTTGGCGTAGCTGCCGGGCGTGGTGCGGGGGCCATCATCGGGAGCTTCAGCCCGATCGACCACCTGGCCGCGACGCTCGTTGTTCAAGAGGCCGGAGGCATCGTCCTCAATTCCGAAGGCGAGATGGACACGTTCCCGGAACAGGGCGGGATCCTTGCGGCCCGTCCGGAATACTCTGCCGAGCTATACGAACTGTGGAGCCAGGCACATGCCGACGCCGGCAATTGAGCGCCTCGCCGACGCTGTCTCCGCTCTTGACCGGCGAAGCCGCTTCGAACTGGTTGATGAGATCCGCCTCGACTTTCCGACCCACCACCCGCAGGGCATGGCCTTCGCCAAGGGGCTGACGTTCTTGTCGTCCGTTGAGATCCACAAAGCGCCGCGCCCTGCGGCGGATCCGGCGCTGCGCACTCCCGGGCGGGGGACCGGGCACGTGTTCGTCCTCGGTGCAGGCGGCGAATTGATCCGCGACATCCACCTGGGCGAGGACACCGTCTACCACCCGGGTGGGATTGATTTCGACGGCCACCACGTGTGGGTGTCTGTCGCCGAATACCGGGCCGGGAGCAGAAGCATCGTCTATACGATCGATCCGGACGCCTTCGAGGTCCGTGAGCGGTTCCGCGTGGATGACCATATCGGCTGGATCCTCCGCGATCCCGGACTGGACCTGGTGTTCGGCGGAAGCTGGGGTTCCCGGCAGCTCTACACCTGGGATACGGAAGGTCGCCTGGTGGACGAATGGGAGAACCCCGGCCACTTCGTCGACTATCAGGATGCCCAGCTCCTGGGTCCGGGACTGCTGCTGTGCAGCGGGATTTCGCTGTTGCCGCAGGCCGATGGCACCACCCTCGAACTCGGGGGCCTGGCCCTGGTGGAACCGCTGCGGCAAAGGATCACGTGGGAGGCGCCTATCAGTGTGTTCAGCGGTGCCGGTCACGTCATCACACGCAATCCTGTCGCCGTCACCGCGGATGAATCCGGACTGCTGATTCACGCTGCGCCGGATGACGGGGACGACGACGGCGGTACGCGGATACTGAGCTACAGGATCATTTAACACAGCCGTGACAGACCGGAAACCGGTCCTGAACGGGGCCTCGATAGCGTGGCCGCATGATCGTATCCATCATGTCCAAGATAAGTGCCTGGATCGAAGCTGCCTACTTCTACGACGCCGCCGAGTTGGGGGCTTCCGGAGCTACTGAAACCACCCGCTACGGTTGGCTCCCGGCCCTCAGCGGGGTGGCTATCGCCGACGCCCAGGCGCGGAAAATACGGGCCGCGGAGTAGCGCAAACCCCGGGATTCCGGGGTTTTTGAGTGGCCAAATGTCTTGTTGAACACACTATTCGTTGATGGCGTGTACTATGCCCTAAACTGCTTCACTGAGGTGCCTGAAATGGCACTATGCAGCAACGAAAGTGAACCACAACAATGGCTACCGATTACGACGCCCCACGCAAGACCGAAGAAGAGTCTCCCGCCGAATCGCTCGAGGCCCTTCAGGCATCGCGCGGCTCCGGTGCCCAGACTGCTGTCATCGATGTCGACGAGAACGACACAGCCGAGGGCATCGACCTTCCGGGCGCCGATCTGTCCGGCGAAGAACTGACCGTCATCGTTGTCCCGGAGCAGTCCGATGAATTTACGTGTTCATCGTGCTTCCTGGTCCGTCACCGGTCGCAGATCGCACTGGAAAAGAACGGCCTCAAGTACTGCCGCGACTGCGAAGGCTAAACCCCGCACGCAAAGCAGCCCCGCCCGACTGGAAACCAGCAACGCCAAACCAGCCGGGCGGGGCTTTTGCATGCCTGCGGGACCGCCGTGCCTGCGGCGCCGATGTGCCTGCGGCGCGGCCCCTCAGGCGGCTTGGAGTTCGGTGGCGTGGGCGTACTTGAGGGCTTTGGCGTGGTGTCGTAGCTTGCGGCGGTGGCGTCTGGAATGCGGGGCGGTATCGGGTCGGTCTGTGCCTTGTATCCCGGTACCGGGCAGGGGCGGGGCTGTGGAGCGGTAGTGGTGTCCGGTGGGGGTGCGGATTTCAACGACGTGGCGTGTCCCGGGGGCGGTTTTTGCTGTCCAGCCGGTGAGTTCTTTGGTGTGGTTGCAGGCTTCGCATAGGCCCGCCCCGTTACTGAGGCTGGTGGGGCCGTCGTCGTGCCACGGGACGATGTGGTCGAAGTGCCTGATCGGTGCATCGCAGTAGGGGGTGCGGCAGGTGTCGTCGCGGGCCTGGATGAAGCGCCCCATGCCTGCCGGGAACAGCCGCGCCCTCGAATCGGCGGCGACAAGGTCCCCGGATCCGGGGGCGGTGTAGAGGCGCCGGAGCCAGAGCTTGAGTTCTTGACCGCCCTCAGGGTCGCCGGTGAGGATTGCCCGTGCCCAGGCGGCCGGCACGATCCCGTAGCCGGGCAGGCGTGCCGGCTCGGCATCGCCCTGGAACAGGGTCCGGTCGGTCATGACGAGCTGGACCTCCACCCCGCTGATCCCGCCTGGGGTGCCGGTGATGCGTTCGACCAGGGCGTCTGCCATGATCTGCCCCCGGCTCCGGGTCTCTCCGGACGAGCGGAGGGTGTCGGCGTGCCGGGACAGGGCCGCGTGCACGGCCACCCCCTGGGCGACGGGAAGCAGGGCGGTCAGGTAGGTCATGGTGTCCGGGGCCGGGCGCAGGCTGACGTGCCGTTCGGTCGCGGCGTGGCCGGCACGCTGCGTGACGGAGCGGGGGTCCCGCCGGTAGGCCGCGGTCCGGGCCGCGGCGATGATGGCCTTGTCTCCGGCGCCGTCGAAGGTCCCCGTGTCCGCGGCGAGCTCCTCGTCCACGGCGCAGCGGTCCTCGGCGGCCAGGCAGGCGGTTTCCTTCACCAGCAGGGTCGCGCGCCATTCGTTGAGCTGTCCGGCGTCCAGGGCGGCCAGGGTGTGCGGCATTTCGGCCACAAGCGCTTTGGCGAGGCCGTGGAGCCGGGATCCGCGGGCGGGAGACTCCCGCCGGGCCAGGGCCACCTGCGCCGCGACCCCGCGTCCCTGCTCCTCGGCCGGTACACCGGCCGCCGCCTCGGCGCTGCGCTGGGCGGCATCGAACGCGACCGTGATCCTCGCCTGCAAACCCGCGGCCGCGGACTTCAAGTCCTCCAGGGCACGCAACTGGCTTATCAGTTCGGTGCCCCCGCCCGGTTCGGTGCTGCCGGCGTATGGCCGGAACGAGGCAACGGCATCGATCAGATCCCGCACCCAGGCATCTGACACAGGAGCATCCGGACCCGCGCCGCCCGACAGCGCGCCCGCTCCGATCAGCTGTGTTCCCCGAATCCCGGCCATAAACCAAGCATTTCAGGGACCTACGACATTATTAGGCCGAAAAGACCCGTCCAATCGAAAGAACTTAGAAAAAATTTGAAGAACTGCACAGGACTGGCCATCGATAGGGAGCGGTCGACCCGGCGGAACCTAGGCCGAAGCCAAGACTCCGAACCGCGTTGGCACGTCGCTCGCCCAGCCCGGGGCCGGCGCCCTGTTTCGTCCGGGGTGCGACCGGCGGGTGCTCCTCATGAGTCGTCGTCTTCGGCGAATCATAGCTGCGTCATCGTCTCGACAGTGCCGTCGACCCCTGGTCCGCGGCCACACCGGCCGACGAAGACGCCGATTGAACAGCCGCTTGGCTCGAAGCCACCGCTCCGGCGTCGTTATCCCTGATAACGAACTGAGGCCAGAAACCACCCCGAAACCCCGGAAAACCGAGGAAACCAGGCCCCTGAATCACGTCCCCGTGACCCTTAGCTGGGTCCGCTAACAGTTGGGCGCCGAAGCGGATACGAAGCTCCTGAAAGGGCCCCGACGCTCCTACGCTTGAAGTATCGGATCGCTCAAGCACTCAAGGGGATGGGCCCAAGTGAGAAAGTTTCATGCGTGGTTGGCGGCATTTGTAGTGGCCGCCGGTCTTGGTCTCGTGGCTCCAGGGGCGGCGTCCGCAGCCCCTTATTGCGGGATCGTCTGGGGATCGTTGGCGAAGTCCAACCCCGCGCTGACCCAGGCACAAGTGGTCAATGTCAGGACGGGCCAGCAACCCTGCTTTGACCGCCTGGTGATCGACCTGAACGGCGCCGTTGCCGGCTATTCAATCCGCTACGTTCCACAAGTACCGCACGACGGCTCGGGACTTCCCGTCGAACTGAGGGGCAATGCGTTCCTGCAAGTCACGGTTAACGCCCCCGCGTACAACTCCGGCGGCAATGCCACATACAACCCGGCTGACAAGAACGAGCTGACGAACGTCACGGACTACAAGACCTTCCGGCAAGTGGCCTTCGCTGGCAGCTTCGAGGGATACACCAGCCTTGGCCTGGGTCTTCGCGCCCGGCTCCCCTTCAGGGTCTTCACGTTGGCTGGTCCGGGAACGGGATCGCGCCTGGTGATCGACGTCGCCCACATGTGGTGAGCGGCCCGCGGGAACGCAGGCCAACCGACACACAACAAAAGCCCTGCTCCGGGTGATTCCGGAACTGGGCTTCTGCCGCGCCGAGGGTTACTCGGGTACCACGAGGGCTGGCGTATCCTTGCGGAGGGTTTCGCCGCGGAAGAAGCCGGGCCGAACGCGGGCCATGACCACCATGACCACCGCTCCGAGCGCCAGGATGCCGATGCCGATGATGAACACGAGGCCGACACCGAAGATCTCGGAACCGCTGCCGAAGGACGGAGACCAGCTGTCCACCGCCGTCTGGATGAAGACGAGGGTCAGCACGACGCCACCGATCACCGGGAAGAGCAGGCGCATGAAGAAATTGCGGACGCTGCTGAACACGCTGTGCCGGAAGTACCAAGCGCAGGCAAAAGCGGTCATTCCGTAGTAGAAGCAGATCATCAAGCCCAGGGCCAGGATAGTGTCGTTGAGGACGTTCTCGCTGACCACCTTCATGATGGCGTAGAACCCGCCGGAGATAGCCCCGGCCATGATGGTTGCATAGCCTGGAGAACCGAAGCGCTTGCTCACGGTGGAGAACTTCTGCGGAAGGGCGCCGTAGTGACCCATGGCGAGCAGGCTTCGGGCGGGGGAGGCCATGGTGGACTGCAGGGACGACGCTGTGCCCGCGAGTACGGCCAAAGACATCAGGATGGCCAAGGGGCCCATCACGGGGGAAGCCAAAGCGGCGAAGATATTGGACTGGTTGTCCGGGTTGTTGAGGCCGATGCCGTCGCCGCCAACGCCTGCGACCATCATCGTTGCGACGATCACCGCGACGTAGAGTCCCAGGACGGCGATGGCCGTGGTGGTTCCAGCTCTGCCGGCAGTACCCTTGCCGCCCTTGGTCTCTTCATTGACCGTCAGGCAGACGTCCCAGCCCCAGTAGACGAAGACCGCCAGGGACATGCCGGCAGCGAACTGCTCAAAGCTGCTGATCTTCGTGGGGTCGAACCAGTCCCAGCTGAAGGCGATGGCGGTGGGGGTGTCGCCGGAGGAGGCGTGGGTGAGGGCCATGACGATGAACACGCCCAAGACCACTACCTGGAATCCCACCATGGCGTACTGCACGAGTTTGGTGGCGTGCAGGCCCCGGTAGCTGACCCAGACGGCAAGTGCCACGAAGGCCAGGCATGTGGCGATGTTCAAGGGCTTGTTGGAGGTGAGGTCGGCAAGATCGGGATTGCCGAAAACCTGGGCGAGGAAGAGGTAGAAGAAGTCCACCGCGACGCCTGCCAGGTTGGAGAGGACGATGATGTTCGCGGCCAGCAGCCCCCAGCCGCCCATCCAGCCGATGAACGGGCCGAAGGCCTTGGTGGCCCACGTGAAGGTGGTGCCGCTGTCGGGAGAATCTGCGTTGAGCTCGCGGTAAGCGAACGCCACGAGGATCATCGGGATGAACGCGACGATGAAGATCGCAGGCAGTTGCAGGCCCACCGCGTTGACCGCCGGGCCCAGTGAGCTGGTCAGGCTGTAGGCGGGTGCCACGGAGGAAATACCAAGGACGACGACGGCGAGGAGCCCCAGCTGCCCCGTCTTGAGTCCTTTGCCGCTGATGCCGTGTTCGGTGCCGGCGGGATCGTGGGCCTCCACGGTTTTCCTTGCGCTTGGGCGGGTTATTTGAGTCATGTGCTTGGCTCTTTCTAGATGGCCGAGAGGTGTCGCTGTGTGATGCCGGGGCATCCGGTCATGCAGATTGTTCTCTAATGAGACGGGAGTCACTAAATGAATGACGTTCATTTAGTATGGACGCGGAGAAGCCTTGGCGCAAGTGTTATTGCCAAACAATTTTGGTTCGGGGTGGATCATCTGAGCGAGCGTCTGCCGGAAACGGCCCAAAAGTGAGCGAGCGTCTGTCGGAAACGACCCAAAAGTGAGCGGGCGTCGGCTTTCAACAAAAGGGGGCGGGTGCTGCTTAGGCGCTCAGCTCGGCCCGGAGGGGGTATTCCTTGCTGTCAAGGAGAAGCTGCGTGCAGCGTCCGGTTTCCGGGTTCAGCACGATGGGGGCCGCGAGATTGACCGTGGTCTTTTCCGGAGTCGGGTTGACCACTACCAGGGTGGTTGCCAGCTCAGCCCGGTCCAGCCCGAGATCCTCCAACGTCGAGCGGGGGATGGCGGGCGCGTAGTCCGGAACGTAAACGGCGGCCTCGGCCAGGAACATCCGGATGCGCGGGCTGGCCGACTCCATCGCGTAGAGTCCGGGGGCGCCGTCGATTCCCCGCAAAGCGAAGCCGTCAGAAGCTTCAAGCCCCGGCATGGGCGCGGTGAAGCTCAACTCCCGGGAAGCCTGTGCCGTGCTCATTTGAGGAAATCCATGAGCGTGGGCTGGAGTGTCTTGGCGGTGACCGCGAGGGCAACCTGATAATTGGTTTCCTGCAGCTTCAAGTCCATGACGACCTTTCCGATGTCTGCGTCTTCAATTCCGGAGCGCTGTGCGTCGAGCGACGCCTTCAGTCCATCGACGGAATCCTGGGCGCGCATGAGTTTGGTCTGCCTGGCACCGACGTCCGCGCGTCCGTTGACGACCGACTTGATCTTGTCACCGATCGCCGTCAAACGGCCGCTGACATCCGCACCGGAGCGGATATCCGCGACGACGTTGCTCACCAATGCGAAAACCGAACCGGCGCCGTCACCGAAGATCGCACCGCCGTCGGCGTCTACCCGCACCGTCTGCGTTGCGTCAATCCGCCGTTCTACTGTCCCGCCTGGTGTTCCGTTGTACGCAGGCGGCGCGGCGCTGCTGAATGCGCCAGCGGAATCGGAACTTCCAGCGAAGACGTTGCGGCTCAGGTACTGCGTGTTCGCCTGGGCGAGGAGGTCCTTGTTGAGGCCTTCGATTTCGACGGCGATCGCCTCCTTGGCGGTGCTGTTCAGGGAACCGTTGGCAGCCTGGACCGTGAGGTCCCGGACCCGGTTGAGGATGTTGGTGGCTTGACCGAGGGCCGCGTCCGCGGTCGTCAGCCAGCCATTGCCGTCGTTGATGTTGTTCGAGTACTGTCCGGCGGCGCTGAGCTGGCTTTTCGTAGCGAGCAGGTTCGCCGTGGCCGCGGGATCGTCCGAGGGCCTGGTGATGTTCTTGAGGTTGCTGGCCTTGTCCTGCAGCGCGGCGAGCTTGGACTGCCCGGCCTGCAGGTTCAACTGCGCGGCCGCGGACATCGTTTGGTTCGTGACACGGTTCAGCATGGCTTACCTTCCCACCAATCCGGTGTGGTTGATCAGGACGTCGAGGGCTTCATCCACGGCCGTCATCGCCCGGGCAGCCGCTTGGTAAGCGTGCTGGTTGCTCAGGAGGCTGATGTTCTCCTCGTCGAGGCTGACGGACGCCCCGGAGGAACGCTGCCCGACGGCGGCAGTGCTCGCCGCGTCGGCGAGCCGCTGGTGCTGCTGTGCCGATTGGGACGCCGTGCCGATTCCTGTGACGATTCCGGACCACAAGGCGTCAGGGGATCCTTGCCCGGTGCCGATTTGGGCAACGGCATCCGCGATCTTGCCGTCGAGGGCGCCGGAGGCGGGGCTGCCGGTCGCGATTCCTGCGGCGCTCGTCGGGACAACGGTGAGTGACAAGGCTGCCGGGGCACCAGGGGTGGTCGCGAAGAAATCGAGGCTTGAGGCACCGGTGGTGGACAGCCCGGTGCGGTGCACGGCATTAACGTCGTTCATGAGTTTGGTGGCGAACGCGTTGTAGGAAGCGGCGGCCTCGGAGATGGCGCCTCCCGCGCCTCCCGACGCGGCGGGGGCAAGGAGGGAGACCGCGCCGGCGAGCTTTCCGCCGTCGAGGGGGACCGCCACACCGGGGCGATCGGCCCATTCCAAGTGCACCGCTGAGCCCGGCGCGCCCATGCTTGCCTGGCCGCTCAAAGTGAGGTCGCGGTGCGAAGTACCCGAGACGATGGCGTTGCCGCCGACGAAGACATCCACCGTGCCGTCGGCGTTGTCCCGGACGGTTCCACCCGCGAGGGAGGCAACGGTTTCCGTCACCTTGTTGCGGGCGTCGATGATCTCATTGGCGGAGCCGCCCGAGGCTGTGACGGAACGGATGGTTGCGTTGAAACCGGCCACCCGGGCGGCGGCATCGTTCAGGGTGGCGACGGTGCTTTGGGCTTCTCCGCGAATCCGCGTCCACTGTGAATCCAAGGCCTTGTAGCCAGCCGACACGGTATTGGCGAGGGTGGTACCGGCTTGCAGCAGCACTCCGGCCGGGGCTGCTTCGCCCGGGTGGTTGGAGACTCCCTGCCAGGAGGACCAGAAAGTCTGCAGCGCCGTCGATATTCCAGCGGACCCGGGCTCGTTCAGCGAGCCTTCGAGTTGCTGGAGTTCGGTGGAGCGATAGCCGGCGTAACCGGCCTGGGCGGCGCCGGAGCGCACCCCGGCATCGAGGAAGCTGTTGCCCAGGCGGGCGATCCCGTCCACCGACACGCCTTGACCGGCCTGGGCGCCCGCTGCGAAGAGGCCCGTGCGCGCGGGTGCGCCGACGGCCGATTGCTCGATCCGCTGCCTGGTGTACCCGTCAGTGCCGGCGTTGGCGATGTTCTGTCCGGCAACGTTGATGCCTTGCTGCGCCGCGGTGAGGCCCAGGTAGGCCGTATTGAGTCCGCCGAATGTGCTCACTGCTTTGTCCTTTGGGTGATCCGGGCCCTTGGTGGTCCGGCCTTTTGTTGTCCGGCCGTGTTCCGGTCAGAATTGCTGGTCGAAAAGGCGGGACGGGGTTGAGTCCGCGGTCCTGCCCTGGGAACCGGTCCGCCCGTGGGAGTCGTAGGTCCCGGCCGCCGGCTTCAGATCCGCCATGGTTTCCTGGGTGGAACGGACGGCAGCGCGAAGGAACTGCTCGTTTGAATCGCGTAGTTCCTTGATGGTGGCGGTCTGCTGCTGCATCGCGTTCAGGTGCGAGGACAGGACATCAGCCCAGGCTTCTTCCGGAGCGGACGAGGCCAGCTCGCCCAGTGAAGATTCGGCAGGCAAGCCCCATTGCTCTGCCACCGCCGCCACTTCCACCGCCCTTGCAAGCCCGGCCTTGGACAGGTGTCCCAGGACCTGTTCC
This sequence comes from Arthrobacter ramosus, assembly GCF_039535095.1. Lineage (NCBI taxonomy): Bacteria > Bacillati > Actinomycetota > Actinomycetes > Micrococcales > Micrococcaceae > Arthrobacter > Arthrobacter ramosus. The sequence goes on along the minus strand of NZ_BAAAWN010000001.1, from coordinate 4,064,482 downwards.
ACTTCCCGAGTGCCATGCGGCAACCAACGGGATTTGCCCGCCGTGAGGAGCAGTTGCTCTTCCTCCAGCTTGAATGTCAGCAGATCCAGTAGCTCACGTTCTCGCCACAGCAGGGCCGACAGTTCATGGATGGCCATGTCGGGTCAACTCCAGTTCCGGGTTGGTTTCTCGGGTGCGTTGCCGCGGGAAAGCACTTCCCCTGTGCCTTCGCCGCGTTGAAAACAACTATCGGCTGCCGCGGCCAATGCGTTAGGCGTTGTTTATGCATGATTTATTCACTTTGTCCAGTCAAGTGACGCGCGGTGGATCTTGTGGCCCGCGGCAAATTTTCCTGCGGCTTTTTGCTAACCAAAGGCGACCGTTGTTCCGATAACCAGAAGTGACAGGCCACGGACGGCCTGGGAGTACCAGCAGACCCAATCATGGAGGAATACATCATGGGCATGGCAATCAACACAAACCTGATGGCGAACAACGCTTACGGCAACCTCAACCGCACGCAGAACGACGTGTCGAAGTCGATGGAGAAGCTCTCCAGCGGCCTGCGCATCAACCGTGCAGCTGACGACGCAGCAGGCCTGGCAATTTCGGAAGGCCTCAAGTCCCAGGTCAGCGGCTCGGCAGTCGCCGCCCGTAACGCCCAGGACGGCATCTCGGTCATCCAGACCACTGAAGGTGCACTGACTGAAGTCCACTCGATCCTCCAGCGCATGCGTGACCTCGCTGTCCAGGGCTCGAACGACACCAACAACGCCGCATCCCGCTCAGCGATCAAGGGTGAAGGTGACTCGCTCGGCAAGGAACTGGACCGTCTCACGCAGTCCACCCAGTTCAACGGCATCGACCTGCTCAAGGGTGCGGCTGGAAACAGCGGCGCGGCCCTGAACATCCAGGTCGGCACCGGCGGTAGCGCCAACGACAAGATCGCCGTGAACCTCGGTGACGTCGCAACCGCCGTCGGAACCGGCGCTACGGGCCTCTCCGGCGCCGCAGGTGCTGCAGGCTTCAAGGTGGACACGAGCGCCAACGCCCAGCTCACCATCGCTGCTGTTGACACCGCCATCGCGGCAGTTTCGGCTCAGCGCGCCGACTTGGGTGCAACCCAGAACCGTTTGGAGCATGCCACGAAGACCCTCCAGGTCTCCGGTGAAAACCTGCAGGCGGCCGAGTCCCGCATCACGGACACGGACATGGCTTCGGAAATGGTCAAGTACACCAAGGCCAACATCATGTCCCAGGCCGGCACCGCAATGCTGGCCCAGGCCAACCAGTCCGGCCAGGGCGTTCTCTCGCTCTTGCGCTAAAACCTTCCGGTAGCAGACCGGTAATAAGCGAATGGCGGCCAGGGCGGGAACACCCCCTTGGCCGCCATTCGCGTCCGGATCCCGCCCACATAACCAACCCATCCGGAAGGACCAAACGTGGCAAGCTCGATCGACGGCCTCGCCAGCGGCTTGAACACCACCTCCATCATTAATTCGCTCATGGCGGTGGAGGCACAACCGCAGACACAACTGAAGACGAAGCTAGCGTCAGACCAGACGATGATTTCGACCCTTCAGTCGCTCAACTCGAAGTTGTCATCACTGAAGGATCTCGCGAGCGGCGACTCGGCCGTGAACGCCTTGAACTTGTTTAGCGCCACCACGAGTTCGCCGTCGCTCAGCGCGACGGCGACCACCTCCGCGACCGCAGGCTCCATCGACGTCACAGTCACCCAGCTGGCCCAGAGCCAAGTGGACGTCACCGCAGCCATGAGCAGCTGGCCCACGGACGGCTCGGGTGCCCCCGCGCCGCTGACGCTCGTCGACTCCACGGGAAAACAGACCGAGCTCACGCCCGCATCCACCTCTCTTGACGACGTCGTAACGGCAATCAACGCCGCGTCCGGCCCGGCTCGTGCCGTGAAGGTCCCGGCAGGCAACGGAGCCTACCGCCTTCAACTGACCGCAACCACCTCAGGCGCGGCTGGAGCCTTCAGCGTCTACCAGGGCACGGCAGCGCAGGTGAGCGCGGGCACCGCGACCGACCTGATGGCGGACCCTTCCGCCGCCGTCGTCAAGGCCGCCCAGGATGCCAAAGCAACCCTGTACGCAGGCACTCCGGCGGCACAGACAATCGCGTCCGGAACCAACACCTTCACCGACTTGCTTCCCGGCGTGTCAGTGACGGCCTCCGCCGTCACCGCAGCACCGGTGACCGTGAACATTGCGAGCGACTCCGCAGGGATCACCAAAAAGGCAGGGGACTTGGTGAACGCGGTCAATGACGTCCTCGGCTTCGTGTCCATCTACAGCGCGGTGACCCAGACGACCGACGCTAATGGCGCCTCAGCGGCCAGCGGCGGGATCTTCAGCGGCAACAGCGGTGTCCGCTCGGTCAACGACCAAGTCTTCTCAGCCATGTCGATGCCCGTGAACGGGAAGTCTCCCTCCGAATACGGAATCAATGTCACGAGGGATGGAAACTTCACCTTTGACGCGGCCAAGCTCCAATCGTCCTTGGCTTCGGATCCGGCGGGGACGCAGGCAGCGCTCCAGACCATTGCGTCCCGGGTGTCCGACGCTGCCACCAGCGCTACCGATCCGTTCACCGGCTCGGTAACCGCCCTGATCAAGGGGCAACAATCCGAAGTGGCTGACCTGGGCAGCCAGATTTCGGACTGGGACCAGCGCCTGGCCACCAGGCGGCAGACCCTGCAAACCACGTACAACGCCATGGAAGTCGCCCTTGGCCAACTCAACGCCCAGCAATCATGGCTCACAGGCCAGATTGCCGGCCTTTCGAGCTCAACGAAGTAAGGAGCGTAAAGCATGACCTCCACAGCCCTCCGCGCCAGCCAGCTTTCCCGGTACAACGACGACGCCGTCCTCTCGGCCCCGCCGGCCAGGCTCCTCACGATGCTTTATGACCGGCTGCTCCTGGACCTGAACCGCGCCCAGTTCGCCCAGGAGAATGCCAACTGGGGTGTCGCAAGCGAAAACCTGCTGCATGCCCAGTCGATCGTCACCGAGCTGTCCTCCACCCTGAAGACCGATGTTTGGGATGGGGCATCCGGGCTGCTGAGCATCTACCAGTACGCGATGGAAGCCATGATCGGCGCAAACATCTACCGTGACGTCAACCGGACCAAGGAATGCATTGTGCTCTTGGAACCGCTCCGGCAAGGCTGGCACGACGCCGCGTCGCAGCTGCCTGTCCAGGCCACGGTATCCGGCACGGCAAGGACGAACGGCACGCTCGGTGTGGGCTGATCCGGTTCAGGAATGGTCCGGAATCCTGGACCGGCTTGAAGCAAACATCGCCTTGGCCGTCTCCGGCGGCGAGCCCGAGCCATGGAATCCGCCCGCCGAGGCCGAGACCGGACCACTTCCTGAAGAGCTGGCGGACCGGGCGCGCCGGATCCTGGACGCGCAGCTGGAGTCCATGGCCATGCTCGGCAAGGTCCGCAACGACGCGCTCGCCCACTTGGACGCCCTCAACGCCGTCCCGGACAGCCAAAGTTCAGCCCGCCCGCTGTTCCTCGACGTGCAGGGCTGAAGAGAAGTATCGAAAACAATCCCCTAATCGGCTAACGGATGCCCCGTGCTTGCCGATGGTGGAAGTTGAGCAGGGATGCTCGATGCACGGCCACGGATCGGCCTCTTCATACTATTCGCGAAGGCAGGCCGTCGTGTTCGAGTCAGTGACTTCTGTTGCCCTTGGTAGCGCCCTGGACGGGCTCTCATTGCGCCAGCGCACCATTGCCAACAACATCGCCAACATCAACACGCCGAACTACCACGCCAAAAGGGTCCAGTTCGAGGACGCACTTGCGGCCTCGGTGAGCGCCGGAGACGGGCAGGCCGCGCCCACAGTCACTACCTCCCAGGAACCCACCCAGCTCAACGGCAACAACGTGAACCTGGACACCGAAACCCTCTCGAATGTGGACACCGTCTTGCGCTACCAGTTCGCCTCCCGGGCCATCGGCGAGCAATTCACCGCACTCCGCACAGCCATGAGGACCAGCTGATGACTTTCGACGCGATCGGGATTGCCGGCTCCGCGCTGACTGTCCACCGCAAATGGCTCGACGCCGTTTCCGACAACCTGGCCAACATGAATACCGTCACGCGCACCAGCGGCAAGGCGTTCCAAGCCCGCTACGTCGAAGCCGCCGAGGGCAGCGACGGAAACGGCGTGTACGTCAAGAGCACCCCCCAAGGCAGCGCAACCGGCAGGCTCGTGTACCAGCCTGACCATCCGCTTGCCGATGCCCAGGGCTATGTCCGTTACCCGGACATCGACCTCGCCGAACAGATGGGTGCCCTGATTGTGGCGCAACGCGGCTACCAGGCCAACGCCCAAGTGGTGGACCGCGCCCGTGAGACTTACCAGGCAGCGCTTGAGATAGGAAAATCCTGATGGCTTTGGACCCGATCGGCGCAATTCAAGGCGGCGGGGGGCTTTCCGTGCAGGGCGTCACCGGCACCGGGTACCTGGGCGGCACCGGCAACGTCAGCGGAACCGCCGGGGCGGCGGGAAGCAACGGCTTTGCGACGGCGCTGACCGGTGCCGTGGACAACCTCCAGTCCCTGCAATCGACGTCGAACCAGCTGGCAGTATCAGCGGTGACGGGCAACCTTGACGACATCCACAAGGCGACGATCGCTGCCACCCGCGCCCAGATCACCATGGAGCTTGTCTCCACGGTACGGAACAAGGGCGTTGACGCGTTCAACGAGATCATGAGGATGCAGGCCTGATGCCTCCACAGATTGCCGCCTTCTTCCGCAAGATGGGCGATGGATTCAAGGGGTTCACTGCCGGGCAGCGCACCATCGCCATCATCGGCATCGCCGTTCTGGTGCTCGGCGGAGTAGCCCTGTCAGCGTGGTTGGGCAAGCCGTCCTACTCGCCTTTGTTCTCCGGGTTGAAGGACACGGACGCCAACGGGATCGTGGAGCAGCTGCGCAAGGACAATGTCCCGTACGAGCTCAGCAACGGCGGTTCCACCATCCTGGTTCCCGATGACAAGGTCAACGATGAACGGCTGAAAGCAGCCGCCGCGGGCCTTCCGGCGGCCGCGGCCACCGGCTATTCACTGCTCGACAAGCTTGGCGTGACCTCGTCCGAGTTCCAGCAGTCGGTAACCTACAAGCGCGCGCTCGAGGGCGAACTCGCCACCACCATCCAGGCCATGGACGGAGTGAAGACAGCGGCCGTGCAGTTGGCCATTCCGGCCAAAACAGTGTTCGTTGACAAGGCTCCCGACGCCACGGCATCCGTGTTCGTGGAAACGCAGCCGGGTGTCACCCTGTCTGCCGATAAGGTCCAGGCGGTTGTGCACTTGACGTCCGCCGCGATCGAAAACCTGAAGCCGACCAACGTGACCGTGGTGGATTCCCAAGGCAACGTCCTCTCCACTGTGGGAGGGGGAGCCACTGGTTCCGCGTCCAAGCAAGCCGCCGACTACCAACAGCGCACGTCCGACTCGGTGAAGGCCGTGCTGGACAGGGTAGTGGGACCGGGCAACGCCACCGTCGCCGTCGCCGCCGACGTGACCGCCGAGTCCGCGCAGCAGCGCAGCGAGACGTTCTCCACAGCCAAGGATGCCTCTCCGCTGAGCGAGACCACCAAGACCGAGAAGTACACGGGAACCGGCGGCGGCGCCTCCGGTGTCCTTGGTCCGGACAACATTGCCGTGCCGGGCGGAACCAACGGCAATGGAACCTTCGACTCCAGCGACACCACCAAGAACAACGCCGTCAACAAGGTCACGGAAGACCGCACTATTCCGCAAGGCGCCGTGAAACGCCAGACCATCTCAGTCGCCATCAACCAGTCGGCGGCGGCGGGACTCAACGTCAACTCTGTCAAGGCACTCGTCACTTCCGCGGCCGGCGTCGACCCCACCCGCGGCGACGTAGTGACGGTTGAAGTGCTGCCCTTCAGTACATCGGCTGCAGACGCGGCGGCTCAAGCACTGGGCGCGGCCAAAGCGCAAGCCGACGCCAAGCAGCAGTCGGATTTGATGAACACGCTCATCCTGGCCGGCAGCATCCTCCTGGCAGTGGTAGCGCTGATTGTGCTTGTGCTGATCCTCCTGCGGCGCCGGCAGCGCCGCGAACCGGTTGACCTTGGCGAACGGCTTGACTACGAAATGCTGCCCCAAGCCGTCTCCACACCGGCGCTCGAAGGACCGCCCGCCACGACGGCGATCGAACTGCCGCCTGCGCATCCCGTTCCGGCGTTGCCGATGCATGCGTTGCCGATACCAGGCGCCGAGGCTCTCGACGGTGAGCGGCGGCGGGCCCAGATTGAGGCCATGGTTGCCGAGAACCCGGCCCGGACCGCCGATTACCTGCGTGGGCTCATGGATGAAAGGCAGTCGGTATGAGGGCCGGGGAGTTGGACGTAAGCGGCTTGACCGGTGCCCAGAAGGTGGCCGTGGTTCTGATGCAGATGAGCCCTGGCAGCGCAGCTTCCGTCATGACCCAGTTCTCCGAGTCCGAGGCCGAGGACATCGCCGCCGAGATCGTGCGCTTGCGCCGCGTCTCCTCATCCGTGGCGGACCGCGTCATGACCGAGTTCCACGACCTTGCCGTTAGCGGACGCCGCACGGCCCGCGGCGGCCAGGAATTCGCCGTCGGCCTCCTGGAAGCGTCCTTCGGCGCGGACAAAGCGGCCGGTTTCATGGACCGTCTCGCGTCCACCATGGCCGGGAAGTCCTTCGAATTCCTGGAAATGATGGATTCCGGCCAGCTCCTGGCCCTCATCGACGGCGAGATGCCGCAGACCATTGCCTTGATCCTGGCTCATTTGCGGCCGGGCAAGGCTTCCGCTGTCATGGCCGGCCTGGGCGACGTGCAGCGGAGCGAGGTGGCCCGTTGCATCGCCACGATGGGAATGGCTTCGCCGGAGGCCGTGGGCATCGTGGCCGAGACCCTCAAGGTTCGCGCCGGGGCCGTCATGTCGCAAAGGAAGTCGAGCGAAATTGTCGGGGGCATCCAGCCCCTCGTTGACATCATCAACCGCTCCGACATCAACACCGAACGCTCCGTGCTGGAAGGCTTGGAAACGCTCGACCCTGAGCTGGCCACGGAAGTGCGCGCCCGGATGCTGACCTTCGTGGACATCGTGAAATTGGAACGCCGCGACATCCAGCAGATCCTGCGTGGCGTCAATGCCGAAGTGCTCGCTGTCGCCATGAAGGGTGCCCCAGCAGTGGTGCTCGAGGCCGTACGCACCAACGTCTCCGGCCGCAACCTCGAAATCCTGGAAGCCGAGATGGCTTCCGCCGGGCCGGTGCGCGCCTCCCAGGTTGAAGAGGCCCGGGCAGAAATTGTCCGTTCCATCCGTGAGCTGGAAGCCGAAGGCGCCATCGTCGTCCGGCGCGGCGAAGAAGACGACTATGTCTACTGAGGCTGAACTCCAGCGGGTGGTCTTTCCGGACATCCAGCCGGCCGCGCGATCGCGCAAGGAGGACCGGGGCTACACCCAAGGACACGCGTCAGGTTACGCAGCCGGGATCCAGGCTGCAGCTGCGGAACAGCGCCGTCTGCGCGAACAGTTTCACGCCGAACACCGCGCAATGCTCGACGCCGGACGCCTGGCTGTGGCGCAAGCCGTCCGCGTGCTCGAAGCTGCCGCCGCCGCGTCCCAGCAGCGCCGCGGCGCTGTGTTGGAGGAAGCGCAGGACGTCTTGGCAGCCAGCGCGATGGAGCTTGCCGAAGCCCTCCTGGGCTACGAACTCAACGACGGCGGGAACACCGCCCGCGCCGCGTTGGCCCGAGCCCTGGCAACGGTCTCCGACGTGCAAACGGTAACCACTGTCCGCCTCCACCCGGCGGACCTTGCCGCGCTGGACGCCGTCGACGTCGGGAGCGTGGCCGGCGTTGAACTCAAGGCCGATGCCGCACTGAACCCCGGCGATGCGATCGCGGAATATCCGCAGGGTTGGCTCGACGCCCGGCTCAGCACCGCTGTGGACAGGGCCAAGGCAGCCCTGCTGGGGAACGACGCATGAGCATTACCGGGTACCGGCCGCACGCGGACCGTTTCCGCGTAGCCCTCGCCGCCGCGGCACCGCAGCGAGTGGGCACCGTGACGTCCGTGCTGGGCCTCGGCCTGGAGGTCTCCGGGTTGGACTGCGCGGTGGGGGATCTGGTGACCGTGGGCGAGGCGCCGGGGCTCGACGCCGAAGTGGTCGCTTCGGTCAGTGGCGCCGTGCGATGCATGCCGCTGGGACGGTTGACCGGGGTGGCCGCGGGAGATCCGGCACGTTCCAAGGGCGCTCCCATCCTGGTCCCTACCGGCCGCGGCCTCTTCGGGCGCGTCTTGGATGGGCTCGGGCGTCCGATCGACGGCAAAGGCCCCTTGCCCGCCAGCCCCATGGTCCCTCTCGACAATGAAACGCCGTCGGCTATGCACCGCGCCCGGGTGGACACCCCGCTGCAGACCGGCGTCCGCGTCCTGGACACCATGGCCACTCTTGGCCGCGGCCAGCGCATGGGGCTGTTCGCGGGCTCGGGCGTCGGGAAGTCCTCGCTGCTGTCCATGATCGCCCGCGGCACGGATGCCGAAGTCTCCGTGATTGCCTTGGTGGGGGAGCGCGGACGTGAAGTGCGCGAGTTCCTGGAAGACGACCTGGGCCCCGAAGGCCTGGCCCGCTCCGTGGTGGTTGTTGCCACGTCCGATGAGCCTGCCCTCATGCGCCTGCGCGCCGCCGTCACGGCCACCCGGATTGCCGAATCGTTCCGCGAAGCCGGCCAGGACGTGGTGCTCATGATGGATTCGCTCACCCGCGTAGCCATGGCCCAGCGCGAAATCGGCCTGTCCGCCGGTGAGCCGCCCGCCACCCGCGGCTACCCGCCGTCGACCTTTTCCGTGCTGGCCCGGCTCCTGGAACGCGCTGGGACCGCCGAAACCGGTTCCGTGACGGGCATCTATACGGTGCTCGTGGACGGCGACGACCACAACGAACCGATCGCCGACGCCGCCCGCTCCATCCTTGACGGACACGTGGTCCTGGACCGGAAGCTCGCCGTCACGGGGCACTTTCCCTCGGTGGACGTCCTTGGATCGGTGTCCCGTGTGGCCTCCAAGGTCAACTCCGCTGACCGCACGGCGCTCGCGGCCTCCTTGCGCAGGGTCCTCGCCGCGCGGCGCAGCGCCCAGGACCTGATCGACGTCGGCGCCTACCACCGCGGCAGCAATCCCTTGGTTGACGCGGCACTGGAGCACGAAGCCGCCATCAATGGATTCCTGCAACAGAGCATGGACGAATCCACACCATACAGCGAGTCCTGGCCGGAACTCTTCCGCCTCTCAGCAAGCCTCGAAGGAGCCGCGTGAACCGTCAATTCTCCCTGGCCGGGCTGTTGCGCCTGCGCCAGACACAGCAGGACGCCGCCGCCAGTGGACTGGCCCGCGCCAACTCCCGGACCGCATCCTTGCGATCCCGCCGGGCCACGGCCCGGGAGGAGCTGGCCGAGTCCGCCGGAGCCGCTGGAAGCTCCGCGTCGCTCTTGGCCATCGCGGCCTCCCGCGCGTCCGCGCAAAGCATGTTGGCCGAGCTTGACGCCTTGGCCGCCAGTGCGGAGGCCGAAGCCGCAGAGGCCCGCGCGGAATACACCGAAGCCAAGCGTCGCGCCGTAGGACTCGAGAAGCTCGAAACCCGCCATGGAGCCGCCTTCGAGGCTTCCGCGCTACGCGCCGAGCAAGGGGTCCTGGACGAGATCGCGTCCTCCGCTTGGCACCGGAAGGCCACCTCATGAGCATGACCGAGGCCATCGGCCGCATCCAGAGCATCGAGTCGATGTTGCAGCAACTGAGCCAAGGCGTCCGCCCACAGACCGCGACCACAGGGACAACGGACTCTTCCGCGGGCACCGCCTCTTCCACGGACGCGGCGTCCTTCGCTCAAGCGTTGAGCTCCGCCGTCGGGGGCACGACGACGCCTGACGTGAGCCAGCTTGCTTCTTCTTCGGGGCTCGACGGCGCTGCCGCCCTCTCCGGCCTTACGGGCCTCTCCGGTACCGCGGGCACGGGGGCGCTTTCGGGTGCCGGCACCGGCGCTGTCACGGGCGATGCCGTAGTGGCCGACGCCAAGAAATACGTGGGTGTGCCCTACGTTTGGGGCGGCACGAACCCCTCGGTGGGCATGGACTGCTCCGGCTTCGTGCAGCGCGTCTTCAAGGATCTCGGCGTCGACCTGCCGCGCGTCGTCAGCGACCAGATGCGGCAAGGCACCCCCGTGGCGTCCTTGGCCCAAGCCAAGCCCGGCGACCTGCTGGTCAGTTTCGGCGGCGAACACATCTCCATCTACCTCGGTAATGGCAAAGCGATCGACGCGCCCGTGCCCGGCCAGACCATCCAGATCCGCGATGCGTGGGAACAGCAGTCCAATCTGACCGCCATCCGCCGCATTGTCCCCGCGGGAGGCTCGTGATGCAGTTGCCCCCCGCCGGCGCGGCTTCTCCGCGTCCGGCCGTTTCCGGCTCTCCGACTGTGCCGCAGCCTGGCGCCGCCGCCGGTTTTGAGGCCGTGATGAACGGCGTGCTGGCGTCCGACTCGAAGACCTCCGATGGGACCACACAGCAAGCGCCCGACGGCGGCGCCCAGGGAAAGCCTGCCGCCGACAGCCCCGGGACGGTCGCCCGAGCCGCCAAACCGGAAGCATCGAAGGTCGCCAAGGACACGGTTGATGCGGCTGACACTTTGGGTGCGGTGGGTGCGGTTGATGCGGCCAGTGCGGTGGCCGCTGTTGTGGGCGGACTCGCGATGGCCGGAGTCGCCCCGGAGACCGCTGCTTTGCAGGCGAGCGGACCGGGCGTTGCTGTGCCGGTCAAAGAAGGTGTCGTTGACGGTACAGCCCCAGCCAAAACGATTGCTGGCACCTCGGAAACAGCAAGTCTTGTCGTTGGGATGCCTGCGGGCAGCACTCAGGCGGCGCCGGCTGTTACTTCCTCCCCGGCGCCCGTGATCCCAACTCCCACCGTGCGGGCTGCGCCGGTCGGGAACCCTGGTCAAAGCTCACCCCAGCCTGGTCCGATTCCGACCAGCCCGCTGCCCAATAGCCCGCAGCCGGCTGGCACCCTGCCTGCCAACCCCATGCCCGCTGGCCTCGAACCCGGGGTCAACGTGACCGCAGCCCGGTCACACGAGTCCGGCACCGCCGTCGTACTTCCCACGGGGAAACCCGCGACGCAACAGGATCCGCAGCCGGTCCTCGGGCAGGCCGCCCCGGGCGCCCCGATACCCGGGCTTCCCGCGGGGATTCAGGCCGGAATTCCGGGGCTGGTGCAGCCCGCTTCGACACTCCAGCAAGCCCCATCGACAGCCGCGCCAGGCATGGCAACGCCCACACCCCAGGCAGACCCGGCGAAACTGCTGCCCCAAGTGTCCGGGCCGCTGTTCTCGCTGGCATCGGCAGCGCCCGGCGCGCACGTCATGATCTTGAAGCTGTCCCCGGAAGACCTCGGTCCGCTGACGGTCCGGGCGCATATCGAGGGCGCAGGGGTGCGGATCGAATTGTTCGCCCCCGGAGACGCCGGCCGTGAGGCTGTCCGCAGCATCCTGCCGGAACTACGGCGGGGACTCGGGGAGTCAGGCTTCGGCGCCAGCCTCGACCTGTCCGAACGCAACGCTCCCGCCGATGCCGGTGCGGGCGGCTCGGACCCCCGGGACCGGCGCCCGGCGGAAAGCCCTGCCTTTCCCCGGGGCAGCGACGGCGAGTCGGTTCGCCTGCCGCGGACCGCCATCGTACTTCCTCGAAGCAGTACCAGCAGCCTGGACATTCTCGTCTGATGAAGGAGAGCCAATAGTGACCATCCAAGCCATCGCGGCAAGCAGCGGAGTCCAGCCTGGAACCACCGCTGGAACCACCGCGCCCAAACCCGCGCAGACCATGGATTCGAGCATGTTCATGTCCCTGCTGGTGACACAACTGAAAAACCAGGACCCGAGCGCCCCCATGGACACCAACCAGATGATGAGCCAGACCGTCCAGCTGTCCATGATGGAGAAAATGACGGAGCTCACCACCGACGCCAAGGAGAGCTTTTCGCTCCAGATGCGCAGTGCTGCGGCACAAATCATCGGCCACAACGTCAGCTACGCGCTCGCGGACGGGACGAAGGGATCGGGCGTCGCGAGCTCGGTTTCCTTTGCGGCCGGAACCCCCACCGTGGCGGTCGGGGGAGTGAACGTTCCGCTCGATTCGATCAGCGGGATGACGGCAACATCCTCGCCCGCCGCCTGACGCTCCACAATCTCCCCGAACCACCCGAAGAAAGGCAACACCATGCTTCGTTCGCTGTACTCCGGAATCTCCGGCCTCCGTGCCCACCAGGCGATGCTGGACGTCACGGGAAACAACATCGCCAACGTGAACACGGCCGGCTTCAAGGCTTCCTCCACCCAGTTCCAGGACACGCTGTCGCAAATGACCCAGGGCGCGGGCGCCCCGCAGGCCGAAACCGGTGGCACCAACCCCGCCCAAATCGGTCTCGGGGTGCGCGTGGCGGGAGTCAGCACCAACTTCAGCCAGGGTTCATCGCAGAACACCGGGCGAGCCACTGACATGATGATCTCCGGCGACGGGTTCTTCATCACGAGCAAGGCCGGCCAGCAGCTCTACACCCGCGCCGGTGCCTTCGACATGGACGCGGCCGGCCGCCTCGTTAGCCCCGACGGCGGCATCCTGCAGGGCTGGTCCGCCGCCAACGGTGCGGTGAACCTCGGAGGTCCCGTTGGCCCGATCGCACTCTCGCCCAACACGACGTCGGCCGCCGTCGCCACCACCAAGGCCTCGCTGGACGGCAATCTGCCGTCCGACGTAGCCGTGGGGACCAGCGTCGAGCGCCAGGTCAAGATCTTCGGCGCCGACGGTGCCTCCCGCAGCCTGACGCTGACGTTCAGCCGATCTGCGGGCGGCTGGGATGTGGCCGGGGCAGATGCGAACGGCGCCACAGGCAACTCGACACTTACGTTCGCGAACGGCGCGCTGACCTCGGGCGGTGCCATGACCGTCGGCGGCATAACAGTGGACATGTCCACTGTTACCGGCTTCGCCGCCATGAGCACACTTACGGTCGGCAGCCAGAACGGTTCCGAGGCAGGCAAGCTGGAGTCCTTTACTCTCGGCGGCGACGGCTCGCTCATCGGCTCGTTCAGCAACGGTGCCAAGCAGGTTCTGGCACGCGTGGCCCTCGCCCGCTTCACCAACCCCGGCGGCCTAGAGAAAGCCGGTAGCTCGACGTACGTGGCCACCGCCAACTCCGGCGCCGCCCAGTTGGGCGCCCCGGGCGACGCCGGACTCGGCACCTTGACTGCCGGAGCCTTGGAGATGTCCAACGTGGATCTCTCCCAGGAATTCACCAACCTGATCGTGGCCCAGCGCGGCTTCCAGGCGAACGCCCGCATCATCACGACGTCGGATGAGGTTCTGCAGGAGCTGACGAACCTGAAGCACTAGGGGTGCTTGCTGGGCCGCGTCACGCCACGCACTTTTTTGTCGCCCGGACTTCGCCGAAGCCCCGGAATCCCGGGCTTGCGGTCCGTTGGTGGCGCCGAAAACCTGCTCGGCGTGACGCTGCCCTTCAGTCATTGCTGCATAACTTAGAGGCCGGCGACCCCGTTCGGAGTGCCGACGCCCGTGGGTCCGTCCCATCCGGTGCCGGACAGGCACCATTGGCTCGTGGAGCAATTGCCCGTCGAACCCGAGGCGACGTCATTGAATGTCCCGGAGTTTGTGTACGGGAGGGAGTTGGCCAGCGCCGTGGAGCTGCCGGAGTTTCCGGAAAGCGCATACACGGCTGCGATCAGCGGTGAGGACAAGCTCGTGCCTCCATACTGGGCCCACGACGAGGTGGTACTGCTGCTCGGCGCATAGACCGCCAATCCGGTCTGCGGATCTGCGACGGCGGCGACGTCCGCAGAGGCGCGCTTGCCGCATCCCGTGCCGAACGTAGCTGCTGCCGGCAACGCGGCATTGACACTTGAGCATCCGGATCCCGAGCCGGACCAGGCAGACTCGCCCCACCCGCGTGTGCTGGTGTTCTTGACCAACGATGTGCCTCCCACCGCGGTGACGTAACTCGAGGAAGCGGGGTAGGACGAGCCGGAGTACCCGTTGTCACCGGTTGACGCCGTTACGGCGATGCCCGGGTGGTTGTAGTACGCGCCGTAGCTGGAGTCTGAGGAATCCCCGCCGCCGTAGCTGTTGGAAATCGCCGCGACGCCTGGTTGTTTGGCGGCCGTTGCCACGGCTGTACCAAGATCGCTGATACTGGCCGTTGTAGCCTGCACAACGAGGATCTTGCAGTCCGGGCACGCTGCCGAGACGGCGTCGACGTCGAGGGCGGTTTCGTCGGCCCATCCGGAATTGAACCTTGGAAGCTTGCTGCCGCCGTTTTGGTCCTTGATGGTGAGGCAGCCGTTGCTGACCGTGCATGCCGGAAGACCGAATTGTGAGCGGTAAACGCCGAGATCGCGTTCAAGGTTCGGATACCCATAGGCATCTACGATTGCGACGGTCCGGCCGCCGGACTTGAGGCCAGCGATGTTGTAGGCGCTCTGTATATCCGCAGGGGTCTTGCCCGTGGCGGGCGGCGTGCTCGAAGCGGGCTTGGCTTGTCCTCCTTGCGCCAGCGCCTTCGCCGGGGCCGTCGAATCATCGACGTATTTGAGCGCAAAACACGACGCAGCGCCGCTTGGGACATCGGCGCAGACCCTCTCCGCATGCCAATTAGCGGACGGAGATGGTTGGGCAACTGCCGCCGGCGCTGTTGCCGAGACCGCACTCAGCAATAGCAACAACGTCCCGGAAACGCTAAGAATCTTCTTCACGAAACCTCCCTGAGGATCAATAAGATCCGAGTTGACAGAAAAGTCAACTCGGCGTGACAAGCTTCGCACCAAACACCACTCTTGTCACCCACGTCACATCCACCCCCGTGGTTTCATGAGCCTCAGCGGAGCGGAGATCCACCATTGGGTTACCGCTGGCTGGCGTGATGAGGGCTGCGGATGTGTTCGCGACGGAAGCCGAGGCCGACGATGCGGCCCAGTAGACGTTTGACCGGTGGCATGTGGCTGATGAGCCGCATGAGTTGGATGGGTGGGTTTGTTTGGGCGAGGCGAGCGAGCTGGCGGGTCTGCTGTCGCTGCAAGGCCTGTGCAAGACGTACCGCGGGTTCGCGTCGTCGTTGCAGGCGCTGGAGGTCCGCGACGGCGATGGTGCCCCTTTGCAGCGGTACTGCGAGGTGATTGGCCGTGGCGACGGCATCGGCGATGGCGTAATTCACGCCGGCGGCGCCGGCCGGTGACATGGCGTGCGCGGCGTCGCCGATGCATAACAGGCCGGGCTGGTACCAGCGGCGCAGCCGATTGGAGCGCACCGAGAGCAGCTTGATCTGGTCCCAGTCGGTCAGCGCGGCCAGGCCGGCGGCCAGGAATGGTGCGGCATGTGCCACCCGGTCTCGGAACGCGGCCAGGCCCGCGGCCTGAACCTGCGTGAGTGTTCCTTTTCCGATGATCGTGCCGCACTGCCAGTAGTCGCCGCGGTCGATGGCGAGCACGATCTGCCCGCCGCCGAGGTAGCCCAGGGTCGGCGGCGCATCCTGGCTGCGTGGCACGCGGAACCACAACACGTCGATCGGCATCGCGAACTCCCGAACAGGCAGGTCCGCGTGTTCCCGGATAACGGAGAACCGGCCGTCACACGCAACCGTGAGATCTGCGCGGATCTCCACATCGCCTTGGGCGGTGCGCGCCCGTACGCCGATCACCTGGTCGCCGCGGCGCAGCAGACCGGTTGCCTCGGTACTCATTTCCAGTCGGAAGGCGGGGTATTGCCTGGCCTGGGCGGCCAGAAAGTTCAGGAAGTCCCACTGCGGCATGAACGCCATGAACTTGCAGCGGGTGGGCAGGTGCCGGAAGTCCACCAGCCCGAAGGTCTGTCCGTCGATGCCGAGGCGAAGTTCCGGTATCTCTGTGTGCGGCAGTCGCAGAAACTCTTCCAACAAACCCAGTTCGGCCAGTACGTCGGTGGTCGCCGGATGGATGGTGTCGCCCCGGAAGTCACGGAAGAAATCGGCGTGCTTTTCGAGCACCGTCACCTCGACGCCGGCGCGGGCCAGCAGATAGCCCAGCATCATGCCGGCCGGTCCACCGCCGACCACACAACAGCGCGTGTCCCAAGAACGTGAACCAAGAACGGGACCGGGTGTGGTTTCGGATTCGCTGGGCATCTCTAGCTCACCTCATCGAGCGGCTGAGGCCGTCGAGGATGAGGTTTAGCCCGAAGTTGAATTCGTCCCCGAAATCGTAGCCGGGCTTGAGGACGTGTTCGGTGGCGATCTCGATCATGTGGGGGTATTGCCCGGTCGAAAAGCGTTCAACGATCGGCGCTGTGATCTCAGCGGCGGTGTCCTGGCCGTCAAAAGGCAGGGCGGCTTCCTGTAGCGCGAATCCGTAGATGTAACTGTCGAGCAGGGCGTAGGCATGGGCTGTCATCTGAACGGAAAAGCCTGCTGCCCTCAAAGTCGCCAGCGTCGCTTCGTGGTGGCGCAGGTTGGCTTCGCCCGGGGATGAACGGCTTTCCAGCAGCCCGACCGCCCACGGATGGCGTTTGAGCGCGCTGCGCACCGCGTGGGCCCGTCGGTACATTTCCTCCCGCCAGTCGCCCGCGGGGGAGGGAAGTTCGATTTCGCTGAAGACCATGTCCACGATGCCATCCAGAATCTCATCCTTATTGGCCACGTAGTAGTAGAGCGACATGGGCTTGGTTTCCATGCTTTGGGCGAGCGAGCGGATGGTCAGCGCTGCGATTCCGGACTCGTCGGCGAGATCCACAGCGCAGCCGAGCACCCTTTCGCGGCTCAGCGGAAGGCGCCGCCGGGGGAGGGGCTGTGCAGTGTCCGGCATCGGGACTCCTTGGGCTCTAGCGGTTTAGTACATTGTACGATAATCTCTTTTAGTACAGCGTACGAAAAGCTACGCACCCCATTGACTGGAAAGGAACGGCCATGACCTCTGGTCAGCATGCTGCGGAGACTCCGATTTCGGGCGGCTCGCCCGCGGCGCAGCCGCATGCGTCCGGCACGATGCGGGCCATCGTGCAGGAGGCTTACGGCTCCGCCGACGTCCTGCACATGGCGCAGATTCCCACGCCGAAGATTGCCGAAAACGAGGTGCTGGTTCGGGTCCACGCCGCGGGCCTCGACCGGGGGACCTGGCATGTAACCCGGGGCCTGCCCTACGCGCTGCGCCTGGCCTTCGGCATCCGCGCCCCGAAAAACCCCGTCCCCGGGCTGGACCTGGCAGGCACGGTCATGGCGGTCGGAGCGGCAGTGACCCGGTTCGCCGTCGGGGACCACGTCTTCGGGGTCGGGAAGGGCACTTTCGCCGAGTACGCGACGGCCCGCGAAAGCCAGCTCGCGCTCAAACCGGCGAACATCAGTTTCGAACAGGCCTCGGTGGTCCCGGTTTCCGCCTGCACTGCGCTGCAGGCTCTTCGCGCCGCGGGCCAGGTAGCGCCGGGACAGAAGGTGCTGATCCTTGGCGCCTCGGGCGGAGTAGGCAGTTACGCTGTTCAGCTCGCCAAAGCAGCCGGGGCCGAGGTCACCGGCGTTTGCAGTACAGCCAAAATGGACCTGGTGCGCTCGCTCGGCGCCGACCACGTCCTCGACTACACCAAGCAGGACTTCGCCGACGGCACTGAACACTATGACCTGATCCTGGATATCGCCGGAAACCCCACCCTGGCTCGCCTCCGCCGGGCTCTCACCCCTACCGGCACGGCCGTTATCACCGGCGGCGAAGAAGGCGGCTCCTGGACGGGCAGTATGGACAGGCAATTCATGGCACTGGCGCTGTCTCCGTTCATCAGTCAGCGGTTCGCCATGGTCATGGCGACGCAAGGCGCTGCAGACCTCGAATATCTTGCCGGGCTCATCGACGCCGGAACCCTCACCCCGACTGTCGACCGCAGCTATCCTCTGGAGCAGGTTCCGGACGCCATGCGCTATTTCGACGCCGGCAAAGTGCGCGGGAAAATCGCCATCACCATCCAAGAAGCCCAAGGCTACTGAAGCAGGCACTGGCAGTACCCGGTATAACAGGCACTCCCACGCGGACGCGGGGACTGGTTTTCTTGAATCAGTCAATCACGGCACTAGCGAAAGGAAGACACGATGAAGCTCGTTCCCCCTACCCCCACGGCCAAAGCCCCGCAGGAGAGGTTCACGGGAGATGTCTACCTCAACTCCCTCCACAACGGCGAGGCCCCTTCGCGTCTCGTGGCGGCGATGGTCCGCTTCACCCCCGGCGCCCGTACGAACTGGCATTCCCACCCCCTTGGCCAGACCTTGCACTGCACCGACGGCGTCGGATTCGTTGCTAGCCGGGACGGGAGTGTGATCCTCATGCGCGCAGGGGACACGGTCCACACGCCGCCCGGCGAGGAACACTGGCACGGCGCCACCCAAGACAACATGATGTGCCACCTGGCTTTGGTGGAGCACGACAACGGGGAGAGCGCCACGTGGCTTGAACCCGTCAGAGACCAGGACTACGAAGCCGCGCACGCCCAAGCCAGCCGATAATCCTGCTCTGCGTGACGCCCGGACAGCCCGCACCACACACTGAGTTCCCGCCCCGCCCTCTTACAGCAAACTTGCAGCTTCTGTCCGGTTTCCGCACTGTGTTCCGGTTCTATCCTGAGGGGGTGGAGCAGAATACGGAGTCTGGGAGTGGTGAGCGGGACGACCGTGAGTCCCACTTCAGGTTGAGCCGGCGCGGGTTCCTTGGCGGTGCGGGGATGGCAGGCGCGGGATTGCTCGCCGGACTCGGCATCGCCAGGACAGGCGTATTGCCCGGAGGCACGGCCCCGGTCAGCGCAGCCACACCGACGCCGGTGGCGTCACCCTCGCCGTCGGCGGGCAGCACGGCTTCCGCCCCTGCGATCCGCAGCTTCGTTTCCACCGCTTTGACCGCTGCCCGCGTTGCCAGTTGGGCTACCGGGCCTACGGGCGCTGGACTGCTGTTCGTGGGACCGATGGGCCACGGCACCAACGGGCTGATCATGGACAACCACGGGGAACCGATATGGATGGAACCCACAGGTTCCGGCGTAACGGACCTTCGCGTGCAAGCCTTCGAAGGCCAAGCGGTACTGACTTATTGGACGGGAATCGGAACCGGTGGACATGGTGCAGGAAAGGGCGTCGTTAGGGACGTCCACTACCGCACCGTGGCCGAAGTGAACACAGGCAACGGGCTCCAAGCGGATCTGCATGAGTTCACCATCACCCCCGCCGGGACGGCGTTGATGATCTCCTACCCGACCGTCCAGCACGACCTGACGTCGGTGGGCGGACCTGCGCAGGGCTACATGTTTGATTGCCATGTCCAGGAAATCGGCATCCGTTCCGCTAAGGTCCTCTTCGACTGGACGGCCTCGGACCACATCGACCTGACTGAGTCCTATGTGCGCCCGTCCGACAACCCCAAGGCCGACGGCTCCGACGCCACGAAAGCGTTCGATCCTTTCCACCTCAATTCCGTGGACGAGAGCGGAGACGCACTCCTTGTTTCGTCCCGCCACACGCACACCGCCTATTTGATCGGCCGCTCGGATGGGAAGATCCGCTGGCGTTTGGGCGGGAAACGCAGCGACTTCTCGATGACTCCGGAAGCTGTCTTCGCTTGGCAGCATGATGTTCGACGCCGGCCCAACGGCATCATCAGCATGTTCGACAACCATTACAACCAAGGGACCACCGGGACGTCGCGCGGGCTTCTCCTCTCCGTTGACGAAAAGGCGCGCACCGCCGTCGTCAGGCAGGAGTTCAGCAGGGGCGGCCACCGGGGCGACGCCGAAGGGAACCTGCAGTTCCTGGACAACGGGCACGTCCTGGTGGGCTGGGGAGCGGACCCCGCGGCTACGGAATTCACTCCCGATGGGAAGGCGGTATTCGAGGCGACAGGACTGGGCGACGCCTCTTACCGCACCTACCGCTCGCCATGGACAGGCCGGCCGGACACCGTCCCCGACCTGGCCGCGGTGCCCGGCAATGGGTCCACCATGCAGCTTTACACCAGCTGGAACGGCGCAACCGAGGTTGCCAAGTGGAGGTTCCTGACCGGAGCCGGCCCCGGGTCCCTGTCCGAGGCAGTGACGGTTCCGCGTCGGGGCTTTGAAACGTCGACGGCGGTGGCCGCCGCGCCGAGGGCCGCCGTCGAGGCTTTGGACAAGTCCGGCAACGTTTTGGCGACGTCCACGGTCATCGCCACCGCGTGATCCCCGTCTAGAACGGTGCTACGGCAATATGTGGTCGTGCGCGGCCGCCTCCAGGGCGTCGGCTTCTGCCTTGGCCAAGCGGGTCTCTGCCTCGACGTCGATACGCCGGGTCATCAGCCAATACAGCCCAGCGGAGACGGGGAGCCCAATAAACAGCGAGATATCGGCGCCGTCAAGGGCATGGGCTATGAATCCGACGAAGAGCTTGCCGGCGGAGAAGAATGGAATCATCAACACAAAGCCGACGAGGTAGGAGATGATGCCGGCCCAGCCCCAGCGTCGGTAGATCCCGTCCGGCTTGAAGATCTCTGCGATGGCGTAGTGGCCCTTGCGGACGATGAAGTAGTCGGTGAGGTTGACCGCGGTCCACGGAATGAAGAAGTACAGCACCAGCAGCAGGAAGTCGTTGAAGTTGGCGAGGAAGTCGGCAGAGGCAAGGTTCGCCAGGACCACGGAAATGAGGGCGGTGATGGAGATGGTGATGATCCGGATCCTCAGCGTCGGACGGATCTGCCGCAGGCTGTCGATGGACGATATGAGGGTCAGCGATCCTCCGTACATGTTCAAGGCAGTCACGGAAAGCAAGCCCAACGCGGCGACGAACAGCGCGATGCCGCCGAATCCGCCGAAGAGCTGGTCGGCCGTGGATTTGATCGAGCCGATGGTTTCGAAGTTCTCCCCGGCTGCGGCGCCAATGTAGGCGCCCAAGAACATCACCCAAATGCCGCCGAGGGCGCTGCCCCAGAACGTCCACCGGAAGGTGCCCCGTCCGCTGGACGGCGGGAGGTAGCGGGAGTAGTCCGAGACGTAGATGGCCCAGGAGATCTGGTAGCCGGCCGCAACCCCCAGCTGACCCAGGAACGGCACCAGATGGAAGTCGGCCAGGTTGTATGCACCGGCGGGTATGGCCAGCTTTACGGCTGCAATGGTGAGCAGCGCCAGCATGACGATGGTCAGGTACGTCAGGTAGCGCTCAAACGCGTGGATGAGGTCGTAGCCGAACAAGGCGATGACGACGGCAAGAATGGTGACCACCCAGAACCACAGGTTTTGGGATCCGAAGTTCACCGACTCCGCGATGGCTTGGCCGGCCAGGATGGTGTTGAAGATGTTGAAGCCCGCGTACTGCAGATAGGCGAAGAGCCAAACCAGCAGGGCGCCGATATAGCCGAACTGCGGCCGGGACTGGATCATCTGTGGCAGGCCGAGCTGGGGGCCCTGCGAGGAGTGCGCCGCCATGAACAGTGTGCCGACGAGCACCCCGATGGCGATCGCGAGCAGCGACCAGATCAGGTTGCCGCCGGTGGTGATGCTGATCAGCCCCACCGCCAGGGTGGCGATCTGGGCATTGCTGACAAACCACAACGGCCCGATGTGCGAGACCTTGCCGTGCCGCTCGTTCAATGGAACGTAGTCGATCGACCGGACCTCCAGTCCGCGGCCCGATCCTTTGTCCGTGGTAGTGCTCATGGCGCTTCTCCTTCGATGCGTGGGTGCATCTTGACTTTGGTTTAGCACAGAGTGGGGCGGCCTAGAAGAGGTCACGAGATTCCTAGTGGATCCGGTGGTGCCGCCATGTGGGGAACTGCTCCCGGGCTGCCTGGACGGCATCCGGTGAAATGTCCAGCGTCGCGGTGGCCGGCTCCGTGCCGAGGCCATGCAGGACAGTTCCCAGGGGGTCAATGAGCATGCTGTAGCCGATGGACACCGGCGGAGTCTGGGAGACCGCCGCCACGTACACGCCGTTCTCGATTGCCCGGGCCTTGGCCAACGTGGCCCATTGCTCGGTCTTGGCCGTGCCGGGAACCCATGAGGAGCAGACGAGGAGCACCTCGGCCCCCGCATCGGCCAGGATGCGCGCCAACTCGGGGAAGCGCAGGTCGTAGCAGGTCATCAATCCGAAGGTCATGCCGCCGCAGGAAAAAGTGACAGGCACTGGCTCAGGCGCGGCTTTGATGTAGTCCGATTCGCGGAATCCTTGGCAGTCAAACAGGTGGATCTTCCGGTAGCCTGCAAGGCGGGAACCGTCCGGACCGATGGCCAACAACGTGTTGAAGGCCCGGTCCCGCTCCCCGGATCCGTCCCGTTCCCGGGACGCTTCCAGGAGGCCCGCGACGACGGCGATCCCGTAGCGTGCCGCCGTCGCCTGGAGCTTGGCAGCCACCGGGCCGTCAAGGGGTTCGGCCATGTCCACGAAGCTCTGGTCCACCCGGCTTTTCTCATAGCTCGAGTACTCCGGAAACACGATGAGGTCAGAGCCCTCGCGGGCGGCCCGGGCACAGTAATCCGCGATGAGGTCGAGGTTGCGGTCGACGTCCGTGCCGGAATCGATCTGGGCTAGGGTGATGCGCACGCAGTCCTCATTTCTCAGTGTTCCGGCAGCACGCCGTGATCTGTCGTCACACCAGGGCGGCTTCTTTTTCCTCCATCACCATTTCCGGCGGTGCCTTCCGGAACCCCTTGGTGATAATGCCCAGTACAACGACGCCGACGCAGAGCCAGATCAGCCCGAGCGTGATGGCATTCGAATCCAGCTGGGTGAGCAGGAAGCCGTCGATGATGGCGCCGATCGCCGGCATGACCACGTAGAACAATACGCTGAGCCGGTGCCCCGAGCGTCGTTGGCGCAGGTAGTAGGCAATGACCGATATGTTGACGAGCGTGAAGGCCGTAAAGGCGCCGAAGTTGATGAACGACGTCGACGTGGCAACGTCCAGGAACATGGCGATGAGTCCCACCGCCCCGGTGATGACCAGGTTGAACACCGGCGTGTGGAAGGACTTGTTCAACGCCCCGAAGACCTTCTTCGGCAGGACTGAATCCCGGCCCATTGCGTAGAGC
Organism: Arthrobacter ramosus; assembly: GCF_039535095.1. NCBI lineage: Bacteria > Bacillati > Actinomycetota > Actinomycetes > Micrococcales > Micrococcaceae > Arthrobacter > Arthrobacter ramosus. The sequence goes on along the minus strand of NZ_BAAAWN010000001.1, from coordinate 4,041,351 downwards.
AGTCGTGAGGCGCTGGCCTGTGCCGCGAGTCCGGAGGCAAACTGGGACACCACGAGTCCGGCCAGGAAAACCGCGCCGAAGAATTGCCCGCCGATCTTCAGGGCAATGTCCGACGCCGCCGAGGCCGAATCGTCGAACACCCCGCCGGGGTGGATGAGCTGGGTCGTGTATGACACGACGACGAAGATCGCCCCGCCGATGAGTGCGACGAGCATGATCGCTTTCGGCACCGTCTTCTTCGGCTCGATGGTCTCTTCGGTGAGGGTCGACACTGCGTCGAAGCCAAGGAACGAGTACGCGGCGATGGCGGCTCCGGCGGTGATCTTGTCGAAGCTCGACGTGTCGTTGAAGAAGGGAGCGGTGCTGACCAGGGCGCTCGCGCCGGAGGTTGAGACCAGGGTTCCAACGGACAAGGCAACGAAGAGGACTATCACCAGAAGCTGAAAAGCCATCAGCAGGTAGTTGGCCTTGTCCGCCACCTTGACGCCAACCACGTTGAGCAGTGTGGTGATGGCGATGAACGCGACGATCCAGACCCCGATGGGAATGTCGGGGAACTGCGCCGTGAGGTAGGAGCCCCCGATTAGCCAGATGACCATCGGCAGGAACAGGTAGTCCAGCAGGACAGCCCAACCGGCCAGGAATCCGATCCGGGAATCGATGGAGCGCCTGATATAGGTGTACGCGGACCCGGCCACGGGATAGGCGACAGCCATGCGTCCGTAACTCTGCGCGGTGAAGAGCATGGCGACCATCGCCACCAGATAGGCGGACGGCGATGCTCCGCCGGTGGCTTCGGCGATCACGCCGAATATCGCCAGCACGATGAGCGGGGTCAGGTAGGCCAGCCCGAACAGGACCAGCGAGGGCAGTTTCAGGGCGCGCGTGAGGCTCGGTTGCGTAGTCACCGGTGGTTCCTTAGGAGTTGGAGGACCGCGGGGTCCAAGTAGTCGGGTCGATGCGGCCTTGGTAGACGGGCAGCTCGATGGCCGGTTCGCCGGGACGGAATTGGGACCAGGGACGGTTGAGGTTCTCAGTCCCGTGCGTGCGGACATGCTCGACGGCGGAGAGGTCCAGTTCCGGGGCGAGAAGGGTGGGGGCGTCGTCGTCGGCCTCCGCTATGGTGTTCCCCTCGGGGTCGACGATCAGGCTGAGGCCTTTGCCTGTAGGGCCAGCGCAATTGACGCTGACCATGAAGACCTGGTTCACAATCGCATTTGCCTTGGCAAGGACGAGTTCTTGCTTGCGGTCCGGCGTCGTGGTCTTGACGACATTAAGGATGACCTCGGCGCCCATCCACGCCAGTTGGCGGGTTACCTCGGGAAACCATGCGTCGTAGCAAATGTTCAGGCCCACCCTGCCGATCCCCTCCAGGTCAACGGTCGTGAATCGATCGCCAGGATCGTAGGGCTCAAAGGGGCGCCAAGGAAAGACCTTTCGGTAGTAGCCGGCAAGCTCGCCTTCCGGGGAAAGGACCAACTGGGTATTGAACAATTGCCCCTCGGGGCCTCGTTCGCAGACGCTGCCCGGGACCAGCCAGATACCCAAATCCGCTGCGAGCTGCCGCAGCTCGTTGACGCGGGGGCCGTCCAGCGGCTCGGCTGAGTCCTGCAGCACTTCCGTGCGCTGCAGGTCCGGGTTGGAATCCCCGAACAAGTGCAGCTCGGGGAAGACCACAAGCTTGCTATGCGGTTGGATCGCGACGGCGGCGGCGACCTCGGCGGCGAAAGCCTCGATCGGCTCGCCGATCAGCCGGGGTGACGCTTGGGCGGCGATGAGGGGAAGGATGCGTTGCAATGGTTTCTCCACGTTGTCGTTGTGACTCGCCTCATATTAGATCATAATGATCAAATAAAAGGAAGGTGGATTTTGCCCCGTAAAGTAGCGGATATGACCCGTCAGCTCGAGGACGCCACCGGCGACTCACCCATCGATGCTGCCCCTTTGCTCGGAATCGACCGCAGGAGCGCAATCGACGCCGTGCGGCTGCGGATCGGCATGGCCATATCCTTGGGGCTGCTTCAGCCGGGGGAGAAGCTGCCCGACCAGCAAGACGTCGCGCTGGGCCTATCGGTTAGCCCGATCACCGCTCGCAGGGCCTTGGCAAGCCTTGCTGATCAGGGCGTCGTTGTCCGGCGGCGCGGACGCGGGGGCGGCACCTTTGTCGCGGACGAGCCACCGCAGAACGTGCTAAAGCAGCTCGCTGCGTCGCCCGCAGAATCCCTTGCGGTGAACCGGCTGGTGGACCGTCGGCTGCTGTTCGAATGCGCGGTCACCCACTTCGCTGCAGTCAATGCCACGGCGGCACAACTTGATGAGCTCGAGCGGCTTACCCATGAAATGGCCGGATCGACCAATTGGTCGGAGTATCACCAGGCCGACGAGATGTTTCATCGGCTTGTCGCGGTGTGCTCGGGCTTGGGAGCTGCGGTCGAGGCCTACAACGAGGCATTGGCGGAGCTCTACGCATACTTCATCCCGTATCCGATCGAATTTCTCCATGAGTCCAATCGGGACCACGTTGCGCTAGTGAACGCCCTTCGGGTCGGCGACGATCGCGGCGCGGTGGAGGTATCGCGGCGGCACGTGGACGTGTTGCACAAGACGATGTTCATGGGCCTGGCCGGCCGCGGCGACCGCCAAACGGGATAAATCACAACTCTGGCCTTATCGTCCGGGATATCGGACGAAAGATGGGCACCTTTCCGTGATCACTGTCACCTTGCGTGCTCTGATTGATTCTCAGTTGGGGACATCGGACTTCGGTTGTCAAAGTGAGGATCAGGCATGCAGGCCACAGGAAAAGCGCGAACGGGTGGGCCGCGCGTTGAGCGTCGTTCCATCGACTTTGTCCCGGAAAATGAACGCCATGGTTCGCCTGGCCAGCAGTTCACGCTCTGGTTCGGGGCGAACATGCAGATTACTGCCATTGTCGACGGCGCCTTGGCAGTACTGTTCGGCGCGGATGCGCTGTGGGCGATCATCGGCCTCCTGGTCGGAAACCTCTTGGGCGGCGCAGTCATGGCGCTCCACGCGGCCCAAGGGCCGAAGCTCGGCTTGCCGCAGATGATTTCCAGCCGGGCGCAGTTCGGAATCTTCGGGGCGGTGATTCCCTTGGTACTCGTGGTCGTGATGTACGTCGGTTTCGCTGCAACCGGTACCGTCCTCTCCGGACAGGCAATCAGCCTCATCCTTCACACGGGCACTCCGGCCGTGGGCATGATCGTCTTCGGGGTGTTGACCATCATCGTGGCGACCCTGGGCTACAAGTACATCCACATGTTGGGCCGCATTGCGACCGTCGTGGGTATCCTCGGCTTCACTTACCTGGGTATCAGGTTGTTGACCAGCCAGGACGTCGGAGCACTCTTGGGAGGCGGCGGTTTCGAGTTCCCCACCTTCCTGCTCGCCATTTCGCTTGGCGCGGGGTGGCAGCTGACGTACGGTCCGTATGTGGCCGACTACTCCCGGTACCTGCCTTCCAACACCCCAACACGCAAGACCTTCATGTCGGCGTACCTCGGCACAGTGATTGGTTCCCAGTGGTCCATGACCCTGGGCGCGCTTTTCGCTGCCCTCGCATTGCCCAAGGGCGCACGGTTCCTGGACGGCCAAGTCGCTTTCCTCGGGAATTTGAGTGGCGGCGGACTGATCGCGGTGGTCATTTACCTGGTCATCGTGACCGGAAAACTGACGGTCAACACGCTGAACGCCTATGGCGGCTACATGACCATGCTTACGTCGGTCACAGCGTTCACCCGCAAGTCAGCGGTAGCTTCATGGACCCGGTTCGCGTATGTGATCGGCTTCATCGGACTCTCGGTACTCATTGCAGTCCTTGCTTCCCCCGACTTCGTCGCCAACTTCAAGAACTTCGTCCTTCTCCTGCTGATGGTATTCATCCCCTGGAGCTCCATTAACCTGGTGGACTACTACCTGGTTTCCAAGGAAAAGGTAGACATTCCGGCCCTCTACGACCTGAACGGGCGCTACGGGCGTTGGAACAAGACCGCGCTGTTCAGCTACGCGATCGGCATCGTCGTCCAGATCCCGTTCCTGGCGCAGACCCTCTATACCGGCCCGATGACCGACCTTCTGGGCGGGGCGGATATCTCCTGGCTCGTAGGCCTCGTGGTCACGGCAGTCGTGTTCTACCCGCTGGCGAAGAGGAACTCCAACGCTCCGGCCGAGATGGTTTACCCGACGGAACCCGGCTCGGAGGCGGTAGCTCCGCTGGCCGGCTCAGTGCCGAACACCGCAGCAGTTTAGGCTTGGGTGCCGAGCCTGCGGGAAATCTCCCTGGCGCATCTGGTCACTTCCGGAATCCACTCCCGCGCGACGTCTTCAATGCGGACCGCCCGTTCCTCGGCGGTCTCGGCGTCTTTGGCCCGGTGCCGGGTGGATCGACCTGGAAACGCCCGGTTCGACACCGTCAACGTCACGCTGGCCACCGGATAGCGTTGGCGGTCGAGGACGGCGACGGCCACAGAGGAAAACCCCTCCGTGACCTCGTCCTGCTCCCAGGCGTATCCAAGCGACCGTGCCCGCGCCAAGAGATCCTGCAACGCGGGCAAAGATTGCGGGCCGTTGCTGTGGCGCTCCGCGAAGGCCTCCGGTCCCGGGAAAAGCGCAGCCACCTGGGCCGGGTCCATCTGGGCCATCATCGCCCTGCCGCTGGCCGTCAGGTGGGCCGGAAGCCGGACCCCGGTGTCGGTGACAAGGGGGCTTTGCCGCGGAGCCCGCTCCTCGATCACGTAGACGACGTCGCGCCCGTGCATCACGGCAAGATGGGCAGTCCGGCGGGTCCGGGCGACGAGCCGGGAAAGAGGGAACCGGGCAATCCGCTGGATCGGAGCTTGCCGCGAATACCCTGTCCCCAACTCATGAGCGGTCACTCCCAAGGCATACTTGCGCTCCTCGGGAAGGTGAACCAAAAAGCCGTCATCGATCAGCGAGGTAATGAGCTGATACGTGGTTGACCGGGGCAAGCCAACATCGCGCGCAATGATGGACGCGCTGACCGGGCCGGCCTGGCCTGCGACGTATCTAAGAACCGCCAGCACCTGGGCCGCAGCCGGTGCCTTGGGCCGCACGGATTGACTATACATTGTCCTAGAATACGCGCCGGAATGTCCGGTATATCGGACGTTGAGGCCACGCTCCGTTCTAGGACAATCCCTCCAAGCGGGCCCGCGCGGTTTCCGCGGTCCTGCGTTCCCGGGCGGCTAGCCGCACTGCCAGTTTGCGGTTCCGCTCGGCCAGGGTGATCGCCCACTCCGTCGCTGCAAGCTCCTGCTGCAACGCAGCCAGCTTGTCTTTGGCAGCTTTGACTTCGACGGCGAGTTGCTCGCTCCGGCGCACGGCCTCGGACTTTTCGCGCTCAGCCCGGGCGAGTTCCAAGTCGGCCTTGTCCGCATTGCGCTCAGCCTCCACGAGCGCAGTTTGTGCCTTCTCGCGTTCACGCTCCGAGTCAGCGCGGCCGCGCTGGGAGTCTGCCCGCCCGCCGTCGTCGGGCTCTTCTTGGGTGGTACCCGCCGCGGGAAGTGCGCCGGCAATCGCCACCGCGCCCGAGAGGTCCACGGGTTCCAATCCGTTCGTGGCGAGCGAACGCACCAACTGCCCGCTGCGGAGCTCCGCGGCAGCTCCGGGATCCGTCATCGCGGCCCTCAGCGTGGCCTCGATCTCCATCGCGGCGGCGCCACTGACCTTGACACCAAGGCCTTCCGCCACTGCCCGGGCCTGTTCGACGGCGGCGCCCAGGACGCGCGGGCGCTGCTGGCCGAGCGTGCGGAGGCGGTCGTGATCCTGCTGCTCCTGGGCCCTCCCGAGCGACGCCCCGAGTTCCAGGACGCCCGCGAATTCCTTGGTGCCGTGCCGGACGAGCATGTTGACGGCCCACGCCGCCGTCGAAGGCTTGGGCAACTGGGCGATCTGTTTCGCCAGTTCGGCGTCCCCCGCGGACTTGGCTTCCTTGGCCCGCGCAGTGCGGGCCGCCGTGAACGCCGAGGGAACCAGCGTGTAGAGCTCGACGGCGATCGCGGCCAGGTCCATCGTCTAAGCCAGCGCCGTACTAACCGGCCAGGAACTCAGCGAGTGCGTCAGCCATGACTCCGGGTTCCCAGCCGTGGTTGGCGCCCGGAATGGTGGTTTTGCGGGCACTCGGGATGTTGGCCACGATGGAGTCGGCCGCTTTCGGCATGATCGGGATGGTTTGCTCGCCGACGATCGCAAGGGTGGGCTGAGTGATGCCGGACCACAGCTGGGCGCGTGGCGCGGATTGGGTCCACGCGAGGGATTCGGCGTCGGCGGAAAGGCTCGGGCCCATTCCGAGCATGATGGGCCATCCCGGACTGTTCTTGGCGCCGGCCAGCCACTCCGGCGGCATGTCCTTCATGTAGTACTCGATGGTGCTGGCCTTGTCGCCGGATGCGATCCGTTCCTGGAGCCCGGCGAAGAATTCGGCCCCGCCGGTGCCGAGTTCATCGCTCAGGGGAGTCTCCCAGAGCGCCAGTTTCGTGACGGGTAGGCCTGCTGCCGCCGCTGCCAGGGAAATCGAGCCACCGGAAGAGCTCCCGAAGAGCGCAGCTTTGCCTCCTGCGATGTCGATGAGCGTGGCGAGATCGTCGATATTGTCCTTCAAGCTGAATGACGGAGCCTCGGCGCTTTCCCCGCGGCCGCGCCGGTCGAAGTTGAGGACCGTGAACCCCTTGCCGGCCAGAAGCTTGGCCATTTCCACGGTGTTGGGGTCGAAGCCCCTGAATTGCATCGCACCGCCAACCAGGACAACCGCAGGGCCCTCGCCGTATTGGTCATACCCGATGCGGGTACCGTCTTTCGAGATCGCAAATTCGGACATCCCGGATCCTTCGTTTTGGCGGACAGTAGGTTCCTAACTCTGGGGCTCAGTCACTTACGGGTCAAGGGGAGAAGGGCGCTGAGCAGGAGTTCTTAAGAGCTTCTTAAATGCCGCGCGCGAGAGTGGAAGCAGGCCGCGCAACGGCCGTCACCCCCCGAACCGGAGATTTCATGCGATCACACGCCAAGCAGAACACTTCCACGGAAGGCCGCAGTTCCGCCGTCGTCCGTCACAGTGTGCCGTTGCTTCCGCAGCCCAGGTACTGGCTTCTGTGGGGCATTGCCCTCGCCGCGGCAGTCCTTGCCATTGGCTTCAGCGTGCAGTCGGTAGCGGGCCTGACCACCAACGAATTCGGCGTTGACCAGGAACTCAGCCGCCATCACGTGGGGGCACTGACCACCGTGGCCATGGCACTGAACTTCCTCTTCGCCCCCGTAGCGGGAGTGTGCATTGTCCTGGTGATCGGCTTGTACGTTTTCCTGGTTCGGAAGTCCTTCGTGCGGGCGGTCATGTTTGTGCTCTTCGCATGTTCGGGCTGGGTTGCCAGCGAGGTGTTCAAACTCATCGTTGCCCGCCACCGGCCCAATCCTGCGCTTCTTTTCGACCCCCTGGCCCCGGAAACGGGTTCCAACAGCTTTCCCAGCGGCCATACCGCCTTCGCCGTAGCGCTCGCCTTCGCCTTGTACTTCCTGGTCAGGGGCACCCGATGGGGCGTCTTCACCGCGTGGGCCGGCGCCGTCTTGGCCGTAGTGGTGGCGTGGTCCCGGATCTACATCGGAGTCCACTACCCCAGCGACGTTGTGGCGTCATTCCTGGCCACCAGCGCCATAGTCATCGTCTTGGCCGGGCTCTGGAACCGGTACGTACCGCGAGTCATCGGGCGGCTGCCGTTTGGCGTTGCGTCAGAAGCAACCTCGTCAGAAGCAACCGCAACCCAAGCACACGGATCCTGAGGAGGACCCCATGCACGTACTTTCTGCCATGCCCGCATTCCTTGATCCCACCACCCTTCTTCAGGGCTTGGGTCCCGCGGCGCTGGGCGTAGTGGCGCTGATCGTCTTCATCGAATCCGGACTCCTTTTTCCCTTCCTGCCCGGTGACTCTTTGCTGTTCACTACCGGCCTGCTTCACCAGCAACTGCAGCTTGAACTGCCCGTGTTGATCGCCGTCGTATCGGCCGCCGCCATCGCCGGAGACCAGATCGGCTACATGCTCGGGCGCAAGTTCGGACGGCGCTGGTTCAAGGATGATGCCCGGGTCTTGAAGACGGCGCACCTGGACACGGCCGAGGAATTCTTCAAGCGCCGTGGCGGCCCCGCGATCGTCTTGGCCCGCTTTGTCCCCATTGTGCGGACATTTGCCCCGCTGAGCGCAGGCATCGCCCGCTACAACTACAAATCCTTCACCCTGTGGAACATCGCTGGCGCCGTCATTTGGGCAACCTCCGTGACACTCCTGGGCTCCTGGCTGGGCCACTATGAGTTCGTGGCCAAGAACATTGATGCGATCGCCGTCATCATGGTCCTGATCTCCGTCCTGCCGTGGGGAGTCGAGTTCCTCAAAAAGCGGCGCGAGGCCAAGGTGGGCGCCGCGAACGGGCATGCCGGGGAAGAATAGACAGCATGACAACAGCTGAGCGGCCGTCCCTCCTCCTGGTCGAAGACGACGCCGCTCTGGGGCCGCTCATCAGCGAACTCCTGGAGCCGGACTTCTCCGTTCACCTGGCTGTCAATGGGCGCGACGGGCTCCACCTCGGCTTGACCCGGAGTTGGGATGCGATGGTCATTGACCGGGGGCTGCCCGTCATGGACGGTATCGACTTGATCAAGGCCCTTCGGGGCAAGGGGATCGCCACCCCGATCCTCATCCTGACGGCGCTCGGTGCCACCGATGAGAAGATCCGAGGCCTTGATGCGGGGGCTAACGACTACATGAGCAAACCGTTCGACGCCATGGAGTTGGCCGCCCGCTTGCGAGCCCTCACCAGGACATACGCCCAGCCGCCCCAGACTCTGGGAATCGGGGACTGGGAGCTCGACGCCGGTGCCCGTTCCATGCGCTCTGTGTACGGTTCCGTGGTCACCCTGACGGCGAAGGAAGCCGGGCTTCTCGAAACCTTGGCCGGCGAACCCGAACGTGTCTTTACCCGTGAAGACCTCATCAACACCCTGTTCCATCCCACGGACCAGCCGGGCGTGATCGACACCTACGTCCACCACCTGCGCCGTAAGATCTCCAAAACGGTGATCCGGACGGTCCATGGCCTCGGATACCAGATCGGCGACCCCCATGACTGAGAACAATCCCCATGACTGAAAACCCGGACCAGGCGACGCTCCGCAAAGCCTCCCTCAAGATCGCGGTGCGGATCAGTGCGGCTTGCGCGATTTTGGTTCTTTGCCTGCTGGCGGCCGCCGCGATCTACCTCTTCAACCAGGCACAGCATCCAACGCTGCCTGGACCAGGCGAAACCGACTCGGTCTACGCGTATCTGGACACAAAAGACCTCCTGAAAGCGATGATCGTTGCCGGCATTGCGGGGATCCTCCTTGCCGGTGCCATCGGCTGGCTCAGCGCGCGGAGTGCCATCAGGCCCCTGGGGGAAGCGCTGGCATTGCAGCGACGGTTCGTCCAGGACGCCAGCCACGAATTGCGCACACCCCTGGCCATCCTGGATGCACGGGTCCAACTGGCCCAGCGCGATGCCCCCGCGGACTCAAGGACCGGGGAAGCACTCGCCCGCATCCGCAATGACACTGCGACCCTCACCGGCATCGTCAACGAATTGCTTGTGGCAGCCACCGGCTCGCCTCCGGATGCCGCCGCAGAGCCGAGCGATCTCGCCAAGTTGGCGGGCGCCGTCGTCGAGAGCTTGCAACAGCTCGCGGCGGAGAAGAACGTCCGCGTCACCCTGACGGAAAAGGACCGCCCCTTCGCCCTCATTGACAGCAATGGCTTCCGCCGGGCCCTCCTTGCCCTGGCCGACAATGCGCTGGCGCACACTCCCGCTGGCGGCCACGTCGGGATCACGACGGCGGTGCTCGGCAACCGCGCGGTGGTCACCGTCTCGGATTCCGGGGCAGGGATCAAGGGAGTGGACCAGACACGGATCTTTGACCGCTTCGTGAGGACACACAGCCCCGAAGGCGCACCGGGCCAGCGCAGCTTCGGAATCGGCTTGGCGTTGGTCCGTGAAATCATCACCGGGGCCCGCGGCACCGTGGAGGTTGAGCGCAGTGGTCCGCGGGGAACGATCATGAAGATCACGCTGCCACTTGCCCCGAAAGACACGGTTCCGAATGAAACGGCGCCAGGCTCGGCATAGCTTTCTCAGGCGGCTTGGAGTTCGGTGGCGTGGGCGTACCTCAGTGCTTTGGCGTGGTGTCGTAGCTTGCGGCGGTGGCGTCTGGAATGCGGGGCGGTATCGGGTGGGCCTGTGCCTTGTATCCCGGTACCGGGCAGGGGCGGGGCTGTGGATCGGTAGGTATGTCCGGTGGGGGTGCGGATTTCGAGGACGTGCCGTGTCCCGGAGCTGGTTCTTGCTCTCCAGCCGGTGAGTTCTTTGGTGTGGTTGCAGGCTTCGCACAGGCCCGCCCCGTTACTGAGGCTGGTGGGGCCGCCGTCGTGCCACGGGACGACATGATCGAAGTGCCGGATCGGTGCGTCGCAGTAGGGGGTGCGGCAGGTGTCGTCGCGGGCCTGGATGAATCGCCGCATGCCTGCCGGGAAAAGCCGCGCCCTCGAATCGGCGGCGACAAGGTCCCCGGTTCCGGGGGCGGTAAAGAGGCGCCGGAGCCAGACTTTGAGTTCTTGACCGCCCTCAGGGTCGCCGGTGAGCAGTGTCCTGGCCCAGGCCGCGGGGACGATGCCGTAGCCGGGCAGGCGTGCCGGTTCGGCATCGCCCTGGAAGAGGGTCCGGTCGGTCATGACGAGCTGGACCTCCACCCCGCTGATCCCGGCGGGGGTGCCGGTGATGCGTTCGACCAGGGCGTCTGCCATGATCTGCCCCCGGGACCGGGTCTCCCCTCCGGCGCGGAGGGTGTCGGCGTGCCGGGACAGGGCCGCGTGCACGGCCACCCCTTGGGCGACCGGCAGCAGGGCGGTCAGGTAGGTCATCGTGTCCGGGGCCGGGCGGAGGCTGACGTGCCGTTCGGCCGCCGCGTGGCTGGCACGCTGGGTGACGGAGCGCGGGTCCCGCCGGTAGGCCGCGGTCCGGGCCGCGGCGATGATCGCCCGGTCGCCGGCGCCGTCGAAGACTCCCGTGTCGGCGGCCAGTTCCTCATCCACGGCGCACCGGTCCTCGGCACTCAGGCAGGCCGTTTCCTTCACGAGCAGGGTCGCCCTCCACTCGTTCAGCTGCCCGGTGCCCAGGGCGGCGAGGGTGTGCGGCATTTCGGCCACGAGGGCTTTGGCGAGTCCGTGGAGCCGGGATCCGCGGGCGGGGGATTCCCGCCTGGCCAAAGCAATCTGGGCTCCGACGCCGCGTCCCCGTTCCTCGGCCGGGACGCCCAGATCCTTCTCGGCGCTGCGCTGGGCGGCATCGAATGCGACCGTGATCCTCGCCTGCGCGGCCGCGGCCGCGGACTTCAGATCCTCAAGGCCGCGCAACTGGTTTATCAACTCGGCGCGGTCGCCAGGTTCGGTGCCGGCGGCGTCGGGCCGGAACGAGGCAACGGCATCGATCAGATCCCGCACCCAGGTACCTAACACCGGAGCATCCGGAACCGCGCCGCCGGACGGCGCGCTTGATCCGATCAGCTGTGTTCCCCGGTTCCCGGCCATAACCAAAGCATTCCAGAGGGGTCTGACATTTTTAGGCGGGGCAACCAATCCAGCGAAACGATCGAATGATCGTCAGGACTTCCTGAGTTCCAGTCCCGCCCGGGTCTGGCGGGGATAGCCGAAGCAGACGAGAATGGCCTCGTGGTTCCCCCTCGTCCTGGCGGGGACAGCACCTTGATGAACCCCGCCGCCAGAAAGATTCAGAGCATCTTTCTCACGTTGACCCTTGGCAATACCCTTGCGGCTTCGTTCATTTGGGGGATCAATACCCTCTTCCTGCTGGATGCGGGACTCAGCAACCTCGAGGCCTTTGCGGCGAACGCTTTCTTCACGGCCGGGATGGTCGTCTTCGAAGTGCCCACTGGAGTGGTGGCCGATGGTTGGGGACGCCGCGTTTCGTTCCTTCTTGGCACTGTGACACTGGCCGGATCCACCTATCTCTACTTTCTGCTCTGGCAGCTTTCCGCCCCGTTCTGGTGGTGGGCCGTGGTATCGGTATTGCTCGGTCTGGGCTTCACTTTCTTCTCGGGTGCGGTGGAGGCCTGGCTCGTCGACGCGTTGCGCTTCACCGGATATGAGGGCGGCTTGGAGACGGTGCTCGGTCGCGGACAGATGGTGTCGGGTGCCGCCATGCTTGCGGGCTCAGTGGCTGGCGGGGTGATCGCGCAGGCCACCAACCTGGGCGTGCCGTTCCTGATTCGCGTGGGCGTGCTCCTCGCCATGTTCGTCGTGGCCTTCTTGCTCATGCGCGACGTCGGGTTCACCCCCGAACGCTCTGCCCATCCCCTCAAAGCGACCCGCGCCGTACTCGACGCCTCGATCGAGAACGGTTTGAAAAATCCGCCCGTAAGGTACGTGATGCTGGCAGCGCCGTTCAGCGCCGGCGTCGGGATCTATGTGTTCTATGCCCTGCAGCCGTACCTGCTTCAGCTCTTCGGTGACCGGCGCGCGTACTCCGTGGCCGGGCTGGCGGCGGCCATCGTGGCCGGAGCGCAGGTGTTGGGCGGGTGGCTTGCACCGCGTATCCGGCGCCTCGTTCGCAAACGCACTTCGGTGTTGATTCTGAGTGGAGTGGTGAGCGCATCGATTCTAGTGGTGCTCGGGTTCACGGGTGTTTTCTGGGTGGCCCTTGCCTTGTTGACGTTCTGGGCCATGGTCGACTCGGCGGCCACACCGGTACGGCAGGCCTACGTGAACGACATGATCCCCTCGAAGCAGCGGGCAACAGTGCTTAGCTTCGACTCGCTCATGGCCTCGAGCGGCGGAGTGGTGGTGCAGCCGCTGCTCGGCCGGGCGGCGGATGTGTACGGCTATTCCACCTCATTGGCGATCAGCGGCGTCATCGAGCTGATCGCAGTGCCGTTCCTGGTGGCGAGTCGTCGGCAGGGCTCTTCGGCCGATCAGGCCAGCTCCTCGATCGCCACATCCGACGCGGAACCCCGTAGGAATTGACCTACGGAAGCCGTGAAGCCCGGAGCAGCGTGGCCTGGCCGGCCTTGTCGGGGTCAAGCGGTACGGGGCTAATTAGCACAGCTGGGCCACGATGCAGAATGCCATCCGAAAGCGGTTGGCAGCGCACGCCGCCCCGGCCTCGCATGGCGGCGTGCGCGCCCGGAGCCAGGACTTGGTCCATCCAAGCGCAGGGGTGGGCAGGCCGTCCGCCCCGGAACCGTACAAGGCCGCCGCCGGATTCCAATGCGAACTCCCCGCCCAACAGGGGAGCCAGGTGGGCTCCTCTCAGGACTACGTTGCGGCGCGTGAGGAGCGGGTCAAAGGGTGCGACGCCCAACTCAGCAGCCATCGCTTCGAGAGACTCGATGGCTATCAAGGTGACTGCGGCATCCATGTGCGCGGCCTTGCCGAAGAACCGGTCACCGACGATGCCGTTGCCGCTTACGACGTCGACCTGCTCGGCATCCGTGGTGGGCACCTCGGCGGCACCATCGCGTGCACGACCGAAGTAGGCGTGGCCGGATGACACGAGAAGATGCAGGATCTCCACGTCGTATCTGTAGCTTGCGGTCATGCCATAAGGCTATGCCTGTCCCGGAGTCAGCAACCCCGGGCGTTCTAATCTGAAACCTTGAAAGCTAGTTCTTGCGACGCTGGAAATCAGCGAACGCTCCGATGCCGGTTCCAACAAGGGCGATACCCACAAGTATTGCCCACCATAGTTGCATACTCCCGGCGGCCTTTATGAATAGCAGAACCGCTACCAGCGCAAATAGAAGCAGGGAAATAGGAATGTCGCGAGTATCTTTAGGAGTCAAAACACGCTTCCTTGATCCACGACCCCACTGGCGACAAGCGCGACAAGTAGAAGACTTCCGATTGAACCTAGCTTAGATCTGTTTGACATGGATCACCTTTCAGAGAGAGGCAGGTGCTTCACGATCAAATTATGCATATGAGGCAATGAGGCAAGAGTTTTATGAAACAGGTCGAGGGAATTGTTTTTCGCCACTAAATTTATGACTTTTGACCACTCAATTTCAGGTATCCATCACTCAATAGGATCAAAAAATCTTGACATTAATGCGATTCTTATGATCGAGGATGTAGCCGGGGACTGAGCTGCGAAGGTGACCGAGGCGGCGGTTGACCGCCTCGGTCGGCCTCCTAGGCATGAACGGTTGTCGTCACGCCTACAGCGTCAGTAGGGTTCGATCCACTCAGCTCCAGAACTCGGCGAGCTGCCCGGCAAGGGCTATGCCTTGCTCGTAACCCGCCTGGGCCGCGGGTGGACGCAGCGACAGATCCATGGCATTGGCGCCGAACATGTGCTCGGAGTTGCTGTCCGGGAAGATCGTTTCGACTCTGCTGCCGTGTGCGCGGAGTTCGTCGACCTGCGTTTCGAGATGCGTGCCCCAATCCAGCGGTTGCAATGACCTGCCGCCGAAGGGCGAGAGCACCAGGACCCGCTCGTATCCGGCTGCCAGATCGGCATTCTCGGCGTTGGATCGGTAACCGCCGTCGATGTATCGGTTGTCTCCGATCCTGTAAGGCATACCACTGGAACAGCTGGCGGCCACGGCGTCCGCCAGGCCGACTCCGCAGTCGCGGTCGAACGCGACGGGTTCACCGGAACGGGCATCGACCGCCGTGATGAGCACCGTCCGTTCCGGCCAGTGCTGGCTGGGTAGCCGCGCGGCGACGGTGGTGCGCCATTGTGTTGACCAGGAGCCATCCGACGCCGCATCCATCTCGAGCGCTGCCGCGCCCAGTCGCCGGCGCATGTCAGCCACGTCCTGGGCATCGGCGATGATCTTGTTGATCCGCTCCAGGTGGTTCACTACTGGCCTGGCCGGTGCGCGTCCCGGTCCGGACCCGACTGGAGCGGACCGTTGCTGTGGAACAGCGTCAAGGATGGCAGCAAGCAGTTCAGTCGGGGTTGCGCCAGCAATCTGGGCTGCGGCCGTCGATCCGGCCGACGTGCCGACGGTCACATCGGTGTCGGTCACGTCCAGCCCGGCTTCGAAGAGGCCGGAGATGACGCCGATCAGCCAGGCATTGCCTGTCGATCCGCCGCCGCCGAGGACCAACGCTCGCTCGCGGGAGTGTAAAGATGAAGAAGGTGTTGTGCTCATGGGAGTCGCCTTTCGCGAATTGCCTGTTTGGCGCTCCCGGTGGCGACTAAGTCAGTCGCGCGATCGTGGACTGCAGGGGAGCACCCATTGCGGATACTGCGTTCATGGGACTCACCTCCTGCTGATAGATCACGATCGCCGCAACGCTAGCACGCCCGCGACGCAGTGTGCAACGGGCCGCGTTGACTCATTGAAAACCTCGCGTAGCCGGATACGTTGCCTCATTTGAAAACCTCCGCGTAGCGGCGTGGTTCGCAGGTGTGGCGGCGGTTGGGGGCTATGCCCGTTTTCATGGAGCTAACGATGGCCCAGCGGCAAGCTGTGACGAAGAAGAAGGCCCTCGCCTATAAGGGTGCTGATCGTGCCGGGAAGTCCCGGATTCTGGACGAACTGGTCGAGCTGACCGGGTGGCACCGCGACTACGCCCGGGCGGCGTTGCGGGACGCCCTGGTGTTGAAGATCGTCAGACCACGCCCGGGCAGGACCCCGGTGTACGGGCCTGATCTGCTGCCGGCCCTCATCAAGTGCTGGGCCGTGCTGCGCGCCCCTGCCGGCAGGCTGCTGGCCCCGATGCTGGCTGTCCTGGTGCCGCTGCTGCGCCGGGACCGGGAGCTGGAGCTGACCGATGAACAGGCCGGACTGCTGATGCGGATGAGCGCAGCGACCATCGACCGGAAACTCGCCGGCGAACGGGCGAAACTTTTCCCCCGGGGACGGTCCCATACCAAGCCCGGATCGCTGTTGAAATCCCAGATCCCGGTGAGGACCTGGGCGGAGTGGGACGATGCCGTGCCTGGGTTCGTTGAAATCGACCTGGTCGGGCATGAAGGCGGTGTGGCGTCCGGACAGTTCTGCTTCACCTTGACCGTGACGGATATCGCGACGGGATGGACGGTAAACCGGTCGGTTCCGAACAAGGCCCAGAAATGGGTGTTCGCAGCCCTGCAGTACGCGCTGGGCCGGTTCCCGTTCCCGATCCTGGGGATCGACTCAGACAACGGGTCCGAGTTCATCAACGACTACCTGCTGGCCTACTGCCACGCGCACGAGATCACCTTCACCCGCTCCCGGCCCGGCAACAAAAACGACGGAGCCCACGTGGAGCAGAAGAACTGGGCCAGGGTCCGGGAACTGGTCGGCTACCTGCGCTACGACACCGCCGCGGAACTGGCCAAACTCAACGAGATCTGGGAGCTGGACCGTGTCTTCACCAACTACCTGCTGCCCCAGCAGAAGCTACTCTCCAAGCAGCGGCACGGCGCGAAAGTCACCAAGAAACACGACGCCCCCGCCACACCCCACCAACGCGCGATCCGGCATGAACGGATGCACAAACGCCCGGTCATCCAGATGAACGCCGCCTTCAAACGCATCAAGCCCGGAGCCCTCTCACGCCAGATCCTGGCGCTCACCGGGCAGCTGGAAACACTGGCCTTAGCCAAGAAACCAGCACCCCTCAAACCCGTCAACCGCGCCTGGAACCACTAGGCATCCCGGAGGCTCTTCAATGAGGCAACAGGCGGGCCGGCATCAGGTGCCAGCCAAATCCTCCACAGGGAACGCCACGCCTTCGCCCACCACGCGGAGGCACAGTTCCGTGCCGGGCTTGGTGATGGAAGCGTTCCAGTGCCGGATGGTGATGATTTCGCCACCTCCCGGGTAGACCAAGGATGCGCCGGCCGCCGCAACGCGCGGAGCGAGCTTGATGCGCACCGTGGTCTCCGGGCCGAAGTAGTCGGTATCAACCACGACGCCGCGGATGGGACCATCGGGCGCAATCCGGATCTGTTCCGGGCGGAGCATCAACTGTACGAGGCCCTGTGCCGGGGGACGGCGTACGGGTATGCCTCCCAAGGAACACGTGGCCAGGGAGCCTTCCATCCACGCGTCCAGGATGACGGCATCGCCGAGGAATTCGGCCGTTGCCCGGTCTGCGGGGCGCGTGTACACAACGAACGGGTTGCCGATCTGCGCCAGCTTGCCGCCGCGCATGATCGCCACTTGATCCGCGAAGGACAGGGCCTCGGCTTGATCGTGCGTCACCAAAATGGTGGTGACCCCGGCTTCGTTCAGGACCTTCGCTACGGCGCGCCGGGTGGCCACGCGGAGGCCTGCGTCGAGCGCGGAGAACGGTTCGTCGAGCAGCATGAGTTGCGGTTCGCGGGCCAGGGCCCGGGCGAGTGCCACCCGTTGCTGCTGGCCTCCCGAGAGTTGGTGGGGCCGCCTCTTTGCCATGTCTGCATCGAGGGAAACCATGTCGAGCAACTCCTGGACGCGCGTCTTCACGGCGCGCCGGCCGCCGTCGAGCGCTGACTTGTCCAGCCCGAACGCGATGTTTTGCCCCACCGTAAGGTGCGGGAAGAGCGCGCCGTCCTGGGCAACATAGCCAACATGCCGCTTGTGGGCGGGTACCCAGATCCCGTTCCCGGCTACCTTGTTTCCGCTCAGGCTGATCGAACCGGTGTCCGGGTGTTCAAAGCCGGCGATCAAGCGCAACAGGGTGGTCTTGCCGGAACCGGAAGGCCCGACGATGGCGGTGGTTCCACCCTTGGCCACGGAGAGGTTCACGCCCTTCAGCACGGCCTGCGAGCCGAAGTTCTTGGTGACCTCGGCGATGTCCAGATGTGTGTTGGTGGTGGGAGCCACCGAAGCCGCTATGCGGGGTGACGGAAGCCTTGAGGGGGATTGTTCGGTCACTGTCCGGCTACTTTCTTGGACTGTTGGAAAAGCAAGTACGTCATGGGGGCAGACAACAGGATCATGAGCAAGGCGTAGGGTGCCGCGCCCGAATAATCGATCTCGCTGCTCTTGCTCCAAAACTCGGTGGCCAGGGTGTGCGTGCCGTTGGGGGATAGCAGCAGTGTTGCCGTCAGTTCGTTGACGATGGCGAGGAACACCAGCGCAGCCCCGCCGGCGGCGGCCGGAGCTGTAAGGCGCAGCGTCACTTTCAAGAAGGACACCAGCGGGGCCTTGCCGAGCGATTGCGCAGCCTCGTCGAGTTCCTTGGGGGCCTGGGCCAGTCCGGAACGGATGTTGACCAGGGCCCGCGGCAGGAACAGCAGCACATAGGCAGCAATCAGGACCCCGGACGTCTGGTACACGCCCGGAACCATGCGGATGCTCACGGTCACAAAGGCGAGGCCCACCACGATGCCGGGCAGGGAACTGGTGACGTAATTGGAGAGTTCCAGCATCTTGCTGAACCAGCTCGGGTGCCGCACGGCCAGATAGGCCATGGGGAAGCCGACGACGATTGTCGCCGCGGCGCCCGCGGTGCCGTAAGCGAGGGTCTGGAGCAGTGCCGGAAGGAATTCGTCGGCTGACCAGACGCGGGCGCCACCGGCCAGCACCCAGCGCAGGACAAAAAAGATCGGCAATCCGAAGGCCAAAACGGTGAGGGCAAGCAGGGCGAGCTGTGACGGAATCTGGTAGTGGTGCAGAGGAAGCCTGGTTGGCTTGGCCTGGGCGCCGGAACCGATGCGGGCGTAGCGTGCGTTACCGCGGCTCCTGACTTCGGCCAGGAGCAGGATGAGGCAGAAGAACACCAGGACGCTCGCCAACATGTTCCCGGCGGTGCCGTTGAACGTGGATTGGAACTGGGTCATGATCGCGGTGGTGAACGTGTCGAAGCGGATCATCGCGAACGCGCCGTATTCGGCCAGCAGGTGCAGCGACACCAGGAGCGCGCCACCAGTCATGGCGATCCGTAGTTGAGGCAGGACAACCCGGAAGAAGATGGCCCACGGTCCCAAGCCAAGGGAGGCTGCGGACTGCTCAATCGCGGGGTCGAGGCGCCCAAGCGTCGCCGCCGCGGGAATGTAGACAAGGGGGAAATAGGACAGCGTTGCGATGAGTACGCCGGACCAGATGCCCTCCAGCGAGGGGACTGCGGTCACCCACGCATAGCTGTTGACGAACGCCGGGATGGCCAGTGGGGCTGCCAGGGCCACGGCCCACCAGCGATGTCCCCGAAGTCTGGTCCGCTCCACGAGCCACGCGCCACCGACTCCCAACACCAGGCATATGGGCACCGTAAAGACCACCAGCATGACGGTGTTGAGGAGCAGCTCGCCAACGCGCGGCCGGAAGATGAGCGCGACGGCGGTGTCCCACCCCGTCGCGGCCGTCATGTAAGCGACGTACCCCAGCGGGATGAGCGAAAACAGTGCGATCAGCACGGCCAGGAGGGATATTGCGGAAACGCCGAAAGGCGGGCGGGGGCGCTTGCCCCTGCCCGCCGTCGTCGTGCTCGCCGAAGCCCCGGGAATTTCCGGGGAGATGCGGGCCGATAGATCAGTGGTCACAGAATTACAGCAGTCCTGCCTTGGTCATCAGGTCGGTGACCTTTGCGGAGTTCAATTTGGCCGGATCCACGGCGGGAGCTTGCAGATCCTTGATGGGAACGAGTTTAGCGTTCGAGTCCACGTTGGAAGCGATCGCGTATTCGTAGGAAGTGCCGTTCTTGAGGACTTCCTGGCCCTGCTTGCCGGTGATGAACTTGATGAAGGCCTGGGCAGCTGCGGAGTTCTTGGAGGATTTCAGCACGCCGCCGCCGGAGACGGACAGGAAGGCGCCCGGGTCCTGGCTCTTGAAGAAGTACGGGGTGACCTTGTTGGAGTTCTCGCCGGTCTTGGCCTGGTCGCCGTAGTAGTAATAGTGGTAGATCAACGCGGCGTCGACTTCGCCGGCGTTGACTGCCTTCATCGCAGTGCTGTTGCCCTTGTATGCCTTGAAGTTGTCCTTCATGCCTTTGAGCCACTCCGTGGTGGCGGCCTCCCCCTTTTGTTCGAGGAGGGCCGCAACGATGGCCTGGAAGTCAGCGCCCGACGGCGAAGCGGCCCACCGGCCCTTCCACTCCGGCTTGGCCAGATCCAGCATTGACTTGGGCAGCTTGTCGTCGCTGATCTTGGTCTTGTCGTACACCAGGACGGTGGAGCGGGCAGCAATGCCTGTCCACTTGTTGGTGGACGGACGGTACTCGGCCGGGACCTGGTCCACGGTGGCCTTGTCGATGTCGGCAAAGAGGCCGGCGTTCTCAACCTGGGCCATGGCGGGGGAGTTCTCCGTGAGGAAGACGTCGGCCGGAGATGCCGCGCCTTCCTGGACGATCTGGTTGGAGAGCTCGGTGTCGGAACCTTGGCGGACCGTGACCTTGACGCCGGTCTGCTTCGTGAACGCGTCTACCCATTCCTTGGTCAGGGTGTCGTGCTGGGCGTTGTAGACGGTGATTTCGCCGGCCACTTTAGTGGAAGTAGCAGTGTCGGTGGCTGCGGAGGAGGCGGTGCCGTTGCCGCAAGCGGCCAAGCTGAGGGCTGCAGTGGCGGCGAGTGCGATGGCGGTCAGCGCATTTGCGCGAATCTTCATGAGGGCTTCTTTCTGCGAGCAAATCCAAGGGAGCCCGGGGGAAGGAACTGCGGGCTCACAGCTTGAAACTTTAGGTTAGCCATACCTAAATTTCCATCCAGAATGCCCCATCGTGACCGGAATCACATGTATTACGCAAGATTTACATGACCTAATACGCGGGCAGTGGACGTGCCGCTCAGTGCGCCTCGGATTCTTCTGAGTAGACCCTGCTTGCGTAGTCCTCCAAGGCCTGTGCGCATTGGGCCAGGGCGGCATCCGCCTCAGTGGAACCAGGTGCCTGGAAGGTGTCACGCGCCCGGATCTTGGCGAGCCAGTTGACGAGCTTTGTGTAGTCGACCTCGTTTTCCTCGAGCTCGGCATACGTGAAGTGGTTGGCCTGGTATTCCTTCTCGATCCCGGCGAGAAAATCCTTGCAACGGTCAACGATCTCGTCGTATTCATCGGTGCGGGCCGATTGGTAGAGGTTCAGGATGTGGGAGTCGCCTGCGATGACGGTGGAAGACATCAGGATTGCCGTTCCGGGCATGTCAAGGATTTCGTGGCGCAGTTTCTGGAGTGCCCGTTCCGCTGCCGGTGACTTCGGGAGCGCTGCGATCGAGTTTTGCAGATAGACGGCGCCCAATCCTTTGAGCCGCCGCCAGACCGCTGCCCGCAACCGGGTGGGCTCGGAGGGGACGCGATAGACGAGGATCAGCCATTCGGCTGCCTCTCCCGCGTCCGGAGTATCGGTCGATTCGGCAAGGCGCATGTTCGGATTCTATCCGCCGCCGCCCCGCCACCACTCTGTGGCTCCCGTCTGGCTTTCCAAAGGCGTCAGGGGCGGGGTGTTGACAGCCCTTAACTTTTCATACACCAGAACAGTAGAATCTGTTATGAGCCTAAGGTCACGATCATTAGGTTGATGATCTAACAGCGGTTACAACTTCGAAAGAGAGCGACACCCTTGAATACCACTGCGTTGCTGCTGTCCGTCTTCCTTGCCTGTTTGGTCGAAGCAGTGGAAGCTGCCACCATCGTCCTGGCGGCAGGCACGGCCCGTGACTGGCGTTCAGCCCTTTCCGGCGTCGGCGCCGGCCTGGTTGTCCTGGCCGCCGTCGTCATCGTCTTCGGGCCCGCGATCGCCCTGATTCCCTTGGACGTCCTGCGCATTTTCGTCGGAGGGCTCCTCCTTGTCTTCGGCCTCCAGTGGATGCGCAAGGCCATCCTTCGCGCCAGTGGTCACAAGGCCCTCCACGACGAGGACGAGATCTATCGTCGGGAACTTGCCGCGGCAGAGTCCGCGTCCGGTGGGTCCCGCTTCGGAGTGAGCGATTGGTACGCCTTCACCCTCTCCTTCAAAGGCGTCCTGCTCGAAGGACTGGAAGTTGCGTTCATCGTGGTCACCTTCGGCAACATCCAAGGTCAACTCGGACTGGCCGCGTGGACCGCCGCAGCGGCAGTTGTCCTGGTGGCCGTGGCGGCGATCATCGTGCGCGGACCCCTTTCCCGCGTGCCGGAGAACACCATGAAGTTCATCGTCGGCATCATGCTGACGGGCTTCGGCATCTTTTGGGGCGCCGAGGGTGCAGGCGCCGTGTGGCCCGTGGCTGATCTTTCCCTCCTGGTCATCATCCCGGCCTTGGCTGTCATCGCGCTGGCGATCGTGCTTGTGCTTCGCCGCCGCCCGTCCAAAGCAACGCCCGCCGCGGTGTCCGCGCCAGGCCATTCCGACCCGGGCTTCAGCGGTGCCATCCCCGACGGCGGTTCTCCGGCGGGAGCATCCTTGGAATCAGCTGATCCGGAAACCGCCGCAGCGCGGACCCGCACCGTGACCGCCGGGGCGACCCCTCCTGAAGGGCCACGCAAGACCTCGGTGGTGGAGTCGCTGAAGCGGTTCGGCTTGTTCTGGTACGACTTCATCATTGGCGACGACTGGAGGGTGGCCCTTGCCGTAGCCGCGTCCTTCGCGGTCACCGCGGCGCTGAGCTCCGCGGGAGTCGCGGGAAGCTGGTTGGTGGTCCCCGCCGTCGCGGTTTTGACGCTTCCCATGGCGCTTTCCCGCTTGGTCCGCAAGTCCTGACCGCGGTCGATGGACCCGGGCTGATGGGGTAGCTGGAGAGACGCAGATCGGCTGCAAGCTAACGCAAGCGTGCCGCTGGCCGACAGTAGGAACTGAACCGCCCTCCTACAAGCGCCTCCCTAGCTAAAGCAGAAACGGCCCATGATCGTTGTCACCCGCCTGAACGGCACCCGCTTTGCCGTGAATCCGGACATTATTGAACGGATCCACGAGAGCCCGGACACCCACCTGGTGACGCTCGACGGCGCTACGTACGTTGTGCGGGAAGGCCTCGCGGAGGTAGTGGAACTGATTGCGAATTACCGGGCCTATATTCTTCGGCGGGCACAGGATCTCCCCACCGTGACGGGCTATCCCTTGAGCCTCGTGCGCACACCGGACCCGGACGGAAGGTAAGCCATGGATCCCTCAACAATAATCGGCCTGTTCCTGGCCTTCGGCTCGGTGGTCGCCATGGTGACCCTCGAAGACGCCAACCTCATGGCCCTCCTGCTTCCCGCGCCCATGGTCCTGGTTTTCGGTGCCACCCTGGCCGTAGGTCTGGCCGGGAATACCTTCCGGGACACCGTGCGGGCGTTCAAGGACCTCCCCAAAGCGTTCAAGGGAAAGACGGACAAGCCGCAGGACAGTATCGACCAGCTGATCGGCTTTGCCGAGAAAGCCCGGAGCGAGGGTCTTCTATCGCTTGAAGAAGCGGCTGTGGACGAGAAAGATCCCTTTCTGGCCCGGGCACTCCAGAACATCGCCGACGGTACGGATGCTGAAGAGCTGCGCATCCTCATGGAAGACGAGATCGATTCCAAAATGCGC
Organism: Arthrobacter ramosus; assembly: GCF_039535095.1. Lineage (NCBI taxonomy): Bacteria > Bacillati > Actinomycetota > Actinomycetes > Micrococcales > Micrococcaceae > Arthrobacter > Arthrobacter ramosus. The sequence goes on along the minus strand of NZ_BAAAWN010000001.1, from coordinate 4,017,890 downwards.
AGCGACCACGTCTCTGCCAAATTCTTCGCCAGCTTGGGCGGTTACGCACCAACCATCGGCATTATCGGCACGGTGGTATCCCTGACCCACGTCCTTGAAAACCTCTCCTCCCCGGATCATCTGGGACCAATGATCGCCTCCGCTTTCGTGGCTACCCTCTGGGGTTTGTTGTCCGCGAACTTCATCTGGTTGCCGTTCGCCTCGCGGCTCAAACGACTGTCCGAGCTCGAAATCGAGCGGATGACCCTCCTGATGGAGGGCATCCTGGCGGTGCAAAACGGGACCCAGCCTCTCCTGCTCGCCGAACGGCTCCGTGCCATGGTTCCCGCAGACAGGCTCGGCAAAGCGAAATCCGCAAAGAAAAGCGACGACGACGAAGCCCGCCCCGGCAAATTCGCTTCGTCCAAGGCGGCATGAGGTCCCGGCGCCGCCGCGGTTCTCCTCCGGCGGAAGAACACGTCGACGAACGCTGGATGGCTTCCTACATGGACATGGTTACGGTGCTCATGTGCATGTTCATCGTGCTCTTCGCAATGTCCACCGTGGACCAGGCCAAATTCGACAAGCTCCGCAATTCGCTGGCCACGGGTTTCGGCACGGTGGCCAGCCAGAAGGTGGACACCGCCACCGGGACCGTCGTTCCGCCGGAATACACAAGCGCCGACGCCCAGGGATTCTCCAACCTGGACCTGGCCCTCAAGGAAGCGGACCGGCTCACCGCCTTGCGCGACGAGATGAAGTCCAAGCTCGACGCCGCGGGGCTGGGTGCCAATGTGCAGTTCCAGATCAGCGAACGCGGACTCACGGTGAAACTCGTAGGATCGCAGACCTTCTTCGAACCCGACCGGCCGGAACTCACGCCCCGCGCGAGCGAGGTTCTTGGCATGATTGCACCTCCCATGGCCAAGGCGGCCCTTGAGGTCATGGTCGAAGGCCATGCCGCCAACGGCGTCACCTCGTACCCCTCCACGTGGGAGCTCTCTTCGGCGCGCTCCGTCAACGTCCTGAGGTACCTCGTCGACCATGGGGGCATTTCGGCAGGGCACATCGGCGCCGTCGCGTTCGGATCCGCCAGGCAGGTCAACGATGATTCCACCGAGGCGCTGATGGAGCTCAACCGCAGGGTCGACGTCGTCGTCCTCTCGGATAAACCCGAAGTAGTCCGCGCCCTCATCCCCGAGGCACTCAAGGCGAGGGCCGGCGGCCAATAGGGCGGCGCGCTTGTCGCGGCAGGCGACCGGACGGCGTCGGGATCCGTGGAAATGACCAGCGCGCCGAGGTACGCTCGTGGCATGACCCCGGAAGACATCGCCAGGCTCACGTACTTGCGCAAGGCCCGCGACCTGATCGACCGCGAGTACGCCAAGCCGCTCGACGTGCCGACCATGGCCAGCCATGCGTTCATGTCACCGGCGCACTTCTCGCGGCAGTTCCGGGCCGCTTATGGCGAGACCCCTTACAACTACCTCATGACCCGCCGCATCGAGCGGGCGATGGCGCTCCTGCGCGGCGGAATGAGCGTGACCGACGCGTGCATGGAAGTCGGTTGTACGTCGCTTGGCTCCTTCAGCTCGCGTTTCACTGAACTAGTCGGGGTGCCGCCCAGCACGTACCGCGCCCGCGAACACCTGGCCGTGGCAGCCATGCCTGCGTGCGTGGCGAAGATCCGCACGCGGCCCAGCCGGAACGAAGCGAACAAGCGCCGGGAAGCGCTTGCGGTCGCCGCCGACTGACCAGCTGAAGCCGTAGCAGGCCAACATACGCCAGAGGTTCCGCCCCCGATGGGGTGGGACCTCTGCTGCGTCCGGGACGTCTACTAGCCGGGACCACCGGAAATGTCGGCCACATTTGATTTGCGGAAGATACATGCCGTCACAACCGCATTTGAGGATTATTCTGAAGCCATGCCAAATATTCGAGTATCTGAAGCAGCTCGGTTCCTGGGCGTCAGTGACGACACCGTCCGGCGCTGGACCGAGAACGGCATCCTGACCCCCGTCAAGGATGATTCCGGGCGGCTGGCCGTGGATGGGCTGGAACTTGCCCACGTCGCGAGGGACCAGGCCCAACTGCCCGAGGATCCCACCCGGGTGGGCCGTTCGGCACGCAACCGCTTCGTCGGCCTGGTCACCGGCATCACGGCCGACAAGGTCATGGCACAGGTGGAACTCCAATGCGGTCCCTTCCGTGTCGTCTCCCTCATGAGCAGCGGGCGGTCCGGGAGCTCGGGCTCGAACTCGGCTCGGTCGCCACAGCCGTGGTCAAGGCGACCACCGTCATCATCGAAACACCCCAAGGAAAGAGCATCATATGAGGATCACCCGCAAGCCTTTCGCCGCGCTGCTGGTTGCCGGCGCGCTCGCGGCCAGCCTGGCCGGCTGCGGTTCAGGCAGTCCCGCCAGCACGGTAAGCAGCGGATCCGCCAGCGCCAGCGCAACGCCAAAGCTCTCCGGTACGGTGACGGTTTACGCGGCTGCCTCGCTGAAGGCAACGTTCACCAAGCTGGCCGGCGAATTCGAGTCTGCGAACCCGGGCACCAAAGTAGCCCTGAGCTTCGCCGGGTCTTCAGACCTCGTCACGCAGATCACCCAGGGCGCTCCGGCGGACGTTTTTGCCTCGGCAGACACGAAGAACATGGCCAAGCTCTCCGACGCCAAGCTGCTGGACGGAACGGCCAAGAACTTCGCCACCAACGTCCTGACCATTGCCGTCCCGCCGTCCAACCCGGCGTCGATCAGTTCCTTCGCGGACCTGGCCAAGCCGGGGGTCAAGGTGGTTGTCTGCGCCAGCCAAGTACCCTGCGGCTCCGCAGCCCAAACCATCGAGAAGGCCACCGGCACAACCCTGAAGCCCGTCAGCGAAGAGTCTTCCGTGACTGACGTCCTGGGCAAGGTCGCCTCCGGGGAGGCCGACGCCGGACTCGTCTACGTCACCGACGTCAAGGGCGCCGGGGACAAGGTCAAGGGCATCACCTTCCCCGAGTCCGACAAGGCCGTCAACACATACCCGATCGGCACCGTCGGCACCAGCAAGAACAAGGACCTGGCCGCGGCTTTCATCGCGCTGGTGACAGGAAGCGAAGGCAAGAAGGTTCTCGGCGACGCCGGCTTCGGAACGCCGTAGCCCCCTGGAAAGAAGCGAGCAGGATTCGAGAAGCGCTCGTCAACGCTCCCGACTAACGTCGTTGCCATGACTATTTCACTGCAGTACTCACACATCACTGTCAACGATCCCGACGAAGCACTCACTTTCTACCGGGACGCCCTCGGCCTTGAGGTGCTCAACGACGTCGCGCAGGGCGGATTCCGTTGGGTGACGCTCGGCAGCGCGGACCAGCCGGGTGTTGAAATCGTGCTTTCCGAGCCGCACGCGGGCCGGTCCAAGGCCGACGGCGACTCCCTCCAGGAGCTGCTCACCAAGGGCGTCCTGGGGCCGATCGTCTTCCGCTCCGACGACGTCGACACGCTCTTCGAGAAGGTCAGGGCTTCCGGCGCGGAGGTCATGCAGGAGCCGATCGACCAGCCGTGGGGTCCCCGCGACTGCGCCTTCCGCGATCCTTCGGGCAACATGGTGAGGATTTCGCAGGCTCCGGCCGCGTAGCTTGACCTGCATGCCCGGGCATGTTGGGTCTATTCTTAGCGGTGAAGACCAGCTGTTCTGGTTCCGCGTGCAGCCGGATTCTGCCGCAAAGGAAGATTCGGGGATCTGAGGCTCACCATGGATGCTGCACACGCCGCCCTGGAGTTCTCCGCGCCCCGCCAAGGCACCTTCCATGGTTGACCCCGGCGTTGCAGGGGGAGCTCTTGGTGACGCTGATCTGTGTACACCGTTTCTGACCCAGCTACCCGTGAGCGGGGCTGCCGTGTCCATGTTCGGCGGGGCCGCGTCGGAGACCCTCGTGTGCGCGAGCGATCCGCTGGCGGCCAGGCTAGATGAGCTGCAGTTTGATTTGGGGGAAGGTCCAAGATGGGAAGCCTTGCATACCAAGCTCCCGGTTCTGGTCCCCGACGTGCGATATTCCCACCCGTACTCGTGGCCGGTTTTTAGCAAAGCAGTCCTGGAGACCGAAGCTGCGGCGCTGTTTGCGTTCCCGCTGACCCTGGGCGCTTTGGATCTCGGGGTTGTAGAGCTCTACCATACGAAACCGGGGAGCCTGAGCTACGCCGATTACTCGACAGCATCGGTCCTCGCCGGCCAGACGGCGTGGCACTTATTGCGACGGGTTCTGTCGGTGAACTCGCCCGACACGGACCCCGCCGTGGAAGCCGCGTTGATGTCCCGGCGGGAAATCCACCAGGCCACGGGAATGGTCCTGGCACAATCAGGGAGTTCCGCCGCGGACGCACTTTTATTGATGCGTGCCCACGCGTTCGCGCATGCGCTGTCCTTGCGCGAAACGGCCGAGGCAGTGCTACGGGGAAGCCTGAGTTTTGCTCCGGGGAATGACACCCATGGCAGTCGTGGTCTGCAGTAATATGGCGACATGGTGACGATAAGCCGTGCCGAGCGCGTCAGTGCGGCCTTCGTAAAGATCACGAACACGTTGGTTGCCGACTATGACGTGCTGGACTTGCTCCATGCGCTTGTCGAGGCATCCGTGGATCTGCTCGATGCCGCCGCTGCCGGGTTGCTGCTTGCTGATCCGCACGGCGAGCTGCAGGTTCTGGCCTCCACCAGCGAGCGAAGCCAGCTTGTTGAAATTCTTCAGCTGCAGGCGGGCTCCGGTCCTTGTGTTGAGTGCTACCGGACAGGAACGCCGGTGGTCGTGGAGGACATACGCTCCTTGAGCGGCCAATGGCCGGAATTCCGGGAGGCCGCCCTGTCACAGGGATTCCGTTCTGTCCACGCAGTACCGATGCGCGTCCAAGGCAGAACCATCGGAGCCATGGGTCTTTTCGGCGAACATTCCGGCGCCTTGACGCCGGAGGACGTTGCCATCGGCCAAGCGCTGGCAGACGTCGCGACCATCGGCATCCTGCAGGAACGCACCATCCGCGAATCGGCGGTGGTCAACGAACAGCTGCAGCGCGCCCTGAACAGCCGGGTCCTCATCGAACAGGCCAAAGGGGTCATTGCCTACACTGCCGGAGTGGACATGGAAGAGGCATTCGGCCGCTTACGCTCATTTGCACGCGCCAACAACCAGAATCTGCATGACACGGCGGCGCGCGTCATCGACCGGACCCTGACTCTCTAGGCGCCAAAGCCGTCCGCCGGGCTATGGTCTCGTGACCGAGCGAATCCGGAGAAATTCCTGGTTGGACGCTAATTCGATGCCCAGCGCCGCCGCCGAAATATCCTCGAGGGCGTCAATCATCGATTCAAACGCAGCCCCGTTTCCGGGTTCCGAAGCCTCATCGCCGAATTGGATCGACCGGAAGAACGTAAAGCGCGCCACCTTTATTTTCAGCTCCGAGATGAGCTCCTCGATCTCCGCCAACGGATAATCCCGCCAAATTTCGGAGTCTGGTGGGGCAGAGGGGTGCCTGGCGTGAGAGGTGCGTGTGCTGGGGGCGCCTGGCATGATTTGTGATGTCCTCCTGAAGCGTGCGCCGACAAGGGCGCTGCCAGGGTCCGGGGCAACACGCCCAGCCTATCCGACATCCAGTCACGCGGAAAGGCTCCGATAATTAGTCCCTTACGCTCACACTTTCCTTGCCGATAGTGGCAACCGTGAGCGAACAGGAAGATCAATCGGCGGGACGGCAGCGCACCGTGGACGTCTATGACTTCCGGAGGCCCACCACTTTGCCGCGCCAGCACAGCCGCGTCCTGGAAGTCGCCTTCGAGACGTTCGCCCGCCAATGGGGAACACAGCTCACGGCCAAGGTCCGCGTGAAATCCACCGCGACCCTGGAACAGCTCATCATGCAGAGCTACGACGAATACGCCGCGTCCCTCCCTTCGGTCACCTCGATGGTGCTCTGCCGCATTGAGGGCAGCGAGTCGCGGCTGGTCATGCAGTTTCCTGCTACGGCGGCATTGTCCTGGGTCACCCGCATGTTGGGTGGCGCCAGTGAGACGGCGGTCCCGGACCGGAAGTTCACCCAGATCGAGCAGGCGCTCATCAGCCGCATGGTGGAAGACGGACTGGAGGACCTGAGCTATTCGCTTGGCGCCCTGCTGACCACCCCGGTGCGCATGGACGTCATCCAGTACAACTCCCAGTTCGCCCAAGCCGCTGCTCCGGCGGAGCTCATGATCGTGGCTTCATTCACCGTGAAGGTGGGCGAAAGCCTTGCCGCAGCCAGTCTCGCGATGCCCGCAGACGTCCTCCTTTCCGGGCTCGGCGACGTGAATCCCACTGTCCACAGTCGCGACGCCGAGGCGCTGGTCCGCGCCCAGGTCACCCAGGTGCCGGTAGACGTAGCCATCCAGTTGAGCCCCACTCCGGTGACGCCGGTGCAGATCCTGGGCCTCGCCGTCGGGGACGTCATTCCGCTGCCGCATCTGGAGAACCGGCCGTTCGACGTCGCCATCAACGGCACCCGCCTGGCCACCGCAGCACCGGCCCGCAACGGCTCCCGTGCAGCCGCCGTCATCGTAACAATCGAGGAGAACCAGCGATGAGCATCACCCTGACCCTGCACGAGTCCGCGGCCGAGCGTTTGGCGATGCAGTTGCCGACTCCTGCCACGCTTCAGGTCACCGGCATCGTCCCGCCCCAGGCCGCTGCGCCATATGCACCCCTGGCGATCACGGCCACTTTCGTGGGTGCCGTGACCGCGGACTTCGCACTCCTCCTCACGGACCGTTCCTTCCTGGCCGCTGCCGGCGGCGGCTTGAGCGGCGTCGTCTCCGCCGTCGACATCTTGCGTCCGGCGATGGAACACGCAGCCGACGCGTTCGACGCCGGCGTGCTGGGGGAGTTGCGCGAAGAAGACGCCGCCGGGCTGCTGTCCGACTCCGAAACCGCTGTTTTTGAACTGCGCCAGTCTCCCTTGTCCGACGGCGGGCAGGCGTTCGGCTGGTTCGCCGTCCGGGTCCGCGAGCACGGGACCGTGCGGGACACCGCCGCCGCACGGAACGCCCAGTCCGGTGCGGTTTCGGCCCGCCTCGGACTGATCAGCAACGTCGAAATGGCCCTCACCGTGGAAATCGGCCGCACCCGTATGTCCGTGCGCGACGCCCTCGCCCTGGAACCGGGCAAAGTGATCGAACTGGACCGCTCGGCCGGTGCACCCGCGGATGTCCTCCTCAACGGACGGCTGATTGCGCACGGTGAAGTCGTCGTCGTGGACCAGGACTACGCGGTGCGCATCACCCGCATCCTGGACGTCGCCGAGGGAATCTACTAGATGGATTCGCTCATCCTCGGGCTGCGCGTGCTCGTGGCCCTGGGTGCGGTACTGGGGCTCATATGGGTCCTGCAGCGCCGCCTTCTCAAAGGAAAGACCAAGGGCCGACGCCGGGCCAACACCACCTTGACGGTGGTCAGCCGGCAGACTGTCGGCCAAAAGGCCTCCGTGGTGGTGGTCGACGCCGGCGACAGGCGCTTCCTTTTGGGTGTCACCGAGCACGCCATCAACGTCCTGCACAGCGGCGACGTCCCCGTGGAAATTCCGGAGAGCCCTCCCGCACCCGAGAGCTTCGCCGACATCTTCCGCGACGCCGGTGGCAGTGGACTCACGCGCCGCAGCGAGATCCACCGCCGCAGCGAGCTGGACAAAGCACAGCCAATGCACGGCTCCATCCTTGCCGGTTCCACCTGGCGGCAGGCCGCCGCGGCCATCAGGGGACGCCGGAATTGATCCTGACCCTTGGGCCTGCCGATGCCCGCCGCACCGGCAGGATATTGCTTGCAGTGAGCAGGATGCTTCCCGCGGTGCTCTGTGTCCTGTTGCTGACGGCACTGTTCCTGTGGCTGGGCATGTCCACCGGGCATGCGGCACCGGTCAGCCCGACGCCACCCACCGCGCCCGCAGTTCCCACCGCACCGGCCCAACCGTCCAACGGCAACGTCAGCATCAATATCAATGGGCTGGACGGAAAGCCGTCCACCGCAGTGGTGACCCTGATCGGGATCACGCTGCTCTCCGTGGCTCCTGCCCTGCTGCTCATGATGACCTCGTTCACCAAGATCTTCGTGGTGCTCGCCATGACCCGCAACGCCTTGTCCCTCCCGTCCATCCCGCCCAACCAGGTGCTGGCCGGGCTGGCGCTCTTCCTGTCCCTGTTCGTGATGTGGCCCGTGATTTCGGAGATCAACAACGTCGGGATCCAGCCCTACCTGAATGGCACGCTGGACTTCAACGGAGCCGTTTCGGCCGGATCCGCGCCGCTCCAGCACTTCATGGTGGCCCACACCCGGCAAGAAGACATTGCCCTCATGACCCGGGCAGCCAAACTGGATAACCCGGCCAACCCGCAATCGGTCCCGTTGCAGACCCTTATCCCGGCGTTCATGATCTCCGAGCTCCGGGCAGCGTTCATCATCGGTTTCGTCATTTTCATCCCGTTCCTGGTGATCGACCTGGTGGTCTCGGCGGCGCTGATGTCCATGGGCATGATGATGCTTCCGCCCGTGATGATCTCGCTGCCCTTCAAGATCCTGCTGTTCATCCTGGTGGACGGCTGGGGACTCGTGATCACCGCCCTGATCCAGAGTTATTCGAGCGGCTGATGGATACCAACGCAGTCCTGGACATTTGCCTCCAGGCCCTGATCCTCGCGGCCAAGCTTGCCGCGCCCGCCTTGGTGACCGCGCTGGTGGTGGGACTCGCCATTTCCCTCCTGCAGTCCATCACCCAGCTTCAGGAAGCCACCCTCTCCTTCGTGCCCAAGGCAGTCGCCGTGGCCGTGGCCTTGGTGGTGTGCGGACACTGGATGATCACCGAGGCTGTCTCCTTCACCAATGAGCTCTTTGCCCGGATACCCGGGCTGATCGGCGGAGCGTGAAGTGGAGCTCCCCTTCAACCAGTCCTGGCTTGAGGTCCTGTTGTTGGCCTCCGTCCGGATGACGGCCTTCTTGGTGGTGGCCCCGCCCTTCTCGCACCAGGCAATTCCGCTGCGCATCAAAGCGATGCTCGGCATCGGTTTGGGGCTGGCCGTTTCCCAACGTCTTTCGGTCGGCTACACCTCCAAGGACACCGCTGGCTTCATCACGGCCGTCGTTCTCGAGCTCGTGACCGGCCTGGTCCTTGGCTTCCTCGTCCTGCTCGTCTTCGCGGCCATCCAATCGGCTGGCAGCCTGATAGACCTCTTCAGCGGGTTCCAGATGGCCCAGGGCTTCGATCCCCAGATGATGATCAACGGTGCCCAATTCACCCGGCTGATGCAGATGGCCGCCCTGGCACTCCTTTTCGCCTCCGACGGCTACCAGCTCGTGATCGGCGGCTTGACCGGTAGTTTCACGGCCTTGCCGCTGGCCGGGGGACTGGACATGGCACAGCCTGTACACGCGATGATTTCGGCTGTCACCGGGATGTTCCTTTCCGCGGTGCAAATCGCCGGACCGCTCCTGGTGGTGCTGGTACTCGCCGACATCGGCTTGGGGCTCCTCACCCGCGTAGCGCCCGCCCTGAACGCCTTCGCCCTGGGGTTCCCGCTCAAGGTCTTCATCACCTTGGGGCTCGCAGGGTTCCTGTTCCTGGCACTGCCGCGGCTCGTTGCCATGCTCGCCGAGCAAGCGGCGAACACATTGATGGGGGTGGGCTGATGTCGGATTCACAGGAGAAAACCGAGCAAGCCACTGACAAACGGATGCGGGAAGTCCGGTCCAAGGGGCAGCTTTCCCGCTCGCAGGACCTCACCTCCTGGCTCGCCGTCGGGTCCGCGGCAGCCATGATCCCGTCCACCATCGAGCGTGCCTCCAACGCCGCGGCTGACCAACTCTTCACCGTCCGCGGAGTCATCGCGAACCCCGAGCCTGCCAAAGCCGTGGCAGCGCTCGAAGCCGGGTTCGGTTCCTTGGCCCAGGTGCTGGGGCCGTTGTTCGTGGTGGTCATGGTGGTAGTGCTGGCCGGATCCGCGTTGCAGGGCGGCATCCACTTCAAGAAGTTCCGCGCTGAGTTTGAACACTTCAACCTTGTCGGCGGCCTCAAGCGGATCTTCGGTGGCCAGGCACTGTGGGGCGGCCTGAAAGCGCTCCTGAAGACCGCCGTCGTCGGGCTTGTCCTCTACGCCGTAGTGCAGGGGCTCATCCCGGTGCTGCTTACCGCAGGGGGACTGCCGGTGTCCGGCATCCTGTCGGCAGCGGCCGGGGGCATCGGTTCGTTGATCCAGTTCGCCGTGCTGGCGGGCCTGGTCCTGGCCGCAGCGGACATCTTCGTGGTCATGCGCCGCAACCGCAAGAAGACGCGCATGTCCAAGAAGGAAATCAAGGACGAAAACAAGAACAGCGACGGCGATCCCCTCATCAAGTCCCAGCGGCGCTCGCGCCAATTGAGCATGAGCCGGAACCGCATGATCGGCGCGATCGCGGACGCCGACGTCGTGATCGTCAACCCGACGCACGTCGCCGTAGCGCTGAAGTACGACGCCGGCAAAGCGGCACCGCGCGTGGTGGCCAAGGGAGCGGGGGTGATCGCTGCCCGTATCAGGGAAGAGGCGGAGGCGAAATCGGTCCCGATGGTCCAGGACATCCCGCTGGCGAGGGCACTGCACTCGGCCTGCGAGCTGGGCCAGGAAATCCCCGTGGAGCTGTACCGGGCCGTGGCGGGAGTCCTGGCGTTCGTCATGTCGCTCAAGGCCAGGGGAGCGGCACGCGGAATGCATCGATTGCCGGGCGTGGCAGGAACCATGGCCGGAGCCCACGCATGAGAGGGCGTTCACGCATGAGCCGGGGCCCTAACCCCCGAACCGCACCCAGCAAGCACCCCACCCCGGACAGGACACAGCAATGAACAACAGATTCGCCAGGCTCACCGTGCCGGTGGGAATCGTGGGCATCGTGCTGCTGCTGGTGGTTCCCGTTCCGGCGCCGCTGCTGGACTTCCTGATCGTCTGCAATATCCTGCTGGCCCTGTTGATCCTGCTCACCAGCATGTTTGTCAAGAAGCCCCTGGACTTCTCCGTCTTCCCGTCCTTGCTGCTCGTGGCTACGCTGTTCCGGCTGGGGCTCAACGTCGCCTCCACCCGGCTGGTCCTGGGGCAGGGCTTCGCCGGACAAGTGATCGACGCTTTCGGCAAGGTCACCGTGGGCGGGTCCATGATCATCGGCGCCGTGGTGTTCCTGATCCTGGTGGTCATCCAGTTCGTGGTGGTCACCAAGGGCGCCGAACGCGTGGCCGAGGTGGGGGCACGGTTCACCCTGGACGCCATGCCCGGCAAACAGATGGCCATCGACGCCGACCTCAACGCCGGCCTCATCACGGACGCCCAGGCCCGCAAGCGCCGCGCCGAGGTGTCCGCCGAGGCCGACTTCTACGGCGCCATGGACGGTGCCTCGAAGTTCGTCAAGGGCGATGCCATCGCGGGCATCATTATTATCATCATCAACTTCGTGGGCGGCATTGCCATCGGCGTGCTGCAGCGCGGCATGAATGTCGGCGACGCGCTGAACTCCTACGGCCTTCTGACCATGGGCGACGGGCTCGTTACCCAGATCCCGGCCCTCCTCATGGCCGTCTCCACGGGCATGATCGTCACCCGGTCCAATGCCGAAGAAGACATGGGTCGCACGGCCTCCTCGCAGCTCATGCAGTCGCCCAACGCCTTGCTCATCGCAGGACTGGCCGCAGTGGCCATGGCACTTATCCCCGGCATGCCCATCGTGCCCTTCCTGCTGGTGGGCGCTGCCCTGCTGTTCGGTTCGAGGCGCCTGGCGGCGCAGCAGAAGAAGCAGAGTGAAGCGGAGGACGCCCAGGAAGCAGCCACCCTGAGCTCCGAAGAAGACCCCAACGAGCGGCTCATGCAGGACATGCGCGTCCACCCCCTCGAGATCTTGTTGGCTCCTGACCTTGTTGACATGGTCTCCGGTGCCTCGGACGACCTCCTGGCCCGTGTCCGCTCTTTGCGTCACAAGATCGCCATGGAGTTGGGGATCGTGATTCCGCCCGTCCGAACGCGCGACAACGTCGAGCTGCCACCGGCCACCTATGCCATCCGCATTGCCGGGGTGGAAGCCGGACGCGGCACCGCGCCGTCGGGCAAGTTGCTGGCCCTCGGCGATTATCTTGACGCCCTGCCCGGTACCTCCACTGTGGAACCGGTCTTCGGGCTGGCCGGAAAGTGGATACCCACCGAGATGCACCACAGCGCCGAAATGACCGGGGCAACCGTGATCGACCGGGTTTCCGTGCTGGTGACCCACTTGTCGTCGATCGTCTCGGCCAACGCCGCAAGGCTCCTCACCCGCGAGGACGTCAGGGTGCTGACGGAAGGCGTGCGCAAACAGAGCCCGGCCGCCGTCGAGGAACTCATTCCGGGGCTCATGTCCTTGGCCGAAGTGCAGCGGGTGCTGCAGGGACTCCTCGAAGAGCAGGTCCCCATCAACGATCTTCCCCGCATTTACGAGGCCCTTGCCCTGCGAGCCAAGGTTTCCACCGAGCCCGAGGCTTTGGTCGAAACAGCCAGGCAATCCCTCGGCCCCGCGCTCGCAGCCAAGTTCCTGGACGGCTCGGTGCTCAATGTGATCATGATCGATCCGCTCCTGGAACAGTCCATGCTCGAAGACATGCGCCCGGCCGAAGGGGGTACCCAGATCGTCATGAGCCAAGCACGCTTGGACGCAGTCCTGGCCTCTGTGCAGTCTTCGGTGGAGGCCGCGGCAAATGCAGGACGGCAAGCTGTCCTGGTGTGCGCCCCGGCGTTGCGGCCCGCAGTCCGGCGGCTCGTGGCTGCTCCCGACGGCGGTGTTCCCGTGTTGTCCTATCGCGAAGTAACGTCCGCGAACATCCAGATCGAAACCGTGGGGGTGGTCCGCCATGCCGAAGCAATACAAGCTTAAGGGCGCATCCCTGGACGCCATCAGGGTGAAAGCCGAGCAACAGTACGGTCCCGGGGCGCGGATCGTCTCCGCCGAGAAGGTCACCAATCCGGGGATCGCCGGGCTCTTCGCAGCCAATCGCTACGAGGCTACCATCGAGGTTCCGGCAGAGGGTTCCACCCAACTAGCTAACAGTAGTTGTCGTTTTGACGGCTCAGAACGACAACAAGTGCGAGCTAGTTGGGATGCCCACCTTGGCGGGGAGGCGCAGATTGCCGGGGCGGCGCATCTAGGCGCGGCGGCGTATGCGTTGCAGGGGCCCGCTATCGCCGCGCTCCTGGAGCAAGCCGACGCGGCCGAGATGGAACTGCACCGGCCCGCGGCAGCTGTTTCAACCGCCTCCCCGGATTTCGCCGGGATGTTGGAGCAGTTAGGCAAGGAATTCCAGGCGCCAGCCGTCGCCGTCGGGCACGCCGTTCCTGTGCCCGTACCGGCGCCACTTGCCGGCAGCGGCAACCTGATCATCCTGCTTGGCCTCGCCGACGACGCTCTGGGACCAGCGCTGGAAATGTCCATCGCCGAGGGCGGTTCCGACGTCCGGACGGCCGGAGCGTTGACCGCTTTCGGGCACCTTCACGTGACGGGGCGTCAAGGCGCGACGGCGGCGCGCGCCCAAGCGGTGCTCACCGGCCAAACCGTGTTGGTGGCGTACGGACTCGGCAGGCCGGGCGAAACCGTGACGGCTGCGGCGGACATCGCAGCCCTCGCCGCAGACCAATTGTGGCTGGTTGTTGACGCTGGGCGGAAAGCGGAAGACACGGCAGCGTGGGTCCGCGCGCTTTCCGCCGCTCTCGCCGCTGAACGTGTCCGTGTCGACGCCCTCGCTGTTTTCGGCGCGTCGGAGACGGGAAGTCCCGAGACCGTCAACGGACTCGGTTTTCCCATCGGGTGGGTGGACGGCAAGCCCGCCCGCGTTGCAGTGCTCGGAAAGGTAGATTGAGAGCATGCTGGTACTGACACGCAAGCCGGGCGAACAGATCATGATTGGTGAGGACATCGTCATCACCGTCATGGAAGGCCGCGGCGACGGCGTGCGGATCGGGATCGAGGCGCCCCGCGGGGTGTCCATCCAGCGTCGCGAAGTGGTTGAGGCGATCGCCGCGGCCAATCTCGCTGCTGCCCAGGCCGGCCCCGAAGCCGAGGAGCTCGTTGCCGGGCTGCGTCCGCCTGTCCGGAAGTCGAAGGCGGATTAGGCGCGCGCAAGTCATCCAAGTTGTCTACAAGAATGCGATCTGACTGATTGCGATGAAGATTCGGACGATTGACGAGCGGGACATGAACTTGATCTGTGTCGATCCGTCTTTCCGAGTAATAGACGTCTGGCTCGACCCCGACAGTGGTGCTTGGGACAAGTCGCAGGCTTTCGATATTTCGTCTAGCAGCCTCTTGGAAGTACTTGAGTGGGCGAAATTGGACAGGCAATCGTGCAACTTTTCGGAGGTTTACGCCTACGATGCAAACCCGAACTCGGGACAGCCAGCTTTATTCTCTTGCACACTGTCGTCCATCGGTAGCCGTCGCTACTCCAAGCCCAGGAACTCCTTGAGGAGCGGCAGCGAGCAATCCCTCGTTACGGCCAAGGCCCGTTCGATATTGGCGTTTTCGGCGAGCAGCATCACGTCATCCGCCGTGTCGGCCTCGGCGACCGCTCCCGGCGCTGCTGGGGTCCCATCGTCGCCGGGTTGCACGGAGCCAAGCGACGGGTTCCCGGCCTGTGGCCCCGTCAGGAGAGCCTCGACGTTGGCGGCCGCGGTTGTTTCGACTTGCTTGAGCATCAAGACGAGTTCACGGTGGTGTTCCTGAAGCAGTTCCGGCCAGATTCCGGGCGGGGCCACCGAAGCGATCATCGGCAGCGTGGCGTTGGCCGATAGGTGCCATTCGATGGCCAGGGCCGACGACTCGATGTTCCGGGCAAGGGTGTCGAACCGAAGGTTTTCCAAGACCTTTTCCACGTCAGCGGCAGCGAATTTCAACCAAGGCCAGTTGCCTGCCCGAACGTGCAGCAACTGTGTTTCGAGCCGGTACAACAGCAGTTCCAGCTGTCTCCGCTCGCGCCACAGCATCGCCGATAGCTCATCCGCCCCCACGGTTCCCCACTCCCCGGTTTGGCCTGCGAACATGAATCCGAGGCCTCTTTTGTATCTTTTTCATGAGCGTACACGCATTGTTATTTTTCAGATGGTATGTTCACTGAATACATGTCTGTTCCATGTAATCTTCGGCACGTTGCATCGTCTCAGCAGCTCGCCCATGAAGCCCCTGGAATCAGACTTGGCAACTCAATAAACAGGTCTCATGGGGGGACTAATTTTGAATCGCGAAGAACGCAACGAGCTGGTGCTGCAGCACTTGCCACTCGTTGGCTACTTGGTGTCGGAGCTCTGCGCGAGAGCTTCTCATTTGTCGCGCGACGATTTCGCATCGGTAGGGTCCGTGGCGTTGATAACGTCCGCCGATTCCTTCGATCCGAACCTCGGAGTCCCCTTCGGCGCATTTGCGCGCCGCCGGATCGTCGGAGCCTTTGCGGACGAGATGCGGGCCAGTGATTGGGCCACGCGATCAGCACGCAAACGCATCAAGGAAACCATGTCGGTCCAGGAGACGCTGTCCGGCGTCCTTGGCCGCACACCTTCGGTGGCCGAAACCGCGTCAGCCCTGGGTGTCGAACGCAGCGTGGTGGAAGCCGCGCTGGCCGACGCCGCACGGACACTGTCGCCACTGGATGACGTCGTCGTCGACACTGTCGCAGCGGACACAATCTCCCCGGAGCACTCAGTCCTCGCCGATGAGCGCCTCAAGTACCTTCGCGCCGCCGTCGACGCCCTGCCGGAAAAGATGCGTTACGTCGTCGAGGAGATCTACTTCGGGGGGCGGACCGTCAAGGAACTCGCCGAGGAACTCGGTTCCACGCACGCTGCGGTCTCACAACAACGCGCCGAGGGCATCCGCCTCATGCGCGATGGACTTTCCGCCCATTACGCGGACGATCCCGAACAATCCTTCGAGCCCCAATCGCGCATTACTGCCCGACGCCGGCACGACTACCTCTCGACGCTTGCCACCGCCACTTTGGGCGGAATCACACGTAGTTTCAGCTCGCCTGATGCTGCCTTGAACCGGGCCGTCTAGACTCCACGCGCAGGGCAATTGTGGTTGAAGGCAGCCTTGGCCTACTTTGCGGTCGGCACGCGGCGGAGCACGACGGCGGCAAGGACTGCCGCTCCCGCCATCAGTACCAGCCCGATCGCTGCCGTGATGTGGACGCCCGATTCGAACGCGGCTCGCGCGGCGGCGGCCAGGGCGTCGCCCAATGGCTGGGGCAGCGTGGCCGCGGTGTCCACGGCTCCGGCGAGCGTCTCCCTCGAGCGTTCGGCTGCGTGGCCGGACAATTCGCCCGGAAGCAACAAGTGGTGTTGGTAAGACGCTGTCAGGATGGAGCCAAGCACGGCCGTGCCCAGCAATGATCCGAGTTCGTAACCCGTTTCGGAGATCGCCGATGCCGCGCCCGCCTTGTCGGCGGGAACCGCGCCGAGGATCAGGTCGTTGGAGATGGTCTCCGCCGAGCCGACCCCTATGGCCAGCAGCAGGAGTGCCGTCAAAAGGTACCCCGGACCCTGGCTGTGGTTGCCCAAGGCGGCCACGAGGTATCCCACTGCGCTCAGCGCCAAGCCCGATGCCACCACCAGGCCCGGGCGGATCCGCTTGACCAACGGAACCACCACCAGGCCCGCCACGATGGTGGCCAGCAGTGCCGGAACCATCGCGATCCCCGCCTGCATGGGGGATTGGCCTTCCACGAGCTGCAAGTGCTGCGCGAAGAAGTAGATGAAGCCCGTCATGGAGAACAGGGACAAGACGTTGGCCGTGATGGCCGTGCTGAACACCTTGTTCCGGAAAAGCCGTACGTCCAACATGGGCGATGCCAAAGAGCGCTGCCTGCGGACGAAGACGATTCCCATGGCCAGGCCGGACGCCATGAAGGCCGCGGGTCCAGGGCCAAAACCGTGCACGGCGGCCTCCTTGATGCCATAAACCACGGGGGCCATCGTCAAGATGGACAGCACGACGCTGGGAACGTCCGGTTTGCCCGGGTTGCGATCCTTGGACTCCGGAATGAGGGACGGGCCGAAGGCGAGCAGGGGCAGCAACAGCGGCACTGCAACCAGGAACACGGCTCCCCACCAGAAGTGCTCCACGAGCCAGCCACCGAAGATCGGCCCGAGCGCGGCGCCGCCGGAGAATCCCGCGGCCCACACGGCGACGGCGAGCCGGCGGCGGTTAGGGTCCGGGAAGATGTTGCGGATCAAGGACAGCGTGGACGGCATGAGCATGGCGCCGAAGATGCCCATGCTGGCGCGTCCAGCGATGAGCCATTCAGCCGACGGCGCGAAGGCGGTGGCCGCGGAAACGGCGGCAAAGCCCGTGCTGCCGATCAGCAGCAAGCGCCGGCGGCCGATCCGGTCTCCCAGGTTTCCCATGGACACCAACAGGGCTGCGAGAACCAGCGGGTACGCATCGACGACCCACAGCAGCTGCACGCCCCCGACCTCCAACGAACGGGCGATTTGCGGCAGGGCAAATGTGAGTGCCGTATTGTCCACAGCCACCAGCAGCACGGGGAACATCAGGAGTGCCAGGGCAGCCCAATCGCGCCACGGGGCGGATTGGATCGAAGGGGTGCGGGGGTGCTGGGTTGTGGACGGCGTGAACATGAAGATAACTGTACCGTCTGGACGGTATAGTTTCAATCTGACTTATAAAATTACCGCATCGAACTAAGGGATGATGGACACCATGCCGCGAAAACCTATTGCCCGGGACGCTGTCCTGGATGCCTTTGAAGCCCTGCTGATCGAGGTGGGGGAGCGGGCTGCCACCCTGGACGCCGTCGCAAAGCGTGCAGGCGTCTCCAAGGGCGGCTTGCTCTACCATTTCCCCAACAAGGAAGCCATGATCGGTTCCTTGCTTGAACGCATGGACGGGCTTGCCGCGCTGGATATCGAGGCAATGAAGGCAGCACCCGAAGGCGCGGCCGCGTTCTTCATCAAGTCTTCCCTCTGGGCGGATACTCCCTTGGACCGGGTGTTCGTGGCAGCTACGCGGCTCGCGGAAGTGGCGCATGAAGAAACCCGCAGGCGCTTCGCCGGGATCCAGCAGCAATGGCTCGATGTGCTGGCCGAGGAAGTGGGGCCCGAAATGGCCAAAGCGGTCCGGTATATGGGCGATGGACTTTACTTCAACGCAATGCTTGAGGGCGGCGCCGGTGATACGGAAGTCAAGGCCAGCGCGAGGAGCGCCGACGTCGGTGCGCTGCTGGCCGCCGTCGAACGCCTCCGTGACTGAGTGGGGCCCAACTAACTCGCAGTTGTTGTCGTTTAGAGGCTCCAAAACGACATCTAGTGCGAGCTAGTTGGGAAAGCCGGGCGGGGTCGGTGACCACATTTGCGGTCGCGGGCAGTCCATAGGACAATTGAGAGTTGTGGCAGCCGTCACCGGCAACCACGATCGATTCACATAACTGAATAAGCCTTTGATCTGCGGCGGGAGAGTCCTGCAGGCAAGTGATGCAGGCGCCGTAGGAGCAAATCCTCCCCAGGAATCTCTCAGGCCCACGCACCGCCGCGGCAAGGCAACTCTGGAAAGCAGCACGCTGACGCGTGCTCACCGACGGTGCAAGCGAAACAGTGCCACAAGCACGGTTCCGCGGAAACTCTCAGGTCCAATACAGAGCGGGGAGGAACCCGATTAGCTGTGGCGTACCCTTCGCCGCCTTATTGATGGAGTTCCTTCGTGACGGTTAGTTCAACCTCCACTACGTTCGTTGACCGGCATATCGGCGCCCGCCGCCAGGCCGACATTGACATCATGCTCAAGTCTGTTGGTTACGACAGTGTCGATTCGCTCGTAGACACCGCGGTTCCCAATGACATCCGCCAGGACGTCGCACTGACGCTCCAGAACGCCCTCAGCGAGGTGGAAGTTCTGGCTGAACTTCGCAAGCTGGCGGCCAAGAACAAGACGGCCGTGCAGATGATCGGCCAGGGCTACTACGACACCGTCACTCCGCCAGTGATCCGCCGCAACATCCTCGAATCCCCGGCCTGGTACACGGCCTACACCCCGTACCAGCCGGAAATTTCCCAGGGCCGCCTCGAAGCCCTGCTGAATTTCCAGACCATGGTCCAGGATCTCGTGGGCCTGCCCATCGCCAACGCCTCCCTGCTGGACGAAGCCACCGCCGTGGCGGAGGCCTTCCTGATGATGCGCCGTGCCAATAAGAACAAGACGGCCCATGACGGCAAGACCGTCCTCGACGCCGACTGCCTGCCGCAGACCATCGCCATCGTGAAGGGCCGCGCCGAGGCGCTGGGCTTCGAGGTGGAGATCGCGGACCTGTCCCGGGGCCTGCCCGACGGCGACATCAACGGCATCGTGCTGCAGCAGCCGGGCGTTTCGGGTCGGGTGTTCGACCATGCCGCCGTGATCGCCGCCGCCAAGGAACGCGGTGCCCTCGTCACCGTCGCCGCGGACCTGCTCGCCCTCACCCTGATCACGCCTCCGGGCGAGCAGGGCGCCGACATCGCCGTCGGCTCCACCCAGCGCTTCGGGGTGCCGTTGTTCTTCGGCGGCCCGCACGCCGCGTACATGGCTGTCCAGAAGGGCCTCGAGCGCTCGATGCCGGGCCGCTTGGTGGGCGTTTCCAAGGACGACGCCGGCACTCCCGCTTACCGCCTGGCGCTGCAGACCCGCGAGCAGCACATCCGCCGCGAGAAGGCGACGTCCAACATCTGCACCGCGCAGGCCCTGTTGGCCATCGTTTCCTCGATGTACGCGGTCTACCACGGCCCCGATGGCCTGAAGGCGATCGCCGAGACCGCCCACAACCACGCCCGGACCCTGGCGGCGTCCTTGAAGGCCGCGGGCCTTGAGGTCCTGCACGGCAGCTTCTTCGACACCGTCACCGTCCGGGTCCCGGGCAAGGCTGCCGCGATCGTTGCAGCCGCCGAGGCCAAGGGCATCAACCTGCGCGGCATCGACGCCGACACGGTCGGCGTCTCCGTTGACGAGACGACGACGGCGACCGTCCTCGCCGACGTCGCTGCGGCGTTCGGCGCTTCGCTCGCAGGCGGGGGAGAGGGCTTCGCCCTGGAGGCCGCCGTCGAGCGTTCTTCCGACTACCTTCAGCACCCGGTGTTCAACACCCACCGTTCCGAGACCCAGCTGCTGCGCTACATCCGCAAGCTTTCGGACCGCGACCTGGCGCTGGACCGCACCATGATCCCGCTGGGTTCGTGCACCATGAAGCTGAACGCCACCGCGGAGATGGAAGCCATTTCCTGGCCGGAATTCGCCTCGATCCACCCCTTTGCCCCGGATTCCCAGACCGAGGGCTGGCGCGAACTGATCGAAGATTTGGAAGCTGACCTCACGGAGATCACGGGCTATGACCAGGTCTCCATCCAGCCCAACGCCGGTTCCCAGGGCGAGCTCGCGGGCCTGCTGGCCATCCGCGGCTACCACCACTCCCGCGGCGAGGCCCAGCGCAACGTCTGCCTCATCCCGGCTTCAGCCCACGGCACCAACGCCGCCTCGGCAGTACTGGCCGGCATGAAGGTGGTCGTCGTGGCCACCGCGGCCGACGGCACCATCGACCACGCGGACCTGCAGGCCAAGATCGACGCCAACAAGGACGTCCTTTCGGCCATCATGATCACCTACCCCTCCACGCACGGCGTGTACGACGCCGACGTCCGCGAAATCTGCGACTCCGTGCATGCAGCCGGCGGCCAGGTGTACGTTGACGGTGCCAACCTGAACGCCTTGGTGGGCCTGGCCCAGCCGGGCAAGTTCGGCGGCGACGTGTCCCACCTGAACCTGCACAAGACCTTCTGCATCCCGCACGGCGGCGGCGGACCGGGCGTTGGCCCGGTCGCGGCCAAGGCGCACCTTGCACCCTTCATGCCCGGCGATGCCAACAACGCAGCCCATGAAGACGGGCGCGGCGTGGCCATTTCCGCCTCGCGTTACGGTTCCGCGGGTGTGTTGCCGGTTTCCTGGGCCTACGTGAAGCTCATGGGCGGCGAAGGCCTCACCGAAGCCACCAAGTCCGCGCTGCTTGCCGCGAACTACATCGCCTCGCGCCTCAACGAGTACTTCCCCGTTCTCTACACCGGTGAAGGCGGACTCGTGGCCCACGAGTGCATCCTGGACCTGCGCGAACTGACGGCCCGCACCGGCGTCACCGCAGAAGACGTGGCCAAGCGCCTGATCGACTACGGCTTCCACGCTCCCACCCTGGCGTTCCCGGTCGCGGGCACCCTGATGGTGGAGCCCACCGAGTCTGAGGACCTCGGGGAGATCGACCGCTTCATCGAGGCCATGATCACCATCCGCAAGGAAATCGACCAGGTTGCCCACGGCGACTTCACGGTGGAGAACAGCCCGCTGCGCCACGCACCGCACACCGCGGCCGCCGTCGTCTCCTCGGACTGGAACCGTGAGTACTCCCGCGAACAGGCCGTCTTCCCGGTCCACCACCTCAAGCAGGACAAGTACTTCCCGCCCGTCGGCCGCATCGACGGCGCCGCCGGCGACCGCAACCTGGTCTGCTCCTGCCCTCCGATCGAAGCCTTCGAGAACTAAAGGACTGACGCAATGACTGAGAACTACACTGCGCTCTACGAAGAGCACAAGAAGCTCGGCGCTTCCTTCACCGATTTCGGTGGCTGGCAGATGCCCCTGAAGTACTCCTCCGAACTGGCCGAGCACCACGCAGTCCGCCAGTCCGCAGGCCTGTTCGACCTGTCCCACATGGGCGAAGTCTGGGTCACCGGCCCGGACGCCGCGGCCTTCCTGGACTACGCCTTGGTGGGCAAGATCTCCGCCATGTCGATTGGCAAGGCCAAGTACTCGCTGATCTGTCAGGAAGACGGCGGCATCATCGACGACCTCATCACCTACCGCCGTGGCGATTCCAAGTTCCTGGTGGTTCCGAACGCCGGCAACGCTCCCGTGGTTGCCGAGGCGTTGGCACAGCGCGCTGCCACCTTCGACGTCGTCGTCGAGGACGCCTCCGCGGCAACCTCGCTGATCGCCGTCCAGGGCCCCAAAGCGGAAGAAATCCTCCTCCGTTTGGTCCCGTCCGAACAGCACTCGCTGGTCACGGAGCTCAAGTACTACGCCGCCGTCGAGGTGCCCTTCACGTTTGCCGGGAGCACCACGGAACTGCTGCTTGCCCGCACGGGTTACACGGGCGAGGACGGCTTCGAAATCTTCGTGGACAACGATGCCGCTGCCGCCCTGTGGCAAGCAATCGCTGCAGTTGCCGAGGACGGCGAGCTGATCCCCGCCGGCCTGGCCTCGCGTGACTCCCTGCGTCTCGAAGCGGGCATGCCGCTCTACGGTAACGAGCTCTCCCGCGAAGGCAACCCCTTCTCGGCAGGGCTGGGCCCGGTTGTCTCGCTCGCCAAGGAAAGCGACTTCGTGGGCCGTGCTGCCCTGGAGTCCCTGAAGGCTGCGGGCGCCGGTTCAACCAGCGGCCGTAAGCTGGTTGGCCTCAAGGGCCTGGGCCGCCGCGCCGGCCGCAGCCACTACCCGGTCCTCAAGGACGGCGTGGTGGTCGGCGAAGTCACCTCCGGCCAGCCCAGCCCCACCCTCGGCTACCCGGTCGCGCTGGCCTACGTCGACGTCGAACACGCTGAGCCCGGCACGGCCCTGGACGTCGACCTGCGCGGCAAGTCCGAGCCCTTCGAAGTTGTCGCACTGCCCTTCTACAAGCGAGCCAAGTAGGTCGTCTCGCCTTAAGCCCGTCGGATCCGGGGGTGGCTGGGAGCCGCGGGACGGAAGAATCCTCCGCGTGCTCGGTCGCGAAGACGCCCGCTGAGCGGACGTGTCGCTTCCTTAGACGCACGCTTCCGGATCCTCCCGGCCGGCGGCGGCTCTCGGCTCACCGCGGGTTCAGTTTCAGTCCGGCACCTTTGGCTCGCTTTCGAAAGCCAAAGGTGCTGGATGATGGGCCACCTGCCGCAGCTTGGCCTACAGAAACTGAATCGGCCCAGGGGAAACCACGGGGCACCCACTAAACCCGAAAGGGCCAGCGTTCTTTTCCGGAACTGTTGGCCCCGAAAACTGAACTGGCGGAGGGCGGGTGACGGGATTCCGGCAGCGTGCGTCTAAGCTGGGGCCCCGCCGTCAGGGTTCCCTGACCGAGCTTGCGAGGTTAGGGAGACGGTGGGGAGGAACGAGCGAGCACGCCGAGGAATTCCGTCATCCGCCACCCAACCCGACCACAATTTGTTTTAGACCAACGCAAAGGAAAAAACATGGCAAAAGTTGCACCTGAACTCCAGTACTCCGACGAGCACGAGTGGGTTGCCCGCGAGGCCGGCAATCTTGTGTCTGTCGGTATCTCCGCCGTGGCCACCGATGCCCTCGGCGACATCGTGTACGTTGACTTGCCCGAGGTCGGTTCCGCCGTGACTGCGGGGGAGACCTGCGGCGAGGTTGAGTCCACCAAGTCCGTTTCGGACCTGTACTCCCCGGTGACGGGCGAAGTCACGGAAGTGAACTCCGCCGTCGTCGACGATCCTGCGCTGATCAACAACGATCCCTACGGTGCTGGCTGGCTCTTCAAGGTCGCCGCGCAGTCCGACGGTCCGCTGCTTTCCGCTGAAGAGTACGCTTCCAAGAACGGTGGCGAGCTGTGAGCGCCGCGACCGGGGCCGCAGGTACCGAGAACATTGTGTTCGAGCAGGTTGTTTCGCCGAGCCTGGACACGGTGTTGTCCGAGCTGGATCCGGAGATCGCGGCGAAGATCGACGATGAGCTGAACCGCCAGCGTTCGGGCCTGGAAATGATCGCGTCCGAGAACCACACCGCCGTGGCCGTCATGCAGGCGCAGGGCTCGGTCCTGACGAACAAGTATGCCGAGGGTTACCCAGGCAAGCGTTACTACGGTGGCTGCGAGCACGTGGACGTCATCGAGCAGTTGGCCATCGACCGTGTGAAGGCGCTCTTCGGTGCCGGGTACGCGAACGTGCAGCCGCACTCCGGCGCCCAGGCAAACGCCTCGGTGATGCACGCCCTGATCAAGCCGGGCGACACGATCATGGGCCTGAACCTGGCCCATGGCGGGCACTTGACCCACGGCATGCGGATCAACTTCTCGGGCCGCCTGTACAACGTTGTCCCGTACCAGGTCCGCGAAGAGGACCACCGGATCGATATGGCCGAAGTGGAGCGCCTGGCGCTCGAGCACGAGCCGGCCCTGATCGTGGCCGGCTGGTCCGCCTATGCACGCCAGCTGGACTTCGCCGAGTTCCGCCGGATCGCCGACCTGGTGGGCGCGTACCTCATGGTGGACATGGCGCACTTCGCCGGCCTCGTGGCCGCCGGGCTGCACCCGTCGCCGGTCCCGCACGCGCACGTGACGACGTCGACGACGCACAAGACCCTCGCCGGTCCGCGCGGCGGCATCATCCTTTCCAACGACGCCGACATCGCCAAGAAGATCAACTCCGCGGTCTTCCCGGGCCAGCAGGGCGGTCCGTTGGAGCACGTGATCGCCGGCAAAGCCGTGGCCTTCAAGATCGCCGCGTCCCCGGAGTTCAAGGAACGCCAGGAACGGGTCCTCGCCGGCGCACGGATCCTCGCCGAGCGCCTCGTTCAGGATGACGTCACCGCCAAGGGGATCAACGTGATCTCCGGCGGCACCGACGTCCACCTGGTCCTGGTGGACCTGCGCAACTGCGAACTCAACGGCCAGGAAGCCGAGGACCGCCTCGCGGCGATCGACATCACCGTCAACCGCAACGCCGTGCCGTTCGACCCGCGCCCGCCGATGGTGACGTCCGGCCTGCGGATCGGCACCCCGGCACTGGCCACCCGCGGTTTCGGTGAGGCGGCGTTCCGTGAAGTTGCGGACATCATCGCCGAGGCACTGATCGCCGACGCCGACGCCGACCTCTCCGGTCTGCGTCACCGCGTGGAGGCACTCGCCGCCGCGCACCCGCTCTACCCGGGCGTTGCGAACCTCAGCTGAGGTTCTCCGGACCCGGAGGAGGCCGGGCATCCGGCAGCATGCGTCTAAGGGAGCGTCACGTCCGCTCAGCGGGTGTCTTCGCGACCGAGCATGCAGAGGATGTCCGGTTCCCTCCCCACCCGACCACAACTAACTAAGGAAACCGACATGGCTGTTGGCGTCTTCGATCTTTTCTCTATTGGGATTGGTCCTTCGAGTTCGCATACCGTGGGGCCGATGCGGGCTGCTGCGGTCTTTGCGAGCGAGCTGGAGGAGTCCGGCGCCCTGGAACGGGTGGCCTCCCTGCGCGTTGACCTGTACGGTTCCCTGGCCGCTACGGGCCGCGGGCACGGCACCATGACCGCGGTGCTTTTGGGCCTGGAGGGCTACCACCCCGAGGAGATCCTCCCCGAGGAAGTGGAGGAACGGCTCGCCTCGATTGCCGAAACCGGGACCCTGAACCTTGGCGGGGCAGTCGACCCCGAATCCGGGGTGGCGTTGCCGTACGGGGAAGCGGACATGATCCTGCACCCGCTCACGGTCCTGCCCCGGCACACGAACGGGATGAAGTTCTCTGTGTCCGACGCCGAGGGCGAGGTGCTGCACGAGGCCACGTTCTTCTCCGTGGGCGGCGGCTTCATCGTCCGCGAAGGCGAAGAGGACGCAGCCCAGAAGGAACTGGAGGAGTCCAAGAAGGAACTCCCGCTGCCCTTCCGCACCGCCGCCGAACTCATGGGCCGCTGCTCCTCCAAGGGGCTCGGCATTTCCGACATCATGTTCATCAACGAACGCGCCTCCCGGACCGAAGAGGAAATCCGCGAAGGCCTGCTGCACATCTACTCCGTCATGGAGGCCTGTGTTGAAACCTCCCTCAAGCGCGAAGGCGTGCTGCCCGGCGGACTGAAGGTCCGCCGTCGGGCCCCCGACTGGCACGAGCGGCTCCTGAAGGAAACCAAAGACCAGGACCCTGAGTACCGGGACCCGAAGTACTGGCAGGAATGGGTGAACCTGATCGCCCTGGCCGTGAATGAGGAAAACGCCTCGGGCGGCCGTGTGGTCACCGCGCCCACGAACGGTGCCGCCGGGATCATCCCCGCCGTGCTGTACTACGCCCTGCATTTCGCCCCCGGCATGGACAAGGCCACGCAGCAGGACCGCGACGACGTCGTGGTGAAGTTCCTGCTCGCCGCGGGCGCCGTCGGGGTGCTCTACAAGGAGCAGGCCTCGATCTCCGGCGCCGAAGTCGGCTGCCAGGGCGAGGTCGGCTCCGCTTCCTCGATGGCCGCCGCCGGCTTAGCCGAAGTCATGGGCGGCTCCCCGGGACAGGTGGAGAATGCGGCCGAGATCGCGATGGAACACAACCTGGGCCTGACGTGCGACCCGATCGGCGGACTCGTGCAGATCCCGTGCATCGAACGCAACGCGATCGCCGCGGCGAAGGCCATCAACGCCGCGAAGATGGCGCTCTGGGGCGACGGCACCCACCGCGTCTCCCTGGACGAGGTCATTGTGACCATGCGCGAGACCGGCAAGGACATGTCCTCCAAATACAAGGAAACCGCCATGGGCGGCCTCGCCGTCAACGTCGTCGAGTGCTGACCCCCGCTTCCTGATGTTCGAGGCGGCGGGCACCGGACGGCCAGGCAGGGCCGAGCAATGCCGCGGATGCCATGGCAGCGAATACCGACCAAAAGCTGTTGCTGCGGCCGGTGGAGAGCGGCGGAATGGGGCGGTAGACGATCATCGGATCCTCCTGGTTTGGCTTTTGTTATAACCACTTTCCGCCGCCGGAATAGTTGTGGACTTTGGGGAACCTTTGCGCCGCCTGTGAGAAATCGAAGGGGCCCCACGTGGAGGCGTTGGAACGGACCAGGCTGTAGCTCCCCCTGGGGGCCGATAGACTTGAGGTTGAACGCCTGCCTGCGCCGCACACCGGCGCCTGCTGCCTCAAGTAAGCAACTGATTGGACACGGCCCCTTGCGAGAATTTACCGCACGCTTTGCCACCGCCGAGGAGATCGAACACTGGGACAAACACGTCACGGCCAATCCCAACGGCGGCAACCTCCTCCAATCCGAGGCATTTGCCGACGTAAAGCAACACTTCGGCTGGAAGCCCTTGCATCTCGTGTACGAGACTGCGGACTACAGCAGCTACAACCTGGTCCTGGAGAAGTCGTTTCCACTGCTCGGCAAGCTCTGGTACCTCATCAAGGGCCCTGACGTTGCCGGTGTCGAGGACATTCCCGGGATCATCCAGGCCAACCGGGAATTCGTGAAGCGGGACAAGCTCGGGGTTTTCGCCGTGAAAATCGAGCCGGACATCGTCCTCAGCGGCGAAGCGCGGGACGCGATCGAGGCCACCGGGGTCGTCAAGACCCCCAACCTGCAGCCGAACGACTCCACAGCCTTGTTGGACATCTCTCCCGAGGAAAACCAGCTGCTGCGCAACCTCCATTCCCGCGGCCGCAACGCCGTTCGCCGGGCCATCCGCGAAGGGGTTGAAGTGCACACCATGGAACCCACGGAAGAGAACTTCCGTTCCATGTATGCGCTGATGACCAACACCGTCGAGGCGAAGTCCCAAGTGCGGGTCCGTGAGTTCGGGTACTACCGCCAGTTCTGGACCAACTTCATCGAGCGCGGCCAGGGCAGGCTCTTGTTTGTCTTCGAAAACGGTGTCCCATCCGTCGGAGCCTTCGTCATCAACTATGGCCGGAAGGGCACCTACAAGGACGGCGGATCGCTGCAGAAGCGCGCGCAGTACGGCGATTCGCACTTGGTCCAGTGGACAGCCATCAACCAGGTCAAGGAACTGGGTTGCACTGAGTACGATTTCTGCGGCACTCCGCCCGCGGACCGGCTCAAAGACACCTCGCACCCGTTCCACGGACTTGGCCTGTTCAAGACCAGCTTCAGCAAGACCGTCACCGACTTCGTCGGCTGCTATGACCAAGTCATCAGCCCGCTGAAGTACAAGCTGTGGACCGCTGCCGGGGAGCGCATCGCGCGGCAGATCTACACCCGCCGCACGGGCCAGCAGTTCTACTAGAATCGCAGCGCCACCCCGCCTGCTGCATGTGCACCGCACCGTATTTGGAGGAACCACGCCCTTTGGAGGAACACCCGCGTGACTGACCGCCCCGACAACAGGCCCAACACGGACGGCTTGCCCAAGACGCAGCCGCTGAAGCCATCCCAGGTGCGCCAGAATGTCAACGCCAAGCGCATGCTTCGCAGGCTCGTGCAGGGCGAGAATCCTCCCACCGCCCCGATGAGCATCGTCGATCGCCTGGCGGGCAGTCCCTACGCCAACCCCATCATCCACGTGGGCGGTGTTGACGCTTCGGCCCGCAAGACCATCGACTTCGCGCTGCACATGGCCGAATCCATGTTTCGTTACGGAGCCGGTGCCCTGGAGGTCGAGACCAGCATCATCGCGGTCACGGCGGCACTCGGGTTGAAGAACATCGAAGTGGACATCACCAACCAGTCAGTCCAGATCAACTACGCGCCCAAGGACCAGACCCCGCTGACCCTGCTCCGGGTCGTCCGTTCCTGGACCAACAACTACGCAGGTTTGGCCCAGGTGCACCAGCTCGTCACGGATATCGTGGCCGGCGGGGTGGGCAGGGCCGAGGCCGTGCGGCGGCTGGATGAGATCATCCGGAGCAGCAAGCCCTTCCCGCGGTGGATGGTCACCATGGCGTTCGGCGTCTTCTCCGCTGTTTTCGTCGGGGTACTGGGCGGGGGACTGGGAGCGTCCGCTCTGGCATTCGTCTCCAACATGCTTGTCAATCTCGTGGCCCGTCAATTGGGCAAGTGGCGCACGCCTGACTTCTTCGTGACCGCGGCGTGCTCCTTCCTGGTCACGTTCATCGCGCTCATGCTCCACTGGGCCGGGGCGGACATCCCGCCGTCGATCGTCGTGGCGGGAGGTATCCTCTTGCTCTTGCCAACGGGCCGGCTCGTCTCTTCGGTGCAAGACGCCATCAACGGATTCCCCGTGACTGCGGCGGGACGTTTCCTGTCCACGATCCTGACCTTCGGCGCGATCGTTGCGGGCATCGCCGTCGCGGTGGTTGTGGGTGACCTCATCGGCAGCGTCGCGATCGACGTCACGCAAACATTCCCCGAGGCGTATCCATTGTGGGGCCAGGCCATCCTGATCGCCGTGGCCGTGATTGCCATCGGCATCACTGAACAGACCCTGCTGAAACTACTGCTCCCGACGGCGGCAGTGGGCTTGGTGGGTTACTTCGTCTTGTGGGGGGCCTCCAACCTTGGCTTCGGAGACCGGCTCTCTCCGGCGATTTCCGCCGTGATCATCGGCCTGCTCGCCCGAATGGTGGCACTCAGGCTCGGGGCCCCGCAACTGGTGGTAGCCGTTCCGGCAGCCCTCATCCTGCTCCCCGGGTTGAAGATATTCCGTTCCATGTATGTGTTGACGGTGCAGGAAGCGGATGTCTTGCTGGGTTCGGGCGGCATGCTCAACGCGGGAGCGATCGTGCTGGGCGTGGCCGCAGGAATCGTGCTGGGCGACAACCTGGCCCGGCCGTTGACCAAGGGCCTGGCCAGCAACGAGCGCCGCCGTGTCCGCCGGCGGTAGCCCGCCGCGCCCGGAGGGCCACCCGGCGGACACAGCCCCTAGATCTGTCCGATCGGGAGTTTCTTCTCCGCCTGGAAATCGTCCTCAACGCGTCCCTGGGCCCAGTATCCGGAAAGCGATACTTGGGAACGCTCCAGCCCACGCTGCTTGAAGAAGATGTCCCGCAGCCCCTTCATATAGCCGCGCTCACCATGCGCAAACACGTCGACGCGGCCGGGCAGCCACTCGGCTTCGCCCAAGGCATCAAGCAGGATCGAGCTTGATCCTGCCGGGACCCCGGAGCGAAGAAGCCAGCGCAACTCCACGCCGTCGGGCGCCGTGATGCCAAGGATGTCGGCGTCGCTATCGACTTCGAGGTAAGCAAGGCCCTTGGCGTCGGCCGGCAGGGATTCGATCGCCGCGGCAATCGCCGGGAGCGCAGCGTCGTCGCCCGCGAAAAGGTACCAGTCGGCGTCGGGCGCCGGGTTGTAGGCGCCGCCGGGACCCGTGAAAACAAGCGTGTCTCCGGGCTGGGCTGCGAGGGCCCACGGGCCTGCAAGGCCCTCGTCGCCGTGGACCACAAAGTCGATTGCCAGTTCCTGCGCAGCTTGGTCCACCCAACGGACGGTGTAGGTGCGGGTGTAGGGCCACTGTTCGCGTGGCATGGTCTCGCGGATGGCCCAAAGATCCAGGGGCAGCTCATAGTCGACGCCGGGCTGCGGGAACACGATCTTCACATACCGGTCCACGAAGTCGTTGTTCGCATAACCCGCAAAACCGGGTCCACCGGCAATGATGCGCACCATGTGGGGCGAAAGCTGTTCCGTGCGCAGCACAGTCAGGTTCACTTGGGGGCGGGCATTGCGGGATGCAGACGACGTCGCGGGCAAAGATGTCATGTAGGCAAGCCTAAGCTAGGGCAGCGGTGGAAGCTCCCAGATGACGGGATCTGCGCCTTGCATACGGAGCAGGGCGTTGGCCCGGCTGAACGGGCGCGAGCCGAAGAAACCCCGCGACGCGGAGAGCGGGCTGGGGTGCGCGGAAGAGATCACAGGGGCGCCTTCAAGCAGTGGCTGAACGGCTTCAGCGTCCTTGCCCCACAGGATCGCGACGAGCGGACTCCGCTGCCCGGCAGTGGTGCGGCGGCGGGCGACGGCGGTGACCGCCGCCGTCGTGATGGCCTCCCAGCCTTTGCCCCGGTGCGAGCCGGCCGCGCCGGCCGCGACACTGAGCACCCTGTTCAGGAGGAGTACTCCCTGGCCCGTCCAGGCCGAAAGATCGCCGTGGACCCGCGGCGGTAGCCCCAGATCGGACTCCATCTCCCGGTAGATGTTTGCGAGGCTGCGGGGGATGGGCCGGGTTGGCCCGGAAACCGCGAAAGAGAGCCCGACGGCGTGTCCCGGCGTTGGGTAGGGGTCCTGGCCCAGGATCAGCACCTTGACGTCTGCCAGAGGCTGCCGGAAGGCACGAAGGATGTTGGACGCTGCAGGCAGCACGTGGGTTCCGCGGCCGGCCTCGGCCGCCACGAAGGCCAGCACCGAGCGCAACTCGTCCTCGACGCCGGAGAGCGCCGCAGCCCAGTCCGGTGCCATGAGATCCTCCAAGGCCATTCCCGGGAGTGCCTCGAACCCGGCGGAGTGATCCTCGGATTCAAGCTCAAATAACGCTTCTTCGCCTGCCACCCAGCCATTGTCCCTGTCCCAAGGCCCTGGCGGAAAGCGGCGCCGGGGAAGTCGGCGGGGCAAATGACATCGGTGTTATTCGCCCGTTACCATGGGCGGGGGACATTTTTCAGTCAATGCGTCGAAGGAGTGTGTCGTGGCAGAACCCGCACGGGAACCCATGGCGTCCGAAGCAACTGGATTGGTGCTCGAAGACCTGTCCGGCGGACTCCGCAGCGACTCGCCGCTGGGCGAGCGTGAACAGCAGATGCTCGCCCTGGAGAGGCAATGGTGGAAGTACGCCGGGGCCAAGGAACAGGCCGTCAGGGAACTCTTCGATCTCTCCGCGACCCACTACTACCAGCTGCTCAATGCCCTCATCGACACCGAGGAAGCACTGGCGCACGATCCTATGCTGGTCAAGAGATTGCGTAGACTACGTATGTCACGTCAGAGGGCCCGCACAGCGCGCCGTCTCGGTTCCGACGCATAGAGCACACGCTGATCCCCCAGCAAGCAAGCAGCAAGGACAAGGCTTCACCATGACCAAATTTGCCCGGGATGAATTCGACCGTGTCCCGCAGAGCTCATCGCGCCAAGGTGTCCACAGGCTCGTCGCGTCCGCTTCCCGGCCCGCCCTGTGGCCGGTGCTGCTCCTGGGCGGCATCGCGCTGGCCGTAGGCCTCGTTGCGTTCCTCGTCCTCCCGAAGCTTGGCTTCACCTCATCGACGACGCCGCAAGCCGTCGTCACCGCGGACGCCTCCAAGCAAAGCGCCGCGGCGTCACCTTCCGCAAGCAGCTCTGCGCAGGCATCCAGCCAGCCGAGCCCGGGCGACACTCCGTCCAGCGCCCCGACACCCACTGCAGCAACCCCCAGCACGGCGCCATTGGACAAGACGGCGGCAGTCGCGGTCTACAACGGCACCACCACTGGTGGCTTGGCTGCCCGCGTGGCCGGCCTCGTTCAAGGCGGGGGCTGGCCGTTGTCCACCGTCGCAAACTGGGGCGGCATGCCCCAGCAGACGTCGTCCGTCTTCTACAAAGGCGCAGCCCAGAAGGGCAATGCCGAAGCCCTCGGAAAATTGCTGGGCATTTCCAACCTTGTGGACAGCGCAGAATTCCAGCAGCCCGTGGTTGTCATTCTGGGCCCCGGCTACAAGTAGCAACTCGGTTACGCCTCAATAACATTGCGGCTACCCGCACCCATGGTTGCGCTACGGCAACGTGACTGTGGTTACAGTAGTTGTGAGCTGGCCCGGAGATCCCGGAAGCCGGCCACTGCTAGTTGAAAGTGTGGGGATCATGGCTTTGGGAACCGTCAAATGGTTCAATGCCGAAAAGGGCTACGGATTCATCACCGTGGATGAGTCCGGTGACGAAATCTTTGTGCATTGGTCCGCCATCCAGATGGATGGCTTCCGTGCGCTCGAAGAAGGACAACGGGTCGACTTCGAACTGGGCGAGGGCCAGAAGGGCCCGCAGGCAGAAAGCGTGCGGCTTATCTAGTGGGTGTTTCGGCAACAGGGCTGTCCCAGCCCTTTGGAACCCAGCCCCTTGGAGGACGCCGGTCCCGGGTAGTTTCTCTTCTTGCAGGCTTCGCAGCCTTGGCCCTTGGACTGGCCGGATGTTCCGCCCCCATCGGCAACGCCAGGCTCAGCTCCGTTACCCCGAGCGGCGACGGCGTCCTGCGCGTCGGCGTGATTCTGGACAACACCGGTAGCTCCGCATTCCTCAATGAGTCCGAGCTGGCGGCGGCCAAGTTGGCTGTCAAGCAGGTCAACGACGCAGGCGGATACAAAGGCCACCCTGTCGAGTTGCTTCCGGCGTCGGCGGCCAGCGAAGGCAGCAGCGCGGCGGCCTTCACTGCCGATACCGCGGCGCAAGCCAAGGCGTTGCTCTCGGCCCACGCCGACGTCGTTGTCGGGCCAACGGATTCCAGCCATGCTCCCGCCGCCATCGATGTGCTGTCTCCCGCCCGGATTCCGCTCATCTCGCCGGCCAACACGGCGTCGGGGCTGAGCAGCTACAAGAATGGCGGCTTCTACTTCCGTACTTCGGCCGCTGACGCCGCACAGGGCAGCGTTTTGGCGAAGCTTGCCCACGACGCCGGCGCCAACAGGATTTCCGTCCTCCACGAAGCCGGGGACTACGGTACGCGCGTCTCCGGAGCGGTCATGGACGCTGCCCGCGGCCTCGGAATGAACGCCGTGTCCAACGCGGAATTCACGCCTGGCAAAGCAGCTCCCGCCGCGGCGGGCATCAAGTCCGGCACGCCGGACGCCGTCGTCGTGGTTGCCCGTGATGGTGCCCAGGGCGCCCTGGCCGAGCTCCTGAACGCGGGGCTGAGAGGCAAGAGCCTGATCCTGAGTGACGGTGCCATCCGCCAATATGGAACAGCGCTCGGTGCCGGCGGCCTCGACGGCGCGCTGGGAATTCTTCCAGGCGTCTTCCCGAGTGCGGAGTTCCAAGCCGATCTGACTGGCATCGACCCCAAACTCAAGGACACGACGTACGCCGCCGAGACGTACGACGCCGTCACCCTCGCGGCGCTTGCGGCCGCAGCGGCGGGCGACGACGCCGGTGGCTCGATCGCGGCCTGGCTCACCACTGTGTCCGGCGGGACGCGTCCGGCGTCCGGCGATGCGGCAACGAAAGAACGCACGTCCTGTACGTCATACAAGGACTGCCTCGAGGTGCTGAAGGGGCCCAAGCTCCCGGATTACGACGGCGAGTCCGGCACCATCGGGTTCGACGCCAACGGCGACGTTACCTCGTCCAATTACATCGTCTTCACCTACGGAGCTGACAACACTGCGCGCGTGAGCGGCAAGGAGACCGCCTCGCGGACTCCGTGATTGGCTTGAGCCCGTAGCGAATTCCCATGGCGTGGCGAGTAGTTTCCGGCCCTTGCTGCTTGCACTCTCCTCGGGTGAGTGCTAATTATTGATTAGCACTCACAAGCACTGACTGCTAATTCTTCGCGGCTCCGGCCGTAGGGAAATAGTGGCGGTGCCTGGGAGAACAAAGAAAACCTTGCTGGGGTGAGGTCCGGAGCACGCGGCGTACAGAGGCCGAATGTGAAGGATCGTCCGTCGCGGGCACCGCAGTGAAGGCACCTTCTTAACGACTGTCCCGAAAGGACTACCGCCGTTATGGCCAAGATCATTGCATTTGATGAAGAGGCGCGCCGCGGTCTCGAGCGGGGTCTGAACATCCTCGCCGACGCCGTCAAGGTCACCCTCGGCCCGCGTGGACGCAACGTCGTCCTCGAAAAGAAATGGGGCGCCCCCACGATCACCAACGATGGCGTTTCCATCGCTAAAGAGATCGAACTGGACGACCCGTTCGAGAAGATCGGCGCAGAGCTGGTCAAGGAAGTTGCCAAGAAGACGGACGACGTCGCTGGCGACGGCACCACCACTGCCACCGTCCTGGCCCAGGCCCTCGTCAAGGAAGGCCTGCGCAACGTAGCTGCCGGCGCCGACCCGCTGTCCCTCAAGCGCGGCATCGAGAAGGCTGTTGAAGCCGTTATCCGCGAGCTGCTCGCCTCCGCCAAGGAGATCGAGACCAAGGAAGAGATCGCAGCCACGGCTTCCATCTCCGCCGGCGACTCCGAAATCGGTAACCTCATTGCTGAAGCCCTGGACAAGGTCGGCAAGGAAGGCGTCATCACGGTCGAGGAGTCCAACACCTTCGGCCTGGAGCTCGAGCTCACCGAAGGCATGCGCTTCGACAAGGGTTACATCTCCGCTTACTTCGTCACCGACGCAGAGCGCCAGGAAACGGTCCTCGAAGACCCGTACATCCTGATCGTCAACTCCAAGATCTCCAACGTGAAGGAACTCGTTGCGGTCCTGGAGAAGGTCATGCAGTCGAACAAGCCGCTGCTGATCATCGCCGAAGACATCGAGGGCGAGGCCCTGGCCACCCTGATCGTCAACAAGATCCGTGGCACCTTCAAGTCCGTTGCCGTCAAGGCTCCGGGCTTCGGTGACCGCCGCAAGGCACAGCTCGCCGACATTGCGATCCTCACCGGTGGCCAGGTAATCTCTTCGGAGGTCGGCCTCAGCCTCGAGAACGCAACCCTCGAACTGCTCGGCAACGCCCGCAAGGTTGTTGTCACCAAGGACGAAACCACCATCGTCGAAGGTGCCGGCGACGCCGACGCTATCGCCGGCCGCGTGGCACAGATCCGTGCCGAGATCGAGAACTCCGATTCCGACTACGACCGCGAGAAGCTGCAGGAGCGCCTGGCCAAGCTGGCCGGCGGCGTTGCAGTCATCAAGGCCGGTGCCGCAACCGAGGTAGAGCTCAAGGAACGCAAGCACCGCATTGAGGACGCAGTCCGCAACGCAAAGGCTGCCGTTGAAGAAGGCATCGTCGCCGGTGGTGGCGTTGCCCTCATCCAGGCCGGTGCCAAGGCATTCGCGAACCTGCAGCTCGAAGGCGACGAAGCAACGGGCGCCAACATCGTCCGCGTTGCCATCGACGCTCCGCTCAAGCAGATCGCTTACAACGCTGGCCTCGAGCCGGGCGTTGTCATCGACAAGGTCCGCGGCCTGCCGTCGGGCCACGGCCTGAACGCTGCAACCGGCGTTTACGAGGACCTGCTGGCCGCCGGCGTCAACGACCCCGTAAAGGTCACCCGCTCGGCTCTCCAGAACGCTGCCTCGATCGCTGGTCTGTTCCTGACCACCGAGGCCGTTGTTGCCGACAAGCCGGAGAAGAACGCTCCGTCTATGGGTGGCGGCGACGACATGGGCGGCATGGGCGGCTTCTAAGCCCCCGCGCCGGCTCACTAGCCACACGCACGACGACGGTCCCCGCCTCAGGTGGGGGCCGTCGTCGCCGTTTAACGACGCTCGCTCAGGGTCTCGCGGTCCGGGAGTGCCGGGGTGGTCTGGCAGGATGGAAACCATGACGATTATTGCTGCCGCCGATGGTTCTGCCCTCGGCAATCCCGGGCCTGCCGGTTGGGCCTGGTACGTGAACGACTCGTGCTGGAGGGCCGGCGGGTGGCCGCACGGAACCAACAACCAGGGCGAGCTCATGGCGGTGCTCGACCTCTTCCGGTCCACGGCACATGTTCCCGATGAAGAGCTGAAGATTCTCTGCGACAGCCAGTACGTCATCAATTGCATCACCAAGTGGATTCCGGGATGGAAGCGCAAGGGCTGGCGCAAAGCGGACGGAAAGCCCGTCTTGAACGTCGATCTCCTCAAGGACATCGACCAGGCCATTGTTGGCCGCAAGTACACGTTCGAGTGGGTCAAAGGCCACGCCGGCCACGACCTCAACGAGGCCGCCGACGATCGCGCCCGTGCGGTCGCCACCGCGTTCCAGCAGGGAACAGCCGCTCCTGGCGGACCGGGCTATCCGGGAGCTGGTGAAGCTGCACGGTCCATGCCCCGAACGCCATCGGCCCGCACGCCGTCAGTCCGCACAGCGCCTGTGGAGGCGCCCTCGCTTTTCGATGACGACCACGACGACGCCGATGCCCCGGATGAAGACCTCACATTGTTCGGCGGTCAGGACCTCTTGAGCGGGTCGTCCTTGCCTAACGCGCCGGCGGTGTTCACGGAGCAGGCGACGTTCATCGAGCCCACGTTGTTCGCCGGTGACGACGAAGAAGCGGTCCTTGGCCAGGCCGGCGGGCGCTCGGACGAGGAAACGGTCATTCTTCTTGAGAGGGAGCTCCTGAGGCCCGACGTCAGGGGAGACCTTGGGCGTACGGGGATCCTGCTCCACCCGGACTTCACTGAGATTGGCAGCTCCGGACGTGTCTGGTCCCGCGACGAGCTCATGATGGCGTTGGAGGGCAATCCAGGCGAAACCGCGGAGGTAGAGATGATTTCCGCAGATCGCCTCTCCAGCAACACCATGCTGCTCAGCTACAGAAGTTATGGGCGAACCGGCTCGGCATTGCGGAGTTCGATCTGGTTGCTGGATGACGGCCGCTGGCGTTTGCGCTTCCACCAGTCGACGCCGGAGAAGTAACGGCGCAGAAGCAGACGGACCCCGGACGCAACTGGACCCTTGAAAACAACTAGATCCCGGCGGGAGGGTAGATTAGCGGCCCGCCGGGATCTCCCAGCCTTTCTTAGTAGCTGAACCGCCGGGTGTTGCCTTGCTCGGTCTGGAGGTAGCTTGCCGCGGCGGAGGACAGTGCCAGGTTGATGGATGCCAGTGAGGCCTCCACCTTGCTCTGGGTCAACGTCCACTCCGAGACGAGGACCTGGAAATTGTTGGCCGCTGATCCCTTCCAGGTGGCTTGGAGCTCGTCCAGGCCACGTTTCATCGCTTGGACGTCGGCGCTGATGCGATCCACAGTGGCTTTGACGCTGGCGGACTTGAGCTGGAGAAGTTCTGTATCGACGGATATAACGCTCATAGGGCGTTGCCTTTCAACTGAAGGGGTCCGCAGGTGCGGCTGGCTTGTGGTCCACACAATGAGCCTAGAAGCCGTCACATGGCGCAGGCAGAGCCGAATCTCCCTATGTGGACAACTCGCAAAATCAAACCGCCCAGCCTAGAAAACTGCTAGTCGGAGATCTCCGCCTCGGCAATACCCGCATCTTCAGGCACCTCGGACACGTCGTCCTGGAAGGGGAGGCTGACAATCAGGGTGGCCCCGCCGCCGTCGGTCTCTTCGACCCTGACGGTACCGCCGTGGGACCCCACAATTGCCGCAACGATCGCGAGACCGAGCCCGCTGCCGCCGGTCTCCCGCGTGCGTGAAGTGTCCGCCCTGTAGAAGCGCTCGAAGATCCGGGGCAGTTCCTCGGCCGGAATGCCGCTGCCGTGGTCCCGGACCTCAAGAACGGATAACGGACCACCGGGCGTGTTCCGCACCCCGACTGCGAGCTCAATCGGCGTTCCTTCGGGGGTGTAGCGCAGGGCGTTGCCCACCAGGTTTCCGAGAACCTGGCGAAGCTTGGCTTCGTCACCCTGGACCGGGGCAGGCGCCGCCGCTCCGCCGTCGAGCCCCGTGAGCGAAATCTTCCGCTCGCCGGACGTTGCGAGTGAGTCCACGACGGCGTCGTTCGCCAGCAGGTGCAGATCGACCGGCTTGAGCTGTAAGGGACGTTGTTCGTCCAGGCGGGCAAGCAGGAGCAGGTCTTCCACCATGGATCCCATCCGCTTGGCTTCGCTCTCGATCCTGCCCATCGCGGTGCCCACATCTTCCGGCGTGGCAAGGGCGCCGTGGCGGTAGAGCTCGGAGAAGCCGCGGATGGTGACCAAGGGGGTCCGCAGTTCGTGGGAGGCATCGGCGGCGAATCGCCGCATCCTGGCCTCGGAAGCCGCCCGGGCCGCGAAGGACGCCTCGATGTGGGCGAGCATAGCGTTGAGTGAAGCACCCAAGCGACCGACTTCGGTGACAGGGTTTTCGACCTCCACGCGGCGTGAGAGATCACCGGCAGCGATAGCAGCTGCCGTCTTTTCAACGCGGGAGAGGGGACGGAAGGAACGTGCAACAGTCCAGGTGGCGATGAAGAACGCGAGCACCAAGGTCAAGAGTCCGACGCCGACCACCACGAGGGTAGCGTGTTCCATGACTCTGTCCACGGGGGACAGGGGCAGCCCGACGATCACCACCGCGTTTTGCCCGGTCCGGTTGTCCACGACGTTGACCGCCACCACACGCCAATCGCCGCCGGCGGTGCCGTTCACCTGGAAGGGTGCGTAATTGCGGTTCTTGGCTTCAACCGGGCTGATGGTGGCGATGCTCGGCCGGTCGGTCTTGCTGCCGCCGAAGGGATAGGGTGGCTGGCCCTGGACGTAGAGCGTCAGGGAATAGTCCGTGGGCACGGCAGGGCCCGCCTCAGACAGGTTGGCGAAAGATTGCTGTTGCTGGGCGATCTGGACAGCAGCCTTGAGCTTGTCATCCACTTGCCCTTGGAGGTAGCTCTTGACGAGGGTCAGCGTCCCGGCGCCCGTGGCGGCCAAGGCAAGGAGCAGCAGCCCCATGATGATGGCGACCAGCTGCGACCTGAGGGAGGCCGACTTCCAACGGTTGAACAAGGTCAGCGCTTCTCGGCCGTCCGCAGTACGTAACCGACGCCGCGCTTGGTCTGGATCAAGGCAGTGGCATCCGGGTCAATATCCACTTTGCGCCGGAGGTAGGAAATGTAGGACTCCACGATCGAGGCGTCGCCGTTGAAGTCGTATTCCCAGACGTGGTCCAGGATCTGCGCCTTGGAAAGCACCCGGTTGGGGTTCAGCATGAGGTAGCGCAGCAGCTTGAACTCGGTGGGCGACAGCTCGATGATGGTGCCGCCGCGGCGGACCTCGTGCGCGTCGTCGTCGAGCTCGAGGTCATCCACGCGGATGACGGCGTCGTCGTCTTCCATCGGCTGCGTGCGGCGTAGCACTGCGCGGATCCGGGCCACCACTTCATCCAGGCTGAAGGGCTTGGTGACGTAGTCGTCGCCGCCCACGGTCAGGCCCGTGACCTTGTCTTCCGTGTCGTCCTTGGCGGTCAGGAACAAGACAGGGAAATGCTTTCCGGCGGCGCGAAGGCGGCGGGTGACAGTGAACCCATCCATATCGGGGAGCATGACGTCCAGGACCGCGAGGTCCGGGGCGTGAAGTTCGGCGGCAGCGAGCGCTTCGCGGCCGTTCGACGCCGCAACGACCTCAAAGCCAGCAAAACGCAGCGAGGTGGAGAGCAGCTCACGGATGTTGGGTTCGTCGTCGACGACGAGGAGCTTGGCTTCGGGGCCGTTCTTTTTCATACCATTCATGATGCTCCCAGTTTCTGGGAGTTGACTGGATGCTTGTTGTGAGAATTATCGGGGTGTCGTGGTTGCGGGCCCGGGCTAACTGCCGAGGGCCAGGCCGACGCCGAGTCCCACCATGGTGACGGCAATCCCGCCGTCGAGGAACCGCCACGACGCCGGGCGCGCAAAGAAGCCGCGCAGCAGTTTCGCGCCGAACCCGAGTGAACAGAACCATAGAACACTGCCCAGCATGGCTCCGGCGCCGAACCACCACTGCAGCCCGGGCCCTTGCGCGTTCGCCACGGATCCCAGGAGCAACACGGTATCCAGGTAGACGTGGGGGTTGAGCCATGTCAGGGCCATGACAGTTGCCAGCGCTGCCGCCAGTCCGCTTCGGCCGGCGCCCGAAGGCCCGGGCTCAGCGGACACGAGCGCTTGCGGCTTGAGGATCCGCCGTGCCGCCATCACGCCGTACGTGACCAGGAATGCCGCACCGACATAGCGGAGAACGACGACGGCGGCAGGCGCCGCGGTGAGCAGGGCGCCTGTGCCGAGTACCCCGGCCGCGATGAGTGCGGCGTCCGAGATGGCGCACACGGCAACGATTGCTCCGATATGTTCGCCGCGGAT
Source organism: Arthrobacter ramosus (assembly GCF_039535095.1). Lineage (NCBI taxonomy): Bacteria > Bacillati > Actinomycetota > Actinomycetes > Micrococcales > Micrococcaceae > Arthrobacter > Arthrobacter ramosus. Next base: position 3,977,345 of record NZ_BAAAWN010000001.1, on the reverse strand, counting down.
TCCTTGCCGGAGGACGAAAGCATTTTGGGCGCCGATGGCAACAATGAGGGCCAGGCCTGTGCCGAGGCCCAAGCCGGCAGCGTGGAAGACGTCGGGGGAGTTCATACTTCGAGGCTAAGTTTCACCTTCAACATTAGTCCAGCTAAATATTCTTAGGTATCGTAAGATGGTCTTATGGCCAGATTCTCTTCTGAACAGCTGCACACGTTCGCCGCCGTGCTCACGGAAGGTACCCTCGACGCCGCTGCCCGATCACTGAACATCACGCCGTCGGCGGTCTCCCAGCGCCTCAAGGCGCTTGAACAAGCATCCGGCAGGGTATTGCTGCAGCGCAGCAATCCGGTCCAGGCCACGGAGTCGGGACACGTAGTCCTCAGGCTGGCGCGGCAGCTCGCCCAGTTGGAGGCTGACGCCGAACTAGAACTGGGCCTGCCCGGCGAGTCGCCGATGGTTTCGGTTCCGATCGTGGTCAACGCGGATTCCTTGTCCGTCTGGTTCCTCAAGGCCCTTACCAGGGTCCCCGCGGCGCTGAACGCTGTCTTTGATCTTCACCGGGACGACGAGCAGTATTCCACGTCCATGCTGCGCGCCGGAACGGTGATGGCCGCCGTGACCGCGACTCCCGAGCCGGTGCAGGGCTGCCGCGTGGAGCCTCTGGGGAGCATGCGATACCGTGCCGTCACCACCCCGGAGTTCAGGGCGCGGTGGCTTCCCGACGGCGCCGATGTCGCCTCGCTGCGCGCGGCTCCGGCCGTGGACTTCGACCGCAAGGATGAATACCAGCACCGTTTCCTGGAACTCTTGGGCGGCGCTGGCCGTGGGATGGAGCCGGCAGGGCCGCGCCACTATGTTCCGTCCAGCCAGGAGTTTGCCGAGGCCATTCGCTTGGGTCTCGGGTGGGGACTGCTGCCTGAATCGCAATGCGGCCGGGACATAGCCGATGGGTATTTGGTGGAACTCGCGCCTGAGCAGCCCTTGGACGTTCCCTTGTACTGGCAACGGTGGCGGGCGCCGTCGCGGATCTTGGACGCCGTGACTGAGGCGGTCCGGAGCACCGCCGCGGAAGTGCTGCGCCGGGCCTAACAAGCGGGCCCGAGGCAACGTTGGCGGCCAAAAGCCAACACGCCGCGTGCACAGTCCTAAATTGTCGGAGCCCCGTTTCACACTGGAGCCATGGAAAACAAACAAGCCCCGCTACCTCAGAACATCGAGTTCCATGTCAGCTACCTGGACACGCTCTCTGGACGCATCGAGCTCGAAGCGTTCAGCGACCGCTCCGCCGCTGAACGCTTCGCCGATGCGCAGCTCAAAGACGAAGACTCCTGGGCTGTCGTCGACGTCGTCGTGCTGCAAGCAGCGCAGCAACAGGAGCGCGCGCAGCAGCTGGTTGCCTAGCCCTAAGTTGACTAGCCCCTAAGGTGCCTAGCCCTACCCGGCGGGTACGTCCTTGGCGTCCATGATCCGGTAGGCGTAGCCCTGTTCGGCGAGGAAGCGTTGCCGTTTGGCAGCAAAGTCCTGGTCGAGGGTGTCCCGGGCCACCAAGGAGTAGAAGCGTGCCGCACGGCCGTCCTGCTTGGGCCGAAGCAAGCGCCCCAAGCGTTGAGCCTCTTCCTGGCGGGAACCGAACGATCCCGATACCTGGATCGCCACGGAAGCCTCGGGCAGGTCGATCGAGAAGTTGGCCACTTTGGACACCACGAGGGTCTTGATGTCACCGGCGCGGAAGGCATCGAACAACTTCTGCCGCACCTTGACGGTGGTATCGCCCTTGATCACGGGAGCGTCCAAACGCTCGCCGATCTCATCCAACTGGTCGATGTATTGGCCTATCACCAGCAGCTGCTCGCCTTGGTGCAAGGCCACGAGCTGCTCCACCAAATGGGTCTTGGTCTCCGACGTCGCGCAGAGCCGGTATTTGTCCGCATCCTCCGCCATCGCGTAGGCCACGCGCTCGTCCCGGGGCAGGTCCACCCGGACTTCCACGCAGTCCGCCGGCGCAATATAGCCCTGGGCTTCGATGTCTTTCCACGGTGCGTCATAGCGCTTGGGGCCGATCAAACTGAAGACCTCACCCTCGCGACCATCCTCACGCACAAGCGTCGCAGTGAGTCCCAGACGACGGCGGGCCTGCAGGTCCGCGGTCATCCGGAAGATCGGAGCCGGCAGGAGATGAACCTCGTCGTAGATGATGAGTCCCCAGTCGTGCCCGTCCACGAGTTCCAGGTGCGGGTAAAGGCCTCCGCGTTTCGTGGTCAGGACCTGGTAGGTGGCGATCGTGACGGGCCGGACTTCCTTGACGGCGCCCGAATACTCGCCGATCTCCTGCTCCGTCAGCGACGTCCGCTTGAGAAGCTCGTCCTTCCATTGCCGGGCCGCGACCGTGTTGGTCACCAGGATCAGCGTGGTGGTGGAGCTGGTAGCCATTGCTGCGGCCCCCACCAAGGTCTTGCCCGCACCGCAGGGCAGGACGACGACGCCGCTGCCGCCCGCCCAGAAGTTCTCCGTGGCAAGCTTTTGATATGGCCGCAGGTGCCAACCGTCCTCGTTCAGGGCGATCAGGTGCGGAGTGCCGTCCACGTAGCCAGCGAGGTCCTCGGCCGGCCATCCGAGCTTGAGCAACAATTGCTTGAGCTGTCCCCGCTGGGAGGAATGCACCACCACGGTTTCGCCGTCGATCCTCGGCCCCAGCAAGGGTGCGATTTTCTTGGCCCGGATGACTTCCTCGAGTACGGGGTGGTCGGTGGTACGCATGACCAATCCGTGCTGCGGGTCCTTTTCGAGGCGCAAGCGGCCGTAGCGCGACATCGTCTCTTCGATGTCGATCAGCAAAGAGTGCGGCACCGGGAAACGGGAGTAGCGCAGGAGCGTGTCGAGGACTTTTTCGGCGTCCAGTCCTGCGGCGCGCGCATTCCATAGGCCTAAAGGGGTGAGCCGGTAGCTGTGGACGTGTTCGGGGGCGCGCTCCAGCTCGGCGAACGCCGCAATCGCATGCCGTGCCTCGGTAGCGAGCTCGTGGTCGACTTCCAGCAGGATGGTTTTGTCGCTCTGTACGATCAGCGGACCGTCGCTCACTATTGCTTCCTCACTTGCGCGGATCGCCCGCGGGCTCCACATCGATGATGCGATGGATGGACAAGACTCTTTCGGTATCCCTGGCGGCGTCGAATACCCTGACGCGCCCTCCCGACACTGATACCGGAACAACGGTCTCTGTATTGGAATTCCCCAAGCCGTCCACCACGTTCATGGTGACCGCTTGCTTCAGCCGGATGGCCCTCTGCAGGGTTTCGAGTCCCAGTTGCGTTGCCGCCTCGCCGGTCACTTCGCTGTGGACCGCGCGATGGTGCCTCAGCACCGCGAGCTGGGCGTCGACGTCGTCGTCCGGCGGGGCAATGCGGGGAGCCGTGTAAACAGGGCGGACGCCCCCTGCCACCGCCGTCGTCCTTTTATAGCGCACGACGGCGGTCTCCGCCTCCTGCACGGCAGGCGAGAGTCCCAGCTCGCGCAGCACTCTCGCGGTCTCCCGGGGGCTCGCGGCGGAGGTCAGTACTGTGGGGGCGATCCTGACAAGTCCCAGGCTTGCGGCTCCCGGCTCCCGAACGAGCTCGGCGATGGCGGCCTCGTCGTCGCTTTGGATGAAACTGGGGCTGCTGGCGACGCGCAGCCGGCCGTGCCGCGAGGCGATGTCCTTGATCAAGTAGCGGAGCGGCTGGGGAACATCGGTGGCGGAGTGGGTGCGCAGGAACGCGAGGATGGTCTCCGCGTCCTGGCCGGCGTCCAACGCGCGCCGGATCGAATCTCCGGAGAAGCGGAAGATCGTGGCCGGACCCTGGCCTTCGGCGTCGGCAATCAAGAGCAGTTTTTCGCTCAGTTCAGGTGCCAGGTAACCCGGGGCGACGGCGGTCAGGTCTGCTTGGAGCAGGACATGGTTGACCGCGGCCGGGAGGTGTTCGCCGAGGACGCTGAGGGCCAGCTCGGGCTGTTCGGTGGCGATCGCCGAACCAAGCTGCGTCAAGGCTCCCGAGCCCATGAGCCCCAGGAGTTCGGCTTCGTGCAGGATGCCGCGGACAAGGGAGCTGAACCGCCGCGACATCCGGGGCTGGGCCCATTCCGCGCGTTCCATGACGGCTTCGGCGTTGAGCACGGGAGCCTTGCCGTCCGGTGCTTGTACCTCGAGGCTGAGCTCTTCGAGGATCTCCAGAATCCGTTTGCGGACCAGCGGGGCGTCAGGGCGTTGGGCCTCGGCGGACAGGGCATTGATGGAACCTGCCGGAGAGCCGGATCGCGGTGCCGTGGTGGCCGGCCCGGAGAGGGTTTGTCCCACGAGGGAAGGAGCGCGCTCGCTGGCGAGCCAGGCGTTGACCAGCCAGAGCCACTGATCCTGGCGGGGGAGCGTGAGCCATTCCACCGATGGCGGTTGCACCCAGGTGGAACTGTCCACATCGAGCCGCAGCAATCCTGACAAGGCACTGAGCTCGAGGACCAGGGCGGTCTCGGACAACCCCAGGCGGAGGCTGTCGGCCAGGCGTTTGAGTTCACGCACACCTACCCCTCCGCTGCGCAGGGTAACCACCGGCTGCTCGCGGACCGCGTACAGGAGTTCACCCACCAGCCGGAGTACTTCGGCGATGGCACCCATGGCGGCATTCCGGCGCAAGGCAGCACTCGTCTGGCCCAGCTCCGGCACGGGAGGCTTCAACGTGAAGTGGTCCACGATCGCGCCGCCGCGCAGGGACAGACCGACGCTGTGCGGGAGCTCAACGTGCCCGGCGTCCAAGGGGACAAGCAAACCTCGGGCCAAGAGCCAGTCCACGGGACCGACGTCGCGGCCTTCATGGAGCACGGAAGCCTTGCGCTGGGCCTGGGGAACGGCGCCCATGGCCCAACTGCCGAACTTGTTCAAAAGGGGACGCGTCCGTACGGGTGCCTCGGACAGGATGTGCTGAAGGTTCTCCGGTGTCGATGTCCAACGTTGCAGCGCCAACGCCGCGTCCATGGGCGTCGTGGCGGCCAGGATATTGGCGCCGCTCTGGTGGAGTTCGGCAACAAGATGCACCACCCGCTGGGCGAAGGCCGGTTGCAGCCGCACCAACTCGGTGTAGCTGCGGCCCAAACCGGCCGGGTAGATGCCGATGACGTCCTTGAGGCTGCCCACCGGCAAGTAGAAACGCTGACGGCCTGGATTGTGCACCGTGGCCGGCGGATCGGCCCGGTGGATGAGGGCCAGTTCCTGGAGCTTGTTCAGGATCGGCTCGAGAGCGGCAAGGGTGGCGCCATTGATGCACTTCTTCAGTCCCGCCGCGGAGACGCTGTGGCCAGTGTCCGTGTTGGTGCACAGGTGGAGTGTCTCCAGTACCTGCATCTCCGGTTTGTTGAGCCGTTCCAGGGCGCGCTGCACGCTGACCCGGGCACTTGCCCGCGCCGCGAGTGCAGCGAAGTCCGGGACCACAGGGGAGATGAGGTCCGGCCGCGCGGCAAACAGGGCCCGCAGCGAATCATCGCTGCGCGCTTCCAGTTCCTTGCTGAGCGCGCGAATAAGGGACATCAGTTCAACGTTACAGCCAGCCGGGTCCGCCGTCGGGCTTTCCGGCTGCTCATTGACGACGCCGTGCCCACACAGAGTCAACCACCAACGCGGCCATCAAAATGAAGGCGAGCGGAAGCCCGTAGAGAGCGGTGGAGGTGACCCAGACCGGTGCCACGCCGTTGGCGAAAGCGACGGCCATGACGGCGGCTACGGCCGCGAGGGAAAGGACTGCGACGACTGCGGCAACGATCGTGAGCGGGCGGCGGAAGTCGTGGGGAATCATGGAAGCAACGCTAACAGTCCCGGGCCGCATCCCCTGTTCCAGGCCAGGATGCAGTCCGGTTGCGGACAAAAGACGGCGGGACCTGCCTGCGGGGTCTCAAAGCGCGAATCCGTGGCCGGGCAGGATAACCTTGAAGCAATAGACCAACACGGTCCAGGCAGTTACCCCTATTCCCGCAGTATCCTGCGGATGCGGTGGCGCGCCGGCTGTGTCTCGCAAGTAAGAACGAAGAAGGTTGATTACGTGCCCACCGGCAAGGTCAAGTGGTATGACAAGGAAAAAGGCTTCGGATTCCTCGCAGCAGAGGACGGCCAGGAAGTGTTTCTGCCCAAATCCGCACTGCCCGAAGGCGTAGCGGATCTCAAGGCGGGCACCCGGGTTGAGTTCGGCGTCGCCGACGGTCGCCGGGGCGCCCAGGCGCTTGGCCTCCGCGTGCTGGACAAGTTGCCGTCCATCGCCAAAGCCAAGCGCATGAACGCCCGCGAGCTCGCTCCGGTAGTCCAGGACCTCGTCTCTGTCCTGGACAACCTCTCTGGCACGTTGTCCGCCGGTAAGTACCCTGAAGGCGCCAAGGGCAAGGCCATCGCCGCCGCCCTGCGCAAGGTTGCCGACGAGCTGGAAGCCTAAACCTGCCATGACATCGGAATCCGCTGAAGCCCGTCCTGAAGAAAACGGCACTGGTGCCGCTCCGGCAACGGCTGGTCCCGGTGCTGAGCGGAAGCCGGCAACGGCGAAACCCCGCACCGGCCTTCCTGTGTGGCGCGTCGGCAAGCCCGACGCTTTCCTGGCGGCCGCTGTCGACGTCGCCCGCAATGCGGTGGAGACGATTGCCAAACCGGGTGAAATCGGACCGCATATTGCCGCGCGCTCCGAAGGCGAACGCGTGGTCACGCACCTGTTCGAATCGCGGCTGGCCGGCTACGGTGGTTGGCAGTGGTACGCCGTCGTGACCCGCAACTCGCGCTCCAAAGTGGTCACGGTCAGCGAGCTTGGCCTGCTGCCGTCGGAGGACTCCATCCTCGCGCCTGAATGGGTGCCTTGGGCAAAGCGCGTCCGTCCGGAGGACGAGGCTGCCGAGGCTGAAGAGTTGGCGGAGGAGGCTGGCGTCCCCGTTGACGAGGACGACGACGGCGGCCCCTCCGGTGAGGACGTCGCCGCCTCCGGTGACGAACAAGAGAACGACGACGCCGACGACATCGAGGCTGACTAGCCCTTGACGGACCCGGCGAGTGAATTCCCTGAAGGTGGCAACTGATGTCCACCTTCAAATCGCTGGGTGTCCTTAACTACCGCATTTGGTTCATTGGTGCCCTCATTTCCAACGTCGGCACGTGGATGCAACGGACGGCCCAGGACTGGCTGGTCTTCGCCCATCTGAGCAACCACGATGCCGGCGCGATGGGCGTGACCTTGGCCCTCCAACTGGGTCCGCAGCTTTTCCTGGCCCCGTGGGCCGGACTGCTTGCCGACCGCTACAGCCGGCGCAGCCTCCTGGTCATGACCCAATCGGCCATGGCGGTCCTGAGCACTGGCTTGGGACTCCTGGTTCTGAGCGGTGCAGCGCAGTTGTGGCATGTCTACGTGTTCGCGCTCTTGCTTGGTGTCGTCTCGGCACTTGACGCCCCGGTTCGCCAGACGTTCGTGTCGGAGCTGGTCAAGGACGACTATCTTTCCAACGCCGTTGCATTGAACAGCGCATCCTTCAACGTTGCCCGCATGATCGGTCCCGCCGTGGCCGGCGTGTTGACGGTGGCAGTGGGGCCGGGCTGGGTATTCATGATCAATACCCTGACCTTCCTCGCAATGCTTGGCGCGATCCGGGCCATTCCCCTTTCCTCTTTGCGCGTCCAACCCCGGGCCGCCGCGGGCAAGGGCCGCATCCGCGAAGGGCTTCGCTATGTCCGCAATCGCCCGGACATCGTGGTTGTCCTCGTTGCGATTTTCATCATGGGCACGTTCGGCCTGAACTTCGTCCTCTTCATCGCGGCCATGGTCGGCACGGAGTTCGGCATGGACGCGGGAGCATTCGGGCTCCTCAACTCAGTCATGGCGATCGGTTCCGTCGCAGGAGCGTTGCTTGCAGCCCGGCGCGGCCGGCCGCGGATGCGGCTCATCTTCGCCGCGGCGGGCGGGTTCGGAATCGCGAGCGGACTGGCTGCCCTGGCGCCGAATTACGCCATGTTTGCCTTGGCCCTGATTCCCTGCGGACTGTTTGCCCTGACCATGATCACGAGCGCCAACGGCTACGTGCAGTCCACCACGGAACCTGTCATGCGCGGCAGGGTCATGGCACTCTACATGGCCATCTTCATGGGTGGAACGCCCATCGGTGCACCGTTCGTCGGATGGGTATCCAACGTGGCCGGACCCCGATGGGCTGTGGGCGTGGCCGCCGTCGCGGGCGGCAGCACCGCCGTCGTCGGCATCGTGTGGATCATCCGCGCGCGCCAGCTGCGCCTCCGTTTCGACAGCAGCGCCCGCGGCATGCGGTTCTTCCGCATTGAGTCCCAGGGCGCGGGTCCAGCCAATGGCCTTTAAAAGGGGCAGCACTGTTAAAGGGGCCAGCGCCGCCCGGGATCCCCACCCGGACGACGCCGACCAGTCCTGACCGCGGGAACGCAGCAGGCCCTTACTTCTTCAGTTCGCCCACCACGAAGTCGATGCTGGCGAGCAATGCAGAGACGTCGTCCGGCTCGATGGCAACGAAGGTAGCGATGCGCAGCTGGTTGCGGCCCAACTTGCGGTACGGCTCGGTGTCCACGATCCCGTTGGCGCGCAGGACCTTGGCGATGGCCGCGGCGTCGATCGAATCATCGAAATCGATCGTGGCGATGACATTGGAGCGGTCCTCGGCCTTCGCGACGAACGGCGTGGCGTACTCGGAGGCCTCGGCCCAGTTGTAGATGCGGCTTGCGGAGTCCGCGGTGCGTCCGGACGCGAAGTCCAGGCCACCGCTCTTGTTGAGCCACTGGACCTGGGCATCCAATGTCACCAAGGTGGACAGGGACGGCGTGTTGTAGGTCTGGTTGAGCTTCGAGTTGTCGATAGCCGTCTGCAGGTCGAGGAAATCGGGGATCCAGCGGCCGCTTGCCTTGATGCGGGCGGCGCGCTCCAGGGCGGCGGGGGAGAAGAGGCCGAGCCACAGGCCGCCGTCGGAGGCAAAGTTCTTTTGCGGCGCGAAGTAGTAGACGTCGGCCTCGGCAACATCAACATCCAGGCCGCCGGCTGCGGACGTCGCGTCCACCAGAACCAAGGCGCCGTCGTCGCTGCCCTGGACGCGCTTGACCGGAGCGGCCACACCCGTCGAGGTTTCGTTCTGCGGCCACGCGTACACGTCCACGCCTGCCTCGGCCTGGGAAACCGGTCGGGTGCCTGGCTCGGACTTGATGATGGACGAAGCTTCAAGGAAAGGTGCCTTGTTGGTTGCCGAAGCGAACTTGGAACCGAACTCACCGAAGGAGAGATGCTGGGCCTTCTTTTCGACCAGGCCGAAGCTGGCGACATCCCAGAACGCGGTGGAGCCTCCGACGCCGAGAATCACCTCGTAGCCCTCGGGCGCACGGAAGAACTGGCTAAGTCCCTCGCGGACGGAACCCACCAGGTTCTTGACGGGTGCCTGGCGGTGGGAGGTACCGAGGATCGTTGTCGAGGCGGCGGACAGGGCCTCGATCTGCTCCGGGCGGACCTTGGAGGGCCCGGCGCCGAAGCGGCCGTCCTTGGGCAGCAAATCGGCGGGGATAGTGATGCTGTTGTCGCTCACGGGATGCTCCAATGGTGAAGTAGCGGCCTAGATGGGTCGTGGCAGGTGGCAAGCTGCCCCTTCGACTCCCCAATTCTGCCTGACGCCGGAGGCGGGGGCAGAACCGACGGTGTCATAGTCCGCCACGTGGAAAGCATTTGTTCCGCCGGCTCTGGACGGGACAGTGGACGGGACGCTGGACCGGGCGCTGGACGGGGGCGCCGGAATTATCCGGAGTAATTCCAAATAAGCTAAGCTTGGAGCTGGCGCCCGGACCGGGACCGCCGGCGGTTCGGCCACCTGTTCGACCACTGAGGCGGCTGCGGTACGGTGGAAAATACGCAAGATACTGCGCTCGAGGAGCTGAGCTGGATGACGGATCTGATCGATACCACTGAGATGTATCTTCGGACCATTTTGGAGCTTGAAGAAGAGAACATCGTGGCTCTTCGCGCACGCATCGCCGAGCGCTTGCGGCACTCCGGCCCCACCGTTTCCCAGACGATCGGACGGATGGAGCGCGACGGCCTGGTGATTGTGTCCGATGACCGGCACCTTGAGCTGACTGAAACGGGCCGGAAACGCGCCACCGAGGTCATGCGCAAGCACAGGCTCGCCGAACGGCTCCTGGCAGATGTCATTGGACTGGACTGGGCTTACGTCCACGATGAAGCGTGCCGCTGGGAGCATGTCATGAGTGAGCGCGTGGAACGGCGGCTCTATGAGCTGCTGGACCACCCCACGGAATCGCCGTATGGCAACCCCATTCCCGGACTCGAAGCGCTGGGTGGAGTCGCCTCCCACGCCTTTACGGATGGCGTGGTCAACCTTCTCGACGCGATGAACGAATACTCACCTGAAAACCGGGTCACCGTCAGCCGCCTGGCTGAACCGATCCAGGTGGAACCGGAACTTCTGGTGCAGCTGGACGAGGGCGGAATCCGCCCCGGAGCCAGGGTTTCCCTGGAACGTGTGGGGGAGTACATCTCCGTTCGCGTGCCCAATATCGACGGCGCGCTGGAGCTGCCGCCTGAGGTAGCCTCGCACGTGTTTGTCACGGTCGCCTAGCCGGCCTGGCGAGGCGGCCAGCAAAGATAACGAAATTATTACCGCGGGGGCTTAATCCCCTATAGTTTATTACTGGCGCCGATACCAAAGCGTTACCTGATCCGAAGCCGAGTTCTGCCAGCGGATCAGGTGGATTAGTCCATTCACTGGCAGAAGCGGAGGAACCACCATCGGCTGTCGAAAGACGGCCTTGGGGTGAAGTCCGCAGCGGAAGTGCAAACAGCGCAGGGCCCCTTCGGTAGCTCTGCGCTTCGCGCCCTTCACGCGGACCGGGTCCACGATCTCTCTGGCCCGAATCCGACAGCTAACTTCGCAGGCTTGCCAGAGAGGAAAACCTTGACTACGCAGAACACCAGGGGCCGCAGGCGCGCGTCCGGTCCTACTGCTGAGCTGCGGAGCGCAAGCGCCGTCGAGCACGATCGGCCCCGCGATCCCCATCGCGAACTTCGCCGCCGCAAGGGTCCTTTGCGGCAGATAGCCGAGTTCGCTGCGGCGAGCGGGGCGGGACAGAAGGCCGGAGTGGCCCTTGCCGCGACGGGCCTCATCCTGACGGTCGCCATGCCGGGCACAAGCGCCATGACGGCCACGGCCGAATCGAGCCAGGCCGCCTCGGCGGTGGGCACCCAGCCTGAGATTCCGGCCGCGGCAAGCGCCACGATCGACTTCAGCCGTGCTGCGGTTTCCACCACGGCGGATCCGGACAGCAAACTCAAGCAGCTCTTGAGCGCGCAGTCCGTCGGCACCATCAAGACGTCGTCCTCCAAAGGCACCCTGGGGGCGCCGCTGGACACACTGACCACGGCCTCGCCTTTCGGCTATCGTGTGAATCCCATCACGGGCGGCTTGGGGGAGTTCCACCGGGGCCAGGACTTCGTGGCCCAGTGCGGCACCCAGGTCCATGCTGCCGCCGCCGGCAAGGTCACTTTCGCTGGCTGGCATCCGTATGGCGGCGGAAACCGCATTGTGGTGGACCACGGCAACGGCCTGGAAACCACGTACAACCATTTGTCTTCGTTCAACGTCCAGGTGGGCCAGACGGTCAGCCGCGGCGATGTCATCGCATTGAGCGGCACCACCGGCGCCTCTACCGGCTGCCACCTCCATTTTGAAGTCATGGTCAACGGCGACGTCGTTGACCCCCTGGGCTGGCTGTAGCCAATCCGATGGAAGCCTCTCGCATGCTTGTCACGCTCCGTGACCTGAATGTGACATTGAGCCAAAACTCATGTACCGTCTAAGACGCATCAACTTTTAGAGAGTTGATGCACTCGAGTGGATTGCCTAGCTCTGCCACTGCTCGAGGTTCCGTTCGCAAAACATCGTCTGGCAGAGGCGGGGGACCCACTTTTGGTCATCTTCACCGATGGCCTTGGGGTTAAGTCGCACAACTTCCGAGAGGGAGAAGTGTGGCCGGATGACTCCCATCCGAATCCGACAGCTTACCTCGCGGGCATAGGGAGAGGCCTCTTAACGTGTCTTCACGCTCTACTGTTGCGCGCCACCGTGCCGCGGTCACCAAGACCAACTCGCTTGCCGTTATCGCTAAGACTGTCGGCAGCAACGCCGGTGGCGTAGGCCGTCAGGCAGCTGTTATCGCAGCTGCTTCCGGTCTGGTGCTCACTAGCGGTATCGCAGCCAACGCTGCAGAAACCAACGTCCCTCGCGAGTCCACTTCGACCTCCGCCCTGGAAGTCCAGTCCATCGCCCAAGCCAGCATTTCGGCCGACTCCTCCGTCGCCATCAAGTACGAGCGCCCGGCGGTCTCCACCGAAGCTGCTCCGGTTGTCGCAGCTCCGGTTGCCACGCAGGAAGCTGCTCCGGCTACGCAGGCTGCAACGGGTGCCGCTACCGGCTCCTCGACGCTCTCTGTCACCGCTGCTGTTTCACCTGCAACGAAGGTTGCCAGCGGCAAGGGCGCAGCAATTGCTGCCGCAGCTTACGCACAGCTTGGCGTTGCCCAGGACTGCACCGCCCTGGCTTCGAACTCCCTGGCCGCTGTTGGGATCAACTTCCACGGCTGGCCGGCAGACTACCTCTCTCTTGGCCGTACGGTCAGCGCTGCTGAAGCGCAGCCGGGAGACTTGGTCTACTACCAGAACGGTGGCATGGGCATGGCCCACATCGCCGTTTACGTCGGCAACGGCATGGCGGTCCACGGCGGCTGGAACGGTGGCACCACCGCCCTTTACAGCGTCAACGTCGGCTCCGGCCCGGTCTTCATCCGCGTTGGTGGCTAAATAGCTCCGGCTACATAGCTTCACTGGAACATCCCCGCTGGTCCGCCCGCGGGGATGTTCTGTTTTAACCAGCATGCGCTATGTGTCCGGCACGTGAACTTTGACCGACACTGCCCTGGAACTCCGGCAAGGATTCGTTGATCTGGCCTCCGAGTGTTTACTCTTAGGTTGTCGATCCACAGCCCGTACATGCAGAGGGCAGCCGGCCCTCGCGCCCCTGACGGGTGCGGCCGTGAAGAGGTACGTGCATGCGCACACTCGTTCTGAATGCTGGATATGAACCGCTGGCGGTAGTAACCTTCCGCCGGGCGCTGGTCCTTGTGCTCACCGGAAAAGCGAGCGTAGTGGCCGAAGGCGACGAGCCTGTCGTCGGGCCGCAGGAGATTCTCGGACGTCCCTCCGTGATTCTGCTCAATCGCTACATCCGGCCGAGGTACAACACCATCACGGCGGTTACACGCCGCGGCGTCTTGCGCCGTGACGGTCACCGCTGCGCCTATTGCGGGAAAGCAGCCCACACCATTGACCACGTCCACCCCAAATCCAGGGGCGGCGCGGATTCCTGGGAAAACCTGGTGGCAGCGTGCTTGCGCTGCAACAACGCCAAGAGTGACCACACTCCAGCCGAGATGGGCTGGAAACTGAGGTTCACGCCGGCGGCGCCCACCGGGACTATCTGGCAGATCAAGGAGCTTGAGAAACCTGCGCCTGCATGGGATCCCTTCCTCCTGCCTGAATCGGCGGCCTGAACCGGAATTGAGCCTGCTTCCCGGGTAATCTGGGCGAGTGGACTTTGATGCGGTGATACTGGCGGGTGGCAAGTCCTCCCGCCTCGGCGGCGTGCCCAAAGCCCAGTTAAGGTACGACGGCGCCACCCTCCTTGAGCGTGCCGTGGCGGCCGTGTGCGGGGCCGGGAGGGTCGTCGTCGTCGGGCCGGATCCCGGCACTTTGCCGGACGGCACATTGACCGCGCGGGAGGACCCGCCCTTCGCCGGACCGGCTGCCGCGATCGCCGCCGGACTCGCCGCGCTAGAAGCGCAAGGCGGCGAAGGGCAAGAAGAGGTGAGCCCGTCCACTAAGCACGCGCCCTGGGTCCTCGTCCTGGCCTGCGATATGCCCCTGGCCGCCGCCGCGGTTCCGGTCCTGCTCCGGGTACTTGCCGGCCACGAAGAAGCGGAAGGGGCCATGTCCGTATCCGCCGATGGCCGGAAGCAGCCGCTGCTCGGGATCTACCGGGTATCCGCTCTGCAACGGGAGGTGCAGGCTGCGGCAGAACAGGGCGGCCTGGCCAACGCCGCGGTTTTCCGGCTGCTTGCTAGGCTTGATCTGCTGGCCGTGCCTGTCCCCGCCGGGTCCACCGATGACGTGGATACCTGGGACGATGCCGCGGCGCTTGGAGTGGACGGCGACCTGCCGTGACAACAGCTGTACCGGACAGTGGAGGCGGATCGTGAAGAGCCAGGAAGAAACGCTTGAGGAATGGTGCAGGAGCCTGCTGCAAGCATATGAGCTGGAAGACGTCGAGATCGACATCAACGAGATCCTTTCCTTGGCGGGCGTTGCAGCCCATTCAGTGGTCCGGCCGGCGGCTCCCTTGACCACCTTCATTGCGGGCTTCGCGGCCGGACTCGCTGCGGGTTCGGGACAAGCGACTGAAGCTGCGTCGATGGATGCCGCGATGGGCCTGGCACGCACGCTCGCGAAGGACTACACGAACCCCGGAACCGACGCCGGATGACGGAAGCCCCCGAGCATGTCCCGCATGCCGACCACTTGTGGGCCGAGGCGCGCCAACTTGCCTTCGATAGTGCCACGCCCATTCCCGCCGCACCGGTTGCGCTGAAGGACGCCATCGGAAGGACCTTGGCCTCGGATGTCCACGCCCTGCAAGACCTGCCGCACTACGCGTCCTCGGCGATGGATGGCTGGGCGGTCAACGGCAGCGGCCCATGGATCCTCGCGGAAGCCGGCCATCGGCTGGCCCCACACCAAGCGAGCCCGATCGCCACCGGCGGCCTGATCCCGCCGGGGGCCAAGGCCGTGCTGCGGAGCGAGAGCGGGGTCCTGGCCACGGACGAAGATGGCTTACCGCTGCTCGCGCTCGGCGGGAACGCGAAGCCGGGCGAACCGCGCAACGGCCAACATATCCGCAACGCGGGAGAAGAAGCCGCGGCAGGCGAGCTGCTGATCAAGTCGGGCGTCGTCTTGAACCCGGCCCATCTCGCCCTGGCTGCCCTGGCCGGGCGTGATGAACTCGACGTGCTGGGCAAGCCCCTCGTGAAAATGCTCCTGACCGGCTCCGAAGTGGTGACCGCAGGTGTCCCGGCCCCCGGCCGGGTGAGGGATACCTTCGGTCCCCAGCTTGGCGCCGTCGTCGAACTCCTTGGCGGGATCCGCGGCGAGCAAATCAAGGTGGGCGACTCCTATGACGAGTGGCTCTCGGGCCTTGAAGAAGGCGAGCTGTCACCGGACGCGCCTCCCGCCGACGTCGTCATCACCACCGGGGGAACCGGCCGTTCGGGCACGGACCACTTCCGGCGGGCCATCGCGGAGCTCGGCGGCCGCTTGCTGATTGATGGAATTGCGATGCGTCCGGGACATCCTGGCGTTTTGGCTGAACTGCCGGACGGGCGCTTTGTCCTGGGTCTCCCCGGCAATCCGCTCGCGGCCATGATGGTCCTCTTCACGATCGGCGCACCGCTTCTCGCTGGACTGGGGCACAGGGCGCTGCCGGAGGTCGGCGAGGTTCCTTGCGGTGCCATACTCGACGCCGACCCCGGGCGCACGCGCTTGCTTCCGTTCAGGTTCGTGTACGGCTTGGCCTCGCCGGCCCCGCATGCGGGTCCCGGGATGATGCGCGGCCTCGCCAGCGCGGACGGAATCATGGTGGTGCCACCGCACGGCGTGCAACTGGGAGAGGCAGTGCCCGCTTTTCCGTTGCCGTGGGGGCCGCCGCTTCCCCTGCCGAAGTCCTCGGAGGATAAAACCAAGAAGACTCCTGCCAAGCCAGCCCGCAAGGTTTCGTCCGGTCCGGTGGACTGGAGCGCCCTGACGGGCTGAAAGTTTCCGGTGCCGAATGGACCCGGGTGGATTAGCGAGTCAGGCCTTGCAATGATGGGGGCATGAACAGGCATGCTCCCGAGCAGGACATCAACGAAGATGACCTCCAGATCCACCCACCCAAGCGCTCCGCCGCAGGCATCAAGGCAGTCACCGTGGCATTGGAACGCGGTTGGGCCCAAGCGGGCGTCAGCCGGACCGTCAAGTCAATGCTTCGCGTCAACCAACGGGACGGCTTCGACTGTCCCGGCTGTGCCTGGCCGGAGTCCATCACCGGCAAACGCAGTCCAGCCGAGTTCTGTGAAAACGGGGCCAAGGCAATTGCCGAGGAGAGCACCACGCGCGTTGTCGACGCGGAGTTCTGGGCCCGGCACTCCCTGGCCGAGCTTGAGGACAAGACCGAATATTGGCTCGGCAGCCAAGGCCGCATTGCCGAGCCCGTTGTTATCCGCCCCGGCGACACACACTATTCGCCGATCAGCTGGACGGATGCTTTCGCCCTGATCGGCGAGCACGTGATCGCCACCACGCCGGACCGCTGCGTTTTTTACACCTCCGGGCGCACGGCCAACGAGACCGCGTTCATGTACCAGCTGTTCGCCCGCAGCCTTGGCACCAACAACCTGCCAGACTGCTCGAACATGTGCCACGAGTCTTCCGGGAGCGCCCTCAACCCGACCATCGGGATCGCCAAGGGCACAGTCTCACTGGAAGACATCCACGAAGCGCAACTTGTGCTCGTTGTAGGCCAGAATCCGGGCACGAACCACCCGCGCATGCTCTCCGCCCTGCGTGATTGCAAGAACAACGGCGGCAAGGTTGTCGCGGTCAATCCTTTGCCGGAAGCCGGGCTCCTGAACTTCAAGGATCCCCAGTCGCTCAACGGCGTGGTGGGCGGTGGCACGGACATCGCCGATGAATTCCTGCAGATCAAGGTAGGCGGCGACCTTGCCTTGTTCCAGGCGCTGGGCCACCTCCTGCTGGAGGAGGAGAAGCGGCAGCCGGGAACAGTGGTTGATCGCGCCTTTATCGACGCGCAGACCGACGGCTTCGAGGCCTACGCCGAGGCCCGGGCGGCGCTGGATTGGGTCGAGACGGAACGCGCCACGGGCTTGAGCCGCATCGAAATCACCAAGGTGGCCGGCATGCTGGCCGCGTCGAAGGGCACCATCATTTGCTGGGCGCTGGGCCTGACCCAGCAGCCCCACTCGGTGGATACCCTGCGGGAAATCATCAACCTGCTGCTCCTGCAGGGAAACTTCGGCAAGCGTGGCGCCGGCGCCTGCCCCGTCCGCGGCCACTCCAACGTGCAGGGCGACCGCACCATGGGCATCTGGGAGAAGCCTTCCGAGGGCTTCCTGGCAGCCCTGGACAAAGAGTTTGGATTCACCACGCCCCGGGCACACGGATACGACTCCGTGGAAACCCAACACGCCTTGGAGAAGGGCGAGGTGGACGTGTTCGTTTCCATGGGCGGCAACTTCGCCGCGGCAGGCTCGGACACCGTCGCGCTGGAGGAAGGGCTCAAGAGGGCCGGGCTCACGGTGCACATCTCCACCAAACCCAACCGCGCCCACGTGGTGCACGGCAAGACCTCCCTGATCCTCCCTACCCTGGGCCGAACGGACACGGACGACAAACACCCGGGCGGACGGCAGATCCTCTCCGTGGAAGACTCCATGTCCGTCATCCACACCACCCAAGGCCGCTTGACCCCGGTCTCGGAGCACTTGCTCAGCGAACCCGTCATCGTCGCACGCATGGCACAGGCGGTCCTCGGGGACAACCACCCTGTGGATTGGCGTGCCATGGCCGAAGACTATGACATCATCCGGGACCACATCTCCAGGGTGATCCCCGGCTTCGAGGACTTCAACGCAAGGGTGCGGACCAAGAACGGCTTCGTGCTGCCCAATCCACCACGCGACACCCGCACGTTCGCCACGGACATCGGCAAGGCACGATTCACCGTGAGCCCGCTGGAGTACCTGGAAGCCCCGGCCGGCCACCTGATCCTGCAGACAGTCCGCAGCCACGACCAGTACAACACCACGTTCTACGGCTTGGACGACCGCTACCGGGGCATTTCCGAAGGCCGTCGCGTCATCCTGGTCCACGAGGACGATCTAAGCGAACTCGGCTTCGAGGACAGGGACATGGTGGACGTCATCTCCACTTTCGGCGGAACGGAACGCCGGGCGGACAAGTTCCGGCTGGTTGCCTACCCCACGGCGAAGGGTTGCGCGGCCGCGTACTTCCCGGAGGCGAACGCCTTGGTCCACCGGGAGCTCGTTGCCCGTGAATCCAACACTCCCGGCTACAAGGCCATGACTGTGCGGTTCGTCAAGCATGGGGAAGCCGTCGAACACAAGGAAGCCGCCGGGACGGTGGGTATCTGAGATGGGACGGGTGACCCAGCGCCGCAAGGTGCACAAATTTGTCCTGGATGGCTCCGCCCAGGCGCTGGAGCACCCGGTCCGCTACCGCGAGGACTTCCTGGCGGTTGAGGAACCGCTCGAGGTGCGCCTGGGGCACATGTCCTTCTCGGTGACCATGCGGACCCCCGGCGACGACTTCGACCTCGTGGCGGGCTTCCTGGTCTCAGAGGGCGTCATCTGGGACGCTGCCCAGCTCATTTCGCTGCGTTTCTGCGCCGGCGAGGACGAGAACGGCGTGCAGACGTTCAACGTGGTGGAAGCGCAATTGCGTCCCGACGTCGTCCTTCCGGAGACCGGCCGCAACGTCTACACCTCCAGCTCGTGCGGGATCTGCGGCACCGACTCGATCGAAGCAGTGCGCAAGTCCTCACACTTCAGCCCCGCTGGCGACCCCCTGAGCATTCCGGTCGAGGTTCTGGCCTCGCTGCCGGACCGTCTCCGCGAAGCACAGGCGGTTTTCGACAAGACCGGGGGGGTGCATGCCGCCGGCCTCTTCAGAATCCACGACGACGGCACCGGCAGTGCTGCCGAGCTACTATGCCTGCGGGAAGACGTGGGTCGGCACAACGCTGTGGACAAGGTGGTCGGCTGGGCGCTGCGCGAAGGAATGTTGCCCCTGCACGGCACCGTCCTGCAGGTCTCCGGGAGGGCATCCTTTGAGCTGGTCCAGAAGGCGGCGCTTGCAGGAATCCCGGTTTTGGCCGCCGTCAGCGCGCCCTCCAGCCTCGCTGTGGAGCTCGCACAGGAGACCGGCCTGACCCTGGTGGGATTCAGCAGGGGGACCAGCCTGAACGTCTACGCGGGCAGTGACCGGGTGGGTGTTCCGGCCAACATTTAGGGACTTATACGGATAGCCGCCAATCACTTGGCTATTGTTCAGGAACAACGTAGATTTTATCCATCGAATGGAATCCGTTTCCTCCGGACAGTGACCTTGCTTAGTAGGCTGCCCATAACGGTAAGGAAGCAATCAACCCAGCCCAGCGCTAAAGGGGACTTCAATTGCACGACGACCGCCGGATCACCGAGAAGCGGCTCGAACGTTTTGTCCGGGAGCGCATAGCCCCTGCCATCTATGGCCGCGCACTGCCTCTTGAACTGAGCAGCTGGGATGCCCCCGGAGAGCCGGTTCCGGTCTCGGAAGCACTCCGCCAGGTCTTTGAACCCCAGGAACATGGTGCTGCGTGGGGCAAGGCCTGGAGCACCAAGTGGCTGCGCCTTCGGGGCGAGGTCCCGGAGGGCTGGGGAGTTGCCGACGGCACCACGGTGGAGATCGTCGTCGATCTCGGTTTCAGCATCGACGCTCCCGGATTCCAGTCCGAAGGCATCGCCTGGCGGCCGGACGGCACCATCATCAAGGCCATCTCTCCGCGCAACCAGCACGTCCCGCTGAAGCTTCTGGGTGGCGGCCTGTCGGTGGACTTCTACGTGGAAGCCGCCGCCAATCCGGATCTCAGCCAGGGATGGACCTTCGCAGCAACCCCCCTCGGGGACAAGCGCACCTCCGGAGACGAGCCCCGCTACCGGCTCGGACGCATAGCCATAGCCGAACTCAACGAGGTGGTGTGGGAGCTCCACCAGGACATCTGGACCCTCAGCGGGCTGATGCACGAGCTGCCCTTCGAACTGCCCCGGCGGCATGAGATCCTCCGCGCCTTTGAGCGCATGCTGGACGTCATGGACCCGGACGATGTTGTAGGGACCGCAGCCGCCGGCAGGGAGGCCCTCGCCGAGGTCTTGAGCCGGCCCGCTTACACCTCGGCCCACGAACTGCTGGCCACCGGCCACGCCCACATTGACTCGGCCTGGCTCTGGCCGGTCCGGGAAACCATCCGCAAATGCGCCCGCACGTTCTCCAACGTTGTCGCCCTTATGGATGAGAACCCCGATTTCGTCTTCTCCTGCTCCTCGGCGCAGCAATTGGCGTGGATGAAGGAGTTCTATCCTGAGCTGTTCATCCGGATCCGGGAGAAAGTGAAGGCAGGGCAATTCGTGCCGGTTGGCGGCATGTGGGTGGAATCGGACACCAACATGCCGGGCGGGGAGGCCATGGCCCGCCAATTCGTGGAGGGCAAGGGTTTCTTCCTGGAGGAATTCGGCATCGACTGCCAGGAAGCCTGGCTCCCTGACTCGTTCGGATATTCCGGGGCCCTCCCGCAGATCGTCAAATCCGCTGGTTCCCGGTGGTTCCTAACCCAGAAGATCTCCTGGAACCAGGTGAACAAGATGCCGCACCACACGTTCAATTGGGAGGGCATCGACGGCACGAGGCTTTTCACCCACTTCCCGCCCGTGGACACCTACAACTCCGAGCTCCACGGCCGCGAACTCGCCCATGCCCAGCGCAACTACCGGGAGCACGGCCGGGGCACCATTTCGCTGGTCCCCTTCGGTTACGGCGACGGCGGTGGCGGACCAACTCGCGAAATGGTTGCCGCAGCCCACCGGACGGCGGACCTGGAAGGCTCGCCGAAGGTGCGCATGGGAACCGCGAAGGAGTTCTTCACGCAGGCCGAGGCCGAGTACCGCAATCTCCCGGTCTGGGTGGGGGAGATGTACCTCGAGCTGCACAGGGGCACTTATACGAGCCAGGCCAACACCAAGCAGGGTAACCGCCGCTCGGAGCACCTGCTCCGCGAGGCCGAGCTTTGGTGCTCGACGGCGGCAGTACGGACGGGCGGTTCGTTCACCTATCCTGCGGCGGACCTCAAGCGCTTGTGGCGGCTTGTGCTGCTGCAGCAGTTCCACGACATCCTGCCGGGCAGCGCCATCGCGTGGGTCCACCAGGATGCGGAGCGGAACTATGCCGCGATCGCCCGGGAGCTGGAAGGCATCATCGCGGGTGCCGCCTCGGCCCTACTGGGCGAGGGAGAGACCATGTTCCTGCTCAATGCGGCGCCGCACGAGCGTAACGGCGTACCGGCGCTCGCCGCTGCAGAGGCGGTCCACGAGGATCGTCCAGTCAATGTCACAGAACGCGCCGGCGGTTATGTTCTGGACAACGGCATCATCCGCGCGGTGCTGGACGCCGACGGATTGCTGACCTCGCTCTCGGATTACGCAACCGGCCGCGAAGCGATTGCGCCCGGGATGTTCGGAAACCACCTTGAGCTCCACCGGGACACACCCAACGAATGGGATGCCTGGGACATCGACGAATTTTACCGCCGGAACGTCGTCTCGGTAGTCGAGGCGCGATCGGTGACGCTGGAAAGCGCGGGCTGGGACGCCGTCGTCGTCGTGGAGCGGATTGTGGGCTCCTCCACCATCACGCAGCGCATTTCCCTCGAAGCGGGAGCGGAGTCCCTCGGCATTTCCACCACGGTGGACTGGCAGGAACACGAGAAACTCCTGAAGATCGGTTTCCCGCTGGATGTCCGTGCTGACCGATCCGCCTCGGAGACCCAGTTCGGGCACGTGTTCCGGGCCACGCACACCAACACGTCCTGGGAAGCTGCCAAGTTCGAATTCTGCGCCCACCGCTGGATCCATGTGGCGGAGCCGGGTTACGGCGTCGCCATTTCCAATGCGTCAAGCTACGGGCATGACGTCACCCGGACCATCCGCGACGACGGCGGAACCACCACTAACGTGCGTGTGTCGCTGCTGCGGGCGCCCAAGTTCCCGGACCCCCGGGCCGACCTCGGTGTGCACGTCCTGGATCTGAGCATCCGGCCCGGTGCCAGCATCGGCGGCGCCGTGGAGGAGGGCTACCGGACCAACCTCAAACCGAGGCTGCTGGCGGGCGCGAATCCTGTGGAGCCGCTCTTCACGGTGTTCAACCAGGCGCTGGTCATCGAAGCCGTCAAGCTTGCCGAGGACGGCTCCGGAGATGTCATTGTGAGGCTTTATGAATCGCTGGGAGAACGCTCCACGGGCCTCATCACAGCCAACTTCGAATCCCGGATGGTGCAATCCGTGGACCTCCTGGAGCGCCCCGTTGAGGCTCCCGGAGTGACGCCCGGAGCGGGCGCCGCCGAATTGACCCTGCGCCCGTTCCAGTTGGTGACCTTGCGTTTCAGCCGCTGAGTTTTTGCACTCCGGTCCACCCAACTGACTCGCAGTTAATGTCGCTTAGAGTGGGCAAAACGACAACAAATGCGAGCTAGTTGGGCCTCCGCCGCCAGGGTTCCCTGGCCGAGCTTGCGAGGCGAGGGTGGCGGTGGGGACTAGTTGGGCCTCAGACGTCGTGCTGGAGGCGCTTGACGAATTGCTTGGTGCGTTCCTCCCGCGGCTCCCGCAAGACCTCCGCGGCCGGCCCGCGTTCCACCACCACGCCGCCGTCCATGAAGATGACTTCATTGGCGACCTGGCGGGCGAAGGCGAGCTCGTGCGTCACGATCACCATGGTCCACCCTTCGTCGGCAAGTTCCTTGATGACACCGAGCACTTCACCCACGAGTTCCGGGTCCAGGGCAGAGGTGGGCTCGTCGAAGAGCAGCAGTTGGGGTTTGAGGGCCAAGGCGCGCACGATTCCCACGCGTTGTTGCTGGCCGCCCGACAACTCGAAGGGGTAGGCGTCGCGTTTGTCCGCGAGGCCCACCCGGGCGAGGAGCCGCTCGGCCTCTGCCACTACTTCCGCCCGCGGGCGCTTCTGGACCTGAAGCGGTCCCTCGATGATGTTCTTGAGCACCGTCATGTGCGGGAACAGGTTGTAGTGCTGGAACACCATGGCGCTGCGGTCCCGGAGGGCGGCGATCTCGCGCTTACCCACGGTGCCGGCGAAATCGAGGGTCAGTCCTGCGCCGGACCCGCGGACTGTACCGGCGTCGGCGTCCCCGAAGGTGACCGTGCCGGCGTCGGGCACTTCGAGGCCGTTGAGCGAGCGCAGGACCGTCGTCTTTCCCGAACCGGAGGGCCCGATCAAGGCAACCACCTGGCCGCGCAGGACATCGATGTCGATGCCGCGCAGCACCTCGTTGCTGCCGAAGGCCTTGGCGAGGTCCCGGGCGGACAACACCAGCCCGGTGTTCCCCTGGGAGGCGTTGCTGGGCTCAGTGGGCGACATAGCGGTCCAATCTACGCTCCAGGGCGGACTGGCCCGTGGAGAGGACGAGGCAAATGACCCAGTAGACCAGGGCGGATTCGAGGTACAGGATCATGAATTCCTGGCTGAACGCGGCGATCTGCTGGGCGTTGCGGAAAAGCTCGGTGACCAGGATGAGTGAAGCCAGCGAGGTGTCCTTCACGAGGGAAATGAAGGTGTTGGACAGCGGGGGCACCGAGACCCTGGCCGCTTGCGGAAGGATGATCCGCACGAGTGTTTGCGCCCGCGACATTCCGATGGTGTGCCCGGCCTCCCATTGGCCCTTGGGCACGGACAGGATCGCGGCGCGGATGACCTCGGCCGCGTAGCCGCCCACATTGAGCGAAAACGCGATGATGGCGCTCGGCCATGGCTCCAGCTTCACGCCGAGGCTCGGGAGGCCATAGAAGATCACGAACAACTGCACCAGGAGGGGCGTCCCCCGGATCACGGAGACGTAGAAGCGCGCGACGGCCGAGAGCAGCCTGTTGGGGCTCAGGCGCAAGAGGGCAACGAGCAGCGCCAACGCCAGGCCAAAGGCAAATGAGGCCAGGGTCAGGGGGATGGTTCCCGTGACGGCGCCGCCGATGATTGGCCCGAAGGAACTCCAGACGAGGTCCCAGTTGAAGGTCATAAGTTTGGCCGCCGGCTACTTGGTGACGTCTGCGCCGAAGTACTTCTGGGAGATCTTGGCGAGGGTGCCGTCGGCTCGAAGGTCTGTGAGCGCTTTGTCGACTGCGGCCTTGAGTTCGGTGGATCCCTTGCGGAAGACCAGGGCGCTTTGCGTCTTGTCCGTCGTCTCCGCGGCGATCTTCAATCCGGAGTCCGGGGTGCTCTTGGCGTAGTCGAGGTAGGTCAGTTTGTCGTTGACCGTTGCGTCGACGCGGCCTTGGCGGACCAAGGTGGCGGCTTGTGCCCAGCCTTCGACGGACTGGACGTTGGCGCCTGCGTCAACTGCCATCTTGTAGAAGTTGCTGGTCAATGACTGGGCGGTGGTCTTGCCTTTGAGATCGGCGAAGCTGTTGATGGAGTTGTTGTCCGACTTGGTCACGACGACGCCATTGGAGATCGTGTACGGGGCCGAGAAGTCATACTTGGCCGTGCGCTCGGGGTTGATGGAGATCTGGTTGGCGATAGTGTCGAAGCGCTTGGAATCAAGGCCCGCGAAGATGCCATCGAACTGGGTTTCCTGGAAGGTTGCCTTTACTCCGAGCTTGCCGGCCACGGCCTGGGCGATTTCGACGTCGAAGCCCGTGAGGGGACCGGCCCCGTTCTCGTGGAAGCTGAACGGCCGGTACGTGCCTTCGGTGGCGATGACGATCTCGCCCTTGGACTTGATGGCGGACAGCGAAGTGTCTCCACCCGACGTCGACGACGGCGAGGAACCGCCGCCGCAAGCGGACAGTGCCAGCGCGACGGCGGCAAGTGCTGCGGACAGTGCGATGCGGCGAGTGGGCAGGCTCTTCATGAAAGCCATCTTAGTCACGGGACCGTACCCGGTTGCTGCGGTCGTACACGGAAGGACGCTTAAAAAGGCTGAGTGGGGGCGGTCCCCAACAGCCCGCCACCACTCATCCCCCCAAAAGTGCTCCCGCACGCGCCACGAACCCTGGAAACCCGTTCATTGATTCAAAGGTCAGGCTGCGTCGCCTTCACACATTCATAATTATGGCACGATATAATGGATTTATGAAAGAGGTTACGCGGTATGTTTTTACATTACCGTGCGGCGAGTCCGGCTGGCAACGATTTTGGACAGCCAGATGCCTCCCAATCCAATCGCAGTCGCCAAAGCGGCAGAGTAGTTGATGAGTGGCCGCAGCCACGTATTGGATAGCGGGATGAGCGGAAAGACCTGCGAAACGATCAGCAAATCGAGGCCCAGGAGCAATGTCGCGGAGGCGGCCCGGAGCAGAACCGGACCCGAGCCTCGAACGGACCGCCACATGCCCGGGATGAGGCATACGGCAACGTAGCCCGGGTAGAACCTGCCTAAGGCCGCATAAGTATCCAGGGCTGGCCCCGGGTCCAGGTCATTCAGGCCAACAGTGGAGTCCGAGGTGTCCATCGAGAAGAAAAAGAAGGCTGTGAGGACCGCGGTTGCCCCCAAAACGGCCAAGCCGATGGGTCCCCGGATGGCACGTTCCCCGCCGGGTGAAGCAAAGGCCCTCGCCACCTTGATGCCCATGAGCAGGAATGTTCCGTAGAGCATGAACCGAAGCAGCAGGTTACAGAGGTTGAAGTTGCCCAGCCAGGCGTCGATCAACATGTAAGGACCCTCGATGCTGAGAAGGATGTCGAGGGAAATCAGTGCGAACAGTACGAACATCATCCGGTTCTCGCCCCGGACGGCGCTGGGAATGCGAATGGCCGTCAAGATGAGGCAAATGAAGAGCGTGGCCCACGCCAACACGGTGGTCATCCCAGGTTCTCCCAGATTCTGTTGCTGTGGTCGAGCTCGTGCTCATGGCGGCGCAGGGCCTTGCCCAGGGCCTGCAGCCGCTCGCCGGCCAATAGGGCCAGTTCGCCTTCTGTCATCCTGTCCAAGGCCTCCCGCCGCGCTCCGGGGGACCATCCGGCCTCGGCCTCGGTGACAAGGCCGCTGGCCACGAGGCCTCCGGCCGGTCCGACGCCGGCCGCCCGGGACGTTGCCAAGGCCAGCTCCGGGGGCAGACGGTTGGCTGTCAGGTGCGCCGAGAAGTTCTGCGGTGCGATCCCGGTGGCGCCGCTCACCCGGTGGCGCAGCTCGCCGTCGTCGATCGCGTCCACCCAGTTCCTGACTGAACCCGGGTGCGGGGTTTCCGCCAGGACCAGGGGCGGGACGCCGTCCCGGGGGTCCGAGCGCTCGACGACTGCCCGCAGCAGATCCATGGTGGAGACCTGGCTGACGAGTTCCGCGTCAGTGGGGGGAACCGGGGTCCCGCGAAGCGCCGCGTAGGCCTCGAATTGTGCCAACGCATCGAAGGGATTCATGTCGAAGGCCCGGCTGATGCTCACGAGGGAACTCTCGGCCACCTTGCCGCGGACCAATTGCTGGGCCAGCGTGGTGCGTTTCACTCCCGAAAAGCGGCAGACATCGGCCGTGCTGGTGTTCGGGGCGATCCCGTGCAGCCAGCGTTGGAACGCCTTGGAAGGGAGGGACATGAACCACTTTCTGATAGACGGCTTCTTGCGGCAGGATTCTGGAAGACGGTTCCGGCAAGGACTGCGAGGTCGATTTTACGATGCGGGCACATTGAATTATGCTTGATTCTCGAACCCGCTGGTCCGCACACCCCCCAAGTACGGACCAGCGGGTTCTTCCATGCCCCGGTCTTTTCGGTCAGGAGCGGAGCAGTGAGAGGATAGACCAATGACTGCAACGCTTGTCGCCAAAGAGCTCTCCGGCGGCCACGGTCACCGTACCTTGTTCTCGAAGCTCTCCCTCACCGTCGCGCCAGGAGATGTCGTGGGTGTCGTCGGTGCCAACGGCGCCGGGAAATCCACCCTGCTGCGCATCCTCGCAGGAGCTGACCGCCCCCAAGAGGGCACGGTCAGCCTCGCTCCCAGCGACGCCTTTGTGGGCTGGCTGCCCCAGGAACACGAACGCACGCCCGGCGAAACTGTTGCCGCCTACATTGCCCGCCGCACGGGTTGCGCCCAGGCCACGGCCGAGATGGAAGCCGGCGCCGAGGGGCTCGCAGCCGGGACCGCGGATGCCGACGACGCCTACTCCTTGGCTTTTGACCGCTGGATGGCATCGGGTGCGGCGGACCTGGAGGACCGGATCCCCGCGGTGTTGGCGGAACTTGGCCTGGAATCCGGTCCGGATGCGCTCATGACGGGCCTGTCCGGCGGACAGGCCGCCCGCGTTGCCTTGGCGGCGCTCCTGCTGAGCCGCTTCGACGTCGTGCTCCTCGACGAACCCACCAATGACCTGGACCTCAACGGACTCGCCCGCCTTGAATCATTCGTCCAGGGCCTTCGCGGCGGCGCCGTGTTGGTCTCGCATGACCGCGAGTTCCTCGCACGCTGCATCACCAAGGTGCTGGAACTGGACCTGGCCCAGAACAGCGTGGCGGTCTACGACGGCGGTTACGATTCCTTCCTCGAAGAGCGGGCGGTGGCAAAGCGGCACGCGCGCGAACGCTATGAGGAATTCGCCAACACCAAGGCGGATCTCGTGTCCCGGGCCCGGACGCAGCGCGAATGGAGCTCACAGGGCGTCCGCAACGCCATGAAAAAGAGCCCGGACAACGACAAAATCCGCAGGGCGGCGAGCGTTGAGTCCTCCGAAAAGCAGGCCCAAAAAGTCCGGCAGATGGAGTCCCGCATCGCCCGGCTTGACGAAGTGGAAGAGCCGCGAAAGGAATGGCAGCTGCAGTTCAGCATCGGCCAGGCTCCGCGCTCGAGCTCCGTCGTCGCAACCTTGCGCGACGTCGTGGCCCATCAAGGCGACTTCACTCTGGGACCCGTCAATCTCCAGCTCAACGCCGGCGAACGCATTGGCATCACCGGACCCAACGGCGCAGGAAAGTCCACCCTCCTGCGGCTGCTGCTGGGGCTTCAACAGCCCGACGCCGGAGACGCCTCCATGGGTGCATCCGTGGCGATCGGCGAGATCGACCAAGCCCGCGGACTGCTGGCGGGGCACCTCACCCTGGCAGACGCCGTCGAATCCGTCCTGATCGAATGGAACTCCGCGGATGTCCGCACCCTGCTGGCCAAATTCGGCCTCAAGGCGGACCATACCTCCCGGACCGTGGATTCCTTGTCGCCGGGCGAACGCACCCGCGCGGCGCTCGCGCTGCTGCAAGCCCGCGGCGTTAACCTGCTGGTCCTGGACGAACCCACCAACCACCTCGACCTGCCGGCGATCGAGCAGCTTGAGGAAGCGCTCGACGGCTACGAAGGCGCGCTCCTGCTCGTCACGCACGACCGCCGCCTGCTCGAAAACGTCCGGCTCGATTCCCGCTGGCACCTTGACAACGGCACCGTGACCGAACTGCACCACACTTCCGGAATGGGGAATCACAAGCCATGAGCATGGATGGCGTCGCCTGGCGCTCGCTCTACAACATCACCCGCGCCAAGAGCGGCTCCCAGCCGTTCTCGCGGGAAACCATCAAGCGCGTGCTCGCTTTCGCGAAACCGTACCGCAACAAGCTGATCGCCTTCGTACTGGCCTCTATCGCCGGTGCGTTCCTTGCCGTGGCCACCCCGGTGCTGGCCGGCAAGGTGGTGAACGCGCTCATCGCCCATGCAGGCGTGGATGTCGTGATCGGGCTGGCCGCGCTCATCGCTGCGGTGGCCGTCGCCGACGCCGGGGTGGGACTGCTGACCCGGTGGCTGTCTTCCGTGATCGGCGAAGGCGTGATCGTTGATCTGCGGACGCGGGTGTTCGATCATGTGCAGCGCATGCCCATCGCCTTCTTCACCCGGACCCGTACCGGAGCCCTCGTCAGCCGGCTCAACAACGACGTCATCGGAGCCCAATCGGCCTTCGCGGGCACCCTCTCCGGAGTGGTCAGCAACGTCGTGTCCTTGGCCTTGACCCTCATTGTCATGCTCAACACCTCCTGGCTGGTCACCGTCCTGGCGATGGTTCTGCTGCCGATCTTCCTCATCCCCGCACGCAGCATGGGCTCCAAGCTGGCCGACCTCCGTCGTGAAGCCGCGTCCCACAACGCGGCCATGGGAACCCAAATGACGGAGCGTTTCTCCGCACCCGGCGCCACGCTCGTCAAACTGTTCGGCCGACCGGACGAGGAATCCGCCGAGTTCGCCCTGCGGGCCGGCCGCGTGCGGGACATCGGCGTCCGCACCGCCATGTTGCAGTTCACGTTCATCACTGCGCTGACCCTAGTTTCCGCCCTCGCCCTCTCGCTCGTTTACGGACTGGGCGGTTGGCTTGCGCTGAGCGGGCAGCTGGCGGCGGGCGACGTCGTCGTGCTGGCGCTGCTGCTCACCCGCCTCTACGCACCGCTCACCGCGCTGTCCAGTGCCCACGTTGAGGTCATGAGCGCGTTGGTCAGCTTCGAGCGGGTCTTCGAGATTCTGGACCTTAAGCCGCTCATCCAGGAGAAGCCCGACGCCGTCGCGGTGCCTTCGGGACCCGTTGCGGTGGAGTTCGACGACGTCCGCTTCGCCTATCCGTCCGCGGACAAGGTGTCCCTTGCGTCGCTCGAGGAAGTGGCGACGCTTGATACCCGCGGCGGTGAGGAGGTCCTGCACGGAATCAGCTTCCGTGTGGAGCCCGGTCAAACCGTGGCGCTCGTAGGGTCCTCGGGTGCGGGCAAGTCCACTGTGGCCCAGCTACTGTCCCGCCTGTACGACGTCGACTCCGGCGCCGTGCGCTTGGGCGGCCGCGGCCAAGGTACCGGCCTGGATGTCCGGGACGTCACGTTCGATTCCCTCCGGGCGACCTTGGGCATGGTCACGCAGGACGGCCACCTCTTCCATGAAAGTATCGCCTCCAACTTGCGGTTGGCCCGGCCCGGAGCGACGGACGAGGAAATGTGGGACGTGCTCCGGCGCGCCCGGCTCGAAGCCATGGTCCGCTCCTTGCCGGATGCCCTGGAGACCGTGGTGGGGGAGCGCGGCTACCGCCTTTCCGGCGGGGAACGCCAACGGCTCACCATCGCACGCCTCCTCATCGCCCAACCGAGGGTCGTCATCCTCGACGAAGCCACGGCGGCCTTGGATTCCACCAGTGAAGCCGCCGTCCAGGCGGCCTTGGGCGAGGCACTCGAGGGACGCACCGCCGTCGTGATCGCCCACCGCCTCTCCACCATCAGGGCCGCCGATGTCATCCTGGTCGTGGAGGACGGATCGATCGTTGAGCGCGGCACGCACGCCGAGCTCCTCGCCGCGGACGGTCGCTACGCGGAGCTGTACAACACGCAGTTCGCGGAGGCGACGGCTGTGGCCCAGGAAGCTGTTCCGGAGCTGTAGACGCGGGCCGTCTCCTCGTGGCCGGGTGTCAGCTCCGGGTTGCCGGGGCCGGCTGATTCGACCAGCCTCGACGGTGTCACGCTGAGCAACTTTTTAGCGCCCAGCGCTGGAGACAACCCCGGAAACTCGGGGGTTCGGGAGTCGATCACGGCCAATAACCTGCGCCGAGTGACGCTGATGGTGGCCGGGGTTTCAGCTCCGGGTGTGTTGACGAACTTCCGGCGCGACTTCCACGCGGTTCCGGCCGGCGGACTTGGCCGTGTACAACGCCATGTCGGCTTCTTTGAGGAGCCGTTCGCTGCTGACCCGGTGGTCGGGCACAAAGGCCGAGAGACCGGCGCTCAAGGTCAGGGTGCCCGAGGGGTTTCCGGAATGCGCAATGCCCAGGTCCCGCACGGCCTCCAGCGCCCGTGTGAGCCTTGTTTCAGCGCCGGATACCGTCTGGCCGGGCAGCAGGAAGAGGAACTCCTCCCCGCCGAAGCGGTAGATTCCGTCGCTTTCGCGCCCTTCGCCGGCAAGGGATGCCGCAACCGACTGCAAAGCGAGGTCACCGGCCTGGTGGCCGTAAAGATCGTTGTATCGCTTGAAATTGTCCACGTCACAGATGGCCAGGCTGTAGTCCGTTCCGTAGCGGCTGCTTCTGTAGTGCAGCTGTTCCAGGTCCTCTGAGAGCTTCAGCCGGTTGTGGAGCTTCGTCAGGGGATCGGTCCGCGCTTGCTCCGCGAGCGCGGCACGGTAGCGCGCAAGATCCGTATGCAGCGAAGTCACCCTTTGCGCCACCAGCAGCCGGGTATGCAAAGCGAACGGGTCAAGCGGCTTGGCCACGTAGTCATCAGCACCGGCCTTCATGCCCGCGACGACGTCCTCACGTGAATCCTTCGAGGTGACAAGGACAAGATAGGTGTAGGAGTCTTCTTCCGCGCTGCGGATGGCGCGGCAGAGCTCCAGCCCGTTGAGCCCGGGCATCATCAGGTCAGTCACGACGACTTGCGGCCGGTGTCGCTTGTACAGCTCCCAGGCGGAGCTGCCGTCCGCGGCCACGATGCATTCGTGGCCGGACTGCTCTACTGCCGCCTTCGCCACCAGGCGCGAACCGAAGTCGTCGTCCGCCACCAGGACCTTCATGAGGCCACCGACAGGGCGTGGTCCAACGCTTTGTCAACGAGGGCAAGTTCGGCTTCAAGGTCGGCCAGCAGCGCGGGATCGACAGGTTTGCCGCTTGATGAGCTATGTTCCAATTCCTCGCACATCCGGGCCGCGCGGGCAGCTCCGATGTTGGCTGCGGCGCCTTTCAATTTGTGGGCCACTTGCCTGAAAGCGTCTCCGTTTCCGTTGCCCAGAGCCCGCCGGAGTGCCTCCAGGCTCGGTTGGATGTCTTGCCTGAAGGCTTGGGCCGCGGCGGGCAGCAACCCCAGTCCGTCTGCCGGGCCGAGGTCACGCAACGTTTCCAGCCTCGCGGGGTCGAGTGCGGGTCCGGCACTTTCCTTCGGTGTTTCGGGTATCCATCGCGAGAGAACCTGGTCCAATTTTTCCACGTCAACCGGTTTGGTCAGATAGTCGTCCATGCCGGCCGCAAGGCAGCGCTCACGGTCCTCATCCAGGGCGCCTGCGGTCATGGCAATGACGGGGAGCCTTCTGCGGCCATCGTGCCGGGCCCGGATGGCCTTGGTGGCCTCGAATCCGTCCATGACGGGCATATGGCAGTCCATCAGGACCGCGGCATACTCCGTTGCCGCAGTCGCGGCGACTGCTTCGCTGCCGTCAGCTACGACGTCGGCCTCGTACCCGAGCTTCGCAACCATGCTCCGGGCGACGAGCTGATTGACCTCGTTGTCCTCGACGACCAAAATCAGGCCGCGCGAAGGTTGGCTCATGGTCACTGGGATTGCAGCAGAAACCATGGGAGCCGCGATCGGGCGTGTCGCGACGAGACGCATGAGGCGGTCGTAGAACTCGGAGCTGCGCACGGGCTTCGTCAACCATTCCTGGACCCCGGCGGCCACGAGTTCGGCTTTGTCCACATTCATGGTGGACGTCAGCATGATGATCCGCGTGGATGCAAGCGCGACGTCGGTGCTCAGTTTGTATGCCAGCTCCAAGCCGTTCATGTCGGGCATGCACATGTCCAGCACCGCAATGTCGAAGGGACGTCCGGCGGCGGCTTCTTCGCGGCAGCGGTCCAAGCCCTGTTGGGCGTCTCCGACAGCCTCCGGATTCATCCGCCAGCCCGCCAATTGCGCCTGCAGCACCAGCCGGTTGGTCGAGTTGTCGTCCACCACGAGCACACGGAGTCCGGTGAGTTGCTCGGGCGAGATCGACGGCGGAGCAGCTGCAGACTCGCTCACTGCCAGGGGAAGGGTTGCCCAGAAAGTGCTGCCGTTGCCCAAAGAGCTGTCCACCCCTATCTCGCCGCCCATCACCTCGGTAAGCCTCCGCGAGATCGCCAGTCCAAGGCCGGTTCCACCGTACCGCCGGGTGGTTGAGGCATCGGCCTGCGAGAACGACTCGAAGAGCCTGAGATGGTCTGCCGCCTCGACCCCGATCCCGGTGTCACGGACTTCGAAGCGTACCCGCGCGTTCGCGGATTCCTGCTCCACGAGCTTCACGCTAATGACGACTTCCCCTGAGGGGGTGAACTTCACTGCGTTTGAGGCCAGATTGAGCAGGATCTGCCTGATGCGGCCGGCGTCGCCCACCAGCATCGCCGGAACCTCCGGCCGGCAGTATGCAATCAGCTCCAGGCCTTTGGCTTGGGCGGCTTCGGCCAGGAGGACTGCGAGTTCCTCCACCAGGGTGCGTGGATTGAAGGGCGCAGGGTCCAGATCGACCTTGCCCGCTTCGAGTTTCGAGAAGTCCAGAATGTCATTGATCAGGGTCAGCAGGGCTTCGCCCGCCCCCTTGACGCCCTCGGCATATTGGCGCTGGGTTTCCTCCAAGGGGGTGTCCAGCAACAGGCCGGTTAATCCAATGACGCCGTTCATCGGTGTGCGGATCTCATGGCTCATCGTCGCGAGGAACTCCGACTTCAAGCGGCTGGCTTCCTCGGCGGCTTCCCGGGCCGTGACCAGCTCAGCTTGCGCGAGCCGACGTTCTGTGATGTCACGGGATATCGTGGCAACTCCGTGGATGCCGCCAGCACCGCGGATGGGGGACATCGTCAGGGAGATGGGCACAATGGAGCCGTCGCCTCGTAGTCGTTCCGTCTCGTAGCTGCGAGTTTCTCCGCCGGCTCCGATAGCCGCCATGAGGCTTTCTTCCTCGACCCGGAGATGATCCGGAATCAGGAAGGAAACATGCCTGCCAATTGCCTCAGCGGCGCTGTACCCGTAGATCCGTTCAGCCCCGGGATTCCAGCTGGTGATGACGCCGTCCGGGGTCTTGCCCATGATGGCATCGGCCGACGAGTTGACAATGGCGCCCAGACCTTCGAGTTCGGCAGTCCGCTGGGCCACCTTGGATTCGAGGTCCCGAGTCAGGGTGATGTCTTCAAGAACCATCAGCACCTGACGCACAATGGCCAGAGCCAGCACTATGAGTCCCACGGTCTGAAGGAAAGGGTCGCTGGGGCGCCCGACGCGTATGGGGGCCACCATGACCGCACCGAAGACCGGGACATAGGGCAGTAGTTCCAAGGCCAGCGTATATATCCGGCGGTCCGTCTGGGGGCGCGCAGAGTGTGGGACCAACGGTGCGAGGGCGATCAGCAGGAACGCCGCGATCCAGCCGGCCGCCAGGGGTGTTCCGGTGAGCCCCGTGACGCCGTCGGAGGTCAGTTTCGCGTAGGTACTGTCAGTGATCGCCAAGACGAGGAGCCCGCCACCCAGGCAGACCCACCTGAGGCGCTCACCTGGTGCCCTCCGCATGGTGAGCATGAGGACTATGGAGACCATCACGATGTCGGCAACAGGGTAGGCAAGGCCGGTGAGATAGACAAGGGTTTCCTGCCCTCCGGCCCTGTACATGGAACCGAGGACGGTGGCCCAGCTCATGAACAGCACGGCGGCGGCGATCACGGCCGCATCCAAGAGTGCACGCACGAAGGCAACGCGGGATGCCCGCGGGCGCGGAAACAAGAAGAGGGCGATGGCGGCCGGTATCGAATAACCGACGAAACCGGCGTCGGCTATCGAGGGGTAGGGATAGTCGTGGTCCAGGGTGAGTCCGAAGAACGTCCAGATTGATTGGGCCACGGCCCAGACGAGCGTGGCCAAGGCCATGAACCACCAGGCGCGGGCACTTTCGTCCCGCCGCCGGGCAGCGCGCGCGCAACTGGCTGAAGCGAGCAGTACGGCTGCCAGGATAGCGAAATCGCCGACGGTCTGTGCCGCCGACGTGCCTTGGTTGGCTCGGAGGCCCATGGCAAGGATGGCCACTGCGATACCGGCAGCGGCGATCATCCAAAGCAGCTTGGGGTTGCGCATTTTGTCTCCGCTCATGCCGACTCCCGGGTTGCGACGGCAGGGACGCCGGGGGGAAATCCGGGCAGGACACCATCAGGGGTATGGAACAGCCAGAGTGAGAGCCCGCGATACGCTTCCCAGTCCCGGTCGCGAACCCGCAGCGAAGCAGTGTGCTCTCCCTTCGAACTCGACCAGACCCGGACGATATCCAGGGGGATCTGTGCGGCTCCCGGGAGCTCCAAGAGGACGCGACCGGATTCCGGCAGCGCATCGGCCCCTACGCGAACAGCGGCGCCTCCCATGGAGATGTCCACCAGTTGGCCGGGGATCCCGGCAACCGTGACAGGCACCTTGACGGTGACCCTGTGGGCGCTCCTGCGTGATGAGGCGAATTCGGCGGCTCTGATCCGGAGCGTCCCCAGCACCAAGACAACCCCGGCAAGAACCAGCCAGACGCCGGCGGCAATCGTGGAGCCCGGACTTGTCCGCCAAGGCACCCAACCGAAGACTCCGGCGGTCGCATAGAGAATAATTGCGGCCACGATCACGATCAGCACAATGAGGATCCGCGGGGCCCGTCCGCGGAGCCGAAGTTCCGCAGCCCCTTTCGGGGTGACTTGAAACTCCAGGGACTTCCGGGAAACGAGCCACCAAAGGCAAGCCATCCCAACGGGAACCCGGAAAATCCGCAGGGCGAACGCCGTCGGCCAGTGGATCTGGTGGCGCATGAGTCTCTTTGCGCCCCACAACCTGACCCAGAACATGGCTGCGAAGGCTAGGGTGAACTCCACGGGCCCGGCGGTGGAGGTCTGGGCGCCTGAGACCATGACCGCCATGGGAATGATGAAGGCAATCAAAGTGGCAATTCCCTCCAGCCACCATAAAGTTCCGTTGATGTATTCGTGGAAGTTCCGCCAGGTCATCCAGCTCTTGGCGGCCCAAAGGCGCTCGTGGGTCAGGATCTGCATCGCGCCCATGCCCCAGCGTCGGCGCTGCAGCAGGTACTGATCCGCTGTCGCCGGGGCCAGGCCCACTGCCAGGGTCTGGTGGTGGTACACGGTCTTCCACCCTAGCCGGATGAGTTTGAGGGTCGTGTGCATGTCCTCGGTGATGGTCTCCGTGGCTACTCCACCCACCTCGCGAAGCGCCTTAACCCGGAGCAGTGACGTTGAGCCGCACCAGAACGGCCCTGCGCCGGGAACGTTGCGCGAAGGCATCAGGACGTTGAAGAACAACCCCTGTTCGCCGGAGATTCCGTCGTCGTCGAAGGCCCCTGAGTTGTAGAACGCCTGCGGCCCCTGGACGAGGGCGATTTCCTCGTCGGCGAACCATCCCAAGGTGGCTGTCAGGAACGTGGGCAGCGGCACGTGGTCGCAGTCCAGCACGGCAATGATGTCTATTGCGTCCTTGCCGGCCGCTTCCTCTGCTGCCATCAGGTCCAGTGCGTGGTTCATGTTGCCCGCCTTGGCATGGTCATGCTCGGTGCGGCTGACTACCCTCGCACCGAAAGCCGCGCACATCTCCGCAACCCACGGGCGGCTTCCGTCATCCAGCACCCACGTTTCGTGCCCCGGCTGAAGGGCGCAGGCCGCAGCGATGGTGGGGGCAAGGACCTCAACGGGTTCGTTGTACGTGGGGATCAACACTGCGACCCTCATGCCATTGGGTGGTTCGGCAACCGGCTCCGGCGCATAACAGTCGATGTTCCACAGCGTGATGGATTTCAGGACCAGCCCCGTCAGGGGAAGGGCCTCAAACGTCACCAGCGTCCAAGCGATGACAAGATCGCCGCCTCCAAGCGGCATGGTGAATGCGATCCGCCACGTCAGGTAGAGCAACAACGCTGCGATCGCAGCTATCCCACCGGTCCTGCCCATTCTGCGGGAACGCGGAGCCTCTGGCGCGGGAGAACCCAGTTGCGCCGCCCAGCCGGCCATTCCCGCCGTCGAGTAGTCCTTGACCTCCATAGGAGTGTCACGGAACCGCGGCGGCTCCCGGCGGACTTCCGCGCCGGATTCCGCGCCGACGTCTCCCCAGGCGCGTCGGCGCTGTTCAAGAGATTGCATGCGATCCCCCAGCTGGATCTGACAATGCAGCATGTATCAAGTTAAAACAAACTGTGCGATCACTATAGCCAGTTCTCACCGGATTTTCATGGGAAAACGGGGAAGTTCAGGAGCTGATACGCGCAGCTTTGTCCCGGTGCGGGCAGGCCTACTTTTTCGCGAGCAGGGGCAGGACGTGATCCGTCAGGAGTGGAGCCAAATCGTCCGGAAGTTCAGCAGAGAGATCCAGCCACCGGATCTCTGCGATCTCGGCCGAAGGATGGGC
Organism: Arthrobacter ramosus; assembly: GCF_039535095.1. NCBI lineage: Bacteria > Bacillati > Actinomycetota > Actinomycetes > Micrococcales > Micrococcaceae > Arthrobacter > Arthrobacter ramosus. The sequence continues at coordinate 3,940,303 of NZ_BAAAWN010000001.1, read as the reverse complement.
CTCCCACGTGCCTGGTGCGGTGAAGACGGTAGCCTCGATATCCGTGGCGGCCTCGTTGGCGGCGACGGCGAGCCAACGCCCCAAGGGCTCCAGATCGGCCGGGTCGACGTCGATTCCGACTTCCTCGGCCAGCTCGCGGGATGCCGTCTCCGCCGCGGTTTCACCTGGTTCGGGCTTGCCCCCGGGGTGCATGAACTTGTCCGTGCCACGCTTACGCACCGTCAGTAGCCGTCCGGCGTCGTCGTACACGCAGACCGCGCTGACGACAATCAGGTCCTTGGCTGGATTGTTGTGGGTCATTGCTCTCTCCTTAGCCGGGATTCGAGCAGCAAATCCTTGGCCGGTCCGTGGACGTCCCAGGTGTAGCTGAAAGCATCCGGCCCGTCGCAGAGGTAATTGACTTTGTAGTCATCGGGATCGCACCAGTGGCTGTCTTCGTTGGCGTGGTCGCGGAAGCTCATGCGATGGAACGGCTTCCCATCCGGGAAGTAGACGTCCATGGCGGCAGGGGAGTCAGAAGGGCGCAGGAGGTATTCGCGGAATGCCGGTCCCGTGTGGGTGGGCCAGGTCATGGTGCCGTTTTCGCGAAGGAGGAGCCCGCCGTCGGGGGTTCCTGAATAGCGCACGACGCCGGTGAACGTACCGCGGGTGCCGCTCGCCCGGTCCCACAGGGACCGTTCCACGGTCCAGCTGCCCAGCAGGTAGGCCCGCAGGTCTTGCGTCGGAGAAGAATCGCGCAGCTGGTCTTTCAAGTGCCCTCGATTGGAATCGAACCAACGACACCGGCTTTAGGAGAGCCGTGCTCTATCCACTGAGCTACGAGGGCCTGTGCGCGTGCTGGAAGCTCCGGGGAGCCGCTGGCCGGGCACGCATACAAGCATACAAGCTGCCGGGGCAGCCCTCGAACACCGAGGCCGGCAACACAGGCGGCGGCGACAAAGAGGGTGCGGCACGTGGGTGCGCTGGCGCTAGGCTGGCCCGCATGAGAGAGCAGATGACGGCGCCGGCCGCCTTCGGCGACCACCTCCCGGACCTGGGCACGGTCCGCTCAAACATCGGCGGCTGGGCCCAGTTGAGCGTGGTGCAGTATTTCGTCGCCGAATCGGCGGTGATCGAAGCCTGGCGGGGTCCCGAGCCCTACGATCGCCGGACCGGGTTCATCAGCGATCTTGGCGCGCTCAAGTGCGGGATCTACGAGCACCGCGACGTCTGTTCGCCCCTGCATCTGCTTATGAATGCCTCCTTTGTGGTGCAGGGCCTCGGGATGCTTCTCGGGGCGTTGCTGCTCAGTTCGGCGCTCCTGTGCATTGCAGCCCGTCCCGGCGTGCGCATCCTGCAAGGTGCCGCCTACCGCAAAGCTTGGCCCACCGCCGTCGCGGTCCGGGTCCTGGCGGGTATCTCCGGGCTGGGAACTGTGGTTGTTGGTTTCGTGCCGGAAGACCTTGGATCTCCCTTCCACCTTGTGGGCGCCCTCATGTTCTTCATCGGTGGAGCATTCGCACTGTTGCTCCTCGGGGTGCTCTGGCTGCCGCATACCGCCATGAGCTGGTTCATCGTGGCGTGCGGGACGTTGACGCTGGGCGCCCTTGTGGTCGGTGGCCTGACAAGGATGGATGTCCCCGAGCCTGGAACCCTGGAACGCCTGATGGCTTATCCGGTCACGATCGGATTTTCCGCCGCTGGGCTAGTGGTGGCGCAAAGGGTTCGGGAAGTACGGCGAACGGCGGCGCGGCTTGCAAAACGCTGAGTTTTCGCGGGTAGCCTCATGTCAGCGGGAAGGCAATCTTTGCATTATCATGAGTGCACTCACCGGAATGGCGCCGGACCGAGGGTTCCACGCAGTCTTGGCGCAGACCAGATTGACCGACACGGCAGAACATAGGACCCATGACTCATCAGCTTGTTCTGCGTCGTCCGGGACACGCAGGCGATATATTCCCCATAAGGGCAGCTTCCGAGCTCTCGGGTTGTGCCCTTCGGGACCCTCACGGGCCGATCGTCCGACGTCGGCAGGCCACGTAGCGATGAGCGCCCAGACACTGCCCGCCCGGGACTCCCGGCTTCCCGATGATGCCCTGGATGCTTCATCCGAAGACACGACGGCCCCTGCCGCTCAGATCACCGTTGACTTGGCGGCTGACGGGATTGTCGAGGTCACCTTGCCGCCCAACACTGTTGTCCGTTCGCGGGAAGCCCAGGCTGCCGCCGCGGCCGTCCGTGCTTTCGCGGATGGACGGAGGCTCCCGCTGCTGCTCACCGTGACCGGCGTACTGTCAGTCACGAACGACGCACGGCTGACCTACACGAATTCCGTGGTCGTCTCGGCATGTGCCTTGCTGGGGGAGAGTCCCGTGGATCGGGTGATCGCACATTACCTCCTGCGTGCAAGGTCGGACTCAGTTCCGGCACGGTTCTTCACCTCCGAGGCGGAAGCCCGCGAGTGGTTGAGAGAGCACCACCGTGAATCATGAGCCCCAGGACCCGCGGCTCCTTGCCCTTGTTGAAGGGGTCGTCCGGATTGCGGACGGCGACCTCAGCACGAGGATCCCGGTCTCCGGTCCGCGGGACGAAGTTGCTGCTGTCATTACCGGGATCAACCTCATGGCGGACGATCTTCAAGCCATCTACCAGGAGCTCGAGGAACGGGTCGAAAGCCGAACTGCCATGCTGCGCGAGGCCCAGATCGAACTCGAAAGGATGGCGCTCACTGATCCGCTGACACAGTTAGCCAACCGCACGGCACTCGAAAGGGCGCTGAGCCATGAACTCGTCGAATCAGAGCGCGGCGAGCTCCCACCTGCGTTGCTCGTTTTGGACTTGAACTCATTCAAGGGGATCAACGACACCTTGGGGCACGGCGCAGGAGACACCGTCTTGAAGGTCACCGCCAGGCGCCTGCTCGCCGCGGTCCGGGACACTGACATGGTGGCGAGGCTCGGCGGGGACGAATTTGCCGTCATGATGCCCAAATCCAATGCGGCGCACGCGCGGGGCGTTGCCAAGCGGATCCTCCGGGCCGTCGGTGAGAGCATCGACATTGGCGAAGTCCGGATCATCTGTGGAACCAGCATCGGGCTCCGGGTCGCCGAGCCGGGACAGTCTGTGGACGACCTCGTGATGGAAGCGGATACGGCCATGTATGCGGCAAAGGCCGAGCAGGGGAGCAGTGTCAGGGTTTTCGAGCCGGCTTTGTTGTACGCGCGCCGGCTCCAAGGACTCATGATCTCGGAACTGCGTGAAGCCATCCGGACAGATCAGCTGGTCCTCCATTTCCAGCCTGTTGTCGAGTTGGCCTCGGGCCGGATTGAAGGCGCTGAAGCGCTGGTGCGGTGGAACCACCCCGACAGGGGATTGTTGATGCCGGATGCATTCATCCCCCTGGCCGAGGAAACCGGCATCATCATCGATCTCGGCTATTGGGTTCTTCGACGGGCGATGCAGCAATTGCGCGAGTGGCAGGACCGCCCGGGCGTGGACGAAGACTTCAGTATGCGAGTCAATATTTCGACAACCGAACTGCAAAGCCTGGAATTGATCGAGCATGTGCGGGAAGTGCTCGCCGAAACCGGAGTGGAGGCATCCAAACTGGTCATCGAGCTGACGGAGTCAATGGCGTTGAACGGCAGCGACATCGATAAATACTCTCTGACCGGGCTCCGGCGTCTGGGTATCCGCTTGGAAATAGACGACTTCGGCACCGGCTATTCATCCATCAGCTATCTGCGGAGCCTTCCCGTCAATGTGGTCAAGATTGACCGCTCCCTCATCCAAGGACTGGGCGCAGACGACAAGGAAACGAACTTTGTGGCGGCGGTTCTCCAGCTCATTCATGCGTGCGGAATGCAGGCCGTTGCCGAGGGCATCGAAACGGCAGAGCAGGCTGCTGAGCTTGCCCGCCTGGGCTGCGCCAGTGGCCAGGGGTATTACTTTGGCCGGCCCATGGCAGCAGAAAAATTCGCGGAACTGCTGCGCGGGACCTGAACGGAGTCCCGGAGGCAACTGAAAGGCACCGGACCGTGGCCCGGTGCCTTTCAGGTGTAGCTAGTTGGAAGGGGTGGAGTTGGTGGTGGAGTTCGGCCACCAACCAGTGGCCTGAGGCGAACCCTGAGTGGTGGAGTTCGGCCACCAACCAGTGGCCTGAGGCGAACCCTGAGTGGTGGAGTTCGGCCACCAGCCAGTGGCCTCTGCCGAGTTCTGGGCGAAGTTCGGCCACCAGCCAGTGGCTATGGACGAGTCGTGTGAGGGGCTCTGGCTGCTGGCGGACACTGCTGCCGAGCCGGTAATTCCTGCGAGCAAGATTGCTGCTGCCGCGAGGAGGGCGGCGAGAGTTCTTTTCATGCGAAGCTCCTGATGTTATGTGACTGATGCGACTGGAGTGAACAAAGTGAAGCTAGCTCATTATAAGAGTAACGACACGCCGTGTCATCAGTGTTCGTCCACACGGTGCAGAAACATGCTAAACGCTCGCCTGAATCATCGGCGGAGTGTCTCAGAGACATAATGGAGCTATGGGAGAAAAGAAGGTTGCGCCTTCGTACGCCGTTGCGGAACTGCAGGCGAGAGGGCACCGGGCCAGCCACGACTTCGCCAAGGCTGCCGAAGGCGCGCGCTCGGCCGCCGATATTGCCCTTGATGAGGGCGATTCCGCCGGATGGTGGAACATGACTTTCCTTCAAGCAGAGAATCTTCTCGACGCAGGTGATTTCGTTGCGGGCACTGCGCTGGCGAGGTCCCTTTCCGAGGCACCATTGGCTGTGGCTTCACCCCAACACCGGGCCCGGGCACTCATATTAATGGCGAACTCCCTGCGGGGTGAAGGGCTCCTGGAGATGGCCACCTCGGCTGCGGCGTCGGCAGTTGGATTGGTCGATGATGACGCAGACATGGAAATCGACGTCCATGCCCGGCAGGCATTGATTGCCGCATTTGGCGAGTCCGGCAAGCTGGAGGAGGCCTGGGAGGAGTGTCTTTCCCTCTCAGCGAGAATCTCCGATGAAATGGATGACCAGCTGGCCGGCAAGGCGTACTGGGTCATCGGCAATGTGGCCTTCCTTTGCGACAAGGTCGATGAGGGCCTCCACTACCATGAGCTTGCAGCGGAAACCTTTTCCCCTTCGCGGAACCTTGATGTCTGGGCCAAATTCAACAAGGCATCGGCAGCGATGAGGCTGGCGGCGGAAGTGGCAGATGCGGCCACCCTTCGGTGCATTGAACGGGCGGAGCTTGCCACGGATGTCGTCGGGGGCACCGAAGAGGAAATTCTCCTGCTTCGGCTCAACCGCGCGCATTGGAACTATCTGGCGGGAGATGCCGGGGCGGCCCTTGTGCTGCTGGACGAAATCATGGGCCGCGCTGACCAGTTGCCCCCGCAGATGGCAGGCGAGGTCTACCTCTTGATGGCGCGGGCCCAAGCCGGTACCGGGAACAAGCAGGCAGCGAAGGAAAGCCTTGTCGAAGCGGCCGATCGCTTCGACAAAGCCGGTGCGCACCAGCGTGCCCTCCAAGCCCGGGAGATGCTCGAGCCGGGGGCCGGTTCGGAAGCCTGATTAGGACCAGGAGTGGCGCCGGCGGGCGGAGGCCTTGCTAGGCGCTCTTGGAACGCCGCCGGCCCAGGAACACAGCCGCGCCGCCAGCCACAAGGCTCAGCAGGAACAGCACCCAGCCCACAACGGTGAGCGTGGAAGCCAAAGCCACCTGGCCGGCGTCGGGCGTTGCAGATCCCAGCGCGGCGTCAACCGCCACGTTGCTCCACAAGCGGACCACCGCGAACAGCAGGGGAGCAGCCCACAGTGCCCAGCGCAGTGCTTTTCCGGCCACGTTGGTGCCAATGAGCAAAAGCCAGGTGAAGCCGAAGATCAGCGGAAACAGGGTTCCGGCGGTCTTGTGGATATAGCTGAGCTGGCCGCGGGCGTCGTCCGTCATGGCGCCATGCAATTGATGGACATAGTCGGTGGAGAACCCGCCGATGAGGGAATCGGGCATGGCCATGCCGCCGGACAACTGGGTCATCTGGTTCAGGGTCAGCAGGTGCACGTACCAGAACAGGAAAAGGCTGGCCACGACCCCGGCAATCACTATGAGGCGGCCGTTGTTCTGCGCCTTCCCGGGGGACCGCTGGGTGGTGGGATTGATCACCGACGGCAAGTGGTGCCGGGGGACGGCGGCATTGGCGCCATGCTTCTTGATGCGTTGGGCTGGGGTCTTGGCCATGTGATTCATTATCCCGCCACATAAGCTGGACCCATGACCACCGGCAGGCACTCCGCCACAGAACTTGATCCTTCGCTCGACGACTACGAACTCGCTGCGGCCCTGGTCCGGGAAGCCGGGCAGCTTGCCCTGCTGATGCGGATGGGCGGGTTGCAGGGAGAACGGAAGACCTCGGTTTCGGACGTAGTGACCGCCGCGGACCATGCGGCTGAGGCCTACGTCCTTGAGCAACTGCGCCGTTGCCGCCCGGGCGACGGTATCCTGGGTGAAGAAGGAAGCTCGGTGGCGGGAAGCAGCGGCCGCACCTGGGTGATCGATCCCGTGGACGGTACCTACAATTTCCTGCACGGCTCCACGTATTGGTGCTCGGCGATTGCCTTGAAGCACGACCGTCCGGCCTCACATGGGGTCGCCTCGGATGCCGACGTGATCCTCGGGGCTATCTATCAACCGGAGCTGGACAAGCTCTGGACCGGCGGCGAAGGCCACCCCGCCACCCTCAACGACGAACGGATCCCGGGACCGTCGGGAGCTGCCCTCAGTCAACTCGGTGCCGCGACCTACATCCACCCAACCTGGCTTGCAGATCCCCGGGCCGCCATGCCCTGGCACGCTGCAGCGGTGTCCGCAGCGTCACTGCGAATGTTCGGTTCCGGCTCCTGCGATCTCGGCCGCGTGGCCGACGGCGAGCTGGGATGCTGGTTCCAACACAGCTGCCCCGAGTGGGACTGGCTCCCCGGCAAGGCGATCGTCCGCGCGGCAGGCGGGGACACCGACGTCGTGCGGGTCAACGGCCTGGACTGGTTCCTCGCGGGAGGCCCGACGGCGGTCCGCGAGTTGCGTGCGGCGCTCACCTCGGTGCCGCAACTCGCCTGAGCATGCGCTCTCCTTGGTGTGAGGGGTGGACATAGTGCTGCGGTTCCTGTGAGCATGCGCTCTCCTTGGCGTGAGGAATGGACATAGTCCTGTTATGTCCAGTGGTTCAAGCAAGCAGGGGGCATGTCCCCTGGGGGCCGCGCGGAGTTTGTGCTGTCGTGGACATTTCACGCTGCGGTTCCTGTGAGCATGCGCTCTCCTTCGCGTGAGGGGTGGACATAGTGCTGTTATGTCCAGTGGTTCAAGCAAGCAGGGGGCATGTCCCTTGGGGGCCGCGCGGAGTTTGTGCTGCCGTGGTCATTTCACGCTGCGGTTCCTGTGAGCATGCGCTCTCCTTGGTGTGAGGGGTGGACATAGTCCTGTTATGTCCAGTGGTTCAAGCAAGGAGGGGGCATGTCCCTTGGAGGGGGATTGACCCTATTGGGGAGTACCCCTCGCACGGCGCTGGGCAGTTGCTAATCTCCGGACGGCAGCTCAAGCCCAGGGGGAAAATTTGGATAACCGCACTGTCCTGCTCGTTTACGGCACCCGACCGGAGGCCATCAAAATGGCGCCGCTGGTCCATGCCTTGCGTGCAACCGGCCGTTACAAGGCGCCAGTAGCAGTGACCGGGCAGCACCGGGAAATGCTGGACCAGGTCAACGCGCTCTTCGGAATCCACCCGGAGCATGACCTGAACATCATCCAGCCCCGCCAGACCCTTGCCGGGATCACGGAAAAGACCTTGCAGGGAGTCACGGAAGTCCTCCACGACGTCAGGCCGGACGCGGTAGTGGTCCAGGGAGACACCACCACCGCCATGGCCGCAGGGCTGGCGGCGTTCTACCAGGGAATTCCCGTGGTCCACCTTGAGGCCGGACTACGCAGCGGCAACCTGAATTCACCATTTCCAGAGGAAGCGAACCGCCGCTTGCTCGGACAAATCACCACGCTGCATCTCGCGCCCACCTGCACAGGCAGGGACAACCTGCTGTCCGAGGGCATCCCAGCGGAGAACATCGCGGTCACCGGAAATACGGTCATCGACGCGCTGCTGGGGACAGTCAAACGGGACGTTGAGTTTGCGGAACCCGCACTCCGCACCGTCACCGATTCAGGCCGCAGAATCCTGTTGGTGACTCTCCACCGCCGTGAAAACCTGGGCCAGGCCATGGTGGGCGTAGGCAGGGCGCTCGCGCGGATCGCGGCCCGGTGCCCCGAAGTGGAGATCGTCCTTCCCGTGCACCGGAATCCAGCTGTGCGGGAGGCGGTCCTGCCGGAAGTCGCGGGCGTCCCGAACATCACCATCACGGAACCCCTCGGCTACGTGCACTTCACCAAGCTCCTGAGCCTGTGCCACGTGGTCCTCACGGACTCGGGCGGGGTCCAGGAAGAGGCGCCGGCTCTCGGGAAGCCCGTCCTGGTGATGCGTGACAACACCGAACGCCCTGAGGCCGTGGCGGCCGGCACGGCGCGGCTTATCGGGACGGATGAGCAAACCATCGTGGACGCCGTCAGCGCCCTGATGGGGAACGACGCGCTGTATTCGGCGATGGCCACGGCAGTGAACCCCTACGGCGACGGCGGCGCAGCCGACCGTGCCGTGGCGGCCATCGACTCCATGTTGGGGATGGGTCAGCGACGCCCGGACTTCGTCGCTTAACCCATTCGGGTACCTTCAGGATGCGCTCGCCGAGCGCCTTGTTTACTTTCTCCACGGGGGGACGTGCGTCCTCCAAGGTTTCAGTTGCAGCGCGCCCGGCGTGATTGCAACTCTCACGAGGGGGCAATACTTGAAAACGAGACACAGGACATGGTCGGCCGCGGTGGGCGTCAGCGCCGTCGTAGCGCTGGGTTTCGGCCTGGTTGCGGCACCAGCAGCCACGGCCGGACCCGCTGACGTTATTTCCTCGGGCAGCGGACAGATTATCGACGGCAGTGTCCTTGCGATGCCGAACTTTGCGGGTGTGGCATCAAATGGCGCGGCAACGGCCCAGCAGATCGGCACACCGCCGTCCGGCCCGGCGGTCATTGAAAACAGCACTCCGCTGGATCTTTCCGCCGCCTTTGGCGTCGTGAACGTCGGTGCGGGAAACATTCCGTTGCTGGGCAACAACGGCATCATCCAGCTGGGCGCCGTCAGCCAGTATGGCAAGGCCGTCAATGACGGGTCCTCGGCGGCGTTTTCCGGTACGGTTTCAGGCGCACCAGGCCTCGTCAGCCTGCCCGGCGGCCTGCCGACGTCGGGAAGCCCCGGCATCCCGGCGGCTGAAATCAAAGCGGGCACGGCCAACATCCTTGGTGGCGCCGATCTCGTGAACCTGGATCTGAAGATCACTACGCTGGCCGCCGCCGCCAAGCAGGACCAGGGGGCAGCTCCCGCCGGCGCCTATTCCGTTGCCGGCGTATCGGCTGATCTTGGCGGAACGGTCATTGGCGGAGTCGCCGGCACGATTGGCACTGCCATCAACACCGCCAACCTTGTCCTGGGTCCCTTGGGCGTCACTGTGGCGAATCCTGTTGCAGCTGGCACGATCTCCATCACCGAGGCAGACCTCCTGGCCGTTGCCGGTGTGCCGAGCCTGAACGCCCTGCCCCCTGGCACGGACCTCGTTTCGTTCCTGCCGCAGGCTGTTGCCGCCAAGATCACCAGCCTGGTCAACTCCACGCTGGCCAGCGCGACCGCTGCGGTCAACGCCCTCGGACCGATTGCGCAGATCACGGCCGGCCCCGCACTGGCTGTCCTGACCACCGCCCTGAACGGCGTCGTCTCCGGAGTGTCGTCGACCATCGTGACCCCGTTGTCCAACGCCTTGACCGCATTGGTCTCGGCCAAGGTCAACGTACAGCAAACAAGCGGGGGCATCTTCACCGAGCGTGCGCTCCAGGTGGGTGTAGCGGGCGGCAGCATCGCCACTGTCAACCTGGCCAACGCCTCCGTGGGTCCGAACTTGCTGGCAGCAGCAATCCCGCTGGTCAACAAGGACACCTTGGCCATCAGCGGCGCAGCGGCATTGCTGGCATTTGTTTGCTGGTTGTTCTTCCGGGCACGCCGTCGGGCCGCGGTTCTGGCGGTCTGATTGTGCCAGCCCGCAACAAACAAGAACAACGGAAGGAACGTGCAACATGTACGGAAATAGCACGATGACAGGGGGAGCGGTGGCGGGCGGCGGAACGCTCGCTGTCACCGGAGCGCCGGCCCTTGGCTGGGTCATCCTTCTGGGTATTGCGTTGTTGATTGCCGGGTTCGTGGTCCTCCGCAACAGCAGGTTCAAGACCGCGAAGCGGGCTGCGGGCCGCAAGGATTCCTGACCGCATCATCCGCGGGGCGGCCCTACCTCAGGGGGCTGCCCCGCTTCAACTTTTCTTGAAACGGCCATATACGGCCTCAAAGCACTATCGGGGAGACATGTCAGTACTCGAGTCCGCGCAAGCTCTGGCATTCGTGCTGTTGGTGGTGTTCCTGGCCTACATCTGCGTGATCCTGGTTCCGTTCCTGCGCAGGACTCCCGATCCGGAGGGAACACCGGGAGGCTTCAGCTGGCACGTGTTCATTCCGTGCCGCGACGAGGAAACAGTGATTGGGAATACCTTGGCGAAGCTGCGGGGACAATTTCCCGAGGCTCACGTCTGGGTTGTGGACGATGCCAGTGAAGACGCCACGGCCCACATCGTGCAGAGCGCATCCGGGGCCGACCCCTTGGTTCACCTTGTGCGCCGTTTTCTCCCGGACGCCCGTTCGGGCAAGGGTGATGCGCTGAACGCCGCGTACCGGGCACTGGACGATTGGCTGCCTTCCGGCGTCGACCGTGAAACGGTGATCGTCATGGTGCTCGACGCCGATGGGCTCATGTCCGAAAATGCGTTCCGGCAGGCCGCCGGTCCGCTTGCCTTCGGGGATCCTGAGGTGGGAGCCGCGCAGACCGCTGTGTGGATGTCCAATGTGGATGACCCGGCACTTAAGACGGCTACTGGACTCGGACGTGTGAAGCAAGGCTTCGCCCGGTACCTCATCCTCATGCAGGACATGGAGTTCCGCACCACCATCGCCGCCATGCAGTCGCTCCGCCGCCACACCTTGACCGTTGGCTTAGGCGGCAACGGGCAGTTCACCCGGCTTTCCGCCCTCGACACGATTGCCAGGACCTCCGGGCAACCGTGGCACGGAGCCCTCCTGGAGGATTACGAGCTTGCGATCCACGTGATGCTGAGCGGCTACAAGACCGTATACATGCATGATGCCCACGTGTCCCAGGAGGCACTCCCGGGGCTTCGCCGACTGCTGACCCAGAGGACCCGCTGGTGCCACGGCGGAATGCAGTGCAGCAGCTACCTGGGGCGAATTTTCGAGTCTCCCTACTTCAGCAACATCGGGGCCATCGAATGCAGCTATTTCCTGGTCCAACCGTTCATCCAGATCCTCGGCCTGGTCTTGTGGCCCACGCTGTTCATCACGATGGTGGCCCAGGGCTCCCTGACGATGGGTGGCTTCCAGGCCTGGCTGGCAGCGTCCTGGTTCATCGTCCCGCTCATCGTTGTCACAGGCATCGCGCCGTTCGCCTTGTGGGGTCCCGTCTACCGCAAGCAGGCAGCCCCGGACAAGAGCCGCCTGGTGGGAGTCCTGTGGGGCGTCGGTTACTGGCTCTACATGTACCAGAACTACGTGTCCGTGTTGAGGGCAACATACCGCTTGGTCACGGGACGCCACGGCTGGGCGAAAACCCGGCGCAACAATGAGAACGACGCCCAGCTGTTAGCGAAGGAAGCCTAGTGTCCGCAAGTGTCGAGTACTCCGCAGACCCACAAAGGCCACCCGGTCCACGCGCCGCATCGATCCGCACGGGCCAGGGCGGGCTTCTCCCCGGCCTGGCATGTTTGGCGGCGGCTGTCCTGGCCATGCTGCAACAGGAAAGCATCCGTAGTTTCGAGGCCTGGGCCGTGGCCTGGGTGTTCGATCGGGTGCTCGGAGGCTCGTCCTACAGCGTCCGCGACATCATTTTCCACAACATCGGCGCTGGGCAACCGTTCGGCCTGATGGTGACCGGATTATGCTCCAGCGCGGTACTGATCGCTCCCGTCCTGGCCCTGTCCGGTGTTTTGTTCCTCATGGGCCGCATCGCGGTGCCACGATTGGCCCGCGCCGCCGCTTCGGCATTGCTGATTGTCGTTGTCAGCAACGGCTTGAGGTTCTTCATGATTGCTGGCGCACAGCAGGCCTGGGGCGAGCAGGGTTTCAGTATCATGCACCATTTCCTTGGTTCTTTCGTGGTGATCACCGGTTTTGCGGCGGCCATCATTGTCCTGGTCCGCGCAGGCAGGACCAGCCGGGGTCGGCATGCCGCGTAGCTGGGCGAAATGGGCGACATCGGGGGCTGCAGCGTTGCTGCTTGCAGGGATCCTGAGTGGATGCAACCAGACCCTTCCCGGGGTGCCCACCGGCAACCCGGCCGTGGGCGAGTGCCACCTGATTGTCTCGCCGGAACAATTCGACGCCGTCAGCGAACCGAGCCCGCCGGTTGCCTGCACGAAGGAGCACATAGCCCAGACCTACAAGGTCACGCAGGTTCCGGCTCCCTTGTCAGGGCAGGGAACAAGGCCGGGACAAGAGCAGCTCAAGGCACTCACCGCGCGGCTGTGCGACGTTGCCTCGCTCCGGACGTATCTCGGCGCCGGTGAACGCGACGGCACAACAGGGCTGGCCATCGCTGCTTACGCCCCGAGCCGGGACGACTGGGAACGCGGCGCCCGGGCCGTGCGTTGCGACGTGCTCCTGACCGCGAATGACGGCGCACCCCGGACTACCGCTCTGGATCTCAGGGGCGTGCTGGCTGGCCCTGACTCGGCCGCCTTGCGGCTCTGCTATCGGCAGGAACTCGCGGACGGCCAGTTGAGCGACGACGGCGCCGATGTTCCGTGTACCGAACCCCACACCGCGGAGGACATCAGCGCGTGGTTCAACCTGGAGAGCAGTGTGGCCACTCCCGCCGCGCGAAACGAGCGGTGCCTGCCTTATGCCTTGCAGTTCCTCGGCGCTGACGCACTCCCCGCCGGAATCACGCTGCGTCCGATCATCCGGACGGTGAACGGCGCGCACACGGTGCGGTGCGCCGTCGCGCCCTTGCAGTCCAATGTGCAGTCCAGTCCAGGCACCATCACCGGCACGCTCGCGCCGGCGGGAGGGCAGAGGCGTGGTTGACGCACGGCCGGATGTCCCGGAATCCGAACCGCCAACAAGGTTCGCCCCGGAACCGCTCCGTCGGAAGAGCGAGCCCGCGAGCCCGCTGCGCTCCGCGGTCGCCTACCTGGCCAGGACGTTCGGGCCGGGGGAGGTGGGGTTGGGCGAGGTGAGGTCGGGCGCGCCGGGGTCACCCCGCCTCCGCGGCGTTGCCCTGTTGTCCGGGACCCTTGCCTCGCTCGTCATGATCGTCCGCTTGTTCGTGCCCCAAACCGTTGGCATGGCCGAGCAAGGGGCCGGTCAACAACTGCTTTGTTCGCTGGGCGTTCGGAACCTCAGGCCGTGGGGCTACACGGACTTCACGAATTTCATCCATCCGAGCTGGGTGCCGCACCAGTACTTCGGTGAGGCTTGCGGCTTCACTGGATCCGGAGAGCCCGTCTATTCCTCACAATTGCTGCTCTTGTGGCTCGGCAAATGGCTCACGCCGGTGCTGGGTTGGGGACCGGGCCTGGATACGCGGGCGGTGGGGATTGTCTGCTGTGTTGTCTTCGGCGCCCTCGTCGCCGGATTCGTGGCGGCGTTGCCGGGCCGGAGACCGTTCCGGGTGCTGATCGCTGCGCTCGTCACGCTGCTCACGGCGGACGGGGTCTTCGCGGACTTCTTCGTGTCGCCCTACAGCGAACCCGCCGCGATACTCGGGACACTTGCCTTGGCGGTGGCGCTGCTTCGCTACTGGAACAGCGGAAGGCCACGCTGGGCGTCGGTGCTGATGGTGGTCTTCGCGGCCGCGTTCACGGTCTCGGCCATGCCGCAAATGGTGTCGTGGTTGCCGGCGGTTGCCCTGGCTCTCCTGTGGTTGCCTTCGGACGCCCGACGGCGGGCGAGCTCCGCGCGTCGTCGGTGGCAGGCGTTCGTGATGCCCGCGGCAGCCGTGGTCGTCATTGCGGGGGTTGCCGTGGCGTTCCTCGCGGTTGAGCCGAAGCGCGCTACCGAAGTGAATCTCTACCACACTGTCTTCGCGTCGATCCTGCCCGACAGCCCGGATCCCGTCGCGGATTTGAAGTGGCTGGGACTGGACCGGAGTTTCGTGACGGCCGTGGGCAGCACCATGGACTCCATCAATTCAGCGGTGCACAACCCGCATTATCCGCAGTTCGGGGAACAGATCAATCCTGGCAAGATCGCCACGTTCTTTGCCACCCACCCGGAACGCCTGATCGGCCTGGGGGAGCGGGGGATCAGCGCCCTGCTCACGCCCGAACTCAGTGATGCGGGATCGTACATGGCGGATTCGGGCCAAGGTCCCGGCGTCAAGGAACGCCGGGTGCCTGTTGTCCTGGGCCTGTACACGGCGATGAAAGCAGCACCGGTTGCGTTGCTTGGCCTCCACCTGTTGACACTACTATTGGGCCTCGCTGTTGCCGCTCGACGGAAGTCCGGAATAGGGCGCCTTGCCGTGGTGATGGTCCTCGGCTGCTGGGCGCAGTTCTGGGTTGTCCTGATTTTGGAGGGGCAGCCGGAGATCCACCGCCAGATGATTGTGGCCGGGTTCATGTCGGCGTTGTGCGTTCCGCTCTTGGTGGCGTTGGTGAGCATTCTTGCGTCGAAATCGACCCAGCCACAGTCGCAGCCGCACGTCCTTTAGCTCAGCCAGCCGTCTTTCCGAAGCTGTTCCTGAAGGCTGATGATGTTTCCCACGTTGAAGCCCGCGGCTGCATAGCGTTGACGGACCCGGTGCAGGTGGGACTTGACCGTCTGCTCGCTGATCGCCAAAAGCTCCGCCACGTCCCTGATGCTTCGAGGCGTGGGTCCAAGGTACAGCTCCACTAGCCGCCGTTCCCTGACTGACAACTCGACCCTCGTGCTGGCTGTTGACTCAAGCATGCCCTTGATATCCGGATGAAGGTATCGCCGGCCTGATGCCGCCGCGTGGATCGCGGCCGCGGTATGGCCAGGATCGGCGGACTTGGGCACAATGGCCAGCGCGCCTGCGTCGAGGGCTGAATTGATCGCCATCACAGGCTGCCGGTCCGCCAGCAGGACTACCTGCATCCCCGACGCCCTCAGCGAGGTGACGATGCCGGAAAGATTCGGGGCTTCGCTTCCGTGAAGTTCACCGACGACGGCGACATCGGCCTTGGCCGCCCCGTCACCTTGGGCTATGCCGCCTTCGGGAGGCCAGGAAGAGGCGCCGGCCAGGACGCGGATTTCCGGAGCGTTCATGAGAAGCCACTGCGACAAAGAGTCGATCAAGAGCTGGTGGCGGTCGATGAGCAGGACGCGGGTCAAGGTCGCCACCCCGCTGTGTCAACCACGATGCTGCAGCCTTCCCGGTCATTGCTCGCTTTTGCACGGCCCAGAGAATCCAGCTCAGTCCACAACAAAGGTGGGAGCTGATTCTTGTGGACTCCGCCAATGCGCCATGTCAGGCGTACACCGTCCTGGCCGGACTTCTCGGCAAAGAAGTGGATGTGGTGTGCCTCCCCTGGCCGTGGAGCGGCGCCGCCCCTGTGCGTGCCCCGCAACGTGGCGCCCACAGCCATCAGCATGGTGGCAGCCAGGATGGCCGGGCGTGAGCTCTCCGGCAGCTCTTCCACCACGTCAGTGGGCTGGGAAATGATGACGCTGCCGCCCAGGCCTTCCAGTTCCAACGCCTCTGCAAGCCAATTGTCGGACCATTCCTCCAGCAACAACTGGCGCAAATGACCCGCAAGCTCCCTCGCTTCCCGGGCCACCGCGGGGTCCAAGGGCACGGACGGTGCCTGCGCCACCTTGGCAAACATTTCATCGATCTGGGTCTTGGTGATCGCCAGTTCGAGCTCCCGTGCGGACGTTTTGGCGTTGATGGCCCGGGTCAGGGCGTCGAGCCGTCCGCTCAGGCCGCTCGCCCCCTTCCGCTGGATGGCTTCCCTGCGCAGCAAAACGCTCACAGTTCCGACCACACCGCGAAGGAGCGAAAGGAACAGGATGTTCGACATTGTTCGTGGGTCAGCTCCAGGAGTGAAGGCGTAGGGGGCTGAATTGACCGCCGCGGTCGCGAGCGTAAGGGCGACGAATCCACGAAGATTCCAGCGGTGGCACACAAGGAGGACCGCGACGGCGGAGAGCAGGGCATTCGCTCCGATCAGGGCGAGCCCCGGTTCCTGCACGGTGGCCAATGCCGCGCAGCAAGTGGAAGCGGTGGCCAGGACCAGCCACGTGCCACGCAGATTGGCCAGCCGGCCCCGGGGCGTAGCGGCATCGGATGCCTGGACGGCGACGAGGAGTCCCAACAAGTCGAGACCGGTAGCCAGGACGTGCCAGGGGGCAGCGCCCATCTTGCTGCCTGCTTCAAAAGCGAGGTAGGAATTGAGGATCCACAGCACGACGCAGGCTGTCGCCAAGATTCCACGGGACACGAAGAGGGGTCCCTCCACGCTGGTCCGCGACATAGCCCGCATTGTCATGCGGCCGCCGCTTCGAGCAGGATCGTGGTGCCCCGTCCAGGCGCGGAAAAGACCTGTGCGTGTCCACCGGCATCGCGCATCCGGGCGAGGACGGATTCCTTGACGCCCAGCCTGTCGGCGGGGAGCTTCGAAGGGTCAAATCCACAACCGGAATCGCTGACTACTACTGATAAGTGATCCGAGGTCCTGGAGAGAAGGACATCCACATGTCCTGCGCCGGCGTGCCTGTCGGCGTTCAGGATGCATTCATCCACTGCTGCCAGCAAGGCGGCCTGGACAGGTTCGGTCAGCGGTCCGGACATCCCGTGGATCTCCACGCTGAAGCCGTCCCGTGCCCGTTTCTCGGCGATCCGCCGCAGCCGAACGGCGAGGTCGCCGGGTTCCGGTGCCTCGGGGGGTGGCGAAGCGCCAAAGTCGACGCCGGTCCATCTTGGCAGCGCGGGTCGCGGTCGGGCCGTCGTTCCCAAGGAGGTGCCGGCGTCGAGCATTTCGCCCAGTTCCTTCGAGGAGAGCCCGGCGCCTTGGCGGCCGATCACGGTGAGGGTGCGCAAGGCGGTGTCGTGCAAATGCCTCGTGTTCCAGGCCACGGAGCTGCGCCGGTTCTGTGCCACGATGTTGGCTGCCACGGATTCCTGGCGCACTGCGAAATCTCCCCAATACAGGGCCAAAGCCCGCGGTCCGCCAAGCCGCATCGCCAAGGTGATGATCCAGGTCGCCGCCAGTATGAAAGCGCTCGCGGGACGGACGCCCACCGCCGAAGCGGAGAGAAGCGTGTAGCCCAGGACGAGAAGGAACGCGAAGGATGTGAACAGGATTGAGCGCCAGGTTTTGCGCATCGAGAGGACAAGGACGGAACTTGCCGAAAGGACCAGGGCGTAAGCGAGGAAAACGGGATTGAACTCGTCGCGTTGTTCGGAGCCCAACAGTTCCGCGAGCAGGATCAGCCCGAGCAGAACCGCCAGTCGCTGTGGCCACGCATCCGAGTGGAGCATCAGTGCGAAGCAGGCGAGGACCACGGCAAGGACAAGGTAGGCGCCCACGAATTCCCACGGCTCGAGCCGCTTGGCCGCAGCCAGGAAGAAGCTTGAGGAAGTGGTGATGCACAACCCCAGGAGGGTTCCGTATTTCGACACCACGCCGGGGCGGCGCGTAGTCCAAACCCCTCGTTTTCCCCGCATGCCGTTCCTTCGGATGTGTCCCTGAGCCAGCGAACTTGTAGCTTCCAAGAAGCATAATTGGGAGAGAGCTTCGCAACCGCGGTATTTCCCGCCTGAGCCGGTATTTGACGGATACCGAGGAAGATCATGCGGGTCCTCCGGTGTCAGGGCCACCGCCTAGACTGGTAAACACCATGGATATGTTGTTTGACCCGTACGCGGATGGCCCCTTCAAAGCTGCAAGCACAGCTGCCACCAAGGCCGCTCCGGCCATGCTTTCACGCGCCGGAAGCGGCGCTGCGCCTGGCGACTCTGCGCCCGGTGGGGGTGCGTCCTGGGGTGGCACGCTCGGCGGTGGGCAAGACCGGGGCCACTCGGGCTTGCCGTCTGCGGAGGCATTGCTCGAAGGGTTGAACCCCCAGCAGGAGGAAGCGGTCAAACATGCCGGCGGCCCCTTGCTGATCGTGGCCGGAGCGGGTTCGGGCAAAACGCGCGTGCTGTCTAACCGCATTGCGTACCTGATTGCCACCAGACGGGCCCACCACGGCGAGATCCTGGCCATCACCTTCACCAACAAGGCGGCCGCGGAAATGCGGGAACGCATCGAGGCCCTGGTGGGTGCCCGCGCCAAGTCCATGTGGATCTCCACGTTCCACTCCTCCTGCGTGCGCATCCTGCGGCGCGAAGCCACAAACGTGGGGTTGAAGTCCAACTTCTCCATCTACGACTCCGCCGACTCCTTGCGGCTCATCACTCTCGTAGCGAAGAACCTGGACCTGGACCCCAAGAAGTTTGCGCCCAAAGCCATCCAGCACAAGATCTCGGCCCTCAAGAACGAGCTCATCGACGACGACGCGTTTGCGTCGAGCGCCAACTACAACGAACCCTTCGAACAGGCCGTCGCCGAGGTCTTCAAGGGCTACACGCAGCGCTTGCGCCAGGCCAATGCCATGGACTTCGATGACCTCATCGCGCAGACCGTCTACATGTTCCGGGCCTTCCCCGCGCTCGCAGAGTCCTACCGGCGTCGATTCCGTCACGTCCTCGTGGACGAATACCAGGACACCAACCACGCCCAGTACGCATTGGTCCGCGAAATCGTCGGCGAGGGTCCCCAGGCAAGCGAGCTGACCGTCGTCGGCGACTCCGACCAATCCATCTACGCCTTCCGTGGTGCGGACATCCGCAACATCGTCGAATTCGAGAAGGACTACCCGGAGGCCCGCACGATCAAGTTGGAGCAGAACTACCGTTCCACCCAGAACATCCTGAGCGCGGCGAACTCCGTTATTTCGCGCAACCCCAACCGCCCGGACAAGAAACTCTGGACGGCCGAGGGCGACGGCGAGAAGATCATCGGCTACGTGGGGGAGAACGAGCACGACGAAGCCCAGTTCATCGCCAAGGAAATCGACCGGCTCCAGGACGAGGAAGGCCTGCGTCCCGGCGACGTCGCCATTTTCTACCGCACCAACGCCCAGTCCCGCTCCATTGAAGACGTCCTCGTCCGCGTCGGCCTGCCGTACAAAGTGGTGGGTGGCACCCGCTTCTACGAGCGCAAGGAAATCAAGGACGCCCTCGCGTACCTTCGCGTCCTGGTGAACGCGGACGACGACGTCAATTTGCGTCGCGTCCTCAACGAACCCAAGCGGGGAATCGGCGATCGTGCCGAA
Organism: Arthrobacter ramosus; assembly: GCF_039535095.1. Lineage (NCBI taxonomy): Bacteria > Bacillati > Actinomycetota > Actinomycetes > Micrococcales > Micrococcaceae > Arthrobacter > Arthrobacter ramosus. The sequence continues at coordinate 3,920,784 of NZ_BAAAWN010000001.1, read as the reverse complement.
GGTGCCGTGGCGGCGCTCGCCGAACGCGAACGGACGTCGTTCATGACTGCGGCACGCAAAGCCGACCAGGCTCCCGGGATGGCCACCCGCTCCGTGAACGCGGTCCTGGGCTTCGTGAAACTCCTGGATGACCTGGCCGAAGTGGCCTCAGGTTCCGGGGCCGCAGCAGCTTTGGAAGCTGTCCTGGAACAGACCGGTTACCTTGCCGGGCTCCGCGCCAGCACCGATCCGCAAGACGAATCCCGCGTGGAAAACCTCGCCGAATTGGTGGCGGTGGTCCGGGAATACGAGCGCGACAACCCCGAAGGCTCGCTGGGTGAGTTCCTGGAGCAAGTCTCCCTCGTAGCCGATGCCGACCAGATCCCGGACGCTCCGGAGGGAACCTCCGAGGACGCTGCCGCCGCCGTGGCAGAAGCCAAGCGGATGGGCGTGGTCACCCTCATGACCCTCCACACGGCCAAGGGCCTGGAATTCCCTGTAGTCTTCCTGACCGGCATGGAACACGGGCTGTTCCCGCATCAGCGTTCCGCGACGGATCCAAAGGAACTGGCAGAAGAGCGTCGCCTGGCCTATGTGGGCCTCACCCGTGCACGGAAGCGCCTCTACGTGACCCGTTCGGAGGTCCGCAGCATGTGGGGCCAGAGCCAATACAACCCCGCCAGCCAATTCCTTGAGGAAATCCCCACGGGTCTCGTGGAGTGGAAGCGCGAAGGCACCTCCCGCCAAGTGAGCGGCTGGGGCAACGCCCCTATCGGTTCCGGGCGTTACGGCGGATCCTTCTGGGGCGCCGGAACGTCGCGCGGGGCTGCCGCCAGCGCGACGGCGGGCTTCAACGCCGACGTGCCGGCCGCCGTCGTACGCAGCCGTGTCCAGCCGCAAAAGGAAGTGGTCGCCGTCGTCGTGGGGGACAAAGTGAACCACACGAGCTTCGGCAACGGCACCGTGATCGGCATCGAAGGCGCCGGAGACAAGACCGTGGCGAAGGTGAAGTTCGACGTCGGGGAGAAACGGCTGCTGTTGCGTTACGCGCCGCTGACCAAACTGGATTCCTAGCGGCTCCGGGCGGCCTGCCGTCCTGGCATGACGGTGCCTGGACGCGCCGGAAAACCGCGTCATATAGCGGTTTTTCTACGGTCGATAGAAGTGTGTGCTTACTCACTTAACGGGTACTGTAGAACAGGCTGGCCTCCCCGGGGGGCTAAAGTTCGAGAGGAACTTGCGCAATGTGACCGGCTGCCTGGCGGCCGTTCGATGCGCACCTATCCGCAGCCGGTTTTCGCGGTCACCGTGGTTTCCGGCTGTACAGAAACTACTTCGACGTAGAAGGACACTAAACCGTGGACCTGTTTGAATATCAGGCGCGCGATATGTTCGAAGCGCACGGTGTACCCGTGCTCGCCGGCATCGTGGCGCACACTCCTGAAGAAGCAAAGGCTGCTGCCGAGAACATCGGCGGCGTGACCGTCGTCAAGGCGCAGGTAAAGGTCGGTGGCCGTGGCAAGGCTGGCGGTGTCAAGGTCGCAAAGTCCGCTGACGAAGCGCTTGAGCACGCCACCAACATCCTTGGCATGGACATCAAGGGCCACACCGTCAACAAGGTCATGATCGCCCAAGGCGCCGACATTGCTGAGGAATACTACTTCTCCGTCCTGCTGGACCGGGCCAACCGCAACTACCTGGCCATGTGCTCGGTTGAAGGTGGCATGGAAATCGAGCAGCTTGCTGTTGAGCGCCCCGAGGCACTCGCCAAGGTCGCCATCGATCCCGCCGTCGGAATCGACCAGGCCAAGGCCGACGAAATCGTTGCCGCTGCTGGTTTCCCCGAGGAACTGCGTGGCAAGGTTGCTTCCGTCATCCTGAAGCTCTGGGACGTCTTCAAGAAGGAAGACGCAACCCTTGTTGAGGTCAACCCCTTGGTCAAGACCGGCGCTGGCGACATCGTTGCCCTTGACGGCAAGGTCTCGCTGGACGAGAACGCCGGCTTCCGCCACCCCAAGCACGCTCACCTTGAGGACAAGGACGCGGCTGACCCGCTCGAGGCCAAGGCCAAGGCGCAGGACCTCAACTACGTGAAGCTTGACGGCTCGGTTGGCATCATCGGCAACGGCGCCGGTCTTGTGATGTCCACCCTCGACGTCGTGGCTTACGCAGGCGAAAACCACGGCAACGTCAAGCCGGCCAACTTCCTGGACATCGGCGGTGGAGCCTCCGCTGAGGTCATGGCCGCCGGCCTGGACGTCATCCTCGGTGACGAGCAGGTCAAGAGCGTTTTCGTGAACGTCTTCGGCGGCATCACCGCGTGTGACGCCGTGGCAAAGGGCATCGTCGGTGCACTGGCCGAGCTTGGTGTCCATGCCAACAAGCCGTTGGTTGTCCGTCTCGATGGCAACAATGTCGAAGAGGGCCGCCGCATCCTGGCCGAGGCCAACCACCCGCTGGTTACCCTGGCAGCCACCATGGACGAGGGCGCCGACAAGGCCGCCGAGCTCGCCAACGCAGCGAAGTAAAGGGACCTCACAATGTCTATTTATCTGAACAAGGACTCCAAGGTCATCGTCCAGGGCATCACCGGCGGCGAAGGCACCAAACACACCGCCCTGATGCTCAAGGCCGGCACCAACATCGTCGGTGGCGTCAACGCCCGTAAGGCCGGCACCACCGTGCTGCACGGCGACAAAGAAATCACCGTCTTCGGCACTGTCAAGGAAGCCATTGCGGAGACCGGCGCCGACGTCTCGATCGTCTTCGTTCCGCCGGCATTCACCAAGTCCGCCGTCGTCGAAGCCATCGAAGCAGGCATCGGCCTGGTTGTTGTCATCACCGAAGGCGTGCCGGTTCAGGACTCCGCCGAGTTCTGGGCACTCGCACAGGCCACGGTGGACACTGACGGCAAGCAGATCACCCGCATCATCGGGCCGAACTGCCCCGGCATCATCACCCCGGGCGAAGCCCTGGTTGGCATCACCCCGGCAAACATCACGGGCAAGGGCCCCATCGGCTTGGTCTCCAAGTCCGGTACCTTGACCTACCAGATGATGTACGAACTGCGCGACCTAGGCTTCTCCACCGCCATCGGCATCGGTGGCGACCCCGTCATCGGTACCACGCACATCGACGCCCTGGCTGCGTTCGAGGCTGACCCGGAGACCAAGGCCATCGTCATGATCGGCGAAATCGGTGGCGACGCCGAAGAGCGCGCAGCCGACTTCATCAAGGCCAACGTCACCAAGCCGGTTGTCGGCTACGTTGCAGGCTTCACCGCCCCCGAGGGCAAGACCATGGGCCACGCAGGCGCCATCGTTTCCGGTTCCGCGGGTACGGCACAGGCCAAGAAGGAAGCTCTCGAAGCTGCGGGCGTGAAGGTCGGCAAGACGCCGTCCGAGACCGCCAAGCTCCTCCGCGAGGTCTTCGCAACCCTCTAGGACACAACACCAAATCAGGGCCCACGGACGCGAGGGACCCGCCGCGAGCTTGCGAGCGGTGGGAGCGTCTGGGGATGGCGCCCGTCACCTTCCACGTGAAGGTGACGGGCGCCGTCGTTGTTTAACTGTTGGACGGCCGGGCGGGCGTTGCCACGACAAACGCTCGCTCACCTTTGGCGGCCTTTTCACAAACGCTCGCTCACCTTTGAAGGCTTTTGGCCCGACGCTCGCTCACATCTTGTGAGCGAGCGTTGGCGGTTAAAGCCGGATAGGTGAGCGAGCGTTGGTGGTTAAGGCCATATATGTGAGCGAGCGTCCATGTGGGAGGGGCGTCAGGGCCGCCCTCTTGTGATGCGATTCGATAGTTTGTTAGTATGTCAGGACAAACTATTCAAGGAGAGCAGATGCCCCTCGTCCGCATTGATGTCAACGAAGGCCGCACACCAGGGCAGCTCGGTGACCTTAGCAAGCGAATCCACGATGCCATCCTCGCCGAGTACGGCATCCCCGAGCGTGACTACTTCCACATCATCACTGAGCATCCCGCAGGCCAGATTGTTGCGCAGGATGCCGGCCTCGGTTTCGAACGAAGTACCGGCGTGGTCATGATCCAGATATTCACCCAGGGCGGGCGGAGTCGCGAAGCCAAGCAGTCCCTGTTCGCCGCCATCGCCGCCGGGCTCGGCGAGATAGGTGTCGCCGGTGAGGATGTCTTCCTTGGGTATGTGGAAAACAGTGCCGATGACTGGTCCTTCGGCTTTGGCCGCGCCCAGTATGTCACTGGCGAGCTTGCCGTTCCCGCACGGTAAGTCCGGTGTTTCGGGGCGGATTCAAGCCTAACTCACCGCGTGGTTTAGGCCATTACGTTTCGTTGTAAATATGTCAGTACAAACCTTTGACAGGACATGAATTCTGGTGCAAAGTAGTGGTTGTGGCCCCGCTCACTGCGGGCCGGCAAAAGCACCGGAGCTCTCACCGTCCCGCAAGAAGAGTTCACTACAGAAAGGTCCGCGATCACCGTGACCCACGAACTGCTCACCATCGGGCGCATCAGCGTTGATATCTACCCGAACGACATCGGTGTGGGACTGGAGGACGTGCAGTCCTTCGGCAAGTATCTTGGCGGCTCGCCGTCCAACGTGGCTGTTGCCGCCGCCCGCCACGGCCGCCGATCCGGCGTGATTACGCGAACGGGTGATGACCCCTTCGGCATCTACCTGCACCGCGAGCTGCGCAAGTTCAAGGTCGACGACGCATTCGTCACCCCGGTGCCGGGCCTTCAGACCCCGGCCACGTTCTGCGCTATCCAGCCTCCGCACGACTTCCCGTTGTACTTCTACGGCCGTTTCCCGACGGCGCCGGACCTGCAGATCAAGGCTGAGGAACTCGACCTGGAGGCCATCAAGGGCGCCGGCATCTTCTGGTCCACCGTGACCGGTCTCTGCCAGGAGCCCAGCCGTTCCGCCCACCTCGCGGCGCACGAAGCCCGGCCCCGCACCGGACTGGGCGAGGGCCAGTACACCATCCTGGACCTGGACTACCGCCCCATGTTCTGGGCGTCCGAGGATGAGGCCCGGGCAGAGGTCGCCAAGATCCTCCCGCACGTCACGGTGGCCATCGGCAATGACAAGGAATGTGCCGTCGCAGTAGGCGAGGGAACCCCGGACGAGCAGGCCGACCGCCTCCTGGCCGCCGGCGTCGAGATCGCCGTCGTCAAGCTCGGCCCCGAAGGTGTCATGGCCAAGACCCGCACCGAACGCGTTGTCTCTGCTCCTGTTCCCGTCGAGACCGTCAACGGCCTGGGCGCCGGCGACTCCTTCGGCGGCGCCTTCTGCCACGGCCTGCTGTCCGGCTGGCCTTTGGCCCAGATCCTGGACTACGCCAATGCCGCAGGCGCGATCGTCGCCTCCCGCGTCTCCTGCGCCGACGCGATGCCGACGCCGGAGGAAGTCACCTCGTTGCTCGCCGAACGCGGCCGCCTGACCCCGGCCGGCGCCGCCGGCACCGAGGCAGCAGCTTCCCACGCAGCAGTTTCCGAAGGAGCAACACGTTGAGCTTCAATGATGACCCCCGCCGTTACGAGCACCTCAGTGCCATCCGGCTTGAAGATCCCGACGCCGTTGCCCGCGCCGCTGCCGCACGTCGCCGCCACCCGGGCCTGAAGTACGGGACCCAGAACTTCATCGTGGCCGCCGACCACCCGGCCCGCGGCGCCCTGAGCGTCGGTTCGGACCCGGTGGCCATGGCGGACCGCCGCGATCTTTTGGACCGGCTGCAGATCGCTTTGGCGAATCCCGCCGTCGACGGTGTCCTGGCCTCGCCGGACATCATGGACGATCTGCTCCTGCTCGGCGCCCTTGAGGTCAAGCTTGTTTTCGGCTCGATGAACCGCGGCGGCCTCGCCGGGCTGGTCAACGAAATCGATGACCGCTTCACGGGCCACACCGCAGCCGCCCTGGACGCCCTCGGTGCCGATGGCGGGAAGATGCTCACCCGGATCTGCCTCGGGGACCCGGACACGGCGTCGATCCTGGAAGCCACAGCCAAAGCCGTAGACTCCCTCGCCGCGCGCAAGCTCATCGCGATGGTGGAGCCTTTTCTGTCCGTCCGTGAGGCGAACGGCAAGGTCCGCAACGATCTTTCCCCGGACGCCGTGATCAAGTCGGTCGCGATTGCGCAGGGCCTGGGTTCCACGAGCGCCTACACCTGGATGAAGCTCCCGGTCGTGGCGGAGATGGAACGCGTCATGGCCGCCACCACGCTGCCCACGGTCCTGTTGGGCGGAGATCCGGATGCGGGCCAGGATGAGGTCTTCGCCAGCTGGCAGGCAGCGCTTGCCCTGCCCGGAGTCCAAGGATTGACTGTGGGACGGACCCTTCTGTATCCGGCCGACGGGGATGTTGCCGGAGCCGTGGCCACCGCCGCCTCGCTCTTGAAGACGACAGAGCTGCTGAAGACACCTGCGAAAGTATCGGAGTAAGAGTAATGTCAACGCGCAGAATGACGGTCGCCCAGGCGGTTGTCGAGTTCCTGTCCAAGCAGTACACGGTGGACACCATCGGCGGGAGCGAGTACCGGGAGCGCCTGATCCCGGGCACCTTCGGGATCTTCGGACACGGCAACGTCGCCGGCGTCGGCCAGGCCCTCAAGCAGTACCAGCAGCTTGATCCGGCGATCATGCCGTACTACCAAGGCCGCAACGAGCAGGCCCAGGCGCACCAGGCTGTCGGCTACGCCCGGCACACCCGCCGCCGGCAGACCTTCGCGATCAGCACCTCGATCGGCCCGGGTTCCTCGAACTTGCTGACGGGTGCGGCCCTGGCCACCACCAACCGGCTGCCGGTGCTGCTGCTGCCGAGCGACACCTTCGCCACTCGCGCGGCTGACCCGGTGCTGCAGCAGCTCGAGCTGCCCTACGCCTACGACATCACGGTCAACGACGCCTTCCGTCCGCTCTCGAAGTTCTTCGACCGGGTGTCCCGGCCCGAGCAGTTGTTCTCGGCGTTCCACCACGGCTTGCGCGTCCTGACGGACCCGGCCGAGACCGGCGCCGTGACCATTTCGCTGCCGCAGGATGTCCAGGCCGAGGCCTTGGATGTCCCGGAAGAATTCCTGGCCGAGCGTGAGTGGCGGATCCGCCGGCCCGAAGCCGACGACGACGACATCCGCCGCGCGGCCGAAGCCATCCGTGCCGCGAAGCGTCCGCTAATCATCGCCGGGGGCGGCGTCCTCTACGCCTTCGCCAACGAGGAACTCGCCAAGTTCGCCGAACTGACCGGCATTCCGGTGGGCAACACCCAGGCCGGCGTCGGCGTCCTGCCGTGGGACCACCAGTTCTCGCTCGGAGCCATCGGCTCCACGGGCACGACGGCGGCGAACGCGATCGCTGCCGAGGCTGACTTGATCATCGGCATCGGTACCCGTTACGAGGACTTCACGACGGCGTCGCGCACTGCGTTCCAGAACCCCGACGTAAAGTTCGTGAACATCAACGTGGCGGCGATCGACGCGTACAAGCACGGCACCGTGCTGCCGATCGTCGCCGACGCCCGCAAGGCCCTCGTCAAGCTGAACCAGGCGCTCGGCGGCTACCGTGTCGGCGCGGACCTCGAGCAGAAGATCGCGGACGAGAAGAAGCGCTGGGACGGTATCGTGGACGAAGCCTTCGACACCCGCCACACGCCGCTTCCGGCCCAGAACGAGATCATCGGCGCCACCAACCGGGCCATGGATGAGCAGGACGTTGTCATTTGCGCCGCCGGTTCCCTGCCCGGTGACCTGCACAAGATGTGGCGCGTCCGGGATCCGTTCGGCTACCACGTGGAATACGCCTACTCCTGCATGGGCTACGAAATCCCAGGTGGCCTGGGCGTCAAGCGCGCCGCGTTGGCCGAGGCCGTCGCGGGCGGCAAGGACCGCGACGTCGTGGTCATGGTGGGGGACGGCTCCTACCTGATGATGCACACCGAACTGGTCACCGCCGTCGCCGAACGCATCAAACTGATCGTCGTCCTGATCCAGAACCACGGTTACGCCTCCATCGGTTCGCTCTCCGAATCTCTGGGCTCGCAGCGTTTCGGCACCCAGTATCGGGTCCTGGACAAGGAACAGCACTCCTTCGACGCTGGCGAGAACCTGCCCATCGACCTGGCCCTCAACGCCGAGTCCCTCGGCGCGAAGGTGATCCGGATCGAACCGGGCGAGAAGGTCATCGCCGAACTCGAACAAGCGATCCGCGACGCGAAAGCGGCACCGGAAGAAACCGGACCGATCGTCATCCACGTCGAATCGGATCCCCTGCTGGACGCCCCGAGCTCCGAATCCTGGTGGGACGTTCCCGTCTCGCAAGTCTCCGAACTCGAATCCACCCAGCAGGCCTACCAGACGTACACAGACCACAAAAACCGCCAGCGCAAGCTGCTCGGCTAACCCCCTCAAGCTTCAGACCTCTTCAAAGCCACAGACAAGGAAGTCCGCACATGTCGACGACGACCACCCTGACCACCATCAAGCATTTCATCAACGGTGTTGAAACCGCCGGCTCCGGCGACCGCAGCCAGCCGGTCTACAACCCGGCCACGGGCGCCGTGACCGCGGAGCTGCGGCTCGCGAACCGGGCCGATCTGGACGCCACGGTTGCCGCGGCGAAGGCCGCGGCGGAAAAGTGGGGCGATTTCTCCCTGGCCAGGCGCACCGCCGTGTTGTTCAAGTTCCGCGAACTGGTCGCCGCGCACGTGGACGAACTCGCGGCCCTGGTCACCGCCGAGCACGGCAAGGTCATTTCCGACGCCAAGGGCGCGATCGGCCGCGGCCTGGAGGTCATCGAATTCGCCTGCGGCATCCCGACCCTGCTCAAGGGCGACTACTCGGACCAGGTCTCCACCGGCATCGACGTGTTCTCCTTCCGCGAGCCGCTCGGCGTCGTCGCCGGCATCACCCCGTTCAACTTCCCCGTCATGGTGCCGCTGTGGATGGCGCCGATGGCGATCGCCACCGGCAACGCGTTCATCCTCAAGCCCTCCGAACGCGCCCCTTCCGCCTCGATACTGCTGGCCAGGCTGTGGAAGCAGGCCGGCCTGCCCGACGGCGTGTTCCAGGTCCTGCACGGGGACAAGGAAACCGTCGACGGGCTCCTGACCCACCCGGACGTGGACGGCATCTCCTTCGTCGGCTCCACCCCGATCGCCAGGTACGTCCACGAGACCGCGACCCGGCACGGCAAACGGGTCCAGGCCCTGGGCGGGGCGAAGAACCACGCGATCATCATGCCCGACGCCGACCTGGACAACGCCGCCGACCACCTGGCCGCGGCCGCGTTCGGTTCCGCGGGCGAACGCTGCATGGCCATCTCCGTCGCGGTCGCCGTCGGGGAGGCCGCGGAGCTGCTGGTCAAGAAGGTCGAGGAACGCGCCCTCGCGGTGAAGGTCAAGAACGGCACCGAGCCCGACGCCGAAATGGGACCGGTCATCACCCCGGCCTCCAAGGAACGCATCGTGCGGATCGTCACCGAAGCCGAAGCCGCCGGAGCGGCGATGGTCGTGGACGGCCGCGACCTCGTGGTCCCCGGCCACGAAGACGGCTTCTGGGTCGGGCCCACCGTGATCGACCACGTCAAGACCGGCATGAGCGCCTACACCGAGGAAATCTTCGGACCCGTCCTCGTCGTCGTCCGGGTGGAGGACCTGGACGAAGGCATCAGGCTCATCAACGCCAACCCCTACGGCAACGGCACCGCCATCTTCACCTCCTCCGGAGCGAACGCCCGCAAGTTCCAGCGCTCCGTCACCGTGGGCATGGTAGGGATCAACGTGCCCCTTCCGGTCCCCGTGGCCTACCACTCCTTCGGCGGCTGGAAGGCCTCGCTCTTCGGCGACAAGCACATCTACGGCCCCGAAGGCGTCTCCTTCTACACCCGCGGCAAGGTCGTCACCTCCCGCTGGCCCGAACCCACCCACGCCTCCGGCGCCTCCTACAACTTCCCCTCCAACTAAGTCCCCGCCACCCAACTAGCTCGCAGTAGTTGTCGTTATGAGCCCTCATAACGACAACAAATGCGAGTCAGTTGGGCCGGAGGAGAGCCGTTCGAACAAGGATTGAGAAATGACAGAGAACAAACTCATCATCGGCACGGCCCCGGACTCCTGGGGCGTCTGGTTCGCGGATGACCCCAAGCAAACCCCTTGGGAGCGCTTCCTGGACGAGGTGGCCGAGTCCGGCTACAAGTGGATCGAACTTGGCCCCTACGGTTACTTGCCGAACGATCCCGCCCGCCTCGCCGAGGAACTCAAGCAGCGCGACCTCAAGGTCACGGCAGGAACGGTCTTCACGGCCTTCCACCGCGGGCTGGACCAATGGGAGACCGCCTGGGAACCTGCCCGTAAGGTAGCCGAGCTCACGGCCGCCATGGGCGGCGAGCACATCGTGGTCATCCCGGCCATGTGGCGCGACGACGTCACCGGGGAAGCAGTGGAGAGCGGGGAGCTCACCGAGAAAGCCTGGAGCGACCTGTTCTCCGGCCACAACCGTCTGGGCAAAACCCTGCTGGAAGACTTCGGCCTCAAGCAGCAGTTCCACTCGCACGCCGATTCACATGTCGGGGCGCAGGCGGACATCGAAACGCTCCTGGCGTCCACCGATCCCCAGTACCTGAACCTGTGCCTGGACACCGGACACGCGGAATACTGCGGAGCCTCCAGCCTGGAACTGATCAAGAATTACCCGGACCGCATCGGCTACCTGCACCTGAAGCAGATCAACCCGGACGTCCTGAGACAGGTCAACGAGGAAAACATGACCTGGGCGGCAGCCAACCTGGCCGGTGTCATGACCGAACCGCCGAACGGCCTCCCGGACCTGCGTGCAGTCATCGAAGCCGTTGAAGGACTCAACCGCCCGATCTTTGGCATCGTCGAACAGGACATGTACCCCGTGTCCTTCGACGTCCCCATGCCCATCGCCAAGCGCACCCGCAACTACCTGCTCTCGTGCGGCTCTCGCACTACTGTGCAGTAGCACAGCAGCCCAGATACCTAAGGACAGAACATTGACTGACATTCTCCGCGTGGCCGTCATCGGCGCAGGCCGCATGGGCGCCGACCACATCAAGCGGCTCAGCACCCGCATCCACGGCGCCGAAGTGGCCGCCGTCGTCGACGTCGACCTCGCCCGCGCGCAGGCCGCCATCGCAGGGATCGACGGCGCCGTCGCCCTCGCCAGCGCCGAAGAGGCCCTCAACAACGGCGACGTCAACGCCGTGCTGATCGCCACCCCGGGCTTCCTGCACGAGGAAATCCTCTACAAGTCGCTGGAGAAGGGCTTCCCTATCCTCTGCGAAAAGCCGCTGACTCCGGATGCCGAGAGTGCCTGGAAGGTTGTCCAGGCCGAAACGGCACTCGGCCACAAGCGCATCCAGGTGGGCTTCATGCGCCGATTCGACGCCGAGTACGCCGCTTTGGGTTCCGTGATCCGCGACCGTGAACTCGGCGAGCTGCTCATGCTGCACCACCAGCACCGCAACCCGACCACCCCGCCGGGCTTCACCAACGAGATGCTCATCAACGACTCCGTGGTCCACGAATTCGACGCCATCCGCTTCTTCACCGGCGAGGAAATCACCTCCGTGCAGGTCCGCCTGGGCAAGGCCACGCGCAATGCCCCGAATGGCCAGCACGATCCCCAGCACGTCCTGATCGAGACCGAATCCGGTGTCCTGGCCGACGTCGAAATCTACGTGAACGCCAAGTTCGGCTACGAAGTCGCCACCCAGGCGTCCTTCGAGGACGGCATTGTGAGCATCGGCGGCGACGGCGGTCCTTACGTCCGCAGCGCCGGCCGCTGGGGCGGTAAGGTCACCCCTGGTTTCGAAGAGCGCTTCGGTGCTGCGTACGACGTCGAGGTCCAGGCTTGGGTTGACGCGGCACACCGCGGCGAAATCGGCGGTCCCACCGCCTGGGATGGCTACGCCACCGCTGCTTGCTGCGAAGCCGGCGTCGAAGCCCAGAAGTCGGGCGAAAAGGTCGCGGTACAGCTCAACACCAAGCCTGAACTGTACAAGTAGGAGTGACGATGAAGATTGCCCTCGATCCCACCCCGTTCCACCACAGCCACAATCTGCTGGAATTTCCGCGGCTAGCCGCCGATCTCGGCTACAAATACCTCCAGCTGACCCCGCACGCTGACTTCATCCCGTTCTTCAACCACCCCAAGGCCGACGACGAACTGGTCGGCCAGCTGAAGAAGGCCTGCAAGGACGCCGACGTCGAGATCGCCTCGGTGCTTCCCGTGCTGCGCTGGTCCGGGCCGGATGAAGACGCACGCGAGGCTGCCGTTCGCTATTGGAAGCGTGCCATCCAGATCACGGTCGATCTTGGCGTGCAGACCATGAACACCGAATTCAGCGGCCGGCCGGAGAAAGCTGAGGAGTCCGAAAGGGCCTTCTACCGCTCCATGGAAGAGCTTCTTCCGATCATCGAGCGTGAGGGCCTGGACGTCCTCATCGATCCGCACCCGGACGACTTCGTGGAGGACGGACTCGCCGCCCTGCGCGTCATCCGTGGCGTCAACTCGCCCAACATCGGCATGGTCTACGTTGCCTCCCACACTTTCCACATGGGCAACAAGCCGCTCGACATCATGCGGGCGGCGGGGGACAAGCTGCGCCTGGTCCACGTGTCCGACACCATGGATCACCACGGCTCCCACGGGTTGCGCTACATCACCAACCCACCCGGCAACGCCGTCCGCGTGCACCAGCACCTCAAGATCGGCGACGGCGACGTCAACTGGGATGAGTTTTTCGCCGGACTCAAGGAAATCGGCTTCCTGGACAGGGAGAACACCGTCATGGTGTCCAGCGTCTTCGCCGAGGACGATAACGCCAACGAGGTGTCCCGCTACCAGCTGGAAACCATGGGCAAGTACATCGCCAAGGCCCAGTAGGGGCGCCTGAAAAGGGAGGCGGCGATCTCTCTAGATCGCCGCAGCTACTGGAGCAGGGATGCCAGGCACGTGTTGTATCCGGCCAAGACTTCCTCGAAGCTGAGCAGTCGCGGCCTGTCGTAAACGGCGGTTGTTTTGGGAAATGCGGGGAGTTCTCCCGGGGACGACACCAGCGGTTCGCAGCTGCGCCCGGCGGTTTCCAGGGTGGCGATGCCCCAAGGGTGAACGGCCGGTGTCACGGCAATATCGATGGCGTTTAGCGTGTCGGTGAGGAGGTTGCGAGCGACCGACTTCCAGGCGGCAAGGAGGGATTCGCGGAGCATCTCGATCTTGTCGATGTCTTTGAGATCGTAGGCCCGGAGCAACTCTTTGGAGAGGGTGTCCCACTCTTCGGTGGACCGCACGAGCAGGTGGGCGGCCCGGATTTGGGCGCTGGCTTCGTTCAAGGAAGGCATTAGTCTTCTTTCAAGGTTGGCGTCTGTGGGGTCGCCTGCGGCTGGACCGGTTGCGGGTTCTTGCCGGGGTTGCGGGCGGTGCGTGCGCGGGCGACGTGGCTTCGGGCGTGTTCCACGGCGGGGGCTAGTTCGGTGAAGAGGTGTTTGTGGTGGCGAAGGGAGTCCAGGACCCCCACCTGGGTGACGAGTCGGAGGTGGCGCTCCTGGATTCCTTTGATCAGCACGGTGATTCCGCGGCGTTCCAGGGCCTGGACGATGTCGGTGATGGTTCTGGCCCCGGTTGCGTCCAGGATCTGCAGTTGTGACATGCGGATGATCACGACGTCGACGTTCCGGATGGCGCTGACCCTCTCCAGGACGCGTTCGGCTGCGGCGAAGAACAGGGCGCCGTCGAGCCGGAACACGGCGATGTGCTCGTCGCCTTCGTGGACCGGGCCGGGGATTTCCTCCCGGTGCACCCCGCTGGACCGGACCAGGGCACGCAGGGCGAAGAAGGCGGCGGCCGCGATCCCGATTTCCACGGCCTCGATCAGGTCGAAGGACACGGTGATCAGTGCGGTGACGAAGAACACGACCGTGTCGGCGCGGGTTGATCCGATCACGCTGCGCAGCGTTTTGAGGGAGACCATGCGTGTAGCGGTGACCATCAGCACCCCGGCCAACGCGGCAAGGGGGATGCGGGAAACCGGGCCGGTGGCCAGGTACACCACGGCCAGCAGGACCAGCGCATGGGTGATGGCGGCGAGGCGTGTCCGGCCGCCCGAGCGAATGTTCACCGCGGTGCGGGCGATGGCACCCGTGGCCGGCATGCCGCCGAAGAATCCGGACGCGACGGACGCCAGGCCCTGGCCCAGGAGCTCACGGTCCGCGTCGTAGGGGCCGGTATCGGAGATCGACGCCCCGACCCGTGCCGAGAGCAGCGACTCGATCGCGGCCAGGGCCGCGATCGTGGCCGCGGACCCGGCCAGCGCGGTGATCGTCGCCAGGTCCAGGGAAGGCATCATGGGGGCCGGCAGGGAATCGGGCAGGGCGCCGATCCGGGTCACGGGCAGGTCGAGGAGCTGCGCGGCCACGGTGGCGATGATGATCGCGATGAGCGAGCCCGGGATCCGGGGATGGATCCGCGGTGAGGCAACCATGATCACCGCGACCAGAGCTACCAGGGCAAGCGGAGCAAGAACCGAGGCTGGTGACACGGTGCCGATGGCCTGGATGGCCGAGATGACGGCGTTGCTGCTGGGCCCGGGCTTGGTGCCGAACGCAGCAGGGACCTGCTGCAGGAAAATGATGACCGCGATTCCGACGGTGAAGCCCTCGATCACGGGCCAGGGCAGGAGCGTCACGACCCGCCCGAGTTTGAGCAGCCCGGCGGCGACCACTATTACCCCGGCAAGGACCGAGACAGCGGCCAGTGCACCGAGCCCGTGGGCGGCGATGACCGGGCCCAGAACCACGACCATTGCGCCGGTAGGTCCGGAGACCTGGATATTGGAGCCTCCGAAAACGCCCGCGATCACGCCGGCGATTACGGCGGTGATCAGTCCGCTGGCCGCGCCCGCGCCGGAACTGACACCGAACGCCAGGGCCAGCGGCAACGCGACGATGCCGACGGTGACCCCGGCAACCAGGTCTCCTTTCCAGGTACGCGGCACCAGCGCGTAATCCTGCCGCGCGGGCAGGAAGGCCCGGGCCGCGACCAGGATCTTCATCGGGTGCCGGCCGCTGCGGCTGAGGCGGGTGCAGTCGCCTCTGAGGACTCAAGCTGCGCCCGGGTGGTGTGCAGCATGTCGTTGAGCAGCAGTCTCGCCACGGAGAGGAGTTCCGCGACCTGCGGGTACGCCAAGGTGTAGAACATCTGCAGCGCCCGTCGCTCTCCCTTGACGAGCTGATATCGGCGCAGTACCGACAGATGCTGGGACAGGTGCGAGGCCTCCAGGCCCGTTGCGGCCAGAAGCTCTGTCACCGAGACCTCGGGCGCCGCCGACAGCAGCTCCAGGACCCGGATCCTGACCGGGTGGGCCAGTCCCTTGAACAGATTGGCCTTCACCTCGTACAGCGGTGCCCGGAAATCCGCGAACTCTTCCATGACTGCTCCCTGCCCGCCAGCACAAACCGTTGCTTGACTATTTTATGGATTCATCATCCAGCATACCAAGGGCGGGAACGGAAAGCCCTGCATGACAACAAAGGAGGGCCCCATCCGATTTCGGATGAGGCCCTCCTTTGCTGTCCCGTGAACCTGCTATGCCGTCACGTTCAGCGACGCCGTGAGCGCTTCGTCGGCGTCCCGCAGGACCTTGGCTGCGACCTCGAGCCCTTCGATCCGGCCCAAGGAAGTGTCTTCGTGCTCGATGTTGACCAGCATGTTCGGGTCCACTTCATGCAGGGCACGCAGGAACTCGGTCCAGTAGGCGGTGTCATGCCCGCGGCCGAGCGCAACGAAGTCCCACGCGGAGTTCTTGGGCCACTCGTTTGCCCATTCGTCACCGCCGAGGTTCGTGCGGCTTTCGTCCGGCGAGAGGCGACGGAAGCTGTTGTCGAGGACGCCGTAGAGGGCGGCGTTCTCGGTATTGACGCGGACGTCTTTCGCGGCTGCCTGGAAAACCAGCGGGCCGAGTTCGCGGACCACGGCTACCGGATCCATCTGCTGCCAGAACAGGTGCGAAGCATCCAGTTCAACGCCCACATGGGTAGCTCCCGTGAGCTCGATGAGCTTGTGCACGTCGGCAGTGTTGAACACGATGTTCTGCGGGTGCAGTTCGAGGGCCACCTTGACGCCATGGTCAGCGGCCAGGCGGTCGGTCTCGCGCCAGAACTTCGCCGCGACGTCCCATTGGTAGTCCAGCACATCCAAAGCCGCCGAGTTCCAGGCGTTGACGATCCAGTTCGTCACGGTGGCTCCAGGCTCACCCCCAGGCAGGCCGGACATGGTCACTACCCGGTTCTGGCCGAGACGCTCTGCAAGCCGGATGGAGCGGCGGATGTCCTCGGCATGCTTCTCGCCGATCTCGCGATTCGGGTGCAAGGGGTTGCCGTTGCAGTTCAGTCCCGCGATCGCGACGCCGGTCCCCTCGAAGATGCCCAGGTAGTCGTCCCGCGCGGCATCCGAAACCAGGATGTCGTCCATGGTGGGCACGTGGACGGCAGGCAGGAACCCGCCTGTGTTGATCTCGATGCCCGTCAGACCCAGATCCGCGATGACCTTGAGGGCTTCGGGAAGCGGCCTGTCGTGCAGGATTGCGTTGTAGACGCCGAGTTTCATAGCGTGATGGTCTTTCCGTTGTTGAGTGCGGATTCCGTGACAGCGCCGAGCAGTTCCATGTTTCGCACGCCTTCGTCGAACGTGGCGCAGCGGGGGAGCGACTCGGATTCCGGCAAACCGGCAACCTCTTCGAGGAACGCGCGGGCCTGGTAGCCGAATGCGTCGTTCTGGCCGAAGCCAACCTCGGGGGCGTCCATTGCGAGGCCGCCGGCGATGTAGGGGTGGCCCGGGCCGAGGATGACCTGGCGGTAGCCGTTCTCGTTGCCGGAGCCATCGTTGAGGAACAGCTGGATTTCGGAGGGGCGGCGCTGGTCGAACTTGGCTGCACCGTTCTCGCAGAACACTTCGAAGTTGAGGCTGTTGGCGTGGCCTGCGGCAACGCGGGAAACTTCGAAGCTGCCGGCGCCGTTCTCGAACTCTGCGTTGAAGGCGGCGTAGTCGTCGTTCTCCACGGCCTCAAAGGTGTCGCTGACAGCGGCGTGGTCGTGGCCCATCACGGCGGCGAGCGGCAGGGGGCGCTTGTCGATGACGGTGCTGTGGCGCCCGCCGCTGATGGACTTGATGTCGCCGCACAGGAACTCGGAGACGTAGGCCAGGTGGCTCCCGACGTCGGCCAACGCGCCGGAACCGGGGCCGCCCTTGTAGCGCCAGCTCATGGGAGCCGACGGGCTGAAGCCGTAGTCGGTCCAGTAGCGTCCGCTGAAGTGCAGCACCTTGCCGAGGACGCCGGTGCGGATCAAGTCGCGGATGTAGGCAATGCCGGGCGTGCGGCGGAAGGTAAAGCCGATGCGCGCGATGCTGGAAGCGTTGCGGGCGGCTTCCGCCATGGCGCGGGCGTCCTCGATCGAGTCGCTCAGCGGCTTCTCGCAGAGGACATGCTTTCCTGCGGCCAGGAGTCCCTTGACCACCTCGCGGTGGAGGGAATTCGCGATGACGACACTCACGACGTCGATGTCGTCGGCTTCCGCGATCGCCTGCCATGAGGTGTCATTGCGTTCGTAGCCAAAACGTCGGGCGGCGAGGGACCCGAACTCTGCGTTCACATCGCCGATGGACACGAGGCGCACCGGCGGAAGCACGGGGCTGTAAAGGGCGGACGCTGCGCGGTAGGCCGCCGCGTGGGCCTTGCCGGCCATTCCTGCGCCGATGACGGCGACCCCTAGGCTCTCAGCCATTGATTTCTCCTTCGAAATTAAGCCTGGGTGCCGAACACCCCTTGCGGCATTTTGGAGCGCTACAATTTAGCACTGGACTCAAATCCTAATCATGTGAGTATGTCCTGTCAATGTCCTCCGAATACCCTTGACAACAGAGTGGAAAGGTTCCCCGAATCGTGAGTGCGACAAGTCCTAAATCCCGCCGCCCGACCATCTATGACGTTGCCAAACATGCCGGCGTCTCGCCGTCGTTGGTGTCCTTGGTCCTCCAGTCGCCGGAAAGGGTCAGTGACAAGCGCCGCCAAGCTGTCCAGTCGGCCATGTCTGAGCTCGGCTACCGTCCCAGCAGGGCCGCCACCACGCTGGCGAGCAATCGGACCAAGAGTATTGGCCTGCTCATTGACGACTACAGGAACCTTTGGTTCGTCGATCTCCTCAGGGGAATGGAGTCGGTACTTTCGGAGCTCGGCTACCACGTCACGCTGGCCGACTCCCGGCCCGGCGAGAACCGCATCAAGGAAGCAGCCGACGGACTTCTTGCCATGCATGTTGACGCGCTTGTCATCGCCGCAGAACCGAGCGAGTCCATGCTGGACCGGACATGGGTGCCCACGGTGGTGGCCGGGTGGCGCAAGGGGGTGCCGGCCGGTGCCGACCTCATAACGAACGACGACGACGGCGGAGGCGGCATGGCCGCTAACCACTTGTTGGGGCTCGGTCATACCCGCATCGGCCATCTCTCAGGGTCCGACGGCGCTTCAGCCCATCGGCGCGCCGGTTTCCGGCGGCAGATCCAGGCGGCCGGCGTCGAACTCCTGATTGCCGAGTCCAAGGGCACTTCGGAGGAAGATGGCTACGCCGCCGCTTCTTGGCTGCTGGATCACCACCCGGACACGACGGCGATCTTCGCGGCCAACGACACCATGGCCGTGGGCGCCTTTGCCGTCCTCAAGGCCAGGGGCCTGCGTGTTCCCGGCGATATTTCGGTGATCGGCTACGACAATTCCCCGCTGGCCAAGTCGAGGTACTTGGACATCACTTCCGTCGACAACCGTAGCGACCTCGTTGGCATCGACGCAGCGAACACGCTGCTCGCGAGGATTGAAGACCCTAGTATCAAGCCTGAGCGCACCCTGATTGATCCCGTCCTGGTTGTGCGAAGCACCACGGCCCGACCGGCTCCCTAGCCCCGATCTCACCGTGTTCGCGGGGGGCCAGGTGACCATCTCACGTAAAAACATCCTAATGTCAGGACAAAGTATTGACATCTGTGAGGCTAGTCACCATGATCTGTGTAGAGGGCTTTGAGCTCCTGCAGAGTGGCAGGGCCGTAACCCCTATCAAAGGAGATAAATCGTGAAGAAGTTTTCCTGGCGGAAGGCGGCACTTGTAGCGGCCGTCGTTCCGATGATGGCTCTCAGTGCTTGTTCCAGCCAAGGCGGGAAGCCAGCTGACAGTGCCAATGCCGCCGGAGGCGGACAAGCCGTAAGCACTCCGCGCATGAAGGTGGCGCTCATCACCCACGCAGCGGCCGGCGACACATTCTGGGACATCGTCCGCAAGGGTGCTGAGGAAGCATCCGCGAAGGACAACGTCGACCTCCTTTACACAAGCGACCCCGAGGCTGGGCGCCAGGCCCAGCTCGTCCAGCAGGCCATCGACCAGAAGGTTGACGGCATCGCCGTCACCCTTGCCACTCCGGATGCCCTCAAGGACGTCCTCAAGAAGGCCACCGACGCCGGCATCCCCGTGGTGAGCCTCAACGCGGGCGAGAGCGTCTCGGCGCAACTCGGGGCGTTTACCCACTTCGGCTCGAACGAGAAGCTCGCCGGCGAGGCCGTGGGAACCAAGCTTGCATCGCAAGGCTTCAAGCACCCGGTCTGCGTGATCCAGCAGCAAGGCCACGTCGGCCTCGAGGCACGGTGTGCCGGTGTCAAGGCGAAAGTGCCCGGAACGGAAATCCTTTACGTCGACGGCAAGGACATGACCTCGGTCCAATCCACCGCGACTGCGAAGCTCCAAGCAGCCAAGGACGCTGATGTCATCATCGGCCTGGGCGCACCGATCACCCTCACCCTCCTCAAGTCGGTCACGGACGCCAGCAGTTCCGCAAAGGTTGCCAGCTTCGACCTGAACGCGGACCTTGCCCAGAAGATCGTTGATGGCTCCGTGATCTTCACCGTGGACCAGCAGCCGTGGCTCCAGGGCTACATGTCCGTTGACTCCCTGTGGCAGGCCAAGCGCGGCGGCTTCAAGCTCGGTGGCGGCCAGCCCGTCCTGACCGGTCCCACCATTGTGGACAAGTCCAACGCTTCCGACGTCCTCAAATTCGCCCAGCAGGGCGTCCGCTAGATCCAGGATTCTGGCTGCGCGGCGGGCGACCGCCGCGCAGCCTGACCAACAAGGAGTTCTTCCTATGGCAAACACAGCAACCCTGCCGCCGGGGCCGGCTTCGGCCCCCGGCGATGAGCGGATCGGACGTCGGAGCCCGGTCCAGAAGTTTTTGGGGAGGCCCGAAGTCGGCGCCCTGGTGGGGGCCGTCGTCCTCTTCATTTTCTTCGCTTCGGTGTCGCAGACGTTCACGCAACCGAACGCGCTCGCCACCGTCCTGTATGGTTCCTCGACGATCGGGATCATGGCGGTGGGGGTGTCGCTGCTCATGATCGGCGGCGAGTTCGACCTCTCCACCGGCGTGGCCGTGATTTCCTCGGCGCTCACCGCTTCCCTGTTCAGCTGGTATTTCTCAATGAACGCCTGGGTCGGTGTCGTGCTGGCGCTCGTCGTTTCGCTCGGCATCGGTTTCATCAACGGCTGGATCCTGGTCAAGACGAAACTGCCGTCCTTCATCGTGACCCTGGCGACGTTCCTGATGCTCACGGGCCTGAACCTGGCCCTGACCCGCCTGATCGGGGGGTCCGTGTCTTCCCCGTCGATTTCCAAGCTGGACGGGTTCGACTCCGCCCACGCGGTGTTCGCTTCCTCGATCAGCATCGGCGGGGTCGAGGTGAAGATCACGGTGTTCTTCTGGATCATCCTGGTCGCGATCGCCTCCTGGGTGCTGCTGCGCACGAAGGTGGGCAACTGGATCTTCGCCGTGGGCGGGGACGCGAACGCGGCCCGCGCCGTGGGTGTTCCGGTGACCAAGACCAAGATCGGTTTGTTCATGGCGGTCGGTTTCTGCGGCTGGATCCTGGGCATGCACAACCTCTTCGCCTTCGACGCCGTGCAGTCCGGTGAAGGCGTGGGCAACGAGTTCCTCTACATCATCGCCGCGGTGATCGGCGGCTGCCTGCTGACAGGTGGTTATGGTTCGGCGGTGGGCGGGGCGATCGGTGCGTTCATCTTCGGCATGGCGAACAAGGGCATCGTGTACGCGCAGTGGAACCCGGACTGGTTCAAGTTCTTCCTGGGCCTGATGCTGCTGCTGGCCACCATCGTGAACCTCATCGTCAAACGCCGCGCAGAGCTCAAGTAAAGGGGCGGACCAAATGAATGCCAAACAGATCGACCAGCAGACCCTGCTCAAGGACGAGAAAGACCCGCTGACCCACACCCCCGTGCACCTGCTCTCCCTGGACGGGGTGGGCAAGCACTACGGGAACATCATCGCCCTGCGCGATGTGACGATGGCCGTGGACAACGGACGCGTCACCTGCGTGCTGGGGGACAACGGCGCGGGCAAGTCCACGCTGATCAAGATCATCGCCGGGCTCCGCCAGCACGACGCCGGGACGCTGCACGTCATGGGCGATGAGCGGAAGTTCAATTCCCCCCGCGACGCGCTCGACGCCGGCATCGCCACGGTCTACCAGGACCTGGCCGTGGTTCCGTTGATGCCGATCTGGCGGAACTTCTTCCTCGGCTCGGAACTGACCACCGGGTTCGGGCCGTTCAAGTCCATGGACGTCCAGAAAATGAAGGACATCACCCTGAAGGAACTGGCCGCGATGGGCATCGACCTGCGCGATGTGGAACAGCCCATCGGCCAGCTCTCCGGCGGTGAACGCCAGTGCGTCGCGATCGCCAGGGCCGTGTACTTCGGCGCGAAGGTGCTGATCCTGGACGAACCGACCGCCGCGCTGGGCGTCAAGCAGTCCGGCGTCGTGCTCCGCTACATCCTGCAGGCCCGCGACCGCGGGCTGGGCGTCATCTTCATCACCCACAACCCGCACCACGCCTTCCCGGTCGGTGACCGGTTCCTGCTGCTCAAGCGCGGCAAGTCCATCGGCTACTACGACAAGAAGGACATCACCCTGGACGAGCTCACGGCCCAGATGGCCGGCGGCGCGGAACTGGCCGAACTCGCCCACGAACTCGAACAACTCGGCGGACACACCGAAGCCCTCAAGGAAGTCCAAGCCGAAGTCGCCGGGGTAACCGAAGCTACCGACGTTGCCGACGCTTCAAAGGAAAACAGCCCACGGCACGCGTAGCGCGGACGGAGACGGGGGTCCGCCGGAAAACCGGATGGGCCCCCGCTCGCCGGCCACCGCGGGAATGTGCACGAAGTAGTAGACGGGAAGACAGCATGCCGATCCGGGTTGGCGTTATCGGCGCCGGTGTCATGGGCGCAGACCACATCAGGAACCTCTCCACCACCATCAGCGGGGCCGAAGTCACCTTCGTGGCAGACCTCGACGCCGGACGTGCGTCAGCCGCGGCGCCGCCATCCGCACGCATCACCACCGATCCTTCCGAGCTGATCAACTCCAGTGAGGTTGACGCCGTCGTCGTCGCTTCACATGACTCCACCCATGCCGGACTAGTGCTGGAATGCTTCGAAGCAATGACCCCGGTGCTGTGCGAAAAGCCGCTGGCTCCCACGCTCCTTGAAAGCCGCGAAGTGGTAGAGGCCGAAGCTGACCTCCTCGCCGCAACGGGTGCCCGGCTGCTGTCGATGGGCTTCATGAGGCGCTTCGACCCCGGCTATGTCGC
The DNA here is from genome assembly GCF_039535095.1 of Arthrobacter ramosus. NCBI lineage: Bacteria > Bacillati > Actinomycetota > Actinomycetes > Micrococcales > Micrococcaceae > Arthrobacter > Arthrobacter ramosus. Next base: position 3,898,115 of record NZ_BAAAWN010000001.1, on the reverse strand, counting down.
CCTGCGCGAAGCCACCCGGGCACGCACCCAAGGCGAGCCTTTGCAAGTCCACTGCACTAGCCGGACCGTATCCGCGGGACCGGGCGCGAGCTCGGAATCCGCCATCACCAATTCCGCCATCCACGAGCTCGACATCATCCCTTGGCTGCTGGACTCGCCTATCACTGAGGTGTCCTGGCAAGCAGGGCGGAGTTCCCGGCACAGTACCGGTGACCTACGGGATCCAGCCTTCATGCTCCTGCGCGCGGCCGACGGCACCCTCGCCACCCTCGAACTCTTCCTCAACGCGCAGTACGGTTACACCACCCAGTGTGAGGTCGTTTCAGAGTTCGGCATCACGGCACTCCCGGAACCGGCTGCCCTGGCGACACGGCAGGAGCGGAGACGCAGTTCCGAAATCCCTGCCGACTGGCGTCCACGCTTCGCCGACGCTTACCGCTTGCAACTTCAGGCCTGGATTTCAGCCCTCGAAAAGGGAGAGCCTGCGCCGCTCGCCACGGGTGAGGACGGCCTGCGCGCCTCGCAGCTTGCACAAGCGATGATCCGCTCGCTCCACAGCGACGGAACCTACACGAAGGTGGTCTACTGATGGCTTCATCCGGCCTGCGGACATCGGGTCTGCCGGTGTCCCGGGTGCCGGATTCCCGCGACGCTCCCGGGTTGCGCTGGGGGATCATGGGCCCGGGTTGGATTGCCGAACGCTTCACGGAATCGGTGCAGGCCCATTCAACGCAGGTGATAGCCGCCGTCGGCTCCCGCTCTTTGGACCGGTCCAAGGCTTTCGCGGACGCTTTCGGCGTGCCTGCCGCGTACGGGAGCTACGAAGAGCTGGCCGCAGCTTCGGACATCGACATCGTGTACGTGTGCACTCCACACAACTTCCACCACGCGGCCGCCGTGCTCGCCATCGACGCCGGCAAACACGTCCTCATCGAGAAACCGATCGGCCTGAACGCTGCGCAGGCCCGGGATATCGCCGCGCGGGCCAAGGCAGCGGGCGTTTTCGCCGCCGAGGCCATGTGGAGCTTCTTCCTTCCGAAGTTCGACATGATCCGGCAAGTGCTCGACGCCGGGACGCTGGGTACCGTAACAACGGTCCTGGCGGAATACGGCGAGCACTTCGAACGCAGCCACCGCATCTTCGACCCCGCGCTGGCTGGCGGGCCTTTGCTGGATCTGGGCACCTACCCGCTGGCCCTCATCACCGAAGTCCTGGGGGCACCGGAACGCTTGGGCGCTTTCGGCCAGCACCACGAATCAGGTGTCAACGCCCAGCTCTCCGCCATCATGCAATTCCCGGGCGGAAGCCAGGCCGTCATGAATACGCACCTGCATAACTTCACCCCCACCGCGGCAACGATCGTTGGCTCCGAGGCCACGTTGACCATCGATGGCCCCTTCAACATGCCCGGCGGTTTCGAGATCCGGTTCCCGGACGGTACGCGACTTCGCCACAACGAGGCTGCGGGCGGGCATTTGGAAGGCCTGCACTACGAAGCCGCAGCGGTGGCCCGCGCCATCGCCGCCGGTGAGACGGAAGCCCAACATCGGCCCTTGGCCTCCTCCATCCGGACGATGGAAGTTGCCGATGAGATCCGCCGCCAAGTGGGCATTGAATTCCCGGGCGAAGGCAACGCCGCCTGAGCAATTGTTGTACTGACTATCGAAAGGACGGGCCCATGGCCTACATCGAACAGCACTCTTCCAGTCTTCCCACGCCCGTGCGGCTTGGCCTCATAGGCTCCGGCTGGATGGGAGCGTTCCACGGCGAAAGCATAGCCCGCAGGGTTCCCGGTGCGGTCCTGGCCGCCGTCGCCGATCCCAACGTGGACTCCGCAGCGTCCGTGGCTGCCCAGCTTGGTACCGCCAAGGTCACCGCAGACGCCGCGGACATCATGGCCGATCCGGACATCGACGCCGTGATCATTGCCAGCCCGGCGCGCTTCCACGCTTCCCTGATCGCCCAGGCCGCAGCCGCCGGCAAGCACGTGTTTTGCGAGAAGCCTGCGGCGCAGAGCCTCGAAGAGCTCGACGCCGCCGTCCTCACCGTCGAAACGGCAGGGGTACATTTCCAGATCGGCTTCAACCGCCGCTACGCCACCGACTTCCAGGCCGCGAAGAAGGACCTGGCCGAAGGAATTGTGGGGGAGCCGCAGCTCTTGCGCTCGTTGACGAGGGATCCGGGCACCGGGAGCATCGGACACGCAGCCAGGATTCCGGCCTGGACGATCTTCCTGGAAACCCTCATCCACGACTTCGACACCCTGAACTGGTTCAACGAAGGTGCCGAGCCGGTTGAGGTGTACGCCGTCGCGGACGCCTTGGTGGAACCGAGCCTGCGTGACCAGGGATTCCTGGACACCGCCGTCGTTACCATCCGCTACAGCAATGGAGCCTTGGCGGTGGCGGAAGCCAACTTCAGTGCCCTATACGGCTACGACGTCAGGGGCGAAGTCTTCGGCTCCAAGGGCATGGTGCAGGCCGGTCGGCCCACTGAAACGGCCGCCCTGAGGTACACCGCAGAGGGCCTCTCCGCGGAAACTCCGAGGCTCAACGTGGAACTGTTCCGCGATGCCTACACCGATGAACTCGTCGACTTCGCGGCGGCAGTCCGCGCACGCCGCGATGGCACGCAACCGCCGTCGGGCGCTTTCACCCTCACCCCGGGGGCGGCTGACGCGCGCCGCGCCCTCGCGATGGCTTTGGCCTGCATCGAGTCGGTCCAGCAAGGCGGACCGGTGGAGGTACCTACCGTCTCCGGCAACAGCAAGGCCGGTGTCTGATGCGGCTGGCCGTTTGCGCCGAAATGGTCTTTACGGAGCTGCCGTTCGTCGAACGGGCACGTCGGATCCATGAGGCCGGATTCGACGTCGAACTCTGGGACTCGAGGAGCAAAGACATTGCGGCACTCAAGGCGAGCGGCGCGGTCTTTTCCTCGATGACCGGGTACACCTCCGGGAGCCTGGTTGACGCCGACACCGCCGATGACGTCGTGAGGACGGCGGAAACGCTGATTCCGACCGCTTTGGAACTCGGCGTCAGCCGCATGGTGGTGCACTCGGCGGAACTGATCGACGGCAAAGCCGCCCGTCCTGTCTACCGGTCCAACGGGAGCATGTGGATCACGGGTGCCCGGACCTTGGAGCGCCTTGGCGCGCTCGGTGAAAAGCACGGACTGACGTTCTGCCTGGAAAACCTCAACACCGTGCTGGATCACCCCGGAATTCCACTGGCCCGCGCCAAGGACACTTTGGCGCTCGTGGAGGCGGCCGGACACCCCAACGTGAAAATGATGCTGGACCTCTACCACGCACAATTGGGGGAAGGGAACCTCAGCGAGCTGGTCCGCACCGCCTTGCCGCACATCGGCGAGATCCAAGTGGCGGACGTCCCCGGCCGCTGCGAGCCCGGCACCGGCGAAATCAACTACTCGGCCGTGGCCCGGGCGCTCGTGGCTGCCGGCTATGAAGGGACCGTCGGCATGGAGGCATGGGCCAGCGGAGACAGCATGGAGGCGCTTGAGGCGTTCCGCCGGGCGTTCACGATTGACGCCGACCCATCCGGGGGCGCGTCCCGGAACAGCTCAGCTTTTTCAACGGAGGTAGCACTATGAAGGACGTCATTCTCGGGCTGGTTGGAGTAGGGCGGATCGGCGTGATGCACGCCAACAACATCGGCGCCATCAACGGGCAACTGAATGCGCAGGGCATCAACGTGGAGTTGCGGCTCACGGACGTCGCCGAAGACCACGCGCGCAAGGTGGCAGCCGGTCTCGGGGCTCAATTCCTGCCGTCGGTAGAGGCTTTGATCGCCTCCGGAGTGGACGGACTGGTCATCGCGACCGGAACGGGCACGCACCCGGAACTGATCCGAGCGGGAGTGGACGCCGGTATCCCAGTGTTCTGCGAGAAGCCCGTGGCCATGAATGTGGCTGACTCTCTGCCTGTCCTGGAACATATCCGTGCCAACGACGGAGTGGTGCAGATCGGCCACCAGCGTCGCTTCGACGCCGGCTACCTCGAGGCCAAGCGCGCCTACCAAGCGGGGGAGCTCGGCTGGATCCACTCGCTGCGCGCTGTAACCTGCGATATGGCTCCGCCGCCCGTGGAGTTCCTGGCAACGTCCGGCGGGCTGTTCCGGGATTGCTCGGTCCACGACTTCGACATCCTGCGCTGGCTGACCGGCCGCGAAATCGTGGAGGTCTATGCAAAGGGCTCCAATAACGGTGATCCTGCCATCGGTGAAGTGGGCGATGTGGACACGGCCTTGGCTTTGATCACGTTCGACGACGGGACGGTCGGCACAGTGTCGGCCACCCGTTACAACGGTGCAGGGCACGACGTCCGCCTCGAAATCCAGGGCTCCAAGCGCTCCATCATGGTCGGCCTGGACGACAAGACGGCCATGGAATCAGCCGAGTCCGGGATCGCCTTCCCGTCCGGAGAACCCCACAAGACCTTCGCCGAACGCTTCGACCAGGCCTACCGTTCGGAAATGGCGGCCTTCGTTGAGCTGGTGCTGGGCCAGCGGGAAAACCCGTGCACCCCGGAGGACGCCGTCGCGGCTTCCCGCGTGGCGGATGCCGCGCAGGAGTCCCTGGCAAGCGGGGTCCCGGTCAGGGTGGCACTCGCTACGGCGTAGGCCGGTTAGGCGATTACAGGCCCCAACTGGCTCGCAGTTGTTGTCGTTTTGACGGCCCAGAACGACAACAACTGCTAGTTAGTTGGGTGTGGGAACCCTAGGCGCCGAACGGCAAGCGGGGGTCGATGTCTTGTCCATCCCAGCTCTGCCGCACCCACCCGTGATGGGGGTCGTCGCTGATGAGCCACTCGCGCACAGGTCCCGGGCCTGCCATGACGTTCAGGTAGTACAAGTCGTAGCCGGGAGCGGCCATGGCGGGGCCGTGCCAGCCATACGGAACAAGAACGACGTCGCCCGTCCTAACCTCCGCGGACACATCGATCGGGCGGTCATCGGAGGCGTAGACGCGCTGGTAGCCGATAGCATCGGCGTCTTCAGGGGCGCGGGAGCCTTCGGTCACCCGGGTCTCGAAGTAGTAGATCTCCTCGAGCTGCGTTTCGCCGTCCTTTTCCTCGTCATGCTTGTGCGGGGGATAGGAGGACCAGTTTCCCGCGGGGGTGAGCACTTCGCAGACGATGAAACGGTCGGCCTCGAGGGCGGCAGGAGTGCCGAAGTTATGGACCTGGCGCGAGCAATTTCCTGCTCCGCGCAGCTCAACCGGGGTTTCCGCGGCGGTCACGAGCCTGGTGGGGTACGACGCGTTGGCCGGGGCGGTCGCGACGGCGACGCGGCCGCCGTCGGGCGAACTGATGGTGACGGCAATGTTCGCGCCGGAATACAGGACATCACTGGGGCCATGGAAAACCGATGCCCGCCCCGCAAGGGGATATTCGACGTCGTCGACCGTCACCGTAAAGGCGCCGTTGAGCGGCACAATGATCCGCTCTTCAGCTGCGGCGGGGAGCTCGACGACGGCGCCCGCGGCGAGCGTGGCGACCTTGAGCCCGGTGTGGGCCCAACCGTCCACAGTCAAGGCGGAATCGGAAGTTCCGAGCGAGATGTCCCAATCGCCGTCGTTGGCGGTTCCCAGTGGATAGACCCAGTTGGCCATGAAGTTATATCCTTGCGTTAGCGCTGTACGAGTGTCATTTCAAAGCTGTAGGAATCGGCCCGGTACACGTGGTGGCCGGTCTCGACCATGCGTCCGGTGTCGTCGACGGCGGTGCGCTCCATGGTGACCAAAGCCGAGCCGACTTCTGCCTCCAAGAGCGGTGCCTGGTAGTCGTTGGCGATCATGGCGCCGATCCGCTGCGAGGCGAGGCGGAAGTTGACTCCGCCGCGGCGGAGGATGGCGTAGAGGCCCTCCGCCTGGAGCATGGACTCGTCCATGGTCGTGATGTCATCGCGGACCCAGTTCTCCATGAGCGCCAGCGGCTTACCGCCCACTTTGCGCAGGCGGGTGAAGTGATAGACCTTTGAACCGGCCGGAAGCTGGAGGGCGGTCAGCGTGGCTGCGTCGGCTTCCATGTGCGAGAAGCTGAGGACCTGCGTTGTGGGCTTTTTGCCATTATTAGTCAGGTCGTCATAGAGGCTGGAGAGCTCCAGGGGCCGGCGGACCTGGCTCGACACTACCTGGGTGCCGACGCCGCGTTTCCGGACCAGCAGGCCCGAGCGGACGAGTTCGTCCATGGCTTTGCGCATGGTGGGCCGGGACAGGTTGAGCTGGGCGGCGAGGTCGATTTCGTTGTCCAAACGGCTGCCGGGTTCCAGCACTCCGCTGTGGATGGCGGCCTCGATGCCCTGGACCACCTGATGGTACAAAGGCACAGGGGAAGAACGGTCGATAGTGAGGCCAAGTTGATTCGCCATTGCATGCTCCCTCGCATTCCGGGACTGTCCCGGAAGTTGCAAGCATGTCCGCTCATGTTCGCTTGATAGGACATACTGCTTTACTGATGATAGCAGGAGCATTGTGCGGGTCAAGGGTGACGAATGCGCGTCTATTGTGCCGTTTCAGGCCCCTTGTTTGGACCCTTGTTGGGACATGTCCAGACATCAGAACTATGCGTGGATGGCCCCGGCCGCGGCGACCCTGGCTTTCGGCGTCGGCCGCCTTCAGCGGCGGCGGCGGGCGCTCCCGCGTTGCCTGAGGTAACCGACGCCCGCCAGGACCGCGCCCAGTCCCTCGGCGACGGCGCTGAGGGACTTCTCGAAAAACCATACGGGCTCGTACATGGCGGGGATTGGGCCCAGGGCAGGTATGTCGACGTAACGATAGAGGAGGACCGCAATGAAGGCGCTTCCAGCGATGACCACCGCAGCCGCGTAGGCCGGCCGACTGCCGCGGACCAGGACATACAGGCCGACGAGAACTGCAGCGACGGCCTCAATCCGGAACAGGTTGCCTTCCCCGATTCCGCCAGGGGCACCCAATTGGTAGCCGGAGGCAAGATCGAAGTGCACCACTGCGTCGACGACCAGGGCTGCCGCCACAAGCAGTCGCAAAAGGATGTCCTTGGGCCTGCGGCTCATCGGCTTGCGCCGGGCCGCTTCACGAGTGCTCATTTCACTGTGCTCATTTCCCGAGTGCTCATTTCACGACCAGGGTTCCGTGCATATTGGGGTGGTAAGTGCAGTGGTAGGGGTAGCTGCCCGGTGTGGTGGGCGCCGTGAACTGGGCTGTTCCGCCCCCTCCGTCGACGGCGGCGTCGAAGGCCTTTCCATCGTCTGCGGTGACCGTGTGGGCCTGGGTGTCCTCGTTCTTTACCGTGATTTTGGCGCCCGGGCTGACCGAGACAGGTCCTTGATAGCCGAAGTCCTTGATGGTGATGGTGAGCGATTGGGAGGACGGAGCGCCGGAGGACGCGGCGGAAGGTGGGCTCGATGATGCGCCATAGCCGCCGGTTCCGGACGACCCGCAACCGCTCAAGGCGATCAGGGCGGCCGCCGCAACGATAACCATCATGGCTTTGGGGTTGTTCCTCATGATTGGTTCCCCGCTTCTCGTGTCCGGTGGCCGCAATGTGCTTGCCACATTGATGAGACGAATTCCGGAGCGGTCAGGTTCACCGGTGCGGGAAATTGATTCCGGCAGGTGGAGGAGGGCCGCTCGATCACCCCACGGGACGCAGCGTCCTGCAGACCTCCACGAAAGCCTTGAACGGAGCGAGCCGCTCCTCCTCAGGCAGCTGCGAGGCCTCGGGATGCCATTGCACGGATGCCACCCAGCGCTGCGGATCCTCGAGGGCCTCCACGGTCCCGTCCTCCGCGACCGCCGTCACCACCAAGCCATCGCCTACCCGGGCCACGGCCTGGTGATGTCCCGAAGCAATCCGCACTGAGGCCCGAGAGCCATAGAGCCCGGCCACCTTGGAACCCGGTGAAAGTTCGACGTCGTGCCACGCCCAGGCGCTGAGCTCGCCTTCCGCCGGTGTCAGGCCGTTGTGCTCCACCAACGATGGGTGCATGTCCTGGATGAGCGTCCCGCCGTAGACCACGTTGAGGAGCTGATGGCCGCGGCAGATGCCGAGGGTGGGCAAACCGGCGTCGAGCGATCCGCGGGCGACCGCCAAGTCCAGGCGATCCTGGTCAGGGTTGACGTCGTAGCAGGCGTCGGTCGCTTCTTCACCGTAGAGTCGCGGATCCAGGTCCCCGCCGCCGGGCAGCAGGACCCCGTTGAGGGAACGGAGCTCGTCGGCCAGCGGACCGGCTTCGTCGGTGAAGGAGGCGTCCAGCAGTACAGGCTCCGCACCGGCGTCGCGCACTAGTTCGACGATGAAGTCGAAGAGTTCGTTCGCCTCTCCGACGCGGGGATCCGTGCTTTCGGAGCTGCTGAGGCGGACAGGAATGCCGATCCGGGGCCTTAAGCTGCTTTGCTGTTCGGAAGTCTGCATGCTCCATGATGCACCGGCCGGTCGACTCCTGCGCAACGGGAATCGCGGGCTTACGCTGATGCCATGAATCCGTCCCGCGCCCTGACTCCCAGTCCCCGCACGCTCGACATTGAGAGCGTGGCCCATTTCGACAGGCTTCTGAGCTCCGGTGCCGCAACGATGCACGGATGGCACGCCCAGTCGCTGGACTTGCGAGGCCGACGCGCGGACCTGCAGAGGCTGGATCCCCAAGGCGCCATCTTCCTCGGCTGTACCTTCGACGACGGCGTGGAGGACTCGCTGCGCAGCCGCGGCGCACTGATCTTTCCGAAGCTGCGCGGCGTGCCGTTCAACCCGTACCGGGGCAGCCTCTACAGCGCCGCCGAACTGTACGAGGACATTGACTCCACCGAGTACGAAGCCACGCTCGACGCCCTGGTCTACCAATGGAGCATCATGCCGGGGCAGCGGACCAGTCTGGACGCCACCCTCGCCGCCGCGCTGCACGACCACGCCATCGGAGACGCCCTGGACGAACTCATGGGCAACGGGGATTTCGCGGGGAACAAGATCGTGGGCGTCATGGGCGGGCACGCCGCGCAACGCGGAACGACGGACTTCGACGACGCGGCGCGCCTGGGTCGGCTCTTGGCCGTGTCCGGCTTCACGGTGGCCACCGGCGGGGGACCGGGTGCCATGGAAGCCGCCAATTTGGGTGCCTACTTGAGCGGCCTGTCCGACGCCGACTTCGCCGTCGCGCTGCAATCGCTCGCGGCGGTGCCGGGTTTCCGTCCCTCGGTGACGGCCTGGGCGCGGGCGGCGGCCGTCGTAGTCGGGCATTATCCGAGCGGAACGACGTCGCTGGGCATCCCCACCTGGTTTTACGGGCACGAGCCGCCCAACCTCTTCGCCACCCACATCGCCAAGTACTTCGCCAATTCCATGCGCGAAGCGATCCTGCTCGAGCTATGCAACGGCGGCATCGTGTTCCTCCCGGGCTCCGCCGGCACCGTGCAGGAAATCTTCCAGGATGCGTGCGAGAACTTCTACGGCGCCCCGGAAACCGTCACGCCCATGGTGCTCGTCGGACGCGACCATTGGGAGCACAAGTATCCCGCGTGGCCTATGCTGCAGAGCCTCGCGGCGGGGAAAGTGATGGAGGCCCGGATCTTCCTGGTGGACAGCGTCGAGGAGGCGCTCGCCGTCGTCGCGGGCTAACTGCTGACTGCGTTCGGGCGCCGTGAGCTTGGCCCCCGGCCCCGCCCGCCCCGCCCCGGCACATAGGACATGCCCAGCCCGGGCACACCCCGCCCGCCCCGCCCGGGCACACCCCGCCCGGGCACATAGGACATGCCCAGCCTTGGCTCGGAGCAATGGACATATTGCGCATATGTCCATCCCTCGAGTCCAAGGCCGGACATGTCCCTCGGAGTGAGAGCGTTATGTCCGCCGCTCGGGTTTGGGGCTGGGCATGTCCCGTGGATGACGAGTGGGCATGTCCATTTCTGGGGTCCAGAACTGGGCATGTCCCCGTGTGGTGAAGGGTGGTGTCGGGTCAGTGGGGGGCGCGACCGCCCAGGCGCGTGGTGATTTTGCGGGCTGCGTCTTGGCATGCCTCGCCGAGGCTGGCAAGCGTGTCCTGCGAGACGCGGAACTTCGGCGCGGGGATCAGGACGGAGGCCACGATGTCTCCGCGATGGTCAAAGACGGGGGAGGCAACGCCGACTTCTTCGATGGATGTTTCGCCGAAATTGAAGGCCCAGCCCCGCTCCACAGACTCCTGAAGCCGAAGCAAGTAGGCCTCGAGGGCTTCCTCGTCGAGACCGGGCAATGTGATGGAGCCGCTGCGCAGGAGCATGCGCACGCGGTCGGCGTCTTCGGCTGCAAGGAAGACCTGCACCGAGGAGCTCAGCGCCTCGTTGTAGCGGGCACCCAACGGGGCAAGATGCTTGACCTGGTGACGGCTCGCGATTTGCTCAACGCACATGGATTCGTTCCCGTTCCACACCATGAGCGCGCTCGTCTCGCCCGTCCGTTCGCTCAGCTCCCGCAGCACGGGATAGGCCACCCGGCGCTCTTCCAGTTCGGCGAGGAGCGGGCCGGCGAGGGCGATCATCCCCAGGCCAAGCCGGAAGCGGCGGGACTCGGCATCGCGCTCCACCAAGTGTTCTTGTTCGAAGGTTGCGAGGATCCGGGACACCGTGCTCTTGTGCAAGCCGATCCTGCCGGCGATCTCGGTGACTCCCAGCAAGGGTTCCTCGGCGGTGAAGCTGCGGAGCACGGCGATGGCGTTCTCGAGTACCGAAGCGCCTTTCGAATCGCCGTTGGCCGGGGTGTCACTCGTGGTTGCACGCGGTTCTGCACGCAGTTCTGCTGGGGTCATGATGGTCACTATATGGCTCTTTTTATTGGGACATGCCCAGCCTTCGCCTAGAGCAATGAGCATATGAGTCATATGTCCACTGCTCGGGCGCAAGGCTGGGCATGTCCATTGGAGGTGGGTGTCAGGCGCCGATGATGTTGTATTCCGAGCCGAACGGGAACTTGGTGATGTTCTCGGCACCGTCTTCACCGACCACCAGGATGTCGTGCTCCCGGTACCCGCCGGCACCCGGCTGGCCGTCGAGGACCGTGATCATCGGTTCCATGGAGACCACCATGCCTGGCTCCAGGACCGTGTCGATGTCTTCGCGCAGCTCTAGTCCGGCTTCGCGGCCGTAGTAGTGCGAGAGGACGCCGAAGGAGTGTCCGTAGCCGAAGGTGCGGTTGGCGAGCAGTCCATGCGAAACGTAGATCTCGTTGAGCTCCGCGGCGATGTCCTTGCAGACGGCTCCGGGCTTGATGAGTTCCAGTCCGCGCTTGTGCACCTCTACGTTGATGTTCCACAGCTCCAGGGAGCGGGCATCGGGTTCGCCGTAGAACAAGGTCCGCTCCAGTGCCGTGTAGTAGCCCGATGTCATGGGGAAACAGTTCAGCGACAGGATGTCGTGTTCCTGGATCTTGCGGGTGGTGGCCCAGTTGTGGGCGCCGTCCGTGTTGATGCCGGACTGGAACCACACCCAGGTATCGCGGATCTCGGAGTCGGGGAACGTCCGGGCGATCTCGTGGACCATGGCCTCGGTGCCGATCAGGGCGACCTCGTACTCGGTGATTCCCGCCGTGATCGCATTGCGGATCGCCTCTCCGCCAAGGTCGCCGATCCGGGCGCCGTGTTTAATGACCTCGATCTCCTCGGCAGACTTGACCATGCGCTGGCGCATCGCGGCCTGGGCGACGTCCGCAAGCGTCGCGCCGGAGAAGGCAGACTGGATCTTGTTGCGGTTGTCCAGCGGAAGGGAATCGTCCTCGACGCCCAGACGCCGGACGTTGATCCCGCGGGTGCGCAGCACTTCCTGGATGCCGAAGATGTAGTTGTCCCGGCGCCAGTCCGTGTAGACCAGGTTGTCCCCGTAGCTGCGGCGCCACGGCATTCCGGCGTCGATGTTGGCGGTCACGGTGACGGTGTCGTCGGCCGTGACCACCATGGCGTAGGAGCGGCCGAAGTAGGTGAACAGGAAGTCGGAGTAGTACTTGATGGAGTGGTAGCTGGTCAGGACGACGGCGTCCAGTTCCTTCTCGGCCATGATCCCGCGAAGTCCGGCAAGGCGTCGCTCAAACTCTGCGTCGGAGAAGGTCAGGGAGACCTTCTCTCCGTTGTTGAGGACCTTGAGGCGCTCAAGCTTGGTGACGTCGCTTAGGGCTTCATTTTCGGTGATGGTCATGGGTGGTGTTCCTTTCAATGGGTGGGTTGTTTTCAGTCCTGCTGCAGGGGCTTCTTGGAAGTCTCCACAGCGAAAAGGACCGCGATGAGGGAAATGACGGCGGCCGCCACGAGGTACCAGCCGGGAGCCAGCTGGTTGTGGGTCAGGCCGATGAGGAGGGTTGCCATGAATGGGGCGGTGCCGCCGAACAGGGCGTTGGAGAGATTGAAGCTGACGGCGAAGCCGCTGTAGCGGACCCTCGTGGGGAAAAGCTCGGCAAGGAAGCTGGGCAGGGTGCCGTCGTTGAGCGTGAGCATGCCGCCCAGCAGGATCTGGACCAGGACAATGACCAGGAAGTTGCCGGTGTCGAGCAGCATGAACGCCGGAACGGTCAGCACCACGAACAGTACGGAAGCCGTGATGAGCATGCGCTTGCGGCCGAAGCTGTCCGATGCGATCCCTGTCAGGAAAATGAATCCGATGTAGCTGAGGAGGGCAATGGTCGTGGCCAGGAACGATTCGGCTGCGCCGAAATGAAGCTCCTCGGAGAGGTACGTCGGCATGTAGCTGAGGATCACGTAGAAGCCGACGGCGTTGAGCAGCACTGCGCCCGTCGCAATGATCAACTGCTTGCGGTACGTCTTGAACATCGCGAAGGCTGGAGCCTTGACCGCGGTGTCTTTCGCGGCCATTTCGCGGAATGCCGGGGTGTCCTCGAGCTTCGTGCGGATGTAGCGGCCGATCAGGCCCATCGGGGCGGCCAGGAGGAAGGGCAGGCGCCAGCCCCATTCGCCGAGCTGCTCGGCGCTCAGCACCGAGCTGAGCAGCGCCGCCAGCAGGGAACCGAGCAGCAGGCCCGCCGCCGTACTGGCAGGTACGACAGCGGCATAGAGTCCGCGCCGATTGGTCGGCGCGTATTCCACCAGGAAGGCTGAGGCACCTGCGTATTCGCCCGCTGCCGAGAAGCCCTGGACAACGCGGACGAGCAGCAGGAGGACCGGTGCCATGACGCCGATGGTGTTGTAGCCGGGGATCAGGGCGATGCAGAACGTTGCCACGGACATGAGCACGATCGACAGGGAGAGTGCCTGTTTCCGTCCGAGCCGGTCACCGATGTGGCCCCAGATGAATCCGCCCAGTGGACGGACAAAGAAGGAGACGGCAAAGACGCCGAACGTCGCGAGCAGGGCGGTCTGCCGGTCCGATGCGGGGAAGAAGACGGTCGAGATAATCCCGGCGAGGTAGCCGTAGACGGCGTAGTCGAACCATTCGACGAAGTTGCCGATGAAGCTCGCAGTGATGACGCGGCGGCGGGTGTCCTTGCTGACCGTGTGGTTGTTGGCTGGCTTTGACGGGCCGCCCGGGGTGGCTGTTGCGTCGGGAAGCTCGCCGGATCCGCCTTTGGATCCGGCACTAGCGCTTCCCGGGATGGCTGCCACGGAGGATGTTTCGTTTTTCATGAATCCACCAAGAATTTTTGGGTTGCATTCAACGCAACGCTGTTGCACCAGAATAGATGTGTTGCGCATCACCGTCAAGGGTCTCCAGGTTCAGCCCAACTGGCTCGCATTACTTGTCGTATTGGGCGCTCTAAGCGACAACAAGTGCGAGCTAGCTGGGGGAGAGGTAGCGCACTCGCTGCAACGCGGTTGCGGAGAATGAGTAGGACCCTGTCCCGGAACGCAAAAAGAAGCTCCCCGGATCCAAAGGATCCGGGGAGCTTCACAGCAAGCGTTAAGGGACTATTTGAGCCAGGCAGCCACCACGTCGGGGTGGGCATCCACCCATTTCTTGGCCGCGGCATCGGGCTTCATGCCGCCCTGGATGTCGGTTGCGACGGAGTTCTGGTCCGCGTTGGTCCACGAGAAAGCCTTGAGCAGTTTCGCGGCGGGAGAACCGCTGTCCGCAAACTTCTTGGCCATCACCTTGTTCAGTTTGTAATCGGGGTAGTCACAGGCCACCTTCTCGGCGTCGGCATCGCAGCCCGGAGTGTAGGCGGGCAGGCTGACCTTCTTGAGGGGGACCTCGGAAAGGAACCATTGCGGTTCGTAGAAGTAACCCAGTAGCGGCGTCTTGTTCTTCTCGGCCGAACGGAACGACTGGATCAGTGCTGCTTCCGAACCGGAGAAGACCACTTTGTAGTCGAGGCCAAGGTTCTTGACGAGGGCTTCATCGTTGGTCACGAACGCGGGGTCGCCATCCAACACCTGGCCCTTGCCGCCCGATTCGGACGTGGCAAGGAGGGACGCGTATTTGTTCAGGTTCTTGCTGTCCAGGATGTCCGGGTACTTCTGGACCATCCATGGCGGTACGTACCAGCCGATGTGCCCTTCATTGCCCGTGGGACCAGCGTCCACCGCTACTTTCTGATCCGTGATGTACTGCTTCGCGAGGTCCTCGTGACCCCAGTTCTCAAGAATGACATCGACTTCACCTGAGCCGAAGCCCTGCCAGGAAATCTGTTCCGACAGGTCCTTCTGGACTACGGTGCAACCGAGCTTGTTTTGGGCTATGTAGCTGTAAACAGCCGCATTCGCCGTGTAGCCCACCCACGCGTTGAGGGCCACGTTGACGGTTCCGCAGGGGGTGCTCGAAGCACCGGCTGCGGCCGCCTGATTGACTGTTGCGCCGCCGCAGCCGGCGAGCAACAGGGCGGCAGCCATGGTTCCGGCGAGCGTGGGAATTGTTCGTTTCAACAGCAGTCCAGCTTTACTCATGGTGGGGTCTCCTTGTTGGGGGCAGTGCGTGAGTGTCAGGGCCGTTAGTGGGCGGGTGATTTTGCTGAGGGGACTTTTCGGACGGGGTTGGCAGCGACGGCCTGCGTCATACGGTCCAGCAGGATGCCGAGGAAAACGATGGCCAGGCCTGCGGCGAGGCCCTTGCCGAACAGTGAACTTTGGACAAAGCCGGCGACGACGTCGTACCCCAGGCCACCTGCTCCGACCAGGGCTCCGACCACCACCATGGCGAGGACGTAGATCAGGCCTTGGTTGGCGGCGAGGGCCAAGGATTGCCGAGCCATGGGCAGCTGGACCTTGGTGATGACTTGCCAGGGGGTTGAGCCGCTGGAGACGGCCGCTTCCATGACGGTGGGGGAAATTGCGGCGATGCCGTCGGCCGTGATCTTGATGGCCACGGGCGCCGCGTAGATGATGCCTGCGATGATGGCGGTGAAGCGTGTTGCGCCGAAGAGGCCCAGGAACGGAACCAGGTAGACGAAAGCAGGCATGGTCTGGCCCGCGTCAAGCATGGGCCGCATGAGCTGGTCCACTTTGTTGGACCTGCCCATGGCCACGCCGAAGATGACGCCCAGGACCATGACGACGGCGGTGGCAACGAGGGTGCCTGCCAGGGTGACCATGGAATCGCTCCACAGGCCCAAATAGATGATCACGGCCAAGCACGATGCCGTGACCGCTGCCAGCTTCCAGCCGCCGAGGGCAAAAGCCGCTACGACGATCACGGCGACCAGGAGGTAGAAAGGCGTTTCCGTCAGAAGTGACTGGAACGGGTTGAGGATTCCGTTGGTGACTGCCTCGCGGAAGGACACCGTAAAGAGGAAGAGGTTGGTCTGCAGCCATTCGCTGGCCGAGCTCACTCCGCTGACAATGGCCGGGCCGATGTTGAGATCCTTCGGGAAGGCGGCGGCCCAGAGCATTGTGCGGGACAACTGGACCATGGCGAGCACCACAAGCAAGCTGAGCGCCAGCAAAATGTACCGGGTTCGCCGCGATATCCGGCGCTTTCGGTTTGCTCCGGGTTCGGCCCGGCGGCTGGCGGCCGTGGTCACGCGGTCCAGCACAATGGCCAGCAGGACGATCGACAGTCCGGCATTGACCGCCGTGCCGACGTCGAGCGACTGCAGGGCGCGGATAACCACTTGTCCCAGCCCGGGCGCTGCGATCAGCGCCGCGATGGTCACCATGGACAGCGCGGCCATGGTGCTCTGGTTGATCCCCATCACGATGGTGCGCCGAGCGAGGGGGAGCTGAAGGGTGAGGAGCCGCTGCCAGCCGGTGGTTCCCAAGGAGTCGGAGGCTTCCCGGGTGTTTTCCGGGATGCACCGGATGCCATGCGCCGTCAGTCGGATGACCGGAGGCGCCGCGTAGATCACGGTGGCGATCACGGCGGAGGCGGGGCCGATCAGGAAGATGAGGGCCAGCGGTGCCAGGTAAACGAAGGTGGGAAGGGTCTGCATGAAGTCGAGGACCGGAGTGATCACCTTGGCAACCCGGCCATAGACTCCGGCCAGCACTCCGAGGGGGATGCCGATCAGCAGCGTGAACAGCACGGCTGTGATGACGAGGGCGAAGGTGTAAGCCGCTTCCGTAAACAGCCCCTGGAGGCCGAAGAACACGAAGGCCGCCGCGGTCAGCAAAGCCACGCGGGCATTGCCCACCGCGAAGGCGATCCAGCTGAGCAGCGCGACGGTTCCCAGCCAGCCGATTTCCGGCAGGCGAAGCCCGGTGGAGCTGGCGGCGAAAATGCCGATGAACAGGTTGGCGACGGCGTCGACGGCGGAGCGGAGGGGGGTGAAAACGTACTGGAAGACGGGATTATCCGCACGGTTCGATGCCACCCAGGCGTTGAATTGGTTGAGGGAGCGGTGGAGATCAGTAAGCTCCGACGCCGGCAGCGTGAGGGTCGCCGTGCCGTGGAGGAACAGGAATCCAACAAGCCACACGACGCCGGCCCCGCTCAGGATCAGGGTGCGCCGGCTGAGCCGCTTGCGCGGTGCGCGGACGGAGACAGGGGTAGCTTGGACCGGGGCGCGATCGCGAACGAGAGTGGACATCACGCCGCAACTTCCGCGCTGCGGATGACCGACAAGATGCTGTCGCGGTCGATCTGGCCGGTGATCTTGCCGGAGTCTTCCACCAGGACAGGACACGATGAGTTCATGACGGTGGGAATGGCGTCGCGGATGATCATGCCTGCGCTCAGGACAGGAGCATCCCCGGGAGTGCCCAAAGCCAAAGGATCGGTGATCCACTTGAGCGTCAGGACATCCGCGCGAGGTACTTCGGAGACGAAGTCGGCAATGTACTTGTCCGCAGGCGATCCGACGAGATCATCGCCAGTGCCGCATTGGACCGTCTCCCCGTTCCGCATGATCAGGATGCGGTCCCCGAGTTTGAGCGCTTCCGAAAGGTCGTGGGTGACGAAAACCATCGTCTTGCCCATCTCTTTGTGCAGCCGGATGACTTCCGCCTGCATGTCGCGCCGGATGAGCGGGTCCAGGGCAGAGAACGGTTCGTCAAAGAGGATGGTGTCCGGATCGCCTGCCAAGGCGCGGCCGAGTCCGACGCGCTGTTGCATTCCGCCGGAGAGCTGGTCCGGGAAATGCTGTTCGTAACCCTTGAGGCCTACGAGCTCGATGATTTCGCGGGACCTGGCGTAGCGCTCGTTCTTGGCGGCGCCACGGATCTGCAGCCCGTAGGACACGTTGTCCAGGACGGTGCGGTGCGGCAGGAGGCCGAAATGCTGGAAGACCATGGACATTTTCCGCCGGCGCAGCTCCCGAAGCTCGCCGGTTCCTGCCTGCATCACGTCCTTGCCGTCCACCAGGACGCTCCCCGACGTCGGTTCGATCAGCCGGGTGAGGCACCGGATCAGGGTGGACTTTCCTGATCCGGACAGGCCCATGACGACGAACACCTCGCCCTTCGCGACGTCGAAGTTCATGTCGCGTACTGCAGCATTGCACCCGGTGCGTTCAAGCAATTCAGCCGAGCTCAAAGCCGAGAGTTCGGGGTCCTTGGGGATCTTTTCACCTCCGGGTCCGAAGACCTTCCAGAGGTTGCGCACTGATATGTCAGGACTGCTCATTGCTGTACTCCTGCCTGCGACGGCTCGAACCAATAGCTGGGCCCGGGGCTGATGTTTTGCCAGATGTGCTTTGTTTCTCGGTATTCGGCCAAGCCCGCGAGCCCCAATTCGCGGCCATTGCCTGACTGTCCGAAGCCGCCCCATTCGGCTTGCGGGACATAAGGGTGGTAGTCGTTGATCCAGACCGTCCCGTGGCGCAACGCTTCCGAAACCCGCTGGGCTTTCGACGCGTCTGCCGTCCACACAGCGCCGGCCAGTCCGTAGACGGTGTCGTTGGCCAGCCGGACGGCCTCTTCCTCGGTGGTGAATGTTTCCACCGTCATGACGGGGCCAAAGGATTCCTCCTGCACAACGCGCATCGAGGTCGTGCACCCGTCCAGCACGGTGGGCGGGTAGAAACTGCCACCGGCCAGCTCCGGGCTGTCCGGAATGAAGCCCCCGCACAGCAGCCGGGCGCCTTCCGCAACACCGGCCCGCACGTAGGCGTGGACCTTGTCCCGGTGGGCCGTGGAGATCAGCGGGCCTGTCTGGGCTTTCTGGTCGAAGGGGCCGCCCAACCGGATCTGGCGTGCCCGGCGCACCACTTCGGCCACGAACTCCTCGTGAATGGACTCTTCGACAATGAGCCGTGCCCCGGCCGAGCACACCTGGCCCGAGTTCAGGAAGACGGCAGTCAAGGCGTTGTCGATCGCGGCCTCCCGGTCGGCGTCGGCGAACACGACGTTCGGGTTCTTGCCGCCGAGCTCAAGGGCCACGCGCTTGACCGTCTCCGCCGCGGCCACCATGATCCGCTTGCCGGTTTCGAGGCCGCCCGTGAAGGAGACCAGATCGACCCGCGGATCCGAGCTAAGTACCGCACCCACCTCGGGTCCCGTTCCCGTCACAAGGTTCGCGACGCCGTCGGGCACGCCGGCTTCCCGCAGCGTGTCCATAAGCAGGATGGACGTCGAAGGCGTCAACTCACTGGGCTTGAGGACAAAAGTGTTGCCGGCCAAGAGTGCGGGCGCAACCTTCCACGAAGCTTGCAGGAGCGGGTAGTTCCACGGCGTGATAAGGCCGCAGACGCCTACGGGCGCATGGACGACCCGGCTGATGGCGCCGGGCCGGCCGGTATCGATCACGCGGCCCGCGTCCGTGCCTGCCACGCTGCCGTAGTAGCGGAAGCAGGCTATGACGTCGTCGATGTCGTATTCGGCTTCAATCAGCCGCTTCCCGGTGTCGAGGGCTTCGGCCGCCGCGTATCCGGCTTTGTCCCGTTGCAGCAACCCGGCCACGCGGAGCAGGATCGCGCCGCGTTCCAGTTCCGGCGTGTTCGGCCAGCCGCCGTCGTCGAACGCCTTCCGGGCGCTCGCCACAGCGGCCTCCGCGTCGGCCGAGGTGCACTCCGCGACGTCGGCAACGTGCGTACCGTCCGCCGGGCAGCTGATGCTCCGGGTGCCTCCGCTGGACTGCTGCCAGCCGCCGTCGACGTAGCTGCCGCGCACCGTGTGGATCCGTGAAAGTTGTGGGGTGTTCATGCCGCTCCTTAGTTCCTTGCCGAAGTTGCCTCGGGCTGGCTTTCCAGGCTGACCGGAACCGGCCCCTCTGCACCCGGAACCGTACCGTGCCGGTAGAACTCGGCGGCGATCGGAGCGAGGGGTTCGCGGCCCTGAATCAAGTCCGCAGCTTTCTCGGCCAGCATCATGACCGGCGCGTAGATGTTGCCGTTGGTCACGTAGGGCATTGCCGAAGCGTCAGCCACCCGCAGGCCCGAGGTGCCATGCACCCTCATGCTGAGCGGGTCCACTACGGCCATGGGATCGGTGGCCGGGCCCATCTTGGCTGTGCAGGAAGGGTGCAGGGCGGTTTCGGCGTCGCGGGCCACCCAGTCGAGGATTTCCTCGTCTGTCTGGACGGCTGGGCCGGGGGAGAGCTCGCCGCCATTGAAAGGCGCCATGGCAGACTGCTCCAGGATGTTCCGGGAAATCCGGATGGCTTCGACCCACTCGCGCCGGTCCTGCTCTGTGGAAAGGTAGTTGAATTTCATGGACGGGTGGGCGGTGGGGTCCGTGGAGGTGATCTTCAGGCTGCCACGGGCGTCGGAATACATGGGCCCGATGTGCACTTGGTAGCCATGCTTGGCGTCGGCCTTCTGGCCGTCGTAGCGGACGGCCACCGGCAGGAAGTGGAACATCAGGTTGGGGTAGGCCACGTCCTCGTTGGAGCGCACAAAACCGCCGCCTTCGAAATGGTTGGTGGCCGCAGGCCCCTTGCGCCCGAACAGCCACTGCAGGCCGATCCACGGATAGCGCCACAGGCTCAGGCTTGGCTGCATGGACACCGGCTGGGTGCAGGCGTGCTGGATGTAGACCTCCAGATGATCCTGCAGGTTTTCGCCGACACCGGGAAGGTCAACCACGGGTTTGATGCCCAGGGACTTGAGGTGCGTGGAGTCCCCGACGCCGGACAACTGCAGGAGCTGCGGCGTGTTGATGGCTCCTCCGCACAGGACGACTTCCTGGGCGTCCACGCTGTGCTGCTTGCCGTTGCGGCGGTAGCTGACGCCCGTGGCCCTGACATCGGAAGTTCCAATGTCGTCGAAGTTGATTTTCGATACGAGCGCCCGGGTCCGCACGGTGAGGTTGGGCCGGTCGAGGTGCGGCCGCAGGTAGGCACGGGAGGCGGAGAGCCGCTGCCCCTTGTGCACATTGCGGTCGAAGGGGCCGAAGCCCTCCTGCCTGTACCCGTTGACATCGTTGGTCCGTGCGAATCCGGCTTGTTGGGCGGCGCGGAAGAATGCTTGGAAGAGGGGATTGCGCGCCGGGCCGCGTTCCAGGACCAGCGGTCCGTTGTGTCCACGTAGCTCGTCGTCGGGATCCGCGGCGAGGGCGGTCTCCATGCGGTTGAAGTACGGGAGGCAGTGGGCGAAGTCCCAGGTCTCCATCCCGGCGTCGGCTCCCCAGCGTTCGTAGTCCAAGGGATTGCCGCGCTGGAAGATCATCCCGTTAATGGAGCTGGAGCCTCCCAAAACCTTGCCGCGGGTGTGGGCGATCCGCCGTCCGTGCATGTGCGGCTCGGGGTCGGATTGGTAGCGCCAGTCGTAGAACCTGTTCCCGCTGGGGAACGTGAGCGCTGCTGGCATCTGGATGAACAGGTCCCAGGGGTAGTCGCTCCGGCCAGCCTCCAGGACCAGGACGGTCTTGGTCCGGTCTGCGCTGAGCCTGTCTGCCAGCACCGATCCGGCGCTGCCCCCACCCACAATGACGTAGTCAAACTTTTCGTTGGCCATTAGTTGAACTCCTTTGAAGTGATCCCCATTGCTGTGTCCGGTAGCCAGGAGGGCGTCAGCCCCGCAGCTTTTCCATGTTTGGATCCACGAGGGGATCGGCGGAGATGGTGGCCGGGATCCGCTTGCCGAAGTATTCGATCTCGACGGCGTCACCCTCGCCCGCCTCGGCGGGCAGCCAAGCGTAGGCGATGGGCTTCCGGACGGTGTAGCCGTAGGCGGCGCTCGTGACGTAGCCGGAAGGCTCTCCGCGGAAATAGACAGGTTCCTTGCCCAACACCACGGATGTGCCGTCGTCGACCGTCAGGCAACGCAGGCGGTGGTTGACGGGCAGTTCGCGGCGGGCTTTGAGGGCCTCGGCGCCGATGTATCCTTCCTTGTCCTTCCCGACGGAGAAGCCAAGGCCGGCCTGGAAAGGCTCGTGCTCCGGGGTTACGTCGGTACCCCATAGCCGGTAGCCCTTCTCGAGGCGCAGGCTGTTGAACGCGCCGCGGCCGGCCGCGATGATGCCCTGCTCCTGGCCGGCCTCGAACAGCAGGTCCCAGAGCCTTTGGCCGTTTTCCGCCGTCGTGTACAGCTCCCAGCCCAACTCGCCTACGTAGGACAGCCGCATCGCGGTGACAGGGATCCCGCCGATCTGGACCTTCTTGGTGCGGAAGTACTTCAAACCGTCGTTGCTGAAATCGTCGTCGCTCACCTTGGCGATGACCTCGCGGGCCAGCGGCCCCCAAAGCCCCACGCAACACGTGGAACCGGTGATGTCGCGGACCTGGACCCACTGGCTGACGTCCCCGGCGGTCTGCTTGCGGGCTTCGGTGGTGAAGTAATCGAAATCGATGTTGCCGTTCGCGCCTACCTGGAACGTGGTTTCGTCGAGGCGGGCCACTGTGATGTCGCTGCGGATGCCGCCGTCGTCGTTGAGGAGCAGGCAGTACGTCACCGCACCCGGCTTCTTGTCGACTTTTCCGGCGCTGAGGCGCTGCAAGAGGGTTACGGCGCCCGGGCCGGAAACTTCCAGCCGCTTGAGCGGCGTCATGTCATAGAGCGCGACGGCGGTGCGCGTCTTCCACGCTTCGGCGGCGGAAATGGGGGAGTGGAACATGGCGGCCCAGGACCCGCGCTCCGGAGCTTTCCATTCTTCCGGGAGCTCTTCGAGCAAACCGCGGTTGGCCTCGAACCAGTGGGGGCGCTCCCAGCCGTGGGCTTCGAGGAAAAACGCCCCGAGTTCCTTCTGCCGGGCATTGAACGGGCTCACGCGCAGCTCGCGGGGGGAGACCCTCGGCTGCAGGGGGTGCAGGACGTCGTAGATCTCCACGAAGTTCTGTTGCGACGTTTCGCTGACGTAGCTCTCCGCGGTCTGGATTTCTTCGAAGCGGGAGACCTCGCATTCGTGGAGCGGAATCCGGGACTGGCCCTCGATGAGGCGCTCTGCCAGGGCGCGGGCCACGCCGGCGGAGTGCGTCACCCAGACGGCCTCGGCCACGAAGAATCCGTCAACGTCCTTGGACTCGCCGACGAGGGGACCGCCGTCGGGGGTGAACGAGAAGATCCCGTTGAAGCCATCGGCAATCCGGCCGCCGGCGAGTGCCGGAAGGAGTTCCTTGGAGTCTTCCCAGCACGGCAGGAAGTCTTCTTCGGTGAACGGCAGTCGGGACGGCATCCGGTGCTCGGACATGTCAGAGGCGGCAACCTCGGGCAGCTCCCGGAGGTCCACGGGCATGGGCTTGTGGGCGTAGGAGCCGATGCCCATCCGGTCCCCGTGCTCGCGGTAGTAGAGGTCTTTGTCCTGGTGGCGGAGGATCGGCATCCAGGCGCCGTTGCCGGGGTCAAGCAGCCGCGAGGCATCGTTCCGGCCCACGAGCCCGGGCACGGAGGTGGTCTTGACGTACTGGTGGGCCAAGGGGAGGAGCGGCACGGACATGCCCACCATGGCGCCGATCCTGGGTCCCCAGAACCCGGCGCAGGAGACCACGATGTCTGCCGGGATCACGCCGTCGGGCGTTTCGACGCCGGTGACCTTGCCTCCGGGCTGTTCAATGCCGGTGACGGGAGTGGAACCGCGGAACGTGACCCCTGCTGCGCTCGCCTTGGCGATGAGCAGGCCGACGGCGCGGGCCGCGGAAGCCAGGCCGTCGGAGGGGACGTAGAGACCGCCGAGTACCTTTTCCTGGTTGAGTAGGGGGTAGTGCTTGGCGCACTCGTCCGGATCGATGAGCCGGCCTTCGACACCCCACGACGCCGCGTAGCCCAGCTTGCGCTTGAGGTCCTCCAGGCGCTCCGGCGTGGTTGCCACTTCGAGGCCGCCTACCTGGTTGAAGCAGGACACTCCGGATTCGTTGAGCGAGAGCAGTTTGTCCACGGTGTAGGACGCGAATTGGGTCATGGCCTTGGAGGCGTTGGTCTGGAACACGAGGCCGGGGGCGTGCGAAGTCGAGCCGCCCGTCAACGTCAACGGTCCCTGCTCGACCACGGTGATGTTGGTCCAGCCGCGGGTGGACAGCTCATCGGCGAGATTGGCGCCGACGATGCCGGCTCCGATGATGACGACGCGGGGTGTTGTGGACATGCGGGTTGCTCCTGAAGTAAGTGGTGTGGAAGTTTGGGGCTCGCCGGACCCTAGACGTGGCCGTCGACGGTCAACCCGGGTGGAAGGTTGGGGGCGTCTTCGGATTCTTTGACCATGATCTGGCCATCCACTACCAGGACTTCGTGGACCCTGATGGGCAATTTGGCGGGAGGCGCGTCGGCGGCTCCCGTGCGGAGGTTGAACTTTGAAGCATGAAGGGGGCACTCTACCCAGCAGTCCTCTACCCAGCCGTCGGCGAGCGAGGCGTCTTGGTGGGTGCAGGTGTCGTCGAGGGCAAAGAGTTCGCCCTCTTCGGTGTGAAATACGGCAATGGGCGGAGACGTGTCGAGTCGAATCGCGTCCCCCGGAGCCAACGAGCTAAGCGGGCAAGCACTGTGCATCTCACGAACCTTCTTTCACCGGGCTGGTCGAAACCTGTGGGGCGGTTGTCTCATGATCAACGCTGATCACAATACGCAACAGAGTGATTGACCTCACAGGGACTTGTCAAGGGGTTTAATTTCCTGCGCAGATTCCTTGACACGCGATGTGAAGTCGGTCACGCTGTTTCGCATAATGAAGTTGGTTGCGTATTGCGCAATAACTTTTCGAACGGCTCGGCGAGGAGGAAGCCATGGAGACATTGGCGATCGTGGGTGCATCATTGGCGGGTCTTTCCGCCGCCCGCGCTGCCCGGGCGCAGGGTTTTTCTGGCCGGTTGCTCATCATTGGCGATGAGCAGCAGCGGCCCTATGACCGCCCGCCCCTGTCCAAGGAGTTCCTGGCGGGAAAAATCGGTATCAAGCACCTCATGTTGGAAGCCGAGGAGGCGGGTGCAGATGACCCGCTCCAGGCCGAATGGCTGCTGGGCTCGCCGGCACGAAGCTTTGACGCCGCCACCAGGACCATCACGCTAGGCGACGGGCGCACTGTGGTGGCTGACGGCGTCGTGATTGCCACAGGAGCCTCGGCCCGCACACTGCCTGAACTTGCGGGCCTAGCCAATGTGTTCACGCTGCGGACTCTCCAGGATGCCCAGGATCTGGCCCCGGAGCTCGTTGCCGGCAGCCGCCTGTTGGTTGTGGGCGCGGGCTTTATCGGCGCGGAGGTCGCATCAACAGCCAAGGGTTTGGGAATGGACGTAACCGTCATCTGCAAGAGTGGAGTGCCGCTTAGCGCTCCGCTCGGTCCGGAGATGGCTGCCGTCATGGCCACGCTCCATGGGATCAATGGAGTGGAGCTGATTTGTGACACGGGAATCGACTTGTATTACAGCTACGAAGGAAATGTGACCGGTGTCCGGCTCAGCGACGGCCATTACCGTTCCGCCGACGTCGTACTCCTCGGAATCGGTGCGGTCCCCAATGTCGGGTGGCTGGCCGGTTCGGGCCTGGCGATCGACGACGGCGTTACGTGCGATTCGATGGGCCGGACCAACGTTCCCGGCGTGGTTGCGGTGGGAGACTGTGCGGCCTGGTTCGACGAACGCAGCGGGCGGCACCACCGCGTGGAGCATTGGAGCGGCGCGCAGGAACGTGCCGCCCTTGCCGTGACCGGGCTCTTGGATCACTCAGCCGCGCCTCTTCCCCTCAACCTGCCGTACTTCTGGTCTGACCAGTACGGAGTGACGCTCCAGTTCGCCGGCCATGCGCGGGACGCAGAGCGCGTCGAGATCGAGGCGGGGCAGCTCGAGAACCACAGCTTCCTGGCCGTGTATTACCGGGGCGAGGAACCGGTGGGCGTTCTGGGTGTGAATCAGCCGCGCCTGTTCACCCGTTGGCGCCGACAACTCAACGCCCGCAACGCCCCGCCCGTCCTGGCAACCCCTTAGACACCCTCAAGCCCCACCCGCTTTCATCACTGAATAGGAGTCAGCATGACCACTGAAGTTGTTTCCCCCAGCCTGATCCCCACTCTCCCCGGCCACACGTACGTCAGCGAAGACATCTTCCGCGCCGAGCAAGAACATATCTTCGAAGAAATGTGGTTCTGCGCAGTGCGGACCGCGGACCTGGAAAAGGCCGGCTCGTTCAAAACGGTGCAGATCGGCCGCGAGAGCGTGCTCATCAACCGCACCCGCAAGGGGGAAGTCCGCGCGTTCTACAACATCTGCCGGCACCGCGGCGTGAAGCTGTGCATGGAGGAGTCCGGCGAAGCCAACCGCTCGTTCCAGTGCCCGTACCACGCCTGGACCTACGATCTTGAGGGAAAGCTCATCGCGGCCCCCAACCTCACCAAGATGCCGGATATCGACCGCAACGAATACGGGCTGGTCAAGGTCCACGTCCGCGAATACATGGGCTACGTCTGGGTCTGCCTCGCGGATGAGCCACCGTCGTTCGAGGAAGACGTCATGGGGGCGATCGAGGAGCGCCTCGGGGACCTGCGGGCTGTTGACGACTATGACATCGCGAACCTGAGCCTTGGCCGGCGCATCAAGTACGACGTCAAGGCCAACTGGAAGCTCATCATCGAAAACTTCATGGAGTGCTACCACTGCGCTACGATCCATCCCGAACTCACCGAAGTCCTGCCCGAGTTCGCCGACGGCCTGGCAGCGCAGTATTTTGTGGGCCACGGCGCCGAGTTCGGCGACGACATCAAGGGCTTCACGATTGACGGTTCCGAGGGCCTGGACCGAATTCCCGGAGTCGGCGATGACCAGGACCGCCGCTACTACGCAGTGACCATCAAGCCGAATGTCTTCGTCAACCTGGTTCCTGACCACGTCATCATCCACCGCATGTTCCCGTTGGCAGCGGACCACACGATCGTTGAATGCGACTGGCTGTACCTCCCCAGCGTGGTGGAATCCGGCAAGGACGTGAGCGCTTCGGTGGAGCTCTTCCACCGGGTCAACGAGCAGGACTTCGACGCTTGCGAACGCTGCCAGCCAGCCATGGGCTCCAAGATCTACGCCAAGGGCGGCGTCCTGGTGCCGAGCGAGCACCACATTGAGGCGTTCCACAGCTGGGTCACCAGCAAAATCGCCGACGTACCCGCCGACAGCTAGCCCGAGGACTGTCTGTCTTGTAACGAGCTACCGCGAACCTAGGAAAAGGAAACGCAGCCAATGGTTTACAAAGTAAGGGCGGTCATCGCCAAGGAAAAGAACGCTCCGGTCTCGGTGGAGACCATCCTGGTGCCGGACCCCGGTCCGGGCGAGGCACTGGTGGACATCCTCACCTGCGGCGTCTGCCACACCGACCTGCACTACAAGCAGGGCGGCATTACCGATGATTTCCCCATCCTGCTCGGCCACGAGGCCACAGGCGTGGTCAGCGCGGTCGGCCCCGACGTCACCGAAGTGGCGCCAGGGGACCGGGTCATCCTGAACTGGCGGGCCGTGTGCGGGGAATGCCGGGCGTGCGCCAAAGGCCAGCCGCAGTACTGCTTCAACACGCACAATGCCACCCAGAAGATGACCCTGGAGGACGGCACGGAGCTTACACCGGCCCTGGGGATCGGCGCCTTCGCAGAGAAGACCCTCGTTGCTGCCGGGCAGTGCACCAAAGTGGACGACGACGTCGATCCGGCCGCCGTCGGGCTGCTCGGCTGCGGTGTGATGGCAGGGATCGGTGCCGCCATCAACACCGGTGAGGTCAAGCGGGGCGAGTCCGTGGCCGTGATCGGCTGCGGCGGCGTCGGCATCGCCGCCATCGCCGGGGCAAAGCTCGCCGGCGCCACCACGATCATCGCCGTGGACATCGACGCCAACAAAATCGAGATGGCCAGGTCCCTGGGAGCCACGCACGGTGTCAACTCCAGCCAGGAAGACCCCGTGGAGGCCATCCGGGCGCTGACCGGCGGCAACGGCGCCGACGTGGTGATCGACGCCGTCGGACGTCCCGAAACGTACAAGCAGGCCTTCTACGCGCGCGACCTCGCCGGCCGCGTGGTGCTGGTCGGCGTCCCGACGCCGGACATGAAGCTCGAACTGCCCCTGCTGGACGTCTTCGGCCGCGGCGGTTCGCTGAAGTCCTCCTGGTACGGGGACTGCCTGCCTTCCCGCGACTTCCCGATGCTGGTGGCGCACTACAAGCAAGGCAACCTTGACCTGGACGCGTTCGTGTCCGAACGGATCACCATCGACCAGGTGGAAGAAGCGTTCGCCAAGATGCACGAAGGCAAAGTGCTCCGTTCGGTAGTGGAAATCGCATGAGCGTCACCATCGAAAACCTCGTCACCTCGGGCACGTTTTCGCTCGACGGCGGCACGTGGGACGTGGACAACAACGTCTGGATTGTCGGCAACGACGACGAATGCGTGATCATCGATTCGCCGCACGACGCGGAGGCGATCATCAACCAGGTCCGTGGCCGGAAGGTGCGCGCCATCCTGCTCACCCATGCGCACAACGACCACATCGGAGCAGCGCTCGACGTGGCGAAGGCCGTGAACGCGCCGATCCACCTGCACCCCGCAGACATGGTTCTCTGGGAGCAGGTGTATCCGGATGCCGCGCCGGACCGTTACCTTGCAGACGGCGACATCTTCGACGTGGCGGGCACGGCCCTGCGGGCCATCCACACGCCGGGCCACTCCCCGGGTTCCACGTGCTTCTACCTGGAAAGCGAAGGCACGGTGTTCACGGGAGACACCCTCTTCGACGGCGGCCCAGGAGCCACCGGCAGGTCCCACAGCGACCACCCGACCATCCTGGCCTCGATCCGGGAACGCCTTCTGACGCTTCCGGCGGAAACCGTGGTCCGGACCGGCCATGGCGGGGACACCACCATCAAAGCCGAGGACGAAAACCTCTCCCAGGCAGCGCGTGATCGCCAGGTTTGACGGACCCTAGGCGCCGCTGGCTGCGGTGTAACCCATCTTGACGCTGATTGAATACCCGGCCTGCTTGAGCGCATCGAGCAGGCCGGGTATTTTTTCCGGCTCGAATCGGAAGGCCGGGCCGGAAAGGCTAATTGCTCCGATTACCGTGCCGCTGTGGTTGCGGATCGGAACGGCGACGGCGTTGAGTCCGCGTTCGAGTTCTTCATACGTGGCCGCGTATCCGGCCTCCTCAATGACCGGCATTTGCTGCTCCAGCTCGTCGCGGTCGGTGATGGTGTGTGGCGTGTATTGCGCTTGGCCGGCTTCCCTGAGAACGCGGTCACGCGTCGCAGGCGGCAGGGCGGCAAGCATGACCTTGCCGCTGGACGTGGCGTGGAGCGGGGTGAGCCCACCGATCCAGTCCTGCGTGCCAAGCGTGTTGGGGCCAATGGCCTGGTCCACATTGACCGCGAAATTTGACCGCAGCACTGCCAGGTTGGCGGTCTCAGCGAACTTCTCCGCCAGGGCCTCGAGGTCTTCCCGGGCCTCCCTTACCAAGCTGAGTCGGGCCGGAATGGCACTGGCCAAGCGCAGGATGTTGAAACCGAGTTGGTATTTTCCGCGCTCGTGGTTCTGCTGCACCATGCCACGTGCGTCCAAGGCGCTTAGCAGGCGCGACGCCGTTGACTTGTGGACGCCCATTTCCTCCGCGATCTCACTCACGCCGGCATCGCCGTTGCGGGCGATGATTTCGAGCACGGTGATGGCCCGGTCTACGGACTGCACACCGGCGTGGTGCGCGCCGGCGGGATCGGTATCGGGGTCGTTGGCAAGGCTTGCGTCAGCGTCCATGTGGTTCATCGTCTCAAACGCCGTCAAATGCGCGGCCTCTCCGGGCTGCGTGTCCTGGATGCTGGCGTCTATCCGGTGTTGCCTGGTTATAGGATCGGTCGGTATGGCACTGCGACTCGTTCAAGTGAATTTCAAGGCCCGGGACGACTCGGCTCTCGGCCGGTTTTGGGCGGAGGCGCTCGGCTGGGGTGTTTCCAGCGAAGGACCCGGCGTGACCAATGTCGAACCCGTGGGCTTCGTCGGACCGGACCCTGCCGCCGTGTGTGTCGATGTCGTCACCGTCCCGGACCCCGAGACGGTGAGGTACCGCGCCCACCTGGACCTCGGCACCACCTCAGCGGCCCATCAAGCGGAGCTTGTGGCGCGCCTGTTGAAGCTCGGCGCGACGCCCGCCGACATCGGCCAGGGCGATGTGCCGTGGACGGTCCTGGCCGACCCGGAGGGCAACCTGTTCTGCGTGCTGGAGCCTCGGCCGATCTACCGGGACACCGGGCCGATCGCCGCGGTGGTGGTCAACTGTGCGGATCCGCGGGCCATGGCCCGGTTCTGGAGCGGGGCGATGGACTGGACCCTGCACGAGGTGACCGACGATTTTGCGAGGCTGCGTTCGGCCAAGGGCGTGGGGCCGTATCTGGAGTTCGTCCGCACACCCGCCGCGAATGCCGTTTCCGGCCGTGTCCATCTCGACCTGAGGCCGTATCGCGGCGATGATCAAGCGGCAGAGGTGGCCCGGCTGCGGACCTTGGGCGCCACGGACGCCGACGTCGGCCAAGGCGATGTGCCATGGGTGTGCCTTGCCGACACGGAGGGCAACGAATTCTGCGTCCTCACCCCCGGCTAACGCAGCGCTTCGGGGCTAACGGCTCGCCGAACCGGCAGGGGAGCTGGGACCGAAAGGCGGAGGCCTAAAATCATTGTCCGTTAGGTTCCCGGGTCCATGCGTCATCCAGCGAATGACTAGGAGGGCCACAATCAAAGCAAGTGCGGCGCCAACCAGTAAAACAGGAAATTGCCACTTCATTCTCCGCATCCGCAAACCCCTCGATCCAAAACAGCTGGTCAAGACGTGATCCGGTGCGACAGGGATACCGAACTGGCCAGCCTGCCCGCATTCCTTCGCCCACCTCGAACCTAATGGCCCATGTTGGAAGTTGTTTTTGGTTTGGCTTTGGCGAGGATTTCCTTGGGTGTCTTGATCACGCCCTCACGCTCAGGGTTCTATGTGCTTCCCCTCGCTACCACTCAAATATGGGCGATTCGCCACTCATTTTGATTCGGAAGACCACTCAGTGCAGTTTTCCCTTGTTAGCGTTTGCGATGAGGGCCCCGTCGCGCCTTAAAGAACTCGGTGTATCTGTCTCTTTCGATTACCGAAAAGGAACATCGATGAGGCCTTCGTGGCTGGGAGCGGCCATCTTGTTGATTTTGCCGCTCTATCCATTCACAGCTATCTCTGCTGTCCTGTCAGGATCTGCCCTCTTTCTTGCTGCCAGAGAAGCCCCCAGTCGGAACCGCACCCTCACGTTGGCCACGGCCGTTGTGCTGCTCGGAATGGTCATCCTCGTGACGCTCCTGAGCCTGCAGACAGGAACCATTGGCCCCCACAGTGGCGAGGTCTCGAAAGTGTAGCTCCCGCTGTTCAACGCTCTCCGGAGCGAACGACGGCGACACGCCCCGAAAAGGACGTGTCGCCGTCGTTGTTAATTCCTTTGGTGCGGCCCACCGTCGATCGCCAAAGCCGTTCCTTCTTCGGCGCCGTCGTGCCACACTTGGTGGACTATCGATTGACTGGGGGATCCGGGTCAGGAGATTGGTATGAGTGTTCTGATGCAACCCCGCACCTCGGGCCGCCGACTGGTGGTGATCGAGCCATGATCATCGGTTGGGCTTACTTCATGGCGGGAGTAATGACGGTTGATGCGCTCTTGCTGGGGCTGCTGCTGTTGAACGCAAAGTGGCCGAAGCACTGGAAGAGAAACGGCTAAGGGCAGCGGTATCCCACGAACCTAGAGCACCTTGCGGATCGTCTCTTCGAAACTCACCACGTGGTGCAGGGCGAGGGCTGCCGCGCGGTCCTCATCGCCGTCGGCGATTGCGGTGAGCAGCTCAGCGTGCTCGGCGACGTGGCCTGTCACGGAAGGCATCTTGTCGAGCATGTGGCACCAGATGCGGGTTGCCAGGTTGTCGTAGCGGATCAGTACGTCCTCGAGGTGCGGATTGGCCGCGGCCTTGTAGATGAGCCGGTGCACCTGGATGTCGTAGCGCATGAGTTCCTGCTGGCCGGCGTCGTGTGCTTCCAGGCCGCTGATGGCTGCCGCGACCTCGCGGAGTTCTTCCCGCACCTTGGGGCTGGCCATGCGGGCAGCCCGCCGTGACGCCAAGGGCTCAAGCAGCTCGCGGATTTCCGAGACGTCCGCCAATTGGGTGATGTCGACGCCGGTGGCGAACGTTCCGCGGCGGGGATATGACACGACGAGGTGGTCGCTTTCGAGCCGTTTGATGGCCTCGCGCACGGGAGTCCGTCCGATGCCGAGTTCCGTGGCAATCTGCCCGTCGTTGATAGGGTCTCCGGGTTTGATGTCCAGCATGATGAGCCGGTCGCGCAGGAGCAGGTAGGCGTTTTCCGCCAAGGACGTTCCCTGCGTGCCTGTGTCCGGTGCTTCCAGTGCAGTGCTCATGTGCCCTCTCCCGTTTGCCACAATTCCAAGTCTGGCTGATCAGTTGCTGCCGGGCTGTTGACGGTTGTGTGATCTCCAACATACTATGGCAACAGTTCTAATATATCAGTTGCTGATTAGTCAGTAAATATAAGTATCTCAAAAGGAGAACATGATGGTTGAACCGCTGATCCGCCCGCTCGCCGAGGCGGACCCGGAGGTTGAACAGGCGATCGCCCAGGAACTCATCCGCCAGCAGTCCACGCTGGAAATGATCGCCTCCGAAAACTTCGCCCCTGCAGCCGTCATGCAGGCCCAGGGCTCGGTCCTGACCAACAAGTACGCCGAAGGCTATCCGGGCAAGCGCTACTACGGCGGCTGCGAGCATGTGGACGTCATCGAGCAGCTGGCCATCGACCGCGTCAAAGCCCTTTTCGGCGCCGAAGCCGCAAATGTCCAGCCGCACTCCGGCGCACAGGCCAACGCCGCAGCCATGTTCGCGCTCCTCGAGCCGGGGGACACCATCATGGGCCTCGACCTCGCACACGGCGGGCACCTGACCCACGGCATGCGCATCAACTTCTCCGGCAAGCTGTACAACGTCATCCCGTACCACGTCAGCGAATCCGACCTCCGGGTGGACATGGCCGAGGTTGAAGCCCTGGCCCTGGAACACCGCCCGAAGCTGATCGTTGCCGGCTGGTCCGCGTACTCGCGCCATTTGGATTTCGCCGACTTCCGCCGCATCGCCGACCTCGTGGGTGCCTACCTCATGGTGGACATGGCCCACTTCGCCGGCCTCGTCGCAGCGGGACTGCACCCCAACCCGGTGCCGTATGCCGATGTCGTGACCACCACCACCCACAAGACCCTCGGCGGTCCGCGCGGCGGAGTGATCCTGTCGAAGGAAAAGTACGCACGCAAGATCAACAGCGCAGTCTTCCCCGGCCAGCAAGGCGGCCCGCTGGAGCACGTGATCGCGGCCAAGGCCGTCGCGTTCAAAATGGCGGCAGAGCCCGAATTCCAGGAACGCCAGGTGCGGGTGCTGGAAGGCGCCAAGCTCCTTGCCGAACGGCTCCTGAAGGAAGACGTGGCCGCAGCAGGAATCTCGGTGGTCAACGGAGGCACCGACGTGCACCTGGTCCTCGTTGACCTGCGCCACTCGGAACTCGACGGCCAGCAGGCCGAGGACACGTTGCACCGCATCGGCATCACTGTGAACCGCAACGCCGTCCCGTTCGACCCCCGGCCGCCGATGGTTTCCTCGGGACTCCGCATCGGCACCCCGGCACTCGCCGCCCGCGGCTTCGGCGCCAAGGAATTCGCGGAGGTCGCAGACATCATCGCGACGGCGCTGATCGCCGCAGCAAGCAGCGGCACGGACAACTGTGGCACCCCGGGCGACCACGCCGCCGTCGAACTCCGGGCGAGGGTTACCGCGCTCGCCGAACAATTCCCGCTTTACCCGCATCTTTCCCAGACCGGCAGCGGCAACGACGCCGCTGCCACCGAACTTGAGGCAGAAATGATTGGAGCAGCCCAGTGAGCGCAGACCAACTCCCGGAACACCCGGATTTCCTGTGGCGTAACCCGGAGCCCAAGGCCTCCTACGACGCCGTGATCGTGGGCGGTGGCGGCCACGGCCTGGCCACCGCGTACTTCCTGGCCAAGAACCACGGAATGACCAACATCGCCGTCCTGGAAAAGGGCTGGCTGGCCGGCGGCAACATGGCCCGGAACACCACCATCATTCGTTCCAACTACCTTTGGGACGAGAGCGCTGCCATCTACGAGCACGCCCTGAAGCTCTGGGAGATCCTGCCCGAGGAACTTGAGTACGATTTCCTCTTCAGCCAGCGCGGCGTCATGAACCTTGCCCACACCTTGGGCGACGTCCGCGAAAGCGTCCGCCGCGTGGGTGCGAACAAACTCAACGGGGTCGACGCCGAATGGCTGGACCCGCAGCAAGTCAAGGAACTCTGCCCCATCCTGAATATCAGCGACAACATCCGGTACCCGGTCATGGGCGCCACCTACCAGCCCCGGGCCGGCATCGCGAAGCACGATCACGTCGCCTGGGCCTTCGCCCGGAAGTGCGACGAACTCGGCGTGGACATCATCCAGAACTGCGAAGTGACGGGCTTCCTCAAGGACGGCAACCGCGTGGTGGGCGTCAAGACCAACCAAGGAACCATCCACACCGAAAAGGTTGGGCTCGCCGCCGCCGGCCACAGCTCGGTGCTCGCCGAAATGGCCGGCTTCCGCCTCCCGATCCAGTCCCACCCCCTCCAGGCGTTGGTGTCCGAACTCCATGAACCCGTGCACCCCACGGTGGTCATGTCCAACCACGTGCATGTCTATGTTTCCCAGGCCCACAAGGGCGAACTGGTCATGGGCGCCGGCGTCGACTCCTACAACGGCTACGGCCAGCGCGGCTCCTTCCATGTGATCGAGCACCAGATGGCTGCCGCGGTCGAACTCTTCCCGATCTTTGCCCGGGCCCACGTGCTCCGGACCTGGGGCGGAATTGTGGACACCACCATGGATGCCTCGCCGATCATCGGCACCACCCCGGTGGAGAACATGTTCGTCAACTGTGGCTGGGGAACGGGTGGCTTCAAGGGCACCCCGGCTGCCGGCCTGACCTTCGCCCACACCATCGCCACGGGTAGGCCGCACGAGCTCAACAAGCCTTTTGCGCTGGAACGCTTCGAGACCGGTGCCCTGATCGACGAACACGGCGCCGCCGCCGTCGCCCACTAGCTGCAGCCCTTTAGGAGACCAACCATGCTGCTCATCAGCTGCCCCAATTGCGGGCCACGAGACGAAACAGAATTCCACTACGGCGGCCAGGCCCACGTGGCCTATCCGGAAAACCCGGACGCGCTGACGGACCGCCAGTGGGCCGAGTACTTGTTCTACCGCGACAACACGAAAGGCGCCTTCGCCGAACGCTGGGTGCACAGCACCGGTTGCCGCCAATGGTTCAACATGCTCCGTGACACCGTCAGCTACGACATCCAGGCCGTCTACAAGATGGGCGAACCGCGCCCCGATGTGAACACCTCAGCAGCCACCATTCCGGAAGGAGCCACGAAGTGACCCCGCAGAACGCCCGCCTCGCCACCGGCGGCCGCATCGACCGCAGCATCTCCTGGCGGTTCACCGTAGACGGCCAGGAATACACCGGCCACCCGGGTGACACCGTTGCTTCGGCATTGCTGGCCAACGGCCGCATCAGCGTCGGCAACTCGCTCTACGAGGATCGGGCCCGCGGCATCATGTCCGCCGGCGTGGAAGAGTCCAACGCCCTGGTCAAGGTGGCCGCCCGCTTCCCCGGCCATGTCGCCGAGTCGATGCTTCCCGCGACCACCGTGTCCCTCGTGGACGGGCTTGGCGTTGAGTTCCTGAACGGCCTTGGCAAGCTCGATCCCAACGAGGACCGTGCAGAATACGACAAGAAATACGTCCACACCGACGTCCTGGTGGTTGGCGGCGGCGTTTCCGGCCTCGCGGCAGCCCGCGAGGCGGTCCGCACCGGCGCCCGGGTCATCCTGATCGATGACCAGCCCGAACTCGGCGGCTCGCTGCTTTCCAGCTCCACTGCCCCGAAACTCGCCGAAGTGATCGAAGGCAAAGCGGCGCTGGAATGGATCGCCGACGTGGAGGCCGAGCTCGTTTCCGCCGCCGAATGCACCGTCCTCAACCGCACCACGGCGTTCGGCTCCTACGACGCGAACTATGTGATCGCGGCACAGAACCGTACGGACCACCTCGGCAGCCCGGCCGCGGACGGCGTCTCCCGCCAGCGTATTTGGCACATCCGTGCCAAGCAGGTGGTCCTGGCGCCCGGCGCCCATGAGCGTCCGCTCGTCTTCGAAAACAACGACCGGCCCGGCATCATGCTGGCCTCGGCGGTCCGGAGCTACCTCAACCGATACGCCGTCGCTGCCGGGCGGCGTGTAGTCATCGGCACCACGAACGATTCCGCCTACCTGCTTGCCGCGGATCTGCTGGCCGCGGGCGTCAAGGTCGCCGCCGTCGTCGACGCCCGTCCGAAGCTCAGCGACAGGGCCGCAGCCGCCGTGGAAAGCGGCATCCGCGTCCTCGTCGGCAGCGCCGTCGCCGATACCTCCGCCGCGGGGGAGAACGGCCGGATCGACGGCGTCACCATCCGCAGCCTCAACGACGACGGCGAGGTCACCTCGGGCGTCGAACGGCTCACTTGCGATCTGCTGGCGGTTTCCGGTGGCTGGAGTCCCGTGGTCCACCTCCACAGCCAGCGCCAAGGTAGGTTGCGTTGGGACGATGACCTGGCTGGCTTCGTTCCAAGCTCCGTGGTCAAGGACCAGCACGTGGTCGGCGCCGGACGCGGAAGCTACGAGCTCGCGGACTGCCTCGGCGAAGGCGTATCCGCGGGTGCAGCGGCCGCCATCGCCGCGGGGTTCAGCTCCCAGACGGTGCCCGCCGAAATCAAAGCGCCCGTAGCTTCAGCCCCTACCCGCCAGTTGTGGCTCGTGCCGGGCCAGAGCGGAAACGCGGGGGAGTGGCACCACCACTTCGTCGACTTCCAGCGCGACCAATCCGTGGCCGACGTACTCCGCTCCACCGGGGCCGGAATGCGCTCTGTGGAACACATCAAGCGGTACACCTCCATCAGCACCGCCAACGACCAGGGCAAGACCTCCGGCGTCAATGCCATCGGGGTGATCGCGGCGGCTCTCAAGCAGGCTGGCGAAGCATCCCGCGGCATCGGCGACATCGGCACCACGACGTACCGTGCCCCGTTCACGCCGGTCGCCTTCGCGGCGTTGGCCGGACGCCAGCGCGGCGAGCTTTTCGATCCCGCCCGAGTGACCTCCATCCACCCCTGGCATGTTGCCCAGGGCGCGCTCTTCGAGGACGTCGGCCAGTGGAAGCGTCCGTGGTACTACCCGCAAGCAGGTGAGGACATGGACGCCGCCGTGCT
This sequence comes from Arthrobacter ramosus, assembly GCF_039535095.1. Classification (NCBI taxonomy): domain Bacteria; kingdom Bacillati; phylum Actinomycetota; class Actinomycetes; order Micrococcales; family Micrococcaceae; genus Arthrobacter; species Arthrobacter ramosus. The sequence goes on along the minus strand of NZ_BAAAWN010000001.1, from coordinate 3,861,074 downwards.
CCGTGAATGCGCCGCAGTCCGGGAATCCGTGGGTTTCATGGACGCCACCACCCTCGGCAAGATCGAGATCCGAGGCAAGGATGCCGGTGAATTCCTGAACCGTATCTACACCAACGCGTTCAAGAAGCTCGCCCCTGGCTCGGCCCGCTACGGCGTCATGTGCACCCCGGACGGCATGATCTTCGACGACGGCGTGACCTTGCGCCTCGACGAGGGCCGCTACTTCATGACCACCACTACCGGCGGCGCTGCCAAGGTCCTCGACTGGCTCGAAGAGTGGCACCAGACCGAGTGGCCGGAACTCGACGTGGCGTGCACCTCGGTGACTGAACAGTGGACGACGATTGCCGTCGTCGGGCCCAAATCCCGTGCCGTGATCGCCAAGGTCGCCCCGCAACTGGCGGCCGACGGCGGGCTGGACGCCGAAGCGTTCCCGTTCATGACGTTCCGCGAGACCACGTTGGCCTCCGGAGTGCAGGCCCGGGTTTGCCGGATTTCGTTCTCCGGTGAGCTTGCCTACGAAATCAATGTTCCCTCCTGGTACGGGCTCAACACCTGGGAAGCCGTTGCTGCCGCGGGTGCCGAGTTCAACATCACCCCCTACGGCACCGAGACCATGCACGTGCTGCGTGCCGAGAAGGGCTACCCGATCGTCGGGCAGGACACGGACGGCACCGTCACCCCGCAGGACGCCGGGATGGAGTGGATCGTTTCCAAGGCCAAGGACTTCATCGGCAAGCGTTCGTACAGCCGCGAGGATGCGGTCCGCACGGACCGCAAGCACTTGGTCAGCGTCCTGCCGGCGGACGGTTCGTTCCGTCTTCCGGAGGGCACCCAGCTCGTGGAAAAGGGAATCCCGGTCAACCCGGCATACGGCCCCGTGCCGATGCAGGGCTTCGTGACCTCGAGCTACCACAGTGCCGCTTTGGGCCGGTCCTTCGGCCTGGCACTGATCACCAACGGCCGCAACCGGATCGGCGAGACCCTGGTGGCCTCCGTCGGCGACCAGTTGCTGGACGTCGTTGTGGGAGAAACCGTACTTTTCGACGCTGAAGGGACCCGTAAAGATGGCTGAAACAGCAACACCCGCAAACCCCGAGACGCTCCGTGCGGCACGCCGCAGCCCGGCGTCGCACCTTGCACCGACCTTCGAGTCCGGTTCCGTCGTCGGAACCGTGGCGTTGAACGAGATCCCGTTCCAGACCATGGTGGGGATCCGGGTTGACCGGGCGTCCGACGCCGGAGCCCGCCTCGCGTCCGTGACCGGCGGCCTGCCGGCCGCCTGCGGTGAGATCAGCGGTGGTGAAAGGGCTACCACGTTGTGGCTCGGCCCCGGCGAATTCCTGGTGGTCGCACCGGAATCGGCCCACGATTCCCTCGGCGGAGACCTTGTCCGCGCACTGGTGGAGGCCCTGGGTGACGACCCGGGCCAAGTGGTGGACTTGTCCGCCAACCGCACCACCTTCGAGCTGTCCGGCGTCCGTGCCCGGGACGTCCTTGAAAAGGGTTGCTCGCTGGACTTGCACCCCCGCGCTTTCCGGACCGGGACGGCCCTGGCCACGGAAATCGGCAACATCCCGGCGATGCTGTTGAAGACCGGCGAGGACAGCTTCCGGATCTTCCCACGGGCTTCGTTCGCCGACTTCCTGGGCCGTTGGCTGCTTGACGGCATGAGGGAATTCGCCTCTCCTGAGGTTCCCTGATGGCACTGAGTGTGCTTGACCTGTTTTCCATTGGCATCGGGCCGTCGTCGTCGCACACGGTTGGCCCGATGCGGGCGGCAAAGCAGTTCACCGACGGCCTGGAATCCTCCGGGCAACTCGCGGCAACGGTGCGCGTCCAGGCAGAGCTTTTCGGCTCGCTGGGCGCCACCGGCCGCGGCCACGGCTCGGACAAAGCCGTGGTGCTGGGACTGCAGGGCCAATCGCCGGAAACGGTGGACACCTCCACCGCCGACGACCAAGTTGCGGCCGCAGCCCTCGACGCCGAATTGCGGATCGCCGGATACCACCGCGTGGACTTCAACTGGGACGAAGACGTGGTCCTGCACCGACGCAAATCCCTGCCTGCCCACCCCAACGGGATGACTTTCCGGGCCCTCGGCCACACCGGGGAAGTGCTGCGCGAACGCAGTTACTACTCGATCGGCGGCGGCTTCGTGGTGGACGGCGATGCGTCCGGAAGCGACAAAATCGTTGCTGACGACACCGTGCTGCCCTATCCCTTTACTACCGCGGACGAGCTCCTGGCGATTTGCGCACGGGAGGACATGTCCATCTCCGATGTCATGCTCGCCAACGAGCTCGTGTGGCGCAGCGAGGCCGAACTTCGCGAGCGCCTGCTGCAGATCTGGGCCGTCATGCGCGAATGCGTCGACAACGGCTGCGCGGCGGAAGGAATCCTGCCGGGAGGCTTGAACGTGAGGCGACGGGCGCCGTCGTTGTTCAAGACGCTCGCCGCCACCGACGCCGGTCTGCACGGTTCAAGCTCGGCAGACCCGCTGCTCGCCATGGAATGGGTGAACCTGTTCGCGCTTGCCGTGAACGAGGAAAACGCCGCGGGCGGCCGCATCGTCACGGCACCCACCAACGGTGCGGCCGGCATTGTGCCGGCGGTGCTGCACTACTACACGAAATTCGTGCAGGGAGCCGACGACGACGGCGTGGTCCGCTTCCTGCTCGCGGCGGCCGCCGTCGGGATCCTGTTCAAGATCAACGCGTCCATTTCAGGCGCCGAAGTAGGCTGCCAGGGCGAGGTGGGCTCTGCCTGTTCAATGGCCGCCGCCGGACTGTGCGAAGTCCTCGGGGGTATTCCCGAGCAAGTGGAGAATGCCGCAGAAGTGGGTATTGAACACAATCTCGGCCTCACGTGCGATCCCGTAGGCGGGCTGGTGCAGATTCCGTGCATCGAACGCAACGCTATCGCCAGCGTGAAGGCCATCAACGCCGCCCGCCTTGCCCTGCACGGCGACGGCAGCCACAAAGTGTCCCTTGATAAAGCCATCAAAACCATGCGAGAGACAGGAGCGGACATGAAAAGCAAGTACAAGGAGACCTCCCGCGGAGGCCTCGCCGTCAACGTAGTGGAGTGCTAACCATGACTGTCACACAGAATGAACCCGCCCAGCGACGTGAAGCGGCGCTGCCGGCTACCACCGTTGAGCATGTCCTGACCCTCGATTGCCCGGAAACGCGGGGGATCGTGCACGCGGTCTCCGGCTTCCTCCTGGAACACGGCTGCGACATCATCGACAATAAGCAATTCGACTCCCAACTGGATCACCATTTCTTCATGCGGATCCACTTCGCATCGGATGGGGATCAGTCGACCATCGACTCGCTGAGGGATGCCTTCGCGCCTGTTGCCGAAAAGTTCGGCATGCGCTGGCAGCTGCAACGCCACGGTGCTAAGCGGCGGGTGTTGATCATGGTCTCGAAGTTCGAGCACTGCCTCAACGACCTCCTGTTCCGGGCCCGCATCGGGGAACTGCCCATCGACATTGTCGGGGTAGTCTCCAACCATCCGGACCACAGGCGGACGGTCGAATGGCACGGCATTCCGTTCTTCCACGTGCCGGTGACCCCGGACACCAAGGCGGCGGCAGAGGGACAACTCCTCGACCTCATCGATCGCCTGGATGTCGAACTTGTGGTCCTGGCCCGCTACATGCAGGTCCTCAGTGACGATCTTGCCCGCAAGCTCGATGGCCGTGCGATCAACATCCACCACTCATTCCTGCCTAGCTTCAAAGGCGCGAAGCCGTACCACCAGGCCTACGCGCGAGGCGTCAAGACCGTGGGTGCCACCGCGCACTACGTCAACGGTGAGTTGGACGAGGGGCCGATCATCGCCCAGCAAGTGGTGGAAGTGGACCACACCTTCGGTCCGGACGACCTGGTCGCGGCCGGGCGCGATACCGAGTGCAAAGCACTTAGCAACGCTGTCCGCTGGCATTGCGAAGGGCGGGTGATCCTGCAAGGCAGCAGGACCGTAGTGCTGAAATAACTGCAGCCGCGCCGCCCAAATCGCCGGTACCCGCCCGGCTCGACGTTGCGCATCGTCGAGCCGGGCAGGGTTCCGGCGATTTGGCGTTTGGCTGCAGGAGCGTCCACCGGAATGGCGCCAAAAGTGAGCGAGGTATCCGCTTAGAGCCGCGCCAGGCGGGTTGCCAAGTGAAGGGCGACCAGCCTGCCCGTTCCCCGTGGGTCCCCGCCGCACAGCTCGAAAATCCGCTGGAGCCGGTGGTGCATCGACTGCCTTTCCAGGTGAAGTTCCCGTGCCGCCTGCGCCGTATTGCACCCGGTATCCAGCCATACCGCCAACGTCCGCACCAGCTCCGAGCGCCGCTGCTCGTCGTGCTCGACGACGGCACCCAACTGCCGCCGCACGAATCCCTCGCGGGCGGCCGCGTCGAGGCTTGCTTCCGCCAAGCGCTCGACCGCGAAGTCCTCGGCATCGACCACACCGTTGCCGGTTTCCGACCCCGCTGTGAGCTCAAGCGTCCGGCGTGCTTCTGCCAGCGACCATGGTGCCTCGCCGATTCCCTGCGCCAGTGGACCGACGGCTATGACCGAGCCGTCGGGGATCTCCAAGGCCCCAAGCGCTAGGATGAGCGCGATGCGCGAAGCCACTGCCGTGGCGTGGGGGAGAGCGGCCAAGGCGATCAATTCGGCGTTGTCCGCGTAGCTCGCACTTTGCGGAACCGCGTCGTCCAGGATGCCGTCGAGCCGTGTCCGGAGCTGTCCCGCCGCTGAGGAACGCACCACGACGGCGGCTACCGGACCGCTGGCGGGGAACCCTGAGGCCGGTCCCAATTGCTGGAGACGCCATGACTGGGTGCCCGAACTGATGGCCCGCATGAGCTCGATGCCCGCAAGTTCCTTGAGCCCGGGTGGCATGCGTTGCAGCAACGCCAAGCCGAGGATATCGACGCACCGCTCGCCGGCCACCCGCGCAAGGTTGGCGTCGCCGTCGTCGGGCATTTCCAACTCCAGGCGGGCCGCCAGCACGCCGCGGACGGGCACATCGACTGCTGTGGTGACGGTGCCGGACTCGGGCTGGGCAGCGGCCGTTGCGCTTCCCAAAGTAATGCCCGACGGCGAGACGAGCCTCACGCTGGAACCCGTCCTGCTCGCCAGCACGGCCAGGAGCTGATCCAGTCCGCCTCCGTGCGCGAGTTCCGCCGCCATGGCATGGCTCGTTTCGTCGCCGAACTGCAATTGCGCGACCGATTCGCTGACCAGCAGCGAATTGATGGCTTGCATGATGCCGACGAAGGGCGCCACTTTGCACAACTCGATAATGGGCAGCCCCGCGTCCTGGCCGGCGTCGAGCATGGACTCCGGTATTACGGGAAGCTCGGGACCCGTCTCGATAGCCAAAGCGGTGATGCCGCGGGCCGCCAGTTCGCGGACATAGTCCACGCGCCGCTCGTCCGAAGCGGTGGCGAGGGCCTGCCCGCCGCTCAGAAGCAGCTCTCCGCCTCGCAGCAGAGGAGCGATGTCCAGCACTTCGCTCGAATGGACCCAGCGGAGCTGCCGGGACAGGGCCTCGGGCACATCCGTCCGCAAGATTGGCTCAGCGGCTTTCAGGCTCTCGTGCTCGAAAGCGTCGGCAAGGAGTAGGGGCATGACACTCCGTAACTAATTTCGGGGATCTATCGTACACATCGTATCTTGTTGCTGTGATGTGGGGCACATACATTGAAGTAGTCCCTTTCCTACACGGAGGATCCCCCAATGCACGAGAACTTATCCACGACGCCTGGGGCTGCAACGGCGCAGACCGACGTCGAGCAGAACCTGCAGTCCATCCCCGAATCAGCGCGCACCCGCAGCGTAGCGGGCCAATTCTGGATCTGGGCAGGCGCGAACCTTGCCCCCATCAACTGGGTCCTTGGGGCCCTCGGCGTCCAGCTCGGACTGGGCTTTGCCGATACCGTCACCGTCCTGGTGGTGGGAAACCTGATCGGTATGGCACTCTTTGGCCTGTTTGTCCTCCTGGGGCAACGGACCGGTGCCACTGGGATGGTCCTGGCCCGGGCCGTCTTCGGCCGCCGCGGCAACTATCTCCCGAGCGCCATCCAGGCACTCCTCGGAATCGGTTGGTGCGCGGTCAACACCTGGATCATCCTGGACCTGGTGATGGCACTCCTCGGCAAGCTCGGCATGGTCGATCCGGAGCAGCCCAACGTGGGCCCCAAGATCCTGGTGGCCTTCCTGATCATGTCCGCCCAGGTCACCATCGCCTGGTTCGGCTACAAGGCCATCGCGGCTTTCGAAAAGTGGACCGTCCCGCCCACCATCGTTGTGCTGATCGCCATGTCCGCCGTGGCCTGGTTCGGCATGAACATCGATTGGGGCTACGCGGGCCCTCCAGGTGCTGTCCTTGAAGGCGGCGCGCGGATCGCGGCCATGACCACCGTGATGACGGTCATCGGCATCGGCTGGGGGATTACCTGGTTCACCTACGCGGCGGACTATTCACGCTTCGTCAGCAAGTCCGTCCCACGGCACAAGGTTTACCTGGCCTCGGTATTCGGCCAGTTCCTCCCGGTAGTGTGGCTCGGCATCCTCGGCGCCAGCCTGGCAACGAAGAGCGGCACGGCAGACCCTGGCCACCTCATCGTCGACAACTTCGGCGTCCTGGCCATCCCGGTGCTCTTCCTGGTGCTGCACGGTCCCATCGCGACGAACATCCTGAACATTTACACCTTTTCGGTCGCTGCCCAGGCATTGGACATCAAGGCCAAGCGCCGTACCTTGAACGTCTTCGTCGGGCTCCTGGCCTTGGTCGGCGTCGTGTTCTTCATCCTGCAGTCGGACTTCGCGTCGACACTGAGTACTTGGCTCGGCGGGCTCGTGGCGTGGGTCGCCGCGTGGGGAGGCATCATGCTGGTGCACTACTTCTGGGTGGACAAGCGCAGCCCGGTGGAAGTCGACCGGCTCTTCGACCCCGTGGGCACCCGGCGGCTCCCGGCAGTCAACTGGGCGGGGATCACCGCGCTCCTGGTGGGCATCTTTGCCACGTGGCTGTTCATGTACGGCGTCCTGCCGATCATGCAGGGCCCCATCGCCACGGCTATGGGCGGGATCGACTTGTCTTGGCTGGCAGGCGGACTTGTTGCCGCGGCAGTTTACGGCGCACTGGGGCCACGGGTTCATGCCCGATACCTTCCGCTGACATCCGCGGCCAAAGTGCCTTCCGGAGCCGCGGCGCCGTCGCAGCCCCTTGCGGAAGACGCCGTCGCCAATCTGGTCAACGACTGAGAGGAAACCCGATGACCATCAACGCTTTTCCTGACGAGGCACACCCGATCACGTGGCCGGAAAATTTCAAGGCCGCGGCGTCGTTTACATTCGACGTCGACGCCGAATCCTGCACCATCGCGCACGACCCCACAAGCACCAGGCGCATGTCCCTCATGAGCCACCAGTCCTACGGCCCGAGGGTCGCTGTTCCGCGGCTCCTGAAGATCCTCGAGCGCCAAGAGATCCAGGGGACCTTCTTCATCCCGGGGTTCACGGCGGAGAGTTACCCGGACGTGGTGCGGCGGATCCTCGACGGCGGCCACGAAGTCGCCCACCACGGCTACCTGCACGAGCCCATGCAGGGAATCGACGCCGCCACCGAGGCCAGCTACCTGAACCGCGGGCTCGAAGCCCTCGCGAAGGCAGCCGGGGTCAGGCCGGTCGGCTACAGGGCACCGTGGTGGGAGCTCAACTGGCATTCGCCGGCACTGCTCGCGGACCGTGGTTTCCTCTACGATTCAAGCCTGCTCGACGGCGATGCCCCCTACCGCATGGCGGTTGCCCCGGGTGATTCACGGGACATTGTGGAAATCCCCGTGGATTGGGCCCTGGACGATTGGGAACAATACGCGTTCTACCCGGGAGTAACAGGAAGCGGCGTCATCGAGAGTCCTGCCAAGGTGTTGGAGATGTGGACCCTGGAAGCCGAAGCCCACCACACGCAAGGCAGTTGCTTCGTCCTGACCAACCACCCGTTCATCTCCGGCCGCCCCTCCAAGGCCGTTGCCTTGGAGCAGCTGATCGAACGCGTCAAGGCCATGGACGGGATGTGGGTGACCACCTTGGAACGCATCGCAGAACACACCAAGGCCACGGTCAACGAGATCCACAGCCACGCCCGGATCGAGGTCCGGTCCTACCCAGGCGCAGGAGCCAGCTTCAAGCCAGCCCGGCTGCTGGAAGCCATCCCCAGATAGGTCAACCGTTGAGCATGCTCAGCCTTGGCCGGGCGCACTGGACATAATGCCTAGTCGTCCATTGAGCATGCTCAGCCTTGGCCTTGAGCAGTGGACATAGTACTCATATGTCCACTGCTTAGACCGAACGGAGGGCATGTCCCTTGGGGGGAGGGCCTGAACTGGGCTAGAGATCGCTCCGGCACGGGGCGGTGTGGAGCTTGTAGAGTCCGTTCAGGTCCCCGGCTGCCAAACCATCGGGAGCGCCGATCTCCGGGTACATGAGCTGGATTGGATCTTCTACGTGGTCAAGGCCCACGACGTGGCCCAGTTCGTGTTGGATCACCGCGGAGACGTAATGGGCGCCGCCGGAGACGCCCAGCAGTTCCGTGATTTGCGGGGCGTCCAGGTCCAGGCTTCCCGAGACGTAGCTCTTGGGTCCGGTGCCGAAGCTGTACATGGTGCTGCCGCCGGTGCCGATGACGGATCCTGCCAACGCCGGAGCCGCCTCGGGAGTGGTCCAGGAAATCAGCAGGGGTGCCCAACGATCGCCGTAGAGCGCGGGCTGGTAGGGCTTGCGCTTCTCGGAGGGTTTTTCCGTGCTGGTGCCGTCGTCAACGAATTTGAGGCCGGTGGCGGCGGCGATCTTGGCGATGGCGTCGGCGATGAGCCCCTCGGATCCGGCCGGGGCGAGGGCTGCGTTGACCACGTAGTGCAATGGCCGGCACGGGGAGTAGCCCACCGGCGTGCCGTCGGCGTTGGTGGCCAGGAACTTGTACGAGTTGCTGGCCACGGCAGGCTTGGCGGGGGAGCCGAGCGGGTGCCCGGCTTCTTCCAGGCCAGGCGGCGGGGTATCCGGCGCACGGGCCGCCTTTTGTGGCCCCTGCCCGGGAGCCGCGCCCTGCCCGGGGCTGCTTGCCGTGGCATAGGCGGAGGGAGCCAGGTTTGGAAGCAACCCGGTGATGCCGGGGTCGCCGCGGAGGAAACCACTGACAAGCACGGCTACGGCAGCGACGACCGCCACCACCATCAAGTTTCGGAACAGCGCCAGAACGGTACTGGCGCGCTTGGGCGGCGGGCCGCCGTCGTACCCGTAGTTTGAATGCAAGTCTTCCCCCAAGTCCCTGCACCGGCGCCCCGTTGCGCCGGCGCTACTAACCGATGACAGCGCCGAAGACGAGTCCCAGCCCATACGTGGCCGCGGCCGCACCGAGCCCGATGGCAAGTTGCCGGAGGCCGCGGGTCAGCGGCGAGGTTCCGGACAACAAGCCGACGACGGCGCCGGTCGACAGAAGCGCGATGCCCACCAGCGTACCGGCCACAGCAAGCGCCGCGAAGCCCGTCATGCCGAAGATGAACGGCAGGATAGGCACGATGGCGCCCGAAGCGAAGAAGCAGAAGCTCGAGATCGCTGCGCCCCAGGCGGAGCCTACGGCCTCGTGCTCGTTCACGGTTTCTTCCACTTCGGGGTGGAGCGAGAGGCTGGGATCGCAGTCGCAGCTGTAGAGGCCCATGCGTTCTGCTGCGCGGTGTTCGGCGGCTTCCCGGGACATGCCCCGGGCCAGATACACGAGGACCAGCTCATTGTGCTCGATGTCCAGGGCCGGGGCTGCGGTCAGCGTGGCTTGGGTGGGTCGGGTGGCCTTGAGGAGCTCGAGCTGCGAGCGGACCGAGACATACTCGCCGGCACCCATGGACAGCGCGCCCGCCAAAAGGCCGGCGATACCGCTGAACAGGACCACGGCCGCGGGAACGCCCGTGGCCGCCATGCCCATCACGAGGGAAAGGTTGCTGACCAGGCCATCGTTGGCGCCGAATACGGCCGCGCGGAAGGTGCCGGACAACCTGTTGCGGCCGCGCGTCGCCAGGCCGCGGACTACTTCTTCGTGGATCTGTTCGTCGGCCGCCATGGCGCGGGTCGCTGCTGGATCCTTCGCGTAAGGCGAGCGGCCTTCAGCCCGTTGGGCGAGGGCCAACACGAACACTGATCCGAAGTTCCGGGCCAGGAAGCCGAGCATTTGGCTCCGGACCGAGGCCGCCTTCGGCATGCCGGCATGTTCGCCGAGGACCCTGAGCCAGTGCGCCTCATGGCGGCCCTCAGCCTCAGCGAGGGCCAAAAGGATTTCGCGTTCCTCGCCGTCCCGGCGCTGCGCCAGTTCGCGGTACACGGCGGCCTCGGCCCGCTCGTCCGCCAAGTACTGCCGCCAGCGCTTGATGTCCGACGACGACGGGGGAGTCTTGGTGGCTGCTGCGTCTTGCGATGGACTGCTCGAGTCCGAGGGATTGCCTGAATGCGAGGGTTTTGTGTGCGGTTGCACCGGGACTCCTGGGTTGCTGGGGCGGGCTTCATCGCCTCATTGCAGCTCCACTTTATCGCCAATTTCCGCGGCTTTTCGGCTGGCAATCCTTACTGGATATTTTAGGTGCACCTCAAAAACCGGGAGACTCGCGGGAGGCCTTGACCGCCGCAGGGGGCAGTGCTGGGATGGATGAACAGGGTCCACGAATTGGCGGGGTAGCGTGATGACCGGCTGCCTCATATGCCTGTGCGATGGGCTCAGCGGCACGTCGAACGGAGGTTGCACCATGGACAGCACCGAAACCCACGCCCGCCACCCCGACCGTCCCACGGTCGAGGCCGATCCCGCCTATGACTACAGCGAGGACCTGGCGGTGGAGGAAGACTGGGAGGACCAGCCCGAGGTTCTTGACGATGACGAACGGGTGGTTCCGCTCGATGCCGACGAACACCGTGAGTCCGAAGATATCGAATAGCCCCGGCTCGCTAAACCCGACGTGCTAAACCCTGGTAGCTAGAACGCGCTCAGGATGAAGTGCCTCTGCACGCCCGCCCGGTGCCCGGTTGCCGCCACCGTAAGGGTGAGTTTCCGTGTCGCGGGGAACCAGCGCGCGGGCTGGACTGCTTTTGAAAGCGCTTCGGTGATGAGCCGGGGCTCATGATGCCAATAGCGTTCCAGGTTTCCGTCCACCACGAACGTGATGGAGCCTTGGGAGAGGTCGACGCCGGGAATCACCCGGACGAACTCGTCCACCCGCCGGGGGCGGGGCAACAAGAGGGTGCCGGAGTGGGTGGTGCGGTCGGCTGTGGCGCCGTTTTCGAAAGGCATGGCCTTCTCCTGTGGAGTTGCTCTTGCCCGTTCGGTTGTCTCTGGTCCGAGCCGGGCCGCTTCTTCATCCGAACCACCCGTGAACATGGGGTTGGCGTGTGGCAAGTCGGAGCTTTGCACCACATCTCTTGAAGCTCTTCCTACTGTACATGCAGCAGCGGCGCCGCACCCTCCCAAGGAGAAGGTGCGGCGCCGCCGTTGTACTTGACTCTGTGAAGCTTAGTGGCTGGCCACCGGGTGGACTTCCAAGGGGAGTTCCTCCACGGCCGCCCCGGCAACGCGGCGGTCCCATGCTTCGCGGACGGCGGGCTCGGTTGGCGGCGTCAGGAGGGAGACCACAACGTAGACCAGGAGCGAGGCGCCGAGGCCCCAGTAGATGGGATCGTTGGCGTAGACGCCGTCTTCACTGGGGATGATTCCCGTGGCGTAAGCGATCAGCAGGCCCAGCGTCAGTATGGACCCGACCGCCATGGACCAAGCCGCGGCAATACCGGTGCCACGCTTCCAGACCAAGCCACCGAGGATAGCAACCAGCAGGCCGCCCACCAGGATGTCGTAGGCGATGGTCAGGGCCACGACGACGTCTTGCGCCGCCATGGAGATCAACACGGCCACGATGCCCAGGCCAAGGACCCAGTACCGGTTGGCCTTGACGTCGTGCTCGGGGTTTTCGGTGTCGTCGGTGTTGATCGTCTTGCCGAACCAGCTGGCCACGAACGGGACCACGTCGGCGCGGGCAACGGTGGCTGCGGCGATGAGGGCTCCGGAAGCGGTGGACATCATGGCCGCGACTGCCGCCGCCATGACGAGGCCGCCGATGCCGATCGGCAGGATGTGGGTGGCTACCTCGGCGTAGACAACGTCCTTGCCAAGGGCCTTGACGTCGATGTTGGGCAGGGCAACGCGGGCGGCAAGGCCGATCAAAGCGCCGGCGACGCCGTACAGGACGCAGTAGACACCGGCAGTGGCGCCGCCCCAACGGGCCACCTTGGGGGTCTTGGCAGTGAAGACGCGCTGCCAGATGTCCTGGCCGATCAGCAAGCCCAGGGTGTAGACCACGAAGTACGTGATGATCGTCTGGGCTCCGATGCCGTCCAACTGGAAGAAGCTGGCGTCAACACGGGCACGGATGCCGTCGAAGCCGCCTGCCGCGTTAAGGACGAACGGGAGCATGAGAAAGAAGATGCCCACCGTCTTGATGATGAACTGCACCTGGTCGGCGAGGGTGATGGACCACATGCCGCCGATGGTGGAGTAGACCAGGACGATGGCGCCGCCGACGGCGATGGCGAGCCAGCGCTCCCAGCCGAAGAGGACGACGAAGATGGTGGCGTAGGCGCCCGTGGACGTGGCGCACAACATAAGGGTGTAGGCCAGCATGACGATGCCGGAGGTCTGCGTGGCGCGCTGGCCGTAACGCAGGCTCAGCATCTGGGAGACCGTGTAGATCTTCAACCGCTGGATGGTGCCGGCGAAAAGCAGGCTCAGGAGGAGGACGCCCGAACCGATGGCGACTACCAGCCACATGCCGGATATGCCGAACTTGTAGCCGAGGCCGACGCCGCCAACCGTCGATGCGCCGCCGAGGACGACGGCGGCCATGGTGCCGGTGTAGAGCATCGGACCGAGGCGGCGCCCTGCCACCAGGAAGTCGCTGTTGTTCTTGGTGCGCGACTTGCCCCACCAGCCGAAGGCCAGCATGGCGAGCAAATACACCACCACGATCGCAATATTGATGAACGAAGAGTCCACGGTTGGCTCCTGAAAGTGATGCGCAGAGTTCCTGGGGATTCCGACGCCCGTCCGCTGGGTTTCGTTGCGGGTCGCGGAAGGTCTCTGCGCGGGTGATTGGGGAGAGTAGTCTGTGATGTATGCCTCACAAACAACACTTGTTGCCTATGAGGATACGTAGTGATGCGAGTAACAGTCAAGGCGCTGCTTTGCGGAGCGGACTCATCGGCGGACTTCTAGCTAGCCAAAGGCCCGGCCACGCGGGCGATCCGGCTACTATTGCTGCAATGACAGGGCCGCATAAACGGCCTGAAAGGTTCGTGAATGAAGGCTCTCCCCGTTGAACCGAGCAACGTCCCCGTTGCCATCGGTTCCAGAATCCGTGCCGCACGCCAATCGCAGCGGCTCACCATCGAGCAGGTTGCCGACGCCACCGGCCTGACCAAAGGGTTCCTGAGCCGTGTGGAGCGTGACCTGACATCGCCGTCGGTCGCTTCCCTTGTGACGCTTTGCCAAGTTCTTTCGGTGTCCATCGGGGACCTTTTTGCCGCGCCGGAGACCCATCTGACCCGGCGCGACGATGGGCCGCGGATTTCGCTCGGCGGCCAGGGAATCGTGGAACGGCTCCTGACCGCCCGATCGGAACGGAGGTTGCAGATCCTGCAGGCCTCCATCGAGCCCCGCGGCCGGGGAGAAGCCGAGCTTTACGCCGTCGATTGCGACGTCGACGTCCTGCACGTTGTCAAGGGCCGCATTAAATTGATCCTCACCAACGAGGAGTACGAGCTCGAAGAGGGAGACACGCTGTCCTTCCCGGGCCGCGAGCCGCACACCTGGGTCAATCCGACGGACGAGCCTGTTGAGGTGCTCTGGATCCTGGTGCCGGCAGCCAGCCGCTGACGCTGGCACCGCGCACACCCGGCATACGGGGCCGACACGCGGCGTGTAACACACCTGAAACATGACTGACTTCAGGATTTAACCCTGGGGCCGGCGGTGTTACGTGCCTGAAATGATGCATGCGGAATGCTGAAACAGGGCGACTGTACCTTCGAGTCAAGGCAACTCGTCAAGGTCGGTATCCCGTGGGGTACCAGGACCTGTTCGTTTTAAAAAATGGTCTCGCCGTGCGGGCGCCATGGAGCGCCGTATATGCAGGAAGGCTCCCGAAATGAACCCAGTATTCTTCAGCGTAGGGCTCGATGTGAACCCCCAGACCCTGGATCCCGGCGCAACAGCCTGGATGCTTGCAGCTTCCGCCCTCGTCCTTCTCATGACGCCAGGTTTGGCGTTCTTCTACGGCGGCCTGGTCAGGATGAAGTCCGTCCTCAACATCATGATGATGAGCTTCGGAGCCATTGGCGTGGTCGCGGTGGTCTGGGCCCTGTGGGGCTACGGACTCGCCTTCGGCCCGGACACCCTGGGCGGCTTCATCGGAGATCCCTTCGCGAACTTCGGACTCAGCGGACTGGCCAGCGTCATCGGCGGGAAAGCCCCGGGCTTGCCGGACATGGTCTTCATAGGATTCCAAGCCACCTTCGCCATCATTACGGTCGCATTGATCAGTGGCGCGGTGGCCGAACGTGTCAGGTTTGGCCCGTGGCTGTTGTTTGCCGGCCTTTGGGTCACCATCGTCTACGCTCCCATTGCCCACTGGGTCTGGGGTGGCGGCCTCTTCGGATCCACCGGGATCATCGGCAGCAAGATCTCAGCCCTCGACTTTGCCGGTGGCACCGTTGTCCACATGAACGCGGGCATGGCCGGGCTGATGCTCGCAGTCGTGCTCGGCAAACGGCTCGGATTCATGAAGGACCCCAACATCCGGCCGCACAACCTTCCCTTCGTGATGCTTGGGGCGGGCTTGCTGTGGTTCGGGTGGTTCGGCTTCAATGCCGGTTCGGAACTGGCCGCTGATGGAATCGCCGCACTCGCCTGGACAAATACCCTCCTGGCCACAAGCGCAGCGCTCCTCGGCTGGCTCCTTGTCGAAAGGCTCCGCGACGGCCACGCGACGTCCCTCGGTGCCGCGTCCGGCGCCGTCGCGGGCTTGGTGGCGGTCACCCCGGCCTGTGGATTCGTGGATCCCATTGGCGCGATCGTCATCGGCGTCATCGCTGGTGCCGTCTGCGCACTGGCCATCGGGCTGAAGTTCAAGATCGGCCTGGACGATTCCTTGGACGTTGTTGCCGTTCACTTTGTCGGCGGCCTGTGGGGGACCCTGTCCCTCGGATTCTTCGCCGTACCCTCGGCAAAGACTGAAGGCGGCCTCTTCTACGGCGGCGGCCTGACCCAATTCTGGCCCCAAATATTGACGGCCCTGATGGTCACCGCGTGGACGGCGATCATGACGACGCTCATCGGGCTGGCCATCCACAAGACAGTGGGCATGCGCGTCAAGGAACACGAAGAGCTGACGGGCATCGACATCACCGAGCACGCGGAAACCGCCTACGAGCTGGCCATGGTTGGCGGGTCCTTCAATCCCGGGGAACCACAGAACGGCAAAACCCCGTCTTCCAGCGGTGAACCAGAAACTAGCTCTAACGGGAAAACAGATCGGATGCGCAGCAAGGCGTCGACGTGAAATTGGTGACGGCCATCGTGAGGCCGGAGCGGATCGACGAGGTCCGGGAAGCCCTGGAACGCTTTGGAGTCAACGGGATGACCGTGAGCCAAGCGAACGGATATGGCCAACAACGGGGCTACATCGAGGTGTACCGGGGCGCGGAATACAACTCCGATCTCCTTCCCAAGATCCGGGTGGAGGTCCTGGCTACGGACGAGCTGGTGGACGGAATAGTGGACGCCGTCATCTCCGGCGCCAGTACCGGCCAGTTCGGGGACGGCAAAATCTGGACCATCGAGGTTTCCCAGGCGGTGCGAGTCCGGACAGGGGAGCGCGGCGCCTCCGCGATCAGCTAAGGCGATCAGCTAGAAAAGACTGTGTTGGTGCCGCTCCGCGGGGAGCGGCACCAACACTGCCATGTTCAGCCCACGTGCACCCACGGCCTGCGCGTGATGTCCGGTTCGGCTTCACGGAGCACTTCCCGGGTTACCGGGGCGATCTCGCCCTCGCCGAAGAAGAGGAACTTGCTCAGGTTGGCGATGGGGTTGCCTTCGGTCCAGCGGAAATAGATATGCGGCATGAGTCCCGTGACGTCCCGGATGTGGAGTAGCACCGCGGCGAGCGTGTTGGGCACGTTGTTGCTGTGAACCTCCAGGATCTTGAAGCCGTGGCGGCGCTTGCCTTCCACGAGGAGTTCCTGCTCGAAGTCGGAGCTGTCGTCCACGATGATCTCGATGAAGATCGCGTGGCTGTCTACCGGCAAGTGGTTGGCTTGCTGGGCATGCTGCAGCTTCAACTGGTACCGGTCGGCGCTCAGCCGCTTGGGCTCGTGGGCGATGATCCGGATAGGGCCTTCCTCGTTCGAGGCCGTGAACTCGAGTGCCATTTGGTCCATCTTGATGTGTGTGGCCCGCAGTTCGAAGGACCGGCGTACCCGCGACGCGAAGCTCACCAGGACAATGCCAAGGATGAACAGGGCCGCGATCCGGATGCCGTCCGGACGTTCCACGACGTTGGCCACGGTGGTGTAAGCGAAGACGACCGCCACCACGCCGAAAGCGATGGTCTTGCCCTTCTGCTTCTTCCGGCGCGCGGACAGGGTGACCGCGATCGAGGCCGAGGTCATGAGGACCAGGACGCCGGTGGCGTAGGCGCCGCCTTGGGCCTCAACGTTAGCCTCGAAGACCAACGTGATGATGAAAGCAACGGCGGTGAAGACCAGTACCAGCGGGCGGACGGCTTTGGTCCACGCCGGGGCCATGCCGAAGCGCGGCAAGTAGCGGGGCACGAGGTTCAGCAAGCCGGCCATGGCGGAGGCGCCCGCAAACCACAGGATGGCGATGGTGCTGATGTCATAGACCGTGCCGAAGCCGTCACCTAGGAATTGGTGCGCAAGGAATGCGAGGGCTCGTCCGTTTGCTTTCCCTCCCGGCTGGAATTCAGCGGCCGGAATGAGGAACGTGGTGATGAAGCTCGAGGCCACCAGGAAGGCACTCATGATGAGTGCCGCCGTCGTGAGCAGTTTGTGGGTGCCGCGGATGCGGCCCGCGGGATTTTCTTCCGTGTCGCTGGGGCTGCCCTTGATCTGTGGCATGACCGCGACGCCCGTCTCGAATCCTGAGAGGCCCAGGGCAAGTTTCGGGAAGACCAGGAGCGCGATCCCCACCATGATCAACGGGTTTCCGTGCTGCTGGTTCAGTGCGGCCCACCAGTCGGTCACCACGTGTGCCTCGGTCACCACGTGCACCAGGCCGACCGCGACGACGACGGCGTTCAGCACCAGATAGACGCCCACCAACACGACGGCGACGTTGATGGCCTCCTTGAATCCCCTGAGGAACACCACGCCAAGCCCGGCGATGAGCGCCAGGGTAATGGTGATTTCCTGGCCGTGGAGCCATTCCGGGGCAAAGGGGTTTTCGATGGCGTGGGCGCTCGCATCCGCGGCGGAGAGGGTCATGGTGATCATGAAGTCCGTGGCGGCGAATCCCAGCAAGGCGAGCACGAAGAGTTTGCCGCCCCAGCGGGGGAGGAGCCGCTCGAGCATCGCGATGGAACCTTCGCCGCGGGCGCTTTCGGCGGCGACCCGGCGGTAGACCGGCAGGGCGCCGAGCAAGGTGACGGCGACCAGGACAACCGTGGCCAGCGGCGAGACGATACCGGCCGCGAGCGCCGCAATGGCGGGCTGGTAGCCGAGGGTGGAGAAGTAGTCGACGCCGGTGAGGCACATGACTTTCCACCAGGCCTGGGGCGTGTGGTCCTCGTCCGGTTTGCCGTGTGGACCTTGGCGCTTTCCCGACGTCTCGGGCATTCCGTCGAGCAACCATCGTTTCAATTGCCCCTGTTTGAATTCGCCCGCGGGCTTGCGCCGGTCAGAGGGATCGGCAGGCGGCCTGGTCAGCGTTGTCACATGGGTCCTTTCGCGCAGCCTGGAAGCTGCTCCAGATGGAGCGTACGGGGGCGTCTGGTAGGGGTTGCCCGTCTTTATGGAATCTTTACGCCCCTTGTGAGGGGGGTCACTTCCCGGCAGACACATTCAAGGCATTTGGCATGTGAGCGGCGTAAACAAGTGATGCATATAAGGCAACTTTGAGTGTATGATTGGTGTCACAGTCACTGTCCGATCCCACCTATTCACAAAGGAGTGGCGCATTTTGGAAGAGCTTCGTATTGAGGCCAACGGCA
The DNA here is from genome assembly GCF_039535095.1 of Arthrobacter ramosus. Classification (NCBI taxonomy): domain Bacteria; kingdom Bacillati; phylum Actinomycetota; class Actinomycetes; order Micrococcales; family Micrococcaceae; genus Arthrobacter; species Arthrobacter ramosus. The sequence goes on along the minus strand of NZ_BAAAWN010000001.1, from coordinate 3,842,758 downwards.
ACCTTGGTCCCATTGATTCGGCCCGAATCCCACGCTATGCCGGTGCTGCCACCTATGCCCGCTTGCCGCGCCTGGACCAGGTTTCCAAGGCCAATGTCACGGTGGTCGGTGTCCCCTTCGACTCCGGTGTTTCTTACCGCCCCGGCGCCCGCTTCGGCGCCAACCATGTGCGTGAAGCCAGCCGTTTGCTGCGCCCGTACAACCCGGCCTGGGACGTCAGCCCCTTTGAGAACATCCAGGTTGCCGACGCTGGCGACATGGCCGTGAACCCGTTCAACATCAACGAGGCCATCGAGACCATCCAGCAGAACGCGCTGGACCTGACCGCCAACGGAAGCAAGCTCGTGACGCTCGGTGGCGACCACACCATTGCCCTGCCGCTGCTCCGCGCCGCCGCCGAACGCGCCGGCGAGCCTGTTGCCATGCTGCACTTCGACGCCCACCTGGACACCTGGGATACCTACTTCGGTGCCGAGTACACGCACGGCACCCCGTTCCGCCGCGCCGTCGAAGAGGGCATCCTGGATACCGAGGCCATCAGCCACGTCGGTACCCGCGGCCCGCTTTACGGCAAGAAGGACCTCGACGACGACCACCGCTTCGGCTTCGGCATCGTCACCTCGGCGGACGTCTACTACCAAGGCGTCCTCGAAACGGTGGCCAAGATCCGCGACCGCATCGGCAACCGTCCGCTGTACATTTCCGTGGACATCGACGTCCTGGATCCGGCCCACGCTCCGGGTACCGGCACGCCTGAAGCCGGTGGCATCACCAGCCGCGAGCTCCTCGAAATCATCCGCGGGTTCCGTGGCATGAACCTCGTGGGCGCAGACATCGTCGAGGTCGCCCCGGCATATGACCACGCTGAGATCACCGGTGTCGCTGCCAGCCATGTTGCCTACGAGCTCGTCACCCTCATGGCGGACAACGCCGTCGAAGGCAACCGCCACGGCGCCCTGAACGGCTACGCCACCCAGGCCCTTGGCCAGGAATCCCGGCGCCCGGCCGGTTTCGCCCCGGCGGTCACGAAGTGACGGATCAGCGCAATGGCGGCGACCTCGTCGTCGAGACCCTTGAAGCGCTCGGTGCCAAGACGGTCTTCGGGATCCCGGGCCAGCACGCCCTGGGCCTGTTCGACGCCATGGGCCGCGGCAATCTGCACTTCGTGTCCTCCCGCGTGGAGAACAACTCGGCTTTCGCCGCGGACGGGTATTCCCGTGCCACGGGCGAGGTCGGAGTGCTGTTCCTGTCCACCGGTCCCGGCGCGTTGACGTCCTTGGCCGGCCTGCAGGAAGCGTATGCCACCGGCGTGCCGATGGTGGTCGTGGCGAGCCAGATCCCCTTGGAGGGCCTGGGGGCGCGCCGGAAGGGCATGCTGCACCAGCTCGATGACCAGAAGGCCTCTGCCGCGAACGTCACCAAGAGCCAACGCCTCATCCAGCACGCGTCCGGGATTCCCTCGGCCATCCAGGATGCCTGGACCGAGGCCATTTCCTCTCCCCAGGGCCCGGTGTGGATCGAAATTCCGCAGAACGTGCTCCTGGACCCCATCATGGTCCCGCCGGTGGAGGACGCCCTCGCCGAAGCGGCCGACAACCCGCCGCGCGTGGAGCTGATCCGCGAAGCCGTCAAATGGCTCTCGACGGCGGAGCGTCCGGCGATCATCGCCGGCGGCGGCACGCGCCGTGGCAGGGCCGAGAAGTCGCTCTTGTCGATCGCCGAGAAACTCCGCGCCCCGGTGATCTGCACGCCCGGTGGCAACGGGGCGTTCCCGTGGACCCACGAGCTGTCCATGCAGTCCTGGATCGAAGACCGCCACATGACCGATGTCCTCGAGGACGCCGACGTGCTGATCGTCATCGGTTCCTCCCTGGGCGAGGTGACGTCCAACTACTTCACCTTCGAGCCGCGCGGGCGCATCATCCAGATCGACGCCGAACCCCGGGTCCTGGAGTCCAACCGGCCCGGCCTGGGCATCCGCGCTGACGCCGGCCAGGCCCTTGCCGCCCTCGATTCTGCCTTGGATGAGGCACTGTCTGCGACGGCGGCGGCGCCGGACTGGCACGGCACGACTCCCGAGGACCTCGTCAAGGAGTCCCTGGCCAAGGTCAGGGCTCGACTTGAAGAGCAGGACCTCGGCAAGGAACTGAAGTTCATGGCCGACATCCGCGAAGCCGTTCCGGCGGACATGCAGACCTTCTGGGACATGACGATCTCCGCGTACTGGGGATGGAGCTGCTGGGATTCCCGCGAGGGCCAGTTCCACTCGGCCCAGGGCGCCGGGGGCCTCGGCTACGGCTTCCCGGCGGCCATCGGCGGTGCCGTTGGACTGGAAACCGTGGGCAAACCCGGCCGCGTGCTGGCGGTCTCCGGCGATGGATCCTCCATGTACTCGATCTCCGAGCTGGCCACCGCCAAGCAGCACAACGTCCCGGTCACGTGGCTGATCGTGGACGACGGCGGCTACGGCATCCTGCGCGAATACATGGTAGGTGCCTTCGGCAAGGCCACGGCAACCGAGCTCGCCCGCCCGGACTTCGTCAAGCTCGCCGAGGCCTTCGGCGTCCCGGCCCGCAGAGTGGCCCCGGGCGACGTCGGGGACGCGCTCAAGGAAAGCTTCGCCGCGGACGGCCCCAACGTCGTCGTGGTTGAAACCCTCCTGAAGATGTTCGGCCCCACGCACTTGGGCGACTGACACTCCAGACGCTTCACACCCCAGCGCGAGCTGGCAGATAATGACCCGTTTTTCGAAAGATGAGGGCATTACCTGCCAGTTCGCGCTTGGTGTTTAACGCACCTCACACATCATTAGTTTCCCAAAGCAATCATTTTGGCGTATAGTTGCTTTAGGCAAACAAAAGTGAGGTGTCTTCCATGGCTGTCGCATCCAGCACAGCAACCGAACTCGTCCATCAGATTTTCGATCTGCAGCGGGTACTGCGTTGCATCGTGACCGCGAACATCGCAAAGGATGCCGACGTCGGATTCGCCCTGCAGGGCGTCATGCGCTTCATCGGCGAAGGGGAGTCCCGGGCCACGAAGCTTGCCTCCCGCCTCGGGGTCAGCCCCCCGGTCCTCAGCAGGCACATCGCCGAACTGGAGGAACTCGGTCTGGTGGTCCGGCGCCCCGATCCCGCCGATGGGCGGGCACAATTGGTGGCCTTGTCCGAAACCGGGATTGAGAAGGTCCGGGACTTCGAAGAACAGCGCAGCCTCAATTTACGCGCCTACCTCGCGGAGTGGAGCGAGGAAGACGCCCTGGAGGCAGGGCAGGTCCTCGAGAAATTGACCACATCACTCAACCACTCAGTCCGGGCAACGGCGGCCGGCTCCCACCACTCGAACCACACAGCTTAGGAGCAGCAGCAATGGCAACCCGAATACAAGAACGTTCGACGGCGGTGCCGGCGTCATCCGCGCCCATGACGCACCGCCAGATCATGGAGGCCTTGACGGGCCTCCTCGCGGCATTCTTCACCGCTATCCTGAGCAGCACCATCGTGGCCAACGCCCTGCCGACCATCATGTCCGATCTCCACGGCACCCAAACAGACTTCGCGTGGGTCATCACGGCCGCGCTTCTGGCCAACGCCGCCACCACGCCCATCTGGGGCAAGCTCGCCGACCTCTTCGACAAGAAGCTCCTGGTCCAGCTGAGCATCGTGATTTTCGTGGCCGGCTCGGTCATGGCCGGCTTCTCCATGAGCATTCCCTTCCTGCTGACCGCCCGCGTCATCCAGGGCATCGCCTTGGGCGGCCTCACCGCTCTGGCCCAAGCGATCATCGGCACCATGATTCCGCCGCGGGACCGTGGCAAGTACTCGGGCTACATGGGCGCAGTCATGGCGGTCGGTACAGCAGGCGGCCCGCTCCTCGGCGGCTTCATCGTTGACAGCCCGCTCGGCTGGCGCTGGACGTTCTTCGTCTGCGTGCCGCTCGCCGTCGTCGCGCTCATCCTGCTCCAGGTGACCCTCAAGATCCAGCACATCAAGCGCCCGGCCAAGATCGACTGGCTCGGCTCCATCCTGCTGACCTCGGGCGTAAGCCTGCTCCTTATCTGGGTTTCCTTCGCCGGCAACCCGGACTACTACGACTGGATCTCCTGGCAGTCCGCCCTCATGGTCGGCGGCGGCGTACTTCTGCTGGCCCTGCTGGTCCTGGTCGAATCCAAAGTGGCCCAGCCCATCATCCCGCTGAAGATCATCTCGCAGCGCACCACCGCTTTGGCGATCCTGGCCTCCGTGGCCGTGGGTATCGCGATGTTCAGCTCCTCCACCTTCCTGGGCCAGTACTTCCAGGTAGCCCGTGGCGCCACGCCCACCGAGGCAGGCCTTCTGACGCTGCCCATGATTGCGGGCAACCTTTTGGGCTCGGTGGCTTCCGGCCAGCTCATCAGCCGCTTCGGCAAGTGGAAGCGCTTCCTCCTGGCGGGTACTGTGCTGCTGGCTGGCGGCCTTGCCTTCACCGGCACCATCGACCACACCACGGCGCTGTGGATCACCTGCTGCTACACCGCCATCTTCGGCCTGGGCCTTGGCTTGCTGATGCAGAACCTGGTCCTCGCGGTCCAGAACACCGTCCGCGCCCAGGACATCGGCACGGCCAGCGCGTCCGTGGCGTTCTTCCGCTCCGTCGGCGGTGCGATCGGCGTTTCGGTGCTCGGTGCCATCATGGCCACGCACGTCAAGGACCTTGCCACCCAGGGCCTCGCGGCTGCCCACATCCCGGTAAGCGGCGGTTCCAGCAACGCGAGCATGGACCTGACGGACTTGCCGGCCCCGATCCGCGACATCATGCGTGCCGCCTATGGCGACGCGACCGCCCAGATCTTCCTGATCTCCGCAGTCATTGCCCTGGTCGCGTTCATCGCCGTGCTGTTCATCAAGGAAGTCCCGCTGCGGAAGACCGTGGATGCATCGCCGGAGAAGGAGCTGTTGGCGAACGCATCCGGCGAGGCCGGCATGACTCTGGACACCTCCGCGCTTCCGGTTGTCGAATCCGCTGAGTTCGCCCAAGCAGCCGACGACGGCGGCACCCCCTTGGGCGCAAGCCGCGCCCGTGCGGCAGCCGAGAAAGAGCACGATGACCTGGACCTGGAGTTTGCCCGGATCCTGACGCAGGAACGTCCTGATCCTGCCGCCGGCCTGCGCGAGGTCCAGGACCAGCTTGCCCGCACCCAACGCTTGCTGGCCGAGCAACAGCTTCAGCTAAGCAGGGCCCAGCGCGAGCTCCAGGTCCGCGTCCACGAACAGCAAGCCACCGCCGTCGAGCAGTCCCGGATCGCCGAGGAGTTGGCCGCGCTGCGCAGGGAACTCAAGCGTGAACGCCGCCGCCAGGAAAGGGCTGCGTTGCTGCTCCTCGCCGGCGACGCCTCGAGGGCAGGGGAAACCGGCCGGCACGCGGGCTAAACGCCCAGCTACGCCGCAAGGATGATATTCGGCTATCGATATTTCGCTGAGGCAACGGATTTCGTAGAGTTGAGGGACTAATACTGTCAGCGCCTGCTGCTATCAATGTATTAATTCATTCGCGCACACTCTCATTAAGGATCCGTGGGCATGCTTGTCACCCTGATACGGCGCTACTCCAAGCCGTATTTGCCGCAGATACTGGCCGTTATCATCTTCCAGTTGGCGTCTACCATTGCCACCCTTTACCTTCCAAGCCTCAACGCAAAAATCATCGATGAAGGGGTATCCCGGGGGGATACCAACTACATCTGGCAAACCGGAGCCCTGATGCTCGCGGTCGCGCTCGGCCAGGTCATTGCGGCCATCGCAGGGGTTTATTTCGGATCCCGCGTGGCCATGGCCATGGGCCGCGACTTGCGCAGGGACGTCTTCCGCAAGGTCAGCAGCTTCTCGGCCAAGGACGTCAACAGCTTCGGCGCACCGACGCTGATCACCCGCGGCACCAATGACGTCCAGCAAGTCCAGATGCTCATGCTGATGGGCCTGAACTTCATGGTGTCCACGCCCATCATGTGCGTTGGCGGCATCATCATGGCCTTGCGCGAGGACCTCAGCCTCTCGTGGCTCGTCTGGGTCTCGGTGCCCGTCCTGGTGGCCGTGGTTGGTTACCTCGTGGTCAGGCTCATGCCGCTCTTCCGCTCCATGCAGAAGAAGATCGACGTCATCAACGGCGTCCTTCGCGAACAGATCATCGGTATTCGCGTGGTCCGTGCCTTCGTTCGTGAACCGTACGAGGCCAAGCGCTTCGGCGACGCCAACAAGGACCTCACCTTGGTTTCGGTCAAGATCGGCAACCTGTTTGTCTTGATGTTCCCGGCCATCGGAATGATTCTGCACCTTTCCACGGCGGCAGTGCTGTGGTTCGGCGGTCAAAGGGTGGACGCGGGCAACATGCAGGTGGGTTCCTTGACTGCCTTCCTGCAATACCTCCTGCAGATCCTCATGGCCGTCATGATGGGTACCTTCATGGCCATGATGATCCCACGCGCCTCCGTGTGTGCGGACCGCATCGGCGAGGTCCTCGACGTCGAACCCTCCATCCACGATCCGAAGGCGCCCGTAGCGCCCGCGGAAAAGAAGGGTCGCGTTGAATTCCGCGATGTCACTTTCAAATACCCTGGCGCTGAAGCTCCCGTGTTGAGCAACATTTCCTTCACCGCGGAGCCGGGCCAGACCCTCGCCATCATCGGCTCCACCGGCGCAGGCAAGACCACCTTGGTGTCGCTCCTGCCGCGCCTGTACGACGTCGCGTCAGGCGATGTATTGCTCGACGGCGTCCCGGTCACCAGCCTGGACCGCGACGAAATCACCAGTCGCGTGGCCACCGTGCCGCAGAAGCCGTATTTGTTCTCCGGAACTATCGAGCACAACCTGCGCTTCGGCAAGACCGACGCGACGGACCAGGAACTCTGGGATGCGCTGGAAACTGCCCAGGCCAAGGACTTCGTCATGGAAAAGTCCTCCGGCCTGAACCGCCGGGTGGCCCAGGGCGGCACCAACGTCTCCGGCGGCCAGAGACAGCGCCTCTGCATCGCCCGGGCCTTGGTGACGCAGCCCACGGTCTACCTCTTTGACGACTCGTTCTCGGCCTTGGATGTGGCCACGGACGCCCGCCTTCGGAGGGCGTTGAAGGAAAAGACGCAGGATGCCACGGTCATCATCGTGGCCCAGCGCGTCTCGACCATTGCGGACGCGGACCAGATCCTGGTCCTGGACAACGGCAGAATCGTTGACCGCGGCACCCATGAAGAACTCTTGGAAACATCACCCACGTACCAGGAGATCGTCGAATCCCAGCTGAGCGCGGAGGAAGTGGCATGAGCGAACAGAATCAGCAAAAGCGCGGCTGGGCCGCGAAAGCCGACGCAGCGAAGGCTGCCCGCGAAGCTGCGGAAGCAAAAGATGCAGCCGCAGCCGGTGCCGTAACAGCCGTGGAAGATGACGACATCGAGGAAACCGAATACACGCCAGGCGAAGCCGACGGCGGCATGTTCGGCAACCTGCCGGCCAAGAAGGCCAAGGCTTTCGGACCGTCGGCCAAGCGGCTCCTCGGGCTGCTCAAGCCGGAGGCTGCCGGGGTGGTCTTCGTCATCGGCCTCGTGGTGGTCTCCGTCGTCCTGAACGTCATCGCCCCGAAGATCCTCGGCAGCGCCATGGACGTCATCTTCGGCGGCGTCATGGGCAAGCAATTGCCTCCCGGAGTGAGCCAAGCGGCCTTCGCCGAAGGACTCCGCCAGGCCGGCCAGAACAACTTCGCGGACATGGTCTCCAAGATGGAGCTCACCAACGGGATCAACTTCTCCAAGCTCACGTTCCTGATCTCGATCGTGCTTGTGATGTACTTCGTGGCCAACATCTTCCTGTGGGCCCAGGGCTACATCCTGAACAAGATCGTCATGAAGGTCATCAACCGGCTCCGCAACGACGTCCAGGCCAAGCTCAACCGCTTGCCCCTGAACTACTTCGACACCCGCCAGCGCGGTGACATCCTCTCCCGCGTGACCAACGACGTCGACAACGTCCAGCAAGGGCTGCAGCAGGCGTTCGCGCAGCTGGTCAGCTCGGTGCTGACGGTCTTCGGCATCACCATCATGATGTTCATCGTTTCCTGGCAACTCGCCCTGATCGCGCTGGTGGCCTTGCCGCTCTCCGGTGTCCTTGCCGGCGTGATCGGCTCGCGCAGCCAGAAGCTCTTCGCCGCCCAGTGGAAGAACACCGGCTCGCTCAACGGCCAGATCGAGGAATCGTTCTCCGGCCACGAGCTCGTCAAGGTCTTCGGGCGTGACGCGGACATGCTGGAGCGTTTCGACGAACGCAACGAAGCCCTCTACAAGGCCTCGTTCGGGGCACAGTTCGTTTCCGGGATCATTTTCCCGGCCATGAACTTCGTCTCCTACCTCAGCTACGTGGGCATCGCCGTCGTCGGTGGTTTGCGTGTGGCTTCCGGTTCCATGAGCCTTGGCGACGCCACGGCGTTCATCCAGTACTCGCGTGAATTCACCCAGCCCCTCGGCCAGATCGCCGGCATGGCCAACATGCTCCAGTCCGGTGTGGCTTCCGCTGAGCGCGTTTTCGAGTTCCTGGATGCCGATGAGGAAATGCCGGAGAACGCGGCCCGTCACCTGCCCCCGCGCACGGACGGCCACGTCGAGTTCGAGAACGTGTCCTTCAGCTATGTTGCCGACAAGGCGCTCATCGAGAGCCTTTCCCTCAGCGCGGAGCCTGGACACACCGTGGCGATTGTCGGACCCACAGGTGCGGGCAAGACCACCCTGGTCAACCTCATCATGCGGTTCTACGAGCTCAATTCGGGGCGTATCACCCTGGACGGGGTGGACATCAAGGAGCTGAGCCGTTCCGAGCTTCGCTCCAAGGTGGGAATGGTGCTTCAGGACGCTTGGCTGTTCGGCGGCACCATTTACGACAACATCAAGTACGGCAACCTCGACGCCACCGAGGAACAGATCATGGAGGCGGCCAAGGCCACGTACGTGGACCGCTTCGTGCGCGCCTTGCCGGATGGGTACCAGACCATCATCGACGAGGAAGGCAACAACGTCAGTGCGGGCGAAAAGCAGCTCATCACCATCGCGCGGGCCTTCGTTTCCGATCCCTCGCTGTTGATCCTGGACGAGGCCACAAGCTCCGTCGACACCCGCACCGAGCTGCTGTTGCAGAAGGCCATGGCTGCCCTCCGCACGGATCGCACCAGCTTTGTCATCGCCCACCGCTTGTCCACCATCCGCGACGCCGACACCATCCTGGTGATGGAAAACGGCAGCATCGTGGAGCAGGGCAACCACAACCAACTGCTCGCATCGCAGGGCGCGTACTACCGCCTCTACATGTCGCAGTTTGCTGGTGAGGATGCCGGGGAAGCCGTTGTGGATGACTCGACGGTGGTGCACAGCTGAGCGCGGATACCGGAATAGCGGCCGGGGAGGATCCGAACGCTACGGAAACTCCGGAGACAGCCCCCGCCCAGCGCATCACGGTGCTGGTGCCAATGCGTTGGGGAGACATGGACGCTTACGGGCACATCAACAACGTCCAGATCGTGCGCATGCTCGAGGAGGCTCGCATCGCAGCCTTCGGTCCGCCCCGCGGTGCCGGACTGCCCGGGGTGGAACCGCCGGTCTCCGTTTTCGACTCCGTTGAAGACGGGGTCATGACCCTTGTGGTGGAGCACAAGGTCCGGTACGTCCGGACCTTGGAATACCGGAACATTCCGGCAGTGGTTGAGATCTGGGTGGGCGCCGTGAAGGGGGCAAGTTTTGACCTCCATTACGTGATCAAGGATCCCGTGACCGGCCAGGACTGCGTCAACGCCAGTACCCATCTGGCATTCGTCGACGAGTCCACGGGCCGCGTCCGCAGGCTCACTCCCGAGCAGAAGGAACAGTTGGCGCCCTATCGGCCCTAGCTCCGGTCCGCTCCTGTCCGCTCGAGATCGTGGGTGCGGGCCGTGGACTGCGTTCCCGAACGCAGCTCGCGGGCCACACCCACGATCTCGGCACTCCCAGTGGCCGTAGAGTTTCCCCATGAAACTCGAGATCGTCGCCGTCGGTGCCCAGGGCGCTGCCGTTGCCGCCGAAGAGGGCGCGGACCGGATTGAACTTTGCAGCGCCTTGGAGCTCGGGGGACTGACCCCGAGCCAAGGGCTGATGGAAGCCGCACAGGAAGCTGCCGACGGACGGCTGGAGATCCACCCATTGATCCGTAGTCGGCCGGGAGATTTCCTGTACTCCGACGCCGATGTGGACACCATGGATCGCGAGATACGGTTCCTCCTCGCCCAAGGGGCTCATGGAGTGGTGATCGGAGTCCTCACGGCCTCCGGTGCTATCGACGTCCGGGTCACTCGGAGGCTCGCAGACACGGCCTTGGAGACCAACCCCGACGCCCAACTGACATTCCACCGGGCCATCGACCAAACCCCGGACCCGGCGGCCGCCGTCGAGCAGCTCGTGGAACTTGGATTCACCCGGGTGCTCAGCTCCGGGGGCGCCGCCACGGTGGGGGCGGGAATCGCGACCCTCGAGCGCATGGTCCAGCGTGCGGCGGGGCGGCTTGAAGTCATGGCAGGCGGCGGACTCGCCCTGGACGATATCCCGGCACTGCACGCGGCAGGACTGAGCGCGGTCCATTTGTCAGCCAAGGCCACGGTTTCCACGCGGAAGAACCGGGCCAATGCCCTCGATTCGCCGGATGCTTCAGACCCGACGGCGTACATGGTCACCAACCGGGATCTTGTCAGGGCCGCGCGCGCCGCCACCCGGTGACATCCCAACTAACTGGCACTTAATGTCGTTATCAGCCCTCATAACGACATTAAGTGCGAGCTAGTTGGGTGGTTCCCTTTACACAGGGGTGACTTGGGTCAAAGATGGGTGAAGCATTGCGATCGAAAATAGCCTCCAGGAGTCATAAAGATGCAAAACCTGAGCCTCTCCACCATCACCCTGAACATGGCGGAGTTGGGCCCCAATAGCCCGTTGCCAGTCGTCACGGCAGAACTGGACCAGCCATACAGAATCGGCGACGGCGTCCCGGAGGAACTGCAGGCTGCGGCCCGCTACGGGCAAGTGCCGAACATGTTCCCGTACTTGATGCAGGATGGTTACTCGCGCGAGCGGACCGCCCACGACGTGCCCGCCGTCGTACTTGAAAACAGCAAACTGCGTGCCGTTGTGCTCCCCACGTTGGGCGGCCGGCTGTGGGAGCTCTTCGACAAGGCGTCGGGAAAGCAACTCCTCCACACCCACGGGACCCTGCAGTTCGCCAACATCGCTCTGCGCAAGGCATGGTTCGCCGGCGGGCTCGAATGGAACATCGGCACCCGCGGGCACTCGCCCACGACTTGCGATCCGGTGCACACAGCCATCGTCAAGACACCCGAGGGCCACGACGTCCTGCGCATGTGGGAGTTCGAACGCCTCCGCGAGGTGGTTTTCCAAGTAGACATGTGGCTTCCGGAGGACTCGGACGTCCTCCTCACGGCGGTCCGGATCCGGAACCCCCATGACCACGAGGTCCCCATTTACTGGTGGAGCAACGCCGCCGTTCCCGAGACGGCGGAAACGCGCGTGATCGCACCCGCCGCGGAGGCTTTCGGCAGCGATTACACCACCGACATCGCCCGCGTCCGGCCCACGGAACACCAAGGCACCGATGCCACATGGCTGGTCAACAGCCCGCACGCGGCGGATTTCTTCTTCGACATCCAGCCTGGGCACCGGCATTGGATCGCTGCGGTAGACCACGACGGCGACGGCCTGGCCATGCTGTCCACCAGCCTCCTGCGCGGGAAGAAGCTGTTCGTCTGGGGCCAGGGCGACGGCGGGAAGCGCTGGCAGGAATGGCTCAGTCCTGGGGCCGGCCCCTACGCGGAGATCCAGGCCGGTCTGGCGCAAACCCAGTTCGAGCACCTGGCCATGCCTGCCGGCGCGGAGTGGAGCTGGGTGGAGGCCTACGGCAACGCGAAGCTGGATCCCGCAACCTCCCACGGCGAGGATTGGGACGCGGCCGTGACCCACGCCAGCGCCCGGCTCGAAGACCTCGTCCCGGACGCGGAGCTCGAAGTCGCCCTCGCCGAAGCCGCGCGGAACTATGCGCTGCCTCCGGACGAGATGCTGGTGCGCGGCAGTTCTTGGGGTGCTTTGGAGAGTGCCCGACGGCGACACTCAGGCCGCGGGTGGCTGGACGAAAGCGGCACTCCCTTCGCCGATGACGCAACCCCTGACGCGATCGAGGAAACAGGCCCCTGGCACAGCCTGCTGGATGGAGCGAGCTTCCTGGGCGCCGGGAGCTTCGTGGCTGGAGCCGATTGGGAAGAGCTGCTGGCAAAGGATGGCGGAGCGGAAGCGCAGTTCCACCTGGCCACGATGAAGCACGCCCGCCAGGACCTCGCCGGTGCGATCGCCGGATACGACGCCGCCTTGATGGCCAACGCCCTCTCGCCACGTTCCAGGGTCCTCGCCCACCGGGGCCGGGCCCTTGCGCTGCTTGCCACCAACAAGGCCGACGAAGGCTTGGCTGGACTTGCCGCAGCGAGCCGGTTGGAGCCCTCCAACCTCCCCTTGCTCAGCGAAGCCATGACCCTCAGCATCCGGCACGGGAACTCCGCCCAAGCACTCGCCTTGGCGAGCGAGGCACCTGCCGGAATGTCCGACGTCGGGCGCGTCCGCTTCCTGACGGCGCTCGCCTTCGCGGGGGTCGGCAGAGGCGAGGAGGCCGCACGGATGTTGCGGGACGGCGTCGAAATACCGGACATCCGGGAAGGTGAGGACGGGATCGCCGCCTTGTGGCAGGAAGTGTGCCCCGGGGAGCCGGTGCCTGCCAGCTACCGCTTCGGAATGCACTGACTTCCGGGGGTTCACCGGCGCGGGGCACATGCGGCGGGAGGCAAGTTGTGGGACGCATGTGGCAGAACGCGTGAGGCGGGACGCATGTGGCGGGGGTGCCGGCTTAGCTGATGCCGGCACCAAGACAAACCATGTAAGTTGGCATGGTGACTCCCTCCACCAAAACCCCACTGACTCGTGCCCCCGGTATCTCCAAGGAGATCGAAGATGCGGCGTGGTTCGTGCTGGGCCCGGGGCTGCAAGGCAAGGCTTCGGCGCTCGACGCCAGTACCCGCACTTGGACGGTGGACGCCGCCGGCGAGCTCCTGGAGCGCCTGGAACGCGGCGTCGGAGACGCCAAGGCGCCCATGATGACCAACCTGCGCCAAAACCTGGAAGGGGCCTCGCGCGAGGCCAAGTTGCTCGCCGTCGAACTCCTCTTCCTGCAGTCCCTGCCCCTGGCACATGAGGTTAAATCGCTCAAAGTGAAGCGCGCCCGCGTTGCCGAAGCCGCGTCCTGGCTTGATCCCGAGCTCGAGCTCCCCAAGGAGCTGTACCAGGGGATGACCGATCACGGCGTCATCCGTGACCGGACCGCGGAATTCAACTGGACCATCTGGGACCACCTGACCTGGTTGTGCCGGTTCGTGGCGCACGTCGACGGCCAGTCCAACGCGAGCATCAACAAGGCCCTCAAAGACCCGCTGAAATTCCACGAACTCGCGGCGGCAACACCCGAGGACCAGCCGGCCATCCGGCGCAGCATCGAATACTTGGCGTGGCCCAGCTACTTCGAGCCCGTGGTCGCCGACGTTGAGCGGCGCGAAATCCGGGACGCTTTCGCTTCGCTCGTTGGCGGCGCCCACGGCGAAACGGAAACCGACATCACCGCGGACGTCCACCGCATCCGGCTGTACTTGGACGAACAGGCCGGCCAGCGCATCGATTGGTACGACCGCCAGCTCGTCAGCCAGTGGCGCAAAGTGGGAGATCCCGGCCGCCGTGCGTGGCTGCTGCGCACGCACCAGGACTCCGCTGAGCTCCTCGCCGCGTGGCGGGACGAGGAAAAGGCAACGCTCGACGTCGAACACCTCCGCGAACTCACCCCCGGCGTGACGGCAGGCCTCGTCCAGCATGCCGTGGACGAGGACTACAAGCACCTCGGCTACGTGGAGCGGGAGGATACCAAAACCGCTGTTTTCGCGTTCCTGACCGTGATGAAGCCCGGCGACCTCGCATTGTTCCAGAACTCGGGAGCCATCAGGATCGGCGTGGTCCTGGGCGAACCGGAACACAACGAGGACAACCGCCGGCTCCGCCGCAAAGTGCGTTGGTTCGATGAGACCCACCCGATTGCCGAGGCGCCGCGGCACGTCCAGCGCCAGCTCTCCACTTCGGGGATCGTCGTGGACGTCACCAGGGTCATCCAGTCGCTGCAGTCCCTCCTGCCCGCCGAAGCCGAATCCGACGGCGAGGAAACCGCCGCCCCGGACGCCGTCGTCGAGCCCGTGATTGAAGGGTTCCGCCCCCTCACTGAAGAGTTCGCCGCTTCCCTCCACATGGAGCTCGAGCCCCTCACCGAGATTGCCGAGCTCCTGGAAGAGAACCGCCAACTGGTGCTCTACGGCCCTCCGGGCACGGGAAAAACCTACCTCGCCAAGCACTTGGCCGCCGAGCTCGCCGGCGACAGCACCGATGAACGCGTCAAGCTGGTGCAGTTCCACCCGTCCTACGCGTACGAGGACTTCTTCGAGGGATACCGGCCGGACAAGACCGACGACGGCCAGGTGTCGTTCAAGCTCGTGGCCGGACCGCTGCGTCGCCTCGCGGAAGAAGCCGCGAAGCCCGGGAACTCCGACAAGCCGTACTTCCTCATCATCGACGAGATGAACCGGGCCAACCTGGCGAAAGTGTTCGGTGAGCTGTACTTCCTGCTGGAATACCGCGACGACCGCATCTACCTCCAGTACAGCCCCAATGAACCGTTCAGCCTGCCGGACAACCTTTACATCATCGGCACCATGAACACGGCGGACCGCTCTATCGCCATGATGGATGCGGCCATCCGCCGCCGCTTTGCGTTCGTGGAACTGCACCCGAAGGTGGAACCGATCCGCGGTTCGCTCCGGCGCTTCCTCACGGCCCGCGGCCTGGACACCCTCAACGCGGACCTGCTTGACGCCCTGAACGACTCCATCGACGACTGGGACCGGGACCTGATGATCGGCCCCTCCTACTTTATGAAGAACGCGGCCCAGAACCCCGACGGGCTGCGCCGGATCTGGAAGTACGAACTCATGCCGCTCCTCGAGGAGCACTACCACGGTCAGTTGAACCGGGCCCAGCTGGAGGAGCGCTTCGGTCTGGACCAGTTGTTGGGTCGACTTGCGGTCCGCTAAGACCGCGCCACCGCGGCCGGCCCGCGCCCCGGGTATCGGCAAGCCTGCAGTCCGCGCTTCCACGAAGGCTCCGGCTGTGCGGCACATCGTCATGGACGAGCTCTCCGGTGGCATCGTGGACAAGCTTGATCCGGACGCCGCGGCCCTCCTCAACTCGAGCGGGCTCGCGAAGGCCTCGCCCATGGGGATGAGCCTCTACCGCATCGAGCCTGTGGGCAAGGTCGGGTCCGTCCGGACGCCGACGGTTCAGTTCGAGGTACGGCCCAAGGACCGCCTGGGCCTGAACCGGCTCCTGTTCCTCCTTAGCTACGCCGGGGACCAGGGATTCCGCGAGGAATCCGTGGCCGCCGTCGAGCACAAGGATTTGTGGAGCGCCTTGGCCGAGTCCCTCGCCCAGTTGTCGGAGCGGGCCCTCAGCAGGGGTCCGCTGCAGGGGTATCTCACCGTGGACGAGTCCCTCCGGACGGTCAAGGGCCGCATCCGGATCTCGGACCAGATCTCACGCCGCCCCGGGATGCTGGTTCCGCTGGAAGTCTCTTATGACGAATTCACCGAGGACATTGCCGAAAACCGTATCCTGCGTGCTGCGCTCGAGCGGATGGGCAAGGTTCCCGGCGTCCGGCAGAACGTCCTGAGCCGCTTGCGGCAGCTCAAGGGAAAGCTCGACGCCGTCACGCGGTTGCAGTCCGGGGCGCCGCTCCCGCGGTGGCAAGCAAATCGGATGAACCTCCGGTACCATCCCGTCCTCCGCTTGGCGGAGCTCATCCTGCGGAATGCTTCTGCCGAAGCGGGAGAGGGTAAGCAGCAGACCGCCTCGTTCGTAGTGGACATGTCCACTGTGTTTGAGGAATTCGTGGGTGTGGCTTTGCGGGCAGCCATGAGGGCACATCCGGGTGAAATGCGGCTCCAATATGGGGCCACCCTCAACGAAGCTGTCCGGGATTCGGACCGGCTCACCGTGCGCCCCGACGCAGTGCATTTCCTGGGTGGCAGGCCCGTCGTAGTGTACGACTCCAAATACGCCGCAGCCACGGATTCCGGGGCATCGCTCAACGCGGACCATTACCAACTCCTGGCGTACTGCACCGCGCTGCAAGTTCCCACGGCATGGCTGGTCTACGCGGGCAAGGGAGAGATGAAGCTGCGTCGGATCCTCAACACGGACATCGATATTGTGGAGTACCCCCTGGACTTGTCTCGGCCACCGATGGAGATCCTTGCCGCAGTCACGGATCTGGCCCAGCAATCCTGGGGAGAAGTGGTACGGCAAGCGCGACTGTGACGCTCCGCAGCAGGGGTCCCTGGCCGAGCGCAGCGAGGTTAGGGAGGCGGTGGCGACCGGTTCCGTCCGGGCGGCAGGCAGACTAGCCTGAGAGAGCAAGTCACCGCAGATGGAGGCATCATGCACGGCAAGAAAAAGAAGAAGTCCTGGAAGGACATGACCCCTGGGCAACGGGTGGGCATGCTCGTGGTGGGTGCGGGACAGTTGGCGCTGCTGGTCGCGGCACAACGCAACATCTCCAAGACCCCCGCGGCCCAGATCAGGGGAAACAAAGCCGTATGGCGGGCCGCGTGCTTCATCAATTTCTTTGGGCCGCTGAGCTACTTCCTGTTCGGCCGCCGTCGAGGAACTGCGTGAGCTGATTCTCCAAAGCCGAACGGTCGCGCAGTTCGCATTCCCACACGGTGAGAACCTCCCAACCTGAGGCTCTCAGCAGTTCGCCCTGTCCGGCGTCGCGCTCCCGAGTGCGATTGCGCTTGGCCGCCCAGAAATCCGCGTTGCCGCTCGGTGCGTGCTGGCCTGTCTTGCAATCGTGGAAGTGCCAGAAGCATCCGTTCACGAAGATCACCTTGCGCCGGCCGGCAAACACGAGATCCGGGCTGCCGGGCAACTTCCCTCCCGCGGCCCGGCCGTGGAGCCGGTACCGGTAGCCCTTGGCATGCAGGAGCCGACGGACCAAGAGCTCGGGCTTGGTGTTCTTGCCCCGGATCTTGGACATGTTCAGGCTGCGTTGCTCAGGCGTCAGCAGGTCCCGGCTCTCGCCCATATCCTCAGTCTACGCAGCGCACCCTTCAACGCTCGCTCACTTATATGGGCCTTTCCCCCGACGCTCGCTCACGTATGGCGCCCAAAACCAAAACCCTCGATCACATGATGTGAGCGGGGTTGGCCGGGGGTGGCTTGTTTGTGAGCGGGGGTTGGCCGGGGGTGGCTTGTTTGTGAGCGGGGGTCAGGCCGGAACGCGGAACGTGAAGGTTGTTCCTTCGCCCGGAACACTCTCGAGGCCAATGGTCCCGCCGTGGGCATCGACGATTGCCTTGCAAATGGAAAGCCCCAAACCGACGCCTTGAATGGCCGTATTGCGGACGTTTCCGGCCCTGAAGTACCGGGTGAAGGCGTCTGCTTGGTCCTGCTTGTCCATGCCCATGCCGGTGTCCTTGACGCGGCACACTACGGTGTTTTCCTCCCGTAGCAGCGTGACGCGGACGTCGCCGCCGTCGGGAGAGTATTTGATGGCGTTGGAGATGAGGTTGTCCAGTACCTGGGAGATACGGTTGGCATCCACATGCGCCTCCAGGCGTTCCGGGGCATCGACGTGAAGCCGCACTCCGCCGTCGTTCGCTTTCGGCTCGGCCGAGGCAACGCTCGACTTGACCAGCTCGGATACGTCCACCGCGTGTGGCTGAACGATCATGTGGCCCGAACGGACTGCCAAGAGGTCGGAGACGAGGGAGAGGAGCCGGTCCGCGTTTCGTTGCACGATCTCAAGTTGCTGCACCACCCAGGTCGGGAGGTTTTCGGCCTCTTCCAGCACAAGGTCCACGTACCCTGCGATGGAGGTCAGCGGGGTGCGGAACTCATGGGAGACGTTCGAGACGAAATCGTCCTTCGCGGCGAGCGCGTCCACGAGGGCCGTGACATCGCCGAAAACGATCACTGAACCCAGGTAGCTGCCGTCGCAGTCCTTCATGGACCGAGCGCTGGTGGTGAAGGCGCGCTGCTCCCTGCCCGTCCCGACCCAGACGAGGTAGTCCGTGAACTCCTGCCTCAACGCAGCACGGCGCATCGGCTGGCGATCCGACGCTGTGGGGGTCACGCGGTCCGCGTCGAAAACCAAAAGCTGTGGCTCGCCGTGGCGATCGGTGTCTCCAGAAGCCTCGAGCACTTGGTTCTCCCGCTGCTTGCGGTTTGCCATCATTTCGCGGCCGTCGGCATCAATAGCCACGACGCCAAGGTGGACGGTTTCAAGAACTGTGTTGAGCAATCGTTCCTTCTGCTGGCTGTCCTCCAAGGCGCGAAGCAGCGCGGCGTCCCTTTCCTCAAGGCGCTTTTGCTGCACGACCATGCTCTGGGTCATCACGCTGATGGAGACGCCGATGCCGAGCATCATGATGGGCAGCAGCAATCCGCGCAGCAGATCCTGCGGCGTGTGCGTTCCATGGAGGAATTGCGGCGTCCAAATCATGGCGAGCGGCCCTAGGAAGGAAACAGCCATGGCAGAGCGTCGATACAACCCCGAGGCGCAGAGCCAAATGACGGGAAAGACGGTCAGGAGGCTGATTCCGATGGGACTGTCTTGTCCTCCCTCACGGCCCAGCCCGATGGACACCATGTCCAGGAGCGGGATGGCCAGGAATGTCGGAGAGGGGAGTCTGTCCCACGGAACGGTGTAGCAGAGGAGCCAGGCAGCAGCTTGGGTAGCCAGGAAGATGACAAAAAGCGGATTGCCGAGGGTTGCGGGGAAATAGAGGGCAACCAGGACCGCGGCGAGGCACACTGTCACGGTCAGCGGCAATTGGCTGAGTGCAACCCGATCCTTGAGTGAGTACTCATGGAAGGCGTGTTGAAAGAACATCATCCGGCCGCTTTTGGCATCCCATTCAAGCGGACGTTTCATAAGGCCAAAATTCGCATTTGTTCAAGGTCACGTCGCATTTCAGAAAGGATACCGGCAGCCCGATATACTTCCACTCGTAGCGGGCTGGGAGGGCTGCAAATGACTGAATTACGGGTTGGGCTTGTCATAGAAGACGATCACGACATCCGGGAATTGGTCCGCGTTGTCCTCAGCCAGGCCGGCTTCGAGGTTCATATGGCGACGAGCGGGGCAGCCGGTATCCGGGCAGCGCGTGATTTGCGGCCACATGTCATCACCTTGGACTTGGGCTTGCCGGATATTGATGGCTTCGAGGTGGCACGCCAGGTCCGGAACTTTTCCGATGCGTATATCGTCATGTTGACGGCCAGGGCCGACGAGCTGGATACCCTCTTGGGCTTGGAATCCGGCGCCGATGACTATTTGACCAAGCCTTTCCGGCCCCGAGAGCTTCGCGCAAGGGTGGCCGCGATGATGCGGCGCCCGCGCTCAGGAGCCACGGCAATCCATCCAAGTGAGGCTCCGTCTTCCCAGCGCACTTTCCGGCACAACGGGCTCGCGTTCAATTACGCCACCCGGACCGTTTCCATCGACGGCCAGGACGTACGGCTGACCCCCACGGAGTTCGACCTGCTGTACACCCTGCTTGAGGCAGGCCGCACGGTCTTGAGCAAAGCGGACCTTGTGCGCCGCCTCCGGAACGAACCTTACGACGTCGGGAACTACACGAGCGACGCCGACGAACGGTCCGTCGAAGTCCACATTGGCAACCTTCGCCGGAAGCTCGGCGACGACGCGCAGAACCCGCGCTGGCTGCAAACAGTGCGCGGGGTCGGCTATCGGTTGGCGCCCGCAAGAACATGAACGCGTTCGGGAATTTGCTGTCAGATGTGAGCGAGCGTTCGGGAATTTGCTGTCAGATGTGAGCGAGCGTTCGGGAATTTGCTGTCAGACGTGAGCGAGCGTTCGGGAATTTGGGGTGCACCGACTTCCTCAAAGCTCGACGCTGACCCTCCGCGGCGCCTGGAAGGACAACAGGCGGAGCCACTCGGGGATCGGCTCTGCCAAACGGATGCCCTGCAGCGCTGCCGCTGTTTCCTGCACGACGACGGCGGCCTCCAGTTCCGCGAGCTTCGCACCAAGGCAACGGTGGATCCCTGAGCCGAAGGCCAGCCCGTACGCCGTGGGACCCTGCTCCGACAACGAGTGGTTCCCTGTGAGCTCCAAGAGGATTTCGGCGCCGGCGGGGATGTGCTCGCCGTCGAGCACCGTGTCCTGCGCGGCAACCCGGCGCCACGTCGGAACGGAAGATTCCGCGGCCAAAACGTGCCGGATGAGATCCCGGGCCGTGGAGCCGGAGGCTGCGTCCTTCCAGGCGAAGGCTGTGGATCCCTCGGCAAGCCGGAATAGTGCCGTGCTGATGAGCTGGGTAGTGGTTTCCTGTCCCGCGATGAGCAGGAAGTAGCCGAGGGAACAGATCTCGGGAGTGCTAAGACCGTGTTCCGCCAAGGAGCTGAAGAGATTCCGCCCGGGCGAGGCCACGGCCTCGAGGACGAGTTCCCGCAGCCAGCCGTAGAACTCTGCCGCGCTGTGTGCCAGTTCCAGTTGCCGCTCGGGATCCGGCCAGCCCCAGAAGAGTTCCAGGGAGTCCAGGCTCCAGGCTTTCAGCTCCGGAAGGTCGCGCACGGGGAGACCCAGAAGCTCCAACATCACGATCGCCGGCGGGTAGGCGGCCACGGCCTGGACCAGATCCACCTGCCCTTCCGCCTTCAGTAGCCCGGCCGCGGTCGCTGCCGCATCCCGCGCGATGCCGCGGATACGTGGCTCGAAAGCACCTACTGTTGCGGGGGTAAAGAACCCTGCCACCACCTTGCGGATGCCCGCATGGGAATCGCTGTGGTTGCTGGCCAGCACGGGCGGCAGGGCGAAGCGGGCACGCTGCAGGACCCGCAAGGACGGTCCGGACATCGGTGTCACAGCGATGAGGGCGTTCGCCGGGCTGAAGTCTTCCGGCCGGTGCAGGACCTCCCGCACTGCACCGGGCTCCCGCAGCACGATGTACGGGCACGTCTGGGCGCTGGTAGAAGCGCCACTCATGACCAGGCCCCGTTCAAGCAGTCCAAACCGCTCAGCCAGTGCACACTCGCCGCCTGGAACGTCACCGGTGGGAGCTCCGCGGCGCGCTCGGGGAGCACTCCAAGGAGCGGCCGCAACGCGCCGAGCGTCGCCCGGTTGCCGTGTTCCAGCACGCCCGGGTCGTCCGGCCAGGTTCCTAGAATCACGCCATGGATGGCCAGGTCCCTGCGTTCCAGGGCCTCGAGTGTCAGCGCCGTGTGGTTCAGGGTTCCCAGTGCGGGGCGGGCGACCACCACAAAGGTGGCATCACTCCCAAGGTGACTGCCCAGATCTGCCAGCGTACCGCCGTCGGGGTCCAACTCCACAAGGAGACCGCCGGAACCCTCCACCAGGACATGGTCATGCGTGCTGGCCAGTTCGCGGACGCGTGCGGCATGCGCCGCCAGCGGCGGCAAGGTGACTCCGTCCAGCGCGGCTGCGGGCACCGGGGCGAGGGGTTCTTGAAGCACGACGCCGGCCTCGGCCGTGAGTGGTCCGGCCAAGCGGGTGATTTCGGTGCAGTCGGAGTCGCCCGCCGCATCGCCGCTCTGGCAAGGCTTGTACACGGCCACCGAGCGGCCCTCAGCCTGCAGCGCGGACGCGAGCGCCGCCGTCGCGACGGTCTTGCCGACGCCGGTGTCCGTTCCGGTGACCAGCACTATGTGTGGCAGTTTCATGGTGTTTCCTCCAGGATGCGGCGCAACGTCGCGCATGCGTAGTCGATGTCGAGGGGCGTCAGGGTGGCGCGGGCCGTCAGCCGCAGGCGCGAGACGCCGTCGGGAACTGATGGCGGGCGGAAGCAGCCGACGCGGATACCCGCCCGGTGTGCCGCCTGACTCGCCGCAAGTGCCGCGGCGGCTGAGGTCATGGGGACGGATTGCACGGCGCCAGCCGTCTGAAACGGCGCGACGACGGGCCCGCCGGCGGCGCCGTGCCGCCGTAGTGTTGGCGCGTGTAGCGCGGGCGCCAGTCCGGCCGTGAGGCTGGCAGCGTTCCGATGGACGGCCGCCGCGCGCCACGGTTCCGCCCGGATGATTCCGACGGCGGCCAGCGCTGCCGCAGCCGAGGACGGCGCGAGCCCGGTGTCGAAAATGAAACTGCGGGCCCTGTTGACGAGGTGTTCGCGGAGCAGGGCACTGCCAAGCACGGCACCACCCTGGCTGCCGAGTGATTTGGAAAGCGTTGCGGTCAACACCACGTTGGGGTGGGCCGCGAGGTCCGTTCCAGCCACCGAGCCGTGACCCTCAACCGCGCCGACGCCCGCAACACCGAGGCTGTGGGCCTCGTCCACGAGGAGCATCGCGTCGTGCTCTTCGGCCAATGCCAGCAGCTGGGGGAGCGGGGCGGCATCGCCGAAGACGCTGTAGATGGACTCGACCGCGATCAAGGCCCGGGGTTCCGCGCGGGTGCGCAGCTGGTGCTCGGTTGCGCCGAGATCGTTGTGCGGGACCGTTTCCACCCTCGAACGGCTCAGCCGGAAACCGTCAATCAGCGAAGCATGGCAATGCTCGTCGGCCACGATGAGGGTTCCGGGGCCGCCGAGCGCCGTCGTGACGCCCAGATTAGCCAAGTATCCGGAAGAGAACACCAACCCGGATTCCATGCCGGTGAGGTCCGCGAGCTCGGATTCGAGCTCCAGGTGAAGCGCCGTGGTTCCGGCAACCAGTCGCGAGGACGTGGCGCCGGTCCCCCAACGGCCGATGGCCTCCCGGGCAGCCTCTGCCAGCCTCGGGTCCGTCGCGAGGCCAAGATAGTCGTTGCTCGCGAGATCCACCTCGGGGTCCCCACCGAGCCGCGTCATGGGCGCGCGGACGAGGCCCCGGCGCTCGCGGACCGCGGCCTGCTGTTCCAACCACACGGTCATGGACCTGCTCATGGGCCGTGTACCTCGGCCACGGCCGCCACCATGCCTTCGGCCATCCGCCGGACCTCCTCGGCGGAACTGATGTAGGCCGGCATCGCGTAAACAAGGTTCCGGAACGGCCGCAGCCAAACGCCGTGCCCGACGGCGGCACTCGTCACTGCGGCGACGTCCACTTCCGTGTTCAACTCGATGACGCCCACGGCACCGATCGTGCGGACCTCTTTGACGGCGTCGAACGCGTTGGCGGCTTCGAGGCCGGCCGCGAGGCCGGAGCCGATCCGGGCCACATCGCTGCGCCAGGCACCGTCGTCGAGAATGCCCAAGCTCGCATTGGCCACTGAACACGCAAGCGGATTGCCCATGAACGTGGGGCCGTGCAGCAAGGCACCCGCACCGCCGCTCGAAACGCGGGCCGCCACATCGCCCGTGCAGAGCATCGCGGCGAGCGTAAGGTAACCGCCGGTGAGGGCTTTGCCGACGCACATGATGTCCGCAACCACGCCGGCATGTTGCGCGGCGAACAACTCACCAGTGCGGCCGAAGCCCGTGGCGATCTCGTCCAGGATCAAAAGGATCCCGTGCCGATCGGCGATGTCGCGGAGGATGCGCAGGCATTCGGCGGCGTAGATGAACATGCCGCCGGCGCCTTGAAGCACGGGCTCCACGATGATCGCGGCCAGTTCATTCGCGTGCTCCGCAGCAAGGTCCTCGACGTGGGCCTGCCACTCCGCGATTTCCCCGGGTGGCGCGCCCACGGCGGGCGGTCTCGCGGCGAACACATTGGCAGCCAGCAGGCCGGGGAACGCCGAATGCATGCCGTCCACGGGGTCGCAGACGCCCATCGCCGCGAAGGTGTCGCCATGGTATCCGCCGCGGATGCTGAGGAAGCGTTGCCTCCTGGGGAACCCCGAAGCTGTTTGGAACTGCACCGCCAGCTTGAGCGCCACCTCCACGGACACCGACCCCGAATCCGCCAGGAAAACCCGCTCCAGCCGTGGCCGATCTGCCGCGGAAGGGGCCACGGCAACCAGGCGTTCGGCCAGTTCGACCGCGGGTTCGTGGGTGAGGCCGCCGAACATCACATGGCTGAATGTGTCTAGTTGGCGCTTCGCCGCGGCGTCCAGGACCGGGTTCCGGTAGCCGTGAATGACCGCCCACCAGGAGGACATGGCGTCGAGCACCTCATGGCGTCGGCCGGTTTCGTCGCGGAGCCGCAACGTCACGCCGTCGGCGTCTTCGACTTCCCACAACGGCAGCGAACCCGACGCCGGAGCGTACGGATGCCAGAGGCTCGCCCGGTCGCGCTGGATGACGCTCATGTTGTCAGCCTTCCGTGGCGAGAGCATTCCGCGGTCCAGCCGAGCGGCGTGACCTGGACTTTCATGCGGCGCCGACAAACAGCGCAATAGCGGGGAGGTTCCATCGCGAGGCGCTGCTGGCAGCTCGGGTGAGCGTCCGACGTCGGGCGCCCGCCGCACAGACCGCAGTAACTATCCGTGACCTTGCTGCTCACAGCGACTTCTGGAGTTCCTTGATGGGCATGTTCAGCTCCACGAGGAGGTTGAGGTCCGCGTCGGCGGGTCGGCCGAGTGTGGTGAGGTAGTTGCCCACGATCACGGCGTTGATGCCGCCCATGAGGCCTTCGCGCGTGCCGAGGTCGCCCAAGGTCAGTTCCCGTCCGCCGGCGTAACGAAGCACGGTCCGCGGCATGGCGAGGCGGAACGCCGCGATAGCGCGGAGGGCGTCCTTGCCGTCCATGATTCCTTGGTTTTCGAGGGGCGTCCCGGGGCGCGGATTGAGGAAGTTCAGCGGGACTTCGTGGGGTTCGAGCGCCGCGAGCTGGCTGGCGAGTTCGGCTCGTTGGGCGGTGGTTTCGCCCATGCCGATCAGGGCTCCGCAGCAAAGTTCCATGCCGGCTGCCTTGACCATGTTGCAGGTGTCGAGGCGTTCCTCGTAGGTGTGGGTGGTGACGACTTCGGGGAAGTAGCTGCGCGCGGTTTCGAGGTTGTGGTTGTAGCGGTGGACGCCCCACTCGGCGAGTTGGTCCACTTGGCGCTGGGTGAGCATGCCCAAGGAACACGCGATGTTGATGTCCACTTCTGCGTTGATGCGGTCGATCGCGAACTTGATCTGGTTCATGAGTTTGATGTCCGGGCCGCGGACGGCCGCGACGATGCAGAACTCCGTGGCCCCGGTGGCAGCGGTTTCCTTGGCGGCCTTCACGAGCTCGGGGATGTCGAGCCAGACGCCCCGGACCGGGCTGTCAAACAGGCCCGATTGGCTGCAGAAGTGGCAGTCCTCAGGGCATCCTCCGGTCTTGATGGAGATGATTCCCTCTACTTCCACGTCCTCGCCGCAATGCTCGAGGCGGACTTCGTGGGCAAGCTGGAGGGCTTCGGGGAGGGCCTCGTCCGGAAGCTCCAGGATCTCAAGCAGCTGGGATTCGCTGAGGCCTTCGCCTTTCGCGAGGACTTGCTCGCGGGCTGTTTCCAGAATCGGATAGGTGGACGTACGCCTTGGGTTTGGCTGGGTGGTCATGATGCTCCTCGGCCGTTACTTGCGGTGATAGTGCGTTCCTTCATGACGGTAGTGGGCTTGTGGGACGGTGATTTTGTTGGACGTCCACAAACCCGAAGCTGCAATCTTGGCGGCAGGCTCGCTGGATAAGTTACAGCCCGGAAACACCGTGGAGACTCCGTGGTTTCATCCCGCCGATAGCGTCAAGGCCATGTTCAGAGGGGAAACATGTCCAGACAAAGAAGGTTGCGGGGATGACTGACGATTCGAAGACAACGCAAGTGCTTGAACCCCCGACGGCGGGCCGCTCACCACAGGCGGTCGCCGTCGTCGAACCTTCCGAGGCGCTAGCCGCCGGGAGCCGCACGGCGGGCAATGCCGATGCGATGAGTGCAGCAAAGGAGAGCCTGGAGGACTACACCCTCAGGTTCGCTCCACGGTCTTACCGCAAGTGGGGTGCGGGTGTAGTGGCGACGAGTGCGCTCGGTGGAATCGCCTATTTGGCTGATTTCTCCATCGGCGCGAATATCGGTATTTCTTATGGCACCGTGAACGCCATTTTTGGAATTGTGGTGGCGGCCGTGGTCATTTTCGCCACCGGATTTCCCTTGGCCTACTACGCGGCCCGCTTCAACATTGACCTTGACCTCATCACCAGGGGCTCCGGATTCGGCTATTACGGCTCGGTGGTCACGAACGTCATTTTCGCGACGTTCACGTTCATCTTCTTCGCGCTCGAGGGTTCCATCATGGCGCAGGGCCTGGAACTCGGGCTGGGGATTCCGCAGTGGCTCGGTTATGCGGCGTCCACCCTTATTGTCATTCCGCTGGTGATTTACGGGATGAAAGCCTTGTCCAAGCTGCAGGTGTGGACCACGCCTTTGTGGCTCCTGCTCATGGTGGTTCCCGTGGGGTATTTGGTGATTTCACACCCGGACAGCATTGGGGAATTCTTCGCGTTCACGGGCAAATCCGGGGCCGAAGGCACCAACATGGCCTCCGTGATGCTCGCCGCAGGTGTCTGTCTTTCACTTATGGCGCAGATCGCGGAACAGATTGATTACTTGCGCTTCATGCCGCCCAAGACCGCCGAAAACAAGGCCGCGTGGTGGCGAGCCGTGATCCTGGCCGGACCGGGCTGGGTGATCTTCGGCGCGATCAAACAGATCGTAGGCATGTTCATTGCCATCTATCTGATCGCGACGCTGGATCCGGCCGCCTCCGTCCACGCCAACGAGCCTGTGCACCAATTCCTTGGCGTCTACCAGGAAATGATGCCTGCGTGGCTGGCGATGACCTTGGCCGTGGTGCTCGTGGTCATTTCGCAAATCAAGATCAACGTGACCAACGCCTACTCCGGCTCGCTCGCGTGGACCAACAGCTTCACACGAATCACCAAGAGCTACCCGGGCCGGATGGTGTTTGTGGTTGTGAACCTGGTGATTGCGCTAGTGCTGATGGAAGCCAACATGTTCGAATTCCTCAATAGCATCCTTGGTTTCTACGCAAATTGCGCCATGGCGTGGGTTGTCACCGTTGCGTCCGATATTGCCATCAACAAATACTTGCTCAAGATTTCGCCGAAGGTTCCCGAGTTCCGCGGGGGCATGCTTTACGCAGTCAACCCGGTCGGCTTCATCTCGATGCTGGTTTCGGCCGTTGCCTCGATTGCGGTGTTCTTCGGCGCTTTCGGTTCGGCTGTCCAGCCATACTCGCCGATCTTCGCCGTCGGGCTGGCGCTTGTGCTGCCGCCGGCGCTGGCCATGTTGACCCGCGGGAAGTACTACCTGCGCCGCTCCGACGACGGAATCGATCTGCCCATGTTCGACGCCGACGGCAACCCGAGCGACGCCAAGCTTATGTGCCACGTGACGGGCCTTGAGTTCGAGCGTCCGGACATGGTCCGCTCGGCCCAGGACGGGCCCGACGGCGAGCCGCAGTTCATCTCTTCGCTCGCCTTGTCGACTGATAAGACGGGGGAGTTGGTCCTGCCGGCTCAACAGTAGGCGGGAGTTCAAAGGCCCCATGGGCCTCGACGACGGATGGGCGGCCTGGCCGCGGTCCCGTCGTCGAGGCCTTTGGTTTGTTCTTGTTGTACTGCGCTGCGCATGTTGTGCTGCGCCGCAGGGTAGTGAAGCGGAGCCTGTGGATAACTTTCCCGCCAAGATGGGGAAGTAAGCTACCATTTTTGGAAACGTTTAGTCTTGAAAACTATTTGGGGATAGCAAACCATGACTCCACGCACCTCGGTTTCAGCTCGCAACCGCCTCTTCGTCATTGTCAGCCTCGCAACGGCGTTGACGCTGACCGCCTGCGAGAACAGTACCCAGCCGCAGGCCGAACAATCTGCCACGCCTACGGGTTCTGCAACTGCCACTGTTACCCCCTCTCCGAGCCCTGCTTACAAACCCGCCGACGCCAAGGGGAAAGCGGAGAACGTGCCCGTTCCGGTTCTACCGGAGGCCGCGAAGGCGAACAGCAAGGAAGGCGTGGAGGCGTTTGCTAGGTACTGGTTCCAAGCGCTTTCATACGCTTATGAGACTGGTGACGCCTCAATAGTCGACCAAATCTCGGGCCCAAATTGTGTTTTGTGTAGGGGATTGAAAGACACCATCAAGCTTGCCTGGGCTGACGGGAAGTGGATCGCCGGCGGGACTCTCCAGACGCCGTCCGTCAGCGCGAAGTTCTCCCCCGGGGCGGAATCGCAGCAGGCCACAGTTCAAGTAATCCACCTGCCTGTCACCATATACAAGATTGATGGGACTCTCTATCAAGAACCCACAAAGGGTTCAAACAGAGCCAGCCAAATGGTTACAAAATTCGACGCAAACGGTTGGACGGCTATAGACCTCGGACTGATTCGCTAATGAAGCGAAGGTTGAGCATCCTTTCGGCTGGACTTTTGGTGTTCTCAGCGACGCTGACTTGCCCGGTTCCGGCGATGGCAAAGGTCGCGGAGAGCCCGATTATCGCCGACTTCGAGGAACACGGCGTGAACGTGGGTTCTGAGAATTGGATCCGTGACCCCCAAACCGGCGAAATCGTCCCCGCCCCTCCAAACTATGTCAGCGACGACCCCAACCAATACAAGGCAGATCTCCAGTGTCAGGTCGACGACAATGCCTTGGATAAGAAGTGCCTACCGGGGCAGGTGCAATGCCCGCCCCGCGAGCCTGGTGGGAAATCTGGAACGCCAGTTATCTGGAAGGTCGCGCCTAAGGCGATTCCGAATCCCACGTGGATTGACTGGAAATCGGGCAACAATGGTCCGTCCTGCCTGTACGACCAAAAGCCAGAGGACGTCCTGCCCAGGATTGCGGCGAGAATTGAGAGCGACTTCCGCAACCTTCCGATCAAGCCCGCAGACCTGACCGCGCAGCCAAGCCCGCACACGCTCAAGGGCGCTGAAACCAACATCTTCGCGGACGCCGTTGAGCAGCAATTCGATGTGACGCTCCTCGGCCAGCGAGTCCACATCGTCGCAACCCCCGTGGAGTACAGCTACGCCTACGGTGATGGCAACAGTCTCGGGCCGACCCCCTTTGCCGGCGGGCCGCTTCCGGAGGCGGAATGGGGCCAAAAGACGAGAACAAGCCACGTGTATCAACAGACTGGTGACTTTCGGGTGTCAGTGACCACCACCTTCCGCGGCACCTACTCCGTGAACGGTGGCCCGAACATGCCGATTCCCGGCACAGGACAGTTCGTGTCGCCGTCACTGAAGGTGAGCGTCTGGAGGTCGATCACGCGCAACTATGCCGACAACTGCATCGTGAATCCGCGGGGCGAGGGCTGCCCGGGCGTCCCCTAGGACAGCTGGGAAGAAATGCGTCGTCCTGTGATCCCCGTCTCAACAGGAATAGTTGCAGGCGCGCGGCAGTTGCCGCCAGTGGACCTGTTCCCGTTTGAAAGGCACTGCCCATGTTGTTTTCCCCTTTGACTCTCGGCGAGATTGAACTGCCCAACCGCTTGGTCATGGCGCCGCTGACCCGTGTCCGATCAGGGGCTGAAGGCATTCCCGGCCCGCTGGTTGTGGAACACTACCGGCAGCGTGCCTCCCTCGGGCTGATCGTCAGCGAGGGCACCTACCCGACGCCGGCAGGCAAGTCCTACCCCGGGCAGCCCGGACTCGTCACGGAGGAACAGATCGCGGGCTGGAAGAAGGTGACCGACGCCGTCCATGCTGAAGGCGGCCGGATGTTCGCCCAGGTCATGCACGGTGGGCGCGTCTCCCACGCGGACATCACCGGCGGGCATGAGATCGTGGCACCCAGTGCCGTGGCCATCGACGGCGAAGTCCGCACACCGAACGGCAAGAAGCCGTACCCGGTGCCCCGCGAACTGAGCACCGATGAACTTCCCTCGGTGATTCAGGAAATCGTCACGGCTTCCAGGAACGCGGTCGAGGCAGGATTCGACGGCGTAGAACTCCACTCGGCGAATGGTTACCTGCTGCACGAATTCCTGGCTCCCAACACCAACGTCCGCACTGACAGCTACGGCGGCTCCCCGGAAAACCGTGCGCGCCTCGTGATCGAGACCGTCAACGCGGTGGTTGAAGCCTTGGGTGCCAACCGGGTCGGCATCCGGATTTCCCCGGAGCACTCGGTCCAGGGGATCGCCGAGACCGACCCCGCCGATGTCCGCGCCACCTATGAAGTCCTGGTGGACACCATCGCCTCGCTCAACCTCGCCTACCTCAGCATTCTTCACCATGATCCCAAGGGTGAGCTTGTCCAGGACCTGCGCGAGCGTTTCAACGGCACGTTCCTGGTGAACACCGGCTTCGGTGAAGTGACCACACTGGATGAAGCCGTGGCACTTGTGGCCGACGGTCACGCCGACGCCGTCGTGGTCGGCCGACCCGCCATCGCCAACCCGGACCTCGCGCGTAGGTGGCGTGAGGGCCTCCCGCTCAACGAGCCGGATCCGTCCACGTTCTACGGTGAAGGCGCCAAGGGGTACACCGACTACCCGTTCTACGCCAACTAGAACCCCCGAACCCCGACGGCGGCACCTGAGAAAGGTGCCGCCGTCGCGGTTTAACCCTCTCGCGGCCACCGTCCTGCCGGATTTCCGTGCCGTGGCGACGGATTCTGCTGGATCATTCGAGGTGGCAGGTTCCGGAGACCCCGGAATCACGGGGAATTTTCCTCGTGTGCAGGGAATGATCCAGCAGAATCCGACGCGCCGACCGTGCGCGAGAGGCTTCAGGGATCCCACAAAGCGTGCCAAGCCGCCACGAAGTGAGCATTCCTATAGGATTTGTCTATGAAACTCGCTTCCTCACGGGACCGCGCCCCCGGCCGACCCGTCAGCCGCCAGGTTCTCGCCGACCACGTCTACGAGGAACTTCTCGCGTGGCTCATGGACGGCCGGCTCGAACCAGGAGCCGCGGTCAGCATCGACGGCACGGCGCGGGAATTGGACGTGTCCCCGACCCCCGTGCGCGAGGCGCTGGCGAGGCTGGAGCACACAGGCATGGTCCGCCGAGTTGCCCTTAAGGGTTACAGGGTGGCCCCGGTTTTCACGCGCGAAGATTTTGCGGAGCTCATGGAAGCCCGGCTAGCGATTGAGCCAGTGAATGCCCGCCTGGCGTGCAGCCGGATCACTCCGGAGGGTTTGGCGGATTTGCGAGGGGCCGTGAAGGACCTGGAGACGGCTCCCCGGGGCCCCTCTTTCATGGAATTCCGGGACTATCTCGATGCCGATGAGCGCTTCCATAAGCTGATCGCCGAGCAGTCCGGCAACCAGTTCATGCTTGCCGCCTACACCGCGCTGGGGGGCCAGGTCCAGCGGTTCCGGCTGTTCGGGGGAGTGGGCATTACCGACGCAGAACAGGCCATCGCGGAACACCAAGCCGTGCTCGAAGCGCTGGCGGGCGGTGACCCGGAACAGGCCGCAGCCGCCATGGCCGACCATGTGCACAAGGTCCGGGCCCGGGCCATTGCCGACGCGCCCGCCGACTGAGCTCCCGTCTGGCACGCGGCGCCCCGGGAGAAACAAAGTTGTCGCCCCTGGGTGGTTCCCGGCGCAGCGTCCGGGTTTAGGGTTTTAGTGAAGTAACAATCCCGAAGCGGTCCCCGGGCCGGGAAGGGGTGGTTGTCATGGCAACAAAGACCCAAATCGTCAGGGGCAAACGCCAGGCCCGCATGGAGCGCGCGATTGCCAGCCCGCACTACAAGTGGACGGTCTTGATCAACGCCACGCTGGGTGTGCTGATGGCGACCATCAATTCCTCCATCATGCTGATTGCCCTGCCTGACATTTTCCGTGGCATCCACGTCGATCCGCTGGCTCCCGGCAACACCAGCATGCTGTTGTGGCTGGTCATGGGCTACATGGTGGTCACGGCGGTGTTGGTGGTTACCTTTGGCCGGCTCGGCGATATGTACGGCAGGGTGAAAATGTACAACGCCGGCTTCGCCATCTTCACCGTGTTCTCCGTGCTGCTGTCCCTCACGTGGCTTTCCGGCACCTCGGGCGTCCTTTGGCTGATCATCATGCGGGTCCTGCAGGGCGTCGGCGGCGCCATGCTGATGGCCAATTCCACGGCCATTATTACCGATGTCTTCGAGGTCGACCAGCGCGGCCTGGCATTGGGCCTGAACCAGGTGGCCGGCATCGCAGGGTCCTTCCTCGGCCTCATCATCGGCGGGCTGCTGGGTCCGCTGGACTGGCGGTTGGTGTTCCTTGTTTCCGTGCCGGTGGGGCTTGCGGGCACCGTCTGGGCGTACCTGAGCCTGCATGACACCGGGATCAAGCAGCCCGCCAAACTGGACTGGTGGGGCAACGCAACCTTCGCGGTGGGTCTGGTCGCAGTGCTGGTAGGCATCACCTATGGGATCCAACCGTACGGCGGCAACACCATGGGCTGGACCAACCCATGGGTGCTCGCCGCGCTGATAGGAGGCGTCGCGGTGCTGGGGGTGTTCTGCTGGGTGGAGATGAGGATAGACGAGCCCATGTTCCATCTGGCGCTGTTCCGTATCCGTGCCTTCACCGCCGGAAACCTGGCCTCCCTGATGTCCGGCATCGGCCGGGGCGGCCTGA
The DNA here is from genome assembly GCF_039535095.1 of Arthrobacter ramosus. Classification (NCBI taxonomy): domain Bacteria; kingdom Bacillati; phylum Actinomycetota; class Actinomycetes; order Micrococcales; family Micrococcaceae; genus Arthrobacter; species Arthrobacter ramosus. The sequence goes on along the minus strand of NZ_BAAAWN010000001.1, from coordinate 3,810,118 downwards.
TGTTCATTCTGATCATCTGGCTGCAAGGGATCTGGCTACCTCAGCACGGTTACAGCTTTGAGACCACTCCGCTCTGGGCCGGGATCTACATGCTGCCCCTTACTGCGGGGTTCTTGATCGCCGGCCCGGTCTCCGGCTGGCTATCCGACCGCCATGGGGCCAGATTGCTGGCCACCTTGGGCATGGTGGTGGCAGCGGCCAGCTTCCTGTGGCTGCTGGTGCTGCCTGTGAACTTCAGCTACGTGCCCTTCTCGCTGGCATTGTTGGTCAACGGCCTAGGCATGGGGTTGTTCGCCGCGCCCAACCGGGCCGGCATCATGAACGCGTTGCCGCCCAACCGCCGCGGTGTGGGCGCAGGCATGAGCACGACGTTCCAAAACTCGGCCATGGTGCTCTCCATCGGTATCTTCTTTTCGCTCATGATCACCGGGCTGGCCAGGACGCTGCCGCAGACACTGACCTCGGGCCTGACGGCGCACGGGGTGGCTGCCGCGGATGCCGCAAAGGTCGCCCAATTGCCCCCGGTGTCTGTGCTGTTCTCCTCCCTACTGGGCTACAACCCCGTGCAGACACTGCTCGGAGCGAAAGTGCTGAGCGCCCTCCCGGCCAAGGACGCGGCGTTCCTGACCGGCCGCTCCTTCTTCCCGAGCCTGATTTCCGGCCCGTTCGCCGACGGGCTGGCCGTGGCGTTCGCCTTTGCCATTGCCGCGTGCTTGGTGGCCGCCTTTGCCTCGGCCCTGCGCGGCGGCAAGTCTCTTTCCTAGGCCACTCAAACTTGCGCTGGAGCGCTGACCCTCTTCACAAACATATGTAAGACATATAGGATCTTCGATGACGCAGGGCAGGGGTGCGGGAAAGTCGGGGCCGGCCAGCGGAAGTCCGAATAAATATGTTGACAGTTTTGCTTAGATAGTAAATCCTATAGGAAACAGGATTCCACGAAGGAGTGAAAACTATGGCCTACACCGCCGAAACCTGGCCCATCACCGCGGCCCTGCTCCAGTTCCCCGGCACTGACGCCACGGGACAGCACATCAACGACGCCGATGCTTCGGCTTGGGCCGAGGTCCTGCAGGAAGTCAAGGACGCAGGATTTGCCAACGCAGACCTCACCGACAGCTGGGTCCGCCCGGGCGACCTCAGCAAGGAACGCCTCACCGAGTTCAAACAGACCGCAGAGCACGTTGGCATTGGCATCCCGGTCATCTCGGCCATCCGCCGCAGCATCATCCACACCCGCGACTGGGCCGAGAACCTGGCGTACAGCCACCGAACCATCGACGCCGCAGCCGAATTGGGCTGCGAGGTTGTCTCCTTCGGACTCCACCAGGCCATCACCGCCGAGCAGCAAAAGCAGCTGTGGTTCTGGACGGTGGAAGGCTACAAGGATCCGGTCGGGGACAAGGAAGCCTGGAGCAACGCGGTCGCACGCTTGCGGGAACTCGGTGAGCACGCCGCGGAAGCCGGCATCCTCCTGTCCCTGGAACTGTACGAGGACACCTACCTCGGCACCGCCGATTCCTCGGTCCAGCTGGTGCAGGACATCGGGCTGGACAACGTTGGCCTCAACCCGGACCTTGGCAATCTCATCCGCCTCCACCGTCCCATCGAGGACTGGCGCGAGATGGTGGCCAAGACCCTGCCGTACTCCAACTACTGGCACATGAAGAACTACATCCGCGACGAAGACGTCGCCCGTGATAGCTACATCACCATGCCCGCGCCGATGGAGAGCGGCCTCATCAACTACCGCGAAGCCTTCAAACTCGCGCTCTCGGTGGGCTTCCAGGGCATCTTGTGCACCGAGCACTACGGCGGCGACGGGCTCAGCGTCACGGCGAGCAACCAGGAATACCTCCGGCGACAGGTCCTTCCGAAGACAGAGAACTACGTCCTCGGCCAGAGCCAGGTCGCCCAGGGCCGGCAGCAGCCCTCCGGCTCCATCCAGCCAGCATCCTCCCAACTGGCTGGCGTCTAGAACCATGACAAGGATTTTCGACAACCCCGCAGATTTCGCGGACGATGCCCTGGACGGATTCGTCGCCGCCAACCGCGGCTACGTTGCCCGGGTGGACGGCGGCGTGGTCCGGTCCACCGAAGTCCCCACCGGGCAGGTCGCCCTGGTGGTGGGCGGCGGCTCGGGACACTACCCTGCTTTCGCTGGACTGGTCGGACCGGGCCTCGCAACGGCCTCGGCGTGCGGCAACATGTTCGCCTCCCCGGCGGCGGGCCAGGTGTACCGGGTGGCCAAGGCAGCCAACGCCGGTGGCGGTGTCCTGCTCAGCTATGGCAACTACGCCGGCGACGTGCTGCACTTCGGCCAGGCACAGTTGCGGCTCAACGCCGAAGGCATCGAGACCCGTACCGTGACTGTTACCGACGACATCGCCAGCGCGCCGTTGGACCAGATCGAAAAGCGGCGGGGGATCGCGGGCGACCTCACGGTCTTCAAGATCGCCGGTGCCGCGGCCGAAGCGGGACTGGACCTCGACGCCGTCGAGCGGTTGGCCATCAAGACGAACTACCGCACACGCTCGCTGGGGGTGGCCTTCGACGGTTGCACCCTTCCGGGCGCCGCGGATCCGCTGTTCCACGTTCCGGCGGGCCAGATGTCCCTCGGCCTGGGCATCCACGGTGAGCCTGGCATCTCCGAACACAAAATGCCCACCGCCTCCGAGCTCGCCGAGCTGCTTGTCTCCAAGCTCCTCAAGGACAAACCGGACGACGCCGGAAACCGAGTGGTGGCCATCGTCAACGGCCTCGGCACCGTCAAATACGACGAACTCTTCCTGCTCTTCGGCAAGATCGAGAAGCTCCTCAGCAAAGCAGGACTCACGGTGGTCGAGCCCGAGTGCGGCGAGCTCGTGACAAGCCTGGACATGTCCGGACTCTCGCTGACACTGCTGTGGCTGGACGAGGAGCTCGAACAGTATTGGGCAGCACCCGCGGACACCCCGGCTTTCCGCAAGGGCAACCTCGCGCCCCGCCCGCTCCGCAAGCAAGGGAGCGTCACCGCGGTGGACGAGTCCGACGTCGAGCAGCCCACCGCGGCTGCTGCCGGACTCGGCCGGCAGGCCGTGGCCGTGCTCGCCCAGGTGCGGGACGTCGTCGTCGAGCATGAAGAAGAACTCGGCAAGCTGGACGCGATTGCCGGCGACGGCGACCACGGCATCGGCATGCGACGCGGCGTGGACGCGGCTTTCACTGCAGCCGAAACGGCAATCGGAGCCTCGGTCGGTCGGATCCTGACGGCGGCGGGGGAGGCCTGGAGCGAACGTGCTGGCGGCACCTCCGGCGCTCTGTGGGGCTCGGCGATCATTGCGGCCGGGCAGGCGCTCGGCAATAAAACGGGCTACTCGGGCGAGGACGCGGCGGCCGCCGTCACTGCGTTCGTTTCGGCGATCACGGAGCTCGGCAAAGCCGAACCCGGCGATAAGACCATGGTGGACGCGCTGCTGCCGTTCCGGGACGCGTTCCTCACAGAGTTCGACGCCGGAGCCCCGGTTGACCGGGCCCTTGCGGTAGCTGCTGCGGCGGCCGAGTCCGCGGCAGCTGAGACGGCGCGTTTGCGTCCGCTCAAGGGCCGGGCCCGTCCGCTCGCGGAGAAGAGCTTGGGCCACCCTGATCCTGGCGCGGTCTCCTTCGGGCTCATCACGGCGAGGATCTCACAACATATCGATTCACAGCTGGCGCCCCCGGCAGGAAACGGAGTTCAATCATGACCACATCAGCGGGCTGGCGGATTGTCGTCGGCAATGACGAAGCGGGCGTCGAATACAAGCAGGCACTCATGGCGCTGCTTGAGGCCGATCCCCGGGTGGCGTCGGTGCAGGACGTGGGCGTCGGCGCCAACGACTCCACCGCCTACCCGCACGTTGCCGTGGACGCGGCGCGCAAAGTTGCCGAGGGCGAAGCAGACCGTACCCTCTTGATCTGCGGCACGGGCCTGGGCGTGGCCATCGCGGCCAACAAAGTCCCCGGAATCCGGGCCGTCACCGCGCACGACAGCTACTCCGTGGAGCGCTCGGTCCTGAGCAACAACGCCCAGGTCCTGACCATGGGACAGCGGGTGATTGGCTTGGAACTGGCCAAGAAACTGGTGGGCGAATGGCTGGGCCACCACTTCGACGAAACATCACCTTCCGCCGCCAAGGTGGACGCCATTTGCTCCTACGAGCCCGATTACACAAAGGCAGTGTGACATGACTGAAACCCGGAAAACCCCCGCGGGCACGACGTCCGCCCGGAAGATCGCCGTCGTCGGCTCCGGTTACATGGGCGGCGGGATCGCGCAGGTCCTGGCCCTCGGCGGGGCACGCGTGGCGTTGGCGGATGTGTCCGCCGAAATCGCGCAGAAGAACTACGACCGCCTGCTGGTGGAGTCGGACGAATTCGTGGCCGCTGGACTCTTTCCTGAAGGTTCCACGGCAATCCTGAAGGCCAATCTGTGGGCCGCCAAGGATATCGAAGAGGCCGTGGCGGACGCCGACTTCATCGAAGAAGCCGTCCCAGAGGTCCTCGACATCAAGCACCAGACCCTGGCCCGCATCAGCGCCGCCGCCCGTCCGGACGCGCTGATCGGCTCCAACACCTCCACGATCTCCATTGCCGCTCTCGCCGAGGCCGTCGCAGCTCCCGAGCGATTCCTGGGCGTCCACTTCTCCAACCCGTCGCCGTTCATTCCCGGCGTCGAGATCATTCCCCACGCCGGCACCACGCCGGAGACTGTGGCTGCTTCCCGCGAACTGGTCCACGCGGCCGGAAAGCAAACCGCCGTCGTCAAGGACGTCACCGGTTTCGTGCTCAACCGGCTGCAGTACGCGCTCTTCCACGAGGCTGCGCAGCTGGTGGAGCAGGGGATCGCAACAGCCGACGACGTCGACACCCTGGTCCGTACGACGTTCGGCTTCCGTTTGCCGTTCTTTGGTCCATTCGCGATCGCGGACATGGCCGGACTGGACGTCTACGACTTCTGCTATAAGTCCCTGCAGACCGGATTCCCGGAACGCTTCGCCACCCCGAAGATCCTGAGCGACCTCGTGGAGGCGGGGAAGCTCGGGACCAAGACCGGGGCAGGCTTCCTCAACGTCCCTGCGGAACGCACGCCCGAACTCATCGCTTACCGGAACAAGGCCTACGTGGCCATGCAGAAGCTCCTCGACGAGCTCGGCCCGGCACCCATCAACTAGTCCCGACATTCACAGGAGAATACCCATGAACACCTTCCCCGCAGAACGCACCGCGATCGTCACCGGCGCCGTCTCCGAGCGCGGCATCGGCCGGGCAACCGTCAACTACCTTGCAGCGCAGGGCTGGAACATCGGCATCATCGACCTCGACGACGCCCTCTGCAAGAGCACCGCCAAGGAAATCGCCGCCGAATATGGCGTGCAGGCCTATGGCGTGGGCGCCAACGTGGCCGATGAAGCATCCGTGCGCTCGGCGATCGACACGCTCGAGGCCGAGTTGCCGCAGATCGTAGCCCTGGCCAACGTTGCCGGCGTCAGTTCACCGATTCCGTACCTGGAACTCGAGCCGGCCGAGTGGAACCGTGTCCTGAGCATCAACCTCAACGGCGTCCACTACGCCACCCGCCGCGTGGCCGAGTCAATGGTCAAGAACCGCATCGGACGCATCGTGAACATCTCCTCGGTTTCCGCGCAGCGCGGCGGCGGGACGTTCTCGAAGACCCCGTACTCGGTGGCCAAGGCCGGCGTCATCGGGCTGACCCGCGCCACCGCCCGCGAACTGGGCGAGTACGACATCACCGTCAACGCCATATCTCCCGGCCCGATCGACACCGACATCATGGGCGGCACCCTCAGCGAGGAACGCAAGGACGAACTCACCAAGGACCTCGTGGTGAACCGCGTGGGCTCCACCCGGGATATCGCCGCCGCCATCGCCTTCCTCATCAGCGAAGACTCCGGCTACATCTCGGGCCAGACGCTGAATGTCGACGGCGGCTTGTACATGCACTAATCCGGAATGCCTGAAACCTGACTACCCAACACTGATTACTCAACTGTCATTACTCAACGAGGAGTTTCGATGTCCCTTGCCACTTCATCCACGAAGGAGATGCTGGATTCGCCGGTCCTGAAATCGGCGATCCGCAAGGCTGCCACCCGGCTCATGCCGATGCTGGTCATCCTCTATGTGGTCTCCTTCCTCGACCGCACCAACGTCGGTTTCGCCGAAGCTGCGCTCGGCGCTGACAAAGGCGTCTCGGCCGGGGCGTTCGCGCTCGGTGCCGGTATTTTCTTCATCGGTTACGCGATCTTTGAAATCCCCAGCAACCTGCTGCTCAAGAAGGTCGGTGCGAAGATCTGGCTTGCCCGTATTGCCATCACCTGGGGCATCGTCTCGGCCTGCTTTGCGTTCGTGCAGGGTGAGACGTCCTTCGTGATCCTGCGGTTCCTGCTCGGCGTGACCGAGGCGGGCCTGTTCCCTGGCGTCATCATGTACCTGGCCGAGTGGTTCCCGAACAAGGTGCGCGTGCAGATGTTCGCGGTCTTCTACCTCGCCCAGCCGTTCTCCCAGATGATCGGCAACCCCCTCTCGGGCTGGCTCATCAATATCGGCGACCAGCTTCCGGGCGTCCGCGGCTGGCAGGTCATGTTCTTCACCGAGGGCATCCTGGCCGTGCTCGCCGGCATTGCGGCGTTCTTCTTCCTGATCAACGGCCCGGAGAAGGCCAAGTTCCTTAACGTCGACGAGAAGTTCGCGCTCAAGGAGATCATGACTCAGGAGGACACTGTCAAGGATGAAACCGGGCCGCGGGGCGTGTTTGCGGCGATGCGCAACGGTCGCGTCTGGTACTTCACCCTCATCTATTTCTGCCTGCAGATCGCCGTTTACGGCGTCACCTTCTTCCTCCCGCAGCAGGTTTCTTCGCTGACGGGCCAAAAGGTGGGGCTCGCTGTCGGCCTGCTGATCGCGGTTCCGTGGTTCTTCGGTATCTTCGCCTGCTACCTGATCGGTCGGGCAGCCAACACCGTCGCCAAGCGCCGCATGTTCGGCACGGTGCTGTTCGTATCGACAGGTCTGTGCATCCTGGGTTCGGCTTGGGCCGGGACCAACCACCAACCGGTGCTGGGGATGGTCTTCATCACCCTCGCGGTATGCAGCTTCCTCGCCGTCGGGCCGGTCGTCTGGGCCTACCCCACGGCATTCCTTGCCGGGTCCGCAGCCGCGGCCGGCATCGGCCTGATCAACTCGCTGGGCAACCTGGGCGGTTTCGTGGCTCCGATCCTGCGGACCGCGGTCAACAGCGCCACGGCAGACCCCACCGGATCGGCCGGGGTTTACGCGCTCGGAATTCTGCCCTTCCTGGCGGCCGCCATGATGTATGGCACCCGGGCATTCAGGAACAAGGCCGACGATCTCCTGGGCAAGTAGCCCGTTGTACATCGGGGTCAGCACCAAGATGTACATGGGCTACCGCCACAGCCTGTCTTGGCTGGAGCAACTGCGAAGTGAAGTGGACGCCCGTCCGGCCCTTGTGGCCGGGCGGGTGGTCCCGTTTGTGATCCCGTCGTTCCCCATATTGCCCGACGCGGTCCGGATTCTGGAAGGTTCTTCGCTTCTCCTGGGCGCGCAGAACTGTGGCTGGGCTGAGGGTCCGTGGACGGGTGAAGTGTCACCGTCCCTGCTGGCCGAGTTGGGTGTGCGGCTCGTGGAGATCGGACACGCGGAACGACGCCGGCACTTCGCCGAGGACGACGCCGTGGTCGCATTGAAGGTCCGGGCCGCGTTGGATGCAGGGTTGACCCCGCTGTTGTGTGTCGGCGAGGAGGCCGTTGCCGATCCGGCGGTGTCGGCGTCGTTCGTGTTCCGGCAGATCTCTGTCGCCGTCCGGGACGACTGGGCGACGGCGGCTCGTTTGGTTATCGCGTACGAACCGGTTTGGGCCATCGGTGCTACCGAGCCAGCCGGCGCGGCTTACGTGTCCGACGTCGTCGCCCGTCTCCGGGACTTGCTCGCCGAACATGGCCTCGCCGGGCTGCCGATCATTTACGGTGGCTCGGCCAAGCCGGGGCTCCTGCCTGAACTGCGGGGTGTGTCCGGACTTTTCCTAGGCCGCTTCGCCCACGACGCAGCGAACTTCGGTGCCGTACTGGATGAAGCGCTGGGGTTGCCCAACTAGCTCGCAGTTGTTGTCGTTTTGGAGCCGCATAACGACAACTAATGCGAGTCAGTTGGGTTGCCACGCTGGCACAGTCCCACAAAACCGCCCAGGTGCTCCAGCCCTTCCGGTTGGGTGGGCAGGTAGTTGGTCAGCTCCGGTGAGCGTACGACGACGGCGCGCCACTGACCGCGCGACACCGCCACATTGATTCGGTTGCGCGAGAGCAGGAACTCCATGCCGCGCGGTACCTCGGCGGCAGCGGACGCAGCCATGGAGACGATCACCACGGGAGCTTCCTGGCCCTGGAACTTGTCCACGGTCCCCACCCGCACGCCGCGAAGTCCAGCCGCTCTCAGTTCGTGCTGGATGAGCTGCACCTGGGCGTTATAGGCAGCCACTACGAGGATGTCCTTTTCAAGCAGCGGCCGCTCCTCGGGTGATTCGCGAGGGTCCAGCCAAGCCGGGCCAAGGTGTGCCCTGACTTGGCGGACTACCTCCGCAGCTTCTTCCGGAGACTGGGTGGAATTTCCGCTGTGCGGGACGTAAACGCACTCGACGCCGGCCCGAACTCCGGAGAGCCGCCGCCCGGAGGCAGCCGGTGCCGAATGCAGCCGACCATCGTAAGACAGTTCAGACACCGCAGCGCACAAATCCGGGTGCATGCGCCACGACGTCGCCAGGAAGTAGCCGAGCTCCGCGGGCAGCGTGTGCAGACCGTGGGCCAGCCAGCCGAGTGCAGACTCATCGACCGGTTCGGGGTGCTTGCCTTGGGTGACTTGGGGAAGTTGCTGGGGGTCGCCGAGGAGCAGGAGTCTCTTTGTTGCCCGGCTCACGGCGAGGGTGTTGGCGAGGGAGAACTGACCGGCTTCGTCGATGACGAGCAAGTCCAGGGATCCGGCGGGCACGGAGCTTCCCGTCATAACCCAGGCAGTGCCGCCGATGAGGCAACCGCCTGGTGCGGCGAGGAGGCGGGCGACGTCCTTGTCCTTGCGCCGGCTCCACGGCACGTCGCCATCGTGCTTCATATCCTTGGCGACAACGTCGGGATTCACCCCGGCCTCAATTGCCGTGCAAAGCATGTTCTCAATCATGGCGTTCGATTGGCCCACTACCCCGACCTTCCAACCTTTCGCCACCAATCGGGCCACGACGCGTGAGCCGACATAGGTCTTCCCCGTGCCGGGAGGGCCTTGGACTGCGACGTAGGAATGGTCGAGGTTGTTGACAGCGGCTGTCACGGCATTGACATACCCATCGTCTCCGGGCTCGACCACGGGCAGGGCCCCAAGGCTTTTCAGCCGGGGCGGGATGCGACGCAGCAGGTCCAAAGCCGGGTCCTTCGGCCATGACGGCAGACTGGAGCGTACCTCGATGGCCAGTTCCGAGAGGGCCGCGCGCTGACCTTTTGTGTTGACGGGAGCATCCGGCGTGAGTGCCATGGGCAGCTGCTGGAAAGGGGACGTTTTGCTGGGCAGGATCTCCCGGACCAGAACTGTATCGCCGGCTTCCTTGGCAGCTTGGTCCTCTCCGGCTCCGTCAGCAGGGCCGTAACCGCCGACCTCCAGGATTTCGGTTCCCCCTGCTCCTGACCTGCCCTGGGCACTAAATGCCTTGCCGTCGAACGCCTCCGGCACGGGTGGACCGTACATCCGGAAGTACGTCTTACCGGATCCGAAGCCTGATCCTTCGGCTGCGCGGCCGAAGAACAGCACATCCCTTGAGGGGTTCCGCTTTCCAGGCAGTATGCCCCAGTCACGCACCACTTCGCCGCCTTCCACGATGAAGCAGTCCCTCGTGTCTTCCCATTCGGAGACGGGCCGGTCCAGGCGGTCGAAGTGTCCCCACCAGAATTGCTTGTCCTCACGCCGGTGAAAGCCGACCGCGGCCGCCACCATGGCCACCGCCCGGTTGTCGTCGGAGCGGAGGGAATCGTCCGGCAAGTCCGCAAGGTAGTCGAGGAGGGCTGTTTCCTCCGGCGCGGCCTCGTACTTGTCCGGCTCAGTCTCCGCGGGTAGCTCGGGTCCCGAAGGAACCGGAAAACCGGGTTCAATGGAGCGTTCCGCTGCCAGGCCCAGCAGCCAATTCCGCAGTTCGAGAGTGGAGAGGCAGTCGTATTCGTTGTAGTCGGAAATACCCGCCAGGATCGTTGCCGCTTCATCCTCGCGGTTCGCGTCCCGGGCCGTGCAGTAGTTGGCGTAGGCAACCACGGAGGCTCCGGCGTCGGTCACTTCGCCCGAACGCAAATGCTTGCCCATATACAGGGGCTCGAGTTTCTTGATGCTGTACGAGTCCTCAGAGATGCGGATGCTGTGCCGCACGGTGTCGTAGAGGTCCACCAGCACGCCTTCGCGGAGGAGGTTGTCCACGGCGGCTTCGCCCACAGTGTGGATGACCGACAGGTTCCGCAGCGCGGTTTTCTCGTAGGCAGCGTAGTGGTAGATCCGCATATCCGGATACTTCATGCGGCGTTCTTCCACGTACTCGAGGAACTCGACGAACGCCTGCCGTTCCTGAGCCCGGGAATGTGCCCAGAACGGTTTGAACACCGGAGATTCGCCCGGCTCGGTCGGATTTTCGATAACCCCGAACAAGTACTCCAGTCCCCAGCGGCCGGTTACGGGGTCTTGCCACAGGGGGTCTCCTTCGAAGTCAAAGAAGATGTCTCCCGCGTCGGGCCGGGGGAGCCGGGCCAGGGAGTTGGACTCCAGAACGGAATAGCTGATGCTCTTCGCTGTGCCCGTCTTGTCGGTGTAATTGACTGTGCCATCGGGTGTGGCTGTTCCGGTTTGCAGTCGGGCTTGTTCCTGCAGACGACGTGTGGCGGAATCCGCGGCGTCGGGCATCTCAGCAAGGGCGTCGATGGTGAAGATACCGTTTTCCATGAGCTTCTTGCGCCGGCTGATTCTCATCCCCGCCACCATCAGCAGATCCCGGTGGAGGCGCACTTGTTCTTTGCAGTAGTCGCAGCGACCGCACGCCGTGACTCCGGGCGCGCCCCATTGGATAGCCTCCAAGCGCGATCGGTGCGCGTCCGTCAATGCGAGGAATCGGTCCCGGCGTTCACGGAACACCGGCAGGACATCGGCGAGCCGGTGGTCGCTGTGCACATAGTCGAAGCCGCCACGGCCGTCCGATCCAGCAAGGTCCCGCTGGATGGTAGCCCCGAGGACAAGGGTCAGATCCGGGGCCGGAGTGATTCCCGCCTTGAGCAGCTGTTCGCCGTAGGCAGCCAGTTGCAACAGCGCAGTGACCTTGGCGTGGCGGGCGAGCTTGGTGTCGTAGACCGCGTAGCTGCCGTCCGGCTGTTTGACGAGGAAATCGGACCGTCCGTGAAACTGACCGTCGAAGAATGCCGCCTGGAAGACCACATCCGCGCCGGATCGCAACGCCTCGATGGATTCCGCATGCTTGGCTTGCAGGGTGGCGCGGTCCATCGCTTTGGCGGGAACGACGTCGAACACGCCAGTGCGCGCCAGCGGATCCCAGGTGCCGAACTCGGCCACGAAACGGTCCAGCACCCCGTGCTCGTGAACGTCGCCCAGCGCGGCGGTCCGTTCCAGCATTTCGTCGACGTCGAAGGCCGGCTTCTGCGAGCGGCCCAGCTTCTCGTCCAACTTGCGCAGCAACTGGTACTCGCACGTGGAGGCCGTCACGAGGTCGCTGGCGGAAAACACCAAATCCTGCGGTTGCCTTGCATCTACTGAATCGAGAAAAAACACCGTGCCCCCAGACCGTTGAGCTGATGAAGCCAAGCTATCAGTGCGCTCCGACAGTAAGGCAGCCTGGCAGAGGGACTCAGCCGCCGAGACGGAGAGTGATCACCAGGCCGATCAGCGCGACCACGCCGGCCAGGAGCATCGCTGCCCTTGGATTGCCGAAGTTGAGGGTCCATCCCAGACCGAAGCGGCGCGGAACCATCAGCGCGTGGTCTTCGCGGTTGACGTAGAACAAGCCGCTCCGCCAGTATTGGTCGTCCTCCCGGTGGGTCAGTCCGGTGTCCTCCTCGCCCTCGTCCCGTGCGCGGTTGTTCCTGGCGAAGACAACGACTGCTACCGCGACGGCGGCCAGGATCGGGAGCGCGACCACGAGCGGCGCCCACGGCGTGACCGTTCCCGTCCACATCAGCAACGATGATCCCAGCATCGCCAGGTCGATCATCGCGAGCAATCCGAGGAGTGCTTTGGCACCCAGCAACATATAGCGGCGGTGCCAGTGCGCGGAGCCTGCCGGGTGCGCCGGGTCGATGTCGGGCCGGCTGCGGAAGAGGATCGCCGCCGCGATACCCACGAGCAGTGCGGTCACGCCGATTTGCACGAATACCAGCGAAAAGGCGGTGCCGATCGATTTGGCGGCCAATCGGTTGGGCATGCCTTTCGCACCGTAGTGCACCGCGAGCACATCGGGCATGGACGGGTAGCTGATCACGCCGATCACAACAGTGGCGATAGTGATGATCAACGCCGGCGCCAGCCAGAGCCAGGGAAAACGCGGTGGATCGGTCCGCAATTCGGTGTCCACCGCGATGACTTGGTGCACGCCCTCATACCAACCTCCGGCGGCCTTGGCGGCCCGGATTTCGTGGTTGGCCAGGAAGAAGCAGCCGTACCAGAAGCCGACGAGCACCAGCACCGAGAGCGGCAGTAGCAACGTTTCGCCTGTCATTCCGTAAATGGCAAGGCAGACCCCGATGGCGACGATCCCGCTCAGGAGAACCCTCCAACGATAGATGCGGGTCTGCCTGACAACGGTCGGGTCGTCGGCACGCTGGGCCGGTACGCGGACCCCGAAGGGAACCGTCGGGCTGTTGATCGCGGGCAGGACCAGCGCGATGGCGAGCACCAGTGCCGCCAACGCGGAGCTCAGGACAATGGCAACGGTCATGGTGTTTCCTCTGGCTGCGTGGTTCCAAATGAATCGAGTATCGACCGGCAGGACTTGAGAACTTCGTCGGCCGATAGTCCCCTCGCGACGGCTTCGGCCAGCAGGGTCCGTGCCCTCCCGGCCCATTCCGCGCCGAACGGCGGGTCCGCGACCATCGGGGTCACCACCGCGCCGGTCTTTCGGTTGAGCTGGATCAGGCCTTGCTGGCGCAACAGGTCATAGGCTTTGTTCACGGTGTGGAAATTGATCCCGAAGTCCGCGGCGAGCGTCCTGGTGGCCGGCAACGAGCTGCCCTCGGCCAGCACGCCGTCGGCGATCGCCTCCACGATCTGGTCCCGCAGCTGCTGGTAGATCGGCACGTCGCTGGCTAGGTCTATGTTGAGGATCATCCCTCACACCTCCGTCTTTATTATATAAGTTATAGAACAAGTAGCGGAAGATCCCCACTACCCGGAAAGCAGGCTCCGAATGACCCCGTCAGACGCCCCAACCTCCCAAGACCCCGCCTTCGAAGCCGCGTACCAGGCAGCCCAAAAGGGCCTTCGCGAAGGCGGCATTCCCATCGGCGCAGCACTCGCGCGTGGTGGCGTGGTGATCGCGAGCGGGCACAACGAACGCGTCCAAAACGGCGATCCCATCGCGCACGGAGAAATGTCGGCTCTCCGCGCAGCGGGCCGGCAGAAGAGCTACCGGGACACAACCCTCTATACGACCCTCGCGCCGTGTGCCATGTGCACGGGCACCATCATCCAGTTCAAAATCCCGCGTGTGGTGGTGGGGGAGGCCCGCACCTTCGACGGCGAATTCGAGCTGCTGCGGTCCAGGGGCGTGGAGGTGGTGGTCCTCGATGACCAGCGGTGCGTGGACATGATGCGCACGTTCCAGGAAGAGAATCCGGAACTGTGGGCCGAGGACATCGCCGAGTAAATCCGGCGGGAGCAAACAGCATCTGGCCACAGCCAAAGCCCAAGCGTAGGCTGACAGCATCGGCGTCGGTGCCGGGGGTCCGCGTCGATACCCAATCGATCAAGGAGGACTCATGAGTGTTGTGCGCGAATTCATGTCCACCAATGCCCAGTGCGTCAAGGAAGAGCAGTCGCTGCGTGACGCGGCTGTCCTGATGCGCGATCTGGACGTCGGTTCGCTGCCGATCTGCGGCAACGATGGAAAACTCAAAGGATTCATCACTGACCGCGACATTGTGGTCAAGTGCGTTGCTGAGGGACTGGATGCTGACCGGCTGACCGCGGCAGATCTCGCCCAGGGCACGCCGATCTGGATCGATGCAGATGCCAGCGTCGATGCCGCCATCGACCTGATGGAAAAGCACCAGATCCGGCGCCTTCCGGTCATCACCGACCACAAGTTGGTGGGCATCATCAGCCAGGGCGACATCGCCCGCAACTACACCGAGGAGCGCGTAGGTGAATTGGTGGAGCACATCTCCGCCAGGACCCCCATGGCGCAACTGGGCTAACCGCAACTTTCGCACCCATCAAGCGTCACGGCCCGCCGGCCGTGGCGCTTCCATATGTGGGTATTCCGCGCCGTCTTTAGCCACGGCGAACCCGTAAGGCAAAATGTCATGGTGACCCATCTTCCCCAAAACCAGTCAGCACAGCACCAGTCAGCAGACGCCGCCATCCATGCACTGATCGCCGAAGAGCTCGGTGTGAAGTCCTGGCAGGTCAAGGCCGCGGTTGACTTGCTCGACGCCGGATCCACCGTCCCGTTTATCGCCCGGTACCGCAAGGAAGTCACCGGGACGCTCGATGACACCCAGCTGCGCGAGCTCGAGGAACGGCTCCGGTACCTGCGCGACCTGGAGGACCGCCGTCGAACGGTCCTTGAGGCGATTGCCGCGCAAGGCAAGCTGACTCCGGAACTGGAGGCCGCCGTCGTCGGGGCCGATACCAAGTCCCGGCTCGAAGACATCTATCTGCCCTTCAAATCAAAGCGTCGCACCAAAGCGCAGATCGCCCGCGAGGCCGGCCTCGAGCCGCTCGCCGATGCGCTTCTCGCGAACCCGCAGCTCGAACCCGAGGGTGAGGCCGCCAAGTACCTGAACGCCGAGCACTCCATCGACGACGCCTCCGCGGCGCTCGCCGGCGCCCGCTCGATCCTCGTGGAGCGGGTATCCCAGGACCCCGATCTCGCCGAAACGCTGCGCGAGCGGTTGTGGACGCAAGGGCGGATGGTTTCGCGCGTGAAAAAGGGCCAGGAAACCGAGGGGCAGAAGTTCAAGGACTACTTCGAGTTCTCCCAGGTGCCTTCCGGCATGCCCGGCCACCGCGTGCTCGCGCTCTTGCGCGGCGAGAACGACGGCGTCCTTGAGCTTGATCTCGCCGAGGCAGAACCAGCCGACGACGACGCCCTGGCCGCCGCGCGCGGCCGGTACGAGAACGCCGTGGCCAAGTGCCTCGGGGTCGCCGAGCGTGGCCGACCCGCCGATTCGTGGCTTGTGCAGACCGCCCAGATCGCCTGGCGCTCGCGCATCCTTGACCGTTTGAGCAATGATCTGCGCGGCCGCATGTTCGCGCAGGCCGAGGATGAAGCCGTCCGGGTGTTCGCCGCCAACCTCCGCGACGTGCTCCTCGCCGCTCCCGCCGGAAACCGCGCCACGCTGGGCCTGGACCCGGGACTGCGCACGGGTGTGAAGGTGGCTGTCGTCGATGGCACCGGCAAGGTCGTGGCCACCGATACCGTCTATCCCCACGCCCCGGCAAAGAAGTGGGACGAGGCCTTGGTGACGCTGGAGCGCCTGGCGCGGCAGCACGGCGTCGAGCTCGTGGCGATCGGCAACGGCACGGCGTCGCGCGAAACGGACAAGCTCGCCGTGCAGCTCATCAAGTCGCTGGCAGCATCCGGCGGGCCGACGCTGCAGAAACTCGTGGTCTCCGAGGCAGGTGCGTCCGTGTACTCGGCGTCTGCGCTCGCGGCCGCGGAACTGCCCGGCATGGACGTGTCCTTGCGCGGGGCAGTTTCGATCGCCCGACGCTTGCAGGATCCGCTGGCTGAATTGGTGAAGATCGAACCGAAGTCGATCGGCGTGGGGCAGTACCAGCACGATGTCACGGCTGCCAAGCTCGACCGTTCGCTGGACGCCGTCGTCGAGGACTGCGTGAACGCGGTGGGCGTGGACGTGAACACGGCGTCGCCCGCGCTGCTGGCCCGGGTGGCCGGCGTCGGGCCGCTCCTGAGCGAAAACATTGTGGCGTACCGCAACGAGAACGGCCCCTTCGCTAAGCGGGCCGACCTCAAGAAGGTGCCGCGGCTGGGTGCCAAGGCTTTTGAGCAGTGCGCGGGCTTCCTGCGGATCACCGGGGGAGCCGAACCGCTCGACGCGTCCAGCGTCCACCCGGAGGCGTATTCGGTGGCTCGGAAGATCGTGGCTGCTGCCCGTGGAGCTGCCATGTCCTCCCTGGATCCGCAAGCGTTCGTGGATGGGACGTTCGGCCTGCCCACCGTGCGCGACATCATGTCCGAGCTCGAAAAGCCGGGCCGTGACCCCCGTCCGGCATTCGCCGCGGCAACGTTCTCCGAAGGCATCGAGAAGATCTCCGACCTCAAGCCCGGCATGATCCTGGAAGGCACTGTCACCAATGTGGCGGCGTTCGGGGCTTTCGTGGATGTCGGAGTGCACCAGGACGGCCTGGTCCACGTGTCCGCGCTGGCCAACAAGTTCGTGTCCGATCCCCGCGAGATCGTGAAATCCGGACAGGTCGTGCGGGTGAAGGTCCTCGAGGCGGATCCGGAGCGGAAGCGGATTTCGCTCACCCTCAGGCTCGACGACGAACCCGGCACCGCGGGCGGGTCCGGTTCGCGAGGCGGCGGGCGTGAGCGAGGCCCGGCAGCGCCGGCTGGACAGCGCGCGAAGGCGGTTCCTGCTAAGGGTGCGCCCGCTCGCAATGCGGTTCCTGCGAAGGCGGTTCCCGCGAAGGCGGCTCCCCAGGCGCCGGTCAACACGGCCATGGCGGAAGCCCTCCGGAGGGCCGGGCTGGGGAAGTAATCGCGCCACTTTTTAGGCATTACGTGGGTGCAGGCCGACAGCTGAGTTCTGGAACGCAGCGAAGGGCCTGCACCCACGATTTCGAGCAAAGCGCTTTGAATAGCACCATGTAGAAGATCAGCAGCGTTAGCTTGTGCCAGGGGGAGCATGGTTCGAATGCGCACGCCGAGCCGTCTTCACCAAAGGGCCTAACCGCCATCTTCGATGAAACTACTCATTCGCCCCAAGCAAGAACACTCATTTTGCCGCCAGACAACACTCAATTCGGCGCTATCAGCACCTAGTCGCAACTTTCGTCTAACAAATGCAACTTACGATTGTCACTCACTCGCTACAACTCAAAGGGGAGAGAAATGGGCATTGGGAAGAAAATACGAAGCGTGCGCCGCCTACGTGTCCTTTTCTCGGCAGGAGGGGTGATCATTTCCTGTGGATAAGGTGAAAACCACGCCTTGGTTGGCCATCATCACGACCCAGTTGGTTGCAGCGCTTGGGCTGCTGGCGTTGCTCGTTCGATTCGACGCCCGCTGGTATGACTACATTTGGGTCGTCGCCTTGGTGGCCTACGAGATCTTGGTTATTCGGGCGCTCGTCCGTCGGCAGAACAAGTAGCCGGAAACGGTTAAACGACGGCGGCACCCGGGTTCCTTTCCTTAGGAACCGGAGCGCCGCCGTCGTTCGCGTCTAGCTCGAGCCGTTACGGTGCCGGGATCGGGAAGAAAGCCCGCGGATCCTGCAACAAGGCCGGGTAGTCGAAGTCCGTGCGGTCGACGATCTTGGTGACCTCGAAGTTGCGACCGAAACGGCCGTCTTCCAGGGTGATCGGCCGGCCGAGGATCTTGCCCAGGGCAAACTTGGCGCCGCCCTCGACGGGGACGAGGACAGGAGTGTTGCCGGGGAGCGTCCGGAACGCCTCGTCCTGGCGCTGGCGGTTGCGCGTGGGCTTCTTCACCAGCTGCTTCGGGGCCTTGCGGGCGGTCTTGCCCGGACGGCGGGATTTCTCTGACTCGTAGACGAACTGGTAGCCGTCGCCGTCGCTGTTGGCGGCCTTGGCCTTGCCTGCTGCCGGCATCCCCACTTTGTCGATCTTCTCAGGTTCAACGTCGCCCACCGGGGCGCGAAGCACCCAGATGAAGTCGTCGTAGGGGTCTTCAGGAATGAACTCGTGGCTTGGCTCAGGCCAGAGGTACTCCAAGTCATTCGGAGTGTCAGGGAAGAGCTCGGCGTAGAAGCGCGGCTCCTTCTGGAGCAGCTTGGAGCGGTGGCTTAGGTGGAAATCGGCGTCGCCCAGCCATGGCGGCATCGGAATCCTGGAAACATAGTCCGGGTGGGCTGCCTGGGGTGCGAACTCGGTGATGCTGGCGCGGGTGTTGTCCGGGTTGCCGCGGGCCACCCATTCGTCCACCATGGCCAGGCCGTAGAGAGTAAGGGCGGGGACGTAGCCCATCCACATGCGGATAGCGGGGTGGGAGGGCCGGCCGAACTCGGGGATCACTAGTGCGCGAAGGATCTGCAGTGCTTCGACACGCTGCTTGCCAAGCCTTGCGGTGTCCAAGACGGCAGCACTTTGCTTGAAATCGGGGAACGGGAGGAAGGTCTGCATCCTTTCAGTTTGGCGGTCGAAGGGCGCAGAACCAAGTTGGGGATGTGTGGTCTTCCCCTCGCTCGTGTTATCGGGGGCCTGATGATCGCCGTTGGACGTCCGGCCCGTTGAGTATTCGTCCTACTCTTGTCGGGTGGAAACTTTTGGCGAATCGACGACGACGGCGGCACCTCCGGTTGCCGAACTGCACCTGCACATCGAGGGGACGCTTCAGCCCGAGCTGATTTTCGCGCTCGCGGAACGGAACGCGATTGAGCTTCCGTACGCGGATTTGGACGAGCTGCGCGCACGGTACGAGTTCACGGATCTGCAGTCATTCCTGGATCTGTACTACGCCAACATGGCCGTGTTGCGCACCGAGCAGGATTTTGCGGACATGACTAGGGCCTATTTGGCACGCGCGGCGGCGGGTGGCGTGCGGCACGTCGAGGTCATGATGGATCCGCAGGCGCACATCTCACGCGGGGTGGCACTGGAGACGTGCGTGAACGGCGTTGCATCTGCGCTCGCGACGTCGGTGGGCGAGTTCGGTGTCTCGACCCTCCTTATTGCCGCGTTCCTGAGGGACATGTCCGAGGAATCTGCGCTGGAGGTTTTGGACCAGCTTCTCGCGATGAAGGCGCCGATTGCGGGCATCGGCCTGGACTCGGCCGAGGTGGGCAATCCGCCGTCGAAGTTCGAACGGCTGTACCGCCGCGCGGCGGAGGCCGGACTGCGACGGATCGCGCACGCCGGCGAGGAAGGCCCCGCTTCGTATGTGTACGAGGCTCTCGATCTGCTCGGTGCCGAGAGGATCGACCACGGCATCCGGTGCATGGAAGATCCGGCCCTCGTGGAGCGGTTGGTGGCCGAGCAGGTTCCCCTCACAGTGTGCCCCCTGTCCAATGTCCGGCTGCGCGCCGTGGACACCTTGGCCGATCACCCTTTGCCTGCGATGTTGGCAGCCGGCCTGAATGTCAGTGTGAACTCGGACGATCCCGCGTATTTTGGCGGCTACGTGGACGACAACTTCGAGCAGCTTGTCGCCGTGCACGGGTTGTCTGTTGGCGACCGGGCACGCCTGGCTGCGAACTCGGTGCGTTCATCGTTCGCGGACGAGGCACGGAAGGCCGAACTGTTGGCCGAGGTTTCGGAGTGGGAGAACGTTTCAGGGGAGTAGGGGGACAAGACAGTACCCCAACCGCGAGCTACCGACCGGTATCCGAGACCCATCCATCACTTGTCGCCGTTTGGCCGTAATAGTGGGACACGACACACGGTGTTTACCAAGAATAGTCGCCAGAATTTACAGAACATTGGCAGACTGCTGAAGGAATGTTCGCCGTTGAAGGAGACCCAGTGGCCAAGTCCACCGTCGAAAAAAGCAGTGCCCGCCTCAAGACCGTCCTGGACGTCTTGGCTGAGGGAACGTGGTCCGAGAAGTCGTTGAATGCCGGCGAGATCCTGGCAGAGGCGATTGTCCGTGTCCCGCTGGATGAGCGCGAGAGTGAGCTGCTCAGTGGAGGCATTCCACGCGGCCACAAGAGCCTGACGACTGAGACCGCCAAGCTCGTCAAGGCCGGCTGGCTGGTCAAGGGCCGTTCGGGCTGGACCATCACCGACGACGGCCTTCGTGCCACGGTCGCTTTCGCCAAGCCGGACGAGTTCGCCAGTGCCTTGGCTGAGGGTACCCCTGTCCCTGCAGATACCCCACTTCCCACGGCCCCCGCCAAGAAGGCCGTTGCCAGGAAGCCCGCGGCCAAGAAGGCTCCCGCTGCGGAAAAGGCACCGGCAGCTAAAGCAGCCGCGGAAAAGGCTCCCGCCGCCAAGGCGGCGCCTAAGAAAGCTGCAGCACCCAAAGCGACTGCCGCCGTCGAGAAACTCGAGCAGCCGTCCGCCGTCGCGATCGCTGGTGACTTCAACACGATTCTCGGCGCGCCGGAGGACTGGGCTCCGCAGTACGACGAGGTGCAGATGAAGTTCAATTCCCGCCGTAAGGTGTGGACCCTCGCGGCCACGCTGCCTGCCGGTTTCTACACCTACAAGATCGCGCTGAACCGCTCGTGGGACGAGAACTACGGTGCGTTCGGCGCTCGTGATGGCGCCAACCACGAGCTGAACCACGACGGCGGCAAGATCACCTTCACGTACGACCACGCCACGCGCGACATCGTCACGGCTTAGCCCTAATTCCCAGGTTTTCTCCAAGTTCAAATCCGGGCTTGGAGAAAACCTGGGAACAAAGCGCCCGGGCTCCGAGGTTAGTGTAGGTCAACAGGACTTAACCGAGGAGCCAGCGATGACCGATGCCACCTTCCGCCACAACGTTGACCGCGAACGCTTTGAAGTGCTCGCTGATGGCCACGTGATCGGTAAGGCCGCGTACAAAGCGTACGACGACGGCGGGTCCCCGCAGCGGATTTTCTACCACACCGTGATCAACGAGGAGTTCGGCGGCCAAGGGCTGGCGGGCAGGCTCGCCGAAGTTGCCTTGGACGAGACTGTGAGCGAGGGACTCGGGATCGTGCCGGTGTGCCCTTTCATCAAGAAGTTCCTCACCAAGCACTCGGAATACGCTGCGAATGTGACTGCCCCGACGCTGGCGCATTTGGAGTACCTCAACGCGGCCCTCGTTCCGGCTTCCAGGGCCTAAAAGCGGCGGGTCGCGCCGCCGTCGAGCCTCACGAATACATCAATGAACCCGGAGTCGTGAGAACCTCGCCGGTCTCCAGCCAGGTCTTGAGGCCGGAGAGGATCATCGGCCAACCGCCGTAGATCTGGTCGTTGCCGCCTTCGCGCAGGTCACTGTGGGTGACGGTCAGGTGGCAGGAGTCGCCTACGGGTTCGATCTCCCAAGTGACGCGTGACGTGCCCTCGGCCTTTACGTCCTCGCCCCAGAGCGCGCGCATGGTCTGGACGAGCCGGCGCGGGGGATCGACCTCCACGTTTTCGCCTTCGCCGAGGACCATTCCGTTGGCCTTGGGATTGTGCATCTCGTAGTGCCCCCCCGGCGTCCAGTCCGCAGTGTGGGTGTTGCCGAACTGGTACTTGCTGCGGGTGTCGCTGTCCGTGATGGCTTCCCAAAGCCGCTCCGGAGTGGTCTTGATGTAGATTTCGAAGATCTTTTCCACGGGAGTTTCCAATCTCGTCTTGAGGTCGCTCAACGCAGCGGCCCACGGTTCTGCATATTTGCTCACCCAACGGTCGTGGACGAGCCTGATGGGTACCGGATTCAGGTAATGGAGCTTTTCGCGACCACGACGGCGGGTCACAACCAGCCCGGCTTCCTCAAGGATCTTGAGGTGCTTCATGATCCCGAAACGGGTCATGTCGAACCGTGCTTCAAGCGCGCTGAGCGTCTGCCCGTCCTCGCGGAAGAGCTCGTCGAGCAGATCCCTGCGGGTGGGGTCGGAGAGTGCCTTGAAGACGGCGTCCATGCATTCAGAATAGGTGACCGTTTGGTCACATGTCAATGGATTCGGGTGGACTTCAACTGGGCAGGCTCATGTCCGGGTGGGTCTGAAGTGGTGGTTGCGTCGGGGTGTTTGGCGGGGGTCGACGTGGGGCGGTGGTTTGAACCATGGCACCCCTGTTTCCATGGTGATGGTCCAGTGTTCTTTGTGGATGACGTGGTGGTGGTGGCTGCATTATGCCGATGTCCGGATTATGCCGACGTTTGCTGTTGTGGCCTGATTTGGCGGGCTTGTCTGGGATTCTTATCGGCATAATCAGAGGGCTTCGAGGAACGCGAGGAGCTTGTCGCCGGGAGCGTAGCGGCCCGGCGGCGTGTTCGTTGGGCGGATCCTTTCGAGGGCTTTCTCTTTCAGCGCGAGGTCGGCGTGGACGTAAATCTGTGTTGTCTCGGCGCTTTCATGTCCGAGCCAGAGCGCGATCACTGAGGTCTCGATACCGGCATGCAGCATCCTCATGGCAGTGGAGTGGCGCAGCACGTGGGGCGTGATGTTCTTTCCGCTCAATGATGGCTCGGTATTCGCTGCGGTGACGGCATGGAGGCTCACTCGCTGGGCAACTGCGTCGGTGCTCATCCGGGCTCCGGTGCGGGTGGGGAACACGGGGTCGTGTTCGGAGGGTCTCTGCTCCAGTCGCAAGGTCGTGAGCGTTTTCACGTTCTCCGGGCTGAGCGGGGTTGCTCGGTTCTTTCGCCCCTTGCCCTGGCAGATGACGTGCGCTCCGGGACCGAGGTGGATGTGTTCCCAGGTCAGTCCGGTCAGCTCTGTGACGCGTAGCCCGGTCGTGATCGCGGTAAGGATAAGAGCGTGATCGCGTCGCCCGGTGCGGGTAGCCCGGTCGGGTGCGGCCAGTAGTGCTTTGATCTGGTCCTCGGTGAGCCAGTCGATATCGCTGCGATCAACTCGTTTTTGCGGGATGGCTAGGACCCGGGCGATCAGCTCGGCGTGCTCTGGGTGCTGGTAGGCGGCGTAGGCGAAGAAGGAGCGGACGGCGGCCAGTCTCGCGTTCCGGGTCCGGGTGCTGTTGCCGCGTTCGTGCTCGAGATGTTTGATGAAGCTGGTGATCCGGGCGCTGTGAAGCATCGTCAGCTCGATTTTGTCCGGGCTGATCGCGGTGGATTCGTGGACGTGGGCCAGCAGCAGCCGCCAGGTGTCGCGGTAAGCGGCGATGGTGTGGGTGCTGGCGCCGAGAGCGCGCATCAGGTGCTCGGCGAAGTACTTCTCCAGCGTCGGCGCGAGCAAAGTCATGATTGCTCCTCCGCCTGAAGCGGGCCCAAGCGTCGTCCGGCCTCGGCGAGAAGCTCGGGGACCGCTTCCAGATACCAGTAAGTGCTTCCCGGGCTCGCATGCCCCAGATAGGTGGAGAGCACGGGAAGTACCTCGGCCGGGACGGCTCCGTCCCGGTAGGCGCCGATCATCGTGGTGACGGCGAAGCTATGCCGCAGATCATGGATCCTCGGCCGGCACTGCTGCGATTTCGGCGTGATGCCGGCCCGGGCGACAAGACGATGGAAAACCCTGTGCACATTCTTGTAAATCAGCCGCGTTCCCGCGCTGGATACCAGCAACGCCTCCGTGGAGACCGGCCCGAGCAGCCGGTGACGGGTGAGCGCATAATCGGCGAGCACCTCCAGGACGCTGGAGTGCAACGGGACCAGCCGGGACTTGCCGAACTTCGTGTCGGCAACGCTCAACACGCCTGCGTCCAGGTCCGAACGATTTGCGTTGATCGCCTCGCTCACCCGCATCCCGGTGCAGGCCAACAGGCCGATCAGCGTGCGGTAAGTGGCCGCGACCATCGGGGAGCGCAACAGCCGGGCCTGTTCCAGCAGCGCCAGGACCTGCTCATCCGAGTAGATGAACGGGACGGCCCGCGGCGAGCGAGCGGGCAGAAGCTGCCGCGGCGGGACCTCGATACTCGAATCGAAGGCGTGCGCCCAGCGAGCGAAGGAACGCGCCACGGAGAGCCTGGCGCCGTGATAGCTGGCAGCGCCGCCCGGAGTTCTCGCCCAGCCAAGAATATTCTCCGTCGTCACCGTTTCCTGGCCGCTTCGCTCGAGGTATCGGAGGTATTCGGTGAGGTAACGCTCGTGGGTCGCGAGCTTGAAACCCAGTCCGCGGCGCAGCCGCAGGTAATCCCCCACCAGCGACTCAAGCGCGCTCATCGGAGCTCACCGCCCGCCTGACCTGCTCCGAGACCCGGCCAGGGCCGGGCCAGACCGGCCAACCGGGTGAGGTCGACCTTCGCGTAGATCGTCGTCGAGGCCAGATGGCGATGCCGCAGCAGCTGGGCCACCTCTTCCAAGGACGCGCCGGCATTGATCGTCGCCGTCCCGGCAGCATGCCGCAACCGGTGAGCACCCACCGGCCCGAGTCCGGCCCGTGCGCCGGCGCACCGGACCACGGCTTTGACGGCTGCGCTGGAGAGCCGACGATACGGAGCCGAGGACGTGAAGAACAACGCCCTGCCCGTCGCGGCAGGATGACGTTCGACCGACAGATGCGCAGCTAACCCCGCACCAACATCGGCGGCCAGCGGCAGCAGATCGCTCTGCCCGCCCTTACCGGGAACTCGCAGCGTTCCCGCCCGCCAATCGACATCGTCCAGGCTCAACGCAGCGACCTCCCCGGCCCGCAACCCGAGCCGGGCAAGTACAAGCACGATCGCGAGATCACGCTTTCCCGTGCGGGATGCCGGATCGACCGCGGCGATCAACGCCTTCACCCGCTCGGGAGTCAGACCTCGTGGCAGGCCGGAATCCCGATACCCCGCCCGGGCCGGCACCACCTGATCCAGCCGATCGCCGATGTGGCCGGCGGCGAACAGGAAACGCAGCAGCGACCGCAGCGCCGTCACTGTCAGCTTCGCCGACCCCACGGGCATTCCCGGAATCTGCGACATGACGAACCCGCTCACCGCCCGAGCATCCAGACCCTCCAGATCCAGCGCCTGGCCGCCTAACCGCGACAGCAGAAACGGACGCGCCAACTCTCGGTAGTACCGGATCGTCGATGTCCTCAGACCACGATCGTCGGCCAGGAACCGGCCCCACCGCTCCAGAACAAGATCCACCGGACCCGGCTCCGGCACGGTCTCGGGTTCCTCCCCTGGAATCACCTCGATCGATCGCAGATACGCGACCAGAGGTGCCAGGCTCCCCGCCGAGGACATGTCCGTGTGCGTCACCCGGCGGCCCACCAGGAACCGTTCGAGTGCGGCAGCATCGCACGCCGCCGGTGAGACCGCTTCCTCGACGAGCCACCGGCTCAGATGCCGCATCAGATTCAACCGCAAACCGATCGAGGTCGGCGCATACCCCAGCCGGCCAAGATACTCAGCGAACCCGACTCCGAAACCGCCCAACGGCCCAGAAACCACGACGTTCAAACCACTATCCATCACGCTCTCCCTTTCCAAAACGAGGAAAGGCAAGCGTGCACCCGTCACCTGATTATGCCGATAAGAATCCCAGACAAGCCCGCCAAATCAGGCCACAACAGCAAACGTCGGCATAATCCGGACATCGGCATAATGCAGCTTATGCCGATGTCGGCATAAGCTGCATAAGAGGGTGCCGTTGTCGGTTCCTGTGGTGCCGCCGTTGGACCAGTAGGTGATGTGGTGGGCTTCGCACCAGGGTGCGGGGATGGTGCAGTCGGGGAAGGCGCAGCCTTGGTCGCGGGCGATGATGGCTTTGCGGATGTGGGTCGGGAAGACCCGGGTGGTGCGGCCGATGTCCAGCACGCGGCTGTCGCTGCCGAGCAGGACGGGGATGATGTCCGCGTCGCAGGCGATCTTGCGGATGACCGAGGGGTGGAGCGGGCCCTGGAACGTGGAGGCGCCGCTGCTGAGGCGGGGGCCGGTGGGCGTTTCGCGGGCGTGGTGTTCGAGGCGCTCGAGCAGGTCTTGGTAGTCGATGGTCACCATCACCTGCGGCCGGAGGCCGCCGTTGGCCGGCAGTTCGCCGGTGGACAGGGCCACTGCGCAGGCGCCGATGAGCCCGTCGAGCAGTTTCTGCGCCCGGGAGCGGCGGTCCAGGTCGGTGCCGGTGCCGCTGCCGGCGGCGTTGCCGGTGCCGGTGCCGGCGGCGTTGGGCTGGAGGCGCGGGTTGGTGGCGGTGTTCATGACGGTGGCGAGGGTTTCGAATTGTTCTGCGGTGGCGAAGATTTCCAGGTGGTGCAGGCCGCGGCGGGGTTTGCGGATGAACGCTCCCTGGCGGTGGCGGAGTTCTTCCTCGCCGGGTTCGGTTCCGTCCTGGTCGATGGCATCGACCCAGCGTTTGGCCATCCGGGAGACGAAGTCGGGATCGCTCTGCACGGCGGTGTGGGTGAGTGATTGCTCCATCTGGTGGGCGGTTTCCGCGTCGGCGAGGTGCCGTACCTGGTCCAGGGCCGTGCTGATCACCGTGGCCGAGCGGGACGGCACGGCTGCCGAGGACAGGGCCGCGGCGAGGACCCCGTGCCGTGCGGGGAGGTCCTGCCCGGCGATCCCGGTCTGCGGGAGCACCCCGGAGGCCAGTGCGAGCCGGCGCCTCGCTTCGCCGATGCTGATCCGCAGCCTGGCGCGCAGGAATTCGGCGGCGTTCCGGTACCCGTCGTCGAGCGCTTCGGCTGCTGCCGTGAGGCCGGCGGCAGAGCCTTCCGGGCCGGCCGCGGCTGCGGTATCGGCTTCAGTTCCCGCGACCGGTGCGGCTGCGGTATCGGCTGCGGTGGGTTCGGTCCAGCCGGTCCTCCATCCCTGTGCCGGGGATGACTGCCGTGCCGCCTGGGCTTCGTGCCGGGTCCGCTCCACGGCCCCGGCTGCGACGAGCTGCAAGAACTCGACCGTCCGGGAGATTTCCTCGATCTTGCCGGCGAAATCCGCGGCGTCGGGGAAAGCCAACACGCCGGCGTCGGAGAGAGCGGTTGAGCGCAGCGCGTCCATCGCCGCAAGTGCCTGATCAAGGTCAGGTGCGGGCGACGGCACGGCGGCCGGGCTTTGCTGCCCGGCATGCCGGGCAGGAACGGGCTTCAGGCGGCGGGACAGACGTCCCAACGACGCGAGCCCGACCTCGGGCGGGGCTGCCCGAGGTGCCACGAGTTGACCGATGCCTTCCATGAATAAACCCTGTCACGGGGGTCTGACATTTTTAGCCCCCGCGCTGCCAATCGACGTCGCGAAAAGCGAAACAAGGAAAACAGGTCTCAAAAATCAGGTGCTGAGGTCCCAATGAACCCGGATCGCCTCAGCGATCGGGCCGGTGATGTCGATCTGGAAGGCAACGGGTGCGGTTCCCGTCTCTTCAATGACGGTGTCGTGGTAAACGCGGCCGCATGACGGACACAAGGTGTAGAGGTCCTCATCGTCGGGCCACGGGGCCAGCCCGGCGGGGACCGGCTCGTTTGCTCCGCTGTACACCGGGACGCCTTGTGAATTGGCCTGAATCAATCCCTCTTTGCTGACGGTGTTTCCGCACAGGCAAGTGATCGTCGTGACATCATGACCGATGACATCAGCGAATTCAGTGTCCATTTGAGCTCCCCGGCGTCGGAAGAGACGTTCTGCTTGTAGTTTATGCCTGCCGATCCGCCGGATGTTTGACCCCGGCGACTTTGCTAACGGTTACCGGTTGTTCCCCGACCTCCGGGGCGGGAAGATGTTCCCATGCTGCCTGAGGAGCGTTTTAACGCGCTGGTCGATGCATTCAGGACCAGCCCTGGTGTGAGCGTGCCGGGAGAGCCGGGGGAGCGCGGATTCGGTTCGAACGCGCTGAAGGTACACGGCTCGATTTTTGCGATGATTTCCGGGGGCAGGCTTGTTGTGAAGCTGCCACACCAGCGGGTCGAGACGCTGATCGGAACCGGAGTTGGAGCGCCGTTTGACGCCGGAAAGGGTCGTGCGATGAGGGAGTGGCTCAAGGTCACTGCCGAAGATGAGGAGTCATGGCTTGCCCTGGCACGTGAGGCCTGGGACTTCGTGAGGTCTCAGCGAAGAACTCAGTGAAGGGACGCGATGAAATCCAACGAACTGCTCCTGGATGCCTTTGGCCGGATCCGTGACATAGTGGCCGCCACTCTTGCGGGGGTCGACGAGGAGTCTTTGGTTCGTCGGCCGGCCGGGAGGGGCAACTCGATTGCGTGGTTGATCTGGCACCTCAGCCGAGTGGAGGACCTGCAGCTCGCCTCCGCCGCCGGCGTCGAGCAGGTGTGGACTTCGCAGGAGTTTGCCGGCCGCTTCAAGCTGCCGCTGCCCGAACGCGACACCGGCTACGGCCACTCGAGCGATAAAGTCGACGCGGTTCAGGCCCCGCCGGAGCTGTTGCTCGAATACTACGACGCCGTCCACAGGCAGACGGTAGCGTTCCTGAAAACTCTCGGCGACGAGGACCTTGATCGCATCGTCGATACTCGCTGGGACCCGCCCGTCACTCTCGGGGTGCGCTTGGTCAGCACTATTGCCGATTGCCTTCAGCACGTGGGGCAGGCCGCCTACGCCAAGGGCTTAGGCGGCCTGTGAGCGCAGCGGTCATACAGTCTTCCGGGGTTTGAAGACCAACCCCAGGACGGCTGCCAGCGCGAGTGCGGAGAGGATGGTTGCCGACCAGAACCCGGCCCGTCCGCCGGTCAGGAAATCGCCGGGGATAGCGAAGGCCGCGTAGATCGAAGCCACGATGGCCAGTCCGACGGCGCCGCCCAGCTGCTGCATTGTCTGGAAAAGTCCGGAGGCGGATCCGGCGTGCTCGGGCTCGACGTTGCGTAGCGCGAGCGTCGTGAGCGGCATGAACGTCATCCCGGCCGAGATTCCAGTGCCCAGAAGTGCAAGCAAAACAACGACGAACGGGGTGTCCGTGTTCAGTTGCGTCAGCGGCAAGAAGGCGACGACGCGAAGGGCGGTGCCGAAGATGACCAGCCGGACGGCCCCGAAGCGCTCGAGTAGCCGCGGGACGATCCGCGACATCGCGAAGATGCTCAGCGGCATCGGCAGGAACGCCAGTCCGGTCACCATTGGCGTGAGGTGCAGATCGTCTTCGAGGTACTGGACCATGAGGAAGAACATCGCCAGCATCCCGCCGTAGGTGGCCGCCATCGCTGCCAGCGCGGCCACTCGGCTTGGGCTGCGCAGCAGTTGCGGGCGGAGCAATGGGTGGGCCACCCTCCGCTCGGTGACGGCGAGTACTGCGATGAGCGCGGCACCGATAACCAGGCCGCCGATCGTGCGCGGGCTGGACCAGCCGACGTCGCCCGCTTGGATGAGACCCCACACGATGGCGACGGCGCCGCCCGTGGCGGTCACCGCTCCGAGGATGTCGAAGCGACCGGGACGCCGGGGAGTTTCCGCGACGAGGCGCGGCACCGCAATGAGGACCACGACGCCGATCGGCACGTTGATGAACAAGGTCCACCGCCAGCTGGTGGTGTCGGTGAGGAGCCCGCCGAGGATGAGCCCAAGCGCGCCACCCATTGAGGCAATGGCGGAGAACAGGGCGAGCGCCCGGTTCCGCGCGCCGTCGTCCTTTGCGCTGGTGGTGATCAGCGCGAGCACGCTCGGGGCGGCGAATGCGGCGCCGAGGCCCTGGAGTGCGCGTGCGATAACGAGGAGGAGGGGCGAGGTGGCCAGGCCGCCAAGCAGTGAGAAGAGCGTGAAGGCCGCGACGCCCACAAGGAAGGTGCGACGGCGGCCGACGACGTCTCCGATCCGTCCGCCGAGCAGCAGGAGGCCGCCGAAGGCGACGGCGTAGCCGTTCAGGACCCAGCTGAGCTCGGCCCGGTCGAAGTGGAGGTCGGTGGCGATGTGGGGGAGCGCGACGTTCACGACGGTCGCGTCGAGGACAAGCATGAGTTGGGCCAGCATGACCAGCCAGAGGCCAATGCTGCCGGCGCGGCTGCCGGATCTTGCGATCCCGGCCGGTGCGCGAGTGGCGATTGTGGGTGTCATGGGAGGTGTCCTGTTCTAGCCGAAGGGGCTGACGTACACTAAGAGGAGAGTTACTCCGCTTAGAACTATACGGAGACACTCTCCGTTTGGCAATGGTGAATCGAAAGGTGTTTCTGTGCGCGCTGACGCTCAACGCAACCGCGATCGGATCGTGGAGGTTGCACGTGCGCTCTTCCGTGTCAAAGGCTTCGAAGCCGTTTCGATGGACGAAGTCGCCAAGGCGGCCGAGGTGGGACCAGGCACGCTCTACCGGCACTTCCCGACCAAAGAGTCGCTGTACGACGCGGTCCTCGAGGCGTGGGCAGAGAAGGTCAACACCGCCGTCGACCGGGCCCTCACCCTCGACGCCCCTGCGCGGGAGCGGTTGCTGAATTGGCTGACCGACTATGCGTCGATGCTGACCGAACACAAGGGTGCGGCTGCGCGGATTACCGCAGCGCTGGGCGACCCGGGTTCACCATTTGCAGCAAAGTGCCAGACCTACCTCGGCGCCAATCGGCGCGTCATCGAAGCGTTGGACTCCGCCTTGCGGCCTGGAGTCGATGCAATGCAGATCAGCCGGCTCGTCGGCGGCGTGGCTGCAGTTGTAGATAACAGTGAACTTCCCGCCGATGCGGCAGCATCGATGCTCGCGGTCGTCGCTGACGGACTTATCGCTTCCTGACGAAGGTTTAGAGAGTGCAGGCATAGGGCGGGTTGCAGAGCGGCCGTCGGCGGGGACCGAATCGGCGGATTACCCATCCTCGGGCGGGCCGATTGTGGGTACGGTTGGCTCATGCAGAAAATCTCGATCGAAGCCTTGGCTCGCCAGCAGCTGGCCGCGGCCGTTGCATCCAGCAATGGCAGGGCCGCTGACACTGTGTACGGAGGGCATGAGAAAGTGCTCCGGCAGACTGTCATGGCGCTCAAGGCCGGCACACGCTTGAGTGATCATCAGAACCCGGGCGACGCCACCGTCTTTGTCCTGCAAGGTAGCCTCCGCCTGCGGTCCGGCGAGAACTCGTGGGAAGGCAATCCAGGAGATCTGCTGATCGTTCCGGACGGCCTGCATAGTCTGGAAGCGGAAGAAGATTCGACATTCCTGTTCACCGTGGCGAAATCCAACAAGAGCCCGAGGCGTGAGACGCCTTGACCGCCTCGGCGGGTAACTTCCGCCGTGGCGCCATCCTCCCTGAACTTTTTTCTTGCCTAGCGCGGCGCTGAGTACTCCAGCATCTGGGCTGTACTCCAAGTGCAATACGCCACTTACTCGCAAAGTCGTTAACCAAGTCCAGTAGGGATCACTCAAGGCTGCCCAGAAGCCCGTCCGTAGGATCCGTAGTGAGCCGAAGATGGCTCACTGCCATTGCTTTTGGGATGCAATGTGCGGCAGTACCAACCCCCGGCAGGGCCCTGAACCATGCCAAGGACGCACATCATGAAAACTGCAAAAATCATGGCCGTCGCTTGCCTTTTGCTTGCTTGGACAGCCACACCAACCTCCCCGGCGAACGCCGCACCCATGGAGGCTTCGGGCATTGTCCTGGGCAGCGACATTTCCTGGCCCCAATGCGGTGGCGGACTTCCTTCCGGCCAAGCGTTCGCGGTCGTCGGCGTGAACGGCGGCCGTCCGGGCACCCCGAATCCCTGTTTCGCCGAGCAGCTGGGCTGGGCCAGCGGCTCGGCGGGCGGGACAAGCCAACCCGCAGCCGCCGTGTACGTCAACACCGCCAATCCCGCGGGGTATGGCGGGTGGTGGCCCGGATCCGATGCGGAGGTGGGCCTGAGCGGTCGCAACCCTTATGGTAGCTGCGACGGGTCAGCTTCGGCGGCGTGCGCCTACCTCTATGGTTACGGAATGGCCTTCGACGCCGTCACCCGGTACGGGGTGCCCGATCCCGCCAAGCGCCTGTGGTGGCTGGACGTGGAGACCGGGAATGCGTGGTCTTCGGACACTGTGGCCAATGCCGCCGACATTGAGGGAATGGCCGCATTTCTTCAAAGCATCGGCGCCCCGGTTGGCATTTATTCAACGTCGTACCAGTTCGGACTCATCGCCGGTCAGCTTCATCCCGACAGCAATCTGAACGGGCTTAAGAGTTGGCTTGCCGGAGCAACGTCACCGGAGACCGCAGTGGAACTCTGCTCGGCCCCGCCACTGACCGCGGGCGGTGTGGTTGTACTCACCCAATTCACCACGGACTTCGACTACAACTACTCCTGCCTTCCGCCCGCACCGCCACCACCGCCGGCACCTGCTCCGGTAGTGGCCCCACCGAAGCCCCCGGTCCCGACGCTGACTACCGACGCCACCGGGAAGCGGAAGCCGGTGCTGTCGATACCGCAGAACTGACGGGCTCATCGCTGAGGTTCCCGGGCTTCAGGGGAGCAAGTTCAAGGAAAAGTCGATAATCTTTGGCTTCATCGGGTTCTTTTTCCTAGGCATCGTCTTCGGCCCCCTGGCGATTTCCAATGCAAGGAAGGCCGAAGCCCTGCACCATTCGGCAACCTTGGGGAAGGTCCTTGGCTGGGTCGACACGATCGCTTCCGCATTGGGGCTTCTTGTCTTCCTTCTCCTTGTCCTTCCGGCGGCGTTCGGCGGCGGGCACTAACGCGGCGGCCCTGACGGGTCCCCACCGAGGTTCGTGACGCGTCGTTTCGTGACCTCAGGCAACGATGGACCAGACTTAGGGACGTGACCAACAAACCCCGCCCCGGCCTAGCGATCGCTGCACTGAGTCTCGGGACGGCGCTGAACCCGCTGAACTCGTCGATGATCGCGGTCGCGCTCGTGGTTCTGCGCCAGGACTTTGCGCTCGACGTCGCCACGGTCACCTGGGTGATCACATCGTTTTACCTCGCCTCGGCGGCCGGCCAGCCGCTCATGGGCCGACTGGCGGACCGCTTCGGTCCGCGGAGATTGTTCACCTTCGGTATGGCGGTTGTTGCCATTTCCTGCGTTCTGGCGCCGTTCTCGCCGAACTTCGCACTGGTCTGCGTGGCCCGCGCGCTCATGGCGGTGGGGACCGCGACGGCGTACCCGTGCGCCGTCGTCATGGTCTCGACGCTCAGCCGGCAGGCCAACATCAGCTCCACCCGACCCCTGGGGCGGATACAGATGGCGAACACCTCGGCCGCTGCCGTGGGGCCCGTTGTCGGCGGCCTTCTGGTGAGCCTGGTCGGCTGGCAAGCGCTGTTTGCGATCAACGTGCCGATCTCGCTCCTGGCCCTGATTGTGGTGCAGCGGGTGGCACCGCCCGACGTCGGACGCGAAAGCGGCAAGCTCTCAGCCCTCCTGCGCGATTCCGACATTCCGGGCATCCTGGCGTTCATCGCTTCGCTGACGCTGGCGATGATGGCGCTGCTCAACGTCATGCCGGCCTACCGCTGGTGGTTCATCGCCGTCGCTGTTGTCCTGGCGGGGCTGTTCGCATGGCGCGAGTTCCGGTTCAGTCCGCCGTTCCTGGACTTGCGGCTGCTCGGCCGGAACCGGCCGCTGCTGCTGTTGTACTT
This sequence comes from Arthrobacter ramosus, assembly GCF_039535095.1. Taxonomy (NCBI): domain Bacteria; kingdom Bacillati; phylum Actinomycetota; class Actinomycetes; order Micrococcales; family Micrococcaceae; genus Arthrobacter; species Arthrobacter ramosus. The sequence goes on along the minus strand of NZ_BAAAWN010000001.1, from coordinate 3,776,638 downwards.
GGGTTTCGCGGTGTTCAGCGCGGTCTATTATTTTGCCTTCTTTGGGCTTCCGCAGTTGCTGCAGCAGGCGGGAAAGTACGACGCCGGCGTGGTCGGCTTGCTGATGCTTCCCCTTGCTGCCATGTCGGTTTTCATGACGCCGGTGACGGTGCGGTTCATTGAGCGGTTCGGCGTGCGGTCCGTGATGATCGCCGGCGTCGTGCTTTTGGCGCTGGCTTCCGGCGCGCTTGGGGCGCTGACGTTGTCCTTCTGGCCGCCGCCCGTGCTGGTGCTGACGGCGCTGATGGGTGTCCCGTATGGCGTGGTCAGTACCGCATCGAACCAGGGCTTGTACGTGTCAGCGCGGCCGGAAGACAGGGGAGTGGCCGCCGGGATTTTTCAGACGTGCAGATACCTCGGGGCCATCACGGCGACGGTGCTCATTGGTGTGCTGTACGGTCCCGGGGTCAACCAAGTGAACTGGGGGCTCATGGTGTTGGTGATGCTGGGGCTGAGCGCGGTGGTATTTGTGCTGGCGCTGGCTTGGCGGAAGCCGGGTGTCGTGGCTTAGGTCCGCCTTCACCACTCATTTTCAGTGCAATTCCCACTCAATGATCATTCTTGGCCGTAGCGTCGGATGTGTTGTCAGGCTAGCGCTTCGGGGCGCTCTCCTCAGATTTGGATGGCCGCTAGGCTCACGCTTCAAAGCCTGGGTGTCTGCGTTAGGAGTTCGGAAGTGTTCGAATCAGCCGCGGTCGTTGACATTGTCCAGACGCGGACTCAGCGGCCGCTGGTGGTGACGATGAACGGTGCATCACTGTACTCAGGGGCTTCCGCGTTCACGCCTGCCCGATGGCCGGAGGCAACGATACGACTCAGTCCCTTCACTACGATCAGATCAACAAACTCCTGGCTCACACGCTCGGGTCGCCGCCGGACGTGGATTTGACCACCGCCGTGCTCATGAAATCCGGAGGCGGTGCCGTCCGTGACCGCGACCACCAACTGCTGAAGATTCTCCTGGACCAATACGAAGCAAATCACCCCCAGGGCCTGACCGCCACATCTCCAGGGCCCTTGGCAAGACCGGAACCACCACGCGCCAGTCCCTTTATGAGCACGCTCGGAACTCCCAAACAATTGACGGATAATTGGACGCCGCCACGGTGAGTGAGTGGTGAATACTCGAAATTGAGTATGCAAAGACCTCAAATTGAGTGGTGCCAAAGTCGGAATTGAGTAGTATCGAAGCCTGCACGAATGCATCAATCAATTCTGGTTTCGACCTTAACATTAGAATCTTTCGCCAGCTATTGATCTTTATATTGATTGCAAATATTGTTGACGAACAAGTTTCGGCTTACCTTTCGCGGATCCGTTATCGTGCTGGCACCTTCAATGCCGATCGCTGGTCGCCCTGGGTTTACCTTCCTGATTCCGTACATCCTCCGAAGTAGAGGTCGCTCCGTGCTATGAGAAATAGAGCCACAAACGGCGGTCAGCTTCTACTTCCTGTCCAAGACGGAAGCTTGGTCGAAGTGCGAGGTCGCCTGTTCACGGGAGCCGACGGACATGCTTATATACGGCCGAGAATGCACCCTGATGAACCGCGGATCGGTTTGCACGAGCAAGCTCAAATGGATACAACGACAAGCCGAATCAGGGTCACAGGCCCTGAAACTGGTGCGCCGCGGCTTGGCGACCTAGAGGGTTCCTGGCACACAATTCGTGGCACTTTATGGGGGATGAGCATCGAAGTTGACGCTGTGCTCGATGCCCCGGCTCAATGGCTTGACTCGTGGGAGGAAGCGGACCCAAGATACCCAGAGGCGAATCCTGATGCTCCGTCAGAGTGGTTCCTTAGTCCCGACCCCCAGGCGCTTCTGGAAGAAATCTTTGCCAGCTTTGAAGAGCACAAGGACTTCTATCCTCATATTTCGTCCGGACTCAACGGCACTTACGAAGGTACCTTCCGCGTCAGCCTGTACATGCTGGCGGTCAACGAAAGTTTCGCATCGTGGGCAGGGAACTACAGTTCCGACGATCTCCTTGTTCGATCGTTCGTGAGGGCGCTGTAGCTTTGGGGGTTGTTATGCGTTGGAGAAGCACTTTCGGCGTAGCCTCTGCGATGCTGCTCTCCGGAGCGGCGTTGACTGCCTGCGACGGAGGCGTCCAACATTATGCCGGCCCGGTAAGAGTTACCGATCCGGTCCAGATTACCGAAGCGGCACCGCAAGACGGGGCGCTGTCGTCAGCGGCAAGCCTTATCACCAAAGAGTTGAGCGGCGACCCCAACTTCGGGTCAGTCGCCCTTGAACAGGGGAAGCTCGTCATCATGTGGCACGGCCCGGAGAATGACCGCATCGCACGCTTGCGCGACCAACTCCCCGGCGTTGACATCTCGATCCGTTCAGCAGCGTGCGTTCCGGGAACTGTCATGGCCCGGGCGAGAACCCTTTTGAAGGAAGATGCAAGAGTCCGGGTAGTCGGGATGTCCAATGACGGATCCCATGTCGTGGTCACGGTTTCAGAGGGAGCAGACAACAGTGCCCTGGCTGCGGCCTACGAAGCGAGGCTCGGCTGCCCGGTCCGCCTCGAAACGGGGGGCGTGGTCCCGGCCACGGGGAAGTGACGAGCGCGGACGTATGCCAGCCCTGACCCGCGGCTTTATTGAGCAGCTGGATGCCCCGAAGTGCTTTTTGGGAGGCTCGCCTTTTAGTTTGGCAGAGCTTGTTGACACCCTCATGAGGCCGGAATATCGTCGGCCGTATCGAGGTTCGTGGTCTCGTTCCAAGTGATTTCGGCGCTGCCTTTGGGGGGAGCTCCGCTAGTCGATTGTGCTAGCGAGGAGAGTCCTCAATGTCTTGGGAAATGTCATGAAAGCCATGCGTGCCACAGCGTTCAGGATGGATCCACGCGAGGCCGGCTTGGTTGCGGTTCTGCTCGTCCTCGCGGCCGTGAGCTGGATCGTTTCTGCGGTGCAAACGTCCGGGATGGATATGGGGCGTTGGACGGATCCGGGACCGCTCGGCTTCTTCCTCACTACTTGGGTAGTGATGCTGGCGGCGATGATGTTTCCGTCCGTGGCGCCCATGGTGGTTGCTTACGCCAGGATCACCCACCACCGTCGGGAGACAGGACGTTATGCCCCGCCGGGTTCGACGGCAGTGTTCGTTGCCGGCTACCTGATCTCGTGGACGATCTTCGGCCTCGCTGCCTATGCGCTCTACGCAACAGTCGCGTCCCTCATCCCCGGTGTGTTTTCCTCCGATCCGGGCGGTCGTTACTTAGCAGCTGGAGTGATTTTTGTGGCGGCCGTATACCAGCTCACGCCGGCCAAGAACGTCTCCCTCATGAAATGCCGGACGCCCATGGACTTCATCCTGCGGCGCATCCGCTACGGACGTTTTGGCGCGCTGCGCCTTGGACTCGAGCACGGCGCATGGTGCGTTGCCTGCTGCTGGGCGCTGATGGTGGCACTCTTCGCGCTCGGCGTGATGAGTGTCGGCTGGATGGCTGTGGTGGGGGCGTTCATCGCCCTGGAGAAGATGCTCCCGTGGAGACGGCTCGCTAAGCGATCGGTGGCAGTCGCACTGGCCCTGATCGCAGTGGCCATCGCCTTTGCGCCCGGGATGACGCCTGGAGTCGGGATGTAGGTGCGGGGGAAATGGAACGGTCTCACTCATAAAGGAGTCGGAAATGACTGATGGCACTGGACTGATCGGGCGTTTTTACAAAGAAATCATCGAGGGTGGAAATCTCGATCTCATTGACGAACTGGCGACGGACGACCTGGTCGATCACGAAGAGGCTCTCCCCGGGCAACCGCCTGGGAAGGAAGGCGTTCGGTTCTTCGTCACCGCCATCCGGGCGGCGTTCCCGGACATCAAGGTCAAGACGATGGAGCCGTGGCTGACTGACGGAAACTTGGAGGCGTGCCACGTGATTCTGACTGGGACGCACCGCGGGGACATGGCGGGCGTTCCGGCGTCGGGCAACAGCGTCGAATTCGGAGGGACTGACATCATCCGCGTCGAGGACGGCAAGGTGGCTGAGCACTGGGGATCCACTGACACAATGAGCCTCATGCAGCAGATCGGTGCGATTCCGCAATAGCGTCTCCCGCCCGCGCTCCTAGCTGCGGGCGGGAGGCATTCGCAGGTGAGCCGGGAAGTCTGGTCGGCAGGTCGATAAGTCTGTCCTAGAACCGGAGATCCCCGTGAAAATTCCGAGCGGAGCGTCCACTGGAGGTGGACTGGGAAGAGGCTTGCGCTCCCGCACCGCTCTGTTGCTGGCGTTTGCCTTCGCGGTCATGGCCGACCCTGTCTCCTCCGTCGCGTACGCGATTGAAGCGGCTCTGCGCGCCCTGAACGGGGATTTGGCTTTGCTGGTCCCGACGATGGTCTTGGTGGTGGCCATCGTCGCGCTGGTCATCGTGAACTACCGCCAACTCGTAGCGCGCTACCCGAGGGGCGGCGGGGCGCCCGCCGCGGTGGGTGAAGCCTTCGGAGACGGCTGGTCTTTCATCCCGATCGGCGCTCTGGTGGTGGATTTCGTGCTCACGATCGCGATCAGTGTCTCGGCGGGGTCCTCGGCGGTGATCGCTTATTTCCCCGCTCTTGCTCCCTGGCGTTTGCTGCTCGGGCTGGGCTTGGTGGTCCTTGTCGGTGCCGCGACCTGGTTCGGACACCTGGGCCGGCTGGTCTTCGCGGCGATGACCGTGGCCTTCATCGTTGTTTCCATCGTCGTCCTTCTCTACGGTCTGGGCGCGGCACCTAAACCGCTCGGCACGATCACGGGCGCTCCACTGCATCCACCGGTCCTTGCCGTGGTGCTTGCTTTCCCCGTCGCCGTGGCCATGGCCACCGGCGTGGAAGCGGCGACCTCGGCGGTTGCCCAGCTCGGTCAGCTCGACAATGACGGGAAGCGCCGTTTCGGGCAGCTCACCCTCTGGCTGACTCTCGCCATCGTCGGCACCATCACGCTGGGCCTCGCCCTGGAGGCCGCACAGCTGCACGTCGGCATCCCTCCGGAAGACAGCACGCAGATCGCCGAGCTCGCCCGTCTCGCTGCCCCGGCGCCCGTGTTCGCCGCGTTCCAGCTTGTGACTGCCCTGCTGCTGCTCTCGGCGGCTTCCTCGGGCTTCCAGGCTGGGCCGGGCCTGCTCAAGGCCCTGGCACGCCACATCAACCGCAACGGTGAGACCGTCGGCATCCTTCCTCCCGCCCTTGACCGGACCAACCGCCACCACACCCCCTATTGGGGCGTTGCCGTGTTCATCGTCCTGGCCGGAGGCGTGACCGCCATCGCCGGCGGCAACGACCAGGAGCTTGTCCTGTTTTACGCCGTCGCGGTCTTCCTCAGTTTCCTCGGCGGTCTGGTCTCCATGGCACTCTTGGCCCGCAAGGAACGCCAACCGGGGTTCCTCGTCCTCAACACCGCCGGAGCCCTCGTTGTGGCCTTCACTCTCGTTGCCAACCTCTCCCGCGGGTTCCCCATCGTCAGCCTCGCCGCCGCCCTCGCCATCGCAGGCCTCCTCTACCGGGCTTGGACCAAAGCAGGACGCCCCCGCGGCATCCGCAATGCAGCCGCGGAAGCAGAAATCGTATGACGCGCGCACCGCGCTAGGTGGCGGCCTCGCTCGTGCCGTCCACGACGTCGAACGCCTTGAGTACCGCCGCCGCCTCCGCGAGAAGGGGTTCGCGATCGGCCGGCTGGGCCACGAGCCGGGCCACGTCGCTCATGAGGATCTCGACGTACTGCCGCACGACGGCGTGGTGGGCCGCGTCGCCGAACCACACGAGATTACGGCACGCGCGCAGCAAGGCCCTGACGACGCGAGGTTCGTTCGCGCCGTACCGCCGCACCTGTCCGAGGGCCAGATCCATGAGATAGGCGAAATCGCGGGCCGGTACGTGCAGTCTTATCGTGCCCTGCGCGTCCGCGACGGCCTGCGGTCCGTGCTGCCGGAGTGAGAGGGCCGCGAGGATCGAGCTGAGATGGTCCACCGCCTGGTTCGCGGTGTAGGGGTCGTTGATGGCAGGCGAGAGAGCCTTTGACGCGACGTCGGCGAGTTGCCGGATCCCGAAGGCGACGTCCTGCTCAAGGGTCCGCTCGTAACCGATCCGCACGCTCTGTGCGAGCGCCCGGCGTAGTTCAGTGCCGCCGTCGGGCACAAGAGGACGTGCGGCCGCGCCGCTGGTGTCCCACACCCAGGCGAGCGGGGACCCCGCGACGACGTGTCGGCCGATCATGGGCACCATCCGGGCAGTGAGGCCCCGGCTCGCGAGCACCGCGACGAACGCCTCGACATGGAAGGCTTGAATATATCCCGACTGCGGAACCAGCAAAGCGGTGGCGCCGGGAGGCGGGTTTGGCATGCGAATTCCGGGATTACCCGGGACGAAGGACCGCTCGATCACCTTGAGCGTGGCCTTCTCGACGCCCTTCATGACTTGGTCCACCTGGATCGAATGGGACAGATGGTGGGCGAAGAAGACGAGCATGACCATGCTCACGAAGAGCAGCAGGAGTGCGCCGCTCACAGCGAGGCGAGGGTATTCCTGGGTGCGCTGTCCGGCGGCGATGCCGACGGTGTAGAGGCCCGCCGTGCTGTATGCGAACGTGGCCACGAAGGCGCTGAGCGTTACCTGGTTGGGGATGTCGCGGAGGAAGTTCCGGAGCAGCCGCGGGCTGAACTGCGTCGACGCGAGCTGCAGTGCCACGACGGTGAGTCCGAGGACGACGGCGATGACCGTGACCATCGTGCTGGCGATCCCGATGAGCAGGTTCCGCGCGTCGTCGGATGTCCCTTGGAAGAGGAGGACGGCGAGGGGAGACGCGGCGTCGAGCTGCACTGCGGAGAGCCCCGCACCCGCGATGATTGCGAGGACGACGGCGCACGTCGGCATCGCCCACAGGGCACTCGCCAGATACTCCCGAACGGCATCACGCCTCACAAGTGTCACTCTCGACTGACGGTGCTCGCCAGTCAAGTCCCTGTGGTCCCGGCTGGAGTCCTTGACTTCATGTTCCGGCTCAACAAGGGTGGAAGGGATCGATCCAAGCGAAGTTCTTTCGAAACAGGAGATCCACAATGACTCTTCCCACAGGTTTGACTCCAGGCACCTGGTTGCTGGACATGTCCCACAGCGAGATCGGCTTCAGCGTCCGGCACGCCGGAATCAGCAAGATCCGCGGCCGTTTCACCGAGGCGAGTGCCGAGGCCCGCGTGCGCGAGTCCCTGGCCGACGCTTCCCTCCATGCAACCGTCAAGACCGCGAGCTTCGACTCCGGCGATGCCAACCGTGACGGCCACGTCCGCGGCGCCGACTTTTTCGACGTCGAGAAGTTCCCGGAGATGACCTTCCGCGCCACGAGCGTAGAGGGCGACGGCGAGGACTACACTCTCACGGGCGACCTGACCATCCGGGGGATCACCAAGCCGGTGGAGCTGGAAGTTGAGTTCACCGGCGTCGCTGTTGATCCTTTCGGCGCGACCCGCGCCGGGTTCTCCGCCGAAACCGAGATCAGCCGAAAGGACTTCGGACTGACGTGGAACGCAGCTTTGGAGACGGGCGGTTTCCTGGTGAGCGACAAGGTGAAGATCAACCTCGAGGCTGCCTTGGTGAAGCAGGGCGAGCCCGCGGCCGAGTAGTTAAGACGAAGCCCGGCCGCTCCCGACTCAACTCACGGTGTAGGAGTTGAGCGGGCGGCCGGTGCTGCCATACGTAAGATCCAGTACGAGAAGACCCTTGCGCTCCAGAACGCTGAGGTAGCGTTGGGCCGTCGGGCGGCTGACACCGAGCTGTCCGGCGATCTCAGCAGCGCTGATGGGACCCCCGGCGGCGCGGACGGCGTCGAGCGCTTTCTGCATAGTGGGCTGCAGACGCGGTGCCGGGGCGGCGGTCCTGACCCCGGCCGAGCGCGCGTTGTAGAGGTTGTCAATGGTTGCCTGGTCGGCAGTTGAAGCGGAATCCAGCTCCTGCCGCCAGATCCGGTACGCCTCCAACTGCGTGCGGAGCCGGTCAAAGCTGAAAGGCTTGACGAGGTAGTAGACCGCGCCGCTCGTCATCGCTGACTTGACCGTTTCCAGGTCCTGGGCCGCGGTGATGATGATGCAATCAACCTGGGTTCCTGCCGCATGCAGGGACCGCAGCATCGAGATCCCGTCTTCGTCCGGAAGATGTACATCCAGCAAGAGCAAGTCCGGGTTGAGGCGCTCGATCGCCTCCCGAGCGGCTGCGGCGCTGTAGACCTGACCGACGCATTCGAAACCGTCAACCCTCGCCACGCGGGCAGCGTGGATTCCGGCGACCCGGAAATCGTCGTCAACCACCAATGTCTTAATCAACGTCTGCTCTCCTGTCCTTGTCCGCGACGCTGCGGGCATTTGCCCAGTTGTTGAAACGACGGCAGAAAACGCACAAAACGTGCACTTTTGCGGCTAAGGCGCACAACTTACTGAAGACTTCTGGCCCGGATGATCCCTTCCTAAGCTTTACATAGTTTCAGTGATCCACATCACGAATTCGTCGGACTCCCAAGGAAGGGATCCGGGTGACAGCGCAAGCTGCCGCTGGATAAACGAACTCATCCGACCGTCTCGATTCCCTGACACACCCCAACGCGGTGTCTCGTAATCGGCGGTCACAAGAACGGAAAGACAGAGAGGTCTTAGCGTTATGAATGCTAACCACCCCAACCGGCCGCCCGGGGCCCCCGAGAGGGCTGAGGACGCCGCGGGCATCGACATCGTCGGGTTGACCAAGCGTTACCTCACTCCCAAGAACGAGACATTCACTGCCATCCGCGATGTGACGCTCAGGGTCGAACCCGGCCAGTTCTGCGCAATCGTCGGACCGACGGGCTGCGGCAAGTCCACCACCCTGGCCCAGGTTTCCGGCCTGGAGCGGCCAAGTGCCGGCTCGGTGAGGGTCCACGACCAGCTCGTTGACGGCATCACCAACGGCGTCAGCTACATGTTCCAAGCGGACGCGCTCTTCCCGTGGAAGACCGTTCTCGGAAACGTCTTGATCGGCCCGGTCCTGCTCGGGACGCCCAAGAAGGAAGCGACCTTGCTCGCAAGGGACTGGCTGCGCCGCGTGGGCCTGGCAGGCTTCGAGGACCGCTATCCGCACCAGTTGTCCGGCGGCATGCGCAAGCGCGTCGCCATGGCGGCGGCGCTGATCAACAACCCGCGGATCCTCTTGATGGATGAGCCGTTCGGCGCCCTCGACGTGCAGACCAAGGCCATCATGCAGAACGAGTTGCTGCAGCTCTGGGAGGAACTGCGCCCCTCTGTCCTGTTCATCACGCACGACCTCGACGAGGCAGTGGCGCTCGCCGACAAGGTGGTCATCATGACCAGCAGCCCGGGCACGATCAAGGATGTCTTCGACATCGATCTGCCCAGGCCGCGTGGAGATGTCCAGAAGATCCGGCACGAGGAGCGATTCCTGGAGCTGCAGGGCCAGATCTGGGAGTCCCTCAAGGACGAAGTCACCCGCGCCTACAAGCAATCAGCGGGTGCAGCAGCATGACAACCACAATCAGTAGAGGTGCTCCCGTGCAAGAGCAAGAGAAAGCGCAAGCGAGTGAGCTTAAGGTTTCCGCCCGGCGTGCCATGAACCGCCGCACCACGTGGGTTTGGGCCGGCCGTGCCATCCTCGCGGTCATCGTGATCGGTGGCTGGCAGTGGTTCACGACGGAGGGCTGGGTCGACAAGTTCTTCTTCGGCCAGCCGACCGAAATCTGGAACAGCCTGGTCGATCTCTTCACCAAGGGCACGGCATTCGGCACCATCTGGGAGAACCTCTGGGTCACGATGCAGGAAGCGATCTACGGCTTCATGCTCGGAACGCTCGTCGGCGTCGTGCTCGGAATCCTTCTTGGCTCGAACAAGTACCTGTCGGAAGTGGTCGGCCCGTACATCCGGATCGTGAACTCCATCCCCAGAATCGTCCTCGGGTCCATCTTCATCGTGGCGTTCGGCCTCGGCGTCTTCCCGAAGGTGCTGCTCGCAGCGGTCCTGGTCTTCTTCGTAGTCTTCTTCAACGCCTTCCAGGGCGTCCGTGAAGTGGATCAGAACCTGGTTGGAAACGTACGCGTCCTGGGAGCATCGCCGCTTCAGGTAGCGATCCACGTGACAATTCCCTCGGCAATGACCTGGATCATCGCAAGCCTCCACACGGCGTTCGGTTTCGCGATCATCGGTGCGCTTGTTGCTGAAGTGCTCGGCGCCCAGCAGGGAATCGGCCTCATCATCAGCCAGGCACAGGGGACCTTCGATCCCAACACGGTCTTCGCCTGCATGGTGATCATCGCAGTCATCACGCTTGGCGCGGAATACCTCATCGCCTTGCTAGAGCACACGCTGCTCAAGTGGCGGCCACCAAACCGTTCCGAAGCCCAGGCGATCTGACGCTCGCCGTCTCCCATTTCCACTTACCCAACGCTCTAATCCTCAAAGTAGAAGGAAAAGCACAACCATGATGAAGAACAAGATCTACGCCGTCGGCGCTGCCGGAGTGATCGCACTGAGCCTTGCTGCCTGCGGCACCAGCACCGCAAGCAGCAACGGCACGGCAAGCGGCGGTGCTTCCGCGGACACCGCCTCGATGCCCACCGTGAAGATGATGGTCGGCGGCATCGACAAGCAGATCTACCTGCCGTACCAGCTCGCAGAGCAGCTTGGCTTCTACCAGAAGTACGGCGTCAAGGTGGAACTTTCCACCGAGTCCCAGGGTGGCGTTGGCGCCGAAGACGCGATGGCATCCGGGCAGGTGGACATGGCCGGTGCGTGGTACGTCCACACCGTTGACTTCCAGTCCAAGGGCAAGAACGTCATCAACCTCGTGCAGCTCTCGAGCGCCCCGGGCGAACGTATCATGTGCAGCCCCAAGGCGAACGTGAAGACGGGCGCAGACCTCAAGGGCAAGACCGTCGGCGTCACCGACCTCGGCTCGGGAACCGATGAGCTCACCCAGTTCATCGCTGCGAAGGCTGGCCTCGCGAAGAGCGATTACCACACGATCGCCGTCGGCGCCGGAGCAACCGCAATCGCGGCGATCCAGCGCGGGTCCGCTGACTGCGTCATGACCACCCAGCCGACCGTTGGCGCCCTCGAGAACAAGAACCTCGCGGTTTCTGCGATCGACCTCGCCACCTCCGACGGAGCCAAGGCAGCGCTTGGCGGCACCCTGCCGTCGGCCGGTCTTCTTGCCCAAGCCGACTGGGTCAAGACCCACGAGGACGCAGCCCAGAAGGTCGTCAACGCCCTTGTGGACACGATGCACTGGATCAGCACCCACTCCGCGCAGGACATCGCCGATAAGCTGCCCCAGACCTTCGTCCAGAACAGCACCATCTCCAAGGATCAGTACGTCGCCGCGCTGAACCAGGACAAGGGTCAGTTCCTCCCGGACGGCATCATGCCTGCAGGTGGCCCCAAGACGATCTTCGACGAGGAGAAGACCATCGGCGTTGACACCTCCAAGGTCAACATCGCCGACACGTTCACCCAGAAGTACGCCCAGGCCGCTCTCAAGCTCGAGGGCTACACCGCCACTAGCACCCCCGCCGGCAACGACGGCTAATCTCATCCTTGTCTAGCTAGCCCCCTGACAATCGGCCTGCGTGGTAATCCACGCAGGCCGATTGTTTGTTTCTGGTGACAGGCGATCATCATCTCGGTTGGGTACCGCGCTTGAATCGTGTTCTGTTGACCGTCCAGACAGTGATCCAGAGCAGAATGACGACGATCAACGTCTCAGTCCCGTTGGGTGCAACACCGAACAGGACCGAGACAACGTATGGAACGACGAACACAAGTAAGCCCGTTGCTACTGCGGCAAATACAACAGCACGAGCAGTCATCTTGCAGACCTCCCTAAGAGCCCTCGATGCTTCCACGCAGGCCGATTGTTTTTGATTCCGGTACTTGTGGAGCCGTGGAGTTAGAGCTGCCGAGTACTGCTTCGATCCCTCTTTTGCCATTCTTCGGACCTGAAGAACTTTTCTAGCTCCGATCCTGCATTCTCCGAAATAAGTGGGTCGTCATCCGTCACGTCAAACAGGGGAAGGTAGCCTTTTTGTTCCGCTATTTCATTCGCTATCACCAAGACCGACTTTTCTTCTGCGGACACTGACTCGCCGCTGATCACTCGCTCCGCAATGTGCTCGCACCCGGAAACTTGCATGATGACCATGAGGTCGAAGTTTCTTAGCTCATGCCCATGCCAGATGCTCTGTAGTTGAAGAGGCCCGAAGGTGGTCCTGTCCCCGGCTCTGCTTTCATGGCTTGTCATGGGACCACGGCTAGAAACAGAATCAATTTCCTTACGAGGCGCATCTTCATCTCCATCGGGAAGGTGGGCATTCAAAAACCGGACGAACGGTCTGTTTAAACTAGGCCACGACGCTTTGGAGGGTCAACCCTTCGCGGGGACTGTTGGACCTAGGTGTCGATGCTGGCCATGTTGGGGTAGCGCGCTCCGGCGGTAGACCCTGCCGGGGCCAGTTCGTCCAGGCGCTTCAGGTCTTCTTCGGAGAGTTCGACGGCGGTGGCCCCCAGGTTCTCTGCCAGGCGTTCGCGCTTCTTTGTGCCCGGGATCGGTACGATGTGCTCTCCCTGTGCCAGCAGCCACGCGAGAGCCAGCTGCCCAGGTGTGCATTGCTTCTGGTCTGCGAGTTCCTTCACCCGGTCCACCAGCTCCAGGTTGCGCTTGAAGTTCTCGCCTTGGAAGCGAGGTGAGTGGCGGCGGAAGTCGTTCTCGGCGAAGTCGGCCTCGCTGCGGATCTGCCCGGTCAGGAAGCCGCGGCCGAGGGGACTGTAGGGAACGAATCCGATGCCCAGCTCTGCCAGGACGGGAAAGACCTTTGTTTCGGGCTCCCGTTCCCAGAGGGAGTACTCGGTCTGCAATGCGGTGATGGGATGTACCGCGTGGGCGCGGCGAATGGTGTCGGGCGCGGCCTCGGACAGTCCAAGGTGCCTGACCTTCCCGGCCTGGACCAGTTCGGCCATGGCGCCCACCGTTTCTTCGATGGGGACTGTCTTGTCCACCCGGTGCTGGTAGTACAGGTCTATATAGTCCACGCCGAGGCGCTGCAGGCTCGCATCGCAGGCGAAGCGGACGTATTCGGGCTTGCCGTTGACACCCACGAACGAGCCGTCGTCGCGCCGTTCGTTCCCGAACTTCGTGGCCAGAACGACGTCGTCACGGCGGCCGGCTATGGCCTTGCCCACGAGCTTCTCGTTGGTGAAAGGCCCATACATATCGGCGGTGTCCAGGAGGCTGCCGCCGGCGTCGAGGAATGCGTTGATGGTCGCGAGGGATTCGCGGTCGTCCCCTTCGCCGTAGAACTCACTCATGCCCATGCAGCCGAGGCCGAGGGCGGAAACGGTCAATGAACCAAGCGTGCGGTTTTCCATGGGGTTCTCTCCTTGTAGGTGGCAGAACGTGCTGGACGGCAGGACGGTGCTCAGAGAGGGGTGCGATGAATGCCACTATAGGCACGTTGGTGGAGGAGGGACAACGGGGGATGGTGGGCGGAGGTCCCGCGTGTGGAGTGCGGCGGGTAGGCCAGGATGATGAGCTCTTTGTCTAGAGTCGAGCCCGTTCTCTTCGTCGCGATCTACAATGGGCGACTCCAAGCTCACAGTCGTAATAAATGCTCCGATCAGCCGGGCGGCCGCCCAAATTAGCGCATTCCCGGTCCGCAGGAATGCGCCTCTGTGCCGACCCCTGGCCGCAGTGCGCACGCCCGATCTCGCCTAAATTCCCCAAAAAGTACGCGCAAAAGTCGTCGATGAAGGACTTGTGGCTGCCTCCATCGACGTTATGGGTACATCAGCGACTTGGGTATGGTGAGGGGTTGGCCGGTTTCGAGCCGGGTCTTCGGACCGGAGAGGATCATCGCCAAGTGCCGCAGAACTGGTCGTTGGCCTGATCACGGAGGTGATCGTGCGAGATCGTGAGGTGGCGGGAATCGCTCACCAGTTTCGATCTCCCACTCGCTCTCAAACTACTCGCAGTGTCAGCTGCCGAGATGCCACGAATAGCTGGCAGCATTCCAGTTGACGGTCGCCGAGAAACGGTAGCCAGAAGATGATCCGTCAGAATTCGTCTTGTTCACTGCTATGCACTCGAACGTACCTGTGATGGAGGTGAGATCGTCCGTTGATCCGCCCCCGAGCGGGGTGCAAGAGGCCAGAGTGATGGGTCCTGTGAGGACCCCTGTGGTCGCCCGCTCCTGCGCGTCTTTAAGCACGGAGTCCTCCAGCGCTTTGACGATGACTTTGCGCTGTGTCCGCGTTGAGTCGTCCGCAGCTTGCTTGGCTTTGGCAGCGGACGCCGATGCTTTTGCCGCTTCAGATTCCCGTGTCTTTGTGGCCTCAGCGGACGCCGCCGCTTCAGATTCCCGTATCTTTGTGGCCTCAGCGGCCGACTCCTGCTCCATGTTCACCTGATTAGTGTGCTGGATATTGACAGCCAGGGCTATGCCGCCGGTCGCTAGGACAAATGCGGCGACAGAGATGAGGATAACCTTCTTGCTAACCTTGATGGGATACCGGGTAGCTTCATAGGCCGCACCGCAATTCGGGCAAAAATTTCCGGCAGCCGAATTCTGCACACTACATTGAGGGCAGACTCTCAATACTGGTAGGGGTTTGTCCCCCGTTTGCGCGCTAGCTCCAGCACCCTGTATATCAGATTCCGGAGGATGAGTGGGTTGCTGGGGCTGCCCTTCGCTTGCTACTCGAGTTCCCTGCTCTGCAAAGCGCTCAGCCTGTGATCGGACGTCATCGTCGGGAATGTTCACGTTAGCTACTCCTTGAAAAGCATCGGTTGCAGGCAGGCGATGTCGGCGGGGACGGTTGGACTGAGTTCCATAGCGTGAAATCCAGAGACGCACCTTGATCAGAAGCTAACTCTCAGTTGGTGATAGTTGAGAGTATGTGATGCAAAACTTGGCTATTGACGAAATATTGCTGCCGCATTTTCACCCGATGTCTAGTTCCCGGGATTCATTCAGGCCTATGCATCCTCGGATAATTGTTGGGGGAGATGCGGACGATTTGCAGGGATCGGACATAGTCGACTACGGCTCCAACAGTGAAACTTTCCTCCAGGGCTTATTGCGCGGTACAGGATTTCAAACAGCGCGCTTTGATATTGTCTCCGAATAAATTCAGTTCCGATGGACGGAGCAGATTTGGTCCGCAGGCAAGCATTGGCGGCCTGTCCAAACAGTTCCGCCCGGCACCCGAAACGGCTGGTACCGGGCGAACAAGCCAGCGCGCCCCATACCAGCCTCGACCGGATTTACTTCTTCCAGGTGTCTCCCGAGCAGAGCGCGTGGGCACCCGCGCCGCTGCCAGTGTTCCTCCCGGCGCTCTTCCCATCGATCAGGATCTCGCAGCTGACTGCAGAGGTCTTGTCGCTGTAACTGCCGCTCACAGTGAGGCTTGTGATGTTGAATTCCTTCGACGTGATGGACTTCTTCCAGTCCGCGGTAACGTCTTCCTGCGACGTCCCCCCAGGGGTCCAGTAGGAGACGGTGGCCGGACCGGAAGTCGTGACGATATATTCCACCGTGTGCTCGGCGTTGATACTTTGGTCGACGGCTTTTGCGGCAACGCCAAGGGCGGCGGTCATCATCCCGGCGACAATGAGGCTGACGATGCCGAGGATGACTCCCGTGATTGCCATGCCCTTCTTCCGGTTCTTAAGGAAGACTGCGATGAGACCGAGGATGATGGCGATCGGGCCAAGGAAGAAGGCGACCATTCCCACCAGAGGGATAAGGCTAAATACTGCTGCGACGATGCCCACGACGAGAGAGGCCACACCGAGTCCGTTTTTGCGCTTTTCCCCGACGACCAGCACGTGGTGAACCTGAGGTTGTTCTCGGGATGCCGCCGGCTCAGTTCCACTCTTAATATCGGACATGTTTTCCCCTATTTTCACTAGTTCGGTGAGCTCCGTGCGGGATGCTAAATCAGTGATTACATGATTTATTGAGTCTGTTTGAAATGATCGGACATCAGTTGCGTTCCGTGGTTCAAGCTGGAGTATATATGAATGCTTCGAACAAAATCTCAAAAAGCCGCAAGAATTCTGTGCGGTCGAAAATCTTCTGGAAAACGGCCCAGAGGCCCATCGATCGGAATCGTCAAATTTGCAGTGCGGGAACCGTGTCCCAAGTGGTCTCGTTCAAATAAATCTCGCTGAAACCGTCCAGCTAATTTTCACTGTGTTAGCCCCGATGTTTCACGAGGCGGGGTTCGGGAGGGTCAGAGTCTACTGGCTGCATGAGGCGTTCAATTTTCGCGTCCACATGGCGTCTCGCCCATGCTATTTGGCGCAGCGGACTTTCTGAGGATGTCGATGAATCGGGCATTCGGTCGCGCGGCCGGCAGCACCCGCCTCAGATCCTCAAGTGCCTCCACGGCAGCGACTCCAGCTACCCGAGCCCCATAAAGAGCAGCCACCGTCGGCGTCCGGGACTCCGCCCGAACACAATGCAGCAGCACCGTTTTGCCCTCAGCCCTGAAAAGTTCGACGGCGGCGGCGGCCTCCCCCAGCACGAAGTCCGGCTGGGCGTTGTCGCCGATGTCAGAAGAATCAACCACCCAGAACGTTGCGTGATCAAAGGCAGGGACATCCGGCACGTCCTCCACACCAAGCCTGCACAGCGACACCACGGCGTCGATTCCGAGCTCGGCAACCCGCGCAAGGGATCCGACCCCGCCCAGCCACACGCCGTCGTCGTGCGGTGCTGGACCAGCACATCGGTGCGGCCCCACATGCTGTAGTCCTGATGCGCGGCGCGCGGCCAGGACGGCTGGCGGCGGCCCTCGCCGCGGGCGAGCTCCATGCCGAGGGTCATGAGGTCGCGGGCGTGCAACCCTGGCCAGCCGTGCAGGTTCCGCCGCCATTCGAAGGGCACCGCGGTGTAACCGTGCGCAGCTCCCAAAAGGCCGCCGGCGATTGCGGCCACGGTGTCCGTGTCGCGCCCGCCACGGACGACCTCTTCGAGGGCTGCTCGCAGGTGCGCCGGACCGGACGCCGACAGGCCAGCAAAGTGGATGGCGCTCCAAACTCCCTGGAGTGCTTCCACCACCCAGCCGTTGTGTTCGAAGTCCCGCGGCCTCGAACGCTCAGCCGTTTCGATCCGCTTAAGCCAGAGCGCCACCCGCTCGGGAGGCAGAAGAGGCAGACCAGCGCGGGAATCGAGCTCGCCGGTCAAGACGGCTTTCCGGATGGCGACGCACCAGAGCCCGCAGGCCTCCTGCGCGTCCGGATCAGCGTGGGTCAGGGCACTGAGCACTGCCGCCTCAGCCATCAAGGAAGCCGGGTCCCGGTCCAGGTAAGCGAGGGCCAGCGGTGCGGTTCGCATGAGGGATCCGTTGCCCGCGCTGCGGCCGGTACGGGAGTGGAAGTCCGCGGCCGCGGCAGTGAAATCGGCGGCGTGGACCTTGCTCCGGCCCGCCGCTGAAGCCAGCCGGCGTGCTGCCGCGATGACCGAGCTGGTCTGTGCGCCCACGTCCTTGGCCTCGGAGGCCCAAGCAGTCCAAGCCCTCACGATCATGGTCAGGGCGGCCGGTGAACTCGAACCGGCAGTGGAAGAAGACTCGAGCAGTGCCTGCGCGATCGGGATGGCCATGGACGTGTCGTCGGTCCACTCCGACGGCGCGAAGCCGAACGGGCCACCGCCCTTCATGGTGACCTCGGCGCCGTCGGGCAGCGGGGCACCGAATTCGTAGCCTGCGCCGAGCGCGTCTCCCGCGGCCATTGCGACGAGGACGCCGGCGGCGCGGTCATTCTGCAGTGGGTTCAGTTTCATGCGATCTCCATCAGGGGGTGCTTAGTGTTCCATCCGGTCAGGTGTGCCAGTTCGGGCTGGCGGTCGGGGAGCGCGACGGCGATACCAGCGCCTTGCAGCGCTCCGGTCCGCCCGCCGACGTTGCGGCTGCGCAGGGAGCCGTGCTGCCGGATCTCGACGGCGGCCAGGCCGTCGTCGAACGTTCCGAAGTTCATGGCCTGCACCGCCGCTGCGAAGTCTCGAGCGCGCTGACCCGGCATGGCCCCGGCGACCAGAAGGTTCAGGGGCAGCAGTTCAACGTCCAAGAGGGCGGATTCGACGAGCTGGCGGTAGTGCCGGCGGAACAGGGTGTGCGTGCCTGCTCCGAGGACGACGTCGCGGGCGCAGGTCCGGTGCTGCTGGCCGCCTTCGAGCAGCTCACCTTCCAGGAGTAGTGCGGGCCTGGGGCCGTTGTTGGTGACAGTCAGCTTGCCCACTTGGGCTCCGCTGGCGAGTTCTGTCACTGCGATGTCGGCATGGGTGCCGGTGCTGACGCCGAGCTGGCCGGGGCCTGCCGTCCAGACGGGAAGGATGGTCAGCGGGCCGAGCGTGCTGCCGACGCCGACGTGAAGCCGTTGAACCCTCATTGGAACCTCCTGATGGTTTATCGCAAATCTGCGCTAAATGAAATCAGTATGCGCCGCTTGTTTCTTTTGCGCAACCCTGCGATAAAGAATCTTGTGAAGGATTCCAAGAACAGCTCCGGACTCTCCCTGCTCGACTACCCCCGGCCGTCGGTTGCGGTGGACGCTGCGGTGCTGACCGTGGCGGACGGCAGTGTTTGTGTGCTCCTTGTCCGGCGCGATCAGGGTCACCGGGTAGGGGAGTGGGCGCTGCCGGGCACCTTCCTTCGCGAGCGCGAGCGGCTGGCCGATGCCGTGCTGCGGTGCCTCCGCGAGAAGGCTGGCATCTCGGGCCGGGTGCCGCGGCAGCTGCACGTCTTCGACGATCCCGCTCGGGATGACCGTGGTTGGGTGCTCTCCGTGGCGCACGTTGATGTGGTTCCTTTGGCGGAGCTGGGGGAGGCGCTAGAGTCCGACGGCGTCAGGCTGGCTTCGGTGACTGGTGAACCTGGGGTCGTGGCCGAGTTGCCGTACGGTCACGCTGACATCGTGGCGAAGGCCGTGGAATGGATGCGGGCCGCTTATGCGGAGATGCCGGATCCGGGTGCATTGTTGGATGAGCCGTTCACGCTGCGTGACTTGCGAACGCTGCATGAAGCGGTGGCGGGGGAGACGTTGATGCGAGACACGTTCCGGCGGTTCATGGAGCCGAAGCTTGTTGGGACCGGGCAGATGTCGGACGGGACGCGGGGAAGGCCTTCGCGGTTGTGGGTGCGGGGTGGGCAGAGGATCTTGACTTCATAGTTCTGACATGGCTCCGCCCTCGGTCGCCAAGCGACGCCAAGCGGCAGATTCGAGCCTCGGAGACGAGTGTCGTAGTCAGGGCGATTGTGCATGAACCGTATTCTGATGAAATGCTCAACGAAACACGCGCACTCCAGTGGTCTGATGACGAACTTGACGCACTTATCGACAGTTACGTAATGATGCTGAAGCTCGAGATTGCGGGTGCAAACTACAACAAGCGGCAAACCAACCTGAAGCTCCAGGAAATCGTAAAGAGGTCGCATGCCTCCATCGAATTCAAGCTGTGTAACTTGAGTGCCGTTCTGGATGGGATGGGTCGGAGGTACATTTTTGGGTACAAACCGCGTCCCCACTTTCAGGCTGCCTTGCAGGACCGCGTTCTTCAGAGGCTGGGCGAATTTCCGCTCCCAGATGGTTCGCATTCCGATGGGGACGCGGCGCTTCCCGAAATTGCAAGGCGCGGTGGCGCAACTCCCCCTGCCACTCTGAAATCTATGACGGTGTCAGGTGATACCTTTGAGCCACGCATTGAAGGGGAGTTCGTGAACGCTGAAGAGAGCGCCTACTGGGATACGCTGGGAGAGTTGTGGGATAGGACAACCGGCGGAAGCGACGTAGCGGCAAAGCCGACGAGCGACGGACTGAGTCTTCTGCCCACGGCGCCTCGGCCCGCGGGAGTTGAGGAGGCTTGCGCGTGGTTCAAGAGCGGTCTAACCAGCGGCGCTCTTCCTCGCTTCCTTTTCCTCGTTGGAGGGCCGGGAGCGGGAAAATCCCACGCCACGGCTGAGATCGTTGCGGGGTTAGATCCGATCGAGGCTCCCCAAGATGGATTGGCTCACCGGAGCTATCGATACAAAGCCGGAAACAGGGAACTTCTACTCATCAACGATGCCACTATCGGTAGTAGCGAACACCGTCGGAACCCGCTTACGAAAGACGTAGATGCGTCCGCGCACTCAGGCAGGCACCTCGTGGCCTGCGTCAATCGAGGGATCCTCGTTGAGGAAGCAGCTTCCACCAATTCCACGCCGGCGTCGCAATACTCCGCAGGTCAGGCCATTGTGCGCTGGCTGGCCGGGGAAGTACCAGGCGAATCAAACTGGAACGTCGAAACCGACTGCGATGAACCGTACCTTCGCGCCGGTCACCTTCTGGATGGGCCCAACATCGTAGCCGGTGTGCTTGTGGTGTTCGTCGACGTCTGCTCCCTGCTCGAACGGCGTCCGGAGGTACATATCACCTCTAGCGACGCTCGTGGCACCGTTTTCGATGCTGAACCGTATCGAATCGTCGACTTTGCGAAGCGGACAGCCATGGACTTCGTCACGCCTGCGGGCGCCTTGTTCAGCAAAGTCATCGACTTCGTATCGACCGGCGCCTCATATGAGGATGTCCAACCCTTAGTCGATCCGATCAGAGCGAATATCGAGTCTCTTCGCTCGAGTCGAATCCGTGCTGGAATCATGACCGTGGTACGCGGAGCCGAGCTTAGTTCCGGGCAGCGTATGACCTTCCGCGAGATATGGGGAGCAATCACCCGTTGCGTCCTCGGTGACGCGCCGGATCGGATTGGTAGGGATGAGCTCTCTGCTCTCGTGACGCGTCTTCAACCAAGCGACGCCGACGCCGTTTTGCGATTCAAGGACCTCCAGTTGCTCGCCGGCCTGCGTTTCTCCCAGGCGATTTTCGGCGGTCGGAATCCGGGGTCGGAGAACTTCGATCCGCTTGGCAACCCGATTACAAAGCTCACCCACTTCGTGGATCCAATGAGGGACGCGATTCCGGGGCGCTACGATCGCAGCTGGGATTCGGGATGGGCGACACCTCTGGCCGATGCTTTCGCCGGCCCCGTAACAAACGGCTCACCGCTCGAAAGTCTAGAGGACGACCTCGATTCTCAGGATCCGTTCTCAGAGGTCCTGACTGACTTTGATAGAACGGTAGACCGGGCATTTGTCAAAGCAATGCACAGCCCGAAGATAGGAGATAAGGATCGCTACGCCTTCATCTCCTGGTACGGGGGATATCTCGGGCGCTTGTACGCCCTTGCCAATGGAATCCCGGCCTTCAGGCCACAGGTCGCCGCATGGACGCAAGCCTGGTATCTAAGTCCTAACCTTCCCGACGAGCTGGGATTTGGGCTTCGCACCCTACTTCGACCGAAACGCAGGCCAGGGGATGTCGAATCTGCTTCGCTGATCCCCATTCTGGCGAGCCGTACTGATCCGATCGTTGGTGTGCAATCCGAGCCGAAGCTTGCACTCAAGACTGGCGACGTCGAAATGAAGACACACAGGGATTCCGAGACACTGTTCCTCATACTGAGCGAACAAGGCAAGGAGATCTCCCGCATGCCATTGGACTTTCCTTTGGTAAGAGAAGCTCTGGCCTGCGGTCATGAGCACGCGGGGGTGACGGAAATGACAGATGTGACGTCCCCCCGTTTGGAGAGGTTTCGAGCTGCCCGTCTAATTCCCGAGCAACTGAATCAGGCCAACTACCGCATCGTGGTGGGTAACTCGGACTTCAGCATGACCGTAACTGGAGGCTATTAATGGTCGCTGCGACCCACATCATTCTTCCTTTGAATCGGCCCCAATACGTGTCGGTGCCGGAAGCTTTCATCTCTTCGCTGGCATGGAAGGTTCACGACCATCGTGCAAAAGAAGTATCCGAAAACGGTATTCCAGTAGGGTACATGTTCAAGTCCGAGACCTCCGGCACGGCGACGCTGAAAGTGAGGTCAACGGCGCCGGAGGGTCCGAAGCTCGTGGCTTACGGAAACCAGCTGGTTGTGCAGGGACTTGCTACGAACGCAAAATACGAGGTCGACCTTGCCTCAGCAGTGCTAAACAGCGTCGCGGGGGTGCAGGCTGAGAAAAGCAAGAGCCAAGCTGCCAGCCCTGTTACGCCCGCGTTTGCATTGCTACAGGATATGCGCGGTTTTCAACGGACGAAAAACCCCCCGGACCTGGGGGGAATCCTTGAAGCCCTGTTCCGGTTGGGCCTCAAAGAGGGCGATGAACCAACTACAGCTGCACGGCTCTGGCTCAATGCTGCTAACAAACGTTGTGAGATAGATCCGCTTTTGTCTGCAATTAATAATGCAACAAAGGCGGTGCTCCTTGACGCGGGATATCCCGAACATCTCCAAGACAATGACTTGGTCAGCGCGCGCGCGCCGCAATATGAACAGGGTGGGTTGTATCTGGGCACGCCGTTCGCTTGGTTTGCCAAGGCCTGGCAAAAGTTGACTGGCGATGACTGGGTTAAAGCCCTGCCTGCGAGGGTTTGGGTTGACTGGGCAACCACCGTACTTCGCCTCGCTCTCGGACAAGGCTTCCTTTGGGAAGCTGCCTGGTACGAGACCGTGGCTCGTCGGATACTGAGCGGCAAACCGGGCAGCTGGAGTGAGATCAGGGAACAGGTGCCGGAAATCCTTCCTTGGAAGTCGAGTCGCTCTTCTGTCGCGGTGAGGGATGTTGCCCCTCTGCTGTCCTGGCGGGTGCATCGTGGCTCAAAGCTCCGGAAGATTTTGGAAGATTGGCTGGAGTCACACCAGGCAGCTCACAAGGACCTTGCTGCTGTTCTAGGTGCAATGTCAGAAGATGGGGAGCTTAGGGGATCCCTCACCTTGGCCTTGGGCAGCGGCGAACGGTCGGCCGCAAATACATGGGAAGCAGTTAAATACGCATTGCTAACGCGTGACGCTAGTGGCCCATTCGCCGACTACTACGGACTTCTCCGGTCCAACGGGCGCTTTCTCACAGTCGAACCCGGGACAGAGTGGATGGCGGTTGTGGCAAGCCTTGCATGTGACGGACCCGGAAAGACCTCAGATGTGGCCACCCTAATGCTGAGTCTCGAGGAGCTCGGCTTGCGGCCAGAGGCTGGCGACCTGATTCAGCTACTCGAAAAGGCAGGACTGGCGCGGGGCAGTGCCGATGCCGATCGCGGCGTCATCATCGAAAGCGCTTTCTAGGAGACATTGTGGAGTTGGAATTGTTTGGTTCAGTACTGGGGCGTTGCCTGTCGTCCCTGGACACGCTGACTGCGGCGTACCTGCCTGAAGGTATAGATGATGCGACCGCGGCGGCCATTGTCCGGCGAGCGAATCAGCTTCGGCCGGCGGCTCCTCCCTACGCGATTCTTGTGTCAGCCGGATGGGAGAGCGACGAAGATCACCTCTGCATAAGGGTCTCCGCGCAAAACGCCATCAAATATCGTCAGGACGACCGACTCGCTGTGGTCGTCGGAAAGCATCCCGATCTAGCCTCTTTCGTTCAGGCCTTCCGCGAAGTTCTCGGTCAGAATTTTCCTGAGGGCGCTGCTCAAGAGGTTTCGCTACAAACTGTCGCGGAAGCTGCTGTCGCCGAGGTAGCCGACGTCACCGAAATCGACGCCACGATCGGTTGGGATCCGAATGCTGCGAGCACCAGACTCGCAGAGTGCCTTTCCCTTTTGGCCGCCGTGCATAAGGAACTACGTCAGGGAACGGAAAGCTGGAACACATACTGGTTTAGGCACGTAGGCGTCGGCCTTACCCGACTCGTCGAGAAGATTCGCGCCACGAAATTGGTGGCGCCGGAATTGTCTATTGACGATGTCTTCGAGCGGTATACCTATGCCGCATTCCGGCTGCCCCATCCGCTTGGAGCCGGTCCAACCAAGTACTCCCCTAAAGAGTTTGTGGACGCCCTGCACTCGTACTGGGCCGACGAGACCACCATCAACGCAACTGCGAGAGCCTTGGGCCAGCTTGCCGGCAGCGAGTCAGGCCACCATGCATTGGAAGACGTTGATTGGTCGGGGATCGACAGTCAAATGGCCGCCGACGACAATCAGGCAGTCGCCCTTGCAAATTATTCACCAGCGGGGTCTGATGTTACCGAGGCGCTCAGTTCCCTGTCGGATCGTGATTTCGTCGAGCCTCTGGGCGAGGACCTAACAAAGGCTAAATTCCAGATCACGGATGCAATGGGTAGGCCTCTCACCGCGGTGGGGCGGAGTGATTCCAGCTCAGTCGCTGTCGCGAGCACTGAAGCCGACGAACAGTCAGCTGGGATTTTGTCCGAAGAAGTCCGTGTCAGGATTCCAATAACGGGCGGACCTTCGGCAGGGGACCTTGAATCCACGGGCCTCACTTTCACGACCAAGTCAACAAAGACATACTGGTCCGGCCGCCTGCAGCTGGACGACTCCGGTGCTCTCTGGGCCGTCGGTCACATTCGCCGAGAGGACGGCAAAGCTCCGTCGCGACCTATGCATTTCGAGCTCAAAGTGCCAGCCGGGGACGTTCTTACCGGCCGAGTGAACACCGCCCTGTCATTTGACGTGTTTCTTGCGCCGTTCGACACTGCGGGATTGCTTTACCTGCCCCTGAAGGTAAAAGGCGCGGCGGGGAAGCCCAAATACGTAGGCTCCGATCCCGACGGAGGGACTTTTGGGGCCACGCTCGACGGAAGTGCCTCCCAGTATCGGTATATCGTCTGTACACCCGGTGACGGGGCTGTGCCCCTCTACGAAGGAACAGAGATGCAGCCGCTGAACGGGCGACCTCGCGTCTTCGCGGTCGATGCGAGCCCCGTGAGCTTGGCGAATATTGTTGTCGGCGACAAGACGTTCGAGATACGGGCCGCGGAAAGTCGAGAGGCCCCTCAATCGCCTATCGTTGCAGCGGTGAGTAGGGACAGGGTAACCAAGGATCGGCCGGACTTGGCAGTCCTACAGTCAATTCGAGGGCTGTACGAATCGTTGCTTACCGAAGATTTGCTCGGCAGCGAGTGGAACGCGTGCATGGGGCACGTGGTCATGCCCTCAGATAGGACGTTCCCGCTTGAAGATCTGGAGGCCCGTGCCGGCCTCCTGATGAACGCCGATATGGCCGCAACCTGGACCAGCATCAGCGACTTCCAGGTACCTGATCACATATTATATTCGGCTGAAGCAGAAGAATTCCGAGCTGCGTTTAAAGAGTTGGACCTCCTACGCGCTATGCAAACTCTGGATGCCGACGGTGCGAAGTACGTCGAATGGCCCTCGAAAACTTCCTGGCGCCACCTTTGGGAAAACCGAGGTGGCGAATTAGAACGGTACCTGACGGCTTATGCAGACCTCGTTGAAAAGGCCCGTTGGATCGGCGATCCAGCTGGAGTTTTCTGGGCCGCTTACCCTTTCAGTATTAGCGTGTGGGAGACGGAACCTGCTGCGAAATGCTCAGCAGTCCTCCTCAGTCCCCTGCATCCTGTGCGACTGTCATGGCTGGCGGGTGTTGAATCGGTCCTGTGGGAATCCGATTGGGCGGGACACCTAGCGGGAACAGTCGAGGGGTGGAATTTCCCCCTTCTCGGCCCGAAAGAAATGTCGAGTGGCCGGATGCTCGCGGTTCCAATGGAAACTGGGGACGATCAGTTGTTCCTCGGATGGTCAATGCTGGTACGTGCGTCGATCGAGGGATCGGAGCCTCTGAAAGCGCCTGACAGAATTGGCGATCGGCCTGCGCCTGGAAGCGCAGCAAGCGGGCTGAACGCGACGGCTGTTGCAGCCGCACTGCGCAGTTATCGTCAGATGAATCCCCATGTTTCAACGCTGACGGTTGACTTGTCTGCGTCTTCAGAGTCAACTCGTCTTCACGAGGTCGACGAGGCTGTATTGAAGGAGATCGAGGCTTGGACTAGGAGGCCCGACGTTCCATTGATCGGTGGGGCCAGGATCTGGGACTCGAATCGCCGATCGGGCGAGCCGCCCCGGGAAAAGATGGCGCGTTTGGTGCGCTCCGCTAAGGGGGTTCCGCTGACTTGGTCGAGATATGCTCCCGACAGCGCGAATATGAAGAGGTGCAACATCCGCATCCTCCAAGACGCCGGCGTTCACCTTGAAGTTCAGTCAGGCCAAGGCCGAAATCTGGGAGTATTGGGTGATGCGCCGCTGCGTCGATTCGAGTCTGTGGCTGGCAACGGCGGATCAAAGTCGTCATCAACTTCGCATCCTACCTTTCGCCCTGAAACAGGTTGGGAGCCACTTTCGAGGGCACTTAGACTTGTCGAAGGCGCTGCAAGCAGCCCCCAGATCATCTCAAAGCTGTTTAAGGCAAATTTGGTTAACGATTCTGCGGACTGGACAGTCTCGGGCGAAGCATTGATGAATCCCAGTGCGATGGCAGAGATCGTTCAGCACTCGAGCGGCGGTAGCCAGATGTTGTGGGAGTGGCGACCGCCATTCCTTGACGCGTCGGCCGATGTTCCTCTCTTGGAACGCCGCCCTTTCGTCTCGGTGGCGAGGGTTCCCGGGAGCTTTCGCGCACAGATTAAGAAGCTGCTCGCAAAGGCTCAAGGCGGAATTGTGACCGACGAGGCGCTGGACGACTTACTTGGCCAGCTAGGGGCCCGCGGCGTGGGTCTGTCCTCGCTGTTGTCAATGGGTGGAACGCACGCGTCAGGCGCTCTTGGCTTTTACTTGGCCTTCGCTCTAATGAACCGCCTCAGTGAGGAGTCCGACAATACCTACGTATTGCCCATCGATGCTTGCGATAACTTTCTGAGAGCTCTCGCTCGCGGTACGAACCATGCCGCACAGATGCGCCGTGCTGACCTTTTGATCGTCCGGATGAATGACGAAGGAGTCACTCTTTCGCCAGTGGAAATTAAGTTCTACGGGCTCGGGTCGGAGGACACTAACGGCAACCTGCCCGGGCCGAGTGATGCGGCCATGAATGAGCCGCTGGAGCAGGTGCTTGCAACGGAAGAATTGTTGATTAGCGTAGCGGAAAGCTCGCGTCACATTGCAGCTAGCGGTTCGTGGGCGGATAAAGCCTTGTGGGCCAACGGGCTTGCGGCGCTCCTTGAAGCCGCAATTCGTTTGCGGCCGGGCGGTAGCGCTGAGCCGGAAGTTTTGGCGAGGCACCTTGAAGACCTGGTCAACGGAAACCTCGAAGTCCGAACTGGTCAGCCGTTGGTGTGCTATTTCAAGCATGATGCATTTACCTCGGAGGGCGAAAACTTTCGAGCGGTGCATTCATTGGAGGTCGATGCCGCATCGCCCGGCTCAGGCTTTGGCCTTCTCGCAGCCAATGCAGGCCACGCCTTCGAGGCAGTCGCGGATCCGGAAAGCAAGTTGGTCAAGGAATGGAATAATCTCGTTCAGTGGGCGCTGCGCAACCCAATCGAGCTTCCCGCCGCGATCCGTTCTGACGAAGACCCGCACGACGATGATGAACCGAAACCGAAACCGAAACCGAAGCCGGAGCCGTTGCGGTCACAGGAGCCCGACGTCGTCGAAGGGAGGCATGAGCCCCAACCTGACAATGAGGAGTGTGCGTTAGAAACGGAGGCGTTCCCGGCGGAAGGGCCGACCATAGAGGATCCCGTGCTTTCTAGCCTGCCGAGCGACCCCCGAAAAGGGGTCCACGACGAGTTGGCTGGCGACGCTTCTTTCGCCGGCGGTATTCGTGGTGCCGGTGTTCGATTCAACGTAGGTCGAGTCCTCGGGACGCTCGGAGCCGCCACGGCAGAATACTGGCCAAGCAACACCGAACTTAACCAGATGAACATCGGCGTCGTCGGTGACCTTGGGACCGGGAAGACCCAACTCCTGAAAGCCCTTGTCTATCAACTCAGGGAGGGAAGCAGAACTAATCAGGAGACACCGCTGTCGATGCTCATTTTCGACTACAAGCGGGACTTCCAATCCTCAGATTTCTTGGAGGCCGTAGACGGTAAAGTCCTGAAACCGTACCGCATCCCGATAAATATCTTCTCCCTCCGCCAGGGATATTCTCCTCTCGCGGCCTACCAGCGCGCCCAGCAGTTCGCCGATGTACTGGACAAGATTTATGGCAATATCGGTCCAGTTCAGACGGATCGGCTTGTCACCTGCATCGTCAACCTCTACAAGGAGAAGCAGGGCGCTCCGCCAACGTTGGCCGAGGTCCTGACATCGTATAGCGACGGTCAAAAACCGGACGCAGTGACATCTATCCTTAAGCCGTTCATTCTCGGCGAAATTTTCAGCGACGATCCTGAGGAGATGATTTCATTCGAAGAAATGATGGAAGACAAAGTTGTCATTGTTGCTCTGAACGACTTCGGCACGGACGACAACGGGAAGAACGCTCTCGTAGTTTTGTTTCTCAACTTGTATTACGACTACATGCTCAACTCCACAAAGTGGCCATTCGTCGGGAGCTCCCCGCAGCTGAGGAGACTAAACTCCTTCTTACTTGTGGATGAGGCGGTGAACATCATGAAGTACAACTTCCCCGTGCTTATGAACCTGATGTTGCAAGGCAGGGAATTCGGCTTCGGCGTTATTCTTGCTTCGCAATACCTCGACCATTTCAAAAAGGACGGCCGAAACTATGGGCAGCCCTTGTTGACCTGGTTCCTCCACAAGGTTCCTTCGGTGACGTTGAAGGAACTTCAGCAACTGGGGTTGCCCCATGTCACGGCAGATATCGCTGGCAAGATTTCGAGCCAGAAGGTGCATCATGCCTTGTACAGCTCGTTGAACTTTTCGGGAAAGTTCATCGAGGAGGTGCCATTCTTCAAGTTGATTGAGCAGGCGCCCCAGATTAGTGACTAATTGGACAGACCCCATGCTCCCGGAGTGCTGCGCTAGGCATCAAATCTCGCTTCGCGACGCGCTCCGATGCGCGGGCAGGATGTCGAAGGCATGGTGTTAGGTGGGGGAGAATAGGAACCTTATGAAATACGTTGACCTGTTTTCCGGCTGCGGGGGCCTCTCCCTGGGCATCGATCGAGCCGGCGGCGAGCTGGTGCTAGCTGTCGAGAAGTCTGATATGGCGGCCCGGACGTTCTACCACAACTTCATTGATGATGCCTCCGATGCCGAGCAATGGGCGAGGTACGTCGCGTCACAGGAAGATAATCAGATCTCGTCGCGCCTTCTTGTGCGCGAACTAAGCTTCCTGCTCGAGAACACTGCGGCAATCGAGAGGCTCCGCTCGAATGCGCTCGACCTCGTGGTTGGTGGACCGCCGTGTCAAGGATTCTCCTTGGCTGGACGGCGCAATCCCGCGGATGTCCGGAACGAGCTTCCATGGCAATATCTGAAATTTGTCGGAGTCACTAGCCCCCGGGCGGTAGTGATTGAAAACGTAGTCGGGATGGATCGAAGCTTTTCGCAAGGGGAGGAATCCTCCTTCCGTCAGCTGCAACAAGCCCTGGCCGAGGCTGGCAATGGATATGTCGTTCAAGGTGTTCACGTTAACGCCGTTCACTACGGCGCCCCGCAGCACCGTCCGCGGCTGATGATCATCGCCCTTAGGGCGGACGTAGCGGCCGATCGCGGCGTAACTGCGACACATGAAACCTGGCGTTCCGATTTCGTCGACCAAATTGGCGGCGACATTCCATCATTGGCGCCACGCCCCACCAAATTGAAATCCGGGATGGAGTCCGTGGGCAATGCTGTAGGTGACCTTATGGCGCGAGGAACCGCAATCACCGACGACTACTCTGCGGCCTATGTGCAATCGTTATCGAAAGATTTTTGGCCGGGACGTAACCCGGTTTCTGCTGAGGTCCCAAACCATGTCCGTCGCAGGCATGGCGAGCGCACGACACAGCGGTTCCGCTTCTATCAGTACCTTTCGCAGAACGGCCTAGACCAGCGACTCTTCAGCCACGCCGCAAGGCTTCCAGAGGATGATGCGAAGCTTCTGTTGAAGCACCGGCTACTCCACGCACCTCTGCCGGCGAAATCGCCGGACGGTGTTCGCCTTGCCGACTCCCTGGACGATCTCGTCGAACTCGCCTACGTGCTTGCTACTAAGAAACACTCCCAAAAGGTGCTCGGCTGGAGGGAACCTGCCAGAACAGTAGTAACGCTCCCTGACGATTATGTCCATCCCATCGAACCGCGGATTTTCACCGTTCGAGAAATGGCCCGCTTCCAGGGATTTCCGGACCACTTCGAATTCCTAGGCAAAGAAACCACGGGCTCCGAACGGCGCCGCTTTGAGGTTCCGCAGTACTCGCAGGTTGGGAATGCTGTCTCGCCCTGGCTGGCGCTCGCGGTGGGAAGAAAGATGAAGGCTCTCCTGACTGACTAGATGGTCGGAAATTCGGGTCGGCGTTCGGCATCGAATTCGGGGTGAGACTGCGGCTCTCGTGTCCTTTTGAGGAGTCGGGCCGGTAAAATTGTTCCATGGCGGACTTCATGACCGCAGCGCAGCGCAGCGCGCACATGGCCAAGATTCGCTCGAAGAACACCAAACCGGAGTTGCAGCTTCGGCGTGTTCTGCATGCGGCCGGATTTCGTTATCGTCTACATGACCCAGCTCTCCCCGGGCGGCCCGACCTAGTGTTCGCCGGTCGGAGAAAAGTCATCTTCGTAAACGGATGCTTCTGGCATGGGCACGACTGTCCCGTGGGTAGGCGCTTGCCCAAATCGAACACCGACTTCTGGGCGGATAAACGGCGGCGAAATCAGGCTCGAGACACCGCCCAGAGGTTACGGCTGACTGAAATGGGGTGGACTTACCTCGATGTTTGGGAGTGTGAAGTGGCTGAAAACGCAAATCTGGTGGTCGATGTTGCAGAATTCCTGGAATGCAAGGCCGTCGAACGGTGATTGGCCTGCGAACTCCAGATCAGTCGATGTAGTCCCGAAGGACGTGGGACCGCGCGGGGTGACTCAGCTTGGACATCGCCTTGGACTCGATCTGGCGGATCCGTTCACGTGTGACGCCGTAGACCTTACCGATTTCCTCCAAGGTCTGCGGCTGTCCGTTGGTCAGACCGAAGCGCAAAGCTACTACGCCGGCTTCGCGAGCGGATAGCGTGTCCAGCATCGAGTGGAGGATTTCCTTTAAGAGCGTGAAGCTCACGGCATCAATGTTCGAGACGGCATCGGAGTCTTCGATCAGGTGCCCAAGAGGTTGCAGGTGCCCGTTCCCATCTGGTACCTCGAGATCGAGCGAGATGGGCTCGCGGCCGTACTTCTGGACTTCAACAACCTTCTCGGGGGTCATGTCCAATTCGAGGGCCAGTTCCTCAGGCGTGGGTTCGCGCCCGAGGTCCTGCAGCATTTGGCGCTGGACGTGTGCCAGCTTGTTGATGACTTCCACCATGTGCACCGGGATGCGGATGGTCCGGGCCTGGTCAGCCATGGCGCGGGTGATGGCCTGGCGGATCCACCAGGTGGCGTAGGTGGAGAACTTGAAGCCCTTCGTGTAGTCGAACTTCTCCACTGCACGGATCAAGCCCAGGTTGCCTTCCTGGATGAGGTCCAGGAACAGCATGCCGCGGCCGGTGTAGCGCTTGGCCAGGGAGACCACGAGGCGCAGGTTGGCCTCGAGGAGGTGGTTCTTGGCCCTCTTACCGTCGTGGATGATGAACTCGAGCTCACGCTTGAGCTTCGGGTCCATGGAACCGTCGTCGGCGTTGATCTTCTCTTCGGCGAAGAGGCCGGCTTCAATGCGGAGTGCAAGGTCGACTTCCTGCTCCGCATTCAGCAGGGCAACCTTGCCGATCTGCTTCAGATAGTCCTTGACGGGGTCGGCCGTGGCGCCGGCAGACAGCGCCAGCTTGGCCGGGGCCTCGTATTCCTCCGCGCCGGAGTACACGAAGCCGGAGCCGGTGGAGGCGGCGCCCGTCTTGCTAGCGGATTCTTCTTCCCTCAGCCAGGACGGATCTGGAGCCAAGTCGTCAAGGTCTCTGTCCAGCTCAACGTCAATGTCATCGGACGGCCGGGGCTTGTCAGCGGCTTCTGCTGCGGCACTGGCACCAGGCTTGGGCCGGCGCTTCATGGGTTCAGGATTGGCGGCTAGAGATGCCGTAGACGCGTCTTCGACAGCTTTCTCGGCCCCAACAATGGAGGGGCCCTTGTCGCTCGTCTCCGCCGGTTTGTCACCTCCGCCTGAACGGTTCCTTTTAGGCAAACTGTGGATGGCACGGGAGGGGGCGGATGGGTGGTCAAGGAACTCCTCCAGACGGTCGATGTCGGTTCCGAAGTCGAAGTAAGCCACTCGTCGTGCATGCTGGAGAAGGCGACCTAGGGACTCGTCCACAGCCAAGCTAGGGTCCTCAATTGTGCCTTTGGCGTACAAAACGGCGAGCCGTCGGTGGCGACCGTCGACTTTCTTTCGGGTCAGGAGCCCGAGTCGCTGAACCACTTGTTTGTGACTGCGGCCCGCCGACAAGAGGATGCTCAGATCTACCCCTAGTACGTCGGTGCCCTCCTCGACGCGTCCAAGAACAGGAAAGACTTGTGTCGCCCCGGTTCGAAGACTGCTTGAATTCTGCAGCAGACGGCCCTCTCCTTGCTCACCAAATGAAGCATCAGCCTGGTCTTGGACACCGCGCAATGCACTCTGTTCCGCTAGTGCAGATTCCTGAGCCTGCGTGAATGCAGGCGCTTCAGAGGATTCAGTGATCATGCAGTTGAGAAAGGTGAGGGCCTCATGCTTGGTATTTATCTGGGTGAGCAGTGCAAGGCGGGATGAGATCGAGTTCATATATTTGCGGGCAAGAACCGTCACCGGTCGTGATTCCGTTTCAGCGGCCAGAGAGGCCACTCGAGCCATGAACGCAGAAGAAGGTTCACCTGGCACATCGGCGTAGCGCTCAAGGTAACGAGCGACCTCCAGCATGTCGTCTGAAAGCTTGTTGTATCGCTGCGTCTCCGAGACTGCTAGGTCCACTCCCACAAGGGCAACGTCGAACGGAGCAATGACGCCGTCTTTCAAAGCCCGGTCGTACAAGAGCGAATACACGACGCCGCCGCAGAAACGCTCCAGCTGCTGCTGATAGGGAGCTTCCGACCGCTCAAACACAGCCGTTAGGCCGAGACGCCAATTACGTTCTCCGGCCTGTACTGCCGTCGCCCACGCTGATTCAGCGTAGGTGTCGCATTCGTCGGCGATAATCAAGCCCACTTGCTGACCCGTCACGAACTTTCGCACGATACTCGAGTGCGCAGTAGCCACAAGCACATCGAGGCTATCGAGCGACTCGAGACCACCTGTCCTCACGTTCGGCAAATGCACGTTCAAATCCTCGAGCCATCGAGTTTGAAGGTGGGAGCTAGGAATCAGAACTAGGACTTTGAGGCCCTGTCGAACTGCTTCTGCGGTGGCCATTATTCCGAGTCCGACCTTGTCTGCCCCTGAGACTATTTCCACAATTCCACGGCGTCCATGCTGGTGCCATGCGTCCAGTGCTTCTTGTTGCCAGGCATAAGAGGCGGCGGATTCAAGCGCTTGCGCGGTGCCATTCCATAGCGCGGCGACTGGTCCCGATCCATCCCGATTGGAGACCGTGGTCGGGCGGAGTGGCTCTGGAACGGTAGGGCCTGGCCCCTTGGGAATTACGAAATATTGGGTCGGCTCGACTTGGAAGTGTTGCTCAATCGTGCTGGTAGGAGCTTCGTTGCTAAGCCGGTGTGCGATCTCGGCCACCGCGGCGATTTCTGCGTGGTTCCGCTCCTGCCGGGCAATCTGGTCCGAAGCACGCATCAAAGGGGCGCTCGGATGATTGGAAGCGTCTGCAATGAGCGTGTCAGTATTGGCGACGGTTGGCGATGACGTCGCCAAATCAACCGGGCTGGCCTGCTCGTCGGCATCGACCCGTCGACCCAGTTTAAGCCGGGATATGGCCCGGCTTATGAAATTTTGCCCCATTGCAATCCTCAAAGTGCGCTTTGTGTCTTTCCTCGTGAGCCTAGCTTCCGGGAGCGACTATTAGGCTCACCGAATGGCGGTGCCTGAAGTGTCCCGCAAACGGAAGTCGCTTCGCCGTTCGGCGCGGGCGTTTACAACGTTGAGTTTCCGCTTGATGTGTCTCAGTATCCGCAAACGCTCTTGCGAGGGTGCAGAAGTCGGCGGATTTAGTACTCGAGGCCAGTGAAGCGCTCCACACGGCGAGCATCTGGCTGCCGTCTTCAAGACGATCCGTTGGGAGGCGCGGGTTCACTGGATTGCCTCATCGCTTTCTGGCGCCGCACTGCATCACGGCTTATGAGAGGACCTTGACGAGGTTCGGCGGCGTCTATTTTGGCGCTGACTCCGCCAGCAAGAGTGGGGGGGCCGAAGACCGGCCCGCACCCTCCACCGCCGTTCTATCCGATCTTTGTCCAAGCGGTGCAGCTGGTCGATTCGAACACCTCGCCATTTGCGAGGGTTACAGTGGCCGCACCCTTGACGATGTTGTTGTCTTTAATGCTGGCGTCGCTGCCAGTGCCCGTTTTCCACGCGTAGTAGCAGCCGACTGAGTTGGTTCCGTCCGGTCCTGTCGTTGTGTACGTGCCTGGCTGCACGTCCCCGCCAACAACATGAAGACCGCTCTTGATCTGGCTGGCGGCCACCTGCTTCTGCGCATCGCTGAGCTTCTGTTCACGGGAGGCCAAGTTTGCTTCTTTGCCAGCTAAGGTCTTCTCCTTGTCGGCCAACTGTTGCTGTAGAGTCTTCACGCCGTCGGCTGCTGCCTGCAGAGTACTGATCTGGGCGTCCTTGTCCGACGCCGCGGCGCGAAGCTTGCTGATGGTTTCGTCTCCGCTCGTGATTTTGGCGGTCAGCTCGTCGTTCAGTGCCGCGTATTCTTTCGTCGAGCTGACGGCCGGCCGGACGGCGAAACCGAGTGCTGCTCCTCCGATTAGACCGGCGATTAGGGTTGCGGGCACCACGATGCGGGCCCACAGAGGAATCTGTTTGAACCCTCCCGGAGAGAAAACCCTTTCGCGACCGGCCGGCGTCGTGTGCTCTGATGGGGTGCCGACCTGCGGCGGCCGCGTCGGCATTTCCGGTGCCACGGCTGGTTCAGGTTCTTCGGGACCAGGGCCCGGTTCAGATGTTGTGTTCATGATCATTCATCCCCATTCATGATTCGTTGAATCAGTGCAAAATACGGAGATCCGGCGCTTCCTGACGCCAGCCAGACGAAGCGCCGGATCCCGCGTTGGAGCTGCTCCTACTTGGAGCTGCTGCCGGTGCAGCTCGCCATGGCAGTGGTTCCAGAGCCGCTGTTCTTTGACACGCTCTGACCGTCGACCAGGATTTCGCAGGTGACATTGGTCGGGCTCGTGTAATCACCGGTGACGATCAAAGAGCTCAGGTTGAAGCCCTTGGCGGTGACATCCTTCTTCCAGTTCGCCGTAATGTCTTC
Organism: Arthrobacter ramosus; assembly: GCF_039535095.1. Taxonomy (NCBI): domain Bacteria; kingdom Bacillati; phylum Actinomycetota; class Actinomycetes; order Micrococcales; family Micrococcaceae; genus Arthrobacter; species Arthrobacter ramosus. Next base: position 3,741,300 of record NZ_BAAAWN010000001.1, on the reverse strand, counting down.
GTTGGAGGTGCCTCCATCGGTCCAGTAGGAGACATGAGCCTTGCCGCTAACTGTGACGACGTACTCGATCTTGTGTTCCTTGTTCACCGAGTCGCTGACGCTCTGAGCCGCAGCGCCGATGATGGCAGTGACGATGATTGCGACGATCACGGACAGAACGCCCAAAATAAGTCCGGCAGCAGAGGTTCCCTTCTTGGAGAACTTACGGGTCAACCCAATGACACCGAAGATGATGGCAAGTGGGCCGAGCAGAAAGGCAACGAAGCCGACGATCGGGATGATCGAGAAGACGATGGCAAGAATACCCAGCACGAGGGCGGCGGTGCCGAAGCCGCTGCCCTTCGAGGGCGCGGGGGCGGCCGGTGCCGGCTGGGCGTACGGTCCGAGTGGTTCGGTCATGATAGGTCCTTCGGGTTGAGCGATTCGGAGACAATGCAGGGCCGCGAGTGCGAAAGCGTTGAAATTACCCCTGCTCTTACTCTCGGCAGCCTGCTGTATTCACGTTAGGATCGGGGTCGGACATTTCAGGCGAGATCCCTGAAAACGCCAGTCAACTCCCTGTTTGCCCACCGAGACGAGCTTTCTCGAACGGAAATACTCAAGCCGTCATTGGGCAAATCTCGAGAGCCTATGGGGCGGTCAGGATTTCGATGAGAGCCAGATCCCAGCGATCAGTGGTGGGGGAGGTGTCGTAGAAGGTCACTACGGTGCCGCTGGTGGTTGTTGGGCCGATTTGGCGCTGCAGCCAATAGGTATCGCCGGCCGGGGGAAGTATTGGTCAACCAGGGTCTGGGCCGCCCCGACGGTTCGGGCCAGCGGAGCGTTCCAGTCAGTTCCAACTCCGCAAACCCATGAGCCAGCGCAGGTGGTGGCGAGGCTGGCGCTTGGCGCTCCGGTGGCGGCGCAGCCTCCGGCTGTGGCACCTTGGGCGGTGTCGGCGTTGTTGAACGCCACCACGGTCATGGCTGACTGCCACGAGCCCGAGTTTTGAGTTGCCGTAATGGTGGCGTTGGTGAGCGGGCCAGGTGCCACTGCCTGCCATATTTCGGCTGTGCCGGCCTGGGTATTAGTGCGCTGGCGGAGCGTCCAGGACAGGCCGGCGCCGCTGACTGATCGTATGGATGCGCTCCCTCCGCTGCCGGGACCGTCAGAGCTGATGAAGGCAAGTATCAGCTGGTTGCTTCCGGTGGTGTGAGACCGGAAACGCTGACTGTGGCGTACCTTCTGGGTGCGGGCGTAGCTTTCGATCGGCAGCGATAGAAACGCGCCATTCGAGCGGTGACGATGCTAGCTGCAGCGGGATGGGAAGCCGTCTACGTGTTTCGGTCTTGAACACGTAGACGCTCCTTTTGTGACACGTAGATGGCGCCTTTATTACACGTAGATTGGCCGTTTTTGCACGTATTTTTCGCTGTCTCACCACTTAGATGGCAAATCCAGCCATAGCCTTTTTACGGCGAACTGGGCGGCCCTTGTGCCACCCAATTGCTGAAATGAAGTGATTGGGACGAGCTGAAGACCAAGACCCGTAACCGGGTGAATCAGGCTATCCTCCATCAGCAGTGGGTCTGCCATGCCTTAGGAAAGTTCATGATCTTCTTCGAGCCGCCACCCAACAATACCTGGGATCTGGAGGGTTGGCGCCGAGTTGTGACCAACCCGGTCGACTTCATCAGGTACCGGTGCAATTGGTAGTACGGAAGTAAGGACGAAATGAGTAACCGAACAGCCCCCATCATCATTGGTGCGCTTGGTCTTGTAGTCTTTTCCGTCGTATCCGTGATGTGGACAGTGCGGACATTTGAGATTGACGCTGCCAATCTGACAGAGGCCACCCCACCACTGCAGGAGGCCATCTGGCTGGGGAGCATCCTGGTGGTTGCCGGATCCATTACTTGGCTCATTGTGCTCAGAAGACGGGCACCTTAGGAGTAGCAGCCACTCGATCATTTCATGAACGAGCGCGGGTTCGCGGCTTTCGATCGCGGCGGCGGCAATGAAGGCGTCGAGCTCGCGCCTCATGCGCTGGCCGAACCCGGGCTCGCCAACGGAGGCAGCTGCAGGGTAAGGCTGGTTGACGAGTTCGGCAGGGAGCTCGCGGTGTCCGGCCCCTTCCACGACAAGGACGCCGTGGCCCGTGGGATCTACAAACTCCGGGAAATTGCAGCGAGCGGGCTCATCGAGGTCCACACGTCCACATTCTGAACGGTTCCAGGATTACAGCGACGAGCCAACGCACTCGCGGGTTTCCTCGGATGGCCCGTGGCCAGCGGTCCCGTTCGCCCGCGATGCCCGGCGCTGGCTGGCTGACAGCACCCCGAGCGAAACGATGGTCAAAGACGCGATCGCCGCTCCGACTGCCGGTGGCCCGGTTTCGCCTGCCGCGGAGCTGAGGGCGAGGCCTGCCGCCCACGAGCCGGCGGCAATGCCGAAGTTGAACGAGGCCGTGGTCAGCGCGGACGCAAGCGTCGGGGCCTTGCCGGCGAACTTGACCGCAAGCGCGAACGCCACGGGATTCACCACGAACCCCGCAAAGCCTGCCAGGGTGATCAGGATGACGACAGGCAGGGCCTGCTCGGAAAACACGCACAATGCGAGCAGGAAAAGCGTGGCCGCGACGGCAGCCGTGATGGTGGTGGCGTACGGCCGGTGGTCTCCGAGCCTGCCTCCCGTGTAGTTGCCGAGGAGCGCGCCCACGCCGAAGCAGCACAGCACCCACGGCAGCATCGCAGCCGGGACGCCGGCACGGTCCGTCAACAAGGGCGCGATATAGCTGTACGTTGCCAGGACGCCTCCCATGATCAAGGCACAGGAGGCCAGGGCCAGCCACAATCGTCCGGACCGGAGCGCCGCGAACTCCGAGCTCAGGGACGGCGTCGCCCCGGTGGGCTCTTCGTGCGGGACGAAGCGGACGATAAACACCGCGGCGGCTGCCGCGAGGATGGCCAAGGCCCAGAAAGGAGCCCGCCAGCCGGCGATCTGCCCCGCGAACGCCCCGAGCGGGACGCCAACCACTGTCGCCAGGCTTCCTCCACCCATGACGACGCCGAGCGCGCGCGATCCGGCCGCGGGGCCCGCCGCGCGGGTCGCCACCACGACGGCGACGGACCAGAAGGCGCCGGTGGCACAGGCTGTGACAAAACGGGCCGCGAAGATGACTTCGAAGCTCGGGCTGACGGCGACCAGGACATGACCGACCGCGAACAGCAGAAGCGAGAGCATCAGGGTGAGCCGGCGCTGGAGGCGCAGGGTCAGGATGATCATCGCCGGCGATCCGATGATCATCCCGACGGCGAAGATGGTGATGAGGAGGCCCGCGTGGGGAACGCTGACCCGGAGGTCGCTGGCGAGTTCGGGTAGCAGACCGGCGATGAAGAACTCGGTTGTCTGCATCAGGAATGTTCCGGCGGTGAGAACGAACACCACCGGCGGCAGTCCGCCGCGTGAGCGCCCGGCGCTTTTCAACCCGGCCGCTTTGAGATCCGTTGATGACATGCTTTGAGGCACCACTTTCTTGGGGACACAGAAGGCAACGCCTTAGGCGTGCTGGGGATGTGGGAGGGTCAAATTCACGGTATCGGAGTAGAAGCGAACACTGAGAGGCCCCCTTAGAACCCCTCACCCGGGTCCAAAAGGGGCCCCGGCAGGGCCTCCCACTGTTGCCGGTCCACGCCCTACCGTGGAAGGTATGAGTTCGAAAGATGAAGTGCGGGCGTTTCTGATGTCCCGCCGCGCCAACATCACCCCGTCCCAGACCGATCTGCAGGACTTCGGCGGGCAGCGCCGCGTACCCGGCCTCCGACGCTCAGAAGTGGCCATGCTTGCAGGGGTTAGCCTCGACTACTACACCCGCCTCGAGCGGGGGAACCTCCGCGGGGCGTCAGAGCATGTACTGAACGCCCTCGCCAATGCCCTGCAACTCAACGAGCTCGAACGGGAATACCTCTTCGGACTCGCCCGCACCGCCACGGCGCCGACAGCCGCCGCTAGGACCGGGCAGAAGAAGCCGGTAGTGCGCGAATCGGTGCAACGGGTTTTGGACAGCATGAGTGTTCCTGCCGTGGTGTGGAACCGTCAACATGACCTCGTCGCCTCGAACCTCATGGGGCGGGCGCTGTACTCGCCGCAGTTTGAATCCGACAGTCCCAACCTCGCGAGGTTTATCTTCCTGGACCCGCGGGCGAAGGACTATTACGTGGACTGGCCGCTGGCCAGGCAGATGACAGCAGCAATGCTTCGCATGGAAGCAGGACGCGATCCGCTGAACGCCGAGCTGACCGCCTTGATCGGGGAGCTTTCCACCCGCAGCCCGGAGTTCCGTTCGAACTGGGCTGAGCGAGACGTGCACGAGCACCGCACCGGCCGGAAGCTGTTCAAGCACCCGGTGGTGGGGGTCGTTGACGTTACCTACGACGTGTTTGAGATGCCGGGGGAGAAGGGGTTGTGGATCGGGATCTATAGCGTCGAGGAGGGTAGCGAATCCGCGGAGAAGTTCGCACTCCTCGCCAGCTGGGCCGCCACCAACGACCAGCTCGCCGCGCGAAGGCTCGCGCCGCCGCCGTCCGGTCACCCCGCCCAGAACCAAACACTCACAGCTAAATCGTCACGAAGCACTGGAGAGCAATGAAGGTCATCGTCATCGGCGGCAGCGGTCACATCGGATCTTTCCTCGTCCCCCGGCTGGTGCGCGCCGGCCATGAAGTCATCAACATCAGCCGTGGCACCCACAAAAGCTATGGCGACGCGCCCGAGTGGCAGCAGGTGCGCCGGGTCATCGCCGACCGGCAGCAAGAAGACCGGGACGGCACGTTCGGTGACAGGGTCGCGGCACTGCAGGCCGACGTCGTCGTCGATCTGGTCTGTTTCACGTTCGAATCGGCGAGCTCGCTCGTCAACCGGCTCCGCGGGGAGGCCGGGCACCTGCTGCATTGCGGCTCGGTGTGGCGGTACGGCCAGAGCCTCAAGCTACCGATCGCCGAGGGTTCCGAATCGGCGGCAGCCCCGTTCGGCGAGTACGGCATCCAGAAGGACCGGATCGCGCGGATGCTGAAAGACGAGACCGACGACGGCGGACTCGTCACCACGTCCGTGCACCCTGGCCACATCGTCGGGCCCGGTTGGCACCCGATCGGTCCGCTCGGGAACCTCGACCCCGCCGTCTGGTACGCCCTCTCTGCCGGCCAGCCGCTGCAAGTTCCTGGAAGCGGCGCCGAACTGATGCACCATGTGCACGCGGACGACGTCGCGCAGGCGTTCGAGAAAGCCATCCAGAACCGCGACGCGGCAGCCGGCGAGGACTTCAACATCGTCGCCCCCACCGCGCTCACCGTCCGCGGATATGCCGACATCGCCCCCGGCTGGTTCGGCCAGTCCGCAACGTTGGAGACGGTCACGTGGGAACACTTCCGCGAATCGACCACACCGGAGTACGCCGAATCGAGCTGGGGCCACCTCTACCGCAGCCATTGCTTCACGATCGAGAAGGCCAAGTCCCTGCTGGGTTACGCTCCCCGGTACCAGCCCGAACAAGCTGTGCTGGAATCCATCACCTGGTTGATCGAACGCGGGCAGCTCCGCGTCGCCAATCCGCTGAGGGTCCTGGCGGGCTGATCGGTCACGTGGACAGTTGTTGATCTCGCTTGCATTTGACCTTGAGCCCCGGCACCAACTCTTCTCACAGGGAGTGGAGGGAGGCCTCGGCGACTTGGTGGAGGATATTCTCGGAACGGGTGCTGCTCCGCGTGTTTGTTCCTGGGCGGAAATAAGGGAATCCCTGGTTGAGGCTGAGGACGAAGATTAGGAACATCACGAGGCTCGCGGCTGTCGCCTGGATTCCAGCCCGGCCGGCCGGACAAACAGGCCGCGAAACTTCTGGAAGAACCCCGCCCGAAGGCCGTGCGGACTCACCATGCCTAAGCGCGTAGCCAACTAACGACTCTGGAGTTGCGCTACCCGCAACCCCTAAAGGGCGCGGCCCTGACCGGCTTTTCTTAACCGGTAACGGTGAATCGCCGGGACACCAAGGAAGATGTACCCAAACGCTATCGCCGGATACCCGGTCCAAAGCGGCCCAAGCAACTCGCGAAGGGGGCTGATGAAAATCATAGCCACGCCCAAGAGTGCTATTGCGAGAGTCAGCAAGCCGCTCCAACCGTGAAGCATCACGTAGCGGGCTTGTTCTGCGGTGATCATTTCACGGCTCCTCATGCCACGGGTTACCTGCACTTTGATCCTGGATTGTTGATACAACCTCTTCGGGATGGGCGGTTGAGACGATCCATCGGCGGGTCTTCGTTTCCAAAGCGACCGCAGGCCCTCCCGCCAACAATCCTCGGGTGCCCTGGCCCATGACCCGGAAACCATATCCGTCAGACAGGGACGTATCCTCGGCCGTCGCTACGGCCAAAACGTCTGAGATCGACACTTCGGTTGAATAGAACGGCGCGCAGCGCAGGACGATTTTCTCCCCAGCTATGGCGATGGAGACGGTCATCCGAACAATCGCCCAGGTGAAAGCCACGATGCCGGCGGCCATGAGGAGCCCGGGCAAAAAGATGCCCGAGACCAGAGCTGACACGACCAACACGATGACTGAAGCGCTGACAATTACCCAGATCAAGACTCTGGAACGTCTTGCCAGCCGGACCTCTGATATCACCATGTCTTCTCCAGTTCCGCGTCTAACTTAGACCTGCCTCTCCAGGATCTTCTGGACGGTCTTCAGACCTCCTGTGCCGCGCTTGTGAGTAGATAATCCACGCAACTGAGCCTGCAAACGGCACCGCAAAGATCCCGACGACAATCGCTACTTTGACTGGAGCGGGAATCCATTTTGACGCCATCAGCGACGCAAGCGCGACGATTACCAACACCAAATAGACGATGCCAAAAACAGGCGTAGCCCAGGCGCCGCTGACGACTGGGTTATCCGGATCAGTTGGGCTCAACACGACCGACCTGCTTTGCTTGCTTCTTATAGACAAACCATGTCGCGAGATTTGCCCCCGATGCGGCTACCGACAGGATCCCCATGATGATCTGTTTGTTAAAGAACGCGATGGTAGCAACGATCAAGAGCATTACGGCCGCGGAGAGGGTCAGGAGCTTCATGACGCAATCATCCAAATCCCCAGGCAAGACAGGCCGCTAAGTTGGTGCCAGTTCATAATCCCCCCAAAGGGTTAGGTCGACATCGTTTGGTTAGGAAAGTGCGGTCAGTTGTTGAGCTGCTGGCGGCCCCGTCCTGAGAGAAAGATAAACCTGCGAAACCCCGTCTCCGTGTGGATTGGTCGAATCTCCGTGCGTTTTGGGCGAATCTCAGTGTGAATTTCGCCAAATTCAGTGGAGACGAGCGGGCGTCTACGTGTTTGGTACCCCTGCCCGCGACGCAGCGCGCCGCCTAGTCCTCAGACTCCGGCCGCTGCTGCGTCCCGGATCCGGGTTCCTTCCTACGGGAGTCACCGTCCGGGCCGAGCTCATCGGAGTAGGGGGCGTGACCTTGCGGGAATTTGTTGATGAGTTCGTTGGCGGCCATGGCCAGGAGGTCACGTTGTAAGACGGGCAGGGAGAGGAGGCCTTGGAGATAGGCTTCCACCTCGTATTCGCCAACTTCGCCGCCCAGGCTGAAGTACTTGAGCCAGAGTTCGCCGACGTTGACTTGTGCTGACTTCATGGCAGCGGCCAGCATGCGCTGCTGTTGTGGTTCATGCGGATCGAAGCCCACGGGCCGGCCTTAGTCCAGGGCCGCCGGAATCCCGGCGACGAGATCGACACTGATCTGACCCAGTGTGCTGTTCTGCCGCCGGGCCCGGCACATCAGTTCGGCAAGGGCCAAGTCAACGGTCAAAGCATGGCGCTGCATCAATATGCCGCAGGCCCGGTTGACGAGGTCGCGGCTATGGAGGGACTCAGCCAAGGCTTCGCTGATGCGATGGGGCGCTTCGCTGGCCTGGATATTCGCAAGCAGCGTTGCAGCCGGGGCGGCAAACAGTTCCAACACTCGGGCCGCGTCCTCGCCGAAACCCCCGGCGACGTCCGAGTAGATCTTCAAAGCGCCGATACATTCTTGCTCGGCGATCAAAGGGGTGCTGACCACCGAAAGGATAGGCATGCCTTTCACAGCACCAGACCATTCGCTCCAGCGCGGATCCGTTGCGACGTCCTGGACGATCACCGTTTCCTCCATGGCCCAGGCTGTCAGACACGGTCCCTGGCCCAATTCATACTGGAGGGCATCCGCAAGGGTGACCACTTCGTCCGTCGAGGCGCTGCTGGTTCGCCTGCCCCTAGAATCCAGAAGAGAGACCCCCGCGCCGGTGGCTCCGGACACTGAATCCTTGATGGCACGGGCAAGCAACCGCACGGCGCGGTCCACCTTCTCTTCCGTCAGCAGCAGGCCCTGGATTCGCGCGATAACGGTCGACAGTTCATCCAGCGGTAGTTTCCGCGCCATAGTCCTCATTCATCTAGGTCGAGTGCATCGAGCCGCAGCCTTCCTGTGAAAGAGAATCCAGTACGGCAGTTGGTGCGCTGTTCCTAGCTTAGTCCGGACCATTCCCCACGCTTTGGCTATTCGTCGAAGTAGGCCTCTGGGTCCGTCTCGCCCGAAACGGAGGCAATGACATTAGCGGCTATGTCCCGGAGTTTGACGTTCCGGCTATTCGAAGCCCGGGTCAAAACCTTGAAGGCGGTGTCGCGTCCGCATCGGCTTTGCGCCATGACAATGCCGACGGCGGTGTCGATGGTCGAGCGGGACTGCATGGCTGCAGTGAGATCGTCCCGGGCGTTACGCAACTGGGAGATCGTCAAAGCCAGACGCAAGGACTTCGCTGCACTCTCGGCGAATTCTTCCGCGGCTGTAATGTCCGGTCCGGAAAACCCGTGCGGGGTGGTCGAATAGAGGCTCATCACGGCCTCGGCTTCACCGGCCAGATCAAGCGGGACCGCCAGGATGGATCCGATGCCGTTCCGCCAAACTGCCTCCATGTAGTCACCCCAACGGCATTCATGGCGGGTATCGAGGACAAGGATCACTGAATTGTGCCGAAGTGCTGTGAGGCAAGGGCCGTCGCCGAAATCAATCTGCAGCTCATCGAGAGCGCGCACTCTCTCATCGCTGCTGGCTGTGGTGATGCCCTTTTTCTTCGTCACAACGGTGACACCGCACGAGACGTCGGTGTAGGCAGTTGTGAGAGCGGCCGCTGCCAGGTTGGCTAAAGCACCAAGGAATTCGGCGACGTCGGCGCTCGCCAAGACAAGATCCTGGAAGGCGATGCCAAGATCCTGATCCGGGTGAGCAGCCAATCCGGCCAACGCAGTGCGGGTTGGCCTCCGCTCCGTACTAGTCATGGTCGGCGCTGGGTGAAGTCCAATCCTGGGGGACTGATTTGTTCAGGATGTCGGCGGCGATGTCATGAAGACGCCGGTTGTTGTTCCGCGCAGCGAGCTGAAGGAGCTCCATGGCGCCGTCCCGTCCACAGCGGTTCTCGACCATGATCAAGGACAGCGCAGCGTCCACTGCGGCGCGCGATTGCAGGGCGGAGCGCAAGTGTTCAGGGTACGGCTCCGGGATATGAAGCCTCAGCGCCAACCTCAGTGTCTTCGAAATTGTTTGGGCATGCTCCAGTACGCGGGAAACGGTGGCCTCGTTGAAGATTCCGGTGGTATAGGCATAGCAGTTCAGGGCTGCGCGTGACGACGAGCCTGTCTGGATAGGCACTGCGAGGACCGAGCGAATACCTTCGCCTTCCACCTGGTGTGCGTACTGTGCCCAGCGGGCATCGGCTTGCAGATCATCAATCAGCACGCGATGTTGGTGACGCAAGGCCGTAAGGCAAGGGCCGTCGTCGAACGCGTATTGCTTTTCGTCCATGCGCTGCGCCGCAGCGGAACTGCTGGCCACCGTTGAGGGGCCGGCATCCCGCTCGACAGTGATAGCGCACAGCAAAGGTTCCCGACCGTCCAACAACGATGCTGAGATGGTGGCCAAACCCAGGAGAAATTCGGTGAAGCCCGGACTTTCAAGCAGGAGGTCCTGCAATTGCTCTGTATTGGTAACTGCGTTATTGCTGGCCATGCGGCCTCGATTCCAAGGGGTGCCCAGGATCCCCAACCCGGACCTGTAGCCGTGCCCGCTCGCGCGCTGCACAGCCCTAATATTCAATCCCCGGACCCGAACGACCATCCCGAAATCTACTAATTCGACACTACGCCCTCGTGGGAACTTTAGACACGAGAGCCCGAACGCCCGCGTTTACCGGTCTGGTTTCTATTGGAAGCAAGCCGAAATTGGTTGATATGACGTGGGTCACTTATGCTGGTAGAGGTCAAGCAGCTGGCTTTCTCGATTTAGTACGAGGAGGCCAGTCATGGCATCTATTCAACCCAGTCAGCCCCACCTCACCTCCAATGGATCTTGGCGGGGCCACCTACCCAGGCATAGCGCGGTTCACCAACTGTTTCGGCGATGGCCATCCGTGCCCTCGCGCGAATTGGAACGCATCCGTCTCGTGCTTCTTCACTGCGGCGAAATAGCCCACACGGCCGCAACCCACCGACTCTCCGAGCCAGCCCAGGCGTTGCTGGATCTCGTTACGAGCGAGCTGAAACGGCGACGCGAATCGGGAAATCATCAACCGCTCAGCGACAGCCCGACTAGCAGGCGTCCCGGGATGCCCAAGCTTGCTTCCGGACGCCGTCGGGGAGAACTTCTCTGATGGCGGGACACTTTGAAGTGTTCACTGACAACGGGGGCAGCTGCAGGGTGAGGCTGGTTGACGAGTTCGGGAAAGAGCTTGCCGTCTCCGTCCCTTTCCATGACAAGGACGCCGCAGCCCGGGGGATCTACGCCTTCCGTGAGATCGCGGCAAGCGGACTGATTGAAGACCACACTTCCCGATTCTGAGCTGCCCCGCTTTGTGCGTGCGGCTGGCGTCGCCGCCGCCGCAGTTACTTCTTCGACGAACGCGGTTTCGCCGCTTTCGGTGGAAGAGTTGCAACGTACTCGAAAGCCTTCTCGACCCATTCCGCGGTTTGTTCTTCGTTGTCGCTCCACGCCTCGGGCAGGCCGACGTAGCCGCCCATCGCACGACCCTCCGGGCCAAATGGAAGTGTTTGGTGGCCGGCCTCCAGCGCCGCGCGGTCGGCGTCGGACAGCTTGACACCTATCATCGGGCCGAACAGGCCTGCGAACATGTTGCCGTTCACGAAGGCACCCAGGTTGCCGAACATCGGCTTGACAACGACATCAGGGTTCTCCGGCACCACCGCGCGGAAGCGGTCCTTGTCGGCGTCGGACGGTTTGGGAATCTGCATGTGCCTGCTCCGGGGTAGGGGATTGAAAGCCTGGGCCTGCCTGAAGCATACGACGGCGGGATGCGGGCTGCCAGCGTCCGGGCACCGTTCTCCTTGTCAAACGAGGACAGTAGGATGGGCCAATGTCGAGTTCACCGGAAAACGAGCCTGCAGGCCAGTTCCAAGGCATTTTGGAACTTCAGTCTGTTCTAGTGGGCGCAGGGAATGCATCTGAATTCCTGACCGGGCTCTCTAGGCTCGCTGCGGCCTCGATTTCTGAGGCTTCCGGCGACGAGATCGAGTGCGCAGTCACCGTCAAAGTCAGGCGCCGGCCCCTCACTGCAGCCGGCAGCAGCGCACGCGCCGTGGAGCTTGACCGGCTTGAGCAGGCTATCGGTGACGGCCCCTGCATCAAGGCACTCCGGGAGATGTCCCCTGTGATCATCGACGACGGTTCGACCGATCTGCGCTGGCCGGAGGTCACCAAAAAATTCGCCGGGATGGGCATTCATAGCTCGTTGGGGATTCCCATGGAAATCAGCGACGACGCCAGCGCCGCGCTGAACTTTTTCGCATCCAAGCCAGGCGCGTTCACCCCGGATGTCTTCGACAAGGCCGTGGGCTTTGCCGCCGCCGCTCGCAACGTACTCCACCTGTCTGTGCGTATCGACTCCGCCCACAACCGGGCGAAAGACCTGGAATCAGCCATGCAAAGCAGGACCGCCATCGACATGGCCTGCGGTGTCATCATGGCGCAAAACCGATGCTCGCAGGCTCAAGCGATGGAAATCCTTACCAAGGTCTCCAGCAACCGCAACCGCAAACTACGGGACGTAGCCACCGAACTGATCGAACAGCTCTCAGGGAGCGGGATCGAAACTCACTTCGAGGGGTAGGAACGGGCTCAGCCGGAGTGCCGTGGCAGTTTGGATGGCCTCGGTAGGACCGCTACTTGTGGATGGGCTTGGTCACCGCGAGGCTGATTGTCTGGCCGGGGGCGAGCTCCCCGGTGGGTAGGTCGGCGAAGGCGTACCAGACGCGGCTGGTGCCGGTGAGCGGTCGGTTCGCCCACTCCAGATCAGGCATTCCGAAACGGAAGGAGATCTGGCGTTCGGTGTCCCCGGGGGCGGTGGTGTACGTGAGTGGGATCCCGTCGGCGTCGGCGGTGGAGGTGCCTTGGGCGCCGTCGATCTTGAGCTCTCCGGGTATGAGGCTCACCTTGGTCCCCGCGGGGATGGGTCGGTCCACGGTCAGGGACGGGTTGTACTGCAGCAACTGCTCGGTGGTGCACCGGAATTTGTAGCCGATGCTGTCGAATGAGTCGCCGTCGACGGTGGTGTAGAAGATGGTCTGCCCGGATGAATTGTTGACGGTTTTTCCTTGACCGGATCTGCTGTCGACGGAAGGCGCCGTAGTCAGTGTTTCCGGGAGGAATAGTCATTACCTTGAGCACTGACAAGGGAATCGTGGAATTGACCGCCACGCCCTCAAGTCTGAACCTGTTCGCTTAGAGATGCTTGGGTTATGGTCCTCAGGGCCCGCCTGCGTCGCAAGAGTAAGTGAGCCTATTGGGGCGCCGGCACTTGGCTTCCCAACCCGAACTGTGCACGGTGAGGGATCCTTCTCGGTCACGTGGCGAAGAGTGCTCACCTGCTGGGCTGCAGGGCTGCTGTGACCGTGCGATACATCAATCCGGAATTCTCGCTGGCGCGGCTGAACCCGAGGCACTGCAATGCCTGTACCTGTACATCTGTGGTCGTAAACACTATCGATGCCCAACCAGGGCTGAGATCCGGTACTAGGGTCCGCAGCGCGGCTTCGAGCTCGTCGGCGGTGGCTTCCGGGTCGTGGACCAGGGCGCTAACGATCCACAGCTGCCTGACTCGATGGCTCCTTTTCCACCTCCGGGCATTCAGCCTGAGACCACGCGAACGGTGGAACCTGAGAGACGGCAAGATGGACGCCATCCAGCCGATGATGATCAACTCGAATGCCACCATCACCCCAAAGCTGTACGAGGCGGGAACGGTCGTGGTCACGAGGGTTCCGAGTGCAATGCCGATGGCTGCCGCGAGCAGAGCCCTGAACACGGCCAACCCGCGGTACTCGCGCTCGGTCCCTGCTTTTGCCGCGACTGGGCCGCGGCCGACAACCATGCCGGCGAGGGAAGCCAGTGTCAGGGAGACGGTGGCGGAAACCACGGTGCTGGCCCTCTGCACACCGCTCCGATCTCCCAACGCCGCATAGCGTCGAGCGGCCTTCCACGCCTGCGTCGGTCCGAGCTCGCCCCATTCGGTGTCTGTTGAATTCGCGCCCATGCCTGCCCCCTGTTAGCGCCTACATTTTGTGATCATTCTCCAAGGACTCGATGAGCCCCCTGAAGTGTATATCTCACGTTGGGTTCCATCGATCTCGGCGCACGGCGGCTCGAAAATCCTGCACTGCCCATGGGGTCGGTGAGCCGGATCCGATGAGGGTTCGGGTTTCGGGGAGTTCTCAGCCCTCGACGACGGACATCGGCAGGGCCGCCCCGTCCACGTTAGGGGCGATGCTGTCGAGCCTGCCGTCCCCAGATGACCGGAACGTCAGTTAGGGTCGCGATGCATTACTCGAAGGAAACTCGACGAATGCAGCCTCCTGCGCACGCTGAGTGCGTGACGCTTGAGGATTCAGGTCGGCGCACCATGCGGGATAGACGCGGAAACCGCGCTTGCCGGGATGAAAGTCGGAGCTGACGTATCCGAGCGAGATCAGGTGCGCCTTGGTGAATTGAAAGACCCCGAACCGTTCCTGCTCCTCTACGAAGACGAGCAGTCCAGACATCGACTCGTCAGCAGTGAAGGGCCTGGTCGATCCGCCTTCGCCGCGCTTCCAGACCGCGACGAAGGCTCCCGGCTTCGTCGACGTGATCCGGGCGGTGCGGATTCGCCACTGCTCCTTCCCGATGCGGGCGACCCCAGATTCGTAGTCGTTGTTCTGTTCTTCAACTTGGATGACAGGCTGTGCATCGGCAGGAGCAGGCGCAAGGTCGATAAAGCGCTTGAACGCGTGGAAATTCACCCTCAAACTGTATTCGCTCAAGAATCCGGCCTGAAACCTGTCCGGTTGACGATCGCTTACCGGGCGCAGCGGGAAAGTAGACCGACGACGTTGTTCGACCGTGTTGGTAAGTCGAACCCGATGCTTGGCGGGCTCTTGGGCACTCAAATGGAGGTTCTATTTCCGTGAGATCGACGCGTTCCGGTCCGCTGGACCCGTGCCGTTGCTGAAGTTCATGGGCGGCAGCTGACGGCGGGGACGTCGGCGGGAGCTACGGGGCGTGAGATCAGGTAGCCCTGGGCCGTGTCGCAGGCCATGCCGCGCAGTGCAGTGAGTTGCGTGGTCCGCTCGACGCCCTCGGCTGTTGTCTTGACTCCTGCGGCTTGCAGGACGTGGATGAGTCCGTTGACGATGGCCGCGGCACGTGCGTCTGTGTCGATGTCGTCGATGAAGGACTTGGCGATTTTGACGGTCGTCAGGGGAAGGGCCCGAAGTAGCGCGAGGGTGGAGTAGGCGGTCCCGTAGTCATCCAGGGCGACCCCGTCACCTGCGTCGATCAGTTGCTGCAGTTGCACCGCCGCCCCGGGCATGTCGGTGATTGCGGTGCCTTCGGTGATTTCGATTTCCAGGAGCCCGGCCGGAACGTCGTGTTTGTCCAGTGCGCCCAGGACGTCGGCGACGAGCGTGCCGGATGCCAGTTGCAGGGGTGAAACGTTGACGGCGACCCTCAGTGGGGTTCCGGCGTCGGACCACAGCCTTGCCTGCGAGCAGGCGCGGTCGATGACCCAGGCGCCGATCCTGAGAATCTCCCCGGTGTGTTCCGCGACGGGAATGAACTCGGCCGGCGGGACCTGGCCCAGTTCAGGATCCATCCAGCGCACGAGCGCCTCGACACCGTGGTCTTCTCCGGTGGCCAGGTCCCGGAGCGGCTCGTATTGCAGGCTCAACGTGCCGTCCGGAAGAGCGCCGGGAAGCCGGCGGCGGATGAGCGCTTCGCGGGCGATCCCTGCCGCATTCACCGCCGTGGAGATTCGACCGACGCGGCGTTTGCCGGCGTGTTTGGCGTTGAGCATCGCATCGTCGGCGTGCCGGAGGACTGCCTCGAGCCGGCTCAAGGCACCTTCGTCGGTGACATCACTCGCCATGGCCAGGCCGAGCGTGGCGGTAACGTCCAGGTGCTGCCCGTCAACGACGAAGTGCTCGTCCATGCATTCCAGCACACGGTCGGCGACGGCTCCGGCTTCGGCTTCGTCCACGCCGACCAGCAGCACAGCGAATTCATCCCCGCCGAGCCGGACCACGGTGTCCCCGTCCCGGACGCACCCTGTGAGGCGTTGGGCAAATTCGGCGAGCACGATGTCCCCGGCCCGGTGCCCGTAGGTGTCGTTGACGCCCTTGAAATCGTCCAGATCGATAAAGAGGATCCCTATCCGTGAGCGGTGGGTGTCCCGGGTCAGGGCCGGTGCTTCCAGCTCGAGCATGCGCCTGTTCGGCAGGCCCGTGAGCGGATCATGCAGGGAGGCATGCCGGAAAACGGCCGACAACCCTTCGAAGACTTCCGAGACCGGCACGATCCGCGGTGTGCCCTCGCCGACAACAAGGAGATCCTGGTAACGGATCGCTTCGGGCCTCTCGAGGATGACCGCGACCGCTTCGGACATCCCGAGCCCGTCCGAAACCGTGAAGTGGGATGCGCCCAGCATGTCCGCAGCCGTCGCCCGGGCATGCAGCGCACGGCCGAACCCCAGACGGCCCGACATCTTGTATTCCAGCTGATCCCGGCTCAACAACGCCGGGCCGGCCGGGGAATCGACCACCACCCCGCGCAGGCTGCTGTCAGCCCTGAAGAGTTCGTCAACTTGTTAGGCGTCGCGTTATTTGACGATGTGGCCGTCACGATCCGTGGCGACGGGCGGGCATGGAAGCGCCCCGCCGGATCGTGACCGGCGGGGCGTTCGTCGTCGTCGTGACGTGGTGATGGTCATCGGTGACGGCGGTTTTTCTTACTCGCTGTTCTCGGTGATCGCGGACTGGGCCGCGGAGACGTCCACGATGGCTTTGTTGCTGGCGTAGGTCGCGATCAGGGCGGAAACGGCGAGGTTGTTCACCGCTCTTGGGTAGCCGCGTGATGCCTGGTGGATCTCGGCGATGGCGTCGTCGGAAAAGAGGGTGTCGGATCTACCGGCGAATTTGAGGTGGTGGCGGATGTAGTCCGCGGTCTCGGGCAGGTCCATTCCGGTGATCGCGAACCTGGTGGAGATCCGTTGGTCCAGTGCGGCCAGGACGGCGAGTTTGAGCCGGCGGCGAAGGGTGGGCTGGCCGACCAGCAGCAGCGCGAAGTGCGAGCCGGTGTCCATCCCGGTGTTTGTGAGCATGCGGAGGGATTCCAGCTCGGTGTTGCCGAGCAGGTGTGCCTCGTCGATTACGACCACGGGCAGGCGGGCGCGTTCGTCCAGTTCCCCGGCGAGCAGGGATGCGGTCTGGTGCGCGAGGACTCCGGAGTAGAACGCCGGGGAGCCGCCCAGGGCGGTCACGATCGCGGTGTGGATCCCGCGCATGCCGATTGTGGGGTCCGAGATGTAGACGACCTGGTGGCGGGATGCTTCGAGCTGGGCCAAGGCTGCCCTGACGGCGACGGTCTTGCCGGCGCCGACTTCCCCGGTGATCACCCCGGTCTGGCGCTGGGCGACGCACCATTGGATGCGGGCGACCGCCTCGCGGTGTCCGGGGTGCGGGTGCAGGGCTTGGACCGGGATGGAGCGGCCGAAGGGCATGGTTGTGAAGCCGTAGTGGGATTGCAGGTTTGAGATGCTCATCGGGGTCCTCCAGTGGTTCCGGTCGCGCCGGCGCCGGCGGCCATTTTTTCGAAGCTGATCGGGGCGCCGGTCATCGCGGTTTTGTGGCGGGTTTCGACCAGGCGCAGGTAGTCGATGCCCGAGGCGGCGTTCTTCGCTCCGGTGTCGGCGTCTTTGGCGGCGTTGACGGCTTTGGGGTGGACGTGCCGGCGGATCTGAAGCAGGACTGCTTTCCCGGCCGGGACGCCGCCGGCGGCGGTCACGGCGACCGGGGCGGTGAGATCGAACGGGTCATAGATGAGCTCGATGCGGGCCCCGGCCAGGGCCGGGTCGACCTGGTAGGTGTTGCCCTGCAGGGACACGGTCCCTGTTTTGGTGACCTTCCGTGTCACGGACCAGCGGAACGCTTCGGCGATCACGTCCGGGTCCTTCCGGTCCGGGCGCCGTTTTTCCCAGCCTGCGTCCCAGCGGGCCAACGGCGTCATCGACGTGGTGGAATGCACGGTGCGGTGATAGACCATCTGGACCCAGGAGGTGAACAAGGCGTTGAGCTCTTGAATCGAGGTGACCGCGGTCCCGGCAGGATCCTCCCCGGTGCCCGGAACAATCGTCTGGACCGGGGCGTCGAGCACGGTGACTTCGGAGAGGAACTGGGAGGTCACGGTGTTGAAGAAACGCTCGATCTTGCCCCTGCCCTGGGGCCTGTAAGGCCTGGAATGGATCAGTTTCATGCCCAGCCGAGCGCAGATCCTGGCCAGGGACGAATCGACAAAAGCACTGCCGTTGTCCACGTAGACGGCGTCGGGGATTCCGTGGGTCTGCAGGGCCGGGCGCAGCGCGGCCGAGAGCCTGACGGCGTCTTCGGCGAACGCCCAGCGGGCCGCAGTGACGAGGCGGGAATGGTCATCCAGGAACGCGAAGAGGTAGGTCTTCCGGCCGCCGATCCGGGGCCCGTGGAGCCCGTCGCCGACCCAGATCTCGTTCGGGCGGCCCGCTTCGAACCGGCCGGTCGCCGCCGCCGCGGTGCCGGTGGGGATCTCCAGGGTGCGGAAGTGGCGCAGCAGTGTCGACTCGGACGGGGCGTCGCCGAGGGTCTCGGTCATGATCCTGCGCACCTGGGCCGCGGTGCGCTGCGGGCGCTCGAGCTTCAGGGTCGCTGCCAGGGACAGTACAGTCTCCGGGGTCGCCGGGCCCGCGGCCCTTTCCCGCGGCTTGAGCCCGTCGAACCCGTCACGATGCCAGGCACTTATCCACCGGTCCAGGGTTTCGCGCGAGTAGCGCACGGGCTGCCCGTCCGGGCCGGTATGCTCGGCGGCGGCAAGTGCCCGGACCATGGGCCCGCGCTGGCGGCCAGTCAGGGTTTTGTCTGCGGCGCCGCGGATCAATTGGTAGCGGAACAGGGCGGTCTTCTCCGCCCGGTCCTTACGGGCCAGGGGCCCGCGCTGCGGTTTGGCGTCTGTCATGGGGACGCAGTCCTTTCAAAAGGCTCACGAAGGGATGGCCCCGGCGGGTTCAGCCGGTGCTTCCTTCACCCTTGCCGCCCCGGATCTCCGGGGTAAGAGCCAATTCGTGTTGCACCCCTCCATGCCACCGTCCGGTGCTGAAGAAGAAAGGACCGGCCGCGGCAAGGCCAGCGCTGTGCCACGGCAGCGCGGCGACGGCGAACCGTTCCGCGAGCACGGACGCGTAGGCGGTGACCGCGGCCAGCGCCCGCCCGGCCGGCGTTGGTTCCGGGGCAGGCCAGAGTCCGGCCGCGTCCGCCCCGTCACGGTGGGCAAGGGCGGTGAACACTTCGGCGATCGGGACGGCGGAAGCCGCGAATGCGCGCAGCCAGCCGCGCACCGTGGACGCAGGCCGGCCCAGCCAGGACGCGATCCTCCGGTGCCCGTGGCCCGCTGCGGTTTTGGCTTCAACGGCCGCGGCGATCACCGCAGCCGTATCGGCCCGGCGCGCAGCCAACCCCGCTTCAAGCAGCACATGGGTAGCAGCGCATCCGGCGCAGCGTCCGCGGCGCGGACGGTGGCGCAACAGGAACCGTCCTGCCCCGGTTCCGTGGCGGATCAGCCGTTCCCGCGCCCAGCCCCACGGACGCAGCCTGCCCCTGCACCCCGGGCACTCCAAGAGACCCCCGGCCAGATCCGACTCGACAGAGACACCATCATGATTTACCGTGAGCATCGGCGCGCCCTTTACGCGTCAGAGCGGCCCGGCGTGAACCTTCGAAACCTCACGCCGGGCCGTTCGTTGTATCCGGTCATCGTCAGCCTGACGCCGCCAACGGCACTAAATCAAGACATCACGCGAAAAACCTGCATCGTCACCGGCAAAGACGCCCCCACCGTCAAACACTGCGACGCGCAACACAACTTCGAGGGCCCGGGTGGAACCTGGCAGAACAATCGCCTCAAACCCAAGCGCTCCCAGCATCAGGGCATTCTGCTGGCTGTACGGCGTCGCAATGCTTTCAGTGTCCCTCACCGACTGTTGATATCACGCCAAGACTCCGAACGGACACCGGTTTCACCGCTTTGGGTTGAACAATGCGTTGCATTCCGGCAACCTGAAACCCGCGGAACAACTTCAGAGGAACTGCCTCCTGTGCCAGGAACGGACCGGTCGTTAGTCCTCAGGCTGGCCGGAGATCCCACAGGCGCCTAACAGCTGGAGAATGTTTCTATGAAGATCGAATTGCTTCATATCAGTGATTGCCCCAACACGGATGAAGCAGACCGGCGCCTGGGTGCGGCTCTGACCGCCTTGGGTCACGGAGGCGCCGCAATCCACATGTGGCTGATGGAATCGTCGGAGGACATGATCGGGACCGCCTTCGCAGGATCACCAACGATCACTGTCGACGGAACCGACATCTTCCCCGGTGGAGCAGCAGCCAACGACCTTACATGCCGGATCTGCCGGACCCCGCGCGGATTGGCGGGGGTGCCGACCATTGATCAAATCAAGGAAGCCCTCACGAACCGCGGGCTCTGAGCGGCAAGCACGAACGCCCGTGCAGCCCGCGCGCGCTCGTCTCCTAGTGGGGCTGCCTTCCGGCCAATTCGGAAGAGAAGCCGCCGGAGAGCCGGATGTCGGTGGCCACCTTCGTGAGGCGTTTCTTGGCGGCGTGTTCAACCAGGACTGGAACATAATCCCGGATCCGCCCACTGCTCAAGCTCGAGTGTTCTTCGGCAACCGCATTTTCGATGACCGAACGTGGTATGTCAGGGAACCGCTCGGTCAAGTGGTTGATGACAGCCGCAAGGGCCCGTGCTTCGTCGTCCCTCGTCATAGGCTCAGTGTCCAATGCTGCTGTGGGGACGTCAACATGACCACAGGTCAGTGCGGGCCTGCCCGGTGAGTTGCAACGGGTGTGCTTGTGATTTGCAGCGATAAGTGGCGGACTTTTCGCAGCGCTAAATGTCACTTGGTGACCGTTAGCCGATCCGGGCCGGTTGATCAGGACGTTTCCCCAGCCGTCACCGGCCCGCCGGAACGTCATTGTCGATCCCGGCCGGGCGTTGGACGCCGAGCTGTCCGGAAAATGGGCGGATTGTCGCCTACCCTCGGATTCCAAACAACGTGAAGATCTGTGGGGATTCCATCGGACGCCATCGGACGAAATTCCAACGGGAGAGAGCAGGACAACAAGCGGTGCCCGCACGCAAAACGGTCGGCCTAAAGAACACGTCGCAGGTCCGGAAGCCGTGAGGTCGGGCGGCGGGGGCGATTTGTTTTTACCCTGACGGCACCTGTACTGGCTTGAACCGCACCGGCCCGCCGCATTCGGGGCCGTCAGGGTGCTCCCCGGTCGGCTCTGTTTCTAGCGGCAGCACGCGCGCAGCACGGACACCTGAAGAGTCGACCGCGTCCACAATGACAGAGGTGACACTGACGGGCGGCATCAGGTACGGCGCGGACTGCGGCACCAGCCACCCGCCGTCCGGGTTCCCGGTTGCCGGGGCCGGAGTACAGCCCTCCCCGAAGCATGCCGCAACCGACGTTGGCTCGTGTGCAAACACCAACTCCACATCGCCTGTGTAGGCGTGCCCGACCGCGGGGCAGATAGTGCTGACACCCCCACGGCTAAACACAGCCAGGGCCAGGACAACGGCCTGCACCCCAAGCACGATCAGAAGTAACCCCCGGAACTTCATTCCGCGAGCCTAACCCGGAAGCCCGGATTCCGGACAGCAATTCCCAAAGTCTCCGACGCACGCTGCCGAGTCTCACAAACTCTAAGTGATGGCTCATTGCGTTCCACTTGGCTTACACGAGCCCGCGTGCAGCATGCACGTTGAGGGATCCCTCAACGCACACCAAGAATTCAAAGCATGCGGCCCCGAGCGAAGTCCATGGCTCGAGGGCAGGATGGAGAACATGGAAGTCATTGGGAGCCGGATCCTGCTTCATCCGTCCGAACTTGAGCGGAGCCACCGGTTTTATCGGGACACGTTGGGCTTGGCGATCTACCGAGAGTTCGGGAGTCGTGAAGTGCCGGGCCTCGTGTTCTTCCTGGGAAACGGTTTTCTCGAGGTCAGTGGACGGTCGTCGACTGATCCGCAGGGGAGCGCCTTGGCGATCTGGATGCAGGTTCGCGACGTGCAGCTCGAGCACGATCGACTCCTGGCGGCCGGGGTACCGGTGATCCGCAAGCCGCAGCAGGAGCCGTGGGGGCTGGTTGAGATGTGGATCGAGGACCCCGACGGAGTGCGCATAGTGCTCGTTGAGGTTCCGGAGGACCACCCCCTGCGGCGCGACCACCGGTGATCATTTCTTCTCTCGCGGCCGCCCTCCCGACGGCATCCTTTGCAGTGGAACGGATGTTCGAAGGCCCAAGCCGTAGCATTGGGCGGATGAAGGTTGGTAAGGTCCACGGACGCTCAGAGCGGAAACTGCAATGACCGGCGACAGGGATCGGGATGCTTCAAGACGCCCGCGGCAGGCCCGGCCACGAGACGCTCTTGGACGGCCGCTGCCATACGGAAGCGCTGGCGTGGAGCCGGTCTCCGAGGAGCCGCTGCCGCCGGCGGAGACGTTGGTCTCGGCCCGGAGCCTGGTGGAAGCGGGCCGGCCCTTCGCCGCGCATGAGGTACTTGAGGCCCGATGGAAAGCCGGGCCAGCCCACGAACGCAACCTTTGGCAAGGTCTCGCCCAGATCTGCGTCGGGCTCACCCACGCCGCCCGGGGGAACAGCGTTGGCGCGCTCCGGCTCATCGAGCGCGGTGCGGCCCGACTTGAGGAGTACCGTTCAGGCGAAGGGCCGACCTACGGGCTCGATTTGTCCGCCGTTGTGAGTTGCGCGCGTGATCGGATGGGCACCGGCGGCTGAGCTCGCGACCAGCATCCTCGCTGCAGGCGCCCGGAGGCACTATATCCGGGAGACTGCTGAGAGTTTGCTTGACTATTAACTTGTCTCATAAGGGGAACGTTGAGCGGGCTCTTTGCAGGCGGGGCCCGGTGGGCCATTCTCGTTGCGGAATGCTGCACGGCCTCCCTGGTTATGAGACGCCACCTTTTTTGAAGAGGTCCGTCCACCGTTTCCTCCGCGGGCCCGTGTGGGCACGCGTCAGTTCACGCATCGCCTCGTAACGGGGTTGGTCCATGAATACGCCGAACCAGCTCCATTGAACCCCGGACACGATGACGTCGCCACTCATCACGGACCCGTCGCGGTATTCCCCCGCCGGAGGCCGGGGAATGCCCTTGGCGATCACCTCGCCGGTGTCCGCGCTGAACGCTGAGGCTTTCTGCGCTGTGAGGACACTAAACAGTTCCGGCCGTATCCTGGCCGGTCCCTGCCTGAAAGGATTGGGAACTTCACTGTCGGTAAACAGGGGCGGCGCGGTGGCCATGAACTCTCGCGTCGGCAGCTCCCCTGCGTCCTCCCATAGCAGCAGTTCCACTACCGGGTTTTCGGTGCCTTTTGGCCAGCCGGGTTTATGCCCTACCACCACCACGATCGCGCGCTTACCGCCCGGAGACCGCAGCAGCACAGCATCACCGACGTCAAACGCCACACCGTGCGGCACCGGACGCTTCAAACGCTTCGGTGCCGGCTGCGGTCCGGCCAGCTTCATCCGTAGCCTCTCCAGCACTTGCTGCCGCTGTTTCGCCAGGCCAGGGTCCTCCTCTTCCCAGCGGGCAGCGTCGCCTCCGCGGTCAAGGACGTCCAGTGCCGTGTCCCGCACGTCGGGACGGAGTCGACCGGTCTCATGCTGGGCCGCGGCCAGGGCAAGCCAAAACACGACACCGTCGTCCGGGTCGTCCGCCTGCGCCGCATAAGAATTGATGAGCTTTGCCGTCAGTTCCTCGGAAGGGACTCTGTCGAGGATCCCTTCCCGCCAGTCCGCACGCACATCAGCGGCCACGTCATCGGAAAAAATCGCAGTACCCCAGCTACCCATAAAGACAGCATAAACACGACCACGCAACCATCACCGACCTCAGCGGATACAGAACCAGAGCTCAGATCCCGACGACTTTCACAGTCGGCCCGTCCAGCGCAGAGCGCCGGCTCGTCGGACCCCCACCGGCGTTCGAAGTCGGGTATAACTCCGTCCTCATATGTAAGGGCAAGATAGAAGGCGTCGGCCCGCAGGCTAGCTAGGGCCACATAAGACGAGCCTTGCGCCTGCGCCCACGACTCGACTTCGTTCATCAAGGACTGTCCCACGCCTTGCCGTCGTGCTCGCTTGGTCACCATGTGGCACGGCCCGTCCGTTAGGGCATCGGCTTACGGGCCCATCTTCTTCAAGACGAGGTTGGATCAACTGGCCCAAGATGGTGGGTCTCGTCGGTTCTCGGAGGCTTGTTGCCCGTGGCTAGTTGCCGCCGGGTGGGCATTCCACTTCGGATTCATCTTGGGGCAACCTTAATCGCGACGAAAAATCGACCTTCCAACTATCGAGTTCAAAAAGATCTTCTTCCCGGTCGACGTACAACGCCAGCGCGACCGGCATACCGTCAGTGTCTTTGAACCATCCTTCAGCGATGGTTCGACCGTAGCGAGGATGCCTCTTGCCCGAAGCGAAACGAAGGCTACCCATTCCGCCGTCGTCCATGTCAGATACTTTCAGTGCCCTCAGATCAACGGACCCACGATTCCATTCGGTTGCCCGGTTCAAAAGCACCGACAGTATTAACACCTCTCCGTCTTCAAGCGGTCGCTCCTTCATTCGATGATCCTAAGGCTCGGAGCTTTGGATACCCCTGTCATTACCCCTGGGAGCCGGTCGGGTTGTCAGTTTTCGAAGTCGGCTGAACAGGTGTCCGAAGCTCTCCGCACAACGTGTCCGTTAGAGGGTCGCCATTCAAGCACGGCTACCAAGCCTCTCAACAGAGCGAGCTAACGACTTTTGAACGATTTGCGCCATGATTGTGCCCATGACGTCGGATTTTGATTGGGCGCACTTCCGTAGGGCTTTCGGGGAGGACCCCGGCGTGCTCCCTGATGGCGAGGTACTCGGTAGTACAGAACACGATTGGGATGCTGTGTTTGCGATGCTGCACCGCAGCGGCTGGAAACTTACAACTAGTGATGGCCATTCACCGCTGCCGCACAATAGACGCGGTCTCGCTGAACTTGAGAGTTTTGCTGTTTGGCCCGTCGACGGAGTGCGCGTCAACTTCTTCCCCGTCCCGGACGCCGTGTTTTTCGACGTCGACCTCCGGGAACTCGTCAACCAGACCACAGTGGACGGCTTAGCCCACTTGATGAGAAAGCTCGGCACCACGCTTCGTCGAGATGTCGTGATTCGAGAGGAAGGTGCGGGTGGCGCGCCGGTCCTTCGCTACACCGTTGCAACGGACCAGTTTTCACTAAGTTGAATGGGAGACGGCTCCCCTTATGAAGCCTGGCGCCCAGAGCAGACCTCGGCGTCCGGTAAGGGATCCCTTAACGTGCTTCCGAACAGCTTCGAACTTAGTCACCTGACGTCACGCCGGCTTGAACCGCGAGGCTACCGACTCCCGCGTCCTCGCCACATCAACCTCGCCGGCTGTCTGCTCTAAAAGCACTTTGGCTAACCGTTTCGGCCAGAGCACATGAACGCCTTGAGTCGAGAACGCGCCCCCGATCAGGGGCCAATCTGCTTCGATGAAGCACAATGCCCCGGTGACCGGAACATCCCCAACGAGGTCCCGCACGACGTCGACCTGTTTGAGCACCCCATCGACCAGTTTCGTGCAGTCACGCCGGCCTACGAGGAGCTTCTCGACCCGGGGGCGAAGGATGCCACCCTCGATCTTCAACTCAGGCCGTCCCTTGTACCGCTTGGCATCAATCACCCAGATTCCAGCAGGAGTGATAGCGATATGGTCGATGTTGGCCTTCGAGCCGGGGATACGTCGATCATGGAGGACAGCCAGGCCATCGGCGGCCAGGGCATTCAGCCGAGCGCCGAGGCGTTCTTCACCGATCGCCCCTCGATCCCAAGACTTTGTGTGCTGCCGCTCGTCAGAGAGAGCGACTGCGAGGCCACCGAAGCGACCCCACTTGGCGCGGAGCTCTTCTTCGTCCTTCGCCTTGCGGCGCTCATATTCGCGTCGGGCGGACGAACCGGCTACTCCGGGCTCAGTGGACAACGATTCATCACAGGGTGGTTCCAGGTCGGGGGACGTGGTTTCCGTAGTCTCGGTGGCACATCCCAAGCAGCGGATGGTCTTCGTCTCGCTCTCGTAGATCGCTTCTGTCCCTGCCGGAAGAGAGGCGCCGCACAGCCGACACGATCCGGTGTACCGGAGCCTCATCTGCTTCATGAGGATGCACTTTGGATCACAGGCACGGACCCAGTCTGCTTGTAGATCACGGCGGCGGTTAGGCCGCGGATGCGCTTTACCATGGCTCAATCCTCACTCACGGCAGGAAACTTTTTCTGGGTGTGCCGCGCGTAGCCGCATCCAACGACCGATTGAACTCGCCATCCCCTAGGGGACGACGTGTGCAACGGCCATGCGGTCATCTGGATTGTCTCTTTTGAAGTGCTCGTTCACGTTTTTGTCGCATCTTCTCGGCTAAAGCGTATGCACGGGGGGCTGGGTCCGGGGTGTAACCGGGACGCGGGGGGATTCCTTCTTCCAGCATGAAGTTGTCGAAGTCGCGTGTGGACCGAAGTGCCGGCTTCGCTACCCGCTTCCGACGGGAGTAATCGGACAGGTTGATGTGTTCGGCCGCTTCGCGGGCGCCTCGGAGCTCCCAGTAGTAGTACCCGATGGGTGAGACCACGAGCCCTAAAATGACTCCCACCAGGAAGCTGGTCCAGAGGATTGGCAAACCGCCCGGCCCCATTTGCTTGGTGACGAAAATGCCGAGGAGGGCGAGGGCAACGCCCGTTGGAGCTAGTTTCAGAAAGAGGTTTGCTCTGCTTAGGCTTGCCACCGCAGTGGAACCCACTCGAAAAGCCCACTCGCTGTCACTAGAACTCTTCACGCTGATTCCCTCTCAATGGGCTTCGGAGGCTACACGGCATTGTTGCCTGGTCCGCACGTTACCGTCTCTCGGGGTACGCCGCGAGACCTTGTCCCGCCCAGCCGAAGTGATGCGATCCACTCAAAGATACGGATCGGTACCCGTAAGTGGCGCCCAGAAGAAGAAGCCAGCGATTCAAGCGGTTAGCGCAGTGAAAGGCGCAAGGTCGCAGAGGCCTGCATATACCGTGACCGGGCCATGAGGAGATAGGTACACCCAACACCCCAGTCGCGTACTCATCTGGCCTCCAGACTCCGCCCGTTAGCCGGTCCCTCTCTGGACCTCTCCACCGGTTATAGCAATGAGCACGGTGAGGGATGGTCTTCCGCGCCTATGGAGCGTATATCGGGTCTTTCGGCGAAAGCGAGATCTTCATTCGAGGCCTTGCGGCCGGTCCGGCTGATACCGTGAGCGGCATGATTGGACGGCTTGAGCTGTTGCGGATGCTTGAGGCGGCATCGTCTTCTATGAGTGGGATCGCCGAGGTGACGCATGCATGCGGTCGCAGCGATGAAGACAGATAACCTCTGATTGAATTATGTCCCAGCCGCAGAGTTGCTGGCCGTGTATCAGCGGCGCAGGGCAAGGTTGCCGGACGCGCATCCGACATCGACGGCTGTCGACTGGTTACTCAATGCGCTTCCTTCCCACGTCGGCACCGACGTGGGAGTTGTGACGTTGGAGGATGCGGGCCGAGTAATGTTCATCTGGCTCACGGAGCAGGGTGACGCAGTACTCGCGACTCTAGTGGGGGACGACAACCGGGAAGTCGCTCCGTAGCCCCCATCGCGCCCCCAGACGACCGGCGAGGGACCGGCTTGCGGGGCAATTGCACCGCAGAACCAAACACCGAAGCAGCCACCGCCCTCGCCCCGATGAAATGCCCAAGGCTGACCCTGATTGTTCAGAGCCTCGAGAGCGTCCGGTAAAGGATCCCTCACTGGACGGGAAGAAATCATCCTTTTGGGCGCTTGCGGACGCACGTCAAGAATCGAACTCTGGCATTCACGCCATGGCGCGCAACTCGAACTCGTTGGGTGCATATGCCCTGCCAAGGGTTGCCCGGCCCGCGCCGGGTTGGTTGATCAGGACATTGCCGTGGCCATCACCGGCGAGCCAGAAGGTTATCGTCGTTCCGGGTTGACCATTCGTGAATCCGGGTAGCGTGTTGGTGGGCCCTGAAAGGACGAATGTGCGTTCCTTGCCGTCGGTGTCCAGCGCCCATAACCGGGCGCTTACCCCGCCCCGGTAGAAGGTCCGTGAGATGAATCGGGCCGTTACGGCCCGCCACGGCTGGCTGCCACCGGCCTTACGAGCCCGACGGAAACGCGTACCTGTGACGACGAGGTACACGCAAGCCCAGAGGATGGGCTGGACTAGCAGAGTAGCGGGCATGCCGATGTCGCCCCACAATGGATCGTCATAGCCGATGATGCGGACCGCACTCGGGTCCCAGGGGTCCGTGCTGACCGTGACAGTTGCCCCGAGAGGTGGCAGTTGGCTGCAGGGTGCGTAACCGGAGAACATGACGGTGCGCGGCTCGGGTGCCGAGGCGACACTCAGGTAGACCTCGCAGTGCTTCCCCTTTGCGTTGAACTCGTGGGTGCGGACCACAGTTGCCCCGGTCCGCGGCCAGTCCTCATGAAACGGCCTTGTCATGACCCAGAAACCCGCTCCCCAAAGTAAGACCGCCGCAGCCACCAGCGCGCCGGCCACCCAAAGGCGTCTTAAGAACCGACGACGCAGCCCCGATTCAACCCAGGCCGTCCCGTTCCCGGACGGACGGCCATCGGAAAGAAGGCGCAGGTCCTTCGTCAGCGGCAAAATCTCAGGTTCGCCGGCCATGCCCGCATCCACGCCGCCCACGGTTTCAGTCCCCATTGGTAGAAGCGTAGAGGATCAAGGCAGGGCCCGATGCAGCCCGCAGCATTAACCGCGCCGGCCACAGTGCCCGGTGAAGGATCCTCCACCGGGACGGGGGACTGATTGTTTCGGTGACGGCGCCGCGGCAAGGGACGAGCGCCGGCGTCGGAGCATGGGTTTTAGGGGACGTGTCTTCGTCTCCGTACCGGATGCACTCCTTGAAGAGCCGCCTCTCTGCACATGGCATTGGGCGCCGGCCGAAGGATCCCCGCAAAATCCCGGGGTCAGGGATGTCCTGCCCCGTGGATGACCACATTCACGGCGCCTTCGTCGTATCCCGGAATAGCCCACGGGAGGCTCGCAGACTCTTCCATGTGGTCGTTCGCGTCCTGCAGCGACGACCTGAGGCGGTCGCCTTTCCCGTCGATGGCGACAATGAATGGGATTGCCTGGGTACGCCAGCGATCGGTGATGTTCGGAAGGATTGAAACGAATGAGTCCCCCACATCAGATGGAGTGGCCAGTCCGCGGGCAATCACGAGGTGGCCGTTGGTGTTTCCGAACCATTCAAGATCTGAGATGAGTGAAATTGCGGCGTCAAGTCCGGCTGTCCTGAAGGGGTACATGAACTCCTGAGCGAGGTAGTCCGCAAGAGCTGTCCTATCTGGCAGGCCTGTCAGGTCAAGTCGAAAGATCATCATTCCACGCATGAGGGCGTCATCTTCGAAGCGTTCGAACTGTGGCTCGTTCACGCCGAGGTGAATGGTGAACGGCTGCGAGAGGTCTATCGCGCTCATTGGTCCGATCCGAACAAGTGGGTTGACGTGGTCCCAGCAGTCTATGGCGTCCGGCCGGGCGGCCGCGCGAACCACTCGCAGCATGCACGTTTAGGGATCCCTCAACGAGAACCCGTGGTAAGACTGTGTTCGCACGATGGCTGAAGGCGGGCACGTCCCCTCGACCACAGAATGCCGCCACGAAGCGATCAAATCCACAAGTCAATACTGTTTCAGCACGGATTCCCTATCCGGTACCCTCTGCGGACGGACTTTCGGCCAAGCTAAGGCGGGTGTTGTCATCTTGCGAGGCCGTTCAACAAATCGTCCGTCATTTTGTCAGAGGCCGCCGGCTCCATCCCTCGCCACGGTGCCGCTTCATCAGCCAACGTCGCCAGCATGAACTCGCACCACGCTCGCGCCGACGTTGCCGCCAAATGGGCATGACGAGCGTGAAGACCGACACGCACCTCCGCTCGACCGTGGCCCGTGCCATAGCCGACGTTCCGGAGCTCGCTAAGCCCGTTTGCCGCTTGTGCGACGCCACTCAGGATCTTCCTGGAGGATTGCTCGCCGTCGGCGCCGGGCACCACGACGGACGAATGGACGCCGAGCGCGATCTGGCTCTTCTTGATCAACACTGGGAGCTCATCTTTAGCGGCGTCGAACGCCACTCCGCGAGCCTTCAAGACGATCTTCGCCGTGCTCTCGACTAGCTCCTTCGCCGAACCAATAACAAGCGCCGGGTCCTCCCCTGACGCGGCGGTCTCTATGCGGCCTATGTGGTCGAGAAGGACATGTGGGTCTTCGATCCCCCGTAGGAGCTCCTCTCTAAGTCCCATATTGAAAGGCCCTCCCGACGGATTGCCATCGGCGTCGAAGGAATAGCCCTGGCGCTCAAGCATCGCGATCCCTTCACCGTCATAGTCCTCCACGATGTGGCAAGCCGTCGCCCAGAAAACCCGCAACGCTCGCCGAACCTGGCCCATATCGGTCCAGTTCACGGCGTCAAGGTACTGCCTATACCTCCAGCGCCTTTCGCTCGTGTCGAGACTGAACTTATCCTCTGGGCCGGGTTCAAAGCCTTCATCCGTCCAGAGACCGTCTATATCTCGCAACGTGATTTGCGTCGCCCAGCCCTCGAAGTGGCGTCTAACGGCACGCGAGACAAGCTCACGACTTCCCATATTCCCTGCGGTCATGAAACGACCCTACTAGCCTCTGGAAGATCGCCGTCCGGACATAGCCCAGTCCCCGTTGGCCGGGAAAACGACGGCCCCTCCGGACCGCTGCTTTGGTTGGCGAGCTAGTCAGTGATCGACCTGAATCAGTTTGTCGACCTCCCGGGCCGCCATATAGATAGCCCAGGCGAATTCATGGACGGCCCGTTCCGCCATATCAATGCTGAAAGTGTAGGGGCCGGAAGTCACGGTGCCTGCGTCTGGATCGAAGCCGAAGCGCGAGAAGTCGCGGGCAATATCTCGTGGCAGGTCTCCTGCTTGGCGCCGCTTCGCTTGTGGTCCGTGCCCCATGCCGCGGGACCAATCCTCGAAGTGCATCAGGCCATCGCGCATGTCCTTGATCCCTGGTAGGGCATTTTCGAAATGCTTCCGGGCCTGTGTAAGTAAGTCTTGGACTGACTGCTCGATACCGAGCTCCTTGAGTGCGAACTGTTCGAGCTTCTCGGCGGAGAGGAGCTGCCGTAGGGCGAAGACAAGCTGCCTGGCGTCGATCTGCTGGGAGCTGAACCCCCGGAAACCGGAATCGTCATTAGTGCGCATACGCTGTATGGCCAGGCGAGCCGATTCCTTCCACCGCTGCGCCTCCGAAACGGCGATCGCATATGGATTGTCGGCCGGCGACCAGTCATCAGGATCCATGCGGACGATCCTACCGCCCGGCATCTTCGCGCGGCTCACGACCCGGCTGACCAGGTGTATCGATCTCCCTCCCGACTTAGACGTCCGTTAGCCGATCCTTGATCGGGGCGGCCGAATTCGCAGTCTTGGCCTGTTCCAAAGCTTTGCAAGGGTTTAAGCTCGGCACATGGCAGAGGATGACCTGCCCAAGAGGTTGCAACCAAGGATGACCCGAGGCGGCTTTCGCACTCAGTTTGTCCTGTGGTCGATCATGGCCGTGCTGCAATTGGCGAGACTGGTAGGGAGTCTAGTTGTGAGGACCGCCTGGGATCTGGGGGATTACCTATCGCTCGCCATGTTGATCCTGGCTGCTGGGTATCTTGTGTACCTTCTACACGTTCGTCGTCATGACGGCCGCTTCTGGGAAGAGGAAGAGGCCCGCAGGGAAGAATGGGACCGCCGGGGAAGGGCGCTGTAGCCAACCTAATCGGTGCACGCTCGGGGATCCCTGAGTGGGCGCCCGCAGCGTCTTTTCAACCCTCGACTAGCAGTGGTGTGTAGGAGCGCCGGCGCAGGTCAGGGAAGGGTCACCACAAACTGAATGCCCTGTTGGCCTTTGGGTAGCCAAGTTCCTCCAAGCAGGCCAGCACCGTGGCGGGCTGGCGAGTCACGAACCCCCAAGGACGACCGGCGGTGGGTACGACTTTGATCCCTTCATAGGGAGCAAGCACTCCTCGCACATGTTGGATCTCGACCACGTCTTCCCGCTTGAGGATCCAGGGCCCAAAGAACCGCCCCAGGCCGTACCCGAGACTGAATTCCAACGCTTCCGTAGTTGGACTTAGCACCAGCATCCGAAACTGCGGAGAGACCGAAAAGACTACCGGTTGGCCTCCCCACATTTTGGATAGCGCTTCAGCTTTCACGGGTATGGTTCCGCCGCCTTCGAAGTGTTCTTCCTCTAGAAAGACTTCCGGTGGTGCCGGTTCTTTCCTCAGATTCGTTATGGTCATGGCGACTGCGACGAGCGCGACGATGACTCCGGAGATCGCGAACTGGACAGGGGTGGGCGTGACGGCGGCGGAAACGACAGCGGAGAGGAGGAAAAAGAGCTCGAGCACCGTGATCCTGATTCGTGGGATCCG
Source organism: Arthrobacter ramosus (assembly GCF_039535095.1). Lineage (NCBI taxonomy): Bacteria > Bacillati > Actinomycetota > Actinomycetes > Micrococcales > Micrococcaceae > Arthrobacter > Arthrobacter ramosus. The sequence goes on along the minus strand of NZ_BAAAWN010000001.1, from coordinate 3,709,068 downwards.
TCTAGATCGATGTTCCTTCGCATTCATCGAAGCCCCTGGTTGTTGGAGGAACCGGCAAAGCAACCTGGTTACTCACGAGCTCATGATGGCACGACGCGGCGAAACGTGTGCTTAACCAAAGGTTCAAGAAGCAGGAGCCTGAACATCCCATTGGTCTGCTCAGACCTACAGAACCCGTCCCTTAGTCGATGTTCGCAAGCCGATCCTGCACCGGGCACCCTTTTCCTTAGGTTGCGTCTAGGTGTCAACGCCACCGACCAGGATAGAACCGCACTCTGCCTTCCCTGATGTATGGTTCCTCCCATGAAGGTTCGTCCATCGTGGCTGATCACAATTGTGGTTGCCAGCATCGCGGTCTTTGTAGCCGCTGGGAATATCCCCGTCACGAGCGCGAATAACTATTTGTGCGGGAGCCCGTGGAACCACACAGCAATCCAAGGGATATTCTCGTCGTGCGTTGCTGCACGTACCCCGTCCGTGATTCTTATGGTGATTTCCGCAGCTGTAGGACTAGTCGCACTAATCATGCTCGGCATCGCTTTTAGCCAAGGCAGCGGGGCTCAGCAAGAATCTGGGCAGCAGAGCACACGGGGTGGTGGGGCAGCGCCACCGGCAGGGTGGCATGTTGACCCGCATGATCCACGTCTCTTGCGCTGGTGGGACGGAGAGAGGTACACGGACGCAGCGAAGCCGCGAAATTGAGACGCTGCACTCGATCGAAACACGGGAGGGACTAATCTTGATTGATTCTCATTGGCTCTCAGAACTCGGAAGCCGAATCCGCGCGGCTGCACGCCAGGGGCCCTATCCTGACATGAACGCGATCACCGACGAAACCATGTTTCAGTATCACGATCCGCGACCCAGCCTCTGGGATGGAAAGTGCATGTGTGGCCAAGATTGGCCGTGCCAAGGCATTCGCGGTCTCGCATCTAAGTACGGCGTCGAAGTCCCGAACTAATCGAAGATCGGTCTCTGGTGAGGGTTGTCGGCCGGGTGGCTATGGGCAGCCTTTGAGGGCGGGGCCGGGGTCAGCGGGGGAGTTAGTCCCAAGCCTCAAAAGTTGCTACCTCGACCTGCAGCCCCCGGGTGTGCGTACTCGGCCATCCGCGGATCGGAGTCTACGCCGAGCACGGAGCAACCGGCCGCTTGGAACTGCCGTGCCACGATGCCGGTGCCGCAGCCGACGAGCACCCCAGGTCCCGGGCTCCCGACGACTATACGGGCCACCAGAGCATCCGGGTAGCCCGGTCTCGCCTGGTCGTAGCGCCGGGCGTCCAGACCGAACGACTCAGCCATCTGTCGAGCCTGATGCAGCGGCTCTCGTTCTGGTTGCTCCCGCGGCAGGATGGACATGCGCTCACTCTAGTGGGCAGGTTCCGGCAAAGCCGTCAATGACAGTGCGTGAACGGGAACACCCCCGATGAGCGCGCGCATACCGGGCACCTGCGCTGACAAGTAGAACCAGCGGGGCTCGGCCCAGGCTAACTACTCAGGGGAAAAACGAGTACGGACCACTCGCGACCGCAAATGTCCGCACCGCTAAGTTCAGCGAGTATCCATGACATGACGGATGAGCCGATTGCCGCGCCTGAGCCCTCGCTGTCAACCGGGCAAGTGCGAGGCAGCCCGTCAACTACCAGGAACGTAGGAGAAGACCATGAAAACGATACAGCTGATTCTCGGACCCAGTATTCTGCTCGCGGGTCTGCTGACCGGATCCGCTGCGGCACAAGCCGACACCCTTCCGCCAACCCTCGCCGGGGAAACATTCGTCGCTGACACGCCATTCCCAAGCGGCGACTCTACGGGCTGCACGAACGGTGACGGCACAGGGACCTTCACATACCACTTCCAAGGAACCGCAAGCGGGCCATACCCGGGGACATTCGTCGAAGATGTCTCCGTCACGGCCGGCGCCCCCGTTCTCCCTGACACCTTCACCCGACTGACTGCCTTCCACGCCACGTTCACCATCACTAGCGTGACAGGGGGGGTGACCGGCACCAAGGATTTAGCACCCGGCGCGAGCGGATTGGCTTACTGCTCACTCGGGCGTCACCACCGGGCTACTTTCGCTGCCCCCTCCCTGACCTATTCGGCAGCGATTTCATCGGGAGGCCACACTAACACCGATGAGGGTACCGCATCAGCGACGCTCCAATACGCCCATCCCTTCTCTGAGAGCTTCCTGACCTCCGAAGGACTCTCGCCCACCACCAAGGACCAATGCAAGAAGGATGGCTGGATGGACTATCCGCAGTTCAAAAACCAAGGCCAGTGCGTCGCCTATGTGAATCATCAACAGTAGGTTCTTGACAACTTGGCAGAGGAGCCGCCTGTGCTCGCACTGCGTGGAAGCCCCGCCCCGGCCGGTGGGTTATGACAGCCGGCGGCAGGGGCGGGGTGGTCTCTGTCATGTAATCGGTGAACCCGTGAAAGACGAGGGCCTGATCAAAGGCATCTTCAAGCGCGCCCCGGATTTGGCCTGAGTCCATGTGCCCACAATACTTGGCTGGCCCCTGGCCCCTGGCCCCTGGCTCCTGGCTCCTGGCTCCGTCGGGCCCCGGGCAACGGTCCGTTGGTCGGTCGCTCTTCGGGTGCCCTGCCGTCCGGTCAAGGATCCGTTCCCGGACACGATTAGGCTTGCAGCGACGCATGCCGCCGGCCGGCTCCGGCCGCCATTCGTGGAAAGGTGTGGGGCACGGGCCTGGTCCCGGGTGGATTAGGCCTTCCTGGAAGGTGGGCTCTGATCTGCGGTCGCCGATCGGTGGTCACGGCCTAACGTGGCCCGGTCGTTTGTGTCGCGTCGCGGAGGTAGATCTCCGCCCCGCCTCCGGCGTAAACCGAGATTGAGACCAGGTGGTCGCCGGGCGCAAGGTACGCGCCGAATTGGCCGGAGAACATCGCCGCCTGTCCCGGCTCGAGCGAGACGGTCGGGTAGGGCTCCCAGCGGATAGTTGCGGTCTTGCCCGTGGAGCCGAAGTCGCCCGTTCGGTTGACGATTTCAAGGCCCTGGGACCCCGCCACCGTTTGGCATCGAGGCGTTGGTATGTCGGGGTTGATGACCACGACTGCGACGGGCCCGACGGCACGCTCGCAGACCCCCGCGGTGACCGTGCTGCTGACAGCTGGGATCAGGCCATGGGTGTTGAGCTGCACGGTGATGGTGGCGCTCTCCGATGGCAGCGGCGGATACACGATCGATGCGGACGGCGGCGCCGAGCTCGGGCTGGGTCCCGGAGCCGGCGGGTTCGGCGGGCTAGCGCAGGCCGCGAGGGTGACAGCGCACGCGGCAGCAAAGGCCGCTGGCCTCGAGGATGAGACTGACGACACGATGCACCTCCGAGAGACCCGATTATCGTCGCCGCCCGCCCGCCGCCGCAAGAGCCCTGGCCGCTGCCGTGCAGCGCCCCCCCATGCAGGCCCTTTGCCTGTCGCGAATGCGTTCTGGCCAAGGCGACCTGATGGGCCACCGGTCACTGTGCCACGCGCCATTGTTCGGTGAAGGATCCTCATGCGCGCCAACCTTGGCAGCAGCGAAACTGTCCCACTCAGCGTTCCTGTACCGGACCGGGGTCAGGCTCTACCAGCACCTTCACTGGTTTCCGCCGGATGGCTACAGTGCCCTTCCCCGGCGGTCCCATTCTTCCCTGCGGGCCTCTTCCTCTTCCCAGAAGTGGCCGTCATGACGACGAACGTGCGAAAGGTACGGAAGATACGCTACTGCCAGGATCAACATGGCGAGCGATAGGTAATCACCCAGATCCCAAACGGTCCCCATAACTAGATTTCCTATTAGTCTCGCCAATGGCAGCACGGCCATGATCGACCACAGGACAAACTGAGCGCGAAAGACGCCCCGGGTCATCCTTGGCTGCAACCTCTTGGGCACGTCATCCTCTGCCATGTGCAGAGCGTAAACCTTTGCAAAGCCTTGGAACAGGCCAAGGTGACTATGGCTTCGACCGCCCCGCTCAAGGTTCGGCCAACGGGACGGCAGAACCGCCATTTAAGGCTGCGATTTTAGCCGCCATCGTCAACTAACAGTCACAGGCTAACGGGCGTTGTTAGTCGGTCGGCCGGGACGATCCTTCGCCCCTTAGGGGAACGCTCTGCGGACGTTTTCCCAAGACCCCCGGTCCTCCGACGACTCGGTTGGATCTTCGGTTCGCACCGAGCGGTCAGACGGTCGGGCTGCTACGGAACACTTCCTGTTCCAACCTCGCCAATGCCGAAGGTTCAGCGGCGATTTCCACGGTTCCGCGGGCCAGGGCAAGTGTAATGACGCCCAGCCCCGGCGGAAGGTGGTTGGCCCGTCCGCTGGCGTCGGGCCTAAGATGTCCGGCGGCGGTGACAATGTCGAGTTTTGTGGGCTTTCCCAAGGAGAGTAGGTGGTGCCGGCACTACTCCGAATCGGGTTGTTACGGCGATTTGGTTTTGGGTGGAAAGCGTGTGATCCTCCATTTCTCGATCTTCCCCCATGAACGTCCAAGAGCCGCCCGTAAGCCGGTCGATCACCGTTCCGCGGTACCCGCCGGCCCAGCCCGCGGAATTGCTGAGCACGGCCACGTACGTAAGACCCGCACGATCAAATGCACGATGACGGGGGATTACTGCAACCATCCCTCATGACTGGATGCAGCCCGCAACATATTCCGCGTCCACGCCCACCCCGCCGACTATCGACGAGTAGTGCCCCGTCAACCACGGGAGCCCGACCACGTACAGCCCCGGTTGCTCGGTGACGCCGCGGACATGTCGCGGGTAGCTCCACGCGTCCAAAACAGGAATGTCCACGAAACCAAGGTCGAGCTTGTAGCCAGTGGCCCAAAGTACCGTGGTGATGTTCTCGGCGGCCAGGTTCAGCAGAGCAGGCGAAGAAACTGGAAGCCAGTCGTCCGCGGGCGCCGGCTGCTGTTCGGGCGCGTCGATTCCCGCGGCGGCGATATAGGCGTCGAGCGCTCGCCCCATGCGCTGGCCGAACCCGGCCTCGACTGTTGCCAGGCGTTCGGGGAGATCGTCCGTGAAGTTGAGTTCGCCGTCGGCGGCTGCTTCGAGGTGCCCGTGCAGCCGGATGCCCTTACGGCCGAGCTCACGGAGATGGATGTCGTGGCCGCCGTCGGTACCGGAGAGCAGGGGGTTGCAAGCGAACCGTGCCGCGGGGGAGGGCAGCTGCCCGACCGTCAGGGCGTTGACCCCGTACTCGGGTCCGTGGATTCCGGCTTGCAGGATCCAATAGATAATGTCGTGCCCGCGATACCGGCGCGGCGCCTCCGGACACGCCGCCACCGCCAAATGCACCTCACGTCCGGCCGCGAGCAGGTCTTCCGCGATCTGCCCGCCTGACTGCCCGGTCCCGACAATCAGCACGGCGCCGTCGGGCAATTGCTCCGGATTGCGATAGTCGTGCGTGTGAAGCTGCAGGATATTCCCGGGAAGTCCTGCGGCCAGCGCCGGGATCTTCGGTATTTGATACGCGCCGGTCGCCAGAACCACATTGCGTGCCAGCCAGCCGCCGTCGGACGTTTCGACGCTGAAGCCGCCATCCGACGTCGAGATCCGCGTGACATCCGTGCCGGTCCGGACCGGGGCGCCGATCCTCCGCGCGTAGTCGCGGAAATAGTCCACGGCGTCGTCACGCGCCATGAACGCCTCCGGCTGCGGCCCCGTGTACGGCATGCCCGGCAGGTCGAGTGAGAAGTTCGGGGTGTTCAGCACGAACGCATCCCAGCGATCCTGCCACGCACCGCCCAGCGCGGCCCGCCGTTCAAGGACCAAGTGCTCGACGCCGGCCCGGCTGAGGAAGTAGCTCGTGGCCAGTCCCGCTTGGCCTCCACCGACGACGAGCGTGTCGATTTCGAGGGGGCGGTTCTGTTGTGCGGCTCTGTTCTGTTGTACGGCTCTGGGCGGGGCAGTCTCCATGAGCGATCCTTCCGGTCCCTTGGCAGAACTTTACGCCCAGTGATTCGGGTGCGGGAGCTCGAAGCATGGCACCGAGACGACATTGCAAGGTTTTGTCGAAGAATTGCCCAAGATTCGTCAATCGACCTTTCAGCCGGGGCGGCTTATGGGAGCATCGACGTCGGGGCCTTTCCCGATGGATGTTGGGGGTAGCGATGTTCGTTCCGAATTCCGGTGATCAGTTCCGAGAGGATGATCTTCCAGCCCAGATTCGTGCACTGCGGATGCCGCGTTGGGCTGGTGCGGTCCTCGGCGCGGGCCTCGTGGCGATCGCAGTGGCAGCGGTCGCCGGCTCGATCCTCGTCAACGAGAGCGACGGCACGATCATCCCGTTTTGGGTCGAGGCGCTCATCCTGGCGGGAGCAGTAATTTCGGCGATCTCGGGCGCCGTCCTGCTCTGGCATGCGGGGGAGTGGGTCACGCTCACGCGGGACGAGGCGATCGTGACGAGGGCATTCGTTGTCCAGGTCCGGGTCGGGCGCATGCAGCTTGAAGACTTCCATGCCTACCTACACTAGTACCCCGCTCGCGGGGGAGTTCAGTACCGCATGGTGCCGACCTTCACCACCAAGGACCCGTACGACCGGCTCCGGGACCTGCCGCTACCGTTCCTGTCTTACTGGAATCCGGTCGGAGGCGCGGAAGCGCCCCTGCCGCCGCGCGCGGCGTACATTGAGGCCTGGACCCGCGCGGGGAGTAGCCCTTACTCGAGAACCATGCCCGCCGGCGTCGTACCCTACACACTCTCGATGCACCGGCAGGCCGTGCGCACGGGCCTGCGGCGCCGTGCGCACATGTGGGCGATCCTCCTCCCGGTCGTCTCGATCGGGCTGGGTCTGAGCCTCGGCGTCGGACTCGGACCTGTCGCCAAAGCCCTGGGCCATAGCCGCAGCAGCCTCGACAACCGCAGCTTCGACAACCGCAGCGTTGACGCCCAAACGAACCGCACCGGCATCCGCGACCTCGACGACGCGCTCACTCCCGCCGTCACCGCCTTCCAGTGGCGTGCGATGGTGTATCCGGCCACCGGCACGAGGGATTTCACCTTCTTCCCGACCATACGGTCCCTGCCGTCAGCCCCGTACACGGTTCGATACTTCATCCGTGACCCTGCGCTGCACGGAACGGACCTCAGTGTTCCGGAGCAGAAGTACGGTCGAATCGTCTCGCAAGGGACAATTTCCGTAAAGAACCCCACGATCCAGTTCACGCTCGACCACGACGACAGCACCTTCACGTTCGAGGTCTACGTCACCGACGACCACGGGCACACCACGCTCGACTCGGATCTCTACAGGAACCTCGCCGCGCTTCCGGCATCGACCCCCACGCCGATGCCTACGCGCTGAAAAGCGCTCGCGATTCGGGGGCTGGAGGTGGACAGCCCTGTCAGCCGCGTGGTTGCGTGGAACTGTCGCCATGGCCGCCAACGGAAGGAACGACAGTGAGCAAGCTAGCACTTATCACGGGCGCCAGCTCCGGAATCGGCTGGGCATTCGCCGAGCGCCTGGCCGCCGACGGTTACGATCTGGTGGTCGTGGGCCGACGACAGGAACGGTTGGAACAATTCGCCGCGTCGCACCCTCAGACCACGGTCCGGACCGTCGTCGCCGACCTCGCCACGACTGCGGGTATCGGCTCGGTCGCCGAGATCTGCGCCACTGAGCCGGTGACCTTGCTCGTGAACAATGCCGGCGTCGCGCACTACATGCCCTTCGCCGAGCTTCCCGCCGACAAAGCCGCGGAACTCGTCAACGTCAAGGTCCTCGCCCCCACCATGCTCAGCCGTGCAGCAATCTCGGGCATGCAGGAACGTGGCGAGGGCACGATCATCAACGTGGCCGGCATGATCGCTTTCGGCGGCCCGGCCCCGCACTCCCAGATGCCCCGCCGCGTCGTCTACGGCGGGACCCTGGCTTATCTCGTCGCGATCTCCCAAACCTTGAGTGCTGAGCTGGAGGGGACTGGAATCACGGTGCAAGTGGTGTGCCCGGGCGTGGTGGCCACCGAATTCCACGAACGCCAAGGCATGGACTTGACCATGATGCCGCGGATGAGCGCAGCCGACGTCGTCACCGCAAGCTTGTGCGGCCTGGAACTGGGCGAAACCGTCTGCGCCCCGGGGGTCGAGGACGCCGGGCTCCTCGACGCGGTCTTCCACGCAGACCTCGCCGCTTTCGGAGCGCAGAGCCCGGAGCTTGCCACGCGGTACCGATAGTTCCCGCTAATTCCGGCGGTCGAATGTGATGCGATCCTCCTGAAACGGTCCTAGAGTGTTGGCCATGGCTATCGCACGCTTCCCCGTCGTCGTACTCGACTGCCCTGACCCCAAGACCCTGGCTGAGTTTTACAGCGCCCTTCTTGAGTGGAAAATCGAGCGGAACGACGACGACTGGTGGTCCGTCCGCGCCGAGTACGGTGATTCGCTGGCCTTCCAGAAAGTCGAGTCCTACAGGGCGCCACAATGGCCCGGCCAGGACGTTCCGCAGCAGATGCACCTCGACGTCGTGGTCGATGACCTCGACACGGCTGAGGCAGCTGTGCTCGAGCTCGGCGCGACCAAGCACGAAAACCAGCCGGGAACGACGTTCCGGGTGTTCCTTGATCCCGCCGGTCATCCTTTGTGTCTCTGCCTGGACTAATTGGTCACAGTTGTCGATCTTTGCTTCTGGTGCGCGTCGTATGAGTAAGGGCCCGAATGGAAGGGTCTACCGGAGTGCGACGAAAGGAACAGACCAATGTCGAAGAACGAGCCCACAGACGCTCAGTCCGAGGCGACCGACGAGATCCGCAGCCTCTTCGGCGAGATCTACGCTGCATGGGCAGACAATGATGCGGATGCTTTCGTGGCATCGTATCGGGACGACGCCACGGTGGTTATGCCGCGAGCGTATCACCGCGACAAGGGGGAAATCCGCAGTTCCATGGCTGCTGGCTTCCAGGGTCCGCTCAAAGGTTCCCGGGCGGTCGATGAACCTCTGAGCATCCGCTTTATCGGAGACCACACAGCGATCGTAGTCAGCAAGGCCGGCATTCTCATGGCGGGAGAGGCCCAATTCCCGGTCGACCGCGAAGTCATTGCCACGTGGGTATTGGTTCGAGAGGATGGGCGCTGGCTTGTCGCCTCGTATGCCAACGCGCCGGCCCACTGAAAATCGTGTCGAAGAGCCGAATCCGCAAGGTGTTCGGTGTTGATGGAGCGAAAACTCACGCCAGAGTTCAGACGAAGGGACTGTGAAATGTCAAAGTATTTGGTCCTGATCTTCCAGGATGAAGTGGCTACGAAAGAAGCCGCGGGCGAGACAGTCAGCGCCGACTACCAAGCGTTCATGCAGCGCCGCGGGCGGTCGCTGCTCGGCGGGGCCGCACTCGAGCCGGCCGAGACGGCGACGTCCATCCGGCGCGACGGGTCCGGCGGATTCTCGGTGACGGACGGCCCCTTCGCCGAGTCGAAGGAGACGCTTGGGGGCTACTTCATGATCGAGGCAGCCGACCTCGATGAGGCGCTGGAGATTGCCAAGGAGGTGCCCGCCGGGGTCGGAGTCGAGGTTCGGCCCGTGCGAGTGGCAAGCTGATGCCGGCCGCCAGCTCCGAGGTCGCTGCTGCGGTTGCGGAGGCGCACCGTCGGGAGTGGGCGTTCGTGTTGGCGGCCACCGTGCGTATTGCCGGTGATATCGACACAGCGGAAGAAGCCGTGCAAGATGCGTACGCCAGCGCATTGTCGACGTGGGGTACGCGTGGCATCCCGGAGAACCCTGGAGCGTGGCTCACCGTGACCGCGCGGCGACGAGCAGTGGACATGCACCGACGCGCCGCGACCGCACAGCGGGCGCTCCCCAAACTTCTCGACCCGGAGGTCCAGTCGCTCGACGACCCGGGCCGCGAGACGGAAGACATCACCGATGACCGGCTGCGGTTGATATTCACGTGCTGCCACCCCGCCCTCGCGCCTGACGCTCAGGTCGCCCTGACGCTACGCCTTTTGTGCGGGCTGTCCACGGCCGATGTCGCGCGGGCGTTTCTGCTTCCGGAGGCGACGATGGCTGCGCGGATCACTCGCGCGAAAAAGAAGATCGGGGCCGCGCACATACCGTACCGCGTGCCGGCGGCGCCCGAGCTGCGCGAGCGTGTCGACGGCGTGCTGTCCGTTGTTTACCTGGTGTACACGACCGGGCACACCGCCCCATCAGGAGGGGACCTGATGCGCAGAGATCTCGCCGAACGCGGCCATGAGCTGGCGAGAATGCTGCACGTCCTGCTGCCCGGCGACCGCGACGTTACCGGGCTTCTCGCCCTCGTGCTACTGACCGACGCCCGGAGGGGCGCGCGGCTCGATGAGCACCGTGAACTCGTGCTGATGGAGAACCAGGACCGATCAAAATGGGACCGACCGGCCATTGATGAAGGGGTAGCGCTCCTGGGCGAGGTTTTGAAGCTAGGGCCACCGGGCCGCTTCGCCCTCATGGCAGCGATCGCGGCCGTCCATGACGAGAGCAAGTCGTGGTCCGACACTGACTGGCAGGAGATCCTGGGTCTCTACGACCTGCTCATGGAGACGTGGTCCACTCCGGTCGTCAAACTTAATCGGGCCATCGCTCTCGGCTTCGCGGTCGGCTACGCGGAAGGTTTGGCCGAGCTGGATGCGCTCGGAGCCGAACCGCGACTCGCCCGATACCCGTATCTTCCCGCTGCACGCGCCGACTTCCTGACCCGGCTGGGCCGTTTCGACGAGGCCCGGGTCGCCTTTGAAGAGGCTCTAATACTCTCTGATAACGACACCGAACGAAGCTACCTCCGGTCTCGTCTGTGTGAACTGATGGAATAACTCCTGCGCGGGTCAGGCACGGTCGTGGAGGGTGATTTGGTATCCGTCGGGGTCGGCGAAGGTAAAGGTGCGCCCGAATGGGCCGTCGAACGGTTCGACCACGATTTCGGTACCGACGGCCGCTAATTTGTCATGGATCGTTTGCGTGTCCGTGGCGTGCAACCACAATCCGATGCCGAGGCCGGGCTGTGGCGTGGAGGCAAGGCTGACGCCCGGCGCAAGGTCCCGGACGGCGAACGCGACCGGTCTGGTGTCAAATACCACTGCGTGCGGCAGCCCCGCTGGAGAACGGGTCAGCCCGAGGTGCTGCTGGTAGAAAGCGGCAGACGCTTCAAGGTCGCGCACTTGGATTGAAATGAAGTCGGGTCCGGTGACCGGCATGAGGAGCTCCTTAGTGTCAGTTAGTTGACACTTAGAGTATGTCAGAATATTGACATGAGTCAAGACGTAACAGGAGTCAGCCTCGATACATCGCTCGGATATCTCCTTAAGGAAGCGGCCAGTGCGCTTCGCACGGCAATGGAGAGTGTGTTGCGGCCGCTGGGCATGAGCATCACCCATTACGCATGCCTGGAGCTCCTTGCTCAGCGGCCGGGGCTGTCCAACTCCGAGCTCGCGAGAGGTGCCTTCGTGTCTCGACAGTCGATGAACGTTCTATTGCAGGCGCTAGAGCGTGAGGGCCTTGTTTCTCGGGCGACCGAGGCTTCGGTCGGCCGAATACTGCCGACTGAACTGACAGCGCATGGCCGCCAGCAGCTCGAAGCCGCCAGTACTGCAGTCAAGGCGGTGGAAGACACCATGCGCTCGGGCCTCACTGAGGACGAACAGAAACAGCTTCGAGACATGTTGAGGACGTGCGTCGCTTCCCTGTAAACGGCCATCCAATAGAAGGGATGTCGCAACTTGGAAGTGAACAGGTGACCGATAAAAGCTCGGCGCCCAGGTGCGGAACACATCGGTCAGGATTGGAGAAGCGGTCAGTGGGGCCTCGGCATAAAGTCGAAATCACGAAGCAACCCACTCACTTAAGGACCTGTCATGACCGCCATCGAATCAGTCACCCTCGAAGTTCCTGACCCCGCGGCCGCCACCGCTTTCTACGACGCCGCCTTCGGATTGGGCCCGCGAGTGCGTGTGCGGGCCTCGGATGCTCCTACTGACGGCTTCCGAGGGTTCACGCTGTCGCTCGTCGTTTCGCAGCCGTCCACCGTCAGCAGCCTCATCGATTCCGCTGTGGAAGCGGGTGCCACGACGCTGAAGCCAGTGACGAAGTCCTTGTGGGGCTTCGGCGGCGTCGTTCAGGCTCCGGATGGCGCGATTTGGAAGGTCGCGACATCGGCCAAGAAGGACACTGGTCCCGCCACCCGGGAGGTCGACAAGATCGTGCTCCTGGTGGCGGTCGCGGACGTTTCCGCGAGCAAACGGTTCTACGGCGAGCGGGGTCTCTCCGTTGGGAAGAGCTTCGGAAAGTACGTCGAGTTCGCCATGCCGTCGAGTCCCGTCCAGCTTGGGCTTTACGCGCGCCGTGCCCTCGCCAAGGACGCTGGTGTCTCTCCCGACGGCACCGGATCGCACCGACTCGCGATCGGCAGCGTAGCCGGCCCGTTCACCGACCCGGACGGATTCGCGTGGGAGCCTGCGTCAGCGTGAGGCGGGCTCGATGTCTCGGCTCGTCCAAGGTCCTTGGGGCTGGTAAGTGATAGCTTAGTCACACCTAAACCGCGAAGGAGGGGCCGTGTTTTTTCTCTCAACTGCTAACGACGTTCTCGCTCCAACCGGGTATGAAGTCATAGCGACGGTGCTTGCTTTCGCCACAGTTGTCGTCTTTGTCTGGGCCCTGATTGTGCTCGCGCGCAGCGCCAGGAGTCTGACTAAACGGGAACTCGTGCTCTGGCTCTTGTTGGTCCTGTTCATTCCGCTCATCGGCCCGGTGGCTTGGATCGCAACCAGCGTGAAGCATCGGAAGCGACCTTCGATTTCCTAAGTTGGCCTACCGCGATTCCCATCGGAACCAGCGGATTCCGATGAACGCGAACACGACGACGTATCCCACGCAGGCCAAGAGCGAATAGGTGTCCTGACCGCCCCAGGCAGACTGGTTCAAGACATCCGAGAAGAGTGCCAGGAGGGCTCCGACGGGGGACCAGCCCGAGATGGTTTGCATCGCGTCCCCGAGGATGCCGCTTCCTCCGAGGAGGCCGAGGAGCAGCAGGAAGATCATGAGCAACCGGCCGATCGCGCTGACGGCGTTGGTGGACTGAACCAAGCCGACCAGGGCTTGTCCGATGGCCAGGAACATTGCCGCTCCGAGGACCGCAATGGTGATGACCAAGAGGTATTGGCCGATGTTGAGCGTGAGCCCGTGAACGATAGAGCCGACGATGACGACAATGATGGACGCGAGCAGGTTCGTGGCTATTTGGACGACAAGGCGGCTGGTCATGATCATCCAGTTGGGCGCCGGGGTGACACGGAGCCTTTGCAGCACACCGATCTCCCGGTCGTGGGCCAGGGCCAAGGTGAATCCGAGCAGGCATGAGGTGAGTAGTCCAAGGGTCAACGCCAAGCCGATGAGGAGGTTTGACCCGCCGAGCCGTGATTGTGCTTTGCCAAAGCTTGTGACCACAAGGATGACGACCGGCAGCAGGGCGCTCAAGACAAGTGAAGTCTTACTGTTGAGCATCACAATGGAGTCCGCGCGAAGCAACGAGCCCATGGCGAGGCCGCGCGGTGGGCGGACAGTGGCGACGCTGGTGTTAGTCACGGATCTCACTTCCTGTCAGTCCGATGAACACGTCTTCCAAGGTCGGTGCGCCGTGGGCGACCGAAAGCACCCGCGGATCGTCCCTGTGTTTGTCGATCAGCTCCGACGGCTTGCCGATGGTGAGCAGTACCCCATGGTCGATGATCGCGACGCGGTCACACACCGCCTGAGCCTCCTCCATCGAGTGCGTGGTCAGAAGAATGCTGTTGCCTTCTCTACGGAGTTCCTCGATGCGACGCCATAGTCCGCGGCGTGACTGGGGGTCCAGCCCGGCGGTCGGTTCGTCCAGTAAGAGCAAGAGGGGGTTGTGAATCGTCGCAATGAACAATGCAAGCCGCTGCTGCTGCCCACCTGACAACTGTTTGAATCTTTTGCCCAGTTCTTCTTCAAGCCCTATGGAACGCATGCTTGTCCCGATTTGCGCACGCGAGAGTTTCACTCCATAGAGGCCGCCGTAGAGTCTTGCGATCTGCTGAATAGTCAGTTCGGCCTGGAAACTGGAGGACTGCAATTGCACCCCGAGCCGCGCTTTCGCGTCCAGCGGCTCTTCTTGGACGTCGATTCCGTCCACCAGCAGCCGTCCGGATTTCCGCGTAACCAACCCTTCGATGGCGCTGAGTGTGCTCGTCTTCCCTGCACCGTTCGGGCCCAGCAGGCCGAAGATCTCACCGCGGTGAACCTGAAAACTCACACCGTCGACGACGGTCCGCGCACCATACGCGACGCGCAAGTCGCTGATGTCCAAGACCGGCGGTTGTGCCGGCACATTCACTTCACTCATCGAGCCGCATCCCTCTCAGGGTGGCCAAGCGGCCCCATGGCAGGGCGCCGTTGCGATGAGTCTATATCCGGGAACCTGATGTTTTGGTGAGAGAAGACAGATGCCTTGCAAATTTGCAGCGGCCGAGATTTCGGACGATCCTCGGTACTTCCTAGCCGCTGCGATCTTCATATAGAGCCTCAAGCTATCTGGCGAGCCGTGCTGAAGGCGGGCAGCCTCTAACTGTCCGGGTGCGACCCCCGAACACTCACACGCCCCGCCGAGTGAGTTCACAGACTGCCCCCAATTGACACTCAAATTGGGCTCTTCGAGTACTCAATTAGTGTCTTTTCACCACACACGCGCCAGTTCCGGCGCTAGTCTTCCTTGCACTGATAGTGGGGATTACGAGACTGGTGGGCACCAGATGGAAGTGTTGGTTCGGCCGCTGATTCTAAGCCCGTCATCACAAATCGATGAGAGAGAGAAGCATGAAAACGTCCTTAAGAAGAAGCCTTTTTGCAATCGGATTTACGGCAACACTTTTAGTGTGCGGTATCGCTCCATCACCTGCACTTCCGCCTCAATCGGAGGACGGTGCGATTTCAGTCGCTCCGGAACTAAAAAATCACGCCGCCCTCCCGGAACGGGTGGTCTCAGTCAGAAATGGCGTCGAGTATGTCTCGGCGGGAGGAAATGAGATTTCGTTCCCGACTACGGGCGATGGATTTGTGGAATTGAAGAGTGACGCCACAAAGATCAAGGTTTGACTGCCTGCTTCGTCGGATTCACAAGGCATTCGAGGCTCGGTTGGTGTCACGTACCCTCATGGCAGGGATGCAACGGCCGTTATACCTAAGACGGACGGTTCAGTTCAGATTGCTACGACAATATCAGGACCCGAGTCGCCGACGGAGTTTGCATACCCTGTCGAGCTGCCGTCGGCGGCGAAATTGGAAGTGACGGACGCCGGATTCGTGGTTGCAACCGATCAGGCAGGCGAGTTCCTAGGTGGCTTCTCTGCCCCATGGGCGAAGGACTCAGCAGGAAAGGCGATACCGACTCGCTACGAAGTGCACGGCACTAAACTGATACAGAAAGTAGAGCATCGTAGGGCTGGCGTCCAATACCCCGTTGTGTCGGATCCATGGCTTGGTGTGGACCTTTATCATCGGCCCTGGTGGAACAGCAGGAATGGCGGTTGGACCGTGAATGTTACGCCGACCGCCTGGGGAGTAACGTTTTCGAACGCTACGACTTGGTGGGCGCACCGCGACGAGGTCCGATCCAAGATGGGGGCCGATTCATGGCGCTGGACCGATTCAATTGAGCAGCAGTTCTATTGCCATATCGCCGGCCTGCCACTTTCACTACCCGAGTACAATCTCGAGTCATGGCGGCCTGCTTGGAATTGGTTAAGAATGGCACGATACAATTGTAATTACCCGGAAGGTGGTTGGGGATCCATTTGGCGTTAGGACGAAATGATATTTACTCGGCGACTATGAGAGGGGGGAAGCCTTCGTGACGGCATCCAAGATGAAAACTGCTTTAAAGATTTCAATCACAATCGCGATTATAGGCGCCGCCGTTTCAGCCGTTAGCCTCTTGACGTACTTCGTACGATACTCGCAGCATGACGCAAAGATCGGCCTGATTCCTTACGACGACTATCTTGAACTTACGAGAATGACGCTGATCGAGAAGTACTTCTTGGCGGCTGGCTCAATCTCGTGCTTGATAGCGGGAGTCGTCGCGATAATTATCCTCGTTCGAATTCGCAGTCGCCGACAGTAAATTTGCGGTCGATCGAGACTAAGCGATCAGCACTTACGGCAGACGAAAGGGCTACTTTCCAGGCGAGAGGACGGTGACGCCGGCGTCAACAGCAGCGGCGAGGAGCTCGGCGTCGTAGGCCACCAGCAGATCAGTTTGGAGCCTGATCGCGGTTGCCAGATGGATCGCATCCGCGCTCCGCAGCCGGCCGGGAAGTGCGGCGGCATACATCAGATCGGAACGGACGATGTCCACCAGGTTGATGCCGCTCAGGACGGTATTGACTGGTTCTGAGCCCAGTCTCCGCCGCCGCGCCACGCAATGAAGCTCGGTGTAGAGAAGCATCGACGCGACGAGGCGGTTTCCGCTTGAGGCCGCAGTCGAAAGATACTCAGCGACGGCGGGGGATTCCGGTTCGTCGACCACCAGCTTGAGGATCGCGGAAGTGTCCACATAAGTGATCACCGATCGCCACGCAGATCGGCGAGCATGCCCGAGCTGCTCATCGCACTCTTGATGCGCGGCACAAGCCTAAAATCCACGGGGCTCTCGCCAGCAGGGCGGACGCCGCCCGACTGCAACAGCCGCTCGAACGGCGAAGCGGAAGGCGGAATGAGGGTGGCCGCAATTTCCCCGTTGTTGGTCACGTCGATGATTTCGCCGTTTTTGACGCGCTCCAGAATCTTGCTGCTGTTGTTGCGGAGTTCGCGGTGCGGGATCGTGGTCATCATTTGCCTCCGTAGCAATCGTAGCACTGCCCTGGAGGCGGGATTTCGTTTAGACAGGCCCAGCAGCAATCCGTTCCAGCGCCCAGTCCCAACGGATCAGCTCCTGTTCCAGGCGGACGCCGTTTCCGTAGCGGTTGTTTCCCAGCGACTCGTAGACCTCCGCCTCCCCCGGGGTGAGCCTCGCCAATTGGGCCCGTGACGGTGACACTTCCACACTCCACGCCTCGCGATGGGCGAGCAGTGTCGCCTCATCCATGAGAACGCTGGACACGTGTGGGTGAACAGCGCGGAGCTGATCCAGGATCCGGAAGCCATGTGTGTCCAGATCTCCCCAGTACAGGACCTCACAATCCCGCATCCACTCCACGTCCCTCAGCGACGAAAATCCATAGCCGGCGCCAAACAACGCCAAGGACCGTGGCCGATGCGGAAGGGCAAGGAAGTTCACCAGATTTTCGGTGACGAGGACAGAGGTGACCGGTAGCCGGAGCGTACTGAAAGCCTCTGCCGTGACCATAACGTCGCGAGCATCGCCCAACAGCGGAATTTCGGGGTCCAGCAGCCGGAAGCGCACAAGTTCTGGCGGATGCAGGAAACCATGACGCTCAGCGAAGCGGGCTGCCGGTGTGCGCGCAATCGGGTTGAGCAGCAGGCCCCCAGCACCGTCCGAAGCAGCACCGTCCGAAGCAGCGTTGTCCGCGGCCGCGCTTTGGCCCGGCTGATCGTCCTCTGGCGGCGTGTGTTGCAGCACGGCCAGCATTTCATCAATGACCCGCCGATGAGTCTCGATGAACTTCGTGTGGACTCCGGGGAGGCTCAGTTGTCTTAGATAGATCCCCGGTCCGGGATTCGCCCTCAGCCACAGCGCCACCCGGGCAGCGCTCAGGGCGGCATCACCCAGAGCCAACAGTTGAAGGGGGCGTTTCATTGCCCAGGCACTTAGTGCCGGCTCCAAGCCGGCCAGCCGTCCGGCCAGCGAACGGAACCGCCCCAGCTCCCGGGTCTTGCCCACGAAGGCAACCTCGTCCGCCACTCCCGCGAACACTGCCGCGGCCGGGAGGAGGTTGGAACCGATGGTGGTGCGGCCGACGTCGACGGTTTCCAAAGTGTAGGTCCCCACCGAGGCGAACAGCTCAGCTGCCCACTCCCGCGCGGCCGCATAGTCGTCTCGCAGCTCTGCCGCCGAAGGCCGCTTAAGCGAACGACGGCGGGGGTACGCTTCCGTTGGTTCCAGCGCCTCGCGTAACAGTTGCCCGCGCTCCCACGTCGCAGCAGAGAGCGAACGCAGCCCCGCCAGCGTGGTCCAGGTCCGGGACGCACCCGTGTTTTTAGCCGGCACGGCGATCCCGTTCCTCGCGGTATTCCGTGATGGTCATGTTGCGGAGCTGGGAGTCGTTGCCGTTGGTGTTCGCTACGAAGCCCACGTGTGCTACAAAAGGCTCGATCACGTGGATCTTTTGTAGCGGCGTGACGATCAGTAGCTGCAGCTTCATGCGCCGGAAGAGTTCCAGGCCGTACCGGGCGGACTCGTCCGAGCCGCGGCCGAACGCCTCGTCAATGACCACAAAGCGGAAGCTGCGTCCTTTCGCCGCACCCTTCGCCACGCCTTTTCCTGATGCGAGCCCGAACTGGAACGCCAACGCCGCCGCGAGGATTGTGTAGGCCAGTTTTTCCTTCTGGCCGCCCGACTTTCCGCCTGAGTCGGTGAAATGCTCGAATTCCTCACCGGTCTCCGTCCACTTTTCCGAGGCTGAGAAAGTAAACCAGTTCCGCACGTCCGTTACTTTGGCTGTCCAACGTTCATCGAGTGCCGTGTAGCCCTCCCGTCCACGGAAGCGTTCGATCAGCCTCTCCACCTGCAGGTACTTCTGCTCCGAGTACTGGTCTTCGTCGCCGATGGTCCCCTCCGAGCAGGCCCGCAGGTCGATCCCGAACTGGCGCACGTCCAAGTCGGTTGAGCTCTGATGCTCCAGCTGGATATGTCTGCCCGGGTTGTATTCGATCCCCGCC
The DNA here is from genome assembly GCF_039535095.1 of Arthrobacter ramosus. Classification (NCBI taxonomy): domain Bacteria; kingdom Bacillati; phylum Actinomycetota; class Actinomycetes; order Micrococcales; family Micrococcaceae; genus Arthrobacter; species Arthrobacter ramosus. Next base: position 3,690,241 of record NZ_BAAAWN010000001.1, on the reverse strand, counting down.
AAGGACACGTTGATTTCACCGATCCGATTCACGATGTCCTGGCGCCGGCTGTCCAGGAAGGCGTTGAATGCCACCACCTCGTGGATGGTGTTCTGGGTCAGCGACTCCTTGAAGCGCGCCTCGAAACGCGGCAGATCGTCCTTCTCCAGCTGCTCAAGCAACCGGTTGAACTCTGGGGCTGCTTCCAGCGAGGCGTCGATGTCGGTGGTCTCGTTGGGGTACTTGCCGCGGAACTCCGTCATCAAGCGAACGGTAGATGCGGCCGCCGTCGCGATGCGTTTCGTGAGCGCATCGATCGACGCTGTCAGCCCCGATCGGACGGAGCTCTCGGCGGTGCCCGTGTTCTTGTAGGTGAGTGTTTTCTCGCCGAGCACCTCGGCGGCGAGCCGAGCGACGGCGGCCAGCACGGCGTCGTCGTCGGTCAGCGGATGCCCCAGCAGCGCCAGGCGGCATTCCTCGATCGCCGCAGCGATATCTTTGGCGTCCTTCTCATTGGCACCGAGCCGCTGCTGGATTTTGTTGGACTTCTCCTCGAAGCGCCCGAGCTTCCCGGTCACCTCGGTTTCTTTGGCCGTCAGCTGCTGCAGCACGCTGCTGGCCGACTGGAGTTCGTTCCTTTCCGCCTTGAGATCCTCGATCCGCCGCGCGGTCAGTTGCCAGCCGATCTCGGCGAAATCGGCCACAGAGCGGATTGTTCCGAGCTGCTGGTTTTGGCGCACGAGAGAGCCGAGGGACACGTCCACTTTGTGCAGCTGGGTTTCGACCACGCTGACCTTGCCGTCCACCTCGTCCCGCTCGGCGAGGAAACGGGTGATCTTGTCATGGTTATCCCAACCGAGGACGTAATTGCGCCGGTCCGCGAGATCCCGGCGATCATCCTTCTCATGCCTGCCCCTGCCGCCCTTGAGCTGGCCGTTGACCGTCAGGGATTTGGGGTAGCGGCGGAAATCCTCCATGGTCTCGCAGCAGACATAGTCGAACCGGGTGCTGAGTTCGTCCAGCAGGAAAGTGCGGAAGGGGGTACCTTGCTTGATGGCGATTTTCGCCGCCAGTGTCCCTGCTTCGGTGGGCCGCGCCGCGTTCGAATCTCCGACCTTCAGGTAGACCAACCTGGCTCGGAGGTTATTGGAATCCACCCAACTGCTGACCGCCGGGTAGTGCTCTGCGGAGACCAGCAGGGACAACGCGAAACCACGCAATGTTCTTTCCGCTGCGCCCTCCCATTCCGACTCGCCGTCGCGCACCCGCAGCAGTTCGCCGGCATAAGGCAGGACGGTTTCCGCGACGCCGATTCCCTCACACAGCCGACGGCGGAGCTCGAGTTGGGCGAGCGGCAGCAGGGTCTGGCGGGACTGCAGGCTAGCCAGTTCGGCGTCGATGTCTGCCTTGCGGCTGCTGAGTTCAGACCGCTCCAAAGTCAATCCGGTGCGGCGTTCCTGCAGCACACTGGATTCGGCAACAAGCTCCTGTTCCACCTCGCCAAAACGCGCCCGGTTCGCGTCGAAGAGCACACGGTCTTCCGGCATCCTCAGACCCAGTTCGACGGCGGCAGCTGAGTATCGCTCGAAGCGCTTGCGTTGGGAGCGGGACTCGTCCTCAAGCCGTGCGATCTCGGCGTCGATCGCGGCGAGCCGACCCCCACCGTTGGTGCGGATGTCCTCCTGGACCACTGAAAGTTCATGGCGCAGCCGCGAAATGTCCGCGCCGAGCTGGGTGCTGTCCTCCAGCAGTTTGACCCCGGTGTTTTCCAGCTCCCGCTGGTGTTCCAGGCTCAGCGTCAGCTGCTGATCCGTGAACCACGGATGCAACTGATCGCGCTGCTGGCGGGCGAGGGCGTCTTCGCCGCTCAGCTGCTCATGCACTGCGGCACCGTCACGGATCGGCTTCAGCAAGCCGATCTGGTCCTTCGCCCTCAGCACGGCCTCGTGGGCCTTCTTGAGGTCGTCGAAGTGGTGGATGAGGTTGTCGATGCGCGACTTCACGTCATCGTCCTCGAGCATGTTGGTCCGCACGAAGTGGGTGATGTTCTCCACCTGTTTCATGGAGACAGTGCGGTGGAACAGATCCATGGCTTGGTTGCCGCTGATGCCGAAATGACGCTTGAAAGCCGCGGCGTAGGGGTCGAAGGTGTCATGGACGGCCGCGCCCGCGGCACGAAGCTTCTTTTTCAGCTTGGCCGGATCCTGCCCGAAGTTGGCGAAGTCTTCCGCAATGGACTGCTCAGTTTCGGCCAACGAGTAGAAACGGCTGGGCTGGCCCGCTTCTTGCATGGTCCAGAGGGTGATGGCAAGCGTGACGGACTTATTGAGGACCGCGTTGTGGAAGACGCCGAGGACTACGGTGAGGGCTCCCGGTGCCCGGAGCGCCACGGGTTTGGAGTATTCGCCGCCGGTGCTGCGCGTGCTCTTGTGGAAGCCGCGAACGTACGACATGAGCGTGCGTTCGCGCTTCTGGGCGCCGGCGGCTTTGTTGTAGTCGATCCTATTGGCAGGGAGCAGCAGCGTGGTGATCGCATCAACTACTGTGGACTTCCCCGAACCGATGTCCCCGGTCAGAAGGCTATTGGCACCATCCAAACGGAAGGTGCGGACCCCGCCGTGGAATGTTCCCCAGTTGAGCAGCTCCAGGCGGTGCAGCCGAAAGCCCGGGAGGGCGCCGTCGTCGTCCTTTTGCCCCGACGGGAGCTCGTCCAAGCTGAAGAGGCCGTCCTGCAGCTCGGTGGTCATGCGTCGTCCGTTTCCGTTGAAACTGCGGGCTTTTGCCCCGTGAGTGAGCGGCGGTAGTCAGCCAGCCGGGCGTCGAACTCTTCCAGCCACTGGGCATCCACGTACGCCTTGAGGATGCGCGCCACCTCGTAGGTGCCGGTTTCTCCTCGCAATTTCCGCAGGAAACCGAGCTCTACGACCTTCTTGATGTTGGCACCCAGCTTGTCCAGGATCCGGGCTTCATTGCTGGACTCGGGCAGGAACACCGAAACCATGTCGGCAATTTCCTGCTCCGTCATGATGAGGCGGGTCTCGCTGCTATTCGTGTCGAACTCGAGCATCCGGGCACGCAGGAGGGCCAGGAGCAGGCTGACATCGAAGGTCAGTTGGCGTCGGGGGATAAGCCGGGGGAGCGTGACATCCGGGTCCTCGCGCGATTTGAGGAAGGCGTACCCTTCGGATTCGTCCAGGATCAGGTCCAGTCCGAGGACCGCAACATAGTCGCGGACCTGGGAGGCCAAGGCCAGAAGCGACTGCCAGATCTTCTCGTCGGTTTCGGAATAGACCACGCCTTTGAAGAGCCTCGTGACGACGCCGGGCAGTTCCTCGGGAGTGCGGGTGTCCAGTTCCATGATGGTGTTCATGCAGGCCTCACAAAGATGATTTGATCGATTGTCGCTTCGCGGATGCTTCCGTCCGGCAGGGACCAGGACAGTTGCTGGGTCGCCTCCGGGTTGATGTTCGCCCATTCCGACTCGGCAGCCAATTGGTAATAGGCAACCAGCTCCGCCAGGCCCTGCGACAGGGGATAGGCGGCGGTAATGTTAGCCAACGTGGCCTGGTCCGCGTCTTCCAGGACCGCATCGATGTGGGACTTGAGGTGCTCTTTGTCCACATAGAACTGGCTGAACAGGGCGCCAGCGTCAACATCGGCGTCGTCGGCGATGACGACGTCGTCCATCACCAGGACCCTGCTGCCCGGCTCGTAGAGGGGACGCTCAAACGGCAGCGCGACATCCACCGACGGCGCGGCGATCTCCATGAAAATGCCCGACGGCGGTTGGGCGCGGGTGGTGAGGGCGGTCGACTCGACGCTTCGGATCAGTTGCATGATCCGCTTGTTCTCCAGGAAGACCTTGTCGTCCAGGAGCCTGCGCATTTGCTGGGACAGCTGCCGGACAGTGGCTTGTGTCTGCTCGACGGCGGGCAGCCAGTCCTGGTGGAGGTTCGCCACGGCATGGAGATTGTCCATGCGGGACAGGGCTTCGATCTGCGTGGCGCGCTGAAGAAGGTCCCGTAGCTCCGTCCGGAGTTGTGGGGACATGAGGTAGTCCCAGAATCCCTGGAAGGTACGCCCCTGCAGGGAGCTGCCAATATCCTGCTGGTTGGCAAAAATGGAGTCGAGGAGCTCCCCTTGGCTGCCATCCCACGTGGCGATCTGCTCGCGCACCTGGCGGTCCAGCCGCCGGAAGTTTTGTTCGACTTCACGGAAGTCGGAGAGCAAGTCTTTGGCCAAAGTGGTCAGCTGCTGGAAGTGGTCCAGTGCTTCCGGAGCGCTCATGACCTTGATGTTGCCCTCGCGTAGGCGCTGCATTTCGGCGTCGATCCCGTCACGCTGGCGCTGGAGTTCGGCCAATCGCACTTCCGGGTCTGTCTCGGATTGCTGAACGAGCGTCTTGAGTACTGCGAAGATGCTGGTCAGGCGGGACTGAGTGGCCACGAAATCCCTCCCGCGCAGGTTCTCGACCCACCGCACCACGTCTTCCGCGGCGGCGGTGAGATCGTAGTGGGGTTCGTCCTCGCCGGGAACGTAGTATTTCCGCAGCCAGGCCCGCTCCGGATCGGCCCAATCGTCGAGGTATTCCGACGCTTGACGGGGAAATTTGCCTTCACCGAAGGACTCGCGGACGCCGAACAGCACATCCTCCAGAATGTCGATGAGTTGCTGCCGGCCGATGTTCCGTTGGTTGGGGCCGGTAAACGCGGCCATGAAGAAGTGCACAGCCAGCGGAGCGTTCTGGGCGCGAAGCAAGGCCCATCCTGCATGGTTTTCACGCAGTGAATTTATTGCGTAGTAATCCATATGATCCTCTGGTTCCAGCGATACCGGCCGCGTTCATGCAAGGTCCACTTCAACGGCTGCATCCCGTGGTTCTAGGCTAAGCGAGGTCCCGGACATTATTGGGGTCAGCCCGTGTGCAGCCGTCCAGTTTACGGCGCGCGTTACGGCGCGCGGCAGATGAAGGTTTTTGACAAATAGTAGCCATCCGCCCAAAGGCCTGTATGCTTGTAGCTGTTGTTGTGTTTGGCATTTGGTAGTTCAGGCAGTTCCCGCGGTTCATCAACCGCGACCTTCTGAAGTAACGGTGGAGAACACCCCACACCGGAGGCCCGACAGTCGGGACAACCTCCACCTTCAGTAAGGAAACTGAAAAAATGGCTACAGGTATCGTCAAGTGGTTCAACTCTGAAAAGGGCTTCGGCTTCATCTCCCCGGAAGATGGCAGCCAGGACGTTTTCGCTCACTACTCTGCAATCAACTCGGGCGGCTACCGCTCCCTCGAAGAGAACCAGAAGGTTTCCTTCGATGTCGAGCAGGGCCCCAAGGGTCCCCAGGCAGTAAACATCCAGGCTCTCTAAGCTTCGGATTTCAAAAAGCAGGGCCGGTCAATGACCGGCCCTGCTTTTTTGTGCCTATTTCCGGGGTGAGTGACTACTTCGCGACGCGCAAATTACCCGGGGATGCGCTAGATCCCTGGTGACACCTGAATCCAGGTGTCACCAGGGATTTGGCGTGTCGCCCAGCTTTTGCTGTAGCGCTCGGCCCTGGGCTTGGTCATGTCCGTCCGGGGATCGTCTTCGCCCGGGATGTGGGATTCTGCTCAATCATTCGAATGGGCAAATTCCGGGCCCGCGGAATCACGGGACCGGCAACTTCGACGGAGAGAATGATCCAGCAGAATCCGACGGTGTCCCTAGGTTGTCCTGTGTAACCCCTATTCGCAGGCTATGCCGTCGTTATCCCTGTCCAGCGCAGGCCGGTAACCTGGCTGACCCCGATAGATAGGTGCGGCGCCGGCGGCCCGGGCGGCCGTGCAGTTCGCATAGTAAACGGACGACGGCGCGACCGGCTGTACCTGCCTGGCCTGGGCTTGGTCTTGTTGTGCCTTCACTGCGGCAGCATCGGCGTCAGCCTTTGCCTGGGCCGCTGCCTGAGCTGCCGCTGCCTGAGCTGCCGCTGCGGCATCGGCCGCGGCCTTGTCAGATGCAGCCTTGTCTGCCGCCGCCTTCGCCGCCGCTGCGGTTGCTGCCGCACGCGCATCCGTCACTCGCTTGGACTCTGAGCTTTCCATCCAGAGCAGGACTCCCGTGTCCGACTTGGTGCAAATGAACTGCTTGGGTGGATAGCTCTCTGTTGCGCTCTCCGTCACGCAGGACACTGAGTTTGGCGCGGTCGGCGTCGGCGTCGGCGTCGGTGTTGGGGTGGGAGTCGCTGAAGCCGAAGCCGATTGCGTAGCGACGGCGTGCGAAATTGTCGGGCTAGCTCCGCCGCACGCGGCAAGGGAGAGTGCTGCGGCTGTTGACGTGACGATGGCAAAGACCTTGAAGCCGGCTTTGCGATATTTCAAGAAGTCGTGTGACGCGTGCTTTATTTCCCCGTTGTTTTTAGGCGCGCGAGTATTCATTAATTGCCCCCAATGATTCAGTTTTTGACGCGAATGTGAGCAGATCCTAGCATCTGAAATGCGAGAAAAGAAGAAGTTGTCCACATAGATGAGATGGCCTCTTGACGGCGCCCTCAAAAGCACGGCACCGGGTCCGTATTAGAAAATATGTTCGATCTGGAAAAAGAAGATTCGAATAAATATCCACATGTGCGAGGTTCGATCTAGAGGCGGCCACGAAACCCCCGTACCGTCGAAAGCAAGAGACCACCACCAGGAGAGCCATGGAGAAACCACCGCCAAACCTCATCTCATCGGACGCCGGGGGAACACTGAGATTTCGCCGGCGCACACGGAGATGCGGAACAAAACCCCACGTCGGCACACGTAGACGCCCCCCTGCGCACACTGAGTTTCGCCAAAACCACACTTAGATGGCGGTTTCGGACTTTACGGTTGCCCTTGGAACGAGGTTCGTCAGCGCACCCGGGGGGATTCCGCGGGAGTGCTTGGGAGTCCGCCTGCCCAACGCCCGGCTTTGGGCAGGAAACAGTTGAATAGTCTGGACCTCGCACCACCTAGGGCCCGGAGAGTGCTGGATCAGCGCATCAGAGAAAGTTGGATCGCGAGTGTTCGATCAGGAAGTTCGGCGAACGCTGGACTACGTTGCTCGCGGAATGATGGTTCGAATTGTCGGCGCGCCTGGCAGCGGCCGCACGAGTGTCGCGCAAAAGGCTATCGCCGATCTGGAAAATACCGGAGCGACGGTTTACTCCATTTCGGGACTCCGCTCACATCGCGGAATACCATTTGGTGGAATACATAGCCTGAGCCTGGATATTCGAATAGGCCAATTGGGAGTTCTAGGTGTGGCTGACACCCTGGCAAGCCGACTCTCCAGGCCAGGGGAGCGCGTGCTTGTAGTCGATGACCTCGAGTTCGTCGACGCGGAGACTGTAGCGGTTCTGGACGCCGTCCGGCGTCGGACAAAACGGCCCATGATCGTCACCATGAACGAGTCTTCCATCTACTCGATGGCACAGCCTGCGGTGCTCAGCCCCGGCCCGGAAGCCAGGGTTCACTTGAATCCGCTTCGCTACGAGCAGGTGAACGAGCTCCTCACCGACATTCTGGGAGCTCCTGCGGACGCCGACACCACTGCCCGGATCCTGACGAAATCGGCGGGGAACCCCCGGCTTGTGGTTCGCATCGCGGAAACTGCTTCCCTCAGTGGCTTGATTGTCCTCCGCCATGGTCAATGGCACATGACAGGCGACACCCTGTGGAACGAGCACCTCCATGGCACGGTGGAATCCCTCCTCGAAGGACTTGAACCCGACGAACTCACTGGCCTCCAAGCCATGGCCATCGCCGGGACGACGCCCCTCGATGTACTGCAACAGGTAGTCCATTCCGACGTTCTCGACAGGCTCGAACAGCGCGGCCTCATTTCCGTCACGGAAGATCTCCACAACACTGTCTGCGCTTCGATCACCCCGCCGGTCCTGGCCGACTATTTCCGCGGTCAAAGGGTGCTCACAAGCAGGCGGGTCCTGAAGAGCCGAATAACACGAGCCCTCAGTGGTTTGCCGCAGGAATCCCGCATTGACCTCAACTCGGCCGATTCGCTGATGAGGGTCCTGGCCGCGCTGCGCCTTGAACGGAACTCCGACGATGCGGCCACGGCGCGCCATTTTCATGAGCAAATCTCCGTCCTGGAGCGCCAGCGCTACGAGCGGTGGGATGCCGACAGATCGGTGTCGAATGCGGTCGCACTCCTGAGCGTCTACTGGGGATCGCCCATTGACGCATCGAGAATTGAGCGCGTGATCGCGCAGACGTTGACCTCTGAGGGAGAATCGTGCGATCTCCTGTTCCTGGCATTTACCAAAGCGCTTTGGGCGATCCATAAAGGCAAAGGACTGGATTCTGCTGCCGGCGTCCTCAGGAGCTTCGGGAAGGAACGTCCCGAATGGTCCGCAGAAGCCGAAGCCGCGGAACTTTTCCTCGTGGCATCCTACGATCGAATGCCGGAGAACCTCGACGAAATCTTCGCGCGGCTAGACGATCGTCACCCTGAAAGCGGTGTCATATCCAGCATCCGGGGCATCCTGGAACTCTACCGATTCAACCCTTCCGCCGCGCTCCAAGCCATCCAGCCTCCAGGCGGATTAAGAGGCATCCCGGGAATCGAACCGTTCATCCGCGGAATGGCATTGTTCAGCTCGGGGCGGATTGAGGAGTCAATTGTCTTTGCGCTTGACCAGCGTGCAGAAGCCCGGCGCAACCTGGACCAATTCGGGATGGTTTCCAACACCTATGTGGCTGCCCAAGCCCTGACCTACCGCGGCTATTTCGACGATGCCGAATACCTCATGGGCAGTATCTTTGCCATGGGGCGGCCGGGGTTCCTGGTGGCTTCCCTCCACGACGCCATGCTTAGGCTCGCTGGACTGAGGACGGCGACGTCCGCGATCTTGCCTGCAGCGACCCTTGCCACCCAGGCGAGGCGCGAAGCTGAAGACATCGGCCCACTCCCCGGAACCGCGAGAGGAGTCTACGAACTCGTCGCCGCGCGGCCCCTTATCCCAGCTGTATTCGACGGGAAGGCCGCGAAACTCATTCAACGGCAGCTCGAACGTGGCTATATCCTCGAGGCGATCTATTCCGCACTGTTCTTCACGTGCCTGCTCCCCGGCCGTAAGGTTCTCGAACTCCTTCGGCAGACCTTGAAAGAGCATCCCTCCTCCACTTCACATGATCAGCTTTTGGCAATTGCTGCCGCGGTAGTGGAGGACGACCACGTAATGCTAGGCGTGCTGCTTGAGCATTACGAGCCCGACGTCGACTTCTACCAGGTACGGATGCTGCTTCGCGGTGCTTTCAAGCGGTATGCGTTCGTGGACGACACCATCGGCGCGGCAGCGATGGACCGGGCGTACTCCATGTTCGCGACACGATTTCCCTCGGAGGATGAACCCGTCGCGTTTAGCTCCGGAAGCTACTCGCCCCTGACGGTCCGGGAAATCGAGATCGCAGCCCTGGCCGGTCATCGCTCCAACCCCGAGATCGCCGAGCATCTGGGAATCAGTATCAGGACCGTTGAAAGCCACGTCTCCAACGCGCTGCGCAAGACCGGAAGCCCTTCCCGCACCGCCCTCTTTGACCTCGTCCGGGATTCGTCTCCGTTCCGCGAGAAGCGGCTTTCGGAGTGAGCCGCGCGTGGGCTTCGGTCTACAACGATCCTCCTTCCTGCTTGAAGACGAAGGAATGTCTAACGGCCAGTTGCTCCGGAACTGTGTGGGAGATGAGGACAACTACTTTGTGCTGTGCCCATTCGCCGAGCTCGTCGATCAGGGCCTCGATTCCCCGAACGTCCATACCGTTGAAAGGCTCATCGATGGCGACCACAGGGGTATCGGCGACAGTGCACATGAGCAGCCAGAGCTTCCGGATATTGCCCGTCGACAGCATGGAGACGGGCTGTTCCGCCCAGTCCTCCAATCCGTATCTGGCCAGCCGGGCGAGCCCGGCCTCCGGGCCGACCTGACGGCTGCGGGCCGCAAGAGCCAGATGGTCGTGAACGGTCATGGAGGGGTAGAGCGCCGGCGTCGTACGGCAGACGCTCCGCACATGGCGCGCGTCGGGAGAGCCGGCGTCGATGCCGCAAAGACGAACGCTTCCGGCCCAAGGTTCGAGGAAACCGCTGATGAGCTCCAAGAGAGTCGATTTCCCGCTGCCATTGCTGCCGGCCACCCGGTAGAGCCCCGGCTCGTTCATGCCGAGACTGAGTCCGTCCAGGACGGGTGAGCCTTGCCGGTAGCCGGCGGTTACAGAATCAATTTCGATCGAAGCCTCAAAAGACGTTGGTGCAGGCATACGGCGGCTCCCAGGATCAAAAGGATGGAATAGCCCAGCAACAGCACGGTGCTGAACTCAGGGCTGACAACGAGGATGAGCGAGCAAGGAGAAATCAGGAGGAGTGTGAAGAGGCCGTCCATCACGTCGTTGGATTTGGTGCCGTCAGTGGTGGTTGGCGGACGGGAGAGCGATTCCGCGACCACTCCGGACGCTGCGACGATCAGGCCCGCGAGGACAGCACCGGGAGCCGGAATGTCCAAGGCGAGAAGTGCCCCCAGGAAGACAAACCCACCGATGGCCGCCCCCGCCATAACGTAGATCCCGACGAGCCGGACAACGATCGCAGTGGCGGAGACGCCGTTCTCCCACGCAAAGCGGTAGTGGTACAGCTTCGCTGTGGGCCCGATCCGATAGAGCATCGGTTCCGTGACGCCCAAGCTCAGGAGCACGGCAATACCAATCAAGGATTTGTGCAGTTCCCCGACGCCGAGAGCTGAGTGAAGGGGGAGGATGCCCCTCGCTCCCAGGAGGATGCCAACGACGGCGATCCAGGCGAGGACGATGGTGGTGATCACCGAGCCCTGTTTGCTGCTCAACAGATCAGTGACAACGAAAAGCCCGAAGTTTGTCACCGGTCGCTGACAGCCGCCCCGTGCGGCGCTGAAGGAAATCTTGCGGTAGCTGAGGCGGCGCCACGCGCGGATGCTGAGGAGGATCAATACCCCGGATGCAACAGCCGCTAGCAAGCACAACGCCGGAAGGAATCGCGAGGGGTCCTCGGCGAGGCCGTCCAGCCGGGAGAGCTGAGGCACGAGGAAGCCGGTGGCCAACCCAAGCAACACTCCGGGGACGAGAGCCAAGAGGCAGTACCTCCAATGGAGGCCTATCCGTCGTGCAGGCGTCGAAGCGAAATGGAGAACACAATAGACGCAAGCACAGGACGCGAGAGTCAGGACGGAGATGGATGCCGCCACGACGTCGATGTAGCTCGACGATTCCTCGAAGAAGACCAGAAGGAATACCGCGGCTGAATACCAAAGGATGCCTGTGCGGCGGAACGCCGGGACCAGACCGTATCTCACCACAACCTGCGGGAGGGGAAGTTCCATCGCCCGGAAGAGCTCCAAGTGCGGAGTGCCAGAGACTGCCAGCCGTCGGCTCGAAACTACCTCGGTGAGCACTGTCGCGACAGCGGAGTAGAGGATCGCGAGGAATCCCCAATTGAGCACAGCGGCCGCGTCATGGCGGAGCGGGCCGTCGCGGAGAACGGACATCGTGGACGCGAACGCCGTTGTTCCGAGCAGGACCAAGGCTATCGATCCGAAGATAGCGAGGGCCCTGAAGCCATCCAACGTGAGCGGCAAACGCATCGCATTGACGATTTCGAACGCCCGGAAGTCCCGCAGGATTCGGTAGTCGGACCGCCGGACCGACGCGGCTGTGACTCTGGCGCTCGAAACCTGGCCTGCGACGTCGGCGGGAGAGACTTTGGCCGTCATCAGCGCTTAGAACTTGCTCCGCGGACTCTTCTTCTGGACTGAGTCCATGAAGGCCACAACGGTGAGGACCGTAAGCCCGAGCGCACAGACGACGGCGACGGCCGACGTCGTTCCCTGGAACGGGACAACTATTACCGGACTGAGGGTCGCCGCGTTGGCAAAACCGGCGACGGCGAAAACGGCCGCCTTGAGCGGCAGCCATTTCCCGGCCGGGCTGAATGCCGCAATCAGGGGTGCTGCCACTCCGAAGACGAGAAGTACGGTGACCGTTGTGTTCTTCAGGGCGAGCGGATCAATATTGTTGAGGCCTTCCGGGGCAGGAGAAGCCCAAATGAGGCCGAGGGAAATGCCGGAGAATGCAGCGACCATGAGGCCCACGATTCGTAGAAGAAGGCTGTAGAGCTGAGTAGTCATTGAGAATTTCTGTCCGTGGGTGGTGGTTGAAGAAGGTCAGCCGATGGCAACTATTGTTGACAGAGCTATGGCTGAAAGCACAACGAGGATCTTCCTGCCTGTGGAAAACCCGCGCCAATGTCGGTAGAAGATCGCCAGGGCGAGAACGGCCATCGAGGGGAAATAGGCCCAATATCCGGGGACATCCCGCGGTTGGAGGACGCCGAACACCACGCTGAAGAGATTCACGGGGATCGTGGCGAGAATGGCGATCACAAAGAAGGCTCCGATATTGAAGCGGCCCGCGAGTAGCCATTTTCCCGGGATCACTCTTTTGTCCAGGAACGCGGCGAGGGAAAAGTACAAAGCGATGATTACCGCGTAGAGAAGAAAGAACAAAACGGTGCCCACCGTCATGGAGAGATTCAGCAGGCGATCGTCCCCGATTTCCGACCGCACTTCCGCCGGAACGTTCGCGCTGAGATACTTCCTGGTCAGGGGAAGCCGCAGGGCCACCAAGGCCATCAGCAGAATGTAGCCCGCGATCCACAGAGCGCGGGACGTGGGGACCCATTCCCTGGCCGCGGTTGGCTCGGGCTGCAACTTTCCGACCTTAGCGACGCTGATGACGGTTTCGGACTCTCGGCCGTCTTCCGTGCTGGTCATGAAGTCCTCCTCAGGTCTTTAGCTGGATCACGATGGCCTCGATGGCGGCACCGAGGACTATCAAGGCGATGGCAATGAGCAAGGTGCCGAGGGAACGGGCCATGTCGTCGATGAACGAGCGCACAGTTGCGGGCTCGTTCTTCATCAGCAGCCTGCGAGTGAGGCCCGCGGCGGGCTGGAATCCGGCGGTCGCCGCCATCACCAGGCCGAAGAATTCGAACGGGACATACCAAATCACGTCGGCAACCAGGCCGGTCCCGCCGACGGAATGCACCCCGAGGGATACCGTCGCCCCGACATACAGCGCCAGGATTCCGGCTCCGAGAAGCGTAGTGAGCCCAAGGGTCGCGACCCCCGAATAGAGCAACAAGGCCGCGCCGACGTTCCGGCCGAGGATCTGGAGAAAGTCTTTGCTGTAGAGGGGACTCCCACCCATGTCCTTCGCGTCCCGGATCCAGGACAGGTCCACGGCCGAGTAACCGAAGACGGCTATGGCTGCCATGGCCAGACCCGTGCTTGGGAGCAACCATCCAGGGATGCCCCCAAGCACGCGTGCTGTCTTAGCAAGCATCGATTTACGCGACTGCTTGCGCCCGGCCGATGCGGAAGAGGATTCCTCGAGCCGTTGCGATCAAGGCGCCAGTGATTCCTGCCCCGAATATAGTGCCGATGACAACGAGAGCCCAGCCTCCGACCTCGATGGCGTTCACAATCTGGGACGCCGCCGCGGCAGAGATGCCGAGGGACCCCGCGATCCATGAAACGGCCATGCTCGCGCCGAAGATGCCGACCACAGCCAGCGCGGCCGCGGCCGCGGCCTGAAGGCCGGTCCTTTTCGTCATTGTTGATTCCACTACAACCCCATTTCTCGAGTAGAACGGCCAACGGTATTGCTGGCCTTGAAACGTGGTGCCCCTCCTCAAGGAAGGCCATCCACGATTCAGATTCTCTCGGTGAAATTGGCGTCTACGTGTAAAAAACGGAAAAATCCGTGTGCCAAAGGCCGTTTCTCAGTGTGAACAAGCCGGATCTCCGTGTGCCTGCGGGCCCGTCTACGTGTTCACAGGGCAAAAACACTGAGACCCGCTGGCGGCCCTCATCACGGCCGCGGCCAAGCAAAGCTACCGTCTCGTCGACGGCGCCTTGGCCGGCGAACCGACAATGAACGGCCGCGTGTTGAGCGGTTTGACAGGAACGACGGGAGGTTTGACTTGAGCCATCGGCTCCGAAGGCGCAGCGTGAGAGCCGGTTCCGAGCCCGCGAACCGTCCAGCCTTGCGCCCGCCATACTCCAGCGTCCAGGACGTTCCGCGCGTCCAGCACCATCCGGCGTCGTACGAGCGAACCGACAGCGGCGGGGGAGAGGGCTCGGTATTCGTCCCATTCGGTCAGCAGCAGCACCAACTCAGCGTCTTCGAGCGCGCGCGTGGTGGACGCTTCGAAGCGGAGTTGAGGGTGGCGCATCCAAGCATTGTTGATGGCCTTGGGATCGGTCACGGTAACGTGGGCGCCGGCCGCGGCCAACTGGAGGGCGACGTCAAGGGCGGGGGAGTCACGGATGTCGTCAGTGTCCGGCTTGAAGGCCGCGCCGAGCACGGTGACGGTGCGGCCGGACAGGAAGCCTTTGCACATTTCACGGGCGACGTCCACGGCGCGGGCGCGCTGGCCCAGGTTGATGGAATCGACCACACCCATCCACTCATCGAGGGAAGGCACGGACAGCGCCTGTGCCTGTGCGCGGAACGAGCGGACGTCCTTCGGCAAGCAGCCGCCGCCGAAACCCAGGCCTGCGTGCAGGTACCGGTTGCCGATGCGCGGGTCCAGGCCCATCGCCTCACTGAGCTCAGTAACGTCGGCCCCTGAGGCGTCGCAAAGTTCGGCTATCGCGTTGATGAAGCTGAGCTTCGTGGCGAGGTACGCATTGGATGCGGACTTGATGAGCTCGGCCGTCGCGAAGTTGCAGACCAGCCGTGGGATCCCGGCGGAAATCAGCGGTTCGTAGACGGCGTCGAGGGCAGCCGTGACCGGGGCGCCGGCGGCAGAGTCCTTGCCGCCCGGCACGCCGTAGACCAGACGATCCGGTACCAACGAATCCTTCACTGCCGTGCCCTGACGCAGGAATTCGGGGTTCCAGCCGAGCAGCACATCCGGCCTGCGGGCAAGGATGCCGCGGAGCATGTCCACTGTTCCCACCGGAACGGTGGATTTGCCGACGACGGCGGCGCCCCTCGCCAGGTGCGGGAGGAGGCTCTTCGTGGCTGCGATCACGTAGGAGAGGTCCGCGGTATCTGACGTTTTGGACTGAGGGGTACCCACGCAAAGGAAGTGCGTCTGGGCGTCGGCGGCATCGGCGAAGTCGGTGGAGAACGTGAGCCGCTTGGTGGCGAAGCCGTCCCGGAGAAGTTCATCAAGGCCGGGTTCGTGGAAGGGAGCGAAGCCCTTGTTCAGGTGGGCCACCTTCTGGGCGTCGACGTCGATGCCCACCACGGTGTGGCCCATCGACGCGAGCGTGGCGGCGTGTACCGCACCGAGATAGCCGCAGCCTACAACGGAGATTTTCATGCTGGGAGTCCTTTGCTGGAAGTCACGGAAATGGTGGCAGGCTCGGCCGGCTGAAACGCGGTTGCCTGAAGTTCGGCAGCCTGAAGTTCGGCAGCCTGAAGTTCGGCCGCCTGAAGCGGGTGGCTGGGTGCAGCGGTCGGCTCAACAAGCGCTTCGCCGGCGATCACCGCCTTGTAATGCTCGACGAGTTGGGCACTCAGGACCGGCCAGGTCCGTCCTTGGACCGAAGCGAGTGCCGCCGTTCCGAAAGCACGGCGCTTGGCGTCGTCGCCCACCAGGTCCTGCACGTAGCCCCGCAACTGCGCGAGGTCTCCCGGTTCGTAAAGCCAGCCGGTCCGCGAGTTTTCCACGAGATCGAGGGGACCGCCGCGGCCGGTGGCTACGACGGGGACGCCGGAGGCCATGGCTTCCTGGATGGTCTGGCAAAACGTTTCGAACTCGCCAGGATGAACGAAGAGGTCAAGGCCCGCCACGACTTGGGCCAATTCGTCGCCGCCGAGGAACCCGGTGAAGAAGGCGTTTGGCAGTGCTGCTTCGAGTGCGGCGCGTTGCGGACCGTCGCCCACAATGACAAGCCTGGTTCCCGGCAGGTCCGCCAGCACAGCAAGGTCCTCCACTTGCTTCTCCACCGCGAGGCGGCCGACATAGCCGATGATGCGCTCGCCGTGGGGCGCTACGGAGGCGCGCCACGCCGTCGAGCGCTTGGTGGGGGAGAACCTCGCGGTATCCACACCGCGCCGCCACATGCCCACCCTGAGGATCCCGCGGCCGCGCAACTGGTTGAGCGCGAACGTGGACGGGACCAGCGTCCGGTCTGCCCGAAGATGGATGTTGTCCACCCGGTTCCATGCCCAGTTCTCCAGGATGGGGACGCCATACCGGGCGGCGTAGCTGGGGACCTCGGTTTGATAGATGGCAACCGTGGGGATGCCGAGCTGGTGCGCAGCCTGCACAGCCCGCCATCCGAGGACGAAAGGGGATGCGAGGTGGACGACGTCCGGTGCGTAGTCGGCGAGGATTCTCTTGACCCGGCTCACACCGCCCAACGCCACCCGCACATTTGTGTACCCGGCCAAGGGCACGGAGGGGAGGCGGTGGACAAAAGCGCCATTCACGACGTCCGAGACAGCAGTGTCCGACGTCGACGGCGCAATCACCATTACTTCGTCGCCGCGCTCTTGCAGATGCTCCAGCACCCGCAGGATGGAGTGCGTAACCCCGTTCATGAGCGGCAGGAATGATTCGGCAACGATAGCGATCCTCACCCCTCCACGGTGTGCGCGGAGGTTGGCGAAGCGGGGGAATGGGCGTGACCGCAAGGGGAAGGTTTGGTTAACAAATTGATGTTGATTCCCGAGTGGAGAATCCTGAGCGGCGGAAAATGCGTCGATCTAGGTATTTACGGAGCTGAAAGACGGGTAGAAGTTACTCTTATTCCCCAATATCCGCGCGATTTACGGTGACAACGGTAATGAACCTCGTGGCCATGACTGGGGCTTGTCCCGGGCACCGGGGTATTTCGGCAAGAGGGCGCTGACTGGGCGCCGCGCCCTCGGATGCTGAACAGCGCAGGGTGAATCACCCCGCGCCGCCCGTATGTCCGGCCAGGCCGTTGTCTAGAATCGAGCCAGACCCTATGAAACTCTTCAACCGTACTGACCAGGTTGACCAGCACCGGACGTTCAAAGGGACGATCCCCGGCAAATGGTTCACATGGTTCTCCACCGTTGTGGTGGTACTTGCTTTCGCCGGTGTCACGGCCGGCATCACCGCACCCGCAGCCCAAGCTGCCAATCCCACCGTCGTGACCCTGACTTTTGACGACGCAAATGCCGACCAACTCAACGCTGCGCAGACCATGCAGAGCCTGGGCCTGGTGGGCACTTTCTTCACGCCGTCCGGATTCATTAACAACCCGAATTACATGACGACCAGCGACATGCAGGGCCTTGTGGCGAACGGCAATGAGATTGCAGGCCACACCGTTACGCACCCGGACCTGACCACCGTGACGTCGGATGAGGCAACTCGCCAAATTTGCAACGACAGGGTGAACCTCAGCAACCTTGGATTCACGATCACTGACTTCGCGTATCCATTCGCTGCCGAGAATGCATCCCTCGAAACCATCGTCAAGAACTGCGGCTTCAACAGTGCCCGCAATCTTGGTGACATCAAGACGCGGTTCAGCTGCGCCGGGTGCCCGCTCGCGGAGACCATCCCTCCTGCCAACCCGTACAACACGGCCGCCCCGGATGAAGTGGACAACACTTGGACCCTGGCAGACCTGCAACAGTCAGTCACCCAGGCGGAGCCCGCAGGCGGGTGGGTCCAGCTCACCTTCCACCACATTTCAGCTACCAGCACGGATCCGCTGAACATCACCCCGACCCTGTTCAACCAGTTCGCCACGTGGCTCAAGTCCCGGCCAGCAACCACCACGGTCAAGACGGTGGCCCAGGTGATCGGCGGAACAGTCAAGCCGCTCGTCGCGGGACCGCCGGCACCGCCGGAGGGTACTGGCAACCTGGTCAAGAACCCAAGCCTTGAGACCTTGGTCAACGGGGCTCCGCAATGCTGGGCCGCAGCAGGTTATGGCACCAACACCGCGGCTTTCTCCACCGTCAGGCCGGGACACACAGGGAACGTCGCTGAAAAGCTCGTGGTGAGTGGATATGTCGACGGCGATGCGAAGTTGCTGCCCACCCTTGACCTAGGAGGGTGCTCACCCACAGCCACACCCGGGAACTCCTATTCCTTAGGTGCCTGGTATAAATCGACCACAAGCACCCAGTTCGAGCTCTACTACCGGATCGGCGTAGGCTCCTGGAAGTATTGGACATCAAGCCCCTGGTTCCCAGCGGCCACGACCTTTCAAAAGGCCACATGGACAACGCCTCCACTGCCTGCCGGCGCGAGCGGCATCAGCTTCGGGTTGAACCTGTTCAGCAACGGCACGCTCACCACCGACGACTACGAGATGTTCGACGTCGGCACGCCGCCACCGCCTCCGCCGCCACCACCAGCCGGCGGCAACCTGGTACAAAACCCCAGCCTTGAAACGGCCGGCACGGGCCCGTTCCCGCAGTGCTGGCAGGCCGGTGGATACGGCACCAACACCGCCGTGTTCAGCACGGTCGCTACCGCACACACTGGTACCAAAGCAGAGAAACTCACCATCACGGGATACTCCAGCGGTGACGCGAAACTGCTTCCCACAATGGACACCAGTACCTGCCCACCTGCGGGCGTCGCAGGACACACCTACTCGGTGCGAGTTTGGTACACCGCCACAGCCGTCACACAGTTCGTTTTGTATTACCGTGACGCCTCAAACAACTGGGTGTATTGGACCTCCGGACCGTGGCTGAATACCGCCACCACCTATACCCAGGCAAGCTTCACGACGCCGGCACTTCCTGCCGGGGCCACTGCCATCAGTTTCGGGTTGAGCTTGTTCAGCAACGGATCGGTCACCACTGACGACTACGCGATGTACGACAGTGTGGGAGCTCCGCCGCTGGGCTGAGCAATCCATCAGTGACAACCGGGCTGAGGGCGGCGAACTAGCCGCCCTCAGCTTTTTGTCGGGCTGCTCTTATCGCGCAGCCTTCAGAACCTCCGGCAGTTCGTCAACGAATACTGTCCCGGGCGGCTCGTAGTAGATGACAAGCACCTCATCACCCACGTTGAAAACACTGCTCTTATCGAAGGGATGCGCGTGGAAGGCGCTTGTGCCGCCGTGGAACGGCAGCATCACTTCCCCCACGGTGCCTGGCCCAATACGACCCGTGACCCTACCGATTTTGCCCGTCAGGCTCCGATCAACCTCTTTGTGCATCGGCTTCCCTATGCATCAGGGGTTTTGGTGGGCCGCTTGGGCGGCTCCTTGCCGTTCTTGAGCGCTGCTGTGATCGAGGGCAGGTAGTTGCCCACCTGGGACAGGATCCCACCCACCATGCTGTTGAGGCCATCGCCACCGTTGAGGACCGTCAGGTTACCCACGTGGGCAAAGGGTTCGGCCGCGGCTGCCACGATCGCGGGCATGTTCTCCGCAAGCTGCTGGGAGATCACGGCCTCTTGGTTGGTTCCGAGCGCCTCGGCACGGGCTTTGATGCCGTCCGCTTCCGCCAGGGACTTGGCCTTGATGGCGGAGGCTGCAGCGTCGCCGCGGGCCCTGGTGGCTGCCGCTTCGGCTTCACCGGTGATCTTTGTAGCTCCCGCGATGGCTGCCGCCGCCGTGGCGTTGGCCTGCGCTTCGACTTCCACCCTGCGGGCGTTCGCCTGGGCCTCGAGTTCCGTTCGCCGTGCCCGCGCCTCGGACGCGCTGATGTCGGCGGCCTTTTGGGCTTCCGCCTCGGTCCGCTGGGCGTATGCCTTTGCATCGGCAGGCTTCCGGATGGACGTCTGGAGCTTCTGCTCCTCGCGGTCCGCTTCCAGCTTGGCCACCTCGGTTTCCTGGACCACCACTTGCTGGCGCGCCGTGGCATCAGCCAACGGTCCTGCCTGGGCGGCGTTGGCCCTGGCCGTTTCGGCATTGGCTTGTGCCGCTGATTGCTTGATCGCCGAGATGCTTTGGGCGTCCGCGATCTGGGCAGCTGCCTCGGCCTCCCTCTCCGCGGCCTCGCGGTTCCTAGTGGCTTCAGCGATGCGGGCCTCCATTTTGACCTGCGCAATGTGCGGTTTGGCCAGGTTTTGGATGTAACCCGTGGGGTCCTGGAGATCCTTGATCTGCAGGGAATCAACCACTAGGCCAAGCTTTTCCATTTCTATGCCGCTGGCGCTGCGGACCAACGACGCAAGTTTGTCGCGCTCACGGATGATCTCTTCCATGGTCATGCTGCCAATGATCGAGCGCAAATGCCCCTCAAAAACGTTGTAAACCTGGCTTTGCATTTTGGGCTGCTGGCCGAGAAACCTCCTCGCGGCATTCGCAATGAAAGGTGCGGCGTCACCGATTTTGTAAATAACCACGCCCTCCACGATCACCTGGATACCTTGCGAGGTCACGCAGTTGACCTGGAGTTCTGTTTCATTCAGCGTGAGGGACAAGGTCCTTACGGTTTGGAGCCCGGGGACCACCAAGGCGCCTTTCCCGGTGACGATTTTGAAATCCATTCCGTCCCTGGTGTCCAAACTTCCACGGGTCAGGCCGGAAATGATCAATGCCTCGTTTGGTTCAGCCACCTTCCACATCAATTTAATGAGCAGCCGAATAACGGCAATGGCGACAACTACCCCCAATACGGTGACAAGAATAGGGAGATAAACAACGAGGTCGAACATGACTGTCCTTTCAACGGCAAGCACCCAAGCGGCTCGTGTAGTCAGTCTGCGGTGGTCTGCTCCAGGAGTCCAGTAATTTGTTTACTTACAATTGACACAACGGATGCTGCTAGGCGTGCGTTCCCGCCAACGCTTCGGTCCTCGCAGTGCCTTCCGCCGGAACCACGGGGACGCCGTCGCCCTCTTGGCCGTACAGCCAGTCGTTGTACTGGAAGTCGCCGTCCTTGCGGCTCTTGAACAGCAGGTTCCGCAAGATGCGCGCAACGCCGGACACGTGCCACGACTCTCCCCAGACACGCGCCGTGCGCTGGACGCGGGCAGTGCGCGCTGCGCGGGCTGAGTTGAAATCGCTGATGGCGCGGTCCCAAGCAGCGGTGTCCACGCCGTCGTCGGTGAACACGGTGCCGACAGTGGAGTCTTGGAGGACCGCCGCGTCTTCAAGCGCCTGGCAGGCTCCCTGTGCCAAGTACTGGAGCATAGGGTGTGCGGCATCGCCCATCAGAACCAGGCGGCCGTCGATCCAGTTCTCGATGGGATCGCGATCGTACATGGGCCAGCGGATGCCGGTCGCAAGGTTCCGCAACGCTAGCTGGACTGCCGGAATGCAGTCCTTGTAAGCGGCCTCGAGTTCGTCGACGCCGCCGTATTGCTCCTCCCCGCGCTCGAACGAGGGCGACTTGAAGACCGCCACCGTGTTGAGCAGTTCGCCTTTGCGCAGGGGGTACTGCACGAGGTGGCAGTCCGGACCGAGGTAGACGACGACGTCTTCGAGATCGGTCGCCGGGGTCTCAGGCGTGATGGGGACCGTTCCGCGGTAGGCGACGTACGACGACGACACCGGTCCGTCCTGCGCGACGGCGGCGCGGAGCGTGGACTTGAGGCCGTCCGCGCCGAGCACGACGTCGGCCTCGTAAACGTCGCCGTTCGCGGTGTGTGCCACTCCGCGGCCGTTCACGGTCCCGACTTTCTCGACGACGACGTCGTTCACCAAGCGGACGCCGGCGTCCTGGCAGGCCTCCAACAGGATCCGGTGCAGGTCGCTGCGGTGGATCACCACGTACGGAGCGCCGTAGCGCTCTTCGAACTCGCCACCGAGGGTCTGCCGCGTGAGTTCCTCACCGGTCAGGGCGTCGCGGAACACCAAGTGCTTGGGCCGGACGCCGATCTCGAGCGCCTTCCCGAGGAGGCCCCAGCGCTTCAGGACGCGGGAGGCGTTGGGAGCCATCTGCAGTCCCGCGCCGACCTCGCCGAATTCGGGGGCCTGCTCAACCAACGTCACCTCGGCGCCGTTTGCGCGGAGGGCCAGGGCGCCGGCAAGGCCAGCCATCCCTCCGCCGACGACGAGGACTTCAGTGGACGGTTTGCGGTTAGACATTGCTAACTCCTACAGAGGTGGTGTTTTTGGATTGGGTATTGGCGGTTTTGATCTTCGCGCCGATGGCGCCGAGCAGGATGGCCGCGGCGGCGGCGGCCCCGGCAAATGCCAGGAAATTCGAGTTGACGCCGAGCCCGGCCGCGAGCAGCAGTCCGCCTACCTGGGGTGCGGCGACCGCTCCAATGCGGCCGACGCCGAGCGCCCAGCCGAGCGCTGTGCCGCGCAAGTGCGCCGGGTAATGGCTGGCGACCGCCGCGATGATGAGGCACTGGGTTCCGTGGGTGCCGACCCCGGCCAGCACCAACATGACGTAGACAAGTCCTACGGGCGGACCCGCTACCAGTACGGCCAGCGCGACGGCGGCGACGGCGGCTGCCGCGATCGCCGTCGGGATGGGACCGAAGCGGGTTCCCGCCCAAGCGGTAGCCACCGAGCCGACGACGGCACCGAGGTTGAGCGCCAGCGCGAACGTCAGGGCTGATCCGAGGTTGTAGCCTGCCAGTTGCATCAAGTTCGGCAGCCAGGTGCCCAGGCCGTACCAGGCAAAGAGCGTCACGAGGGTGGAGATCGCGAACAGGAGACTCATGCCGAGGTAGGGAGCCCGGAGCAGGGACTTGAAGCCCACTGTTTGCTTCGCATTCTTTGAGGCCAGGAGGGTCTGCGGGAGTGTTTCCGGGAGGAAGCGCATGCCCAGCGGAACCACCACGAGCAGGGCCACGGCGGCCACCAGGAACATGACCGGCCAGCCGAAAGCGGGAATCAGCGGAATGCCTGCCAACGCGGCAATCGAGCCGCCGATCGGCACTCCGGACATCATCAGCGTGGCGATCGTGGACCGCCATTTGGCGGGGACCAGTTCCGCGACCAAGGCATTTGCCGAGGGAACAAGTCCGCCCAGACCGATGCCGGCCAGCAAGCGCAAGCCCCCGAAGACAAATGCGTTCGGGGAGAACGCACACAGAATGGTGAAGATCGAAAACAGTGCGGCGCAGGCGATGATGGTCCGTCGGCGGCCCCAACTGTCCGACATCCTGCCCGCGAAGATGGCTCCGATCATCATGCCCAGGAAGGCCATCGAACCGACCGTGCCGGCCGTGGCTTTCGTGAGCCCCCAGCCTGTGTCGGTGATGAGGGACGACTGCACGGTGCCGTAGACGATGAGGTCATAGCCATCGAAAACCACCAGTAACCAGCAGACCAGCACAGCGGCGGCGGAACGCTTGGAGAACCGGGTGGAGGCCCTGGGGAGGTGGGGAACGCCTTGTTGTTGGGTCCGCTCCGGCGCTGCAGCGGATGGTGTGTGATTCATCCCACCACTGTGTGGCCGATGCTCGCCGGTACCAATAGAATTCTGTCGTGCAGAATCTTCCAGCCCGCAAGAAACCGGCCTACTCCATTGAGGCCGTGGACAATGCCTTGCAACTCCTTCAGCTCTTGCGCGACGGCGGCAGCCTGCGGCTCAAGGACGCCGCCACGGAGTTGGGTGTTGCTCCGTCCACCGCCCACCGGCTGTTGGCCATGCTGGTCTACCGGGGGTTCGCGGTCCAGGACGAGACCCGCCGCTACGTGCCGGGGCCGGCGATGGGGGTTGGACCGGCAGGACTCAGTTGGAGCCGTTTGCTGCGCACGGTGGCGCAGCCGCACATGGAACTCCTGAGTGGTCGCATCAACGAGACCGTCAATCTCATGGTGCGCGTGGGAACCAAGGTGAGGTTCCTTGCAACGGTGGAAGGGACCAACGCCCTGCGGGTAGGCGACCGGCAGGGAACCGTATTGCCCGCCAACAAGGCCTCGGGCGGCAAGGCACTGTTGGCCGAGCTGGAGCCAGCCATGATTGAGCAGTTGTTCCGCAGCCACAATGCGGAGATCGGCGGGGACAACATTCCCGACGCCGAATACCCGGCTTTCCTCCGCGAGCTGGAGACGATCCGGAAAAACGGATTCGCCGCGAATTTCGAGGGCACCGAGGAAGGGATCAGCGCTTTGGGGGTGGCCCTCCACAACGGGCGGGGCGATGCCGTGGGTGCGCTGAGCGTCGCGACTCCCGTGGCAAGGTTCCGCAGGCTCTTCGACAGTGGACTCGTGGGCATCCTGCGGGAAACCCAGCGCCAATTGGAGATCGACATTGCGGCAAATCCGGCCGAGTCCCAGCCGTCACCCACCCAACTGACTCGCAGTTGATGTCGTTTTGAGCGCCCATAACGACACCTACTGCGAGTCAGTTGGGCCAACGCCGCCAGGGTTCCCTGGCCGAGCTTGCGAGGCGAGGGTGGCGGTGGGGATCAGTTGGGCCAACGGATTCTGGCTAGCAGAATTTTCTGGAGATCACTTGAGGGCTTCCCTATGGTCTGGAGTACGCCAAAACTGTCCCGTACCCCTTGAGGAGGCCCCTGTGTCTATCAGCGCCGATAGCACCACACACGAATCTGTTGCCGCCGCGCTCGCGGTGCCGGAACCGACTCCCGAGGAAGCTGCCCAGCTCGAGCAGTTGTACCGTGACTTCGAGACCGGGAACCTGATCCCGCTCTGGACCGAGATCGCGGACCTGATGCCGATGGTGCCGTCCCCGAAAGCCGTACCGCATGTGTGGCGCTGGAACGATCTGTATCCGCTGGCTGCCCGCGCCGGGGACCTCGTGCCTGTGGGCCGTGGCGGGGAACGCCGTGCCATCGCGTTGGCCAACCCGGGCCTGGCCGGCACGCCGTATGCGACGCCGACGTTGTGGGCGGCCATCCAGTATCTGGGCGCGCACGAAACAGCCCCGGAGCACCGCCACTCGCAGAACGCGTTCCGGTTCGTCGTCGAAGGTGAAGGCGTCTGGACCGTTGTCAACGGGGACCCGGTGGCGATGCGCCGCGGTGACTTCCTGCTGACGCCGGGCTGGAACTTCCACGGCCACCACAACGACACCGATCAGCCGATGGCGTGGATCGACGGACTGGACATCCCGTTCGTGCACTACGCGGACGCCGGGTTCTTCGAATTCGGCACCGAACGGGTTACGGATGAGGCCACCCCGGACGTTTCGCGCTCCGAGCGCCTCTGGGCCCACCCGGGCCTGCGCCCGCTGTCCGGGCTCGATGACACCACCAACTCACCGATCGCGGCCTACCGCTGGGAGCACACCGACGCCGCCCTGCGCGAACAGTTGCTTCTCGAGGATGAAGGCCACCCCGCCACGGTGTCCCAGGGCCACGCCGCTGTGCGCTACACAAACCCGACCACCGGCGGGGACGTGATGCCCACCATCCGCGCCGAGTTCCACAGGCTGCGGGCCGGGGCTTCCACCGAGGCTGTGCGCGAAGTCGGTTCCAGCGTCTGGCAGGTCTTCGATGGCCGCGGCACCGTGGTGCTGAACGGGGAGTCCAAGGTCCTGGAGAAGGGCGACCTGTTCGTGGTCCCGTCCTGGGCCTTGTGGTCCCTCGAGGCCGAGAGCGAGTTCGACCTCTTCCGCTTCAGCGATGCCCCCATTTTCGAACGACTGAATTTCAACCGCACGTACATCGAAGGACGCAACAAATGAGACTCCTCACCCTCCGCACCGCTGCAGGTACCGTGGCCGTCCGCCAGGACGGCGACACCCTGACAGAGATTGACGGCTTCTCCGACGTCGGCGCCCTCCTGCATGAACCCGGCTGGGCGGGGATCGCGGAGGCGGCCAACGGCGCAACGCACGCGTACGACGGCGCCGACCTCGCCGCCGTCGTGCCCTCACCGGGGAAGATCATCTGCGTCGGGCACAACTACCGCAACCACATCAAGGAGATGGGCAGGGAAATCCCCGAGTACCCCACCTTGTTCGCGAAGTACCAGGAATCGCTGATCGGCCCCAACGACGATCTGGCGTTGCCGCAGGAATCGGACACGGTTGACTGGGAGGCCGAGCTCGCCGTCGTGATCGGCAAGAAGGGGCGCCGCATCAGCGAAGCCGACGCGGCCGATCACATCGCGGGCTATTCGGTGCTGAACGACATCAGCATGCGCGACTACCAGTTCCGCACCGTCCAGTGGCTGCAGGGCAAGACCTGGGAGAAGTCCACGCCGTTCGGTCCGGCCCTGGTCACCAAGGACGAGTTCACGGCCGGGCCGCTGATGACCTCAGCGGTGGACGGCGAGATCCAGCAGCAGACCCCCACCGGGGACCTCGTGTTCACCCCGGAATTCCTCGTGTCCTACATCTCCACCATCATCACGCTGAACCCGGGCGACGTCATCGCGACCGGCACGCCCGGCGGTGTGGGCCACGCCCAGAACCCGAAGCGCTACCTCCAGGAAGGCCAGCTCCTGGTCACCACCATCGAGGGTCTGGGGCAGCTGAACAATCGCGTGGTCAAGGAAGCCTGATGGTCGCCCGCCACGACCTCACCACCGATCCGGGCCTGCAGGAACAGCTGCTGCAGGCCCGGCGCGGGACCGCGTTCTTCGCCCGCAAGCTCAATGAACTCTCCGATGCCGAGCTCGACGGCGATTCGCGGCTTGCCGGCTGGAGCCGCCGCCACGTTGTAGCACACATCGGCTACAACGCCCGGGCCATCGCCCGGCTGGTGGAGTGGGCATCGACCGGCGTGGAGACTCCCATGTATCCCTCTGTTGCGGTGCGGGATGAGGAGATTTCCTTCGGTGCGACCCTGTCTCCCATCGCGTTGAGGAACCTCTTTGACCATTCCGCCGTGCACCTGAGCGTGGAATGGCGGGACCTGCCGGAGGACGCCTGGCACCACACGGTCCGGACCATCCAGGGCAGGGAAGTGCCGGCGTCGGAAACGGTCTGGATGCGCACCCGCGAAGTCTGGGTGCATACCGTGGACCTCGACAACGGGGCAACCTTTGCGGACATTCCTGCCCCGGTACTGGAACGGCTGCTGCGCGACATCACGTCCGCTTGGTCCACCCGCGGCACCGACAAGGGCCTCCTCGTCAAGGTCAGCGGCACGGACCTCATGTTCGGCGATCCGAACGCCGCCGTGGTGGTCGCCGGGCCTCTCGCCGGCGTCGTGCAATGGGCCACCGGGCGCGGGACCGGCGGGGTCGCCGGGGGTGCTGGGCCGGTGCCGGCGGCACCCAAGTGGATCTGACGGCGTCGGGCACAAAGAAGGTTGGCACAGCCCCCGGCTTCTTCACCGCAGGAACTGCACCAACCGCTTGTATGACTATTCAGATTTAGCTGTAGACCCTACCATTGGCGGCTCCTGTAATCCCGGGCTAACCTAATCCGGGCTTTGAATGGGCTATTTTGCGTCGTCAGCCAGATGCCGTGAAAACATCCAGCCCGCGGCGACCATCAGGATGCCCACGACGATGAACGTCCAGTTGTCGAGCGTGTTCAGCGACAGGAAGTTGGCCGCCGAATCAACCCCGACACTCAGTCCGTACACACTGAGCACGATGTACAGGGCACCGAAGCTCATCAGGATATTGCGTGCGCTATGGCCGCCCGAGCGGGACATCGCCCAGCCGGTTCCGCCGATGAGCAGCTGCACAATGTTGAGCAGCAGCGACACTTGGAACACACCCAGGAGCATTGCGTGCGAATTTGGCCCGAAGAACTGCAATTCCCCGTACCGCATGGTGATGCCCGGAATGAATCCGAGAAGGCCCACCAGCGCCATCAGAATACCTACACCCATGCCGATGTTCTGGATGTCCGTCCGTCCAAAGTGAACACCATGTGCATGTGGGGTTGCGGTAGTCATTATGCCCTCCATCCACCTCTTGCGAACAATCCAATTTTACGTCTGGCATATGCAAAAAGCGCTGGGACGGCGGCGCCCGGCGTCCCGGCGCGGCCCGCCGGCGCCCCGGTGTGCCCCCAGACGCTCGCTCACATATGGGGCATTTTTCCCCGACGCTCGCTCACTTAAACGACGGCGGCGCGGCCGATGTGCAGGAGCGTTTGGCGTTCGCGCCCCAAAGGTGAGCGAGCGTTGGCCGGGAGGGGGTTATAGGTGAGCGGGTGTTGGAGGATTGGCGGGCCGCGCGGGCGCCTGCCGGGGGAGCGGGGCACGCCGTGGCACGATAGAACACGATGAAACTGCGCGCTGATCAGACCGGTAACCATGGCCTGCCTATGCCTTTGTGGCTGCAGGGTGCCCTTGAGTCGGCCCAGGCCGCCATCATCTCGGCGCTCGTGGTGGTCCTACCGCTGATCGGCGTCTGGGCAACCGACGGATTCCAGAACCACGCCATCGATTTCCTGGCACGCTTGGCTGGCCAAACCTGGCTCCTCGTCCACGGCGTGCCGCTGCAGCTTGCCACCGTCAACCTGGGAACCGCAGGCCTACTGGGTTCCGGGATGCTGTCCCTCATCCCGCTCGGGCTGACTCTGGTCCCCTTCCTCCTGGCGTGGCGCGCGGGCCGCCGACTGGCCAGGGCTTCCTACACGGACCAGCTGTGGCAGGCCTTCTTCGGAGCGTTGCTTGTCTACGGGGCGTTCGGCGCGGCGACCGGATTCGTTTGCCGCACACAAGACGTCGTGATCAACATATGGTTCGCTGCATTACTTCCGCTTATCCCGTTCGGCCTTGGCATGGTGGTGGGTGCCCGGCGTGAGTCTGGCTCCTGGAGCAGGCTCATTGGCGTCGACGCAGTCGATTGGCTCGCACGCACAAGCCAACATTCCCGTTGGGCCGGTTCCTACTTCGGCTCCGCCATCAAGGCCGGATTCGTGGCGATCATGGCGGCCATGACACTCTCCGCCATGCTGCTCGCCGTCGACCTTGTCATGCACTGGACGGACATCATCGCCGTCTACGAAGGCCTGAAAGCCGGGGCCCTCGGCGGTGGCGTCCTGACCATAGCCCAGCTCGGCTACCTGCCCAATCTGGCGGTTTTCACTTTGGCTTGGTCCTCTGGCGCCGGGTTCTCCCTCGGTGTCGGCTCACACGTCGGACCGCTGGGCACCGCCGTCGGGCCCCTGCCTGCGATTCCTGTCTTCGGCGCGCTGCCCACCGGGCAACTCGACTTCGGTGCCGCGGCCCTTGCCCTTCCGGTGATCGCCGGTCTGTTGGCGGGCTGGTGGTTCCTGCGTGCGGGGGAGAACCACTTCGACGAATGGCTCTCCATCAAGATCAAGGCGCGCTGGTTCACCGCTCCTGTTTCCACGCTGATCCTCGGCGCCCTCATCGGGGCCGTGGCCGGGGCTTTGGCGGGAGGCCTCGCCTGGCTGGCACGCGGTTCCGCCGGAATCGGGCGCCTCACCGAGATCGGCCCGGACCCGCGGTGGACGGCAGTCTGGATCGCCGCGGAGGTGGGGATCGGCGTCGTGATCGGTTACTGGGTGGGTCCCTGGCTCGAAAGGCGGCAGAAGCTCCGCGAAGCGGATCTCGATGATTCCGTGTACGACGGCGACCGCGGCTAAGGTGCCCGCCTCACCTGGCTTGCGCCCCGGCTAGCGCAATCCGGAGGGAATGGACTTCTGGAAATCCACCTGGCACGAGTTTTGGGCGTGGAGCGTCAGGGCGCCTCGTGCGCAGTTCTCCAAGGTGGTGATCTGTTGGAAGAAGACGACGGCGGTGATCACCAGCAGGCACATGATGGCCGTGACCACGAGCCCGGAAATGGTGCCAAACAGAACGATGCGCGGCTGCTTGAACCGGATGGTCCGCACGAGGACCACCACTCCAAGCACCCCCGCGATGACGGTGAGGATAGCACTGAGCCAGACGTAGCTGATGTTCAGGATGTAGACGAAGATGGCGCCAAGCACTGTCAGCAGGAATGTCCTGAACAGCGCTTGGGTAACGGCAAGCGCTGATTTGGCAGCCTCGCTCTGTGGCTGATGCTGCGGGGTGGGTCCAACGCCGGAATTCATGTTTTCCAGCCTACGCGAGCCAGCCATAAGCTAGTGCAATGCGCATTGTTGTCCTCGTCTCCGGAACCGGTTCCAACCTCCAAGCAGTAATCGACGCAGTGAAGGCGGGCGAGCTGGACGTTGAGATCGCAGCCGTGGGAGCCGACCGGCCGGGTACCTACGGCGTGGAACGCTCCGCCGAGGCCGGACTGGACACCTTCGTGGTGGACTTCAAGGACTACGCAGACCGGGCCGATTGGAACGCCGCGCTGACCAAAGCCGTTGCCTCGTACGATCCGGACGTAGTGGTTTCCTCCGGGTTCATGCGGATTGTCAGCCCGGAATTCATCGACGCCTTCGGCGGCAAGTACCTCAACACGCACCCCGCATTGCTGCCCGCTTTCCCGGGTGCCCACGGAGTCCGCGATGCCATGGCCTATGGCGTGAAAGTGACTGGCTGCACCGTCCACTGGGCCGACGCCGGCGTCGACACCGGGCCCATCATCGCCCAGGAAGCCGTCGAAATCGCCCCGGACGACACCGAAGACACCCTGCACGAACGCATCAAGGTGGTGGAGCGCAGGCTCCTGGTCCAGACCCTCGCAGAGCTCGCGGCGGGAAAACACGCCTGAGTCCTCCTTCCGGCCCAACTGACTCGCATTAGGTGTCGTATTCAGGCCTGAAAACGACGTCTAATGCGAGCTAGTTGGGCACCCCTGAGGGACATGCCCACTGTCGGCCCCGAAGGATGGACATATGCAGGGCACCCCTGAGGGACATGCGCACCGTTGGCCGCCAAGAATGGACATATTGCTGTTATGTCGATTCGTAGCCTCGGACAGGGGGCATGCTCAGTCGAGGTCGAGCTGCTTGGTCTCCGGCGCAAACAACGCCATCCACAGCACGGACAGCACAATGAGCCCGCCAGCCAAGGCGAAGGACGTGGCCAATCCAAACTCGGGCCAGAAATACGAGGCGAACACGAGCGGCCCGATCCCGGCACCAACCCGTGAGAACGTGGACGCCCAGCCGAAGCCGGAACCCCGGAGCTCGGTGGGGTAGAGCTCCGACACGTAGGTGTAAAGCACGGGGATGGCCACCTGGATAACGAAGCCGAACGCCAGGAGCCAGAACACCGCCGCGTCAGGAATGTCCACCACCAATGACACGATCACCAGGGTCAACGCGGACAGTGGCCCGGTGATGACCAGGATCCACTTGCGGCCCACCCGCTCCACCAGCACTGCCGCGACCGCCACGCCCAGGAGCCCGACGCCGGCCATCCCGGCTGTCGTCACGAAGGCCTTGTACTCCTCGAATCCTGCGCCAATCAGAATCTGCGGCATCCACGTCAAGCTCAAGTAGTAGACCAGAAGGATGCTGAAAAACAGGGCCCATGCCGCCGTCGTGATCTTCCAGTTGAACTGCCAGACGCGTCGCAGCTGCCGCCACGCGCTGCCAGCGGAGAGGCGCGGCGCGTCTTGCGGCACGGGAAGACTGTAGGCGCGCGGCTCGGCTCCTGTGGCCAGGACGAGACTGTCGATGACGTCGGCGGCCTCTTGGCGCCGGCCCTTGCGGATGAGGAAGAGCGGGGATTCGGGCACGCTCCGCCTGACCCAGAACACCAGCAGGGCAGGCAACACCATGACGAGCATGGTCAGGCGCCAATCGGCAAAGGCCGCAACAAGTCCTGCTGAAATGAAGCCGCACAGGGCTGCGCCCACGGGCCACCAACCATCCATGGCGGTAAGCACCTTGCCGCGTTGCTTCCTTGGCGTGAATTCACCTACCAGGGCGTAGTCCACCGGAATACAGCCGCCCAGCCCGAAGCCGGCCATGAACCGGAAGATGCAAAACCAGACCAAGTCCGGGGCGAAAGCACCTAGCACCGTGAAGATCGAGAAGATCAGCAGAGTGGCGGTGAATGCCCGCTTCCGGCCGATCGTGTCCGCGATGGTGCCCCAGGCGAAGGCGCCCAAGGCCATGCCGATCAGGTTGGCAGTGCCGATCCATCCGGCGTCGGCGGGCTGGAGGGACCAATGCTTGGAAAGCAGCGGAATGAGGATGCCGTTGAGGGTGACGTCCCAGGCATCGAACATGAAGCCGAGGCCGCCGATCAGGAAGATCCGGCCCTGGACCTTCCACCGCCACGGCAGCTCCTGCACAACCTGCTCGCCGCTCGGGACGGTTGTGTAAGTATTCATTTCCCCTCCTGGGGAAAACTCTATCCGTGCTTCTCAATCGCCTTTCGCAGGAAGCCGCCGGCCTCATCCAAAGCAGTCTTCGCCTGCGCGGGATCGATGCCCGTCAGCACCACCATGATGGCCGCCTTGACCGATCCACCCACGGAATCCAGAGCGCGAATCGCCGTCTCCGCGTCCACTCCCGTGGCGTGTTGGATAGTCCGCTGGGACCTCGCAAGGAGTTTGTTGTTGGTGGCTCGCAGATCGACCATCAGGTTTCCATAGGTCTTCCCGAGCTTGACCATGGCGAGCGTGCTGATCATGTTGAGGACGAGCTTTTGCGCCGTGCCGGCCTTGAGCCGCGTGGAACCGGCAACGAATTCCGGACCGACCACTACGTCGATCGCCACGTCCGCCAGTTTGCTGATGGGTGAGTCGTGGTTGCAGGCGAGCGAGGCGGTGAAAGCCCCGCGGCTGCGGGCCTCCTCAAGGGCGCCGATCACGTACGGCGTGCGTCCCGAAGCCGAGATTCCGACGACGGCGTCCGCCTCGGTCACGCTGATGTCGTGCAGGTCCCGGGCTCCGGCCGTGGCATTGTCCTCGGCGTACTCCACCGGTTTCTGGATGGCCTGGGTGCCGCCCGCGATGATCCCGACGACGAGGCTCGGGGGAGTGCCGAAGGTTGGCGGGCATTCGCTCGCGTCCAAAACTCCGAGCCGTCCGGCAGTTCCGGCGCCGACGTAGAGCAGCCGGCCGCCGCGGGCGAGGCGTTCCGCAACGGCGTCGACCACTGCGGCGATCTGCTCGCTCGCTAGTTCGACGGCGGCCGGGACGCCGCGGTTCTGCTCGTTCATGGCGTCGACGAGCTCGGCCGTGCCCATGGTGTCCAACTCACTGAGTGCGGGCGATGCCGCTTCTGTTTGCAGGCCCGCGAGCTCGGAGCGGAGTTCCTTGAGCCCATCCCCACTGAGCGGACCCGGGGAAGCTGCTGCGTCAGGCTGTTCCGTCACGGTGAATGTACCTTTCCTGGAGGAGCCCGCGGCGGTTCGCTGCGAGGGCGGCCCCGTCCATGCCATCGCCGAGTGCCGCAACCACCTCAATCCCAGCCGAAGCGAGGGCGTTGTGCAAGAGCCCATCGAAGAACTCCGATTTCACTACGCCGCCAAGGAGCGCCACTTGCTTCGTGTCGCCGGAGGCAAGGTTCACGGTGTTCACAAGGAGACTGCACGCCTCGTCCAAAATGCCGCGTGCGATGGCGTCTCCCGCCTCCGCTTCTTTCAGCACCACGGGGGCGAAACGCGCCATCGTCCGGGCCGGGTTGTCGGATTCGGCGAGCCACGCCGGAAGCTGCGCGGGTGAGTCAAGCAGCGCGGTAGCCGCGCCGAGCAACGAAGTGGCCGGTCCGCCGTCGTGCGCTTGAAGTGCGGCCTGAAGACCCTGCTGGCCGATCCACCGGCCGCTTCCGCGATCGCCCAACAGCGGTCCCCAACCGTCGGCACGGTGGAGGGTCCCCGCGTCGTCGAAGCGGAAGGCAACGGCCCCCGTGCCCACAATCAGCACAGTTCCGGGCGCGCCGTCCAGGGCGCCGAGCTGGGCCGCGGTGGCGTCCGAGAGAACCGCGGCCGGGACCTTGAAGCGTTCGGAAAGCAGGACGGCGAGGCGGTGGGAGTTCGCCGCGGAGGCCTCAACCCCGGCCACGGCGGCGCCGATTCCCCGCAACGAGGCCGGAAGCCCGTGCGGCAGCATGGCTGCAGTGTCCGCGAGGAGCTCGAAGGCGAGCCGGGCGCCGTTGTCCATGCCCAGGCCGGGGAAGCCCTGCTGGTCCGCCGAGCCCAACACCTCATCGCCCTGCCTGAGTTCTACCCTGCATCGGCTCTTGCCGACGTCGGCTACCAAAATCGCATCCGCGGAATCCATGGCCCAACCATATGTTGCGGGCGCCGCCAGGTCTCGAAAAACGAACAAGAGCCACAACACGATAAACTTGCCCGTATCCCCAGCAACCGCGGAATCCCGCGATATAAGACGGAGACTTTTGTGAGCTTGACGCAGCTTGACCGTGTTCCCATCCGCCGTGCACTGATCTCGGTTTACGACAAGACGGGGCTGGAGGAGCTCGCGAAGGGCCTGCATGCAGCAGGAGTCGCCATCGTCTCCACCGGCTCCACCGCGAAGAGGATTGCCGCAGCCGGTATTCCGGTCAAGGAAGTCGAAGAAGTCACGGGTTCCCCGGAGATGCTCGATGGCCGGGTCAAGACCCTGCACCCGCGCGTGCACGGCGGCATCCTGGCCGACCGCCGCGTTCCTGCCCACATGGAAACGCTGGCCAAGATGGAGATCGAGCCCTTCGACCTCGTGGTGGTCAACCTCTACCCGTTCGTGGAGACCGTCCGCTCCGGCGCTGAGCAGGACGACGTCGTCGAGCAGATCGACATCGGAGGCCCCGCGATGGTGCGTTCGGCCGCCAAGAACCATGCCGCCGTCGCGATCGTTGTTGACCCGAACTTCTACGGCGCCGTGGTGGAAGCCGCCGCTGCTGGTGGCTTTGACCTGAAAACGCGCCGCCGCCTGGCCGCCAAGGCTTTCGCCCACACCGCAACGTACGACACCGCCGTTGCCACCTGGACCGCCAGCCAGTTCCTCGATGAAGACGGCGACGGCATTATCGACTGGCCCGCTTATGCCGGCCTCGCCCTCGAGCGCTCCGAGGTGCTGCGCTACGGCGAAAACCCGCACCAGCAGGCCGCCCTTTATGTGGACAAGGCTGCGCCCGCCGGCATTGCCCAGGCAGACCAGTTGCACGGCAAGGCCATGAGCTACAACAACTTCGTCGACGCCGACGCCGCCCTCCGCGCCGCGTTCGACTTCTCCGAGCCTGCGGTCGCCATCATCAAACACGCCAACCCCTGCGGCGTTGCCGTTGGTTCCGCCGATGCCGCCGACCCCATCGCCGACGCCCACGCCAAGGCCCACGCTTGCGATCCGGTGTCCGCTTTCGGCGGCGTCATCGCGGCCAACAGCATTGTCACGGCGGGTATGGCCAGAACCGTGGCCGGGATCTTCACCGAGGTTGTCATCGCCCCGGGCTTCGAGCCGGAAGCCGTTGAAATCCTGTCCAAGAAGAAGAACATCCGCCTCCTGGCGCTCCCGGACGGTTACGGCCGCTACCCGACGGAGATCCGCCAGGTCTCGGGCGGCGTCCTCGTACAGCAAGCCGACAAGGTGGACGCCGACGGCGACAACCCCGCCAACTGGACCCTCGCCGCCGGCGAAGCCGCCGACGATGCCACGCTGGCTGACCTCGCGTTCGCCTGGACCGCTTGCCGCGCCGCCAAGTCCAACGCGATCCTCCTCGCCAACAACGGCGCCGCAGTCGGCATCGGCATGGGCCAGGTCAACCGCCTGGACTCCTGCAAACTGGCCGTTGAGCGCGCCAACACCTTGGGCGTTCAGGTGGAGTCCGACGTCGAAGGTGCCGGCGGTGCGTCCAATTCGAACGCGAGCGGCGCTCCCGAGCGCGCCCGCGGTGCCGTGGCTGCTTCCGACGCGTTCTTCCCGTTCGCCGATGGCCTGCAGATCCTGATCGACGCCGGTGTCCGCGCCGTCGTCCAGCCTGGCGGTTCAGTGCGCGACGAGGAAGTCATTGCCGCGGCCAACGCAGCCGGCATCACGATGTACTTCACCGGAGCAAGGCACTTCTTCCACTAAGTCCGGGCTTCCACTAAAACCACTCGCTCCACCAAGTCCACTCGCTCCACCAAAAAATGGACATGTCCTCCCTTTCCGGGAGGACATGTCCATTTTTGGTGGTCAGGACTGGGCATATTCGCAATATGTCCAGTCCTGGGAGCGAACAGGGGGCATGTCCGGCGAGAGAGGGATGCTACGGGGCTATGGACGCGGTCTGGCCCTCGTCACAGTTGCCCTATTTCCGAGTGGACGGAGGACCTAGGACGTGGACGCCGAATCGTAGGCTTCCTGGATGACTGAGCCCCAATAAGGCCCGTAGATCACGGCCGGGCCGCCGGGGTAGCCGTAGCTCGTAATGGAGTTTTGGTAGGAATCCCGGCCGGAGTCGACCATCCAGGGTCCGCCCGATGATCCGCCGGTCATATCGCAGGGAATGCCCTGCGCCTTGAACTGTGGATTGATGGGGTCCTTGGTGGCGTCACCCGAACAGCTCTTCAGCGATTGTCCGTCGAACGGCGGGGCGGCAGGGTAGCCGAACGCTTGGTAGCTGAGCCCCCGATCCTGGTTGAACTCTACGCCGGACGCGCCGACGACGTCGGCCAAGTGCTTGCCGTTCACCGTGGCAGTGACTGCGAAGCCTGTGTCATAGCGAATGTCGCCCGCGGTGCGCCACTGGGGTGTGGTGTAAAGGGCTTTGGCAGGCCAGATGCCGAAAGGAGCCTTGCCGTTGAGATAAGCCGGAACGAAAACGAAGTTCCGGACGAACGCCCCGGGACCCTCATTGACGCAGTGGCCCGCGGTCGCGACAGTGCTGTCGTTGTCCGACACGACGACGTTGCCGGAGCAGACGTAGGCGAAGGCGCCCATGGTGAAGAAGACCTTGCCGACGTGGTCAATGGGGTCTTCGTCTTGGTGCAGGCTCCCGCTGCCGCCCTTGGCGCTGGCGATTTTCACTGGCGGGCCGGTTTCGACCGTGCCGCTGGCGGTGCTGGGGGCGCCACCTCGTGCGAGGGCTTTAACTGCGAGGACATCCCCAGGGATCGCTGCTTGCATCCGTTCGGGAGTCCAGTACCCCGTGGGGTCGGTGTTTGTTGTCGCCAAGCTGACGAGCTGCTGCGTCCCAGGCGCTGCGAAGCTCGAAACCGCGGTGTAAGGCGTTGCGGCTGCCGCCCCTCCAGCGGCACAGAGGGTCAAAACGGCGGAGGTAAGGAGGCTCAGGAGACCAGTGATGGGGAGTGATTTCTTTGTCATGATTGTCCTGCCAATCGTTTGGCGGCCACGTGTCGTCGGCCACAGTTTGACCCCATGAACCTACTCCGATTTGGCGCGCAGGTACATAAGGTCCGGCGGGGTATGACGTTGCACAGCTCGCTCGGAGCCGTCCCAGTACGCCCCAATCCGGCACCCTCAGGTAAGTTAGAGATGTTGAAATCTGCAGACTTTCAGGGAGATGCCCCACCAATGGCAAAGATTATCTATACCCACACTGACGAAGCGCCGATGCTGGCGACGTACTCATTCCTGCCGATTGTGGAAGCTTTCGCCTCGACGGCGGGCGTGGAGGTCGAGACCCGCGACATTTCGCTGGCCGGCCGAATTATCGCCGTCTTCGGTGACTACCTGACTGAAGAGCAGGGGATCAGTGACGCGCTGGCCGAACTGGGTGAACTGGCAAAGAAACCCGAAGCCAACATCATCAAGCTCCCCAACATCAGCGCATCCGTCCCGCAGCTGAAGGCAGTCATTGCCGAACTGCAGGGGCAGGGCTACGCGCTTCCGGACTACCCGGACAACCCCTCCTCTGACGAAGAGACGGACATTAGGTCGCGCTACGACAAGATCAAGGGCTCGGCCGTGAACCCGGTCCTGCGTGAAGGCAACTCCGACCGCCGCGCACCCCTGTCGGTGAAAAACTACGCCCGCCAGAATCCGCACTCCATGGGTGCCTGGAGCGCCGACTCCAAGACCAACGTTGCGCACATGACGGCGGACGACTTCCGCTCCAACGAGAAGTCCGTGGTCATTCCCGCAGATGACACCATCAAGATCCAGATTGTCCGCGAAGACGGCACCGTCAAGGTCCTCAAGCCGGCCTTCCCCGTCCTCGCCGGTGAAGTAGTGGACGGCACCGTCCTGCGCGCCGCCGCATTGGACGAGTTCCTGGCTGCCCAGGTGGTCCGCGCCAAGGAAGAAGGCGTGCTGTTCTCGGCACACCTGAAGGCCACCATGATGAAGATCTCCGACCCGGTCATCTTCGGCCACGTCGTCAAGGCGTACTTCTCCGAACTCTTCGACACCTACGGCAAGCAGATCGCTGCTGCCGGCCTGAGCGCCAACAACGGCCTCGCTTCCATCCTCAAAGGCCTCGATGAACTCCCGGAGGACGTCCGCGAAGGCATCAAGGCGGCCATCAAGAAGGGCCTGGCAGACGGCCCGGCACTGGCCATGGTCGACTCTGACAAGGGCATTACCAACCTCCACGTTCCCAGCGACATCATTGTCGACGCTTCGATGCCGGCAATGATCCGCAGCTCCGGCCACATGTGGGGACCGGACGGCAAGGAAGCCGATACCCTCGCGGTCATCCCGGACAGCTGCTACGCAGATGTGTACCAAGTGGTCATCGATGACTGCCGTGCCCACGGCGCCTTCGATCCCACCACCATGGGTACGGTTCCGAACGTCGGCCTGATGGCACAAGCGGCTGAGGAATACGGCAGCCACAACAAGACCTTCGAGGTTGAGTACGCCGGAACCATGCAGGTTGTGGATTCCTCCGGAACCGTGCTGATCGAACACCAGGTCTCCCCGGGCGACATCTGGCGCGCCTGCCAGACCAAGGACGTGCCGATCCGCGACTGGGTCAAACTGGCCGTTACCCGTGCCCGCGCCTCCAAGATGCCGGCCGTCTTCTGGCTCGACGAAACCCGTGCCCACGACGCCCAGCTGATCGCCAAGGTCAAGGAATACCTGAAGGACCACGACACCGAGGGCCTGCAGATCGAAATCATGTCCCCGGAGAAGGCCACCGCGTTCACGCTGGAGCGGATCCGCAAGGGCGAAGACACCATCTCGGTGACCGGAAACGTGTTGCGTGACTACCTCACCGACCTGTTCCCGATCCTCGAACTTGGCACGAGCGCCAAGATGCTCTCCGTGGTCCCGCTGATCAACGGCGGCGGCCTCT
The DNA here is from genome assembly GCF_039535095.1 of Arthrobacter ramosus. Classification (NCBI taxonomy): domain Bacteria; kingdom Bacillati; phylum Actinomycetota; class Actinomycetes; order Micrococcales; family Micrococcaceae; genus Arthrobacter; species Arthrobacter ramosus. The sequence goes on along the minus strand of NZ_BAAAWN010000001.1, from coordinate 3,651,381 downwards.
TCGAGACCGGTGCCGGCGGTTCGGCCCCGAAGCACGTCCAGCAGCTCCTGCAGGAAAACCACTTGCGCTGGGACAGCCTGGGCGAGTTCCTTGCTCTGGCGGTTAGCTTCGAGCACCTCGCCACCACCACGGGCAACGCCCGGGCCCAGGTCCTCGCCGACACGCTGGACCGTGCCACGGGCACGTTCCTCCTGGACAACAAGTCCCCGAAGCGCCGGGTGGGCGAACTCGACAACCGAGGCAGCCACTACTACCTCGCCAAGTACTGGGCACAGGAACTGGCCCAACAGACCGACGACGCCGAGCTCGCCGCGGCGTTCTCCGCCGTTGCCGGAGCCCTGACGTCCAACGAGGAAACCATCATCGCCGAGCTGCTCGCAGTCCAGGGTTCGCCTGCCGACATCGGCGGCTACTACCGCCCCGACGCCGCAAAGGCGGAGGCCGTGATGCGTCCTTCCGCGAAGCTCAACGAGGTTGTCGCCACGCTGAACTAAGCGCCCCGCCTCACCCAACTAGCTCGCAGTTGTTGTCGTTTTGAGGGTTCATAACGACAACAACTGCGAGTCAGTTGCGTTTAAGCGCGGAGTAGCGGCGCGGCGCGTCGATCCCGTCGACAAGATCGGCAAGTACGCGGCCGATAGCCGGGGTGAACTTGAATCCGTGCCCGGAGAACCCGGCCCCGACCACCAGCGGTTCGTTGGCCGTGCTCGTGTAAGTGCAGTTGCTCCTGGGTGACCACCAAACGGGGGAGGTGCACCTGCGCCCCGACAAGCTTGCTGGTCCAGGCGCCCGCCGTGATGACAACCCGGCGCGGTGATCTCCAGCGAATCAGTCACGACGACGGCCCGATCGTCGCCGAGGACGCGGATGTCGCGAACAGGGATCGAATACTCGAAACGGGCACCGTGTGCCTCGGCCGATGCGCGCAGCGCCCTGAGGGCCTCGGCCGCCCGGACCCGGCCCGATTCCGGCACGAAGAGAACATCGCTTCGGAACGCCACGCCTGCCCAACGCTCCCTGAGTGCGAGCTGCCGCGCCGCAGCTGATCCCATTGCGCCTCCGCCGACTACGACGACGTCAACATCCACCCCGGATTCACCATCCTGTCCTGCGGCCTCCCATCGAGGTCCACTGCAGTTTCCATTCCACGTGCACGGAGCGGCTGTTTTGAGCTGCACCGTCGGCATGGAAGATTGGATAGGGTGAAATTCCTCCTTCCCTCGCAGACCTCGTCCTCGCGTGGCGTCGCATTTCTGAGGATCGTGTTCGGCGGCCTTTTGCTGCTGCATGGAGTCCAGAAGCTGCTCGCGGGACAGCCTGCGTTCGAGGCAACCATCGCTGCCATGGGTGTTCAAAAAGCGGAGCTGATGTCCTGGCTCGTTATCTGGGGCGAAACCGGGTTGGGCGCACTTTTGGTGCTCGGCGCCCTGACCAGGGTGGCTGGCTTCCTGGCAGCCCTCATGTACGCAGGGATCTGGTTTGTCACCGAATCAGGCAAGCCGCTGTTGAGCGATAGTCCCGGAATCAACGCTGAGCTGCTCATTCTGTATATCGCACTGGCGTTGGCGTTTGCCTTCATTGGTTCCGGGGCGGTTTCGCTGGACCGGAAACTGTTTGCCGGGAAGCCAGCCCGGAAGTCACGGCGCCAGGCGCCCTAGCGCCGACCGGCCTGGAGACCCGCGCGGGCCATGGCGTCCGCGTAGGAGCGGCCCATTTCGATCAGCCATTCGGTCTGGCGTTCCTTGGAACCGGCGAAGGCGCGCCCGTGCAGCGAACGGGCCTTGTAGACCTTCAAGCCGCGGCGCCAGATCAGCTGGTTGTCAGTCTTGAGGAGCATCTGCGCCAGGCGGTTGGCTTCCGTTCCGTGGGCGACGATCGCCGAGGCGCGTGGAACGAGTTTGAGGAAAGCGAGGAGCGGCTTCAGGCCGGCGGCGACCTGCTCGGGAGTCAGCTTTCCGTTCGCCTCGCCCGGAGTGAACCACGGGTGGGTGTTCCACGGCATCATCCATTCCGGGCGCAGGCCGAGCTGGAACTGCAGGCCCAGTAGCCGGGTGGCGGCGGCGTCGTCGCCCGCCCAGACAACGCCCCGCGAGGAGGCCTCGCTGTTGTTGGAAAACAGGGTGACAATCCGGCACTCCTCCACCGAGTGCATCGGATCCACATAGGGGACTTCGAAGCCGGGGCGGAGCTTGCGGAGGAACTCCACATGCTGGTTCACCGGTGCGATGTGCGGGGCGAAGAAGGGGCTGACCGGTACCGGTGGAGTCACGGCTTCTTCGGCGGAAGCCTCTGCGGAGGCTGCCGGTTCGACGACGGTCGGTTCGACGACGGCCCTTTCGACGGCGGCCCTTTCGACGGCGGCCGGTTCGACGGCGGTCGGTTCGACGACGGCGGGAGCGGCCGCAGGTACCACCGTGCGGGTAATGACCGGGCTGGCCTTGGGCATCGAATTTGAGGAAGCCTTCTTCGGCGTGGCCGTCTTTACGGCGGCGGCCTTCGGAGTGTCTTTCCTGGCCGGAGCCTTCTTTTCGGCCTTGGCCGGGGCGTCCAAGTCATCCTCGTCGTCGAACAAACCATCGAAGAGCTTGTCGAGTTCGTCGTAGCCGCTGCCGTAGTCGTCGTCGAGCTCGGGGCCGCGCCCGAAACCTTCCTCGTACCGCGAGTCCAGTTCGCTGCGGTAATCCTCGTCGTGTACCTCGAAAAAGTCCGGTTCGGCCAATGCGGTCATGAGAGCAGGGGTCTCCTGGGGTCGGGCAGGGGCCGGTGCCGGGGCGCGTGGGAGCACGTCCGTTCCGGGCCAGTTGATGGGGGGCTCTCCGGGGGGCCGGTTGAGCCTTTAGATCTTAGCAAGCCACAGGTGGTCTGCTGTCCTTCCGCCGTTCACCTGACGCGGGATGTCGCGCAGCCCCGGGGCATGAAGGAACCACGATGCGTCGAACATCACCCGTATGCGCCGGCGAAGGCGGAAGCAGAGACGCGAAAGGGCGGTGGAATGAACGAAAAGTCCATTCCACCGCCCTTGTTCGGCGTCAGTTGTTCGGCGTCAGCGCTCAGACATGAATGACGAATTGCGCAAGTGCTGCGGCAGCTATGAAACTCGCGGAGAACGTGATTGTCGCCACAATCACCGTGCGCCAGTTCAGGGTCTTCAGCGCGTTGATGTCGCGCCCCACGTTCATGCCGAGCAGGGCGATCGAGCCAAGGCCCACGTAGAGCGGGTCGAGGTTGTGGGTGAAGGAGACGATCATGCCACCGAAAGGCAGGATCGGAGCCGTTGCCAAGGTGGCGAGTGCAAGGACCCATACGCTTGACGGCACGGCGGGCACGTACTTGGCGAGTACGAATGCCAGCGCGGTGAGGAGGCCAAGGATCACCACGCCAATGACATCGTTGACACTGATGGACTTGGTGCCCAAGGCGTTGAGGACCACGCCCGCGGCGATGCTTGCAACGAAAGCGATGATCCAGGTTGAAGGCTTCGTGCGCACCTCCGGGTCCTGGAGCACAGCCGAAACGTCCACCTTGGTTCGGTCCTGTGGCCGGCGCAGGTTCCCGACAACGGCGTTCCCGTTGCGGTCAAGGCGCTTGCCCTCGTCATCGCGGCGGAAGAGGCGCGACCAGAACTTGTAAAGCCGCAAGGACATCGGCAGCGAAAGGAAGGCCCTGGCGTAGAAGCCGACAAGGTTCGTCACCAGATTCGACAAGGCCGCCAGCGCCATGATCTCCGGCGCCTGCTCCGGATGCATGATTGACAGGGCGGCTACGCCACCAAGCATCATGGATCCCGAGCCGAGGCCCAGGCCCAGCGCCAGGGCACGCGGGTCGAAGATGCCCATCCCGCCGAGCAGGCCTGCCAGCACGGAAATGAAGACTGCGCCGAAGACGCTGCCCAGAAGCCACACGGAGAACACGCCGCGGTAGACCGGGGATTTCACGCCGAAACGCTGCAATGCGTAGGCCAAGTAGGATTCGCGGTCGATTGCCCAGGTGGCACCGATGGCCGTGCGGCCCATGCCCAGCGCGACGCCGACCGGCAGCGCGATGATGACCGTTCCGAAGATGTGGCCTACTTCCTGGAGCAGGATGGCCGGGCCGAGGGTGGTCAGTTTGGAGAAAGAGGGCCCCACCTGGGTGCCGAGGGCCCCTAGGAACATGACGATGCTGACGTTGAGCAACACCGAGGCCACGGCGCGGCTTTGGCCGGACATGGGGCGTACCTTCTGGACGCCGATGACAGCGCCAATCAGCACGGCCCACAACACGGGCATGAGCACGATAGCGGCGTTGCCCAGGGGAATCTTGTGCGTTCCGGCCAGGATGGCGACGGCGCAGACGGCTGTGGACAGCAGGATCATCGATCCCCATTGCCGCGCGGTCGGGGTGAAGAGGCGGGCCGGTCCGTGATCGACATTGACTACGGGCGTATCCACCTCCGGAGTGGTTGTGGATTGGTTCTTCATTGTTGGCACCCTTCGTGTGCTGCAGCGGCGAAGGACGGATATGTCCACGCCATTTGGTATACCAAAGGTGGTAAGGTGGATCACATTGCAATGCAAGACATGTCACAAAAGCTGCTCAAAGTCCTGAAGGTGAAGGCGTCCTCGCGCCCGGCCAACTTCGAACTTGATCTGTGGCTATTTGCCCTGGGATACCAAACTTGGAGGGTTTATGATTACTCAGCTTTCTTCCCGGTACGTCCTTGGCTATGACGGGACCAGGCATGTGATGCACACGGATGGGCACGTCGTGATGCGGGATGACGAGATCATCTACGTCGGTACCGACTACACGGGTCCCGTGGACGAACGCCGGGACTTTGGCCAGAGCCTCATCGCACCTGGCCTCATCGATCTCGACGCCTTGACAGACATTGATCACATGATCTTCGACTCCTGGCCCACAGACGAGACCGCCGCGGGCCTGCAATGGTCTGAGGACTACTTCCGCAACCGCCGGCGCGATGTCTTCACCGCGGCGCAGCGCCAGAGCGTGCGAAAGTTCGCACTGGCGCAGCTGGCCTTGCACGGCGTGACCACCTACATGCCGATTGCCTCGGAGATCCACAGTTCATGGGCCGAAACCTTCGAAGAACTCAAAGGAATGGCACAGTCCAGCATCGAGCTCGGCCTGCGCGGCTTCCTGGGCCCCGCGTACCGCTCGGGGATCAACGTCACCGACGACGACGGCCAACGCGTGGTCCTCTTCGACGAGGAGGAGGGACGCAAAGGATTCGCCGACGCCGCACGGTTCCTCGATTACGCCGCCGAGCTAGGACACCCGTTGCTTACCGGTGTTCTCCTGCCGTGCCGCATCGAGACCCTTTCGGACGAGCTGATGCGCCGGACTGCCGAGCTGGCCACCGAACGGAATGCACTGGTCCGCCTCCATTGCCTCCAGCAACCCAATGAAGACGGGTTCCTCGTCAAGCTCACGGGACGCACCGTCCTGGAGCAGCTTGCGGATTCCGGCCTGCTGGATACCCGGCTCCTTATCCCGCACGGGGTTGTCATCGACGGCACCGACCCGTCCTCGAGTGCAGAGGGCGGGCCGTTGGATTTGCTTGCCCGGCATGACGTCAGCATCATCCACTGCCCACTGACGTCGTTCCACTACTCAGGCATGCTCAAGTCCTTTGATGCCTTCGCAGCCGCCGGGGTCAACATGTGCCTGGGAACGGATTCATTTCCGCCGGACCTGATCAAGGGCATCGACGTCGGCACCCACTTGGCGCGCATCGCAGAGGGCCGCCGGGACGCCGGCACGGTGTCGGCGTTCTTCGACGCTGCCACTTTGGGTGGCGCCAGGGCATTGGGCCGCGACGACCTGGGACGCCTGTGTCCGGGCGCGCAAGCGGACATCATGGTCGCTTCCCTGGGTGCCTTCCGTGACGGGGTCGTGGAAGATCCATTGCGCACGCTGATCCTCAACGGCTCGGCACGCAATGTCACCGACACGTACGTTGCGGGCCGCCCCGTGGTTGTTGGCGGCTCGCTCCCAGGCATCGAACTGGATGAACTGCGCGCTGAGGGTCAGCGGCTTTTTGGACAGATGGTAGAAGCCTACGGCGAACGCGACTACAGGCGGCGCGATGCTTCCGAGCTGTTTCCCCCGGTGTACGCCCCGGCTGCGGTCCGGATCCAGTGACCCGACGGCCAACGCACCGTAGGAGTCGGAATTCCCCCGGTGGTTCCACGCATGAGCTCCTCCGCGGGGCTGTTGGCCCTGCGGAGGAGCCGGGAACAGGCTACATCCAGTGCGCTGGAGTAGCCCGAGCCAGTGATTATGCGGGAATTGTTTCCCGGATCTTCCGGCTACCCACCATCACGATGAGTCCAAGCAGCAGCAGAGCTGCCGCGAACAGCAACCACAGACCATTTACTCCAGTGCTTGCGAGAACGGCCGTTCCAGCCCCGACAGCAACCTCTGCAGTAACTGAGGCCGCATTGGCTTGTGCTGCAGTTCCGGATGCGATGGCCGACGGCGACTCAACCGAAGGAGCGGCTGCAGCCGGATCGACAAAGCCCTGAGAACCGACCTGCTGGTTCGCGGCCGGCTGGTTCACGACGGGCGGGGTGACCGTCGACAGGTTCACGACGCCGGAAGGCAGACCCAAACCTACCGATGCGGTGCCGACAGTGATCGGCAGACCCAAGGGTGCGGTGAGTCCCGTACCCGAGAGGATGCCGGTAGCTGCCGTTGGCGTGGTGCCGAGCAGGTTCAAGGGTGGGGTGAGTCCCGTACCCGAGAGGATGCCGGTACCTGCGGGCGTGGTGCCGAGCAGGTTGAGGGAGGTGTCACCGACGGTGACAGGAGCGGTTACCGGTGCCGTGACGCCGGTGCTTCCGGTGGTTCCCGTCGGCGTGGTGCCGAGCAGGTTCAAGGGTGCGGTGAGTCCCGTACCCGAGAGGATGCCGGTAGCTGCCGTTGGCGTGGTGCCGAGCAGGTTGACTGAGGTGTCACCGACGGTGACAGGAGCGGTTACAGGCGCCGTAACGCTGGTGCCTCCGGTGGTTCCCGTCGGCGTGGTGCCGAGCAGGTTGAGGGAGGTGTCACCGACGGTGACAGGAGCGGTTACCGGTGGCGTGACGCCGGTGCCTCCGTTGGTGCCGCCTGCGGGCGTGGTGCCGAGCAGGTTGACCGAGGTGTCACCCACGGTTGCCAGTCCGGTTACCGGAGCCGTGACGCCGGTGCCTCCGGTGGTGCCGCCTGCGGTCGTGGTGCCGAGCAGGTTGAGGGAGGTGTCACCTACGGTGACAGGAGCGGTTACCGGTGCCGTAACGCTGGTGCCTCCGGTGGTGCCGCCTGCGGTCGTGGTGCTGAGTACGTTGACCGAGGTGTCACCGACGGTGACTGGCGCGCTGACGGGAGCCGTCGCCTGGGTGCCAGAGGCTGTTCCAGTGGCGGAATTGCTCAGAACTGCCAGTGAGGTGGCTCCGATATTAACAGGGACCGATATCGGAGCCACCACCTGGGTTCCGGACGGGACGGCTGCTCCGCCGGAATTGCTCGCCGGGGCCGGAGCCGGGGCGGGTGCAGGGGTGGTGGTCGTGGCGCCCGAGTTCCCAAGTATTGAGAGCGACGTCGACCCGAGAGTCACCGGAATGGACACCGGTGCAGCGACTTGAGTGCCTGAGGCATTGCCTAGCGCACTTGTAGTGGTGTCTGCCGCGTTCGCGGCAGTTGCGCCGAGGGCTATCAACCCACCGGCAAAGAGGGTGCCAAGCAGCCCCTTGCGAATCATGCTGTGCATTGTGTTTTCTCCTGAACGAGTAGTTCCCTAAGGCGTCCGCAGGAGCCTGCGTGTCCGCCCGGATTGGCCATCTGCCGCCGTCCAGAATTGGCTTCTGGGAAGCGGCGGGGCTCGGAACTAGTCGGGGGAAGAACCCGGGTCAAACGACACCGGGGCCGGAACTCTGCCGGCAGCAGCTGTGGACACGAGGGTCCCAGTCAAGGGGCAAAACAGGTTAGTGCCTTGGAGCCAGGCAGTAGCAGCCCCCGAAGGATTGCTGGAAAGGACTGCGGATCCGCTTACGGTGTCGCTGCCGCCTGGTGTACCGGGCGGGAATGTCCCGCCGGACGGGGGCGCTGAAGGATCGTTGGAACCGCTAGCCCGGACTGTCGCCTTCAAAGGTGCCCCATGCAGGCCCGGCGGGCCACTAGGGACAGCGAGGCTGAGCATCGGGGCCGCGACATCCTGAGCCAGCGTTGAGGGGACTCCGGCAACGGGCTCAACAACAGCGGGTCCCCCTGCAAGAGCGACGCCATCGGGGATTTGGATGGAAGGGACAGTGATCTCTGGGGTGGCGACCGGAAGGCTGCCAACCAACGAACCAACGCTTGACCCAACCCCGTCAACCGCGCTCGCTGCCGGCGACACAACGTTTGTAGTCACCGCACCAACGGTCCCCTCAGGGAGGACTGCTCCGACCACGGGAGTGCTGGCCACAAGTTGGTCGACGCTCCGAGTCAGCTGGGGAAGTTCGCTCACAGTCGGCACTTGGACCACGGTCACCGAAACGGTATTGCCGGGGATCCCGGAGAGCCCCTTTGCAGCGTTGTGCACGACGTTTGACACTGCGGAGACCGCGCCGCCCAAAAGCGTGTGGTTGTTCGTGCTGCCGGAATCAGCGTTGGCTGCAGTGGAAGAGAGGGCGATCCAAACAACGGCCCCGGCGCCAGCGAGCATGACGGAGCGGAGAACATGAAGAACGCGCGACTTACTTTGCTCAGCTTCCATCTCGACACCCCCCAGCGTCAGCTTGGATCGACAATCGCTCCCATCCTAGGCCTCACTAGTTAACTAGTCCAGACGTTGGACGACGGATTCGTCATTCAGTTCAGCGGGCGTCGTTGGCGTATCGGACTCCGAGCTGGGACCGCACCCCGTCGAAGAGGCGCATCGTGTTCAGCGAATCGTCCAAGGGCATCACGGGACTTTCGGTCAGTCCTTGTTGGACACAGCGTGTCACCTCACGAAGTTCGTAGGTGTAGCCGATCCCTACCGCGTCAAAGCGTTCGGTCCGTGGTTCATCCCAGCCGGTTCGGATCAGTAGCTCGCGCGGATTGTTGATGGATCCCTGCGTCTGGAGGAAGCCCTTGGAGCCTGCAACGGACGCCGAGCGCGGCCCATGGGCCAGCAACGAAGAGGTCAGCTGGGCGATGGCACCGCCGTCGTAAGCCAGCGTGAGCGCATTCTGCGAGTCGACGCCGTCGTCCGTTAAGGTTCCCACTGCGCTGACCGACTGCGGGAAACCGAGGGTGCCCAAAGGCCAGAGCAGGGCGTATACGGTGAGGTCCAAAAGTGCCCCGCCGCCGTCCGCCGGGGCCCAGATCCGGGCCGAGGGGTCATAGGGGGCGGGGAAACCAAGGTCGGCGCTGACCCACTTGATGTCGCCCAGTTCGCCTGACGCGGCAATGGCGAATGCCCTCTGCATGCTGGGCAGGAACCGACTCCATACGGCTTCCATGACGAACAATTTCCGTTCCCGGGCCAAAGCGACGAGCTCTGCCGCTTCACGGCCGTTGATGGTCAAGGATTTCTCGCACAGGACGTGCTTGCCCGCGTTGAGGGCGTCCCTGACGATCTCGAAGTGCTGGGCGTGCGGGGTGGCCACATAGACAACGTCGATGGCGTCATCGGCGAGCAGCCGCTGGTAGCCGGGCACACCGCCGTCGTCCCCGTAGGACTTCGTGACCCCATGCGCGGCAGCAAAGGCGTCCGCGGATTCCTGGCGCCGGGAACTCACTGCGTAGAGGTTTGCGTCCTCGAGCTGGGCGAGGTCGCCGCTCACGGTTTTAGCGATCCCTCCTGTGGCGATAATGCCCCAGTTCAGAGCCTTGCCGGTGGCTGCGCGGGGATCCTGGTTCGGCTGGCTGAACAACCATGGCTTGGCGATATGCAGACTCATGCGGCCTATCCTCTCATTCCGCCGCAAGCGTTATACAGCACACGCTCAAGTCACGAGCCATCTGAACTTCGTCGGAGCCATCGCCTAAGCTGATGGTCATCATCCCTCGCAGAGAGGTTCTGTGGGGAGTTACCGAATGGAGTAGGGATGGGTGTTTTTCGACGCGTCATTTTGCCTGTGGCGTGGCTGCTGGTTTTTGCAGTGATCGCCGTGGCCTTGGTGAAGATCGCCTTTGTGGATGGGCTGAAGCCGCAGGGTGCCGAGCCGGCCCCGATGGCCAGGGTGGAGACGCCTGTTGTGCCGGCGGCGCGCGCAACGGTCACCAATACCGTGCAGATCAAAGCCACCGTTCAGAGCGACCCCGTTGTCGGTGTCCGCAGCACGGCGGCGGGAACGGTTGTCCACCTCTATGTGGAGCCGGGCGTTGCCGTGGCCAAGGGGGACCAGCTCTTCCAAGTCAAGTCCGAGCGGACCAAGCCTGCCAGCACTGGCACAACGCCCGGGGAGAAGACCACGTCGGAACCCGTGTACGTGTACACCGACGTGCTCGCCCCTGCCGCCGGCAAGCTCAATGAACTGACTGCCCTCCTTGACCAGCAGTTAAGCGTGGGCGAAGTTGTGGGCAAGGTCGATCCCGGGACCTTCACGGTGTCCGGCGCGGTCAACGCCGCCCAACAGTATCGGCTTCTTGCTAAGCCGGGCTCAGCGCAGATCTCCCTGGTGGGCGGGCCGGCTCCGTTCGCCTGCCCTGCAGTGACGCTGAAGAACAACGCCAACGACGCCGGAGCCACTGCCGGCGCGAACGGAACCGGCGGTGTGGGGATGGCCGCGCCGGCTGGCGCACTGGCGCTGGCCGCGGTGCCCGCGCCAGGCGGGGAAACGCAGAATGGCGGCGTGAGCACCGGGACCCTTAGTTGCCCTGTCGCGGCCGGAGCGGAAGTCTTCGCCGGCTTGGGAGCAACCATGACGGTGAGTGCGGGCGAAGCCAAAGACGTGGTCACCGTTCCACTGACCTCGGTGAAGGGCAGCGTCAAAGAAGGCATTGTCTGGATGGCCAGTGTGGCGGCCGAGGGTAAAGCGCCTGAACAACGGACCGTGAAGCTGGGCCTGAACGACGGCTCCAAAGTAGAAGTGGTCTCTGGCCTGGCCGAAGGCGAACGGGTGCTTGAATTCGTTCCCGGCGCCCCGGCCGTCCCCTCCCAGCAAGGTTACGGGCCAGGCGGGGCACCCTATGGTCCGGCGGGAGGCTAGGCATGGAAAGCCTCGTGAGTTTGCGCGGTGTCACGCGCACGGTGGTGCTGCCTGACGATCAGAAGCTTCATATCCTCCGCGGGATCGACCTTGAGATTTCCGCCGGCGACCACACCGCGATCATCGGCCGCTCAGGCTGCGGGAAGTCAACGTTGCTGAACCTCCTGGGTCTGCTGGACGTGCCCACGTCCGGCGAAATCCAGTTTCTTGGCACACCTGTGCTACAACTCGGTGGCAACGCGCGTGCACGGCTTCGAGGCTCCACAGTTGGCTTCGTGTTCCAGCAATTCAACCTGCTCCCCGGCCGTAGCGCACTGGACAATGTCATCACGCCGCTCCTCTACGCCCGCGGCCGCGATTTCCTGCGACGCCGTGAACTGGCCATGGACATGCTGGACCGCGTGGGACTTGCCGGCCGCGCCCAGACCATGCCGAACATGCTCTCGGGTGGTGAGCAGCAGAGGGTTGCCATCGCGCGGGCCTTGGTCCGGCGCCCCCGTCTGATCCTTGCCGACGAACCCACAGGCGCGCTCGATGTAGAGACCGGGCAATCGGTCATGGCACTTCTGGACCAGGTGGCCACGGAGTCCGCCGCGGCACTTGTGACCATCACCCACGACAGCAATGTGGCCGCACTGGCACGGTCCCGCTTCCGTCTGGACTCAGGCGTTCTCCATCCCCTTGAGGGCGAGTCGAACTCGGGGACCGCTTTGTCGGAACCGGCCTCGTCGGCACCGGCTTCGCCGGGTCCAGCGCTGTTGGGGCCCACATCGTCGGAGGTCGGTCGATGATCGGTTTCATGTCAGCCATGGTGGAAGCCTGGCAGGAACTGCGGATCAACAAAGTCCGGATCCTGTTGGCTTTGCTGGGCGTAGCCTTGTCCGTAGCGGCGCTCACGTCCGTGGTAGGCGTCGGCAATCTTGCACGCGAAGGATTCAAAGCTTCGTCCGAGCGCACAGGGGGGCGCTCAGCAACGCTCGCACTAGGGGTCAATGGTCCAACCCAGCCGGATCCAGCGCGCCTGGATGCGGCGTATCAGTCCATCGTTGACCGTTACGGTATTGCTTTCTCCTCGCACGAGGGCCACGCCGAGCAGCCGTTCCAGTTCCCTCGCGGTGTCCAGTCTGTTCAATTGATGGTGGTGGACCCCGGACACGGGGTCATTCACCGTCTGGAGTTGCGGAAAGGGTCCTGGTTTGCCAGCGACGACGAACAGCGGCTGGCGCCCGCCGTCGTCGTCACTGAAGCGTTCTACAACGCGGCTGGCAGGCCGGACCTCGCCTTGCAACCCGGCATCAAGACCGCAGGCGAGCAGGAATCGAATGCAGTGATCATCGGCGTCGTGCCGGACACTTGGCCGGATGCACCCCCGGCGGCGTACATACTGTCGGGCGCCGCCAAGCAAATGGGAGTCAACCAGCTCGGTGGGCAGTTCAAAGTATGGGTGCAGGACGGGCAAGCAGAAATGCTCTCGGCAGCCATCCAGGCCGATTTGGCGCAACAGTTCCCCGACACGAACATCATGGCGCAGCGGATCGACTTTGCGGCACACGGAGATCCCCTGGCCCCGGTGCAGCTGGTGGTAGGCGGTATTGCCGGCCTGGTCCTCTTGCTGGGCGCGGTGGGGATGTTGAACATCTCGATGGTCACGGTCCGCTACCGGGTGCGGGAAATCGGTATCAGAAGGAGCTTCGGAGCGACCTCGGGGCGGATCTTCCTGGGCGTGATGATGGAGTCCGTCGTGGCCACCGCAGTGGCCGGGTTGGCCGGCGTCATGTTGGCAGTGGCGGTGGTCAAACACCCCTGGATCCAGTCAAAGGTTGCCCCAGCCCTCAGCCAGTACCCTCCGTTCCCCATCGAAGCGGCCATGCTCGGTTTCGGAGCAGCTGTGCTGGTAGGAGCATTGGCCGGAGCAATCCCGGCACTTGTGGCGGTGCGCGTCAAGGTTATCGACGCGATTCGCTTCTAAGGAGCCGAGCCCGGCCGCCCGGGCCGCCCGGAAAGAGGGCCAGGAACCTCGCGGTTCCCGGCTCTCTTTCCGTTGTTTGGAAAACGTGATCAGGCCCCGGCAGCGACCCTCGGACGCACCGTTTCCTCGCTCAGTTTTCCCTGCTGCAGCCTGAAGCGCCGTTCGGTTTTCTGCGCCAAGCTGCGGTCGTGCGTTACCACCAGAATGGTGGTGTTGTGGTCCCGGCTCAAGGAACTGAGCAGTTCGATGATGTGCTCACCGGTCTGCTCATCCAGGTTGCCGGTGGGCTCGTCGGCCAGGATGAGCTTGGGCTCGTTGGCCAGCGCCCTGGCAATGGCAACCCGCTGCTGCTCGCCGCCCGAGAGCTTGTTGACGCGCCGGGACTGTTTCTCCGGATCCAGCTGCACCTGCTCCAAGAGGGACCGCGCCCGCTCCAAGCGGGCAGCCTTCCGCATTCCCGCGAACTCCATGGGCAGCATCACGTTGTCCACTGCCGAGAGGTTGGGGATGAGGTTGAACTGCTGGAAAACGAAGCCGATGTCCCGGCGTCGGTATTCGGTGAGTTTGCCGGCGGGCAGCCCGGCCAGGCTGACCCCGTCCACCACGACGTCCCCGCTGGTGGGCTTGTCCAAGGCGCCGAGCAGGGAGAGCAGGGTGCTCTTTCCGCTGCCGCTCTTCCCCACGATCGAGGCGAGGGTGCCCTTTTCGAGCTCGAAACTCACGCCGTTGACGGGCTTGATGGTGCGGTCGCCGGACTTGAATTGGCGGACCAGGTCTTTGACTTCAATCATGGCTATTCTCCTCGGAGGACTTCGATGGGGCGGATGCGGGCTGTGAGCAGCGCTGGTACCAGGGCGCCCACGACGGCGACGCCGAAGACCGCGGCAACGCCGGCGGCAATGACGCCGGGGGAGGCGCTCGCCGTGACTGAGGTGAGCAGCTGGGAGGCTCCGCCGAAGGGGTTTCCACCAGGTCCGCCGAAGCCTCCGCCGCCGGGGCCGCGCTGGCTCGTGGCCGCCGTCGAGCTGTTGGAACTGATCAGTGCCGAGGCGATGCCGCCGCTGGCGAACGAGGCAATGGCAGCGCCAACGACGCTGCCGAGCGCCACGAGGACGAGGGCTTCGAGCACGAACTGCAAGCCGATGGTCCGGTTGCGGGCGCCGATGGCCTTCAGGACCCCGATCTCACGGCGGCGCTCCCGGACCAGCATGACCATGATGAGCAGGATGATCAGGCCAGCCGTGCCGAGGGCTGCGATGAATGCGACGAGTGAAATGTTCTTGACGCTGTCCAGGGAACTGACAGCGGTTTCGAGGTTCCGCTGGCCCTGCGTCACGTCGGCCTTGCCCGAGCCCAGGGCAGTCTGCAGTGCCGTCTTGGCGGCATCCACGTTCGCCATGCTGTTGACCGTCACCACCATGCTGGAGAGCTCGCCCGGGGTTGCGGCGAGGGCCTGGGCCTCGGCGAGTGTCGTGTACACGGCGTTGTTGCCGAAAGTGGTGCCGGCGTCGAAGATGCCCGCTACCGTGAAGGTCTTGTCGGCGATAGTGAACGTTGAGCCGGCCTTGAGATTGTTCTTTGTCGCGAGAGTGGTTCCGACGAGGGCCTTGGTGCTCGCTACGGTGTAGTCGCCCAGGCCCGTGCCGCTGGTGATGTTCAAAGCCTTGCCGGCGGTGTCCACCTCGGCGCCTATACCTGTAGCCGTGATGGGCAGCGAGAACGTCGGCGCGGTTCCGGTGCTTCCCGTGCCGGTGCTGCCCGTGCCGGTGCTGCCGCTGGTGTTGTTGCGATTGCCGAGCGTGCCGGCGTCGATGGCTGCCTGAAGGTTTGTGGTGACGCTCGTGCCGCCGCCGGGACCGCCACCCGGTCCGGCTTGCTGCGTCGTGGTGCCGGTCGAGGCCGCCGTTGCGGTCTCCAGCCGCAGCGCCTTGGTGCCCACCACGGAGACGACGTTCGGTACGGCTGCCGCCGTCGCGGTCTGGGCCGTGGTGAGCGGCTCGCCGCCGCCGTCGAAGCCCTGTGCCCCGGCGGGGTTCACGGTCAGGACCGTGCCCACGGAGGCGTTGAGCTCCTGGACTTTGCCGCCAACGGCTTGGTTGGCCACGAGCATGGCCAGCGCCAGCCCGATCGCGACGGCCAGCACTGCCACTACAGCCGCGGTTCTTATTTTGTTGCGGAAGGCATTGCCTACACTCCGGGCGAGGACGCTCACGATTCTCCTTCTGGACCTGGCCCGCCCCAGCGGCGCGCCTCCTCACCTAACAGTGCTCACCGCGGCTGTGCGGTTGTGCTGCTGTTGCTATGCGGGGCCTGTGAAGAGTTGCGCGACGGCGGATGGAACCGGACACAGCGACGGCGGCCACCCCCTTGAGTGGGGATGGCCGCCGTCGTTGGTGCCTAGATGAGAACTGTTACTTGGTGATCGGTCCGAGGATCGGATCGTCCACGTAGGCCGTCTTCACGTTGGCGAGGGTCACGATGACCGGAGGCAGCAGGTATGCCGGAACGGTCTTGACGCCGTTGTTGTAGGACTTGGTGTCGTTGATTTCCGGGGTCTTGCCGGACTGGACGTCCTGGACCATGGTGATGGCGTGCTCAACGAGCTTGCGGGTGTCCTTGTTGATGGTGGAGTACTGCTCACCGGCAAGGATGGACTTGACCGACTCAACTTCGGAGTCCTGGCCGGTCACGACCGGAAGCGGCTTGCCCGCCGCCTTGACCGAGGTCAGGATGGCGCGGGCCAGGGTGTCGTTCGGGGACAGCACGCCGTCCAGTGAAGCGCTGGTGTAGGTACCCGCGAGGAGGGTGTCCATGCGCTTCTGGGCGTTCTCTGCCTTCCAGCCCTGGGTGACGGCCTGCTCGAAGGACTTCTGGCCGGAAACCACCTTGAGGGTTCCGTCATCGATCTTCGGCTGCAGGATGCTCATGGCGCCGTCGAAGAAGACCTTCGCGTTGGCGTCATCCGGGGAGCCTGCAAACAGCTCAATGTTGTACGGGCCGCTCGGCTTCTTGGCCTTGAGTCCGTCCAGCAGGGCCTGTCCCTGCAGCACGCCGACCTTGAAGTTGTCGTAGGCCACGTAGTAGTCCACGTTGGAGGTGTTCAGAAGCAGGCGGTCGTATGCAATGACCGTAGCGCCGGCGTCCTTGGCCTGCTTGAGCTGCGTGCCCA
Organism: Arthrobacter ramosus; assembly: GCF_039535095.1. Classification (NCBI taxonomy): domain Bacteria; kingdom Bacillati; phylum Actinomycetota; class Actinomycetes; order Micrococcales; family Micrococcaceae; genus Arthrobacter; species Arthrobacter ramosus. The sequence continues at coordinate 3,635,084 of NZ_BAAAWN010000001.1, read as the reverse complement.
GCTGAGCGCCGTCAATGGCGCCGACGATGATGAGCTTGTCGCCCTTGGTGATCATCGCGCTGATCTGGTTCTGCTGCTCCGAAACGCCACCGTTGGCGAACTGCACATCCGGCTTGAAACCTGCGCTCGTGAGCCCGTCGTTGAAGAGCTTCTCTGCCAGGACCCAGTTCTCACTGGTCTTCTGGGGGAGCGCGACGCCGATCGAGGAACCCTTGGGGAATGCCTCGCTGCCGCTTGATGAACCACCGGTGCTGCCGCTGTCCGTACGGCCGCAGGCCGTCAGCGCCAGAGCCGCGATCGCAGCTACTGCTGCTGCCTTTCCTGCTTTACCAAACATTCGCATATCTTGGTTCGCTTTCTTTGTTGTGGATGGAACAAGTCGTCTTGAAGCCGATCAGGCTTCCTTGGAGATGACTTCCTTGGTTGAGGTTGTCTCGTCCGGGGCGTTTTCGCTGCTCCGGCCGAAGTTCTTCATCATCATTCCGATGATCGATTTCTTGCCCTGCGTCTTGTTGTAGACGTCGAAGGCAACTGCTGCCAGCAGCACGAGGCCCTTGATGATCTGGGTGAGGTCCGCGCCGACGCCGAGCAGCTGGAGGCCGTTGTTGAGGACGGCCATGACCAGGCCACCAACGATGGAGCCGATCACGGTACCCACGCCGCCGGTGACCGCTGCGCCACCGATGAAGACCGCAGCGATCGCATCCAGCTCCCAGCCGACGCCGTCGAACGGACCTGAAGCGGTGGAGCGGCCCACGAAGATCATGCCGGCGAGGCCGGCAAGGATGGACATGTTCATCATGACCATGAAATTGACCTTCTTGGACTGAACGCCGGAGAGCTCAGCCGCGTGGCGGTTGCCGCCGACTGCGTAGATGTGGCGGCCGATGACCGTCTTGGCGGAAATGAAACCGTAGATCAGGACCAGCACGGCCAGGATGAGGCCCGGGATGGGGAACGAGGTGCCGGGGCGGCCAGTCGCGAACAGGTAGGTGGCGTAGAGGATGGCTGCATTGACAAGCACAAGCTTGGTGACCATCACCCAGCCTTCTTGTACTTCGGCGCCCAATGCCTGGGCGGTGCGGCGGGAACGAATCGCACTGAAAATCACGAATGCGACGGCGATAAGGCCCAGCAGGATTGTCAGGTTGTTATATCCCGTTTTCGGCCCTATCTCGGGCAGGTACCCGGAGCCCAGGTACTGGAAGTCTTCCGGGACCGGAACGGTGTTGGACTTGCCGACGAACTGGTTGAAACCGCGGAACAGCAGCATGCCCGCAAGGGTCACGATGAATGCCGGAATCCCGACGTATGCCGTCCAGAATCCTTGCCAGGCCCCGATCAGGGCGCCGAGCAGGAGCCCGAACAGGACTGCTACGTACCAGGGCAAGTGCCAATCCCTGATGGCCAAGGCCACCGAGATACCGACGAAGGCCGCTACCGAACCTACGGAAAGGTCGATGTGGCCGGCGATGATGACCAGGACCATGCCAATGGCCAGGATCAGGATGTACGAGTTGCCGTTGAAGAGGTTGATGACGTTGCCCGGGGTGAGAGTGCGGCCCGAGGTGAAGATCTGGAAGAAGATGACGAGTGCAACCAGGGCGAAGATCATGCCGAATTGGCGGGTGTTGCCACCGAATAGCTTCTTGAGCGCGTTCATTGTTTTGGGTCCTTGTGTCCGTGTGGTTCTGGAGATGACCGGGGTCAGGCAGCTTTGCGGCTGGATGTCATGAGCTTCATGAGGCTTTCCTGGCTGGCTTCGTCCTTGTTGAGTACGCCAGTGATGGAGCCCTCGAAGATGGTGTAGATACGGTCGGAGAGGCCCAGCAGCTCGGGAAGCTCGGAGGAAATCACAATCACGCCTTTCCCCTGGTTGGCGAGCTCCTGGATGATTCCGTAGATCTCGTACTTGGCACCGACGTCGATTCCGCGGGTGGGTTCATCCAGGATGAGAAGGTCCGGATCGGTGAACATCCATTTGGCGAGAACAACCTTTTGCTGGTTTCCGCCGGAGAGCTTCGATACGCCTTCCTCGACCGACGGCGTCTTGGTGCGCAGCGATTTCCGGTATTGCTCGGCCACCATGAATTCCTTGTTGGTGTCCACAACGATTCCCCGGCTGATCTTCTTCAAGTTGGCAGACACCGTGGTGGTCTTGATGTCGTCCAGGAGGTTCAGTCCCAGGCTCTTGCGGTCCTCCGTGACGTAGCCGAGACCGGCGTCGATCGCCTGGCGGACGCTGCGCATCGTGATCGGCTTGCCGTCCTTGTACACCTGCCCCGAGATGAACCGACCATAGGAGTGGCCGAAGACGGAGCGGGCAAGCTCGGTGCGGCCGGCGCCCATCAGGCCCGCAAATCCGACGATTTCACCGCGGCGCACATGGAAGCTGGAGTTCTTGCACACCAGGCGGTCCTGGATCTGGGGATGACCGACGGTCCAATCCTTGACCTCGAAGAACACCTCGCCGATCTTCGGCGTGTGGTCGGGGAAGCGGGACTCGAGCGTCCGCCCGACCATGCCCTTGATGATCCGGTCCTCGTCGACGCCGTCTTCCACGACGTTGAGCGTCTCGATGGACTTGCCATCGCGGATGATGGTGATCTCGTCCGCGATCTGCTCGATCTCATTGAGCTTGTGGGAAATGATGATGGACGTGATGCCCCGGCCCTTGAGCCCAAGGATCAGATCCAGCAAATGCTGGGAGTCCGATTCGTTGAGGGCTGCTGTGGGCTCGTCGAGGATGAGCAGCTTGACGGACTTGTTCAGGGCCTTGGCAATTTCCACCAATTGCTGTTTGCCGACGCCGATTTCCTTGATGGGGGTATCCGGGTCCTCGCGCAAGCCAACCCGTGCGAGCAGTTCGATTGACCGCTTGCGTGCCTCGGCCCAATCGATGATGCCACGACGGACGGGTTCGTTGCCGAGGAAGATGTTTTCCATGATGGACAGCTCGGGGATCAGCGCCAGTTCCTGGTGGATGATCACGATTCCCGCATGTTCGCTGGCCCGGATGTCCTTGAACTGCTGGACTTCCGCCTGGTACACGATGTCGCCGTCGTAGCTCCCGTAGGGGTAAACGCCGGAGAGCACCTTCATCAACGTGGACTTTCCTGCACCGTTTTCGCCGCAGATCGCGTGGATTTCGCCCACCTTGACCCGGAGGCTAACGTCCGAGAGCGCCTTCACGCCGGGGAATTCCTTGGTGATGGACCGCATCTCGAGGAGAACCGGATCCTGGTGCGTTATGGGGGTCGACATACCCTTGCGCCTCCAATGTTTGACGTCGTTGTCGGCTCGGGGATGGCGAGCCTATCTGATGAGAAAGTAAACTGGATCACACCGCTTGTCGTCAAGACTTTAACGCAAGACGGCGATAACAGCGTGGTAACGAATTGTTCAGCCCTGCTTGATTCCGGCGTGCTGGAACACCAAGGCGGCCGCCCCGAGGGCCTCCGCCCGGGCGCCGAGCGAAGACATCGCCAGATGCGTTGTCTCGCCGATCACGGGCACTGCATGGCGGACGAGGCCGCGCCTGATCGGGTCCAGGAGGATGTCGCCGAGGCCGGCCAAGGGGCCGCCCACCACGATGACTTCCGGGTTTATGAGATTCGCCACATTGCCCAACGCCCGCCCCACCGCGAGCCCCGCGTCGTCCACCACGCGAAGGGTCGCCGGATCCCTCGCCAGGGCGTTGCGGACAATGTCCTCGGGCTCGAGGTGCAGCCCCGAGCCCTTCCCGAGCAGCTCGATCATGGTGGTGGTGGAAGCCATCGTTTCCAGGCAGCCCCGGTTGCCGCAGCGGCAGATTGCGCCGTATTCGTGGATGGTTGCATGGCCGATTTCTCCCGTGATTCCCACCGCCCCGTAGTAGGGCGCGCCATTGATGATGAGTCCCGCTCCAATGCCGGAACCGATCTTCAGGAACATGAGGTTGCTGACCCCGCTGTGGGGTCCCCAAGTCACCTCCGAGAGGGCGCCCAGATTGGCGTCGTTGTCAACGTATACGGGAAGATCGAGGGCTTCTTCCAGTCGTTCGAGAATCTGGATCCCCACCCATTCGGGCAGGATGGCACCCTGTGCCACGGTGCCGGAACGGCGGTCGATGGGGCCGGCTATGCCGGCGCCCGCGCCAACTACCGCGCTTCGGTCAACCCCGCTTTCGAGCAAGAGTTTGTTGAGGAGCGCGACGGCGGCGCTGATGCCCTGTTCGGCGTGGTGGCCAAGGGGTAGCGTGACGGTTTCCTCGACGATGATGTGATAGCCCAGCGAGGCCAGGACCACCCGCAGGTGGCGCCGGCCAAAATCGATCCCGACGGCGACAGCACCGTTGCTGTTCAGCCTGACGTTCAGTGCCCGGCGTCCGGAGCTGGTGATCGGTTCGGTGGAGACGAGCCCTGCGTCCTGCATGATCTTGACGATGTTTGACACCGTTGCCGTGGAAAGGCCGGTCTGCCTGGCGAGTTCGGCCTGGGTGGATGGGCCGCTCAGCAGGCATTCGATGATCCGCTGCTGGTTCAGGTGGCGCAGTGCTGATTGCGAGCCAGGGTTTTTGCGGTGGCTCTTCGTCGAGCTGGATGTTGCAGGCATGACATGAAGCGTGCCTCAAATCACAGTTGCAGTCAAGAAGTTAACGCAATGGAGTAAAGTTGCATCTCCGTCATGAACTGTGCCGCAGATTTGTACGATCCATCCCCGGCGGGCTGTCCGCAGGTCCATTTGTCCTGTGGGACCGGCCCGCGGCTGGCTAGGCTGGAATCACGAGTAATCCCGGGCGTGTCTCCCATGAACGCCCGACGGGGATGCAAGGTGCTATCGAGGTGGTAATGATGCTGCTGTCCGTTCTGCAGGCCAATGCTGTTGTCCTGGACATCGACGCCAATCTGAAGACGGTCGATGCGGCGGCACAGCGTGCTGCCGCGGCCCGGGCCTCCTTGTTGCTGACGCCCGAACTCTTCCCGGTGGGGTACGCGCCGCTGAGGCTCCATGCGGAGCTGGACCCTGCAGTTCTCCCAAGCATTCGCGGGCGTCTGGCGGACATCGCGCGCACGCGCGGAATCGGACTGGTCTACAGCCTTCCCGCACCGGCCGCCGATGGCGGCTGGCATATCTCCGCCACTCTTCTGGACGCGCACGGAACCGTGCTCCTGGACTACGACAAAGTGCACCTCTTCGGCGAGGAGGAGCGAAAGGCGTTCTCAGCCGCCCAAGCGGCTCCCGGCGTCGTGGACTTCGACGGGATCAAAACGTCGCTGCTGATTTGCTACGACGTCGAGTTTCCCGAAAGCGTCCGCGCTGCGGCCATCCGGGGCGCTGAGCTTCTGCTGGTTCCCACCGCCCTGTCCGCGGGCTTCGAGGCCGTGCCGCAGGTCCTGATCCGGGCCCGGGCGCTGGAGAGCCAGCTCAACGTGGCCTACGCGAACCACAGCGGCCACGAGGACGGGTGTGACTTCCTTGGCGGAAGCGTGGTCGCCGGTCCGGACGGTTCATTGCTCGCGGCTGCCGGGGATGGTGCGGCATTGCTGTTCGCCGAGATCTCCACGGAAAGCGTCAAAGCGGCCCGGGAACAGGTGCCCTACCTGAAGGAACGCCACCCGGAGCTGTACCGCGAGTGGGAAGACTAGGCTCCACAGGGTTGAGGGTCCGAATGCATGGGGTGGCGGCACTTGTCCACGGCAACGCAGGAGCCCTGGACCTGGTGATGGAGTTGTCGTCATTTTCATCGCGGATCCATAACAAAAGTGATAGTTGTATATCGATTGCCTCTGATCGCAGGTAGCGTAGGAGGGTGCGGACCATGAAAAATTCGCTCAAACAGGAACGACGCATTTTGTTCGCTGTATGGGCTGTCGCTGTTGTCGCGGGAGTGGCCGGAGGCCCTTTTCTTGCTACGGTAACGGGCCAGCCCTGGGTATTTTTCGGTCTGCTGGTCCTGGCGGTCCTGCTGGGCTTTTGGCATAGCAGTTTCCGCCGGCGCTCGCAGAGACCCTGATCAGCAGTTGTTCCCGGGCGCTCGTACGCCAACCGTCCGAGCCCACACACGGATTCCGAGAATGAGGCTGCGTCCATCGCCAAAAAACGGCAGAAGGAAGACTGCATGCAACAGGAACCAATACTGCAGCAGGGAGCCGGGCGCGAGTAGGGCAACCAGCGCCCCGACCAAGCAGGATGCACTCGGGCCCAGTATTGCCACGACTGCGATCTGCCACCCGTAGAGACGCCCGACCGGAATGACGGAAAAGCGAAGGACTCCGGCAGATATCACGATGTCTGAAACCCCGCGAAACAGCCTCATGCCCGCAACATGGGACCACTCATGCACCAGAAAACCGCCCAGCAGGAAAAGTGCATGCACAAGGAGCCACAGGCCGGCCTGGAAAAGGATTGGGTCAGTCGTCACCGCGGCCAGGAAGGTGGACGCAGTGAAGCTGAGAACGACGGCGGCAAATGGCCATCTGCATGACCATATGAGTTGCTTGGCTATCAGGCCGACGGTCGCATCCGTGAGGGTGATCGTGCGAACGGTCAACCCTGGTCTGCTCGTAGGAGTCGCTTCTTGCGGAGCTTCAGTCGTTCCAGGACTGCAGCAACGGCAACATAAAAAACCAAGCATGCCGCGAAGACCAAAGCGATGGGCGCGCCGTTCGACACCCCGATTTCCAATGCGGTCGCTCCGTCGGCCTGTTCATGAGGTTCGAAGAAGAGCGCGCCGAACAGGCCAAATTTCCTGACTCCTATTTCTGACGCCGAGAACATCGTGGTGATGAAACTCGTGACAACGACGATCATGGTGACAACAAAAGAGACTGTCAGCCCAGCGATGAATCTAAGCAACCACTTCATGGCGCGCAATCCTCTCCATTCTTCGCATACCCAGGATGCTGTAAAAGACGACGAGTAAGTTAAGGGCAGCGAAAATTGCCGCACTGATAATTGGATCAAAGTTAAAGACGTTCAAACCAAGCGCCACAATCATGACGACTATCATCGTTAGCAGGACTCCGATGATGACAGTGAATGGGTTTCCCTTCTCGGGAGGGAAAGCGATGCCAACCAGGGTTGATATGAGTATGTTGCTCAAGCAGAATCCGAGCACAGGCAGGCAGGCTTCAAACGAAACTCCCTGGGCCACGGAAATCGTGATGACGGGAATGCCTACTACCATCAGGAGGACGCCTTGCGAGCCCACGAGGCGCAAGTAGTTCGCAACAGTGCGACCCGGATAGGTGACCATGCGTCGGAGAGGTTCCGAGTTTGAAAATGCATAGACTCCCTGAAACGTTATGAGAGCAAGGGCGTAGGGTGGCAACACCAGATGCTCGAGCCAGGCGAAGACCGAATAGATGATGATAAAAGAGACAGCCACCATTGTTTCGAAACTTCGAAACAAGACCAGAAGGTAAACACCGAACTTACGTCCTGCCAAGCATGAAGGCAGAAAGACGAAGAAACGACGCATCGGAACGTAATTCCTGGGCGCGATAGCCACTATTGCTGGAATTAGTGCTGCTGATGTCGCAAGCAGCACTAAAATGGAAAACCAGAGACCGACGTCTTCCTGCAGCTTCGCGTAGAGCAACACCGGTGCATTGTAGTCGCGCCCGAATACGTAGCTTTCGGCGATCTGGCTGCTCTGCTCGTTGGTTTGAGGAAAGGCCACGGCCAGCCCGAGAGCCAGCACCATCGGGACTACCAAGCCGCGGAGTCGGGCAATCCTGAGGGCCTGTAGACCACGTTCAAGGAGATAGTAGCCGAGGCTCAGAAGTAGGTACGTTGAAATAGCGGGAAACCAGATGGACGCCAGAACCCTCGGAATGTAATCAGTTCCCTCGATCAGCACGGTTGAAATGGAGAATGCACCGAAAACGAACACGGTCACAAGGAGAACGAGGGACGACTCAAAGAGCGCAAATGCCATTGTCCTTTCCTTGTTGGTCACTGGCAGATTAAAGGAGAGCTTCAGAAGCTCATCTGCCTTCATGAACAGCACCCGGATCAGTGTGTACGCGATAAGCACCCAGAATCCGACCGATGCGTTGGCGACTTGAAGAACAGGCTCAAGCAGGCCGGTTCCACCGAGATACTGGCGGATGACCACATAGCTCAACACGTTGAATCCGGCGAACACGGCAACGAGCAGGAATATGGCTGAAAGCCGGGCAGCCGGGCTTGCCAACAGGCCTCGTCCGAAGACGCGTCTCACGATGAAGAGCCAGAACAATCGAAACAGAAGAACTACGCTCTTGAGGCGCATTTATGACGGTTCCATCGCTTGGATGAATTCGTTGGCAAGGTCAGCTATCGTGCCGTGATCTTGGATGATTTTCCGGACCGGAGCCTGAACCACGAGGGCCCCTTGGACGAGAAGTGCCAGCTCGTCAGCGACGTGCTCCAACATGGTGAAGTCATGGCTGCACAGCAGAACTGAGCGGCCTTCTTTGGCAAGATTCCGGATATCGCGCTCGAAGAGGTTGATCGCATCGATGTCGACGCCATTGAGGGTCTCATCGATTACGGTAAACCTTCGCCTGAGCATGAACGCGGCGATGAGTTGCAACTTCTTCCTCATGCCGTGTGAGTAGTCTTCGATCAAGTCGCGCTGTCTTTCGCGCATCGAGTACCTGGCGAATTGCGTCCTCAGTGCCTCGTGATCCATGGGTTCTCCATAGAGCCCGTGCATGAAACGCACGTATTCTTCCCCTGTGAGGAACTCAGGGAGGTAATCATTGCTCGACAAGTAGATCGAGGACATCTTGGCGCTGCGGCTCTGACTACTGTCAGACCCAATGTGGACGCGGCCGCTTTGAAGTTGGAGCAGATCCAGGATGACCTTTATCAGGGTGGACTTTCCAGACCCGTTGGGACCAATGAGGCCCATGACCTGGTCCTCGGCGATCGTGAACGAGACATCATGAAGCACTTGGGTCCTGGAATTGTAGGCGTAGTTGACGTTGGCAACACTGAGAGTCATGGCGCGTGATTCCGATGCTCTGGTCGTCGTGGCACGTTGTCTGTGCCACCACGACGGCTGGCTTGCTGGGAGTTACCTGCATTCAACCCACACAGAGACACCCCATTGGCTCCAACTCCAGTTGCCGGTAAAGCGGCCTCGGCCCTGCGTCAGGCACCAGACGGCCATCGCTGCGAGCAATGCAAAAGCAAGCACCATCAGGACGGCCAGAATCACCAGAAACCAGCCGTCGTAGCGAACAATCATTTCGTCAATCTTGGTTCGTGCCGTTGCCATCGTGCTGCTTGCGTTCAATGCGGTCGTCGCGAGCATTTCGTTCCTCCACTTCGATTTGAGCTACTGGCGGATCCCGTGTAGCCGGCATCCGAATGGTAGGCCGCGAAAACCGCGTCTCAGTGGTCGATCGGCGAAATTAAGTGGTGGAACCGGGAAAAATACGTGCAAAATCGACGTTTCTCCGTGTGGCTGCGGCACCGTCTACGTGTTTTATGCAGCACGACACGTAGATAGTGCCGCAGCCAGGAAGCGCCGAGTCGACAGCCAGGAAGCGCCGAAAGCTAGGCGTCCCCTCCGCCCACCAAGCTGTCCGTGTTCTGAAGCGCGATCCAAAGCTCCGCGCGGTAAATCCTTCCCGTTCCCCGTGTACGAAGTCGACGGCAAAACACTCATAGGGGAATTCGTGATCGGCCCGACCAATGGGCATTTGGGCGGGTGATTAGTATCAAATCAATGTCACGCCGACAAGTTGGGGGAACCAACATCATGAATCGAGGGATTGAAACGCGGTGGGCTTATCGCGACGAGGTGAAGACTAAGCTAGGTGGCAACGCATGGCGGTGGACTAACTGCCGAAGTACAATATGGAATCCTGGCGGCCAACTGTCAATGGCTCGATTCCTTGGTTCGGTACCGCTGTAATCCCTATGACGGTTATTAGTCGTAACCGGGCGGCTGATTCTTGGCAGGACCTCGCTAATCGAGGAAGACGCAAGTTCTATGAACCATCACAGGAGCGAAAGTAGAGGCAAGCGATGACTCGAGCGAGAGCGTTCATTTTTGCTGGCGGTTTTGGGGCCGGTGCGGGTTTCTTGATTGCCCTCACGCTCTGGATCTCCTCCTTTTCGCGCTATATGTACGTAGAGGATCTGGATCCAGCCGTACCGCCGGAAGTCTTCCGTAAATTGGTTGCATTTGCGCCGGCCGAACGGGCATTGCTGTACGTGAGCCTGGCTTGCGTCGCCCTGGGTCTCCTCCTGATGCTGATTGGAGGGGCGCGCCGGAAGCGAGGATCGTAGCGGCACAGCAACCCACACCAACCCCTAACCCTTACGTCAATCCCATAGAAAGTCGGCGTGAAGTGCGCTACTGTCCGTATCCATCCGGCGGGAACGCCGCCGGTTGATTCTGTCGCTGAGGAAGAAGAGGGGCTAGGCGTCCCCTCCGCCGACCAAACCGTCCGTGTACTGAAGCGCGATCCAAAGCTCCGCCCGCACTTGGGCCTGGTTCAGGTCGGTGTCGAGGAGTTCGGCGAGCAGTCCGATCTGGCGGCGCACGCTGTTGCGGTGCAGCCCCAGCAGCTTGGCGGAGCCGTCCCAGCTGCCGTTTTCGCTTAGCCAGCCCCTGAGCACTGCCAAGAGCGGATCGCGCCGATCAGCTTCCAAAGCGAGTATCGGTTCAAGAAGCCTCGCGGCCAGCATGGACCCGGCCTCGCGTCCCAGGAGCCCGGTGACGGACCACGTCACCTCGTCGACGCGGGCGCTCCGGCCGCTGGACTGGACCCGTGAACGGAGCGACGTCACCCGCTGATGTGCTGTGGCGAGGCTTGTCAGTTCGGCCGGGTCTCCGATGACGAGCCGCCAGCCGAGCTTTTCGACGTCCGCCAGGAGCACGTCGTCCACCTTCAAACGAGTGATCGCAGCGAATCCGTAATCGGTGATTTCCACCAGTTTGGTGTCGAAGAGGCGCCGCCACTGCAACAGCTCACGCACCGGGCTGTCGCCGGCGGGCCACTCGGGCGAGTCCACCTTGATGCCCTGGACCACGCGCAGGGGAGCGGATCGCGTAGAGGACAAGCTCTGGGCGAGGAGATCCTTGAGTCCGTTGACGTGCCGGGTCCCGCCGGTGGCAAGGCTTTCAGGGTGGAGCAACAACGCCGTCGCCAATTGGCTCGGCGCGAGCGAGCCGCTGGTCCGTTGGCGGACGAGCAGCTCCAGCAGCCCCACGACGGACTGCACCACGCTGTTCTGGGCGGGAGTCAGCGCAGCGTCCGAGCCCAGGATCAGGGCGCCCAGATTGGCGTCCTTGGTACTCCGCAGCGGGTGGCCGAAAACCATCGCCGATCCCGGCTGCTCAAAGCCGTCCACCTCAACCCGCGGTCCGCTGCCCGAAAGGAGCCGTTCCAGCATCGGCTCCAGGAGTGAATGCTCGACGCCGGTGCTGCCGCCAGCTGCGTGGGCGCGCGCACGGACCCGCCCGTCCGCTCCGACGAGGAGGGCCCAGACGGGCACCTTCTGGACCAAAGCGGCGAGCAGCTCGTGTTCAGGCCTTGGGGAGAGGACTGCCCGCATGAGTTGCCTGTTGGTGTCCGCGAGCTGGCGGAACACCTTCGCGTTATCCGATTCCAGGAGCTGGGAGAACTCAAGCCCGATCGCGGCGAACGGTATCGATTCCGGGATCTCGATCAAGGTGAGCTGGTGCCGGCGGCACGCCTTGACCAGCTCGGCCGGGACGGCGTCGAAATACGGCCTGATCCCGAACCCCAGCGCCGCCACCTTGGCTCCCACCAGCCGCTTCACGTACGCATCGACGTTCTCCTTGGACCCGCCGTCCCCCAGGAAGGGGAGTCCCGCGGTCAGCAGGAACTCCCCGTCCGGCAGGTAGGGGGTGGGATCGTCCAGTTCGCTGGGTTCAACCCAGCGCAGCAGCTCCCCGCCGCTGCCGCCGTCGTGGAGTATCTCCAACTCGGGCGGCAGCTGCTTCAGGAACTGTTCAAGCGTGACGAAACTCAGGCGGCCGGGACTCGGCTCAGGCGACATCGCTCGGGGCCTCCTGGTAATCGGGGCACTCGTAGGCACTGGACTCATACACGCGCGGGAGTCGTGGTGCGATCCGGTTGATGATCTCGTCACCATGGCTTCCGATGGCGGCGCCCCAATCGTCGGCGCTCGCAGCCCCTCCGGCCGGATCGCCGAACAGGACCGCCGTGTCACCGACCCCGATCCCGGAAGCATCCGGACCGAGGTCCACCATGAACTGATCCATGCACACCTTGCCGATCACGGAGACTTTCCGCCCGGCGATCTGGACCAGGCTCCGGCCGCTGATGCCCTTGGGGATCCCGTCGGCGTAACCCAGGGGAATGAGTCCGAGATAGCGCGGCTCGTGCGTGATGGCCTGGTGTTCGTAGCTGACCCCGGTCCCGGCCGGGACCTTCTTGATCATGACGAGTGGTGCGGTGACGCTCAAGGCGGGGCGAAGTCCGAAGTCGGCGGGATCCAGGTGGTCCGCCGGGGCCAATCCGTAGATGGCCAGTCCGGCGCGGACCATGTCGAAGTGGAATTCGGGCCGGTCCAGGATGTTTGCCGAGCTCGACACGTGCCGCAGCTGCGGATCAAGGCCGGCAGCGCGGGCCTCGCGAACGGCGTCCTCGAACTCTGCCACGGCTGCAGCGTTGCCAGGGTGGGCGGGAACATCGGCCCAGGCCAGGTGGGTCCAGATGCCGCGGACCAGAACCGTGCCGTCCTGCTCGGCCTTGCGAGCCTGGGCCACGAGTCCGAGCCAGTCCTCCTTGCGCGCACCGCCGCGGCTGAGGCCGCTGTCCAGCTCCAGGTGCACGACGGCGGGGCGGCCCAATTGCCCCGCGATCCCGGCCAGGACCTCAAGTTGACCGACGCTCCCAAGCGAAACGTCGACGTCGTACTCGAGTGCCTCACGGATGGTCGCGCTGGCCTGGGATGCCAGATACAGCCACGAAAGGACCGGCACCGTGATGCCCGCCTGGCGCAAGGTGATGGCTTCGCTCAACTGGGCGGTCCCTAGCCAATCGGCTCCTGCCGCAACGGCCGTGCGGGCAACATCCACGAGGCCGTGACCGTAGCCGTTCCCCTTGACGACGGCCATGAAATGCGGCGCGGCGGTGCGCTTTTTGACGGCTTTGATGTTGTCTGAAATTGCGGACAGATCAACGCTGACCTGCCCGGAAAGCGCCGCTTCCGGCGTCGTTTCTGATTGTGCAATACGTCTCATGGTTGATCACTATAGGTCATTTTGCACCGCCGTGAGAGCTGGCTCACAGGCTTAGGGTGGTCAGGGGAAACCGCCAACTACTCTGAAGGGACGTCAACGGTGACTGTGCCTACCTCCACCCAGACCAAGCCAACGCACGCCACGAATACGGATGCCGGCAACGCCGCCCGCCGCCCGGGGCTCGGTTCGCAGCTGCTGCGCCGCAAGCCGATCGGGCAGATGGTCAGCGAAGCCGGAAGCAGCGAAAGCGGTACGCCGCTGGTCCGCAGCTTCGGCGTCCTCCAACTGACCATGATCAGTGTCGGCGCCACCCTCGGCACGGGCATCCTGGTGATCCTGGGTGAATCCGTGCCGCTGGCCGGACCAGCGGTCTGGATTTCCTTCGTCGTGGCGGGCCTTGCTGCGCTGTTCTCGGCTGTGTCCTACGCCGAAATGGCGGGCCTCGTACCCGTTGCCGGTTCCAGCTACTCCTACTCCTACGCCACGATGGGCGAAGGCATGGCCTGGATCTGTGGTTGGTGCCTCGTCCTCGAATACGCGGTCTCCGTGGCTGCCGTGGCCGTCGGCGCAGGGCAATACGTGAACGAAACCCTCGCCGCGTTCGGCCAGTTCCTGCCGGACGCGATGTCCCAGCCGCCGGGGAGCGGCGGCGTGGTCAACATCCCGGCCATGCTGATTGTGGTCCTCGCGATGGTCCTGCTGGTGCGAGGCGCCAAGGAGAGCGCCTGGATCAACACCGTGATCGTGACCATCAAGATCGTCATCCTGCTCTTCTTCTGCGCCGTCGCTTTCACCGCGTTCAACGCCGGCAACTTCGAACCGCTCATGCCCATGGGCGCCGCGGGTGTTTCGGCCGCCGCATCCAGGGTGTTCTTCTCCTACATCGGCTTCGATGCCGCTTCCACTGCCGGCGAAGAGGCCCGCAACCCTAAGCGCGACCTGCCGCGCGCCATCTTGCTCTCCATGGTGATCGTGACCAGCATCTACGTCCTGGTTGCCGTAGCCGCCATCGGCGCCCGCCCCTGGGAATGGTTCGGCGGCACCGAAGCGGCCCTCGTCCAGATCCTCGAGGAAACCACCCACCAGCCCTGGATCGCGCTCGTCTTCTCCATCGGAGCCGTGCTGGCCATCGCCAGCATCGTGCTGACGGTCCTCTATGGCCAGACCCGCATCCTGCTCTCCATGTCCCGCGACGGACTGGTCCCGGAGGTCTTCGGCCGTATCTCTCCACGAACCGGCACCCCGGTGGCCGGAACGCTCATCGTGGGCACCGCCGTCGCACTCACCGCGGGGCTCGTCCCGCTCGGCGCGCTGGCCGACGCCACCAGCATCGGCACCCTCTTCGCGTTCGCGCTGGTGAACGTCGCCGTCATCTACCTGCGGCGCAACCGCCCGGAGCTCAAGCGCAGCTTCCGCGTACCGCTCTACCCGATCACTCCTGTTCTCGGCACGCTGATGTGCGCCTACCTCATGGCCAACCTGGGTGCTGACACCTGGGTGGTATTCGGCGGCTGGATGCTTGTGGGGATCGCGCTCTACTTCGGCTACGGACGCCGGAACTCCAAGGTAGCGGCCCTGACCGATCAGGAATACCGTGAACTATCCGCAAGGGTCGCTGACCCGGAAATTGTGAAGGCAGAACTTTCATGACCATCGCCACCGAATTGCCCACGGAACCCACACCCCGCACAGGTGGCACCGGGACTTCCCAAGCGACGCCGGGCGACGCTCCCATCACCATGCTGAACCCGGACTTCCCCTTCAGCTACGACCACTACTTGGCCCACTCCGACGGCCTGGCGGTTGTTCCGCCGGAACTGTACGGCGCGGAGGTGGCGGTGATCGGCGCCGGCCTCTCGGGACTCGTCACGGCCTACGAGCTCATGAAGCTCGGGCTGCGCCCCGTGGTCTACGAGGCCGACCAGATCGGCGGGCGGCTGCGCACCGCGGGCTTCCCCTCCGCTCCCGGAGTGGTGGCAGACCTTGGCGGCATGCGCTTCCCCGTGTCAGGCAAGGCGTTCTACCACTACGTGGACCTCCTCGGCCTGGACACCCAGGAATTCCCCAACCCGCTCGCGCCCGCAACTTCAAGCACGGTGATCGAGCTGGCCGGGCAGAAGCACTACGCCGCCACCTCGGCGGACCTGCCGGAGTTCTTCCACGAAGTTGCCGCAGCCTGGAAGGCCGCAGTGAATGACGGCGCCGCGTTCCAGGAAATGCAGGAGGCCATCCGGGCCCGCGACACCAAGCGCATCAAGGAGCTATGGAACGAACTGCTCCCGCTCCTGGACGAGCAGACCTTCTACGGCTTCATCGCCGCAAGCAAGTCCTTCAAGGAGGCCGGATTCGCACACCGCGAGGCCTTCGGGCAGGTAGGGTTCGGCACCGGCGGCTGGGACACCGACTTCCCCAACTCCATCCTCGAAATCCTGCGCGTCGTCTACACCGACGCCGATGACCAGCACCGGCTCATCACCGGGGGAGCGCAACGGCTCCCCGAGGCACTCTGGCACCACGCGCCGTCGGGCATGGCTCACTGGCCCGACGGCACCTCGCTCGCATCGTTGCATTCCGGTTCCCCGCGCGGAGCCGTGGACCGCATCGAACGCGGAGCGAACGGCGACCTCATGGTGCGCGAACGTTG
Source organism: Arthrobacter ramosus (assembly GCF_039535095.1). NCBI lineage: Bacteria > Bacillati > Actinomycetota > Actinomycetes > Micrococcales > Micrococcaceae > Arthrobacter > Arthrobacter ramosus. Next base: position 3,619,221 of record NZ_BAAAWN010000001.1, on the reverse strand, counting down.
GGGCCGCGAAACCGGCTACCCCGCCGTCGTGACCACGTGCCAGTCATGGTTGCTGTCCACGCGGATCCACACCCAGGAATCGTTGTTCCCCTCGGAACTCTGGACCGCGATCGAGCGCTCGCACTACATGCAGTCGTCCAAGACCTTCGTGATGGTGGACCGGCCGTTCTGGAAGGACATCGACCCCGAAACGGGCCGCGAAGTGCTGTCCATGACGCTGACCGACCGGCTCAACCGGGCAACGTACCTGCTCGACGACGGTCCGGACAAGCCTGCCGTCATCCTGCTTTCCTACACGTGGAACGACGACGCCCTGAAGTGGCTCTCGCTCAATGCCGAGGAACGAGTCAAGCTCATGCTGCACTCGCTCGAGCAGATCTACCCGGGCGTGGACATTGCGAGCCACATCGTGGGCCAGCCGATTACCGTTTCCTGGGAGGCCGACCCCAACTTCATGGGTGCCTTCAAGGCCAACCTGCCCGGGCACTACCGCTACCAGCAGCGACTGTTCACCCACTTCAAGCAGGACAAGCTGCCGGAGAGCCAGCGGGGCATCTTCCTGGCCGGCGACGACGTCTCGTTCACCGCAGGCTGGGCCGAAGGCGCCGTCACCACAGGCCTCAACGCCGTGTGGGGTGTGGTGAACCACCTCGGTGGTTCGTCCGTGGCAGGCAACCCCGGTCCCGGTGACGTATTGGACGAGCTGGGTCCGATCAGCCTGGACTAGCCCTGCGCGTGCATCTCGCGGTGCGCCGCGGCCAGCTCCCGGTAGTGCGCCGCGTTGCGCTTCACGCCGTCGAGCTCTTCCTCGCTCAGTTCGCGACGCACCTTGGCGGGCACGCCGGCAACCAAGGATCGCGGCGGGATGACAGTTCCCTCAAGCACGACCGCGCCGGCGGCAACGAGCGAACCGGTACCGATGACGGCGCCGTTCAGGATGGTGGCGCTCATGCCGATGAGGCAGTCGTCCTCCACGGTGCATCCGTGGACGACGGCGCTGTGGCCGACGCTGACGCGTTCGCCGACGGTGCACGGGAAACCGGGGTCGGCGTGCAGGACCACATTGTCCTGCAGGTTCGAGCCGGCACCGACGCTGATTGCGGCGGTGTCGGCACGGACTGACACACCATAGAAGGCGCTGGAGTCCGCGCCGAGGGTGGCCTTGCCGATGATGGAAGCCGTGGGTGCCACAAAGGCGGTGTCATGGATGGCCGGGGTATCCCCGGCGAAGGTGTAAATGGGAGCCATGGGGCAAGCCTAGAACACGCCGGCCCCAACCCAACGAGTCCCCACCGCCACCCTCGCCTCGCAAGTCCCCGCCGGCTCCCAGGCTTCGCAAGCTCAGCCAGGGACCCTCGCCGGTGGGGCCCCACGGCCAGGGAACCCCGGCGGCGTGGGCCCAAGCAGTAGGTGTCGCTTTGACGCCCCATAACGACACCTACTGCGAGTCAGTTGGGTCGGAAGGTGTCCGGAGGACCAGGAACTGGTAGTGCTGGGTCCAATTGCCCGCACCGGGTCCGGACTCGACGCCCGTTCCCTCGGGCCAGGTTTCAAAGTGTTCCACCGTGCCGTAGGCACCCAAGATGCGGCGCAGGGTGTCGTCGCTCCGCCGGCTGAAGAACCGCCGCGGCTCGTCTTGGTCCTCGGGGTTGAGGACTTCTTCATCGTCACCGGACCAGAGCCCGACGGCGATCGGCGCACCGGCCGCGCTGACCCGCACGAGTTCAGCGACGACGTCGTGGATCGTGCTGTTGGGGACATGCAAGAGGGTGCTCATGGTCCACACGGCCGGGAACGTGGCGTCGGCGAACGGCAGGGACCGTCCGCTCGCCACGCTGGCGTCCAAGCCCTTGGCACGGGCGACGTGGATGCTCTCTTCGGAAAGATCGACGCCCGTGTAGTGCAGTCCCGCTCGGACGAATTCCAAACCTTCGACGCCGGTGCCGCAGCCTAGTTCGAACAGCGAGTGCCTGTGTTCGTCCTTAAGCAGGCGAATGAACCAATCGCGGCATTCCGTCCGATGCGGGGTCATGGCGCGGGTGTGCAGGAGAGGGGCCTGCCGGTCATAGAACGCGGCGAGGTCCGCTTCGTGGTCGGCGTCCGGGAAGCCCTGCATGGACCCAGCGTAGAACACCCAACTGACTCGCAATAGGTGTCGTTATGAGGCGTCAAAACGACAACTAATGCGAGCTAGTTGGGTGGGGGAGCGCTAGTTGAACACCACCGTGCGGGTGCCGTCGAGCAGGACGCGGTGCTCGGCGTGCCACTGCACAGCCTGCGCCAGCGTGCGGCCCTCGACGTCGCGGCCCATCTGCACGAATTGCTCGGCTGTGCGGGCGTGGTCCACCCGGATGACTTCCTGCTCGATGATCGGGCCCTCGTCGAGGTCCGCCGTGACGTAGTGGGCGGTGGCACCGATGATCTTCACGCCCCGGGCATGCGCCTGGTGGTAAGGCTTGGCGCCCTTGAAGGACGGCAGGAAGGAGTGATGGATGTTGATGGCCTTGCCGTTGAGTTCGGTGCAGAGCTCGTTGGAGAGGACCTGCATGTAGCGCGCCAGGACGGTCAGCTCGATGCCGTGCTCACGGATGAGCTCGAGCAGCTTCGCCTCGGCCTGGGGCTTGGTGTCCGGAGTGACAGGGATGTGGTGGAAGGGGATCCCGTAGAACTCCGCCAGACCTTCGAGGTCCCGGTGGTTGGATACTATGGCCGGCACCTCGATGGGGAGGGTGCCAGTGCGTTGCTGGAAGAGCAGATCGTTGAGGCAGTGTGCGTCCTTTGAGCCCAGGATCAGGGTACGGACCTTCTGGCCCACCGGGTTGATCTGCCACTTCATGCCGAATTCTTCGGCCACCGGGGCCAGTGCCGAACTCAGTTCAGCCTGGGTCGAGGACGTCGTGGCTTCCACCCGCATGAAGAAGTTTCCCGTGCTGGGGCTGCCGTACTGCTGGGAATCGGCGATGTTGCAGCCAGCCTCCAACAAAGCGCCTGCAACGGCGTGCACAATTCCGGGCCGGTCCGGGCAGGACAGGGTTACAACAAAAGACGTAGGCAGGGTGGAGTCAGTCACACGATCAAGCCTACCGTTGCGCACCTGTTGTACTGTTTAAGTCGTCGCGACTGGCGTTGGGTGGTGTACCACCAGGGAGCGGCATTGATGAAGACCACGGATCGTACGCCTGGGCCGAGGGTCACGTTTTACTGTCGCTGTGCCATGCCCCGTAATCAAAGGCATGGAAAAAACCCAGCCGGTAGCCTGACCTGTAGAAATACCCGTTGCCTATCCAGGAGATCTTCGTGACCACCACCACCATCACCTCCGCGACCATCAGCAACCAGCCGCTTTCCGAGCTCGACCCCGAGATCGCAGCAGTTCTGGAACAGGAACTCGGCCGCCAGCGCGGCACCCTGGAAATGATCGCTTCCGAGAACTTTGCCCCCCGCGCCGTCATGGAGGCCCAGGGCTCGGTCCTGACCAACAAGTACGCCGAAGGCTACCCGGGCCGCCGCTACTACGGCGGCTGCGAATACGTGGACATCGCCGAGCAACTGGCCATCGACCGCGTGAAGGCGCTCTTCGACGCTGAGTACGCCAACGTACAGCCGCACTCGGGTGCGCAGGCCAACGCCGCAGCCCTGTCCGCCATGATCACTCCTGGTGACAAGATCCTCGGCCTTTCCCTGGCCCACGGTGGCCACCTGACCCATGGCATGAAGCTCAACTTCTCCGGCAAGCTCTACAACGTAGCTGCCTACCAGGTTGAAGAAGACAACTTCCGCGTGGACATGGACAAGCTCCGCGAACAGGCCATTGCCGAGAAGCCGCAGGTCATCATCGCCGGCTGGTCCGCTTACCCGCGCCACCTCGACTTTGCAGCCTTCCGTTCCATCGCCGACGAGGTTGGCGCGCTCCTTTGGACGGACATGGCCCACTTCGCTGGCCTCGTCGCAGCAGGCCTGCACCCAAGCCCGGTGCCGCACTCCGACGTCGTTACCTCCACGGTGCACAAGACGCTGGCCGGCCCCCGTTCCGGCGTGATCCTCGCCAAGCAGGAATGGGCGAAGAAACTCAACTCCAACGTGTTCCCGGGACAGCAGGGCGGCCCGCTCATGCACGTGATCGCCGCCAAGGCCGTTGCGTTCAAGATCGCTGCCGGCGAGGAGTTCAAGGAGCGCCAGGAGCGCGTCCTTGAAGGCGCCAAGATCATCGCCGATCGCCTCAACCAGGCCGATGTCGCCGACGCCGGTGTTTCCGTTTTGACCGGCGGCACCGACGTCCACTTGGTCCTCGTGGACCTGCGCAACTCGCAGCTGGACGGCCAGCAGGCAGAAGACCTCCTGCATTCGGTGGGCATCACCGTCAACCGCAACGCCGTTCCTTTCGACCCCCGCCCGCCGATGGTCACCTCCGGCCTGCGCATCGGTACCCCGGCCCTCGCCACCCGCGGCTTCGGTGCCACGGAATTCACCGAGGTTGCCGAGATCATCGCTTCGGCGCTCAAGTCCGGCTCCGCTACCGACGTTGAAGCCTTGCAGGCCCGGGTCGACAAGCTCGCTGCAGACTTCCCGCTGTACCCGCAGCACGAGCAGTGGTGAACCCGTCCATGGCGCAGACCGCGAAGATCCTTGACGGCAAGGCCGCCGCCGCCGCCATCAAGTCTGAGCTGACTGAGCGTGTCGCTGCCCTGAAGGCCCGCGGCGTAACTCCGGGCATTGCCACTGTGCTCGTAGGTGCGGACCCTGCCTCGCAGCTTTACGTGTCCATGAAGCACAAGCAGTCTGTGGAGATCGGGATGAACTCGATCCAGCGTGAGCTTCCGGCGGACGCCACCCAGGCCCAGGTTGAGGCCCTCATCGACGAACTCAATGCGGACCCCGCCTGCCACGGTTACATCGTGCAGCTGCCGCTGCCCAAGCACCTGGACACCGACGCCATCCTCGAGCGGATCGACCCCGCCAAGGATGCCGACGGCCTGCACCCGACCAACCTGGGCCGGCTGGTGCTCAACGTCAACGGAGAGATCACCTCGCCGCTGCCGTGCACACCCCGCGGCGTCATCGAGCTCCTGGAGCGCAACGGCTACAGCCTCGCCGGAAAGCACGTTGTGGTGGTCGGCCGCGGCGTCACGATCGGCCGCTCGATCGGCCTGCTGCTCACCCGGCGGGCCGTGAACGCCACCGTGACGCTGACGCACACCGGCACCAGGAACCTCTCGGAGCTGCTGCGGCAGGCGGACGTGATTGTAGGCGCGGCGGGTGCCAAGCACATCGTCAAGCCTGCGGACGTAAAGCCGGGCGCGGCCGTGCTCGACGTCGGTGTCACCCGTGAAACCGACCCCGAGACGGGCAAGAGCAAGGTCCACGGCGACATCGATCCCGGCGTTGCCGATGTAGCCGGCTGGATTTCGCCGAACCCCGGCGGCGTGGGTCCCATGACCGTGGCGCTGCTCATGACCAACGTGGTCGAAGCAGCGGAACGCCAATTGGCAGCGGGAAGCGTCTCCGGCGTCGCCTGATTTTGCTCCCCACCACCGTGTAGGGCGCCTACTCCCGCGGGAGTAGGTGCCCTACATCGTTAACCCGACGACGCCGGCGCCCTCCGCGGCTAGGCTCGGAGCATGCAGCGGCGTTTCCAGGGTCCTCCCACGAGTTTCATCGTGATCGCGGTCGCCCTGATCCAGGTCCTGGGGACCGTCTTTTCGGCGAGCCATCAGGCCGCCCTGCGCCCCTTGGACCCGCTCGCCTTTATGCTGCTGTTGGCCGGCCCCGCGGCCTTGGCTTTCCGGACCCGCAGGCCCGCAATCATGCTGCCAATCACTATCGCGGCCACGTCCATCTACCTGCTCCTCGGTTACGCCTGGGGTCCGATTGTGCTCTCCTTGGCTCTCTCGATCATCCTGACCGCTGCCGCGGGGCTCCGCTGGCAGGCCTGGCTTGGGGCCGGGATTTGCGCCGCCGCCCTCGTTCTGATGGCCGTCCTCGCCGGGGATGAGACAGGGCTTGTCCGGGCCTCTGCCGGGGTTGCCTGGGCGGCGATCCTTGTCCTGATCGGTGAAGGCTTCCGACGGCGGGGCGAACGGATGGCCGAATACCGGCGACGGCGGGAGGCTGCGAAACAGGCCGAACGAGACGAATACCGCCTCACGCTCGCCCGGGACATCCACGATGTTGTGGCCCACTCCCTGTCGATGATCAACGTCCAGGCTTCCGTGGCGCTCCATCTGGGAACGAACGATCCCGAGAAGCTCCGCCCGGCGCTGGAAGCCATCAAGGCAGCGAGCAAGGAATCCCTGGCCGAAGTCCGTCAGCTCCTGGGTGTCTTGCGCGACGACGCCCCGCTGAGTCCCGCGGCGCCGCCAAGTCTGGGGCGGATCCCGGAACTCGTGGAGGACGCGCGGCGCGGCGGCCTGCAGCTGCGGTTCGAGAACTCCGTAGACCCTGGACGGGTGGACCCGGAACACCTTGGCCCGGAACACCTTGGCCCAGCGCAGCAGGAAGCCGCCTACCGGATCGTCCAGGAAGCGCTGAGCAACGTCCGCAGGCACTCAGGCGCGGCGTCCGCCGTCGTACTTCTCGAATTGTCGGGGAACGCGCTGAGGGTGAGGATCGACGACGACGGCGGAGGCCTCCGGGGAGCGCCCGCAGGGAATGGACTGAGGGGCATGCGGGAGCGCGTTGAGGCCCTGGGCGGCACGCTTGGCCTGATGCCGCTGGAGCCGGGGCTGCGCGTGGAAGCGAACCTCCCGCTGAACCCCGAGCAAGGAGGACACGCGCGATGATCCGCTTGCTGTTAGCCGACGACCAGAACCTTATCCGGGCTGGATTCCGGGCACTCCTGGACGCTGAACCGGATATGGAAGTGGTAGCGGAAGCGGGTACGGGCCGCGATGCCGTCAGGCTGGCCGAGCGTGAGGCACCCGACGTCGTGCTCATGGACATTCGCATGCCGGATGGCGACGGACTGGCCGCAACACGGCAAATCCTGGCCAACCCCCGCCTCGCGCACACCCGCATCATCATCCTCACCACGTTTGAGCTGGACGAATACATCGCCGAGGCCGTGCGCGCGGGTGCCGCCGGCTTCCTCGTCAAGGACACCGAACCGGAGGAACTGATCCGCGCCGTGCGGGTAGTCCACGACGGCGACGCGCTCCTTTCGCCGTCCGTGACACGCCGCATCATGGCCCAGCTCGCCCTGCACAGCAAGGCGGCGTCGAAGACAGTACCCCTGGACCACATCACCGAGCGCGAACGGGAAGTCCTGGCGCTGGTAGGCGAGGGGCTGAACAACGCAGAGATCGCCGAGCGGCTGTTCATCACCCCGCTGACAGCGAAGACGCACGTTTCGCGGATCATGACCAAACTGTTGGTCCGGGACCGTGCGCAATTGGTGGTGCTGGCGTACGAATCCGGCTTGGTCCGGCCGGGCTGGAGCAGCTAGCCCCTACTCGCTGTCTCCCGGGGGAGTAGGCGGAAGTCCGCAAGTGACTCCCGGTGGCCGACGCGTTTCGATGGGCCAAAAACCAGACTGGAACCAGAGCCGAGATACGGCCTGTTGAGAGTTTGGACTGGACATGTTGACATCACTGAGCACCACCATCGGCGCGGCGGCCGCGCAGCTTCCCGCCGACGTCGTCCATGGACCGGGGGACGGATTCGTCTTCTGGCCGTTTTTCCTCCTGATCCCGCTGTTTTGGTTCCTGGTCATCGGATTCTTCATCTTCTTCGGCCGGCGGATGTGGCGCCGGAACCACTACTGGGCAGCAACCCAGGGCGCCGAAAGCGTGCTGAGGGAGCGCTACGCGCGGGGCGAAATCGACGAGACCGAGTACCGCCAGCGCTTGGAAGTGCTGCGGGCACATCCGACGAAGTGAGGAACCGACGGATTCTGCTGGATCATTCGTCTGGATAAACCATCAGGCCTTGGAATCACGCGGTTCCAAGGCCTGAGGTGCGGAATGATCCAGCAGAATGTCGCGCGAGGGCCCCAGGAGGTTATTCCAGAAAATTGCGGAATACCTCTTTCACGTATTCCTTGGCTCTACTAGTCTGCTGGGGTGCACAATGAAGCCACCCGCCCTTTCTCCACGTCAGCCAGCTTCCAGATGAACCCACCCGCAGTCATCACAGCCGAAAACCTCACCAAGAGCTACGGCGAGCTCATCGCCGTCGACGGTATCTCGTTCGAGGTTCCGGCGGGGGAGTCCTTCGGCCTGCTTGGGCCGAACGGCGCCGGCAAATCGACCACCATGAAAATGATCGGCGGAGTCTCCCAGCGCACGTCCGGGAAGCTCAGCATCATGGGCCTGGACCCGGAAACCCATGGGCCGGAAGTCCGTGCGCACCTCGGGGTGGTGCCGCAGCAGGACAACCTGGACGAGGAACTGAAGGTCCGCGAAAACCTGATTGTCTATGGCCGCTACTTCGGCCTGCCCTTGAGCTATTTGCGTCCCAAGGCCGACGAACTGCTCGAGTTCGCCCAACTGACAGACAAAGCCAAGTCCAGGGTCGATGCCCTCTCGGGCGGCATGAAACGGCGTCTGACGATTGCGCGCTCGCTCATCAACGAGCCCAAGATCCTGCTCCTGGACGAACCGACTACGGGACTGGACCCGCAGGCCCGCCACATCCTTTGGGACCGGCTGTTCAGGCTCAAGGAACAAGGCGTCACGCTGATCCTCACCACGCACTACATGGACGAGGCCGAGCAGCTTTGTGACCGGCTGATCGTGGTGGACAAGGGCAGGATCATGGCCGAAGGCTCGCCGGCCAGCCTGATCCGCGAGTATTCCACGCGCGAGGTGCTGGAACTCCGCTTCGGTTCGGAACGCAACGCCACCATTGGCGTCGAACTCGCGGGCATCGGCGAACGCGTCGAGACGCTTCCGGACCGGGTGCTCATCTACGCGAACGACGGCGAATCGGCCCTGGAGCAAGTCTCCGCACGTCGGCTCCGTCCCCTGACCTCGCTCGTGCGGCGTTCTTCGCTCGAGGACGTCTTCCTCCGGCTGACCGGGCGGAGCCTCGTTGATTAGCGCCCACTCGCCTGCCGTTTCGGCCACCCGGGCGAAGCGCTGGGGATCCTTCTTCTACGCCGAGCAGGTCCTGCGTGTGATGCGCGGCTACGGCTGGTCCGTCTTCCTGTACAGCGTGGGGCAGCCGGTGGCCTATTTGTTCGCCATGGGCATCGGGCTGGCGAGCCTGGTGGATGCGAACAGCGCCGCGGTGTTCGGTGGCGTGAACTACTTGACCTTCATTGCGCCGGCACTGTTGGTCTCATCCGCGGTCATGACGGCGTCGGGGGACTTTTCGTACCCGATCATGGACGGCTTCAAATGGCGCCGCGTGTTCTATGGCCCGCACGCCTCCCCGCTCGTACCGCAGCAGATCGCCGCGGGCCACATCATGGCCAGTGCCTTGAAGTTCCTCGTGCAATCAGTGGTGTACTTCGCCATCGTGGCCATGTTCGGTGCCTCGCCGAGTCCGTGGGGCTGGGTGTCGGCGATAGTTGCCACGGTGGCCGGTTTGTCCTTCGGGTTGCCGCTCATGGCCTATGCCTCGAGCATCACCAAAGACTCCGGCCAGTTCGCGTTGGTGCAGCGATTCATCGTGGTGCCGCTGTTCCTGTTTTCGGGCACCTTCTTCCCGCTGGACTCGCTGCCGCTTGGAGTGCGCTGGATCGGTTGGATCTCCCCGGTGTGGCACGGAACTCAGCTGGGCCGCGTCTTCACCTATGGACTCGAGGAGAATCCCTTGTTGACCCTGACCCACATCGTGTTCCTTGTGGGCGCAGCCGCTGCAGGTTGGACGCTGACGCGGCGCCAGTTCGTCAGGAGGATGGGGGCATGAGCGTTCTTACCGGAGGCCATAGCGCCACTGACGCTGCCCGTGAACGTACCTTCGGCCCGCTGTACTCCCGCAACGCGCTTGCTGTTGTATCCCGGGGCCTCATGGCAGCGAAAAGCAGCACCTGGTTGATCCTTGTATCCGGGTTCTTCGAGCCGGTGCTGTACCTGATTTCCATGGGCGTGGGACTCGGCCCGATTGTGGGTACCGTGGCGGGACCGGGCGGCCAGGAAATCAGTTATGCGGCCTACATCGCGCCCGCGCTCCTGGCCGTGTCCGCCATGAACGGCGCCGTCTATGACTCCACCTGGAACGTCTTCTTCAAGATGAACTTCGCCAAGCTGTACCAGGGAATGCTCTACACCTCCCTTGGACCATTGGACGTAGCCATCGGGGAGATCTTCCTGGCCCTGCTGCGCGGACTCCTGTATGCCACGGGGTTCACGGCCGTCATGGCAGTCATGGGACTCATCACCACGCCATGGGCCATCCTTGTCATCCCGGCCTCAGTACTGATCGCTTTTGGCTTTGCGAGTTTCGGCATGGGCATCACCAGCTTCATGAAGACTTTCCAACAGATGGACTGGATCAACTTCTTCATGCTGCCCATGTTCCTTTTCAGCGCCACCTTCTACCCGCTGAGCGTCTATCCGCAATACATCCAGTGGCTCATCCAAGCGATGCCGTTGTGGCACGGCGTGGAACTCCTGCGGCAGATCAGCATTGGTTCCTTCAGCCCGGCCACGGCAGTCCATATCGCCTACTACCTCGTGATGATCGCCCTCGGCATCACGCTCACTACCGGAAGGTTGCGCAAGCTCTTCCTGAAATAGCCGGGCAGGCTGTTCGCCGGGGGTGGAAGCGAGCGGTTCGCCGCGCGGAGTTTGCGACAATGGGTGCATGCGATCCCTCGGCGACTCCCCGTCATCTGTCCCCTCGTCCGCTTCCGCCAAGAGCCCGTTCAAGGGCTTCCGCATCGGTGGACTGGGCATGACGGTGGTGCTCATAGCTTTCCTGGTGGCCGTGATCTTCGCGGCCAACCAGAACGACGTCGTCGGCTGGATCGTTGCTGTTGTCTCCTTCGGCTGGCTCGCGCTCGCCGCTTTCGTGGTCTTCAGCATCCAGAAGGCCGCCAAGCGGGCCGGTGAAAAACTGACTGAAGCCCAGAACGCCTTCAACGCGGCAACCGGCCGGGCGCCGTCGTCGTCGAGCGCCGACCACGGTGGCACACGGGTGGTCTCGGAACGGAACGAAGCGGATGAAATCCGGGACCTCAAACTGGACCACTCTTTCAAGATTGTCCAGGTGCAAGTACGCGTGGTGGAGGACGAACGCGCCAAGGGCGACGCCGCCGATCAGGACACCATCGCTCGTGCCTTGGAGACCATCGCCATCACGTCGAGCAATGCCCGGGACATGATCAAGTCCTCCGGCGGCGGAGACGAGCCCGTCTCGGGCACCATCATCGACTAGAGTAGGCGGGGTGAGCTCGGCATTGAAGAAGGACTTCCTTCGCATCGCAACGGTCAACGTCAACGGCATTCGCGCCGCCTACAAGAAGGGCATGGCGGAGTGGCTGGAACCGCGCGACGTCGACATCCTGTGTCTGCAGGAAGTCCGCGCGCCCGATGAGGTGGTTCAGCAACTCATCGGCGAAGGCTGGTACATTCTGCACGCCGAAGCCGAGGCAAAGGGACGCGCCGGCGTTGCGATTGCCTCCCGGCAGGAACCCGTTGCCACCCGCGTGGGTATCGGCGACGACTACTTCGCCACCACTGGGCGCTGGGTCGAGGCAGATTACGTCGTTCGGGACGGCGGCGGCAAGGACGCTACCCTGACGGTCGTCAGCGCTTACGTGCACTCCGGCGAAGTGGACACGCCCAAGCAGGTGGACAAGTACCGCTTCCTGGACGTCATGACCACGAGGCTTCCGGAACTTGCCAAGCACAGTGAGCATGCCCTGGTAGTCGGCGACCTCAACGTGGGCCACACCGAGCTCGACATCAAGAATTGGAAGGGAAACACCAAGCGTGCCGGTTTCCTTCCTGAGGAGCGCGCGTACTTCGACCGCTTCTTCGGCGACGAGATCGGATGGAGGGATGTCCACAGGGGCCTGGCAGGAAATGTCGATGGCCCCTACACCTGGTGGTCCCAGCGCGGTAAGGCCTTTGACACTGACACAGGCTGGCGCATCGACTACCACATGGCCACTCCTGGACTCGCGGCAGCCGCACTTTCGGCCGTCGTTGACCGGGCGCCGTCGTGGGACACCCGTTTCTCCGACCACGCACCGCTGGTAGTCGACTACCAGCTCTAAGCTTTCGAAAGTTTTCCTCATGACCAGTTCCACCACGACAGAACCCGCTGCAGCTGCAGCCAAGGCAACATCCACCAAACTGGCCGCCGGGGCAAAGCACCGCGTGCTGTCCGGCATGCAGCCCTCCGCTGACTCCCTCCACCTGGGCAACTACCTCGGTGCCTTGGTCAACTGGGTCCGCATGCAGGACGAGTATGACGCCATCTTCTTCATCCCGGATCTGCATGCCATTACGGTGCCGCAGGATCCCGCTGAGCTGGCCCGCCGGACACGTGTCACCGCTGCGCAGTACATCGCCGGCGGCGTAGACGTGGACAAGTGCACCCTGTTCGTCCAGTCCCAGGTTCCTGAGCACGCCCAGCTGGCGTGGGTCCTGGGCTGCATCACCGGCTTCGGCGAGGCCTCGCGCATGATCCAGTTCAAGGACAAGTCGCTGCAGCACGGTTCCGACCACGCGAGCGTCGGGCTCTTCACGTACCCGATCCTGCAGGCCGCCGACATCCTGCTGTACCAGCCACACGGGGTACCCGTAGGCGAAGACCAGCGGCAGCACATTGAACTCAGCCGCGACCTCGCCCAGCGTTTCAACAGCCGCTACGGCGAGACGTTCCAGGTGCCGCAGGCCTTCATCCAGAAGGAAACGGCCAAGATCTACGATCTCCAGAACCCCACGGCCAAGATGTCCAAGTCCGCGGAGTCGCCGGCCGGCCTGATCAACCTGCTGGATGACCCGAAGATCACGGCCAAACGCATTAAGTCGGCAGTCACGGACACCGAGACGGAAATCCGTTTCGACCGTGAGGCAAAGCCCGGGGTGTCCAACCTGCTGAGCATCTACTCGTCCATCAGCGGCCAGCCCGTGGAGAAGATCGTAGCGGACTACGAAGGCAAGATGTACGGCCACCTGAAGGTCGACCTCGCTGAACTCGTTGCAGCCCATCTCGGCCCGATCCGCGACCGCGCCAACGAGTTGCTGGCCGATCCGGCCGAGCTCGACCGGCTCCTCGCCCAAGGGGCGGACAAAGCCCGCGAGATCGCCTCGGCCACTCTGGCCGACGTCTACGCCAAGGTGGGCTTCCTGCCTTACGGCGGAGCACAAGGAATCCGCTAAAGCCATGTGCGCAGCTGGCAAGCTCAGCGTCCAGGTCGGCTCCCTTTCAAGGGGAGCCGGCCGGGCCACTGATGCCCGCCTGGACACGGGCGCACACCAGTCTGGCAGCGCGTGCGGGGACAGCCTCTGCGTGGGGGTCATCCTGGGTTTCCCTCAGGAAGTCGCCCAGGAACTCCAGAAATGGCGCGCTTCCTTCGGTGATCCCATGGCGGACGTGATCCCGGCCCACATCACCCTCGTGACCACCACGCCTGCCCAGGACTGGGAAGCCACCCTCGAGCATGTTCGCGACATCGCCCGTCGACAGACACCGTTCAAGATCACGATTTCCGGCACGGGCTCCTTCCGGCCGGTATCCCCGGTGGTGTTCCTGAAGGTCGAAGACGGTTTCGAGGAGTGTGTGGGCCTGCACGAACAACTGCAGACCGGCCCCCTGGAACGCGATCTTCCTTTCCCCTACCACCCGCACGTGACGGTAGCCCACGACGTCGCTCCCGAAAGCTTGGACGAGGCCGAAACGGTGCTCAAGAACTACAGCGCCACCTTCCCTGTGGTTAGCATGGGACTTTACGAGCACGACGACAACGGCATTTGGCAGCTACGGGAAGAGCTCGACTTTGGCGGCGACGCAGACCAATCACGGAAAAGCACAGCACAACGACCGGCAGCAGGCGGAGAGGCCACCACTGCCGACTGAAGGGGCGCAGCTGAAGCTGCAGCTCATTCACCGTCAGGTCGAATGGGGCAAAGCCCGGCGCTCAGGCAATAGAGGCGCCACAATACCGGCGTTCATCAACCTGGCCCTCGCCCGGCTGAGCAACTTCCGGCCGATGCGCGCCTTCAACCTCTACAACCTGCGCCATGGTCCGCTGTTGAGCGCCGGCATAGGCTTCACCATGTTCTTCTCAATCACAGGCCTGCTGGCCACGGGATTCGCCGTGACCGGCTTGGTCCTCAACGGGCAGCCCCAACTGGTTGATTCAATCGTCTCGAGCGTGGCCACGGCGGCCCCGGGACTCCTGAAAACCAGCGGAGGCAACGGCCTGGTGGACCCGCATGATCTCCTGAATCCCACGGGCCTCGGCTGGACGGCTGCCATCGCCGCCGTCGTCACGGTATTTACCGCGCTCGGCTGGATCGCGGGGATCCGGGAGGGTCTTCGCGGAGTCTCCGGGCTGGAGCCCGTGCAAGAGAACCCACTGCTCATGAAAGCCCGCGACGCCGGTACCCTCCTGCTGCTCGGCGCAGCCTTGGTGGTCAGCGCCGGTGTTTCGCTGGTGTTCGGGACAGCGGCCGGATGGATCATCGAACGGCTCGGGTTGTCCGACGCCGTGGCCGGCCCCGTCACCTGGCTCGTTCGCACTGCCGTTCCACTGGTCCTCAACTGGGCGACGGCGGTCATCATGTTCCGCTTTGCAGGCCGCCTGAAACTTCGCCGCCAAGCGTTCCTGGAAGGAACAGTGCTGGCCGGTATCGGGACCACCATCCTCCAGATCTTCAGCACGGAGTTGCTGGCGAATGCCGGACGGAATCCCATCCTGGCCTCATTCGCCATCATCATCGGGCTTCTCGTCTGGTTCAACCTGGTCAGCCAGGTCTATTTGATCTCCGCGGCTTGGGCGGCCATCAGGGAAGCGGACACGGGCGCCCACGAGCATCCCAAGCCGGCCCTCGGATCACGGCACCCTTCGCCCCATTCTTTCCCGGCGAAAGCATTCCCTGAGAAAGCCAAGTAAGGCCTAGTCGCCGAAGTACTGCCCGGCCCAGGCCGAGATGATCCCTGCAACCCGGGCGGCTTGTCCTTTGCCTGTCAACAGGTGGTCGCTGCCTTCGAGCGAAATGAAGCTGCGCGGGTGCCGTGCCGTTTGGAAGATCTCGCTGGCATTGTCGATGCCCACAGTGTTGTCTGTGGGGGAGTGAAGCACCAGGAGAGGTCGGTGCAGGGTACGGATGCAGTCCCTGAGGTCGGCCTGCTCCACGTCTTCCACAAAGTGCCGGCGAACCTCCATGCGCCTGCCGCCCAGGTTGACCTCTGCGCTGCCTTCGCTGAGAATCGTGCTGACTTCGGCGTCGAACATGTGCTCCACGTGCCTGGGCTCGTACGGGGCGCCGACAGTCGCAACGGCCCGAACCTCGGGGAGGCTGAGGGCGGCAGCCAACACAGCCGCCCCGCCGAAGGAGTGGCCCACGAGCAGGGAGATTTCCTTGCCATCGGCACGCATGAACTCGGCAGCGCGGATGGTGTCTGCCACTTTCACGCTGAACGATCCTGCGGACCATTCGCCGGCGGAGTCGCCCAGTCCAAGGTTGTCGAAGCGAAGCATACCGACGCCGAGATCCGCCAAGCCCTTGCAGATACGCGAGGCGGACGGGCTGTCCTTGCCGAGGGTCAAACCATGGGAGAACACACCCCAGCCCCGGACCGGGCCCTCAGGAACGTCCACGATCCCTGCCAAGAGATCTCCGGTGCTGCCTTCGAAGCTGATCTTCACGGATTTGGACACCCTGTCTGCCTTTCGTTTTGCGGGTTGCCCGGATTTCCCGAGCGACTCTTAAACAACGACGACGGCGGACCCCGCCAAGGGGACGCCGTCGTCGTCGTAATCTAAATTTTGGACTAGATCTTGCGTGCCAGGATGGCCTGCTTGACCTCGGCGATGGCCTGGGTCACCTGGATGCCACGCGGGCAAGCCTCCGAGCAGTTGAAGGTGGTGCGGCAGCGCCACACGCCTTCCTTGTCGTTGAGGATTTCCAAGCGCATGTCACCGGCATCGTCGCGGGAATCGAAGATGAAGCGGTGCGCGTTCACGATGGCGGCCGGGCCGAAGTACTGACCGTCCGTCCAGAACACCGGGCAGGACGACGTGCAGGCAGCGCACAGGATGCACTTGGTGGTGTCGTCGAACCGTTCACGGTCCTCGACCGACTGCAGGCGTTCCTTGGTGGGCTCGTGGCCCTTGTTGATCAGGAACGGCATGACCTCGCGGAAGGACTGGAAGAACGGCTCCATGTCCACGATCAGGTCCTTCTCCACCGGGAGGCCCTTGATCGGCTCAACGGTGATGGGCTTGGAGGTGTCCAGGTCCTTCAGCAGGGTCTTGCATGCGAGGCGGTTTCGGCCGTTGATGCGCATGGCGTCGGAGCCACAAACGCCGTGTGCACAGGAACGGCGGAAGGACAGCGAGCCATCGATTTCCCACTTGATCTTGTGCAGGGCGTCCAGCACGCGGTCGGTGCCGTACATCGTCAGCTGGTGGTCTTCCCATACGGGCTCTTCCGAGACCTCGGGGTTGTAGCGTCGCACTCGCAGCGTGATGTTGAAGGTGGGAATTTCCCCGCCTCCACCAATGTGCGCGGGCAGCTCGATCTTGGATGCTGGCTCAGCAAGTTCAGCAGACATCTTAGTACTTCCTCACCATCGGCTCGTAGCGCGTAAAGACAACAGGCTTGGTGCCGAGTCGGATGCCCGCGATTGCTTCCGCAGATCCGTCCGCTGGGGCGTGCTCATCCTTATACGCCATGGAGTGCTTCATGAATTTTTCGTCGTCGCGCTCCGGGAAGTCCTCCCGGAAGTGGCCTCCACGCGACTCCTCGCGGTGCAGGGCAGCAACTGTCATGACTTTGGCCAGTTCCAGCAGGAAGCCCAGTTCCACCGCTTCGAGCAGGTCAAGGTTGAAACGCTTTCCCTTGTCCTGGACGCTGATGCGCTGGTAGCGCTCTTCGAGGGACGCGATGTCCGTGAGCACCTGGTTCAGGGTGTCCGCAGTACGGAACACCTGCATGTTGGCATCCATGGTGTCCTGCAGTTCCTTGCGGATCGCGGCAACCCTTTCGCCGCCATCGGAAGTGCGGACGTGGTTCAGCAGATCCAACGTGTATGCCTCCGGGTCTTCCGGGAGCTCCACGAAGTCAGCAGTCTTGGCGTATTCGGCGGCGGCAATGCCCGCACGCTTGCCAAAGACGTTGATGTCCAGCAGCGAGTTGGTACCCAAACGGTTGGAGCCGTGGACGGAGACACAAGCAACTTCGCCGGCCGCGTACAGGCCCGGCACGATGGTGTCGTTGTCCTGCAGGACCTCGGTGGTGATGTTGGTGGGGATGCCGCCCATGGCGTAGTGCGCCGTCGGGAAGACCGGAACCGGTTCCGTGTACGGCTCGACACCGAGGTAAGTGCGTGCGAATTCGGTGATGTCCGGAAGCTTCGCGTCAATGTGGGCCGGTTCAAGGTGCGTCAGGTCGAGGAGGACGTAGTCCTTGTTCGGGCCGCAGCCGCGTCCCTCACGGACTTCGTTTGCCATGGAACGGGCCACGATGTCGCGGGGAGCGAGGTCCTTGATGGTCGGGGCATAGCGTTCCATGAAGCGCTCACCCTCGGAGTTGCGAAGGATCGCACCCTCGCCGCGAGCGGCTTCCGAGAGGAGGATGCCCAAGCCTGCGAGACCGGTCGGGTGGAACTGGAAGAATTCCATGTCCTCCAGCGGGATTCCGCGGCGGAAGGCGATACCCATGCCGTCACCGGTCAGGGTGTGGGCGTTGGAGGTGGTCTTGAAGACCTTGCCTGCGCCGCCCGAGGCGAACACCACCGACTTGGCCTGGAAAACGTGCAATTCGCCGGAGGCGAGGTCGTAGGACACGACGCCGGCAACGCGCTTCTGCTTGTACGGCGTTCCGTCTTCGCGGACGGCGTCTTCCTCAACGGTGAGCAGGTCCAGGACGTAGTACTCGTTGTAGAACTCAACGTTGTGCTTGACGCAGTTTTGGTACAGCGTCTGAAGGATCATGTGGCCGGTGCGGTCTGCTGCATAGCAGGCGCGGCGGACCGGAGCCTTGCCGTGGTCACGGGTGTGGCCACCGAAACGGCGCTGGTCAATGCGGCCTTCGGGCGTGCGGTTGAACGGCAAGCCCATCTTCTCCAGGTCCAGCACGGCGTCGATGGCTTCCTTCGCCATGACCTCGGCTGCATCCTGGTCAACCAGGTAGTCGCCACCCTTGATGGTGTCGAATGTGTGCCACTCCCAGTTGTCCTCTTCGACGTTGGCCAGGGCTGCACACATGCCGCCCTGGGCTGCGCCGGTGTGGGAACGGGTGGGGTAGAGCTTGGTCAGTACTGCGGTGCGTGCGCGCTGACCGGATTCGATCGCGGCGCGCATGCCGGCGCCGCCGGCACCGACAATAACGACGTCGTACTTATGGACCTGCATACCAGATGCTCTTTCTCTCTAAGTCAGATGGTCGGCGGAGCCTGCTCCGCGTATTGTGCACAGCCGGACTAGCCGGTGGTGCAGCGGAGCGCTACGGCGCCGGGCAGAACCCGCCGGGCAGCTGAACGCCGTTGGCGACGGGGCACGGGTTGAACGTGAAGATCACCAGTGTGCCGAGAACGACGATGACGACCGTAGCCGCGTAAAGGACCACCTTGAGCCAGAGGCGGGTGGCGTCCTTCTCGGCGTAGTCGTTGATGATGGTGCGGACGCCGTTGGTGCCGTGCAGCATGGCGAGCCACAGCATGGCCAGGTCCCAGAACTGCCAGAACGGGTCGGCCCACTTGCCGGCCACGAAGCCGAAGTCGATGCCGTGGATGCCCTCGCCCACCATGAGGTTCACGAAGAGGTGGCCGAAGATCAGCACTACGAGCACGACGCCGGAGAGCCGCATGAACAGCCACGCGAACATCTCGAAGTTCCCCTTGGAACCGGTGCCGCGACGGTACTGCGGAGAAATTTTTCCACTACCACTACGGGGTGTCTGAATGTCAGTACTCATGGCTTAGTGGCCTCCCAGCGCGAGGGACAAGTGGCGGATGGCGAAGGCCCCGAAGACAACCAGCCACAATGCCAGGACGGTCCACAGCATCTGGCGCTGGTACTTTGCGCCCTTCTTCCAGAAGTCAATGGCGATGACGCGCAGGCCATTGAAGGCGTGGAAAACGATCGCTGCGACGAGGCCCGTCTCGCCCAGGGCCATGAGGGGGTTCTTGTAGGCGCCGATAACGGCGGTGTAGGCCTCCGGGGACACACGCACCAATGAGGTGTCCAGGACATGGACCAACAAGAAGAAAAAGATCACAACACCGGTAATGCGATGTCCAACCCAGGACCACATGCCTTCACGGCCGCGGTACAAGGTGCCAGCTGGTTTTGTCGGCACTGAATAAACCTTCCTGCAACACAGCGGCGCTTGCACGGGATCCATGCGGGGGGAACGCCAGCCGCGAGAGCACTCGTAGCTCAGCCTAAATCTAGGCTTCGCTCACAGCTTATTCAATTTAGGCGCCCCTTCTTGTAACGAGAGTGCGGGTGTTCGCCTGAATTCCGGCCTTTTCACGGCGAGGGTGAGACGAAGACCACAAAGTGGGACTTGCGCGGGTGTCCGATAAGGTGTTGCGGTGAGTATAGAAAACGCTGCAAGCCTCGAATCGCCATTGCGCCACTTCCACGCGGTTATTCCGGCAGGCGGAGTAGGCACGCGCCTATGGCCGCTTTCGCGTGCTGCTGCGCCCAAATTCCTGCATGACCTCACGGGTTCGGGAAGCACCCTTCTGCGCGCTACGTACGACCGTCTCGAGCCATTGGCCGGCAACCGCGTGCTGGTGGTTACGGGTGTGGCGCACCGGGTTGCTGTCTGCCGCCAGCTTCCCGAAGTGGGCGACGACGAATTGGTCCTCGAAAGCGAACCGAAGGACTCGGGTGCCGCGATCGGTCTCGCCGCCGCCATCCTTTACCGTCGCGACCCGGACACCATCATGGGTTCCTTCGCCGCCGACCATGTCATCAGCCCGGACAACCTCTTCCAGGAAACGGTCCGCGAGGCCATCCACACTGCGGCAGCCGGAAAAATCGTCACCATCGGCATCAAACCCACGCACCCATCGACCGGGTTCGGTTACATCCGCACCGGCGACTTGCTCAATATTGACGACGCACCGAACGCGCACGCTGTTGTCGAATTCGTCGAGAAGCCGAGCGAGGACATCGCGAAGAAGTACCTCGAGACGGGCGACTACGTTTGGAATGCCGGCATGTTCGTCGCCCCCGTTGCACTCATGCTCAAGCACCTGGAGGCAAACCAGCCGGTCTTGTTTGCCGGGCTGCAGGAAATCGCCGACGCCTGGGACACCCCGGAACGCGATGAAGTGACCGCTCGGGTGTGGCCCACGCTGCCGAAGATTGCCATTGACTACGCCGTGGCGGAACCCGCCGCAGCGGCGGGGGATGTCGCCGTCGTGCCCGGTACTTTCCGCTGGGACGACGTCGGAGACTTCGCCGCGATCGGTCGCCTCAACAATGCCGGCGACGTCGATGAGGTGACGGTCCTCGGCGAAGGCGCCCGTGTCTTCACTGAGAACGCCAGCGGCGTGGTCGTCTCCGATACCAAGCGCGTGATCGCCCTTATCGGGATCAAGGACGTCGTGATCGTCGATACACCGGACGCGCTGCTTGTCACCACGAAGGAGCACGCCCAGCGGGTCAAGGGTGCGGTGGACGCACTCAAGGCTAGCGGGGACACCGACGTTCTCTAGGGGCCTCCAGCGGCGCTGTCCGTAACCAAGAGACCCCTTTCGCTATTCGGGGGGCGCGGATGACTAGAGTTGTGAGGTGCGCAATTTCACTACCGAAACCGAGCCGACCCCTGTGGTGAAGCCATGGCTTGACGATCTCTTGCCGGAACTCATTGAATTCCGGAGGGACCTGCATGCGCACCCCGAACTTTCCTTCAAGGAATTTCGCACCACGGACAAGTTGGTTGAACGGCTCGAAGCGGCAGGACTTGAACCCCGTCGGCTGGAAGGGTCGGGGCTGACGGTCGACGTCGGCGCGGGGCCCATCGCCACCGCCCTGCGCGGAGACATCGACGCCCTCCCGATCATCGAAGAGACGGGTCTTCCGTTCGCGTCGAAGAACCACGGTGTCACCCACGCGTGCGGGCATGACGTCCACACCACGAGCATGCTCGGCATTGCCTTGGTGCTGCACGCCATGCACCAGGAATCCCCTTTGGGCGGCACGGTGCGCATCATCTTCCAGCCGGCAGAGGAAACCATGCCCGGCGGTGCCCTGTCCTGCATCGAGCAGGGCGTGCTCCAGGGTGTCCCGCGGATTCTGGCGCTGCACTGCGATCCGCGGATCAACGTCGGCAAGATCGGCACGCGCATCGGCGCCATCACCTCGGCCTCGGACACCATCAAAATCGAATTGACCGGACGTGGCGGCCATACTTCCCGTCCGCATTTGACCGAAGACCTGGTCTTCGCGCTGGCCCAAATCGCCGTCAATGTCCCGGCCGTTCTGTCCCGTCGCGTGGATGTGCGCAGTGGCGTTTCGGTCGTGTGGGGCCAGATCGCGGCAGGTTCCGCACCCAACGCCATCCCAGCCAACGGCTACATGGCCGGCACCATGCGTTGCCTCGACAGGGACGCTTGGCATAGCGCAGGGGAGCTGCTCGACGACGTCGTCCAGCAAGTTGCCGCGCCGTACGGGGTGGACGTGCACCTCGAACACACCCGCGGTGTCCCTCCCGTGGTCAACTCGGAACACGAGACTGCCCTCATCGAGGCAGCGGCCCGTGCGGAACTCGGCGAGCACGCCGTCGTCCTGACGCCCCAGTCCATGGGTGGCGAGGACTTTGCCTGGTTCCTGGCCGACCTGCCGGGTGCCATGATGCGGCTCGGGACCCATACGCCCGGCGGCGAGGAATACGATCTTCACCGCGGTGACTTCATTGTGGACGAGCGTGCCCTCGGCTTCGCGATCCAGGTCCTGGCCGCCGCCGCGCTGCGGACCATCCGGGATCTCTAAAACTGCGACGCTCGCTCACTAATGTGGGTCCGGCGGCGGACGCTCGCTCACCAATATGGGTCCGACGAAGGACGCTCGCTCACTTTTGGTCGAAAGGCTGCGGATCCTTCTGCAGATCATCTGCAGGAGGATCCCGTCGTGTGGGCTTGTTTGTGAGCGGGCGTTGCGGGGGGTGGGCTTGTTTGTGAGCGGGCGTTGCGGGGGGTGGGGTTGTTTGTGAGCGGGCGTTGCGGGGGGTGGGCTTGTTTGTGAGCGGGCGTTGCGGGGGGTGGGCTTGTTTGTGAGCGGGCGTTGCGGGGGGTGGGCTTGTTTGTGAGCGGGCGTTGCGGGGGGTGGGCTTGTTTGTGAGCGGGCGTTGTTGGAGCCAATTGAGTTGTGCACAATTTAATTGTGAGCTATCGTTATGGCTATGAGTGAAGCCCCACGCCTCGACCGCCAGGTCTGTTTCGCGCTGTATTCCGCCTCGAAGGCGGCGACGGCGGTCTACCGGCCGGTGCTGGAGGAGCTTGGACTGACGTATCCGCAATACCTCGTGATGCTGGTGCTCTGGGAAAACGAGCCGCGAAGCGTCCGGGAACTGGGGACTGAGCTGGGACTCGATTCGGGCACCCTGTCGCCGCTGCTCAAGAGGCTTGAAGCGTTGGGCTTCGTGGAGCGCCGGCGTTCAGCCGAGGACGAGCGTCGCGTCGAGATCCACCTGAGCGACGCCGGGCGGGCCCTCAGTGCCCGGGCGGGGGCTGTTCCGCAACGCCTCGCCGACGCCGCCGGCTTGAGCGCAGCCGAGCTTGCGCAGCTTCACGACACCCTGGGCCGGCTCACCGCCGCCCTCCATTCAGCCATCTGATCGTCCATCCCAACACGTCCATCCCATCAAAGGAAAAGGAACCACAGTGAAGACTTTGTACACAGCCGAGGCGCTTGCCTCCGGTGAAGGCCGCGAAGGCAACGCACGCACCAGTGACGGCAAGCTGGACGTAGCACTCGCCAGCCCGGTGGAACTGGGCGGAAACGGCCAGGGCACCAACCCCGAGCAGCTCTTCGCCGCCGGTTACGCGGCGTGCTTCCACTCGGCACTCAGGCTGGTGGGACGCAAGGCCCGCGTGGATCTCAGTGATTCCGCCGTCGCAGCCAAGATCCATTTCGGTGCCTTGGAGGGCAGCGAGGGATACGGGCTCGCCGCGGAGCTTGAGATCGCGCTGCCTGCCCTCGACCGGGAAACCGCCGAGCAGCTCGTGGCCAAGGCCCACCAGATCTGCCCCTACTCCAACGCGACCCGCGGGAACATCGCCGTCGACATCAAGCTTGTGGAGGTGGCCGCATGAGCGCCGCTGTTCCCAAGAGCACCCGCGAAATCCAGCTGACATCCCGCCCGCAGGGACGCCCTGTCCAGGAGAACTTCCGGCTGGCCGAGACCGAGCTGCCGGAGCTGCAGGAGGGCCAGATCCTGGTCCGCAACGAGTTCATGTCGGTCGATCCCTACATGCGCGGCCGCATGAATGACGTGAAGTCCTATTCGGCACCTTTCCGGCTCGACGCAGCGCTCGACGGCGGTGCGGTGGGTGAGGTGATCGCGTCCCGTTCCGAGGCGCTCAAGGTGGGTGACGTCGTCGTGCACCAGTTCGGCTGGCGCGAATATTCCGTGGTGGATGCGGCAAAGGCGACGCCGGTTCCGGCCGGCCTGGCGCCGACGTCGGCGTTCCTCGGTGCGCTCGGCATGACGGGCCTGACAGCGTATGCCGGGCTGCTCAAGGTGGCCGAGTTCAAAGCCGGGGACGTCGTCTTCGTTTCCGGTGCCGCAGGCGCAGTGGGTTCGATTGTCGGCCAGGTCGCCAAGGCCATGGGCGCCTCCAAGGTGATCGGCAGCGCCGGTTCCCCGGAGAAGGTGGCGCGCTTGCTGGAACTCGGCTTCGACGCGGCCTTCGACTACCACGACGGTCCGGTGGCGAAGCAACTCCGTGAGGCGGCGGGGGAGCGCGGCATCGACGTCTACTTTGACAACGTCGGCGGCGAACACCTCGAGGCTGCCCTCGCAGTCCTCACAGTGGGTGGCCGCGTGGCAATGTGCGGTGCCATTTCCCAGTACAACTCCACAGAGCCCACACCCGGCCCGCGGAACCTGGCCTTGGCGATCGGAAAACAACTGACCATCCGTGGCTTCCTCGTAAGCGGCCAGCGCCAGCACGCCGCTGAGTTCGCCGAGAAGATGGCCGGATGGCTGGCGGACGGAACGGTCCGCTACGACGAGACGATCCTCGACGGGCTGGAAAACGCGCCGCAGGCCTTCATCGATCTCCTGGATGGAGCTAACACCGGCAAGATGTTGGTCCGCCTGCACTGAGTATGATCCTGCACTGAGTACCGGCCCCGGCGGGCGGGCATCCTAGGACCGTTGGCTGGGAGTTCCACTACTGCTTGGTAACAAAAGCTCAACAATCTTCGGGTTGTTGGGCTTTTGTGTTACCCGGGTGTGTTCAATCCCACTAAAGTTGTGCCATCAGTGCGCCCCTGGCGCAGTGCTGCGAAGCATCAGTGAAAACAGAATTTCAGACTCGAGTTTTCGAAACGGACACTCATTGACCAACTGTCGTAGCATCAATCACTTTCTTCCTGGAGGAAAATTGAAGCAATCACTGCGTGCCACACTAAAGCGCGGTTCATTTGCAGGCGTCGCAACTGCGGGCGCCGCTGCACTTTTGCTGGCAGGCTGCGGTAGCGCACCGTCTGCTTCGAGCTCGGGCAGCGCCACCAAGTCGGACTACACCGCATGCATGGTGTCCGACTCCGGCGGCTTCGATGACAAGTCGTTCAACCAGTCAGGCTATGAAGGCCTCCAGGCGGCAGCCAAGGACCTGAACATCCAGGAGAAGCACGTCCAGTCCAAGGCCGACACGGACTACGACCCCAACCTTCGTTCCATGGTCCAGCAAGGCTGCAAGCTGACGGTTACGGTCGGCTTCCTGCTGGGCGACGCCACGAAGAACATAGCGACGGCGAACCCGAACAGCCACTTCGCCATCATCGACTACTCGGACCCCACCTTCCCGAAGAACGTCAAGCCGATTGTCTATAACACTGCCCAGGCCGCGTTCCTGGCCGGGTACCTCGCCGCCGGCACTTCCAAGACCGGCAAGGTTGCGACCTTCGGTGGTCTCAACATCCCCACCGTGAGCATCTTCATGGACGGCTTCTCTGACGGCGTGAAGTACTACAACCAGAAGAAGGGCAAGTCCGTCCAGCTTCTTGGCTGGGACAAGGACAAGCAGGACGGAACGTTCGTCGGCGACTTCAAGCAGGTCGACAAGGGCAAGGTCCTCACCCAGGGATTCCTGGACCAAGGGGCCGACGTCGTCCTTCCCGTCGCTGGTCCGGTCGGAGCAGGCGCAGGAAGTGCGATCCTTGACGCCAAGGCAAAGGGCACGGACGCAAAGCTGATCTGGGTCGACTCGGATGGCTACCTGACCGCACCCGCCTACAAGTCGGTCATCCTGACTTCGGTCCAGAAGACCATGGCGACCGCCGTCGAAACGGTCATCAAAGCCGACAAGGACGGCAAGTTCGACCCCAGCCCCTACGTTGGCACGCTCGACAACGGGGGTGTGGCGCTTGCCCCGTTCCACGATCTCGACTCCGCAGTGCCGGCTGACATGAAGAGCGATCTTGACCAGTTGAAGAAGGACATCATCTCCGGCGCAGTCAAGGTCGAATCGAAGTCCAGCCCCAAGTAATAATCCGGGCTAAACCGCGTCGCGCTGCCCTTCAGCCGAGTTTTGGCAGAAGGGCAGCGCGTTCTGCGTTGCCTTCAATTTGCTCTTCGACACTCCTTGGCCGAGCACTATGCTGGGACCACGGTGATGACGAGGAGCCATCCTTTATAGATGGGTTGGAGTTTTGAAACTCGAACTGAAAGGGATCACGAAGCGCTTCGGATCCCTCGTAGCCAATGACCACATCGATCTCGTGGTTGAACCCGGCCAAGTCCATTGCCTGTTGGGCGAAAACGGTGCCGGAAAATCCACCCTGATGAATGTCCTTTACGGACTCTACGATCCCAGCGAGGGCGAAATCCTGGTCGACGGCAAGCCGGTCGTCTTCAAGGGTCCCGGCGATGCCATGGCGGCAGGGATCGGCATGGTCCACCAACACTTCATGCTGATTCCGGTATTCACCGTCGCCGAAAATGTCGCCTTGGGAAACGAAGCCACCAAGGCTGCCGGTTTCCTGAACCTGGATGAAACCCGCCGCAGGATCTCCGAGATTTCCAAGCAATACGGATTCCACGTCGACCCCGATGCCCTCGTGGAAGACCTGCCCGTGGGCGTGCAGCAACGGGTCGAGATCATCAAGGCACTCGTTCGCGACGCCGAAGTCCTGATTCTCGATGAACCGACCGCGGTTCTCACTCCGCAGGAAACCGATGAGCTCCTGGATATCATCCGGCAGCTCAAGGCCGCCGGAAAATCAATTGTCTTCATTTCGCACAAGCTGCGTGAGGTCAAGGAAATTTCGGACATCATCACGGTGATCCGGCGCGGGAAAGTAGTGGGCTCGGCCGATCCCTCGGCGTCCCCGACGGAACTCGCCTCGGCGATGGTGGGCCGGGCGGTCAGCCTGACCCTGGAAAAGAAACCGGCCCAACCGGGTGAGGCGACTTTCAAGGTCCGGGACCTGACCGTTGTTGACCACAACGGCCAGCACGTCGTGGACGGGCTGAGCTTCGACATCGCCAAGGGTGAAGTGCTCGCCATCGCCGGTGTCCAAGGCAACGGCCAGACGGAACTCACGGAAGCCATCCTCGGCGTTCAGCAGCACGTCACCGGGTCCATCATCCTCGACGACGTCGAACTGCTCGGCAAGAGCGTCAAGCAGGTCCTGTCCGCCGGCGTCGGGTTCGTCCCTGAGGACCGCAAGATCGACGGTCTGGTGGGAACGTTCTCCATTTCCGAGAACATGATCCTGGACCTGTACGACAAGCCGCCTTTTGCCCAAGGCATCGGCATGAAACCGGCCTTGATCGCTTCCCACGCGGAGAAGAAGGTCGAGGAGTTCGATGTACGGACGCCGTCGATCGATGTCGCCGTGGGTACGCTCTCCGGAGGCAACCAGCAAAAGGTGGTCCTGGCCAGGGAGCTGTCCAGGCCATTAAGGCTCTTCATCGCATCGCAGCCCACCCGAGGCCTCGACGTCGGTTCCATCGAATTCGTGCACAAGCGGGTCATTGCCGAACGGGACAACGGAACTCCGGTGATGATCGTGTCCACGGAGCTCGACGAAGTGCTCGAGCTCGCTGACAGGATCGCCGTTCTCTACCGCGGAAAGCTGGTGGGGATCGTTCCCGCCGGTACCTCCCGTGACGTGCTGGGCTTGATGATGGCCGGCGTTCCGGAACATGAGGCAGAACTGACTGCGCACAAGACCCTCGAGGGAGGAACACATGTCTGAGTCCAACACCCCTCGACAAGAAAACGAGGTCGAGCCGGAGCGCCCGGAAACATTGGACGACGAGGTCGTCCTGGATGTCGCACTGGACACGGCAGACGGTGCAATGGCCCCGTCAGTAATTCCGGCTACCCGCCAAGGCGGACAGATCCCGCACGCCGCCGGTGGTTCGGTCTTCCGCCAGATCGTGACCGGAAACGCCATGGTGTCGGTGTTGTCCGTGCTCCTCGCGATTGTGCTCGGCGGAATCCTGATGGCCGTGACCAACCCCAAAGTGGCCGAAACAGCAGGCTATTTCTTCGCGCAGCCGGGGGACATGCTCACCGAGGTCTTCAGGCCCTACGTGGCACTGGTCCAAGGCTCGATATTCAACTGGGCCGGGGCCGACGCCGCAGCCCAGCTGTACCCGATCACTGAAACCCTGACGGTCTCCACGCCCCTGATCCTGGCAGGACTCGGCGTGGCCCTGGCCTTCCGTGCGGGACTGTTCAATATCGGTGCGCAAGGGCAAATCATCTTTGGCGCGCTGTTCGGCGCCTACGTCGGCTTTACCTGGCACTTGCCATTCCTGGTTCACTTGCTGCTTGTCATCGTTGCCGGATTCGTCGGCGGCGCGGTGTGGGGCGGCGTCGTCGGCCTCCTCAAAGCCCGGACCGGCGCGCATGAGGTCATCGTGACCATCATGCTGAACTACATCGCGAACTTCCTGCTCCTGTTCCTCCTGACCACTCCGGCTTTCCAGCGCAAGGGCTCGACCAACCCGATCTCGCCTTTCCTGGACCAGTCGGCACTGTTCCCGGAGTTGCTCGGCCCCCAGTTCAGGCTCCACGCCGGATTCCTCCTTGCTGTGCTGGCAACGGTTTTCGTCTGGTGGCTCCTGAAGCGCTCCACGCTCGGCTTTGAATTCCGGGCCGTGGGCGCCAACCAGAGCGCGGCACGCACCGCTGGAATCAACGTTCCCCGCGCCGTGATCCTGGTGATGGCGATTGCGGGTGCGCTTGCAGGCCTGGCCGGCATTGCACAGGTATCCGGAACGGAGAAATACCTCTCCGGAGGCGTCGCGGCTTCCATCGGATTCGATGCCATCACTGTCGCCTTGCTGGGCCGTTCGACGCCCTGGGGAACCTTCTTCGCCGGCCTCCTGTTCGGCGCGTTCCGTGCGGGAGGCGTCGCGATGCAGGCTGAAACCCAGACCCCCATCGACATCGTCTTGGTCATCCAGTCCTTGATCGTCCTGTTCATTGCGGCACCGCCACTGGTGCGCGCGATCTTCGGACTGAACCCGCGGAAAAAGAAGAAGGCCACTGGCGGCCCCGGCTCCGGAACCATCCCCTCCGGAAAAATCGAGAGCGGAGCTGCAACAGCATGAGCACCACGACAACTCAGCCCGGCGGTGGCACACCCGCCGGTAACGCCCCGGCGAGCCCCGGAAAAACGGGTGCCACCGAGCTGGTGAGCTGGAAGGCCGGCATCGGACTGTCCCTGCTCGCAATCCTGGGAACCGTGCTGTTCGGGTTCATGTCCAATTCGAAGTCGGCAGGCTTCGGCATTGCCGAGGCGGCCAATGAAGCGGCCTCAAGTGTTGCGGCGTTGGTCACGTTCGTCCTGGCCCTTCTGCTTTCCGTCGGTCTCGGATACCTCTGGTTCGTCCGCCGTCGTTCAAGCCTCACGTCGGGTTCAGGCCTCGCATCTGGGTCAGGCACAGTGCCGGGTTGGTTGCCTCCATCCACCGTCGCCGCCGTCGTGGTCCTCGGCCTTGCCGCGCTGGGAGTGGCAAAGGTTTCCAAGATCACGCTCCCTTCCGCGGCCATCGGCTGGATCGCTGCAGTGATTCTCCTGGCCCTGGCCGGCTACACGGTGTACCTGACCCAGGCGAAGAAAGCCGCACCTCGCTGGGTGGGCGGTACCTTCGCCGCCGTGTTCCTCATCGGGTTCATGGTCTGGATCGTCGCTGGCGGAAATGGCGATGAGCCGTCGA
The DNA here is from genome assembly GCF_039535095.1 of Arthrobacter ramosus. Classification (NCBI taxonomy): domain Bacteria; kingdom Bacillati; phylum Actinomycetota; class Actinomycetes; order Micrococcales; family Micrococcaceae; genus Arthrobacter; species Arthrobacter ramosus. The sequence goes on along the minus strand of NZ_BAAAWN010000001.1, from coordinate 3,589,738 downwards.
TCTCCCTCGCCGGACTGATCGCGGGATCCGTCACCTTGGCCGTGCCGCTGGTCTTCGGATCCCTTTCCGGCGTCCTGTGCGAACGCGTCGGTGTGGTCAACATTGCCATTGAAGGGCAGCTCCTGCTGGGAGCATTCTCCGCAGCCGTTGTTGCCACCGTGACGCACAATGTCTACGCCGGGCTGGTCGCGGCGGCCGTCGCTGGAACGCTTGTTTCCCTGGTCCTGGCCGTCGTCAGCATCAAGTACCTCGTCAACCAGATCATCGTCGGCGTCGTGCTCAACGTCCTCATCAGTGGCCTGACGAGCTTCCTCTTTTCCACGCTGCTGACGGCTGACCCGGATGGACTCAACAAGCCGGGGCGCTTACCTCCGGTGGACATTCCCTTCCTGTCCGATATCCCCGTCATCGGCCCCATCCTGTTCCACCAGTCCCTCGTGGGCTATTTGATGTACATCGCCGTGATCGTCGTTTACCTCGGCCTTTTCCACACGAAGTGGGGACTGCGCGTGCGGGCCGTCGGCGAGCACCCGCAAGCGGCCGACACCGTGGGCATCAACGTCAACCGGACCCGTTTCTGGAACGTGCTCATGGGCGGTGCGATCGCGGGCATTGGCGGCTCGTTCTTCACGCTGGTATCCGTGGATGCCTTCAGCAAGGACATGTCCGGTGGTCGCGGGTATATCGCCCTGGCGGCGTTGATCTTCGGGCGCTGGAACCCGATCGGCGCCTTCCTGGCCGCGTTGCTGTTCGGCTTCGCGGACAACCTCCAGAGCGTCATCACCATCATCGGATCGCCTGTGCCGAGCCAGTTCATGGCCATGCTGCCTTACGCCTTGACGGTCTTCGCCGTCGCTGGATTGGTGGGCAGGTCCCGGCCGCCGGCGGCAAGCGGCATACCGTACGTCAAGGGCTGACCGTGGCGTTCACGGATGCCGAAGTGGACTGGGCGGCCCTCGAGGCCGCCGCGGTCGCGGCCATGGGGAAGGCCTACGCTCCGTATTCGAAGTTCCCGGTGGGGGCCGCCGCCCTCACCGAGGACGGCAGGATCGTCAGCGGATGCAACGTCGAGAACGCCAGCTATGGACTCACCCTGTGCGCCGAGTGCGCCTTGGTGGGAGACCTCCATATGGGTGGCGGCGGAAGATTGCGGGCGTTCTATTGCGTCGACTCGAAGGGCAATGTCCTCATGCCGTGTGGCCGGTGCAGGCAATTGCTGTATGAATTCCGGGCACCCGGCATGCAGCTCATGACAACGCAGGGCATCAAGACCATGGACCAAGTGCTGCCAGATGCCTTCGGTCCCGACAACCTGGAGGAGAACCGGTGACACAGACTGAAGCGTTTGATGCCGTACAGATCATCAGCATCAAGCGGGACAAGGGCACCCTGAGCCCGGAGCAGATCGACTGGACCATCGATGCCTATACCCGCGGCGTCATTGCCGACGAGCAGATGGCGGCCCTGAACATGGCGATCCTGCTCAACGGGATGGACCGTGCCGAGATCTCGCGCTGGACCGAAGCGATGATCGCCTCGGGCGAGCGGATGGACTTCTCCAGCCTTCGGCGTCCCGACGGCGGCGTGAAGGCCACCACCGACAAACACTCCACCGGGGGCGTCGGGGACAAAATCACCCTTCCGCTTGCGCCGTTGGTGGCGGTTTTCGGGGTGGCGGTTCCCCAGCTTTCCGGCAGGGGACTGGGCCACACGGGCGGCACGCTCGACAAGCTCGAAGCAATTCCCGGTTGGCGGGCGAACCTGAGCAACGAGGAAATCCTGGCCCAGCTGCAGGACGTGGGTGCAGTCATCTGCGCCGCCGGCACGGGTTTGGCACCGGCGGACAAGAAGCTCTATGCCCTGCGCGACGTTACGGGCACCGTGGAAGCCATTCCGCTGATCGCCTCGTCCATCATGAGCAAGAAGATCGCCGAAGGCACGGGCTCCCTGGTGCTCGACGTAAAGGTGGGCTCCGGGGCGTTCATGAAGGACGAAGTCCGTGCCCGCGAGCTGGCCGAAACCATGGTGGCCTTGGGCAAGGATGCGGGCGTCAACACGGTGGCCCTCCTGACCAACATGAGCACGCCGCTGGGCCTGACTGCGGGCAATGCCATCGAGGTGGAGGAATCGATGGAGGTGCTTGCGGGCGGCGGTCCGGAAGACGTCGTCGAGCTGACCGTCAGGCTCGCCGAAGAGATGCTCGCCTGCGCCGGAGTACACGACGCCGACCCCGTGGCCGCCCTCAAGGACGGCCGCGCGATGGACCTCTGGAACCGCATGATCGAAGCCCAAGGCGGCGATCCGCGTGCCGCCCTGCCAGTGGCCAAGGAATCCGAGGTCATCCCGGCTCCGGCCGACGGCGTCCTGGTGGAGCTCGACGCTCTGTCCGTGGGTGTGGCTGCGTGGCGCCTCGGCGCCGGTCGTGCCCGCAAGGAAGACATCGTCCAGGCAGGTGCAGGGGTGCGGATGCATGCCAAACCGGGCGCCCTGGTCCGGGCGGGAGAGCCACTCATGACCCTCCTGACCGACACCCCGGAAAAGTTCGAAAGGGCCAAGGAAGCCTTGGAAGGCGCCGTGCTCATCGCGCCGGAAGGCTCACGGCCGGCGCAACGGCTCATCATCGACCGGATCTCCTAGGCTGGTCTCCCGGGCATTTTGGGATGCCCGGGAGACAATCCCTGCGGCCATTCGTTAGGAAGACCGTGCAAGCCATCAACGACTTCATCCTCGCCGCGGCCGGGCAGCCTTGGGTTTTGCTTCTGGTTTTTGCCTGCTGCGTGATCGACGGTTTCTTCCCGCCCGTTCCCAGCGAGTCGATGGTGGTGGGACTCGCTGCAGTCTCCGTGACCGCAGGGATGCCCAACACGTGGCTGCTGATGCTGGCGGGGGCCCTTGGGGCTTTCACAGGCGACAACATCGCCTACTTGATCGGCCGGAAAGTAGGTGTCCGCCGCTGGCGGTGGATGCAGTCCCAAAGGATGCAGGGTGCGTTCCGCTGGGCCGGGAGGGAACTTCGACGCCGGGCCGCGTCACTGATCATGGTGGCCCGGTTCATCCCCATCGGCCGTGTGGCGGTCAACCTCACAGCCGGAGCAACCCACTTCCCGCACGGCATGTTTGTGGCGCTCACGGCCATGTCTGCCGTTCTGTGGGCCAGTTATTCGGTGGCCATCGGTGTGTTCTTCGGCCAATGGTTCGAGCACAACCACCTGCTCGGAGCGATTATCGCGATCGGCGCGGCCGTCGTCCTCGGAATCATCGTGGACCGGATCATCAGCAAAGTCCGCGGGGCCACGCCTTCCACCGAAGAGGACGAAGAAACCGGTGAGCCCGAAGAGGAATCCGTCGTGTAGCACGGATTGAAGATCCCTCCACGGGGGGATGCTTCCATTCCAGCTTTCGAGCTAGCCTTAAATTGTGTCCCACCCCGGCCGGGGCGTAGCGAACGACGCCCGGGCCGTGGGACACTGGATAGCGATCTATGTCACGCGACCGTGTGACTTTCCTTGAGGAGCAATGCCTGCGTGGAATTCATGAACCACATGCTCGAGCATGCCGCCGGGCAACCGTGGATCTACCCGGTGCTCCTGGTTTTCTTTTTCATCGACGGCTTTGCCACCATCCTTCCAAGTGAGACCGCGATCGTAGGGCTCTCTGCCCTTGCCATGCACCGAGGCGAGCCGAACCTGTGGCTCCTCGGCGCTACGGCGCTCGTCGGGGCGATGGCCGGCGACAACATGGCGTACATGCTGGGCCGCAAGATCGGCCTGGACCGCTGGAAATGGATGCGCAAGCCGAAGGTCCAGAAGATGTTCGCCTGGGCACACTACGAGCTGGACAAGCGCGGCGCAGTGCTTATCTTCACAGCCCGGTACATACCGTGGGGCCGGGTAGCGGTGAACTACGTCGCCGGACAGACTGGCTTCCGCCACAAGACCTTCTTCTTCCTGGATGCCTTCGCGTGCTTCACGTGGGTAGCTTATTCGATCGGCATTGGATCGCTGGCCGGCCACTGGGTGCACAACAACCCGCTCCTCGGCGTGGGGATTGCCGTGGCATTCGCTGTGGTACTCGGCGTCATCGTGGACCACACGTTGCGTTGGTGGCACAAGCACCTTGAAAAGAAGGACGGGGAAAAGGAGGACGGCGAGAAGAAGGAAGCAGCTTCCGCGGAAGCAGCCGCAGCAGACACGGGGACCGCGGTTAACGCCGCGGCCGGCGTCGAGCGCTCAAACCCTGCTGGCTAAGCTTCTTCAGTCCCCCTAGAGTTGAGACGTGACTGACCCCATTGTTGACGCCGCCCCTGCCCTTGACTTCGACCTGAAGAGCCTGCCGAAAGTTTCCCTTCACGACCATCTGGACGGGGGACTGCGCCCGGCCACCATCATCGAGCTGGCGGAGGCCGTCGGCCACACCCTGCCTTCCACGGATCCCGTAGCACTGCGCCAGTGGTTCCGTGAGTCCGCGGACTCCGGTTCTTTGGTCCGCTACCTCGAAACCTTTGACCACACGATTGCTGTCATGCAGACCAAGGAAGGCCTGGCGCGCGTCGCCAAGGAGTTCGTTGAGGACCTGGCTGACGACGGCGTCGTGTACGGCGAGATCCGTTGGGCGCCCGAACAGCACCTGCAGAAGGGCCTCACCCTCGATGAGGTTGTGGACGCGGTCCAGGAAGGGCTCGACGCCGGTGTGGACGCCGTTGAGGAGTCCGGCGGCCAGATCCAGGTGGGCCAGCTCATCACGGCGATGCGCCATGCGGACCGCGGCCAGGAAATTGCCGAGCTCGCCGTACGCCACCGCTACAACGGAGCTATCGGCTTCGACATCGCCGGAGCCGAAGACGGCTTCCTGCCTTCCCGTTTCAAGGACGCTTTCACCTACCTGGCCGAGCACAACTTCCCGGCTACGGTGCACGCCGGCGAAGCCGCGGGTCTGGAAAGCATCCAGTCCGCCCTTGTGGACGGCCGCGCACTGCGCTTGGGCCACGGCGTGCGTATCGCCGAGGACATCACCGTTGAGTTCGAAGATGCCGAGGGCGAAGAGGCCGACGACGACGCCGAGGACACCATTGGCATGGTCACCTTGGGTGAGGTGGCCGGCTGGGTCCGCGATCGCGGAATCGCGCTGGAAATCTGCCCCTCGTCCAACCTGCAGACCGGCGCAATCGCGAACTTCGGCGAAGGCATCGAGAACCACCCGCTGGACATGCTTTACCAGTTGGGCTTCAACGTCACCATCAACACGGACAACCGGCTCATGAGCGGCGTGACGCTCACGGACGAGTTCGAGCTTCTCGTGGAGACCTTCGACTACGATCTCGACGACCTCCTCGAACTGACCCTCAACGCCGCCGAGTCGTCGTTCCTGCCGCTGGACGAAAAAGAAGCCTTGGTGGAGTACATCAACGACGCCTACGCCAACCTTGGCTGAGGAGTCCACTGGCGGGACAGCCTCTGTAAGTCCCGTCGCGGCGCTCGTTGGGCCCACGGCGGCAGGGGTCCCCGGCCGAGCTGGCGAGGTTGGGGAGCTGCTGGGGAAGATTGCCTCTTTGCGCGAGCACTGTCCGTGGATGGGGGCGCTGACTCACGAATCCCTCGTCGAGTACCTGATCGAGGAAGCGTACGAGGTGGTCGACTCGATCGAGGCCGGCGCCTCCGGTTCCGACACTGCCGACGAACTCCGCGGCGAGCTGGGCGACGTGCTGCTCCAAGTGGTGCTCCACGCCCGGCTCGCCGAGGAGCAAGGACAGTTCACCTTCGACGACGTCGCGCGCACCATCACGGAGAAGATGGTGCGGCGCAACCCGCACGTCTTCAAGCCGGACGGATCCTTGCAGGAATCCTTCCCGGCCACCGTGGAGGAGATCGTCGAAAAGTGGGACGCCGTGAAGAAGGCCGAAAGACCCGGGCGTTCGGATCCCTTCGAAGGAATACCACCACACCTTCCTGCCCTCGCCCTGGCGCAAAAGTCCCTTGACCGTGCCGAGCGCGCAGAGCGCGCGGGCGGCCCGGAACGCGGCGGCAGTCCAGTGGCGGCGGTGGAGGTTCCCGGCTCCGAAGCTGCGCTTGGAGACTTGCTGCTCGCCGTCGTCGCGGGCTCGCGGGAGAAGGGGTTCGACGCCGAACGGGCCTTGCGCGGCGCCGTCCGCCGCTACCAAGGCCGCGACGGCGAAGCCACAAAACGTGAGGGATCCGACGCTGTTCCGTAACCTTGGCCGGTCTCGACTAGGCTAGTGGCGACGAGGACGTCGAGAATTTCCCTCAAGATTCCCAGTAAATCGCTTCACCATAAGGAGCAGTCCATGGCGCTTATCGATGCCATCCACGCCCGCGAGATCCTTGATTCCCGCGGAAACCCGACAGTAGAAGTTGAAGTTCTGCTTTCCGATGGCCAGATCGGCCGCGCGGCAGTTCCCTCCGGTGCTTCCACCGGCGAGCACGAAGCCGTTGAACTGCGCGACGGCGACAAGGGCCGTTACCTCGGCAAGGGCGTCCAGAAGGCCGTTGACGCGGTCATCGACGAAATCGCCCCGGCCCTGATCGGCTTCGACGCGACGGACCAGCGCAGCATCGACCAGGCCATGATCGACCTCGACGGCACCCCGAACAAGGCCAAGCTCGGCGCGAATGCCATCCTCGGCGTTTCCCTCGCCGTGGCCAACGCAGCCGCCGCCTCCGCCGACCTGCCGCTGTACAAGTACCTGGGTGGCCCTAACGCCCACGTCCTGCCCGTCCCGCTGATGAACATCCTCAACGGTGGCTCCCACGCCGACTCCGACGTCGACATCCAGGAATTCATGATCGCCCCGATCGGCGCCGAGACCTTCTCCGAAGGCCTGCGCTGGGGCGTTGAGGTCTACCACAACCTCAAGTCCGTCCTGCAGGCCAAGGGCCTCTCGACCGGCCTCGGCGACGAAGGCGGCTTCGCGCCGAACCTGCCGTCGAACCGTGCTGCGCTGGACCTGATCCAGGAAGCCATCAGGAACGCCGGCTACACCCCGGGCAAGGACATCGCGCTCGCCCTGGACGTCGCCTCCTCCGAGTTCTACAAGGACGGCGCCTACCAGTTCGAAGGCAAGGCACTCTCGGCCACTGAGATGAGCGCCTACTACGCCGAACTCGTTGCAGACTACCCGCTGGTCTCCATCGAAGACCCGCTGGACGAAAACGACTGGGAAGGCTGGAAGACCCTCACCGACGCGATCGGCGACAAGGTCCAGCTGGTTGGCGACGACCTCTTCGTCACCAACCCGATCCGCCTGCAGCAGGGCATCGACTCTGCCACGGCCAACTCCCTGCTCGTCAAGGTCAACCAGATCGGTTCCCTGACCGAAACGCTGGACGCCGTTTCCCTGGCCCAGCGCTCCGGTTACACCACCATCACCTCGCACCGCTCCGGCGAAACCGAGGACACCACCATTGCTGACATCGCCGTTGCCACGAACGCGGGCCAGATCAAGACCGGTGCCCCTGCCCGCTCCGAGCGCGTCGCCAAGTACAACCAGCTGCTACGAATCGAAGAAGAGCTCGACGACGCCGCGCGCTACGCCGGCCGCAGCGCTTTCCCGCGTTTCAAGGGCTAGTATCCGCTGAAACAGCTGACCGGTGGCTATGGTGGAAAGACCATAGCCACCGGTTCTGTTTAACGAAATGTGCGAGCACTTCGGCAAACCGCAGGCTCCGTGAGGCACGCAGAGCGCAGCAACCCGCCAGGCAAGCACCAGGCATTACAGGAGTGTCATGGCCACCCGCCGCCCCAAGGTCCCCCGGGCAGACGCCCTCGGTCGCTCGCCCCAAAAGAACCCCGACGGCGGCCACGTTATCCGTGCCGACTTCGGCGAGTCCCGCAAGGCAAGCGCCGGCCAGCAGGAGACCCCGGTTCCCGCAGGGTCCAGACAGGCGTCCAATGCCAAAGCCGAAGGCGGCACCCAAAGCAAGGGCCAGTCCGGACCCAAGGCTGGTTCTGCGGCGAAACCTGGACGTTCGCTTCCGGGCGGGCCGGGAAACACCCCGGTTGTCGGCAAGGCATCGAACAAAACGTCCGGTGCCGGGTCCGCCCACCTCGACAAGGACCACAGCGCGCGCCCCGTGCCTGCGAAGGCGTTCTCCGGCCGCATGCTTGCCCTCGCCGTGGTGATGATAGCCATCACCATCATGCTCGCGCCCACAGTCAAGATCTGGTTGGAGAAAAAGGCGGAAATCTCCGGCCTGGAAGCCGACATTGCCAGCAAACAGGCCGAGCAGGCCAGCCTCCAAAAGCAGATCACGCGGTGGCAGGATCCCAACTATGTGAAACAACAGGCCCGGGACCGCATTAACATGGTTATGCCGGGTGAAGCAGGCTACTGGGTGTTTGGTGGAGGCGTTCCCGCCGGAACACCGGGCGGAAGCACCAGCTCAGGAGCTTCCGGAAGCCCGTCCAATCTGCCATGGGTGGATGGCCTGTGGGAATCCATCAGGCGCTCGGCAACAGACTAGACGCGGTGCCCGCCGCCGTCGCGCCCTGATGGGCGCGGCCAAACAGGGCAGGAAGGATGGCAGCGCCAGTGGAAGACAACTCGGCACCTGCATCGCAGGAGTCCCGCAAGCCATCAGCACACGATCTCGAAATCCTCAGCCGCCAGCTCGGACGGCCGGTGCGTGACGTCGTCGAAATCCCGGCGCGCTGCGTGTGCGGCAACCCGCTGGTCGCCGCGACGGCTCCGCGTCTGAACAATGGCACCCCGTTTCCCACGACGTTCTACTTGACGCACCCCGTCATCACCGCCGCCGTGTCGCGGCTGGAGGCCGGCGGGCTCATGAATGAGATGAACGAACGGCTCACGGCTGACGAGCCTTTGGCTGCGGCTTACAGGAGCGCCCACGAAGCCTATCTGCAGGCGCGTGACGAGATTGCCGGACGGGCCGGCACCGGGGACGTCCCCGAGATCGCAGGCGTCTCTGCCGGCGGCATGCCCACCCGCGTCAAGTGCCTCCACGTGCTGGTCGGCCATTCCCTGGCCGCCGGTCCCGGCGTCAATCCGCTCGGTGACGAGGCCATCCGGGCGATCAGCGAATGGTGGACCGCGGACCGCTGCTATTGCGACGGCGCGTGGGACAGTGCGGGGGAGGCCCCGTCCCGGGACCTCAGCCGCCACGGACCGCAGGGCCTGCCGGACATCGTGGGCCGTCCCGCCCCGGTCCGCAAATCCAAGTCCTCCCACGCAACAGAGCCATCAGGGGAACCAGCCGCAGGGGAGCTCAACGTATGAACCGGGTAGCTGCCATCGATTGCGGCACCAATTCGATTCGGCTCCTGATTGCTGATTCAAACGGTGCAGGCGCAGGGTCTCCCTTGCGGGACGTTGTCCGCGAGATGCGCGTGGTGCGCCTCGGCCAAGGGGTTGACGCCACCGGCGAGCTTGCCCCCGAGGCGCTCGAACGCACCTTTGCGGCAACCGCCGACTACGCCGAGTTGATCCGCCATCATGGCGCCGGGGGCGTCCGTTTCGTGGCGACCTCTGCCAGCCGGGACGCCCGCAACCGGGACGTCTTTGTTGACGGGATCCGGGACCTGCTGGGCGTCGAACCGGAGGTCATCTCCGGCGACGAAGAAGCCGCCCTGTCCTTCGCCGGTGCAAGCAGCGTGCTGCCTTCGCGCGGCAAGGACCCGGTCCTTGTGGTGGACCTTGGCGGCGGAAGCACCGAGTTCGTCCTCGGAGACTCCGACGGCGTGATTGCCGCCAAATCCGTCGACATCGGCTGCGTGCGGCTGACCGAACGGCACCTCCGCAACGACCCGCCGACGCCGGAGCAGATCGCCGCCGCGGAAGCCGACGTCGACGCAGCCATTGATCTCGTCGCCCGCACGGTCCCGCTGGGCCGGGCCACCGCCGTCGTGGGCGTTGCCGGCTCCGTCACCACCATCACGGCGCACGCTTTGGGCCTTGGCGAGTACGATCCCGCACTCATCCACGGTGCCAGCCTGGACCTGGAGACCATCAGCGACGCGGCCACGAGCCTGTTGGAAATGAGCCGCGAGGAGCGTGCCCGGCTGCCCTACATGCACCCCGGACGCGTTGACGTCATCGGAGCCGGAGCCCTCGTATGGCGCCGTATCCTCCAGCGCTTGGCTGAGCTGGGAGAGGGCTCCATCACTGGGGCTATCTCCAGCGAGCACGACATCCTCGACGGCATCGCGCTGAGTATTCGTTAACGATGGGTATTCGCTGATGACATCGCCACACGGTTGGCGCCGCCGGACAGCATCGGCCGCGCTGGCCGCCATGCTGGCCGGGGGAAGCCTTGCAGGGGCCCTGCTCACTGCCCCTTCGGCGTTCGCCGACTCTTGGCGGGACAAGGAATACTGGCTCAACGAGTACGGCATTTCCGCAGCCTGGCAGGTATCAAAGGGCGCGGGGGTGAAAGTCGCGATCATCGACAGCGGGGTGGACGGGCAACACCCCGACCTCAAGGGTGCGGTGGTCGGCGGAACCGACGCTTCCGGTGCGGGCGATCCGAACGGACAGAAGAGCATCGGGGCCAAACCCGAGCACGGGACCCTCGTCGCAACTCTCCTGGCAGGGCGCGGACACGCTTCGGCCAGTCCATCGACCGCTCCCTCGTCTCCGTCGCCGACGTCGTCTTCGTCGCCCGGTTCCAGTGTTGGCCCGGACGGAATCGTCGGCGTCGCCCCCGAGGCCGAGATCTTGTCCGTCTCCGCTTGGCTCGGTTCGCCGAATCCCGCGGGCAAGACGGACCAGGAACAGATTCCCGAAGCTGTTCGATGGGCAGTGGACAACGGCGCCAAGGTCATCAATATTTCCCTCGGCAGCACCTCGCCTGATTGGCCCCAAAGCTGGGACGCGGCGTTCCTCTATGCCGAACAAAAGGACGTGGTGATCGTGGCTGCGGCAGGCAACCGGATCGGCGGAAACGTCCAGGTGGGCGCGCCCGCCACGATTCCGGGGGTACTGACCGTGGCAGGACTCGACCGGAACCGTACGGCCAGCGTCGATGCCTCTTCGCAGGGAATCAGCATCGGCGTCTCGGCACCGGCGGAAAAGCTGGTGGGTGGCCTGCCCGGGGGGAGCTATGAAGATTGGGCCGGCACGTCCGGCTCCGCGCCGATCGTCTCCGGCGTCGCGGCGCTTATCCGCTCGAAATGGCCGGATATGAGCGCCAAACAGGTCATCAACAGGATTGTGTCGACGGCCGTGGATGCAGGGGCGCCCGGCAAGGACCCCATCTATGGCTACGGCATCCTCAACGCCGAGGCGGCCCTGAAAGCCGATGTGCCCGAGGTGGCGAGCAATCCGGTGGGATCCATTGCTGAATGGATCCGGGTGCATCGGCGCGGGGACCTCAGCAGCCCCACGCCTCAGTCAACGTCGAAGCCGAGCATCCCCGCAGCCACCTTGGCGGATCCCACAGTTCCTGCGGCGAAGGCGCCCTCGCAGGCCGACACTGCGGTTCCGGCCGCGGTGGTCATCGGCTTTGGTTCGCTTTTCGTGGCGATCGTTGCGGGCGCCTCCGTCCAATTGAGGCGCTCCTACCGGGCCTCCCCGGAACTGCCCGACGAACCCGCGACCGGCGTGGTGGACGTCGTGGATCCGAGCGGCCCGAAATAGCCTCCGGCGCTGGTGCGTAGCTTCGGGAAATAGTTAGTGAAGATTTTCACAAGGTGCTGTACTCTATTCTTATGGCAACCACCCCTGAGCTCATTGACCGTCCCCGTGTTCTCGTTGTCGGCGGCGGATACGTCGGCCTGTACGTAGCACTCAAGCTGCAGAAGAAGATCGCGAACGCCGGCGGCATCGTCACCGTCGTTGATCCCCTTCCCTACATGACCTACCAGCCCTTCCTCCCCGAAGTGGCCGGCGGCAACATCGAGGCACGCCACGCCGTCATCTCGCACCGCCAGCACCTCAAGCAGACGGAACTCATCCAGGGCCGCGTCACCAGCATCGACCACCAGAACCGCACCGCCGTTGTTGCTCCGGCCGACGGTGGAGAGCCTTTCGAGATCCCGTACTTCGACGTCGTGGTTGCCGCCGGCGCCATTACCCGCACCTTCCCCATCAAGGGCCTCGCTGACGAAGGCATTGGCCTGAAGACCATCGAAGAAGCGGTCGCCCTGCGAAACAAGGTCCTTGAACGCATCGAGCTCGCCTCTACGATGACGAACGCCGCCGAGCGCGCGAAGGCCCTGACCTTCGTGGTCGTGGGTGGCGGTTTCGCCGGTATCGAGTGCATCACCGAGATGGAAGACCTCGCCCGCGCTGCCGTCAAGAACAACTCGCGCGTCCGCCAGGAAGAAGTCCGCTTCGTTCTTGTCGAAGCCATGGGCCGCATCATGCCCGAGGTCACCGCAGCCCAGGCCGAGTGGGTTGTTGAACACCTGCGCAGCCGCGGCATCGAGGTCCTGCTCAACACCTCCCTCGACAACGCAGAGGGCAGCCTTAAGCTCATCAACCTGCCGGACAAGACCCCTGCCCAGGAGTTCGAAGCCGACACCCTCGTGTGGACGGCCGGCGTGCAGGCCAACCCGATGATCCGCTCCACCGATTTCCCGCTCGAGCCGCGCGGACGTGTCCGTGTCCTCCCGGACCTGCGCATTGCAGGCGACGAAGGCATCATCGACAACGCCTGGGCGGCCGGCGATATCGCTGCCGTTCCGGACCTCACCGGCAGCGGCCTGCCGGACGGCACCTGCGTTCCCAATGCCCAGCACGCACTGCGCCAGGCCAAGCGGCTCGCCAAGAACCTGTGGGCCTCCCGCTGGGACAAGCCCATGGCCGACTACAAGCACAAGAACCTCGGTGCGGTTGCCGGCTTCGGCGAATGGAAGGGCGTTGCCAACATCAACATCCTGGGCCGTATCGGCCTCAAGGGCGGACTCGCATGGCTGGCCCACCGCGGCTACCACGGCTTGGCCATCCCCACCGGTGAGCGCAAGGTCCGCGTGATCTTCAACTGGCTCCTGGGCATGACCATGGGCCGCGACACCACCCAGCTCCTGGACCTCGACAACCCGCGCGGAGCCTTCGTGGCCGCGGCCACCCCGGCTCCCAAGCCGGCCGCCGCACCCGCGCCGGCCGCCGAGCCCGCTGAGGCCAAGGCTCCGGTCACGGCTGACGCCAAGTAGCGAACGCCAAGTAGTACCGCCGACGGCGGCCGTCTCCCACGCGGGAGGCGGCCGCCGTCGTCGTTTAACGGCTGGTCCTAGACTTGCAGCATGGCTGGCGAAAGCGATCTGACGACTCTCCTGAGATCCATGCACCCCGTGCTTCGAGACGGCGACTACGTGTACGCATTGTGGCCGCACGGTAAACCGCTTGAAGGCAATATCGAAGCCGCTGTCCGCGAAGCGGAAGGCCTCACCGTGGTGCTGCGCCGAGAGGAAGCCGGGCGCCTGGGACTGTCCTACGATTTCGTGGCGGCGTGGATCACTCTTCAAATCCACTCCGCGCTCGAAGCTGTGGGGCTCACCGCGGCAGTCAGCTCGGCCCTCACGGCAGCCGGTATCAGCTGCAACGTCCTGGCCGGATTCCATCACGACCACCTGTTGGTTCCCTCCGCCGAACGCGGGCACGCCATGGAAGTGCTCGGACTGCTGGGCCAAGGCGTAGTGCTTCGAACGGAGAGGCCGGCCGACCGCGAGTCCGTACTGGCGCTCACGGCTGCCGCCTTTTCCACCAGCCCGGTCACCGGGCTGCCCGTCGACGGAGTCCCGGCCGAAGCGACGCTGCTGCGTGAACTCTTCGACTGCGATGAGTACCTGCCGGAGTTCAGCATCGTGGCCGAGATTGCCGGTGAGGTCGTAGGCCACGTCATCAGTACCCGCGGCTGGATCGGGGAGCTCCGGCTTTTGGGGCTGGGCCCCATCAGCGTCCAGCCGCACTTGCAGCGGCGCGGCATCGGATCTGCGCTCTTGCGGGAAACCGCGCGACGGGCCGACGATGCGGGCGAACCTGGCATCGCCCTGCTGGGCAGTACCGGGTACTACCCGCGCTTCGGATTTCTACCCGCCCGAAAGCTGGGCGTGATGGCCCCCGACGCCGGGTGGGGAGACCATTTCCAGCTGTTGCCCCTCAAGGCATGGCCCGACGGCGTCGGCGGAACCTTTCGTTATGCCGCGCCGTTCCACGGGCTCTGAGACCAAGGAGGGGAGTGCACTGGGTTACCATTATCCGGGCGCCCCAGTAGCCCAATTGGCAGAGGCAGCGGACTTAAAATCCGCGTGTTGTGGGTTCGAGTCCCACCTGGGGCACGCACGCGAGATGCGAACCGTGCCGCCCCCCGTGTTGCGCCAGCTTGTGCCGTGACAGGAATTTAACCCCGCGTTCATACGAAGGGTTGTCCGGGCAGGGGGGTGATCCACCGTTATTAGATCCTGACCTGCATATATGTGTTCCAGGACACATATTTGGTAGTACTCTCATGGAACATGTTCGAAGTGAAAGTGACTTCGGGCGAATGACCACGAATCAGACGCACCGCGGAGGCTATTTATGTACAGGAAGAAAGTCATTTCGGCGATTGCAGCAGCAGCCACCCTTGGCATGCTAGTGGCGGGCTGTGCGAATCAGACTGCCCCTAGCGGCACAGAGACCTCGGGTGGCGGCGGCAGGATCAATATCCCTGCGATTTCCAAAGTCGACGTTCCTGCCGGAGCTGTTTTGCCTGCAGGCGATGGCAAAGGAACATGCCCGTCAACCACCACCCTTGCCTATGCCGGTGCCGAGACAGGACCCAACGCCCAGCTGGGTATCAACATCTTCAACGGCATCCAGCTGGCCATCAACCAGCACAACACCGCGAACCCCGGCTGCCAGGTCCAGTTCAAGAAATTCGATACTGAAGGCGATCCGAACAAGGCCACTGGCCCGGTAACGCAGATCGTGTCCGAGTCGGACATCATCGGAGTGGTGGGCTTGCCCTTCTCGGGAGAATCCAAGGCCACCGGCAACATCTTCGAGCAGAAGGGCTTGGTGCACATCACGCCCTCCGCAACCAACCCGAGCCTGACGAAGAACGGCTGGACCACCTTCTTCCGCGCCCTCGGCAATGACGCCGTCCAGGGTCCGGCGGCGGCGAAGTTCCTCACGGACAAGCTGCAAGCAAAGAAGGTCTACCTCGTCCAGGACGACTCTGACTATGGCATCGGTCTGGGAACCACAACGTCCGCGGCCCTTGGCTCCGCGATGGTGGGGTCCGACAAGGTCGTCACTGGCCAGAAGGACTTCTCGGCCGTGATTTCCAAGATCATGAACGCCAAGGCAGACACCGTCTACTACGCCGGCTACTACGCAGAAGGTGCTCCCTTCGACCAGCAGCTGGTTGGAAAGGGATTCACCGGCTCCTTCGTGGGTCCGGATGGCGTGAAGGATGACCAGTTCATCAAGCAGGCCGGCGACGCGTCGTCGAACTCATACTTCACCTGCCCGTGCATCCCCGGCGAGCTGATCCCGAGCTTCGAGTCCGAGTACAAGAAGCTGGCCAACGCTGAGCCCGGAACCTACTCCATTGAAGGTTACGACGCTGCCACGGTCCTGCTCTCAGGTATCGACAAGGGCAAGCAGTCCCGCGCGGACCTTCTCTCCTGGGTCAAGTCCTACGATGCAGACGGTCTGTCGAAGCACTACAAGTGGGATGCAACCGGCGAACTGGCAACGCCTGATGTTTACGGCTACAAAGTTGAGAACGGCAAGATCGTTCCCATCGGCGTCATCGGAAAATAACACCGAGCCCAGATGAATGCTGGGGGTTAGCATCCATGCCGACCCCCAGCATTTCTTTTGATTACATCAGGAAGTGCCATGATCAGTGAAGTAATTCCCAACCTGCTCCACTCGGTTCCCGTGGACGACACGTGGATCACCTTCGACGTAAACTCGTTCACCCAAAACTTCTGGAGTTCCACCTTTGACGGGTTGACCTTCGGGGCAATTTATGCGTTGGTTGCCCTCGGTTACACCCTTGTCTACGGCGTTCTCAACCTCATCAACTTTGCCCACTCCGAAGTGTTCATCACGGGCTGTTACGGAGTGTTCTTTACCCTCAGCGCCCTGAATTTCGGTCCCTCTGCTCCGAGGCTGGGTTTTTGGGCCATCGTGGGAAACCTTGTCCTCGCCCTCGTCGTCGCGATTATCGCCTCAGCCTTGATGGCAGTGATCGTGGAACGGGTGGCTTATAAACCCTTGCGGCAGCGCAAGGCGCCCCGCCTGGCATTCTTGATTACCGCCATCGGTGTTTCCTTCGCCATTCAGTACACCATTTACTGGTGGCGCGGACCGAGCCCGGAGGCTGCGCTCACGATGTTCCGGCCGCTCGCTATTTTCGACGTCTTCGGGACCATCGTCGATTCGCAGCAGGTGGTTATTGTCGTCGCTGCGATTATCCTCATGATCGCCACTGATCAGTTCATTAGGCGGTCCCGCACCGGCCGAGGCATCCGTGCCGTGGCGCAGGACCCGGATACCGCAACTTTGATGGGTGTCAACAAGGAAAAGATCATCGTGACCACCTTTATAATCGGCGGGATCCTGGCCGGAGCAGCTGCCTTGTTCTACGTCATGAAAATCCCGTCCGGCGTGCAATACAACGGCGGATTCATCCTCGGCGTCAAAGCCTTCGCGGCCGCTGTCCTCGGAGGCATCGGCAATGTGCGCGGTGCTTTGCTGGGCGGCCTGCTGATCGGTTTGATTGGCAACTACGGCCAGGTGCTCCTGGGTAGTTCCCAATGGACGGACGTTGTCGCGTTCGTGGTCCTGGTGTTGGTATTGATTGTGCGACCCGAAGGTGTCTTGGGTAGCTCGCTTGGAAAGAGTAAGGCATGAGCACAACAGACGGCCCCACGCTTATTCCCGATGATGCTTCAGCGCAGGAGATTGCCGACCGCGAAGCCAAGATGCGGCAGCGCAAAGGCTGGTTCCCGGGACTAAGTGACAAATGGAATGCGCTCCCGCGCCAAACCCAATGGTTGATCCTGATCGTCGTCGTTGTCATTGCGTACTTGCTTCCCATCCTCAATCCGCCGCTGATCACGACGGAACCGGGCAACAATTGGCAAATTGCACTCGCGCAAATGTCCGTCTATGCCCTCGTGGCTGTGGGCTTGAACGTGGTGGTCGGCTATGCGGGCCTCCTTGACTTGGGCTACGTGGCATTCTTTGCCCTGGGTTCATACACGGCAGCAATGTTTACCAGCCCGGATTCTCCGTATGTGCACATTCCCTACTTGTGGACGCTGCCGCTGGCTATGGCGGTCGCCATGTTCTTTGGCGTGGTCCTGGGTGTGCCTACTCTTCGCCTCCGCGGCGACTACCTGGCTATTGTCACGCTGGGCTTCGGCGAGATCGTGCGCATTTTGGCCACCATTATTCCGGCGATGAAAGGCCAAGTTGGTTTCCAGAATGTCGGCCACCCTCCGGGAACGGATTCAAGCGGCCAGCCAATCTTCCTGAACTCGAGCGGAACTCCGTGGTACTGGTTGACGCTGACCATCATCATTCTGGTGCTCTTGGCCGCCGGAAACCTGGAGCGCAGCCGCGTGGGACGCGCGTGGATTGCCATCCGTGAAGATGAAGACGCCGCGGAAATCATGGGCGTCCCGACGTTCAAGTACAAGGTGTGGGCCTTCGCGATTGGTGCTTCCGTGGGCGGACTGTCGGGTGCATTGTTCGCCGGCCAGGTGGGTTTTGTGAACAACCAGAAATTCGACATCGCCACCTCAATCCTGTTCGTCGCTGCTGTTGTCATGGGCGGCACGGGAAACAAGGTTGGTGCGATTCTTGGCGGTGCGTTGGTGGCATATATTCCGCTCCGCTTTACCGCGATTGCGGAGTTCAAGTATTTGATCTTTGGTGCGGCGCTGGTGGTCATCATGATTTTCCGCCCCGGCGGTCTCCTGCCGGCACGCCAGAGCCTCCTCGCGTACGGACGCTTGGCTTACAACAAGCTCAAGGGCGCCGTAGGCGACATCCCTCCTTCGGGCAAAGTCGTTTTGGAACCGGGAAAGGGGGCTGACAATGAGTGAAGCAATTGAACCGGATATTGATGTGGAAGCACTCAAGGAACAGGGTGTGGACCTTGACGTCGCCGGGAAGGTAGCGCCTGAGAGGGACATTGTCACCAAGGTGGGCGAAGCCTTGGTCCAGGTCCAAGACCTGACGATTAAGTTCGGTGGCCTGACGGCTTTGGACAATGTCACTTTCGATATCAACCGAGGCGAAATCCTCGGCTTGATCGGTCCTAACGGTGCCGGCAAAACCACGTGTTTCAACGCCATGACAGGCGTGTACAAGCCGACGTCCGGAAAGGTCTTATTGGAAGGCCAATTGCTCAACGGACTGCCGCAGCACCGGATCACCAGGCGAGGCTTGGCCAGGACCTTCCAGAACATCCGCCTTTTTGGTGAGATGACAGCTTTGGAAAACGTGGTTGTTGGTCTCGATGCACGCCACCGCACGAGTGTCGGCGGGGCACTCCTGCGTCTGCCCACCCATGTCCGGGAAGAGAAAACCGCGATTGATCGCGGCATGGCATTGCTTGAGTTCGTCGGCATCGCTGATCATGCCCATTTCTTGTCGCGGCACCTTCCTTATGGGTACCAGCGTCGCCTGGAAATCGCCCGGGCACTGGCCACAGACCCTAAGGTCCTGTGCCTGGATGAGCCTGCGGCCGGGTTCAATCCCGCGGAAAAAGAAGAACTCATGGCCCTGATCCGGACCATCCGTGACGACGGCTACACGGTCCTGCTCATTGAGCACGACATGAAGTTGGTCATGGGCGTGACCGACCGGATCGTGGTCCTGGAGTTCGGGAAAAAGATCGCGGATGACTTGCCCAAGATTATCCGCGACGACCCGAAAGTTATTTCCGCCTATCTCGGGGAGCCTGAAGATGACCTTGCTTGAGCTGAAGAACGTTTCCGTCCACTACGGCCGGATCCAAGCCATTTCGGACATGTCATTCAGCGTGGATGAGGGCGAAATCGTCTCGCTCATCGGTGCCAATGGTGCCGGCAAAACCACCACCATGAGGACCATCTCCGGATTGCTGACTCCCTCGGCTGGCTCCATCACCTTCGCCGGGCAGGACATCACCAGGATGAAAGCGCACATCCGCGTCGTCCAAGGAATTTCGCAAGCCCCTGAGGGACGCGGAATCTTCCCTGGCATGACGGTAGAGGAGAACCTTGACATGGGTTCCTACGGCCGCAAGGACCGGACCAAGGTGGCAGACGATTTGGAGCGCGTCTTCGACTTGTTTCCACGGTTGAAGGAGCGCATCAAGCAGTTTGGCGGCACCATGAGCGGTGGGGAACAACAGATGCTCGCGATTGGCCGGGCGCTGATGTCCAACCCCAAGCTGTTGCTGTTGGATGAACCTTCCATGGGGCTTGCTCCGCAGTTCATCCGCCAGATCTTCAAGATTGTCACCGAGATCAACAACCAAGGCACCACGGTGCTTCTGGTGGAGCAAAACGCCAACCAGGCCCTCGCCCGTGCTCACCGTGCTTTTGTCCTGGAAACCGGGTCAATTACGCACAGGGGAACCGGCAAGGAACTGCTCGCCAACCCGGCGGTCAAGGAAGCGTACCTCGGCGTCGGATAGCCGCATGTGCCGGCACCCTCACAACAAACAGGGTGCCGGCATCAGCGGCGGTGGAACTTTCGGTGCGGACTAAGCGTGGGAATTGGTAGCGTGAACTATCACTTCGCACCCACGGCAAGAAGGACACCCACCATGGCACTCGGCGGCAACCCGATCTTCAACGGAAAGAATTTCCGTGGAGCCACACAGGCTCCGCCTGTTCCCAGCTACTCCCACGGCCAGAACCAGTACGGCCAGCCCCAGTACGGCCAGCCCCAGTACGGCCAGCCCGCCTGGGCGGCACAGCCGCAGATGACCAGCGATCAGCTGCAGCAGATGTACAACCAGCCCGCAGCCGGTCCGGCCGAGACCGGCCGTATGACTTTCGACGACGTCATCGTCAAGACGGCGGCCTGCCTTGCGGTGCTGTTGCTTGGCGCAGCCGTCACGTTGTTCGTGGCTCCCGGCACGGCAAGTCTCCTCATGATTGTCGGCGCGTTGGGCGGCTTCGCCCTGGGCATGGTCAACTCCTTCAAGAAGCAGCCGTCCCCGGCACTGATCCTGACTTACGCCGGCCTTGAGGGCTTGTTCCTCGGAGGCCTGACCCGCCTCCTGGATGGCATGTTCCCGGGCGTTGGCCTGCAGGCAGTCATCGGCACCCTTGCCGTCTTCGGCGTAACGTTGGCTCTCTTCAAGAGCGGCAAGGTGCGCGCCACACCCAAGGCAATTCGCTTCTTCATGATCGCCACGCTCGGCTACCTCGTCTTCGCAGTCATCAACATGGTCCTGGTGTGGACCGGCGCCGTCCAGTCGCCGTTCGGCCTGAGCAGCAGCGTGCACATCTTCGGCATCCCGTTGGGCGTTTTCATCGGCATCCTGGCTATCGGCCTGGCCGCGTTCTCCCTCGTCATGGACTTCACGAGCATCGAACAGGGTGTCCGGCAGGGTGCTCCGGAGAAATACTCCTGGACGGCCGCTTTCGGCCTGACCGTCACACTCGTGTGGCTCTACGTGGAGATCATCCGCCTGCTGGCGATCCTGCGCGGCGACGACTAACGCGGGGAGGTCTTCGAGCGGCTTACGACAGCCGTTCGAAGACCACCGCCATGCCCTGTCCGCCACCGACGCAGAGGGTCGCCAGTCCCAGGGTGCCATCCCGTTCGCGGAGGCCATTGAGCAAGGTGGTGGTCATTCGGGCGCCTGTCATGCCAAACGGGTGGCCAAGGGCGATGGCGCCGCCATGAACGTTGAGCTTCTCGGGATCGATGCCTAGCTCGCGGGCGCTCGCCACCACCTGGACGGCGAAGGCTTCGTTGAGTTCCACGAGGTCAATGTCTGCCATGCTCAGCCCCGCCAAGGCCAGGGCCCGGCGGGACGATTCCACGGGTCCCATGCCCATGAGCTCCGGGGAAAGTGCGCTGACGCCTGTGGAGACGATGCGTGCCAGCGGTTCGAGGCCAAGCTCCCGGGCCCTGAAATCGCTCATGACCACGACGGCGGCGGCGCCATCGTTGAGCGGGCATGCATTCCCCGCGGTCACGGTCCCTTCCTTGCGGAAGACCGGCTCCAAGGCGCTGACGGCTTCAAGGGTGACGCCGGCACGGGGTGAATCGTCGCGCTCCACCACGGTGCCGTCCTTGCGGGTGTACGGCGTGATCTCCCGGGCGTAGAAACCGGAGGCAATGGCCGCCTCGGCGCGGTTCTGGCTCCGGACCGCCCACAGATCCTGCTCCGCCCGGCTGATTCCGTGGCTCGTGGCGACGTTCTCGGCTGTCTGTCCCATCGCGATGTAGACGTCCGGCATCCGTCCGCCCATGCGGGGATCCGTCCACGGCGTGTTGGACGCGGCCCGGGCCGCCGTGCGGGCACGCGCCGCTTCAAACAGGGGGTTATGCAGGCTGGTGTCCGTTTCCCCTGCCCCGACCCAGCTCTGGTAACGGGACACCGACTCAACCCCCGCCGAGACGAAGGCATGGCCTTCCCCGGAGCTGATCGCGTGGAACGCCATCCGCAGGGTCTGCAGGCTCGAGGCGCAGAAGCGGTTGATCGTGGCCGCGGGGACATTGTCCTGGCCTGCCAGGACGGTCACAACCCGGGCCATGTTCGAACCGGCTTCGCCACTGGGCTCGGCGCAGCCAAGGTAGAGGTCATCGAGGCCACGGCCATCGAGTGCTCCCGGATCGAATGCCGGAATTTTTGCCAGCGCAGCAGTCACCATCGCCGCCGCGAGGTCGTCAGGACGTTCGTCCTTGAGGGACCCCTTGAAGGCCCGTCCAATGGGGCTTCTGGCGGTGGAAACGATGACGGCCTCAGTCATGCCCCCAGCTTACGCCGGGGCCCGCTCGCCGAAGGCGGCGAACGGACTGGAGTCAGGCGAGGCGTGTGGCCCCGGCGGCCGGAGTCACGGTGAAGATGTCCGGCGTCGTGAAACCGGCCGCCGCGAAGGCGCGTACGACGGCGTCGCGCACGTCCTGCTCATGGCCCACCGGGGTGAGGGCGATAGCTGAGCCGCCGAAACCGCCTCCTGTCATCCGGGCACCGATGGCGCCGTGGGCGCGGGAGGTTTCCACCGCGAGATCGAGTTCCGGGCACGAGATCTCGAAGTCATCGCGCATGGACGCATGGCTCGCATCCAGGAGCCTGCCGATGTGGGCGGGTCCGTCCGTCGTGAGCCGTTCCACGGTCTGCAACACGCGGTCGTTCTCCGTGACGATGTGCCGCACGCGTCGGAAAGTCGTGCTGTCCAGGAGGCCGCTGGCTTCCTCCAGATCGCCGATGCCAACGTCGCGAAGGGCCGGGACTCCCAGTACCTGGGCGCCCAATTCGCAGGAAACCCTACGGGAGGCATAGCCGCCGTCCGCATGCGAATGCGAGACCTTGGTGTCGATGACCAGCAGCACGAGCCCGGCTTCCTGGGCGTCGAAGGGGACGAGCTGTACGCTCTGGTCGCGGCAGTCCAGGAAGACTGCATGGCCCTTTGACCCGCGAAGTGACGCTGACTGGTCCATGATTCCGGTGGGGGCGCCCACGAAGTCGTTTTCGGCCCTCTGCGTTGCGAGGACCATGTCTTCGGCGCCGAGTCCCGCGCCAGTCAGCTCGTTGAGGGCCGAGATGACTGCGCATTCGATGGCGTGCGAGGAGGACAGTCCCGCGCCAAGGGGGACATCCGAATCCATGAGGAGATCGAAGCCCGGGACAAGGATGCCGCGCTGTTGCAAGGCCCAGGCCACGCCGAGCGGATACTTCGTCCAGCCCTTGGCCGCTTCCGGAACCAACATGTCCACGTCGGCTTCGACGAGGCCCTGCTCGCCGAAGGTGGACAGCAGCCGGACGCGTGAATCATGGCGGATCCGGACTGCAACCTTCGCGGTCTTGTCGATCGCGAAAGGCAACACGAAACCCTCGTTGTAATCGGTATGCTCGCCGATCAGGTTAACGCGTCCCGGTGCCTGCCATACGCCGTCGGGGGCTGAACCGAAGGTCGACTCGAAAAGCCCGGACAGGGCGCTCACGGCGGGGGCGTCGGGAGTGGAGGTCATGCTGGTGCCCCTTCGGGAATAGCGCGCTGCGAATGGCTGGCGACGGCGCGCAGCCGTTCTGCCACGGATTCGGGCGTGGTGTCGTTGATGAAGGCTCCCATGGCCGCCTCGGAACCGGCAAGGTACTTGAGCTTGTCGGCGGCACGGCGCGGGGAGGTGAGTTGCAGGTGCAGGTGGCCGGACGGCCTCAAGGCAGCATCGAGGGGTGCCTGGTGCCACGCGGAAATGTACGGCGTCGGAGTTGGATACAAGGCGTCCATGCGCTTGAGCAACTCAAGGTAGACATGGGCCAGTTCGTCACGTTCTTCGCCGCTCAAGGCAGCGAGGTCGGGAACTTGGCGATGCGGGACCAGGTGCACCTCCAGCGGCCAGCGGGCGGCGAACGGCACGTAGGCACTGAAGTGCTCGCCTTCGAGTACCATCCGGCTCCCGTCCTGCCGTTCGGCCTTGAGGATCGAGGACGTCAGCGATTCCCGGCCCTTGGAGTTGTCGAAGTGCCGGCTGGCAGCGGCGCCAAGGCTTGCCGCCCGCGGGGTGACGTAGGGGTAGGCATAGATCTGTCCGTGCGGGTGGTGGAGCGTTACCCCAATGTCCGCACCCCGGTTTTCGAACGGAAACACCTGCTGGATTCCAGGGAGCGCGCTAAGCGCCTCGGTCCTGTGCGCCCACGCCTCAATGACCGTGCGCGCCCTGGTTTCGCCAAGCTCGGCAAAGGATCCGGTGTGGCTGGGGGTGAACGAGACAACTTCGCAGCGGCCGTAGGCGGGGCCTGCCGTTCCCCAAGCAGGGGTGCCTGGAATCGTCCCGACCGCCGGGCCCAGTGAGGGGAAACGGTTCTCGAAAACCACGACGTCGTAGTCCGGCGCGGGAATTTCCGACGGGTTCGCGGGCGTGGTCGGGCAGATCGGGCATTGGTCCGCGGGCGGCAGATGGGTGCGGCCTTGGCGGTGTGCCGCGACGGCGACCCATTCGCCGCTCAGCGCGTCGTAGCGCAGCTCGCCCGGATCAGCCCGGGGCGGCAGCTCACGGTGATCCGTCAGCGAGCCGGGATCGCGCTCCGGCGAGCCGGCGTCGTCGAAATAGATCAGCTCCCGGCCATCGGCGAGACGTGTGCTGGTAAGGCGAGTCATGGATTTATGGTGTCACAGAGTGCTCAAAAAGGCAAAATAACTAACAAAATTGAACATTGGCGATGGAATCAAGCAACACGCGGGATGCAGTACGGTGGTGCCATGCCTCCCACAACACCGTTTTCCGCGCCGGGCGAAGAGACTGTATCCCGACGCTTTGCCAGCGGACGCCAATTCGAGATCCGCCGCGGCGACGCACTCGCCGTGGTCACCGAGCTCGCCGCAGGTTTGCGGCTGTTCAGCCGCGACCGCGTCCAGCTCACCGAGAGCTACGGCGACGGGCAACTTCCGCCCGGCGCTACCGGAATTACCCTGGCTCCGTGGGCAAACCGGATCGAGGACGGGATCTGGTATCTCGACGGCAAGAAGCAGCAACTGGACATCACGGAGGTGTCCCGCAACAACGCGAGCCACGGGCTCTTGCGCAACTCGTCCTACGCCCTCGTTGCGGAAGACCAATTCTCCGTGACCCTCGAAGCCGTGATCTTCCCGCAGCATGGCTACCCCTTCCTGGCCCGGCACCAGGTACGTTACGAGATCGACGCCGGGCTCGCACTGCGGGTCTCCCAGAGCTTCATCAATGATTCGGCGGCACCCGCGCCCTTCGTGCTTGGGGCGCACCCATACTTGCGCGTGGGGGACGTTCCGCCGGAGGAGATGGTCCTGACTGTCCACGCAGGCACGCGGCTCGTGGCCGACGAGCGGCTGATTCCGCGGAGTTCGGTGGCCGTCGACGGTGATTTTGATTTTGGCGGCGGCCGGAGCGTGGGCGGCCTGGATGTCGATGTGGCGTTCACGGATCTGGAGTTCGACGGCGGGATCGCCCGCCAGACGCTGTCGGCGCCGGATGGCCGGAGCGTCTCCCTGGAGCAGGACGAAAACTGCGCCTACGTCCACGTTTTCGTCACGGATACTTTTCCGGGCCGCTCGAAGGCCGTTGCGATCGAGCCCATGACCGGTCCGGCGAACGCCTTCAACTCGGGGAAGGGCCTCCGGTGGCTTGAACCAGGGGAGACCTTCACCATGAGGTGGGGAATCGTGGGCGCGCTGTAGATGCGTTTCCCATCCGGCACTCCCTGCGGAATTATGGGTGAATGACGCCAGCCCAGGACGCCACGCCATCAAGTGACCCCGTTTCGACCGTGCCCAGGCCGGTGTCCGAGCATCACATTGCGCAGGACATCCCGTATGGAGTGCGGATCGCTGCCGCCTGGGCCTGGCGGGTGGGCCTCATATTGGTGGTCGTTGGAGCCCTTATTTGGCTGTTGGGGAAGGTCAGCTTCCTGATCATCTCGCTCATGGTCGCCTCCCTTCTTGCCGGCTTGCTCTATCCGGTCACGGGGTGGCTCAGGAAGCTCAGGATGCCGCATGGGGCGGCCGTTGCCATCACGGTGGTGGGGTTCCTCGGGGTCATTGCGGGAGCCCTGGCGTTGGTGGGCAGGCAGCTCGCTGTGGGATTCGGCGAGCTGTGGCAGGAAGCGCTTACTGGCGTCCAGCAAATCCAGGCGTGGCTCGCTGACGGACCGCTGCATCTCACTGCGGACCAGATCGACACTTACATCCAGAGCGCCGCCTCGGCCCTGCAGAACAACAGCAGCAGCATCCTCAGTGGTGCCCTGTCGTTCGGTAGTACCGCCGGGCATTTTGCCGCGGGCATGGTCCTGGCCCTCTTCATCCTGATCTTCTTCCTTCTGGAGGGATCCAGGATCTGGCGGTTCATCGTCGGGCTCCTGCCCAGGACTGCACGCGCGGCGGCCGACGGCGCCGGCCGGCGCGGTTGGTCGTCCATGGTCAGCTACGTGCGCATCCAGATGTTCGTCGCGTTCGTGGACGCTGTGGGGATCGGCGTCGGCGCAGCGATTATCCAGGTTCCCCTCGCCCTGCCGCTGGGTGTCCTGGTGTTCATCGGTTCATTCATCCCTGTGGTCGGTGCCCTCGTGACGGGAGCCATCGCCGTGCTCCTGGCCTTGGTGGCCAATGGTCCCGTCAACGCGCTCGTCATGCTGGTCATCGTGCTGTTCGTGCAACAGCTCGAAAGCCATATCCTCCAGCCGCTCATCATGGGCAAAGCAGTATCGTTGCACCCTGTCGCCGTGATCTTGTCGGTCGCAGGCGGTTCCTACCTGGCCGGAATCCCGGGAGCGCTCTTTGCCGTCCCGCTCCTCGCCGTAGCAAATACGGCGGTTCGCTATATTGCAGCGCGGACGTGGGAACATGATGAAGGACTGATGACGGCGTACGCCGGCGCAGGGATTGCACCACCGGACTCCGATGAGGAACCCACCATCAAGGAGATCCGCCGTCCCGGCACCAATGCGGGCGCACGGTCCAACAGCGGCGAAGGTGCCGCAGGTCAGCACGCGGCTGCGGAACGGACATTCCCCAAGGATGCCGCAGAGCACACCAACAAAGGAGACTAACCCGTGAATACCCTCGATACCCTGCCCGTCACCCTGGACGATGTCCTTAAGGCGCGGGAGCTGCTCGAGGGCATTATTACCAAGACCCCCATCGAGTCCTCGCGGGCTCTCGGAGCGATGGTAGGCGGAGAGGTCTTCTTCAAATGCGAGAACCTCCAGCGGGCAGGTTCCTTCAAGGTCCGTGGTGCCTACGTGCGCATGGCGCGCCTGTCTCCCGAGGAAAAGAAGCGCGGCGTGGTCGCGGCTTCGGCAGGCAACCATGCACAAGGCGTTGCGGTGGCGGCGAAAAGCCTGGGAATCAAGGCGCGGATCTACATGCCGCTCGGTGTAGCGCTTCCGAAGCTTGCTGCGACCCGCAGCCACGGCGCCGAAGTTGTCCTGCACGGACACAACGTCGATGAGGCCCTGGCCGAGGCGCAGCGCTACGCGGACGAAACAGGTGCCGTCTTTGTCCACCCCTTCGACAACGTCGACGTCGTGGCGGGCCAGGGCACCGTCGGGCTCGAAATCCTGGATCAAGTCCCCAACGTCGACACCATCCTCATGGGAGTTGGCGGCGGCGGCCTGCTCGCCGGCGTCGCAGTGGCCGTCAAGGCAAGGGCCAGGGAACTGGGCCGGGAGATCCGGATCATCGGCGTACAGGCTGAGAACGCGGCCGCCTACCCGCCGTCGCTCGCCGCCGATGCCTTGGTGCCGCTCAAGAAGGTTTCCACCATGGCGGATGGCATCGCCGTCGGGCGCCCCGGCCAGCTGCCGTTCAGCATCATCCGCGAACTCGTGGACGACGTCGTGACCGTGAGCGAAGACTCCTTGGCACGGGCGCTCATCTTCCTGCTGGAGCGCGCCAAGATGGTGGTCGAGCCGGCCGGTGCTGTCGGCGTCGCGGCCCTCATGGACGGCAAGATCGAAAACCCGGGGACCACCGCCGTCATCCTTTCCGGCGGCAACATCGACCCCATGCTGATGCTCAAGGTGATCCAGCGCGGCCTCTCGGCGGCGGGACGGTACATGACCGTGCGCATGATGCTGGATGACCGGCCTGGTTCCTTGGCCACGATCGCCCGCATCATCGCCGAAAACGATGCCAATGTGACCGGCTTGGACCACACCCGGGTGGGCGGCGCGATCAGCATGGGCGACGTCTCCATCACCGTCAACCTGGAAACCAAAGGCCACGAGCACAGTGAGCAGGTCCTGGCAGCCCTTCGCGCCGAGGGCTTCCACCCGATCGTGGTGCACTGACGGGCTTCTGACCATGGCGCTTCACGGCAACGGGGACGGGCGGATACCGGCCAAGGATTCACTGGCCGTGCGCGCCAGGGGCGGATTGCTGTTCATGGGTGGCTTCGTGGCGCTGTTGGCTGTGATCGAACTGGTCAACACCCTGATGTCGCACAGCCTCAACGTCATCTCCGGGCTGCGGCCGCGGAGCGTGGACGGGGTTTTCGACATCCTGACGTTCCCCTTGCTCCATGCCAATTTCGGCCATCTCCTGTCCAATGCGCTGCCGTTGGTAATCTTCGGATTCCTGGTGTTCCTGTCCGGTCTCCGGGTGTTCCTGACGGCTCTTGCGTTTAGCTGGCTAGGCTCAGGCCTTGCGGTGTGGCTCATTGGCGGGGGAGGGGTGACAGTGGGCGCTTCGGGCTTGGTTTTCGGGCTCTTCGCGTTCCTGCTGGTGCGCGGCTTCTTCAACCGCAGCTGGTGGCAAATCCTGCTGTCCGTGGTGCTTTTCCTGGCGTATGGCAGCATCTTGTTCGGCTTGCTGCCCATGGTGATGGGGATCGTCTCCTGGCAGGCGCACCTTGGCGGGGCCG
This sequence comes from Arthrobacter ramosus, assembly GCF_039535095.1. Taxonomy (NCBI): domain Bacteria; kingdom Bacillati; phylum Actinomycetota; class Actinomycetes; order Micrococcales; family Micrococcaceae; genus Arthrobacter; species Arthrobacter ramosus. The sequence goes on along the minus strand of NZ_BAAAWN010000001.1, from coordinate 3,561,258 downwards.
TCGGGGGAGTGGTGGCCGCAGTGCTGCTGCGCCCGCGTCCCCGCGCCGTAGCCCAGCCCAACTAACGCCGTAGCCCGGCCCAACTGACTCGCAGTTGTTGTCGTTAAGAGGCCTCTAAACGACAACAAATGCGAGTTACTTGGGGAACAGAAACGCCGGCCCGCCCCGCAAAGGGGTGGGCCGGCGTCGTTGTTTCGCGGAACTATCAGCCAGCGAACGGCTTGGCGGAAACAATCTCCACCGGAATTTCCTTGCCATTGGGGGCGACGTAGCTGATCTTGTCGCCTTCCTTGTGGCCCATGATCGCCACGCCCAGCGGAGACTTCTCACTGAAGACGTTGAGATCGGAATCGCCGGCGATTTCGCGGGATCCGAGCAGGAAGGTCTCTTCGTCACCGGCGATACGAGCGACGACGAGCATGCCCTGCTCGACGATTCCGTCGTCGGCCGGAGCTTCGCCGACCTGGGCATCGCGCAGGAGCGCGGTCAGCTGGCGGATGCGGGCCTCGATCTTGCCCTGCTCTTCCTTCGCGGCGTGGTAACCGCCGTTTTCCTTGAGGTCGCCTTCCTGACGGGCGGCTTCGATCTTCTGCACGATCTCCGCACGGCCGGGGCCGGAAAGGTGGTCCAGCTCTGCCTTCAGGCGGTCAAATGCGTCCTGGGTAAGCCAAGCTGCAGGCGCGCTGTTGGTGGTCGACACGGACTTCTCCTTATGGATCTGACAAGCAAAGACCCCGCCGGTGCAGGCCACTCGTGGAACTCAGCAACCAACTCAGCGGGGTTAAGGTATTGATCCAGTGTAGTCAATCCTGTGGACAAACCCAAGCTCACTGAGTCGCGGGTCACACCTTTGCTATTTGTTGCTGTCGACTATCCAGCAGTTGTCCACGACGGCGGACACGGCCTCGGACTCGGTGCGAAGGATGGTTCTTTGGGCGGTTGTCTGGCCGCCGTCGGCGCCGGCTTTGGGGGCATTCGGGCCGATCTCGACGACTTTCCAGCCGACCACAGCGAATTTGGAGTCCAAGGCTTTGACCGCGCATTTTGCCGCGGCATCGGGGTTCTTGGTGACCTGGAAATCGACCGACAGCTGGGTGGCGTCGGTGGCGCTGTAGCCGATGTCCTTGAAGGACACAGACGACTGCGAGGAAGACGTGGTGACCCAAAACAAGAACCCGATGGCCACAAGGAGGACGGCAATGACGATGTTCCGTTTGGTTTTCCCTCCGAAGGCGCGCTTTTGGCTGCCGTAGCGATTGGCTAGGCTGGTAGTTGCCGGCAGCGCCGTGCCCGATGGGTCTTCCGAAGTCACCCACCCAGTTTAGTGGGCTTCCGGCGCCTCCCCGCACACAGCGGAGTCGCACGCGTTAGAAATGCCTGATCAGTTCACAGCCATCAGCAAGCCCAGAACAGCATTACCCGGAAAGAGGAACCGTACCGGATGAGCACATCCACCAGCCCCGACACGCAGCTCCGGCTGCTCACCGTCCACGCACACCCGGACGACGAGTCAAGCAAGGGCGCGGCAACCATGGCGATGTATGCGGCTTCCGGCGTGGAGGTCATGGTGGCTACGTGCACTGACGGTTCCCGCGGGGACATCCAGAACCCGGCCATGGAGTCGGCTCCGCACCCGAAGCGGGACATGGCAGGCGCGCGCCGCTTGGAAATGAAGCAAGCTGCCGCGGTCCTGGGAATCAAGCAGCGGTGGCTGGGATTCGTAGATTCCGGACTGCCCGACGGCGATCCGTTGCCACCCCTGCCTAGCGGCTGCTTTGCGCTTCAGCCCCTTGAGCGGGCGGCGGCACCGCTCGTCCGCCTGGTCCGCGACTTCAAGCCGCACGTCATAGTGAGCTACGACGAAAACGGCGGCTACCCGCACCCGGACCACATCATGGCCCACAAGGTTGCCGTTGAAGCTTTCCACGCTGCCGGTGACCCGGAGCGCTACCCGGGGACAGGCGAAAGCTGGGCACCGAGCAAGCTGTACTACGACCGCGCCTTCAGCCCCGACCGTTTCCGTGCCTTGCATTTCGCACTCGAAGAGGCGGGCCTGCAATCGCCTTATGCCGAACGCCTGGCTTCCTGGCTCGAAGCCGATGCGGAAGGCCATACTCCGCCGAGGCCGATGCACCAGACCACCACGCAAGTGGATTGCGGTGACTACTTCGAGGCCCGTGACGACGCACTCAGGGCGCACCGGACGCAGATTGATCCGCTCGGCTTCTTCTTCGCGGTATCCCCGGACATGCAGCGCAGGGCCTGGCCGTGGGAGGACTACACCCTGGTCGACTCCCGCATCCCGGCCGAACTGCCGGAAAAGGACCTGTTCGCAGGGCTAAGATAGGATCGCCGGCGATTTCTATCAAGCGTAGAAGTCGCCAACCGGCTGGAAACTCCCATAGAAGGTTTGAACCGTGCACCACTTTCTCATCGCCCTGGCCACGACCCCGTCGCCAACCCCGACCCCGTCGCTGCGTCCCGGCTTGTCGGAAGACCAGGTGACCCCGGGGACCTGGGGTTTCGTCCTGACTGCCTTCATCGTGGTGCTCACGACCTTTCTGATCGTTGACATGGTCCGCCGGATCCGGCGGGTCCGCTATCGCGCCCAGGTTGAGGAAGCCCTTGTCGGCGAGACCGACGGCGCTGAGACTGACGGCGCTGAGACTGACAGCGATAGGACCGGCGGCGTCGTCTCGGGCAAGCCGGGCGTTGAAGAGTCCGACGGCGATGCCGGCTCCGCAGCCCGCTGACCCGGGCACCACCCGGTAATGGCCGGGGGCATCCAACGCCCTCGGCTTGGAACCGTCCGCCTATCTCCGCCAGCATGCGAACAATCCGGTGCACTGGCGGCCGTTCGGCGATGAGGCCTTTGCGTTCGCGGCGGCCCGCGATGTTCCCGTTTTTCTCTCTATCGGCTATGCCGCGTGCCACTGGTGCCACGTGACCGATAGGTCCCGAGATTACAGGCGACTGAACCCGTCTCGCCCGTGACCTAGGCATTTTTCGTGCTTTTGACGGTCGTGCTAGGACGCTTGAGGACATCGATTCTGCGCCCTAATGCATTACCTTGTTGCATCACGGAGTGATCGACGTTGACCGTCCAAACCTTGACTCGGCGCGTGTCAGGTACCTGGGTCTCGTGATGGGCCGGGTTTGCCACGAAGAAGTGTCAGTGGGTGCCGACAGTCTCATCTTTGAGTTCGGGTCTGCCCCGGCTTCCGTTGACTCCGGAAACCGCACCGATCGCATCGCTGAATGAAGCGTTCTTTTGCTTCATTGCGCAATCCACAAGGTGATGCAATTATTGATGCATGGCTACTCTCGAACGTCCGACTCGGAAGAACTTCTCACTCACGGCACAGGACCTTAAGAACCTGGAGCTCCTGAAGACGTCCCCTGCCCATCGTTCGGCGCTCGGGGAACTTGCCGGTGAGCAGCTGGCGGAATCCAGCAGTGAGGCTGCCGTAATGCATGCCGTGTGGGAAGCCGGAGTGCGTTCCGTCCGCGAACAGATCGAGGCAGATGGTTATGCCGCCATTGCCCAGGAACAGGATCTTGCCGAGCGCAAGAGCGTCTCTCGCCGTCGTCGTCCGCACTGGGCTGACGAAGCATGAGCCCTACGTATCTGCGGGGGCAGGTCATTCGTGCGGAGGTGGGGTTGGATGAGCCCAAGCTCTTCGTTGTTGTCTCCAACAACAGGCGTAACGCCCAGTTGGGTTCAGTACTGGCCGCCCGTCTGACCACGTCACATAAACCAGCGATTCCCTCTATCGTCAAGCTCAACGAGACGGAGGCCATGAACGGGTACGTGGTCTGCGACGACATTGAGAACATCTACGATGATGAAGTCCTCGGCGTCGTCTCGTCCTTCTCCCCGCAGACGATGACTCTGGTGAATCAGGGACTGCTGGCCGCTCTGGGAATGCTCTGATCAAGCCCTAATCGTGAAGCGGCGCTTCCCCACCGTGGAAGACATCGCAGAGGTCTTGTCGCGAAGCTCTCCACGGCGCGGGGGCTACTTCGCGCAAGGAGGCCTCAGGCACTACAGATTGGTAGTTGCCGGTGTAGCGTGTAGGGCGGACGACCGAGCGTATTGGGGTCGTCTGCCACGTCAATGCTGGAACGTTCGCGGAGTGATCGGCCTCGTCGCGAGGCCACCGGCGCTGGCTCACCTTCTGACCAGAACTTGCCAGCCCCACCTGTTGAGGCGCTCAGAGCTCACCATACTGGCCAGCCTGCGGGGGTTTCACATGCTCTTTCCCTCACCCCCGGGAGCAGGGAAGAGTATGCGAGTCCTACGGTTCTCCTGGGCAGCCTGCCGCTTGCCTGTCTGTTGCCCGCGCTTCCTGGTTGCGATCTGAGTCCAAACGCTCGCAACATCACAGGATTATCTGTAGTGCACGATCACTGACTTTGATGCAACTGTCATTGGCGAACGGTGATGGATGATGCAATTGCCACCGGTAAAAAGCGGTGGAGTGGATGATGCAATTGCCACCGGTAAAAAGTGGTGGAGTGGTTGTTGCATCAGGAGTTGCATCACCAGGTCACTGGGCCCCTGCCGCGGGTCTGAGCGATGATGGAAATTGTGAACCGACTTGCCAGCGCCTACAGCCGCTATCTCCTGCAGCACAAGGACAATCCGGTGGATTGGTTTCCCTTCGGGGATGAGGCTTTTGCTGAAGCAATGCGTCGTGACGTACCAGTGTTCTTGAGCATTGGCTACGCTGCGTGCCATTGGTGCCACGTCATGGCCCACGAGTCCTTCGAAGACCAGGACACCGCCGACTACCTGAACGCCCACTTCGTGGCCGTCAAGGTAGACCGCGAAGAACGCCCCGACGTGGACTCGATCTACATGGCAGCCACCCAGGCGATCAGCGGCGAGGGCGGCTGGCCCATGTCCGTCTTCCTGACGCCCGATGGCTTGGCCTTCCATGCAGGCACCTATTTCCCGCCAACGCCACAGCCCGGAAGGCCGTCCTTCCGCCAGGTGCTTGAGGCGGTCCGCGAGGCGTGGCTGGAACGCCGGGACGCCGTCGAGCAGAACGCACGGGGGCTCGCCGCCGGCATGGCCAATGCCCAGATCGCCTCGACGGTGTTCCTCGACAGACCATCCGAAAGCCTGGACAGAAGCCTGCTGTCGGAAGCCGTGCGTCTTCTCGCCCGTTCGGAAGACCCCGACGGCGGCGGCTTCGGCGCCGCTCCCAAGTTCCCGCCGTCGGCCGTTCTTGAATTCCTGATGCGGCACGCTGCCGTGCCGTCGGATACCTCGGACGCCGCCCGAGACATGGCGGGCCGCACTCTCGCCGCCATGGCCCGTTCCGCGCTGTGTGACCAGCTCGACGGCGGCTTCGCCCGGTATTCCGTGACCGCGGATTGGTCCGTTCCGCATTTCGAGAAGATGCTCTACGACAATGCCCAGCTCCTCCGCGCCTACGTCCACTGGGTCCGGCTCCAGGGCGACTGGGTCCTGCCGGCCGGCGAGGCCGCGAGCGTGGCGTCGCGGGTGGCGGACTGGATGCTGGATTCGCTCGGCGTGGGCGGTCCCGCAAACCCGGGCGGGCTCGCTTCCTCCCTTGACGCCGATACCGTGGTGGACGGAGTGCATCACGAAGGTGCGTCCTATCTCTGGACTCCTGGGAGCCTCGAGGCCGTGCTTGGCCCGGAGGACGGCGCGGCCGTGGCCCGGCTGATGAACGTGGGGCCGTCCGGGACGGTCTCGGAGCTTGGATCTCCGCTCCATCCCGGTCGCCGTCTGTCCGGTGCGGAATCGCGGTTGTGGAACCGTGTCATGCCCGCCTTGCGCGCCGCACGCTCGGGCCGGCCCCAGCCGGCGCGCGACGACAAAGTAGTGGCGGGCTGGAACGGCCTGGCCATCGCGGCGCTTGCCGAAGCCGGTGCGGTCCTGGACAGGCCGGAACTGGTGACTGCCGCGGAAAACGTGGCCGAGTACCTGATGCGCGTGCATTGGCGTCCGGCGTCCGGCCCCGAAACATCCAGTGCCTCAAACGCCGGCACCTCAAGACCCGGCGCGGGGGTGCTGATCAGGGTCTCGCACGACGGCGTTGCGAGAGGGATCAGCGGCCTGTTGGAAGACTACGCGTTCTGCGCGGAAGGCTTCCTGGCTCTCTACGCCGTGACCGGCCAGCGGCGCTGGTACGGGTTCGCGGAGGAGCTGATCAGCGGAGCCTGCGCGCGCTTCGTGGTGGACGGCAGGTTGTCGGACTCCGTGGGGGAGTCGGCCCAGGTTTTCAACGCGCAGGGCCAGCACGCGGGCCTGGACCCCTTCGACAATGCGGCGCCGAGCGGGGCGGCGGCTTTTGCCGGAGTGTTGCTGAGCTACGCGGCGTACTCCGGTTCGCACGAGCACAGGGCCATGGCAAGCAGCATCCTGTCGCTCCTGCCGCCGATAGCCGGGCGGGCGCCTAGGGTGGCGGGATGGCTGCTTGCGACCGGCCAGGCGGCCGTGGCCGGCCCCATAGAGGCCGCCGTCTCCGGCCCTCCAGGCCGGAAGCAGCGGGAACTCCATCGCGCTCTGTTGGCCTCGCCGAGCCCGGGGCTGGTGGTGGCGGTCCAGCTGGGTCTGGCTGGCGAAAAAGCCGCCGACGACGGCGCGCTCCCCGGGTCCCGCGCCACGGAACCGGAGGTGCCGCTGCTTGAGGCCCGCACGGCTGCTGCGGACGGCTCACCACAGGTGTATTTGTGCCGGGGGATGGTGTGTGACCTGCCGCTTGGCTCTGTCGAGGAGCTGGTCCAGCGCCTTGAAGCGATGACGGAGGCCGCCGGCTAGCTCAGCACGGCGATCATGATTGCGGCGAAATGTGCGGCGAAGGCCAGCACCGTGAGTGCGTGGAAGAGTTCATGGAAGCCGAAGTTCAACGGACTGAAGTTGGGCTTCTTGATCCCGTAGAAAACAGCGCCAGCGATGTAAAGGGCCCCTCCCGCACAGATCAGGATCGCGGCCGGAACGTTCGCCGCGAAGAACTCGGGCAAGTAGAACAGCGCCCCGCAGCCCAGCGCGACGTAGATGGGCACGTAGAGCCAACGTGGAGCGCCGGTCCAGAGAATCCGGAACAGCACTCCCAGCAGTGCTCCGGACCAGATCACCCACAGCAGGAGCACGGCCTTCGGGCGCTCCAGCAGCGACCACGCGAGGGGTGTGTAGCTGCCCGCGATCACCAGCATGATGTTGGTGTGGTCCAGGCGCTTGAGGACCATCCTGGTCTTCGGCTCCCAATTGCCGCGGTGGTAGACCGCGGACACGCCGAAGAGCAGCACACCCGTGAAAGCGTAGATGGCGGAGGCGATTTTGCGATCCGTTGTAGGCGCCATCGTCACGAGGACGATCCCTGCCGCGACGGCGAAAGGCGTGGCCACAGCATGTATCCAGCCGCGCCACCTTGGTTTGGTTGTGAGCAGCTCCGACATCGTTAAAGCGTAACCCGCGCCCCGATAAGTTACTGCCGAGTAACGCGTTTTCGACTAGTTTTCGCCCGCTGAGGTGTGCCGACTGCCTAGCTTGGGAAGGTAGCCTTGGTGGTGCGCCTACGGCTGCAGTCCGGAGGTGCCGATCGTTGTTTGGCTGAAGGTCCGGCTGCCAACCAGGCCAGCCGCCGTCGTCGTTTGTTTCGCTTTTCACGTGCTGTTCAAAGGAAGTCAGGTGAGTGTCCGGATGGAGTGGCCCGGCTTCCTCTATGGCTTCTACGAGCGCAAACTGCTCCGTTCGCTCGAGCAGGAGAAGATTCCCCGGCACATCGGCGTCATGGTTGATGGCAATCGCCGCTGGGCGCGGCAATTCAACGCTCCCACCAGCGAAGGGCATCAGGCAGGCGCGGACAAGATCCACGAATTCCTCGGCTGGTGCCAGGAACTTGGAGTCAAAGTCGTCACGCTGTACATGCTCTCGACGGACAACATGAACCGGTCCGGTGAAGAGCTCGAACTGCTCATGGGAATCATCGCCAACACCCTCGATCGCTTGGATGACGACGCCGATATCTCGGTCCACGCCATGGGTGCGCCCGAGCTCCTTCCGGACTATCTCGCCGAGCGGCTCAACAAGCTCACGGCTCGAACTCCGATCCGCGAGCGGCTTCATGTGAACGTGGCCGTCGGCTACGGCGGACGGCGCGAGATCGTCGACGCCGTGCGGGAACTGCTGCACGACGCCGTCGCGCACGGCCGCAACATCACCGAGCTGGCCGATGAGCTTTCAGTGGACGACATCTCGCGTTTCCTCTACACGCGAGGCCAGCCGGACCCCGATCTGGTGATCCGCACATCAGGTGAACAGCGCTTGTCCGGTTTCCTCATGTGGCAAAGCGCTTACAGCGAGTTTTACTTTTGCGAGGCACTCTGGCCCGCGTTCCGCAAGGTCGATTTCCTGCGGGCCCTGCGGGACTATGCCGGCCGCCAGCGCCGCTTCGGTTCCTGACACGCGCCATCCCAGTGCGCTCCCGTTTACGTGAAGTTCACATTTTGTCTACACGAATCGCCGTTTGGGCTAACCGGAAATGTAATCGCACGGGAATACGTTAATCCCATCAGTAGGTAAACCGCCTGCTGATCGGGGAGGCCAGTAGATGGAGCGAATCATCGCACCAGTTACGTGGGGGGCCGCGCCCGGCCTTCCGGCCGAGCCGCCTCACGAATAAGCCGGGTTCGCCCGGGGCTGGAGTCGATGTGGCTATTTCTGAGCAACTGCCCGTAGTCGTTTCCGACGGGGAAAGTTCAGCTACCTCTCGCACCAAGCGGGCCAACGGTGGGCGGACTGCAAAGTCCGGGACCCCGACTGGCAGAAGCTATGTGATTGACACTTCCGTATTGCTTTCCGATCCGCACGCCCTGTTGCGCTTCGCGGAGCACGAAGTCATTGTCCCGATCGTGGTCATTACCGAATTGGAAGGCAAACGCCACGATCCCGAGTTGGGCTACTTCGCCCGCAAGGCCCTGAGGCTCTTGGATGACTTGCGTATCGAGCATGGCGGGTTGAATCAACCCATTCCGATCGGATCCGACGGCGGCACGCTGCGTGTCGAGATGAACCATGTGTCCACCGAAGTGCTGCCGGCAGGATTCCGCGGCGCGGACAACGACAGCCGCATCCTGGCAGTCGCAAAGAACCTCGCCAACGAAGGCCACAACGTCACGGTCGTCTCCAAAGACCTCCCCATGCGCGTCAAGGCCTCCGCGATGGGGCTGTTCGCGGACGAATACCGCAATGAACTCGTCAAGGACTCCGGCTGGACCGGCATGGCAGAGATCGAAGCCAGCGAGGACGAGATCACCACCCTGTACGGGCACGAACCGGTGTTCATCCCCGCGGCGGCCGAGCTGCCCGTCAACACGGGCCTGGTGCTGCTCTCCAACCGGGGCTCCGCCCTGGGCCGCGTGGGCGCGGACAAGCAAGTGCGGCTGGTCAAGGGCGACCGTGATGTCTTCGGACTGCACGGCCGCTCAGCGGAGCAACGGCTTGCGATCGACCTGCTCATGGATCCCAGCGTCGGAATCGTCTCTATCGGCGGCCGGGCGGGCACTGGAAAGTCGGCCCTGGCCTTGTGTGCGGGACTCGAGGCAGTCCTGGAACGCCGGGAGCACCGCAAGGTGATTGTCTTCCGCCCCCTGTACGCGGTGGGTGGACAGGAACTCGGGTACCTGCCCGGTTCCGAGGCAGAGAAGATGAACCCCTGGGCGCAGGCGGTCTTCGACACCCTCGGTGCACTCGTCAGCCAGGAAGTCGTCGAAGAAGTCATGGACCGGGGCATGCTCGAAGTCATGCCGCTGACCCACATCCGCGGACGTTCGCTCCATGACGCCTTCGTGATCGTGGACGAGGCGCAGTCGCTCGAAAAGAACGTGCTCCTCACGGTCATGAGCCGTATCGGCCAGAACTCCAAGATCGTCCTGACCCACGACGTCGCCCAGCGCGACAACCTCCGCGTCGGCCGGCACGACGGCGTTGCCGCCGTCGTCGAGACCCTCAAGGGGCACCCGCTGTTCGGTCACATCACCCTGACGCGCTCCGAACGCTCGCCGATCGCGGCTCTCGTGACGGAACTGCTCGAAGGGGCGGAAATCTAAGGCTCGGCATCCGTTGTCCGGAGAGAGCCGGTTATCCTCGGCGTGCTAGCTCGTACCTCGCTTTTGACGCACGCTGCCGGATAACCGGCTCTCTCCGCTGCGAGCGGCTCGCTTTTTGGGCAGGCATGCGGCTTCGCTAGTTCCTGGCTGGACGGACGACGCTCGCTCACTTATGTCGTGTTTTTCACCGACGCTCGCTCACAAATGTCGTGTTTTTCACCGACACTCGCTCACTCATGGCGTGTTTTTCACCGACGCTCGCTCACAAACCCAGGAACCTTGCTGCGGCTTCATGGCCTTCTACCTTTAGCTTCCAACCGGGTCGGCTGAAGGAGTTCGAGGTGAGGCGAACGCGTTGGACTTCGACGACGTCGGTGCCCCATTGGTCGCGGTAACTGCCGTTGGGTTCATAGCCGAGGCTGGCGGAAACGCCCAGGGATTGCTTGTTCCAAATGGCGGCTTCGGAGGTCGCTACTTGTGCGTTCAGATAGTCGAAGGCGTAACTGAGGGCGGCAGCGCGCATCTCCTTGCCGAGGCCTTGGCCTTGGGCGCCTTTCTTGAGCCAGGAGCCGGTGGAGACAGTCTTCAACGATGCGAAGTTCTTCGCCTCCACATCCTGGCAGCCAATGAAATCGTCGTTGTGCCAGATGCCGAGGAGGAGCGTCCATGATTCCGGAGTCATTCCTGCCCGGCAGCGCCAGTACCATCGGGCCATGTTGGCACCCAACTCATCTTCGGGGAGTTCCGTCCAGGGGTTGCTGAAGGGCGACTTCCCAGGGGCGTGAATGCCGCTGAGGGCTGCCCCGACCGCTGCAGGGATGTCAGCGTCCTGGATGGGGCGCAAGACCAAACGGGGCGTGGTCAGCGTAAGACCGAAGGTTGGCCAGATGGCGCTTAGCTCGTTCATCGGGGAAGCCTAGCGGACAGGCCGGGAAAGCTTGTCATCTGCCGCACAGGTCCACCGGACAAGTGAGCGGGCCCCTCATCGTCAAGCTGGTTGTGAGTCATTCATGACCTGTTGATTGAAGGAGCCGGCGATGGCCGTTGATAACAAGGGTTTCACGCGTGAAGAGATCCGTGAGTTCATGCATGAGTACTATTTGCAGCCGCACGGGTCGAGGAAGGTGTGGCTTGCCTCGACGTCTGTTTCCGAGTGGACGTTCCGCCGGTGGCGCAAGATGATGGTCCAGGGCGATATCGACCGTGGCCTGATTCCGCGGGAGCATGGAGGCATGGTCCCTACAAATCGTGAGCTCTCCGCGTTTGAAAAAGCACGCGCGAAGGAAATGGCTGCCCACCGTGCCGAAGTCGAAAGACTCCAGAAGCGGGTGCGGGAGCTGGAGGATACGAATTCCGCGCTGGGAAAAGCTATCGGGCTCTTGCACGACTTGAGCGTGCCAGAGCCCGATACAACCCCGACGAGCGCTCAGAACGGTTCGTAGCGGCCGAGAACAGCCTGGTCCTGGAGTTGCGTGTGATCATCGGCTCCCAGCGGACAGCGCTCGAGCTGGCGGGCGTGTCGCGCGGGACCTGGCATTACCGGTCCAATCCCCGTCCGGCGGTGCAGGACCCGATCCACCAGGCCGACCGGGCCTACGAATGCCGGATCAGCACCGCGCATCACGACCGGATCCTGGGGCTCATCCTGGCCGGTTGGGAGAAGGGCAACTCCGTCGACCATGCCTTCGCCACCGCCTGGGACAACGGCGTGCTGCTCGCCTCCAACCGCACGTGGTGGCGGATCGCGGCAGGGCACGAGGATCAGCAGGCCCGCCCCATCATCCCGCGCAAGCGTGGGGTCAAGCGCGGCTCCTCTGAGATGCCGGTGGTCAAGGCCACCGGACCCTGCCAGGTCTGGTCCTGGGACATCACGGACATCTATTCAAAGTGGCAGGGGAAGGTTTTCAAGGTGTACTCCATCATGGACATCTTCTCCCGGGAGATCGTCGGCTGGCGGGCGGAGGAACGCGAGTCCGACCACCTCGCCGCGGAGATGTTCGAGACAGCCATCGCCCGGCACGGCGCCCCGCTCATCGTGCATGCCGATTCAGGCCCGGCCATGAGATCAAACCTGCTCCGTGACACCCTCACCGTCCACGGCGTGGAACTCAGCCATAACCGCCCCTACGTCTCCCTCTTAACCGGCTAATGCGGTTGTCTCTGCAGGCCAGCGACACGCCATGCCACGGGACCTGCCTTGTGATCCGGATCACTGCTGGTACACCTGTTCTTCATGAGCAGTGATTGCGGTCTTTCGCTTGAGGAGCGTGACGGCGGCTGGGCGTTGGCCGGTCAGGACGCGCCCCAGTTCAAGCTCGTGGATGAGTACCTTGGGTATCTGACGGACAGGAACTACTCGCCGAAGACGGTGCGTTCCTACGGGTATGACCTGCTGGCGTTTTGCCGGTGGCTTCTGATCGCCGGGCATCCGCTGGCGGAGGTGAGCACGGAGGTGCTGCTTCGGTTCCTGCGTGCCTGCCGCGATGCCCGGGTTCCGGGCAGGGCGGGACCGAACGTGATCAGGCTGTCGGGGCGCCGGTTGGATCAGTACGCCGCGACGACGATCAACCGTCGGCTGGCCGCGATCTCAGGTTTGTTCGCCTTCGCCGCGATGCGGGACCCGGAGATGAAGAACCCGGTCCCCAAGGGCCGGGAGGCGCGTTGGGTCGCATCCGGTGAGCGGAGCGGGATGCTGGCGCATACGGTCCGGCGGCCAAAGAACCGTTCCTCGCTTCGGCTGCGCGAACCACGTCGGTTGCCCAAGGCGTTGTCTCAGCCTGATGCGGCCGAGCTGCTGGCCAGTTTTCACACCTGGCGGGACCGGGCGATCGCGGGTTTGATGCTTTATTGCGGGTTGCGTTCGGCCGAGGTGCTGGCCCTGGACGTCGCGGACGTCGATATCGGCGGCCGGTGGCTGCAGGTGCTCGGCAAGGGACGGCGGGAGCGACGGGTGCCCCTTGACGCGGACGTGGCTTCCGTCATCCAGGTGTATCTGCTGGCCGAGCGGCCCGAATCCGGCAGCACAGGCCTGTTTCTCGTGGCCAAGGGGCCGAACCGGGGCCAGCCGTTGACCGCGGCCGGGCTGCGCACGGTGTTCCGTTATCACCGCGGCGTGACCGGAATCGTTGGCGGTCACCCGCACGCCTTGCGGCACACGTTCGGGACCGCGCTGGCCGAGGCGGGCGTCGATCTGGCGGTGATGCAGGCTTTGCTCGGCCACGCGCACGTCGATACCACTGCCCGCTACATCCATCTGGCTCCAGCCCACGTGAAAGCAGAGTTCGATGCCGCTCGCGATCGCATCCGTTCCCAGCAGTGACCCGCACACCGCGTATCTGGACTACCTGAGGCGGACCGGCCGGGGAAACACCGCGTACTCATCAGCGGCCAGGACGTTCTTCCAGCGGTGGCCGGACCCCCGGCAATGGGCGGCCGAGCCGCTGCAGGTGCGCTTGTCCGCCGGGTCAGCTACCCGGCCGATCATCACGTTCCTGATGCTGCACCAAGGCCTGCGGCCAGGCTATGACTACCTGCTGGAACGCAAGCTCTCCAGCATCTGGCGCGAGATCCAAGACTGCCCGCTGGCAACCGACCTGGACCGGTTCATGACCGCGGCCGCCGACCTGGGATTCACCGAACGGGTCCGGTTCGCCACCGGCTCCCAGGTGCCGGTTAGGCTCCTTATTCAAACCGGCCGGCGCCTGGAACGGCTCACCCTGGCCGATCTGGCCGAGTTCACCGCGGCCTGCCGGGACAGGCAGGGGCGGACCGGCAAGGGACACGGCCACTATCTGGCGGCGGCAAGCAACGCCCAACGGGTGCTGTTCCACCTCGGAGTCCTTGATGAACTTCCCCGCGCCGGCGGCCCGGTCCCGTTCGCCGTCCGGCTGGCCCAGGTGCGTCCGCCGATCCGGGCAGCGATGATCGCCTATCTGGACCGCAAGCGCGCGACCTGCCGGCCGAAGACCGTGTCAACGATCGCGACCCGGCTCAAGCACTTCGGTGAGTTCCTGGCCGGCATCGACCCGGATCTGGACTCCGTCGCTGCCCTCGACCGAGGCAAGCACATCGAGCCTTACCTGAGCAGCATGGTCGATGCCGTCAACACCAAGAACGGTGAGGTGATCACCGTCGCTGACCGGTCCCGGCGGGTGCTCGCGCTGATGGGGTTCCTGACCGACATCACCGAGTGGGACTGGCCCGAAGCGCCGCCGCGCAGGCTGTTGTTCCGTGACGACATTCCCAAGCTCCCGCAAACACTGCCGCGTTATTTGCCCGTCGATATCGACCGGCGCCTCACCCAGGTCCTGACCGAGTCCCCGGGAAATGAGCTGGCCGCTGCCGCCCTGCGGCTCCAACGCGCCTGCGGGTTGCGGATCGGGGAACTGCTCGATCTTGAACTGGACTGCGTCCACGAAGTCCCCGGCCACGGCAGCTGGCTGAAGGTCCCCCTCGGCAAGCTGGACACCGAGCGGATGATCCCTCTCGATGGAGAGATCATGGAGCTGATCGACCACATAACCCGCACCAGATCGCACGGCCGGCCGCTGCCACACCCTCGTTACCGACGCCCGGCCCAGTTCCTGTTCACCCACCACGGACGCCGGCTCGGGCAACAAGCGGTCCGCGCCGAACTCGACCGCGCCGCCGGTCTCGCCGGGCTCGAACACATCACCCCGCACCAGCTACGGCATACCTACGCCACCGCCCTGGTCAACGCCGGTGTCTCGCTGCAGGCCCTGATGGCGCTGCTGGGCCACATGTCCGCAGAGATGAGCCTGCGCTACGGACGGCTGTTCGACGCCACCGTGCGCACCGAGTACGAACGGGCCCTTGATCTGGCCAAACAACAGGCACTCACACCTCACAGCGGCAGGACCAGCCTGCCGCTCAGAGACATCACCGGCGGAAAAGACTGGAAGGACACCCCTTTGCTGAAGTCCCGCATGGCCGGAGGGTTCTGCCTGCGGGCACCCGCCCAGGGGGCTTGCGCTTACGCAAATATTTGTGAGCACTGCCCCAGCTTCCACGCCGAGCCCAGCTCACTGCCGATCCTCGCCGCGCAGCGCGTTGACGCGGACGCACTCGCCCGCGACGCCGAACAACGAGGCTGGATCGCCGAAGCCGACCGTCACAAACAGCTCATCACGCGACTCGACAAACTGATCAACGAGGCCACCACGGGATGACCAACACGAGCACTCTCAACCGCGTCGAGCGCGCCTGCGCCGATCTCCTCCGGAACGGACAGGCAGTCACCTTCACCGCCGTTGCCGCCCACACCGGCCTGGGCCGGACCACCCTCTATCGGGACCCAATGATCCGGGCCGTCATCGAGGAAAACCGTCACCGCGCCGCCGCCAGCGGCACCCTCACCGGCCTCACCGACGAGATCGCCACCCTCCGCGCCGCACTCGACACCCTCGCTGCCAGCGTGAGGCGCCACGAAGAACAACTCCGGAAACTGACCGCCCGAAAAAGCTGAATCCTTAACCGGCCAATCCCCGGCATACAGGGCTATTAGCCGGATAATCCAACGACAATCCCTTCTCGGAGTCAGGCTTTCGCACGATGAAATACCGGCCCCGCTACCCCCGGATCTTTGACGATCTCGATACCGCCAGGGAATACCTCACCGGCTATGTGCACTGGTACAGCACCGATCACAAACACTCCGGTATCGCACTGTTCTCACCATCACAAGTCCACGACGGCTCGTGGACAGAGCTCTGGGACAAACGCGACAAAGTCCACCAGGACTACTACGAACGACACCCAGGAAGGTTCCGCCAACGACCCACCACACCGGCCCCCGCCACATACGTCGGGATCAACCTCCCCCAGACCAAACACCCCACAAAATAGCCCAGTGACTCCACACAGCTTGACAATTCTCGGGCGTTGGGCGGGAGGGGCGTATTAGTGAGCGGGCGTTTGGTGGGAGGGACGTATAAGTGAGCGGGCGTTCCCCGGGAGGGGAATATTGGTGAGCGGGCGTTGGGCGGGAAGGGCGTATTGGTGAGCGGGCGTTGGGCGGGAAGGGCGTATTGGTGAGCGGGCGTTGGGCGAACGGGGGACGATCCTTACGAACGGGGGCCGATGTCCCAGCTGATGTGCTTCCGGACGTCGGTGAGGTTCATCGATTCGGCGAGGAACAGATCGTCCAGCATGTATTCGTCCACCCCCAGGATCCGCATCCAATGCCCCTGACCGGTGGTATCGCCGTCGAGCGATTGGCTGGACACGCACACGCCCGTTCCCGAGTCCACGCGCAAAAGCGTGCGTCCGTGGAAACAGAGCGGCGTTGCCGCATTAGAAGCCACGTAGCTGGATCCCGGGGTCGCGATGGTTTCGAGGGCCGGACGCCCCTCGTGATCCACTTCCCGAATAGAGCCGAACGACACCCGGTTGGACTCGGGAAACTCCATCGGCACCGGCGCGTTCCCGGCGAGTTCGACAGGATCGAGGGCTGCCGCGAGCCGACCGTTCCCGAAGGACGGTTCACCGTAGGCCGCCTCGGGACGCCGGCGAACCAAGCCAGCGGAGTCGTAAACGGGGGTCACCAAGTGTGCCGGCAACAGCCAGGACTTGCGCTTGGAGCCAAGGTAAAGCCCGTCGCGGGAATCGTTGATGCCCGTAGTGCTATGCAGTAACGCGCCGTCGATGGTTTCGAGCCGAAGCGCCCCCGGCCGGCGCAGCCAGGCGCGCACTGTGGCTCCGGTGTCGCCAGGCCGGTCCAGGTATTCGAACCTAAGGCTGGTCCATTTCCATGGGGAGGAACGGCAGAGGTTTCGGAAGGTGGAGGACATGTCGGCGTCGGAATTGCCTTGGATTTCTGCACTGTAGCGCCCCATATCCACAGTCTAAGGGTGCGTGACCGGCGCAGCCTGGAGAAAACCGATAGCATCCGAGGGTGATCCGACGACTCGGCGAATTGTGGGGGACCAGTGTCCCGGCCTTCTGGCTGCTGCTCGCAGCTTGTGTGTACTTTGCGATTATGGCTGCGCGCCTCACGGTCATCGACGTCGGTCACCACTTGTTGCCCAACCGGATCGTGTTCCCGTCCTATGCCATCGCCGGTGTGTTGCTGCTCGGCGCGGCCGTAGCTGTCACCCTGGGCGGCGGAGCGGCAGGGAACCTCAGCAACGGAGCGGCGGGGTCCGCGCCCGACGGCGGTGCCTCCTTCCTCGGGGTGCCCGCCTTGGGAATCGTGGCCGGGGGAGCCGTGCTGTGGGTGTTCTATTTCATCCTGCGATTGGTGTACCCGCCCGGGATGGGCTTCGGCGACGTCAAATTGGCCGGCGTCCTCGGGCTTTACCTTGGCTATCTGGGCTGGGCGCATGTTTTCGTCGGAACGTTTGCGGCGTTCCTCTTCGGCGGCCTGTGGAGCCTGGGAGTCCTGGCGACCCGGCGGGGAACCTTGAAATCATCGATACCCTTCGGGCCGTTCATGCTGGCCGGTGCCGCTGCGGCGATGTTTGCCCTGCCCGCGTGAGGAGAGTCGTGACCAAAGCGCCGCAAGGGAGGACCGTTGCCTGCACGCTGTCATTCGGGCATCGCCGGTGGGATACTCGCCCTACTAGCGGATCCGAGCCGGAAGCGGAGGCAGTGCTCTTGTTGGTGATGACTGTTTCAACGGAAGCGGGCTAGGCCGTGGCGATCCCGGAATTCATCCGGGAAATCCGCGTAAAGATCGGCAACGACCCGCTGTGGCTACCCGGCGTTCGGGGCGTGGTCTTGGACGACGAGAACCGGGTCCTGCTGTGCCAACGGGCTGACAGTGGCCGGTGGACCCTGATCACCGGAATGCTTGAACCGGGGGAGCACCCGGCCCCCGGTTTGCTCCGCGAGATCTTCGAGGAGACTGCCGTAGTGGCCGAAACCGAGCGCATCCTGGCAGTGGGCGTGATCGGCCCGGTCACCTATCCCAACGGAGACGTCTGCGACTTCCTGGATATTGCCTTCAAATGCCGCTATGTCTCGGGGGAGGCCCGCGTCAACGACGACGAGTCAATCGCCGTCGGTTGGTTTGCCCTCGACGAGTTGCCTGAGATCAGTGCGGGCCACCGTGAAACCATCCGGCTTGCCCTGGAGCCAGGCTCCGCCGTCGCGTATCAGCGCGATTGACGGGCCGCGAGGATCGCGCGGGCAGCGAAGAGGCACGCGGCGGCACCGCAGGCGATAGCACCCACGATGGTCCACCATTCGCCCTTGGCGGACGCTATGGAAACGGCCAGAAGGCCGAAAAGGACTGCCCCTAATCCCCATCGAACGGCCGGGCTGATGTTCGCGGATTCTTCGGGCTCTGAACTCATGGGTTCAAGCCTAAGCCAGACGCCCCTAAGCCCGACGTTCGGCCCAGCGGACATGCCCGCCCTTGCATCCGGGCGGTGGGCATATTCCGCATATGTCCACTGGTCCGAGCCAAGGCCGGGCATGTCCTGGCTTCAGCGCCGGGCGAGCTCCCCGTCGTTGTCGCCCACCGGGCCGGACTCCGGCTCGGCGTCCGCGTCAGCGGACCCGTCGGCGGACTCCTCGACGGCCCCCTCGACGGACGCCTCGGGGGATCCTCCGAGGCGTTCGGCTTCAAGGCGTTCCGCCTCCACACCCCCGACAGCCTCGCCCCGGGCCACCATTCCGGCGGTGTCGGAGAGCGGGATCTGCTTGAGGGTGATGGCGAGCAGGAGGGCGGCCGCGATGAACGGGATCAGGTACCAGAACACCGGTGCCAATGAATCGGCATAGGCGTTGACGATGGCATCCTTGACCTGGACCGGCAGTTGGGCCAAGGTCTGCGGATCAAGCTTGCTGGTGGACTGTGCAGCCTGTGCAGCGGAAGCCCCGGCGCCCGTGAATGCCTTGGTGAGGGACTCGGCCAGCCGCGTGGTGAAGATCGAGCCGAAGACGGCAACGCCCAACGAAGCCCCGACCTCGCGGAAGTAGTTGTTGGTGCTCGTTGCCGTGCCGATCTGCTCAGCCGGAACCGCGTTCTGGACCACCAGGACGATGACCTGCATGATCAGGCCCAGGCCTGCGCCGAAGATGAACAGCTGGATGCAGATGACCCAGATCGGAGTTGCTGCCGTGAGCGTCGTGAGCCACAACATCGCAACGATCGTGAGGCTCGCTCCGAGGATCGGGAACATCTTGTACTTGCCGGTCTTTGAGATGCGGATACCGGAGTAGATGGACGTACCCATGAGTCCAACCATCATCGGCAGCATGAGCAGGCCGGAGACGGCGGCTGAAGTGCCGGAGGACATCTGCAGGAACGTCGGCACGAAGGCGATGGCGGCGAACATGCCCAAGCCCAGCGTGAAGCCGATGGCCGTTGCGTTGATGAAGATCCGGTTCTTGAACAGGCTTAGCGGAATGATGGGGTCTTCGGCCTTGCGCTCCACGAGGACGAAGAGGAAGGCAGCAAGCACCATGCCGGCGCCGAAGGCCCAGGTGAGCGGGGAGTCCCAGCCTTGGTCCTTCTTGCCGCCGAAGTCGGTGAAGAAGATCAGGCAGGCCGTGGCCGCGGACAGCAGCAGGACTCCAAGGATGTCGATGCGCTTTTCGGCCTTCTTGTTCGGCAGGGTGAGCGTGAACCAGGCGATCGTGAACGCCGCAATGCCGACGGGGATGTTGATGTAGAAGGCCCATTCCCACGTCAGGTGATCGACGAAGAAGCCGCCCAGGAGCGGACCGGCCACGGCGGAGAGGCCGAAGATGGCACCGAGGGGGCCCATGTACTTGCCGCGTTCCTTGGCAGGCACGATGTCCGCGATGATGGCCTGCGACAGGATCATCAGTCCGCCGCCGCCCAGGCCCTGGATGGCGCGGAAGATCACGAAACCCCAGAAGTCGGTGGCGAAGGCACAACCGATGGAAGCTGCCGTGAACAAACCGATGGCAATCAGGAACAGGTTTCGCCGGCCCAGGATGTCACCGAACTTGCCGTAGATCGGCATGACGATGGTGGTGGCGAGCAAGTAGGCCGTGGTGATCCAGGCCTGGTTCTCCACGCCGCCGAGCTTGCCGACGATAGTGGGCATGGCCGTGGACACGATGGTCTGGTCCAGGCTGGAGAGCAGCATTCCGGCGATGAGCGCCGAGAAAATGATCCAGATCCTTTTCTGGGTCAAGAGCAGCGGTGCGGCCGCTTTGGTCTTGAGAGTGGTACTCACGGTTGGTCCTTCAGGGGTTCGACGGGGTTGGTGTCCAGCGGTTGGGCGAAGAGTGCGCGGGCTGCGTCGAGGTTCTGATCCAGCAGTTTGCGGTAGGGCTCGGTGTTCTCTTCGGAAAAAAACTGTTTGCTCGTCTTCTTGGTGACTGCGCCGAAGACCGCGGCGGCCATGATGACCTCGATGTGGTCTGCCGGGAGGCCTTCCCGGGCGGCGATGAGTTCGGCGAACTGGCGCTCGCGGACTTCGCCTTCGCGGGTCAACCGGCCCAGGAGCTGGGGCTCGGCCGTGACGGCCGCGATGAGCTGGCGGATCTCCGAAGGGCTGACGGTCGACCGCTCGAGGACGGCCAGGGTGAAGTGGCGCAGGGCGGACAACAGCGAATCGGAGATCGTGCCGATGGCACGGGCGGGGTTGCGGTTGAAGGTCTCCAGCGCCTCTTCAGGAAGCTCGTCGGAGAACGATCCGATCACCGCGTCTTCCTTGGTGTGGAAGTAATTGAAAAACGTCCGCCGCGATATCCCGGCCTGTTCGCAGGCTTCTTCGACGGTGAAACCGTTGAGTCCGTGTTGAGCGGTCAGGGACCGTGCGACGGCGGAGATCGCCGCGCGGGTCTGGGCGCGCTTGCGCTCCCGGAGCCCGCCGTCGTTAATTGCACTATTTTCCACAAAGTAAAGTTTTGCACTTTTCTATCGAAAGTGCAAGAAACTCCTTCGAGCGGAAACGACGACGGCGGCCGGCACCTTCCGCGGGGAAGGTGCCGGCCGCCGTCGGGCTGGCCAGTCGGGCTGGCGGGAAGCTAGGCCTTGTGGGCCGGGCGGGTCATGGTGGTGACGTCGAGAGCCTTGTCGAGCTGCTCTTCGCTCAGTTCGCCGCGCTCGAGGTAACCAAGGGAGATCACGGCTTCGCGGATGGTCAAACCCTCGGCAACGGCCTTCTTGGCGATCTTTGCCGCTGCTTCGTAACCGATGAACTTGTTCAGCGGGGTCACGATGGACGGGGAAGCCTCGGCCAGGAAGCGTGCGCGCTCCACGTTGGCCGTGATGCCGTCGATCATCTTGTCGGCCATGACGCGGCTGGTGTTGGCCAGGAGCCGGATGGATTCGAGCAGGTTGGCAGCCATGACGGGGATGCCGACATTGAGCTCGAAGGCGCCGTTGGTACCGGACCAGGCGATGGCGGTGTCGTTGCCGATGACCTGGGCGCAGACCATGATCGATGCTTCGCAGATGACCGGGTTGACCTTGCCCGGCATGATCGACGAGCCCGGCTGGAGGTCCGGGATGGAGATTTCGCCGAGTCCCGTGTTGGGGCCGGAGCCCATCCAGCGGAGATCGTTGTTGATCTTCATGAAGGAGATGGCGATGTTGCGCAGCTGGCTGGAGCCCTCGATGAGGCCGTCGCGGTTGGCCTGCGCCTCGAAGTGGTCGCGTGCCTCGGTCAGCGGCAGGCCGGTGTCGGCCGCGAGGAGCTCGATGACGCGCTCCGGGAAGCCTTCCGGGGTGTTGATGCCGGTGCCGACCGCGGTTCCGCCCAGGGGGACCTCGGCGACGCGGGGGAGGGCTGCGTTGATGCGCTCGACGCCGTAACGGACCTGGGCGGCGTAGCCGCCGAACTCCTGGCCCAAGGTCACCGGAGTGGCGTCCATGAGGTGGGTTCGGCCGGACTTGACGACGTCCTTGAACTCCACGGCCTTGCGGTCCAAGGAAGCAGCCAGGTACTCGAGCGCCGGGATCAGGTCGTTGATCAGCGCCGACGTCGCGGCGACGTGGACCGACGTCGGGAAGACATCGTTGGAGGACTGCGAAGCGTTGACGTGGTCGTTCGGGTGGACAACTTTGTCGCTCCCGGAGGCCGCGAGGGCACGCGTCGCCAGCTCAGCGATGACCTCGTTGGTGTTCATGTTGGACGAGGTACCCGAACCGGTCTGGAAGACGTCGATGGGGAAATCGCCGTCGTACTTTCCGGCGGCAACCTCATCGGCAGCGTTGGAAATCGCCTCGGCGAGCTCGCCGTCGAGCACTCCCAGTTCAGCGTTCGCCAGGGCCGCGGCCTTCTTGACGCGGGCCAGGGCCTCGATGTGTGCGCGCTCAAGCGTCTTGCCGGAGATCGGGAAGTTCTCGACGGCGCGCTGCGTCTGGGCGCGGTATAGGGCGTTCACAGGAACGCGAACTTCGCCCATCGTGTCATGTTCAATACGGAACTCGGCCGTGTTGGATTCTTGAGTGGAAGTCATGGGGCTAGCTTATGGCGAGCAGCCGCTTGACCGAAAACTGGCGGGCCAAAGCTACGGCCGTTGCTTGCCGCCCCTTCGGGGGCGGCCCGGCATCCCGCTTAGAGCTTGCCGATCCCGGAAACCAGCGCCGCGCGGCCTTCGTCCAGTTTGTAGGAAAGCCCGACGACGGCGGCCCGGCCGTCGTCGATCGCGTCGGAAATCACACGGGAACTGTCGGCCAGGCGGCGGGCTGTCTGCTTGACGTGCTCCACCACCATCTCGTTGACGTCCGTCTGCTCATTGCGCAGTGCGGTGAGGACGGAAGGCGTGATGCGCTCCACGAGGGAACGGATGAAACCTGCGGGCATGTCACCGGTCTCGACGGCACTCTTGGTCGCGGTCACAGCGCCGCAGCTGTCGTGGCCAAGGATCACGATGAGCGGAACATGCAGCTGGGAGATGCTGTATTCCAGCGAACCAAGGACGGCGTCGTCGATCACTTGTCCGGCCGTGCGGACCACGAAGGCATCGCCCAGGCCGAGGTCGAAGATGATCTCAGCAGCCAGGCGGGAATCCGAGCAACCGAAGATCACTGCGAATGGATGCTGGTCCTCGACCAAGGAATGCCTGCGGGAAGCGTCCTGGTTGGGGTGCAACGATTCCCCGGCGACAAAGCGTTCGTTTCCTTCGCGCAGACGGCGCCAGGCAAGGGCAGGAGTCAGATAGGTAGCCACGGCGCTACTTTACGGCTTTGCGGTGGCAGGCTGCGAAACTGTGTCGCCCGGCTTCGTGCTCGCGTCCGCTGAAGCGACAGGAGCTGCGTCTGCTGCTTTCACCACGGCTGCGGCCAATGTGGAGAATTCGTCCAGTCCTGCGCTGCCGCTCAGGATGATCGTGGTGCCGCGGTAGTTCAGGACCATGCTGCGGTTGCCCTTGGCCGTGTCATGGAGTTCCCAGTCGTGGCCGCCGGCGCTGCGTGTGCCTGTCACCGGAGCGCTGCCGGCCTGCTGGAAAATCCAGGTTGGATTGGCCTTGCGGGTCTGGACAATTCCGATGAACGCCTGCTTGGGGGTGACGTATCCGACTTCCCATGTGGGTACGCCATCGCCGGTCCCGGATACCCAGCGAGCGTAGTTGGGACTAAATGTGTCGCCGGTATCCGGCGCCACAGGTGTGAAACCCGCCACATCTTTCGCGTTGGCTGCGGTTGCGGCCACATCGACGTTGGGCTTGTAACCGTTGCTCTTCGGCGCCGGATTCATGAGCACGATCGGCAGGAACGCCAACACGCAGAGGAGCAACGCGATGAGCATGCCAATGACCGATGCGTTGGCCCTTTTGGCTGCTTTCGCCGCGATAACGGGCTTGACGGCAGGCTGACCGGCGTCGTCGGTGCCGGCTGCGCCGGTGCCTCCGTTGCCGGAGGGGGCGGCGGCAATTGCTTTGTCTTGCGTTTCACTCACGCTTCAATAGTCTCCTATCCAAGCGGCTAATACACATCGGCCGGTCCGCGCAAGGGGCGTTCCGGGTGTTGGTCATCCCATGACCGTGCCGCCCCGCCGCGACTATGATCTCTTGTAGAGGAATCATTCAGGCCGCCAAGCGCAGCCATTCCTGGTCCCACGAATCGCGTCATCGAAGAAGAGGTTCACGTGTCTCCAGCGCCAATGTCCCAGAAGTATTCCACGATTTCGCCGGCGCTCGCCGTCGGGACCGATGAGCCGGACCGCAACCTGGCCCTCGAACTTGTCCGGGTTACCGAAGCTGCCGCCATTGCCGGCGGTCACTGGGTTGGATTCGGCGACAAGAACAAGGCAGATGGCGCCGCCGTTGACGCCATGCGCTCCTTCCTCCACACCGTCCATTTCAACGGCGTCGTTGTCATTGGCGAGGGTGAGAAGGACGAAGCCCCCATGCTCTTCAATGGCGAGCACGTCGGTGACGGCACCGGACCCGAGTGCGACGTCGCCGTCGACCCCATCGATGGAACCCGCCTGACCGCCCTGGGCATCAACAACGCCCTCGCCGTGCTGGCAGTTGCCGAACGCGGCACCATGTTCGATCCCTCAGCCGTGTTCTACATGGAGAAGCTCGTCACGGGCCCCGAAGCCGCCGACATGGTGGACCTGCGCCTGCCGGTGAAGCAGAACCTGCACCTGATCGCCAAGGCCAAGGGCGTCAAGGTCAACCAGCTCAACGTCATGATCCTCGACCGCGACCGCCACCGCCCGCTGGTGGAGGAAATCCGCGAAGCCGGTGCCCGCACCAAGTTCATCATGGACGGCGACGTTGCAGGCGCCATCGCCGCCGCACGTTCCGGCACCGGCGTCGACGCCCTGATGGGCATCGGCGGTACCCCGGAAGGCATCGTTGCCGCGTGTGCCATCAAGTCCCTCGGCGGTGTCATCCAGGGCCGCCTGTGGCCCACGAGCGACGACGAGAAGCAGAAGGCCATCGACGCCGGACACGACCTCGAGCGCGTCCTCTCGACGAACGACCTCGTCACGAGCGATAACTGCTACTTCGCAGCCACCGGCATCACCGACGGCGACCTCCTCAAGGGTGTGCGTTACTCCAAGGACAAGGTCCTGACCCAGTCCATCGTGATGCGCTCCAAGTCCGGCACCATCCGCTTTGTCGATGGCGAGCACCAGGCCAGCAAGTGGGAGGGCTACGCCCGCAAGTAGGACCCACCCTCCCGCGCGAACTGGCAGCAAATGCCCTCTGAATCCAGATTTGGAGGCATTTGCTGCCAGTTCGCGTTAAGCAGTGGAATCCGTCCTGTGGATAACTCAATTTAGGGACCGAAGCCGGGCAAGAATTGAGCATGTCCCGGACTCCGATGCCCCCGCAGCTTCCAAACGGTTCCTTTCCGGCGTCGGCCGCTGAGACCCTTGGATTGAGCCAGAAGCAACTGCGCCGCGACGGCATTGTCACGTTGTCGCGGGGACTGCGCCTGCCGTTGCACAGCACGGGAACCGTCGCGGAACACTTGCGGGGTTACATCGAGCTCGACCCCGAATGTTGCCTGAGCCACGGGTCCGCCGCACGAATCCATCGCATCAGTTTGTCCAAAGCGCTTGAAGAGGATTGGCGGATCCATCTGGCCCGCCCGGGCGAGAGGTGGAAACCGCGGAGGCGGAATGTTGTTGGGCACCAACTCACGTTCAAACCGGGTGAAGTGATAGTGCTCGACGGCGTCCGGCTCACCTCGCCTGCCCGGACGTGGCTGGACTTGGCCCAAGTTATGAGTATCGACGACATTGTCGCGGCGGGCGACTCGATCGTTGTCGAGCACAGCGAAAACCATCCAAGGCCGCGCGAGGCTTTGGCAACCATTGAGGATTTGAAGGCGATGGTCGCAGCCCACCCGGGAATGCGTGGCGTACGTAAGGCCAGGCTGGCCCTGGATCTGGTTCGAGTCGGCGCGGATTCGCCGCAGGAAACGCAGATGCGCCTCATATTGCTGCATGCAGGGTTGCCTGAACCCACGCTGAACCACGTCATCTTCAACGAGTGGGGTGCCCCTGCTGTGTGGCCCGATGCCGCTTACCTCAAGGAGCGGATCGCCCTCCAATACGACGGGCGGCATCATGGGGAAGCTGAGCAGTACCAGAGAGACATCAGGCGCCAAGCGTTAACGGAACGGCTGGGGTGGCACGAAGTCCGGGTCCACCATGAGGATTTGCTCGGGCCCCGGCCGGAAGTGGTGGAAAAAGTCCGCCGGGCGCTGTGGGCTGGCCGCGAGTTGGCAGCAGGTGCCCGCAAAGTCGGATTTTGAGGGCATCTGCTGCCAGTTCGCGCGGAGAAGGAGAAGCGTCAGCGCAGCTTTTCGCGCAGCTTCCGGGCCACTTGGTAGGCGCCGTAGCGGAGCTTGTTGACGGGAAGGTCCCATGTGCCCGGGTAGGCGATTTCCCGGCCCCCGAAGGACTTCTTGAAGGCGGTGAATCCGGCCCACTTGTGGTCGGGCTCGTCCTCCGGGGCCACGCCCCACAGGTCCACGTGCTTGAGTCCCTTGTCCTTGGCATCCGCCATGAGCGTTACGAGCAACGGAATGCCCGCGCTGAGCTTGCGGTGCGTGTCATCGAGTGCCGCGTGGGCGTAGGTACGCGTGTCGGCGGAGTCGTACGCCAAGGCGGCAGCAATCGGCTCGCCCTCGAGTTCGGCGATGAACAGGGTGCCGGCACCGGCTGGCATGAGGGAGCGCGCCACTGAGGTCAGGTAGTCGTCGCTCTGCGGCTTGAAGCCGTTGCGTGCCGCGGTCATGTGCAGGAAGTCGAGAAGGACCGAGATGTCTTCAGGATCCTGCGAGGACCGGAAGGTGACACCCTTCTTGTGGATGTTGCGGTACAGGTTCCGGTTTGTGGGTTTCATGCCCGCGAGGACGTCATTGAAGTCGCCGTCCAGATCCACGATCCAGCTCAATTCCGGCTGCTGGTTGGACGGCGCCGGCTGCAGGCCTCGTTCCCGCAGTACCGCACCGGCGTCGGCGGCTTCGAACCCGGCGGTGACGGGTTCCATCCGGACAAACACCGCCCGGCTGCGGCGCGCTATCGCCACAAGTGCGGCTACGGCTTCGTCAAAGGCCTCCAATGAGTCGGCCACGGGTCCGTAAGGCGTGTAGATGACCTTGCCGCCAGGGTTCCTTTCCTCCACAGCGAGGAAACGCCACCCCGGGCCGGACTCCTCGTGCACGGTACGGCCGAGGGATCGCTGGAAGGACGCCCATGCGGGCGTCTGCAGGAAGTACTCCACCGTCTAGTTCCCGAGGCCTGTTGTGACGGCAAAGGCGACGCTGGTTCCCGTTGCGCCGGCAACCGGGTGCACCATGACGGGCTCTTCGGATGCCGGGATGAACGCACTTCCGCCGCGCTCCACGGCGAGCTCGCTCTTGGGGGAGTCGAGCACGACGGAACCCGAAACCACGACGACGACGGCGGGACCGGCCTGGGCCATCGGCACCGGTTCCGCTCCGGGAGCCAACTCGATGCGCTGGAGCTGGAATTCCCGGAACGGCGGCACGTAAAGATCCTGGCCGAATCCGGAGGTCCTGGGCTCGATGCGCGGTACGCCGAGGGAAGCGAATTCGATGGTCTTCAGGAGTTCGGGGACATCGACGTGCTTGGGAGTGAGGCCGCCACGGAGCACGTTGTCCGAAGCCGCCATCACCTCCACGCCGAGGCCTTTCAGGTATGCGTGGACGTTTCCGCCCGGAAGGTACACCGATTCGCCCGGGGACAGGAAGACAAGATTCAAGAGCAAGGAAATCAGGACACCGGGATCGCCAGGGAACTCACTGTTGATGTCCACCAACGTGGAGAGTTCCGTGGCGTGCTGACCCATCGGCGCGCCCGACTTCAGGATGGAAACCACCTGATCCGTCGCTGCGGAGACGGCATCCCCGCCGGTAATCAGCCGGGTGAACGCAGCTTTGAGTGCCGAGGGCTCATCGGACCCGGAGAGGTCCGCGATGACTCCCGTGATGACGTCAGGAACGTCGACGGCGGCAAGGTCCAGGAGGGTCGCGAGGTGCTCGAAGACACGCTGCGAATCGGCGGCGGGACGGAAACCGCAGAGGGCGTGAAACGGGGTCAGCGCGAAGATCATCTCCGGCTTGTGGTTGTCGTCGCGGTAGTTGCGCTCAGGTGCGTCCGCCGCCATACCTGCGGCATTTTCCTTCGCGAAGCCGTCCCTGGCCTGCTGCAGGCGGGGGTGGACCTGCAAGGACAGGGGCTTGTCGGCTGCAAGGAGCTTGGTGAGGAACGGCAAGCGGGGACCGAATTCAGCCACGCTCGTTTCACCAAGGAAGTGCACAGGATCCACGCTGATCAGCGCGTCCAAAGCGACGGAAGACCCGTCCGGACGGGTGGCCACGGACGGCGAGTCCGGGTGCGCTCCGATCCACAACTCCGCCTCCGGACCGCCCGAGGCGGGCCTTCCCAGCAGAGCGGCGATCGCCGTCGTCGATCCCCATGCATAGGGGCGGAGAACATTCTCAAGCTGGTACACGGCAGGGAATCCTTGTCATTGCGGGACGGTTCTTTCGGGATTGCCGGGGATGAGCTCTTAGCGGCTGCCTGGGCTCTTAGCGGCTGCTGCGGGCGGAGACGTTCGCGGTGGAGAAGACTTCGGCGACCTTGTCGCGGAGCCTGGCCCCTTTTTCGGTGGCGGTGTTGTTGAGCTCCTGGGCGAATTCGAGCAGCTGGCCGCGAAGCCGGACGGCCAGCTCATCGGTTCCGGACGCCAGCACGCGCACGGCGAGGAGGCCGGCGTTGCGGGCGCCGCCGATGGAGACGGTAGCTACGGGAACGCCGGCGGGCATCTGAACGATGGACAGCAAGGAATCCATGCCATCCAGGGTCTTCAGCGGTACCGGGACGCCGATGACGGGCAGCGGGGTGACGGAGGCGAGCATGCCCGGCAGATGGGCTGCGCCGCCTGCTCCGGCGATGATGACGCGGATGCCGCGCTCATGGGCGTTCTGGCCGTAGCGGATCATTTCCGTGGGCATGCGGTGGGCGGAGACGACGTCGGCTTCGAAGGGGATGCCGAATTCGGCCAGGGCGTCCGCTGCAGCTTCCATGACGGGCCAGTCGGAGTCGGAGCCCATGACGAGTCCTACGATCGGGGTTGCGTTCGCCGCACCCGCGTTTTCGGCATCGGTGTTTTCTACGCTCATGCGGTTTCTCCGGAGGTGGTCTCGGCCGGCATGCGGCCGTTGCGGATGATGTCGGCCACAACGGTGGCGCGGTGTCGGATGGAGTCGACGTCTGCAGTCGAGTTGCCGACGAGGTTCACGTGCCCGATCTTGCGGCCGGCCCGCACGGACTTGCCGTAGCAGTGGACCTTTGCAGCCGGTTCGTAGGCGAGGGCCTGGGGGTAGGCGCTGTAGAGATCCTGGTTGTCGCCGCCCAGGAAGTTCTTCATGACAACCACCGCACCCAGGGCGTCGGTGGCACCGAGCGGGAGGTTGAGGACTGCGCGCAAGTGCTGTTCAAACTGGCTGGTGACGGAGCCGTCCTGCGTCCAGTGGCCGGTGTTGTGCGGCCGCATGGCGAGTTCGTTGACCAGGAACCCGACTCCGACGCCGGGCGTTTCGAAGAGTTCGGCCGCCATGACGCCCGTGACTCCGAGTTCATTGGCGATTCGCAGCGCTGCCTCTTCGGCTGCCGCAGCGACCTCCACGGGAATGTCCTGGGCCGGCGCAATCACTTCGTCGCAGACGCCGTCCACCTGGACAGTGTGGACAACCGGCCAAGCGCGGGATTCGCCGTCGGGGGTCCTCGCAACGAGCGCGGAAAGCTCGCGGCTGAAGTCAACCTTCTCTTCGGCCAATAGCGGGCTCATGGCTTCGAACCAGTCCGTCGTGCTCCGGGCGTCGTCGGCGGAATGGACGATGCGCACGCCCTTGCCGTCATAGCCCCCGCGGGGGGTCTTCAAGACGATCGGCCAGCCGGTCTGTTCGCCGAAAGCCACGAGGTCTTCGACGCTGTCGACGGAAGCCCACGCCGGATTGGGGAGCCCGAGGCGGTCGATCGCGGCTCGCATCACGAGTTTGTCCTGCGCGTGCACCAGGGCATCGGGGCCGGGCTGGACGTTGACTCCGGCCTCGATCAGGGCCCTCAGGTGCTCGGTGGGGACGTGCTCGTGGTCGAAGGTCATGACGTCCAAGCCCTCCGAGAATTCAAGGAGGGCGGCGAGGTCCTTGTAGTCGCCGATGGGAGCCGTTGCCACGGCCTGGACCGCGGAAACGTCCTCACCTTCGGCAAGGACCCGGAGTTCAAAGCCAAGGGCGGTTGCGGCCGGGGCCATCATTCGTGCGAGCTGGCCGCCGCCCACCACGCCGATTACAGGAAAAGTCACAAGGTTCAGCCTACCGAACCAGCAGCTGGTTCCCAGATTCTGCCCGCCGCCGGGTCCTTGGGACCCGGTTCGAGGCCGTTGGCACGGAATAATTGGGCAAGCTCCAAGAAATCGGAGCTAAAATGGAGGCTTCGGCCCATCGGCCCCCTAGAACAACGGCCATGGAGGGTCATGATCAACACACTTGCAGATCGCATGCGCGGGCTCGCCTCGCTCTTTTGGCGCGAAGTAGCGAAGTTCGGCGCTGTCGGCGGTGTTGCGTTCGTCATAGATAACGGTTTGACCTACTATCTCATGCACGGCCCGATGTCGGACAGTGAGGCGAAGGCCCGTTTCGTCGGCGCCACCGTGGCCACGGTGTTCTCCTGGATCGCCAACCGTTTCTGGACCTTCCGCCACCGCCGCCAGGCGAACGTGGTGCGCGAGTTCGCGATGTTCATCATCATCAACGGCATTGGCATCGGTATCTCCACCGGCCTGACCGCCATCGCCAAATACGGCATGAACATCCAGGACAAGAACGTCCTGTTCGCTGCCGGAGTGGTCGGCATCCTCGTGGCCACCGTGGTGCGCTTCTTTGCCTACCGCTTCCTGGTGTTCAACAAGGAGCTCGACGAAGAGCCGGCCTTCTCGCATGACCACGAGATCATCGAAGCCCACCACAAGGCCAAGGCCAAGGCCATCCATGCCGCAAGCGCCGCGGTTAGCTCCGATGAAGGCGAAGACGCGGTCAAGCGCCGCTGACGCGCTCGTTGTCCAGCAGGTGCTGGGTGACGTCAACGTCCGGGTGCACCAGGACTACTGAACCGTCCTTGTTCCACGCGCCCAGTGCGTCCGCGAGGGCCGACTCCAAACCGTCGGCCGCGCGGACCAGCAGGCGGACGCCGGCGTCATGTTCCTTGGCGAAGCTGTCCAGCAATTCGCCGTGCGAGTGTCCGGTTTCAGGGCGGCGCAGGGCCGGAAGTGCGGCGTCCGGTTCGGCGTGCGCCATGAACACGTCGCCGTGGGACCGGACTTCAGCCGCGTAGTCCACGACGCCGACCGGCAGCTCTCCCGGCCAGCGCATCGCGAGTGCCGCAAGCGGCACGGCGACGACGGCGTCAAAGCCGGCTCCCGCTCCGACGTCGGGGGTGTCCGTGACAAGCAAATCGGCGCTGCCGCCGTCGAGCACCAGCTCCATGCCCAGCTGCCACCCGGCCAGCGCCCACACGAGGGATTTCCAATGGGCCGGCAGGTCCAAGCGAAGGCTCATGCCTGGTTCGGCGTCGAACTCGTCCTGGAGCAGGTTGCTGGTCTTGGCCACCCAATTGTCCAGGACCCGCCCCGAGAGCTCCACCCGTTCGGCGTAAGGCCCGTACCAGGTCAGGCGTGGGGATGTGGCGTGTCCGGAACGCAGGGCTGCCATCAGGTTCATCGCGGGGGTGCTCATGGCTACATCTTGCCACGGGGCGTCCGGCCCGCCGTCGGGGCCGTGTGAGTTGCAACACATAGGGCCAAGGGGGCGGCCGCAGTGCGGCGCTCAAGGGGTCAAGTGATTTCCCTGAAATTCAATGAAAATACATCTTAAGTGATGTGAAGCTTCCGTTTTTCGCCGGGTGTGCGCGGGTGGGGCGAAAAAATCGCGGGCGTGGCGTGACGGTAGTTAGTACGGAAAGTTGATTATTATCCCGGCGTGGCTTGACGGCACGGTAGTTACACGCGTGTAATTAGATATCGAACGCCGCTGCGGGAGTATCGGGTACATAACCGAGTACCGAATGAGCACGGCAGCAGCTGCACACATCAGGAGGGACGCCATGGGGCAAGCGTTGCGTATCCAGGAAGATGCAGTCGTCGCGGAATATGCGTCGGTGAAGTACCGGTCGCGCGAAGTTCCGGGGGATTGGTATGTTGACCCGGCAGATCCGCAGGCGGCGGACCGCTATATAGAGACCACTCGGGAGTCGCTGGAAGACGAGGCAACAGCCTTTCTTGCTGCCCACGAGGCTCTTGTGGGAGGCAAGCCGGTCGATCCGGAGGACGATCTCGACGATCCCCCCATGGAGCTGCGCCGTCCGCTCGACCGTCCGGCCCAGCCGGTGTGGATCGGGCTTCCGGGCCAGGGGGACTTCGACGACGAAGGCGAACTCGGCTGGCAGACGGACGCCTTGTGCGCCCAGACGGATCCGGAGGCGTTCTTCCCAGAGAAGGGCGGCTCCACACGGGATGCCAAAAAGGTTTGCGGTGCGTGCAATGTCCGTTCGCAGTGCCTTGAATACGCACTCGCCAACGATGAACGTTTTGGTATCTGGGGCGGGCTCTCCGAGCGTGAACGCCGCAGGCTGAGGAAGCGAGCGGTCTGATTCTCAAGGCAGTACACGTTACCGCCGTCGTCGTCTCGCATGACGGCGGTAACTATCTCCCCAGAACCCTGGCGGCTCTGCTGGACCAAACGCGTCCGGCAGATGCCGCCATTGGCATTGATACGGGCTCCCGCGACAAGTCCGCGGCGTTGCTGCAGCGGGCTCTCGGCAAGGCCAATGTCACCAGCACGGGCGAGCACAAAGTAGGTTTCGGTGCGGCCGTCATGGCCGGCCTGGCCCGTTCCGCTCCTCCGCAGGAGCAGGGCACCGCGGAATGGATCTGGTTGTTGCACGACGACGCCGCTCCCGCCCCGGAGGCACTCGCCGAGCTGCTTCAGGCAGTCGAGCGCGCTCCTTCGGTCACTGTGGCCGGCTGCAAGCAGTTGGCCTGGAATGCGGAACGCAGGCTCATCGACGCCGGCCTGTCCACGAGCCGCTGGGCCGAACGGCTGACGCTCATTGAGGCTGATGAACTCGATCAGGGCCAGTACGACGGACGCACGGACACGTTCGCGGTGAATTCCGCAGGCATGCTGATCCGCCGCGATGCATGGGAGCAGCTGGGCGGC
This sequence comes from Arthrobacter ramosus, assembly GCF_039535095.1. Classification (NCBI taxonomy): domain Bacteria; kingdom Bacillati; phylum Actinomycetota; class Actinomycetes; order Micrococcales; family Micrococcaceae; genus Arthrobacter; species Arthrobacter ramosus. The sequence goes on along the minus strand of NZ_BAAAWN010000001.1, from coordinate 3,528,014 downwards.
TTCGACCCCGCGCTTCCGGGCGTGGGAGACGACGTCGATTTCTGCTGGCGCAACTGGCTTGCGGGCAACAGGGTTGTTGTGGTTCCGGCGGCGCGCATGTTCCATGTGGAGCACCGTCCCCACAGCCTGGCGACACCTGCGGCCGCACGAAAAAGCCAAGTTCATTTGAGGCTCACCCACGCATCGTCCTGGAAGGTTCCGCTCCACGCGCTCGGCGCGTTGCTCGGAAGCATGGCCAGGCTCGTCTTGAGCATCCTGGTCAAAGAGCCCGGTCACGGAATTTCCCAGCTTGGCGCGACCGTTGCGGCGCTCGGCCGTCCCGGGGCGGTTTGGCGATCCAGGCGGAATGCGGCCCGTACGCGACGCGTGCCACGGTCGATGGTCAAGGGTCTGCAGACTCCGCGGCGCGAGGTTTGGGCCCACCGCCGCTCCCTCGTCGAGGCGATTGGCGCAGACGAATTCCAGGAGACGGATTCCCTGGCTCCGGAACCGAGCGGCGACGCCGGTGACGATTTCGTGGCCCTCGCAACGAATGAGCGGGGTTGGATCGGCACGGGCGCAGCGGCCGCCGGATTTGTTGCGCTGGCCGCTTCCATCGTGGGGCTGTTGGGGCTCCTGGGGGCAAACGGGGTGACGGGCGGAGGCCTCTTGCCGTTGTCCGCCGCAGGCGACATCTGGCGGTCCGCGTCCACGTGGTGGATTGGCCTGGGTGCAGGCTTGCCCGGACACGGGGATCCCTTCGCCTACATCCTCTGGCTTGTGTCATTGCTCGGAGGAGGCGCCTCCAGCGCAGCCATCGTGTGGCTGTTGTTGCTGGCCATGCCGCTGTCAGGCCTGGGCGCCTGGTTTGCCGCGGGGGCGATGACCACGCTGCGCCGCTATCGTTTCATTGCCGCGCTGATCTGGGCCGGAGCGCCGGCCCTCCAAGTCGCATTGAACCAAGGAAGGGCCGGCGCCCTCCTGGCCCACGTGGCGATGCCCCTGCTGGTGCTGGCCCTCTTCCGGGCCACTGGATCGGCCCTGGGCCGGGACGCGGCGCTGAATCACCAACGGATCCAGCCATCCGGCTACGCCGCAGCCAAGCCGTTGACGGGCAAGCCGGGCGTCAACGGCACTCCATCGTGGACGGCTGCTGCTGCGGCCGGCCTGGCGCTGGCTTTGGTGACGGCCTCTGCACCGTCCCTGCTGCCTCCTTTTGCAGTCCTCATTGTTTTTTGCGGCATCGCCCTGGGGCGGCGCGGGCGGACCATTTGGTGGTCACTCCTTCCGAGTGCCGCGCTCTTTGCACCGTACGTCCTCTCGGTCCTTGAACGGCCCCGCACCATGCTGGCCGATCCAGGCCTCCCGCTGGGGTTCGAAGCCGCACCGTTGTGGCAGCAATTGCTTGGCCAACCGTTGAAATTCGACGTCAACGGCGGTTTGGCCGGCTTGGCACTCTTCGGCCCGTCGGGTATTCCGTGGGCGCTGGCGCTTGCCCTGCTGCTCGGTGCCCCGGTCCTGCTCCTGGCAATTGCCGCACTCTTTGTGCCCGGAAGGCGGTCGCGCGTCACGCGTTTCCTCTGGGCCGGGGCCCTTTTGCTCCTCGCCTGGGCATGGCTCGCCGGACATGTGGCGACTGGTGTCGACGGCGACCTGCTCGTCGCACCCTTCACGGGGCCGGCAGTTTCCGCAGCCGGGTTCGCGTTCCTGGGAGCGGCGTTGATCGGCGCCGATAGCCTCCTGCAGCTGAAAGCCAAGGCAGAGGATGGCCGCCCGGTCCAGCGCGCAGCAGTGCGAATCGTCTCCGCTGTAGCAACGCTTTTCCTCATTGCCGGACCCCTGGCCGGCATGGGCCTGTGGGCAACCCAGAATGTCCTGGCCAGTGCCGACACCTCGGCTTCGGCCAGCGGGGCGCTTGGCACGCCGCGCCTGGTCGAGCCCTCAGGGCAGGGCACCTTGCCGGCCACCGCCGTCGACCACGGCCAGGGGCCGGAACAGACGCGTACGCTGGTCATCACCGCCGGTGAGAACGGTGGCTACACGTCATCCCTCATGCGCGGAGCCGGCACTACCTTGGACTCGCTCTCGACTATCGCCGCCGGACGTTCCATCGTGGGATCACCCGGACAAGAACGCCTCGTGGCCGACGACGACGCTACCGCGTCCATCCGGAACGCCGTAGCCACGATTGTCGCGGGAACAGGCGTGGACCCCCGGCCCGGCCTTGAGCAGCTCGGTGCCGGATTCGTGGTTCTGAAGTCAGCAGACGCCGCTGCCCAGCTGACGGCCAACCGGATCGATTCCGTTCCCGGCCTGGTGGCTGTGGGCAAAACCGATTCGGGGTGGCTGTGGCGGGTCACGCCGCTCAACCAAGCCGCCGCAGCCGACGCCGAGACGGCGCACCGCGTCAGGGTGGTGGATGCCAAGGGCGCCGTTGTTGCCCTCTTGCCCTCGCTCGGAACCTCTGCCGCCGGCAACATCCCGGCAGGCGGGGACGGACGCCTGGTAGTGCTCGCTGAGCGGGCAGACGCCGGTTGGAGCGCTTGGTTGGATGGCCGCCAACTGAGCCCGACGACGTCCGGATGGGCCCAAGCATTCACTTTGCCGTCTACAGGCGGCCAGATCGAGATCCGCTACACCACCGTTTGGGAGCCTTGGCTCAGCATTCTTCAGGCCGTAGTGATCGGATTGACCGTCCTGCTGGCCATCCCCATGCCTGCCCGCAGGCCGAAAGCCAGCCTCCTGAAAGAACGAAACTCCCTCCGTAAGGAGTACAGCAGTGTCTGACAACCAAGGCCCGGCACCCGAGCTCAAAGCGGGGTCGAGGAAGCGCGGCCAGCGCAAAACCGGGAACAAGAACAAGGCCGTTGTGTTGGGAGCGCTTTCCGCGACGTTGCTCCTTGCCGCAGGGGCCGGGATGGTGTCGGCAGCATCCCTCCTGCAGTCCCCGTCGGGAAGCAAAACGCTGGACATGTCCCTCGCGGATGTCCCGGCGGGCAGGACAACCGCAGTGTGTCCGGCACCTCCGCGGCTCCCCGAGGGAACCGCCACGGGCACCGACAACCAGTTCAGCCCTGTTTCACGTTCGGCAAAGAGCTTCCTGGATGCGCTGGTGCTCAGTGACGCCTCCGGATCCGTTCCCGGGAGCAACCTCGCCTCGCTCGATGGCTCAGCGATCGCCGACATTGCCAAGCCCCCCGCCGCCACCCAACCCCCGGCGTCGGGGCCTCCCGTGCTGAACGCCGGCGTCGTGGCCCAGAGGCCCGCAGGCGACGTCACCGTGGTGGACGCCGATCCCATCAGCGGCCAGAAGGCTGCAGTAGCGGGTTTGATGAGCTACACCGCGAGCGACGGCGACCTCCGCGGACTGGCGGCGGCACCCTGCCAGCAGCCGGTCAACGATGCATGGCTCCTGGGAGCAAACACCGCACTGGGGCGAACGGCGGTTTTGAATATCAGCAATGCCTCGGGCACGCCGGCTACCGTCAATCTCGAGCTGTTCGGTGCCCATGGACAGATCCAAGCCCCGGACAGCCGTGGCTTGCTGGTTTCGCCGGGAGCTACCCGGTCCATCAACTTGGCCGGCCTTGCCCCGAACGAGGGTCAGCTCTCGGTGCATCTGCGCAGCAGCGGCGGCCCGGTCGCAGCAACCATCCAGCAGAGCGTTCTCCGGGGTCTTACTGCCGGTGGTGTCGAGGTCATTACTCCCGGTGCCGGCGCCGCCGATTCCCAGGTCATGACCGGGGTGGACGTCCAGGACCCGGCCGCCGTGAAGTCACTCGCGGACAAGCCCGGTTTTGCCGACGTCGTTCCGGCCTTGCAGATCACGGTCCCTGGTCCGGTGGACGCTGTGGTGGACGTGCGTTTGTTCGGGCCGAACGGCCAGCGCGCTTTGCCCGGCGGGGGAGCGGTGACCGCCAAAGCGGGTTCGGTTACCGAAGTGCCGCTCACGGGCGTCCCGGCCGGCATGTATACCGTGAGCGCTACTTCGGATGTTTCCTTCGCAGCGTCCTCCCGCGTAACGCGGGGGCTCAAGGCCGAGGACCCCGTTGATTTCGCTTGGTCTCCGGCCGCGGTCCGTTTGGGCAGCCAGCATGTGATGGCGGTGCCCCAAAGCGGGACCCGCTTCCTCAGCTTCGGCGTGCCGACGGGCCGGGCCACGGTCAGTTACACCCCGGTCACCTCGGACGGCAAGGTACACAAGGCGCAAACGGTCGATATCGCCGGCGGAACCACCGCGGTCATCGGCGTTCCGGATAAGTCCGACGGCGCCGCGGTCTCGGGCTACATCGTGTCGGCGGCAGGCGACGCGGCCTATGGTGCGCTCGTGCTTGGCCAAGGCGATCAACCCGGGGTTTCGGTCCTGACCATCCAGGATGGCGCGGCGGGCCACGAAAAAGTACAGGTCACGCTGGGTTACTGATAACGACGGCGGTAAACGGGGTCCAGGGTCTCCGGCGGCACTCCGAGCATCTCCGCGGTGTACTCGACGACGACGTCGTGCACCAGGTCCTGGAGGTCCTCGCGGCCGCCGGTAGTGTGCTCGACGACGCGCCGATAGATGGTGATGACGGGTCCTGCTCCGTGGGCCGCCGGGGTGTATGAACCCAGCGGTGCCGCGGTACCCTCGGCCACTAGCTGCTCAAGGTTCGGCGGGATCTCGTCGACGGCGAACGCGACGCCGTCGAGCCGTTTGCCCCACATGTCCTGCAGCCGTTCGGCGGAATCGAGCACGAGGTCGTCGAACCTTTCGCCACGCGTCCGGTAGCCGGGAAGGTTGGGAAGCATGATTTCCCCGCGCAACCCCCGCCCGTGGCGGTTCCTTCGGCGCTCCCTGAAGCCGCGTGCGGATGTGCCCGCCGTCGTCGTTTCCTGGCTGTCCCCGGTGTCGGACAAATGGACTGTGAAGCCCGGAACGTGGTGCTGTGACTGCATATATCGACTTTAGACCCGTGATTCCGCCAACGCGACATAATGCGCGCAAAGGGGCAATGCACCGCGCCGCGGGGAAGTGCGGCTAATCTGGGATGTTGTGGGTGCAATTCGTCAGTGTTCCAGATCAGCCTGCCGCCAATCCGCGGTGGCTACTTTGACGTACGTCTACGCCGAGTCCACGGCGGTGCTGGGTCCGTTGGCCACGTATGCCGAGCCGCATTCCTACGATCTGTGCGCGCAGCATGCCGAGTCGCTGACTGTGCCGAGGGGTTGGGAAGTCATGCGGCTCGCGATGCCGTCCTCCCCGCCCCAGCCAGGGCCGGACGATCTCCTTGCCCTGGCGAACGCCGTGCGCGAAGCCGCATCGGCGCCGGCCGCGTCGGAACAGCGCACAATCCGCGCCCCCTTTGACGGGCCTGTCCCTCCAGAGGGAACAAGGCGCCACCTGCGCATCCTGCGCGATCCTTCCTGAACCCTGGACGGACAGTAACTGCGCGTCCCCTGACCTTGTGTGTCGCCCTAGGTGTCGCCGCTCCCTGTGTGACGAGCTTTGTGACACCGTGTGCGACGCCGCCGGGTTGTACTCTGGAAGCTGCCATATCTGTCCAAAGCGGCGTCCGCGAGATGCCATCCAGGGAGCTTCAACCATGCCAAAGGTCAGTCCTGAATTGTTGTCCATCCTGCGGTGCCCTGTCACCGGGTCCCCGCTGGAGCAGGACGGCGAGGAACTTGTGTCGACGGCCGCGGCCGCCTCGGGTGAGAAGCTCCGCTATGCCATCCAGGACGGAATCCCCTTGCTGCTGCCCCCGGAGCTGCTTGCCGCCGCCAACGCCGCGGCCTCAGACCAGCACGACGGTCCCCGCGACGCCTGAGCCCCACCTGACTTGACCATTCGGTACTTCCAAAGGACTTCCATGACTTTCGACTACAAGGTTGCAGACATCTCCCTGGCTGAAGCCGGGCGCCACCAGATTCGCCTGGCCGAGCACGAAATGCCGGGCCTCATGTCGCTGCGCGCCGAATTCGGTCCGAGCCAGCCGCTCAAGGGCGCACGCATTGCGGGATCCCTGCACATGACTGTGCAGACCGCGGTGCTCATCGAGACGCTGACGGCCCTCGGCGCCGAGGTCCGGTGGGCCTCGTGCAACATCTTCTCCACGCAGGACGAGGCCGCGGCCGCCGTCGTGGTCGGCAAGGGAACCGTCGGGGATCCCCAGGGTGTTCCGGTATTCGCCTGGAAGGGCGAGACCCTCGACGAATACTGGTGGACCGCCGAGCAGATCCTCAGCTGGCCGGGCGCGGATGCCAACCCGGAGTTGGGCCCCAACATGATCCTCGACGACGGCGGCGACGCCACGTTGCTGGTCCACCAGGGCGTCGAGTTCGAAGCTGCGGGCGCGGTACCGACCGCCACGGAAAGCGATCCCGAAGAGTACGCACTCGTCCTTGATGTGCTGCGGAAGAGCCTTGCCGCCGACCCGAAGAAGTGGACCCGCATCGCCGCCGGCATCCGTGGCGTCAGCGAGGAAACCACCACGGGCGTGCACCGTCTCTACCAGCTCGCCGAACAGGGCAAGCTCCTTTTCCCGGCCATCAACGTCAACGACTCGGTGACCAAGAGCAAATTCGACAACAAGTACGGCATCCGCCACTCCCTGCCGGACGGCCTCAACCGCGCCACGGATGTCCTCATGGGCGGCAAGGTCGCCGTCGTCTGCGGCTATGGCGACGTCGGCAAGGGCGCCGCTGAGGCGCTCCGCGGCCAGGGTTCGCGCGTGATCGTGACGGAGATCGACCCCATCTGCGCACTCCAGGCGGCCATGGACGGCTACCAGGTGGCCAAGCTGGATTCGGTGTTGGAACAGGGCGACATCTTCATCACGACTACCGGCAACAAGGACGTCATCATGGCCTCCGACATGCTCCGCATGAAGAACAAGGCGATCGTGGGCAACATCGGCCACTTCGACAACGAGATCGACATGGCCGGACTGGCAAAGGTCCCCGGCGTCCAGAGGGTGGAAATCAAGCCGCAGGTGCACGAGTGGGTGTTTGCCGCAGCCGACGGCCGCGACGAGCGGTCGATCATCGTGCTTTCCGAAGGCCGCCTCCTGAACCTGGGCAACGCCACCGGTCACCCCTCGTTCGTCATGAGCAACTCCTTCGCAAACCAAACGATCGCCCAGATCGAACTGTGGACCAAGAAGGACCAGCCCGAGGCCGAGCGCGAATACTCGAACCAGGTCTACGTGCTGCCCAAGATCCTTGATGAGAAGGTCGCCCGCCTGCACCTGGATGCTTTGGGCGTGGAACTGACCGAGCTCAGCAAGGAACAGGCGGAATACCTGGACCTTGACGTTGCCGGGCCGTACAAGCCGGAACACTACCGGTACTAAGAACACCGGCTGGGAGCACGCCGAGGCGGGCTCCCAGCCAATATCAAGCCGCGCCCTTTAGGATGCGGTTGTGGGGCGTGAGTTTTTTGGGGGGCGTGAGTTTTGGAGAAAACAGGAATGGGTCTTAATCCCGACGGCGAGCAAGCGGACACTTTCGAACATGTGGACGCTGCCCGGCTCTTCGACACCGAGCAGGACAGCGGCGGTGCGCGGCACGTGGACACTGCGTACTTGGACACTGTGCGCTTGGACGACACTGTGCAGACGAAGCGAGGCAGGTTCCGCAAGGTGGCCTGGATCGTGGTTGTCTGCCTCATTGCCGCGCTCAGTGGCACGTTTGCTGCAGTGGCCCCGCGTGCGGCCAGCGCGGCAATCGAGTCCGAGGGATCAGCAGGTGAACGCAGCGAGGCGGCAGCAGTGCTGCCCGTCGTGAAGCCTGCCACTGTGGTTGCGTCGCCTGCGAGCGGGGCCAAGCAGGTGAACCCGGCTGCGCCCGTCTCAATCAGCGTCAAGGACGGAACCCTGGACAGGGTCTCCTTGACGAGTTCCCAGGGAAAGACCGTTGATGGTGCGTTGACCCCGGATGGACTGAGCTGGACCGCATCCACGCCCCTCGAATTCAACTCCTCCTACACTTTCAATTACACCGTTGCAGATGCGGCCGGCCGCGCAACATCGAAGACCGGATCCTTCACGACGGTTTCCACGCAGAACGAGGCCGACGCCGCCATGTACCCCCTGGACGGGGCGAAGGTAGGCGTGGCGCAGCCGCTCCAGCTCACGTTCAGTGAACCCGTGGTCAACAAAGCCGCCGTCGAGAAGGCCATCAAGGTCACCTCCACGTCGGGCCAGGCCGGGGCCTTCCACTGGTTCAGCGACACCATGGTGCGCTACCGTCCGGAGAACTTCTGGGCAGCGAACAGCACGGTCACCGTGGACCTCAAGCTGTTCGGGGTGGACTTCGGCAACGGCCAGATCGGCAACTTCAACAAGACGAACACCTTCAAGATCGGTGATAAGAAGGTGGCGGTGGCCGACGCGGTTGCCCACACGTTCACGGTCAGTGTCAACAACCAGCAAGTGGGCCAGTGGCCGGACACCATGGGCGACACCAGGTTCCCTTCCGCGCGCGGCTACTTGGTCCTCATGGAAAAGTACCGGGTAGAGCACATGGACGCCTCCACCATCGGCCTCAAGCCGGGCGATCCCGCCTACTACGGACAGCTTGACGTCAACTACGCCACGCGCTTGACACCCAGCGGCGAGTTCATCCACCAGGCCACCGACTCGGCCTTGCCGTACATCGGCGTCACGAACCTCTCCCACGGTTGTATCGGATTGGGACCTGACGGTGCGAAATGGGTGTTCGACAACATGACAACGGGAGACGTCGTCCAGGTGGTCAATACCCAGGGTGACTACGCCAATTTCGATGACGGCTTTGGCGACTGGAACATCCCCTGGGCCCAATACGCCAACTGACCACAGCTCCCGTCACCCTCGGCAGCCCGGACTGGCTCTCGCCCACTGGCTACGCCGTAATCATGGAGCGGGAACGCCACTCCAAGTTCAACGCCGGCAGCATCGGCCTCAAACCTGGTGACAAGGGCTACTACGCACCGCTCGTCGTCGGCTGCGTTGGCCTGCTCCCGGCCGACGCCGCCTGGTTCTTCAACAACATGCGGACGGGGGATGTGGTGCAGGTCCTGAACACCGGCGCCCCCGCCGTGGAGCCGCTTGAAGGCTTCGGCGACTGGAACATTGCCTGGGCCGGCTACGCGAAGCGCTGAGCGCTGCCGGGACGTGCCGCAGTGGTGCCCGACGGCGGGGCGCGCCGTGAGTGCCGCGCGCTTGGCTAGCGCGTGAATGGGAGCCTGTTGAGTCGGTCCCCGACAATGGCGCTGCGTTGTTCTGCGCGGCGCAGCCGTTCCAGGTCCCGGTTTCGCCGCTCGCCCAACACGGCGTGCAGGTAGCCTTCCGGCGTCGTTCCGGGCGGCGGCGGTGGGGCGACGTAAGCGGCGAGTTCGCTCGCGAGGGCCGCGGCCAGGTGTGCGCGTGAGTCCGGCGCCATCCGCGAGGCCTGCTGGATGAACTGTGATGCCCGCCGCGCCGTGCCGTCCGGAACCCTGCCGATATCCGCGAGTCCCACCCACGCCTGCAGGTACGGAGGGGCATAGGGGAGGATTTTGGGTTCAGCGGGAACGCGCTGCCTGAGCGAATAGGTTCCGGCCACGACGTCTCCGAGCCTCTTCGACTTGTCGTTGAACAGTGCCACGGCAATGGCCAATCCGCCGAATGTCGCGTAGATCTCCAGGAAACCGATCAAGCCGCGGATCACCGCGTGCCGGAAGCGGATGGATCCGCCGTCGTCGCGCACGATCCTGAGCCCGGTAGCCAGCTTGCCCAGCGAGCGGCCGCGGCTCAGCGTTTCCACCGCCACGGGGACGACCACGAGGCACAGCACCACGCTGGACAAGGCCATCGCGCGACCCGCGGCCACGTCCAGATGGGGTGCAGCCATACTGAGCAGGAACAAAAGACCCAGCAGCAACACAACGTGAGCCACGACGTCGAGCATGAGACCAAGGGCCCTGGCCCCGAACGATGCCGGCCGCAGTTCAAGGACCACGGCCTCGCCGGTAATGATCGAACTCAAGCCCGCCCCCAAGCATTGCCACGATGTCTGCAGGACCGGACGGCTCCCGCTGGATCGAGTCTAACCGCGGCCATGGATGCTGAGGAGGGGTTTGCGTGGATGTGGGACTGTTTGGGGAGGGTTGGGATTAGGGTAGTGCCGTGGACATGGATGCCTTCTCTGTCGTGAACGGGACCAAATGGTCCCGTTTGCACGAGCTCGCGCACAAACGACGCCTCGACGGCGGTGAGACCGACGAGCTTCTGCGTTTGTACCAAGTGGTGTCATCACACCTTTCCCTCATCCGGTCCGTGGCCCCGGAGAGCGCACTCTCCGCCTCTTTGTCGGCGGCTCTCGCCCAGGCCCGTACCCGCTTCACCGGGGCGCGGTCGAATTTCATGGAAGATCTCGCCCGCTTTTTCGTGGTGTCCCTGCCCGCCGCGTTCTACCGCTTGCGCTGGCTCACGGTCTGTTGCGGGGTTTTCTTCTGCCTTGTGGCCGGCGCCTACACGCTCTGGATCGGAACGTCCCCGGACGCCTTGAGGGCCCTCGGAAGCAGCAATGCCGTGAAGCAATACGTCGATCATGACTTCGTCGGCTACTACTCCGAGAACCCTGCCGCGTCCTTCGCCGGCGCCGTCTGGACCAACAATGCCTGGATCGGGGCGCAGGCCGTGGCCTTGGGCATCACGGGTTTCTGGGTGCCGTACATGCTGTTCTCGAATGCACAGGGCGTAGGAGTCGCTGCGGGAGTCTTTGCCGCCACCGGCAAGATGGATCTGTTTTTCAGCTACATCCTCCCGCACGGCCTCATGGAGCTGACGGCCGTGTTCATCGCCTCCGCGGGCGGTCTCCGCATTTTCTGGGCCATGGTCTCCCCGGGCCCGCGGCGCAGGATGCAGGCAGTGGCGAAAGAGGGGCGTTCCCTGATCACAGTGGCCCTGGGCCTGGTGCTTGTCCTGTTCGTTTCCGGACTCGTCGAGGCCTTTGTGACGCCCAGCCCGCTTCCCGTGTGGGCCAAGATCCTCATCGGTTCGCTCGTTCTCGCGGCATACTGGGTCTATGCCTTGGTGCTGGGCGGGCGGGCATTCCGTGCCGGCGCCACAGGCGACCTGGACGCAAACGACGCCGGTTACCGGGAGATAGCCGCCTGAGGCACCCGGGTCCGGCCGCAATCCGACGTTTCCCGGGGTGGCTCATCGTCTGTCCGCGAGGGCTGACGGTAGGCTCGATGGCAGAGAAGATTGCCAGCAGACCGTTCCTGCTCCGGCATGTGACTCCTACGGAAGTGAAATCGAAGTGACCGAGAAGAGCCCGATCCCCAAAGACCCGGACGCGGATATCAACGACGACGGCGATGAGCCGGCCTTCGAATGGATGAAGCCCGCCCCCAAGTCCGCGGCCGCTGATGCACGCCCGGCAGGGGCCGCTCACGGCGCCCAGGACTCTTCGACGAAGCGGGTGCCCGAAGAGGGCAAACCGGGAGCCGGGTCCACGTCAGGGGCAGCTGCAGGCGAAGCTGCACGGCTTCCCGCCGAACGGCCCGCCGCAGGACAACAGCCGGAGAGCCGGGCAGACCGCAAAGCCGCCGAGGCTGCGGAGGCCGGGCCGGAACCGGCCCTCTTCGCAGAGCCCCTGCCGACGTCGGCCCTACAGGTCCGCCCACCGGAAGCCGAGGTGGAACGTCGCAACCACGAGCGCGAGCAGGCCGCCAATGCCAAGCCGCTGGCGCCGCGCATCTTCCAGGTCCTGCTGGCCGTCTTCTACCCCGTGGTCCTCCTGGTGCTGGCAATCCGCGCGGTGGCGAGCCCGCTGTTTCTGTGGGTGGAGTATTACCGGCCGGGATTCCCGGGCGACGGCTATGGCTTCAACGCCGATGACCGGATGACCTATGGTTCCTATGCCCTGGACTATCTCAGTAACTGGTCCGGGCCACGCTACCTGGGCGAGCTCGTCAACCAGAACGGCGAGAAGCTGTTCAAAGAAGGCGAAGTTGCCCACATGGCCGACGTCAAGACCGTGATGCTCTCCGCATTCGGTGCCGGCGCCCTCATGATCATCATTGGCATCATCGCAATGATCTATCTGCGCAAGCGAAGCACGGGCGGGATCCGCCGCGGACTGTTTGCCGGTTCGATCGTCACCTTGGTGCTCATCCTGGGACTGGGAACGCTTGCTGCACTGGGCTGGCAGCAGTTCTTCACGGACTTCCACCACATCTTCTTCGCCAACGGCACCTGGACATTTGCGCTCGACGACACGTTGATCCGCTTGTTCCCGGGACAGTACTGGATGGACTCCGGGATTGCGATCGGCGCCTTGGTCTTCATCACGGCCCTGCTGACCCTCATCTTCACCTGGCCTACCCGCCGTCGTCGCGGACTTTCTCCCAAGAACGAAGCTGCTGCTGACGACAGCGCGGATACCGACCCGGAGGCCCTCACGGAGTCCGGCGCACCGGAGAAGTAGCACCTTCGCAACAACGAAAAAGCGGCCCGCCTCGGAATATTCCTTCCCAGGCGGGCCGCTTCTTTGTGTGCGTGCCGTCCCGACCTTCCGGGCAGGCCCTTAGATCCAGGACGGCATCCACATACGCATCCGCCAGTCCTGGTAGCTGATAACTTCTGCCGTCCATACCGGATAGAAGAACGCCGACACCAGCACCGCAAGGACCACCACAAGGCCGACCAGGTACAGGCCGGAGCGGCGGCGCCACGGAGGAGCCCCGCTCCTGCCGAGCACCAGTCCCAATCCATAGACGAGAGCCAGCACGAGGAAGGGCTCGAAGGAAAGCGCGTAGAAGTAGAACATGGTGCGCTCCGGATACATGAACCACGGCAAATACCCCGCAGCGACGCCGGCCAGGATGGCCCCGGCCCGCCAGTCGCGCCGTCCCGCCCACCAGAACAGCACCACGAAAAGTGCAATCGTGGCACCCCACCAGATCACCGGGTTGCCGACGGACAGGATCGCCGAAGTGCAGTTGGGCAGATCGCAGCCGGAGGTTCCCTGCTTGGGGGACTCATAGTAGAACGACGTCGGCCGCCCCATGACGAGCCAGGTCCACGGACTCGCCGAATAGGGGTGCGGCGAGCTGAGGCCCTGATGGAAGTTGTAAGCCTCCATATGGTAGTACGCCAGGGAGCGCAGCGGCCCAGGAATCCATCCCCACGCGTCGGAGGGATTCGTATCCGCCCAGTGCCGGTAGTAGGCGTCCTTGGAAAGGAACCAGCCGGTCCATGTAGACAGGTACACAGCTCCGGCCACGGGGATCATGGTGAAGAACGCCGGAATGCCGTCCTTGATGATCCCGGCGCTGGGCCAGCTCCGGATGCCCGCAATACGCCGCGCGCTCATGTCCCAGAACACGGTCAACAGGCCGAAAGCAACCACGAAGAACAGTGCCGACCACTTGGTGCCGACCGCCAGGCCGAGGCAAACACCGGCCGCCAGCCGCCACCACCGGAATCCGAGCCACGGGCCCGAGGCGAGGTGCAACGGCGTCGGGCGGCCGTCCTTCGAGGCGCCTGCCAGCGCGGCAAGCCGTGCCGCCAGCCGTCGCCGTCCGTCGTCGCGATCCATCAGCAGGGCGCCAAAGGCTGCGAGCAGCCAAAACATCAGGAAGATGTCCAGCAGGGACGTCCGCGACATGACCAAGTGGTGGCCGTCGACGGCGAGGAGCAGACCCGCGGCAGCGCCCAGGATGTGGGAACGGAACAGCTTCAGGGCGATCAGGGCGATCAAGGCGATGGAGAGGGTCCCCGTCAGGGCCGCGGAAAACCTCCAGCCGAAGGAATTGTCCGAGCCGAAGAGCCACATCCCGAAGGCGATCATCCATTTCCCTACCGGGGGATGTACCACGTACTCGGGGGAGTTGAGCAGGACGTTGGGATTGCCTGCATTGAAGGCATCGTTGGCCTTGTCCGGCCAGCTTCGCTCGTATCCGCTGACCAGGAGCGAGTAGGCGTCCTTGACGTAGTAGGTCTCGTCGAAGACGAGGCTGTGCGGCGCATCGAGGCGGACGAAACGCAGGATCCCGCCGATCACGGCAGTAATGGTGGGGATCAGCCAGAACCACAGCCTCAACGACGGCGGATAGTCCCGCCAGCTTTGGATGCTGCCAATGAGCCGCGTCCGCAGGGCCTCGGCTGTGAAAGCCTCCCGGGGCCGTATCAACCAGGTTTGCGGGGCGGGGCGCACGGAGGTATCGGTCACTCAGCCCATGCTACCTTTTGCCTCCGGTAGCTCCCTGAAAGCGGGAGCCGGGGCATTAGGCTTGTTGGGTGACTGAACAGCTGAGCTCCCCGGATGAAACCACCCTTCCTGACTCGGCGGAGTCCCTTGAGGCCGAGGCGGAGCCTCTTGAAGTGCAGGCGCTGCCCGCCCTGCCCGACGGCGTGGGCCGGATCGTGCTGGCTGCGACTCCCATCGGCAACGTCGGCGATGCCTCGAGCCGGCTCATCGAGTTGCTGCAGACGGCCGACATCGTCGCCGCAGAGGACACCCGTCGCCTGCACCGGCTGGTCCAGTCGCTCGGCATCACCGTGTCCGGCCGGGTCATCAGCTACCACGAGCACAACGAGGCTGCCAAGACCGAGGAACTGCTGGATCACGTCCGGGCGGGCAAGACCATCATCATGGTGAGCGACGCCGGCATGCCCGCAGTGTCCGACCCCGGCTTCCGCCTCGTGGAGGGAGCCGTGGCAGCAGGGCTCTTCGTCACCGCCTTCCCTGGCCCGTCCGCCGTGTTGACGGCCCTCGCGCTATCGGGGCTGCCCACGGACCGGTTCTGCTTCGAGGGATTCCTTCCCCGCAAGGCCGGCGAACGCAGCTCCCGGCTTGCGGACCTCGGCAACGAACGCCGGACCATGGTGTTCTTCGAGGCACCGCACAGGCTCGAGCCCATGCTCCGTGCCCTTCACGAGCGGTTCGGTTCGGACCGCCGCATCGCCGTGTGCCGTGAATTGACGAAGACCTACGAGGAAGTCATCCGGGGAACCGTCCGGGAACTGCTCGAGTGGGCGGAAAACAACGAGGTCCGCGGCGAGATTGCCGTCGTCGTGGCCGGCGCCCCCGAACAGGCGCCGGGCAAGCCTGAAGACCATGTTGCCGCGGTCAATGAACTCATTGCCAAGGGCATCAGGCTCAAGGAAGCGGTGGCCGCAGTAGCCGAGGAGGCCCGCATCAGCAAGCGCGAGCTGTACTCCGCAGTGCTCGCAGCGCGTTAGGGCAGTGCTCGCGGCGCGGTAGCTTCCGCTCCAACCGGAGGCTGTGCAACTGCACAAACTCTTGCTCCCGCGGCAGTGCGCGAAGGCGTAGACACTGCTTCGCGGCGGGCAGTACCGTGACAGTAATTCCACAAAAATCAAGTGTTGGTGCATCTCTACAAGCTGCGCCGACTGACGAAGGAGTCACTGTGACTGTTACCGCCGATCGCGAAAGCGAACTTCTCGCCTCCGTTCCCACGGGGCTGCTCATCAACGGCCAGTGGCTGCCTGCGGCATCCGGCAAGACGTTCGACGTCGAGGATCCCGCCACGGGCAAGGTGCTCATCAGCATCTCCGACGCCGGAGCAGAGGACGGCGCCGCGGCGCTGGATGCTGCTGCCGCCGCCCAGGCTTCCTGGGCCCGTACCGCTCCCCGCGAGCGTGGTGAAATCCTGCGCCGCGCGTTCGAGCTGGTCACGGCACGCGCCGAAGACTTCGCGCTGCTCATGACCCTTGAAATGGGCAAGCCCTTGGCTGAAGCCCGCGGCGAAGTAGCTTATGGGGCCGAGTTCCTGCGCTGGTTCTCCGAGGAAGCCGTCCGCGTCAGCGGCCGCTACTCCGCCGCCCCGGACGGCAAGAACCGCATCCTGGTCCAGAAGAAGCCGGTTGGTCCCTGCCTGCTGATCACTCCGTGGAACTTCCCGCTGGCGATGGCTACCCGCAAGATTGCCCCGGCGGTTGCCGCCGGCTGCACCATGGTGCTCAAACCCGCCAACCTGACCCCGCTGACCAGCCTGCTCTTCGCACAGGTCATGCAGGAAGCCGGCCTCCCTGCAGGCGTGCTCAACGTCATCCAGACCTCCACGGCAGGCGCGGTCACCGGGCCCCTCATCAAGGACGACCGCCTGCGCAAGATCTCCTTCACGGGTTCCACCGCCGTCGGGCAGTCCCTCATGCGCGAAGCCGCGGACAAGGTCCTGCGCAGCTCCATGGAACTCGGCGGCAACGCACCGTTCGTGGTCTTCGAGGACGCCGACCTGGACAAGGCCGTCGAAGGCGCAGTCGCGGCCAAGATGCGCAACATGGGCGAGGCCTGCACCGCAGCCAACCGCTTCATTGTGCATGACTCCATCGCTGATGCCTTCGCCGATAAGTTCGCTGCCAAGATCTCGGCTCTGAACACTGCGCGCGGTACCGAGCCGGACTCCACGGTCGGCCCGTTGATCGATGGCAAGGCCCGCAACGGCGTGCATGCCCTCGTGTCCGACGCCGTTGCCAACGGCGCGATCGCCGTCACCGGCGGTGCCCCGGTTGACGGCCCGGGCTACTTCTACCAGCCCACCGTGCTCAAGAACGTGTCCGCGGACGCCCGCATCCTGAAGGAAGAAATCTTCGGACCGGTGGCCCCGATCATCACCTTCAAGAGCGAAGACGAAGCCATCAAGCTGGCCAACAACACCGAATACGGCCTGGTCGCCTACGTCTACACCAAGGACCTGAACCGGGGACTGCGCGTCAGCGAAAGAATCGAGACCGGCATGCTTGGCCTCAACGCCGGCGTCATCTCCAACGCCGCAGCACCTTTCGGCGGCGTGAAGCAGTCCGGCCTGGGCCGTGAAGGCGGTTTCGAAGGCATCGAGGAATACCTCACCACGCAGTACGTCGGCATCGCGGATCCCTACGCCGACTAGTAGAACTTCGGCGGACCTCTCGCAACGGGGAACTGCCGTTGAGTGAAGGCAGGGCACTGGACCTTTGGGTTCCGGTGCCCTGCCTTTGGCGTTCCAACCCCAAGTAGCTCGCAGTTAATGTCGTTTTCGGCGCCCAGAACGACATCTAATGCCAGTCAGTTGGGTCATCGCCGCCAGCGGATGGCTTCGAACAGTCTCTGCACGGATGCTGCGGCCCGGCGTGCTGCTGCCGCGGAAATGCGACCCAGCCGGCGGAAAGGTGACCACAAGAGCTGGAACCACCTGGACATCAACGACGGCGGGAACCAATCCGCACGAAAAACCGCGAACCAGGAGGCATTGCGCCGGAACGCGGCACGGACTGCCGCGATCCGGACCGCGGCCGTGTTCGCTTGTTCCGCTGCAGTGTTAGCCGCGACGGCGGCCGGGGGACCGTAACGCTGCCGTTCGAAGTCGCCGGTGAGCGATGCAAGCGCGTGCTGCCCGGCGTCGTCGGCGGCTCCCGACGGCGACGCTGCCGCCGCCGGGGCTCCGAGCGCAGCCGAGTTGCTCAACCGGGCCGCGAAGTGCCGCGGCGTTTCGCTGGGCACGGGCGGTATACCGTAATCCGTGGCGAGGTCCTGAAGCTCAGCCCATGCCAGAACCGGACCATCCCGGGGCGGGGCCGGACCGGCCGCACCCCCCGAGCCGATCTGATTGGCCCGTGATGGCCTCAGGCGCCGCGCCCGGATGCCGGAGCGGACCAGCCGCGGGGAGGCGGCCAACACCGCCAAAAGGAGCGCGGCGGCGGTGGCATAAAGAACGGTCGCGGAGCCGGTGGCTGTGCCCGATCCAACCCCCGGACCCGCAAGCGGCGGTACGGCGGCGGTGCTCGGCGCGGGAGTCGAGGAACCCGGGGTCAGGTTCTCGTCGTGCAGGTTGGTGCTCGGGCCGCCCGGTGCGACAGGCTCGCTCGCATAGGGCGGGACGACGCCGCGGGAAGGGGTTGGTTCGAAGGCGACCCAACCGACTCCCTCGAAATAGAGCTCGGGCCAGGCGTGGGCATCGCGGGCATCCACCTGGTACTCCGGAAGGGGTTCCTGTCCTGCCACGGCAACTGTAGCGCCTGTGGCGTGGCCCGGCGCATAGCCCACTGCGATTCGGCTCGGGATTCCGTCCAGCCGCGCCATGACGGCCATCGCAGAGGCGAAGTGCACGCAATAGCCGCTCTTCTGCTGCAGGAAATCGGCCAGCACGGACATGCCGTTGCCGTCATAGCCGCCCTGGACCGGAGCCTGCAGGGAGTAGCTGAACTGGGACGAGCGCAGATAGTCCTGGATCGCCATCGCCTTGGCGTAGTTGCCGTTGGCGCCGGCCGTCACTGCCTTGGCGGTGTTCTTCACAATGTCCGGGACATTGCTTGGCAGCTGGATGAAATCCTGCGAGATGGAGGTGGGCTTGGCGTTGTCTTGGCTCAGCGTTGCGGACGTCAGGGCCGGCAGCGCCGAATACACCGTGTACTGCTGGTTCCTCGTGGTGCCGTCCTCGCCACGGATGCTGAGCGTTGCGGGATCCCATGACCAGCGTCCGCTCAGACCGTTGACGGCTGTCGGGGCATAGGGGACCGGCAGGTACGGACTGGTGAATTGCCCGGTATCGATCACTGTCACTTGGCGCACCAGCTCGGAGGGGAGCGGGTAGTCCGGCGCCATGCGTCCCGGTCCAATGCGCCGGGAGGCTTCGCGGTCGTCCGGTGCCCAGGTATCGCCGTCGAACTTGTCAATGGTGACGGAGCGCAAGTACACCGGTGCCGTGGAACTCGTGGCATAGGTGATGCTGCCGTCGCCGGTTGGATTCCGCAGGCTGTTGCCGAGCGTGATCATGGGGTTCAGGCCGTTGGAGACGCCCCAGGGATTCAGCCGCGAACCGACCGGAAACGTCCCGCGCTCGAAGCCCGGAACCGCCAACGGCAACAGGAGCCCCAGCACCAAGGCCACGCCACCGATCACCATGGACCGTTTGAGCTGCCCCGTGCCGTGGGCGTTGTCCGTCTGCAGCCGCGAGTCCGGGGCGAACCACTGGCTGCAACCCAGGATCAGGATGAAGCCGACGGCGGCGGCGAGGAATCCGGGCAGCCCGCCGCCTTGCGGCTTGATCGTCGCCGGGAACACGAGGACAACCAGCAGGCCCAAGCCACTTGTCGCAGGCATTCCGAGCGGGACCGCCAGGGCATCGATGAGGACAGTAAACAAGCCCAGGCCCGCGCAGGCGACGAACACTATTCCGGCGTTCGGGGAGACGGGTGCTGTCTCCGATACGACCGTTTCGCCGGCCCGTTTGAGGAATTGGCCCAGCGTGTCAAGGGTCGCGCCGGAAGGAATGAAGCCGGCGATGCTTTCCGGCCGGAAGAACGTGAAGTCGAGGATGAACACCAAGCCCAGCAAGCCGCCCAAAGTGGTGAGCACCGGGTGGACCCTCAAGGCTCGAAGCGCAGCCAGCGTCAGTCCGACGACAAACACCGTGGTGATGGCGGGAACCAGCCAGGCCCAACCCCTGAAAACCCCGTTGAGCGAGAGCGAGGCTCCGAGTACGGCGAAAGCGATGGCCGCCGACATTGCCCAAGGGTAGGCTCCGGGTCCTGGCGTTCGCGGGCGGGGCGCCCTTCCTGAACCACGGGCCCACCCCGGACCACGGGCCCACCCCGGACCACGGGCCCTTCCTGAACCACGGGACGAGGGGTCACTTGTCCCTGCCTCCTCCGGGCCCTGGGACCGTCCGGGAGGGCTGTTCCTGGAGGTAGTGGTCATCGCGGCACCGCCGCGCCACGGCGGACATCCATCGCTGCGGCAGCAGCTGCGAGGATCTCTCCTTGATCGAACCCGGCCCATGCCGCGGGAAGGTCCGTTCTCGAACTCACGGCGACGGCACGCCAGCCGCCCAGCTTCAAGGCCTCGATGACGGGCTGGACATGGTGCGGGTGGTCGGTAACCACGAGGGCAAAAGCGTTGGCCCCGTAGCCGGCCGCCGGCGCCAACGCGCGGGCCTCGGAGAGCGGCATGTTGCCGAGCAGCGCGAGAACGGGGCCACGCAGGCGGTGTGCCGCCAGCTTGTCCATCAGGTGGTCGTCGAAGGGCGCCTCGGCACCCTCGACGACGGCCGCTTCTTTACGGCCGCGCTCGCCGTGGACGTGCCGTGGGCCGCTGAGCTGGATGGCTGCGAGGCTTTCGGCAATGGATTGCAGGCCTCCCAAACCGCTGAATTCCTCGGTTTCGGGATATGGGGCGGAGCGGGATGCGCGGAATGCGGGGTGTCCTGCAGCATCGAGGAAACGCAGCGAATAGTTGCGATCGGCAAGATGGGCACTGATCGACATCGCTGCCGTCACGACCCATTCGAAGTTATCGCTGCTCACCAGTTCAAAAGCGTCCTCGTGGGCAGGGCCGAAGACCGCGGCCGAGCCCGATACGAAAGCGGAATAGCGCTGGTCCATGATGATGGTCGCCTCCGGCGTGGTGACGGATTCCTCCTGCCGCACCATGAGTTCGCCGTGCCGCGCCGTCGCGGCCCAGTGGACGCGTCGCATGGGGTCGCCGTGCCGGTATTCGCGGGTCATCACGTCGTCGTCGCTGGGATTGGCGCGGATCCGGGTGGCCGTCACGCCGTCGTTTCCGCGTGCGCCGGCGAGGCCGGTGGCGGGGAGTTCGACGGCGGCAGGCGTCACGGTGAGGATGTCGCCGTCGTCGATCTCGTGCCGGTGCAGCGACAAGCCGAAGGGATCGCAGAATTCGGCCGTGACCGGACCGATCCTGAACTGGCCGCGCTTGCCGGAGCGCAAATGGTATTCATAGCGGCTGGTGCCGCCGGAAGCGGCACGGGCAGGAAAGCGAAAGGCCGGGGGTTCGCCGAAGCGCGGCGGCAACTGCTCCTCCATGATCACGGGCCCGGCGGCCGCCCCAGTCCGTGCCACTGCCAAGCGCACCGTGGCCGTGGACGAGGTCTCCACGGAGGAGGGGTGGAATTCGCGGAACACCTGGAAGCGCGGTTTGAGGATACGGACGCCGGCAAGCGATACCAGTGGCAGCACCACCAGCAGGATCCCGAGGGCCAGCAGGTCCCGCCTGCCCATGATCTGGGCAAGCAGCATGGAACCCGCACCGCTGGCAAGCAAGCCCCAACCGCGGGTAGTGAACAGATGCTTCGGAAGTAGATCGATCAGCGCCATGCCTGCGCCCTCCTTCGCTCTCCTAGCTGCCGCGGCGTTCCGCGCCAGCGTCTTGGCTTACCGGGAGGGAGGCCAGGATGGCCCGGATGATGCTCTGCGGAGTATCACCGGAACTCGCGGCCTTGCGGTCAAGGATGATGCGGTGTGCCAGGACGGACTCGGATACGGAAATGACGTCGTCGGGAAGGACGAAATCCCTTCCGTCAAGGGCAGCGGTCGCTTTGGCCGCCCGCAGTAGTTGCAGCAGGGAGCGCGGGCTGGCTCCGAGGCGCAGGCGGGCGCTGTCCCGGGTGGCCCGGCCCAAGGCAACCGTATATTCCTTGACCGATTGGGAAACGTAGACCTGCTGCACCGTGGCGATCATCGCGGCGACGTCCGCGGAAGTGACCACCGGTGTGACTTTGGCGAGGGGTGAGACCGCCTGATGCGTCTCGAGCATCTCGATCTCGGAGAGCTTGTCCGGGTAGCCCATCGAGATGCGGGCCATGAAACGGTCCCGCTGCGCCTCCGGCAGCGGATACGTTCCTTCCATCTCGATGGGATTCTGCGTCGCGACAACCATGAACGGCTCGCCCAGCTGGTACGAATGGCCGTCCACCGTCACTTGATGTTCCTCCATGCATTCGAGGAGGGCGGACTGCGTCTTGGCGGAGGCGCGATTGATTTCGTCTCCGATCACGATGTTGGCGAACACCGCACCCATCCGGAACTCGAACTGCCGCGAGGACTGATTGTAGATGGAGACGCCCGTGACGTCAGAAGGAAGCAGGTCCGGGGTGAACTGGATACGGCTGACCTTGCAATCGATGGTGCGGGCGAGGGTCTTGGCGAGCAGCGTCTTGCCGACACCCGGCACGTCCTCCACTAGCAGGTGGCCTTGGGCGAGGAGCACGGTGAGGGCAAGTTTGGCGGCCTCGGCTTTGCCGTCGATGACTTTGTTGATGGCCGCCAGGATCTTCTCGCTGGCAGCGTGGAATTGCTCAGGATCCATGACTGTCGGCTTGTGCCCATTGAGGGACTCGCGCTCAGGTGGCAAGGCAACCACGGCCTCGTCCGGCAGCAATTGTTCATCAACGGTGCCGTGTCGCTTTGAGTCCATGGACAATCCCCTCAGCCATGACAGAACCTCAGCCGGGCCGCGTTGCCCTGGCCGGGATATACCGCCTTTTGTACCAGACTACCCAGCCTAGGCCCGCCGCAGACAGAGGTAGCTTCCGGAGGAGTGATCAGGAAGGCATCAGCAGAGAAAGATAGGGTGGATTCATGTGCAATTCCCTCCCACCGGCTTCCTACCGCGCGCCCGAAACCGGCGATTCCAGCAAGGAATACCCGCCGGCTCCCGAGCCCCTGCCGGTCCCCGTAATGGACAACCACACGCACCTCGACTTCCGGCACGGCCTGCTCGAAGTCGCGGTGGCGGATGCTTTGGACGCGGCCGAGGCCGTAGGTGTCCAGGGCGCGGTGCAGGTAGGTTGCGACCTTGAGTCATCGCGGTTCACGGTCCAGGCGCTAGACGCGGACCGGCGGCTCCTCGGAGCTGTCGCCATCCACCCCAACGATGCCCCTGCTTACGCGGGCCGCGGAGAGCTGGAATCGGCGCTCGCGGAAATCGAAGAGCTGGCGGCCCACCCGAGGGTCCGTGCGATCGGCGAGACCGGGCTTGATTTCTTCCGCACCCGCGGCGACGGACTGGTGCACCAGCGCCATTCGTTCCGCCGTCACATCGATATTGCGAAGAGGCTGGACCTCACCCTCCAGATCCACGACCGTGACGCCCATGACGACGTCGTCCAGGTTCTCCGGGAGGAGGGGGCCCCGGAGCGGGTGGTATTCCATTGCTTCTCGGGCGATGAAGAACTGGCGCGAATCTGTAACACGAACGGCTGGTATATGTCCTTTGCGGGCACCATGACGTTCAAGAACGCAACAAATCTGAGGGACGCGCTGGCCATCGCGGATCCGGACCTGGTGCTCGTCGAAACCGATTCCCCGTTCCTCACACCGCACCCCTACCGGGGCCGTCCGAACGCGAGCTACATGGTGCCGTACACCGTCCGTTCCATGGCTGATGTGACCGGAACAGAGCTTTCCACGCTGTGCTCGCAGCTGGCTCGAAACACCGTCGCGACCTACGGATCCTGGGACTGAGCAGAATCCGCATTACATACCCAGTATGTAAAAATCTTGGTCACTTTATAACGCTTCGGTTACAGTGGGTAACCAGTAGCCGGGGTCGGGGAAGGCCTTCGGACAACTAACTCCGTTCGCAATTGGTGTTTTCAGTTGAATTGAGTGTGGCGGCGCACAACTCCGCTGCAGTCCTCATGCATGCTTCGGCCTGCATCCGGGACCGCGGCAGGAGGCCCCTGTGCGCTTTTCCCCGTGCCCGGATGGTCCAAAAGTTACGGGCAAACATGGTCAAGTTCTTCACCACGGGCGGCAAGTTCAGTTTCGTCAAGGTAGGTGCGCAGCTGCTGGTGCTTTTGGCACTGGTACTGGGAGTCGTTGCTTTTACCGGCAACAACAAATCAGTCACCCTCAACGTCGACGGCAAAGTGAGTTCCGTCCAGACCTTCGGCAACACCGTTGACCAGGTGGTCAAGGCAGCCAAGGTTGATCTGAAGGCTGAAGACCGGGTCTCCCCGGCCTTGGACGCCTCGGTGCAGAACGGCTCCATCATCAACGTCAACCTGGCCAAGGCCGTCACCGTCAGCCTTGATGGCGCCCAGCGGACGGTCAACACCACGGCCCCGAACGTCGAAGGACTCGTCTCCGAACTCGGCGTCGCGAGCGCATCGGCTGTCTCCCAGCCCAAAGACACGCAGCTGGCCGTCTCCGGATCCTATGTTTCGATCCTGACCCCCAAGACGATCAGCCTGATCGTGGACGGTCAGAGCTCTTCAAAGACCACGACGGCGGCCGACGTGGGAACCGTCCTCAGCGATGCCGGCGTCTCGCTCGGCGCCAACGACCGGGTTTCGCAGCCCAACTCGGCTCCCGTTGTCCAGAACATGGTCATCAAGGTTTCCCGGGTGGACACCAGCAAGACCGCCACCGAGACGGAGAACGTCCCGTTCGACACGGTCACCACGGAAGACGCCACCCAGTTCAGCGACCAGAAGACGGTAACCCAGGAAGGGGTCCTTGGACTGCTCAGCAAGACGTTCAAGCTCGTCCTGGTGGATGGTCGTGAAGCTTCGCGGACTTTGGTCTCTTCTGACGTCACCGTCAAGCCGGTCTCCGCGAAGGTGACGGTCGGAACCAAGGAACGCCCCAAGCCTGCCCCCGCGGCTTCCGGACCCACTGGCGCGCCAAACGAGGCAATGTGGGACAAGGTCGCACAGTGTGAGTCCGGCGGGAACTGGGCCATCAACACCGGCAACGGTTACTACGGCGGCCTGCAGTTCGACATCCAGACCTGGATCGGTTCAGGCGGTGGCGCTTACGCTCCCAACGCCGCCGCCGCCAGCAAGGCCCAGCAGATCGACATCGCCAACCGCGTCTACGCACAGCGTGGCCTCGGACCGTGGGGCTGTGGCTGGGCAGCCTCCAGCTAGGCAAAACGAAATTGGCCGGGTCCGGAATCTTCGGGCCCGGCCTTTTCGCGCGGTGAAAACGGCGGGCGGGCGCTCCCGCCAGTCGGTCAGACGATACGATACCTAGGTGACTGAACCGAATTCCGAACCCGCCGCCGTCGCACCCCTTCTGGGAGCTGCGGACATCCGACGGCTCGCCGAGGAAATCGGTGTCCGCCCGACAAAG
Organism: Arthrobacter ramosus; assembly: GCF_039535095.1. Taxonomy (NCBI): domain Bacteria; kingdom Bacillati; phylum Actinomycetota; class Actinomycetes; order Micrococcales; family Micrococcaceae; genus Arthrobacter; species Arthrobacter ramosus. Next base: position 3,503,208 of record NZ_BAAAWN010000001.1, on the reverse strand, counting down.
ACCCTGGGCCAGAACTTCGTCATCGACGGCAACACGATCCGCAGGATCGTTTCCGCCGCCGGTATCGATCCCGAGGAAACCGTGCTGGAGGTCGGGCCGGGGCTGGGTTCGTTGACGCTCGGCTTGCTCGACGCCGCCAGAACAGTTGTCGCCGTCGAAATCGATCCCGTACTGGCCGGCAAGTTGCCGGACACGGTGCGCACGTGGCGCCCGGAGGCCGTGGACGATTTCCATCTCGTCCTCTCGGACGCCATGAAGATCACGGAACTTCCAGTACAGCCCACGGCCCTCGTGGCCAACCTGCCATACAACGTGGCGGTTCCCGTGGTCCTGCATCTGCTCCAACATTTCCCGAGCCTGCAACACGGGCTGGTCATGGTCCAGGACGAAGTGGCGGACCGGCTGGCCGCGGGTCCCGGCTCCAAGATCTACGGAGTCCCCTCGGTCAAGGCCGCGTGGTACGGCCACATGCGCAAGGCCGGCGTGATCGGCATGAACGTCTTCTGGCCGGCGCCCAAGATCCACTCCGGGCTCGTGTCCTTCACGCGCGGCGCACCGCCCGCAACGCACGCCACGCGCGAACAGGTCTTCGCGGTCATCGACGCCGCATTTGCCCAGCGCCGCAAAACGCTCCGCGCGGCCCTGGCAACTTGGGCCGGGAGCGCGGCGGAGGCCGAACGTTTCATCGTGGCTGCAGGCGTTGATCCGACGGCCCGCGGAGAGGTGCTCGATATCAACGCGTTTGTCCGGATCGCCGAGGCCCGCCACCCCCTGGACGCATGAATCCGGCAATCAGCGGTGTGAACCGCGGGCGCTTCGTCGCACGGACCGTACGCGTCCGGGCACCCGGCAAGGTGAACGTTTCCCTCAACGTCGGTCCCTTGCGGCCCGACGGCTACCACTCGGTGGCCAGCGTGTATCTCGCGGTGTCCCTGTACGAGGAAGTAGCTGCCACGAGCACTGAGGGGCCCGGGATCACGGTCAGTATCGGTCCCTCAAGCACTTTGGACCTCGACGGCGTGGACATCCCCCTGGACGAGCGGAACCTGGCCTACAAGGCCGCCGCCATCATGAGGGATGTCTCGGAGAACCCCACGGGCGTGCACTTGGAAATCACCAAGCGCGTCCCCGTTGCCGGAGGCATGGGCGGCGGCTCTGCCGACGCCGCGGCAACGCTCCTGGCCTGCGATGCGCTCTGGAACAGTGGTTTGTCACGCGAAGAACTGGCCCACCTTGCAGCTGAGTTGGGCGCGGACGTGCCGTTCTCGCTCCTCGGAGGCACCGCCGTCGGGCTTGGCGTCGGCGACGAACTCTCACCCGCCCTCGCGAAAGCGCAGATGGACTGGGTCTTGGTCTGCGCCGACTACGGACTCTCCACACCCGAGGTTTTCCACACCTTGGACAGGCTTCGGAACACCGAGGGACTCGACATCCCTGAACCGCTCGAGGTCGACGCCAAGATCCTGCAGGCCCTGCGCGACGGGAATCCCGACGCCCTGAGCAAAGTCCTTATCAACGACCTCCAGCGCGCCTCGATCAAGCTGGCTCCGCAATTGCGGGACACCATTGGGATCGGGGAGTCGAACGGCGCCCTTGCCGGGATTGTTTCCGGCTCCGGCCCCACCGTGGCTCTGCTCGCACACAACCCCCGGGCGGCCGAGGGACTCGCCGAGGACCTCCGGCACCTGGGACATAATGCCCTTGCTGTGCACGGCCCGGTTCCCGGTGCCCGGATCATCTCCGATACCCTCCTTTGACAAGTCGCCTGTAGCGATTTTCCTGACTATTCACACCAGAAAGTAGTACCCAGTGGCCCACCTGCTCGGCGGTGAAAACCTCACCGTTTCGTTCGCAACCCGCACTATCCTCGACGGCGTAACCCTTGGTTTGGAGGACGGCGACAGGATCGGCATGGTCGGACGCAACGGTGACGGTAAATCCACCCTGATGCGCTTGCTGGCATTGCGCTCGACTCCCGACTCCGGCCGCGTGACCAAACGCGGCGACGTCAATGTCGGCTACCTCGACCAGTCCGACGTGCTTGACGGCGACCTCACGGTGGGGGCCGCGATCGTCGGTGACCAAGCCGACCACGAATGGGCCGCGAACCCCAAAATCCGGGAGATCATGGGCGGCCTCGTGGCCGACGTCGATTGGCACGCCAACGTGCATGCCCTCTCCGGCGGACAAAAGCGCAGGGTCGCCTTGGCCAAGCTCCTCATCGAGGACCACGACGTGATCATGCTCGACGAGCCCACCAACCACCTCGATGTGGAAGGGGTCGCCTGGCTCTCCCGGCACTTGAAGACCCGCTGGCGGGCCAACCAGGGCGCGTTCCTTGTGGTAACCCACGACCGTTGGTTCCTGGACGAAGTCTGCAACCGGACATGGGAAGTGCACGACGCCATGGTGGACCCGTTCGACGGCGGCTACGCAGCCTACGTGTTGGCCCGCGCCGAGCGCGACCGCTCCGCATCCGTCGTCGAAAGCAAACGGCAACAACTGGTCAAGAAGGAACTGGCGTGGCTGCGCAGGGGCGCTCCGGCGCGCACGTCGAAGCCCAAGTTCCGCATCGAAGCCGCCAACGAGCTGATCGCCGACGTTCCTGATCCGCGCGACTCGGTGGCCCTGAGCAAGATGGCAACCGCCCGGCTCGGCAAGGACGTGCTGGACCTTGAAGGCGTCTCCCTGGACTTCAAGGGTGACGACGCCGGCCGGAAGCTCTTCGACAACGTGACCTTGCGCTTGGCGCCGGGGCAGCGGCTTGGGCTTGTGGGCGTCAACGGCGCCGGGAAGTCCACGCTGCTGAGGCTCCTCAACGGCGAGATCACGCCGAGTTCCGGAAAGGTCAAGCGCGGCAAGACCGTTGTCACCGCGGTGCTCAGCCAGGACGTCAAGGAGATCGACGACGTATCCGACCTTCGCGTGATCGAGGTTATCGAACGCGAAAAGCGCTCCTTCAGTGTAGGTGGCAAGGAGTTCTCGGCCGGGCAGCTCGTAGAGCAGCTCGGGTTCACGAAGGAAAAGCAGTGGACTCCGGTTTCAGACCTTTCCGGCGGTGAGCGGCGCCGCCTGCAACTCCTGCGCCTGCTGGTGGGCGAACCGAACGTCCTGATGCTCGACGAACCCACCAACGACCTCGATACCGACACCCTGGCCGCCGTCGAAGACGTCCTGGACGGCTGGCCCGGCACGCTCGTCGTGGTCAGCCACGACCGCTACCTGCTGGAACGCGTCACGGATTCCCAAATGGCGCTCCTGGGCGACGGCAAGCTGCGCGGGCTTCCGGGCGGCGTGGACCAGTACCTGGAATTGCGCGAAGCCGCGTTGGCGAGCGGTGCGGTGACCGGCGGCGCGTCGAGCGGAAGCGCCAGGCCGACGGCGGCAAGCGGCTCGAGTGCCGCCGTTTCCGGGCCGAGCGAAGCGGAGAAGCGTGAAGCCCGTAAAGACCTGAACAGGATCGACAGGCAGCTGGGCAAGATCGCGCAACAAGAAGAGAAGCTCCACGTCCAAATGGCGGCCAAGTCCCAATCCGGCGACTTCGACGGCCTCGGCGAACTGAACACCAAGCTCCAGGAGCTCCTCGAAGAAAAAGAAGGCCTGGAGCTCGAATGGCTCGAGGCGGCGGAGATCCTGGGGGAGTAGGCGGGCTGGGACGTCGCGGATTCCCGCGGTCACCTTGGGTGCCGGGGCCGGACAACGGTCCTTCGGCGTCGCTTAGACACAACGCAAAGGGGCTACTCGCTCGCTGAGCGAGCTCCTAGCCCGTTGCGTCGCGATGCGCTCCTTTCCGAAGAACCGCCGTCCGGCGGTTAAGGGGCGGCGGACTGCCGGCGTCGTCCGCCAGACGTGAGATGGGGACGGGGTCCGAATCTACACCCAAATGTGCTGGCGACTCGGAAAAGGGAATCCGATGCGCGGATTCGGGTGTCGATAGGGATTTTGCGAGTCGACGGGACACATGGGCGTCGGAAATCGGGGCGCGGGTCGGAAGCCGTTGCTTGGTGAGTCGCGGGCGCTTCTCGACACCCGAATGTGCCTGCGACGCACATCGAGGAATCCGACGCGCGGATTCGGGTGTCGATAGGGATTTTGCGAGTCGACGGGCTCGTCGGCGTCGGAAGTCGGGGCGCGGGTCGGACGGCGGTTGCTTGGGGAATGGGCGGGTTTCGACGCCCGAATGTGCCTATGACACGGAAAGAGGAATACGACGCGCGGATACGGGCGTCGACAGGAATTTTGCGTGTCGGCCCGCTCGTCGGCGTCGGAAGTCGGGGCGGGGGTCAGAAGCGGTTGCTTGGTGGATCGGGGGCGGGTTTCGACGCCCGAATGTGCCTATGACACGGAAAGAGGAATACGACGCGCGGATACGGGCGTCGACAGGAATTTTGCGTGTCGGCGGGACACATGGGCGTCGGACGGAGCAACGAAGCGCACATCGGGGTGATCCCAAACGGAACGTTGGCAAGAGCGGTGCTGCGGGCCTTCGGGTAGGAGCGCATCGCGGCGCATCGGGGTTTGGAGGTCGCTCTGCGACCGGAAGGCCCCTTATGCGCTGTGTCTAAGCGACGGCGAAGGGCCGTTGCGCCGCGTGGGCTACCAAGGAAACGCGCGAAGGTGACGGCGGACGCGACCAAGGGCGACGGCGAAGGGCCGTTGCGCCGCGTGGGCTACCAAGGAAACGCGCGAAGGTGACGGCGGACGCGACCAAGGGCGACGGCGAAGGGCCGCTGCACCGCGGAGGTGACCAGGGGTACAAGCCAACCAGACGCCCTAGACCTCGCTCCGCAGTTCCGGTTCTTTTTGCAGGCCCGTCAGGCCGTTCCATGCGAGGTTGACCAGGTGGGCGGCTACTGCGCGCTTGTCGGGCTCGCGGTGGTCCAACCACCATTGGCCGGTCATGGCCACCATGCCTACCAGCATTTGGGCGTACATGGCTCCGTCGGCTGCGCTGAATCCGCGCCGGGAGAATTCGTCGGCGAGCAGGTTTTCCACGCGATCCGCCACGTGGGAGAGCAGGGTGGAGAAGGCGCCTTCGGGTTGGGAGGGCGGGGCATCGCGCATGAGGATCCGGAAGCCGTCGCTCCGCTCTTCGATGTAGCCAAGCAAGGCAAGGGCCGCCTGTTCAACGAGGACGCGTGGTTTGGCTTCGGCGGCGAGGGACTCGTTGATGGCGTCGAGCAGGATCCGGAATTCGAACTCCACAACCTGCGTGTAGAGGCCTTCCTTTGACCCGAAGTGCTCGTAAATCACGGGCTTGGACACGCCTGCGGCGGCTGCGATTTCGTCGATGGTTGTGGCGTCAAGGCCGCGGGCGGCGAAGAGGCCCCGGCCTATTTCGATGAGCTGGGAGCGGCGCTGGGAGCCTGTCATCCGGGCACGGGCAACCTGGGCTGCGGGTGCATGGTTGATCACCCTGGAACCCGTCGATTGCCGGGGAAGTCCTGTGCTGTTGCTCACGCATCCATCATGCCTCATGTCAAGCGTGAAGCGGCCTCGGGAGGGCCCGTCAGTACCGCTGAAAAGGACTCAGGAATGCACCAAGTCGCGAACACCGCAATGGTCATGGCAGACTAGATTCTTGTGTGTGCGACCCGGTCAATCGGGAACCCGGCGGACCCTGCGTCCGCAAGGGCCACGTGCGCACGGTCCGCTCTGGTGTAATGGCAGCACCCCGGCCTTTGGAGCCGTGGAGTATAGGTTCGAATCCTATGGGCGGAACTTGTCGGTGGTCTGCCGGCACCGCCTCTGAAGGCACCGTCTCTCCCGAAGCTGTCCACTGGCTGCGCGGAAGGCTGTGAATCGGCAAGAGTAGGATAGAGCAGATGCCGCAGCCGGGTTCGCCCGGACGTAACCGAGCAAGGAGAGCGACTTCGTGAGCCCCGATACTACTGGCCCCGCCGCTGTAATTGTCCTAGCTGCCGGAGCCGGTACGCGGATGAAGTCGCGGACTCCCAAAATCCTTCACGAAATCGGCGGACGCTCCATGGTGGCGCACGCCATCCTCGCGGCGCGTTCCATCGATCCCCAGCAGCTGGCCTTGGTGGTCCGCCACGAACGGGACCTCGTCGCCGCGCACATTGGACTGATCGATCCCGACGCCGTCATCGTGGACCAGGACGATGTTCCGGGAACCGGACGCGCGGTGGAAGTAGCGCTTGACGCCTTGGACGCGAAGGCCGAACTCAGCGGCACCGTGGTGGTCACATATGGCGATGTGCCTTTGCTGACCGGTTCCCTTCTCTCCGAGCTTGTTGCCACGCATGAATCCGAGGGCAACGCGGTGACGGTCCTGACCGCGGTCCTCGACGACGCCAATGGTTATGGCCGCATCCTTCGTGCCGAGGACGGCACCGTGCTGGGCATACGCGAACACAAGGACGCCAGCGACGCTGAGCGCTCCATCCGCGAGGTCAACTCCGGCATCTACGCTTTTGACGCAAAAGTGCTTCGCGAGCAGTTGCGCAAAGTGACCACCGAGAATATCCAATGCGAAAAGTACCTCACTGACGTCCTCGAACTGGCGCGCGACGCCGGAGGCCGGGTTTCCGCCGTCGTCACCGAGGACCGTTGGCAGGTGGAAGGTGCAAACGACCGCGTCCAGCTGGCCGCGCTGGGAGCCGAGCACAACCGCCGCATCGTTGAAGCCTGGATGCGTGCCGGCGTCACGGTCGTTGACCCGGCCACCACGTGGATCGATTCCACCGTCACCTTGGACGAAGACGTCCGCCTCCTGCCCAACACACAGCTCCACGGCACCACCACCGTGGCGCGCGACGCCGTCGTCGGCCCCGACACGACCCTCACCGACGTTTCGGTGGGCGAAGGCGCGAAGGTGACCCGCACCCACGGCTCGGGATCCACCATCGGCGCCGGATCGAGCGTGGGTCCGTTCACCTACCTGCGCCCCGGCACTGTCCTTGGGGAGACCGGCAAGATCGGCGCCTTCTACGAAACCAAGAACGTGACGATCGGCCGCGGTTCGAAGCTGTCCCACCTCGGCTATGCCGGCGACGCCGAGATCGGCGAGGACACCAACATCGGCTGCGGCAACATCACGGCCAACTACGACGGCGAGAAGAAGCACCGCACGGTGATCGGCTCCGGCGTACGGACCGGTTCCAACACCGTCTTCGTGGCCCCCGTAACGATTGGCGACGGCGCGTACAGCGGCGCCGGTGCCATCATCCGGAAAGACGTTCCCGCCGGAGCCCTCACCCTGAGTGTTGCTCCCCAGCGAAACGCCGAGGGCTGGGTCATCGCCAACCGGCAGGGCAGCAACTCGGCCCAGCTGGCACAGGCTGCGCAAGCCGCGCATGGCTCTACTGCCACCCCCGATTCCTCAAGAACTCCAGCAACCACAGAAGAGGGCACACAGGCATGAGCGAAATTACCGCACACGGCGAGAAGAAACTAGTTCTCGCCGCCGGACGGGCGCACCCCGAGCTGGCGCAGGAAATCGCCAAGGAGTTGGAAACCGAACTCCTGCCTATCGACGCTTACGACTTCGCGAACGGGGAGATCTATGTGCGCTCAGCGGAGAGCGTCCGTGGGACCGACGCCTTCGTCATCCAGGCGCACCCGGCCCCGCTGAACAACTGGCTCATGGAGCAGTTGATCATGATCGATTCCCTGAAGCGCGCCTCCGCGAAGCGGATCACGGTTGTTTCGCCGTTCTACCCGTACGCCCGGCAGGACAAGAAGGGCCGCGGCCGCGAGCCGATCTCCGCCCGTTTGGTGGCAGACCTCTACAAGACTGCCGGCGCGGACCGCATCATGTCCGTAGACCTGCACACGTCCCAGATCCAGGGGTTCTTCGACGGCCCCGTGGATCACCTCATGGCCATTCCGCTGCTTGCCGACTACATCCGCACCAGGGTCGAAGCGGACAACATCACCGTTGTCTCGCCGGACACCGGCCGTGTCCGCGTTGCGGAACAGTGGGCCGAGCGCCTGGGCGGCGCGCCGTTGGCGTTCGTCCACAAGAGCCGCGACCTCACGGTGCCGAACCAGGCTGTCTCGAAGACCGTCGTCGGGCAGATCGAAGGCCGCACCTGCGTCCTGATCGACGACATGATCGACACCGGTGGAACCATCTCCGGCGCTGTCCAGGTCCTCAAGAACGCCGGTGCCAAGGACGTCATCATCGCGTGCACCCACGCCGTGTTCTCCGAGCCGGCGGCACAGCGCCTGGCCGATTCCGGTGCCCGCGAGGTGGTCGTCACCAACACCCTGCCGATTCCGGCCGACAAGCGCTTCCCGCAGCTCACGGTGCTCTCGATCGCACCCTTGATTGCGCGCGCCATCCGCGAAGTATTCGACGACGGTTCCGTCACCAGCCTCTTCGACGGCAACGCCTAGTCCCCGGACCAGGGCCGTTTTCCCTTTGGCGGGACGCGGCTGCTAAACTCTTGGGGATACCTTGGCGAGGGAGAGCACATCCGGGTTAAAACCGGACTGCGGGTCTCCGTTATCGACTGGGTCTGAATCTCCTTCAACGAAGGCGGACTGAAGCTGCTGCTCAGCGGCTGGCAATCCGCCGGGCGTGGAAGGTCACCACAGACCTCCGCCCTTGCTGATCGACTTGCCGGCAATTTACCGGCGCCACAGTAATCAAGGAGTACACATGTCTGAGCAGAAGCTCGCAGCAGAACTGCGCACCGAATTCGGCAAGGGTTTCGCCCGCCGCGCCCGTGCAGCCGGCCAGATCCCGGCCGTCATCTACGGTCACGGCGCGGAGCCCCTCCACATCAACCTGCCGGGCCGTGCCACTACCCTGGCCGTCCGCGTCTCCAACGCACTGTTGGCCCTTGACGTCAACGGCGAAGAGCACTTGGCCCTGGTGAAGGACATCCAGCGCGACCCGATCAAGCAGATCATCGAGCACATCGACCTCCTGACCGTCCGCAAGGGCGAAAAGGTTACCGTTGACGTGGCCGTCCACGTTATCGGTGAAGCTGCCATTGGCGCAGTCGCCAACCAGGAAGCCACCACGGTTTCCCTCGAAGCCGAGGCTACGCACCTGCCGACCTTCGTCGAAATCAGCATCGAAGGCCGCAAGGCGGGCGAGCACGTCCACGCTTCGGACATCGTCCTGCCGACGGGCTCGGAACTGCTTACCGATCCGGAGACGCTCGTCATCCACATCTCGGAGGCCACTACGGAAGCCGAGGAAGAGGCAGCTCCTGCCGCTGAGTAGTCTCCCTGACTAGTCGAGGCATACGCCTTTGCGAGTGGCCGGGTCCCCGAGGGGGCCCGGCCACTTCTTTTTCATTCCACCCTCTTGATTCCCTAGGATGACTCCATGACAGACACCTGGCTGATCGTAGGCCTTGGCAATCCCGGCGCTGAATACAGCCACAACCGCCACAACGTCGGCCAAATGGTCCTGGATGAACTTGCCTCGCGCATGGGCGGAAGCTTCAAAGCCCACAAGGCCCGGGCCCAGGTGGTCGAGGGCAGGCTCGGAATCGGGGGGCCTCGCGTAGTACTGGCGAAACCGATGAGCTATATGAATGTTTCCGGGGGACCCGTTTCCGGCCTGGCCAGGTTCTTCGACATCGCTCCGGATCACGTGATTGCCGTCCACGACGAGATTGATATTCCCTTCAATACCGTTAAATTGAAGATCGGCGGCGGGGAGGGCGGGCACAACGGCCTGCGGGATATTTCCAAGGCTTTGGCTACAAAGGATTACTTGCGGGTTCGCGTGGGAGTCGGCAGGCCACCCGGGAGGATGGACACCGCGGATTATGTCCTCAGGGATTTTGGAGCTTCCGAGAAGAAAGAGCTTCCATTCCTCCTGGATGAAGCGGCGGATGCTGTCGAGGTATTGGTGACTGAAGGTTTGCTTGCCGCCCAGCAGAAGTTCCACCCGGTCAAGGCCTAGCGGCGGGGCCCCGTGCACACTCATTCAGTGGTTAACAAGTACCCTGATCGTTCGTCCGCTGACTAATTGATTCGCGCCGATCGCTATGATACTTTGCAAATCACTGCTGGGGGTGAAGAGGAAATACAAATGCAAACGACCCGCTGAACGTCACGTCCGCCAGAGCTGCGAAGGTAGCGTGATCTGAATTGCGAGCAACACCGGAATCTGAAACAGAGCGACCCGCAACGGAACGGCAAGCACTGGGCGCTGCAGAACGTCGAAAATGGTCGTCGCTGGTCAGGCAGGATCTTCAGAACACGGTTATTGAAGCGCTCGACGACCCGTCGTTGTACGGAGTAGTGGTGGTTGGCGGGCCGGGCGTCGGCAAAGCGACTTTTGCCCGTTCGGTGGAGGCCCGGCTCACGCCAAGGACCCACGTACTGCACCTCCACGGCTCCACGGACGCCACTACTCCGTTTGGGGCGCTGGCCCATCTGCTCGCGCGGCTGCCAGTCGATGCCGCGGATTCCCCTGGCGCGATCATCCACGGCATCTCGCACTTGATAAGTTCGGACGCCGCGGGACGCGAAGTGCTGTTGGTCCTTTCGGAACTTCCCGCTTTGGACAGCATGAGCACGGCCCTTTTGGTGCACTTGTTAATCAGTGGGACAGCAAAAGTCCTCGTCACTGTCCGCCAAGCCACAGACATGCCGGAAGACCTGGTCAGGCTATTGAAAGACGGCCTCCTGGACGAGGTTCAACTTCAGGTTCTTTCCCGCGCGGAAGTTGCCAAACTGCTCGGCGGGGTCCTTGGGAAACGAGTGACCGCTACGGCTGCAAGCGCTTTGCACGCGTCCAGCGGTGGAAACCCCCTGGTACTCCAAGCCATCGTCACTGAACAGCTCCGCTCAGGCAACCTGCATCTGGCCGGGCAGGTTTGGGCAATGAAGGGCGAAATCCACCTTTCTTCCGCGGAAGTCCTGACCGACCTGGTCCGCTCGCGCCTGGCCCGGGAGAGCCCTGCGGTCCAGGAAGCGCTGGAGCTTCTTGCCCTCATTCGAACGGCCCCACTCGCCGTGTTGTTGGACGTCCTGGAACCTGAAGTGGTTGCGGAGATGGAGTGGTCCGGCTACCTCCGCATCGAACCGTCAGGCGCACGCCGGGTGGCGCTGCGCGACGAGTACATGGGTGAGGTCATTCGGGGCTGGATGGACCTGCCACGGCGGAATGAACTGCGGCGGCTCGCCGCCGGGGTGATCGGCAGCATTACCTGGGACCTGGATGCCGAGGCACTCCTGGGCTTTGCCTCTTCGACGCTGAACGTCCGCGAAACCCTTGAACCCGGAGTGGCCCTGGCCGCTGCGACGGCGGCGAACAGGCAATTCGATCCTTGGTTCGCCTTGGAATGCGCCCGGCAGATCGGGCGCGAGGATAAGGAATGGGTGGCTGCCGCCCAGCAACGCTGCGTTTCCCACGTCATTCTGGCTGAGCACGAGGCTGCGGTGGCCGCTTTGAAGGATGTGACGCCCGAGCAGCTTCGGCGCCTCCCGGCCTATGACTATGCGGACTATGTCCAGGAGCTCTGCAGTGCGCTGTTGTGGATTCCGGGTGGGCACCTCCAGATACCCGGCCTGATCGCCGAGGCCCTTGAGGATCTTTCACGCCGGTCGCAAGAAGTCGGAGCGGATGCCACGGAAATTGAACGGGCATCCGGGATGCTTAGGGTCGCGGGTTTCGAGCTCCAGGTCCATCAGGGCGAGTACTCCGAAGTTGCAGAGGCCTTGGAGCAGGAGTACCGGGACGGCAATGATCTTCAACAAAGGTTGAGTTGCGGGAGCCTGCTGACCATGGCCTGGGCAGTACTTGGCAGGGAAATGGAGGCCATCGAGCTGGCGCGCGAGCTGAAGCACAAGATACAGCGCGCAAAGGCGCGGCCGAGACTGCACAACTGGTTGTCCGAGGGCTTGTTTGCCGCACTCCTTTGCAGCGGGCAGTGGGAAGAACTGGCCCGGATGCTGACGGCGACCCTGGATCAGCAACCAAAGAACATCCACTACCTTGGCGGCGCCGCCGAACTTGCCCTGGGCGTTTCCTACACCTATGCCGGACGGGCTTCAGTCGCGATCGACACCCTGCTGGGGGCCCAGGCGCAGTTGGAAATCAGGCGCAACTACTACGGACCAGCGTTGGCCTACTCCGCGCTCGCTTTTGCCTACGCCCAGGCCGGCGACGTGAAGGAATCCCGGACTTTTCTCGAATTGGCTGAAAAGGGACAAGGGGAAACTGCGTGGTTCCCCGCCTGGATGGCCGAATTCTGCGTCAAGATGGCAAGGCGCTGGCTGAAGGATCCCGGGGCGAAGCAGAGTCTCATCGAGTCGGCCAACCGGGATTTGGCGAAGGGACGGATCACCACCGCATCCATCAGCCTCTTCGGCGCGACCGTCCACGGCACCGAGGAGGAACTGTTGCTCCTGGAGCAGGTCTCATCCCGTCGCCAGGGCAAGATGGCCGCAGTGAACCGGATGGTGGCGGAGGGAACCCGCAAGAAGGACCCGAAGACGCTGCTTCTTGCCGCTTCGGTTGCCCAGGAACTGAAGTTGGATGCGGTGGAGTCGCGCTGTGCCGTCCTGGCCTTGGACATTGCCCGGGAAGCCGGCGATTCAGCGTCCGCGAGGCTGGCCCAGCAACGGCTGGATCGCTTGGTGGGTACCGTGCCGGTACTGCCCCTGACACCACACACTTTCGGACCTGAACTGACGGAAAGGGAGCGTCAGGTTGCAAAGATGGCCAGTCAAGGGTTGAGTAACAAAGAGGTAGCCAACCAGTTGCAAGTTTCCGTGCGCACAGTCGAAGGCCACCTCTACCAAATCTTCACGAAAATGGGAATCTCATCGAGGAGCGAGCTTGAAGGAACCGCGCAGTCATGACAACGCTGCGATGGTACATCGTCATGGCGGAGAAAGCGGTACAAGGCCGCCTGAACCGTGGCTCGACTATGGGCATTTGCTTCCTGGAATCACAGCCGCCATCCGTGCCGATGATTGCTCGGCCGTCTTCATTGTGGGCGATTCCGGACTCGGCGCGTCATCTCTCCTGGCCCAGCTGGGCAGCGTCTTCGGCGGCGAACTTGCGGTAGTCCCGATTCACGGAAGTCCGTCACTGACCGCTGTCCCGTATGGGGTACTAGCGCCTTTTCTTTCCCATCTTTCACTCGCCGACATATCTTCCCGGGTCGCTGTGCTTCGCTCACTCTGGGATCACCTCGAAGGCATCCGCGTAGGTACCGGACCAGCTTTGCTGCTCGTCGATGACGCGCACTACCTGGACGATGCCACGTGCGCGATGCTGACGGAGCTTGTCCAGGCAGGATGGGCAAAAATCGTGGCCGCATGCGTTCCACGGCCGGGAGTTCCCGGGCCGCTCCTGCGATTGTGGCACGAGGGAACTGGCGAGTGGTTTGACCTGGAGCCATTGACTGCTGAGCAAGGCCACGAACTGTGCGAGGCATTGCTGGGTGGAATCGTCCTGAACAGCACGAGCCATGGGTTCTGGACCGAGGCAGGGGGCAACACCCTTCTTCTGAAGACCCTTGTCCGCGAAGCCGAAAGCTCGGGTACCCTCGTCCAAAGACACGGCGTTTGGCTCAAGACGGCCGCAACACCGGTCCACACGGTGAAGCTGGAGGCCGTTGTCAAACTTCAGCTGATGCGCATTTCGGCCGCGGGCAGGGAAGCCTTGAGCTTGATTGCATTGGCAGAGCCGGTGGACGAGACGTTGATTAACATTGTGGCCGGAGAAGCGGCCGTCCAGGAGCTGGTGGACCAGCATTTGATCAAGCCAGCAGGCAATGGGTTGCCAACCCTCCGGCTCGTCAATCCGGTCTACGGAGAGGTGCTCAGAAGCATCGTCCCGGCCGCGCAGAGCCTCCAACTGCATCGGCAGCTGATCTCCCGGATGGATGTATTGGAGGACAACCCGGATTCCTTGTTGCGGATGGTGACGTGGTCACTTGACTGCGGGGCGGACGTACCAGATCGTCTCTTGATCCGGGCCGCGGTCCTTTCGGCGAGGCTACTGCAGAGCGAGACGGCATTGCGCATGGCGGCTGCGGTGCGGGACATACAATGGCAATCGGTTGCTCAGGCGGTTATGGCCCGGTCATACTTCAATCTCGGCCGCCGGGACGAGGCCGCGGCAGTCTTGGTCCAGGAAACGGTGGATGGCGACGCCGGACCCTCCCACGTAGTATCAGCCAGCCTTCTGCGCGCAGTCACGCGTGCCGCCGTCGGGCAGTCCGCTTCCTTGATCCGGGCGGAGGCCGAGGTCCTCCGCGAATGGGGCGAACAGCAACCCGGCCTCGAGGGCCAGAGGACGCCGGACGCGAAAGCCGCGGTGCCGCTCGCCGTCACCGTGATCGGGCTGCTTGCTGGCTCCGTGGACGGCGACTACGGGAGGATGGGCCCTGAACTGGAGCGCGTGCTTCTTCAGTCGGGAACAGTGGAAGGCGCTTTGGCCCCACTCTTGAGGGCCCTGGCGCTGGCCCTGAAGTCAGAAATGCTATGCGCCCTCGGCCGCGGGCGTCAGGCAAGGCTGTTGGTTCTCGAGGCTGCCGCCCTGGTGCAGCCGCAGGAGAACGATGTCTTCTTCGTCCCCGAGTTCATCTCCGCCCGCCTCGTCATTTGCGCATTGGCTGTAGGTGACTGGGCCGACGCACAAAAGCTCCTCGACAGGTACTACGAATCGTCGGGTGTCTCGATGGCATCCTTCGGCGGGGCGGCCTACGTGGTGGCCGGGTACATCGCCATCAGGCAGGGAAAATCCGGCGACGCCTTGCCGTTGCTGACTGCGGGACTCGAAGCCTTGCGGGACAGCGATCCGCAGAATCTCTTCGGACTGTGTGCCGGCATGGCTTTCTATGCCGCAGCTGGCGCCGGGTTGCCTGAAGCCGAACGGTTCCGGGCGGACTACAAGGCCTGGGGACAACACAGCACCCACCTTCTCGCGTCACAGGCAGGCAGTTTTTTCGACGCCGCGCTGGAACTCCTCAACGCTGACGGCTCCGGCCTGGAGGCGTTGCTCCGCAACGCTGACAACGCGGCGAGGGAAAACGCCACGTACCTTGAACTTCATGCCCTGGAGCTTGCACTTGGCCTGGGGGACATCAGCAGGCTGGACCGGTTTTGTGAATCCGCGGCTGCAACGGAGGGCGAATGGGCGCAAGGGCTCGCCGAATACGGGCGGGCACTTAAGTTCGGGGGTGCTGCCCGGTATCTATCCGCAGGAGAGAAGCTACAGGCGGCAACGGTCTACCATTTAGCCGCGAAGGCTTATGGTCTGGCGCTGGCAGCACCGGATCGCGGCCACACCAAAGAGCTCAGTGCCGTTGCGCGCGCGGGGCTGGCGCGCTGCAACGAAGAACTCGGCCAGGGCAGCGAGGAAACACAGAACGAGTCCGTGGTTCCGAAGCTGACAAAGAGGGAATGGGACATTGTCAATCTGGCGGTCCAGGGCCTCAGCGACCGGCAGATTGCGGACACGCTGCTAATCTCGGTCCGCACCGTCGAAGGGCATCTGTACCGGTGTTATTCGAAATTGGGGATCACCGGCAGGGACGAACTTGCCGGGGCCGCCGCCGTCGCACAGGGAACATCGAGTACAAGCTGAAGCGTGGGATGGCTGCAGGGCAGTAGTAGTGCACTCTCGATTCGAACGAGGGCCACTGCCAGCGACGAGTACCCGCCACCAGGGGCAAAGGTACTCACACCCGCATACGAGTATCCGGCAGTATGAAAGTCGAGTACTCACTACTGGTGTGGGCCTGACGGCCAGCTGGTTAATTGGGGGGTGTCACCACTCGATCACTGGGGGTCTCGCTCATGTTGACAGCAGGCAGTGCATCTACGGTCCATGCCGTTCGGTCCGGGACCGGGTCCCGGTACCAGGCATTCGACGCATCTTCGGCTCCGTCCTCGCCTGATGGAACCGAAGGCAAATCGGTAATTTCGACGGCCTGGCCGCCGATTGGACCTAGAGCCGCTGTTGAGGACATCGCCTTTGCGCTGGCAGCTTCCAAGGGTGGCGTCCTTGTTACGGGGCCGTCGGGGAGCGGCAAGAGCTACTTGACTACTCGTGCCGTGAACGAACTACGCGGACGCTCGTTCGTCGTCGTCATCCGCGGAAGCGCAGCGTTGGCGAGATCACCGTACGGCGCCCTCAATATCCTTTTGAGCGATCTTGACCCGGGATACCTGGCCCATCCCGTCCTGGTGTTGTCGGCGCTCACCAATTTGCTCCGTGAGCGCTCCGAGGGAAAGCCGGTGTACCTGGTCATTGAAAACGCGGCCGAGCTTGATGAGTTGGCGGCGATGACAGTGGCCCAACTCGCGAGGAACGGCACCGCGCAGCTTGTCCTCACCTGTACCGACCCGCAGCGGCTCTGCGGCGAAATCACGAGGCTTTGCGGCGATGGGTTCTTGCACCGGATAGACCTCAAACCACTGACTTTCCAGGAATCGCACACCTGGCTCGAGGCCGGGCTGGGAGCACAGGTCTCTCCGTCCGGCGCCCATGCCTTGTGGACAGCCAGCGGGGGCAACCCCCACTACCTCAAGATGCTCGCGGCGGAGCTCGCCGAATCGGGCTCGCTCCTGAAAAGCGACGGCGTCTGGGTCCTGACATCCCGGAGCGAACAGCACGGCAGGGCAATCACCGATCTCATCACCACGCGGCTTGGGCGAATGGGTGACGGTGAGCGCAAAGTCCTGGAGATCCTTTCACTGGCCAGGGCCGTGCCCCTGGAATCCCTGCTGGCACTCGCATCGGCAGACGATGTGGACTCCCTTGAAAAAAGGAGCGTCCTCGTCGTCGACGATTCGCTGCCCAGGATGGCTCGGCTCCAAAGCCAGCTTGTGGGTGACGTGGTCCGGGCGAACGTTCCCCCTGGCCGCAGCAACGAACTCCGGGGCCTGCTCCTTAAGTCGATGGATCCGGCCCTTGGCCAACGCTCGATGTTGCTGTCCATGGCCGCCTGGGCATTGGACTGCGGAGCCAAGCTGAGAAGGGAAGAAGCGCTTGAAGCTGCCGCGATGGCGAACCGGCAACTTGATGCGCGGCTGGCCCTGCGCTTGGTCCGGTCCATCCCGGGCCACTCCACGGTGCCCGGGGCAGTAGCCGAGGAAGCCCGTGCGATGATGACACTGGGTGACGTCGCCGGGGCCCGGGACCTGCTGAGTCTTCACCTGGATGAACCCGGGGATGAAGCCAACCTTGCCGAATGGGTCCGACTCAAGCTGGCCGAGGCCGCGGTCCTTCTGGCTCTTCCCGAAACCACGGCCCAAGCTTGCGAAACGCTGGCACACGTCCGTCGGCGGCTCGAAGACGAAACGATCACCGCAGGCGAAGGGCAGGACATCGCCACGCTGCGGGAGGAACTTGTCCTGGCCGAATCGCAGGCAGCCAGCTATTCGGGTTCCTACGCTGAGATGGCAGCAAGACTGGAAGAGGTCCTTCAAGACTTTGAATCGCACGGCACCGAGTTCCGCCTCCTTGCCGGAAGCTGGCTGTGCGAGGCATGGGCACTGACGGGACGGCAATCCGAGGCGGCGGACATGGCGGAACAGCTGACGGCTGACTGCCATGATCCCGCTGTTTCGGTCGCCGCAGCCCGACGCGCCACATCGCGGTTGCGGTTCGCCTTCGTACTTGCCGGACGGTGGGACAAGGAGGGGGAGATGGTCCAACCCGGCGATGACCTCTTGGTCTCCGCGGCCGAGGCCCTGCCCACAGCAATCGATCTTCCCAAAGCGATCTTCCGGTGCCTCCAGGGACGCGGCCAGGACGGTTTGGAATCGCTCATTCCGGTGATAAGCCAGTTGCGGGTCCAGGACAACGAAGGCATGCTGGATGTCGCTTGCACGGCAGCGGCCTACGCCTCGGCCTTGCAAGGTGAGCATGAGCAGGCCCTGCGCTACCTGGAGGAAGCTTCCACCCAGCTGCGCCGGCCGACGTGGCGGAAGGAGCGGACGAAGAGGTACCTCGCGGCGTTGGCCCGGGATCGGGTCAACGGCCCGGAGGCCGCCGTCGAGGAGCTCCTCCGCTTGGCCGACGCCGACCGGGACGAGGGTGCCCCCGGCCACGAGATCTTTTGCCTCAGTTCAGCCGTTCGGCTTGGCGCTGTGGCAGCCGCTCCACGGCTGTTGGACTCGGCCCTCCGCTGCCAGGGACGATTCGCCGAACTGTGCGTTGCGTACGCACGGGCGACGATGTCCGGAAGCGCGGAGCTTCTTCTTGAGGCAGCACGGTTGGCCGAAGACATGCAGAACGACAGGTTCGCCTTCGATATCGCCGAGACCGTCTTGCACATGGACCAGGTTCAGTTGGACAAGACGGCCCTCAGGAAGGCGCGGCAGCTCGCGGAGACGTGCCGGCAGCGCTTGCGCACCCCGCAAAGCGGCAACCAAGAGGGAATGAAGCTGACGGCCCGCGAGATGGAGATCGCCAGGCTGGCGGCGAACCGGGAGAGCAACAAAGGTATCGCCGCGAAGCTCCATGTTTCAGTGCGCACGGTGGAGGGGCACCTCTACCAGATCTTCGGCAAGCTGAAAATCGTGGAACGCTCCGAGCTGAGCTTTGCTCTTGGCAACGTCGAAGGTGGTGCGAAATGACTGAAGTGGTTGCGGCCGATGCGCTCGTCGGACGATTCAACGTGATGGCAGCCGTCGTCGACTGCCTTCTCGACGTCAATGGCCCCGGGGTCCTGCTTTTCGGCGACGCAGGCATCGGCAAGACGGCACTGATTAACGAAGTGGTCCACGAACTGGGGCAACGTGTCCGCCCCTTCAGGGTCTTTGCCGGTCCCACCCTGGCCTCGGTACCGTTTGCCGCCTTGGCACCACTGCTGACAGCCTTGACCCCAAGCCAGATCAACGAACCGTTGTCGGTCCTGAGGGCCGTAGTAGCGGCGCTGAACCCGGCAGGCCAGCCGCATCCGGCACCAGCCGTCCTGATCGTCGAGGACGCACATCACATCGATGACAGCAGCGTGGCTGTCCTGGCCCAGTTGGCGGCGGCGGAAGCCGCCAAAGTCGTGTTCTTGTGCCGTCCGTATCCCGCGCCGCCAGCAGAGGTTTTCTCGATGTGGTCCGAGGGGCTCGTGGACCGATTCGACCTGCAGCCGCTCAACGAGCAGGAAGTCAACCAACTTTGCGCCCAGGCCTTGGATGCTCCCGTCGTCCAGGGCACCAGCGCCGTCCTCTGCAAGTACTCCGGCGGAAACCCGATGTTCCTGCTGGAACTCATCGAGCACGCCAAGTCCTTGGGCCAGTTGGTCTGCCGCAACGACGCCTGGATGCTTTCGGGCGAGCTTCGGGGCACCAGCGTACGTTTGATGGACCTTGTCCGGAACCAGATCCTGATGCTGGGCGCCGCGCAGCGCGAAACCCTGGAGACCGTCGCACTGGCGGAGCCTGTCCCGCTGAACGTAGTGCAACAGGCCAGCGACTCCAGCGCCGTGGACGAACTGCAGGAGCTGCATTTCATCGAGATCGCGTCCGACCCCGCCCGGCATGTCCGGCTGGCCCAGCCGCTGGTTGGCGAAGTGATCCGCCAGCTGGTCCCGACCGCCCACAGCATGACCATCCGGCGGCGCATCGTGAACCTCATGGAGTCCAAGCCGCAGACCATGGACGGACTGCTGCGCTACGTCTCCTGGGGATTGGAGTCGGGTACCGAGGTTCCGGACTCCGAGATCCTGGAAGCGGCCCAGCTGGCCAACCGGTTGTTCATCCCCAGCTACGTGGAACGCGTAGCCGGAGCAATCAAGGATCCGTCCCTGAGACTGGCAGCCCAGGTGGAAGTGGCGCGGGCCAAATGGTACCGGGGCGACATCAGGGGATCGGTGTCCTCGCTTGCCGGGGTCGTGGATCGGACAAATGATCCGCGGACGGTCCGGCAGGCATCGATGCTTGCGGCCCAGCTTGCCGGGCGGCAAGGCGTCGGGCCGAACGCCATCAAACAGGCAGCGTACGAATGGGAGGCGGCCCTGGCCAGGCTCGCCGAATCCCGTCAGGGTATCGACCCTGATGAGCTGGAACGCGGGAAGCTGGGGAGCAGGCTCCTTTCGCTGGAAGGCCTCCAAACCGAAGGCCACTACATTGAGACCGAGCGGGAACTCCGCCAGATCTGGAAAGAAGCGGACGACGACGAGTCCCGCCTGGTGGCGGGCACCCTCCTCGCAGAGGCCATGGCGGTCGCGGGACGGCCGGTTTCCGCCATCCAGATTCTGATGGAGATACAGGATATGGTCGCCACGAGCGGCGACTGGAGCCTCCAGTACGCAGGAATGGTGATGCGCCGCTACATCCTGGCCTTGCAACAGGCAGGCGAGTTCGGCGTTCTTGAAACGTTCCTCAAGAACCATGTTTCCCAAGCGCCGAACTCCCTGATCTATTCAGGCGGGATGCTCCACTTGGCCGCCGGAATGGTGGACCTGCGCCGGGGAGACCTGGGGGTGGCGCTGCCACGGCTCCGCCAGGCGGTCAGCATGCTGCGGGTCTCCGACATGGGAAGCGACCTGCCCGACGCCGTTGCTGCCGCCGCGTACGCGGCGTCGATCCTGAAACGCCGGGAAACTGCGATGACGTACTCAAGCGAATACGACGCATTGATCCGGGAAGGTGTGCATCCGTCGCTGCTGGCACAAGGTCATGCGGCCGTGGCGCGAGCCGAGCATACCGGAACGCAAACGGCGATCTCGAGACTCATGTCCCTTGCGGATTCCGCGGCCGCGGACGGAGCGATCGGCGCTGAGATCGACATCCTGATGTTGGTCCTGAGACTGGGAGACCCCGGTGTGGCGCGTCGGCTGATAGCGGTTGCCGAGGGCAGCGAAGGCCGCACTGCGGAGTTCGCCTTGAGCGTCGGGCTTGCCCTCGCGCACAAGGACGCGGATCGCCTCATTGAGCTGAGTGATTCGGCAGCCAGGGACGGACTGGAGCTTGCCGCAGCGGACTGCGCCAGCCACGCCCTACGGATCCTGGAAAGCAGGGGGGACAAGGCGCGCCAGCTTGAGGGACAGCGACTCCTCAAGCGCCGCACCGCTGCTCTCGACAAGGCCGGCCCGGCCGTTGAAGGGGGCTCCCCGGATCTCCAGAAGCTGACCCGGCGCGAACAGGAAATCGCAACGCTCGTGCAATCGGGATCGAGCAATAAGGACATTGCGCTTAGCTTGGGCCTGTCATTGCGCACCGTTGAAGGTCACTTGTACCGAATGTTTGCGAAGCTTGGCATCAGCCACCGGGAAGACTTGATGAACGGTGCCCACGGCACGCAGGGCGTGGGCTAGCCGCCCGCGCGACTCATAGGCCCCCTGCGATGGGGTGACCGCTTCCCGGAAGCCGCCTTCCGCCGTCGTGCGCTGCAATAAAAGGCACGCAAAGGGCGCGAGGCCTAAAAGCGAGTACTGATTCGAGTGGTTAAAAGTGCTCGGACGGGTAGTCAATGGCCCCGGAAGGGACCGAGCATCCAAAGACGGGTAGAGCCCACTCGCGCCCGCCCTAGGGGTTCGTTAATACGCTTTTCCTGATGGCAACCGCCACTCATTTGGGGATAAGTGGGTCTCGAGATGAAACGCAGGAAGAATTCTTTGCTACAGGAAAACCACCCGGTGATCCAGCGAGAAGTCAACTCCAATGCAACCGGTCTCCCGCATTCGGCGGGTACCCCCACAATCGAGCCGGCGGCGGGCGGTCATGTGCCCTCTGAGACCAGGGCACGTCCCGTTTCGCCGCCGGCTTTCTTTCACACTGGAGACAACAGGCACCGGGAGGTCGACTGACCATGGCACCGAACACGAAGGTAAAGACCCTCAAGGCAGAGCCCAGCGGGAGCTCGCAGTCCTTGCACACGCAGGCACCAGCTTGGCCGGAGGGCGCGGGAACACGGACAACCACACAGGACCAGGCTTTTACTTTCGACGTGGCGATCGTAGGCATGGGCTATGTCGGCCTGCCCACGGCCCTGGCCATCAACGCCTCGGGTCGGCGTGTTCTCGGCCTTGACGTGTCCGACGCCCGCCTGGCCGTGATCCGGGAGCAACGGGCAGATCTTCTGGACTCCGACAGGGAACGGCTCAGCAACGCGCTGCTGGACCCGACCTTCATGCTGAGCAGCGATTTGTCATTGCTTGCCCGCGCGGCGGCAGTGGTTGTGTGCGTTCCCACCCCCGTTGACGAGTACTTGGTCCCGGACCTCTCGATTCTCCGGGCGGCCTGTGCGTCGGTGGTGGATTTCGCCACCACTGGCCAGTTGCTGATGCTGACCTCTACGACCTACGTCGGATCCACGCGCGACCTTCTGGCTTTGCCCTTGGCTGCCAGGGGACTTATTCCGGGCCATGACGTGTTTGTGGCCTTCTCGCCCGAGCGCATCAACCCTGGCGTGGATTCGTTCTCACACGAAGACGTCCCCCGGGTAGTTGGCGGCGTGACCCCGGCCTGCGGCGAAGCTGCCGAACGGCTGCTGAGCGCCAGCACCAAGCTGGTTCACGTGGTGCCATCGGCGGATGTCGCCGAAATGACCAAGCTGGTGGAGAACACTTTCAGGGCCGTCAATATCGCCTTGGCTAACGAATTCGCTGATATCTGCCACGAACTCAACATGGAGGTCATGGACGTCATCGATGCGGCCTCCACGAAGCCGTATGGCTTCATGGCGTTCACCCCCGGTCCTGGAGTCGGCGGACACTGCATACCGTGCGACCCCCACTACTTGCTGTGGCAATTGCGCAAGGCCCGCTTGACGGCCCCGGTGATCGAGCAAGCGATGGCCGGGATTGCAGGCAGGCCGCACCAGGTGGTGGAAAAGGCCCGGCGTATCCTGTCGGACCGCAACCACGGTGTTGCCGGTGCCCGGGTCATGGTGCTCGGGGTCGCCTACAAGCCCGACGTCGAAGATCTCAGGGAATCCCCGGCGTTGGAAATCATTGCCGCCTTGATCGCCGACGGGGCGGAAGTGGCATTCTCCGATCCTTGGTGCCAGACGGCTCCCGATGGTCACGGCGGGACACTCCAATCCGAGCAATCGCCTGCTGACTGGGGTGCGGATCTGGTGATCCTGCACACCAGGCACAGCCAGATGGAACTTGACTGGCTGGCCGAAGCACCAGCAGTCCTCGACACGACATACCGCTTGCCCAAGGCCGACAACGTAACCCGCCTCTAGATCCACCAGGTTTTCGACGGAAGCAGGAGTAATGAAAACAGCAATAACCGGCGGTGCCGGGTTCATAGGAAGCCACCTTGTTGAGTACTTGTTGGCGGCCGGGGACGAAGTCGCCGTGCTGGACAACTTGTCGACCGGACGCTTGGAGAATCTCAAAGGCGTTATCGGCCACAGGAACTTCCACTTCGTCGAGGGCACCATTCTCGACCGTGACGCAGTGGACAAGGTGGTGGCGGGTGCCGACAGGGTCTTCCATCTGGCCGCCGCGGTTGGCGTGAATCTGATTGTCGACCACCCGTTGGAGAGCCTCCGCACGAATATCCATGGCACCGAAGTGGTCCTGGACTCGGTCCTGGAATCAGGTGCCTCGCTGTTGCTGGCATCCACAAGCGAGATCTACGGCAAGAACACCTCGGACAGCCTCTCGGAGGAAGCGGACCGCATCCTGGGATCCGCGCTGAAATCCCGGTGGACCTACGCCGCGGCCAAGGGTATTGACGAGGCATTTGCCCATGCATATTGGCGCCAATTCGGGTTGCCGGTTGCCATCGTGCGGCTCTTCAACACGGTCGGTCCGCGGCAGACGGGCCGCTATGGAATGGTTGTTCCGCGACTCGTGCGGCAGGCGCTCGTTGGTGAGCCCCTGACCGTATACGGAGACGGCAACCAGACCAGGTGCTTCTCCTACGTCGGCGACATCGTTCCCGCCATCGTCCGCATTTCCGAGGAACCGCTTGCCTACGGAAATGCGTACAACCTCGGCGGCAGCTACGAGATTTCCAT
This sequence comes from Arthrobacter ramosus, assembly GCF_039535095.1. Classification (NCBI taxonomy): domain Bacteria; kingdom Bacillati; phylum Actinomycetota; class Actinomycetes; order Micrococcales; family Micrococcaceae; genus Arthrobacter; species Arthrobacter ramosus. Next base: position 3,479,336 of record NZ_BAAAWN010000001.1, on the reverse strand, counting down.
CCTGACGTTGGCCGAAAGGATTGTTGAACTCCTTGGGAGCGGCAGCGCCGTCACCTTGGTGCCTTATGAGCAGGCGTACTCGGAAGGCTACGAGGACATGCGCCGGCGGGTTCCGGACAACAGCAAGTCCTTTGGGCTTGTTGGCTTCGAGCCGAAGACCACCCTCGATGAAATCATCCTCAACGTCGCGGCCGACTACAAGCCGGCAAAAGTCCTGGATCCCGCAGGTTGGAAGATCACCCTCGCGTCTTGAACGAAGGGACGGGATAACCTACAGCGTAAGGACAGGCGGCTGGGAGAGTGGAGTATGCGCTAACCGGCCGCCTGCCCTTGTCCAAGGAAAGATCCGACGAACCCTTTTCCAGGAGCACGATGTGAATCGCTCAGCATCCGGACCGAGGCATCATAGCCGGGGCGGGGTGGCTGCACTTGCGGTCTTGACCCTGCTGACGGCAGCGTGCGGTGGACCGAGCCCGAGTCCGACCCAATCAGCCACGACAGCAGGCCGGTATCCCTGGCACACCGGGATCGTGTCCACGACCTTTTGGGTTGGCGAGATCTTTGACCCCAACGCGGCAGATGGCAGCCAAGTGATGTCCACCTACGACTCCCAATGGATGCAGAGCTACGGAGGCTGTGACGGCGTCGTGACGAACGGCTGCAAGACCGAGGCGAGAACGCAGGCCAAGGGCTTCGCGCCGACCAGCATGACTCCAAAGGAGAACCCGTTCTACCTCGATCTTCCTTACGATGACATCAACGATCCCACCGCCTTTGCGGAACGGGCGAGTGTCATCCCGTGGGCCAACGATCCGGGTTTCGCAGGCAATGCCCAGAACCGTTCCTTCAGTTACATGAAGAACCAATGGGTCAGGATTCGGATGGGCAACCGCGAATGCTATGGACAGATTGAAGATGCCGGTCCGGGCCAGTATCACGACAAGGACTACGTTTTCGGCTCCAACGATGCCCGTCCAGCCAACAAGAAGTTCAACGGAGCCGGAATGGACGTCTCGCCCGCCCTCAATGGGTGCCTTGGTTTCTCCGAGCTTGATGGCGAGTCGGACAAAGTCGACTGGCAGTTCGTGCCACGGGACCAGGTTCCCGCGGGACCGTGGCTGAAAGTCGTCACGGTCAGCCAAGTGAAGTAGCACCGGCCGCCGGGGCCGTCCAAGCAATCCGGTACGGGCAGTCCCTCGAAAACTGGAGGTATCCATGCAGTGGCTTAAGAAGCTGTTTCGGCACGGCAACGGGAGGCACCTCGCCCGCCCGGCCGAAGCCAAGAACCAAAACGGGGCGGAACGTCCAAGCCAGGCATGATCCTCTGTTAATCGGCGGGGTCAAGGCAGTTTGGCGTGGAATCCTGCACTCAACAAATCGGAGAAGCGCTGGGTTCCTTGATCGATCCCGCTGCACACATGGCTGGCCGGATCCTCCGGAGTGTCCTGCGGGCACGACATGTCGCGGTTCAAGGACCACATGGACACTCGTTGAACCCCCTTGGTGATGGCGAAGGAGTTCAACCCCCGAGCCGCATCAAGGTCAAATATCTCGCCCGGGAGGTCGTTCCGGCCGATCATGGGGGTCAACCCCATCTTCCTCCAGATCTGCTCGCTGTTGAGGGTCATTCCTGCACGCTGATAGATGATGCTGAGCTGGTCGTGGGTGGACTGGGCCGCTGAGGTTCCGGCATCGAGCATGCTTTGCGATTGACTCCGGCTTGAACCGTAGTTCATGGTCATGATGTTGACCCCCGCCAGCTGGACACCGGCGGCGAGCATCTGGTCAACAGCGGAGGTTCCGACGTCGGTCAGTCCTTGCGGGGTCACCGGAAGGGTCAGCCAGATTGAGAGGGCATGCCCTTCCTTGCTCCGCTCCTTCTGGAGGGAAGCGATAGCCGCGGCGCGGCGCTGCCAGGCTGCGCCGTCCGCCAGGTTGTCGCCTTCGATATCAAAGTCGATGGTTGCGGGGTTGTAGCGCTCAAGGACGGCCCGGTAGGCCCTTTCCAGATCGGCTGCATTCTGGCAGGAGTTGGCGAGCTCACTGTTCACTGAGCCGCCGAAAGACACAGCGATCGCGCCGCCGTTCGACCGCAGCTTGGCGATGCGTTCCTCGAGCTTGAGCGAATTTTTCGCGGCATCGAGGCTGTAGGTGCTGCCCCAACTGGGTGTGCAGGGCTGTCCCGCCATTGCCACTACGAACGCCAGCGTGACGTTCTTGGTGCCCTCGCCCATCGGTGCTTCGAAAGGGTACTGAGGGACAACGGTGACGTCGACATAGCCTGAAAACCACGGTGGTTCGAGAGAGCCGTTTGCGTCCGAAGTCAACCGCCACACGAGCAAGCCTCCGATCCCCACCACCACCAGGGCTGCGGCGATGCAAGCCTGGGTGAGGGCTGACAGCCGGCGGCGAGGTCCATTGGCGGGGGAGGGCGAGCGGCGGATGTCGCCCGCACTGCCTTCCTCAGGCGCAACGGAAGTGCCGCTTCCCTGTTTCCTGGACACTCTCTTCCGCCATCCTTAAACTCCGACTGCCCTGATTGCACCATTTGACCACGAACAGATCGGATTCGCCCCCGGACCGCGCCCCGGGGTTTGATCCCGGTGTTTTCGCGTGCAGCGCACGAGTAGTGGCGTTGTCCGGACCTCAAGGTTGAGTGTAAAGACGGGTAGAGCCTACTCGTGTCCGTCGTCGCCCCAATTCATACGCTGATGGTGTCAGTTGGTGGAGGGCAACGGGGGAAAGACAGGTCTCACAATGGAAACGGACGCTCTGGTCCGAGCGGCAACAGGACGCGGCGGATTTATCCGAGAAGGCGTTTACCTGGAGTTCGAGCCTGCTCTTGCGGGATTCAGCACGGTCCCTCCCATAGACCCTGCGCCAATTGACGGTGCTGCCGAACGGCAGCACGCCCTCATAGAGAGGGCCCCTGAGCGGGGGCCGGTGGTGAATAAGCCTTTGAGACCGAGGCTTCCCCCAGTCGCCACCGGCCCCTTCAGGAACCACGGCAGCGCGGGTTGGCGATGAGTCCCCGGGGGAAGGGCATCGCATCCGGCCCGATCCGCACTTCGAGGAAGCGCGCAGGTCTATGGGCTGCCTCGTGGGTTTCGGTGCTGCTCCTGCTGACGGGCGCCACATCGCTGATCAACGGAAGCCAGGCTCCCTTCGGGTCAGGGAACGCCAAACCCACATCTTCTGCCGCCCCGCTCTCATCCGTCAGCTTGACGTTTGATGCGGGCCGGTCAAGCCAGATGGAGGCGGCGCGGATTTTGAAGGACCGTGGCCTCCGGGGCACCTTTTTCATCGATTCGGGCTTTGTTGGCGCACCTGAATACATGACAATGGACAATCTCCACAGCCTGGCCGCGGACCAGAATGAAATCGGTGGCCATACGGTAACCCTTGCCGATGTGACTTCAGTAGAGCCGGACGAAGCGTCGAGGCAGATCTGCAACGATCGGGTGAACCTCACGGACTGGGGCTTTAAGATCACCTCCTTTGCCTATCCGTTTGCGGCTTCAACGCCGAAGTCGGAAGAGCTGGTCGCTGGATGCGGCTACAACAGCGCACGAGGCCTCGGCGAGATAACCACCCCCATCGACTGCGCGGGCTGCGCGGCAGCGGAAACTGTCCGCCCCGCCGACCTGTTCCGGACGCGGGCAACATCAGAGGTCGGCAGCAAGTGGACGTTGGCCGATCTTGAGGCGACAGTAGCCCAGGCCGAAAAGGCCGGGGGCTGGTTGCAGCTGACCTTCTACGACATCGACAACAGCGGAAGTCCCCGCTCCATCAGCCCCGCGTTGTTCGAACAGTTCGCCACCTGGCTGGCGGCCAGGACCCAACAAGGGACCATGGCCGTGCGCACGGTACATGACGTGATCGGCGGCGTTGCAAAACCCGTGGTGAACGGTCCCGTGGCCGCGCCGGCAGCGCCAGGAAAGAACGCCCTTCGGAATCCGGGGCTGGAAACCGCTGGAAAGTATGGCTTACCGCAATGCTGGCAGGTGGCGTCCTACGGCACGAATACCGCAGTCCTGAGCACCTTGACCCCGGGACACACTGGTGCGGTGGCTCGTCGCCTGGACGTGACCGAATACTCGTCCGGTGATGCCAAACTGCTTCCCGTCCTCGATCTGGGAGCATGCGCTCCGAGCGTGAGTACCGGCCACAGCTATTCGCTCAGGGCGTGGTACCAGTCCACCGCCAAGACGCAGTTCGAAGTGTATTACCGCAACAAGCTGGGCACGTGGACCTACTGGACGGCCAGTCCGTGGTTCGCGGCCAACACCAGTTACGAGCAGGCGATCTGGGATACGCCGCCCGTTCCGGCAGGAGCCGAGGCCATCAGCTTTGGAATGAACCTCTTCAGCGATGGCCAGCTTGCTACCGATGATTACGAAATGTACGACACTGTGGGAGCTCCGTCGCCGTGATAGTTCTTTCGATCTTCTTGGTTCTGGGGGTAAGCACGATCTTTTGGTCCCTTGCCGGGCTGGTCCGCCTGGCGGGTGAGGAGTCGTGGCGGGTCCACGGGTTGTCCACCCGGATCCGCGGGTGGATCGCCCTGCTGCGCGGCGGCAAGGTACCGATCCCTCGGAGTCAACGGGCCCGCCATCGTTCGAAGGGAGTGCGGATCTACCCGGCGAATGTCGCGGTCCTCGTGGCCGCCCACAACGAGGCCCTGGTCATCAGGGAGACAATCCTCGCCGCGTCCGCTTTGGTCCCTCGACGCAACATCCACGTCGTTTCGGACATGTCCACTGATGACACCGCTGCTATTGCGCGGGCTGCCGGGGTGAAGGTCCTTGACCTTGAGCCGAACCGTGGCAAGGCAGGCGCGCTCGCGGCGGGCATCGCACATTTCGATCTGTGCAAGAGGTTCAAGGTGGTCATGCTCCTGGACGCAGACACCCGCCCGACGGCGGATTACCTCGAAACGGGGTTGCCGCTGTTTGACGATCCCGCCGTGGTCGCCGTCGCGGGACGCGCCAAGTCGATCATGAGCCCGGCACCTCCGACGGCGATCGGCCGCTTCCTGGTGGCCTACCGGGAGCGCTTGTACATTGTGGTCCAACTGCTGCTGAAGTACGGCCAAGCAGCGCAGGGCGCCAATGTCGTCTCCATCGTGCCTGGATTTGCCAGCATGTACAGAACCAGCGCCCTCGAAAAAATAGAGGTCTTGGCGCCCGGGCTGGTGATCGAAGACTTCAACATGACGTTTGAAATCCATGCAAAGAAACTGGGACGGATCGCATTCCATCCCTCCGCCGCCGTTGCGTACACCCAGGATCCGGACAACCTGAAGGACTACATCAAGCAGGTGCGGCGGTGGATTCTTGGTTTCTGGCAGACCGTCAGGCGGCACGGCCTGCAGTTCAGCAGATTCTGGTTTGTCCTGGGGTTGTACATCGTTGAGCTCGTAGCCAGCTGCCTCTTCTTCGTGCTTCTGGTGCCCGCATTCCTGCTATCGTCCCTCGCTGCGGTCGAGGTGTGGATTCTTGGCAATCGATCGGAGGTTTTCATCTTTCTGTCGGGCGTCCTGCGGCCTCAGGACGTTCTCATTGGAGTCTTCCTGCCGGACCTCTTCTTGACAGTCCTTGCCGCTGTTTCGATGCGGAGCCCGCGCCTTCTGTTGATGGCTCCCTTCTTTCCGCTGATGCGGATCCTGGACGCGGTCATCTGCCTCCAGGTCTTGCCCAGGGCGTACTCGGCGAATTCGTCGGGAGTTTGGGTCAGCCCGGTCCGGAGGATCCAACGCCAACCTCAGGAAATCGCGACGCCGGGCCCTTCCGTCGTGCGGACCGGCTAAGGGTCAGACGCTGGCTAAGAAGCGGACACGCGGACGCCCATGCCAGGCAGCCATTGCGGCTGTGTGGCATGGGCGTCCGACACTCCCGGAGTGCGTAGGGTCCTGCTGACCCGTGGGTCCCGGGATATTAGTTGGTGACTCCCGAAGTGGTGACAACGTTGAGCCACGGACCGGCCGGCACGCTGGCGCGGTCAACGAAACGCCACGATACGTGGTCATTGTCGCCGTTCAGCTCAGCGAAGCCCAGGCAGCCGTTCAGGGCAGGGGACACGTCCATGCCTGCACCCTGGCTCGGGTCGCCGGAGAAGGACTTGTTGGCCGGACGGGCGTTGTTCGCGCCGAAGACGTAGGCGGAATCGTGGTAGAGCGAACCGCTGGAGGGGCCGGCATCTTCAACTTGTCCGTAGCAAACGCCGCCATTGGGGCCGGTGATCTGGACCCATGCGTTCTTCATGTAGCTGTAGCTCGAGTCCGCGCAGTGGTTGACGCCTGTTTTGGCGTTGTCCGCAGCGGCCCACGGAATCACCTTGCAACGCTCGGCGAAAGCGACGCTGTCATTGACGTCGTCGTAAGGCAGATCCAAGTAGAACGGGTTCTGCAGAGGCTTGGGCTGGTGCAGCGGGAAGTACCCATTGCTGGCTACGCGCTGTTCCGTGGCGCACTGGAAGCTCGTGCCGGTGCCGGAACTGACTCCGTCACAACCGCCGTAAGTGCTGCCGGGGCAACCGCTCGCGCTGGACGGAGTGGCTCCCATGTTGACGCCAGTGTGCTGCAAAGCCCACTGGCCGTTGTAGGTGGAGCAGACCTGGGAGCCGTCCGAGAGGCTGGCGTTGAAGATCTCGCCCACCCAGAAGGTGGTGCTCACGATGTTGGTGTGCAGGGGGTATGTTCCCGTGACAGGCAGGGGCGCTGCCGTTGGTGCGGGCGCTCCGGCGGCTGTTGCTGCTGGAGCGGGCGCGGCTGGAGCGGGCGTGCTCGACGGCGCCGCGGCCGGAACATTGCTGGGCGTCGACGTCGGCGCCGGCGTGGCGGTCCGCGTTGGCGCGGTTGAAGCGGAAGGCGATGAGCTCGGCCGCGAATATGAACTGCGGTCGCCGGCCTGATAGGAGGATTTGTGTGATGACTGGACAGCGGAGATGGTGGCGAACCCGCCGAAGGCAAGGAGCGCCACGGCGACGAGTGCTGTGAACAGGTGTTTCATATTTTGGGTGACATATCTGTTGGGGACATAGACATACGAGACCTGGGCAATGGATAAGGCGAGCTGCAGCCGAACACGCCGCAGCGTCGTACACGGCCAAATGGTGTGTCACGACAGAGTTGTTACCAAAATCGGCTGTGCTTCAACTCCCCAGAAGTAGCCAGCCGGAACTTACTCTTGCGGCACCAGCTTACACAGTCAGATCACAGAGTGGTAACAGAAGGTGCAAATCCGGCGGGAAAACCGGGCTGGAAGCGACGCCGTGGTACCTCGCAGGGAGGCTCCGTGGAGCGGGGATGTTTCGTGCAAGTAGCCCCCAAAAACCAAGTAGTTACCACTCAATCCAGGACTGAAACCCGAAGGTAACGTTTGGAAATGACACCGGTCCGTGCCACAGCCGTCAGGAACGTGTGTCCGGCGGCCCGAAGATGAGACAGGACCATGGACGATACCGAAGGGACCCACACCTCGCCCCCGATTATCCGGGCAGCGGAGCTCCAGGAGATTGCTATTGCCTTGTCAGTGCCGGAACCGGCCGGGATAGTCATCTCGGGGCCGGGGGGCTCCGGAATGACCACCCTCCTGGACGCAGCGGCTTCAGTGCTGAGCGGTTCCTTCAGCGTGATCGCCCACAACGTCTCGGAGTCATTCGCGGACATTCCGTTTGGAATCGCCATGGCACTTGTTCCGGACCTGCCGGCCAGGGCCAAGGTGTGGCCCGGTTCCATCGTGGCGGCTTGCCGCACTGCAGTGCGTGGCGCAGCGACATCCGGATCCGCGGCCTTGCTGGTGCTCGACAACATAGATTTCCTGGATGACATGTCTCTTTGGCTCCTGAGCCAGCTGCTTGTTGAGCCGGACATCCGCCTGATAGCAACCCACCGCTCCGACCGTCCCTTGAGAATGGAACTCATGGAATCCGTGGTTTCGCGGCAGCTGTCCGTCGTGGCGCTGGACGACCTCACGCAGGAGCAGCTCCGCGAATTCCTCGATGATCGCCTCGGCGGACGCGCTGCCCGCAGCCTGGTCCGGGACATCCATGCCCTCACCGGAGGAAACCTGCAGACCGCGAAGTTGCTGCTGGACGAAGCCGCGGCGCGTGGCGAGATCGTGGAGCAGGCTGATTCCTGGATGTTGTCCGGACCGATCCGCTTGGACGGTTCGCAAGCGCTCGAGCTGACCCGCCACCGGCTTGAGGGCTACTCCGTGCCGCAACGGCAGGTCGTGGACCTTCTGGCAGTGGGGGAGCCGATACCGCTCGCCGTCCTTGAACAACTTGGCCAAAAGCGGCCGATCGAAGCGCTGCGGGCCGACGGAACGATCCGAGTCCTGAAAGACGGCCAAGAGACGGCAACGCTCAGCCACGCCATCGAAGCGAGGCTGGCCCGGCAGCAGCTCGGACCTGAACGGATCCTCGAACTTCGACGGAGCATCTACGCGACGTCCTCACCCGTTGCTGATGACTCGCTCTGGACGCTGTTCCGTCGCGTGGACCTTGAACAGGCAAGCGGGTTGCCGGTGCCCGAAGCCGATCTTTTGGCCGTGGCCATTGCCGCCAACGACATTCACGACAATCGGAGGGCCCGGCGGGCTGCGGAAGCGGTGCGGGCGCCGGAACTCGGACTGGTTGCCGGTGTGGAATTGGCAAGGGCGCTCTACCAGACAAGGGATTTCCCCGGGGCTGTGACGGTCCTGAAGGGTTTGGTGGCAAACACCCCGGACGTCCTGACTGTGGACTTCGCCCACGCGGTATGGCTTCTGCTGCATTCGCTTTTGCCGACATCGCCCGGAGCCAATGTGCTGCAGGCGGTTCTCCAGGATGCCCGACGGCGGCTGGAGGCTGCCGCCGTCGGAATTCAGCCGGGAGACCCAGCCCATCTTGACGAGTCTGCCGTCCGGGACGAACTGGATGTTCTCCAGCTGTATCTGGATGCCCAGAACGGTAGCTGGCCTTCAGCCAACAGTGAGCTGTTCCAAAGGCTCTGCCATAGCCAATTGGTCGATCCTGGATTGCGCACGGAGCGCCATCCACCACCGCCCACCCAAGCCAGCGTGCTGTTGATGGCGCTCGTCTCCCAAGGGCTGGCCGTCAGCGGACGGTTCGCGGACGCCGTCGCCCTGTCGACCCTGGCCCTCGAAGCCGTGGGGCGGCTGCCACGGTGCCCCGTGGACTTCCACTCCACTGTGTTGACCATCCACGGGTCCAATCTGATCTGGCGAGGGCAATGGGGCGGCCCCGAAATGTTCTGCGCCGGCAGTTCAAGCTTCAGCAACCGGATGAGCTATTTCGGCGGGTCTGCGCATCTTTACAGGGCACTCGTACTTGCCCGGCAGGGGAGCCTGGAACTGGCGTGTGAACAATTCCGCCAGGCCAAGGCCCGGCTGGATGAAGCCGATCCTGAGGGGCTCCTGCCACCGGCCCTCGGCGGACTTGCCGCGGCTGCGTGGTTGCTGGGCGACGTCAACCAGGTGCGTCGCGCCTTGACGGCCTACGATTCGCGGGCCAGCGGAGGGAATTATCTTGCCTCGCAGCTCGCCGAAAGCTATTCGTCCGCCGCCCGGTCAGTGCTGATTGGCGCTGAACACTCGCACCGGAAACTGCTGCAACTTGCCGGTTCTGCCGCCAAGAAGGGACACCGGGCGCTCGAAATGTTGAATCTCGGCCTCGCGGCCCGTACTGGCAGCCGGGGGGACCGGCAGCTGGGGGCCGGAGTGTCCGAGCTGGTGTGGAGTGTCGAGTCCGGCATGCCATCGGGACAGGAAGCAGGACAGGAAATGGGAACAGGACAGCTAAGCAAAGGTGAACCTCAGCAAGCGTCAGACCAGGAGGAGGCGTTCGTTTTTGACGAGCCCCACCCGGCCAGTCCGGAGGCAGGGTCCTCGGTCCTTCCCGGCGTCGTCAAGCTTTCCCAGCGTGAACGCGAAGTGACTGCCTTGGTGGCATCCGGGCTGAGCAGCGCGGAGGTGGCTGCCCGGCTGGGTATCGCCGTGAACACGGTCAACGCCCACCTGCAGCGGGTTTACGGCAAGCTCGGAGTGTCGCGCAGGCAGAAGCTTTCCGAACTGTGGGACGAGTTGGCGAAGCCGGAGGAGTAGGGCCAACGCTCCCCGGATGAAGGCAGTGAAGCCGATTGGTGGGACAATTACTACGTGACGCCGCCACTCCTGGCGGTCAGCCGCTGGCGATTGCCACGTAGTCCTAACAAGGAGCACCGGTTTTGACAATGGTTTCCACCCCCGCGCGGGGAGATGCCCAGGTTTCTGCACTCGATGACGATGAAGTCCGTCGCATCCGCAACGACTTCCCCGTTCTTGAGCAGGAAATCAATGGCAAACCGCTGGTCTACCTGGATTCGGGAGCTACCTCGCAGAACCCCCGGAGCGTGCTCGAGGCTGAGCAGGAATTCTATGAACAGCGGAACTCCGCCGTCCATCGCGGCGCGCACCACCTTGCTGTAGAGGCCACGGATGCCTTCGAAGAGGCGCGTGCCACCGTGGCACGTTTTGTGGGCGTGCAGGACGATGAGCTGATCTGGACTGCCAACGCCACCGCGGGGCTGAACCTCCTGGCCTATTCGTTTTCGAACGCCAGCGTAGGCCGGGCGGGTGGAGAAGCCGGGCGCTTTGCCCTCAAACCGGGCGACGAAGTGCTTGTCACCGAAATGGAACACCACGCCAACCTGATCCCGTGGCAGGAACTGTGCCGGCGGACCGGAGCGAGCCTCAAGTACATTCCCCTCGACGACGCCGGTGCGCTGCGTCTCGAGGAAGCAGCACGCCTCATGAGCGCGCGCACCAAAATCCTGGCCTTCACCCACACTTCCAACGTGCTTGGCAATATCAACCCCGTGGACGTGTTGGTCGCAATGGCACGGGAAGTGGGCGCCCTGGTGGTCCTGGACGCCTGCCAGTCCACACCGCACCTACCCTTGGACTTCAAGGCGCTGGACGTGGATTTCGCCGTATTCTCCGGCCACAAGATGCTTGGGCCCACGGGAATCGGCGCGGTCTATGGCCGCAGCGAACTGCTCAATTCCATGCCACCGTTCCTGACCGGCGGTTCCATGATCACGACGGTGACCATGGAAGAAGCCCAATACCTGCCTGCCCCCCAGCGTTTCGAGGCCGGAACCCAGCCTATTTCGCAGGCTGTGGCCCTCGCTGCCGCAGCAAACTACCTCAGCGAAACAGGAATGCACCGGATCGCTCTTCGTGAGGCGGAGCTCGGCCAAAGGCTTGTCACCGGCCTCAGCGCCATCGAGGGCGTGCGTGTGCTGGGCCCCGGGCCGGGGGAAGAACGGACCGGGCTTGCCGCGTTCGACGTCGCCGGAGTGCACGCGCACGACGTCGGGCAGTACCTCGACGACCTGGGCATCGCTGTCCGGGTGGGTCACCATTGTGCCCAGCCATTGCACCGCAGGCTGGGGCTGAGCGCCTCCACGCGAGCCAGTACGTACCTGTACACCACATTCGAGGAAGTCGACCTGCTGGTTGAGGCGGTTGCCCAGATCAGGCCCTACTTTGGCGTAACGGCTCCTGGAGCCACATCATGAGCGGCTTGGACTCCCTGTACCAGCAACTGATCCTGGAGCATTCCAAGGCCCGCAGTGGCGGAGACCTTGCCAAGCTTCCGGCCGCCGCAACGGGTGCCCCCGCCACGGGACAGAGCCGCACGGGACAGAGCTCCACAGGTCAGAGCCACCAGCTCAATCCCATTTGCGGGGACGAAATCACCCTCCGGCTGAGTCTCGGCACCGCCGGAGACGGACGGGCCGTCACGGAAATCCATTGGGACGGTGACGGCTGCGCCATATCGATGGCGTCGGCGTCCATACTCAGTGAAATGGCACCGGGCATGTCCCCGGCGTCCCTTCGCCAGACGATCGATCACTTCCGGGAATTGATGCGTTCGCGCGGCAAGCTGGAAGCGGATGAGGAACTGCTCCAGGACGCTGCCGCCTTGGCCGGGGTTGCCAAATATCCTGCCCGGGTAAAGTGCGCCATGCTCGCGTGGGTTGCTGCGGAGGACGCGCTGCGCCAGGCCGAGGCGAGCCAAGGGGTGTCCCAGGCTCTCTGATGCGGGTGGGTCGAGGTCGAGTACCGTCCACTCTATTTCGGGCAGTGGTCCGGACTTAGCCTCGAAGCATGATTATCTTGGAGAGCAGGCGCGAATGGCGCCAGAGCCAGCATCGGGTCCGCCGGGCGGAATTCGTCGTTGTGGGATTGTTGCTCGCCCTCGTCGCCGCGACAATTCTTGCCGCCGTCGCAGGACTGATGCAGTAAGGGCCGAATGCTCCAACGCAGCCATGCTGCGGCATTCACGGCTGACTATTTATAGCTTGGAAAACCGTAAGGGGCAAAGAAAAGCTCGGACCCGCAAGAACCGGTCCGAGCTTTTTTGTACCGTTGGCCTAGTCACCGCATCATTTGGGTACCGCTGCGATGAGCACCGAAATCGTCATGAGACCGAGAATTGCCCAAACAAAGAACAATGACCAGTTCTTCTCTTGGGTTTTCCTGTGGGCCCCATGCCACACTCGTTCCATACTATTCGCGTCCATAGCAGCAAGGTATTCCTGCCGATACCGCCCAAACAGCGTGCCAACCACCCCAATTGAAAGCGGCATTACTCGAATTAAAATGCGGGCTACTCGTATGCGGCCCCGGCACTTCAGGCGCGGGTAAAAACGTCAGGCACGCCATCGCCGTCGTCGTCTCTTTGTTCCTCCCGCGCCACGCTGCGGTAGTGCCGGTTACGGGCTTTGAGCACGACGGCGGCAAGCACCGCTGCGGCGAGGGAACCGGCGAGGATGGCCACTTTCGCGTGGTCATCGTGCGGGGAACCGGTGCCGAAGCCCAGCTCGGCTATCAGGAGGGAGACGGTGAATCCGACGCCCGCCAGCATGGCCAGCCCGGCGACGTCGATCCATGCCAGGCCGTCATCCAGCCGCGCGCGGGTGGTCTTTGTGATGAGGAATGTGGTGGCGAAGACTCCCGCCGTCTTGCCCACCACGAGGGCCAGGACGATGCCAACCGCCACGGGATCGAGCAGGGCGGCTCCCAGTCCCTCGGCCCCGCCCAAAGCCACGCCGGCGGAGAAGAACGCGAAAACAGGCACCGCAAAGCCTGCGGAGAAGGGACGCAAGCGGTGTTCGAAGCTTTCGGCGAGCCCGGCCGCTGGCTCACCCTTTTTGCCTGAGGCCACGACTGGCACGGCGAATCCGAGCAGGACACCGGCGACGGTCGCGTGGATTCCCGAGGCATGGACGAAGGCCCAGGTGGCGGCGGCCAGGGGGAGTAGCAGGTACCAGCTGCGGACGCGCTTCTGGACCAGGAGCGTAAAGAGGGCCAGCGGCACGGCGGCGGCCAGCAGCATGAAGGGCTCAAGGCCGCTTGAGTAGAAGAACGCGATGATGCCGATGGCAATCAAGTCGTCCACAACCGCAAGCGTCAGCAGGAAGGTCCGCAACGCCGCAGGCAAATGCGTGTTGATGACCGCCAGGACGGCCAAAGCGAAGGCGATGTCAGTGGCGGTAGGGATGGCCCAACCCTTGAGTGTTTCCGCGCCCGAGCCGAGGTTGATGACCACGTAGATGAGCGCGGGGAGGACCACGCCGCCCAACGCTGCCGCCACCGGGACGATCGCTTTTGCGGGCTTCCGCAGTTCCCCGGCCACGAATTCACGCTTGAGCTCGAGCCCCGCGATGAAGAAGAAAACGGCCAGAAGCCCGTCCGAGGCCCAGTGGCCCAAGCTCAATTCCAGATGCCAGGGAGCGTAGCCGATCTTGACTTCGCGCAGTGCGAAGTAGCCATTGGCAAGGGGTGAGTTTGCCCAGACGAGCGCGGCCACCGTCGCGGCGAGCAAAAGTGCGCCACCAACGGTTTCAGTGCGGAGAATAGCCAGGATCCGTTGGTACTCGGGGAAGCTGGAGCGGCTGAAAACCTTCGAAGGGGCAGCGGGGTGCGGGCGGTTCGCCATGTGGCTCCTTGGGGAGTATGGGGTCGACAAAACTGTTGCCGACCAGACTTCCCGGCGCACCTGTGTTCCATTTTACCCGAAGGGGCACCCTCCCCGCCCAGGCCCCCAACTGGCTCGCATTTGTTGTCGTTATGAGGCGTCAAAACGACAACAACTGCGAGTCAGTTGGGCCCGGAAGGGGCATTAGGTGAGCAGCGCCGTGATCCCGATGACCGCCGTCGCGAGTCCGAGCACCATCGAGATGGTGACCAACACGACGTGGACCGTGAGGAACTTCGTGGCTTTGCCCTTGGCGTCGCGGGCGCGGGAGTCTGCCATGACGCGGCGCAGGAACTGCGGCCAAACGATCAGGGACCATGCTCCCGCGACGATCAGCACAATCGACAGCCCGGCTGCCAGCTTCACGCTAGTGGCTTTCGAGCCAGGCCTGGGCCTGCTGGGACTGGATGTTCAAGGCCTTGCCAACCATCGGTTCGGCCGCTTCGGCGATCTTGCCGCCGAGGAACGGAACCGACGACGTGACGGCACCTTCGAGCTCGACGCGGGTGTTGCCGCCGTCGGCCACCAGACTCTGCACCGCGGTGACGTCAAGCGGGGCGCCGGAGATCTTCAGGGAGATGTTGCTGGTCCGCGAGCCATCGGCCGTCGGGGCGTCCCACTTCTCGGTCTGGGTGACGGTGAGCTTCTCGCCGACGAACTTGCGGGCGATCTCCGGGAGGCGCGTGGTGGGCAGGGTGCGGACCGTGATGGTCGTGAATGCGCCGGAGGTGTCGCCGTCGATCTGGAATGATTCCAAAGTGCCGCCGACATACTCGCTCGTGTGGCGCAGGAAGTCTTCGTCGATGAAGGTTGCGGCTACGCGGTCGACGCCGTAGGGCAGGGTGGTGGATGCGTTCAGGGCCATGGGGGTCCTCCGTGAATATCTCGGTTGAAAGCTCTTGCGGCTCCCAAACATCCTACGGTGTGGTCGGGGTAGGCTAGGAACGCCCCGGGATTCGAGAGAATTTCGGGTTTTCGTGCTGCCTTCCCCTATCCGACTTCCCTCTCCCGAGGAGTGCCAACAATGAGCCCCAAAGGCCAACCGTCTGCGGTGAACTCCGGAATCAGCCCTGCCGGGACAGTCCCGTCCCTTGATGGATTGCGGCGTGCCCTGGGTGAGGACCGGACGTTCGCGCGGGTCAGGCCCGAGGCTTCGCGGGCCTTCAGCGAACGGAGCAGCGACTACCAGATCAGCGCGCCCACCGGTTTGAGGGCGGCTCTGCTGGCGGAGATGGCAGACGGCCTCGCCTCCCAAAATCTTGAAGACAGCGCTGTGGTGTTGGCCGTGACGGCAACGGGTCGCGAAGCCGAGGACCTCACCGAGGCCTTGGCTGCCTATCTTCCCGCGGACGCGGTGGCGGCCTTCCCCAGCTGGGAAACCCTGCCCCACGAACGGCTCTCCCCGCGCTCGGACACGGTGGGCCGCAGGCTCGCGGTCCTTCGCCGCCTGGCCCACCCGGAGAGCTCGACGGCGGGTCCCCTGCGGGTGGTCGTGGCACCGGTTCGCGCCGTGGTCCAGCCGGTCGTGGCGGGCCTGGGAGAACTGGTCCCGGTGACGTTGAAGGTGGGGCAGGAAATGCCCTTCAGCGACGTGGTACGCCGCCTTGCCGACGCCGCCTATTCGCGCGTGGACATGGTTACCCACCGTGGTGAATTCGCCGTCAGGGGCGGTATTTTGGACGTGTTCCCACCCACCGAGGACCACCCGATCAGGGTGGAATTCTTCGGCGACGAGGTGGACCAGATGCGCTGGTTTGCGGTGGCAGACCAGCGTTCACTCTCCGGCCCGGCCGTGCACCACCCCAGCGAATTGCACGCCCCGCCTTGCCGGGAAATCCTCATCACGCCGTCGGTCATGTCCCGGGCCGCCAAGCTCAAGGCCGACATGCCGGCCGCCGCGGACATGTTGGAAAAGATCGCGGGCGGCATCGCCGTCGAGGGTATGGAGTCCCTGGCTCCGGTCCTCGTGGACGCCATGGTGCCTTTCGTGGACCAGTTGCCGGCCGGTTCCATCGGTGTGGTGATCGAACCGGAGAAAGTCCGCACCCGCGCACATGACCTCGCCGCCACCAACGAGGAGTTCCTCGAGGCGGCCTGGTCCACGGCGTCCGACGGCGGGTCGGCGCCCCTCGATCTCGACTCAGTATTGGGCTCCCAAGCCGCTTCGGCTTTGCATACGGCCAGCTTCCAATCCTTGACGGACACCCGGAGCGCGGCGCTGGCCCACGGTGTCTCCTGGTGGTCCATCACCTCATTGGCCACGGACGAAGAACTGGTCCTCGACATCGACGTCCTGAACCTGCACGCCCGTGAGCCGCGCGGCTACCAGGGCGATGTCGCGGAGATGCTCGAATTCATCGGTTCCCACGTGCGGGACCAATGGCGCATCGTGGTGGCGACGGATGGCCCCGGGCCTGCCCAGCGTCTCGCCGAGTTATTCCATGATGCCGATATCCCGTGCTCCCGTGTCGAATCCCTGGCCCACGAACCGCAGGCCGGGATCATCGAGGTGACCACTGCCGCCGTCGGACGCGGGTTTGTCCTGGACGGCCTCAAGCTGGGGCTGCTCACGGAAGCCGACCTCCTGGGCCGCACATCGGCCGGGTCCACGAAGGACATGCGGCGCATGCCCTCCAAGCGGCGCAACGCCGTCGACCCCCTCCAGCTGCACGCCGGCGACTTCGTGGTCCACGAACAGCACGGGATCGGGAAGTTCGTGGAGCTGATCCAGCGCAAGGTGGCGGGCTCCTCTGCCGGTCCCTCCGGGGGAGACGCAGGTCTTCGCGAGTACCTCGTGCTCGAGTACGCCGCGTCCAAGCGCGGCGCTCCCGGCGACCGGCTTTTCGTGCCGACCGACCAACTCGACCAGGTGACCCGCTACGTCGGAGGCGACACGCCGTCGTTGAGCAAGATGGGCGGGGCGGACTGGGCGAGCACCAAGTCCAAGGCCCGCAAGGCCGTCAAGGAAATCGCGGGCGAGCTCATCAGGCTGTACTCCGCCCGGATGGCCTCCCGCGGGCATGCCTTCGCTCCGGACACGCCGTGGCAGCGGGAACTTGAGGAAGCCTTCCCGTATGTGGAGACGCCGGACCAGCTCACCACCATCAACGAGGTCAAGGCCGACATGGAACGCGAGATCCCCATGGACCGCCTGGTCTCCGGCGACGTCGGCTACGGGAAGACCGAGATCGCGGTCCGGGCTGCGTTCAAGGCGGTCCAGGACGGCAAACAGGTCGCCGTGCTGGTTCCCACCACGCTGCTCGCCCAGCAGCACTATGAGACGTTCACCGAGCGCTTCTCCGGGTTCCCGTTGCGCGTCAAGCCGCTGTCCCGGTTCCAAGGTGCGAAGGAAGCCAAGGAAACCATAGAGGGAGTCAAGAACGGCTCCGTGGATGTGGTCATTGGCACGCACCGCCTGCTGTCCAAGGACTTCGAGTTCAAGGACCTTGGCCTGGTGATCGTCGATGAGGAGCAGCGCTTCGGCGTGGAGCACAAGGAAGCGCTCAAGAAGATGCGCACCAACGTGGACGTCCTCGCCATGAGCGCCACCCCCATCCCGCGTACCTTGGAGATGTCCCTCACGGGTATCCGCGAAACGTCCACCCTGGCCACGCCGCCGGAGGAGCGGCACCCGGTGCTGACGTATGTCGGGCCGTTCACCAACAAGCAGACCTCCGCGGCGATCCGGCGTGAACTCATGCGCGAAGGCCAGGTGTTCTTCGTCCACAACCGTGTGTCCTCGATTGAGCGTATCGCCGCCCAGATCCGGGAGCTTGTCCCCGAGGCCCGCGTTGAAGTGGCGCATGGGCAGATGTCCGAGAGCCGCCTGGAAAAGATCATCGTGGACTTCTGGGAGAAGCGCTTTGACGTCCTGGTCTGCACCACCATCATTGAGACAGGCCTGGATATTTCCAATGCCAACACCCTGATTGTGGACGGCGCGGACAAGTACGGCCTCTCCCAGCTCCACCAGCTGCGTGGCCGCGTGGGCCGAGGCCGCGAACGCGCCTACGCCTACTTCCTGTACCCCTCCGAGAAGCCCCTGGGCGAAGTGGCGCTCGAACGGCTCAAGGCCGTCGCGGCCCACAATGAGCTCGGGGCGGGCATGCAGTTGGCCATGAAAGACCTCGAAATCCGCGGCGCCGGCAACCTGCTCGGCGGGGAACAGTCCGGGCACATTCAAGGGGTCGGCTTCGATCTTTACATCCGGCTGGTGGGCGAAGCCGTGGCCGAATACCGCGGCGAGGCCGAGGAGAAGGCCGCCGACATGAAGATCGAGCTGCCCGTCAACGCCCACTTGCCGCACGACTACGTGCCGGGCGAACGCCTGCGGCTGGAGGCCTACAGGAAGCTGGCCGGGGCCATCACCAACGAGGCCATCGACGAAGTGCTGGCTGAACTCGTGGACCGTTACGGCGAGCCGCCGCTGCCCGCGAAGAACCTGATCGCCGTCGCACGCTTCAGGGTGGGTGCCCGCGAAGCCGGACTGTCCGACGTCGCGCTCCAAGGCAACTTCATCCGTTTCTCGCCCGCCCAGCTGCCCGAATCGAAGGTCATGCGGCTCAACCGCATGTACCCCGGCTCGCAGATCAAACCGGCCCTCGACGCAGTGCTGCTCCCCAAGCCCAAGACGGCGAGGATCGGCGGCCGCGACCTGCAGGACGCCGAGATCCTGGAGTGGGCCAACACCGTGATCGAAGCTATCTTCTTCTCGGCTTCGCCGACGTCCAGCACTTCGCAGACCGCAGGCTAAGCGATGATGGGAGGACACCACGCCGCGTCCGGGGCCGCGGCGTGGATAGCTATCGCATCAACCGGCCCGTACGCCTTGGGCTGGTACCCGCTGGACGCCACCGGAATCCTCATCGGAGCGATGACGACGGCGGGAACTGCTTTGGTGTGCGATTGGGACCACCGCTCAAGCACCATCGCCCACTCGCTGCCGCCGCTGTCCAACGTGATCGCCGTCGGGATCGAGAAGGCCAGCGGAGGGCACCGGCAGGGAACCCATTCACTGTTGGGCGCCTCGGCTTTCGTGGTGCTCGCCGCCATGGCCGCCCAGTTCCAGCTGGATACTCCCGTGGGGCGGTTGTCCGTGGGCGCCGGGCTGTTGTGCATGTTCATGATCAACCTGGCTGCCAAAGCCCTCAAGCTGTTCCCGAATACCGGGTGGATCGCCAACTGGGTGTTCGCTCTTGCCATGGCCGGGCTGGTCACGTGGTTCGCCCCGCACCAGTGGAGCTGGCTGCCCTTGTCCATGCTCACCGGCGTCGGGATCCACATTGTGGGCGACATGATCACCACCGGGGGAGTGCCGCTGCTGTGGCCCATCGTCATCAAGCCGCCGAAGTTCTGGCGCAAGCTGCCCCTGGTCAGCGGGATCTGGCGGGCCAACGGCGCATTCTCCATCCCACTGCTTGGCAAGGCCGGTTCGCGGCGGGAATGGCTGGTCCTGATTCCCGTGAGCGGTTACGCCATGGTTGGCCTTGGCCTCGCGGCCTGGACACTGGTCCGAAACCAGTGGCCGGCACTCCTGGCCCTCATGTTGGGGCTGGGTGGTTGACGGTGGATTTTAGAACTTCGATTGGCCACCGGCCGTGATGGTTCCGACAGGGTTGCCTGCCTTATCCGCGGCGCCCGGTGCTGGAGTGTAAACCGGAGAAGCCGGGGAGAGGCCAGTTCCCGCGGTACCACCCGAGCCGTTGGAGGTGAAGGTGATGACCAGGTCTCCGGTGGACTGGGTCCAGGCCATGGTTGCTGTGAAGCTACGGGCCGAGGTACCAGTGTTGTAGGCGGCACCAAGGGAAACGCTGCCTAATGCGGGCGCCGTGCAGCTCGGGCTTGAGAAAGTCAGTACGTTGCCTGTGCTGATACTTGCGGTGCCTGAGGCCGTCTGGGTGGCGGATGTGGAATCCCAGCCATTGCACAAGGTGTGTGCGTCCATGTCCGTCGAAAAGACGATGGTGAGCGTGTCCCCGGAATCGGCTGTCTTTGCCGTGCCGCCGTTGGCCATCGTGACGGCGCTGACTGTCGGGGCCGTAGTGTCGATCTTGACCGTTTGGGTCTGGGATGTGACGTTCCCTGCGACATCCGTCGCGGAGTAGAACACCGTGTGAGTGCCGTCGCCGCCGCTGACATTCACCGCGGCTGTGGCCGCGTTGACGGTGACTGGGGTGAGGCTGTCCACGTGGTAGGTAATGGAAGCGATGCCCGAACCGCCGACGTCCGTCGCGCTGAGGTTTACTGTCACCGTGCTGGTCCTGTTGTAGCCCAGGGAGTTTGGCGTTGGCGAGATTGAGGCAACCCCCACCACCGGGGCAGTGGTATCGATCTTGACCGTTTGGGCCTGCGGGGAACTGGCGTTCCCGGCGACGTCCGTGGCGAAGTAGGAGACGGTGTGAGTGCCGTCGCCCGTGACGTTCACCGCGGCGGTGGCAGCATTGACGGTCACCGTACTACCGCCGTCGACCGCGTACTTGATGTTCGCGACGCCGGATCCGCCGGTGTTGTCTACGGCGCTGAGGTTCACGGTCATCGGGCTGGTGTGGTTGAAGCCTGCGCCGTTCGGCGTCGGGGATATCGAGGTGACGCTGATGGTGGGCGGAGTCGTGTCGATGGCTACGCCCGTGCTCCGGGCACTTTCCGCACCGGTCCACAAAGAGATGACCGGGGTGACTGTGTAGTACCAGGTCCCGCCGGGCAGGTTTTGTTCGACGCAGCTGAGGCCGGACACTATTCCCGCGCAGCCGCCTCCAGCGGCGATCTTGGTACCGCCAGTGGGAGCCGAGTAGCGGGCCACGGTGTAGCCCGCGACTGCGTGTCCGGTCGGTGTGGTGACGGCCGCCCAGTTGACCGTGACATTTGTGCCGTTCAGTGAGCCTGCCGGCGTGCCGCCTTGTGGCATGGTGTCTGCTTTGGCCGCGCCGAAATTGCTGCTGCTCAGCGATTGCCAGAAGGCGTTGGCCGCCGGGCCGCCCCAGGAGATGAAAAGCACGGCCAGGAGCGTCCATGTCACGCGACTGCGGAACGCCCGCTTGTGTCCGCGGCCTGCAGAGTGCTTGGGCTTGCTCATTTGCGGACCGCCATCGTGACTGGAAGGTGGAATACAGCGCCTTGGCAGCTGGATTGTGAAGCCGTCGACATCGACGCGGCTGCTGGCAGAGTGATCAGAATGGAGGAATTCGCCGGTACGGACACCGTTGGCGTCAAAGGAGCGGCCGGGGCGTTGAACGTCACGCCCGTGGTGGTGCACAGCGGGTGGGATGCATCCGCGGTCGCGGCTCCGTTCGCGGTGAAACCATACACCTGCACTGCGAAGGCATTTGGATTGCTCGCCCGCACGATGACTTCAGCGGTACCTCCCGGGACGAGGGTGGTTGCGGGACTGTCGCCGGCCACCAAGGCGTCCACGGTCACCGTCTGCATGGTGCCGTTGGCGGCCGAGCCGCTGCCGATCCCGATGGTGGACCAATAGGCGTAGGCCGATCCGACTCCCAGCACCAGGCTGAGCACGGTAGCCGTCGCGGCTGCTTTGGCTGCCGCCAAAGAGCCGGACTTCATCCACCTGTTCGCTTTCATGTCAGTTGCCCGCATTTCAGTTGCCCTGTCCCGTTCCGGAGTAGGAAAGCTGCAGGGTTGCGCCTTTGCAACCGTCCTGGTTGAGCGAGCTATTCAGCATTTTTATCTGCGGCCATTGATTTGCCGGAATTCCGCTCGTCGAGAGCGAGGAATTGCCTGGCGGGGCGGCGATCGGATAGCTGCCGCTGAATTGGGTGATGACGTAGTCCGAAGGATTGCAGGGCCGGTTGTTAGCCACGGCCTGGGCGGTCCGGGTGATTCCCGTGACCGATACAGTAAGGCCGGTGACGTTGAGGCTGGAATTACCCGGGTTCGCCAATTGAAGATTGATCGACACTCCGTAGCCTGGTGCCAGAAGTCCTGTGGGGCCGCCGGAGATGGTGAACGTTTGGTGTTGCCCGGCGGTCACCGTCAAGGAAGCGACGACGACGGCGGACTGTTGCGTCCCGCTGGTGCCCTTGAGGCTCAGGGAGTAGGTACCAAGAGGTGTGGCGGAAGTGGTGGACACGACGAGGTTCGAGGACGCGGATCCTGGCCCGGCGGCGACGACTGCGGGCGAAAACGATGCTGTGGCGCCTGCCGGCAGCCCCGAGATTGTCAGCGAAACGTTCCCAGCGAACCCGCCCGTCGGTTGGACGACTACGTTGTAGCTTGCCGACGTTCCTTGGGTGACGGATCTGCTGCTTGGGGCAAGCTGCAGCGTGATGCCTTTTGGCGTGCTTTGGTTGCCATTGCCGTTACTACTGGCGGCAAGCACGACGCCCGATGTGAGGGTCACCAAAAGGAGGCCTGCCAGAAGCACTTTGGCTCCCGCTCGGACGATGCGAAGCGGCGAGTGGAATAACTCCGGAATGCTCGGCACCTGGGCCTCCTCTGGATCTGTTCTCGTGGGTCTTTTCTGAAGCGATCGCACAGGGACAACTGGTGGGCCCGTACCGGACCCACCAGTTGGATGGCTAGAGACTTCCGACCGTGACCGTAACCGTGGCGCTCTTGCAGGAGTCTTGGCTGGCGGCGTCGTTGAGGAAGGTCAATGTGCCGCTGCCGACGGACGTGCCGGTTGAGTTGTGTGCCACTGGCGAAGTCGAGGTCGAAGCCGTGACCGTGAACCAGGAAGCGAGGCAATGCGTGGGATCGCTGGTGGATACCGTTGCTGTGAGGGCTCCCACCACTGTGTCAGTGTTGCTCGCATTGTCGGCCGTGTAGGCGACAGACGTCGAGTTGCCGGGGGCAAGTCCCGCGGCGAAGGTCGCGTGCAGGGTAACCGTTCCTCCGCCGGCCGAGTTGGCCGCGGTCCCCGAACCATTACCCGTGGTGGTCCAGTAGGCGTAGGCTGCTCCGCCGCTTGCTGCCACGAGGGCAACTGTTGCTGCTGCCGCGTAGGCTTTTCCTTTTTTGCTGAATTTGCGCATGAGTGAGACTCCTTTTTGAATTGGTGTTCCCCAGAACAGGCGACAGCGGCAATGAATTCGAAATTTCCAACCCTTGCTTCGATTGCCCATTCAATCGATGCCCAAATGCTTGCATGGGGTTTGTTTAACAAACAACGGGTGGTGTTACCCGTTTTTCGCAGTCCAATACGAGTGGTGCTACTTGGTTTCGACCACCACTTCTGACCTTCTTTGGTGGGACAACGACGGCGACACACCCCGTTTTGGGGCGTGTCGCCGTCGTCCGCGTTCAAAAGAGGTCAGAAGTGGTGGACCGCATTTAAACAACTGTGGCCCCGGACTAAAAAGTCCGGGGCCACGGCTTTTGCAGTTGGTTTCTTAGCTTTCGCCAGCCGAGTTGGAGCGGCCGAGAATGGTCTGCGGGATCCAGAAGGCGAGGCCAAAGAGGATCAGGCAGATGGCCATCGGCCACGTGTTCTCCAGCGTCAGGAAAGCAAGGGAGTAGATGGCGCCGAGGAACAGGACCATGCTGATCACAAAGAGCAGAATGCTCTGGCCCAAGGGGTTCTCTTTTTCGATGGGCTGGCTGGCGTTCTGGGACATGCTTTCCTCCTCGGCCCGGGGGGCTCAAAAACTATGGCGGCTGCCGGGAAACTCAGTACGCGGATGAACCTTGTTCACCTTTGACGATGGCAATTCCGGAGCTCGCACCGATACGTGTTGCACCAGCAGCAATCATAGCCTGTGCATCGGCCAGGGAACGTACTCCGCCGGAGGCCTTGACGCCGAGATCCGGGCCCACTGTCTTGCGCATGAGGGCGACGTCTTCCACCGTGGCGCCGCCACCGTTGAAACCGGTTGAAGTCTTGACGAAGTCCGCCCCGGCCTCCACCGATGCCTCGCAGGCCAGGACCTTCTGCTCGTCGTTAAGCAAGGCAGTCTCGATGATGACCTTCAGGATGGCTCCACCGGCGTGGACGGCCTCCGCTACGGTCGTGATGTCATCCACCAATGCGCCTTTGTCTCCGGCACGGGCCGCGGCGATGTTGATCACCATGTCGATTTCATCCGCACCATCCAACACGGCACCGCGTGCTTCGAAAGCCTTGACGTCGCTGGGAGTGGCGCCCAGCGGAAAGCCGACAACCGAGCAGGTGAGGACTCCGGAACCCTTGAGTGCCTTCGTCACGGTCTTGACCCAAATCGGATTGACGCACACTGACTTGAACTTGTACTCGGCAGCCTCGGCACAGACTTGGCGCACTTCGGCTTCGCTGGCCTCCGGCTTGAGAAGAGTGTGGTCGATGTATGAAGCGATACTTGCACTGTTGTCCAGTGCGCTGGAGGCTTCGTTGCTCATGGAGGTCCTTCCGTGGCGGGCCCGGTGTGCCGCAAGGGTCGCGGCTCGTCAAATGACCATCTTGCCACACTGCCCTGCTGCCGTGGCGGCTCCCTCAGAGGGGCCGGCGGGCCGGGTTTTGGGCCCCCGGAGACTCCCTCCCCAGCCCGCCGCAGGTCCCCAGCCCGCCTCAGACCCGCTAGCCCCTCAGGCCGCGGCGGCGGAGCGTGCGGAACGCGGGGACTGCGTGGGACTGGAAATGCGGAGCCTGGCGTCTTCCTCAAGTCGGGCGGCGCAGTGTGCCGCTGCGGCATTCGAGGAGAAGACGAGCCCGAGGCGCATGCCGTCGCGGGAGGCGGCGTCGCCGATCGCCCAGATGCCGGGCACCGAAGTGGCGAAGTCGCGCCCCACCCTGATGCCGCCGTCGGGAGCTGTTTGCAGGTCTGCACTTTCAGCGAGCCCGTTGCGGGGGAGCCGTTCCTCGGCGAGCACCACAAGATCGCCGTTCATGCTGCTCCCGTCCTCGAAGACGATCCCGGTAGCCGGCAGGACCGAACCGGCGACGGAAGGCATGACGGCAGCTGGACGCAACGTGGTACGGACGGGACGGACTCCGCGGGCGCGCAGGACAGCCTCCGCCTGGCCGGCTGCCGGACCGGTGCCAACCAAAATCCCCAGGGGACGACGGCCCAGCACCCGGGTGATGTCCTTGACCGCGGTGCCGATCTGCTCGGCGTCGTCGATCGTTGAGTAGCTGAGGCTGCGTGCTGCGCCTTGGACCGGCGGGTACATGGGGGAGGAGCCGGTGGCAATCACCAGCTGATCGTAGGGGAACTCGAGGCCTTCGGTGGTGGTGACCGTGCGGGCCTGGACATCGATGAAGCTCGCGGCCTGGCCGAAACGCACGGAGACCTGGGGGAGGGCGGCTAGCTCCAGGAGCGCATCGGGGCACTCGTCGCGGTTGCTCAGCACCGCGATGGTGCCGATGAACGCCGCCGTTCCGGGCTGTGTCAGCTGACGGACCAGGGCCTGGGCTGCGGGCCCGGCTCCTGCGATGACGAGGTGGATGGAGCCTGCGGACGGGGTGATGGACATGATGGGTCCCTTCGCTGAACTGAGCTGTGGTGGATGTGCCTGTCCCCAGCGTAGGCGCGGGGTTTTTCGGTGGTGTTTCCCTGTTGTTGCCATTTGGCAGCGGCCCGTTCCCTGATGGTTACCAGCCGGTAATGAGCTGGGTCACATGCGGCCGCCGGCGCTAAACCCGGCGCGGCTAGTGCGCCGTGCGGGAGCGGTCCGGAGGCGCCAACCACTCTTGACTCTGGCCAAGCCCGACTACGCTGTCCATCGTGCCTCCGCCGCGGAGGGTGGCCGCACCTGCTTCCGTGGAAGCCGTGAGGAACCACGTCTCGATGTGGTCGTCCAGGAGGCTACGAGCTTCGGGAAGCCACGCGGTGAACACTGGCTTGGGTGCCACGTGGAGGGTTTTCAAGGGCGCGACGCCGGGAGCGTCGCCCACGATGAGCCGCGCCTTGGCCTGCCTGCCGTAGGCGACGTTCGCCGTGCCCTCGACATAGGTGTCCGACTTCCAAAGCATTCCGCGGAAGGCGCAGTAGTTGGAGACCGTGAGCCTCACCGGGAGCCCGACGGGAGCGGGCTGTTCGATTTCGATGAAGCTGCCCAGCATTCCGTCTTGGTCGTACTGGGCCGAGACGGTGGCGTCCGTGACGACGAAGTCGAGGTTGGCCTGGTGCTTGGGCATGCCCTGGATTCCCTTGCCGCCCTTGACCGAGATTTCGGTGCTGACGGGCAGGTCCACCACGAACTGGCCAAGCTTGGACGACTTCTGGAAGATGAGCGGCAGGAACGGCGGGGCGGGCCGGCTGCCGTGGGTGATGGCAATGGCCAGGGAATATTCGATGTATTTGCCGATGTCCGTCGACGTGTGGTTGACCACCATGACCATCAGCAGGCCTTTGCCGCCGAGGCTGAAGGGTCGCATTTCCTTGCCTGGGAGCAGCCCGGCGGCGGCGCGTTTGTTGATGGGAAAGGCTGCCATCAGCATGGGGGAGTTGTTCGAAGTGAGCGGCATCACGTGATTGATGCCGTCCACTATTGCATACTGGCCGCCGAGTTTGATCTGGCGGCGTGGGACCGGGGAGGGGAGCAAGCCGTGGAGGGACCTGTGCATCGCCGCATGCAGCTGTGCGAAGTTTTTCATGGCCGTTCCTCCGGACCAAGAGCGAATGTACGGCCATGTTCCCACCGGGTCGGGAATCTGTCCATGATGTGGAGCTACCGCGCGGCGGGCGCCGTTGAGTTGCGGATTACCAGCGAGGGAGTGAGGCGTTCGTCCGCGATGGGAGCCTCGGGATTCTTGAGCCGGTCCATGGCCACGGCTCCGGCGACGCTTCCCAGTTCCATCGCGTGGAGGTCCACCGACGTCAGGTCGATGCCGTGGAGCCGGCCTGTCCGTGAATTGTCATAGCCCACCAGCGACAGATCCCCGGGGATGGCCAGGCCCCTGGCGTAGGCGGCTTCGCGTGCCGCCAAGGCGAACTGGTCATTGTGGGTGAAGATGGCCGTCGGGCGGTCCGGGCCGTCAAGCAGTTGAGCTGCGGCACGCATTCCGGCATCTTGCGTGAAGTCGTCGGCCGGTACGGTCCAAGGAACCAGGCCGGCGTCGCGCATTGTCTTCTCGTAGCTTCTTCGGCGGACCGTGTGGCCGTCATAATCGGGTCCGCCAAGGTGGGCGATCCGGGTGTGTCCGAGGCTGAGGAGGTGTTCGGTGGCGGCGCGGGCGCCGGCGTCGTCGTCCGAATAGACGCTGTCGACGCCGGGTACCGGCCGCGCGACGCTGACGATGGGGACTATTTGGGCCAGTTCCCACACTCGTTCGTCCGGGTCCAGCAGCGTTGCGGCGATGATGATCCCCACCCGTGCCTCGATCAGCGAGTCCACGGCTTCCGGATCCACTCCGTCGATCGACTGGGAGACGCTGAGGATGAGGCGGTTGCGGGCCTGGGGGAGTGCCATCCTTACGCCGCTGAGGATATCTGCATAGACCTCGTTGTGGATGTCCATCAAATAGAGCCCGACGGCGGAGCGATGCTTGCGTGCCAGATCGGCGGCGGCCGCGTTGGGCCGGTAGCCGAGACGTTTCGCCGCGTCGAAGATGGCCTGTTTGGTCTCGTCGCTGACACCGGGAGCACCTCGGAAGGCGAAGGACACGAGCGTCCGGGAAACGCCGACTTCGCGAGCCACATCGCTCTGTGTTGCGGGACGGAGTTGCCGGTCAGGACCCATGCCTCATCTTCCCACGGCGAAGAAGCCTCAATTAAGTCATTTGTTAGATTGACCTTACATTTGAGTCTTTCGCGCGTTAGTCTTGTGTTCAGAGCGGGTGTATGACCCGCACCACATGACAAAGGAGTCCTGATGTCTGCTACTCAAAGTCACGGTAGAGCCGGCAGCGCAGTCGCGCTTCCACCTTTGACCAACGGCCCGCACCGCAAGCGCCTTGGCCTGGTCGCACTGATCGCCACCTTCGGTGGCCTGCTGTTCGGTTATGACACGGGCGTCATCAATGGCGCCCTGAGGCCAATGACGGCCGAACTCGGCTTGACGCCGTTCAGCGAGGGCATCGTTGCCAGCTCGCTCGTCTTCGCCGCGGCGCTCGGCGCGCTCTCGGGCGGACGGATCTCCGACGGGTGGGGGCGTCGCAAGACGATCATCCTGCTGGCGGTGCTGTTCTTCATTGGCACCTTGGTGTGCGTGTTCACACCGAGCTTCGGGGTGCTCGTCGTCGGCCGCATCCTGCTCGGTCTCGCAGTGGGTGGCGCCTCGGCGGTGGTCCCG
Organism: Arthrobacter ramosus; assembly: GCF_039535095.1. Classification (NCBI taxonomy): domain Bacteria; kingdom Bacillati; phylum Actinomycetota; class Actinomycetes; order Micrococcales; family Micrococcaceae; genus Arthrobacter; species Arthrobacter ramosus. Next base: position 3,451,145 of record NZ_BAAAWN010000001.1, on the reverse strand, counting down.
GTGTTCCTGGCAGAGATGGCCCCCTATGAGATCCGCGGCTCCCTCGCGGGCCGCAACGAGCTCATGATCGTCGTCGGCCAGCTGGCGGCCTTCGTCGTCAACGCCATCATCGGCATAGTGTGGGGCGATGTCCCCGGCGTGTGGCGCATCATGCTTGCGGTCTGCGCGTTGCCGGCGATCGCGCTGTTCTTCGGTATGCTCCGCGTGCCTGAGTCGCCGCGCTGGCTCGTGGAGAAGGGCCGGCACGATGAGGCCCTCGCGGTGCTGCGGTCCGTCCGCTCCGAGGACCGCGCGCTTGCGGAGCTCGGCGAGGTCGAGAACGTCGCCAAGGAGGAGCAGGAAAGCCAGCAGATCGGCTGGCGTGCGGTCTTCAGTAACAAGAACCTGTTCCGCATTCTGCTCGTTGGCATCGGCCTGGGCGTCGCCCAACAGCTGACCGGCATCAACTCGATCATGTACTACGGCCAGACGGTGCTTGTCGAGTCGGGCTTCAACGAGAGCGGCGCACTCATCGCGAACATCGCGCCCGGCGTGATCGCCGTGGTCGGTGGCGTCATCGCCTTGTCGCTGATGGACCGGATCGACCGTCGCAAGACCTTCGTCCTCGGCCTCACGCTGACCACCAGCTGCCACCTGCTCATCGGGTTCGCCTCAATGATGCTGCCCGTGGGCAACCCGATCCGCCCGTACGTGATCCTCTTCCTGGTGGTTGCCTTCGTCGGGTCCATGCAAACGTTCCTGAACGTCGCGGTGTGGGTCTACCTGTCGGAAGTCTTCCCGCTGCACATGCGCGGCTTCGGCACCGGCGTCTCGATCTTCTTCCTCTGGGTCGTGAACGGTTTCCTTTCGCTGTTCTTCCCGTCGCTGGTCGCGGGGGTCGGGATCACCGGCACATTTTTCCTCTTCGCCGTCGTCGGGGCGCTGGCCCTGGTCTTCGTCGTCAAGCAGGTCCCCGAAACCCGTGGCCGCACCCTGGAAGCACTCGAGGAAGACGTCACCACCGGTGCCATCTACTTGGTCCACAAGAACGGGTGAGACGGGTCTGTCGCTGCGATTCGCGCCGCCACCTCCTACTTCACCCCTCAGCGTCGTGACCGCAAGAGGCGACGCCGTGGCCGCCGAGCAGGCTGTGAAGAACCTGTTCGGCGGCCACGACTGCCGTCAGCGCTTAATGATCGCGCCAACAACGCCTGTCTGCGGGTGCGGAGCGGATTCGCGGGCCATCAGACGGCCGGCGCGCCGAACATGATTGACGCTGCGTGGATACTGGGATACCGTCTCTTGGAAACGTTTCCATGCGCTTTCTGGCTATGTCAAGGAGGACACAGCAAATGAAGATCCGTATCCTGGCGAGACGGGCCAGACGCATGAAGTCGCACGCAGCGGCATCCCTTGCGATCGCCCTCGCCGCGGGACTGATCGGCCCGGCCCTTGTGGCGCAGCCGGCCTCCGCGGCTGGACCCATAGCCAACCCCGCGGCATCCGTCAACACCTTCATTGGCACCAAGGACGAAGGGAACACCTTCCCCGGTGCGTCGGCGCCGTTCGGCATGGCCCAGGTGAGTCCGACTGGCAAACATTTCGCGGGCTGGCAATACGACGACACGACGGTTCGGGGTTTCGGTCATTCGTACCTCTCGGGCGCCGGATGCTGGGAACAAGGCGGTCTGCTTTCCGTGCTCCCCACGACCGGTGAGGTCGGCCCCGGCAAGTCGTTCGACACCTCCAACGGGCGCACCTTCGATCACACCCGATATGCCGCGACCCTCACCCACGACGGCGAGATCGGTACCGCCGGCTACTACAGGACCAGGCTCACCTCCTCCGGTGGAATCGACGTCGAAGCCACCGCGTCCACCCGCGTCGGGGTGCAGCGATACACCTTCCCCGCGACCGGCAACGCCAATGTGTTCCTCAACACCGGTCAGGCCAATCAAACTCTCAAGGTGAAGAACTCCTCGATCACGATCGTCGGTGACCGCACCGTCGTGAGCGAGATCCGCGTGCAGGGATTCTGCTCGGGGAAGGACTTCGAGTACACCACCTGGTTCGCTACGAGGTTCGACCGGCCCTTCGCGTCCGCGGGAACCTGGAATGAGACCGGCGGCATGCCAGGGTCGACCGCTCAGCCATCCGGCCCCGGGCAGAAGGGCGCCTGGGTGAGTTTCGACACCAGCGAGAACCGCACGGTTCAGCTCTCGACCGGACTCTCCTTCACGGGCATGGCCGGTGCGATCGCCAACCTCGTGGAGGAGGGACTCGATGACAACGGGGCTATCATCCCTTTCGACGCCGTTAAGGATGCGACGGTCGCGGAGTGGAACACCGAACTTCGGAAAGCCACCACCTACGGAGGCGCCGCCAACGACAATGTCACCTTCTACACAGCGCTGTACCACGCTTTCCTCCAGCCCATCACCTCGACAGACGTCGATGGCCGTTACCGCGGCTTCGACGACAAGAACCACGTGGCGGACGGCTGGACCTACTACCAGTGGTTCTCGCTGTGGGACACCTACCGCTCACAGAACCAACTGCTCGCCATGCTGCAGCCGGAACGCGCGCAGGATATGGCCAGAAGCGTTCTGACGATTCAGCAGCAGGGTGGCTGGCTGCCGCGCTGGGCTTACGCGAACTACGAGGCCAATGTCATGACGGGCGATCCGGCTTCCCCTTTCCTCGCCGACCTCTGGCGGTTCGGGGCGGTGCAGGGCGGGGTGACGCTCGGCGCTGAGGACACCCTGTCCGGCACGGCGGTCGAACTCGATGAGAAGCTTCTGCTCGCGGCGCTGCTGGAGAACATCGACACTGCGCCTCCCGCCGGGAGCCAGTTCGCCGGGCGCTCCGCTATCGCCGACTACATCGCGAAGGGGTACGTGCCCACCAACCGCTGGGCCCCGAAGAAGGGCATGGACACCGACGAACACCACGGCGGTTCGGCGACCATGGAGTACGCGGTAGGCGATTGCGCCGTCTCGCTCGTCGCGGAGGGATTAGGCGACAACGCCACGGCTGTGCGTCTTGCCTCTCGTGCGAGCAACTGGAAAAACGTGTGGAACCGGGCCGCGACCGAGACTGGATACACAGGCTTCCCGCGCGAGAGAAACGCCGACGGTAGCTGGGGCGGCAACACCGGGGGATTCCAGGAAGGAACGGCGTGGCAATACCAGTGGCTTGCCTGGCAGGACGCGGACGGACTCGCGGAGGCCATCGGCGGAGTCGGTCAGGCCATCAGCCGCCTCGACAAATTCTTCGACATTGGACGCGTCTTCACCGATCCGGCCGGTGCCGCGAGGGGATCCTGGGTCACCGGAGCGCTTGACTACAACCGGATCGAGTACAACCCGAACAACGAACCGAACCTGCACGCTGCGTGGATGTATAACTTCTACGGGGAACCCGCGAAGGCGTCAGCGGTGAACCGGGCGGCCCAAACGCTTTTCACCAACAAGCCGAACGGTGTCACCGGAAACGACGATCTCGGAACCATGTCGGCCTGGTACGCATTCTCTGCGCTCGGCATGTATCCTTCGGTTCCCGGTTCCGGTGATCTGCTGTTGCACGCTCCACGCTTTCCGCGGCTGGACCTCGACTTCGGTGACACGACTCTGACCATCAAGGCAGACGGCGCCGATGGATCGAAACTGCAATACATCGACGGAGTCTCGTTCAACGGCACTCCACAAAGCGCGAGCTACACCAACTGGGATCGGTTGAAGAAGGGCGGAACGCTCGAGGTGACGCTCACCGCCGACGCATCCACAACCTGGGGAGAGGCTAGCGCCGACCGCCCGAAGGCTCCATGCTCGTCGGTCGTCGACGAGGTTGCGCCAACGGTGCGGTTGAACACGGCGCCGGTGACTCCGGCATCCGGCTGGCATACCGCCGGGGTCACCGTTTCGGCCACCGCGGATGACAACGACTCCCGGACGCCGAGCATCGAGACTCGTCTCGACGGCGGCGAGTGGCAGCCGTACACCGCGGAGATCCTCTTCGCGGCGGATGGCGTTCACATTCTCGAGGCGCGCGCGATCGACAAGGCCGGCAACATCTCGGAGATCGCACGCGCGCGTGTGGCAATCGACATGACCGCTCCCGTGACCACCGTTCAATTGCCCGTCGCCGATGCGAAGGTTACGACGGTCAAGCTTGTGTTCGATGCGGAGGACGCCCTCTCCGGCGTTGCATTCACCGAGTATCGAATCGGCGAGGAGGAGTGGAGTGCGGCGCCCGCGGACGGGGTGAAGTTCGACAAGGCCGGAAGCCATTCGGTCTCGTACCGCACGACAGACCGCGCAGGCAACGTGGAAGTGGCGCGAACACTGACTGTGACCGTCCGAGACGGCAGTACCGACCCCGTGGTCACGACGACATTGACTAGGGACGGCGGGCTCGCCACGACAGGATTCAGCATGGCCGGGCTGGGGCTGCTCGCCACGCTGCTCGTGTTCACCGGAGCCGTGATCGCGATCGCTATCCGGCGCCGTCGAGCCTGATCCACATCCTGTCGGGCCCGCGATGCGACATCGCGGCCCGACGGCCGGGGGTCGGGTTTGGCACGTGCCACTCGAGGGACCTAGACGCGGAGCCGGTAACCCCGTTTGACCACGGTTTCCACGAGCCTTCCGTCCGGGAGCGAGGACCGCAAACGGCTCACCGTCATGTCCAGGGCATGGACCGAGCCACGCAGTTCCAGAAGATCGGAAAGCGCCTCTCGGGACAGCACTGCGCCCCCGGCTCCCAAAAGCGCTCGCAGCAGGAGCAGCGGAGCCGGGGCCAGCTCCACCACGGAACCATTGATCTTCAAACAGCGGCCGCGCAGCTCGATGTTCCCTGAGGGAGTGTCGAGCCGGCGCACATGGTTCAGGGCCAGATGTTCGGTGACGAGCCGGATGAGCGCACCCATGCGGTAGCGGTCCGGGATGAGGGGGGCGAGCCCGGCATCGATCAGCGGCTGTGCTGTGACGGGCCCGACGGCGGCCACGGTCACCTGGGTCTTGAGGGCCTCGATCAGCTGGCGGTACATGCCCATTTCGTGGGCAGTGCTCCACATGGCGTCTACCGCGGGCGCGCTCGTAAAGGTGAGCACATCCAAGTCTCCACTGCAGGCGGCTTCGATCAGGCGCGGCAGCTTGTCTTCGCCGTCGGGCTTTACCCAGCGGTAGGGGGTGACGGTGAGGACCGTCGCGCCGGACATCCGGAGGCGTTCCAACTGGCGCACATCGGTGTAGCCGTGCAATTGCACTGCGACGGTCTTCCCTCGGACGCCTTCCTGAAGGAGCATGTCCACCAGCGTGGCGGTGGTTTCGTCACTGCTGATCCCGACGTCGGCAAGGCCTGCCGCACGGACCGCACCTCGGGCTTTTGGTCCCCGCACGAACATGCGGCAGGCAGCCAGGACGTCGAGAAGTTGCTCGCCGATGCCGAAAGAGTCCGCGGCCTCGCACCAGCGCCGCATGCCGTAGGCAGTGGTGGCGATGCAGATATCGGGTTTGGCCGCGATGATCGTCTTCGTGTCCTGGATGAGCGTGATGTCTTCCTGGACCGGCGCGATCTTCAAGGCCGGAGCGTGCAACACGGAAGCGCCGCGCCGTTCGAGCGCCTCGATCAAGTCCCGTGAACGCCTGTGTGAAGTCACCCCGATGCGGAAACCGTCCAGCGGCGCATCGTCGGTTGGTACGGGGGTGGCCAACGGCGAGCCTGCATCGATGGAATCAAGGGCATTCAACGTAGTCATGTGCGTTCTTTCAGGCTTCAAGGAGGGAAGCTGCGAGCAGGTTGAGGTCTGCGGTGGCTTCGGTGTGATTGCGGTTGGCTTCGGCCACCCGGACCACTTCGCCAATGACCAGGACGGCCGGGTTGGTGCAGCCTGCGGCCGCGGTTTCAATGGTGCCGAGTTCGGCGATGGTAGTACGTTGTCCGGGGCGGTAACCGCGTTCGACAACGGCCATGGGCATTGCGGGGTCCATCCCGGCCCGGCGGAGCCCGGCGGCGAGTTGGGGGAGGGTTCCGATGCCCATGAGGACCACGATGGTCCCGCCGAGCCCGGCCAGGTGCGTGTGCTCCTTTTCGGTCAGCGGTGCGTGGCCCGAGACAACCGTGAACATGTGGCTGACCTCGCGGTGCGTGACGGGAATACCCGCGGCCGCCGGGACCGAGATGGCGCTCGTGACGCCCGAGATGACGCGTACGGGGATGCCCGCCTGCACGCACGCGCTGACTTCTTCGCCGCCGCGGCCGAACACATAGGGGTCACCGCCTTTGAGCCGGACCACGTTCTTGCCGGCCATGGCGGCGTCGACCATGAGTTTTTCGATGTCGCATTGGGCTACTTTGTGGTGCCCGGGGCGCTTGCCGACGTCCACCATTTCCGCGGACGTCAATTGCGCCAGTTCAGCGTAGGGGGCGAGCCGGTCGTAAAAGACGACGTCGGCGTCCCGCAGCGCGTTGACCGCGCCCATGGTCAGCAGATCGAGGGCGCCGGGACCGCCGCCGACCAGGCTGACGTGGCCTGATTCGCCTGCGGGCGGTTCGCTGGCGACGGGGATCCCCGCTTTCCGGCAGCGTTCGAGCAGGGGTTCCCAGCCGGGCTGCCCATCGTCGACGGCCGCGACCAGGAAGGGGCGTTCGGGCAGCGGGCCGTCGGCGTCGGCTCCGTCGGGGGCGCTGAGCCGATGGACGACGGCGCCGGCGGCTTCGTAGCGCCGGACGGCCTGCCGCGCGGCGTGGGCCGAGCCTGTGACCAGAACGTCGCGGCCTGTGAGGTCGATGGTGAGCTGCATGGCTTCTTGCTCCTTAGACCTGGCCGCGAACGGGAATCGTGCTGGCGATGAGGACGCCGCCTTTTTCCTCGTTGGTGGCGGGGCGGATCTGGCCGCGTTCGGGGACGAAGGTGATGGCTTCGTCTTTCTGGTCGGGGGCGTTGACGAAGGAGCGGAAGCGGCGGAGCCTTTCCGGGTCTTTGAGGGTCTCGGCCCATTCGTCCTGGTAGGTGTCGATGTGGCGGGCCATGGCGGTTTCGAGGTCGTCGGCGATGCCGAGGGAGTCGTGGATGATGACGTCCTCGATGTGTTTGAGGCCGCCGTCGAGTTCTTCCTGCCAGCGGGCGGTGCGCTGGAGCCGGTCCGCGGTGCGGATGTAGTACATGAGGTAGCGGTCGATGTATTTGATCAGGGTGTCGTCGTCCAGGTCCTGGGCGAGGAGTTGCGCGTGGGCGGGCAGGAATCCGCCGTTGCCGCCGACGTAGAGGTTCCAGCCTTTGTCGGTGGCGATGACGCCGACGTCCTTGCCGCGGGCTTCGGCGCATTCGCGGGCGCAGCCGGAGACGCCCATTTTGAGTTTGTGCGGGCTGCGCAGGCCGCGGTAGCGCATTTCCAGGTTGATGGCCATGGCGACGGAGTCCTGGACGCCGAAGCGGCACCAGGTCGAGCCCACGCAAGATTTCACGGTGCGCAGGCTCTTGCCGTAGGCCTGGCCGGATTCGAAACCGGCCTCGACGAGTTCTTTCCAGATCTCGGGGAGTTGTTCGAGGCGGGCCCCGAACATGTCGATCCGCTGCCCGCCGGTGATCTTCGTGTACAGGCCGTACTTCTCGGCAACGCGGGCGATCACGCCCAGGCCTTTCGGCGTGATTTCGCCGCCGGCGATGCGCGGGACCACGGAGTAGGTGCCGTCCTTTTGCATGTTGGCCAGTGCGCGGTCGTTGGTGTCCTGCAGGGTGCCGCGCCCGGCGCCCAGGACGTATTCGCTGTTCTGGCTGGCCAGGATGGAGGCGATGGTGGGTTTGCAGATGTCGCAGCCGGCGCCGGTGCCGTATTTGGCCAGGATGTCTTCGAAGGAGTCCAGTTCCAGGACGCGGATGGCGTCGAAGAGTTCCTGGCGGGAGAGGCTGAAGTGCTCGCACAATGCCTTGGAGACTTCGATGCCGGACTTCGTCAGTTCCCCTTCGAGGAGTTTCTTGAGCATCGGGACGCAGGAGCCGCACTGGGTGCCGGCCCGGGAGCAGGTCTTCAGTTCGCCCAGTTCCCGGACGGGGGCGTTGCCCTCGCAGGAGCCGCAGCCGTTGACGGCGTCGCGGATGTTCCCGGCGGTGACGTTGTTGCAGGAGCACAGGATCGCGTCATCGGGCAGTTCGGTGTCCGGGGCGTCCCCGCCCCCGGCGGCGGTCAAATAGGCGCCGGGTTCGGCGGGAAGTTCCCGGCCGAGCAGGGGGCGCAGGCTCATATAGGGGGTGGCGTCGCCGACGAAGATGCCGCCGAGCAGGGTCTTGGCGTCGTCGGTGGTGACGATCTTCTGGTAGACGCCCCGGGCCGGGTCGGCGTAGACGATCTCCAGGGAATGCTCGGTTGTGGCGAACGCGTCGCCGAAGCTGGCCACGTCCACGCCGGAGAGCTTGAGCTTGGTGGCGGTGTCGAAGCCGGGGAAGGTCGCTTGCCCGCCGTGCAGGCGGTCGGCCACGATCTCGGCCATCGTGTTTGCCGGCGCCACGAGCCCCAGGCACATGCCCTCGAAGTTCGCCACCTCACCGATGGCCCAAATGCCGGGGACCGGGGTGGCGCAGTGGTCGTTGATGACCACGCCGCCCTTCTTGCCGAGTTCGAACAGCTGTTCTTTGCCATCAGTGGGGTCTTGGGCGGCGCGGAACAGTTCATCGCGGGGGCGGATGCCGATGGACGCGATGACCATATCGGCCGGGATGATGCGGCCGTCCATCATGAGGACGCCGGTGACCTGGCCGTCGTCGTCGGACAATACTTCGGCGGGGTAGGTTCCCGTAAGAACTTCGAGTCCCTTGGCAGTGACCAGTCGGCCCAATGCCTGGCCGGCGCCCTCATCCAGCTGGGCGTTCATGAGCCAGCGCGAACCGTTGATGACGGTGGCCTGCGCGCCCAACTCCATGGTGCCTGCCGCTGCTTCCAAACCGAGGAGGCCGCCGCCGATGGTCACGGTCTTGACGGTCCTGCCGAGCTTCTCCGTGAGTTCGGTAACGGCCTTGTTGATGGCCCAGACGTCGTCGAGGGTGCGGTAGACATGGGCGAGCTCGCCGCCGGGGAAGGGGAGCTCTGCCGCGTCCGAGCCGGTGGCCACCACCAGGTGGTCGTAGTCGTAAGTGTTGCCGGCCGCGGTCTCCACGGACTTGGCTTCGGGGTTGATCTTGACCACCCGCTCGCCCGTGCGCAGGGAGATGGATTCGTGCTCCCACATGGACATGTCGCCCAGGGTGAGGTCATAGTCCATATCGGTCAGGGCCTTGCTCAGCGTGACCCTGTCATACGGAACGTGCTCTTCCTCGCTCAGGACCGTGACGTGCCAGCCCTCGAGACCGCGGGTATGCATGGCATCGGCAAAACGGTGGGCCGCAGGGCCTCCGCCGGCGACAACAATACGGCGCTGGTTTTCTGGGGTGGAAGTGGGTCCGGTCACTGGTGGCCTTTCGCATACGCCGCAGAACGTGCTCCGCAACTTGTCACTTCAGACTACGGACGCGCAGTTTCTCTTCAGTTTCCCTTTTGTTTCGTGGTCTTAACTTCTGGGTCACGATTGGATGTCGGGACGTGTGAGGTCTCTTTTACGTACCGGACACATTGGCTGCGTTCCGGTGAAACACTCCCCGCCTACCTTGAAGGTATGGTCGCCTGGCGGCCAACGTCTGAAAGGAACGGACAGCATTTGTCCGGGCGCAGGCATAGCGAGAGGGGTTGACATGACCGTCATTCTGGAACGGGAAGAACACGTCATTCTGGAACGGGAAGAACAACTGACGAGCGCGCCGACGGCGTCCGGCTGGCACCGCGTATGCCCGTTGGACGAGCTGGAACCGGCTTGGGGCGAGGCAGCGCTGATCGACGACGTGCAGGTGGCGCTCTTCCGTGTCGACGCCGAAAATGTCTACGCCGTCGCCCAGCAGGACCCCGCAACCTTGGCCAACGTCATGGCCCGCGGCATCACCGGTTCCCGGGGATCACGCCCCACCATCGCCTCGCCGTTGCACAAGGAGGTCTACGACCTGCAGACCGGTGAGTGCTATTCAAACCCCGGGCTCCGGCTTCCGGCATTCAAGACCCGCGTGGTTGATGGCTTCATCGAAGTCGAACTCTAGGCTAGAGTCCCAGCGCTTCACGGACGTCGGCGAGTATGTGGTCCAGAGTGGTCCGCGCAGCGTGCCGGGTTTCTGCGAGTTCCGCTGCGGAACCGACCGACTTGATGACCTCCAGGTAGCACTTGAGCTTTGGCTCGGTGCCACTGGGCCGGATGATGACGCGGCTAAGGTCCCTAGTCAGATAGAGGAGGCCGTCGGTCGGCGGAAGTTGTTCGCTTCCCTCGGCCAGATCCACAAAGGTCTCGATGGCGGAACCGCCAAAAGACTCGGGCGGATCGGCCCGGAGCCGGTTCATCATGGCGTCGAGCAAACCAAGGTCCGCCACCCGGATGCTGAGCTGGTCACTCGCATGCAGGCCGTGCACGAGGTAGATCTCGTCCAAGGTGTCGAAGATCGTCTTTCCTTCGGCCTTGGCCGCCGCCGCCAGTTCGGCGATGAGCAAGGAGGCGGAAATGCCATCCTTGTCCCTGACAAGTTCGGGCGCCACGCAGTAGCCCAAGGCTTCCTCGTAGCCGTACACAAGTCCCGGCACCCGGGAAATCCACTTGAATCCCGTCAGCGTTTCCTCATGGGCGAAGCCTGCCGCCGCCGCGATGCGGGAGAGCAACCGGGACGAGACGATTGAGTTAGCAAAAACGCCCCGGCTCGTGTCGCCTTGCCGGGCGTCCGCGGCGTGCCGGGCCACGACATGTGCCCCGAGCAGGGCGCCTACTTCGTCGCCCCGCAACATCCGCCAAGCACCCGTATCGGGGTCCTTTGCCGCTACAGCCGCGCGGTCGGCGTCGGGGTCGTTGGCCAGCACAATGTCGGCACCGGAACGCACTGCGGCAGCCAAAGCCAGATCGAGCGCGCCGGGTTCTTCCGGATTGGGAAAACTGACCGTGGGGAAGTCCGGATCCGGTGCTGCCTGTTCTTCCACGAGCGAGACGTCCGTGAAGCCCGCCGCGTTGAGAACCGAGACCGCGGTTTCACCGCCCACGCCATGCATGGGGGTCAGGACGATCTTCAGCTCACGGGCCGGGAAATTTTCGACGTCGGCCAGGCCGGCCATTGCGGCCTCATACTCGCCGGTGATGGAATCGGGCAGCTCAGTCCAGCCGGATTCAGCCAGCTCAATGGAATCCAAGGGGCCGACGGCCTCGATGCTTGCGGCTATCTGCGAATCGTAAGGTGCCACGATCTGGGATCCCCGGCCGCTTTCCTCCACGGCCCGGCCTCCCAGGTACACCTTGTAACCGTTGTCCTGCGGCGGGTTGTGGCTCGCTGTGACCATGACGCCGCCGTCGCAATCAAGGGAACGGACCGTGTAAGCCAGCAGCGGGGTGGGAAGCGCCGAAGGCATCAGGAAGGTGTCGATTCCTGCGGCCGTGAAGATGGCGGCAGACTCTAGTGCGAAGACATCCGAGTTGTGCCTCGCGTCATAGCCGACGACGGCGCGCGGCCGCGTTCCGGGGGAAGCCGCCTCAACGGCGTCCTTGAGGAAGGCCGCCAAACCTGCCGCTGCCCGCCGCACCACCACGCGGTTCATCCTGTTGGGACCAGGACCGAGGGCTGCCCGGAGTCCCGCGGTACCGAACTGCAACGTTCCACTGAAGCTGTCTTCAAGCTGTTGCCGGGCTGCAGCGACGCCGCTGGAGGCGAGTCCGGTCAGTTCGGACAGGGCTGCCGCGGTGATCGGGTCCGGGTCCTGGGCAGCCCATTCGCCGGCGTCGGATATCAGCTTTTCAAATTCGGCATCGCTCGATGTCATAGGGATAAAGCTATCGTCAAAGGGAATGAATGCCGAGGTCAAGCGCTATGTCAACGGTCACAGTACAGCCACCCCACCCCAACTGACTCGCATTAGTTGTCGTTATGAGGCGTCTTAACGACAACTAATGCGAGTCAGTTGGGTTCCCGGGCGTCAGGGTTGCATCCGCGTGCTCGTGAGTACGAAGCTCCCGGTGCCTCCCGCGCTGAAGGCGGCCGCACCCGTGTTGCCCCACTGCGGGAAGAAGATGTCCGAAATGACCACCGATCCGTCTTGCGTGAACACCTCAACGGACGAGGAATCGAGGAGGATGCGAAGGCGGACCTTGCCGTCCTTCATGGGCACGGAAGCTTGGTGGTAGGGGCTGAATTTCGGCGAGAAGTTGGAGGTTCCGGCCGCCGAGCGGTCCACTTTGAGAGTCTGGGTTGCGCGGTTGTACGAGATGCGGAGGCCTGCCTTCCCGTCTGTCGAACCCCGCAGTACCAATCCGGCGTCCGCCGAGCCCGCAACGTCCATTTCGGCGTCGATCAGCTGGGTTCGGGACCCAAAGTCGCTGTCGAGGGACTCCGTGGAGTCAGTGACGGTGAGGTTTTTGCTATGTACCTCACTGGTCTTGGTGTTCGTGAGCGCATCCGCGGCAGCTTGGGCGATGGTGGAATGGAGTTCGAAGCGGCTTCCCGTAGCTGCGAGGGTGAGTTGGCGGGGGATGGCCATGGATCCGCGCCACGGGGTGCTCGGTACGGACTGCGCATAGTCCCAATTCCCCATCCAGCCGAGCAGTACCGGCTTTCCGCCGGGAGCCGCGGTGATGGTGTTGGCCGCGTAGAAGTCCGCTCCATGATCCAGCCACTGTGACTCTGTCAGCGGGTCACCTGGTTTCGCTGCGTTTTCCGCCGTGAACCGGGTGCCGTCGAAATCGCCCACGAAGTACTGCATGCCGGAGCCTCCCGCGATGCCTCCGGGGTTGATGCTCACGATCATGACCCACTTCTTCAGCCCGCTGCCGCCGTCGACGTCCATCTGGAGCAGCTCGGGAACTTCCCAGAGGCCGCCCTGGGCGCCTACCCCCGAGAAGTCGCTGAGGAAGTTCCAGTGCAGCAAGTCCGTGGACTTGAAGAGTTTCACCACTTGGGCATCGGCTACCACCGTGGTCATGACCCAGTATTTGCCGGGCTCGTACCAGGTGATCTTGGGGTCCCGGAAATTGTTCGACGCCGGCTTCAGGCTGAGCACCGGATTGCCTTTGTACTTGGTCCAGGACGCCCCATGGTCCAGGCTGTAGGCCACGGACTGGGCCTGGCTACCCTTGGGCAGAGCCCCGCCGTCGCCGTATGAGCTGGTGTAGAGGGCTACCAGCGGCGGATTTTCAGCGGTGCCCAGGCCCGAGGCGTTCTTGGTGTCAGGAACGATGGCGCCGGAAAAGATCTCCTCGCTGGCAGAGCCTTCCATGGCTACCGGCTGCTGGGTCCAGTGAACCAGATCGGTGCTGGTGGAGTGGCCCCACGACATGTCTCCCCAGAAGTTGCCGTGCGGATTGTGCTGGTAGAACGCGTGATAGGTGCCGTTTTCGTAGACAAGGCCGTTGGGATCGTTGATCCAGTTTTGCGACGCTGTCAGGTGCGCGGCAGGCCGCCACGGGTCCGATTCGGACGGAGCCGGGGCGGCTATTCCGACGGCGGTGCCGCTTGCGGAAGGCTGGTTCGCCGCGGACGGCGAGGCGTCCGGCGTCGGGGTGCAGGAGCTCGCGAACATTGCCAGGACGACGGCGACGACGGCGAGTACCGCCTTGCGGGCGGGCCGGAGCGGGCGTTGGGGAAAGTGGAGCATGGGACTTCCTGGGTTGTGGCGCGGGGCGCCCAGGGTGAACCGGGCGCCCCATGTTTGCCGGGCAGGCAGCAAATCCCCTGCCTGCCCGGCTGGAATTGTCGGTGGCCTACTTGTAGAGGCCTTCCCCTCCGACGCGGACGTTGGTGGGGAGGTAGCCGAACGGGCCGAGGCCGTTCTTGCCGAAGCTGCGGTCAACCTGCGTGACGCCACCGGCGAAGTTGATCTTTACCGTGGGGGAGAGGGACCCTCCACGGACTCCGTCGACATTGTCGATGAATGACTGCACCAAGCCGCCGGGCTGCACGTAGTGCGAGTACGCCTGGAACTGACGACCGTTCTGCTGTGCCGACTGGTTCCCGCTCGGGTTGTTCGCCGCGAGGTTCAAGTCGGTCGGCGAGCCGAGCGCGAGGCCCGAGTTGTTCACGGGCTGGAAGTCCGAACGGACGCCGTTCCCAACAAAGCCGTAGACGCCGTCGGGACCACGCATGCCATCGGCATAGGTGAACTGGTGGCTGATGGTGAACAGGTAGTACTTGTTCTGGCCGTTTTCATTCTGGATGAAGATCTGTGGGCGCTCGGTCTGGTCGTTGACGCAGTTGGCGGACAGGATCGGCGGCAGGAAGTGCCACTGGGTCAAGTCCTTGTTGTCTGCGACAGCCAGGCCGACGCTCGCGGTCTGGAACCAGGAGCCGGTGGTGGTGTTGACCGTATTGGTGTTTTCGGCGTGGGGATCACCAGGGCGGTAGCCAAGGTCAGAATCCGTGCACTTGTAAGCGCCGCGGTTTCCGGCAGTGTTGCCTTCAAAGACCATGAAGGTCTGGCCCGGGTGGGCCGGGTCTTCGAAGGTGTACGGGTCGCGGAAGGCGAAGCCGGCGTTCTGGGCCTTGTTCTGGTACAGCTTGCCGTCCGGCTCGAGCAGCTTCGTGTGCTGGAAGCCGTCGAAGGTGACGCCGTTCTTGTCGGCGTGGATGTTGCCGAGGGCCTTGGCGATGACTGCATCCGGAGCGATCCCGCCGCCGCCCGCGTTGCGCTCTGCACGGTCGTAGAACGTGGTGGCGGTGTAGAACACGTTGACGTGGTCGCCCTGCATGAGGCGCGTGGAGCCGGACCATTCGGTGTTGCCGATGGAGGTGTTGTCCAGGAACAAGTGTCCGCCGTAGTTCCACTTGTCCTTCGCGGGGTCGGCGTTGGTCTTGCGGAAGAAGTAGCCGATGCGGGCGTTCCAGTGGCGCTGGTCGAAGCCGTAACCCGCGTGCCGGTCGGCGACGAGGGAGAAGATGACGTCCCAGCCCTTGTAGCTGATCTGGTTGGCGTTCTGGTCGGTCAGGGACCAGGTGTCCCAGACCCAGACGTCGTCGTTCATGGCCGGGAAGTCCTTGGGGATCTCCGGCATGGTGACGTTGGGGCTCATGGAGTTCTGGCCGGGGGTAACGTTCGGGTTGCTTTGGGCCATGATCTGCTTGGCATCCGCCCGCGTCCACTTGGACGTGAAGTTTGCTGCGGGATCAAAGGCTTCCTGTGTGTGGACCGTCGGCAGCGGGAATCCCGGCGTGGGGGCCGGCATCGTGGTGGCCGGCTTGTCGGCAGGCAGGTTTGCCTGGGCTGCCGGTGATGCCATGAGGACCGTGGCAGCCACGCTGGCAGCGGCCGCAAAAGCGGCTGCCGCCCGCAGACGGCGGCGTGGCCTGTTGGAGTTTGAGTGAGATTTCATGCTTGCTCTTCTCGCGGAGGTTGGACTACGGGGAATGGGCGCAAGCCCTTGTCCGAACTCCGGCGTCCCCGTGTCGCCAATGGCGTCCTCAGGAACGCCATCGTCTCGGGTGGAGGGGGATTCTTAGGAAGCCCCCATCCTGCGGTCCTGGCACGTCGACTTGTCGGGACCGTTCAAAGCTTGACGCGCGCTGAATGCGGCCGCAACTCGTGTTTCGACCGGCCTGGGAGCCCATCGGTCACATGTCGGACATATGTGCGCAAGCGCTTACATTTTTACACCGCGCGCGTGCCATGGAAAGTGGCGCGGGTCAAATGTTTCTGAATAAATCTGATTTATTCAAAAAGTTCACACGCCATTAACACTGGGGCGAATTGACTTGACAGGAGTCGGAAAATTGGCGTGACGACGTTTGTCGCGTGCGGCGTGATCTGCTGGATCGGGGGCGCGTGAGCTGGCCAGCAGGCCTGGACCGTTCCTACTCTCTCCTCGGTGGCGTCGCGTCGGATTTTGCTCAATCATTCGAATGGACAAACTGCGGCACTCTGGAATCTCGCGGCTGCAGCCTGCAACGGACGGAATGATCCAGCAGAATCCGACGAGGCACCCGGCGGAACGCGCCCCCCGGGCTCGTTCTTGCGGTCCAATGTCCAGGTCTGTTATCTGGCGGGGGATGCAAAACTGCCCGCGCCGCGCCGGGGGCCGGCGCGGGCAGTTCGGGTTTTCGTGGTGACGTTATTTGGTCTTCGTGGAGCGGGTTCGCGCCAGGGCGGTGACGCCCGCGGCCAGGCCGATGAGCCCCGCTGCCAGGCCGAACCAGCCGGCCGTGGATCCTGCGTCACTGGATGTCGTCGATGCCGCAGCTGACGGAGCCGGAGTCGCGGACGGGGAGGAAATGGGAGCCGCCGATGCGGCTGCATCACTGGCGGTCGTCACGAACGAGGGAGCCGGGTGCTCGGGCTCGGGCTGTCCCTCGACGGTCTTCTCGTCCCACTTCACTACTGTGCCGTCGGTGTACGTCTGGGTCGCTGGCAGCGTCACGGTGGTGCCGGCGTCGGGCAGCACACCCACGGAGATCGAGAACGCCTGGTATTGGTCCTGCCCGATCTGGTGTGCGGCGTCCGCGGTCCACACCACCGAACTGACCGCCTTGGTCACCGTTGCCCCTGCGACCGTGACGGGTTTGGGCAGGGCGGTGGTGACCAGCTCGGCCGTCCAGCCCTCGACCGGTTTGACTGACACCGAGTTGAAGGGTGTGTCCGTGGGGAGTGAGACTTCGAGCTTGCTGGTCTTGGCCGTCGGGGACTCGTTGGGGACGTTGAAGGTCAGGTGGGTGTAGCCGCCCGCTGCGGGGTCGTCGGGATTGACGTTGACGTGTGCGGAGGCGGCTGAGACGCCGAACGCGAGCAGCCCGGCGGCCATCGTGGCGGCGCAGGCGGTTTTGAGGGTGCGGCGGTGGGAGGTCTTCATGGCAATGGTGCCCTTTCACAAAGGAAAAGCGGTCAGGGACCGGGGTGGACGTAGGTCCGGCCCGGTGAAGGCAGCGGGTTGCCGCCTGTCCCTGCCCGTAGGTGAAAGGGGAGAGTCTTAGGCGGCGGAAACCAGGGCTGGTGGACCGCGCCGGGAGGGAAGCCGAAGGCCGGGAAGGGCACGAGGACGCACGGCCGGGGCCGAGCAGGGGGCGGGGGTGCGAAGTGGCTGGACCGCTGTTGGAGCAGGCAGGTGGACCAACGGGCGCAGCCACGCCGCCAGGGCCCATAGTGCTTGTTCGCCCCGTGCGAGCACCAGCGCCGTGCCCAAGGTTGCGACTGCGTGCGCCGCGAGCATTTGCCAGTCGCTTGCCGCGGAGTGGGTCGAGGCGATGGCGCTTACGGTTTCCGGAGCTGGCCCCAAGGAAATATGTCCTGCATGCCCGGACTGAAGCTGCGCTGCGGAGGAAGTCCCGGACAGGGCGCAGAAAGCCCAGTGAAGGCAGAGCTGCCCGGCACCCAGCAGCCCCGCGACGACGGGCAGCGAAAGGCGGGTGCGCGTCAGTATGGCGACAGGGAGGATTGTCAGGGCACACAGCGCCGTCAAAATGGCCGGCGCCGGGAGGATTCCGCCACCGGCCAAGTGCCCACCCGCGGCGAAGCCAAGAATGATTGAACCGATCAGGCCCGTTCGCAAAACCCGGAAAGGCGCGGATGTCGTCATCGGCGGTCCTTTCCGGTTCGAGCGCTACGGCGGAGAATCACTCAAATTCTACTGTGCGACGAACTCCGGAATAGCCGGGGAGCCTTGGCTCCCTGGCTACTCGATCAGAGCTTGGCGATGATGTCCGCCAGGAGGCGCGAAATGCGTGCGCCCGCCGTCTGGCCCGCCTCGATGACTTCCTGGTGGCTCAGCGGTACCGGGCTGATGCCTGCGGCGAGGTTGGTCACGAGGGAGATGCCGAAGACCTCCATGCCTGCGTGCCGGGCGGCGATGGCTTCCAAAGCGGTGGACATGCCCACCAAGTCCGCGCCGATTCGCTTGGCGTATTGGACCTCAGCCGGAGTTTCGTAGTGCGGGCCTGTGAACTGGGCGTAGACGCCTTCGTCGAGCGTGGGATCCACTTCGCGGGCCAGGCCGCGGATGCGCGAGGAGTACAGGTCTGTGAGGTCCACGAAGGTGGCACCTTCAAGCGGAGAAGCCGCCGTCAGGTTGATGTGGTCACTGATCAGCACGGGAGTGCCGGGGGTCCAGGCTTCGTTCAGGCCGCCGCAGCCGTTGGTCACCACGAGGGTCTTGCATCCGGCTGCCGCGGCTGTGCGAACGCCGTGGACCACTGCGCGAACGCCTTTGCCTTCGTAGTAGTGGGTACGCGCGCCGAGAACGAGGGCCCGCTTGCCTTCCTTCGTCAGGACCGAGCGGATCGTGCCCACATGCCCCTCAACGGCAGGAGCGTGGAAGCCGGGAACTTCCGACGCCGTGAGGGTCGCCGTCGTTTCGCCTATGAGATCCGCAGCCGCGCCCCAGCCTGAGCCGAGCACGAGCGCGACGTCGTGGGATTCGACGCCGGTCTCCGCCGCGATGTAGTCGGCCGCAGCTTTGGCGGCCTCGAATGGGTCTGTTTTGATCAGCTCTGTGTTACTCACTGGTACAAACTACAGTGCCGCGCGCGCTGTTGAACAGGGCGCTGTGGGGCAAGCAAACGGCCTCTGCGGGCGTTCTCAGGTGGGGCTTAGTGGCAGGTCCGCCGGCATTAAGTGAGAATTGAACATTGTGACCATGCATCCTGACTTCAGCTCACCACGAATCGCGATCCTGGGCGGAGGTCCAGGCGGGTATGAAGCGGCCATGGTCGCGGCGCACTTGGGAGCGCGGGTAACCCTCATCGAGCGCGCCGGGCTCGGCGGCTCAGCCGTCCTCACCGACGTCGTACCTTCCAAAACCCTGATCGCGACGGCGGATCTCATGACCCGCGTCGGCGAGGCGGGGGAGCTGGGAGTCAAGTTCGCCGTCGACGGCAGCGATGTAGTGCCCCGCATGCGCGCGGACCTGGGCCACATCAATGACCGCGTCCTGCACCTCGCGCGGGAGCAGTCCGACGACATCCGGGTGGGCCTTGAGCACCTTGGCGTAGAGATCCTGATGGGCTCCGGAAAGCTCCTCGACAACCACACCATCGAGGTCATCACGGCGGACGGCGTCAAGACGATTACGGCCGACGCCATTCTTCTCGCCGTCGGCGCCCACCCCCGCGAACTCCCCACGGCCAGGCCCGACGGTGAGCGCATCCTGAACTGGGCGCAGATCTACAACCTTGAGGAACTTCCGGAAGACCTGATCGTCGTCGGTTCCGGCGTTACCGGCGCCGAATTCGCTTCTGCCTACAACGGCCTTGGCTCGAACGTCACCCTGATTTCGAGCCGCGACCAGGTTCTGCCCGGCTCGGACACCGACGCGGCCCAGGTCCTTGAAGGTGTCTTCAAGCGCCGCGGCGTGCGCGTTTTGTCGCGCTCACGCGCGGAGGCCGTCGAAAGGACCGACGCCGGCGTGAAGGTGACGCTCGGCGACGGCAGCACCGTGTCGGGCAGCCACTGCCTCGTCTGTGTTGGCTCCATCCCCAACACGGCCGGAATCGGGCTGGAAGAGGCGGGCGTGGCTGTCACGGAGTCCGGTCACATCAAGGTCGACGGCGTCTCCCGCACCACCGCGCCGAACATCTACGCCGCAGGCGACTGCACAGGGATCCTGGCCCTCGCCTCGGTCGCTGCCATGCAGGGCCGCATTGCGGTTGCGCACTTCCTGGGCGATGCCGTCATGCCGATCAAGCTCCGGCAAGTGGCCTCCAACATCTTCACTTCACCTGAGATCGCCTCTGTGGGCGTCTCCGAGGCAGACCTCGAATCGGGCAAGTACCAGGGCGACGTGGTCATGCTCTCCCTGCTGAGCAACGCCCGCGCCAAGATGCGCAACTCGAAGGACGGCTTCGTCAAGATCATCGCGCGCAAGGGTTCGGGCACTGTGATCGGCGGCGTCGTCGTGGGGCCGAACGCTTCTGAGCTGATCTTCCCGATCGCCGTTGCGGTGAAGCAGAAACTGCACGTCGACGACGTCGCGAGCACCTTTACGGTGTACCCCTCGCTGACCGGGTCCATCTCGGAGGCGGCGCGACGGCTGCACGTGCATATGTAAGCCTTTCTGAGGTGAAAAGGGTTCGACGGTGAGTTGCCGTTGGACCCTTTCGCTGTCTTCGGCCCCACCATCTCGCCTGCGGTCCGCTTATCCCTGAGGGGAGTTGAAAGCGTGAAGCAGGGCGGTGAATGTGTGGAGGTCATCAGTGGACCAGTGCGCGGTGCGTTCGAAGAATGTCGTTCCGCGAACGTCGAGCGCTTTGCGCACTTGTGCTTCCCCTGCGGGCGTTAGTGCGATGATCACCGCTCTCTTGTCGTCGGGGTCCGGCGTGCTCTCGAGCAATTTGAGGTCCTTCATGCGTCCGATGAGGCTGCTGGTGGAGCTCCTGTCCATCGCGACGGCTTCGGCAAGTGTGCTGGGCTTCGCGGGGCCGTAGGCGTAAAGCCAACGTGCTAGGTGAAACGCGGCAGGCTGCAGCGCCGGGTGGAATGCGGCCGCGCTCCGCTCGGTGAGCGCCCGGGAAGCGCTGAGGAGCGCGTTGAGCTCGACGCCGAGTGCCAGCTCGAGGTCTCGACGTGATGCATCGTCCGACATGCGATCAGCGAATTTAGTAGACATTTACCCATCAACTTCTTATGATTTGGAAATACCCACTATATCTGAGTGGGGCAAGCCTGCCCTCGAGGAGTGTCCATGTCCGTACCCGGGTCGCCGTCTGAAGCACCGACAATCGTCATCACCGGAGCAACAAGCGGCCTCGGACGCCTCGCGGCGATCGAGCTCGCTAAACAGGGCGCGCGCCTCGGGCTCACTGGCAGAAGTCCTGAGCGCGCAGCCGCAACCGCAGCATGCATCGAAATGGCCGCGCCTGGGACAGAAGTCGAGATCTTCATAGCCGACTTCGCTCGGACTGCGGACGTTCGCCGCGTCGGCCGCGAAATCGCCGCCCACTACGCGCGGATCGACGTGTTGATCAACAACGCCGGCCTCCACGCCTTCGAACAGAGAATCACCCCGGACGGCTATCCCGAAATGGTCGCCGTCAACTACTTCGCCCCGTGGATCCTCACGCAGGAACTCCTCGCCACCTTGAAGGCGACTCCCGGCGCACGCATCGTCAACGTCGCGTCCGAGGCTTCCCGGCGGCACGGAACACTCACCCTCCCGTCGGACCTGACGGACACGGCTCCTTTCACCGCGCGGGGGTCGTCTCGGCTCTATGGCAAGAGCAAGCTCCTCGACATCATGTTCACCCTCGAACTCGCTCGCCGCCTCGACGGGACTGGGTTGACCGCCAACTGCCTGGACCCGGGTTTCAATGTCACCGGACTCGGCCGTGAACTCGGTTTCGCCGCCAGACTCGAGAAGATCCTCTCCGCGCTCCACATCGGCGACCCGGCCCGTGGCGCCGGCCTCATCGTGAAACTAGCCACAGACCCCGTTTTTCCCGGGCAGTCCGGTGGCTACTACACCGTCAAGAACACCCGCCGACTCACCCCTGTCCATCCCGGGGGTGACTCAGCGATGCAGGCGCGCCTTTGGGCAGGCACTGAAGAACTTCTCAGCGGCTCATAAATCAACCGTTGTGGAGCGGGACCGGCTCGTTGGGACTCCGAATGAGCAGAAGCCCCGTGTCATAGCGGCACGACAACACGAGCCACATCGAGAGGCGATTCGCGGAGATGGGTCTGCGGCTTTCCTTCGGGGAGCACGTCGACGAAATGGATGGACTTCTTTCGTCGTCGGTGCAGTCACGCGTCGATGATCTTCATGCGGCCTTCTCGGATCCGGAAATAGCGGGAATCCTGACCGTGATAGGTGGATTCAGCAGCAACGAATTGCTTCCGTATCTCGACTGGGAGCTCATCGCGGCGAACCCGAAGATACTGTGTGGCTACTCGAACATCACGGCTCTTCAAAACGCGATCCATGCCCGAACCGGACTGGCGACCTATTCCGGGCCGCACTGGTCCACGTTCGGCATGCGGGACCACTTCGAGGAGACCCAGGCCTGGTTCCTGGACGCGCTGTTTGCCGAAGCTCCCATGGAACTGCGTCCGGCATCGGCTTGGACCGACGACGCGTGGTTCCGAGACCAAGACGCTCGGACGCCGATTCCGAGCGATGGTTGGTGGCCGTTGCAAGACGGTACGGCGAGCGGGCGGATCGTGGGCGGAAATCCCTGCACCCTGAATCTTCTGCAGGGAACGGCCAACATGCCCTCTTTGGAAGGGGCACTCCTCTTCTTGGAGGACGACTTCGAAAGCCACCCAGCCACATTTGCGCGGGACCTGGCGTCGCTGCTGCAGATGCCAGGGGCAGGGGGCATTCGGGGTCTCGTGATAGGCCGCTTTCAGCAGGCAAGCCGAATGAGCCGGGATCTGCTGGCGTTGATCGTGGCCAAACAACCTGCTCTGGCAGGCTTGCCCGTTCTCGCCAATGCCGATTTTGGCCACACCTCGCCAATGCTCACTTTCGCGATCGGTGGCGAGGCCGAAGTCTCGGTCGGTGAATTGAGTGCTTTGAGGATTACGCGCCACGGACGCGGGTGGGCGGGCTATTTTGTCGGTGCCTGCTGGCAGAGTATTGCCATGGAAGCCATCGGACATCTCACCAGCCGCCAGGGCGCCGCGCCCGGTGGCCGGTTTGTGGTGTCCCCTGGGGTGCGGGCGCTGCGGAGGGTGCCCACGGTTGGTCAAGCGCCGGTGCCGCGGCGGCTCGCTCTGCTGGATCCGGGTGAGGATCGCGGCGGCGATCGCGGCGGTCCGCAGCGGGTTCTGGAGGGGGCTCTTGCGGCGTTGCAGTCGCTGGCGCGGACGGCGGTCGACGACGTCGGGCCTCTGGGGTTGCAGGACTCCGCCGCGTTTGCCTTCGGTGTGGAGGAACTCTCCCGCACCCTGGACTATTTGCAGGTCGTCGCCGCGGGGCAGTTGCACAAGGTGCGCCAGCAGGAGCCGGCCGGCGGGACCGGCTGGACGAGCGGCTGGGGAGCCGAAGCCCGGGCGGACGGCTCCATCAATGGTGCCGGCACCCCCGGAACGGAAGTGGAGGCAGCCGGCCCCTGTGCCGGCGTCGAGAGCGGCGGTCTCGCTGCGGAGGACGTCCGGGCCGGGTTCCGGGAGTTCAGGAACACCGGTGAGCACCTGCGCTCGCTGCTGCGGATCAGCGCGGCCGAGGCGCGCCGCCGCCTTGCCCTGGCGGAGGACCTGCTGCCCGGCCGCTCCCTCACAGGGCAAGGGATCCAGCCGCGGTACGGGGAAGTGGCCGCGGCGTTGGCTTGCGGGAGCATCGCGTCCCGTCCGGCCACCACGATCACCATGGCGCTGGAACGCGTCCGGCCCCTGTGCAGCCCCGAGGCGGCCGCGGACATGGAACACGCGCTGACGATGACAGCGGTCGAGAACGATGCCGATTTCCTGGCCAGGATCGCCCGCCGCTGGACCGAAGCCATCGACCAGGACGGTGCCGAGCCCGCCGAGGAAGCCCTGCGCCACCTCCAAGGCGCCTTCCTCCGCAAACCCAAACACGGGCTGCAGCATGTGGAAATCTTCGCCACCCAGGACCAATACGAGCACCTGCTCACCGTGATGAACACCGCCGCCAATCCCCGGACCCGCGCGTCCCGGGAGCCAGGACCCGGGGACGAGCAGGCGGACGCGGGCGGCGGGAGCGAGTCGTCAAACGCTCCGGCAGACGGCCGGCCGGGTGATTCAAGCGACGATGATGCCGCGTCCCTGGACCGCCGCACGAGGGCGCAGAAACTCCTGGACGGGTTGCTGGGCGCCTGCAAGATTGCCCTCGCCACCGGGGCGCTGCCCGCGGCCGGAGGCCAGCGCCCCCAGATCATGGCCACCATCGACCACCGCGACCTGCTGACACCACTGAAGGAAGCCGGGCAGCTCACGTTCCTCGGGCAATCCGGACAACCGGGGCGCTCCGGCGGGCCGCAACAGGGCACAGGGAGTTTTACGTTCAGCGGTCCGGTCCCGGCGGCCACGTTGCGGAAGATCGCCTGCGATGCGGACATCATTCCCGTCGTCCTGGGCGGGGAAGGCCAGGTGCTGGACATCGGCCGGGCCTCCCGGATCTTCCCTCCCCACATCCGTAAGGCCATCACCGCCCGGGACAAAGGCTGCGCTTTCCCCTCAT
Organism: Arthrobacter ramosus; assembly: GCF_039535095.1. Lineage (NCBI taxonomy): Bacteria > Bacillati > Actinomycetota > Actinomycetes > Micrococcales > Micrococcaceae > Arthrobacter > Arthrobacter ramosus. Next base: position 3,427,010 of record NZ_BAAAWN010000001.1, on the reverse strand, counting down.
GCACGATGCCGGCCCCGTGGTGCGAAGCCCACCACATCACGTACTGGTCCAGGGGTGGACCAAGCAGCGTCGAGAACGGCACGCTCCTCTGTAGCCACCACCACCACCTCATCCACAAGGAAGAGTGGCACATTCAGGTCCAGGCAGGCGTGCCCTGGTTCATCCCGCCACCCCACATCGACCCACGGCAACAACCACGCAAAAACCGCTACTTCCACGTGTTACCTAGTGCTTCGGTGTGACCTGCCTGTGCGAGAGTACGTCGATGAACTCACAGCTGTAAGGCGCGGGTATGAGGCGGCCAACAACACGCACGACATCGAGCGGGTTCTTCCGTACATAGACAGGGACGCTACCTACTGGTTCTCAGACGGATCTCACGAGGGGCGGGATGAGGTCTGGGCAGCCATCGAGGCGACCTTCCTTGGCAATTCGGGACGAGCGATACGTCGTCGACGAATTGACGTGGGTGCTGGTGCAGGAGGAAGCCGCCGTGTGCCGCTACCGATTCTCCTGGACGGGAATTATCGACGGGCAGCAACACGTCGGAAGAGGACGCGGCACCAACGTCTTCATGCGCACACACGAAGGCTGGCAGATTGTCCACGAACAACTGACAGCCGATTCAACTCGGTCTATGCCGGACAGCTGACCGAGCCTTTCCCAGTCCGCACGACAACCCAAGTAGCTGCTCTGCCCTTGGGCGCTCTCTGGTTTACTAGGGCCATGGGGGGTCCGAGAGGAAAGGAAGATCGCACACTCAAAGTTGACGGCTTGGTCAATGGACGCGACCTCGGCGGTCTACGGCGCGTAGATGGGACGGTCACTCCAAGGGGCGTGTTCTTCCGGAGCGAGAACGTCGATTGGATCACTGGCAACGGATGGCAGCAGATACATGATGCCGGGATCCGCACCGTGGTCGACCTTCGTCAGCAAGGCGAGCGCAACACAGACGTGCGGGAACGGCCTGGCTGGCTCACCACCATCCACGTTGACCTTGACGGTTTGGAAAACAAAGAGTTCTGGGCCGACTACTGGGACAACGGGCTGGTCGGTACAGCTCTCTACTTCAAACGAAACAACGCCGAACCAAGGCTTGAGGAACTGTGCCGGCAACACGGTACAACAACCGAAGGCGCGTTCCGGGATACCTTGGCGAAATTCGATCTCAAAGGCTTGCTCGACGCCGCAGCGCTCACCGACGAGGACCGGGAGGGCGTGTTCACTTGGCGCGGCGCGACCACCACACCCCCAAACCGGGAAGGGATAGCCTGAGCCCCCCAAACCACTTACGCCGCAACCCCTTGGAAATGCCGTTCAATTATCCCCTTGATGTCCCCGTGGCACCCCCCACACCCCGTTCCCGCGCGGGTCGCTTTGGACACCTCCGGCACGGAAGAGCAGCCATCCAGCACGGCTTGCTCGATGCTCGCACCGCTGACACCCGCGCAGCGGCACACCGTGCGCTGCGGATCATCATTCGAAGCAGAAGAATCGAGCTGGTCCGGGCCGTCCAGGCGCAGCAGGAGTGAACGGTCTGCGGGCAGCTCGGAGCCGCGTTCGAACAGCATCACGAGCTCCGCGGCCGTGCGTGGCATGCCTACGGTGACGAGTCCCTCGAGCGCGCCGCCCCGCGTCGTCATTTTGACGTAGCGGCCGTGTTCGGGATCGGCCCACTGAGCAACCTGGCGCCGGGGCGTCCCCTCGGAGACACCGACGGACAAACTCTCGTCATCCCAGGGCTCGGCGCTGTTGTCGCCAGCGACCGCGAGGTTCATGCCTCGCGCCTTCAACACCACGACGCCGGGCTTCTCCTGCGGCAGGGGCGCCAAGCTGTCGGCAGCCTCCTGGCCGCCCTCGGCAAGGAGGATCAGGTACTCGGCAAGCCACTCGGCCTGGCGCCAGCCCGGACCCACCAGCCCGGACGGGCCCAGTGCGGTGCGGCATTCGGCGCACTCGGCATCGGCGCAGCGGACTTCGGCGCAGTCGCCGATCGCGAACATGTGCGGCTCGTGATAGGTCCGCAGGTAGTGATCCACGAGGATGCCGATGGCTGCAGGCAGCCCGCACCCCTCGGCCAGTTCGATCCGTGGGCGAACGCCGCAGGAAAGGACAAGAAGGTCGCCTTCGATCCGTGACCCGTCGTTGAGCACAAGGGCGGAAAACATGCCATCCGGACCGTTGTGTTCCACAGCCGTGGAGCGGGCGTTGCCCACCATGGTGATCCCGCTGTTGCGCAAGCTGGCCGCGAGAACGGCTCCACCGCCGCGGTCGATATTGCGGCCCAGTGGGAAGGAACCGTTGTGCACCACCGTGGTCAGGGCGCCTTCTTCTGCCGCGGCCAGGGCCGTTTCGAGGCCAAGCACGCCGCCACCGAGGACGATCACGCGCTTGCCGGCAGTCACGGCGTCGCGCAATTGCCCTGCGTCGCGGAGGTCGCGGAGGGCCGTCACCCCTAAAGGGAGCACAGGGTGCGACGGATCGGGGTTGATACCCGTGAGGTTCGGAATGACGGGCCTCGAGCCGGTGGCGAACACCAGGCGGTCGTAGCCAGGCGCGGTTCCGTCCGAAAGGACAACCTGCTGGCGTGCACGGTCGATGCGTTTGACGGTGACGCCCAGCCGGACCTCGACGCCGTCGGCCGCCAAGTCGCTAGCGTCCACCATCGCGAGTGCCTCCGCGGTGGTCCGCCCCACGCCGAGTTCCGCCACCATGACGCGGTTGTACGCGGCTTCGGCTTCCTGTCCGACGACCAGCAGCTGGACCAGGCTGCTGCGCACGGCGGGCAAAAGCTCGTCCACCAGCCGGGCCGCGACCGGTCCGAACCCGACCACCACAATGCGCTCGCTCACGATGCCTCCTTGACTTGCATTGACAAGCCGGCTGCGGCTGGTACAGCTGTGGAGAGCACAGCCAACTGGGCAGCCAACGCCGATTCGACATTTGCTAGTGCCGCCTTCCGGACCCAGACCGTGCTGGTCTTGAACTCCGGCATTCCGGAGATAGGATCCGTGACCGCCTCAGTGAGACGGTTGGCGCTGCCCAGTCCTGGGAAATGGAAAGGCAGGAAGACGGTGTCCGTCCGGATACTGTTGCTGAGCTCCACTTTGCACAGGACCTCACCGCGCTCGTTGGAGACCCGGACAAAGTCGCCGCTGGAGATGTCCCTGACGGCCGCCGTCGCGGGGTGGATCTGCAGGAGCGCCTCCGGCTGCGCGGCCGCGAGTTCGGCCACGCGGCGGGTCTGGGCGCCCGATTGGTAATGTTCCAGCAATCGCCCGGTGACGAGCGTCAGCGGATCGGGATCAGAGCCGACGACGGCGGAGCGCCGGGACCGCTTCTGCGGTGCCACCGGGACCATCACCGCGCGTCCACCGGCGTGCGCGAAGCTATCGAGGAAGAGTCGCGGGGTTCCCATACTGCCGGTGGGATAGGGCCAGTACGCGGCTTCTCCGCGATCCAGCATGGCGTAGTCGATTCCGGAGTAGTCGGCCAAGCCGCCTGCCGAGGCGAGCCGAAGCTCCTCGAAGACCGTCTCGGGATCGTCGCTGAACGTGGACGGCGCGTCGAGCGATTCGGCGAGCCGGGCCATGAGCCACAATTCGCTGCGGACGCCCGGGGGAGGGGTAACCGCCTTTCGACGGCGGAGCACGCGGCCCTCGAGGTTGGTCAGGGTGCCCTCTTCCTCGGCCCATTGGGTGACCGGGAGGACGAGGTCGGCTTCAAGCGCGGTCTCGGACATGAAGAAATCGCAGACAACGAGGAAGTCCAGGCTGCGCAGGCCCTCGATCACCGGACCGGCGTCGGGGGCTGACACCGCCACGTTGGCGCCGTGAACGAAAAGGCAACGGACGCCGTCGGGCTGTCCCAAGGACTTCAACAGTTCCACGGCCGGCAACCCGGGGCCGGGGATGAGTGATTCGTCCACGCCCCACACTTTGGCGACGTGGGCGCGGGCGGCGGGATCGGTGATCTTGCGGTAGCCGGGGAGCTGGTCGGCCTTTTGGCCGTGCTCGCGGCCACCCTGGCCGTTGCCTTGGCCCGTCAGTGTGCCGTAGCCGCTGCGGGCGGAACCCGGCAGGCCCAAGAGGAGGCTGAGGTTGATCGCGGCTGTGGCGGTATCCGTACCGTCGACGTGCTGCTCGACTCCGCGGCCGGTCAGGATGTAGCTGCCGCCGCGCCGGGCGCCGTCGGCGAGGCGGCGGGCGGTGTCCCGGATGAGCGTGGCGGGCACGCCGGTGATCGACTGGACGCGCTCCGGCCAGAAGGCGGCGAGGCTACGAACGATTGCAGGGTACCCGGTGGTGCGGTCCTGGAGGTATTCGGTGTCGGCGAGGCCTTCGTGGACCACTACGTGGGAGATACCCAACAGCAGGGCGAGGTCCGTTCCCGGGGTCGGCTGCAAGTGGATGCCGCCGCCGTCGCCCGTGAATGCGGCCGTCGCGGAACGGCGGGGATCGGCCACGATCAACCCGCCGGAATCGCGCGCGCCCTGCAGGTGCTGGACGAACGGCGGCATGGTCTCGGCAACATTGGAGCCGAGAAGGAAAATAACGTTTGCCGAATCAAGGTCCTCCACGCGGAACGGGAGGCCGCGGTCCACACCGAACGCGCGGTTACCGGCTGCGGCAGCGGAGGACATGCAGAAACGTCCGTTGTAGTCGATGCGAGAGGTTCCCAAGGCCAGGCGGGCGAACTTGCCCAACTGGTAGGCCTTCTCATTGGTGAGTCCGCCGCCGCCGAACACGCCGACGGCGTCGGGCCCGTATTGCTCGCGGGTCTGCTTGACGGCTCCGGTGATCAGCGTGAGTGCCTGGTCCCACGTGACCGGCCGGTGGACGCCGTCGGGCCCTTTGAGCATGGGTTCCGTGACGCGTCCGGTGTGGTTCAACAACGACGGCGATGTCCAGCCCTTGCGGCACAGCCCGCCCCGGTTGGTGGGGAAGTCGCGGCCGGATACTTCCAGTGGCGGAAGTGCCTTTGCCGCGGGAACGGGGTCTGACCCCGACTGCGCCGAGGGCGCAGCCGGGGTCAGGGTCATGGCGCACTGCAGCGCACAATACGGGCAGTGGGTGTTGGCGCCATTGGGCATATTAGATGTGTCCCATCGCGTTACGGTTGGCCTTCCGGAGGTAGCAGACCCAGCAGACGATGAGCATCAGCACGTACGCGCCGACGAAGCCATAGAACGCGGGGGTGTAGGAGCCGGAAGCGCTGGATGCGTTGAGCACCTGGGGGATGACGAATCCGCCGTAGGCGCCGATCGCCGAGATCAGGCCGAGGGAGGAAGACGCGAGGCGTGCCGTGCTGGCGGCGCTGGCCCCCGAGCGTGCGGCCCGGCTGGACGTGGCGAAGATGACCGGAATCATGCGGTAGGTGGCGCCGTTTCCAAAGCCGCTTGCCGTGAAGAGGAAGAGGAACAGGACCAGGAAGAGCCAGAAGTTCTTGAGCGGAAGGGTCCAGATCATGGTCAAGGTGATGATGGCCATCGCTGCGAACGCCGTGACGGTCATCCGGGCTCCGCCCATGCGGTCAGCCATGCGTCCACCGTAAGGGCGGGCGAGGGAGCCGACCAGCGGGCCAAGGAAGGCGAGCGAGAGGACAACCGCACCAAGGTGCATGGAGGAGAAGGCCGGGAAGTAGTCCTTGATGAGCTTGGGGAAGACTCCCGAGAAGCCGATGAACGAGCCGAAGGTGCCGATGTACAGGAAGGCCATGACCCACAGGTGCGGTTCCTTGAGTGCGGCGATCGAGCCTGCGACATCACCCTTGGCGCTCGTGAGGTTGTTCATGTACTTCCACGCGCCGAACGCGGCGACAAGGATGAGGGGAATCCAGATGAGGCCCGCCATGGGCAGGTTGACGGTGCCGGCGGCCAGGAGGGTGACGGCGATCGGGACGACGAGCTGCGCGACGGCTGCACCGAGGTTTCCGCCCGCGGCGTTCAGGCCCAGCGCCCAGCCCTTTTCACGGGCAGGGTAGAAGAAGGTGATGTTCGCCATCGAGCTCGCGAAGTTGCCTCCGCCGAAGCCCGCAAGGCCAGCTACCAGGAGCATCACGCCGAACGGAGTGCCCGGGTTTGAGACACACAGGGCGAGACCGGCCGTCGGGATCAGCAGCAGGAGGGCCGAGACGATGGTCCAGTTGCGGCCACCGAACCTCGGAACCATGAAGGTGTAGGGGATGCGGAGCGTGGCACCGACCAGGCTGGGGATCGAGATGAGCCAGAAGATCTGGTTGGTGTCGAACTTGAAGCCTGCGGCCGGGAGCTGGACGACGACGATCGACCAGAGCTGCCAGACGACGAAGCCGAGGAATTCGGCAAAGATGGACCAGTACAGGTTGCGCTTGGCGATGGAACGGCCAGCAGCTTCCCACTGATCCTTGTTCTCTGCATCCCAGTTGGCAATCCAGCGGCCAGGGCGGTGTTCAAGCTCGGGGACGAGGGCGGTGGGCGCCTGCTCGTTGGTGAGGATTTCGGTGCTTCGGTCAACTGTCACGGAGTGCCTCCTTTGTGGGGACGTTGTACTTCCACGTTAGGGACGGCGCGTTTCGCGGACCGTCGCGGTTTGTAAACGTGCTGTGACATTTGCCTATCGGAGGGGGTCACCGGTGCGTGAGGCGACGGTGAGGTTGTGTGGCGCAGACCACAGAGTGAGACTTTCCAAAGCGTCCGCATACTGGACTTGATTGTCCATTTGTTGGATACCGGGAACTATTATTGAACTCTCAATAATCTTTGCCGGCAGGCTCAGGGACGCCGGCCGGCGTGAACGGAAAGCAACTACTACATGTCTTCCATCGCTGAATCCAAGGAAAGCGAGTCAGTCAAGCCGGTCAACTCGCGGGGACGGGTGATCTTCGCCAGCCTCATCGGGACGTCCATCGAGTTCTACGATTTCTACGTTTATGCCACCGCGGCCGTGCTTGTCTTTCCCAAACTCTTCTTCCCGACGGCTGACGAGACCACCCAACTGCTGAGCTCCTTCGCCGTGTTCGGTGTGGCCTTCGTCGCCCGGCCGCTCGGCTCCATAATTTTCGGCCACTTCGGTGACAAGTTCGGTCGCAAGGGAACCCTGGTTGCGTCCCTCCTGACCATGGGTATTGCCACGTTCCTGATCGGCTGCCTCCCGACGGCGCAGGTTCCGGGCTGGACGTTCCTGGCCCCCACGCTGCTGGTAGTCCTGCGTTTCGCCCAGGGCCTGGCCCTCGGTGGTGAGTGGAGCGGCGCAGCGCTGCTCGCAACCGAGAACGCGCCGGCCAACAAACGCGCGATCTATGGAACATTTCCGCAGATGGGTGCACCGATCGGCTTCATCCTGGCCAACATCATCTTCCTGGTCTTCAGCTACACCCTGACTCCCGAGGCCTTCGCCGCCTGGGGCTGGCGCGTGCCGTTCCTGCTCAGCGCCGTCATGGTGATCCTCGGCCTCTATGTGCGCCTCAAGCTCATTGAAACTCCCGCATTCACCAAGGTGCTCGAGTCGAACGAAGTGGCCAAGCTGCCCATCGGACGCGTGTTCAAGAAAAGCTGGCGCCCGCTGATCCTCGGCACCTTCATCATGCTCGCGACGTACGTGCTGTTCTACCTGATGACCACGTTCACGCTGACCTACGGCACCAAGCCCACCCTGGCGGGCGCTCAAGCCGCAGCGGTCAAGGCCGGAAAGCCCATGACTGACGCGGCCGTCGCGGCGTTCGTCCCGGGCTTGGGCTTCAGCCGGAACGACTTCCTCTGGATGCTGATTGCCGGCGTCGTCTTCTTCGGCATTTTCACCCTCGTGGCCGGCCCGCTTGCCGAAAAGTACGGCCGTCGCAAGATGCTCCTGGCCGTCACGGCGGGGATCCTGGTGTTCGGCTTGCTTTTCGTGCCGCTGTTCGGTGGCGGCTTCGTCGGCACCATGGCGTTGCTCATCATCGGCTTTACGTTGATGGGCCTCACCTTCGGACCCATGGGTGCGCTTCTTCCGGAGCTGTTCCCCACCAACGTCCGCTACACCGGATCCGCGGTCAGCTACAACATGTCCAGCATCCTCGGTGCGGCTGTCGCTCCGTTCATCGCGGTCTGGCTCTGGGAATCGGCCCAGGGCAGCACAGTCCTGGTGGGTGTCTACCTCAGCGCCATGGCAGTCCTGACGCTCGTGGCGCTGTTCCTGTCCAAGGAAACCAAGGATACGGACTACGAGAACAACGTAGCTTGACCCTGTATTAACAGGCTCGCGTTAACTGGCTCCGGCCCCGCACTAATCGTGCGGGGCCGGAGCCACTTGCGCTGCTTAGTCTTCGATCGTCTTAGTCTTCGATCGTCGCGATGACGGCGCCTGCGGAGACGGTCTCGCCTGCCTTGGCTACCAAGCCGTGAATGGTGCCGGCCTTGTGGGCCGTGAGGGGCTGTTCCATCTTCATGGCTTCGAGGACCACGATCAGATCGCCCTCGGCAACCACATCGCCGGCGGCTACGGCCACCTTGACGATGGTGCCTTGCATCGGCGAAGTAAGGGCGTTGCCGCCCGCCACAGCGGCTGTGGCGCCCGCAGAGCGGGAACGCTTCTTGACCTTCGCGCCCTTGGCGCCCGCGCTGGCAACCGAGGAAACCGAGCCGAGAGTCGCGGGAAGGACGACTTCCAGCCGCTTGCCACCGACCTCGACGACGACGCGCTGGCGCTCACCGGCGTCGGCGGCTTCTGTTCCGGTTCCGGTGGGCGTCCACGCGGGGATGTTGTTGACGAACTCGGTCTCGATCCAGCGCGTGTGCACCTTGAACGGGCCTTCGGCAGGAGCGAAGGCGGGATCGGTTACCACTGCGAGGTCGAAAGGAATGACGGTGGGGATGCCTTCAACCACCATTTCCTCAAGGGCCCGGCGGGAACGCTGGAGGGCCTGTTCGCGGCTGGCTCCGGTGACGATCAGCTTGGACAGCATGGAATCGAAGTTCCCGCTGATGACGTCGCCCTGTTCGATGCCGGAGTCGATACGGACGCCCGGACCCGTCGGGTTCTTCAGGGTGCTGACGGTTCCCGGTGCAGGCATGAAGTTGCGGCCCGGGTCTTCGCCGGTGATGCGGAATTCAAAGGAGTGGCCGCGGACCTCGGGATCGCCATAGCCGAGTTTCTCGCCTCGGGCGATGCGGAACTGCTCGCGGACCAGGTCGAGGCCCGTGACTTCCTCTGAAACGCAGTGCTCTACCTGAAGTCGCGTGTTGACCTCAAGGAAGGAGATGATGCCGTCCTGGCCCACCAGGAATTCGCACGTTCCCGCGCCGAGGTAGCCGGCTTCTTTCAGGATGGCCTTGGAAGACTCGTACAGTCGCTCGTTCTGCTCGGCGGTCAGGAACGGTGCCGGAGCTTCTTCAACGAGTTTCTGGTTGCGGCGCTGGAGGGAGCAGTCGCGGGTGGAGACCACAACCACGTTTCCGTAGGCGTCGGCCAGGCATTGGGTCTCGACGTGGCGCGGGGAATCAAGGAATCGCTCGATGAAGCACTCACCGCGGCCGAAGGCGGCAATGGCCTCGCGCACTGCGGACTCGAAAAGCTCGGGGATTTCCTCGATGGTGCGGGCCACCTTGATTCCGCGGCCGCCGCCACCGTAGGCGGCCTTGATGGCGATCGGGAGACCGAATTCCTTGGCGAAGGCCAGGATCTCGTCAGCGGATTCGACGGGGTCGGCCGTGCCGGGAACCAGGGGAGCGCCGACCTTTTCGGCGATGTGGCGGGCCTGCACCTTGTCGCCCAGCGCAGAGATGGCGTCCGGGGACGGGCCGATCCAGGTGATGCCGGCGTCGATGACCTTGGCGGCAAACTCGGCGTTCTCGGCGAGGAAGCCATAGCCGGGGTGGATGGCGTCCGCACCCGACTGCTTGGCGACCTCGATCAACTTGTCCATCACGAGGTACGACTCAGCGGCGGTATTGCCGCCCAGCGCGTAGGCCTCATCTGCCAGCCGGACGTGCAGGGCGTCGCGGTCGGGGTCCGCATAGACGGCCACGGAAGCGATGCCTTCGTCCCGGGCTGCGCGGATAATGCGGACCGCGATTTCGCCTCGGTTGGCGATCAAGACCTTGGTGAGAGGGCTGGAAATGGGCTGCGCCGGATTAGCTGACAAGTTGACTCCTTCTGTCCTTCAGGGAGCCTAGCGTGATTTTGAGGGTTCCGCCCATATTGATAGGGGATTCCGTGTGTGAGACGGCCTGTCTTTGTAGGGTTGCTACAAAGTCCGGAAACCGGCCGCCGGGTCGGCGACCCGGACCGCCCCTATTCGCTGCTCGCTTCGGAGCCGTTTTGGGTCCAGAGTTCGGTGATTCCAACTTTCGCTTGCCCGAGCAGATCGCGGAGGGTCGAGATGGAGAGCCCGACGACGGCGTGCGGGTCGCCGTCGACCTTGCGGATGAAGGCCCCGCCCAAGCCATCGATCGTGAACGAACCCGCGCAGTGCAGGGGCTCGCCGGTTGCGATGTAGGCGTCGATGTCCTTCTCGCTCATCTCGGCAAAGTGGACTTCTGCGCTGGACACAGCACCGACTGTTGCTCCGGTGCCGACGGCCGTCTCGCCGTCGTTCACGTCCGCTGCGGTTTCGCGGCAGTCAACCAGCCAGTGCCCGGTGTGGAGTACGCCCTTGGATCCGCTCATGCGCAGCATCCGTTCCTTGGCCACATCCACCGTGTACGGCTTCCCGTGCGATTCGCCGTCGAACTCGAACACGGAATCGCAGCCGATCACCAGGGCACCCTCGGCGTCGGGCAGGGAAGCGACAGCCTCGGCCTTGGCGCGGGCGAGGAGGAGAGCGGTGTCATGCGCGTCGGTCACTCCGTACCGGGCTTGCACCGCGTCCTCGTCCACGTCCGAGACGAGCACTTCGTGGTGGATGCCGGCCTCCGTGAGGAGCTTGGTGCGGGCGGGGGACTGGGAAGCCAGGATCAATCGGGTCACGGCTCAAGCGTAGTACGCGGCGCCGCCCCCCCGACGCTCGCTCACGTATGTGTGTGTTTGGCCGGACGCTCGCTCACGTATGTGGGTGTTTCTTAGTGAGCAGGCGCTTAGTGGACCAGTTCCTTGGCCCCGCCTGCCGCCGTCGTGCGCTGCAGCTTGGCGCCCTCGACGTCGACGTCGGGCAGGATCCGGGACAGCCAGCGCGGCAGCCACCAGGCCTTCTCGCCCAACAGGTACATCACGGCAGGAACGATGGTCATCCGGACCACGAACGCATCCACGAGCACGCCGAACGCCATAGCGAAACCGAGCGGCCGGACCATGGTCAGGTGGCTGAAGATGAAGCCGGCAAACACGCTGACCATGATGATGGCGGCGGCAGTGACCACGGCGGCGGCATGGCTGAAGCCGCTTCGGACCGCTTGCTTCGCGTTCTCCCCGTGCATGAACGATTCGCGCATGCCGGAGGTGATGAACACCTGGTAGTCCATGGCCAAGCCGAACAGGACACCAATCAGGATGATCGGCAGGAAGCTCAGCACGGCTCCGGGATTGGGCACGTCGAACACGGTGCCCAGCCAGCCCCATTGGTAGACGGCCACCACAGCGCCGAAGGCTGCCGCGAGCGAGAGCAGGAAGCCGCCGGTGGCGAGCAGCGGAACGACGATCGAGCGGAACACCAGCAGCAGGAGGACCAGTGAGAGCCCGACGACGATCGCCAAGTATGGCGGGAGGGCGGCACCGAGCTTCGCGGAGACGTCGATGTTGCCGGCCGTCTGCCCCGTCAATCCAATGGTGGCGCCTGTCGTTTGCTGGATTTCGGAACCCTTGGCGCGCAGTTCCGAGACCACCTGGACGGTGCTGGCGCTCGCGGGTCCGTCCTTGGGGATGACCTGGAAAACGACGGTGCGGTGATCTTGGCTGAGGGCTACCGGAACGGCTGCCACGACGTTGTCGACGCCGCGCAGCTTGTCCGCGACGTCGAACTGCTTGGTCTTGGCCTGGTCGTCGCTGAGACCGGACGGGAACGTACCGACAACCACGATGGGACCGGTCATGCCTTCGCCGAAGCTCTTCCGGGTGAGGTCATAGGCCTTGAAAGCTTGCGAGTCGACCGGTTCCGAACCGCCGTCGGGCAAAGCGAGGCGCAGCTGGGAGGCCGGGAGGGCCAGCACCCCAAGCAAAACGACGCCGGCAAGCAGCGAGACCACCGGGTGCCGGGTCACGAGCCCGCCCCACCCGCGGCTGCTCCGCCGCTGGTCCTCTGCGCGGTCCGCCGAGGCGTGCTCCGGCTCCGCGTTGTGGCGTTCGGCCCTGGCCCACGCCCGCTTCGAGATCAGTTTGCGGCCGACCAGCGAGAGGACTGCCGGGGTCAGTGTCAGTGAGACGACGACGGCGACTGCCACCGTCGCGGCGGCAGACAGGCCCATGACGGCAAGGAACGGGAGCCCCGGAACGACCAGTGCGGCAAGCGCGATGACGACAGTGAGGCCTGCGAAGAGAACGGCGTTGCCTGAGGTGCCGGTGGCGAGGGCCACTGATTCCTCCGCGTCCATCCCCGAAAGCAATTGCCCGCGGTGCCGGTTGACGATGAAGAGCGAGTAATCGATTCCGACGGCGAGGCCCAGCATGAGCGCGAGCATCGGGGAAATGGAACTCATGTCAATGACGCCGGTGAGGGCAAAGGTTCCGCCGACGCCCACGGCCACGCCAATGATAGCCATCAGGAGGGGCAAGCCTGCAGCGACGAGCGTTCCCAACATCACGATGAGGGCGATGGCCGCCACGGCGATGCCGATGATTTCGGAGACACCGAACAGCTGCGAGACGTCCTCGGTGATTTCCTTGCTGGCCAGGGCCGTGACACCTGCCGAGGAGACTCCGTGGACGATGTCCTGGACTTGCTGCCGGACGGCGGGGGTCAAACCGTTGATGGAGGTCTTGAACTGGACCTGGGCGATCGCCGCTTTACCGTCTTCGGAGACGAAACGCATGCCTTGGGAAGCTGTCACCTGGCGTTTGGCCAACGCAAGGGCGGCGGCACCGTCAGTGGCTTGCTTCTGGCCGGCATCGAGCTTTTGGCGCCCGGCCAGGAGTTCGGCCTTCTGCGGGGCAAGTTGGGCCTGGATCTGCGCAGCGGGCATGCCCGCAGCGGTCATTTGCTGCTCGGCGGCCTTCAGTTGGGCATCACCTGCATCGAGCGTGGCCCCCGCCTTGTCCAGCTCAGCCTGCCCGGTGGCTGCCTTTTGTTCCGCGGCAGCAAGATCGGACGGTGCCTTGTCCAAGGTGGCTTGGGTCGTGAAGGGGTTGACCGTGGACTGCACATCCGGCAGTTTTTCCAGCTGCGCGAGGGCCGACGCAATGGCGTCCTTGCCGGCCTGGTTGAATCCGGCGTCGCCGGCTTCGAAGACGATCCCCGCGGAACCACCCGAGGAGGCCGGAAGGTCCTTCTTGAGCTTGTCCAGCATCTGCTGGGTCTCGGTGCCCGGGATCTGGAAGTTGTTGGACATGGTGCCGTGGAAGGCGGCAGCGGAGCCGCCGACGGCGACGAGGACGGCCAGCCAAAGGGAGATCACCAGCCAGCGGTGACGGTAGGAGAACTTGCCAAGGCGGTAGAGCAGGAGTGCCATATCGGAACCGATCTGTCGGTGTGTGGTTATGCCGAGTGCTGTGGGGCAGCCGCGGGCTGAGTACCGCGCGACGCCGGGCCCTGAGGGGCGGGTGCCGCGAAGCCTGAACCGAGCAGGCCAATTGCGTCGATCAGGTGCTGCCGCAGGCTCGCCAGGGATTCAGGGGAAAGATCCGGGCCGTGTTGTTCGAACCAGACGCTCATGGCTGCCTTGCCGCACGAAATGATGGACCCGGCCAAGGCCCGCAAATAGAGCTCATCAACATCCGGGCCGAGGCGAAGACGGGCGGCGTCGATGATCTGCATGGTGCAGTGGTCCCAGGCTTCCAGTTCGGAACGTACCAAGGCTCGGTTGTCGTGGGTCAGGCTGAAGAGCTCGGCCATGGGGGAAACCGTCATGGGGTCAGCGAGCGCCATGAGGGCGGCCCGGGCGGAATCGAGGATGGGTTCATCCGAAGGGCGCAAGCGGAATTGTTCGAGGGCATGGTCCAGGAAGCCCTCGGTCACTGAGGCCAGGGCGGCTTCGAGGCTCGGGAAGTAGTTGAAGAAGGTGCGCCGGGATACGCCGGCCTCTTCCGCGATGTCTTCCACGGTGAAATTGCCGGCGCCCTTGCTGCGCAACATGGCGAGGGCTGCGTCCGCGATCGCTCGGCGGGTGGCCAGTTTGTTCTGTTCCCGGCGCGAGGGGAGGGCGGTGGTGTCGGAAGTTGTCACGGACTTACACTAAGTGCAACTTTGCACTCCGGGCAAGTTAAGGTCGGGTTGAAGCTTCGGTCGTGGGCTGTGTGGGCTGCTCGGACTGCTTGGCTGCGGCGCTGGTCAGGTAGATTGACTGGCCAGTGGCGCCCGGCTCGCCTTCGGCCAAGGGGATGGCGAACACCGCGGTGCCGTAGGCGCACACTTCGGTCCAGTTGCCGCCCATCTCGGACGTGTCGAAGCGCATGGCGACGATTGCGTTGGCGCCGCGCTGCTGTGCCTCGCTGACCATGCGGGCCATGACCTCCTGGCGGCTTTCATAGAGCGCCTTGGTCATTTCGGGCAGTTCGCCGCCGCCGAGGGAGCGGAAACCGGCAATCATTTGGGAGCCGAGATCCCGGGAGCGGACGGTGAGGCCCATGACTTCGCCGAAGACGGCGTCGATCCTGTGGCCCGGAATCTTGTTTGAGGTGACTATCAGCATGGACAGAGCCTATCCAGAATTCACCGTTTCCCACCCTTAATGCCCACCGTTAAAAGGACGAATCCCCAGGGCATTCCCCGGGGATTCGTCCGTGCGATGGTGAACCGCCGCTAGGCCTTGGCGTCAGCGAGCTCGAGAGTGTCCTCGGATGCCTCCGGAGACTCGGTCTCGGCCGCGAACGCTGTTCCCTTGCGTGGCGCGTTGTAGAGCGATTCGTCCAGGATTCCCTGCCGTTTGGCCACGATGGCCGGAACCAGCGCCTGTCCCGCCACGTTGACGGCCGTGCGGCCCATGTCCAGGATGGGGTCGATCGCCAGAAGGAGCCCGACGCCGGCAAGCGGCAGTCCCAGCGTGGACAGGGTCAGCGTGAGCATGACGACGGCGCCCGTGGTGCCTGCCGTTGCCGCGGAACCGAGGACCGAAACCACCACGATCAGCAGGTACTGGCTGAAGTCCAGGTTGATGCCGAAGAACTGGGCAACGAAGATCGCGGCAACGGCCGGGTAGATGGCGGCGCAACCGTCCATCTTGGTGGTGGCGCCGAGCGGCACGGCGAAGGATGTGTAACCCTGGGGAACTCCGAGGTTGCGTTCGGTGACGCGCTGCGTGAGCGGGAGCGTGCCGATCGAGGAACGCGAGACGAATGCCAGCTGCACGGCGGGCCATACGCCGGAGAAGTACTGCTTGACAGACAGTCCGTGGGTCTTGACGAGGATGGGGTACACGACGAAGAGCACCAGGGCCAGGCCCGCGTAGATGGCCACGGTGAACTTGCCGAGCGAACCAATGGTGTCCCAACCGTAGACGGCCACAGCGTTGCCGATCAGGCCGATGGTGCCCAGCGGGGCGATACGGATGATCCACCAGAGGACCTTCTGGATGACGGCCAGGGCGGAGGCGTTGAGGTTCAGGAACGGTTCGGCCTGCTTGCCGACCTTGAGGGCCGCGACGCCGACGGCGATGGCGATCACCAGGATCTGCAGCACGTTGAAACTGATCGAAGTGCTGGCGACGCCGTCCGTGACGCTCGTGCTGGCGCCAATGCCCAGGAAGTTCTTGGGGAAGAGGCCGGTGAGGAACGCCCACCAATCGCCGGTCTTTCCGGCGTACTCGGCCTTCTTGGTGATGCCGGTGCCGGAGCCCGGCTGCAGGAGCACCCCAAGTCCGATGCCGATCATCACTGCGATGAGCGAAGTGATGGCGAACCAGAGCAAGGTGTTCCACGCCAATTTCGCCGCATTGGACACTTGGCGGAGGTTCGCGATGGAGCTCACCACTGCGGTGAAGATCAAGGGCACGACGGCGGTCTGCAGCAACGAGACGTAGCTCGAGCCGATGGTCTGCAGCGTGGCGCCGAGTCCGTTGGGAGCCTTCGTGGTGCTACCGGTGGCTTTGGCCAGGAGGCCGAGGGCCAGGCCGATCACCAAGGCCGCGATGATCTGGACGCCGAAGGACGTTGCCCACTTGGGAAGCCGGGACGAAGTCTTTCCGGCGGAAGTCAAAGTGTTGGATGAATTGCTCACCGGAACAAACTAGGCCCCGGCAAATACCACCGCGACCCGACGTTGAGAAATGTTACGGGAACCGAAAAATTCAACATCCCAATAGCCCAACGAATTCGCCGCCAATCCACCCATTTATGAAGTTATTCCCGGCCGGAATGTGGGGAAGATCTCGTAGGGTCACCCCAGCAGCGCCCGGCGGAGCGTATCCAAGCCAACCGAGCCGATGTTCAGCGCATCCGTGTGGAAGGACTTCAGGTCGAATCCCTCGCGGCGTTCGAGTCCAGCCCGGATTTCTTCCCAAAGCCGCTGCCCCACCTTGTAGGACGGAGCCTGGCCCGGCCAGCCGAGGTACCGGGTGAATTCGAACTGGAGCTGGCCCGCGCTGATGGGAAGGTTGGCCTTGAGGAATTCGAAGCCCTTTTCCGAGGTCCAGGTGCCGCTGCCCCAACGTTCCGGAACTTGCAGCTCGAGGTGGACGCCGATATCGAACACCACGCGGGCCGCGCGCATGCGCTGCATGTCCAGCATGCCCATGTGGTCGCCCGGGTCCTTGAGGTAGCCGAGCTCCAGCATGAGCTTTTCGGCATAGAGGGCCCAGCCTTCGCCGTGCCCGGACACCCAGCAGACGTTCCGGCGCCAGTTGTTGAGGAGCTCGCGGCGGTAGACGGCGGTGGCCACCTGGAGGTGGTGGCCGGGTACGCCTTCGTGGAACACCGTGGTGGTTTCGGCCCAGGTGGTGAAGGTGTCTTCGCCGGCCGGGACGGACCACCACATGCGGCCGGGCCGGGAGAAGTCGTCCGAGGGACCCGTGTAGTAGATGCCGCCTTCGTCCGTAGGCGCGATGCGGCATTCGAGCGTCTTCATGATGTCCGGGATGTCGAAGTGGACGTCCGCCAGTTCGGCTACTGCGCGGTCGGAGAGTCCCTGCATCCAGGCTTTGAGGGCATCGGTGCCCTTGATTTGCCGCTCGGGATCGTTGTCGAGGATGGCCTTGGCTTCCTCGATGGACGCACCGGGCTTGATTTGCTCGGCCACTCGTTCCTGTTCGGCGATGATCCTGTCGAGTTCCTGCACGCCCCAGGCGTACGTTTCTTCCAGGTCCACGGTTGCGCCGAGGAAGGAGCGTGAGGCCAGGGCGTAGCGTTCGCGGCCCACGGCGTCCTTTTCGGGGGCAAAGGGCAGAAGCTCCGCTTCGAGGAAGGCGGCAAGGCGCAAGTATGCGGAACGCGCGACGGCGGCACCGGCGTCGAGCTTTTCCTGAAGTTCCGCCGGCAGCGGTTGGCCGTCGATGGTGGCTTCGGAGGCGAGCTTGGCGAAGAAGCCGTCTTCGGCCGCGTATTTGCTGGTCTGTTCGATGACGATCTTGACTTGGCGGACCGCCGAGACTTTCCCTGCGTCCTTGGCCGAACGAAGGGAAACGATGTACCCGTCAATCGCTTCCGCAACGTTGGCCGCGCGGCCGGCGATGTGCTCCCAATGTTCGGCCGTGTCGGTAGGCATGAGGTCGAAGATCGCGCGGATGGTTTGAGCCGGAGACTCAATGTTGTTCAGGTCCGCGGCATCCCAGCCGGACTCGTGGATCTCGAGGGCCAGGCCGAGCCGTTCCCGCATCGCGTCAAGGGTGACGACGTCGGAGGCGTCCGTGGGTTCGAGCGCGGCCAGCTCGTCGAGGGTGCGGCGTGCTGCCTTGGCGAACGCCGCCGCACCGGCAGGCGAGAAGTCCTGGTATTCGGTTTCGTGTCCGGGCAGACCGAGGGTGGTGGCGAGGCTCGGGTTGAGGGCGAGGAGGGTGTCCGTGTAGGCGTCGGCGACCGCGTCGATGGCAGTCTGGAGGCGTGCCGGAGCTGTGTTAGGAGTAGTCACCCCACGAGCCTAACCGCGACGAGACTCTTGTGAAAGGGTTGTTGCAGATGTCTCGGAGGCCAACCCAACTGGCTGGCATTTAATGTCGTTCTGAGCCTCCAAAACGACATTAAATGCGACTCAGTTGGGTCACCACGGAACTCAGCCCCTGCTGCGCTTCCAGGCGCCTGGCCCCGGCGTGGGCTCCATGCGCAGTTGCTGGCGTCGCAGCCAGTGCCGCGTGCTCGGTTTCGGCGCCTCGGCTTCCTCCGGCGATCCAAGGGAAGCGACGACGGCGGCAAGCGCCGCGAGCTCTTCCGGCGTCGGGTTTCCCTTGACCACCGAAAGCAACGGCTCGGCCGGCCCCATGTCAGTGGTGTCTGGGTTCTGTTCGACGCTCACAGGGGGATGTTTCCGTGCTTCTTGGTGGGCAGGCTGGCGCGCTTGTCGCGAAGGGCACGCAGGCCCTTGATGATCTGGATGCGGGTCTCCGACGGCACGATGACGGCATCGACATAGCCAAGCTCGGCTGCCTGGTAGGGGTTGAGGAGTTCTTCCTCGTACTGGCGGATGATCTCGGCACGCTTGCCTTCGACGTCGCCACCGGCCTCGGCGACGGCGGCAAGATCGCGGCGGTACAGGATGTTGACTGCACCTTGGGCGCCCATCACACCGATCTGGGCCGTCGGCCAGGCCAGGTTGAGGTCTGCACCGAGCTTCTTGGAACCCATCACGATGTACGCTCCGCCGTAGGCCTTGCGGGTGATGACCGTCAGCTTCGGCACGGTGGCTTCGGCGTAGGCGTAAAGCAGCTTGGCTCCGCGGCGGATGATGCCCTGGAATTCCTGGTCCTTGCCGGGCAGGAAGCCGGGGACGTCCACCAAAGTGATGATGGGAACGTTGAAGGCATCGCAATGGCGGACGAAGCGGGCGGCCTTTTCCGAAGCGGAGATGTCGAGCGTGCCGGCGAACTGCATGGGCTGGTTGGCCACGATCCCGACCGTGTGGCCTTCAACCCGGCCATAGCCGATGATCACGTTCGGGGCGTAGAGCGACTGCATTTCGAGGAAATGGGCGTCATCCACGATCTGCTCGATGACCTTGCGCATGTCGTAGGGCTGATTGGCCGAGTCCGGGATGAGCGTGTCCAGGGCGAGGTCGTCGTCGTCGAGCTCCAGTTCCTGCTCGTGCTCCAGGACGGGGGCCTCGGAAAGGTTGTTGGACGGCAGGAAGTCCAGGAGTTCGCGGACGAACTCGATCGCGTCGGCTTCGTCGCTGGCGAGGTACGTTGCAGTGCCGGTGGTGGCGTTGTGCTGGCGCGCGCCGCCGAGGGTTTCCATGTCCACGTCTTCGCCGGTGACGGTCTTGATGACGTCCGGGCCGGTGATGAACATGTGGGAGGTCTTGTCCACCATCACCACGTAGTCGGTGAGGGCGGGGGAGTAGGCGGCGCCGCCGGCGCACGGGCCCATGATGAGGGAAATCTGGGGGACGACGCCCGAAGAGTGGACGTTGTTGCGGAAGATGTCGGCGAACATGGCCAGTGAGGCGACGCCTTCCTGGATGCGCGCGCCGCCGCCGTCGTTGATGCCCACCATCGGGCAGCCGTTGCGGAGGGCGAATTCCTGGACCTTGACGATCTTCTCGCCGTTGACCTGGCTCAGGGAGCCGCCGTAGACGCTGAATTCCTGGCTGTAGATGGCGACTAGGCGGCCGTCAACGGTGCCATAGCCTGAGACAACGCCGTCGCCGAGGGGCTTCTTCTTCTCCATGCCGAACGCGGTGGAGCGGTGGACGGCCAAGGCGTCGAACTCTACGAAGGAGTCTTCGTCGAGGAGCATGTCGATGCGTTCGCGGGCGGTGTTCTTGCCGCGGGCATGCTGCTTCTCGATCGCTTCGGGGCCGGAAGGCTGTTCTGCACGGGCCTGGCGGTCGCGGAAGTCGGCAATCTTTCCCGCTGTCGTTGTCAGATCGTGGCTCATCAAATGTCTCCGGCTCTGTAGCTGATTTACGCTGGCACTGCTTCGTTAGGCATGCGCTCTTAAGTAGCATCCGTACAAAGTGCGGGCCCTGTTGGCTAGTCTAATGACGCAAAAGCCACAGACCGCTGTAGAAACCCTACAATTTTCCGACTTCAAGTCGAGCATCAGGCAATGTTACTCGCCAGTAACATAGTTGGGCTACAGTGTCCTCATGACCTCAAGCAACGATGCTTCTGCAAACCCTGCCCTTCCGTATCAGGCGCCTGGATCACTGAAGGGCCGCACCATCCTGATGTCCGGCGGCAGCCGCGGCATCGGCCTGGCAATCGCCACCCGCGCGGCCCGCGACGGAGCCAACATCGTCATCATGGCAAAGACCGGAGAACCACACCCCAAGCTGCAAGGAACGGTCTTCACGGCCGCCGAGCAACTGGAAGCAGCCGGCGGCCAGGCGCTGCCGCTCGTGGGAGATGTCCGCAACGACGGCGACGTTGCCGCGGCGGTTGCCGCCGCCGTCGAACGCTTTGGCGGAATCGACGTCGTCATCAACAACGCCTCGGCGATAGATCTCTCCCGCACTGACGCGATTGACATGAAACGCTATGACCTCATGCAGGACATCAACGTCCGCGGCACCTTCGTTCTGTCCAAGCTCGCGCTTCCGGCCCTGCGGAAATCGCGCAACGGCCACATCCTGACTCTTTCCCCGCCGTTGAACCTCGACCCGAAGTGGGCCGGCATGCACTTGGCGTACACCATGGCCAAGTACGGCATGAGCCTCACCACGCTGGGCCTGGCCGAAGAACTCAAGAACGACGGCGTGTCGGTCAACTCGCTGTGGCCCTGCACGCTGATCGACACTGCTGCCATCCGAAATATGCCCGGAGGGGCACAGATCGTCCAAGCCGCCCGAAGCTCGGAAATCATGGCCGACGCGGCCCACGCTGTCCTGACCGGGGCGCACCTGACCGCAGACTCAGGTGGTTCGGCAAGTAATTCTTCGGCAAGTAATTCGGGCAACTTCTACACGGACGAACAGGTGCTGCGGGCTGCGGGTGTTTCAGACTTCAGGCCCTACAGTCTGGGTGCCCCGGAGGAGAAGCTGGTGCCGGATATCTTCCTCTAAGCGGACAACTTCTTCCGGCACCAGCCTGGCTGGATAGGATTCTGTCTATGGATGTCGAACAGCCTGCCAGCAGCGAACCACGTGCCCCGCGTTTGGGCCTGGACCGTGATGCACTGCTTCATCCCGACTTTCTCGCGGCCGCCGGTATTTCGCAATTGAAGATTGTGGAGACCACCGGCTCCACGAATGCTGATCTGCTGCGCGCCGTCACCACGGAGCCCAAGGAATGGGCCGACCTCGCAGTCCTCACGGCCGAGCACCAGACGGCGGCGCGGGGCCGGCTCGACCGTCACTGGGAATCTCCCGCACGTTCGGCGATTTCCGTTTCGATCGTCCTGCGTCCCGTCAATTCCCAAGGCCTGCCCGTCCCGACCCAGAGCTACTCCTGGCTCTCCCTTCTGGGCGCGCTGGCCTTGCGTGAGACCCTCCTGGAAACCGCCGGCCTCCCTGCCGAGATCAAGTGGCCCAACGATGTCCTCGTCCGAGGCAAGAAGATTGCCGGCATCCTGGCCCAGATGGGGCCGATGGGCGACGGATCGGTTCCAGCGGTGATCCTGGGTACCGGCCTCAATGTCACGCTCGGCGAGGACGAATTGCCTGTCCCCACGGCAACCTCCCTCCTGCTTGAAGGTGCCACCACCACGGACCGCACCGTGCTTCTTCGGAACTATCTCTCCCGCTTCGCTGCGCTCTACCGCAGTTTCTGCAATGCCGACGGCGACCCTACAGCGGGACTGTCCGGCGGCTCCTCCCTGCACAAGCGGGTGGAAGCTGTCATGGTCACCTTGGGGCGCGAAGTGAAAGCGCATTTGCCCGGCGACCACGAATTGGTGGGGCATGCGTCCAGGTTGGATGAATATGGTTCCCTTTTAGTGGTGGACCATGGTGGCCGCGAGCACGTCGTGACCGCCGGCGACGTCGTCCACCTAAGGGCTACCGAAAGCGGTTATGCGTAAAGAGCTCCTGCGTGGGGAGCAAGTCATCGTGATCACGCGGCAGCAGCCCAGGATGCTCTTTGGTCCCGTCCTGGCGTTCATACTGGTCCCCGCTGCGGCCGCGTTCGCTTGTGCATGGATTGTCAAGGGCGGGCCGGGCAAAGTGCTTCCGGTCATCACGAGCGACTGGACCCAATGGTTGGTGGCCGCGTGCCTGGCGATAGTGGCGATCGTGCTGCTCGGCTACAGCCTCCCGCGATTCATCCGCTGGCGTGGCATACGGTACATCCTGACAAGCGGCCGGATAGTTGCCCGTTTCGGAATGCTTCGGCGACGCGACTGGCAGGTTCCGCTGGCCGCGGTGCGCAGCGTGGGGATCAAACAATCGCTGCTCCAACGGATATTGCGCTCCGGGAATATATCCTTGGATACCGGGCACCCCGCCGAGGCCGTCCTCGCGGACGTTCCGGAGGTCGGCAAGTTTCGGAGTTTCATCCTGGATGCCATGGCCGAGCTGCCGACGAATGTCAGGTTCGGCCCCGGCGCCGTGCCGGCGGCCGGCGATTTTGACAGTTTTGCTGGACCAGTTGACTACCCGGATGCCGCGTTGCCCTGGGATATGAGAGAAGGTGGAAGAGATGAGCGTTGACGAGCAGGAGCCTGAGTACATGGACCACGAGCCCGACGCCGTGCCCGAACCTTCCGTGGACCAAGCACCAACCGGGGTCCTCCCCGTTGTGTCCCCGCCAACCGGCGCCCTGTCAGCAGAACGGCTTGCCATCAAGGCCCTGGAAACCAGGCTCCTGGGCGGCGAACGCAAACTCCGGCGACGCGAAGTGGCAGCGGGCGCAGGCGTCTCGCTGTTGTCAGCCCGCAAGCTGTGGCGTGCGCTGGGTTTCCCCAACTTCGGCGACCAGGACGTGGCGTTCACCGAGCGCGACCTCGCGGCGCTTTCCACCATCCTTGACCTGGTCCGCGCCGGAAAGCTCACCGAGGAAGCTGCCATTTCCGTGACGCGCGCCATCGGACAGATGACCGACCGCATGGTGGTGTGGCAAGTCGAGGCACTCATCGAAGACATGGTGATGCAGCAAGGCATTCCCGACGCCGTTGCCCGCAAACAGCTGGTCAATGAACTGCCCAACCTCGTGGATGCCATGGAAGAGATCCTGCTCTACTCGTGGCGCCGCCAGATGAACGCGGGAGTGCAGCGCCTGGCCGTCCGTGCAGAGGCAGGTTTGCAGGCCAGTGAGGCCGGCCGCGAAGGGGACGAAGACGACGCTCCTTTGCCCTTGGCGCGCGCCGTGGGCTTTGCCGACCTCGTCTCCTACACGAGCCTGTCACGCCGCATGAACGAGAAAACCCTGGCCCAGTTGGTCCAGCGCTTCGAGAACAAGTGCGCGGAGATTATCTCCATCGGCGGCGGACGCCTCGTCAAGACCGTCGGCGACGAAGTCCTGTACATCGCCGAGACACCGGCGGCCGGGGCTGAGATCTCCTTGGCGCTCGCCCAGGCCTTCACGGAAGACGAAATCCTGCCGGAAGCCCGCGTGGCGATGGTCTGGGGACGGATCCTTTCCCGTCTCGGCGATATTTACGGTCCCACCGTCAACCTGGCGGCCCGCCTCACGGCCTTGGCTGAACCCGGGACGGTCCTCGTGGACGAGATGACGGCAGCAGCGCTGGGCCAGGACGAACGCTTCGTCTTGGTCCCGCAGACGGCCGAGAACGTTCGTGGCTTCGGGGAAATCCTCCCCGTCAGGCTTGCCCGCGGCCTTGGCAAGGGACTGGTTCTCGACTGAAAATGAATTCACTCGCCGCAGCAACCGCCCCTGAGCCGGGATTCACGTTGAGCTATGGCTACGGCACGGACCGTGGACTCAGCCGGGAACTCAACGAAGATTCGCTCATCGCGGTGGATCCGGTCTTCGCGGTGGCTGACGGCATGGGCGGGCATGAGGCGGGCGAGATTGCCAGCGCGTTGTGCGTACGGACCCTCGGCTCCATGCCGCAATTGGCGTCGGGAGTCCGCTCGGCGACCGCTGTTGCCATGCAAGAGTGCATCCTTGCCGCCGACTCCCAGATCCGGAATGCCACGGGTGGCCGCGCCGGAACCACCCTCACCGGCGTCGTTGTCGCCGAGCACATGGGCGTCCCGTATTGGCTGGTCATGAACATTGGCGATTCGCGGACGTATCGCTTGAGCGGGGGCGATTTCAGGCAGATCAGCGTGGACCATTCGGAAGTCCAGGAACTCGTGGAGGCCGGCAGCATCACGCGTGAAGAAGCCATGGTGCATCCGCGCCGCCATGTGGTGACCCGTGCCCTCGGCACCGGCGGCGAAAACGAAGCGGACTTCTGGTTGCTGCCCATCCAGGATGGGGACCGGATGCTGATCTGCTCGGACGGACTCACCGGGGAGCTCAGCGACGAGCACATGTTCCGGATCCTGAGCACGGTGGAGAAGCCCCAGGAAGCCGTGGATGCCCTCATCCAGGAGGCGTTGCTGAGTGGCGGACGGGACAATGTCACCGCGATCGTGGTGGATGCCAGCATCGAATAGAACGACGCCGAACGGGCCGGCACCCGCTCCTGCCGATGGTGTTTTAGCGAACGGGATTTGCGACACGCCCGGACTTTGTAGGAAGATTCCGGTCATACCACCCCAACTCCGGGCGGCCTGTGCCGTCCTGCAGAGGTAAACATGACCCAACGCTCCTCCGCGCGCTCTGGCGGCGCGACCCGTACCGCCGTGCGACGCCCGTTCTCCGTTGCCCTTGCGGGCATTGCCATGGCTGTGGTGATGTGCGCTTTCCCGTCGCTTTCGGCCCACGCCGAGACCGTCGTGGCTCCCGGCCAGGGACAAGTTTCGCCGTCACCTGTGGCGCCACCGGACCCGGCACCAACCGAGCCCACGCCGACCCAGCCGAAAGTCGTGGATCCAGCGCCCTCCAAGCCACCCGTCGTCGTGCCGGTCCAACCCGCCCCGGTGGCACCCGCGCCCGCACAGGCCCCCATGACACAGGTGACGGTGGAACCGGAACCCAGCGTGGCGCCGTCGGAGGCTGTTGTGGCCTCCAGCCCGGCGACCCCGTCGGACACCCCGACGACGAGCAGCGCCTCGCCGTCGGCGTCGTCCAATTGGAATACCCCCATCCAAGGCGGGCTGAAGGCCACCCAGGCTGCCTCGGTGAGCGGCACCAAAGGCCCGGGTTCGGACATGTTCGCCGTGATCGCCATCATGGGCGGCGTTCTTTTGGTGGCGGCCGGCGGCATTGCCTTCGCTTTGTGGAGCCGCCACCGCTTCTCGCACTGATTCCTGCGTGTCGTCCGGGGGCCCTGTTTTGTCGCGGCTTTGCGGCAAGATAGGTACGTGAGCACAGCAGAGAGCGAAACCGCAGTTCCAACGGAAGCCGTACGGGAAGAGTACGAAAACCTCGCAGACCTCGTCCGCAAGTACCGCTATGCGTACTACCAGGAAGATGCGCCGACGGTTTCGGACGCCGAGTTCGACTCCCTCTACCGCCGCCTTGAGGAGCTCGAGGCCCTGCATCCCGAGCTTGTGTCCAACGATTCGCCCACGCAGGAAGTGGGCGGCGAGGTGTCGGCTGCTTTCGCCGCCGTCGAGCACCTTCAGAGGATGTACAGCCTAGAGGATGTCTTCTCGCTGGACGAGTTGGAAGCGTGGGTCCGCAAGGCCGAGGCTTCAGTCGAAAAGCTGGGCACGGCGGCTTCCCGCATTGCGTGGCTGACGGAGCTGAAGATCGACGGCCTGGCAGTGAACCTGCTCTACCGCGACGGCAAGCTGGTCCGTGCCGCCACGCGCGGCGACGGAACCACGGGCGAGGACATCACCCACAACGTGCTCACCATCAAGGAGATCCCGCGCCAGCTCAGCGGCAGCGGATTTCCCTCCGAGGTGGAAATCCGGGGCGAGGTCTTCATTCCGTCCAAGGCTTTCGCTGAATTCAACGAAGCGCTGATCGAGGCCGGCAAGGCGCCGTTGGCCAACCCCCGCAACGCCGCGGCCGGCTCCCTGCGCCAAAAGGACCCCGCGGAAACGGCCAAACGTCCGTTGCGGATGTTCGTCCACGGCATCGGGGCACGCGAAGGCCTTGACTCCACCAGCCAGTCGGAAACCTACAAGCTGCTGGAAGAGTGGGGCTTGCCGGTCAGCCCCTACTTGAAGGTCCTGGACTCCTTCGAGGAGGTCCTGGACTTCATCAAGCACTTCGGCGAACATCGGCACGACCTCCTCCACGAGATCGACGGCATCGTGGTCAAAATCGACGACTTCGCCACGCAGCGTGCCCTCGGTTACACCTCGCGGGTGCCTCGTTGGGCCGTTGCCTACAAATACCCGCCGGAGGAAGTCCACACCAAGCTGCTGGACATCCAGGTCAACGTCGGCCGCACCGGCCGCGTCACTCCGTACGGGGTGATGGAACCGGTCAAGGTGGCGGGATCCACCGTGGAGATGGCCACTTTGCACAACCAAGATGTGGTCAAGGCCAAGGGCATCATGATCGGCGACATCGTGGTGCTGCGGAAGGCCGGCGATGTCATTCCTGAGATCGTCGGGCCGGTATTGGCTCTGCGTGACCAGCAGGATCCCCCCGTGCGTGAGTTCGTGATGCCCACGGAATGCCCGTCCTGCCACACGCCCCTGGCTCCGGCGAAGGAAGGCGACGTCGATATCCGCTGCCCCAACGCGAAGTCGTGCCCGTCCCAGCTGCGTGAGCGTGTCTTCCACGTGGCCAGCAGGGGCGCCTTCGACATTGAGGCACTCGGGTGGGAAGCGGCCATTGCCCTCACCCAGCCTGCCGAACCGGAAACTCCGCCCCTGCGCAGCGAGGCGGCCTTGTTCAGCCTCACACCGGAGGATCTCGCCGAGGTGCGCATCCACCGCGAGAAGCGCTCCAAAGGCGTGGGCACGGGAACGTTCGAACTCGTGCCCTACTTCTATTCCAAGGCCACCGCCAAGACCCCTTCGAAACCCACAGCCACGACGGACAAACTGTTCAAGGAACTCGAGAAAGCCAAGACACAACCCCTCTGGCGCGTCCTCGTTGCCCTGTCCATCCGGCACGTCGGCCCCACTGCGTCCCGGGCCCTGGCCACGGCCCTTGGGAGCATGGAAGCCATCCGCGCCGCCTCCGAGGAGGAGCTGGCCAACGTTGACGGGGTGGGACCGACCATCGCCGCGGCACTCAAGGAATGGTTCGCCGTCGACTGGCACCAGGAAATCGTGGACAGCTGGGAAGCTGCCGGGGTGCGCATGGTTGACGAACGCGAAGCCGGCATCCAGCGGAACCTGGAAGGCCTCACCATCGTGGTGACGGGCTCCCTCCCCACGCTGAGCCGGGACGAAGCCAAGGAAGCCATCATCATCAGGGGCGGCAAGGCAGCCGGCTCGGTTTCCAAGAACACCAGTTACGTCGTGGCCGGGGAGAACGCAGGCTCCAAGCTGGACAAGGCTGAGCAGCTCGGCATCCGGGTGTTGGACGAGGATGGCTTCAAGGCATTGCTCGACGGCGTCCTGGAACCCGCCGCGGGCACGGCTCCGGATGATGAAGACGCAGCCGTTGCCGTGGCGGTTGCTTCGGCGGAAACGGACGCCGCCGAATGACGGCCGATGTTTTGGAGCTTCTCGCTGTCGCCCGAGCAGCTGCTGCGGCAGGAGCGGAGGTGCTCGCGGCCAGGCCTGCCGGCCCCAACTCGGCGGGGAACCTCGGCGTCGTGAACAAAGGCGACGCCGGCGACTGGGTGACGGCCTTCGACGTCGCGGCGGAAAACGCTGTGCGGGGCGCCATTACCACGGCCCGCCCGCACGACACCATCACGGGCGAAGAGCACGGCACCACCCGGCCCGAGCAGCCCAGTGGCTACCGATGGTCCATCGACCCCTTGGACGGCACGACGAACTTCATCCGGAATATCGTCTACTACGCCACGTCCGTGGCCGTTGCGGATGCCGACGGCGTCTGGCTGGCCGGCGTCGTCAACGCCCCGGCGCTGGGACGGATCTATTCGGCGGCACGCGGCCACGGAGCGTGGCTTGAGGAAAACGGGCAGCGCACCCAGCTGAGTGGACCGCTCCTTGGCCGCACCGGGCTGATCGTTGCCTCCGGGTTCAGCTACGATCCCGCCACGAGGGCCGAGCAGTTCGCGGGGCTCGGGAACCTCATGGAAGGCTTTGCCGACCTCCGCCGGCTCGGCTCCGCCGCGTTGGACCTCTGCCTCGTGGCCGATGGAACCCACGACGCCTTCGGAGAGCGCGGGCTCAACGAACACGACTACGCGGCGGGCGCCTTGATCGCCGAGGAAGCCGGATGCTGGGTCCGCCGCCCACGGCTGACCAGCCCGCTGGACGGCGGCCCCACTGACGCGGACCGTTTGGAAGCGTGGACCTGCGCGGGAACCCTTGAGTTGTCGGGCAAGTTCCCGCTCTAGCTCCTGCCTCTGGCGCCCGCCCGTCAGGCGCCTGTCGCCTGCTTTCGGTCCCCTGTGCCCGTCAGGCGCCTGCCGAGGCGAGCGACCCCACCGCTGAGAAGCGATTCGCGGGGCGTTCCAATCCGTAGTGTTCCCGCAGCGTGCTGCCCGTGTATTCGCTGCGGAACAGGCCCCGCTGGCGCAGCACCGGCACCACCTGGTCAACAAAGGTCTCAAGTCCTGAGGGCAACACTGCCGGCATGATGTTGAAACCGTCGGCCGCCCCGTTTTCGAACCATAGCTGGATCGCGTCGGCCACTTGCTCCGGGGTTCCCGCGAAGGTCAGGTGGCCGCGGCCGCCTCCCAGCCTGCCGATCAGCTGCCGTACCGTGAGCTTCTCGCGGCGGGCCAGCTCCACAATGAGGGTATAGCGGCTCTTGGCGCCTTCGATCGAATCCTCGTCCGGGAGATCCGCGGGAAGCTGACGGTCCAGCGGCAGGTCCTCAGGATCCACGCGGAGGGTATTGGCAAGCTCGGCCCTCGCGTATTCGGGCCGGATGAGCTCGTCCAATTCGCGTTCCAGGCGGAGCGCTTCGGCTTGGGTGGGGGCAATCACCGGGACAATTCCCGGCAGGATCTTGAGGCTCTCAGCCGTCCGGCCAAGTTCGACGGTCCGGGCCTTGAGATCTGCGTAGAACGCCTGTGCGTCTTCCAAGGTTTGCTGGGCGGTGAACACGGCCTCGGCATACCTCGCCGCCAGGCCCTTGCCGTTCTCGGAAGAGCCCGCCTGGACAATCAGGGGATGGCCCTGGGGTGAGCGCGGCACATTGAGCGGTCCGCGGACCCGGAAGTGCTTGCCGACGTGGTTGATGGGCCGGACCTTGGCTGAGTCTGCCCAGATGCCGCCTTCCTTGTCCGCAAGCACGGCGTCGTCCTCCCAACTGTCCCAGAGCTTCGCGGCCACTTCCAGGAACTCGGCTGCCCGTTCATAGCGGGCGGCGTGGGCGGGCTGATCGTCTATGCCGAAGTTGCGTGCTGCTTCCGGCCCGGCTGTGGTCACCACGTTCCAGCCCGCCCTACCGCCACTGACGAAGTCCACCGAAGCGAAGCGCCGGGCCAGGTTGAAGGGATCGTTGTACGTGGTAGACGCCGTGGCGATGAGGCCGATCTTTTCGGTCGCAGCCGCAATCGCGGTGAGCAGCACCGTCGGTTCCAGCTTGCCCGCAGGACGGCGTCCGACGTCGCCGAAGATCACGGGCGAATCGGCGAAGAAGATGGAGTCGAACGTGCCGCGCTCGGCGATTTGTGCGAGGTTTTGGTAGTGCCGGATGTCGGTGCTGGCGCGCGGGTTGCTTTCGGGCAGGCGCCACGAAGCCTCGTGGTGGCCGGTGCTCATGAGGAATGCGTTGAGGTGGAGTGTGCGTTGCTGGGGGCTCATGCGGGGTCCTTTCGTTGTGTCCTGGCCGCCAATCAACCACGCGACACCCGCCCCGCGCCAGCACCGCGAAACCTTCCCGCAACAGCAGGAAACCGGGCTTCACAGCCCGAAACCGGACTCAATCTGGAGCCACGTGAAGCAATGTTTGAGGCGCCCCCGATGCGCGCTCACTTATGTGGGGTTTTCCTCCGACGCGCGCTCACTTAAATAAGAGCGAGCGTCGGGTCAAGGGTGATAGTTCGGTCACGGAAACGCCGGTTTGGCACCCCGGCCCCCGAGGACGCGACTACCATGGATCAGTGCATTCGCAGATTACCGTCCGTCCCGCCCTGCCCGAAGACTACGACGCCGTAGCCCGTATCACGATGGCGTCTTACGTGACCGCTGGCTACTACGGCAGCCCGGACCACCCGTACCTGGAGAAGCTGCGCGATGTGGCCGGCCGTGCCCGGTATGCCGACGTTTTCGTCGCCGAGCGGGATGGTCACGTCATCGGCTCCGTCACGTCAGCCAAGGCCGGAGGCGACTTTTCGGACATTGGCCTTCCGGACGAACTCGAAATGCGCACCTTGGTAGTTGATCCGGATGTGCAGCGCTCGGGCGCGGGACGCGCCCTCGTTCAGGCGGTAGTCGACCAGGCCCGCTCCATGGATGGCATCAACGCCGTTTCCCTCACGACGGGCGCCACGTGGGAAAGCGCCAATGCCCTCTACGCCAAGACCGGATTCGAGCGCGAGCCGGAGCGCGATTGGTTTGTTCCCGGGACCGACATAAAGCTGTTCGTTTACCGGCAGGATGTCCGCCAGCCATAAAGTTTCCTCGTAAACCCCGGTCATCGGGCCGGGTGCGGAAACTGAGAAAGGCGCGGCATGCGCAAGACATTCGGCACGGGCTCGGTCTGGGAACAGACCCTTGGATACTCCCGTGCGGTCCAGGTGGACAACACACTCTTCATTTCGGCCACGGCGGCGTCCGGGCCTGATGGCATAGTCGGCGACGACTTCTACTCGCAGACCAAATACATCCTCGAAAAGCTGGGTGCGGTCCTGGCCGACGCCGGGTTCGCCTACGAGGACGTCGTGCAGTCCAAGCTCTACCTGACCGACATCAGCAAGTGGGAAGACGCCGGCCGCGCGCACGGCGAAGTCTTCGGCGAGATCCGTCCCACCCTTTCCCTGGTCCATGTCCTGCCGTTCCTCGACCCGGAAATGCTGGTCGAAATCGAACTGGTAGCCCAGAAAAGCGCCTAAGAAGCCCAGCTGACTCGCAGTAGATGCCGTTTTGACGCCTCATAACGGCATCTACTGCGAGTCAGTTGGGTGGGGACTACTTGGGGGAGAGCCGCGCGGGGACGCCGTAGCGATGTTCCGGGCGGCCGGTGCTGCCGTAGCGTAGTTGGATCTCGACGGCGCCATCGTCGGCGAGCGAGGACAGGTACCGTTGCGCCGTGGCGCGCGAGACGCCCACCCGTTCAGCTACTTCCGTGGCCGAGTATTGTTCCCCCGGTGCCAAGGATTCCAGCACGGACGCTTCGGTCGCCGAACGCGGCTTTCCCGACGGCGCCACGTCGCCGGCGACGAGCGCCCGCTTGGCCCGTTCGATCGTGTCCTGGTCCACAGCGTGCTGCTGGCCGAGGATCCGCCGGTATCTGGCATATGAACGCAGTTGCTGCGACAGAGATTCAGCGGTGAACGGTTTCAAGAGATACGCCAAGGCCCCCCGGCGCAGGGCTGTCCTGATGGACACGGCGTCGGAGGCCGCGGTCAGCATCATGGCATCCACATCGAGTTGCCCCAGCAGATCCAGGCCGGAACCGTCGGGTAGATAAACGTCCAGCAACACGAGATCCGGCCGAAGGCTATGGACGGATTGCAGCGCCTGCGCCGTGGATCCCACCGGGGCCAGGGCAAGGAAACCGGCCACGGAGCCGACGTAGGCGGCATGGAGCTTGGCGACGTGGAAATCGTCATCCACGATCAACACCCTGAAGTCTTCGCTCATTGGTGTCCTTCCTTGCGTTCGGCGGCTGCGGAGGGTTCGGCTGCTGCGGATGGTTCCGTTCGCGGGGCATCGTCCGGCGTGCCGGTCACCTTCGGCATCGTGGCCATGAAGACGGCGCCTGGACCGCCGGGCGAGCCAGGTTCCAGGACTCGCACATCGCCACCGCGACGGCGGGCGAGTTGCCGGACCAACGCGAGCCCGAGTCCCTGCCCACCTGCCTTGGCGGTACCGCCGTCGGCGGCCTCCGCCGTCGTGAATCCTTCCACGAAAACCCTCTCGGGCTCGACGCCGCCGAGGCCGTCGCCGGAGTCCGCGACGACGATGTGCAGCGTGCCGCCGTCGGGCCCCGGTTCGTCGAGCAGCTCAAGTTCCACCCAGCGTTGCATCGAAGAGCCGGCGACGGCGGCGTTGACGGCGTTGTCGATCAGGTTGCCTAGCACTGTGGTGACGTCCTGCGGCTCGGTGACGTGCTCCCGCACCAGGGTCTCCGGGCCGATCCGCAACGCCACCCCTCGCTCGTCCGCTTCCACGCTCTTCGCGCCGACGAACGCCTGCAGATAAGGATCCTGGAGGAGCTCGGCTTGCTGCACGGGAAACTTCAGCGGCCCGGTGGCGGAGATCCTGGCGAGATAGTCCTTGGCCTGGCCGTGTTGGCCGATGCTCATAAAACCGGCGATCGTATGGAGCTGGTTCGCGAATTCGTGGCGTTGGGCCCGGAGCGCGGCGGACATGGTGCCGACGGCGTCGAGCTGGCGTGTCAGCTGCTGCAGCTCGGTGCGGTCCCTGAGCATGACCACCCAGCCGAGATCCTCCTTGCGGTGCAGCGCCTTGCGGGCGTTTGCAACCAAGACCCGGCCGCCCGCAACGATTTCCACGGCTTCGGCGTCGTGGGCTGAGGGTTGAGTGAGGGCCTTGAGCTGCGCCGGGACCGCGGCCCTCTCCCAGTCCGTGCCGGTCAGGACATGTCCATCGGTGCCCGCCGTGGCGGGGGAGCCGGGGGGTCCAGATGCTTCCGGCATGCCCAGCAGTCGTCGGGCCGCGGCATTGAAGACCGTGATGCGGCCATCGGCGGA
This sequence comes from Arthrobacter ramosus, assembly GCF_039535095.1. Classification (NCBI taxonomy): domain Bacteria; kingdom Bacillati; phylum Actinomycetota; class Actinomycetes; order Micrococcales; family Micrococcaceae; genus Arthrobacter; species Arthrobacter ramosus. Next base: position 3,393,942 of record NZ_BAAAWN010000001.1, on the reverse strand, counting down.
AATGCCGATCACGCCGTCGTCCACGCCCTGGAGCACGGCAACCTGGTCATGTACCAGGGTGCTGATTTCTTCGGGTTCGAGGCCCAGGGTCAGGCGCTGCAAACGACGGCGCAGGAGGAAGGACGCCAGGACGCCGGCAACCAGGGAGCCCGCGGCGGTGAACGCAATGGGGACGATGTCCTCGGCAAGGCTTTGGCCGAGAGACTCCATGGAGTAGCCGACGCTGATCTCGCCCACCACCGTCACTGCCGAACCCGGCGCGTACACCGGAACCTTGGCACCCGCGGACGGTCCCAAGGTTCCGGTGTTCCGGGTGGTGACTTCCTTCCCGGACAGGGCATCCGAGGGGTCAGTGCTGACCCGTTCGCCGAGCCGGGCTCGGTCCGGGTGCGCCAGCCGCAGGCCGGTCTCGTCCGTGACCACCACGAACAAAGCACCAGTCCGGCTCCTGGCAGCCTCGGCAGCGGCTTGGATGGGCCCGGCCGCGAGAACCGTGGCGGGCGGGGTTCCGGACTCTTTGCTGATGGCTTCGACCTGGGAGCGGATCACCGGATCCGAGGCCACCGTTCGCGCCAAAGTCAGCGCCTGGTTTTCCGCCTGCGTGCCGATCCGCCCATAGACGAGCCACGCGTGGACGGTGCCGCTCAGCAGCACTACCAGGAGGACGACGCCGAGCTGCAGTAGCAGTGTCTGCGTCGAGAACCGCAGGGCAAGCCTGGGCATCCTGCCTCCTTCCGATGGGGAACGGCCGGCTGGAGCGGGGCAAGCAGCGGCGCTTTACTTCAAGGTCTACCTCTCCATTGAAGCATTGAGCACAATGAGCAAAATGCTCTCAATCAGCACTATGTCCATCAAATCCCACAAACACCCCGCTGTGAGCGCCGCCACTATACGTTCTGTATCGCGCATCACATCGACGTGATGCCGTTCACTGTAGTAAGGAGCCGGCTGTGCTGGTATTGCTTGGATTCGCAATGATTGCGGTGTTCATGGTCCTGATCATGACAAAGAAGTTGACACCCGTTCTGGCGCTGATCATCGTTCCTACCATTTTCGGCCTGTTTGCCGGTGCCGGTCTTGGCATCGGAAGCATGGTGATGGACTCGATGAAGTCCATGACGTCCACGGCCGCCCTCCTGATGTTCGCGATCGTGTATTTCGGACTCATGATCGACGTCGGCCTGTTCGATCCGCTGGTGAAGTTCATCCTCCGCAAGCTGGGCAACGACCCCGCCAAGGTAGTCCTGGGCACCGCCATCCTCGCTGCCGCAGTGTCGCTCGACGGCGACGGCTCCACGACCTTCATCCTGACCACCGCGGCGATGCTGCCCGTCTACCTCCGGTTGAAGATGAGCCCCGTGGTCCTGACCTGCGTGGCCGGCCTGGCCAACGGCACCATGAACATCCTGCCGTGGGGCGGTCCAACGGCCCGCGCGGCCACCGCCCTCAAGATCGATGTCAATGACGTGTTTGTTCCGATGGTGCCGTCCCTCATTGCGGGCCTCGTCGTCGTCTTCGTGTTCTCCTGGCTCTTGGGCCTGCAGGAACGCAACCGCCTCCGCGCCATCGCCCCCGAGATCTGGGGCGATGTCGCCGACGCCGGTGACGTGTTCGAGGGCGGCACGCACCGCGGCGGTACTGGCGCCGGATCCTCGGGCCGCGGTTCCGGCCCGGGCCGCACCGCTAGGCCTGGCACCGGTGGAGGCGCCGGCGTCGGACTCCTGGAAAGCACCGAAACCCTCGTGGACCTCGCCGACACCGGCTTGACCGCCACCGCACTCGATCCAAACCGCAAGACCCTGCGCCCGAAGCTCTTCTGGTTCAATCTCGGCCTGACCGTCGCTGTCATGGTCATGCTCGTGGCCAACCTTGTGCCGTTGCCGTATGTCTTCATGGTGGGTTCCGCCATCGCGCTGCTGGTGAACTTCCCCAAGGTCAAGGAACAGGGCGCGCAGCTGGTGGCCCACGCACCGTCCATCGTGGCCGTGGTCAGCATGGTCATGGCGGCGGCTGTCCTGACGGGTGTCCTCAACGGCACCGGCATGGTCAAGGAAATGTCGGCGTGGCTGGTCCACATCATCCCCGCCGAGATGGGTCCGTTCATGGCAGTCATCACCGGCCTGCTCAGCATCCCGATGACGTTCTTCATGAGCAACGACGCCTTCTACTTCGGCGTCCTGCCGGTCCTGAGCGAAACCGCCGCTCACTACGGCATCAGCGGCGCAGAAATGGCCCGGGCCTCCATCACCGGCCAGCCCTTCCACCTCCAGAGCCCCCTGGTCCCGGCGATCCTTCTTCTTGTCTCCCTTGCCAAGGTGGAACTGGGAGACCACCACAAGAAGGTCCTGTGGCGCACGGCAGTCATCTCAGTCGTCATGCTCGCGGTAGGCATGCTGACGGGAGCAATCGGCATCGGGTAGTCCTACTAAATAAACAAACGAGACAGCAAAGTGCGAATGGTCCGCGCTCTGCTGTCTCGTTTGTTGTGGGACAGAAACGGCAACGTCGGGCACACCGGCGACGGGACGGGCATCCGGAAGCGTGCGTCTAAGCGAGGAACGAGCGAGCACGCGGAGGATGTCCGGTCTGGTGCCGGAAGGCGACCAAGGTTGCGTCGCAGAGGAGCGTGTCCAACCAACGTAGACTAGTCCGGAAAACCATTTGAACTTTGCAGGGGAGATCCATGGCTGCGATCAACCGTGACGACGTCGCGCATCTTGCGCGTCTGGCTCACATTGAAATGAGTGCCGAAGAGCTGGACAGGATGGCCGGCGAACTTGCCGTCATCGTGGATTCGGTGAAGTCCGTCAGCGAAGCCGCCGGGGATGACGTCCCGGCTACGTCCCACCCGATTCCGTTGAGCAACGTGTTCCGTGAAGACGTCGTGGGCCACACGTTTACGGCTGAGCAGGCGTTGTCAGGGGCTCCGGATTCCTTCGAGGGCCGCTTCAAGGTTCCGGCAATCCTGGATGAGGCCTAAGCGAATGACTGAATTGAACAACTCCGAACTCATCCGCCTGTCCGCAGCACAGTTGGCCGCCAAGCTGGCCGCGCGTGAGGTCACGTCCGTTGAGGTCACCCAGGCGTACCTGGACCGCATCGCACTGGTAGACGGCGGGGCTGATGGCATCCATGCTTTTTTGCACGTCAACACCGAAGAGGCGCTCGCCGTCGCCGCCGAGGTGGACGCGATCCGCGCCGCCGGCGGTGCTGAAGCCGAAGCGCTGCACGAGCTCGCCGGCGTACCCATCGCCGTCAAGGACCTCATCGTCACCATCGGCCAGCCCACCACAGCCGGTTCCAAGATCCTCGAGGGCTGGCACAGCCCCTATGATGCCACCGTCATCAAGAAGCTGCGCGCAGCGAAGATGCCCATCCTTGGCAAGACCAACCTGGACGAATTCGCCATGGGGTCCTCCACGGAACACTCGGCGTACGGCCCCACCCGCAACCCGTGGGACCTGGACCGCATTCCCGGGGGCTCCGGTGGTGGCTCCGCGGCCGCCGTCGCAGCTTTCGAGGCTCCGCTGGCCCTCGGCACTGATACCGGCGGATCCATCCGCCAGCCCGGCGCCGTCACCGGCACGGTCGGCATGAAGCCCACGTACGGTGCCGTTTCCCGTTACGGCGCCATCGCCATGGCGTCTTCGCTGGACCAGATCGGCCCGGTTTCGAGGACCGTGCTGGATTCGGCCTTGCTGCAGGAAGTCATCGGCGGGCACGACCCCTTCGACTCCACCTCGCTGACGGACCCCTTCGACACCCTCGTTGCCGCAGCCAAGACGGGCAACGTCACGGGCATGAAGATCGGCATCATCAAGGAACTCCACGGCGAGGGCTACCAGGCCGGCGTCGAGAACCGTTTCAACGAGTCCCTTGAGCTGCTCAAGGAGGCCGGCGCGGAAATCGTCGAGGTTTCCTGCCCCAACTTCAATTACGCGCTGGGCGCCTACTACCTGATCATGCCGTCCGAGGTTTCCAGCAACCTGGCCAAGTTCGACGGCGTGCGCTACGGCTTGCGGGTCCTGCCCCAGGACGGCCCCATGACGATCGAACGCGTCATGGCAGCTACCCGGGCCGCCGGTTTCGGCGATGAGGTCAAGCGCCGCATCATCCTGGGCACCTATGCCCTGAGCGCCGGCTACTACGACGCCTACTACGGTTCGGCGCAGAAGGTCCGCACGCTCATCCAGCGTGACTTCGACGCCGCGTTCGCGCAGGCCGACGTCCTGATTTCGCCGACGGCTCCCACCACAGCCTTCAAGCTGGGGGAGAAGCTGGACGATCCGCTGGCCATGTACCTCAACGACGTCGCCACCATCCCGGCGAACATGGCCGGTATTCCCGGCTTGTCCCTGCCTGGCGGCCTGGCCGACGAAGACGGCCTGCCCGTAGGCATCCAGCTGCTGGCGCCTGCCCGCGAGGACGCCCGCCTGTACCGCGTGGGTGCCGTCCTTGAATCCTTGCTCGAAGAGAAGTGGGGCGGCCCCTTGCTGGACCGTGCGCCCGTTCTCGGTTCCAGCTCCACCACCGCCGGAGGTTCCAACTGATGTCTACCGACGCCATCCTCAGCTTCGAAGAGGCCATGGAGAAGTACGATCCCGTCCTTGGCTTCGAGGTCCACGTGGAACTCAACACCAAGACCAAGATGTTCTCCTCCGCCCCGAACGTCTTCGGCGACGAGCCGAACACCAACGTCAACGAGGTGGACCTGGGCATGCCCGGCGTCCTGCCCGTGGTCAACAAGACGGCAGTGGAGTCCTCCATCAAGATCGGCCTTGCCCTGAACTGCAAGATCGCCGAGTACTGCCGCTTCGCCCGGAAGAACTACTTCTACCCGGACACCCCGAAGAACTTCCAGACGTCCCAGTACGACGAGCCCATCGCGTACGACGGATACCTGGACATCGAACTCTCGGACGGCACGGTATTCCGCGTCGAGATCGAGCGCGCACACATGGAAGAGGACGCCGGCAAGCTCACCCACATGGGTGGTGCCACGGGCCGCATCCAGGGTGCCGACTACTCGCTGGTGGACTACAACCGTTCCGGTGTTCCGCTCGTGGAAATCGTCACCAAGCCGATCGAGGGCGCAGGCAGCCGGGCACCCGAACTCGCCAAGGCCTACGTTGCCGCAGTGCGCGAAATCGTCAAGAACCTCGGCGTTTCCGACGCCAAGATGGAACGCGGCAACGTCCGTTGCGACGCCAACGTCTCGCTGCGTCCGCACGGCCGCGAACGTTTCGGCATCCGTTCCGAGACGAAGAACGTGAACTCGCTGCGCGCCGTCGAGCACGCCGTCCGTTACGAAATCCAGCGCCACGCTGCCGTTTTGGACTCCGGCGAGCCGGTCATCCAGGAAACGCGCCACTGGCACGAAGACACGCGCACGACGACGTCGGGCCGGGCAAAGTCCGACGCCGACGACTACCGCTACTTCCCGGAGCCGGACCTCGTTCCGGTCCTCGCGTCCCGCGAATGGGTTGAAGAACTCCGCGCCACGCTGCCCGAGCCGCCCGCGGCCCGCCGCAAGCGGCTCCAGGCCGACTGGGGCTATTCGGACCTCGAGTTCCGCGACGTCGTGAACGCCGGCGTCATGGACTCCATCGAGGAGACCATCGCCGCCGGTGCGAGCGCCTCCGTGGCCCGCAAGTGGTGGATGGGCGAGATCGTCGGACGCGCCAAGACGGCCGACGTCGATCCCTCCGAACTCGGCGTCACGCCGGAAACCATCGTGGAGCTCAACAAGCTCGTCGAGGGCGGAAAGATCAACAACAAGATGGCTTCCCAGGTGCTCGACGGCGTCCTCGCCGGCGAGGGCACCCCGGCGGAGATCGTCGAGAAGCGCGGCCTCGCCGTCGTGTCCGACGACGGCCCCCTGCTGGAAGCGATCGACGCCGCACTGGCGGCCCAGCCCGACGTCGCGGAGAAGATCCGCAGCGGCAAGCTGCAGGCCATCGGTGCGATCGTTGGCGGAGTCATGAAGGCCACCCGTGGGCAGGCCGACGCCGGCCGCGTCAAGGAGCTGATCCTGGAGAGGCTCGGCGTCGAAGGCTAAGGCCCACATCCTGACCCAACTAGTCCCCACCGCCTCCCTAACCTCGCTTCGCTCGGCCAGGGAACCCTGGCGGCGTGGGCCCAGGCCTCTCCCAACTAGGTCGCAGTTAATGTCGTTATGAGCCGTCAAAACGACAACAACTGCGACCTAGTTGTGTCTGGATCCACAGCCGTCACACAGCTTCAAGGGTCATTATGGAGTCATCAGTTCTTTGCTGCCCGCCCCTTACCGGCCCGGGGAGGAGCGGAGAAAGGATTCTGCCATGTCCACCATGACTCCGGGGCTTCGCAAGGCCCTCATCGCCGGCGGTATCGCCGTCGTCTTGAGCGGCGGTGGTGTGGCCGCGGTCTGGGCTGCCGGCCAGATCATCCCCGCGTACGTGGTGAGCGCGACGCCGACAAGTACGGCATCGCCTGCCACTCCGTCGCCCGGGGCTACTTCGCCCGCTACCCCGTCGCCCGGTAAGGCCCGGCCGTTCCCCGTACTTCCACGCGGCTTCGCGGGCCCGGGGATCCACGGCGAGTTCACGGTCAAGAACAACGACGGCACCTACACGACCCTGGTGACGCAACGTGGCGCCGTGCAGTCAGTCAGCGATTCGAGCATTTCCGTGAAGAGCGATGACGGCTTCACGCAGAGCTATGCGATCACATCTTCTACCACCATCGTCAGGTTCCCCGCCGCCGGAACAGGCACGCAAGGCCGGAAGCCATCGCTTCAGACCATCAAGGCCACCGAGCTGAAAGCGGGCGACACCGTCGCAGTCTCAGGTACGAAGAGCGGCACCACGGTCACGGCCACAAGGATTGTGGGGGGTACCTTGCCCGCAGCGCCCAATGGTGGCGGACGGCGGCTGGGCTACGGGAGCGTCTCTTCCTGACCCTGCGCCCGGTCGTCTGGCTATGATGCTACTACCGCCGAACCGCGCCCGAGGGTCGGCGTCTTAGCCAAGAAGGAGACGAATGCGCCCCACGATCAAGTCCGTGGCGGCGGCAGCCGGGGTTTCGACGGCGACTGTGTCCTACGTGCTTTCAGGCAGGAGCGGCAAGGACGGAAGCAGGAGCGGGTCCGGGGTGGCCCCCGCTACCGTACTGCGGGTTCAAGAGGCTGCCCTGGCCCTCGGATATCGCCCCAACCAATCGGCAAGGGCGATCCGCACAGGACGAACGAACCTGCTCATGTTGTCGCTGACCATGATCTCGGATCCGTGGGCACTGGATGTCAGCCGCGCTGTTGGTACGGCTGCTGCCCAACGTGGCATTACGCCTATGATTCTGGCGGATACCGACTGGCGGGTGGCACTGAAACGGCAAAACGCGGACGTGACGTTCATCGACGGCGCCGAAGAGCCCGGGGACGCCGAACTGCTGGCGCAGGCGGCGAGGTTGCAGCGCTTGGTGGTTTTCAGCGACACCATGGAACCCGAGGGATTCGACGTCGTGCGGCCCTTGGCCGGCTCGTCTTGCGAACAGGCAGTGGATCACCTCACCGCGCGGCACCACCGGGTGGGTTGCCTGATCTCCTCAAGGCATTCGATGAGCACCCTGGACATCCGCTTGGGCGCCTACACCCGTGGCCTGGCCAAGGCCGGCTTGGATTACCGGGACGACTACGTGGAAACGTATGACCGCGACGGGCTCAGCGCCTTCGATGCGGCGCTGCGACTCCTGCAGCGGGCCGACCGTCCGACCGCGATCTATGCGACCACCGACTTCGCGGCGATAGCCGCCATCCATGCGGCCCAACGGCTGCAACTTCGCATTCCCGAGGACGTTGAGGTGCTCGGTATCGGCAACACCACTGAAGGCGAGCGCATGACGCCGTCGTTGACCACCGTTGGTCCCGAGGGATTTTTCGATGGCTTGGCCGCATTCCTGCTCGACCGGGCAGAGAATCCCGACGCGCCCGCCGGCATTCTGGAATTCCCCTGGAAGCTCATCGTGAGGGACTCAGCTCCCTCGGTGTGAACCCGGCACCCTCGGCGTGAGCCCGGGCTATCCCCGCGGTAGGCGAGACACGTGGGCGATGATCAGGCGACTCGCCTTCATGCACTTTGATGACGTTTTCTGCCCGTAAAAGTTAAAGAAAGATCATTCAGAATCTTGCCTTTAAACGATTAACATGATGTGATCAACTGCACAACACCAGTTGGGTTGGCTGTTCGCCGAATGCGGGCCCGCCCCCGAAGGACCGTCGGTCTTCTGACCAAGACATCGGAGAATTCTTATGAACCACAACGTGACCCGCAGGTCATTCCTTTCCTTTGCGGCGGCCGGTGCCGCCGTCGTTTCGCTCGCCGCCTGCGGCGGGAACAGTGCCGCCGGGGGTAGCGCAGCCAAGGCCGCCTACGCCGCTCCCGCCAAGGACCTGAGCGCCGAGCTGAGCTACGCCATCTGGGACGCGGCACAAAAGCCCGCGATGCAGAAAATCGTGGCCGAATTCAACAAGCAATACCCGAACATCAAGGTCACCATCGACGTCACGCCGTCGAAGGGTTCGGCCTACTGGACGAAGATCCAAACCCAGGCAAGCAGCAACACGCTGCCGGACGTTTTCTGGATGAATGGCCCGCACATCAAGCTTTACGCGCAAAACAACCAGCTGATGCCCCTGGACGGCCTGGTGTCCGGCAAAGCAGTGGATACGGCCAATTACCCCAAGGCGTTGGTCGATCTGTACACCGTCAACGGGGCGTTCTACGGGGTCCCCAAGGACTTCGATACCAGCGCGCTCTTCTACAACAAGGCCCTCTTCAAGGAAGCCGGGGTGTCCGAGCCGACGTCCAACTGGACGTGGGACGACGTGAAATCCGCCGGTGCCAAGCTGTCCAAGTTCTATCAGGGCAAGGGCGTCTACGGGTATGCCGGTGACCTCACGGGCGGCCAGACCAGCTACTACAACACGATGATTGAAGCCGGCGGTACCGTCATCTCGACTGACGGCAAGAAGTCCGGATACGACTCGGCCGGCTCAATCGCCGGCCTCCAGTTCTGGCGCGACCTCATCGCATCCGGCGTATCTCCCTCGATGCAGCAATTGACGGACACAGCCTCGAGCGACATGTTCACGTCCAGGAAATTGGCTATGACCATGGACGGATCCTGGACCGTCGGGCCGGCCCAGAAAGCCCTTGGGGACGATCTTGGCATTGTCAGCCTCCCGAAGGGGCCGAAGAGCAACCAGAGCGTGATCCACGGACTAGCCAACGTGATTCCCGCCAATGCGAAGAACCCGGCCGCTGCGCAGGCCTTCGTGGCCTTCCTGGGAACCCAGGATGCCGCCAAGATCCAGGCTGAAACCGGAACCGTCATTCCGGCCTTCAACGGCACGCAGTATGCCTGGGTCAAGTCTGTTCCCTCTGTTGAACTCAGCGTCTTCCTTGAGCTGGCCAAGGATGCTTCGCCCTACCCGGCGTCGGTAAACACGGCCGCCTGGAACGAACTCGAGAACACCTTGCTGCCGCAGGCGTTCGCCGGGACCAAGCCGGTTGCCGACGTCGCCAAGGACCTTGCCAGCCAGATGAATGCCGCGCTGGCCAAAGAATCATGAAAGCCCAGACCCTGACGCCGGCCTCCAAAAGCGGCCGCGCCGCCCAAGCAGCCGGGGATCGCCGCAGAGGAAAATCGAAGTCGGATGGCTGGTGGCCATGGTTGTTCGTGGTGCCTACCGTTGCGGGCATCGGTGTGTTCTATCTTTGGCCGATCGTCCAGACGTTCTACTACAGCTTCACCAAGTGGGGAGTCTTCGGCGGAACCAAGTTCATCGGCCTGGACAACTACGTGCGGATGTTCGCGGATTCCACTATTCCGCAGTCAATCGTCAATACGCTGATCTATACGGTCGTCGTGCTGCTGGGGATTCCCATCGCGGTCATTCTTGCGTCGTTGATCGAGCGTCCCGGACTGCGCTTCGCAACCCTGTACCGGACGCTGTACTTCATTCCCTACATCACCATGCCGGCCGCCGTCGGGATCGTGTGGAGGTTGATCTACAACGGTGACTTCGGACCCATCAACTGGTTCCTGGGCTTGTTTAGGATCCAGGGCCCCTACTGGACATCGACGCCGGGGTTCGCACTGCTCGCCGTGGCTACCGTGGGGCTTTGGATGTCGCTGGGGTTCAACCTCATCATCATCAGCGCGGGACTTCGCGAGATCCCGCGGGAGCTCTTCGAGGCCGCGGAAATGGACGGGGCGAGCCGGGTCCGCCAATTTTTCAGCATTACCGTTCCGTTGTTGACGCCCAGCATCTTCTTCGTCACGATCGTCACCGTGATCAGCGGCTTCCAGCTGTTCGATCTCCTGTACGTGATGATGGGCAAAGCCAACCTGGCGATGCCGCAGACGCAAAGCCTCGTGTACATCTTCTACAACCAGGCCTTCCTGCAGAACGACAAGGGCTATGCCGCAGCCATCGGCATCCTGATCCTGGTCATCATCGCTCTTCTGACCGCTTTCCAATTCCGTGTCCAGAAGAGGTGGGTCAACTATGTCTGAATCGCTGCTCTCCACAAAAAGCGGTGTCGAATCGCGGCAGATCGCTTCAGCAAGGCCATCTCACGCTGGAGGCAAACCCTCGGAACCCGCGGGCCGCGACGGCAAGAACCGCGGCACCAAGAGCCACAGCGCCAAAGGCGGCAAGCAGGGCTCGAACGTCCTGGCACACTGTGTACTGGGCATTGGCGGGTTGGCCATGATCTCACCGCTCCTGTACCAGATCGTCATGTCGCTTTCGACGAACGCCGAGGTCCAAAGCACGCCGCCCACCCTGTGGCCCGGCGTGGTCCAATGGCATAACTTCGCGGACGTTTTCACCTCCATGAATTTCGGTTCACAGCTCTGGGTGACGGTAGCAATCACTGTCATCAGGGTGATCGGCCAGGTGCTCCTATGCTCCATGGCCGGCTACGCCTTCGCGCGGATGCATTTCCGGTTCAAAGGGCTCATCCTGGCCATCGTCTTGTCGATCATCATGGTGCCGTCGCAATTGTTCCTGATCCCGCAGTACCAGATCATCCAAAACCTGGGTTGGCTGAACAGCATCGCCGGTATCGTGGCTCCGGGCATCTTCAGCGCCTTCGGCCTTTTCCTGATGCGCCAGTTCTTCATGGGGCTTCCGGACGAACTCGAAGACGCGGCACGGCTCGACGGTGCCAATCCGTTCCAGATCTTCTTCCGGGTCATGCTGCCCCTCGCGGCAAACGGCCTGTGGGCACTGGTCATCATTACCGTGCTGTGGTCCTGGAACGATCTCCTGTGGCCTTTGGTGGTGACGTCGACGGCGAACGCCGCGCCGTTGAGTGTCGGGCTTTCGAACCTCCAAGGTGAACACGCCAACAACTACCCGATCCTCATGGCCGCATCGCTGATGGCCATGGCGCCAATCCTGATCATGTTCCTGCTCATGCAGAAGCGTGTCATGGCAGGAATCGGCCGCTCCGGACTCAAGTAGAGACTCACGAAGAAACCCACGTAGAGACCCATGTAGGAAAGGATCGAAGCCTTGACGGAACAGAACCCGGTCCAGCCGGACGGCTGGTCGTTCGTGCTGGTGGACTCCTTGGAAAAGGTCTACCCGGACGCTCCACCACGGCCTTTCGACAGGACCATCCCGATGTCCGTTTTCCCCGGCGAGACTGCGTCGGTCCAGGTGGCCCTCAGGCCGCCGATGAAACACGATTTTCGGCTGTCGGGGGCGTTGGAAGTTGCAGTCGATAGTCCGGCGGCGGGGTTTGCCTCCATTTCGCAGGTTGAGCTGGTGCCCTGTTCCTTGGCGGCATTCCCGCAGCATGATAGCGGCTATGACCGGGACACTCCGGGTTTGTATCCCGACCTTTTGAGGCCTGCCCCGGATGGTCTGATCAAGCCCCTCCATGGGCAATGGACGGCTGCATGGATCGATCTCATGGTGCCATCCGCCGAGAACGCTGGCGATCACGAACTCGGGATCTCGGTGCGGGATATGGAAGGCAATACGCTCTTCAGCACCACCATCGATGTCACCGTGCTGCCTGCTCAAGCGCCGGAGCTGGAGATCGTCAACGCCCACTGGTTCCACTGCGACGGCTTGGCGAGCCATTATGGCGTCGGCGTCTTCAGCGAAGAGCATTGGTCGATCATCGATGCCTTCATGGGGTCTGCGGCAAGGATGGGAGCCAACTCCCTGCTGACGCCCACGTGGACTCCGCCGCTCGACACAGCCATCGGGGGAACACGGCTGCCCACCCAGCTGATCGGGATCCGCGAAGATTCCGGCTATCACTTTGATTTCAGCAAGCTGCTGCGCTGGGTGGGCCTTTGTGCCAAACACGGCATCCGGTACCTGGAAATCGCCCATTTGTTCACGCAATGGGGTGCCAAGGCGACGCCGGCGATCTATGTCGAGACCACGCAAGGCCTGGAGCGGCGCTTTGGCTGGGACGTGCCGTCGACGTCGTCCGCTTATCGGGAGCTCATGGCCGGGCTGCTGCCGGCCCTGCGTTCATTCCTGGGAGAGCACTGGTCCCTTGACCGGGTCATTATCCACATTTCCGATGAACCAGCGGGCGCCGAAGCCCTGGCGGGGTACCAACAGGCAAAGGACGTCGTCGCGGATCTCCTGGACGGGCTGACAGTGGTTGACGCCCTGAGCGACTTTGAGTTCTACAGCAGCGGGGCGGTGCCGACACCAGTTGTGGCAAGCGACGGCGTGGCCCCATTCCTGGCGGCCGGGGTGAAGGACCTGTGGGTCTACTACTGCGTCGCGCAGGACACCGGCGTTGCCAACCGGTTCATTTCCATGCCTTCAGTGCGAAACCGGGTGTTGGGCCACCAGCTCTTTGCCCTGGCATGTGCGGGCTTCCTTCATTGGGGATTCAACTTCTACAACACAGCCCACTCGCTGGCGCCCGTCGACCCGTTCAAGGACACCTGTGCCGGAGGAGCTTTTCCGGGCGGCGACGCCTTCGTGGTCTACCCGGGACCGGATGGGGTGCCGTGGGAGTCGATCCGTTACAAGGTTTTCGCTCAGGCCATGTGGGACCACCGGGCACTCTCGCTCCTGGCCAAGCTGGCCGGTCGCGAGGAGGTGCTCGCGCTCATCGATACGAACGGCTCGGGCGGGAGCCTCGCCATGGACAGCTTCAGCTACGACCCCCTTCATTACCGAAGGGTCCGCGAGCTGGTCAATCAAGGAATCGCGCGGCGCGCGGGTCAAACACGCCGGCGCATCAACTTCTCTAGTTAGGAAAGTATTTATGGACCTCAAAGTAGGCATCGTCGGATTCGGCTTGCGGTCGTCACTGTGGCGCCACGCGCACAAGCCCGGCCACGGTTCGGAAGTCACCGTCGTGTGCGATCTGGGCGAGCGCGGCAGGGCGGATGCGGCCGAAAAGATCCCGACGGCGGTAATCACCGACGACTTGGACGTCTTGTTGACCTCCGGCCTGGACGCGGTCCTGGTCCTGACTCCGGACAACCAGCACGCCGCCGTCGCCGTCCGGACGCTCAAGGCGGGCATTCCCACGTTCTGCGAGAAACCGCTCGACGTCACGCTGGAGGCAGCCGACCTTATCCTCCAGACGGCCTTCGACACCGGAACGCGACTCTATGTGGGCCACAACATGCGGCACATGCCTGTGGTGGTGCAGATGCGCGAAATCATCCAGGCCGGGACCATCGGTGACGTCAAGGCAGTCTGGTGCCGGCACTTCGTGGGGAACGGCGGGGACTACTATTTCAAGGACTGGCATGCTCAGCGTGCCAATACCACAGGGCTGCTGCTGCAAAAGGGCGCGCACGATATCGACGTCATCCACTGGCTCGCCGGGGGATACAGCACCAAGGTGCAGGCGATCGGCGAGCTGGCCGTGTACGGGGACGTCGCTTCCCGCCGCGACAACACGGCACGCCGGATGGGAGATTGGTTCTCCGTGGACAATTGGCCCCCCACCGAACAGACGGACCTCGCCGAGACGATCGACGTCGAGGACATCTCGATGATGAACATGGTCCTGGATAACGGGGTGCTCGCCTCGTACCAGCAGTGCCATTTCACCCCGGACTATTGGCGGAACTACACGGTGATCGGCACCAAGGGCAGGATCGAGAACTTCGGCGACGGGGCCGGCGACCAGATCTACGTGTGGACCACCAGGACCACCTCGGGCTTCGCCGAGCCAGACCAGACGGTCTTGGTCCGTGACGGTGAAGGCGGCCATGGCGGTGCGGACCCCTTGCTCATAACGGAGTTCCTGCGCTTCGCCAAGGACGGGGGAACCACGGCGACTTCGCCGATCGCGGCCCGCGAGGCCGTGGCCGCGGGAGTGCTCGCCACCGAGTCCCTCCGCGGCGACGGTTGCGCGAAGCTGGTTCCGGCCTTGCCGGAAGAGCTCGTGGAGTATTTCAACGCAGGCCAGCCGGCCCGGGTCCGGGACCTTTAGCGTCCCAGCTCCCAAGTAACTCGCATTTGTTGTCGTATTGGGCGCCCATAACGTCAACAAATGCGAGTCAGTTGGGCTGGATACCGCCGGCGAGTTCGGTCATGACGGTCTGCAGCGCTTCGCAGACCGTCATGACCGATTTCCGTTTCAGGGTTTCCGGCCTCGCCAGGATGTCGATCTTGCGCACGGAATTCACCCCCGCGAGCGGACGCAGCACGACGCCGGCGTCCAGTACCCGCTGGGCGGTGAACCGCGGGAGCAAACCAATCGCGCCACCGGCCGCCACGAGCGAGGCCACGGTTGAGTAGTCGTTGATGCGGTGCAGGACATCCGCCGGACGCCCGCTGACGGCGACGACGGCGGCCAGCACGTCCGCGGGGGAGTAGCCGGCGCGGCTGGTCACCCACTGCTGCCCGACGACGTCGGCCGGCCTGAGTTCGCGTCGCGCCGCGAGCGGGTGCCCCGCAGGTAACGCGACGTCGAGCGGTTCGTCGGCGAGCGGAATCACGGCTACTTTGTCGGTGGGCCACCCGGGGCTGTGCTCCATCCGGTGTGCCAGCACGAGGTCATAGCGCGCGGCGAGGCCAGGAAAATCCTCCTGCGCTACGTCTTCGTCAGCGAGTTTCACGCGGGGAACGCTGCCTTCCGGACCCGCGTTGCGCGCGCTGGTCAGCAAAGCCGCGAGCGGAGCGAACAAAGCCTGGCCCGCACTGTGGAAAGCGCTCACGGTCACGGTGGAACCCGGTGAATCGTGGTACGCGCCAATGGCGGCGCGGGCGTCGGCCATGGCGTTCACGACGGCGGCTCCGGCGTCGGCGAGCACCCGGCCCGCATCGGTGAGCACCAGGGCGCGGCCTTCCTTGCGGGTCAGTGGCACGTCCACCGACTTCTGCAGGAGTGCGAGCTGCTGGGAGACGGCCGAGGGAGTGACCATGAGCGTCTCGGCCACGGCCTTGACACTACCCAGATCTCCTAGTTCCCTGAGCATTTGGAGCTGATGTACTTCCATTAAGCAAATGCTAAATCGTTGATTGAGAAAAACCTAGTTGTGCTAAACCGTCCGTGGGGTTTCAATGAAGTGAAACGGCACACAAACGGCCCAATCCCTTGAGTTAGGAAGACCCATGAAGGCTCTCTACAAGTCCGGTCCCCACTCTGGTTTTGAACTCGTCGAACGGCCCGAGCCGGAGGCAGGTCCCAGCGACGTCAAGATCCGCGTCATGACCACCGGTATCTGCGGAACGGACCTGCACATCCAATCCTGGGACGCTTGGGCGCAGGGCATCATCGGGGCTCCGTTGATCGCGGGACACGAGTTCTACGGCGAAGTGGTATCCGTGGGCGAGGACGTCCGCGACGTCAAGGTCGGTGACCGTGCCTCCGGGGAAGGCCACGTGGTCTGCGGCATCTGCCGCAATTGCCGTGCAGGCCGCCGCCAGATGTGCATCCACACGGTGTCCGTGGGCGTGCAGCGCGATGGCGCCTTCGCCGAATACGTTGTCATCCCCGAGACCAACGTCTGGGTCCACCAGGATCCCTCCATCACTCCTGAGCTCGGCGCCATCTTCGACCCCTTCGGCAACGCCGTCCACACCGCCCTGAGCTTCCCCCTGGTCGGCGAGGATGTGCTCATCACAGGTGCCGGACCCATCGGACTCATGGCAATCGCCGTCGCGCGCCACGCCGGTGCCCGCAAGATCGCCATCACGGACGTCTCCGCTCCCCGCCTCGAACTCGCCCGGAAGATGGGCGTGGACCTCGCCGTCGATGTGTCGAAGATGCGCGTCAAGGATGCCCAGCTCGAGCTCGGCATGCGCGAAGGATTCGACATCGGCCTGGAAATGTCCGGACATCCCACGGCCCTGCCTGAGATGATCAACAACATGAACCACGGCGGACGCATCGCCATGCTTGGCTTGCCCAGCCAGTCCATTGACATCGACTGGGGCAAAGTGGTCACCCACATGCTGACCCTCAAGGGCATCTACGGCCGCGAGATGTACGAAACCTGGTACGCCATGAGCGCCATGCTGTCCTCCAACCCCGTACTGCACAGCCACATTTCCGCCGTCGTCACGGACAAGCTGTCCGCCACCGACTGGGAAAAGGGTTTCGAAATCGCCCGCGCCGGCACAGGCGGCAAGGTCGTCCTCGACTGGACCGAAATCTAAGACACCGTAAAGTCCTCCCCAAGACCCCAGTACCAGGAGCCACCATGTACTCAAGCATCAAAGACCAGCTGCAGGGCGAACTTGAAGAGATCCGCACCGCGGGCCTCTTCAAGACCGAACGCCACATTGACTCGCCGCAGGCCAGCCACATCTCCGCAGGCCAGCTCGGCCAGCCGGCGAATACCGTCCTGAACTTCTGCGCGAACAACTACCTGGGCCTCGCAGACCACCCGGACATCATCGCGGCCGCCAAGTCCGCCATGGACGAGCGCGGCTTCGGCATGGCATCCGTCCGTTTCATCTGCGGCACCCAGGACCTGCACCTTGAGCTCGAGGCCCGCGTCTCACAGTTCCTCGGAACCGAGGACACCATCCTGTTCTCCAGCTGCTTCGACGCCAACGGAGGCGTTTTCGAGTCACTGTTCGGGGCCGAGGACGCCATCATCTCCGATTCCTTGAACCATGCCTCCATCATTGACGGCATCCGGCTCAGCAAGGCCAAGCGCTTCCGCTACGCCAACCAGGACATGGCTGACCTCGAAGCCAAGCTCATCGAGGCCTCAACCGCCGAGGCCCCGGCCCGGCGCAAGATCGTCGTGACGGACGGCGTCTTCTCCATGGACGGCTACCTTGCTCCGCTCGAGGCCATTTGCGATCTCGCGGAAAAGCACGACGCGCTGGTCATGGTGGACGATTCCCACGCCGTCGGCTTCATGGGAGCCACCGGTGCCGGAACCCCGGAACACGCGGGTGTTTCCGACAGGATCGACATCTACACCGGCACGTTCGGGAAGGCCCTTGGCGGCGCCTCCGGCGGCTACGTCTCCGGCCGCAGCGAAATCATCGCCATGCTGCGCCAGAAGGCCCGCCCGTACCTGTTCTCCAACTCCCTGGCCCCGGCGATCGTTGCAGCCACCATCAAGGCCATTGAGCTGGTCCGGGGCTCGGGCGAGCTCCGCTCCAGGCTCTTCGAGAACGCTGCCTTGTTCCGCCGCCGCATGAGCGAGGAAGGCTTCGAACTGCTCGACGGCGAGCACGCCATCATTCCGGTGATGTTCGGCGACGCCGTGGTGGCCGCGAAGGTTGCCGACGAGATGCTCCACCACGGAGTGTTCGTCACGGCGTTCAGCTACCCGGTGGTACCCAAGGGAGCAGCCCGGATCCGCGTGCAGCTCTCGGCGGCACACAGCTCCGAGGACGTCGAGGCGTGTGTTGAGGCCTTTGTGAAGAGCCGCGCCGCCGCGGGGCTCTGAGTTCCCATGATCCTCACCATCCTGGGCGGCGGGGGATTCCGGGTACCCCTGGTCTATTCAGCATTGCTGTCCGACCATAGGCCCGGCCGGGTCACCGAACTGAGGCTGTTCGATTCCGACCCCGCGCGCCTGGGCGTGGTAGCCAGGGTCCTTGCCGACCTGGCCGAGGGGGTGCCCGGCGCACCCTCAGTGAGGATGTTCACGGAGCTGTCCGAAGCCCTGCCCGGTACCGACTTCATCTTCTCCGCCATCCGGGTGGGTGGCCTGGTGGGGCGTGCCGCCGATGAACGGATCGCCCTGAAGAACGGCGTCATCGGGCAGGAGACCGTCGGCGCCGGCGGGATTTCCTATGCCCTGCGGACCATTCCCGTAGTCCTGGACATCGCCGAGGCCGTGAAGAAACATGCTGCGGACGCCTGGTTCATCAACTTCACCAATCCGGCCGGGGTCATCACCGAAGTCATGACGCGGGTCCTTGGCAGCAAGGTGGTGGGGATCTGCGATTCGCCGGTGGGGCTGGCCAGGAGATGCCTGCTCGCAACCGGAGTCCACCGCGGAGCGGCAGCCTTTCGGGACGGTTCCGTGGAAATCGACTACATCGGCCTCAACCACCTGGGCTGGCTGCGCGGGCTGGTAGTCGACGGTGAGGATGTCCTGCCGCGGCTCCTGGCCGACGACGGCGCCATCGAGTCCTTCGAAGAAGGCCGGCTGTTCGGCGCTTCCTGGATCAAAGCCCTGGGCGCGGTTCCCAACGAGTATCTGCATTACTACTACTTCAGGCGGGAAGCGCTCGACGCTGACCGGCGCGCCGAAACCACCCGCGGCGCTTACCTGGCGCGGCAACAGTCATCCTTCTACAGCGGGCTAGTGGAAGCGAACGACGGCGGTGCGGAGCCCGCCTTGGGGGGCCCGTCGTCGAAATCAGCCCTCAGGCTCTGGGAAAAGACCAAGCTCGATCGCGAAGAGACGTACATGCAAAGCAACAGGGAGGCGGCCGGCACGTTCGAACGCGACGCCGAGGACCTGGTGTCCGGCGGCTACGAGACCGTCGCCTTGGCGATCATGCGTGCCATCAGCCAGGGGGAAACGGCCCGCCTGATCCTGAATGTCCCCAATGGGGGCACCCTGTCTGAGCTCGACGCCGACGCCGTCATCGAGGCGCCCTGCCTCGTGGATGCCGGCGGAGTCCGCTTGCTCCCGGCAAAGGCTCTTCCGGACTACGCGCGCGGACTCGTCATCAACGCCAAAGCGGTGGAACGTGCCACGATCGACGCTGCTCTCACGGGTTCCCGGCGCTCAGCCTACAAGTCGATGGCCATGAACCCGCTCGTGGACTCGGTCAGGGTGGCAGAAGCGCTCCTGGATGACTACATCCGCCATTTCAAGGAGCTCCAGTACTTGCGCTGAGTCCCCTTCATGGGAGCCCTGTCCCAAGGGGGATCGGAGGCCTAGTATCTGCAGCATGGACAAAGATGCAGCACAACGTGTAACCGAGGTGTTGGATTCGCAGCAATGCTGGAATCTCCTGAGGGGCGTGTCCGTCGGCAGGCTGGCCGTGTGGCTCGGAGACCACCCTGACATTTTTCCGATCAATTACACCGTGGACCAGGGGACGGTTGTCTTCAGGACCGGAGCGGGCACAAAGCTGGTCGCGGCGTTGGGCGAATTCCCGGTGGCCATGGAAGTGGACGGCGTCGATGCGAACACGGGAGTCGCATGGAGTGTTGTGCTCCACGGCAAAGCGACGCCCGTCAAACAGCTCGACGACGTGGTCAACTCGTTCTCGTTGCCCCTGTTTCCGTGGGAAGCCGGCAAGAAGGACCACTTCGTGCGGGTTCCTGCGGATTCGATCTCCGGGCGGCGCTTCACCGTCACGGAGCCGCTCACGTGGTGGACCCCCTACAGCGGCATCAAGCGGTCCGCGGTGGAATAGCCCCCTCGCATCTGCGGCTGTGCGCTGACAGGATGGGGGGATGGCTGCAAATTATGATGTGGTAATTGTCGGCGGAGGCATCGCCGGGTTGTCGTTGGCGTCAGCGCTGGCCGGCCAGTGTTCGGTGGCCCTCGTGGAAGCCGAACAGACGCTGGCCTACCACACGTCCTCCCGCTCGGCCCGGCAGTTGATCCCAAGTTTCGGCCCAGCCGTCGTGCAGGAACTCACCGTCCGCACGCTGGAACTGATGGTAGCCCGCGACGCCGCGTTGCCGGTACCGGTACTGGAACAGCGCTCGTTTATGTTGGTGGGCGACGAAGCCACCGTCAAGGCAGAAGCCAGCGGGCACATGCACCCCATCACGCACGCCGGAGCCCTTGAGTTGTGCCCGGCACTGAATCCCGGATCCTTCACGGCCGCTGGCCTGGATACAGGGTCGTTCGCCTGCAATGCGCCCGTGCTCTTGGAAGACCACCGGCAACGGGCCGAGGCCGGGGGAGTGGACATCATCACCGGCGCCCGGGTCCATTCTGCCCAACGCCTCGGTTCCGGCTGGCAATTGGGCGCCGGGCTGGAAGGTTTCCAGTCCGCCGTCGTCGTCAACGCAGCAGGTGCCTGGGCGGACGAACTCGCGGTCCTCAGCGGGGTGGAAAAGCTGGGCTTGCAGCCGTTCCGGCGTACTGCGGCAATCGTCGACGTCGAACGCCCGCTTGCGCCGGGCACCCCCATGGTGGCGGCAGCGGATGACTCCTACTACTTCCGGCGCGAGGGGGAGCAAGTGCTCATTTCGCCGTCGGAGACGGTGCCGAGCGGCCCCGAAGACGCACAGCCGCGTCCCGGCGACGTGGAAGAGCTCGTGGCCCGGCTGAATTCGATCACCTCGCTGGGCATCCGCTCCGTGGCCAAAGCATGGACCGGGTTGCGCACCGAAGCTGCCGACGGCGTTCCTGTGGTGGGGTTCGACGCCGAGGCTCCCGGCTTCTACTGGCTTGCGGGCCAAGGCGGTTACGGTTTCCAGACCTCCTCCGCCATTGCTGAACTCGCTGCCGCCGAGATCCTGGGTTCGGGGATCGTTGGCCCTGCATCGGGCATCAGTCCGGTATCCCGGACACCGGGGTCGCTCGCGGCCACCCGTTGGTCCATCCGCCGTTGAACAATAGGTTCATGAGCGGGCAGACGAGCACACTGATCAGCAACATCGGCGAACTGATGACCCAGGACGCGGAGCATCGTGTCCTTAAGGACGCCGCCGTGGTGATCGAAGGTGAGCGGATTTCCTGGATCGGTCCGGCATCGGAGGCTCCCTCGGCTGATGAACACGTGGACGCGGAGGGCCGCGCCGTGCTCCCGGGATGGGTGGACTCGCACTCGCACCTGATTTTCGCCGGAGACCGCACCGCCGAATTCGAGGCCAGGATGGCCGGCCAGCGCTACAGCGCCGGCGGCATTGCCGTCACCACAGGCGCCACCCGCGCCGCGAGCGACGAGGAACTGACCCGACTCGCCGCCGGGCGCGTGGCCGAAGCCGTCTCCCAAGGCACCACCTACCTCGAGAGCAAGACCGGCTACGGACTGGACCTTGAGAACGAGGCCCGCAGTGCACGCATCGCGGCCGCGACCGTGGACGAAGTCACCTACCTCGGCGCGCACTTGGTCCCGGCCGGAGCCGACGCCGAGGAATACACGGACCTCGTCTGCGGCCCAATGCTCGACGCCGTCCGCCCGTACGTCAGCTGGGCCGACGTTTTCTGCGAGCGCGGCGCTTTCACCGAAGATCAGTCGCGCCGCGTCCTGACCGCTTGCCGCGATGCGGGCCTGGGCCTGCGTGTCCACGGCAACCAACTGGGTGAAGGACCTGGCGTGCAGTTGGCTGTGGAGTTCGGTGCGGCCAGTGTTGACCACGTCAATTACCTTTCAGCGGCCGACATCGAGGCGCTCGCAGGTACCTGGGGCGGCTGGGATGCCTCCACCGGAACGGGCACGCGCGGCACGGTGGCCACGTGCCTGCCGGCGTGCGATCTCTCCACCCGCCAGCCGCTCGCCCCGGGCCGCGCACTGATCGACGCGGGGGTGCAGCTTGCCTTGGCCGCGAACTGCAACCCCGGCACCTCCTACACGAGCTCCATCGCGTTCTGCGTCACCACGGCGGTGCTGCAGATGCACCTGAGCGTCCACGAAGCCGTCCGGGCGGCCACGTATGGCGGTGCGCTCGCGCTCGGCAGGGAGTCGGGCAACGACGTCGACGGCGAACGGGCGGTGGGATCGATCGCCGTCGGGCACCGCGCAGACCTGCACATGCTCAAGGCGCCGTCGGCGACGCACCTGGCGTACCGGCCCGGTATCCCGCTGACTTTCGCGGTGTGGAGGGCAGGCGTGCGCGAGGTCTAGCGGCGCTCTCGAGTCAACAAGGCAGGGTCTCTCCGTATGGAGGGGCCCTGCTTTTGCTTGTGCACTCTAGCGACGCCAAGGCGGGGTTCCTCCCTAGGGGCGGTCATTCACATTTGCCCGGCGCGCCGAGGCCCGCCGCGATCCTTGTGCGATTGAATATGATCGTTTAGTGTTTATATGGATCATAAAACGTCAAATCGTTGAGTTTTGAAGAGCGCGTCAAAGAAGCGCGGACAGGAATGGTAAGTGCGATGAGTAACAACACCCTCGGGGCCTTCATGGAACAAGAGCTTGTTTCGCAGCCCGAGGTCTGGAAGCGGGCCATCGAGCAATGCGAACTTGAGCAAGCCAAGGCGGAGCACCTGCTTCCCGCTGACGGCGAGCGGATCGCCGTCGTCGGTTGCGGTACCTCATGGTTCATGGCGCAGAGCTATGCCGCTGCCCGCGAAGCCTCGGGCAAGGGCGTCACCGACGCGTTCGCAGCATCCGAAGCCTTCCTCAATCACAACAGCGCCGGCCGCCAGTACGACGCCGTCATCGCCATCACCCGCTCCGGCACCACCACGGAGGTACTTGAGCTGTTGGAAGCCGTGCGCGGAAAGGCCGTCAGCGGAAAACCCAGGACGATTGCGGTGATCGGCGACGTGAATTCTCCCGGCACCACCCTGGCCGACGCCGTGATCGGCCTTCCCTACGCGGACGAGAAATCGGTGGTCCAGACCCGCTTCGCGACGACTGCCCTTGTGTACCTCCTGACGAGCCTGGGCATCGAGCTCGGCACGGCAATCGAGGACGCCCGCACTGCCGTCACCGAGCCTGTTTCCCAGGAGCTGCTCGACGCCGAACAGTTCACCTTCCTCGGTACCGGCTGGACCGTTGGCCTGGCCCACGAAGCCGGCCTCAAGATGCGCGAAGCCGTGCAGGGCTGGACCGAATCCTATCCGGCGATGGAATACCGGCACGGTCCCATCTCCATTGCCGCGCCTGGCCGGGTGACGTGGATCTTCGGCCCGCAACCCGAGGGGCTGGACGCCGACATGAGCCGCACAGGCGCCCTCTACGTCAACACCGGCAAGCACCCGCTCGCCGAGCTGGCCCGGGTCCATAAGGTCACCCTGGAGCGGGCGCGCGTGCGTGGCCTCAACCCCGATCTTCCGCGCAACCTCACGCGCTCTGTTGTCCTGAACGCCACGGCCTAGGCAATCCCATGGTTCTCGGAGCCGCTGAATCCGCAGTCCTGGCCTTCGATGTCGGCGGCACGGATCTGAAGGCAGGCCTTGTCGACGCGGCTGGGAATGTCCAGGGCCTCCGCCGCACCGCTACGCCCCACGATCCCTTGCGCCCGGGCGAGGCGATCCTGGACGCCATCGCCGCGCTGGCTGCTGAGTTTGCCGCTGAATTCCCCGGCCACCCGGCGAAGGCCGCATGCATTGTCGTTCCGGGAATCGTGGACTCCGACACCGGAGTGGGGATCTATTCGGCGAACCTGGGGTGGCGGAACTTTCCCTTTGGGGAAAAGGCCGCGCAGCGCCTCGGGCTGCCGGTCTCCTTCGGCCACGATGTCAGCACGGCCGCCGAAGCCGAATTCCGTTTCGGAGCGGCCCGCGATTTTGGAAACGTCGTGGTGATGGTGGTTGGCACCGGGATCGCCGCCGCCGTCATCTCCGACGGGTACCCGGTGCGCGCGGGCGGCTTCGCCGGGGAACTGGGCCACGCCCTCGTTCCGGACCCCGACGGCCCGGGCCACACGATCCTCGAGGCAGTCGGCTCCGCCGGAGCGATCGCCCGGCGTTACAGCGACAAAGCCGGAACTCCGCGCACCGGTGCCCGTGAAGTCCTCGAACGGGCCAAAGCGGGCGATGCACTTGCGGCACGGATCTGGGCCGACGCCGTGGATGCGCTCGCCTTCAGCCTCAGCCAATGCGTCAGCATCATCGGCACCGAAGCAGTGGTGGTGGGCGGCGGGCTTGCCGAAGCGGGAGAAGGACTCCTGCAGCCACTCCGTTCGCGCCTCGATGAGCTGCTCGATTTCCAGCGCCGGCCCATCATCATGCGCGCCCAACTCGGCCAGGATGCAGGCCTGCTCGGGGCCGCCATGAGGGCCAGGGCCCTGCTCCCGGCCGCTAACGCCGCCTCCGGCACGGGGACGAGGCGATGAAACAGGCCATGAAACGGGTCATCACCGTCACGCCCAATCCGGCCGTCGACCTCAGCTACCACGTCGCCGGGATCACCCCCGGAGCAAGCCATCGCGTCGCCGCACCCCTCAGCCGTGCAGGTGGAAAAGGCCTCAACGTTGCGCGCGTGGCCCACCAGCTGGGCCACCCCGTGCTGGCACTCGCGCCCTCGGGCGGCACGGCCGGTGCGGAATTCGCTGCCGAACTGCTCAGCAGCGGCGTGCCGCATCGCCTGATTCCGGTCGCCGCGGAAACACGGCGCAGCATCGCCCTCGTGGACACGGTGGGCGGCGAAACGTCCATCTTCAATGAAGAGGGGAGCCCGCTCCAGCCGTCCGAATGGCAGGCGCTGGCCGCCGCCGTCGTCGACGCCCTGGACGGGCAAAGCGCGGGAGTGCTTGTCGGTTCCGGCAGCCTGCCTCCCGGCGCACCCGCCGACTTCTACCCGGCGCTCGTGCGCCTGGCGCACGACGCCGGGATTCCCGCCGTCGTCGATACCTCCGGTCCCGGGATCATCGCCGCCGCACGCGCCGGAGCGGACCTCCTCAAGCCCAACAACCACGAACTCCTCGAAGCAACGGGGGAAAGCAGCCTGGACGTCGCGGCACGGCGATTGATCGCCCTCGGCGCCAAAACGGTCCTGGTCAGTGCCGGCGCTGAAGGCATGCTTGCGTTCCACCATGCCGCCCCCGGAGGCTACTGGAGCGCCCGGCTCCCGGAACCACTCAAAGGCAACCCCACGGGGGCCGGCGACGCCGGTGTGGCGGCGGCCGCCGTCGCGCTCGCCGCCGGCATCACCGACATCCCCACGATCCTCCGCCGGGCAACAGCCTGGTCCGCCGCAGCGGTGCTCATGCCGTCCGCCGGCGAGATCTCGCCGCTCTACGCGGACCTCGAAGACCAACTCATTCTCAGCTGGAAGGAGACCCTGTGACGCTCGTCAGTACACGGGAACTCATGGATACCGCCGCGGCCAACGGAATCGGACAGGGCGCCTTCAACGTCATCCACCTCGAAACAGCGGAAGGCCTGGTGGCCGGGGCGGAGTCGGCGGGTGTCCCGTTGATCCTGCAGATATCGGAGAACTGCGTCCGTTTCCACGGCGGACTCGTCCCGATTGCCCGGGGTGCCATGTCCATCGCCAGGGACTCTTCGGTGCCCGTGGCACTGCACCTGGACCACGCCGAATCCGAAGAGCTGGCCCTGCAGGCCGTCGACCTCGGGTTCGGGTCCGTCATGTACGACGGCGCGCACTTGCCCTATGACTCGAACGTTGAAGTCACGCGTCGGATCGCCAAATACGCCCAGGACCACGGGGTCTACGTCGAGGCCGAGCTCGGGAAAGTGGGAGGCAAGGACGGTGCCCATGCTCCGGGAGTCCGGACGGATCCGGCCGAGGCCCGCTCCTTTGTGGACGCCACCGGCGTCGACGCCCTCGCCGTCGCCGTCGGTTCCTCGCACGCGATGACCGAACGCAGTGCAGCCTTGGACTTGGCCCTCATCACCCGGCTCAAGGAGGCCGTCCGGCTGCCGCTCGTCCTTCACGGGTCCTCCGGCGTGGCGGATGAAACGCTGGTGGCGGCAATCCGGGCCGGTATGACTAAGATCAACGTATCCACACACTTGAACGGGTTCTTCACCCGCGCCGTCCGTGAGTACCTGGATGCCAACCCCTCGGTGGTGGACTCCCGCAAGTACATCAAGGCCGGACGGGACGCCCTGGTGTTGGAAACCGCACGTCTGCTGACGCTGTTCGCGAAAGTGAACTAGTCCCAATTTCCGGAAGGTTCGTGATGACCCGCAACGATCGACTGACAGCCATCCTTGATCTCCTCGCCGAGTCAGGGCATGTTGAGGTCGAGGATATCGTGACCCGACTGGCCGTCTCGCCGGCCACTGCGCGCCGTGATCTGGACAGCCTCGCGAAGCAGCGGCTGCTCAGCCGTACGCGCGGGGGTGCAACGACGGGATCGGTGGCCTACGAACTTCCGGGGCGCTACAACAGGGATGACCACGCCGAGGCCAAGCAGCAAATTGCCTTGGCAGCTTCGGAGCTCATCATGCCCGGGGCGGTGATCGGACTCAGCGGCGGCACCACCAACACGGCCCTGGCCCAAGTGCTGTCCACCCGCGAAGACTTGAACGCGCCCTCCAACCGGCCCATGCTGACGGTGGTCACCAACGCCATCAACATCGCGGCCCAGCTTGCCGTGCGCCCCAACATCAAGATCATGGTCACCGGCGGCATCCTGAACCCGCGTTCCTATGAACTGGTCGGGCCTTACACGGATGTCATCATGCAGAAGGTTGCCTTGGACATCGCCTTCATCGGCGTCAACGGAGTCGATCCCAAGATCGGCCCCACGATCACCGACGAGGGAGAAGCGATGGTGAATACCGTCATGGCCCGGCGCGCCACCGACTCCTATGTCCTGGCCGACTCCACGAAGATCGGCAAGCGCGCCTTCGCGGCAATGGCCGGGTACGATTTCCGGCGGCTCATCACGGATTCGGGCATCACGGCAGAGGACAAAGCAGCATTTGAAGCCAGCGGCACCGAAGTGATCGTGGCCAAGGACGCCTAGCGGCGTTGTGCCCGTCAGATGACCATCGGGGGAGCGTTCAGCACGGTCTCGTCGGTGCTGCGCTGCACCCACTGGCTGAACGGCGTATCGAGATCGTACTTGTCCTGGTCGTTTCGGATAAGCGTCCGTAGCTCCGCATTGCCCGGGTTGTTGAGGGACTCGAAGTACTCCACAGACCAGTGGAACCATCGCATGCAGAAGAGCCGCATGGTGAGGCCGTGGGTTACCAACAGGGTGTTGGGCGCGTAGTCGGGTTTTTCCCAGTGCCGGTACAGGGTTTCCATGAAGGACGAAATCCGGTCGTAGACATCGGAGCCTGATTCGCCCTCTCGGAACCGGTAGAAGAAGTGCCCGTAGAGGTTGCGAAGCTCCTTCTGATCCCCGATGTCACCGGCAATCTGGAAGTTGGCCCAGTCCTGTTCACGCAGCCGGGGCTCCTCGACGACCCTTTCCGTGAGGCTGCCCAGATTCAGTGCCTCAAGGGTCTGGTATGCCCGAAGGTACGGCGAGACATAAACGCACACAGGTTCGCCGTCGAGCTTCCTGCGCAGTGCCTCACCCGCGGCCCGTGCCTGCTCGATGCCAAGCTCCGTCAGCGGGATGCGGTAATCGGGCACACGGTTGTAGATGGAAGTGTCGGCATTGGCGGCGGACTGGCCGTGCCGGATCATGAAGATTCGTGCTGGCGCGCTCATCCCACCAAGCATAGGGTCAGGAGCCGCCCGGCCCATGCAAGCGGACACCCGGGGACCCGGCTCCGAGGAAAACATCAGGCAAATAAAGGCAAGATAGGAGCATGCTCCTAGCCTCAACGCGCCGGTTGCGCGCCGAAGTACTGATTGTCCTTGGACTGTCCCTGGGCCAATCGGCCGTGTACTCCGTGGTGCAGTTGTTGGACAAGATGACCCAGGGGCCTTTGGCCCATGCGACATCCACCCTCAACCGCTCGCAGAGCACGCGGGAGTACTTCGATCTCACCTACCAGCTGTTGGATATCGCGTTCGCGCTGGTCCCTGTGGTGTTGGTGTTCTACTTCCTGTCTTTGCACCGCCAAACGGCCGAGAGCCCCTCAGGTTTCACGCGGCTGGGCTTCAACTTCGCCCGCCCGGGCCGTGACGCCTTGCAAGGACTGGGCCTCGCCGCGCTGATCGGAATCCCGTCGCTGGGGCTCTATGCGGCCGGCCGCGCCCTGGGAATCACGACGGCGATCATCCCGAGCGGCCTGGACTCTTACTGGTGGACCGTGCCGGTGCTGGTCCTCTCCGCGGTGCGGCACGCCGTCGTCGAAGAAGTCATCGTGGTGGGCTACCTCTTGGACCGGTTCGGGAAGTTCGGGTGGAGCACTCCACTGGCGATCGTGCTCAGCGCGCTCCTCCGCGGCAGTTACCACCTGTACCAAGGCTTTGGGCCCTTCATCGGCAACGCCGTGATGGGCCTCGTGTTCGGCTGGATCTACACGAAGACCAAACGGGTCATGCCGCTCGTGGTGGCCCACGCCCTCCTGGACATCGTGGCGTTCGTCGGCTTCAGCGTCTTCGGCAAGGCCATCGGGCTGGGTTAGAAACAACGCCGTTTCCTTAGGCGAGACCCTTATTCGCTGGGGACACGCAAGTTCGCCATGGACACCGTCGGATTCTGCTGGATCATTCTCTTCGCCAAAGTTGCCGGTCCCGTGATTCCGCGGGCCCGGAATTTGTCCATTCGAATGATTGAGCAGAATCCGACATCCCAGCGAAGACGATCCCGGGACGGACATGACGCGCCCGGGATTTACACCCGTTTTGTCCAATAACCCGGGCTAGGAACAGAGCCCTTAAAAGGTTTCGGCCGCCATTGCGGGGTGACGTCATTGGCACCCGCATATGGCGGCCGAAGTTTTTCCCGGGCCCTCCTGGCCCGATGGTCCGTCAAATGGTGACGGGATGGTCCGTCAGATGGTGACGGCTCCGTTGGCGGTTTCGAACGTTACCGACATGATTCCCGGCGTTCCGTGCGGAGCCATCCATTGGACTGCAACGTCCTCAAGCGGCTTCTCCACGGGCTCCCCGAGCCATTCGGTGACGCGCTCCGCGGAGCCGGCAATGGTGAGGCTGGACATCTTTACGTCGCTGGGGTAAACGAGGGACGGGTGAAGTGCAGGGTCGCCCTCCCAACGGAGCAGGTAGGGAACCTGGGGATCGGCGATGAGTCCCAGGATGCCGATCTGCGACCAGACGAGTTCGCGACCGTCCGGAAACTTGCGATTGCCGGGGACAGCGGCGCGTCCGAGCCGCTGTTCGAACGGGCTCAGGTCGTCAACAGCGACGCACCAGCCCATCCATCCACCTCCTGCGGCGGAGCGTGCACGGACGGCTTGTCCAAAAGGTGCCTTGTCGGATGCCGGGTGGTCAAGGACCTCGACAACTTCCAGGTATTTGTGGTCAGCAAGGGGGATGATCATGTTCCGGGTACCGAAGCGCGGGTGCACTCCGCCCCGGACTGCGTCCACTCCCAATGCTGCGGAAATCCGCTCGGTGGTGGCCAAGAGGCCATCTCGTTCACAAGCGTAAGAGACGTGATCCATGCGCATGGCTTCATCTTGGCACTTTGTGATGAAGCTCTCAGCTAAGCCAAGCCTAACCAAGGTGGGATGTATCGAAAACGCAGCTCAGAGTCACTTCAGGACGCGCCAAGACCGAAAACTACTGTGTTCGTCACAAAGCTTCCGGAGCCCGCAATACCGTCCCTAGACTGGCGGCAACCGAACGCCGGCAGGCTGAATACCGCAGCTCGGCAGGCTGAAGCACGGCAGAGAGCCCAGACAACCAGGAGTCCGCATGTCCCAAGGATGGTCATTCGAAACGCGCCAGATCCACGCCGGCCAGGAGCCGGACGCCGCCACCGGCGCCCGGGCACTCCCCATCTACCAGACCACCTCGTTCGTCTTTCCCAGCGCGGAAAGCGCGGCCAACCGCTTTGCGCTGGCCGAGCTGGCGCCCATCTACACCCGCATCGGCAACCCTACGCAGGATGCGGTGGAACAGCGCATAGCGAGCCTGGAGGGTGGCCTGGCGGCGCTTCTGCTGAGCTCCGGCCAAGCCGCGGAAACGTTCGCCATCCTCAACGTCGCCGAGGCCGGCGACCACCTGGTCGCCAGCCCGAGCCTTTACGGCGGCACCTACAACCTGCTCGCTCACACGCTGAAGAAATTCGGGATCTCGGTCACCTTCGTCGAGGACCCGGACAACCTCGACCACTGGCGCGACGCCGTGCAGCCAGATACCAAGCTGTTCTTCGCCGAAGTCGTCTCGAACCCCCGCCAGGACGTTTTGGACATCGAGGGCGTCTCCCGCATCGCGCACGAGGCCGGAGTCCCGCTCGTCGTCGACAACACCCTCGCCACGCCCTACCTGATCCGGCCCATCGAGTGGGGCGCGGACATCGTGGTGCATTCGGCCACCAAGTACCTGGGCGGGCACGGATCTGCCATAGCCGGTGTCATCGTGGACTCCGGCAACTTCGATTTCGGCAAGGACCCCGAGCGGTTCCCCAACTTCAACACTCCGGACCCCAGCTACAACGGCCTGGTCTATGCCCGCGACCTCGGCAAGGACGGTGCCCTCGGCGCGAACCTCTCCTACATCCTCAAGGCCCGGGTCCAGCTTCTGCGCGACCTCGGCTCGGCAGTATCCCCGTTCAACGCTTTCCTGATCTCCCAAGGAATCGAAACCCTCAGCCTGCGGGTGGAACGCCACGTGGACAACGCCACTAAAGTGGCGCAATGGCTCGAAGGGCGCGACGACGTCGAATCGGTCGCGTACGCGGGGCTGCCTTCGAGTCCGTGGTTCGAACGCGGGCGGAAGTACGGGCCCCGGGGCACTGGCGCGGTGGTCTCCTTCACCATCCGCGGCGGGATCGACGCCGGCAAACGCTTCGTGGACGCCCTGGAGCTGCATTCGCACGTGGCAAACATCGGCGACGTCCGTTCCTTGGTCATCCACCCCGCGTCCACGACGCACAGCCAGCTGACCCCGGAACAGCAGGCCGTGGCCGGAGTGACCCCGGGCCTGGTGCGGCTGTCCGTCGGGATCGAGCACATCGACGACATCCTCGCGGACCTCGAGTCAGGATTCCGGGCGGCCAAGGGCGCCTAGGGAGCCAGATCGCTCAATGACGGGGCGCCCACTCCTGGGGGGCGCCCCGTCTCTCGCTTAACCAGCGAGGAAGTACCCGGAAGTGTCGGCGATCAGCTCCACTGTGCCGTTGGAGTTGTTGGTGAAGGAAATGGTGCCATCGGGAGCAACGGGCGTAATGGCGAAGTTCGGGATGATCTGTCCCGTCGCGAAGTTCACGTTCGAGGTACCGGGTTGTGTGCTTCCTCCGGCGTAGGCGGTGATGAAGCCGAACGACGACGGATTGGCCACGGTGATGTTCATCGCGACCGCGGAGACGCCGGATGCTTGGACGCCGCCACGGCCGGTGACCTTGACGCTGATGGTCTGCCCGGGGGCGACCGGTCCGTGGAATCCGCCGGTTCCGTCGCGGGTGTCCAATTGCCGGAACGGGATCTGGGCGGAAAACGCGCCGGCGGTTGACGGTATGCCTGCAAGGTAATAGCCCGATGTATCGGCAATGATCTGGACGGTTCCGCCGGAGGTATTCGTGAATGAAATCGTCCCGTCGGGAGCGACGGGCGTGATGGCGAAGTTCGGGACGATCTGTCCCGTCGCGTAATTCACGTTCGAGGCGTTCGGTCGCGGAGTCCCGCCCGCGTACGCAGTGATGAAGCCGAACGACGACGGATTGGCCACGGTGATGTTCATCGCGACCGCGGAAACCCCGGAAGAGGGAATGCCACCCTGCCCGGTGACGCGGACCCTGATGGTTTGCCCCGGCGCGACCGGTCCGGTGACGCCGCCGGCACCGTTCCGGGTATCCAGTTGCCGGAATGGAGCCTGGGCGGAGAACGTCCCGGGAGCGGGTGATGCGCCAGCGGTGAGGTAGTAGCCGGTGATGTCGGCGATGAGTTGGACCGTGCCGTTGGAGCTGTTCGTGAAGGAAATCGTTCCGTCGGACCCGACCGGCGTGATCGCGAAATTCGGGACGATCTGCCCGGGAGCAAAATTCAGGTTCGAGGTCGCCGGCCGATTGGTTCCGCCTGCGTAGGCGGTGATGAAGCCATTCGACGTCGGGTTGGCCACCGTGATGTTCATTGCGACAGCGGAAACTCCGGTAGCTGGGAGGCCGCCGCGTCCGGCAACCTTGACACTTATGGTCTGTCCGGGGGCGACCGGCCCGTTGACACCACCGGTCCCGTCTCGTGTGTCAAGCTGCCTGCAAGGGGTCGTAGCCGCAAAACCGCCCAAAGGGTCCTGTGATGGAGAAAAGAGCGAAGCGCTGACGTAAAGCAGGCGGTTTGGCATGCAGTTCCCAGTCAACTGAACTATTCCGGCCGTTGAGCCGACCGTCAGCGTTGCCGAGACCTGCGCAGGGCTCCACGATGGATGCATGGAGAGGAGCATCGCGGCAGCTCCTGCCACATGGGGAGAGGCCATTGAGGTTCCATTCAGGACAGCCGTTGCGGTATTTGACGTCTGCCAATCTGAGGTGATCTGGACCCCTGGTGCGTACAGGTCGACGCAGGAACCGTAGTTGGAGAAGGAAGCCTGCCGGTCGAAGCTATCGCTCGCGGCCACCGTGAGGGCGGCAGGAACCCGGCTTGGGGACAGTGTGCACGCATCCGTGCTGGAGTTGCCAGCCGCCAGGGTCACGGTAATGCCGCTATTGATCGCGCCCTGAACAGCGTCGTCCAGGCTCTGGTTCGCAGATCCGGAGAGGCTGAGGTTGGCGACGGCGGGTTCGCCGGGCTGGTGCTGCTGAACTATCCAGTCGAGGCCGGCTATGACGTCGGAGGAGTATCCCGTACCGTCACAACCAAGGACCCGCACCGGCACAATGGTTGCCGACTTGGCCATGCCATAGGTGCTGCCGGCCGCGATCCCTGCTACGTGCGTCCCGTGGCCGGCGTCGGGCATTGCCGGGTCGGTGCAGGGAGCATTGGCAGGCTGCCCCGAGAAGGCACTCCACCCCGCGGTTACCCGGCCGCCGAAGTCCGTATGGGTGCCAAGCACCCCGTTGTCCACCACGTAGATCGGAACCCCGGCGCCGCTCGAAGGGGGTGTGTAGCTCCCGGACAGGGGGAGGGCCCTTTGATCGGTCCGGTCAAGGTTCCAAGGTGCTGGTGCCTGGGTGTCGGAAATCCGCACCGGCATATCCCGGTCCACGGACACAACGTGGCTCGACTTCGCCAACGCAGCGGCCTTGGCGGGCGTCGCCGTGACGACTGCGGCCTTCACGGCATGCGTGAACGTCTTGTCCACCGCGACTCCTTGCGAGCGCAACTCCGCGGTCTTGCCGGCAACGTCCGTGCCGTCGGCGTAGTGGACCACGTACCGGTCTTCGCCAGCTGCCGGAGTGGTGTCGGCATGCGCCGGCAGCGGCACTCCCACAGTGAAACCTGATACCAGCATGAACAGGGCTATCGGAACGACGCCGAATGGCTTTTTCACGAGCTTCAATCTTCCTGTGACGCAGGGCCGCGGCCGCAAGAACGGGCGCACAAGGCGGATGCAATGAAAACGCAAACTGCTGCGCCCAATTGTATCTCCAGTCACACAGGCATCACCCGTCTCTTCAATTTTCGACGCCCGCAGGCCCTGCTTCGTGAACAAAACGCGGCCGAGTGTCACAAAGATGTCATAATCTTCGTCAGAAGGGGTCCGGTTTTCCTAGACTCTTCCTATAGGTCATGAGTGCCAGTGACAGCCCCGGCTTGCTGGCCGGCAACCCTCCATTCGCGGCGGGGTGCCCCGGGTGAAGACCTGGCCCTTCGCTGTATTGGCGGCGGGCAAGCGCGATGTGAGGTGCCAACGAATGACAATTGCTGCAACAGCCATACCCCTTTCCGGTACCCCGGACGGAACCCTCAAGTATGTTTCCGTGGGCGGACTCGAGCTGGAGGCCGGGGGTTTCCTGCCGGAGGTCGTCCTCGCGTACGAGACGTGGGGGCGGCTCAACGCAGACGCCTCCAACGCTGTCCTGGTGGAACACGCCCTGACCGGCAGCACCCATGTGGCCCGTGGCGAGAGCGATGAAGAAGGCTGGTGGGAGCAACTCGTTGGTCCCGGCGCCACCATCGACACGGACCGCTACTTCGTGGTCTCCGTCAACATCGTGGGAGGCTGCTACGGCAGCACCGGGCCGTCGTCGTGCGCTCCTGACGGCAGACCGTGGGGTTCCCGCTTCCCGCTCGTGACCCTGCGGGACAGCACCGTCGCCGAAGCCCGGCTGGCCGACGCTTTGGGGATCCGCAGCTGGCACACCGTCGTGGGCGGGTCCATGGGTGGTGCCCGTGCACTCGAATGGGCCGTCAGCTATCCGGACCGCGTCAAACGATGCGCCGTGATTTCGATCGGGGCGTACAGCACTGCCGAGCAGATCGCGTTTGCGCAGGCCCAGACGCTCGCCATCCGGCAGGACGCCGACTTCAACAGCGGGGACTACTATGGCCAGGCCGCGCCCGAGGCGGGGTTGGCCCTGGCCCGGCGGATCGCCCACATCACCTATCGTTCGGCGGATGAACTGGACTTCCGCTTCGGCCGGAACGCCCAGGGCGGCGAGACACCCCTTCAGGCTGCCGCGTTGGGGGACCGGGGCCGCTACCAGGTGGAGAGCTACCTCGACCACCAGGGAAGCAAACTGGTCCAGCGCTTCGACGCCAACAGCTACATCGCCATCACCGAGGCCCTCATGAGCCACGACATCACCCGCGGCCGGGGCTCCCTGGAGGATGCGCTGTCCGTGGCAACAGCGAAGTTCTTCGTTGCCTCAGTGGACTCGGACCGCCTCTACTTCCCGGAACAATCCCACGAGCTGGCCAGGGCCTTGCCGGGAGAGGTCCCGGTTCACGTAATCGAGGCGCCGATCGGGCACGACGGGTTCCTCACCGAGATCGGACAGCTCGGTCCCCAGCTGCGAGAGGCCTTCTTCGGCTGAATCAGCCGTTCATGATCTCCTGGCGGAGCTTCATGTAGTCCTCCATGGCGATTTTCCCGTCGCTGTACTCCTGGTCCAGTTCGGCCAGTTTCCGTGCCCGGTAGCCTTGGGGAGCACTGTTCGGCTGGGGCGCGCTGTTCGGCTGGGGCGCGCTGTTCGGCTGGGGAGCGGCCGACGACGGCGGAGCGGCCTGCGGTGCGCGCCTCGCCACCGGAGGTTGCGGCTCAGCCGGGATGATTACCGGGGGTTGCTCCGGGTATCCGACGGGATAATTCTGTGGCGGATAGGGCTGCCCGGGGTAATTCTGCGGAAGGAAGTCTCGGAGCCTGCGCTGGCGCGATCGGTTGTACATGCGGATCCCCATGGGAATCAGCCAGGAGCAGACGATGATCCAGAAGATCAAGTTGTTCACGGTGGAGGCCTCCTAGGTCTTTCACCAGCTTAGCCCCGCTCCCTGTGACCCACCCCGTGGTTTCCGGTCAGCTCCGGGGAAGGATGGTCTCGGCAGGACCGAAGACGGGCCCCGGCGTCGGGCGTTTCGGCAGGATTCCGTCGCCGGAGGACTGGTGCCGGATCCGGCGGATGACCCACGGGACAAAATACTCCCGTGCCCATACGAGGTCGCCCGAGCGGGCTTCGCGCCAACTGCGCTGGGGGAGCGGTTTGGGGAACAGCGGTTCGAGGTTGTGCGGCACATTGAGGGAATCGAGGACCATTGCTGCGATGGTGTGATGGCCGAGCGGCGAGAAATGCAGGCGGTCTTCGTCCCACATCTGGGAGTTGGAGAGTTGCCGCAGGGACCACATATCAGCGATCACCGCATCGTGGCGGGTGGCCACTGTGCGGAGGTTTTCGTTGTAGATGGCCACCTTGCCGCGGATCCGGCCGAGTACTGATGACACGGTGTCCGGACCGTTGAAGAGAACCACGGTGGCGCCGTCGGAACTCAGGGTCTGCACGGCGGCATCGAGTTTCTCGGCCAAGGAGTCGGGATCGCCGCCGGGACGGATGAGGTCGTTGCCGCCTGCGGAGATGCTCACAAGGTCCGGCTTGAGGTCCATGCACGGGCCAAGTTGTTCGTCGAGGATCTGCTGTAGCAGCCGCCCGCGGATGGCAAGGTTGGCGTAAGCGAAATCCCGGTGCCCCCGGCTCAGTTCCTCGGCTACGCGGTCGGCCCAGCCGCGATGTCCCCCGGGGTTGTCGGGCTCGGGGTCGCCGATGCCTTCGGTAAAGGAATCACCCAATGCCACGTAGCGGGTCCACGGATGATTCCGCTCGTCCGGCTTCGGCCCCACCGTGGAATCAGTGTCACTCACGTTCATATCCTGCCTCTTGCTGCAACGCTACGCGCCCGTAGCTTGTTACTCATGGGTAACTGCAACAATAGTCCCATGAGTCAAGCTTCCGCCTTTCCTGCCCCGGTCGTTTTGTGGTCCCACGAAGAGGAAGAACGGGCTGGAAAGCCGTTGCTGGTCCTGTTGCACGGTTACGGATCCAACGAGCAAGACCTCTTCAGCCTTGCCGGACTGTTGCCCCAGGACTTCGTCGTCGCCTCGCTCCGCGCGCCGATCGCCACGGGCCCGGGCTTCACGTGGTTCCCGCTCACGGCGTCCATCGACTACTCGCTCGACGCCGTCAAGGATGCCGCGGAGTACGTGTTTTCCTGGTTGGACTCATTCAAGTCCAACCACAGTTCGGTGACGCTCCTCGGATTTTCCATGGGCATGGCCATGGCCACCTCGCTGCTCCGGCAGCGCCCGGCGGACTTCGCCGCCGTCGTCGGGCTTTCAGGCTTCGCCGTCGACGCCGATGCCGACCCCGCGTTCCGTGACGCCGAACTGGACGGTTCCGTGCCGCTCTTCTGGGGACGGGACCAGCAGGACCCCGTCATCACCCCGGACAAGATCGAATACACCATGGGTTGGGTGCGAAAGCACACGGACCTCACCAAGGTGCTCTACACAGGCATGTGGCACGGCATCAACCAGCAGGAAATCGGCCACGTGGGCGAATTCCTGGAGCACAAGGTCCTCACGT
Organism: Arthrobacter ramosus; assembly: GCF_039535095.1. Lineage (NCBI taxonomy): Bacteria > Bacillati > Actinomycetota > Actinomycetes > Micrococcales > Micrococcaceae > Arthrobacter > Arthrobacter ramosus. Next base: position 3,356,887 of record NZ_BAAAWN010000001.1, on the reverse strand, counting down.
CCGTCTGAAAGCAACGCGGGGTCACTTACGGCCCATTCTGAGGCACGTGATGGGCCATAAGTGACCCCGCGTTGCGTAAGAGAGCTAGGACTCCTTGGTGATCCGCACCGTCTGTCCGTTGACGGTCACGGTGTCGCCTACATGGAGCTGGCGGCCGCGTCGATCGTCGATCTCGCCGTTGACTTTGACCAGGCCGTTCTTGATGAGTTCCGTGGCTTCCACGCCGTCCTCCACCAGGTTGGCGAGCTTCAGGAGCTGACCGAGTCGGATCATGTCGTCGCGGATGGGGATTTCTTCGATTTCCGGGTTGCTCATACAAGCAATGATGCCTGAAGTAAGGTGGTGAAAATGCCGCGATCGTCCCGTCCCTTGCTCACCGGTCTGCTCCTTGCCGTGGCAACCGGACTCGTGATTCCCCTTCAGGGCCGGATCAACGGCGCCCTGGGAGCAACGCTCGACGACGGCATCGCGGCCGCCGTCGTGAGTTTCACCACCGGGCTGGTTCTGATCGCCGCGATCGGGCTGACGCTGCCGAAGGGACGCGCCGCCCTGCGAAGGATCCTGCCGGCCCTCAAGGAGCGGAGCTTTCCACGGTTCTACGTTCTTGCCGGCGGCATCGGCGCCCTGTTCGTGTTTGCCCAATCGTTCACGGTTGGCTTGCTTGGCGTGGCCTTGTTCACGGTTGCTGCCGTGACTGGCCAGACCCTGAGCGGACTACTCGTGGACCGGCTCGGCATCGGGCCGGGCGGCAAACGCTCGATCACCGGGGTCCGCATCCTCGGCAGCGTCCTGACGATCGCCGCCGTCGTCTGGGCCGTTTCGCCGCGCCTCGGGGCAGCGGCCGACGTCGGGTCCTTGCTGCTCCCGATCCTGTTGCCCGTCGTGGCGGGCTGCCTGATGAGTTTCCAGCAGGCGATGAACGGCACGGCGACCGTGCACTACGGCAGCCCTATCGCCGCGACGCTGGTGAATTTCGTGGCCGGAACGGTCATTCTCTGGATCGCCTGGCTCATCAAAGTGTTGCTGCTTGGTCCCGGCCACGCCCTGCCTGCTGAATGGTGGTATTACTTGGGCGGGCCAATGGGCTGCGTCTTTATCGGCCTGGCTGCCTTGTTGGTCCGCAGCCTCGGTGTCCTGGTGACCGGGCTGGGCATGATCGCCGGACAGTTGCTCGGATCGCTCGGGCTTGACCTGGTCCTGCCGGCTCCGGGAACCGTGGTTGCCTTGCCCACGATCCTTGGCACCTTGCTAACGCTGTTCGCCATCATCGTGGCCACGCTGCCTTGGCCGAAGGGCGCGCTCTCTTCCCGCCGTCCCGCCAAGGGCCAATCAGGCCAGTCCGGAGGCAGGACCGCGGCCAAAGGCCGGTAGGCTAGGACACGCAGCTTCCTGCACAGCATTACCTTCGCGCACAACCACGGACCGCACCCAGCGGCCCTGTAGAACATTGGAGTACCCATGGCAGCAAAATCCGTCCTCGACCAGGTCATTTCCCTCTCCAAGCGGAGGGGCTTCGTGTTCCAGGCCGGTGAAATCTATGGTGGCTCCCGGTCCGCGTGGGACTACGGCCCCCTCGGTGCCGAGCTCAAGGAAAACATCAAGCGCCAGTGGTGGCAGAGCGTAGTCCGGGGCCGCGAAGATGTGGTGGGCCTGGATTCCTCCGTGATCCTGCCCCGCCAGGTATGGGAAGCGTCCGGCCACGTCGAGGTGTTCTCCGACCCGCTGGTCGAGTGCCTTTCCTGCCACAAGCGTTACCGCGCCGACCACCTCGAGGAAGAGTACGAGGAAAAGAAGGGCCGTCCCGCCGAAAACGGGCTCAAGGACATCGCCTGCGCCAACTGCGGCACCCGCGGCCAATGGACCGAACCGCAGGAGTTCTCCGGCCTGCTCAAGACCTTCCTTGGCCCCGTGGCCAGTGAAGAAGGCCTGCACTACCTGCGCCCGGAAACCGCGCAGGGCATCTTCGTCAACTTCAGCAACGTGCTCACCACGTCCCGCAAGAAGCCGCCGTTCGGTATCGGCCAGATCGGCAAGTCCTTCCGTAACGAGATCACGCCGGGCAACTTCATCTTCCGCACCCGCGAGTTCGAGCAGATGGAAATGGAATTCTTCGTCGAGCCGGGCACGGACGAGGAATGGCACCAGTACTGGATGAAGGAACGCATGTCCTGGTACACCGGTCTGGGCATCCGGCCCGAGAACCTGCGTTTCTTCGAGCACCCGTTGGACAAGCTCAGCCACTACTCCAAGGGCACCACGGACATCGAATACCGCTTCGGTTTCCAGGGTTCCGAGTGGGGCGAGCTCGAGGGCATCGCCAACCGCACCGACTTCGACCTCTCCACCCACTCGAAGGCATCCGGCCAGGACCTCAGCTACTTCAACCAGGCCACCAATGAGCGCTACACGCCGTACGTCATTGAACCGGCCGCCGGCCTGACGCGGTCCTTCATGGCCTTCCTCGTGGACGCCTATACAGAGGACGAGGCACCCAACGCCAAGGGCGGCGTCGACGTCCGCACCGTCCTGAAGCTTGACCCGCGCCTGGCGCCGGTCAAGGCAGCCGTGCTGCCCCTGAGCCGCAACGAGGACCTGTCCCCGAAGGCGAAAGACCTGGGTGCCCAGCTGCGCAAGAACTGGAATATCGACTTCGACGACGCCGGCGCCATCGGCCGCCGCTACCGTCGCCAGGACGAGATCGGTACCCCGTTCTGCATCACCGTCGACTTCGACACGCTCGATGACCAGGCCGTCACCATCCGTGAGCGCGACACCATGAGCCAGGAACGTGTGTCCCTGGACAAGGTGGAGGGCTACCTGGCCGCACGACTGATCGGCGCCTAAGCGTGTCCATCGAATACCGCGAATGGCGTGAGGGCGACGACCTTGCGCTCCTGGAAATGTGGGGTGGGCCCGAGACCCTGCCGGCCCAGCAATTCCGCGCCGCCCTGGCGCCGTCGAGCAACAGCGGTCAAGGCCAGCCCTGGCGCAGGTGCATCGTGGCGGAAGACGTCGTTGACGGCATCGGGATCCCGGTGGCGGCAGGTGTGGTCCACGAGGCCTCACTGCACCCGGAACGGCTCTGGGCCTACATCGAGGTTGCCAAGGACCACCGCCGGAGCGGGATAGGGGCGACGCTCCTGACCATGCTGCGGCGCGAAGCCGAGCAGTCGCCGTCGGGGGTCACCAGGCTGCGCAGCAAAGTGGAGCCCGGCACGGCCGGTGCGGCATTCGCCGAGTGGGCGGGGCTTGCACCCATCCAGCGTTCGCAGCTTGTGGTGGTCGATCCCGAGCCGCTCAGGCTGCCGGTGTTTGGAGACGGCTCCGAAGCAGCGGCTTCCGAACAGGTGGAAGACCTCGCCACGGGATCCGTGGAACTGAGCGACGTCGTAGGCCGGTACTACACCGCCGTGCACCACTGGGACAACCCCGGCGAGCTCGGCATCCCCACTGTGCAGCGGCTGTTCCTCGACGAACTGACGGGGGCACACGGGGCGGTCGTGTTGCGAGCGCCTAAGGCGAGTGCCTTTGGCTCGGGCGTTCCGGCCACCCGCAAGGGCAAGCTGCAGGCCTTCGCCATCAGCTATGCCCAGGGCAGCTCGGACGAGCCTTCCGAGGTATTCCTTGGGCACGATCCGCTTTTGCGGGATGACGAGGCGCGGACCGCAATCCGTGACCTGCTGGCGCTCATTGCCTACCAGCACCCCGTGGTCCTCGAAGTGGACGATTCCATGACGGCCGTGCGCGCCGTCGTCGATCCTTTGCTGGAACTGGGCAAAGCGAAGCTCCGCGGTGCGGACACCTTGGTGGTCAGCGAATAGCCGTTCCTCTCCGCCCAACTGACTCGCATTAGTTGTCGTTTTGAGCCCTCATAACGGCAACTAATGCGAGCCACTTGGGTGAACTCTTGACGAGGTCGTGGCATGGGTGTAGGCATGACGACGTAAGCCCCGGCCGCTGGTCTGGTGGGGTAGCGGCGGGTGGAACTAATCCGGTCTCATGAAGAGAATCGGCGGTAACACCCATGAATGGAACAGCCCTCGACGGACTGCGCGAACAGCTCCGTGGGCAACTCGTCACTCCAAGTGATCCTGACTATGATTCCGCCCGTGCTGTATATAACGGGATGATCGACAAACGCCCGGCCGGGGTCGTGCGTGTGGCCCAGGTAGCGGACGTCATTGCCAGCGTGAACTTTGCCCGGGACAATTCCATGCCCTTGGCCATCCGCGGCGGCGGCCACAGCGCTCCCGGCTTCGGGACCTGGGACGATGCCCTTGTCATCGATTTCGTCAACCGCACCGGAGTCCGTGTTGACCCCGAGGCCGGTACAGCCCGTGCCGAGGCGGGAACAACCTGGGCAGATTTCAACCACGCGACCCATGCCTTCGGGTTGGCCACAACCGGCGGGATCGTAGGGTCCACCGGCATCGCAGGCCTGACCCTCGGTGGCGGCATCGGCTATCTCGCCCGCAAACACGGCCTGTCCTGTGACAACTTGATCTCCGCTGACGTGGTGACTGCGGACGGCAAGTTCCTGACTGCCAGCGAAACCCGGAACGAGGATCTCTTCTGGGCCTTGCGGGGAGGCGGAGGCAATTTCGGTGTGGTGACGTCGCTGGAATACAAGCTGCACCCGGTGGACATGGTCCACGCTGCGATCATCATCTACGGCATGGAGCATGCCGAGACCGTTACGAAGCTCTACCGCGACTACATGGTCACCGCCCCTGAGGAATTCGGGGCGTTCGTGGGCTTCCACCAAGGGCCGCCCGTACCGTTCCTGCCGGAGGAGTGGCACGGCAAACCAGTCTGCGTGGTCATTGGCATGTGGACCGGTGATCCTGCCGAAGGAGCCGCCCGCTGGCAGCCGTTCCTGGATGTTGCCCCCGTGGCGGGTTCGCTTGTTGGGCCCATGCCGTACCCGGCACTCAACTCGGCATTTGATCCGCTGCTTCCGAAAGGGATGCAGGCCTACTGGAAAGCGAATTTCCTCTCCGAGCTCAACGACGGCGCCATTGCTGCCCATCTTGAGTACGGAAGCAAAGTGCCCAGCGTGCAGACGTCTGTCCATGTCTACCCGATCGACGGTGCGGTGCAGCGCGTGGGTCAGACGGACACCGCCTTCGTCAACCGCGGCGTCAAGTTCTCTCCGGTGATCGCCTGCATGTGGAACGACCCCGCAGACAATGAGGCGAACATCGACTGGGTCCGCAGTTACGCCGCGGCATTGCGCCCCCACTCCTCGCCGGGCGGCTATATCGGCTTCATGGACGGTGATGATCAGGGCAGGATCAGTGAGAACTACGGGGTCAACTACGAGCGGCTGCAGGCCATCAAGGGCAAGTACGATCCAGGAAACCTCTTCCACGTGAACCAAAACATCAAACCCGCCTGAACCCGAGTGCGAACCACGCCCAACTGGCTCGCAGTAGTTGTCGTTTTGAGCCCTCATAACGACAACAACTGCCAGTCAGTTGGGCGGGACGCAGCGCTGCCCCACGTAGGCTTGTGGGCATGAGGTTTTGCAGCTAATGGGTCACGGCCATTCACACGGACACACAGAGCATTTCGAGCCAAGCCCGCAGGCGCTCGCGGCACGCAAGCGGGCCAACTGGCTCCTCGTGGCCGTGTTGGCTCCGATTGCAGTGCTGACGATCGTTGCCATGCTTGTCATGTGGCCGTCAGGGAGCAAGGAAGGCATAACCTTCGCAAGCCCCTACACAGCCGCTCCCGGGGTGACGTTCGATACCGGCAAGATCCAAGCCGTCACCCAGGAAAGCTGCACGCAAGGGACCCAGGCTCCGGGTACGAACGGTACGAATCAAAGCAGCGGCACACAGCCGCAGGGGTCCCAATGCACCTTCGCGTCCACGCAGCCGGATAACGGCGGCAGCCCCGTGAAAGTGGTCATCAACCCGGATGTCGCGAAGTCCCACGGCGTCAAAGTGGGGGACAGCATCCGCTACCTGAACCTCTCCGGGGTGCAGGGCGCAGCGGCAGGCAACGGCTCGCCGTCGTACGTTTTCCTGGATTTCGTGCGGACCGTCCCCATGGCGCTTCTGGCGATCCTGTATGCCGTGGTGGTCATTGCGGTCGCGCGTTGGCGCGGCTTCAGGGCGCTCCTTGGACTGGCCGGAGCCTACGTGGTGATGGTCAGCTTCATGCTTCCGGGATTGGTGGAAGGCAAGCCGCCGCTGCTGGTGGCTTTGGTCGGCTCCACGGCGATCATGATGGGCGTGCTCTATTTCGCCCACGGATTCTCGGCCAAGACCTCCACGGCATTGCTGGGCACGATCTTCGGCCTCGGCATTACGGCGCTCCTGGCGGCCTGGGCCACGGATGCGGCTAATCTGACCGGGATCGGAAGCAGCGAGGGCGCCACGCTGGTGAACATGTCGGACAAGATCTCCCTCTCCGGGATCATCCTCTGCGGGCTGATCATCTCCGGGCTCGGAGTCCTGAACGATGTGACGATCACCCAGTCCGCGGCCGTGTGGGAGCTCTACGAGCTGGCGCCGGAGACCGGCGCGCGCAAGCTGTTCACCTCGGCCATGAGGATCGGCCGGGACCACATCGCTTCCACGGTCTACACCATCGCCTTCGCCTACGCCGGTGCCGCGCTGCCCATCCTGATCATTGTCATGCTGTACGACCGCCCGCTGGTCGATGCCCTCACCAGTGCCGAATTGTCCGAGGAAGTCATCCGCACCCTGGTGGGGTCCATCGGCCTGGTGCTGGCCATCCCGGTGACCACCCTGATCGCCGTGCTGGTGGTCAAAGCGACCGGTCCGAGGCGGCTGGCGGCTGCCGCCGCGGATTCTGCGCCAGCCGACGACGACGGCGACGTCCGGGAGCTTGAAACCGCCGGGTCCGCCGACGCCTTCGAATCGTTCGACACCGGCGAGCTTGCCGCCGTCGTCATGACCAGGCGGGCACGCAGGGAAGCCGAGCGCCGCTAGCCCCTCGATGACATTTGTCATCCCTCATTGGTGACACACGCACCATGAGAGCGCTGGGCGGTGCCGTGAATTGTATTGCTCGCATTAAATTCAATTGCTTGCTATATTCGGCGGACCGAATCACACACTTAGGCGCTACGGATTCCCGTTAGGCGCACATGCATCCTTTTGGGGGGAGACATGAGATGGAAGTTCGAATTTGTCCGCGGTGCGAATATGGGCCGCGCAGCAGTTGCAACAACGGTAACAATCCTGTCAGGAACGTTGACAGCGGCGGTTCCGGCTGAAGCAAAGTCGCCAGACGTGGGAGTGTTCCTTGATCTGGACCAAACGACTCGATTTGTCGATACGAAGGGAAAACCCATTCGGATCGTCGCGGATGACGCTGACGAAGGAGAACGTACCGTGCTCGGGAAGGTAGGCTCAGGGGCTCCGGCAAAGATAGTCATTCAAAAAGCACCGCCAATGACTTCAGGATCCACAGCCGCATTCGCTGTACTCGAGCCTGAGCGGCAATTATCCTCACCGCCGGCAGTGGAGGTGTCGTCACTCGACGAGAAGGATCTGAAATTTGATACCTCGAGCATGAGGTCCGTATCTGCATGGGCGGTAACACCGTGGACGGCGTCCCTCGCATGGGCTGTGCCTGATTCCAGCGTTGCGTCAAAGGTCTACTTGAACGGGTCATTCATTCAGACCGTGAAGGGCGGCCGGTTTTCCATTCCGGGGCTTCTTCCGGCGACTAAATACGTTCTCAAAGTCACAACTCCATTGACGACAGACCAAGGTGAAGCTGAATCTGAGAAAACTTTCACATTGCAGACGCTGGCAGAAATTGGACTTCCCGTTACCGCGAAGACCTTTCAAACGTACTCAACAGCTTTTCAATACAAGACGTTCATACCCCCGGCCAGGGTCGATGCGAGCATGTGTAACTGGGGAGATAACAGTTTCACCTTCGGCGGGGACAACCGCGGCTTCCGATCTCCCCCGGTAAATGCCCCATTTGATACTCCGAATTATCGAACCATGATGTGGGCGAACGTGAACTGGCAGAACCCTGACGGTCAGAAACTAGTTCTAGCCAAGAACGTTGGACAGAGTATCACCTACAAAAATGACCAGGTGTATGCGACCTCGTATGCAAGCACGGCAAATATGCTATTTCAGGACGGTCAATCCGCTGGCTCTTACGCTCAGGTCCGTTTCAAGCACGATGCATCGAACCCACATTGCAAGCTCTTCGATATCAACTACGGTGGAGTAATTTCCTACAGCGTGATTGTGAGGTTCTACAGGTCTGGGTTGGTTGAGGTGGTGGGGAATCGACAGCAGGCGCCGGCGCACGAAGGTTGGGCGCGGTTCAGTACGACAGCGGGAACGGAACAATGGCTAAACGTTTTCCAGCTCGACCATCTCAACTTCAAGTGCTTGGTCGGACTGTGTGGGACGCAGACGATCAACCATGCCCGCGCCTACTAAATGAGTCCGGTGACGACGATGAACGACCCTTTGACGCTTGACCAAAAGACCAAGCCGACGCCCAGCATATACGTCTTCCTCTCGGGCACAGTCCTTGCCGTGTTCTTTGGCGCGTTTGTCGTCGTCGCCGGTTCCTACTACGCGGGCGCTGGGTATCTGACTGCGGTCGAAATTGGGCTCGCCGCCATAGATGCCGGATTCCGAGGATCAGTAATCGGTCTCACCGCGGCCGCGCTCCTGTGGTATCCGATTCTCGGAAGGATCTACCCACGCGTCCGGAAGGCATTTCAGTTCCCGATTCTGTTGGCCGCAGGGGCAGCGATTGCCATTCCAGCCACAATTCTGGATTCGGTTCTCAAACTTCACCCGGGATTCACAGGTATTTTTGGGATTTTTGTGCTGTTTGCGGGCGCCTGGAGTTCGTCGTTTGCCTGGATAATGACGATGCTCTTCGGAAGGTCGAGACTGGCCCGGGGGCTTATGGTGATGATTGCGGCTACGTTGTTTGCGGCCGGCGCGATTAGATACCTGATCCGCTCAGTTGATGAGCAGAGTTGGGGTCTGTTCTGACGTTCGAAGCCTCGAAACCGCGGGCGCGGACTCGTTCGCTCGGTTTCGGAACGGAGCCCATGGACCGCACCCACGATCTCTCGGAAGCCCCTCGATGACATTTGTCATCCCTCATTGGTGACACACGCCCGGGCACCGGACGCGGATCTCGGCTTTGATGGGTAGTGGAGCAAACCAAAGCCAAGGAGAGTCATGACAACAGCGAGTGTGCCGGCCGTCCACGCCGCCGGACTGCACAAGAGCTTCGGGAAGGTCCACGCCGTTCGCGGCCTCGACCTCACCGTGCAGCCGGGGGAGGTGGTGGCGTTCCTCGGTCCCAACGGGGCGGGCAAGACCACCACCATCGACATGATCCTCGGATTGAGCGCACCGGACCAGGGAAGCGTTTCCATCTTCGGCCACACTCCGCGGGGAGCCATCGCCCGCGGCCAGGTGGCAGCGGTCATGCAGACCGGCGGCTTGCTGCGGGACATCACCGTGCGCGAGACCGTGCAGCTCAACGCTGCCATGTTCGACTCCTCCCGGCCTGTGGACGAAGTCCTGGCGCGGGCGGGCATCCTGGAGATCGCCGATCGCAAGGTGGAAAAGTGCTCAGGCGGCCAGCAGCAACGGCTGCGCTTCGCCATGGCACTGGTCTCCGATCCCGGGTTGCTCATCCTGGACGAGCCCACCACAGGCATGGATGTCGCGGGACGGCGCGACTTCTGGACCGCCATCAGGACCGACGCCCAGCGCGGACGGACCGTCATCTTCGCCACCCATTACCTCGAAGAAGCCGACGCCTACGCGGACAGGATTGTCCTGGTCCGGCAAGGCAGCATCGTTGCGGACGGCACTGCCGCCCAGATCAAGAACCTGGCCTCCGGCCGAACCGTCAAGGCTTCGCTTCCGGCAACAGAGCGCGGACTGCTCGCCGGGATGCCGCCCGTCGAAAGCATGGAGTACGACGGCGGCCGCCTCACCGTCCGCACGGGCGACTCGGACGCCGTCGTGCGGTACCTGCTCAACAACACGGGCGCCCACGACGTCGAGGTGGCGGCCAACAACCTCGAGGAGGCCTTCGTCGCCCTCACCGGAGACGATGCCGTGCCTGAATCCAGGAGCATCACTCTTGAAGGAGACCTCGTATGAGCGCGGCAACAGTCGTCCAGGAACGGAAACCGTCCACCGGCGGGGTCAACCGCACGTTCCTCTGGATCGAGATCAAGCGGATGCTCCGGAACCGCCGGACCATCATCTTCACGGTATTTATGCCGGCTGTCTTCTTCTTTATTTTCGGCTTGTCCAACAAGGACAAGCTCCTGCCCAACGGGCACAGCTACGGCCAGTACATCCTCATCAGCCTCACGGTCTACGCCGCGATGACCGCCGCAACGGGCGCCGGCAGCCAAGTGGCAGTGGAACGTGCCCAGGGCTGGAGCCGCCAGCTTCGCCTTACGCCCCTCCTGCCCGGTGCGTATATCGCGGTGAAAGCCATGGCCGCGCTGATGCTGTCCCTCGTTGCCGTCGTGGCCCAGTTCGTCATCGGCGCCCTGGCGGGCGTCACCATGGATGCCCAGACCTGGCTCACAGCGGGGTTGGTGGCCTGGCTGGGCTCCCTGGTCTTCGCTGCCCTCGGCTTGTTCGTCGGATACCTCATGCCGAGCCAGAACGTCATGCAGATCCTCGGCCCGGCCCTGGCCATCCTTGCCATGCTCGGTGGGCTGTTCATGCCCATCGAGATCATGGGGGAGACCTTCGGGAACATCGCCAAGTTCACGCCCGCATACGGGATCGGGCAATTGGCCCGGAGCCCCATCACCGGCGAGTTCGACTGGGCGTGGATCCTCAACGTGCTCATCTGGCTCGTGATCTTCGTGGCCGGGGCTGCCATGGCATTCCGCCGCGACACGAAACGTGTCTGAACAGGCCGCTAGGGTAGGCACCATGACCAGCAATGCTCGCGGAACCTCCTTCAAGGACGTGTGCACTGGCGGCGTGCTGAGTGGCAACGTCTTCACCGGCAGCATGTTCCGCGGTCCTGGGCCACGAGGCTGGTTCATCGGTGCGGGACTGTCCATCCTGCTCTGGGCCTGGCCGACGTGGAACATCGTGTGGTCCGTGGACGAGCCCTCGGCCTGGAAAGTGGCGGCGTCGGCGTCACTGATCGTGTTCTTCGCCGCCTACGTCTTCCTGCCCCAGATCAGTTGGCGCCTGGGCGTCCGGGCAGGCATCGTGTTCGTCTGCATCCTGCTGGCGCTGAACGGGCTGATGATCCTCATCATCGGAAGGGAAGCCTTGTGGACCTGGACGTTCCTCGCCTGCGCCATCGCCATGACGTCCCTTCCGCCGCGCACCGACTTCTTCCTGATCGTCACTTTGTCCCTCGCCTCCTTCTCCACCCAGCTGGTGACGGGCAACGGGGAGCAGGCCTTGCTCCAGGCCGGGATCATCTTGTCCCTCGGCCTCATGATGTCCGCCTTCGCGCGGCTGATCCGGCAGACCGCACGGCTCCGCGAAGCACAGACTGAACTGGCCGACGCAGCAGTCGCAGCAGAGCGCAGCCGCGTGGCCCGGGACATGCACGACATCCTGGGGCACTCCCTGACGGTGATCGCCGTGAAAGCCGAGTTGGCCGGCCGGATGCTGGACACCGTCCCCGGCGACTACCCTGCCCGGGACCGGGCAGCCGCCGAGATCTCTGCGGTGCAGGACTTGGCCCGCGGTGCGCTCGCCGACGTCCGGGCCACGGTGGCCGGTTATCGCGGCGTCAACGTCCTGGCGGAGCTCGCCGTTGCCCGGACGGCCTTGGAATCGGCCGGGATCGACGCCGAATTGCCGGGAACCGTGGAGCAGGTTCCGGCGCGGCTCCGGGAGCTCTTCGGCTGGGTGCTGCGCGAAGGCATCACCAACGTGGTGCGCCACTCCGGTGCCGCGCGCTGCCGCGTCCGGTTGACGGCGTCGAGCGTTCTGGTGGAGGACGACGGCGTCGGCCCGGCCACCGGGGGCCGCTCCGGGAACGGGCTGGCCGGGATCCGCGAACGCGTGGGTGCCGCCGGGGGAACGGTCAGCATTGGCCCGAGTGACCTGGGAGGGTTCAGATTGGCGGTGGAGGTATGAGCATCCGATTGGTGATCGCAGACGACCAGGCGCTCGTGCGCGGAGCACTGGCGGCTCTGCTGGGACTGGAGCCGGACATCGAGGTGGTCGCTGAACTGGGCGACGGGACAGGGGTGGCGGCCGCCGTCGTCGAGCACTCCGCCGATGTGGCAATGCTCGACGTCGAGATGCCCGGCCTGGACGGGATCAGCGCGGCAGCGGCCGTGCGGCGGGCCGCGCCGTCGTGCCGGGTCCTCATGGTGACCACCTTCGGACGGCCGGGCTACCTCAAGCGCGCCATGCAGGCCGGTGCCTCCGGATTCGTCGTCAAGGACACACCGGCGCGGCAACTGGCCGAAGCGGTGCGCCGCGTCCACCAGGGGCTCAGGGTGGTGGATCCCGTGCTAGCCGCTGAATCTTTGACCGCTGGAGACAGTCCGTTGACCGAACGCGAGGGGGAGGTGCTCAAGGCAGCGTCCGACGGCGGAACGGTGGCCGATATCGCGAAGTCCGCGATGCTTTCCGAAGGGACCGTGCGGAACTACCTGTCCGCCGCGATGGCCAAGACCGGCGGCCGGACCCGTGCCGAGGCTGTGCGGATCGCCGAAGACAACGGCTGGCTGCTCTGAGCCCCGCCTCGTCTTTGAGGGGTCCCGTCGATTTGCCCCGCTTTGAGACAATGGACGGGTGACTGTAGTAGCAACGCCCCCTTCGCCCAAGCTCGAACTGCCCCCGCTGCAGCTCGGACGGATCACCGTGGACACCCCCGTGATCCTTGCCCCGATGGCCGGCATCACCAACTCGGCCTTCCGTCGGCTGTGCCGCGAATACGGCGGCGGTCTGTACGTCGCGGAAATGGTGACCTCCCGTGCCCTGGTTGAGCGCACCCCGGAATCGTTGCGCATCATCTCCCACGACGACGACGAAAAGGTCCGTTCCGTGCAGTTGTACGGCGTGGACCCCGTCACCGTGGGCCAGGCCGTACGCATGCTCGTCGAGGAAGACCGGGCAGACCACATCGACCTCAACTTCGGCTGTCCCGTGCCCAAGGTCACCCGGCGCGGCGGCGGATCCGCCCTCCCCTGGAAGATCGACCTCTTCACCTCCATCGTCCAGACCGCCGTCAAGGAAGCCTCCAAGGGCGATATCCCGCTGACCATCAAGATGCGCAAGGGCATTGACGAGGACCACCTCACGTACCTCGACGCCGGCCGCATCGCCCGGGATTCCGGCGTTGCCGCCGTCGCGCTCCACGGCCGCACGGCTGCGCAGTTCTACTCCGGCCAGGCCGACTGGTCCGCCATCGCACGGCTGCGCGAGGCCCTCCCGGACATCCCCGTCCTCGGCAACGGCGATATCTGGTCCGCCGAAGACGCAGTCCGCATGGTGCGCGAAACCGGGATCGACGGCGTCGTGGTGGGCCGTGGCTGCCAAGGCCGCCCGTGGCTTTTCGGTGACCTCCAGGCAGCGTTTGAAGGAAGCGACGAGCGCCACCGTCCGGGCTTGCGCGAGGTGGCCGACGGCGTCTACCGGCACGCCGAGCTCATGATCGAAACCTTCGGGAACGACGAGTACAAGGCGCTGCGCGAGATCCGCAAGCATATGGCCTGGTACTTCAAGGGCTACGTCGTGGGCGGGGAACTGCGCGCCAAACTGGCCACCGTGCCAACGCTTGAGGTCCTGCGCGAACTGCTGGACCAACTCGACATGGACCTGCCGTACCCGGGCGTCGACTCGGAGGGCCCGCGAGGACGCGCAGGTTCCCCCAAGAGGCCGGCCTTGCCCAAGGACTGGCTGCTCAGCAGGCAGATGGACGCCGATCAGACGCGCGATATCGCCGCAGCGGAACTCGACGTCTCAGGCGGCTAAAGCCCGGCCCGGGTCGCCGCGTGCACGCGCACGGCCAGAGTCGTGGAAAACTGGCTGCATAGGCACTGGCTGAAGAGACGCCGGGGCACGGCAAGCGGAGGAGGCAGATACCCATGGGAACTGAAGCGATGTCTGCAGCACGCCCGGCCGAAAACGCAACGGGCATTCCAGGCTATGTGGAGGCCGACTCGGCACGCTGGGTCCAGGAACCCCGGAAGAACACCTACCGCTCGGACTTCGAGAGGGACCGGGCAAGGGTGCTGCATTCGTCGGCCCTCCGACGGCTCGGCGCCAAGACCCAAGTAGTCGCGCCGGACACCGATGACTTCGTCCGCACCCGCCTGACGCACAGCCTTGAAGTGGCCCAGGTGGGCCGCGAGTTGGGCCGCGCGCTCGGTTGCGATCCGGATGTTGTGGACACGGCGTGCCTGAGCCACGATCTTGGCCACCCGCCTTTCGGCCACAACGGGGAATCCGCGCTCAACGAGGTAGCCCACGGAATCGGCGGCTTCGAGGGCAATGCCCAGACCTTGCGCCTGCTGACCCGCCTTGAACCCAAGGTCCTTGCCGCCGACGGCCGGCCCGCGGGCCTGAACCTGACCCGTGCGAGCCTCGACGCCGCGTCCAAATACCCGTGGTCCGCCGTCGACGCCCCGGTCATCCACGGACAGCGGAGCAGCAAATTCGGTGCCTATGAAGACGATCTGCCCGTGTTTGCCTGGCTTCGTGACGGCGCGCCGGGCAACCGCTCCTGCATAGAGGCCCAGGTGATGGACCTGGCCGACGATATCTCGTACTCGGTCCACGACGTTGAGGACGCCATCGTTGCAGGCCACTTCCAGCTGAAATGGCTGGACAATCCTGATCACCGGGCCCGCGTGGTGGGGTACACCAAGCAGTGGTACCTGCCCCACAACGATCCCGCCGAAATCGATGCCGCCCTGGCCCGCCTCGAAGCCACGAGCGTCTGGGTCCGCGAGGCCGACGGCAGCCGCAAATCGATGGCTGCGCTGAAGGACATGACCAGCCAGCTGATCGGCCGGTTCTGCCAGAGTGCCTTGGAGACCACGCGCGCCCGCTTCGGTCCGGACCACCTCACTCGGTACGGCGCTGAACTCATGGTCCCGGAGGACACCACCACGGAGATCGCCGCCATGAAGGGCCTAGCCACGACGTTCGTGATCTCCACCGACCATCGGCAGCCCGTCTATGAGCGCCAGCGCGAAGTCCTGCACGCTTTGGTGGGCGTACTCAACGCGAGCGGAGACCGGCACCTGGAACCGATGTTCGCTGCAGACTGGCGGGACGCCCCCGACGACGGAGCCCGGCTTCGCGTCGTCATCGATCAGGTGGCGTCCCTGACGGACGCTTCGGCGCTGGCGATGTACGAACGCCTGGTGGGTAGCCTGCCGTCGCTCTGGTAGGCCCCGTCGAGTTGTCGGCCCGCTCAGGGGCTGCCCGCCTGAGCGACTAGGATGGTGACGTGGCTGGCCTGATCAAACGTGAAGATATCGACGAAGTACGCCAGCGCACCGATATCAAGGAAGTGGTGGACGGCTACGTCACCCTCAAGGGCGCCGGCCTGGGCACCTTCAAAGGCCTCTGCCCCTTCCACGACGAGCGCTCGCCGTCGTTCACCGTCCGTCCCCAAGTAGGCCGGTACCATTGCTTCGGCTGCGGTGAAGACGGCGATGCCATCTCCTTCGTCCAGAAGATGGACCACACCTCCTTCCACGAAGCCGTGGAAAAGCTTGCAGCCCGGATCGGCTACGAGCTGCGCTATGAAGACGGCGGCACCGGTCCCAACCGCGAAGAGGTCGGCAAGCGCCAACGGCTGCTCGATGCCCACAAGATAGCCGACGAGTTCTTCCGTGCCCAGCTGCTCACGGCAGGTGCCGCCGAGGGCCGCAACTTCCTCCATGGCCGCGGTTTCGACCGGACCGCAGCCGAACAGTTCGGCGTCGGCTACGCGCCGCAGGGTTGGGACTCACTCCTGAAACACCTGCGCGGACGCGGGTTCACGGACGCCGAGTTGAAGCTGACGGGGATGTTTTCGGAAGGCAACAGGGGCATTTACGACCGCTTCCGCGGCAGGCTCATCTGGCCTATCCGGGACATCGCCGGCGACACCATCGGCTTCGGAGCCCGCAAGCTCTACGAGGACGACCAAGGCCCGAAATACCTGAACACTCCGGAGACCGTGCTCTACAAGAAGTCCCAGGTCCTCTACGGCATCGACCTCGCCAAACGGAACATCGCCAAGGACCGGCAACTGGTGGTGGTGGAGGGATACACGGACGTCATGGCCTGCCACCTTGCCGGAGTCGGTACTGCTGTGGCCACGTGCGGTACGGCTTTCGGTACGGACCACATCAAGATCGCCCGCCGCTTGCTGTCCGACGACGGCACCGGGGGAGAGGTCATCTTCACCTTCGATGGCGACGCCGCCGGGCAGAAGGCGGCATTGCGCGCCTTTGAGGAGGACCAGCGTTTCGTCGCGCAGACTTACGTGGCCGTGGAACCGAGCGGAGCAGACCCCTGCGATTTGCGCCAGCTCAAGGGGGATGCGGCCGTCCGGGACTTGATCGGCACCCGCCGGCCCCTCTTCGAATTCGCCATCCGGGCCTCCCTCAAACGCCACAACCTGGACACCGTGGAAGGCCGGGTCGCCGCCCTGCGGGAGTCGGCCCCTGTGGTGGCACAGATCCGCGATTCCGGCATCCGTCCGGCATATGTCCGCGAGCTGGCAGGCTGGCTCGGCATGCCCATTGAGGAGGTCAGCCGGGCAGTGGGGTTGGCTGCCAAGCGCGCTGCTTCCGGCGCGCCGGGCACTGCGGGAACTGCAGGTGCGGCGAGCACCGCAGGAGCCCCGGGGGCCGGGCAGGGCACAACCCCGGGCCAGGCCGGCCAGCCGGCGGCAGCACCGCCGTCGGACGCTCCCATCGCCTTCATGCGCCCGGATCCCCGGGATCCCATTGCCGCCATGGAGCGGCAGGCCCTTGAGGTGGTCATCCAGAACCCCGCTGTCCTAGGAGGCGAAGCCGCGCTTAGCGGTGGAGCATGGGAACGGTTTGAGGCCTGCCACTTCGTCACTCCGGCCTACTCTGCGGTACACACGGCTGTTCGGGCAGCCGGGCTGGCCCACGCGGGAGACCCTGTGGCCTGGGTGGAAGGGATCCGCCAGGAAGTTCCGGAACCACTTCAAGGTTTGGTCTCCGAGCTTGCTGTGGTTCCGCTGCCCGCCAGCACTCCCGAAGCGCTTCAGCGGTATTGCCGCGACATTTTGGCCCGCCTGTTCGAACTACAGATCACCAGGGTCAAGGCGGACAAGATGGGCCAATTGCAGCGCCTGGACGCCTCGGCCCAGCCGGAGGAGTTCCAGCGGCTCAACCGGGAACTCATGCAGCTGGAAATGCAGCGCCGCGCTCTCCGCATGGATAGCTGAGGGCCTTCAACGGCGCCGATTTCGTTTCCCGGCAGCCCTTTGTTAGGCTTGTACACGCTTCATTCCTCCGTAGCTCAATTGGCAGAGCATTCGACTGTTAATCGAAGGGTTACTGGTTCAAGTCCAGTCGGAGGAGCTTTACTCAAAAATCCCCGCCCTCAGTATGAGGGCGGGGATTTTTGGTTCATCGCTTTGTTCGTTCAGCGTGCGCGGTTGCCGGGAGGAACGACGGCAGGCGGGTGAGGCTCCCGGAGACGGAGTCGCAAGTGAACATCACGGTGCGATCCGGGCGGACAACCGCAGCAGCGACTCGATGACGGACCAGCCACTGGTGGAGCTCAGATCCGGGGTCGGGGACGACAGGTGCCGCGCCCTTGTGAAGGATGCGTTCGCACTCCTCGGGCGTGATCGCGAGAGCTAACAGCGCGAATCCGTCTCCAGCGACGTCGTCGAATCGGTTGGCGTCCGGGCTAACCGACATCGGGGCGTTGGGGCAGAGACGTCCGACGGCGGAGGTGTGGGCGACTGCCGAGAGTCGAGTGCGAGAGCCAGGGGGTAGCGCCGTCCAGGACCGGGCTGCGAGTCCTGTCACGAGATGCAGGCCCGGTCCGAAGAACCTCCGCAGCGCGGTACCGACGCGACCACCCGCGGTCATGGTGAGGCCGACCAGTTTTGCGAGGGTGATGGCTCTTCGTGCGTGCCGCTTGCGCTCGGTCTGGTAACTGGCCAGCGCTGTCGCGGGCAGGTCACCGGCAAGAACGCCGGCGAGCTTCCAAGCCAGGTTCATCGAATCTCGGAGTCCTGCCCCCATGCCTTGACCTATGAAGGGAGGACTTAGGTGAGCGGCGTCTCCGAGGAGGAAGACGCGACGGTCGCGCCACTTGTTGGCGATCTGGGCGTGGAAGGTGTAGTCGGCCACGCGGAGCACGTGCAGATCGTCCGCCGGGACGTCGCCGGTCCACGGCCGGATCAGCGGATGGAGAGTATCCATCGTCGCGAAGTCGGCGGCAGTCTCGCCGGGCAGCAGTCGGAACTCCCAGCGGTAGCGGACCTCTCCGACGCGCATGTAGGTACCGGCGCGGGAGGAGTCGCACAGCTGGTGGACACCTTCCCACTGATTCAGTGGCGCCGCGGTGTCGATGTCGATAACCAGCCATCGCTGTTCGAAGCCCAGATCCTCCATCTCCGCGCCGATAGCTTCCCTCACGACGCTGTTGGCGCCGTCGCAGCCGAGGACGTGGCTGGCACGAATCGACTCGCGCGTTCCCGTGACACGATCCGTGAAGTCCACCCGGACTGCCGCGTTGCCTTGGGTCACACTTAGCACCTCGACATTGCCGCGCAGGGTCACCGAAGGCATAATCCGGAGGTTGTCGCGCATGAGCTGCTCAAGGTCCGGCTGGTCGAACATGTTCGCTTGGGGGTAGCCGTGGGCGCCGCTATCGGTCGATCGCTGGAATTCCGCGATCACCTGGTGGCCGGGTGTGAGCAAACGCAGCCCGCGTGCAGGGCGGCTGAGCCCGGCGAATTGAGTCGCCACGCCTAGGCGGTTGAGGATGCGGTAGACCTCGTCGTCAAGATGTACCGCTCGTGGTAGCGGATAGACGCCTTCCCAACGGTCTAGGACGAGGCACTCGACGCCGTACATGCCGAGTAGGGTGGCTGCAGCTAGCCCGGAAGGACCAGCGCCGATCACGACCACAGGCACCGCGCCATAGTTGTGGGCGCTCATCCTCTTGCCGCCGCACCGAGAACAAGATAGCTGACGAGTAGCGCCGTCATGACCACCGCGAGGACGGTGATCATCGATCCGCCTTTGGTGCCGGCCAGTGCGTGACCCGCCAGCGGACGCCGTACTCGTCCAGAGCGCGCGTGACCTTCGTATGCGATGCCTCGTCAGCACTCACTGTGACGACTATCGCGCCGTCCTCGATATCGGCTTCCACGGCGTGCACAGCGGCCATCTCCCGCAAGGCGTCGCTCAGCGCTACCCTTGTGGCGTCCGCCCGGAGCGCGAGTTTGTACGGTTTTCCGACCGCAGTGACCGGAAGCTGGTCGACGATGGTGACGGACTTCGGCGTGGACGCCCGTTCCCCGACCCGGTCCTCCGCCCATCGAATCAGGTCCTCGGTCCTGGTTGTCGCGCCCGCGGCCAAGGTGACGTAGGCGACCGGTACCTCCCCTGCATGCCGGTCAGGTCTGCCGACCGCCGCCGCGCCGGTCACCTCCGGGTGGGTGAGGAGAACGTCCTCGATAATTGCGGGGTCGATGTTGTGGCCGCCTCGGATGATCAGGTCCTTGGCGCGACCGGTGAGCTGAACGAAGCCGTCCGCATCGGCCTGTCCGAGATCGCCGGTGTCGAGCCAGCCGTCCCGCAGTTTGCCGAGGCCGTCGAGCAAGGGGCCGTCGGGGCCATTGCCGGTGACGTAGCCGGGGAAGACCGTGGGGCCCTTGATCACCAGCAGGCCTCTTGTGCCTGGTCCGAGATCATGCCAGTGTCCGGCGTCGTCGACGTGCACTGCCTTGATCTCTTGGTAGGGAAGTCGAAAGCCGAGCGAGCCCTTGGCGGCGTCTGGGAAGCTCCGTACGCTTACGCACGTCGCTTCCGTCAGACCGTACCCTTGGATGAGGGCGACGCCGGTGGCTGCCTCGAAGCCGGCACGCACGGCCGCGGGCAGGGGACTGGCTCCCACCATGGCGTGGCGAAGGCTGCTGATGTCGGCATTCACGGGAGCCGCGGCAAGCGTGGCATAGACGGTAGGAACGGCGCTCATCGCGGTAAGCCGGTGGTGCTCGACGATCTTCCAGAAGACCTCGTAGAGAGCAGGCTCGCGATAGCCCAGCGGTCCGGACCACACGACCGATTGGCCCTTGAAAAGGGGAGCGAGCACGGTCACCACGAGAGCGTTGACGTGGAATAGCGGCAGGGCGGCGAAGTACACGGCGTCCTCGTTGTCGAGCTCGTTGGCGGCGAGCATCCAAGCGTCGGCGATCTCGTTGGCCTGGGTGTGTGCCGCAAGCTTCGGGGTGCCGGTGGTGCCGCCGGTGTGGAAGATTGCCGCCAGATCGCCTGGTCCGGGCTGATCGCCGTGGAACTGCTCGGGCGATGCGTCCGCCGCCAGCCGCATCAGGTAGTCCACGGTTGCGTATCCCACGGTCCCGCCCAGGCCGGTCCCGCCCAGGCCGGTTGGTGCCTGTGCGGTTGGTGCCTGCCCGGTTGGTGACAAAAGGAGCACACGGTCCACCAGGCCCCTCTTCGCGAGACTGAACGCGGCCTCGGTGACCACCGGATCAAGATCGGGCCCAGCGGCCACCAGCACGCGCGCACCCGAGCGCTGGAGCAACTCCGCAACATGATCCTCGGACAAGCCGGGATTGATCGGGACAGCGATCCCAGCAGCCTGGGAGGCCAGGGTCGCGGCGATGAGCTCTTGGCAGTTGGGCGAGAGTAAGGCAACGGTGTCCTGGCGGCCAACCCCGATTTCTGCCAGCAGGTTCGCTATCCGGTTTACGTCGCGCAGAAGCTCGGAGAACGTCAGCTTGACCGGTTCCTGCCAGCGCCCGGCGTCCCGAAGTATCGCCGCCGCCGTGCGATCCGGCCACAGCTGCGCGGCCCTAGACAGCAGCTCGTACGTCGACGCCGGAAGACCGCGTTCGGAGAGGGGCGTCTTCTCGATCTCGACGACGTCGTCCGGGCTTGAGTACCGCGGCCAAAGGGGCGTGCCGTTCACCGGGCCTCCCTCACCATCGTGCCTTGGCGCCCCAGGTCGACCTTCCCGTCGTCGGTGCTGATGGCGATCTCTATGACGTCACCGCTCTTGAGGTACTTGGGATTGCGGCCCTGGGCCTTGAAGAACAGGCGCCACTTGGCGGCCGGAGGTAGCAGATTGGCGATCAGCCCTACTGGTTTGGGTGGTGCGGTCAGTGCGGTGCCGACAGGCGTGCCCGTCAGGACCAGGTCACCCGGGGAGAGGTGTTGGAAGCGGGTGAGTGCCCGCAACGCCTCGACTGGGAGGTAGATCATGTCGGCCACCGTCATGTCCTGGCGGATCTCGCCGTTTACCCAAAGCCGCAACCGCAGCTCACCAAAGCGCTTCCAGTCCTCATCGTCGAAGAGCACGAGCGTTGGTCCGGTGGGGGTGAAGCTCGGGTAGGACTTGGACTCGTAGAACTGGGTCTTCGGGAGTTGCAGGTCGCGGGCCGAGACGTCGTTGGTGATCACGAGCCCTACGACGTAGTGGGCGATCGTCTCATCGTTGATCTCAGTGCCGACCGGGGTCTCACGGCCCATCACGAGGCCAATCTCGGCCTCGTAGTCGAGGAAACGCACGTGCCCGGGCCTGACGACGTCGTCATAAGGCCCGCTGATCGAGCCCGAGGACTTGCGGAAGAATGTCAATGGAATCTTTCTAGGATCCATGCCGGCGTCCCTCGCGTGCGAGGCAAAGTTCGTCATCTGGGCCACCACACGGCACGGCACTGTGATCGGCGAGACGAGGTCGAGGTTTTCCACCGGCACGGTCTCGCTGCTGCCGATCGCGGCTTGGATGGCCGCACGATCGGCGAGCAGCTCGCCCGTGGTGGTTGCCGGGGTGGCGATACGGGCGGCACCGGAGGGCGTGTGGACCCACCAGTCGTCTGCGGTTCGCAGGATGGAGATGGTCATGAGGTGGCTACCTTCATCAGGCCGCGCAGGCGCATGAAATCGAACTCGTTGTCGTCGCGGAGCGCCGTGACCATCGAGGCCAGCTCACGCAGCGACTCCCGGCCAGGGGTCATACCGAGGAAGTCTTTGGTGGCCGGAGGGCCCCACTGGGCGAGACCGGAGGCGGTCATTTGTGCCCAACCGGGCTCGAGGGTGCAGTCAAACATGTCCCCGTCGGTGAAGTGCTCGACCAGGAAGCCGTTGGGGTCACGCCAGTAGTCGAAGATTTGACTGCCTTGGATGTGACGGCCGATTCCCCACGAGCGGTGGTACCCAAGGTCGCGCAAAAGCTCACCGCCCGCGGCCAGGGCATCGATGTCGGCCACCTGGTATGCCGAGTGCACGTAGCGATTCGTCGGGCCCAGCGTCATCGCGATCGTGTGATGGTCGGTCGGTGTCGAACCCCGGTCGCAGCGGATGAAGCTCATTGTCGGACCCCGCTCGCGCTGCCCCGGGTAGTAGAGGAAGTCACTGACAATCAGGCCAAGGTGGTGCAGGTACCAGTCGAGCGTTTCACGGTACTTTGTGCTCTGCAGCACGACGTGACCGAGGCGCTGGACGGTCGCTGGCTGACGCAGCGGCCGTTGGGTCTGGTTGGCCCGCACCATCTCGTGGCCGGCGTTGAAGGTGAGGGGCGTCTGGGCCGGCAGGGAAGGGAGTTTGTGCGTGTCTGCGACGACGCGAATGGAAGCGCCGCTCGGATCCACGAGATCGACGCCCATGCCGCCGATCGTCTCCGGTAGCTTCTTCGAGGTCGCGCCTGTCGCCTCAGCCAGGCGAAGGACGTCCGAGGCCTCGGCCGCAGTGAACGCGGCACCCAGGTATTGCGATCTCGGTCCGCGCCGTACGATCACGCACGGCGCTCCGGCGTCGGTGCCCCGGAGGTGCAGCTCGTCACGGGTGCGCAGGCTCGTGGCGAATCCGAAGGCTTGCGCGAAGGTCTCTGCAGCGGCCAGGTCTGGCTTCTGGAACTCGAGCCAGGCGATGTCGTGCACCTTGATGATCGGGTTCGCCGCCCGTCCGGGGTGCTCGCCTCGCAGCGCCCCCTGCTCACTGTGGAGGTCGCTGTGGGTGCCGTGGTGGTCGTGGTGGTCGTTCATGGATTGCCTCTCTTTCTGACTAAATCATCGATTATGACGATATCGTCAGTCAAGGGCAGTTGAAGATTTCTTCATATCTGACGGCGCGCTGCTAGGCTTTCCGTGACCGAATGACTTCAAGGAGGCAACGATGACCCCAGCCCCAGCCCCGGCCTCGTCCCCTGAACCCAGCCGGTCGCATCGACGGAAGGCGCAGACTCGTGCCGCGTTGATCCGCGCAGCACAGTCCTTCCTTGCTCAAGGACAGACCAACATGCCGGTGCTGGAGATCACCCAGGCTGCGGACGTCGGGCTCGGCTCCTTTTACAACCACTTTGAGTCGAAAGACCAGCTGTTCGAGGAAGCGGTCGAGCACGTCTTGGACCTCCTCGGCGCGGTCCTCGACGAACTCACCTCCGACGTCGACGACCCCGCCGTCGCATTTGCGACCAGTTTCCGGTTGACCGGTCGTTTCCACCGCCGTGAACCTCAGCTCAGCAAGGTGATCCTGCACAGCGCGCTCGACCTCCTCGGCGCGCAGACAGGGCTGGCACCGCGTGTGCGGCGCGACATCCAGGCCGGCATCGAGTCCGGTCGGTTCACCATGACAGACGTCGACGTCGCCGTGGTGTGCGCCGTCGGCGCGGCAACCTTCCTCGGACAGCTCTTGCATGCCGAACCGGACCGCGACGACGCCGAGACGACGGATCGGGCGGCCGAGGCACTCCTACGAATGCTGGGTGTGTCTGCCGACGAAGCTCGTGCAATATGTCGCAGCCCACTCCCCGAGCTCCATACGGCAGAGCTGCGCGGTGCCGTCGACGAGGCGACAATCGACGGAGACGCGGCCCGCTGAATTGCGTGACCTGGGCCCGCTTGTTGGCTACTCGCTCAGTTCGAAGGATCAGGCAAGGAGCACCGGTGTTGGGGGGTGTGCGGTACGCGTCGTGTGGAGTCACGAATACACACCACATCGTTGGTGGCGTTCGTTCATGGCGGGGGCTACAGAACGGATTCCTTATTGCTCTCACGCAAGAATCCAGTGCCTATCGGCAGGCCGGATGCGGGAAGCCGCGGGTTGTTCAACCCGCCCTCGGATCCACGCCAATCAATTCGATCATTGGCCGGTCACGGTTTTGCGGTCTCAAATAATACTTTGTGCCAACCTGTGGCACGAGTTCTTCGCGTGCCCACCAACATCTGGAGAAATCCCATGCGCAAAATCCTCAAGGCCGCAGGCATCCTTGTCGCCGCCGGAATCCTGCTCAGCGCCGCACTCCCGGCAGCGACGGCAGACACCGCGGACTCGACCGTTTCCGGCGGGGCCCTGACCTCGACCACCGCGGGCGCTACCCTGACGGGCGTCACCCTGACCGGGGCCACCCAAACAGCCACGGGTACCTCGTCTTCACCGTGGAGCATTTCCGACACACGCGGCACCGGTGCGGCCTGGTCGCTTTCGGTCACCGCCACCGTCCCCACCAGCGCTGCCGGGACCGTTGAAACAACAGCCCGCACCATTCCGGTCGGCGACCTGACCATCACCCCGGGGACGGTCACTGCCGGCATCGGTGCTGATGCTGCTTCCGGCATAACCGCACCTGCCCTGGCGATGTCCGGGTCGGCCCAGTCCCTCGTTTCGTCGTTGGGTACCAACAAAGGAATCTACGCGCTGACGCCCACGTACAGCCTTGTCGTCCCCGCCAATGCCTTCCGGTCGAATTATTTCGGCGCGGTCGGATCCACTGCTTTGCTGCCCTACGTCTCGACCCTTACTTACACCATCTCCTGACAGCATGAGCACAGTGCGGCCCGCCGACTGTTCAGCCCTGAAGGCTGGCGGTCGACGGGCTGCACGCCATCCCGGACGGACCATGAAACTCCCCGCCGCGCCGCGTTCCCATGACGAAACCCAGCAATCCGATCGCCCTAGCAAGGACTTCCCCGTGAATGACCCACTACAAGGTCCCCGGCCGCGCCGGCCTCTGCGCACAGCCATGATGACAGCGGCGCTGGCCGTTGCCCTGCTCGCCAACTCTGGACCGGCAGTGGCGGTCGACAACGGGGCTCTGGGAATCCGCCCCGCGAACGAAGCAGATTTCTTCCACTTCTCCCTGTTTCCGGGGGCAGCCTTGGACGCTACAGCGATAGTAACCAACCATTCGCAGTCCCCGATGACATTGCTGGACTATCCGGTAGATGGAACCAGCACACCGCAGGGGACCTTCGCGCTGGCCGCCCAGTCCGACGCCCGCTCCGGCGTCGGAGCCTGGGCGCAATTGAACGCTGATCACATCACAGTGCCGGCGAACTCGGACCTTACAGTCCCCTTCCGGATCAGCGTGCCCGTCGGCACCCCGCCGGGCGACTACGCCGGTGGGCTGATCATCCAAAGCCCCCCGGTCCAGGGCCAAACGACCAAAGTCAACGGAGATACGGCCGTCCGCTTGGACGTCATCCAGCGCCAGGGCGTGCGCATCTATCTCAACGTCGCCGGCACCGCCGTCAAGTCCCTTCAGCACGGCGATATGAGTTGGCAGCAGAGCGGGGACGCGCTCACATTCACCTTGCCCCTGAAGAACACGGGCAACACCATCCTGCACCCCTCCGCCAAGCTCGATATCAGCGGCTGGGTCGGAGCGAACACCCAACTCGCATTCGACACCCCCGAAAGCATGCTCCCCGGAGCAAATCTCGATCTGCACGCCAAGCTGATTCAGGCACCCCTCATCCAGGCCGGCAACGCGGAAGCAACCATCACCTCCGAGGCCGGCACCGGGCATGCGGAGACCACCATCAACTACGCCCCATGGCTACTCATCATCACCGGACTGCTCGTCGTCCTAGCGGCCCTCTATGGTTCCTGGCGGATGGTCCGCTTTGTCCGTAGAGCCCGCCGCGCCATCGCCCAGGTCTCGGCAAATGAACGAGAAGCCCCGCAGTCGGCTGTACGTTGACGCTCACAACCTTCTGGCACTTCCAGGGGACTCCGGATGTTGGCAGGGCCGGGGGCAATGCCTGTAATGAAGCAAGATGATCTGGTGATGCAGTCGCTGCTGCTGGAGGAAATCGAGCAGTCGGTTATCGGACTCGATGACATCTGGCGGGTGATCTATTGGAACCAAGCCTCCGAGCGGCTTTACGGGTTCCGGTCCACGGAGGTCCTCGGTCGGAAAATCACCGATCTTGGGATCATCGCCAGCCTGGACGTACCGGGACAGGCAGCGACCATGCAGGAGATCACGGACGGGATCGCCGCGGGCCAAGGCTGGGCAGGTGAGTTCTGGATGCAGCACCGAACGGGACGCGGGTTCACGGTGTATGCCACGGTCAGTCCTGTCCGAGGCACAGGTGCCATGACGGTCGCGGCGGTGGCCGTGTCCACGGAAATAACTCGGGACATCGCTGAGCTGAAACGTCTGCAGGTGGCCGCAGCCGAACTTGAACGCCTTATCGCCGCCCAAGAAATGGTTCACATGGGCAGCGTTGAACACGACATCGTTTCGGACCGGTGGTCGCACTCAGATGAATATGCCCGGATCTACGGACTGGCCCCGGGCGAACTGGTCTCACGGAAACAGTCCCTGGCGCTGGTCCATCCTGAGGACCTGGAGGTGATCGAGGCCGCGCGGCGGGCGCTTGACTCAGGCACGAAGCGTGTTGAGTACGAGTTTCGCATCATGAGGGCCGACGGTGAGCTTCGGTGGATGCAGTCCCAAGCCAGAATGACCCATGACGCCACCAGCGGGGCGCCGTTGCGTTTCCTAGCCACGGTCATGGACATCACTGACCGTAAAGACGCCGAACAGGTTCTTGAATGGCAGGCCCGCCACGACGCGTTGACGGGCCTGCCGAACAGATATCTGCTCATCGATGTGCTCCGGGGCTTCCTGGGGCGGGCATCCCGGCGGGTAGTGGTGATGTTCGTGGATGTCGACCGATTCAAGCTCGTCAATGATGGCATCGGGCACACGGCCGGGGACGCTCTCTTGATCCTCCTCGGCGAACGGCTCCGAACTGCCGTCCGACCGGGCGATACCGTGGGCCGATTCGGCGGCGACGAATTCGTCATCGTTTGCGAGAACCTGGGTACCCGCGACGCCGCAGCGGCTGCGGAACGCATCAGGATGGCGACCCGGCAGCCGTTTAATATTGAAGGACGAAGGATCTTCCTGAACGTCAGTGTCGGGATCGCCGTCTCGGGCCCGGGAGACACTGCGGAATCGTTGCTGCACGGCGCGGACACGGCCATGTATGAAGCTAAGGCCGCCGGTGGAGACGGCTCCGTGGTCTATGACTCTCGCACAACCGGGCAGGCAGCCGGGCGCCTGGACCTGCAATCCGACCTGCGCGTGGCCTTGGAACGGGATGAACTTTTCCTGGAATACCAACCCATCATTGAACTGGATGCGGAACAAGCGGTCGGGTTTGAGGCCCTCTTGCGCTGGCGTCATCGTGAACACGGACTGATCATGCCGGACACGTTCATCCCCATCGCCGAGGAGACAGGCCTCATTGTTCCAATCGGAACCTGGGTGCTCAACGAGGCATTGGCCCAGGTCCAGCGGTGGCGCTCCAATGTTCCGGGAGCCGGGAACCTCTGGGCCGCAGTGAACATTTCCGCCCGCCAGCTCGTGACCCCCGACTTCCCGGACATCGTGCACACAGCGGCTCTGGCGGCGGGCATCGATCCAGCGGCGGTGAACCTGGAGATCACCGAAACCGTGTTGATGGAGCAACCTGAGCTTCCATCGGAGACCCTCCACAGGCTGCACGACCTCGGTGTCGGGCTTTCCATCGACGACTTCGGCACCGGCTATTCCTCATTGAGCTACATTCAATGGATGTCCGCCCGCACCCTGAAGATCGACCGGTCCTTTATTGAGGTACTCGACACGGACCCGCAGAGGGCCTCCATCATCGAACTCATCTTAGGCATGGCACGCACCCTCGACCTGATTGTGATCGCGGAAGGAGTCGAAACTCCCAATCAACTCGCCGAACTTCGACGCCTCGGCGTCCACCATGCCCAGGGCTACCTCTGGAGTAAGGCAATGCCGGCTGACCAAGTCACGGCCTGGCTGACGTGAAGGGTCCGACACTCAGTGGGGCGGCCCGGGCTTGAACGTGTAATCCAGCCCGGACCAGCAGGGCGCCGAGCGGTTACCCGAAATCCCCGACCTCAGTAGAGGGCAGGGATCTTGGCGTCTGGTGCATTTACCCGTTGGTGAGGGTGACGTCGTCGAGGTACATCCAGGTGTCGTCGGCGGGGGTGGAGCCGTCGAGGTGGACGTTGAACCAGAGGGTGATGGTCTGGCCTTTGTAGGCGATGAGGTCGGCGGTGAGCTGGGTCCAGGTGCCGTTGTTGTTGCAGAGTTTGAAGAGGCTTCCCAGGGTGGTGCCGGTGGTGGTGCGGACTTGTGCTTCCATCCAGTCGTACGGGCAGGCATTTCCGGTGCAGGGGTCTTCCTGGCTGTGGGGCTGGTACCAGAAGGACAGGGTGGTGGTTCCGGTGGCGGGGACGGTGATGGTCTGGGACAGGCTGCTGTCTCCGAGGGGTTCTGCCCCGGATGCCAGGCCCAGGAGCGCGGAGCCGGTGCCGGTGTGGGCGATGGTGGAGGCCACGGGTGCCTTGACGCCGCCGGTGATCCAGGAGCTGAGCCCGGATTCGAAGCCGCCGTTGGTGATGGTCGAGGTGGTGGTTCCCGTGGGGGTGACCGGCGCCGAGGCCGCGGAGGCCGGTGAGGTGCCGATGGCGTTGGTGGCGGTGACGGTGAAGGTGTAGGCGGTGCCGTTGCTGAGCCCTGTCACGTTGGTGCTGGTGGCGGGCGGGTTCCCGGTGACGGTGACCGGGGCCAGGGTCGTGGTTCCGGCGTGCGGGGTGATGGCGTAGGAGGTGATCGGGGAGCCGCCGTTGGCCGGGGCGGTCCAGGACACGGTCGCGGAGGCGTTGCCCGCCGTCGCGGTGACCCCGGTGGGGGCGGCGGGTGCCGTCGCGGCTGCGGTGGGGGTGACCGGTGCCGATGCCGTGGAGGCCGGTGAGGTGCCGATGGCGTTGGTGGCGGTGACGGTGAAGGTGTAGGCGGTGCCGTTGCTGAGCCCGGTGATGTTCGCGGTCGTGGCGGGCGGGTTCCCGGTGACGGTGACCGGGGCCAGGGTCGTGGCACCGGCGTGCGGGGTGATGGCGTAGGAGGTGATCGGGGAGCCGCCGTTGGCCGGGGCGGTCCAGGACACGGTGGCGGAGGCGTTCCCCGCGGTCGCGGTGACCCCGGTCGGGGCCGCCGGTGCCGTGGGGGTTGTCTGGCTGTTGGTCAGGGTGACGTCGTCGAGGTACATCCAGGTGTCATCCGCCGGGCTGGAACCGTCGAGGTGGACGTTGAACCAGAGCAAGATGGCCTGCCCGTTGTAGGCGGAGAGGTTGGCGCTGAGCTGGGTCCAGGTGCCGTTGTTGTTGCAGAGCTTGAACAGGCTGGCCAGGACCGTGCCGCTGGTGGTGCGGACTTGTGCTTCCATCCAGTCGTAGCGGCAGGCGGTGCTGGTGCAGGTCTCGTCGGCGGTGTGCGGTTGGTACCAGAAGGACAGGGTGGAGGTCCCGGCGGCGGGCATGGTGATGGTCTGGGCCAGGCTGCTGTCCCCGAGGGGTTCGGCCCCGGATGCCAGGCCCAGGAGCGCGGAGCCGGTGCCGGTGTGCGCGGTGGTGGAGGCCACGGGGGCCTTGACGCCGCCGGTGGTCCAGGACGTGAGCCCGGATTCGAACCCGCCGTTGGTGACGCCGGGAACCGGCGCCGTGGGCGTGACCGGGGCCGACGCGGCGGACGGCGCAGACGTCCCCACAGCGTTGGTGGCCGTGACGGTGAAGGTGTAGGCCGTGCCGTTGCTCAGTCCGGTGACGGTCGCCGTCGTCGAGGGCGGATTTCCGGAGACCGTCACCGGAGCCAAAGCCGTGCCACCGGACGAAGGCGTCACGGCGTAGGAGGTGATCGGGGAACCGCCGTTGGCCGGAGCCGTCCAGGACACCACCGCGGAAGCGTTGCCCGCCGTCG
Source organism: Arthrobacter ramosus (assembly GCF_039535095.1). Taxonomy (NCBI): domain Bacteria; kingdom Bacillati; phylum Actinomycetota; class Actinomycetes; order Micrococcales; family Micrococcaceae; genus Arthrobacter; species Arthrobacter ramosus. The sequence goes on along the minus strand of NZ_BAAAWN010000001.1, from coordinate 3,326,654 downwards.
CGCTCACGCCTGTCGGAGTCCCCGGAACTGTTGGGGCCGTCGGGGTGACGGGCGGGGACGCGGCCGAAGCAACGGACGTCCCGACGGCGTTCGAGGCCGTGACGGTGAACGTGTAGGCCGTGCCGTTGCTCAGCCCGGTGACCGTCGCCGTCGTCGCAGGCGGATTACCGGACACCGTCACCGGGGCCAGGGCCGTGCCGCCGGTGGAAGGCGTCACGGCATACGAGGTGATCGGGGACCCGCCGTTGGCCGGAGCCGTCCACGACACCACCGCCGACGCGTTCCCCGCCGTCGCGCCCACCCCTGTGGGAGCCGCAGGCGCGGTCGCGGCGGCAGCTACAGGTACCGCGTGCGTGACGGTCCCTGTGAGGCCGGAGTTATCGGTCACCGTCAGCTTCACTTGGTACGTTCCCGCCGCGGCGTAGGTGTGCGAAGGCTTCACGCCGGTGCCCGCCGGGGAGCCGTCGCCGAAGTCCCAGCTGTAAGAGGCCACAGTCCCGTTCGGATCGGTCGACGTCGAACCGTCAAACGTGGCTGTGAGACCCGCCGTCGAGGATGTGAAGGCGGCTACAGGGGGCTGGTTGGGCACATTGCCCAGGGCCTGGGCGACCGTTTGAACGGACGTGGTTCCGTTGGCCGTTCTCGCAGCCAGCCACGTGACAAAAGTCTTGAAGAGATTGGGATCGATGGTCAAAGTGGGATCTGTCCCGACGGCGATGTGGTGGAAGGTCAGCTGGACCCAGCCCCCTCCCGGTTCCGCGTTGGTAACCAGGTCCTCCAGGTTCTGCAGCGTCCACGTGCTGTCGACTTCATCCGGTGCCGCGGTGTTGTATGGATTGGCCGGCGGAAGGGTTTCCGCGAAGGGGCAGCCAGAGCAGCTCGCGGGCGAACGGATGTCACCCAAATTGCGCGCACTGGCAAAACCGCAATTCTTCACGATTTGCTCGACGGAAGAGTTTTCGGCGGCGAAGGGATAGGCGAAATCGGTGGCGTTGAACCCCCAACTGGCAAGCGTTGTACGCCCGCCGCAAACCTCGTTAGTTGCGGCCGACGTGGACAACGTGGTGAGGTCCGGGTGGGTGATGGTGTGGCCACCGATCTCGTTGCCGTCCGCAGCGATGCTGTTCAGGTTGGCTCGGGTGAGCCATGACGGATTATCGATCCAGCTGGTCGTAATGAAGAAGGTGCCGTGCAATCCGAGTGACTTCAGTAACTGTTCGGCCGGGAGCTGATCGGCATTGCCGTCGTCGAAGGTCAGGCTGATGATTGTTTTCGGCACTGCCGCCCGCGCAGGGGGCCCTAAGTAGACAGCGGAGTAGCCAAGCAAAAACAGCACGGACGCGGCCGTGGCCCAGCGGAACCACGTGCGCCGCCGGAACAGTATGGTCAGGAGCCGCATCGGCTTCCCCTTTTTCTGAACAGACCGGGTCAGAATCCCCAGGTCCGGAGCCTATTGGCTATGCACCGCACGGGTTAAGAGTGGGTGGTACCCGTTTTGGAACCGGTCTCCCGCTCTCTCCACTCAGGCTCCGATACACGTACCCGGCCGGAAGACTGTCGATTCAAGCGAAAGGGGAGTACCTTCCGTCAGAGACGAGCTCAATTGTCCCGTCGAGCCCGCTCACCACAGGCCCATGACCCGGCAGGATCATCTCAGCGCCCAATTGCCTAAGCACCTCAACGCTGGCCAAGGTCTCCGACGGGCGGTGATGGAAGACAGCGGGCAACAGCTGCGGACCGCAAACCGGACTGACGGCGTGGCCAGTGACGAGTGCATCCCCGGTCACGACTGCCTTGGCTGAAGGGACGAAGAAGGACACATGGCCGCTGGTGTGCCCGCCAGTGGCAATGATCCGGGGAGATCCCGGGAGCGCGTCCAGAATGTCCTGGGTCATCGCAACGACACCCGGGACCGCGACGTCGGACAAGCCCCCGGATCGGATGGCGTGTACGGCCCACGCGCCGACCCTCGGGCGGAGGATCCGCAAACCAAGATCCTTCACGGTGACTTGCTCGAGGACCTCCCGGCGGATGTTTGGCAGCTCCGCATGGGACGCAAATACCGGAATGCCCATTGCGGATATTCTCGCGGCATTGCCGATGTGATCGGAGTGACCATGCGTCAGGAGAACTCCGGCAGCATTTTCCGTGGCCAGTCCAAGGAAATTCATGCTTGATTGGAGCAATGGCCAGTTCCCGGGATAGCCCGTGTCAATGAGGGTGAATTCCTTGCCCCGCTTGAGGATGGTCCAGTTGACGGCCGGGCCTTGGACGAAAAAGACGTCCTCGGCAACTTCCTTCACGTTTTCCTCGGCTGACCAGTTCTTCGACATGCTTCCTTCTGTTCCTTCGCGCCAGGGATGCGCTTCGTACGAGCCACGTGCGCGCCTCAGGCGCGCCGGACCATCCTATCCTCGGTGAGGGCGTGGGCTCCGCAGCATTGGTGATACCCGGGAGGGGTATTCTGCTGCCCTTCCCACAGTGCCCGGGGCTCGATTTCACTTGAGGCAAAACCTTTGCTAAAGTCATAACCGCTTCATTCCTCCGTAGCTCAATTGGCAGAGCATTCGACTGTTAATCGAAGGGTTACTGGTTCAAGTCCAGTCGGAGGAGCGCAAAGGTCCCGCACCGATTTTATTGGTGCGGGACCTGTTTTTTTGCCTCGGTTTGCCTGATTTGCCGGTTATTAGGACAAAACGTGCGTAAATCCCGGGCGCGTCATGTTCGTCCCGGGATCGTCTTCGCTCGGATGTCGGATTCTGCTCAATCATTCGAATGGATAAATTCCGGGCCCGCGGAATCACGGGACCGGCAACTTCGGCGAAGAGAATGATCCAGCAGAATCCGACGGTGTCCATAGATCGTCGAACCAGCTTCGCTTACGGGAAGCCATTGCAAGGCGACAACGGCGATCAGGCAGCACCACGAACCGACGTAGATCCCGTCGACCTGGATCTGGTCATGGACCTCCCCGGCACCGGGATCCGCGGGGCAACGTTCCAGCACTAGGCCATGCGGCGGCGGAATGACCGGGCGGCGCCGAACGAGGTGAGCGAAGACTGATTGGAGGTGCCCATCAGCCAGCCAAGGAACGCCTCGAGCTCTGAGCGTCGGCCGACGTCCCGGCGTTCACCGGCGTGGCTGGCCCCGCAGACCAGACATTCCAGAGATATGCAAGCACCCCGGCCACCCTGGGCTTCCAAAGCTTAGCTATCCCGGAATTCACCCGTCAACACTGGGAAGCAAGCCCCTCCCATACGCACGTTTGTCCTATAACCCCTGATTTGCGCAATCATTTCGAATGCGCAGAATCCCATAGCCAAGTCGTCAAACGAAGTCCATTTCGACTTGCAGGAATCTCGCCGCTTCGGCCACGGCGGACTGGAAGGCGTCGTCCTCGGTGGGCGGCGTCCTCGGCTCCCGCGGGTGCCATTCGTGGGCGGCGGAGTGGACGCGGGTGAATCCGCCGCCGGGGGGTGCGTAGAAGATTCCGAAGCGTTGGACAGGCCATTCGGGAGAAGTCTCCGGAGCCACGAGCAGGGCCGCGCCATTTGTCGGATTGAACCATTGCGCAATCGGGCGGCGGCGGTCCTCCGTGAAGAGCCCGGCCGCATAAAGGGCCGCGGATTGCGGGCTTGTCACGGTGCACAGACGATCCCACCACAGCGGCAGGATGCCATCATCCCTGCGCTGCCATGGGGCTGGAATAGGCTGTAGTTCCTGCCAACGGGGCACATCTCAACTTTATCGCCGGGCCATGACCGGCAACAGGCCTCGAAGCAACGGAAGGCCCGCTTAGTCCCGTTTCCATGGCCCGGGATTGATCCGGTAAAGGATTGCGGAACCGACGACGGCGCCCAGCAGGGCTCCGAGCACAGGGTTTCCGGCCCCGCGGCCCAGCAAGAAGCCGACGACGGCGCCAAGCATCGCTCCAAGGAAGAAGCCCCTGCCGTTGCGGTGCGGTTTGCGCGTCATGGCTTGAGCCTACTTCTCCCTGCGGACGGCCGGGCGACGCGCATCAGTGGACGGGCGCATCAGTGGATGGACGGGACGGACCGCGGCCGCACGACGAGCCAGAGGGCCGACACGGCGCCTGCGAGACACACTGCCTGGACGGCCCCCATGGGAACGGCAGAGCTGACGCCCAGCCAGCCAACCACGGGCGGGATGATGCCGGCCATCAGGAAGTTCGAGGCACCTAGCAAGGAAGCCGCGGTTCCGGCCTGCGCGCCGTGGTTGGCCAGGGCAATCACCTGGACGCAGGGGAACATGAACCCGGTGGCAAGGATGTAGAACCACAGCGGGACCATGACGCCCCATAGGCCGAAGCCGAGCAGATCGAACACCACAATCAAAAGGGCCATCAGCAACATCCAGGCCGTGGCGAATGCCATGATCCATTGGGGTGCCACTCGCCTGATGACCCTGGAGCTGATTTGGACGCCGGCGACGATGCCCAGGGAGTTGACGCCGAACAGCAGGCCGTATTCCTGCGGGGAGAAGTTGTAGACCTGCTGGAACAGGAAAGTGGACGCGGAAAGGTAAGCAAACAGTCCGCCGAAGTTGAACCCGCCGACCAGCAGCATCCCGACAAAAATCCGGTCGGCGAACACGGCCCTGTAGCGTTGGCCCGCCGTCGACGTCGTCTGCCGGCGGAGCTCGGCGGGATACGTTTCCCGGATGAGGAACACCGCAGCAATGATCACGAGGAATCCGTAGCTTGCCAGGAAGTAGAAGATCCCGGGCCATGGCATCACCAACAGCAGTTGTGAACCGATGATCGGAGCCAGAATGGGCGCCAGGCCATTCACCAGCGACATGCGGGAGAACATCCGCACCATGGCGTAACCGGCGAAGAGGTCCCGGACCATCGCCATGGCCACCACGCCACCGCCGGCTGCACCGACGCCCATGAGGACGCGGAACAGGGCAAGTGTGCTGATGTCCGTGGAAAGTGCTGCGCCGAGGGAGGAACCGATATGCAGGGCCGTTGCCAGGATCAAGGGCGTGCGGCGCCCGAACTTGTCGCTGAACGGACCCACCACCAATTGGCCAATGGCGAAGCCCACTGTCGTGCCGGTCAGTGTGAGTTGGATCGCAGCCGCTGACACGTCGAAATGATGCTCCAGCGCGGGAAACGCCGGCAGATAGAGATCCACGGTAAATGGACCCAAGGCGGTCAATGCGCCAAGTAGCAGGATATAGAGGAGTTTTTCGCGTCGACTGAGGGAATCGCCCGGTACAGGGGGAGTGTTCACGGTTATCAATCCTATGTGCGACAGATCATATTTATCAGCGATGGCTGGGGCGCGCCGCAGGACCGTCCCGGAAGTTGAGGCTGAAGCTGAATGGTAGTTTTGTGGACAGGTGTGCGCGGGCGGTCGTATTCGTCTCCGTGCCGGAGCCGGGTAGGAGCAAGATGGAAGCAGTGAGGCGGAACCTATGAGTGGACGTCACAGCGGCCGGGTTGGCCAAGGCCCGGGCATTTCGGCGTTGCCGAACACCCTGAAACTTGCAGCCCGGCTCGCGCCGCGGCAGCTCAACGACGAAATCAGCCTTGCCAAGCTTGAACTTAAGGGCAAAGGCAAACAGTTGGGCATTGCCGGCGCTTTCGTTGGCGTTGCGCTGATCTTTTTCTCTTTGCTCGTCATCGCCCTGGTTGTGGCTGCCATCTTGGGCCTGGCCACGGTCATGCCCCCGTGGTTGGCTGCGCTTGTGGTTGCGGCGGCGTTCCTTTTGATCATTCTTATCGGAGCCCTCATCGCCTTCCGTGCGTTCAAGGGGGCCATGCCGCTTGTGCCTGAGAAAACCATCCGCGGCATCAAGCACGATCTCGGCATAGTCAAGGAGGGCACTTCCTTCGACGCCAGTATCCTCGATCCCTCGTCGGAAGCCTACAAGGCAGCGGAGGCAGCGAAAGCCGCCGCAGCTGAGAAAGCCAAGGCCGAAAAGGCCGCCAAGGCAGAAGCACACAAAGCCGAGCAACCCCCCGCCCCAAGCGAAGCTGAGCTGCTCCGCCGTCTGGAGCAGCGCCGCGAGCACCTCGCCGACGTTCGCGATCAGCTCGGCGTCGAGCTCGACGTCAAGACCCAGGGAAAGGTCCTCCGCGACGCTGCCGGGCAAAAGCTCGACGACGGACGCCGGTTCGCTGCCGACAAACTCGCAGATTTCAGTGAGAAGGTTCCGGCCGGGTTGCCGGAGCGGCTCGCTGCACGCTGGAAAGAGCTATTTCTCTTCGCCGCTTCCGCCACGGTGGCCGCAGTAGGACTGCGGAAGCTGTTCAAGAAGTAATCGGGACGGCAGCGTCAGCTGCGGACTACGGAAAGGGGGACAGGTGAAGTTCATCGGTGCAGGCGCACGCCCGGGCCAGCCACAGATCGACCATGATCTCATCTTCACGGTCCCCAATTTCCTGACTGTTTTGCGCTTCATGGGCGTCCCGCTGTTCGTGTGGCTGGTGCTGTGGCAAAGGGAATATGGTTTCGCCGTGTTGGTTCTCGCCATCATGGGCGGCACTGACTGGGTGGATGGCTACGTCGCGCGGCGTTTCAACCAAACCTCCAAACTGGGCCGCATCCTCGATCCCGTGGCGGATCGCCTGGCGCTCATCACCGTCGCTGTCACGCTCGTCATCGCCGGGGTGGTGGATTGGTGGTACCTGGCCGCCCTGGTGGTGCCCGACGCAGTGCTTGCCACAGCCTCATTGTTCTATTTCCATAGCCACCCCGACCTCCCCGTGAGCCGGATCGGCAAGATCCGGACGGCGTTCCTGCTCCTGGGCACGCCTCTTCTGGTCCTCTCCAAGCTCGCGGTTCCCAACACCCGTGTCTACTTCGTGATCGCCTGGGTCTGCCTGGGCTTGGGTCTGCTAGGGCACTGGGTGGCGGCCTACAACTATTTCTGGGCAATCCTCCGCAAGGGCAAAGAACTCAAAGCCAACGACGGCGGTCGCGGCTGATGGTCTGGTTCGCAGTCCTTCTTGCGGTGCTTGGCGCCTTTTGCCTTGCCATTGGCGCCCAGCGCCAGGGGAGCGCGGTCAAAGCGGATACCGGTGGCCTCGCCCTGAGTTCCCACGGTTTCCTGAGGCTTCTGCGAAATCCGCGGTGGATGCTCGGCCTGCTGTTGCTTGCCTTGGGCATGGGCATGAACGCCATTGCCCTGGTGTCAGCACCGCTGACGGTGGTGCAGCCCATCGGAGCCATCGCCTTGGTCATCACCACGGTGGTCAACGCCAAGGACCAGGGACTTAAAATCAATCGCGGCACGGTAGTGGCGATCTCGGCTTGCGTGACCGGCTCTGCGATGTTCGTCCTGTTGGCCGTCAACGCCACCCAGGAGAACCACCACGTCAGCGGCGAGGACGAAATAACCATCGTGCTCCTGTTGACCCTCGCCGTCGGGCTCTTTGGAACGTTGGCCGTGGTGTTCCGACACCGCTTGAGTGCTTTCGTGTACATCCTGGGAGCCGGTGTGTTGTTCGGATTCGTCGCGGTCCTGACACGTATCATCGGCCGGCACCTGCTGGACCCCAACGGGCACTTTCTGCTCAATGTGCAGTGGTACACCGTAGTCGCCATTGCCGCGGCAGGCGGGCTCGGCTCCTGGTTCGTGCAGAGTGCCTATTCGGGTGGGCCGCCGGATTTGGTGATCGCAGGGCTGACTGTGGTGGACCCCATTGTGGGAATTGCCATCGGGATCGCAATTTTGGGTGAGCTTCGTCCCGATGTCCACGCCGTGCTTGCAATCGGCATGGCTGTGGCCGCTTCCCTTGCTATCGTGGGGGTTATTGCCCTGAGCCGGCACCATCCGGAGGTCACCAAGCGAAAACGTGACGCGAAGGCGGCTGCAAGCCGGAAGGCCTAGGGCAAAGTTCGACAACCGTGCCCCGCACACCCGCGGCAGGCAACCGGCGAAGACACCGCAGGGCCAGGCGTTTTGCGATGTTCGCACCGTGACCATCAGGAGTTCTCCACGTGACCGTTCCCGAAACCAACAAACCCCTCACCATCCTGATTGCGGCGGAAACCTACCGCCCGCAGGTCAACGGTGCTGCTCAGTTCGGGTACCGGCTTGCCAAAGGCATGAAGGCGCGCGGACACAATGTCCATGTGCTGGCCTGCCGGGCGGACAACGGCAAGAGCTTCACCGAATTCGGGGATGAAGGCACGGTACACCGCCTGAAGTCCCACGGAGTCTTCACGCACGAGTACTTCCGCATCTGCTACCCCTGGGAAATCAAGAACGACATTCGGCTGCTCTTCGACAAGGTCCAGCCCGACGTCGTTCATATCCAGAGCCACTACTCGATCGGCGAACACGTTCTCTACGAGGCGAAGAAACGCGGCATTCGGATCATCGCCACCAACCACTTCATGCCCGAAAACCTGAACCCCTTCCTGCCGTTCCCGCAATGGTTCAAGGACATCATCGGGCGGGTGTCGTGGAAAGACATGGGCAAAGTCATGGGCCAGGCCGACGTCGTCACCACCCCCACGCCGCTGGCCGCGAAGGCCATGCACCAGCACGCTTTCCTCCGCAAGGTCCTGCCCCTGTCCAACGGTATCGACGCGGCGGCTTATGAACTGGCGCCGGGGGAAGAGATCGAGCCGCATGCCAACCCCACCGTTCTCTTTGTCGGCCGCCTTGCCGAAGAAAAGCATGTGGACGTCCTGATCGACGCAGTCTCCAAGACACCCGCCGAACTCAATGTGCATCTTGAAATCGTCGGCGGCGGCGAGGTCCGCGCCGCGCTGGCGGCCCAAGCCAAGCGGCTGGGCCTGGGGGACCGGGTCAAGTTCCTGGGCCTGGCGAGCGATGAGGACCTGAGGAAGGCGTACATTCGCGCTGACCTGTTCTGCATGCCCGGAACCGCCGAACTGCAGTCCCTCGTGACGCTCGAGGCGATGTCGGCGTCGACGCCGGTTCTTCTCGCCAATGCTATGGCCCTGCCGCATCTGGTGCGCGAAGGCGAAAACGGGCATCTGTTCACGCCGGGGGACAGCAACGAGTTGGCAGCCCGGATCACCGAGCTCTTCCGCCTGCCGGCCGGCGAACTCGAAGCCATGGGCAAGGCGAGCCGCGCCATGGTGGAGCCGCACAGCATCCAAGGCACATTGCAGACGTTCGAAGACCTCTACCGCGGGGCGAGCTATGAAGACAAGGTCATCTAGTCGCGTGGACCCGGCGTAGGCCGCCGCTTGGCATCGGGAGCCGAAATGTTTTGCTAGAGTGTTTTGGCCGGGGACGCTGACAAAGCGGCCCCCGCCGACTCGGGGCTATAGCTCAGCTGGTTAGAGCGCGGGACTCATAATCCTAAGGTCCTCGGTTCAAGTCCGAGTAGCCCTACCGCTAGATTCTGCGGGTTTCAGCCCGTTTTGGACTGACCTCGTAGAAGCTCGTGGCACTAACTTGGCACTACGCGGAGTTATCCACAGGCTAAGCGCCCGTTTTGACCTCACCGTTAAGACGGGCGCTTTCTGATTTGTTGGGTGACCCGCCAGAAGAATAAGCACGCTCGCCATACTGCCGATAGCTTTGACAGCATGATCGAAGACGCGTTCTACCCCGACACGGGCACACGGAACTTCATTGACGCTGCCAATGTCAAGAGGGTGCAAGTGCTCGCCTTGGTGATAGTTGAAGGTCTGACGGCTTTCACGGTCAACGCGGGAAGTGGATCGTCATCACCTGTGAACGTCTACAAAGGGCAACTGAAATACGTTGCACCGAACCAGCAAGGCACAATCAAATCAGAGCACACCCACATCTCACCACCAGAAAACCATCCCGGTGGCTGGCTGTGGTTGAACGATGACGAGGACTACCACTGGGGCGAGGTCCTGAAACTGACGAAAGAAGGGCGATTGCCACTGTCGTTCTTCGAGCATCTCTCTGATGCGAGCATCGCCAACGCCGTATCCACTGCGATCGATCTCTCCCGCACCCTCGATCAGGCCTTGCCAGGCCGGTGACAGTACGGACAGATCAACCTGGCTAGGATCTCTAATACGGACAGATCAACCTGGCTAGGATCTCTAATACGGCCGGCCAAAACGTCCGGCAACGCCGCCAGGGCGGCCAATGTTGGGGCCCCGCCTGCGGTGGCCCCAAAGGGTTCCGCCGATGCCAACGCCGGCAGGAAGGACCGCACCGTGGTGAACCGGCGCATCATCGCGGCCGCGGTGTCAGCCTCGTTGCCGTCCGGATTCACCAGGACGTGAAGGGGAGAATGACGGCAACCAAGGCGGCTATCAACATGATGACCAAGACGACGGCCGTCACAGTCCTGAGGGGTCCTTTGACTTCATTTCCGTCTTTGTCGAATAGCCGCAGCCCCCGGCCAGGAGGAGAGGATACCGGTTTGCGGCGCTTGGCCAACAAGTAGACTCCCACACCTCCAGCAACGACGATAAGCATCGGTATGAATCTGGCGAACCACGGAAGCGCTTCCTGCGACATTCGTTTGCGTCCTTCGTACGGAGACACTCGCTGAAGAGAAGGTTGAGGTATTAACCGGTGTTGCTGTCCTGTACTCCCGTATGACGCTCGCTTCCGCACGCCGTCAACTGTCGATGGCGCCGGTATCAATCGAGAGCCAAGCCCGGCCACCTTTCCGACGCTCCGCATGACGGGTGGCTACTTGGAGGAAACCTAGACGGAAGTCCACAACAGAATTGCATCCTCTTGAGTATGTCAACCCAATTGAGGACCACTGAGACGGCCTGATCCAGGACCACCTACGAGCCTACTGACCGGGTCGCCGAATTCGGACCGATCAGGGATGTCACCGCCTCGCATGGTGTGAGTCCCGGAGCTATCCGTGTGGCGTTTCGTCTGAACGGTCCTCAGACAAATCGCGGCAACCTCGTGATTCACTGGGGCATGGGGTATTCAAGCGAACGAAGCCGGCCGACGTGAGCACCCTGCCCTCCGACTTACTCAATGGTGGATATGGAGCGTTGACTTGGTAACCAGCGATCCTGGGAGTCGGCTACTGGCAGGGCCCACAGCCTTCGCCCTGATGCGCATGCGTTTCAGAAGTACAACTGTTGCTTTGGCCTTCCTCGCCATCATGGGCGTCCTGAACGTTTCGGGCATCCCACAGTTGTGGCCCATGTATACCGCTGCAGCTGCCATGCTCGTGAGCGGCTTTTCGGTCGCATTCCTGATCCTATATGTTGCGATAAAAGCAGAGGCGGAGGGCGAAGCCGGCGGACCAGGCGAGGACTACCTGCAACGGGCGGATTTCCTCGAGATCGTTCAGTCCGCCAAAGCCGAGGCAGAAGAATCTGCACAGAAGAGCCGAACGTCCCGCCGCTGAGCGTTAGCCTGCGGTTTGTTGGGCGATGGTGTGGACGAGCGTGTCTAGATGACATGGTTGAGGTACAACGCGATCAGGAGGAATGAGGCGATGAGCACCCATACCGGTGCCAGGCCCCTGCGCGGGGCGACTTTCCTGATGACGGTTGTCCGGCCGATGACATAGACCGTGGGCAGGAAGGCCCAGATCCAATGGAAAGGCCGTACGACCCCGACGCCGCGCAGCTTCCGCCAGTCCAGGTAGCCCAGAACACCGGTGGCACCAAAGGACATCACGGCAGAGAAAATAGGTCATGTCTGCTCCATATGCCTCGTAGCGGGCCTGGGGTGTCAATGGAGTCCGGTTCGAATCCGGTCTTTGCCGCACAAGAATGGCTGGACAGCGTCGAGCCATTCTAAAGTCCGATCCGGGGCCGAGGCAGTCCTGCACTCCATGGCGGAAGGATGAACGGCCAGTGGCACCATTGATTTCGTTTGGCGGTTAAATCGCAGTTTGAAATGGCGGTCTGCAGGTCCGTTCGCGGAACGACCTGACACGATCTCGGGAGTGTGGCGAAGTCTCGCCAAGTGTACTCTCAAGGCAATTGGGGTTAGGAAGGGCGGAGTGCTTCGGTCCGAACTCCTCGATTGAAGGAGGAGCCAACAGAACGATCCGTCTTATCAAGGGTCAGTTCGTCGAGATGCTCCAGCCTGCAAAAGCCCTCTTCCGATGCTTCCTCGCGTCCGTCGCGCTCTGATTTCTCCTTGGAGCGCTGAACGGTCCGGAATGGTTGCTTCTGCTGATTGTCTCCGTCATTGGACTTTCAATCTTCCTTTTTGGCCTCTGCATTTTCAGGGACGTCAACGGCGCGGCAACTGGCTGGTCCCTTATGTACAAAGAGAGCAAAGGAATACCGCCGGAAGGCTTCACTTTCGTAGATGTTCCGACGATAAAGTTCATGGGCTTCATGTACATGTGAATGGGTGTCCTGGCCTTTGTAGGCATGGCACTCGAGGCCTTCAGGCAGGCATATTTCCCAGGCACACGGCAAACCAGCGAAGGAAAACCCGGACGGAAAAGCCGTCTACCCGAAACCGCTTGGGCAGGCACTTCAGGAAGTTCATCGCCGCAGCCCACCGGCTACTCCCGGCGCTGGCCGCCGAACTGGCCGTAGCCCGTCAGCAGCTCGCTTCAGTCTGAGTACGATCCAGAAGCCCCGGCAGCTCGACCTGTCGGGGCTTCGTCCTGTTGCGTTCGGGCTGATTAACCGCGGTTATGGTTCACGTACGCTACGCATTGCCCTTGGTTCTTAAACTGTAGATAGTTCACCCAGCCGCCGTCCTTGCATTGGTCCTTGCTCGTCGGGTTGGTGTTCCCACTGATCACGGACACCGTGCCGCTCGTGTTGGAGTTGCCGACGTAGACGGAATGTGTCCCCGGGTCCACCGCCACTATATACGGACTGCTGCCGACTGGGATGGTGTTGGTCACGGTGGTCCCGTTGATCACGGACATCGTGCCGCCGGTGAAGTTGGTGACGTAGACGGTGTGTGTGTCCGGGTCCACCGCCACCCCATACGGGCTGCCGCCGACGGGAATGGTGTTGGTCACGGTGGTCCCGTTGATCACGTACACCGTGTTGTTGCCAAAGTTGGTGACGTAGACGGCGTGTGTCCCCGGGTCCACCGCCACCTGATACGGAGTGCTGCCGACGGGAATGGTGTTGGTCACGGTGGTCCCGTTGATCACGGACACCGTGCCGCTGAGGAGGTTGGCCACGTAGACCGTGTCTGTGCCCGGATCCACCGCCACCCCAGACGGACCGGTACCGACGGGAATGGTGTTGGTCACGGTAGTCCCGTTGATCACGGACACCGTTCCGCTGCCGGTGTTGGTGACGTAGACGCTGTGTGTGCCCGGATCCACCGCCACCCCCTCCGGACGGGTACCGACGGGGATGGTGTTGGTCACGGTGGTTCCGTTGATCACGGACACCGTGTCGCTGTAGTAGTTGGCGACGTAGACGGCGTGTGTGCCCGGATCCACCACCGCCCCCCTCGGACCGCTGCCGACGGGGATGGTTTTGGTCACAGTGGTCCCGTTGATCACGGACACCGTGCCGCTGCCCGAGCCGCCGAAGAAGCCGAAGTTGGCGACATAGACGGTGTGTGTCCCTGGATCCACCGCCACCCCCACCGGATTGATGCCGACGGGGATGGTGCCGGTCACGGCCGGGGCGGCAGACGCCGCCTCCGTTGCGATCGGGGCGCCCACCAGCGCCACGGTGAGAACGGCTGCAGCACCAATTCGGGGGAAAGAAAGACTACGCATGCGATCACTCCATGTCCTGAGGTGTTTGTGTGTGTGGTCTTTGGTTGGTCGAGGTGGCTCGAGTTGGGGGTAGTCATTCCGATTCGCTGTGGTGGCTTTCCCAGCGGGGTGTCCAACGCTTGCCTTACCGGTCCCCTGGCGGCCGAATAGTTCCGTCACAGCGCCCGGTCCGGCGATATTTTGCAAATCATCACGGAAGAAATGAACGTTACTCGTCGAGTCCGCCCGGCGGACGAGTCAGGAGTCTAGGATGCCATCGCGACGGCAAGTGGCGCCCCGACTGCCGGGTCCTGGACGTTCCGAGCATGGAGGTCTCCCAACGCTTATGCGGAAGGACGCATCACCCATCGGGCGGAGACCTTGCGTTTCGAATACGACACGGGTGAACCCTGACGTCGGCGCTCGTGCCCCCACAACGGGCTGGCTTGAGCGGCCGGGCACAGGGAAGACCCTACCCAGTCCATTTGGCAATCGCTTGAGTGGTCGCTACTTGTTAATGGCGGCACGTTTTCCTCGTCCGAATTACTCGTTACGCGCCTCATGGGCCCAGTACTCCTATAGCTGTCCTGAGCCGCCAAGTTCGTGCGGTTCTAGGACTGACTGTGCGATTGTGGTGGAATGACTGGGCTTATTGAGGAATGGACTTTGGTTGGGCGCGATTTTGAGCTGCTCGGCCAGAAGCCCGGCTCCACGCGCCTGGGGTTCGCGTTGTTGCTGAAGTTCTTAGAGAATGAGGCAAGATTTCCCAACGGGGCTGATGAGTTCGACCGTGTGGCGGTGGATTATGTTTCCGAGCAGGTTGGAGTTCATGCTCAAGACTTTGTGTCTTATGCCTGGACGGGACGGACAGTCGAGCGTCGCCGCTGTGGTCTCTTTCTCGGCGGGACGTGCCGGGGAGCCGGAAAGCGGTGAAACGTGGCAGCCGTAACATCCGGGGATCGGCCTGACGATTGCGGGGAACGGTCCCGTCCCATCCGCCGGCTGGCAGGCAGAGCTGTGCCAAATTTCCAGTCATTTCCCGTCCGATTTTTCAACAATGTACCTGTCGAATTGGGAGACGCGCCCAATGCTTCGGTTGCGCCTTCTCAGTCCTCGCTTCGGTCGCTCAATAGGCCTGCCAAGCGGGTTTATTTGCGTGGGCGTACCGGTAATAGTCCGTTTGCTCGAGCTGTGAGGCCGCAGGTGTGTCGATGAGGACGGTCGCGTGGGGGTGGAGCTGGAGCGCCGATGCTGGGCACGCGGCCGTGACGGGGCCCTCGGCGGCTGCGGCGACGGCGCGGGCCTTCGCTTGGCCGAGACCAATGAGCAGTAGATGACGGGCCTCGCGGATTGTCCCGAGCCCCTGGGTTAGGACGTGGTAGGGGACGTCGTCGAGGCTTGGGAAAAAGCGCGCGTTGTCGAGGCGCGTCTGCTTGGTCAGGGTCTTGATCCGGGTTCGCGAGGCGAGCGATGACATTGGCTCGTTGAATCCGATGTGGCCGTCCGTTCCGATGCCCAGGATTTGGATGTCGACGCCGCCCGCAGCCTGGATCGCCGTGTCGAAGCGGGTGGCTTCGGCTTCGGGGTCTTTCGCTTGGCCGTCGATGCTGTGGACAGCCGTGTCGCGGAGGTCCACGTTGTCTGTGAACTCGCGCCGGATCACCGAACGGTATGACTCCGGGTGGTCGGGCGGGAGGCCCAGGTACTCGTCGAGGGTAAACGCTTCCGCATCCGCGAATGAGAGGCCGGCGTCGCAATGGCGCCGGATCAGTTCTTCGTAAGTGCCGAGGGGTGTCGATCCTGTGGCGAGCCCGAGAACGGTGCGGCCCTTTTCGAGGCGGGCTTGGATGATGTCGGCGGCTGTGCGGGCAACCGCATTGGGGTCGGGCAGGATGATGATCTCCATCGTGGGCCAGCTCCTAGAGTGAGGTCAGTTCGGGACGTGGGTGGCTTGGGCCGCACGCACGAAGTCGCCGGCGAGGGCGTAGGTGTCAGTGGCAGCCCTGCCGACGACGATTGCGCCAGCCCCCGCGCGCATGCCCGCGGCGATGTCAGCGGGGGTCGCGTAGCGTCCTTCCCCGATGACGAGGCGGTACGGATGGGCTTTTGCGAGAATTTCCACGGCTCTCAGGTTGGGGCCGTGAGGCCGGACGTCTTGGGAGGTCTCCGGGACGAGTGTGGTGCCGAGAAGGTCGGCGCCGGAGGCGACGGCGGCAGGCCCTTGAGCCGGGTCGCTGAGGTCTGCCATGACGATGAGGCCACGTTGCTTTGCGTGCGCGATGACTTCAGCGAGGGTCTGGCCGCCGGGTCGGGGTCGGTCGGTACCGTCGAGCGCCACAATCTGCGCCCCGGCGTCGGCGACGATGTCCACATCGTGGGTGGTTGCGGTGATGTAGACGTCGCTGTCGGGGTAGTGGTGTTTGCGGATGCCGATGATGGGCAGGGTGCAGGCGGCCTTGATCGCGGCGATGTCGAGTGCGCCTTCGGCGCGTATGCCCACGGCGCCTGCTTTCTGGGCGGCCTGCGCCATGCGGGCCATGACATGGGGGTCGCGGAGAGGGCTGTCTTCGGGGGCTTGGCAGGAGATGATGACTCCTCCGCGGAGTCCGTGCGTGTTGTCCAAGTGGTTTCCTTTCATGGTGTCCTTGCCTCGGTGGCGAGGGGGAACAAGGAGTCGAGGGAGTCGAGTTCGGCGAGCTGTTCGGCGCCGTCCAGGGATGTGCCTGCGGGGGTGGTGCGGCGGCATTCGGGGAAGTCTTCTTGCAACCGCCGCGTAAGCGTCGGCTCGAGCAGGTCGATTGCGGCGGTAATACCTCCGAGCAGCGTGTAGTCGCAGTTTGGCCCGAGGCCTGCGCGTGTCGCGGCCGCTGAGACGGCTGTTGCGATGTGCTGCGCCGCTTGGTCCCAGATTCCCTGGGCGACGGGGTCGCCTGAACGCGCGGCCTCTGCCACTGAAGAGGCGAAACCGGCGACGAGGGCAATCGGGGACACGGCGGCTGCGACGATGCCTGGAAGATTCTCGATCGGACCGAACTTCCCGATCGCGGCGTCGAGCAGGGCTTGTGAGCCTGGGCGCCGCCCGTCTGCCGCGCTGAGGGCAGCGATGAGGCCTTGGCGGCCGATCCACCAGCCAGCGCCGTCATCTCCGATCATTGCCCCGACGCCGTCGACCCGGGCGGCTCGGCCCTTGGGGCCGAAGCCGAGGGCCACGAGTCCGGTTCCGACGGCGGCGATGACCCCTTCCTTGTCGCCTCGGGCGCCGAGGTAGGAGGTGAGGGCGTCATCGGCCAGGATCAGCCGTTGCGTGCCAAACTGTTCCTCCAGAAGCCGCATTGACGGGGAGGGATCGGGAGAACGCCCGTGCAGGCCGGTCAGCCCGCCGACGATTATGTCGAAGCGGGAGTTGCCGGATGCCTGGGCTGCTTGGTTGGCGAGGTTGAGCAGGAACTGATGCAGGGGCTGGCCGGGACGATACCCGGGGGCGGTGAGTTCGCATTCCAGTGCTGAACCTGAGCGCACCCGCGCGCGGACCGCTCCTTGCCCGAGGTCGAAAGCCATCGTTCTCCGGTTTGGCCGTTTGCACTGCCCTGGATGATCTGTATCGGGTGGTGTCACTGCCATCTCTTCTATTTGATGGCCCCGGCCGAGAGACCTCGCACGAGGTAGCGCTGGGCAAAGAAGGCGAAGCTCAGCGGGATGATCACGGACACGACCGTCACCGCGGCGAGGTTTCCCCAGGCGATCCCGGCGCTGGTGACGAAAAAGGCGGCCCCTACTGTGACCGGCACCGCGTTCGAGGCCGAGAGGATGACGGCGAAGAGGTAGTCGGACCAGGAGAAGACGAATACCAGGATGCCTACGGCGACCAGCCCGGGAGCGAGCAGGGGCAGCACGATCGAGAACAGGCTTCGGAAGGGACCCGCACCGTCGATCGTGGATGCCTCTTCGATCTCCACGGGGAGTTCCCTGAGCGTGCCGCAGATGATGAGCAAGGCCAGAGGGAGGTTGATGAAGGCGTTCGCAAGGACCAGGCCGACGATTGTGTCGTAGGCCCCAAGAGACGAGAAGATCAGGAAGAACGGGATGGCGAAGAACATCGCCGGGACCAGGCGCAGGCTGGTGATGATCTGCAGAAGCCAGGACCCTCCGAACCCGAGCCGCACGATGGCGTAGCTCGCGGGCACCGCAATCACCATGATCAAGGCGACCGATCCGAGGGAGATCTGGGCCGAGTTGGCCAGGAACCCAAGGAAGTTGTAGCCGGAGCCGCCGAGGATTGCCGTGAAGTGCTCCAGGGTGAGGCCGCCGTCGAAGGAGAACGGCGACAGACCGATGGCAGCGTCGGTCTTCAATGACGTGATCAGGGCGTTGACCAGGGGCAGATTGATCACGAGAGCGATCAGTCCGATGACTACGCTGCGCCACCATACATTCGGTTTCCGGCGCTTCAGTGTGACGGGTGGGTAGCTCATCAGACGGCTCCTCGGGTAATGCGCCGGACCACGACAGGCACCAGCGGAAGCATGATCAGCGCGACAATGAGGGCGGCGGCGGAAGCGGTTCCGAAGTTTCCTGCGGAGAGGATCTTGTAGATGTAGATGCTCAGCGTCGTGGTGTTGTCGCCGGGGCCGCCGGAGGTGAGGACGTTGATGGTGTCAAAGGTCCTGAAGGCGTCGATCGCGCGGAGAAACCCGGCGATGAAGATGGTAGGGACCATGAGGGGAATCAGGATGGAGACCACGAACCTGGGGTAGTTTGCCCTGTCCAGTTGCGCAGCCTCGTGTAGCTCCCCCGGGACTGACTGGAGCGCGGCGTGGAACAGAAGGAAGGTGAATGGGGTCCACTGCAGGACGTCCAAGCCCATGAGCATTGGTACGACCGTACCGGCCCCAAGGAGCGGCACGTCGACCCCGATCGAATGCAGGAAGCCGGGCAAAAGGCCGATGTTGGAGTTTAGTAGAAGCCGGAACATGATGCCCATCAAGGCGGGGGCGATCATGATCGGGAGGATGACCGCGCTGAGCAGGAACTTCTTGCCCGGGAAATCCTTGTCGAACAGGAGTGCAAGGCCGAATCCGAAGGCCAGCTCGAAACCGGTCACGACCACTGTGTAGAGAAGGGTGAACAGCGCAGAGTGCCAGAATCCGGCATCGGTGAGGACTGCGCCGAAGTTGCCTAGCCCGACCCATGTCGGCGTCGGGTCCAAGAGCGTCTTGGATGTCAGGGCGGACTGGACGCCGTAGACAATCGGGAAGGCGACGAACAGTGCGAGAAAGACCAGCAGCGGCGCGCTCAGGATCCACCGCGCCGGGCCCCGGTTTGCGGGGCGCCGACGACGGCTCCCCTTCCTCCCCTCGATGGTCGGGCGGGTGGTCAAGGAAGAAGGAGCCGTCATCGTTGAATCTACTTCCCTGCCAGCTTGGCGACGTCCGCGTTGGCTTTCGCCAACGCCGAGGAGACATCTCCCTGGCCGACCCACGCGGCAGAGAGGTCGTTGGCGAGGGCGGTGTAGACGTCGAATGCCTTGGGCAGCGCAGGCTCCGAGAAGCTACCGCCCGAGAGCGCCTTGTTCAGTGCGGCGGTGTTCGGGTCGGTCTTGGTCGAGAGCGCCTTGGGCATGGAGGCGATGCCGCCGTCCCCGACGTAGCTGCCCATGGTTGCCGGGTCGTCGAGGTACTTGATGAACTCTTGCGCCTGGGACGTGTGCTTTCCGTACTTATTGACGCCCAGGGACAGCGCGTGAACATGGGTCTTGCCGCCCGGAACCGGGGCGATGCCGATCTTTCCGGCGGTCTTTGGCGACTTGGAAGCATCGTTGAGCTGGGCATAGCCGGCATTCCACTGGACGGCGAACGCGGCGTTCCCGCTGCCGAGCGCCGCCTCGGTCTCGGGGAATTCAGCCTGGTCGGAATCAGCCGCGGTAAGTCCCTTCGTATACACGGTCCGGTAGACGTTCACCGCATTCTGGGCCGCAGTACTGGTCAGGTCCGGCTGGCCGGCGGAGTTCAGCCAGTTTCCGCCCAAGCCCCAGAGGACGTCGTCCCACACCATGGCGTTGTATAGCAGGTTCTTGGCCTGCAGCTGCGTTCCATAGGGCGTGGGCGAGTTCGGGTTGTATTTCTTGGTGAAGTAGGCCGCGGAGGCGATGTAGTCATCCCAGGTCCACTGGTCCGGGCTCTTGGGTTCGAGTTTCTTGCCGAGCACGTCTTGGCTGATCTTCTCGTAAGTCGGCGCGTCTTTGAGCATCTGGTCGATCAGGTCGGTCCGGTAGTAAAGAAGGTGCACGCTCGGATCCAGCGGGATTCCGTATTGCTTCCCGTCAACCTGCAGCGACTCAACGGGGGCCTTGAAGTAGTTGTCCCCGTTCAGTGTCAGCGGCTCCAGATAGGGCGCGTGCTGAGCAACCAGGT
Source organism: Arthrobacter ramosus (assembly GCF_039535095.1). Taxonomy (NCBI): domain Bacteria; kingdom Bacillati; phylum Actinomycetota; class Actinomycetes; order Micrococcales; family Micrococcaceae; genus Arthrobacter; species Arthrobacter ramosus. The sequence continues at coordinate 3,306,635 of NZ_BAAAWN010000001.1, read as the reverse complement.
AGCTCGTGGTGCGGTAGATGTCGTAGTCCGAGGACTGGGTGGACATCAGGGCCGCTTCCTTCGCGAAGGTGTCTGTGCGGCTGAGCTGGTCGATCTCTACATGGATCTTATCCTTGGCGCCCTGCCCGGAGTTGAAAGCATCGACCAGCTTTGACATCGAGTCTGCCTCGGGTCCCGGCTCCATGATCATCTTCAGATTCGTTACGCCATTGGCGTTGGTGGACGAAGAGCCTGAGGCTCCGCATCCGGACAATGCGATGCCCACAGCAACTATGGCAATGGATGCGACAGTGGCGTGGCGGGGGAGTGATTTGCGAGTCATTAACTTCTCCTCATCAGCGGCACGATTGGTACGTACCAAATAGTCCTAGGTCTGGACCTGCGTGCTATCGTAACAGTAGGTTTTTCCGTCGGTCAATGGATTCTGAGAAGATGAATCCGCTCGAAGCTTGGGACTGCCGGTCGTTGCCGGTGCCAGGCGTCAGCAGGAAGGGGTATACGACCGTGACGATGCAGGTCAAGCACGAGTGGGTGCGGGAGGAGATCCTCCAGAACATGTCAGGGCTCGAGCCTGATGCTCCGCTGCCCCAGGAGCGCGAGCTGGCCGAGCGCTATCAGGTCAGCCGTTCCACCGTGCGTCAGGCGCTCAAGAACCTGGCGACCGAAGGGCGCATCTACGCGGTCCGGGGCCGGGGGACCTTCGTCGCCTCCCAACGCATCTCCAAGGACAGTCGGCTGACCTCGTTCACGGAGGACATGATCGCAAGGGGTCAGCGGCCCGGAACCCGACTGCTGCAGGTGGAGCAGGTACCGGCCGCGCCCGAAATCGCCGCCAAACTCGAATTGGAATCCGGAAGCGCCATCCTCCACCTCGAGCGCCTGAGACTCGCTGACGGGTTCCCCATGTGCTTTGAGGAAATCTGGCTCCCCGCACACATGTACCCGGGCCTCCAGCACCAGGATCTCGAGCGCCCCCTGTATGGCGTCTTCGCCGCCAGCTACAACTTGCGCATCGACCGCGCTGAGCAACAGATCAGTGCTCAGATTCTCAAGGGCCGGATAGCCGATCTGTTGAATGTACCGCCGGGGTCAGCCGCACTTGTTGTCGTCCGGAGGAGCTCCGACGAGAAAGGACGGATCGCAGAGTACGCCAAGAGCATCTATCGCGCCGACAGATACGACTTTCAACTCACCGTCAGCCGATCCGGCTGACGGACCGGCGCCTCCTAATTCCCGACCGGGCCACGAAGCCTCAGCATGGTCCTGGAGTGAAAACCCATCATCTTGCGAATGACAGGCGTTACTTAAGCGCGCCCTTCCCTCACACCATCGGGGTGTCCGTCGGGCCGGTGTATGCCGGTTCGGCGTCGTGAGCCATGGAGCCTTCGCTGAGCGCAAGGCCTCGGGACTTGACGGTGTCCAGTGAAGGAAGCCGTCCCACTTCGTCTGGTAAACCGAGCCGACGGGCAGCACATTTTCGCGCGGGATCGAAGCATAGCCATGGACGGCGGGAACCCGGGACAGGGGGAGCGGGGGCAGAACGTCACCAAAGGGTGCGGGCCGGCGCTTACCGAAGAAGCGGCCTGAATCGTCGTCCCCAGACCATGCTCACAGGGAGGACGGCCAGTTGTAACGTACTCGGGGAAATCCTTGGGAAATCCTGTGGAGAGGCAGGAAGTACGGGTGAACTTCCTTGGCGAGGAGAACATGCCGTGGTCGGCCGCCATCCCGACGGGACCCTTTGCGGCGGAACGGATGTTCGAAGGCCCGGGCCTTAGCATTGGGCGTATGAAGGTTGGTAAGGTCCAGGGACGCTCAGGGCGGAAACTGCAATGACCGGTGACAGGGATCGAGATGCTTCAAGGCGCCCGCGGCAGGCCCGGCCACGTGATGCTCTTGGGCGGCCGCTGCCGTACGGAAGCGCTGGCGTCGAGCCTGTCTCGGAGGAGCCGCTCCCGCCGGCGCAGACGTTGGTCTCGGCCCGGAGCCTGGTGGAAGCTGGCCGGCCCTTCGCCGCCCATGAGGTACTCGAGGCCCGTTGGAAAGCTGGGCCGGCCGAAGAGAGCAACCTTTGGCAAGGTCTCGCCCAGATCTGCGTCGGTCTCACCCACGCCGCGCGAGGGAACAGCGTTGGCGCGCTCCGGCTCCTTGAGCGCGGTGCGGCCCGACTCGAGGAGTACGGTTCCGGGGAAGGTCCGAGGTACGGGCTCGACTTGTCCGCCGTCGTGAGTTGCGCCCGTGATCGGATGCGCACCGGCCGCTGAGCTGGCGACAACATCCTCACCGCAGGCGGCGGAGGCAATATTGTGACTGTTGACTTTGTTTGCCGCTTAAATCGCAGCTTGAAATGGCGGTTCGGAGGTCCGTTTGCGGAACCATCAACGGAGCATCGGAGGCGTGCGCATAGAGATCTGTCAGCGAGCTTACCGCAGGTATTCGTTGAGCGTTCGGAACACGGTGTCTGAGCCGCCATCCCATGTTGGTCGCGGGTCAGATTGTCCGGGTGCGGGCGCGTAGAGCCACCAGAGGTTCTGCCATGGGTCCTCAGCTTCATCATCACTTTGAGGCGCTCGCGCTCCAGGGCAGTTGCTATGTCCGTCAAGCCGCTTCCCGAGGGCTGCAGCACGGTGACACCCCGGATCACCTCCCGACACGGCGCGGCTCATCAACCACACGAGAAGGGCCTTCGGCGCAGAGGAACCCGCGCGCCTGCTCGGCAAAGACGGACGCATCGCGCATGCCGGGCTACGGATCGGTGACTCGGTGGTGATGATGTTCGACGCTCGACCGGAGTGGCCGCGACCCCCCCGGCTTCCTCCGCCTCCAGGTGGAGGATGCCGACGTGGTGCAACGTCAGGCCGTTGCGGCGGGCGGTACCTCGGTTACCGAGCCCACCCACCTGTTCTTCGGCGACCGGGTCGGGGGGTGCGCGACCCGCTGGGCAACCTGTACTGGATCCAGACCCGTGTTGAGGACCTCAGTCCGCAGGAGAGGTAACGCCGCCTCGGTGACCCCGAGTTCACCGCAGCAATGGACCATGTCCAAAGTGCTGACTTCTTCCCGGGACGAGGGATCTCCAGCTGACGACGTCCAGTTCGGGGAGTCTCAAGACCACAGGCGGCGGAGGTCGTTTGGGAACCTCCTTCGGGATGGCGGGTGTTTCGTGGCAGGTGGGAAAAATTTTCGAGAAACGATCCCCGGCGCGTGACTTTTCCGGGTGGTGCGTCGATTACCGGTGTGTGGGCCGCGGGGGCGGCCATGTTGTCCGGAACGTCGACAGACCGAACCCATGGAGGGTCTCATGTCCTTTTTCACCGCTCTCACGGGCAGCAAAATGGCTGCTCGAGTTTTGGACACACAACCATGAACGCTGTCAGGATCGGGCCCGTCACCACCAAGGACACGGGCGAGGTAGTCCCCGCCGCCGTAGTCCTTGGCGATTATCCCGTGAACGACGGATATGGCTGGATGGATCTGATCAGGGAACACGGATGGGCCGCCATCCCCAACTGGGGGGCCGATGGGTGGAACCTGGGACAGTGGCCATTTGTCATCGTTGCAGCCACCCGCACTGCAGACGGTGCCGGCAAACTGTTCGGGGTCGCCAGCTACCGCGACGGCGACGTGACCTGCACGTACTACAGGACTGAAGCCAGACAATGGGATGAGATTACCAAGCACGCTCACTACTGGTGGAAGCACGGCCAGGCCCACGCCCCGGCTGACCTTCCCGAGGACGCCGCCCAGCTCCTGAGCCGGTACCGCCAGCCCTGCACCGGCCTTTTCAGCTAACCCACCCCAATGCCTTGCACTCCGGACCCACCAATATGTGACTGGTACGACGTCCCTCGCGCCAGTCGATCGCAATCCGAGCGATTTGGCAGGGCCATCTCAGTGTTGCCAGCATCCCGATAGAGGCCGTCGTGTCCATCCTTGGCACGGCTGTCAAGGGTGGGCCGCTGGCCCATCACGCAGTGAGGCGAACGGGCCCTTGACCGAGCGTCGGGGATGGCGAACATATGAGGCCGGGATGCGATCCCAGCCTCACGAAGGCCGCGTACACAGCGATGCCTTCGGTGATGTGTCCGGACAAGGCATGTCCTCTATGCTTCCATGCGCGAAGACAACCACGCGTTGAAGTCGCTCCGGCACCTTCCGCGGTGCTGAGGCTCGCTTCTGGCGTTGTTCTCATCAGTCTCTCCGTCGTCTCCGCGGTTTGATCGCCGGCGGAAGCGCCAGCTGCATTCCTCTTCATAGGATCGGAGGAGGTAGGCGGCATGACCGTTGAAACTCCCTTGCGGAAGATTCGGACCGGTCTAAAAGTGCTAGCCGGAATCCTGCGACATGCCCCGCCAGGCGGGGCGATTCGCCCACCGTTTACCCACCGGAAACTATGGCGAGCAACGAAAAATGATGAGCACGCGCGGTGCCCATTTGGGCCGTTCCACCCCGGAATGTAGCCCTACCCGAAAAGAGCCCCTGAGCTGCGCAGATCAGGGGCACTTTCATTTTCGCGTTCTGGAGCCGCGCCGACCATCGCACGCCCAAGGCCGCCTGAGAGGAATTCCCCAGGCCTGGGCCTCAGCCTCCGAGAAGCCAGTTGGCCGCCGCATCCCGGTAACGGGAGATTCCTTTGTAGTCCGCCATGTCCTCCGGCAGCTCGGCCAGCACGCGGCCAAGGCGTTGTCGCCACGCCGGAACGGCGGAAATTTCGGCCAACGAGATCATGTGGGTGCGGACAAGAAACAGGATGGCGCCGGACTGCGGCAGTCGGATGAGGTGCTGGACTTCGACTCGCAGGTGGAGCCGTTTGGGCAGTTCCGGGTCGTCAACCACTTCCAGCCGGTCCGGTCCCCATTGGGGATAGGTCTCGGTGGAGGTGTCGAGTCGCCGGTCCACCGTCATGGTCCAATTCGTCCGCCGGTACTTCTCACCGGGCTGCAGCCTCATCAGGAATTGCTGGGCCCGCGTGATGATCTGCTCTTCGTGGACCCGGGGCACCGGGCCGTGGACCTCGAGGAAGCGCATGCCGACGTCGAAGCCCAACGACCAATCTGCGGCAAAGGTGATCACGCCGGCGTCCAGCCAGAGGGCGCCTTCGCGCTGATCCAGCAAAGCGATGTCGTCCTGGATCTGGCTGGCGATGAAGCGCAGGGGCTCCATCGGCAGGGTCGACGCATCACCGATGACGAAGTTGATATCCAAGCGCAGGAGGTCGTTGCGCCAGTGGCAGCGGCGGCGTTCGCGCGTGAAGGACATGACATCGGGATAGTCGGCGGCCAGCACTGGCAGCAAGGTGGTGATGGTGTCCCAGACGGCTGGCCCCATGTGCGCGAGCATTGCGATGCGTGACGGGTCACGATCGAGTATTGCCGCCCGTTCCTCCAGCTCGGAACGGTAGTGGGGATCGATTTCGATCAGCCGGTCTCCCCATCCACCGGCATCCGTCGACACGAACTGCGGGGCTGGTTCCACGTTGGTGCTGTAGCGGTAGGAGTCTTCGCGGAACGGGAACGGGAAGCGCTGGACGGACGGCGTGAGGGTTGATCCCTGCGTGCTTAACATCAAAAGTCAATCTCCAGTCCGGCATCACGGCTGCGTGAAACGCAGCACATTATCGAATTGTTGGCGGTTTTCTCGGCGTCGGACAAGTAGAGGTCCCTGTGTTCAGGCGTTCCACGAAGGACGGGCAGGACGCACTCGCCGCAGACGCCCTGACGGCACATAAACGGCACTTTGAGGCCGGAGTCTTCGAGGGCTTCGAGCAACGACGTGCCCGACGGTACGTCCACCACGGTCCCGCTCCTGCTGAGCCTCACGCTGAACGGTTGGCCTGGATCGAGGTCGGCGGAACCGAACGGCTCCGAATGGAGCCGGGATGCGGGCCACCCGGCTTCACTTGCGGCGTGGAGGACCGTGTCCATAAAGCCCTGCGGGCCGCAGACATACAGGTGGGTGCCCAGGGGCTGTTCGCCGAGCCGGACGGCGAGCGCGGCCAGGAAACTGCTCCGGTCGGTGCACTCGTGCAGGCTCTCCCCGCAAAGTTCCCGGACGTCGTCGAGATGGGCTCCCTCGCCCTGCCGGTAGGAATACAGCAGGGATGCGGAATGACCCCATTCAGCTGCGGCGCGCATGTGCGACAGCATAGGTGTTATGCCGATGCCGGCGGCAATGAGCAAATGGTGCCTGGCCGTGGCGACCGGAGCGAAGGCGCTGCGCGGACGGGACACAGTGAGCCGGGCACCCGGCGCGAGCCGGTGCAGCGTGGCCGAGCCGCCTCCGCCGTCGTCGACCCGCAGCACGGAAATGGTGTATTCATCGGGAAGGACACCCGAGCCGGTGAGGGAATAGGCATTGGCCTTGTCCCCGCACTGGACAATTACATGGCTGCCCGGGACGTAGGGGGGCAGCCCGTTTCCGGCTGGGTCGCGGAAGGTGAAACTCCGGATTGACGGTGTCTGGTCGGTGACATCCGCGAGAACAAGTTCCAGGGCGTCGTGCAACGCGGGTGCTGATGCTTCCGCTGTCGCTGTCATGCGGCATCCTCCTTAGCTGGTTCTTCGGCATCCACCATGTAGCCCAGGTACGTTGCCGTGCGGCGTGAGAAGTGGTGGTAGATCACGAGGTTCCTGTGGCACCCCATGCACACCACCACTTCGCCGACGGGCTGGTCCGTGGCAGTCGTGGACTGGCAATGGGGGCAATGGACCCTTCGGGAGCCGTCCGGCGTCATCAGCAGGACCAGTTCCTCGTCCACGGCGCCCATCGTGAGGGCAAGGGCCCGGCAGGCGTAGACGTCCGCCTCCGGTCCGGCCAGCACCACCCGGATGCCGACGACGGCGGACGCCAGGCGCGTTTGCAGCGCGGCGGCTGCGGCGTCGTCACCCGTCCGAAACGCCACATGCTGGCGCTGGATGGAGGGGTCCAGCCGCCGCAGCCATGCGTCTGTCTCCCTGGACCCCTCGCTTCCGAAGGACACTGCGAAGTACTCGCGGGCCTGTGCCGGGGGCGGAGCCGCCCCCGGCCGGGGCACGCTGGAATGGCGCGGAATCATGACTTACGGAGCGAACGTACGGTCGCCTGTGAAGTAGCCCAGCGCGTAGTCCGGCGTTTCGAACTTCACTGTGGTTCCCTTGGGGAAGAACAGGATGTCGCGTTCTTTGGCGTGGGTGACGGCGCCGGTGGCCATGTCCGTGAGGATGAATTCGCCCTGGACAACCAGCTTCATCTCGTCGTAGGTGTACTCATAGATCAAGGGCTCGGAGGCCTTGAGCTCGAAGAACCCTGAGCACATCGAGGATCCTTCCGGATTCGCGTAGGAGTCACCGATGAACGCCTCGCAGCCCTCTTCATCCATCTTCGGCAGATCCAGGAAGCCATTCTCCACCTTGTGGATAGAACCGCCCTTGGACATCGTGCCGCTCAAAGTTGTAGTCATGGTGTTCTCCTCTACTTGATTTACTGTGGTGAAACTAGTTTTACTGAAATTCAATTGCGGTGGGTTTCGGGAACGTTAACTTCCTGGATCAGGGACGTGACCCGATCAGGGTTGTGACCCGATCGGCGTGGACAGATACGCCTCGATACTGTCGTCCATGGCGTCCAGCCACGCAGTGTGGTGCGCTGAGGCCGTGGTCCCCGTCATCACGGAAGTATGGACGCCGTCGCGGTATCCCAGGATGTTCTCTTCCTTGTCATGCATCCATTGCTTGAACAGGACTGCAACCGCGTCCAAGTCAAACGGCGGGTAGTCGGTCAGGCTTATGAGGTCCTTCACGTAATCGGTCTGGAAGTCGACCTCGTCCTCGTGGGTGTGGAGGGCTTCCTGCTTCTGCAGCCAAAGCTGGATGTCCTCCTGTCGCTCCAGGTTCCCCGGAACCTCGCGCCGCCCCATGATGTAGTCACGGGCGAGCCAGGCCTGGGCGTCGAACATGTTGAAGGTGTAGTACTGGTCCTGCATGCCGATGTAGAAAAGGTCCGGGTTGCCTTGCCAGACAATTCCCTTGTAGAGGTTGGCCGGGTACAGGACGTTGGGCGTGCTTAGCGCGAGGCTGCCGGGCAGGAACGGGAACTTGTGGCGGTAGCCCGTGCACAGGATCACCGCGTCGAACCGGCCCGAACTGCCGTCGGCGAAGATGACGTGCTGTCCGTCGATGCGCTCTATCGTGGGAACTTCCCTGGCTCCGTCCGGCCACCTGAAACCCATGGGTTTGCTCCGGTAGCTGATCGTCGCCGAGGCCGCGCCCATCTTGTAGGTCTGCATGCCGATGTCCTCTGCGGAGTAGCTGCTCCCCACCAGAAGAACGTTCTTGCCGGCAAACTGCTCCGCACCGCGAAAGTCATGGGCGTGGAGCACAGGGCCCGGGAACGTCCCTATGCCCTCGAATTCCGGCACATTGGGCGTAGAGAAGTGTCCGGTAGAGACGACGAGCTTGTCGAAGACATGTTTCCGGGTCTGCTTGGTGACAAGGTCTTCGACCAGGACCGTAAATTCCCGGGCAGCGTCGTCGTAGTCAACCCAGCGCGCCGCCGTGCTGAACTGGATGTACTTGCGGACGTCACTCTTGACCGCTCTTCCTTCGATGTAGTCGAAGAGCGCGGAGCGCGGCGGGTAGGACGAAATCGCCTGTCCGAAGTGCTCGTCGAACGAGTAGTCGGAGAATTCCAGGCATTCCTTGGGCCCGTTCGACCAGAGGTGGCGGTACATACTGCTGTGAACCGGTTCGCCATGGCCATCCAGGCCGGTTCGCCAGCTGTAGTTCCATTGCCCGCCCCAATCCGCTTGCTTTTCGAAGCAAGTGATCTCGGGGATGTCCGCGCCCTGCCTCCGGGCGGACTCGAAGGCGCGCAGCTGCGCCATTCCGCTAGGCCGAAGTTACGTCCGTGATGACGTGCGAAATCCCCGCCTCGGCGGGGATTTCGCTGTTTTCGGGGGCTGGGGTTCTGTCTACTTGATGTGGATGGGGATGGGCTCTCCGATGAGGTCGAAGGCTTGGCGTTGGATGGGGGTCGGGATCGCGAGGGTTGGAATGACCGGGAGGTCCTGGGCGGTGCCGTAGCGGATGTCGTTTCGGGTCAGTGTTCCGAGGTGCTCGAGCAGAGCGCGGAAGCTGTAGGCAGGGTGTCCGTCGCTGGATGTGCGGGTGGATGCTTTCTTGTCCGCCGCTTCCGAGCGGTTGGCCGGGGCGACGGGGTCAGCCGGTGCCGGGCGGTCTTCGTCGGTGAAGGTCAGGGGCGCCCAGGCCCGGCGCAGGTGCCAGACGAGGTAGGCGGCGAGCATGCAGATGAACACGTGGGCGCGGACCCTGGTTTCGGTCCAGTGGTGGATCGGGCGCAGGGACAGGTCGATGGACTTGATCGAGCGGAAGTCGCGTTCGACGCCGGCCAGCGACTTGTAGGTCGCCACGACCCTTGCCGCGTCCATTGCGGCAGCGCCGACGGACGTGCGGATGATGTAGATCCCGTCCAGGGCGGCCTCGGCTCTGATCTGCTCCTCGTTGCGGGCATAGCCGAAGGCGTTGTCCTCGATGGTGAGGGTGTAGTGCTTTTCCATGTTGTACTTGCCGATGACCTTGCCCGCCCTGACCCCGATTTTCCCGGCTCCGCGGATCCGGCCGGCCTCGGCAGCGGCGGCGATTTTCGCCAGCTCGGCGTCGGTGGCCTCGAGCAGCTCGCGGCGTTTGCGGGTTCGTTCGGCGGCCAGGGCCGGGTTGCGGCAGGCGATGAGCCGTTCGCCGGGATAGTCCGGGTGGGTGATCTCGGCCAGGTTCGTTTCATCGAACAGGGACATCTGCAGGGGCCCGTCATCGGCGGCCAGGGCCTTGATAGACGGGGCCCGCAGCGCCGTGACCCAGCCGAGGCCGCCGAGTTCCTTCAGCGCGGCGATACGGGCCGAGGTGATCATTCCGCGGTCCCCGACCATGACCATTTCCTGAAGCCCGAAGGTCGTCTTCATTTCCTGGGCGATAGCTTCGAACGCGGCCGGGTCCGCGGTGTTCCCGGCCACGACCCGGACCGCGACGGGCCGGCCGTCCGGCTCGGTGAGCAGCCCGTATTCGATCTGCGGCAGGCCCTTCTTCCCGTCGCGGGAATAGCCCCGGGCGGCCAGCTCGCAGTGGTGCCCGGTGACCCAGGAGGAGGACAGGTCGAACAACGCCAGCTTCTTCGGGTTCGCCTCCGGGGACAGGTGCCTGGTGGCCAGGGTCTTTTCGATGCCCTGCTGCCGGGCCGCCAGCCAGTCCATCGCCGCGTAGACCTCGTCCGTGCCGGCACCGTCCACCCCGAGGTCCTGGGCCAATGTCGTGTCCGCCCACCACCGGGTCGTGGCCAGCTTCGAACCAGGACGGCACACCCTGGCGATGATCAGGGCCAGGGCCAGGTCCCGCTGCTTCGAGGCCGGGCCCAGCAGTCCCGGGAACCCCAGCGCCCCGGCCTGCGCGGCCACCGCGGCGACGTGCCCGTGCGGCAGGGACCGTGTCACCGTGGCAGCGCTGCCGGCCGGAACGAGCTGTTCGCCCTTGAGCCCGGCCTCGATCAGATCGACCACGTGCTCGGGCAGGGCAGAGAGGTTGGCCACGGTCTCATTGCGGACCTTGCCTTCCTGGCGGAAGGTCCGGCGCAGGTAGGCCGACCGGTAGTCACGGACCTGGCCGTGCTTGTCCGTGTGGGACTTCCGAACTCTGACTACGTGAACAGGCATGTCTCGCTGAGTCATACCAAGACAATAGCGTGATTTTCCTCAAGTATCGGGTATGACTCGCCCAATATTCTGTCTACACATTCCGGCAGAAAAGAGGCCTTCCGCCCGGAAACACAACAAATCCGGGCAGAAGGCCTTCGTAACTTCGGGCTAGGGCCGGCACCAATGATGCCTACTCGCACTTTTTTCGTGGTCATTTCTGCAGAACTCCATTCTGAATGGGTGGGGTGGCGCGCATCCGTGCTCAAAGGAGCGTGAGGCCCTCGTCCACGGTTACCCGCCTGAACGTTTCGGTACGAACAAGTCCAGGCATTTCCTGGCGCCTCCGCAGGGCAAGGGCGCTGCGTTGTGATTGCGGGATCTCGTTGATTCTCTTGCCGAAAGCCGCGGTCCAGGACCGCAGGTCAGCCGCGGTGCTCGGCCCGATCTCCATTTCGACGAGCTCTTGGTCCGTCAGGCTGTCGAAGTGCCGCTTGGTCCCCTCTGCGTCAAGGCTCCAGCTGGTCATCAGTTCCAACTGGCGGTCGGCCGCGCGCACCGTCATATCGTGGTCACGCACTTTGCCGTCCGGCGAATACATCAGGACGCTGCTTATCCGATCCACGGCTGCGGACCTGTCGGTCCAACCGCTTGCTTGAGCCTGGAGGTAATCCAGGGACCTAGGCTGGCCGATGGGCACCGCCAGCCGCGTGATGCCCCTGTCATTGATTTCCCCCAGGAGGGCGCAGGGGTCGTCGGCGACCGTAATCTCATGCCGGGCGGGCCAGACATCGAAACTGCTGTGGTCTCCGAAGGCGCCGCCCACGTGGAAGAGGTAGGTCTGGGGATATTGCGGGTTTTCGGCGCGCCTCGCGGTCCGGGCCTCGTAGAACTGCAACGCGGCCAGTTGGATGAGAAGGCTCGCTCCCAGCGCCCCGAAGGGTTCCCTCACGACGATGCCGAACCGGTCGTGTGGCGACCAGTCGGGCATGACTTCGTCGGGACGGCTGGGAGCCCCGTCGATGGTCACGTCGAAGAGATGCTCTTTGACGTCGCTAGCAACATGCATCCGTGTAGCTCCTGCCGGTCTTGCCCCGCGTCGGGCACAGCCGTGCCACGGGAATCTTGATGAGAGCTGGAAGGGTTCCGGCCAATCGTTGGCCTGCCACAAGGTGGCTTCGCGGCACTGATTTAGCCCTGTGAAACAATGATTACCCACAGTGGACTGTGATGGGTTTCGTCCGTGTTAAGTCTGCGTTTCACCCTGAGGCCTTGAAGCTCTCATCCCGCGCTGCCTCACTGGCCATCGCTCTTTCGCCCGGCGTCGTAGCGGAAGGCAACATGAAATTTACAACCCTGAAACCCACCGCAGGTTCACTGCCAGTCACAATGGTTTCATATCAGTTGTCATCCGAAAAACCATATCGAGCCACTCAGGCAACTGTCCGGCCCTCGCGAAACGAGATATTCGCGGCCGATGAAGAATCGGGCCTTGCACCTTTCCCAACCTGCATTTCAACTCTTAGTTCCCTTGATCCAAGGAGTGCAATGACTACGATCACAACCCCCCGTCCCCCTTCTCCTGAGACGGACGGGGACGCCGAGCATCTCAGCGAACTCGGCTACTCCTACGAAACGAAGTTCGAGCGCGACGTAACGTTCTGGGGCAACGTGTCCCTCGGCTTCACCTACCTGTCACCCGTCGTCGGCATCTACACCCTGTTCGCCAGCTCCCTCGGCATCGGAGGGCCGCCCATGATCTGGTCGCTTCTTATCGTGGGCGCCGGCCAGTTCCTCGTGGCCCAGGTCTTTAGCGAGGTAGTCTCCAGCTACCCCGTGGCCGGTGGTATCTATCCTTGGTCGCGACGCCTCTGGGGCCGCAAGTGGGGCTGGATGAGCGGATGGATCTATCTCTTCGCCCTGCTGACGAGCATTGCCACCGTGGGTTACGGAGCCGGTCCGTACGTGGCGGACCTCTTTGGATTCGAACCCGGCGTAGACACAACCATCGCGGCGGCAATCGTCCTGATCGCTATCTCGACCGCGCTGAACCTCTGCGGGACCAAGATCCTCAACACCGTGGCGATGATCGGCCTGATCGCCGAGCTCGGCGGGGCGATCGTCGTCGGCAGCTGGCTGCTGATCGCCTCCCGAAACCAGGACATCTCGGTGATTTTCCAGACATTCGGTGCAGGCGGAGGCGATGGGTACTTCGCCGCATTTGCCGCAGCCGGTTTGATCGGAATTTTCCAGTATTACGGCTTCGAGGCCTGTGGCGATGTGGCGGAGGAAGTCAAGAATCCCGGGACAACCATTCCCAAGGCCATGCGGGTGACTATCTACATCGGGGGAGCGGCCTCCATGTTCGTATGCCTCTCGCTACTGCTTGCCGTTCCGGACTTCGGTGCCGTCATGTCCGGCGCGGACGCGGACCCGGTCCACTCTGTCCTCTCATCCGCCTTCGGTGTCGTCGGAGTCAAAGTGGTGCTCGCCGTCGTCATGATCTCCTTCATCTCCTGCCTGCTAAGCTTCCAGGCGGCGACGAGCCGCCTGACCTATGCCATGGGCCGCGACCGGATGTTGCCGCTGAGCGGTCTGTGGACGAGGTTCAGCAAGAGCCGCAGAGTCCCGCCGTTCGCGCTGCTTCTGGCCGGAATCGCGCCTGCTTTGATCGTGCTCCTTTCGAAATTCTCTGAAGAGGGGCTGATGGCCATCATGTCGTTCGCGACGATGGGAATCTACCTCGCATTCCAAATGGTCGTCCTTGCGGCCCTCCGGGCACGACTCAAAGGCTGGAAGCCGGGCGGCCAGTTCAAGCTGGGCAAATGGGGAGTGCCCGTAAACGTGTTGGCACTGGCTTGGGGGGTGACCGGGATGATCAACATGGCATGGCCTCGTACTCCGGACGGGCCGTGGTGGCAGAACTGGCTGACGTTGCTGAGTTCAGCGCTAGTGGTCGGAACCGGCCTGCTCTACATGCGGTGGAAGAAACCCTACCTCCGCGGAACCGCGCCGGCAGCCGATGCGATTCCCGCGACCGACGCCGCGGCGTTCTCCCTCGTCCAGGAAAAGGCAGGCGTCTAAAGGTAGTTCGCAGGGGCAGAATCACTCAACAGCTCAACAGCTCAACAGCTCAGCAGCCGGGTCCTTAACCGAACGAGGGCCTGGCTGCTGAGCGCGTGAGGCACATAACTGCGTCCTTTGCCGGTGACGTCTCTGGCAAGAGCGGCCGGGTGATGCGTCCATGGCATACGCGAAACACGGATTTAACGTCCTTGGAGAGCCGCTGTAACATCACTCTGACTACTGTGGTTCAACAGCGTTTCCCATTAGGTAACTCCAATTTGAACAGGACAGTTCCGATGACAAGTGTCGCAACCCCTGAAGTACAAACCGGGCAATCGGTGCCGGCCGAGGCCGGACGGATCTCCCTCGCGGACATCGCGAAGGCCCATGACGTGCGGTTCCTGTTGGCGACGTTCGTGGACATGACCGGCAAACCGTGCGCCAAGCTGGTTCCGGTCGAAGCCGCGGACGAGCTCGAAGCCGGCGCGATGGGATTTGCCGGCTACGCCGCAGGGCTGATCGGGCAGAAGCCGCAGGATTCGGACCTCATCGCAGTACCCGACCTCACCTCCTTCACGCCCGTGCCGTTCATCAAAGAGGGCCTGGCGATCATCCACTGCGACCCGCACGTTGACGGGAAGCCGTGGCCCTATGCCCCACGCGTCATCCTGAAAAACACGCTGGCCCGTCTGGCCGGGAAAGGGATGCAGGCCAAGGTGGGCGCGGAAGTCGAGTACTTCCTCGTCAACAAGAACCCCGATGGCTCCTTGAGCACTGCCGACGCCCGCGATGATTCGCCGCGTCCTTGCTATGACGCCCGGGGCGTCACCCGCATGTATGAGCACTTGACCTCCATCTCGGAGGCGATGAATGGCCTGGGTTGGGGCAATTACGCCAACGACCACGAGGACGCCGCCGGGCAGTTCGAACAGAACTTCAACTACGCCGACGCACTCACCACGGCGGACCGTGTGGTCACCCTGCGCTACATCCTGAACATCCTTGCCGAACAGCGCGGCATGACGGCTACGTTCATGCCCAAGCCGTTCACCGACCGGACCGGCACCGGCCTGCACTTCCACCTGTCCCTGTGGTCCGGAGCTGACGCGCTGTTTCCCGGGGACGACGATAGTGCGGACGACGGCGGCAGGGGACTTGGGCTCTCGGACCTCGCGTATTCGTTCATCGGGGGCATCCTGGAGCATGCGCCGGCCCTTCAGGCGTTCCTCGCCCCGACGGTCAACTCCTACAAGCGATCGGGCGCCACCACCAGTTCCTCCGGAGCGACCTGGTCACCGCGCAAGGCCTCGTTCGGGGGCAACGACCGCACCCACATGATCCGGGTCCCGGACGAAAAACGGATAGAGCTCCGTTCCGGGGACGGCTCCGCCAACCCGTACCTGGCCATCGCCACGGCCATCGAAGCAGGACTCGACGGCGTCACGAAGGGAAGCGACCCAGGCGCACCATGCGGACCCGGTGAAGCACGCGAGGGCGCCCATCTTCTTCCCGCGACGCTCCTGCACGCCGTCGAGGCACTGCGCCGGGACCCCGTCATCCTCGCCAGCCTCAGCGGAGACGAGGCGATCGGCGAGTACTACGCGGACGCCAAGGAAGAAGAGTTCCTGGCCTGGCACAACCAGGTCAGCGACTGGGAAATCCGCACCTACCTGACTTCGATCTGAGAACTCCGACCTAGCAAAGGACACCAAAATGTGCGGAATTGCCGCGCTGCAGCTGCGCAACCCCTCGCTACACCCCCAGATGGGCAGTCTCCTGTCCTCCATGATGTGCCAGATCGTGGATCGCGGACCGGACTCCGCCGGCCTGGCCGTCTACGACACCCCTGGCCTCGTCTCGGAAGGAACTTCCACCCTCAGCCTCCTGGGCAAGAGCCAGCGCCTGCCGCTCGGTGAGATCGCCGCATCACTGGAAAACCTGCTGTCCCCGTCCGCGGCCCCGGACGTCAGGGTGGTCGGCGACACCACCCTGGTCAGCGCCGCCGTCGGCACTGATTTGCTGGTGAAGGCCGTGCGCGAAACCCTCCCGGATTCCACCATCACCGGCCGCGGCGAGCACGTGGCCGTCATGAAGAGCGTGGGCCACCCGATGGACATCGCCGCCGAGCACGGGTTGGAGGACATGGCCGGAAGCCAGGGCCTGTCCCACACCCGCATGGCCACCGAGTCCGCCGTCACGGCCGGCGGGTCCCACCCCTTCTCGGTGGCAGATGACCTGTGCCTGGTCCACAACGGGTCCTTCTCCAACCACGCCACCATCCGGCGGGAGCTCAAACGCGAAGGGGTGGTGTTCGATTCGGACAACGACACCGAAGTCGGCGCCCGCTACATCGCCTCACGCCTGCAGCAGGGCGACGACCTGGAAACGGCGCTGACCAACCTCGGCAAGGTCTTCGACGGCTTCTACACCCTCGTGGTCACCACCGCAGACAGCATGGCCGTGGTCCGGGACCCGATCGCATGCAAGCCCGCCATCATCGCCGAGACCGACGACTACGTGGCCATGGCGTCCGAATACCGTGCCCTGGCATCCCTGCCCGGCATCGAAACAGCCCGCATCTTTGAACCGGAACCCGGAAAGGTCTACACATGGTCACTCTGACAGCCCCCGAAACCCTCACCCCGGCAGCAGCGCAGCAAATTGCCGTGGTTGACTCCTTCAGCGTTGACCTTAACGACAGCCCGGTGCGGGACCTGAACCAGGCCCTGCACAACGCCATCGACGGCCAGGTCTGGACCGTCGCCAACCCCGGCGGAAAGCACAGCCTTGCTGTCGGCATCGATGCGGACATCAGCGTCACCATCAAGGGCCACGCCGGCTATTACGCGGCCGGGATGCACCAAAAAGGCGAGGTGACCATCACCGGAAATGCCGGCGTCGGACTTGCGGAGAACATCATGTCCGGAAAGGTGCACGTGCGAGGCGACACCTCCCAGTCGGCGGCGGCCACCGGTCACGGCGGGCTCGTGGTGATCGACGGCAACGCCGGGGCCCGTTGCGGGATCTCCATGAAGGGCGTGGACATCGTGGTCGGCGGGAACATCGGCCACATGTCGGCGTTCATGGCGCAGGCCGGCCGGCTGGTGGTCTGCGGGGACGCCGGTGATGCGCTGGGCGACTCCATCTACGAAGCCCGGATCTACGTCAAGGGAACCGTGGCGTCCCTGGGTGCGGACTGCATCGAAAAGCCGATGGAAGCCGAACACCTTGAGGAACTCGAAGGGCTGCTCACCGCCGCCGGCCGCACCGACAACCCTGCGGACTTCAAACGCTACGGCTCGGCACGGAACCTCTACCACTTCAGCGTCCACAACTCGGCCTCGTACTAAAGGACACTCCCATGACCATCACCTCACCGCCCCAGGACACCGTCCTCCCCGCCCCAAGCATCCCCGCCCAGCACACGGAAGAGCTTGGCCTGCGCGAATCCGCCACCTTCGACCGCGCAACCATCTCCGACATCCAGCGCGCCGCCGCCACCGGCGTCTACGACATCCGCGGCTGGGGCGCGAAGCGCAAGGTTCCGCACTTCGATGACCTGCTGTTCCTCGGTGCCTCCATGTCCCGCTACCCTCTGGAGGGCTACCGCGAAAAGTGCGACACCGACGTCGTCCTCGGCGACCGCCATGCCTCCCGGCCGCTGCACCTGCAGACCCCGGTCACCATCGCCGGCATGAGCTTCGGCGCGTTGTCGGCCAACGCCAAGGAGGCCCTGGGGCGCGGCGCCAGCGAGGTGGGAACCTCCACAACAACGGGCGACGGCGGCATGACACCCGAGGAGCGCGGCCAGTCCAAGCACCTCGTCTACCAGTACCTGCCCTCCCGGTATGGCATGAACCCGGACGATCTGCGCAAGGCCGACGCGATCGAAATCGTGCTCGGCCAGGGCGCGAAGCCCGGCGGCGGCGGCATGCTGCTGGGCCAGAAGATCACCGAGCGCGTCGCCGGCATGCGTACCCTGCCGGTGGGCATCGACCAGCGTTCCGCCAGCCGTCACCCCGACTGGACGGGACCGGACGACCTGGAAATCAAGATCGGCGAACTCCGCGAAATTACCGACTGGAAAACCCCGATCTATGTCAAGATCGGCGCGTCCCGGCCGTACTACGACACCGCCCTGGCCGTGAAGGCCGGAGCCGACGTCGTCGTCGTCGATGGAATGCAGGGCGGCACCGCCGCCACGCAGCAGGTCTTCATCGAAAACGTCGGGATCCCCACCCTGGCCGCCATCCCGCAGGCCGTCCAGGCGCTTCAGGAACTCGGCCTGCACCGCAAGGTGCAGCTCATCGTTTCCGGAGGCATCCGCACCGGCGCCGACGTCGCGAAGGCCATGGCCCTGGGTGCCGACGCCGTTGCCATCGGCACCGCCGCACTTATCGCGCTGGGGGACAACGACCCCCGCTACGCCGCCGAATACGCCGCCCTGGGATCGGCGGCGGGCTTCTACGACGACTTCCAGGACGGACGCGACCCCGCCGGCATCACCACCCAGGACCCCGGGCTCTCCTCCCGGCTGGACCCCGTTGCCGGTGGTCGGCGACTGGCCAACTACCTGCGCGTCCTGACGATGGAAGCCCAGACGATCGCCCGGGCCTGCGGCAAATCCCACCTGCACAACCTCGAACCCGAAGACCTCGTGGCCCTCACCATCGAGGCCTCCGCCATGGCACGCGTTCCCTTGGCCGGCACCAACTGGATCCCCGGAGCCAAGTAATGCCGGAATCCTCTGAATTCGTTGTGGTCGGGGCCGGCCTGGCCGGCGCCGCCACCGCCTGGCAGCTGGCCGCCCGCGGCCATGACGTCACGATCCTGGAACGCACTCAACCGGCCAGCCACGACGGCAGTTCCCATGGGTCCGCCCGGATCTTCCGCTACGCCTACCCGGACGAGTTCTACACCCGGGCGGTCATTGAATCCAAGTCCCTGTGGGACGAATTGGACCGGGCCAGCGGGCTGGAACTGATCACGCCCTACGGGGCGGTGGACTACGGCCCCGAGCGGCAACCGGAGCAGCTCGCCCGGATCCTCGCCGAGACCGGCGTCGAGCACGAACTCCTCAGCGCCGCCGAGGCAAGAGCACGCTGGCCGCACATCGCCTTCGACACCGCCGTCCTGTGGCACCCCGGCGCAGGCGTGATCGACGCCGAGAGTGCAGTCAACGCCATGATCGAACAGGCAGTGAAGCGCGGCGCCCGACTGCTGACCGGCTGGAACGTCTCGCGCGTGGAAAAGCGGCGATCCGGCTACCGTGTGGTTTCCGACGGTTGGGAAACGCGCGACGCCGGAAACGTCATCATCGGCGCGGGCGGCTGGCTGCCGTCATTGCTGGGACAGTTGCCGCTTCCGGCGGGGTTCCTTGCCCGGCTACCGGAGTTCGCCGTCCGGCAGGAGCAGGCCTACCACTTCCCCTACCGTTCCGACGACGGTCCATGGCCCACGTTCATCCATAAGGGCGCGGACATCCAGACATACGGGCTGCCCGGAGGTCGGGATGCCGGCTTCGCCGGACAGAAGGTCGCCGAATACAACGGCGGCAAATTCATCCCGTCAGCCGCTGCCCAAACCGGCCTGGTGGACCCGGTCAACCGACAGCGCGTCGTGGACTACGTCCGGAAGTACTTGCCTGGCCTGGACCCCGAGCCATACGCGGAAACGACCTGCCTGTTCACCAATACCCCGAACGAGGACTTCCTCATCGACCGGACCGGCGGCCTCACCATCGTGTCCCCCTGTTCGGGGCATGGTGCGAAATTCGCGCCGCTGATCGGGCAATGGGCGGCCGACCTGGCCACCAGGACCGGCGACGTCCCGGGCCGGTTCCGTCAGGCGACCGCGAAGGTGAGCGCCGGCTGACCCGTTCAGCACCAGCTGACCGGGCCCAGAAAATACTCCTACAGAAACGGACAAGGCCTTGACTTCCTCGGCGAGCAAAGCGGCAACCGGCACCGTAACCGTAACCGGCCTCATGCGGGACATCTCCCGCGTCGGGACAGACCCGCACCGCGGCGGATACTCCCGACCGGTTTTTTCGGCCGCTGAGACCGAGTTGCGGAGCTGGTTCATCGAACAGGCGGCCCGGCGCGGCCTGGACGTCACCACCGACCACAACGGCATCATCTGGGCCTGGTGGGACACCGCCACCGGCACCCGGAAGGACGCCGTCATCACCGGCAGCCACCTCGACTCCGTTCCCGGCGGCGGTGAGTACGACGGCCCCCTGGGCGTCGCTTCGGCCCTCGTCGCCGTCGACCTCCTCAAGACGCGCGGCATCCGGCCGCGCCGCCCCCTGGCCATCGCAGTCTTCCCCGAAGAGGAAGGCTCCCGCTTCGGCGTCGCCTGCCTGGGTTCCCGACTCCTCACCGGAGCCCTCGATCCGGACAAGGCCCGCAACCTCAAAGACGCCGACGGCAACACCTACGCCGACGTCGCGGCGGCCAACGGACAAGACCCCCGGTTCATCGGCGCAGACCACAAAACCCTCCAGCAGCTAGGCCTGTTCGTTGAACTCCACGTCGAACAGGGGAGGGGCCTCGCTGATCTGGGCAAGCCGGTGGCGATCGGTTCCTCCATCCTGGGCCACGGCCGGTGGAAGCTCTCCGTGTACGGGCAAGGCAACCACGCCGGAACCACCCTCATGAAGGACCGGAAAGACCCGATGATCGCCGCCGCCAAAATCATGATCAGCATCCGGGACACCGCCAGGAACTACAAGGACGCCCGCGCGACCGTGGGCCGCCTGCATCCGGTCCCGGGAGGCACTAACGTCATCGCCTCCCGGGTCGACATGTGGATCGACGTCCGCCACCCACGGGACGAAGTCACCGCAGCCCTCGTCGAATCCGTCCACCTCAACGCCCAGGTCATCGCCGCCGAGGAAAACTGCACGGTGACGTTCGGCACTGAATCGCTCAGTCCCACCGTCCACTTCGACACAGGCCTGCGCGATCGGCTCCAAACCCTGCTCCCGGATGCACCCGTCCTGGACACCGGGGCGGGCCACGACGCCGGAGTGCTCGCAGCCCACATCCCCACGGCCATGCTGTTCGTCAGGAACCCCACGGGGATCTCGCATTCCCCCGAGGAACTGGTCGACGACGCGGACGCAGAAGCAGGGGCCTTGGCCCTTGCGGACGCATTTGCCGGGTTGCTTGGCGAAGCCATGTTACTCACCAAGGATCGTGTGCAGGCACCTATGATGGCTGGATGATCAACCATGTCGATGGCGAGACAAACCTGACTGCGGAATCGGACGCCGAGGCAGGGGCTGACACAAAGGACGGCCCCGGCAAACTGGAGCGCATCATCGCCCTGCAGGTCCGGCACTACCGGAGGGCGCAAAGCCTGTCCTCCGCTGAACTTGCGATCCGGACCGGGCTGTCCAAGGCGATGATCTCCAAGATTGAATCAGCTTCTACTTCCTGCTCATTGACTACCCTGCAGCGTCTTGCCGACGGGCTGAAAATCCCCGTCACCGCCCTATTTCGCGGCGCGGACACCGACAGGGACGCAACGTTCACCAGGAACGGTGAGGGCAGCCTGACCGTGCGCAGCGGAACCCAGCACGGGCACGAATACCGCGTTTTGGGGACCCTCAAGGGCCGCACGGATGCCCTCGAACCCACGCTGGTCACGCTGACTGACGCCTCGGATGTCTTTCCGTTGTTCCAGCACCCCGGCACAGAATTCATCTATATGCTCTCGGGCAAGATGGTCTACGGCCATGGCGCCTACGAGTACACCATGGAGGCAGGCGACTCTCTCCTGCTCGACGGCGAAGGACCCCACGGCCCGCTGGAGTTGCTGGAACTGCCGATCAGGTTCCTAGCAGTCACTGCGAAATAGTGCCTGCAGGGCCCATGTTGGATCGACACCGAGCAGCCTGACGTCGAGGCAGCCGCTGAGTTCTACGGCGGACTCTTCGGCTGGACCTTCCAGGACGCCATGCCGCCGGGAGCGCCGGGCCGTTACTTGATAGCCAAACTCGACGACGAAGACGTCGGCGGGATAGCCAGCGCCAGGAAGGGTACCGCGGCGTGGAACACCTACGTTTCAGTCGACGACGCGGATGTCGCAGCGCATCGGCTGGTCGCGGCCGGCGCCACAGTGCTTTCGGCACCTGCCGATGCCGGAGAGGGCGGCCGCAGCGCGGCGCTGACAGATCCGCAGGGCGCCGAGTTCCGCATCTGGCAGGCCAAACGACGCTTCGGGGCCCAGGTGGTCAATCAGCCGGGGGCCTGGAATTTCAGCGATCTCCACACGTCCGACCCCAGCGCGGCGATTGCGTTCTACGACGACGCGTTTGGCTGGCAAGTCGACGACCTCGGCTTCGCGGTGCTGATCCGCAGGTCCGGTTACGGGGATCATCTTGAAGCGACAGTCGATCCTGACATCAGGGCACGGCAATCGGGTGTGGCGGCCCCGCCTGGCTTCGAGGATGCGATCGCGTGGATCGCGACCACCGCGCCCGATGAACTGTCGCACTGGCACGTCTCGTTCACCGTGGCTGACCGCGACCAGACGGTGGCTGTCGCCAAGCGGCTCGGTGCCCAAGTCCTGCGGCAAAACGACACCGAGTGGACGCGCACCGCACTGATCCGAGACCCCCAGGGAGCGGAGTTCACCGCCAGCCAGTTCACGCCCCCATCCGGCTGAGCCGATCCGGTAGGCGCGGGGGCCGATATGTTTCACCTTCCGCTGGTAGAACGTCTGCCCAGGAATCTGTAACTGGGTGATCGAGAATCAGGGGCCGATGTCGTACATCTCGTAGTCGTCGGTGGTGATCGTGCCGTTGGCTTGGATGTTCAGGCCCCAACTGATCCCCGAGGCACCGGCCGGTAGGGGAGGTGTGGTCCAGGTGGCCTGGGTCCAGTTCGCCGCGGCGACGAGGAGGGGGCTTGCGGTCCAGTACTTCCAATACCCGTTGCCGATACGGTAATAGAGCTCGAACTGGGTTGGCGCGGTTGATTTGAACCAGGCCTTCAGCTGATATCTATGTCCGGTTGTGCCGGTCGGTGAGCAGCCGCCCAGGTCCAGGGCGGGCAGGAGTTTCGCGTCCCCTGACGACCGGCCGGTCAGGGTGAGCTGCTCGGCGTTCGTGCCGGTGTGGCCTGGGGAGACAACGGCGAAGGTGGGGGTGTTGGTTCCGTACCCGCCAGCAGCCCAGCACAGCGGGATCGTGTTGACCAGGGTTTCCAGGCCGGGGTTTTGGATCATGTTCGTTCCCGGAGGGGGCGGTGGAGGTACGGCTGGGCCCTGGACTGCGGGCTGCTGCGTGCCGCCGATGACCTGGTCCACGGTCTTCACGGCGACGGTACCGGCCGCCTTTTGCTGGGCCAGCCAGGTGGCGAACTGGTTGAACAGGGTGGGGGTGATCGTCAGCGTGGGGTCCGTGCCGACGGCGATGTGGTGGAAGGTCAGTTGGACCCACCCGCCGCCGGTTGTTTGGGCGTGGGTCACCTGGTTCTCCAGATTCTGCAGGGTCCAGGTGCTGTCCACCTCATCCGGTGCCGCAGTTACGTAGGGATTGGCGGGCGGGATGGTGTCGGCCGCGGGAAGCGTCGCCGAGGCCGGGTCCTTGCTGGCGGTGTCGCCTAGGCCGCGGGCACTGTTGAAGCCGCACTGTTTCACCAGGGTTTCGGTGGCCGGGTCTTCGGAAGCGAAGGGGTAGGCGAAACTGGTGACTTTG
The DNA here is from genome assembly GCF_039535095.1 of Arthrobacter ramosus. Taxonomy (NCBI): domain Bacteria; kingdom Bacillati; phylum Actinomycetota; class Actinomycetes; order Micrococcales; family Micrococcaceae; genus Arthrobacter; species Arthrobacter ramosus. The sequence goes on along the minus strand of NZ_BAAAWN010000001.1, from coordinate 3,283,185 downwards.
AAGCCCATGTTCATCAGCGCCATACGCCCGTTACAGATCTGTCGTGTCGACTCGGCGGCGGTCAGGGACACCAGGTCCGGGTGGGTCACGGTGTGGCCGCCGATCTCGTTGCCGTCGGCGGCGATCTGCTGCAGGTTGGCTGTGGTGAGGTAGGTGGGCTGGTCGATCCACCCGGTGGTGATGAAAAACGTGCCGACCAGGCCCAGTCTCTTTATCGTGGCTTCGGCCGTCAATTGGTCCGCGTTGCCGTCATCGAAGGTCAGCGACACCACCGTGTTCGCCGCTGCATGCGCCGGTGCGGCGAACCCGACCCCGGCCAGCAGGCCGGTAACAATCAGCGCCGTGCTGCCAAAAGCGGTCCAGCGTTTGCGAAAGTGTTTGCCGAACCGAACTCCAGTGACGTCGGGCCGTGCGCGGCCCTCGAGCCGCGAGACAGTTGCCCCCTGTTGCTCATCCGTGGTCCTCATGGTCAACTCCTCCCCAGCCTGGGTAATGCACCAGAAGCCGAGTGATCCTTCGTTGATTTCCAAGAAGGTGCCGCTCGAAAAGGGAGTCCGATCTGGGTTCCGGCGGGTGGCACCCGGTTGTGATTAGTTCACACACGCGTACTTTAGAGGCTACGACTAACAGGTAGCCGCAAAAACGAGTGGTCAACACTCGTTCCTTCTGACGCTCCGTTAGGTAGACGTCCCGATGTAGCTAGTTAGTTGACGCTGGATCGTTTCCAACGAACGTTCCGGGCGGCATCCAGGCGCCGAACACGGGGCCCGGATCCGGCCGCTTTGCGTGCCGCCCGTCGTCGGAGATTCGTTGCTTGAGACGTTGCAGGACCCATGGGAACAAGTGCTCGCGCGCCCAGACAATGTCATCGGTCCTTGCTTCGCGCCAAGTGCGCCCGGGTAGGTCTTTCGGTGTCATCGCTTCCAAGGTGTGGGTGACGTTGAGGGTATCGAGCACCATGATGGCGATGGTGTGCTGGCCCAGGGGGGAGAAGTGCAGCCGGTCCGGATCCCACATTCGAGGGTGGGTGAGTTGGCGCAGGGCCCAGAGGTCGGCGATTACTGCATCGTGGCGCGCGGCGATGGTGCGCAGATTCTCGTTGAAGATGGCCACCCTGGCGCGGGTGTGTCCCAGCACGGGCGTAGCGCCCCAGTCCGGTCCGGCAAACAGTACAACTGTTGCGCCGGCAGCGGCGAGGAGTTGCACGCCGGCGTCCATCCGGACGGCGAGTTTGTCGGGATCGCTCCTGCGGAAGATCAGGTCATTGCCCCCGGCATTGAGAGTGATCAGATCCGGTTGCAGGGCCAGTGCGGGGCCCACCTGCTCATCCAGGATCTGATGGAGCAACCGTCCGCGGACTGCAAGATTCGCGTAAGCGAAATCTTCGTGCCCGGCGCTCAGTTCTTCCGCGACCCGGTCCGCCCAGCCTCGCAAGCCCCCCGGGCTGCGAGGCTCCGGATCTCCTACCCCTTCGGTAAACGAATCACCCAGGGCCACATAGCGGCCCCACGGGTGCAGGCGGGCGCCGGAAACAACGGGGCCACCCTGCGCCGGACTTTCGGCGCTGGGAGCGTTCATCCCTCCATACTGCTCCTAGCAGGCCGAACGCGCCACGGCGGCCTCTTCCTCGCTCACCCGATGCGCATCCTAGAGTTATCCTGTGAGCTTCGAATTGCCCTCGCTGATCGATCCTGAACTGTGGTCACTCGTCGATGAATCCCGCGCTTTCTACGCCGAGCGCCCGGCTGGCCGTGGTCCGGGCAGTCGGGAAGAGCTGTTCGCATTCCGGGCGAGAGCGGTGGTACCTGCGGAGTGCGATCCACGGCCAATCGCAGAACTGGCAAGCGCACTTGGCCGAAGCGTTCCGGTGCGGATCCACGTGCCGGTTAGCATGCCGGTGGCGGGCGTCTTCCTGGAAATCCACGGCGGCGGCTTCTACATGGGCTCGGCCGCCGGAAGCGATGTTCGCAACAGGCGGCTTGCGGATGCGCTGGGTGTTGCAGTGGTCAGCGTGGATTACCGACTCGCTCCGGAGCACCCGTGGCCTTCCGCACCCGACGACTGCGAGGCAGCAGCGCTGTGGCTGGTGGAGCATGCCGAACGCCGTTTTGGCACAGCCAAACTCGCTATCGGTGGCTTCTCTGCCGGTGCGACGCTGGCGGTGTCTACGCTTGTGCGGTTGCGCGACCGCGGGGTCACGGCATTCAGCGGCGGCGTGCTGCAGTTCGGCACCTATGACCTCGCCGCGAAGACGCAGGCCGGACGCCTGATCGCCGACGAGTATTTTCTCGACGCCTATGCGGGGACTACCCCGGATCGCGCCCACCCCGACCTCTCACCGCTCTTCGCCGACCTCGCGGGCCTACCGCCGATCCTGATCGTGATCGGCGGCGACGACATCCTCCTGGAAGACAATCTCGCCATGGCCACACGGCTGTCGGCCGCCGGTGTCGAGGTCGATCTGCGAATCTATCCCGCCTCCCCTCACGGGTTCACCGGGCACGCGACGCCGATGGCACGAGCCGCTCTCGAACACATCGACGCATGGCTTCGGGTTCAGCTAGCCCTACACAAAAGAAGCCCCTGACGCGCGGAAGCGCAGTCAGGGGCTCTTCCGAAGGTGACGTTTACTCGGAGCGCTGGCCGTCGTTCGAGTTGTCCCCGGCGCTGCCGGTGAACATCAGGCCCTTGGGCTGGATGGAGGCGAGTTCCTTGATCGGGGCGAGAGCTCCCGTGCCCAGGTCCAGGCTTGCCAGGTAGGCCGGGCCGGCGTCGGGTACCACGGTGGAGACGGCTTCGCCGGCCTTGAACGGGCCAGTGATGGAGAAGACCTTATTGTCCTTCGGGTCCGTGACCAGGAGGGTCTGGTTCGAGTGTGCCGCGAACACGGTGTCATCCAACGGCTGGGCAACCGAAAGCACCTGGAGAGCTTGCTTGCCGCTGCCCGGGTTGGAAGCGAAGATCAACTGCCGGTCTGCCTGCGCGTCAAGCATGAAGGAGTTCTTGAACCGCGGAGCGGCCGCCGGAACCTGGGTGTTGGAGTCCGGGTCGGTGAGGCCAAGCGTGGTTGCCTTTCCAGCCTGGGGACCATTGGCTGCGGTAGCCGTAGCACTGTCGCCGAAGAGAGGCGTCAGTTTGGCGGTGGCACCTTCCAATGCGACGGAATAGGCGGCGGGACCCGAAGTATCAACCGGCGCTGAGGCGCTGACGAGGATCTTGCCGTTCACGACAGATACCGCGTCGGTTCCACCACCGTGGGTGAGGCCCGAATATGTGTACGTGGTCAGCGGCTTCGCCTGGTCAGGGCTGAGGGTTGAGAAGCTCGAGTTGCCGTCCTCGTTGGCGGTGAGGAGGAGACGGTGGTGTTCCGGATCGGCCGTAAGCCCATCGACCTTGCCCGTGACTTGCCAGGACTTGCCGGGCTTTCCGTCGAGGCTGAACTGCTGAACGGTGCTGGCGGTGGCGCCGTTTGCAGAGGCCTCGCCCAAGGGGCCAACGCCATTCTGGAACGAGACGTACACGGAGTCGCCCATCCGCGTGATGTCGTCAGGTGCTGACTCGGTGCCGACCGGGGAGAAGGTCTTCACGGAGAATCCGGCGGCGGGGGCCTGCGCTTCGCCCTCGTCAGCGGCGGATGCCGGCAGGGCAACGGAGGCAAGAGTGGAGGCAGCGACTGCGGCGCCCACCAATACCATCGAGGTCCGCTTGAGCTTGTTGGGTGTAACAGGCATTGAAAATCGTCCTTAGATTGGGGAAACGATGTCCCTGACAAGCTATGGGGGCGGGCTGGGAGTGAACCGTGCAAAGGGCAAACACCGGGGGACCCGGAGGTTAACGGCAACTGTTTCCGCTTGTGCGGAGGACTGTCATTCCTGTAAGTTACTCACCAGTAACTTACCCGAAGGAGTGCCATGTCCAAGGCAGCAATCGACCTCGAGAATCTCCCGTACGCCGATGGCGACTTCTATGGCTTTGAGCAATTGCTCACGGGCAAGGAACAGGACCGGCTTGCTGAAATCCGGGCTTTCCTTTCCCGTGAGGTCAGACCGATTGCCGTCGATTGCTGGAACCGTGGCGAGTTCCCCATGGACCTGATCCCCAAACTGGCCGAGATTGACCTGGTCAGCCCGGTAAGGCGGCAAGGCTATTCCAACCTTTTCGCTGGCCTTGTCCACGCAGAGGCAACCCGCGCCGATGCCTCGATTGCCACATTCATGGGCGTTCACGATGGCCTGTTCACTGGCTCCATCGAGGCGCTGGCATCTCAAGAGCAACAGGACGCCTGGCTGCCGGACATTTACTCCCTCAGGAAAATCGGCGCCTTCGGACTGACCGAGCCATTAGGCGGTTCGGACGTCGCCGGCGGCACCCGTACCACTGCGCGGCGCGACGGCGGCAACTGGATCCTCAACGGGGCCAAGCGCTGGATCGGCAACGCCACCTTCTCGGACTGGGTTGTGGTCTTCGCCCGCGACCTCGGCGACAATCAGGTCAAGGGTTTCCTGGTGGACACGAGCCTCCCCGGATTCAAGGCCAGCAAGATCGAGAACAAGATCTCGCTGCGGACCGTCCAGAATGCCGATATCACCCTTGAGAACGTGGTGGTCCCGGACTTCTTCAAACTGGCCAACGCCAACAGCTTCAGGGACACCAACAAGGTCCTCAAAGTCACGCGGCTTTCGGTCGCGTGGCAGGCTGTGGGCCAGCAGCTTGCGGCGTTCGACGTCGCCCGCCGCTACGCGGTTGAACGGATGCAGTTCGGGAGGCCCCTGGCATCGTTCCAATTGGTCCAGCAACAACTCGTGCAGATCCTGGGCAACACCGTCAGCTCCATGGGCATGATGGTCCGTCTCGCGCAGCTTGAGGATTCCGGTGCGGCCAAGGACGAGCAATCCGCGCTGGCGAAAGCCTTCACCACGGCCCGCATGCGCGAAAGCGTTGCCCTGGGCCGGGGCATCCTGGGCGGCAACGGCATCGTCACGGACTATGAGATGGCCAAGATCTTCGCCGACGCCGAGGCCATCTACTCGTACGAAGGCACCCACGAAATCAACACCCTTGTCACGGGGCGGGCCATCACGGGGATTTCCGCCATCGTCTAGCGCCAGCAAATCGTCCAGAGGCAGCAACACGGACGGCCGGAGATCCGTAACGAAGGCAAGCGGGTTGACGTAGTCCTCCCCATGCCGCACTCCCCAGTGGAGGCACGGTGATTCCGCACAGTGGCCGATTCTGACTACGCCGATGGCCTGGCCCTTGTTCACAATGGCCCCCTCTGCGAGTTGGCTGTCCACGGGCTCAAAGCTGCTCCGTAGCCCGCCCCTATGGTCGATGGTGACCACGGGACGGTCCACCACGACGCCCACGAAGCTCACGGTGCCGTCGGCGGGGGCGGCGACCGTGACGCCGTCGTCGGCTGCTTGTAAATCCACGCCACGGTGCCCGCTCAACCACGGCTTGTCCGGAGGGTCGAAGCCGCGCACGACGGCGGGCTTGGGGGAGAGTGGCCACGCCCAGCCCGGGCGGGTGCCGGGCGGGGTGCTCGCGCCCGGCGGTGGCGATGCAACGGCAGGCGCCGCGCCCAAGGTAACCAGCAAAAGAACGTAGGCCGGAAGATGTGCGGTTCTCATGGAACAAGCCTTCGTTGGCGCCGCAGGGTCCGAAAGCCGCCAGTTCGGCTATGTGGAAAACAGTGCGGGAAACCTGCCGAAGGATGGAGGCTGAATCCGGGGCTTTTGCGGTCATAAGGCTGGAGGCGCTGTAGTACACTTGGTGGAGCAGTTTGCTGTGCCCTCAAGCTTGTTCAGAAGCGCTTCTCATTCAGTTGCGCGGGGGTCCCAGGCTGACTACGCGTATCCAACCCTCCAATTGCGAATCCTCGCGGATTCAATGCTGCGGAGGATTGTGCCTCTTGCGGTCCGGCGAGTCATTGGCCGGATGAGAAGTGCAATGGATGCCAGGAGCCAAGGCCCGTTCGGGTCCGGCTAATTAACCGTCAACTATTGGCAGGGTAAGAGCGGCCCGTGTGGCTCTCTCATGAATGACCTGCCGGAAGGAGCGTCGGCATGCCCGTCGTAACTATGCGCCAGCTGCTTGACAGCGGCGTCCACTTTGGACACCAGACCCGTCGTTGGAACCCGAAGATGAAGCGATTCATCTTCACGGAGCGCAACGGCATCTACATCATTGACCTTCAGCAGTCGCTGTCCTACATCGACCGCGCTTTCGAGTTCGTCAAGGCTACTGTCGCCCACGGCGGCACCGTCCTGTTCGTCGGCACCAAGAAGCAGGCTCAGGAAGCAATTTCCGAGCAGGCTACCCGTGTTGGCCAGCCGTACGTCAACCAGCGTTGGTTGGGCGGTATGCTTACCAACTTCCAGACCGTTGCCAAGCGCATCCAGCGTATGAAGGAACTCGAAGAGATCAACTTCGAGGACGTCGCAGGCTCGGGTTACACCAAGAAGGAGCTCCTGCTCCTCAAGCGTGAACTCACCAAGCTGGAAACCAACCTCGGTGGTATCCGCAACCTGACCAAGGCTCCTTCCGTTCTGTGGGTGGTTGACACGAAGAAGGAACACCTGGCTGTGGACGAAGCCAAGAAGCTGAACATCCCGGTTGTTGCCATCCTGGACACCAACTGCGACCCCGACGAAGTTGACTTCCCGATCCCGGGCAACGACGACGCCATCCGCTCCGTAAACCTGCTGACCCGAGTGGTTGCCGACGCCGTTGCTGAGGGCCTCATCGCCCGTAACCAGCGCGCAACCGGTGCTGCAGAGGCCCCGGAAGAACCGCTGGCTGAGTGGGAGCGCGAACTCCTCGAAGGCAGCAAGGCCGAAGCTGCTGAAGCTCCGGCCGCCGAGGCTGTCGAAGCTCCGGCGGCGGAAGCTGTCGAAGCCCCGGCCGCCGAGGCCACCGAAGCTGCTGCTGGCGAAGCCGAAGCAGACAAGTAAATCCGGACCTTTCCTGCACCAATTTCGGTGCGGGGAGCTACTGACAGGATGGCGGCCCACCAGGTGGGCTGCCGTCCTGTCAGTCCGTAAACACATAAATTTCTAGACAGAGGGGTTCACATGGCGAACTACACTGCTGCTGACATCAAGGCCCTGCGCGAGCGCACCGGCGCCGGCATGATGGACGTCAAGAAGGCTCTTGACGAGGCCAACGGCGACGCCGAGAAGGCCATCGAGATCATCCGCATCAAGGGCCTCAAGGGCGCTACCAAGCGTGAAGGCCGCTCCACCGCTGAAGGCCTGGTTGCAGCCAAGGTCACCGGCGGCGTTGGCGTAATGATCGAGGTCAACTGCGAGACCGACTTCGTCGCCAAGGCTGACAAGTTCATCCAGCTGGCCGACAAGGTCCTGGCCGTCGCCGTCGAGTCCGGCGCTGCCGACCTCGAGACCCTGCTGGCCATCGACGTCGACGGCAAGCCCCTTTCCGAGGTCGTCGTCGAAGAAGGCGCCGTTCTCGGCGAAAAGGTTGTTGTCCGCCGTATTGCCCGCATTGAAGGCGGCACGGTTGACGCTTACCTGCACAAGACCTCCAAGGACCTCCCGGCCCAGGTCGGCGTCCTGTTCGCCGTTGAGGGCGAGGGCGACGCCGCTGCTACCGCAGCCCACGACGTTGCCGTCCACGTTGCAGCCATGGCCCCGAACTACCTGAGCCGCGAAGACGTCCCGGCCGAACTGGTCGAGTCCGAGCGCCGCATCGCCGAAGAGACCGCCAAGGCCGAAGGCAAGCCGGAAGCCGCTCTCACCAAGATCGTAGAAGGCCGCGTGACGGGCTTCTACAAGGGCGAAGTTCTCTTGGACCAGGCATTCGCCAAGGACTCCAAGAAGACCGTTGCACAGGTCCTCGAAGAGGCCGGCGTCAAGGCAACTGCCGTTGCCCGTTTCCGCGTCGGAAACTAGTTAGACATACAAAAGGGGTGGTCACTTCGGTGGCCGCCCCTTTTGCATGCAACGGCAGGCCCGCACCGAGTGCATCCACAGCCGGCAGCTTTCTGCCCGGCCCCCAGCAAGATAATCTAGCCAGAGTCCACAAACGGGAAGGCACCATGGAAACCGAGAACACTGCACTCCATCCGGAGAAGACCCGTCGTCGTGTACTGCTGAAGCTGTCCGGCGAGGTCATCGGCGGCGGAAAGCTTGGAGTGGACCCGGAAACCGTCCGCGCCATCGCCAAGCAAATCGCCGCCGCCGTTTCCGAAGTCGAGGTGGCAATCGTCGTCGGCGGCGGTAACTTCTTCCGCGGCGCCGAACTTTCGCAGAGCGGCATGGACCGCTCCCGCGCCGACTACATGGGAATGCTCGGCACTGTCATGAACTGCCTGGCCCTGCAGGATTTCCTGGAGCAGGCGGGCGTCGAGACCCGCGTTCAGAGCGCCATCACCATGGGACAGGTAGCCGAGGCCTACATTCCGCGCCGTGCCATCCGCCACATGGAGAAGGGCCGCGTCGTCATCTTCGGTGCTGGCGCAGGCCTTCCGTACTTCTCCACAGACACCGTGGCCGCCCAGCGTGCACTCGAAGTGCATGCCGACGTCGTCCTCATGGCAAAGAGCGGTGTGGACGGTGTGTACACCGCGGATCCCAAGAAGGACCCCACGGCTGAGAAGCTCGAAAAGCTCAGCTACGACGAGGCCCTGCGCCGTGACATCCGCGTGATGGACCAGACCGCCATGACCATGTGCAAGGACAACAATTTGTCCATGGTTGTCTTCGGCATGGAAGGCGAAGGGAACGTCACCCGGGCCATCCTCGGCGAAAAGCTTGGCACCTTGGTCACCCCCTAGCAAGGGCTAGGATATTTCTAGGACTCTTCCGCCCGCAGGGGCGGAAATTTATTGTGCATTGCGGCCCGTGGACCGGGGCGCGACTATTTCTGAGGAGAAACCGTGATCGAAGAAACCTTGCTCGAAGCCGTGGAAAAGATGGACAAGGCGGTCGAGGTAGCCAAGGAGGATTTCGCGTCGATCCGTACCGGTCGTGCGAACCCCGGACTCTACAACAAGGTGATCGTGGAATACTACGGCACCCCCACACCGCTGCAGCAGCTGGCTTCCTTCGCTATTCCGGACGCCAGGACCATCCTGATCACGCCCTTTGACAAGACCTCAATGCGCGATATCGAAAGGGCCTTGAGCGACTCCGAGGTCGGCGCCAATCCGTCCAACGACGGCAACGTCATCCGTATCACCATCCCGGAGCTCACCCAGGAACGCCGCAAGGAATACGTCAAGATCGTCAAGGGCAAGGGTGAGGACGCAAAGGTTTCCATCCGAAGCATCCGGCGCAAGGCCAAGGACGCCCTGGACAAGCTCGTCAAGGACGGCGAAGCCGGCGAAGACGAGGGTGCCCGTGGCGAAAAGGAACTCGACGCCATCACCAAGGCACACGTCGACGGTATCGACGAGCTCCTCAAGCGCAAGGAAGCCGAGCTGCTCGAGGTCTGATGAGCGAGGCTGAGCCGGCGCCCGCGCAGGGAATTCCCATACGCGCCAGACGCCAACGAGGCAACCCAACGCCCAAGGCCGGCCGGAATCTTCCGGCCGCCATCGGCGTCGGGCTCGCCATGCTCTTTGCCGTTCTCGGCGGGCTGCTGTTCCTGCCCCTGGGGTTCGTTCTCCTGACCACCGCGTTTGCTGTCCTCGGCGTGTGGGAAATTTTCCGTGCGCTCGAAGCCCAGGGCACCAGGATGCCGATCATCCCCGTGCTGACCGGTACCGTGGCGATGCCGCTGGCGGCTTACTTCGGTGGCACCGAAAGCCTGCTCTTCGCGATGGTGCTGAGCAGCACGGCCGTCCTGCTCTGGCGTTCCCTTGAAAGCGCTGCCGGAGCTCCGCGCAGCGTCTTCTCCGGAATCTTCACGCTTGCCTGGGTGCCTTTCCTGATCAGCTTTGCCATCCTGCCTCTCCATACAGGCGGGGGGGCGACGACGGCGGGTCCCTGGCCCGCCGGGCAGGTTCCGGCGGGTGCCTGGCAGATTGCCGTGATGTTGCTGCTGGTAGTGTCCAACGATACTTTCGGGTACCTCGTCGGGGCGCTGTTCGGCAAGCATCCGATGGCTCCCAAGATCAGCCCCAAAAAGACCTGGGAAGGGTTCGCTGGCTCGGTGGCAGGTGCCATGGTCATCGGGATCCTCGCCAGCATCTTCGTCCTGGGCAGGCCGTGGTGGGTCGGCGTGGTGCTTGCCGTGGGCATGGTGGCCGCGGCTACCGCCGGTGACCTCGCGGAGTCCATGGTCAAACGGGAACTTGGCGTCAAAGACATGAGCAGCATCCTGCCCGGACACGGCGGGGTCATGGACCGCCTCGACTCGATCGTCTTCGCGGCACCGGCAGCATATATTCTTTTCGCGCTGTTGAGCGGCGCCTGACAACCACCCAGAAGGAAAGCAGTGGCAGTGGACATTCGTCGCCAGATCCCCGCAGCATTTGAGCGCGTGGCGCACAGCAAGTACGGCTACAACGCAAAGCAAGTGGACCAGTTTTTCCAGCGCGCCCGGTTGTCGTTTGAAAACAGGGCCGAGGCAGCGGAGAAAATCGGCAGCAGCGATGTGCGCGCGGTTTCGTTTGATCCTGTCAAGGGCGGCTACGACGCCACCGCTGTGGACGCCGCATTGGACCGCCTCGAAGATGCCTTCGCCCGGCGTGAACGCGACGAGCTGATAGCGGCCGAAGGCGAGGAAGCCTGGTTGCTGAAGATCGGCAAACTCTCCGGAGTGTTGCGCGGCCGTTTGCACCGGCCTGATGGCGAACGTTTCCGCCGGCCGGACAAGAAGCGTGCGCGCAGCTACAACATCGCCGAGGTCGATGCCTTGTGCGTCTCCCTGATCGGTTACTTGGAGAACGACAAACCGCTGAGCGTCGACAACGTCCGCCGAGCCGCTTTCTCCGAGGCCCGCGGGCGCGACGGCTACGAAGAGGCGCAGGTTGATGCCTTCCTCGACCGGGTTGTCGAGCTCATGGCGGCGATCGACTAGCAAAACCCAGGCGGACGCCCGGCGCCGTCAGCGGCCCTCGCCCTCAGCTCCCTGAGCTGAGCCTCAGCGGAGCTGGCGCTCCGTGGCCACCGGTCGTTCCGGGACATGAAGCCTGGTCATCAGCCGGGCCACGGTCCCGGGGACCCGGTGTTTCGTAGCCCTCGAGACGAGTACCATCACGGCAAACGCGGCCGGCACCGTCCACGCCGCGGGCTGGGCAATCCATCCGGGTGCGGCCGAACCGATGAGCGTGCTTGATACCAGCGCACCCCCGCACAGGACGGCTCCGGTCAGCATGCCGGCAATGGCCCCTGCGTCGCTCAGGCCACGCCACCAAATGCCCAGCACCAGGACCGGACATATGGTGGACGCCGTGAAAGCGAACACCAGCCCTACACTGCCGGCCAGGGCCATCGAATCCGTCGTGAATGCAAAAGCCAGGGGGACTACGGCGGCCAGGAGGGTGGCCACCCGGAATCCGTGCACGCTCCCGCCAAGGAGGTCCTGGCTGATGACGCCGGCCAGCGAAACGACCAATCCCGACGTCGTCGAGAGGAATGCCGCAAACGCGCCGGCAACCACCAATGCCGACAGAAGATCGCCGGGCACCCCGCCCAGCAGCTTTCCAGGCAGCAGCAGGACCAGGGCGTCGGGCCGTCCGTTGCGTGCAAGCTCAGGTGCGAAGACCCGACCGAGCAGGCCGGACGCCGTCGGGAACAAATAGAAGACCGATAACAGGCCCAGCACGATAAGGGTGGTCCGGCGGGCCGATTGGCCGTCCGGGTTGGTGTAGAAGCGGACAAGGACGTGGGGGAGTCCCAGTGTTCCGAAAAGCAGCGCCACCAGGAGCGAGACAGTCTGGTAGAGCCCGGCTGCGGGGAGGCCCGTGGGATTGCTGGATGCCTCCGCCAGGACCGGTGAGCCGCCGCCGGTCTGGTTCAGCATCAGGAACACCACAGGCACGGCCAAGGCCGTGAGCTTGAGCCAGTATTGGAAAGCCTGGACGAAGGTGATGGAACGCATGCCACCAGCCACTACTGTCACGCAGACCACGGCGACGACGGCGATGGAGCCTACCCAGGAAGGCAATCCCGTGCTGATCCGGATGGTGAGCCCGGCGCCTTGAAGCTGCGGCACGATGTAGAGCCATCCGACAGCAACGACGACAAGGCTCGTGACCCGGCGGACGGCTTTCGACTCGAGCCTGGCCTCCGTGAAATCCGGAATCGTGTAGGCGCCCGATCGGCGCAAGGGGGCGGCCACGAACAGCAACAGCATCAGGTAGCCCGCCGTGTAGCCCACGGGGAACCACAGAGCGTCCGTTCCGGTCAGCAGAATCAGCCCCGCGACGCCCAGGAAACTCGCCGCCGACAGGTATTCGCCGCCGATCGCCGAGGCATTCCACCATGGCCGGACAGTGCGGGATGCCACGTAAAAGTCGCCCGTGGTACGCGAAATGCGTAGCCCGTGGAAGCCGATCGACGCTGTCGCAAGCGCCACACCCAGAAAAGCCGCGAGCCCGACGGCGGGATTCACTTCTCCTCCACAAGATCGCGGTAGCGGGCTTCGTTCCTTGCCGCGGAGCGGTTGTACAGCCATGCGCTCAGGCCGATCACCGGATAAAGCGCCGCTCCGAGGATGATCCAATTGACCGGGATGCCCAGAATCCGCATTTGCGCGAGCTGGGGCACCAACGCCACCATGGAGCCGTAGGCGGCCAGCACCAGCAGGAATCCGGAAGCCACGACCACGGCCAGGCGCAACTGCGAACGGATGAGTGACCGGACGAAGACCTGCCCGACGTCCGAGTCCTCGGCAGCTTCGCGCGAATGGTATGGACGCTTGGGGGCTATCCGGGCAGCTGACTGCGGGGCCGTGACCCTGACGCGGGTCATCCTTGTGGCCGGATCCGGGTGGCCTCGAGTTTGTCCCGCACGGCCGGAAGGTGCCTGCGGCTGATCGGCAGTTCGGCTCCGGCCACGGTGACACTTGGCCGTGCCGCAGCGAGTTTCATATGCCCCACGTGGTTGAGGGACATCAGATACGAACGGTGGATGCGGATGAATCCGGCTTCCGCCCACTGCTGTTCGAGGTCGCTCAGGGGTACCCGGATCAAGTAGCTCGCCTCCGCGGTGTGCAGCCGGGCGTAGTCTCCCTGGGCCTGGACGTAGCTGACGTCGTCCCTCCGGATCATCCGGGTTGTTCCGCCTTGGTCAACCGTGATCATCTCGGGGACCTTGCTGCCGTCCTTGATGAGCTCGCTGATGCGGCTGATGGACCGCGCCAGGCGCTCGGCACGGACCGGTTTGAGCAGATAGTCGACGGCGGCCAGTTCGAACGCCTCAAGCGCACAGTCCTCGTCAGCGGTGACGAAGACGACGGCGGGAGGGCGGGGGCTGCGCGAGATGGCACGGGCGATGTCCAAACCGGAAAGCGCGGGCATGTGGATGTCCAGGAAGACAGCGTCCACGGATTCCGTTTCGAGGGCGCTGAGGGCTTCGGCGCCCGAGACTGCGCGGTGGATGGTACCGATGCGCTCGTCCCGGCCCAGCAGGAAGGCGAGCTCTTCAACGGCGGGGAGCTCGTCGTCGGCGACGAGTACGTTGATCATGGTTATAGATTAGCCTCAGGCATCATGGCTCGGCTGGGACTTCGGCACGCGGATGGTGATCAGGGTGCCCTCGCCCGGTGCGGTTTCGATGACGAGTCCGTGTTCGTCCCCGTAGACCTGCCGAAGTCGGGCATCGACGTTCCGCAGTCCAACATGGTCGCCGTCGGCGTGCCCCGCCAGGACAGAGCGCAGGTGTTCCGGATCAATGCCCACGCCGTCGTCCTCGATGGTGACCTCCGCGAAGGCGCCGGAGTCGTTGGCGCAGATGGTGATGTGCCCGGGTCCTTCCTTCGCTTCAAACCCATGGCGCACGGCGTTTTCCACGAGCGGCTGAAGGCTCAGGAAGGGAATCACCGTGCTCAGGACTTCGGGCGCGATCCTGAGGCTCACTTGTACCCGGTCGCCGAAGCGTGCCTTCTCCAACAGCAAGTAGCGGTCGATGCTCCGAAGTTCCTCGGCCAAGGTGGTGAAATCGCCGTGGCGGCGGAAGGAATACCGGGTGAAATCCGCGAACTCGACCACCAACTCCCTCGCCCTGGCGGGGTCAGTGTTGATGAACGAGGCAATGGCGTTGAGCGAGTTGTAGATGAAGTGGGGACTGATCTGTGCGCGCAGGGCCCGGACTTCGGCCTCCATGAGCAAGGTGCGGGAAGCATCGAGTTCGGCCAATTCCACTTGCACGGCCACCCAGTCGGCCAGCTCGCTTGTCGCCCGGACCAACCCGGCACCGGTTTGCGGGGCGAAGGCCGCGACGGCTCCCACCACGCGGTTTCCGGCCCTGATCGGCGCGACGACGGCGTTCAGTGCGTGCGAAGCCGGGACAACCACGGTCCGTCCGTCGGAGAGAACTCCCGAGGCGAGCTCCATAAGGACGGCTTTGAGCTCTTCCGCTGCGCCGTCCCACGCCAGGACGGACTCGGTGTCCGTGATCGCCAGGGCGTCGCAGCCAAGCAGGGAACGCAATTGCCTGCTCGCTTTGGCCGCTCCCGCCGCGTGGAGCCCGGTTCGCAGGTGCTGTCCCGCGCGCGACGCCGCGTGCAGGGTCTGGTAAGTGGCCCTCTCGGCGTCGGTTCCCAGCTCGCGGAAGGAACGGATCACCTTGAGGCCCACCCCGACGACGACCGCCACGGCGAGGACGATGACCGCAATGGCGGCGGCGGTGACGAGCGGGGAATCCGGCATGGAGCAAGACTAGCGAACCCGCCGTTCGGCGCAGCAACGTGTCCGCTGGGCGACGCCTATGCCGGTGAATCTGGAAGTGGCGCAGCTGCCCGGCGTATAGTGATTCCAGTCACGTCGGCCGGGAGTGTGTGGTCGGTGTAGACATCCACAACCAGGAGGAAGCCATGGGTAACGAGGCCCAGACACCGGACGCAGCGGCGTCCGTTGATTTCCAGGAAGTCCAGCAAACGGGGCAGTTTCAGGAGCTCCGCAAGCGCCACCGCAGTTTTGTCTTTCCAATGGCCATCGCATTCCTGCTTTGGTACTTCGCTTACGTCCTGCTGGCTGACTACGCGGTGGGCTTCATGTCCACCAAGCTGTGGGGCAACATCAACGTCGGCCTGGTCCTGGGCCTGCTGCAGTTCGTCTCAACTTTCGGAATTACGGCCTGGTACGTTCACTACTCCAACCGGAAACTGGACCCGATCGCCACGGAAATCCGGAATGAGATCGAGGGCCATGAGTTCGACAAGGGCAGCGCAATGCGGGGGGCAGCGAAATGAGCGCCATGGTCCCGATGGTCAACGTTGCCGCTCTTAAGGACACCACGCTGTTGAACATGGGCATCTTTGCCCTGTTCGTCCTGGTCACCATGGTGATCGTTTTCCGGGCCAGCCGGAACAACAAAACGGCTGCCGACTACTATGCCGCCGGGCGCTCGTTCACCGGTTCGCAGAACGGCACCGCCATCGCCGGAGACTACCTCTCCGCGGCCTCCTTCCTCGGGATCACCGGGGCGATCGCCGTCAACGGCTACGACGGCTTCCTGTACTCCATCGGGTTCCTCGTGGCGTGGCTTGTCGCGTTGCTGCTTGTCGCCGAACTAATGCGCAACACGGGCAAGTTCACCATGGCCGATGTGCTTTCGTTCCGGCTGCGCCAGCGCCCGGTGCGGATCGCCGCGGCCCTGACCACTTTGGCCGTCTGCTTTTTCTACCTGCTGGCGCAGATGGCCGGCGCCGGAAGCCTCATTTCCTTGCTCCTGGGCATCAGCGACTGGGGCGGACAAGCCCTGGTGATCGTCGTCGTCGGCGCCCTCATGATCATGTACGTGCTGATCGGAGGAATGAAGGGCACCACCTGGGTCCAGATCATCAAAGCCGTGCTGCTCATCTGCGGTGCGGCAGTCATGACGCTCTGGGTGCTGTCCATCTACGGCTTCAACCTGTCGAACCTGTTGGGTGCTGCCGCAGACTCTGCCAAGAACCCCAACGTGCTGAACCCCGGCCTGCAGTACGGCAAGACCGAGACCTCCAAGCTGGACTTCCTGTCCCTCGGCTTGGCACTCGTCCTCGGCACGGCCGCCCTGCCACACGTGCTGATGCGCTTCTACACTGTGCCCACGGCCAAGGAAGCCCGCAAATCGGTGGTCTGGTCCATCTGGCTGATCGGGTTGTTCTACCTGTTTACCCTGGTCCTCGGCTACGGCGCGGCAGCCCTCGTTGGAGCCGACACCATCAAGTCGGCCCCCGGCGGGGTGAACTCCGCTGCGCCGCTCCTGGCGTTCCACCTGGGCGGGCCGTTGCTGCTGGGCTTCATCTCGGCCGTCGCGTTCGCCACCATCCTTGCGGTGGTGGCGGGCTTGACCATCACGGCAGCGGCGTCGTTCGCCCACGATATCTATGCGAACGTCATCTCCAAGGGCAAGGCCGGCGCCGGAACCGAGGTCAAAGTGGCCCGGCGGACTGTGGTGGTCATCGGGGTCCTTGCGATCGTTGGCGGTATTTTCGCCAATGGCCAGAACGTAGCGTTCCTTGTCGCCCTCGCCTTCGCAGTGGCGGCGTCAGCGAATTTGCCGACCATCCTCTACTCCCTGTTCTGGAAGAAGTTCACCACCCAGGGCGCCATCTGGAGCATGTACGGCGGACTGTCGGCGGCCATCATCCTCATTGCCTTGTCGCCGGTTGTTTCCGGTGCCAAGACGTCAATGATCCCTGGTGCCAACTTCGCCATCTTCCCGTTGAGCAACCCGGGAATCGTGTCCATTCCGCTCGCCTTCCTGCTTGGCTGGCTCGGAACCGTCGTGGACAAGCGGCGCGAAGACACGGCGAAGCAGGCCGAGATGGAAGTCCGTTCCCTGACCGGCGTAGGAGCCGAGAAAGCGGTGAACCACTAGGACTACCGGTCCAACACAGCGATCCCTCCCGCACTCAGTGTGGGAGGGATCGCTGTTGCCGCTTGGCAGAGAGGTCTTAGTGGTTGTGGCCGCCCGGCAGCGAGTGCTCTCCATGCGGGACGGCGTGCGCTCCGGCCACCGAGGCGGCGAGCCCCGGCGTCGTAATTGCTGCGACCACGACGGCGGCGGCGAAGGCAGCGCCCAAAAGCGCACCGGCCCGCGGGGGACCCGAGGCGGCTCCGCCGTCGTCGTCGAGGTACCTGCGGGCGAGCCAGGCAGAGGATCCCAGGGCCATCAGGACCAGGAAAAGAGCCGCCAGATGCCCGCCGTCGAGCATTCTTTGGGCCATGCCGGCAACCAGGAATCCGACGTGGACAAGCACGGCCGCGAGGAGGCCTATGGTTGTTGGCTTGCGGAACCGGAGCCGCCCGCGTTGCAGGCTGGCAATCGAGCTGGCGAGCAGGGCCAGGCCCCAGGCCGCGAAGACGCCGCCCGCCCACATAAGGGCTCCCCGGCCCGAAATGTCGCTCGATGCGATGGAAAGCTCCACGAGGCCGGCCCCCATTCCCGCGAAACAAGAAAACAGGGTGAGGGAGGCCCCAATGGTGGGTCCCACGGACGTCGCTGCTTGAGCTGACACGGACGGCTCCTTCCGGGTTTCGAGGTCTTCTAGACGTGGGCCCTGGCGGTGGTGGCCGGAACCTTGTCCTGCGAGAGACCGACGCCGAGAAGCACCACTGCGCTGGCCAGGTGCAGGACGTTGTCTGCGCCGTTAAGGGCAATGATGTTCAGTGCGGAGCCCACGAGGAACAGCCCGAGGATGCCGACAAGCAAGTAGACGGCGCCGACTGTGGTGTTGACGGTCTTGGACAGCACAGTGCTGTTCATGCCCGAGTAGAGCAGGGCAGCGCCGATGGCGAGGTGGATGATGTTGTGCAAGGGGTTTACCGCAAAGATGATCAGATTGGCACCCTCGGTGGCGAAGAATCCAATTCCCGAGGTGACGAAGAATCCAACGACACCCACGAGCAGGTAGACGGCTCCAAAGATGGTGGCGATCAGGCGGTTGGGCGAAGTGCGCATGGTCCAAACCTTCCGGTATGGCCGGTTTTGTATCCGGCCTGTGTTCGAAACCCCGGACGGGGCTCTCAACCAGATATTCGGACCACCCGGGGCTATGGATGGGTGGATGGGACGAATTTTTTCGACGCTAGCCCTGCGGCCGGAGACGGATGGCGTCCATCTTCAAATCATTGCCTTCGAAGCTGTACGCGAGATCAAGGATTTTGCCTTGGCACTGCAAGGTTCCGACAACGTCGGCCGTGTTGGTGCCGTTGACTGAACTGACGTTCACGGAGTCGTAGTGGGGCTTGCAAGTGTTGTCCAGTCCGAGTCCCTCGACGCCGGCAACGAACTCATCTTTCGACAGGTTTTGGGTGAGGGAAGGGTGCATGTACTGGTCGTAGGCTTGCGAGCTTTGGCCATTCACGATCAGGCGGGTGAAATCGTCGGAGATGGTCCGGGCCCTGTTCGTCGCACTTCCCAGTACGTTGACCAGCACGACGACCCCCACGATGATCAGCACGAGGGCCGCGCCCACCGCTCCAAGAATGATCCAGAGGAGCTTTCGGTTCTTCGCGGGCGGCGGGACAGGCATTCCGTAGGGGCCGGGGTACTGCCCGGGGGCCGGAGCCGGATATTGACCCGGCGGGGCGTATTGGCCTGGCGGGGCGTAGGGGGCGGGATACTGGCCCGGTGGACCGTAAGGCGGCGTGCTGCCGTATTGCGATGCTCCGACTCCCGACGCCGGCGGGACGGCTTGGGGGTCCTGGTCCGGCTGTGGCGGTACTTGCGGGGTGCTCACGGTGGTTCCCCTTCCCGGCGGCCAGTCCTGCGTCGCCAACACCGGACGGGAGCCGCCAGCCGGCCCCCAAGGCGTCCACCTGCATCAAATCGCACATTCCAGTGAGGAGCAAGGGCATCCGCCGGAGCGGGCTCAGCCGGTTCGGAGCGCCGTCTTGGTATTGCGGTTCAACAACGGCTGCACGCGGAAGGGAATCAATTCGCCCATCGACATGGCAGTGTCCGTTCGTTCCACTCCGTCACACGCAAGGATCTTGCCGTTGATCCGGAACAAATCCTCGGCGTCGAGCGCCACTACGCGCAGCAGCAGGTCAGCCGAACCGGTCAGGCCGTACCCCTCCAGGATTTCCGGGATTTCGGCGAGGTCCAAGGCAAGCTGTCCAAGCTTTTGCTGCTGCACATGCACCGAGATGAACGCCATGAGGGGGTAGCCGAGGGCGGCAGGGTTGATGCGCCGTTCGAAGGAGAGAAACGCATGTTTCTTTTCCAGTTGGGCCATCCGCGCCTGAACCGTATTCCGCGATAGTCCCAGCTTCTGCGCCAGGGCCACAACCGTGCCGCGGGGGTCCTTCGCCATGGCCGAAAGCAGGCGTGTGTCGGTGCCATCTAAAGCTTGCATAATGCGCAACGTTAGCACGGTGACCACCGTCCAGATAGGGCAGAATGCGCAGAATTTTCAACGGTGGTTGTACCCAATGAGCATTGTGAGTAGGGTCACAATTAATCCAGGCGACGACGCCCGGATGCTGGCCAGCGGCTGGATCACAAGTCCCTCCAAAGGCCTGCGAGCACAAGCTGAAAGGTGCGATCAACTGTGTTGACGGACGAACCCGGCCAGGACGCCTACAAGGCTTCGAATCCCGGAATCAGTGCAACAAGCCCGCGTCGGACCGGCGGGGATCTGGTCCAACTGATTTCCCCGGAAGGGGAACGCATCAGCCACCCGGAGTTCGATCTCTGGGTCAGCGATGTCACGGACGAGCAGCTGTGCTCGCTGTACGAGGACATGATGGTCATCCGCCGCATCGACGCCGAGGCAACCGCCTTGCAGCGTCAGGGCGAGCTGGCCTTGTGGCCGCCGCTGCTAGGCCAGGAAGCATCGCAGATCGGTTCGGGCCGGGCCCTCCGGGATGACGACTTTGTTTTCCCCAGCTACCGTGACAACGGCGTCGCCTACTGTCGCGGTGTGGAGCCAACAGACTTGGTCCGTGCCTGGCGCGGTAACGCTTCCGCCGGATGGGACCCGTACCGCCACAACATTGCCACCCAGCAGATCATCATCGGTTCGCAATCGCTGCACGCAACCGGCTACGCGATGGGCATCCAGCACGACGGAGCAGACTCCGTCGCGGTCGCCTACTTCGGCGATGGCGCCACGAGCGAAGGCGATGTCAACGAGGCAATGGTTTTCGCGGCGAGCTTCCAAGTGCCCGTGGTCTTCATCTGCCAGAACAACCACTGGGCCATCTCCGAACCCGTCCGGATTCAGTCCCATATCCAGATCGCCGACCGTGCTTCAGGCTTCGGAATCCCCAGCATGCGGGTCGACGGGAACGACGTCCTGGCTGTCCTAGCGGTCACCCGGATTGCACTGGACCGGGCCCGCAAGGGCGGCGGACCTACGTTCATCGAAGCGGTGACCTATCGCATGGGCCCGCACACGACGGCGGATGATCCCACCCGTTACCGCGACGCCAACGAGCTTGAGGACTGGGCGGCCAAGGACCCGATTACCCGGCTCAAGGCGCTGCTTCGCACCAAGGGCCTCCTGACGGAAGAGCTCGAAGCCAAGACCCAGGCCAAAGCGGACGAGGTGGCACGAAACCTGCGGGCAGGCGTCATCAATATGCCCGATCCCGCGCCGCTCGACCTCTTCAAGCACGTTTACAGCACGCCCAACTCCTGGATCGAACGCCAGAAGGACCACTACTCCCGCTATCTGGAAAGCTTCAGCGGATCAACCCAGGAAGGGGCACTCTGATGAGCAAGCTGACCTTCGCCCGCGCCATCAACGCCGGCCTGCGCAAGTCCCTCGAAAACGATCCCAAAGTTATCCTCATGGGTGAGGACATCGGGGCGCTCGGTGGCGTTTTCCGGGTCACCGACGGTCTCCAGAAAGACTTCGGCAAACACCGCGTGGTTGACACCCCTTTGGCCGAATCCGCGATTATCGGCACCGCCGTCGGATTGGCCTACCGCGGCTACCGGCCGGTCTGCGAAATCCAATTCGATGGCTTCATCTACCCGGCCTTCGACCAGATCGTCAGCCAGGTAGCCAAGATGCACTACCGGACACAGGGCCGCGTCAAGATGCCCATCACCATCCGGGTTCCCTTCGGCGGCGGAATCGGTTCACCCGAGCACCACTCCGAGTCCCCGGAAGCCTACTTCACCCACACCTCGGGCCTCCGCGTCATCAGTGTCTCCAACCCGCAGGATGCGTACACCATGATCCAGCAGGCCATCGCCTCGGACGATCCGGTGCTGTACTTCGAACCCAAGCGCCGCTACCACGACAAGGGTGAAGTGGATGAGACCGCGGATCTTTCCACGGCGCTGTCCATGGAGAAGGCCAGGGTGGTCACACCAGGCAGCGACGTCACCTTGGTGACATACGGCCCGCTCGTGAAAACCGCGAACGACGCGGCCATGGCCGCCGCCGACGAAGGAGTCTCCGTAGAGGTTATCGACCTGCGCTCGCTGGCTCCGATCGACTTCCAGGCAGTGGAGGCGTCCGTCCGCAAGACCGGCAGGCTCGTCATCACCCACGAGGCTGCGCAGTCCGGCGGGCTCGGCGCCGAAATCGCCGCCAGCATCACAGAGCGCTGCTTCAACTACCTTGAATCGGCGCCGGTCCGGATCACGGGATTCGACATCCCGTACCCGTACTCAAAGCTCGAGATGCACCACCTGCCGGATCTGGACAGGATTCTTGACGGCGTGGACCGGGCACTCGGCCGCGGCAACTCCCTGAGCGGGCTGGAAGGATGAGCGCCACCATGATCAAGGAATTCAGGCTGCCCGACCTCGGAGAAGGACTCACTGAGTCGGAAATTCTCAGTTGGAAGGTCGCGGTGGGGGACACCGTGACCTTGAACCAGGTCATTGCCGAGGTCGAGACGGCCAAGGCCGTGGTTGAGTTGCCTTCGCCCTTTGCGGGAACCGTCGCCGCCTTGCACGAACAGGCCGGTTCCGTTGTCGAGGTCGGCAAGCCGATCGTTTCCTTTGAAGTCGACGACGCCGGAGCCTCACCTTCCGCTGTTGCCGGTTCCGGTGAGGCCGCCTCCACGGAAAGCCCGGCGGAGACCGCGGCGAGGCGTGAGCCGAACCTCGTAGGCTATGGCGCTGTCGTCGAACAATCCGGACGCCCGGCCCGACGCCAGCGGATGTTTGACGGGGGCGCCGCCGAACGCGAGCGCGTCCGGGAGCCCATCCCTGCCGTCGAACCCGTTCCCGTCGTTGAACAGCCCGCACCGCCCGCGGTTCCAAACGAGCCCGCGGCGGAACAGGAGCGTCCGCGGTCCACGCCTCCGGTCCGCAAGTTTGCGAGGGATCTCGGAATTGACCTTGAGCTGGTCAAGGGAACCGGGCCGGCAGGCTTGATCACCCGTGCGGATGTCCAGGACTTCGCGGCGGGGTCCCAGCCGCAGCTCGCCGTTCCCGAGGTCACCCCGGCCGCCGCGTCCGCCGTCGG
Source organism: Arthrobacter ramosus (assembly GCF_039535095.1). Lineage (NCBI taxonomy): Bacteria > Bacillati > Actinomycetota > Actinomycetes > Micrococcales > Micrococcaceae > Arthrobacter > Arthrobacter ramosus. The sequence continues at coordinate 3,260,697 of NZ_BAAAWN010000001.1, read as the reverse complement.
GGTTTCCGCCGAACGCGAGACGCGCACCCCTATTAAGGGAGTCCGCAAGTTCACCGCCGCTGCCATGGTGCAAAGTGCCTTCACGGCGCCCCATGTGACGGAGTTCCTGACCGTTGACGTCACGCACACCATGGAACTGCTGGCGCGGCTCAAGGCCAGTCGCGAGTTTGCCGGGTACAAGCTCACGCCGTTGACCATCGCGGCGAAGGCAGTGTTGATTGCCTTGCGCAGGAACCCGACCCTGAACTCCCGCTGGGATGAAGGCGCACAGGAGATCGTGCAGTTCAACTACGTAAACCTGGGTATCGCCGCCGCCACGCCGCGGGGACTGACTGTTCCCAACATCAAAGACGCGGACAAGATGACGCTGCTGGAACTGTCCACGGCTTTGTCCGCACTCACGGACACGGCACGTTCAGGCAAGACCTCCCCGGCAGATCTGACGGGCGGAACCATTTCCATCACGAACATCGGCGTGTTCGGGATCGACGCCGGAACCCCCATCTTGAATCCGGGCGAGGCTGCCATCGTGGCGCTGGGATCAGTGCGCAAAGCTCCGTGGGTGCACAACGACGAACTCGCGGTGCGCCAGGTGATGTCACTGAGCCTGTCCTTCGACCACCGGCTGGTGGACGGCGAACAAGGCTCGAAATTCCTGGCCGATTTGGGCGCGATCCTGTCCGACCCTGCAACCGTCATGACGATGATCTAGCAGGCCCGACTGTCCCCACCGCCACCCTCGCCTCGCAAGCTCGGCCAGGGAGCCCTGGCGGCGTGGGCCCCCGCAGTTGTTGTCGTTTTGAAGGCTCATAACGACAACAACTGCGAGTGAGTTGGGTTCTCGGCGGCAGGAACCTAGCGCACCGTCAAGGCTGCGAGGGCCATGCGCTCGAGGATCGGTCGGGCACTTTTGACCGCCATGCGCCGCCCGTGGTGCCGGACCGAGTGGGGAGTCGAGTTGATGAGGCCGAAGGCTGCGTGGGCGCGGACCCGGAGCTCGGCAGGATCCGTGTCGGGATGCAATTCGCCGAGCACTCCCACCCACAGTTCCACGTAGTTGCGCTGCAGGGTGCGGACTTCGGCCTGGTCGGAGTCGCTGAGGTTGCTGAAGTCGCGGTCCTGGACCCGGATGACATCGGGATTGCTGAGGGCGAAGTCCACGTGGAACTCCACCAGTCCGCGCAATGCAGCTTCGGCGTCGGGCGCCTCGGACGCCACGGTGCGGCCGCCGTCGAGCAGATTCCGGCTCACACTCAACAGCAGCTCGGCCAGCACGGCTTGTTTTCCCGGGAAATGCCGGTACACCGCGGGGCCGCTGACTCCTGCCGCGGCCCCCAGGTCCTCAAGGGAAACGCGGTTGAAACCGTCCGCGGCGAATAACCCGGCTGCGGCGGTCAGGAGGGCCTTGCGCCGTGTTTCCTTGGCTTGGCTTCTTTGGGTCGGGCTGTCTTGCTTGGGGCTCCGCGGCGTTGGGCCGTCCTGCTGGGAGCTCCGCTGGAAGGTGACCACAATTCCTCCTTTTGCACGCGTCCAATTCAGCGCCGATACTGGGCGGGCCCAGTGCCGAGGTGATGGACAACACAGTTAATAGAGACTAACCTAAATTCCAGTTATGCGGTACTAACTGAGATGGCCATTGGCCGGGATGGGACACAGTCGATGGAGACACTCGCCAGCCAGCTGGACACCAGCAGCGATCAGTTCGCGGCCAACGAGGAAGCGCAGCTGTCACTGGTGCACGAGCTGAAGAAGCGCCTTGCCGTGGCCGCCCTCGGTGGCCCCGAGAAGTCACGTGAGCGGCATATCTCCCGGGGAAAGTTATTGCCGCGCGAGCGCATCAACTATTTGCTGGACGAGGGAAGCCCGTTCCTGGAGATCGCCCCGCTGGCGGCCAACGGGATGTACAACGATGACTCGCCGGGCGCCGGCGTGATTGCGGGGATCGGCTTGGTCCATGGCCGCCAGGTGATGGTGGTTTCCAACGACGCGACGGTCAAGGGCGGGACGTATTACCCGATGACGGTGAAGAAGCACCTCCGGGCCCAGGAAATCGCCTTGGAGAACAGGCTGCCCTGTGTCTACCTGGTGGATTCCGGGGGAGCGTTCCTGCCCAAGCAGGACGAGGTGTTCCCGGACAAGGAACACTTTGGGAGGATCTTCTTCAACCAGGCGAAGATGTCCGCGGCGAAGATCCCGCAGATCGCCTCGGTCATGGGATCCTGCACGGCCGGTGGCGCCTACGTTCCCGCCATGAGCGACGAAACCGTCATTGTCCGCAACCAGGGCACCATTTTCCTCGGCGGCCCGCCCCTCGTGAAGGCCGCCATCGGTGAAATCGTCACGGCCGAGGAACTCGGCGGCGGAGACGTCCACTCCCGGATTTCCGGTGTGACGGACCACCTCGCCGAAAACGACGAGCACGCCCTGCAGATCGTCCGCGACATCGTCGCCACCCTGCCCAAGCCCGCAGCCCCCGCGTGGGAAGTGGACACCGCCGTCGAGCCCGTGGTGGACCCGGGCGAAATCTATGGTGCCGTTCCCACGGACGTCAACGCGCAATACGACGTTCATGAAGTCATCGCCCGGCTCGTGGACGGCTCGAGGTTCCACGAATTCAAGAAGAATTACGGCACCACCTTGGTGACGGGATTCGCGAAGCTGCACGGCCACCCCGTGGGCATCGTCGCCAACAACGGGGTGCTGTTCAGCGAATCCGCCCTCAAGGGCGCGCACTTCATCGAGTTGTGCGACCAGCGCGGCATCCCGCTGGTCTTCCTGCAGAACCTCTCCGGCTTCATGGTGGGCAAGGACTACGAACACGGCGGCATCGCCAAGAACGGCGCCAAAATGGTCACCGCCGTTGCCACCGCCCGCGTGCCCAAGCTGACCGTGGTGATCGGCGGATCCTTCGGTGCCGGAAACTACTCCATGTGCGGCCGGGCCTACTCCCCGCGGTTCCTGTGGATGTGGCCGGCCAGCAGGATTTCGGTGATGGGCGGGAACCAGGCCTCCAGCGTGCTGGCCACCGTCAAACGGGAACAATACGAGGCCCGCGGCGAGGAATGGCCCGCCGAGGACGAGGAAGCCTTCAAGGCCCCCATCAAGCAGCAGTACGAGGACCAGGGCAGCCCCTACTACTCCACCGCACGGCTCTGGGACGACGGCATCATCGACCCCGCAGACACCCGGCGTGTCCTGGGCATGGCCCTGGACACCGTCTCCCGCCAACCCCTGCCGGAAACCTCCTTCGGCCTCTTCCGGATGTGACCCCATGACAATCAACTCCTTCGACACCGTCCTCGTCGCCAACCGCGGCGAGATCGCCTGCCGCGTCATCCGCACCCTCAAGGCCATGGGCATCCGTTCGGTGGCGGTCTACTCAGACGCCGACGCCGGGGCCCGCCACGTGCGCGAAGCAGACGCTGCCGTCCGCATCGGTACCGCCGCGGCGGCGGACAGCTACCTGCGGATAGACGCCATCATCGAGGCTTGCCTGCAAAGCGGCGCCCAGGCCGTCCACCCGGGTTACGGATTCCTCGCCGAAAACGTGGAGTTCGCCAAGGCCCTGGACGCGGCCGGTATCGCGTTCATCGGCCCCGGCATTGACGCCATCGAGATCATGGGCGACAAGATCCGTTCCAAGAACCACGTCATGTCCTACGGAGTCCCGTGCGTTCCGGGGATCGCCGAACCAGGCTTGAGCGACGAGGCCCTGATCGAGGCGGCGCCCGGCGTCGGCTTCCCATTGCTTATCAAGCCCTCGGCCGGGGGCGGCGGCAAAGGCATGCACATCGTGGAGCGGCTGGAGGATATGGCAGCCACGCTGATGACGGCCCGGCGCGTGGCGGCGAGCGCTTTTGGTGACGACACCCTGTTCCTCGAGCGGCTCATCCAGGCGCCCAGGCACATCGAAGTCCAGGTCCTCGCCGACAACCACGGCAACGTCATCCACCTCGGCGAGCGCGAATGCTCGCTCCAGCGCCGCCACCAGAAAGTCATTGAGGAAGCACCATCCCCCTTGCTCGAGTCGCTCGATAACGGCGCCGAGGTCCGGGCACGGATCGGTGAGGCCGCCTGCCAGGCTGCCCGAAGCGTCAAGTACAGCGGTGCGGGCACGGTCGAGTTCCTCGTCTCGGACCAGGACCCGGAGCACTTCTTCTTCATGGAGATGAACACCCGCCTCCAGGTGGAGCACCCTGTCACGGAAATGGTGACTGGCGTCGATCTTGTCGAATGGCAAGTGCGCATCGCCGCGGGTGAAGTCCTCATGGTGGCGCAGTCCGACGTCGTGCTTGACGGCCACGCGGTGGAGGCGCGCGTCTATGCGGAGGTGCCCGAACGCGGTTTCATGCCCTCCATCGGCGAGATCGTGACGCTCCGGGAACGGGCCAGCAACGATCCGCACGTCCGCGTTGACTCCGCCATGCTGCCGGGACTGTCCGTCACCGGCGACTACGATCCCATGCTCGCAAAGGTCATTGCTTGGGGCCCGGACCGCAAAGCGGCGCTGGACACCCTTGACCACGCACTGGGGGACTACACGCTGCTGGGAGTGCACACCAACGTTGAGTACCTGCGGCTCCTGATCAACGACGACGACGTCCGCGCCGGCCGCCTCGACACCGGCCTGATCGAGCGCAAGCTTGAGGGGATGGAATTCCGCCAAGTGACCGACGTCGAGCTGATCGCCGCAGCCCTGCTTAACCGCTCGGAACTGCTCAACCGCTCAGAACCGGCTCCGGCCGGGACGGCAGCACCCTGGAACACCGCTGATGGCTGGCGCGTCGGCGCCGCCGCGCCCTGGAAGACCACCGTCGGACGTCCCGACGCCGGCCTGGCCACAGTGGGGCTGACGGTGAACGGGTCGAGCTTTGCGGCTCGCGCGGATAACGGCGTCGAGCACTCTGCCGCCATGCGGCCGGGATCCGCCGGACATGCCGTGCTGGTGCTCGACGGCGTCGAGCACCATTTCGCGCACGGCTCACCATCTCCGGGGCGTGAGGCGCGGGAACTTTGGCTGGGCAGCGACGGCTGGTCGTGCCGGCTGGAGATCCTGGACCGCGAGGCCCGGCTCCAACGCATCCTCGCGGGCATCCAGCGCGAAGAAGGCGCCGCGGACCCCGAAGTCCGGTCTCCCATGCCGGGAACCGTCGTGTCCGTTTCGGTGCACAACGGCGATCACGTGGAAGCAGGCCAGGTCCTCCTCGCCGTGGAGGCAATGAAGATGGAGCACCAATTGCTGGCCTCCGTGTCCGGCACCGTACACCTCAGCAGCAAGACCGGGGACCTCGTCAAGGCTGACCAAGTCCTCGCCACCATCCACGTGGCGGCCGAACCCAACCCTGAAGTCACAGCGCAACCGACTGAAAACCAGAAAGACGAGGAACTCTAGCCATGGCAAGTTTTGAACTCACTGAGGAATACCAGGACCTGAGCGACTCCGTCCGGGAATTCGCCGACGAGGTAGTGGCCCCGGTGTCCACCAAGCACGACGAGGAGCACAGCTTCCCGTACGAGGTGGTCAAGCAGATGGGTGAGATGGGCCTTTTTGGCCTGCCATTCCCTGAAGAGTTCGGCGGCATGGGCGGCGACTACTTCGCCCTCGCCCTCGCGCTGGAACAGCTGGGCAGGGTTGACCAGTCGGTGGCCATCACCCTCGAAGCAGGCGTCTCGCTCGGCGCCATGCCGGTGTACCGCTTCGGCACCCAGGAGCAAAAGGAACACTGGCTGCCCCAGCTGACCTCGGCCGAAGCGCTCGCAGGCTTCGGCCTGACCGAGCCGGAAGCCGGCTCGGACGCCGGAGGCACCAAAACGAACGCGCACCTCGAGGACGGCCGCTGGGTCATCAACGGCAACAAGGAATTCATCACCAACTCCGGGACCGACATCACCCGGCTCGTCACCGTCACCGCCGTCACCGGGCAGCACGAACGCAAGGACGGGAGCATCAAGAAGGAAATCTCCACCATCCTGGTTCCCACCGACACGCCCGGTTTCACCGCGGAAAAGGCCTACAACAAGGTGGGCTGGAACGCTTCCGACACCCACCCGCTGACACTGAACAACGTCCGGGTGCCGGAAGAGAACCTGCTCGGCGTCCGGGGACGGGGTTACGCCAACTTCCTGTCGATCCTGGACGAAGGCCGCATCGCCATCGCCGCGCTCGCCACCGGTGCAGCCCAGGGCTGCGTCGATTTGTCCGTGAAATACGCCAAGGAACGCGTGGCCTTCGGGCAGAACATCGGCAAGTACCAGGCCATCCAGTTCAAGATCGCCCGCATGCAGGCACGGGCCCACACTGCGCGCCTGGCCTACTACGATGCTGCGGCGAGGATGCTGGCCGGCAAGCCGTTCAAGACCGAAGCGGCCATCGCTAAGATGGTCGCAGGCGAGGCAGCCATGGACAACGCACGGGACGCCACCCAGGTGTTCGGTGGCTATGGCTTCATCAACGAATTCACGGTGGCGCGCCACTACCGCGACTCCAAGATCCTGGAAGTCGGGGAAGGCACCACCGAGGTCCAGTTGATGCTCATCGCCCGCGAGCTGGGCCTTTAACCGCCAGGGAAGGTAAACGATGATCGACAAAGTTGTTGCCAGCGCCGCGGAAGCGGTGGAGGACATCCACGACGGCGCCTCTCTCGCCGTCGGCGGGTTCGGCTTGTGCGGTATCCCGGTGGCGCTGATCGATGCGCTCCACGATCAAGGCACCAAGGACCTTGAAACAGTCAGCAACAACTGCGGCGTGGACGACTGGGGCCTGGGCATCCTGCTGAGGGACGGGCGTATCCGCCGGACGATCAGTTCCTATGTCGGTGAGAACAAGGAGTTCGCGCGGCAGTACCTTGCCGGCGAGCTCGAGGTGGTCCTCACCCCGCAAGGCACCCTGGCCGAGAAACTGCGCGCCGGGGGCGCCGGCATCCCGGCGTTCTTCACGGCGGCCGGCGTCGGGACGCAGGTCTCGGAAGGCGGGCTTCCGCAAAAGTACGACGGCGACGGCACCGTTGCGATCGCGTCCTCACCCAAGGAAGTGCGCACCTTCAACGGGGCGGACTATGTCCTGGAGGAATCCCTGACACCCGATTTCGGACTGGTCCACGCGTGGAAAGGGGACCGTCACGGGAACCTCGTCTTCCATGCGACGGCCATGAACTTCAACCCGTTGTGTGCCATGGCGGCCCGGATCACCATCGCCGAGGTCGAAGAGCTTGTGGAACCCGGCGAACTCGATCCGCAACATATCCACACTCCGGGCATCTTCGTCCAGCGGGTCGTACTTGCACCGGACACCGAGAAGCGCATCGAAAAGCGGACCGTCGCGTTGACCCCGGCGTCGCGTTGACCCAGCGGACAGGAGCGTAGCCATGGAATCGAACATCACCCAGGATGTGCCGCCGCGTCCCGAGGCCGTCAGGCACGAGTACCGCCGCGCCGGCGCGGAACAGCACGAGGGAAAAGGCTGGACGCGGAACGAACTCGCCGCCCGCGTAGCCCGCGAACTCACCAACGGGCAATACGTCAACCTCGGGATCGGCATGCCCACCCTCATTCCCAACTACATCCCCGAGGGGGTCGAGGTGATCCTGCATTCCGAGAACGGGATCCTGGGCGTCGGCCCCTACCCGGCCGAGGACGCCGTGGACCCCGATCTGATCAACGCCGGCAAAGAAACGGTCACCGTCAACGCGGGCGCCGCGTTCTTTGACTCAGCCACGTCGTTCGGCATGATCCGCGGCGGACATGTGGACGTCGCCGTGCTTGGTGCGATGGAAGTCGCAGCCAATGGCGACCTGGCCAATTGGATGATTCCGGGCAAGATGGTCAAGGGCATGGGCGGCGCCATGGACCTGGTCTTCGGCGCCAAGCGGGTGATCGTGATGATGGAGCACGTGGACCGCAACGGCAAGCCCAAGATCGTCAAGGAATGCTCGTTGCCCGTCACGGGGAAAGGCTGCGTGGACCGGATCATCACCGACCTCGCCGTGATCGACGTCGTCTCCGAAGGCGGAGTGTCGAGGCTCGTCCTGCGCGAGTTGGCACCGAACGTCTCCGCCGAGGACGTGGCGGCCGCGACCGGCGTCGAGCTTTTCGAAGAAGACCAGGAGCTGACTGTATGACTGCGGACGCTGAACCCCGTATTGTCGAGCAGCGGGGGCTGTACTTCGAGGAACTCGAGGAAAACGTTGTCTACGCCCACCGGCCCGGGCGGACCGTCACCGAAACGGACAACGTGCTGTTCACGACGCTGACCATGAACACCCAAGCCCTGCACCTGGATGCTGCCTGGAGCGCCAAGCAGCCCTTCGGGCAGAGGCTCATGAATTCGATGTTCACCTTGTCCACCATGGTGGGACAGTCCGTCACGCAACTGACCCAGGGCACCATCATCGCCCAGCTGGGCCTCACGGACGTCTCTTTCCCGCACCCGCTCTACCACGGCGACACCCTCTACACGGAGACTGTCATCACCGGGAAACGGGAGTCGTCGTCGCGTCCCGGGCAGGGTGTGGTGACCATGCAGCACACCGGCCGCAACCAGGACGGCACGGTTGTGGCGCTCGCCACGCGGGCCTGCCTCATGTGGATCCGGACCGCGCATCTGGAGGCGCAACAGGGGACAATCAATACATGACCTTCACCATGGGCCCCGCTTTGCTTTTCTGCCCCGCCGACCGCCCGGAACGGTTCCAAAAGGCCGCCGAGCGTTCCGACGCCGTCATCGTAGACCTCGAGGACGCCGTCGCGCCCGCGGACAAGAAGCGGGCCCGGGGCGCCATCCTCGCCCAGCTCGGCTCCGGCGGGGAGACCGCCGAACTCGACCCCAGCCGCACGATTGTGCGCGTCAATCCAGTGGGCACCCCGGACTTCGAGAAGGACCTGCACTGCCTCGCGCACACCCCTTACCGCACCGTCATGCTGGCCAAGGCCGAGACCGCCGAACAGTTGAAAGCACTCGAGGGTTACCACGTCATCGCCCTGTGCGAGACGGCCCAAGGGATCATTAACGCGGCTGAGATCGCCCAGGCTCCCAACGTCGTCGGGCTCATGTGGGGCGCCGAGGATCTGATCGCCTCCATGGGCGGTACCTCCAGCCGCAAGGACGACGGCGGCTACCGGGCCGTCGCAACGCACTCCCGGTCTACGGTGCTGCTGGCCGCGAAAGCCGTAGGCAAGGAAGCCATCGACTCGGTCTACGTCGACATTCCCGACCTTGCCGGGCTGGCCGTGGAATCCGCCGACGCAGTGGCCAGCGGATTCGGTGCCAAGGCCTGCATCCACCCGAACCAGGTTGCCGTTGTCCGCGAAGCCTACGCACCGTCGCCCGCGGCAGTCGCCGGGGCCCGGGAACTGCTTGACGCTGCGGCCGCGGCCGGAACCGGAGTGTTCCAGTACAAGGGCAAAATGGTGGACGGGCCCATCCTGAAACACGCGGAATCCATGCTGCGCAGGGCCCGGCTTTCCTGAAGGGTTGCTCAGGCCGGGCCTACTGACCAGGCCGGGCCTATTGGCTGCTCCGTCGCGACTTCGGCAGCGACAACGGGGCGATGACCTCGTAGAGCTCCATCCGGATCCAGCGCTGACCAGATTCGCGGAACTCGGCCCTCGTGGCGAAGCGGTAAAGGAAGCTGCGCGCGCGCACCCAACGCGGCGGTGCGCCGTCGAATGGGTCCTGGCGCAACAAGCGCAAGGTGGGCTGGTCGGCGTCGAGCAGTTTGCCCAAGAACGCGTAGAACCATTCCTCATGCACTGTGCGCAAGGGCAGGAACCACATCAGCCAGTCGAGGCGCAGGTGGTACGGAGCCCACTGCCGGGGTAGCCTACGGACGTCGCCGGGCTTGCCCTTGAAGCCGTATTCGCGCCAATCGGCCTCATCGACGGGAACGTCGGCCTGGGTGCCTTCCACCACGATTTCCACCCGGTGCCGAGTCACCGTGCCGAACGCACCATAGGTGTTGACCAACTGCCATCGGTTGAAGCTGGCGTTCATGAGCTGCTCCCGCGAAAGCAGGTTGCGGACGGGCCAATAGCTGAGCACCAAGAGGAGCACCGTCACTGCGAGTACGACGGCGAGCCACCACACCGGGGTCTGCGGAACTGCCGGGGCCGTGTTGGTCCGTTGCGGTATGAAAGGCAGCACAGCGTGGGCGACGGGGTCACTCACCGCAGCGAAGGCAAGCACGATCGCGGACCAATTGAGCCACGCGAAGTTTCCGCTCCCCACAAGCCAAAGCTGCGTGAAGACGACAAATCCGGCGGCAATGGTGGCCAGCGGCTGCGGGGCGAACAGGAAGAAGGGCACCACCAACTGGGCGAAGTGGTTTCCGAGCACCTCCATGCGGTGCATCGGTTTGGGAAGGAGATGCGCCTGGCGGCTCAACGGTCCAGGCATAGGCTGCGTCTCATGGTGGTAGTACAGGGCGGTTAAATCACGCCACTCGCTTCCGCCATGGATCTTGATCATGCCCGCGCCGAATTCCAGCCTGAACAGCAGCCACACGAGCAGGACGAGGATGGTCCTTGGCGAGGGAACCTGTTCCGAACCAAGGAAGCCGACAGTGAAGCCCATTTCCAGCAGCAGCATCTCCCAGCCAAAGCCGTAGAAGGTCTGGCCGACGTTGACGATCGACATGTAGAGCAACCACAAAGCCAGGAACGCGGCCAGGGGAAGCCACGGCGGGCCCAGTTGCGGCAACCCGCCTACGAGCGACAAGGAAACGGCAAGTCCGGCGGCGCACACGGCCCGGAGCAAGGTGTCAGAATACTTCCAGCGGAACAGGCTGGGCCTGCGCAGGATCCTGTGGCCGTCCACATACCTCGGGACAGGCAGGAGCCCGTGTTCACCAAGGAGTGCGGGGAACTGGTTGAGGCTGGACAGGAACGCGATGAAATAGAGCGCGGCCGTGCCGCGCTGGAGCACCTGCCGGGCGAATTCATAGTCCGGCGCCTCGAACCACGAGACCCAGTCCACAAACCAACGCTACGCCTGGGGTGCGGGATACTTAAGCAATGCAGCCGCGCAAAATCATCCTCCTCGGGTCCACTGGTTCCATCGGCACACAAGCGATTGAGGTCGTCGACGCCGCTCCCCATCTCTTCGAAGTCGTGGCGCTGAGCGCGGGCGGCGGGAATCTGGAACTCATCGCGCAGCAGGCCGTCCACACCAAGGCCCAGGCAGTCGGCATCGCCTACGGCGACGCCCACGAACTCCAGAAACTCATCAGCGCGGCCGCCTCTGCCGCCGGACTCCGGAACTACGATCCGGCGATCATCACAGGGCCGGATGCGTCCGCCAAAATTGCCGCGATCGAAGCGGACGTCGTGCTCAACGGCATCACGGGGTCGATCGGTCTGGCCCCCACGCTGGCAGCCCTCGAGTCCGGCGCCATCCTGGCCTTGGCGAACAAGGAATCCCTGATCGTCGGCGGTGCACTGGTGAAGGCCGCGGCAGCCGTTGACCAGATCGTGCCCGTGGACTCCGAACACTCGGCCATCGCCCAATGCCTGCGCGCGGGGACCGACAAAGAGGTCGAGAAACTCATCCTGACAGCGTCCGGCGGACCTTTCCGGGGCCGCAGCCGCGAGCAACTTCGCGACGTCACCCCGGCCGAGGCACTTGCCCACCCCACGTGGGACATGGGTCTCATGGTCACCACCAACTCGGCCAGCCTGGTCAACAAAGGCCTCGAGGTCATCGAAGCGCATCTGCTGTTCGACGTCCCCCTGGACAGGATCGACGTCGTGGTGCACCCGCAATCCGTGGTGCACTCCATGGTGGAGTTCGTGGACGGCTCCATCATTGCCCAGGCCTCTCCACCGGACATGCGGCTCCCCATCGCGCTTGGACTCGGGTGGCCGGACCGCGTGCCCCGCGCCGCCAAGGCTTGCGACTGGAGCCAGGCCACCAGTTGGACGTTCGAGCCCCTTGACTCGGTAGCCTTCCCGGCCGTGGAGCTGGCCAAGGACGCCGCGAAGCAGGGGAGCACCTATCCGGCCGTCTTCAACGCGGCCAACGAGGAAGCGGTGGAAGCCTTCCACGCCGGCAGGATCCGGTTTACCGACATCGTGGACACGGTGGAGTCCGTCCTCAGCGAACATTCAGGATCCTTGGAGCTGACGGTGGACTCCGTGTTGGATGCTGAGAGGTGGGCACGCACGCGCACCCACGATCGTTTAGCCAACAGCACCCTTTAGGAAGCAGTACTTAAGGCATGAATCCCGTCATTCTGTTCATTCTCGGAGTCGTCTTCGTGGCGATCGGCGTGGCCGTCTCCATTGCGCTGCACGAGGTGGGGCACTTGCTTCCCGCCAAGCTGTTCAAAGTGCGCGTCACGAAATACATGATCGGTTTCGGCCCTACTCTTTGGTCCACGCGGAAAGGCGAGACCGAATACGGCGTCAAGGCTATCCCGCTGGGCGGCTACGTCGCGATGATCGGCATGTACCCGCCCAACAAGGAAGATGGCAGCGTCAGGCCGTCCAGCACCGGCATGTTCCAGACCCTCGCCACCGAGGCCCGGTCCGCTGCGCATGAGGAAGTGGGCCCCGCCGACGAGAACAGGGTCTTCTACAGGCTCCCGGTCTGGAAAAAGGTCATCATCATGCTGGGTGGACCGGCCATGAACCTGCTCATCGGCTTGGTTCTGACCGCGGTTCTACTCATGGGCTTCGGAGTGTCCACGGCCACCACCACGATTGCCGAGGTGTCCAAGTGCCAGGTCAAGGCCGGCGAGACCGTCGATCCGAACTCGCCGAACTGCCAGCTGACCCCGGCCGCAGTGGCTAAGCTCCAGCCCAACGATGTTGTCACCAGCTTTGACGGCAAGCCGGTGACGAGCTGGGCCGAAATGAGCGGCTGGATCCGGGCGTCCGCCGGCAAGGCCGTCCAAATCACCGTGGACCGCGGCGGCAAGAGCGTCACCACGCAAGTGACCCCCGTGCTGTCTGCACGCCCCGTCATTGGAGGCAACGGCCTGCAGGCCAAGGGCGCGGACGGCAAGCCGTTGTACGAGGAAGTCGGGTTCCTCGGCATCGGCGCGCAGACCGCCATGGTGCCCCAACCGGCGTCGAGCGTTCTTCCGATGGCTGGCGAGAACATCAAGCAAATCGCGGGAGTCATCCTCAACCTGCCCGCCAGGGTGGTCGGCGTCGCGCAAGCGGCTTTCGGCTCCGAACCGCGCGATCCCAACGGCCCCATCAGCGTGGTGGGCGTCGGCCGGGTGGCCGGTGAAGTGGCTGCCATGGATCAGGTTCCGCTGCAATCGCGCGTCAGCGCCCTCGTGGGGCTCCTCGCCGGATTGAACTTCGCCCTCGCCGTCTTCAACCTGGTTCCGCTCTTGCCGCTCGACGGCGGACACGTGGCGGGCGCGCTCTACGAGGGAGCCAGGCGTCGAATCGCCAAGCTGTTCGGCAAACCGGATCCAGGCGCCTTCGACATCGCCAAGCTCCTGCCGCTCACCTACGTCGTGGCGAGTGTCCTCATGGCCATGAGCGCATTGCTGATCTACGCCGACATCGTCAAGCCCGTCAACCTCTTCGGCTGATCCGGAATGGGCTTGAACTCTCGGTGGACGCCCCGGAATGGGCTTGGGGGATAGGCTATCCATATGACTGTTTTCGCTGTTGAGTACGTGTACGACGCCGAGTCCGCCGAGGTGCGCGACGCGAACCGCCCTGCCCACCGTGCCTGGCTCGCCAGCCTGGCCGAGCAGGGAACCCTGCTGGCGAGCGGCCCTTACACCGACGGCGCGGGTGCGCTGCTGCTGCTCGAGGCCGCCGACGAGTCCGAGCTGAACGCCACGCTGAAGGAGGATCCGTTCGCCGCCGTCCGCGGGATTGCAGGCATCCGGACGTCGGAGTGGAACCCCATTATCGGAATGCTCTCCGCCCACGCTTCCTAGCAGCATGACCGGCCGGGGTCCTGACCCCGGCCCTACGATCCACCCATTTCAACCCAAGGAGTCCACGTGACCTCGGTCAGCCTGGGAATGCCGTCAGCCCCGCCCCCCGTTCTCGCGCCCCGCCGCAAGACCCGCCAGATCAAGGTGGGTTCGGTCGGCGTCGGCTCCGATTCACCCATCAGCGTGCAATCGATGACCACCACGCCCACCACGGACATCAACGCCACGCTGCAGCAGATCGCGGAGCTGACGGCATCCGGCTGTGACATCGTGCGTGTCGCTTGCCCTTCCGCGGATGACGCCGAGGCATTGCCGATCATCGCCCGTAAGTCCCAGATTCCCGTGATCGCGGACATCCACTTCCAGCCGAAGTACGTCTTCGCCGCGATCGAGGCCGGTTGCGCTGCGGTGCGCGTCAATCCGGGCAACATCCGCAAGTTCGACGACCAGGTGAAGGAAATCGCCAAGGCCGCCAAGGACCACGGCACTTCCATCCGGATCGGCGTCAACGCTGGATCCCTGGAGCCCGGCATCCTGAAGAAGTACGGCAAGGCCACCCCCGAAGCGCTCGTCGAGTCGGCCGTGTGGGAAGCTTCGTTGTTCGAGGAACACGGCTTCCACGATTTCAAGATCTCCGTCAAGCACAACGACCCCGTCATCATGGTGGCGGCCTACGAGATGCTTGCCGAAAAGGGCGACTGGCCCCTGCACCTTGGCGTGACCGAGGCCGGACCCGCATTCCAGGGCACCATCAAGTCCGCTACGGCCTTCGGTGCGCTGCTGTCCCGGGGTATCGGTGACACCATCCGCGTGTCCCTTTCCGCGCCGCCTGTTGAGGAAATCAAGGTCGGCAACCAGATCCTGCAGTCCCTCAACCTGCGCCCCCGCAAGCTCGAAATCGTCTCCTGCCCTTCATGCGGACGCGCCCAGGTGGACGTCTACACGCTCGCCGAGCAGGTCACGGCAGGGCTTGAAGGAATGGAGATTCCGCTGCGCGTCGCCGTCATGGGTTGCGTGGTGAACGGCCCGGGTGAGGCACGTGAAGCCGATCTCGGTGTGGCCTCCGGAAACGGCAAGGGCCAGATCTTCGTGAAGGGCGAAGTCATTAAGACTGTCCCCGAGAGCCAGATTGTTGAGACACTGATCGAAGAGGCCATGCGTATCGCTGAAGAGATGGGGGAGGCCGATGGCGAAGATGCTGTCAAGGGTAGCCCCGTGGTTAGCGTCTCGTAACGAGACAGCTGCCGATGGGATTTCCGTCCGGGTGCTCGGCGCTGCCGACACCCGGGCCCTTCGCGTGCTCGCGATGGAAGATCCGGTAGCGAACGTCTTTATTCTGGCGCACCTCGATTCGTCGGGGAGCGCCGCACCTACTTCCGGTGGGGCGAGCGTCTTTGGAGTGTTCGACGGCGACGCCCTGGTAGGTGCCTGCTGGGCCGGTGCCAACCTGGTTCCGGTGCGGCTGGACCCCGAACTGGCTTCCCGCGTGGCTGCGGCTGCTCACCGGGCGGGCCGTCGCTACGCATCGATCTTCGGGCCCGCGGAGACCGTGCTGGCGCTCCATTCCCGCTTGGAGCAACTGGGGCATTTCGCCCACGAGGTACGTGCCGATCAGCCGCTTCTGGCCATATCGGGGCCACCCGCCGTCGAAGCCAATCCGCAGCTCGGCTTCGGAAACATCGCGGACTTCGATCGGATCCTGCCCGCCTGCGCAGCGATGTTCGAAGAGGAAGTGGGTTATTCGCCCTTTCTCGGGAGCGAGGACTTCTACAGCCGCAGGGTCGCCGGACTGATCCGGCAAGGCCATTCCTTGGTGCACATCGACGCCGGCGGGACCGTGAAGTTCAAAGCCGAACTCGGGGCGGTCACGGCGCAGGCCACGCAGGTTCAGGGCGTCTGGATGAACCCGGAGTTCCGAGGCCAAGGACTCAGCGCCGGGTACATGGCGGGAGTGGTTGTCCTCGCCCAACAATTCGCGCCGATCACGAGCCTCTACGTCAACGAATACAACACCAGGGCACGCGCCACCTACGAGCGGGTCGGTTTCCAACGCCTCGGAACCTTCGCCACGGTGCTGTACTGACTGGTTCTGTAGTGCCCGACCCAACTGACTCGCAGTAGTTGTCGTTTTGACGCCTGATAACGACAACAAATGCGAGTCATTTGGGAGGAGTGAGCTCGCCCGTGAGGTAGTGCTGGACGTTCGGTGCCACGAGCCGGACTACCTCGTCCTGGGAGGCTGAAGCCAGGGGTTCGAGCCGGACCACGTAGCGCATCAGCATGAGCCCCACCATTTGCGAGGCAACCAGGTTGCCGCGCATTTTCGCTTCCTCAGGGGAGCCTGGAAGACCCGCCGTGACCCTGGAGAGGATGGTCCTCGCCACCATCTCGCGCAGCAAGGCAGTCTTGGCCTTGGAACCGATCGTTCCCCTGACGAACGCGACAAGCCCGTGTTGCGCCGGGCTTTCCCACAAGCGCAACACGGCCCGGACGATTGCTTCCGAGCGTTGCGACGGATCCAACGATTCGACGCCGGCAAGGACCTCGTCGGGATCCGCCGGGAGTTCGATGCTCTGGGCGAAGAGTTCGTCCTTACCCTTGAAGAAGTGGTGGACCATGGCCGGGTCCACTTCGGCTTCGCGGGCAACTTGCCGCAGGCTCGTGCCGTCGAAACCGTGCTCGGCGAAGAGCCGGCGCGCTGTGGCCAAGATCAGTTCTCGGGAGTCGCTCCCGCCGCTGCGGCGTCCCCGCCGCAGGGGAGGCAAGGCGCCGCTCATGAGGTCCGCCGTCGGAGGGTGAACGAGGCCAGGACTAAAACTCCCACGACGATCGCCGCCATGACCCCGGCATCCTGCCACATGGCCTGCGTCGCCTCGGTGTTGTCGGCGATCTGTTGGAGCGCATCGACCGAAAACGTCAGCGGCAGCACATTGGAAATGCTCTCCAGGAGGCTGTTCATGTGGTCCCGGGCCACGAAGAGTCCGCACAACAGGATCTGCGGTATCACCACTACCGGCATGAACTGCACCGCTTGGAACTCGGTCCGGGCAAAGGCTGAGCACAAGAGGCCAAGGGCGACACCCAGTACTGCGTTGATGACGGCGATCATCACGACGAAACCGGGGCCACCCTTGATATCCAGATTGAAGATCCAGTAGGCCACGGCCGTGGCTACAAGCGATTGCAGGGCCGCCATGAGGGAGAACGCCAACGCGTAGCCGAACAGGAGATCCGCTTTGTGGATGGGCGTCGTCAGGAGCCGTTCCAACGTCCCCGAAGTCCTTTCGCGCAACATCGTGATCGACGTGACCAGGAACATCACCACAAACGGGAAAATGGCCAGCATCATGAGTCCCACCCGGTCAAAGGTCCGGGGGAATCCGGGAGGCAGAGTTTCGTTCTCGAAGAGATAGTAGACGCCCGTGAGCAGCAGGGATGGAACCACCATGATGAGCGCGACGCTGCGGTGGTCGTGCCGCAGTTGATCCAAAACCCGTCTGGTGGTGGCAAACATCATCCTTGGATTCATGACGCCACCTGGCTTTCATTGGCACCCCGGCGGTTCGAAGTAACGCTCGTTTCCTGGATGATGTGCAGGAAGGCCTGTTCCAGATCGTTGCTGTGTCCCCGCTCGCCGAGTTCCGCCGGACTGAGCTGCGCCAGCAGCAGGCCGTCGCGGAGCAGGAGCAACGAGGAGCAATGCGAGGCCTCTTCCATGACGTGGCTGGACACCAGCAAGGTGGTGCCTGATTCGGCCATGGCGGCGAACCGTTCCCACAGCTCGGCACGCAGTACCGGATCCAAGCCAACGGTCGGTTCGTCGAGGACCAGCAGCTTCGGATGCGAGACGAGCGCGCAGGCCAGCGAGACCCGGCTGAATTCACCGCCGGAAAGGTCTGCCGTCTTCCGCCGCGCCAGTGATTCGAGCCCGACGGCGGCAATCGCCTCCGCGGTGTCGGCCGCCGAGACGCCGTGCATGGCTCCGAAATACCTGACGTTCGCCTCGACACTGAGGTCCGTGTAGACGCTCGGTGCCTGGGTGACGTATCCGACGTCGTGCCGCAATGACGGCGTACCCGCAGGACGGTCCAATACTTCCACGCTGCCGGCTGTAAGTCGCTGGACTCCTACGATGCAGCGCGTGAGGGTTGTCTTGCCGCTCCCGGAGGGTCCAAGCAAGCCCGTGATGCGCCCGGGCTCCATGGCGAAGTCCAAGCCGCGCAGGATCTTCTTGTGCCCGCGCGTGACATGCAGGCCCTCCGCTGTGACCGCCGGGGGCGCAGGGGACATGCCTGGTGCGGGACTTTCCGCTGGGCTGTGGGACATCGCGGCCTCCGATTTTATTCATCAGGTGATGAATAAAAGGTAAGTCCGATACACAGGCGCGTCAACTGTGAGCCTCGGGGACGGATCTGGCCCTTCGCTCTGCAACGCGGGGTCACTTACGGCCCATGTCGGACCTCCGGATGGGCGCTAAGTGACCCCGCGTTGTTCGTTGCTAGGGCTAGGGCAAGGGCGAACAAATATTGATAAGTCCAAGCCCTTGAAAAAAGTGTCCACCATCACATAAATTCAGAACCAGCCGTGTCGCTGGGGCGCGGGCGGTTTCAGAGAGGAAACACAAACCAAATGGCTGTAAGCGTTGATCTTTCGAAGGCATTCGACAAGTCTGATTAAACCTCCAGGACAACGCCCGCGGTCGACCGGCCGCTGAGCCACGCCATGGCAGGATGACCAGCCGACCAGCGGCCAGGGGCTTCCTCGCACCATGGCGTGGCTCATCTTCGTTTGGGGAGGCTTTGCTTTCCGGGGAACCAGAGGAGGAACCCCGGGGGACGGGCCCCGGCAGGTTCCTCGGCCACAAACCGGTAGATTGGTACCTAGTAGTTTTTGCCAGCTCTTGCCATAGAAACGGATTCTGACCCGTGGTCCTTCGCCTCTCCCAGCTGTTCCTGCGCACCTTGCGTGAAGATCCCGTCGACGCCGAAGTCGCAAGCCACAGACTCCTGGTCCGTGCGGGCTATATCCGCCGTGCCGCACCTGGCATCTACACGTGGCTGCCCTTGGGATTGAGCGTCCTGCGCAAGGTCGAGCAGATCATCCGCGAGGAAATGGCCGCCATCGGCGCCCAGGAAGTCCATTTCCCGGCACTGCTGCCCCGGGAACCCTACGAGGCCACCAACCGCTGGACCGAATACGGCGAGGGGCTGTTCCGCCTCCAGGACCGCAAGGGTGCCGATTACCTTCTTGCCCCCACGCACGAGGAAATGTTCACCCTCCTGGTCAAGGACCTGTACTCCTCGTACAAGGACCTGCCGCTGAGCCTGTACCAGATCCAGAACAAGTACCGAGACGAAGCACGCCCCCGGGCAGGCCTCCTCCGCGGCCGTGAATTCATCATGAAGGATTCCTACTCCTTCGACGTCGACGACGCCGGCCTGGACGCGAGCTACGCGGCCCACCGCGCCGCGTACCTGAAAATCTTCGAGCGCCTTGGCCTCGAGGTCATCCCCGTAGCCGCCACGGCAGGCGCCATGGGCGGATCCAAGAGCGAGGAATTCCTGCACCCCACCGAGATCGGCGAGGACACCTTCGTGCGCTCGGCAGGCGGCTACGCGGCCAACGTCGAAGCCGTGACCACCGTGGCCCCGGCCGAGATCGACTTCAGCAACGCGCCTCCCGCACGCGTCCTGGACACCCCGGACACGCCCACGATCGAAACCCTCGTGACGGCTGCCAACCAGCTCGCTCCCCGCAGCGATTCCGACGGCGGCGCCTGGACTGCCGCCGACACCCTCAAGAATGTGGTCCTCGCCGTCACGCTGCCCACCGGCGAGCGCCAGATCGTGGTCATCGGCGTGCCCGGTGACCGCGCGGTGGACCTCAAGCGCGTCGAAGCCAACATCGGGTCATTCCTGCCCATTGCCGGGGAGATCGGCTTGGAAGCGGCCAACGAGGATGACCTCAAGAAGATCCCGGAACTCGTCAAGGGCTACATCGGCCCCGGACTGGTCCTCGGCGAAGCCGTTCTTGGGCTCGAAGGCACGTCCAAATTGCTCTTCCTCGTTGACCCCCGCGTTGTCTCGGGTACCAGCTGGGTCACTGGGGCGAACGAAGACGGCAAGCACGTCTTCGGTCTCGTAGCCGGGCGCGACTTCGCCTGGGATGGCGTCATTGAATGCACCGAAGTCCGCGCGGGAGACGAAGCCCCGGATGGCTCCGGTCCCCTGGAGACTGCGCGCGGCATCGAAATGGGCCACATCTTCCAGCTCGGCCGCAAGTATGCCGAGGCCCTCGACTTGAAGGTCCTTGACCAGAACGGCAAGCAGGTTGTGGTCACCATGGGCTCGTACGGTGTCGGCGTGACACGCGCCGTGGCCGCCCTGGCCGAGGCCAACAACGACGACCGTGGCTTGATCTGGCCGCGCTCCGTGGCCCCCGCGGACGTCCACGTGGTCGCCGTCGGACGCGGCGAGGAAATTTTCGCGGCGGCCGAGAAGCTCTCCGCCGAACTCGAGGCCGCCGGCCTCGACGTGATTTACGACGACCGCCCCAAGGTTTCCCCGGGCGTGAAGTTCGGTGACGCCGAGCTCGTGGGCGTCCCCACCATCGTGGCGGTCGGCCGTGGCTTGGTAGACGGTGTTGTTGAGATCAAGGACCGTCGCACTGGTGAGGCCGAAAACGTGGCAGTCGAGAAGGCTGCCGACTACGTGGTCAACGCCGTACGACAGAAGTGATCTCCGGCTTCGAGTCGGTCCAGCTCGCCACGATCATCATGATCGTGGTGGCTGGATTCGCAGCCGGTTGGATAGACGCTGTGGTGGGCGGCGGGGGATTGATCCAGCTCCCTGTCTTGCTCCTGGTTCCGGGGATCACCCCGGTCCAGGCGCTGGCCACCAACAAGATGGGCTCCATCTTCGGGACAACAACCAGCGCCGTCACGTATTACCGCCGGGTTGGCCCTGACCTCAAGACGGCCGTTCCCATGGCGGTGATTGCCCTCGCGGGCAGTTTCGGCGGAGCCGTCCTGGCCGCCAACCTTCCCGCCAGCGTCTTCAAACCCATCATCGTGGTGGCGCTGATCGCCGTCGCGCTCTTCACCGCGCTGCGGCCCAATGCGGGCGAGTTGACCGCCCTGCGTCACGATGGCCACACGCACTACGTCGTGGCCTGCGCCATAGGCGCCGTGATCGGGTTCTACGACGGTTTGATAGGTCCCGGAACAGGCTCGTTCCTGGTGATCGCCCTGGTCTCCGCCATGGGCTATGCCTTCCTTGAGGCCAGCGCCAAGGCGAAGATCGTCAACATGGCCACGAACGCCGGTGCCCTGTTCTTCTTCCTGCCGCATGGATCGTTGTTGTGGGGCGTCGGCGCCGTGCTCGGCTTGTCCAACATGGCCGGTGGTTACCTGGGTGCCCGGACCGCCGTGAAACAGGGCAGCGGCTTTGTGCGGATTGTGTTCCTGATCGTGGTCGGCGCGTTGATCATTAAACTCGGCGTGGACGTCTGGAACGACTACTTCGCCAAGTAGCGTTCCGGTTGCCGCCAGCGATGGCCGGAGGGATCCCGCGGGCGTAGCATGCACTCATGTGGGTCGATTCCGGCGACTATGAGCAGGCACTCGAACGTGCATGGGAGCACACCCGCGAGTGGTTGAGGGCCTTGCCTGGGCGGCCGGTACGGCCAAGCAAGACCGCTGATGACATCACGGCGGTCTTCGGCGGACCCTTGCCGGCCAGCGGACTGGATCCGGCCGCAGTCATTGATTTCCTCGCCGAACACGCCGAGCCCGGGCTGATGGCCATGCAATCGGGGCGCTTCTTCGGTTGGGTCATCGGCGGTACGGTGCCGGCAGGCATGGCCGCGGACTGGATGGTTTCCGCATGGGACCAGAACTCCGGGCTTCGTTTCGCCACACCCGCCACTGCCGGGATCGAAGAGGTGGCCGGGCGATGGCTCCTTGAGCTGCTCGGCCTTCCTGAAGGCTCCGACGTCGGATTCGCGACAGGCGCCAGCATGGCCAACTTCACGGCCCTCGCGGCGGCCCGATGGCGCCAGCTGGCCGGCGTCGGCTGGGATGTCAACGCCGAAGGACTCCAAGGAGCGCCGAAACTGCGTGTCCTCGTCGGAGCCGAGCGGCACGAAAGCCTGGATATGGCACTCCGCTTCCTGGGCTTCGGGGCACCCGAAGTTGTCGCAGCGGACCATCAAGGCAGGATCGATCCAGCCGCGTTGCGGGCCGCGTTGGAAGCCGGTTCCGGTCCGGCAATCGTGTGTCTCCAGGCCGGGAACCTGCATTCCGGAGCCTTTGATCCTTTCCTCGAGGCGATTCCGGCTGCGAAGGATCACGGCGCGTGGGTCCACGTTGACGGGGCTTTCGGCCTATGGGCAGCGGCCGTGCCGGGACTGCGGCATCTGGTCGAGGGCGTCGAGTTGGCCGATTCGTGGGGAACCGATGCCCACAAGACCCTCAACGTGCCGTACGACGCCGGAATCGTGGTGGTACGTGACGTCGCTGCCCTGCGGTCCGCCATCGGCATGCACGCCGAATACCTGATGCAGGATGACCACGGCCCCGGCGACCCTATGGAGAAAGTGCCCGAGTTGTCCCGCCGTGCCAGGGGAGTGCCGGTGTGGGCGGCCTTGCGCTCCTTGGGTGGCGACGGCGTGCGGCAGCTTGTCGCCGGACGTGCGGAGTGTGCCGCGGAACTGGCCCGACGGCTCGCCGAAGTGCACGGCGTGGAAGTCCTCAACGATGTGGTGTTCACGCAGTTGTCCCTGGCCTTCGGCTCAGACGAGAGGACCCGTGCGGTGACGGACTTCATCATGGCCGACGGGAGGGTCTGGATGTCCGGTTCGCGCTGGCAGGGCAGGGATATCCTGCGTGTTTCGGTGACCAACTGGTCAACGGATTCGGCAGACCTGGATATCGCGGTGCAGGCTATCAAAGATGCGCTGGAGGCCACCGGCTAGGCCGGGCGTCCGGACAGGACGACAGGGCGCCCTGAAGCTAATTCGAGGCGGCCAGTCCCGGTTCGGGCAGGTCGTGTGCGGCGGGCAGCCCGTCGAGGGGCCGTCCTGCGAGGGTGCTGGCCACCCATAAGGAGCGTGCCAGATCGCCCTCATGCCGTGGTTTTCCGGCGTACCACAGGGCGTTTTCGACCTCGCGGACCAGTGTCCATTCCCGGGCCGCTTCGCCGTCCAGGCCGGCCGCGCTGCTGAAGTCCGCGCAGCGCTCCAGGAGGCCAACTTCCGGAGCCGTCGTGGAGAGGTCGCGGATACGGTTCCACAAGATCGGGGCGACGGCGAATTCCGCCTCCCCGATTTTCGGTTGCGGGTCGATCGCCACATATCCGCGTTTTCCTATGGCCCGGGCGCCATTGAGAGGGCCACGGAGGGCGCCATTGAGATGGGGGAGGATGTTCATGAAATGCAGGTCGCAATGCACCAGGACGTCCCTGCCCGCCCGTCGTCCAACAGCACCCCGGGTCTGGCACACCTCCAGCGCGGCTTCGAGGAGCCAGCGGGGGAAGGGCTGGCCAAGTTGCTCCCAATCGGCTGGCAACTCATCGCTCCAGCGCTCGGCACGGGCCGCTATGTGTTCGAACTCTTTCCATTCGGGCCGCTCGTCCGGCTCGATACTGAGTTCCCTCACGAGCGATCCCCAGACGTCGCGGGCTTCGTCCATCGGGGCACTCTGCAGCCAGCTGACGGCGTCGAGCCGCTCCAGGAGCATCGCGCACGAGGCCGCATCGGCGTCGAGCAGCTTTACGGCCCCGATACCGCCCCAGAGGGCCAGCGCATGCCGTTCAACGAGGGCCTCCGCGTGCGGGAACGCTATCTTGAGCACCGAACGGGCGCCGTTGTAGAGGACCGGAATGACGATGCCGCCGTGGCCGTTCCATGGTTCCGCGCCGGGTTCCAGGTCAACGGACAGCTGCCAGCGTTCCAGGGCGGCATTGATCAGCCCGGGCAGCCCTGAGAGCCACGCCCGCCCCTCCGTTGTGCGGGAGTAGCGTGCCTGGAGGTCGCCAGGGATGGAAACGAAGGTAGTCATCACTGTCAGCCTACCCAAGCCGGTCCAGGAGCGGTTCAGACCACTCCGGAGGAGCCCAGGAGGCTTCCGATGAAGAACGTCGCGGCAAGCGCAAGGGCTCCGCCGATGACGACGCGCACGGCGGCGCGGGTCTTCGAGCTGCCGCCGATCCACGCTCCTATGGCTCCGGTGATTGCGAGCGCAAGCAGCACGGAAATAAAGGTCAGCGGTACACGCAGCCCCGGGGGCGGGAGCAGAATCGCGAGCATGGGCAGCACCGCGCCGAGGGTGAAGGCAATGGCGGACGCGAAGGCCGCATGCCACGGGCTGACGATGTCGTCCTCGTCGATGTTCAACTCGGCGGAAAGGTGAGCGGCCAAGGCGTCGTGCTCCGTCAACTCCGCGGCCACTTTCCGCGCGGTTTCAGGCCGCAGGCCCTTGGCCTCGTAGATCGCCGTCAATTCCGCCAGCTCTTCTTCGGGTTCCTCGGCGAGCTCCCGGCGTTCCTTCTCGATGAGCGCCTTTTGGCTGTCGCTTTGGCTGCTGACGGATACATACTCGCCGAGTGCCATGGACACCGCGCCACCCACGAGTCCGGCCGCTCCAGCGGTGAGGATGGCGCCGGTGTTCGTCGTGGCGCCCGCGACGCCCACCACAATGGCGGCAACGGAGACGATTCCGTCGTTGGCGCCAAGGACGCCTGCCCGTAGCCAGTTGAGCCGGTGGGCGAGGTCGTTGGCGTGTGGTTCGTTCTCGTGCAGGGCTGCAGTTTCGATGGAAGCCATGGTACAAGCCAAGCACTTCGAAACTGCTGCCGCCAGCAAAGAAAGGCTTTCCTATGGAGCCGGAGTGCCGGTCGGCAGCGGGGGCAGCGCCGTGTTGTCGATCGAAAGTCCGGCGAAGGGGCCAACCGGAGTTCCCCAGGCTTGGCTGCGTTTGGCTGCGTCGACAAGCCCGACGATGGCCCATTGGCGCGTCTCGCCGTCTGACAACGCCACGAGGTCGGCATAGGCAGTCATCGAGCTGGCCTCCATGCTTCCCAACGCGAGCCCGGGTTTGGCGGCGAAAGTGGCAGGCAGGCGGTAGCCGGCTTCCCGCGGAGGTGTGGCGATGCAGTGCAGCCGGCCCTGGGCCTCCGCTCCCCGAAGCAGCTCCTGATGGCGCGCCAACCAGGTGGCTGCCGTTGCCGATGCCTTCGCGTCCAGCTTGGTCAGGGCCACTTGGTAGGCATAGACCGCCTCCTGTTCGGAGCTGACGACGGCGGCAAGGGCTGCGGGCAGATCGGCCTTGGTGGGCGCCGTTCCGGGTGTCGGTGCCGTCGACGTGCCCGCCGAGGCAGGGCAGCTCGGCGGCGGTGTCGGCGCGGTACTCGCCCCGGCCGGGGTTGCCGGTAGCGGCAAGCCCCACGTTGAGGCCAGCCGCGATGACTCAAGCAGCTGGGCGGACCCGACGGCGGCAAGCAGCCGTGCCATGCCGCCGTCGGCGTTCGCGGCGTCCGCCA
Source organism: Arthrobacter ramosus (assembly GCF_039535095.1). Lineage (NCBI taxonomy): Bacteria > Bacillati > Actinomycetota > Actinomycetes > Micrococcales > Micrococcaceae > Arthrobacter > Arthrobacter ramosus. Next base: position 3,235,262 of record NZ_BAAAWN010000001.1, on the reverse strand, counting down.
AGCGACGGGAAGCGCTCGAGGCGAGCGCGGAGACAAAGCCGGCCCGCGTTGGGCGGTCCTGGGTCGCACGGGGGCTTGGGGAAGCCGAGGGGGTATTCGATGCCGAAGAGTTCGAAGGGGGGAGCAGCGCCTGCGCCTGGCTTGTCAGCAACATCACAGTGTCCGTGCTCTCCAAGAGCGATGCGCTGCCCAGGAGCGTCTCGGTCGAAGAGAGCGCTTCGGAACGGGCAGTTTCGGAAAACGGCACCGCGTGGGGCCTTCCGGCGTCCCGCGGGACAAGCACGGCGCCGACTCCGAGGACGAGGACTGCGAGGAAAGCCAGCAGGAGCGCCCTCATCCAGCCATTGCTCCGTGGTTTCTCAACAGTCTCGTGCTTCACAACAGACTATAGTGTCACGCCCACGGACAACTTGCCTCCCCGCGGAGGGGCCCCGTGCACCACGCCGCCGTAAATATCGTTAAGCTAGTAGTCACAACATCATCTATCGGGAGGCGGCTGGCCAGTGAGTCATTCGGAAGCCACGACTTCAACAGACCAGGCTGGAACGGATCCGACAAGTCCAGCACAACACGAGGTCCGCAACCCCGAGGAGAGCAGGCTGAAGGCGCTTCTGGAGCCTGCCGTCCTGGCGAGCCGGCTGTATCTTGAGGATGTTGCCATCCAGGTTGCCGGTTCGCACCGGGTAGTCCACGTGGTCATCGACCTGCCCCAGGAGGAAACCGGCGGCGTCAGCCTGGACGTCATCGCGGAAATCTCCAGGGCCCTTTCTGACATCCTGGACAACGATCCCCGCACCGACGGCCGCCCCTACGACCTCGAGGTCTCCTCGCCCGGCGTCGGCCGGCCCCTCACGGAGCCCCGCCACTGGCACCGGGCCCGCGGACGCATGGTCAAGGTCAACGTGATCCAGGGAGAGAACCTGACGGGCCGTATCCAGTCCGTCGACGATGACGGTGTCACACTGGTTCCCGAGCAAGAGGTCAAGAAGGGCATGAAGCCCAAGCAGGGCGAACCCGTAAAGATTCCTTTCGACAGGATCCGCCAAGGAAAAGTCGAGATAGAGTTCAGCCACCTCAACGAGGCCGTGCTGGAAGACGAGTACAACAGACCTTCCGAGGAGGCCTAATGGATATTGACATGAGTGCGCTGAGACTCCTGGAGCGTGAGCGTGAAATCCCGCTGGACCTCCTGATTCCCACCATCGAGCAGGCGCTCCTGGTGGCTTACCACAAGACGCCGGGCGCTTTCGAAAAGGCCCGCGCGGAGCTGGACCGCAAGAGCGGGCACGTGACCATTTGGGCCACGGAAATCGACGACGACGGCGAAGCCATCGGCGAGTTCGAGGACACTCCTGCGGGATTCGGCCGCATTGCGGCGAGCACGGCACGGCAGATCATCCTGCAGCGCCTGCGCGACGTCGAGGACGACAACGTCCTCGGCGAATTCAAGGGCCGTGAAGGTGAACTCGTCGCCGGCCTGATCCAGCAGGGCAACAATCCGCACATGATCCAGGTGAACCTCGGTTCCGTGGAAGCCCTGCTGCCGCCGCCCGAGCAGGTGCCGGGGGAGAAATACACCCACGGCAACCGCCTGCGCGCGTTCGTGGTGGACGTCCACCGCGGCGCCAAGGGACCCTCCATCACGCTGTCGCGTTCCCACCCGGGCCTCGTTCGGAAGCTTTTCGAGCTGGAGGTCCCGGAGATCGCGGACCGTTCCGTCGAGATCGTTGCACTGGCACGTGAAGCCGGACACCGGACCAAGATGGCCGTCAAAGCCAACACTCCCGGCATCAATGCCAAGGGTGCTTGCATTGGTGAAATGGGCTCCCGCGTCCGCGCTGTCATGACCGAACTCAACGACGAAAAGATCGACATCGTCGACTTCAGCGAAGACCCGGCGACCTTCATCGCCAACTCCCTGTCGCCGTCGCGCGTGAATTCCGTCACTATCACCGACGAAGCCACGCGCTCCGCCCGGGTGGTTGTTCCCGACTACCAGCTGTCCCTCGCCATCGGCAAGGAAGGCCAGAACGCCCGCCTCGCAGCCAAGCTGACCGGCTGGCGGATCGACATCGTCTCGGACGCCACTCCGGCCAAGGGCAACTAAACACACCAAACGGCGCCCGGCCCCGGATCCTTGTACCTTGTGGATTCGGTGGCCGGGCCCTCGGGGGCTTAGAATAGATGGAACCGGGCCTATGCCCGGTATCCGTGCGCTTTGGCGTGCTCGCGACTTGTTGGGCAATAATCCCGACAAGGCAAGGGCGGGCGCCGAGCAAAGCAGAACAGCAGAAGACAGGTAAAGACACTGAGGCAGGTTGATACACCCAGTGACTGAACTGCTTCACACCAGGCACCAGCCTCTGCGCACCTGCATCGGATGCCGGAAACAAGGCAAGCGGAGCGAGTTGATCCGGCTTGTCGCCGAAGGCGGCGGGTCACCCGTCGTCCTGGTGGATGAACGACGCCGGATGGCTGGCCGGGGTGCGTGGCTGCACCCCAGCACCACATGCCTGACGCTGGCAAGCAAACGGCGTGCTTTCGCAAGGGCCCTCGCGGGCGCAAGTGAAGTCACCGCCGTCGAAAGCTACCTGGCGGCAGTCATACCCCCTGCGGACACCCCGTGAAAGCAGGAAAACCGTCCAAACCTGAAAGCGGGTCAGAAAACTGATGGAAACCCGATGAGTTCCCAGCGATGAGTGCGCAACGATGACAACTTTGTTGCGCTCTGCACAGGGCCTATCCGCCGCGTTCGCGGCAGGGGCCCGCAGTAAGAATTAGACGGTTCGTGCCTGGCTCGGTGCGGACCGAGACAGGAGAAATGTGGCCAAGGTCCGCGTACATGAGCTCGCCAAAGAGCTCGGTATTACTTCCAAAGATGCAGTGACAAAACTGCAGGAATTGGGCGAATTCGTTCGCTCCGCCTCTTCGACAATTGAGGCACCGGTCGTGAAGAAGCTTCGCGATGCTTACCCGGGTGCCGGCGCTGCAAAGGCGGCTGCCCCGGCAGTTGCTCGCGTTGCAGCCCCCGCGGCACCTGCCGCACCCGCAGCATCCCGCCCGGCTCCCGGCCCCGCTGCGCCCAAGGCTCCGGTTCCCGCCCCCAAGGCTGAGACCCCCGCCCCGGCAGCGCCTGCGGCTCCCGCAGCTGCAGCAAGTCCTATTTCCGCAAAGCCGGGTGCCCGTCCGGCACCCAGGGCCGAGGCCCCTGCCCCGGCACGTCCGGGCAGCCAGGCACCGCGGCCCGGCGGCCCCCGTCCGGGCAACAACCCGTTCGCGACCTCGCAGGGCATGCCCCGCGGCCGTGGCGACGGCGAGCGTCCTCCCCGTCCGGGCAACAACCCCTTCGCAACATCGCAGGGCATGCCCCGTTCCGGTGGCCGCACTGACGGCGAACGTCCCGGCGGTCCGCGTCCCGCGGCCGGCGCAGGCGGTCCCCGCCCCGCAGCCGGTTCCGGTGGTCCGCGTCCGGGTGCTCCGCGCCCCGGTGCTCCCCGTCCGGGCGCACCGCGTCCGGCAGGTGGCCCCGCAGGAAACCGTCCCAGCCCGGGCATGATGCCCAACCGCACCGAGCGTCCCGCTCCCGGCGGCGCAGGCCGTCCGGGTGGCGCTGGCCGTCCCGGTGGTGGCGGCCCCGGCCGTCCGGGTGGCGCTCCTGGCGCAGGCACCGGTGGCGGAGCTCCCGCCGGCGGTGGCTTCGGCAAGGGTGGCCGCGGACGCGGCGGTACCCAAGGTGCCTTCGGCAAGGGTGGCGCAGGACGCGGCAAGCAGCGCAAGTCGAAGCGTGCAAAGCGTCAGGAACTGGAGCAGATGAGTGCTCCGTCGCTGGGCGGCGTATCCGTACCCCGCGGCGACGGCAACACCGTAGTCCGGCTCCGTCGTGGCTCGTCCATTACGGACTTCGCCGACAAGATCGAGGCGAACCCCGCCGCACTGGTGACCGTGCTGTTCCACCTCGGTGAAATGGCAACGGCTACGCAGTCGCTGGACGAAGACACCTTCGGCCTGCTGGGTGTTGAACTCGGCTACAAGATCCAGGTAGTTTCGCCGGAAGACGAAGAGCGCGAGCTCCTCGACTCCTTCGACATCGACCTTGATGCCGAACTGGAAGCCGAAGGCGACGACGTCCTCGAACCGCGTCCCCCGGTTGTCACCGTCATGGGTCACGTCGACCACGGTAAGACCCGACTGCTCGACGCCATCCGGAAGACCAACGTGGTTGCCGGCGAACACGGCGGCATCACGCAGCACATCGGTGCCTACCAGATCAGCCACATCCACGAAGGTACTCCGCGCGACATCACCTTCATTGACACCCCCGGTCACGAGGCGTTCACCGCCATGCGTGCACGTGGTGCCAAGGTCACCGACATCGCCATCCTGGTTGTCGCAGCCGACGACGGCGTCATGCCGCAGACGGTGGAAGCACTCAACCACGCACAAGCGGCCAACGTGCCGATCGTCGTCGCGGTCAACAAGATCGACAAGGAAGGTGCCAACCCGGACAAGGTCAAGGGCCAGCTCACCGAGTACGGTCTGGTTCCCGAAGAATACGGTGGCGACACCATGTTCGTTGAGGTTTCTGCCCGCCAGAACATCAACATCGACGAACTGATCGACGCCGTCCTGCTGACCGCAGACGCCGCTTTGGACCTGCGCGCCAACCCGGACAAGGACGCTCGAGGCATTGCCATCGAAGCGAACCTGGACAAGGGCCGCGGTTCCGTGGCCACCGTCCTGGTCCAGTCCGGTACCCTGGCCGTTGGCGACACGATCGTGGCCGGTACCGCCCACGGCCGCGTCCGTGCCATGTTCGACGAAGACGGCAACGCCCTCGACGTCGCGCTTCCGTCCCGTCCGGTCCAGGTCCTGGGTCTGTCCAACGTACCGCGTGCAGGTGACACCTTCCTGGTGACCTCTGACGAGCGTACGGCCCGCCAGATCGCTGAAAAGCGTGAAGCAGCCGACCGCAACGCGGCACTGGCCAAGCGTCGCAAGCGCATCAGCCTGGAAGACTTCGACCAGGCAGTTGCCGCGGGCAAGATCGACACCCTCAACCTCATCCTCAAGGGTGACGTTTCCGGTGCTGTCGAAGCCCTCGAAGACGCACTGCTCAAGATCGACGTCGGCGACGAAGACGTTCAACTGCGCGTCATCCACCGCGGTGTGGGTGCCATCACGCAGAACGACGTCAACCTCGCCACGGTGGACAACGCCATCATCATCGGCTTCAACGTCAAGCCCGCCGAGCGCGTGGCCGACCTCGCTGATCGCGAAGGCGTGGACATGCGCTTCTACTCCGTCATCTACTCGGCAATCGATGACATCGAGCTGGCCCTCAAGGGCATGCTCAAGCCGGAGTACGAGGAAGTCCAGCTCGGTACCGCCGAGGTCCGCGAAGTCTTCCGGTCTTCCAAGTTCGGAAACATCGCCGGTTCCATCGTGCGCTCGGGCATCATCCGCCGTAACACGAAGGCACGCGTCAGCCGCGATGGCAAGGTCATCGGTGACAACCTCACCGTCGAGACGCTCAAGCGGTTCAAGGACGACGCCACCGAGGTCCGCACGGACTTCGAGTGTGGTATCGGTCTTGGCTCGTACAACGACATCAACGAGGGTGACATCATCGAGACCTTCGAGATGCGCGAAAAGCCGCGCGTCTAAGCACGACAAGTGGTTCAGGGTCGTCGGGTTTCCCGGCGGCCCTGCCCATTTTCCGCCATGATGGGGGCCCCGCCCCTACGCTGGGCGGCCAACGTCTAACGACGTTAGCCGCCCAGCTCCGGCAGGCCCGATGCCACTCCCGGGCCCCCATCATGGCTCCAAACGGCCGCCGGGAAACCCGACGGTTCCGTCGTAAACTCGCCTTAGGGCGTGGCTAAGTTTTCTATATCCAGGAGGATGTCATGGCTGATCCGGCACGCGCTGCCAAGTTGGCGCAGCGGATTAAGGTTGTTGTTGCTGAGGCACTGGGCCGGCGGATCAAGGATCCTCGGGTTGAGGGCATCACTATCACCGATGCCCGCGTCACCAACGATCTTCAGCACGCCACCGTGTACTACACCGTCTTCGGTGACGAAGCCGCTCATTCGGATGCTGTTCGGGCGTTGGAGAAGGCCAAGGGTGTTTTGCGGCAGGAAGTGGGCCGGAACATCACCGTGCGGCTGACTCCTACCTTGGAATTCGTTGCCGACCTCATTCCGGTCAACGCCTCGAACCTTGAGGAGCTGTTGCGCACCGCCAAGCAGCGCGACGCCGAGGTGGCCGCGCTGGCCGCCGGCGCCAAGCACGCAGGCGATGCGGACCCGTACAAGAGCGATTCCCCGCAGGATGCGGACATCGACGAAGACGACTTTGATGAAGAAGACATCGACCTCCGTGCCGATGAAGACATCGACGAAGACAGCGGCAAGTAGCCCGGCGCTTCCCGGGTGGGACCGGATCCGCAGTTCTTAGGACTGCCGGATCCGGTCCTTCTTGTTTAACCGTGAAAAGCAGGGCCAAATTGATGGGCCGTCGCTAAGATCGGAGCATGTCGGCGCACGATTCAGCTCAGAGTCCCGAAGACTACCTCGAACACGCCCTGCAGCTCGCGGTGCAGAACGTGGCCGACGGCGGCGGCCCTTTCGGCGCCGTCGTGGTCACCCCGGACGGACGGCTCCATGACGGCGTCAACCGGGTCACCCGCGACAACGACCCCACAGCGCACGCCGAAGTGGTGGCCATCCGGCGGGCTGCGTCTGAACTGGGAAGCTTCGATCTCAGCGGCTCGGTGCTCTACTCAAGCTGCGAACCATGCCCTTTGTGCCTCTCCGCCGCCCTATGGGGCCGCGTAAGCCGGGTCTACTTTGCCGCGGATCGGCACGGGGCCGCAGCCGCAGGCTTCGACGATGCGGTGTTCTACGAATATTTCGACGGCAACAGGCCTGAACTGTTGCCCGTCCAACATAAGGAGGTCGCCGCATCGGAGGCTCCTTTCGATGCCTGGCGCGGGCACAAAAACCGGACCGCATACTGAAAGCGGCGGCCGCCAAGCAAAGCGCCGGGCCCTAAAGCGCCGGCCCTAAACGCGCTCCGGAAGCCGCCCGACGCCGTCGAGCAGTTGCTGCTGATCACCGCACAACGCGATCCTGATCCACCCCTCGCCGATGGAACCGAACGCGGTGCCCGGCGCCACCGCCACTCCGGAATCCCTGAGGAACAGACGCACCCAAGTTCGCACGTCGCCGCCGCTCACATGGGAGACGTCCGCCCAGAGATAGAAAGCCCCCTGCGCGCCCAGGAAGGGAATGCCCTTTTCCGCAAGCACTGCCGAGGCGGCGTCGCGGTTGGAACGGTAATGCTCCCGCGCGGCGTCCACATAGTCCTGCGGGCCGGTCAGCGCCGCGACCGCAGCATACTGGGAAGGTGAAGCCACGCAGGAAACGATCGCTTCCATGACGTTGTTCATCCTCCGTTCCAGGCCCGGAGGGCAAACGAGCGCGCCGATCCGCAGTCCCGTCAGCCCATACGTTTTGGACAAAGTCAGGGACGTGAAGACCCGCGCCTCCCCGGGAACGGTGCTGTCGAAGCGGGCGGGACTCGTGTGCGGAACATCGAAGGTGAAGGCTTCGTAGCATTCATCCGAAATGATCCACAAATCGTGTTTGACGGCCAATTCCACGAGCTGGCGCGTCGTTTCCTCGCAGATCACCACGCCCAGGGGATTGGACGGGGAATTAAGGACCAACACTTTGGTCCGGGGCGTGATCAGTGCCTCGATGTCCTCGATGCGGGGTTGGAACTCGTGCTCGGGGTAGAGCGGATACCGCACCGGGACGGCGTGCAGCAAATGGCTCGTCATGGCAAAAGTGGGATAGCCGGGGTTGGGAATCAGGATCTCGTCTCCGGGGGAGAGGAGCAGGCTCATGGCGAAGTGCAGTCCCTGCTGGGCTCCGTCCACGACGTACACGCGCTCTGCCCCGACGTCCACCTTGTTGTGCGCCCGGAACCGATCGGCAAAGGCCTCACGCAGGGCCGGGATACCGGCATTGGGGGTGTAGTTGGTCTCGTCCCTGTCCAGGCACGCGATCCCCGCGTCCAGGATGTGGCGGGGCAGCGCGAAGCCGGGCTCGCCGATGCTGAGGACAATCGCCCCGGGGGTGCTCCACGCGGCCTCGGTGATCTCGCGGATCTGGTTCACGGGCACTTCGTCGACGTGTGCGGCAAGCTCAGGCATGGGAGCCATCTTAGCCGCGGTCCCGGACCGTTCAGGGAAGCCGCGGGCCGCAGGATGCATGCCCCGGCGCGGATATACTGGGAGGCGTGCTTTCTGGACTGGTAATCGTTGACAAGCCGCAAGGATGGACCAGCCACGATGTGGTTGGACGGATGCGGCGACTGGCCGGTACCCGGAAAGTGGGCCATGCAGGGACCCTGGACCCCATGGCCACCGGGGTGCTTGTGATTGGTATCAACAAGGCCACGCGACTGTTGACGTACATCGTCGGCACCTCCAAGACGTACTCCGCCACCATCCGGCTCGGCGAATCAACCATCACGGACGATGCCGAAGGCGACATCACCGAAAGCCGCAGCGCCGCCGGGGTCACCGAGGAAGCCATCCGCGCCGGCGTCGCGCAGCTCAGTGGCGAGATCCAGCAGGTTCCCAGCAGCGTCAGCGCCATCAAGGTCAACGGCGAACGGTCCTACGCGCGCGTGCGTTCGGGGCAAGAGGTCAAGCTCGCCGCCCGGCCCGTGACCATCCACCGTTTCGAGATCCACGCCATCCGGAGGGTCGACGACGGCAGGGTGGTGGACATCGACGTGACCGTCGAGTGCTCCTCGGGCACCTACATCCGCGCGCTGGCACGCGACCTTGGCGCGGCTCTCGGCGTCGGCGGCCATCTCACGGCGCTGCGCCGCACCCAAGTGGGGCCCTACACCCTGGAGCAGGCCCGCACCCTCGATCAGCTTGCCGAGGAACTGGAAGTCCTCGACATGTCCGCCGCGGCCCGCGCGCTCATGCCGAACCGGGAGTTGAGCGACGCCGAAGCCACCGAGATCTCCTTTGGCCGCAGGATCGCGGCGGGACCCGCTGCCGGCACGGCCGACGCGGCCACCGCCGAGAACCCGGCGGCGGCGTTTTCACCGTCAGGGGAACTCGTGGCGTTGGTGGCCGATGCGGGGAGTTTCGCCAAGCCCGTCCTGGTGTTCGCGCCTGACAACGAAAAGCAGGCACACTAGCCATGGACGGATACTTTTACGCCGTCCTGGTAGTGGGTTTGCTGTCCACCATCATTTGCGTCGTGGCGGGCATCATGAAGAAGGCCCCCAACGACGTCACCATACTGTCCGTTGCCGCCGTCGAACTCGTCTTGCTGGTCTATCTGGTGGGATCGATCATCCGTGTGGCGATGGGTGAAAAGATCGCGGGGGAGCCCTGGGAATTCTGGGGTTACATCATCACGGCGCTCATCCTCCCTGTCGTCGCGGTGTACTGGTCCATCCTGGAACGGACCCGTTGGAGCAATTTCGTCATGGGCGCCGTGGGCGTCACCGCATTGGTCATGGCGGCCCGCATGAACCAGATCTGGTACTGACATTGGAAGAAGCACACGAAGTGACTGTTGAAACCACCGAGAAAAAGAACCGGGACACCCGCAATACCGGGCCCGGGAGGCTGCTGATTGCGGTCTACGCGGTTTTCGCGATCTCGGCCACGGCCCGTGCGGGCTATCAGATCCTGACCAAGTTCCCGGATGCTCCCCTGGCCCACATCCTCTCGGCCTTCGCCGCCGTGGTGTACATCGTGGCCACAGTCTCCCTTGCGAAGCCGGGCCGCACGTGGTTCAAGGTATCGCTGGCGGCCGTCCTCGTGGAGATGGTCGGAGTGGTGGTGGTTGGCGCCATCAGCCTTTTCGATCCTGTGGCTTTCCCGCACGACACCGTGTGGTCCTTGTTCGGACGCGGATACGGCTTTGTACCGTTGATCCTGCCGGTCCTGGGCCTGTTGTGGCTCTACCGTCGGCGCCCGGCACGGCTCCCGCACTAGAAATCGGGGCCCTGCCACCCGGGCATGCCAGCCCCGGGATAGCGGGTAACCTTAGAGAATTCCGGCGCCGGACCAGGCACCGGGCATAGCGAATACCAGCAGTAAAAGGCGAGGTTGATGGTCCACATCTGGAACGATCCCACCGAGGTCCCCGAGGATTTCGGTCCCAGCGTCGTTACCATCGGCAACTTTGACGGCGTCCACCGCGGACACCAGCAGGTGCTGACGCAGCTTCTGCGCACAGCAGGGCAGCATGCCGCGCGGTCCGTCGTCGTGACGTTCGATCCCCACCCGGCCCTGGTCCACCGGCCCGACTCCGCACCGGAGCTCCTCATGGGTCTGCAGGACAAACTCGATGCCCTGGCCGACACGGGCGTGGACGCCGTCCTCGTCATGAAATACAACCTCACGCTTGCGGCCATGACACCCGAGGAATTCGTCGTCACCGTCCTGCTCGACGGGCTTCACGCGGCACACGTTGTTGTGGGCCACGATCTCCGTTTCGGCGTGGGAAATTCCGGCGACGTCGGCACTATGCAGGAATTGGGCAAGAAACTCGGATTCGGCGTCCACGTGGTCAACGAGTTCGGCGCGGAAGGCTTTCCGGTACACGACGACGGCGGCACGGACCGCCGCTGTTCCTCCACTTGGGTGCGCGAGGCTCTCGCCGAGGGCGACGTCGAGACCGCGGCCGCCGTCCTTGGCCGCCCGCACAGGATGCGCGGCGAAGTAGTCCACGGCGCTGCGCGTGGACGCGCCCTGGGCTTTCCCACGGCGAACCTGGACCACGGCGCCACGGGCTACGTCCCCGCGGATGGAATCTACGCCGGCTGGCTCGTGGACGAATCCGGAACCCGCTGGCCCGCAGCGATTTCGGTGGGTTCCAACCCCACGTTCGACGGCGTGAGCCGCCAGGTGGAAGCCCACGTGATCGACCGTCCGGAGGAGGCAGTGGAGGACTTCAACCTCTACGGCCAGACCGTCGTGGTGGAATTCACGGCGCGGCTCCGGGGCATGGTGGCCTACCGCGGACCCGAGGCCCTGGTAGAGCAGATGCGGCTGGACGTCGTCCAGGCCCACGATCTCCTGCTGGACAAGTAGCCCCGCACCGTGAGCGTTGAGAAGAACACCCGGCCACTCGACGAAGGCATCGTCAAGGATTTCAGCTCACGCATGAGCTACGGCTCCTACCTGCAGCTGCCCTTGCTGCTCAGCGCCCAGCAACCTGTCAGCCAGCCCGAGCACCATGACGAGCTCTTGTTCATCATCCAACACCAAACCACCGAGCTTTGGCTGAAGCTGGTCCTGCACGAGCTCCGCAGCGCGGCGGCCTGGCTGCGCCAGGACGACCTCGGCTCCGCGCTCAAGGCCATCGCACGGGTCAAGCACATCCAGAAGACGCTCACCGAGCAATGGTCGGTGCTCGCCACGCTCACCCCCACCGAGTACTCCCAGTTCCGCGGCTTCCTGGGCAATGCCTCCGGGTTCCAGTCGAGCCAATACCGCGCTGTCGAGTTCATCCTCGGCAACAAGAACGCCAAGATGTTGCCGGTGTTCGAATCGGATCCGGAGTCCAGGACCATGCTGGAGGAGCTCCTGAACGCCCCGAGCATCTACGACGAATTCCTGGCTTACCTGGACCGGCACGGCTACGACGTTCCACGGTCCGTCCTGGACCGGGATGTGACCCATGCCCACGAGTTCGCCCCTGAGCTCTTGCCCCTCTTCAAGCACATCTACGAACACGCGGCAGACAACTGGCCGGCCTACGAAGCGTGCGAGGAACTGGTGGACCTGGAAGACAACTTCCAGTTGTGGCGCTTCCGGCACCTCCGTACTGTGCAGCGGACCATCGGCATGAAGACGGGAACCGGAGGTTCAAGCGGCGTTTCCTTCCTGAAGAAGGCGCTCGATTTGACGTTCTTCCCTGAGCTTTTCGCCGTCCGGACCGAGATCGGGCAGTGAGTGGCGCTCCTCTTTGAGGAGGGTCACACGGCAGCTTTCGACAAGATTGCCGGGCTGCCGGTAAACTGAGGGATGGATCCGGCTGCAGTCCGTGGCGGCTGGACCTGTTTTGTGTGCGGTCATCGGCACATCACAACCCGGCAGCGAGGCGCTGAATCGGGACGCGCGGCACAACTCTAGGAGTTCACGTGGCACTTGAAGCCGCTGTTAAGCAGTCCATCATCGAGGCATACGCAACGTCCAAGGGCGACACTGGTTCGCCGGAGGTCCAGATTGCAGTCCTGACTCAGCGGATCAAGGATCTGACTGAGCACATGAAGGAGCACAAGCACGACTTCCACACCCAGCGCGGTCTGCTGGCTATGGTTGGTCGTCGCAAGCGCATGCTGGGCTACCTCAAGAAGACTGACATTGCCCGCTACCGTGCGCTCATCGAGCGCCTCGGCCTGCGCCGCTAGTTTGACTTCGGGCGGCCCGATCCTCCGCGGACCGGGCCGCCTTTTCTCCATAACTAAATCCAACACTTAACAGGAGTTCAACCGCATCGCGCATTCGCGGTCCTCGGTAGTGATCCCCGGGAACAGCCTTCTGTGATGAAGGCGCAGCCCGTGGGTCTCGATCGATGACCGGGTGTCGTACAGACCAGGAACAGACGCTGGCCTGGGTCGATGCGGGAGGACTTCCGCTAAACAAGAAACGGAGGTGACTCTCAATGGAGGGTCCCGAAATCCAGTTCTCAGAAGCCATCATCGACAACGGCCGCTTCGGCAAGCGTGTTATCCGCTTCGAAACCGGCCGCCTCGCCAAGCAGGCAGCCGGCGCCGCGATGGTCTACATCGACGAAGACACCGCACTGCTGTCCGCAACCACCGCAGGCAAGTCCCCGCGTGAAGGCTTCGACTTCTTCCCGCTGACCGTCGACGTCGAAGAGCGCATGTACGCCGCCGGCCGCATCCCGGGCTCGTTCTTCCGCCGTGAAGGACGCCCGTCCACCGAAGCAATCCTGGCTTGCCGCCTCATGGACCGCCCGCTGCGCCCCGCGTTCGTCAAGGGCCTGCGCAACGAGGTCCAGATCGTCGTCACCGTCCTGGCGATCAACCCGGACGAGCTCTACGACGTGGTGGCCATCAACGCCTCGTCCATGTCCACCCAGCTCTCCGGACTCCCGTTCTCCGGCCCGATCGGTGGCGTCCGCGTCGCCCTCGTCGCCGACGAACAAGGCACCGAATGGGTTGCTTTCCCGAAGCACTCCCAGCTTGAGAACGCCGTCTTCAACATGGTTGTTGCCGGCCGCATCGCCGGTGACGACGTCGCCATCATGATGGTCGAAGCCGAAGCCACCGACAACTCCTGGAACCTCATCAAGGAACAGGGCGCCACCGCTCCCACCGAAGAGGTCGTTTCCGAGGGCCTCGAGGCCGCCAAGCCGTTCATCAAGGCCCTGTGCGAGGCCCAGGCTGACCTGGCCGCCCGCGCTGCCAAGCCGACGGTCGAGTTCCCGGTCTTCCTGGACTACCAGGATGACGCCTACGCTGCTGTTGAAGCTGCCGCTGCCGAGAAGCTTGCTGCTGTCTTCCAGATCGCCGACAAGCAGGACCGCGACAACGCCTCCGACGAACTCAAGGACGAGGTCCTCGGTGCCCTCGCCGGCGAGTTCGACGGCCGCGAGAAGGAACTGTCCGCAGCTTTCCGCTCCCTGACCAAGCAGGTTGTCCGCCAGCGCATCCTCAAGGACCAGATCCGCATCGACGGCCGTGGCCTGACGGACATCCGCCAGCTGACTGCCGAGGTAGAGGTCCTGCCGCGCGTTCACGGTTCCGCCATCTTCGAACGCGGCGAAACCCAGATCATGGGTGTCACCACGCTGAACATGCTCAAGATGGAACAGCAGATCGACTCGCTGTCTCCCGTCACGCGCAAGCGCTACATGCACAATTACAACTTCCCGCCGTACTCCACCGGCGAGACCGGCCGCGTCGGTTCCCCGAAGCGCCGCGAAATCGGCCATGGCGCACTCGCCGAGCGCGCCCTGGTTCCGGTGCTGCCGTCCCGCGAGGAATTCCCGTACGCCATCCGCCAGGTGTCCGAGGCCCTCAGCTCCAACGGTTCGACGTCGATGGGTTCCGTCTGCGCCTCCACGCTGTCCCTGCTCAACGCAGGTGTGCCGCTGAAGGCCGCTGTTGCCGGTATCGCCATGGGCCTGGTTTCCGACCAGGTTGACGGCCAGACCCGCTACGCCGCCCTGACCGACATCCTCGGCGCCGAAGACGCTTTCGGCGACATGGACTTCAAGGTTGCCGGTACGTCCGAGTTCGTCACGGCCATCCAGCTCGACACCAAGCTCGATGGCATCCCGGCATCGGTCCTGGCTGCAGCCCTGAAGCAGGCCCGCGAAGCCCGCCTGCACATCCTGGACGTCATCAACGCCGCTATCGACACTCCGGACGAGCTCTCCGAGTTCGCACCGCGCGTGATCGCCGTCAACATCCCCGTTGACAAGATCGGTGAGGTCATTGGCCCCAAGGGCAAGATGATCAACCAGATCCAGGAAGACACCGGCGCCGACATCTCCATCGAGGACGACGGCACGGTCTACATCGGCGCTACCAACGGTCCGTCTGCAGAAGCAGCCCGCGCCGCGATCAACGCCATCGCCAACCCGCAGGTCCCGGAAATCGGTGAGCGTTACCTGGGCACGGTCGTCAAGACCACCACCTTCGGTGCGTTCGTTTCCCTGACCCCGGGCAAGGACGGCCTGCTGCACATCTCCGAGCTGCGCAAGCTGGCCAGCGGCAAGCGCGTGGACAACGTCGACGACGTCGTCTCCGTGGGCCAGAAGATCCAGGTCGAGATCACCAAGATCGACGACCGCGGCAAGCTCTCCCTCTCCCCGGTTGTGGCCGAGGAAGAAGGCGCCGCCTCTGAAGAAGCTCCCGCCGAAGAGGCTGAAGTTTCCGCCGAGTAGCCTGAACCGGCAAACACGCGGCAGGACCGGTGGACATGTCCACCGGTCCTGCCCGGTTTAACAACGAATTCCCGTCCCGCGGGCGGTGCGCCCGCTGGTACGATTGCAGCCAGATTTGGCACCCGTGATTTCCCGCAGAACTGAAAGGTCTTGATGACTGTCGTACCCCTCCCATTGGCGCAGACCGTGCCCGGCGGCGAATTGATCCATGGCGCCGAAGGCGGCTCCATTGTCCGGCGTTCAGTGCTTCCGGGAGGCGTCCGGGTGCTCACTGAGGCCATGCCCGGGCAGCGTTCGGCAACCATCGGATTCTGGGTGGGAGTCGGCTCCCGGGACGAGGCAGACGGCCAGCACGGCTCCACCCACTTCCTCGAGCACCTCCTGTTCAAAGGCACCAGGAAGCGCACCGCCCTCGAGATCGCGTCTGCTTTCGACGAGGTCGGCGGTGAATCGAATGCGGCCACGGCGAAGGAAAGCACGTGCTACTTTGCTCGGGTACTGGACACGGACCTCCCCATGGCCATCGACGTCATTGCCGACATGATCACCGGCGCTGTGCTGGATCCTTCGGAACTTGAACAGGAACGCGACGTGATCCTTGAGGAAATCGCCATGGACAGCGATGACCCCACCGACGTCGCACATGAAAACTTCGTGGCCGCCGTACTCGGCGTGCATCCGCTGGGACGCCCGATCGGTGGCACCCCTGCCGCCATCAAGGCCGTGTCCCGCGATTCCGTGTGGGCACACTACCAGCGCTACTACCGGCCGGACGAAATCGTCATCACCGCGGCGGGCGGCCTGGACCACGACGTCGTTTGCCGGCTCGTGGTCGATGCCTTGCGGACTGCCGGGTGGGAGCTGAAGGACACCGCTGCCCCCGTTGAGCGCCGTTCCACCGAGCGGGCGGATATCACGGGTACCGCAGGGCTGCATGTGATCAAGCGTCCCGTGGAGCAAGCCAACATCATCATGGGTTGCCCCTCGATCGTGGCTACCGACGATCGGCGCTTCGTGATGAGCGTCCTGAACGCGGTCCTTGGCGGTGGCATGTCTTCGCGCCTCTTCCAGGAGATCCGCGAAAAGCGGGGCCTCGTCTATTCCACCTATTCCTTTGCCTCCGCCTACGCGGACGCAGGCTACTTCGGCATGTACGCAGGCTGCACGCCGTCGAAGGTCAAGCAGGTTCTGGAACTTCTGGGCGCCGAACTGGACAAGCTCGCCTCTGACGGAATCACGGACGAGGAACTGCGCAAGGCCGTGGGCCAATTGTGCGGCGGAATCGTCCTGGCCCTTGAAGACACCGGATCCCGGATGTCCCGCCTTGGCCGCGCCGAACTCGTCTCCGGCGAATTCCAGGACATCGATGAAACGCTGGCCCGCATCAAGGCCGTCACCGCCGATCAGGTCCAGGAACTCGCCCGGGTGCTCGCCGAAGCCCCCCGCACCGTGACCGTCGTCGGGCCCTTCGAGGAAACAGAGACCTTCGGCCTCTAGGGGACATGTCCCGCGTTGGAGCCTAGGAGTGGACATAGCCCTCATATGTCCATTCCTGGCCTGGTACAGGGGGCATGTCCGGTGGGGAACATTGCACCGCACAGGGGACATGTCCCCCGCTGGAGCCTAGGAGTGGACATAGCCCTCATATGTCCATTCCTGGTTTGGAAGAGGGGGCATGTCCGGCGTGGGGAAGGCTGGACGTGCCTGCTCGATCGGGAACATGATGGTGACGTATCCATCGTCTTGCGCAGGAGTCGCCATGAACGAGCCATTGAAGAGTCATGCACACACTGCGTTGGAGGCGTTCCTAGGGCATTGGCGGGGGAGTACCGAGCTCTCGGCGTCGCCGTGGGGACCGGCCCGGACCGCCGACGCCGAAGTGACTTTCTCGCGCGCGGCAGGAGGTTACGCCTTGGTTCAGAGCTACCGGCACATTGAGCCCGATGGCACCCATTTCGAGGGGCACGGTGTCTTTACCGTTGACCCGGACCACGGGGACACCTTGTGGTACTACGTGGACAGCATGGGCCGGCCACCCGAAGCTCCGGCCCGGGGGCATTGGCAGGACGGCACACTGCGGCTTGAGCGGCGCAGCCCTCGCGGGACCGCGAGGCACACTTTCAAGGTGGACGGTGGCGTGCTGACCCACATGGCGGAACTGAGGCTCGGGGATGCCCCGACGTTCAGCCCGTTCATGATCTCTGTCTGCAGGCGCGTCTAAGGCCCACATCCAGCAGGCACGGCATTCAGAGGATCCTGGCCTCCATCGACTCAACGATCCGCGCATCGGGCATGCCGTCGAGCGAGGCCGGCCGTCCAGGTCCACTCCACACCTTTGTCCGCAAGGTGTTCAGCATTGATTCAGCTTGCTCCCGCTCGGCGAAATCAAGCTCGATCAAGACGCGCTGCGAATCGTCCACGGGCCGGAAGACCCTGAAGGAAACAACGCCGGAGCCTGCGCGATCTGCCGGATCCGAGTCGAACGACCGCTTCCATGCGCCGAAGTCGTTCACAGCGTGTTCGATCAGGAGGGTGTACATGGCTGTTCCTTTGCTGTTGCGCGGATAGGCACAGCGTAGGCTCATTCGACCCGGGGAACCACTCTTCGCCGTGGCCGGCTTAGCCCCCGGCAAACGGCGGGAGGACGTCGACGACGTCGTCCGCACCGAGAGCGGCCGAACGGTCGCGGACTGCCACCTCATTGCGCAGGAAGCTGCTGCGCGAAATGATCCGGGCCAGGGGCGGTGTTCCGGCCGGTGGTTCCGGACGTTCGACGGCGAGCACTGCCGCGATCAGTCCGTCGAGGCCGGTTCCTTCCGGAAGATCGTGGTGTTCCTCTTCGACGCCTGCCGCGGCGCGCGCGGCAGCGAAGTATCTTACGAGCAAAGTCCTACCCTCCGATGGCGCTCATGCTACGGTCCGGCTGGACGAAGTCGGGTGCGCCGAGCCCGGTGTGGTCCATGCCGTGTGCCTTGGGCTTGATCCACATGGCGTCCTGCCAGCGTTGGGCGAGTTCCTCGTCGTCCGCTCCGGAGCGAAGTAGTCCCAATAGGTCGAATTCCTCGCGGGAGAACAAGCAGCTCATAATCTTGCCTTCGGCGGTAATCCTTGTGCGCCGGCAATCGGAACAGAACGGTTCGGTGACGGAGGCGATGATGCCGACGGTGCCCAGAAGCGGACCCGTGGCTTCGGCAGATGCCGGGTCCCGCTGTCGTACTTCAAACCGTTCCGCCGGTGCGCCGTCGCGTTCGCGCGGGTCCGGGGTCAGCGCGAAGTCGCGTGAAAGCAGTTCGCGGATCTCGGCTGCGGTGATCATATCCCGCCGGGTCCAACCGTGATCGGCGTCCAGCGGCATTTGCTCGATGAAGCGCAGTTCATAGCCGCGGTCCAAAGCCCAGGCCAGGAGCTCAGGCGACTCGACGTCGTTGATTCCCCGCATGAGGACGGCATTGATCTTGACCGGACCCAGGCCTGCAGCCCAGGCGGCATCGACGCCGGCCAGCACCTTGCCCAGGAAGGGGCGCCTGGTCAGCTTCGTGAACGTTTCTTCGTGGAGGGAGTCGAGGGACACGTTGATGCGCGTAAGCCCGGCTTCCTTGAGCCCTGCCGCCTTCTTGTCGAGTCCGACGCCGTTGGTTGTCATGGAGATCGGCAGGTCGGGGTGCGCCTCGCGGAGGGCCGAGATGATGTCCACGAGGTCGGCACGCACCAAGGGCTCGCCTCCCGTGAGGCGAAGTTCGCGGACCCCGAGTTGTTCGACGCCGATCCGCACTAGCCGGACAATCTCGGCGGCGGTCATGACGGCCTGTTTGGACAACCATTCGAGGCCCTCGGCCGGCATGCAGTAAGTACACCGGAGGTTGCATTTGTCGGTCAGGGACAAGCGCATATCGGTGGCCCGGCGTCCGTAACGGTCGAACAGACCCGGGGGAGTTCCGGCAGGGCGCGGCGGGGGCGCAGACACGCTGCTTCCCGTCCCGTCGCCCGCAGGGGGCAACGGCATGCCTAGCTGAACACTCATGGGTTCAGGCTACGCCAGGCAACGCCCGAGCGTGATATCGCCCACCGGTCATGTTCGTCGTCCGCTCCCGGGGAAGGCAACGCAAGACGTGACTTCTTACGGAATGCAAACGGTTGGCCCTGCGGCGCCCGGAACCCGTACCACGGGCACCACGCGAATCTATGCTGAAGGTGTGAACATGCAGACCGGCCCGCACGCTGCCGAACTCGGCAATCGGCGCATTCTTCTCGTCGAAGACGAACAGACCATCGCCGACGTCGTCCGGGACTACCTGGTCCAGGCAGGTTTCCAGGTCGATCTCGCGGGCGACGGCTTCACGGCGCTGAGCCTCGCGGCCGCCAGACGGCCCGACCTTGTCATCCTGGACCGGATGCTGCCCGGACTGGACGGCGTGGAAGTGTGCCGCAGGCTGCGCCTCGCCATGAGCGTCCCCATCATCATGGTCACAGCCCTCGGCACGGAAGACGACCGGATCCTGGGCCTGGAAACCGGAGCGGACGACTACGTTACCAAGCCCTTCTCACCCCGCGAGCTGGTCCTCCGGGTGAAGTCCGTGTTGCGCCGGAGCATCCGGGAATTCAGCCCGGAACCTCCCGTGGAGCTCGCCGGCTTCGAATTGGATCCGGCCTCGCGCACAGTGCTCCAGGACGGCAAACCCCTGATGCTTACGGTGCGTGAGTTCGATCTGCTGGCGTTCCTGCTCCGTC
The DNA here is from genome assembly GCF_039535095.1 of Arthrobacter ramosus. Classification (NCBI taxonomy): domain Bacteria; kingdom Bacillati; phylum Actinomycetota; class Actinomycetes; order Micrococcales; family Micrococcaceae; genus Arthrobacter; species Arthrobacter ramosus. The sequence goes on along the minus strand of NZ_BAAAWN010000001.1, from coordinate 3,215,571 downwards.
GGCCCAACCAAGTGTTCAGCCGCGAGGATCTCATCAAGGCAGTCTGGGGCTGGGACTTCGGGGATTTGTCCACCGTGACGGTCCACGTCCGGCGCTTGCGCGAAAAGATCGAGGACAATCCGACCACCCCGGTGCTGCTCAGGACGGTCTGGGGAGTCGGTTATCGATTTGACGCGAAGGAAGGTGGACATGCAGGCAGCTGAAATGTTCACGATCCTGGGCTGGATGCTGCTGTGGGCTGTCCTCATCGGCGCGTTGACCCTTGCCTTGCTGCGTTTCCTGCGCGGCGCGTCGATCCTGGTGCAGATTTGCCTCGTGGTGGTGGCCACCGTTGCTGTTCTCGTGGCAGGGATGGTGAGCGCCTTCAATGCGATGTTCATTTCCGCCGTGGACCTCGAAGTCATGTGGTACATCCTCGGGGTGGCCTCGGTCGTGGCGATCGCGATTTCCCTGGTCCTCGGGGCCGGGGTGTCCCGCAACGCCATCCGCCTTGTGGCGGCAACGCGACGCCTCGGCAGCGGAGAAGCCCTCGATGGCTCGTTCCTGCAGCAATCAGCATCGCGGCGGGCCGGACCGGCAATGAACTCCGAGCTTGCCCAGCTCGCCCAGGAACTCGAAGCGAGCAGCATCAAACTCGAGGAATCCCGGCGACGGGAAGCCGCCGTCGAAACCGCCCGCCGCGAACTGGTCTCCTGGATCTCGCACGACCTCCGGACCCCCTTGGCCAGCATGCGGGCCATGGCCGAAGCGCTGGAAGACGGCATGGCCTCCGACGTCCCCGCGTACTACCGCAAGATCATCGCCCAGACGGACCAGATGGCGGTCATGGTCAACGACCTCCTGGAACTATCCAAAATCCAGGCCGGAACGCTCCGGCTGAGCGCTGAATCCCTGGACCTCTACGACCTCGTGAGCGACGCCATCGCCGATCTCGCGCCGCTCGCCGCCCAGCGCGGCATCCGGCTCGACGGCGGCGGCGACCGCGAGTGCATGGCCGTCGCGGACGGCCCCAGCCTGGGAAGGGCCGTCCGGAACGTGCTGCTCAACGCTATTATCTACAGCCGGCCCGACGGCGGGGTCCTGGTTCGCGTCGGACGCGACGGAAGCGACGCCGTCGTCGACGTCGTGGACAGCTGCGGCGGCATCGACGACGAGGATCTCGCCCACGTTTTCGAGACCGGTTGGCAAAAGGACCGTTCCCGGGGAGCGGGAATGCCCGTCGAAGGGGGTCCGCCGCGATACAGCGGGGCAGGCGTAGGGCTCAGCATGGTGGCGGGCATTGTGAAGGCGCATGGCGGCACTGTCACGGTGGCGAACACGGGCGAGGGCTGCCGTTTCACGCTCCGCCTTCCCTCGGGGGCACGGGCAACCCCATCCCGCACCGAAGTATTTCCGATACAGACAGTTCCCGCGGACACCATTCCGGCAGAGAGCCCCAAACAGGCAGGCACATCATGAGCAGGACCACTTCGAAGAAAGCCGGTACCAGGACGGCGGCCCGATGGGCGGCGGCGTGCGGCGTGGTGGCCATCGGACTCGGGGTGGCGGCCGGCGAGTTGCTGGCTGGGTTCCTGAGCCCGTCCGTCTCGCCCGTTACCGCGTTGGGCGGTGTGGTGATCGACGCCGTGCCGGGCTGGGCCAAGGAACTGGCCGTCAACCTTTTCGGCACCGCCGACAAACTTGCCCTGATCGTCAGCATCGCCCTGGTGACCCTGGTCCTCGCAGCGGTCGCCGGCCTCCTGGAGTATCGGCGAAAGGGAGCGGGGCTCGCGCTTGCCTTGCTCGCTGGAGCGGCGGGGCTGGCCGCCGTGCTGACCCGTGCCCAAGCCGCGCCCACTGCGGCAATAGCCCCCGTCGTAGCCACTGTAGTCACCATGCTTTTCCTCCGGCTCCTGATCCAGCGGCTCGAAACCTTGCGACCCGTGCCCGAAGCAGCCGACATGCCATTGGCCCGCCGAAGCTTTATGCAATTGCTGGGTGGAAGCGCGATCGCAGCGGCGGCGGCAGGGATCGTGACGACAGTGGTGCGCAGGGCAGGAACAGTGGCATCCGATTTCCGTCGCGGGGTGGCCCTTCCCGCCCCGGTGACTCCTCCGCAGAAGGTTCCCGACGGCGCTGCGCTCACCTTGGCGGGTCTGCAGCCGCTCGTCACACCGAACCCCGACTTCTACCGGATCGACACTGCGCTGATCCCGCCAGCCGTGAATCCGCCGGACTGGACCCTCAAGGTGACCGGTTTGGTGGAGCGCGAAGTCCAGTTGGATTTCGCCACGCTGCTGAGCAAGCCGATGATCGAGCGCTACGTGACCATCGCTTGCGTGTCCAACGAAGTCGGCGGAGACCTGATCGGCAACGCCCTCTGGCTGGGCTGGCCGGTCCGCGAACTCCTCGCCATGGCCCGGCCCAAGCCCGGGGCGGACATGGTGCTGTCCCGCAGTACTGACGGCTGGACTGCGGGGACCCCCCTCGAAGCGCTCACCGACAATCGCGACGCGATCCTCGCCGTCGGAATGAACGGCGAACCGTTGCCGCTGGAGCACGGCTTCCCCGTGCGGATGGTCGTCCCGGGCCTCTATGGATATGTTTCGGCCACCAAATGGCTGACGGAACTGAAGGTCACGCGTTTCGCTGACGACCAGGGCTACTGGGTTCCGCGCGGTTGGAGCGACCACGGTCCCATCAAGACGCAGTCCCGTATCGATGTGCCCCGGGACGGCCGCTCGGTCAAGGCCGGAACGGTCCAGTTCGGCGGTGTCGCCTGGGCTCAACACCGTGGCGTTTCCCGGGTGGAGTTGCGCGTCGACCGGGGCAATTGGCAGGAAGCCAAGCTCGCCCCGGGGATCTCCTCGGACACGTGGTACCAATGGCAGCTGGGCCTTGAGTTGGGCCCGGGGAACCATGAAGTCCAGGTCCGTGCTACCGATGCCACGGGTACGCCGCAGCCCGAAGCCCGAACCCCTGTGGCACCGGACGGCGCCACGGGGTTCCACACCATCCATGTCACCGCCAACTGACACTAGGCTGAGTAGGTCTGAGCGAAACAACCCGGGAGGAACCCTCGTGGCACGATCCGTCGCAGCCCACCGCCAAGCCGTCCAGGAGCTGCTGTCCGGCCTTGCGGACCACGAGAGCACCGAGAAGCTGCCGTTGATAGCGGCACTCGGCCGGGTACTTGCCGCCGACGTCTTGGCCCCGCTCAGCCTGCCGCCCTTCGCCAACTCCCAGATGGACGGTTTTGCGGTCCGCGCAGCGGACCTTGCGCCTCACGCAGGGAGCGACGTCGGTGCAGAGCTGACGGTAGTGGATCCCGTCCCGGCCGGCGCGGCTCCGGTGCGACTCATACCCGGCACAGCGGCCCCGATCATGACCGGCGCCATGATGCCCGAGGGCGCCGACGCCGTCGTGCCTATCGAACAGGCGGTGCCTGATGTCTTCCCTGCGCCCGGGGTGGCAGCAACAGTCCGCCTTCCGACGACCGAGCCGGGGACGTTCGTCCGCGACGCCGGGAGCGACATCTCCGCGGGAACCGTTGCCTTGCGTGCGGGAACTGCCCTCGGTCCCGGGCAGCTGGGGCTGCTCGCTGCCTTGGGGATGACCGCCGTCGAGGTCCGGACCCCCGTGCACGTGCTTCTGGTGACCACCGGCGATGAAGTCGTGGAACCCGGTACGTCCCTGCCGGAAGGCAAGATTTACGATTCCAACGGAACCCTGCTCGAAGCCGCCATGCTGCAGTCCGGCCTCCACGTCACGCGGACGGGAATCAGCGGCGACGATCCCGCTGAGCTGCTGGCGCTCCTCCGCAGCCGGAGTGGGACCATTGATCTCATCGTCAGCACCGGGGGCGTCAGCAAGGGCGCCTACGAAGTGGTCCGGCAGGCGATGAAGGGCCAGCCGGTTGAATTCGTGTCGGTGGCCATGCAACCCGGCGGCCCCCAGGGGATCGGAACGTTCGACGGCCTACCCTTCCTGGGATTCCCAGGCAATCCGGTGAGCTGCCTCGTGTCCTTCGAAATGTTCCTTCGCCCGGCGCTCGCCGCCGTCGTGGGAAGCCCCGCCTTGCGTCCGAGCCTGCAGGCGCGCCTTGCGGAGTCTCTGACCTCGCCCGCCGGTAAGCACCAGGTCCGCCGGGGCACGCTTCTTCCGGGTGGCATGGTCAGGCTTGAAGGGGGCCCCGGCTCCCATCTCATCCATGCGCTCGCCAACTCGAACGCGCTGGTCCAGGTGCCTGCAGCCGTCACGGAACTCGACGCCGGGGCGGAAGTGGAAGTATGGATGTTGTGAATGACACTCCAGACCCCGCAGACGTCGTCGGCGCCCTTACGCATTTGCGCCAGGATGGCGGCGCCCTTACGCATTTGCGCCAGGATGGCGGCGCCCTTACGCATTTGCGCCAGGATGGCACAGCCCAAATGGTCGATGTCTCCGAAAAGGCCGTGACCACGCGGGAGGCCACCGCCACCGCCACCGTCCACAGCACGTCCGAGGTGCTCACCCTGCTCGGCGCCGGTGACCTCCCGAAAGGCGACGCCCTTGCGGTGGCGCGGGTTGCCGGCATCATGGCAGCCAAGAAGACGCCCGAACTCATCCCGCTGTGCCACCCGCTGCCGATTTCCAAGGTCACTGTGGACTTCGAACTCGGCCCCGACACCGTGGTTGTCCTGGCAACGGTGAAGACCAGGGGCGTCACGGGCGTGGAGATGGAAGCTTTGACTGCGGCCTCGGTGGCCGCCTTGAGCGTCTACGACATGATCAAGGCAGTGGATAAGCACGCCGTCATCAGCGGCATCCAGGTGTTGGCCAAGAGCGGCGGAAAGAGCGGCGACTGGGCCCTTCCCGCCTCGGCCGGTGCATCCGGCGAAGGAGCGCCAGCATGAACGCGTGTGAACCCCGCCGTGGTCCGCGGAAGGCCGGCGTCGTCATCGCGTCCAACCGTGCCGCGGCAGGAATCTACGAGGACAAGAGCGGCCCCGTGATCCTGGACTGGTTGGTCGAACACGGCTACGAGACCTTCCCCGTCATGGTGGTCCCGGATGGCGAGCCGGTCGGTGCCGCCATCCGTGCGCTGCTGACCCAGGAACCCGCCGTCGTCATTACCAGCGGCGGCACCGGGCTGAGCCCCGATGACCGCACTCCCGAAGTCACCCTGCCTTTGCTGGATCGCGAAATACCAGGGCTCATGGAAGGCATCCGGCGCGCCGGAGCCGCCAAGACCCCCATGGCGATGCTGAGCCGGGGCCATGCCGGTACAGCCGGGAAGACGTTCATTGTGAACCTGCCGGGTTCGCCGAAGGGCGTGATGGACGGCCTTGCCGTCCTTGATCCCGTCATCGCCCACCTTTGCGATCAATTGGAGGGAAGTCATGACCACTGAAACGGACTTCGAAGTCATCAGCGCGATTCTCAGCGCGGAGCCGATTTCCGTGGACCAGGCCATAGCAGCGGTGGAATCGGACACCGCGGGAGCGGTAGTGAGCTTCAGCGGTGTGGTCCGGAACCACGACGGCGGCAAGCCCGTCGACAGGCTCAGCTACAGCGCCCATCCGACTGCGCACCAGGTCATGGCCGACGTCGTCGCGAAGCTCGTGGCGGAGCACTCCGGGGAGGCTGCCCGGCCTGTCCGTATCTGGGCGGCACACCGGATCGGCATGCTTGAGGTGGGCGAACCTGCGCTCGTTTGCGCGGTTGCAGCCGCACACCGCGGACAAGCTTTCGCAGTGTGCTCGGAGCTTGTGGACAGGATCAAAGCCCAAGTGCCCATCTGGAAGGAACAGTTCTTCAGCGACGGCACCGTCGAGTGGGTCGGGGCCGGCGAGTAGCTGTCGCTTCCCGTCGAAAGACCCCACGTTGGGGCAGCCACCATCCGGGCAGGGCAATCCCGGTGCGCGCCGCCCGGTAGGGTTAAGGGCATGACCGAACAACTTGCTGTCGCCATTCTGGGCGCCCAGGGCCGCATGGGTATCGAAGCCGTCAAAGCGGTGGAGGCAGCCTCCGATATGAAGCTCGTCGCGGCGCTCGGCCGCGGCGATTCCCTTGATAGCTTGCTCGACGCCGGCGCCAAGTATGTCGTCGACCTGACCGTTCCGGACAGCACCGAAGCGAACGTCCGCTTCGCCGTCGAACACGGCATGCATGCTGTTGTCGGGACCACCGGTTGGGACGCCGGGCGGCTCGCGGCGTTGCGCCAGTTGCTGGCGGCGAACCCGGAGTCGGGCGTCCTCATCGCCCCCAACTTCGCCCTCGGCTCCGTCCTCGGCTCGGCCTTTGCCGCCAAGGCCTCCAAGTATTTCGAATCGGTGGAAATCATCGAACTGCACCACCCGAACAAGGTGGACGCTCCTTCGGGCACGGCCGTCCGCACGGCCCAGCTCATTGCCGCCGCCCGCGAAGAAGCCGGCGTCCCTGCAAGCCCGGATGCCACGAACACCGCCCTTGACGGTGCCCGCGGTTGCGATGTAGACGGTGTCCGCGTCCACAGCGTCCGCTTGCGTGGACTCGTGGCACATCAGGAAGTGCTCCTCGGCGGGCCGGGGGAGCAACTGACCATCCGCCACGACTCCTTCGACCGGGCATCCTTCATGCCCGGCGTGTTGCTGGGACTGCGCAATGTGGCGTCCCACCCCGGGCTGACAGTCGGCCTGGACGGCTATCTGGATCTGGGGCTGTAGGCGCATGGGCTCGCTCTGGAACGCATTCAAGGAGAACCGCACCAAGATCTGGGTGGGTGCCGTCACCCTGTTGTTGGTTCTCTACCTCGTGGTCACCTTCGAACGCTCGATCCTGCTGCTCAGTGACGCGAACCTGGTAGCCAAGGCAATCGGCGCTGCCTATCTGGTGCTTCCCCTCATCGGGGCATGGGCGCTGATCCGCGAGCTTGTGTTCGGTGCACGCACGGAGAAGATGGCGAAGGTTCTCGAAGCCGAAGGCGGGCTGCCTGTGGACAACTTGCCCCGCACGCCGGGAGGCCGCATCGTGCGTGCCGCCGCGGACGCCGAGTTTGAGAAGTACCGCGTGGAGGCCGAGGGCGCCCCCGAGGACTGGCGTTCCTGGTTCCGGCTCAGCTGCGCCTACGATGCCGCCGGCGACCGCAAGCGCGCGAGGGAATCCATGCGCGATGCCATGCGCCTCTTCCGCGCTGAGCCCACCGCAGCGGAGCGGTAGCGGCTGTCGCCTCGAAGGAGGCACCTTGTATTCGAATATATGTTCGAATACCATGGCTGCATGAACGATCCTTCGAAGCGGCCGAACGGCTATCCCCAAGGCCTGGATGGGCCCATGAAGGCGATGAGCCCGGGCGTCGTCGATTTCCTCTTCCGGCAGCTTGTGGCGGGGGAGCCGCCTGAAGATGTGCAGTGGCGGCGCGAGGGAACCGTTCTGGGCGAACTGCAGCCGGGCGCCGAACTCGCCAGGCGGCTCGAGGAGACTGACCTCGAATCGTTGACCCCCGTTGAATTGTTCGACTATGTGCGGGCAGCCCAGCGGCTCGGGGCGTGGGCGGACCGCTTGCGGGAGTCTGCGGTTGCCCTGTATTGCTCGCCGGAGGCGCCAGCGAAGCCCGGGCGCCATAGCGACGCTTCAGCCTGAGGCCATGCTCCCATTTCGCTGAATTTGACGACAATCACGCGGGCCCCATTCTCCTAACCCGCAGCTGACAGGGTAACGTTTTTCATATGTCTGACTCTCGTGCGAACGTTCCTGCTCTCGGTACCCTTCTGACCGCCATGGTCACCCCGTTCACCAAGGACGGCGAAGTTGACTACAAGCAGGCAGCGGAACTGGCAGTCAAGCTTGTTGACGACGGCTGCGATGGCTTGGTCGTCACCGGAACAACCGGGGAGACGTCTACGCTCACCGATGAGGAAAACCTCGGCATGTTCCGCGCCGTGAAGGAAGCCGTAGGCGGTCGCGCGGCAATCATCGCGGGAACGGGAACCAATGACACCGCGCACTCGGTGCACCTCTCCCAGGAAGCCGCGAAGCTCGGCGTCGACGGACTCCTGATCGTCACCCCGTACTACAACAAGCCGAGCCAGGCCGGAGTCCGGGCCCACTTCGAGGCCATTGCGTCCGCCACCGAGCTCCCTGTCATGCTCTATGACATTCCCGGACGCTCCTCCATTCAGATCACGCCGGAGACCATGATCGGCCTTGCCTCCCACCCCAATATCGTTGCGGTCAAGGACGCCAAAGCCGATTTTGCCGCGGCCACCCGGGTCATGGCGGAAACCGATCTTCTTTTCTACTCGGGGGACGACGGCCTGACCCTCCAGTGGATGGCCATGGGTGCGGTGGGCCTGATTGGCGTCACCACCCACGTTGTCACCCGCCGTTTCCGTGAGCTCATCGACGCCATCAACTCGAACGACCTTGGCACGGCACGCAAGATCAACTTCGAACTCGAGCCCGTGATCCGTGCAACCATGACCCGGGTCCAAGGCGCCGTCGCCGCCAAACAAATTCTTAAATGGCAGGGAGTCCTGCCCAACTCGGTTGTCCGTTTGCCCCTCGTGGAGCCGGACGCCGCCGAGATCGCAATCATCCGCGAGGACTTGGCGGAAGCTGGAATGGACTTCACTGTCTAGAACGATTCCGCCGGAAAGTAGCGCATTATGACCCAAACCGCCCTTCCCGGACTTGTCACCCCGCCCAAACTTCCGCAGGGAACGCTCCGGATTGTGCCCCTTGGCGGGCTGGGGGAGATCGGTCGCAACATGGCCGTTTTCGAAATCAACGGCAAGCTGCTGGTAGTTGACTGCGGCGTGCTCTTCCCCGAAGAGACCCAGCCGGGTGTTGACCTGATCCTGCCCGATTTCTCGTACATCGAGGACAGGCTGGACGACGTAGTTGCCATCGTCCTGACGCACGGCCACGAAGACCACATCGGAGCTGTGCCGTACCTTCTGCGCCTGCGTCCGGACCTGCCGTTGGTCGGCTCCCAGCTGACGCTTGCCCTCGTTGAGGCCAAGCTCCAGGAACACCGGATCAAGCCGTACACGCTCACGGTCGCCGAAGGACAGGTGGAGCAGTTCGGCCCCTTCGAATGCGAATTCGTTGCCGTCAACCACTCCATTCCGGACGCCTTGGCCGTCTTCATCCGCACCGCCGGCGGCAACGTGCTGCACACAGGCGACTTCAAGATGGACCAGTTGCCCCTCGACGGCCGCATCACGGACCTGCGCCACTTCGCCCGCCTGGGCGAAGAAGGGGTGGACCTGTTCATGGCCGACTCGACCAACGCGGATGTCCCCGGCTTTACCACGGCGGAAAAGGAGATCGGTCCCACCCTGGACCGCTTGTTCGGCCAGGCCAAGAAGCGCATCATCGTTGCGTCCTTCTCCTCGCACGTACACCGCGTCCAGCAGGTGCTTGATGCCGCCGCCAAGCATGGCCGCAATGTCGCCTTCGTGGGCCGTTCCATGGTGCGCAACATGGCTATCGCCGCGAAACTGGGCTACCTTGACGTCCCGCCGGGAATCCTCGTGGACATCAAGAACATCGAGAACCTTCCGGACCACCGCGTAGTCCTGATGTCCACGGGCTCCCAAGGCGAGCCCATGGCAGCGCTGTCCCGCATGGCCAACGGAGACCACCGCGTGGTGGTCGGCCAGGGCGATACAGTCATTCTGGCCTCGAGCCTCATCCCGGGCAACGAGAACGCGGTCTACCGGATCATCAACGGGCTGCTCAAGCTCGGTGCCGACGTCGTCCACAAGGGCAACGCCAAAGTGCACGTCTCCGGCCACGCTGCGGCCGGCGAACTGCTCTACTGCTACAACATCCTCAAGCCCCTGAACGCGATGCCTGTGCACGGCGAAACCCGGCACCTCATCGCCAATGGCAACCTGGCGGAAGAGTCCGGAGTGCCCTCGGACCGCGTCATCCTCAGCGACAACGGCACAGTCATTGACGTCAGGGACCACAAAGCCAACGTGGTGGGCCAGGTGGAAGTTGGCTTCGTCTATGTGGACGGCTCCAGCGTGGGTGAAATCACCGACGCCGACCTCAAGGACCGCAGGATCCTCGGCGACGAGGGCTTCATCTCCGTTATCACCGTGATCAACCGGACCACAGGCAAGATCGTCTCGGGCCCCGAAATCCACGCCCGCGGTGTGGCCGAAGACGATTCCGTCTTTGACGAGATCATCCCCAAGATCAACGCGGCCCTTGAAGACGCAGTGCTCCACCACGCGGACCACACCACCCACCAGCTCCAGCAAGTGGTGCGTCGTGTGATCGGCACGTGGGTCAACCGCAAGCTTCGCCGGCGCCCCATGATCATCCCGTTGGTCTTGGAGGCCTAATCCCGGAGGCCTAGCCCTGCAGGCAGTTCCGGCACAGGCGTCGGTGTCAGGCTCCGAACGGCCCGGTTCAAGCGAACCGGGCCGTTCGTGTTTCAGGACCGGCTCGCTGTGAAACCAGGTCCGCAGATTGTTCAACAGGGGCAACATGGTTCCTCCGCGCCCCTGAAATCCGCGGGTTTCCGGACGGGTTGGGGTAGCGTGGCCAATATGGCGACTCGTACTACCTCCGCGCCTAGAGGTAGCTCCAATAGCAAATCCGGCGGCTCGGGCAGCGGCCGGACCCCGGCCAAGACCGGCAGGAGCGGCACAGGCACGGCCCGCGGCAAGCAGGCCGCCGTCGTCGAACCCCAACAGCCGTGGATCCTGCGCGCGCTTGCCGGTGTCTGGCTGGGAATCGGGCACGTGGTGGGTGCGGGCGTCCGCCGGATCGGCCACGATGTCAGTGACCTTGATCCCGCAGACCGCCGGGACGGCGCCGCGCTTTTCAACCTGGCGCTCGGTGTCTTCATAGCAACCTTCGCCTGGTGGGGCTTCAAAGGCTGGTTCCCGGACGTTGTCTACAGCATCGTGAACGGAACCTTCGGCTGGGTATCCCTGCTTCTTCCGCTCATACTTTTCGTCTGCGCTTTCCGGCTCTTCCGGCAGCCGTGGGACAGCCGTGGCAACAACCGCGTGGGAATCGGCTTCCTGATCATGACGTTCGCCGGCACCGGCTTGGCCCACATCATCGGGGGCCAGCCGACCGTCGCCGATGGCTTCGAAGGCCTCCGGCGCGCGGGCGGGATGCTCGGCTTCCTCGCAGCCTCGCCTCTTGCCGCCATCCACCCCGCAGTCCCCGTCATCGTCTACGGCGCCCTGGCGTTCGTCTCCCTCCTGATTGTCACGGCCACGCCGTTCGGCGCCATTCCCCGGCGTATCCGTGGCGCCTACGAGCACCTCATGGGCGTCGACCTGGTGGATGCCGACGCGCAACGCGGCGATTCCCACGACCGCAGCTACCTCTACGAAAACGAGGCGGCCGTTGAACCGAAGAAGAAGCGCCGCAAGCGCTTCTTCGGCAAGGACCGCGACGACGACCCCACGCTTGAGGGCTATGTCGGCGACGAGGCCTTCGAGCACGCAATCGTCGACGATGATGCCCCTCCCGCAAAGGGCGGGCCGGCCGTACCGCCCGGGGTGCGCAGGCCGACCCAGGCCGAAATCGCCGTCGAGAAGATCAAAGCCGCCCAGGGACTGGGAAGTCCGAAGGCGGTTGCGGACAACGCGACCGAAGCGATCCCCCTGGTGACGCCGACCGCGGCACTTTCGCCGGCTGTGCCGCCTGTCATCGTGCCTTCGGCGCCCGTCGGTCCGCCCCCGCCCCCGACGCCGATCCCGCAGCGCACCGAGCAACTTTCGCTCGCCGGGGACGTCACCTACACGCTGCCGTCCTCGGACAACCTGACTCCGGGTTCCATTCCGAAGGAGCGCACGGAAGCGAACGACGCCGTGGTGGCCGCCCTGACGGACACCTTGCAACAGTTCAACGTGGACGCCACTGTCACCGGCTTCAGCCGGGGCCCTACCGTGACCCGCTACGAGATCGAACTTGCGTCCGGCACAAAAGTGGAGCGCGTCACAGCGTTGTCCAAGAACATCTCCTACGCCGTGGCATCGAGTGATGTCCGTATCCTCAGCCCGATCCCGGGCAAATCGGCCATCGGCATCGAGATCCCCAACACCGACCGCGAGACAGTTTCCCTTGGCGATGTCCTGCGCAGCCAGAACGCCAGGCGGACAGACCACCCCATGGTGATGGGCGTCGGCAAGGACGTCGAGGGCGGCTACGTCGTCGCGAACCTCGCCAAGATGCCTCACTTGCTCGTGGCGGGTGCTACGGGAGCCGGTAAGTCGTCGTTCGTGAACTCCATGATCACCTCGATCCTGATGCGCGCCACACCCGATGAGGTCCGCATGGTCATGGTGGACCCCAAACGCGTCGAACTGACCGCGTACGAGGGTGTTCCGCACCTCATCACGCCCATCATCACCAACCCCAAGAAAGCCGCCGAGGCGCTTCAGTGGGTGGTCCGTGAAATGGACGCCCGCTACGACGACCTCGCCAACTACGGCTTCAAGCACATCGACGACTTCAACAAGGCCGTCCGCGCCGGCAAGGTTGTTCCGCCGGTTGACTCCAAGCGCATCATCAAGCCGTACCCTTATTTGCTGGTGATCGTGGACGAACTCGCCGACCTCATGATGGTTGCCCCGCGCGATGTCGAAGACTCGATTGTCCGCATCACCCAGCTCGCCCGTGCTGCCGGCATCCACCTGGTCCTGGCCACCCAGCGTCCTTCCGTCGACGTCGTCACCGGCCTGATCAAGGCGAACGTCCCCTCGCGTATGGCTTTCGCCACGTCCTCTGTCACCGACTCCCGTGTGGTCCTGGACCAACCGGGCGCGGAAAAACTCATTGGCCAGGGTGACGCGCTCTTCCTGCCGATGGGTGCCTCCAAGGCGATGCGCGTGCAGGGTGCCTGGGTCACGGAGTCCGAAATCCACCGCGTGGTGGAGCATGTCAAGGGCCAACTCAAGGCCGTCTACCGTGACGACGTGGCGCCCGAGGCGCAGAAGAAGCAGATCGACGACGACATCGGAGACGATCTCGAGGTTCTGCTTCAGGCCACCGAGCTCGTGGTCACCACCCAATTCGGCTCCACGTCCATGCTGCAGCGCAAGCTCCGCGTCGGCTTCGCCAAGGCCGGCCGCCTCATGGATCTGCTGGAATCGCGTGGCGTCGTAGGTCCGTCCGAGGGTTCCAAGGCCCGCGATGTCCTGGTCAAGCCGGACGACCTCGCTCCCGTGCTGGCAGCCATGAAGGGCCAGGAGGCTCCGGCTACGCCCGACGCGCACACGGCCGCCCTGAGTGAGAACGCGAACGCGAACATCGCCGTCGGCGGCTATGCAGAGGACCTCGTGGCCACCGATCTCGAACGCCGCAAGCAGGTCACGGAATACCACGACGGAGCAGACGGCATCGATGACGAGGACGAGGGCGGCGAAGACGCCTGGTCATTGACCGGACGGTAGCCTAGAGGGGTGACTACATCCGACGGCAGCAAAGCCGGTTCCAGCAGCTCCGATATCTGGAACCTGCCCAACATCCTGACGATGCTTCGAATTGTCCTGGTCCCGTTCTTCGTTTGGTTCCTTCTGGAGGACAACAGCCAGCACGGCATCTGGCGCTGGGCCGCCGTAGTGGCCTTCGCCGTAGCGATCTATACAGACAAGCTCGACGGCGACATCGCCCGGAGCCGCAACCTCGTCACCAACTTCGGCAAGATCGCGGACCCCATTGCCGACAAGTTGCTTATCGGATCGGCCCTCGTTCTCCTGTCGGCGCTGGGGGAGCTGCCGTGGTGGATCACCATCCTCATCCTCGTGCGCGAATGGGGCATCACCGCCTTGCGCTTCTTTGTCATCCGCTATGGCGTGATGCCCGCCTCGCGAGGCGGCAAGCTCAAGACCGCCGTCCAGACTGTCGCGATCTTCCTCTACATCCTGCCGCTGAATTCTTTCGCGCCGTGGCTCGTCAGCGTGGCCTTCTGGGTCATGATCGTCGCCCTCGTCATCACGGTGTGGACCGGCGTCGAATACGTGATCGAAGCCGCAAAGCTTCGCTCGGCAGGCAAGCGCGCATGAGCCCTACCGCTGATGAGGTGGCCGCTTCCGCTGTCGCCCTCGCCATCGAGCGGGGCGTCACAGTGGCTACCGCGGAATCCCTGACAGCCGGGATGGTTGCCGCCACCCTCGCTGATACTCCAGGGGCGTCAGGCATGCTCCAAGGCGGGGTGGTCGCCTATCAGAATGCGGTCAAGGCCGGAATCCTGGGGGTGTCCCAGGAGCTGCTTTCCGCCGTCGGATCCGTCGACGCCGAGGTGGCGGCGGCTATGGCCGACGGCGCCAGGCGCGCGTGCGGGGCCGACGTCGGGATCTCCACTACGGGGGTTGCCGGGCCATTGCCGCACGACGGGAAGCCGGTTGGCACCGTCTTCATTGGCGTCGCCACACAGGGCGGAGCCGCGGCGCATGCTTACTCCTTTCGGGGAGATCGGCCAAGTATCCGTGCGCAGGCAACGGCGGTCGCACTGGAGCGCTTGTTGGAGTGCCTTGTCCGTGCCGACCTACTGCACGTAAAGTAGCCGGGAACAAAAACAGCGGCCCAATAGTTGTTACATTGTGTCGCCCCGGAATGGCCGGGGCGCCTAGGATGTAAAAAACAACCGGTGCACCGAAAAGGTGAACCGGACTCACGAGGGAGCAAGGCGATACAGATGGTTAAGCAGCCCGTATCCATAAACGGCGTTGTCCGCTGGAAGGATGTGGGCTTGGCCGAGAAGGCACCGAGCGAACAGAAGGAGCGCAAAATGGTTGTACTGCGTCACGAAATTGGTGATGTCCTGCGCGATGTCCGCCAGCGCCAGGGCCGTACGCTCCGCGAAGTCTCGCACAGCGCCCGCGTTTCCCTTGGCTACCTGAGCGAAGTTGAGCGCGGCCAGAAGGAAGCATCCTCAGAGCTGTTGTCCTCGATCTGCTCGGCCCTGGACGTTCCGTTGTCCGGCATGCTCCGCGAGGTCAGTGACCGGGTTGCCGTCGCCGAAGGCGTCGCTGTTCCGGACACCGTCCCGCAGGAATTCGCGCAGCGCTACGGCCGCGATCTCGACCGCGAGCTCAGCGCCGAACTGAACGATGATTTCACCCAGGGCATGCTCTCCGGAGCCCGCTAGACGGACCTGACTCCGGTACGCAGTTGCAGGAGTGCGATCCAGCACGTCGCTGACGGGATCCGTTGCGCCGAAACATCGACGCCTACTTGAAGTAAAGAAGGAGGGCCTCCATCTGGAGGCCCTCCTTCTTTGGTCTTTTGTGGCTGGCGCGGTCAGTCCTTGCCGATTCCTTCGCCGTAGGCAGCGTTGAGCCGTTCAATGTAGTCAGCCAGCGTCTGGATTTCTTCCAGCGGCCACTCACCCAGGCGTTCCCGGAAAACCTGCCGGCGTGCGTCCTGGACCTGGTGCATCTTTTCTTCGCCCTTGGGAGTGAGCCGGATCGATTGTGCGCGGCCATCCTGGGGGTCGGCTTCTTTGTAGACCATGCCGATGCTCTCGAGGAACGCGATCTGGCGGCTCACCGACGGCTTCCCGACGCCGATGCACGAGGCGAGCTCCGTCAGGCGAATGGGGCCCTCTTTCCGGATGATCGTCAGCAGTCCGTAAGCGGCTGGTTCCATGTCGGGATGGACCTGTCGGGATAACTGGTGGGACAGCGATCGGGCGCGTCGCCAGAACATGCTCAGCTGGTGTTCCACCTGCTGGAGGGCGGCGTCGACGTTGTCGCCTGCCTCCACCATCTCTGGTGCGTCGTCGGGAGTGTTGCTCATGACAACCATTCTAGAGTCCGCTCCCGTGAGAGACTCTATTGGTGCGGATCAGTGACTTCTGGCGGCTGATGGACGATGAATTCGGGGCTGGCTACTCCCGGGTCCTCAGCAGTTCCCTTGTATTGGCCGGCGTCGGCGGCCGTACGGCAAACGATGCCTTGGCAGCGGGCTACAGCCCCCGCGACGTCTGGCTTGCCCTGTGCGACGTCCAGGACGTTCCGCCGGAGCGACGGCTCGGCAGGGACGTCAAGCCTGCCGACAAGGGATCCGGGACGTTCTGAGTTCCGGTTCCTGGCGGACACGCCCGCAAATTTGTTCGAATATCTGTTCGGATGAGGCTATGCTCCTTTCAGAGGAAAATTGATCCTGGCGGACCGCTTTTCGCATCATTCGAATCCTGTGGTTTTCCACATAGATGAAGTCGCACACAAAATTGTCAGCGGCTCGTACTAGCGTCGGATGAGACACGAAAGCGGCCGTTCAGGCCAGTCCACAGCGAGAAAGCATCAGAGGTGTGAACCATGGCGGCAAATCAGGATCGTGAGAAGGCGCTCGAGGCAGCGCTTGCCCAGATCGACAAGCAATTCGGCAAGGGCTCGGTCATGCGCCTTGGGGACGAAGTCCGGGCGCCGATCGAGGTCATTCCGACCGGCTCCATCGCCTTGGATGTCGCTCTTGGCATTGGCGGGTTGCCTCGTGGCCGTGTCGTCGAAATCTACGGTCCGGAATCCTCAGGTAAGACCACCGTCGCGCTTCACGCGGTGGCCAACGCCCAGCGCCAGGGCGGCATCGCAGCCTTCATCGACGCCGAGCACGCCCTCGACCCCGAGTACGCGGCGAAACTGGGCGTCGATACCGACGCGCTACTGGTTTCGCAGCCGGATACCGGTGAGCAGGCGCTCGAGATCATGGACATGCTGATCGGCTCAGGTTCCTTGGACGTCATCGTGATCGACTCCGTCGCCGCTTTGGTTCCCCGCGCTGAAATCGAAGGCGAAATGGGCGATTCCCACGTCGGCCTCCAGGCCCGTCTTATGAGCCAGGCCCTGCGTAAGATCACCGGCCGACTGAGCCAGACCAAGACGACCGCTATCTTCATCAACCAGCTCCGTGAGAAGATCGGCGTTTTCTTCGGTTCTCCGGAAACCACCACCGGTGGTAAGGCCCTCAAGTTCTACGCGTCCATCCGCATCGACGTCCGACGCATCCAGACGCTGAAGGAAGGCGCGGATTCGGTAGGTAACCGCACCAAGGCCAAGATCGTCAAGAACAAGATGGCTCCGCCCTTCAAGATCGCGGAGTTCGACATTATCTACGGGCAGGGCATTTCCCGTGAGGGCGGCATCATCGACATGGGCGTCGAGCACGGCATCATCAAGAAGTCGGGTTCATGGTTCACCTATGACGGTGACCAGCTGGGTCAGGGCATGGAGAACTCCCGCCGCTTCCTGCGCGACAACCCGGAGTTGGCCGCGGACCTCGAGCGGCTGATCAAGGAAAAGCTTGGCGTCGGAGTAGTCAAGCCTGCCGAAGCCGAGAAATCTCCGAAGCTGAAGGCCGTTGACGGCTAAGCGCCAGGGCCACTCCCGGTCCTGGGGTCCGTCTGCGGATTCGTCCGTGGCAGCAGACCCTGAAGCCAATCCGGAAGCAGTTGCCCGGGCCATTGTCCTCCGTCAACTGACCAATTCGCCCAAAAGCAGGCTTCAGCTTGCGCGCAAACTGGCTGAGCGGAACGTGCCGGAAGACGTAGCCGAAGCCGTGTTGGACCGCTTCGAGGAAGTCCGGCTCATTGATGACGCCGATTTCGCCGAAATGTGGGTCCGCAGCCGTGCGCAGTCGAGGAAACTCGCCCGGGGTGCCCTGAGGCGCGAATTGGCGGACAAAGGCATCGACGCTGAAACGGCGGAGAAAGCCCTCGCGCAAGTGAGCGATGACGACGAGCGGAACGCGGCCAGGGACCTGGTCGCGCGCCGTTTGAGGGCCGTAAGCGAGCTATCCGACAGGACCGAGCGCGACAAGCAAACCCGGCGGCTCGCATCGATGCTTGCCCGCAAGGGTTACCAACCATCGGCGGCGTTCCGGATTGTTGGCGAGGTACTGGACGAAGCCTTGGCGGGGGAGCCGGTGTCCCACAATGCCAGGGCGCACGGTGGTCCTGAAGCCGACGACATCGGCTAGCCGGCGTCGCCCGGGAAACTGAGAGCTGCCTGTGAGTATTGTCCCGGGCGGCGGGGTTAGGTGGCTTCTTGGTGGCGGTCGGCTAGGGTTCTGGACTAGTGTTCCGAGTCGGGAAGCAGGTCAGATCCAATGAATCCGTTGTCGTTACGGCTTTCGGCAATCATTGTGCCCTTGCTTGTCGCTTCGCTTCTCCAAGCAGGCCCGGCTTCCGCAGACGACGGTGCCCCGCCGTCGGGCTATCCGAGCTGGGCCGAGGTACAGCAGGCCCAGGGGAACGAAGCTGCCGCAAGTGCCGAAGTGGACCGCATCAACCAGTTATTGGCCGGCCTTCAACAGAAGTCCGGCGAGCTTGGCGCGGCAGCCATCAAGGCGGGAACTGAGTACGCGAAGGCTCATGACGCCCTGCAGCATCAGCAGGCGGTGACCCAGAAACTGGCTGAGGCGTCCCAACAGGCCAAGGCAAAAGCGGATTCATTGAAGAAGGCCACTTCTTCCCTGGTTGTCAAGGCATACGAGTCGGGCGGCTTCGATCCAGGGCCCTGGTCCCTCGCGAATGCCGCCATCGCACCAGACAACATTCAAAATTTCGCCTTGCTGAACAGGGTTCTCGATCGCACCGCGAAGCTGCACGATGATGCGCTGAGCGCGTCCCAGGCATCCGCCGCGGCAACCGCGCAGGAACAAGCTGCCCGGGATGTCTTGGCCCAGTTGGATAGTGACGCCGCGGCAAAGGCCCAGGCCGCGGAGTCTGCCAGGCGCGCCGCCGAAGACAGCGTTGCCGCCACGGACGGCCAGCGCAAGACCATGGTCGCCCAGCTCGCGTCCTTGACCTCCACTTCTGCCGCTGTTGCGCAGAAATACCAGGACGGCCAAGTGGCGCTTGCCGCTTATCAGGCTGCCCAGGAGGCCAAGAGGGAGGCGGCACAGCGCAAGGCGGAAGCCGACGCCGCCGCGGCGGCAGCCAACAGGCAAGCCCAGCAACCCGTCCAGCCGCCCATCAGCAGCGGAGGCGGCGGCGGCGGCTTCGGAGGCGGGGGAGGCGGTGGCGGAGGAAACGTCGTCAACGACCCCGCAGGTGCACGGCAATATGCGTCCTCCCGGCTCGGCGCCTACGGCTGGGGCCAGGACCAAATGCAGTGTCTGTCCCTGCTGTGGACCCAGGAATCGAGCTGGATGACAGATGCCACCAATCCCAGCAGCGGTGCCTACGGAGTTGCGCAGGCATTGCCCCCGGACAAGTACTATTCGGCAGGCAGTGACTGGCTCAGCAACTACCGGACCCAGATCGATTGGGGCCTCGGCTATATCCGCGACCGTTACGGTTCCCCCTGCAACGCGTGGCAGCATGAGATGGGCTTCAACTGGTACTAGTCCGAGGGGCTACCCTAGATTGGTGAGTTCCCCTTCCGCAGCACCAGCACCAGCCCCCGTCCAGCAGCCCATTCCGGCCCCTGTCAGCGAGCCCGCACCCGAGCACGGGGTGAAGCGCACCTACCAGGTCCGCACCTTCGGTTGCCAAATGAATGTCCATGACTCCGAGCGCATGGCAGGACTCCTGGAGGATGCAGGATACGTGCCCTTCGACGGCGGTGTCGCCGACGTCGTGGTCTTCAACACCTGCGCCGTCCGTGAGAACGCCGACAACAAGCTTTACGGCAACCTCGGGGAACTCAAGCAAGTCAAGGCCGCCCATCCGGGCATGCAGATCGCCGTAGGCGGATGCCTGGCGCAGAAGGACCGCGAAACCATCGTGCGCAAGGCTCCGTGGGTGGATGCCGTGTTCGGCACCCACAATGTGGGGGCGTTGCCTGCGTTGCTGGACAGGGCCCGCCACAACAACGAGGCACAGCTCGAAATCCTGGAATCGCTGGACGTCTTTCCCTCCACCTTGCCGACCAAGCGTGACTCCGTGTACTCGGGCTGGGTTTCCATCTCCGTCGGGTGCAACAACACCTGCACCTTCTGCATCGTGCCTTCGCTCCGCGGGAAGGAGAAGGACCGCCGTCCGGGCGAGATCCTGGCCGAAATCCAGGCGTTGGTGGACGACGGCGCCGTCGAGGTCACCCTGCTCGGCCAGAACGTGAACTCCTACGGCGTGGAATTCGGGGACCGACTGGCTTTCTCCAAACTGCTCCGCGCCTGCGGTGACATCGAGGGCCTCGAGCGTGTCCGCTTCACGAGCCCGCACCCGGCCGCCTTCACCGACGACGTCATCGACGCGATGGCCGAGACCGCCAACGTCATGCCGCAGTTGCACATGCCACTCCAGTCCGGTTCGGACAAGGTCCTCAAGGACATGCGCCGCTCCTACCGCTCCACCAAGTTCCTGGGCATCCTGGACAAGGTCCGTGACAAGATTCCCCACGCTGCGATCACCACCGACATCATCGTGGGCTTCCCCGGCGAGACGGAAGAGGACTTCCAAGCCACGCTCGACGTCGTCGAGAAGTCACGCTTCGCCTCAGCCTTCACCTTCCAGTACTCCAAGCGCCCAGGCACCCCGGCCGCGGAGCTTCCGGAACAGCTCCCCAAGGCCGTTGTCCAGGAACGCTACGAGCGGCTGACCGCCCTCCAGGACCGCATCGCGGCAGAGGAGAACGCGAAACAGCTCGGACGCCGGGTCGAACTCCTCGTCACAGCCCAGTCCGGACGCAAGGCAGAAGAAACGCATCGCTTGTCCGGCCGCTCCCAGGACCAGCGGCTGGTCCACTTCTCCGTGCCCGAAGGCGCAGAGAGCCCACGGCCCGGCGACTTCGTCACCGTGACGATCACCGGGGCTGCTGCCTTCCACCTCGTCTCCGATCCGGTGACGACGGCGGACTACAGCTTGAGGCGCTCCCGTGCCGGCGACGCTTGGGACCGCTCGCAGGCCGACTCCTGTGGCGCTCCGGCACCGAGTGCCGCGGACACCGGCATCGGCATCGGTTCTTCAGGGTCGAAGGGCGTCTCCCTCGGCATGCCGTCGCTCCCCGTGCGACGCGGCTAGCCCGACATGACAGCAGTACCGGCCGGATCAGTTGATCCGAATCCGCCCGTGATCGCCGTCGTCGGACCCACCGGTTCCGGTAAGTCCGATCTCGCCGTCCACCTCGCCCTCGCGATCGACGGCGAGGTCATCAACGCCGATGCCATGCAGTTCTACCGTGGAATGGATATCGGCACGGCCAAGATCAGCGTCACTGAACGCAGGGGAGTGCCCCACCACCTCCTGGACACGATGGAGGTCACCGAGGAAGCCAGCGTCTCCGCTTTCCAAGCCGACTGCCGGACCGCCATCCGTGATATTCACAACCGCGGCAAGCGTGCCATCCTGGTGGGCGGCTCCGGCCTTTACGTCCGGGCCGCGTTGGATGTCCTGGAATTTCCCGGCACGGACCCTGGCGTACGGCAACGGCTGGAGCACGAGCACGAATCATCCGGTCTTTCGGGCCTCCAAGAACGCCTTCAACACGTCGACCCCGTTTCTGCCGGAAGGCTCGGTGACGCCCGCCGCGTCATCCGCGCGCTGGAAGTCTTCGAGCTCACGGGGCGTCCGTTCAGCTCCTTCATGCCGAAGCGCGAGTACTTCCGGCCGGCCGTACAGATAGGGCTCGACGTCGACCGCGGAGTACTGCGCGAGCGTTTGGCCGCGCGAGTCCTGGGGATGGTCGACGCGGGACTTCTTGAGGAGGTCGCGCGGCTGGACGCCGCCGGGCTGCGACAAGGCAAGACGGCATCGCGGGCGCTGGGATATGCCCAGTTCCTGAGGGTCCTCGACGGCGAGTCCGATACGGCTACCGCGGCCGAAGAAACCGTCGTGGCCACCCGGCAATTCGCGCGGCGCCAGCTCACCTGGTTCCGGGCCGACCCCCGGATCCATTGGCTCGACTGGCAGGATCCGGATTTGGTGGCCAAAGCCGCAGAAATCTGCGCGAGCCCGGCGTCGGTGATTTAGGCGCAACCCCTAGTGCAGGTAGCCTTGAGCCATGGATGAAACCCTTGCATTTTCCGCCCCGCAGCCTGCCGCTGCCAGCGGTGCCGTACCCGCGTCCGGTCTTCACGGGCTGGCCTTCTCCAAGGGGCACGGTACAGGCAACGACTTCGTCCTCATTGCGGACCCCGAAGATGCGCACCAGATCTCCCCTGAGCAGGTCGCAGCGCTTTGTGACCGCCACTTGGGCATCGGCGGAGACGGGCTCATCCGAGCAGTCCCTTCGAGATTCCTGCCCGAAGGCCTCCAGCTGCTCGAAGCTGACTCCGATGCCGAGTGGTTCATGGACTACCGCAATGGCGACGGCTCATTGTCCGAGATGTGCGGCAACGGCGTCCGCGTCTTCGTCCAATTCCTGATCGAGCAGGGCCTTGTCACCCTCAACGCAGGTGAATCCCTGACCATCGGGACGCGCGGCGGCATCAAGAAGATTGTCCGGACCGCTGAGGGCTATGCGGTGGACATGGGTCCGTGGGAGTTCATTTTCCCCAAGGATGCCACCAGCAAGGCCATGGACTCCCTCGTCAGCGCCGACGGTCTTGAAGTCGCCCGGCCTGCCCTCTCTGTCAGCATGGGCAACCCGCACACTGTAGTGGCGTTGGCCGAACTTTCAGAGCTCAAATCCACCCAGCTCTTCAAGGCACCCATCGTCGATCCCAAGCCGGCCAACGGCACCAACGTCGAATTCGTGGTTCCCGCGGAGCCCCTCGTTCACGATGGCATAGGCAACATCACCATGCGGGTCCACGAACGCGGCGTCGGTGAGACCCAATCGTGCGGCACCGGTGCCTGCGCGGCCGCCGTCGCCATCCGGCACTGGGCCGGGGAAGGCGCTCCCGACACGTGGCGCGTCAAGGTGCCGGGCGGCGTCGTCGGCGTGCGCTTCTTCCCGGGAGAAAGCGGTCGCGAACACGTGGAACTCAGCGGCCCCGCAGTGATTGTCGCTAGCGGGACGCTTTCCTGATTCGCAGCACGCGGAAGGATTTCGACGTATTTTCCCGGGATACCGAGAAGGAACCGTCGAGGGTATCGGCCAGCCAGCGCTGAAGCGAGTCCGCTCCAAGGTTTTTCTGCACCACAAGCCAGGCGTTTCCACCGGGAGCGAGCCGCGGCAGCCACCTGAGCAGCAGGTTGTGGAGTTCATCCTTGCCGATGCGGATGGGCGGGTTTGACCAGATGGTGTCGAACATCACGGCAGGGTCGACGTCGTCGGGCAGGCTCGCTGTGACATTCCCGAGCTCCAGCAGGGCGGCATTCTCGTTGGTCAAGGTGACGCAGCGCTCGTTGACATCAACGGCGTGGACGCGCGCGTGCGGAGCCATGAGCCCCATCGTCAACGCAATGGGACCCCAGCCGCAGCCGATGTCCAGCAGATTTCCCTGCGGGGCCGGCGGTGGAACCTCGGAGAGCAGGATCGCTGTTCCCTTGTCGATCCCGTCAGGGCTGAAGATGCCGCCCGATGTCTGGAGCCGGCGGGTCGCGCCGGCCAGTTCCACCGTGAGGGGCTTGCGGTTGAACGGCCCCGCGGGCTGTGCGCTGAAATAGTGAGCAGACTCCATAGCTTGCCAGATTAGTGGCCAGCAGCGGGCAAGGGAAACCGCGCACTGCTCCATGCCGGTTCAACCCGGGCTTGACGGGGTCTGATAGTCTGATCCGCATGTTCTTGATCTTTGAGTAGCCGGCACCGCCCGCGACGCAGGCCTGCTTCATTTGCAGCGCCATTCCGCCTTGGCAGGTCCGTTCCAGACGCCGCTTTTTTGGCGGCTGGACACTCAGCAGATCGTCCCCTTCCCCTCCTGGGATCTGTGCACGCAATCCGCGCAGTCCGTCCGGGTGGAGGTCCGAGGCCATCGGCAGAGCCTTGCCAGGCATCAGCCCTGCGCGAATTCCGCGCCACAAGAGACGAATCGGCACTATTCTGGAAATGCCGAACCCCTAAAGGAGACCATGACCACGCAGAAGAACACCGGACCCGATTCCGACGCCCAGGACATGAGTCCTGAAGAAATCCAGGCTGTCATCGACCGGATTCTCTCCAAGGACGCACCTGCCATAGTCCAGGACCGCGACGAACCCCGGGGCGTGTTTGGCAAGGCCCAGGCGATTTCCCGCCTGGACGAAGAACACAGCATCTACGACGGCGATCAAGAGGATCTGGCCGAACGCCGGGCCCTGGGCCGTACAGCGGGCCTGTCCACGGAACTTGAAGATGTCACCGAGGTCGAATACCGGCAGCTGCGCCTTGAGCGCGTCGTGCTGGCAGGCCTCTGGACCGAAGGCACCCTGGCCGACGCCGAGAATTCCCTGAGGGAACTTGCCGCCCTGGCCGAAACGGCCGGCTCGGAAGTCCTGGACGGGATCGTCCAGCGCCGCATGAAGCCGGACCCCGGCACGTTCCTTGGCTCAGGCAAAGCCATAGAGCTCAAGGACATCGTGATGGCCACCGGTGCGGACACCGTGGTGGTCGACGCCGAACTGGCACCGTCCCAGCGGCGCGGCCTTGAAGACATCGTCAAGGTCAAGGTGGTGGACCGCACCACGTTGATCCTCGACATCTTCGCCCAGCATGCCAAAAGCCGCGAGGGCAAAGCCCAGGTTGAGCTGGCGCAGCTGGAATACCTGTTGCCGCGCCTGCGTGGCTGGGGCGATTCCATGTCCCGCCAGGCCGGTGGCCAGGTGGGTGGTGCCGGCGCAGGCATGGGTTCCCGTGGTCCTGGTGAAACCAAGATCGAACTGGACCGCCGTCGAATCCGCACACGCATGGCCAAACTGCGGCGTGAAATCGCCGCGATGAAGCCATCGCGCGAGACCAAGCGGGCCAACCGCCGTCGTAATGCCGTTCCTTCGGTCGCCATCGCCGGTTACACGAATGCCGGAAAGTCGTCACTGCTCAACCGCCTGACGGATGCCGGTGTCCTCGTGGAGAACGCGTTGTTCGCCACCCTGGATCCCACGGTCCGCAAGGCCCAGACCCCTGACGGGATCGGCTACACGCTCTCGGACACCGTCGGTTTCGTGCGTTCGATGCCCACCCAGCTCGTGGAGGCTTTCCGCTCCACGCTGGAAGAGGTGGCCGACGCCGATCTGATCCTCCATGTCGTGGACGTTTCGCATCCCGACCCGGAAGGCCAGATCGCGGCCGTCCGCACGGTATTCAGCGAAGTGGATGCCCGGAAGATCCCGGAAATCATTGTCCTGAACAAGGCGGACGTCGCGGATCCGTTTGTCGTGGAGCGGCTCAAGCAAAAAGAGCCCCGCCACGTCGTCGTGTCCACCCGCACAGGACAGGGCATTGCCGAACTCCTTGGAGCCATCAGCGAGGCCATTCCGCGTCCCGGCGTGCGCCTTGAGGTTCTGATTCCGTACAACCGGGGCGAGCTCATCAACAAACTGCACAACACCGACGCCGAAATCCTCAGCCTCGAGCATGAGGAGGAAGGCACCCGCGTGGTGGCCATGGTCCATGAGAACCTGGCAGCCGAGTTGGAGTCGTTCGTCAGCAATGGTTGATCCAGAGGCGGGGGAGCGCGGCGAGACCGTGGGGGAACGGACCGCCCTCGAACTCCTGGACAAAGCCGTTGCCGGTATGGGCGGCCAAAACCGCACGGGCCAACACCAGATGGCCAGGCAGGTGGCGCGGGCGATCGAGACCGGCGAACACCTCCTGGTCCAGGCGGGCACAGGCACGGGCAAGTCCCTCGCGTACTTGATTCCGCTGATTGCGCACGCGATGGAAAGCAACAAGCCTACGCTCGTGTCCACGGCCACCCTCGCCCTGCAGACGCAGATCGTGGGCCGGGATTTGCCCCGGCTCCTGGAAACCATCAATCCGGAGCTGGAGCGCCCGGTCAGCATCGCCCTGGTCAAGGGCCGGGCCAACTATGTCTGCCGGCACAAGCTGGAGGGCGGGTTCCCCAGCGAGGAGCCTGCTGAGGGGCAGTTGTTCTCCCTCGGCGAGGACACGAGCGTTCCGCATCTCGCCGCAGCCATCGGCGGCCCGGCCTCGCAGCTTGGCAAGGAAGTCCTGCGGCTGCGTGAGTGGGCCGGGAAGACCGCAACGGGGGACCGGGATGAACTTATGCCGGGCGTGACGGACCGGGCCTGGCGCCAGGTATCCGTCACCTCGATGGAGTGCCTCGGGGCTCAGAAGTGTCCCATGGCGGAGGAGTGCTTCAGCGAGCTGGCCCGCCACCGTGCCGCGGAGTCCGACGTCGTGGTCACCAATCACGCGATGCTCGCAGTCAGCGCCTTCGAAGGCCTGGCCGTGTTGCCCGAATACGACGTCGTCGTGGTGGACGAGGCCCACGAGCTCCAGGACCGGGTGACCGGGGCTGTGTCCGGGCAGCTGTCCGTGGCGATGATCCATGCCGCGGCCTCCAGCGCCCGCAAACACACGGCCATCACCGTGGACGCGCTGAACGCCGTCGCGGACCGCCTGGAACTCGCGATCATCGGTGCGCCGTCCGGCCTCCTGCCCAACGGGCTCAATGATGAGCAACTTGATTGCGTGGACCAGCTCCGGGAAGCCTGCCGTGCAGCGCTTTCCGATTCGAAGGGAGATTCGTCCAACGCGGTCGACGGCGGACGCCAGCTCGCGCGCTCACGGCTGATGTTGATCCTCGAGCTGTGCGAACGGCTCCTCGCGGCGCGGGAAAACCGGGAAGTCGTATGGTTTTCCCGGAACAGTACTTTTGATCCGCAGCAGGGCTACACGGCGCCCGACGAGGATTCGCCCGCGCTCATCAATATCGCGCCGCTCAGCGTTGCCGGACGCCTCCGGGAAGGGCTCTTCGCAGGCCATACCGTGGTGTTGACCTCCGCCACCTTGGCAATCGGCTCTGCATTCGAGGCCACAGCCGGAGGGCTGGGCCTGACCGGACAAGGCGCCCCCAGCTGGACAGGCGTGGATGTAGGCTCGCCCTTCGACTACCCGAAGCAGGGCATGCTGTACGTCGCCAAGCACCTGCCTAAGCCGGGGCGCGGCACCTCGCCCGAAGCGCTTGACGAACTTGAAGAGCTCATCAAGGCCTCGCACGGCGGAGCCTTGTGCCTCTTTTCTTCCCGACGTGCGGCGGAGGACGCGGCGGAAGCGATGCGATCACGCCTGGACATGGACATCCTGTGCCAAGGCGAATCGACCATGGCCGCGTTGGTGAGGCAGTTTGCCGAGGAGGAGGACACATGCCTGTTCGGCACCATGTCCCTCTGGCAGGGCGTTGACGTTCCAGGCGGTTCATGCCGGCTGGTAGTGATTGACCGGATACCGTTCCCTCGTCCGGACGATCCCCTGATGACGGCACGGTCCCGCGCGGTGGCGCAGGCCGGCGGCAACGGTTTCATGGCAGTTTCGGCAACGCACGCGGCCATCCGGCTGGCCCAAGGGGCCGGCCGCCTCATCCGCTCAACCGGGGACAAGGGCGTCGTGGCAGTCCTGGATTCACGGCTTTCGACCGAGCGCTATGGCAACTTCCTCCGGGCAGCGTTGCCGCCCTTCTGGCCCACCACGGACCGTTCAGTGGTGCGGGGTGCGCTGGAACGGCTTTACGCCGACTCAGCCAAGGCTTAGATCGGCCGCACCAGCAAGCAGCGGCCTAAGGCCCGCGAAAACCGGCGCTTGTTTCCGATCCCGGAACCTGTTGCCCCGGAGCTGGAAACAAGACCCGGTCCTTGGCCCGGGTAGTTCCCCGCTACCGCGAACTAAAGTGAACGCAGGACCGAGACGACTTTGCCCATGATGGTGGCATGGTCGCCCAGGATGGGCTCGTACTGCGTGTTCTGGGGGAGCAGCCACGTATGGCCGTCGCGCTGCCGGAAGGTCTTGACGGTGGCTTCATCGTCCAGGAGTGCGGCCACGATGTCGCCGTTGAGGGCGTCGTTTTGACGCCGTACCACCACCCAGTCTCCATCGCAGATAGCTGCGTCGATCATGGAATCGCCGGCGACCCTGAGCATGAAGAGCTCGCCATGGCCTACCAACTGGCGGGGCAGCGGCAGGACGTCTTCGACGGTCTGGTCCGCCAGGATGGGTCCGCCGGCGGCAATGCGCCCGACGAGGGGAACCATGGCCGTGTCACTGGCACTCGCGAGTTCCGTGACGGCCATGCCGCCGGCGCTGCGGAGTTTCGCCGGCGCTTCAACGCCGGGTATGACGGAGCCGCCGTCCAGGGTCAAGGGCATGAGGACTTCCATCGCACGCGGGCGCTTGGGATCGCGACGAAGATAGCCGAGCTTCTCGAGCTGTGACAACTGGTGCGTGACGCTGGACAAGCTGGCCAAACCAACCGTGTCCCCGATTTCGCGCATCGACGGCGGATAGCCGTGATCGTTCACTGAACGTTGGATGGTCTCCAGGATTTTCTTCTGGCGGACGGTCAGGCTCTTGGGGGCCTTCTGCGGCTGCTGGCTCCGCGCTGAGGCCGACCCGCTGCCAGTGGCTTTCGCTGCCATGTTCGCCAACGCCCTTCCGTTCCGCCCGTTCGGCCCTGAGGCGCTTGCCGGGACTGTCGGCCTGAAATGTCAGACCCTCCTGTTGCACTGGTTCAGTGCTCGTTCCTTCACTCAAACGTAGGGCAGGCACAGGCGTTTTTCAAACATTTGTTCTAGCGAGTCTCGACATCGTTCGTTGATAAGTGCTAAAAATGTCATAGCAAGGTTCGAATATGTGTTCTATAAAAGTGATGCAGGATCCGGGTGTTCGTTCGAATCGTTCGAACAGAACAACGAACAACCGTCCTGCAAGCACTGACTGAAGGCAAGAATTGGCAGCCGCAACCAGAGATTCCGGAACGCGGCATTGTTCAGAAGGGCTCAGCTCATGTCCGCAATCACCATCACCCACAGGTCCGGCCGCAGTACGGCACCGGGCCGGCTTCGCCTGACCCGCCGGGGCCGCGTGGTCTTCTTCGGCGTCCCTGGAATGCTCTTGGTCGCAGTGCTGCTCAGCCTGGCGGGATTCCTGAATTCGCCGGCCAAGGCTGCTGATTCCGCCGCCGAGCTGCAGCCCACCTCCAGTGCGAGCGTTACGGTGCAAGTGGGCCAGTCCTTGTGGGGGATTGCGGGCATTGCCGCGCCTTCCCGGGATCCGCGCGACGTCGTTGCCGAGATTATCCAGCTGAACAACCTTCAGGACGGCCACATCGTGCCGGGCCAGCAACTGTTCATTCCTGCCACCTGACAGCAAGGTTGGCCGGGCTGACAGTTCGCCTGGACGGGCGCCGGGCCGTCACAGTTTCAGTGCATCCACCGTGGCGCCTTAAACTGTCATGGTGAGTGACCAGCTTGAGCGACTTGACCGACTTCCCCTCCGGACCAACCTCCGCGGCCTGAGCCCGTATGGCGCGCCGCAGCTTGATGTTCCGATTTTGCTCAACGTCAACGAAAACACGCATGGCGTACCAGCCGATGTCCAGGCAGCCATCACCGAAGCGGTAGCGGCAGCCGCCGTCGGACTGAACCGCTATCCCGACCGCGAATTCACCGAACTGCGCGAGGCCCTTGCGGAATACCTCGGCCACGACCTTGCGGCCGAGAACATCTGGGCTGCCAACGGCTCCAACGAAGTACTGCAGCAGATCCTCCAGGTTTTCGGTGGCCCCGGCCGGACCGCGCTCGGTTTCCCGCCCACGTACTCCATGTACCCTCTGCTTGCCAGCGGAACCGACACGGCATACATCGCTGGAGTTCGCGCTGAAGACTATGGACTCGATGCAGCCTCGGCCGCCGCGCAGGTCCGCGAACTCAAGCCGAATGTCGTGTTCCTCTGCTCCCCGAACAACCCCACCGGCACGGGGCTTGGGCTGGACGTCGTCGAAGCCGTTTACGAGGCCGGCGAGGCGAGCCAGACGGTCGTGATCGTGGACGAGGCCTACCACGAGTTCGCCCACGACAACACGCCAAGTGCGTTGACGCTCCTCCCTGGCCGGGAGCGCCTTATTGTCTCCCGGACCATGAGCAAGGCGTTCGCCCTGGCCGGTGCACGCATCGGCTACATGGCAGCTGCACCCGAGGTCGCCGATGCGATCCGCTTGGTCCGCCTTCCGTATCACCTGTCCGCCATCACCCAGGCAACCGCGCTGGCTGCCCTCCGGCACCGCGAAGCCCTCATGGCCGACGTCGAGGACATCAAGATCCAACGCGACCGCATTGTCAGCGAGTTGACCCGCATGGGCTTCAAGCCCGCCGCCTCGGATTCGAACTATGTGTTCTTCGGCGGAATCGAAAACCCCCACGCCCTGTGGCAAGGCCTCCTGGAGCGCGGTGTCCTGATCCGCGACGTCGGCATACCGGGCCACCTCCGTGTCACCGCCGGTACAGAGCCGGAGACCACGGCCTTCCTTGAGGCGCTTGAAGCCTTGCTGGACGGCCAGGTCTCCGCACCGGCCTAGACTTGAACAAGTCCCACCACACCTTCCTCCTAAGGATCATCAATGAGCGAAAACGGCGCCAGCACGGCGGCCGCCCGGACAGCACGCATGGAACGCACCACCAGTGAGTCCTCCGTCCTGGTTGAAATCAACCTCGACGGCACGGGAGTCTCGGATATCAGTACCTCGGTGCCGTTCTATGACCACATGCTGACGGCGCTCTGCAAGCATTCGCTCATCGACATGACCGTCAAGGCGACCGGAGACACCCACATCGACGCCCACCACACCGTGGAGGATGTTGCTATCACCTTCGGTGAGGTCCTCCGCACCGCCTTGGGTAACAAAGCCGGCATCCGCCGCTTCGGCGAGGCCACGGTCCCTCTGGATGAAGCGCTGGCCCACGCCGTCGTCGACGTCTCCGGACGCCCTTACCTGGTCCATGGCGGTGAGCCCGCCGGCCAGGAATACCACCTGATCGGTGGACACTTCACCGGTTCGCTGACCCGCCACGTCTTTGAGGCCATCACCCTGCACGCCGGCATCTGCCTTCACATGAATGTCCTGGCCGGTCGGGATCCGCACCACATCGTGGAAGCCCAGTTCAAGGCGTTCGCCCGTGCGCTCCGTTCCGCCGTCGAGTCCGACCCCCGCGTCGAAGGCATTCCGTCCACCAAGGGCGCCTTGTGAGTAGGCACATCCTCAAGGATGGTGCTGTCGTGGATCCGAAGGCCGCCAGCCGCATTGCCTCGCCTGAGGGAAAACCGACCGTAACGGTCCTTGACTACGGCTCGGGCAATGTCCGCTCGGCGGTCCGGGCGCTTGAGCGTGCCGGAGCGGCAGTCACGTTGAGCGCCAGGCCCGAAGATGTCCTGAACGCTGACGGGCTCCTGGTCCCCGGCGTCGGCGCCTTCGAAACGGTGATGCGCGAACTCAAGGCAGTAGACGCCATCCGGATGATCGGCCGCCGTGTCGCCGGGGGCCGGCCCGTCCTGGGCATCTGCGTCGGGCTCCAGGTGTTGTTCGAGGCCGGAGTGGAGCACGGTACCGAGGCCGAAGGCATGGGCGAGTGGCCCGGGAAGGTGGAACTCCTCCCTGCGCCCGTTGTCCCGCACATGGGCTGGAACACCGTGGACGTGCCCGAAGGCTCAAAGCTGTTCGCCGGCGTCGAGCACGAACGCTTCTATTTCGTTCACTCGTACGGCGTGCAGAAGTGGGAATTCGACGTCGTCCAGCCCCGCATGGCTCCGCCGAAGGTGACCTGGTCCGAGCATGGCGCCCCCTTCATCGCCGCCGTGGAAAACGGTCCGTTGTGCGCCACGCAGTTCCACCCCGAGAAGTCGGGCGACGCCGGAGCGCGGCTCCTGCGAAACTGGGTCGATGGCTTGCGCCCGCAGGCAAAAACCCAGCCGCAGGCGGCCGGGGCCGGAGGCGCTGCCTAATATGTGGTCTGTTATCTTCATGGGCGCGGCCGGGCTGTTGGTTGGCGGCGGAATCTCCTTCCACCAGCAGAAACGCCCCGCCTGGGTCTCTATTTCGTTCTACGTCCTGGCCGGCCTGGCATTGCTGGCGGCCTACCTCTTCACCTTGCCTTCCAAATGAGTGCGCCTTCCAAATGACTGCGCCTGCCAAATACCTGCCGGGCAACTGACGCCCGTCCCCACAACACCGAGGACTTCAATGACCACCGCCTCCGAACTGCCCGTCCTGGAACTCCTGCCCGCCGTCGACATCGTCGACGGCCAGGCCGTCCGACTCCTTCAAGGAGAAGCCGGCTCCGAGACGAGCTACGGCACCCCGCTTGAAGCAGCACTGAACTGGCAGAACGCCGGAGCCGAGTGGGTGCATATGGTGGACCTGGACGCAGCTTTCGGCCGCGGCAACAATGCCGACCTCATCAGCGAGGTCGTCTCGCAGCTGAACGTCAAGGTGGAGCTGTCCGGCGGACTGCGCGACGACGAATCCCTCGAGCGTGCACTTGAGCTCGGCGTCGCCCGCGTGAACCTCGGAACCGCCGCGTTGGAGAACCCCGAATGGACCCGTCGGGCCATCGACCGCTTCGGTGACAAGATCGCCGTCGGTCTCGACGTCCGCGGCACAACGCTCGCGGGCCGGGGCTGGACCAAGGAGGGCGGGGATCTCTGGGAGGTGCTGGCCCGGCTTGAGGAGGCCGGTTGCGCCCGCTACGTGGTCACCGACGTCACGAAGGACGGAACGTTGCAGGGTCCCAACGTCGAGCTGTTGCGCCAGATGGTGGAAAAGACGGGCAAACCTGTCGTTGCGTCGGGCGGCATCTCGAGCCTCGAGGACCTGCGTGTCCTGCGGGAGCTCGTACCCCTCGGGGTCGAAGGAGCGATCGTCGGCAAGGCGCTGTACGCCGGTGCCTTCACGCTTCCGGAGGCCCTGGACGTCGCCGGCCGCCGCTGATGTCGCAGGATCCACGGTCCCCGGCTGACAAGGCTTCGACTGCGGCACCCCGGCAGTTGCCCGGGCACATTGCTGCAGCCCTGGCGGGTGCCGGGGGAGCAGGCGATTCTGCCGGCCGGCCCTGGGCGGGCCGCGACCTGGGCGGAGACGCCGCCAAGATCCACAATTTCGAGGACGACGACGGAACGGCCGACGCCGGGTACCTCGCCGCCGTCGCGGCCCTGCTCGCCGGTACCGGCAGCGAGGCTGGCGTAGTGGCTTCGTTGGCAACGGCCAGGGTCTTTGTCCCGGTGGTGGCCCAGCTCGCTGAGGATGCCGAAGGCGTGGACGGCCTCCATGCCGACAAGCAGGCCGACATGGCGCTCGTGACATTGAAAGCACCGGATGGCCGCACGGCTATGCCCGTGTTCACCTCGGCTGCCGCCCTTGAAGCGTGGCACCCACAGGCTCGTCCCGTCGCGGTTTATGCGGCCCGGGCGGCGTTGTCTGCCGTGTCGGAGGGAGCCCAGCTGCTTGTCTTGGATCCCGGTTCGGATGTCACCTTCGTCGTGCGCCGGCCTGCCATGTGGTCACTGGCGCAGCAGCGCGACTGGACGCCGTCGTACCTTGATGATGAACTGGAGTCTGCTCTCAATTCCTTGGCTGGGACGTACCCGGCCGTGCGCCGCCTGGAGATTCGGCCAGGATCGGGGATGGCTTCGCGCACGGCTGATGGATCGGCCATGGCCGGCGGGGGACCCGGGCCCGAATTGCGTGTGGTTCTGTACCTCGAAGACGGTCTGGATGCCGCC
This sequence comes from Arthrobacter ramosus, assembly GCF_039535095.1. Classification (NCBI taxonomy): domain Bacteria; kingdom Bacillati; phylum Actinomycetota; class Actinomycetes; order Micrococcales; family Micrococcaceae; genus Arthrobacter; species Arthrobacter ramosus. The sequence continues at coordinate 3,182,125 of NZ_BAAAWN010000001.1, read as the reverse complement.
GCGGTGCAGGATCTCGTCTCCGGGCTGAACGGACGTTGGGCGCAGAACGAATTGTTCGCCGAGCGGGTTGACTCGATCGAAGTCAGCTTGCAGCGGGCGGCACAGTAGCCGAAGGCACAGGGGGAACGTCCTTGTCCTGCCCTCGGCAGAACAGAGGATGTATCTCGTGAATTTCTCTCTCTACCGGGAGATGCTTTCCATCACGTCCGTGCGGCGTCTCCTGCTGGTGGGCATGGTGGCCCGCATACCGCACTCTGCGGCGGGGGTTCTGCTCACCCTGCACATCGTGCTGACCCTGGGCAAGGGATACGCTGCCGCAGGTGCTGCCGCCGCGGTATTCACCATCGGCATCGCGATTGGCGCTCCGTGGCGAGGGCGGCGCGTGGACACTGTCGGCCTGCGCAAGGCGCTTATTCCGTCGGTGGTGTCTGAGCTGGTGATTTGGTCCGTGGTGCCGCACGTCAGCTACGAATGGATCCTTCCGCTCGTCTTCGTCGGGGGCCTGTTAACGCTGCCGATCTTCAGCGTCATCCGGCAGTCCCTCGGTGTGCTGGTTGACGGCGAGCAGCGGCGTTCGGCCTATGCCTTGGACTCCATTGGCACCGAAGTGGTCTTCATGATCGGCCCCGCGGTGGGCGCGGTCGTGGCTACCAGCGGGTTCACGGTCCTCGGCCTGACCATCGTGGGTGTGTGCACCTCGGCCGCCGGGCTCTTCCTGCTGTGGTTCAACCCGCCCACCCGGAGCGAGGGCGTCCTGGATGCCGGCCAGACGGCTGACCGGGATGCCGATGAGCTTCATGCGGCCGAAGCTGCGGTGGTGGCGTCGGCGCCGGCCCATCTCCAGGAAGCCGCTGCAGAGATGGCTCCGACGGTCTCGCAACCTTCCGGGCTGCGGGGAAAGATGGCCAGGAACTTCACGTGGTTCACTGCGGCGGTCGCCGCCGTGTTCGCCGTCGCCGCAGGATCCGGCATGGTACTGAGCGGTACCGACGTCGGAATCGTCGCGGTGTTGCAACGCGGCGGGCACGAGAGCGAGATCGGAATTGTTTTCTTCTTCTGGTGTGCCTCTTCGGTAGTCGGCGGGCTCATCTACGGCGCCATGCACCGGCCCGTCTCACCCATCCTGCTCCTGCTGGGCATGGCGGCCTTGACCATCCCGATGGGCTTCGCCGGGGACACCTGGACCCTTGCTTTGTTGTCCCTGCTTCCCGGCCTGCTCTGCGCGCCGGTGTTGTCCGCGGCTTCGGAAAAGGTCGCCGACATCGTGGATGAGGACCGGCGCGGCGAGGCAATGGGCTGGTATGGCTCGGCTCTCACGGCGGGCGTGGCCTTCGGTTCGCCGGTCGCGGGGCTCTTTATCGACGGCGTGGGGCCGTGGGCCGGCTTCGTCGCCATCGGGACGGCGGGAGTGGTGCTGTGCCTTGCCGGGCTGTTCCTTCAGCTGCGTCGGCGCAGGATCATGACCACCACCCGGGCGGGCGCGGAGGATCCCGCCAACTGAGTTGCGCCTACGCGGCCAGGATACGACGACGGTGGGCCGGCCAAGGAGGCCAGCCCGCCGTCGCGGTCGTACGGGTTAGTCCGTGTCAGTTGACCGGGCCGGTGAATTTTTCGCCCGGGCCCTTGCCCGGTTCGTCGGGGATCAGGGAAGCTTCGCGGAACGCGAGTTGCAGGGAGCGGAGGCCATCGCGCAACGGGCCAGCGTGCTGCGAACCGATTTCCGGTGCTGCGGCGGTGACCAGACCGGCCAAAGCGGTGATCAGTTTGCGCGCTTCGTCCAGGTCCTTGAGCTCCCCGGCTTGGGGGTCGTCGGCCAAGCCCACCTTGACGGCCGCTGCGCTCATGAGGTGAACGGCGCCGGTGGTGATGACCTCAACAGCCGGAACTTCCGAAATGTCGCGGATCTGCTGGCCTACTCCGGCGTCGGTGCCGGTGGGCTCGTGGTCGAGGGAATTGCTGTCAGAAGTGCTCATGCTGGTAAGCTTGTCACAGACCGACTGGAAGTTGCCATTTCCCATGGCACACGCAGCGCTCGGCCACCCATCGTTAATGTGCGGTTGGTTGCCGATTTCTGTAGAATTGATTTTCAGTTTGCAAGCGGAGTTCTCTCCCACCCGCGTCAGCCGTTTCCCTTCGGGGATGTAAGTTGCCGGGTACCTGGTCGGACACCGTTCAAGGTCAGCCTTGAATGGTGCGAACGCTCCATTGAGGGGCCGTCTCCGATCTTCGAGGCCTTCGATTGCGCCAGCAATTGGGGGCCTTCTCTATTTGCCGGTGGAATACTCATCACAACAACAGGAGCTTTGACATTAGCGAGCCAAGAATCAATGAGCGTATCCGCGTCCCCGAGGTGCGTTTGGTCGGCCCTGCCGGCGAACAGGTTGGAATCGTCCGTATTGAGGACGCCCTGCGTCTGGCTGCCGAGGCTGACCTGGATCTCGTTGAAGTTGCACCGCAGGCGAAGCCTCCGGTGTGCAAGCTGATGGACTTCGGCAAGTACAAGTACGAAGCCGCTGTCAAAGCCCGTGAGGCCCGCAAGAACCAGACCAACACGGTTCTCAAGGAAATCCGCTTCCGCCTGAAGATCGACACCCACGACTACGAGACCAAGCGCGGCCACGCGCTTCGCTTCCTGGGCGCCGGTGACAAGGTGAAGGCCATGATCCAGTTCCGTGGACGTGAGCAGCAGCGTCCTGAAATGGGCATCCGCCTGTTGCAGCGCTTCGCTGAGGATGTTGCCGAAGTTGGCGTGATTGAGTCCAGCCCGCGCATCGATGGCCGCAACATGGTCATGGTGATTGGTCCGTTGAAGAACAAGGCTGAGGCCAAGGCCGAGGCCCGCCGCGCGGCGCAGCGTGCAGAAGCCAAAGCCCAGAATGAAGCCAAGGCTGCAGGCCGGATTGACGTCTCAGGCGAGGATGCTCCCTTGACCCAGTCACTCGCGGACTTGCTCCCGGCGGAACTCTTGACTCAGGCTGGGGAAACCCAGGCCGAGGAAACCGCTCCCGACGCCGTTGAGGCGGAGGCTGCTGAAGTCGAAGAGACTCCGGCCGCTGAGGAAGCGGTTGCCGAAGAAGCCCCTGTGGTTGAAGCAGCCCCCGTAGTTGAAGCAGCCCCGGTTGTCGAAAAGGCTCCCGTGGTTGAAGCAGCCCCGGTTGTCGAAAAGGCTCCCGTGGTTGAGGCAGCTCCGGTGGCCGCTCCGGTTGCCGCACCGGCACCGGCACCAGTGAAGGCGCCGGCACCGGCAAAGGCTCCTCAGCAGGCAGCTTCGAAGCCTGTTGTACCGGCTGTCCCCAAGCCTGCTGCCACGCCAGTACCGAAACCGATGGCGAAGCCCGCGGTTCCGAAGCCCGCTGCTCGACCGGCAGCCCCCAAGGCCGCTCCGAAGCCAGCGGCACGCAAGACCAACTAGTCACGCCGGCGGAGGCATCCCCTCCGCCCGGCACGAAAGCAGCAGCCGCCCCCTATGGGGTAGCTGCACGAAAGAACTGCAGACCCAGTCTGCGGACACGTAAGGAGATCGGTTCCCATGCCGAAGATGAAGACCCACAGTGGTGCTAAGAAGCGCTTCAAGCTGACCGGTACCGGCAAGCTGAAGCGTCAGCAGGCCAACCGCCGCCACTACCTGGAGCACAAGTCCTCCACCCTGACCCGTCGCCTTGCCGGCGACAAGATCGTCTTCAAGGGCGATGCCAAGGTCATCAAGAAGATGCTCGGCGTCTAAGTTCCAAGTTTTCTGGTTGCTGCCATCCGGTGGCTGCCGACTACACCAAAGCCTTCTCAGGCCGGCCGGGTTTCCGGCAGTAGCAGCTTGGGATAAGAATTTTGAAGGAGTACGCACGTGGCACGTGTGAAGCGGGCGGTAAACGCCCACAAGAAGCGTCGGGTTGTCCTTGAACGGGCCAAGGGTTACCGCGGTCAGCGGTCTCGCCTGTACCGCAAGGCAAAAGAGCAGCTGCTGCACTCGTTTGTGTACAGCTACGGCGACCGCCGCAAGAAGAAGGGTGACTTCCGTCGCCTCTGGATCCAGCGCATCAACGCTGCATCCCGCGCCAACGGCCTGACCTACAACCGCCTGATCCAGGGCCTGAAGGCCGCTGAGGTCGAGGTTGACCGCCGCATGCTGGCAGAGCTGGCCGTTTCCGACGCCAACGCTTTCGCCGCGCTGGTCAAGGTTGCCAAGGATTCCCTGCCTGCCGACACCTCCGCTCCGGCCGTCAAGGCCGAAGCCGCTCCGAAGGCTGCCGCCAAGACTTCTGCGGCTACCAAGGCTGCTCCGGCAGTCAAGGCCTCCGTTTCCGAGGAAGAGCCCGCTGCCAAGGCCCCCAAGGCCAAGGCTGCGAAGAAGCCTGCCGCTGAAGCTGCTGAGTAGCACTCGTAGCCTCAGTTCATGGGACAGTGGCAACTGCCACTAAAGTTCTGTATATGAACGAAACCGGGCGCCCGCAAGAACTTCCGATGTCCAACCCCCGAGCCGATCGGGTCAGGGATGTCGCGAAGCTTGCAGGGCGCCCGGCCCGTTTAAAGCGCAGTCGGTTCCTCGCAGAAGGCCCCCAAGCCGTCCGCGAGGCGCTGGTCCTGCACCGGGAGCGGGCCGCGGCGGGGGAGCCCGGCATCGTACACGAAGTCTTCGCGAGCGAAAGCTGCCTGGACCGGCTCCCTGAACTGGCCGAGCTCGCCGACGGCGTTGCCTTGCGGCTCGCGAATGACGATGTCCTGGCCGCCATGGCGGACACCGTCAATCCCCAGGGGATTGTGGCCGTCTGCGGTTTTGTGGACGTCAGCCTTGAATCAGTGCTCGACGCCGGACCGCGGCTGATCGCCGTCATGTGCCAAGTGCGGGATCCCGGCAACGCCGGAACGGTACTTCGGGCCGCTGATGCGGCCGGGGCGGATGCAGTGGTCCTGACGGCCTCCAGCGTTGATATTTACAACCCGAAGGCTGTGAGGTCCACGGCTGGTTCGCTCTTCCACCTGCCGGTTGTCCTGGGTGCGGACGTCGAGGAACTGGTGGCCCTCTGCAGGGAGCGCGGCATCGGGATCCTCGCCGCGGACGGTTACGGCACCCTCAACCTGGACAAACTTCAGGACGAGAACGCGGCACGCCGCCTGGGCGCGTCGGCAGCGCCTTCCGCCTACGCACTCGAAGCCCCGACGGCCTGGCTGTTCGGCAACGAGGCGCAAGGACTTTCAGACTCGGAGCTGGCCCTTGCCGACCATCGTGTCGCAGTGCCCGTCTACGGTTCGGCGGAAAGCCTGAACCTCGGCACAGCCGCCACTGTGTGCCTTTATGCCAGCGCGCGCTCCCAGCACGCCTCCTGACAATTTCTCAACAGGTACGGTATTGCTTGCAGGGGCGCGACCCCGCGGTCCGTTCCTGCCGATTCACTCACATCCCCTGAACCGAAGAAGAGGTGTAGCTTTCGTGGCTGCAAATGGCGGTACCAAGGCAATCGTGGCGGCATTGAGTGCCAACCTGGCGATCGCTGTGCTCAAGTTCGTCGCCTTCGTGCTGACGATGTCGTCGTCGATGTTGGCCGAGGCAATCCACTCGGTAGCCGACTCCGGCAACCAGTTGCTCCTGCTGCTTGGCGGGAAGCGGGCGCACCGCGCCGCAAGCCCCGAACACCCGTTTGGCTATGGCCGTGAACGCTACATCTACGCCTTCATTGTCTCGATCGTGCTGTTCAGCGTTGGCGGCCTCTTCGCACTGTTCGAATCCGGGGAGAAATTCCAGCACCCCCACGCCATTGAAGGCGATTTCTGGTGGGTCCCGCTGGCCGTGCTGCTCGGTGCGATTGTGGCGGAATCCTTCTCTTTCCGCACCGCAATCCACGAATCCAATCCCTTGCGCGGCAAACAAAGCTGGATCAAGTTCATCCGCAACGCCAAGCAACCGGAACTGCCCGTGATCCTCCTGGAGGATTTCGGAGCCCTCCTGGGCCTCGTTTTCGCGCTGCTCGGCGTGAGCCTGACCCTCATCACGGGCAACGGCTTGTGGGACGCCGCGGGCACAGGGATGATCGGCCTGCTTCTTGTGGGAATCGCCGTCGTGCTCGCGGTCGAAACCAAGTCCTTGCTACTCGGCGAATCAGCCACCAAAGAGGACAACGCGCGGATCACGGAAGCCATTGAGTCCGATGGCACGCGCATCATCCACCTCAAGACCATGCACCTGGGCCCGGAGGAGTTGCTTGTCGCCGCGAAGATCAGCGTGGGCGCGGCAGATACCGGTCAGGCGATCGCCAAAGCGATCGACGCCGCCGAACTCAGGATCCGCACTGCAGTACCGATCGCCCGGGTCATCTACCTGGAGCCCGACGTCGAGCGGGTCCAGGTCTAAGCAGCCCCGCGACAAGAGAGCGGCGGGGGCGCGTTATCCGCCAGCACTATGCCGCCAGCGGCCGCTTGCGCTCCAACCAGCCACTGATGCCCGCGACGCCGAGCCCAAGGATGGCCAGGACAGCGCCGACGAGGGCAGGGGCGACGTATCCCCAGCCCCAAGCGATGACCACGCCGCCGAGGAACGCGCCGAGGGCGTTGGCGATGTTGAGGGCGGAGTGGTTGAGCGAAGAAGCCAAGGATGGGGCGTCCGGCGAAGCGTCCAGGAGGCGCGTCTGCAACGGCGGGATAAGCATGGAGCCGATACCGCCGACGATGAAGACCATGATGAATGCCGACCACGCCCAGTGGGCGGCGACCGCGTAGGCCACCAGCGCCAAGGCGATGAGGGGAAGGACCCGGTAGATGGTTCCCATGACGGACTTGTCGGCGATGCGGCCGCCGAGGATATTGCCTGCCACCATGCCGAGTCCGTAGAGGGCGACTACGAGGGGTATCAGCGACTGTGGGATGCCGGCCACGGACGTCATGGTGTGGGAGATGTACGTGTAGGTCGCGAAGAAGCCGCCAAAACCGATGATTCCGATCAGCAATGCCAGCCACACCTGAATGCGCTTGAGGGCACCAAGTTCCCGGCGGATGCTCGCCTCCGGGTGGGCAGGCTCAAAGGGGACAAACTTCCACAGCAACACGCTGGTGGCCAGGCCGATGACTCCCACCACCACGAAGAGCAGGCGCCACCCGAAAGTCTGGCCGAGCCAGGTAGCCGCAGGAACACCGATGACGTTGGCGATGGTAAGACCGCCCATGACCATCGAAATTGCCCAACCGCGCTTGGTGGGAGCAACCAGGCTCGCCGCAATGACCGCGGCGATCCCGAAGAAGGCGCCATGCGGCAGTCCCGAGGCAAACCTCGTGATCAACATGGTTCCGTAGTCCGGTGCAATGAAGGACGTCAGGTTCGCTATGGAGAGGAACAGCATGAGTCCCAAGGCAAGTTGCTTGCGGGGGAGCCGGGCGCCCAGCGCCGCGAAGATCGGCGCACCCACTACGACGCCCAAGGCGTAGGCGGAAATGAGGTTCCCGGCCTCGGGAGTGCTGATGTTGAGTCCCTGCTCGATCTCCTTGAGCAAGCCCATCATGGTGAACTCCGTGGTTCCGATGGCGAATCCACCCATGGCAAGGGCGAAGATCGCCAGCGACACGTGACGGCTTCCGGTCTTTTGGGAGGTCTTGCTGACAGCGGTAGTGGTCATCGTCCTGTTTCTTGGGGGGCGAGCGGGATGTCACTCGAAGGGAATAAAGCCGACTTTTAAGCTTAGTGCGAGTCTCCGGCGAATGTGCCTGAATGTGACAACTTCCATAGGCAGGGGTGATGACCTGACGGCCAATAGACTGTTGCGGTGACTGGACTGATAAGCGTGGCGGGCGCCGCCGTCGTCGATTCCCTTGAAAACCCGAAGCGGCTGCTGGCCGCAAGACGCAGCGCCCCGCCGCAATTCGCGGGAATGTGGGAGTTTCCGGGCGGCAAGCTGGAGGCGGGGGAGTCCTTCGAAGACGCGCTGCACCGCGAACTGCTCGAGGAACTCGGGATCACTGTCCGGGTTGGGGCCGAAGTGGAACCGGACGCAGGCGCCGGGTGGCCCCTGAACGAGCGGGCCGTCATGAGGGTATGGTTCGCCGAACTGCTTGACGGCGAACCGCGTCCGCTCCAGGACCACGATGAACTCCGATGGGTTCCGCTTGGCAATGGAGAGGAGGCGTTCACCTTGCCGTGGATTCCTGCTGACCTGCCGATTGTCCGCGCACTGCTGGAACGGGTGGCCTCCGGCCTGCTCGGCTAGAAAAGAGTGGACTGACCAGTTGTTGGAAAGGAAGTCGGTGGAAGGGAAGCCGATGTCTCCTTGCCCGCGGTCGCGTTCCTGTGGCTGAAACCGCTGCTCCCGGAAAAGCCGTGACGGGCCTTGAAGTAGTTGATGCGGCCAGTTAACCAGGTCCTGTATTCCTTCGAGGCGTACGAGCCTTGGCCGTAGAGACGCTGGTACTTGCCGACAAGGCGGGGGTGGTGTGCCGCCAGCCATTGCATGAACCATTCCCGCGTGCCCGGCTTCAGGTACAACGCCCCGGCAGTCACCCCAGTGGCGCCGGCTCCGGACAGGGCGGTAAAGAGCGACTCCAGGGCGTCATCGCTGTCCGTCAGCCACGGCAGGATGGGCATGGCCATGACACCACAAGGCAGCCCGGCCTCGCGCAGCCGGCGGATGAGCTTGAGCCTGGCGCGCGGTGCGGGCGTGCCCGGTTCCACCGCCGAGGCCAGGGCTTCGTCAGTCATGGCCAGCGAGATTCCCAGATCCACGGGCACTTGGCTGGAGGCATGCTTGAGGAGGGGGATGTCGCGGCCCAGGAGGGTTCCCTTGGTGAGGATGGAGAACGGAGTACCGGAATCGGCCAGGGCCCGGACGATCCCCGGCATCAGCTGGTAGCGGCCCTCTGCCCGCTGGTAGGGATCCGTATTGGTGCCAAGGGCCACATGATGGTGGCCCCACGACGGTTTGGACAGTTCCTTGCGCAGGACCTCTGCCGCGTTGATCTTCACTATCACTTGGGAATCGAAATCGTGTCCGGCGTCGAACTCCAGATAGGTGTGGCTCTTGCGGGCGAAGCAATAGACACAGGCGTGGCTGCATCCGCGGTAGGGGTTGACCGTCCATTCAAAAGGCATCTGGGAACCGGACGCCACCTTGTTGAGCACCGATTTGGCGGTGACCTCATGAAAGGTGACTCCGGAGAATTCGGGAGTTGAGACGGAACGCACAAGCCCGGCCAGCGGCAGCAGTGCGTCCGAAGCTGGGGCGGCTCCGGACAGAACGCTGTTGCTGTTGTCTCCGGGTGCCGGACCACGTTGTGGTGAAAGTGCTTGTGCGTCCCATCTCATGGCCTCCATTCGAATATATGTTCTAATACTTGTCAAGGCCTGTGAAAGAAGGCCTGTGAAAGAAGGCCTGTGAAAGATCGAGAGGGGAACCCGGAAGCCGGGTCCGCTGTTGCTAGGGTGGGTTCATGATTCTGCTGACGGGATTCGAACCTTTTGGCGGCGATTCCAGCAATCCCTCGTGGGCTGCAGTCCTCGAAGCGCGGGAAATTTTGCGCGCCGAAGGGCATGAAGTGGAAACGCTCGAACTACCGTGCATTTTCGGGGAATCCGCTGCGGTCCTGCGCGAGGCCATGCGGAGGGTGCGCCCGGAGTTGGTCGTCTGCGTCGGGCTCGCCGGCGGCCGGGACCGGCTCTCCCTGGAGCGCGTGGCCATTAACTGCGATGACGCCAGAATCCCGGACAACACCGGAAACAGGCCCATCGACGAACCGGTGGTGCCGGGAGGGCCCGCGGCGTACTTCAGCACACTGCCGGTGAAGTCCGCGCTGCGAGCGCTGCAGATCGCGGGAATCCGCGCCGAAGTCTCGCAGACCGCCGGGACGTACGTATGCAACCATGTGTTCTATGCCCTGATGCATGAGCTCTCCAGAGCTGTTGCGCCGCGCGCGCGAGGCGGCTTCATCCACGTTCCCTATGACGAAGCCCAACTGCCGAAGGGTAGTGCCGCGCCTGGGATGGCGACGCACGACATGGGCCGGGGGATCGCCGTCGTCGTTCGCACTGCGCTTGAGACTCCTCTGGACGCGAAGCTGTCCGCGGGAGCTGTTCACTAGGCTGGCGCGGCCCACCTAGGGTCACGGATCAGTCGGCGTCACTCCCGGGCGAATCCAGCTCCCACTGCACCACAACGCTCGCGGAAACCGCTACCAGTCCCGCTTCGATAGCCACGCCTTCGCTCGCTGAGGCGCGCTGCATACCGGCCAACATGGGCACCGACGATCCATGCTCCGGCCGCTGATCGATGGATAGCACTTGCCCCAAGCGGGCGCCGGCAAGTGCGGCAAATCGGGCCGCCTGCGCTTCGGCTTCCCGCCATGCAGCCTCTTGTGCCCGCGCCGCGACGGCCGGGGCATCCGTGAATCCTTGTTCGATCCCGTTGATGCGAAGGCTGTCACCGCCAGCAGCCACCGCGGCGGAAATGGCCGCGGGGGCCGCTGACGACCGGCCGACCCGGGCAACCAAGGTGGTTGATGCAACATAACCAGTGACCTTTTGCCCTTGGTGTTCGGCCCAGACGAGTTCGGCACGCAGATTGAGGCCACTGGTCCGCAGGTCAAGACCGGCCACACCGTGCCCTCGCAAGGCCTCCGTCACAGCCGAGGCGATCGCTCCGGCGTCGCCATACGCAGCTTCGGCGGCGTCGCGCCTGACCTCGACGGCGAGCGTGAGCGTGAGCAGGTCGGGAACGGCTTCAGCGGTTCCTTCTCCGGTGACAGTGATGGTGCGGACCGGTGTCATGAGGCCATGCTAGCCCCGGGCGCTGGCGAACGCCGTCCGGACGGTGTCACGGGTTAAAGCCCCGCCGAACCCGTCTACTAGACTGGGTGTTAGTGCCCGCCGGACGCGTCCAGCGAGCATCGCTCCTGCTTTTGCCATGGCCCTGCCTGGTGAAGACCATTTCCGACTCGTAGCTAAGAACAGTAGATGACTGACACTTTGCCGGGCGCTGCCATCCCGAACCCTCTGGATGAAGCCGCCATCACCGCTGCCGTTGAGGAAGCCGTCGCCGCGATTGCCGCTGCATCCTCCCTCGAAGAACTCAAAGCCGTCCGTTTGGCGCACACCGGCGAGAAGTCGCCCTTGAGCCTTGCCAACCGTGAAATCGGTGGCCTGCCCAAGGAGCAGAAGGCCGCCGCAGGCAAACTCATGGGTTCCTCCCGTGGCCGCGTCAACCAGGCGCTCGCGGCACGGACCGCTGTGCTCGAAGCCGAAAACGACGCCCGCATCCTTGTGGAGGAAACCGTCGATGTCACGGCAGCGCCGCGACGGCGCCGTGCCGGTGCGCGCCACCCGCTGTCCACGCTGCAGGACCGCGTGGCGGACATCTTCGTCGGCATGGGCTGGGAAATCGCCGAAGGACCCGAAGTGGAGTCCGAGTGGTTCAACTTCGACGCCCTCAACTTCAAGCCCGACCACCCCGCCCGCGAAATGCAGGACACCTTCTTCGTGGAGCCTCCCGAGGCGCACCTGCTCATGCGCACGCACACTTCCCCGGTACAGGTCCGCTCCATGCTGGAGCGCGAAGTGCCCATCTACGTGCTGTGCCCGGGCAAGGTATTCCGCACCGATGAACTCGATGCCACCCACACGCCCGTGTTCCACCAGTTCGAGGGCCTGGCCATCGACAAGAAGCTGAGCATGGCCGACCTGCGCGGCACTTTGGAGCACTTCGCCCGGCAGATGTTCGGAGACGAGGCACAGATCCGCCTGCGTCCCAACTACTTCCCGTTCACCGAGCCGTCCGCGGAGCTGGACATTTGGCACCCCGGCGCCAAGGGCGGCCCTCGCTGGATCGAATGGGGCGGCTGCGGCATGGTCAATCCCAACGTCCTGCGCGCTGCCGGCATCGACCCGGACGAGTATTCAGGTTTTGCTTTCGGCATGGGCATCGAGCGCACGCTCATGTTCCGCAACGAGGTCGGCGACATGCGCGACATGATCGAAGGCGATGTACGTTTCAGCGAGCACTTCGGGATGGAGATCTAACAGTGCGTATCCCACTTTCATGGCTGCGTGAATTCGCGCAGGTTCCGGCCGACGCCACGGCCGAAGACGTCATGGCGGAACTCGTCAAGGTCGGCTTTGAAGAGGAAGCCGTCCACCGCCCCACGGACGAACTCAAGGGTCCCATCGTGGTGGGCCAGGTCCTGAGCCTCGTCAAGGAACCGCAGAGCAACGGCAAGACCATCAACTGGTGCCAGGTCCGCGTGGTCCCTGAAGGCCAGGAGCAGACCCTGACCGGCAAGGGCATCGACCCTTCCGGGGTTCAGGGCATCATTTGCGGTGCCCATAACTTCGTCGAGGGAGACAAGGTTGTGGTGACCCTCCCGGGCGCCGTGCTCCCGGGTGATTTCCACATTTCCGCGCGCAAGACGTACGGGCACCTGTCCGCAGGCATGATCGCCTCCGTCCGTGAACTTGGCATCGGCGAGGACCACGACGGCATCCTGGTGCTTTCCCGCATTGGCCTCGATCCCGAAATCGGCACCGACGCCATGTCCCTTCTGGGCCTCTACGATGAAGCCGCCGAAATCAACGTCACTCCGGACCGCGGCTACGCGTTCTCGATCCGCGGCGTGGCCCGCGAATATGCCCACGCCACCGGAACCGTCTTCACGGACCCGGCAGCGAAGGTCAATGCCCCTGCGGCAGTCTCCGGCGGCTACGGCGTCAAGCTCAACGACGACGCGCCCATCTACGGCAAGCCCGGTTGTGACCGCTTCGTGGCCCGCACGGTCCGCGGTGTGGACGCCACCCGCCCCACCCCGCCATGGATGGTCTCCCGGCTGCGCCTGGCCGGCATCCGCTCCATTTCGCTGCCTGTGGATATTTCCAACTACGTGATGCTGGAACTCGGCCAGCCGAACCACTGCTACGACCTCGACAAGCTTTCGGGCGATATCGTGGTCCGCCGCGCCGTCGCGGGGGAGAAGATCACCACCCTCGACGACAAAGTGCGTGCGCTCGACGTCGAAGACCTCCTGATCACCGACGACTCCGGCGCAATCGGCATCGCCGGCGTCATGGGTGGAGCCAACACCGAGGTTTCCGACTCGACCACCAACATCCTGGTCGAGGCAGCGCACTTCGACGAGGTCTCGATCGGGCGGTCCCGCCGCAGGCACAAGCTGCCGTCAGAGGCGTCCAAGCGCTTCGAACGCGGAGTGGATTGGCAGGTTGCCAACGTTGCTGCCCAACGCGTCGTTGACCTCCTGGTTGAACTGGCCGGTGGAACGGCAGACGAAGCCGGCACCGACGTCGGGACAGCACCCGACGCCGTGACCATCGAGCTGCCGTCGGGCTACGCGGCCTCCCGGATCGGCATCGACTTCACCGAAGAACAGATCACGGGTTCCCTTAAGGACCTCGGCGCCATCGTCCTGAAGGACGATGTGGGCGGCTCCTATGTGGTCACGGCACCGAGCTGGCGCAATGACCTGGAAACCAAGGAAGACCTCTCCGAGGAAATCGCACGGCTGGTGGGCTACGACAACATCCCGGCCACCCTGCCCGTGGCCCCTCCAGGCCGCGGCTTGACCCGGACCCAGCAGCAGAAACGCCGCGTGGTCCAGGCGCTCGCCGACGCCGGGCTCACCGAGGTCCTCTCTTACCCGTTCGTTTCCAAGTCGGCCAATGACACCTTCGGAGTGGCGGAGGAAGGCGCGGCACGCACCGCCCTCAAACTGGCCAACCCGATCAGTGAAGAACACGGTTACCTGCGTACCTCCGTACTTCCCGGCCTGATCGAGGTTGCCCGCCGCAACCACTCCCGCGGGTTCCGCGACCTCGCCCTCTTCGAGGCAGGCTCGGTGTTCCTTCCCGACGGCCAGCTGGGCACGGCATCCATCCCGCCGCTGGGCGTCAAACCTTCCGACGAGGTTCTTGACGGACTGTACGACGGCGTCCCCGACCAGCCGCTGCACATCGCCGCTGTCTTGACCGGCCACGATTCCCCGGCCGCCGCTGCCCACACTCCGCGTGCCTGGGACTGGGCCGACGCCCTGGATGTTGCCCGGCTCGTCGGCGACGTCCTCGGCGTGGAACTCGTGGTCAGCCAAGGCAGCCACCAGGCGTTCCACCCGGGGCGCGCCGCCCAGTTGGCGCTCCGCTCCGGCGACGTCGTGGGCTACGCCGGCGAATTGCACCCCAAGCTGCTCGCCGCACATGACATGCCCGCACGTTCCGTGGCGCTCGAGCTCAACGCGGATGCACTCTTCGACGCCGCTCCGGACGTCATTGTTGCCAAGCACATCTCCGGTTTCCCGGTGGCCACCCAGGACGTTGCCCTCGTGGTGCCGCAGGACGTTCCGGCGGACGCCGTACTGGCCGCCCTCCGGGAAGGCGCCGGCGAACTCCTCGAAGACGTCGCCCTGTTCGATGTCTACGCAGGCCAGGGCATCGAAGACGGCAAGAAGTCGCTCGCCTTCGGGCTGCGATTCCGTGCCACTGACCGCACCTTGACCGCCGATGAGGCATCGGAGGCACGCGAGGCCGCCGTCGCCGTCGCCGCAGAGCGATTCGGAGCGGTCCAGCGCTGACGAGTACCAACCCGGGGATCCAGGGGCTGGCTGTCCACATCCAGCCCCTGGATCCTGCTGATTCCGCCGCCATCGGGAAGACGGCGGCGGAATTGTTGTCTCCGGCCGAGACCCTTCGGGGAGACGCCATGGCCCCGGTCTTCCGAATGGAGTTCCTGGCGTCCCGGCTGGCGCAGCAAAACTTTGCCGCAACCCTCCTGGGTGTTCCCGCTTCGAGGCTCCATGCGGCCTACGAGTGCCCGGAATGCGGTGCCGGTCCGGACATCGCACATGGCCGGCCCGGGTACCTGCTCGACGGCGGCCCCGCACCCCTGGTGCTCAGCGCCTCACGGTCGTCGGGCTGGGTGCTGTTTGCCGCCGTCGTGAATCCGGAACCCGGGCTCCGGGTGGGCGTCGATCTGGAGAATACGGCGGGCACGGAGTTCGCCGGCTTTGACGACGTTGCCCTGACCGCACGAGAGCGGCGCCATCTCAACGCGCTGGAGCCCGGGCGTCGGGCTCAGGAGCGCGCACGATTGTGGGCACGCAAGGAAGCCTGGTTGAAGATGACTGGCGAAGGGCTCAGGGTGGCCCCGGATTCCCTCGATGTGCTTGAAAGGCCGGGGCTGTGGGACCTGGACCTCCCGGCCAGCGCCGACGGTCGGGACCTTCCGGCCGGACTTCTTGCCGCCCTGGCGGCAACGTTCCGCTGAATCCGGGGATCAGCCGAAGGCGGGCAGCCTTGCTTGGTACAGCCACGGTTCCAGGACGGTGGCCGCATCGAGCCCCGGGACGTAAGCGTTCGTCGCGGCGATGAATTCCGCCGTGGACACCGAGCTGTGGCGCTTGACCTCGGTCCAATGCCGCAACAATCCGAAGAATACTGCGTCTCCGCACGCGAGACGGACGGCGTGGAGGGCAAGGGCCCCGCGCTTGTAAACGCGGTCATCGAACATGTGCTCCGGTCCGGGGTCGCCGATCACCAGGTCCTGGGCGCCCCCGTCGAGCTTGCGCCACGCGGCCCTTGCACGGTTGGCGAGGGACATGACGCCGGCTTCCTCGGACCAGATCCACTCGGCGTAGCACGCGAAGCCCTCATGCAACCAGATGTCCCGCCAACTGCTCACCGTGAGCGAGTTGCCGAACCACTGGTGGGACAGCTCGTGGGCGATGAGGCGCTGCGCGTCCCACGATTGCTCCATGTGGTTCCTCCCGAAGATCGAGAGGGTCTGGGCCTCAAGGGGGATTTCCAGTTCGTCCTCGGTCACGACGGCCGTGTATTCCGCAAAGGGATACGGACCGAAACACTCCACGAAGGTGCGCATCATGTCGGCCTGCCGTGCCAGGCCTTCGCGGGCCTCGGTCAACAAACCAGGGGTGACTGCAACGAACTGGGGCACCGGGGCCTGCCGCAGGGCTTCGGCATGATGGGCGGTCCCGGTGCGGGCCCCACCGAGGGAGGGGCTGAGTTGGTGAAGCCGGTAGCGTCCGATTTGCACGGTGGCGAGATAGCTTGCCATCGGCTCGCCCTGTTCGTAGACCCAGGTTTCGCGGCTTGATTTCCTGCTGTGGGAGACGAGGCGGCCGTTGCAGATGGCGCGGTAGTTGTCGTCGGTGGTGATACTGATCAAGTAGCTGGACTTGTGCCGCGGATGGTCGTTGCACGGGAACCAGGACGCGGCGCCGTTCGGCTGCCCGGCAACCAGCACGCCGTCGTCGAGCTCTTCCCAACCGACCTCGCCCCACAGGCCCCGGCGCGGCTTAGGATTGCCGTCGTAGCGGAGCTCAATTGTGAAATGCCGGCCTGTCCGCAACCGGTCCTTGGCCGTAATCACGAGGTGCTCGCCGCGGGTACTGAACTTCGGCACTTTCTTGCCGTCCATCAAGATTTTGGAAGCCTTCAGGCCCACCAGATCCAGGATCACCGAGTCCGTGTCTTCGAGGGCTATGCAACGAAGCATCGCCCGGCCGTTGAGCCGGTTGCTGCCCAGGCTATAGTCCAGGTCCAGCTCGTACCTCAGCACCTGGAATGCCGTGCTCCCGTGGTGCAGGGTGTAGGGGTCGACGGCAGTTGTGGTTGTTCCTGGTTCGCTGCGGCTCATGTGCGCTGGCTGCCTCCGTGTAGCTTGCTGTGCTGCTGTTGTCATGCGCTGGTGGTTTTCACCGGTCCTCTTGCCAATCTACGCTACGGCCCGGACCAGGGGCTGACGGGATTGCCCATCCAATAGGTGCCCGCAGGAACAGTCTCGCCACGCATGACCAGCGACGCCGGTCCCACCGTTCCGCCGGCCCCGATGCTGGCCCGCGGCAGGATGACGCCATGCGGGCCCATCGTGGCGCCGTCCCCAAGGACAACGGTGTCGATGGCCATGATGCGGTCGTGGAAGAGATGTGTCTGGACCACGCAGCCACGGTTGACCGTGGAGCTTTCGCCGAGCGTGACAAGGTCGGCTTCGGGCAGCCAGTAGCTCTCGCACCAGGTACCCCGGCCGATTTTCGCGCCGAGCGCCCGGAGCCACCACACCAACGCCGGTGTGCCGGACGCCGAACGTGCGAACCACGGAGCGCTCACCATCTCGATGAAGGCGTCCACCACTTCGTTGCGCCAGATGAACGAGCTCCACAGGGGATGCTCGCCCGCTTTGATGCGGCCCACCAGTATCCACTTTGCGGCAACCGAACTTGCTGCGGCCACGGCACCTGCGGCGAGGACCACGACGCCCCCAAGAACGGCCGCGAGCCAGTAGGAGGACTCCGTGGCGATCCAGTCGAGGACCAGCATGATACCGACGGCGATCCCCACTGTCAGGATGACCGGCACCAGCCGGCACAATTCCCAAAGGGCCCGTTTGGTCTTGAGGGCCAACGGCGGGTTGAAGGTGAGGCTCTGATCTGCATTGACGGCGGTCCGGCGCAGCCTGACAGGCGGACTGCCCAGCCAGGAGGTGCCCGATTTGGCCTTGGCCGGCGTGGCCGACAGGACCGCGACCAGTGAGTTCTTGGGCACGCTTCGGCCGGCTGCGGTCATCCCGGAATTGCCGAGGAACGAGCGTTTGCCGATCTTGGCCGGACCAATCTTCATCCAGCCGCCGCCAAGCTCGTAAGAGGCCACCATGGTGTCGTCGGCGAGGAACGCGCCTTCGCCGATGGTCGTCATGCGTGGCAGCAGCAGCACCGTGGAAGCCTCCACGTTACGGCCAACTTTGGCGCCCAACAGGCGCAGCCACACCGGGGTGAAGAGGCTGGCGTAGATGGGGAAGAGCAGGTCCCGCGCCATGTCGAGCACACGTTCAGTGGCCCAAACCTGCCAGCCGACGCGGCTGCGGACCCGATAGTACCCCTCCTTGAGACCGACGCCGAGCATCCGGGTGGTCGCCAGGATCAGCAGGAGATTGCACAGGAACCAGGCCAGTGCCGCCAAGGGAATGGCAAGCAGGAGTTCCGGGAAGGCATCCTGCAGGGAACTCCTGCCTTGGATGAAGGCCAGAATGACGATCGCGGCGACGAATGCCGAAATGTAGGGGATCAAGGCAAGCAGCGCCGAAGCCGCAGCGAACGCCGCAAACCAGAGCCGGCCGATCAGATGGTGTGACGACGGGGTCTCGGGCCATCCATTCTTGGCTTTGCCACGGCGTTCGGCGGGGGAGCCGGCAACAAGATGACCGGCCTTGACCTTGCCCAGCACCGCGGAACCGGGCTCGACACGCGCACCTGCGCCGATGCTGGTTCCTGGCATGAGCGTGCTGCGTGAGCCCACTGTGGCGCCGGCACCTACATGGATGGCGCCGATGTGGACATAGTCACCGTCGATCCACCAGGCGGAGAGATCCACTTCGGGTTCGATGTTGCAACCGCTGCCCAATGACAGGAGTCCTGTGACCGGAGGCAAGGAGTGCAAATGGACGTTGTTCCCGATCTTCGCCCCCAGCGCCCTGGCGTAGTAGGGAACCCACGGAGCGCTGGCAAGGCTGATGGCGCCCGAAAGATCCTGGATCTGTTCGGCCAGCCATAGCTTCAAGTGGACTTTGCCTGAGCGCGGGTAGGTTCCAGGCCGGACTCCACGCAAGAGGGTTCGCGCGGCCAGGATCGAGATGCCCATGCGTCCGGGCGGGCTGACGAATACCAGCCAAGATGACAGGATCCACCACCAGGACACGACCGGAGCGGCTGTGAAACCGGCGAAGTCGGCC
Source organism: Arthrobacter ramosus (assembly GCF_039535095.1). Lineage (NCBI taxonomy): Bacteria > Bacillati > Actinomycetota > Actinomycetes > Micrococcales > Micrococcaceae > Arthrobacter > Arthrobacter ramosus. The sequence continues at coordinate 3,163,421 of NZ_BAAAWN010000001.1, read as the reverse complement.
AGCAAATGGTTCGCGGCCATGAGGTAGGTGAGCCAACGCATGCCCACCAGGATGTTGAGGAAAATCCCCATCAGGGTCTGGAAGATCTGCGATTTCCGGGAGGTGGGCCGAACCGTGCGTTCCGCCGCCGGCCCTTGGATGCCGCCTTCCGGCAGTGACTGCCGCGCGGCGTCGATCAGGGCACCGACGCGGGGTGTCGCGTAGATTTCGGCCACAGTGATGGTGGGGTAGCGCACGCGCAACGCCGAGACGAGTTGTGCCGCGGCGAGGGAGCCGCCACCGTAGGCGAAGAAGTCGGCGTCGAGCGAGGTGACGCCCTGCCCGAGGACGCTTTCCCATTGCTCAACGACCCACTGGGCGTCCTCGGGCAGGTTGAGGGGTGCCTTGTCGGCATCCGCGGCGCCCGCGCCCGCCAACGGCCAGGGAAGTGAATGCCGGTCCACTTTGCCGCTGGTCTTCGTCGGAAGCGAATCCACGACCGTCAGCAAGGGGATCAGCGCGGCGGGAAGGCTTTCCGTGAGCAACTCGCGGGAAGCTGCGAGGTCGATGTCCTCCGGTCCGGCCGGAGCCAGGTAACCGACCAGTATCTGGTTCCCTGCCGCCGTCGTGCGGACTGCAGCCGCGGCACCTGCGACTCCCGGGAGGGCCTGCAGGGCGGCGTCGATCTCACCGAGTTCGATGCGCCGGCCACCAAGCTTGACCTGTTCGTCCGCGCGGCCTTGGAAGATGAGGCCGGCTTCCTCGTAGCGGACGAGGTCGCCGGAGCGGTAGGCACGTTCCCACCCCAGGGACGGCATGGGGGCGTATTTTTCGGCGTCTTTGGCCGGATCGAGGTAGCGGGCCAGTCCGACGCCGCCGATGATCAGTTCGCCCGTCTCGCCTTCCGCGACCGGAACCCCGGCGGCATCGACGACAGCGAGGTCCCAGCCGTCCAGTGGCAATCCGATCCGGACGGGGCCATCCCCGCCGAGGGGAGCCGCGCAGGCCACGACGGTTGCTTCGGTGGGGCCATAGGTGTTCCACACTTCGCGGCCGTCCACCGCGAGGCGCTCAGCGAGTTCGGGCGGGCAGGCTTCGCCGCCGAAAATGAGCAGGCGCACGTTCTCGAGGGCTTCCGTCGGCCACAGGGCCGCGAGCGTGGGAACGGTAGACACCACTGTGATGCCGTGGTTGATGAGCCATGGGCCAAGGTCCATGCCGGAACGGACCAGGGCGCGCGGGGCCGGGACGAGGCAGGCACCGTTCCGCCACGCCAGCCACATCTCCTCGCAGGAAGCGTCGAAGGCCACTGAAAGGCCGGCGAGGACCCGGTCCTGCGGACCTATGGGATCTTGCTGGAGGAAGATCCGGGCTTCGGCGTCAACAAAGGCAGCAGAGGAACGGTGCTGCACCGCCACACCCTTGGGCGTGCCCGTGGAACCTGAGGTGAAGATGACCCAGGAATCGTCATCCAGTCCCGGGGAACGCGGAGCCGGGTGCGGTGTCGGGCGCTCCGCGGACACTTCGATCCTGCGGCCCTTGGTGACGACGGCAGACACTTTGGCTTCTCCGAAGACCAGCCTTGCCCGTTCCTCGGGATCGTCAGCGTCCACGGGCACATAGGCGGCCGCAATCGAGAGGATCCCCAGGATGGCGATGTAGAGATCGTTGGATCCCGAGGGAACCCGCACACCGATCTTGTCTCCGGGGCCCAGTCCGGCTCCGTTGAGCGCGTCAGCAAGACCGCGTACCTGCACCATGAGCTCGGAGTAACTCAGCGACTTGTGCCCGTCATCGAGGGCAGAGGCCTCCGGGAAAGTCAGGGCCGTGTCCTGGAGGATCTCAATGAGGGTGCGTGCCGACGGCGCGGCTGCCGAGCCTTGCAGTTGGGGCAGATGCACCACTTGCAGTTCCAGGCTGTCAACCGGGATTTCATGTTCCTGGGTCACGTTCGGAGCTTCTCGGATTGAGGTGAACAAAAAGTGTCAGCGGTCGCGTTTCCGTGCTGCGGTTATGGGACCAACAGTAGCTTGCCCGTGGTCTTGCGGGCTTCCAGGTCGCGATGGGCCTGGCCGGCTTCGGCGAGCGGGTACGCTCCGCCAATCCGGACCTTGAGCACACCGCTGGCTGCAGCCCCGAAGACTTCGGCCGAACGCCAGCGCCGCTCCTGCGGGTTCCGGAGGAAGTGGCCAAGCGTCGGGCGTGTCAGGGACAACGATCCGCCAGCGTTCAGTCGCTGGGGGTCAAAGGGAGGAACGGGTCCGGACGCTGCCCCGAACAGGACGAGCGAGCCGCGGATGCGCAGGCTCGCAAGGGAACCGTCAAAAGTATCCTTGCCGACGCCGTCGTACACCACATTGACGCCTTCGCCGTCGGTCAGCTCGCGGACTTTGTCCGCAAATCCCGTGTAGCGCAGGACCTCGTCCGCGCCGGCTTCCCGGGCAAGGGCTTCCTTCTCGTCCGAGGAGACAGTGGTGATGACGCGGGCGCCCCGGGCCTTGAGCAACTGCGTCAGGATGAGTCCCACGCCGCCGGCGCCGGCATGGGTCAGGACGGTGTGGCCCGGTTCCACACGGAAAGAAGAATTGATCAGGTAGTGCGCTGTCATTCCCTGCACCGGCAGGGCTGCCGCTGTGTGGTCGTCGACGCCGTCCGGCACCGGAACCGCTTTGTCAGCGTCTACCAGGGTGTACCCGGCGTAGCTACGGGATCCTTCAGCGGTAGCGACCCTGTCCCCGACGGCGAAGTCCTCGACGTCTGCGCCGATGGCCTCCACGGTGCCGGCCGACTCGGAGCCAGGGGTGAACGGATACTCAACCTTGTAGATGCCACTGCGCTGATAAGTGTCAATGAAGTTCACTCCGGCGGCTGCAACTTTGACGAGGAGCTCGCGCGGGCCCGGGACCGGAACCTCTGCCTCGGTGACTTCGAGGACTTCGGGTCCTCCGGCTTGCCGGACAATGATTGCATGCGTCATGGGTCTCCTTCTCCGTCGAGGCACTTTCGTGCCCGCATTCACACACCCATCCTAGGGAGCGGAGTCCGTCGAGTGTCGAGTCAACGGCTTGGGGCCGTGTTTCGCCGTAATGTGCCCGGGCGGTCTTCCGGGCGTGTCAGCCCCTGCCGTGCGCGGATGCAACAGGGCAGTCAAAGCCGCGGCCCGCGGCGAGTCCTACCTCATTGAGGTAGCGCACGACGATGGCGTACGACTGCATCAACGTGGTTTCGGTGTAGGCAATGGAGTGCTTCTCGCAGTAGCTTCGAACGATCTCCGAGGCGCGGCGCAAGTGGGGGCGGGCCATGTCGGGGAACAGGTGGTGTTCCGCCTGGTGGTTGAGGCCGCCCAGGAGGATGTTCATGAAGGGCCCGCCGGAGATGTTCCGGGCAGTCAGAATCTGGCGACGCAGGAAATCGACGCGCGAGTCGGTCGGCAGAACCGGCATGCCCTTGTGGTTCGGGGCGAAGGAAGCACCCATGTAGAAGCCGAACACCATGATCTGGACGCCCAGGAACGCAAATGCCATCCCAAGCGGCAGGAAGGTGAAGGCGAGGACCGGCAGTGCGAGAAGCCGTGCCAGAAGGATGGGGGTCTCTACCCAGCGGTGCTTGATGGCTCCGGGCCGGCAGATGTACATCAGCGACTCCCACTGCAGGCTGATGCCCAGCAGCATGAGGAGCGGGAAGAAGAACCAGCCTTGCCGGCGCGTGAGGAACGCGAAGCGTCCCTGCCTGCCTGCGGCGGCTTCAACGTGGAAGGCCAAGGCTCCGGTCTTGATGTCCGGGTCCTTGGAAATCACGTTCGGATTGTTGTGGTGTGCGCCGTGCTTCTGTTCCCACCAGGAGTAACTGATGCCGGCAACCGAAGTGGCCAGGATGCGGGCGGACCAGTCATTGGCCCTGCGGGAGGCAAAAATCTGGCGGTGGCCGGCCTCATGGGCCAGGAAGCTCAACTGGGTGCAAAGGATGCCCAGGGCAGCGGCGATGAGAAGCTGGTACCAGCTGTGGCCGATCAGCGCGAAGCCGAACCAGGTACCGGTCAGCAGGAGGACCAAAGCAGCAAAAACGCTGATATAAAAGCCGACGCGGCGCTTCAAAAGCCCTTCCGCGCGGACGGTCTTGAGGAGCTCGGAGTAGCTGAGGACGACGGCGTTGGGCGGCCGGACGCCCTTAGTGGGACGTTCCGTGGTGGAAGTCGGTGACATATGCAGTTGCCCCGTAACAAATAGCGGGCAACGCTGCAACCGACGATCGGCTGCACGGTCTAGATCACCCTCTATTCAGCATACGCCCCCAAAGCGCCGTGCCGGGATGTGCCCTCGATGGGCGCTTCGAAAAGGCGTGCATAAATATCGGCAACCATGAATAGTTTTGCTGTATAGTCGTGCCATGACTATTTCTGTTGCCGTCTCCGGTGCCAGTGGCTATGCCGGGGGAGAGGTGCTGCGCCTCCTGGCAGGCCATCCGGACGTCACCATCGGTGCCATCACTGCGCACAGCAATGCCGGTTCCAGACTAGGGGAGTTGCAGCCGCATCTCCATGGTTTGGCCAGCCGGATTCTCGAGGACACCAGCGTGGAAAACCTCGCCGGGCACGATGTGGTGTTCCTGGCGCTCCCGCACGGAGCTTCCGCCGGGATCGCGGCACAGTTGCCGGAAGGCACGCTAGTGATCGACGCCGGCGCGGACCACCGGCTCGAAGACCCAGCGGCATGGGAAAAGTTCTATGGCTCGGAGCATGCAGGGACCTGGCCTTACGGGCTGCCGGAACTACCCGGCCAGCGCGACGCCCTGAAGGGGGCGAAACGGATTGCCGTGCCCGGCTGCTACCCGACGTCGGCCCTCCTCGCCCTCACGCCCGGCTTCGCCAACAAGCTTCTCCAGCCGGACGACGTCGTCATTGTTTCCGCCTCCGGCACCTCGGGCGCCGGCAAGGCGGCCAAGGTGAACCTCATCGGTTCCGAGGTCATGGGCTCCATGAGTCCCTATGGCGTGGGCGGCGGACACCGCCACACCCCCGAGATCGAACAAGGACTTTCCAACGCCGCCGGTGAACCGGTCACCGTGTCCTTCACTCCTACCCTCGCGCCCATGAGCCGCGGCATCCTGACCACGGCAACGGCCAAGGTCAAAGCCGGCGTCACCGCTGCCGAACTCCGCAGTGCCTGGGCTGAAGCGTACGACGACGAACCGTTCGTCCACCTGTTGCCCGAAGGCCAGTGGCCCACCACCAAATCGGTGCAGGGTTCCAACCATGCCGTCATGCAGCTGGCTTTCGACGGGCACTCCGGCCGCGTGGTTGTCACGTGCGCCATCGATAACCTGACCAAAGGGACCGCCGGCGGCGCTGTGCAGTCCATGAATATTGCCCTCGGCCTGGACGAATCCGCCGGCCTCAACGTCCAAGGAGTTGCCCCGTGACCATCACCGCCCCCCAGGGATTCCGGGCCGCCGGCGTCAAAGCCGGCATCAAGGCATCGGGCAATCCCGACCTCGCCCTGGTTGTCAACGACGGCCCCCTGAAAGCAGCAGCAGCCGTTTTCACGTCCAACCGCGTCGCCGCGGCTCCCGTGCACTGGTCCCGCCAGGTTCTCTCCGACGGGCGCGTTGACGCGGTCGTGCTGAATTCCGGCGGCGCCAACGCGTGCACCGGTCCGCAGGGATTCCAAAATACGCACGCTACGGCCGAGAAAGTGGCGGCCGTCCTCGGGATCTCCGCCTCCGACGTCGTGGTCTGCTCAACCGGCCTCATCGGTGAGCAACTGCCCATGGACAAAATCATCCCGGGCATCGACGCAGCGTTCGCGGAGCTCTCCGAGAACGGCGGTCCCGCGGCCGCCACGGCGATCATGACCACGGACAGCGTGGCGAAGGAAGCAGTCTTCACCGGCACCGATGCCGCAGGCAACACGTTCACGGTCGGGGGCATCGCGAAGGGCGCCGGCATGCTGGCACCGGGCCTCGCAACCATGCTGGTCGTGCTCACCACTGATGCCCAGGTCCCGGCGGAAGAGCTCGACGTCGTGCTCCGCGACGCCACGCGCGTCACCTTCGACCGCGCGGACTCGGACGGTTGCATGTCCACCAACGACACTGTCGTCCTGCTGGCCTCCGGGGCCTCTGAGGCCATCCCGTCCGCCGAGCAGCTTGGTGCCGGAATCACCCAGGTCTGCGCCGAGCTTGCCCGCAAGCTGATCGGCGACGCCGAAGGCGCCAGCCACGACATCGCCATCCGCACGTTCAACGCAGCGAGCGAGCGCGACGCCGAAATCGTCAGCCGTTCCGTGGCCCGCTCCAACCTCTTCAAGACCGCCATCTTCGGCAAGGACCCCAACTGGGGCCGCGTCCTGTCCTCGGTGGGCACCACGGACGCCGTCTTCGAGCCGGACCAGCTCAACGTCTCCATGAACGGCATCCAGATCTGCCGCAACGGCAGCATCGGCGACGACCGCAATCTGGTTGATCTCGAGCCCCGCGAGGTGCTCGTGGAAATCGACCTGCAGGCCGGCGACGCCGAGGCCACCATCTGGACCAACGACCTCACGCACGAGTACGTGCATGAGAACAGCGCCTACTCGAGCTAGACGGGGATGACCATGACTGCGCACACCCGCGAAAATACGTCGATGAGCGATGCCCAGGACAAGGCGGCCACCCTGATCGAGGCGCTGCCGTGGATCCAGCGCTTCGCCGGCACCACCATGGTGATCAAGTACGGCGGCAATGCCATGGTCAACGAGGAACTCCGACGCGCCTTCGCCGAGGACATCGTCTTCCTGCACCACGTGGGCATCCACCCCGTTGTCGTGCACGGCGGCGGCCCGCAGATCAACTCCATGCTGGGCCGGCTAGGCATCGAGTCCGAATTCAAGGGCGGCCTGCGCGTCACCACCCCCGAGGCCATGGACGTGGTCCGCATGGTGCTCACCGGACAAGTAGGCCGCGAACTCGTGGGCCTCATCAACTCCCACGGACCCTACGCCGTCGGCATGTCCGGTGAAGACGGCGGACTCCTGCGTGCCGTACGCGCCGGCACCGTGGTGGACGGGGAAGAAGTGGACCTGGGCCTGGTGGGCGAAGTGGTGGGTGTTGATCCCACGGGTATCGAGGACATCCTCGACGCCGGCCGCATCCCGGTGATTTCCACGGTTGCCCCCGAGATCCTTGACGAAGGGGACGGCACGGGCTCTACTACGGGGCAGGTCCTTAACGTCAACGCGGACACCGCGGCTGCGGCGGTTGCCTCAGCGCTGGGCGCATCCAAGCTCGTCATCCTGACCGACGTCGAGGGTCTCTACGCCAACTGGCCGGACAAGTCCTCGCTCATCTCCTCGCTGACGGCCACGGAGTTGCGGGAGATGTTGCCGCGCCTGGAGTCCGGCATGATCCCGAAAATGGCCGCCTGTTTGAAGGCCATCGATGAAGGAGTGGAGCGGGCGCACATCGTGGATGGCCGCCTGCCGCACTCCATGCTCCTGGAAACCTTTACGACCGCGGGCATCGGAACCCAGGTTGTCCCCGACGAGGAAGTGAACTCATGACCGCCAACGAAGCAGAACTGGTCGAAACGCCCGCAAACGCTATAGCTGGGCACAGCACGGGAGCCGACTGGCTGGCCCGCTATTCGTCTTCGCTCATGGGCGTCTTCGGCACTCCGCAGCGGGTCCTGGTCCGTGGTGCAGGGGCCCTTGTGTGGGATGCCGACGGCAAGGAATACCTTGACCTCCTGGGGGGCATCGCCGTCAACGCCCTGGGCCACGCCCACCCGTTCGTCACCTCGGTCATTGCGAGCCAGCTGGCCACCTTGGGCCACGTCTCCAATTTCTTCACGAGCCCCACGCAGATCGCCCTCGCCGAGAAACTGCTGGCCATCACCAAGGCTCCTGCCGGATCCAAGGTGTTCTTCGCGAACTCCGGCACCGAGGCCAACGAAGCTGCGTTCAAGCTGGCACGCCGCAACAGCGAAGCGCCTGCCGGTGCCAAGTCAGCCAAGCGCACGAAGATCATTGCCCTTGAAGGTGCCTTCCACGGCCGCACGATGGGTGCGTTGGCGCTGACCGCCAAGGAAGCGTACCGGGCGCCATTCGAGCCGCTGCCCGGCGGCGTCGTCCACCTTCCTTTCGGCGACATCGAGGCCCTCCGTGCCGCCGTCGACGAAACCACGGCCGCAGTGTTCCTCGAGCCCATCCAGGGCGAAGCGGGCGTCCGCCCGCTCAGCGTCGAGTACTTGCGGGCGGCCCGCGAAGCCACCACCGCCGTCGGCGCGCTCCTGATCCTGGACGAGGTCCAGACCGGCATCGGCCGGACAGGAAAATGGCTGGCGAGCGAAGACGCCGGAATCGTCCCCGACGCCGTGACCCTCGCCAAGGGCCTGGGCGGAGGCTTCCCGGTCGGCGCGCTCATCACTTTCGGCGAGCCGACGTCGTCGCTCCTGACGGCAGGCCAGCACGGCACCACGTTCGGCGGGAACCCGGTGGCCACGGCCGCCGCACTCGCCACCCTGCATGCCATCGAAAACCAGGGCGTGCTGGCGAACGTGCTCAACGTCGGCGCTCGCCTGCGGGCAGGACTGTCCGACGTCGACGCCGTCACCGAAGTGCGGGGCGAAGGCCTCCTGATCGGTTTCGACCTTGACGCCGACATCGCTCCAGCCATGGTGACCGCCGCGCTCGACGCAGGCTTCATCATCAACAGCCCCGGCCCGCGCACCATCCGGCTGGCTCCGCCGCTCATCCTGACCGCCGAGCAAGCCGACAGTTTCCTCGACGCGCTGCCCGGCATCATCAAGGCTGCGGCAGCCCAGACCGCTGCACCCCTGAACGCTGCACCCCTGAACGCTGCACCCCTGAACGCTAAGGACGCACAGTGAACACCGCCACACGTCACTTCCTCAAGGACACGGACCTCACTCCGGCCGAGCAAGCCGAAGTGCTCGAGCTCGCAGTACGGATGAAAGCCGCTCCGTACAGCGTCCAACCGTTTGCAGCTGCCGGCAATGGGCGCAAGACCGTCGCCGTCATCTTCGACAAGACCTCCACCCGTACCCGCGTGTCCTTCGCCACCGGCATCGCCGACATGGGTGGCAACGCGCTCATCATCAATCCGGGCGAGGCGCAGATCGGCCACAAGGAGTCGGTGGAGGACACGGCGAAGGTCCTCGAACGCATGGTCTCCACCATCGTGTGGCGCACTTCGGCGCACTCCGGCCTCGTAGCCATGGCCGAAAACTCCAGAGTTCCCGTCATCAATGCCCTGTGCGATGACTACCACCCCTGCCAGTTGCTGGCAGACCTCCTGGCAGTCAAAGAGCACAAGGGCGAACTCAAGGGCCTCACCATGGCCTACCTGGGCGACGCCGCGAACAACATGGCCAACTCCTACCTGCTGGCGGGCGTCACGGCGGGAATGCACGTCAGGATCTCGGGTCCGGAAGGCTACCTGCCGGCCGCCGACATCGTTGCGGCAGCGGAAGAACGCGCCGCCGAGACCGGCGGTTCCGTGCTCATCACCGCCGACGCCACGGAAGCCCTCCGTGGTGCCGACGTCGTCGCTACCGATACCTGGGTGTCCATGGGCCAGGAAGCCGAAAAAGAAGCCCGCATGCAGCTCTTCCGCGAGTACTCGGTGGACGAGGCCGCCATGGCACACGCCGCACCGGACGCCGTCGTGCTCCACTGCCTGCCCGCCTACCGAGGCTATGAAATCTCCGCCGGTGTGATCGACGGGCCCCAGTCCATCGTCTGGGACGAGGCCGAGAACCGCTTGCACGCCCAGAAGGCGCTCATGGCCTGGCTGATGCACAGGTCGGGACTCGCATTCGTCGACGGGCTTTCCCCCGTTGAAGGTACCGTTCCTCCCGGAAAAAGCGCTGCGGAGAGCACGTTCTAGTGTCCACTCATCCTGCGTCGCAAGGCGCCAGCCCCGCCACCAAGACTGCCCGGCAGGCGCGGATCACCGCGATCCTGACGGGTCAGTCGGTGCGCTCGCAGGCTGAGCTCGCGGCCTTGCTGGCGGACGACGGCGTGCAGGTCACCCAGGCGACCCTCTCCCGGGACTTGGTGGAACTGGGGGCGGTCCGCGTGCGCGGCAAGGACGGTGCACTGGTCTACGCGGTGCCCGGCGAGGGCGGTGACCGCAATGCGAAGAGCGGTGTCACCCAGGAAATCCTGGACGCGCGCCTGTCGCGCCTCTGCGGCGAGCTACTGGTCACCGCCGAGGCTTCGGGCAATATCGTGGTGCTGCGGACCCCGCCGGGTGCCGCCAACTTCCTCGCCTTGGCCATCGACCACTCGGTGATGCCGTCTGTATTGGGTACGATCGCAGGCGACGACACCTTGCTTTTGGTTGCCAGGGATCCCGACGGCGGCGCTGAGCTGGCAGCCCGATTCCTCCAGCTGGCCCAGGAAGCCGGACCGGGGAACTAGTCCAGACCGGCAACTGAATCATTCCGGCCTGTTCCACCCGGGCCTTCGGCCCGACCCAAGCATTTGACTCAAAAGAACCAAGCAACAACAAAGGAGCACTCTCGTGACTGAGCGCATTGTTCTGGCCTACTCCGGTGGCCTTGATACTTCCGTAGCCATCGGCTGGATCGGTGAAGCCACCGGGGCCGAGGTCATCGCCGTGGCCGTCGACGTCGGACAGGGCGGCGAGTCGCTGGAGACCATCCGCCAGCGCGCCCTCGGCTGCGGTGCCGTCGAGGCCTACGTGGCCGACGCCCGCGACGAATTCGCCAACGAATACGCCATGCCCACGCTGAAGGCCAACGCCCTCTACCAGGGCCACTACCCGCTGGTTTCGGCGATTTCGCGTCCCGTGATCGTCAAGCACCTCGTCAAGGCCGCCCGCGAATTCGGTGCCACCACCGTTGCGCACGGTTGCACGGGCAAGGGTAACGACCAGGTCCGCTTCGAGGTCGGCATCCAGACTCTGGGCCCGGACTTGAAGTGCATCGCACCCGTCCGCGACCTCGCCCTGACCCGCGACAAGGCCATCGCCTTCGCCGAGGAAAAGGGACTGCCGATCGAGACCACCAAGAAGAACCCGTACTCGATCGACCAGAACGTCTGGGGACGCGCCGTCGAAACCGGCTACCTCGAGGACATCTGGAACGCTCCCACCAAGGACATCTACGACTACACGGCCACCCCGGAATTCCCGCCGGCAGCGGACGAAGTCACCATCACCTTCGAAGCCGGTGTCCCGGTAGCCATTGACGGCGTCAAGCACACTCCGCTCCAGGTCATCCAGGAACTGAACCGCCGCGCCGGTGCCCAGGGCGTTGGCCGCATCGACGTCGTCGAGGACCGCCTGGTCGGCATCAAGTCGCGCGAAATCTACGAGGCTCCGGGCGCCATGGCCCTCATCACCGCCCACAAGCACCTCGAGGACGTCACCATCGAGCGCGAGCAGGCCCGCTTCAAGGCCACGGTCGGCCAGCGCTGGTCCGAGCTGGTCTACGACGGCCAGTGGTTCTCCCCGCTCAAGCGCTCCTTGGACGCTTTCATCGAGGACACCCAGAAGTACGTCTCCGGCGACATCCGCATGGTCCTTCACGGCGGCCAGGCCATCGTCAACGGCCGCCGCTCCGACACCTCGCTCTACGACTTCGACCTCGCCACCTACGACACCGGCGACACCTTCGACCAGTCGCAGGCCAAGGGTTTCATTGAGCTGTGGGGGATGTCCTCCAAGGTCGCTGCAGGCCGCGACCTGCGGGTTTCGGGCCAGTAATGACGTCGGCAACAAATGAAGGCGCATTGTGGGGCGGCCGGTTCGCCGGCGGCCCCGCGGATGCGCTTGCCGCACTGAGCAAGTCCACTCACTTTGACTGGCGGCTGGCCCGCTACGACATCGCCGGCTCCAAGGCGCATGCCCGCGTGCTGCACAAGGCCGGGCTGCTGGACGACGCCGAACTCGAAGGCATGCTCGCGGCACTCACCCTGCTGGATGACGACGTCGCGAGCGGCGCCTACCAGCCCGCCGAGAGCGATGAGGACGTCCACGGTTCCCTCGAACGCGGGCTCATTGAGCGCGCGGGAACCCACCTGGGCGGCAAGCTCCGGGCCGGGCGTTCGCGCAACGACCAGGTGGCCACGTTGGGCCGCATGTTCCTGCGCGACCACGCCCGCATCATCGCCCGCGGTGTGCTCGCCACGATCGACGCCCTCGTTGAGCAGGCCAAGGCACACAAGGGCGTTGCCATGCCTGGACGGACGCACCTGCAGCATGCCCAGCCTGTCCTGTTGAGCCACCACCTGCTGGCCCACGCCTGGGCACTGTTGCGCGACGTGCAGAGGTTCCAGGACTGGGACAAGCGCGCCGGTGTCTCGCCGTACGGTTCCGGTGCCTTGGCCGGTTCCTCGCTCGGCCTGGATCCCGAGGCAGTCGCCGCGGATCTCGGGTTCTTCTCGGCGGTCCACAACTCGATCGACGGCACCGCCTCGCGCGATGTCTTCGCCGAGTTCGCATGGATCTGCTCGATGATCGGCATCGACCTGTCGCGGGTCTCCGAGGAAATCATTCTGTGGGCTACGAAGGAGTTCTCCTTCGTGACGCTCCATGATTCGTACTCCACGGGGTCTTCGATCATGCCGCAGAAGAAGAACCCGGATGTTGCCGAACTCGCCCGCGGCAAGGCGGGGCGCCTCATTGGCAACCTGGCCGGCCTGTTGGCAACGCTCAAGGGCCTGCCGCTCGCGTACAACCGCGATCTGCAGGAAGACAAGGAACCGGTTTTCGACGCCGCGGACACTTTGGAAGTGCTGCTCCCGGCCGTGTCCGGCATGATTGCCACGCTCACCTTCAACACCGAGCGCATGGCTTCCCTGGCACCACAGGGCTTCGCGCTGGCCACGGACATCGCCGAGTGGCTTGTCCGCCAGGGCGTGCCGTTCCGGGAGGCACACGAGCTCTCCGGTGCCGCGGTGAAGCTGGCTGAAGGGCGCAGCGTTGAGCTGTGGGACCTGACGGACGAAGAGTACGCGAGCATTTCGGAGCACCTGACCCCCGAGGTCCGCACTGTGCTCAGCACCGAAGGTTCGCTCAACAGCCGCAACTCACAGGGCGGAACGGCCCCGGCCGCCGTCGAGCGCCAACTGCTTGCCCTCGAAGCGGAACTCGCCGCGGTACGGGGCTACGCGGGGTAAGCAGAAAGGGCTCACGCCGGTGGGCATCTCGCGGCAGTGTTTTTCGCAAACGCTGCCACGAAATGCCCGCCGGTGTCAGTTAATCCTCGTTAACATGCGTTAACTCTGTCGGATACTATGGCGCTATGACCGAGATCACTACCGCAGCGCTTCTTGCCGAGCTCCACAAAGCAGCCGGCACTGTCACCGACGTCGTCGCCAAACTCGACGACGCCGATGTTGCGGCTCCCTCCGAGCTGCCCGGGTGGACCCGCGGCCACGTGCTGGCTCACATTGCCGGCATCTCGAACGCCATGGCCCGCCAACTGGAATACGCCGCCCGCGGCGAGACCATCGACATCTACGACGGCGGCTACGAGGGCCGTACGAAGGCCATTGAGCTGGCGGCGAGCCACAGCCACGCTGAACACCGTGCCGCCACGGACGCGGCCCTGACCCGGGTTCTGAGGGCCTTCGACGGACTCGTGGAGTCCGGCTGGAACACCCGGATCAGCTACCGGGATGGAACAGTGCTTGACGGCGGTTTGGCCCTTTGGCGCGAGCTGGTCATCCACGTCTCGGATCTGGGAACAGGCCGCGGCCCGGAGACCTGGAGCCGGCAATTCTGCGAGCATCTCTTCGATTTCCTCTCGGCCCGTGTTCCGACGGACCAGAAATTCGTGCTTCAGCCTTTGGGGCTTCCGCAGCTCGTCATCGGATCGGGCCGGCAGTCCGTCGCGATCAACGGCATGATCACGGATATCGCGGCCTGGCTCGCCGGGCGGACGCCTAACCTGGGGAGCCTGCGGGCCTCTGCCGACGCGGACGGTGTTGACTTGCCGGAACTTCTCCCGTGGCCATCGAGCGTTCCCGCGGCGCATTAGCGCTGCCGCGTTTGCTTGCCGCTGCCCGCCACAGGTGCATCGTGGCGTAGGAACGCCACGGGCTGACGTTCCGGAAGTCGGCAGGCAGGCCTTCCGCGGCCGCTAGGTTCTTGAGGCCGTTCCGAACCGCGGCATCGTTGGCAAGGAAAACGTCCGGATCGCCGATGACCCTCATCGCCACGTAGCCCACGGTCCACGGTCCGACGCCGGGCAGCGGCAACAGCTTTTCCGCCAGCGTGTGGCGGTCATCGCCGTAGTCAAAGTCGAGCTCCCCGCCGGCCATGGCTGCTGCTGCGGCCAGCACGGAGTCTATGCGGCGCTGTGGGCCCCTCAGTAGTTCCCAGCCCGAGTGGGCGATCTCCTCGGCCGTGGGAAACAGACGATCCAGGCCCAGTGCGTGTCCTGCGTGCCCTTCCGGCAGGCGGGTTCCAGCGTCGGAAAGTTGGGTCAACGCCGTGTGGGCGGCGGCTACTGTGATTTGCTGGCCGATTATCGCGCGGACGAGGAGCTCCTGGGGATCCACGGCGCCGGGGACCCTGATCCCGGGCGTATCGCCAACTGATGGGCCGAGCCTGGCATCGGAGGCCAACGCCTCGTCCACGGCGACGGGATCGGCGTCGAGATCGAACAATCGCCGCACCCGGCTTAGGAGCACGGGAAGATCGTGGAGATCCAGGGTGCTGGCGGCGAGGGTCAGCGCGCCGCCGCGCGCCCCGGCGTCGTACTCCACCGTGAACGCCGCATTGCCGTGGGGCAAGCGGAGGGTTCGCGTATAGCTGCTGGAGTTCGCCAGCTCGACGCCGGGAACCGCGCGGGCCGCGAGGAAATCGAAAATCCCCGTGTCGAAAGGCTCCCGGTGCGGGAGGGCGAGCGTCAGGGACGTCGCCTCGCCCTGCCTGCCGTGATGGCCCAAGGGCTTCGCGGTGGCCCGGAGCGCTGTAGGAGTCAGGGCGAAGACTTCGTTGATGGTGTCGTTGAACTGGCGGACACTGTTGAACCCGGCAGCGAACGCCACGTCCGAGAGTTTCATCGAGGTCGAGACCAAGAGCGTCCTGGCCGTCTGCGCGCGGCTGGCCCGCGCCAAGGACAGCGGCCCGGCACCGAGTTCGTGGCTGAGGATCCTGTTGAGCTGGCGGGAAGAGTAGCCCAGCCTGGTCGCGAGTCCTTCGACGCCCACCCGGGAAATCGCGCCGTCGTTGATGAGCCGCATCGCCCTGCCGGCGACGTCCGAGCGGAGGTTCCACGCAGGCGTGCCCGGAACCGCCTCCGGGAGGCATCGTTTGCACGCTCTGTACCCGGCCTCGTGCGCCGCGGCCGAGGTTTCGTAGAACGTCACGTTTTCGGCCTTGGGTGTCCGTGCCGGGCACGACGGCCGGCAGTAGATGCCCGTCGAGCGGACGGCGGTGAAGAACTGGCCGTCGAACCGGGGATCCCGCGCATCGATTGCACGGTAGCGTTGCCAAAAGTCCATGGCTTCATCCTTTCAGCACCGGCAGGCTCTTCCTAGCGGAAATCGGACATTGCCGGCGGCGGATCCAGTCGGCGGTTTTTGCTAGGGTCTGGGCATGACAACGCAGAGCCAATCCACGGAGGCCATCCGGGCCATTCTTTCCGGAGATCCGCGGGACGTCGCCCCTTTGCTCCTCGGCGCCGTGCTGAGCCACCGGACTCCTGAGGGCACGGTGTCCGTGCGGCTCAGCGAGGTGGAAGCGTATCTGGGTCCGCGGGGCTCGGCCCATCCCGATCCTGGCTCCCATACCTTTGGCGGCCCCACCGCCCGGAACGCACCCATGTTCGGTCCGGCAGGCCACCTGTACGTCTACTTCACGTATGGCATGCACTATTGCGCCAACATTGTCTGCGGTCCCGACGGCGTTGCGTCCGCGCTGCTGTTGCGGGCAGGGGAGGTGGTAGCCGGGCAAGCCCTGGCACAGTCCCGCCGTCCGGCGTCGAAGTCGCTGACCGACCTCGCCAGCGGGCCGGCGCGGCTTGCCTCCGCTATGGGGCTGACCACGGCGGACAGCGGCCGCGATGCCCTGGCCGAGCCGTTCGGCCTCGAACTTCCGGTCACGCCGGCGGCCCCATCAGCGGTCGCGAGCGGTCTCCGCGTAGGAGTATCAGGCGACGGCGGTTCCACCGACTACCCGTGGCGGTTTTGGCTCGACGGGGACCCTACGGTGTCCCGCTACAAGCCGGGCCGCAGCCGCGCCGTCTAGGAGCCTTTGTAGGAGCCCTGGGCGGAATCCTCAAGCGGCGTGTTCGGTCCGGGTCGGTTCGGCGACATACGCACAGTGGTTGTCGGGCACTTCGAAGGGCGCCAGGCGGCCAAGCAAGGACTCGCGCACGTGGGGCCATTCGTCGCGCAGGATCGAGAAAACGGCGGTATCGCAACGGCTGCCGTCAGGAGCGAAGCGGTGCCCGCGGAGCGTGCCCTCGTAACTGGCCCCGAGCCGCTGAATGGCCGAGGCGCTGCGCGTATTGCGGGCATCGCAGCGGAACGCAACCCGGTGGACGTCCAGCACATCGAAGGAGTAGGCCAGCAGCAGTTGCTTCGCGGCCGGATTCACATGGCTACCCCAGAACGGGCGCCCGTAAAAAGTGCCGCCGATTTCCAAGCGCTGCTGGCGGGGACTGTACTCGCACAGGGAGGAGGTTCCGAGCAGGGCTCCAGTCCGCTGCTCGACGACGGCGAACGGTATGGTTGCCGGATCTTCGAGGCGGGCCGCGAAGAGTTCGGCCAGTTCCGCGGCGCTCAAAGGCTGCTCAGCGGCCATGCCGGACCACATCCCGGAGTCCACAAAATCGAAGAGCGGACCGGCATGTGCGGAGGAGAGTGGGACCAGGCTGATGCCGTGTCGCGTAAGGGCAACGTCGTGCTGCATTGCAGCATTGAAGCACCACTGGGTGCGGATGGAAAAGCTCAGGAGGTTAGCGCAGGGTGAACATTGTGTGACGCACCGGCGTGCGGGCAGTTTCACACGCGTCAAGCAAAACCGCTGTAGAATGGACGGTCCGTCTTTTTCGATAGGGGAACGTTTCGATGCACGACGCTGATTTGATCCACGAGCGGGAGTACGTGGCCGGTCTCTACTCGCGCCTGGATGAGCTGCGGGAGGAAAAGCGCCAACAGCTGGCGCAGGTCCGGCGCGCCGGAGCGGTGGGCACCATGCAGAACGTTTCCGAAAGGGACGCCTTCGCGGCACTGTACGAGGACCGCCTCGCCCAGCTCGACGCCGTCGACGACCGTCTCGTGTTCGGGCGCCTTGACCTGGACACCGGAGAGGCGCAGTACATCGGGCGCATCGGACTGTCCACGGCGGATCTCCAGCGGCTTATGGTCGACTGGCGCGCCCCGGAAGCCGGCCACTTCTACCAGGCGACCGCCTTCGACCGGCAGGGCGTCCGCCGTCGTCGTCACCTGATCCTGCAAGGCCGCGAGGTCAAGGCGATCGAAGACGATGTCCTGGATGCCAGCATGCTGGCGGACAACGCCTCGCTCCAGGGTGAGGGCGCACTCCTTGCCGCCCTGAATTCCAAGCGCACCGGCCGCATGTCGGACATCGTCGGCACCATCCAGTCCGAGCAGGACCGGATCATCCGTTCGTCCATGTCGGGCGCCTTGGTTGTCCAAGGCGGTCCCGGTACCGGCAAGACGGCCGTCGCGCTCCACCGCGCCGCCTACCTGCTGTACACCCACCGTGACCGCCTGAAGTCCGCGGGCGTGCTGCTCGTTGGGCCTTCGTCGTCGTTCATGCACTACATCGAGCGGGTCCTGCCTTCCCTCGGCGAGACCGGCGTCGTCATGGCGAGCCTGGGCCGCCTCATGCCGGGTATCCATGCCGTCCCGGAAGCGGATCCCGACGTCGCAGCGCTCAAGGGCAAGCTGAACATGGCAGAGGTCGTTGCCAATGCCGTGGCCAACCGGCAGCGGACTCCCGCCGAGGACCGCATCCTCGAGGTCGATTCCCGCAAGCTCACGCTGTCCGTGCGGCAAGTCCGCCGCGCCCGGGACAGGGCACGCGCCACAGGCAAGCCGCACAACGAAGCACGCGTGACGTTCGTGAAGATCCTGCTGCGCGAACTCACGGAGCAGCTGACCGAGATTGTCGAGGAATCGAACATCGGCAACAATGCCGACCGTTCCTACCTCGCCGAAGACGTCCGCTCGGCACGCGATGTCAGGATCGTCCTGAACCTGTGCTGGATGCCCATGACGCCCGAGAAGCTCGTTTCCGAGCTCTTCAGCAAGCCGGCCATCCTGGAAGCCTGCACCCCGCACCTCACACCGGCACAGCGTGCCCTCTTGCTCCGCCCCGCGGATGCGCCGTGGACCGAAGCCGATGTTCCGCTGCTCGACGAGGCGGCTGAGCTCCTCGGCGAGCTGGATCCTGCCGCGGGCAGGGGACTGGCACAGCAAGAGCACGACCGTGCCCGCGACATCGCCAACGCCAAGCAGACCCTGGTCAACATGGAGGCCATGGGCGTCGACGTGTTGATGACGGCCGAGGAACTGGCGGACCAGAACCAGGAACGCGAAACGCGACTGACAGCGGCAGAACGGGCCACGAGCGACCGTTCGTGGGCGTTCGGACACATTGTGGTTGACGAAGCCCAGGAACTCTCGCCCATGCAGTGGCGGCTTTTGGTCCGCCGCTGCCCGTTGAAGTCCTTCACGATCGTCGGCGATATCGCCCAGACGAGTTCCTCTGCCGGTGCGAATTCCTGGCAAAGTGCCCTCGCGCCGTCGTTCGGGGACCGCTGGCAGCTCGAAGAACTCACCGTCAACTACCGCACCCCCTCGCAGATCGCCGAAGCGGCAGTCCGCATGGCGAACCGCGCAGGGCTGGTTGTTTCGGCTCCCAAAGCCGTGCGTGAAGGCAAATGGTCGCCCATCGTGGACCGCGTCGACGAAGCGGGGATGGTGGACCGGCTCGTCGAGGTCCTTCCGGAAGAACTGGAAGCGATCGACGGCGGCCTCCTCGCCGTGATCGCCGACGGCGCCCTCCTGCCTCGGGCTGCAGCCGCCCTCCGTGGCGTGTATGGCCACCGCGTGGGCACCGGAGCGGGCAGCTACTCCCAGGACATCGTGGTCATCAGCCCCAAGGAAGCCAAGGGCCTCGAGTTCGATGGGGTCGTTGTTCTTGAGCCTGCTGCCATGCTGAACCACGAACACGGGAAGGTGGGCGATCTCTACGTCGCCATGACCCGTCCGACGCAGCGGCTGCGCCTCATCACCGCCGCACCGTTGCCTGCGGGTATCGAGCGCTGAGCCACGCAAGCAAGCCCAACGGCAATCCTGCTAACTTAGAACTCGTGTCACACGTAAACAACCTCGAGTCCCAGCACAACGACCCGGGCTTTGCCAATATCTGGCAAGAGCTCAAATGGCGCGGCCTTATCCACGTTTCCACTGATGAAACGGAATTGGAAAAGCTGCTCGGCGGGGACCCGATCACGTATTACTGTGGCTTCGACCCCACGGCTCCGTCCCTGCACCTTGGCAACCTTGTCCAGCTCCTGCTCATGCGCCGCCTGCAGTTGGCCGGCCACAAGCCGCTCGGCCTGGTGGGCGGCTCCACCGGCCTGATCGGCGATCCGCGCCCGACGGCGGAACGCACCTTGAACACCAAGGACACCGTTTCGGAGTGGGTTGGCTACCTTCAGGCCCAGGTCCGCCGCTTCCTCAGCTTCGAGGGGGACAATGCGGCACGCATGGTGAACAACCTTGACTGGACCGCGCCCCTGAGTGCCATCGATTTCCTGCGCGAAATCGGCAAGCACTTCCGCGTGGGTACCATGCTCCGCAAGGATGCCGTTGCCTCCCGCCTCAGCTCTGATGAGGGCATCAGCTACACCGAGTTCAGCTACCAGATCCTGCAGGGCATGGATTACCTCCAGCTCAACCGCGACTACGGTTGCGTGCTTCAGACCGGCGGCTCGGACCAGTGGGGCAACCTCACGAGTGGCACGGAGCTCATCCGCAAGGTCGACGGCAAGGTTGTCCACGCCCTGGGCACACCCCTCATTACCAACTCGGACGGCACCAAGTTCGGTAAGAGCGAAGGCAACGCCATTTGGCTGGACGCCCACATGTGCAGCCCCTACGCCTTCTACCAGTTCTGGCTCAACACCGCGGATGCCGACGTCGTTGACCGCCTCAAGGTCTTCACTTTCCTTAGCCGCGCCGAGATTGAGGAACTTGGAGCCGCTGTTGCCGAGCGCCCGTTCGCCCGCGAGGGCCAGCGCAGGCTCGCCTACGAAGTCACTTCGCTGGTGCACGGAGTCGACGCGACGGAAAAGGTGATCGCTGCTTCGGCTGCGCTGTTCGGCAATGGCGATCTCTCGGTTCTGGACGAAGTGACCTTGGCGTCCGCAACGGCCGAGCTGCCGTCTGCCTCGATCGGCGCGGACGGCCTGGGCATCGTCGACCTCCTGGTTGCTTCCGGACTCTCCGAGAGCAAGTCCGCTGCCCGACGCACGGTGGGGGAGGGCGGCGCCTACGTGAACAACAGCAAGGTGACCGACCCCGACGCCGTGATCGACCAGGCGGAACTGCTTCACGGCCGGTACCTTTTGTTGCGCCGCGGGAAGAAGAATCTGGCCACTGTGGAAGTGACCGTCTGACGCCTTCTGACTCCATGGCGTATTCCTCTCTTGTGCGGGGGTGTGCCAAGACGGACTATTGCACGCTCCTCAGGGCCGACTTGCGCGGCTCCGGGGGAGCGTGTATCGTTTTCTGAGTCGCTGCCGCTGAAGCGGATAAATTGCGACAAAATCCCATGGAACGTGAATAGTCCGATTTAGACCAAAAGTCTGGGAATCGGATAATTTATCGACTCTGTGGGGAAATTCAATTCACTTGGATGAATTTCCGGAGAAATCCTGGATTTGCAAAGTGGAAATGAATGAAATAAAGTAGAAACATCGCAGCGAGGAAATGCGGAACATCGAATTCAATTGAATTTGTTCCGAGGAGTAATCGGATTGTGTCTGTTGTTTGAGAACTCAATAGTGTGCCAAGTTTGTTGATACCGATTTGTTTTTATGAATTGGTTGTTTTGGCTGGTTCTGTGTCGCTTCGGTGGTGCGGGGCTGGTTTTTTACAGCTGGTTTCAAATTTTGTGCAGCTCTTCCGCCGTTATTTCCGGTGGTTGTGGTTGTGTCTGTTTTTGTTTTACTTCAACGGAGAGTTTGATCCTGGCTCAGGATGAACGCTGGCGGCGTGCTTAACACATGCAAGTCGAACGATGATCCGGTGCTTGCGCCGGGGATTAGTGGCGAACGGGTGAGTAACACGTGAGTAACCTGCCCTTGACTCTGGGATAAGCCTGGGAAACTGGGTCTAATACCGGATATGACTGCTCCGCGCATGCGGTGGTGGTGGAAAGCTTTTGCGGTTTTGGATGGACTCGCGGCCTATCAGCTTGTTGGTGGGGTAATGGCCTACCAAGGCGACGACGGGTAGCCGGCCTGAGAGGGTGACCGGCCACACTGGGACTGAGACACGGCCCAGACTCCTACGGGAGGCAGCAGTGGGGAATATTGCACAATGGGCGGAAGCCTGATGCAGCGACGCCGCGTGAGGGATGACGGCCTTCGGGTTGTAAACCTCTTTCAGTAGGGAAGAAGCGAAAGTGACGGTACCTGCAGAAGAAGCGCCGGCTAACTACGTGCCAGCAGCCGCGGTAATACGTAGGGCGCAAGCGTTATCCGGAATTATTGGGCGTAAAGAGCTCGTAGGCGGTTTGTCGCGTCTGCTGTGAAAGACCGGGGCTCAACTCCGGTTCTGCAGTGGGTACGGGCAGACTAGAGTGATGTAGGGGAGACTGGAATTCCTGGTGTAGCGGTGAAATGCGCAGATATCAGGAGGAACACCGATGGCGAAGGCAGGTCTCTGGGCATTAACTGACGCTGAGGAGCGAAAGCATGGGGAGCGAACAGGATTAGATACCCTGGTAGTCCATGCCGTAAACGTTGGGCACTAGGTGTGGGGGACATTCCACGTTTTCCGCGCCGTAGCTAACGCATTAAGTGCCCCGCCTGGGGAGTACGGCCGCAAGGCTAAAACTCAAAGGAATTGACGGGGGCCCGCACAAGCGGCGGAGCATGCGGATTAATTCGATGCAACGCGAAGAACCTTACCAAGGCTTGACATGAACCGGTAACGCCTGGAAACAGGTGCCCCGCTTGCGGTCGGTTTACAGGTGGTGCATGGTTGTCGTCAGCTCGTGTCGTGAGATGTTGGGTTAAGTCCCGCAACGAGCGCAACCCTCGTTCTATGTTGCCAGCGGTTCGGCCGGGGACTCATAGGAGACTGCCGGGGTCAACTCGGAGGAAGGTGGGGACGACGTCAAATCATCATGCCCCTTATGTCTTGGGCTTCACGCATGCTACAATGGCCGGTACAAAGGGTTGCGATACTGTGAGGTGGAGCTAATCCCAAAAAGCCGGTCTCAGTTCGGATTGGGGTCTGCAACTCGACCCCATGAAGTCGGAGTCGCTAGTAATCGCAGATCAGCAACGCTGCGGTGAATACGTTCCCGGGCCTTGTACACACCGCCCGTCAAGTCACGAAAGTTGGTAACACCCGAAGCCGGTGGCCTAACCCTTGTGGGGGGAGCCGTCGAAGGTGGGACCGGCGATTGGGACTAAGTCGTAACAAGGTAGCCGTACCGGAAGGTGCGGCTGGATCACCTCCTTTCTAAGGAGCACCATTATCATTCCCGTGGTTGCCGCATGGTGGCTGTGGGGGTGTGTGGAAGCAAAGCCCATTGCGCAGGCGTCTGTTCTGCGGTGGGTGCTCATGGGTGGAATATCAGCAGATAGCGGCCGGTTGGTTCTTTCCCGCCCCTAGTACGGATGCTTTCGTTCCTTTTGGTTCGGGTGTCTTGGAACGGTGCGGGTGGGGGTGAGCCGGTTTTTCGTGTTTGGCACACTGTTGGGTCCTGAGGCAACAGGGCCGTGGCGTGGGGTGCGTGGCCTGTTTGGGTTTGCGTGTCTTGTGTCGCGGGTTTGGGTGTTTCTGGTTTCCTGGCTGCATGGTCCGTGCGTTGGTGGCTGTCCCTGTTTTCGGGGGTGGTTGGTGCGGGGGGTGTGGTACGGGGTTGTTGTTTGAGAACTACATAGTGGACGCGAGCATCTAGGCACGCGCATGGTCATTGCTTCCTTTCGGGGGTGGTGGGGTGTGTGTGTCTTACAGCAATTTCTTTTTATGAACCTGGATCCGGCCGCGTGGTGCATCCTTTCGGGGTGTGTGGCGTGGCGTGGTTTCCGTGGTTCTCTCGAGAAGTTTTTTGATCTTGTGTGGTCAAGTTTTTAAGGGCACACGGTGGATGCCTTGGCATTAGGAGCCGAAGAAGGACGTAGGAATCTGCGATAAGCCTGGGGGAGTTGATAACCGAACGGTGATCCCAGGATGTCCGAATGGGGAAACCCCGCCAGACGCGTTTTTCGTGATCTGGTGACCCGCATCTGAACACATAGGGTGCGTGGGGGGAACGCGGGGAAGTGAAACATCTCAGTACCCGCAGGAAGAGAAAACAAGAGTGATTCCGTTAGTAGTGGCGAGCGAACGCGGATGAGGCTAAACCGTTCCATGTGTGATAGCCGGCGGGCGTTGCATGGGCGGGGTTGTGGGACTTTCCGTACTGGTTCTGCCGGACCGGTGGGGTGAGAGTGCAGACATAGGTGAACGGTCTTGAAAGGCCGGCCGGAGAGGGTGTTAGCCCCGTAACCGTAATGTTGTGTGCCGCCTGGAGAGGATCCCAAGTAGCACGGGGCCCGAGAAATCCCGTGTGAATCTGTCAGGACCACCTGATAAGCCTAAATACTTCCTAATGACCGATAGCGGACCAGTACCGTGAGGGAAAGGTGAAAAGTACCCCGGGAGGGGAGTGAAACAGTACCTGAAACCGTGTGCTTACAATCCGTCGGAGCAACCTTGTAGTTGTGACGGCGTGCCTTTTGAAGAATGAGCCTGCGAGTTAGTGTTACGTCGCGAGGTTAACCCGTGTGGGGTAGCCGTAGCGAAAGCGAGTCTGAACAGGGCGAGTGTAGTGGCGTGATCTAGACCCGAAGCGGAGTGATCTACCCATGGCCAGGTTGAAGCGACGGTAAGACGTCGTGGAGGACCGAACCCACTTCAGTTGAAAATGGAGGGGATGAGCTGTGGGTAGGGGTGAAAGGCCAATCAAACTCCGTGATAGCTGGTTCTCCCCGAAATGCATTTAGGTGCAGCGTTGCGTGTTTCTTGCCGGAGGTAGAGCTACTGGATGGCCGATGGGCCCTACAAGGTTACTGACGTCAGCCAAACTCCGAATGCCGGTAAGTGAGAGCGCAGCAGTGAGACTGTGGGGGATAAGCTTCATAGTCGAGAGGGAAACAGCCCAGACCACCAACTAAGGCCCCTAAGCGTGTGCTAAGTGGGAAAGGATGTGGAGTTGCGAAGACAACCAGGAGGTTGGCTTAGAAGCAGCCATCCTTGAAAGAGTGCGTAATAGCTCACTGGTCAAGTGATTCCGCGCCGACAATGTAGCGGGGCTCAAGTACACCGCCGAAGTTGTGGATTTCAGATAGTAGACAAGCCTTCGTGGTTCAGTCGTCTGGAGTGGTAGGGGAGCGTCGTGTGGGCGGTGAAGTCGCGGTGTAAACCAGCGGTGGAGCCTACACGAGTGAGAATGCAGGCATGAGTAGCGAAAGACGGGTGAGAAACCCGTCCGCCGAATGATCAAGGGTTCCAGGGTCAAGCTAATCTGCCCTGGGTAAGTCGGGACCTAAGGCGAGGCCGACAGGCGTAGTCGATGGACAACGGGTTGATATTCCCGTACCGGCGAAGGACCGCCCATGCCAAGCGGGGGATACTAACCGCCCGGAGCCTGCCCAATCACCCTTGTGGTGTGCGGGTTTTGGCCGAGCGCGGGACCTGATCCCGGGAGGTAAGCGTATTAACAGGTGTGACGCAGGAAGGTAGCCGGGCCGGGCGATGGTTGCCCCGGTCTAAGGATGTAGGGTCAGCGATAGGCAAATCCGTCGCTGTGTCTTTGATGACGTTCCTGAGATCTGATGGGACCCCCGTCATGGGGGGATCCGGTGATCCTATGCTGCCTAGAAAAGCATCGGCGCGAGGTTCTAGCCGCCCGTACCCCAAACCGACACAGGTGATCAGGTAGAGAATACCAAGGCGATCGAGAGAATTATGGTTAAGGAACTCGGCAAAATGCCCCCGTAACTTCGGGAGAAGGGGGGCCCCAACCTTGAACACCACTTGCTGGTGGGAGGGGATCGGGGCCGCAGAGACCAGGGGGAAGCGACTGTTTACTAAAAACACAGGTCCGTGCGAAGTCGCAAGACGATGTATACGGACTGACTCCTGCCCGGTGCTGGAAGGTTAAGAGGACCGGTTAGCCGCAAGGCGAAGCTGAGAATTCAAGCCCCAGTAAACGGCGGTGGTAACTATAACCATCCTAAGGTAGCGAAATTCCTTGTCGGGTAAGTTCCGACCTGCACGAATGGAGTAACGACTTCCCCGCTGTCTCAACCATAAACTCGGCGAAATTGCAGTACGAGTAAAGATGCTCGTTACGCGCAGCAGGACGGAAAGACCCCGAGACCTTTACTATAGTTTGGTATTGGTGTTCGGAGTGGCTTGTGTAGGATAGGTGGGAGACGTTGAAGCCCGGACGCCAGTTCGGGTGGAGTCATCGTTGAAATACCACTCTGGTCACTTTGGACATCTAACTTCGGCCCGTGATCCGGGTCAGGGA
The DNA here is from genome assembly GCF_039535095.1 of Arthrobacter ramosus. Taxonomy (NCBI): domain Bacteria; kingdom Bacillati; phylum Actinomycetota; class Actinomycetes; order Micrococcales; family Micrococcaceae; genus Arthrobacter; species Arthrobacter ramosus. The sequence continues at coordinate 3,137,672 of NZ_BAAAWN010000001.1, read as the reverse complement.
CAGTGCCTGATGGGTAGTTTAACTGGGGCGGTTGCCTCCTAAAAAGTAACGGAGGCGCCCAAAGGTTCCCTCAGCCTGGTTGGCAATCAGGTGTCGAGTGTAAGTGCACAAGGGAGCTTGACTGTGAGAGAGACATCTCAAGCAGGGACGAAAGTCGGGACTAGTGATCCGGCGGTACATTGTGGAATGGCCGTCGCTCAACGGATAAAAGGTACCTCGGGGATAACAGGCTGATCTTGCCCAAGAGTCCATATCGACGGCATGGTTTGGCACCTCGATGTCGGCTCGTCGCATCCTGGGGCTGGAGTAGGTCCCAAGGGTTGGGCTGTTCGCCCATTAAAGCGGTACGCGAGCTGGGTTTAGAACGTCGTGAGACAGTTCGGTCCCTATCCGCTGCGCGCGCAGGAAATTTGAGAAGGGCTGTCCTTAGTACGAGAGGACCGGGACGGACGAACCTCTGGTGTGTCAGTTGTACTGCCAAGTGCACCGCTGATTAGCTACGTTCGGATGGGATAACCGCTGAAAGCATCTAAGCGGGAAGCTCGCTTCAAGATGAGATTTCCATGCACCTCGTGTGTGAGAGGCCCCCAGCCAGACCACTGGGTTGATAGGCCGGATGTGGAAGACAGGACCAAAGACTGTTGAAGCTGACCGGTACTAATAGGCCGACAACTTACACCACACAAACACGATCACTGCTTGCGTCCACTATGTGGTTCCCGAACAACAACCCGCCACCGGTTTGTTGCTCCAGGAACCGAACAACTGAATAACAACACCACCGAACCCCTCAAACGGGTTTGGACAAGTTGTAACCACCAGTCTTCCCGCCCCGCACCCCGTGCGGCGGACCGGGTAACAGGGTTACGGCGGTCATAGCGTGGGGGAAACGCCCGGTCCCATTCCGAACCCGGAAGCTAAGACCCACAGCGCCGATGGTACTGCACCCGGGAGGGTGTGGGAGAGTAGGACACCGCCGGACAACCATTAACGGTCAGGCCCCGACACCACGTGTCGGGGCCTGCACCATTTAACACCCCGGCCCCCACGAACCGTGAAGAGCCCGCAAACCCCGGCTCACCTATGAGCCGGTTTCCACCAACGCCGGCTCACGTATGTGCCGGAAAACCCAAACCCCGGCTCACGTATGTGCCGGAAATCCCAAACCCCGGCTCACGTATGTGCCGGAAATCCGAAACCCCGGCTCACGTATGTGCCGGAAATCCCAAACCCCGGCTCACCCATGAGCCGGGCCGGCCAGTGCCCCCACCCGCCCTCAGCGGAAGTGAGCGGGCGTCGGGCCGGGACCGGTTGTATGTGAGCGGGCGTTGTTTGAGGATTCCGACCATTTGGCAGCCCAAGGCGCCTGCACTCCGCCCTTGGACTCGGATCTCCCAGCCAGCCGAAGGGGGCTCCGTCATGCCTGGGGTTGTGATGATTCCCACGGGAAGCTGAATAGGGGCCCTTCGAATGCGTTCGCGGATGGCTGTTCACCTAGAATTACATAAGAGATACGAGCCGGATCCCGGCGGCGTGAGAACAAAACACGGATAAGAGCGGCTGCGCATGCGCCAGTGGTCAGCTCACAACAGGAGGAATCCATCATGGCTGAGCACAACGGCGGCAACCGCGGGAACTTCGGCGGTGGCCGTGGTGATCGCGGTCCGTTCCGCGCCAACAACAATTCCGGGGGCGACCCGCGAGGATTCCGTTCCAAGGACAACCGTGACGGCGCTCCCGGCGCTGCCGGCGGCGATCGTGACCGCAAGCCGTTTGGTGATCGCGATCGTAAGCCGGCTGGTGATGGTGAGCGCCGTAGTTTTGGTGATCGTCCGCGTCGTGATGGGGATACGCGCCCGAGTTTTGGTGATCGTGATCGTAAGCCGTTTGGTGATCGTCCGAGCCGTGAGGGCGACCGTGACCGCAAGCCCTTTGGCGATCGCGACCGCAAACCTTTTGGTGATCGTCCGCGGCGTGATGGGGATGCGCGCCCGAGTTTTGGTGATCGTGATCGTAAGCCGTTTGGTGATCGTCCGAGTCGTGAGGGTGATCGTGACCGCAAGCCCTTTGGCGACCGCGATCGCAAGCCTTTTGGTGATCGTCCGAGTCGTGAAGGCGACCGTGACCGCAAGCCCTTTGGCGACCGCGATCGCAAGCCTTTTGGTGATCGTCCGAGTCGTGAAGGCGACCGTGACCGCAAGCCCTTTGGCGACCGCGATCGCAAGCCCTTTGGTGATCGTCCGAGTCGTGAAGGCGACCGTGACCGCAAGCCCTTTGGCGACCGTGACCGCAAGCCCTTTGGCGACCGCGACCGCAAGCCCTTTGGCGACCGCGACCGTAAGCCGTTCGGCGACCGTCCGCGCCGCGAAGGCGACGGAGAGCGCCGTAGCTTCGGCGATCGCCCCGAGCGCGGTCCCCGCAAGTTCGATGGCCCACGTACCGAGGGACGTAGCTTCGGCGGCGGATCCTGGGAAGATCGTCCCGCTCGGGTTCCGAACGCCGCGGATCTGCGCAGCGCCAACCGCCCGGACCGCGAGCGTTCCCCGGAGATCGACGACGACGTTACGGGCCAGGAGCTCGACCGGGTCACCAAGCACCAGATCAAGACCCTTGAAGGGACCAATGCCGATTGGGTCGCGAAGCACCTGGTGATGGCGGGCCGCCTCATCGATATCGACCCTGAGCTGTCCTTCCAGCACGCCTTGGCCGCTAGCCGCCGTGGCGGACGCTTGGCCGCCGTCCGTGAGGCTGTGGGCCTGACCGCCTACGCTGCTGGTCACTATGGCGAGGCGCTTCGCGAATTCCGCACCTACCGCCGGATCAGCGGCTCCAACGTCCATTTGCCCCTCATGGCTGACTGCGAACGCGGCCTGGGGCGGCCGGACCGTGCGCTGGACGTCGTCCGTTCTCCCGAAGCACAGGACCTCGACGCCCCCGGCAAGGTTGAGCTGGCGATTGTCGCCTCGGGAGCCAGGACCGACCTTGGACAGTTGGACGCCGCAGTGGCCGAGCTGGAGATCATCCAGCTCGACATCAACCGCGCCTTCTCCTACAGCCCGCGCCTGTTCCGTGCCTACGCAGACGCCCTGACGGCAGTGGGTCGCACGGAAGAAGCCGGCAAGTGGCAGCGCCAGGCAGTCGTGGCTGAAAATGCCCTCGGCGTTGGAGACTTCAAGGACCCGGACATCATCGACCTCGGCGAGGACGATGAAAACGAAGCTCGCAAGCCTCGTTTCCGGAACATCGAAGAGGACACGCAGCGAGCCGGAGACAGCAAGTCCGAGGCTGCGCCCGCAAGCGCGGAGACGGTCATTGGCTCTGAAGCCACCGAACAAGACGACGTGGAACTCGACGACGTTGAGTCTGACTACTTTGAGTCCGACGACGCCGAGTCGGACCGCGATTCCGTCGAGGACTCCGAAGAGGACGAGGAAGACGGAGAAAAGGCTTCCGAGGGCGGCGAAGAGACCAAGAATGACTGAGGCCTCACTGGTTTCGCAATTCGACGCCGTTCTGTCCGATCTGGACGGAGTTGTCTACGCAGGTCCGCATGCCATTCCCGGCGCTGTGGAGTCCCTGCAGCGGCTCGAATCGGTCGGGGTGTGCCTGGGCTATGTAACCAACAACGCCTCGCGTACCCCGGCACAGGTTGCCGCGCATCTTCGTGAACTTGGCGCGCCGGCTGAGGACAACCAAGTGGTCAGTTCTTCGCAGGCCGCCGGGGATCTTTTGGCCGGACTCCTTGCTCCGGGTTCGCGCGTGATGATCACCGGCAGTCCGGCGCTGGCCCACGAAGTCGAACTCGTGGGCCTCACGCCAGTCCACAGCGCCAAAGAGAACCCTGTGGCTGTGGTCCAGGGCTTCAACCCGGAAATCGGGTGGAAGGATCTGGCCGAGGCGTCCTACGTTGTTGCCGCAGGCGCCCTCTGGGTGGCTACCAATACGGACATGTCCATTCCCCAGGCCCGCGGGATTGCTCCTGGAAACGGCACCCTCGTTGCCGCCGTCGCGTCTGCCACGGGAAAACAGCCGCGGGTCGCTGGCAAGCCGGAGGCCCCGCTCTTCCACTCGGCGGCACGGAGGCTGAAGTCAGAGCGCCCGATCGTTGTCGGAGACCGGCTGGACACCGACATCCTTGGCGGCAACCGTGCGGGCTTCGCGACGGCGGCCGTGCTCACCGGCGTCGACACGCCTGAGTCAATCCTGGCTGCACGCAGCTCGGAACGCCCCGGCTACTTGCTGGCTGATCTCACGGAACTGCACGAGCCGTACCCCGAGATCGTCGAGGACGACAGCACGTTCCGCTGCGGAAAGGCAACTGCCGAAGTCCAAGATGGTCTCATCACCGTGACCGGGTCCGAGAAGGATCTGGACGCCTGGCGTGCTGCGTGCGCCGCCTGGTGGGCCGCCAATCCCGACGCGGCAGAGGCTACATCGCCGCGGCTCGAATGGCTGGAAAACTAGACTGGTCCAATGAGCGAGTTGAACGATCACCCGGAGAGTGCCGTCGACATGGACGGCCTAGGACCGCACGATGCCCCATGGCCGGACGACACGGCCGCTACAGGTGACGCAGCCGTGGATTCCGCCTTGGAGCGACTGGCGGGCATCACCGCTGTGCCGGTGGCCGAGCACAGCGGTATCTACGCCGAGATCCACGACTCCCTGATGGCGTCCCTCGACGACGAAGAACGCTGAGCATGGCCAGACTCGACCAGGAACTCGTCAGCCGTGGATTGGCGAGATCGCGGACCCATGCCGCGAAACTTATTGCGGACGGAAAAGTCAGTTCCGGGGGAAGTGTTCTCGCCAAGGCAGCGCAACAAGTCTCCGAAGAGACGGAAATTGATGTTCAAGCCCGCGCCGAGGACGTTTACGCCAGCCGCGCCGGACACAAACTGGCCGGGGCGCTGGAGGCGTTCCCTTCCGTTCTTGTGGAAGGGAAGCGGTGCCTCGACGCCGGAGCCTCCACCGGTGGCTTCACTGACGTGCTGCTCCGGCAAGGTGCCGCGCATGTAGTGGCGGTCGACGTCGGGCATGACCAGTTGGTGCCGTCCCTGCGGAACGATCCCCGCGTCGCAGTCCATGAGGGACTCAACGTCCGCTACATGACGCCCGAGCAGATCGGCGGCCCGGCAGCGCTCACTGTGGCAGACCTGTCCTTCATTTCCCTGACCTTGGTTCTGCATCCGCTCGCGGCATGCACCGAACCCGGGGGCGACCTCGTGCTTATGGTCAAGCCGCAATTCGAGGTCGGCAAGGAACGGCTGAGCCGCACGGGCGTCGTCACCTCCGATCATGAACGGCACCGCGCGGTGGCCCAAGTCGCCAAAGCGGCCGTGGACGCAGGGCTTGAACTCTGTGGCCTGGCAGCCAGTCCCTTGCCGGGCCAGGACGGAAATGTGGAGTACTTCCTGTGGATAAAACGCAGGATGCAGTCGGACTTGCCTAAGATCGAAGAGCGGGACGAGGAAGTTGCTGCACTGATGGAACGAATCTGGACCACCCACTAGAAAGCAGAACACCATGAGCAGGCGCGTTTTGGTCCTTGCCCACACCGGGCGTGAGGACTCCCTTCGCGCGGCTTGGGATGCCTGCGGGCAGCTCCACTACTCCGGCCTGATCCCCGTGATGCAGAAGTCTGAACTGGACGACATCGAGCGGTTCTTTGGTGTGGTGGATAAGCCGATCGAGATACTCCACGAGGATGTCCGGTTGGAGGACGTCGAACTCGTCATGGTTCTTGGCGGCGACGGCACTATCCTGCGCGCGGCCGAGCTGGTCCGCAACGTCGATGTTCCCCTGTTGGGCGTCAACCTCGGGCATGTCGGCTTCCTTGCCGAGAGCGAGCGGGCCGATCTTGCCCAGACCGTCGAGTGGATTGCCAGCCGTGAATACACGGTGGAAGAGCGCATGACCATCGATGTCCAGGTGTGGGTCCGTGGCCAAAAGATCTGGCATACGTGGGCCCTCAACGAAGCCGCCATTGAAAAGGCTGACCGGGAGCGCATGATCGAGGTGGTGACCGAAGTGGATGAACGTCCGCTGACGTCTTTCGGCTGTGATGGAGTGGTGCTTGCTACCCCTACGGGCTCCACGGCCTATGCCTTCTCATCCGGCGGGCCGGTGGTGTGGCCCGAGGTGGAGGCCCTGGTGATTGTCCCCATTAGCGCCCATGCCCTCTTCGCGAAGCCCCTCGTGGTTTCGCCGCGGTCCAGGCTGGCTGTGGAGATCCTCACCCGGACCGACGCCCAAGGCGTGCTTTGGTGCGATGGCCGTCGTTCCGTGGATCTGCCGCCCGGCGCCCGGATCGAAGTGACCCGGTCCACCCGGCCTGTACGGCTTGCCCGCACCCACCAGACCCCGTTTTCGGCGCGGCTCGTGCGGAAGTTTGAGCTCCCCATTCACGGCTGGCGGGGTCCGGCACCCCGTTCGGCTGACATCCACACCGGTCCTACCCCCGTGATCAGGACCTTCAAGCCCAGCCCTTTGCAGGCCCCCCAGGACGTGCGGACGGGCAGAGCGGCCGACCCCACAAAGGAGATGTAAACCATGATCGAGGAACTCCGGATCCGTGATCTCGGCGTCATCACCGACGCCACGTTGCCGTTGGGGCCCGGCCTGAGTGTCGTCACGGGTGAAACCGGTGCCGGCAAGACTATGGTGGTCACCGCCGTCGGCCTCCTCTTGGGAGCGCGGTCCGACGCCGGCGCGGTGCGCTCCGGTGCCAAGTCGGCCTCTGCGGAGGCCCGGCTCTTGCTTGATCCGGGGCACGCCGCCGTGGAGCGGGCCGTGGAGGCCGGCGGCGACGCGGAAGAGTACGACGGCGGCACCCAGCTCATGCTGGCCCGCACCGTGGGCGCAGACGGCCGCAGCCGTGCTTTCGTGGGCGGGCGGTCGGCGCCTGTGGGCGTGTTGGCGGAACTCGGCGAGAGCCTGGTGGTGGTGCATGGCCAGTCGGACCAGATACGGCTCAAGGGTGCCGTCGCGCAGCGGCAGGCACTGGACCGCTTCGCCGGGACCGACCTCGCCGCGACGCTCACGGAATACCAGGAGCTTTACGGCCATTGGAAGTCCATCCAAGCGGAGCTCGACACCCTTCGCGGCGAGGCCCGGGAAAGGCTGCGCGAGGCGGAATCGCTCGCGGTCGCGCTCAACGAAATCGACGACGTCGATCCACAGCCGGGCGAGGACGAATCCCTCAAGGCCGAGGCAGTGAAGCTCGCGAACGTGGAAGAGCTCCGCATCGCCGCCGCGGCAGCGCACGAAGCCCTGATCTCGGAGGAATTCGGCGAAACAGCCGATGCCACGACGCTCATTGACTCGGCCAAACGGGCGCTGGACCAGGTTTCCGAACACGACGAAGCGTTGGCGGGAGCCGCCGCACGGCTCGCCGAAATCGGCTTCCTCATCAACGACATCGCGGGGGAACTGTCCAGCTACCAAGCATCCCTGGACTCCGAAGGACCCGAACGGCTCTCGGAGATCGAGGAGCGGCGCGCAGCACTGGCCAAACTCATCCGGAAGTACGCTCCGAGCATCGACGAGGTCTTGGAATGGGCAGCAGCTTCGAGGACCCGGCTGGACGAACTGCAGGATGACTCGAGCCGAATCGAAGCCCTTGACGCCGAGGTGACCGCTGCGGAGTCCACGCTGCGAAGGCAAGCCGCGCGCATCTCGAAGTCGCGATCGAAGGCGGCCAAAGACCTTTCTGCGCGCGTGAGTGCGGAACTCACCGCCCTTGCCATGGCCGATGCAACCCTGGTGATCGAGGTGGACAGCCAAGGACAGTTGGGGCCGCACGGCGTCGACGACATCTCTTTCCTCCTGCAACCGCACTCAGGTGCCCCTGCCCGCCCCCTGGGCAAGGGGGCGTCCGGTGGTGAGTTGTCCCGCGTCATGCTTGCTATCGAAGTGGTCCTCGCCGCCGTTGATCCGGTGCCCACCTTCGTCTTTGACGAAGTAGATGCCGGAGTGGGCGGGCGTGCCGCCGTCGAGATCGGACGCCGGCTTGCCATGCTGGCCCGCCACGTCCAGGTGCTGGTGGTAACCCATCTCCCGCAGGTGGCCGCCTTCGCCGACCAACACATTCGGGTCACCAAGACCTCGGTCAGGGGAAGCGACGGCAAGACCGCCACGGGCTTCACGTCCAGCGACGTCCAGCTCCTCGATGACGAGGAACGCGTGAAGGAGCTTGCGAGGATGCTGGCAGGTCAGGAAGACTCGGAGTCTGCGCGGGCTCATGCCCAGGAGTTGCTGGACGACGCGAAGCTTCTGCCCCAGCAGGCGTAGCCACCCGGCTGGGGTTTGGGACATCGGTCACATGAACGCTTTCGCCGGGCCGGGAGCACACTTCTGCGGTACCTGATCCCGCGCTGCGGATTCCCGGCCGGCTGAGCTGTTTTCCCCGGTCGGGTGGACTTTACTCTTGATCCTCGCCCCACGGCAGGGGACTATTGAGCATTTGGGAAAACGGCTAGCGGATCCTTTGGAGGCGCAATTGATGATAGGCTCGAATTCCGTGGTGCAGCGATCAAATTCCCGTGTAAATTCCCGGTTCCCGGGCTCGTCCAAGACGACCAAACACATCTTTGTCACTGGCGGTGTGGCGTCCTCGCTCGGTAAGGGACTGACGGCTTCGAGCCTCGGCCACTTGCTGCGGGCACGCGGTTTGTCTGTAACTATGCAGAAGCTCGATCCCTATCTGAACGTGGATCCGGGCACGATGAACCCCTTCCAGCACGGCGAAGTCTTCGTTACTGACGACGGCGCCGAAACCGACCTCGACATCGGACACTACGAGCGCTTCCTCGATGAAAACCTTGAGGGTTCGGCCAACGTCACGACCGGCCAGATCTACTCGACAGTCATCGCCAAGGAACGGCGAGGTGAGTACCTCGGCGACACCGTCCAGGTCATCCCGCACATCACGGATGAGATCAAGCGCCGCATGCGCCTCCCCGCTGAGGGCAAAAACGCTCCGGACGTCATCATCACCGAAATCGGCGGCACGGTTGGCGACATCGAGTCCCAGCCTTTCCTCGAGTCCGCACGCCAGGTCCGCCAGGACATCGGCCGCAACAACGTCTTTTTCCTCCACGTCTCCTTGGTGCCGTACATCGGCCCGTCACAGGAACTGAAGACCAAACCGACGCAGCACTCCGTTGCCGCCTTGCGCTCCCTCGGCATCCAGCCGGAAGCGATCGTGATCCGTTCGGACCGCGAAGTGCCCGACGCCATGCGCGAAAAGATCGGCCGCATGTGCGACGTCGATATTGACGCCGTGGTCAACGCCGCCGATGCTCCCAGCATCTACGACATCCCCAAGACGCTGCACTCCCAGGGCCTTGACTCCTACGTCGTCCGAGCCCTCGATCTCCCGTTCAAGGACGTCGACTGGACCAGCTGGGACAAGCTCCTCGAAGCAGTACACAACCCCAAGCACCATGTAGAAGTTGCCCTCGTGGGCAAGTACATCGACCTCCCGGACGCTTACCTGTCCGTGACCGAGGCCTTGCGTGCCGGTGGTTTCGCGAACGAAACCAAGGTCAAGATCCGCTGGGTCCCGTCCGACGAATGCGAAACCCTCGAAGGCGCCACCAAGTCCTTGGCCGGCGTCGACGCCATTTGTGTCCCCGGCGGCTTCGGTATCCGTGGCCTGGAGGGCAAGCTCGGCGCGCTCAAGTTCGCCCGCGAGACGAAGCTTCCGGTGCTGGGCCTTTGCCTCGGTCTTCAGTGCATGGTCATCGAGTACGCCCGCAATGTGGTCGGCCTCGAGGGTGCGTCCTCCAGCGAGTTCGAGCCCGACTCCAAGTACCCGGTCATCGCCACCATGGAGGAACAGCTCGACATCGTTGACGGCAAGGGCGACCTTGGCGGCACGATGCGCCTGGGCCTTTACGAAGCCAAGCTGGATGAAGGCTCCGTGGTTGCAGAGACCTACGGCGCTACAACCGTTAGCGAGCGTCACCGCCACCGCTACGAGGTCAACAACAAGTACCGCGAGCAGATCGCAGCCGAGGGACTCGTGTTCTCCGGAACGTCTCCCGATGGCAAGCTTGTTGAGTTCGTGGAACTGCCGCGCGAAGTACACCCGTACTACGTGGCAACACAGGCCCACCCCGAGCTCAGCTCCCGCCCCACGCGCCCCCACCCGCTGTTTGCCGGCCTCGTGAAGGCTGCGCTGGAGCGTCAGTCAGGCGTGGATTCGGCAGCAAAGTCAGCCCGCAAGGTAGCTGCAAAGTAATCGCTCACACAAACGAAGGACGGCGCGATGCCCGGTATTTCTGAAACCCCCAGCACTTTTCGGAAGGTTTCGGACATGCCGAGCCCGCGCCGTCTTTTGTCGTCCAGCAAGGTCTATGAAGGCCGGATCTGGGACGTCGTCAGTGACGCCTTCGAACTGGGCGAAGACACCGGTACTTTGGTCCGCGACTACATCGACCATCCCGGCGCTGTTGCGGTGCTGCCGATGAACGTCGACGGCGAAATCCTGTTGCTCAAGCAATATCGCCACCCCGTGGGCATGGATCTGTGGGAGATTCCTGCCGGGCTTCTTGACGTGGCCGGCGAAGACTTCGTCGTCGGCGCAGCCCGGGAGCTCGCGGAAGAGGCCGATCTTACGGCGGCCACGTGGAATGTCCTCGCGGACTTCTTCAACTCACCTGGCTCCTCGAGCGAGGCGATTCGAATCTATCTGGCCCGCGGATTGGGAGACGTGCCCGAGGCGGAACGGCACCTCCGCACGGAGGAGGAATCCGAAATCGAGCTTGTGTGGGTACCGCTCGACGAAGCTGTTTCAGCGGTGCTCGAAGGCCGCCTGCACAACCCGTCCGCCGTCGTCGGGATCCTCGCGGCGGCCGCCGCACGCGCCGACGGCTTCCGGAACCTGCGGCTGGCCAACGCTCCCTGGCCTGCCCACCCGAGCCAGCGCTGACCGTGCCCCAGCTCGCGGAGACCAGGGTCCAGACCGCCATTGACCGGGCCGTCACGGACTACCTGCAACACCTCGGCGTGGAACGAGGCCTCGCAAGCAACACTTTGTCCGCTTACCGCCGGGATCTGTCCCGCTATTCGAACTTCCTGGCAGGGTCCGGCGTCGACAACCCGGGCAATATCTCCCGCCACGATGTCACCGCCTTTGTCCAGGCCCTGGCCGACGGCTCCGACGGCGGAGCCGCACTCGGCGTCCGCTCTGCCGCACGCACCGTGGTTGCCGTCCGGGGGCTCCACAAGTTTTGGGCCCTTGAGGGGACGACGACGGCGGACCCCGCGAGCGATGTCCACCCGCCAATGCCGGGCAAGCGTCTGCCGAAGGCCATTAGCGTCGGCGAAGTGACACGGATCCTTGAGGCCGCCGGTGCCGATACGGCCACCGGGCTGAGGGACCGGGCCCTTTTGGAGTTCCTTTACTCCACGGGTGCCCGCATCAGCGAAGCGGTGGGCCTTGACGTCGACGATGTCTCCCTCGAAGCGGAAGCCGATGGTCCCGCGATCGTGCGGCTCTTCGGAAAAGGCTCCAAGGAGCGCTTGGTGCCGCTGGGGTCCTACGGTGCCCGTGCGGTCGGCTCCTACGTAGTTCGTGGAAGACCTGCGCTGGCCGCCAAGGGAAAAGGCACCCCGGCACTGTTCCTGAATGCCCGCGGAGGCCGGATCAGCCGGCAGAGTGCCTGGACCATTCTCAAGACTGCGGCAGAGAAGGCCAACATCACCAAGGACGTCTCGCCTCACACCCTGCGGCATTCGTTCGCCACACACCTGCTTGAGGGCGGCGCCGATGTCCGGGTGGTGCAGGAACTCCTGGGCCACGCCTCGGTGACCACCACGCAGGTGTACACCTTGGTCACTGCCGACACCTTGCGTGAGGTGTATGCGGCTGCGCATCCACGGGCGCTCGGCTGACGCCGGTCACTTACCGCAGCACGCTAAAGGTCAGCTCCACAGCGTTCAAGAACAGCGCCAGAATAGACATGCCGAGACCGGCCACGAGCAGAAGGCCCGGGTGGGCCAAGCCGACAACGACCTGCCTCAGCTTCGGGCGGGAGCGCAGGAATTTCCTCGGCACCCGCGAGCTGGCGGGACTTTGGCTCCAGCCACGCAAACGGCGCAGGAACCAGGCGCAGCGGACGATGAAAGCCATCCACAACACCGAAATGACAAGCGGGACAGCTGCCACGAGCAAGTTGAAGCCCAAGGACGTGACTTCGCGCTCGGAATTTCCGACGGCGACCTGGACGGCGGTGGAGATCGAGGCGCTCATGACCACTGAAACGCCCCACACGAGGAATGCAGTCACCAGTGCAAGGAATCGCACGAAGAAGTGGCCCAGCACTGATTCGTTTTGTGGTTTCAAATGCCTGCGGGGAGTCGCGTACAGCACCGCGAGTGTGGACAGAAGGGGCGGCAGTGCGGCCATGCCGACCAGCAGGTACCAGCTCCAGCCGGCCAGGTCCAGGAATTCATCGATGATGATCAACAACGCCCAGAAACCGGTCCATACCCACCCGGCGTAGAGCGGATGCCGGACCAGCCAGCCAGGCAGCCAGGCCTCTGAGGCTTGGCCGTTCCCCTCTTGACTCATGGCGACACTCTAGCAATCGGTGGCTCCAGCCGGTTCCTGCCGGTCCGGTTGGCGTGGCAGCGCTGTAACCTGCGGGCTCGTGCCGGAAACTATACAGTTAGCCAGGGTTTTGGCTTGGGGTTTCGGATTGAGAGTGGGGGATTGTGCTTTCCGAGGGGGAATCGGCGTTCGTTGCGTTGCATAGGGATACGTACCCGCGCATATTCCGTTTTGTGCGGCGACGCGTGGATGATCCGCAAGTGGCTGAAGAATTGGCTGCGGACGTATTTCGTGTCGCTTGGCAGAAATGGGACGAAGCGTCGTCGGTGGATGTGGCCTGGTTGTTCACGGTGGCGAGAAATCTTCTGGGAAACGCTTATCGGAGTCATCGGCGCCAGGTAGCCCTGCATGAGCGCCTCCGTGAGTCCGTGGTTACCGGCGACGTGGCCGGTAACGGATATTCGCTGGTGGATGAGGTCTTGGATTCCCTAAGGGAGAAAGACCGGGACATTCTTCAGTTGGCGTATTGGGATCAATTGACGGTCCTGGAAATCGCGGCCGTCCTGCAGTGCAGGGAGTCGGCCGCGAAGGTGCGCTTGCACCGGGCGCGGGAGGCTTTCCGAAAGTTACTGCCAACCGGTAGCGGTGCGGTGGCACAGAAGTTGGGGGCATAGGGATGGATCCGATCCGAGAACTGATTGAAGAGGCCGATCCGCTGCGCAGCGGCGCCGGCGCCATGCCGGATGCAGACGCGGCTTTGGCCCGGGTGGTGGCTGCTCCGGGCAACGGCGTGGATAAGTTGCCGCCGAATGTTCGGTCCATGGCGGCTGCACGTCGGCTGCGGAATGCCAGGATTGCAGGGCTGCTGACGATGGCCGCGGCCGCGGTGACCACCGGGGTGCTCGTGGCGACGCACCTGGGTTCGATCAATGCTGTCCCGGTTCCGGCCGGCACGTCCTCCGCAACGCCAAGCGCGTCACCGACGGCTACAGCAACGGTGGACGGCACCGCGAGCCCGACGGAGAGCCCGACCGCGACGGCAAGCCCGACGACGACCACGTCGCTTGCCGGCGTCGGACACGGTGAATGCACGATTGAAAACCTGACGGGGGCCATGACGTCATTGGAGCGGCTGAAGCCGGTTCTTCGGCTTGTGGGCTGCAAAGCCGGATGGATGGGCATCATGGCGCCGGCACCAAGCGACAACCCGAATCCGGGAGACTGGTTCTGGATCGCCAGGCTTGTCAACGGGAGCTACGTGCAGCAAACCAGCCTTGGGAACTGGGCCGGTGCTGCGTCCAACAATGATCGGCTGACGGCTGAGCAATTCATGGACAAGGCGTTCGTCACCAACGGAATCCCGGTCGAGCTTCGTCCCGTTCTGGTCGGTTCCCCGGAGCCTGGATCCCTCGCTGCTGAAGGTCTCAAGGCTTACGAGGACCTGTCCACGGGCTACAAAGTGAGCTTCACCTATCCCGCCGCGTGGCAATTGGGTGACCCAGGCAGCCTATCCTTGACGGGCGGTCCTGGAACTGCGCTCACGGACTCCACCGGCAAGTCCATGGCACGGCTCGCCTTGGGGGAAACCAACGACTGGAGCCTGAGCAGTTGCCTCAACAAGGCGCCTTACAAGATCCTCGACAGTCAGCCGATGCCTGGGTTGCCGACAGACCCCGCGTCGCCAGCCCAGGGAACACCAAGGTTCGTCTACGTCGCAATGACGTCAGCCGCAAATGACGGGGGTCCGGTTCAGGCAGGGATAGGAATTACCAACCGTATTGCCGGACAGGAGGGGATAGGGTGCGTCCTCGATCTCGCGGTGGCAGGACCCGGCCCCTTGAAGTTCTTCAGCTTCGCCGATCGCCGCCCATTGGGCGGACCGTTGTGGGGCCTTTACAAATTCAACACAGTCGAAGAAGCCGCGGCCTTCACCCAGACACAGGGCTATAAGGATCTCAAGGCTGTCATCACTTCGCTCACGATCACCAAGATGGGCTAGCGACAAAGCCGCGACGCCGGGCCGGCGTCGTTCTTCAGGGGCGAGGCAGTCGTAGGCTTGATGCCATGACAGCCGCCCACGTGACCCTCTGTTTTCTCCTCCGCGAGGTCGATGCCGGCCGGGAGGTCCTCCTTGGACGCAAGCGCACCGGCTTCGGCAAGGGCAAGGTAGTGGGCGTCGGCGGCCATGTGGAGGAGGGTGAGACCGCCGTCGAAGCGGTCTGCCGGGAAGTCCGCGAGGAAGTCTACGTCGATGTTGACCCGGAGGACCTGGTGGCCGCAGGAACTGTGGACTTCGTGTTCCCTGCCAAGCCTGAATGGAACATGTTTACCACCGTGTTCCTCGCCGAATCCTGGGTGGGGGAGCCTTCCGAGAGCGACGAGATCACACCGCAGTGGTACCCGGCGGAGGACCTGCCGGTAGCCCATATGTGGGCCGACGCCGAACACTGGCTTCCCGCGATGATGAATGGCCGGCGCATGGATGTACGCGTAGTACTCGCCGATGACAACGAGAACGTGGCCGAAGTCTTCCACTCAGACTGGACCGACGACGGAGCAACCGCGCGTGCGTCCGCCCGGAATTGGATGCCGGGGCTGTAACCTCAGGACGCTTGACGGAAACTTACACGATGAACGCCCAGTTCGGGCGCTACCGGCAAAGGGGGAATGGTGGATTCTAGGCGCCACGATGGCCACGGACTGTCCATGCAGGACGACGAAACCATGGAGCGTTCATACCGCTCCGAGATCGACGGAAACATGTTGGGCATGGACTCAACGGACGTTGAACGGAAAAGGAAGATGCGGAGACTCAGAATCATCGTGTTGGTGGCTCTTGCCGCAGCCGTCCTCGCGGCGGGATTCCTCGTTGCCGGCAACCTGGGGTCCCAGGGACAGGCGCAGAGCGGAAGCCAGCTGCAGGCACCCGCAGCTACGACGGCCCCTGCGACGACTGCTTCATCGCCATCGGCGTCGGCCACGGCCTCGGCTTCAACGGTCGCTACCGACGAACCAACAGCATCAACACCATCGACGGCGGGCCCTGCGTGGACGAGCTTCGTCAGCGCCAGCGCCCACGCGCAGTTCGATCTCCCGGCGGGCTGGACGGCCGCCGACGTTCCAGCCGGCACCGCAAGCAATCCGGCATCCGGAATCCAGGTGACCGACGAGGCGGGCAGCATGGTGGCGAAGTTCTACTACGGCACGGGCGGCGGCGTTGGCGGGGCATGCGGCCCGGGAACGTACAAGCAAACGGAGCTCGACAGAGCTGCCTCTTCACTGCAGGGGCAGTGGGTCACCGATTCGCAGGTCCGGTTCTCCTACCATGTGCTGGACCAGACGGCCCAAGGTAAGGGCATCAGCTACCAGATCGGCCTGGTAGACAAGTTCAGCGGTGATCTCCGGGACAGCTGCCTGATGTACACATTCTTAGGGAGTGCGCCGAAGGGCACTTTGTCTTTTGCTACGAGCGATGCCCAGGCCCCCGGCTCCCGCACTTTCAGCACCATGGCGGAAGCCACGCGGTACTTGCAGACACCTGAATACCAGAAGCTCAAGCGGGTGATCACCAGCCTGCAGCTCACTCAATAGCTTGATGTACGACGTCGGGCCGGTCACTCCCCACGAGCCCCCTGACCTCGCAAGCTCGGCCAGGGAACCCTGCTCGCGTGGGCCCAAGTGACCGGCCCGCCGTCGTACATGGTGAAACTACGGCAGGTGCCGTTCGTCCACGCCGTTGTATTCGCTGAGCGGGCGGATCAGGGAGTTTGATCCGAGCTGCTCCATGATGTGGGCAGTCCAGCCGGTGATGCGGCTGGCCACGAACAGCGGGGTGAAGGTCGGGGTGTCAAAGCCCATGAGGTGGTAGGTCGGTCCGGCGGGGTAGTCCAGGTTGGGCTTGATCGCCTTGGCCTCGTCCATGGCCTGTTCAAGACCGTTGTACAGGCCCAGGATCTCGGGCCGGCCGTAATGGGCGATCATCTTGTCGAGTGCGGCCTTCATGGTGGGCACCCTGGAGTCACCGTGCTTGTAGACGCGGTGCCCGAATCCCATGACCTTCTTCTTCTGCGCCAGGGCGTGTTCCATCCAGGTCTTCGCCCGGCCAGCGGCTTCCTCAAGTGATTCCTCGGTGCGGATGCCGATTTCCTCGAAGGTGTGCATGACGGCCTCGTTGGCGCCGCCGTGCAGCGGACCCTTGAGCGCGCCGATCGCCGCGGTGACCGCGGAGTGCAGGTCCGAGAGGGTCGAGGTGACAACACGGGCCGTGAAGGTGGACGCGTTGAAGGAGTGCTCGGCGTAAAGGATCATCGAGACGTTGAACGCCTTCACGACCTCGTCCACCGGATCCTCGCCGAAGGTCATCCACAGGAAATTCGCGGAGTAGCCCAGGTCGTCCCGCGGTGCCACGGGTTCGATGGCCTGTCCGTCCGCGCGCCGGCGGCGCTGGTCGTAGGCGACCACTGCCGGCATGGCGGCGAACAGGTCAATTGCCTTGGTCATGTTGGCCTCAGGCGTGGAAACCTCGGCCAGCGGGTGCCGTGCTCCGAGCACCGAAGCGGCCGTCCGGCAGACATCCATGGGGTGTGCTGTAGTCGGCAGCGTATCGATGACCTGCTTCACTACGGGGTCAAGGGCGCGGCCCGCGCGCTCGCGGGCCGTGAACTCTGCAAGTTCCTCCGGCGTGGGCAGCTCGCCGTTCCACAGCAGGAAGGCGACTTCTTCGAAGCTGCACTTGGCGGCGAGTTCCTGCACGGGATACCCGCGGTACAGCAGCGAGTTGGTGTCCGGATTGACCTTGGAGATCGCGGTGTAGTCAACCACGACGCCGGCCAGGCCCTTCTTGATCTCTTCAGCAGCCATGCTGAACTCCTTCGTTCATCGGCAAGCACTCCGGAACAGCCGGAGCGCCTGCATCCCTTGGTTGATCCAGTTACCGGCTGAGCCCAGGAATCTGGAAGTTGAAAACGCTCGTATCGAAGTGGTTGTAAGCCTCGTAGTCCACGAGGTCATAGAGGCGCGCACGGGTGAGCATGTTCTCCACCTGCGCCTCCTGCGTTCCTGTGGCCTTGATCGTTTCCAGCGTACGCTCTGCAGCGCCCATGGCAATGCGGAGCAGGGTGACCGGGTAGATCACTATGTTCACGCCGACCCCTTGGAGCTGTTCTGTGGTGAATAGATCGCTCTTGCCGAACTCGGTCATGTTGGCCAGGATCGGCACATCCACTGCATCACGGATGGCTTGGAACTCGGACAGATCCTTCATGGCTTCCGGGAAGATCGCGTCGGCGCCGGCCTCGACCAGCGCCCGCGCACGTTCCTGCGCGGCTTCGATGCCCTCGACGGCGCGGATGTCGGTCCGGGCCATGATGAGGAAGTTCGCATCGCGCCGGGCGTCGGCCGCGGCACGGATGCGTTTGGCGGCGGTGTCGATGTCGACCACGTTCTTGCCGTCCAGGTGCCCGCAGCGCTTGGGGTTGAACTGGTCCTCGATGTGGCAACCGGCCAGTCCGGCGTTTTCCAGTTCCTGGATGGTGCGGGCCACGTTCATCGGCTCGCCGAATCCCGTGTCCGCGTCCACGAGGCACGGGAGCTCGGTCATGCGGGCGATCTGGCCTGCCCGGGTGGTGACCTCGGTGAGGGTGGTGAGCCCGATGTCCGGCAGGCCGAGGTCGTTGGCGAGGACGGCCCCGGAGATGTAGACGCCGGGGAAGCCCTTCTCCTCGATCAGGCGTGCCGAGAGCGGGTTGAACGCGCCGGGAAACTGGACGATGGTCCCGGAAGCGAGCATCTCGCGCAGGGCGAGGCGCTTCTGCTCCGGCGTTGTCTTGGAATAGAGCATCTAGAACAGCCCCTTCGGCGCGGCGGCGAGGTCGATGACCCCGGGGGCGGCGGTGATGTTCAGCTGGTCCAGCTCGCCCGGTCCCAGGTCCGGGAGGGCTTCGGCGGCGGCGAGGAAGCGTTCGATCTCGGCTTCCTCGACCAAACCGGTAGCAAGGGTGCGGAACTTGTCGATGTATTGCTGGCGGGCGAACGGCCGGGCGCCGAGCGGGTGGGCGTCGGCCACGGCGATCTCATCTGTGATCACGGTTCCATCCGTGAGTGTGATGACAACGGTGCCGCCGAAGGCCTTCTCCGCGATGTCCAGGGAGTGGTAGCGGCGGGTCCATTCGGGGTCTTCCACGGTGGTGACCTTGTGCCAGAGTTCCACGGTGTCGGGGCGGCCGGCGCGTTCGGTGCTGTAGGAGTCGACGTGGTGCCAGGAGCCGTCCTGCAGCGCGACGGTGAAGATGTACGGGATGGAGTGGTCCAGGGTTTCCCGGGACGCGGTGGGCGAGTATTTTTGGGGGTCGTTGGCTCCGGAGCCGATCACGTAGTGCGTGTGGTGGCTGGTCTTGATCAGGACGGAGGCCACGTTGGCCGGGTCCGTCGCCTCGGGGTGCTCGCCGTGGAGTTTGCGGGCGAGGTCGATCCAGGCCTGGGCCTGGTACTCGGCGGAATGCTCCTTGGTGTAGGTGTCCAGGATGGCGCGCTTGGGCTCCCCGGCTTCGGGCAGCGGGACCTCGTAGGAGGCGTCCGGGCCGTCCAGCATCCAGGCGATGACGCCGTCTTCGCCTTCATAGATCGGCACGGGGGAGGTCTGGCCGCGCATGGAGCGGTCCACGGCCTCGACGGCCATCTTGCCGGCGAACGCGGGGGCGTGGGCCTTCCAGGTGGAGATTTCGCCCTTGCGGGACTGCCGCGTGGCCGTGGTGGTGTGCAGGGCCTGCCCGACGGACTGGAAGATCGTCTCGACGTCCAGGCCCAGGAGGGTGCCGATGCCGGCGGCGGCGGAGGGGCCGAGGTGGGCTACGTGGTCGATCTTGTGCTTGTGCAGGCAGATGGCCTTGACCAGGTTCACCTGGATTTCGTAGCCGGTGGCGATGCCTCGGATCAGGTCCTTGCCGCTGGAGCCGACGTGCTGGGCCACGGCGAGGATCGGCGGGATGTTGTCGCCCGGGTGGGAGTAGTCGGCGGCCAGGAAGGTGTCGTGGTAGTCGAGTTCGCGGACGGCGACGCCGTTGGCCCAGGCGGCCCACTCGGGGGAGACCTTGTCGCTGATTCCGAAAACGGAGGAGCCCTTTCCGTTGGTGGTGGGCGCGTGGGTCAGGGCCTGTGCCCGGGCAGCGATGATCGGGGCACGGTTCAGGGAGGCAATGGCAACGGAGGCATTGTCGATGATCCGGTTGATGACCATCTCCGTGACGAGGGGAGTCACGTCGACGGGGTCGGCGGCGACCGTGGCGATCTTGTGAGCCAGCTGCTCCTCACGGGCAAGGTTCTCTTCGCTCTTGTAGACGCGGACGTGGTTGTTCTTCACCATGGTGCTCCTTTAGTGAGGTGTGTGGGTGGCTTTGACGTGGGAAAGACTGCGGTGCAGATGAAGGGTCGTGGCGGCTTCGGCGAGCCGGGGGTTGCCTGCCGCGATGGCTTCGGCGATCGCGGCGTGCTCGACGGCGGCGGCGTGGAGGCGTTCGGCGTCGTCGGCCGCGAGGCGGCGGACCCGCACCAGGTGGACCCGCAGGCTGCGCATGGCCTGGGCGAGGTAGGAATTGGAGATGGCTTCGTCGATCGCTTCGTCGAGCCTTCCCACCAGGGCGTAATAGTCGTGCCGGGCCGGGTCGCTGTCGCTGATCATCTCCGGGGCCCGGAGGAGCTCGGCGTGGAGTTGGGCGAACACGGGGCGTTCACCGCGCTCCGCGGCGAGGGCGGCGGCTTTGCCTTCCAGCGTCTCGCGCAGTTCGAACAGTTCGTCGATGTCCTCCAGCGAGATGTCGGTGACGACGACGCCGCGGCCGCCTGCCGCCGTCGTCAACCCTTCCGCGCTGAGCCGGCTCAGCGCCTCCCGGACAGGTGTGCGGGACACGCCCAGGCGTTCGGATTGTTCCACTTCCGCGAGGACCGTTCCGGGTGCCAGGCGCCACTCAATGATGTCTTCGCGCAGGGACGCATAAGCCCGGTCACTGGCACGCATGGACCCTCCTTCACTGGGTGGATGTCCTCAGTGTATACATAAACCGCGATCATGCCTAGCTTTTGCGGGCAATACTGGGAAAATGATCGAACTCTGTATACATCGATGGCCAATCGTGGCCTAAGTCCGATTCCAGCGGTACTCGTTTTCCGGCCGTCCGGGGGTGCCGTATCGCGCATTCCTCGTGACCATCCCGGCGTCGGCCAGGTACTCGAGATAGCGGCGTACGGTAACCCGGGACATCCCCAGGGAGACAGTTGCCTCGCTCGCGGACACGGCCCGGCCAAGGCCAGCCAGGAGGTCTTTGACGGACTCCAGGCTATGGGCGGAAAGGCCCTTGGGCAGTGGGACTTCGGTCGGTGCGCGGAGACTGGCAAACGCCTGGTCCACATCGCTTTGCGAGGCTCCGCTCGCTCGAGCGCCCGACGCCGGTACGGCGAGTTGTTCGCGGAAGGTGCGGTAGCTGGCGAGTTTGTCCGCAAACGTTGCGAACGTGAACGGCTTGATCAGGTACTGCACCACGCCGATCGACACCGCGCTGCGGACAATGTTCACTTCCCTGACGGCGGTGATGGCGATGATGTCCGCAAGGAGCCCCGAAGCGCGCATTCGGCGGGCGACGTCCAGTCCGTGAAGATCCGGCAGGTTCATGTCCAGCAGGACGAGGTCCACTGGCTGCCCGGCAACGGCGAATTCGTTGAGTAGCCGCAGGGCAGATTGCCCGTCCGGGGCCGTTCCCGCAACAGTGAAGCCGTCGATTCGTCCGACGTAGACGCCATGGGCATCGGCGGCGATGGGTTCGTCCTCGACAACGAGAACGCGGATTTCGGTCATTCGGCTTCTTTCCTGGAGTCCGGCGCGGGGAGCGCCACGCGGAAGAACGCACCGCCCAAGGCGCTCGTGGATTCGCTGATGGACAGCGTACCGCCAAGCCGCTGCACCGCTTGCCGCACCAGGGCCAGGCCCACGCCGCGGGAAGGAGCCCCGGGTTGGCCGGCCTGTCCGATGCCGGCCGCCTTGGTGCTGAATCCGTATTGCCAGACGTCGTCCACGATGCCGGGATCGATGCCGTGGCCGGAATCGACCACCGTGAACGTGGTTCCTTCAGGTCCGGATTCGATGCCCAGTTCCACTTTGCGCGGCGGGGGAGCGGCAGTGGCGGCGTCGAGTGCGTTGTCCAGCAGGTTTCCCAAAATGGTCACGAGGTCCTGGACGGCCAGGCCCTGGAGGCCGTCCCCGCCGGTCACCATGACAGTCAGCTCTGCTCCGCGTTCGTGCGCCTCGGCGGACTTCCCCATGATGAGCGCACTCAGGACAGGCTCGTCCACCGATGCCACGAGGTGGTCGGTCAGTTGTTGACTCAGCTCAAGGTCCTTGGTGGCAAAGTCCAAGGCGTCGGTGGTCCGCCCGAGCTCCATGAGGGACACGATGGTGTGCAGCCGGTTGGCGTGCTCATGGGTCTGGGCCCGCAATGCGTCGGACAGGGTCTTCATGGTTTCGAGTTCACTGCCCAGGGACTCGATTTCCGTCCTGTCGCGGAGCGTGGCTACGGTCCCGAACACGGCAGGTCGCTGCCGGCCCCTCATTCCAGGTGGCCCGACGGCGGGCGCTTGGTTCACCACCAGGATCCGGGACCCTGTGAGGTGGATTTCGTCGTGTGCCGTCCGGCCGGATTCGAAGAGGCGGTGGAGGCTGGGATCCAGGGGCAGATCCGAAAGGCGCGGGGCGGCCTCCGCGGCGGGATCGACGTCGGACGGTTCCAGTCCCAGCAGCTCCGCAGCCTGGTCGTTGTACATGACCACCCTGCCGCCGGTGTCGATCAGCACCACGCCTTCGCGGACCGAATGCAGGACCGACTCGTAGTACGCGAACAATTGCGCCAATTGCTCCGGTCCCCAGCCCCGGGTGACCGAACGCAGGTACCGGCCCAATAACCACGAGGCGAGGGAGCCTCCAGCGAGCATGGCCAGGGAGATGCCGATGATCGCCGTGAGTCGGGCAGACACTGCGACGTCCACTGTCCGCACTGTGACACCCGCGGCCACGAGGGCCTGGACTTTTCCGGAGGAATCCTCCACGGGAACGATGGTTCGGACGGACGGGCCGAGCGTACCGGCGGTGACTTCGGTGAAGGTCTGGCCGTGGAGGGCAGGATCGATGGTGCCGATGTAGGGTTTGCCGATCTCGTCGGGGTTCGGATGGGTCCAGCGAGTCCGGTCCGGCGCCATGATGGTGATGAAATCGGCATGGGCATTGGCCGTCACCACCTGGGCATAGGGCTGCAGGACGGCGGATGGATTCGGCGTACCGGCTGCTTGAAGCACGAGGGGATTGGCTGCGATCGCGGCGGCCACCGCCTGCATGCGCTGGCCGGCGTCGTTGTAGGCCCGGTCCCGGGCATCCAGGAAAGCCGCCGTGCCCACGATGGCGGTGAGCGCGAGGACGAACAGTAGATTCGCCACAAAGAGTCTCCGGGCAATGCTCCAGCGTCGGATCACGTACTCCTTTCTGCGGGCAATCCTGTGACCAATATGAACGCAACAGTGATACATGTCACGCCGCGCCTAATGATGGGTATCACAGCAGAGCGGCGCAGGGACATTTTGCAGGGACCACGGCGCTTTCCAGAGTATCTATAAGGAGCAAAGCCATGACCTCTCAAAGAGGAGAGATTGCACCCGCCAAGACCGGGCGCAAGGGGCTGGACAAGTCGCATTACCTCTACATCGCCGTGATCGCCGCAGTTGTGCTGGGCGCCGTCGTCGGCCTGCTTTTCCCCGAGGTGGGTAAATCCCTCAAGCCTTTGGGTGACGGCTTCATCAAGCTCATCAAGATGATGATCGCCCCCGTCATCTTCTGCACCATCGTCCTGGGCATCGGATCGATCGCCAAGGCTGCCACCGTCGGCAAGGTCGGCGGGCTCGCACTCATCTACTTCCTGGTGATGTCCACCTTCGCGCTCGCCATCGGTTTGGTAGTCGGCAACGTCATCCACCCGGGCGAGGGCCTGAAGCTGATCCCGTACGACCCCAATGCGAAGGCTGCCACGAACAGCACCGCCGATTTCCTGCTGGGCATCATCCCCGGAGACATTCCCGTCCTGCCGACGCTCCTGGCCGCCATCCTGGTGGGCTTCGCGCTGCAGCGCATGGGCTCCCAGGGCCAGCCGGTGCTCAAGGCCATCCAGCACGGGCAGGCACTCGTCTTCCGCATCCTCATCATGATCATGTGGCTGGCTCCCGTCGGTGCCTTCGGCGCGATCGCCGCAGTGGTCGGTGCCACTGGTGTGAAGGCAATCTTCGGCATGCTCACCCTGATGGTTGCGTTCTATATCACCTGCGCGCTGTTCGTCGTCGTGGTGCTGGGCACCTTGCTGCGGGTTGTTGCCGGCGTCAGCATCTTCCAGCTGATGAAGTACCTGGCCCGCGAGTACCTGCTCATCTTCTCCACTTCGTCCTCCGAAGCGGCGCTGCCGAGGCTCATCGCCAAGATGGAGCACCTCGGCGTTTCCAAGCCGGTTGTCGGTGTCACGGTGCCTACCGGCTACTCCTTCAACCTGGATGGAACTGCCATCTACCTGACCATGGCCTCGCTGTTCGTCGCCAACGCCATGGGTATTCCGCTGGACCTCGGTGCGCAGGTATCGTTGCTGGTCTTCATGATCATTGCGTCCAAGGGAGCGGCCGGCGTTTCCGGTGCCGGCCTGGCCACCCTCGCTGCAGGCCTGCAGGCACACCGGCCCGAACTGCTGGGCGGCGTCGGCATGATCGTCGGCATCGACCGCTTCATGTCGGAAGCCCGCGCCCTGACCAACTTCACGGGCAACGCCGTCGCCACCGTGTTGATCGGTACGTGGGTCAAGGAAATCGACCGCAACCAGGTCACCAACGTCCTGTCCGGTGCGAAGCCGTTCGACGAGCTGACCATGATCAGCCACCACGCTGAACCAGAGGTGAAAGAGGCCGTGGCCGCTTAGTCCGGCACACTGTTTGGAAGCATCCACGCAGGCAAGGCAGGAACCCGTCATGGGGGCCTGCCTTGCTTGCGTTTTATTGCCACCGCGGCCCAACCTTCTACCTCAGCTAGAAGGTAAAGGCTCAAACTGCGGGCAATGTCAAGTTCCGCAGAATGCCGTGTCGGGCGCTGTAGCCTAGGTGGGGAGCAGTGCTGGTGCTGGAGACAGCCGCAGGAAATGACCGTCGTGGAGAGAGTGGACAGATACGTGAGCAGCGAACGGGGAACGACTACGCTGGAGGGCACGGATTTCGATCTGGAAGACGCCGTCATGGGGCCAACGGGCCGCCCGCACCGCGACTTCCCCGAGCCCGCGCCGCTGGCCTCCCATGGCCCGGCCCGCGTCATCGCCATGGTCAACCAGAAGGGTGGCGTGGGCAAGACCACGTCAACCATCAACCTCGCCGCTGCGCTCGCAGAATTCGGCCGGCGCGTCCTGCTTGTTGATTTCGATCCCCAAGGGGCTCTTTCCGCGGGCCTGGGCACGAACCCGCACGAGCTCGACCTCACTGTCTACAACGTCCTGATGGACCGCAAAGTGGATATCCGCGACGCCATCCAAAAGACCGGCGTCGAAGGCATCGACCTCCTGCCGGCGAACATCGACCTCTCGGCCGCCGAGGTCCAGCTGGTCAATGAGGTAGCCCGCGAGCAAGTGCTGGACCGCGCGCTCAAGAGCGTCGAGGACGACTACGACGTGGTGCTCATCGACTGCCAGCCGTCCCTGGGCCTCCTGACGGTCAATGCCTTGACGGCTGCGCACGGCGTCATCATCCCGCTGATCTGCGAATTCTTCGCCCTCCGCGCGGTGGCACTCCTCGTCGAAACGATCGAAAAGGTCCAGGACCGGTTGAACCCGCGCCTGCAGGTGGACGGCGTGCTCGCCACGATGTACGACGCCCGCACCCTGCACAGCCGCGAAGTCATTTCGAGGCTCGTGGAGGCGTTCGGGGACAAGGTCTTCGAGACCGTCATCAAGCGTTCCATCAAGTTCGCCGACGCTACGGTTGCCGCGGAACCCATCACCAGCTACGCCGGAAACCACATCGGTGCCGACGCCTACCGCCGCCTGGCCAAGGAACTGATTTCGCGCGGCGGCGCACCCTAGCCCGCGTGGCAGAGCCACTCACCGCTGAAGGCGCGCCCGCCCTGAAGGGCGACGCGCCGCCGTCGTACTCTTCTGCAAGCACAGCGGACGACGCCGGAGCGTCGCCTTCCGGACGAAAGGCCGGCTTTGAGGTCCGGTTGGCGAACTTCACCGGCCCGTTCGATCTCCTGCTCGGCCTGATCTCCAAGCACAAGCTGGACATCACGGAAGTTGCGCTGGCCACCGTGACGGATGAGTTCATCAAGTACATCCGGCGCTTGCAGAAACTGGGCGAGGACTGGGCCCTGGACGAAGCCAGCGAATTCCTGGTTATCGCCGCCACCCTTCTGGACCTCAAGGCCGCAAGGCTCCTGCCAGCCGGCGAAGTCGAAGATGCCGAGGACATTGCCTTGCTGGAAGCCCGGGATCTTCTCTTCGCCCGGCTCCTGCAGTACAAGGCTTTCAAACAGGTGGCCGCGATCATGTCCGGCACCTTGGAGTCCGAAGCCCGGCGCTTCCCCCGGCAAGTTGCGCTGGAAGGGCATTTCGCCGCAATGCTGCCCGAATTGATTTGGCGCCACACTCCTGAGCAATTCGCCGCGCTTGCGGCCAAGACCCTGGCGCCGAAGGACAACACGCCCGAGCAAGTCGGGCTCGACCACCTTCACGGAACACCCGTCAGCGTCAAGGAACAAGCCGAGATCATCGGGTACCGCCTGCAGCGCGGCCAGCCACAATCCTTCAGGGCATTGATTGCCGACGCCGAGTCCACGCTCGTTGTCGTGGCCCGGTTCCTGGCACTCCTCGAGCTGTTCCGCGACCGTGTGGTGGCGTTTGAGCAGCCGGGTCCGCTCGCCGAACTCACTGTCCGGTGGACAGGGCGCCCCGAAGGATGGAGCAGCGACAACTTGAGCGACGAGTACGAGCAGATCGACGAAGGAGAGGAGCCGCTGTGAGCGAGCAGGAAACAGGCGGGGACGGCCTCGCCGAGCTTGAAGCCCTACCCGGAGGCGCCCGCGCGGCCCTGGAAGCCGTCCTGATGGTGATCGACGAACCGGCCACGGCGGAAGAGCTCGCTGCCGGGCTCAACGTGACGGTCGCCGTCGTCGAGGATTTGCTGGAGGGACTGCGGCAGGAGTATAGCGGCTATACTGTTAAAGCCCCGGGCAGGGACGCTGATGACTTGCACACTGATGCAAGTGCCAGCGCTGCACCCCGGGGTTTTGAGTTGCGGAACGTTGCCGGAGGGTGGCGGATCTATTCACGCGCGGATTTTGCCGACGTCGTGGGCAGGTTCGTTCTCGAGGGCCAGACCGCGCGGCTGACGCAGGCAGCCCTTGAAACCATGGCGGTCATCGCGTATCGGCAGCCGGTTTCCAGGGTCAGGGTGTCGGCCATCCGCGGCGTCAATGTCGATTCAGTCGTTCGGACCCTGGTCCAACGCGGGCTGATCGAGGACTCGGGTACCGATCCTGAATCGGGGGCGATCCTTTACCGGACCACCTCGTACTTCCTCGAGCGCATGGGCATTGGCTCGGTGGCGGAACTGCCTCAATTGTCCCCTCACCTTCCGGGGCTGGAGGGCATCGAGGAGTTCTTCGACGCCGAACGCATGTAGTCGCGGGAACAACTCAATAATTTTTGATATTGCAAGGATCTACAAACGTCCGGCTAGTAGCGGGCAGACACACAGGACAGATATCCTCTGTCCGGCTGGCTTACGTTGAGAAAGAACAAGCCGGCCACCATAACAAAAGGACGGGTCATGACACAGGCGGGACGCCAGGGTTCACCACGTAATAGTTCGGGACGAAACAATTCCGGACGCAACGAGTCGCAAGACTCAGGCCGCAGCAGTGCAGGCCGCAGCAGTGCCGGCCGCGCAGGAGGCAGCAGCTTTGGTGCCGGCCGGGGTGGCGCAAGCCGTGCCGGTGGCGCCTCCGGAGGCAGCAAGCGCAGCTTCTCCCCGGGCGGAGAACGCCCCTTCAAGCCCACTCGTCCGCGTGAAGAACGCCCCTTTGATCCGGACAACCCCACCTCGGCCGGAGGCTACGAGCGCCGTGAAGAGGCCGGCCGCCAAGATTCCAGGCCGGCCAAGGCCCCCCGCAAGCCAGGCTCGAACAAGCCCGGCTTCGGCAAGGCTCCGGGCACGCCAGGCGCGTTGAAGCCCAAAGCCAGCAACAAGAAACAGTACGCTTCCCGCGCCTTCGGCAGTGAGCGCTTCGGCCAGAACCTTGGCCCGATCCGCAAGCCCCGCGGCCGCCGCGGCGAGGTGGCCCAGTCCGAGCAGCACGACGCCGATGGCGTGCGCCTGCAGAAGGTCATGGCCCAGGCCGGCGTGGCTTCCCGCCGCGTGTGCGAGGAAATGATCGAGGAAGGCCGCGTCGAGGTCAACGGCCAGCTCACCACCGAGCTTGGCATGCGCGTCGACCCCGCGACCGCCGTGATCCACGTCGACGGCATTCGCATCCAGCTCGATGACACCATGCTCTACATGGTGTTCAACAAGCCCAAGGGCGTCGTTTCCACCATGGAAGACCCCGAGGGCCGTCCCTGCATCAGCGATTTCCTCAAGTCCGCCAAGAACAAGGGCGAGCGTCTCTTCCACGTCGGCCGTCTTGACGTCGCCACCGAGGGCCTGCTGCTGCTGACCAACGACGGCGAACTCGCCAACCGCTTGACGCACCCTTCCTATGAGGTGCCCAAGACGTACCTGGTACAGGTCCGTGGTCCGTTCCCGCAGGGAGTCGGTGCGCAGCTGAAGGCTGGCATCGAGCTCGAAGACGGCATCGCATCCGTCGACTCCTTCAAGCTCGTGGATTCCACTCCCGGCCACGTGCTGATCGAGGTTGTGCTGCACTCCGGCAAGAACCGTATTGTCCGCCGCTTGTTCGAAGCCGTGGGTTTCCCCGTGCTTCGCCTTGTGCGCGTCAAGATCGGTCCCATCGGCCTGGGCGACCAGCGCCAGGGCAGCATCCGCAACCTCGGCAAGCAGGAAGTCGGACACCTTCTGGCCTCCGTAGGACTGTAAGGCATGTCGGCATTCCACTCGCACGGCCGGGGCCATCTTGACGGCCCGGTGGTCGTTTTCGGCACCGGCCTGCTCGGAGCCAGCATCGGTCTCGGCCTGCGTGGCCGGGGTGTCTCCGTGTTCCTTTCGGACCCGTCGCCAACCAACCAGGCCGTGGCCGTGGATATCGGCGCGGGCAGGCCTCTGTCCGAGCTTGAGAACCCACCTCAGCTGGTTGTTGTCGCGGCGCCACCGGATGTGACGGCCGACGTCGTCGAGCGTGCCCTGGGTGAATACCCGGAGGCCGTTGCGGTGGACATTGCCAGCGTCAAGCTGGCAATCCAGGCCGAGCTCCGGGGCCGTGGAGTGGACATGTCCCGTTACGTCGGGACGCACCCGATGGCGGGGCGCGAGAAGTCGGGGCCCGTCGCTGCCCGCGGCGAGCTCTTCACGTCCATGCCTTGGGTTCTCTGCCCGTCCGACGAGACCAGCGCCGACGCGCTTCAGACTGCACGTTCCCTTGCTGGTGACCTGGGGGCAATAGTCTCCCAGTTCACCGCGGAGGAACACGATGAAGCGGTTGCTTTGGTATCGCACTTGCCCCAGGTGATGTCTTCGCTTCTCGCCAGCCGCTTGCAGGGAACACCGCTTCACGCGCTGTCCCTGGCCGGCAACGGGCTGCGGGACACCACGAGGATTGCTGCCAGCGATCCCACTCTTTGGGTGCAGATCCTTGGCAACAACGCGGCCAAGGTGGTGGATATCCTCCATGGTGTCCGTGAAGACCTCAACCGCTTGATCGGTACCCTGGAGGATCCCACGGCACCCGGGGCCCGCCTGGATCTTGCCCAGCTCATCAGTGAGGGCAACGCCGGGCAGGCCAGGATCCCTGGAAAGCATGGCGGACCCCCGCAGGCATATTCATGGCTTACAGTTCTGGTAGACGACCGGCCCGGGCAGATCGCCAGGTTGTTGACGGAGATCGGTGAGATCGGCGTCAACGTTGAAGACCTCCGCTTGGACCACTCGTCGGGACAGAATGTTGGCATGGTGGAACTTTCCGTCATGCCCAACAAGCATGACCTCCTTGTTGAAGCCTTGACCGACCGTGGATGGCGGGTACTCCAGTAATGAAACGTGAACTTTTCGGCCCGGAGACCGTTGTACGACCGGGAAAGCCGCTGGTTGTCGCCATCGACGGCCCGTCCGGCTCCGGCAAGTCCAGCGTCAGCAAGGAAGTTGCCCGGCGCTTGAAGCTCGCCTACCTGGACACGGGTGCGATGTACCGTGCGTTGACCTGGTACTGCCTCAAGACCGGGATCGACCTCGCCGACGGTGCCGCCGTCGAGCAGGCCTCAAAGGATCTGCCGCTGGAACTTAGCACCAGCGCCAACGCCGAATACGTCAGTGTTGCCGGAGTGGACATCACGGAGGAAATCCGCGAGCCGAGGATATCCTCGGCTGTCAGCGCGGTGGCAACCACCTTGGGTGCCCGCAACGAATTGATTCGTCGCCAGCGCCAGCTGATCGAACAGCACCACCGCCGCATGGTGGTGGAAGGGCGGGACATCACCACCGTCGTCGCGCCCTATGCGGAGGTCCGCATGCTGCTGACCGCCAGCGAGGAAGCCCGGCTGCGGCGCCGCGGCCTCCAGTTGGGCGGAACGCAGAGCCAGGAGCAACTCGCCGCCCAAGTGATCCGCCGCGATGCCAAGGACTCCACTGTGGTGAACTTCACCCAGGCGGCCGACGGCGTCGTGACCTTGGATTCCTCGGACCTGGACTTCGAAGAGACGGTCGAAACGGCACTGAGCATTGTGGGCAAGGTCATCTACGGTGACTGAAGCCCGGCTCCCGGCACGCTGGACCATGATGTGGAGCCGGCCTGTTGGCTGGCTGTTGGACCACGTCCTGTACCGGACCGCAATAACGGGACGCTCCAATATTCCCAAGTCCGGCCCGGTCATTTTCGCGGGCAACCACATCAGCTTCCTGGATGGGCCGGTGATGTTCGGCGCGGCTCCACGGCCCATGCACATCCTGGTCAAGAAGGAGATGTTCAGGGGTTTCCTGGGAAAGGTGCTTCGTGCCTCGGGGCAGATTTCCATCGACCGCTCCGGCGACCGTGCGGCGCTCCAACTCGGAAAGCAAGTGCTCGACGCCGGCCGTTGCGTGGGGATTCTCCCTGAAGGAACGCGGGGGAGCGGCACCGCCGGCAACATCAGCAACGGCGTCGCATGGCTCGCGCTGATGTCCGGGGCCACAGTGATTCCCGTGGCCATCCTCGGAACGCGGATCGCAGACGAACATCGCGATTCCATTCCGGGGCTGCGCCGCCGCCTGCACGTCAGTTTCGGAGCCCCCTTGAATGTGACCCGCAGAAATGGCGAGTCGGGGCGTGTTTCAATGGACAGGGCGGCTGCGGAGATCCGCGCTGCGCTGGCTGGACACGTCCAGGATGCCGTCAAGACCACCGGTCAGTCCCTTCCGGGGGACTAAATGAACCGGCCCACAGCCAATGCAGCACCGCCAAGAAGAAGTAGCCGGGACGCCGGCAGATCACCACTAAGGAAAGTGCAATGAGCGATACGACTCACAAATCCGGCAACATCGGAGCCGGCGACGACGAATACACGCCCACCGGCACCGACCAGGTGGCTGAAAACCTCGCCGCCCTGGACGACAACGAAGCCGAACTCCGCGCAGCCTCCCTCCGGGCAGGCCTGGAAGACTACGACCTCGACGAGGACGACGCCGCGCTGCTGAGCGGGCTCTACGACGACGAAGGCGAAGACGGCCCCCTCAAGCTGGACCCGGTCCTGGCCATCATTGGCCGCCCCAACGTCGGCAAGTCCACGCTGGTGAACCGCATCCTCGGCCGCCGCGAGGCCGTCGTCGAGGACACCCCGGGCGTTACCCGTGACCGTGTCATGTACTCGGCACATTGGAACGGCCGTAACTTCACGCTGGTGGACACAGGTGGCTGGGAGCACGACGCGAGGGGCATCCACGCCCGCGTCGCCGAGCAGGCCGAGATGGCCGTGGAACTGGCCGATGCCGTGCTCTTCGTGGTGGACTCCGCCGTTGGCGCCACTGCCACGGACGAAGGCGTCATGAAGATGCTGCGCAAGTCCAAGAAGCCGGTCATCATGGTGGCCAACAAGGTCGATGACTTTGCCCAGGAAGCCGACTCGGCTTCGCTTTGGGGCCTTGGCTTCGGCGAGCCGTACCCGGTGTCCGCCCTCCATGGCCGCGGCGTCGCCGACCTCCTGGACCACGTCATGGACACCCTTCCCGAGTTCTCCACGGTGGAAGGCGTCGAGCGCTCCGGCGGCCCCCGCCGCATTGCCCTCATCGGCCGCCCGAACGTCGGCAAGTCCTCCTTGCTGAACAAGCTTGCCGGCTCCGAGCGCGTGGTCGTTGATCCCCTCGCCGGGACCACGCGCGACCCCGTGGACGAATTCATCGAACTCGGCGACCGCACCTGGCGCTTCGTGGACACGGCAGGCATCCGCCGCCGCCAGCACATGGCCCAGGGGGCAGACTTCTACGCTTCCCTGCGTACGCAGGCCGCGCTCGAAAAGGCGGAGGTCGCCGTCGTGCTCCTCGCCGTTGACGAGGTGCTCAGCGAACAAGACGTCCGCATCCTGCAGCTCGCCATCGAGTCGGGCCGTGCGCTGGTCCTCGCGTTCAACAAGTGGGACCTGCTCGACGACGAACGTCGCCGCTACCTTGAGCGTGAAATCGAGCAGGACCTGGCACACGTTGAATGGGCTCCGCGCGTCAACATCTCCGCCAAGACCGGCTGGCACAAGGACCGTCTGGTGCCCGCACTGGACCTCGCCTTGGAGAGCTGGGACAAGCGCATCCCCACGGGACGCCTGAACGCGTTCCTGGGCGAGCTCGTGGCTGCCCACCCGCACCCTGTCCGTGGCGGCAAGCAGCCCCGCATCCTGTTCGGCACCCAAGCATCCAGCCGTCCGCCGAAGTTCGTGCTCTTTACCACGGGCTTCCTGGACCCCGGATACCGCCGGTTCATCACTCGCCGGCTGCGCGAAACCTTTGGCTTCGACGGCACGCCGATCGAGGTCAACATGCGCGTCCGTGAAAAGCGCGGCAAGAAGCGCTAATTGAGACGCGCATCACAGATGACACCCGCCAGGGTGTCATTGAGAACCTCGAACATCGTGTAAGCTTTTTGAGGTGGTTCGGCCGGACTGCTTAGGTGAAAACCTAGGCGGAGAACGGCAGGACTGACGGGCTGTAGCGCAGCTTGGTAGCGCACTTGACTGGGGGTCAAGGGGTCGCAGGTTCAAATCCTGTCAGCCCGACCAGAGGAAGTCCTGGTGAGATTCATTCTCACCAGGACTTTGTCGTTTACGGACTATTTTTCGAGGGCCCAGGGGGACCAAAAGGGGACCAAACGCTTGCCGGAGGCTGATTTCGAGGGCCAGGGCACCTGTTAGGGTCGATGAAGTCCATATCCATATCTATGTTCGGAATCCCCGGGATTCCCGCTGCACTCTACCCTTCCTTCCGAACGTGGTCCGAGGACCGAAAGCGCCTGGATCCCTGACGCCGGACCAGGCCAGTGCTGAGTCGAACTCGTCACTCGAGTTCACGTCAGGGCACCAGTAGAAGGTGGCATTTCAACTCGGCGTTGACGGAAAGGGCGGGCGCTGACGCGATTGAGGATGAGCCGGCTGAGGGGTGGTTCAGAGGTATCCGCGGTGTTGGAGGATCTGGTCGAGCGCCGCTCTTGCTGCTTCTCTGCAGGGGAGCGGCTTGCTCATCTGGGTGAGGCGACGCCCCGCGTCGTCGACGTGGTAGAGCTGTACCAGCATCGCGACGAGATCGACAGCAACGACCAGGACGTTGATTCCATCGTATTGGTCCTCTGTGTCGATGGTGTGTGAGAGTCGGTCGCGTACGTACGGTTGGCTTCCTTGTCGCGCGCCGAGTCCTCGTTGACGTAGTCGCGGTCTTGGCAGGTTTCCGGCTGTGAAGAGGACCTTGAACTCGCTCGGCGGCGAGGGGTTCCACACAAGCGTCGCCTACCCGGCGCGGACCGAACCGACACCACGGCGCCGACCGATGGCACCCCGACGAGCGAATACACCAACTCTCCCGGGCAGAAGACAAAATTCTTACAGTACCTGGCACCGACCGGCAGCACGACCGAGTCAACTAACTACAGCTACAACGCCCAGGGCAAGATGATCGCAATGGTTGACCCGGCCGGCAACAGCTGGACCTGGTCCTTCGACGTACTCGGCCACCAGGTCAGTGCTACCGACCCCGACACCGGAATCACCACATCGACCTACGACAACGTTGGCAACCTGCCAGGGTTCTGGAGTTCGCGCCGCGGGTCGAGGCCACGTCTTCGGCAAGCGCCGCCGGCGTGCGGGAGAATCGGTTGGCGCGTGCGAGATAGCGCAACGCTTCCTTTCAAGTGCCGGCGGATACTGGGACATGATTGCTACTCGGAATCTCTGATCAGCATCAACAACTACGAGGTCAAGGTAGTCAAGTTGCAGGGGGAGTTCGTTTGGCATACCCACCCGGACACTGACGAGCTCTTCATGGTGGTTCGAGCGAGCTCACGATTCAGCTCCGCGATCGCGACGTCATTCTGCGTCCGAACGATGTGTTCGTGGGGCCGAAGGGCGTCGAGCATTGTCCAAGGGCTGAGGGCGAAGTGCACTCTATCTTGTTCGAGCCCAAGGGCACCATCGATACCGGAGATGCCGGCGGTGAAATGATGGTGCAGCTTCAGGAACTCAGCTCAGGAGCTATCCAGCGAGTGGATCGTGGCCGTCTTGTAGAGCCGATTCGGCCGAAGACGCAGATCCGCTGATCTGTGTCTCGTGACGCTCGTGTTGATCGGGGACGGTTCCCAATTCGCCACCGAACAGCTAACGACTGCCAGCTTATTGAGGGAGCCTTGAGGTGGTGAACTGGTCGCTATTTGCGATCAAAGCACTGGGACTTCTGGGGCCTAACGGCTGGGTTCCGTGTCGTATAGGTTTCCTTGTTTTCGCGAACCAAGACCGACTGCGCCCGGTTGAGGCTTACCCCCGAATCACCTTGACATCATACTGTTCGTAAAGGTCGGTGAAGGTGATGTGTGCGGTCTCCGGGATCGTCTTGCCGACCTTCTCCGGGCCGAAGACGTGCGTGGTGGCTGCGATGTCGGTTGTGCAGGGCGATCTCGTGGAGAGGTCGAATGTCACTGAGGCGGACCCGTCTTTCACGGTAAACGATGTCGCTGTGGGTGGGCAGCTTGAACTTCCCCAGGTCACGATCTCAATGCTGCCATTACCCGGGGCGAATGCCACAGGTGCGCCGCTGAGCGTGACTTCGACGCCCGGCGGCGCACCGGCATGGCGCGAGTCGGCAGCGCCAGCCGAGGAACAGGAGGTTAATGTGACGACCACAATCATTATCATCGAGACAACGTTGATCCTGGTCATGACCGCTTGACGCAATTCCTCACCTCTCTCCAGAGCTAAGACGTTGTGTACACCAGACTATGCGTATACTGCGCGTTCGCCCATCGGCTGAGAGGTGCCATGCCCATGTTGGCAGAGCACTCCCGGGCTGATGTCGACGGGTCGCCGGTGCAGTTACTGCTCGTGTTGGACATCATCGAGATCACGCCGACCCCGTATGCCCCGACCGTGTTGTCAGACGACCTCAGTGCGAAGATCGCGACCGGGCCTCCACTGTCGCCGTTACCTGCCGCGGGGATGCCTGAACTCTGCGTGGACCAGCGGGTCCAGTAGCACTGGAGGAAGGCGACGCAGCTGAACGCGTCGGAGTTTTCCAGCACGTTGGAGCACACTGGCCCTGAACGGGAGCCGTTGTAGCAAACGCTATTGCCACCCACCGGGGCGAGGTATCCGCGAATCGGCGCGACGGTCGTGTTGTCGGTGTACGAGCCTGCGAACATCCATGCCGACAAGGGACCCGAGTTGGTGAACAGCTCAAGGTCGGTGTCGCCGGCCGCTTGGAACGTCGAAGATCCGATCGTGACGCTGCCGGTTCCCCACTGCCATGATTCCTTTGTAGCGGAGGTGCAGTGGTCAGCGGTGAGCATGTTCGGCTGATTGTCCTGGTTGCGAACGACCGGATACCCTGAGCTACATGATCCCGGCGGACCCTGCGTGTACCCGCCTGAGATGATTGGCTCGCTGTTGCGCAGTCTTGTGGCCACCTCGGGTCTAGCTGCCTTCTCGTACGTCACCGGCACCCCGGATATCGCGTCCGGCGGGGGAAGGCTACGCCGCAATGCCCTGTCTTTCACCTCGACGCCGACAGTGATCGATGAACCGTCGGGGGCTGGGGTTCCCGAGACGAATCTCGCGCCGCTTGGCAAGGCATTGCTGTCGGCGGCAAGCGACTCGATCACCTTCTCGAGTTCGGCAATCGGTCGTTGAGCGGCGATGATCTCCCATCGTTGTTCCGAACCAAGCGCCTCTGCGATGCGCGCTTCAAGCCCGCGGGTGTCCCCAAAAACGTAGAAGGAGACGACGTCCCGATCCGGGTCCCAAGTGACAGTGTTGATGGCTCGGTGATCATCAGCCGTGACGAGGTCCGTGATCGCGATATTGGTGTCGATATCGAGCTGACGCTGACTCCAGTTCGTCATGTCTTCAGCTGTCAGGGGCCTTCCCCACCCGGGCATCTCCTCGTCGACCGCCAGGCTGTGGAGCAATCCATCGGCGCTGCTTGAGGTTGCAGACACTGCGCCGCCCGGTGTCACGGCCAAGACCGTAACCAACGCAATACCAAGGCTGACGCTCGCTATTCTCCTCATGTCACACCGTCCTGACGGTCATTGGGGCGCTTCGGGCCTGCGGCGGGCTCCTCCGTAAGCGTGTGTCGAGTTTGTCGAGAGCGACGATAGCAGCTACTTTCGTGTCGCAGATGAGGACACTCATGTGATTCTCCTTCCAGGAACTGTCCGTGTCTTGAACATGAGCCGGCGACGTCCGCATTGGACATCGAGAGATCACGAAAAGATCACAATTCGAGCTGACAGCCCTGACTCAATGATCAGAAGCGCGTCGCTTCCGGCGCAAAGCCGCTGCAGGCGCCCTCAAAGGTTGCATCAGATGCGGGTGGGGGGGTAGAGCCCCGTTCATCGATGGTGAGGCAGGCCCGGCTTCAGGCCGGGCCCGGTCTCGGTGAGCGATACGCAAAGTTTGCCTGTGCGAAGAATTCGAGGTCGACGACCTCAGGGAACAGGCCCTGGACCGCGACAGCAAACACCGTGCTGCCTGTGAGCAACATGTCGCGCAGTCTGGCCCGCGCACGAAGGAGGCGCTTGCTGAAGGCGGAAACGGAGAGGCCCATCTCGTTCGCCCCTTCCGCATGCGTCAGACCGCGGACATAAACCAGACCGAGGACCGCTTGATCCGTATGAGACAGCCGCGCTACTGCCTCGTCGACCTCCGGCACATGCTCGGTTTCCTGCAGCTTCATCAGCACGGCCTTTTCGCGGTGTGCACGACGAGACGCTCGAGCACGACGATGCTCTTCGAGAAGAATGTTCTTCACGGCACAGAAAAGCCATGCCCTTGTAACCGCTCGATATGGACGCGCGAGCGCACGTGCGAAGGCCTCCGCAACGACATCCGACGGGTCAACGCCGAGGGGCACTCGCCGTCGGGCATATGACAGGAGATCGGTCTGGCTCTCGCGGAACAAGCATGCAACGTTATCAACGTTGTTTTGCTCACTCGCCACGATGACCCCCGTGTGTCGGTCCGTCTCACTGTAGCGGAACAGGCTCAAAATCGGTACGGACTCGAAACGAGGAGGCACTCCACTGACACGCAAACCGACGATATGCGGTCAAACCCGGTAGGCCGACGTGACAAGGTCAGTCACGCTGTTCCCCGGCGTCGATGGCACCGCCCTTCGCGACCTTCTGAAGGAGCTACCAACGGACATCGCGGACAGCTTTCGCACGATGTGGACTAACGACGTGACCGCCTCCTTCAGGGTGCGGACCATCGCCGTTGCTGGCGGGGGAACCTCCGGTCTGTCGAGCTGACCTTCGGTAGTTCCAACGACCCCACTCTTAGCGTGGCCTCGCCCGCCGCCGCGTTGACACGCCAAACCGCGACGGTCGTGTCACTGATCAGCCTTCCCGGGGCCGCGTCGCTCACGTCCGACCGTGAGAGCGAGGTGAGTCTGACAGTGACCGCGGAGGTGACAGATCGCGACCTCGCCTCGTTCGCTGCACCCTTGAAGACACTCTCGACTGTTGGGCAGCGTGTCTGCAGATATGTGTGAGGACGACGGCTCGATCTGCTTTACTGCAGCCAACCGGAGTGATTCGAGGCGGTAGGGGCCTGGGCGAAAATGCACGAGGCGGCGTTCGTGGATGCTTGGAACGAGCGTCCTTAGTAGCGCTCAAGGTTGAATCAGGCGGAGCGGTTCCTGTCCTCTGCCTCTCAGCGGAATCGCTCCTGTCAGCCCGACTGCAAGGTACGGATAGCGAAGTCCCGGAACCTAAGGGTTTCCGGGACTTTCGCGTTTGAGCGTCGGTGTGACCTCGCCGTCCTGACCTTGTTTGAAGGGCAAGAGCCTTGAAACGACATGACTCGCCGTGTCGAAATCGATTTCGCAAACCAAAGAAGGTCAGGACGGCGCACGCGTCTGCCCGCGCGCGATTCTGCTGGATCATCGGCTTTGGCAAGTCCCGGCGCCCCGGAATCACAGGGGTGAGCACCTTTGGCGAGTGAAATGATCCAGCAGAATCCGGTGCTGTCCGAGGAAGGCGCACTCATTTCCAAGGCCATTGGCACAGACCCCAACAGAAGCAGGATTTCGGCCATACCCATCGAGGCAACGCGTTCAAGCCCCGGCTACTCCAACACGGGTTCGGCCCTCTCCTGTACCGATTTTTCGTGAAAAGTACTCATTTTGAGGTGTTTGAGCACTCAATTTGCAGCATGGGACCGCCTGATGGGCAATTCCACGGGTTGCCGGGCTCGCTTTGGCTGCGACGGTGGCCCCTCTTGCGGTAGCGGTCCCAGCCCAGGCAGCTCCACCACCTCCTGGCTACCCGTCGTACCAAGTGCTGGCAAACGGCACGAGTAGCGGAATTTTGCTGCCGCTGCGTAGAGGTATGTATGACGCTGACACCGACCGAGGCTTCGGCTTTGACAAGGCCTATTCGAAGCACGGAATCAAGAGTGTCGCGGCCGTCAAATTCGTGATGAACGGGCCCGGAACCTGGCAAGGAACCGATTGGACCACCACAGCTTATGGAACAAAATCCGTTGCGGATCCTACTGCTATGTTGAGAGTTCAGTCCAACTCAGATCCGTTGCAAGTAAGGATTACCAGTCCTCGTACTATGGCCAATGGGTTGGAGGTACTCTCGGCTTGAAGACCGCTTACTGTCTTGGTTCCACTGTTTGTCCCTGGTGGGTGACTGGAGCACTCGATGGGACTCTCAACAGATCGGCAGCCTCAGGGGCTGATTCGACCGCGGGCTCGTCCCCCTCCCTCACCTCGGACCAGATGTTTATTAGCTACAAGCTGATCAAAGCCGGGACCAAAATTAACAAGGAGGACTTTGATGAGCAGCAGAGGAGTTTCAAAAGCCTCAATGCGACGGCATCAAGCAAGTGACCCTCGGGCGTCACGGATTCGCAGGCACCGATGAATACTGCGGACGCTTGGGCACGAGCATTTGAGGAAGGCTTCAAGCTTGTGGACGAAAGCATTATTGGCCGTGTCAGATACAGGCACGCTGCATCCATTGATGCCACCCGAATCGCAGTCGTCTACGACGATTGGCGAAGTGCGCTGGCTGGTCGGGTTTATGACCTGCGCCTCCTCGAAGAGCTGGACTTCGACCGGCGTCAGCCAATTCAAACCGCCATGGGCATCGTGCTTGGAGAGCTGGTTGAACCAACGGATGAAGGAAGAGAACGAGACAGCACGGTTCTGAAGCCGATTAACGCAAAGTACCCGGGAATCCACTGGTTCCGGAGCGTTCCATAGAGAAGCATCAGTTCGGCCCCGTCATTCGGCGGATGCCTACGAAAAGGATCAGCGTCAGGTAGATCCAGATAGAAGAGAAGACGCTCAGCCCGGCCTGTTGGCTTGCCGCTAAGTGCAAGGGTTCGGCGAACAGCGTCGACGCTGCACGCGCTGCCAGTCCAGGTAGAGCACACATAGTCATCAGCGCGATGAACTTGAGCGAGCGAAGATATATGCTGACGACCAGCCATCCTAGGGCGAGGCCCCACAGCGGTAATTGCACGGTTCACGCACCAACTTTCTATTTCTTGGGCATTGGCAATATATGGCCGACATTTGCCGTCTCAGTGGTCAAACCCAAGAATTAAGTGGTCTGCAGTTCCCATCTACGTGTTCAATTCCGCGAGATCTCGGGGTTCCTGCCGGGCGTCTCAGTGTGCCCGGGTCGCCGTCTCCGTGTTTGACCGCCCCCATCTATCATTGGACGGTGAGCGATACACTTCCCCCTTGCCCCGAATGCGCCAGCGAATACACCTACGAGATGGGTGCCTTGCTGGTCTGCCCCGAGTGCGCGCACGAATGGTCGCCCACGGCTTCTGACGAAGCGGAAGCCGAGTCGACGGACATCAAGGACGCTGTGGGCAATGTGCTCGCAGACGGGGACACGGTCACCGTGATCAAGGACCTCAAGGTCAAAGGGAGCGCCACGGCAATCAAGGTCGGAACCAAGGTCCGCAACATCCGCCTCGTGAACGGCGTGGGGGATCACGATATCGACTGCAAGGTGGACGGATTCGGACCCATGCAGCTCAAGTCAAGCGTGGTCAAGAAGGTCTGACGCGCGAACGCGCTCAGGCCCCCTGCAACGCCCCCAACGCCTTCACGAGGGGCTCAAGCTCCGGCACCGATTCTGCGGCCGTCAGGGACTCCGCGAGGGTTTCGTCGTGTACCGGCCGGGCCGCCAGCAACAGTTTCTGGCCCGCTTCGGTAAGCTCCGTGTAAATCCCGCGCCGGTCGTCGGCGCACAGGATCCTGGTCAGCAGCGCGCGGTCTTCAAGCCGGTTCACCAAACGCGTTGTGGCGCTGCTGGACAGTGCTGTTGCCCTGGCGAGCTGCTGCATCCGCATGTGCCATCCGTCCTGCCGGCTCAGGGCGTCAAGCACCGTGTACTCGACCACCGAAAGATCCGCGGCCGTGTGCAACGCCTTCTCCAGTGCTGCCTCGATGTTGCCGTGCAGCGCCGCGAGAGTCCGCCACCCCTGCGCTCGCACCTCAACGGCGTCGTCTTTGATGCCCATGTCTACCGAAACTCCTGCCGATCGATGAAGAAACCAGACGCACGAAAGTAGTTGCTTGCGCAATTACATGGCGTATGCAACTATATATGCAGCGTCTGCAACTAATATTCTACGGTTCTCGGCGACGCACTTCCAGTCTCACGGGAATCCATCCCCACAAAGGAGCAACAACATGCCCGCAGGGTTGATCGCCCTCGCCCTCGGCGGATTCGGTATTGGCTTGACCGAGTTCGTCATCATGGGCCTCTTACCCGAGATTGCCACCGACTTCGGAGTCAGCGAAGCAGCCGCCGGCTGGTTCATCACCGGCTATGCGCTGAGCGTCGTTGTCGGCGCACTCCTGGTTACAGCGGCCGTCACACGCTTGCCCCGCAAGCCTGTGCTGATCGGGCTCCTCGTCCTGTTCATTGCGGGTAACTTCCTCTCTGCCGTCGCGGACAGTTACCCGGCCATGCTGTTCGGTCGCATTGTGGCCGCCCTCTGTCACGGAGCCTTCTTCGGTATCGGCTCAGTGGTCGCGGCCGGCCTGGTCCCGGCCCACAAAAAGGCCGGAGCCATTGCCATCATGTTCACGGGCCTCACCGCCGCCAACGTGCTGGGTGTTCCCTTCGGTACCTTCCTTGGCCAGAACCTCGGCTGGCGGTCCACCTTCTGGGCCATCACCATCATCGGCGTTGTCGCCCTCGTCGGCATCGCCCTCATGGTCCCGCGCACCAAGGAAGGGGCCGTCGCCAGCAGCCTCCGCAGCGAGCTTGGAGCTTTCAAGTCCACTCAGGTGTGGCTGTCGATCATCGTCACAATTCTCGGCTTTGGCGGCATGTTCGGCGCCTTCACCTACATCGCCTTCACCTTGACCGACGTCTCAGGATTCGATCCCCATGCCGTCCCTTGGCTCCTCGTCCTGTTTGGCGCCGGACTGTTCGTCGGCAATATCGCCGGCGGCAAAGCGGCCGATAAATCCATCGACAAAACCCTCGTGGTCATCCTCGCGGGCCTGGTGCTGGTGCTCGTGTTCTTCGCGCTCACCGCCGCGAGCCCGGTGGCAACCCTGTTCTCGCTCGCACTCATGGGCGGCTTCGGCTTCGCTACCGTCCCCGGTCTGCAGATGCGCGTCATGCACTTTGCGACCACCGCGCCCACCCTCGCCTCCGGAGCGAATATCGGCGCCTTCAACCTGGGGAACGCCCTGGGCGCCTGGCTGGGCGGCGTCACCATCACCATGGGCCTGGGTTACACCTCGCCTATCTGGGCCGGGGCCGCCATCACTGTCGCGGCCCTGATCGTCATGATCGCCGCCGCGGCAGCGGCCCGGCGTGGGGGAGCGGCGCAGTCTGCTTCCGCTCCGGAAGCAGCCCCCGACGTCGTACGCGAACCTGAGGAGTCGCCGGTCGCCTAGGCGAAACGCGGGTTTCTTCGAATCAGTCGTCGCTCGAACCGCGTCTGGCCAGGATCTCGCCGTTGGTCTGGCACGTTGGGCAGTACTGCAGCGAAGTCCCCACGAACGCAACCTCCCGCACGGTGTCCCCGCAGACGGGACAAGGCTCGCCGGTCCTGCCGTGCACGCGCATCGAGGCTTTTTTGGCCGGCTTCAGCTCGCTCGGTTTCTTGCCCGAGAACTCCTGGACGGCTCCATTGAGAATGTCCTGCATCGAAGTGAAGATGCGCTCCACTGCGTCCGGGCCCAACGAAGAAGCGGGGGCGACGGGAGACAGTTTGGCTGCGTGGAGGATTTCGTCGCTGTAGGCGTTCCCGATACCCGCCATGAGCTTCTGGTTCTTCAGGATTCCCTTGATCTGCTGCCGGTGCGTGAAAAACCGGCTGAACTCGTCCAGGCCGAAGGCGGGGTCAAGGGGATCCGGCCCAAGCTCCGCAATGCCATGGACGTCCTCCGGCTCGCGAACGATGAAGATGGCCAATCCCTTCCACGTTCCGACGTCGGTAAGGGTGATGCCGAAATCGCTGCCATTGTTCGAAAAGCCCAATTGCGCGGCGAAGTATCCGCCCGCCGCAGTTGCGTCGTTTCCGGGCTGTTTATCCGAGAACGTGAGCCAGCCGGCCTTCGCGAAATTGACGATCAAATACAGGGGCTCTGCTGAGTCTTCGCCCTCGCGTGCTTCAGCGGCAGGAGCGATCTCGAAAACGAGGAATTTTCCCCGCCGGCCGACGGACTCGACCGTCCGCCCGATCAGCGATTCATGGGGAACATCCGCTACTTTCAGGGCGAACGCCGATGGCAGCAGTAACTGTGTGAGCTGCGCCCCGGATAGCTGCTCGTCCAGAAAATCGGTCAAGGCAGTGATTTCGGGCAGTTCCGGCATGAGCGCGCTCCTTTGACGGCATTGCAGGACTATGCGGCTCGAGTCTGCTTCCAATCATTCCAGACACCTGTGGGGAGGGGGCTTGGATGTGCTTATACTTTCAGCGGTGGCCGGATGACCGGGCCGCCGTCGTGGTCCGAAATGTCCCGATGAAAGGCGACTCATGAGCAACATTCCTGCCGATCTTTCCTACACCGCCGAACATGAATGGGTGAGTGCCCCGAATGCAGACGGCGTCGTGCGCGTCGGCATCACGGACTTCGCCCAGGATGCACTCGGCGATGTCGTCTACGCCCAGCTGCCCGAGCCCGGCACCACCGTGAAGGGCAACGACGTCGTAGGTGAAGTCGAGTCCACGAAGAGCGTGAGCGACATCTACGCCCCCGTCAGCGGCGAAATTGTCTCCCGCAACGACGCTCTCGACACCGACTCTGCCCTGATCAACTCGGATCCCTACGGTGACGGCTGGCTGTTCGAAGTAAAGCTTTCGGAAGCTGACGCCATCGAGACCCTTCTCAGTGCATCAGAGTACGAACAACAGGTAGGCTAAATGGTATCTGGCCCGCCAAGTCGGTTCTCCCCGGAACAGGGGAGCGGCGGCGGCGGGCCAGCGACCTGTTTGGCCCGGGGGAACCGGGCAGTTGCGTAACCGGCAGTTGATGACAACTGCCGGTGGATGAGGAGGATTTCCATGGTTGGCGGCAAGCGGAACCACGCCCGGGACGAGCACGGTGCTGTAGAACAGCCAACCTCGGAGACCACCTCAATCCAGCTCACGCCAGTGCGCCACCACGAGCCGGATGCCCGCCCGCCGCTGGCAGCCGAAGAGCGCGCCGCGGTCCAGGCATTGCCTCCCGGCTCGGCCTTGCTGATTGCCCACACCGGCCCCAATGCGGGTGCACGGTTTCTCCTGGACTCGGACACCACCACCGCTGGCCGCCACCCGGATGCGGACATCTTCCTGGATGATGTGACGGTTTCGCGCAAGCACGTGGAATTCGTGCGCACCCCCGAGGGCTTCGAAGTGGTGGACACCGGAAGCCTCAATGGCACCTACGTCAACCAGGACCGGGTGGACAACGTCCTGCTCAAGAACGGCAGCGAGGTCCAGATCGGGAAGTTCCGCCTCACCTACTACCTGAGCCCTGCCCGCGCAGCAGGCCAAGACTGATTCCGGGTACGCCTGTGGCAATGCCCCAGCCGGAACGGCGAGGACCGCAGGTCCTCAACATCGGGGAGGTCCTCGCCCAACTCAGCGACGACTTTCCCACCATGACGGCGTCGAAGATCCGTTTTCTTGAGGAAAAGGGACTGATCAATCCGAAGCGCACGCCTGCCGGATACCGGCAATACGCCGAAAGCGACGTCGAGCGCCTGCGCTTCGTGCTGGCCCTCCAGCGTGACCAGTACCTGCCCCTCAAGGTCATCAAGGATTACCTTGACGCGATC
Source organism: Arthrobacter ramosus (assembly GCF_039535095.1). Taxonomy (NCBI): domain Bacteria; kingdom Bacillati; phylum Actinomycetota; class Actinomycetes; order Micrococcales; family Micrococcaceae; genus Arthrobacter; species Arthrobacter ramosus. The sequence goes on along the minus strand of NZ_BAAAWN010000001.1, from coordinate 3,092,919 downwards.
GACCGTGGCGAGCGTCCCGAAAACCTTCCGCCGGGGGTGTCGGTTTCCCCTCGGATTGTCTCGGACGAACTTGCGGCTGAGCTGCAGGGCCGCGCACGTGCCCTGAGCGAGGAACAGTTGCGGACGGAATCCGGGGCCAGCGTCCCGCTATTGCAGTCCCTCCTCAGTTTCGGACTCATCAGCCATGTCAACGGCAAATTCGACGAACATGCCCTGCAAGTGGCGCGTGCCTGTGTCCAACTTGAAAGCCACGGACTTGAGCCGCGGCACCTCCGTCCGTTCCAAGCGGCGGCCGAGCGCGAATTCGGCTTGGTGGAGCGGGTGGTCGCTCCTTTGACCTCCCGCAAGGATGCGGCATCGCAATCCCGGGCCGCGGAAGCCGCCCGGGAAATCAGTGAACTCTGCCTCAGCCTGCATCGAGCCTTGGTGCAGGACCGTATCTCCCGTATGGACGCATGATGATTGAGGTCGAGATCGTTGGAGTGCGGATTGAACTGCCTTCGAACCAGCCTCTGGTCCTCCTGCGGGAGATGCACGGGGAACGCCATGTCCCCATCTGGATCGGCACACCCGAAGCCAGTGCCATCGCCCTGGCCCAGCAAGGAGTGGTGCCGCCCCGGCCCATGACCCACGATCTGATGATCGACGTCGTTGAGGCACTCGGCCACACCATCATCAGCGTGAACATTGTGGCGGTCGAGGACAACATCTTCTACGGTCAGCTCCAGTTCGACGACGGCACGGTGGTGAGTTCCCGCGCTTCCGACGCGCTGGCGCTAGCTTTGCGGGCGAAATGCCGCATCTGGTGTGCCGACGCCGTCATGGATGAAGCCGGCGTCCGGATCACTGAACACGACGAGGGCGAAGACACCGAGCCGGGCCCCGAAGTTGACGAAGAACGGGAATTGCGCCGATTCCGGGAGTTCCTGGACGACGTGGAGCCAGAGGATTTCGAAGGCTGAAGGCAGCCTAAGGTTAAAGTTGAGGGTGAAAGTTTCGACACGATCTGAAAATGCCCCGGACGTCTTTGACCTGAGGCTCCCGCACGCCTAACGTCGAAGATATCAAGTTCCCGTTGCGTACAGGACCCGCGCAAGTCACACTGAAAGGTGCGGCCGCGTTGAAATTACACGAGTGCATTTTCCCGTTTCGTGTTAGCCGCCGTATGCACCATCCCCAAGGGAACTTCTGACAAGGAGGGTCACGTGAGTCCCAAAGGCGAAGCAGGCGAGCTAAAGCAGGCCTCGACAGGCGTTGCTGTACCCGCAAGCGGTGCCCAGGGTCTGCTTTTCACCGAGGACCTTCCGGTCCTGGACGAAGATGCCGGCTACCGTGGTCCCACCGCGTGCAAGGCGGCAGGGATCACCTACCGTCAGCTGGACTACTGGGCACGTACAGGACTTGTTGAACCCGCTGTGCGAGGCGCCGCCGGTTCCGGATCGCAGCGGCTCTATGGCTTCCGGGACATCCTGGTTCTCAAAGTCGTCAAGCGACTCCTGGACACAGGTGTGTCCCTCCAGCAGATCCGCACGGCCGTTGAACATTTGCGGGAACGCGGAGTGGAGGACCTGGCGCAAATCACGCTCATGAGCGATGGCGCGAGTGTCTATGAATGTACTTCCGCGGACGAAGTCATTGACCTGGTGCAGGGTGGCCAGGGCGTTTTCGGCATCGCCGTAGGCCGCGTATGGCGCGAAGTCGAGGGCAGCCTTGCTGCGCTGCCGAGCGAGCACGTTATAGAACAGTCCTTTCCGGACGACGAACTCAGCAAGCGCCGTTCCGCGCGCCGCACAGGCTGAACCGCCGTCGGGATCGCCGCGAGCCGCCACTGAAGACCAATGAAGCCGCCTTCCAACAGGAAGGCGGCTTCATCGCCTTTCTCGAAGTTCGATAGCTGCTGCTTTGCAGACTCCCGTCAGCGCTTGCGGCGTTCCCGCGTGCCGTTGTTCGAGGACAACATGTTCTCCAGAAGCGAGTCAAACAGCTTGGCGGTGTTCTTGGCGGAGTCGCCAGGCCAGTGATGCACGGCATGGGCGGCCCCCTGGATTTGCTGCCAGTTCGCCTGTTCAGGAATATGCGGTGCCAGCAAAAGCTCGCCGAACATCGATTCCATCTCTGCAAGCCGGAACGTGTGCTCGGACGAGGCGGGCCGGACCCGGTTGGCAACGATCCCCGCAGGAGCCAGCTGCGGAGCGAACTCCTGGCGGAACAGCTGGATGGCGCGCATGGTGCGTTCCGTGCCGGCTACCGAGAAGAGCCCTGGTTCGGCGACAAGGACCACGCGGTCACTTGCGCTCCAAGCCATGCGGGTGAGGCCGTTGAGGGACGGCGGACAGTCGACGAGTACCAGCTCGTACTTTTCGGCAGGTGCAAGGACCGCAGACAGGCGGCGGAGATCGCGGCGCCCAAGATCCGGCCGATCGTAGATTCCGGTGTAGGCGGACCCGACGGCCACATCAAGGGCCGTCCCTCCGCCATTGCCGCGGGGGTGGTCAACCCAGCCGCTGCTGACCACGTTGTCCAAGAGCCTCGCCTTGCGGGGGTTCTTCAGCATGCGGCCGATGTCGAGCTGGTCGCCGGCCTGGACGCCGAGGGCCGTGGTGGCGTCGGCGTGGGGATCCAGGTCCACGACAAGGGTGGGGATCCCTGCGGCCAGTGCGGCCGAGGCCAACCCAGTGGTTACGGATGTCTTGCCCACGCCGCCTTTGAGGCTGCTGATGCTGACTACTTGCACTTGAAAACCCAAAACCTAACGCCGGTTGCCGTGTCGCGGTGCTTGTTGTTCCGGCGTTGCCGGAACCGGGGCTCTGCCGCTGCCCTTCAACATCATATGTTGAGTGGCCGCGGATTCCTGCCTTATCGGCCCTGAACGGTTTGGGCCGCCTGTTACTCGATCGTCTTTTAGCACGTGAAACTGCACCGTGCGCGAAGGTACACTGCTCGTGACGAATCCCCATGTGACTGTCACCACAAAGATTTGTGTTTGGGTATGGAGGTCTTACACACTGTGACCACCGACCGTTACACCCGCAATGATGCAGGAGAAGCATGTTTTCCAAGATTCTGGTGGCTAATCGCGGCGAAATCGCGATCAGGGCCTTCCGCGCTAGCTATGAACTGGGCGCCAAGACCGTAGCGGTCTTCCCGTATGAGGATCGCAACTCGATCCACCGGCAGAAGGCTGATGAAGCCTACCTGATCGGAGAGGAAGGTCATCCGGTCCGTGCCTACCTGGACGTAGACGAAATCGTCCGGGTCGCCAAAGAAGCGGGTGCTGACGCAATCTACCCGGGCTACGGATTCCTGTCCGAAAACCCGGACCTCGCCCGGGCGGCCAAAGAGGCAGGCATCACGTTTATCGGGCCGCCGGCGGAGGTGCTGGAGCTCGCCGGCAACAAGGTCGCCGCACTCGAGGCTGCCCGCAAGGCCGGCGTACCGGTTCTGAAGTCCAGTGCGCCGTCCCGCGACATCGATGAGCTCATTGCCGCAGCGGACGAGGTCGGATTCCCGATCTTCGCCAAGGCCGTCGCTGGTGGCGGTGGCCGCGGCATGCGCCGGGTGGAGACCCGCGAGGACCTTCCGGAAGCCCTCCGGGCGGCCATGCGCGAAGCGGACGCTGCGTTCGGCGATCCCACCATGTTCCTGGAGCAGGCCGTCTTGCGTCCCCGCCACATCGAGGTCCAGATCCTGGCCGATGGCGAGGGCAATGTCATGCACCTCTTCGAGCGCGACTGCTCCCTGCAGCGCCGCCACCAGAAGGTCGTGGAAATCGCTCCGGCCCCCAACCTGGACGAGTCCATCCGCCAGGCCCTTTACCGGGATGCCGTGGCCTTCGCGAAGGCCCTGAACTACGTCAACGCCGGAACGGTCGAGTTCCTGGTGGACACCGAGGGCGAGCGGGCCGGCCAGCATGTCTTCATCGAGATGAACCCGCGCATCCAGGTTGAGCACACGGTCACTGAGGAAATCACGGACGTGGACCTCGTCCAGGCACAGATGCGCATCGCATCGGGGGAGACCCTCGCAGACCTCGGCTTGAGCCAGGAGACGGTATCCATCAAGGGTGCCGCCCTGCAGTGCCGCATCACCACGGAAGATCCCGCCAACGGCTTCCGGCCCGACGTCGGAAAGATCACCGGCTACCGTTCCGCGGGTGGCGCCGGCGTCCGTCTTGACGGCGGCACGGTCTACTCGGGTGCCGAGATCAGCCCCCACTTCGACTCCATGCTGGTCAAGCTGACCTGCCGCGGACGCGACTACCCGGCTGCAGTGGCCCGTGCCCGGCGCGGCCTGGCCGAGTTCCGGATCCGCGGCGTGTCCACCAACATCCCCTTCCTCCAGGCCGTCCTTGCCGACCCCGACTTCATTGCCGGCAACGTGGCGACCGACTTCATCGACAAGCGCCCCGAACTGCTGAAGTCCCACGTCTCCGCGGACCGTGGAACCAAACTGCTGACCTGGTTGGCCGATGTGACGGTCAACAAGCCCAACGGCGAACTCAAAGTCCACACGGACCCCGCAGCCAAGCTCCCGTCGATTGCAGGGATCGTCGCACCGGCCGGCTCGCGCCAGAAGCTGCAGGAATTGGGACCCGAAGGATTTGCGAAGGCGCTGCGCGAGCAGCAGGCCGTGGCCGTCACGGACACCACCTTCCGCGATGCCCACCAGTCGCTCCTTGCAACCCGTGTCCGTACCCGCGACCTCGTCGCGGCCGGCCCCGCGGTCTCCGCGCTGTTGCCCGAACTGCTCTCGGTCGAAGCCTGGGGCGGTGCCACCTACGACGTCGCCCTGCGCTTCCTCGGCGAGGATCCTTGGGACCGTCTGGCCGCCCTGCGCAAGGCCCTGCCCAATGTCTGCCTGCAGATGCTGCTCCGTGGCCGCAACACGGTCGGGTACACGCCCTACCCCGAGGAAGTCACCGAGGCGTTCGTCAACGAGGCCGCGGCAACGGGCATCGACATCTTCCGCATCTTCGACGCCCTCAACGACGTCAACCAGATGGCTCCGGCCATCCGCGCTGTGCGGGCCACAGGCACCGCGGTAGCGGAGGTGGCACTCTGCTACACCGGCGATCTCCTCGACCCGAACGAGAACCTGTACACCCTCGACTACTACCTGGACCTCGCCCAGAAGATCGTCGACGCCGGTGCGCACATCCTGGCCATCAAGGACATGGCGGGCCTGCTTCGTCCGGCAGCCGCAGCCAAGCTTGTCAGCGCCTTGCGTGAACGCTTCGACCTTCCGGTCCACCTGCACACGCACGACACCGCAGGCGGCCAACTGGCAACCCTGCTGGCAGCCGTGGACGCCGGCGTCGACGCCGTCGACGTCGCGTCCGCGTCCCTGGCCGGTACAACGAGCCAGCCGTCGGCGTCGGCCCTTGTGGCCGCCTTGGCCCATACCCCGCGCGACACCGGGCTCAGCCTGGCCAGCGTCAGCTCACTGGAGCCCTACTGGGAAGCGGTCCGCAGGGTCTACGCGCCGTTCGAGTCCGGGCTTCCCGGTCCCACAGGCCGGGTCTACCAGCACGAAATCCCGGGTGGCCAGCTGTCCAACCTGCGCCAGCAGGCCATCGCGCTGGGCCTTGGCGAGCGTTTCGAGGCCATTGAGGACATGTACACCGCCGCGGACCGTATCTTGGGCCGGCTGGTCAAGGTGACGCCGTCGTCCAAGGTGGTGGGCGATCTCGCGCTGCACCTCGTGGGAATCCATGCAGATCCTGCGGACTTCAACGAGAACCCGCAGAACTACGACATCCCGGACTCCGTCATCGGCTTCCTGTCGGGTGAATTGGGAGATCCTCCCGGAGGATGGCCGGAGCCGTTCCGCACCAAGGCGCTTCAGGGCCGCAGCATCAAGGTCCGCGACGTCGAGCTGAGCGCCGAAGACAGTGCAGCGCTCAAGGGCGATTCCAAGTCCCGCCAGAGGACCCTGAACCGGCTGCTGTTCGAGGGCCCGACCAAGGACTACCTCAAGAGCGTGGACACTTACGGCAATCTGTCGGTGCTTGACACCCGCGACTACCTGTACGGTCTCCAGCTCGGCGCCGAACACGTCATGGAGCTCGAAAAGGGCGTGCGCCTGATCGCCTCCTTGGAGGCAGTCTCGGAGCCCGACGAAAAGGGCATGCGCACTGTCATGTGCAAGCTCAACGGCCAGTCCCGCCCCGTGGTGGTTCGTGACAAGTCGGTAGTCAGCAACGTGAAGGCTGCGGAGAAGGCGGATGCGTCCCAGCCCGGCCAGGTCGCAGCGCCGTTCGCCGGTGCCGTGACCCTGACCGTCAAGGCAGGCGACGCCGTGAAGGCCGGCGACACTGTTGCCACCATTGAGGCGATGAAGATGGAAGCATCCATCACGACGCCGGTGGCCGGCACGGTCTCGCGCCTCGCCATCAACAACGTGGAGCAGGTCCAGGGCGGCGATCTGTTGATCGTGGTCGAATAGCGGCTAGCTCCTCCGTGGAGCACGCATGAAGGAAGGTCCCGGGCTGTCAAGCCCGGGACCTTCCTTCTTTGGTTTCCTAAAGCGTCGGGGTGAGGCGGGTCAGGACGCCTTGGGCGCCGAGTACATTTCCTCGATCACTGCATTGAAGTCCTTCATGACCTGGGCGCGCTTGACCTTCAACGACGGGGTGAGGTGGCCGGAAGCCTCGGTGAAGTCGGCCGGCACAATCCGGAACGACTTGATCGCCTCCGCATGGGATACGGACTGGTTTGCGTGGCTGATCAATTCCTGGACGGCTGCCCGGACGACGGCGTTGTCCGCGGCATCCGTCGTCGTAGTGGACGCAGGAAGGCCGTGGCGCTCGAGCCAGCCCGGGAGGGCTTCCTCGTCGAGTGTGACCAGTGCGCCGATGAAGGGCCGGTTGTCGCCGATGACAAGGACTTGGGACACCAGGGCGTCTGCACGGATCTGGTCCTCCAGCAGGGCAGGCACGACGTTCTTGCCGCTGGCCGTGACGATGATTTCCTTCTTGCGGCCGGTGATCTTGAGGAAACCCTGTTCGTCCAGTTCGCCGATGTCACCTGTGCGGAACCACCCGTCGACGAAGGTTTCCGCGGCGAGGTCATCCCGCTTGAAGTAGCCCCTCATGACGCAGACGCCCTTGGCGAGGATTTCCCCGTCGTCGGCGATCTTGACCGCATTGCCCGGGAGCGGGGCCCCCACCGTGCCGATCTTGATCAGTGACGGTGTGTTGACTGAAATGGGTGCCGTGGTCTCTGTAAGGCCGTAACCTTCGAGGATCTGCAAGCCGATGCCGTGGAAGAAGTGGCCCAGCCTCTCGCCGAGGGGGCCGCCACCGGAGACGGCGTGGCTGACGTGGCCACCCATCGCAGCGCGAAGCTTCCCGTACACCAAACGGTCGAATACAGCGTGCTTGAGCCTCAGCACCAACCCGACGGATCCCGACTGCTGCGCCCTCGAGTAGGCGATTGCGGTGTCCACGGCCTTGTGGAAGATGGCACCCTTGCCACCGTCCTCCGCCTTCGTGAGGGCCGAGTTGAAGACCTTCTCGAAGACGCGCGGAACAGCCAGGATGAAGGACGGTTGGAAGCTTTGCAGGTCCGCCAACAGGTTCTTGATATCCGGCGTGTGTGCCACTTGGGCGCCGGCTGCGACGGCCAGGACGGAGATGAAACGGGCAAAGACGTGGGCCAGAGGAAGGAACATGATGGTCTTGGCGTTTTGGTTGACGACATCACCGAGGGAAGCCAAGGCGTTCTCCGAGAGTTCCACGAAGTTGCCGTGCGTGAGTTCACAACCCTTGGGGCGCCCCGTGGTGCCGGAGGTGTAGATGATCGTGGCGACGTCGGCTAGTTCCGCGCTGCTGCGGCGCGCCTCGAGTTCCTCGTCGCTGACACCGCTGCCGGCACTGCGAAGGGCGTCAAGGCCGCCGCCTTCAAGCTGCCAGACATGGGCGACCGAGCCGAGGCCTTCGGCGGTGACCGCTTCGCGGATGACGTCCTCGTGGTGCGAAGTCTCGGCGAATGCCGCGACTGCGCCGGAGTCGCCGAGGTTCCAGGCCACTTGCGACGGAGATGACGTTTCGTAGATCGGCACGGAAATGCCGCCTGCAAACCAGACGGCGAAGTCCACGAGGGACCATTCGTAGCGGGTCCTGGACATGATGCCCACCCGGTCGCCCACACCAACGCCGTTGGCGATCAGGCCTTTGGCCAGAGCCGATACGTCCTTGAGGAAGTCCTTTGCCCGGATGTCCTGCCATTGGCCGGCGCTGTTGAGCTTGGCAAACAGTGCCGGGTTGGATGGCTTGGCGGCCTGACGGACCACGAGGTCCGTGATGTTGGTTTCGGGGGCAACATTCACCAGGGGCGGAACACTGAATTCACGCACGATAGCTCCTTCGATATCAACAGACCATTGCGGGGCTGCTCTAACTCTATACGGCCAGGTAATGGGTGTGGCGCAATTCACCTTACTCAAGTTACTGATGAGTAACTTTACGTGAAGCGTGGGATTCCGCCAATGCAGGCGTGCGGGCGCTCCGTCCGCAGGTCCTGCATGTCAGTACATATGCGGCACTCGGAATAGGATGGCGACATGCCACTGAATTCATCCAACGACCAGAACCCGGCAAGAGTTCGGAAGATTTCCTGGTCCGGTTCGGCGTCAACCGGCCGGCGCCCCGGCTCCACGCACGGCGGCCTGCGCTGGGAGTCGGTGCCATGGGCCGCGCGCCGTTCCCATCTCGGCCGCAGGGGGCTGGCGATCGGGATCGACATCGGCGGCACGAAGGTGGCAGCGGGGGTTGTGGATCCCTCGGGCCGTGTGGTCGAGGAAGCGCGGCGCTCCACGCCGGGCAATGACGCCCGGGCAGTAGAGCGGGTGATCGTCGAGCTTGTCCAGGAATTGGGCAGAAGCCACCGGATTGCCTCCGTGGGGATCGGCGCCGCCGGTTGGATGGACCTCGACGGCGGTACGGTGCTGTTCAGCCCGCATCTTGCCTGGCGTAATGAGCCGCTGCGCGAAAACCTGCAGAGCCTGCTGAGGCGCCCGGTACTCGTCACCAACGATGCCGACGCTGCTGCCTGGGCTGAATGGCGCTTCGGCGCTGGTCTTGGGGAGAGCCGCCTCGTCTGCATCACGCTCGGCACCGGCATCGGTGGTGCCATGGTCATGGACGGACGGGTGGAGCGTGGTCGTTTCGGCGTAGCGGGGGAGTTCGGCCACCAGATCGTGGTGCCCGGCGGGCATCGCTGCGAATGCGGCAACCGCGGCTGCTGGGAGCAATATGCTTCCGGCAACGCGCTCGGTAGGGAAGCCCGGGAGCTGGCTCTGCGGAATTCACCGGTTGCCTACGAACTGCTCAAGGCGGCCGGAGGCTCGGCAGAGAACATCACGGGCGTTACCGTGACGGAGCGGGCAAAAGCCGGAGATTCCGCTTCGAGGGAGCTCCTGGAAGAAGTGGGGCACTGGCTCGGGCTTGGCCTGGCGAACCTGGCGGCTGCGCTCGACCCAGGGACGTTTGTTATCGGCGGCGGGCTATGCGATGCCGGTGAGCTTCTTGTGGGCCCTGCGCGGACAGCGTTCACCCGGAACCTCACCGGCCGCGGTTTCCGTCCCGCGGCAGCCATCAAGCTTGCCGCGCTGGGACCGAGGGCGGGGATGATCGGTGCTGCCGACCTGTCCAGGGTCAGCGGCAGGGCACGCGGCTAGTACGGGCTCCGCCGCGAGGGGATGCGCAGTGCAGCAGTCCGCTTAGATGCGGGCGCCGTCGTCGTTCTCGTCTTTTTCCTGGGGCAGCTTCATGATGAGGTAAACCACTGAGGTCAGAAAGGTCGCCAGGATGCCCATCACTGCCAGGAGCGGCGCCGAGCGCCAGAACATCGCGGTGAACAGCAGGGCGAGCGGGCCGCCCACGGCTCCGATCCAGGCGAGCATGGTCAGCGGTTCGGTGCCGGCCAGGCTCGGCGGGTCCTCCGGGACGAAGCCGTTCTCGTCCTCGACGTCGTAGTCGCGTGGACCGGTCGCTCCACTACCCTCCCCGCTGCTTGCGGGTTCTTCTGCAGCGCCCCTTTTGGACAATCCAAGAGGGTCGAAGTCCTGGAAGGAACGGGACGATGAGCGGCCTGGAACGTCGTCCGGCCCTGGATCCGGCTCTGTTCCGGAATCGTTGCCGGGTTCCTCCGCCGTCGGCGCCTCGTCGAGGGCCGAGGAAGGCATTGACTCAAGCCGGGCCACCAAATCGAGCCAGACGGCGTCGTCGTCTTTGTTGGCGCTCTGGTCGGGGGAGTCAGGCCCTGGCCTATTCATGGGGTGAATCCCGAAGCTCGGCAGCAGACTGGCTGGCAGGGGCGGAACTGCTTGTCAGCCCTGCCATCGTTTTCCTGATGAACTCGGCCGAGCCCCGGAAAATCTCCAGGGCGTCGTTGTCCAGGGTGGCCACATGGTAGCTGTTCTCCAAGGTGCTGAACTCCATCGAAGCGGTGACCCGCTCCTTCAATTGCTTGATGCTTCGATCCGAAACCACGTGGTCGACGGAGGAACGGAAGACGCGCACCGGTGCGGAAATCCGGGGGAGCAGGGTGACGGTGTCCTTGTACATCTTTTTCAACTCATGGGCGGCGGCGACCGGTGTCCGGGGGTATGCTCCCTCATCCATGCCGGGTTTGAGGATGTCGTTGGCAATGGCCGGGGTGGATTTCATGACGTGCTTGAGGATGCCGACCACGGCGGCGCGGGGATCATCGATCACCAGTCCCGGATTGACGACGACGGTACCGGCCACGGGCCGGGTAGCCGCGATCCGCAGAGCCAGTGTCCCTCCCATCGACAAGCCGGCGGCGAAGACGAAGTCGCACTCGGCCTCGAGCTCGAGGTACGCCGCGTCCACCGCCTGGTGCCACTCCTGCCAGTGCCGCGTGGCCATGTCCTGCCACGTGGTCCCGTGGCCCGGAAGCAGAGGGAGGCGGACAGCGTAGCCTTCCGCCGCCAGGTACTCGGCCCAAGGGCGCATGCTATGCGGACTGCCCGTGAAGCCGTGGCTCATCACGACGCCGATGCTGGGTCCACTACCGGTGAAGTCGCTGGTGTACGGCGAGGGATCGGGGAGAGTGTTCATGATGACTCCGAGGCTACTCTGTTGGCGGCACTGCTTTCCGTGATGAGTCCATCGTGTCACTGTTCGGGACAATTCTCACTGGAGTATGGTGGCTTCTGAGTGCGGGCCAGGACCGTCCGGACGCATTGCAGACGCCGCCCCGGAGAGGAACCAAAGTGTTCTATTGGGTCATGAAACGGATCTTTTTGGGTCCGCTTCTCAGATTGCTGTTCCGCCCCTGGGTCAAGGGCCTCGACAATGTTCCCCACGATGGCGCCGCGATTCTCGCTTCCAATCATTTGTCCTTTTCAGACTCGATCTTCATGCCGGTGATGGTGCCCCGGCGCGTCAGTTTCCTGGCCAAGTCCGAGTACTTCACGGGTACCGGACTCAAAGGCAGGCTTACGGCCATGTTCTTCCGGCTCACCAACCAATTGCCGATGGACCGTTCGGGCGGGGCCGCGTCCGAGTTGTCTTTGCAGGCCGGCAGGGACGTCCTGGCCGGGGGCGGCCTGCTGGGCATCTACCCGGAAGGCACCCGAAGTCCCGATGCCAAGCTGTACCGGGGCAAAGTAGGGGTCGCCAAACTTGCACTCCAAACCCGGGTGCCCGTTGTTCCCGTAGCGATGATCGGCACCGAGAAAGTCCAGCCCATCGGCAAGCGTTTGCCCAACATCCGCAGGATCGGGATCATTTTCGGGCAACCGTTGGACTTCAGCCGGTACTACGGCCAAGAAGAAGACCATTCCGTTCAACGCGCCGTGACCGACGAAATCATGTACGAACTTATGCGGCTCTCGGGGCAGGAATACGTGGATGAATACGCCGCCGTCGTCAAGCAGCGACTGGCCGGGCAGCTTCCGGAACCGGCGGGCGGGAGGGAAGCGAATCCAGCCGACGCCGGTGACGAGGGCAGGCGCCCGCCCGGCAACGGTTCAGGGCCGGACGGCGACGGTGCAGTGGCCGGGAAAGTGTGACGACCGGCGAATAAGGGTTACGGAAGCCATGCCCCGAACAGCGGGCAAGGCAACTAGTCTTGGAGAGTGACTGAGCTATCCGCGAACCCCGCACCGTCCATGACCGGCCCCCTGACCAGTTCCCTGGGCAGCCCCCTGACCAGCACCGCGCAAAGTGGCGCGGCAAACTATCCCGGCTTGGACGATTGGCGCCAGCTGCCTATCTCGCAGCAACCCACCTGGACCGATAGGGGCGTCTTCGATGCCTCCGTCAAAGAACTCTCCGTGCTTCCGCCGCTGGTCTTCGCGGGTGAAGTCGACATATTGCGCGAGCGTTTGGCCGCCGCGGCCCAGGGCAAGGCATTCCTGCTTCAAGGCGGCGACTGCGCCGAGACTTTCGAGGACGCCACGGCTGACAAGATCAGTGCCCGGGTCCGCACCATCCTGCAGATGGCCGTTGTCCTCACCTATGGTGCGGCCATGCCGGTCATCAAGATGGGCCGCATGGCCGGCCAGTTCGCCAAGCCCCGGTCGTCGAACGAGGAAACCCGCGACGGCGTGACCTTGCCTGCGTACCGCGGCGACATCGTCAACGGCTACGATTTCACCCCGGAGTCCCGCGCCCACGACGCCAGCCGCATGCTGAAGGCCTACCACACCTCGGCTTCCACACTGAACCTCATCCGCGCCTTCACGCAGGGCGGCTTCGCCGACCTCCGCCTGGTGCACCTCTGGAACAAGGGCTTCACCGAAAACCCCGCCCATGCCCGCTACGAGTCCTTGGCGAGGGACATCGACCGTGCCATCAAATTCATGGCGTCCTGCGGTGCCGACTTCGAAGCCCTCAAGCGCGTGGAGTTCTTCGCGAGCCACGAGGCACTCCTGCTGGACTACGAGCGTGCCCTGACGCGCATCGACTCCCGCACGGGACTTCCCTACGACACTTCCGGGCACTTCCTCTGGATCGGTGAGCGCACGCGTGAGCTCGACCATGCGCATGTGGACTTCCTGTCCCGCGTGCGCAACCCGATCGGCGTCAAGCTCGGTCCCGGAACCTCCGGAGACGACGCGTTGAGGCTCATTGACAAGCTGGACCCGAACCGCGAGCCCGGCCGCCTCACGTTCATCACCCGGATGGGTTCCAAGAACATCCGCGAGAAGCTGCCCGCCGTCGTCGAGAAGGTCACGGCCTCCGGCGCGCAGGTCCTCTGGGTCACGGACCCCATGCACGGGAACACGGTCACTTCGCCCAACGGGTACAAGACCCGCAACTTCGACGACGTCGTGGACGAAGTCCGCGGGTTCTTCGAAGTCCACCACGCCCTGGGCACGGTACCGGGTGGCCTGCACATGGAAATGACGGGCGACGACGTCGCGGAATGCCTTGGCGGCGCCGATCCCATTGACCAGGATGCCTTCCTGGACCGCTACGAGTCAGTGTGCGATCCCCGGCTGAACCACATGCAGTCCCTCGAGATGGCGTTCCTCGTGGCTGGAGCCCTCACCAAGCGGTAGTCCCCACCAAGCGGTGGTTCCCACCAAGCGGAAGTCCAGAAGCACGCCCGAATACAGGAAAGGCGATCCGGAACATTCCGGATCGCCTTTCCCGTACGGGTACGTCCTACACCACGGTCAAGGTGACGACGGAGCCCTCCGGCGCATCGCTGTCCACGGGGTTCTGGTCACGGACAGTGCCGAAGAAGCCACCCAGGATGTTGTTGATCTTGACGTCGAATCCGAGCTGCTCCAAGGCTTTGCGGGCGGCGTCCGCCTGCTTGCCGATGAAGTTGGGGACGTGCACCATTTTCGGACCCTTGGACAGGGTCAACGTGACGGAGTCGCCTCGGATCAAGGTGCCGTTGGCAGGGATCTGGCTGACCACGGCTCCCGCGGGGACCTTTTTGTCGTTGACGGGTTCCGGCGCAATTTTCGCGGTGAATCCGGCGTCGCTGATCGCTTTGACGGCTGCTTGCTGGGTCATGCCGCGGACATCCGGTACGGGGAGTGGCTGCGGTCCCTTGGAAACCACCAATGCCACCGGGGTGCCGTGGCGGACCGCGGTGTCCTGGGCCGGGGACTGGGAGATGACCGTACCTGAAGGCACTTTGTCGTCATATTGCTCGGTGACTTTGCCGAGCGTCATTCCGGCCACACCAAGGGCATTCTTTGCCTGGTCGAGTGTCAAGCCCGACATCGCGGCAAGCGGAAACAACTGTGGACCCTTCGAGACGAAGAGCGACACTGCTTGGAACTTCCGAACCACCTGGCCGGACGCGGGTTCCGTTCCGACCGCCAACCCTGCCGTGACTTCGTCGTCGAACACGTCTTTTGGCTCGGATTGGAAGCCGGCGGTTCTCAGCAGCTGCTGTGCCTCCGCAACCGTCTTGTTCTTGGTGTCCGGGATGGTTCCGGGCGAGCCGGGCCCCATGCCGAAGAACCAGCCTGCCGCAGTGGCCAGGATCGCCAGGACAATCACGACGATCGTCCAGATCACTGCCCGGCGGCGCGGGTTGCCTTCCCGCAAGGAGCGCGACGGCGTGGCCGCGGCCCGGGCGCGGTCCTTTTCTTCCTGGCGCTCCATCCGCCTGATGTCGCGTTTGCTTGGCGGGGCTTCGGCCGGTGCTTGGGGTTCCCGGTCCTGCGGCACCTGGACGTCGAAAGCCGCGGCGGCGGGGGAGAATCCCGACGGCGGAAGCACCGTGGTTGGATTGCGCTGGCTTGAGATGATCTCCGTCGGGCGGCCTATCCGTTCCAGGGGCTCGGTACGTTCGGAATGGAGAGGGGCGACTATCGCGGTTGCCCCGGCCGCTTCCTGTTGCCCTTCGGACGTTGCCGCCTTGGCGGCCGGCGGGTTGATGTCCAGTTGCGCGTCGCTCAAGCTTGTGCGGATATGCCGCAGTTCCGACAAGAGCGCGGAACCGTCCACGGGACGCTCTTCAGGTTCCTTCGCGGTGCACCACTGGACGAGTTCGTCCACGTCGGCGGCAAGGCCGGGCACCGCGAGCGAGGGCGGAGCGACGGCCGAGTTGACGTGCTGGTAGGCAACCTGGATGGGAACGTCGCCCGCATAGGGTTGCCCGCCGGTAAGCATTTCGTAAAGCATGATGCCGGTGGAGTAGATGTCGCTCCGGGCGTCCGCGGGTTTGCCGAGGACCAGTTCGGGAGCCAGATATGCGACCGTGCCGATCAGGGCGCCGGTGCTGGTTGTCGCCGTGACCGCCCGGGCGAGCCCGAAGTCGCCCACCTTGATGCGTCCGTCGTCGGCGATCAGGACGTTCTCCGGTTTGACGTCGCGGTGGATCAGCCCCGCCGCGTGGGCGGCCGCGAGCCCTTCGATGACGGGGTCGATCAGTGCAAAGGCCAGCCGGGGCGGAAGCGCTGCCTTCTCGTTGAGGACGTCGCGCAGAGTGTGGCCTTTGATGTACTCCATGACGATGTACGCAATGTGGCCATCCTGTCCCTGGTCGAGGACCCCTACGACGTGCGGGTGGGAGAGGCTCGCCGCGGCCCGGGCCTCGCGCTGCAAGCGGTCCAGGAAATTTTGGTCGTTGGCCAGGTGCGGATGCAGCACTTTGAGCGCCACGTCGCGGTCGAGACGCTCGTCGGTGGCGAGATAGACGGTTGACATTCCGCCGTTCGCGAGGCGCGATCGCACCAGGTAGCGCCCGTCCACGAGGGATCCGAGGAGTTGGTCCGAAACTTGTTCCTGCACCCTACGATCCTAGTTGAGCAAAAACACGGGCCCGAATCGACATGCGATCCGGGCCCGTGTTGTTCGCCGTGACTTAGCTGAAGTTCTTCTTGAGGGCCAGGATCGAGGCGACGTAGGCCTTGGTGTCGTCGTACATGCCGTGCTTGCTCACCGAGTACTGGCCCTGGTAGTAGCCTGCGATGGCGGTGTTCAGATCCTTGCTGGTGTTGACGAGGGCCCGGATGATGGCGACGCCGGCGGTCACGTTGTCATACGGGTCCAGGATGTTGAGCTTGCGTCCCACCAGTTGGGAAGCCCATTCACCGGAGGAGGGAATCACCTGCATCGTGCCGATGGCGTTGGCGGGAGAGACCGCACGCTGGTTGAAGCCGGATTCCTGGAAGGCGAACGCCATGGCCAACGACGGGTCCACCCCCATCCGACGCGCGGTATCGGCGACGATCCCCTTCATCTGGGCAGTGCTGGGGACCGGGGACGCATTGAGCAGGGCCTTGTTCGCGTTGGCTGAACTGACCACCGCCTCCGGGTAGGTGTAGCCCAGGAACGTGCTCGGAACCAAGGGGGCGCTGACCGAAGCCGGGGCCGGAGCCGAGGGCGCAGGAGCGCCCGGGATGGCGAGCTTCTGCCCCGGATAAATGATGGTGCTCATGGACAGCTTGTTGGCCGAGAGCAGCGATGACAAGGACACGCCAAGGCGGGACGCGATGCCACCAAGGGTGTCACCCGACTTGATGGTGTACGAGCCGGTGTTGGCAAGTGCCGGCGCTGCCGGGGCCGCCGGAGTGGAAGCAGGGACGAGTGCCGCTGGAGCCGGTGCCGCGGGCGCCGGTGCGTTCGTTCCCGGGCCGACCTTGATCTTCTGTCCCGGGTAGATGATGGACCGGCCGTTGAGGCCGTTCCAACTGAAGACGTCGGACAGGGCCACGCCGTGGCGGGCGGCAATGCCGCTCAGGGTATCGCCCGACACGACTGTGTAGCTGGCAGCCGACGACGACGCCGGGCTGGGTGCCGGGCTTGGCGCGGGTGCCGGGGCACTTGGAACAGCCGCGGAACCGGACAACTTGATCTGCTGTCCCGGGTAGATGATGGTGTTGCCCGAGAGCCCGTTGAGCTGCAGGACAGTGTTGGTGTTCAGCCCGTAGCGGGCCGCGATGCCGCTGATGGTATCGCCCCGGACGATGGTGTACGTGGCCGGAGCCGCCGGTGCCATGGGCTGCATGGCAGCCGGGATGGTCGCGGCAACCGCGGAGGCGGGAATGACGTTTGCGGACACGGCCGCGGCCTGGGCCTGCATGGCCGCAGTCAGCGATGCGGGGATCTTCTGGGTTTGTACCGCCGGAAGCGCTGTTGCCGGTTGGGCGAGCGCCAATGAAGAGAGCATGACGGCGGGCAGCGCCGCTGTGGTGGCCGCAATTATGGGCATGCTCGTTGTCTTCTTGGGCGAGCGGGGCGTCGTCATGGGAGCAATCCTCATCTCAGCAGCGGATGTTGGGAATGCCGCTGTTGCCTGTGTTACTAAAGTTAGTAGTGATGCAAATGTGGTCAATGTGAATCTCTCACATTTTTCGATTCCGCACAAGAAATCCCGGCGCATTCGATTCTTGGGCAATTCGGGGACGCAAATTCCGCCCGTACCGTCCGTCCGGCTAGGCGCAAAGTGCGCGGGCGTGGCAATCTTGATCCGTGAGTAATATAGAAAGCCTCGTTTCCGAATGGCTGCCGCTGCCCGATGTGGCAGAGCTGCTGAACGTTTCAATCACCAAGGTCCACGGTCTTCTGGATGAGCGTGCAGTGGTGGCTGTGAGAGTGGGCGAACGCAATATACGTTCGATTCCTGCACTCTTTATCCAGGACGGTCATGTGGTGGATAGCCTGAAGGGCACCATCGCAGTGCTTGGCGATGCCGGGTACACGGATGAGGAGCTCATCGCGTGGCTTTTCACTCCGGACGAGTCGCTGCGTGGCCGCCCTGTCGACGCGCTCCGTGAAGGGCGCAAAACTGAGATCCGACGCAGGGCCCAATCGCTTGCCTGGTAAGGGACTCCTGCCTTAAATACAGTGGTGGCGATCAGATTGCTGATCGCCACCACTGTATTTAAGGCAGGAATTTAGACTGCCCTTGACGTGGATTTCTCCAAGAGTTCACGCGGCCCGGCTGACGGCAGCTTCGGCCAACTGCCTGAGCGCGGTAAGCGGGAGCTCAGCCAAGGGGAGGCGTTCCAAGGCCTCGAAAGCCTCGTTGCTGAGTTCCTCGATCATCGATTCCGTGGCTTCGAGCGCACCGCAATCCACGATGATCCGCCGGATCTCGGCAACCTCGGCCTCGCCAAGGTCCTGCCTTCCGAGCATGGTATCGATGTAGCTCGAATCAGCAGCCCCGGCCTGGTTGATGGCGAAGCCCACCAGCACGGTCCGTTTGCCTTCGCGGAGGTCATCCCCCGCGGGCTTTCCTGTCGTCCCGGGGTCCCCGAATACTCCCAGGACGTCGTCGCGGAGCTGGAATGCTTCACCAAGCGGCAACGCGAACGCGGAATAGCCCTGCAGGAGCTCTTCGCTCGCACCGGCCAAGGCGCCCCCAAGGGCCAAGGGGTGTTCCGTTGAGTACTTCGCCGACTTGAAACGGATGATGGATTGGGCACGGTGGACGGCACCCGCGCGGTCCCGCACCGGGCCTGCAACTTCCTCCAATATGTCCAGGTATTGGCCGGCCATGACCTCGGCGCGCATCAGGTTGAAGATCCGCCGCGCAGGCGTGCCGGAAGCAGCCCTGCTACCAATCTCTGTGAACGCCTCCTCGCTGAAGGACAAGCAAAGGTCTCCGGTGAGAATCGCAGCCGCGTGCCCGAAGCGTTCGCTGTCGAGGGCCCAGCCTTCGCCCTCATGGAGCTGGCTGAACCGCTTGTGGACGCTTGGACCGCCGCGCCGTGTATCAGAGCGGTCGATGATGTCATCGTGAATCAGGGCTGCAGCCTGGAAGAGTTCCAAAGCGCAGCCGGCAGTGATGATGTCGGGATGTGCGGACTCGCCTCCGGCACCTCGCCACCCCCAGTAGCACATCAAGGCCCGGAGCCGTTTGCCACCTGTCACGAGGCTTGTGATTGAGCCCATGAGCGGAGCGACATCGGGGGAGATGGTGGCCATGGTTTCTTGTTGCACCCCAAGGAAACCGTTAAGTCTGGCGGCGACATCGGCCACAAAACGGCTCTGTTCCGAACCCAGGCTCTCCGTGGTCACTTGATTGACCCGGCAGCCACGTTGGCACCGATGGTGAACGTGGATTTGCCTGCGGTTTCCACCACCGAGATATTCACGGTTTCATTGTCGCCACGGAGGAAATCCTTTGATTTGATACTTCCGACAGTGCTGCCGGGGACTTCCTTAAAGCCCTGCGCCGTGAGCGCAGAGGTATAAAAGGCCACTACTGCGTCCGAGGGGGACGCAATGGTGCCGACCAGGGCCACGGACGCCGGGGAGGAGTTCTTGTCGAAACTGCTGGATTCCACAGCCGCCTTGGGCATCAATGGAATCAGTTGCTGCGGGAATCCCGGGACCAGGGCGCCGACCGCGGCCGAAGCTCCTGCAGCCGCCGTGGAAGTGGTGGACGGCCCCGGACTTGCCGAGGCAGTGGCCCCCCCGGACGATGTTGGCGCAGCCCCTTGGGATGCCGTGCTTGCCGGGGACGACCCGCAAGCCGAGACGGTCAACGCGACGCCCGTGGCCAGCAAGGCCAGGCTGACGGGTTGAGGCTTTCCAAAGAGCTTCACAGGGATTTCCTCCTGGGGACGACGCCGGATGCTGCCTCCAGTTTAGGGCGCCGGATGCAGCCACCAGTAACCAGTGCCGCGGCATAGGATTTCCTTGTGAGACCACAAGCAGAGAACAACGGGCGGGGCCCCGGACAAGAATTCGCCCCGGATCCCGCTGCTCTGCGGGAACTGAGGCGCACCAGCATCCTCCACGTGGACATGGATGCCTTCTTTGTCTCGGTGGAATTGCGCACCCGGCCTGAACTCAAGGGAAAACCCGTCATTGTGGGCTTCCCGGTGGATCGCTCGGTTGTCCTGTCCGCCTCGTACGAAGCGCGCGCTCTGGGCGTGAAGTCTGCCATGCCCATGGCCAACGCCATGCGGATGTGCCCCAACGCGGTCATCATCGAGCCCCGCCACAGCCTCTACTACGAGGTGTCCCGGCAGTTGATGGGCATATTCGAATCGATTACGGACCTCGTTGAGCCCTTGAGCGTCGACGAGGCTTTCCTGGATGTCGGTGGCGCGATCAGGAGGCTTGGTCCACCTCTCCAGATCGGTCATTTGATCCGGCGCCGGGTTGCGTCCGAGCTGGGAATCACTGCGTCCGTGGGAATAGCCGCCAACAAGTTCGTTGCCAAGATTGCTTCTACGCGCTGCAAACCCGACGGATTGCTGCTCATTGAGGAAGGGCAGACCGTAGCTTATTTGCACAGCCTGCCTGTGAACGCTTTGTGGGGAGTCGGGGCCAAGACCGCCGATGTCCTCGCCAGGCTGGGGATCCGTACCGTGGCTGATGTTGCGGCCACGCCGCTTTCTTCCTTGAAAAAGGTCCTTGGAGCTTCGGGTGAGCACGTCCACCGATTGTCGATGGGCTTGGATCCGCGGCCGGTCACGCCTACGCGCCTCGAAAAGAGCATTGGTTCCGAGGAAACGTTCGCTGTTGACACCCCGGATGACGCGCTCCTGCACCGCGAGTTGCTACGGCTCTCCCACCGAACCGCTTCACGGCTGCGGACAGCCGGAATGCTGGCCCGGACGATAGCTCTGAAGCTGCGCTATGCGGATTTTTCGACAATCAGCCGCAGCAAGACAATGCATACGCCGGTGGACAGCGCCCAGTTGATCTACCAGGTGGCGAGCCAGTTGCTGGCGTCCTTGGGGGAGCGCCCCATGAGCGTGCGCCTCGTAGGAGTCCGGGCTGAGCAGCTCGAACCGGCGGAACACACCTCGCTGCAGTTGAGCTTCGATCGCCGGGACGACAACTGGCGGGCGGCTGAACAGGCGCTTGACCGTGTCACCGAGCGATTCGGCATCAAGACTGTCCTTCCGGCGACGCTTCTGGAGCCGCATGCGGAGCCGGACGGGCCGGGCTCTCCCTAGGCTTCGAAGAGCCCTCGGGTGCCCTCCGGTGTGTCTTTCAGAACAGCGGCCAACAAACTATCCTAGAGATACACAGATTTAGACCGTCTGGATAAATTGCCATGTTGCGTCTGTTCCGTGAGACCGTGTTCACAAGACCCGGTCTTCGGGAACCCTTTTATGGGTTCGTCCGTTCAAGGGAACAGAGGCAACGGCCGCGGCGTATCCAGACGCTGGCCGACTAAAGGAGGTCGCGATGCCCCTCTCGGAGCACGAACAGAAGCTCCTCGAGCAACTCGAGAAGCAACTGCATGAGGACGATCCAAAGTTTGCCAATTCAATGGGCTCTGACCCCATTCGCTCATGGTCGACCAGGCACATCGTTATTGGCGTTCTAGGCACTATCGCCGGGATTCTCTTGTTGTTGGTAGGTGTGTCCTTGCAGAACATCTTCCTTGGGGTGCTGGGCTTCATCGTGATGGGCGCCGGCGTTTACTTTGCCACCCTGAGAAGGGCAGCCGGCGGGAAGTCGAAGAGTGGCAAGCCGGGCAAGGCAAGGAACTCATTCATGAGCAACCTCGAGGAACGCTGGGACGAGCGCCGCCGCGGCGAGGAGAGCTGAGCGCTCCACAAAGGGGCTTGTCCTCCAGACGGATGCCGAGTCCTCCACATTGCACCACCAGGTTCTGACCTGATTGCGAAAAGACCCGAATATCGGGTCTTTTCGCATTTAACGCCACGTTCTCCACACCTCGCGAGCCTGTAGGCGCGACTGGCGAAGCCGCCGTCGTGCGCCTCCGTGGAGCGCCGCCGCAAGTCTCCTCCACCACCAACCACCCCTGAGATCCTCATGTTTTCAGGCTCCTGCATTCGAAAATGGGGCCGAAACACGCCGGATTGCGTTGACTGTGGGGGCTTGTGGAGTAAAGTGGAGCGAGTAAGAGGGTAGTGGCGGCGTGGGGCAGGTACGGGCACCTTTACGGATGGGGGCGGTGGGCCAGTGTTTCTTGGCACGCATTCTCCTCGTCTGGACGAAAAGGGCCGGATCATCCTTCCCGCCAAGTTCCGCGAGGAACTTGCTGACGGCTTGGTGCTCACAAGGGGCCAGGAACGTTGCATCTACGTCTTCAGCCAGCGGGAATTCGAACGTATTCACGAATCCATGCGGGAGGCCCCCATCTCCTCCAAGCAGTCACGTGACTACATCAGGGTTTTCCTGTCCGGAGCCTCTGACGAGGTACCTGACAAGCAGGGGCGCGTGACGATTCCGGCGGCGCTCCGGAGCTACGCAGGTCTTGAGCGGGAATTGGCGGTCATTGGCGCCGGAACCCGTGCAGAGATCTGGGATGCCCAGGCTTGGGATGAGTACCTGGCCGAGAAGGAAGCCGCCTTCTCGGAGACCGACGACGACAACCTTCCCGGGTTCATTTAGAAACCGGGACAGGAAGCAGCAATGCTTCTTGGACGGGATCTCCAGCCGCCCATCACATTGTTTTCCTGGCTCACCTTCCCCGGAGCCAGGCAGACGCTGCGATAGGCGCGGATGGGGATCCGGCTCAAGAAGCGACCCGCCCGACTGACAGACGAACGATTCAGCTCTGAGGAGGCCGCATGGAGGAGCAAGACGCGCCAAAACCAACCTCGGAGCGACATGTACCTGTCCTGAAGGACCGGTGCATCAATTTGTTGGCACCAGGTTTTGAGGCCGCCCGCAGCCGTGGCGAAACGCCCGTCGTCATCGACGCCACGTTGGGAATGGGTGGCCACTCCGAAGCGATGCTGCAGCGGTTC
This sequence comes from Arthrobacter ramosus, assembly GCF_039535095.1. Lineage (NCBI taxonomy): Bacteria > Bacillati > Actinomycetota > Actinomycetes > Micrococcales > Micrococcaceae > Arthrobacter > Arthrobacter ramosus. Next base: position 3,070,290 of record NZ_BAAAWN010000001.1, on the reverse strand, counting down.
CCCGATCTGCACCTTGTTGGCATAGACCGGGACGAAGAGGCCCTGGCCCTCGCCGGAGAGCGACTGCAACCGTTCGCGGCCCGCACTGACCTGGTACATGCCGTCTATGACGAAATCGAAGACGTGCTCGCGGATCTTGGTGTCCCGGAGGTGCACGGCATCCTCATGGATCTGGGCGTGTCTTCCCTCCAACTGGACGAGCGGGAGCGCGGCTTTGCCTACTCCTACGACGCGCCGCTGGATATGCGGATGGACACCAGCCGCGGCCAGACTGCCGCCGACGTAGTCAACAACTATTCCGAAGAAGACCTCGTGCGGATTATCCGCAAGTGGGGCGAAGAGAAGTTCGCCGGCAGGATCGCGAACCGCATCGTCACGGCGAGGGCCACCAAGCCATTCGCCACCACAGGGGAACTCGTCGAGCAGATCCGCGGCGTTGTTCCTGCGGCGGCTGCAAAGTCCGGCGGGCATCCGGCAAAGCGGACTTTCCAGGCCCTGCGGATTGAAGTCAACGAGGAACTCGACGTCCTGGAGAGGGCAGTGCCTGCCGCTCTCGCAGCCTCATCAATGGGCGGACGAGTAGTGGTGATGTCGTACCACTCACTCGAAGACAAGATCGTCAAGTCGGTCTTCCAGTCCCGGTCCAAGTCGTCGGCCCCGCTCGGCTTCCCTGTGGAGCTGGAAGAACATAAGCCGGAATTCAAGACCCTGACCAAGGGCACGGAAGTGCCTACCCCTGAAGAAATCGCCGAAAACCCGCGTGCGGCATCTGCCCGCCTGCGGGCCGTGGAACGCATCAAAGCGAGGAGAACAGCATGAGCACCGCTGCCGCGAAGATCCTGCCGACCACGGTGGGGAACACCGCGCGTGCCCTGCCTGCCCGGGGACCGGAGCGCGACACGACCCGCAGGGCGCGGACGCCGCTCTCGCTCGTACAGAGTGTTCCCGGACGACGGCGGACTCCGTTCGTCGTCTTTTGCTTCGGCGTGCTGGCGGCCGCCTTGTTGACCGTCCTGGTGCTCAACATCTCCGTTTCCACGGCCCAATACGACCTTGTGAAGCTCAGGAACGACGCTGCGTCCCTGAACAAGCAGAACCAGGATCTGACACAACAGGTCCAGAACTACCAGGCTCCCCAGAATCTTGCCGCCAAGGCCGCAGAATTGGGAATGGTAGCTTCCACCACCACGGGCCAGATCGATCTGGACAACCTGACGGTCACAGGAAAAGCCACGCCGGCAACCAAGGGACAGAATCCCGGTGCCGTCATCGCTGCTCCCGCGGTTGCAGGCCAGTCCAGCGTCGCTCCTTCTGCACCCGCCAAGAATGATGCACTGGACAGCCGTAAGCCCAACGGGGCCGCAGACTCGACGCCGGCCAAACCGCAGGCGCCCCCGGTTCCTGCGGCACCCAAGCCGCCGGTTGTGGATCTTCACGGTGGTTCGGTCCCGGCTCCACAGCAGAAGGTACCAGGGCAGTAGCGTCCAGCCGACCTGATTTCAGGTAACCAGCAAGGCAAGCAGCAAGGAATCGACGTGGTGCAGAAAACCGGCAAATCGAAGAACAAGAGAACGCCGGCGGCGAAGAAGCGTTTGCGCCTCGGCCTCGGAATCATGCTGACGCTGTTGCTGGTGGTCGGGGGCAAGTTGTTCCTCGTCCAAGGGCTGGACGTCGGTGGCCTGGCCGAGGCGGCCTACAACAACAGGCTGACAACCACGATCCTGCCAGCCGAACGAGGCAAGATCCTTGACGCCAACGGCACCGTGCTCGCCAGCAGCGTGATCCGCTACAACATCGTGGTGGACCAAACGGTCAACACCAACACTGATCAGTTTCCTCGTTTCAACTCCCAGACCCAAGCCATCGATACGATCTCCAGGTCCCAGGGGATAGCAGAACTTGCCAGCGCCCTGGGGATGGACGTCGGGCAGGTCACACAGGCCGTGACCGGCGTGAAGAAGTACAACATCGTGGCCAAGGAAGTGAAGCCGGACGTCGAGGACCGGATATCCCAACTGCACATCCCGGGTATCGTCTCGGAGGGCATCAGCAAGCGCGTCTATCCAAACGGCAGCGTCGCCGGTGGGATAGTCGGCTTCCTCAAGGACGGCACCACGGGCCAAGCAGGCCTCGAGCAGACCCAGGACGAGCTGCTGCGCGGCAAAGACGGCAAGCGCGTCTTCGAGATCGGCGCCGACGGTCTCCGTATCCCCGTGGCCACCGACCTGCTGACCCCGGCGGTCAACGGCAAAGACGTCAAGCTGACGCTGAACACGGACATCCAGTACTTTGCGCAGCAGGCCATCCAGACCCAGGTCAACCAGCTCAATGCTGAGTGGGGATCAATCGTCGTCGAGGACATCAAGACCGGGAACCTCATTGCGATGGCGGACACCAATGCACCGGATCCCAACGACCCCGGCAAGGTAGCGGCTGCGGACCGCGGCGTACGGTCCGTGACGGCTGCTTACGAGCCGGGTTCGGTGGAGAAGATGATCACGGCGTCCGCTGCGATCAATGAAGGAAAGTCCAGCCCATTGGACACTGTCACCATTCCACCGGCTTTGACTATCGACGGTCAGACTTTCACCGATGCGTTCGACCATGGAACCGAGCAGAGGACCCTTGCCGGCATCCTTGGCTATTCGATGAACACGGGTACCGTGATGATCGGCAGCCGCCTGAGCAAGCAACAGCGTTACGACTACCTCACGCGCTTCGGTATCGGCCAAGCCCCGGACATTGGTCTTCCCGCCGAAACCTCGGGCATCCTGGCCAAGCCCGATCAGTGGGATGACCGCCAGCAATACACCGTGCTGTTCGGCCAGGGTGTTTCCCAGTCCACGCTGCAGACCGTCCGGGCCTACCAAAGCGTGGCCAACGACGGCGTGATGCTGCAACCGCGGCTGATTGACGGCTATGTCGGAGCTGACGGGGTCGAGGAGAAAGTGCCTGCCAAGGACTCCCGGCAAGTCGTTACCAAGGACACCGCGCAGCAAGTGCGGGACATCCTGGAGAGCAACGTCACCATGGGCGAAGTGAAAGATGCCGCCATCGACGGTTACCGGGTGGGCGCCAAGACGGGTACGTCCCAGGCGCCCCGCGAAGATGGCCTGCCTGGCTTCGATGGCTACACCGCGTCCATTGTGGGCATGGCGCCCATGGACAATCCGCGCTTCATCGTTGAGGTTGTCCTCCAGCGGCCCAAGGGCAGCATTTACGGCATCACCCAGGGGCCGATTTTCCGCTCGGTCATGGGCCAGGTCCTGCGCACGTACAACGTCCCGCCGTCCACCGGCACTCCGGCGCGGTTCCCCCAATACGCCAAATAGGGCCAAGTACCGCAAATAGGGCCCAGTACTGCAAAAGGCCGGTACGGCAAGTAGTTCAGTTTCGCCAAGTAAGCTTGTTGGGCATCTGTCCGGCCACATTACGATCCACCCATGCCGATTGCGGGAGCCCCCGGGTTCCCGCGCGGCCAGTTTTACGAGTACCAACGGAGACCACCTTGTCAGAGCAGAATGATGCCGTATCGATCCCTACAGGGAACCCGTCGGCTACGGACAAACCCGGCTTCCGTCCAGCCGTCGTGGCGCCTGTTCCCCTTGAGGCCATCGCAGCTTCCCTCGGAATCGTGCTGCCCCCGGACTCCGGCGGTACGTCGGTGACTGGAGTGTCCCTCAACTCGCGCACCGTCGAGCCGGGAGACTTGTACCTGGCCCTGCCCGGTGCCACACGCCACGGGGCCGACTTTGTCACCCAAGCGGTGGCAGCCGGCGCTGTGGCCGTCTTGACCGATGAAGATGGCGCCCGTCAATTGGCACTCAAGGACCTTGCCGTTCCCGTGCTGATCGTTGGCAATCCCCGTGCCGCCGTCGGCACCCTCGCCGCCCTCATTTATCGAAGCCGGCCCCTCGACGGCGTTTCGCCCACGCTTTTCGGTGTCACCGGTACGAACGGCAAAACCACGACGACGTATTTCATCAACTCCCTCCTCCGCGCCCTGGGCATGAATCCCGGCCTGATCGGGACGATTGAAATTCTTGCGGGGGGCGAAGCCATCCCGAGCCTGCTGACCACGCCGGAGTCAACGGATGTGCATGCCTTGCTCGCCCTCATGCGTGAACGTGGGCTGGAGGCGGCTTCCATGGAGGTCTCCTCCCATGCCCTGTCGTTCCACAGGGTCGACTCGGTGACGTTCGACGTTGCCGGCTTCACCAACCTGACACAGGACCACCTCGATCTCCACGGAAGCATGGACGAGTACTTCCGGACCAAGGCGGAACTGTTCACCAGCGCGCGCGCACGGCGGGCTGTAGTGACCGTGGACGACCCCTGGGGGCGCTTGCTGGCCGATGAGGCGGGAATTCCCGTGACCACGCTGTCGGCCACGCCGGGGAGCGACGCTGACTGGACGGTGGAGTCAACCAAGCCACGCGGGCTTGGAACGGACTTCGAATTGCGCCACCGCGATGGAATGGCCCTGCGCGTCCATACCGGATTGCCGGGGGACTTCAACGTGGCCAACGCGGCGCTGGCCACCATTATGGTGCTCGACTCCGGCATCGACCCGTCGGTACTTCAGGCGGCGCTGGACAGCCACGATCCCTTCACCGTTTCCGTACCCGGCCGGATGCAGCTGATCTCGGATGCCCCTGCCTCAGTTGTCGATTTCGCGCACAACCCGGACGCGCTGGCGAGGGCCCTGAAGGCCGTACGCCCGCGATCACCCGGATCCCGCGTGATCGTTGTTTTCGGCGCCACAGGTCAGCGCGACCAGGGCAAGCGGCCGACCATGGGCGCCATCGCCGCCCGGCTCGCGGACGTCGTGATTGTCAGCGACGACGATCCCCATGACGAAGACGCTGCGGCGATCCGTTCGGAAGTCATCGCCGGCGCCCGTGCCGCCCGCGAGTCAGAGGACCTGGACTGCGAGATCGTGGAAGCGTACCCCCGGGACGTCGCCATCCGCCAAGCCGTGGAACTGGCCACTGAGAAGGACACCATCCTGATCGCCGGCCGCGGCCATGAGGTCTGGCAGGAAGTGAAGGGCGTCAACCTTGCCCTCGACGACCGGGTGGAACTGCGGGCGGCCTTGACAGCCAGGGGATTCAAAGTTTCCACGGACGAGCGGATAGAGTCCTAGACCGAGATGATTGCACTTACTGCGGCGGAGATCGCCGATATTACCAATGGCCGATTGGCAGCGGACCCGGGCATAGTCCCGGCGTCCGTCGTTACCGACTCCCGTGAGGCGGCCGCTGGATCGTTGTACGTGGCCAAGCCAGGAGAAAACGCTGACGGCCATGCCTATGTAGGCGCCGCTTTTGAGCGCGGGGCTGTCCTGGCGCTGACTGAGCGCGACGTTTCCGACGACGACGGCCGGCCGTACCCCGCCGTCGTCGTCGATGACGCCGTGATCGCCATGGGTGCCCTGGCTGCAGAGTCCGTGCGCCGCATCCGCGCCGCACGTGCGGCACAGGGGGAGCCCTTCACCGTCATCGGCATCACAGGCTCGGCTGGCAAGACCACCACCAAGGACTTGCTCGCGGGCATTCTTTCCCGGGCCGGCGCCACAGTGGCGCCGCAGGGTTCGTACAACGGTGAAGTCGGCGTGCCGCTCACCGTGTTCGGAGCCGATGCGGGTACCCGTTACCTCGTGATCGAAATGGGCGCCACCGGCGTCGGCCACATCAAATACCTCGCCGAGATGGTCCAACCGGACATCGGCGTGGTTCTTTGCGTCGGCACCGCCCATGCCGGCGAGTTCGGTGGCGTGGAGAACATAGCCAAGGCCAAGGGCGAACTCGTCGAGGCGCTGGGGCAGGACGGAACCGCCATCATCAACCTCGACGACGCGCGCGTCGCGGCGATGGTCTCCCGCACCCGGGCTAAAGTGCTCGGAACCACCGCTACCGGCGTTTCCGGCTCAGCAGTCGAAGCCAGGAACGCAGATATCGACGAAGACGGCCACCCGGAATTCGAACTCGTCCTCCCAGACGGCGGGGTCCCCCATCCTGTCCACAGCAAGCTCATCGGTGCGCACCACATCACCAACCTGCTGGCCGCCGCGGCCGCCGCGTTCGCGGCAGGCCTCCCCGCCGCCGGTATCGCCGACTCGTTGAGCGAGCAGTCGCCGGCCAGCCGGTGGCGCATGGAACGCACTGAGCGGGCAGACGGCGTCACCATCATCAACGACGCATACAACGCGAATCCGGAATCCATGCGTGCAGCCTTGCGCACCCTTGCCGACCTCGGCCAGGGACGCCGCACCTGGGCGGTGCTGGGCGCGATGCTGGAACTTGGCGAAGATTCCATCCGCGAACACACCGCAGTGGGGACGCAAGTGGTTCGCTTGAACATTTCCCGGCTCGTCGTGGTTGGCCGCGAAGCCCGTGCACTGTACATTTCCGCGATCCAGGAAGGCTCCTGGGGCGACGAGTGCAGTTTCGCCGAAACGGCCGACGAGGCCTACGAACTGTTGCAGGCTGAGCTCAAACCAGGCGACTTGGTGCTCTTCAAGTCCTCGAACGGGGTCGGGCTAAGGCATTTGGGGGATCGGATAGCATTACCCCCACAGGCCGGAACGAGTGCGAACACCGCGGCTGCAACTGCCGCCAATGAAGGGAACGAGCTGCTGTGATTGCACTGTTGATCGGCGCGGGCGTCGCCCTCCTGGTGGCTTTGGTTGGAACGCCACTCTTCATCCGGTTCCTCGTCACCAAGGGATACGGCCAGTTCATCCGCGACGACGGACCCACCTCCCACCACACCAAGCGTGGTACTCCCACCATGGGCGGGACAGTCGTGGTGGCCGCCGTGCTCATCAGCTATGGGTTGACCCACCTGATCATGTGGATGATGAACCCGCGATCACCGGGCCCGTCAGCTTCGGGCCTGCTCTTGTTGTTCCTCATGGTCGGCATGGGATTCGTTGGCTTCCTCGACGATTTCATCAAGATTTCCAAGCAACGCAGCCTCGGACTCAATGCCAAAGCCAAGCTGATCCTTCAAGCGTTCGTCGGCATTGTCTTCGCAGTGCTCGTCCTGAACTTCCCCGACGCGCAGGGGATCACGCCGGCCTCCACCCATATTTCCCTTGTACGGGACATTCCCTGGCTGAACCTGGCCTTCGGTGGCACCGTCCTCGGGGCCATCCTGTTTGTCATCTGGTCGAACCTGATCGTCACCGCGGCAACGAACGGCGTCAACCTCACGGATGGCCTGGACGGCCTTGCCGCCGGCGCCTCCATCATGGTCTTCGGGGCTTACACCCTCATGGGAATCTGGCAGAACAACCAGGCTTGCGGTTCACCCCGCGAGGCGGGCAGCGGCTGCTATTCAGTCCGTGACCCGCTCGATCTGGCGCTTCTGGCGGCTATTTGCAGCGCCGCGCTGGTGGGCTTCCTCTGGTGGAACACGTCTCCGGCGAAGATCTTCATGGGAGACACCGGCTCCCTGGCCATCGGCGGCGCGGTAGCCGGCTTTGCGATCCTCTCCCGCACCGAACTTCTTTTGGGCATCATCGGCGGGCTCTTCGTCCTCATCACGCTGTCGGTCATTATCCAGGTGGGCTACTTCAAGGTCACCAAGGGTAAGCGGGTCTTCAAGATGGCCCCCCTTCAGCATCATTTCGAACTCAAGGGCTGGGCCGAGATCACGGTGGTTGTCCGATTCTGGATTCTCTGTGGCCTGTTCGTGGCCGCAGGCCTTGGGATTTTCTATGCTGAATGGGTGGTGCTGCTGTGAGCGCAAGTCCTCAAACCAAGCCTTCTGCCAACGACCGGCTCGAGAACCTCGTCAGTTGGGATTCCGACTGGAAGGGCCTGCGCGTCGTCGTGACGGGCATCGGCGTCTCCGGTTTCGCGGCCGCCGATACCTTGATCGAGCTCGGCGCACGGGTGGTGGTTGTTGACGCTGCCACCAGTGCCAAAGCCCTCGCACAAGCGGACACCTTGAAGATCGTCGGCGCAGCCGACGTTCTCCTTGGCCAGGACGCCGTCAAAACACTGCCCCGCGTGGACGGCGAAAAAGCCGAACTCGTCGTGACGTCGCCGGGCTGGCGGCCGGACCAGTCCCTCCTGGCAGCTGCCAAACGGGCCCACGTACCGGTGTGGGGCGACGTCGAACTCGCCTGGCGGGTACGCGAACGCAAGGGCCGCAAGACGGCGGACTGGCTGACGATCACGGGTACCAACGGCAAAACCACCACGGTGGGCATGACCGAAGCCATGCTGCAGGCAGCGGGGCTCAAAGCAATCGCCGTGGGGAATGTAGGCACTCCCATCCTGGACGCACTCCGTGACCCTGTGGAGTACGACGCCTTCGCGGTTGAGCTTTCCAGCTTCCAATTGCACTGGATCGAATCGCTCTCCCCAGTGGCCAGCGTCTGCCTCAATGTCGCCGAGGACCACGTCGACTGGCACGGCTCCTACGAGTCCTATCTCGCGGACAAAGCAAAAATCTTCGAGAACACCCAGAAGGCGTGCATCTACAACGCCGAGCAGATCGAGACCGAACGCATGGTGGAAAACGCCGACGTGGTCGAGGGTTGCCGGGCTATCGGCTTCACCACCTTGACTCCGGCTATCAGCATGCTCGGCGTCGTCGAGGGGCTGCTCGTGGACCGTGCGTTCATCGAAGAACGCAAGAGCTCAGCTGAGGAACTCGCGTCCCTGGCGGATCTGGGCACGGCTGCGCCGCGACACATGGTTGCCAATGCGCTGGCTGCTGCCGCACTGGTGCGCGCCTACGGAGTCGAACCGGCCGCAGTGCGTGAGGGACTCAGGAACTATCTCCCGGGAGACCACCGCATACAGCCTGTGGCCAAGCTGAACGGCGTGCTCTGGGTCAACGACTCCAAGGCGACCAATCCGCACGCAGCTTCTGCGGCCCTGTCGGCGTTCGATAAGGTCGTCTGGATTGCCGGCGGTTTGTCCAAGGGCGTCAACTATGACGACTTGGTCAAAAGCAACGCGCACAGGCTCAAGGCGGTGGTGCTGATCGGCTCCGATACCGCTGACCTGGAGGCCTCCCTCAAGCGACACGCAGCGGATGTGCCCGTTATCGGGCAGCCCAAGGGCGACACTGAAATGGTGCAGTCCGCCGATTCAGCTGGTACCGCCGCGGAACCGTCTCCGATCTTCGGCGACACCGTGATGGCCCATGCTGTCGAGTCGGCAGCAAGTATCGCCGAACCCGGCGATACCGTGCTGATGGCCCCGGCGGCTGCCTCCATGGACCAGTTCTCTTCCTACGCTCACCGTGGCGATGCTTTCATCCGGGCAGTGCGCGAGCTTGTGGAAGGCCAGGCACAGACCACCGAGGAGTAACAATGGTCAGCACGCCCACGCGCAGCGGGCCCGGGCGGACCCGGACCGGCAAGTCAGACCCCGCTGGACGCGCGGCAGGCGTTGCCCGAGCCTCGCTGCCGTCCCGCATTCGTTCGGGGATTTCCGGGTTTTGGTCAACTCTCGAGGGAAGCGGCAAATCGAGCGGCGGGTCAACCTACTACTTGATTCTTGGCGCTTCGCTGGCGCTCACCGCTATCGGGATCATCATGGTCCTGTCGGCGTCCAGCGTCGAAGCGATTGCGGCCGGCGAATCCCCGTACTCCATCGCCACCAAGCAAGGCATGTTCGCAGGCATCGGCATCGTTGCGATGCTGGTGCTTTCACGGGTCAACGTCGTTTGGCTGAAGAGATTCGCGTGGCCCTCGATCATTCTTGCCGGCGCCCTGCTGGTGCTGGTCCTGGTCATCGGCAAGCGTGTGCTGGGCAACCAGAACTGGATCGAGATCGGTGGCTTCACGTTCCAGCCATCGGAGTACGCCAAATTCGCCCTGGTGCTCTGGATGGCCACGGTCCTTTCCGTCAAGGCGAAACTTCTCGACAAGTGGACGCATGCGCTGATCCCGATCGTTCCGGTCTCCGGCGCCATCATTACCCTCATTGTCCTGGGGCATGACCTCGGCACCTCGCTGGTAGTCATGCTCATCATGGCTGCGGGCTTGTTTTTCGGCGGCGTCAACCTGAAGCTCTTCGCTGCGGCCGGTGGTGTTGCCGCCGCTGCCGCGCTGATTCTGGCGGTCACGAGCGGAAACCGGATGTGCCGGATCACCTCGTGGATGGGGCAGAGCTGCGCAGGGGCAAGCGACATCGGCTTCCAGAGCGAACAGGGGCTCAGCGCCCTTGCTTCGGGAGGTTGGCTTGGTGTCGGACTTGGCCAGAGCCGGCAGAAATACCAGTGGATTCCCGAAGCCCACAATGACTTCATCTTCGCTGTCATCGGTGAGGAACTCGGGCTTGTCGGGACCATCGTGGTCCTGGTGCTTTTTGCGCTGCTCGCCGTTGCCATCTACCGGGTTGTCAGCCACCAGGAAGACTTGTTCGCCCGGGTGCTCGGCGGCTCGATCATGGCATGGATGCTTGGACAGGCCGCGATCAACATGGCCATGGTGGCCGGCCTGCTGCCGGTGATCGGCGTTCCGCTGCCTTTCATTTCCTACGGCGGTTCAGCGTTGGTGATGTCGCTATGCGGCGTGGGCGTAGTGTTGTCTTTGGCCCGCGCCCAAATGGCTCCTGCCGGCCGTTCCAAGCCGCGTTGGCGACTTGCGAAAACTGCACGAAAGCGTACATAGCACTCCATGAATTCCCAGCCCAAGCCCCTCTCCGTGGTCCTCGCCGGCGGCGGGACCGCCGGACACATCAGCCCGTTGCTCGCCATTGCCGATGCCATCAAGTCGCTGCGGCCGGATGCCAGGATCCTTGCCGTCGGCACACCCAACGGCATGGAAACGCGTCTCGTTCCGGCTGCCGGCTACGAGCTGGCCACCATCGACCGGGTTCCCTTTCCCCGGAAGCCTTCCGCTGATCTGCTCAAACTGCCCGGCAGGCTCGCTGCGGCCGTCAAACAAGCCGGGCGCATTCTGGACGACGCGCAGGCCGACGTCCTCCTCGGCGTCGGCGGCTATGTCTGCACTCCCATGTACCTCGCGGCGTGGCGTCGCAGGATCCCCATCGTCATCCACGAGGCCAACACGCGCGCCGGGCTTGCCAACCGGGTGGGAGCTTTGTTCACCAAGCATGTGGGGGTGGCCTTCCCCGAGACCCGGCTACGGCACGCCCGCCACGTGGGGATGCCCATGCGCAAGGCCATCGCAGGTTTGGACCGGGCGGCTTGGCGCGCGGATGCCAGGCAGTCGCTCGGCCTGGACGCTGGACAACCCGCACTCATCGTGACGGGCGGTTCTTCCGGAGCCCAGAGCATCAACCTCACCATTGCCGGTGCTGTCGGCGCTCTGGCTGAAGCCGGTATCCAGACACTGCACATCACCGGCCGTGGCAAGGCAGTGACGAACGACGACGGCGTCCCCCTGGCTGCCGACGGCTACCACCAGGTGGAATACGTGGACGGCATGGAAAACGTGTACGCGGCAGCAGACGTTCTCCTTGCCCGGTCCGGCGCGGCAACCGTCAGCGAGGTGGCCGCCGTCGGGCTCCCTGCGGTCTTCGTCCCGCTGCCGATCGGGAACGGCGAGCAGGCAATGAACGCGTCCGCCCTGGTCAAGGCCGGGGCAGCGCTTTTGGTCGACGACCGGGCATTGACCGCGGAATGGCTCAAAGCCGAGTTGATTCCTTTGCTCACGGATCAAGCCCGCCTCGAGGATATGGCCAGCAAGGCAAAGGAACTTGGCATCAGAAATGCTGATCAGCGGATGGCTGATCTCGTCTTGGAAGCGGTAACCGAATGACCCAGCCCCTCGCAGACATCGATTCCCTCGGCCGGGTCCACTTCATCGGCATCGGCGGCGTGGGCATGTCTGCCGTCGCACGCATCATGGTGGCCAGGGGCGTTCCGGTGAGCGGTTCGGACGCCAAGGACCTGCCCGTCATGCAGGACCTCCAGTCCGCCGGGGCACGGATCGCAGTTGGCTACGCCGCGGAAAATCTTCGTGACGCGCAGACCGTCGTCGCCGGTTCGGCCATCAGGGCGGACAATCCGGAGCTGGAAGCGGCCCGGGCGGCCGGCCTTCCGGTGCTCCACCGCTCAGAGGCCCTCGCCGCAACCATGGGCACAGACCGTGTGGTGACCGTGGCCGGCACGCATGGCAAGTCCACCACCACCTCAATGGTTGCCGTGTTGCTCAAGGAAGCGGGGCTCGACCCGTCATTCGCCATCGGCGCCAACGTACCCGCTCTCGGTGTCAACGCGGCGCACGGCACCTCGGACATCTTCGTTGCCGAAGCCGATGAATCCGACGGTTCCTTCCTCAACTACCGGCCGCTCATTGCCGTCGTCACGAACGTCGAGGCTGACCACCTGGACTACTACGGCACGCCTGAGGCTGTCTACGCCTCCTTCGACAGTTTCGCGGCACTGCTGCCCGCCAACGGCGTGCTTTTCGCCTGCGCGGACGACGACGGCGCCCGGGCCCTCGCGGAACGCACCCGCGCCGCGGGCAATACCCGGGTGCTGGGCTACGGGACCGCGGAGGACGCCGATATCCGCCTGCACGATGGGGGACCCGGCGACGTCCGGGTGTCCATCGACGGACAGGGATACCAGCTTGACCTCCAAGTACCCGGACGGCACAACGCCTTGAACGCGGCGGCCGCGTTCGGCGTCGCAGTCGAGCTCGGCGTGGCGCCCGAGGCTGCCGCGGCTGCCCTCGGCCATTTCACCGGCGCATCGCGGCGATTCGAGTTCAAGGGGCAGGGGAGGGGCGTGCGTGTCTACGACGACTACGCCCACCACCCCACGGAGGTCCGGGCCGCCTTGTCCGCTGCCCGCTCCGTGGCAGGCGGCAACAAGGTGCATGTGCTCTTCCAGCCGCACCTGTTTTCGCGCACCCGCGAATTCGCGGAGCAGTTTGCAGAGGCGCTTGGCGAGGCGGACACCGCCCTCGTCCTGGATATCTACCCTGCCCGCGAGGATCCCATCCCCGGGGTCACGAGTACCTTGATCACGGGGCGCCTCAAAAGCGGCAGGCTCGTGGCCGGCGGCCAGGAAGCGCTGGACGCGGTTCTCTCCGCGGCCGGCGAGGGCGACATCGTGCTGACCGTCGGAGCCGGCGACGTGACCGCCTACGGGCCCCGGATCGTGGAGCTGTTGGGTGGCTGATACCCGGAAGCCCACTTTCAAGCCGCAGGCCGGCACCCGGCCCGGAGTGGTCAGTGCTGAACGCAGCCTCGACGATCCCGTCGGGGGCCCTTCAGGGGCCGCCAGCGGCAAGGACAGCAATGTGCTGGCCTTTCCGGAGCCCAAGGGACGCAAGCGGCGGAGGACGGTACTCACGGCGTTGGCCATCGTCGTCGCCCTGGTCGCCGGAATTATCGTTGCGGCGATCTACTCGCCGGTGTTCGCTGTGCGCACGGTGACGGTCGACGGCACCAAGCTACTCCAAGCGGGGAGCGTCCAGAAGGCCCTCGAACCGGTGAAGGGAAAACCCCTTCCACAAATCAACGACGCAGAGATCGCCCGGCTGCTCAAGCCCCTCGTCCAGGTGCGTTCCGTCAGTACCGAAGCCCGCCCGCCGTCGGAACTTTTGGTCCACGTCGTGGAGCGGGTGCCCGTGGCGCTGGTCAAGAGCGGTGACAACTATTCACTGGTTGACGTCGACGGCGTCCAGCTTGGATCAACCGCCGATCCCGCATCGGTTGCCTTGCCCCTCATCGATGGGCTAGGAGCCAACCAGAATCTCTTCAGGGCGATCACGGCCGTTCTTGCGACGCTGCCGGCTGATGTCCTGGCGAAGATGGCCAGCGCGTCGGCCTCGTCGCCGGACGCCGTCGAGCTCAAGCTCACGGACGGCAAGATCGTTGTGTGGGGGAATGCGGACGAGAAGGAGCTGAAGGCGCGCGTCCTCGAGGCGTTGCTTAAGGCTCCCGCCAATCCAAAAGTTCCGGTGAATGTCTACGATGTCAGCGCACCGAGGCACCCGTTTACCAAATAGGCCATTCCACGAAGTAACGTCGCCGACGTATGGGGCTATTTTTCGGACTTTCACACGACACGCGGAGGCGGTCATTGAATGTCGGATTCATAGCCCATACCGTCACTTAAGAGTTACTTGACATAACTATAACCTTCAACTAGAGGGTTAAGGTCCAAGGATTCAAGTTGGACTCGATCTGTTTCGCTATAGGACACAAGCAAGGGGCACGAAACGTGGCAGCACCGCAGAATTACTTGGCCGTCATCAAGGTCGTCGGCATCGGCGGCGGTGGCGTGAATGCAGTTAACCGAATGATCGAAGTCGGCCTTCGCGGCGTCGAGTTCATCGCCATCAACACCGATGCCCAGGCTCTCCTCATGAGCGACGCGGACGTCAAGCTTGACGTTGGACGCGAGCTCACACGCGGTCTGGGAGCCGGCGCCAACCCCGACGTCGGACGCCAGGCCGCCGAGGACCACGCCGATGAGATCGAAGAGGTTATCCGCGGAGCCGACATGGTCTTCGTCACCGCAGGCGAAGGCGGCGGCACCGGAACCGGCGGCGCCCCCGTCGTGGCCCGGATCGCACGCTCGCTCGGCGCCCTGACCATCGGCGTCGTCACGCGGCCCTTCACCTTCGAAGGCCGCCGGCGCGCCGGTTCGGCCGAGGCCGGAATCGACGCCCTGCGCGATGAAGTCGATACCCTCATCGTCATTCCCAACGACCGCCTCCTGTCGATCAGCGACCGTAACGTCTCCGTCCTGGACGCTTTCCGTTCCGCTGACCAAGTACTCCTGTCCGGTGTCCAGGGCATCACTGACCTCATTACCACCCCCGGCTTGATCAACCTCGACTTCGCCGACGTCAAGTCGGTCATGCAGGGCGCAGGCTCCGCGCTCATGGGTATCGGTTCGGCGCGCGGCGAGGACCGCGCCGTCAAGGCCGCAGAGCTCGCCATCGCGTCGCCGCTGCTGGAAGCGTCGATCGATGGCGCCCACGGCGTCCTGCTCTCCATCCAGGGCGGTTCGGACCTGGGTCTGTTCGAAATCAACGAAGCTGCAAGGCTCGTGCAGGAAGTGGCCCACCCCGAGGCCAACATCATCTTCGGTGCCGTCATTGACGACGCCTTGGGTGACGAGGCACGCGTCACGGTCATCGCCGCTGGTTTTGACGACGTCAAGGCCACGTCACCGTCGATGAACCAGTCGGTTTCCCAGCAGCCAGGTCAGCACCAGGCCCCTGCGGCTCCGGACCGTCCCGCCGCGCCTTCGGCTGCCCCGGCCTATTCGGCGCCGCAGCACGTTTCCGCTGGCGTCGGCGCTTCCGGCTTGAGCAACTGGGGCCAGCAGCGCCCGTCGGCCTTGCCGGCTGACTCCGGCTTCGACGTCGACCTTCCCGCCGTCGTCGAACCGGACCTTTCGGGAAGCCGCACTGACGACCTCGATGTTCCGGACTTCTTGAAGTAACCGTTCCGTCCAGACCCACCCAGGAGAGTCAGCCAGTAGTGTTTTGGTGGCAAAAAGAAGTGCGGCCCGGAATTTCGGTAGCCTTCTCCGATGACGATGCGGGCAACCTGGCTCTGCACGTGGCGGACAATCCTGACGACGTGATGGCGCGCCGGGTCCGGCTGGAAGCAGCAGCGGGGCTCGGCGAACGGCATTTCCAATACATGAACCAGGTCCACGGAAAAGCCGTCGAATTCATCACCGCGCATGGCGACGGGCCGACGGCCGACGCCATGGTGTCGAGGGGCCAGCCTCTCGCGGTCATGGTGGCCGACTGTGTCCCCGTCGTGCTGTTGGGCGAAGTGCCGGAAGAAATCGATCCGGTCCTTGCCGTGGTCCACGCCGGCCGGCCCGGGGTTGCTGCGGACATCGTTTCAGCCACCGTGGCGGATATGCGAAACCGCGGTGCGGCGAGCATCAGCGCCTGGGTAGGCCCTTCCATCTGCGGAGAATGCTACGAAGTTCCCGAACAGTTGCGGACGGACGTAGCTGCCGCGGTCCCGGAAACCTGGTCCACAACCTCATGGGGTACGCCCGCACTGGATCTGCCCGCCGGTGTGCGCGCCCAGCTGAAAGCACTCGACGTCACGGTCGAGTACTCGGGGGAGTGCACGCTGGAGACCGCCCGGCTCTACTCGTACAGGCGCAATCAGCAAACAGGCCGCTTTGCAGGTTTGGTGTGGACGCATGAGTGAGTATTTCCCAACAGCCGAAAGCGCCGCGGGCGATTCACGGACAGCCGAGCTGCGCGAACGGCTCGCCGCGGTCCGCCGGCGGATTTCGGCGGCAACCGTGGCGGCCGGGCGAAGCGAAGAACCGCAACTGATAGTCGTCAGCAAGTTCCATCCGGCAGCGGATGTCGCCCGGCTGGTGGCACTTGGCGTGACGGACGTCGGTGAAAACCGCGACCAGGAAGCGGCCGCGAAGTCTGCCGAGCTCACCGGACTCCCGGTGCGTTGGCACTTCATCGGCCAACTGCAAAGCAACAAGGCCAAGTCCGTAGCGAAGTACGCGTTTTCCGTGCAATCGATCGACCGTCCGCAACTCGCCGAGGCCCTTGCCAAGGCTGTTGCGCGGCAACAGTCCGAGTCCGGCAGGCCGGACCTTGACTGCTACATCCAGGTCAGTCTTGAGGACGACGCCGGCGCCCACCGCGGCGGTGCCGCTCCGTCCGACGTCGAGCGCCTCGCCGAATCCATCGCTACCGCCGCCGGGCTGCGCCTGGCCGGAGTGATGGCCGTCGCGCCGCTCGGCGCACCCCCGGAGGAAGCATTCGAGAAACTCGCCGCCATTTCACGGGATCTGCGGGGACCGCATCCGGACGCCGTGGGGATATCCGCCGGGATGAGCCAGGACCTCGAAGCTGCGGTTCAATTTGGTGCGACACACCTGCGAATTGGCTCGGATATTCTCGGTTCGCGTCCGCGGGTGGGGTAGCGTCAAAGTATTGGAAGCGACGGGCCGGGATTTCAGCGATGTCAAGTCATGGGCGGCCCGCCTACTGCAGACACGATAGGAGTCCAGCATGGCTGGCGCACTGCGCAAGACAATGGTTTATCTTGGGCTCGCCGATGGCGATGAACACTACGAGTCTGAGCAGCACGTGCAGCACACGGACGAGGACCGGTCTGTCGACCACAATCGTGAAGAGCGCCGCGCCCCTGCACCTGTACGTGAAGTAGTTCGTGAAGTCCCCCCTGTCGCCGAAGAGGAATACCGCGCACCCGTGACACCTATCAAGCGTGCGGCATCCAGCCGCGAAGACGCCTCCGGCCTGAGGCAGATCACCACCGTCCATCCCCGCTCCTACAATGACGCCAAGATCATCGGCGAAAGTTTCCGGGACGGCATCCCCGTGATCATGAACGTCACCGACATGGGTGAGGGAGATGCCAAGCGCCTCGTCGATTTTTCCGCCGGGTTGGTCTTCGGACTCCATGGCAGCATTGAGCGCGTCACCAGCAAGGTTTTCCTGTTGTCGCCGTCGTACGTCGAAGTTCTTGGCGACGACAAGAAGGTCAGCGAAGCCCAAGCAACGTTCTTCAACCAGAGCTAGCATAGTCATCACAGAATGCCAGGCAGAGCGATCTGCCTGGCATCTGTGTTGCAATAGAGGGACTGACCGAGAAAAGTGGCGAACTAGGAGATCTGAGCTAACCCGTGGGCATAGTTTTCGGCCTTTTGTACATTGCATTGCTGCTGTTCCTGGTCACCCTCGTCATCAGGCTCGTCTTCGATCTGGTGCAGATGTTTGCGCGCCAGTGGCGCCCCCGTGGCGCTGCCCTGGTGGCCGCGCACGTGGTCTATTCTGTGACTGATCCGCCCTTGAAACGGATCCGCCGGCTGATTCCACCGCTGCAGCTTGGTGGGGTGTCCCTTGACCTGGCATTTCTGATCGTGTTTATTGTCGTCAGCATCGCGATGGGATTCGTCTACACGCTGGCGTAGCTTTTCCGCAGGCCATTTGCCGTCGATCTGTTTTCTTCGGCCGGTGGACTGCAATCCTCCGACCCAACACGATGGTGTTGAATTGGGGGAATCAGATGATATTTAGGTACCGTAGTTTTGAACGGCCGGAAGGCCTACTGACTAACTAGACCAACGAGGTGACCAGATGGCTTTGACGCCAGAAGACGTTGTCAACAAGCGCTTTCAGCCGACCAAGTTCCGCGAAGGCTACGACCAGGACGAGGTCGACGACTTTCTCGACGAAATCGTCGTCGAGCTGAGGCGCTTGAACCAAGAGAACGACGAGCTCCGCAAGAAGCTTGGCGAAGGCGGAAACCCGGTCCCTGCCAGCGCGGCATCGGCACCCGTGGTCGAGAAGGTGCCCGCTCCGGTGAAGGCCGACAAGGACGCACAGGCCAAGGCGGAAGCCGAAGCGAAGGCTGCCGAAGCCGAGAAGAAGAAGGAGCCGGCCGTTGCCGCCGCTCCGGCCCCGGCCGCACCTTCGGCTGGCTCTCCTTCCGCCGAGTCCGCCGCCGGCCTGCTGGCCATGGCTCAGCAGATGCACGACAAGCACGTCGCCGACGGTGAGCAGCAGAAGGAAAAGATCATTGCCGAGGCACAGATCGAAGCCTCCAGCCTCGTCAACGACGCGCAGGACAAGTCCCGCAAGATCCTCGGTGCCCTCGAGCAGCAGCGCAGCGTTCTCGAACGCAAGGTGGAGCAGCTCCGCGGCTTCGAGCGCGACTACCGCTCCCGCCTGAAGGCCTACATCGAAGGCCAGCTGCGTGACCTGGATGCCCGCGGCTCAGTTGCCGCTCCTGAGGTCGGCGAAGCCGCCGCAGAGGTCTAGCAAGTATTCTGAAAGCCGGTGGCTGGGGATTCCTCGGCCACCGGCTTTCGCCTGTTAAGGCGCCAGAAGCCACGCTTACCGAATGAAAGTACTATGAGCGAAGAACAAACTGACGGCACCACGGAGCCGGTCCGCATCAAAGCCCACACGTGGCGTCCCGCACTGCTTTGGGTCTTTGCAGGCTTTGCCGTGTTCGCGTACGCCTTCGACCAACTAACCAAACTCTGGGTCACCAGCACCATGGTCGAAGGCGAGCGGATCGCCGTCCTTCCTCCGCTCCTGCACTGGTACTACATCCGAAACTCGGGCGCCGCGTTCTCCATCGGTGAAAACGTCACATGGGTCTTCACGATCGTCATGGCGGCCGTTTCAGTGGTGATCCTGTTCCAAGTGCGTCGACTGGGGTCAGTCTGGTGGTCGCTGGCACTCGGCCTGCTGCTGGGCGGCGCACTCGGAAACCTCACGGACCGCCTTTTCCGCGAGCCTTCCTTTGCCATGGGCCACGTGGTGGATTTCATCCAGTTGCCCAACTTCGCTATTTTCAACATCGCCGACTCCGCGGTGGTTTCCAGTGTCGTGGTCATCTGCCTGCTGACCTTGCGGGGGATCAGCCTCGACGGCTCCCGCCATCACTCCGCCGGTTCCGCACCGGCCAAGGCCGGCGCGCCGGATGATGAGGATCCGGGCGATGTCTGAGCAATTCGTGGTGCCCGAAGAGCTGGGCGGGGCCAGGGCTGACGCGGGCTTGGCGAAACTGATGGACATCTCCCGCTCCGCGGCCGCCTTGCTGATCGCCGAGGGCAATGTCACGGTCGCTGCAAACACGGTGGGCAAATCGGCGAAACTCGTTGCCGGCTCCGTGCTGGAAGTCACCGTTCCCGAACGCCGGGATCCCTTGGAAGTCGTGGAGGAAGTCGTGGAAGGCCTGAAAATCCTGTTGGACGATGACGACTTTGTCGTCATCGACAAGCCTGTCGGCGTGGCGGCACACCCGTCACCGGGTTGGGTCGGCCCTACCGTGGTGGGTGGCCTCGCCGGTGCGGGATACCGGATCTCAACGTCCGGCGCGCCTGAACGTGCCGGCATCGTCCACCGCCTCGACGTCGGAACGTCGGGCGTCATGGTCGTGGCCAAGAGCGAACAGGCTTACACGGTGCTCAAGCGGGCCTTCAAGGAACGCACGGTGGACAAGGTGTACCACGCGGTGGTCCAGGGCTTGCCGGATCCACTGGAGGGCACCATAGACGCGCCCATCGGGCGCCACCCGGGGCATGATTGGCGTTTCGCGGTGATCGAGGATGGCCGTCCCTCGGTGACGCACTACGAAGTCCTCGAGGCCTATGGCAAGGCGACC
This sequence comes from Arthrobacter ramosus, assembly GCF_039535095.1. Classification (NCBI taxonomy): domain Bacteria; kingdom Bacillati; phylum Actinomycetota; class Actinomycetes; order Micrococcales; family Micrococcaceae; genus Arthrobacter; species Arthrobacter ramosus. Next base: position 3,050,197 of record NZ_BAAAWN010000001.1, on the reverse strand, counting down.
CTCGTGGAAATTCACCTCGAGACAGGCAGGACACACCAGATCCGGGTTCATTTCTCGGCCCTCAGGCACCCCTGCGCGGGCGATCTGACCTATGGGGCGGACCCGCGTTTGGCTGCCAACCTGGGACTCACCCGGCAGTGGCTGCACGCGCGGCGGCTTGGCTTCAACCACCCCCGGACCGGCGAATGGGTGGAAGTCACCAGCCAGTATCCGGCGGACCTGCAGTACGCGCTGGAGCTCCTTGAGAGCGGCAACGCGTAGCCGGATTAACGCTTCAGGTGCGCCACTCCAACAGCGGCCCCTGCCGGTAGACTGTCGTGGTGACTTCCAGCAATGACTCGTTCGTCCATCTGCACACCCACACCGAATACTCCATGCTGGATGGTGCGGCGCGTCTTACTGAGCTGTTCGATGAGACCGAGCGGCTCGGCATGCCTGCGCTGGCCACCACGGACCACGGATACCTGTTCGGTGCCTTCGATTTCTGGAAGAAGGCCACGGACAAAGGCATCAAGCCGATCATCGGCGTCGAAGCCTATGTCACGCCGGGCACGGCGCGCGGCGACAAGGAACGCGTCCGCTGGGGCGACGAGGGCCAGCGCAAGGATGACGTTTCCGGTGGCGGTTCCTACACCCACATGACGTTGTTGAGCTACAACAATGTGGGCATGCGCAATCTGTTCCGGGCATCCTCGATTGCTTCCCTCGACTCGGTGTTCGGCAAATGGCCCCGCTTGGACCGGGAGTTGCTGAACACCTATTCCGAAGGCCTGATCGCCACCACGGGCTGCCCATCCGGAGAAGTCCAGACCCGTCTTCGGCTGGGGCAGTACCGGGAAGCCCTGGCTGCGGCTTCCGAGTTCCGCGACATCTTCGGCGCGGAAAACTACTTCTGCGAACTCATGGACCATGGCCTGGACATCGAGCGGCGGGTCACTGGCGATCTGCTGCGGTTGGCCAAGGAGCTGAAGCTTCCGCTCGTGGCCACCAATGACCTTCACTACACCCATGAGCATGACGCGAAGGCCCACGAGGCCCTGTTGGCGATCCAGTCGGGCTCGACGCTGCTCGAGCCCACGTATGACAACGGCGGCTCCCGATTCGCGTTCTCCGGCAGCGGCTACTACCTGAAGTCGCCGCAGGAGATGCGCGAGCTGTTCCGCGACCATCCGGAAGCCTGCGACAACACCTTGCTGATCGCAGAGCGCTGCGAAGTGTCCTTCAACACCGGTGCGAACTACATGCCGCGGTTCCCTTGCCCTCCCGGCGAGGACGAGACGTCCTGGCTCGTCAAGGAAGTAGCCACGGGACTCGATTACCGTTACCCGAACGGCGTCCCGGACAAGGTACGCAAGCAAGCCGACTATGAGCTTGAGGTCATCACGTCCATGGGCTTCCCGGGCTACTTCCTGGTGGTGGCCGACTTCATCAACTGGGCCAAGAACAACGGAATCCGGGTGGGCCCGGGCCGTGGTTCGGGTGCGGGCTCCATGGTGGCGTATGCCATGCGCATCACCGACCTCGACCCGCTGGAACACGGCCTGATTTTCGAGCGCTTCCTTAACCCGGACCGCGTGTCCATGCCCGACTTCGACGTCGACTTCGATGATCGTCGCCGCTCCGAAGTCATCGACTACGTCACGCGGAAGTACGGCGACGAGCGCGTGGCGATGATTGTCACCTACGGCACCATCAAGACCAAGCAGGCGCTCAAGGACTCCTCCCGCGTGCTCGGCTACCCGTTCAGCATGGGTGAACAGCTCACCAAGGCCCTGCCGCCGGCCGTGATGGCCAAGGACATCCCGCTGGCGGACATCCAGAACCCGGAGGCCAAGCGCTACGGCGAGGCCGGAGACTTCCGCCAGCTGATCAGTACGGACCCGGAGGCCGCCAAGGTTTTCGAGACCGCGCTGGGCATTGAGGGGCTGAAGCGGCAGTGGGGCGTGCATGCCGCGGGTGTCATCATGTCTTCGGACCCCATCATCGACGTCATTCCTGTCATGCGCCGCATCCAGGACGGCCAGGTCATCACGCAGTTCGATTACCCGACGTCCGAAGGCCTTGGCCTGATCAAGATGGACTTCCTCGGCTTGAGGAACCTGACGATCATTTCCGACGCCCTGGAAAACATCAAGATGAACCGAGGCGTCGACCTGGATCTCGAGCACTTGGCGTTGGACGACCCGGCGTCGTACGAGTTGCTGGCGCGCGGCGACACTTTGGGCGTCTTCCAGCTCGATGGCGGGCCCATGAGGTCGCTGCTCAAGCTCATGAAGCCCGACAACTTCGAAGACATCTCCGCCGTGTTGGCGCTGTACCGGCCGGGTCCCATGGGCGCCAACGCCCACACGGATTACGCCCTGCGCAAGAACAAAATCCAAGAGGTCATCCCGATCCATCCGGAGCTCGAGGAACCGCTCGCCGAAATCCTCGGCGGAACGTACGGCCTGATCGTGTACCAGGAGCAGGTCATGGCCGTGGCCCAGAAGCTGGCCGGCTACTCGCTCGGTCAAGCCGATATCCTGCGCCGCGCCATGGGCAAGAAGAAGAAATCAGAACTGGACAAGCAGTTCGCCGGCTTCTCCCAAGGCATGCAGGACAACGGCTACTCCATGGATGCCGTCAAGACCTTGTGGGACATCCTGCTCCCGTTCTCCGACTACGCCTTCAACAAGGCGCACTCCGCCGCGTACGGGGTCATCTCCTACTGGACTGCGTACCTGAAGGCCCACTACGCTCCCGAATACATGGCCGCACTGCTCACTTCCGTGGGAGACGACAAAGACAAGTCGGCCATCTACCTCAATGAATGCCGGCGCATGGGCATTATTGTCCTGCCGCCGGACGTCAACGAGTCAAGCCTCAACTTCACCCCTGTCGGAACCGATATCCGCTTCGGAATGGGGGCCATCCGCAACGTTGGCGTCAACGTGGTGGAAGCCATGGTGGCAGCCCGGGCGGGCGAGGGCGCCTACACCTCCTTCAAGGACTTCCTCATGAAGGTTCCGGCGGTCGTCTGCAACAAGCGCACCATCGAGTCCCTCATCAAGGCGGGCGCGTTCGACTCCCTCGGCCATCACCGCCGTGCGTTGGCCATGGTCCACGAAGAAGCGATCGACTCCGTCATCACGCTCAAACGCAATGAGGCGATCGGCCAGTTCGATCTCTTCGCCGGATTCGAGGACCAGGAGCCGCAGGCCTCCCTGAGCACGGAGATCCCTGACCTGCCGGAATGGGAGAAGAAGGACAAGCTCGCCTTCGAGCGGGACATGCTTGGACTGTATGTCTCGGACCACCCCCTGCAAGGGCTTGAGGGCGTGTTGAGCCAGCATGCTGAGCAGTCGATCACCTCGATCCTGGGAGAAGACGGACCGCACGACGGCGCCATCGTCACCATTGCGGGCATGATCACCTCGCTCAGCCGCAGGATCGCCAAGGCAAGCGGCAACGCCTACGCTCGGGCGGAGATCGAAGATCTGGGCGCTTCCATCGAGGTCATGTTCTTCGGCCAGGTTTACGGGCCTGTCGCTTCGGTCCTCGCGGAGGACCTGATCGTGGTGGTCAAGGGCCGCCTGCAGCGGCGCGACGACGGTGCGGTCACCTTGAACTGCATGGAGCTCTCGGTTCCGGACCTGAGCGAAAGCACCAACGGTCCCCTCGTCATCACGATGCCCACCTACAAGGCAACCGAGGCCGTCGTCACTGATCTTCGCGATGTTTTGACCACCCACCGGGGAAACTCCGAGGTCCGGCTCCACTTGCAAGGTGACTCCAAGGTCGAGGTCATGGGCCTGCCCGTGCACATGCGCGTGAATCCCACTCCGTCGCTTTTCGGTGATCTCAAGGTACTTCTTGGCCCGACCTGCCTGGACAGTTGATCGCTTCAGCCAGTAGCGCTCAGATTTCCTGCTTTAACTAGATTTCATAGTCGAGCGGAACCGGCTGGCCGTAGGAGCCCGAGTGGTACAGCAGCGGGGTGTCGTCCTCGCCGACCAGTCCGTCGACAACCTCCACCACCACGATTGCGTTGTTTTCGAAGGACAGGCGCATCTGGATCTTGCCGATCAACCAGCCGGCGACGTTCTTGAGGATGGGGACATCGAAGGGGCCCGGTTCCCAGTGATCGCCTTCAAACCGTTCCTGGGTGCGGGCGAAGCGGTCTGCGAGAGCCTGGTTCTCAAGGCCGAGCATGTGCAGGCCGATATACGTCGAATTCGCCACCGCCGGCCAGGAACTGGAACTGCGGGACATGTTGAACGTAAAGCGTGGTGGCTCGGCCGACAGTGAAGCCACGGACGTCGCGGTGAAGCCGAAGGGCTTGCCGTTGAGGTCGGCAGTGATGATGGCCACACCGGCGGCATGCCGGCGGAACATTTGCTTGAATGTTGCTTCAAAAGCCGAATTGTCCGAAGCCACTTTGCCGATCTCCTGCGCGAGCTATTGGTAATAACGCTGGTGGATTCAGCGTATTCCGCTGCCCGCCGGGACGCCTGCTTGTTGAGCGTCCAGAAACGTTTGTTAATGTTTGTGTCATGACCAAGCCAACATCGAACCTTCTCGACTCCGGTCCCACGGGAGACACGGACCCGGACACGGACACGGACACGGACACGCGGGACCGCAAATGGTGGCTTTGGCTCGCCGTGCCCGCCGCCTCGGGTATCGGGCTGGGCCTCGCATGGTGGTTGTTGGCTCCGGGCGGCCTCAACGTGATCTCCGGAAATCCTGCCCTCGCCGATCCCACAGCCTCGGCTGGGCGCCTTCCGAGGGACTTGGTCCTGGCCGGGCTTCTGCTGCTTTCCGGCTGCTTCACGGCGGTCCTGCTGGATAGCAAGGTCCGTAAGCCGGGACATGGCATCCGGACGTTCCTGGCAGTCCTAGGTGGTACGGCAGGGGCTTTGGTGGCTTGGCAGGTGGGGTTGCTGGCCGCGCAGTGGTGGGGTCCCGCCTCAAACGGAAGTGAGGGCTTCACATTGCGGGCGGCGACGGCACTCCTGCTGTGGCCGGGGGCGACGGCCCTTGTGACATTCCTCCTGACTCTTTTCAGCTTGATGGGAAAGCAGCCGGAGGCACCGCCGCTCGCCCCGTAAAATGATCTGGTGACCATTTCTCCGGAGAATCCTGCCGAAACCGCCGCCCAGTCCCTGGATTTCCGCCGCATTGACTTGCGCGGACGATCCCTGACCCTGGCGGAGCTGCGTGCCGTGGTGCCCCGGGCGAAGCATCAGACCATGGCGGACGCCGAGCAAAAAGTCCTGGACATCATTGCGGAGGTCCGCTCCCGCGGCTTCGAGGCGCTTGGGGAGTTCGCGTTGGCGTTCGACGGCGTGGAACAGTCCCACCCCCGCGTGCCGGCCGCCGCCCTTGCTGAAGCCCTTGAAAACCTGGACCCGGCAGTCCGCGCGGCCCTGGAGGAATCCATCAGCCGTGCCCGGCGCTTTGCGGATGGCCAACGGCCCGCGAACGTCGATGTGGAACTGGGGGACGGCGCCGTCGTCAGCCAGAACTGGGTACCGGTGGGCCGTGTGGGACTGTACGTTCCCGGCGGCCTGGCCGTCTACCCGTCGTCGGTGATCATGAACGTTGTTCCGGCGCTGGCTGCCGGTGTCGCCTCGATCGCTTTGGCTTCCCCGCCCCAGAAGGACTTCGGAGGCTTGCCCCACCCCACCATCCTGGCCGCAGCCGCTTTGCTCGGCATTGACGAGGTGTATGCCATCGGAGGTGCCCAGGCGATTGTTTCCTTGGCCTACGGCATCCCCGGGGCCGGCAATGATCAGCCCATCGAGCCCGTGGACGTTGTGACCGGCCCTGGAAACATCTTCGTAGCCACCGCCAAGCGGCTTGTGAAAGGCGTAGTGGGGATCGACTCCGAGGCCGGCACTACCGAGATCGCCATCCTGGCTGATGCTTCCGCCCGTCCGGCGCTCGTGGCTGCGGACCTCATTAGCCAGGCCGAGCACGACCCCAAGGCGGCGTCTGTCCTGATCACCGACTCCGAGGAACTCGCCTCTGCTGTTCAGCGGGAACTCGCGGTGCAGGCAGGAACCACGAAGCACGGCGAACGGGTCACCACGGCATTGTCCGGCCCGCAGTCAGGCGTGGTGCTGGTAGACGATATCGAGCAGGGCATCGCCGTCTGCGATGCGTATGCGGCAGAGCACTTGGAAATCATGACGGCGGACGCAGCCGCGGTCGCCGGAAGGATCCGCAACGCGGGCGCGATTTTCGTGGGGGACTACAGCCCGGTCAGCCTCGGCGACTACTGTGCAGGCTCCAACCACGTTTTGCCCACGAGCGGTACCGCAGCCTTCTCTTCCGGACTGAACGTGACAACATTCCTGCGCGCCGTCCAGGTGATCAACTATGACAAGGCTGCCTTGGAGCAGGTCAGCAGACATATCGTTAGCCTCGCCGATGCCGAAGACCTTCCCGGCCACGGCGACGCCGTCAAGATTCGTTTCGCGGGGGCCTAAACCACTACATGTATGGGTCACAACCACTACATATAGTAATTACAGTCTTGTCATTAGGCCTTATGTAGCCGTAAACTGGTGCCGGAAGTCAAACTTCCGGCACCTTTTGCGTTCCCGGCCGATGCCGCCGCGAGGACAGGGGGCCGGAACCGAACAGGGGAGGCCCAGCGTGTATTGTCCGTTCTGCCGAAACCCCGACTCACGCGTTGTGGACAGTCGAATGGCCGACGACGGCTCGGCCATCCGCCGTCGGCGCCAGTGCCCCGAGTGCGGACGCCGTTTCACCACAGTGGAGACCACCAGCCTTTCCGTCATCAAACGTTCAGGCGTGGGCGAACCCTTCAGCCGGATCAAGATCATCAACGGCGTTCGCAAGGCCTGCCAAGGGCGACCCGTGACCGAGGACGACCTTGCGATGCTGGCCCAGGAAGTCGAGGAAAATATCCGCTCTTCAGGTGCGGCGGAAATCGACGCCCACGAGGTCGGCCTGGCCATCCTTGGACCACTCCAGAAACTGGACGAGGTCGCCTACCTTCGCTTTGCCAGTGTTTACCAGGCCTTCGAATCGCTTGAGGACTTCGAGTCGGCCATTTCGCTGCTTCGCCACGAGGCTGAAAGCGCAGCGGCCGAGAATGCGGCGAAGATCGCCAAGGGCAAGAGCTCCGAGAAAAGCCCCATCTAGCTCCGGTGGTGGCAGCGGAGGGGAAGCCGCAGCCACCACCGGCACCACTGCTACTTGGCCAGGTTGTGGTGGAGGGCGACGTCCAGCGCGGCCCCCACGATTCCGGCGTCGTTCTTCAGTTCCGCGGTGACGATGCGGGTCCGCAGATTCAAATGGGGGAAGTACTCGTCCGAACGCTTCGAAATGCCGCCACCGATGATGAAGAGTTCGGGGGAGAACAGGAACTCGACGTGGGAGAGATAGCGCTGCAGCAGCACGCTGTATTCTTCCCAGCTCAAGCCGTCGCGTTCACGCGCGACGGCGGATGCCTTCGTTTCGGCGTCGTGGCCGTCCACTTCGAGGTGGCCTAGCTCGGCGTTGGGCACGAGGTGCCCGTTGAAGATGAAGGCCGAGCCGATGCCCGTGCCGAGTGTGATGACCAGGACCGTGCCGTCGACCCCTTCGCCTGCGCCGTAGCGGGCTTCGGCGAGACCGGCTGCGTCGGCATCGTTGATGACCTCGACGGGACGGTCCAGGCGCTTGGTGAGCAGCGAATCAATGTCGGTGTCGAGCCAGGACTTGTCCACGTTGGCGGCAGAGCGGACCACGCCGTGCTGGATGATTCCGGGGAAGGTGACTCCCACGGGCGAACCCTTGGCCGGAGCATCCTCGCGGGCCGACAATTCTTCGACGATCTGTGCGATCACTTCGGCGACGGCTTCGGGAGTGGCGGGCTGCGGCGTCGGGATGCGGAGGCGGTCCCCGAGCAGCTTGCCCTTCTTGAGATCGACGATGCCGCCCTTGATGCCGGTGCCACCGACGTCGATGCCGATCAGCGGGCCGTTCTTGTGGATCTTCTCATCCTTCTTGGTCAATGCGTTTCCGTTCATGGCAGGAGGGGTGGGCATGTCGCAGCACGAACGGCTGCAGGTGACCTTCCGGCGAGCTTAAGGAAGAGTCAGGATTTCGGCGCCGGTCTCGGTGACCAACAGGGTGTGTTCGAATTGCGCGGTCCGTTTGTGGTCGCGGGTGACTACGGTCCATTCATCGGGCCACATGTCCCACTCGACCGTTCCGAGGGTGAGCATGGGTTCAATCGTGAAGACCATGCCTGCTTCGATCACGGTGTTGTAGGCCGGCGCGGCGTCGTAGTGGGGGATGATCAGGCCCGTGTGGAAGGCCTCGCCGACGCCGTGGCCTGTGAAGTCGCGGACCACGCCGTAGCCGAAGCGTTTCGCGTAGGACTGGATGGCCCGGCCGATCACGTTGATTTCGCGGCCCGGCGCTACGGCCTTGATGGCCCGGTTAAGCGACTCCCGGGTACGTTCAACCAGGAGCCGGGACTCTTCGTCGACGTCTCCCACCAAGAAGGTGTAGTTGGTGTCACCGTGGACGCCGTTGATGTAGGCCGTGATGTCGATGTTCAGGATGTCGCCATCCTGCACGACAGTGCTGTCCGGAATGCCGTGGCAGATGACCTCGTTGAGCGAGGAGCACAGGGACTTGGGGAAGCCGCGGTAGCCAAGCGTCGACGGGTAGGCGTGGTGGTCCAGAATGAACTCGTGGCCGATCCGGTCCAACTGGTCCGTCGTGACGCCAGGCTCGATGTGCTTGCCGACTTCGACGATCGCCCGGGCAGCAATTTTGCTGGCGATGCGGATCTTCTCGATGGTTTCCGCCGATTTGACCTCTGAACCGGTGAACTTCGCGGGTCCCGGCTTGCCAACGTACTCCGGGCGCGGGATGGACCCCGGTACAGGCAGCTGCGGGCTGACGGTTCCACGGGTGAGCGTGCCGATGGGTGCGGTCAGAGCGGGAGAAGGCATAGATTGATCATATAAGGGACGCACGAGACGCAAGTAACTAAGTAGCTAAATATCGGCCCGCACGAAGGGCAACCGGCCCCGCCGAGCTTACGGCGGCATTCGCAAAGGAGAAACCGTGGCGGAGTTCTGGTACAACGTTCAGACACACCAAATCGAAGAGGACGCGTTGTCCGACTGGTCCCAGCTGATCGGTCCTTACAAGACCCGCGAGGAAGCCGAGCATGCCCTCGAAAAGGTCAAGGCCCGCAACGAAGCCTGGGACAAGGACGACGAGGACTGAAGCTGTGTCCTCCTAGAAGGAGTGTTCCGGGCCTGGGAACTGGCCGGACCTGACGTCGTCGGCGTACGCCCTCGCTGCCTCGCTCAGGGTGGTGCGCAGATCCGCATACTGCTTCACGAACTTTGCCATCTTGCCGCCGCGCAGTCCGGCCATGTCCTGCCACACCAGAACCTGTCCCGTGGTTGCGTTGCCTGCGCCGATACCGATAGTCGGCACCTCAATGGCTGCGTCGACGGCGGCTGCGGTTTCAGCGGGAACCATCTCCATGAGCACACAGAACGCCCCGGCATTTGCGAGGGCAACGGCGTCTTCGACCAGGCGCGCGGCGTCATCGCCCCGGCCCTGGACGCGATAGCCGCCCAGTGAGTGTTCGCTCTGGGGCGTGAAGCCGATGTGCGCCATGACGGGAATGCCTGCCTGGACCATGGCCCGCACAGTTCCGGCATAGAACGCGCCGCCTTCGATCTTGACGGCGTGTGCCAGGCCTTCCTTCAGGAAGCGAACGCCCGTTGCCACTGCCTGCTCCGGCGACACTTCGTAGCTCCCAAAGGGAAGATCTGCCACTACCAAGGCACGCTTGGCGGATCGGGCCACCGCGCGGCACAAGGGAAGGAGTTCGTCGACGGTCACGGGGAGGCTGGTTTCGTTCCCGAAGACGTTGTTGGAAGCCGAATCGCCTATCAGCAGGACCTCGATGCCGGCCTGGTCGAAAATTTCAGCCGTGTATTGCTCGTAGGCGGTCAACATTGCAAAGCGCTCACCCTTGGCCTTGGCCTGTTGCAGGTGATGGGTGCGGATCCTGGTGGCGGGCTTCGGCGTTGAAGCATCCGCTGAAGCTCCGGAACCTGCAGCGGCAGGTCCGGTTCCGTAGGGCGCAGGAACTTCGGCGGGCATGCTGGAATCGGAACTGTTGCTTGGGGCCATGAATAGAGCGTATGCGGTACCGGCCGTGCTAGCCACCGGCGCATGAGGAGCCTCACATTTGTAAACGCTGTGTTACGCGAACCGGGGGTGCAGCCATTCCGGGCCAATGCTTAGTAGAGTGAATGCTGAGTTGTCGTCGGCTTCGAACTTCGAACCCGCGGCATGGACGTTGACCCGGAAATGAGGCCCCATGGACCGCCAGCAAGAGTTCGTTCTGCGGACTATCGAAGAGCGTGATGTGCGCTTCGTACGCTTGTGGTTTACCGACGTCGTCGGTTCCCTGAAGTCGGTGGCACTTGCGCCGGCGGAAGTGGAAGGCGCCTTCGAGGAGGGCCTGGGTTTCGACGGCTCGGCGATCGAGGGCCTCGCGAGGGTGTTCGAATCCGACATGCTGGCCCAGCCGGACCCCTCCACGTTCCAGATCCTTCCGTGGCGTGGGGAAACCGAGCAGACCTCCCGGATGTTCTGCGACATCCTGACCCCCGACGGCGAGCCGTCGGCTGCCGACCCCCGGAACGTGCTCAAGCGCACCCTCGCCAAGGCCGCGGACATGGGCTTCACGTGCTACACGCATCCTGAGATCGAGTTCTACCTCCTCAAGTCCCAGGACCTCGACGCCAACGGCGTTCCTGTTCCCGTTGACGAGGGCGGCTACTTCGACCACGTGCCCGGCGGCGTGGCACAGGACTTCCGCCGCACGGCCGTCACCATGCTTGAATCCGTGGGTATCTCCGTGGAGTTCAGCCACCACGAAGGCGGACCCGGCCAGAACGAGATCGATCTCCGCTACGCGGATGCCCTCCAGACGGCGGACAACATCATGACCTTCCGCACGGTCATCAAGGAAGTGGCCCTGCAGCAGGGTACCTACGCCACGTTCATGCCCAAGCCGTTCACCGACCACCCGGGTTCGGGCATGCACACGCATTTCTCGCTGTTCGAGGGTGACACCAATGCCTTCTACGAGGCCGGCGCGGAATTCCAGTTGTCCAAGACCGCACGCCAGTTCATTGCAGGCATCCTGCACCACGCGCCGGAATTCACCGCCGTCACCAACCAGTTCGTCAATTCGTACAAGCGTCTCTGGGGCGGCGGCGAGGCGCCGAGCTACCTGAGTTGGGGCCACAACAACCGTTCCGCCCTGGTTCGGGTGCCGCTCTACAAGCCGGGCAAGGGCCAGTCCGCGCGGATCGAATACCGCGGGATTGACTCCGCCACGAACCCGTACCTCGCCTACGCCGTGTTGCTGGGTGCCGGGCTCAAGGGCATCGAGGAAGGCTACGACCTTCCGGCCGCGGCGGAAGACGACGTTTGGTCGCTGACCACGGCCGAGCGCAAGGCGATGGGTCACACTCCGCTGCCGGCCAGCCTCCACGATGCCATCCGCGCCATGGAAGATTCGGAACTCGTAGCGGACATCCTCGGCGAACAGGTCTTTGACCACTTCCTGCGCAACAAGCGTGCGGAATGGCAGGATTACCGGCTCCAGGTCACACCCTACGAGCTCAAGCGCAATCTCGGCATTCTCTAGGCTGTGAGTGTGAGCCTGGCCCGCCGGCTCATCTCAGCCGGTTTCAGCGATCTTGAAAAGGGTGAACGGTTCCTTGCCGCGCGTGAACTCGAGGGCATCGACCAGGACACGATCTTTGCCGGCCTGCACCTGAGCGCCAACCCGGACACCGCGCTCCAGTCGCTCGTCCGTTTGATTGAGAAGCATCCCTCACTCAGGCAGCTCGCGGGGGAGCACCCGGATCGCAGCGAGCCGCTTTACCGATTGCTGGGGGCATCCGAGGCCTTGGGGGAGTTCCTGATCAGGCATCCGGAACATCTGGACGTCTTCGATGTCCGCGTCAGCCCGGAACCCTTGTCCGCCGACGCCGGTGAGCTGCGGAGGAAGCTGCTCCGATCGGTCAAAGCAGACCCCAATTCTCCCCGGCCCGTTGCCGCGATGACGGGAGCCCGCGCCTACACCGCTCTGCGGACTGCTTACCGGCGCGGGCTCACCGAACTGGCCATCAAGGACCTCTGCGCCGCGAGTCCCCAAGACTTCATGCCCGCCGTCGGCGCCGAACTGGCCGACCTCGCCGGTGCGGCGATAGAAGCGGCCCTCGCGGTTGCCAGGGCAGAAGCCGCGGCGACTTTCGATCCCGCCGATATTGCCGGCGTCGGGCTGGCCGTCATCGGCATGGGCAAATGCGGTGCCCGCGAGCTCAACTACATTTCCGACGTCGACGTCATCTACGTGATCGAGGCGCCGAACCTGGAGGACGCCGAGGCCGCAACCATCGGCACGGCCCTGGCCGCCGGGATCTCCCGTGCCATTTCGTCCACGGGATCCGAACCCGGGCTGTGGGAGGTCGACGCGAATCTTCGGCCCGAGGGGAAATCGGGACCCCTCGTCAGGACGTTGCCCTCGCACTTGAGCTACTACGCGAAGTGGGCTGAAAGCTGGGAGTTCCAGGCGCTCCTCAAGGCCCGGACGATCGCAGGGGACAGGGATCTGGGCTCGCGTTACGAGCAGGCCGTCCAACCGCTCGTGTGGGCTTCGGCCGGCCGGGAAGGATTCGTGGAATCGGTGCAGGCGATGCGCCGGAGGGTGACGAACAACATCGCTCCGGCGGAAGAACAGCGCCAGATCAAACTCGGTCCCGGCGGCTTGCGCGATGTCGAGTTCACGGTGCAGCTCCTGCAACTCGTCCACGGAAAGTCCGATGAAACGCTCCGTTGCCGGGATACGACGTCGGCGATATCCGCGCTGTCCGCGGGCGGCTACATCGGCCGGGTGGACGCCGCTGCCTTCGACGCCGCCTACCGCTATCTGCGGGTTCTTGAGCACCGCATCCAGTTGTTCCAGATGCGCCGTACCCACCTCATGCCCACGAGCCAGGAGTCCTTGCGTTTCCTCGCGAAGGCAGTCCTGGGACCTTTTTCCACGGGGAGGCCGCATCCGGACGCCCTGATCGAAACCTGGCAGAAGACCAAACGGTCCGTTCGAGAACTGCACGATCGGATCTTCTACCGGCCGCTGCTCAACACTGCCGCGAAGCTGAGCACCGAAGACGCCCGGCTCACTCCGGAGGCCGCCCAAGGCCGCCTTGCAGCGCTCGGCTACCGCGACCCGCAAGGGGCCATGCGCCATATCGAGGCCCTCACGGCGGGTGTCAGCCGCCGCGCCGCCTTGCAGCGGCAACTGCTCCCCATCCTTCTCGGCTGGCTCGCCGAAGGTGTCGACCCCGACGCCGGACTGCTCGCCTTCCGTCGCGTCAGCGAAGCCCTCGGAACCACCCATTGGTATCTCGGGATGCTCCGGGACTCCCAAGCGGCGGCCGAGCGGCTTTGCCACGTGCTCTCCAACTCGCGGTTGATCGCCGATCTTCTGGAGGTTTCCCCGGAATCCGTTGCGTGGCTTGGTGCCGACAAAGAACTCATGCCGCTGAGCTTCGAAGCGCAGTGGCAGGAAATCCAGTCCAAGATGTCGCGCCACGCCGATCCTGCGAACGCGATGCGGCTCATCCGGCTCATCAGGCGCCGGGAAATCCTCCGGATCGCCATCGCGGACAGTTCCGGCCTCCTGGAACAAGACGCAGTGGGCGCGGCATTGGCCGATGCCGACCGGGCTGCGGTTCTGGGCGCCTTGCACGTCGCCGAGGCCGTCGTGGTTTCCGATGGGCTCCTCAAGACGCAGGTGTTGGTGGTTGCCATGGGCAGGCAAGGCGGACGCGAGATCGGCTACGGCTCGGACGCCGACGTCATGTACGTCCATCGCGCTCTTCCCGACGCGAGTGAATCCGAAGCCCAGCAACAAGCCCTTGCCATCGTGGGGCACATTTCCACTTTGCTGACCCAACCCCTCAAACCGGCCATCCTGGCGGAGCGGGTCCTCAGAGTCGACGCCGATCTTCGCCCCGAGGGGAAGAGCGGGGCCATGGTCCGTTCCCTCGAGTCATACGCGGAGTATTACCGGCGGTGGTCCCTCATCTGGGAAGCCCAGGCGCTGTTGCGGGCCCAGCCAATGGCCGGCAACGACGATTTGGCCGCGGAGTTCCTCCGGCTCATCAACCCGATCCGCTACCCGGAATCGCTCGCAGAGACAGATGTGCGCGAGATCCGACGCGTCAAGGCACGGGTTGAGTCGGAACGGCTCCCGAGAAACGCCGATCCGGCCAGGCATGTAAAGCTCGGCAGGGGCGGACTCAGCGACGTCGAATGGCTTGTCCAGCTGCTGCAGCTCCAACACGCAGGGAAGCATCCGCAACTCCGGACGACTTCCACCCCGCAGGCCCTCGACGCGATTGAGTCGTTGGGCTTGATCGACAAGAGTGACATCGTGTTGCTACGCGAAGCCTGGCGGCTCGCGAGCCGTATCCGCTCGGCGAATGTGATCTGCACCGGGCGTGCCTCCGATCTCCTCCCTGCCTCCCGCAGGGATCTCGAGGCCGTTGCCAGGTGGTGTGGCTACGCTCCTGGGCAAGCCGCGGTGTTCGAGGAAGATTATCTGCGTCTGAGCCGACGGACCCGGGCCGTGTTTGAGAAGGACTTCTACGGCCAGTGAGCTCCAGCCAGGCCGCTTCGCGGAGTGCGGAGACGGCTAAGCTTGAAGGATGCTGGAAACCGTGTGGCTCATTCCTTTGAAGGATCTCGACGACGATGCCCGCGCCATCAAGCTCGGCGACGTCGCGGCGATGGAATTGGCCGCAGGGCAGCAAGACTTCGTCGGGGACCCGTTCAAGATGATGCTTATGGGCCTCGAAGACGAAAGCCGCCTGCCGTACGTGATCGAAGCGGCCGGCGCCGCTGTCGGAGTCTTTACCTTGCAGGCCGGCGCCGCGACCTTGGCGGGATGGCCCGACGACGATTCCGCCTGGCTCCTGCGTGGATTCCTGATCGACCAGACGCGCCAAGGGCGGGGCCTGGGCTCCTTGTCGGCTGTAGCTGCGGCCCGGGAAGCGCAGAAGCTGACAGCGAGGCTGGGTGGCGGGCAGGACGGCGTCGTGCTCTCCGTCAACGAACGCAATCCCGCCGCCAAGGCCGCTTACGTAAACGCGGGTTTTCTCCAGACGGGCAGGTACTTGGGTGGTTCCGCCGGTCCGCAATGGACCATGTACCGGGGTTTCGGCTACTAGGGCGTATCTAGGACTCGACGAGCGTCAAGATTGTTTCCGGGCGCACGCCGTCGAATTTCATCGCTTCGGCCGCAGTTTCGGACTCCATCATTCGCTGGAACGTTTCCATGTCCGGGACTTCGACTATCAGTCCGACACGGTTGGTTTTCGCCGGGTCTGCGAACGTTCGAACCGTAATGCCCATGGGTCCGAAGATTTCTTCCCGTTTTGGTGAGCTGAGCCAGTGCTCAACGTCGTCGACCTCATGGAAGATCATCAAGGTTGTCATCGTATGCCTCCGCTTTCAGAAGTTGCGTCAGGAGCCGGAAGGGATGAGGACTCTCTTGAGCATCCTGATCACGCTGAACGTACCACGGCGTCCACGTCGGCGACAGGCTTTCCGTGAGCGCGGATTGGAATAATAAGCATACTTACAGTAAGGTTGCTGAGGTTTGCACAGCGATAAAGGCAATCTTCAGAATGTTTACGACTGAAACGGAAGGTACATCATGAATGTCATCCTCGGAATCGTCGCGGTCATCGCGATCCTTTTCTTTATCATTGGCGGAACTGTCAAGGCCCTGGGATTCCTTCTCTGGATCGCCCCGATACTGATCGTCTTGGCGATTATCGTCTTCCTCTTCAGGTTGATTAGCGGGCGCCGGCGGGTGTAGGAAAAATTGGGGGTCCCGCCCCGGCGATCCGGGGCCTTTACAAGAGAACGGCTGTGTCTTGACGGACACAGCCGTTCTTTTTTGTGGGCTTGCGCCTGTCGACGCTTTTAGCGTCTGTGGACGCTAAAAGGAAAAGGGCCACAGTTCACAAAATGAACTGTGGCCCTTCATTTGCCTCTTGCGGGGTTACTAGACGCCGTAGTAGAGCTCGAACTCGTACGGGTTCGGGCGCAGCGACAGCGGACGGATCTCGTACTCGTACTTGTACTCGATCCAGGTGTCGATCAGGTCCTGGGTGAAGACGCCGCCAGCCTGCAGGAACTCGTTGTCCTCGCGCAGGGCCTCGAGTGCTTCCTCGAGGGAACCCGGAGCCTTGGGGATGTCCTTGGCTTCCTCGGCAGGCAGCTCGTACAGGTCCTTGTCGATCGGAGCCGGGGGCTCGATGCGGTTGCGGATGCCGTCGATACCGGCCATGAGCTGGGCGGAGAACGCCAGGTACGGGTTGGAGGCGGCGTCCGGAGCGCGGAACTCGATGCGCTTGGCCTTAGGGTTGGAGCCCGTGATCGGGATGCGGATGCCGGCGGAGCGGTTACCCTGCGAGTAGACCATGTTGACCGGAGCTTCGAAGCCCTTGACCAGTCGACGGTAGGAGTTGACCGTCGGGTTGGTGAAGGCGAGCACAGCAGAGGAGTGCTTCAGCAGGCCGCCGATGTACCAGCGTGCAGTGTCGGACAGGCCGGCGTAGCCCTTCTCGTCGTAGAACAGCGGGTCGCCGTTGCTCCAGAGCGACTGGTGGCAGTGCATACCCGAGCCGTTGTCACCGAAAATCGGCTTCGGCATGAAGGTTACGGACTTGCCGTACTCCCACGCGGTGTTTTTGATGACGTACTTGAACTTCTGCAGGTCGTCGGCAGCGTGCACCAGCGTGGTGAACTTGTAGTTGATCTCAGCCTGGCCTGCGGCGCCGACTTCGTGGTGCGAGCGCTCGACTTCGAGGCCTGCTTCGTCCAGGGCGAGGCACATGGCGTCGCGGAGGTCAGCCTGATGGTCAACCGGGGATACCGGAAAGTAACCGCCCTTGAAGGGGGTCTTGTAACCGAGGTTTCCGCCTTCTTCTTCGCGGCTCGTGTTCCAAGGGGCTTCAATCGAGTCGACCTTGTAGAAGGAACCCTGCGGGGAGGATTCGAACTGGACGTTGTCGAAGACGTAGAACTCAGCTTCGGGGGCAAAGAATGCCGTGTCCGCAATGCCAGTGGAGGCCAGGTAAGCTTCGGCCTTTTCGGCAACGCCGCGCGGGTCGCGGTGGTACGGGTCTCCCGTGCGGGGGTTCACGATGGAGAAGTTCAGTGCGAGGGTCTTCTCGATGCGGAAGGCATCGATGAAGGCCGTGGTTACGTCCGGAATGAGCTGCATGTCGGACTCGGCGATGCCCTGGAAACCGCGAATGGAAGATCCGTCAAAGAGCTGGCCGTTGACAAAGAAGTCAGCGTCAACGCTCTTTGCCGGCACATTGAAGTGCTGCTGGACGCCCGGAAGATCGGTGAAGCGGATATCGACGAATTTAACATCTTCGTCTTTGATGAACTTGAGGACTTCGTCCGCAGTCTTGAACATCTATGCTCCTAACGCATAACAGGTAACAGGCCCCTCGGGCCGTCTGGTCCAGCGCAAACCGAAAGCAGGGAAACAAAAAAGTATCCCTGATGCGGCGGCTAGCAACTTCTCCAACCATAGGGAAATGGGATTTCCCCGGAGTGTCAGTATTGTTTCGAGCAGGTTACAGAACTGCCTGCCGTGTAAACGCTACTGGTCTACTGCAGTGCCAGTCTATGTCTTACGTCTGTGTGTCTGTTTCCTTGCGGAAACTGTGAACGATCCACCACCCGCGACCACCGCCGCAAACCATCCGATGGTGAAGCCGTAAGCTTGAAGCGTGGTTGATCGTAAAGATATTGGTTCATGGCTCACAGGGCCGGACACGTCCGGAATCTCCAAGTACCCGGGAGCGCGGCTCGGCCTGCCCGAGTCCGGCCCCGGCTCCATGGCACGGGCCGGCCGTCGCATCCTGGCAATCTGCATCGACTGGGTCATTGCCCTGGTGATCAGCAACTTTGCCTTCGGCGGCAACCAGTGGGCGACACTTGCCGTTTTTGCGGTGGAGCAGATCCTTCTCATCGGCACGCTGGGCTACAGCATCGGACACCGGGTTGCGGGCATCCACGTGGTACGGCTCGGAGGAACGCAGGCAGGACCCTTGGCTGCCTTCGTCAGGACGATCCTCCTGTGCCTGGTGATTCCCGCGGTTGTTTTCGATCCTGACCAGCGTGGCCTCCACGACAGGGCCATGAACACAATCCTCATTCGTATGTAATTATTTCGCGGACAAAAAAGCCGCCCGTTCCTGGAGATTCCAGGAACGGGCGGCTTTTGTTTTGGTTAGCGTCCGCGTGCTGCCTTGCGGTCAGGGCGTGCCTTGTAGGGGTCGATACCCTTGGGGATCGGCAGGCGGTTGCCGAGCGAAGAGATCCGCTTGCTGACAGCGCCGACCTCAACCTTGGTGAGCTCGTTCTTGTATTTGTTCATGGTCTTTGCGATCTGGCTGATGGGCACTTGGCCTTCGCCACGACCGCTTTCAATCACGTGAATGGTGACGTTCGGCAAGATGCGGGCGAGCTTCTTGCGCTCGGCGTCAACCAGCGGCTTGACGCGGTGCGACGGTCCTTCGCTGACCAGCACGACGCCGGGACGGCCAATGGCGCGGAAGACGGCATCCTGGGTACGCGGGTTGACGGCGACCGGCTGGTCCTCAGTGATCCAGCCGCGGCGCAGGGTCCCCAAAGCCGCACCGGAAGCTCCGGGCTGGTTCTCGATCTGCGCGAAGGCCGCACGTTCCGCGCGGCGCGAGAGGATGAAGACAGCTGCCAACAGGCCCAAGGGGATGCCGATGATCAGGCCTGTGACCCAGTTGTTCAGGAGGAGCCCGACGACGAGGCTGACAGCAATGACGCCAAGGAACGCCAGCAGCATGAGCCACACGACGATGGGGTCATTACGGCGGGTCATCTTGAAGACCTCGCCGATCTGCTTCAGCTGGCTCGGCTTCTTGGCCTTGGCTTCCTTGGGCTTGCGGGAAAACAAGCCGCGCTTGGGAGCGTCGGCAGCCGATGTTGTCGAGTTGCTGGAATCAGGGGATTTCGCCATAGTGCCTTAATTCTACGTGATTTATGCCAAAGGACCGGACGCCGGATTTGTGCGGGGTCCGGTCCTTTGACCGTGCTTTAGCCGACGTGCTATGCGTGGTTTGCGAGGAGGGTGCGGGCTTCCTGGCGGGTGGTGCCGGAGTCCTGGATGCCTTCGGCGATGTGGGCCAGGTGGTCGGGGATTTCGCGGCCTTTCTTGCGCATCGCGGTGGCCCAGAGGCGTCCGGCGCGGTAGGAGGAGCGGACCAGGGGGCCGGACATGACGCCGAGGAAGCCGGTTTCCTCGGCTTCGGTGGCGAGTTCGACGAATTCCTGGGGTTTGACCCAGCGGTCCACGGGCAGGTGCCGTTCGGACGGGCGCAGGTACTGGGTGATGGTGATCAGGTCACAGCCGGCGGCGCGCAGGTCGGTAAGGGCTTCGGAGATCTCTTCCCGGGTTTCGCCCATGCCCAGGATCAGGTTGGATTTGGTGACCATGCCGGCGGCCCGGCCCTGGCTGATGACGTCCAGGGAGCGGTCGTAGCGGAACGCGGGGCGGATGCGCTTGAAGATCCGGGGCACGGTTTCGACGTTGTGCGCGAAGACCTCCGGGTTCGAGTCGCAGATCGCCTGGATGTGTTCGGGTTTGCCGGAGAAGTCGGGGATGAGCAGTTCGACGCCGGTGCCGGGGTTCAGTTCGTGGATCTTGCGGACGGTTTCGGCGTAGAGCCAGACGCCTTCGTCTGCCAGGTCGTCGCGGGCGACGCCGGTGACGGTGGCGTAGCGCAGGGCCATGGCCTGGACGGAGCGGGCGACCTTGGTGGGTTCGAACATGTCCACCGGGGAGGGTTTGCCGGTGTCGATCTGGCAGAAGTCGCAGCGGCGGGTGCATTCGGAGCCGCCGATCAGGAAGGTCGCCTCCTTGTCTTCCCAGCACTCGAAGATGTTCGGGCAGCCGGCTTCCTCGCAGACGGTGTGCAGGCCTTCTTTTTTCACGAGGTTCTTCAGGCCCACGAATTCCGGGCCCATCTGGACCTTGGCCTTGATCCACTCGGGCTTGCGTTCGACCGGGACGGCTTTGTTGCGCTGTTCAACGCGCAGCAGCTTACGGCCTTCAGGTGCCAGGGTCACTGGAGTGCTCCTTCGGGGCTGGATACGAGTGCTTCTTCGTGCTTGCGGAACTCTTCCACGAAGCGCTCGGCAATGTCGGCCGGGTTGATGGTCCTGCCGGTCTCAATGGACATGGTGGTGACGGTGGCGTCGGTGATGCCGCACGCGATGATCTGTGCGTAGGGAGCGAGGTCGTTGCTGCAGTTGATGGCCACGCCGTGCATGGTGACGCCGTCCAGGACGCGGATGCCGATCGCGGCGATCTTGCGGTCCGGACCCTTTTCATCGGCGAGGACCCAGACTCCGGCCCGGCCTTTGACGCGCGTGGCCTTGATCCCGTAGTCCTCCATGATAGCGATCATGACGGCTTCGAGGCGCTCGACGTAGTCACGGATCCCGGCGCGGTTCTTCAGCTTGAGGATGGGGTAGGCAATGAGCTGCCCGGGTCCGTGCCAGGTCAATTTCCCGCCGCGGTCCACGGGAACAACCGGCGTGCCGTCAAACGGGCGCTCGTGGTCCTCCGTGAGCTTGCCTGCCGTGTAGACCGCGGCATGTTCAAGGAGCAAGACGGTGCTGGGTATATCGCCGGCAACAACCTTGTTGTGGAGTTCGCGCTGGATATCCCAGCCCTGCATGTAGTCAACGAAATCCGGGGCAAGACCCAGCTGTGAAAACTCAAGAGTCATGGGGACAAGCTTAGACCCCGCTGGACGCAGGCCATGATTTTGTGGCCAAGCTCTCAGTCGTACTCGGCTTGCTTGCTGGGCTCCTGCCCTCTGGCCTGTGGATAACTTCTGCGGCAATCCGCGATTTCCGGTATTTGTTGAGGCATGGAGACTTTTTCGCCCGGCGAGAGTGGTCAGGACCATGAGGGGGACATGCCCTCCCTGGACATCGAACCTTCGGAACCCGTGATCCCAGGATTTGTTCCGGTCCGTGAGCTGGGCCGCGGCGGGAGCGCCACGGTGTGGCTCGCAACAGAGCAGCGGTCGGGGAACAGTTTCGCCGTGAAATGCCTCGGCCGGAGCCCGTCGACGGTGGATCCAGGCGAGGCCAAGTCATCCGTGCTGCGTGAGGTGCGGCTTCTGTCCAGGCTGGACCATGAGCACCTCGTCAAGGTCCACGGCGTTGTTGAGTTGGCAGGGACCTTCGACGGCGGCTTGGGCGTGGTCATGGATTATGCCCCCGGGGGATCCCTCGGGCAGTTGGTGTCCAGCAGGGGGCGTCTTGGCGTGGGTGAGACGGTGACCATCCTGACGCCCCTCGCGCAGGCATTGGCCTATCTGCATCGCCAAGGTATGACACATTCCGATGTTTCGCCCGGCAATGTGCTCTTCACTGCCCAAGGAAAGCCGCTCCTCTCGGACATGGGCATTTCCCGCGTGGTGGGGGACGCTTCCGGGGTCCCTGAGTCCGGAACTCCCGGATTCGTGGATCCCGATCCGATTGTCCGGGGGACCGCGGAACTCCAGCCGCAGCGCGATACCTACGCCCTCGCTGCCCTTGGCTGGTATTGCCTCACCGGTTCCGCTCCGGACACTGCGGCACGCAGGCCGCCTCTGACATTGCTCGTGTCCGCGGTCCCCACAGCCTTGGCCGTTGCCATCGAGGCCGGGCTTCATCCCGATGGGCAGCAGCGGCCCTCCGCGGCCGAATTGGGTGTCGCGGTCTACCGGAGCGCAGCGCCTGAAGCCGTGGACCTTTCGGTATCGGTGCACGCGACGGTTGTTCCGGAACTGATGACCCGGCGTCGGGCTTCCGGTCCTCGCTCAAAGCGCGCCCGCATCGCGGCGCTCTTCAGCCGCTTCCGCTCGCCGGTGGCAGGACGAACGCGCCGGCGGGCGGTTGCGCCGGTTTCCGTGCGACGGCGGGTGGCGTCCATTGTGCTCGCCGTCGGGTTAGTTGCAGGTGCCGGATCGGTAACCACAGTGTGGTGGGCCGGCCAGGAAGGGCGAAGGGCGAACGAGCCAGGCTTGCAGGGCAATACCGGGCGAGGAACCGTCCTCGACGAAGTTCCCGCGGCAGCAGAAGTTCCTGCGCCGGCAGAAGTTCCTGCGGCAGCAAGGGGCTTGATCCGATCCACAAACCCCGAGGAAGCCATCAGGGGACTGTCCGCGATCCGGGACACAGCGTTGAGTTCCGGCAAGTTCGAGCTCCTGGACCACGTCAATGTGCAGGGCTCGGCGGCCGCCGCCTCGGATGGAAAGCTCAGGGATGAATTGATCGGCGCCGGCTTGGTTCTCGCGGGCTTTTCCACCACTTTGACCAGCGTGAGCGTGGAAGGCCCTCCCAGCCCGGACCGGGCAACAGTTGCTGTCACGGTGCAAACCTCCGCCTACGAAGAACGGGAGGCCTCAGGGAAGGTAGTCGGAGCGCGTCCCCGGGGTAAACCACAGGAACTCAGGGTGGTTCTCCAGCGTGGCGAGGACGCGTGGGGGATCACGGAGATCTTGGCCAAGCAGTCTTAAGCGATCATTTGCCGCCACTCGCCACCCATCGGGCGGCGTCCGTCAGCGCGGGGTGCTGCCAGGCGAAGCCTGAGTCCATCAGCTTTGCCGGTTCCATGCGCTGGTTGGCGAGGACAAGTTCCTCTGCCAGATGGCTGCCGAGGGCCAGGCGCAGCGCGGGGGCAGGTACGCGTAGGAACGCCGGCCGGTGCAGGGCCGCCGCCAGTTGCGCAACGATGGCGTTGACGTCGGCGCTTTCCGGGGCGCACACGTTGACGGGACCTTCGAGCGACGAGTTGAGCAGGTATTCGAAGGCCGAAACTTCATCCACGAGGGAAATCCACGGCCAATACTGCCGGCCGTTTCCCAAAGGTCCGCCCACGCCCATCTTCAACAACGGAAGGAGCGGCCCCAACGCTCCGCCAGCAGGGCTGAGGACCACACCTGTACGTGGCGTCACCACTCGTACGCCGGCGGGTGCCGTGTGGGCGGCGGCCTCCCAATCGACGCACAGGGTGGCCAGCATGCCTTTGCCCGGCCCTGCGTCCTCCCGGAGCAGGCCGGCGCGGGACGAACCGTAGTAACCCGAGGCCGACTGGCTCAGGAACGTTCGGGGCGGAGTTCCCAGCCGTCCCATGGCCGCCGTGAGCGTTTTGGTTGTCCGCAAGCGCGAGTCGATGATGTCCCGCACGCGTGCTTTGGTCCATCGGCGCTCCCCGATGCCTGCCCCGGAGAGGTTGACCACCGCGTCTGCGCCGTCGAGTACCGCCTCATCCAGTTGACCGGCGGCCGGATCCCAATATGCCGAGCCGGCTCCTGCAGGCGGGCGGCGAACCAGCCGGACGACCTCGTGCCCACTGGCCAGGAGATGCGCGGAGAGCGCGGTTCCGATGAATCCTGAAGCACCCGATATCACGATTCGCATGCCTCATCTCATCATGGCAAGCATCACTTCGGCATTACGGCAGGCCTCAGAGGGCTCGCTTCTCCGTTGACTATGATCGAACAATGACCTCCTCCAGCTACTTCCGTTTCCCGCATTTGCACGGTGATTTGATCACTTTCGTGGCCGAAGACGACGTTTGGATTGCGCCCGCGGCCGGAGGCCGCGCGTGGCGGATTTCGGCCCAGCAGCTCCCTGCACGCAATCCCCGCTTCACCCCGGACGGCAAACGGCTCGTCTGGACGACGATCGTCGGGGCCGCTCCCGAGGTGGTGACGGCCAATGTCGACGGCGGCGGGTACCGGCAGTTGAGCTACTTCGGTCACAGCAGCACCCGCGTCAAGGGATTCACCTCCTCAGGCGACATTGTGGTCACCACGGCTTTCGAACAGGCTGAGGGGCGGCACACGCATGCCTACGCCTTGCCGCTCGACGGCGGCCCCGCTGTCGGGCTTCCTTTTGGCCCGGTCGAATCGGTGGCGTTCGGCCCGGAAGTGGGGGATGAACGTCCCGTTGTCCTTGCCAGCGTGCTCTCCCGCGAGCCCGCCTGGTGGAAGAGGTACCGGGGCGGTACCGCGGGGAAACTGTGGATCGACGCCGACGGGAACGGCGAGTTCGCCCGCTTGCTTCCCGAGCTCGACGGGAACCTCGCGGACCCGCTGTGGGTAGGCGGACGGATCGCCTTCCTCTCGGACCACGAGGGCTACGGAAATCTCTATTCGGTGCAGCCGGACGGTTCGGATCTGCGCCGGCACACCGATCACGAGGACTTCTATGTCCGGCACGCTGCGAGTGACGGCAATCGGGTCATCTTCGAATCGGCGGGCGGGTTGTGGATCCTGCCGACGCTCGAGGCCGATGCCGAGGCGGTGCGGCTGGACATCAGCCTGGGCTCGGCATCCCAGTCGCGCCGGCCGGCACCCCTCAAAGTCGCCGCGCATTTGGGCGACGTCTTCCCCAACGCTGCCGGTACGGCCAGCGCGGTGGAATCCCACGGAACCATCCACTGGCTGCGCCATAAAGACGGACCGTCCCGGGTGGTCGAAGCGACTCCGGGCGTGCGGGCAAGGCTTCCCCGGCCCCTCATCGACGGTCGTATCGCCTTTGTGGCGGACCACGACGGCGTCGATTCCATGTACATCAAGAGGATTGCCCCGCGTTTTTCAGGGCCGGCCGTTGAGGCTCCAGTCCAGGACGCCGCACCCGCGCCACGCGAAGCTGAAGAGGACGGGGCCGGACAACTGCCCCGCCCCGTCTCGGCGTCGGCCATTACGGGACAGGCCGCGACGTCCGCGGTTCGACTGCCGGAACCGCACGCGGAGCCCGCTACGGCGTCCGCGGACGCTGAGGCTGCCCCGGTCAACCCGGCCGGTGGCGGAGCCGGGGAGTCACGGCTTGACTTCCTGAGGATCGATTTCCCCAGGGCGGCACGTCCCAGCGCCCTCGAAGCCAGTCCCGATGGCCGGTGGCTTGCCGTGGGTACCGCCTTCGGGGACGTTTACCTGGCCGACACTGCCAGTGGCACCTTGTCGCCGCTTGTCAGCGTGGGGGACGGCAGCATTGATGGCCTCGCTTGGTCGCCGGACTCACAATGGCTCGCATGGTCCGAGCCTGTGACGTCCTTCGGCTCGCGGAGCAAGTTGCGCATGGTCAACACCGCCAACCCGGAAGACATCGTGGAGGTCACCGACGGCCGCTTCTGCGACGAATCGCCGGCCTTCACTCCCGATGGCAAATTCCTCGCGTTCCTCTCGAACCGCAGCTTTGATCCCGTCTACGACGGCCATGCCTTCGACTTGTCTTTCCCCAGCCCCATCAAGCCGTACCTCGTTGCACTCGCTGCAGCCACTCCATCGCCCTTCGGCCCGGTAGTGGATCTGCTGGACGAGGATGAAGCGGACGCCCTACCCGAAGGGAAGAACGGCGCGACGAACGGGGCGAAAGACGGTACGGGGGATGGTGCCGGGACCGCCGTCAAGGTCCGCGTCGACCGTGAGGGGCTGCCGTTGCGCGTCATCGGCGTCCCGGTGCCGCAGGGCAACTACTCGGCGCTTTCGGCCTCCAGCGGCGCACTGCTGTGGCTCGACACCCCGCTCTCGGGTGTCACGGGAGATGGCCGTGGCACGGTACAGGACAAGGCGCCTGCTCCGGCCTTGGTCCGCTACGAGCTTTCGAAGCAGAAGCAGGTAACACTCGCGTCCGCGGTTGAGCGCTACCGATTGTCCGGAGACGGGAAGAAACTGGTCTTCGTCAACGACAAGCAGGTTGTCGCCGTACCGTCCGACGCCAAGGTTGAGGAAGAATCGGGCGAGCTAGTCAAGGTTGAGCTGAACCGGATCCGGGTGGTCATGGATCCGTTGGCCGTATGGGGACAGGCATTCGACGAAGCGTGGCGGCTGCAGCGGGACTTCTTCTGGACCGAAGACATGGCCGGCCAGGACTGGGATTCGGTGCACGGACGGTACCGTCCCGTCGTCGAACGCCTGGGTTCGCACGACGACTTGGTGGACCTTCTGTGGGAACTGCACGGTGAGCTCGGCACTTCCCACGCTTACGTGCGTCCGGCCGCTGTGGGCGAACCCGGGAGCAATGGACAGGGCAGGCTCGGTGCCGACCTCAAGCTCACGGAGGCCGGTTGGGAGATCACGCGCATCCTCGCCGGAGACACTTCCGACCCCCTGGCCAACTCGCCGCTGACGCGGCCGGGAGCCGACGCGAAGGTGGGCGACGTGGTCCTGGCGATCGACGGCGTCGGGCTCTCCGCAGACCGTACTCCGGCCAAACAACTGGTGGGCGCAGCGGGCCGGACAGTGGAACTCACGATCTTGAATGGCGGCGGGCACGGTGAGGCGGCAGGCCAGCAGCGGCGGATCGCTGTGGTTCCGGTGAAGGATGAGGAACGCTTGCGGTACCAGGAATGGGTGCACGCCAACAGGCGCACCGTGCGCGAGGCCTCGGACGGAAAGTTCGGCTATCTGCATGTCCCGGACATGATGGCCAACGGCTGGGCGCAGCTTCACCGGGATCTCGATACTGAGACCGCGCTGGACGGATTGATTGTCGATGTGCGGCGGAACCGCGGCGGCCACACCTCGCAGCTCGTGGCTGAACTGATCGGCCGCAAGGTCACCGGCTGGAGCATGCCGCGTGGCGAAAAGCCGCGTACATACCCGCATCACGCCCCACGCGGCCCGGTCATTATCCTCACCGACGAATTCGCAGGCTCCGACGGCGACATCATCACGCAGGTGTCCAAACTCCGCGGCATCGGCCCGGTCATCGGCACCCGAACCTGGGGCGGAGTGGTGGGCATCGACAACCGTTTCGCCCTGGCTGACGGCACCGGCGTGACCCAGCCGCGCTATGCCACGTGGTTCTCCGGCGGCATCGGCTGGAGCGTGGAGAACTTCGGCGTTGAGCCTGACATCGAAGTGGTGTTCCCGCCCCACGCTTATGCCGCCGGCACCGATCCCCAGTTGGAGTACGGGATCGGCGCACTCAAGGAAATGGTCCAGGAACTACCCACGGACCGGCCACCGCTGCGTGAAGGCTACCGCAAGGTCCGCCCGGCTGCCTTGCCCGCGAGGCCGCAAAAGGACTAGCTCAAGGCCTGCAAAACGAAGTCCCCGCCCTTCCGGAAGGAAAGGCGGGGACTTCGTTGCTTTGGACGTGTTGCCGCTAGGAAGCGAGCGTGGCATCCAGCGTGATCGGAGTTGCCCGGAGTGCCTGGGATACCGGGCAGTTGACCTTGGCGTCTTCGGCGAGGCGCTGGAATTCTTCCTCGGAGACACGGGGGATGCGTGCGCTCACGGTCAGGTGGATGCCCGTGATGCCAACGCCTGGCTGGAAGGTGACGTCGGCCTTGGTGTTGACCTCTTCCGGCGTGAATCCTGCGCCTGCCACGCCGTTGCTGAACGCCATCGAGAAGCATGCCGAGTGTGCTGCGGCAATCAGTTCTTCGGGGCTGGTCTTGCCCTCTGCGGACTCCGCGCGGGCCTTCCAGGTGACGTTGAAGGTTCCGAGTCCGGAGCTGTCCAGCGTGGTGTTGCCGGCGCCTTCGATCAGGTTGCCGTTCCATACGGTGTGTGCGGTGCGTGTTGTAGCCATGTCCACTCCTCAGCGTCGTTGCGAATTGGCATCCGGATACCGGATGCCGCCGGGTTCAATCCTAGGGATTCGACGGCGGCGGCGCACCGCTTGTCCGCTCTCAGAGGATTGTGACTGCCACTCTTTGAGAAGCGACGGTTTAAGCGGCGGCGGCCGCCCGGACGGAGAGTCCAGACGGCCGCGAAGTTTGCTCCGGTCAGCGCATATACGAGGTCACTGCCAGATCGTGGCGATGGCGATATTGACCAATGCCAGGCCGCCGACGCCGTGGGCCAAACCTGTAGAGACCGGTTCGCCCTTCTTGACCTTCCGCGAGCCGATGACGGCGAGCACGGCGACGGCGAGACCGATCGCGAACTTGATACCGAGCTTGAAGTAGTTGGGATCGGCATTGGGCAGCATGGGCAGGATTCCCATCATGGCAACACCGGTGATCAGCTGCACGAAGGCGCCATCCCGCTGGCGCGGGTGGACGGTCGGCTGCTTCAGGGTGGCGATCCAGTAGCCCACGATCATGGCTGCGCCGACGATGTGCAAGAACAGCAGGACGTTGAAGAGGATAGTCATGGCTCCAGCTTAGCCAGAATCTTCTACGAGCCGTAGCAAAGCCACGGGGCAATATCCGGGCATGAAAAACGGGAAGGTCCCGGCGGTTTCCCGTCGGGACCTTCCCGTCACGCGATAACTGGAATCAGAGGCCCAGGTCGGCTTCGAAGGAACCTTCCTCAAGGCGGGCCCTGAGGGTCTGCAGGAAGCGGCCTGCGTCGGCGCCGTCAACCAGGCGGTGGTCGTAGGTCAGCGACAGGTACATCATGGAGCGGATGGCGATCGAGTCATCGCCGTTCTCGTCGGCAACCACGACCGGTCGCTTGACGATGGCCCCGGTGCCCAGGATGCCCACCTGGGGCTGGTTGATGATCGGCGTGTCGAACAGTGCGCCGACAGAGCCGATGTTGGTGATGCTGAAGGTACCGCCGGACAGTTCGTCCGGACCGATCTTCCCCTGGCGGGTGCGGCCGGCGACATCGGCGATCTTGCTGGCCAGGCCGGCAAGGTTCAGGTTGCCGGCGTCGGAAATGACCGGGACCAGCAAGCCCTTGTCGGTGTCCACCGCAATCGCGAGGTGTTCAGCGTTGTGGTAGGTGATTTCCTGCTTGTCTTCGTCGTACGCGGCGTTCAGCTTGGGGTGCTGCTTCAAGGCTTCGGCCACGGCCTTGGCGATGAACGGCAGGAAGGTCAGCTTGACGCCGTTCTGGGCTTCGAAGGAGCCCTTGGCCTTGAGCCGGAGCTTGGCGATCTTGGTCATGTCGACCTCGTGCACCTGGGTGAGCTGCGTTGAGGTTTCAAGGGACTCGCGCATGCGGCGGGCGATGACCTGGCGGATGCGGGGAGCCTTCTCCACGGTCCCGCGAAGCGATGAGGCCGCCACGGGGGCGGCAGCAGGCTTGCTGGGGGCGGCAGGGGCTGCGGACGCCGGGGCGGCGGCTGCTGCCTTCTTGGCGTCGGCCGCGGCAAGCACGTCCTGTTTCCGGATACGGCCGCCGACGCCGGTGCCCGTCACGGTGGTGATGTCGACACCGCTCTGGTTGGCCAGCTTGCGGACGAGGGGGGTGACGTAGCCGGACTCGCTCGAAGACGCTGCGGGTGCGGCGACCGGTGCCGGAGCTGCGGGGGCAGCAACCGGTGCTGCTGCAGGTGCTGCTGCCGGTGCCGGGGCTGCCGGAGCGGGTACGGCTTCAACAACGGGGGCTGCCGCGGCCGGGGCTGCTGCTACGGGTGCCGGTGCTGCTGCGGCGGGGGCGCCGGAGCCGATGACGGCAAGAACGGAACCGACCTCGGCAGTGTCGTCTTCGTTGACGCGGATCTCGAGCAAAGTACCGGCCACGGGGGAGGGGATCTCGGTGTCGACCTTGTCGGTGGAGACCTCGAGGAGCGGTTCGTCCACCTCGACGGTGTCGCCGACGGCCTTGAGCCAGCGGGTGACGGTGCCTTCGGTGACGCTTTCGCCCAAGGCGGGGAGAGTCACGTCGTGACCCGATGCCTCGCTGGAAGCTGCTGCAGGGGCTGCAGGGGCTGCAGGGGCTGCGGCTTCTTCGGCTGCGGGAGCCGGTGCAGCTTCAGGGGCCGGGGCAGGTGCAGGGGTTGCCGGTGCTTCTTCCGCAGGTGCGGCTGCGGGCGCTGCAGCGCCGTTGCTGCCGCTGCCGATCCGAACCAGGGGAGCACCGACTTCGGCGGTCTCGTCCTCAGCTACGAGGATTTCTTCGATAATGCCGGCAATAGGAGACGGGATTTCGGTGTCTACTTTGTCGGTGGAAACTTCGAGCAGGGGCTCGTCGACTTCCACTCGGTCACCAACCTGCTTGAGCCAGCGAGTGACGGTGCCTTCGGTGACGCTTTCACCAAGGGCGGGCAAGTTAACGGATTCAGACATGTCGTCCCCGTTCTCCTTATTGATCTTTAGTGCGGATGAGTGTTGCCTGCTGGGGTCCTGCGCCCGCAGTTCGTGCGGGCGCAGGACCGGGTGTCTTGCTAAAGACTTAGCCGTGGAGCGGCTTGCCTGCCAGTGCGAGGTGGACTTCGCCCAGGGTCTCGTTCTGCGTCGGGTGAGCGTGGATGAACTGCGCCACGTCCTCCGGGTGTGCTTCCCAGTTGACGATCAGCTGTGCTTCGCCGATCTGCTCGCCCATGCGGGAACCGATCATGTGGATACCGACGACCGGGCCGTCCTTCTGGCGGACGACCTTCACGATGCCGCCCGTGCCGAGGATGGAGCTCTTGCCGTTGCCGGCCAGGTTGTATTCCTGGGTCTGGACCTGGTCCTCGCCGAACTTCTCCTTGGCGCCCTTTTCGGTGTAGCCAACAGTGGCGATTTCAGGTTCGCAGAAGGTGACCTTCGGGACGTTCACGTCTTCGACGACCACCGGGTTCAGGCCCGCGATCTCTTCGGCGACGAAGATGCCCTGCTGGTACCCGCGGTGGGCCAACTGGACGCCGGGGACGATGTCGCCGACGGCGTAGACGTTGCCGACGCCGGTGTGCAGGCGTTCGTTGGTGATGACGAAGCCGCGGTCGAGGGTGACGCCTGCCTCTTCGTAACCAAGGTTGGCAGTGACGGGGCCGCGGCCCACGGCAACCAGGAGGAGATCGGCCTCGAAGGTCTGCCCGTCAACCAGGGTGACCTTGACGCCGTTGTCATTCTGCTCGACGCCCTGGAAGAAGACGCCGGTGCTGAACTTGATGCCGCGCTTCTTGAAGGCGCGCTCAAGGTTCTTGACGATGGCAGTGTCTTCGTTGGGAACGAGGGAGGGGAGGCCTTCAACGATCGTGACGTCGACGCCGAAGGACTTCCACACGGAAGCGAATTCGACGCCGATGACGCCGCCGCCGAGCACGATGACGCTCTTGGGGATGTAGTCCATGGTCAGCGCTTCATCGGACGTGATGACGCGGCCGCCGATTTCCAGGCCGGGCAGGGAACGGGAGTAGGAACCCGTGGCAAGGACGATGTTCTTGCCCTTGTAGGCTGTGCCGTTCACGACGACGGTGTCGGTGCCCTGCAGCTTGCCTTCGCCTTCGATGACCGTGATGCCCTTGGACTTGATGAGTCCCTGCAGGCCCTTGTACTTACCGGCGACGATTCCGTCCTTGTAAGCGTTCACGGCAGTGATGTCGATGCTGTCCAACGTGACATTGACGCCGTACTTGGCGGAATCGCGTGCGTGGTCCGCCAGTTCGGCCGAGTGCAGCAGGGCCTTGGTGGGGATACACCCGTTGTGCAGGCAGGTTCCGCCGAGCTTTGCCTTCTCGACGAGACCAACGGTGAAACCAAGCTGAACGGCACGCAGAGCCGTGGCGTAGCCGCCGCTGCCGCCACCGAGTACCAGGATGTCGAATTCTTGCGCAGTTGCCTGATCGGCCACTAGGACGCTCCTCGCGTGAGCGATGACACGCGACTACGCGTCATCTGGTCTTGGAACTTGTACTGCCGCGATTATGCCAGCACCGAAGTTCTCTTGCATTTGTGACTACCGTGGTTCACCTTAGCGAACCACTTATCCATGCTCCACCCTGCCGAGGCTTTTGTGGGGCGCTTGTGGCCAGACTCACGTCGGGCCGTGGGGCCGGTCAAAAACCGGCCCCACTTGGTGACCGGCTTAGGCCGTGGCCAGCACGTCTTCGACGTAGGCGAGCAGCGTCCTGACGGTGCAGCCGGTGCCTTGCTTGGGCGTGTAGCCGTAGGGGCTGCCGTTGTTGAAGGACGGGCCGGCGATGTCGACGTGGGCCCAGGGGATCTGCTTGCCCTCGGCGTCGTTGCCGACGAACTCGCGCAGGAACACGGCCGCGGTCATCATTCCGCCGTGGCGTTCGCCGATGTTGGCGATGTCCGCCACCTGCGAGTCGAGGCTGGCCCGCAGTTCTTCCGGCAGCGGCATCGGCCAGACAAGTTCGCCCGCGCGGTCCGCCGCGGACTTGAGGGCGCCCGTGACGGCGTCGGAACCCATGAGACCGGCGGTGCGGTTGCCGAGGGCGATCAGCTGGGCACCCGTCAGTGTCGCGACGTCGATGATGACGTCCGGCTGCTCGAGGCTGGCCGCGACGATTCCGTCCGCCATGACCAGGCGTCCCTCGGCGTCGGTGTTGAGGACCTCGACCGTCTTGCCGCCGTACACGGTGAGGACGTCAGCCGGGCGCTGTGCAGCGCCGGAGGGCATGTTCTCGGCGATGCAGAGCCACGCGGTCACCTTGACGGGCAACCCGAGCCCCGCGACGGCCAGGACGGCATTAAGTACGACGGCGGCGCCCGCCATGTCGCTCTTCATGTCGCCCATGCCGAGGGCCGGCTTGATGGAAATGCCGCCTGTGTCAAAAGTGATGCCTTTGCCGACAAGCGCGATCTTCTTGGTGGCCTTCGCCGGAGCGTACTCCACCTTGACGAGGCGCGGCTGGCGGGTTGAACCCTTTCCGACGCCCAGGATTCCGCCGAAACCGTCCTTTTCGAGGCGCTTTTCGTCCCACACGGTGACCTTGACGGGCAGTCCCTTGGAGAGTTCCTTGGCTGCTTCGGCAAAGGACTCCGGGTAAAGGTGGCTCGGAGGCTGGTTGACCAGGGTGCGGGTGGCGTTGACCGCGCGTCCCACGAGCAATGCCCGATCGAGCGCGGGCTGGACGTCCTTGCCGTCAAACGCCGTGTGGATCAGGACCTTGCCGACCGGATCCTTGAGGCCGTCCTTGCTGGAGCGGTGCTCTGTATAGGAATAGGAACCCAGCACGGCGCCTTCGGCGACGGCCGCGACGTCGGCGAGGGACGCCGTCGGGAGGGCCAGGGTCACGGAGGACAGACCGGCCAGTTGGCGGACGGCGGATCCCGCAGCCCGGCGCAGGGTTTCCTCGGCGAGGAGGGCGTCGTCGGCGACCTTGCCGACACCTGCCAGGACGAGGACGCCCGAACCGGTCTCCGGAAGACCCGGCAGACGGTGTACCTGATCGGCTGCTCCCGTGATGCCGAGCAGGCTCAATGAAGCCGCGAGGGTTTCCGCGGCCTTCGCCCCCAGCGGGTTCCCGAGCAGTACCGGCCCGTCTTCCCCCTGACCGACGGCTATCACGAGTGCGTCGCTGGGCGCCTTCTTCAGGTCCTTGGCGATAGTGCCAAGGGTGATGTCTGTAGTCTTCACCACGAGGATTTGTCCTCATCTCTCTCTGCATGGCTTGGCCGGGCTGCATGTTAGGCGCCCGGCCCTGGTACCCCTCGGTTGTCCGCTTGTGACAACGTCGGTAGTTGCTTGGGTCCGCACACGGCGGCACGTCTCGATCGTAGTCTGTCTGTTGCGCGGGAAAGCAATCAAATGAGAGTTGCGGCACATTGGCCGACAGGAATGCGCGACCGGTCCGGGGCGTTGTACCAATACATGGAGCGTGGCCGGCCGCCGAGGCGTCTGCTGCGGTGTGCAGCCGCCTGCTCCTCCAAGAACTTGAAACTGCGAAAGGAACATGCCGTGTTTGAACGGATTTCCGGCTCACTCCTTGACCCTGAGTCGCTCTACGCGAGCAACATCGAGCTCTTCCACAGCCCGGATATCAGGGGCCTCAATATGCTGATGGGCTTCACCGGATTCGCTGATGCCGGACACGTGGTCCAGCAGATCAACCGGGAACTGCTGGATAAGCTCGAAGTCGAAACCGTGGCTGTGTTCGACGCTGACCAGCTCATCGACTACCGCGCGCGCCGTCCGCACATCAGCTTTGTCGAAGACCATCTGGAGGACTACAAAGCCCCCCAACTGGCGCTTTACAAGCTGAACGACGGCTTGGGCGAGCCGTTCCTCCTGCTTGCCGGTTTTGAACCGGACCTGCAGTGGGAGCGTTTCGCGCGGGCCGTCGTCGGGATCGTGGAAAAACTGGACGTCAACCTGGTGACTTGGATCCACTCTATTCCCATGCCTGTTCCGCACACCCGGCCGGTTGGCGTGACGGTGCACGGAAACCGCCCGGAACTCATCGAGGGCATTTCCACATGGAGGCCGACTGTCGAGGTTCCTTCGGCCATCGGCCACATCCTGGAATTGCGGTTGACCGAAGCCGCGCGGAAAGTGGCTGGGTACGTCATCCACGTTCCGCATTACCTCGCTGATGCCGAGTACCCGCCGGCAGCGGTGGCGGGACTGGAATACCTGGGGGCTGCCACGTCCCTGATGCTGCCGACGGACCGCCTTCGCGAGGCCGGCAGGGAAGTGGGCAGGCAGATCGCCGAACAAGTGGAAGCATCCGAGGACGTCCAGCAGGTGGTTTCAAAGCTGG
Source organism: Arthrobacter ramosus (assembly GCF_039535095.1). Lineage (NCBI taxonomy): Bacteria > Bacillati > Actinomycetota > Actinomycetes > Micrococcales > Micrococcaceae > Arthrobacter > Arthrobacter ramosus. The sequence goes on along the minus strand of NZ_BAAAWN010000001.1, from coordinate 3,015,676 downwards.
AGTCCCGCTATGACGACAAGGCCGAGGGAACGGTCCGCCGTTCCCTGCTCGCCGACGAGAACGACGAACTGCCCAACGCCGAGGACCTGGGGGCGGCGGTTGAGGCGTATCTCGCACGTAAAGATGCGCGCCCATAAAGCAGCTTTAATACAGCCCCGGGCATAATGGAAGGGTGAACGCACCCCGCGCCTGGCTCATTTGGACGATAGGGGTGCTCGCCTACCTTGTGGCAGTCGCCCAGCGCACATCCTTCGGTGTGTCCGGACTGGAGGCTACCGAACGGTTCCATGCCAGCGCGGCGGCGATTTCGTTCTTCACGGTGCTTCAACTGCTGGTTTACGCCGGCCTCCAGATACCGGTCGGGCTCCTGGTTGACCGCTTCGGCTCGCGCGCCATGATTGCCAGCGGAGCCGTGCTCATGGGTCTCGGCCAACTCCAGCTGGCTTATGCCGACGCTGTTCCGGCAGGCGTGCTCGGCCGGGTCCTCGTCGGCGCCGGTGACGCCATGACTTTCGTCTCCGTGATCCGCCTCGTGCCGATCTGGTTCGCGCCGGCAAGGGTTCCTCTCGTCACCCAGCTGACGGGCATGTCGGGCCAGCTAGGCCAGCTCATCAGTGTGGTGCCGTTCGCGCTGGTCCTTCATTCGGCGGGCTGGAATACGGCCTTCCTGGCGTTGAGCTCGTTGTCCGCACTCGCCGTCGTCCTTGTCCTCGCCTTGCTCAGGGACGTTCCGCCGGGTCACCCGCCCCGGGAGAGCGCCCAAGGGCTACGCGCCACGGGTGTGACCCTGGCCCGTGCCTGGCGGCAGCCCGGGACGCGCTTGGGACTCTGGTGCCACTTCACTGTCCAGTTCAGCGGTAACGTCTTCGCCATGTCCTGGGGCTACCCGTTCCTGGTATCGGCGCAGGGCCTGAACCCGGCCACAGTGTCCGCCTTGATGGGACTCTTCGTAGTCACCAGCATTCTCGTGGGGCCGCTGTTTGGAACCTTCGTGGCCCGGCACCCGATGCGGCGCTCGGCCATGGTCCTCCTGATCACGGCGGCTACCGCACTTGCCTGGGCTGCGGTCCTGCTGTTGCCGAGCAGGGCGCCCCTATGGCTGCTTGCCTTGCTGGTGGTCGCCCTGGCCATCGGCGGTCCCGGGTCCATGATCGGCTTCGATTTTGCCCGGACATTCAATCCTTCCCACAGGATCGGCACCGCCACAGGCATCGTCAACGTGGGCGGCTTCGTTGCGGCGCTCCTGACGATCTACTTGGTGGGGCTCATCCTCGATCTTCTCCACACCGGCGGTTTCTCGGGCGGGGAACTGTACGGGCTGCCGTCCTTCCGCATCGCATTGAGCGTGCAGTTCCTGTTCCTGCTTGTGGGTACGGTCTTGATCCTCATGACCCGTCGCAAAGTGCGCCGCCAGATGGCCGCCCAGGGCGTACACGTCCCGCCGCTCCTCGTGTCGTTGGCGAACCAGCGCCGGCGCCGCGTGGAATTGCGCCGGGAACGGCTCGCGAAGCAGCGGAGCTCCACGCCGTAGCCTCGGTGTTCCTCCACAGGCGCTGACGGACACCTTTGTCCACATAGGGCAATTGAGGCCTGCAGCCACCCATTATTTTGCCGATGCTGGATTCATGACAGCAGACAACCGTGTGACCATCTCCCGGCCCGAGGACATCCTCGGCTTCATTCCGCATGCCTTGGGACTCTGGCCGAAGGAGAGCCTCGTTGCGATCACGCTGCGCGGGCAGACACTCGGCGCCACCCTCCGCGTGGACCTTCCACCCGGGAGATCCGAACGCGTGCTTGCCGCGTACTCACGGAGGATCGGTGAGTATCTGGAGGCGGACCATGACGCCGACGGCGTGCTTTTGGCATTCTTCAGCGACGACGGTTGGGACGATGGGGGCGTTGTGCCACACGAGCTGCGCCTGCTGGAAGCCCTGGAACCCGTCCTGGCCCACCGTGGTTTGGCGCTGCGGGATGCCTGGTTCATTGGTTCCGACTACTGGCGAAGCGCATTCTGCACCGATCTCGAGTGCTGTCCTCGTCCCGGCCGTCCCGTGGACCAGATCCTGGACAGCCGGCTCAACGCGGAAATGGTATTCAGGGGGAGCAACGTCAGGGAATCGCCCGGGTTGGTGGACCCGGCGGACCAGCCTGTCCTTGATCCGGAGTTCATGAGTGCGGAAGGCGCCATGCTTGAAGAGTTGCTCGGGCGGTGGCGGAGCCGGAAGGCATTCGAAGAAATGCTCGATGTGTGGACGAAGGTCCTCGATTCCAGCAGTCCAGAGGAATTCGACGGCGAGGCCGCGGCGTTCCTGCGGGCGAGCCTGAGGGTTCCTGCGTGGCGCGACGCCGTGGTGGTCCTGGCGGCTGCAGGGAAAGACGTCGCCTGCGGCGGCGCAGAGGCCTTCGGCTTCTTTGGCCATGAGGACGATGAAGAGGATGCCTTGGTCATTCCGCCCGGGCTCCGTTCCCTGGCGCCAGCAGCCGCCAGGCCGCCAGGAGGGAAGGGGTCCGCCGGTAGCAAGGAAGCACCGCGGACTTCGGCCACGGACGTCAGTGTCCTGCGCTATGGAGACGTGCTGCTGGGCCTCTACCCGGAGAACCCCGACTGGAACCGGTTGACGAGCCTGGATCAGGTTCTGGCGAAGCTCTCCCGGCACGGTGGTGGGGAGGCGCGGGCTGCAACGCTCACGATCCGGGGGTGGATCCAGTGGTGCCGGGGGAGCGGTTCATTCGCCCACGAGCTTCTTTCGCAGGCTGACGCTGAACAACAGGGCTATCGGCTTGCGGAATTACTCGCCGAGGTGGTGAGGCGCGGAACGGTGTGCGGTTGGGCCAAAAGCAAGTCGTCCGCGTGGCGGAAGTTCGGTGGGGCGGCGGCATGACCCCAGGCCCTGGGGCGACTCCATGAGCGCGTCATTGAGGGAAATCCGTGCGGCACGTAATTGTCTGCACGGTAGCGGATATCGACCCCCGGAATCCAAAACCGTGAGACAATGGTTGCCGAGACCCGGTTGGGTCCGTGTTTCAAGTGCCGTAAACGTCCCCTGAACTCAGGGAACATTAAGGCGCCGTCGGGAGTTTTACCTAAAGACTCTGCAGTCGGCGATGGCACTTGATGTTGATCACGGACTTGACAGGGTCATAGTGGTGTTGCCCCCATGGTGATTCCACAGACCGCCGCTAGAAAGGTTTTCTGTGACCCCGTCTTCCGCCGAGAAGGAACCCGCCGCCCTGGCCGAACTGTCCGCCGAAGAAAAGAAGGCGGCTACAGTTGCGAAGCGTGCGGCAACGCGTGCTGCCAATGCTTCGACTGCAGGTGCAGAGAAGCCGGCACCCAAGAAGCGCGGGCCCAAGCCCGGCGCCAAGGCCGCTGCCGAAGCAGCCAACAAGTCCGCCGGCACCGACGAGGACTCCGAAGAAGAAGCCGAGGATTTTGACGCCGTGGTTCCCGACGAAGCAGAGCTCACGGAGGACGTCGAAGAAGGCGAAGAGGGCAAGAAGCCTGCCACGACCGGTTCCGGCTTTGTTTACTCGGATGCCGACGACGACGATGCGCCTGTCCAGCAGGTCATGTCAGCCGGCGCCACGGCCGACCCCGTCAAGGACTATCTGAAGCAGATCGGCAAGGTTGCCCTGCTGAATGCAGAGCAGGAAGTCGATCTTGCACTCCGCATTGAAGCCGGCCTCTTCGCCGAAGAGAAGATCAACGCCGACGACGGCTCCATGGACCCGAAGCTCAAGCGTGAGCTCGAGTTCATCATCCACGACGGCAAGAGGGCCAAGAACCACCTCCTCGAGGCCAACCTGCGCCTCGTGGTCTCCCTGGCCAAGCGCTACACCGGCCGCGGCATGCTGTTCCTGGACCTCATCCAGGAAGGAAACCTGGGCCTGATCCGTGCAGTGGAGAAGTTCGACTACACGAAGGGCTTCAAGTTCTCCACCTACGCCACCTGGTGGATCCGCCAGGCCATCACCCGCGCCATGGCTGACCAGGCTCGAACCATCCGCATCCCGGTGCACATGGTGGAAGTCATCAACAAGCTGGCACGCGTCCAGCGCCAAATGCTGCAGGACCTTGGACGTGAACCTACGCCTGAGGAACTGGCCCTCGAACTGGACATGACTCCCGAGAAGGTCGTTGAAGTCCAGAAGTACGGCCGTGAGCCCATCTCGCTGCACACCCCGCTTGGCGAAGACGGCGATTCAGAATTCGGCGACCTCATCGAGGACTCCGAAGCCGTTGTGCCGGCGGACGCAGTGAGCTTCACCCTGCTCCAGGAGCAGTTGCATTCGGTGCTCGATACCCTGTCCGAGCGTGAAGCGGGCGTCGTCGCGATGCGTTTCGGCCTTACCGATGGCCAGCCGAAGACCTTAGACGAAATCGGCAAGGTCTATGGAGTCACCCGCGAACGCATTCGTCAGATCGAATCGAAGACGATGTCCAAGCTGCGCCACCCCTCGCGGTCGCAGGTTCTGCGCGACTACCTTGACTAAAGCAACGGACGCCTTGCCCTAACCGGCACAGCCCGTCAAGAAGTGGACCCCCGGATTCCCGGGGGTCCACTTCTTGCGTCTAGGGGCTGTTCCGTTCGAGTGCCTGGCCGAGGATGCGGGCGCCTTCCGGGAAGGCGGAGGGGTTGGGTCCTGCGTAGTTGAGCCGGATGAACGGTCCCGCCGGTTCGGCCGGGAACCATTCCGTGCCGACCGCGATCATCACCCCGGCACTCTCGCAGTCACGGGTCAACCTTTCGAGGTCCGTCCCGTCGGGCAGGCGTGCCCAAAGGTTCAGCCCTCCCTTGGGGATGAGGCTGAGATGGGCCTGGGGGGCGTGCTCGCGCAGGCTTGAGACAAGGAGGTCGCGGCGTGACTGGAGCTGATGGCGGAGGCTGCGCAGATGCGTCTGCCAAGCCGGCTGGGTGACGACATCGAGTGCCGCAGCCTGCAGCAACCCGCTGACATACATCGACTCGGCCGCGCGGTCCGCGAGGATACGTTCGCGGGCGGGGCCGCGCGCGATGACGGCGGCAACGCGGATGGCGGGTGAAACGCTTTTCGTGAGGGAGCGTAGATAGACCACGTGGCCGGAGTCGTCACGTGCGGCGAGGGGTACCGGCGTCGACGTGATACCGAAATCGTGGGCCCAGTCGTCCTCGACGAGGAACGCACCGTACTGTCGGACGACGTCCAGGACTTCTTCGCCCCGACGGGTGGACCATTGCGCTCCAGTGGGGTTGGCGTAGTTCGGTTGGGCGTAGAACAACCGTGCGCCCGTCTCCTCAAAGGCCCTGGCCAGTTCTTCGGGGTCCGGCCCATCGGCTCCGCTGGGCACCGGGACGATGCGGACTCCGGCTTGCGTGGCCGCCAGGATGGCTCCCCAGTAGCTCGGAGATTCCATGAGCAGCGGCTGCCCGTGGCCCACCAATGCAGTGAAGATGGAGCTGAGGCCGCCTTGGCTTCCAGGCAGCACAATGACGTCACTCGGTGTTGGCGGGGTGAGGCCGGCCGGCGTCGCGGTGCCGAGTTCGTGCGCGAACCAGGACTGCAACTCGGGAAGGCCGGGCGCCGGAGGCCGGGACAAAGCAGCGTCGCCGCGGGCCACGCGGGCGAGAGCGGCCCGCACAAGCCGCTCCGGCAGGAGTTCCCGGTCCGGGTATCCGGAGTGGAAGGCAATAGTAGCGTTCGAGGTGTCACGCATCGTGGTGGAGGCTGAGCGCGGAGGCGCCTGCGGTGCCCGCAGTGCTGCAGTTTGCCAGCCGTAATCCGAGGGGCGTGCTGTCCGGACGGCCCGCACGAAGGTGCCGACACCGGGCCGGCTCTCGATCAAGCCCTGGGCAGTGAGCGCTCGCAAGGCTTTCTGCACCGTCACAGGGCTGGCCTGGTACTCGGCAACCAGTGACCGGCTGGACGGCAGCCGGGATCCCGGCGCGGCCCCGGCGATCCATTCGCGTAGTCGCGCCACAATCCTCGAACTGCTATCGTTGTTCATGAGAGACAATAGTAGCGCTACTACGATAATTCGCCCAGTGATACCGTCCCGCTCGGCAACGGGCCTGTGGTGGGGCCTCCTTGGAGTAGCTGCGTTCTCGTTCACCGTTCCCCTCACCCGGATGGCGGTTGGTGGCCTGTCGCCCCTGTTCATCGGCTCCGGCCGTGCCGTCGTCGCGGCGATACTCGCGGCAATCGCCCTCTCGCTCACGAGGCAGCGCCTTCCTCGAGGCAGGCAATGGGCGCGCCTTGCCGTGGTTGCCGCCGGGATTGTTGTTGGTTTCCCCTTGCTCACCTCGTTCGCACTCACGACGGCGCCGGCCAGCCACGGTGCCGTCGTCATCGCCCTGTTGCCGGCAGCAACGGCAACAGCCGCAGTGCTCCGCGGACGCGAGCATCCGCCTGTCGCCTTCTGGCTGGTCACAGCCGTAGGCGCCGTTGCGGCCATCGCATTCGCATTCGCGCAGTCCGGTGGGTTCGGGCAACTTGACCGGGCGGATGTGCTGCTCCTCGGAGCTGTCATTGCTGCGGCAATCGGTTACGCAGAAGGCGGCCTGCTCGCCCGCGAACTCGGCGCATGGCAGACCGTATCGTGGGCGCTCATCCTGGCATTGCCGCTGATGGCAGGCCTGGCTGCGCTCTCCTTGGCCCAGCAGCCGCCGTCAGCCTCACCGGGCCAGTGGGCTGCTTTTGCATACCTCGGAGTCGTCAGCATGTTCTTTGGCTTCTTCGCCTGGTATCGGGGCCTCGCCATTGGACCCATGGCCAAGGTCAGCCAGGTACAACTCATCCAGCCCGTGCTGAGCATTTGCTGGGCAGGACTGCTGCTCGGCGAATCCCTGGGCTGGACCACGATTGTCGGTGGGCTGGCCGTCATCGTCTGCGCCGGCGTCGCCGTCCGGGTCCGGCTCAATCCGCAGCGCCCGGAACCGGGCCGCTGAAGACCAACAGAACACCAAGACTGCCGTCCCAAGACAGGAAGAACAGAACCATGTACATCCCAGCGCATTTCGCGGCCGGTCCCGACGTAATCCACGACCTCCTGACGCGGCCAAGTGCGGCGAATCTAGTCACCATGACGTCGCACGGCCTGCTGGCGACCTTCCTGCCGCTCATCTACGATCCATCGATCGGCGAACACGGCGCGCTCCACGGACACCTCGCCCGAACCAACTCCCAATGGTCGGAGCCGGCGATCGGAGAGTCACTCGTGATCATCCAGGGCGCGGACGCCTACATTTCGCCCTCCTGGTACGCATCGAAGGCAGAGCACGGGCGCGTCGTCCCGACGTGGAACTACTCCACCGCGCACGTCTACGGCAAGCTCGCTGTCCATGACGATGCCGCGTGGCTTGGGAACCATGTCAGGCAGCTGACCAAGCTCAACGAAGCCCGTTCCGAGCGGCCGTGGTCCGTGGACGACGCACCGGAGCGCTATGTTTCCGGCCAGTTGCGTGCGATCGTTGGCATCGAGTTGGTCATCACCCGTATCGAAGCAAAGGCCAAACTGAGCCAGAACCGGCCCGACAAGGACATTGACGGGGTCGTGGCCGGGCTTGATGCCCAAGGGCACAGGGAGATTGCTGCCGATGTAGCCCGGGCCAGGCAGGGAAGTTAACGCAGCGGCCCCCTCCGTCCGGAGGGGGCCGCTGTCTCTATGAAATGCTGTCTCTATGAAATTTTGTCAGCCGGGCCGCTGGGCCAGCCGTTGATGGCTAGTCGGCCAGGACGGGTTCCTTCTCCTGAAGGCGAGCCGTCTCGTCATGCCAGTCCGAGCTCATCGGCCGCAGCGTGGCCTCTACTGCACGTGCGTGGTGGCCGCAGAAGAGCAGCTCACCGCCGGAGGACTCGAGTACAACGCGGACATATGCCTGGGCCCCGCAACGGTCGCACCGGTCGAGTGCATTGAGTGTGCGGTCTGCAACTGCTGTTGTCATGTTCGGCCTCCTTAGTAGTTCTGTGTATCCATATAACCAGCATTCGAAGCAAAACCATGGCAAGGATGGGTCACGTTCGCTGTCCGCGTATCACATGTGCGTAACACCGGGAAGTGGCGTCCAGCACGATTGGGAGTGGCAGCTCTCGTCCGGGCTCCGGGGCGGCTAGCCTAGGAGAAGTGTTTTTTGCCTCTGTTATACCCCCGAAGGAGCGCCCCGCCCGTGGCACCGAGTTCTGAATACAACGCCCGGCACCTTTCCGTTTTGGAAGGCCTGGAGGCGGTCCGCAAACGTCCGGGTATGTACATCGGCTCCACCGACTCACGCGGCCTCATGCACTGCCTGTGGGAGATCATCGACAACTCTGTGGACGAAGCGCTGGCGGGCTTCGGGCATGACATCCAGATCATCCTGCACGCGGACAACTCGGTGGAAATCCACGACGACGGCCGCGGCATCCCCGTGGACCTGGAACCCAAGACCGGGCTCACCGGGGTCGAAGTCGTCTTCACCAAACTGCATGCGGGCGGAAAGTTCGGTGGCGGCTCCTACACGGCGTCCGGCGGTTTGCACGGCGTCGGCGCGTCCGTTGTGAACGCGCTTTCTGCCCGTCTTGACGTGCAGGTGGACCGCGGCGGCAAGACGTACCAGATGTCATTCCGCCGGGGCGAGCCCGGACGATTCAAGGACACCGGCTCGAAGCCGAGCCCGACGTCGGTCTTCGAACCGTTCGTCGAGAACTCGGTGCTCGACGTCGTGGGCAAAGCGAAGCGGGGTGTCACCGGTACCCGCATACGCTACTGGGCAGACCGGCAGATCTTCACCCCGGACGCGAAGTTCTCCCTCGAGGATCTTGCGGCGCGCGCCCGCCAAACGTCATTCCTGGTTCCGGGCCTCAAGCTCACGGTGCGCGACGAGCGCCGGCTCCCCGGTACCCCCGGAGAGAACGGGCCGCACCAAGAGGTCTTCCATCACGACGGCGGCATTTCCGAGTTCGTCGACTTCCTCGCCGCGGATTCGGGCGTCACTGATGTTTGGCGGCTCCACGGTGCGGGCAAGTTCAAGGAAACTGTTCCGGTCCTTGACGAAAACGGGCACAGCAAGATCGCCGAAGTGGAACGCGACTGTGAAGTGGACATCGCGCTGCGCTGGGGGATCGGCTACGAAACCAGCATGCGGAGCTTCGTCAACATCATCGCGACGCCCAAGGGCGGTACGCACCAGGCAGGTTTCGAGCAGGCACTCCTGAAGACCTTCCGCAAGGCCGTCGAAACGAACGCACGCAAGCTCAAAGCGGGCAACGACAAGATTGAGAAGGACGACATCCTGGCCGGCCTGACGGCGGTGCTGACGGTCCGCTTGGCAGAGCCGCAATTCGAGGGCCAGACCAAGGAAATCCTGGGCACTTCGGCCGTCAAGGCGATCGTTGCCAAGGTGGTCGAGGAAGAAATCACTGCGCGCCTGAACTCGGCGAACCGCAACGACAAGGCCCAGTCCGCACTGCTGCTCGAGAAGATCGTCAGCGAGATGAAGTCCCGCATCTCGGCCCGCGTCCACAAGGAAACGCAGCGCCGGAAGAATGCGCTGGAAACGTCGTCGATGCCCACCAAGCTGGCAGATTGCCGGACGGACGACGTCGGACGCTCCGAGCTGTTCATCGTGGAAGGTGACTCTGCGCTCGGCACCGCCAAGCTGGCGCGGTCCTCGGACTTCCAAGCGTTGTTGCCGATCCGTGGCAAGATCCTGAACGTGCAGAAGGCCTCGGTGGGGGACATGCTCTCCAACGCGGAGTGCGCAGCCCTTATTCAGGTAGTGGGTGCCGGTTCGGGCCGGAGCTTCGACATCGACGCCGCCCGGTACGGCAAGGTGATCCTGATGACCGATGCAGACGTCGACGGCGCGCACATCCGTACACTGCTGCTCACCTTGTTCTTCCGGTACATGCGTCCGATGATCGACGAGGGCCGGGTATACGCGGCAGTGCCGCCGCTTCACCGGGTGGAAGTCATCAACGCGGGCCAGAAGGCCAACGAGATGATCTACACGTACTCGGAAGCCGAACTGCACGTCCTGCTGGCCAGGCTCGCCAAGGAAGGCAAGCGCTACAAGGAACCGATCCAGCGCTACAAGGGCCTGGGTGAAATGGACGCCGAGCAGCTCGCCGAGACCACCATGGATCCGCGCCATCGCACCCTGCGCAAGGTGGGGATTGAGAACGCCAAGATGGCGGAGGACACCTTTGACCTGCTGATGGGATCGGACGTCGCCCCGCGCAAGGACTTCATTATTGCCGGCGCAGCGGACCTGGACCGGGAACGCATCGACGCCTGATCAAGTGTTGGTGCGGTCAGCGGGCCTATCGAGCCCGTCAGGCCTATCCAACCCCGCTCAGCCCAGCAAACCCGGCACAATCAGCAGGCCTGTCGGCACCGCGAGCAACATGGCCGATGCCGCGAGCACCAAAGCGCGCTGAGCTGCCGGAAGTGGCGGCTTGGGTGAGAGCAGCCGGCTGACGCGCGACGCCGTCGTACGCGGTGAGTCGGCACCGCCGGTCCCGCTCAAGGTGCTGTCTTCGGGGGAAGAGTCCCGCTCGCTTGTTCCGGAAGGGGCGAATTGCTCCACAGGACGGGCGGAGCCGCTGGCCACGATCGCGATCGCCTTGATGAGCGTTCCCTTGCTCTCGCTGCGCAGGGCCACATCGTCGGCCAGCATTTCGATCAGGGAGTTGACCGCAACCTGGGCGAGTCGCGTGGTGGGGAACCAGGGCAGTGCCTGGCGCCATGCCGCGAAGGCCCATAAGAGAAGGTCGTGGCGCTGGGAGAGATGGGCATTTTCGTGGATGAGGACGGCCCTCAACTCGGCCGGCTCCAGGGCGGCCATGAGGCCGTCGGACAGGACGGTCACTGACCTTGCGCCGCCCGGTAAGCAGTATGCAACGGGCGAGTCGTGGTTGATGACCACGGTGCCAGGGCCGTCGTTGGACGGTGAGGCCAGAAGTGCGAGGAGTTCGCGGTGCCTCCGCCGCTGCCGTTCGATCTTGACGTAGGTAAGCAGCAGGGTAAAGACGAGATGGGCGCTCAGCAGCGCCGCGGCGGACAAAGCGAACAAGTGCCAGAAGCCCAGTGCCGTGGTGGGCTCGTTGTGAAGCACCATGCCGGCCAAGGAGCGCAGACCCGCAATGAGGTTGTCTCCGATGGGCTCAAGCCCGTAGACGAGCATGGCCCCGATCATGGACAAGCCACCGGCTAGTGCGATGGCTTGCCAGAGGACCATGGCCATGAACGGCGCGCGTGACGGCCATTCGGCGCGCGAAAGGAGGACAGGGACCGGCCAGGCCAGCACCAAAGCAAGGACCGCCAGAAAATATGAGGTCCAGAACATGGGTGCTTAGTTTTTGCCGAGCAGCTTGCGCAGCGTGGCAGCTTCACTCTCGCTCACGGAACCGATGAACCGCGCCAGCACGGCTTCGCGGTCCGGGGCAGAGCCCAGGGCCTCATGCATGAGGTCCGCCGTGTGGTCTGCGCGGCTCGAAACAGCCTGGTAGCGGTGCGGGCGGGTGCCGCGTTCGCGCTCCACGAGGCCCTTCTTCTCAAGGCGGGATAAGACTGTCAGCACCGTGGTGACTGCGAGGTCCTTGCCCTGGTGTCCTGCAATGCCATCCGTGGCGGCAGAATCCTGCGCCAGCAGATCACGAAGTTTGTTGGCTGTCGCAGCCTCCTGGCCCGCCCAAAGGAGATCCATGACCGCCCGTTCCAGTTCGCCAAGACTTGCCATCAATGCATCCCTACTTTCCGCACTTCCCTGCCCGCCGCATGGGCCGGGGGAAGTGCGATGATCCAACATTCCACCATCAATCTACCGCTTTTCAGGCGGCGATTCTACGTGAGGTAGAACATGCGGCGCGCCGTGTCCTTGCGGCACTGTGACGCCACTGGAAGAGTGGTGAGCAGATCGCAGGGGTTTGTTCTACACTGTGTAGAAGAAGTCAGTTCTACGCAACGTAGAAAAAGGACGCCGCAAGCGGGCGTCGGGACAATAAGGACAGCCATGGACGCCTTGGAAATCGCACGCTGGCAATTTGGAATCACCACGGTCTACCACTTCATGATGGTGCCGCTGACCATCGGGCTGGGGCTTGTCGTGGCCGTCATCCAGACCCTCTGGTACCGTACGGGCAAAGTTGAATACCTGCGGATGACCAAGTTCTGGGGCAAGCTCTTCCTCATCAACTTCATCATGGGCGTGGCCACGGGTATCGTGCAGGAATTCCAATTCGGCATGGCCTGGAGCGAATACAGCCGATTCGTCGGCGACGTGTTCGGCGCGCCCCTGGCTTTGGAAGCGCTTCTGGCGTTCTTCGTGGAATCGACCTTCCTGGGGCTCTGGATCTTCGGCTGGAAGCAACTCAAGCGCGGCGTCCACCTCGCGTGCCTCTGGATCGCCGTGATCGGCTCGGTCTTCTCTGCCTACTTCATCATTGTTGCCAACTCCTGGATGCAGCACCCCGTCGGCGTCACGATGGTCAACGGGCGTCCCGTCATGACCGACGCCTGGGCAGTCTTCACCAACAACACCGCCATGGTGGCCGTACCCCACACGCTCTTCGGCGCGCTGGCCGTCGCCGGTGCGTTCCTTCTGGGCATCGCCTGGTACCACCTCTGGCGCCGCCGCCACGATGGCATTGACACCGTCGGAGCCGACGGCCGGGCCATCGCCGGCGAAGCCGACATCCCCGGGCGGGACAAGGCCGACTACAAGGTGTGGATCAACTCCCTGCGGATCGGCGCCGTCGTCGCCATGATCTCTTTCGCCGGCACCGCCTTCACGGGCGATTTGCAGGGCAAGCTGATGTTCGAACAACAGCCCATGAAGATGGCCGCCGCTGAGGCTGCCTGCCACGACGGCACCGGATTCTCCGTGCTGAGCGTCGGCAACCTCGGGTCCAAGAGCTGCAACGACATCGTGGCCGTGATCGAGGTCCCCGGCATCCTCTCCTTCCTGGCCAAGGGCGATTTCAACACGGAAGTGAAGGGCGTCAACAGCCTCCTCGACGAGTACAAGGCCAAGTACGGCACCCACTTGCCGAACAATCCCCTGTACGGCGATCGGGCAGGCCAGGAAATCCAGTACGTACCCGTCATGGAAGTGACCTACTGGGGCTTCCGTATGATGATCGGCTTCGGCGGGATCGCTGCCTTTGCCGCATTGCTTGCCCTATGGGTCACCCGCAAGGGCATGGTCCCGCAATCCCGCTGGATCATGCGCCTGGCAGTGTTCGGCATCCTGGCTCCCTTCGGCGCCAACGCCGCCGGCTGGATCTTCACCGAAATGGGCCGCCAACCGTTCGTCGTCGCGCCCAATCCTGATGCCAGCGGCGTGGACCAAGTGTTCATGTTCACGGCCGCGGCCGTCTCACCAGGCGTCTCCGCCGCCGAGCTCATCACCTCGCTTGTCGTGTTGGCCTCCATCTACGCGGTTCTGCTGGTGGTGGAAGTCCGCCTGCTGGTCAAATACGCCCGCGGCGGTGTGATGTCCGCGATGCCGGAGCTCGCCGAAGCCCGCCACGGCGAGAAAAAAGAAAAGAAGGACGACGACGGCGGAACCCCGGGCGCCCCGGGCCAGCCCGGCGACAGCGACGACGTCCTGGCATTCGCCTACTAGGAAGCAGAGGGATCTTTCGAATGGAACTGTTGCCTACCGTCTGGTTCGTGGCCATCGCCGTGCTGTGGACGGGATACCTCTTCCTGGAGGGCTTCGACCTCGGCGTCGGAATGCTCATGAAGCTCTTCGCCCGGAACAACACCGACCGCCGGGTGCTGCTCAACACGGTCGGCCCGGTGTGGGACGGGAACGAAGTGTGGCTGCTGACCGCGGCCGGTGCCACCTTCGCGGCCTTCCCGCTGTGGTACGCCTCGCTGTTTTCGGCGCTTTACCTGCCGCTCCTGATTGTCCTGGTGGCCCTGATCTTCCGGGCTGTGGCTTTCGAGTACCGGGGCAAAGTGGACAGCGCGCGCTGGCGGACCGTCTGGGACTGGGCGATTGCCTTGGGCTCGTTCACGGCCGCGTTCGGCATCGGCGCCGCGTTGGCGTTGACCACCACCGGACTGCCGATTGACTCGAATGGCGACCGCCAGGGCGGCCCCTTTGCCTGGTTCAGCGGATACGCCGTGCTGGGCGGTTTTGCCGTCGTCGCGTTCGCCCTGGTGCACGCCCTGGCGTTCCTGGCCCTGAAGACCGACGGCGAGGTGCGCCACCGTGCGCGCCGCTGGTTTGTGCGGCTCGCTCCTCTCGCATTGCTGCCGATGCTGGCATGGATGGTGTCCCTCCAGCTGCTCAGCGGCAAGCCGTTGACGTGGATTCTGGTGATCCTCGGAGTCCTGGCAGCCGCGGGAGCCTGGGTCCTTGCCCGCAAGGGAGCTGAGGGCAAGGCCTTCGGGGCCCTGGGTGCGTTCCTGGTGTGCGCCACCGCCTCCATCTTCGGTGCGGCGTTCCCCGTGGTCATTCCCTCAACCCTGAACCCCGCCTTCAACCTCACCATTTCCAACGCCTCCTCGTCCGCCTACACCCTGGGGTTGATGAGTATCGTGGCCGCCGTCGGGCTGCCCCTCGTGATCGCCTACCAGGCCTGGACCTACTGGGTGTTCCGCCGCCGCGTGAGCGCAGCACATATTCCCGCCGCACATGGCTTCCTGCCGGCCATCGCGGCCAAGGTCCTGGTCGGCCATGCGGCGCCGGGCGGACCAGCTGCCAGGCACGCACCCCACGACGCCGGCGAGTAGCGGATGAAGCCCCAGCTGCCCGCAGGACCGGCCACCCGATCCGCTTTGTACTTCCTTGGTCTGCTGTCCTCACTCAAGGCTCTGTCCCTGATCCTGATTGCACAGGCGATCGCCGGGATGTTGTCCGGACTTGCTGGGGGCGGCCTGGGATGGCGCGAAGGACTCCTCTGGGGTGCCGCCGGTGCGGTCCTGCGGTCGCTGACTGTCTGGGGCCAGGGAGTCGCGGCGCGCCGGGCGGCCCTCGGGGTCAAGGAAGAGCTGAGGTCCAGGCTGCTGGGGCGCGCCCTCGGCGCCGGGGCTGCGGGACGGGTCGGCGAAGTGAACGACGGCGGGCTCGCCGTGCTCGCGACCCGCGGACTTGATGCACTGGACAACTACTACACCCAGTTCCTGCCCGCCTTGGTCAATTGCGCCGCGTTGCCCCTGCTCCTCGGTGCGAGGATCCTCTTCGCGGATTGGGTCAGTGCTGTGGTTGTGGTGCTGACCTTGCCGCTGGTCCCGCTGTTCATGGTGCTGATCGGCCGCCACACCGAGGACCGGGTCCACGAAGCCCAATCCACGCTGCGGAGGCTCTCTGGGCACATCCTGGAGTTGGCCAAGGGACTTCCCGTGCTGGTGGGACTGGGCCGCGCGGGCGAACAGCGCGCAGCCCTTGAGGACCTCTCGGAGGAATACCGCTCGCGCACCATGGGAACACTGCGGACTGCCTTCTTGTCCGCCCTCGCCCTGGAGCTGATAGCCACCATCTCCGTCGCGGTGGTGGCCGTCTTCATCGGCGTGCGACTCGTGGCGGGCGAGATGGGCCTGGAAGCCGGCCTGCTGGCCCTCATCCTCGCCCCCGATTGCTATCTTCCCCTGCGCGAGCTGGGCACGGCCCACCACGCCAGCGACGACGGGCGTGAGGCGTTGGCCGCAGCCAACGCCGTGCTGGAGTCGCCGGCGGGCCGTCCGCTGAATGATGGGTACGACGGCGGCGCGCCGGCCAGCAACAGGGCGCCCGGCGGCGTCGCGGTCACCGGACTGACGGTGAGGTATGCGGGTAGGGCGGTTGCCGCCGTCGGGCCCATCGACTTCAAGGCGCCGGCCGGACAGATCACCGCCCTTGATGGCCGCAGCGGTTCGGGCAAGAGCACCATCCTGGGTGTCCTCGCCGGAACGATCGGCGACGGGCCGCTGGCAGCCATTGAAGGATCGGTTACTGGATTGGATGCCGGCGCGGTGGCTTGGGTACCGCAGCATCCCGTCATGGTGGCCGGTACGGTGCTGGACGAGATCGTCCTCTACCTGGACGGCGGGAACCAAGACGTTTCGTCGATGGACCCCGGGTCCACGCCGGACGCGGACATCGCGAGGGCGATGCGTTGCCTGGAGCGGGCTGCCGCGGAGCATCTCGCGTTCAAACATCCTTCCGAGTTGAGCCCTGGCGAGGTGCGGCGGGTGGCCGTCGCCCGCGGTTTGGCGCGCCTCAACGCGGGAGCCACAGTCCTGCTGCTCGACGAACCCACCGCGCATCTCGACGTCGCGTCCGCGGACGCGATCCGTTCGGCCATCGCGGGGCTGCGTGGGGCCGCGACTGTCATCCTGGTGGCCCACGACGCCGCGACCCGGAAACTCGCGGACAACGTGGTGAAGGTCGACGGCGGGACAGCGCAGGAGCAAGCCGGTCCCGTGAGCCTGGAATCCGCCGCATCCGCGCCAGCTCCGGTCGAGCGGGACACGAATCCCGGAGCCGCACCGAGTGGGGGAATTGAACCCCCCACCGCCGTCTCCACACTCAGGGCCCTCGCGCGTATCCTGGCGCCTGTCCGTTACAAGTTCGCCGGTGCCGTGCTGCTCGCGGCGCTCGCCGCCTTGTTTGCCGTGGCGTTGTCCGGACTCTCCGGGTGGCTCATCATCCGGGCCAGCGAACAACCGCCTATCCTATACTTGCTCGGCGCCATCGTGGGCGTTCGGTTCTTCGGCATAGGCCGGGCGGTCCTGCGGTATTCCGAGCGGCTCGTCGTCCACGACACGGTCTTCGCGGCGATGACGAGGCTCCGGGGCGCGCTCTGGGCGAGCCTCAGCGCAAGGGCACTGTCCTTGCGACGGCTCCTGCAGGGCGGCAATGTGCTCGGAGCGGTGGTGGACGACGTCGATACGCTGCGCGACGTGTTGCCGCGCGTCGTCCTTCCACCCCTCTCCGCCCTTGCCGTCGCAGTGTCGGCGGTGGTCGCCTCGGCCCTGCTGGTTCCCGCCACTGTGCCTGCGGTTGTCACGAGCGCCGTGGTTGGCCTTGTCCTGGCTCCTCTTCTCGCTCTGATGGCGGACCGCAACGCGGCCCGTTCTGAGCAGCAACTGCGCTCACTCGTGCTGCTTGATGTTGCCGCAGCCCTCGACGCCCGCGCGGAGCTCAGCGCCAACGGCGTGGCCGGCACAGTCCTGTCGTCCTTGACCCGGAGGGACAACGCGGCCACCGCTGCCGCCCAGCGTTCCGCCTGGGCTGACGGCATAGGCCAGGGATTGACCGTGCTGGCCTGCACCCTGGGAGCGCTGGGGGCGGGCATTCTCGCGGCACCGTCGGTGCAATCCGGAACTGTTGCGCCGGCCGTGCTCGCCGTCGTCGTCCTCGTTCAGCTGGCGCTCGCGGAACCCTACGGGGCGGTGGTGTCTGCCGTGCGGCAGGGTCCGGCGTTGGCCGCGGTGCTGCGACGGATCGCCCAGTCAGGGGCCTTTGACGCCCCAGAAGCCGACGGCGGTGTGCTCGCGTTGCCGGAGCGACCCGACGGCTCTGCGGGGCTGCTGCTGGATGGACTCGAAGCGTCATGGCCCGGCCGCGCGCCCGTGTTCAGCGGGCTCAGCGCCGAAGCGGCCCCCGGGCATTGGCTCGCGGTCACGGGCCCCTCCGGCTCGGGGAAGTCCACGCTGCTCTCCGTACTGCTTGGCTTCCTGCCCGTATCATCCGGAAGGGCCTACGTCAGCGGGAATGCTGCTTGGTGTCCCCAGGAGGCCCACCTCTTCGACTCCACGATCCGAGGCAACCTGCTGCTCGCCCGCCCGGCGGCCCGCAAGCCTACCGAAGCGGACATGGACAAGGCCTTGGACGCCGTCGGGCTTTCCGGACTGGTGTCCGGGCTTCCCGGGGGCCTTGACAGCCGCATAGGCCCCTCGGGTTCGTTCCTGAGCGGCGGCGAACGCCAACGGCTCGCCATGGCCCGTACACTCCTCACCGGCGCAGCTGTCCTCCTTCTGGACGAGCCAACCGCCCATCTCGACGCCGAGGCCGGGCGCCTCATGATGGCGGAGCTGCGCGCCGGGCTGAAGGATGTCACCGTGGTCCTGGTGACCCACGACCCGGCCGACATCGCCGGGGGAGACTACCGGTTGGATCTGGGCTCGCCGTCGGCGCTCCCGGCGCTCGTGCGTGGAAACTAGCCGAGGAGCCGCCCGAAGGTGGCGTCCACGGACTCGACGATGTTGTCCACGAGTTTCCGCGCGTCGTCCTCCCGGATGAGCGGCGTCGATTGGCCTGCCCAAAGGGACATCAGGTCCGGGATTCCCTGTGCCGCCGCAGCGGGCCGGAACTTGCCGGTCAGCCAGTTCTGGATCGGGAACGGGGCATGCGTGGCAGGATCGGAGAGCTCGGCGATAATCCGGTTGGGGATACCGCGCGCCAAGCGGCCGCTGAGGGCGCGGGTCAGGACAGTGTGGGCGGCGTCGGGTCCGCGCATCGCGGCCAGGTGCGCCGGACTGATGGCTGATTGCCGCGTGGCCAGGAAGGCCGAACCGATCTGGACCGCGTCCGCGCCAAGCGCAAAGGCGGCAGCGACTCCACGGCCATCAGAGATACCGCCCGCGGCGATGACCGGAACCGGGACGGCATCCACCACCTGGGGCACGAGGGCCATGGTCCCGACGAGCGAGTCCTCCGGGGCGCGGAGGAAGGAAACCCGGTGTCCGCCGGCCTCCATCCCCGTGGCGACGATCGCGTCTACGCCGCCGGCAGCCAGGGCCACGGCTTCGTCAACAGTGGTTGCAGTACCCACCACTACGATGC
Source organism: Arthrobacter ramosus (assembly GCF_039535095.1). Lineage (NCBI taxonomy): Bacteria > Bacillati > Actinomycetota > Actinomycetes > Micrococcales > Micrococcaceae > Arthrobacter > Arthrobacter ramosus. Next base: position 2,996,939 of record NZ_BAAAWN010000001.1, on the reverse strand, counting down.
CGTTCCGGTGGGCCTCCTCGATGACAGCCTCGGACGGAACACCGAACACGAAGCTCAGCACGGCCGGTTGGGCATCGAAGGCCGCCTGGATCTGTTCCTGCAGATCGGGCAGGTAGGTGTCCGGTTGCGTGGGTGGTTCCACACCCACCAGCTCGAAATACGGCCGGAGGATGTTCACGTAGGCGGCGAACTGCCGGGCGTCCGGGGTCGGCGGCTCTTCGCCCGCGATGGGGAGCCAAAGATTCAGCGCGAAAGGTTTCCCGGTGGCCTCCCTGAGTTCGCGGGCCGTGGCGGCAATCCGCCCCGCATCGTATCCGTAGAGGCCGTAGGAACCGAGCCCGCCGGCCTCGCTGACCGTGGCCGACAGTTCCACCGATGACAAGCCACCGAACGGACCGAGGACAATGGGCAGGTCAATATTGAAGAGGCGGGTTGCCCGCGTGTCTTTCCACGACATCGCAGCGCCTAGCCGTCCACGTCGTGCAGGTGATGGACGACGTCGTGCAGGAAGTACTGGGCAAACGTCAGCACGGTGAACGTGGAGCCGTTGCTGCGGACCCCCGTGCGTGGCCAGTCATCTTCGTGGACAGCGGCGAAGGAGTTGGCGATTAGTTTGCCCTCGGCGGCCAGCTGTGCAGCCACTTCCGCGGGGTCCGCATTGGCGTAGTCGCCGTCGATCGCGGCCTTGTCCTGGTCCCAGTTGGCGAAGCGGGCGTCGTCCTCCCGTAGCATCAGGTTGAGGCGCTGGTCGAAGAGGCTGAAGACATCCCGCACATGGCAGGCATATTCCAAGGGCGACCACGTGTGTTCGTCCGGGCGGATAGAGGCGTCTTCCCGGCGCAGCACGGCCCGCCAACGCGGCAGCATGTTCAGGACTGTCCCCGGGACGGTGGACGGGGTCACAGTGGCGGCGTCGAAGCCGCATTCGGGACAGGGCGTGGACAGGACCCAGGTCCAGTCCTTGTCATCGGGAATGATCGGCATGGCAGTAGTCTAGGGCGCGGATTCCTGATCCGGTCACACAGCCCGGAGAGCGGCCCGCCCCAGCTCTGATCCGCCCGATCAGGAGTAAAGTTATGAGCTGGGGAAGCCTGGAAAGTGAAATTGCCATGCTTAAGGATCTAAGCGTCGCCGCGGTGCTCCCTGCCAGCGACATAGCCCGCGCACGTGACTTCTACAAGGACAAGCTAGGCCTCGAACCGAACAACCCGGAGGCCACTGACAATCTGGTCTACAAGTGCGGAAACGGCACTTCGTTCCTGCTCTATTCGACGCCCAACGCCGGAAGCGCCAAGAACACTCAGATGGGTTGGGATAGCACTGACCTGGATCAAGACATGGCCGATCTCAGGGCACGCGGAGTTGTCTTCGAAGAGTACGACTTCCCCGGCCTGAAGACCGAGAACGGCGTTGCCACCTTGCCGGATGGTGAAAGGGGAGCCTGGTTCCTCGATTCGGAAGGAAACATCCTCAGCATCGCTACCGTGCCCGTCTAAGCGAGCGGAAAGGTCAGCCTTCAGCGGCGGTTTCCGGCCCGCTTCCTTCTTCCCACGCCATGCTCGCACCAATCGCATCCACGGGCTGGGAGAGGGGAACACCGGAGCCGTCGCGGCGGCCGTGCTCTTGTGGGAGGGCACGGGCAACGCCGGCGCTGGATGACGCCTTCGCCGGGCCGTGACCCGCCCACCCGAGCAGCAGCGTGTCTTCACCCTTGAGGAAACGGTGGGCCCGTACGCCTCCCGTCGCCCGGCCCTTGGCCGGGTATTCCTCGAACGGGGTGATCTTCGCCGTGCCCGGAGCAGTCCCCGGCAGCGCGCCGTTGCTGCCCGCGATCGTCACGACGACGGCGGCAGGGTCGTCGGCGCGCACCGTGCCGAAGTGGATGACGTCGTCGCCGTCCCCAAGCTTGATACCCGCCATGCCGCCCGCGGTGCGGCCCTGCGGCCGAACGGAAGAGGCGCTGAAACGCAGGAGCTGCGCAAGCCGGGTCACGAAGACGAGATCGACGTCGTCGTCCTGGGCAGGCTCCACGCCCACCACAGTGTCCTTGTCCTTGAGGGCAATGATTTCCCAGTCTTCGCGGTTCAGCGGGTAGTCGGGCTGGACACGCTTGACGACGCCCTGGACTGTTCCGATGGCCAACACGGCATCCAACGGCACGAACGCCACGAGCGTTTCGCCCTTGAGCAGGGTGATGAAGTCTTTTGCCGCGACGCCCCCGGCAAGATTGGGCAGGCCGGACATGGGCGGCAGCGCCGGCATGTCCATGACCTGCACCCGGAGCATGCGGCCCTGTGAGGTGACTGCGCCGATTTCGCCGCGCGCGGTCGTCTTGACCACGGAGCGGTAGACATCATGCTTGCTCCGCGGGCCTGATTCGGCCAGCGGCTCCTGGTTGGAGGTCCGTGCGATCTGGCCGGAGGCGCTCAGGAGTGCCCAGCAAGGGTCGTCGGGGATCTCAAGCGGAAGTGCGGCGGCCTTGCCCTTGCCTGCCGGGACGTCTGCTGCGAGCGCCGCGGCGACGGTGGGGGAGACAGCCTCGGACTCGAGGAGAACCGTGCGTCGCGGGGTGCCGTACTTCTCGGCCACTTCGGCCAATTCTCCGGACACCAGCCCGCGCAGGAGCACGTCGGACGACAGGATCGCTTCGAGTTCGGCGATCTCCCGGCGCAGTTCTTCCTGCTCTTTCTCTAGTTCGATGCGCGAGTACTTGGTCAGCTGGCGCAGGCGGAGTTCCAGGATGTAGTTCGCCTGGATCTCGGACAGATCGTAGATGGACATCAGCCGTTCGCGGGCCGCAGATGCCTCGTCCGAGGAGCGGATGATCTGGATGACCTCGTCGATGTCCACGATCGCGATCAAGAGGCCCTCCACCAGGTGGAGGCGGTCCTTCTTCTTTCCCAAGCGGAAGGCCGTGCGACGGCGTACGACCGATATGCGGTGGCCGACGTAAACCTGCAGGAGCTGGAGCAAGCCCAAGGTCTGCGGCTGCCCATCCACCAGGGTCACGTTGTTGATGCCGAAGGAGTCTTCCATCGGGGTGAACCGGTAGAGCTGCTGCAGCACGGCGTTGGGGTTGAAGCCGTTCTTGATCTCGATCACGAGCCGCAGTCCGTGCTTGCGGTCAGTGAGGTCCATGACATCGCTGATGCCCGTCAGCTTTTTGGCGTTGACGGCATCCTTGATCTTCTCGATGACTTTCTCCGGACCCACCATGTAGGGGAGTTCGGTCACCACCAGGCCGGTGCGGCGCGCGGTCAGCTGTTCGATCTCCACCTTGGCGCGGGTCTTGAACGATCCGCGTCCCGTGGCATAGGCATCACGGATCCCGTCCAGACCCACGATCCTGCCGCCTGTGGGCAAGTCCGGGCCGGGTACGAACCGCATGACGTCTTCCAGCGTGGCGTCCGGATTGGCGATGAGGTGCCGGGCGGCCGCGATGACTTCCACAAGGTTGTGGGGAGCCATATTTGTGGCCATGCCGACTGCAATGCCCGTGGTGCCGTTGACCAGCAAATTGGGGAAGGCCGCGGGCAGGACATCCGGCTGGGTGAGCTGGTTGTCGTAGTTGGGGACGAAATCCACCACGTCTTCGTCGAGGTTCTCGGTCATCGTCATCGCAGCCGCGGCGAGCCGGGCTTCGGTGTAACGCGGTGCTGCCGGGCCGTCGTCGAGCGAACCGAAGTTGCCGTGCCCGTCAATCAGGGGCAAGCGCAGCGAGAAGTCCTGTGCCATGCGCACCATGGCGTCATAGATGGCGGTATCGCCGTGGGGGTGCAGCTTTCCCATGACTTCGCCCACCACGCGGGCGCTCTTCACGTGCCCGCGGTCCGGGCGCAGGCCCATGTCGCTCATCATGTACAGGATGCGTCGCTGAACGGGTTTGAGGCCGTCGCGCGCATCGGGGAGTGCGCGGGAATAGATCACCGAATACGCGTACTCCAGGAAGGAGCCTTCCATTTCGGAAGTGACGTCGATATCGATGATGTTCTCGGTGAAGTCCCCGTCGACGGCGGCCGAGGCCGCGTTTGCGCGGGAGGGACTTTGGCTTCGTGCCATGGAGTCGGTGGATCCTTAAACGTGTACTGCGGAAGACTTAGCTAGGCTAAGCCTATGGTGGATCAGCCCGGCGCCGGCGTATATCCGGAATATTGGGAGGCCGATGTCGTGCTTCGCGACGGCGGAACGGCCCATTTGAGACCTATTTCACCCGAAGATGCCGACGCGCTCCAGGCCTTCCACACGGCGCAGTCCGAGACTTCCATCTACATGCGGTTCTTCTCGTTCAAGTCGAGGCTCTCCAGCAAGGAACTTCGCCGCTTCACCGAGGTGGACCACAAGGACAGGGTGGCGTTCGTCATCACCATCGGCGGAGAGATCGTGGGCGTCGGCCGGTACGACCGGTTTGATGATCCCACCGAAGCCGAAGTGGCCTTCAATATTTCCGATGTCCAGCAAGGCCGGGGCATCGGCTCCATCCTGCTCGAGCACTTGGCTGCGGCTGCCCGGGAGAACGGCATCCGCCGCTTCACGGCCGAGGTCCTGCCCGAGAACCGCAAAATGCTCCGGGTCTTCGCTGATGCCGGCTACGAGCTTGTGCGCAAATTCGACGACGGCGTCGTCAGCGTCGAATTCAACATCGACCCCACCGCAAAATCCCTGGCCGTCATGGAATCGCGGGAACACCGCGCCGAGGCCCGCAGCGTACGGGACTTGCTGGCGCCGTCGTCGATCGCGGTAGTGGGCGCCAGCCGCCGGTGGGGGACCGTCGGGCACCAGTTGCTTGAACACATCCTGGAGGGTGGCTTCACCGGCGCGGTCTATGCGGTCAACCCTGAAGCATTCGAACTGGCCGGCATGAAGTCCTTCGCCCGGATCGCCGACGTCCCCGGACCGGTGCAGCTCGCCATCATCGCGGTCCCTTACGAGGAAGTGCCGAAAGTCGTGGACGAGTGCGGGGTGGCCGGGGTCAAAGGCCTGGTGGTCGCCACAGCCGGCTACGCGGACGACGGCGAGCGGGGGCTGCGTAAGCAGCGCGAGCTGGTGCGCCAAGCCAGGTCCTATGGGATGCGCGTGATCGGCCCGGAGTCCCTGGGGATCGTGAACACGAATCCGGAGGTTTCACTCAACGCGTCGATGGCCCCGAGCCTTCCCCGGCGCGGGGGATTGGGGCTCTTTTCGCAATCCGCCGCCATCGGGGTTTCCGTCTACGCCGCGGCGAGCCGCCGGGGACTGGGCCTTTCCTCGTTCCTGTCCGCCGGAAACCGCGCCGATATCTCCGGAAACGACGTCATGCAGTTCTGGGAAGACGATCCCGATACCGTCGCCGTCGGGCTCTACTTGGAGTCGATCGGCAATCCCCGCAAGTTCTCCCGCCTGGCCCGCCGTTTGTCGCGGAGCAAACCGGTCATCGTTGCCAAATCGGATGTCACCGGGCTGCGCCTTCCGCCGGGGCATGTCGTCAGGACCACGCTGGCGCCTGTGGCGGCCCTGGACGCGATGATGCGCCAAGCCGGGGTCATCGCCGTCGAAACGATCGAACAGCTCATGGATGTGGCGCAGATCGTTTCCAGCCAGCCCCTGCCCAAGGGCCCGGCGCTCGCCGTCTACAGCAATTCCGCGGCCTTCGGGAAGGTCGTGGCGGACAACGCGGCGCCCCACGGACTCGTCGTCGACAGGATCGTCACCGACGTGGACCTGGACGCGGGGATGTCCGCATCGCGGGAAGGGCTGCGGCGCAGCCTCCGGACGAATCTTGCGGACGATTCCGTGCATGCGGTGGTGGCGGCCATGGTGCCGTCCCGCAGCCTCACGATGGAAGCGATCGCGGGAGTGCTCGCCGAATGCGCGGCAGAGGCTGGCAAGCCGGTCGTGGCAGCCTTCACAGGGATCCTCGATACTTCCGTGCAGCTGGATGGATTGCTCTCCCCAAACGTAGAATCCGGGCCGTCCCTTCCTTGCTACTCCAGCGCGGGCAGCGCGGTGGCGGCCTTGGCGGCAGTGGTCCGTTACGCGAAGTGGCTGGACCGGGACCAGGGCATGTTCGTTGAGCCTGCGGGTTGCGACCGCGAGGGTACCCGCGAACACATCGAACGGCTCCTGTCTTCTGTCCCGGGGGAACAATTGCTCCGGCTCGACGACGGCGAATCGGCCGCGCTGCTGTCCCGCTACGGCATCCCGGTGGTGCCCTCAGCTGTGTTCGAGAGCGACGACGATGCGGTCGCCGCTGCCGAACGGCTCGGCTGGCCCGTGGTGCTCAAGACCACGGATCCTGCCCTCCGGCATCGCCTGGACCTGGGAGGCGTGCGGCTGGACATCGAGGACGCGGACTCGCTGCGGCGCAACATCGCGCAGATGCGTCGCGCCCTTGAGCCCTACGGTTCATCGGCCATAGAGGTGCAGGCCATGGTTTCCGTGGGGCAGGCCTGCACGTTCCGGGCCATCGAGGATCCTCTCCTGGGGCCCGTGGTGTCCTTCGGTTTGGCGGGAGACGCCGTGAACCTCCTGGACGACTGGGCGCACCGGGTGCCTCCCTTGTCCTCCACCGATCTCCACGACTTCATCAGGGCACCCCGGGCTTCCCTGAAACTGTTCGGCTACGAAGGGCTGCCTGCGGTGGATGTGGCGGCCCTCGAAGACCTGGGAGCACGGCTGGTCCGCCTCAAGGATGAACACCCCGAGATTGCCCTGGTGGAGTTCAATCCCGTCCTGGCCGGGACCCGGGGCGCGAAAATCCTTGCCGCCGAGGTGTGGATCGGGAACGCCGCACAGCGTACGGACAGCGCCCGCCGTGCGATGCTCGGCTGAGCTGACGGTTGGCCGCCGCAGGGCCGGACGGTTATGAAGTCCCCAGCCGATCTGTGAAAATGGGGGAATGAGCTCGAAGTCCCCGACGCCTCCGTCCGGTCCGGCTACCACCGGGCACCATGCAGCACACAACCACAGCTCGCAGGGGCAGAGCCTGGACCAGGCACTTCAACGGGCCGGTTTCTATCCTGTCCTTGTTGCCGATGTTGTGGCCGATGCCTTGGACGGGCGCGACTGCCTTGCGCACCTGGTGCATTTGGAAACGCATTTCGACCGTGCCGAGGTCCGGCGGCACATCACGGTCCTGGTCCTCACCGAGGACATGCTGGTGATCACCCACGTCGACGACCAGCAGCTTGACGAAGCGGGCGAGCAGATCGTCGCCCAGATTTCCACGGAGTCCGTGCCCGTGGCACAAATCCGCTCGGTGGTCCTGAGCTACATGTATGCGCAGCCGCAGAACTACACTCCAAGCGACCCCGTCAGGGAGCTGACCCTGTCCATTGCCTGGTCAGGAGGCCAGCGCCTGGATGTGGGACCCGCCAGTTGCGGCGATCCCCAGTGCGAAGCCGACCATGGATACACGGGCACCATCTCCCAGGAGGACATCGTGCTGCGGATCAGTTCCGAGGCCGACGGACCCAGGGCTGTCCAGGACGCGAAGGTCTTCGCCCGCGCGCTGCGGGCTGTGAACACAGGCGCTCCCGGGCCCTCAGCCCACCCGGGCACCATCTCCGCTCCACGACTCCGCTCGGGCGTCTTCGGCAACAGGCTGAGCCGCGGGCACCAGCGCTGATGGCGACTTCGGAACCCGTCGCCCAGGAAACCGTCCCCGTTTCGAGCGCCCTCCCTGAGCTTCCCGGCGCGCCGCTGTATGGCAGCAAATCGATCGCCGAGGTCTTCACCAGCGCCGCAGCGAGCATGGGCCTGCCGGGCTTCGAAAACAAACTGCAATTGCCTGCATCGCAACGCGTGTGCGTGGTTCTCGCTGATGGCCTGGGGCGCAATCTTCTGAAGCAGAAGGCCGCTCACACCCCGTTTCTGAGGTCAATTGCGAATTCGGGACAGGGAGCCGTCCCGGTGTGGCTTGATTCGGCTTTTCCTTCCACCACGGCATCGTCCTTGGCCAGCCTTGGAACCGGCCGTACGCCCGGTGAACACGGCATGGTGGGCTATGACGTCCTGGATCCTGACCAGGACAAGGTAGTCAACCTGCTCGGCAATTGGGACGCTGGAGTCGACCCCCTGCGCTGGCAGCCCTTCCCGACAATTTTCGAACGCGTGGCTGCTGACGCCGACGTCGTCACAGTGAGCCTGCCCCAGTTCGGTGCGTCACCGATGACGCGCGCGGCGCTCCGGGGAAGCCGGTTCGTGGGCGGCAGTTCGCTCCACGCCCGGACGGCAGCGGCGGGGGAGGAAATGGCCGCGGGAACCGCCTCGCTTATGTACTTTTACGTCAATGAACTGGACAAAGCCGGGCACCGCTACGGCTGCCAGTCCGATCGCTGGGAGCACCAGCTCGAAGAAATCGATTCAACGGTCAAGAGGCTCTCTGCCGCACTGCCCGCGGGGACAACCATCCTGCTCACCGGCGACCATGGAATGCTCGACGTCCCCGAGTCACAGCGCATCGACTACTCCGCCGATCCCGCCCTTATCGCCGGGGTCCGGCACACGGCAGGCGAGCCGCGCATGGTCCACCTGTACCTCGAACCCGACGCCGGATCGCGTCACCGGGAAGCCCTGTTGGATGCCTGGCGCGCCCGCTTCGGCGAGCGGATCTGGGCCTTCACCCGCGAGCAGGCCCTTGACGCCGGACTCTTCGGGGTCTTCCGAGCAGAGGTTTCCCCCCGGATCGGGGACGTCATGATCGCCGCCCGGGACACTTTGGCGCTCTACGACGTCCGCCGCGTCCGTCCGACTGCTTTGGAGGTGGTGGGGCAACATGGTTCGCTGACCAAGGCGGAGCGCGAAGTTCCGCTGCTTTGCTTCCAAGCCGGAGGTCCCAAGGGCCGCCGTGGCTGAGCTTATTTTCTTCTCCGGAACCATGGACTGCGGCAAGTCCACCCTTGCTTTGCAGATGGACTACAACCACCGTGCACGCGGCCGGGGCGGGGTGCGCTTCAGTTGCAACGACCGCGCCGGCGGCTCCGTCATCTCCAGCCGGCTCGGGCTCCAGACGGACGCCGTGGAAGTCATTGACACCACCGATTTCTGGGACGAAGTTGTCCGACGCCGGACCACGGGCCTCAAGGTGGACTACCTGATCTGTGATGAAGCCCAGTTCTACTCACCCGGGCAAGTGGAACAGCTGGCGCGCGTGGTTGATGAGATGGGCGTCGACGTGTTCGCATTCGGAATCACGTCCGACTTCCGCACCCGGCTGTTCCCCGGATCCCAGCGTTTCGTGGAGCTCGCGGACAGGGTCCAGGTCCTGCAGGTCGAAGCCCTCTGTTGGTGCGGCCGCCGGGCAACACACAATGCGCGGACCGTGGACGGCATCATGGTGGTCGAAGGCGAGCAGGTCGTGGTGGGAGACGTTGCCAGGGATGCCGACAGGGCGGAAGCTACCCCGGAGCAAGTCGACGCGTCGCACCCGGTCGTCGGATACGAGACCCTATGCCGCAGGCACTACATGCGCCGGGTCACGGCACACGGGGCCAACCTCATGGCGAGCCGGGATCAGTTGCTGCCGTTCGACGTCGACGCTTGCCTTTGGCACGGCGCTAGCTGAAGCCGCAACGAACTGAAAACTGCCTAGTCTCCGCGCGTCCCGAAGACGATTTCATCCCAGCTGGGAATACTGGAGCGCTTGGGCCGTGACGGCTGGCGCTCGGCCGCCCCCGCGTCGGAAGATTCTTCATCCTTCTGGCCGGCACGGCTGGGCTTCGGCTCTTCGCGTTCCCGCCGGGGAGCCCCGCCGAGCAGTTCGTCCAGGCCCGCCCGCGGTGATGCTGCTCCCGGGGTTCGTGCCTCGTCCTGGCCGGTCTGCGTGTCGTTGTCGTTCCTGCCGCGCAACATGGTCACAGGGCGCAGGGCACCGGGGATCACCGTGATTTCACGGGTGTCCGTGCTGACGCCGTCGTGAAGATGGAGGGAGTCGTCTTCCGTGTCGTCATGCTTCGGGGCCAGGCTCAGCCGCGACAGCATGGATGCACGCGCGTCACGGCGGCTGGCGGCGGGTTCGGCTTCAACCGGCTCGTCCGTGTCTGTGTCGGCTGGCTCTTGGTCGCCTGTTTCGCTGTCCGCAAGTCCGTCTTCGATGTCGCCGGGCCGCGGATGCGCAGCCGGAACGCCGCTGCTCAGAAGCAGCGCCAAAGCGTCGTCACTGTCTTCGTCAAGTCCCAGTCTCTGTCCGCGACGCGAGCGCAACATGTCAAGGAGCCCATCGGCTTCCTTCGTCGCAGCGGCAGCGGCCGCACGGGCGGCGGTCCCGGCGTCGGCCTCGAAGTCAAAAGGCCGGTCGGAGACGGCCGCGAGCCGCCGGGCCGGTACAGGTCCATCAAGGGGTTCCAGTTCGCTGAGCTGCTGGGCCCAGCGGTTGGCATTCTGGATGGATTTGCGGGCGGGATGGAAGGTCCACATCGCGGGTGGCTCTTCGCCGATGCTTTCCAGGCTGCCTGGCTTGGTTTCGAAGCGTGCGACGACGGTCCACGTGCCATCGATCCTGCGCCAGGAATCCCATTCCACCGTAGAGGAATCGATCCCGTGGGCCCTGAGCCGGTGTGCAACCATTTCGCCCAGGCTTGCGGGTTCGTCGCCGAACGCCGCGCGGTAGGTGTCCTGGCCGGGGGCCGGGGCAGCGACTTCGACTTTGCGGGCCTGCTGGGCGATGTACTCGCGCTCGGCAAGCACCGGACCCTCATAGCGCTGCACGTTGGCGAGCGGCAGGCCTGACAGCTCCGCCACTTCCGCGGCTGTAGCGCCGCTGCGGATACGTGACTGAATGTCACGGGGGGACATGGCGACGGGCGTAATGGAAGCGCGTGCGGCCACCTGGGCAGGTGTCCGGCTCGCTGCAACCCGCAACGCCTCATCAATCGGAAGCTGGAACATCTCGCCGCCGGTACCGCTCAACAGGAGATGTCCGCCGTCGTCGTGGACGCCAACCAGCCGTAGATCCCGCATAAAATCCTCCACCATGGCCTATCTGACATTCGAAACTCTGCCACCCGCTACGGCCTTTTCCTACTAGGACAAAGGGCGCGCCGCGATATTCCGCGATTTCCGGCATTCTCTGGGCAGGCGATCGGAACCGGGGTATGGACATTCGAGTCTGCCGGGAGGACAATCTGCCCGGTATCGGGCACAAAAAAGCGGCCTGCTGCGTTACATCCTTAGACCGGAGCAGGCTCTGGTCGACAGGACCGCAAGCCCTGCGTGAAGTACAAGGGAGAACGAAGAAGGGACCATGGCAACGGACTACGATGCCCCTCGGAAGACGGAAGAAGACACCGAGGACTCGATCGAGGAACTCAAGTCTCATCGCACCGAGAAGCAGTCATCATCGGCTGTTGACATCGATGAGACTGACCTGGCAGATGCCTACGAGCTCCCCGGGGCGGACTTGTCCGGCGAAGAGCTGCTGGTCCGGGTCCTGCCTCCGCAGGCGGACGAATTTACCTGTTTCAATTGCTTCCTGGTCAAACACCGCTCCCAGATTGCGCGGGAGAAGGACGGGCATCTGTACTGCAAGGAATGCGAAAGCTAGCCTCGGGAGGCCTGCTTGGACAGCGCTGCCAGAAGTTCTTCGGGGCGGCGCGTGGATGTCAGCCAGTACGGGGTGCGGTCGGCCGGGTCGGTGATTTCAATGCGCACCACGGGATCTATCCAGCCGCGGAGGCACAGGAACGCCAGTCCGTGGAGCCGGGTGCCGCGCTCCGCGGTGGCTTCGTCCTTGCGGTATGCGGTGACGGCCCCGACAAACTCGCGCTGGATAGTGGCGCGTCCCACTTGGACGGTGTCCCGGTCCACCACAATCGCGGGGGTGGACAACACCAGCATGGTGGTCATGATCGCGAAGAGAACCAGCGCGGCGATAATTCCCGCGGTGATGCTGATCGGCGCGAACATCAGGATGCCCGCGGCGGACAAGCCGACCACGATAATCCAAATCCAGGGGGACGGCCAGAGCTTTTCCGTAAACAGGACGCCCGTTCCACTCGAGGAATGGTGCGGCGCGGGTACGGAGGCAGTGGATTCAGGCATGCCACCAGCTTATCGGGACTGTGACCCTTGGAATTAACGCTCCTTTATGCTTTGGGACTGGCCTGCGGCCGCAACCGCGGGAGTATTCCGTGGGCGATAGAATATGTGACTGTGAGCCACGAGACAGCAGTAGCCAACCCAGCAGACACCTCCGCCGAATACGGTGCGCCGACCCTTCAGGTCCAACTGAAAATGCTCGACGCCGGTTTGGAAGCGCCGTCGTACGCCCACCCCGGTGACGCCGGCGCGGACTTGCGGGCCCGTGCGGACGTATCCCTCGCCCCGGGAGAGCGGAAGCTCGTTCCCACGGGCGTCTCAATCGCGCTGCCGAACGGCTTTGTGGCACTGATCCACCCCCGGTCAGGGCTGGCAACCAAGCACGGGCTCACTCTGGTGAACGCTCCCGGGACGGTTGATGCCGGCTACCGAGGTGAAATTTCCGTGACGCTTTTGAATACCGACCAAAACCACGCAATCGAACTCAAGCGCGGCGATAGAATTGCTCAAATGGTGATCCAGCGCGTCGAGTATGCGCAGTTCGTTTCCGTGGAGGAGTTGTCCGACACCTCGCGCGGCACCGGCGGCTTTGGATCCACCGGAGGCTTCGCGCCGGCCGTGAGCTAGCAACAACCCTCGACAATCGGCGCTGCAAGGAGCTGATTGCCATGCTGCCCGCGAGTTGACGGGCAGTCTGCGGTTTACTGGGGGATAGACCACTACTAAGGAGACAACCCGATGCTTTTTGGGCGCGGAAAGAAGTCCAAGGCTGAGCAGCCGAAAGACGACGGTACTGAGCAGGCCAATGCCGCGACGACGCGGCAGGACGCCGGCCCGGTAGCCGGTGGAGCCGCCAAGGGCGACTTCCGCCTGTCCAAGGGGCCATTGGATGCCAGCGAAATTGATAGCCAGGATGGCTACGTGGATCTTGGCGCCCTGCTGATCGAACCTTCCGAAGGCCTTCAATTGCGCCTCGAAGTTGAAGAGGCAACCCAGCGGGTAGTGGCGGTCACCATGGACCTCGATGGCTCGAGCCTCCAGCTCCAGGCGTTTGCCGCTCCACGTTCCGAAGGGCTGTGGGACGAGATCCGCGAACAAATCGGCCAGTCCGTGTCCAGCCAAGGAGGCGAAGTGGAGGAGATCATCGGCACCTTCGGCACGGAACTCATCGCCAAACTTCCTACAGAATCCGCAGACGGCGGACGTGGCTTCCGGGCTGCCCGGTTCATGGGCGTGGATGGGCCCCGCTGGTTCCTTCGTGGCGTCATCGGCGGCAACGCGGCTTTGGACAGGAAAGCGGCCGAAGGACTGGAGAACCTCTTCCGCAAGGTAGTGGTCATTCGCGGAGACAACCCGATGCCGCCCCGTGAGCTGCTTCAGCTGAAGCTGCCCAAGGACGCTGTAGCCCCCGGGCAGCACGGTGCTCCCCATGAAACGCCGGAGCTTCAGAAACCCGAACGCGGCCCGGAGATCACCCAGATTGGCTGACAAAGCGGTGCGTGCCGCTGCCGCCCAAGGCAGCCCGGCGTCCCTGCCCCTCTCTGAGCTCCCCGTCCGGGGCCGGGTCGACTGCACGGGTTTCATCGAGTCGGTGACCTACCAGCCCGCCAACGAGCAAGCACACTTCTCGGCGATCGTCGTCGACCGGATAGCGCACAAGGGAGACGCGGGTCCGTTGACCCGACTGCGCGTCATCTGGCTCGGGCGCCGCAAAGTGCCCGGTATCGAACCCGGGACTGTCCTACGGCTCGAAGGCATGGTCACGCCGCGGGACGGGATGCCCACCATGTTCAATCCGCGCTATGAAATCCTCTCCCGGCAGGAGCACCAATGACCGTCGCCAACGGATCCGGCCCCCACGAAAAACCAGCGCAGGAAAAGCCTGGCTCGGAGGAGGAGCCCCGGCAGGTCACCCAAGGGCCGAGCATTGCGGACATCGCTGCGGGCTACGCAGAAAAAGCGGGACTCCAACGCAACAGCCACGGGCACGTGGACATCCTCAAATCGGCCGGGGGTGTTCAGGGGATAGCCGAGAGCATCGTGCCCGGCCTCGTCTTCCTGATCGCTTTCATGGTCACCCGTGACCTTCCGGCGTCCCTGATTGCCTCCCTTGCGGCGGCAGCCGTCTTCACCGTGGTCCGGCTGGTCCAACGGCGCCCGTTGACCCAGGCGCTTGCCGGGATCGCCGGCGTCGCCATCTCCGCTTGGCTCGCGAACACCACCGGCAAGGCCGAGGATTTCTACGTCCTGGGTTTCTACACGAATATCGCCTACATCGTGGGAATGGTGCTGTCGATCCTGCTCAAGTGGCCGATCGCCGGCCTGCTGTTCGGATTCGTCCGCAACGAGGGCTTCGAATGGCGGAAGAACCCGGAGCGCTTGCGGGCATACGCCATCGGCACGTGGGTGGTCATTGCCGTGCTCGCACTACGGCTCGTGGTCCAGGTGCCCCTGTATTTCATGGGCGAACCCGGCCTGGCCGCGCTCGCTACCATGAGGCTGATCATGGGCGCTCCGCTGTATATCCTGGGTCTCTGGATTGCCTGGCTCCTGACCCGGCCGGCGCCGGGCCAGAAGCCGAACCGCGACCCTCAGCCGTCGAAACCGTCGTCGTCGGACTGATCCGAAAACTCTTCCTCGACGTCAACCGAGCCGTGGTCCGCGGCGGACGGGGAGAGCAAGGCCCTGAGGCCGTCTTCGGCAACAATGGTCGTGACGAAGAACAGTTCGTCGCCGCCGTCGATCACGTCGTCGCGGCTTGGTGTGATGGGCGCATGGTCCCGGAGGATCGCCACCAGGGTGGCGTCGTCGGGCCATTCGATGCCGCCCACGGTGCTCCCGATGATGTGCGAGTCGTGGGGAACCGTGAATTCCACGAGCGAGGACACACCCGTCTGCAAGGTCAGCAAGCGGACGAGGTCACCGATTTCCACGGCCTCTTCCACGAGCGCCGTCATGAGCTGCGGGGTGTTGACTGCGACGTCGACACCCCAGGAATCGTTGAACATCCAGTCGTTCTTGGGATTATTGACCCGGCCCACTGTGCGGCCCACACCGAATTCGGTCTTGGCCAGCAATGAAACCACAAGGTTGACTTTGTCGTCGCCGGTCGCGGACACGACGACGTCGGCCCCTTCCAATTTCGCTTCCTGCAGCGTGCTCAATTCGCACGCATCGCCCACCAGCCAGCGGGCCCCGCGGAGCCCGCTGCGCCCGATGACCTCCGGTTTGAGGTCGATCAGCATGATCTCGTGTTTGTGGGCGAGCAATTCCCGCGCGATCGATGAACCGACGCTGCCTGCGCCGACAATAACGACTTTCACTCAGACTCCTTGGCGGGTGCGCTGGAAAGGATGCGCGCCACCTCGGCGCTGCGGTCCAGATTCAACATGGCGTGCACGGTGTCGCCCTCCTGGTACGCCGTTCCGGCCTGGGGCAGGACGCCTTCGCCAAAGCGGGTAAGGAAAGCGACACGGATTCCGGATGCCGCCTCGATGGCGGTCAACGGGTGCCCGATCCAGCCTTGGTCAAGGTCGACTTCGGACAAAACCAGCCGACCCGAGGGTTCGCGGTAATCGCCTGCCAAGTGCTGCTCGGGCAGGATCCGGCGCAGGACCTGGTCCGCGCTCCAACGTACGGCGGCTACCGTGGGGATGCCCAGTCGCTGGTAGATTTCGGCGCGGCCGGGATCGTAGATGCGGGCAACAACATGCGAAACATGGAAAGTCTCCCGGGCTACCCGGGTGGCGAGGATATTGGAATTGTCACCGCTGGAGACGGCGGCGAAGGCGTACGCCTCTTCGCAACCTGCCTGCTTGAGGGTGTCCCGGTCGAATCCGACGCCCGTGACTTTCCTACCGGTGAATCCGCTGCGCAAGCGGCGGAAGGCACGGTCGTCCTGGTCGATGATTGCCACCGAATGGCCGGCGTCTTCCAAGGTGTGCGCCAACGTTGCGCCAACTCGTCCGCAACCCATGATCACAAAGTGAGCCACGGTTTCTCCTTCACTCTTATGCTTGCCGCTCGGTAAGACTCTACCGGGGCAAGTCGCGGAAGCCAGTCCGCCGTCATGACATCGCGTTCGATTCAGAGTAGCTTTGCGGAGTGCTGACAATTCTCAACGCCGCGAAGCGGGTGTTGGTGGGGCGGCCGTTCCGGAACGACCGCCTGGCCCACACCCTGCTTCCCAAGCGCATCGCGCTGCCGATTTTCGCTTCGGATGCCCTGTCCTCCGTGGCGTACGCCCCTGACGAAATCCTGCTGACGCTGGCCCTCGCGGGCGTGAGTGCCGTGGCCATTTCGCCGCTCGTAGGCCTCGCAGTCATGGTGGTCTTGCTCACGGTTGTTGCCTCGTACCGGCAGAACGTGCACGCCTACCCTTCAGGTGGCGGCGACTACGAAATCGCCAACGTCAATCTGGGGAAGTTCGCGGGCCTGACGGTCGCCGCGGCTTTGTTGGTGGACTACGTCCTCACCGTCGCCGTGTCGATGTCCTCCGCGGCGGCGTACCTGACCACGGCGATCCCTTCGCTGCATGGGCAGCAGGCGCTCATCGCCACAGTGGGCGTCATAGTCCTGGCACTCGTGAACCTGCGCGGAATCAAGGAAGCCGGCAGTGTCTTCGCGGTTCCCACCTACATCTTCATGTTCTCTATCCTGGGCATGACGGCCGTCGGTATCTTCCAGGCGGCCACAGGCCAACTCGGCCAGGCTCCCTCGGCAGCCTTCACGATCGTCCCGCAAGAGGGATTCGACCAGGGACTCGTGGGCCTGGCAGGTGCGTTCCTGCTCCTGCGGGCCTTCTCCTCCGGCGCAGCCGCCCTGACCGGTGTGGAGGCCATCAGCAACGGCGTGCCGAACTTCAAGAAGCCCAAGAGCAAGAACGCGGCCACCACGCTCTTGCTGCTCGGAGTCATCGCCTCGGCCATGCTCGCGGGCATCATCTACCTTGCGAATGCCACCAAGGTCCACATCGTGCTGGATCCGGCCAAGGAATTCCTCCTGCATGGCCAACCGCTCCCGGACGACTACATCCAGAACCCTGCCATCAGCCAGATTGCACAGACGATCTTCGGCGCCGGGTCCATCCCGTTCTACGTTGTTGTCGCCGCCACCGGCGTCATCCTCGTCTTCGCCTCCAACACCGCGTTCAACGGATTCCCGGTCCTGGGGTCCATCCTCGCCCAGGACGGCTACCTTCCCCGCCAGCTTCGGACCCGCGGAGACCGCCTTGCCTTCAGCAACGGCGTCCTGGCCCTCGCGGCAGGGGCCTTGGTCCTCATCATTTCCTTCAACGCCGATGTCACCAAGCTCATCCAGCTGTACATCGTTGGGGTCTTCATTTCCTTCACGATGAGCCAGTTGGGCATGGTGCGGCACTGGGGCAGGGAACTCAAACTTGCGCAGGACAAAGCCGTCCGCCGCAGGATCGTGAAGTCCCGCACCATCAACGGACTGGGTTTCGCCATGACGGCGCTGGTGCTGACCATCGTGCTGATCACCAAGTTCGGGCAGGGCGCCTGGATCGCCCTCCTGGCGATGTTCATCCTGTTCCTCATCATGTGGAGCATCCGCGCCCACTACGACAATGTGGCCAAGGAACTGGCCGTTGACGAGGATTCTTCCCCGCGTGCATTGCCTACCCGGGTCCACGCCGTGCTGCTGGTGTCCCATGTCCGCAAACCGGTGCTGCGCGCCCTCGCCTACGCCCGGGCATCGAGGCCGTCCCGGCTGGACGCCATCATCGTCGACATCGACCACGAGGAAACGGCGCACACGGTCGAGGCCTGGGACAAGCTGGACATCCCTGTCCCGTTGACCGTTTTGGCGAGCCCGTACCGTGAAACCGTCACGCCCATCCTGGACTACGTCAAGAACATGCGCCGCGATTCCCCGCGCGACCTGATCGTCGTCTACATCCCGGAGTACGTCGTCGGCAAGTGGTGGGAACAGCTTGTCCACAACCAGACCGCCCTGCGCATCAAGGCCCGGCTCCATTTTGAACCCGGCGTCATGGTGGCCAGCGTTCCCTGGCAATTAAAGTCCTCCGAAGAAGCAAAGGCATTGCAGGATAGCTGATGACCCACCCCAGCAACACCGAATCCAGCTCGCCCACGGCCCAGGACGGGGCTGCCACGGAGCTGGTGGTGGACGTCGGCCCCATCGCCCATGGCGGCCACTTTGTCGCACGGCACGAAGGCCGGGTCATTTTTGTCCGGCACGGCATCCCGGGGGAGAAGGTCCGGGTCCGGCTGACCGACGCGGGTGAGTCTTCCCGTTTCTGGCGTGCCGACGTCGTCGACGTCCTGGAAGCATCAGAGGACCGGACACGCCATTTCTGGCCGCTCGCCGACTCGCTTGCCGCTTGGCGCAAGGGCGGTCCGCCCGTGGGCGGGGCCGAACTCGGGCACGTAACACTGGAACGGCAGCGCCTTCTCAAAGCCGAAGTCCTCGCCGAGCAGCTCAAGCGGCTCGCCGGCGTCGAACTCAATGTCGAAGTGGAGCCGGCGGCCGCCGGCGACCCGGGCTCCGGCAGCGTGGCAGGGTCCGACGGGAATACCGGGCTCGGCTGGCGGACCCGTGCCAGCTTTGCTGTCACCCCAGGTGGCCGGCTCGGGATGCATGCCCACCGCTCCGACGTCGTGATTCCGGTCCACGAGATGCCCTTGGCACTGCCGGGGATCAACGAGTTGCGGCTCTGGGACATCGATCTGCGGGGGATCTCGCGGGTGGAAGTGGCGGCGCCTGCCAACGGATCGCGTCCGCTCGTCCTTCTCGCCCCGGAAGAAGGTACCGATGCCCGGCGCCTCAACCGGATCCTGGGCCAGCTCCCGCATGACGTCTCAGTGGCAAGCTTCGACCCCGCGGGCGGCGAAGTCCTGCAGCTGCGCGGCAGGACGTGGGTCCAGGAATCGGCTGCCGGTCACGACTACCGTGTGACGGGAGAAGGGTTCTGGCAGATCCACAAGGATGCGCCCGGGACCCTGGTGGGGGCGGTGACCGGATTCCTGCACGACGGCGGCTACCTCCTTCCGGGATCGGCCGTCGCCGATCTTTACGCGGGAGCCGGATTGTTTACGGCGCCCTTGGCGGATGCTGTGGGGATCACCGGTTCGGTGCTCTCCGTCGAAGGATCGCCCGGGACCAGCCGGGATGCCCGCAAGAATCTGCATGGAGAGACCCAAGTGGAAATTGTCCAGGGCAGGGTGGAACGCGTCCTCAGGCAACGCCCCCGGAGCTTCGATGCCTTGGTGATCGATCCGCCGCGGGCCGGTGCGGGCAAAGCCGTGGTCAGCCAGCTCATCGAGTCCGGGCCGCGGGCAATCGCCTATGTGTCGTGTGATCCGGCCTCCTTCGCGCGTGATCTGGGGTACTTCCGGAACGGCGGATGGCAGCTTGAATCCCTCCGGGCCTTCGACTTGTACCCGCACACACATCACCTCGAGACCGTTGCGTTGCTGGTGCCCGCGGCATAGCCGCCACTACGATGGTGGAGAAGTCCTACGTCGCGCTTCACTTCTCCACCGGCCGCACGATGCCCAGATTAGGTTTGCCTAACTAGCTAGCGGTCAACCACGCGACAAAGATGAAAGCTGTTGCGAGAGGAGTCCTGCCATGAGCACTGTGGACAGCTTCGGTTCCAAAGGCGTACTGAATGTAGCCGGCACCGATTATGAAATTTTCCGGTTGAACTCCGTTGAGGGCGCAGACCGCCTTCCGTTCAGCCTTAAGGTATTGCTTGAAAATCTCCTGCGGACGGAAGATGGCGCCAATATCACGGCCGACCACGTCCGCGCCCTGGCTGGCTGGGATCCAAATGCCCAGCCGGACACCGAGATCCAGTTCACCCCGGCCCGGGTCATCATGCAGGACTTCACCGGGGTTCCCTGCGTCGTTGACCTTGCCACCATGCGTGAAGCCATCAAGGACCTCGGCGGCGACCCCAAGCGCGTCAACCCGCTGGCTCCGGCTGAGATGGTCATCGACCACTCCGTGCAGATCGACGCCTTCGGCAACTCCGGCGCCCTTGAGCGCAACATGGAGATCGAATACCAGCGCAACGGCGAGCGTTACCAGTTCCTCCGCTGGGGCCAGACTGCTTTTGACGACTTCAAGGTTGTTCCCCCGGGAACAGGCATCGTCCACCAGGTCAACATCGAATACCTGGCACGCACCGTCATGACCCGCGAAGTTGACGGCGTCCTCCGCGCCTACCCCGACACCTGCGTCGGCACGGACTCCCACACCACCATGGTCAACGGCATGGGCGTGCTGGGCTGGGGCGTCGGCGGCATCGAAGCCGAGGCTGCGATGCTGGGCCAGCCCGTCTCCATGCTGATCCCGCGCGTTGTCGGCTTCAAGCTCACGGGTTCCATCCCCGCGGGCGCTACCGCCACGGACGTCGTCCTGACCATCACCGAGCAGCTGCGCAACCACGGCGTGGTCGGCAAGTTCGTGGAGTTCTACGGCGAAGGCGTTGCGGCTGTGCCGCTGGCCAACCGCGCCACCATCGGCAACATGAGCCCGGAGTTCGGTTCCACGGCAGCGATGTTCCCGATCGACGACGTCACGCTCGAGTACTTGCGCCTCACCGGCCGCTCCGATCAGAACGTCGCCCTGGTCGAGGCCTACGCGAAGGAACAGGGCCTCTGGCACGATCCCTCGCACGAGATCAAGTTCTCCGAGTACCTCGAGCTGGACCTGTCCACGGTTGTTCCCTCCATCTCGGGCCCGAAGCGTCCCCAGGACCGCATCATCCTCACGGAGTCCAAGGCCCAGTTCCGCGAGGACCTGCGCAACTACGTGAAGGAAGACCTGGCCGACGGAAGCCTGGACGAAGCGATTGACGAGAGCTTCCCGGCCTCCGATTCGCCGTCGTTCACCGCCTCCGCGACCCACCTGGCCGACGTAGCGCCGCACGCACACGGCCCGAAGTCCAACGGTCGCCCGTCGACCAAAGTGAGCGTCACAACAGCTGACGGCCGCGAATTCGAACTGGACCACGGTGCAGTTTCGATCGCCTCGATCACCTCCTGCACCAACACGTCCAACCCTTCCGTGATGCTGGCTGCTGCGCTGCTCGCCCGCAACGCCGTCGACAAGGGCCTCGCCTCCAAGCCGTGGGTCAAGACTTCGGTCGCTCCCGGCTCCAAGGTTGTCACCGACTACTACGAGAAGTCCGGCCTGACCCCATACCTGGAGAAGCTCGGCTTCTACATCGTGGGCTATGGCTGCGCGACCTGCATCGGCAACTCCGGACCGCTCGACGCCGAAATCTCCGAGGCTATCCAGGCCAACGACCTTTCCGTCGCGGCTGTCCTCTCCGGCAACCGCAACTTCGAAGGCCGCATCAACCCGGACGTCAAGATGAACTACCTGGCCTCGCCGCCGCTGGTCATCGCCTACGCCCTGGCCGGAACCATGGACTTCGACTTCGACGCGGATCCGCTGGGCCAGGACCAGGACGGCAACGATGTCTTCTTGAAGGACATCTGGCCCAACCCTGTCGAGGTCCAGAAGGTCATCGATTCCTCGATCGACAAGGAAATGTTCGCCCGCGGCTACGAAGGCGTCTTCGACGGCGACGACCGCTGGAAGGCACTCGAGACCCCGGCAGGCGACACCTTCGCCTGGGACGCCAAGTCCACGTACGTGCGGAAGCCCCCGTACTTCGAAGGCATGAAGGCACAGCCGGAACCGGTAACGGACATCGCCGGCGCCCGGGTGCTGCTGAAGCTCGGCGATTCGGTCACCACCGACCACATCTCCCCGGCCGGCTCCTTCAAGTCGGACACCCCTGCAGGCCAGTACCTTCTGGCCAACGGTGTGGAGCGCAAGGACTTCAACTCCTACGGTTCACGCCGTGGCAACCACGAGGTCATGATCCGCGGAACCTTCGCGAACATCCGCATCAAGAACCAGCTGCTCGCTGGCTTCAACGACGGTGCGGGCGTCGAGGGTGGCTTCACCCGCGACTTCACCCAGGCGGACGGCCCCCAGGCCTACGTCTACGACGCTGCCCAGAACTACCAGGCAGCCGGCACCCCGCTGGTGGTCCTGGCAGGCAAGGAGTACGGCTCCGGCTCTTCCCGTGACTGGGCTGCCAAGGGAACCGCGCTGCTGGGTGTGAAGGCTGTCGTCGCCGAAAGCTACGAGCGCATCCACCGCTCCAACCTCATCGGCATGGGCGTCCTCCCGCTGCAGTACCCGGCCGGTGAATCCGCTGCGTCGCTGGGCCTGGTCGGCACGGAAACGTTCTCCGTCGAGGGCGTCACCGAGCTGAATGACGGCACGACGCCGAGGACGCTCAAGGTCACAGCAACGGCAGAGGACGGCAGCACCAAGTCCTTCGATGCCGTGCTGCGCATTGATACCCCGGGCGAAGCGGACTACTACCGCAACGGCGGCATCCTGCAGTACGTTCTGCGCCAGATCTCAGCGTAAGGACCCGAAGTAAACCCGGCAACGCTTTTCCGCCGGGTTTACTTCGGAAGCGCGGAGATCGTTTCGGCACACTAGCGCGAACTCTGCCTGAGCTATAAGGCAACAGCTACAGCCCCGGCTGGTCATCGACCGGCCGGGGCTGTAGCCTTTCCTGCGGCTTGGTGCCGGCCAAGGCGTTAGAGTTGTATAGCACGTCAATCACCCTAAGGAGGGGCCGTTGGGACTTTTGGAGACAATCCGGAACCCGCAGGACCTGAGCAAGCTCACCAGTCAGCAGTTGGAGCAGCTTGCAGGCGAGATCAGGACTTTCCTCATCACCAACGTCGCTCAAACGGGTGGTCACCTTGGACCGAACCTTGGCGTGGTGGAACTCACCATGGCCATCCACAAAGTCTTCGATTCGCCGCGTGACAGCATCGTTTTCGACACCGGCCATCAGTCCTACGTCCACAAATTGTTGACCGGCAGGCAGGATTTCAGCACCCTCCGGCAGCAAGGGGGCATGTCCGGCTACCCCGATCGTGCCGAGTCCGAGCACGACATCGTGGAAAGCTCCCACGCGTCCTCCTCCTTGTCCTGGGCCGACGGTATCTCCCGGGCCCGCCAGTTGACCGGTGAGGGCGATCGCTGTGTTGTCGCCGTCGTCGGAGACGGCGCCCTGACGGGCGGCATGGCGTGGGAAGCGATCAATAACATCGCCGCGGACAAGCGACGCCGCGTGGTGATCGTCGTCAACGACAACGGACGCTCCTACGCCCCCACCGTCGGCGGTGTGGCAGACTACCTCGCTTCACTACGCCCCACGATCGACTCCCTCCGGGCAGCGCCCACCTACGAAGTGGTGTTGGACTGGTGGAAGAAGAAACTTCAAAGCGGCGGACCGATCGGCCAGTTCACCTATAAGAGCCTGCATGCCATGAAGAAGGGCATCAAGGATTGGTGGGCTCCGCAAGGCATGTTCGAAGACCTCGGCATGAAGTACATCGGCCCTGTTGATGGCCACAACATCCGGGCCCTTGAGCACGCGCTCACCACTGCCCGCAACTATGGCGGCCCCGTGATCGTCCACGCGATGACCGAAAAGGGGCACGGTTACGCGCCCGCCCTCGCCAACGAGGCGGACCAGTTCCACGCCGTCGGGATCATCGATCCCGAAACCGGCGAACCCACCGAAGCCGGTGGCGCCCGCTCGTGGACCTCGGTGTTCGCCGAGGAAATCGCGGACATTGCCGATGAACGCGAAGACATCGTAGGCATCACCGGGGCCATGCTAATCCCCGTCGGATTGCACAAGTTCGCGGAACGGCACCCTGAACGAGTGATCGACGTCGGCATCGCCGAACAGCACGCCCTCACCTCGGCCGCAGGCATGGCCTTTGGTGGACTGCACCCTGTCGTCGCCGTTTACGCCACGTTCCTGAACCGCGCCTTTGACCAGCTCCTCATGGACGTTGCCCTGCACAAAGCCGGAGTGACGGTTGTGTTGGACCGCGCCGGCGTGACAGGCCCGGACGGAGCCAGCCACCACGGCATGTGGGACATGGCGATGGTCCAGATCGTTCCGGGGCTGCACCTCGCGGCTCCGCGGGATGCCAGCCGCCTGCGGGAAGAGCTCCGCGAGGCGGTCGCCATCGCCGACGCGCCCAGCGTGGTGCGCTTCTCCAAGGGCAGCGTCGGAAGTGAGATCGAAGCGGTCGAACGGCTTTCCGACGGCGTCGACGTGCTGGCGCGCCGCCCCGAAGGCTCCACGGAGAACGATGTCCTGATTGTCAGCGTCGGCGCAATGTCCGAGCTAGCCCTCGATGTCGCATCCCGGCTCGGATCCCAAGGCATCAGTTCCACAGTGGTGGATCCGCGGTGGGTCCTGCCTGTTCGCAAGTCCATCATTGCCCTCGCGGCCCGGCACCGATTGGTGATCTGCATCGAAGACGGCGTCCGAGCGGGCGGCGTCGGATCCCGGATCCGCCAGGAGATGCGCGCGGCCGGCGTGGACACGGCCCTCAACGAGGTGGGGCTTCCGGTCGAATTCCTCGACCATGGAACCAGGAGCCAGGTCCTTGAGCGGGTGGGGCTCACCGCCCAACAGATCACGCACGACGTCGTCGCGCAGGTTCTGGGGACAAAGGTGCCTTTCGCGCGGCCCCTGCCAGGACAAGGACACCCCAGCCCAGGCAGTCTCCCCAAGCTGTGAACGGCCTGTTCCGGGCGATATCCAACAAACAGCACCCTTCGACGGCAAAGGTCCAAACAGTACCTGCGCGGAGTGGTTCAGAAAAGGACAGGCATGAGCGGCATCATCCGCACGTATAAGCGCGACGACGAAGCGGTCCTGCATTTCCGGGAGGCTTGGTATGACGACGAATTCAAGCAGTTCGTCATCAACCACGGGGTCGTAGGACACCAGAGCAGTACTGACGAAACCGACGTCGAGGACGAATCCGCCGTCGAAGGACTCATGACGGCCTTTGCCGCGCAATGCGAAGAGGACGGCTATGCGGAGATTCCCGAGGAAGAGCAGTTTTGGGTGGTCGCGCAGATTGCGCTGAAGACGAAGGACGGCACCGACCGCGACCGTTACCTTGAACGCAAGGCCAAGGCCGCTTTGATGAGCGAACTGGCCTGGCGGGGACTGGGTACCGTGGATCGTTCCGAAATCAGCGACTCGAAGCTCAACATTTTCTGCCTGTGCCCGGACGTCAACAAGGCCGTTAACGCGATCAAGGTGTGCATCCGGGGAGAAGACCTGGACTTCACCAAGCTGAGCATCGCTACCGCAACCCATGCTGAACCCACCGCCTTCAAAGTGAAACACTCGCCGAAAACCGGCGCGGGCTTTACCCTCTAAGGACCATATCTCCGCTTCGAAGGGACAAACATGGCGCCCAAGAGCAACTGGCCCGGACATACCCCGCTGCCGAAGGGCTTGTCCGCTCCGGCACGAAGGGCACTCGCCCACGAGGGTCTGGAAACCTTGGAGCAGCTCGCCGAATTCGGTGAGGCGCGGGTGGCGGCCCTGCACGGCATGGGCCCCAAGGTCATGGCCCAGTTGCACGACGCGATGGAAGAGGCAGGAATAGCCTTCGGATCCTGAGCGGCGGATCGGCCACTGCGGGCGTTGTAGGGTGAAACCATGACTGAATATCGCCGTCTTGGAAATTCCGGATTGACCGTCTCAGTAGTCGGTTTGGGGTGCAACAATCTCGGCCGGGCCAATACGGCCACGGAATCGCAGGAGGGTACCAACGCAGTAGTGCATGCCGCCTTGGATGCCGGCGTGACCCTTTTCGATGTTGCGGACGTCTATGGCCGGGAGCCAGGCCTCAGTGAGACCATGCTGGGCGTCGCCCTCAAAGGTCGCAGGGACGACGCCATCGTGGCCACGAAATTCGGCATGGATATGCACGGCGCCAACGGCAACGATTTTGGTGCCCGGGGATCGCGCCGCTACATCATCCAGGCCGCCGAGGCATCGCTGCGCCGCCTCGGCACAGACTGGATTGACCTGTACCAATACCACACGCCGGACCCTCTCACCCCGGTTGACGAGACCCTCGCCGCCCTCGATGACCTCGTGACAAGCGGCAAGGTCCGGTACCTCGGCCATTCCAACCGTGCAGGTTGGCAGATCGCCGAAGCCGAATACGTCGCCCGGATGCAGGGCGGTGCGCGGTTCATTTCGACGCAAAACCACTACAACTTGCTGGACCGCCGCGCGGAACTCGAAGTGCTGCCGGCCGCCCGGGCTTTCGGGCTCGGTGTCCTGCCGTATTTCCCCCTGGCGAACGGCCTCCTGACGGGCAAGTATGCTCCAGGCAACGCCCCGGAAGGATCTCGCCTCAGCCACACGCGGACCAACATGGTCAACGACGCCGACTGGGTCCAGCTGGGCCGCTTCAGCCAATTCGCCAAAGAGCGGGACCTGAACGAATTGCAGCTGGCCTTCTCCTGGCTGGCGGCCCAGCCCGCAGTCAGCAGCGTGATTGCGGGAGCCACCCGCCCGGAGCAAATCGCCGAGAACGCGAAGGCGGTGCGCTGGGTGCCCACGGCAGAAGAACGCGCCGAAATGGACGACATCTTCCCGCGCACGCCCAAGGTCGCCCTCTTCTAAGGAGCGTTCCTTGAGCGGGGAGCAGGCAGCGGCTGCATGCCAGCGCGAGCCCGTGAGCTTGGTCATGGACTGCGACACGGGAATCGACGACGCCCTCGCACTGGCCTACCTCTGCAGCCAGCCGCATGTGGAGCTGGTAGCCGTGAGCAGCACTCCGGGCAACGTCGCGGCAGAGCAAGTGGCACGCAACAACCTGTCGCTGCTCGAGTTGTGCGGCCGCCCCGACGTGCCCGTTGCCATCGGTGCCCGGGCTCCGCTGCGGATCCCGCTGACCACCACTCCGGAAACCCACGGGCCCCAAGGCGTCGGCTACGCCGAGCTGCCGGAACCGCACGGAAAAGTGCACGACGTCGACGCCGTCGAGCTCTGGGTCGAAGCGGCCCGGTCACGGCCGGGGGAGCTGACCGCCCTGCTGACGGCGCCCCTCACCAACTTCGCCCTCGCCCTGCGGGCCGAGCCGCGGCTACCGGAGCTGCTGCGCGGCGTCGTGATCATGGGTGGCAGCTACTACTATCAGGGCAACACGACACCCACTGCCGAATGGAACACCCACGTTGATCCGCACGCAGCGGCCGAGGTGTTTGCGGCCTTCTCCGGACTTCCTGAGGAACGCCTGCCGGTGGTGTGCGCCCTGGAGACCACGGAACGGATCGAACTGACACCTGAACACGTGGCCGCCCTGGCTTCCGAGGCGGGTTGCACCGAGCCGGAACTTGTCCTTCCGGAGCAGCCGGAGGGGCGGCGCAGCATGGCTTCGAACGAACTCGTGCGGCACGTCAGCGATATGCTCCGCTTCTATTTCGAGTTCCATCGCCGTTACGGCCAGGGCTACGTGGCGCACATCCACGACTATTTCGCCGCGTCCGTCGCCGCCGGAACCGCCAGGTACGGCACCCGCACAGCAACAGTCCACGTCGAGACGGCGGCCCCGAGGCTCATCGGAACCACCGTGGCGGACTTCCGCGGACTGTGGGGCGAGCCTCCCAATGCGCGCATCGTCTCGGAGAACCACCCAGGGGAGGCCTTTGCCGAATTGGTGAGCTCTTTGGGCGGCCTTGCCCGGAGGCTGCCGGACACTACCGGATGGGAACGTCCCTGAAACGAGGTGGAACATGACGGATCCGTTGGCGGCCCCGCCGCGCTGGCGCCACCACCTCAAACGCGCTTCCAGTGCAGGACGCGACGTGATTGTCGACGCGACGCGCTGGAAACGGGTCGAGATCAACGTGGTCCACGTCCTGACCGCGGGCCTCTCACTCGGGGTCCCGATTGTTTTGGGGATCGTCCGTGGTGACATCGGGGCGGGAATGGTTGCCGCGCTGGGCGCGTTGCTCGTCTCCGGCAGCGGTCACGTGGGCGGCCTGAAATACAGATCCGCGGACCTGCTCAATACCTCCCTGGCCGGAGCCGGCGGAGCAGCGGCGGGCATGCTGAGCAGTGCCATGCAACCGTGGAGCGGTATCCTGATCGTCGCTCTCGCTGCCATCGCCACCGTCTTTGGCGGTCTTAGGCCGAGCGCAGCCAAGGCAAGCACTCAAGCCATCGTCTTCATGATTATCGGTGCGTCCCTCCCCTCAAGTGCCGTGC
This sequence comes from Arthrobacter ramosus, assembly GCF_039535095.1. Lineage (NCBI taxonomy): Bacteria > Bacillati > Actinomycetota > Actinomycetes > Micrococcales > Micrococcaceae > Arthrobacter > Arthrobacter ramosus. The sequence continues at coordinate 2,968,789 of NZ_BAAAWN010000001.1, read as the reverse complement.
CGATTGACGCCCACTGATCGACACCACCCTTGGCTGCATCATTTCGCTGGTCATCGGCTATGCCGCCTGGCGTCGCGCACGGCAGGCGGCATAGCCGAATTCACCGCCGGCCGGGACGGGAAATCGTCCCGCGGCAGGCGCCGGAAAGCTACCCGGCTACCGGCTTCGAAGCGATCCCGGGTGCCAGGAAGCGTTTGCCGTTGACACGCTCGGAGGCGCCCACCCGGTCCAAATAGGGCGTGATCCCGCCCAGGAACATCGGCCAGCCTGCACCGAGGATCACACAGAGGTCGATGTCTTCCGGTCCGGCCACTACGCCTTCGGAGAGCATGAGCCCGATTTCCTCGGCAAGGGCGTCCTGCGTGCGACGCAGGACTTCCTCGGACGTGGAAGGCGTAGTGCCGAAGGACATGAGGGCCAACGTCTCCGCCGGGATGACCGGCTTTCCCTCAGGACCCGGGGCCCAGAGTGACTTCACACCGTTGTCAACCAACTTCTGCAGGTTCTGGGATACCGCAAAACGCTCGCCGAAGGCAGCGTGCAGCGATTCCTGGACGTGCTGGGCGACCGGAAGGCCCACCATCGCGCTGAGGGTGAACGGACTCATCGGCAGGCCCATGGGGCGCAGCGCCGAGTCGGCAACTTCCGCCGGTGTCCCTTCGTCGAACGCGGCAATGACTTCGCCCATGAGCCGCAGCAGGATCCGGTTGACGACGAAAGCGGCCGCGTCCTTGACCAGCACGGCTGTCTTCTTCAAGCCCTTGGCGAGCTCGAACGCGGTGGCCAGTACGGTGTCGTCGGTCTTCGGAGCCCGCACGATCTCCAGGAGCGGCATGACCGCAACCGGGTTGAAGAAGTGGAATCCGACCAGGCGCTCCGGGTACTGCAGATCCTCAGCCATCGCGGTCACGGACAGCGAGGAGGTGTTGGTGGCGAGGACGCATTCCGGGGAGACGATGGCCTCCACTTCCGCGAAGACCTGCTTCTTGACATTGAGTTCTTCGAAGACAGCTTCAATGACGAAGTCGGCATCGGCGAATGACTCTTTGGAGACGGAGCCGCTGACCAGGGCCTTGGTCCTGTTGGCGGCGTCGGAGCTGATCCGCTTCTTGCCGAGCAGCTTGTCCACCTCCGCATGGACGTAGGCGACCCCTTTGTCCACGCGCTCCTGGTCGATGTCCGTCAGGACGACGGGCACCTTGAGCTGGCGTGCGAACAGCAGGGCGAGCTGGCTCGCCATCAGGCCGGCACCGACGACACCGATCTTTGTCACCGGACGTGCGAGCTTCCGGTCGGGCGCACCGGCAGGCCGCTTGGACCGTTTCTGCACGAGGTCCAGGAAAGCGTAGACGGTGGAACGGAACTCGTCCGTCTGAATCAACTCTGCGAGCGTCTCGCATTCCATGGCCGCGGATTCCGCCTTGCCCATGGTCCGGTTGGCCTCGAGGATATCCAGCACCTTGGCCGGAGCCGGTGATGCGTTTGAGGTCTTGGCTTCCACGAACGCCCGGCCCGCTGCCACCGCGCCCGCCCAGCGTTCGGCAACTGCGGGATCCGCCGGATCCACGGAGCTGCCCCGTTCCGGGACGACCTCGCCCGCGATCACCTTCGCAGCCCAGGCAATGGACCGCTCCACGAAATCCGCGGGTTCGAAGATGGCGTCGGCAATGCCTAGCTGGAAAGCCTGGGGGCCGGTGAGCGTGCGGTTGTTGCTCAGCGGGTTCTCAATCATGACCTTGACGGCGTTTTCCGGGCCGATGAGTCGCGGCAGGATGTAGACACCGCCCCAGCCGGGGACGAGCCCGATGAAGGCCTCGGGCAAAGCGAGGGCGCCCGCGCCGGTCGAAACCGTACGGTACGTGGACTGGAGGGCGATTTCGAGGCCACCACCGAGCGCGAGGCCATTGATGAAGGCGAAGCTCGGAACACCCAGATCGGCGAGCGTCGCGTAGACGTCGTGGCCCAGCTGCGCCATCCACAGGCCGTGTTCGCGCTCTTCGAGCTGCTTGACCGCTGAAAGGTCCGCTCCGGCGACCAGGAAGTACGGCTTGCCCGTGACGCCGACGCCGACGATCCCGCCGCGCGCAGCGCGATCCTTGAGCCCTTCAAGTACCGTCCCGAGCTCGACGAGGGTATTGGGTCCGAGGGTGGTGGGCTTGGTGTGGTCCAGGCCGTTGTCGAGGGTGATCAGGGCGAACGTTCCGGCGTTGCCGGGGAGTTCGATGTCCTGCACGTAGGAGTGGGTCACGGTCTCGTCCGGGAACAGTCCGGCCAGTTTCTGGAATTCGGCGGCGCTCATGCTGCGGCTCCCTTGCTCTCGGTGTCGGCGGAGGTCTCTGTTCCGCTGTTGTAGCTGTTGTAGTCGGGGTGGTGCGGGTTCTCCCAGATTACTGTGGCGCCCATTCCCAGGCCGATACACATGGTCGTTATGCCGTACCGGACTGACGGGTCTTCTTCGAACTGGCGCGCCAATTGGTTCATGAGCCGCACGCCGGACGATGCGAGGGGATGACCGACGGCGATTGCCCCGCCGTAGCGGTTGACGCGCGGGTCGTCGTCGGCGATTCCGAAGTGGTCCAGGAAGCTCAGGACCTGAACGGCGAAGGCCTCGTTGATCTCGAAAAGGCCGATGTCCTCGATGCCGAGCCCGGCACTCTTGAGCGCCTTCTCAGTTGCCGGGACCGGTCCGATGCCCATGACTTCGGGTTCGACGCCGGCGAAGGCATAGGAGACCAGGCGCATCTTCACGGACAGGCCGAGCTCCTCGGCAGCCTCCGCGGACGCCAGGACTGCCGCCGTCGCGCCGTCGTTCAAGCCGGCGGCATTGCCTGCGGTCACCCGGCCGTGGGCCCTGAACGGCGTGCGCAGCTCCGCAAGGTCATCCACCGTGGTCCCGGGGCGTGGCGGCTCATCGACGGTGTTCACTGTCCATCCCTGTCCGGGTTTCATCGTGGCGACCGGGACCAAGTCGGGCTGGATCTGGCCCTTGCCGTAGGCGGCAGCAAGCTTGGCCTGGGACGCCGCGCCGTAGGTGTCCGTTCGCTCTTTGGTGATCGACGGGAAACGGTCGTGCAGGTTCTCGGCGGTGTTGCCCATGTTCAGGGCGGCCGGATCCACGATCCGCTCGGACATGAACCGCGGGTTCGGATCCGCTCCCGCGCCCATGGGGTGGTTGCCCATGTGCTCTACGCCGCCGGCAATCACGACGTCGTACGCGCCGAAACCGATGCCGCTCGCCGTCGTCGTGACCGCGGTCATTGCTCCGGCGCACATGCGGTCGATCGCAAAGCCGGGCACGCTGCGGGGGAGGCCGGCCAGGAGGGCCGCGGTGCGGCCGATGGTCAAGCCCTGGTCGCCGGTTTGCGTCGTAGCGGCGATGGCGACTTCGTCAACGCGTTCGGCGGGGAGGCCTGGGTTGCGACGCATCAGTTCGCGGACGCACTTGACGACGAGGTCATCGGCACGGGTGCCCGCATAGATGCCCTTTTCGCCCGCTTTGCCGAACGGTGTCCGGACACCGTCCACGAAGACGACGTCGCGGACTGCCCGCGGCTTGGTGCTGTTCCCGGTGTGGCTCATGTGTGGCTCCTCGTTGAGACATGGATGCCGGACAGCCCTCACAAGGGAAGCCGGTGTCATTGACGGCAATGTTACTCGCCGGTAACTTAGCGCGCAAGGAGACCAATACCGATCCTCGCTCACATATGGGGCGTTTCCGGCGGACCCTCCCTCACATATGAAGGGTTTCGAGCGGACCCTCGCTCAGATCTTTAACGAATGCCCTTGGAAAAGGGCCTATATGTGAGCGGGCGTTGTGCCGGAAGGGCGTATATGTGAGCGGGCGTTGTGCCGGAAGGGCCTGTATGTGAGCGAGGGTCGTGCCGGAAGGGCCTGTATGTGAGCGGGCGTTGCGGAGGGACGCGGGAACCTCGGTCTACGGGGCCGGGGTCCGTTCCTTGGAAGCCGGGTTCCGTGGCTCTTTGGGTTCCTTGGGCGGCAGTGGTTGCGGATTCAGTGACGCCTCGGTGAGGATCGGCGCCGTGATGGCGATTTGCCACTCGCGGGCGCCGAGGGCGCGCAGCTCTTCCGACACGGACTCCACAGTGATGTCCGACGGCGGCCGCCACAGCACGCGCCTCATGTAATCCGGAGTGAGCAGGTTCTCCACCGGAAGTTTGAGCCCATCGGCCGCCTCTTGAAGCCGGGGCCGGGCAGTCCCCAAGCGGGCCGCGGCTTCGGGATCGCGGTCTGTCCAGACCCGTGGAGGCGGGGGAGCGTTGGTTGGAAGATGCAGCGGCGGAACGTCTTCGGTGTTCCGCGCGCCGGCAATGCAGCGCAGCCAGCGGGGTGCTTCGCGCTGTGCGGCCCGCCCGTGGAAACCTTTGGTGGCCAGGAGCTGCGGAACGGTTGTGGGCATGGCCTTGGCCGCGGCGACCAGGGCCGAATCGGGAATGAGGCGGCTGGGAGCAACATCCCGTTTCCGCGCGAGCTGATCCCGTTCATACCAAAGCTCGCGCACGGCAGCCAACTGGCGGCGGTCACGGATCTGGTGCAGTCCGGAGGTCTTGCGCCACGGGTCCACCCGCGGGGCTGGAAGGCCTGCTCCGAGGATGCCGGCGAATTCCTGTTCGGCAAATTCCAGCTTGCCATCCGCTTCCAGGAGTTCAATGAGTTCTTCGCGCAGTTCGGCGAGCTCCTCGACGTCGAGGGCTGCGTACCGCAGCCAAGGTTCGGGGAGGGGGCGGGTGGACCAGTCGGCAGCCGAGTGTTCCTTGGCGAGGCCGAAGCCCAGGAGCTGCTCGATGACGGCTGCGAGGCCCACGCGAGGCAATCCGGCAAGGCGTGCGGCGAGTTCCGTGTCGAAGAGCTTGTCTGGCCACATGCCAAGCTCGGCCAAGCATGGAAGATCCTGCGTCGCGGCGTGCAGGATCCACTCGACGCCGCGCAGCGCTTCGTTGATGATTTTCAGGTCATCGAAGGGTTCCGGGTCGATCAGCCAGGTGCCTGCGCCGTCGCGCCTGATCTGCACGAGGAAGGCGCGCTGCCCGTAACGGAAGCCGGAGGCACGTTCGGCGTCGACCCCGGCGGGGCCGGATCCCGCGGCGATGGCAGCGGCGCATCGCTCCAGGCCGGACAGGGTGTCGATGACAAGGGGCACGCCCTCGCGCGGGGCATCCAGATCGATGATCTCGGGTATCCGGCCTTCGAAGCCGTCTACCGTGATGTGTGGTGTCGGATCAGCAGCCGGGGCGCCGGCCGTGGTGGGTTCCAGGTTTTCAGGGGTCATGGTGCCTTCAGTTTACCGACTCCGTGCGGGGCCGGTCCGGCCAGGGATTCGAGCGGACTCTCACGGACTTCATGTGAGCCGCCGATTAGGCAGCGGAGTGACGCCGGGAGGCAAGGGAGGGAGCCCCGCGAACGTGCAGACCATGTCGCACCATGCCTCCAGATGGGCCTGGACATCTGAAGACGCGGGTGTCCATGAGGCACGGAGTTCGATGTCGATGGTTTCCGGTCTTTCGGCCAGGGTCCCGAAACTCTCGGACAGGATGCGTGTGGCAGTTCCGCCCGCCGCGCGGTACTGGGCTGAATGGTTCTCGAGGGCGTCCACGAGCCACGTCCAGGCCACGGAACCGAGCATGGCATCGTTGCCCATGTCGGCTTCCAGCTGGGCCCGGATATAGGTGACGATCCGGAATTCCCCGTCCCATACAGCCGAGCCGTCGGGATCGTGGAGCAAGATGAACCTGCCTGTTGCGAGCTCATCGTCTTCATCATCGGCCGTGCCGGGGGAGCCCGGGGTGTTCTCCTTGGAAAATGCCATGGCAGCGGGGCCATGGACAGGGGTCCGGCCGGGACGCATCGACCGGCTGAAGACCTCTGCCCCCAAGGCCACGGCGTAGGGGGCCAAGCGGGAGGGGGCCGGGATTTCCGCGAGCCGCAGCTCGCTCCGGCACTTTGCTTTTCGTAGCGTTCCCAACGCATGCAAGAAATCCGCGGGAACCTGTGCGAGTGCGTTCACCTTCGCAGATTATGTGTCCGGGGCGGCGAAACCTTGAAGCCACGCCGCCCCGTCCGGTGCCCTATGCGGACGCCAGTTCGCGCTTGATTGCGGCAACGAAGGAATCGATGTCCTCTTCCGTGGTGTCGAAGGAACACATCCAGCGCACCTCGCGGTTCGCTTCGTTCCAGTCGTAGAACTTGAAGGAGGAGCGGAGGCGATCGGCGACGCCGGCGGGGAGCACCGCGAAGACTCCGTTGGACTCCGTGGCCTGCGTAGGCTCCACACCCTCGATGGAGTCGACCGCCGCGCGCAGCCGTGAGGCCATGGCATTTGCGTGTTCCGCAGAGCGAAGCCACAGCCCGGACTCAAGAAGCGCGATGAACTGGGCCGAAATGAAGCGCATCTTGGAGGCCAGCTGCATGTTCATCTTGCGCAGGAACTTCAGCCCATGGGCGGCCTCCGGATTCAGGGCGACCACTACTTCGCCGAACAGCAGCCCGTTCTTGGTGCCGCCGAAGGACAAAATGTCCACGCCTGCGTCGCGGGTGAACGTCCGCAACGGCACGCCCAGGTGGGCGGCGGCATTGGCGAGCCGGGCACCGTCCATGTGCAGTTTCATGCCCTTGGCATGGATGTGGTCGGCGATCGCCCGGATTTCTTCCGGCGTATAGCACGTGCCGAGTTCGGTGGTCTGGGTGATGGAGACGGCCAGGGGCTGTGCACGGTGCTCGTCGCCCCAGCCCCAGGCTTCGCGGTCGATCAATTCCGGAGTCAGCTTGCCGTCCGACGTCGGGACCTGGAGGAGCTTGATGCCGCCGATCCGCTCGGGGGCGCCGTTTTCGTCCATGTTGATGTGGGCGGTCGATGCGCAGATGACCGCACCCCAGCGCGGGAGCAGTGACTGCAGGGACAACACATTCGCCCCGGTGCCGTTGAAGACGGGGAAGCACTCGATGCCGGTGCCGAAGTGCTGCTCCATGACTTCCTGGAGCCGTTCCGTGTACTGGTCCTCCCCGTAAGAGACCTGGTGGCCGCCATTGGCTGCGGCAAGGGCCGCCAGGATCTCAGGGTGGACACCTGAGTAGTTGTCCGAGGCGAAACCGCGGACGGAGGGATCGTGGAGACGCCCACTGGCTTCCGTTTCGAGGGCAGCCGGGAATTCTTCTGTAGTGCTCGTCACTTGTTCATTCACGCTTTCAGTCTATTTGGCCAGGAGGAGGCGCTGTCCGTTCAGTTCCGCTGCCGGCTTGTCGAAGAGCCCGACGGCGGCCGCCGCCAAGTCTTCAACGTCCGTGTATCCGGGGAATTTCCGCTCTGGATGTTCCCTCCGCATCGCCGCGTCCAGGAGTGACTTCACCACGAAGACGACGGCTGCGCTGTGTTGCTCCACGGGTTCGTCCTTGTTTCCTGATTGATCGCGGCGGAACCCGTCGGCAACGGCCAGGGTCCAGGTCTCCGCGGCAGCTTTGGCCGCCGCGTAGGTGGCGGCTCCGGCGGTAGGTGCGGCGACCGCCGTCGAACTCACCATGGCGAAACGTCCCGTGGGGGAGGAAGCGAGATCCTTGTAGAAGACCCGGGAGACGTTTCTCAGGGTGGTAACGGCGCTTTGCTCAAGGGCGGCCCAGTCTTCGTCGGGCTGGTCTTCGATTCCCTTGGCGCCGCGCCACCCTCCCACCAGGTGGATGACGCCGTCGACCCCTTCCGTGCTCCCGTGGATCTCCGATGCGAGTTCGCGCACGGACTCCAGCCGGGAAAGATCGCACACCAGGGGAGTGACGTCGTCGCCCGCCTCGGCCGCTGCGGCCTTGATGCGGGCCTCGTTCGAGCCGATCGTGAAGACCCTGTGCCCGGCCAGGGCGAAGGCGCGGGCGACAGCGATGCCGGAGGAGTTGCTGCCACCGGTGACGACGACAGTCAGCGGTTCGCCGGTCATGAGGCTGCGGTCGTTCCGGTGATACCGGTGGTTGATTCGATGATCGGACGCATTTTCTTCTCCAGTGCTTCGTAGAACATGGACAGGGGGAATTCGTCGTCGAGGACCTGGTCGGTGAGGCCGCGGGGCGGTCCGTCGAGCGGCAGTGCCTCTGGGCCCTTCGCCCAGACCGAAGCCGGGTGCGGAGTGACAGTACCGGAAATGAGCTTATACGCTGCGAGCCAGTGGGCAGCCTTGGGTCGGTCGATGGAGCGCCAGTACAGTTCTTCGATCCGGGCGCCGAGCTCGATGACGACGTCGGCGGCCTCGTCCCAGTCGATGCTGAGCTTGCTGTCGGTCCAGTGCAGGACGTGGTGCTGGTGCATCCAGGCGAAGAGGAGCTGGCCGCCCAGGCCGTCGTAGTTGCGGACCCGGTTGCCCGTGATCGCGAAGCGGAAGATACGGTCGAAGATGACGGCGTACTGGACGAGCTTCGCGTGGCGCCGGGCGTCGGGGGAAGCGTCCTCGTCCTTCTCGATCCGGACGGATTCGCGGAAGGCTGTCAGGTCGCAGCGGAGCTCTTCGAGCGAATAGAGGAAGAAAGGCATCCGCTGCTTGATCATGAACGGATCGAAGGGAAGGTCGCCCCGCATGTGGGTGCGGTCATGGATCAGGTCCCACATGACGAATGTCCGCTGCGTGAGTTCCTGGTCATCCAACAGCTCGGCTGCATCTGCGGGCAGCTTCAGGGATGTCGTTGCGGCGGCCGCTTTGAGGACACGGCGGAAGCGGGCGGCCTCACGGTCGGCGAAGATGGCGCCCCACGTGAAGGCAGGCGTTTCCCTTACGGCAACGGTCTCGGGAAAGAGCACGGCCGAATTGGTGTCGTACCCGGGGGTGAAGTCCAGGAAACGGATGGGTACGAACAGCTTGTTGGAGTATTCGCCGGCCTCCAATGCGCCGATGAACTCGGGCCAGATCACCTCGATCAGGACAGCTTCCACAAGACGGCTCGTGCTGCCGTTCTGGGTGTACATGGGGAACACCACGAGGTGCTGGAGCCCGTCTTCGCGGTGTTGCTGCGGCTGGAAGGCCAGCAGCGAGTCGAGGAAGTCCGGGACTCCGAAGCCGGCGTCGGCCCAGCGGCCGAAGTCCGTGACCAGGAGTTCAAGATAGGCGGCGTCGTGCGGGAACGCGGGAGCCAGGCTCTTGATGGCCTCCATGATGGTGGCCGTGTAGGCCCGGGCAGCCTCGTGGTGGAGGGAATCCTGGATGGAACCATCCTGGACCTGGAACGCCTGGAGGGCGGTGGCTGCGGCCTTCAGGGAGATCCAGTCCCGGTTGTCCGAGGTGATGCGTGGACGGGTGGTGGTAACGGTGGTGGTCATCGTCAACGGTGCCTTTCCTCAAGAATCATTGTTCTGAGGTGAGCGTAGCAAGCGGCCAGAGTCGCTAATTCAAAAGTGGCCCGAGCATAAGAAACTCTTTCGCAAGTGGTTCCGGCAGCCCCCGGAAGATCCAGCCCGGGGAGGGCTGGCCTTCGGGGGACTGCCGGTAGCTTCGCCTTGGCTTGGGGATCCAGGGCGCGGACGTACCGCCCGGGACTACTGCCCGGCCGGGGATTCGACAAGCTTGAGCGAAACGGAGTTTATGCAATACCGCTGGTCCGTAGGTGTGCCGTAGCCCTCACCCTCGAAAACGTGTCCCAAGTGTGAATCGCAATTGGCGCAGCGGACCTCCACCCGTTCCATTCCCAAAGTACGGTCATGGATGTACCGGACGGTGCCTTCCGCTAGCGGTGCCCAGAAAGACGGCCAGCCGCAATGGGAATCGAATTTCTCGTTGCTGGTGAAAAGCTCTGCGCCGCACGCCCGGCACTGGTACACGCCTGCTGTATGGGTGTCCCAGTACTCACCCGTGTACGGGCGTTCCGTTCCGGCCTGGCGAAGGACCCTGAACTCCTCCGGGGTAAGTTCCTCGCGCCACTCCGCGTCCGTTTTCTCCACGCATTGCCCGTCCTTCGGGACATCCTGGAGGGGAACCCCGGCCAAGGGGTCCGCGGCTTGGAAGTACTTCTTGTTATCTGCAGTGCTCATGCTGTCTCAACGCTCACGAGTCGCCGATAAATCCCGAGCCCGCATAGAGATGCAGCACGGGAAGCCCCAGCTGGTCCTGCGCCTTGTTCGCCCAGTCTGTGTGGAAGGTATCGGCAATCGCGTGCGGGCGCGTGACCACGACGGCCTGTGCCGCATTGAGTGCCTTGACCTTGGACACCAAGCCCTCCACGGGACCGCCGTCGACTATTTCACCCGTCACCCCGCCACCCAGCCCTTCCAGGGCCGCCAGGGACGCTGACAAGGCCTCAGCAGCCTGGGCCCGCTCCGACTGGGGATCAGGTGCCTCTGCGAGCAGATCCCGGAATGCCTTGGCTACTTCAAGCAACGAGAGGTTCTCGAGGAAGTCCACCAACAAGTGCCGTTCTGTGTTAGCGGGCACCAACACCACCAGGGGCGAGTCTCCGCCGTCGATCAGTTTGGCAATATTGACGCGGTCGTCCGGGCCGAGAGGCTCTTCGGTAAGGATGACGATTGGTTCACTCATGGCTACAGCGTAGACCTGAGCCGCGCCGGGAGGCACGGTTTAGCGCGGCAATTCTGTTCTTGCTGTGGCGCTGCCTCCCGGGAGGAAACGCCACAGAGGGCGCTGTTCGGAACACGGCCATGCAACCGGGAGAATGGTCACATGGCATCCATGACCCGAGCTGCGCCAACCGTTGAGAACGGTGCGAAAATGTCCGCCCGCGCCAAATGGACCGTTGCGGGGATCGTTGCAGGAAGCAGCATTGCCGGCTTGCTGGGCGCAGGGTCTTCGGCGCTCGCAGCCTATTTCGCCCGGCGGGTCATCACCCCCTCAGTGCGCGAGGCTGACCAAGAGGTGTTGGCGGTGGTGCGCGGTGACAACGGGCTTCAGGTCATCCTCGCAGCTACCCCGGACACCACCATCGACGGCGTGTTCAGCCTCATTTTCGCCGGGGGAACCGGGTTCGCGCGGATCGGCCGGATCATATCCTATTCGCCCGCGGAGCGGACGGTGCAGCGCGAAGTCGAGGAAGTCTACAGCGGTGATCTGGCAACGGCCCGGCGCGGATGGTGGAGCGGTGCCGTCTACGACTCCCCGGCGGCGCTTGGCCTGGATTCGGAAGATGTACAGATCGATGTCGAGGGTGGCCAGGCGCCTGCGTGGCTGATTCCGTCAGGCGCAGCGAAGCCCGCGAAGGTGTGGGCGATCATGGTCCATGGCCGGGGTGCTACCCGCCTCGAAGGCTTGCGCGCGGTGCGCGTCGCGCACGATCTCGGACTCGACAGCCTGCTGGTTTCCTACCGGAACGACGGCCTGGCGCCGTCTGCCCCGGACGGGCGGTACGGCCTGGGGTCCACTGAATGGCACGACGTCGACGCCGCCATTGAGTACGCACTCGCCCACGGCGCCCACGAGGTGGTCCTGTTCGGATGGTCGATGGGCGGGGCGATCTGCCTGCAGACTGCCGATCTTTCGCATCACCGCCATGTGATCAGGGCCATGGTCCTGGACGCACCGGTGATCAACTGGGTCAACGTCCTGGCACACCACGCTCAGATCAACAGGATCCCCTACGCCGTGGGCCGTTACGGGCAGCTGATGTTGGGGCATCCGTTGGGCCGGCGCCTTACCGGCCTGGCCGCGCCCGTCGACTTGAAGGCAATGGACTGGGATGCCCGCGCCGTCGAACTACGGACTCCGACGTTGGTAATCCACAGTGTGGATGATGAGTACGTTCCGTACGAACCCTCGGCCAGCCTCGCCGAAAAGAATCCGGAGATGGTCACCTTTGAACCCTTCGAAGGCGCGCGCCACACGAAAGAGTGGAACGTGGATCCGCAGAAGTGGGAGCGGCTGGTACGCTCGTGGCTCGCTCCGCACCTCACGCCCCGTAGCGGGCCGGTGTCGGGTTGAGGGCGGGCCGGCGGCGGCCTGAGAGTAATTGCGCGGCGCCCGGCGTTTGCTAAGGGCTGCCGATCAGGGCAGTCAGAGCGCCGGTCAGCCGGATAAGGTCTGCGGGATCCAGCTCAATGTCCAGGCCACGGCGTCCACCGGAAACGAGGACCGTGCCGAAGGCCAACGCCGATTCGTCGAGCACAGTGGGCGATGGCTGGCGTTGGCCCAGAGGGGAAATCCCGCCCAGGACATAGCCGGTGCGTCGCTCGGCCATTTTGGGATCGGCCATGGTGGCCTTCTTGGATCCGAGAGCCGCAGCGATTGCCTTGAGGTCAAGGGTGCCACTCACCGGGACGATGCCCACCGCGAGCTTGCCTTCAATGTCCACCATCAAGGTCTTGAAGACCCGGCCGGGATCGATACCCAGGACCTCGGCCGCCTCAAGCCCGTAGCTCGCCGCCGAAGGATCATGCACATAGGGGTGCAGGGTGAAAGGAACGCCGGCCGCAGCAAGTATGGCTGTGGCCGGCGTTCCCTGTGAAGCTAGTTTCTTGGCCATTCCCGGTACCCCGGATCAGGACAACAAGCGGTCCGCCGCGGCGACTTTGCGCTTGATCCGCCCCAGCATGGCCGTCATGCCACGCATGCGCAGCGGTGTGATTGCGCGGGTGAGGCCCAGCAGTTCCGGCATGTCATCCGGAACAGCCAGGATCTCTGCGGCAGTCAGCCCGTCCAGGCCTTCGTGCAAAACGCCCGCAAAGCCGCGCGTGGTGGGCGCCTCCGGCGGTGCCTTGAAAAACAAGCGGTAGGCGACGCCGTCGGGCTTCTTTTCCTGCTCGATGGTCAGGAACAGGGGCGACTGGCACTCCACCACTTGCTCCAGGAGCTCAGGGTGGTCCAGCAGCCGTTCCGGCAGGGCCGGGAGCCCGCGCGAGAAATCAAGCAGCAGCTGAAGGCGATCGGGCTCGGTCAATGCTTGAAAGTCATCGACAATTTCCGCCAGTGCGGCGGGCAAAGTATTGGTACTCATCACTTCCAGCTTACGCAAGTCCTGGCCGGTCTGGCCCCCGTTGCTTCGAAATGGCCTAGCCAATTTGGCAGGCCGATACGGCAAGGCACAGGGATTCCGGACTACTTTCCGGCGAGTGCGGGGACGGAACCCCGCTCGGCGCCCTTGACGATCGGGACGCGCACTGCATTGCCCCACTCCGTCCAGGAACCGTCGTAGTTGCGGACCGTTTCGAAACCAAGCAGGTACTTCAGTGCGAACCAGGTGTGGCTGGAACGCTCGCCGATGCGGCAGTAGGCCACGACGTCGTCGCCTTCCGTGAGGCCGGCTTCCCCGAGGTAGAGGGCCTCAAGTTCGGTCCGGTTGCGGTACGTGCCATCTTCGGCAGCGGCGCGTGCCCACGGGATGGAGGCTGCGGTGGGGATGTGCCCCCCGCGCAGGGCGCCCTCTTCGGGGTAGGCCGGCATGTGGGTGCGCTGGCCGGTGTATTCCTCGGGGGAGCGGACGTCGATCAGCGGCTTGCCGAAGTGAGCCAGGACGTCATCCTTGAAGGCGCGGATGGGTGCGTCGTTCCGTTCGATCACGGGGTACTCGCCCGGGGTGGGCTGGGGGACGTCGGTGGTGATTTCGCGGCCTTCGGCGATCCACTTGTCGCGGCCGCCGTCCAGAAGCCGGACGTCTTCGTGGCCGAAGAGCGTGAATACCCAGAGGGCGTAGGCGGCCCACCAGTTGGACTTGTCGCCGTAGATCACCACGGTGGTGTCCCGCGAGATGCCTTTGGCGGCTGCGAGGGCTGCGAACGCTTCACCGTCGACGTAATCCCGGGTGACTTCATCGTTCAGGTCCGTGTGCCAGTCGATCTTGACTGCGCCCGGAATGTGGCCGGTCTCGTACAGGAGGACATCTTCGTCGGATTCGACAACAACCAGCTTGCCGTCGCCAAGCGCGCCGCCTTCAAGGGCCGCGGCGAGCCACTCGGTGGACACCAGGCGTTCGGGGTGGGAGTACGCGGCGAACTTCTCGTTCTGTTCAACGGGGTAGGACATTTGTATGGCCTTTCACTGACACTTTCACTGACACCGGGCGGCGCCGGGCGATATGACGTGCCCGGCCCCAATCCCACAGTATCGAGGGCCGGGGTCTAAAGCTCCTCCCCGTTCATATGGTGAAATATGGCCTTCATCACGTGTCCGCCCGGGGCGTGGCATTGCCGGTATTCTTGCTGGGGACTTACGACACGAAGAACGGACCGCATTGGTACAGATCGAACAGCTCGTCGCGCGCACGCCGGCGGTCTCAGCGGATGAGATTCTCAAGGGTTTCTACCCTTCGCCACGGTTCGGAGAGGTGTCCTTCAAGAGCTACCGGCCTGATCCGAACCAGCCCAGCCAAGCGGCCGCGGTCAAGGCCCTGGAAGCGTTCGGTGCGACGGTGGGAGCCGGAGACGGAGACGGCCTGTTCAAACGCCTCTTCGGCAAGAAGGTCAACAGCCGGGCGGGCATCTACCTCGACGGCGGATTCGGCGTCGGAAAGACCCACCTGCTGGCTTCCCTGTGGCACTCGACCCCGGGGCCGAAAGCCTTCGGGACGTTCGTGGAGTACACCAACCTGGTCGGCGCCCTGTCCTTCCGGAAGACCGTGGAGGCTTTGAGCAGCTATAAGCTGGTCTGCATTGACGAATTTGAGCTCGACGATCCGGGCGACACGGTGCTGATGTCCCGCCTCATGCGTGAATTGTCCGACGCCGGTGTGAAGCTCGCTGCCACGTCCAACACTTTGCCTGGTTCACTGGGGGACGGCCGCTTTGCCGCCGTCGACTTCCAGCGGGAAATCCAGGTCCTTGCGGACCAGTTCGATGTTGTCAGGATCGACGGGGAAGACTTCAGGCACCGCGGCTTGCCCGCCGCTCCGGCACCGTTGAAGACCGAAGACCTCAAGAGGCAGATGCATGCCGAGTTCGATGGCCAGACCGTGGCCATGGACGATTTCCGCGGCCTGATCGACCACCTTGCCGGCGTGCATCCCAGCCGTTATCGCAAGCTGATCTCAGGAATCGATGCAGTTGTCTGGCGCAACGTCGAAACCATTACGGAGCAGGCCGTTGCCCTTCGCTTCGTGGTGCTGGCCGACCGCCTGTACGACAAGGACGTCCCGATCCTTGCCAGCGGCGTGCCCTTTGACAAGCTCTTCACCGAGGAAATGATGACCGGCGGGTACATGAAGAAATACTTCCGCGCCGTGTCCCGTCTGACCGCCCTGGCGCGTGAGGGCCAAAACCACGAGCCTTCGTAGGAAACCTCCTGCCACGCTCTACTTTTGGGGCTCCCGCGGCTTGAGGACCCAACGCACCAGGATTCCGGCGGCAAGTGCCCAGAACGCGGCGCCGATGCCAGCGAAGCTGAGGCCCGAGGCTGCGATCAGGAACGTCACAGAGGCCCCGATGCGTTCTTCGGCGATAGCCAGCGCCGAGGCGATGGCGGAGGCCAGGGTGCCCAGCAGCGCCAAGCCCGCGACAGCTTCAAGGAGCCCTGGCGGTGCGGCCGCCACGACGGTCACCAGCGCGGCGGAGAAGGCTGCCAACACGAGGTAGGCCAGGCCTGACGTGAAGGCGGCGATCCAGCGCCGGCCCCGGTCCCCACCTGCTTCTTCTCCCGCAGCCAGCGCAGCGCTCAACGCGGCGAGGTTGATCGCATGTCCGCCAAAGGGAGCCCCCAGCGCAGTCCCTGCCCCTGTCACCAGCATCGACTGGCGCCACGGGACGGTGTAGCCGAAGGACTTCAGCACTGCCACCCCCGGAATGTTCTGGGAAGCCATGGTGACAATGAACAGGGGCAAGGCGATACCGGCCACCGTGCTGAGCGTGAAAGCGGGAGTGGTCCAATGCAATTCAGGCAACAGCCGGTTCGTGGGGATGCTCACGCCGTTGACCACGATGTAGATTCCGATGACTGCGAGAGCCACCAACAGCGCGGCAGGTACCGACCAGCGGGGCGCCAGTTTCATCATGACCAGCCAGCAGAGGATCACGGGAGCCACCAGCAAGGGAGCGGTGCCCAAGGCTTTGAACGGGGCAAGGCAGAGGGACAGAAGCACCCCGGCCAGCATCGCCTGGGCGAGGGCCGTTGGAATCTTCGCCATCAGCTTTCCAAGGGCAGGAATAAGCCCCGTGAGGGCGATCAGTACACCAGCGATGAGGAAGGCGCCGACGGCGGCCGGCCACCCGCCGTCGGGCACTCCGGTTCCTGCGAGCAAAGCCGCACCGGGCGTCGACCACGCAAGCGTGACAGGCAAGCGCGACCGCCAGGAAAGCCAGAGAACGCCGAGCCCGAAGGTGAGGGTGAGGGCCAGGAGCCCGCTGGCGGCCTGTTCCTGGGTGGCCCCGACCGCCCGAAGGCCCGCGAGCACCACCGCGAAGGATGAAGTGAAGCCGACCAGCGCGGTCACAATTCCAGCCACAAGCGGACGGGAGAGCTGCCGGGAAGCGGAAGCTGGACGTGACTGTCCGGTGTGGAGAGATGACGCTGGCATAGTCCATCACGTTACCGGAGCCGTGGCCCGCCTGCCGAGGCGACCACGGTTAAACGCCAAGGGCACCGGCGGCGCCTCGCGGCGGGACCGGTGCCCCGTTGACGTAACTGTATTCGGGAGCTCTGGCCGGTGGAACCGGCTACGGAGCCTCATTGGCGGAGGGAGCTGTCCAGGCCGTAGCCCTTACAGCAAACCGTCGAGGTTGCCCACGAACTCGGAAGCGGCTCTCTGAACCGCATCTAGTCGTCGATAAAATCGGCGGCCTATTCGATGCCGTCCTTGATGGCTTCTTCATTGCCACCAACGAGGTCCTGAACTTTGCCCTTCAGATCGTCAAATAATCCCACGGGCACCTCCCTTCAATCACGGAGCCAGTTCGCTCCTCCGTTTTCGATCCTAACCCGAGACCTTGGAGGTGCCAAGGAAAAATTTGACTGTGATGTCAAACGAATTTTCGAGGGGGTCACAGCTGCTTGTCGGGAGAAAGCTCCTGGTGGCGCGGACTGTCCGGATTCATGAGCGAATGCTTGCGGCCGTAGCCGAAGTAGATGACCAGTCCGATGACCAGCCACACGACAAAGCGAAGCCAGGTTTCCCAATGCAACTGGGTCATGAGGAAGGCGGATGCCAGCATGCCGAACGCGGGGACCACCGGCATGAATGGCAGCCGGAAGGTACGCGGCGCGTCGGGCTTCTTGTACCGGAAGATGATGACCGAGAGACAGACGACGACGAACGCGGCCAGGATGCCGATGTTGGTCAGGTCCGCAACGGCCTTTATGGGGAACACGCCCGCCAAGAAAGCTGACGTAATGCCGGCAATCCAGGTGACCCGCTGCGGGGTGCCATGACGGTCCGTCTTGGCAAACCAGCCCGGGAGCAGACCGTCGCGGCTCATGGAGAACCAGACACGGGTAACGCCGAGCAGGAAGGTCAGCATCACGGTGAGGATCGACAGCACGGCGAACACCGAGATGATGGTGGCGATGACGGGCAGGCCCACACCGCTGAAGGCGGAGGCGAAACCGGCCGTCGGGTTGATGTCCTTGTAGTTCTGCATGCCGGTGAGCACCAGGGTCGCCGCAACATAGAGGAGCATCGCGATGACAAGGGAGAGCACGATTGCCTTGGGCATGTGCTTCTTGCCGTCCTTGGCTTCCTCGGCCGCGGTGCTCATGGCGTCGTAGCCGAACACGGCGAAGAACACGGTGGCTGAACCGGCCACGACAGGGCCGAAGCCGCTGGGCATGAACGGATTGTAGTTGTTCGTGTTGATGTAGAAGATGCCCAGGCCGATGATGAACAGGATCAGGACCACCTTGATGGCCACCGCCACGAGTTCGAAGCGGCCGAAGGCCTTGGTTCCACGGGACAGGATCCAGGTGACCAGAAGGCAGACCAGGATGGCCGGCAGGTTGATGATGCCGCCATGTCCTTCGTCCGCCGTCGAGGTCATCCACGCCGGCATGTGGACGCCGATCCCGGAAAGGAACGCGTCGAAATAGCCGGAAATGCCGATCGCGACGACGGCGACGATTGCGATGTACTCCAGCAGGAGGTCCCAGCCGATGAACCATCCGATGACCTCGCCAAGGGCAACGTAGCCATAGGTGTAGGCGGATCCGGCGCGGGGGATCATGCCGGCGAATTCGGCGTAGGAGAGTGCCGCTGCCGCTGAGGCAAGACCTGCGACCAGGAACGAGATCAATACAGCGGGGCCGACACCTGGGGTGTCCGCGCTTCCGTGTGCCACGAGCCCGGCCAAGGAGAAGATCCCGACGCCGATGATGCCGCCGACGCCGATTGCTGTCAGTTGCCAGAGCCCCAGGCTTTTGAAGAGCCCGCTGTGTTTGCTTTCCTCCTCGATGTCGTCAATGGGTTTCTTCCTCATGATCGAACGAACGACTGTTTGTTGATTCACCGGGTGCTCCTGCGTGTGGGCGTGGACGAATTGGGCCTGAAGAAAGTATGCGATGTGAATCACATTGGATAAAGTGATTTTTGCTGAGTGGTATTGATCAGGTTTGCTGATCTTTCGGGTGAGCGGCATGGGTAGGCGGCATGTGGTGGGCGTCTGCGGGCACAAAAAAAGCAGCTCCGGCGGAGCTGCTTGGACGGTGTCACTGCTTTTGACCAGCGGCGCTGGCCAGATGTCGAGGAAATGGAGCGGACGACGAGATTCGAACTCGCGACATCCACCTTGGCAAGGTGGTGCTCTACCAGCTGAGCTACGTCCGCACATGACGATCTTCCGGCCGGGCCGGACTTTCATCAACAAGCAAGTTGCCTTGCCTTGGTGGGCGATACTGGGATCGAACCAGTGACCTCTTCCGTGTCAGGGAAGCGCGCTACCGCTGCGCCAATCGCCCGGATCGGCATAAGCCGGCCGGCCCGTTGCCGGGACCTTAAAATACGAGAGCGGACGACGAGATTCGAACTCGCGACATCCACCTTGGCAAGGTGGTGCTCTACCAGCTGAGCTACGTCCGCACATGACGATCTTCCGGCCGGGGCCGGATGTTCATCAACAAGCAAGTTGCCTTGCCTTGGTGGGCGATACTGGGATCGAACCAGTGACCTCTTCCGTGTCAGGGAAGCGCGCTACCGCTGCGCCAATCGCCCAAATGCAATCCGGCCTGGACCGGAAACCAAGGTTTTCACCGAGGTGGGTACGGGATTCGAACCCGTGTATACGGCTTTGCAGGCCGCTGCCTCGCCTCTCGGCCAACCCACCGTGTAAGCACGATTCCTGGGGTTCCAAGAAGTCAATGCCGTGACAGTGTCCTGCGAGCGGACGACGAGATTCGAACTCGCGACATCCACCTTGGCAAGGTGGTGCTCTACCAGCTGAGCTACGTCCGCATAGTCTTCTTCGGCGGCCTGCCCGCAGGGGGCATTCCGTCGCTTTCCGACGAGTAAAAACTCTATAGGAGGTTCCGGGAAACTCCAAATCGATCTGCCGGAATCGTAAGCAATGGGTGTTAGTTCCTTGAATTGGCGCGGATTTTGCGAGTTACACCGATGTGATTCGTGGGCCTTTTCCCGGTTGTTGCCTGGTCGGTCGGCCCGACACTTTACAGATTTTTGAATTCCGGCCGGGGTCAGTTAGTCTTCTTGTGCACGGGCGATTGGCGCAGTGGTAGCGCGCTTCGTTCACACCGAAGAGGTCACTGGTTCGAACCCAGTATCGCCCACCAAAAAGAGGTCCTGTGCGAAACATTGTTCATGTTTCGCGCAGGACCTCTTGTGTTGCCCGCGGGTTCCTTGCCTCAAGCCCATCGAGGCCCGATCATGCGCGAGGCGCCGCCCTGACTACCCGGTTCCTTCCGAGTGACTTCGCTTCGTAGAGTGCCGCGTCGGCGGCAGCAATCATCGCCGTGAGGTCGACTGCGCCGACCTGGGTTGAGGTGACTCCGTAACTCACCGTTGGAAGGTGGATGTCGTCGAGGCTCTTGCTGGCCGCCAAAGAGCGATTGATGTCGGCCGCGATGCTTTCGGCCCGCTCCTGGCTGGCTCCCGGCAAGAGCAGGATGAACTCTTCGCCCCCGTACCGTGCGACCAGGTCGGTGGACCGTACTGACTCGGAGCACGCAGCCGCGAACGCCTGCAGGGCGGCGTCACCGGCGGCATGACCGTACTCATCGTTGATTGCCTTGAAGTGGTCCAAGTCGGCCAGGATCAACGAGGCGACAGGGCTTGTGGCATGCAGGCGCTCGAGTTCCTTGGTGGCCAGGTCCATGAAAGTGCCACGGTTGAGCAGCCCGGTCAGGTTGTCGCGTGCAGCGCGTTCGCTGAGCCGGTTGATCAACTGATCGTTGCTGAGGGCGGTCATGCTGAAAGAGACCGCAACCAGGAGTACCAGCGTGACCAGGCTGGCCATTGATGGGCCGAAATACATGCGGAAATTCGGTCCGCTTGGACCGTCGACGAGGTACACGGCCAGGCGGCAGAAATAGTAGGCGGCCAGGAACCCCGCGGCCAAGGCCATCGACTTGTGCACGTGGGAGTAGCTGGAGTCCAGTAGCCACAGGTCGCGGGACGCCAACGCGATGCCCAGGGTCATGAATCCCAGATAGACCAGGCCCCCGGACCAGGTGTTGTAACCGGGGTTCTCCAATAGGGACGAGAGCGCTGTGATTCCACACGCCGTAGCAAACTGCCATTTTGGCGGCGGCAACATCCGGAGAGAGCGGGCTCCGGTCCAGACACTCAGTGCCCCGCCCACCAGGAGGACGTTTCCCGAAGGATTTGCCCAAACTTGGTGTGGTGTCCCGTTGAGAAGGAAGGCCAGGTTTCCAGCAAGGAAGAACAAGAGGGCGATGCACCACCACCCGTTGTAGGAGGACCGCGTGCGCCTGAAGGATGCATAAAACAGAAGGAGCAGCGTCAGGGCGACCACGCCAAGGGCCACTCGCAGTGTTGTTATATCGAGGACCACTTTTCGCTCCCGTATCCGCGGACGTGACCAATTATGGCACCGGGAGTCAAGGAATCTTGTGCGCCATGCGTCGAGGCCCTGGTTGCGGGGCGGAGCGGCGCTTGCTTTTGTATTTCAGATCACTCACCCGGATTTGTTGCTTTGGCGATTACCTCCGGGCTCAGGGCGAGATCGGCATTGAGGATTTCGAAACCAAGGATGTGTCCGTCTCTGTCCAAATCAACCACAATCTGGCCGTCCCCGCCCGGAAGGTCAATGGGGCCAAGCTGGCGTACCGATGAGCCATCTTCGATCGCTCCGAGCAATGAAACATAGGCGGCCCGTGCTTCAGGGTCGTAAGAAATTCGCATATTCAAATCATCCCTTGGTCGCGGGAGGGGACCCACCGATCGACGGAGCGTGCTTTCGGCGGCAGCCACCTAGGCTCCGCATCTTCTTGTCCGCGGTGTGTGACAGAGTTTTCCTATGACAGATCCACTGCTTGCCCACGCCACCGAATACGGCCGGATGTATGCCCGGTCCACGTCCGAGACCTTCTCGGTCCCTTCCATCACCACAGTGATCGGCCAGCAGGCCCACTCCCTGGACGGCTGGTTCGGCTACATGGGTGCCAGCAGCCTGGCGAAAGATCCCGAACTCCCACAACATCTGTCCAGTCCCGCCAAGCTAAGGCAGGCCGTCAACAAGGCAGCCAAGGCTGCGGAGGTGTACCGGGACGACGCTGCACGACGCGGCGACCGCGTGCATAACTACTGCGAGCAAGTGGCCCTCCGCGCCCTCGGACGCACGCACCGCGTGAAGGAGACGCGTGAAGAGCTCGCTTCACATGGCGAGGAAGCCTTCGCGGCCCGCTTCGACGAATGGTGGGAGCTCTACCGGGTGGAGCCCATTGCGCCCGAGATCACCGTGTGGAACGCCAGCGTTGGCTACGCCGGAACCCTTGACCTCGTCGCCAAAGTCAACGGCAGGGTCTGCCTGATCGACTACAAGACCAAAGGCACCACCCGCGATGGAACAGTGAAACCCCTCGACGACAAGGTGGTGATGCAACTGGTTGCGGGCATGAAGGCCGAGGAGAGCCTTGTGGATCCAGTCGCAGGGGAGTGGGAACCGTGGAAATACGGTGAAAACCCTGTCCTGCTTGCGGTTGCTATCGGCGAGACCGAAGTGCGTCCCCAGCGGGCCAACCCGGACGTTCTCAAGCACCACTGGTGGAAGTTCTGCGCCTTGAAGCGGGTGTGGGAGATGTCTGCCGATGTGGCCGCAGCCGGAACGGCGCTGCTCCCCGTAGCTCCGCCGTCGTACCCTGCCGCCGCGGCGCCCGCAGGCTCAACTAAACTGGCCTAGGCCCCTTTTGCGGGGACCGAAGCTTCGCCGATCGTGAGGAAAGACAGCACATGGCCATTTTGAGTATCCGTATCATCGGCGACCCCGTGCTCCGCACGGTTGCTGATCCAGTCACGGAATTCGGGCCTGAGCTCGCCAAACTCGTGTCGGACATGACCGAGACCATGGAAGACGTGGACGGTGCAGGGCTCGCCGCCCCGCAGATCGGCGTCAGCCAGCGGGTCTTCACTTACCGGATCGGCGGCGTGGAAGGCCACATCATCAACCCCGTGCTGGAAAACAGCGATGACTTCCAGCCTGACGAGGTGGAAGGCTGCCTTTCCATTCCCGGACTCGCGTTCCCGGTTCGCCGCCGCAGGACCACACGCGCCACCGGCGTGGACCTGAACGGCAACCCCGTGTCCGTTGAGGCAGAGGGCATGCTCGCCCGCTGCTTCCAGCACGAGACCGACCACCTGGACGGGATCCTGTTCACCGACCGCCTCGAGGGTGAAGACCGGAAAACCGCCCTCCGGGCCATCCGTGCGGCGAACTACCACTCCGTAACAGAACGGACCACCGCCAAGAGGGCCAACACTGTGGGCTCCAGCTTCGGCAGCTTCGGGGCTGCCGAATGAGGGTGCTTTTCGCCGGCACCCCGGCTGTAGCAGTCCCGTCCCTTGACGCGCTGATCGCGGCCGGATTCGAGATCGTGGCGGTACTGACCAGGCCGGATGCCCCGACCGGCCGCAAACGGATCCTGACGCCGTCGCCGGTGGCAGCACGTGCGGCTGAACTGGGCATCGACATCATCCACGCGTCGAAAGTGGACGCCGGGACCACCGGGCGGATCGCTTCTTATGAGCCGGACGTCGCAGCGATTGTCGCCTACGGGGGACTCGTCCCCAAAGCCGCACTCGGAGTGCCGCGCCACGGCTGGATCAACCTCCACTTCTCCCTCCTTCCTGCCTGGCGCGGCGCCGCACCGGTCCAACGTTCAGTCATCGCCGGTGACGACATCACGGGAGCTGCTACCTTCCTCCTCGAAGAAGGACTCGACACCGGACCGGTCTTCGGGACTTTGACGGAAACCGTACGCCCTGAAGACACGTCCGGCGACTTGCTGGAGCGGCTCTCGCGCAGCGGCGCGATCCTGCTCACCCAGACACTATCCGCCGTCGAGTCCGGCAAGGCGGCCCCCCAGCCCCAGCAAGGCGAAGTCTCACTCGCGCCCAAACTAACGCTCGACGATGGCCGGCTCGACTGGACGCAACCGGCCCTCGCCATCAACCGCAGGTCCCGCGGCGTCACGCCCGAGCCGGGAGCGTGGACCATGCTCCGCGGGCAGCGCGTCAAACTGGAGACTGTCGCTTTGCGCCCGGACATCCGGGACCTTGCACCGGGCCAGGTCCGGGTTGACGGCAAGAACGTCCTGGTCGGGACCGGATCCCATGCAGTGCAGCTCGGGCAGATCCAGCCTGCGGGCAAGAAGATGATGCCGTCGGCCGATTGGGCCCGTGGTTTGGCAACACCAGAAAGCGTGGAATTCGAATGAATGAGTCCGGCCGGCGCGGCCCCAACGACAATGGGAACAGGGATGGCGGGGGCCACGGCAACCGCGGTCCCCGCGGCGAAAGCAACCGCAACGCCCAAGGCCGCGAACGCAACAGGGGCCCGCAACGCGGTTTCTCCACCAACGCACCGTCCCAGAGGACCCGGCGCGCGGATCCGGCACGATTGGTGGCGTTCGAAGTCCTGCGCGCAGTCGCTTCGGAAGACGCATATGCAAACCTTGTGCTGCCCTCACGGATCCGCCACCACCACCTCGACAAGCGCGACGCCGGATTCGCCACCGAGCTGAGCTACGGGGCACTTCGCGGCCAGGGGATGTACGACGCCGTCCTCGCCCAGTGCGTCGACCGGCCGCTCGACCAACTCGACCCGGCAGTCCTTGATGCGTTGCGCCTTGGTGCCCACCAGCTGCTCGCCATGCGCGTGCCTGCCCACGCCGCACTCGACCAGACTGTCGGGCTGGCCCGCGCGGTCATCGGAGCCGGCCCGTCGTCGCTCATCAACGCGGTGCTCCGAAAAGTCACCGCCAGGACGCTGCCGGAGTGGCTTGACCACCTGCTGGAAAACGAGACCGACGAAACCAAGATCGCTTCCATACGCCACGCGCACCCGGAATGGATTGTCAGGGCGCTGCGCCAATCGCTCGTCATGCATGGCCGTCCCGCGAGCGAAATCACCGAACTGCTCGAAGCCGACAACGCAGCCCCTGTGGTGAACCTGGTGGCGTTGCCCGGCATCGGCAATCTTGATGAAGCCCTGGAGAGCGGGGCCACTCCCGGCGAACTCGTCATCGACTCGGCGCTGTCCAGCGGTGGCGACCTCGGGCGCATGTCCTCCATCCGCGAAGGCACCACGCGCGTCCAGGACGTCGGATCCCAGTTGGTAGCCCGCGCCGTCGCGGCCGTGGACCTCGGACGGGGCGCCAAGGACGGCGAGAAGTGGCTGGACCTTTGTGCCGGTCCCGGTGGCAAGGCCGCGCTGCTGGCCGCCCTCGCCCGCCAGGAAGGCGCGAGCCTCTTGGCCAATGAACCCGCCGAACACCGGGCAAAGCTGGTCAGCCAAGCCCTCTCGGCGGTTCCGGCGGACGCCTGGACCGTGCGGGTAGGCGACGGTCGCGACGTAGGCAAGGAACAACCGGAAACTTTCGACCGCGTGCTGGTCGACGTCCCCTGCAGCGGCCTTGGCGCGCTACGCCGCCGCCCCGAATCACGCTGGCGCCGGACGCCCAAGGACCTTGCCGATCTCGGTCCGTTGCAGCGCGAATTGCTCAACTCGGCCATCGACGCCGTCAAACCGGGCGGAGTGGTGGCGTACGTGACGTGCTCCCCGCACCCGGCCGAAACCACCGCCGTCGTCAGCGATGTCCTGCGCAAGCGGGACGACCTGGAGCAGATCGACGCCGGCGCGGCCCTGGACGCGGTCAGCCTGAGCGGCAACCTGGGCGCCGGGCACGAGTTGACCGCCCAATTGTGGCCGCACGTGCATCAAACCGATGCGATGTTCCTGGCGCTTATCCGGAAGAAGCCGTAACCTTCGCCGCCATTCCGCGGCTGAAAGTCCCGCGTGCCTAAGCTGGAGAATTGCCAAAACCATCAGACCGCCACCAACACTGAGGGAACTGCCTTGACTGAGTGCTGTATCAACCCGAGCATCCTGTCCGCGGACTTCGTGAACCTGGAAGCCGAGCTGAAAAGAATCAGCAACGCCGACGCCGTCCACGTCGATGTGATGGACAACCATTTTGTCCCGAACCTGACGCTCGGCCTGCCGGTTGTGGAGCGGATCCAGGCTGTGAGCCCGGTCCCGCTCGACGCCCACCTGATGATCGCCGACGCCGACCGCTGGGCGCCAGCCTACGCCGACGCTGGCGTGGCTTCCGTGACCTTCCATGCGGAAGCGGCCATGGCTCCCATCAAGCTCGCCCGTGAGCTCCGTGCCCGCGGTGCGAAGGCAGGTATGGCCCTTCGTCCGGCCACGCCCGTGGAACCATACCTGGACATGCTCAGCGAACTGGACATGCTCCTCATCATGACCGTGGAACCGGGCTTCGGCGGACAATCCTTCCTGGACGTCACGCTGCCGAAGATCCGTCGGGCGCGTGCGGCGATCGACGGCTCGGGCATCGGCGTCGCAATCCAGGTCGATGGCGGCGTCACGGAGGAGACCATTGTCCGGGCAGCCGAGGCCGGCGCGAATGTGTTCGTTGCCGGCTCCGCCGTCTACGGCCATGCGGACCCCGCTGCCGCTATTGAGCGGCTGCGTGCCGCCGGCCTCGCGGCAATGTGACAACAATGACGCAATTGCATGCATATTGCTCCGGGAATACATCGGCCATGCCTCCAGTTGTGTCAGAATAGCAACACACATACGTGCTCCGGGGTCGGTGTAATTCCGAACCGGCGGTTATAGTCCGCGACCCGCGAGCCATCGCGTTTCCTTCACGGGAATCACGACGGCGGACGGTTGAACTGGTGGAATTCCAGTACCGACAGTTAAAGTCTGGATGGGAGAAGCACGTACAGTCATGCCTTGGCGTTCCGTGCGCCCGGCATCGCACTGTCGTACACCCCCGGAGCCATCGCGGCATTCGAGGGAAGGAACGACATGGACTTTCTGCGATGGCTCTTCGAAGCACAGATTCCCGTAGGCGGATCTGTGCTTGTTCTTCGCGAAGTGCTAGGCAATATTTTCGGGCTCGCCGGCGCCCTGGGCGGCATGCGCCGCAAAGTCTGGGCATGGCCCATCGGGATCGCAGGCAACCTGCTCCTGCTGACGGTCTTTCTTGGCAACGTCTTCGGTGCCGCCTCGCCGGCAACCCTGTGGGGCCAGGCCGGACGCCAGATCATGTTCATCAGCGTCGCCGCCTACGGCTGGTACCGCTGGCGCCAGGGCCTCCAATCGGGCACCCACGGCCGCGCCATTGTGCCCGGATGGGCAAGCCCCAAAGTGCGGATCGCAATGGTGGCAGCCATGATTGCGGGAACAGCCGCCCTGGCTCCCGTCTTCGATTCCATGGGTTCCTACCCTCCTGTGTGGGCAGACGCGTGGACCTTCATGGGTTCACTCCTGGCGACGTATGGGATGGCACGCGGCTGGACCGAATTCTGGCTGATCTGGGTTGCCGTAGACATCGTGGGAGTTCCGCTGCTTTTCAGCGCAGGCTACTTTGCCAGCGCGTTTATGTATCTCTTTTACGGGTTCTTCACACTTGCCGGATTCTTTGTCTGGTGGCGCGCTGACCGACGTGAAAGCCGGCCGCTCAGGCCAATGCCCGAGCCGGAAACTGCAGGAGCCCTCTCATGAGCGACGTTTCGAAGCTGAATTTCCCGGAGGCTGAGTCTGCGGCCATGGAGACCGCACTGCACGTGGCCCTCCGGGGACACCGTGGCGCGAATCCCTTGGTGGGAGCGGTTGTGCTCGGGCCCAACGGAGAGCAACTCATTACGGGCTACCACCGCGGCGCCGGCACGCCACACGCCGAGGCGGATGCCATCGCCAAGGCGCAGGCAAAAGGCCTCGACCTCACCGGAACAACCATGGTGGTGACCTTGGAGCCTTGCAACCACATAGGGCGCACGGGACCTTGTGCGCAGGCCATCATTGACTCCGGCATCTCCCGAGTGGTCTACGCCGTGGACGATCCCCACGATCCCGCCGCCGGAGGTGCCGGGACGCTGCGCGCTGCCGGAGTGGACGTGCAGTCCGGGCTTGCCGCCGCCGAGGCCTTGAAGCTGAACCGCGAGTGGTTCCACGCGGTGGAAGCCAGGCGCCCGTTCGTCACGCTTCACATTGCACAGACCCTGGACAGCAGGATCGCGGCCACGGACGGGACCAGCCAATGGATCTCCAGTCCGGAATCGCTGGCCGACAACCACGGACTGCGGCGCTTGATCGACGCCATTCTGGTGGGCACCGAAACCGTCCTGGTGGACAACCCGCGGCTGACGGCGCGCGAGGCGGATGGCGAGGAATCGCAAAGCCAGCCGCTCCGGGCCGTCATGGGGCTGCGGGAGGTCCCCGCGGATGCCGCGGTACGGGGGACTGACGGCAAGTTCATCCATTTGCCGACCCGCGACCCTTCCGAGGCCTTGGAGTTGCTTTTCGCCGAAGGCGTCCGGCACGTCATGGTGGAAGGCGGCTCCCGCATCCTGAGCGCCTTCCTTGCCGCGGGTCTCGTGGATGAATTGATCGTCTATCTTGCGCCCACCCTGTTGGGCTCCGGTACAGCGGCCCTGACGGATCTCGGCATCTCCACCCTCGCCGACGCCCAGCACTGGAACTGGGACGACGCCGGCGGCGGTTCAGTCCATGCACTGGGTCGCGACCTCCGGTTGCATTTGAGGTCCGGACCATCGGATGGAAACAAACCGGCATGGACGAAATCCCACACCGAACACCACGAACCATTTCCGGGCAAGGACGCCTCGGACACCACTACAGGAGGACACTGATGTTTACCGGAATCGTTGCTGAACAAGGCACGGTCCTGTCCGTCGAGCACGACGGCGAGGCCAGCGCCACGCTGCGCCTCATGGCCCCCAGCACCACTGAAGGGCTCGGCCTGGGCGGCTCCATCGCCGTCAACGGTGTGTGCCTCACCGCGACGGACATCGACGGCCGGGAGTTCAGCGTTGACGTCATGGGCGAAACCCTCGTCCGGACCACTATCGGCGAACTGACCGCGGGTGACACTGTGAACCTCGAGCGTTGTGTCCAGGCGGGCGGCCGCTTGGACGGCCACGTCGTCCAGGGCCACGTCGACGGCGTCGGGCGGCTTTTGGAGCGCGAGTCGCTGGGCAATTGGGACCGCCTCCGCTTCGCCGTGCCGGCCCCGCTGGCACGGTACATCGCCGAAAAGGGGTCAATCGCCGTCGACGGCGTTTCACTCACCGTCACCGCCGTCAGCCCGGCCGAAGAAGGGAACCCATGGTTTGAAGTGGGACTCATTCCCACCACCCTGGACGAAACCGGGCTCGGGGCCAAGGCCACAGGCGGCCGCGTCAACCTTGAGGTGGACGTCCTCGCGAAATACACCGAGCGCCTGCTGTCCTTCCGTTCACCGGCAACCGCCGCTGGGGCTGCCCAGTGAGCGCAGCACACAACGGCAGTACCACAGTGGTGCGCCAGGGGCTGGACCCCGTTGAGAAGGCCGTGCAGGCCATGGCGGCCGGCCGTCCCGTCATTGTTGTGGACAATGAAGACCGCGAAAACGAAGGCGACATCATCTTCGCCGCCGAACACGCGACGCCCGCCCTCATGGGATGGACCATTCGCTACAGCTCGGGAGTCATTTGCGTTCCCCTCGAGGAGTCGCGGGCTGATGCCCTGGCGCTGCCGCCCATGGTCCTGGTCAATGAAGACGCCAAGGGCACGGCCTATACCGTGTCCTGTGATGCTGCGGTGGGCGTGAGCACCGGTATTTCCGCAACGGACAGGGCCCTGACGGCCCGGATTCTGGCTGATTCCAGCAGCACGCCGTCCTCGATCACCCGTCCCGGGCATATTTTTCCGCTCCGGGCCGTTAAGGGGGGAGTGCGTGAACGTCCGGGACACACCGAAGCGGCAGTTGATCTTTGCCGGCTTGCGGGGCTCGCCCCGGTGGGCGTGATCGCCGAGTTGGTACATGACGATGGTGAAATGATGCGCCTGGACAGCCTCCGGGAGTTCGCTGCCGAGCATGGATGTCCTTTGATTTCGATCGAGGATCTCGTGGCTTACGTTGTAGCGTCGGAGGCTGAGCACCAGGTTGCAATTCCGGCAGGAAACGAGGAGCAGCGATGACTACAGCGACAACGCACGACGGCGGCACGCCCGCGCGCGCAACGCATCCCGTGAGCGGCGGCCCGATTGTCCAGCTACCCACCGCCTTCGGTGAGTTCGTGGCACAGGCGTGGATCGACCTTGCAACGGGTGCGGAGCACCTGGCGGTAAGTTCCCCGAAAGCGCCGCGTGCAGGCAAGGCCCCGCTGGTGCGCCTGCACTCGGAGTGCCTCACGGGCGACGTTTTCGGCTCGTACCGCTGCGATTGCGGCGAACAGCTGGCCTACGCCCTCGAGCTGATCCGCGAAGAGGGCGGCACCCTGCTCTACCTGCGCGGACAAGAAGGCCGCGGCATCGGCCTGGCCAACAAGATCAAGGCCTACGCACTGCAAGAGGCCGGATTCGACACGGTTGAGGCCAACGAGCAGCTCGGGCTGCCGGTGGACGCCCGCTGCTACAAAGCGGCTGCGCAGATCCTTGCCGAAATGGGCCTTCACGAAATCCGCCTCCTGAGCAACAACCCGGACAAGCAGAACAGGCTTGCCGCGGCTGGCGTGAAGGTTGTCGAGATGGTGCCCACCGAGGTTCCGTCCCGTGAAGAAAACCTTCGCTACCTTCAGACCAAGAAGGACCGCATGGACCACCGCCTGACCCTCGGTGACACTGAACCGGCCGGTACCCATGCAGCTGGCGGCACTTTTGACCTCGAACAAGACTGAACTGCACCAACAAGGCTGAACTGCACTACCAAGACTGAACTGCACCAACAAGGCTGAACGGACTACCACACACCCATGAGCGGACACGGCGCCCCCACCATCGACCTCACCACCCTCAACCCGGAGGAAACCCATCAACTGAAACTCGCCATCGTGGCCGCCAGCTGGCACACCCAGATCATGGACGGGCTCATCGACGGGGCACTGCGTGCTGCAAAGGAAGCCGGCATCGCCGAGCCCACCGTGCTGCGCGTCCCGGGGTCCTTTGAGCTGCCCGTCGCGGCCGCACGGCTCGCGCCGCATTTTGACGCCGTCGTTGCCCTAGGCGTCGTGATCCGCGGAGGTACGCCGCACTTCGACTACGTATGCCAGGCGGCGACGTCGGGACTCACGGAAGTAAGCGTCCGCACCGGCGTGCCGGTGGGCTTCGGCGTCCTCACATGCGACACCGAGCAGCAGGGCCTGGACCGCGCCGGACTGGAAGGCTCGTCCGAGGACAAAGGGCACGAAGCCGTGACCGCGGCGCTCTCCACTGCGCTCACCCTCAAGCAGTACACCTAGCAAATCGACGCAAGGGATGTGGGCGTGCCGGCGCACATTGTGCGTTCGCTCACATCCCTTCCGTCATGCAATGACCCGACAAGCGGTCACCGGCCCCGAGCAAGTAGGCTGGAGGGCGTGAAGAATTTCGAGACGCTGTTCGCAGAACTGAGCGAAAAGGCAGCGACCCGTCCGGCAGGCTCCCGCACCGTCGCCGAATTGGACTCCGGAATCCACGGCATCGGCAAGAAAGTCGTGGAGGAAGCCGCCGAAGTCTGGATGGCGGCAGAGTATGAATCCGATGAAGCCGCGGCCGAGGAAATCTCCCAGTTGCTCTACCACCTGCAGGTCCTGATGCTCGCCAAGGGTTTGAGCCTGGAAGACGTTTACAAGCATCTCTAGCCACGTCCGCTCCGCACGGACCTGAAAAGGTCTCACCGGAGCGCCAGCGTGGCCCTCGCGCTCACTGCAAAGTTTCTTCTGAGAACAGTGCCGTGAGCACAATGCCTGAAACATCCCCTTCCACTCCCCAAGAAAGTCCCCAATGCTGCGAGTAGCCGTCCCCAACAAGGGATCCTTGTCCGAAGCCGCCTCCGCGATGCTGACCGAGGCGGGATACCGCCAGCGCCGCGATACCCGCGAACTCGTCATGGTCGATCCCGACAACGACATTGAGTTCTTCTTCCTCCGCCCCCGTGACATCGCCGTGTATGTCGGCCAAGGAACGCTCGACGTCGGCATCACCGGCCGCGACCTCCTGCTGGACGCGCAGGTCGAAGCCGAAGAGCTGCTTCCCCTTGGCTTCGCCGCGTCCACCTTCCGTTTCGCCGGCCCCGTCGGTGACTTCTCCAGCGTCGAGCAGCTTGAAGGCAAGCGCCTCGCGACGAGCTACGACGGCCTCCTGCGCGATTACCTTGCTGAGCGCGGCGTCAAAGCCAAGGTTGTCCGCCTCGACGGCGCCGTTGAGTCTTCCGTGCGCCTCGGCGTCGCTGACGCGATCGCCGACGTCGTCGAAACCGGAAACACGCTCAAAGCTGCCGGAATGGAGATCTTCGGCGAGCCCATCCTCAAGTCCGAAGCCGTCCTGATCCGCCGCACCGGCGAGGGCGGTGCCGCAAACGGCACCGCGAAGGAGATCGAGGTCCTGATCCGGCGCCTGCAGGGTGTGCTCGTCGCGCGTCAGTACGTCCTCATGGACTACGACATCCGTAAGGATCTTGTGGAGGAAGCCGCCACCCTCACCCCGGGCCTTGAATCGCCCACCGTGTCGCCGCTGCGCGACTCGGATTGGGTCGCTGTCCGCTCCATGGTTCCGAAAAAGGAAACCAACCGGATCATGGATGAACTGTACGACCTCGGCGCCCGCGCCATCC
The DNA here is from genome assembly GCF_039535095.1 of Arthrobacter ramosus. Taxonomy (NCBI): domain Bacteria; kingdom Bacillati; phylum Actinomycetota; class Actinomycetes; order Micrococcales; family Micrococcaceae; genus Arthrobacter; species Arthrobacter ramosus. The sequence continues at coordinate 2,936,633 of NZ_BAAAWN010000001.1, read as the reverse complement.
TGGTCAGCAGCATCCACGCCTGCCGCATCTGACACGAGACAATTCCAGGAGTAGCAATGGCTGTAGCAGTACGTGTCATCCCTTGCCTAGATGTCGACGCTGGCCGTGTGGTGAAGGGCGTCAACTTCGAGGGTCTTCGCGACGCCGGAGACCCCGTCGAGCTGGCGCACCGCTATGACAACGCCGGGGCAGACGAACTCACGTTCCTTGATGTCACGGCGTCTTCCGGCAACCGGGAAACCACGTTCGACGTCGTTCGCCGCACCGCCGAGGAAGTCTTCATCCCGCTGACCGTCGGCGGTGGCGTCCGGGGCGTGGCCGAAGTGGACAAGCTCCTGCGTTTCGGCGCGGACAAGGCCTCCATCAACACGGCCGCCGTCGCGCGCCCGGACGTCATCGACGAGATCACCCGCCACTTCGGATCGCAGGTGCTGGTCCTGTCGGTGGACGCGCGGCGGACGAGGCCCGGCTCCGAGCCCACGGCTTCCGGCTTCGAGGTGACCACCCACGGCGGACGCCAGGGAACCGGAATCGACGCCATTGCGTGGGCCAAGGAAGCCGCGGACCGCGGTGTGGGGGAGATCCTCCTCAATTCGATCGACGCCGACGGCACCAAGGACGGCTTCGACCTCGAACTCATCCGCCTTGTCCGTGCGGCCGTCCACATCCCGATCATCGCTTCCGGCGGCGCTGGAGAACCGGCGCATTTCCCGCCAGCAGTGGAAGCAGGTGCCGACGCCGTTCTGGCAGCCTCGGTGTTCCACTTCGGTCCGGATGACATGATCGCCCAGGTCAAGGCAGCGATTCGCGAAGCAGGTTTCCTGGTCCGCTAGCCCGGTCCAACCCAACTGACTCGCACTTAACGTCGTTTAGAAGCCTCATAACGGCAACAACTGCGAGTCAGTTGGGGTTTAACGGCGGGTCAGAGGCCGACTTCGGCTGACTGAAGAAGGGCGACGGCGTCCGGTTGGCCTTCGAAGGTGACCAGCGCGTGATGCGTGCGGCCGTGGGCGTGCATGAGGAGCTCACCGGGCTCGCCTACGATGGCGACGGATACGGGAGCCCGCTTGGCAACATGGCGGGGACCCGTGGGGCGGACCAACACGATCCCGAGATCCACGCCGCGGTAGAGAATGGCAGCGCGCTTGATCAATTCATCCCACAAGGCGTCCGAGTATTCCTGGTCCAGGGCCCGCGGAGCCCAACGGTCTCCGGCCCGGCGGATGTCTTCCGTGTGCACAAAATATTCAATGAGGTTCGAGGACTCATCGAGGGCCTTGATCTTCAGGGGAGACAAGGCGGGCGGCCCCGAGCGGAAGGTATTCACCAGCTCGGCGTAATCTTCCGTGGTTTTGAGCTTGGAGGCCAGTTTTGCCGTGGCTTTGTCCGAGGCCCGGGCGAGGCTCTTGATGACCAAGCCGATACCGACGGCCGCTTTGCGCTCCCGCAAGTACAAGTGCGCCGCGAGGTCCCTTGTCAGCCACCCTTCGCAGAGCGTGGGGGAGTCAGGTCCGGCCGCCAGGAGTGTTTCGGCCAGTACTTCGCGGGAGGGATCGACGAAATGCATCACTTGTGAAACTAGCACGAGACGCGCTGTGTTGCGCAGTGGAACCGCCGCTGAATTTCGGCTCCGTATGAGGCACTAGACTTGATCTGATGTCTGAGCAGTCAACACCCCCAGCCACGCCCGCTGCCGCTTTTGCCGCGGAGCCCGTCGTCGCGCCCGTAAGTCCTCTCCCGCAAGAGCTGGCCGCCGCGCTGAAGCGCGATTCTGCCGGTCTTGTGGCAGCGATCATCCAGCAGTTCGACACCGACGAAGTGCTGATGCTCGGCTGGATGGACGACGAGGCGTTGCACCGGACCCTGACCACCGGACGCGTAACGTTCTTCTCCCGTTCCCGCCAGGAATACTGGCGCAAGGGCGACACTTCCGGGCACGTCCAATTCGTGAAATCGGTGGCCCTGGATTGCGACGGCGATGCCCTCCTGGTCCGCGTCGACCAAGTAGGCGCGGCCTGCCACACCGGTACACGCACATGCTTCGATGACCGGAGCCTCGCCGCCGTGACCGGCGAGCGGGACTAGCCCACCACACACCATCCACTGAGGCAAGCACACAAGAAGAGGCGGAGAACACTAACCATGCAGGACCTTGGAATCATCAGCCCGGGCCTGGAGGAGTTCCGCGAACTCGCCGCACACAGCCGGGTCATCCCGGTCCGGCTCAGGGTACTAGCCGACGCGGAGACTCCCATCGGGCTCTACCGCAAGTTGGCCCATGGCCAGCCCGGTACCTTCCTCCTGGAGTCGGCAGCCGTCGGCGGAGCATGGTCACGCTATTCCTTCATTGGTTCCCGTTCCCGCGCCACCTTGACCAGCAAGGACGGCCAGGCCCACTGGATCGGCGAGCCTCCCGTCGGCGTGCCGGTCGACGGCAGCCCGGTCGACGCCGTCCGAGACACCATTGCTGCCCTGCAAACCGACCGCTTCCCGGACCTTCCGCCCTTCACCTCCGGCCTTGTCGGCTTCCTCGGTTGGGAAACCGTCCGGCACTGGGAGAAGCTGACCAGCCCCCCGGAGGATGACCTCCACCTGCCGGAACTGGCCCTGAACCTCGTGACGGACATGGCTGTCCACGACAACATGGACGGCACCGTCCTGTTGATCGCCAACGCGATCAACTTCGACAACAGTTCCGAACGGGTCGACGAAGCCTGGCACGACGCCGTCGCCCGGGTGAAGCGACTGCTGGACCAGATCAGCACGCCGGTGAAGCAGCCCGTATCGGTGTTGCAGTCCGAAGCCCTCGACTTCGCGTCCAGCGTGCAGGAACGCTGGGATGAGCAGGATTACCTGAACGCGATCGATCGCGGCAAGGAAGCAATCGTCGATGGCGAGGTCTTCCAAGTGGTGATTTCGCGACGCTTCGAAATGGAGTGCTCCGCGGATCCGCTGGACGTTTACCGCGTACTGCGCAACACCAACCCGAGTCCATACATGTACCTCTTCAGCCTCGAAGATCCCGACGGCCGCGAATACACGATTGTCGGTTCCTCTCCCGAGGCCTTGGTGACGGTCACGGGCAATGAGGTCATCACCCACCCGATTGCCGGATCGCGGCCCCGTGGCAAGACCGTCGAAGCCGACAAGGCGCTGGCCACCGAGTTGCTCGCGGACCAGAAGGAACGCGCCGAACACCTCATGCTCGTGGACTTGTCCCGCAACGACCTGTCCAAGGTCTGCGTGGCAGGAACCGTGGACGTCACGCAGTTCATGGAAGTCGAACGCTTCAGCCACATCATGCACCTCGTGTCGACAGTGGTCGGAGAGTTGGCACCCGGGGCGAAGGCATACGACGTGCTCAAGGCGACCTTCCCCGCCGGCACGCTGTCCGGTGCCCCCAAGCCGCGCGCATTGCGTCTCCTTGACGAACTCGAACCGCACCGGCGGGGCATCTACGGCGGCGTCGTGGGTTACCTGGACTTCGCAGGCGACATGGACATGGCGATCGCGATCCGCTCGGCACTGTTGCGCGAAGGCCGGGCATATGTCCAGGCCGGCGGCGGCATCGTGGCCGATTCCCACAAGCCTTCCGAAGCGCTCGAGACCGTGAACAAGGCGGCTGCCCCCTTGCGTGCCGTGCACACCGCCGGATCGCTGCACGATATTTCCCCGGACGCGGTTTCCGCGGAAACGATCGTCGACGGGAACCCCGCCCTGTGAGCGCAGCCCGGCCCCAGACGGCCCTCACAAAGCCTCCCGTGTGGGCACGGAAGGGCAATGTCGTGCTCGCCATGGCAATCCTTGCCCTTGCCGTCTTCGGGACCACCACACAGACCTGGATCAACGTCCGGCTCGATCCCGCTGCCGCGGCGAATGCCGATCTCCACGTTCAAGGGAGCAAGGCCGCAACTGCGGTGACCGCACTCGCGCTCGTCGCCCTTGCCGGGGGACTGGCATCGTCCATTGCGGGCAAGGTTTCGCGCTGGATCATTGCGACGATCATCGTGCTTGCCTCGGCAGGCATCATTGTCGCCGCGGTGACGGTCCTGGCAGACCCCCTCGGTGCGGCGCAAGGAACCATTGCGGCGACCACCGGCATTTCGGGTGGACACGCCGCTGCGTCGTCCACCGTGTTCCCGGTACTCGCTGTCGTGGCTGCAGGGCTGCTGGCTTTGAGTGGTGGCCTGCTCCCGCTCGCGGGCCGGCACTGGAAGGCGCGCACCAAGTACGACGTCGCCAGCCGGGCAGCCCTCGCGGGTTCCGGACCCGTCGACGAGATCGATAGCTGGGACAGCCTCTCGCGCGGAGAAGACCCCACGTAAGACCCGACTGTCCGGACGTCGGACGATGTCCCGGGTGCGGTCAATAAATGGCAGAATGTAAGCAGTATTCGTCCTGAGGAGATTTTCACATGAGCAAAACCACAGTGTCCGCGAGCAAGGCCCCTGTGACCGCTGCCAGCCACAGCGACGCCATCGGCCACGGTAACAGCCCGGCCGCGTGGACCTGCGTGATTGTCATGCTGGTAGGGGCCCTGGTGTCCTCCATCGCCTTTGTTATCGCCAGCACCCCCATTTTCATCGCCGGCATCGTCGTGATGGTGGCCGGCCTGATTGCCGGCTGGGCCATGCGCAAGGCCGGCTACGGCGTCGACGGCAGCAAGCTGAAGAACGTCGGCCACTGACCGTGACCGTTCTTGATGACATCATCGTCGGTGTCAGGGAGGACATGGAGGCCCGTCGCCGCCTTGTCGGCCTTGACGAGCTGAAAGAACGCGCCGCGGCCACCGCTCCTGCGCTGGACGCGTGGGCTGCCCTGGGCGGTCCGTCAGCCAGCCGCGACGAACTGAAGGTCATCGCGGAAATCAAGCGCCGCAGCCCCTCCAAGGGCGATCTCGCGAGCATCGTCGACCCTGCTGCGCTTGCAGTGCAATACGCCGACGGCGGCGCCTCCGTGATCAGCGTCCTCACCGAACAGCGGCGCTTCAACGGCTCCCTGGCGGACCTGGACGCGGTCCGGGCCGCCGTCGACATTCCGTTGCTGCGCAAGGACTTCACGGTTGACGAGTACCAGATCTGGGAAGCCCGCGCCCATGGTGCGGACCTCATCCTGCTGATCGTCGCCGCGCTTTCAGATGCACAGTTGCGGGAATTCAGCGCGTTGAGCCACGAGCTCGGCATGAACGTCCTGGTGGAAACCCACACGCCCGAAGAAATCGAGCGTGCGGCCGCAGCCCAGGCGCGGATCATCGGGGTGAACGTCCGCAACCTCAAGACGCTCGACGTCGACCGCTCCCTGTTTGCCTCGCTCGCCGGAAGCATTCCAACCGGAGCGGTTGTCGTGGCTGAGTCCGGAGTGCGGAACGCCGACGACGTCGCGCACTATGCGGGGAACGGTGCCCACGCAATCCTCGTGGGCGAAGCCCTTGTGAGCGACTCCACCCCGCACGAGCGGATCAGCGAATTCAAGGCGGCCGGAGCTGCCGCCATCGCCGTCAGGACCTGAGACAGGCCTGATTCGCGGCGTGGACCCGGACAGCAGCAGACAACGCGGCTGGTAGCTGACCTGCGGCCCTGGAAAAACCCAACTACCAACTGAACAGGACGGTGAGACTGATGGTGGACGCATCAACAGCCAACTCGCAAGAGAATGTGGCCGACGCATTCCTACAAGGTGGAGCCTCGCTCCGCAACGCCGCCGGGCCCTACTTCGGCTCTTATGGCGGACGCTGGATGCCCGAGTCCCTCATCGCCGCCCTGGACGAAGTCGAGGACACGTTCGAGAAAGCCAAAGCCGATCCTGAGTTCCTTGCCCAGCTGAAGGACCTCAACAAGAACTACTCGGGCCGTCCGTCGCTGCTCACGGAGGCCAAGCGTTTCTCCCAGCACGCCGGCGGCGCGCGCATCTTCCTCAAGCGCGAAGACCTGAACCACACCGGATCCCACAAGATCAACAACGTCCTCGGCCAGGCTTTGCTCGCGAAGCGCATGGGCAAGACCCGCGTCATCGCCGAGACCGGCGCCGGCCAGCACGGCGTTGCCAGCGCCACCGCTGCAGCCTTGCTCGGACTGGAATGCGTCGTCTACATGGGCGCCGAGGATTGCCGCCGCCAGGCACTCAACGTGGCCCGCATGCAGCTCCTGGGCGCCACCGTGGTTCCCGTGACCAACGGATCACAAACGCTCAAGGACGCCATCAACGACGCCCTCCGCGATTGGGTTTCCAATGTGGACAACACCCACTACTTGCTTGGCACCGCCGCAGGGGCACACCCGTTCCCGGCGATGGTGCGCTTCTTCCACGAGGTCATCGGCGAGGAAGCGCGCGCCCAGATCCTGGAGCAGACCGGCAAACTTCCGGATGCCGTCTGTGCCTGCATCGGTGGCGGTTCCAATGCCATCGGCATCTTCCACAGCTTCCTGGATGACGCCTCCGTGAAGATCTACGGTTTTGAAGCCGGCGGCGACGGTGTCGAAACAGGACGCCACGCGGCCGCCATCACCCTTGGACGCCCCGGCGTGCTGCATGGTGCCCGGTCTTACCTCATGCAGGACGAAGACGGCCAGACCATCGAATCCCACTCGATTTCCGCAGGACTGGACTACCCGAGCGTCGGTCCGGAGCACTCCTACCTCGCGGACATCGGCCGCGTCACATACGAGCCCATCACTGACACCGAGGCCATGGACGCGTTCCGCCTGCTCTGCCGGACCGAAGGCATCATCCCAGCCATCGAGTCCTCGCACGCCCTCGCCGGTGCCATCAAGGTGGGCAAGCAGCTCACCGAAGGCAAGGAAAACCCGGCTGACACGATCATCATCGTGAACCTGTCCGGGCGCGGTGACAAGGACGTGGAAACGGCCGCCGAATGGTTCGATATGTTGGATGAAAACGGCAACGTCAAGGGCACCACCCTCTCCACGCGCAAGCCCAAGGGCCCGTCCGAACGCAGCAACCTTGAGATCAGCACTGAAGAAGCAAGCGAGGACCAGAACTGATGACTGAGCAGATGACCAGCAAGTCCGCTGCCGCGATCGACCGCGCGAAGGCACAAGGCCGGGCCGCGTTGATCGGATACCTGCCCGCAGGCTACCCGGACGTTCAGTCAAGCATCGACGCCGGCATTGCCATGGCCCGCAACGGCGCGGACCTCATTGAAATCGGCATCCCGTATTCGGACCCTGTCATGGACGGCTCCGTTATCCAGGCTGCAACCACAGAGGCCATCGCCAACGGGTTCCGCGTGGCCAGCGTTTTCGACGTGGTAGCGGGCATCACCGCAGCCACTGACGCCGCCGTGCTTGTCATGACCTACTGGAACCCGGTGATGCGCATGGGCGTCGACGAGTTCTCACGCAGGCTGGCCGAAGCCGGGGGAGCCGGACTCATCACGCCGGACCTCATTCCGGACGAGGCTGCCGAATGGTTCGCGGCATCGGACAAATACGGACTCGACCGGGTCTTCCTCGTGGCACCCTCGTCTACGCCGGAACGCTTGGCGATGACGGTGGAGGCGAGCCGCGGTTTCGTTTACGCCGTCTCCATCATGGGCGTCACCGGAACGCGGCAGTCTGTCAGCAGCAGCGCGGAAAAGCTTGTCGCCGACACCCATGCGGCCGGTGCCGAGAGGGTCTGCGTCGGGCTCGGAGTCTCCAACGCAGACCATGTCCGCGAGATTGCGGCATACGCCGACGGCGTGATCGTCGGTACCGCGTTGGTTGCGGCCATCCGCGACGGCGGCGTTGACGCCGTCGCGCAACTCACCAAGAACCTCAGTGCCGGCCTCGGCCGGGCAACAGCGCAGGCCTAGAAAAGGAAAAGCGTAGACAATGCAGAGTCTCCTCCACGTCGCGGCAATGGCTCCCATGAGCATTCCGAGCCCCTCATGGTCCGGATTTGATATTCCGCTGCCGTGGGGGACTCTCCGCATTCATGCGTACGCCCTGTGCATTCTTCTCGGCATCATCCTGGGCCTGTGGCTCACCGCCGTGCGCTGGAAGCGCCGCGGCACTCCCGAAGGCAGCCTGTGGGACGTCGCCATCTGGGCGATCCCCTTCGGCATTGTGGGCGGACGCCTCTACCACGTCATCTCCTCGCCGGACGCGTACTTCGGCCCGGGCTTCAACGGCACGGGCGACCTCTCCCTGATCCCGCAGATCTGGCGGGGTGGCCTGGGCATCTGGGGTGCCGTGGTTCTCGGCGTTGTCGGTGCTTGGCTCGGCTGCCGCCGCTCCGGCGTCAAGTTGACCGCCTTCCTCGACGCCGCAGCCCCCGGGCTCCTGCTGGCGCAAGCGATCGGGCGTTGGGGGAACTGGTTCAACCAGGAACTCTTCGGCGGACCCACCACGTTGCCATGGGGCCTTCAAATTGACCCGAACAGCCCCAATTTTCCGGCCGGAATGCCGAGTGACACACTGTTCCACCCGACGTTCCTTTACGAATCCCTCTGGAACATCATCGGCGTCGTGGTCCTCCTGGTCCTGGACCGCCGCTTCCATTTCCGCCGGGGCAGGCTCTTCTGGCTGTACGCCATCTACTACACGCTTGGTCGCGTCTGGATCGAAGCGTTGCGGATTGACGATGCCGAACAGATCAACCTCTTCGGCATCACCACACGGCTCAACGTGTGGACCAGCATCTTCGTCTTCGTCGCAGCGCTCATCATCTTCATCGTCCTGAGCCTGCGCGGCAGGCCGGAGCCGGACACTGCGTACCTTCCCGGCAGGGAACCGGCTGCGGTGACCGCCGAAGAGGACGAGCCCGCCACGGTTGACTCAATTGCCGGGGACGATGAGACGACTGCTGCTGAGGCGAACAGCACAATTGTGACCGATACGAAGGCCCATGATACGGACGGATCTGTCTCAGATACCGGTGCGCATGGTAATCTCCGGAATAACCAAAGCGATCTGGGCCATACTGCTGAGCCTACGGAAACGGCCGAGGAGTCACATGCCGGCGTCACGTCGGATTCCGGCTCCGCGTCCACCGAAACCACCGCCAGCAGCGCCCCCGGATCCGGGCCGGAAGCTGGCAGCACCAAGTAGCCAGCGCTACGGCACAGGGGAACCGGGCTACCGCCCAGAGGCCCCCGGCCACAGCGTCGTGGCACCCTTGACAGTCGCCCGGCAGCACACAGAGGCTCCGCGGTCAAGCTTGGGTCAGGGACATGCGTAACTGTTCGTTGCGTCTTGCGAGCTGACCTACAATTTCAAGTAACTAGCGCTTTGTTATGCCCGTCACACGGCAGGCAAGGTGGGGCCAACGTTGTCCCTTCCATTCGCACGATCTCGAGGAAGGACGTCTTCAATGACCCATCTTCATAACCCAAGCTGGTCCGAATCAGTCGAACCGCAGGGGGCCATCTCGCCCTTCAAGCGTTTCGCTGCGCTCCCGGAAGCCCAGGGACTCTACAACCCTGAGCAGGAGAAGGACGCTTGTGGCCTGGCCATTATTGCCACGCTGCGTGGTGAACCCGGCTATGACATCGTGGAAGCGGCCCTGACTGCCCTGCGCAACCTTGAACACCGGGGCGCCGTGGGCGCCGACGAAGGCACGGGCGACGGCGCCGGGCTCCTCATGCAGGTTCCGGACGAATTCTTCCGGGCCGTCACTGAGTTCGAGCTCCCCGCACCCGGCCAGTACGTGGTGGGTACTGCGTTCCTTCCGGCTGAAACCCGCGAAGCCGAGACCGCAAAGGCCGGCATCGAGGCTCTTGCAGTGGATGAAGGCCTGACAGTTCTTGGCTGGCGTGAAGTGCCGGTGGTTGGGGACCTGGTCGGCGCCATGGCCCGTGCCTGCATGCCTTACTTCGCACAGCCGTTCCTTGCTTCGGCCACTGGCGAAGTGCTGGACCGGAATGAACTCGACTCCCGGGCGTGGCGTGTCCGCAAGCGTGCCCAGAACAAGTTCGGCGTGTACTTCCCGTCGTTGTCCTCGCGCACCATCGTGTACAAGGGCATGTTGACCACTGCCCAGCTGGAGCCGTTCTACCCGGATCTCTCGGACAAGCGCTTCAAGACCAAGCTGGCCATCGTGCACTCGCGCTTCTCCACGAACACGTTCCCGTCGTGGCCGCTCGCCCAGCCCTTCCGCACCATTGCCCACAACGGTGAAATCAACACTGTCAAGGGCAACCGGAACTGGATGCGGGCGCGCCAGTCGCAGCTCGCGAACCCGCTGCTGGGCGATTCCCCGGAGGAGTTGTACCCCATCTGCACGCCGGGTGCCTCGGACTCCGCGTCCTTCGATGAGGTTGCCGAGCTGCTCTGGCTTTCCGGTCGGCCCATCACGCACTCGATCATGATGATGATCCCCGAGGCGTGGGAAAACCACGCCACGATGGATCCTGCCCGCCGCGCCTTCTACGAGTACCACTCGCTGCTCATGGAGCCGTGGGACGGTCCGGCAGCAGTGTCCTTCACCGACGGCAACCTTGTCGGTGCAACCCTTGACCGCAATGGCCTGCGCCCCGGCCGTTACTGGATCACGGAAGATGGCCTGATCATCTTCGCCTCCGAAGTCGGCGTGATCGAGGTCGAACCGGCCAAGGTAGTCAAGAAGGGCCGTGTTTCGCCGGGCAAGATGTTCCTGGTGGATACCGAAGCCGGTCGCATCATCGACGACGCCGAGGTCAAGGCCGAGGTCGCCGCGGCCAACCCCTGGGCCGAATGGGTCAAGGACAACCTGATCGACCTCAACGATCTCCCTGAGCGCGAGCACGTGCTGCACACGGCTGCGTCCGTCAATATCCGCCAGCGGACTTTCGGCTACACCACCGAAGAACTGAAGATCCTCCTCGGGCCGATGGCCCGCACGGGGGCCGAACCGCTCGGCGCCATGGGCTCCGACACGCCGGTTGCCGTGCTGTCCAAGCGCCCGCGCTTGCTGTTCGACTACTTCGTGCAGTCCTTCGCCCAGGTCACCAACCCGCCGCTGGACGCCATCCGTGAAGAGCTTGTCACCTCGCTGACGTGCGCCATCGGTCCCAACGGCAACCTTCTCGATGTCGGGCAGGTGCGCCAGCCGCAGATCTCCCTGCCGTTCCCGGTGATCAACAACGATCAGCTCGCCAAGATCGCCAACATCGAGAACGCCGACGGCGACAAGGTCGCCATGAAGGTCCGGGGACTCTACCGTCCGGAAGGCGGCGAAGCAGCCCTCCGGAGCCGCCTGACCGAAATCTGCGAGCAGGTTTCCGGCGCGATCAACCGCGGCGTGCAGTACATCGTGCTGTCCGACCGCGACTCCAACGCGCAGTGGGCACCCATTCCTTCCCTCCTGCTTGTCAGCGCGGTACACCACCACTTGCTCCGCAGCGCCAACCGCACCAAGACCGCCCTGGTGGTCGAGGCCGGCGACGTCCGCGAAACGCACCACGTGGCTGTGCTCGTGGGCTTCGGCGCTTCCGCCGTGAACCCGTACCTGGCCATGGAATCCGTGGAGCAGCTCATCAGCACCGGCGAAGTCGTTGGTGTGACTCCCGAAGACGGCGTCTACAACCTCATCAAGGGCCTCGGCAAGGGTGTCCTGAAGATCATGTCCAAGATGGGCATTTCCACGGTGGCCTCCTACACCGGCGCCCAGACTTTCGAAGCACTGGGCCTGTCCCAGGACCTCGTGGACGAATTCTTCTCCGGCACCCACTCCCAGTTGGGTGGCGTCGGCCTCGACGTCATCGCCGCCGAAGTTTCCGCACGCCACCAGATGGCCTACCCGGAAGGCGGCATCGAGCTGCCGCACCGTCCGCTGCTCGGTGGCGGCGAATACCAGTGGCGCCGCGACGGCGAACCGCACCTGTTCAACCCAGAGACTGTCTTCCGCCTGCAGCACGCCACTCGCGAACGCCGCTACGACATCTTCAAGTCCTACACCAAGGGAATCGACGACCAGTCCGAGAACCTCATGACCCTCCGTGGGCTCTTGAAGTTCAAGGACAGCCTGCGCCCCGCAGTGCCCCTTGAAGAGGTCGAGCCGGTTTCCAGCATCGTGAAGCGCTTCTCCACGGGAGCGATGAGCTACGGCTCGATCTCCAAGGAGGCCCACGAGACCCTCGCGATCGCCATGAACCGGCTGGGCGCCAAGTCCAACACCGGTGAAGGCGGCGAAGACGTGGACCGCCTCCTGGACCCGGAGCGCCGCTCCGCCATCAAGCAGATTGCCTCCGGCCGTTTCGGCGTGACCAGCCTGTACCTGACCAACGCCGAGGACATCCAGATCAAGATGGCCCAGGGCGCCAAGCCCGGTGAAGGCGGCCAGTTGATGGCGCAGAAGGTCTACCCCTGGGTAGCCCGGACCCGCCACTCAACCCCCGGCGTCGGGCTCATTTCCCCGCCCCCGCACCACGACATCTACTCGATCGAGGATCTGGCGCAGCTCATCTACGATGCCAAGCGGGCCAATCCCTCGGCACGCGTACATGTGAAACTTGTGTCCGAAGTCGGGATCGGCACGGTGGCGTCCGGCGTCACCAAGGCGAAGGCCGACGTCGTGCTCGTCTCAGGGCACGACGGCGGAACCGGCGCCTCGCCGCTGAACTCGCTCAAGCACGCGGGTGTCCCGTGGGAGCTCGGCCTCGCCGAGACCCAGCAGACGCTCATGCTCAACGGGCTCCGCGACCGCGTCGTGGTTCAGGTGGACGGCCAGCTCAAGACGGGCCGCGACGTCCTCATCGCTGCGCTGCTGGGTGCCGAGGAGTACGGCTTCGCCACCGCGCCCCTGGTGGTTTCGGGCTGCATCATGATGCGTGTCTGCCACCTCGATACCTGCCCGGTCGGCGTCGCAACCCAGAACCCGGAGCTCCGCTCGCGCTTCACCGGCAAGCCGGAGTTCGTGGTCAACTTCTTCGAATTCCTTGCCGAGGAAGTCCGTGAACTCCTTGCCGAACTCGGTTTCCGCAGCCTCGAAGAGGCCATCGGGCACGCCGAGGTCCTGGACACCCGCGAAGCAATCGACCACTGGAAGGCCGAGGGACTCGACCTCGACCCGATCCTGCACGGCCTCGAGTTTGACGACGACGTTCCCCTGAGGAACCTCACCGGCCAGAACCACGAGCTCGACAAGCACTTCGACCAGCGCCTCATCGGCATGGCCGCCGAAGCTTTGAGCGACCGGACGCCGGTGAAGATCGCCGTCGACGTCATCAACACGGACCGCTCCGTCGGCACCATGCTGGGGCACGTCGTGACCAAGACGTTCGGCATCGATGTGCTCGCCACGGACACTATCGACATCACGCTGAAGGGCACCGCCGGGCAGTCGCTGGGCGCCTTCCTTCCGGCAGGCATCACCCTGCGCATGTTCGGAGACTCCAACGACTACGTCGGCAAGGGCCTCTCCGGCGGACGCATCATCGTCCGCCCGGACCGCACCAACGTTTTCCAGGCGGAACGCAACGTCATCGCCGGCAACGTGATCGGCTACGGCGCCACGAGCGGCGAAATGTTCCTGCGTGGCCAGGTGGGCGAACGCTTCATGGTACGCAACTCGGGGGCCACCGCCGTCGTCGAAGGCATCGGTGACCATGGCTGCGAATACATGACCGGCGGCCAGACGCTGATCATCGGCCGCACCGGCCGCAACTTCGGCGCCGGCATGTCCGGTGGTACCGCCTACGTACTGGACCTCCAGCCTGCCCGTGTGAACAAGCAGGCCTTGGATTCCGGCGAACTGCAGCTGCTTGAGCTCGACGACGAGGACCGCACCATCGTCCACGGACTCCTGGTCAAGCACCTGGAAGAAACCGAATCCGTCCTCGCAGGCCGCTTGCTCGAAAACTTCGATGACACAGCCGCCCGCATCACCAAAGTTCTGCCGCGCGACTACGCCGCAGTCCTGCAAACCCGTCTCGACGCTATCGAAGAAGGCCTTGATCCCGATGGCGAAGAAGTATGGTCTCGAATCCTGGAGGTAACCGGTGGCTGATCCACGCGGATTTCTGAAAGTCCGGCAGCGCGAGACGCAGCCACGCCGTCCCGTTCCCGTCCGCATCATGGACTGGAAAGAAGTCTACGAAGCCCAGGACAAGGGCGTGCTCAAGAGCCAGGCAGGGCGCTGCATGGACTGCGGCGTTCCGTTCTGCCACCAGGGATGCCCCCTGGGGAACCTCATCCCCGAGTGGAACGACCTCACCTGGCGCGGCAAGGGCGAGGAAGCGATCGAGCGCCTGCACGCGACGAACAACTTCCCTGAGTTCACGGGCCGGTTGTGTCCTGCGCCGTGTGAAGCGTCCTGTGTCCTGGGCATCAACCAGCCCGCTGTGACCATCAAGCAGGTTGAAGTTTCGATCATCGACGACGCCTTCGAAAACGGCTGGGTACAACCCCTTCCGCCGGCGCGTCTCTCCGGCAAGACGGTCGCCGTCGTCGGCTCCGGCCCCGCAGGGCTTGCAGTCGCACAGCAGCTGACGCGCGTTGGACACACTGTGGCCGTCTACGAGCGCGACGACAAGATCGGGGGACTGCTGCGCTACGGCATCCCCGACTTCAAGATGGAGAAGGAACAGGTCGACCGCCGCGTCGAGCAGATGAAAGCCGAGGGCACCCGCTTCCGCACGGGTGTCGCGGTCGGAAGCGACGTGACGTGGGAGCAGTTGCGCCGCCGTTACGACTCCGTGGTGATCGCCACCGGTGCCACCGTTCCGCGCGACCTTCCCATCCCCGGCCGCGAATTCGAAGGCATCCATTTCGCCATGGATTACCTGGTGCCCGCCAACCGCGTGGTTGCCGGTGAAACCGTGGAGGACCAGATCGATGCCAGGGGCAAGCACGTGATCATCCTCGGTGGCGGCGACACCGGCGCCGACTGCCTCGGCACGGCACACCGCCACGGCGCCGCGTCAGTCACCACCTTGGCGATCGGTAAGCAGCCGCCGCTTGAGCGCGCCTCGCACCAGCCATGGCCGACGTTCCCCACGCTCTTCGAGGTTGCCAGCGCACACGAAGAGGGAGGCGAACGCACCTACCTCGCCTCGACCGTTGAGTTTGTCGGCGAAAACGGCAAGCTCACAGGGGTCAAGGTGGCCGAGACCGAGTTCGTCGACGGCAAGCGCCTTCCGAAGGCCGGCACGGAACGCATACTTCCGGCCGATCTGGTCTTGCTGTCGCTCGGCTTTACGGGTGCGGAACCTGCCGGTATCACCGAACAGGTCAGCGCAGAATTCGACGGCCGCGGCAACGTGGCCCGAGATGGGTACTACATGACCAACACCGAGGGCGTCTTCGTGGCAGGCGATGCCGGCCGCGGGCAGTCCTTGATTGTGTGGGCTATCGCCGAAGGCCGCGCCTGCGCTGCCGCCGTCGACAAGTACCTCATGGGCAGCACCATTCTCCCCGCGCCGGTGGCTCCCACCGACCGGGCCATAGCGGTCCTCTAAGGACCGGCGCACGACGCTTTCCCAACTCCAACTGCAGCACACTACTAGGGTAGGTATATGAGACGCGCAAAAATCGTGGCAACGTTCGGACCGGCAATTTCCAGCTTTGACAACACCCTCGCGGTGCTGGAAGCCGGCGTCGACGTCGCCCGCATGAACATGAGCCATGGCGACTACTCGGTACACGACACCACGTACGAGAACGTCCGCAAAGCCGCCGCCCAGCTCCACAAGCCGGTCGCCATCATGGCTGACCTGCAGGGCCCGAAGATCCGCTTGGGTCGATTTGTCGACGGCCCCCACGAACTCGCCGTCGGTGACACTTTCACCATCACCACCGAGGACGTCCTGGGTACCAAGGACATCTGCTCCACCACGCTCAAGAGCCTGACCGAAGACGTCAACGTCGGCGACGCACTGCTGATCGACGACGGCAAGGTGGCCCTTCGCGCCATCGAGGTTGACGACGTCAAGGTGGTCGCCACGGTGACTGTCGGTGGCTGGGTCTCCAACAACAAAGGCATCAACCTGCCCGGCGTTGCCGTCAATGTCCCCGCACTGAGCGAAAAGGACGAGGACGACCTCCGCTGGGCCATGAGGCGCGGTGTTGACCTGGTGGCATTGTCCTTCGTCCGTGATGCGTCCGACATCAAGCGCGTGCACGAAATCATGGACGAAGAGGGCCGCCGCGTGCCGGTGATCGCCAAGATCGAGAAGCCGCAGGCAGTGGAGCAGCTCCACGAAATCATCGACGCCTTCGACGCCATCATGGTTGCCCGTGGCGACCTCGGCGTGGAACTCCCGCTCGAGGAAGTGCCGATCGTCCAGAAGCGCGCCATCGAACTGGCACGCCGCTGGGCCAAGCCGGTCATCGTGGCCACCCAGGTGCTCGAATCGATGATCGACAACCCGCGCCCGACCCGTGCCGAGGCTTCGGACTGCGCCAACGCAGTGCTCGACGGCGCCGACGCAGTCATGCTCTCCGGCGAGACCAGCGTGGGCAAGTTCCCGATCGAGACGGTCAAGACCATGGCCCGGATCATCGAGTCCACAGAAGAGCACGGTCTTGAGCGCGTTCCTCCGCTCGGTACCAAGCCCAAGACCCGCGGTGGCGCCATCACGCGTGCCGCCGTCGAAATCGCCGACCAGCTGGACGCAAAGTACATCTGTACGTTCACCCAGTCCGGCGACTCGGCCCGCCGTCTGTCCCGCCTGCGGCCTGTGAAGCCGGTGTTCGCCTTCACCCCGGTGGAGCACGTCTGGAACCAGCTGGCGCTGACCTGGGGCATCCAGCCCGTCCTAGTCCCCATGGTGGGCCACACTGACGCCATGACGGCCCAGGTGGACCGCAGCCTCCTCGAGATGAAGATCGTGGAGAACGGCGACCTTGTGGTCATCGCGGCCGGTTCGCCTCCCGGACAGGCTGGTTCCACGAACTCGCTCAAGGTCCACAAGGTGGGCGACCTCGCGGACACTTCCCGCGTGGAAGAAGCCGCAGCCCGCAAGGAAAAGGTCGGACCGTGGCCGGAAAAGAAGAAGGCCAAGTCCAAGGCCTGATCTTTTCGGATTAGCTTTTCGGATCAAGCAGGGGGGCTCCGCCGTTTGGCGGGGCCTCCTTTGCTTTGTTTGGGGCCAGGTGGTGTCCGGGGCGGGTGCTGGCGCTGTCCGGGGGCGCCGGCCGGAGGGCCGGGGACCCGGGGGCGAGCCGGGACGGCGAAGGGCGCCGCTCCACGTGGAAGCGGCGCCCTTCGCGGGGGAGTGAGTGCTAGTTGACCTGGTTGATGATGGTCTCGGCGACCTCGCGCATGCTGAGTCGACGGTCCATGGAGGTCTTCTGGATCCAGCGGAATGCTTCCGGCTCCGTGAGACCCATCTTGGTGGTCAGGAGGCTCTTGGCCCGCTCCACAAGCTTGCGCGTGGCGAACTGCTCCTGAAGGTCGGACACCTCGTTCTCGAGCGCCTTGATCTCCTCGTGCCGGGACAATGCGATCTCGATTGCGGGGATCAAATCGGCAGGAGTGAAAGGCTTGACGACGTAGGCCATGGCCCCGGCGTCGCGCGCGCGCTCCACGAGCTCCTTCTGGCTGAACGCCGTCAGGAGGACCACGGGAGCGATCCTCGCCTTGACGATCTTCTCCGCGGCAGAGATACCGTCCATGACAGGCATCTTGACATCCATGAGGACCAGATCCGGCTTCAGCTCCTCGGCCAGCTGGACAGCCTTCTCACCGTTGTCGGCCTCACCGACAACGTCGTAGCCTTCGCCCTTCAAGATCTCGATAATGTCCAGGCGGATGAGGGTCTCATCCTCTGCGACAACTACTCGGCGTGCCGGCTGGGATGCGGGCTTGGACTCCGTCTGTTCTGACACGGGATCTCCTTCAAGACGTACGGCGGGTTCTCAACCATCTTAGTTGCACCCGGTCCCTGCGTATGATTTATTGCTCGGCCGAGCCGGTTCTGGAAATTAGCCTATCTGCATGTAGAGTAGTTTCGCGCACTGCAACAGGGAGCGTTGAGTTCTGTGAAGAGCTCGACGTCGGTTAGTCTTGTTTCGGTGTTTCCGCGCCCGAGTGGCGGAATTGGCAGACGCGCCGCACTCAAAATGCGGTATCGAAAGGTGTGTGGGTTCGAGTCCCACCTCGGGCACAGCATGACCCCTCGTCAGAGGGGGTTTTTGCTTTAACGTGTGTACAAAGCTTGTGGTGGCCTCCCTCTGACGCTAAGTTCGCGGGCTTTGGCCTGGCCGCCGCGGTGGCCTCTTCAGGTGTGTGGGGTGGCGGGTTCAGGGCCCTGGCTGGTGGGCCTCCCGCCTGCTGTGGGTGGGGTTATGCGGTTCCTCGTTCCGGTTCGGTCGGGTTGGTCGTGGATGGCCAACACCTGTTCATGGGGATGGGGTGCAGGTACGACATGATGAAACCGATTTTGTTGGGGAACGGTTCTCGGAAGGTTGCTCGTGTCTATCCGGGGAACTGTGTGGGTGAGTTGGTCCTGTCAAAGCGGGTGTGGACACTGTCAACACTCATGTCTGCTTTATCGACGCGGCGATGAGCGTAGGCCATCCTCTCGGCACTTTGAATACTGGTGGGTATGGTTCGCTCAGGTCCCTCAGAGGTATCGCCATCTCGGGATTGCCCCGTGTAACACTCAGGTCATCGGCTTCGGCTCGCTGCGCGCGATCGTGAAGGCCGGTTCATCATCAACCGGAGAGGCACTCGGCGAGGTGGGGTCTTCCGTGAACAGGTTCGCGACGATTTCGGGTTACATTGCCTGCCTGCATGAAACCCCGAGGCTGCGGGGAAGCCACCAGCACCACCCACCTCACCACAGTCACTGGCCAGTAATATGCGTTGGCCCATATGGGTTATTAGTCGGTCGCTGGAAGGTTTCGGCAAATTTCAGAGGCTAGTTTGCCTACCCATCTGACTACTTTGGTTATTTGCTAGTTTGGGTGAAAGATCTCGGGTCCTGCTGTCACAGACGTCCCCAAGCGGCAATGGCTCGTTCGACATAGGTTGTGACGCTGGCGTGTATGTCCGTTTCGGGGTTGAGGAGCCATTGCAGGCCGATGCCGTCCATCACAGCAGTGAATAACCGCACTTCAATCTCAATCTGCGCAGGGGAGAGGTGAATGATGTCGCCAGCCTCGACCGCTTCCTGCAAATGCCCGGCGAGGGTTGCCAGGTTCGAGGTGTAGCGCCGGGTGATGAACGCGTGGCCTGGGTGGGCCGGACTTGAGGCTTCGGCCGCGATGCTGGTGAACAGTTCGAGCAGGCCGCGGTTATCCCGGTGGGCGGCCATGACCTCTGGCAGCCGGCGGAAATAGTCCAATCCGCTGATATCGGTGAGGCCGTTCTCCACGGTCCGTCGGTCCCATTCCTCCAGCACGGCCGTGAGCAGGCCTTCTTTGCTGCCGAAGTGCTGGATCAGGGTGGCGTGGTTGACGCCGGCCTGCTCGGCAATCGTGCGGAGGGAGCCGCCGGCGAAGCCGTGTTCGCCGAAGACGTCCATCGCGATGCCGATGAGTTGCTCGCGTCGGCGGACCCCTGTGCGGTAAGGGCCCCGTGTTCTCGTCTCTGCGCTTTCTGGCATGTCACTACTTTCTCACGACCATTGCCGAAATATAACCAGTCGGTTAGTGTTTAGGTTCGACGCGGCTCACAGCCGCTCGGGACCTCGTTGACTGATCGCTCGCGTCAGCTCGGTTCTGAAACTCGCAGATGGGAACCCTTGAGATGAAGTATTCCGTTCTCGGCCCGACCGGCGTGCGCGTGTCCCGCATCTGCGTGGGCACGGCGACCTTCGGAGTGGCACCGAGCGCACACGAAGCCGATGACGTCGTGGGGACGGCCCTGGATCTGGGTATCAACTTCTTCGACACCGCGGATGTCTACGGCTCGACGTCGACGTTCGACCGCCCCGGCGCTCCGCCGGCCGCAGAGCGGGAGTCTGCCGAGGAGATCCTCGGCCGCTCCCTCGCCGGTCGGCGGGATGAGGTGGTGCTGGCGACCAAGTCGGGGGAGTGGAGGTTCGATCCGGATGCCGGTCTTTCGCGCCGCTACATCATCCAACAGGTCGACCAGAGCCTGCGCCGGCTGAGCACTGACCGCATCGACCTCTATTACGCGCATTTCCCGGATCCGAACACCCCCCTCGAGCAGACACTTGGGGTCTACGACGATCTGATCCGGCAGGGGAAGCTGCGCGGTATGTCGCTTTGTCCAATCACACGGCCTGGCAGATGACCGAGGCCCTGTGGATCGCCGATCACCGCCGGCTGGTCTCCGCCCCCGTTGCCGCGCAGGTGATGTACAGCCTCCTGGACCGAAGCGCCGAAAACGAGCTCGGCGCCGCCTGCGTGAGGTTCGGTCTGTCGATCATTCCCTATGCGCCGCTGCACGGCGGTATCCTTGCCGACCTGTCGGTCCTGGACCGGCCGATCGCCGGAGGCAAGCGCTACGGCGGGCCCGGATACTCCGAAGCAGAGATCGCCGTCGCCCGCCAACTCGACCAACTGGCCCGCGAGTGGGGGCTGGGGATGCAGCAGGTCTCGCTGGCCTGGCTATTGTCCCGCCCGGCTGTGGCATCGGTGATCGTCGGAGCAGAGATGGCCGACGAGCTCCGCGCCAACTCCGCCGCAGCAGACGTCGAGCTCACCCAGGAACAGTTGGATGCGGTCTCGGCACTGACCGCCTCGACCTCGTCCTGAGCCAAACCTGCCGCGGAGCGCGAACCGGCCGATCAGATCCTCGGCCGTGCCCTGCGCGGACGCCGTGACGAGATGGTGATCGCCACCAAGTCCAATGCATCGTCGGGCTCGGCGTCAATGACCGGCTGTCACGCCGGCACATCACTACCCAGGTCGGAGGAGAGCCTACGGCGCTTGCAGGCAAATTCCATCGATCTCTACTACGCCCACGACATCGACCCGGACACCCCGCCGGAACAGACACCGGCGGTCTATGACGACCTGATCCGGCAAGGAAAGATCCGATACGTCGGACTATCCAACCGCCCGGCCTGGCAGGTCACCCGCGCGCTGTGGATCGCTGACGACCACCGCCCGCAAGCTCCCGTAGCCGCGCAGGTGAAGCACGACCTCATCGACAGCGACTATGGCTTCGCGCTTCCGGTCTTCGAGGTTGACCCGGCGATCCGCCAGTAACTCGCCGAAGCCGCGACGCGCAATGGAAATGTGCCGTGGCACTTTGTGAACAGACGCGATGGGGCAGTTTTGCCAAGTCGGCTCGGTTCGCGGCTGTGAGCGGGCGGATCGTGAGGCCATCCAGCGGAACTGCCCGGTCGCTGTCGTTCAGGCTCGGCGGGCGACTTCCGCTCGGGCTGAAATCCATAGCGTGTGCGGCTGGTCGCGTTCGCCGTGCAGATCGAGCATGCCGTGGACGAGATCGTCGACGGTGCCGCCACGGTTCGCAACGGCGGTGAAGTCTCGCAGGTACTGCTGGCTTGCCGAAAGGTTCCTGGGCAGATCCGGAGCACCCACGCTCTTGTGACCGGCAACCACGATCTTCGGGTTCAGTGCGGCGACCGCGTCGATGCTTGCAATCCAGGCCTCACGCTTCGCCTCGTCGGCTTCGTACATCATCATGTGAACGTTGTTGTAGACGACGTCGCCGCAGATGACCGCCTCCGACGACGGGACGTGGAAGATCGTCGAGCCCTCCACGTCGCCTTGCCCAACGTGGATGACCTTGACGACCTGGCCGTCGACGAGGATCTCGTCGTTCTCCAGCACCTCAGGGACGACCGGGGGCTCGGGGAGCTCCCCCGGGAAACGCGACGTCCAGTACTTCGTGGCTTTGTTGAACTCCACTTCCCACGCAGCTCGACCAGCGACTTCAGGAGCAGCGTAGCCGCGCGCCTCAGGGAAATGCTCGAGGAGCCGCGCGAGGCCGAGCCAGTGATCCGAGTGTCCGTGGGTGATGTAGATGCCGGTGATGTTCTTGCCGAAACCTTTGGCCCAAGCGGCGATCTCATTGGCATTGCCGAAGGTAAGCATGGCGTCGATCAGGATCCCCTCAGTCGCGCCCGAGATCAGCGTGCAGCTCATCGGGGCCCAAGTGGCCACCTCCCCCTCACCGAGCTGATCAGGACACTCATACGGGCGCATGGGACTGACGTAAACGTCAATCGAGAGAGGACTCGTGCTCATGACCCTTCCCTTTCTTCCTTGGTTGTTTCAGGCCTGCAGCTTGGCGATCTCCGCCCGGGCGGCGGCGACCAGCTCGCTGTTGAGGTGGGCGTGGCCCCACAGGCCCCAGCCGCCCTCTGGCGCTTCGGTGATGAGAACCCAGGTTCGCTCGCTCAAGGACCCGTCACCGGCTGACGCCGCGACAAGGTCCGTGAGTTGACGGACGACGGAGAGCTGCTTCTCGCGGTCCAGCGCGCCCGAGTTCGTGAGTACCTGAACGCGAACGTAGTTGTCCTCGCCGTCGACGTTCGCGATCGTCCCGGCGGGCAGCTCGTGCACGAAGGCCGCGGTGTTCTTCCGGAACATGGGGATGTCTGGGACCTTCTCGACCGCCATCACGGTCGCGGCGGCGTCCTGGGCGAGCTTGGCGGTGTCGGCGAAGGTGCCGACGGCAGCGTAGATATCGATCATGGGCATGGCGGGCCTCCGATTAGGATCAGGCAGATCGGTCATAGCGGGGTGTGACGAGTATAGGACGCTCGACCCGTCGTGAATATGACGGACGGCATGGAATTGCTCCATGGTCGCCTTGAGCGCAAATCCGACAGACATCAAAGGGCTTGGTCGCCGAGCCCCATCTTTGGTCTTCGGATACAGGCTGGTGCAGAGGGTTATCAGTCGGCAGCGAAGGTCTGGTGAAGCTCTCCGATCCCCTTCACCCACGACCGCAGGGATTCGCCAGGTTGCAAGAACCGCTGCGGATCTCGGCCGAGCCCGACCCCGGCCGGCGTGCCGGTGAAAATCAAGTCGCCGGGAAACAGCGTGATCGTCTTTGTCAGCTTTGCGATCAGTGCCGTCACGGAGAACACGAGGTCACGGGTTCGGCCCAGCTGGACGACCTCACCGTCGATCTCGCAGCCGAGTTCCAGATCGTTCTCGTCGTCCAACTCATCGGGCGTGACCAACCACGGGCCGACGGGAGAAAAGTTCGGGAAGGACTTTCCCAGGCTGAACTGTGGCAACTGTCCATGCAGCTGAGATCTGCGCTCCGATATGTCCTGGCCGACGCTGAGGCCTGCTACGAAGGTCCACGCATCTTCCTCGCGCACGTCCTTGGCGGCGCGCCCGATAACGACAACCAGCTCGACTTCCCAATCGACGTTTCCACCCTTCGGAAGCGCGACCGTCGCGTCAGGGCCAGTTAGGCTGGACACGAACTTGGTGAAGATCGGCGGTAGCGAATCGGGTACCTTGAACCCGGACTCGGCTGCATGCTCGCTGTAATTCAACCCGACTGCAACGATCTGTCGGGGGGTAGGCGACGGGCTGCCAAGCTCACTGCGCTGAAAGTGCGTGTCGGGGTTGTCGAGATTCGCGGTGCCGGCCCATTCGAGAAAGCTGTCCCAGTTCTCGTAGACGGACATCAACCCGGGTCCGAACTTGCCGCCGCTCGCATTCGCTACGTCGAGACCTCGGTTGTCAACCGCCGCAACGAGGACGGCCCGGTTGTTCACATTGGCAAGTCTCATGTCATTGTCCATTCATCCTGATGATTCGTACATAGTTTCCCACTTGGCATTTAGACCAGCTCCTTGTCTGTTGGGTTGGGACCCTCGTTCGACGAGGGCGCTGTGCTTCGGTCGCCCGGGGCAGTGAAACCGTCCCCGGAAGACGTCGAGATAAACATCGTCGGCGTCGTCTGGTCAGCCAGGCCCTGACGCTTGCCGAACCTGTCCAGCGCAATGGCGGCGATCAGTACCGCTCCGGTCACAACCGATTGCCAGAAGGTGGAGAGCTGCATGAGGTCGAAGGCGTTGCCCAGGACGGCCAAGACTCCGAGCCCGACCGCGGCGCGCCACATAGCTCCCTCGCCGCCCGAGAGTGCGATGCCTCCGGCCAGGACCACGGTGATCACTTGCAATTCGATCCCTGCGCCAATTGTCGAGTCACCTGTAGACAGGCGGGAGGCGATGATGGCGCCGCTGACTCCTGCTGCGACGCCGGCCAGAGCGTAGGTGCTCGTTCGCAGCGTTCGCGTCTTCAATCCTGAAAGCCGACTTGCTTCCTCGCCTCCGCCGACCGCGTAGATCTGCTTGCCGTAGACGGTACGTGAGAGGACAAATGCGCCTACGACAAGGGAGGCGAGCAGGATCCACACCGGAATGGGAACCCCGCCGACCGAGTCGGACCCCAGGTTCGTGAAGCTCGTGGTGGTCATGATCACCGGGATTCCTCCCGTCGCTACGAGCGCGAGGCCGCGAACGATGTACCCGGTTCCGAGCGTTGCGACAAAGGGGTTGACGTCGAGGACCGTGATGAGCAAGCCGTTGATGAGGCCGATCACGGCGCCCATGGCGGCGCAAACCAGCAGCGCTTCAGAGCTGCCCCAGTGTCCGCCAGTTCCGAGATACGCATAGAGGACACAGGCGGCGGCATAGGTCCCGCCGACCGAAAGATCGAACCCTCCAGCAATGACGACCAGGGTCATCGGCACGGCCATGATGGCGACCGGCGCCCACTGGAGGGCAAGATTGAGCAGGTTGCTCTGCGTGAGGAAGGAACTCTCCGCAGTACTGACCCCGACAACCAAAATAGCCAGGAGAAGGACCATGCCGTAGCGGAGGCCGACACTTCGCGACCCTGTCGAAAGACGGGCCAAGATGCTGCGTGGTTCGTTGGGCGCCGGAGCCGTCTGGGGTGTCATTTGCTCGTCCTTTCATTTGCCCTTGAGGGCGCGATTTCGTTCTCAGCCGGGGACGCCTCAGGTTCCGGGTCCTGTCCGAAGAGGGCCGCCAGGAGGGTGTGCGAATCGGGTACGGAGTAGCCGAAGTCCCGAACGATTGCGCCGTTCCGCACGGCTAGGACCCGATCGGAGTGCTCAAGGACCTCTTCAAGTTCAGAGGAAACGAAGATCACGGCCGCGCCCGTGTCGGCCAACTTCCTGAGCACCGAGTAGATCTCCTGCTTAGCCCCGACATCGACACCACGGGTCGGTTCGTCCACAAGGAAAACCGGGGCCCCTTCCGAGATCCACTTGCCCAGGACCGCCTTTTGCTGATTCCCTCCGGAGAGATTCAGCGCGCGCCGGCGCAACATTATCGACGGGAGCCCGACCTGGGCCGCCGAAGAAGCCGCGCGCTTTAGTGCCTCTCGGTCGGACCTGATGAAGAACCGGCTTGAAGTGCGCATCGTCGGAAGGTCGAGGTTGTCCGCAGTCGGAAGGCTGAGCACGAGGCCCTGATGCTTGCGGTCCTCCGGCGCAAGCACTATCCCGCACCGTCGCGCCGCAGCCGGGCTCCCGGGCCACCTCACAGCCTGCCCCGACACCCGAAGGGTGCCTGCAGAGGGGCCGCGCAGCCCTGCCAAGCAAGCCAGAATCGTCGAGCGACCCGAGCCCACGAGCCCTGCCAGACCGACGATCTCGCCCCGCTGTACCGAGAAGTTAAGTTCGGCCGACTGGGGAGAGACGCGCAGCCGCTGGACTTCGAGCGCAGGCTCGTTGCTCCGCAAAGGGAGTTGGCCTGCGCCGCCTTTGATGCCGGCCTGAGGTGTTCGACCAAGCATCGCGCGTATAAGAGCGGGCTTCGTCCACCCGTCGGCCGGCTTCTCGTCGATCTTCACACCGCCACGCAGTACGGCGACTGTATCGCTGACATCGAGGACTTCGTCGAGGTCGTGGGAAATGTAGATGATCGCCACGCCACGCCTCTTCAGTTCGCGAACGATCTCGTAGAGCCTTCGGCGTTCGCCCAGGGGGATCGAAGCCGTAGGCTCGTCAAGCACGAGCACCTTCGCCTTACCCTGAAGGGCGCGCATGATCTCCAAGCTTTGGGCCTCGGCAACCGACAACGCTCGTGCCGACTTATTTGCGGGGATCCGAACATCCAGCATCGCCGCCAGCTCGGCATAGCGGCGTTGCATCCGCCTCGTATCGAAGAGAGTGCCGAATCGAAGGATCGGCTGGCCAAGGAAGACGTTGTCCAGCGCTGTCATGGCAGGCACCGTCAAAAGCTCCTGGTGAACCACCCGGACGCCAGCGCGCCGAGCCCGGGCCGGACCCTGCCCAGTGGTGTCCTGACCGCCGACTTCCACTGTCCCGTGGCTTGGGCGTTCAGCACCGGAAAGAACCCTGACCACGGTTGACTTGCCGGCGCCATTCTCTCCGACGAGAGCCGTGACCGTTCCCGGGAGGACGGTGAGGTTGAAGTCCCGCAGCGCTACGACTCCCGGATATGCGCGGGACACCGCTCGAAGCCGGACGGCGGGGGAGCTTTCAGCATTCATGAATTTGCCTCCGAGTGGTGACGCGGTGCCCGGGTTGTCGCATTTCGCATTAGAACGGGTTGGCGACCTTCAGGGTCGCAGGCTGATCGGGCAGCTCCGGGAACCCCGCATTCTGAAACTGCTCAACGTTCGTCGCTTTCACTTCGAAGCCAAGCTTCGCCACCTTCGGATCCTTACTCAAATCGATGAATCCGAATGCCGGGACACCCTGGAACTCGTCCTTTCCGGTGATCTGCGCGATGACCGACTGGGTCCCCCGATATCCCTCTTCGTAGGGAAGGCCCGTGAAGCCGATCTGGTAGACGCCGCTCTTGATCCGTGCATAGCCCTGCACCTCCGACACCCAGTCGATGATCTTCACAGTGTCGGCGTGCCCCGCGGAGCTGAGCGCTGCGTAAGCGCCGTCCGTCATCCCGGAGTAGAGGCTGAAGAGGAGCTTCAGGTTTGGGTGAGCGGCGATCACTCCGGCGGTCTTCGCCAGCGCGGTGTTCGTCAGGTAGTCACCCGGAACGAAGCCGACGCTGGTCCACTGCGGGTGCTTGGCGGCGACGGCGTCCAGCGCAGCCTTGACCCGGCCGAAGTTCTGGTGCGCCGCTGGCGGGGCGATTACCGCGTACTCTCCGCCCTCGGGGTTGGCCTTGAAGGCGGCTTCGAAGTACTCCTGGAAAAGCTTGGGCGATTGCCACCCGGTGAAGGAGGTGCCCTTCATCGGATTCGCATACTCGTTCTGCCCGTACGCGGGATCGCATGCGGGCTGGTTGATCATCGCGACACGAATCCCAGCTCGCATCGCGTTCTGGATCTGCGTGCAGACCGTGCCCGGGGCGCCGCTCGCCATGATCACGAAACCGTCATACCGCTTCGCGTCGGTAGCCTGCTGAACCTGGCTGGCCTGCTTTGCTGCGTCGAACTCGGAGTCAAAGACGTCGACCTCGTAGCCGTTGGACTTCGCCGCATCAACGGCGCCCTTGATCTCGGTGACGGTGTAGTTATTTGTGTTCGTCGGCTGGAAGACCGCGATCCGCTTGGAATCGCTGGCCGCTTGGCCCGAGCCGGAGCCGTTGCCGCAAGCCGCCAGTGCGAGCGCAGCCGCAACACCCAGTATTGAGAGGAGCGCGCGCGATCGCGCTCTCTGGGCAGACGTCGCTGAAGCTTGCCAATCGAGTTTGTGCTGCAAGGGCTTTACCTCCGGGTTAGGGCCACCGATTCTTTGTCGGCAACGGCAAATGAAATCGCCGGCATGGATGGCGTTCGTTATTGTTCGTCGAGAGACGAAATGGCTGCGGTAAATGCTCAAAAAAATCGGTCTTAGTGAGAGGCCTTAGTGACAGGCCCTGAGCCTGGCGGACCGGCGAAGGCTTCACGAACGTCGCTGATCGGGCGACCGCCGGTACGGGCTTTTGTTTGCCGTTGCTATGTATTCCGTTTAGCTCGTGCCTGAGACTTTAGGCTGCATCCGTCCGCAAAATCAATATCCCGGCGAGACGACTCAGGTGGGTGACTGATAGCAGATGCATATCGATCGGTAGGGTGGTCGCCGCTGAGCTCCGGGAACGTCGATGGCTTGCTGGCTCGCCAGCGCGCAGGAGAGTCGACCTGGTCGACCAGCTCAACGAAACGTTTGCTGTGCAGGTTCTCGTCGTGATCCATGAGTGGAATCGCTATGGACTTGAAAAGGTGTGCATCAGCAGCGGGCAGGGTCCAGCCGCCCTGTTCGAAGCAGTCGACTGAATTCGCCGCAGCAGAAGACAATCCACGTCGTTCAGCCTGAGGCCGGCGTGTTCCGCGGTCGTGAGGCTCACCGCCGCCTCGTCGTTCTGGACGATGGCGTTGCCGGCGGTGACCGTTGCCTCGGCGTCAGACTCGAGCAGAACCGGTTTGGGCTTAGCCCGCGTTTCCACTGATGTGTCTGCGCATATCGACGACCATCGCCCGCGCTCACTTGGCGGCCACAGTCACGGGAATGATCTCCTCGGCCAGGATGCCGGAACGCTGGGCGGAAATCGTCCGCTGGTGCGTTGCGAAGGCCAACTCGTCCGGCCAAGCGCGGGATTGCGCAGTCCCGGCACGGATTCTCCAGACGGACGATGGCGAGGTCCAGGTCGCGGTCGAGAACGGCGCGAAGTGCCTGTTCCCCGCAAGTCGTGCGCGAAGGATGAGGTCGACTCCGGGACAGCGTGTTCTCGAACAACACGACTGAGGCTTCCCACAACAGTATGCGATGAAGGACCAGCGAACCCCACCCCCCGCGAACTCCCCGCCCGCCGCGCGGCCCGCAAAGCTGTCCACTACGTACTGGGCTGGCTCCACCAGGGGCTTCGCCTGCGCTGGCCAGGATAACGCTTCGGGTCGTCCGGTCGAAGAGGTGTGCGCCGAGATGGGGCTCGAGCCGCTTGATAATGCGACTCAACGGCGGCTGGGCGATGTGAAGGCGTTGGGTGGCCCGGCCGAAATGGAGCGCTTCCGCAACCGCAAGGAATAGCTCGAGTTGTTGCACGTCCAAGCCCACACTGATGCATCAATACTCCGAGAATATCGATACTTCAAGGATTAGGTATTGGACGCGCGACGGCCGTGTACGGGATGCTCAAGCAAGTAGCCGTCGGTTCCGTCAGCGGCCGCATCGAGGGGCGAACCGACAGCCCGTACAAGGTCGCCCGTGCACGCTTAGGAAGGCTTCGACATGGAGGCAAGCGAGTTTGGGGCCATCCTCGACGCGGTCCGGACGCTTGTGCGCAAGGATGTGGTCTCGGCCCCCTCTTCCGGCTCCATGAAGGCACGATCGAGATCCAGAAGCTCATCATCGCGAAGCAACTGGTGCGGCATTCAGGGGGTAACACCGATCCGACCGATACGTGTCACCGGGTCGACCACGACTGAGTTCGACCAAGTTCGGCGCCCGGACGGCGCCACGAAAGGAGCAACAGTGAGCGACTACGGACAGTTTCAGAGCCTGGCCATCGATCGAGTCTCAGACGGCGTGTTGCGCATCATGATCGACGGTCCAGATCTGAACGCCGTAAGCCCTCAGATGCACCGCGACCTCGCTGACATCTGGCCTGTCATCGACAAGGACGAATCAGTGCGCGCCGTGCTGGTCCGAGGCGCCGGGGAGCGGGCATTCTCGGCAGGAGGCAGCTTCGACATGATCGAAGCGATGACCGAGGACTGGCGCGCGCGCACCCAAGGGATGCGGGAGGCGCGCGATCTGGTCCGCAACATGGTCGAGTGCTCGGTGCCCGTGGTCTCGGCCATCAACGGACCCGCCGTCGGGGCCGGGCTCGTCGTGGCAATGCTTGCTGATATCTCGGTAGCCGGGCGCCGCGCCAAGATCATCGACGGGCATGTGCGCTTGGGTGTGGCCGCCGGCGACCACGCGGCCCTCGTGTGGCCACTGATGTGCGGCATGGCCAAGGCGAAGTACTATCTCCTCATGAACGAGGTTCTGACCGGCGAGGAGGCCGAGCGGATCGGCATGGTCTCGCTGTGTGTGGACGACGAGCAAGTCCAGGCTCGCGCACTCGAGATCGCCGAGGCCCTCGCCGCAGGCGCACCCACGGCGCAGCGGTGGACCAAGCAGGCCTTGAACGGTTGGTACCGGCAGGCCATGCCGCTCTTCGATGCCTCCCTTGGTCTGGAGTTCTACGGCTTCGGAGGCCCCGAGGTGCTCGAGGGACTGGCCTCCCACCGGGAGAAGCGCCCACCCACGTTCTAACGTCAATACCGTCCTGACCTCCGAGCAGCGAAAGGGGCAAGCCAATGCAGTTCTGGTCCACCGAACGTCGAGGCGCCGTCGAGATCGCTACGTTCTCGAACCCGCCATACAACTACCTCGACAAGGCGGTGATTGACGAACTCGAGCAGCTGGTCGACGACTGGCGCGAGCCGTCGATCCGGGCCGTCATCATCCAATCTCGGCCAGAGGACGCAGGCTTCTTCACGCAATACAGCGTTGAGGAGCTGGCTGGCCTGGCGAGCGACCCCGCCGCCTCGCGCTACGCCGGCGCACTCGTGCGCGGGTACAAGGTGATCTTCGACCGCATGACGGCCTTGCCGAAGGTCGTCATTGCGGCGATGAACGGAGACGCCATGGGAGGCGGATTCGAACTGACCCTGGCCTGCGACTTGCGGATCGGAGAGCGAGGAGACTACCGCTACGGGAATCCCGAGGTCCGCGCCGGCGTCGTCCCCGGCGCCGGCGGAACACAGAGGGTGACGCGACTCGTTGGCTTGGCTCGGGCGCTCGACTGGGTGCTTCGCGGACGCATCGTGAGGCCCGAGGTCGCCCTGGAGCTCGGACTCATACATGAGCTGGTCGATGACGCGCCTGCCCGCGCCCTGTCCCTCGCTGAGGAGCTGGCCTGTCTGCCCCCGATGGCCGTGGCGAACGCCAAGAGGTCTCTCTACCTCGGCGCGGATTCAAGCTTGCAAGCGGCCTTTGAGGTCGAGAACATGAACTGGACCGAGGTCGTGCAGTCCGACGACGCGAAGGTCGCGCTGAACGACTTCTTGAGCGTTGATCCTGCGGCTCGACGCGACTGGTTCGAATCCGAGAACTCTAAGAACTATCCCGAGTACTCGGGCCATTAGGAGGTGCGGAATGTCGTTCGCAACGTTTACGCAACACGACCAGCTCGGTGAGATCGTCATCGACAGTCCTCCGTCGAACTTGTTCAGCTCCGAGCTGCTTCGGGATATTACTTCCTCGATCGAACAAGCGGCGGGGAGCGACGCTCGCGCTCTGCTCCTTAGGGCCGAAGGCGACGACTTCTCGGCGGGCGCGGACGTGTCGATCTTCGTGGGCATTGGCGAGGTCCAGGCCGTCGCCCTTCAGGCCATGGTGCTGCGGCTGATCCATTCTCTGGAGAACCTGCCGTTCCCTACCCTGGCCCTTATCCAGGGTCAGTGCTACGCCGGCGCCCTTGAGCTGTGTCTCGCCTGTGACCTGATCTGGGCTGCCGAGGGCAGTCAGATTGGACAGATTGAGGCGGTTGCGGGCGGCATCCCGTATGCCGGGGGCACGCAGCGCATCGCGTCGCGGATCGGTGTAACGCGGGCTGCGGAGATGGTCTTGACCGCGGCAATCTTCCCGCCCGAGACCCTCGCATCGTGGGGGCTCATCAACCGGGTGCTGTCAAAGGATCGCCTGGCCACGGAGGGCCGTGATTTCGCGGAGGCACTCGCGCACGGACCCACTCGCGCTTACGCGACGACCAAACAACTTCTCCACACCTGGCGTTCCGGTGGAGTGACCGCGGCCGACCAGGTCAGCAAGGACCTGGGACCGGGAGTGATGCAGAGTGAGGACCTGCAGAACGGCATCGTGAGCCTTCAGCAAGACGGCCCTGGGCACGCAGTCTTCAACGGCCGCTGACATGCGTCACGCCTGCGGGCGTGGCCCTTCCGACGCACACTCATCGCTTGGGTTGCTGATATGTAAGCGCCAGCCCTCACCGGTCCGGTCTACCGACCCGGTAGCCAAAGGCAGGAGGTTCGCAGCCTTTGGGGCAGGGCCTCCTACAGCTTGTCTGAAGTTGTGTGGCCGCCGCTGAGGTCGTGGCCTCCGGACCTGTAGTCCGAAGCTCGGAAGCACCCGTGGAGGTGGTCGTTGACCACCCCGACGTTCTGCATGAACGCGTAGACGCTGGTCGGCCCTACGTAGCGGTAGCCCTGCGACTTCAGCTCCGCCGTCAGCGCCTCCGCCTGGGGGGTGGCAGTGGGGAGGTCGGACAGGTGGAGGGGAGCGCGCTTGCGCGAGCTCGCATAGCGCCGAACAAGCACCGGCAGTTGGGGCGAGGCCGAGATCATGACGCGGGCGTTGTCGACAGTCGCCCGGATCTTGCCACGGTTGCGGATGATGCTTTGGTCCTCTGCCAGACGCTCGATCTCAGGTTGCGTGAACGCCGCGACACGCGCCACGTCGAAGCCTTTGAACGCCTGTCGGAACCCATCCCGTTTGCTGAACACGACCCGCCAGCTCAGACCGCTCTGGAAGACACCCAACGTGAGCGCTTCGAACAACGCAGACTCATCGTAGGTTCTCGTACCCCAAACCTCGTCATGGTAGCGAGCGAGTCCGCCCTCAGAATCGCCCGCCCAACCACAGCGAGGTATGCCGTCCGCGCCAACGGTCACGTCAATGCCGACAAGGTGTGCCATGCCCAATCCACTCGTTTCCGGTCGGCCCATTCTAGAACGGCGTCGACGCTCCAATACCGGGTCTTCCGCCGGCCCAACGGAAAGCCGCGCCTGCCGTCGTCCAGAAGCTTACCTCTACCGAATCCCTCGTTCACGTGATCTGTGGACGACGCCGCGACTTGTCGGACAAGACTGTCAAGGTTCAGAGCATTTCGATATCAGTTGACGCTTCGTAGACACTCTCGTAGTCTTGATTGATGGAACTTCGCCAGCTGCGGTACTTCGTCGCCGTCGCAGAGCATCTGCACTTTGGTCGCGCGGCTAAGGCGCTCAATATGGCGCAGCCGCCTTTGAGCCAGCAGATCATGCGGCTCGAGCGTGCTCTGGGCGTCCAGCTCTTCGAGAGGTCAAGCCGCCAAGTCGAATTGACCGAGAGCGGCCGAATCCTGCTCGAAGTCTCACGTGACGTCATCGGCCAGACCGACCACCTGCAGCACGTCGCGGAGGCGCTGCGGCTGGGGGAGGCGGGCCGGGTCCGTATCGGGTTCGTGGCTTCGGTGATGAACTGGGGTCTCGGGTCCAGGCTCAAGGCATTCCGGGCTCGCTACCCGAACGCTCAGGTCACGGCGACGCAGATGCCCGTAGCCGACCAAGTCGCCGCCCTCCAAAGTGCGGACATCGACGTCGGCTTCACGATGGCAAGGCTCAATTACGACGACCTGCAGGTGCTTGACATCGCGGAGGTGCCCCTGAAGGCGGTGCTGCCCTCCGACCACCCGCTCGCTGGCAGCGGACGAGTTCGGCTCAGCGACCTCGCCTCCGAGACTGTCATCAGCTTCCATCGCGCCCCGGACTCACACGTCGAGGACTTCATCTCGATGGCATGCCACCAAGCAGGCTTCATCCCTCGCCTGACCTTCGTCGGTGCGCAGAGTCATACGATCATTCACATGGTTGGGGCCGGCTTCGGGGTCAGCGTGCTCCCGGAATGTGATGAGGTAATGGGGGCCAGGGGCGTTGTCTTCGCCGAGATCGAGCCGCCTGTACCGACGATCAGGTTCTCGGTTGTGCGGCCCCGCCGCCGAGTCGCGCCACTCGTGAACCGGCTGATAACCCTCGTCACCGACCCGGACTTCGAATCGCTCTGACCGCCCGTCGCGCAGTCATCGCGTGAGATCAGTGGCGCGCAAAGCCAGGCGTCACGCCTGCCCGAGCATGAACTCGCTGCAGCGCTGGGCGATCATCAAAGTCGGCGCATTGGTATTCGCGACCGGGACCGTCGGCATCACAGAAGCGTCGGCGACCCGCAGGTTGTCCACGCCTCGCACGCGCAACGTCGGGTCGACAACCGCCGAATCATCGCTGCCCATGCGGCAAGTCCCAACCGCGTGGAACCACGTGTCCATAGCCTTTCGGACGTACCGGCGCAACGCGTCTCGGTCGCGGACATCCGGACCTGGAACGACCTCGACGCCAGTCCAGTCTCTAAGTCCTTGGCCGCGGGCCAGTTCCCGGGAGAGCCCGATCGCGCCGACCAATCCGTCCAGATCCGACCCTGCAGCCAGGTACTGGGGGTCGATCAGGGGCGGGTCCGTGGGCGACGCCGACCTCAGGGACACGCTGCCTCGGCTCTCCGGGGTCGTCCAAGACGGGTAGAAGGTGAAGGAATTAGGGGGAGCCGAGAATCCCTCAGCGACGTACGGCATGTGAGTGACTCCAAACTGCACTTGCGGCTTCGGCGCCGCTTCGTCCAAGCACGCAAACATGGCGAACTCGCTGCCCTGGTTGACGGCCGGCGGGATCGGTCGCTTGGCCGTGAAGGTGACCCCGATGCCAGGGTGATCGTGTAGGTTTGCGCCAACCTCGGGAGACTCCACGGCCACCGGTATCCCGTGCGATTCGAGCTGGGCCACGGGCCCGATCCCTGAAAGCATCAGGAGCTTGGGAGACTCGATCACACCAGCGCAAAGCACTGCCTCGGCACGCACGGCAGCGAGTCGCGTCCGATTCCCGTTCACGTACTCTATGGCGCGCACCCGCCCGGCTTCGACGACAAGCCGGGTGACCTGGGCTGATGTGCGCACGGTGAGATTCGGACGGCCGATCGCAGGTCGGAGGAACGCGACGGCCGAGCTAACCCGCGTGCCTTTTGAGATGGCGAGCTGGTTCCAACCTGCCCCGTTGACGTCCTTGCCGTTGAAGTCGGAGTTGAAGGGGAAGCCCAGGTCCAGAGCTGCCTCAAGGACTGCCTCTGACAAGGGGTTGACCGACTCCGGAATCGTCAAAGAAAGGCGGCCGCCAGATCCGTGGTACCCGGGATCGCCGGCTGCGAAGTCCTCGATCGCAACGAACGCTGGGAGGACGGCGTCGTAATCCCAACCGAGGCAGCCCGAGCGCGCCCAGCTGTCGTAGTCGACGCGGCACCCTCGCATGTGGACCATGGCGTTGATTGAGCTGCTCCCGCCCAGAACACGGCCGCGGGGCCAGCGGATGCGACGACCGTCCGCGTTGCTCTGCGGTTCAGTCACGTATCCCCAGTCCACTTCACTCCCGAGGAGCTCGGTCCAGCGGCGAGGGTCGGAGATCAGAGGGTTCGAGTCCTCGCTCCCGGCCTCGAGGAGCAGAACCGAGTACTGCCGTCAGCGGACAGCCGCTCGGCCACCAAGCAACCAGCAGAACCAGCCCCGACGACGATGTAGTCGAACGCTTCCATCAAGACCTCCAGTTTCGAGCATTGGCATCGGCACGCTCTTTCGGCCTGACCCCGGTATCGGGCGAACATGCCCGGGTCATCGGGCTGCCGCGGAGCAGTTTGCCGACTGCTGCGAAGGCCTCTGTCGGCAGCCCCCAGCCGCGTTAGAGCTTCATGCCTTACCAACGAGCATCGGCCCTGCAGCGACTGCGATGCAACATCTGCGCGATATCAATTGCAACAGGTTCAATATTGAGCGTGTCTTGCCAGGCCGAGGACGGCTGGCAAGATTGCGACGCCGCAGGCGGCCCCGGCAAGCCGCATCGGCAGGTGGCGGGACGGCACGTCGCACTTCAGACGAAGTATCGCTCGAGGGCAATATTCTCGGCAACGGGAACCGCCGCACCGAAGCTTTCACGCTCGGCGAACTTTGGTTGCCGCGCTGGCGGGAAGGGGTCCCGGCGCCGCGAGAGGGGCGTCGAAACGCCACGCAGCAAGACCGATATGGTCTCAGTGGAGTCCAAATGGATATCGTACAGCTCTTGTGATCCAGGTCTCTCCGGGAGTTCACTTGAAGAAATCAGATTCGGAGGTCCAGATGCTAGGCGCAGTAATTCCAGAGTTCGGCGAGATCAAGGTCGTTGAGGTCGACGACCCTCAGGTCCGCTCCGCCACTGACGTTGTCGTCAAGGTGGCCGCGGCCGGCGTTTGTCGAACGGATCTTGACACGATCGACGGGGCACTGGCGTCCGTCTACGGTGCGCCGCAGTTCCCCTACATCCCCGGGCACGAGACAGTCGGATGGGTTGAGGCAGTGGGTTCTAGCGTTACGACGGTGGCACCAGGCGATGCTGTGCTCCTGCACCCCTTCGTCACCTGCGGTCGCTGCGATGGATGTCGGGCGGGGCGCGACATGTACTGCACCGACAGTCGGTTTCCGGGCGTCGATGCCAAGACGTGGGGCGGCTTCGCCGAGTACGTCGTGACCGGCGAACGCGCGGTGATCCCGCTCCAGGATGGGGCCGATCTTCTTGAGCTCGCGGGGTACGCGGACGCGGGACTCACCGCGTACCACGCCATCAAGCGACTCCTGCCAAGCGTCGAGCCCAACGGGACGATCGTTGCGATCGGGGTGGGCGGAGTGGGCCACTTCGGGGTGCAGTTGCTGCGGCGCATGTCGTCTTGCACCGTGATCAGCCTCGACACCGATCCGGCTCGCGCCGCACTCGCCGAGGAGCTCGGGGCACACCAGTCCTTCAGTGGCTCGCTGGAGTCGATGGCCGCTGAGGTCGCCGGAGCCACCGGTGGCGGGGCCGACGCGGTGATCGACTTCGCCGGGATCGGCCCGGGCCCGGTGAGCCTGCTCGACTTCGTCCGCAAGGGCGGGGCGATCTCGCTCGTCGGGGCGAGCGACCCCGTGTCGATCGACATCGTGCGCGCCCTCGTTCAGGAAGTCACCATCGTGGGGAACCTGGTCGGCACGTACACGGAGCTGAAAGAGCTCGTGAGCTTCCAGAAAAGCGGGCTCCGCTCGCTTCACACGCGATACGCGCTCTCCGACGTGGAGGCAGCAATCGACGACCTTCGAAACGGGCGAGTCGTCGGCCGCGCCGTACTCGTCCCGTGACATCCGGACCATCCGATTCAACATCTAACGCCAGAAAACAGGAGCTCCAAGAATGAGTAGCCCAGCAGTAACGCGGCTCAGCATCAGTGATTCGGCCGCTCAGCAAGTTATCGAGTCCGCAATTCGTGAGGCTCAGCGACTCGGCGTCGCAGCCGTCGTCGCCGTCGTTGACGAAAGCGGAGTCCTCAAAGCATTCCACCGGATGGACGGGTCCCTCCTCTCCATGGTGCAGGTTGCCCAGGACAAGGCCTTCTCCAGCGCGGCAACACGCCTCCCCACGGGCATGTGGTTTGAAGCCACCCGCCAGGACAAGGTATTCGAGTTCGGCATCTCGGCGATCAAGGGAATCTGCCCTCTCGCCGGCGGGGTCCCCATATCTCTTGACGGCCAGGTCATCGGGGCGGTCGGGGTCAGCGCCGGAACTCTCGAACAGGACGAGCAAATCGCCCAGACCGCGGCAGCCGCAGTCGGCTCCGCTCAACCCGCCTAATCATCCAAACACCACACTGATTTCACTAGAAGGAGATTAACGAAATGGTTCGCAAAAAGATTGAGCTCACCGACGAGCCGGTCGACCCGGGCGGCCAGCCAGAAACCCGGACCGGGGAGCCCCTGGAGCTCGGATTCTTCGCCTGGAACATCCGGGGCGGAATGACGATGTCCAAGGCAACGCTTCGGAACAACGATCGCGAGCGCGATTTCTGGAAGTGGCCGAATTCTCGCCGACTGGTTGAACAGGCTGAAGCGATCGGGTTCGACTACCAGGTGCCGTTCGGTCGCTGGGTGGGGTCCGGCGGTGAGACCGACTTCAATGGGGCAGCACTTGACTTCCTCGCTTCGGCGGCAGCGACGGCGCCGATCACGAGTCGAATGGGACTGTTCTCGACGTGCCACATCACGTTCAAGTTCCACCCGCTTCACATTGCGAAGTTCGGTGCGACCATCGACCACATCTCCAACGGGCGGTGGGGCCTGAACATTGTGTCCGGCTACCAGGCGCAGGAAATGGCAGCGTTCGGGTTGGACCCGATCAGCCACGACGAGGCCTACGAGATGGCAGAGGAATTCACAGTGCTGATGAAGTACCTGTGGACCGAGCCGGAGCCGTTCGACTTCGAAGGGAAGTACTACCAGTCGTACGGCGCGGTCGTCGAGCCGCGGCCGACTCGCCGGCCCCGTCCCGTCCTCATGAACGCCGGCATGTCGACCCGGGGGCTGACGTTCGGGGCGCGCAATGTCGACTGGATTTTCACCCTAGCCGCTGACCTGGAGGGCTACCGGGCCAAGGTCGACGAAGCTCACTCTCTGGCCGGGAAGTATAACCGGAGCATCCGCGCCGCCACGATGAGTTGGGTCCTTCCCGAAGCTACGGACGAGCTCGCGCAGGAGAAGTTCGAGGAGCTGCGTTCGGAGATCGACCGCGAGGCACTGTTGGGGTACGCCCGGCAGCTCAAGGGCGTCGACCGGTGGAAGGACCAAGAGTCCCAGGAGCTGGACGACGACCCGTACGCCGGGCTTGGTCGGGAGTTCTACGAGAGCTACTCGCTCGGTTTCACCTCGCCCCAGCTGGTCGGATCCCCCGAGACCATCGCGGAGAAGATGCGCGCCCTGCACCAGGAGGCCGGCCTGGAGAGCCTCCTGCTGTGCTTCGAGGACCCACAGAAGGGCCTGCACACCATGGAGGACGACATCCTTCCCATTCTCAGGAAGATGGGCCTCCGGCGATGACTGCCTATCTTGCCGATCCGGACTTTGGAGATCTCGTGCACCCGGACTTCGGTATGCCCACCCGGAAGGATCCGAGCGAGTTCCGAACCGTGCTCGGACACTTCGTAACGGGCCTGACGATCGTTACCGCCATGACGGATGACGGCCCGGTGGGCTTCACGTGCCAGTCCTTCACGTCCCTGTCATTGGATCCACCTCTGGTCGTGCTGTGCGTGTCGAACACATCATCGACTTGGCCCCGCATCCGGGAGGCCGGACGGTTCTGCATCAACGTGCTGTCTGCACGACAGCGGGCGCTCAGTGACAAGTTTGCTCGGTCTCAGACCGACAAGTTCAGCGGTGTCTCGTTCGATTTGTCGCCGAACGGGGCTCCCTACCTGCCGGGTGCGGTCGCCTGGATCGACTGTGACCTCGAGGTGGAACACCCGGGCGGAGATCACACGATCGCGGTGGGCGCGGTCCGGAGTCTCGGAGCCCAGCCAGGAGCGCGGCCCCTGCTCTTCCACCGGGGGAAGTACTCGGAGGTCGGTGGGAAGGTCCAGGGATGACTCGAGTACTAGCGGTTGTCGGGTCCCCGGAAGCCGGCGGCAAATCAGCAACAGCTGCCCGGGCGGTTCTTGCAGGCGCCCGTGAAGCTGGCGCGGACGTGGAGCTCGTGGAGCTGGCAAGCGTTGAGTACGGCGAAAACCTCCACAACGCGCTCGAAGAGGCGGATGCCGTCGTGTTCGCTGCGCCGGTCTACCGGGCGCGAGCCGCGTTTCCCTTGAAGATGTTCCTGGACCGAGTTCCCCGGGGGATGTGGGGCGAGGCGAGTGCTCCCCTTCGGGGGAAAGCTTGTGCGGTGGTCCTCACAGGCGCAACCTGGCATCACTTCCTCGCACTCGACGACCTGCGCGGAGTTCTCGCAACCTTCTTTGCCGCCCAGGTCCTCTCGCCAGGCCTCTACCTGCCGAGCGATGCGTTCACCGACGCCAAGGAGCTTACACAAGACTGGGCCGATCTCGCGTACACCAATGGAGTCGCGTTGACCGACCTGGCGCGAGCCGTCCGAGACTCCAAGGCCATCAGCGCACTTCGGCCACTCGCGTGACCGAGAAGAGTCACGGAATTCAGGACCCCGGAATTCAGGACCTCGGACCAGGCTCGCCCGAGTTGGCGAACAAAATGTTCGAGTTCCTGAATTCTGTGCCAGCCGCCTTTCTGACAGAAATCGCGACCAGAACCGGTAGCACTGTCAAGGAGGTGGCGGCGTTACTCGCGGCTTCGCGGGGCAGGGCGGTCGTGGTTGCTCATTCAGCACCAGACCCTCATGTCACCTCGGATCTGCGAATCGCGGCAGCCGTCACGGCTGGCGACGAGTTAGACGCTCATGACCGTGCTGCCCGCTATTGGCGTGCTTGGGTACGTGAGTTTATGGCATCACACCGATGCAGCTGATCAACCCTTACGGGCTGATCACCCCTTACGGAAGGAAACGCAAGAAATGGGCGCCAGAATCGCCATCGATATCGGCGGAACGTTCACCGACGTTGTCGGATTCGACAACCAGAACCAGAAGCTGGTGGTCGGCAAAACCTTGAGTACGCCCCATGACCTCATTGAAGGCATTGTGGCGGGAGTGAGCGACGCCGAAACCTCGATCCACGACATCGAATCCGTCGTGCACGGCAGCACCGTGGTGATCAACGCGCTCATTGAGCGCAAGGGGGCGCGTGCCGCCCTGGTGACCACTCGCGGGTTCCGGGACGTCTACGAGATTGGCCGCGTGAACCGACCGGATGCCTTCAATCTCAATTTCGAGAAGTTCCGGCCCCTCATTCCCCGGGACCGGATCTTCGAGTGCGCCGAGCGGATGCGGTACGACGGTACAGTCATCGAGCCGGTGGACGAAGCCGAGGTGCGCGAGCTTGCAGCGCAGTTACGTGCCCTCGATGTCGAGGCCGTCGCTGTGGTGCTGCTGCACTCCTACCGCAATCCCGAGCACGAACTGATCGTGGGGCGAATCCTCGCCGAAGAGCTGCCGGGGCGGTTCGTGACACTGTCCCACGAGCTCACGCGCGAGTATCGCGAGTTCGAGCGCACCTCCACCACGGCTGCCAATGCATTCGTCGGGCCGACGGTCTCCAAGTACCTGGATCGTCTGGAGACCAACCTCCACACGAGCAGCGGTGGCGCGGGCCTGTCGATCATGCAGTCCAACGGCGGTCTCTCGGACGTTGGAACCATCCAGCGGCAGGCGGTCCAGATGATGGAGTCAGGGCCGGCCGGGGGAGTCGTAGGGACGATCGAGCTCTGCAAGCGCCTCGGATATCAGGACGCGATCGCGTTTGACATGGGCGGCACCACGGCCAAGGCGTCCGTGATCCGGGATCAGTCGTTCCCGCAGGCCGCGGAATACTTCGTCGGCGGGTACACCCGCGGCCTTCCCATCCGGATCCCATGCCTGGACATCGTCGAGGTCGGCACCGGCGGCGGCAGCGTGGCCTGGATCGATCCGGCGGGAGGAGTGCACGTCGGCCCGCAAAGTGCCGGTGCCAGCCCCGGGCCAGCCTGCTACGGGCTGGGCGGCGACGAGCCCACTGTCACGGACGCGGCCGTCATACTGGGGCTCATCGACGAGTCCCGAGACCTCTCAGGTGGCCTCCACCTCGACGGCGACGCGGCCCGGAGGACCATCGGCGAGCTGGCCCAGCCTTTGGGCCTTGACGTGGTCAGCGCCGCCTCCGGCATTCTTGCCATCGCCGCTTCGTCCATGGCCAACGCCATTCGCGCGGTCACCACCGGTCGGGGTCTTGACCCGCGGGACTTCGCGGTCTTCGCATATGGCGGAAACGGTCCGCTTCACATCTCTCTCGTTGCCCGCGAGCTGGGGATCCGGACCGTGGTCATTCCGCCCGCGCCGGCGGTCTTCTCCGCCGTCGGGATGCTCATGGCCGACGTCCGCCACGACTTTCTCCTGACCGACGTCCGCCGGCTGAGC
Organism: Arthrobacter ramosus; assembly: GCF_039535095.1. Taxonomy (NCBI): domain Bacteria; kingdom Bacillati; phylum Actinomycetota; class Actinomycetes; order Micrococcales; family Micrococcaceae; genus Arthrobacter; species Arthrobacter ramosus. Next base: position 2,895,159 of record NZ_BAAAWN010000001.1, on the reverse strand, counting down.
GCTTGCGGGCCTGAGCTCGAATCGGACTACGTAAGCCTGGAGGAAGCCGGGCGAGAGACGCTCCACAACGGTGGCATCGACGGCGACGACATGCGGTTTGTGCGCTTTGCCGATCTAAGGTACGTCGGCCAGGAGCACTCGATCTCGGTTCAGCTCCCAGACGTCGAGCAAGACGAGAACCTCGCCGAACTAAAGGCGGCCTTCGACAAGGCACACCTCGAGCGGTTCAGTCACTCAGCCCCCGAGGAAGAGGCGGAGATCGTCACCATCAAGGTCTCCGCCATCGGGCGCATCCCGCGGCCGGAGTGGGCGGTCATCGGCCACGCCAAGGAAGGCGAGACCAACCCGACCCCCCGATCGGAGCGCCGGGTCGTCCTCGACCCCGCCGAGGGCGACGTCCCCTGCCGAGTGTACGACCGATCCGACCTCCTGGACGGGCACCACATCGAGGGTCCCGCCGCCATCGAAGAGGGAACCACCACGACATTGCTGCGAGCGGGTGACTCGCTCACCGTCGACTCCCTAGGAAACCTGCACATCAACGTTGGAGATGCACGATGACTGTCGAGACAGTGACCCAGGGCGCGGCTCAGACCGATGCCATCACCGCGGAGATCATCCGAGGAAACCTGATCGCGATCACGGATGAGATGAAGACGAATCTCATGCGGACCGCCTACAACCAGATCATCTACGAAGCACAGGACTTCACTGTGGGGCTCTTCGACGCGAACGGCGACACGGTTTCGATCGGTCTGGGCCTTCCGATGTTCGTAGGTGGTCTCTCGCAGGCCACCAAGGCGAAGATCGACTTCTTCGGCCTGGACGGCATGGAGCCGGGCGACATCCTCCTGACCAACGACCCCTACATCATGGGAAGCCACCTCAACCACATGATCTTCACGTGCCCGATCTTCCATGACGGGAAGGTGGTCGCCTTCGCATCGTCGATGGCCCACTGGCTCGATGTCGGCGGATACCTGGGTGGCACCACAGAGGACATCTACGCAGAGGGCCTGCAGATGCCAATGGTGAAGATCTTCAAGAGGGGTGTCCAAGACGACGAGCTGACCCGAGTGATCGCGACGAACGTTCGCTTCCCCGAAGAAGCGCTGGGCGACCTTCGAGCGCAGGTCGCCGCCGTTCGCACCGGCGAGACCCGCATGCGCGCCCTCTTTGACCGGTACGGCGCAGAGGCAGTCGAGGGGACCTTCCAGTCGGTCTTTGAGCGAAGCGAGGCCCTGGCACGGGACGCGGTCATGCGGATTCCGGACGGCGAATACGTCGCTGAGACGAGCATGGATGACGACGGAGTCAACGTCGGAACCCCCGTTCCCATCAAAGTCCGCGTCACCGTCAAGGGGGACCAGATGACCATTGATCTGAGCGAACTCAGTCCGCAGGTCGCTGGCTACTTCAACTCGGGTGAGACCGCCGGACGGTCAGCGGCGCAGGTAGCGTTCAAGTGCCTCACATCACCGAACGAGTTCCCCATCAACGCCGGCGCCTTCCGGCCAGTGGAAATCGTATTGCCGCCGGGCACAGTAGTGAGTGCAACGAAACCGGCTGCCATGCGCTGGTGGATGACGTACCCGATGACAATCGTGGACAGCATCTTCCGCGCCGTCGCAGAGGCAGTTCCAGGTGGGTCGATCGCGGGCCACCACGCGGATCTCGCCGTCAGCACTGTATACGGCGTCAACACGCAAACCGGTCGATTTGCACTGTTCCTTGCAGGCATTCAGGGCGGCGGCTGGGGAGCCACCAGGGCAAAGGATGGCGAGAGCGCGACCATTTGCATCAACGACGGCGACACACACAATGCCCCGGTTGAGGCAACGGAAGCCAAGTACGGCTTTGTCCATGCGCTGGAGTACGCGTTACGCGAGGACTCTGGTGGAGCGGGCACCCACCGCGGCGGGCTCGGAACGGTCCAGCGGTGGACTTCCAAACAAAGACTGAATCTCGACAGCTTCGTCGAGCGCACGGTGCAACCGCCCTGGGGAGTGGAGAACGGCGAGTCCGGACTGCCCAACCGTGTCTCGGTCCATCGAGCCGGCGACGCTGAGCCCACACGCTTCTCCAACGGGAAGCTCGACGGGTTGACCCTTGAAGAAGGTGACACCCTCGTGGTCGAGACCGGCGGTGGCGGAGGCTACGGCGATCCGCTCTTGCGTCCGGTCGACCGCGTCCTGACCGACGTGGTCAGTGGCTACGTGTCCCCGGAGTCCGCCAAGGCCGACTACGGGGTGCTGGTCGGGCTCGCCGCCGATGGCATCACCTACGTCGTCGAAGGAAAGACTGAAAGTCGACAGGCGCGGTGAACCCGCGACGACGGTACGGCGAAGATCGGAGGGTCCTAGTGTCGAAGAATCGAACCGTGCAAGCGACTCCATCGGAGATTCGGCCAGAGGGGGCACCTCAACATGAGGCGCCCCCGGCTCCTGAAGTGCTGTGGAAGCCCACCAACGAGCAGATTCGCACAAGCAACCTGGGCCGCTTCATGGACTTCCTGAACGATCGTCGGGGCCTGACGTTCGCTGACTACGACTCGCTACACAGCTGGTCGGTTCGACAGCTCGAGGACTTCTGGGCAGACCTGTCGGCTTTCAGCGGGGTCAAGTTCCACACGCCCGCCGAACGGGTTCTGGGTTCACGCAAGATGCCCGGGGCCGACTGGTTCCCGGGCGCGACCCTCAACTACGCAGAGCACATCCTCACTGACGGGCCGGGACGAGGCGCTGACGACGTCGCAGCGGTGTTCTGCCGCGAAGATGGCCAGGAAATCACGTTGACCCACGGGGACTTGCGCGTCCAGGTGGGCCGGGCCAGAGCCGGCCTTCAGAGGCTGGGCGTGGGCGTCGGTGACCGGGTGGTCGCGCTCGCCCCCAACGCCGCGGAGACGATGATCTTCTTCCTCGCCGCGGCAAGTCTCGGAGCGACCTGGTCGTGCTGCTCGCCCGACTTTGGAGCCCAGGCGGTCCGCGACCGCTTCTCGCAAATCGAGCCGGTCGTCATGCTAGCGTTCGACGGGTATCAGTACGGAGGCAAGACCTACGACACGACCGCCGCGGTGGCCGAGTTGTCGGAGCAGCTCCCGACCCTCCGCGCGACAGTTCTGGTGTCCTACGTCGACGCCGAATCGGTAGTTCCCGGGACAATTTCGTGGACTGACTTCGTCGCCGTTGACGGAACGCTTGAGTTCGAGCCGGTCCCGTTCAGCCACCCGCTCTGGATTCTGTACTCTTCCGGTACCACGGGGCTTCCGAAAGCGATCGTACACAGCCACGGCGGCATAATCCTCGACCACATCAAGGCCCTTGGGCTGCACCTGGACCTGAGACCCGGGGATCGGCTGATGTGGTACAGCACAACCGGCTGGATGATGTGGAATTACGTGCTGTCCGCGATGCTGGTAGGCGCCTCGCTCGTGATCTACGACGGAAACCCCGGGTACCCGAATGCCGAGGTCCAGTGGAAATTGGTCGAACGCCACCGAGTCAACTTCTTCGGGATGTCAGCTGCGTTCATCCACGCAAGCATGAAAGAGGGGATCCTCCCTCGGGAGCGGTTCAACCTGAGTTCCCTCAAGGCGATTGGATCGACCGGCTCTCCGCTCTCCGTAGATGGCTACCATTGGCTCCACGACGCCGTCTCGCCAGATCTCCCCATCTGCTCGATCTCCGGCGGCACCGATCTGTGCGCGGCATTCATCGGACCTGCCCCGACGGTTCCGGTGTGGTCGGGGGAACTGTCACGTGCGTGGCTGGGTGCCGCCGTGGCCGCCTTCGACCCCGACGGCAGGGAACTTCACGAGGAAATCGGTGAACTCGTCCTGACCGAGCCGATGCCCTCGATGCCGGTGAGCCTCTGGGGCGACGACGACGGCACGCGGATGCAGGAGACCTACTTCGACACGTACCCCGGCGTCTGGCACCACGGAGATTCGATCCGCCGAACGATTCGTGGCTCGTGGGTGATCAGCGGGCGCAGCGACGCGACGCTCAACCGTGGCGGCGTGCGGATGGGGACAGCAGACTTCTACGCGGTTGTCGAGGCCTTTGACGAGATCTTGGACTCGATGGTGATTGAGATCGGTTCCGGTGATGGACGATTGTTGTGCTTCGTGGTTCTGGCTCAGGGCACCAGTCTCGACGAGATCGAACCGCGACTGCGTCGCACGCTGCGCGAAAAGATCTCACCGCGCCACGTCCCGGACGTCTTCTACGCGGTGCCGGCCATCCCGAGGACACTGACGGGCAAGAAAACGGAAGTCCCCGTGCGGAAGATCCTTGCCGGAGTCGATCCGGAATTGGCAGTGAAAGCGGATGCCCTCGCGGACCCGCGAGCGCTCGAGCCGTTTATGCGTCTCGCTCAAGAGCTACCGAAACCCCCTCAGCGTTGACATCGATATGCGCTACGGAGTCCTCCAGGAAATCGCCCCGTGGGTGCTCGACGGCAAGCGAAACCGGAACCGCTAATATCCTCTGGCAGGGCGACGCGATCAACCATTTCGCCCGGCTGCTCCGGCACTCCGACTTCTAAAGACGAGCAGGTTCGACGTCCCTACGGGCGTCTTTAGAGCCCGACCGTCCCGGCGCCGTTTATGCCAGCAAGACCGGCGCCGGGACAGCAAACAAACCCCAACCCTGCCCCTCAGAGTGGAGATTGACGTGGCATATACCCCCCAGAATCTGCAACCGCCATCCGTCGGACCAGGCTCGGTGTACGACGTCACCAGCCGGATCGAACGCCTGCCACTGTCCAAATGGCAGGTCAAGGCACGCGTCCTGATCGGCACGGCCACCTTCTTCGACGCCTTCGACGCGCTCACCATTGCCCAGGTGCTCCCAGTACTGGTCACCGCCTGGGGCCTGAACGGCGGACAAGTCGGCCTCCTGATCTCGGTGGGCTATCTTGGCCAGCTCGTCGGGGCGCTGTTCTTCTCGTGGATTGCTGAGCGCTTCGGACGGCTGCCGGCCATGATTGCCTCCATCATCACGTTCTCGATCATGAGTGTCGCCTGCACTTTCGTTTGGAACTTCGAGTCCCTGCTGCTCTTCCGCGCCATCCAAGGTCTTGGACTTGGCGGGCAAGTCCCCATCGCCGCCGTCTACATCAGCGAAATGACCAAGGCTCACGGCCGGGGCAAGTTCGTCCTTGTCTACGAGCTGCTCTTCTCCGTCGGCGTAGTAGCCGCAGGCATCGTCGGATACTGGGTCGTGCCCAACCTTGGATGGCATTACATGTTCATCATCGGAGCCGCCCCCATCTTCATGGTTTACTCCATCCGTACACGGCTGCCCGAATCCCCGCGTTGGCTCGCCAGCAAGGGGCGCAACGAACGCGCCGACCAGGCAATGAGTCTGATTGAGTCCAAGGTGGAGGAAGCCACCGGCCAACCGCTGCCCGAGCCCGCGCAAGGCTTGACCGTGCCAACGCAGAACAAGAAGACCAGCTGGGCAGAACTGTTCCGCACTCCCTACCTGAAGCGGACACTCGTCGTCTGGCTCATGTGGTTCGCTGCGTACCTGGTCTACTACGGCATCGGAACCTGGCTGCCCACCCTCTACCGGACAGTCTTCAACCTTCCCTTGGAAGAATCCCTCCGATACGGCCTCATCAGCAACGCCGTCGGATTCATCGGTACCGCCCTCTGCGCCTTCACCATCGACTACGTGGGACGCAAGATCTGGTTCGCACTAGCCCTTGCCGGATCCGCCGGATTCCTCGGCATCCTGGCGCTTACGGGAGCGAAGACCCCCGGCGACGTTCTCATTTATGGCAGCGGTGCCTACTTCTTCGCTGCGGCAGTCGGCCTCGGTCTCTACCTCTACACCCCGGAGCTGTACCCGACCCGGGTCAGGGCGCTGGGAGTAGGAACCGCAACCGCTTGGCTCCGGCTCGCATCCATGGCAGGCCCCGTCATCGTCGGCACGCTCGTCACCTTCGGGCTGGTTTCCGTCTTCGCCATCTTCGCCATCGTCGCAGTCATAGCCGCCGCCGTCGTCACGCTATTCGCCCTCGAAACCAAGGAACGCGTCCTGGAACAGCTCTCTCCCTAATATTGAACGAAGCCCCGGACTGTGCGGCAGCAAAGAACGTTACCCAAGCGCCGCACAGTCCAGGCCCGACGCAGCAAAGCATGAGTTGCTCGCACAGATTCAGGGCAACCCGTTCGTGCTTTTCGAGTTGCTCGAAAGCTGGCGCGAAGAAGGGTTCTTCTCGGTTTGCGCGGCCGTGTGTCGAGGACCCTGATGAGCAGGGAGGCATCCGAGCCTTCTTCGAGAAGCGGTCGCCGCGCTGGCCGTCGGCTTGGACTGCGCACTTAGTATTCGGGCAGTCCTCACTGACTGCCCGAATACGACCCTCACCGACTTTCCGGCTCGATCCCGAACGGTTGGTATCCACGACTACGAATCCTGAAAGCGACGGAGACCGCATATGAACGATGTGACGCCCCCCGTGGTTCGCAACTACCAGGATGCCGGCGTGTTGATCGCCGGCGCTTCCTCGGGTGTCGGATGGGCCAGTGCCGTGAAGTTCGCCGACGCCGGCGTCCGGCATTTTGCTCTGCTTTCCTTCGACCCCGGCCGCGGAGCCGCTGCACGCTCAGCGCTACTTGAGCACCAGCCCGACGCCGAGGTCGTCCACATTCCGTTCGACGCTACTGATCCCATCTCTGTCCGCGAGGCCGTTTCCCGGGCCCACTCTGTAATGGGAAGCATCGACGTTGCCGTCACCTCTGTGTCGGCACCGGCTTATCGGCCTGAGCTGCTTCATCGCACACCTCTGGAGCAGATCCCGGATATCCTCACCGCGCAGGCTGTCCCACCCATGCTGGTCACGCGCGCCGTCCTGCCGATAATGAGGGTGCAGCACGGCGGAAGCATCATCAATGTTGCTTCTGACGCCGCCAAGACGGCTACGCCCGGTGAAACGGTCCTCGGGGCGGCCATGGCCGCCATTGTGATGTTCACTCGCTCGGCCGCGATCGAGTCAAAGCGCGATGGCATCCGTGTCAACGCCGTGACCCCGTCCCTGATCTCTGGAACGCCCACGACCGAGCGGGCTTTGTCGGATGGATTCAGCAAGAAGCTCTTCGAGCGAGCGATGGCCCAGGCACATCTGGGCCTTCCTTCGGCCGAAGACCAGGCCGATCTGGTGGTGTTCCTTGGTGGGCCGGCGGCGGCTCGGCTCACAGGGCAGGCCATCAGCGTCAACGGCGGCATCTCGGCTGCCTGACCGGCAAGCACCCTGCGGAGCGTCCGGCCTACCGGCGAGGATGCTAGGGGCGCGTGGTGACTGTGCAATTCCGGTGAAATGTTGTGCTCTCCACAGTTACCGTTCCGGTGTGAGAGGTACCGGACTCCCCATGCAATACCGCCTATTCGGGGATGAACGCGCGCGTACGGGCCCAATCAGGATGAGCCTCCAGGCCTCTCGCTGGGGTGCGTCCATGACGGATCTGCTCACCGAGGTGAGCTCGACGTCGAACACCCTGGACTTCAGCGACGAAGCAATGCGCCCATGACGTTGCGGTGCTTGTCGAGCAGTTGCGGGTCCTGGAAGCGGATGACCCGCTCTTCATCCTCATTGGTACCAAGACCGCTGTGGCGTTCAAGCAGCGTCGGTCAGCCCTAGCTGAGGTGCTTGGCCTGCTCGATGTTCGCTCGGTCGATTCACGGCACTACTTGGCTGCCACTAGGACGGACGAATAAGCCCCGGGCGAGTACCGACGGATTGTTCTTGGCGCGCTCGATGGCTCGAGCTGCTGAGCCCTTGGTTGGTCGGATTTTCACAATTTCACAAGTCATCCGATGAGCGGCATAGGGGCGCATGGCATGGTCCACTGGCCGTCCTGACGCGGTTCCGCAGCGCTTTGTGAGAGGAGGCCGCCGGCATGTCGGCCCACTGTCGAAAGTTTTCCCCCTGGTTCGAGGAAACCGTGAAAAACTCAAAGTGTGAAACTGCGGGCTGAACATACCTCCGAGCAGCTTCAATGGTGGCTAAGGGCGCTGGCACGCGTCGGTGCGGCGGTCAACCGCGGCGTTTCGATGAGGGAGCTCTTGGACCTGGTTGCCAAGACCGCCTGCGAATTGATGTCATACGACTTCGCGGCCGTCATGCTCCCGGATCCGAGCTTGGATTCTCTGCTGATCGAGGGCTCCTACGGGCTCTCGGCTGACTACGTCCGTGAGCTGAACGAACACCCGCTCCGCATCCACGGCTTCCCAAAAGTACCCTCGAGCCAGGTTTTCGCCCTGGGTGTTCCCGTTCAGGTCGCGGACATCAGAAGCGAACCGTCGTTCGTCCCCTGGATGGGCGTGGTAAGTGGCCAAGAGTACACCTCCTTGATCTCCGTGCCTTTGAACGCGTCCAGTGAGACGCTCGGGACTCTCGTCTGCTACACCCGCTCGTCGCACCATTTCACGAAAGAAGAAGAGTCGATCCTCACGATGCTCGCGGACCAGGCAGCGATTGCGGTCACCAGCGCGCGGCTTCGGTCCGAACAGGCCAGGACGATCGCGAACCTACGACATGCCGACGCGATCCATGATCGGCTGACGGCCTTGGCGCTTGAGGGAGGAGGAGTGTCGGCCATTGCCGGGGCTCTGGCAGAGATCCTCAACAGTCCTGTCGCCGTGACCGAAACCAATGGGACACTCCTCTGCAACATTGAACACGATGGAGAGACACTCCCGGATGCCCTGCTCGCGAACGCGGCTGCCCTATCCGAGGTCGTGTCGGCAGGCGCTGCCAGGGCGTCGAGCGATGTTCACCTTTCGGATTCATGGGGGCAGACTGTTGTCCGTGTTCCGGTGATGATCAAGGAAGAAGTCGTGGCCTGGATCTGGACGGGCGGGCAGCTCGCCGAGCTCCGAGCGCTCGATCGCCAGGCGATCGAACGGGCTGCAACGGTTCTGGCCCTGGAACTCCTCCGCACCAGAACGGATGCCGAAGCAGAGTGGCGGGACACTGACGAGATCCTCTCCGGGCTGCTGACTGGTGAAGGACGCGGCTCCACAGCGCTCTTGGCCCGGGCCATACAGCTCGGCCACGATCTCTCACATCCCCACGCCGTCGTCGGGGTCCGGCATGACCTCCGCGATGGCGGCCCCCTGCCCTACCCTCTGGCCGCCACATTCGCCCGTATGGCAGGAGAAGTCCTCCCCAGACCACTGCTCGGATCCCACGAAGGGTACGTAGTCGCATTTTGGCCAGTGGGGCCAACGACGCCGATCGACGAAGTACGGGGTATCAGCGACGAAATCCGGCGGAGCCTGGGACAACGGGCTCAAGATACAGATCGCGGGTATGCGGCCATCACGGGACCAGTAACTCGCGTCGCCGACTATCCGGCGGCGTTTGCATCCGTCCGGGGAGCGATTGAGCTGGCGACCCTGCGCAACAGCACCTCCCGGACCCTGCTGTTGACCGATTTGGGGTTGGTCGGGCTGCTGCTCCAGCTCCCCAACGTATCCGCCCTGAGCCGCTACGCAGACGAGGTGATTGGCCCGCTGCGTGCATACGACCAGGCCCAGGAGGCGTCGCTCCTGCTGACTTTGTCAGCGCTCGTCCGCAACAACTTCAGCACAAGTGAGACAGCGCAGGAATTACGCATCCGTAGGAACACTGTCGTCCTGCGCCGCCGACGGATCGAAGAGCTGCTCGCCGTGGACCTTTCACGCGTTTCCGACCTCACCCGCATCTCAATGGCCCTGGACGTCGAGGATGTCATCATAGCGATGCAACGGTAACAGTATCGGCGTCTGACCCCAGGGGACGAGACCTCGGGCTTCGGACGCAACATCCCGCCGCGGCTACAAAAGGATCAGTCCGTCTGGAGCGCCGACGGCCACAAAGCTGGCCCATCTTGCATATGGCCCGCGATTTCTGCGGACAGACGTCGAGACACTCCAAAAAATACCGGGTGCATTATCGCTTTTCGGCGGGCCCAGAATGACTGCGCGGCAAGATCCACGGACGACCGCAGAGGAACCCATCAGACCACAATCCCCCCGCCTTCAACCGCCGCAGAACACTCGGGCGACAGCTTGCCCGCTGGCAGCGTTTGTAGGGGCACAGCGGTGCAAGTCATTTTCGAGAGTGTTTGTCACTGAGTTTGAGAAGCACCCGGCAGCGAGGTTTGGTTGGACTCTAAGCGAGTTTCGGCCGGGGCCCGGAGAACCACAGCGTTGCGCAAGTGGTCTTCTTTGGATTGCCAGGCTCCCCGGTCACCCCGAATGAGGCGAACGATTCGCCCCCGACACGTCGTTCCGCTCAGATCACTTCCAGTCGAAGAAGCCCTTTCCGGTTTTTCGTCCGAGTTCGCCGCGGGCTACTTTGTCCCGCAGGATCTGCGGCGGCGCGAACCGCTCGCCCAAGGTCTGGTTGAGATATTCGGCAATGCCCAGGCGAACGTCCAGGCCCACGATGTCGGTGGTGCGCAACGGCCCGGTGGGATGTTTGTAACCGAGGACCATCGCGTTATCGATATCCTCGGCGCTGGCGACGCCTTCCTCGACCATGCGCATGGCCTCCAGCGCAATCGCCACGCCCAACCGAGACGAGGCGAAGCCCGGTGCATCATTGACCACGACCGCGGTCTTCCCCAGTCCCTGGACCCAGCTCCTGGCCCGTTCCATGAGTTCTGGGCGGGTCTGTTTTCCGATCACTACCTCGATCAGAGTGGAGGCTGGAACGGGGTTGAAGAAGTGTAGTCCGAGGAAGTCCTCTGGCCGTTCCAGCTCCCCGGCCAGCCCGGACACCGACAACGAGGAGGTGTTTGAGGCCAGCACCGTTCCCGGCAGGAGACGTTGTTCGACCCCGCGCAACGCTGCGACCTTCAGCGACCAGTCCTCTGGTACGGCCTCCACCACCAGTTGGCGGTCCCCGAAGGCGGCGTAGTCCACCGAAACGGTCAGGCGCGAAACGATCTCGTCGAGGTTGCCGTTGCCAGCGCCGCGCTCAATCGATTTCGCTGCGGAAGATTCCACCCGCTCACGGGCCGCCTGTGCGGAGGCGTCGTCGCGCTCCACGACCACCACATCGGCCCCGTTGATCAGGAACGCGTGGGCAATGCCAGCGCCCATCCTGCCTCCGCCGAGGACGCCGACGCGCGCGGGGAGGCCGCCGCGTACCCCGGCTTGTACTGAGGTGCTCATTTACTTCTTCTTCCTGTCGAGGAACGCCTGCATGCGGTCGAACTTGGCCTGGGACTCGAAGAGCACGCCCTGAGCCAAGGTGTCGATGACGGGATGGGCGTCCCGCGGGGCGTGGAACACAGCCTTGGTGATTCGAACGGCCAACGGGTCCTGCGCCGCAATGGTGTCGGCCAAGGCGTGCGCCGAGTCCATCAACGTCCAGGGCTCCACAAGCTCAGTGATCAATCCGTTGGCCAGGCACTCCTCGCCCGCCAGGGCCTTGCCCGCCAACAGGATCTGCTTGGCAAGCGGTTCCCCGACGAGCTCCTTCAACCGCCAGATGGCACCGGCCGCCGCCAGAATGCCCAGGTTGGTCTCCGGATTGCCCATCCGCAGCCCCCGCGTGCCGATGCGGAAGTCCGCCGCGTAGGCCAGTTCCGCCCCGCCGCCGAGCGCATATCCGTCCAACGCGGCGATAACCGGCATGGGCAGTTTCGCGATCCGCTCGAAGATCCCGGAGTTGATCCCGGCCAGGGCATCGTCGCGGCGCCGCCCGCGCAGCTGCGCGATGTCCGCACCGGACGCGAAAACAGCTTTGGTTCCGCTCTCCGGATCCGCGGGCGTGCCGGAGAGGATCAGGATCTTCGGAGTGCGCTCAAGGTGCGCGCACACCGCGTACAGCTCATCCACCATCGATTGGTCGATCGCGTTCCTGACCTCGGGCCGGTGCAGCCGGGCCGCGAGCCGGTCCTCCCGTTCCTCGACCAGCAGCGTGACGAAGCCCGAGACATCAAGGCACGTGCCGGCGTCGTTCATTACTCCTGTCATCAGATGCCTTCCAGCAGCAATGCGGTGCCTTGTCCGACGCCGACGCACATGGTGGCGAGGCCGAGCTTGCGGCCTTGCGTGGCCTCGCGCTCGAGGCGGCCGAGCAGCGTGATGACGAGGCGGGACCCTGAGGAGCCGAGCGGGTGGCCGAGGGCGATCGCGCCGCCGTCGTTGTTGACGGTGCCGGGGTCGAGTTTCAGCTCGCGGATGCAGGCCAGGGCCTGCGACGCGAACGCCTCGTTGAGTTCGACGGCGGCGAGGTCGCCTACCGCGATGCCGGTCCGGTCCAGGACTTTGCGGGTAGCCGGAACGGGGCCGATGCCCATGATTTCCTGTGCGACGCCGACGGAGGCACTGTCCAGGATGCGGGCGCGGGGAGCCAGGCCGTATTTCTCGATGGCTGCCTCGGAAGCGACGATGATCGCGGATGCGCCGTCGTTGAGCGGGGAGGCGTTGCCGGCGGTGACGACGCTGCCGCCTTTGACTACCGGGCGCAGGTCGGCGAGCACGTCCTTGGTTGTTCCGGGGCGGGGGCCTTCGTCGGTGTCCACGATGGTTTGTGTGCCCTTGCGGCCACTGACCATGACGGGGACGATCTCGTCGGCGAAGCGGCCGGCCTCGATCGCGGCGAGGGCGCGCTCGTGGGAGCGCGCGGCGAAGGCGTCGCAGTCCTCACGGGAGATGTTGAAGACCCTGGCCACTTCCTCCGCGGTTTCAGACATGGAGTAGGTGGCCTTGCCATCGCGCGAGAGTTCCCCGGACAGGAAAGCGGGGTTCGGGAACCGCCAACCGATCGACGTATCGAAGACGGCGCCCGGCTTCGCGAATGCCTTGTCCGGCTTTTCCATAACCCAGGGCGCGCGGGACATGGACTCGACACCGCCTGCGACGACGATGTCCGCGGCACCGGCCTTGACCATGTGCGAGGCCATTATGACGGCGCTGAGGCCCGAGGCGCAGAGCCGGTTGACGGTGATGCCAGGGACGGTGTCCGGAAAGCCGGCGAGCAGCCACGCCATGCGGGCGACGTTGCGGTTCTCCTCGCCGGCGCCGTTGGCGTTGCCGAGGATCACCTCGTCCACGAGGGCCGGGTCGAGGCCCGCGCGTTCGACGGCGGCCCGCACCGTGAGGGCGGCCAGGTCGTCGGGCCGGACGGAACTCATGGCGCCGCCGTAGCGGCCAACGGGGGTGCGTGCCCCGCCGACGAGGAATGCTTCGGGCATGGAAACTCCTTCGTGATTGGTGTGGGGGAGACTGTGGAGTCAGGTCAGCGGAAGGCCGAGACGCCCGTGATGTCACGGCCTACCAGCAGCGCCTGGATGGAGTCGGTGCCTTCGTAAGTGGACACGACTTCCATGTCCGTCAGGTGACGGGCCACGTGGTTCTCGAGCAGCAGGCCGTTGCCGGCGAGCAGTTCACGTGCCTCGTTGCAGATCCATTTGCCCTTCTGCGAGGTGGACATTTTGACCATGGAGGCCATGGCGTTGGTCAGCAGGCCCTGATCGGCCAGTTCCGCCATGCGGTTGCACATCAGCTGCATCGCGGTGAGCTCGCTGAGCATGTTGGCGAGACGGTGCTGGACGAGTTGGTATCCGGCGATCGGGTTGCCGAACTGCTCGCGTTTGGCGGCGTAGTCGGCGGCGATCTCGAAGCAGGCCATGGCGTGGCCTACTGCTTCCCAGGAAGCGCCGCCGCGGGTTGCCTGGAGGACACGGGAGACGTCGGCGAAGGATCGGCAGTTCTCCAGCCGGTTGGCCTCCGGGATCCGCATGTTCTCGATGACGATGTCGGCCTGCAGGATGGCCCGCTTGCCGATCTTGCCGGTGATCACCGTAGGGTTGTAGCCGTCCGGGTGGTTGCCGTTTCCGTCCTTTTCGACCACGAAGGCATTGACCTTGCTGTCTTCTGTGTTGCGGGCAAACAGCACTATTACATCGGCCGCGTGGCCGTTGCCGATCCAGCGCTTGTGGCCATTGATCACCCATGTGTCGCCGTCGCGGGTAGCGCTGGTTTCCAGGGCCACCGAGTCGGACCCGTGGTCCGGCTCCGTCAAGGCGAAAGCGCCGGTCTTCGTCAGCTTGGCCAAATCAGGGAGCCAGCCCTGCCGCTGTTCGTCGCTGCCGAGCATGTTCAGTGCACCCATGCACAGGTTGGAGTGCACTCCAAGGAAAGTATTGATGCTTCCGTCGGCCCGTGCCATTTCGCGAGCCACCATGCCCGCAGCCTTCCGGCTCATTCCCGGGCATCCGTAGCCTTTGATGAACGTCCCGATGATGCCGAGTTCAGCCAGCGGCGGGAGCAGTTCGTACGGGAATTCCGCCCTTTCCCAGTATTCGTTGATGATGGGAAGGACCCGGTGTTCGGCGAATTCGCGGACTTTGTCGCGGATGGCCAATTCCTCCGCGTTCAGTTCGTCGTCGAGGTGGAAGTAGTCGGAGAGCGCTGCGGCGCGAGTGGGAGTTGTTGTGCTGGTCATGATGGGTCCTTTGGTCGCTCCGTGGACGGGTTGGTTGCTGATGACGGGTTTAGGGTTGCGGTTCGGTGGAGCGTAGCCACTCCAGGATGTCGCCCCGGTCTGCGTCGATGGAGGGCGGGATGAGGTCGTAGCTGGCGGGCGTTGCTGAGAAGGTGATCGGGTTCCGGACCCCGGGGATGGCTGCTTCGCCGACGCCTACTTCCACCACCGGTTCCAGTCCAAGTCGCCGTGCGAATTCGATTCCGCCACGGACGTCGTTGATCGGCGCACACGGCAGTCGTGCCTCGGTGAAGATGTCGAACCAGTCGGAGGCCGTTCGGGACGCCAATAGCCCCTGCAGGATGGGGCGCAGCGCCGCACGGTTGAGGCTTCGGCCCGGGGGAGTCAAAAACCTGGGGTCAGCGGCCAGCCCGGTTGCGCCGACCACATCGCAGAGGGTCCGGAACTGCCGGTCGTTTCCGATGGCCAAGACGATCTCGCCGTCTGCGGTGGGGAACGGCTCATAGGGATAGATGCTGGGGTGCTCATTGCCCATACGGGTGGGCACATTCCCGCTGAGCAGGAACCCGCCGGTCTGGTTGACCATGCCCGAGAGCGCCGAGGACATCAGATTCACTTCTACGCGCTGGCCCCGACCACTCCGGCTGCGCTCGTGAAGTGCAGACAGGACGCCAAGGGCGGCATGCAGTCCGGTGATGACGTCGAAGACAGCGACGCCGGAGCGGTAGGCGGGGAAATCCGGGTCGCCGGTAATGCTCATGAGACCGGACATCGCCTGCACAAGCAGATCGTAACCGGGCAGGGCGGCGCCACCGGCGGAACCGAATCCCGTAATGGACGCGTAGATGACAGCGGAGTTGCGCTCCGCGATGGACGCGTAGTCCAGGCCGAAGTGGTCAAGGCCACCTGGCTTGAAGTTCTCAACGACGACATCGGCGCTTGTGGCGATGTTGCGGGCAGTCTCGATATCCTCGGGGTCGCTGAAGTCCAAGGCGATGGACCGCTTGTTGCGGTTGATCGAGAGGTAGTACGTGGACTCGCCTTCAAAGACCGGCGGTTTCCATGCACGTGTTTCATCGCCGGACGGGCTCTCGACCTTGATCACTGTGGCGCCCATGTCCGCCAGGAGCATGGTGCAGTAGGGTCCGGCGAGGACCCGGCTGAAGTCCGAGATAACGATGCCTGCCAAGGGTCCGCTGGCGTTGCGCCCGAAGACGTCCCGGCGGGCCGCGTTGCTGGTCAGAGTCATGGGTTCTCTTCCGTGTGGGACATCTTTTTCACTATCCCATCGGCTATTACGGTGCGTCCAATACTTATTTTGTGTTCGATTATTGCCTTTTCTGAAATAATCTCTGCATGGAGATTCAACAACTTCGGGTCTTCCTCGCGGTGGCGGAGGAACTGCACTTTGGGCGGGCCGCCGTGCGGCTCCATATGGCGCAGCCACCGGTCAGCAGGATGGTGCGGCAACTCGAGCGCGACCTCGGCACCGACCTTTTCGTTCGGAGTACCCGCAGCGTCCGGCTGACGGCGGCCGGAGCGGCGCTGGTGGCGCCGGCCCAGAAGATTCTCGCTGCAGCGGACCGTGCCAAAGCCAGCGCGCTGGCCGCCGAGCGCGGCGAGGTGGGGACAGTCACGCTCGCCTACGCCGGCGCATCGACCCATGTGCTCGTTGGAATGCTCGCCCGCGAGGTTCGAAAGGAATACCCGGGGATTGAATTCCGCCTGAACAGCCAGGACTTCGCCCTTCCGGCCCTGGCCCGGGTTCTCCGGGGCGAAGTGGACGTCAGCCTCGGCCGGTGGGACTTCGTTCCCGCGGGCGTCCAGGCACGAACCATCGTCGAGGAACACCTCGTCATGGCCGTCCCGGCATCCCACCGGCTCGCCTTGCAAGAGGACGTGCATATAGCGGATCTCGCCGGCGAGCCGTTCGTCGCATTGCTCCCACATGAGGGCTCGGTACTCGGTGATCGGCTACGCAGGCTCAGCCTGGGCGCCGGGTTCGATCCCGACATTGTGCAGCGGGCACCCGATTCGTGGACCGCCATGGCCTTGGTCGGAGCCGAAGTCGGATGCTCCCTGACGGTTTCCTCCGTCGCGGAGAACGTGACGGACCCGCACGTGCATTTCCTGCGGGTGCTCGACAAGACCCTGCCGGTCTATCTGCGCATGGCGTGGCGCCGGACCTCGGACAACCCGGCGCTGCCTCCGGTCCTCTCGCTCGCCGAACGTGTCTGGCCGGACCGTCCCCACGAACCATCCTCGGAGACGTAGAAGTCGCAGGCGGCACCGAAAAGACGCGTCCGCTGGAGAGTGCGGATGCAATTGCCTTGGCTCAAAACCGGTCAGGAAGGGTGTGTGTTGACGGTGTCAACACACTTGGCTTCGGATTGGGTCGTACATCGTCGGCATGACAACCCTAGGGTTTGACCAGCTGGGGGTACATGACCTCGATAGGAGCTGCGAGATTTGCCTTTGTGGTGACGCTGAGGTCGTCGGCTAGAATCTCGTAGTCGCCTTCTTCGAGGCCGTTTAGTGCGGCGCGGACAACGTCAGCGGCGTTGTTCATGGGGGCGTCGATGCCTTTTGTCATCGGCGTCGCGGTGAATCCGAGGTGGAGACCGCTGACCAGAATGCCCCGTGGCGCCAGTTCCAGTCGCAGGGAGTTCGTCGCGGACCATAACGCCGCCTTCGACGCGCTATACGCGTTGCCCGATCCAAGCCAGCTCAACACGGAAAGCACGTTCAGCAGCGCACCGTTCCTGTTGAATTCAAGGATTGGTGCGAACGCCTGGGCGACGTTTAGAGCGCCAAAGAAATTAGTTTCGAATATCGCGCGCACATCCGTCATGCGCGCCTCAGCCAGAGGTCCACGGCGGGTCATTCCCGCGTTGTTGATGACGATGGTCGTATCCGCGGCGTTCTTGACGGCCTGGGCGACAGACTCCGGATCCGTCACATCGAGGAACAGGGGCGCGATACGGGGATCGCCCCACTCCCTGGGACTGCGGGCGGTCGCGTAAACCTTTACAGCACCGCGCTGAAGGCTCTGTCTAACAAATTCCTCGCCGAGGCCGCCGTTCGCTCCTGTTACGAATACGACTGCGCCGTCGATCTTAGTTGTCATGCTGCATCTCTCTTCGGTGTGCTGGCAGGGTTGCATCTAATTTTAAATTTGTCGAGGAGTGTCGTAGCCGCGCCCAAAATGCCGGGGACGATGTGGCCAGGATAGAGGCCATCATTGCCTCGAAGAAAGCTATGCGGACTGGTTTGAGGGCCAGTGCGCGGCGTCGTGAAGGTAGGGCCGGCTGTTCTCGATGTGATCCGGGGTGTCGGAGTTTGCGGTGCTCTTAGCTCGGACAGGCTCAGGATGGCCACGTTCCGCGGGAAGAGGGGACTTGCGGGCGGTGATCCGGACGCCATGGTCGCCTGACGGTGGGCCGGACACTGCGCCGAGATGAAATAACCGTAACGCTTTTGGATATTTCGCGCAAGCGTCAAAAATGTTGTATTCTCGTCAATGTGCGGTCGCGGAAAGCCGATCAGCAGGAACGCAACTTCGGCCCCCTCCGCGATCGAGTGAGCGTCGCGTCTGATGCGCGTGGACGGAATCTGGACGCGGCACGGCGCCGCCGTGCAGCAGGCTCCCGGAAACGAGCATTTCAAGCAGGCTCGGCGTGCAGATCTTTACAAAACCTGAATTTCCCCTCCTTACCGTAAGCCCGAGGATTCAACGGCTGCTGTGGCGACGAAAGGTGACTGCGCATGGCAAATAGCTATATATATGACGGGATCCGGACTCCTTTTGGGAAGTTCGGGAAGTCCTTGGCAGGCGTCCGGCCGGATGACCTTGCCGCGCACGTGATCCGCGAATTGATCGCTCGTCACCCGGACCTGGAGCCGGCCCGGATCGGTGATGTCATTTTTGGCGACACGAACGGTGCAGGAGAAGACAACCGGAATGTTGCGCGTATGGCCTCGCTGCTGGCGGGGTTGCCCACGTCCGTGCCCGGCACCACCCTCAACAGGCTCTGCGGATCGGGCATGGAGGCCGTCATCCAGGCCAGCCGTGCAATCGAGGTCGGTGACACAGACCTCGTTCTCAGTGGGGGCGTCGAGTCGATGAGCCGTGCCCCGTGGATCCTCGCGAAGCCGGAGCGTGCCTACCCGGCCGGCCCTGAAACGCTGCACAGTTCGACGGTGGGTTGGCGGATGGTCAACCCGGAGATGCCGGGCGACTGGACGGTGTCCAACGGTGAAACCGCTGAGATACTGGCTGATCGTTTCCACATTTCCCGTCAGGCGCAGGACGAGTTTGCGGCCAGGAGTCACCGTCTCGCGGATGCAGCGTGGAACGCCGGCATCTATGATGACGAGGTCGTCTCGGTGCCGGGCACAACGCTGCTCCGCGATGAGGGGATCCGCGCCGACACCTCAGTGGGGGCCCTTGCCGCACTAAAGCCCGCCTTTCGCAGCGACGGTTCAGTCACCGCAGGCAACTCATCACCTCTTAACGACGGCGCCGCAGCGTTGTTCATCGGACGCGAGGGAGCCCTGGCCACTGACCCGCTGGCCCGAATCGTGTCAAGGGGAGTGGCCGGAGTGGACCCCAACGTCTTCGGCATTGCACCCGTTGAGGCCGCCAACCGAGCCTTGGCGCGGGCCGGCAAAACTTGGGGAGACGTCGACGTCGTCGAACTGAATGAGGCCTTCGCGTCCCAGAGTCTCGCTTGTCTGAAGTTATGGCCGGACCTTGATCCGGAAAAGGTCAACATCCACGGCGGCGCCCTGGCCATAGGGCACCCACTGGGTGCATCAGGCGCGAGAATACTCCTACATCTGGCCCGTGAACTTGAGCGGCGCGGCGGAGGAATCGGCGTGGCGGCCATCTGCATCGGAGTGGGCCAAGGCCTTGCGGTCGTACTCGAACGGTAAAAACAGAGGGCACGGTTTGGCCGGATGGAGGTTTTGCCGCCGGTTGCGACGACCCTTGACTGCTGAGCATCCACTCGCCGCTCTCGCGCCGCCCGTCAAGGATAGGCCGTCGCCACCGGAGACTATTTAGCCCGCGTTCGTCCGGGCTGCGGACGCGTTTGTTCCCGGCACCAAAGGGCCAAATCAGTGCGGGGCACACGCGGCCGAGCGGAAGGAAAAGCATGGAATTGATAGGAGTGAGCAAACGATGAGCTGGAAAGGCACAATCCGTTACGGAATCGATAGCGCCCCCGGCGGCCTCGGGTTTGTTCAGGACCTGCTCAATACACAATCAGCAGGTAAGCCTCGCTCTACAGATCTGCTGGATGAAGCCGACGACGCACAGGCTTGGCTCGATGCCGGACTGGCGGAGTGGTCCCGGACCGCCGGAAAAACCCCCATAGCCGTCGAATTGGGGCCGCGTGATCTGAAGGAGCTACGTCGCTTCCGGACAGATCTAAAGCTTGCCTTGGGCACGGGAAACAACGATCCTGCTGATAATCCTGACACCCCTGCACATTTGCTCCGGGCAGCCACGACTCAGCTGAGGCTCGGCCCGGACGGTCGCGTTTCGGCCGAGCCGCGGGGTGCCGGCGCCCGCCAGATCGAATCCCTGATGCTGGTCGAAATCTTCGAAGCCCAATTGACCGATATTTGGCGCAGACTCAAGACGTGCCGTAACGACCGCTGCCAGGCCGCGTTTTTCGACCGGTCCCGAAACAACAGCGGAGTTTGGCACGATGTCCGGGTGTGTGGCCATGCGGAGAACCTTCGCGCGCACCGGGCCCGCAAGCGGGCTGAACATCAGGTCTAGAAACGATTACCACTCACGGTCGAATCTGCAATCGAAACCAGCAGCGGCAAGGCTCCGCCTCCCCAGGCAACCCGGCCAGACGAGATGGCCTTGTGCGTCGCGTCCGACAACGCCGTCAACACCTGGCCGCCGCAACCGGTCGCCCGTCATTTGAGGTCGGCGTTCAAGACCCAGGAAATATGAGTTTATCTAAGGAGAATACCCATGAAGCAGTCCCTGCCGCTCGACAGCTCTTCCAAGATCGCCCAGTTCGCACATCCCGATCGCCTCGTGACAACAGACTGGTTGTCCACCCACCTGGGAAGTGACGGTCTCGTAATTGTCGAGTCCGACGAGGACGTGCTCCTTTACGAAACCGGTCACATCCCAACAGCAGTCAAGGTCGACTGGCACGCCGATTTGAACGACCCGGTCCAGCGGGACTATCTCGACGGACGGAGGTTTGCCGAACTGATGGTGTCCCGCGGCATCAGCCGCGACACCACCGTGGTTATCTACGGGGACAAGAACAACTGGTGGGCCGCCTACACATTGTGGGTTTTCAGTTTGTTTGGACACCCCGACGTGAGGCTCCTCGACGGCGGGCGAAACACGTGGATCGCAGAGGGCCGCCCACTCGAGACCGTGGGGACCGGCGTGGCCGCCAACGCTGCCACTTACCCAACGATCGAGCGCGATGACGCCAGCATCAGGATCTTCAAAGACGACGTGATCGCACACATCGGACAGCCCCTCATCGACATTCGCTCGCCCCAGGAATTCAGCGGAGAACGGACAACCATGCCCGACTATCCCGAAGAGGGCGTGCTGCGCGGCGGACACATTCCAGGCGCCCGGAACGTTCCCTGGGCCCGGGCCGTAGCTGAAGACGGAACGTACAAATCGCGTGCGGAGCTCGAAGCCCTCTATTTCGGGGAAATCGGGTTGGGGATCGATGACAACGTCGTAACCTATTGCCGCATTGGAGAACGATCGAGTCACACCTGGTTCGCCCTGACCCATTTGCTGGGTCTCGACCACGTGCGGAACTACGACGGGTCATGGACGGAATGGGGAAACGCGGTACGGGTGCCCATCGAAACGGGTTCCGGAGATAGTCCCGCCCAACCATTGACTGTGACAGGTTTGGATGGCCCCGGTAGGACGGATATATCCGGCCCCACTTCATGACTCGCTGGGCACCTTGTGACGGTTATTCGTGGCCCCACCTTCAACGTTGGATTCATCAATGGATGGATGCGGCGGAAGGATGGTCTGGATGGAGTCGAGAGTGGAGTTGTTCGCACAGATCCGAAGAGACGCCCGGGTTGAGGGCCTGTCGGTTCGTGCACTGGCAGGCCGGCATGGGGTTCACCGAAGGACGGTGAGGCAGGCCCTGGAGTCCGCGGCCCCTCCGGAACGCAAACCACGGCGAGGGGTCTCCTGGCGGCTAGAGCCGTTCAAACCCGCGATTGATGCCATGCTGGTCGAGGACACCACAGCGCCGCGGAAGCAACGCCATACGGCTCGGAGGATTCTTGCCCGGCTCATCGAGGAGCATGGTGCCCAGGGGCTGTCGTATTCGACGGTGCGTGATTACGTGCGGGTCCGTCGGGCGCAGATCGATGTCGAAGCCGGTCGCCGGGTTGAAGTGTTCGTTCCGCAGGAACACGCCCCGGCGCGGAGGCAGAAGTGGACTTCGGCGAAGTCTGGATCATGCTGAACGGGGTGAAGACGAAGTGTCACATGTTCATCTTCCGGTTGTCCCATTCCGGCAAGGCCATCCACCGGATTTGCCCCACCCAGGCCCAGGAAGCGTTTCTGGAAGGCCATATCGAGGCGTTCAACGAGATCGGCGGGGTGCCGGTTAAACACATCCGCTATGACAACCTCACCAGCGCCGTCCGGGCTGTGGTGTTCGGGCAGGGCCGGAAACGAACGGAGAACGACCGGTGGGTGTTGTTCCGCTCGTTCTACGGTTTTGATCCTTTCTACTGCCAGCCAGGTATTGCCGGGGCTCACGAGAAAGGCGGAGTCGAGGGCGAGGTGGGCTGGTTCCGCCGCAACCGGCTTACCCCGATGCCCGTCGCGAGATCCCTGGAGGAGCTCAACGACCGGATCCGGGCCTGGGAGGTCCAAGACGATCAGCGGCGGATCAATGACCGGATCCGCACCATCGGCCAGGACCTCGCCGCCGAGCGCCCGTTCCTGGCACCGTTGCCGGCCGAAGAGTTCGATCCCGGTCTGGTGCTGAACCCGAGGGTGGACCGGTCCTCGATGATCACGGTGCGGATGGTGAAGTACTCCGTGCCCGCGCGGTTCATAGGCAGAAGAGTCCGGGTGTCCTTGCGGGCATCGGAGCTTGTAGTGTTCGACGGCCGCGCGGTGGCGGCCCGGCATCAGCGGATCATTGCCAAGGGCGCACAGTCGGTCCAGCTGGACCATTACCTGGAGGTCCTCAAAACCAAGCCCGGCGCTTTGCCTGGCTCCACCGCGTTGGCCCGGGCACGGGAGTCCGGTGCTTTCACCAGCGCCCATGAAGCCTTCTGGGCCGCCTCGCGCCGGGTCAATGGCGACGCCGAGGGAACCCGTGAACTGATCGACATCTTGCTGCTCCACCGTTCCATGGACGGAGCAGACATCGAGGCAGGGATCACCGCGGCATTGGGAGTGGGCGCGGTCAGCGCCGACGTCGTCGCTGTCGAAGCCCGCAGACACGCTACAAACGTTTCGGTGGGTGGGGCCGGTTCGGACCGTCATCACGGTGCTCATGACGAGGTAAATGTGCAACGGGTTGTCAGTCTCACCCAGCGTCGGCTCATGGACCCCGCCGCTGTTATTGCGGGGCTCCCGCAGGACGCTCGCCCTCTTCCTTCGGTGAGTGTTTATGACGAGCTGCTCGCCAAACGCAACAAACACCCGGACAACGCGTCGAAGGAGAACATCTCATGAGCCCCACCGCCCCTGCCGCCACCATCACCCCGACACTGCGCCGGCGCCGCGGCCTGACCGAACAAGCCGCGGTCGCGGCCGTGGACCAGGCCTGCCGTCGGCTGCGCCTGCCCACCGTCAGGGCGGTCTTGGACGAAGCACTCACCGTCGCCGGGAAGGAACAACTCTCCTACCAGGGTTTCCTGGCCGAACTGCTGCTTGCCGAGTGCGACGACCGGGACCGGCGCTCCTCCATCCGCAGGGTCAAAGCCGCGAACTTTCCAAGGAACAAATGGCTCGGAGACTTCGATTTCGATGCCAACCCGAACATCAACCCCGCCACCATCCACACCCTCGCAACCGGGGACTGGATCCGCAAAGGCGCCCCCCTGTGCCTGATCGGGGACTCAGGAACGGGCAAAACCCACCTGCTCATCGGGCTCGGCACCGCGGCCGCGGAACAGGGCTACCGGGTCAAATACACCCTCGCGACCCGGCTCGTAAACGAACTCGTCGAAGCCGCCGACGAGAAAATCCTGGCCAAAACCATCGCCCGCTACGGCCGCGTGGACCTGCTCTGTATCGACGAATTGGGCTATATGGAACTGGACCGCCGCGGCGCCGAACTCCTCTTCCAAGTCCTCACCGAACGCGAAGAAAAGAACTCCATCGCCATCGCCTCCAACGAGTCCTTCTCCGGCTGGACCAAAACCTTCAGCGACCCGCGTCTCTGCGCCGCAATCGTGGACCGATTGACCTTTAACGGCGCCATCATCGAAACCGGCACGGACTCCTACCGGCTCGCCCACACCATCGCTCAACAGGCCGCCAGCTAATCGGGGTGCGGCCAATGTGGCCGTTGCCGCCAGAGGCCCTGCAGCGTAGATTCACAGCATGCCCGGGCTGCTGACCCGGTACCAAGCTGGATTGGGCTCTGTCCCATGGGGGTCGGTTAGTATGTCCGAAATTAATGAGAGCCTCGAACGTGCACGGGCAGCGGTGAGATTCGCCCTATCGCATCCGCCCAGCCGGCTGTTCGCGGTCTATACGCAGGAAGACGAGGCACGGCCAACAGAGCGTTTTGCCGGGCTGTTGCGCTTGTATCCGACGCTGGAACCGCTTCTTCCGAGAGAAGGGAAGGAAGTTGTGTGCTCGCGTGAAGGTCTGGAACGGTTGGACGAGGCAATCAGAAACCGGTCTTATCCCGCCGGCGACGTTGATGACTTTTCACGTGACGTTGCGCTCTACTACGCGGACACAGTCCTGGCAGCATTCCCTGGTGCATTCTGGATCGTTGAACCAGGAAGACTCCCTAGGGTTCAAGTTCCGGGCGGGCATTACATTGACATGTTTCAAATTGCGGCCGACCGGATCCACGCCGCCGAGCCATTTCTCTGCAAAACCTATGACAGGGTTATTCAGATGCCGGAAGCCGGAGGCGGGTCCGCAAAGAACCCGGCCCCCGGCTCTGGAACTTAGTTGCCGCAGGCCCAGAAATACGTACCGTCGTAAGCGGCAGCCGTGTACCTCGTACCCCCGGAGTACAACTCACCGGTAGTGCTTCCCGAGAAACCGCTGTTGTTTCCGGTTGTGCACGTGAAGGTAGCAGCCGACGTCAAGGAGCTGACGTAATAGGCTGCGTTGCTGCCCTCGCCGACTTGGTCCCACCAACCCCAATATGTGTCGTACTTGTTTAGGATGGAATCCATCCCGATGTAGTAGACGCTGTAAGTGCACGAGGTGAGCGCTGAGTGCACAGCGCTGCTGTAAGTGTTCGAGTGGTAATCGAAGTAAGTGATCACGTAAAGGCCGCACCCGCTGGGAAAAGCCATGGGTGTCACCGACCCAGCCTTCTTACCTGCGGCCTTCGCCGGGGCTGGTTCGTAGGCGACTTTTTGTTCGCCAACGATCTTGCCGCCGTTGACACGGATTTCTTCCTTCACTTTGGCCAGGTGAGCGTCGAAATCTGCCTTGACTTTCGGTGACGACGCTTCAATCGGAAGTGGAGGAGCAGGCATGTAGCTCCCCGGATCAGCCGTCGTGGGGGCCGCGTTTGCACCTCCAATGCCCAACAATGCACTGAAAACAAGGGCGACCGCCATTGATAATGACATGATTCTTGCTCGTTGAGAGACCTTATTCACAACAATCCTTCCCCAGTCTGATCTTGACCATTCGTCAAAAGACCACCAACGCAAGAAGGCGTGATGTGCTTCGAAATCCAGCCCCCAAACGGAAATCGGTCACATCGAAGGCCGCTCCCAAAACCTCAAGTCCAAGCGACTATTCGGGAGGGCACAAAGACGTGCTCTGATTCTGCAAGTGGCAGCAACGGAAGTCAACGGAAATCTCGGACCGATTGTCGACCGGTCTATTCATCAGATTCGCGAGGGACAGCCATGGAGGCGGGACAAACGCAGTCCGCGGGGTGGGGCCAGAAATACCCGTCCTACCGGGGCCAAGAATACTTGACACAATCAAACCATGACACTGGTGCCACAACAAATACCGGGACGGCCAGTATTGTGTTGCTCTAGCCTTCCGCCAGCCCGCGCCAGGGTTAGCGATCGGTTCTGCGGACACGGGTGACCGGGCAATCACCATGCGGTCGTCTCTAAGGAAAAGCGCTTGACAAAAAGACAGGGAATCCGTTTACGGTTCGTGCCTTAAAGATCGTCGGCCTCTGGATCGCGGCTGCAGCGCTGCTGCTGCCGCAGGAAGCGCTGGCGACAGGGGTGGTTCCTCCAACCTAGAACTTGTGCTCACCAGCTTCTTGCGATTTAGAGCTGCCAGATTACCAGGGCCCCTGCGACTTCGAGTTCCTTGGGCGCCCGGACGGCGCTGCTGAAAGGGGCCGAGGAACGAGACCCAGTCGTGGCACGTTCGCGCAGCGTTGAGTTCAAACGACGATATGAACAGAGCCGCTTCACCGCCGCGCTGCGAGTGGGAATTCGCGGAGCGGTCAGCAGCCGGGACCGACCAGGGTCCACAGAAGTCGACAGATGTTCATCGGGGTGAGGGAGCAGAGGACAAACTTTTTCGACCGTTCCGGGCCACGGTTGCGGGAAATCCTCAGCTGCCTCTCTCACACCCGTCAGGAAACGGGGCGCCTGACGTTTCACTGATTAGGCGAGTGCGGGGCTCCGGCGTTTTTTGGCGTTGCCGTGCGTGGCTGTCACGATGCTGCGGGCGGCGATGCTGGTGATGAACGCGGTTGCCAGGGCGAGGATGATCCAGGAGTAGATTTCCTTGCCCGGAACGTTCGATGCGGCGAACCAGCGGACGGCGTAGTTTGCCGTGGTGGCGACAGGGAAGGTGAAGACCCAGAACAGAGGGCTGAAGGGAAGCTTGCGGTACTCGCCGATGAGCAGAAGCTGCATGAGCAGCATGATGACGAGCACTCCGGTGAGCCCGAGCTGAAGCGCTCCCATGGGTCCCGGATGTGAAACCATCCATGCTGTGTTTGCGGTGGCGGGGGCCGCGAGGTAGGCCGACATGCCGGTCTTGGCGGCCGGAGGAAGTGCGCCGGCGGTCATGAGTCGGACCGTGACGACGGTTCCGACGACGAGCCAGAAGAACGCGCCGATGCCGAAGGCGGCGAGTGCAGCCTCGTGGGCGTGGATGCTGGAGAACCCGATGCTGGCGACGAAGGATCCGGCCACGACGGGCAGGAAGTAGCCGGGGTGGATGGATTGCATTGATACTCCGCCGGTGACCCAGTGGGCAAAGAGCTGGGTGGCCACGATTGCGAGGGCTGCGATGAACGCAACGCACACCCAGGCACCTAACCCGGGAAGATACTCGCTGTAGTGGGCAGAGAGCAGGATCCCCACCAGGGGGATGAAGGACGCAAACGGGCCGGCCATCGGGTG
This sequence comes from Arthrobacter ramosus, assembly GCF_039535095.1. NCBI lineage: Bacteria > Bacillati > Actinomycetota > Actinomycetes > Micrococcales > Micrococcaceae > Arthrobacter > Arthrobacter ramosus. The sequence goes on along the minus strand of NZ_BAAAWN010000001.1, from coordinate 2,868,138 downwards.
TCGAAGGTCGGCCCCGAAGGCTCCTTTGCGGCGCAGGCCGCGCAGTACGTAGACCACGGTAAAAATGAGCCAGATTGCGCTGGCTGCTCCGTAGAGGACTTCCGCCGGCCAGGCCGGCGCCCCGAGGGTGACTCGGGCGGCTGACCATCCTGCGCCGAGACCGGCCAGGCCCAGTGGAATACCGAACACGCTCAGGGGCAGCATGCCCGTAGGGGCTGCGGGCGAAGGGGCGCTCGCACCGGCCGTCGTCGGCTCGGTCCTTTCAGCCGTAACAGTCATTCCGTACTCCTGGGGGGCTGGGGTCGTCACCGGGTGGCGAGATCGCTGCGGCGGTGAGGGGGTTGTTTCGTTCCGTTCCCGGCGATTACAGTCAGAGTACAAGCTTTCTTTAAGAAAGTAAAAAAGCTTGCTTTAAGCAAGTTAGTGGATCTTGGAAGGGATTCTTATGCCGCTTCGTACCAGCTGGTCGGAAGACAAGTGCCCCATTGCCCGGGCCGCGGACGTCCTGGGCGATCCCTGGTCTCTGCTGGTTCTGCGGGAGGTCTTCATGGGCAACAACCGGTTCGACGGCCTGAAGAAGGAGCTCCGGGTCGCTGACAACGTCCTCAGCGAGCGCCTCCGGCGCCTAGTCGCGGCGGGCGTTCTGACAGCCGAGCCTTACAGTACGGGAAAGCGCCCCCGGAACGAGTACCTCCTCACCGCGGCCGGAACCGACGCGCTGCCCGTGCTGCATGTGTTCACTGTGTGGGCGCAGAGGCACACCCAGTCCACGGGCGAAACGCTGATGCGCATTATCTGTACAACCTGCGGGACGGAGTCCGCCTCCGGTGCTTGGTGCCAAACATGCGGGGCGGAGCTCACGGCCGCAACCACCGCTTGGGACCACCCGAAATCCTCGGAAATCCTCATCGAACTGGCCAATGCCGGCGCGCGCCTGGAATCTCGCCACTGACGTCCAGCGTGTCTCGGCTAATTGTGAACTCTGTCGTGGAGGGCCGGGCGGAAGGCCAGGCTTGCCGCCACGGTGCCGTCCAGGGGCTCCGCGAGAATGTCATCCTTGGTGGCGAAGTGGTGGCAGAGCGATGGCTGACGGATCCCTACGGCGTCTGCGAGTCGAGCTGCGCCGCGAGGATCGCGAAATATATTCGTGGCATTTTCAGCCTTCATCAGAAATGGGTCGTTCCTCTCAGCGGTTGCTTGAAGCCGTTCCTTCACATGGACCCTGGCTAACCGTGCTGTTTCGCATGGGCTTTTTCTTTGTCGGACCATTGGCCCGTTGATAGGTGTTCCACCCACTGCCCTGCGCCTAGCGGAAGGCGGCCAGGCCGGTGAGCTTGTTGCCCACGATGAGGGTGTGCACCTCGTCGGTGCCTTCATACGTGCGAACGGATTCCAGGTTGTTCGCGTGACGCAAAGGTGAGTAGTCCAGAGTGATTCCGTTGCCTCCGAGGATAGTCCGGGCCTCGCTGGCGATCTTGATGGCTTCGCGGCAGTTGTTCAGTTTGCCGACCGAGATCTGGTCCGGTTGCAAGGTGCCGGCGTCCTTCTTGCGCCCGAGGTGCAGGGCGAGGAGGAATCCCTTGTTGATCTCCAAGGCCATGTCCACCAGCTTCTGCTGGGTCAGCTGGTAGCCAGCCAGCGGCTTGCCGAACTGCAGGCGTTCCTTGGAGTAGTCGAGGGCGGCCTCGAACGCGTCGCGGGCGGCGCCCATGGCGCCCCAGATGATCCCGTAACGGGCCTCGTTCAGGCAGGAGAAGGGGCCCTTGAGCCCTACGACGTTGGGCAGCACCGCGTTCCCGGGCAGGCGCACCTCGGTCAATTCGATGTCGCACTGGATGGATGCCCGCATGGAGAGCTTCTTTTCGATCGGCGTGGCCGTGAATCCGGGGGTCTCAGTAGGAACCAGGAAGCCGCGGATGCCGCTGTCGGTCTGGGCCCAGATGACGGCGACCTGGGCAACGGACGCCAGGCCGATCCAGCGCTTGGAACCGTTGAGGACCCAGTCGCTGCCGTCGCGGCGCGCGAAGGTCGTCATGCTGCCCGGATCGGAGCCGGCGGCTGGCTCGGTGAGTCCGAAGCAACCGATCGCGTCACCTTTCGCCATCGCCGGCAGCCACTCCTGCTTCTGTTCTTCGGAGCCGTGCTTGTAGATGGCGCTCATCGCCAGCGAGCCCTGCACCGAGACAAAGGTCCGCAGCCCGGAGTCCCCGGCCTCAAGTTCCGCCCCGGCCAGGCCGTACTCGACGGCGGAACGGCCCGCGCAGCCATAGCCCTTCAGGTGCATCCCGAGCAGGCCCAGCCGGCCCAGTTCCGGAACAATCTCCAGCGGGAAGACCGCCTTTTCATACCAGGCTGCGATATTCGGCTTGATCTCGCTGTCCACGAAGGACCGCACGGAATCGCGCAGCGCACGTTCATCCGCGCTGAGCAGGGAATCAAAATCAATCAGATCGCTGATATCAGACATTAGGAGCCTTTCACGGTGGTGGTTGAGAGTTCCGAAGAAAAAGTGCTGCCTTGGTGCTCGCCAAGGCCTGGGGGAACCCGCCGGTATTCCGGTGCCGCGGCGGACAACCGGATCGGGTTGGCCAACTGCCGGGACTCCCGGCCTGTGGCGGGATCGGTGACAACGATCGACGGGCCGAGCCCCAGGCTCTCGGCCAGTTCGAAAGCCTCACCGATGCTGTTGACCTTGCCCCCAGGAACCCCCGCTTCAAGCAGTTTCTGTTGCCAGTGCGCGGCCGTGTCGGCGCGAAGCGCCGCTTCGATAACAGTCCGCAGTTCCGCCCGGGAGGCCACCCTGCGTTCGTTGCTGAGGAACCTCGCCTCCTCGGCCAGGCCCTCCAGGCCCAGAACCGAGGCCAGGGCCGCGAACTGCCGGTCGTTGCCCACGGCCACGGCGAGCGTACCGTCGCCCGTGCGGAAGGTCTCATAGGGGGCGATGCTGGGATGGGCATTACCAAGCCTGGCAGGCGAATTCCCGGTCGCCAACGTGGCGGTGCCCTGGTTCACCAAGGCTGCCAGCAGCGAGGAGAGGAGGTTGACCTGCACCTCCTGCCCCGTCCCCGTAGCATCGCGAACCCGGAGCGCCATCAAGATGCCGGCGAGTGCGTTCTGTCCGGTCAGGACGTCAACCAGGGCAACCCCGACCTTGCTGGGTTCTCCTTCGGGGTGGCCAGTGATGCTCATCAGGCCACCTAGCGCCTGCATGAGCAGGTCATAGCCTGGCAGATTTGCGCCGGCGCCGGCCCCGAAGCCCGAGATCGAACAATAGACGATGTCCGGCCGGCCCTCAGAAACGGCCTGATAATCCAGACCGAATTTCGCCATGACCCCAGGACGGAAGTTTTCGACGACGACGTCGCACTCAGCGATAAGGGCGCGGGCACATGCAAGCCCACGTTCCGTGGAGAGGTCTGCGACCACCGACTTCTTATTGCGGTTGACGCTGGCGAAGTATGTCCCCGTACCGCTGGCATCGACGGGTGGAATCCATGCCCGGGTATCGTCCCCGGCCGGACTCTCAATCTTGATGACCTCGGCACCATAATCAGCCAACATCATGGTGCACAAGGGCCCAGCAAGGACGCGGGAGAAATCCGCTACACGGATTCCGGCCAACGGCTGGTTGCTTGAAGAAATGGGGGAGGGGGATGCCACGGTGCATCCTTTCTCAGTGCATGTTGCATGCCACAACTCGTATGTTGCATGCAACTCTAGAAGAATTCTTTCCACGTGTAAATAGGCGATTCCGGCAGAGTGTGGCGAATCCGGGTCGGCCTGTGCCAAATAAGCCTGGCGAAGCCCGCGTCCAATTAGCTTGGCGAGTTCGGTCAACTGGCGAACTTGGTCAGATGCTCAAGCTTCGTCAGATACTCCTTGGCGGACAGTCCCGGTGTCTGGGCGCAGACCCCGGTAATGAGCAACTGGGCCGTCCGGGTGACATGGTCCCGGACTGCATCAGCCGCGGCGCGGGGGTCCCGTCGCTCCAACGCACCGAGGATCTCGTTGCGGTCGTTGGCAAGGTCCTGGCTGCTCCGGGCGGCGGGGATGGTTACAAGGCCGTGTGCGAGCACCAGGTTACGCAGTTCGCTGTCCAATGCGGTTAACCGTGGGTTGCCTGCCAGTCCCATCAAGAAAAGATGGAAGTCTTTGTCTGCTTGTAGGGTGCCGGGCCCGTCGTCGCTGGCTGCTGCGTCCAGGATTCTCCCGTGCAGCAATCGGAAATGTGCAAAGTCTTCGTCGGTGGCGGCTTCAGCGGCCCGCGCTGCTGCTGGGGGCTCGAGGATGATTCGGATCTGGAAGATCTGGACGATTTCTTCCAGCGACATCTGCAGTACCCGGACACCGCGGTTCTTCTCGATCCGGACGATGCCTTCTTTCTCGAGAAGTTGCAGGGCTTCGCGGACCGGTGTCCGGGACACGCCGAGCTTTTCGGCAAGCCCGATAGCCGAAAAGTGCTGATCAGGGCTCATCTCGCCCGATGTAATGGCAGCCCGCAGCATGGTGGTGACCTGGACTGTCAGGGATACCCCGTGGTCAATCTGTTGCATGCTACTCATGGCGAAATTCTACGGCCCATCGTCAGCAGAGGTGAAGAATGTCCGCGGCGTAGCGTAGGACGATGGACAAAGCTCACCAACGGGAAACGTCGACGCTGCGAATCAGAATGCGCGCGGGGGAGACGACGCGGGTTTCGCTCTGCTGTTGCGGCAACGGCCGTACGGCTATTTGCGCAGCAAGGCTTTGAGGCCAGCAGTGTTGAAGATGTTGCGCGCGCGGCCGGAATATCCCGTAGCACCTTTTTTCGACAGTTCCGCTCCAAGGAGGATGTGGTCTTCGCTGGCCATGATGAGCTGATCGAACAAGCGGAGAAATTCCTGTCCGAGGTGAATGATGATCCTTGGCTTGCAGTCTGTGAGGCGGCTGCCATGGTGTTCCGGCAGTACTCTCGTCAAAGCGCTATGGCGAGGCAGCGGTACCGGGTGGTTAATGCCGTTCCGGCGCTTCGGGACAAGGAGTTAGTTTCGGCCTTCCGCTACGGGCAGCTCTTCAATCAGCACCTGCGCCGGACGTTGCCCGGGATGGCGCCGTTGGAAGGCACCCGGTTCAGTTCCGGCGACGTAAGCACTAACAACTATTTCCTCCGTACCCTCATGCGCGACGACAATCCGCCCACGGAGGAAGACTTGCGGAACGCGCTCGACGATGTGCGCCGGTTGCCTGGAGTGCTCAATGACGGCCGGGTAGCCGGAGCGCTGGACAAAGCGAAGATCCAGGCTGCCGTCGAGGCGGTCATCATGGGACAGGTGCTCCAGGCGGGGCCCGGCAGCACAGCCCCTGCATCCGCAGTGAGTGTCCAGAAGCGGGGCGCACAAGGCGGGGCCACGGGGCAGGAAGGGGCCCAGACGGGTCCACCACCGAGGGCCGAGCCAGAAGAAAGACGAGGCAGACGGCACCGACGGGCAGTCCGACGCATACAGGGCCGAGGCATGGGTGCCCGGGCGCCACCGCGGTAAGGGCGGCGGGTGGTGGCCCAGGACCGGAAAGACGCAGACGCGGAAAGCGAAATACCGGCGCAGCCGACTTTCCACTTGCCGCTCGCGGGAAGGGCCGCAGGAACAACGACGGCGGAAGTGGTGGTAGCCCCTTGCCTTGCAGGGATGTCCCCTTGGGTGAACCGAAAACGCGGAAGCCAAAATCACACTCGGCGCCCACGGTTGGTTCAATTATGATACTGACACTCTGGACTAAAATAGCATCATGAGTTCGACGAGCGAACCTTCGCCGAAAGATGAAATCCGGGAGTGCGGCATCGCCGATGCGCTCGACATCGTTGGGGACAAGTGGTCGTTGCTTGTCCTTCGCGAGATCGGATTCGGGAATACGAGGTTCACGGACATCCACCGCAACACAGGTGCCCCAAGGGAAAGACTCACTGCCAGACTTCAAAAACTGACCCAGTCAGGAGTCATCCTCCGCAAGAAGTATTCGGAGCGCCCGGCGCGGTACGAATATGTCCTCAGCGAATCGGGCATGGCCCTGCGTCCAGTGCTCCAGGCCTTGCGCTCGTGGGGGGAAACTTACGGGCGTGATCATGGCAAAGCGTCTGGAACGGATGTGGCCTGAAGTCTGGGACAGCGGCCAGCTCCTGCAGGAAGTACCTAACAATCCCTCCGGCGGATCCCCGATGCTTGGGGAGCATCAATCAGATGCAACGGAACGCATCGTGATTGACGCGGAAATCCCTAGAGTCAGTTCGTTTTTCGAACTGCCATGATAATCTGTCTATCCGCGCCAGGATTTCACCCTAGACGCGTATGGGCCCTATGCGGAGGAGTGGACTACATGGTCGACCAGAAACCGAAGTTTGCAACCGCCCGAAAGATCCTTGAATGGATAAGGCCTCAGGATGTGGCTGTTAAAGCCGCCGGCTTGTCTGGCCTTGACTATGTCCAAGGGCTTGCCGATGGTTCTGTGCCGCCCCCGCCCATGGCGGTCGCCATGGCTATGACCGTCACCGCAGTTGAGCCAGGACGGGTCACGTTTCGCTGCGACCCCGAAGAGGTACACTACAACCCCCTCGGCGTGATCCATGGCGGTCTCGTGTGCACCCTGCTCGACACCGCGATCGGCTGCGCTGCACACACCACGTTGCCTGCCGGTGTCTCCTACACTTCAATTGAAATTTCAGTCAGCTACCTACGTCCGGTGCTTCCCGAACTTGGTCCATTGACTGCTGTAGGGACAGTACGCAAGTCCGGCCGGCGAGTTGTCTTCGCGGCAGGTGACGTCCTGGATAAGAACGGAAAGCTTGTCGCCACGGCCACCTCGAGTCTCTTGGTAACCACCCCGTAGGTCGCCCGCGAGCACCCGCATACTGGACGTGCAATAGTTGGCGATAACCGGTTGGCGGCAGGAACTGCGCCATGGTGAGGTCGCCGGGCCGGGTCGCGGGCCGATGACAACGACTGGCCCCGTTGTGAAATCACGATCCGGGGAAAGGGCTACCGCCATGCGATCCCCATCGGCGTCGGCGAAGCGATCGCGCGTTACCCGAATGATTGTCACGGTCGAGCCCCGCCGGGTTGCCGTGCGTTGTTCGTTCAGGTGAGAACACCAGAAGGCGCGATGAGCGCCTACGGTGTCGGTGACGTGATGGCCGAAGGTTGCCAATGCCATCTGCCGCGAGAGGTTCTCAAGTTACCTGGCCGGCGCTCAGAACGGCGCGTCACGACTCGGCGTCGGCACTACAACAGTTCGTGCTTGTGGGAAGTAAGAACTCGTGACTGTAGTGAAGGCCAAGCCAGGGGAGCGAATTATATTCATCGATGGTAATTGCTTGCAGCTGAGTCCACATGTCTGGGCAGGGTGTTTTACCGGGGGTGCTTGAATTAGACGCCCGCCGGCGAGTGCCGTTGGGAATAAGTCGGTGCCACAGCATGGTCTCTTCTCATCTCGGATAAGTGGTAATCGGACCGGACGCTGAACCGGAAAACGGGTCTTCCCCCCGTGATGCGCCTCAAAGGTGAATACGCCTTCCCGCTAAAATGCGCGGAGGATGTCTTCGACGCGTTGTTTGGCGTCGCCGAAGAGCATTTGGGAGTTCTCCCGGAAGAACAGGGGGTTCTGCACCCCGGCGTAACCTGCAGCCATTGAGCGTTTGAACACGATGACATTCTCGGCTTCCCAAACCCGCAGCACGGGCATGCCGGCGATGGGGCTGCTTGGGTCCTCGGCTGCGGCGGGGTTCACGGTGTCGTTGGCTCCGATGACGAGGACGACCGAGGTCTCGCCAAGGTCTTCGTTGATTTCGTCCATTTCCAGGACGATGTCGTAGGGTACTTTTGCCTCGGCGAGAAGCACGTTCATGTGGCCAGGCAAACGGCCGGCAACGGGGTGGATGCCGAAGCGCACATCGACGCCGCGTTCGCGTAGTTGCTGGGCCAGTTCGGCGACCGGGTACTGGGCCTGGGCGACTGCCATGCCGTAGCCGGGGGTGATGACGACGCTGGATGCGTTGGTGAGCAGTTCCGCGGTTGCCTGGGCTGTGATTTCGCGGTGTTCGCCGTAGTCGGCGCCCGCCGCGGCGGGCGCGGCAATGCCGAAACCGCCGGCAATCACTGAGATAAAGGACCGGTTCATGGCCTTGCACATGATGTAGGACAAATACGCGCCGGAGGAGCCGACAAGCGCGCCCGTGACGATGAGAAGGTCGTTGTTCAGCAGGAATCCCGCGGCCGCCGCGGCCCAGCCGGAGTAGCTGTTGAGCATGGACACGACGACCGGCATGTCGCCGCCGCCTATGGATGCTACAAGGTGCCAGCCCAGCCCCAGGGCGAGCAGGGTGACGACGACCAGCAGCCACAGCTGGGAGTCGTTGACGTACCAGACGGTCAGCGCGGCGAACGCGACCAGGGCGCCGAGGTTAATGGCGTTCTTTCCGGGCAACATCAACGGGGTCGACTTCATCCTGGCCGAGAGTTTCAGGAACGCGACGATCGAGCCGGTGAAGGTTACCGCTCCGATGAACACGCCGATGAACACCTCGGCATGATGCACCGCCAAAAGCGCTTCGGGCAGATGGGGGGCCTCGAGGTGGCCGTTCCAGCCGACCAGCACCGCGGCGAGGCCAACGAAACTGTGAAGCAGGGCAATCAACTCGGGCATCCCGGTCATTTCCACCACCCGGGCGCGCCACAACCCGACGGCGCCCCCGACCAGCACAGAAATGACGAGCAGGAGCAGGCCAGTGCGGCCCTGGTCTGTGCCCCAGGCGCCCTGCAGGGTCAGCCAAACGGTGGCCGCCAGCGCAATTGCCATGCCCGAGATGCCGTAGATGACGCCCGAGCGGGCTTTCTCGTGCCTGCTCAACCCGGCGAGGCTGAGGATGAACAGCAGGGCCGCGACAACGTAGGCCGCCCCCGCGATGGATTCTGTGGTCAACGGACCGGAGACGGTGTCAGACACGGTTGGGCTCCTCGTTAAAGTTCGTGTAGGTTCGCGTACGGCGCTCATCCATGTGCTTTGTCTCCCCGGGAGAACATCGCGAGCATGCGTCGGGTGACAGCGAAGCCGCCGAAGATGTTGATGCTGGCCAACAGGACCGCAACGGCGGCGATGACCTGCATGGTCAGGTTGTCGGAGGTCACCTGCAGCAGCGCGCCGACGACGATGATCCCGGAGATCGCATTGGTGACGGACATCAGCGGGGTGTGCAGGGCATGTGCCACTTTCCCGATGACGTAGAACCCGACCACGATCGAGAGCAGCAAGACCGTGAAGTGCTGCGGTAGCGGGGCCGGGGCAATGGCGTTGATCCCAAAAAGTGCTGCTATTCCGGCGGCGAAGAGCACCGCCTTGCCAACCGGGCTCATCCCCTTCTTTCCTGCTTTGTGGCCGGACGACTCTCCGGCCGGTTTGATATCAGCCTGTGCCGGAGGGGCAGCGGAAACCTGGACCGGAGGCGCCGGCCAGGTCTTCTCGCCTTCTCGCACCACCGTCACCGAGCGCTGCACGACGTCGTCGAAGTCGATCCTCAACTGGCCGTCCTTCTCCTTAGTGAGGAGCTTGAGTAGGTTCACCATGTTGGTTCCGTAGAGCTGCGACGCTTGCGCCGGCAACCGGGCGGGAAGGTCGGTGTAACCGAGGATCACGACACCGTTGTCCGTGACAACGCGTTCGCCGGCGACCGAGCCCTCCACGTTCCCGCCCTGCCCGGCGGCCATGTCAACGATCACGCTGCCCGGTTTCATGCCGGCCACATCCTCGGCCGTGAGCAGTTTCGGCGCCGGACGCCCCGGGATGAGGGCCGTGGTGATGATGATGTCCACGTCACGGGCCTGCTCGGAGTAGATCTCTGCGGCGCGCCGGTTGTAGGCCTCGGAGGTGGCCTTGGCATAGCCGTCCGAGGACTGCATCTCCTCGGCGGCCTCGACCTTGAGGTAGGTCCCGCCGATGGACTTCACCTGATCGGCTACCTCGGGGCGGGGGTCCGTAGCGCGCACGATCGCGCCCAGACTGCTCGCTGCGCCGATCGCCGCCAGCCCGGCGACGCCGGCGCCGGCGACCAAGACTTTGGCCGGAGGGACTTTGCCCGCTGCGGTTACCTGTCCCGTGAAGAACCGGCCGAATTCGTGGGCTGCCTCGATGACAGCTCGGTAACCAGCGATGTTGGCCATGGAGCTCAGCACGTCCATCGACTGTGCCCGCGAGATGCGCGGCACGGCATCCAGTGCCAGCGCCGTGATCGGCCGTGCCGCCAGGGCCTCCACCAGTTCCGGCCGCAAGCCCGGGCTCAGCGTCCCGATCAGGGTTGCCCCTTCGGCCAGTCGGCCGATCTCCTCCTTTGAGGGCGGGTTCACCCTCAGCACCACTTCACTGCCCCACGCCTCGTCGGCACCCACGATCGTTGCGCCGGCCTCGATGTATGTATGGTCGGGGAAGGACGCTGACTCACCTGCGCCTTTCTCGACCAAGACGCCGTAGCCCAACTCCAACAGTTGCTTTACGGTAGTGGGTGTCGCCGCCACCCTGTTCTCTCGGCCCAACTCGGCCACAATGCCAATACGTGTCACGTTTGCTCTCTCTCATATGTGTGACTTGCCATCCCACACGTCACTGCTAAGCAACGGGGGTGTCTTTTTCTCATGGCCATAAGACGGAGGTGAACGAGTTGTCTTATCTGCGCGCCGCGGTCCCGTTTCTGGGACCCCGTCGACAGAGGCGGTTTCGCCTAAAGACCGGGTTTTGGTGTGGGGCCAACTCTGAGTACCGTCTGAGGTTCCGACAGGCACGCCGGTCCTGCCCCGGTCAAAGGCCATGGACCGCGGCAGCCGTTCTGCTGAATTTGCCGAGACAGACCCGGCTGTGTGACGTCGCGGTCTAGGGCTCGATGCGGGTTCAACGAGAGTAGGACCGTTTCGTTCGCGTCCGCCGCGACGCGGGGGGCCAGCACCAAACGAAATGGTGATTTATTCCGCGCGCCCGGGGGCGGCCGATGCGCTCACGGTTATACCTGCCGAACCCCAATCAGTGACCGCCGCCCACGATTGTCGCCCGGGAGAGGAAACCGCGTCCACCCCTCCAGACCATCACCATCCGCTGAAGATTCAGTAGCTTCAAGGCGATCAAGAGGGGTGCACGCGGCGCGTGTTTTACCGGAAGCGCACACCGGCTCTGTTACCGATCACCGGCGCAGTCCCCTGGCCGGATCGATAGGAGAGCGACGAAGCTAGAGCCGGAGGCGTGCGCCCGCGTCGATCGCTACCTCGGCGCCGACCATATAGCGAGCCTCGTCGGAGGCCAGGAAAGCGACGACGCCCGCGATGTCCTCCGGCTCGCCGAGGCGTCCGAGCGGGATCTGGCTTTTAAGGAATTCGTTCATCTCAGGCGTGTTGCCTGCGATCATCGGTGTGTTGATGAGTCCGGGGTAGATCGAGTTCACCCGGATGTTTTCCTTCGCCAACTCCGCTGCCGCGAGGCTCGCAAATCCCCGGCCAGCCCACTTCGACACCGCGTAGGCGACCTGTTCGGGCAGGTATCGGATTCCCGACGTGGAGATCGTGTTGATGATCGAGCCCCCGCCGAGTTCGCGCATGTCCGGGACGACAGCCAAGATACCCAGAAACGGGCCAACGACGTTCACGGCGAAGTGCAACTCCATGTCCTGCTGAGTGGTCTCAAGCAGCGGTTTCGGACGAAAGTACGCCGCGTTGTTTACCAGCACCGAGACCGGTCCGAATGAGTCGTGAGCTGCTTCCACGGCCGCGGACCAGTCTGCCTCCTTTGATACATCGAGGTGCACGAAGATGGCGTTCTCGCCGAGCTTCTTTGCAACCTCTTCACCTTGGGGCTGAATATCCCCAATGACGACTCGTGCGCCCTTGCTCACGAATACCGCCGCCTCCGCGGCACCCTGCCCACTCGCCGCGCCCGTGATGATCGCGACTTTTCCGTCAAGGGTTCCCATGTGAAATCTTCCTTTCGTGTGTTTCTGAAATGAATGCGTCGGCCCACTCGTGTATGTCACGCTCAGGGAGCACGTACTCGTGAGTAAGGAAATCGTTCACGTGCTTGCTGAACAGCTCGGGATACTGGAAAAGGAATCCGTGACCGGCATCAGGATAGATCTCGGTTTGAGAGAAGGGAATCAAGTTGCCCAGATCCACGGTGTTGTCCGTGCCGATCATGATGTCGTTGTCGCCGTTTGCGATCAGTGCCGGTACTGAGATTGAGCGCAGCTTCTTGGCGACAAGCTCGGACGAACCCGCCCATGCTTTCATCGCCTTGAGCTGTTGCGTGCGTGTCTCTGCGGTCACGGGGATGTCCAGATCTGTCTCGCGGTCCTTGATCCGCTCTTGGTACGCCCATCCGGCACCGGTGCTGGACGTCGTCGGCTCAAAGAAAAGGAACACGGTGTCGGCCGGATCGTCATGGTCGCGAAGTGCTGCTTCGGTTACGGCAGTCGTCCAGCTACTGGCCCGGCTCTCTGCGCCAGAACCAGTCAGGATGATCCTGCGGACGAGCTCCGGGCGTTGAACGGTGAACGATTGAACGACGTAGCTGCCCATGGAGAACCCCATGAGGTCCACCAGGTCTAGACCGAGTGCTTCTACCACGCCGATCGCGTTTCGGGCGGCCTCGTCGATGGTGTCGGGAAAGCCCCCTCCGCTCCGCCCGACGCCCGCGTTGTCGAAGACGATTACCTCGCGGTCTGCGGAAAGAAGGTCGAGTAAGTACGGGTCCCAGTCGTCGAGCATCCCGCGGAAGCGGTTGAACAGGACCAGCGGAACGCCCCCAATCCCCTGCCGACGATACGCATAGGTATTGCCGTCCGCGGCCGTGATCATCTGTGTGGGGACCACGCTCGCAGCGAATTTCGTTCGTGACATGTGATCTTCTCCTATTTCTTTGTTAGTTGATTGCTTGATGGGAAGGCGCGTCTCTTACGCAGCGGGCGCCTTGCTGTGGGTTTCGGCGTCATGCTTAGCCAGCGCCTCGATCTCCCGGAGACGTTCGCGTTTCGCAGATGCGGCGCGCAGTCGCTGTGTCCATTGCGCCAGGGCAACCGCGACGAAGAGGACCACGCCGTTGAACACCGGCTGGACCCAAATCGCGGCCCCAATCTGCTGTAGCCCGTTGACGGCGGCGCCGACGATAAACACGGCCACCACTGTTCCCGGAATATTGAAACGGCCGGCGCTAAAGCCGGTCGCTCCAAGGAATGCACCGGCGAATGCCGGGATGAGAAGCGTGTTGCTGGTGTCGGGCGTCGCGCTGCCGAGCCGCGACCCGAGGACCAACCCCGCGACGGCTGCGAGGACAGCGGCGATGACGAACGTGACGATCAAGTAGCGATTTGTCGGAATACCCGTTAGCTGAGCGGCGCGCCTGTTGCTTCCCGACGCATACATGCGTCGTCCGACTGTGGTTCCCCAGAGCACGATCGCGAGGAACACGCTCACTATTGCGGCGAAGATCACCGGCAGCGGGAGCCCTCCGAGCGAAGTCCGTCCGAGAAAGGTCAGAGCGGCCGGCGCGTCGCCGTAAATGATCTCGCCACCTGAATACGCGAGCAGGATACCGGCGAGGATCGTCCCGCTGGCCAGCGTGACGATGAAAGACGAAATCCCCAGTCGCACTATCGCGAACCCGTTGAACAGCCCCATGGCGAGGGCTGCCGCGAGACAAGTGATCACCGCAGCCCAGACCGGCCATCCCTGCTTGAGCACTAAACCGACAAAGAACACATTGACGAATGCGCCAGTCGCGGCCAGGGACAAGTCAAACTCACCGACGATGAACGGCAGCGTTGCCGCGATCGCCAAAAACAGGACGGGGATCTGCGTGTTCAATATCGATCGGAAGTTGTCCCACGTTCCGTACGTTTCTGGCCGAGCGATCGAGAACCCAATGGCGATGATGGCCAAGACCAGAAGGAGGATGTAGCGGCCTGTGATGGCGGCGACGATACTCCTCATATTCACACCAGGTTTCTTTCCAACTTCACTCATTTCACAATTCCTTTTTCAGCTACTGCTGCTCATGTCGGTGAGCGCTTGAATCGTCAGCGCGTCTCCCGATAGTTCCCCGACGACGCGTCCATATCGAAGGACGAGCGCCCGGTCGCACACAAGTGCGATCTCTTCGAAGTCGCTACTAGTCACGACCACCCCGACTCCACGTTCCGCTTCTGCATAAATGCGGTCGTAGATTTCGTTTCGCGCCCCGACGTCGACGCCGATCGTTGGCTCGCTAAGCACGAGGAGACTGGGCTGCTTCGCCAGCCATCTTGCGATGAGCACCTTCTGCATGTTTCCACCGCTGAGGGTGTCGATTGCCGCGCTCGGGTCCCGCGGCTTCACAGCAGCCTCGGTCAGGATGCGCATCGCCTCCCGCCGTTCGGCGGCTGCGCCGCGTGCTCCAGGGTTGGTCGGACGATACGGGCGATCAAGGAAAAGGTTCTCCTGGGCTGTCAGGTCGGTCGCTAACCCGTCACGGATGCGGTCGCCTGGCACGTAACCTATGCCCCGGCGCATCGCGGCGGCGGGCGTCGTAGGGATGAAGTCCTCTCCGTCGACTTCGAGAGAGCCCGATTCAAGCTCTAACTGACCAAAGAGAAGTTCACCCAACGTCAGGTGACCCGAATCGGCCATTCCGGTTATCCCGAGGATCTCGCCGGCCCGAACGTCCGTGTCGATTGGGCCCAACCTCTCAGTTCTGACCCCGGTAGCACGAAGTCGGACTGCACCGGACGGCTTGACGTTGCCTCGCACCCCTTCGGATGGAGTGCCGTCGCCGACGATCATGCCGATTAGTTCGCGCGCGGACAATTCATTCGACGGCGCGGAGCCCGCGACAAGGCCATTGCGCAGGACTGTAATCCGGTCGCAGTGCTCAAGCGCCTCGTCGATCGCGTGGGTGATTAGCACCATCGCGACGCCGTCCTTGGCAAGCCGCCGAAGTCGGGCGTACAGCATCGTTGATTCATGCTTGCCCAGGTTGGCCGTCGGCTCGTCGAGTAATACGACTTTGGCATCGACGGCCAAAGCCCGCGCAATCGCGACCATAGTCTGCTCCGCGATCGTTAGCTCGTTCACGAGCTGCCGCGGGTCCAGATCGATCCCCACGCGATCGAGCGCCGACCTCGCCCGCCGTTCAGATACGCCGTCACGGATTAGGCCGAGGCGAGTCTTTGGGAAGCCCGCCGTGAGGGAGATATTGTCCGCGATGGACATGTCCCCCGCGAGCGCACGGTCCTGATGTATGTAGCTCAGACCTAACGCCCGCGCTGCGGCCGCGGCCGATGCGGTGGACTTAGGCAACCGCTGTCCGCAGATGCTTATCTCGCCGCCATCCGTGCTCTCCGCTCCGCAAGTCAGCCGCACCAGGGTGGACTTCCCGGCGCCGTTGGCGCCGAGAAGACCATGGATCTCACCAGGGGCGACGGTGAGGCTGACACCTCCCAGTGCCACCTCACCCCCGTACACCTTGGTGACATCGGAGACTTCGAGAGCGAACGGACGACCCGGTCCGAATCGCTCGGCTTTCTCCTCGCTTACAAGAGTCACTATTTGACGTTCCAAATCTTCTTGTACTCAGCCTGGTAGTTCGGGAGACCAGGTACCGAGTCGATCGATGCGTCCTTGGGCGCATTTTCCTGAGTGACGAGAGCCGTTCCGAGGCCGGTCTCGGCCCCAACGAGATAAGGTTTTCCAGCCATACCCCGGATCACCTGATCGATGCTCGCCCAACCAAGCCAAGTCGTTGATGAGCCGCCGACGGCCCAAACTGACTTGTCATAAGTGAGGGAGAGTCCCTGACTGTCACCGTCTTTCGTGACGATAGCAATCTTCCGACCGCTGTCCTTGACGGCTTGTACAACGGCCGGGAGTCCGAGCGAGAAGGGGATAACCAGAGTTGTCGCCTTTGGAGCGTTCGCCAGTGCTCCGTTGATGACGGCCGTCACCTTGCCCGCATCTCCGGTGTCAGTCACGAGATACGAGCCCTTGTGGGTCGTACAGCCTTTACAGCCTGCCATGATGCTGGAGTACAGCTTTGTTCCGTTGTCGGTGTTCGGATAAGCCGGATCCGTCAGCACAATCGAGTCGGCATGCCCGTTGGTCCGCGCAATTTCCTCGAATGCGACAAGTGCCAGCTGAGCTGACTGTGGGAACTCGACGTAGGCGTCGTAGGGAATGGAGCCGGCCCCTTTATCCGGCGGGACATCGGCACCTCCAATGGTGATGATGCCCTGGCTCTTTGCCTGTGCAAGCTTTCCTTGGACCTGCTGGCTTGGCAGAGCGACCGTGATGATGGCATCAGGGTGCTGGGAGAGTGCGGTGTCGAACGCCGCCTCGTATCCAGTGGTGGTACCGAGACCGTCAAGTTCGCTGGTCTTCCAACCAAGCGCCGTGGCCGCCTGCCGGATGCCGTCTGCGGACTGGTTTACCGGCGGCGACTGCTTGGTGCTCGCAATGATCACGACGGTCGCGGTGTGGGACGGAGCGGGCGCGCTGGTCGGCCCCACCCACTTGTCGTAGCTTTTGAACTCAGAAGGCGACGACGGGGAGAGGTTTGAAGGGGCGAGCCAACCCGCGCGGGCCAGATCCGCCAATGCGTGCGAGTCGGCGACCAACTGGGCGTCCGCTTCGGAGGGCTTATCGAAAGACGAAGAGCTGGCGGACGACCCTCCCTCGGTCGAGCAAGCGGACAGTGCGATAACGCTCGTGACTGCGATTGCTGAGAGGAGCAATCGAGGTACTGATGACTTCAGCTGTGGCTTCATTACACTCCTATGTGCTGCTTGGACGGTCCGAACTTCAGTGTTCGCCGTGACTTGGTGCGGAACTCCAACGGTCCGCATTTGGCCCTCCTTGAGCGTGGGCCAATTCCGTTGTTTTCGTCCAATCAAAACTTGTTATCCCAGCCAGAAATCATTGCAATTACCGATTCGTTGACACTCACAGGCGCCAAAGCATTGAATGTTCACAACTCGGCTGTGCCAACGACGGGACGGCGCCGAATCCACAACCCAAGCCTTCCGATGACGGGAGCCAAGGTTCTTCGGCACGCGAGACCAGAAAGTCATGGAGGACTTCCCTTTGACCACCTCGGCCACAACGGACACCGCAGTCGGAACGACCAGCGGCAAAAGACATTTCGATGCGATTATCGTCGGCGCGGGCTTCGCCGGACTCAACGCACTGCACAAGCTTCGCGATGAGATGGGCCTCGATGTCCACGTTTTCGAAGCCGCCCCTAGCGTGGGCGGCGTATGGCATTGGAACCGGTACCCCGGCGCGCGTACCGACAGTGAGAGCTGGTATTACGGCTTCACATTCTCTGAGGAGCTCTATCAGGAATGGACGTGGTCGCAACGCAACGTTCCTCAGGCTGAGCTGCAGCGCTACTTCAACCACGTAGCTGACCGTTTCGATTTTCGCCGCAGTATCGAGTTCGAAACCGTCGTGGTCGGGGCCAAATGGGACGACGGCAAGAAACTGTGGTCCGTGACGCTTCGCGACGGCCGCGCCTTCACCTGCAAATATTTGATAAGCGCCATGGGGTTCTTCTCCGAGCCCAAGATCCCAAAGCTCCCGGGCCGCGAAGACTTCGCAGGTAGGGTCCTGGTAACTGCTGAATGGCCCGCCGAGGGCGTGGATCTCACAGGCCGCCGGGTAGGGGTCGTTGGCACCGGCGCGTCCGGCGTACAGCTCATTCCCGTCATCGCCCCCGACGTGGAAACGCTCACCGTATTTCAGAGGACACCCGGTTATACGATTCCCGGCCAGAACTTCGACATCAGCGAAAGCCACGCGCAGCAGCTCAAAGAGTCGCACGACGAGATTCGTCGACTGGTGCGGAACTCGGTTTTCGCCGCCGCAATTGCGTCGCCGGGACGAGTCGGCCACGACAAGGCCGAAGCGGAACGCCTCAAGGTGTGGGAGGCAGGCTGGCAGGGAGGCGGATTCAAGTTCATCCTCGACACTTTTGACGACATGATGGTCAGCCAAGAGGTGAACGACTCCGCCGCCGAATTCATCCGTTCGAAAATCCGCGAGATTGTCAAGGACCCCGAGGTCGCAGAGATGCTCTCTCCTCGCGACTATCCGTTCAACGGCAAGCGCCCGCCGGTCGGGCACGGGTATTACGAGACGTACAACCGCCCGAACGTCAAACTGGTCAACCTGCGGGCCGACCCGCTCCGCCATTTCACGGAGAGCGGCCTGGTCGCGGGCGATGTCGAATACCGCCTCGATGATGTCATTTTCGCGACGGGCTTCGACGCAATCACTGGCGGCTTGCTGAATCTAGACGTACACGGCATAAATGGAGTGACGCTTGGTCATGAGTGGAGCAAGGGCCCACACACATTCATGGGCGTGGCGGTCAGCGGGTTCCCGAACCTGTTCATGATCTCTGGTCCGCAGAGCCCCTCGGCCAACCTTCCCGCGTGCATCGACGACAACGTCGATCTAATCGGCCGCGTCATCGCCAAGGCGATCGAGCGCGGTGCTTCCACCGTCGAGGTGTCCGGCGACGCGCAAGAAAATTGGAACGACATCACCTCCGGCGTCTTCGCCTCAACGGTGCTCGCCACGAGCACCGCGAGCACCTGGATGGCGGGCCCCCTCGTGCCAGGGGAGGAGCGCCACGTGAACGTTTACCTGGGTGGGGCCAATAACTACTTCGATGCTACTGAGCGCGAAGTTGCCGCCGGCCTGCCGAGTTTCACATTCGCGTAAAGGCAACCTTCGAAGAAAAATCGATACCGACAGACATTCAAGCAAGGAATTCAAGTTAATGACCCGTGATTTTCTCCCGAGCCAATTGAAACGGCCGTCCTTCGGCTCCCATTCGCGAACTGGCGCATGATGACCGAACCCGCCGCGCGCGGCAAGGCGGTAAAGCAAAAGACGGTCGCCGTTATCGGCGGAGGTATCGTCGGCCTTGCCGTCGCAGAACGAGTTTGCCGCACATATCCTGGTGTCAAAGTCATCGTCTTCGAGAAAGAGTCGTCGGTCGCGCAACACCAGACCGGCCACAACAGCGGAGTCGTTCATGCCGGCTTGTACTACAAGCCAGGTTCGCTCAAAGCGCAGCTGACACTCAAGGGCAGGGAGCTACTGCAAGCCTTCTGCGACGAAGAAGGCTTGCAGTACCTCGAGCTCGGCAAACTGATCGTCGCGACCGAACAACATGAGCTACCCGAACTCGACGAGATCGAGCGGCGCGCGCTGGCGAATGGAGTGCCGGACCTCCAACGGGTCTCCCGAGAGCGAATTGCGGAGATAGAGCCACACATCACCGCGATCGACGGTGTCTATTCGCCACACACCGCTTCTGTCGATTACGTAGCGATCAGCCAAGCGTTGGCGCGTCGCGTCACGGCGGCCGGCGGTGAAGTGAGACTCAGTGCCGAGGTGGAGGGCATTAGCGAGACCTCAATGGGTGTCCAGATTCGCACCAACAGTGAGTCATTCAATTTCGACTCGGTCATCGTGTGTGCCGGACTGCACGGCGACCATCTCATGCGCCTCGCCGGTCGCACCGATGAGATGCGGATGATTCCGTTCCGTGGCGAATACTTCAAGCTCTCGACGGCCGCCGCAACCAAGATCAACGGCATGGTGTACCCAGTCCCGGACCCGGCGTACCCCTTTCTTGGCGTCCACCTCACTCGAGGAGTCGACGACGAGGTTCACGTTGGGCCCAACGCGGTGCTCGCGTTCGCAATCGAGGGCTACCGCAAGTCGGACATCAGTATCCCGTCGCTGGCGCGCACTCTTACTTGGCCAGGATTCTGGTACCTCGCCAAGGACAACTGGAGGATGGGAGCCGTGGAGATGGCGACGTCCTTCTGGAAGCGGGCCTATCTCAAACAGGTACGGCGCTATTTGCCCGACCTCTCGGCAGGCGACCTTACACGCGACGCCGCCGGCGTGCGGGCGCAGGGGCTGGGCCGCAAGGGCGAGCTGATTGACGACTTCGTATTCGAGCAAGCCGGACGCATCTTGTTCGTCCGTAACGCGCCTTCCCCTGCTGCGACCTCAAGTCTCGCGATTGCTGAACACATCCTCGAGTCGGCCAACCTCGAGCAGTACGTATAGGCAGGCATTTCGCTCGGTCAAGGTCAAGATCTGCATGGTGAACGACCGGAACCGTCGTCGTACACCGGAAACACTCACAAACGCTTCTACGCGGTGACTAAAGGAGAACACATGAAGGTACTAGTTAATGGAGCGAGCGGCTACATCGGGCGCGCTGTCGTTCGAGGGTTACTCGACGCGGGACACGAGGTGCTGGGCGGGGCACGAGGCGAGGTCGCCGCCAAGACTCTGCGGGCGCGCGGCCTTGAAACCGTTTACGCCGACCTCAATGACACTCAATCGTTGATTTCTGCGACAAGTAACGTTGACGCAGTTATCGAGACGGCGAGCGCCGACCACTCCGCCTCGACCACCGCATTCCTCAGCACGCTCCGCGGGTCCGGACGGACCTACATCCGCACCAGTGGTTCAGCCATATACAGTGATTTGTCCAAAGGACAACCGAGCAACGTGTTGCACACCGAGGACGACGGGTACCCTCCCGTCGCGCTCCTCGCCTCGAGATTCGATAGCGACGCGGAGACCATCGCGGCCGCCGAGGACGGCGTACGCAGCATTATCATCCGGCCGTCGATGATCTACGGGTATGGGGCAAGCGAGCAGCTCCCATCACTCCTGCGCGCAGCGTTGCGACACGGCGTCAGTGGCTACACTGGCCCCGGACTGAATCGATACGGGAATGTTTTCGTCGAGGACCTGGGCCAGGTTTACGCCCTCGCCCTTGAGAAGGCATCTGCCGGCAGCGTGTATAATATCGCTGCCGACGAGATGGATCTCAAGTCGATCGCGGAGTCCATCGGGCGTCTCGTCGACGTGCCTGCCCGGTCATTCACTGACGATGTAGAAGCGGAACGAATTCTCGGCAATAGCGTTTGGGTCAGCGCGCTGGGATCGAACAGTCGCGTCGACTCGTCAAAGGCCCGCAACGAACTCGGCTGGGACCCGATTGGCCCCGATCTTCTCAGCGATATCGAATTTGGCTCCTACCGGCTGTGGCGCACGCAGCCGCCGACGGTCCGAGCGGCCGCATAGTCCGCACCTCGGCAACTCGAGGGTCAGCCCGAACCGCACGAGGGATCGGGCTGGCCTTCCTTGTGGGCTAGCGTTCCTTGGGGGTCAGAACTTTGAGGTTTGTCTTGAGTTTTCAGGCAGTGTTTCCCAGCCGTGGCGTCTTCGATATAGCTGCGGATGTACCGGTCGATGGTTGCCAGTGCCTTGCGCAGTGGCGCCGGTGCGGTGGTTTGTCGACTGCCAATAGTGGACGCAGCAAACGGTTATGGACCTTGGTGTAGAACAGTGCCACGCGTTGGCCGTCGGGCGTGAGGGTGTAGGTGTTGTTGTGTGCCTCGCGCTCGATGAGCCAGGTGCGACGCAGCCGGGCCAGGTCGTAGCTCATTTGGTTGGTGCTGTAACCGGCGCCCAGCAGATGGGTCACCCGGGCACGCAGGCTCCGATGGGTGAATCCGAGGGAGCCGAACCGCAAGGCCGGGGCCCTCCTGCCATCCTCGGTGTGGGTGGGCTGCGCGACCCGCTCAAGGGCTCACAAGGACACAACCCTGCCCGACACGTTCATTATCGAGCAGCCTGGCATTGATGTCACGGGCTTTCTCCTGCAACTCGTCCAGATGTTCCAGGCGTCGGAGGCATTGCAGGTCTCTCGGGAATGACGACAGTCTAAATCCGCAGCGCCCGGCCGCGCCTTGAGGTATTTCTTGATGCGGGAGTGCTTGAAGAACACGTTCACGGTCACCAAGGTGTCTCGGGTGACGATCTTCGTTTTGCAGGGTCCGGTTCACGATCGGACGCGCGCGGCGGCAGTTGGGGGGCATATCCGGTGAACCGCAGCTCGACGGTTTCGGGGCGGCCGATATCGAGGTTGTCGCCACGAGCGATTCGAAGAAGGCGCGGGCGTGCCGGGGTGCGTCGAAGACCCGGGTGCGGGAGATCTCGATCTAGCGCATGGATAGTTCCCACCAGTACCCGGCATCGGTCTCCACCGAGTACGGAAACCTCACCAGGGTCGTCTCCGGCGGTGGATCCGGCGGCGCGATGATGCAACTCAGCATCGCCAACAACTATCCCGGTCTGCTCGACGGGATCACCCCCGCCCTCGAGTTCCCCGACATGATGACCGCGCTCCAGACAGTCCACGACTGCGCGCTCTTCTCTCGAGTCTTTGCGGCGGATACCGGGCGTTGGACGCCAACGCGGCAGAAGAGGCTCGATCCGGGACCACTGATCATCACTCAAAACAGATGTTCGCGACACCCCTCAAGCATTCCAGCTAGCCAACCCCCGATTTAGGAGACACGCCCTGACGGCCATTGGCGGCGTTCCGCCCGCCCCACTACCTGCGTTGCTCAGCAACCGCCGGAGCCTGAGACAAGAACCGGGCACCCGCCTGCTCCCGCCTACCGCCCCGACGGCCTCCGGCCGTCTGTCACCACCGGGCCACCACCGGTCTCAGCTCACATTCGGGACCGCGGCGGCAACCATCCGGGCACCGCAAGCCGGCCGGAAACCAGAACTGACCCACGCTCATTGACCCTCGCCCAAAGATCCTGCGATTCATTCCGGTTGCCTTCGGAGATTCTAGAATGCCGGGCTGCGTTCGTGGTCGAACACAGCCCGGCACGGTTATCGATGGGGTGGGCTAGCGGAACTGGGGTCCGAAGGACTTCGTTAGTTCACTCACGATGATGTCCGGCTGTTCCCAGGCCGCGAAGTGACCGCCCCTCTCAGCGATCCCCCAGTGAACGAGGTTAGGCCACGACTCCTCAGCCCAGCTGCGCGGGGCCCGGTACATATCTTTGGGAAACACTGTTCCCGACATCGGCAGCTCCAACCGTCCGAATGCGAGGTCGGTCCCGACGGTGCCGCGAGCATTCTCCCAGTAGTACCGTCCTGATGAGGCTCCAGAGTTGGTGAGCCAGTACAGCGTGATCCCATCGAGGATCTCGTCGATGGGGAAGACGTCGAACACGGAACCATCGTTTGGCTGCCATTCTTCGCCACCCCAGCTATGCGAGAGCACACCCGGGTTGTCACTCCACTCGTTAAATTTCTCAAAGATCCAGATCGCCTGACCTACAGGAGAATCTGCGAGGGCGTAACCCAGAGTCTGCGGCCGCGTGGCCTGTTCGTGATGATAGCCAGCCACGTTCGAGACGAAACGGCCGACGTCGTCGAACGCAGCCTTCTCCTCGGGGGTCGGCTGGGCCGGGGCCTCCTTCGGGAAGACCAGCGGCCAGTTGGAGTGTCCCGCGAGCAGCCCCTCCGGGCGCTGCAACGCGAGCCAGTGCACGACGGTCGATCCCCAGTCGCCACCCGATGCGACCCAGCGATCGTAGCCGAGTCTGGACATCAGCACGCCCCAGGCTTTCGCCGTCTGCTCTGCGCCCCACCCGTCGGATGTGGGTTTCTCTGAAAATCCGTGACCAGGCAACGACGGAATCACCAGGTGGAAAGCGTCTGATGCCTTCCCACCGTGGCTAGTGGGATCGACCAACGGGCCGATCACTTTCATGAACTCGAGAACCGATCCCGGCCACCCGTGCGTCATGATCATGGGCAGAGCGTCGGCGTGCGGGGACTTGATATGCAGGAAGTGAATCCCCAAACCGTCGATCGTCGTCACAAACTGAGGATACGAGTTCAAAAGCTTCTCGACTGGTCGCCAGTCGTAGTCGTTCATCCAGTACTCGATCAGACGTTTGGCATTCTCCAGCGGAACCCCCTGAGACCAGTCATCGACCGGCTCCTTCTCGGGCCACCGCGTGAGGCGCAGGCGCGTGCGAAGATCATCGAGTTCGGATTGCGGGATGTCGATCTTGAATTCTCTAATCGACTCGTCGGTGAGCGTTTCGTGATGCGTGATTGCCATGCGGACTCTCTTCTCTGTGTCAGGTGCGGCTTCATCGCGGCGGTGTTACTCGCAAAACACTGGAGCGTGAGCACTGATATTTGCCAGGGCGCCTGCGAAGAGCCCGACCGCCGTCGCTGCGTCGCGGCGTGGGTTCGGATCTCTCCGATTCATGCTCAAATGGCGTGACTTAATTTGAAGCCCGAGCCTAGGCAGCAATCAAGCTTCCGGCGATAAAAGTCCTCTATCGCTGGCAAAGACGATATTGATCCCAGACAGGAAAAAAATCCTTGACTTACAAACACGGCCCTCCGCAGCATTAAGGATGACCCTCAGACAAATGGAGTACTTCGTCGGCGTTGCTGAGCTTGGGTCGTTCTCGAGAGCGGCCGAGTCCCTGAATGTCACCCAACCTGGGCTGTCCCAACAGGTACAGCAACTCGAACGAGAAATCGGAACGCAACTCATCGAGAGGCTCCCGCGATCCGTGGTACTAACAGAGGCCGGCCGCGCGTATCTGCCCCACGCGAAAGCGGTCCTGCGTCTCTCCCGTCAAGCGCAGCGATCAGCGTTGAACGCGGTGCGAGGAGAGGCAGGCGACTTGGAGATCGCAACCGTAACCTCGATCGGCGGCGGAATCATGCCTCAGGCTTTTTCTCGTTGGCGGCCACAGTATCCAGACGTGCGCGTTCGACTCCACGAGTATGGCCGATGCGACACACTACGCAGGGAAGTCGAGGGTGGCACTGGAGACATAGCGATTGGTCCAATGCCTGCTAATTGGAACGGGCCTGTCGTCTCGCTGGGAATAGAGGAATTTGTAGTTGTCCTGCCTCCGAATGACCCATTGGCCTCAACACCCATCGTCGCACTTGAGGACCTGGCCGACCGACCGTGGGTCCAATTTCCTGCGGATCACGACCTACGCGAGATGACCGACGCTCTTTGCCTAACAGCAGGGTTCAAGCCGCGCGGCGCTGTTGAAACGTCACAGCTAGAGACCGGGGCACGACTGGCTGCCTCCGGGTTTGGAGCCATACTTTTACCGGAGTATTTCGTGCACGACGGTCTCGACGCGGCAGTCCGCCCTCTGAAAGACCCGTTCGTTCGAGAGCTGGCGGCATACGCACGGAGCGAATTCTCGCTGATTGCGCAGTCGTTTATCGATGAAATTGAGTTGAGACCGAGCCGCCAGCGGCTTTCAGCAATGCTTCAGGACGAGCCAAGTTTGTCTCCTGCAATCGCTACCGGCGACCCTGTACTCTCCGCCCCTTTCATCAAAGCAGCAGCCGGTGCTGCGTAGCCCCGCCGTCGCGGACAGTACGAAACCTCCCCCGCACCATCGTTAGCGGTCGTCCCCCCGGTCCGCGGGGATCGGCAGAGCCACCGAGGATGGATCCCGATGCCCAAAAAAGGCCCTGCCGACGCGAACACAAGTGCCGCCTACCCGGTTCTTTCTGCCGAGCAGATCAGACGCCTCCGAAGTTATGCCGTCGTGCAAGACGTCGCCGTCGGTGACACCGTGTTCCGGGCAGGCGACGAAACATACGATCTCATCGTCATTGAGCGGGGCACGGTGGATCTGATTCGAGGCGCCACCCACGATGCACCTGAGGAGGTCGTGGTCAGCCATGGCCCGGGCCGTTTCATCGGCGAGTTAGGCTTGCTCACCGGTCAATCCGTGTACCTCACCGGGCTGGTCGTGCAAGCCGGACGAATCCATCGGATTCCACAGACCCAATTTCGTCGACTGATGGCTGAGGACGCGGAGCTTTCCGATATTCTGTTGCTCGCCTTTCTCGCCCGAAGAGAGCTCCTTCGCAACAACGCAGCTGCCCGTGTCATCGAAATCGTGGGGAGCCGCCTCTCGGCATCTTCATTGGAACTCCGGACATTCGCGGCGCGCTTACGACTTACCCATCTCTGGTTTGAGGCCGATTCCGTCGCAGGTCAGGCGCTCATGCGGGCCGCGGCGGTCGAAGCCGGGGACCTCCCGGTCGTGATCACTCCCGACAAGGTGATGCGACGGGCGACTGCAGAGGTCATGGCTCACGAACTCGGGCTCTCCTACCGTCGAGCGGTCGACCAAAAGGTGGATCTGGCAGTGATTGGCGCAGGCCCCGCGGGCCTTGCGGCGGCCGTCTACGGCGCATCTGAGGGGCTGGCAACTGTCCTGCTGGACATGGTCGGTCCTGGTGGACAAGCTGCGGCAAGTTCGCGAATCGAGAACTATCTCGGTTTCCCAACTGGCATAAGCGGGACGGACCTGACAGGGAAAGCGATTGTGCAGGCACTTAAGTTCGGTGCTCAGCTCTCAGCACCGTGCGGGGTCACGGCACTTGACGTTGACACCGGCATGATCCGTCTCTCGCTGACCGACGGCACCAGCGTCGAAAGCCGCGCCGTGATCATCGCAACCGGCGCCCGGTACAGATCACTTCCCCTGACGCACTGGGAGAAATTCCAAGGGGCCGGAATCTACTACGCTGCAACCGAGCTCGAAGCCAAATGGTGTGCCGGTCAGCCGGTCACCGTTGTCGGAGGCGCGAACTCGGCAGGCCAGGCCTCGCTGTATCTCGCGTCACGCGGAAACGCCGTCAACCTCGTCGTCCGCGGCGCTCATCTCGCAGCAAACATGTCCAGCTACCTAATTGACCGGTTGACCGCAGAACCGCTGGTCTCCGTCCACACCGCGACTGAGGTGTCGGGCCTCCACGGCCAAACGCATCTCGACGCTGTTGAGCTGACCGACCGAGAATCGGGAATCCGCACCGTTGTCGAGTGCGCAGGACTCTTCTGCTTCATCGGCGAAGTTCCCGCGACCACCTGGCTGAAAGGACTCGCGCTCGACAACGAAGGTTTTATCCTCACCGACTCGGACCTGGACCCGTCGGAACTCGGTGGAAGCTGGTCGGCTCTCGGGCGACGTCCGCTCCCCTTCGAAACCAGCATCCCTGGGGTATTCGCCGCGGGCGACGTCCGCAAAGGCTCGATGAAACGCGTCGCGGCAGCCGTCGGAGAAGGAGCGAGCGCCGTCCAATCAGTCCATGCCTCAATCGGATTCCACGATTAGCTGATGAATCCAACCGAGAATCGGCAGCTCAACCCCTGACCAGTCAATCCGGCTAGATTCTGGCTGTAGCTCGCGACTTTGCGGTCCCTTTTATGCCTGCGCACTCCGGATGGCCGGTGGACAGCACCGGCACCGTTCGCCGCCGAGCGAACAAGCCCACATCGACCCGTGAGCCAAGCCGAGCGGGACAGGGTGCCGAGCCTGTGGTGAGACCGGCGGCTGGTGGCTTCATCTTCGGCGCTGCGCTCAATGCGGCAACATCGGATGTTGCGACAGTTCACCATCGCAGCACGCGAGACGGCATGCAGAAGAATCCGGCCATCCCATCATGCGTTCTTTCGAACCCGGAGAAGATTGGTTTTGGAACTTCGCCACTAACCGGCCAGCTCTCAGGCGGGAGCTCGAACCCCCGAACCATCGTCCGCTGTCTCAGCCCGCGCCCGGCCCTGCCGGTCTGGTCCCGCCCAATTGGCGGAGCCTCCTCCATGCAGACCAGTGACCCGATCACCGGCAGGCAGAACCGGCGGCACTGGATGAGTCGGAGGTCCGGGCATCGCTCTTCTGTGGTGGCGGGCTTAGACCGCTCGTCGCAGCCAAAGCGGACTCGACACAGAGTCACGAAAAACTGTGCGCTGAATCATAACGCGGCCTCTTCCTCTTGTTAGATAGATCCAGACGACCCTGCCGTCAGGGTTTACGTCATCGACCCAGCCCGTGGCTATTTCACGATCCTCGCGGCACAGCTCGACGAAGTCCCCGCGCCAAAGGTATTTCCAGCGTATTCATCAGAAATGGGTCGTTTCGCCCTGAGCGGTTGCTTGAAGCGCGTTCCTTCGCATGGGGGCTGGGTAACTGTGCTGTTTCGCATGGGCTTTTTCTTTGTCGGACCATGGGCTCCGGCGCGGGGAGTCTGTTTTGGCTCCGTGTTCCACAAGCGTCAGGATGTATGGCCCTTGGTGTGGACGAACGCGGCCGGGTCGAATTCGACGCGAGCGGGCTTGCATCACCCGGTCTTGTCCGAGACCGATTTTCTACTGACGGATGACGACGCGCGACCGGAAGTCTAGCGTTGTTCCTGTCCACCACAGTTAGGAGAAAACCATGAAACCAACGATCGTTCTCGTTCACGGCGGATTCGTCGACGGGTCAGGCTGGCGGGAAGTGTACGACGACCTCACCGCGGATGGCTTCGGTGTGCGCGTAGTGCAGAACCCTACCAAGTCCCTGGCTGACGACGTGTCAATCACCCGGCAGGTCCTCGACGAGGCAAATGGGCCTGTCGTGCTTGTGGGTCATTCGTACGGCGGAGCCGTCATCACCGAAGCGGGCAATCACGAAAAGGTAATGGCGCTCGTCTACATCACTGCGTTCGCACCGGACCAGGGCGAGTCCGTGAACTCCTTGCTCGAAACGTTCCCGACCGACGGTCCGCAGCCACCCATTCTGCCGCCCGTCGACGGATACCTCTTCCTCGACCGCGATAAGTTCTATGAGTCCTTCGCCGCCGACGTCACTCCTGCGGAAGGGGCATTCCTGGCCGACTCGCAGGTCCCGTGGGGCCTTGAAGCGGTCGGCGGAATCATTTCCTCAGCCGCCTGGCGCGTAAAGCCCAGCTGGTATCTCCACGTCACAGAGGACAAAATGATCCCGCCGGTCGCTCAGACCAGCATGGCGGAGCGCATCGGCGCAACAATCAGCGAGACACCGGGAAACCATGCCATATATGCGTCACGTCCCAAGGTGGTCGCCGACGTGATCAGGACAGCAGCTGCCTCGCTCGGCTGACCCGCAAGAAGCACCGCCACCACCCTTCCCCACCGGTGGCGGTGCTTCCTCCTGCACCATGCGGCCCAGTGAGGAGTTCAAGTTCTCTGGCGGCAGCATTGCTACGGTCAAGATGTTCCTGAAGGTCGCTGCCCTGGGTCCGCCGGAGAAGCCTGGCTCAGGCCGTCTCGTCGTCTGCGGTCAGCAGTACCGCAGTGATAAGGGGACTGTCTCCCGTGGCGCTGCTAATTCCTGTGTGAATCGGACGCTGACCGTGTTCGTGTAAATCATTCGCCGGTAGCCGAGAGCACGGTAGTTTGCCCAGATCGCGGCAAGATGCCGCTCTGCAAGATTGTGCTCCCGCGGTTGAGGGAAGGCCAGGTCTAGGTTGTCGCCTTCGATCACACAGTGTTTGACCTTTATGGCAGTGAGCTGGGCATGCAGTTCGAAAGCCACCGAGCTTTTCCCAACACCTGACCGGCGGCCAACAAACCTCGGAGCGGATGGTGCTCACCTCCGACGCCCATGCCTCGGCTTCGATGAATCGCATCTGCGCCCGGACGTCGCCGTGGGGGCGTGGACTCCACTGCGTGGCGAAGGAGGACCTCGTTACTGGTCAGGGACCAGGGTCAGGCAAGGAGGAAGTTGATGAGCTCGGTGACCTCCTCGGGCTTCACGATGGTGGGGTCATAGCAGAACGCAGTCGATAGGGGACGACCCATTTCGTGCCTCTAGAGGCACGTCAGCGCTACCCCGCGCTCGTACGTTCGAGGTACTCCGTAGTCCAGTGGTTGAGGAACAGTCCTCGGTCGTCTTTGGAATGCCACAGCTTGTGAATCGTCGGCTGGGAGAGAATTGAACGGCGCAATGGCTCCAGCGCATCGGCGACGATCTGCCCGAGGTGGCCGAGGATCTGAACCTGGCCCGTCGAGTGCCCCAAGAGCGTCGGGGACATGGTGCTCAAGGTTGGCTCGCCGGGCTCCTTCGGTATGCCGAAATGAACTCCGCCCTCGACGTGCGAGTAGTAGCGGATCACGCTCTTTACCGTGAGATCGTTGCCTTCGGCAACGCCGATGACGGTCCTGAGAAATTGCTTGAGGGTCAACGGCGACGGGTCCGGGTCGCCGACGATTCTCTCGTCTCCGATCCCGAAATAGCGCGTCAAGCCGTTGCCCGCAAGTCTGTCCTCCAGGTCGTTCCACGAATGGATGCGGAAATCCACCGGCACCTCTCGCCTCGCGGCACGAACCGTATGGAGCAGCGGCGCGTCATCGATCACGAGCTTGCGCAGCATTGGCGCGATGCCCGACAGCTCGTACCGCGTCTGCATCGCCGGGTCCTGGCACCTGCGGCGGATATCGTCGACGGTCTCCACAAACAGCCACTCGGCAAGGATCACCTGCTCGCCGATGCCCCATGCCATCAGCCTTGAGCCTGCTCGTCGGAGGCCAAGGGTAGGTGTGCTGAGCCAATTGCCAGGGTGAGCTCCCGCATCGATTCACCCTTCACCTGCCTCGTTGCCACGTATAGCTCCTCTCGACTGACCTCAGTATCGCACCACCCACCGCGTGCAGGTCCGCCTCGATGATCCGCATGACAGAGCCTGGCCGCCAGCGCTCGGAGAGCATCCGACGAAGCGTGCGGTTCCTCGTCCGGTTCTGTCGGGTTGGTCGTGGATGGCCAACACCAGTTCATGGTTCGGGGTTCCGGGTACAACATGATGAAACCGGCTTTGGCCCTGAAGCTTATTTCGAGGGCTACTCACGGTGGCAAGGGGGCTGCGCCTGTCCGCTTTGTCCTGCCAAAGGGGGTGTGGACAGTGTCCACACTTACGTCTGCTTTATGGAAGTGCCTATAGTGTTCCGCCCCTGAGCCGTCGACGTACATGCCGTCAATGCACGGCCGGGCTCGGCGCTACGGACCTCCATGGGGGAATGCATCGGGTCTTTTTGGCTGCTTGACCTAGCGAGCGGGTGCTCGTGAAAGGATTCTGAGAGGCATATGGCTTGCCCGAGCAGTACTCCGACGACGCCACGCTGCGCAGCGACGCCTCCGACGTGCTGCCGGGCGCGCCGCGATCGGCGAAAGGACGGCGGCGTCGTTGGCCCGGTGTTCGGCACGCTTGACGGGTTGCTCGCAGCCGCGATCGATCCAGGCAGCGGACTGTCCGCGCGCGTGAGGTCTAAACTCGCGGCCTCCGCCGGCTACTAGCAGGCTCGTCCGCCACTCGAGAGAGCTCGGGCTGATTCGCTTCAAGGCATAAGGTAATCCCATCCCATGGCTGATCTGCAATCCCTTGTCCTCGACGTATCCGGGGAAGTGGGATGATCACCTCAATTGGGCAGTCTTCCATACCCAAAGCCACACCCTTCATTTCTACTGATTTTGCCCGAGGAAGTGCTGGATCAGCTGATCGATTTGGCTTGTCGCAACCTCTGCGGAGACCTTGGTGCCGAGCGCCAGGGCACCTGATCTGATGCGATCCATGACAGCCTTCAGCTTCGAGGGCCTCTCAGCTTCCTCGGCGCCCGCGGCACCTTGCAGCTCGGTGATTATGGCATCGCCGACGCCGAGCGCGCGGACGGCCCGAATGAAGCCGTCAATGTCTCCCTTGTTGAGGTGGGTGGTCTGAGTGGTGTTGTCGCCGTGCGCGACGGTGGCCCCGTCGCCATAGATATGGTTGGTTACAAGGTAGATGGACTGCGCAATCTGGGGCTCGGCCACGGTTGGACCGTCTAGCGTGCCCGCCGCCGGATCGGTAGTTTGGAGGTTCAGAGCGAAGTCGAGGGCGGTGTTTCGGACCGTGTTAATGACTCCCCTCAATGCCGCACGCGTGACAACGCGCTGCGCGCTGAGAAGGCCCATCATCTCTATATGTGGGACTTTCCCCTCTTCGATCCACACGTTATACATCGCGACATGCTGCGGATCCCATGACACTCCCGGGTCGCTCGGAAGCCCAGCAAGGTCTTCCAGTTCGGCGAGCGACTGGTGCAGATTTGTTGTGAAAAGGGGATCTGCGGCTTCTGTCGGCACACCTGATGAGCTGACGGGTTGAGTTGCTGATGTTCCGAATGGTCCGGTCCACAGGCCCATGACGGGGGTGCCAAGCTTTGCCCGGTAAGCAGGCAGCGGGCCGAGGAGATACCCGTTCAACTCGCCCTTCACCCACCCGGTGATCTTCTCGGCTTCGACGTAGTGGCCAACGATCTGGACCTTGCGAAGAAGGTTGCTCGTGGTGACGCTGTCGTCCGTCGCGCCGCTAATGATGTCGTCGAGGAGGCTCATCCCTACATCATTGCAGGGGCATGGCGTTCTCCTGCAAACGGGCACCTGGCTCTGGCGCGCTGCGTCTAGCTAGCGCTTGCATCGGGAAAGTTTCAATGGGGGGACGACGACAAGTATCAACCCTCCGATGACCGTCTTTCAATCTAGGCCACCGCCACGGGAACACCGTCGGCGCCAAGATCCGTGGTCAGCGGGTACGGGAACACCGTCGGCGCCAAGATCCGTGACCAGCGGGTACGCCAAGATCCGTGACCAGCGGGTACATCATTTTGGGTTGATGTCCCTCGCCAGATAAGCAGCAGACCGGCGCAGAATCTCATTCTCCCCGCATCTCGGCCGACTTAGCCGCTGCCGGGCCGGCCCCGGATTCTTTACGCTCGGCGATGGCAATCCACCGTTTCAGCGTCATGACCGACAACCCGAAATCCTTCGCAATCTGCGCCAGCGGCGCCCCGCCCTTGCGGGCCACATCAATAGCATCCTGGCGGAACTCCGCCCCCATAAGCCGTGGGCATGGTCAACATCCTTCCACGAGCACCAGCTCGCTAGGTCAAGGAGTCAACAAAACCGGGGGCAGTCCCATGTCGGGTTTCCCTGGGCGGGTGTAGTCATACCCGGTGGAGTGGGCTGCGTTCAGCGCCTTGTCTCCGGGCACATCACGGCAGAAGCGGCGGATGGCGGCGATCAGCTGCGTGACCGTGTCCTGCCAGGCAACCGCGTCATCGAGCGCCGTTGAATCCAAAGCACGCCGACGCCTGCCCTTCAGGATCCCGGTTTCGGCGACGACTTCGGTGATCGCGTCCATGATCCGGTGCGGATTCGAAGTCGCGGCGAGCCGTTTGCGCCAATGCGTCAGCGTGGTCGGGTGGAACGCAGACTGGTTCAGCCCGTACCCGCAGGCGGCTTTCCTCCGCAGGTCAAACGTCAACGCCTCCGCAGTCTCGCGGTCCGAGAGCCCTTGCAGGGCCTGGAGCACCAGAACCGATCCGATCACCGGTGCCGGCACCGACGGGCGCCCTCGTCCCGAGCGGAAGAGATCCTCCATCACCGAATCCCGAAACAGCCGCCCCCGGTGCCCGGCCAGAAACGCGAAAACGCTGCCCGGGACCAACAACTCCCCGGCCAGCACCTCCACATCCAAAAAAACCCCGCTGCGCATCCTCACGACCCTGCATCAAACCAGTCTTAAATCACCGGTCCCAAAAGTCCACCGGACGCGCCTCACTCCCGCCGATTATTCAGCGCACTCCTAGGCCGCAGCGTGGCCTACCGCCTCCCACTCATTTGTAGGAGTTTCTGGCCGTCCCGCCTTCTTATATTAATTCGCGGTCTGGATCCGACAGGCGTCCCGGATGTATACCCAAGTTGCAGACCGGAAGGAGTCTACGCCGCTAGTAGTGGTGCCGAGCGGCGACAACGACGATTTGTGCCTCCTCGACCGCATATACAAGTCGATGTTCTTCGGTGATGCGTCGAGACCAGTACCCGGCAAGCTGATGTTTGAGTGCCTCCGGTTTCCCAATGCCTTCAAAGGGTGTTCGGAGGCACTCGTTGATGAGCAGATTGATCCGCTTCACCATGGCCTTGTCGTTCTTGATCCAGTATTGGTAGTCATCCCAGCCGTTCGGCGTGAAGGCCGTGTTCATTCCTCCAGAGCCCGCTCGGTCGCCGTCCCAGCTCTGTGCTGGGCAATGCTCTCTAGCAGGTGAGCCGCGTTAGCAGGCGTACGTAGCAAGTACGCGGTTTCCTCAAGCGCTTCAAAGTCAGCCAGTGACATTAACACGGCACTGCCCTTCTTCGAAATGATCTCCACTGGAACGTGGTCGTTGTTCACCTGCTCGATGAGCGGAAACAGCTTGGCTCGCGCGTCTGACGCAGTGATTGCCATGAGAACCCTCCCGGAGTACTTGAATGGTACTACATATGGTACA
Organism: Arthrobacter ramosus; assembly: GCF_039535095.1. Taxonomy (NCBI): domain Bacteria; kingdom Bacillati; phylum Actinomycetota; class Actinomycetes; order Micrococcales; family Micrococcaceae; genus Arthrobacter; species Arthrobacter ramosus. The sequence continues at coordinate 2,834,106 of NZ_BAAAWN010000001.1, read as the reverse complement.
ACAATCTGGTTCCGGTGCATAGCTCAGGCTCGTCGCTTGCCCAGTTTCCCTCCGGTGATGTTGAGGGCACCCATGCCCAGCCTTTTCGAGCCCTGTTGCTGATTTGACCAATTGGCGAGCCTCGCGAGCGAGCGCCACTCGCATACGCATAGACTTGGGCCCCAAGCGCTATGAAGCATCGCGGGAGTAGCAGTGCAGGGTAAGGGGGGTGACTAGGTGCTGCCAGCACTTGAAGGGGAGTATGGACTTCTACCAGCTTCCGAAAGCCCCCACAGGGCAACGCTCGAAGAAATATTCGATCTTTTTGTCACTGCGGCGCCGTACTCTGAGGATAGAAAGTCGCTTTGGATGGTTTTTCCTTCGTATGTGAACAAACTCAGAGCGACGTTTCCGACTTGCCGGGTTCTCCTGGACGGAGGATTCACAACCCATAAGCCATGGGCAGCTCCAAGCGACATCGACGTGTCGGTCGGAGTAGATCGTTTGCACTTCAATGCACTCCAGGACTGGCAGCAAGCAGAACTATTCAATACGGTCGCCGCAGGGGGGCAGAAGATAAGAGTCATGGGGGGAGCGATAGATGCCTCTCGCTTCCAGCTCGGGAACCCAGACAAGCTGGCGTACTGGCACGAGCACTGGTCTAGTGTTCATTCGGCCGATCGGACAATTGTCGAAGGCCTGAGGAAAGGCTATGTGGAGGTGACAGAGTGACTTACACAAATAGGCAGAGACTCTTCGCCGCTGCTTGGCAATCAATCGATGGAAGCGATGACCTCTCTCGCGGGGAGCGTATGGACCTGCGCTTCAATGCCATGGAATCCGAGGATTTGGCCGAGGTCTATATGGACCTAACCGGATTCGCCCCATCTGCAGGAGAAGTCACGACTGACCTCTGGGCGCTCGGGAAAAAAGGGATTAGGGCAAAGCTGTATGGTGGAGCTATCCGGGGCCATGCTGGCCCTGCACACCCGGTTTATCGGTCAATACTGGCGCTCAACGACGCTGTAGTGACGCTGGTTAATCGTCAACTCGAGAAGCCATACATGGCGATCACCGATTCGGTCAGAGAGAGGCTCGGCTTGTGGGGGTTGGCTCCGCAGCCCGGTTCCGTGATTCTTGAACTGGTTGCCCCGCCCGCCGACTTCGGGGAAGCACGTCGACCTCACGCCGGCCTTAGCGACTCTCCATTCCCAGGATTAGAACACTTAGAAACTCCTGCAGAACGGTCGATTGATGAACTCTTTTCCGTCCTTACAGCAGTAAAGGAATTTAGGGATCAGCCCCTGCAACTGGAGGACAAGCTGGTGGAGCTCGGGGCGGACGCCACCAAGAGCCTGGACCGCTTTGCCCAACGCTGCTCAGAAATTGGCGTCACCGTCGACTTGGATGACAGAACGCCTCGAGGTGCAGCACTGGTCTTCAAGCCTGACGACGCCAAGTATTTGCACCGGACCATCAAGACGCTTCGCCTCGATGAAGACTTGAAGATAGTTGAAGGAATGTGGCGAACGGCAAGTCTGGAGCGACGGATCTTCGACCTCATTGTTGAACATCAGGATGGGCCTAATGAGCGTCTTTCTGGAATCGTGCCAAAAACCCTCATGTCGGCCTCGGCTGATGCCTTCAATAAGTACGTCGAGGTGGAGTTCAGGGAGTACCGGCGGGGTGGGGAAGAAGGATCGCTGAGAAGAGTGCTTGAGAAGATCACCATTCTTCGACCTGGGGCACCTCGGGCCGCCGAGCGATAGTCGTCTTGCTACTCTCTTGATGCTGCGATACGGAACCGTCCTTCCGAGGGACGCCCGGCGCGTGGGGCTACGGTCGTTCGGAGGGCCGGTCCCGCGAAGATGAAGTATCCGGATGACAAACACCATCGACGATTCTTGGCTGCTCATGGAGTCGTTGGAGGAGAGCAGCGTGATGCATGCGTGGGGGACTAGCTTCTGGAATCGACTCCTGCTCCTTGCCCAGTCTAGATGTCGGTTTCACCGGCTCTAAGGCGTATCGCAGTGCAAGTTTGTCGATTTTAGAGACAGAGCTCTTCGGCGACATCTATCTTCTGAGGCCGATAGCGGATGCTCCGTCACAAGCCGGGAGCGCTCTTGATGCCGGGTTGAGCCAGGGGACACGCTATCTCTGGATTCGCCACTAGTGTCTTCCGTGCAGCTAACGGCGCAGCCGGTCATGCCACTTCCTCCCTTCAGCCCATAGAAGTCAGAAGGGAGGAAGAAGCGCCATGAGGAATTTAGAGCCGGCAGTGGTGTTCCGACCGGACATGGGTCCAGAACCGGCTGTCGAGGATCCCGGTCCGGAAGACTTTCGCTACTACATAGAGTTGCCGCGCACCTTGTCAGGGAGCGCGGCGGTCGGCTCTGTGTTACTCGAAGTCTGTCGGGGGAGGGGTGTTGACACTGTCAACAGATTTCGCTTCGGACTCGGTCGTACATCGGCCGGACTGGGCCGGATTGGCTATGTTTTCTGGAGTTCCCAGTGTTTGCAAGGGTTGGAATGCGGTTCGAGTCCCACCTCGGGCACAGTGTTGTCGCAGGTCAGGGGCCTATTTGGCCCCTGACTGTGTACAAAACTTCAAAATGTGTGTACAGCGGCCTAGCTTTTTTGTGTGGCCAGCATTCGCAAGCGCATGAAAAAGGACGGTACATCGTCCTTCATGGTGCTTTGGCGAGACCCGAAGAGCCGCGAGCAACATGGACCCATGGGATCCACCGTCTCCCTTATGTGCGGAGGCTACAACCGACGTCCGTATTTGGGAGCAATACCTGCTCCTATAGGCTTGCGCTGCCGTTCAGGGTCGCTTGCGTGATGGCCAAAGGGCCCACATTCACATCCCGGGGTGGGGCCATTTAAAATGGCTCTTGGGGCCCGAACTAACTTGACATGATCATTCGGGTCTCACCGGTCCTCCTCTGCGCGCCCCGGAGACGGTAAATGAGACCCAAACGAACAATCCCCAGAGGGCTGGGACCTAATAGCGAGGACCGCGAACGCGTCCGGACACGGAGTCTTGGACCTGCCCCCGGTTTTGGCCTTCCACTGCTGTGGAAGGCGCAGACTTTAGTTGCAGGAGGGACGCATAAACCCCTGGAGTGCCGGGGCGTAATCGACCTTGGTCGCAGGCCGCACCGACGCCGGTCCGAGCACGTGAAATCGCGGCAGCATGGCTGTCACTGTCGTCGGGCGTCTCCGGACAGGCCAAGCGACTGTTGCGGCAGCACGGCAGCGATCGCTGAAGGACAGCTTGGCCGATGAGGCGCGAACGATCGGCGCGGCACATTCTTCGCCGGACGCCACCCCGCGCGTCCAGGCGTTCAGCCGCATGTCGAAGGGAGCCTCCCCTCACGAGGAGAGACCCCCTTCGCGCCTAACCGGATCAGACCAGGACGGGTGGGTTCACAACGATGGCGAAGGCACGCTCCGCCAGACTGGCCGAGCGGTTGATCGAGATGTACTTCTGCTCGGTGTATTCGTCGAGCGAGTCGGGGCCGCCCTCGCGCCCCAGGCCGCTCTGCTTGTAGCCGCCGAAGGGGTAGGCGGGGTGGATGACGTGCCAGTCGTTCACGTAGACCATGCCCGCTTCCAGCTGGCGTGCGACATCGAGGGTCCGTGCTTCGTCCGCGCCCCAGACCCCTGCGGACAGGCCATAGTTCGTGTCGTTCGCGATAGCGATCGCCTCGTCGACCGTATCGTAGGTGAGCACGACGAGCACCGGCCCGAAGACCTCGTCGCGGGCGATCGGGTCCAGATTGGTCACATCGGCGATGATGGTGGGTTCGACCCAATTGCCCTTGGTGAACTGTTCGCCGGAGGGGATCCCGCCGCCGAGAGCGATGCGCGCGCCGGCCGCCTTCGCGTCGGCGATGTAGCGGAGCACGCGCTGCTGCTGCTCCCTGGTGATTAGCGGCCCGATTGTGGTCGCGACGTCCGTCGGGTCGCCGACGACTAGCGTCCGGCCACGGTCGACGAGGCGTTCGATGATCTCCTCCTTGCGCGCCGCAGGGATGATCAGCCGGGTACCCGCCTCACAGGCCTCGCCGTTGTTGGCGTAGCAGGCGAAGAGCGCGCCGTCGACGGCGACATCCAGATCGGCGTCGTCGAGGATGATGTTGGGGCCCTTGCCGCCGAGCTCCAGGGTGACGCGCTTGAGCGTGTCCGCCGAGGATCCGAGGATGCTCTTACCCACCACCGTCGATCCGGTGAAGGCGACTTTGCGCACATCCGGATGCGAGGCGAGGTGCGCGCCGACGGGCTCGCCGTCGCCCACGATGACGTTGAGGACGCCGGCTGGCAGCCCGGCCTCGTGGAGGGCTCTGGCCATTTCCAGTGGAAGAAGCGGTGCATGCTCGTCGGGCTTGAGGACAACGGTGTTTCCGGCGGCCAGCGCCGGCGCGATTTTCCACACGGTCGTCAGCAGGGGGATGTTCCACGGCACAATCGCGGCCACGACGCCCAACGGCTCACGACGCAGCACACCGTCTGCCGGGATCGGCCCGATCTCGGGGCCGTCCGACTCGAACTCGTATTCGCGGGCGAGCTGCGCGACGTACTGCAGCTGCGCGATCCCTAGTCCGAGGTGCAGGGCGCTCGTGATGCGGAGCGTGGCGCCGTTCTCGCGGCTTTGCAGGAACGCGAGTTCGTCGGCGCGCGCCGCGAGGCTGGCCGCCGCGGCATCCAGTACCGCGGCCCGGTCGGCGGGCGAGGAATTGCGCCATGTCCCTGCGGCGTGAGCGGCCTTGGCCGCTGCTACAGCACGGTCGACGTCGGCGACGCCCGCCTTGGCGACGGTGGCGACGACCTCGTCTGTCGCAGGGGAGTGGATCGTATACGTCTCGCCGGTGTCGTGCCATTGGCCGTCGATGAGTTGCGAGTAGTGCGGAACAGCCATTGTTCTCTCCTGGGGGTTGTGCGGATGTGGTGGGTGGATCAGCTGACTTGGCGGACGCGCCCGGCCCAGAACGGCTCACGGAGCGATTTCTTGTCGACCTTGCCGGCGGGGTTCACCGGGAGCGCGTCGATGACGTCGAGCGTCTTCGGGGCGGGGATGCTGCCGAGCTCGGCCTTGACGTAGTCAATGAGCTCTTGCTTGGATGCCGCGGCTCCCGCCTTGAAGACCACGAACGCGTGCACGGCCTCTCCCCATTTCTCGTGCGGTATGCCGATGACGGCGCTCTGCGCGATCGCGGGATGCGTGGCGAGGACGTCCTCGACCTGCCGTGGGAAGACGTTGAAGCCGCCCGAGACGATCATGTCCTTCTTGCGGTCGATGATGTAGAGGAACCCGTCCTCGTCGAGACGGCCGATGTCGCCGGTGTGCACCCAACCGTCCCGGAGCGCCTCGCTGTTGCGTGCGGGATCCACGTAGGTCAGCATCTGGCCAAGCTGCCTGGTTGTGACCTCGCCCGACTCACCGACGGGCAGCACCCGGTCGAACTCATCCTGGATCGTGACCTGGACGAAGGGGAGAGGACGTCCCGCCGATGCCAGCCGTTCGATGGCTTTCGGACTGTCCATGCGGTGATCCGTCTTGCGCATGGCTGAGACGTATCCCGGCTCGGTGCCGGCGTAGGTCTGGATGAAGATCGGACCGAGGATCTCGAGAGCCTGCTTGAGGCGCTCCGGCGCAATCGGCGCGCCTGCGTAGATCATCGTGTTCAACGTGGAGAGGTCGTAATCCTCACGATGGGGGTGGTCCAGCAACAGATACACGATCGTCGGCACGACCGCGGTCGCGGTGACCCTGTACTTCTGAATTGATGACAGCAGCACGTCGACGTCGAGTCCGGGCAGCATCACGTTGGTGCCTCCGCGGATGAAGGTGGGCATGACAAAGATCTGCGTGTAATGGGTGAGCGGTGCGCCGTGCGCGAAGACCTCGCCCCACCGGATGTCTCCGATCTCCAGTCCAGCGGTGATGCTGTAATGCGCCCAGGTGAAATGCGTGTTCACCACACCCTTGGGCTCTCCCGTGCTCCCGGAGGTGAAGAGCACGTACGCCTCATCCGATTCCTCCAGCCCCACCTCCGGCCGCGACCCGGCGTCAGCACCGGTGATGAAGTCCTCGAAAGCGAGTACGCTCTGCAGCGCCTCTGCCGTCGGAGCACCCTCACCGCCGATCCGTATGATGCGCACGAGCTCAGGGAGGTCAGGCGCAATCGCGGCCACGACGTCGTCGAACTGCGCCTGATAGACCAGAGTGGTCGCGTGCGTCTGAGTCAGCGTCGCTCGGAACTGATTCGCGACCTGGCGCGTAGGCATCTGCACGAGCACGCCGCCGGCGGCCCAGATGCCGTGCTGCACCGGGATGAACTCGAGGACGTTCGACAGCAGCAGGCCGACGCGTTCACCTTTGCGGAGTCCCGCGTCGACGAGCGCTGCGGCGATGCGGTTGCGCAGGGCACCGAGCTCGGCATAGGTGAGCCGGCGGTCGCCCTCGACGATGGCAAGGGAATTACGGTTCTCAAGAATCGTGCGGTCGAGAACATCAGGAAGGGTGCCCCACATGTGTCGCTTCTCCTCGTTGAATAGCGGTGTCGGAACTGCGGGTTCAGCAGCGGTTCCTTCGGGTAGATCCGACGCTATGCGCTTTTCGCGGCGAAGACGACCCTCGAACGGGTGAATCGCCTCACCCGCTGGGGGGAGAGGGGTGCGCGTCTGCCCCTCCCGGCGGTGTCGCCGACAGCCACCGAGCGCTGGACAGTCTCCCCCCGAGGACTCACCCGTTCGCGTTGCGGATTCCCCCCGACGGGTGATTTCGGCGGCGCCGGCCCTTACTACCTTTGGGAAGACGAGTTCGCATGACACCGACGTCGTGCAGAAAGAGAGAACGAACCATGAGCAATCAGTTCCATACGGCAGTCAAGTGGCTGAAGGCGTTCCGCTCCAGTCCGGAGGACGTCGTCGCGATGTACGCGGAACCTTTCGTGTTCACCGACCCGATCCTCGATCAGCACGGCATCACCTCGCGTGAGGATCTGCTGCGCGTGTTCGGGCCTTATGCGAACGCCGACACGACGAACGGGATCGGAATCAACAACTTCCGCATCGACGAGGTCATCGGCGATGAGCAGGCGGCGGTGTACCGCTGGACGTGGGAGGCGAGGAAGGCTCAGGCGTTCCTGGGCATCCCGACCCCGGACCGGACCCCTGGTTCGCGCGGTCTGACCCTGCACTTCTACGATCGGGAAGGCCGGATCACCCGTGACGAGAGCTACTGGGACGCGGTGAGCGCTCTCGCGCCGTTCGTGCCGCAGATCGATCGTGCCAACAAGTTCAAGCCCGTCTCCTAGCCGACCCGATACGACAAGGATCTGACATGACCATCACTACTGACACCCGGACCGCAATCGCAGACGTTCATGCAGCGAAGTGGGCCGCCGCGCTTACGGAGAGTATCGACGCGGCACTCGCGCTCTATGCCGGCGAGTTTGTGTTCGACGACACCGCGGACGACGATCACGTGACCGACACCGCCATCACGAAGGACGAGCTGCGTCCGAAGCTGGCCCCCTTCTCGAACAAGGACAGCGCCAATGGTTCCGGCATCCATCGTTTCGAGATCCGCGAGGCCTTCGACCTGACTGGCGACGACGGCCTCCGCGCCGTCGCGATCCTCTGGACCTGGACGGGTAAGGACCTCGAGACGTACCACGGTCTGCCCGTCGGCGGGCGGACCCTCTCCACGATCGGCCTCACCTGGCAGCAGCTCGACGCCGACGGCCGGATCACCCGCGAGTCGACCTACTGGGTCGACACGCCCCTGCTCGGCGAGCTCGGTGTGCCGGTGCAGACGGTGCACTACTGGAAGGAGGGCTTCGGTGCGTGACTCCTCGCTCCCGCCCTCGCGGGCGGGGGCGACCGGGCCCCAGCCGGCAAGCAGGAAGGGATTGACATGAGTGTGAATGCCGTGAGAAACGGTGATGCAGCCCCCGCCGTGGGCGAACATGCGCGGAGAATTGCCGGGGGCCTGACCCCGGACGAGTTCAAAGGAGCGTTCCGCAACCATCCGGCCGGTGTCGCCGTGGTCACCGCCGACGCGGGCGCGGGACCGGTGGGGCTGACGGCGACGTCCGTGTTCTCGGTCAGCACCGAGCCGCCGCTGCTGGTGTTCTCCGTGTCGGAGCTCTCCTCGAGCGGGCCGACCATCCTTATGGCAGACACGCTCGTCGTGCACCTGGTCGGTTCAACGCAGCTTCACCTTGCCCAGCTTTGCGCGACGAGCGGGATCGACCGCTTCGCCGACACGACGCTGTGGGGCCGTCTGGACAGCGGCGAGCCGTACTTCCCGTCTGCCAGCGTCTGGATCCGCGGCCGCGTTGTCGACCGGCTGGACGCCGGCACCTCGACGCTGGTCGTCGTGCACGCGTTGGAGACCCAAGCCCCGGTCGCGGGCAGCGACGCGGCCAGCGCCGCCGAAAGTCAACCGCTTGTCTATCACAACCGTGCCTGGCATGCACTGGGCGAGAACTCTCTTATACCCCCAACAGAAGGACATTGACTCATGGGCAAGCACGATAATGTACTGTCCCCGTCCGAACGCGACGAGATCGTCGGGCGGGCAACGAAGCTAGCCGCCGATTTCGCTGCGGCCGGCGCCGCCGCGGACTCCAACAACAGGTTCCCGCTGGAGCTCGTTCCGCTCTACAAAGCGTCGGGGCTGCCGAAGATCGCGGTCCCCAAGCAATACGGCGGCGATGGCGCGGACATCTGGACGACCGCGCTCGTGTCCCGGGAGCTCGCGAAGGGCGATCCCGCTATCGCGCTCTCCTTCAACATGCATCAGACGATGATCGGAATCTTCCGGGGCCTGCTCGACGAGGACAGCAGGAAGCGCGTCTTCGGCAGGATTGTGGAGGAAAACCTGCTGGTCTCCGGGCCTTTCAGCGAGGACCGTGCGGGGCTGTCGGGTCTCGCCGACACGATCGCTGTCCCGGACGGCAGTGGCGGCTGGCGCGTCAGCGGCAAGAAGTCGTGGGCCACCCTCATCGAGGCGGCCGACCTCGTCGCCTTCAACGCGACGATCACCGACGAATCGGGGCACCTGCCGGACAGCTTCGTCGAGCACGCCTCGCGGGAGGCCGTCTTCGTCATTCCCGCAAACAGCCCTGGTCTGAGCGTCGTCCGCACCTGGGACACGCTCGGCATGAGGGCCACCGGCACACAGACGCTCGTTTTCGACGAAGTGAGTGTCCCTGCTGAGGCCTATGGCGGGAACTTCCGCGAGGGTCTGTTCGGCGAGTTCGAGTGGGCGTCAATGAGCTTCGCCAGCGTGTACCAGGGACTCGCGGAGAAGGCCTATGAGGCGGCCAAGGCGATCCTTCGCAAGAAGACACTCGGCGCCACCCAGGAGGGCCAGGACGTCGCCCTGAAGAACGTAGGCTTCGTGCAGTACAACCTGGGCAAGCTTAAGACGGATGTCGAGGCCTCCGCCCGCGTCCTGGAGGCGACGGCGCAGATCCTCGTTGACGGGCGGGACGGGCAGTGGAACCCTGCATCGCGGGTCGCGTTCCTCGATGTGGGCAAGGTGACGGCGACCGAGACGGCCATCCGCGTTGCCGATGGCGCCCTACGCCTGGTCGGGGGCCAGGCGTTCCGGCGCGGTCACGTCCTGGAACGGTTGTACCGGGATGCCCGCGGCGGCCCCTTCCACCCGCTCACGACGGATGCGGCGTACGACCTCATCGGGCGCAGCGAGCTGGGGCTGTTCGACCCGCCTGCGGAACCGGCTTCGGTGGCCGAAGAGCCTGCGGAGGCCGTCGCTGTGTCCTAGCCTTCCGGGTCGTCGAACGGGGAAGCGAGACGCAACGTCCTGGACGGATGCTGCGTCTCGCCCTCGGCTCGCGACGCGCGCCCCGGCCGATGGCCGGGCGAGGGTGGCCCTCGCTCCGGCGCCGTCAGGCACTGAGATACCGAGCCACCGCCTGGGATCGATTGCTCGTGCCGAGCTTGCGGAGGATGTGCTTGACATGCGACTTGATCGTGTCCGGCGCGATGACGAGGCGGTCGGCGATCGCCGCATTCGTTAGCCCGTCAGCCATAAGCCGCAGCACCTCCGCCTCGCGTCTGGTGAGCTCGTCGAGCCCAGTCCGTTCGCCTATGACACGCACAGCGTCGAGTGGGGCATGTGCAGCGTCGCCGGCGGCGCTCAGCTCGGTGAACGCCATGATGCTCTCCGCCGCGTCGATGAGGATGTCCCGCGTCTGCTGTCGCTGCTGCCGGAGCGCTTCCTGCAAGGCGGATCGCTCGCTGAGGAAGCCCACGCCGCTCGCGAACGCCCACAGCACGTCGCGGTCGGCCTCGGTCACCCGCGCGCCCGGCATGAGATGGTCCGCGTGCAGGAAACCGACGACCGCCCCCCTGGACACCAGCGGCGCGACGACGTACGAGCGCGAATGGCCGGAGTCCACGATGATCGGCCGATGAACGGGGGCTGCCTCGGTATCGAGCACGAGCACCGGCTGACGAGTCGTCAGCAGCTGGTGCTCGGGCGCGCGCACATCGATGGCGATGGCCGATCCCACCCAGCCGGGGAACCACTTCGCGAGCTCGTCCTTCGCAGTAGAGTCCGCGATCCAAGGCTTCCAGACGGCGCCGCTCACGCGGGAGAGCACCGCGCGGCCGAACCCGCACTGGCGGACGAGCTCGGCGCAGACCCTCTCGAGCGGGTCGCCGATTCCGTTACCGGCCCGCAGGGTGGCGAGTGCACGGGAGGCGCCGCTGAGACGGACCGATAGGACGTTCATGGCGTGCAACTGCAAGTCAAACGACACCCGCTGGAGCTCTCCGAGGATACGCGTCAGCCGACCGCGCGCATCCTCCGAGCTCTCCCCGGCCAGCCGCGACATGGTCCGATCGGTGAGCTCTGCGACGGCCTCGGCGGCGTCGAGGACGATGCCGCCGCGCAGATCCGGAAGCGTAATCGATGAGCCAGTCTCGCTCTCCCATGCGATGACGATCGCGCCGATCCGGGCGAGCAGGCCGGAGGTCTCGCCGCCCCGATCGGTCGATTCTCCTGATGCGAGGCGAATCCCTTGCCTTCCTGTCACGATGCCCGCAGTTCCTGCCATCTAGTGTGACGCCATGCGTGCGCGATGGACTCCGATCGCGTGCTGGCTCCCTGCTTCCTGAAGATTTGCTTGACGTGGGACTTGACGGTGCTCTCCGAGAGGAAGAGACGATCGGCGATGCCGCGGTTCGTCAGCCCTTCGGCCATCAGTGCGAGAACCTCGGCCTCGCGATCCGAGAGCCCCCACGGATGGGACGCCGGCTGGAGCGCGTGCGGTGCCGGCGTACGGGCGTTCAGCACGACGCTCAGTGAGGGGGTGCCCTGCTGACTCAGGACGGACTCGGCGCGCGCCAGCGCCGAGCGGACTTGCTCGCGCTCCGCGGCGATCCGTGCATCGAGCGCGATGGATTCGAGCGCGAGTCCGAGCAGATCGGCGAAGTGCCGCACGATGTCGTGGTCGGCCTCGGAGACGGGGTGCCGATTCGCACCGTGATCGGCATGGATCAGCGCGACCGCCTCCTCACCGACGATGACGGGCGCCACGATGTACGAGCGGGTGCGGATCGCATCGACGAATGGATGATGCGTGCGTGAATCGGTCTGCGCGTGCTCCACGAGCTGCGAAGTCCTGCGACGCACGACCTGGGTCTCCACCATCGTGGAGCACAGCGGCACGCGCAATGCGGCCAGCAGGGACTCCAGCCCGCGTTCCTGTTCGTGCTCCAGTTCGGAGGAGTGCCAGTGCCGGGGGACCCACAGTGATCCTTCGATGCGCGAAAGGAGGACCCTGGCGAAGTGACCAGCGGGGGCGAACGTCCTCGCCGCGGCCGCCAGGGCGTCGTCCACGCTGCCCAGATCGCGCAATCGGGAGATGGCATCGTGCACGTCGCCAAGACGAGCGGGACGGACCTCTGCCGGGTCCGCGTTGTATTGTCCAGGATCGCTGAACGGATTCGGCGCGGGCCGACCGGTCCGCAGTTCATATTTTGTCGTTGACATCATTGTCTTCCGGAGCAAAGGGAAACGGAACCATCCACGATCTGTGGTTACGCGTGATTCACTTACCGGCAATTCTCACCCGATGATCACGAAGTGTCAATGCTTTCGGGCCTTTCGGGATGCCCCGCAAGAAGCGGGTGCTTTGCCGCTCGAGGCGCGTCTTCTGAGACACGATCCTCCATGAAAGCAGTCCTTAGTTTTCCAGCACGCTGACGGCCAGGTCCACGATGTTGCGGACGACGCCCGGGTGGCTGCTGAGCCGGGTTGTGCGGACGGCGTCGTTGACGATGGCGAGGGCGGCGTGCACGCGGAAGCGCGTCACGGCCCGGTCCTGCTCCGGCCGGGCAGCCGCCTGCAGGGCGAACCACTCCGAGACGTACTCCCGCTGCGCGGCGCGAAGCCTGCGGCGGTCCGGCTCCGGGATGTTCGGCAGCTCGGTCACGAGCACTCCCAGCAGGTCGCGATGACGCGTGGCGAAGGAGACGTACGCCGTCACGGTCGCGCGAAGAGCCTCACGCGGGGATGCCGCACCCGCCAGCGCATCGGCGAGTCCGACGTGCAGAGCTTCCGTCGCGCGCGTCATGATCGCGGTGAGGAGGTCGCCCTTGGTGGGGAAGTGACGGTAGAGACTCGCGCTCGTGGCGCCGACGGCGGCGCCGATGTCCTGCATGGTCACGGTCTGGTAGCCCTTGACGCTGAATAGGCGGGTCGCCGCAGCCATGATCGCACTGGGTCGCGATGATGACGTCACCCCATCCGGCTCGGGCTGGGGCCGGGCGCCGTCGCGGCCGGTGAGCGGCGTTGCCACCGCGATCATGCTCAACTCGATCAGCAGCGCGATCATGCGATCTGGCGGCAGGGTCGTCTGGTGGTAGGCGGGACTGGTGAGCACGGCGATGACGGCCATCGCCGTCAGCTCGGGGTCGCCGCCCTGCGTGCGCTCGCGGATGAGTCCTTCCAGCGTGCCGCGCACCTCGAAAAAGGGCCCGCGGATGCGCTGCTTAGCCGGATCGTCGAGATGGCGGGACTCCCTGCTCCACAGCAGGCCCATCCGCGGCCGTCCGCCGAAGGCACGGGCGAGCACGGCGATCGCCGAGTCGATGTCGCGCGGCGCGGCCTCAGCGAGCGCGGAGCTCACCGCCTGGAACTCGCTCGCCAAGGCCAACTCGAGCAGCTCGTGCTTGTTTCTGAAATGACGGTAGAGCGCACTCGCGCCGATGCCGGCCGCGGCGGCGATGTCCTCGGTGTTGACGTTGTGGTAGCCGTGCTCGGCGAAAAGATCCGCGGCCGCGCGCAGGATCATCTCGCGACGATTGCGCGGCCGGGTGCGCGGCCGGGTGGGCGTAAGAGATGCCACGGGCAGTCCTCTCTCGGATCCAGGATCCGATTCTCGCTGGTTGGTTACTATAAATTCACTTAATCACAATTATGTTATATCGTAGCGATCGAAGACGGATACATCGAGCATCCGCGACAGCATCGACGACGATGAGGAGCACCTGTGAGTCTGCCACCGCCTTTGAAAGCGCGTCTCACCCTTCCCGTGATCGCCGCTCCTATGACCGCCGTCTCGGGATTCGAGCTTGTCGCCGCCTCGTGCGAAGCCGGTGTGATCGGTTCGTTCCCTGTGCACAACGCGCGGCGCGAAGGGACGTCCGGAAGTCTCGACGCCTGGCTCACCGCATTGGATCGCCGCCTCTCGGAGCGCGACGAGCCGGCGGCACCCTTCGCGCCGAACCTGATCATGCATCGATCCAACCACCATCGCGATGAGGAACTTGCGACGCTGGTCGCCCATCGTGTCCCGCTCGTGATCACCAGCGTCGGCTCGCCGGAAGCCGCCGTCGGGCCTCTGCACGACGCGGGCAGTCTGGTCTTCGCCGACGTCGCCACACTCGCGCACGTCGATCGCTGTCTGGACGCAGGTGTCGACGGCCTGGTCCTGTTGACAGCTGGTGCCGGCGGGCAGACCGGATGGATGAATCCCTTCGCCTTCGTACGGGCGGTGCGTGCGCGATTCGAGGGGACAATCGTGTTGGCCGGCGGGATCGGAGACGGCGCCGCCGTCCTCGCGGCACAGGCGCTCGGCGCGGACCTCGCCTACCTCGGCACCCGCTTCATCGCTGCGCAGGAGAGCCTCGCCGACGACGCCTATCGGGCGGCGCTGGTCTCCTCATCCTTGGACGACGTCGTCCTCTCGACAGCGGTCGGCGGGTTGCCGGCGAATCTGCTGCGCGAATGGATCGGACGCAACGTCGCAGACGTTGCGGAGGGCGACTACCGGCAGGACCGACTTCTCGGATGGAACGACGTCTGGAGTGCGGGGCACAGTGTCTCCTCGGTGCAGGAAGTGCTGCCCGTAAGGGAGCTGGTGGACCAACTGCTCCATGAATACGACCAGGCCCGCTCTGCGTGGCAATCACAGGCCGATGGGGCCGGGAAGGAATGACGATGGCGGAGGCATACATCTACGAGGCGATCCGCACTCCGCGGGGTCGCGGAAAACGCGGGTCGCTGCACAGCACGAAGCCGATCGACCTGGTCGTGGGGCTCATCGACGAGCTGCGTCGTCGGCTGCCCGACCTGGACATGGCAGCCGTGGACGATCTGGTGCTGGGAGTGGTCTCCGCAGTGGGCGATCAAGGCGGGGACATCGCCAAGGCCGCGGCGATCGCGGCCGGGCTGCCGGACACGGTGGGCGGGACCCAGCTCAACCGTTTCTGCGGATCGGGACTGGAAGCTGTCAACATCGCCGCGCAGAAAGTGCGTTCCGGCTGGGAGCAGCTCGTGTTCGCCGGTGGCGTCGAGTCGATGTCCCGGGTACCCCTGGGAACAGATGCAGGTCCTCTCTTCAACGACCCGACCACGACCTATGACGCGTACTTCGCGCCGCAGGGGATCGGAGCCGACCTGATCGCGACGATCGAGGGCTTCACCCGCGACGATGTCGACGCCTACGCGATCCGCTCCCAGCAGCGCGCCGAGGCGGCTTGGCGTGAGGGCAGGTTCGACCGTTCGGTTGTGCCCGTCTGCGACATCACAGGGAAGGTCCTGCTCGACACGGATGAGCACCGCCGCCCCGGCACGACAGCGGAGGCGCTGGCCGCCCTCAAGCCCGCGTTCGATGGGCTGGGACGAGCAGGTTTCGACGCCGCCGCGCTGCAGCGGTATGTGGATGTGGAGAGGATCACCCATGTGCACCACGGCGGGAATTCCTCGGGAATCGTCGACGGGGCGGCCCTCGTCGCGGTCGGCAGCGGGAGTGCGGGCGAGCGGTTCGGGCTGGCCCCGCGGGCACGGGTGGTCGCGACCGCTGTGAGCGGCGCAGACCCCACGATCATGCTGACCGGTCCCACGCCTGCCACGCGCAAGGTGCTGGAGGTCGCCGGACTCACGTGCGATGACATTGACCTGTTCGAGATCAATGAGGCCTTCGCGGCAGTTGTCCTGAAGTGGGTCAAGGACCTCAAACTCCCCTGGGACAAGGTGAACGTCAACGGCGGCGCCATCGCGATGGGCCATCCGCTGGGTGCGACCGGAGCGATGCTCGTGGGCACGGTCCTGGACGAATTGGAACGCCGCGACGCGAAGCGCGGACTGATCACCCTGTGCATCGGCGGCGGCATGGCTGTCGCCACGATTATCGAGCGGGTCTGACGGCCGTGCCGGTCAGCGGACAGAGAGGACGAAAACCATGAGCGAGAGCAGCACCATCACTTGGCAGCAAGGGGACGACGGCATCGTCGTTCTCACGCTCGACGATCCGTCATCGTCGGCGAACACGATGAACGAGGCGTACGTGGCCTCGATGGAGGTGAGCCTGGACCGGCTCTCCGCGGAGATCGACAGTGTCACAGGCATCATCCTGGCATCGGCGAAGAAGACCTTCTTCGCCGGCGGGAACCTTGAGGACATCCTCTCCTACACACCGGAGGACAACGAGCGGATAGCCCACGACTCCGACACGGTCAAGAGACAGCTGCGACGGCTTGAGACGCTGGGGCGCCCCGTTGTCTCCGTGATCGCAGGTGCCGCCCTGGGCGGCGGGCTCGAGATCGCCCTCGCCACCCACCGTCGGATCGTCGCGGACGTACGCGGCGCGGTGGTCGGTCTCCCCGAAGTGGGCCTGGGGCTGCTGCCGGGCGGCGGCGGCGTCGTTCGGACCGTGCGACTGTTCGGCGTCGTGCCGGCCGTGCGCGACGTGCTGCTGACCGGCAGGCGCTTCTCACCGCTGGAGGCGCTCGAGTTCGGTCTCGTCGACGAACTCGTGGCCGATTCTGAGGCGCTCCTTCCGGCAGCGCGCGCCTGGATCCTCGCAAACCCACACGCCGTGCAGCCTTGGGATGTCCCCGGCTACCGGGTGCCGGGCAGTGACCTTTTCTGGCCCGCTTCAGGAGGCGAACTGGGCATGCTCTCGGCGGCGCTGCGCAAGCAGACCAGGGGAGCACCGGCGCCCGCATCGCGGGCCATCGTCGCGGCGGCAGTCGAGGGCGCGCTGCTCGACATCGACACCGCGGGCGACATCGAGACGCGCTACTTCGTGAGCATCGCCAGCGGCCGGATAGCGAAGAACCTCATCCAGTCCACGTTCTTCGACCTGCAGGCGGTCAACGCGGGCGGGAGCCGCCCCGTGGGCATCCCGCAGCGGACAGCACAGCGCGTCGCGGTCCTCGGTGCCGGGATGATGGGAGCGGGCATCGCCTATGTCAGCGCGAAGGCGGGTATCGACGTCGTGCTCAAGGACATGACCCCTGAGGCGGCCGGGCGCGGCAAGCAGGTTGCTGAGAAGATCGTCGCAGGGCAAGTCGAGCGCGGACGCATCACCCGTGAGCGCGGCGATGAACTGCTCGCGCGGATCACGCCCACGGACGACGACGCAGATCTGGCCGGGGCGGACGTCGTCGTCGAGGCGGTGTTCGAGTCCGTCTCGGTAAAGCAGGGCGTGTTCCAAGCGGCTGAGGCAGTGGTGGCACCAGATGCCCTGCTCGCATCGAACACCTCGACACTGCCGATCACGTCTCTGGCTGAAGGCGTGTCGCGTCCGGCGGACTTCATCGGCATCCACTTCTTCTTGCCGGTGGACCGGATGCCCTTGGTGGAGATCATCGTGGGGGAGAAGACCGGGGACGAGGCGCTCGCCCGCGCCTTCGATTTCGCCCGCCAGCTCGGCAAGACCCCAATCGTGGTGGACGACAGCCGTGGCTTCTTCACGAGCCGGACGATCATCACATTTCTCAACGAGGCCGTTGCCGCCGTCGGCGAAGGCGTCGAGCCGCAGCGCGTCGAGCAGGCGGCGCTGCAGGCGGGCTATCCCGCCGGTCCGTTGCAGCTGATCGACGAGCTCACACTGACATTGCCGCAGAAGATCCGCAAGGAGGCGGAAGCAGCCGCCGCAGACGAGCGCGTAGCCACGGTAGAGCACGGCTCCGCAGCCGTCATCGACGAACTCGTCGACGTGCTCGGCCGCCCCGGTCGTGCCGGTGGCGGCGGGTTCTACGACTACGACGCCGACGGCCGGCGGCTCGGGCTCTGGCCAGGTTTGCGAGAGGCGTTCGGTTCCGGACGCACGGACATCGCGTTCGCCGACCTGCAGGAACGGATGCTGTTCGCCGAGGCGCTCGAGGCCGTGCACTGTCTCGACGAGGGTGTGCTGCGCTCCGTGCGGGATGCGAACATCGGCTCGCTCCTTGGTATCGGCTTTCCGTCATGGACCGGTGGCGTGCTGCAGTACATCAGCTCGTACGAGGGCGGCCCTGCCGGTTTCGTCGCCCGCGCCGACGAGCTCGCCGATCGCTATGGGGATCACCTGCGTCCGCCGGCCTCACTTCGTGAGCGTGCGGACCGTGGCGAAGCATACGCGGATGCGGACGTCGCATGAGCGTCATCGTCAGCCGCGTCGACACCGCGAGCGAAGAGTACCTCGCTAATCGCGAAGCGGGGCTCGCACTCATCGCCGACCTCGAAGCAGAGACCGCCAAGGTCGTGATGGGTGAGGGAGAGCGTTCCCTCGAACGCCATCGCGCTCGAGGTCGGCTCACCGTGCGCGAACGGATCGAGCTGCTGGTCGACGCGGACTCGGCCTTCCTCGAACTGTCCACGCTGGCCGGTTGGGGCACGGGGTTCACCGTCGGCGGCGTTATCGTCACCGGTGTCGGTGTCGTCTCAGGCGTCGAATGCATGATCATCGCCCACGAGCCGACGGTGCGCGGAGGGACCATGAATCCGTACACGCTGCGCAAGAACCTCCGGGCTCTCGAGATCGCGAGGGTCAACCGGCTTCCGGTGTTGTACCTCGTCGAGTCCGGCGGGGCGGACCTGCCCACCCAGGCTGATCTCTTCGTCCCCGCCGGCCGGATCTTCCACGAGCTGACCGCACTGTCCGCCGCCGGCATCCCCTCGGTCTCGCTCGTGTTCGGCAACTCGACGGCGGGGGGCGCGTACGTCCCCGGGATGAGTGACTACGCAGTGCTCGTCGATAAACAGGCCCAGGTATTCCTCGGTGGCCCTCCCTTGGTGAAGATGGCGACCGGCGAGGATGCGGACGGCGAAGAGCTGGGCGGCGCAGCCATGCACTCACGCACTTCCGGTGTGAGCGACTACTTCGCTGTGGACGAGCGGGACGCGATCCGCATCGGACGGCAGATCGTCTCCCGTCTGAATTGGCGCAAACATGGTCCGGATGCCCGGACCGTGCCGCGTCCGCCGCGCTACAGCGCGGAAGAGCTTTTGGGCATCATCTCCCGCGACCAGCGCGTGCCGTTCGATCCGCGCGAGGTGCTCGCCCGCATCGTTGACGACTCCGACTTCGACGAGTACAAGGAGCTCTACGGCACGAGCCTCGTCACGGGCTGGGCAAGCTTGCACGGCTACCCGATCGGTGTGCTCGCCAATCATCGCGGCGTCCTCTTCGGCGACGAGGCGAAGAAGGCGGCGGAGTTCATCCTGCTCGCCAACCAGACCCATACCCCGCTGATCTTCCTGCAGAACACCACCGGGTATATGGTCGGAACGGCATATGAGCAGGCCGGGATCATCAAGGACGGTGCGAAGATGATCAACGCCGTCACCAACAGCACGGTCCCGCACATCACCGTGAACATGGCGGCCTCATTCGGCGCAGGCAACTACGGCATGAGTGGTCGGGCCTTCGACCCGCGATTCCTGTTCAGCTGGCCGAACATGCGCCAGGCCGTCATGGGCGCCACGCAGCTAGCAGGCGTGCTCTCCATCGTCGGTCGCGGCTCCGCGGAGCGGGCGGGCCGTGCATTCGACGAGGACGCCGACGCCCAGCAGCGAGCGCAGATCGAACAGCAGATCGAGGCCGAATCGCAGTCGTACTTCATGTCCGGCCGTCTCTACGACGACGGCATCATCGACCCCCGCCAGACGAGAGACGCACTCGGCATCGCGCTCTCCGCTACCCACTCCGCAACTGTGGCCGGTCGGCCCGGCTTCGGCGTCTTCCGAATGTGAGCACGAAATGACACTGACCGACACCACCGCCCGGCAGCGCATCAGGACCCTCCTCGTCGCCAACCGCGGCGAGATCGCCGTACGCGTCATCCGCAGCGCTCGCGAGATGGGAATCGAGACCGTCGCGGTCTACTCGGACGCCGACGCCGATGCACTCTTCGTACGAGAAGCGGATCGCGCGGTGCATCTGCCGGGAGTCGCACCCGCGGACACCTACCTTCGAGGGGATCTGATCCTCGACGCGGCGCGGAGGACCGGCGCCGATGCCATCCACCCCGGGTACGGCTTCCTCTCTGAGAACGCCGAGTTTGCCGCGTCCGTCGGTGCCGCGGGAATCACCTTCGTCGGACCGACCCCGGATGCGATGTCAGCCATGGGATCGAAGATCCGGGCGAAGTCGCTGATGGAGGAATCCGGCGTCCCCGTCCTCCCCGGCGGAACGGTCACCAACAACTTCAACGACGAGGACCTGGCGTTGCTGGGCAAGCGCATCGGGTATCCGGTCCTCGTCAAGGCGTCGGCCGGGGGCGGGGGGCGTGGCATGCGGATCGTCGCGGACCCGTCGGATCTTGGCGAGGCTGTCGCCTCGGCGCGTCGCGAGGCAGGCTCCGCGTTTGGCGATGACACCGTCTTCCTGGAGCGGTATGTCACGGCCCCCGCCACATCGAAGTGCAGATCTTCGGCGATACCACGGGACGGGTGATCAGTCTCTTCGAGCGGGACTGTTCGATCCAGCGGCGCTACCAGAAGATCATCGAGGAGTCGCCATCGCCCGTGGTGACGCCGCAGCTGCGGGCCCGTCTCGGCGATGCAGCCATCGCAGCAGGCGAGGCCATCGGCTATGTCGGCGCCGGCACGGTCGAGTTCATCCTCGACCAGAGCGGCGACTTCTTCTTCCTCGAGGTGAACACGCGGCTCCAGGTGGAGCACCCGGTGACCGAATCGGTCACCGGGCTCGACCTAGTGCGGCTGCAGCTGCTGGTCGCCCAGGGCGAGGAGCTGCCGGAAGAGGCGCGGACGGCCTCAATGACCGGCCACGCCATCGAGGCGCGCCTTTACGCCGAAGACCCGGCCGCCGGATTCCTGCCCACCTCGGGAGTACTCCGCGAATTCTCACTCGGGGCCGGCGTCCGTGCCGACACCGGCTTCGCCGCCGGAGATGCGGTGAGCATCCACTACGATCCGATGCTGGCGAAGCTCATTGCCCACGCACCGACCAGGGCCGAGGCCGCTCTCGCCCTCGCGAGAGCTCTGCACACGAGCCGTATCCACGGCGTTGGTACCAATAGAGAGGTGCTCGTCGGGATTCTACGCGAATCCGAGTTCCTCGCCGGAATCACCGACACGGCGTATCTGGAACGCCACTCGGTGGGCGAGCTCGCCGTCGTCCCGAGCGGCGCAGAGCGGGATCTCGCCGCGGCCGGCGCAGTGCTGGCTCTACGGGCGCATCGCCGTTCCGAGGCGAAGGTCCAGCGCGCAGTGACCCCTGGTTTTCGCAACCTCCCCTCACAGCCGGCGCTCGTCCGATTCGGGGATGGCCGTGCGGAGCGGGACGTGCGATATCGGGTCACGGAGAAGATCGCGGAAATCTCGGTCGATGAGCTGTCGCTCGGCCGGATCTCGTTTTCGGTCGAGGGCATCGGCCCGGATGTCTACGCGGTAAATCTTGTGGTGAACGGGGTGCGCGAGAGCCTGCAGGTCGCGATCCACGGAACGCGGATCGATATCGACGGGCGTTTCGGGGGAGTCGAGCTGATAGAGCTCGGCCTGCTACCCGAACCGGGCACGCAGGCGGCCGCCGGTTCGCTCGCGGCACCGATGCCCGGTTCCGTGGTGCGTCTCGAGGTGTCGGCAGGGGAGCGGGTCGCAGCCGGGCAGATCGTGCTCGTCCTGGAAGCGATGAAGATGGAGCACGTCGTTCGCGCTCCCGTCGACGGTACGGTCTCTGGGATCCTCGTCGAACAGGGCCAGCAGGTGGACCTGGGTCAAATCCTCGCCGTGGTCGACGATGCCGGGGAGGATGGCGATGAGTGACGAGGTGCTGTACGAGCGCCGTGGCGCCGCCGCCTGGGTGACGATCAACCGTCCGGAGGCGCGCAACGCGCTCAATCGCGCTGTGCGGGAGCGGCTGTTCGCGGCAACCCGACGGTTCAACGAGGATCAGGATGCGGCCGTCATGGTCCTCACGGGAGCCGGCGACGCGGCGTTCTGCGCCGGCGGCGATTTGAAGGAGATGGCGGAGACGGAGCTCACCGTTCCGCCGCCGGACTTCGTTCCGCAGTTTCAGCGCAACATCCAGGTCGACAAGCCAATCATCGCCGCAGTCAACGGCGTCGCGTTCGCCGGGGGCTTCCTGCTGGTGCAGAACGCGGACTTGGTCATCGCATCCGAGCAGGCGCGCTTCGCCGTGACCGAGGTGAAGGTGGGGCGAGGCTCGCCGTGGTCGGCGCCGCTGCCCTGGTGGATACCGCCGAAGGTGGCGCTGGAACTCGTGCTGACCGGCGACGCCATCTCGGCCCAGCGCGCATACGAGATCGGCTTCGTGAATCATGTCGTGCCGGCCGCGGACCTGCACGATCGCGCCCAGGCGCTCGCCGACCGGATCGCCGCAAACGCGCCGCTGTCGGTGCGGGCGGCGAAGGCAGTCGTCTACGCCTCGCGCGAGCGGCACCTGTCCGATGCGCTCGACGAATCCGAGCGCATCTTCGCGTCTGTCTATCTCTCGGATGATGCACAGGAGGGGCCGCGGGCATTCCGCGAGAAGCGAACTCCCGAATGGAAAGGTCGATGATGATGTCCGATCAGGCGGGCCGGCCTCTCAGCGCCGTTCGAATCGGAAACGTGTCCGGCTTCTACGGCGACCGCCTCCGCGCGGCGGCGGACATGGTCTCCGGGGGCGATGTCGACATCATCACCGGCGACTACCTGGCAGAGCTGACGATGTATATCCTTCACAAGTCACGTCAGCGCGATCCGGATGGCGGCTATGCGACCACGTTCCTCACGCAGATGGAGCAGGTGCTCGGCACCTGCCTCGATCGTGGAATCCGGATCGTCGCCAACGCCGGAGGGCTGAACCCCGCGGGGTTGGCTACACGACTTGGCGCGCTATCCGAACGTCTCGGCCTGCATCCGCGCATCGCATTCGCGGACGGCGATGATGTGCTCGGCATCCTTCCCGAGCTGCAGCGCGCGGGACACGAAATCCGTCATCTCGACAATGGACGGCCACTCGCCGATCTGGAGGTCGAGCCCATCACAGCGAACGCCTATCTCGGGGCGTGGCCGATCGCCCGGGCGCTCCAGGCGGGCAGCGACGTCGTCGTGACCGGCCGGGTGACGGATGCTTCGCTCGTTGTGGGGCCTGCGGCATGGTGGCATGGCTGGGGCGAAGAGGACTGGGATCGTCTGGCCGGAGGGGTGATCGCGGGGCATCTCCTGGAATGCGGCACGCAGGTCACCGGGGGCAACTTCAGCTTCCTCGGTGACATCACCGACCGCCGCTATCCCGGATACCCGATCGCCGAGATCTCGGAAGATGGCTCGAGCGTAATCACCAAGCCGGTCGACACCGGCGGCCTCGTCTCCGTCGACACGGTGATCGCGCAACTGCTCTACGAGATCGGCGCCCCCGCATACGGAGGGCCGGATGTGACCACCTGGTTCGATACGGTCTCCGTCACACCTGTTGGGCCGAACCGTGTGCGGGTCGCAGGCGCGCGAGGCACGGCGCCGACCGGCCAGGTCAAGGTCGCGATCAACTACTCGGGCGGATATCGCAACACCATGACGCTCGCCCTGACCGCCCCCGACATCGAGCAGAAGGCGGCTCATGCCGAATCGCTGCTTTGGGAGAGGGTGGGCGGCAAGGAATCGTTCGACGCGGCGGAGGCGCTGCTCGTTCGCAGCGATCATCCCGATCCGGCGACGCAGGCGGACGCAACGTCGCACCTGGTGTTCACGGTGAAGGACACCGATCCCAAGAAGGTCGGACGTTCCTTCTCCAACGCCGTGCTCGAGCTCGTCCTGGGCAGCTATGCAGGTGTCTACGCAACGACACCGCCCTCCTCGGAGTCCGCATACGGCGTGTATTGGCCCGCGCTCATCCCCGCACTGGCGGTGACGCCGCGGCTGGTGCTGGATGACGGGAGTGTGGAGTTGATGCCCCTTCCTCGAGGAGACGCGGCGGCTGCGGCGGCCCCGCCCGTGCACCCAGCCGTGGTGCCGGCTCCGCCGGAAGCGGGCGAGGTCGTGATCGTGCCGCTGGGCGAGGTGGCGGGGACGCGCTCCGGAGACAAGGGCGGGAACGCCAACATCGGCGTGTGGACCCGCACGGACGCGGAATACGAGTGGCTGTACGGGTATCTGACCGCCGGGCGACTGCGCGAGCTGCTGCCGGAGATCGCGCAACTGGAGGTTCGCCGCTACGAACTGCCGAATGTGCGCGCGCTGAACTTCATCGTCGTGGGAATCCTCGGTGACGGGGTCGCATCCTCGACGAGAACGGATGCGCAGGCCAAGGGTCTCGGCGAGTTCCTCAGGTCACGACCCGTGCCGCTGCCGGCCGCCTTGTTGCGAGAGTCGACTGCGGAAGGAGATCTTGGCGAATGACCTCCTCGACCGCATTCCTCCACACACCGACGGTCCACGGGCGTGCACGACGGGAGCAGATCCTCGCGTCGGCGGCTGCGCTGATGGCAGAGCGGGGTTATCCCGCGGTGAGCCTGGTGGCCGGGCAGCTCGTCGAGCAACTCGCAGGCATGGGATCCGCCGCCAGGCGCGAAGGTCTCGGCCTGGGCGCGGAACGATCGGGATGAGGACGGGCATGGGCGCGTTGTTTCTCTCGGTCGCGATCGTCTGCGAGGTCGCGGCGACAATGATTCTCAGGCTCACGACGGGCGAGACCCCGAGATGGTGGGCGCTGCCCATCGCCGTCGTCGGATACGTGCTCGCCTTTGCCGCTCTGCAGCGCTGCCTGGACAGCGGATTCCCGCTCGGCATCGCCTACGCCATCTGGGGCGGTGTAGGAGTGATCGCCGTAGCTGCGCTCAGCTTCCTGCTCTACCGGGAGTCGATGACGCCGGTCCAGATCATTGGAATCGCGCTGGTGATCGTCGGCATCCTGTGCCTGGAACTGGGGAAAGCACCCGACGCCCACGCCGCGGCCTCGCCGGCCGCCGCCGCGGAACTCAGGGAGGGACTGGAGCCGTCAGCCGGTCGTTGACGGCTGTCAGCGATCTGCGCGCAGCAGGACCCCCTCATGCGCTCGACGATGCGTTCGTGGGCCGCCTCTGCCGCGGCGTACTTAGCGACGTTCGAGGCCTCGCCTGCGGGTTGCCCGTTGTGGTGCAGCCAGGCGGCCCTGCGGGTCATGAGAGTGGCGGGCTCCGTCTGGCGACGCGCCGGAGATGTCGCAGACGATCTGGAGCTCGACCATTCCAGCACCGCCCCAATCGGAGACGATGTCGGTGACGTGGCTGCTCAGCTCGCGCATCCCGTCGGTGTCGCAAAAATCCACAACAACTCATGAGAAGTGATTGTAAATTCACTTTAGTGCTCGGGCATAGACGAGCTCACATCGTGTTCTGTCCCAAAAACACCTGATTCTGTGCAAAAAACGTTGACATCGGGACGAACCATGGCCACGATGGACGCATGAGTTATGATGAATCTTCATTCACATCTACCCGAGATGCGTTGAAAGTCGCGACCTACCGCTGGAGGAGCGACGCGCCACGTGTCGTTGTGCAGATCGCGCACGGGCTCGCGGAGTACGCGACCCGCTACGACCGCCTTGCGAACGCCCTCACCGCAGCGGGCTTCGAAGTGTACGCGAACGACCACCGCGGTCACGGGTCCTCCGTCGGCGGCGATGTCTCCCTCGGCTCCTTCGGCGAGGCGGGGTGGAGTGCGCTGGTCGCCGACGTCGTCACCCTCGGCGAGTCCATCGCGGCACAGCATCCGAGCCTTCTAGTCTTCCTGCTCGGCCACTCGATGGGATCCTTCGCATCGCAGGAGCTGCTTCTGGACCGCTCGGATCTGTACGCCGGTGTGGTGCTCACCGGATCGACGTCACTCGATGCCCTCGCGGCCGGCCTCGCAGAAGCAGGCGACCTCGGCAATGATCTGACCTTCCTCAACTCGGGCTTCGAGGGCGACACCGGATACGAGTGGCTCTCCCGAGACGAGGCGGAGGTCGCGGCCTACGTCGCCGACCCGCGCTGCGGGTTCGACCTGGCGCCGGACACCATCCCGCAGCTCTTCGGCACGGCCCCGAGGCTGGCCGATCCGGAGCAGCTCGCCGGGATCCGGTCGGATCTGCCGGTGCTCATCGTGTCCGGAGACACAGACCCGCTCAGCGGCGGCGGTCAGCTCGTCGAGCTGCTGGGCGCGCGCTATCGGGACGCCGGAATGACCGACGTGACCGTTCGCCTGTTCCCTGAGGCGCGCCATGAGGTGTTCAACGAGACCAACCGTGACGAGATCACCGCCGACGTGGTCACATGGCTGAAGCGGCACGTGTGACTTACATCTCGCCGTTCGCGCCGGATGCACTCGCAGGGCGGAGCATTCTCATCACGGGAGGCGGCTCCGGCCTCGGCCTCGGGATGGCCCGCGCATTCGTCGCGCACGGCGCGCGTGTGCACCTCTGGGGTCGTCGCCCTGCAGTGCTGCGAGCGGCGGTCGACGAGCTCAATCGAGAACGTGCCGACGCGGCTCGCTTCGACGCCATCGACATCCGCGAGGACGTCGCTGTAGACGAGACGGTGGGGCGCATCTGGTCCGAGCACGGCCCTCTCACGAGTCTGGTCAACAATGCGGCAGGCAACTTCATCGCGCCGACCGAGTCGATCAGCATGAACGCGTTCGACGCGGTGACCGGCACGGTCATGCGTGGCTCTTTCGCCACGAGTCTAGCTGTCGGGCGGAGATGGATCGAGGAGGGTCGAGGTGGCGTGATCCTTTCCACCCTGACGAGCTGGGTGTGGACGGGATCGGCTTTCGTTGTGCCATCTGCCATGGCGAAGGCGGCCGTCAACGCCATGACCCTCTCCCTGGCGGTGGAATGGGCAGGCCACGGCATCCGGGTCAACGCTCTGGCACCGGGTCCGATCCGGACGGCCTTCGCCTGGGAGGCGCTTAGTCCGACGGCCGCCGCCTCTGTGGGCGCTACACAGGCAGATGGAGTGCCGCAAGGCAGGCTGGGCACTTCCGAGGAACTCGCCGCGCTCGCCGTCTTTCTGCTGTCCGATGCCTGCGACTACCTCACCGGTGAGACGATCGCCGTCGACGGTGGTCAGCGACTCGCGGGCCCAGCGACCTTCGCGGGCCTATCCAGACTGAGCGCCGGCGACTGGGCCGAGGCGAGGGAGCGGTCGCTTGCGGTCACCGCGGAGAGCAAGGCGCAGCGCGCGGAAGGGCTCGGATGAGCACGGACCGATCCTCGGACGACGAACCCGTGCTCTTGCCGACGCCGTCCTAGCTTCCTGGACGGGCGATGACCCGCAGGCAGTCAGCACTGACTTGATAATTCAGAGGTCGGCTCGACCGACCATCGTCTCGAAGAGGAGAACGAAATGTATCCCGGAGCCCACGCCGCCCTGACCCCGGACAAGCCCGCGTTCATCTTGGTCGAAAGCGGTGAGACACTCACCTACCAACAACTGGAGGATCGCTCCGCACGTCTGGCGCAGGTACTCTTCGCCGCCGGCCTGCGGCCGGGCGATACGGTCGCCATGCTCGCGCACAACTCGCCGCTGTACTACGAGGTGTACTGGGCCGCGATGCGCAGCGGGCTCTACATGACGCCCGTCAACGCGCAGCTCTCCTCCACGGAGATCGCCTACATCGTGAACGACTGCGACGCGAAGGCATTCGTCGTGGCCGCGGACTTCGCGGCAGTCATCGCCGAGGTCCTTCCGCTGATCCAAGTACGGCTGCTGCTCGCCTCCGGTGGGGCGATCGACGGTTTCGACGACCTCGAAGAGGCCCTAGCCGCAGCACCCGAAGGCCCGCTCGATCACGAACCTCGTGGACGCGAGATGGTCTACTCCTCAGGCACGACCGGTCTTCCCAAGGGCGTTCAGGCGCCGCTGCCGCCGTATCTCGCCAGCGAGGGCTCCGACCCGCTGCTCGGAGTCTTCGGACCGATCTTCGGCTGGGACTCGGATTCGATCTACCTCAACCCCGCGCCTCTGTATCACGGCGCACCGCTGCGTTTCGGAGGCATGATCCACTCCGTCGGCGGCACGGTCGTCTCATTGCGCAAGTTCGACGCGGAGACGGCGTTGCAGACGATCGAGAGGTACGCCGTCACCCATAGCCAATGGGTGCCGACGATGTTCGTGCGACTTCTGAAGCTGCCGGCCGAGGTCCGTGCGAAGTACGATCTGTCCTCGCACCGGGTCGCGGTGCACGCGGCGGCGCCCTGCGCCGTGGAGGTCAAAGCAGGCATCATCGAGTGGTGGGGGCCGATCCTGTTCGAGTATTATTCCTCGACGGAGGCCATCGGCATCACCTTCACCGACTCCGCGACCTGGGCCGCTCATCCCGGCACCGTGGGCAAGGCCGGGCTGGGAATCCTGCACATCTGCGACGACGAGGGCAACGAGCTCGACGCCTTCGAGGACGGAATCGTCTACTTCGAACGCGACGTCATGCCCTTCGCCTATCACAACGCCCCGGACAAGACGCGAGCCGCGCAGCATCCGGCAAACGAGAACTGGTCCTCGGTCGGCGATATTGGCCACGTCGACGACGAAGGCTTCCTTTTCCTCACCGACAGGGTGTCCTTCATGATCATCGCGGGTGGCGTGAACATCTACCCGCAGGAGGTGGAGAACGCCCTCGCGCTGCACGACGCCGTATTCGACATCGCCGTCATCGGGGTGCCGGACGCGGAGATGGGACAGCGCGTGCACGGCGTCGTGCAGCTGGAGCCTGACCATGCGGCATCCCCCGAGCTGGAGCGCGAACTGATCGAGTTCCTGCGCGCAAGAATCGCCCACTACAAAGTGCCCCGGAGAATCGATTTCTGGGACACGCTTCCTCGTAACGCCATGGGCAAGATGCTCAAACGGGAGGTCCTGGCCACCTACATCAAGCGAACGGTAGCTGAATGACACCCAACATCCATACGGATCTGACGTTTCCGGCGTCGACATGATCGATATATCCGAGCAGGACGGCATTGCGACGGTCCGCATCAGCCACGGCAAGGTCAATGCGTTGGATCTCGAGCTGGCCCGAGGTCTGCGCGACGCGTTCGAGTCGTTCTCGTCGTATCGCGCCGTAGTCCTTACCGGCAACGGACGCGCCTTCTCCGCAGGCGCCGATCTGCGGCGTCTGCTCGACGAGGGCGAGCCGTATGCGGTCGAGTTCCTTACCGCGCTCGAAGAGCTGTACGCCACAGCCTTCGCCTGTCGGATGCCTGTCGTTGCCGCCATCGAGGGGCATGCGATCGCCGGCGGTTGCGTGCTCGCAGCCACCGCCGATGTCCGCCTCATGTCGGGTGGAACGATCGGGCTGCCGGAGCTGGTCGTCGGGGTTCCGTTCCCTGTCGTGACAGTGGAGATCATGAGGCATGTCCTCGGGCACCGGCTCGCCTCCGTCGTCTACGGCGCCAAAGCATACGCGCCGGACGACGCGCTGCGCGCGGGCCTCATTGACGAGGTGGTCGCTGCGGATCTGCTTCTCGCCTCGGCGCGAGAACGCGCCGAGGCCCTCGCTGCATCGCCGCCATCGACGTTCACCCGTGTGAAGGGGAGCCTGCGCGCACCTGCCGCTGAACGTATCGGCGCCGCGCGCGGCGAGGGCGCGCTGATGGCGAGATTGTGGACTCTCCCCGAGGTCAGCGCGGCCCTGTCGCGCGTGCTGGCCCGCTGATCTCCAAGTGCGCGGCCGGGCCGATCGCGCAGCACGCAGACGCGCGGGAAGGGACGGCCGGCCATGCGGACGAACACCTCGGGCGGCCGCTGCTTCCAAGGACTGCAAGGTTCCGGCCTAGAATCCGGAGCCATCTGGGACTATGTGCCCTATGCCAGAATGAACGGACGGAATCCGGAATCCGGATGAGGTCCGTCCGCACCCCACCCGTATTCTTGCCGTCCTTGAGAGGAACTGATGAATCTGCCGCCGATTATCATCACCGGCCTCGCCCAGAAAGAAGCGTGGCAGAACAAGGTGGTGCCGCCCGTGGAGCAGCTCGGCAAGGATGTGTGGTCCATCCCGGTCCCGTTCCCCGACAATCCCATGCGCTACACCCTGAGCTATTTGCTCCTGGGGGACGGTGACGTGGTCCTGATCGATCCGGGCTGGGACAGTGATGCGGGCCTCGACCAATTGGCCGCCGGTCTGCGGCATGCGGGCGTGGGCCTGACCGACCTGACGGGCATTGTGGTCACCCATTTCCACTCGGACCATCTGGGCATGGCCGCCCGGCTGCGCACGGCATCGGGGGCGTGGGTCGCCCTGGGCGATAAGGAAGTGCGCCGGCTCACCGCCTCTGCTGACGCTGACCTTGTCCTGCACAACGACCGTGAGGAACTGACGTTATGGGGCGTGCCGGGGGACAGGCTCGCCGAGGCGGCCCTGGACCGCCTCGGCCTCATCCATCTGCGGAACCTCGCCGATCCGGACCTGCGGCTCGCCGACGGCAGCCTGGTGCCCGCTAAGGGGCTCGACCTGCGGGTGGTCACCACTCCCGGGCATTCACCGGGGCATATCTGCCTGGTCGATGAGCCGCACGGCCTGATTTTCAGCGGGGACCATGTTCTGCCGCGCATCTCGCCGCACATAGCGCTGGAGCTGCCCGGACCGGCAAACCCGCTGGCGAACTACTACGAATCCCTGGACCTGATCGCTTTCGAGGATGCGATGGAGGTCTGCCCAGCGCATGAGTACCGCTTTATCGGTATGCAGCGGCGGGTCGCACAGCTAATAGAACACAACCGCGAACGCTCCGCCGAGGTCCTTCGGGTGCTGGAAACGCACCGGCCCGAAACCATTTGGGATATTGCCCGCCACCTGACGTGGTCCCGCGGCTGGGAGTCCCTGCAGGCCTTCTCGCTGCGCCTGGCCGTCTCCGAAACAGCCAGCCACGTGGTGTATCTCGGCTCACAGGGCCATGATATCGACGTGCCGGTCACAGAACCCCGGCCGGCCGTCTCTCGGTGACGGCACCCCTGCCGGTCCAGCACCTCGTCGGGGTGGACAGGTCCGTGGCCAGGGTTCATCCGTCCATCGACGGCAACACACCACGGCCTGGAGACTGATGGTCCTGATGCTTTGGATCAAACGGTTTGCAGCGCAGCGCCATCCTGATCGAGAAGCATCTGATTCGACGGTAGGTCCGGTGGAGGGGGTCGCAGGCAGATGGGACGGAATTCCCGCTGAGCAGTCGGCGGGGGAGTTCGAAAGCCAAAATCGGGGTGTGCACAGTGTGCACATTCTCGCCGTCGGACTGGGCCGTACCGGGGTCGGACGGCGCCGTGCTCGGCATGTTTTCTGGACTTCCCTGCGTTTCCGGGGCCTGGAATGCGGTTCGAGTCCCACCTCGGGCACAGTGTTTTCCCACCTCAGGGGCCCTTTTGGGCCTCTGAGTGTGCACACAAAACCTCGTTTTGTGTGCACACGAAGCCTAGAATTCTTGCCAAGGCCAGCATTTGGGAGCGAAAAAAATCTGACGGATCGACTTCGTTCACGGTCCGCTGGCGCAACCCCGAGACGCGTAAGCAAGAAGGAATCACCTTCTCCACGGCGTCCGAAGCAAAGACCCTCAAGCGGCTGCTCGATGCAAACCACCAGTCCTTTGAAATCGCCCAGCACGCGATGGTCAAGAGCCAAACCAAAGCGCCAACCGTCGCCGCCGTTATCCAAGAACATATTGACCTTTTGGGGCGACCTTCTGTCGGTACGGCTGTGATACTGCGGTACCGAAAGGACAATCCTTGTCGGGGCGTGCAGCTCCGTCTGGTGAGAAGGCCGGGAACGATGCAAGGTTCCCGACTCACGCCGAGCTCCGGTTGATTCTTGAGGGCATGGGGGAGCGGTACGAGGCGTTTACAGAATTCTTGGTGATGACTGGAACCCGGTTTGGCGAGGCGGCCACGCCGGCAAGGACGTAGGCCCGGATCATGTTCATTTCCCGCTCCAGGAGTGTCAGTCCGTTTGGGCACCGCTAGATCGCCCATTCCACCTGAGGTGTCCAGTGACAGTCATCCCTATCGTGAGGCAGCTTGCCGCGGCCAAGGCCAGGCCCAGATGCACATGCTGTAGTGCCGCTCCCGTCAAGGCTCCGGCGAGGATGGCAGTTACTGCGGCGAGCCTTCGATTCCACACTCGACCCTTTGGCCGGCCGACCAATGACTCCCCCGCGAAAGAGACCAGGGTCGCAGTGACCACGACCGTCGTCATGTCACGCACGGCGAGCCTCCGCGCAACGCAGGCCTGGAGTCCCATCTCGAAGGCCATGGCCGTCGCGAATACGTTCTTCTGCATAGGGCTGAGTTGCCCGTCGAACAGCCAGGCGGCCGCACTTATTGTCATGAGTATGAGGCTGGAAGCCCCCAGAATGGCTGACACCCGCCAAGTCCATCGGAGTTCGGGACCGCGCAGAACCCACCCGGCACCCGCAGCCCCTGCGCTGAAGCCTGCCAAAGCGATCAGCGGGCCGAATAGAGGTAGGCCCGAGCTCCCGGCCAAAGCCATGCCGATGAT
The DNA here is from genome assembly GCF_039535095.1 of Arthrobacter ramosus. Classification (NCBI taxonomy): domain Bacteria; kingdom Bacillati; phylum Actinomycetota; class Actinomycetes; order Micrococcales; family Micrococcaceae; genus Arthrobacter; species Arthrobacter ramosus. Next base: position 2,801,900 of record NZ_BAAAWN010000001.1, on the reverse strand, counting down.
GACGATGTTTCCGGTCATATTGCCGACGAAGACCTTGTCAAGGCCAAGGTAGCCGACAGCGTCTCCGACGCCCGTCGCAAATGTCAGGACGATCATCAGCCAAATTTTGAGAGCCTCACGATCGGCGTTATTGGAGGAGTTTTTCGAAGTCTGAAGAACAGACAATATGTTCAGCCTTTCGGGACGGCGATTAATCTACCTCCGCCAGGTGGAAGAGGCCGCTGGGGTCAGGGACTCGCCCTCAACAGGTAGCGGGTGGGGTTCTGATAGAGGATGATGGCGGCGTAGCGGGTGGCGAAGGTCGCAGATTCGCTCCTTGAGTCGGACGAAATCCGGGAGCCCGTTCAGTGGCGGTTTGGCTGGCAGCATCCACGCGCGCGACCAACGGCGGGACCTGCTGCCCACGATCAATTCGGGTCGGGTTTCAGATTCATCGCGGTGAGATCTTCGGCTTGCCTAGCCCGACCCTGGCTCAGACATGTCGTTGTCCATGAAGCGGGTCGGCGACCACTTTGCCGATTGGGGCGAGTCCGACGAAGATCGCGGCCTTGTCCGGTTCCTCAAAGTCAACCGTTCGCCCCGATGTGACAAGGTCTTCGAAGCCTTTCTTCATGGACCCCATGTCGTTTGCCATTATTGTCACCGCATACAGTCGCTCAGTCTCTGAAGTGTTGCGGATGTGATGTACGGATCCGCTTGGAAGTATTAGCACGTCTCCCGACTTGATGGAGACCGTGTGCTCGTCGCTTACGGCTTCGCCTTCACCGTTGAGGATGATGAAGATTTCAACGGAATCCGGATGGGAATTGGCCGGCTGCACGCCCCGTGGTTCCCAGATTTCAAAGAAGGCGCTTGTCGGAGAGCCGTCGGACGGCCCGGTTAGCGGTACGAGCTTGACGGTGTCGCCTGGAGAAATCGCGTGTGCGATCAGGTCGTTTAGGTGTTTGAGGATTGGCGCATCGGCCATGGGGTCCTCCTTCAGGTCATCGAGTGCGTTCTGCAAGCACCGCGTCGGGTTCGGTGGTGAAGCCAGAGCACTGCCACATGCGCAGATCGTGGCATTAAAGGCAGCAGGGGTTGATGTGGTAGCTGCTTCATCGAGGAGCGATGCTCATTTCACGGCGCAGTTGGTCCGCTGGCCGACGGCCGGAAGGTCACAGAAGAATTGATCATGCGTCGTCCCCGGCCGGCCGGAAACGAGAGATTTCATCCAGCGCCGCGGCGGCTTGGGCGACCGCTGCCTCGAAGAGGGCAGCGCCGTCGGCTGCGTTGGCCCACCTCGGATCCCCCACCACCCCAATGGGACCGAAGTCGTTGGAGAGCCAGCCAAAGCTGACCGGTTTGGAATGGAATCCAATGTATTGAGAGTTGGCAATGTGGGCGGGTACATTCCGCTCCGCGAGCGACGTGTCCACCAGGTCGGGGCGGATGTGCATGATGAGCGAGGTTTCGGAGTGGCCGCCGTGGATGCCGAGCCCGCACTCTTCCTCTGGCGGCTCCACGCCGTCGGCCGATGCCCGGACTCCCATTAGAAAGGTGTTGAGGCCGAAGCGGCGGCGGATCTCCCGCAAGGCCACCTGCAAGAGCGCCACATTGCCGCCGTGCCCGTTCAGGAACACCAGCGTCCTGGCCGGGGTGGAGGCCACGGACCGGCCGATGTCGATCACGGTCTTCATCATCGCGTCCCAGCTGAGCCACACGGTTCCCGGTGCCCAGGCGTGTTCGTCCGATTTGGTGTAGGCCAGGGTCGGCAATATCCAGACGTCGACGCCGGCGGCAGCCGCGCGCTCTACGGCAGCGTTGCCCACCGAGTCGGCCAGGAGATAATCGGTTATCAGGGGCAGGTGCGGGCCGTGGTGTTCGATCGCGCCCGTGGGCACCACGATCACTGACGATGGTGAGAGGATCGAAGCGGCGGCGGGGCCGGAAAGTTCTGCGAGATTGCGAGTCATCGCTGGGCCTTAACCGACATGAGGCCGTGCGGCTGTTCTTCGTCGTTGATGAGCTTCCCGGGGTTGAGGAGCCGGAAGGGGTCGGTCACGGCGGCGAGATCCTTGGTTCTCTGGACCTCGAAATCGACGAACCATTGGTGCGGGTTGTGGACGCGCACCCCCAGGTTCTTGAGCCGCTCCAGGCCGGCCTCCACTTCGGCCTTGCTTTCGTAGCGCCCGGCGAGCTGGCCGATCGGGTAGTCGCGTTGTGCCTCGATGTGGAGCATTCCGCCGGGGTACACGGCGTGGACCTCGTCGATGCGTTCAATCAGGGCATCGCCTGCCACTTCGACGTGGAAATAGGTGTCAGGGTGCGCCTTCTGTAACCACTCGATCGGATGATTGTAGGAGATCATGCTGAGTTTGATGACCGCCTGAGGGCCTCCCCGGACGTCTTCCACGTGCCCGCCCGCCTGTTCGACGAGGGCGGTGGCAGCGGGCAGGGCGGCCACGTCCAGGATGGCGCGCAGGCTGGCCCGGCCAGCCGGGATGGCCGCATCGACGGGCAGCGCGGCGGCGAGCATCGGCAGGTCCGCCGAGACGAGGCGCGGGGTCGGTGCGACCTGCCCGAGCTCGCGGATGATGGAAAGCGCCCCCTCGAAGGCCGGGAAGCTCGCGTAGAACGCGCGCCATTCGCGCAGCGGTTCGAGTTTTACGGTGGCGCGGGCGATGATGCCGGCGGTGCCGTAGTTGTGAAGGTAGCTTTGGGCTTCTGGGCCCTCGACGTGGATTAGCTCGGGATTGGGGACGGCGTGAACGACGTCCAGCGCGATCACGAAGTCCCCCTGGGCTATGACACCATGCTCGATGGAGCCGGTGCCTCCGGACCCGCCGGAGAGGAAGCCGCCGATGGTGCTTTGGGCGGTGGACGGGTACATGAGCAATTCCTGGCCGGCGGCGCGGGCTGCTGTTTCCAGCTGGATCATGGTGGCCCCGGCTTCGGCCGTGACATAGCCATCCCCGACGTCGAGAATGCCCTTCGCTCGCGATACGTCGAGGACGAGCCCGCCTGGCATCGGAATTGCCTGGCCGTAGTTTCCCGTGCCCTTGCCCCGCGGGGTAATGGAGACACCGTGGCGCACCGCCGCCCCCACTGCCTGGACGATCTCATCGGCCGTAGCCGGGAAGGCGACAAGGTCCGCGAGGCCGAGCGGAAGCTGCTCCATGATGACAGGTGAGAGCTTGGCTCCGTCGATCGAGGCCTTCTCACGCATCGCAAGGTCGGTGGTGACCCCGCGCTCGCCCAGAATGCCGCGCAGCTCCCCGGCCAGCGCGTCGATCGTTGTTTGAGGGTAGGTGTAGTTCATGATTGCCACTTTCGTTATGGAAAGACCGCAGCAGGCGCCGGCCGCGCTGTCGAAGGCACGGCCGGCTACTGGTCCCGCGTTGTTGTTTTCGGGGCTATTTCAGGCCGATTGAGGTGTCGATGTACTTGTTGGTGTAGATGTCTTCGGCCGTGAGGCCGGGTTTGGGGGTGCTTCCCGGTTTGGTGAAGAGCGGGACGGATTGGTCGAGGATCGTCTTCACCCGATCGGCGTCGAAATCGCCTAGCGTGGAGTTGTTGCCGTTGCCCACGATCTTCTGTTCGATCATGGTCTTCACGGAGAAGTCGGCTACGCCCTGGGAATAAACCCAGCCGGTGTTGTACTCCTTGACCAGGTCAAGGATGAGGCTCTCAACGGGCTTTGGATCCTTGAAGAAGTCCACCTCGGCCTGCTGGAGCACGGGCACAAGTTTGGCGAGGCATCCGCCCAGCTTGGATTCGTCGGCGGACCGGACAGAGACTGCGGCTTGGTAGATCTTCCATCCGGCGTCGTTGATGAGCTGGTAGGCTACAGGCTTCTTCCACGCCGACACTTCGTTTTGGTAGATGTATGGTTCGGCGCTGGCGAAGCCCTGCTGGGCGTCTTTGCCTCCTCCGGCGACGAAGTTGGCTGGTGTTCCGTCATAGCTTCCGTCAAGTACCTTCTCGGAGAGGATGCCCTTCGCCGTCATGTATTTCATCCAGCTGGCGCTGCCGAAGTAGCGCACGACGCCGCCGTTTGCAGCAAGTTCGGGGCCGAGTTCAGCAATTGTCTTGGCCTTGTATGTATTGGGGTCCCACATGATCATTTGGGGGTTGATATCCATTGGAGCGAACACCGCCTTTGTGGGCATCGTCGCGGAGAGCTGGACTGCTGCGTCGGTGTTGATGTAGCCGAGGGTGATGGCCGGGTCCTGGTACATCTGGGACGCCACGCTTTGGAAGCCGATGGCGGGACCGCCGGAACGGATCTCCACATTGACGCCGGTGGACTTGCCGCCGGCGTAGAGGGGGCCGGAGACGGACTTGTTGCCGGCGTCGATCGTGGGGTTGGGACCAAGCAGCTGGTAGAGGTGGCCATGTTCGCTCTCCGGGTTCCAGTCGGTCTGGATCACGACGTTGGCCGGGCAGCCGGCGGCCTTCAGGTCAACCGAGCCGATGGTCTGGTCTGCCGCCCTTGCAGCAGGTGCCGTGGCGTTCGAGGTGCCGCAGGCGCTGAGCGTGAGCGCTGTGAGCGCCGCGACGCCGGACAGGAAAATGGCGCGGGTTGAGGTGCGGGATGTTGGGCGTTGCATGTGTCTCCTCAAGTGGGAAAAGTTCCTGAATGGGTAAGGATGGGACGTGCACGGTGAAACATTTGTGGGGTGGGCGGGCGCGGTCTTTAGCGGGCGTCGACGTCGTACCAGGCGCCGACCACGAACTTGGTGATCAAGCCGAAGAGCCAGAAAATCACGACGCCGAACAGTGAGGCGGCGATGATCGCGGCGAACAGTTCGGCGGATTCGACGCGTGATTGGTAGTTGCTGATGAGGGAGCCGATGCCGGGGGTGCCGCGGCGGAAGAAGAAGTCTCCGACGATGGCGCCGACGACGGCGAGGCCTGCGGAAATGCGCATGCCGGCGAAGACCGCCGGCAGGGCAGCTGGCAGTTGGAGCTTGGTCAGGACCGTCCAGCGGCTGGCTTTCTGCAGCCGGAAGAGCTCAAGCTGGGAGCGGTCTGCCGATTGGAGCCCGAACAGGGTGTTCGAGACGACGGGGAAGAGCGCGATCATGACACACACCACGGTCCGGGAGAAGAAATCGAAGCCGAACCAGAACCCGATCAGGGGCACCAAGGCGAGGATGGGGATGCACTGCAGGATCACGGCGTAGGGAAACAGCGAGCGTTCGATCCATTTGGCCTGTGACATTGCGATGCCCCACGCCATCCCAATGACGATCGCCGCAGCGAGACCGGCGAGGGCGACGGCAGCGGTCTGCCCCAGGCTCGCCAGGATCTCGCCAAGGACTTCCGGGGCCAGGAAGCCTTTTCTGACCACCTGGTCCGGAGGCGGCATGAGGAACCGTCGCTTCTCGTCCAGCACCAGGTAGCTGACTGCGTACCAGAGCCCCAGAAGCATGAGAAAGACGAGCACGGGCGGAACCCATGTGGCCGTCTTGGGCCTGCGAACCCGAACATCGGGCGTCGTTCGCTTGATGGGGGAAGGCCCGGAGGCCGTGGCTTTGGGGGACTTCTCGGGGTTGATCGTGGCTGACATCAGTGGTGCCCCTCTCGGAGTGCGTGGGAGACGTCGCCGACCAGGGCGGCGAACTCGGGGGTGAAACGGATGTCAGGGTCACGAGGCACAGGGAACGGCACCTCAAACGTGCGCACAATCGCTCCGGGCCGGCCCGACATGACCACCACCCTTGTGGAAAGGTAGACGGCCTCGGAGACGGAGTGAGTGATGAACAAGCCCGCAAAGCGGCGCTCGGCGAAGAGCCGAAGAAGTTCATCGTTGAGCCGCTCGCGCGTAATCTCATCAAGGGCTCCGAACGGTTCGTCGAAGAGGAACAGTTCCGGGTCCAGGGTGAGTGAACGGGCCAGGGAGGCACGCATCTTCATGCCACCGGAGAGCTGCCGCGGAAGGTGCTCTTCGAAGCCTTTGAGCCCGACCAGTTCGATGGCCTCCCGGGCCTTCTGCGAGCGGATAGCCCGGGGCTCCTTCCTTAACTCGGCCAGCAGTTCGACGTTGGATTGGACGTCGCGCCACGGTAGCAGGGTGGCATCCTGGAAGACGTAACCGATCCGGGACGTGGCAATGTTGACGGTTCCGTGGGAGGAGCTTTCCAGCCCGGAGGCGATGCGCAGCAGCGTGCTCTTGCCGCAGCCGGAAGGTCCGACAACGGTTACGAACTCACCCTGGCGGACCGTAAGGTCCACGCCCGAGAGGGCGACGGTCCCGTTGGGGAAGGTCATTTCGACATCCTGGAAATCGAGGAGCGTCGTCCCCTCGTTCCGGGTTTCCGACAGCGCAGCTGCCTGTGTTTCGGTCATGCGGAGTACCTCGGTTCCATGGGGGCTGAAAGTTGACGCAGACTTGCGGGGGTGGCGATGCGGCGCGATATTTCGCTGTGTGCCACGAGGCGCCCCGCGTGGATGACATATCGGTCAGGTGAGGCATTTGCGACCACATCGCCGATACTGGTGCCGCGGATGGCAACTAGCTCGGCGTCCGCGCCCTCCACCGGGCCGGCCGCGGGCATGCCCATGACGGAGCGGGCGCCGCCGGAAACTGCCTGATAGGCCTCGGCAGGCGTCAGATGCGCGGCGACAACGAGCAGTCCTGCCGTTTCGAAGGCGTCGCTTCGCCCTACAGGGTTGAAGGGGTCGCGGACGTTGTCGGCCCCGGCACCCAGCCGGGCCCCCCGGTCAAGGAGCGTTCGGACTGCAGTGAGGCCGCGCGGCGTCGATGCCGGGTGGTCCCAGCCTTGAAGGTAGAGGTTGGTGATGGGGAGGGTGACTATGCCGAGGTCGCTCGCGAGAATCTCGTCAATCACACCGTGGAGGCCCTCCGGTTCGAGGGTTCCCAGTCTGACGCAATGCCCGGCCGTCCTCATCCGCCCCGCTGGCCATTCGCGGACAAGTCGGGCGAACTCGACGATCGTGAGCTCGCCATCCAGGCTCTCGTCCGTGTGAAGGTCGACGCCGACGCCGCGGCGTTCGGCGAGTGTGATCAGTCGGCGCAGATCTGCAAAGGGGTCTGCGCTGAGATGTGGTGATCCGCCCACGAGGTCGACTCCGAGATCGAGGGCTGCTTCGATGTCGGCGTCCGGGACCTCGGAACCTGCAAGGGCCACTAGTTCGAGGTCCATGAGACCTTCGAGCTCCTGGCGGACAGCAACAAGGGCTTCGACGCCGCGGAGGGGTTTGTCTCCGAGCAGGACGTCGACGTGGCACCGCACCGACGTGGTGCCGTTGGCGAGCAGCGTGAGCGCCGCTTCAAGGGCCCGGCCGCGGATGTCGTCGACGGTCATTGTGGAGGCGTGGCGGCGCCACGCCTCGATCGCGTCTCGCAGATTTCCCAGGGGAGGCCGGATGGCCTCCGCGGACAATGCCTTGTCAAAGTGAGCGTGCGGTTCGGCGGGGGCCGGGAGGAGCATGAAGCCGCTGAGGTCTATCTCCGCTCCTGAGCCGGACCGCCGGCCCTGCCCGGCGGCCACGACGCGGCCAACCCGGTTTCCGTTGATCTCTACGTCCCGGACGGTTCCGTCGGGAAGCGTAGCTGAACGAAGGAGCGAGATATGGAAAGGCAGCTGGTGCATCCGGTCCTCCGATTTCATTGCTCTCGATGTGTGGCAAAATGTTGATACACTCAACATGTTGATAGCTTCAACATACGGTGGTTGTGTTTCGCCCACGTAACAAGTCGGTTTCCCGACGGTGAATCAGCCGGGGTCCTGCACCACGGCTGGTGAAATTGCAGTTCCATAGTCCTGAAGGACCGAAAGGAGTCACGGTGAAAAACCCGGTAGACGTGGCGCGATCCGGCGGCGAAGGCACTGGCCGGGCCCCCGCCATTGACAGGCAGATCGCACTGATGGGACGGCGCGTCCGTGTGCTGCGCAAGGACAAGGGACTCACGCTGGTCCAGCTCGCCGGAGCAACAGATCTTTCGCATTCCTTCCTGAGTCAACTGGAAAGGGGTCTTGCCCGCCCGAGCATGTCGTCGCTGGATCGGATCTCCCACGCATTGGGCATCAGCCAGATCGAGCTGATGCTCGCGGCGGAGTCCCGCGGCGCGTCCTCGGACGACCACGGCAACGTCCACCTGGTCCGGGCGGACGAAGGCGTCCGCGGGCCGACGCGCAAGGGCGAGGCCCGTACCCTGGCCCGAGGGAACCGGGGAGTCATGACCTTGGAATGGCGCGACTCCAGTGTCGAACCGGGCAGGTTCTTTGTGCATGACGAGGACGAGTTCCTGTTCATCATTTCCGGCAGCGTGCTGGTGGACCTGGACGACCGCGGGTGCGAGCTGCTGCATGCGGGGGACTCGATCCACTACCCGGGTGGCACCCGGCACCGCTGGAGCTCACCGGATGGCAGCGTCTACCGTGCCATCGTCGTCAAGGAAGACCGGTCGTTGACCGGCGGGACCGGCGACGTCCACTTCGAGCGCGCGGACGCCGATCTGGACGGGAAATCATGAGCGCCGAAAACGTCGAGGTGTTCGAGGTCAGCGTCGCGGCACGCCGAGAGCTTGCGGCGGGGGTCGTGGCCTTCGAGCTGACAAGAGCAGACGGCTCGGCCCTTGCCCCGTGGACGCCCGGTTCACATCTCGATGTCCTGTTACCTGGCGGGATAGAACGGCAGTACTCCCTGTGCGGCGGCACGAGTACCGGATCGCCCTGGCGGATCGGAGTATTGCGCGAGCCCGGCGGCCGGGGCGGCTCCATCCAGTTGCACGACTCCGCCACAGTTGGGACCAAACTGCGCGTTCGGGGCCCCCGCAACCACTTCCCGTTCGCACCCGAAGCGGGGGCCCGAATCATCTTTGTCGCCGGCGGAATCGGCATCACGCCCATCCTTCCCATGGTCCGCGAGGCAGCTGCACGGGGCCTCGACTGGACCCTGCTCTATGCCGGGCGCTCCCGGCAGACCATGGCGTTCGTGGACGAACTGCTCGCCCACGATCCGGAACGGGTCCGGATCCACGCCGCAGATGAAGGTCAGCGGCTGGAACTAAGCGTTCTTGCGGCCGACAGCCGTCCAGGACCCGGTGCCCGGCTTGCCGTGTACGGCTGCGGACCCGCCCGGCTGCTCGACGGCGTCGAGGACGCCTTCGCCGGCCATCACGGAGTAAGCGTGCATCTGGAGCGTTTCACCCCGAAGGAGAACGGCGCTCCGGTCTATAACGGACCGTTCGAGGTGGAACTCCAGCAGACAGGTGTGACCGTCACAGTGACCGAGGGCCGCACGATCCTGGAGGCCGTGGAAGAAGTCGGGGCTTTTGTTCTTTCCTCCTGCCGCGAAGGTACCTGCGGCACTTGTGAGACCCCCATCGTCTCCGGAACGGCTGATCATCGAGACTCCGTTCTGACAGCGGCGGAACAAGCCGAGAACCGCGTGATGATGGTCTGCGTCTCGCGCGCGGCGTGCAGCCGCCTCGTGCTCGATCTCTGACCCCAGCCGCCACTTTCACCCAAACGACCACTATCCAGGGAGTCCCCGTGCTCACTATCACCAACGCCGAACGGATCTTCATCGACGGCAACGAGGAACGCACCGGCCCGCTGCATATCAGTGAAGGTACCGTGGTGGGCGCCGACCCCGCCCAAGACGACGGGGAGGTCCTTGACGCCACCGGCTGTGTAGTCACCCCCGGCCTGGTGAATGCGCATCACCACCTCCTCCAATCCGCCTTCCGTACCCTCCCGGGCACCCGAGGTGTAGCGATGAGCGAATGGCTGCCCACCATGGCAACCGCCTATGATGCGGCCAGTGTGGACCCCGAACTCGCGAGTTTTGCGGCCTCAGTGGGTGCCGCGGAGGGCTTGCTGTGCGGGGTGACCACCGTGGCCGACCACCACCTGAGTTGGCCCCGGGGCGCCGACACCGTGTCAATCGCCCGGGCAAGCGCCGAGGCCGTCCGCCGAGTTGGCGCGCGTCTTGCCTTCGTACGGGGAACCGCAGGCGACGATCCCCAGGCCGCTGCTGCCTCCGCGGAGGATATCGTTTCGGCCTTGCTGCCCGGCACCACCAGCGGGGTGAGCGGCGATGGCATGCTCCAGCTCGCCGTCGGGCCCGCCGGAGTCCACAGCGACGGCCCTGAAACGTACAAGCTGCTCGGCGAGGTGGCCCGCCGGCACGGGCTGCGTCGCAGGACCCAATCGAACGAGCAGGTGGACGTCGGAATTGCCCAGGAGCACTACGGCCGCCGCCCTCTGGAGCTTCTGGAGGACTGGGGCTGGCTTGAGGACGATGTAACCCTGGCTCACCTGTGCGGCGTCACGCCCTGGGAGATCTCCCGGATTGCCACATCTGGCGCAACCGCGACCCATGCCCCTGGCTGCGACCTCCCCATGGGCTGGGGAATCTCACCGGTCGCCGCACTGCTCGACGCCGGCGTGAAAGTGGGCCTCGGCACGAGCGGTGGCGGCTCGAACGACGCCGGCCACCTCCTTGCAGACGCACGGCTGGCCATGCAGATTGCGCCCCTTGTGGGCCGGGCCGTTTCCGCCCGCGAGGCACTCAGCATCGCCACGGAAGGCTCGGCACAAGGCCTTGGCCGCCCCGAACTCGGCCATTTGCGGTCCGGGGCCGCAGGGGACTTATGCGCGTGGGATGTCGCAGGCATCGCCGACGCCGGCGTCGCGGATCCCGTTGCAGGGATCTTGTGGGCATCGCCCGGGCGCCGGCCACGCCATGTGGTGGTCGCGGGCAGAGTGGTCGTCCGCGACTTTCAGCTGGTCAACACGGACGAACACGAACTCGTCACGGCCCTGCGCCGACGCGTGGGCCGATAATCCTGGCCCTGGTAGCCAGGGTCGGCCGATCGGCGATGAGGTGCTCTCACGGGTTTCTTTCGCGCCGGCGGGACTGGATCCGCCAAGGCCTGCCGGACGGTGTCCCTGCCGACCTGATACCGCTTTGCCAACCCGCCGATCGACATGCCCTCCACACGGGCGTCTCGGCGGATCTTGGCAAGTGGTCGTCGCATCGAGGGCCGGTAGGTTCTCGGGCGTCAACGCTGAGGACGGTGATTTCCGGCGTCGTGCCGTGCGTTCGTCTGATGTTCCCGGCGGCATTCCAGCAGGCGCGCCATCGCGTGCTGTCCACAGGCAGGACTAACGCTTCAATTGCTGTGTGACGGGGTCAGCGAGGGATGGTCGCCTGCATTGGGCCCGGTCCACGAGACGAACGAGAGTTGGATTTCGTTCACCTCGCCCCAAGCAGTGTCGTCAGGATTCCTTGACAGCCGATCTGGCTGCACGACAAGGTCGTGTCAGGAAAGCTTGACAACGGATCGGAGTCGCTATGTGGGATCTTGACGGCGAAGGACATGAGGGCTGGGCCGCGCCAGTTCTTGACGTCGTCATCGGGGGTGGAGTGTGGACCGCCATCTCGGTCATCGAAGGTCGCGGGGTAGCCCGTGCCGACGCTGCTGCCGTCGACGACGGCGTGGCCGCGGCGGCGGCGGTCGACGCACGGGATCCTGATGCGTTAGAGGCGCCGGAAGGAATAGCCGGAGGTAGCTCTTTCGTGCCCGTCTGAGTCGGAGGGGCGCTTGCGGTGACCCCGGAGGTTCCAGGTGCGGTCACTCCAGGCGGCAGGGTGCCGGTGAGCCACAGCCGGGTCGTTCGGTGCCGGAGCAGGGGCCGGAGGCGGCTGGTAACCGGGTGCCGACCAGGCCGGCGGAGTTGCGGCCGTCGTCGGGCGTCCGTCCGGGCCAATCGCGCCGGGGGTGCCGTTGTTGATGCCAATGCTTGTGTAGGAGCCGGGCTGGCCTGCGGCCGGAATCCACTGGCACCGCAGACCTGGTTGCCTTTGTTATCGAGCATGCAAGTGTCGGCTTGCGCAGGAACAGGCAGGAGCGTCATGGCGACAGCAGCAAGTGGAACGGTCAGTGCGGCGCGGCGGAACCGGAACGTGATCACAGTAGCCTCCTCGGCATCTGGCTTATTCACCGGGGACCATGCGTAGACCGGCCACAACCTCGTCTTCACGGAATCTGGCTCAGGGCAAGTTACCGGGTCGGCGCCGGGATATGCTCGCGCAGCAGGGCCGCGAACCTGGCCGGGGACGCGAGGCCCCTCAAAGGCTTTATGCGGCCGCGGTCGGCCAATTGAATTAGCTGGTGTAGCACCCTGGCCGCGTCCTGCCGCTGCCCCATGGCAGCCAGACGTGCGTCCCCGAATCCCCAGCTCGCCAGGGAATCCCTGTGCATCTGGACGATTTCCATCAGGGAAGAGATGTCAGCGAGGTCCTTATCTGAGGTGCGAGATTTCCACGCAAAAGCCTTGAGGATCAGGGCTGCCTCGACGTCTGGCACTGGGATCGCGAAGGCAAGGTCTTCCTTACCTCCAAGGAGCAGTACTTTCACGTCGATCAGCAGCGGCGTGGCATTCAAGGCAAACCCGAGGCCTGGAATTGCATCGAATCCGCGGCCGTTGACTTCGGTGGGGCGTGTCATCGGTCTGCCGACGCCGGTGTGCGGAATCAGCAAATCTACCTCGATCTTGGCGCCTTTTTCGTCGGTGCGGATGTAATGGTTGCCCTTCACGGCCTCATACCCGCGTGCCAGGAGCTGGTGGTGCAGGTTTTGCCCAGCTGCCACGGCCTCTCTGATTCCAGCATCCGCATCGGCCGTGCTTCGTTCCGTTGCCGCGGGGGTGGGGTAAACGTGCATGAGCATCTGGACCATGTGGCCGCCGACGATCCGGTAGTCCGCGAGCGGGATACCTTCAGACGCCGCGGCGACATCGGCCAGTGCGCGGTACCCCAGGTCTGCGGCGTTGGACATTGAGATGACGTTAATGGCTGTCATCGGGCGGTCCCGGCGAGGATGGCTTCACGTAGGTGCTCAGCGGCCTCGTCGCTGTCGACGGCGTCGTCGGCCAAGACATCTTGGAGGGTCACGAGCGGGTCAGCAAGGGGGATGCTGGCGGACACGTGGACCAGCAGTGCGGTTGCCCACAGGGTCGGGTCCTCAGGGACCGTGGTGATCAGAGTGGCCTCTTCTTTGCTGGCCGGGCTGAAGCCTGCGTCGGTGAAGTCAACAGCTTCGCGCAGGTACACGAGGACGCTGTCTGGAAGCCGCCAGGGTGCATAGATGTCCGCTGCGGCGTCACCGGAGATCAGCGGCGAGGCGCCTATCTCCTTGGCGAATGCCGCTGCCTTCTCCGCCTGTTCCGTAGGGGACTTCAGGCTGTACCAGTATGAAGACACTCCGCGCGGACCTGGGTAGTTCTGGGTCAGCCAGGACACGATCGCGGAAACGTCGTGGGCCTTCCAGCCCGACTGATCATGCTCGACAAATGGGGTGAGGAGCTTCAGGTGCTTGTTCACGGCCGGCTGGCTGATGCCGACGGCGCCCGCAAGCTCCTGCTGTGTCCAGGGGCCGTCTGCGAGGGCGAGCGCGCGCAGGATGGCCCAACGACCCCACGGGGCGCGCCCGCGGGTCTTCTCAGTGGGAGAGTCAGTTTCCTTGCTCGATTGCAGGCGCTGCACGCCTCCGATCGTGACCGACGCCGGGTCCACGGTGATGAGGTCGACTTTGTCCTGGGAGGCGGCCTGGGAGAGGGCAGGGGTCGGGTGAGATGTCACGATGAGGGTTCGGACTTTGCGTTTGAGGATGGCATCGAGCTTGCTGGGCGTCGGAGGAGTGTCGGCGACCTGCACTTTCACTTCCCGGGTGCTGCGGTCCGGCAGCGTCAAAGAGAGCGCTTCGAGGTTGCCTCCGGAAATGCGGACCTCCGCCTGTTGCAGCAGTAGCATGGCCTGCGACAAGATAGTTTGCTGTTCCATTGTCGGAAACCTTTCTGCTAGACCTAACGGGGATTATATGTCAAATAACCTTATCCGGAAAATGCCGCTTTAGGTTATAGGCGGGGTTCCGCGGGGCGGCCCGGGATGAAAGCCTCGGCGATTCTGGTCGAGGAGGCAAGGTGCGCGTCGCAGCAAGCATGGTTCTCCGGATCTGCTCATGTCCTTGATAGTGACCAGGACATCGACGACAACATCCGCGACGGCAAGCCCCGCCCGGTTCGCGGCGAATCGCTTGTACCGGACGGCGCGGTCGTCGACAGTCGGAACGGCGCTCCCGGAACGAGGAGGGCGGGGACGCTGTCGTTGTTGTGTTCGGTGGCTGCGAATTCTCCGCTGGCCGGGACGCCGGCCTGCGTTCGGTTCTGGTTGGTCATACCTGTCTGTGTGCGGCAGCACCCCGGATCTGGCGCCAATCACGGGCAAAACGTAGGACCGACCCTAACCGACCCGAAACCGATCACTGGGTCGGTCAGCAAAAATCGTGCCAGCACTGGGAAGCAGGGCCCCTATATAAAACCGACTTAACCGACCTTTTAACTCTCTCTATAGGGGACCCTCATATATATAACCAATACATACCTCTTCCCTATATAAGCCCGCCCATCCCCAAAAAGGTCGGTTTGGTCGGTAGAAACCACAAAAACCCTGCCAACACTGCGATCCAAGACCAAAAAACAAGCCGACCCGAGGGTGGTTTCGGTCGGCAGGCGGCAGCTCAGGCCGACTCGAACCGCCCGAAGCGATGAACAGAGTCATCGCAGGAGGTCATTTCGAGAGTCTCTTGGCATGAAAGGGCCGCCCTGGGAATGCTTTCCGAAGCGGCCGCCGTCGATCGCCGGATCAGTCCTTTGCGGGTGCCGGCGGACGAACAGGCCGTCACCTCAGCGAACGTGCTCATGCCCTGATGTGTGCGGCTGTAGGCTCAGGCGCATGACGGAGACTCTTATCGTGGGCGGCCTGGATGTCAGCGTCCAGCACGCCAAAGAGCTCGCCTGGGAGTACATGAACCAGCCCGGCCAGTGGTCCTACCCTGCATACGACAGCTACCCGGGCAATGGCGACCGGAATTCCGTCGGTTCTCAGGATGCCTTGGCCGCCGGGCTCTTGAACGCCGGACAGAACCCGCTCAAGACCCAGTACACATTCCTGAAGATCCTGGAGCACATCGACCCGCTCCTGCGTAACAAACACTTGACCGGCACTTTGGATCAGGCCGGTCCGGAGACCCTGTCGGCCATCGCGGAGCTCTACGGTGTCCTGGACGGCCGGAAGACCCCGCAGCTGCGCCTGGTGAAGCTTGCCAAGATCTTGCATCTGAAACGGCCGGGCCTGCTGCCGCTCTACGATGACAACATCTGGCGCTGCTACGGCAGGCTCGGGAAAAAGAGGATGGACAGCGTAAAGGCCCGGTCAAACACGGATTACATGACCGCTTGGCTGCCCCACATCCAGAAAGACCTCAAAGACGGTCTGCGGCGCTGGACGGACATCGCCGCACTCGCACCGGCCGGCGGTCCGGAAGTAACGCCTTTGCGGGCCCTGGACATGGTAGCCTGGCGGCTCGTCGAGGAGAAAGAACCCAGGAAACGTAAGCTGCTCCGCAGGAGACTGGCATAACCAAAGGGCACAGCAGCTCCGCTAGAAGCTGTCCGTCATTTCCAGCCGATGAGTTTGGCTTTGTCAGGTACCGCGCTGGCTGGAACCTTCTTCGGTGTTCCGCCTCCGGCGGACTCGACGGTGTACACCTCGACGTTGCTTGAGTCGGGGGCCGTCGCGAGGAATGCAACCTTGGCACCGTCAGGGCTCACGACCGTGTAGGAGGGGGTCCGGTCCGTCCGCGGGAGCAGGGCTATGCCCTCCGTGGGCGAGTCCATTAGGTCGGACTTGCTGCGAGGCTTCGCCTTGACCCGGTAGATCCCGCTTTGGCTGAAATCGACCGCTACATACTCAGTGGAGCTGATCCAGTCCTGGACAACGTAGCCTCCGACGCCCGCACCGTTTTCCTGAAACGTACCGCCCCCGTATTGGACCCCTACGAGAGTCCCGTCCGGGTTGACGAAGTAGTTCACCCCCTCATCGGGTGTGAGGGTTTTCATAGCAGTTGCCGGTCCGGTGAATCCGTTTGGGACTTTCATGATTGTGGGCTGTTGCCACCAAAGTTGTTATAGGAGGTGGGTACCAAAATCCCCGGAATTACGCGGGTTCCGGCCTATCTGTGACATCTTTGGGGCACAGCAGCGACCCATCTCATTTAGTAGCGTTGGTGGCTGCTCTTCCCGCCGTGACGGTGAGGGAATGAGCCCGGAGACGTCCTTGCTGCATGTGATTGAGGACCTCGAAAGTGTGTTTCTCGACTAAGTCAGCCGTCCGCTGTGTAGGGGTGGCCTATTTCGTGGATGGTTCAGCAGGAGACGGAAGGGCGGACCAAGAGGGTGTCGGCCTGGGCGTACTTCTGGGTGAAGGTGTCGGCGATGTTGACCTTGGAGGTGTCAACGCCGATGGTCATTTCCTCCTCGAAGATGGTCTTGGGGCCGCCTGCAGGCATGATGCCGTCCGGGTCAAGCTGGTGCTCTTCTCTGAGGAGACGGCGGTGTGTGTTGTCTCGCCGACCAGGAGAGCGAAGTTGAAGGTGTCGCCGGGCTGTGGTGGCCGACGGGGTCGCTGCCCTTGAAGGCCATAGCGACGATCCGGGCGTTCCCCTCGGTGTCCTCGGCTTCCAGAACCAAGGGGTGCCGGCCCCCGGATCGGATCTGGACCCGGCGGACCGTGGTCGTGAGTTCGTGCCACGGCGTTCCTTGGGTGAATACATTCCATTTGGCGAGCGGCGTGGGATTTCACTGACCGTCCGTGCCGAAGATGCCCTTTGGGGGCGAGCCGTGTCTCCTGAACTGTGTCCGTTCCACGTTGACGCGACGGAGCCTTGGGCCGGCGTGGTGGCTTGGGTGAAGCAGGGGATGGCGGCGTTGGGCCGCCATCCCCCTTAGCTCATTGGATGCCCTCCCGGACCAGCCGCCATTGCTGGGTGGGGTTTCCGGTCGGTCCCCATTGCTGCGCGGCGGCGCCGTCGGCCGTGGATGCCGAGGCTATTTCCAGGAATTTGCCGCTGTTGGCGTTGGTGAAGGTCCAGGTACCGTTGGAGGTCGTCGGAGACCATACCTGTGTGAGGTTCCCGGTTGGTCCCCACTGGTCGGCATGGATTCCATCTGCCGTCTGGGCGTTGGGGATCTCCAGGAGCTTTCCGCTGTTGTCGTTGAACAGCTGGATGCCTTGGGGGACGGCGTGGAGGTTCCAGATCTGGCAGGCGTTTCCGGTGTCGCCCCATTGTCCTGCCGTTTCCCCGTCCGTGGTCAAGGCTCCAGTTATCTCAAGATATTTGCTGCTGTTCTGATTCACGACCCGGAACTGGGTGTCCAGGGCCGTGCTCGGTTGGTAGACGTGGAGCACATCCAGCTCCGCGTAGGATGTCCCCTTGTTGAAGGCGACCGTATTTACGCCCGCGTTAAGGCTGACGGGCAGCTGCGCCCATTGGTAGCGGCCCCAGTTGACGGTCGGGGCGTAGGTGATCACCGACGGGCTGCCACCGTTGACGCTGACGTTGTGGGTCGACGTCGCGCCGGTGCCGTTGTCGTACCTGACGTTGAGCGTGTAGTCGCCCGCGTTGGGTACCCGGGCCGTGAAGGTGACGGCACTGGTCGGGTTGTTGATGTTACCGACCTTGCCGCCGTTGGAGGCGGCGGGGTGGTTAACGATCGTGGTGTCCGATGTCCGTGCAGCCTTCTCTGCCTCGTACTGCTGAGCGTCCAGGGGGATGGAGCCGACCCTGATGTCGTTGTACGTTGTCGTCAGGTTCTCGACGTTGGTCGCCTGGTAGAGAGTGCGTCCGTCCACCGAGTAGTCGATGCTCTGGGCGAAGCCGCTGAAGGTGCCTCCCTCGCTGTCGGTGCTGTCGTAGGTCACTGCCATGGGAAGGCGTTCCCACGGCCCGTCGCCGAGGTTGTAGTTGACGTAGAAGTCCTGTCCGCCGTCCGTTGCGCCCGTCGCGTTCAGGGCCCACTTGGCGGCGACCACTACCATGCCTTTCGGGCCTCCCGTCGGGACCCATTTGACGTTGGGGGAGGAGCCGACGCCGCGGCCGTTGGCCAGGGCGATCTGGGTTCCGATGCTCGTCGTCGGGGACCAGTTGAGGCCGTCGGAGGAGGTTTTGTAGTAGACGGGGGCGGTGTTCTGGGTCTGGGAGGGCCGGTTCACCACTTCGAAGGTGGCGAGGTAGCGGCCGTCCGGGAGTTTGGTGACTGTGATCATCCCGGGGCGGTCCGACTGGTTCGGGGGTGCGGAGACATTGGCTTCGGGGCCCCATGTCGCCCCGCCGTCGGTAGAGCGGTGGTAGGCGACGGCCTGAAGCACCCCGCTGGCCTTCTGCCGTTCGTCGGAGAAGTAGGCGACCAGGCCGCCCTGTCCGTCGACGGCGAGCGAAGGCTCCCAGACGGCCGTGGTGGTCGAGGTGGGGCTGGGGTCGTAGACCGCGGGGCCGCCGGTGTCGATGGTGCTCAGGTAGGACCAGGTGCTTCCTTGGTCGGAGCTCTTGTACACGACCAGCTGTGTGCTGGAGCGGTCCTGGGGCATGATCATGCCGGCGAGAAGGAGTGTGCCTGCGGGGAGGTTCCCGGTCTGCTGGGGGACTTCGAACAGGAACGGCTGCGCGGTGCGGTTGAGCAGGGGGAAGTTGTTGTTGGGCACCACGTCTGTGATGTGCGACCAGGAGGTCCCGTTATCGGTGCTGCGGTAGATGGGGTAGACCTGCTGGTTGCTGTTGTTCAGGACGAGCTGGTCGAAGGTCACGAGCTGGGTGCCGTTGGCGCTGCCGCTGTGCTTCAGGACGACGTTTTTGGCATAGGTGGTGCCGGCCGGTCTGCCTCCTTCCGGGTTGAAGGAGGTCCCGGCGGCGGGCGAGTAGACGAGGGAGCCGTTGCCTGTGGTGACGGCGTGCGCGGGGAGCGCCGTCATGGGGGAGGCGATCAGGCCGAGCGTGGTGGCGGCTATCGCGACTGTGGCGCGGAACCGAAGGCGTGTGGGTTTTGACGGCGGGCGCGAAGCGGTGGTGACGGATGGATCCATATTTATCTCCTCTGTGGGTGGTTGCCCGCGGGCGGTGGCCGCGGGCCGTCGCGACATCGGCTGGTTGACTGCGTCAGCGTTCCAGCAGGATCTCCGCCCAGGAGACCGCGGGGAGGGTGATGCGCAGGGTGGCGCCGTGGCGGACGACGGGGAGGTTCCGGAGGGTGACCCGCTCCGGGTCTTGGAGGGTGTTGGCCGCGTCGAGGTCGGGGTCGTTGAGCACCCGTGCGGATGGGGTGAGTCCCTCCGCTCCCTCGGGCAGCGCCGAGAGGTCCACCACTATTTCTGTCGGGCCGTCCATGGAGCGGTTCACCGCGTAGACGGCGTAGTGTCCGGTGGCCTCGTCGTGGGCGGCGACGGCGTCCAGGATCGGGACGTCGCCGAAGCGGCCTGTTTCGTATGTGTCGGTGACCGTAGTGACGTCGAGCGCGGTGCCGCGGGCGTGGGCCGAGGTCGCTGCGAAGGGGAAGAAGGTGGTCTGCCGCCAGGAGGGCCCGCCGGGTTCGGTCATGATCGGGGCGATCACGTTCACCAGCTGCGCGAGGGAGGCGCTGGTGACGCGGTCGGCGTGCTTGAGCAGGGTGATCAGGAGGCTGCCGAACACGACTGCGTCAGCGACCGTGTAGACGTCCTCGAGGAGACGTGGGGCCTTGGGCCAGTTGCGCACGCCCTGGATCTTGTCGATGTTCTCGAACCGTGTGTTGTACCAGATGTTCCACTCGTCGAAGGAGATGTCGATCGTCTTGCTGCTGCCGCGGACGGCCTTGACCTGGTCTGCCGTGGCGAGGACGCTGCGGATGAACCGGTCCATGTCGACGCCGGAGGCGAGGAACGAGCCGAGGTCGCCGGTGTTCTCGTAATAGGCGTGGCAGGAGATGTAGTCGACCGCGTCGTAGGAGTGGGAGAGCACCACGCGCTCCCACTCGGCGAAGGTCGGCATGGTCGAGCTTGAGGAGCCGCAGACGACGAGCTCGAGCTCCGGGTCGAACTGCTTCATGGCCCGGGCGGTCTGGGCTGCGAGCTTTCCGTAGTCTTCGGCCGGGCGGTGCCCGAGTTGCCAGGGTCCGTCCATCTCGTTGCCGAGGCACCAGATGCGCACGTCGAGGGGCTTGGTGCGGCCGTTGGCGATGCGCTGCTCGGCCAGGGCGGTGCCGGCGTGGAGGTTGGTGTACTCGAGGAGTTCGAGTGCTTCGGCGGTCCCGCGGGTTCCGAGGTTGACCGCGAGCATCAGTTCGCTGCCGACGCGGTCCAGCCAGTCCTGGAACTCGTGCAGGCCGATCTGGTTGGTTTCGGTGGAGTGCCATGCCAGGTCGAGCCGGGACGGGCGCTCCTCAACTGCTCCGACGCTGTCCTCCCATTTGAACCCGGAGACGAAGTTCCCTCCGGGGTAGCGGATGGCGGAGACGCCGAGCTCTTTGACGAGCTCGATGACATCGGTGCGGAAGCCTGCTGCGTCGGCAAGCGGGTGGCCCGGCTCGTAGATGCCGTCGTACACGGCCCGTCCGAGGTGTTCGATGAAGGAGCCGTAAATCCGCGGGTTGATGGTGCCGATGACGGCCTGTGGCCGGATGGTGAGGTGTGCTGTGTGCATGGGTCTTCCGTCAGTGGTTCGTTGTTCGGTGCAGGGAGGCGTGGTGTCGGTAGCGGGCGGCGACCGGGTTCGGCAGACGCAGGAGACCTTCGGGGCTCTCGGCCAGGTCGTACAGGCCCATGGTGAGGAGGTGGTCTGCGCGAGGCCTGCCGCTGTGCCGCCAGGTCCACTCGTACATGTCAAAGAGGGGCCACCAGGTGTAGCCGACCAGCCGGGTTCCCTCGGCGCGGATCCGCTCGGCGAGAGCCACCGACTCGTCCAGCCAGCGGATCCGCTCGGTCACGGATCCGGTGACGCACGTTTCGGTGATCATCACCGGTGCCCCGTAGCGGCCGGCGTAGAGGTCGACCGCGTCCCGGAGGCCTTCGGTGCCGCGGTCGACGGCGGGGCGGGGGTCGGTGAACCCGCCGGCATGGCGGACCCCGGGTTCGAACAGTTCGGTGGAATGGCGCGGGTAGTAGTTGACCCCCATCACGTCCGGCTGGACTGCGTTCTCGTGGAACCAGGAGAGCTCGTCGTCGTCGACGGCGGCCGTCAGGTGCCGCCGGAGCGGGTGCCGGTCATCCACCCTGCCGGTGACCAGGTCCTCGACCAGGTGCACTTGGTGGCGGAGCCGTGATGCCTCTTCCAGGTGCTCGGGGGCGGTCTCGTCGCCGACGAAGCCCATGGCCGCGTCCACGTGGACGAAGGCTGCCCGTGCTCCGATGGAGGCCGCGATGGCCTGCTGCGTGCGCACGAACCCGCGGGCGAGGTTGGCTGCTATTGTCGCGAAGCCCGCCGGGCCGTGGAGGTAGGGCGGCCAGTAGCCGTACTCGCCGGAGAAGAGGGCATGGATCACAGGTTCGTTGACCGGTGTGTAGTCGGTGACGCGGTCCCCGTACCGGGCGGCGAAGCGCTCGGCGAACTCGGCGGCGTGGTGGGGGTAGTCCCGGTTGGCGAATTCGCCCTCAAGCCACAGGGGCGTGCCGTAGTGGAGCAGATCGATAATGGGCGTCAGGCCCGCGTCAAGGAGAGCGTTGACGGCGCGGTCGGTCCAGGACCAGTCCCACCGCCCCCGCTCCGGGGCGATGCGGTACCAGGGCACGCCCCAGCGCAGGAGCTCTGCGCCGGATCCGGCGGCGAGGGCGAAGTCGTCGGCGTACTGCTCGTAGTGCTCGGTCAGTTCATACTCGTCGATCGCCCGCTCTCCGTCCCGTGACTGCGGTACGAAGGTGTCTTCGATTCCCAAGGCGAAGTGGAGGCGTCCGTCTTCGAACCAGCGCGGCGCGGCCGTCATTTGAGCCCCGTCGTCGCGACCGATTCGATGAAGCGGCGCTGCATGATCAGGAACATGACCGCCAGCGGCAGGACGGCGATGAGGCAACCGGCCATCATGGTGCCGTACGGGATGATACCGCTCGGACCTGTCAGCAGAGTCAGGCCGGAGGTGATGGTGCCCATGTCCGGGGTCGTGGTGAACACCAGGGGCCAGAGAAGGTCGTTCCAGTTGTTGACGAAGGTGAATATTGCCAGGGTCAGCAGCGCCGGCACCGCGTTGGGCAGGATGATGCTGCGGAAGACGCGGAACTCGCCCGCGCCGTCGATGCGTGCCGCGTTGTCCAGATCCCGGGGCAACGAGACGAAGAACTGGCGCAGGAAAAAGATGCCGAAGGCGTCCGCGGCGCGCGGGATGATCAGTCCGGCGAAGGTGTTCACCCAGCCCAGCTGTGCCACGAGCTGGTAGACCGGGATGAGGGTGGCCTGGAACGGGATCATGAGACTGGCCACGATGGCGATCAGCAAGAGCCGGTTGCCGCGGAAGTCGAGCCGGGCCAGGGCGTACGCGGCAAGAGAGTCGAAGGTCAGGGCGAACAGGGTCACTCCGCCGGCGAACAGGAAGCTGTTGAGGAACAGTCGTGCGAACGGCAGGTCGGTGAAGATGCGGGTGAAGTTCTCCAGCGTCCAGCTTGCAGGCACGAGGGTCGGCGGGAAGGCGTTGATCTCTGCTGTGGGCTTGAATGCGGTGAAGACGATGATGGCAACGGGCAGCAGCACCATCGCTGTCAGCGCCAGCACGGCCGCGGCGAGCAGCCACCGGCGCGCGGTGCGGCCGGGGCGGCGGCGTCCGGCCGGGTCCGTGGTCATGGTGACGGTCATCAGAGGGTGTCCTTCTCGCGGCGTCCGAAGAAGCGGAACTGGATGAGGCTCAGGAGCAGGGTGGCAGCGAGCAGCACGTAGGACAGTGCGGAGGCCAAGCCGAGGTCGAGTTTCTTGAAGCCGTCCTGGTAGAGCTCCATCACGACTGATTGCGTGCTCCGGTAGGGGCCGCCGCCGGTCATCACGTAGATCTGGTCGAAGGCCTGCAGTGCAGCGATCATCGCGAAGACCACGACGAACGCGAGCGTGTTGCCCAGCTGGGGGAGCGTGACATTGGTGAACCGCCGCCAGGGGCCCGCGCCGTCGATCTTCGCCGCCTCGTACAGGGACTCCGGGATCTCCTGGAGCCCGGCGATGAAGACCACCATGTAGAAGCCGAAGTTCTTCCAGATGGCCACGGCCACGACCGTTGGCATGGCGAGTATGGGGTCCTGCAGGACGTTGCCGATCTGGACGCCGACCGTTCGCAGCCAGTAGGTCAGGAGGCCGACCTGGGGGTCGAGCAGGTACGTCCAGGCGAAGGCAGCCACGGCCA
The DNA here is from genome assembly GCF_039535095.1 of Arthrobacter ramosus. Taxonomy (NCBI): domain Bacteria; kingdom Bacillati; phylum Actinomycetota; class Actinomycetes; order Micrococcales; family Micrococcaceae; genus Arthrobacter; species Arthrobacter ramosus. The sequence goes on along the minus strand of NZ_BAAAWN010000001.1, from coordinate 2,778,702 downwards.
GGGAGATGATGAAGGGCAGGAAGAGGGCCGTGCGGAAGAACCCGCGCGCGACCAGGAGCCGGTTGTTCAGCAGGAGCGCGAGGGCCAGCGCCACGATCAGGGCGGTCGGGGTGAACATCGACGTGTACAGCGCGGTGTTGCCGAGCGTGGCCAGGATGCGGTGGTCGGTGAAGATCTTTGCGTAGTTGTCGAAGCCGACCCATTCCTCGATCCCGAACCCGGAGGCGTTGGTGAACGAGAGCCGCAGTGCGGAGGCCATGGGCCAGAATACGAAGGCGAGGAGGACGACCAGGGCCGGGAGCATGAACAGCAACGCCCTGGCAGGCAGGGCCCGCCGGTTCGAGGGGCGTCCGCCGAGGGGAGCCGGAGCCCGGTAGGGCGTGCGCACTCGGGTGGGAGAGGTCATTGGGGGTTCTTTCTGTGAGAGGTGGCCGCCGTCGCGCGGGGCGGCGGCCACCTCAGGATCACTTGCCGAGGGCCTGCTGGACAGATTGGGAGGCGCTCTTCAGCAGCGCGGCAGGATCCCCGCCGCTGAGGGACTTCTGAGTCGCTTCGTCCACCGCGGTCAGCACATCGCTGCTGTCGGCGACGCCGGGGAGGAGGGGACGAGCGGTGCTGACGATGCCTGAGAGGGCGGACACGACGGCGTTCGAGGACACCGCCGATGCGGGGATGTCAGTCCGCAGGGGAGGCCAGCCGGAGCCGAGTGACCACTTGGCTGCATTGTCCTTCGTGAAGAGGTAGTCGAAGAACTTCCCGGCCGCGGCCTTCTTCGCCGCATCCGCCTGGGAGGTCACAGCAGCCGAGATCCCGATGGCTGATGCCGCCTGGCCCTTCGGCCCTGCCGGGATCGCCGCGATGCCGTAGTCGATGTTGTTGTCTTTCGCCACGCTTGCCATCCAGGGCCCGCCGATCTCCATCGCGGCCTTGCCGGAGGAGAAGAGCTTGTCCGAGGCGATCCCGTCCAGGCCTGTCGGGGAGATCTTGGAGTCATGCACGGCCTTGGACCAGTAGGCGAGGGTCTCTTGGTTGGCCTGGGAGTCGAGCACGGAGTTGTCCCCATCGACGATCGCGCCGCCGTTGCCGTAGAAGAGACTGGCCCAGACCCCGTTGCCCACGGTCGCATGGTCCGGAAGCGCGAGCCCGTACTGTACGGGGGTGCCGGCATCCGAGCCGACGGTCAGCTTCTTGGCGTCAGCGACCCACTCGTCCCACGTGGTCGGGAATGTCGAGATTCCGGCCTTCTGGAACAGGGCCTTGTTGTAGATGACGGACAGTGGCACGAAACCGGTGGGCACGCCGTAGTAGGTGCCGCCGATCTTCTCCATCTCGACCGCCCGCGGGTTCAGCGACGCGCTCTGCGTCGAGGACGAGTAGAAGTCATCAAGCTTCTGCAGTGCTCCTTTGGACGCATAGACCGGGAGGTTCTCGGCGGGAAGCGCCACGATGTCTGGCCCGTTCTTCGCAGAGAGGGATGTGAGCAGGGTGTCGCCGATCACCGCCCACGGTTTCGTCGTGGTCTTGATCGTGATCTTGTTCTGGGACTTGTTGAAGTCGTCGACGATCTGGTCCAGGACCTTGCCGTCCGCCTCGGTGTAGCCGTGCCAGAAAGTGAGCGTCACGGGGCCGGACGCGTCGGCTGCAGCAGTGGAGTTGGTGGAGTTGGAGCAGCCCGTCAAAGCCAGGGCCGTGCCCACGGCGGACACCGCGAGCGTCGCAAGCAGTTTCTTCATTGAATGCCTCTCTGGGGTCGATCGGGCAGGACACCGATCGGCTGAATCTTTACAACGATGTAAATGCAACGTTGTAATAGCGAGTATAGAGGCCTGCGTCACACCCCGTCAACGGTCAAAATCAGGCGACTGTGCTGCGGATCCCGACTGGCGCGGACTCACGTGCGACGAGCGTCGCCGGGACCTCGAAGGTGCGCGGTCCGGGACCGTCCTCCTTGCCGCGCCCGGCGATCCTCTCAAGGAGCGCGTCGACGGCCGTCTCAGCGATCGTGGCCCTGTTGGGGTCGATGGTTGTGAGGCTGGGCATGGCGAACTGCGCCTCGGTGACGTTGTCGAAGCCGACGACCGCCACGTCCTGCGGGACGTTGATTCCCGAGTGGAACAGCGTGCGGAGGGCGCCCAGGGCCAGTTCGTCGTTGAAAGCGAAGACGGCATCGAACGGCACCTCGCGCCGGATGAGCTCCTGCATGGCCTCGGCGCCGTCGGTCCGGTGCCAGCCTTGCCGGTGGACGACCAGGCTTGGGTCGAAGGTGATGCCTGCCTGCTCCAGTGCCGCCCGGTATCCGTCCAGGCGTAGGGGTCCTGAGCCGACTCTTTCGCCCTCGTGGGCGCCAAGAACCGCGATCCGCTTCCGCCCGGAGGCCAGGAGATGCCGCACGGCCATCGCCGCGCCTTCGACGTTCTGCATGGTCACGTGGTCGGTCGGGCCGTTGAAGATCCGCTCCCCGAGCAGGACGAGCGGATACTCCACCTTGAGCTGCAGTGCGTCATCGTCGTCCAGTCCCAGAGGAGAGAACAGCAGCCCGTCCATCATGGAGGTCCGGGAGCCGTGAAGCAGCTCAATCTCAGCCGACCGCTCCCCGCCTGTCTGCTCGATGAGGACCACGTAGTCGCGTTGTCGGGCTGCCCTGAGGACGGCGTCTGCGAGCTCGGCGAAGTAGCTGAACTTCAGCTCGGGCACGGCGAGGCCGATCACACCCGTCCTTCCGGTCCGAAGGTTCCGGGCCACAAGGTTCGGCTGGAAGCCGAGCTCGGCAATGGCGGCGTTCACCCGCTCGCGGGTGTGCGCTTTCACGAACTCGAAACCGTTGACAACGTTGGAAACGGTCTTGACGGAAACCCCCGCCAAGGCCGCGACATCGCGCATCGTGGCCACTACAACCTCCTAGGCTTGAAGCACATGGTCGGCCCATGCAGACATCCGGGCAAGCCTTGCCCTTCGGCTCCTTCTTCCCACTGTTGAGTAACCAGCGGCTTCATGAACTCTACATTGCAACGTTGTACAGATGTTGTAAAGACTGTGGTCCGGCTGCCGGCTCTGAGACTTCGCCTTGCGCGAACTACCGCTCCATGGGCTGGGCAGTGGTTGCCGGTTTTGCTGGGCTTCAACCAGGCCGGCGATCGTTGGCATGAAGCTTGGGTCCCGAATCCGCTCACGAGCCCAGAAAGGGCAGCGGCGACCGTCACGGCCGCCCACCTCGTTTCGTCAACCGCTGGTCGAGTCGCGCCTACGCGGACGCGCCGCCCAGCCGGAAGGGCTCGCCCGGTGCGAGCATACGGATACGCTTGGGCTTGACCACTGCGTCCCGGAGTGTGTCTGGGTCCGCGTTGAACGGGGGGAAATCGGGGGAGTCGACACTGCCCCAATGGTGCAGGAGCAGATTTGCGTCGGGGTAACCATTGGCCATCTCGACCGCGCCGTCAAAGGTGAAGTGGCACTCGCTGTCCGAGAAGTCGAACAACAGCGCGTAGGGTGGCGGCATGGTCAGGTGGTGTTCGCGGATCAGCCGCGAATCCCCTGGTGCCCAGATCACGCCGTCAAGTGTCTCGATCCAGACCGCCACCCAACGGGTCAGCTTGGTCGTACCAAACAGCTGTAAATGCTCAGTTCTCTTCCTCGATGATGCCCTCCAAAACGCTCATCGCGCCCATGCCGCTGGGCCAACCGGAGTAGAACGCCAGGTGCAGGAGGGCCTCCTTCAGCTCGTCCGCGGTGACTCCGTTCTGGCGGGCGAAGCCGAGGTGGAATTTCAGGTGGTCCATCTTGCCCAGGGCGGTCAGCGCCGCGACGGTGATCAGGCTGCGGTCGCGCTTGTTCAGGTCCGTGCGTTCCCAGACCTCGTCGAAGAGGACTTTGTCGGTGTAGTGGACCATTCCGGGCGCGAAGTCGCCGAAGGCGTTCTTCCCACCGCTCCAGCCGGTGTTCTGCTCTTTGGTGCTCATGGTCTTACTCCTTCGTCGTTGATTGGACGAGTCCAGTCCATCGCAAAGGCGGCAGGGGAGGGAGTCTCCAGTGAAGGGTGTACCAGTGGGGACTCCCTCCGAAGCGGACGCCGAAATAACGTTGTCTGCATGGATACCAGAGACGAAGCACGGGAGTTCCTCATGTCCCGTCGGGCGAATCTCAGCCCCGAGCAGGCCGGACTGGCGGTCTCGGGGCACCGTCGCGTGGCGGGCTTGAGGCGGGGCGAGGTCGCGATGCTCGCGGACGTGAGCCCGGAGTATTACGCCAAGATCGAGCGGGGGAACCTCCTAGGAGTGTCAGACTCTGTGCTGGAGTCGGTTGCGCGAGCTCTGCAGCTGGACGATGCCGAGCGCGAGCACCTTTTTGATCTCGCGCGAGCGGCAAACAGGGGCGCGCAGCCCTTGCGCCGGCGCAAGCCGAAGACGTGGGTGGCCCGGGATAGCCTGACCCGTGCGCTGGACGTCATCGTGAACGGCCCGGCATTCGTACGCAACGGGCGGATGGACATCCTGGCGACCAATGCCCTGGGCCGCGCGTTCTACGATGAAGTCTTCGACGGGCCCGGGCAGGGGAACCTCGCCCGGTATTGCTTCCTTGACGAGCGCGCCAAGTCCTTCTACCCGGACTGGGAGGGGGCCGCAGTCGTCACCGTGGCGATCTTGCGCACCGAAGCGGGTCATGATCCTCGTGACAAGCAGTTGCATGACCTTGTCGGTGAACTCTCCACCTGCAGCGATGCGTTCCGTGCGCGGTGGGGGGCGCACAACGTCCGCCGCCATGGCTCGGGTACGAAGGATTTTCACCATCACGAGGTCGGCGACCTCACCCTGACGTATGAGGGTTTGGAGCTGACTGCCGAACCGGGGCTTTCGTTCCTCATTTACACCGCTGAGTCCGGTTCGCCGAGCGAGCAGCGGCTCCAGCTGTTGGCGAGCCTCGCCGCCACTGTGACCGCGTCGCTGTCGCGCCACGTCCTCGATGACATTACGACTACTACGAAGGACTGATCATGCACATCAGAACACTTGGCCAGGGCCTCGAGGTCTCCGCGATCGGGCTCGGCGCAATGGGTATGTCCCAGAGCTACGGACCCAACCCCGGCGATCGCGACGAGATGATTTCTGTGCTGCGCTCGGCCGTCGACCAGGGCGTGACATTTTTCGACACGGCAGAGGTCTACGGGCCGTACGTCAACGAGGAGCTCGTCGGTGAGGCGCTTGAACCGATCCGCGACCGGGTGGTGATGGCCACCAAGTTCGGCTGGGACATCCGGGACGGCCGGATGGTCGGCTTGGACAGCCGGCCCGAGCAGATCCGGCGCGTCGCCGAGGCGTCGCTGAAACGGTTGCGTACGGACGTGATCGACTTGTTCTATCAGCACCGCGTCGATCCCGAGGTTCCGATTGAGGATGTCGCCGGTGCTGTCGGTGAGCTGATCGCCGAAGGCAAGGTGAAGCACTTCGGCCTCTCCGAGTCCTCCGCCGCCACCATCCGCCGCGCTCATTCCGTCCAACCGGTCACCGCGGTCCAGAGCGAGTACTCGCTCTGGACACGGGATCCCGAGGCAGAGGTGCTGCCGACCCTGGCGGAGCTCGGCATCGGATTCGTACCGTTCAGCCCGCTCGGCAAGGGCTTCCTTACCGGCACCGTCGACGCATCCACCGCCTTCACCGAGGGCGACATCCGTCGGCGTGTTCCGCGGTTCCAGGCGGAGAATCTCGCCGTGAACGAGAAACTCGTTGACCACGTCAAGAGCCTGGCCGAGGCAAAGGGCTCGACGCCGGGCCAGATCGCCTTGGCCTGGTTGCTGGCGCAGCAGCCGTGGATCGTACCGATTCCCGGCACTCGACGTACCGAGCGCATCCGGGAGAACGCGGCGGCCACCCAGCTCGCCCTCTCCGCGGACGAGCGGTCCGACCTCGACAGCCTCGCCCAGCGCATCGGAATACGCGGCGACCGCTACAACCCCGAGCACATGGCGTACGTCAACCACTGATCACGACAAAAGGAAAAGAAGAATGACCGACAACAACTTCAAGCAGATCTTCCCGCTCGGGGCGAAGAACGACGCCTTCGCGCAGTACTTCATCGGCCAGAGCTACCTGGCCCCGCTCGCTGGCGGGAAGGTTCCCGTCAACAACGTCTCCTTCGAGCCGGGATGCCGCAACAACTGGCACATCCACCACGGCACCGATGGCGGCGGTGACCAGATCCTGCTCTGCACGGCGGGCAGCGGCTGGTACCAGGCCGAGGGCCAGGACCCCGTCAGCCTGGAGCCGGGAACGGTGATCCACGTCCCGGCCGGGACGAAACACTGGCACGGCGCGAAGGTCGACTCGTGGTTCTCCCACCTGGCCTTCATCACCCCGGGCGAGAACGTCAGCAACGAATGGCTCGAGCCCGTCACCGACGAGGTGTACGGAGAACTGCAGAAGAACGGAGAGAAGGCATGAGCATCCTGAACGAGAGCTACAACCTGGCCAACGGGGTCGAGATTCCCAAGCTCGGCCTGGGCACCTGGTTCATCGACGACGACAAGGCAGCTGCCGCGGTCCGTGCCGCGGTGGAGATCGGTTACCGGAACATCGACACCGCCCAGGCCTATGGCAACGAGCGCGGCGTCGGTGAGGGCGTGCGTACCTCCGGCGTCCCCCGGGACGAGCTGTTCGTCTCAACCAAGCTGGCTGCCGAGATCAAGGACTACGACGGCGCGGCCACCGCGATCGACGGGTCCATGGAGAAACTCGGGCTCGGGTACATCGACCTGATGCTCATCCACAGCCCGCAACCCTGGAACGACTTCCGTGGCGGTGACTACGCCGAAGGTAACCGTCAGGCGTGGAGGGCCCTGGAGGACGCCTACCAAGCCGGCAAGGTCCGTTCCATCGGGGTGTCAAACTTCCTTAAATCCGACCTGGAGAACATCCTGCCCACCGCGACGGTTGTCCCGCACGTGAACCAACTGCTCGTCCACGCGGGCAACACCCCGGCAGCGTTGCTGGCCTACTGTGAGAGCAAGGGGATCATCGTCCAGGCGTACTCGCCGATCGCGCACGGGGAGATCCTGAAGAACGCCGAGGTCCGGGCGATGGCCGGGAAGTACGGGGTAACGGTGCCACAGCTGTGCATCCGGTACACGCTGCAGCTGGGCACGGTGTCGCTGCCGAAGACCGTCAACCCCGAGCACATGCGTTCCAACGCCGAAGTCGATTTCGTGATCGCCGATGACGACATGGCCGCCCTACGCGAGCTGCAATACATGGACTACGGTGAGCACACCGCTTTCCCGGTATACAGCGGCAAATGACAAAGGAGGACGAAGCAGCATGACCGCGTGGACCCCGCAGCAGCTGTCATCGACGATGACGTGTACGTCCGCGCGTACAACGGGACCGTTTCCGGCTGGCACAGCTCACCGATGACGCAAAGGGCTGGGCGGATCTGCGCCGGCTGCATCCCAGGAAGCCCGTATCTACCGCCGATCATCTCAACGAGGACTCCCGGCCACCGTGCGCGTCGACCCGAGGTAGCGTTCCCGACCTCGGGTCGAGCTGGGCAGTCCGGCGTCGAAAACGAAGTCGCCCAACTCCCGTGGGTCTCATTCAGTTCGAATGACCCGCATTCATGACTCCCTGGAGTTTAGAATTTCCCGTACGAGGACAACTGCTTCCTCGTGATTTCCTATTTTGGGGGGTGCGCAGTGGCGTTCCGTTACCGCAAGTCGAAGAGCTTCGGGCCTGTGAGGATCACGGCGTCCAAGCGCGGGGTGAGCGCGAGCGTTGGAGCAGGTCCGTTCCGGGTGACGAAGTCGACCACAGGCCGTACGACGAGCGCGGTCAGAATCCCTGGAACGGGAGTCTCGTATGTGACTACCAACTCAAACCACAGGTCGACACGGAGGTCCGCCGCTCCGGCGTCTCAACCGACTCGTCGCCAAGTCGTGCGTCAGATCATTAGCGATGAGGCCTGGAGGGAACTCCTAGCAGCCGATGGGACAGCCCCGGCGTCGAAGTTTCAGCGTAATTTCGTTCGCGCGGCCGTTGCACGGGCAACGGGAAAGCGCCCGAGCCTGATGCACCTGACCTTGGGACAGGCCGCACGGGTCCTGGAACGTGTCGGTCAGAGACCGGCCAAACTGACCGCCGGCGGCCGCGGCGTTCCGGGGCTGGAGAATGCCGGGACGTATGCGCAGTGGACTTTGTTCGGGATGCTGGTGCTGATTGTGACGGTATCCTCGCCCGCAGGGTTCCTGCTGGCCGCGGGGATCGTTGGGCTGATGTTCCTGTTGCGGAAGCGGCGCCGTGACAGGCAGGCCTCGGAGGACGCGACCTGGGTGTCGAGGCCAGTCATCGGCGGGCAACGAATCGTAGGTCCCGGTTCCCTTATTGCGGAGCCGGCGCATCAGTCCGCGCCACACCACCTCGCTGTTGAAGGGCAGACACCAGTTTCGCCAGTCATCCGGCCCGTTTCTTCAAGCCAGCTGTACCGCGTGTCGCTCGGCCGTTCGGAATGGCCGAACGTCGAAGTCGTGGGCGAGCATGCGTACAGTCCGGCGATCAAAGCCGCGCTCCGCGCCAGTAAAGCGCCGACCGCTCTACGGAGCGACAGCGAAGCTGAAGGCGTCCAGGTCGAACTTGTGGCCGAACCGGATAACCCCTACGACGTGAATGCCATCAGCGTCCGGTGGCGGAACCAGGTCCTGGGCTATCTCAGTCGCGAAGACGCGATCCGCTACGCGCAACCTGTCAGGAGAATTATTGCCAGTGGGCTCGCTGCGGCTACGACGGCGCGGATCTGGGCGTACGACGGCGGCGACGGGCTCCAAGCCCGGGTCACAGTCGCCCTGCCGGAGCCGGGGCTGATCGCCCCGCTCAACGAACCCCCGGCGGGCGTCAGCACTCTTGTCCCGTGGGGATCTGCGATTCAAGTCCTGAAGGAAGAGAAGCATTTCGACATCCTTTGCAACCACGTGCCGCCTGAAGGGGTCGGCCTCCTACTGGTCAGCCTCCACAAGGTGACGCGCACTCTCAAGAACGGTACGGAGCGTCCATTTGTCGAAGTGCGGCTGGACGGCGAACGCGTTGGCGAGCTCAGCAACGTCACGTCCGCACATCTGTTGCCGCTTCTAGAGCACACCGAGACTGTCGGGGAAACCGCCCTCGCTTACGCAAGAATCACCGGTTCTGCCCTCGCTGCCCGGCTCGTTCTGCACGCCGCCAAGGCCGCCGAGATCAGCAACGACTGGCTATCGGACGGGCCGCACCCCGCCCCAAGGCTCCTCCCACGGGCGGCGGGATATGAGGTCCCACCCGCTTACGCCACATAGGAGACACCCCGGACAGGCCCGATCCAACGGAAGGGGCCGTTGACGTGGCTTGGCTCATGCGCCCTCCCGGGGCCTTGCTGGCAGCGTTACGGCATTCGTTCAGGCCTGCCGCTGATGACCTCTGGTTCCGGATCCGGCCGTTGTAACCATGGCTGGTGCGAGGAGGGGAAGTGCGGTAACGGCAGCGGCGCTCCATGGCGGCAACTGTTTGCGCTCGTCAGTCGACTCGGCGGATGGAGGTGCTGCCCGATCGTGTTTCTTGAAGCCGAAGGTGCGGCCGGGGCGCCGCGGGTTTTTCCGTGGGCGGCGGTCGGTAAGCTCGTTGCATGACTTCGACACCCCTTCGCCTTTTTACGTGGACGACTCGGGGGCTGAAGTGACAGGCTTTGCTACGTTCAGCTGGATCGAGTTCCGGGTGGGGGATTGGAAGCCGGGTTTGCGTCAGGTGCTTGACTGGCGCAAGTCGTTGATTGCGGAGCACCGTATCCCGCCGTTGTATGAGCTGCATGCCACGAAGTTCGCAAATGGCCGGGGTAATCCGTCCTTGGATCCGGACTGGAACCGCAGGAAGGTCAACCGCTCTCTCGTCATCGACGATTTCGTTCAGTTCCTGGAGGGCTGCTCGTGGGCCGGTATTGGCACTGTCTATTCTCAGACAACTCTTCGTCGGGGCCATTTCGCTAAGGAGCGTGCCCGCGTCTATGGTGAGCTCGTCCGGCTGATAGATGCACGGTTGTCCGCGGCGGGGGAGCTGGGCATTTTGGTCATGGACGGGGACGGCAGCGATGATTCCTATGTCTCGGCGCACCGGAGTCTGTCCTTGGCCACTCGGTCCTTGATCGAAGACCCGGTCTTCCAGCATTCCCATCGCAGCCAGTGGGTGCAACTTGCCGACATCACGGCCCATGCCGGTTACCAGCATCTCTTGCAGCATGAAGGCAAGGAGTTCTCTTGGCCTTGGTATCCGCGGCTGATGGGACGCGACGTTCTTGGTGGTCCGCGGGCGGTCTGATATCAGCGTTAAAGAAGCTAGACCCGTTGACCTGTGTTCACAGGGCGGGTCCGCAGCTACAAGTATACAGACGATGTCATCTTGCCGCACCCTCCGTATCAAGGGTGCTGGTCACTCCCGGCGGGCGTCTTGGTGCAAATCCCTTCCATGGAGGCGGGGCTGCGGAGCAAAGATTGCGGCTCCCGTGATTCATAGTCCGTCTGATTCCTTGGTCGGGAAATCTTTCGCGGCGCCGGTCATGGGGTGTTTCGGGGCCGTGTCGATGAATGCTCGAAGGAGGTGATCCGTTGATGACGTTGTTTCCAGACCGTCAAGTCGGCCGGTTATGCGGATGGTCCATGAGATTGAACGAAGGTGACCGGCCTGCGCATGGAGTGGGGTTCGAGCGTCGTCCGCGGCGGCAAAAAGGGGGTGTGCACAATGTGCACACTCTTGCTGTCGGACTGGGCCGTACCGGGGCCGGACTGGGTCGTACTGGCCATGTTTTCTGGAGTTCCCAGTGTTTCCGGGGCTTGGAAGCCGGTTCGAGTCCCACGTCGGGCATGGCATAACCCCCCGCCAGAGGGGTTTTTGCTTTAACGTGTGTACAAAGCTTGTGGTCAGGTGCCTCTGACGCTGGTTCGCGGCCGTGGCCTGGCCGCCGCGGTGGCCTATGAAGGTATGTGGGTGGCGTTTAGGGTCCTGGCTGGTGGGCCCTCGGCCTGCTCTGGGGTGGGGTTGCGCGGTTCCTCGTTCCGGTTCGGTCTGGTCGTGGATGGCCAACACCAGTTCATGGTTCAGGGTCCGGGGGACGACATGATGAAACCTGCTTTGGCGCGGACGTTTCTTGGAGAGCTACTTCCCGGTCGTAGGGGGTGCTGTGCCAGACCCTTTTTGTCCTGCCAAAGGGGGTGTGGACAGTGTCCACACTTACGTCTGCTTTATGGAAGTGCCTATGGTTGTCCGCTTGGAGCGGCCGACAATCCGCAGCATCAGGGGGGCTGCCGATCCCTGCGGTGGTCTCGTCGATGATCTCTGAGTGCCACAACCCGGTGCGCCACGGCGGCGGTAGCGACTGCCGGGCAGCGGCAAGGCGTTCAAACCCATCGCGCGCCAGGGACTCTCTATTTCATGCGAGTCCCTGGCAGGCAAGCTGGGCCGCCGTCGTCCGCCCGTCGCGTTGATTGGGTGGGTCTGAAATCATCCGGCGGTTGGGTAGCCATGGTCAGGCGAGGGTGGTGAGCCTGAGGGAAGCGACCTTTGCGGTTCCTCCGGTGGTGTACAGCGACACACCGGTGCTGGAGGGGTCCGGGAAGATCAGTTCGGTGAGGGTAACTACTCCGTCTTGGGCGAAGATCTCCACAGAGCAGTGATCAACGAAAATACGAAGGTTATACGCCCCATCCACGGCACGCAGGGGCGCGGTGTCGATCGATGCAAAGGCGCTGTGGAACGCCGTGTTGCCCGAGACCGTTCGATCCCCGAGCAGTCTGCCGTCACCCCGACGGATGCCGATCCTTGTACCTTCGTTGCCGTTGCCGCGGATCACGAGGCCAACTTCATCTGCGGAACCGGGCACAAACGTTACCTCGATGAGTTGCACGGCTCCCCCCGCCTGCCACGGAACGGATGCCATCGACGTCGAGCTCTGTGTGGGCAACTGTGCGGGTAAGCGCTGCGGGGTCAATCACTGCCTGCTGGCTGAGGTGCGGTGCCCCTTCAGAAGTGACCAGCGAGACCTCGCGTACAAGCGACATGGGGCTTCGCCACGGGAAGGTTGCTGAAGGAAACGGCAGCGTAGTAGTCCCGGCCCCAGTCGAGCCAGTGATATTCGGTCAAGCGCGCCGGATCCTGGTCGCCTTCAGTGACCGTGGTTTCGGACCTGAACGTCACGCCGTCGAATTCGCCAACGAAGTACTGTCCCGCAGATCCTCCGTTTGGGCCGCCGGGATTGAGGTTAACGGTCAGGACCCATCGGATCAGGTCCTCGTTCCCGTCAAGTGGAAGCGGGAACAGGTCGGGGCATTCCCAGACTCCGCCGGTGGCGTTGGCGGGCCCGAAACTGCTGAGGTATTCCCGGCTCTTGAGGTCATCAGAGCGGTACATCACGACGGCCGGCGTGCTGTGATTTCTCTTTGTAGGCACTTGTGTAGATCGCGACCAGGGGTGCAGCAGTTTCGTCACCCAGTCCGCTGGTGTTGTGCTGGTCGTAGACGACGCTGCCGGAGTAGATGTCCTCGTTTTCGTCGCAGGCAATGGCGACGGGTTGTTCTGTCCACGTGAAGAGGTTCGTGGAGGTGGCGTGCCCCCAGGACATGTTTCCCGGGACATTCCCGAACGGGTTGTTCTGGTAGTAGAGGTGGTAACTACCCGCGTAGTAGATGAGGCCGTTGGGGTCAATGAGCCAGGTGTTTTTGGTGGCGTAATGCACTGTCGGCCGGGACGCTTCACGTGTGTGCGCGGCTACCGCGGTCATGAATCAAAGTCTCGTTTCATTTCGTCTTCCTGAGGAAGGGTGGGGCGGCCATCCAGCCGGCGAACGGCGCGGGGCGCTGTTCGGCGGCTGGACGGATGCTGGGGTTAGCAGTTGCTCTTGTATCGGTCGTACGTCCGCTTCGCGGCGGGATCCCCCGGCCATGAGCTGGATGTCTTAGGTAACAGAGCGATTGCGAGATGACTCCAAAGGCCGGAGAGGGCGGACTGAGTTAGGGGAAAAGGTTCCGAGCTCCTCCAAAGATCTCGGCCATGGTCCAAGCATCGAAGGAGAGCAGCCTCACGGTGCCCTCGGCGGCGATGCTCACGTGCTCACCGGCCAGGGTCGGGTAAACGCGGGCGGTGAGCGGCTTGCCGTTGGCGAAAATCTCGACGGCGGACCGGTCCACCAGAACGCGTAGGTGCACCCGGCCGTCGGGCATCGGGAGCGGTCCGGACTTGTCGTCGACATCAACGGTTGGATCGAGGCTGCTCTGAGTACGGTCGAGGCGGAGTGTGCCTTGGCTGCCGCCTTCGGTGGTCCGGCATAGCTCGATCACTGTTTCCTCCCTGGAACTGTCGGAGGCACCATTGTCAGCCGATCCAAGCAAGCCCAGCCGCAGCAGAGCACCAGGCTCGAGCTGAACATCCAGTTCGAGGTCCAGTTGGTTGCCGGACACCCAGGTTGGCACAGGTGCCCCGGGCACCAATTCCTGTTCCGGCAGGCCGACGTGGTCCCGGCGCAGCTTCTCGATTTCGGGCACGGGTGCGAAACGGAGGGTCCCGTCATCGGCCAGGGTGGTGACGCGCGGCAAGCTCATGACGCCCGACCATCCGGCCTCCACCATGGCGGCATTGCTGCGGCCCTCCTGAAGCCAGCCAAACATGATGCGTCGGCCGGACTGATCCCGGAAGGACTGCGGCGCGTAGAAGAACCGTCCTCCGTAGTCGAGCCGATGCAGCCCGGCAGGCTCGAAGGAGTTTTCCGAATAGCGACCGGTCCAGTACAGCGGGTGTCTGGTGTCGCCGTCGTCCCATGCGGAAAAGACCAGCACGTCGGGCGCGTCAGCAGGAGTACGAACCGTACCTAACGAGCCCCCGCCTGCCCGGAACAGGTCAACGCATTCCCACATGGTCCCGGTCCAGTCGGTATCGGCAGGATCGCCCTGGGAGGCGTCGCCGATGAACAGCGGCCCGACGTATTCCCAGGAGCGCAGGTCGCCGGACTCGTACAGGAACGCAGTGCCGCCGCGCCCACGAATGCCCGATCCCACCAACTGCCGCCAGATGGAACCCTCGCGCCAAACGCAGTGATCGCGATACGCCGTGATCTCCACGCCGGCCGGCGGGGCTGCGATGACCGGGTTCTGAGGAATTTTGCTCCAGCTCAGCAGGTCTGCGGAGCCCACGGCAACGCAGGGCAACTCCTTCTCGCCCAGCCGGCCCGAGTACACCAAGGTGGGCGTGCCGCCGTCGTTCACCAACACCCCCGACCAGCAGCCGTCGGCGTCCGGACCTGTGGACGGTTCCAGTGCCACCGGCTGGTCCGTCCAGTGGACGAGGTCGGTGCTGGTGGCGTGGCCCCACTGGATGCGGTGGTGGAAAGCGCCTTCGGGGTTGTACTGGTAGAAGAGGTGATAGGTGCCGTTCCAGTGGCTCACGCCGTTGGGGTCGTTCAGCCAACCGGCCGGGGATACGAAATGGAAGCGCGGCCGAAGGGGGTCTGCATCGGCGCGGGCAATCAGTTCGTCCTGGGGGACGGTGGCGAGCGGGTGCGTCGATTCTGTCATGCGGAGGCCTTGTTGTCGGTAGGTTCAGTTGCCAGGGCGTGGCCGCCGGCTCCAGCCTGCGGGCGGTAGAGGTGGCAGCGCACCCAGTGGAGGTTTTCAGGGTCGCCCACGCCGTGGCGAACGGGTTCCTCGGCCGAGCAGGCCTGGTTTGGGTCGCCGTCGAAAGCGCAGGTGGTCGAAGCCATCACAGCCTGCCGAAGCTCGGCCCGGCGGACGGGATCGTAGGAGCCCGCCCTGGCCGGATCCGGGACGGCTGAGACCAGCAGTTGCGTGTACGGGTGGGCCGGGTTGGCCAGGAGGTCCAAGGACTCGCCCTCTTCAACGAGCTCACCGGCGAACATGACGGCCGTCCGGTCCGCGAGGTATCGGGCCGAAGCGAGGTCGTGTGTGATGTAGAGCATGGAGATTCCCTGCTCATCGCGGAGTTTGCGCATCAGGTTCAGCACGCCGATCCGGACCGAAACATCCAGCATGGAGGTGGGTTCGTCAGCGAGGATGACTTGTGGTTCCACGGCGAGGGCCCGGGCGATCGCGACTCGCTGGCGCTGCCCGCCGGAGAGCTCGTGCGGGTAGGAGTTCAGCATGTCGGCCTGCAGGCCTACGGTGGTCATAAGCTCCTCGAGTCGCTGCTGTGTCTCGGTCTCGGAGCTGCCGCCCTTCCGGTGGATCGCTAGCGACCTCCGGAGGAAATGCTCCACTCTGTGGGCAGGATTCAGCGAGCCGAAGGGATCCTGGAAGACCATCTGCAGTTGGGAGCGGAAGGCGCGTGATGCCTGGAAGCGGTCGCGCTTGAGGACGTCGACGCCGTCGATCAGGATCGCGCCGGAGCTCGGTCGTTCCAGCCGGGCAACGCACCGGGCCAGGGTGCTCTTACCCGACCCGGACTCTCCCACGAGGGCCACGATTTCTCCGCGGCCAATGGTCAGGTCTACCCCGTGCAGGGCCCGGACGGACTCCCGGGAGAACAAACCACCTATAGGGAAAGACTTTCCTAGTCCGCGGACCTCGAGGGCCGTACCTTCTGTGTCGGCGGAGGGGCGCCGGGATGACAGCACAGCGTGGCTCATCGTGCGGCTCCTTCCATGATGGCGGTGTCATCAGCCGCTGAAGCGTCGGTACTGACCGGTGCCACGAAATGGCCGGGTGCTGCTTGGCTGAGGTCCGGGATGTTTCGGAACTTCACGCCGTCGGGCAGTCCGGTCAGCGGAACCCGCGGACCGGTGAGCGGCGGGAACGCACCCATGAGGGCCTGAGTGTAGGGGTGGCGGGGGTTGGCGTAGACGTCCTGGGCTTTCGCGGTCTCCACGATCCGGCCTCCGTACATCACGGCCATGCGGTGCGAGAGCTCCACCATGAGGGACATGTCGTGGGTGATGAAGAGGACGGAGAATCCCAGTTCGCGTTGGAGTTCCTTGATTTGGGCCATGATTTCCTGCTGGACCACCACGTCCAGGGCCGTGGTGGGTTCGTCGAGGATCAGCAGCGACGGCTTGAGCGCTACGGCCATCGCGATCACCGCACGCTGGCGCATGCCGCCCGAAAGCTGGTGCGGGTAGGACTTGAGTCGAGCGGGGTCGATCCTGACAAGTTCCAGCAGCTGGCCCGCGCGTCGGAGGGATTCCTTGCGGGAGTAGCCGGCGTGTGTGGTGAAGATGTCCACGATCTGCTCGCCGATGGTGAGCACAGGGTTGAGCGAGTTCATGGCCGATTGGAAGACCATAGCGACGTCCTGCCAGCGGAAGCCCCGCAGTTCCTCCGGGCTCATGGCCAGGACATCCTTGCCGCCGAAGGAGATGCTGCCGCCGGCGATCTTCGCAGGATCCTTGAGGAGGCGCATGATCGAGTTGGCGATGGTGGACTTCCCACAGCCGGACTCGCCCGCCAGCCCGAACACTTCACCGGTGCCGATGCTGAAGGAAACACGGTCGACGGCGGTGGTGGAGCGGGTGTCGCCGATGTACTTGACGCTGAGGTTCTTGACGTCCAGGACGGGCTCATGGGAGCCGAAGCAAACTTGGGAGACTGTCACTTGGCGGCGCTCCTTTCGGTATTCTTTGGGTTTTTGATCTTCCGTAGCCGCGGATTAGTGACCTCGTCCACGGCATAGTTGATGAGGGCCAGTGCGAACGCGACCAGCGCGATGCAGACACCCGAGGGAACGAAGACCCACCAGCTGCCGGTCAGGAGGGCGCCCTCGTTGCCGGCCCAGAAGAGGTTGTTGCCCCAGGAAACGGTGCTCACGTCGCCCAGGCCAAGGAATTCCAGGCCTGCCTGGGCGCCGATGCCGTAAATCACGCAGCCGAGCAGGGTTCCCATGACGATCGATGCCATGTTCGGGAGGATTTCCCGGAACATGATGCGGCCCGCCCGTTCGCCGGACACCACGGCCGCGGCCACGAAGTCCTTTGAGCGGATGGACAACGCCTGGGAGCGCAATACACGTGCCGACCCGGCCCAGCCGGTGACCACGAGCACCAGGATCACGGTTCCCAATCCCGGCGGCAGGAAAGCTGCCAGGATGACAAGGAGCGGGAGTCCGGGCAGGAGCAGGAAGACGTTGGTCACCAGGGACAGTGCTTCGTCAATGAACTTGCCGAAGTACGCCGACGCCAGGCCCACCAAAATGCCGATGAAGGTGGATGCGAAGCCCACAGTCAACCCGACGAACAGGGAACTGCGGGAGCCATGGACAGTCAGGGCCAGCACGTCCTGACCTTTGGCCGTGGTGCCGAGCCAGTGCTCGGGAGACGGTTCCAGCGAGGCCATCGCGGTGATCCGCGACGGGTCTCCGGGGAACAGCACGGGGGCCAGGAACGCAAGCGCGATGAACACGAGCATCACGATGATGCCCACCAGGGCCTTCTTGTTGGTGATAAGTCCGTGGACGAAACTGCGGTTGGGCTTGCGGGCAGCTGTGGGCTCAGTGGGCTCAGTGGGCTGCTTAAGAATTGCGGTTGTCATGATGGGTCCCTCAGTTGCTGCGCACACGCGGGTCGAGGCGGACGTAGAGGATGTCCACCAGGAAGTTGGCCAGCAGCACGGCGGCGGTGATGGTCAGGAACAGGCCCTGCATAAGCGGGTAGTCGAGGCCTTGGACGGCGTTGAGGAGTTGGTAGCCGACGCCGGGATACGCGAACACCACCTCGGTGAGCATTGCACCACCCACCACGAAGCCCAGGCTCATGCCGAAGCTCGTGACCGACGGGAGCATGGCGTTCCTTGCCGCGTAGCGGAGCATGACGCGGCCCGGCCGGAGACCCTTGGCCTCGGCCATGGTGATGTAGTCCTCGGCGTTCGTGGCGATCATGGTGTTCCGCATGCCCAGCATCCAGCCCCCGATGGACACCAGGACGATCGTCAGCGCCGGGAGCACAAGGTGCGCGCCGACGTCGCCGATGAACTCCCAGGTGAAGGCGGGCTCCAGTCCATCCGTGAAAGCGTGGCGGATCGGGAACCAGCCCAGCACTACGCCGAACAGGTACAGGGCTCCCATGGCCAGCCAGAAGTACGGGAAGGATCCAATGAAGATCAGGAGCGGCGGCAGGGCGGAGTCGATCGCGCCGCCGCGTCGCCAGGCGGCCAGGATGCCGAGGAGATTGCCGATGATGGCGGCGAACACCAGGGCGGTTCCGCCCAGCAAAAGGGTCCAGCCGATCTGGCTGGCGATGACCTCGGTGACCGGGGTGGGGAAACGCGAGATGGAGACACCCATCTGGCCGGTCAGGATGTTGTGCATGTAGTCGACGTACTGTTCCCAGAGCGGCCGCGTATCCACGCCGAGCATCTTGCGCAGGGCTTCGATCTGTTCGGGCTGCATCTTGCCCTGGGTACGGGCGAACATGCGTGAGACGGGGTCTCCCGGCATGAAACGCGGGAGCAGGAAGTTCAGGGTGATGGAGGCCCAGAAAGCGATCAGGTAGAAACCCAGGCGGCGCAGGATGAAGCGCACGGTTGCTCCGTTCGGGAAAGGCGGGGTCCGGGACGACAGTGGTCCCGGGCGGGACAGATGAAAAGGTTCTCGGCCGGTGGGAACCGGAATATGGCAACGGCAGCCACCGGCCGAGAAGTGGCGCCGGCTACTTGCGCGGTTCCAGAGTGGTCAGGACCAGGACCGTGGTGGGGGAGCGGTCAGAGAGCGTTGCGTAGGGGTTGTCCTGAGTGGGCCATCCCGTGAAGTGAACGTCCGTGTAGTCGCCCCATTCGGGGCCGGAGAACAGCGGAACCGTCGGGGCCACCGCGTTGTATTCTGCCTGAAGCTGGTTCGCGATCCCCTTCTGTGCGGCTTCGTCGCCGGCAGCAGCGAACTGCTGCAGGAGATCATCGGCCTTTGGATCGCCGAAACGGTGGTAGTTCTCGGTGGCCTTGGCGCCCACCGGCTTGACGGTGGAGGTGCCCATGGTGGAGCTGAAGTATTTGAACGGGCTGGGGTCGTTCGCGCTCCAGACGATGCCGGTGTCGAACGTTCCCTGCTCGTAGCCGGAGACGACGGAGGCCCAGTCAGGGGAGTCCACCTTGGCGGTCACGCCGATGGCCTGGAGGTTCTGGGAGATCACGTTGGCCACGGAGAGCCAGTCGGAGGAGCTGGCGCCCACGGAGATCTTGAACTCGAAAGGCTTGCCGTCCTTGAGGGTGCGCTTGCCGTCCGTGCCCTTGGGGTAACCGGCGGCGTCGAGCATCTTGTTCGCTTCGTCGACGTTCAGCTTGGTCCAAGTGCAGTTGTTCGCCACATCGGCGTTCTTCCAGCTCGCGTAGTTGCCGGAGAGGCCTGTGCAGTCGGCCGGAGTGGCGTACCCGCTCATGCCGATCTTGGTGACCTGGTCACGGTCAACCGCCATGCTCAGGGCCTTGCGGACCGTCGCGTCGTTGAACGGCGCCTTGCTGGTGTTCAACTGCCAGTTGATCATGGCGCCCGTCGGCGGGAACCAGAAGTGGCGGTGGTCCTTGTCTTTTGCGATGAAGGTCTTCTCGATGTTCGGGATGAACTGGGTGGACCAGTCCACATCGCCGTTGACGCTGGCCAGGTTGGCGGCATCGTTTCCGGACATCGCCAGCATCTTGATGCCGGCGATCTTCTGCTTGTCAGGCTGCCAGTAGTTCGGGTTCTTCTTCAGCACGAAGGACTGGGACTGGAAGCTGTCCACCTGGGTGTAGGGGCCGGTTCCCACGGGGTTGGCGTTGGTGTCCTTCGCCGGATCGGCGATGGATGACCAGATGTGCTTGGGGAGGATGGGGAGCTGCCCGATCTCATAGAGCGCGGGGGACCAGGGCTTGTTGAAGGTGAATGTCACCTTGTCGGTGCCCGCCGGAGTGACGGAATCCAGGTACTCGAAGCCGCCCTTGAGCTTCTTCTGCAGCTGGAAGGTGTAGGCCACGTCATCGGCGACGAAAGGCTGCCCGTCGGACCACTTCACGCCGTCACGCAGGGTGAAGGCGACGGACTTGCCGTCCTTGGCAGCGTCCCAGGAGGCTCCCAGCCAGGGGACGGTGTTGCCTTTGGCCGGGTTGAAGACCATCAGGGGTTCGTAGATGGCCTGCTGGACCATGGGGTTCACTGTGGGGGCGAAGGGGTTGAAGTTACGGTCGAAGGTGCTCATGTCCTCACGCGGGATGGTCAGGAAGGCGTTCGCGTTAGCTCCGGCGTCGGTGCCTGCGGACTTGTTGACGGTGGCAGCGCAGCCAGTCAGCAGCATTGCACCCACAGCCAGTCCGGCCGCTGCAATGCGGGCAGACCTCAAGAATCGGGGTTGTGTCATGATGGGTATCTCTTTCCTATCTTCATCAGCAAGGTGAAGGGGTGGGTAAGGGTTTGCTCTTCGACATTGATTTCACGGTCAGACCGAAGAGCGTTCTAGCAGCGGACAGTCGACCAATTGCTGGTCGGCAGTGATCGGCTGTCCTGCTGTGAGAGCTGCGAGCGTCTGGACTCCCAGTGCGCCCATTTTTTCGAAGGGCAACGCAACCGTGGTCAGCTTTGGCCTGAGGTAGGCCGCAATCAGTTCCTGGTTGTCGAAGCCGATCACGGCGATGTCTCCGGGGATGGTCAGTCCCCGTTCCTTGATGGCGTCGTAAGCGCCCATCGCCATGCGGTCATTGAGGCAGAACAGGGCGGTTGGCCTTTGATCTTTCGGATAGCGGTCCAGGATTTCGCAGGCCGCCTCGTAGCCTCCATCCGCCGTCGCATGCCCGGACACCACCAGCTCCGGATCCAGTTCGAGCCCGGCGCCGGCGAGTGCTTCGCGGGCACCCTTCAACCGTCCGACGGCCGCGGGAATGTGCGGGTCCAGGTTGATGACTCCGATCCTGCTGTGGCCGGCCCGGAGCAAACGTTCGACGGCGACTCTGCCGCCCGCGCGCTCGTCCGGGACGATCGAGGGCAGCTTCCCGTCCGCGTCGAAACAATTGATCAGGACGGTGGGAACCTCGTGGGCGCTTTCCGGAACATGCACACCGCGGTGGTAGGTTGCCGCGTACAAAAGTCCTTCCACTCGTTGTTCCAGCAGCTTTTCCGTTGCTGCATCTTCCAGGCCTTGATTGGGTCCTACGGCATCGGCCTGGTCGGAAGGCGCGATGAGCAGGAACCGGTGGTCAAGCCACGCCTGGTCCTGGGCGCCCTTGATGATGTCCACCGCAAACGGGGCCGTCACGATCTCGGTGACGAGTCCGTACCAATCACTGCGCTGGGAAGCCAGTGCGCGTGCTCCGGCGTTCGGGCGGTAACCCAAAGCCTGCACGGCGTCGTTGATGCGGGTGCGCGTTTCCTCAGAAATGCTGGCGTTTTCGCGGTTGCTCAGCACGAACGAGACCGCTGTACGGGAGACCCCGGCGTGCCGGGCGACATCACTCATGGTGACACCCCGCTGCCGCACAGCCGTGGCTTTCTGGGGGGTCGTGGTTTTCGCCATTGAATGCTCCGGTGGTCTTCGTTGGTCCCGGGTGTTGCGCCAGGGTTCGGTCTGAGGTGTCCCGCGTTTGCCGGTTAGTAACGCGAGTTACCTGCGCCGTTGTGAGCGAGGTTACACGCGTTACCTCGTAGCTGTCAACGTCTTCCACCGGCATGCCGCCCCGCACGGGCACACCTTGAACTTCCTCGTGGGGGCTTAGCTGGCCGCTTGTTGGACCAGGGTGTGGGCGAGGCGGTAGGAGTCGGTCCCGGTTTCGATGACGGTTCTGTTGAAGGTGAGCCGGTCCATCATGGCCGCGCAGAGGCGCGGGTCGGTGAAGGCCGATCTCCCAGGTCGACATCGTTGTCGCCTCCTGCTCGGCTCCCCACCGCCCGGCGATTTAGTTCGCATATCCTGCCCCGGGGTTTTCTTTGAAACCGTTGACTTGTCCGGTGGACAGGTCGTAGATTCCCCTCTCGACAACGTTGTCTACGTTCCGGCGACTCTGGCGCAAAACGCGCGCAGGATTTGATTCAACCAAGTCCCTACCAGAACCAGCCCGGGCGACAACCGGCACTACCTGCCTGTCACTGTCGACACGAAAGGTGAATACGTGCGCCGCACACATTCCGGTCCCGGGCTGACACCCGGACCAAACTCGAAAAAGCGTCTCAACGCCCTGGTCCTCGCCGCCGTGATGGCCTCGGGGAGCACGCTTCCGCTGTCCGCACCGGCTTTCGCTGCGGACAACTCCGGGGCGACAGCAACTGCCTCGGGAGCGGCCGTAGCTTCCCCGCTCTATTCCGAGACATACCGGCCTCAGTTCCACTTCAGCCCGGCAACGAACTGGATGAACGATCCGAACGGTCTGCTCTACTACCAGGGCGAGTACCACATGTTCTTCCAGTACAACCCTTCCGGGGATACCTGGGGCAACATGTCTTGGGGCCACGCCGTCAGCACCGACCTGGTGCACTGGACCCAGCTACCGCTGGCCATTCCGCAGGATGGGAAAGACATGATCTTCTCCGGCAGCGCGGTCATCGACAAGAACAACACCACAGGCTTCGGACAGCCGGGCAACCCTGCCATGGTGGCCATCTACACGGCGGCCGATAAAGCCACAGGCAAGCAGTCCCAGGCTCTCGCCTACAGCACGGACAAAGGCCGGACCTTCACCAAGTACGCCGGGAACCCTGTCCTGGATATCGGCTCGAACAATTTCAGGGACCCGAAGGTGTTCTGGTACGAGGCCGGGCATGAGTGGCTGATGTCAGCCGTGCTGTCTGACCAGCACAAGGTGACTTTCTACAGTTCTCCTGACCTGAAAACGTGGAAGCATCTGAGTGATTTCGGACCTGCTGGTGCCACCGGCGGCGTCTGGGAGTGCCCGGATCTGTTCCCCTTGCCGGACCCGGCCAATCCCGGGAAACAGAAGTGGGTACTGACGGTCAACCTCAACCCCGGCGGGATCGCGGGGGGTTCGGGCGTGCAGTATTTCACGGGAAGTTTCGACGGTACGACGTTCACCTCCGATGACAAACCCTACGTCGCCCCGGCGGGAACCCCTCTGGACAGCTTCGAGACCGGCAGCTTCGGGAGCTGGACAGCCACCGGCACCGCGTTCGGCACCGCGCCCGCCGCCGGCACGCTGCCCAACCAGCAGGCCGTCTCCGGATTCCCGGGCAACTACCTGGTCAACAGCTTCAACGGCGGCGACGGGTCGACCGGGACGCTGAGCTCGCAGACATTCACGATCAGCAAGCCCCACCTGAACTTCCTCGTCGGCGGCGGCAACCACCCCTACGTACCCAACACGGTACCGTTCGGCACCCTGCCGACCGGTCAGGTCTTCAACGACTTCTCAGGGACCACCTACGGTCCCGGGTGGACCGCCACCGGATCCTTCGTCAACTCCGGCCCGTCGACAGAGAGCCTTCCTAACCAGCTCGGCCCGAAGGTGCTGGACACCTATGCGCCCGCTGGAGATCCCGGCACGGGCACCATCACCTCGCCGACGTTCACGGTCAACAGCCCGTACATCGATCTCCAGGTCGCCGGCGGGAACCACCCCGCGGGCCAGGCGAACCCGACCGCGGTCAACCTGATCATCGGCGGACAGGTCGTCGCGACCACCACCGGCCCAAACAGCCCCGACCTGACGTGGACGAACTGGGACGTGAGCAAGTACCAGGGCCAGCAGGCACAGATCCAGGTCGTGGACCAGAACGACGGGTCCACCGGCGGATGGGGCCACCTCATGGTGGGCGACATCGTCTTCGCCGGGGCAGCAGCCAAGCCCTGGGACACGCAGACCTCCGTCAACCTCGTGGTGGACGGAAAAGTCGTGCGAAGCTCCACTGGACAGGACAGCGAAAGCCTGGACTGGAACAGCTGGGACCTCAGCGACCTTCAAGGAAAAACCGGGCACATCGAAATCAGCGACAACAACACAGGGGGCTGGGGGCATATCCTCGCCGACCAGTTCACTCTCTCAGACACCGCTGCACAACCGGCAATCCAGCGCGCACACTGGGTCGATTACGGCAAGGACAACTACGCCGGAGTCACTTTCAACGACGCCCCCGGCGGCAAACGGATCATGATCGGCTGGATGAACAACTGGGACTATGGAGGATCCATTCCCACTTCACCGTGGCGCAGCGCAATGACCGTCCCCCGGGAGCTGTCCCTCCAAACCGTCGACGGTGCACCCCGCCTGGCGCAGACACCAGTCAATCAGCTCAACGAACTCACCACAGGGCCGTCCGTCCACGAGGAGAAAATGTCCGTGCCCGCCGGAAGCACCGTCCTGCCGGCCACAGGGAAAGCGGTCGACATCACCGCGTCCTTCGCTGCCGGTACTGCCAGCTCCTATGGACTGAAGGTCCGCACCGGGTCCGGCCAGGAAACTCTCATCGGTTATGACAATAGGTCCGGAAAGGTCTACATCGACCGGACCAAGTCCGGCGCCGTAGGATTCAGCTCCAGCTTCCCGGGAGTCCAGACCGCGCCGCTAACCACAACTGGAGGATCGGTCAAACTTCATATCCTGGTCGACTGGTCCTCGGTCGAAGTCTTCGCGGACGACGGGAAAATCGTCCTGACAGACCAGATCTTCCCGGACCCGTCCAGCCAAGGAATCGAAGCTTTCGCCAACGGAGGAAACGCTACCCTCACCTCCCTGGACGTCAAGCAGATGAAGTCAGCCTTGCCATCAGTTGGCCCCCAGCAATAACAGCGAATCCCGGCAACACATCTACCAGACCGCTGCGCCCGCAACGTACCTGCTGCGGGCGCAGCACCCATCCCGGGCTCGCTCATCGCCGACAGCCTGGAGGCCCGCAACCGGCAAAGCGCTGATCCGCCGTCCGGCGCGGCGAAGAACGCATATCCGGCTACGTGGACTTCCTGATTCCAATTGGTCTCGATGTTAAATGCTCAACGGCCGTTGCCGCCCCGAGGAAATCCGGGTGGTGCAACGACCGCTAGGAGCCAGGCACTGTTCGTTTCGGCCCGTGCGTGGCCTCCGGCCTTGGCCGGGACCTAGTCCAGTGGGCGGAGCCAGCACAGGACGGAGCCGTCGCCTTCGATGTGCCCGGCGAGTTCGGCGTTGAATTTCCGGCCGTATTCAGCCCCGATGTGTTCTTCGAATGCCGCTTCATCGCGGTAGACCTCGAACACGAAGTATTCCCGCGGGTTGGTTTCGCGGGTGTAGGGCAGGAACATGACGTTCCCGGGTTCCCGGCGGACGTGGCCGGTGAGCTCGGCCATCATTTCGGCCACCCTCGCTTCGCTGCCTTCCCTGACGGTGAATTCCGCGTACAGTGTTTTGGTCATGTCCGGTCCTTTTGCTTGGTGGGTTCGGATGCCTTGCAGAGTTGGTTGTTAGTTCAGTGGCGGGATCTCGCCGGATCCCCTGGGGATCAATTCTGACGGGACGATGTAGGTTTTCGGGGCGCCGTCGTCTCCGTCGATTCTGGCGAGGATCCGTTCGGCGGCGAGTTTGCCGATGCGCTCGGGATGCTGGGCGATCACGGTGGTCCCGGGTTCCATCATGTCGGCCAGGGTGAAGTCGTCAAATCCGATCAGGGCAACGCTGTGGTGCAACCCGAGGGATCTCAGCGCGCGCATGGCACCGAAGGTGATCAGGTTCTGGCTGGAGAAGATCGCGGTGGGAGGGTTCTCCGAGGTGAGCAACTCGATCGCCGCCCGGAGGGCGGTCTCCTCGTCGTGGAGTCCGTTGCGCACCGGGATGGTCGAGGTCGCAATTCCTGCCCTGCCGATTTCCTCCAGGAACCCCGTGCGGCGTTTCGTTGCCGTCTGGATGTCTGTCCGGTCGCCGAGGTAGGCGAGTCTGGTGTGGCCGTGGCGGATGAGGTGCGCGGCCGCCTTTGAGGCGCCCACCTCATTGTCCGTGACCACCGCGTCGGCTTCGATGCCCACCGGCTCGCGGTCGATGAACACCATGGGCAGGGACCGTGAGTGCTCCGGGATGACGTATGCCTGGCTCCGGGCTATCGGGGTCAGGACAAGTCCGTCGACCCGGCGGCCCAGGAAAGCGGAAATCAGCTTCTTCTCCCGTTGCGGGTCGTCGTCCAGGCTCGAGGCGAAAACCGCAATCCCGCGCTCGGTCAATGCGTCTTCCAGCGCCCGGTGAATCTCTCCGCTGAAGGGGTTGGACACACTGGGAAGCAACAACCCGATGGACTGGGTCTTGCGACCGGACCGTTTCAAGCTGCCCGCGGTCATATCGAGGTGATACTGGAGCTGTTCCGTGGCCCTGAGGACCCGCTGGCGTGTTTCCTCCGAAACGCCGGATTCGTTGTTCACGACTCGCGAGACCGTCTTGATCCCTACTCCCGCGAGATCCGCGACGTTTTTCATCGTCGGAGGCCTCCGACCGGAAACGGATTGGTAACGATTAGACACCGTTGTCAACGTACTGCTCCTCATGTTCGATTAACACTTGACTCCCCAGTGTGAGCTTGGTTACATGATACATGACATCGTTGTCTGGCGCCGGAAAGGCGCCACAAACACAGGAGTTTCAATGTTGAGTTCCAAAGCCCCGAGGCCGGCCGCGACCCGCCTTCTTGCCGCCGGCGCAGTCCTGACCCTCGGCGCACTTAGCTTGACCGCCTGCGGAGGCAGTTCCTCCAGCTCTTCCTCCAGCGGAGGCGCCGCCGGAAAGATCGGCGTTTCGCTGATCGTGAAGACCACCTCCAACCCGTACTTCGTAGCGATGGAGGACGGCGCGAAGAAAGCAGCCGAAGGCGGCAATATTGACCTGAAGCTCGCTGCAGGCAAGTCCGACGGCGACGAGGACACCCAGATCCAGGCCATCGAGAACGCCATCTCCAAGGGCGACAAGGGCATCCTGATCACCCCGAACGGGCCCGCCGTCGTCGACGCGATCAAGAAGGCCCGCGACGCGGGGCTGTACGTGATCGCCCTCGACACCCCGCCGGACCCGGCAAGTGCCGTGGACATCACCTTCGCCACCGACAATTTCGCGGCCGGCAAGCAGATCGGCCAGTGGACAGCGGCGCAGCTGGACGGCAAGAAGGCCACCATTGCGCTGGTGGACCTGTTCAGCGACAAGGTTGTCTCCGTTGACTACAACCGCGACCAGGGATTCCTGACCGGTTTGGGCATCGACACCGCCGACAAGACGAAGAACGGTGACGAGGCCAAGACCGGCAAGTACACCGGCGGCAAGGGCGGGGACTACGAGATCGTCGGCAACCAGGCGTCCCAGGGCGCCGAAGACGGCGGCCGCACGGCGATGGAAACCCTGCTGTCGAAGAACCCGAACATCAACGTCGTCTACACGATTAACGAACCTGCCGCGGCAGGCGCCTATGAGGCCCTGAAGGCCGCCGGCAAGGACAAGGGCGTGCTGGTCGTCTCCATCGACGGCGGCTGCACCGGCGTGAACAACGTCAAGTCCGGCATCATCGGCGCCACTGCCCAGCAGTACCCGGTGAAGATGGCCCAGCTGGGCGTCCAGGCCATCCAGGACCTGGCCACCTCAGGCAAGAAGCCCACGGTCTCAGCGGGCCTGGACTTCTTCAACACCGGCTCCGCACTCGTCACGGACAAGGCAGTTTCCGGACTGCAGAGCATCGACACGACGGCTGCTTCTCAGATCTGCTGGGGCAAGTAACGCCTCCACTCTGCGGGGGGGCGCGCTAAAAGCGTCTCCCCGCAGCATACCCAGCACGACAAAAGTTATAGAACATTGAAGTTCAGGAGCTATTCAAGTGACCCAGCAACAGACCGCCGGCCCGCCGAGCGCCGGACATGCTGACCTGGCCGAGGAATTCCTCGACCGCCAGACCCCTCTCAGCAGAATCCGCAACATTCTCCACCGCTACCCGGCCCTCAGCCCCGCCATTGTCCTGCTGATCGCGGTGGTGGTCTTCGGGATCCTCAATGAGCGCTTCCTGCGGGTGGAGAACCTGTCTCTCATCACGCAGCAGGTCGCGGTGGTGGGCACCCTGGCGATCGCCCAGACCCTGATTATCCTGACCGCCGGCATCGACCTCTCGGTCGGGGCGGTCATGATCCTGTCCTCGATGGTGATCGCCCAGCTCGCAGTCAGTAACGGCATCCCCGGGCCGCTCGCCCTCATTGCAGGTCTCGCCGTCGGTCTGGCTGCCGGGGCGCTCAACGGCTTTCTGGTGACCAGATTCCGGCTCCCTCCGTTCATCGTCACCCTCGGAACGCTGAACATTTTCGTCGCCTTGACGCTGCTCTACTCCGGCGGCAGCACCGTCCGCGGATCCGCGATGCCGCCGGTGCTCACCTGGCTGGGAAGCACGTTCCCGATCGGACCCGTACGCATCTCCACCGGCGTCGTCATGATGATCCTGCTCTACGTCGTGGTCGCTTTCATCCTGGGCAAGACCGCCTGGGGACGGCACGTCTACGCCGTGGGCGATGACAAGGAAGCCGCGCGGTTGGCCGGCATTCCTGTGAGCCGCGTGCTGATGAGCGTCTACCTTGCCGCCGGGGCGGTGCTGGCAGTCGGTGCCTGGATCCAGATCGGCCGGACAAACGCCGCCAGCCCGAACGCCGGGGTCGACCTGAACCTGGACTCCATCACCGCCGTCGTGATCGGCGGAACCAGCCTCTTCGGAGGCCGCGGCTCTATCTGGGGTTCCCTGCTTGGCGCATTGATCGTCGGCATCTTCCGCAACGGCCTCTCACTCGCAGGCCTGGACGTCCTCTACCAGACTCTCGCCGTCGGCATTCTGATCATCGTTGCCGTGTCTATCGACCAGTGGATCCGAAAGGTCAAGTCATGACCATGACAGAATTTGCAGCCTCCCACACCGCCACCCGCGAACCCATCCTCAAGGCCAGGAACCTCGTCAAGACCTTCGGCCGCGTCGTCGGGCTCGACGGCGTGAGCCTGGACCTGTACCCGGGCGAAGTCCTGGCCGTCATCGGCGACAACGGCGCCGGCAAGTCCACGCTCATCAAGTGCCTCACCGGCGCCGAAATCCCCGACACCGGAGAGCTCTACGTATCGGGGCAGCAGGTGCACTTCAAACGACCGCAGGACGCGCGGGTCCACGGCATCGAAACGGTTTACCAGAACCTGGCCGTCTCCCCGGCCCTCGATGTCGCCTCGAACCTGTTCCTCGGCCGTGAAGAACGACTCCCGGGCCCCCTGGGGAGCGTGCTCCGGATGCTCGACACCAAAGGCATGCGCAGGAAGGCCAAGGAAGAGCTGACCCGTCTGGGCATCTCCACCCTGCAAGACGTCACAGTGCCGGTCGAAAACCTTTCCGGCGGCCAGCGCCAGGCCGTCGCCGTTGCCCGCGCGGCGGCGTTCGGGTCCAAGGTGGTGGTTCTTGACGAGCCCACCGCGGCCTTGGGCGTGCGCGAATCGAACCAGGTCCTCCAGCTCGTCCGCGACCTGCGCGACCGCGGCCTGCCGGTCATCTTGATCAGCCACAACATGCCGCACGTGTTCGATGTGGCCGACCGGATCCACATCCAGCGCCTGGGCAAGTGCGCGGCCACCATCACCCCGCAGTCCCACAGCATGACCGACGCCGTCGCCATCATGACAGGAGCCGCAAAGGCCTGACAGGCCCACCGGCACCTCCAGCTCCACCGGAGCCCCTTCTCCGTCCGCGGACCTGCCAACAGGTCCGCGGACGGATCCATACCGGGCTCCCACCAGTCAACCCGAAGAAAGAACCCCGATGCACAAGCCCCAACCGGACGGCTCCAACAACGAGCTGATAGACGTTGTCGTCATCGGCGAAGCCCTCATCGACATCGTCAACGGCCCCGAAGGATCCATCAGCTATCCGGGCGGGTCCCCGGCCAACGTCGCCTACGGCCTCGGCCGGCTCGGCGTCCGGACCGGGCTGCTCACGGCAATCGGCGACGACGAACACGGCACCGCCATCACCAACCACCTCCACAGCGCAGGCGTCGAGCTTCTTCCCGGATCCGCTTCTCTTGAACGGACGGCAACCGCCACCGCGACATTGGCTGCCGACGGCTCAGCCAGCTACGAGTTCGACATCGCCTGGCAGCTGGCACCTGTGGCGCCGGCCATGATCCCGAAAATTCTGCACACGGGCTCGATCGCTACGTTCCTGGCCCCGGGAGCCGGCACCGTCCGCACTCTTCTCGAGCAATGCCACCAGTCCTGCCTGGTCACTTACGACCCCAATATCCGCCCTGCTCTCCTTGGCAGCCACACCGAGGCAACGACGATCTTCGAGGACCTGCTTCCGCTCACGGACGTCGTCAAACTCAGCGACGAAGATGCACACTGGCTCTACCCCGGATGGTCCCCGGACGACGTCGCCGCCCACTTGCTGCAACATGGCGCGCGCCTGGCCGTCATCACCAAGGGCGCCGACGGTGCCCTGCTCGCCACACCCGGCGCCCGGTTCAGCATCCCGTCCGTGAAAACCGAAGTTGCCGACACCATCGGCGCGGGCGACTCCTACATGGCCGCACTCATCTTCGGAGTGCTGACCCGGGGCAACGAAGCGTTCGGACCGGCCGCACTCCAAAACATCGGACAAACAGCGTCAATAGCCGCCGCAATCACGGTGAGCCGGTCCGGAGCCAACCCGCCGACTTCCAATGAGCTTCTTACACGGCTGGCCGAGCCTCAACGGCCCTATGCCACCATCTAGTCCGGGTAGCCGTCTCCGCCAAACCACTCCCGCTGGGCGAACTTAGGAAGAGGCGCAGAGCAACTCGTCCTGCTGGAAGGCTCCAAGACCCCGATCTGAGGCCGCTCCACGGGACGACGAGGCGTACGCAGTCCACCGGCTCGATGTTCCAATATTGAGGCGACCGGGGCCGCTGGTTCGGATGATGGTCAGCAGGCGCAGGGAGCGCTTGTGGCCGCCGGCCAATAGGACGCGAAAAATCATCCGTTCCGCTACAAGCAGCCGTCCGGTCCAGACGGGGCCCCACTGCACGGTCACGCGGCTCCGGAGACATTGGACCCTGGTCCAGGTGGGTGTTCATGTCGAGGGTGAATCGTCCGTAGGGTTTGATATGAGTCCAGAACAACGGCGTCAGACCCCTGCGGTCTACTGGCTCGAGCAATCCATTGAACTACTCGGAAGCGCGGACGAAACGGGGCGGATGCGGTCGGGTGTTCTCCAGCGCGCTGCGGGTGTGCCAGACCGTGATTCCCTCGGCGCCGATTTGTCCGAGAGAATCCCCGACGTTGACGGTAGACCTTCCGGGAGGGTGGGGGACCCCCGATAGACCCTCCAGAATGACGGTGTCGTGGGTGCCGGTCAGCGTCAGGACGGCAGTTTGGGTGTCGAAGGTGACCGAACCTGCGAAGGGAGCGTAGATGCTTTGTCGGTCCTTTGCATGCACCTCGAAGGCAAGAGCGACGTTGATCGGTTCCAGTTCGCTTCCCGGGTAAGGCGGCCTTCACCGTAACGGGTCGGTAGGACCTGGGGGTCCACGCGGTCCCCGTCAATGAGGCGCTGTTCCTGACCTGGACCTTCCAGCCAGGAACCTTCGCTGAAGGAGTTGCTGTCCCAGCCCAGATTCACGGCCCGACCTCGTTGTCCCCTCCGCGCAACGACGATCGCTACCTTAGGTCGAGCCGACGCAGGCCCGCACCGATGGCCACCGCGGCCACACCCGATCGGGATTCCTGTGCCATTTTGACGAGGATGTTCTCCACGTGTGTTGTGACGGTGCGGATTGAAATGCCGAGTTCGGAGGCAATCTGCTGATTTGAGCGCCCCACCGTTATCCGATCGATGACTTCGGCTTCCCTCGTGGTCAGTCTGTACGGAAGTTCCATCGGTGTTTCAACGATCAGGGCAACGTCGCGGTGTCCTGACCATGCCGCGGCCGTGCGGGTGATTTCCAGGGCGACCGTGCCGTCGTCGGAGGCCCAGAGCCCTGAGACGGAAGCTGCGTCGCCTGCGAGAAAGCGGGCGACGAATTCGCGGAAATGCGGCTGAAAAACCACGCTGCTCATGTCCCGGGAGATGACGGGGCGGGGAGCGTCCTGTCCGTCGAAGAGGGCGGCTTTGCAGTCTTCCCGTACCCGGAGAGTGGGGTAGCCCGCCGTTTGACGTCTGCACAGTTCAGCGACGATCGGTGAGAGAGCGCCGATGAGGTCACGGGCGTCATCGTCGAAGTTATGGAAATGAGCGGCCGAGAGGTGGAGCATTCCGGCGTATTGGCCATCGTCGGAAATAAGGCACGTGCTCATCCCATCAGAAAAGCCTGCCGGTGCCAGTGCGGTCTGATATAGCCGGGTTTCCCGATAGTCGTACTTCAAGTCGTCAATGCGCAGCGGTCGATGCAGTTTCAATAGCTTCCGATGTGCCTTGGTTGCAGCGTAAGGGTCGCCCAAGGCGGCCAGGGTTTCCGCCTGGTAGCCATCGTTTGCCAAGACATCATGCCGGGCCTGGGCTGGGTTCCAGAAGAGCAACGCGGCGGCGTCATGTCTGGTTCCGTCGGCCAGGATGTGCAGGATCTGGTCAGCACCGTCAAGGTGATATTGCGCAGCACCGGCGGCGAAAGCCGCCTTGAGCAGAATCCGGGACTTTCCACTGACCATCAAGGCCTCCAAGACAGGAGGAACGTGTCCTCCGGGTATGCGGCTTAATTATACGGCGCCCGTTTCCGTGGCGGTCATGCCGGGTTTCCAGTACTTGACCGGCTTGCGGGATTTCCAGGCCTTCGGCCGCCGGGTTGCTTGGCAGTACGTACAAATACCGATACTGCCGGCGGGGCCGCATTCATAGGCTTGATTTCACAAAGCCGTAGCCTCGTATCGGTCGTGAAAGAGCACAAAGTGAAAGTATTGAGCCAAAACCCCGTGAAGCCATCATCACGTGCGGGCACACTTGCCCACTCGATCAGCGGATCCGGCCCGCCTCGTGCGCTAGCGAGGCAGGAACGAAGGAACTTAGAGATGGCCGCTCCTGAGCTTCACGGGCAGGCGGACCGGTTCACTGTCAGCCCTTCAGAGGGCATCTGCTTCACCATCACTTGCCGGGGTGCATCCAGTTTTGAGACGCAGCTGCTGCGTCTCAAAGGCGGCCGGCGTGAAGAAGCGAATCCGGATCTGGGAGGAACTGCGGTGCGCAGCAGTATCAATACACGATATGAACGCCGCCGGCATGGGATTTGCCGCCGCCCCTACTTGGAAGTGCCGGGCAGTGAAGATGTCTTCAGCGGAGCTGCTGGCGTTACCTTCGGGGCTTTCATACGCTCCGACGCGCCGACGGCCGCACAGCAAGCGGTTCTTACCGCGTGGGACACAAGCATGGGCGCGGGATTCGGAATATTCCTCCAGCAGGGAAAGCTGACGCTTTTGGCCGGCGACGGCGATGCGAGGATGGAGCTCAGCATCCCGGAGCCTCTCCAGCCGGGCATGTGGTACGAAGTGGCCGCGTCCTACGACCTCGCATCAGGTATCGGGGCCCTGGCTCAGAAACCATGCTCTACGGGCGTGGGGTCCCGCCGGTTAGCGGCCTCGAAAGCCCGCAAACCCCGGACGATGACGGGTCATTGCAGACTCGGTCAGCTGCCGCCCGCGCCGATCATGATCGGCGCCAGCGCCAAGCTCACTTCACACTGGACGGCTGCCGAGGAGTCCTTCAGGGGAACGCTTGAATCCCCCTACGCCATCGCGAACGCAACCAAAGCCTCGGATCTGCCGGGGCTGCACGCCCGGCGTCTGGACGCTCCTGCCCTACTTGCGGCATGGGATTTCTCCCAGGGGCTTTCCGACGACGGCACCCACCCCGATGAAGTGCCGGACATCACCGGTTCTTTTGACGCCCGCTGCGTGAATGCGCCTCTGAGGGCGGTCCAGGGACATCTTGGCAACGCGATCGAAAACTTCAGGACCGCGCCGGAAAGGTACGGCGCCATCCGCCTGCTGGACAGGCAGCCTGATGCGAAGAAATGGCAGTCGCAGATCACCCTCGCAATCCCGGAATCGCTGGAAAGCGGGTTCTATGCCGTGCGGATAAGCACCGCGAATACCGCGGAATATGTCCCGTTTGTCGTTTCGCCGCCGAGGCAACCGTCGTTGCAGAGGCCAGAGGCCAGAGGCCAGCGGGCACGAACCGCAACCGATTGAGTTCCGCCCACGAGGCGAAGACGCAAACATTGAGCACCCACCGACCGCTCATTCAATTCACCTAGATTCACTTACGGAATCCACGGGCCATGCCTAGGATTCTCCTGAGAGGCACAGATAGCCCATGAAAAACGAAAGTATTGCTACGTCGCCCAAGGACGCCGGAGTCAACGACGTCGAAGAGCAAAAACTAGAGGCGCTCGGCTACAAGCAAGAGCTCAACCGCACCATGACCTTGACCGATGTCGTCGTTTACGGCCTCATCTTCATGGTCCCGCTGGCCCCGGTGGCCGTGTTCGGTACCATCTTCAATTTCTCCCACGGCATGGCCGCGCTGGTTTACCTGGTTGCCGGAATTGCCATGTTCTTCAGCGCCGTCAGCTACAAGGAAATGGCCAAGGAGTACCCCGTTGCCGGGTCCGTGTACTCCTATGTCCGCCTGGGCACCACGAAGTTCGTGGGTTTCCTCTCGGGGTGGGCCATCCTCCTGGACTACCTGCTCCTGCCGGCGCTGCTGTTGATTCTCGCAGCGTCCGCTATGGCCGCGATCATGCCCGATGTTCCTGGCTGGATCTGGGTCATAGGTTTCATCGCGGTGGTGGCCTTTATCAATCTCCGCGGCATCGTTGTCACGGCCCGGATGAACATGATCTTCTTGATCATTCAGGGCGCCGCGTTCATCGTGTTCGTCGGCGGGGCCTTGGTCGCGATCGCCCAGGGGCGGGCCCAGTTCAGCTTTGCCCCGTTCTACCAACCTGAATTCTTCTCCTGGGACCTCGTTTTCACCGCCATTCCGGTCGCTGCCCTGAGCTATATCGGCTTCGACGCCATTTCGACGCTCAACGAGGAAGCCAAGGGCGGCGGAAAAGCCGTGTCGAAAGCGACCATGATCGTCCTTTGGCTTGTCATCGCCTTGTTCGTTGCACAGGTCTATTTCGCGGCCCTGTTTGTCCCCAACAACGCGCCATTCGCCGACGGTGACGCGGTGAACAACGCCTTCTACTACATCAGCGAAACCGTAGTGGCCCCCTGGTTCAAGATCGTCTTCACCCTGATCACAGCCATGATCGCATTGTTCGCCAACGTCCTGGTTTCCCATGCCACGACGTCGAAGATGATCTTCGCAATGGCCCGCGACGGCCAGCTGCCCCGCCGTCTGGCCGTCGTGAGTAAAAAGCACCAGGTCCCGACCGCGGCCATGATCGTAGTGACAATCCTCACCGCTATCATCGGAGTGCTGGGCGTGGGACAGATCGACGTCATCGTCACCATGGTCACCTTCGGCGCCCTCACGGCCTACATCCTGCTGCACATCAGCGTGATCAACCACTTCGGCGTACGTCAGTCCAGCAGGAAGTACTTCATCCACTGGATCTCTCCCGTGCTCGGCATTGCCGTGCTCGGATACGCCCTCTACAGCACCAACATACTGGCGAAAATCATCGGAATCTCATGGTTGGCCATCGGCACCATCGTCGCGTTGATGCTCAAACGGTCCGGCCGCACGCTTGAAACGGAAGACGGCCTCTAAATCCCCGCGAGACCATCCCCGCAGCCGACGCCGCCCTGGCATAAGGATCACCGGTTCTGACTCTTAAGCCAGAGCCTGTGATCGGGGACGGCCCGCGGAGACCGGTTCAGAGCGGCCGATCCGCGGCTGGGTCAGCGGGAGGGTCTCCGGATACATCAATATCCGTGAAACTGCCACGGCCGGGCCACCACCTAAACCAGTTCCATGAGCGACCCGGCCGGTACGCACAACTACCGATACCTCCACAGCCGGCCCGGTCATACCGTGGAACTTATAGCCAACAAACGCCTGGACACGGTCAACGCAAGCGGGCTGTCTCCCTGCCAGCCAGCCCGTTGCACCACCGGCACCACATCAAAACGAAAGCGAGACCCTTACATGAATCCGCGGACCAGCCCACAGCCTGGCTACTCCCACCGTGGCCGAACCGGGGCGAAGTGATGCGTACCAGCGCGGACCGCTCATCCGAGCTCATGAGCATTTTCGAAGAACGTTTCTCATCCCGGATACGCCGCGACTTTACAGATGACGTAACAGCCGCCTACGACCGCAGCCCACTGGGCCCCCACGACGACAAGACAGCCCGCGTCGTGCGGGCACTCGGGAATGCCTCCGCCAACGGCAAGGAGATCATCCTGAACCTTGGCCCCAACGGACCATGGGGCATCGGCAGGATCACCCTCGGGGCACCAGGAAATCTCCTCCTCCTGCCGGGAACATTCCACAGTTACGAAGACGCGCTGCGCCGAGTGTTCTCGCTGCGCCACAAGAATTTTTTGGAGAGCTAAACAAAATGACCGCAGCACCCAAACCGGAAACCCGGCCCCAACCCAAAATCTTCGGCTACACCGACCGCTTCGCCGCGCGCCCCGGAGAGAGCCTCTCTTTCCACGTCAGCTGCGAAGGACCCTCCACCTACCAGGCCTCGCTGGTCCGGCTACGCCACGGATTCACCGGCGAAGCCGGACCGGGATTCCTCGAAACACCGGTTCCCTCAGAAATCGATGGTGAAAAAAAGGGGACGACATACGCTTGCCAGCCAGGATCCTACGTCGAGATACCCGACCCATCCTCGCTGCTGACCAGCCCGGACGGACTGCTCATCCAGGCCAAGGTATACCCCACCCTGCCCCTGAGCTCCCGCTCCGGGAACTTCGGCGCCTACCACGTCACCCGGAACTCGTTCGGAGGCGCAAGCGACCGGCAAGTCATCCTAGGAAACTGGGCAGAGGAATCCTCTAGCGGGTACGCGCTCGTCCTGGATGCCGGGCGACCCACCTTCATCTGGAGCGAACAAGGGGCCGTAAGGTCCGTATCACTGGACAGCCCGTTGGAGGGCCACCACTGGTACACGCTCCACGTCGAAGTCGATACGACGGCCGGCCGCATCCGCCTCATCCAAGCTCCCCTTTCCAACATCATGAACCGGTACACAGACCAGGCGCTGCCCCTGGAGCCCGAAGAAAAAGTCGTGGCCGCCCGACCATCCACGCCCGCAGTCGCGGCCGCTCCCTTCCGCATTGGTGCCGGCGCACGGCTGGACGGGGAACGATGGCTCGCGGCCAACGGCTTCAACGGCAAGGTCGGCGGTGTCTCGATTCAACGCTCCACCCCGGGCACGACCGACACGGTCGCTGACTGGCACTTCGGGCGCAGCCGCCGCGAGGACGGACTGCTCCTGTGGGACGTACTCGACCAATCCACAAACCAGCTCCACGGCAGGTGCCACAACGCACCTACCCGCGCCGTCGCAGGCCATTCGTTCACAGGTCTCGTCGACGACTTCCGGCTGGTTCCCGATGAATACGATGCGATCCACTTCCACGATGACGACATCACCGACGCCGGCTGGCCGGCCGCATTCACCCTGGGCGTTCCTTCGGACCTGCCCAGCGGAGTGTATGCGGCCAAACTCACCGCGGACGGAGCAGAGCAGTACCTTCCCTTCTTCGTCGGGGCAGGCCAAAAGAAAAACGACGTGGCCGTGCTCTTCTCCACTGCCACGTACCTGGCCTACGCCAACGACCGGATTGCCTTCGAAGCAGACGGCGCCGAAATCATCGTTGCCCGCACCCCCATTCTCGACCGCGAAGACCTCACGCTCCAGGACCATCCCGAATTCGGACGCTCCTGCTATGAGATCCACAACGACGGGTCCGGCGTCGTCTTCGGCAGCGTCCGCAAACCCATCCTGACCTTGCAGCCCAAACACCGTGCATGGTTCCAGGCAGAAGGTGTCTGGGGGCTTCCGGCGGACTTGTGCATCGTGCACTGGCTCGAAGTCGAGGACTGCGACTTCGATGCCATCACCGATGAGGACCTCGACCGCGAAGGCTACGACCTGCTCCGCGACTACCAGGTGGTCATCACCGGTAGCCATCCCGAGTATGTGACGCGCAACGAGCTCAGCGCGCTGGAGGAGTTCACATCCACCGGGGGCAGGCTCATGTACCTGGGCGGTAACGGTTTCTACGCCACCGTCTCCTTCGACCCCGAACAACCACATTTGATGGAACTCCGACGCTCCGACGGCGGCACCCGCCCTCACCAATCCCCGTATGGAGACAAGCGCCATGCCACCTCCGGCGAACTTGCCGGGATCTGGAGGAACAAGGGCATGCCACCCCAGAAACTCGCCGGAGTGGGATTCGCCGCCCAGGGCTTTGACCGCTGCACCTACTATGAACGACTTGAGGACAGCCACTCACCGGCCGCCGGGTTCATCTTCCAGGGAATCGGCGAAGACGAACGCATAGGCGAGTTCGGCATAATGGGCGGCGGAGCCGCAGGCGCCGAGGTCGACTGCTACCAGCCCGGACTCGGTTCACCTCCGGGCGCCCTCGTACTCGCCACCTCCGGGCCCTTTTCCGACGCGTACCTTCTGGCCGCAGAAGAAGTCTACGAATCCATTCCCGGGATCGGAGCCACAGAGCAACCCGGCGTCCGTTCCGACATCGTATACTGCGCACTGGACGGCGGAGGCGGCTTCTTCTCCGTCGGCTCCATCGCCTACACCGCGGCACTGTCCCACAACGACTACGACAACAACGTCGCTAAGATAACCGGCAACGTCCTCAGGCGCTTCCGCCGGACCGAACCGCTCCAGGAAGTCCTCAGCGAAAGCTCATTCGAGTCAGCTGGGAGCTGATTCTCGATCCAAAAGCCGGATCGACGCGCAACCAGTCCGGCCACTTCGAGAAAGCACCTGCCGAGTATTAGTGCAGAGGGCGGCCCATCTTCAAGATGGCCCGCCCTCCTGTCTCACAGGGCCCGTCCCTCGCCACCACGACCAAATCTTCAGCGTCCAAATCAAAGACGACTTACGAAGGGCAAATCAGGACCTCTCATGATCACCACGATCGAGCTTGACCGCTACTTCCACATCACCGGGCTCTCCCGGGCGGAAATCGAAGATGGCATCAACACAGCTGTCGAGACGGCCCGCGTCCACTCGATGAGGGAGGGGTGGCAGGGCATTCTCGTGACACGGCACGAACGCGGGCTATGCACAGTGAACCTAAGTGGCGACGTCCCTTATGGAGTAACGATGGAACGGGATCTTTGCAGCAGCA
Source organism: Arthrobacter ramosus (assembly GCF_039535095.1). Taxonomy (NCBI): domain Bacteria; kingdom Bacillati; phylum Actinomycetota; class Actinomycetes; order Micrococcales; family Micrococcaceae; genus Arthrobacter; species Arthrobacter ramosus. The sequence goes on along the minus strand of NZ_BAAAWN010000001.1, from coordinate 2,739,542 downwards.
CCGGAACTTTCCCAGGTAGGGGCACCGAAGCCGCCTTCCCGCCTGCGAATTAACCGCCATTCTCAACAACAGTCACAAATCCACATCATTCCGCGAAAATTAGAGCATTGCCGTCGCGGCGGTCGCCTGGTCGACGAGACGTCTCGCATCCCTAGGGTTTTGAGCCGGAGAGGTTAGAAGACACGTCAAGTCGGACTTGGAGAAGGGCCCAGCCGCTGCAAGGCACCTGGATCCGACGCCGGTCGCCCGTCTGCACAAGGGCGCCTGTTATGGTCAGTAACGCTAAGCTTCTGCCTTGTTACCCGATCTCCCCGATGTGTGATGAAGCAGGTCGTGGGGTGGGTTCTTATTCGTTGTGTAGAGGATGTGGGACGTGCCCGGCAATGACGCTGATGCCACCGATTCTGATCCGTGGCTTCAAAGACTTCACCCAATTCCCGGCGTGGCGATCCGGAGCCTGCAAGTCGGCCGACGACGGTAGCAGACGCTGTTGAGCGGCTGGGCAAGGGTCCGGTCGAGTGGGCCTGCCAGGTCGGGTACGCGATGACTGAGAGGATTATTGCCGAGATCCCCGACTTTGGTGGCGGTCCAGAGCAGTTCGAGTCGCTGCGGATGGGCCCGGAGTCCTCAGTTATCCGCTCGTTGATCTGGATTAGCAGCAAGGGCGAGGGACTCCCTGCCATCACGGAGGAAGCGCTGCGTGGTGACGTTGATTTTGTTCGCCGCGGGATCTCCTTGGATAAGGTCTTGCGGGGTGTCCGTCTGGGTCACGCCCAGATGACCAAGGCCTTTCTCGATTCTTGCCGGGAACTGGTCCCCGAAGCAGAGCGCGTCGACCAGATGCAGATTATTTCGGAGAGCTTGTTCCGCTATATTGACGATTTTTCCGGCGAGATGGCCGCAACATATCTGGCCGAGCGGGAACGGTGGACCGTCAGCGCAGCCGCCGCAAGGGCTGAAATCATCCGTCAGGTGCTGGACGGCAGTCGCACGGATCGGGTTAAGGCGAGCCGGGAACTGGGCTATGACCTCTCGCGACAGCACGTGGCCCTGACGCTTTGGTTTGACCCGGTGCGCAACAGCGCCGACACCCCAGAACTGGAAGCCAGCGCTTTGGATGCCCTCGCCCGAATGGGCGCTACAAAAACACTGGTCATGCCGGTTGGTGGCGGCAGGGTGTGGGCATGGGGCAGCCGTAGCAGTTTTCCCGCGCGGCCGAACGCCGGTGATTACCGGCCAGCCAAACCCGATGTTCGCATGGCAGTTGGAACACCCGGGGCAGACATTGCCGGATTCCAGCGGTCCCACAAGGAAGCCCAGGCCGCTGAGCGAACGTCGAGGCTTCGCCGCAACACCTCAGGATGGGATGCCTACTACTCTGACATTGCGATTGCCAGCCTCTTATCGGCTGACTTGGATTTGACCAGGGACCTGGTGGTGCGGGAGCTGGGGCCACTTGCCCGGGACAACAACAACGCCGCCGACCTTCGTTCCACTTTGCTGTGCTACTTGCAGGAGGAAAGTTCCTCGCATGCTGCCGCCCAGCGTCTTTTCGTCTCCCGCAATACGGTGGCATACCGGGTGAAGCGCCCGAATGAATTGCTGGGGTACGACGTCGCTGAACGCCGGTTTGAACTTCAGACAGCTCTGGTCCTGGCGGATACCTTCGGTTCGCAAGTACTGGTGCCTTAGGGAAGGTAAGAGGTCGGTGCAGACGGAAGGAGGGCAGGGCCGTTTTGGCCCTGCCCCTCCTACGTTGAGATTGCTGGCTCTAGATTAGGGGGGTGACTTGTTCCTTCACCCCGAGCAGCGCCCGTCCGTAAGCTTCACTGGCGATGGATGGGTTGACGACCGCGTGCCGGGAGCCGGTCTCGAGGTCACGCCACTTTTGCTGCAGCGGACTGGCTTCTGCGAAGGAACCGGCGCCCTGGACGTTCAGGAGGAGGTCCATGGCCTCTCGGGAGCGGGTTGCGACGGTTCCTACATCCATCCTCACCCGTGCTCGGGTTTCGAAGTTGAGGTATTCGGTTCCCTTGGCTGCCGTGTCGATGTCTGCTGCGGCCCGGAGCGGCCTCTGAAACCAGCAGTATCCTGACAACCGCGGAGACAAGTCCGCCCGCTACGGGTTCAGGCGCACCATGGTCGCCAATTGGCGCGAACTGACTCCTGGGGACACCGTGGTACTCATTGCGCGTAACAAGGACTGCATCGAGGGCACCATCGACGCCGTCACAAAAGACGGGGCATTCCTTTGGCTTCGCCAGGAGGGCTTCCGGCCCAGATGCGTTTTCTACCACTCAGATGGATACAAAGCCTCGTGGACCCGCGGTCGGCATAAGCCGCGCCGAGGGCCACAATCCTATTGCTACAGAGGAGTGAAGACCACTTGGAATTCCAATCCGTGACCATCGTCAGTGGCAAAGCCGTTCCACTCAGACGCGACAACGTTGATACGGACCAGATCATCCCAGCCGTCTACATGAAGCGCATCACCCGAACCGGGTTCGAAGACGGCCTCTTCGCCGGCTGGCGGCGCGACCCAAACTTCGTGCTCAACCGCCCGGAACACTCAGGGGCAAACATCCTGATCGCAGGCCCCGACTTCGGAACAGGTTCCTCCCGGGAACACGCCGTGTGGGCGCTCATGGACTACGGCTTCCGAGCGGTCATCTCACCACGCTTCGCCGACATCTTCCGAGGCAACGCAGCGAAGTCGGGTCTTTTGGCGATTCAAGTGGACCCGCAACAGATTGAGCAGCTCTGGCAACAAGTGGAGTCCCACCCTGAGGTTGCACTGAGCATCGACCTAGACGCTCAAACAATAAACGCTAGTGGCCTGGACCTCGAGTTCAACATCGACGCCGATACGAAGCGGAGACTACTCAATGGCCTGGACGACATCGCTCTGACCCTGCAAGACCAGGAACTGATTACGGCCTTTGAAAGAACCAGACCCGCCTGGCTACCAACCACCATCTCCATTTAGGCGGACCAGGAAGGCCACTCGGGCTTCCACAGATCCCGCGGCATATATAGCCCCACACTCTTGGGCCGGGAGGCGTGCAATCGGTCGCAACACGAAACCTGAAAGTCAGGCGCCGCCTCCCGGGCCAAATCACCTTCCAATGACAGGTTGCTAGGTTAAGGTCCCGCTGGCTCCGGATATCGGAGGCCTGTACCTTGCCGGATCCACAGCGTCCGCGCAATCCGGGCCTGTCCGAAACCCTTCGGATACGAGGCATATCGAGGTCGCATGACGGTCTCGAGAAGGATCGGCGGAACTCTGCGAGTCGGCGATTCCCATAACTATGTGTCGAAACCTTGCGGTTGAATCTCGGTACGAACCATTAGTTACGAGACATCCTGAGATGGTCGTGACGAAGTCGATCGGATGCGCGAGAATGCCGAGCCGAGCTCGTGCGATGGCACGGTGGGCGTCAACGTGCGCCACACGTTTTCCCCACGGAAACGATGAAAAACGATGAGATATCGTCGACCTTGCGCGGCACAGAAAAGGCCTAGATTCCGCGGATTTTCAAGACGACACCAGTCGATGGCAGACAACGAAAGATGCCGTCCCATGAGAAGAGGTCGGGAGTTCGGATCACCTCACCTCAAGTTTTCGTTGGTACTGGTTTGGTACCATGGGGTATGGCCATGAATCTGCGTGTTCCCGAAGACCTCGACCGGCGTCTCGATGAGCTTGCCGCCGAGGAACACACGTCCAAGTCCGCGTTACTGCTCCAGGGGGCCGAGCTAGTCCTGCAACGGCACGGCCGCCGCCGCGAGATCAATGAGGGTCTGGATTTCGTGATGAGCCATGACGCGGAGCTGCTTAAACGCCTCGAGGATGCATGAGTTCGTCCCTCGAAATCGAGGACGCACTGCAGGTGATCGAGCGATACGGGTTCCACATCCGTGACATCGGACTGCTCGCTTCCGCGCTGGCGCGCCCCGCAACGACGGTCATGGGCACGGAAGCCTATCCTCAACTGGCCATCAAGGCGGCAGCCCTGCTCGAATCCGTGGCCAGGTTTCATCCGCTCATCGACGGCAACAAACGCACGGCCTGGACGCTGATGGTCCTGCTGCTTTGGATCAACGGCTATCGGCACAACTTCAGCACCGAGGAGGGATTTGACCTGGTATTGGGCGTGGCCGCCGGTGATATTAATTTGCAGCGCAGCGCTATTCTGATCGAGAAACACCTGATTCGGCGGTAGGCCCGTGGAGAGGTGTCCCCACCTCGGGCACAGTGTTTCCGCAGGTCAGCGAGCTTTTTGCCCTCTGACTGTGCACAAATCTTCTTTTATGGGCCCTTTCGGGGACCTTTTCGATGGCCGGCGCCCGGTTGTACTCCGTTCCTTGGACGAGCGGCGGTTCAGGGTTACTCAAAACTTCATGGTGTCCTCACCGCGCGGCTGCATGACGTTTGCTGGCGATCGGGGCGGCGGCGCTGGACGGCAGGTTTCTCTTTCGTAAGACACAGACACGAGGACACCGGAGGCTGAAGCGACCCCGTGACTGGCCGTCTGAGAGGGACCCTGGAAGGGACTCTCTCAAAGCGTAGGGTTGGCTTCGGGTGGAAGACATGGACAATCGAGCGGAAGTACGCGAATTCCTGATTGCGCGGTGCGTCCAAGTCTCTCCGGTGCAGGTGGGATTGCCTGCAGGGACGAGGCGTGTAGACGGTTCGCGACGTAGCGAGGTTGCGGCGAACGGGCTGGTTTTCACCCAGGTCCCGGCCGTCAGCGGGAACACGATCCGCGTCACCGCCGGAGAATCACCCACCGTCGTCGACAGTCCCGATCCGCGGCCGTTCGAGGTCGAGGTCGTGTCCTTCGCGAGGGCCGTGAGGATGGTCTCGGCGTCAGGCGCTGCGGAGCTCGGTCACATCGGTGTGCTGGGCGACGTCGGCCCTGGCAGCACGGGCGGCATCTGCGAACCGGAGTGTCCTTTCGACGACTGCCTCGAACCGGACCCATTTCGCTTCGACCACCGCGGGCCCGATGGCGGTGGGGTCGCAGCGTTCCCACCAGGGGGGTGACATCGTCCCAGTTCAGCACGAACGCACGCAAAGACATCGCTCCCGGAACCGGGGCCGGTACGGCTTGCTGGCGCTTCCTGCCTATTCCCTTGTTCTCGACCCGGAAATGGGCCAAAGCGTCTTGCGCACCAGACGGCGAAGCAGCCGGCGATTGTCAGGATGGCGACGGACGACCCATCCGGGGGTTTCGACGGCACGACGCGGCTCTTTGCCTCGCTTTTGCCCTTCACTTCAGCGGTGGAGGCTTTCCGAGGGCAATTCCCCGAAGGCTCGAAGGTACGCGGATGAGAAACGGCTCAGATGTGAAAATCCGGCTTCGATGGCGATCGAGGTTACGCTCTCGCTTCCTGGCTCCGCGGCCAGCAGCAACTCCCGCGCGCGTGTCAGCCGAGTCCTCCGTAGCAGTTCGGACGGCGTCTCTCCCAGCTCGGAGCGCACGACCGCTTGTAAGGTCCGGATTGAGACCCCGAGCGAAAACGCGATATCAGAGACTGACAGTTCTTCCGCAGAATGACGTTCGAGAAGCGCGTTGAACCGCCGCGTCAGCCGCCCGCGATCATCTGCATTTCCACCTGGAGCTGGCCCGAGGGGCTTGATTGTGGCCATGAGCAGTCTGGAGAGCATCGTTTCGGCCAGCAGCCGGTGAAGATGGTCGGGGACCTCTGCATGCTCCGCTGCCATCGCATCCTGCAGTTCTACCACCGCCCTCAAAAACGCGCGACCCTGAATTCCTTTCAGATCCATGGAGAGTCCGAGATCCAGATCTGTTCCGCTGTCCTGGCCGAATAGCCGGTCAGCGACGTCTGCCAGAGTTTGATGTTGAACATACACGATGAGATGTGGGGCACCGCGGTCCCAAGTCATGGTGAACGGACGCTCCAGCGGAGGGATCGTTGCCAGTGCAGGGCTCGATTCGACTATGGACGAACGCACCTGCAAGCGCGCACGGCCCCCCAATGGAATCTGTACTAAAAAGAAGTCATCCAGCGCTTGCGCGTCGATCTGGACCTCGGTTCCGTAGTCCAGGAATTCGATGCCCACGCCGCCTCTGCGGACCGAGCGTAGTTTCATGTCCACAGATTGGTGGAAGCCAATCGGACTGATCCTGTGATCACCAAAAAGCTCAGCGATGGTCTCCTGAGCATTTCCAACATCCGAAGTCGTAACCGTCGGCCGGCCCTTGAGCACATCGCGTGCAAGAATCCTGCTCACTTGCAACCTTCTTTTCCGGGTCTCCTCTCATGCCTACCTGCGGCGCAGCCCGGCTTGGATGAACTCTGCACAGGCTCCGAGACCAACTAAGTACAAGTATGACCCACGCCATGACAACGTGATCCACATTTCTCGCTCCTTGAAGATTGGCCGGTGTCCTGATTGGAGCGATGAACCGCTACTGCCAACCGGGCATCCTCGTGCGCAGGCTCAGGGCGAAGGCCCGCACTACGCGTATGGAACCGGCCCCGCTTGCGCCTAGTGGATAGTGGACGCGCATTGTGGATAGCGCCCATATGTCCCGCGTCACTACGTTGGCAATACCTACACCGCTCAGTGAATACATGGGCAAACTTATTAAGGAAGATATATGACACAACGCGAGGCCTTGCCTCCTGCACCAGTTATCACTAAGGATGGCGTGATTCCTTCCTCGACATCTGTACCTCGACGCACTCTGCGGTCCATCGACATATTCTTCCTCGTCGTCGCGGCCGCCGCCCCACTGGCTGGAGTTGTCGGCAACGGAGCGCTAGGAGTCCTGCTAGGCAACGGGGCGGGCATGCCGAGCTCCTACCTGATCGCAGGGCTAATTCTTGTACTCTTCTCGGTGGGTTTCGTGCGGATGAGCCCGCATGTCCGCGGTGGGGGAGCATTCTACGTCTACGTGCGGCGTGGCCTTGGGGCAACGGCAGGGTTGGCCGCAGCGTTTGTGGCTATCGTCGTTTACACGGTGATGGTCGTGGGCAGTGCAGCAGGATTCGGTTTTTTTGCCAATGTATTTTTCGCAGACAATCTTAGAATAGATATTCCGTGGTACGTATGGTCTGGATTCGCATTATTGCTCGTCGCAGTCGTGGGCTATCGCGAGATCTCTATGGGTGCGCGCGTCCTGGCAGTCTTCCTCACCTTAGAGGTGCTCACCTTGATTGCATTGATTGTAGGCGTCCTCGTGCACGGCGGCAGCTCGGGAATCACTACAGAGTCGTTTATGCCACCGACAGTACTTAGCGGGTCGGTGGGAATCGGTTTGATGTTCGCATTTGCATCATTTCTCGGATTCGAATCAGCTGGAATATACAGTGAAGAGGCTCTCAACGGGCAGCGAACTGTTCGTCGCGCTCTCATTGCCGCGGTGATCTTCATCGCTATTTTCTACACAATCGCAATGTGGAGTGTAGTCATCGCATTCGGTGCCGATGGGATCGTCGCCGCGGCTGCCGAGAATCCTGGCACCCTTGTTTTCCGAGCCTTTGCGAAGTTCACTAATCCAGTTCTCACGACGGCCGTCCAAGGCCTAATGGTTACGAGTGCGCTCGCAGCCACTATCGCCCTTCACAACGCTGCTTCACGGTATCTGTTTGCACTAGCACGCGAAGGTATGATTCACCGGAAACTGGGTCAAATCCATCGCCGGCTGAACTCACCACACGTCGCCAGTCTTGCGGTGACAGGGGTGACAGTTACGCTTCTTGCACTCTTCGCAATCGGCAACGCAGATCCACTGCTCACGGTTCTTTCAAGCACGTTCGGACTGGCCACACTCGGGATCATTTTGCTACAGGCTGGGACCTCAGTCTCGGTCGTCGTCTACTTCTCCCGTCAAAAGGCGGAGCCGGGCGGTCTGCTCTGGACATTGGTCATTGCTTCAATCGCCGCAGTATCCCTCCTCGCTGTGGCCGGGCTCGTTGTTGCCAACTACTCCATACTCACAGGCGACCTGGGGGTGTTAAACCTTGCACCATGGCTGCTCCTGATAGCCGCGATTGCCGGCCTTGTAGTCGTGCGACTACGACCCAAATCGAACACCGAGGCAGCAGCATGATTTGGTCGGGTCATCCCCATGAACTGGGGTCGCCGAATTGTGAGTCACCGATCACATTGGGAGAACTTGAATGATTGCGACACCCGAGGGCGCACGCCCTCCGAAGGAGCGCATTAAACCGGGTACGGTGCGAGCTCCCGAACCCACAGCAGCCCAGATAATGCCGCTTGCTCCTTACATGGCCGTAGGACTGTCTACGGTCGTGCACGGGATCGGCGAGCGCAGACATATTGGGCGGAATCTGGCAATTATTGAGGACGCGATCCACGCCGCTGTCTCGACCGTCGGCATAAACATGCCCGTCAAATTCATCGCGTTGGCGGAGGGCGCCTTGACCGGCTTTACGGACGAGATCTTCGACATTCCGCATGTGACCGCAGCGCGTGAACTGTTCATTGATATCCCAGGGCCGGAAACTGAGCGGCTTTCCGCCCTTGCGCGCCATTACAAGACGTATATTGCAGTGCAGTGCAAGGCACGCTGGCCGGAGGTGATGCCCGATAGATTCTTCAACAACATGATTGTAATCTCGCCGGACGGTGAGATCGTTCATCGCGCGGCCAAGAACCATCTATGGTGCCGTGAGCGCTCTTGTACCCCTCACGATATCTACGATCGGTGGGTCGAACTATTTGGCAGTGGTATCGATGCCTTCTATCCGGTTCTCCGGACTCCGGACATCGGCAACATCGGCACGATCTGTTGTAGTGATGGCGAATATCCCGAGGCTGTCCGAGCGTTGGCCTTCAACGGCGCGGAGGTCGTCTATCGACCCAGCGAGGCGGTACCCATGACTCAAACCGGCCCCGATGCCGGAGGCACCTGGCTGTTGCAGAATCGTGCCCACGGCCACTTTAACAGCCTGTACATGATCTGTCCGAATGTTGGCCCGGTCTATGCGCACCCCGCAATGGAGCATCCATTCGACATCGGCGGCGGGAACTCCCACATCATTGACTATCAAGGCAACGTGGTCGCTCGTACCTCCTCCGGAAACAACACGCTCGTCGCCGGGATTGTCGACGTAGAGGCGCTGCGCCAGTTCCGTGTCATGAACCTCAATTCCAACTGGATGAAAGATCTGCGTACGGAGATTTTCCAACAGATGTACGAAATGCCAATTCACCCCGCAAATCTTTGGCTTAAGCAGGAGCCGGCGCAACACGCCGAGGTCGATGAGGTCTACCGCGACAATATCCGTCGCCTGATCGAACGTGGCGCGTTCACGCCTCCGGCCAACTCCTTCGAGGGCGCGCGCTATATGCCTACGAGCCACGAACCCGCCGCGTCAGCCTGGGCGACGGCACGCAAGCTCTGGGTTGAGTGAAACGTTGGAATGACCGCGGCGACAATCTGGAACGTTTCGTAATGGACACTGAGGTGCTCGCCGGCGTTCGTCATCAACCAGGCATCTTCCGCGACGGCGACGTGTGATCATGCCACCATCAAAGGAATCTGTTATGTCGACCCTTCCGCATATTGGACATCCCGATCTGTCGGACAAAGTTTGTCTCGTCACCGGCGCCGGCGGAGGCATCGGGGCCAGCGCATCACTCTATCTGGCCGATTGTGGCGCGACAGTGATCTTGGCGGATCGTAACCTTGCCGCGACATCGGTCATCGCTAAGCAGATTGTCGAGCGAGGTCGCGCGGCATCCGCGATCTTGCTTGACGTAACGGTCGACAGCGACGTCGCTGCCGCCGTCGAATCTATTGAGAGGGAACACGGGGCGCTTCACCTAGCGTTCAATAATGCGGGCGTCGACGGGCCAGCGGTTTTGTTACATGAACAGGATCCGAATGAAGTCAACCGCATCCTTGACGTGAACTTTTTTGGGGTCTATCGATCGATGAGGCACGAAATCCCCGCCATGCTCCGCGCCGGCGGGGGTGTCATTCTCAACACCGCATCGGTGGGTGGCATAATTGCGGCGCCGGGAATCGGTCCCTATTGTGCGAGTAAGCACGCTGTCATTGGCTTGACCAAGTCAGCAGCCGCAGACTATGGGCGACTCGGCATCCGTGTAAACGCGCTTGCTCCTGGAGCTGTTCGGACGAACCTCCTCACCGACTGGTTGAACGAGGAGGGCGCCCTCGAAAAGATGGCTGGGCTGACTCCTCAGGGTCGCATTGCCGAACCTGAGGAGATGGCAGCCATTGTGGGCTGGATGCTGTCGGACGCGTCGCTCTTTATGACTGGCTCCGTTGTCACGGCGGACGGCGGGTTTACGGCAGTGTGAGCGCCCTAGTGAGTGTCGGATCCGTCCAGGCATGGGAGCAACTGGGACAGTGGTGTCGCGCCGCCAAAGCGTCAGGAAGTCGACGACCGGATTAAGGACTGTGGGACTAAGGGCACGACCTACCGAGGGGAGGCTTCGGACTGCCGGTCAGGCTGGATCATCGGGATGTGGCGAAAGCGACCGTGGGGTAGTTTCACTATTACAACACCACCCGGCGGCACGGCAATCAGCCGGTGAAACCTCCTGACGAGTCCGAGCAGCACTTCTAAGCTCCAAGATAGACGCTTTGTCAGACGACCAGGCCCCAGTAGGAAACGGCCCGGACCCGGTACGGTTCAGATTCCCCGGCCATGAATGCGGAGATTGAAAGGGACACAATATTGAAAGCGAGAACGACATGAGTCAGACAAAAACCGCAGGACGTGTCATCGTGACGGGCGGTGCTTCAGGTATCGGTTTGGCTGTCGCAAAGGCATTCCTCGAAAGCGGCGCCCAGGTCGGTATCGTTGACAAGGTGTTTGATGACGCCCTCGCCGGATATGGCAATCGCGTGCACACCAGGGTGGCAGACGTCTCCGACGAAACGGAGATTGCCGGGGCCATCAACGAACTGAGCACCGCAATGGGGGGCGTCGACACGGTCGTGGCCAGTGCCGGCATTGACGGGGAATTGGGCACTAGCATCGGTGACGTCACTACCGCCGACTTTCGTCGTGTTCTTGAGGTGAACGTGCTCGGCGTGTTCCACGCTGTCAAGCACTCTCTGCCGCACATGGTTGAGGAAGAGCACGCATCCGTGACGATTATCGGGTCGGATTCGGGATTCGTCTCTGCCCCAGGCATGCTTGCCTACAACGCCTCGAAAGGTGCCCTGGTGCAACTGACCAGGGCTCTATCTTTCGAGCTTTACGCCCAACACGGCATCAGGGTCAACAGTGTGTGCCCGTCGATCGTTGACACTCCCATGGCACGTCGCGGTCTGGGCGTCGAAAGCTTCGAGGATGTGCCATACCCCGTCAACACAGCGGAGGATGTGGCCCGAAGCGTATTGTTCCTCTCTTCCCATCAGTCACGAGCGATCAACGGGGTGAACCTGCTGTCCGATTTTGGATTCTCCGCCCGATCCTCTTTTCCGGCATGAGAGGACGTGGATCAGTATCCGTCAAACCGCCCTGAGCGGCGAATCCCACTCCGGCGAGCTTCTGCGGTGGCATGCCCTTGTTCCTCCAGATCCCGGCAAGTTCGCCGGAGGTGGCATGGCGCTTGTCTCCATACGGGGATTGGTGGGGGGCGGGTGCCGCAGTCCGAGCGTCGGAGTTCCATCAGATGTCGTTGTTCGGGGTCGAAGGAGATGGTGGCGTAGAAACCGCTGAGCTCGTTGCGCGTCACATGCTCGGGATGGCTGCCGGTGATGACCACCTGGTAGTCGCGGAGCAGGTCGTAGCCTTCGCGGTCGAGGTCCTCATCGGTGATGGCATCGAAGTCGCAGTCCTCGACTTCGAGCCAGTGCACGATGCACAAGTCCGCCGGAAGCCCCCAGACACCTTCTGCCTGGAACCATGCACCGTGTTTGGGCTGCAGGGTCAGGATGGGTTTGCGGACGCTGCCGAAGACGACGCCGGACCCGTCGTTGTGGATCTCATAGCAGGAGCGTCCGGATTCGGGATGGTCCTCTGCTTCGAAGGCAATCCGGTCGTTGGCGTACGCCAGATACGTGGCGGTGGAGAACAACACCGCGACGTCGTTTTTCTCGTCCAGCCAGCCGGCGTCGGCTGGACCGTCCTGTGGGCCCGACCGTTCTCCGGTCAGACCCACAGGACTTGGCCTACTACCTACTGTGGAAGCAGGGAGGATTCCTTCGCCAACGTGTCGGGCGTCCAGCGCAGGTGCGCCGGCGTTGCCTCGGCGTCCGGTTCCCGCAGGAGGGAAAGACGAGGGCGGACGGCGTCGGTGCGGGAGCTCGGCGGCTTGCGGCGACCCGCCCTGAACTGGGGCATCCACTGGGCGCCGGGGCCGTGGTATTCCTGTTCGGCGGCTGCGTGCAGTGTCCACTGAGGGTCGTACAGGTGCGTACGGCCCAGTGCCACGAGGTCTGCCCGGCCCGCAAGCAGGACGGAATTGACGTCGTCGTACGTGGAGATGGCGCCGACGGCGATCACGGCCACGCCTGCCGGAGCGGCAACTTCCTGGCGGATCCGGTCGGCGAACGGCGTCTGGTAGCTGCGGCCGAAGGCCGGCTTTTCCTCCTTGGCAACCTGGCCGGTGGAGATGTCCAGGCCGGCGGCGCCGTGGGCGACGAATGCGCGGGCAATCTCGACCGAATCGTCGGAAGTGTTGCCGCCCTCGATCCAGTCGGTGGCGGAGATGCGGACCGTGACAGGCTTGCCGGCAGGCCACTCCGCACGGACGGCGTCGAACACTTCCAGCGGGAACCGCAGCCGGTTCTCCAGGCTGCCGCCGTATTCGTCGGTCCGCTTGTTGGAGACCGGCGAAAGGAAGGAGGACAGCAGGTAGCCGTGGGCGGCGTGGATCTCCAGGAGGTCGAAACCTGCCTGCTCGGCGCGCAGGGTCGAGGCGACGAATTCCGCCTTGATGGCCTCCATGCCTGCCCGGTCCAACTCGGCGGGAGTCTGGTTCTCGGGACCGTACGGCAGGGCCGACGGGCCAACCGTGGACCAGTTGCCTGACTCGAGTGGCTGGTCGATGCCTTCCCACATGAGCTTGGTGGAGCCCTTGCGGCCTGAGTGGCCCAGCTGGGCGCCGATCTTCGCGGTTGAACGGCCGTGAACGAAGTCCACGATTTCCTTCCAGCTATCGCGCTGGCCGTCCGTGTACAGCCCGCTGCAGCCGGGGGTGATGCGGCCGGCTGCGGAAACACAGACCATTTCGGTCATGACCAAGCCGGCACCGCCGAGTGCCTTGGATCCGAGGTGGACCTTGTGGAAGTCGCCGGGGACGCCGTCCACGGCGGAGTACATGTCCATGGGAGAGACCACGATCCGGTTCTTCAGTTCCAGCCCGCCGATGCGGTACGGCTGGAACATGGCCGGGGCAACTTCGGCGAGGCCCTGGGATTCGGCGAAGTCGCGGTCCACGGCGTCGGCGAACTCGGGGTCGCGGAGGCGCAGGTTTTCCTGCGTGATGCGGCGGCTGCGGGTGAGCAGGTTGAAGGCGAACTGCGTGGGGTCCTGGTCCCTGTACTGGCCTATGCGCTCGAACCACTCAAGCGATGCCTGAGCTGCACGCTGCGTGGAAGCAACCACGGGCCGGCGCTCGGCCTCGTAGGCCACCAATGCCGACTCAACATCCGCGTGCTCGTGCAGGCAGGCGGCCAGGGCGAGGGAGTCCTCCATAGCGAGCTTGGTGCCGGAACCGATGGAGAAGTGGGCGGTGTGGGCGGCGTCGCCGAGCAACACGACATTGTTGTGGCGCCAGCTCTCGTTGCGGACAGTGGTGAAGTTGATCCACTTGGAGTTGTTGGACAGCACCTCGTATCCGTCCAGTTCCTCGGCGAAGATCCCGCGGATCTTGGCGATCGCCTTTTCGTCCGAGACCCCCGGCGGAAAGACCTCGTTGGCGGTCTCGTCGAAGCCCGCCGCGTGCCAGACGTCCTCGTGCATTTCCACGATAAACGTGGAGCCCTCATCCGAGTACGGGTAGCCGTGGATCTGCATGACGCCCCACTCGGTTTCCTTCACGAAGAACTTGAAGGCCTCGAATACCTGGTCCGTCCCGAGCCACATGAACTTGTTGGTGCGCGGGTCCAGGTCTGGCCGGAACGAGTCGGCGTACTTGGCCCGGATCTGCGAGTTGACGCCATCCGCGGCGAGCACCAAATCGTAGTTGTCTTCGAGTTCCTCGATGGCTGGGGCGATGGTGCTGAACCGTACGTCGACTCTGAGTTCGATGCAGCGGCGTTGCAGCAGTTCCAGCAGTTCCTTGCGGCTCATGGCAGCGAACCCCTGGCCGCCCACGGTCACGGTCTCTCGACGGAAGTGGATGTCGATGTCCGACCAGCGGGCGAAGCGGCGGCTCATGTATTCGGCCACCACGGGATCGGCGTTGCCGATGCCGCCAAGCGTTTCATCGGAGAATACGACGCCGAAACCAAACGTGTCCGTCGCGGCGTTGCGTTCCCAGAGTGTGATGTCATGTGACGGGTCGAGCTGCTTCATCAGTGCTGCGAAGTACAGGCCTCCGGGGCCGCCTCCGACGATTGCGATCTTCATGGATCGGTCCCTTCTAAGCTTGGGGTGCGGCCGCGTGGGCCAGCCGGTCGTTATTGTTTTCGAGGATTTGCCGCAGCTTGAAGTGCTGCAGCTTCCCGCTGGGGTTGCGCGGCAGTTCAGCAACGAACCGAACATCGCGCGGATACTTGTAAGGGGCGATCGTTTGCTTGACGAAGTCCTGGATTTCCTTGCGTTTCGCCTCGTCGCCGTCGACGCCTTCTCGAAGGACGATGAAGGCACAGACCACGGTTCCGCGTTCCGGGTCCGGCCGCCCGACGACGGCACTCTCCATGACCTCGGGGTGCTGATTGATGGCAGCCTCCACTTCCGGGGCGCCGATGTTGTAGCCGGAGGAGACGATCATGTCATCGGAGCGGGACTGGTAGGTGAAGTAGCCGTCTTCGTCCCTGACGAAGGTGTCGCCGGTGATGTTCCAACCGTGGGAGATGTACCGTGATTGGCGCTCGTCATCGAGGTAGCGGCAGCCGGTGGGTCCCACGACGGCAAGCCTGCCGGGCTGGTTGGGACCCAGTTCGGAGCCGTCCTCGTCCAGGATGGTCGCCCGAAACCCGGGGACGGCCTTGCCCGTTGCGCCGGGCCGGCTGTCTTCGGCGGTAGCCGAGATGAACACATGGAGCATTTCCGTGGCTCCGATGCCGTTCACCAGCCGGACCCCGGTGGCATCGTAGACAGCCTGCCATGTTTCCTTGGGCAGGTGCTCGCCGGCCGAGACTGCGATCCTCAGCCGGCTGAGCAGATCGCCGCGCCCGGCCTTGAGGATGGCCCGGTAGGCAGTGGGCGCCGTGAAGAGGATCGTGGCACCGGCCGCCGCGGCGTTCTCTGCCAGTTCCACGGGCGTTGCGCGATCAGTCAGCAGCGCGGAGGCCCCAAAGCGGAGGGGAAAGATGACCAGACCGCCGAGTCCGAAGGTGAATGCGACCGGCGGCGAGCCCGCGAAGACGTCTTCGGCGGTGGGCTGAAGGATGTGGCGGCCAAAGGTGTCGGCGATCGCCAGGATGTCCCGGTGGAAATGCATGGTGATCTTGGGGGCGCCGGTGGTGCCGGAGGTGGGCCCAAGAAGCGCAACGTCGTCCGCAGCCGTTTGAACAGTGGCGAACTCCCCGCTCTTGGCCGCGCAGCGGGAGGCGAGATCGCCGAGGCCGGTGCCGCCATAAGCAATGACGGCTACTTCGGCCCCCGCAGCGGCGGCCAGGTCGTCAAGGAAGCGGTGGTCGGAGAGCGCCACGACAGGCTTGGTCAGCTGGATCAGTGTCTGGATCTCGGCGGCCCGCAGCATCGGCATGGTGGTGACGACGACCGCACCTGCTTTGAGCACGCCCAGCCAGGCTGCGACAATCCATGGGTTGTTGGGTCCCCGCAGCATCACGCGGTTGCCCGGAACTACACCGAAATCCTCGGTGAGCACCTGGGCCGCCTGGTTGGCCCGAAGCCGCAGTTCACCGTAAGTCCAGACCTCGCCGTCGGGCGTGCGGAGCGCCGGCCGGTCGGCGCCATAGTGGGCAACGGTGTCGTCGATCAGTACCGCCGCTGCATTCAGCTGCTCGGGGTACTGAAGTTCCGGGAGGGTGAACTCGAGCGCCGGCCATGTCGTAGCCGGCGGCAGGTGGTCCCGCGTAAATGTATCCACATGGGCCGATGTGCTCATGGCCACTCCTTCTATGGTTCGTGCTTCTGATGTCGGATTAGGATCCGGGCCGGATCATGCCCTCTTGGGCGACGGTGGCCAGCAGGCGGCCTTCACGGTCGAAGAAGTGGCCAAGGGCCAGGCCTCTGTTGTTTTGACCGGACACTGCTTTTTGTGCGTACAGCACCCATTCGTCTGCGCGGCCGTCGCGGTGGAACCACATGGAATGGTCCAGGCTGGCCGTGGTGAGCCCGGGAGAGGACCAGTGCAGGCCCTGGGCCCTGAGGAGGGGCTCCAGGATGGTGTAGTCGCAAACGTAGGCCAGGGCGATGCGGTGCAGGTTTGCGTTCAGTTGCTGGTTCGCGGTGTCCGGCAGTTCATCGAAGGCCTTCACCCAGATGGCCTGGTGCGCCTCGCGTCCACCTTCAACCTCAACGTAAACGGGGCCGGGGACGTGGCGCATGTCGAAGCTGCGTCCTGTGGACCAGTATTCCGCGGCGGGGCCATCGACGTCGTGGAGGATTTCTGCGGCACTGCGCAGGGACTCCGGATCGATTTCGGTGGGGGCAGCTTGTCCGGGCGTAACGGGCTGGTAGTCGGCCCCGTCTTCAGGAACCTGGAAGGAACCCATGGCTACGAAGACGGTCGTGCCGTTCTGGTATCCGCGGACGCTTCGGGTGGAGTAGCCGCGGCCATCACGGAGGTGTTCCACTTCGTACCGGACGGTCGATCCCACATCCACCGGGCGCATGAAGTAGCTGTGCATGGAGTGCAGCGAACGGTCCTCGTCAACGGAGCGCATCATTGCGGCTGCTGATTGGGCGACC
The DNA here is from genome assembly GCF_039535095.1 of Arthrobacter ramosus. Classification (NCBI taxonomy): domain Bacteria; kingdom Bacillati; phylum Actinomycetota; class Actinomycetes; order Micrococcales; family Micrococcaceae; genus Arthrobacter; species Arthrobacter ramosus. The sequence continues at coordinate 2,722,517 of NZ_BAAAWN010000001.1, read as the reverse complement.
ATGTCTCCGCCGTAGGCCTTGGGCCAGGGAACGTACTGGGTGGCAGCCTCATACGCTTCGTCGTGGACCAGAGCAGGGACCTGGGTCAGTTCGATGGCGCGCAGGAACGTTGCGGAGGTCTTGGTGGCTGCGGGGGCGGGGATGTTCATGGCGTTATGCGCGCCGGTAGTCGGCGAGGGTCTCATCCGGAACGTCTTCGAGGTTGACCACGATGTTTTCCGGCGTGCGGGTGGTGAGCCAGACGAGTTCGTCGGTGACGGACATGTTTGCCTCAACGTGCGGCATGAAGGGGGGCACGAAAACCCAGTCTCCGGCTTTCATGTCCTTGTATTCGGAGTAGTTCTCGCCGTAGTAGATGCGGCCGTGGCCGCGCAGCACGTAGCCGCCGGTTTCGGCTTCGCCGTGGTGGTGGGGGAGCGAGCGGTAACCCGGGGTGTTGAATACCTGTCCGAACCAGATCTTGGTGGCAGGGGTGTGCTGGATGGACACGCCGGATACGCGGACGCAGTCGCCGGACTGTGCCGTGTTGGTGTCCTCCTGCCCTGCCCGGGTGACAACAGGAACAACTTTGCCGTCGGCGCCGGCGTAGATGGAGTTGTCTCCCTCGGTGCGGTACTGGGTGGTCTCAGTCAGCTCGGTCATGCTCTTTACTCCTTGGTGGTTGTGGTGGCGACGACGGGGCGCAGAGCGGCTGCGTCATCGTTGGTATGGATACGGATGGTGTTTTCCAGGCGTCCGATGCCTGCTATTTCGGTGGTCAGGACGTCTCCGTCCTGCAGGAAGCGGGGAGGGGTCATTCCCATCCCGACTCCCCCTGGTGTGCCCGTGAGGACGAGGTCCCCGGGGCGAAGCATGGTGAACTGCGAAATATAGGACAGGAGCCGGGCCGGACCGAAGACCAGCGTTCCCGTGTTCCCTGACTGCACCAGGTCTCCGTTGACGTATCCGCGGACCTCGAACTCCCCGTTCACGTCGTCAGCTGTGACCAGGACGGGACCCACGGGGGTGGTCGCGTCGAAGGCCTTCCCCTGGAACCACTGCAGGGTGCGGTTCTGCCAGTCGCGCATGGAAACGTCATTTGCCACGGTGTAACCGGCGATGGCCGTTCGCGCCTGTTCTTCGTCCGCACGGAAAAGGGGGCTGCCCACGACGACGGCGAGCTCGGCTTCCCAGTCGACTTTCCCGCTGCCCCGGACGTCGATGGTGTCGTGGGCGCCTGTCAGCGTGTCCGCGTGCTTGGCAAAGAGAGTGGGGTACTCGGGCAGGTCCCTGCCCATCTCCTGGATGTGGTCGCCGTAGTTCAACCCGCAGCAGATGACTTTCCGGGGGTCGGGCAGCAACGGGGCAAATTCGGCGGTGCCGGCCTCGGTCGTCCCGGTGACCGCCAGTGAGCCGTCAGGGCCGGTCGCCGCCGCGGCAGCTGCCTCGACAACGGCACGCCACGCCGGATCGGCCAGGAGTGCACCCACGCTCGGGTAGGGCAGCGGCAGGAAGGCGTCGGCGCCCAAGCCGAGGGCCGCCGTCGTACCGTTTCCGCGGGTGCGGAGTGTGGCCAGTTTCATCCGTCTGGTTCCCTTCGTCTCGATATGTCGACTTTTTTACGGTCGTCACATATGCTCAAGTTAGCACGACACAAAGGACCCGGCAAGGGGCCTTTTCAAGCAGGAATCAAGAGTCGACATCGCGAGGAGCATCAATGAGCAACAAGACCGTCAACCCCGAGTCCCTGTCCAAGCCGTCCGGTTACGCCCACGGCATTCTTGCCGGGAATGCGGTGTACCTGGGCGGCCAGACAGCACTGGACGGCAATATGGAGATTGTTCCCGGGGGCATTGTGGAGCAGTTCAGGCAGGCGTTTTCAAACGTTTTGACCACCCTGCGGGCAGCGGGTGGGCAGCCGGAGGATCTGGTGAGCGTCACCATCTACCTGACCGATGTGGATGACTACATGGCGAACGGCCGGGAGATCGGACGGATCTGGCGCGAAATGGCGGGTTCGGAATATCCGGCCATGGCCGGAATCGGCGTCACCCGCCTCTGGCAGAAGGAAGCCATGATCGAGATCCAGGGGATCGCTGTCATCCAGGACCGTCCGTAGCGTCCGGGCGAGTACAGACTCCCGACGGCGGGAGGTTTGGTTTGGGGGACAGGGGAACCCCCGGTGGTTGTCCCGCCCGATGGGGCGGCGGGAATCGCCGGGGGTTTCTTCGCGTTACGAGCCGGCCGTCTGGGCGGTGGGTGAGCTGTTGACCCCCGAGCGATCCTCCGCCCCCGAGGATTGCGCGGGGGCCACCGCTTCCACGACTGCGGCGGGCCAAGGCTGCGCTTTGGCTGAGCCGGGCGGCACGTGGGCTACTGTTACAGTTCCGAACGCTGCCAGGCTGCCCGCCAGGCCATCATGCGGATGGCCCTGAACCTCGAAGGCATACGTCATGGACGTCCTGCCAAGCTTGGAAATGCCTACGGTTGCCGTGATTCGCTGGCCGAACCACAGCTTGGCCTTGAAGTGGATCTCCTGGTGAACGCGGGGAACGCTGGGGAAGCAGTCAGGCAGCCCGAGCGTGCGCAGGAAGAGCTCAGCTTCCGCGGACTCCACCCAGCGCATCACTGCCGAGTTGTGCTGGTGGCCGGAAGCATCCGTATCCACCCATTCAAATAAGAATGGTTATGTTGATCTCTTTACGAACGTCACACTAGCGATATAAAATTGGGCACAAGATGCATGGTTTGGCGGCCACAAGTGGTGATCCGCTCCACATGCCCTCACAAGGAGACAAAGATGTCTGGTTCACGCTCTGAAGAGACCAAGGAAAATTTGCAGGAACTGTCCATGGGCGCCCTGCTCGACGAAGAGTTCCGGTCCGTTTTCGGGGGAACGACGCCGGTTACGACACCCTGGGGCGGCCTGAATTTCATCTAGCCGGCTTTTCATCCGGCCGCGGCGGATACCGCCGTGAGAACGCGGCCCGTCGGCGATGTAGCCTATGACTGTAAATCGATTCCCGAACCAATAGAGGTAGCGCTGAATGGCCATGGCCGATGCCGTCCCCGACGTTGCTCCCACGCCGCGCCATCAACACCTGATCGTCACCGTGTATGGCTTGTACGCTCGTAACCAGGACGGCACGTTTGCGGTCGCGGACCTGATACAGCTCCTGGGGGACCTGGGGGTTGAATCAGCCGGTGTGCGGTCTTCGGTGTCGCGGCTGAAGAAACGCGGGGTCCTGGTCAGCCTGAAACGCGGAGGTTCTGCGGCCTACAAGCTCTCACCCGAACTCGAGGGTGTGTTCAGTGCCGGAGACGAACGGATTTTCGCTCCCCGCCGTGCCCAAAAAGACGACGCGTGGCTCCTGGCGTCCTTCTCTGTCCCCGAGGCGCAGCGCCACTTGCGGCACAGGCTCCGAACCATCCTGACCCGCGTTGGCTGCGGACAGGTCTCCCCGGGTTTGTGGATCGCTCCCGGTAATCTTGCGGACGAAGTGGAGCAGCAGCTTCGGCGGGCCGAGCTCATGGAGTATGTCGACCTCTTCAAGGCAACGCATCTTACCGGAGGCCCCATCGATGAGAAGGTGGGTCAATGGTGGGACCTGCCCTCGTTGGAGGCTCTTTACACGGACTTCCTGGCGCGGCATCAGCCCGTACTCCATCGGTGGGAGAAGCTTGAGGGAGAGGCCGAGTCGCCCGAACTGCTGAAGCAGGCCTTTGCGGATTATGTTCCCATGGTCACCCAGTGGCGGCGGCTGCCCTATATGGATCCCGGGCTCCCCGCGGAATACCTGCCCGACAACTGGCACGGACTGGCCGCCCAGGAGCTCTTCACGAAGCTGCACACGCTGCTGGGGCCGAAGGCCCAGCATTACGCCATGTCCGTCGTCGGATCCAATTGAGCCACGCAGCGAAGGGGCTGGGGCATGCAACGCCCCTTCCCCTTCGCAGCTGTCCCGGGCTCTTCATCCGGTGGTATCAGTGTCCTTGGAAGGCCTCGGCCAGCCACCAGGAGCCACCGTCGGAGGCGATCTTCGCATCGATCACCAAGGGCCGGTCCTGCCCGCCGTCGCGGAAGGCCGCAACCCATTCCCGCACTGGCTGCAGGTCATCAAGCGTCCGGACTGTGACGCCGTCGGCCCCGTATCCCCTGGCGATAGCCGCAATGTCCGTCTCCGGGAACGACACGCTGGCCAGCTCCTCCTGGCGGTGGTGCTCAGCGAAGTGGTGGACCTCGGCGCCGTACGCGGCATCGTTGTAGACGATGCAGACCAGCGGCAGCTTCAGCCGGACCGCGGTCTCCAGTTCGCTGATACCCATCAGGAAGCCACCATCGCCGGCGCCCAGGACCGGTAGCCGGTCAGGCTGCGCCACCGCTGCCCCTATGGCCGTGTAGAGGCCAATGCCAATGGCCTGGAACGCCTGCGTAAAGCAGAATCCGAATTCGTCCGGCACCGCCAGATACTGGCTGGGGTAACCCATGAAGTTGCCCGAATCCACTGCGACAATCCTGTCTGCGGGAAGGATCGAATCCAGTTCCCGGCTGATCAGTCGTGGGTCGATCGACGTCGCAGTGCTGAGGTCCGGAGTCTCCACATCCCGCCACCGTGCACTCTGTTTGATGGCGAGGGCGTTCTGCTCGGTGCGGTACTTTTCAGCCGCAGCAGGCTGGATCGTCCTGAGGACTTCCAGGGCGTCCGCGGCCGTGAGGGAGGAATCACCCAGCACGCCCAGTGTGATCTGCCTGTTGGCGCCCAACGAGGAATCTTCGACATCAATCTGGACCACTTTTGTTCCGGGGGAGATGAGCCGGCCGTGACGCATTGTCCACATGTTCAGGGTGCAACCCCAGCCGATAATGAGGTCCGCGGAAGTGATGAGTTCCGCGGTCAAGGGAGAGGAGAACCCGCCGGAGATGCCCAGATTATGGGAATCGCCGTTGAACAGGCCGTTGGCCACAGCCGAGGTAGCCACGAGCGCCCCCGCGTGCCGTGCCAGGGCCAGGATGGAATCCCGGGCACCCCTGCTGCCGCGGCCGGCAACGAACACCGGACGTTGCGCGTGGGAGATCAGCTCCACCAACTGATTAACGACGCTAGCATCCGGACGGATCCGGGCCGGGACAGGTACGACGGCGGTGCTCACCGTGTCTGCGGCGGTTCCGTTTTGGACGTCCAGCGGCAAGCTGAGGACCACGGTCCTGCGCTCGTTCACTGCAGTTCGGAAGGCCCGGACCGTATCGGCGATGGCCGTTTCGGGGGAGTGGATCCGCTCTGCCACGGCGCCGACGCTGCGCGCCAGGGCGTCCTGGTCGATCTTGAAGTTGGACCGGATGGCTGCCGCCTGCGTGTCGGCCGTCAGTACGATCATGGGGGTGCGGCTCTTGGCAGCTTCTCCGATGCCGGTGATCGCGTTGGTCAGTCCGCAGCCTTGGTGCGTGGTGACAACGCCCACCTTGCCGGACATCCTGGAGTACGCATCGGCCATGGTGGCGGCACCGCCCTCATGGCGGGCCGCGGTGTACGGAATGCCGGCGTTCATCAGGGTGCTGGTGACGTCGAAGTTGCCGCTGCCCACCACCCCGAAGACATGGCCGACTCCGAGCTTTGCCAGAGTCTGGCCCACCAGGGTGGAGACCCTCACTTCCCCGCTCACGCGCCCTGCTCCGATGCTGTGCCTGCTGTGCTGTCAACCAGGGCATACACCCGGCTGGGGCTGCCCGTCCCGCCAACGATGGGCAGGGGCGCAACCACCAGCGTCGCGCCGGTGACCGGGAGTCGATCAACGTTCCGCAGCGACGTCACACCATATTTGTCAGCGCCGAGGAGGAATGAATGTACGGGGAACATGGGATCGAGTGTGGCGGCCTGGCCGGCGTCGATGCCGACGGTTTCCACGCCGAAGCCGCTGATGGAGGCGTTTCCGGCAAGCCATTTGGCACCAGCCGCGGAGACCCCGGGAGTGTGGGGGCCGGCGTCGTCAGCGTTCATGAAATCCGCAGCGTTACCGCCGCGGGCGGACCAGCCGGTGCGGAAGATCACCCAGCAGTTTTCCGGGAAGGAGCCATGCTCTTGCTGCCACTGCTCGAAGTGTTCCGGCTCCAACAGGAAGTCGGGGTCCTGGGCTACTGCGGCGGTCTTGTCAATCACCACGGCCGGCCCCACCAGGCGGTGCGGCTCGATCTGGTCAACGGACTTCCCGTCCTTGCCTGTGATCCAGTGGACGGGAGCGTCCAGGTGTGTCCCGGCGTGTTCGCCTACAGTGACGTCGTTCCAAGCCCAGGCGGGTCCGGCGTCGTCGAAATTGCTGACGGGCGTCAGCGAGAGTCCAACCGTGTTGGCGAGTGGTTGGGGAAGATTCAGGATGGGGGTGTCACCGCTGAGCGGCGTGGTGAGGTCGACGACGTCGATGGCGCCGGATGACAAGGCTGCGGTGAGCTCATTTAGAACAGACATTGTTCTCCTGTCGGGTTGATGTGTGGGTTCATTTCAGTTTTTGGGCCACCAAATGCCCCGATCCGCCGGATAGCCCGGGGCCGGGGTGGGTGGACGCGCCGATATGCCACAAGCCCTTGATCGGGGTTTTGTGGTTCGCGGCCTGGGGGAAGGGCCGCCAGAGGAGGTTCTGGAAGAGTTCCGCGGATCCGCCGTAGGGGTCGCCGTTGACGGCATTGGGATTTTCCCTGGCAAGATCGGTCGGTGCGAGGATGTCCCAGGCCAGAACGGATGCCCTGGTGCCCGGTGCGAACTGTTCGAGCCGGGCCAGGACGCGCTCCATGTACTGTTCCTTGAGCTCGGGTGACCAGCCACCGTCCACTTCGAGCGCCCCTGCGGCGTCCGCCACCGGCGCGAACGGCACTTCCTGCAACTGCAGCCACAGCGTCGCTTTGCCTGCCGGCGCCCTGGAAGGATCCAGGACGCATTGTTGACCGACGACGACGGTAGGTTCCGTAGGCAACAGCCCCGCCTCGGCTTGGGCGCAAGCAATTCCAGTACTGTCCGAACCGTTGCTCAAGTGAACCAGGGGCGCGGAATCCAAACGGGGATCCAGCCATTGGACCGGTTTGTCCAAGGCCAGGTGGATCTGCATGGCCCCGCGGCCGTTCTGATAACGCGCGGCTGCTTCGGCCAACCCGGCTGGTGGCTGGCGCAACAGCTTGGAATACAAGGCCTGGGGTGACACATTTGCCAGGACAGTCCTTGCGCTGACCACGCCGTTGGAGGTTTTCACGCCCGTTGCACCTTTGGAATCGATCAGGATTTCCTCGGCTTCTGTGTCCAGCATGATCCGCACGCCCTTATCCCTCAGGAGGGCCTCAAAAGCAGCGATGAAGTTCGAGGCGCCGCCTTTCACCACCGGAAGGCCAAAGCTGTGCATGCTCAAGGCCATGACCGGAAGCATGACGCCTCCGGTCGCCTGGTCGGGGCCGAGGCCGGCGTGGAGGAGCCAAGGGGACCACAGCTGATCGGTTTGCCATCCGTTAAAGCGGCTGCGGAGGTAGTTTCGGCCGCTCATCACCGAATCGCGGACGAAGGCCTCAGTACCTTTGACTTTTCCTCGCCTCAAAGCCCCCGCGGCGATCGTCAGCACCTCCCTGAAAGACCGGAGTTCAGCGCCGAACGCACCAAAAATGGTCCCTGCATTGCTGCCGAGGTCCTCCAGCATCGCCAGGTAGGCGCCTTCGTCCTTGTTCTCCTGCAAAGCCGATGCAGTCAGTGCCGGATCGCGATGGGCCACCACCACGCGGTGCTGCCCTGTCTTTGGATCCGCTGCCACGCTGGCCGTCACCGCGCCGTCGGAATTGCAATATTCCAATCCCCTCGCATGCAGCTCGCTCCCTAAAGCCTGGTAAGCGCCTCCCGAAACGAACAGGGGATGCCAGGAAGAGAAGGAATCGTGGATGAACCCGGGCAGCGTCCGTTCCCCTGAATGGATGAAGCCGCCCAGCCTGCCGGCCCTTTCAATGAGGCAGACGCTCTTCCCTGCCATGGCAAGCTCCGCGGCGGCTACCAGGGAGTTGATCCCCGAACCAATGATGGCAATATCGGTCGAGTCCGTCATGGAGGGCACCGTCACCTCAGAAGTCCGGGTGGTTGGTCGCGGCGTGGTATTTGCCACTGTGGAACAGCAGGGGTTCCCCTCCAGCATTCTCGTACTTCTCCACCTCGCCGACATAGATAACATGGTCGCCGGCATCGTGTCGTGAGACGGTCCGGCACTGGAACGTGGCAACGGCGCCGTCCAGCAAAGGAATTCCGGCAATTCCTTCCGTGGTTTCCACGCCGGCGAATTTGTCTGTAGCCGGCGTTGCGAACTGACGCGAGAGGACGTGCTGGTCACTGGCAAGGATGTTGATGGCAAAGTGCGTAGCGTCCTCGAAGTCCGCCAGGCTCGGAGCCCGCTTGCTGGGGCACCACAACACCAACGGAGGTTCCATCGAAACGGACGTGAAGGAATTGGCGGTCATTCCCACTTTCCGCCCGTCGACTCCAAGGGTGGTGACCACCGTGACGCCGGTGGCGAATTGACCCAGGGCACCCCTGAAATCCCTCAGGTCAAAAGCCGACGAATCTTCGTCCTTGCGTGCCTGCACAAACTCGGCGGCAGCTGCGGGATCGAACCACCATGGGTAGAACGTGCGCGGATCATCGAATCCTCCAGCGATGCTTGCGGCCAGCGCCGGGTAGTCAGCGGCTTCGGCCAGGACAGCCTGCTGGTGTTCCCGCCGGGGTTTGAGCATGTCATTCGTCCACGCCACCGCCCACTGACCCCAGCCCCGCCAGAACTCGTCAAAGGTGCGTTCCATCCACTGCTTGTCGAAAGGCTGCTGCCCCCGCCGGACGATGGAATCCAAGTAGTACTTGGCGGCCAGCGTCGCATTGTTGGACCCTTGACCGGTGAGGGGATCGTTGAGCAGGACGGCGTCGCCCAGGCCGAAGACAAGGTTGCCATTGCCCAGCTCGCCCACAGCCGAGCGAACGGTCGGCGTGATCCGGCCCAGAAGTGTTGCGCCCTCATCTGTGAGCGTTGCGTTGGCAAAGTTCTTCGCCTCGTGGGGAAAATGCTCTTCCAGGATTTCCAGAGATCGACTCAGCTGTTCCTCCGGACTTGTAACATCGGTCCACTTATCCATCGGGCCGCCCACGACGCCTTCAAAGACCATCATCTGGCAAGGCCCGGACACGGTGAGTCCGGGAAAGGTGAAGAACTCCCCGACGCCGGGGACTACGGACATGCGGATACAATCACTGGGCTGATCGGCCGGCTCGGTGGCGGATGCATCGAGAGAGACCGTATCGAGAGAGACATAGTTCAGGGCGAGGACTCTTTGCGGCCGGTCGAACGGGGACTTGGACCTGTCCTTGGGGAAGATCTGGGCGATCTCTCCCTTTCCGGTGCTGACGATAACCAACTCGTAGTCCTGTGCGAGCTCCTCCAGCATGCGCGGCGTGACTTTCTCTATACGGAAGTCACCGCCGCCAGCCACAAACGCCTCGATCCAGGCCGCACTCTTGATCCGCTGATCCACCGAGTGGGCGGTACCCTCAAGGGGCGCCTCCCACTCGATGGCGCCGAAGCCGGGTTCGCCTTCCACACGCAATCGGATAGCGCTGATCCCGGGCACGGCTTCACCGTCATAAAGCTTGGTCAGGGCCGAACTCAGCTGCGCCTCGGCGGCCAGGGCGGTGGGGAACATGCATTGGCTGGACATAACCTTGCCGGTACGGATTTGAGCGGCCGAACGGTCCGAGAACAGCGTGACTTCATACCCCTCCCGCTGCAGGCCCAAGGCCAGTTGGGCGCCGGATTCACCGGCTCCGATAATTGCGATCTTTCGCATGTCTGGTTTTCCTTCGAGGAACATTGTTGCCAGGGGAATTGGAGCGACTATCAGGTCGCAGGTACGACGGAGCCCACGCTTGCAAGGTATGCGGCCGCCTTATCCGGGTCCATGAACCATTCCTGGAAGTCCGGCGGGTTGTTGAAGCCGTTGGCGAAGCGGTGCGCGATTTCGGCCGACTGCCCGGCCGCTCCCAGAAGCGAAAGGACATGCGGGGGCGGCGGAGCCAGCAGCGCATTCGTCCACTGTGCTACGTGCCGTGCATAGTTCCAATACTTTTCGAAAGTGGCCTGCATGAACACTGCGTCGAAGGCACCTTCGCCGTGCGCCGCGATGCTCTGCAAGTAGGACGCCGCACATTTGCTGGCGTTGTTGGAGCCCTGGCCGGTGATGGGGTCGTTCAGGACCACGACATCGGCGAGACCCAGGACCTTCTTGCCGCTCGGAAGCGTGGCGATGGGATGGCGGACAGTGGGTGCGAACCGGCCCTGCAGGAAACCGCTGGGGTCGGTCAGCCCGACGTCGGCTGCCCGGCTGGCTTCCCACGGCAAGTACTGCTTCAGGATGTTCTTGGACGTCTCCAGGTGTTCCCCGGGCGTCAGGCCCTTCCAGCAATCCATAGGTCCGCCCGGGATGCCCTCGAAAACCATAATTTCGCACGGACCAGTGGTGGTGAGAGCCGGGAAAGCAAAATACTCGCCCACCCCTGGAATCAGGTTGAAGGAAACAGCCGAGTGTTCTGCCCTGGGCTCCATTCCCGTGACATACGTCAACGCCAAAGCGCGTTGGGGTGCGTCGTAGGCGCTGCGCTGGGCATCGCGGGTAAAGAGCTGTGCAATTTCTCCCTTGCCGGCGGCCACAATCACCAGATCGGAGTTAAGCGAGTAGCGTTCTAGTTCATCCACACCGGCGTCCTCGAACACGAGCTCGCCTCCCTGCGCCACAAACTCTTCCATGAACCTCGGGAATTTGACCCGCTGATCAATGGACTTGGCCGGGTTATCCAGGCGGGATGCCCAGCTGATGGCCTTCTCACCAGGAACCTCAGGATGGGGGATCGTAAACGATATTCCATCCACGGTGGGAGCTTCAGGCCAGAAGTCCAACCCGAGCGCCCTCTCGTGCTCCAGGGCATCGTGGAAGATGCACTGGCTGGAGGAGACTTTGCCCTCATGGATTTCTTCGGCAGTGCGGTTGGAGATCGTGGTCACCGCAAATCCGGCCTTGAGCAAACCGATGCCAAGTTGCAGGCCCGATTGCCCTGCTCCGACGATGGTGATGTGGCGCTGTGTCATAGTGTTGACCTTGTCTTTCTGCTGTCTCTGCATCCGTAAATGATGGGGGAGGATATTTGGCCGGGCCTCGGCGTTGGCTCGGGGTGGGTTTGTTCCCAGCCGGGGAGACCGATGTGTACGGGTCTGATGTCATTCATGTGTCGTCACCTCTTTTCGGCGGCGAGTAATGGGATGGCTTCTTCGGCGCGCTCGGGTCCCAAAGCGGAGTAGCCGCCGTCGACCGCCCAATCAGCTCCTGTCACGAAGCTGGCCGCGTCGCTCGCGAGGAAAGCGACCACGGCTCCGATCTCCTCGGGCCGACCCACCCGCTTCAGGGCGTGGAACGGTGCTGCCACCGAGTCCGTTTTGTCAATGTCGCCGCCGGACAGGGTGTCCATGATGTTGCTCCACACCCATCCAGGGCTGACCGAATTGACGCGGATGCCGTCGTCGGCGAGATCTACTGCCATGCTCCGGGTCAGCTGGACGAGGGCAGCTTTCCCCGCGGGGTAGAGCCAGCGGCCTGTCTGGGCAACGGAACTCGAAATCGAGGTGAAGTTGATGATGGCTCCGTGCTGGGATGCCTTCAGGTACGGGCGTGCCGCGTTGCTTGCCATGACGGCACTCACGACGTTGACGTTCAGTGCCTGAAGCCAGTCGTTCCTGTCCGATGCCGCACCGTCGTCCTTGTAGGTGCAGGCCAGGTTGACGAGAATGTCGATGCCTCCGTGCGACGCTGCCGTAGCATCCATGAGCCGGGCCATGGCTGCGTCGTCTGTGATGTCAGTGAGTGAAAAGCTGATGCCGCTTCCCAAAGTGTGGAGCTGGGCGCCTCCGTCGGCGTCGATGTCGGCGACCACAACGGTGGCACCGGCATCGCGCAACGCCATGGCGACGCCTTGGCCTATCTTGGTGACGCCGCCTGTGACGATTGCGGTCCTGCCCGAGAGTGCTGACATGGTCAAACCTTTCGTAGTGAATCCATGGGGTGGGAAGTCTTGTGTATGCATGACGCTCGTCGTTGCCGACGGACTGGCTGCTTCACCGCCTACTTGACGGTTGGCCTGGGCGCGGGGTTCGGATGAGTCCGTTCCCACTCGATTCGGCGGTCATGCACCAGCTTGACGTTCTTCATCTCTGCTCACCCCTCCCGTCGGGATTCGTTGCTGCGTTTTTATGACGTGCGTCATACTTGTTCTAAGAGTGACTCTATTCACGGGTCGAAAACGGGTCTATCCGCTTGGCGCAGGGCTCATCCGAAAAACGAAAACCGGGGAAGGAACGCGCAATGGTGAGGATCCTTCCTCGTGATGTCCTCAGGGGTCTCCCGACAGTGACCACGACGGACGTCGATGATGCGCATCAGAAAATCGCCGATTTGTTCTGCGGCCACGATCTCGTTCCGCAGACCCGTGGGACGTCCGTGGATATGAAGCTGCGCTCGCTGCACCGGGGTGATGTTGGCATCGAATTCCTGGACTATGGCGCGGATGTTCGAATCAGTCCGGAAGGCCTGGAGAACTTCCATCTGATCCAGATTCCCCTCGCGGGTCATGCGCACATGGACGTGGGCTCGTCGTCCGTAGATTCCAGCCCCAAAACCGCGACAGTTCCGCCGATCGACCGCCCGTTCACTATGACGTGGGATCGTGGGACCCCGCATTTGATTGTCTACGTGAGCCGCCTCGCCCTTGCTTCTGTAGCGGCGCAACTCTATGGCGGCGACCCGGAGAATAGCGTGAAGCTCGGCTATGCCATGGACCTCAGTGGTTCCGCGGGGCGGGCCTTCCTGAGGTCCGTCGTCGAACTCCACGACGACATGATCAGCCTGGAGCCAAGAACAGCTCCGGGCTTCGTCCAGAAGCTTCTCGCAGACACGATGGTTTCACGGCTGCTCCTGGCAATGAATCCTGTGACGGACGCTGACCGCTCCAGTCCGGCTTCTGAAAGCCGGTTGATACGACAGTTCCGGGAACTGCTGGATCGGCACGCCTCTGAGGAGCTGGCGGTTCCGGACATCGCCGAGAACCTGGGCGTGTCCGTGCGAACCCTGCAAGTTGCTCTTCGCTCCGAGGTGGGGGCAACGCCGTCGGAGTTGTTGAGAAAGGTGCGCCTCGACCGGGCCCGGGAACTGCTTCTTGCCGCCGCCCCCGGACAGGAGACTATTGTTTCGATCGCGGAGCGGTGCGGTTTCTCCCATCAGGGGCGCTTCTCGGCCCTCTACCTTGACACGTTCGGCGAGCTGCCATCAGAGAGCCTTCGCCGCTAACCTCGCTCGGGCTTATCCGCTACTCGCCCGGCCGAAGCCTGTCCAGTTGGTCAACGTCAGCCAGCGAAGGGCGCATGCCCCTGTGGAGCACCATTCCCTCGGGGAGATCCTCCACTTCCACACGGGAGCCTGAGACCTTGAAGGAGAAGCGGGACCCACCCATGTCCACGTTCGTGGCGTTGAAATCTCCCCACCCTGCCGGCAGCACAGGGTCAATCCAGAGCCCACCCAAGGACACGTGAGCGTCGTAGCGCAAGAGGCTGCGGATCAGCATTATCGGGGTGGTGGCCGCCCAGGCCTGGGGCGAACATGCCGTTGGATAGGGCAGCGGTTGAGGGTAGTCGGAGCGGCTGTACCCGCAAAACAATTCAGGCAACCTATGATCGGTGTGTTCGGCGGCTTCCATCAGTGCGGAGGCAAGCCGTTGGGCTTCCTCAACGAATCCGTAGCGCAGCAGTCCCGCGACGATCAGTGCATTATCGTGTGGCCACACTGAGCCGTTGTGATAGCTGACCGGATTGTAGGCACCCATGTCCGTGGCCAGGGTGCGTACGCCCCACCCGCTGAACATCTCCGGGGACATCAGCCGGTCAGCAACCTGACGGGCCTTGTCGTCATCCACGATGCCTGTCCACAGGCAGTGACCCATGTTCGAGGCGCAGGCGTCGACCGGCCGTTTATCCCGGTCCAGCGCAATGGCGTAGTACCCGCGTTCGGGCAGCCAGAACTGTTCGTTGAACCGTCTCTTGAGGAGCTCGGCACGTTCCCGGAGTTCGGCCGCCAGCGCCCGGTCCCCGGCGTCGTGCGCCATCCACGCACGTGCAGTGTAGGCGCTGTAAACGTAGCCCTGCACCTCGCACAAGGCGATAGGCGTTTCAGCCAAACGTCCATCGGCGAAGTTGATGCCGTCCCAGGAATCCTTCCACCCCTGGTTGATCAGGCCCTGATCGTTGAGGCGTTCGTACTCGACGAACCCGTCGCCGTCGCGGTCGCCATAATCCCGGATCCAGTCCAGGGCGCGGTCTGCATGCGGTACCAACGCGGCGATGTCCTCAGTAGCAAGGCCCCACCGGCTCACTTCACCGAGCAGGGCAACGAACAGGGGAGTGGCATCGGCAGTGCCGTAATATGCCGACTTACCACCCAGTGCCAAGCCCGTCCCGACTCCGAGCCGCTCCTCGTGGAGGATCCGTCCAGGCTGTTCCTCGGTCAGGGGGTCAACCACAATTCCTTGCCGCTCGGCCAAGGTTTGCAGCGTTCCCAATGCCAAAGGCGCGTTGATGGGCATGACCATGAACGAGGCCAGCAAGGAATCCCGGCCGAACAATGCCATGAACCATGGTGCCCCTGCCGCGACGACCATCCGATCGGGATGCTGCGGGTCAACGATGCGCAAAGCACCGATGTCGGCGTAACTGCGATAGACGGTTCGCTCGAGGGACCCGTTCCCTATTCGTACGGGAGGGATAGTTGCATCCCAGGACTGCTGCCGCTGAAACTGGGGTGAGACGGTTTCTGACGCTGTGTGGACAGGCGGCTGGGCTGGAGCGCCTGCATCCGGCGTCGGCTCGGCGGTCACCCGAACGCTCCACTCGCCGTGGGCGGGAATTGCGGTGTGGAAGACAAGCCCTTCCGGCCCCGCCTCACCACCGGGCGCTCGAATGATCACGCCCTTCCGCGCACCCTCCCAAGCGGCCTCCATGATGACGGAACCGTTCTCGCACCGTCGGGTATGTTCCCATTGCCGGTGAAACCGTCCTTCTTTGACCTCAAAGAGATCTGCGAAGTCCGTGTCTACAAACAACTCGACGTCGCACGAGGCCGGCTGGGGTGCATGGTTTTGGATTGTGATGTCCTCAAGCATGCCCACCCCGACTTCGCGCCGGCGCTCTACCGTCAGCGGGCTGTCCGCCCGGCCGTCGGTAGCCACGGCCCTGCCAACGTACATTCCCTGATACGGCGAGGGCGTCCACGCACCAAGGGGCTCCACCGGCTGGCCGTTCACGCTCAGGGACCAGCGCGAGAGGATCCTGGTGTCCTGATGGAAAACTCCATGAGGGTGATGAGGAAAGATATCCCCGTTCTGCAGTGAGATACAGAACGCCGATCCGTCTACGAGTGTCACGGCGCCTTGCCCAACCGGACCCGCCGCGTTATCTGCGTTCCATCCGGCCACCGCAGGCTCCTTTGAAGTGCACCCTGTCACGTGATCTGAATCTACGCCGGTCCCGAATGGCTTACCAGAGCCCCCTACAGCGGGCTTCCGATGACCCTCAATTACTCACTCGACCGACCCGCCGTCGTCGTCTGGGGACGCCCCCGCAGTCTTTGGAGCGTAGCGGATGGAGATTCCTTGTACTTCTCGCTGTAATACGCGGCAAACCGCCCAAGGTGCGAGAACCCGGCGTCGAAGGCGGCTTCCGCGACGGTGGCCGTGGCTGGACCAGCCTGGCCCTCTAAAATCCGGCGTGCACGCGCCAGCCTCATGTCGCGCAGAACGTGAGCGGGACTCTGGCCGACGTGTGCCTGAAACGCATTATGCAGCTGCCTTGTACTGATGCCGACGGCAGAGGCGACGTCGTCAATCCGGACGTTTGCTCCCAGATTCTGCTCCAGGTAATTGCAGGCCGACTCGACGTACGCCGGAGCCCCCTTGTTGCCAGGCAAGGGGGCGAAAGCCTGTTCCAGAAAAGGAGCAAGCCCTGCGGACATGGTGGCCAGAAGGATATTTTCCAGCCATGTCACAGACTCTCCGGGCAGGCCCTGGTCCAACTGGCGGCAGGCTTCCAACCAGGTTTTCGAAACCATGTTTGGATTGCTGAGCTGTAGTGGAACGTCGCTGGCAAGGGAAACCGGCTTGACCAGCACCCGACTCGACGTAGCCGCCAAATAGCTTTCCAGCACATCGGCGTCTACACCGCCAACCACAGCTCCGCGCAGTGGGTCCGGAACCATCTTGGTCTGATGGTGGGAGCTCAAAGCGAACGGAGTATTCGCCACCCATTGATTCCCGCAGGATTCTACGAGCATTGGACCCTGCGGGATGACGAGCAGTGCCCGGCGACCCGAGGGTGGACTGACAATGGTTACTCCCGTACCGTACGAGACAAAAACCAGGCTGATGGCGCCAGCCAACAGACCGTTGACCGTTCCGTCAATACCCCGTCCCTGATGCGGAACCAGCAAATGCTCATCCGACGTCAGGCTGTTGACGTAGTCCCGAACAACAGCCGCCGACGTGCTGCGGGTTAGAGCATGTGCTTCAAGGGGTCTGTCCGCAGACAGCTGACGTGAAACAGCGTCGGTTGCCCCAGTTGAGCCCATGTACTGACCTTTCCCTGAAAGGGACCTTGATCCCGGTCGTGCCCGCCCCACGACATATAGAGTGTCCTTGACGATAGTCATTGCTCCTACACGCTGGCAAGTGCCGGTTGGCGAACACTCAGCTTCTCCAAGCGCGGGAGCACTTCTTGCACGAAGTACTCAAGCTCGCCGGCGTAGTCAACAAATGCCAGTGTCATTCCGTCAAAACCCGCTTTGGCGAATCGGGCAATTTCTGCGGCTACTTCATCAGGTGTGCCAACGAGCGGGCAAGAACCATGGCCTGCGGCAAAACGGGACCGCATGGTCCCCAACATTTCCTTGGTGAAGGACTCCGCGTGGAGTCCCTGCAGATTCATGAGATAGTCCACCGCGCCCCAATCAGCATTCTCTTCTGCGTAATACGCCAAATAGTTCGTTGCCTCCTGGTGACTCGGCCGACACACCACGTGGCTGAGGGTTAGAACACCCACCTCCCGCTGGTAATTCGCCATGGCCTGGCTTTTCACGGAGCGAACAATTTCGGCCCCGTCCTCAGGTCCGCCGACCACCGTGAAGACGAAGTCCGAGTTCCTTCCGGCGAAGTTCCTGCCTTGATTGGACGATCCTGCATTAAGAATGGGAACCTTGCCTCCCGCGGGCTTCGGCAATGCCTCAACGTGCTTGAGTGAGAAGAATTTCCCGTCGAAATCGAAGATGCCTTCTTGTTGCCAGGCCTGGCGCACCACGTCCCACCACTCTTGGGCGAAACCGTATCGATCGTCATGGGCCTCTGCCATGTCCACGCCCATGGTTTCGTACTCGGGCTGGTTCCAGCCAGCCACGATATTCAGGCCAGCGCGGCCACCGCCGATCGCATCAAGGGTGGCAATCTGCTTCGCCGTCACCAATGGATGGTTGAACGCTGTGTGAACTGTTGAAAACACCGAGATCCGCTCCGTTGAGGCCAGCAGCGCGGCAGCCCACGGAATAGGCTCTAGTACCGAACCGTGAAAATTCGTGTCGCCCTTATAACCGATCCATCTCGCAATGGGCAGGAGGAAATCTATTCCTGCCTGGTCGGCGATACGGGCCATTCGAAGGTTTTCCTCCCATGTGGCTCCCCATCTCTCGGGAATCTTTGTGACGGCCAATCCACCGGAACAATTTGCCGAGAATAGCCCGAGCTTGAAGTGGTTTTTTCTGTTCACTATGACGAAACCCTTGAGGGCGACCTTATTTTGCCTCGCGGGTTGTTGTCCCTATTGCATCAATTGGTCGAATCGAGTGGCAGCACGCTGCGCATTGATGATCACCGCGCGACCGGCACCACTCAAAGTTTCGAGTTCACAGCCCTTCTCCGTGGGGAGCAACAAGGCGCAATGGATGCCGCTACTTCCACGGAGCAAGGCATTTTGGTGGCTCCGCCCGGTACTGGCAAGACGGTCATCGCCTGTGCTGCCATGGCGCGTCGTGGCGTATCCGCGCTGATCCTGGTCGACCGCAAGGCCCTGGCTGACCAATGGCGTAGCCGCGTACGCGAGTTCATGGATGAAAAGTGCGGCCAAATAGGTGGCGGGCGGGCAAAGACAACCGGACGCATCGACGTCGCGCTTTTGCCCACGCTCGCGCGGCGCGGCAACGTCGCCGAGCTGACCGCCGGGTACGGTTTTGTCATCGTGGATGAGTGCCACCATGTTCCGGCCGCGGCATTCAGCCACGTCATGAACCAGATCCCGGCACGGTACTGGTTGGGGCTTACGGCTACACCGTACCGGCGTGACAAACTGGACTCACTGATTTACCACCAGCTCGGCAAGATCACGCACACCATCTCGTCCCCTGCTCCGCAGCAGCTGCCGCACCACCCGCGGGAGGTTGCCGAGCCGACGCTGGCTTTGAAGCTGCGCCGGACGTCTTACACTTACGACGGCGGCGCTGACCCCAGCGAGCCTGGCGGGATTTCCGCCATTTACAAGGACTTGATCGCGAACGAGGATCGTCTGCAGCAAATCTACGACGACGTCATGGCGGCTCACGGTCAGAACTCGCGAATTCTTTTGCTGACGACCTGGAAAGCCCATCTTGATTCCTTCAGGTCCCGGTTCGAGGCGGCTGGTCTGAAGCCGGTGGTCTTCACCGGGGCAATGAAGGCGAAGGAACGGCAAGCAGCCGTCGAGCGTCTTTCCAACTCCGATGACCCGGAGCCGCTGCTGGTGCCGGGAACCGGCTCGTACATTGGCGAGTGGATACCTTGGTCCTTGCGGCACCCATTTCCTTCAAGGGCAGGTTGGTCCAATACGCCGGCCGAATCATCCGACCATACCCAGGGAAAACGGTGGCGACCGTTCACGACTACCATGATGAGTCCACTCCGGTCCTGGCAGCTTCGCTGAACAAGCGGGTGCCTGGGTACGTCTCGCTCGGGTTCCCTGATCCGCGGAAATTGCCAAGCGAGTGACGTCGTCATCCCCGCGGGAACAGTCTTCGGTGATTTTGCTACGGCATCAGCCACCAAATGGTCCCAGTAACGACCACGGAACGGAAAGCGACGTA
Source organism: Arthrobacter ramosus (assembly GCF_039535095.1). Lineage (NCBI taxonomy): Bacteria > Bacillati > Actinomycetota > Actinomycetes > Micrococcales > Micrococcaceae > Arthrobacter > Arthrobacter ramosus. The sequence goes on along the minus strand of NZ_BAAAWN010000001.1, from coordinate 2,703,292 downwards.
GAAGTACTTGACGTACTTGATGTACGTGCGGATGATTGATATATGAGCACCCCCACACATGAGACAGTCGGTGGACACGTCTACGGGTTTACCCAAGCACGGGATTCGTTGAAGACGATCCTCGATGCCAGCGAGCGGGGAGGGCTGTCCATGATACGGCGGCCCGACCGGGCCACGGCCGCCGTCGTCAACGGAGAGAGCTTGCGTCGGTATCTGGAACTGACGGTCGTCGCCAATGTCCAGGTCGTGAATGAGGACGGAGCATGGGCTGTCTTCATGCCAGGGCAGCCTTTTGCCGCTGAGGCCACGGACCTGGCTGAAGCCTTGGCGGACTTTGTCGAGGCTTTGCGGGACTACGCGGAGGATTGGGAGGACCACTTGAACGCGGCGCCCAATCACCGCGAGAACTGGGCCTTGGTTCAGCTCATTGACCTGTCCACCGATCAGCAATTGATCGCCTGGCTCACCGGCTCGGTGGCATGAGCGTCCGACGCATGGGCGGACGGTACGACCATGATAAGTTCTGTCTAACCGAGCGCTGGGAGCTGGTGACGAATGCCCGCGGGAAACCAGTGCGCCATCACGCGACCTACCGGTTGATTCTGCAAGATGGACGGATCTTGCGGACCCGGATTTCCCGCCCGGTGGATCGCACCACGTATTCGAGTTCGATCTGGAACCATATTCTCCAAGACCAGCTCGAGGTCGGTGAGGATGAGTTTTGGGCATGCGTCGATGACGGGACACTGCCGGCCCGCGGAATGGCAGCCCCTCCCGCTTCGGCTATTCCCTTAGCGCTGGTCTGGCAACTCACCCGCACCGTTGGAATGGATGAGCGAGATGTTGCCCGGATGACGAAAGAGCAGGCCGTTCAGGCGATCAACGATTACTGGATGTCGCAAGGGGCCGGTCAGGACAACTGATACGTTTGGCCCGGTCGGTCGGTCGGACGGGGTTTCACCTGCCGTAGCGGGACATTCGTCTCAATCAAATCCGTGAAAAGAGGGGTGTGCACAGTGTGCACACTCTTGCCGTCGGACTGGGCCGAACCGCCGCCGGACTGGCTCGTACTCGGCATGTTTTCGAGACTTCCCGTTTTCAAGGGCCTGGAATGCGGTTCGAGTCCCACCTCGGGCACAGCATTCCCCCTCGCCAGAGGGGTTTTTGCTTTAACGTGTGGACATTGACCCCCTGCGGGTCTCTCTGACCTTGGCCGCAGTCTGTGCCTGACGCCGCGGTGGCCAGTTGTTGGCCCTCACTCATTCATCGCCAGGAGTTGTGGTGACGACATGACGAAGCCTAATTCCGTTCGAGGATCTTCCTCGGATGGCCGCTTCTGCGAACCGGGCAGCGTCCCCTCATCCGTGTTTGTCTGGCCAAAGGGGGTGTGTACATTGTGCACGGGCGGCTTTTTGGGCCTTCATTTTGGTCCCTTTCCGTTGCCGCTTTCTGCAATTCTCTGTTGCAGGCAGCGTGACCTTGCGGCCCGGGCCGTGGGTGTCGTAGGACGTTTCGGTTTCAGCGGGAATGTCTCAGGAGGTGTCTGTGGCCGGCGCACGATCCGTCGACAGAGTCCAGGTGTGTGGGATTCGGACTCTTCTTCCAGAGCCGGTCCTGGGTTGGTTGATCCGTCAGACCCGACCACACTCCGACGCGCGTCATGTACATGTCTCTCTGAGTCTGCTCTTCAACGACTACGATGCGGGGCCGATGAACGGAAAGTGCTGTCTCACAAGTTGTCCGCGCTGCAGGTGATTCGCAACGAGGCCAGCTGCGGCCCTGCAAAGGTAGCTTTCCCAAGCGCAAGCTATACGTGCCCATCTTGGGCCACGCATCCTGAACGACCATTTTCCGCCTGCTAAGGGTTCCCCTTCCGAAGATTTGGTTGGCTGCGCAGACGACTTCCGAAAATGATGCTTGTCGCCATGCTCCAACGCGGAGAGTGGTGTCTTGTAAAGCTGTAGATTTTCAAGACTCGCTCCAGAGTGGACTGAAGCAATCATGAAAGAAGAACCTGTCGCTCTGTCCTCGAGAGCGACCTTCGAGTGTGGTGAGTTGGAGCGGGCCTGGCGGGCGAGGTCAATTTCCAAGCGATACCTGTCCGGCTTGAAAACGGTTGCTCCTACCCCTCGCGCTTGCTTAACGGAGCACTGCACCGTATATTCGGACTACTGCTCCGATTAGAGCAGTCCGGCTTCCTGTCCTGGGATGAGCGCACATGCGCCGCCCGATCGCCGCTCCGCGGTTGATCGCAGAAAGCCAGGTCCAGATCAGCGAAAGCGAGCACACACCTATGGGCAGCATCAGTTTCATCGGCCTCGGCGGCATGACCAACGCAATAGCCGCTCGCGCGGTCAAGGGCGGCAACACTGTTGAGCTCATCGGGCGTGACGCGGCCAAGGCCAAGAGCCTGGCCGCCACCCTCGGCGGCGGGGCCACGGCCGGGACGTTCGGCGCTGTCCCTACGGGCGACATCGTCGTCCTCGCGGTGCCTTACACCAACGCCGCTCAGGTCGCTGCCCAGTACGGGAGTGCACTTGCCGGCAAGGTCCTCATCGACATCTCAAATACGTTCAACGCCGACGCGACCAGAGTGGTCACTCCCGAGGGTACTTCCGGTGCGCAGGAGATCGCCAAGGTCGTCCCTGAGAGTGCGCACGTCGTGAAGGCATTCAACACCGTTTTCGGTCACGTCCTAGCTCAGGACGGCTCGAGGGACGTGCTCTTCGCCGGAGACGACGCGGAAGCCAAGGCCATTGTGTCGGCATTCATCACGTCCCTGGGACTCCGTCCGCTCGATGCCGGCGGCCTCGAGATGGCCCGCTGGCTGGAAGGGGTGGGACCGCTGCTGATGGGCCTGGCCCGGAACGGCGCGGGATTCAACATCGCCGTCGGCATCAACACTCTCAACTGAGCGCAGCCGCGCCCCTTTTTATCCCCCACTCACTCGCAAGGAGCAACAGCATGCGCGTTCTCGTCACTGGCGGGACCGGCCATTCCGGTTCGTACATCATCCCCGAACTCATCGCCGCCGGGCACGAGGTGACAGGCCTTGCCCGATCGGATGCTTCCGCGGCGGCGCTGTCAGCGCTCGGCGCGACCGTCCGCCGTGGCGACCTTCAGAACCTTGACGGGCTCAAAGAGGCAGCGGCTGACTCCGACGGAGTCGTCCACGTCGCTCACCGGCAAGACCTGCTCCCGACGGGAGGGATGGACGCCGTGGCTGCGGCGGAAATCCCGGTCATGCTCGCCTACGGTGAGGCACTCGCGGGAACGGGAAAGCCGCTGGTCGTGGCGGGAAGCGTCGGCTCGCCCGGACAGCTAGGCCGTACGGCCACCGAGGAGGACCCGGCCCTGTTCGTCGATGAGGAGCACAGGGGCACCCTGCGGGTGCGCAATGTCGTCGAAACCACCGTGATCGGCCTGGCCGGGCAGGGAGTGCGGTCTTCGGTCGTGAGGATCGCCAACATCGCGCATGGCACGAGCGACCGTGCCGGCTTCCTGCCCATGCTCATCGCGCTGGCAAAGGAGCGGGGCTTCGCCGGCTACCCCGGAGACGGCGCGAACGTCTGGAACGCCGTGCACATCCGCGATATAGCCCCGTTGTTCCGACTGGCGCTGGAAAAAGGTGAGGCCGGCCGATACTGGCACGCGGTCGATGACGAAGGAATTCCCTTCCGCGAGATCGCCGAGGCCATCGGCAGCCGCCTGAGTCTGCCCGCCGTGAGCATTCCCCTGGACGAACTGATGCTGCCGGGGTACTTCGGATTCATCGCGAACATCGTCACGCAGAGTTACCCGACCTCCAACGCCATCACCCGGGAGGCCCTCGGCTGGGAACCCACACAGCCCGGCCTGATCGCCGACTTGGACAACGGCCACTACCTCCCCGAGGGGCGCTCATGACAACCGTGGGAATCATCGGCGGCGGACAGATCGGCACCACTCTCGCCCGGCTCGCGATCGGCGCCGGGCACCGGGTGGTGCTCAGCAACTCGCGCGGTCCCGAAACGCTCGCGGCTAAGGTCGCCGAACTCGGGCGACGGGCGTCCGCGGCGACGAGCGCGGAGGCCGCGGCGGCCGGCGACATCGTGGTGGTCACGGTGCCGGTCAGCGCGTTCCCGGATCTGCCCGTCGCGCCGCTGGCAGGGAAGATGGTCATCGACACCTGCAACTACGGCCCCGAGCGCGACGGGCACATCCCCGAGCTCGACGGTACGTCGCTCACCTCGAGCGAACTGCTGCAGCGGTACATCCCGGACGTCCTGCTCGTGAAGGCGTTCAACAACATCTTCTACAAGCACCTGCTGTCCCTCGGCCGCCCGGCGGGGGCGGCCGACCGCACGTATCTGCCGATCGCCGGCGACTCCGCGTCGGCGAAGGCGGCGGTGACCGAATTCATCGACTCCATCGGGTACAGCGTGATAAACGCTGGATCGCTGGCCGGCAGCTGGCGGCAGGCGACGGGCACGCCGGTGTGGGGAACCCCGTATGGGCCGTACTCGGTCGAGTCGGGCCAGCCCGCCGGTGAGGACGCCATCCGCGCGGCGCTGGCCATCGCAACTCGATAGCCGCGGTGCCGGTCCCTCTCTCCGCTTGCGCCGTAGGCGGGTTAGCCTAAGTGGGGCGGTGCACCGATTATGCAAGGCACCGCCCCACTTGCTAACCAGGGAGACATATGCGAGCCGATGCCAGAAAGAACTACGATCGCCTGCTCGTGGTCGCGCGCGAAGTCGTGACCGAGCACGGAGCCGATGCATCACTGCGTGACGTCGCCCGCAAAGCGGACGTCGGGCTCGGCACCCTCTACCGTCACTTTCCTACGCGAGAGGCCCTGATTGAGGCCTTGCTTCGTACAGACGTCGACGAACTCAGGGCCCAGGCGGCCGACCTCGAGTTGTCAGGCACGCCGGAGGATGCGCTACTGACATGGTTCCGCGGCAGCGTTGCGATCACACACGAATACCGGGGTCTCTCGGGACTGCTGGTGGCCGCGCTCGAGGACCCCGAATCCGCACTCAATGTCTCGTGCGTTGCGTTGCACGACGCGGGCACTCGGCTTCTCCACCGCGCACAGGACGCGGGCGTGGCGCGGGCCGACATCGACGGCACCGACTTGTTCGCGCTAGTCGCAGCGGCTGCGTGGGTCTACGATCAGCCCTCGCTAGCGCCGCGCGCCGACCATCTCTTCAGCGTGATGTCCAGCGCAGTCCTGCCCAACGAAGCAAGCCATGTCGTCACTCAGGAACGCCCTGGGCCCCCGCGCTGACCAGGGTCAGATGGATGGGCCCTTAGTCCTCGCTGAATCTGTTCAGTGGGGTCTCGCTGATCTCTTCGGGCCAAGGCCCGGGCTCCGATGGGCCTGAGCTGACGCCCCGGCTCACGCCCTACCCGGGCGGAGAGAACGGTGGACCGGCCGACAATGCGCAGCCACCCGTCCACCGGCAAGCCCACGATGACCGCCTGCGGCTGTATCAACGGACCTATAACAGCCGCCCACGGCGCGCTGTCCGCCGGCTGCCCGGCCCGGGGGCCCCGGGGCTCAGCCGGTGAATTCGTTGGCGCCGAGGGCGAAGTCCCAGTGGCCAACCCCGTTGCCGGCGAGGCCTACCGTGACCACACCCACTCCTTCCAGCCAGTGCGCCATTTTCAGGCCGCCGACGTCGAGCGGGCGCAGCCCGAGGCTCCCGATGAATCCCGCCACATCCGCCTTGGCGTGCGCATTGTCGCCCGCCATGAAGACGTCGGGCCGGCCCTTCTCCAGGACATTACGGAAGACGGTGTTGAATGCCTTCACCACGCTGGCGCTGGCCGGGGCCACCTTGGCCACTTCCTGCGCGATCGAGGTCTCCTCGCTGTGGGCCAGCCCGTCGAACGTGGCGTTGAAGGGGTTGCTGATGTCGACGATGACCTTGCCCGCGAGGGCGTCTCCGTACTGGGCGACGACCGGAACGACTCCGTCGTACAACAGGGCTGTGATGACAATGTCCCCGGCGGGGATGGCGCCCCACCTGCCTGTCGTCGCACCGCCGCCCAGAGCCTTGGCCAGGCCATCGGCCTTGGACTGATCGCGGCCCATGACCTCGACGGTATTGCCGCCCGCCACCGCGAGCGTGCCGATGGTACGGGCCATGTTCCCCGTACCGATTAAGGTGATGCTGCTCATGAGGTGTGCTCTTTTCTTGTTCTCGAAGTGTGGCTCTGTCTCAATCGTGCGCGTTCGAGTTCAGTTCGTTGTGGCGACGGGGCTGTTTTGGGGTGTGCCCGCGGCATTCCTGGCGCTTGGTTCAGATCACTGTGGTGCCGCCGTCGGCGACCAGCTCCATGCCGTTGACGTAGCTCGAATCGTCCGAGGCGAGGAACAACGCGACCGACGCGATTTCTTCAGGGCGGCCCATCTCTCGCCGCGGGATCACGGACTCGAACTGCGCCTTCATCTGCTCGTCCATCACCGCCATCATCATCGGCGTGCCGACCTGGCCGGGGGTCAGCACGTTCACGCGGATCTTCCTGTCCCTCAGCTCGGACACCCACACCCGTGCGTAGGCGGGCAGCACGGCCTTGCTCGCTGCATACACACTCCAATCGGAGTATCCCCGGAGCGAGGCGTTTGACCCGGTCATGAAGATCGATCCTCCGTCGTTGAACAGCGGCAGTGCCTTTTGCACCGTGAACAGCGTGCCGCGAGCGTTCAACGAGAAGGCGGCGTCGAACTGCTCTGCGGTGATCTCGCCGAGCCTGCCCTGCTCGCCCGTCCCGGCACTTGCCCACAGCACGTCGATCGCGCCCTTTTCCTGCTTGACCGTGTTGTACAGACGGTCCAGATCATCGAGGTTGGCCGAATCACCCTGCACGCCGGTCACATTCCGGCCGATCAGCTTCACGGCGTCGTCCAGCGCGTCCTTCCGCCTGCCCATGATGAAGACATGGGCTCCTTCGTCGACAAACAACTTCGCACCGGCCAGCGCCATCCCGCTTGTCGCGCCTGTGATTACCGCGACCTTGCCATCGAGCTTTCCCACGAGTACTCCATTCATATGCTGCGCCGCTGTTATGTACACCGATCTGCGTACTTAACGTATCGAGCGGGAGCGTGGAGTGTCAAGCTATGCACACCGATCGGTACCAGCCGGGGTATGCTGGGGCGTATGACGGAGTTGGAGAAGGGGCCGCGAGGCCTGCGCAGCGGCAGGGGCGCACGAGAGCGCATCCTCAGCGCCTCACAGCAGCTGTTCCGCGACCAAGGCATCAACTGCACCGGCGTCGACCAGCTCTGCGCGGTGGCTGCGGTGTCCAAGCGGACGCTCTACCAGCACTTCGCCGGCAAGGACGAGCTGATCGCCGAGTACCTTCGCCGATTCGATCCCGACATCCTGCCCGAAGTCTTCGACAGCACCGACCTCACACCCCGCGAACGACTCCTCGCGGTCTTCGACATCCACGCGCCCCTGTGCCCGTTCATCGCGGCGGCCGTCGAAATCCAGGACCCGGGCCACGCAGCACGCGTACTCGCCCGTGACTACAAGAAGGCTTTTGCGGCGCGCCTCACCGAAACGGCCCGCGAAGCCGGCGCCAACGACCCCGAACAGCTCGGCGAGCAACTGGCGCTGCTCCTGGACGGCGCCTCGGCCCGCAGCCGGGTCCTCAACATCGACACCTTCGCTACCGCAGCCGCCATCGCCGCCGTCCTCATCGACAACGCCCTCCCCGCAGCATCGGCACCGGCCGCCGCATCGCTCAGGCACTGACCAGCCTGCAACGCCGCCCAGAACCGGCCGCCGCGGTGGCCTATTTAGGTGTGTGGGTGGCGGGCGCAGTGCACTGGTTGGTGGGCTCTCCGCCTGTTGTGGGTGGGTGTTATGCGGTTCCTCGTTCCGGTTCTGTCTGGTTGGTCTGGGTGGCCAACGCCTGTTCATGGCTTCCGTGTGGGGGAACGACATGACGAAACCTCTGTGACGCGGAACGGTCTTGGGAGGCCGCTTTTTGTAGCCCGGGGGAGTTGTGGTGACGAATTTGTCCTGCCAAACGAGATGGGGACAGTGTCCACACTTACGTCAGCTTTATTGGGGTGGCCGTAGGGCCGTGTCCACTGTCAGGTCTGGGTATATGAGTTCCCGGCGCCGGTGTCAGAACAGAAAGGAGGCGGGCCCAGCCGGATACCCTTCACACCACGGGGACGTCAGGTTGGCGGTTCACCAAGGCAACCCGCGCGCTGGTTGAACGGCTCCACAGCACCGGCCTGAACCCAGCGAAACTCCGCCTCGGCATGGCCTCCATGGGCAAACACGAAACCAAAGTCGGAAAGCCCTGCAGAGAGCTCGGCGTCACACGCTAGACCTTGTGCCGGCATGTCTCACCCACGGGGCAGCTGCGCCCGGACGGTTTGAAAGTCATCTCCAGGAGCTAGGTACTGTCGCATGGGGCAGCTTGGATCATGCCGCACGAGATACTGCTGGTGCATCGTGCCAAGCTGAACGGATGATTCTTCATGTCCGGCAAGACGTCGCCCGCCCTTGGTTGCTGCGGTCGGATGTGCGACGGAAAACGGTGGTCTCTTGTCCGTCTCGATCATGGTGCGCCCTTTGCCGTCATTCTGGATGGTCCAGAAGACCCTTCGCTCCATGGAGAGCATGTCGATCCGTCCCGAGGATAGTGATCCGTCGTGGCGGCGGATTGAGACTTTATCTGCGTGGGCGAGTTAGGTCGAGTCCGGTATGCGCTGCATTTCCGGCGTCGGAGCGCCGCTCGGTCCCATCGTGAGTTCGTCCGGAGTGGTCTGATGCGTGAGGGGTCTCATGGAGTTCGCTGGATTGTTTTTGGTTCCGTTTGATCCGGTCCGCGTGGGGACGGGGCGGGGAGCAGTGTGCCTGCTCCCCGCCCCGTTGGCATCGGATCCGTGCTCCTGCGCCCGACTTTCGGGTTACCTGTTGCGATGGAGTATGCAGGGCCTGGTATCCGATGCGGCTTTTGGAGGGGACCCCTGAGCCTCTGATTATGTTTCGAAGGTTTCCTGGGGTGCCTGCACGGAGATGTGTCGGTGTGTCTGGCATTTCTCTGGCGTCAGGCCTCCGCCAGGGGTAGGAGCCTGATTCGCGGTGGGCACCCTCAGCGGGCCAGGGCGGGTTCGGTCAGCTGGAGCTTTTCCGCCTCAGTCTGCACGAAGCCCGCTTTGAGTTCGGATTGGAGCTTGTCGGTGTCGAGCGCGTGCTGCCACTTGGCTATGGCGACGCACGAGACGATGTTGGCGACGGTGCTGGTGAGGGCGCGGGCTTCGCTCATGAAGCGGTCGATGCCGACGATGAGGGCTACGCCGGCAACGGGAAGCGTGGGCATGATCGTCAGGGTCGCGACGAGGGCGACGAAGCCGCTGCCTGTCACGCCCGCTGCACCCTTTGAGGTGAGGAGCATCATTCCGAGCATGAGGAGGATCTGGTCCCAGCTCAGGTGGATGTCGCAGGCCTGGGCGATGAACATCGAAGCGAGCGTGAGATAGACCGCGGTGCCCGTGAGGTTGAAGGAGTAGCCGGTCGGGACCACGAGGCCGACGACGCCGCGGTCGCAGCCGAGGCGCTCGAGCTTGGAGAGCAGGCGCGGAAGGACGGGTTCGCTTGAGGACGTGGCGAGGACGATGAGGAACTCGTCGCGGAAGTAGCGCAGGATCCGCCAGAGGCTGAAACCGGCGAGCTTCGCGAGGATGCCGAGGGCGAGGACCACGAAGATGATGCAGGCGGTGTAGAAGGCGAGGATCAGCATCCCGAGGTTGCCGATCGAGTGGGCTCCGTACTTGCCGACAGTGAACGCCATGGCGCCGAACGCCCCGATGGGGGCGACCTTCATGAGGTAGCCGAACACGACGAACAGCAGTTTGTTGAAGCTGTTGACCACGTTCAGGGCCAGCTGCCCGGGTGCGCCGAGCTTGCTAAAGGCGAAGCCGCAGAGAAGCGCGATGACGAGCACGGGCAGGACTTCGCCGTTGGCGAAGGCCCCGACGAAGGTGGTGGGGATAATGCTCAGCAGAAAGTCGGCAGGGTTGCTGCTGGGCAGCTGGGTTGTGTACTTCGAGGCGACCGAGGTATCGAGGTGGGCCGGGTTGATGTGCATGCCCGCGCCCGGCTGGAAAAGCATGACCGCGCCCAAGCCGATGGCCAGGGCCACCAAGGTGAGCACGTAGAACAGGCCCAGCGAACGCAGCAGAGTCGGACCGACCTTCTTGGTGTCGGTCAGGGAGGTGATGCCGCTGACGATGGTGCAAAAGACGATCGGCGCGATCATGAACTTCACGAGCTTCACGAACCCGTCGCCGAGCGGCTTGAGGGAGGAACCGAGGTCCGGCCACAGGGCGCCGACGAGGATGCCGAGCGCGACGCCGATGAGTACCTGGACGTACAAATGTCCGAGGATGGATTTGATCTTCATTGAACAACTTCCTGGGTGAGTGCCCTATTCATGATGGCAGGGGCGGATTGTAGGTGCTAGGCCGTCTGTGGCACAGGCTGTGCGACGTCGATGTCGGCGACGGCGAGTTGGCGGGCCGCCCTGTGGAGGGCGACCTCGCTGACGTACCCGTTGTCGTCGGCGACGACCTCGGTGGTGATGACACCGGCAGGCGTTCCGATGCGCAGAAGCCGGCGCCCTTGGTGAGCGCTATCTGCCGGGCGCAGCGCTTTGGCCACTACCGATCCGGGCAGGGCAGCGGCGAGGGAGACTGCCACGGCTGAGGTAAGGCCGATGGCGGGGTGGGGTGCGAGCATCGAGAGCATCCGCACCCGCAGATCGTGGGTATCCGCCGCGATCTTCGTTCCGTCGGCCGCGGTGTAGTCGCCCGGCGCTGCCACGACGCCGACCTTCGGCACCGCGTTCTGCGGAGGATCTTCGGGCTTCCTCAGTCCCATCATCAGCCCTGCCGCGGAGCGGGCCGCCACAAGCGTGGGCAGGTGCTCGGACAGGTTGCCGGTCATCGAGGACAGGTCGATGCCTGCCTCGTTAGCGGGAATCAGCACCGCCGGTGCCCCGGCGTCAACCAGGGTCGCCGTAAGAATAAGCCCGTCAGCAGCGATTTTGTCGGCCGCGCGCCCCGTCGGCAGAACCGCGCCCGTGGTCCGCCCCCACGGGGCGTGGAACGAGAGGCTGACGGGAACGCCCAGCGCGCTGCTGCCCGGAACACTGGCCAGGCCCGACGTCGGGATGCGGCCGCCGGGGGTGGCGATCGTGCCGCTCAGCACGGCTCCCGTGTTGAGGTTGCGCATGCTGACCCTCGTTATTCCCGTCTGGGGAGGAACGATACCTGCCTGGACGGCGTACAGGGCGATCGCGGTGGCGCAGTTACCGCAATTGGAACCGAGTTCCACGGTGGGGTCGCCGATCCCGACCTGGGCGAAGAGGTAGTCGAGGTCCGCCGGTCCCTCGGGAGTGGCGCGGATAACTGCAGCCTTGGACGTCGTTGAGGTGCCGCCGCCGACGCCGTCGAGCTGGCGGGCATCCGCTGCGCCGAAGGCATCGGCCAGCAGGTTGCGGATCTCCTCGCGGCTCCCGGCGTGAGGTGCCACGTCTTCGGCCTCGAAGAGCCAGCACTTGCTCGTGCCGCCCCGGTACCAATGACCGCGGAGTTGCATGGTCTTCTTCCTTCACGTGTCGTGGTCGCGCCTCACGGCGCCTGCCCCTTCTACGATCCACGCCCCGAGAGTTCAGCACAATCACAGGATTCTCGACTGCCCTTCACTTTTGCTAAACTCGATGCATGGCCGACCTTGACCTGCACCGGCTCCATCTGCTCCGCGAGGTAAGCCGTTCCGGCTCCTTGACGTCCGCCGCGACGGCTCTCTCCTTCACGACCTCAGCCGTCTCCCAGCAGATCGCGAAGCTTGAACACGAAGTAGGCGTCGCCCTGATCGACCGCCATCCACGAGGTGTCGTGCTCACCGATGCAGGTCAGGCGCTCGTGCGATATGCGGACGACATCGACAGGACAATCGAGGCTGCCCGGGCCGAGATGGGCGAGTTCGCCGGGTTGCGGCGGGGCCAACTGCGAATGGGGACGTTCCCCACCGTCGGGGCTTCCCTCATGCCTGACGTCGTGCTCGCCTTCCGCGCGCGCCATCCGGAGGTCGCCGTCACGGTAGTCAGCGCCCGTCGCGACGGCCTCCTCGAACGGCTGCGGCGGAGAGACATCGAGCTCACCCTGCTGTGGGACTACCCCTGGGAGCGCATCGAGGACGAGGACCTGAACGTCGTCCGGCTCATGAATGACCCCACAATGCTGCTCGTACCGCGCGACCACCCTGTCGCGGCGCGTCGCTCCGTGCGGATCGACACGCTGAGAGACCACGAGTGGATCGTCCGCGACGAACACCCCGTGGCCGACGTCCTCCGACGGGTCTGCCGCGATGCCGGCTTCGAACCGCGCATCGCCTTCGCCGCCAACGACTACCAAGAGACGCAGGGCATGGTCGCCGCGGGCATCGGCATCGCCCTTGCCCCGCAGCTCGCCCTGAGCGCCCTCCGCCCCGACATCATCGCCGTTCCGCTCGCCAGTTCCCCGACGCGGAGGATCCTCCTCGCCCACCTCGCGAACCGCAGGCTCAGCCCCGCCGGCCAGCAAGCCGCATCCGTATTCCGGTCAACAGCGAAACGGATGCAGACCCTTGCACCCGCAGCAGGCAACCCCAGTTCGTGAGTCCCGTGCTGCAGTACGCGCAGGTTCTCGTTCCTTGAGCCACCAACGTTGACGTGCCATCTGTCAGTTGGTCGGCTATGGCGAGATGAACCGCAGCCTGATCGAGGTCTCCTCACTGTGGGACAGTCCGTCGAACGTGGCGTTTGAAGGGGTTGCTGATGTCGACGATGACGGTGCACGCGAGGGCGTCTCCGTACTGGGCGACGACCGGAACGACTCCGCCGTACAACAGGGCCGTGATGACAATGTCCCCGGCGGGGATGGCACCCTACCTGGCATCGATGTCGGCGGTGGCGCGGTTACCGATTCCTTGGAGGATGAGCGCGGCGCCTCCGACGAGTTTGATGTCACCGTGCACATCTCGGGCTTGCAGGCGTCGGCCGAGTTCGTGGAGGAGTGCCCGGATTTGAGCCGCGGTGAGTTCTCCGCCGTTCATGCGGTGGCCAGGCTGCGTTCGCGGATGAAGACGTTGAGGGCGGCGAGTTCGGCTGGTGTTTCGGACATGATGAGTTGTTTCATCGGTTCCCTGATGCTCCGGTAGGACTCGGCCGGTATCCACGCCTCGTTGAGGGTTTTGATGCGTTTGGTCCAGGACGGTGGGGGTTGCCCGAGGCGGTGTGCGGTGTAGTTGGTGATCCCTGCCAGGGCCGCGGACCAGTGTGGCTCCTTGAGCCGGGGGCTGCGCTGGAGCAGGGGTCGTCCGGCTTTGAGGGATGCTGTGGCGTAGTCGGCGAGCATCTTGATGGCGAACTCGAAGTCCCGTGAGTTGATCAGCTGGGTGAAGGTTTCGGCGTAGTCCCGCTGCGCCGGGTCGTAGTCGCTACCGCCGGGGATGGCGTGGGTGGCGGTCAGGGACAATCCAAGGGTGTGGAGGACGGCCATTGTCTTGCCGAGTTCGGCCCGCTCGTGGCCGGCTTCGAGATCAACGATGAACTTCCGTGAAACCCCGGCGGCCTCCGCGAGTGATTGTTGCGAAAGGCCGCGTTCCTGACGCCGGGAGCGGATGATGGCACCGGCGGCCGCGGGCGTGTCGATGCTGGTTTCAGGTGTCATCGGTCCTGCCTTGCAGTTTCCCAGTATGTCACCGAATGGTGACAGGTTCACACTGTCCCGTACGGCCCCGCACGGCCTGATTCTGGAAGGCCCTCGGGGGGAGCGTGGCAAAGTGGCGAGACAACTGGACTGGGGCAAAAAGGAAGTGTTGACGGTGTCAACACTTTTGGCATTCGGATCGGCTCGTACATCGGCCGGTTTGGCTCAGATTGGCATGTTTTCGGGAGTTTCCCGTGTTTTCAAGGCCTGGAAGCCGGCTCGCGTCCCACCCCGGGCACAGTGTTGTCGCAGGTCAGGGGCCTATTTGGCCCCTGACTGTTGACAATGCTTGACTTTTCGCGGTGGTTGGGGGAGCTCCGCCCAATAGCAACCGTATCGGTTGGCGGGACGATTGATGTGGCGGGACTTGGCATTCCGCGCTTTCCTATGCGGCCTCGGAAATCGTGGTGACTGACGTCGCTGACGCATCTACATGACCGGCGCCAGCACTTAGCCCGGAGCATTCGGGACAACTGACGATCTGTGAATTACCGGGAGAGTGCCAGTCGAAAATGACCCCTGTTGAGTCGGTTGAGGGCCGTGCAGTGGTCATTGGTGTGGTGTTTGATCCCGGATGATTACCCAGGCCCGGTAGTAGTCTCCGGGCTCAACTTGCTGTGCCGGTGGCCAGAACGCGGGAACCGCTCCTGGAGGCTGCCATGTTGTATTGCCGGGGAGTAGGTGCGGTTGGTGACGTCTCGAAGCGACCAGAAACGTTGATAGATGGTAGCGCCCCGCGCACCGGCAAGGGTGCTTTGCCGCTGTTCCCGGGCGACGGCTCGTCACTCTCCGGGCTACCGATGCAGATCGGGCTTCAAGATTTAGAGCTAGGTCTACCAGGAATATGGCTAAGAATAGACTTAGAGAAGCCTCCATCGACACAGATGTCTTGCCCGGTGACATAGCCCGATAGCGGGCCCACAAGAAATTCGATCACGTTCGCAATGTCCACGGGGTCTCCAATTCTTGACAACGGGATAATATCTTCCCTTGCTTTCTTAATTTGGGGATCGGCATACATTTTTTCGGTCATCCCTGTATGGGTCATACCCGGGGATACCACATTTACGCGAATTCCGTCAGGTGCCCATTCCAGCGCGAGTGTTTGGGCTAGCATTGTCAATGCAGCCTTGCTGGGGCTGTAAGCACCTGATCCGGCATGTGGTAGCTGGCCAGACATTGAAGAGGTAAAACAAGCCGAACCGCGGCTATGCCTCAAATGTGCGTAGCTTGCTTTGGCAAGAAGCCACGCGCCGCGGAGGTTAACGGAGAACATGCCGTCCCAGTCCTCAAGGGATAGGTCACATATTGCGCCAGGGCTAGCGATTCCGGCATTCGCCACCAGCGCGTCTAGCCCACCGAACTCGGCTACCGTAGCTCCTACAAGCTGACTTGGCACATCGGGATCACCGAGGTCGCCCGCCAATGCGACGGCGGTACCTCCCATTGACTGGATTGAACGAACAACTTGTTCTTGGCTAGTGTTCGATTCGTGTCCGCACACCGCAATCATCGGGTGCACGCCCCGAGCGAGAGCCGCTTCTGCGAGTCTCAGGCATGTAGCTGCGCCTATGCCGCTACTTCCGCCACTGACCAAAGCTCTCATCGCACACACTCCTTTTCACAGGGATTCACATGGGAATCATATTTGACTGCCAAAATATGATAGAAAATCATAGACCGCGAACCTCTCAGGTCGCTTTGCAGTTCAGTTCCCAATGTAAAGCCGATTCCATTACCTTTTTAAGAACAGCAGCCGATGTGCCGTGATCTCCGACGCGGGAACTAATTTCCTAATTCCCAGCCTTGATTTTTGAGATCCTGCATTGCCTTCTTAAATTCCTGCACGGGGTACTCTTCGCGAATTATCTCGAGAACAACGTTATTGACTCCGCAGGTTGTTTTGACGGCCTTGCCTAACCCGTACCAGTCGATCACTCCTGTGGCGATTGGATCATGACCCCAGGTTTGCATGCCCGTATCAGAAATATGCACAAGTCCAATTGATTCGTGATTGGAGAGCAAACTATCTACGGGATCCTCTCCTATGTAAGCAGCGTTGGCGACATCGTACACGATCTTAAGTGCGTCATCTTTGACCGTACTTACGATGCCTGCCAAGTCCTGAATGGTAGGAGTGAAGCAATAGGGAGTGTTTTCGAAAAGTAGTCGTACGCCGGCCTGTTTGGCCAGTGGAATTAGATTCTCCAGGCTCTCGTACATCCATCCGTAGGCTTTTTCGAGTGAAGGTGAAATCATCGGACGTCTTGTGCGGGGGATATCACCACCTCGGCGACATCCCAAGCTACGGCCAAGTCAATCACCGATTTGATATGCTCAATACTTTTGTGACGCATGTTCGCGCCCGGGCTAGCCAAATTGATGTCATATCCACCGGCATTCAGCGACCGGATTTTTGCACCGTATTCATTGAGCCTTGCATAAATTTCAGAGCGCTCCGAGCCGGATATCTCATCTGGCCAACAATGTGGAGAGCTAATCGGAACTTCAAAAGTCTCATACCCATTGTCGGCCAGTTCCGCAATCGCATCAATTGCCGTAGATGACCATAGATAGGAAAACGTATTAATAATCATTACGAACATCCTCTCAGTTCTGCGCCTATGGAGAAACTTCGTTTCATTCATAACGCAATGTGAATTGCGATCCTGCGTAAGGGATCGCATCCTTGGAGCGCTGGGCGGCTCGAAGAGGCTCGGGGCATGCATACCCCTTCTTGCCTAGTCGAGCCGCTACGGCTTCCTAGGGGCAGGTGTGCCTACTGGGAACGTTTCGCCCCGTCGGTTGCCGATGAAGTGCTCAAGAGCAGGTGCTCGCCTTCGAGTACCTCGGGGTCGGCTGGAGCGACTGTGGCACGTCCTGCCCGGCTGCCGGTCTCGGGGAGGGTGAAGTAGACGATGAGGCAAAGAGTGACAATGGCGATCATGTAGATCGCGACGTTCATGGGCTGTCCGGCGCCAACGAAGGCTGCGGCGATCAGCGGGGCGGTGCCGCCGAAGACGGCGATGACGATTTGGTGTGCGAAGCCGATGCCGGATACACGGACTGAGGCGGGGAACAGTTCGGCCTGGATGGTCGGGTAGACGGCCTGCCAGATACCGAGGACCACCCACCCGGACGCCGATACCAGAACGTAGACGCCGAAGCCCGGCTGGTTCAGCAGCAGGAGCATGGGGTAGAAGAGGACTATCATGCCGATGGCACCGATGATGGGGAAGATTTTGCGTCGGCCGAGTCGATCAGAGAGCGCGCCACAGACCGGCACGATGATAACGAGCAGGGCCAGCCCGATAACGTTTCCGGCCAGGGTGGAGGCCAGGTCCCGGCCGGTGGTCAGCTTGGCGTAGGTGGGAAGGAAGGTGGCCCAGGTGTAGTAGGCCACGGCCGGGGCAGAGAGCGCTGCTGCCTGCAGCAGCGCCTTCGGGTGTTCGCGAAGCAGGTCCATCAGGCGGGCCGCGGCCGACTTTTGATCGACGAGGGCAGTTGCCTCAAACTCAGGGGTCTCATCTGAGCGGGCTCGTATGACGAGACCGACGACGCCGAGGATGCCCCCCACGACGAACGGGATGCGCCAACCCCAGGCGGCGAGGTCCGCTGGTGCAAAGGATGATGTCACCATTGCCGCGGCGCCGGTCGCGACGAGGGTTGCGAGGCCGCTTGCCATGTTGGTGAACGAACCGAACAGGCCCCTCCGGTTCGCGGGAGCGTGTTCCACCATGAAGGCGATGGCGCTCTGTCCCTCACTACCGGCCGAGATGCCCTGGAGGATGCGTGCAACCAGAAAGAGAACGGGCGCTGCATAGCCGATGGTCGCAAATGAAGGAGTGAGGCCGATGATCAGAGAGCCGAGCGCCATCCCGGAGATGGACAGCGTCAGGATGAGCCGTCGGCCGAAACGGTCGGCCAGTGGAGAGATGATGATTCCGCTGAGCGGGCGTACAACAAACCCGAGCGCGTAGGTGAGCAGTGCTGCGATAAGGGAGGCGAACGGGGACTCGCTTGGGAATATCTGTCCCGCGAACACCGCAGCCAGCAGCCCGTAGACGTACCAGTCGTACCACTCCACGAAGTGGCCGATCGTGCCTGCCACCATATTGACGGTGCGTCGACGGGGCTCAGACACGTCGGCTCGCTCCGAAGGGTCTGGACTGCCGACGGCTTCTTTTGAGGTCTTCATTGAACTCTCCATATTTTCATGTTTGCTGCGGAGGGGTATTGGAATATTCCCGGACACCTGAAACGGTGTGCGGGTCTCGCCCGGCTGTAACCCGGCTCGACGGGACAATCGACTGGCAAGGCGAAGAGCCGGCGCAACGCGTAGGCGCTGCCCTGACTTGCTGTGGGAAAGAAGCTGATCGAGCCTCTTCTCCGTGAGATCGATTGCAACAGTTTCATAAATGAGATCGGTTGCTGAGATCGGTTGCAAGCAACGATACGTAGGCTTGCCCGCTCTGTCAACGGTCATTTTCGATTCAGCGAACGGAGGTCAAAACCTGTCGCCAGCACGTAACGAGAGGACAAGCGGGGGCCTATCCACACGAGCCGGACCTAAAGAGTCATCCCTGAATTGGCAGGGACTTCTCATTGTTGAGATCAAGGAAACGGACTCCGGACCAGGTGCAGTCCAAGCTGCCGTACGATGCCCAGTACTCGTCCCAATGGGCGAGTTTCCAGCGGTCCCTCTCCAGGCCCCGCTGAATGAGTCGGCCGCGGAGAGTATCCTGGGGGACCTGCACCCGCACCACCGTGGTCTCCGTGGGAGGCCAGTGGAATTCTTCCGCGGCGCGCGTCAGGTAGTCCGGTACGGCGAAGTACGCACCGAAGGGTGCATCGAGTACGACCGACCGTCCCAGTCGCAGATTCGCTCCGGCTATATCCATGAGCGTCTCGTACTCCAGGGGCAGAACATTCTCCCGGTAAAACCCATTGGATTCCCGATCGCTGGGGTCGTGTCCGGCTGCCTTCAAGGCAAACTCGACAAGGCGGCCACAGACCCGGTCCTTGTCCAGATATGCAGCTCCGTGCTCTTTTGCTGTTTGCTGGGCAATGGTCGTCTTTCCGGATCCTGCAGGGCCGATGACAATGAAGACTTTGGGGACCGTCACTTGCGCGCCTCTGCCACTGCCGAAAGGAACTCCCTGGCGGCCTCGGTGACGCGGGAGAAGTCGCCGTCGGGCTGCCATGCTTTGGTCACGGCACTGCCGACCCCAACGCAGGCGACGCCGGCGGCGAACCATTCCGCGACATTCCCCGGGGTGACGCCACCTGCCGGCATGACCGGCAGGTGCGCCAGCGGGGCGAGGACCGACTTCACGTAGGGGATGCCGCCGGCTTCCGTGGGAAAGATCTTGAGAATGTCAGCGCCGGCTTCGGCAGACTCGACAAGTTCCGTCGGTGTATACGCCCCGCTGATGGTCGGCACCTGGTACCGGTTGGCCATCCGGATCATCGCCGGGTTCAGCTGGGGACTGACCAGGAAGTCGGCGCCGGCGCGGATGCACTCATAGGCTGAGTGCTCGTCCAGCACCGTTCCGGCTCCGATCGCTACTCCACTGGGCCGGTGCTTGGCAGAGAGCCGTCGGATCACGTCCACCGCGCCCGGGATCGAGAGCGTGATTTCAAGGGCGCGGAAACCTCCGGCGATCGCCGCTTCTGCGACGCGTTCTGCCACGTCAGCGTTCTCGAGGCGGACGATGAGGACGGCACCGGATTCGTCGATGGTCTGCAGGGTGCGAAGTTTCTTGTACATTTCTGGCCTTTCTTCCGGCCCGGGCGGCTTCCTTATTCCGGAGCATCCCTGGGCCACTCTTGAAGTGTCGTTGACAAACTCTCCCACCATCCATACTGTTATTGCAACCGATCTCAGCAATCGATCTCATACTTAGCAAAGGGGCTGGCAGATGAGTGGACCACGCACGATCATCCTTGGTGCTTCGCACTGGCACGTCCCGCTCTGTGCGCGGGCGATCGGCGAAGAACACGAGGTCGTCGGCATCAGTGACGAGGATGTATCGCTCGTCCGGGGACTTGCGGAGGCGTGGAGCGCTCCCGTGGAGGTTGACTGGCGTAGCCTGGTGGATCTGCCGGATCTCGGGCTTGCCTATGTCTTCGGCCCGCACAGTGGCATGGCGGAAAAGTGTCTTGCGCTGATCGAGCGCGGCATTCCGTTCGTGGTGGAGAAGCCTTTGGGCACCTCACTTGCGGAACTTGTCCAGGTGCGGAAGGCTGCGGAAGCGGCCGGTGTGCCCGCGACAATCCCGTTCGTTCAGCGGGGCGGCCCCGCCGACCGCTGGCTGGCAAAGGCCGGCCGGCCGACGTACCAGAGAATGTCCTTTATCGCCGGGCCGCCCTCGCGCTACCTGGATAACGGCAATCCTTGGATGCTGGACCCTGCTGCTGCAGGCGGTGGTTGCTTGGCGAATCTGGCACCGCATTTTGTCGATCTGTTCCTGCAGGGCAGTAACGAGTCAGCGGAGAACGTCGATTCCCGGCTCTCTTCTGTTCTGCACGGTGCGGGTGTTGAGGACCATGCCAGCCTCATCATTACCACCCCGAGCGGGCGTGAAGCCATCATCGAGGTGGGGTACGCCTTCCCGGGTTCGCCGTTGAAACGATACTGCAGCTACACGTCCGCAGGCGAAGCCGGATTCGCCTCTATCGACTCAGACGGTTCTGCCACGTTCACCACGCTGGACGGGGCGACTGAGTCCGCCGTGATCGATCTGGACAGTGACCCTCTTTATGATCCGTTCGTACGCCGTGTCGCGAAGACACTGGAAGATGGATTCCGAGGGCTGCCAACGCTGGCCCAGCTTGAAGATGCGATGCGTCCGATTTGGCAGGCATATGACGACCACGGAGGAAAAGAAGATGGCAGACCTTAGTATTGACGTTGTCGCGAAGGCGGCCGGCGTCCACCGCTCTACGGTTTCCCGGGCATTCTCCCGGCCGGAAGCGGTAAAAAGTGAAACCCGCGAACACATCCTCAAGGTTGCCGAGGGACTCGGCTACACGATGAGCCCGCTCGCCCAGGCTCTTCGTACAAAGACCAGCACCTTCGTCCCCCTGATCGTGCCTGACATCACCAACCCGTTCTTTGCAGAACTTGCCAAGACCATGACGCAGGCCGCTGATGAGCGCGGCTACCAGCTGCTGCTGTGTGTCACGAACGGAGACCCTGCCAAGACCGAGGGGTACTTCACCGCGATGCAGGCCATGTACGCCCCCTTCGGAATCGTCGCGCCCTCGACGAAAGTCGATACCGACGCCCTCAAGCGCTTCGATTTTGGCCACCGGGTGGTAGTGATCGACCGCGTGGAAGGCGACTCCTCGGTTCCAACCGTCACCGTCGACAGCCGCCGCGGAATAGTCCTGGCTCTGGAGCACCTGCGTTCCTTGGGGCACACCTCGATCGGCTACGTTTCCGGTATCTCCGGGACCCACACTGCGCAGGACCGGATGGACGCGTATCTGGAGCTGTCAGCGGAAGGCAGCAGCACGCCCCTTGTACTCGACAGCGGCTCCGATCCGGACGCAGGGGCGCGCGCGGCAAAGCACTTTCTTGAGATGGAGAATCCCCCGACGGCGATTATCGCCGCCAATGACATGGTCGCCTTCGCGGTGATCTCGGCCCTTGGCCAAGGCGGCATCCGCGTGCCGGAGGACGTATCGGTCATGGGCTTTGACGGCTTGGCATTGGGCTCCCGGTTCAACCCGCCTCTGACCACAGTGCGGCAGCCGATTGCCGACATGGGAAACATCGCGATCGAGCTGGCGGAGAAGCAGAACCTGAACGGATCAGTGGACCACGTCGTTCTGGAACCTGAACTTCTGGTGCGCGCCTCCACCTCAGGGCCGCGCAAATGACCGGGGCCAACGCAAGGACGCTGCGCCGGCTGCCCGGGCTGCGGCACACCGACCACGTCGGTCTGACAGTTCCGAACCTCGAGGACGCAATCAGGTTCTTCGTCGGGGTACTCGGCGCCGAGGAGTTGTACCGCTCCGACCGCGGACCCGACCCCGAGTTCATGCCCACGAACTTCGATGTCCCTGCTGATGCCCGGCTCACCCTCGCCATGCTGCGACTGCCTCCGAACCTGAACATTGAGCTTTTCGAATGGAGCAGCGCTGAACGGCGGGAAACCCCGCCACGGCATTCCGACGCAGGCGGCCACCACCTGTGCTTCGTTGTGGACGACGTAGACGAAGCGGTTGCCGTGCTGCAGGAAACCCCTGGAGTACGCGTGCTCGGGGAGCGCAAGGAAGTCGCCGGCGACAGTCCCCGCGTGGCGGGCAACCGCTGGACTTACTTCATCACCCCCTGGGGCCTGCTGATGGAAATCGTCGACCGATCCCGGGTCGCAACCCCACCGCGGCTGGTCGGTCCTGCGGACTGGGCAGCAACTCAAGACACTTTCAGGAAGGACGTTTAAAATGCGACTGGCAGGCCACACACTAGGCACCCCGAACCATACGGTCCCCCAGGCAATCAGGCTTTTCCGAGCCGCAGGGCTCGATGCCGCAGAAGTCATTTACCAGGACGGCTACACTTCGGGTCTCCCTCAGGGGGACCGGCGCGCCGCAATGGAGGCATTGAGGGCAGCGGAAGATGAGGGCCTGCCCATCATTGGCCTTACCCCCTACACCACGGCCATCAACGCTCTGGACGAGAGTGAATGGCGCGGGGGAGTAGACGAATTCCGTGGCGCGATTGAGACCGCGCATCTGTTCGGGGCCGACCGGGTGCGCGTGTACGCGGGATCCTGGCATCCGGGGGACGCCGATCATGCCGGGCGATGGGCGAGACTGCGGGAGGCCCTGCAGACCCTGGCACCTGAGGCTGAACAGGCCGGGGTGCGTCTGTGCGTGGAGAACCATTTCGGCACCATGACCCAGACTGCGGCACAAACCGCGGCGCTCGTCCGGGAGGTTGCGCACCCAGCCGTTCGTGTTCTCTACGACCAGGCCAACCTGACCTTCACCCACGACGAGACGTTCGAGGAGGCCTTCGCCGTTCAAGGCGATCTGGTCGGTCACGTACACGTCAAGGACCTCGTGTTCACCGATCCCAACGCTGCCTTCCACGCCACGGAAACGGCCCGCGTCGACGCGTCCGAGCGCGCCGTCCGATCACGGGTCGTCGGCACCGGCGTCCTTCCCTGGCCCCAGATCCTCGCGGCGCTGCTGCGCCACGGCTACGATGACCTGCTGAGCATCGAGTACGAGTACCGCTGGCACCCGCAAGACCTCCCAACCCCCGAGGATGGATTCCGGGAATCCGCGGCCGCCCTGCGCGGAATGCTCACTGATCTCGCTGAAATGGAGAACGCCCGATGAACGCCCAGCGTCTGCGCGTCGGCGTCGTCGGCGCAGGCAACATCGCCACCATCGCCCAGTTGCCCACACTCGTCCAGCGCGACGATGTTGACCTGGCTGCCTTGGTGTCCCGCCGGGAGGATCCGGGAAACCTGGTCCGACGCTGGGGTTTCGGTGCCGCCTACCGCTCAGTGGAGGACATGCTGGCCTCCCAGGACCTGGATGCGGTCTTCGTCCTCACGCCGCGGTCCGAGCACGCGCACGCCGTCCAGCTGTGCCTGGACAATGACGTCGACGTGTTCTGCGAAAAGCCCTTGGCCCCGGCCACCGAGGAGGCAGAACGTTTGGCGGACCTCGCCGACGAGCGCGGCCGCATCCTGATGGTCGACTTCAACCGCCGCTACGCACCTGTCTATACGGCAGGGCGCGAGGCCTTCGGCGAGAAGGGCGCTACCTTCTGCGTCGCCCAAAAGAACCGCCCCGGTTCGGAATACCGCGCAACGTTCGAGAACGCCATCCACATGGTCGATCTCCTCCGCTGGTACTGCGGCGGCGACCCCGTGGACGTGGCCGCGCACGCAGCCGGCGATGACCCTTGGGAAGAAGACGGCGTCGCGGCCATCATCCGCTTCAGTACCGGCAACACCGGAGTGCTGATGGCCGCTCGAACCGCAGGCGCCTGGAACGAAAAACTGGACGCCTACGGCGACGGAAAGACCGTGGAGGTACGGGCACCCGAAACAGTATCGACCACTGTGAGCGGAGTCACCACATCACGCGAGCTCAGCGCCGAGGCCTACGGCTGGGCAACAGCGACCGACACACTCGGATTCTCCGCCGCCGTCCACCACTTCCTCGACCGCGTCGCCGACAGGGCGCAGCCGCTCACCTCGGGTCGCGAGGCCGTTCATACCCAGCGGTTGCTGGATCGGATCCTCGCAGCCTCCGGACTACCCGCGGAGGAACAACAAGGCCGGCAATGGGAAAGCCATGCCACGAGTGCAACAGCTAAACCGTAAAGGCATCACGTGCCTCAACAGGCCGTCCGGAAGCGGACCCCGGTACAAACACCCCAAGTAAGGAACCAGGCAGATGAAAAGAGCAGCCCAGAAACCAACCGCAGGGACACTGCGGATCAGCCAGCCCATGAGCGGAAATAACAAATGAGCCTCAAAGACCACGTCGTTCTGGTAACCGGATCGAGCGGCGGAATCGGCGACGCAGTCATCGATGCGCTTAGAGCCGAAGGAGCCCTCATCATAGGAGCCGACCGAGCCCCCAAAGAGGGCCAGGAGTTGGCCGCCTTCTTCCCGCTCGACGTCACCTCCGAAGAGCAATGCGCCGCCGTCGTCCGCGACATTACAAGCAAGTACGGGCGCATCGACGCCCTCATTCACGCCGCCGGAGTCTTGGGCACCACCCCGGACATCATGGAAACCACGACGGAAGAATACGAATCCGTCATGCGGATCAACTCCTCCGGCACGTTCTCAATGGTCCGGGAAACGGCACAGTCAATGATTGAGACCGGCACTGCCGGTGCCATCGTCATCCTCTCCTCCGTCGCAGCCAAAGAAGCCCGCCGCAACTACCTGCCCTATAACGCGAGCAAACTCGCCGTGCTTCACATCATGTGGTCCTTCGCCGAGATACTCGGACCCCGCGGCATCTCCGTCAACGCCATTGCACCCGGCCCCGTGAACACTCCTATGTGGGCGCAGTTCGCAAAAGACTCCGGCCCGGATGCAATCGCCAACCGGGCCAAACGCGCCGCGGAACTTCCAATGCGCCGGTTCGCCGAACCCGACGAAGTCGCCCGCGCCATCCTTTTCCTTGCCGACCCGGACAACCGCTACATCACCGGCGTAACACTCGACGTGGCAGGCGGAGCACACCTCGGCATGGGCACCTGAACCGCGTTCGGTAGGGCGCCGCGGGCGCTGCGAGGCATTGGCGCAAGTGGCTGGTGCGCGCCCCCGAGCGGCCCAGAACAGTACCATGACGCCATACTGGAGTCCCCAGACCGGGGACTCCGGGACGGCTGTCAGTTCGGCCGCCGTCGACTCCTTCTTCCAGGGGTCGGCAGCATGATTCCACGCTAATCTGAAGGAAGGTCTCGTGTCGGGTGAGAAGTTGGCTCTGAATCTCGAAGAAGTTAGTTTTGAGGATCCGCGTGCTGCTCGGTTACGGGATCTGCCGAACAAGGAACTCCTCGACCGGTACGCCACGGAAGACGAGGCCGCCCGGCGTCAGTCTGCTTCGAAAAGGAGCTTGAGGGCTGAGCCCCCGGAATCAGCCGGCAAAAGCCGGACGCAAACCTTGGCAAGAGAACGACGGCGGGACGTACCGCCGTCGTCCTTCGTTCGGTTTTTGTGGTTACTGGCCGGACGCCGGGTCCGTACCCGTGCTTGACACAAGCGGTCCCAGCATCAGACTTCCTGGGGCGAACTCCTCACCGCATTCCGCACACAACACCACCGGTTTCAGGTCCGCCCCGCAACTGTGCCGGTAAGAAGCGCGGGGCGTGTCGTCGCGCATCCATGTACTGCTCCACGCCGCGAGCGAAATGAGAATGGGCGCGACTTCCGCCCCCGAGGTTGTGAGGTGGTACTCGTAGCGCGCAGGGCGCTCGGAGTACTGGACACGCTCAATCACGCCACGGTTTTCGAGTGTGCGCAGCCGGTCCGTCAGGATGTCGCGGGACGCGCCGGTATTGCGCGCAATCTGATCGAACCGGTGAACGCCCAACGACATCTCGCGAAGGGCGAGCAGCGCCCACCGTTCCCCTAAAACGTCGAGGCCTGCCGCGATGAAACACGCCCTCGGCGCATTTACTGCCTTCTCGGTCGGCCGATTCATCGTTCACCTGCTTTCAGTACTCTCGCCAAGTATACAGGTTAGTTGGAAAATACAACCGACTCGGCTAATCTGATGTTCTGAGACCGCGACAACCGCGTCCCCGCCCTATCCGACAGTAGGAGAATCCATGCCACAGCTATCTGGCGCCGTCGTCCTTGTCACCGGCGCGAACGGAGGACTGGGCCGCGAGCTCGTGGAACAGGCCCTCGCCCGGGGTGCTGCAAAGGTGTACGCGACAGCCCGCCGCCCGCAAGAGTGGAACGATCCCCGGGTCGTCCCTCTCACTCTCGATGTCACCGACGCTGACTCGGTCCGGGCCGCCGTCGCCCAGGCCCAGGACGTCACAGTCCTGATCAACAACGCCGGTACGAGCGTCGAATCGGACACTCTGTTGGCGCTCTCCGACGAGGAGATCCGCGAAGTCATGGAGACCAACTTCTTCGGACCCGTCGCCATGACCAGGGCATTCGCACCGGTGCTTGCCGCCAGCGAGACATCAGCGGTCCTCAACATCCACTCGGTGCTCAGCTGGATCGCACTCACCGGCGCCTACAGCGCATCAAAGGCCGCGTTGTGGTCAGCGACCAACTCCTTCCGCGTGGAACTGGCACCTCAAGGCACCCAGGTGACGGGTGTTCACGTCGGCTACATGGACACAGCCATGGCCAGGGGCGTGGATGCCCCGAAGACCTCCCCTGGGGAAGTCGCACGGAAGTCCTTCGATGGGCTCGAGCAAGGTGATTACGAAGTCATCGTGGACGAGATCAGCGCCGGCGTGAAGCTCGGCCTGTCCGGTCCGATCTCGGCTCTGTACCCGGTCCTGGCATCCAATTCCCCGGCATGACCGCGGCAAAGCCTGAAGACCTGCTGAGAACCTAAGGAGGAAACCCTGGTGTCAACGAACGCCTCCGTGCAACGCTCGGAAACCTTCACCTGGATGGATCCGGCAATCGCGCTCGAACAGCTGCCACGGCTGTCGGGTCTGGACTACTTTTCCGGCCTCCGCGACGGCAGCATCGCGCCGCCGCCGATCGCTTCCCTCATGAATTTCGATCTCGTCGATGCGAAATACGGGCACGTCGAGTTCCAGTGCCGGCCGGGAGAAGCGCACTACAACCCCCTCGGAATGGTGCACGGCGGCCTGGCCTGCACGCTCCTTGACACGGTGCTCGGCTGCGCAGCACACAGTACCCTGGAAGCAGGGATCGGCTACACCTCCATTGACCTGGCGGTCAAGTATCTGCGACCCATCACGCTCCAGAAGGGCGCTCTTCGCGCAGAGGGGTCCGTCGTGAAAACCGGCTCGCGCGTGATATTCACTGAAGGCAGGCTCAGCACCGCTGGGGGAGAACTCCTCGCCACCGCGACGAGCACGCTGCTCATCTTCACCCACCAACCAGGCCCTCTGACAAGATGACTGATACCGGTACCGCTGTTGCGCTGACGCCGGCCCCTACGGATCGCGTCTTGTCCCCGGCCGCCCTGTCGGGAATGCCAGCATTGAGCCGCTTCGGCATTCCCTTGGGGCTTGCCGGTCTTGGCGGCGGCTGGTCCGCCGCGAGGAGCTCTTTCGGATCCCCGATGTGGCCGGAGGAAATCCTTTACGGGGCAGCAAGCTCCCTGTGGCTGATCCTGACCGCCGTCTACGTGGTCCGGGGCCTTCGCCGAAAAGGAACATTCCGGGCCGACCTGCGACACGAAGTGGCAGGGCCCTTCGCGTCCTTCATCCCACTAATCGGGATCCTGCTTTCGTCGCACTACAGCCAGTATCTGCCGCCATGGGGCGCCTGGCTGTGCATGGCTTTCATTGCCGGCCTTGCCGTCGTCGCTGCCCAGCTCCTCGCCCACTGGGTCACCGGCGGGGTATCCATGCAATCCATCCATCCCGGCTACCTGCTGCCCGTCGCGGCCGGATCCTTCGTTGCCAGCATCGGGTTCTCAACCATCCACACCCATAATGCGGCCATGGCCGCGTTTGGCGTTGGAGTGTTCTTCTGGCTGGTTATAGGAGCCGTCGTCACCGTCCGCCTGATGACCGGCGGCGAGGTGCTACCAGCCGCCAAGGTCGGACTGTCCGCCTATCTGGCTGCGCCGGCAACGGCCAATATCGCGTGGATGGTGTCACATCCAGGCCCCATGGGGGCGATGCAGCTCGGACTGACAGGCGTCCTGTTGATCATGGTGCTGATGCAGGTCATGCTCCTCCCCGAGTACCGCAAACTTCCCTTCACGCAAATGTTTTGGGTGTTCACCTTTCCCGTGGGTGCGACCACGAACTATGCCATCCGCTGGCTTGCAACAACCGACCTCCCCGGCCGGCAAATATGGGCCTGGGCGATTCTCGGCCTTGCAACAGCCTTCACCTTGGTCATCGCCGCTCGCACCGTGCCAACACCCATCGCCCCAAAGGCAGCGAGACTGGCCGCACCACAGAGCACGGAATTGCACTGAAGCTCCCGCTTCGTGCTTTCCTGCTCGACCTTCGACGACATAGACACATCGGATTGGGGCGTTCTGCCCCCTTCAGCAAATCCTCCATGCGGTACCCGCAGACCCCAGCGGCATCCGGGGCTCTTTACCGGGTAATCCCCAAATTTCGGGGCGCTCAAGGATAAGAACCAAGGCGCACGAGTAGCCCATTAGGACAACGCCGTGACGGCTAGTTTCCGCACAATGGCCGTGCCGCCTTCCACGCACACGTCGGTGCCCAGGCTCCCGGACAGGGGAAACACCAGATCGCTCAGGACGACCCTGCCGTCTTGGGCGAAGACCTCCACGGAGCACTGGTCGACGATTACCCTTAGCCGTAGCACGCCGTCGTCGAGCTCTACGGGTGCCGACTCAGCCGACGGGAACTTGTCGTGGAAGGCGGTGTTTCCGGAGTTGCGGCGATCCAGGGTGAGCCGGCTCGTGATGGCATCGAAGCTGAGAACCGTTGCGGCGCTCCCGCTCGATGCGCCGAGAAGCCTGAAAGCAACGGTCCGTGCCGTGCCGGGCAGGATTTCGGCGTCGATCAGTTGGGCTGATCCGGGCACCGCGTCGGGCAGTCTCACCAGGGAGTTGTGAACTTCCATGTTCTTGATGGTGCGGGTCGGCTCCCCACAGTCCAAGGGCAGCGCCGGGCGCTGGATCAGGCGCACCAAACCCTCCACCGTCGCGAGCTCGACCTCGCGGGCAAGGGACATCGCGGAGCGCCACGGAGACGTGGGCAAGGAGTTGGCATAGTCCCAGTTGTTCATCCAGCCGATCATGATGCGGCGGTTCTCCGGGGCATTGCTGAAGGAGACGGCGGCGTAGTAGTCGCGTCCCCAGTCGAGCCAGAGACAGTTTCTGAGATCCGTGGTCCCGTCGGCATCCGCTGGAACGAGTGAATCAAAGTCGGCGGTGAACTGCACCCCATCGAAGTCCCCGACGAAGTACTGCCCTCCCGAGCCGCCGGCAAGGGCACCCGGGTTGATATTTACCACCATGACCCACTTGACGTTGTCCGGGTCTCCGTCGACGGGGAGCGGGAACAAGTCGGGGCATTCCCATTCGCCTCCTGTGGCGTTTGCAGGGCCGAAGGTGCTCAGGTATTCCCAGTCCTTGAGGTTGGCCGAGCGGTACAGCACAACCTGCTGACTCTGGGCCTCCACGGCCACCATGACCCAGCAGGAACCGGCCGGTCCCTCGTGGCGGAACACCTTGGGATCCCGGAAATGGGCCGAGCCTCGGCCAAGCACCGGGTTGCCTGCGTATTTGCTCCACGTCATGCCGGCGTCCGTGGAGAACGCGAGAGACTGCGCTTGCGTCCCTTGGTGCGCCGAGCCTTCCTTGAAGGCGCTCGTGTAGAGGGCCACCAAAGCCGGATTTTCCACTGTGCCGAATCCCGATGTATTGCCGTCGTCCACCACGATGCTGCCTGAAAAGACGTCTTCTTCCTCGTCGCAGGCGATGGCAACCGGGTGTTCGGTCCAGTGCAGAAGGTCGGTTGAGGTGGCGTGTCCCCAGGACATGTTGCCCCAGACGTTGTCGAAGGGGTTGTTTTGGTAGAAGAGGTGGTAGACGCCCTGATGCCACACGAGTCCGTTGGGGTCGTTCAGCCACGTGTTCTTGGCCGTGTAGTGAAGTATCGGCCGAACGTTGGGGGCGGTTTCTTCACCGGGGCCCCCGGCAGGGTGCGTTGTCGTTTCAGTCATCGGAGTTCTTTCGGGAAATCTGGGTCGGTTCCAAGGATCGGATCAGTTCCGCCCGTGTTGGCGGGTTCGCTCCGTGCCGTCCGACCGTTATGGCCGCAGCGAGCGAGGCGGCTGTTCCCAGGCGGGTGAGTTTGCCGTAGCCGAAATCGTCTTCGGGGTCCTCGATGAGGCCGGCGATAAGCGAGGACATGTAGGAGTCGCCTGCGCCGACAGTATCTTTGACGACCACGGGTGGTGCCGGCACGTCGATCTCGGCGGCATTCGAGCGCAGATAGGATCCGGATGCGCCATCGGTGATGATTGCCAGTTCTGTCCCGACATCAAGTAGCCGCCGCGCGACATCGTGAGGCGACGTGCGCGGGTAGAGCCACTGGGCATCGTCCGAACTGAGTTTCACGACGGTGGCCAGGGCAACTGTGTGTTCGAAGGTCCTGAGCGCTTCAGTGTGGCTGCGGAGCAGTGTCGGGCGGATGTTGGGGTCGTACGTGATCAAGCAGCGGCGGGAGAACAGTTCCAGCAAGGACCGGACTTGGGTTGCTCCGGGCTCCACGAAGGAGGCCAGTGACCCCGTATGAAGCACCCTCGGGAGGAAAATGGGGTTGATTTTGGGGAGGTTCCAGTCGAAGTCGAATTCGTACTCTGCGGAACCGCTGCTGTCCAGAAGCGCCCTGGCAGTGGATGTGCGGTTGAGGTGTTCGGCTCCCGGAAGCAGGTGTACCCCCGCGGTGTCCAAGTGCCGTTGGATGGCCTTGCTGCGTTCATCGCTGCCCAGTGCGGTGAGAAATGCGGTGCTGACGCCTAGCCGACCGAGTCCGAATGCGACGTTCATACCCGATCCGCCGGGAAACTCGACGGGCCCTGCGGCGGTGTCAATGATGTCGATTATGGCCTCGCCGACGACGACGACATCTGTTTCAGGGCAGGGTGGAACAGGGGAGCTGTGCATTTTGAGGTCCTTGGAAGGTTGGGCGCGTCTTCTACTGGACGCGCTCGAGGTCAGGTGTTGGCGTGTGCAGGAGAGCCTGGTGCCGCTCTGCTGGAAGCGTCCTCATGTTTTAGGGAGGCGACGGAATCGCGAAGGACCATGGGACAGGGAAGAACAGTCGGGTGAGCGGCGAACAACTGAAGGTCAGTTTTTCCCTCGATGGCGTCGATCAGGTTTTCGGTTGCCCATGCACCCATTTCATAGTGCGGGAGGGCAACGGTGGTCAGGGCGGGATAGAGGCCTTCCGCAATCAGTTCCTGGTTGTCGAAACCTACGAAGGAAACGTCGTCCGGAATCCTCAGACCAAGTTCCCCGGCGGCCCGGTACGCGCCCATGGCCATACGGTCGTTGTAGCAGAACACGGCCGTGGGCCGGTTTTGGGGTTTCAGCAGACGCAGGGCCGCCTGGTGGCCGCCGTACACCTCCGAAGGCTCAGACTGGACCAGTTCTTCGTGGAACGGCAGCCCGGCATCTGCCAGGGTGTCCTTGAAAGCCCTGAGCCGGGAGTGAGTTGCCGGCACGTCGTCGGTGTTGTTGAGCATGCCGATCCGGGTGTGCCCGGCGTCGATCAGCGTTTGCACGGCCGACCTTGCGCCGCCCGCTTCGTCGGGGATGACGGACGAAACACTGTGACCGATGTCTT
The DNA here is from genome assembly GCF_039535095.1 of Arthrobacter ramosus. Taxonomy (NCBI): domain Bacteria; kingdom Bacillati; phylum Actinomycetota; class Actinomycetes; order Micrococcales; family Micrococcaceae; genus Arthrobacter; species Arthrobacter ramosus. Next base: position 2,671,526 of record NZ_BAAAWN010000001.1, on the reverse strand, counting down.
CGGAGTCCACGAGAACTGCCGGCAGTCCGGCCAGGTTCTTGGGGACAACCAGCTTCCGGTGATACATCGTGGCGTACAGAATGCCGTCCACCTGCCGGTCCAGCAGGTCCGCCACCTGGCTTTCCTTGGAATCCTGGGAACTGGTGCTGGTGGAGTTGATGATCATGATGCGGTACCCGCGGGACCGCGCCGTTTCCTCGGCCCCGAGGATGATCCTGCCCGCGTGCGGGGTGGTGGCGATTTCCTCGCTTATGAACCCGATCATCCCCGAGCGATGGGTGCGCAGGGCCTGGGCGAGCCGATTGGGCCCGTAACCGAGCCGTCGAGCCGCTTCGTGGACCCGTTCCCTCGTTCCTGCGCCCACCCGGGCGTAGGCAACATCGTTGAGGACATGGGAGACGGTCGTGACAGAAACACCGGCCGCGGCCGCCACATCCTTGATACCGACTGCTCTATTGGTCATTGGTCTCCCACATCCTCATGGTTTTGGTACTGATCCTACGTTGGGCTTATTCATTCCGGAGCCGGTGCTTGCTGCAACCGGGGCCGTACGGGTCACTGGGCCATAAGTGCATGTGCCGCCTCGAAACCGACCGTGGGTGTGGCCCGAAATGCGTTGACAGCCCTGTCTGCGATAACTTGGGCGTCACTTCCGGAATCAAGGATCGTATTCCGGGCTGATTCGGGATCGACCATGACGGACGTAACGGCGAGGAAGTCCGAAGCCTCGGTCGTCAACAGGGCGTCCACCTGGGCCGAGAAGCAGGAGTCACTTGACTTGGAGTGAATGTCCATCGCCACCACGTGGTTGTTGGAGACGAAGTTGCCAACCCCCGCCATCAGCCGGATGATGACAGGCGTCGCACCTGTCGGCCGGATGCTCTGCGCGTCGATGACCTCGGAGAAGTGGTTGCCGATGACCGAGTTGTTGCTGCCGCTGACGCAGAGCAGTCCGTAAGGGTCGTCCAGTCCGTTGTCGACTCCCAGGAAGGGCGTCCAGGGCTCGTGGTCACGCAAGAAGTGATTCGTGGCTACGAGGTTCTCCGAACTGTTGGCTGCGAGAACCACCATCCCGGGGTAGAACGAGTGCAAGCGGTTGTTGGTGACGCTTGAACGCGTGACGCCGTTGAGATGGACGCTGCTCGCACCGCGGGGAAAGACGTTGTTTGCGGTGATCAGGAGCCCGCCATGGTTCTCGGCGTAGATCGAGTGGCCTTTGAAGCCTGCTCCGAGCAAGTTATCGGTGATCTTTGATGCCTGTCCCCACCCGCGCAGCTCGATGCAGCTTCCACATTCGGCGATGAAGTTGTCGTGAATGGAAAGCGCGTCCGCGTTGTAGATGGTGAGGGCGTTCTCGAGGTAGACGAACCCCATGCCGGTCACGCGGAATGAGTCATTGGCGTTCGCGACATAGATACCGGTTTTGCCGTTGACGTAGGTGTTCTCCGGATGCATCCCCGAGCCGTCCGGGTTGAAGTGCAACCCGTCGATGCAGAAGTTGGAGAACTCGACCGAGCTGATCCGCGGGCTCCCGCTCCGCTCGACGTAGAAGGCGGCTCCCTTGGATTCCTCCCCGTCTCCGCCGAGGGGAAGGTCGACGAGAATGCGGCTCCCTCCGGGCCAGAGCTCATGCAAGTCGGGCCATTCGTCTTCGGGAACGTTGAACCGGATGCTGGAGGAGGTAAAGCCGTGTCCGGAGCCATGGATCCTGAGGAAGCTGACGTCGATCACCACCTGCGTACGAAGGTGGTAGTCCCCGGGCGGAAGGTAAATTACCGCCCCTGGCTTTCCTCCGTTGTTGGCATCGGTGGCCGTCTGCCGGTTCTTGATGTCGGCGATGATGCTGTTGATTACTGCACCGACGTCCTCGGACGGATTGCCGACGTGCCACGTAGTCACGTCGTAGTAGTTGTTGCTTGACATGGGTTCTTCCCGTTGTGTTGTGGTTTCTCAGCCCTTGACCGCGCCGAGCGTCATGCCTGCGACGATCTTGCGCTGCAAGAGAAGAGTGAGAAGGATGACGGGGATCGAGTAGACGGCCGCGAGGGCTGTCATGGATCCCCAGTCCAGTCCGAACTGGGTCTGGAAGTTTGCGATGACGACGGGGGTGGTCTGGGACCGGACGGCGGTCATAAGCAGTGCGAACAGGAATTCGTTCCAGGATGCCAGGAAGGCGAAGATCGCGGTGACTGCGATGCCTCCGGAGACGACTGGTATCACCACCCGCCATAGGGCTCCGAGCCGGCTGCAGCCATCCACTGTCGCGGCTTCCTCCAAATCCTGGGGTACGGCTTCGAAGAAGCTGGACATGAGCCAGATGGATAGCGGCAGAGAGATGGTGGTGTGCGCTATGGACAGGGCAATCGGGGTGTCTGCCAGACCCACGGAAGCCATCATGGACGCCAGCGGGATGCCGATGGCTACCGGCGGTACCATGCGGGTGACCAGTGCGGCCATGATGAACACGCGGCCGCTTCGGGTCTTGTAGCGTGTGATGCCGTAGGCCGCCGGGACCGCGAGGACCAGGGACAGCAGGGTGCTGATGACAGCGGTCTGGATGCTGTTGATGAACGACGCCGGCACGCCTCCGCGGCCCAGGGCGTTGACGTAGTTATCCAGCGTCCACACTTTGGGCAGGATGGTCGGCGGAACCGCAATCGTGTCGATCGGCGTCTTGAAGGACGTGAATAGCAAGTACAGGAACGGGAATCCATAGATGACAAGGGAGGCTGCGAGCAGGATCCACAGGATGGTCCTCGTGCTGCGCTTGCCGGCTTCGAGTCCTTCGCGATTGACGCCGCGGCGCCTGCGGCCCCCGCCGGTCCGTGAAGGTTCCGTTGTGGTCTGCTGTGCAGGGATGGTTGGACTTTCCATAGTGCTCATCAGGTGTCCTTTCCTGGCCGCCAGATCGTGGTGACGGCGACGAACGCTATGGCGAGCATGGCCAGCAGGTAGATGGTGCCCATGGCGCTTGCGAGGCCGGGGTCGCCGAAGCGGATCATGGTCTGGTAAATGAGCAAGCTCATGGTTTGGGAAGCGGACTGTGGTCCGCCGTTGGTCTGGATGAGGATGGTGTCAAAGGCCCGTGCTGCGTCGATGCCGCGGACCACCAGCGCGACGGCGATGACCGGCCGGAGCAGCGGGAGGATGATGCGGAACAGCAGGGACGGTGCGCGGGCGCCGTCGAGTCTGGCAGCCTCGATGAGGTCTCCGGGGATGTTCTGCAAGCCCGCGAACAGCACCAGGCACATGAACGAGGTCGTGAGCCAGATGTCCGGGATGGCGACGGAGAACAGCACAATGTCCGGGTTCGACAGCCAGCCGATCTGGTTTGGATTCTGCAGGATGCCTGCCTGGTTCAGCAGGGTGCCGAGCAAGCCGAAGTTGTCGATCATGAGGAACTTCCACAGCAGGCCGGCCACGATCGGAGCGATCATCAGCGGGTACAGGAACATGGTCCGCCAGACCTGGGATTTCCGGCCAAGCGTGGTGAACAGGAGGGCCATGCCCAGGCCCAGGGCGAATTCGAGGGTCACTACCATCAGGGTGTAGGCGAGGGTCCGCCATCCAGCACCGATGAAGGCATCGGATGTGAAGGCGCGGACGTAGTTGTCCAAGCCCACGAAGTCACGGGGGCCCCCGACGATCGGTGAGATTTTGAAGAAGCTGTCCGTGACCAACCGGAACAGCGGGTAAGCAACAAAGACTGCGAGGAACAACGCCGCCGGCGTCATCAGGTAGAGGGCGAAGCGGCGATCAGGGATGCGCACGGGATTCTCTTCCGCTGGTTGGGGCCGCGGCCGGCAACGCCATGGGCTGCTGCCGGCCGCGGAGTCTTACTTAAGGAGGGCTTGGATCTTGGACTTGGCGTCCGCCAGCAAGGTCGTGCTGTCTCCGCCGGCGACGGCCTTCTGGAGCATCGGAACCAGCACGGTGTCGACGATTTGCTGCCACTTTGCCGTTGCCGGACGGGTCGCCGTCGCGGGAGCGTTAAGTGTTTCGATCAGCGGCTTGAAACTCTCGTAGCCGGGCTGGTCCTGGTACTTCTGGAAGGCGGAGACTCGTGCTGCCAGGCCAAGGCTTGACTGGATGGCCAGATCATTGTGGTCGAAGGCGCACTTGACGAACTTCTTGGCAGCGTCCGTGTTCTTGGTTGCCTTGGGTACTGAGAGGTACCAGGGGCCGGGAACACCGGCAACACCGGCGGACCCGCCGATCATCGGGGCTGTTCCGACCTTGCCGTAGACGGGGGAGTCCTTGGGGATCTGCCGGTAGGCATGGGCCCAGAACTGCGTCATGGCTGTCTTGCCCTGGTTGAAGAGGTTCTGGGCGGCGGCCCAGTCGACCTGGGCCGCACCGGCCGGGGCGTCCTTGACGAGACTGGTGTAGAAATCCAGCGCTTGTTTGTGGGCCGCATTGTCAATGACCACGTTGTTGTTGCTATCCAGGACCATGGGCGATCCGGCCTGCAGCACATGGGCGAGATACTCGGTCTCAACGCCGCCCTTGACGTCCGTGCCGTACATGCCGTCTTTGGTGAAGAAGGCGGAGATATCCTGATATTGCTGCCAGGTCTTGGGCGCGGCGAGGTCGTAGCCGTACTTGGCCTTGAAATCGGCCTTGTTTTTGGCGTCCTCAAAGAGGTCTTTGCGGTAGAGGACTATCTCGGCGTTGGTCCACGCCGGCATTCCAATGAAGTGGCCATCGACGTTGGCTTCCTTGACCAGTGAGGGGAAGATATCCTTTTTTGCCTCGTCGGTGAATAGTTCATCGATGGGCTGCAGGGCGTCCTTGAAACTGGGCAGCCAGACGGAGTCCAGGGCAGCAACATCGAAGGAGACACTGCCGGAAGAGAACTCGCTGGAGAGACGGTTGAAAAGGCCGTCATAGGGGAGTTCAACGAAGTTGACGTTGATCCCGCTGTCCTTCTTGCACTGGTCGGCAATCGGCTGCAGTTCTGCATGGCCGCCGGCCTCCACCAGGACGTTGATGGAACTGCCCGCGGCGCCCCCGGACGTCGCCGGGCCTCCTGCGCCGCATGCGGTCGCGGCCAGGATCACGGCGGTTGAAAGGCTACCTATAGCGGCAAGCCTGGAGATTGTTTTTCGAGAGGACATCGCTGTCGACTCCCTTTCTCGGGAATGGAACACGAAGACTGGATGGGGATTGAAAAACCGTTTTGCCAAAACGACTTGGCAATAGACTATGCCGGGAGCTCGGAGGGTGTCAAGGGTTACACGGCGCGGAGAGTCTGCTGGCTTTCATCCGGAGCAGCAGGCGCCCCGGCCCGGAGCCTTACGGCCCAGTGCCGGGACCGCTCGGGCCTACAAGCCCGGCGCTCCGGCCAGAGGTAAGGTGCGTCGGCACTGCCAAACACTTCAGTCCGAATTTTGGCGTTGACAGCCGGTATGCCGTGCTCCTAGTGTCATCTCTCGTTAGCCCAAACGGTTTGGCATTTCAGCTGGGGCAACAGTCCAATGTGGGACATTCACCGTTTCCCGGGAATGAGCGCGTGATGCCGCCGAAGCAGATGACAAGGACAGTCAAGCCTTCGGCCGGCCGACCCGGTAGTGCCTGATTCTGAACAGCAGCAGTCTTATCTCATAGAGGAGAACCCGTGGTAACTGGCAAGAATCTAGAAAAAGAGAATCCAAGCCGCCGCCGGCTGATCGGGGCGGGAGCCGCCGGAACGCTGGCGGCTGCCTTGACCCTTGGAACAATGCAGAATGCCAATGCGGCCGACGGCCAGCAAGGCGCCCCTCTCCATTCGCCCAACACTTACGACGTAACCACATGGAGGATCCAGGCGCACCCGGAGGTCACCGCACAGTCCGACATCGGGGCGGTCATCAACGACATCATCGCCGACATCAAGCAAAGGCAGACATCCCCGGACGCGCGTCCCGGAGCCGCGATCATTATCCCTCCCGGCGACTACGACCTGCACACCCAGGTCGTCGTCGACATAAGCTACCTGACAATCGCAGGCTTCGGGCATGGGTTCTTCTCCCGAAGCATCCTCGACAACTCGAACCCGACCGGATGGCAGAACCTCCAGCCCGGAGCCAGCCACATCCGCGTCCTGACCTCTCCGAGCGCGCCACAGGCATTCCTCGTCCGCCGGACAGGGGATCCCCGTCTTTCAGGAATCGTGTTCCGGGACTTCTGCCTCGACGGGGTCGGTTTCACCCCCGACAAGAACAGCTACCACAACGGCAAGACCGGAATCGAAGTCGCCTCCGACAACGACTCCTTCCACATCACCGGCATTGGATTCGTTTACCTCGAACATGCCCTGGTCGTGCACGGCGCCGACGCGCTGCGCGTCAACGACAACATGATCGCCGAATGCGGCAACTGCGTAGAGCTCACGGGTGCCGGGCAGGCCACAATTGTCAGCGGCAATCACATGGGTGCCGGCCCCGACGGGGTAACCCTCCTGGCCGAGAACCACGAGGGCCTCCTCGTCACGGGCAACAACCTCTTTCCCCGCGGCCGCAGCCTCATCGAACTCACCGGCTGCAACCGGTGCTCAGTCTCCTCGAACAGGCTCCAGGGCTTTTACCCGGGCATGCTCCGCCTGCTGAACGGCTGCAAGGAGAACCTCATCACGGCCAACCACATCCGCCGGACCAACGAGGGGTACCCGCCGTTCATCGGCCGCGGCAACGGCCTCGACGACCTCTACGGCGTCGTTCATGTCGCGGGAGACAACAACCTCATCTCGGACAACCTCTTCGCCTACAACGTCCCGCGCGGCAACATCGCCCCGGCCGGCGCCCAGCCGACCCAGATCCTGATCGCCGGCGGGGACGCCAACGTGGTCGCGCTCAACCACGTGGTCAGCGACGTCGCTTCCCAGCACGTCGTTCTCGACGCATCAACCACCCACTCGAAAGTGCTCGACAGCGGTGCCGCCTCCCAGATCACCTCGTACAGCACGGACACCGCTATCAGGCCGACCCCCTGACAGACGAAGGCGCGCCGGGAGCGCGTCCCGAGGCATGGCTTCCGTCCATGGGGCGCGCTCCCGCGTATTGATCTGCCCGGCCTGGTGCTGAGGGCGAGGAACCTTCCCGACAGGCTCGGGTCAGGGATGCCGGAAGAAATATTGCGGCATTTCCTGACTTCCGGAATGGAACATCATGATTCACGTAGACCAGGGCGCTCCCGCGCCGAATGGCACGCGCGTCGTCATTACCGGTGCCGGCGGGAACATCGGCCGTGGCCTCGCACCACGTCTCCTAGCCGCTGGATACGAGTTGACCCTCTCCGACCTTAACCCCGTCGACGGCCTCGTTACGGACACACGCTTCGCCGCGGCGGACGTCCGGACGGGGGAAGGACTCCAGACCGCGATGCTCGACGCCGACGTTCTCGTGCACCTGCCGGCATTGAGTTTCCCGATGCCCAGCAGGGGAATCTCCTGGGTGTCCATCCTGAGAACCGACACGCCTGCCGTCCGGTACGCGGCTTCTGGGTCTTGGTCCGCTGGCAGACGCGTGAGGCTTGGGGAGTCGCCGAGGGCGGGAAGGAACCCGACCGGGCCTAGTACGCGACGGATCAGCGGCAGTCATTGTGCTGGCGCTCGGTTCAGTCCTCACCCAACTCCGGATCGGTAAGTTGCGGACCAGCAACGCATGTGCAAAATGTGCGCACCTTACCTGCCGGACTGGTCCGTACATCCGCCGGATCAGGCCGGATTCCGCATGTTTCGGGACTGCCCAGTGTTTCCAAGGCCGGGATCGCGGTTCGAGTCCCGCCTCGGCACAGTGTTATCGCAGGTCAGGGAGCGTTTGGCGCCCTAGGAATGTGCACAATCAGCTTTCTATTGGACCCTTCTGGGTTCGTTTTTGCTGGTGGCCGCTAGTGGGGCCGGGTACCTCATTCCTTGTGTTGGTCGGCATGTCTGTGTTCTGCTTCTCCATGGGTTGACCAGGACGGGGTTGCATGGCCTGCCGGTGGTCTGACTTCCGGTCAGAGCCGGGTCCAGTTGCCCGCAATGCCCTGCGTTTGGGCTGCCGCCGTTGGCTGGTGACACCGGGGATGGAAGAGACCTCGACCGGCTGATGGCCCGTAAGGGGAACGGCTTGGATGTCACTGTTCGGCTCCCGATGGTTCAACGGGCTTTCCGCATTGACTGGGCTGTCTGTAAGTCTTCGGTGTCGTTCTGATAGCGGAGCCGCCGCTGGGTTGAGGGGTCGGAGTGCAACTTGGGGTACCGGCAATGATCCAAAAATTCGCGAGGAAGTAAGCGGAACTGGCCGGTGGATGTCAGCGTTCGATGCAGCGTCAGCGACGAAGGGGACGCCTCCGGCAGACGCGGCAACCGCCGTCAGATTCCCGGAACGGCGGCCGCAGATAACAACCTCCCATCCTTGGGCGCCAAGGGCTCCCAAAGACGCCACGCCGATACCTGTGCCTCCGCGGGTGACGATGGCTACCGGGCCTGTTCGTTAGCCGTTGATGATCTGCGGCACGCCGAGGGCTTTGAGGCCTTCGGCGCCGAATTCGAGGCCGTAGCCGGATTGCTTGGCGCCGCCAAAGGGGATACGCGGGTCGACGGCGCCGTGCTTGTTGATCCAGACCGTGCCGGCCTCGAGGCGCGCGGCGACGTCGCGCGCCGCGGCGGGGTCGGAGGACCAGACGGAGGCGCCGAGTCCGACGTCGAGCGCGTTCGCCTTGGCGATGGCCTCGTCGACCGTGCTGTAGCGGATGATGGGCAGGGCCGGGCCGAACTGTTCCTCGGCCACGAGCGGGTTGTCGTTGTCGATGTCGGCCACGAGGGTGGTGGGGTAGAAGTAGCCGGGCCGGCCGTCGTCGGGGTTGCCGCCGAGCAGGATCCGGGCGCCGGAATCGCGGGCGGCGTCCACGAGGCGGGCGACGATGTCGTACTGCGCGCGGTTCTGAAGCGGGCCCAGCACGTTCGCCTCATCCAGGCCAACCCCCATGGGCATCGCGGCGGCAACGGCGGTGAGCTCGGAGCACACTGCCTCATAGAGGGAGTCGTGGACGTAGAGGCGTTTGAGCGCGGCGCAGGTCTGGCCGGTGTTGATGAAGGCGCCCCAGAAGAGGCCTTCGGCGATGGCCTTGGGGTCGGCGTCGGGCAGGACGATGCCGGCGTCGTTCCCGCCGAGTTCGAGGGTGAGGCGCTTGACCGTGTCCGCGCTGGAGCGGATGATCGCCTTGCCGGTGGCGGTGGAGCCGGTGAACATGACCTTGCCGATCGCGGGGTGTTCGGCCAGCCGTGCGCCGACGTCGCGGCCGCCGGAGACCACGGTGAGGAGGCCTTCGGGGAGTTCTTCGTTGATAACGGCCGCCAGGGCGAGCACGGACAGGGGTGTGTATTCGGAGGGTTTGACGACGACGGCGTTGCCCATGCGCAGGGCGGGGGCGATCTGCCAGATGGTGATCATCATGGGCCAGTTCCAGGGTCCGATGGCGCCGACGACGCCGATGGGCCGGTAGTGCAGTTCGGCGCGGGTTTCGCCGTCGTCCACGACAGTTTCGGGGTCGAGCGGGGTGCCGGCGGTGGCGCGCAGCCAGGCGGCGCAGGCGCCGACTTCGAAACGGGCGTTGGGGCCGTTGAGCGGCTTGCCTTGCTCGCGGGAGAGCAGGTGGGCGAGTTCTTCGGCGGAGCGTTCGACGGCGTCGGCGGCCTTGAGGAGCGCGGCGGACCGGGCGTCGTGGCCCAGCGCAGCCCACGCAGGCTGGGCCGCTTGGGCGGCGGCGATGGCGCGTTCAAGGTCCTCGACGGTGTGAACGGGAGCCTCGCCGACAGCGGTGCCCGTGGCAGGGTCGAGGATGGTGCGGCTGCCCTGACCGGGGACCGCGGAGATCCCGGCAAGCAATGAATCATAGGTTTCCATGGGGTACTCCTCTTCGAGTAGCTAAGTGATGGCCCTGCTTCGTTGGCCAGTTAGTGTTTGTGGGTGTCCTGTGGGTATTCGGTGGTATTCAGCACGCTCAGCCGGGAGTTGAAAGGCAGGATCACGGGTTCTGCGGCGGGATCGTCCCATCCGAACATGCGTCCGATCGAGCGCTGCTCCCGGAGATCGACCAGCAGCACGGCCTCGACGGTCATGACTTTCTCTGTCCAGAAGAAGATGTACAGGTTATCCGCGACGTCCCATGTCATGCAGCGGTCCGTGTCGGCGAGTCCGGCCTCGCCGCCCCGGATGCAGTTCCAGGTGAAGGTGCCCGGGTTCAGGTAGATGTGTTCGTAGGTTTCAACGTCGCTGTAGCGGTAGAAGATCCGCTTTCCGACCAACCCGGTGGAGCGTCCGTGCACGGCGGCTGAGCCAAATGTGTTCGAGTGGATGAATTCGGTGGTGCTTCGGGTTTTGCCGTCGACGGTGACGAATCTGGAAACGCCGGCGGTGACTGCCCCGGTGTTGTGGTCGAGAACGATGGTGACGTTCTCGGCGGCGACGCCTTGGCCCAGGACGAAGTCAATGATGAAGATTCCGGGGCGTGCCTCGATAGCCTTGTAGGTGGCTGTGCCGCTCTGGTTGGCAACACGTCCTGAGACGCGCCATGTGAGAGAGGATGCATCCTCGAACCCGTATTCAGTGGTGGACCCGTCCTCTGCCGGGAGGCGGACGGTGGTGCCGGCCAGTGCGGGGGAGGCGGGGAGGGTCTGGTCTCCGAAGCCGTCCAGCATGGCCGATACAGGCGGCCACTGGTCTTGGGGGATGTAGTCCTGAAGTTCCGTTGAGGTCATGGTGTGATTCCTTTTGGTATTCATGAGGGGCTTGATGTCGGTCGCTAGAGGATTTCTGCGGCGTAGTTGATCGAGGGCTTCTGTGTCCCCCGTGCCAGTCCTGCCACGAGGAAGATCGGTATGCCGAGGAGGAGCCACCGGGCGACTCCGCCGGCACCGCCGAGCAGGGCGTCGTAGTTGTCCAGGGTCAGGTATCCGATGACGATGAAGGCCAGGACGGACAGTGAAGGGGCGAGGACGGTGACCCAGAGATTGTCCCGGATGCCGTTTCGGGCGAAGAACGCGACGATCGCGACTGAGGTCAGCAGCAAGATGGTGATGAAGCCGGCCGTGCCCAAGGCAACGAACCAGGAGAAGACAATGCCGATAGGGTCGGCTCCGGCCAGAAGGAAGGCGCTGATCACGACCAGGACGACCAAGGCGTTGACGAAGCCCGCGAAAGACGGGGCACCGGTCTTGGAGACGGAGGAAAGTTTGGCGGGCAGGGCGCCGGCCCGGCCGAGCGCAAACAGGTACCGGGAGAACATGTTGGACAGCCCTAGGAGCATGGCGATGAAGCTCGTGACAACGAGGATCTGCATGGCGACGCTTAGCCACGGGCCGGCACTGGCATTGGCGAGGTCGAAGATCATGCCGGCGGGATTGTTGCTTGCCTCTTGTTGGATGTGGTCTATTCCGATGGAGCCGCTGATCGCCCAGGTGGACAGCGTGTAGAAGACCCCGACGAAGGCGATGACGAGGTAGGCTGCGCGGGGAATGGTCCGCCGTGGATTTTTCGCCTCTTCAGCGAAGACGACCGTGGCTTCGAAACTCGTGAAGCAGGCGAAGGCAAACAGCAGGGAGATCCCCAGGCCTGGACCGAAGACACTCGATGCGGTGAAACCCTCGAACGTGAAGATTCCCGGCCCCTTCCGGGTAATCAGGGAAATCACCAGGGCCGCTACGACAAGGGTTTCTCCCAGGATCAAGACTCCAAGGACCTTCAGGCTAGCGTCGACGCCCTTCATCGTCAGTCCTGCGGTCAATACTAGGACAACGACGATCCAGACGTAGACGGGTATGCCGATTCCGGTGAGGCTTTGCACCAGTTGCTGGGCGAAGACACCGAACTGGGACCAGAGGCCTATCTGCAGGCTGAGATAGGTGAGGATGGCGATGCCGGCACCGGCGGTGGCCCATTTGTTGCCCAGTCCCTTGGCGATATAGGCGACGAAGCCACCCGCGTTGGTGATGTGGTGGCTCATCCGCAGGTATCCGACGGAGAAGAGCGCAACGAGCAGCGCCGCGATGGTGTAAATCACGGGGGTCCCGGGGCCGCTTGCCGAGAAAAGCACCGGGCTGGCCCCTACAACGGCGGCCATGGGTGCGGCTGCGGCGATGGAGAAGAACGCGACGGCGATGACGCCGAGCTTGTTCGGCCTCAATCGCACTGCGGGCGCGTTGGACATCGGCTCTACTAATCCGAGACCTGTCGAGGTCTCGGCTGGTTCTTGGTTCATGGGTGGCTCTTTCAGAAGCGCAATGGCGGGAAGCCCGATGCGGAAGGGGTGTTAGAAGGCCCTGCTTTCGCGCGCCGATGCGCGGTAGCGGGTAGGTCCGGAGGTCTTTCGAGGACTGCGGCCCGGGTAGTGATCCCGGCCACATGCAAAACTCTACATCTGTATAGTTTTCTCTGTCAATGGCCTTTCAGTGCGAGCTGACGAGGCTAGACTCGGTTTATGAGCCAGGATTCACGGAGGTTGCCGTACGGAGACGGCCGAGACGCCCTGCTGGCCGCGGTGATCGACGTCGTCGCAGAAAAAGGCCTCAAGGGTGTCACGTATCGCGCGGTGGCAGCCCGGGCCGGCGTGAACCATACGCTTGTCACGCACCACTTCGGATCCATCGAGGGACTTCTGGCCGCCACCATGGAGTGGGCCATTCAGCGCTCCATCGAGGAGACCGGCCTGGCAGGGATCGCGGACTTTAATGAAGGATTCGCCGACTCTCTCATGGCTACGGTGTCGGCTGAACCCGAACTGCAGCTCTTCCAGTTCGAAATGCTCCTTGAGTCCAGGCGCAACCCCAAGATCCTGGCGATGGTGGAGCGGCTGTACGAGACCTACGTGGGAACCGTCGAAGAGGCATTGAGCAAGCGCGGCCTTGACACTACAGGCGAAGCCTCCCTGGCCATCTTTGCGGCCCTGGACGGGCTCATGCTCCAGTTCCTGACGATCACCAACCCCACGAAAATCAGATCGGCCGTGATCCAGGTGGGCAAGCTGGTGTCCGGACTGCAGAACACTGCAGACGAATCCCGGCGTCCGGCAACCACCAGCTGAGCATTTAGTCCCGGTCGGCACTGCAGCACTTCATGTTAAGCCGGCGTTGCGTCTTGAATGGCGCGGGCTGCCTCAAGGCCGCTTTCGATGGCGCCGTCGATGAAACCGCCCCAACCGTTGGCGTAATCGGAGCCAGCGAAGAGGAGGCTGCCCTGCGGTTTCTGGAAAACCGCCAGAGCCTCGCTGAGATATCCGGGGCGATGCATGGGCCACGTTTCCCCGGACAAGGGGTCTGCGGTCCAGTCATGGCTTGCGACCCCGACAACTTCCGTCTCAGGCACCAGGAGGTCGAGGGCGGCCTGCACTTGCCGGAGGTCTGTCACGTCCAACCGCGAGGAATCGGGGCCAAAGGCAACGAGGATAGTGTCGCCGTCGTGGTCATACTCTGTTTGGGCAAAATTAAGCTGCCAATCGGCCAATCCCAATGCAACAAAGGGTCTCCGTGTTCCTTTGACTTTGATCCAGGCCTTAATGCCCCTGGAGACCTGCCCCTCAGAAATGGCCTTCGTGCTGGATTCAGGAAGCGGTGGCTCGAAGGAGATACCACCCATCGCGCCCAAGGGCAGAGTGCAGACCACGTGATTCGCCCGATAGAGCGAGCCGTCGGCGGCCCTGACGGTAGCGCCCGCATCGTCGTATTTGACCGCAACAACCGTCTCATTTAGCCTGATGTCCGTGCCGGCGGCCATGGCCTGGATGAGTGCCTCCGTGCCGCCCTGGATCTTGAACGTGGCGCACGCTTCAAAGCTGACCATCCAGTCCCCGTTGGTGAGCGCGACCCAGCGGAGGGCCTGCGTAAATGCCGCATCGTCTATAGGTCCGTTGAAGTTCAGTGCCCAGAAGGATTCCAGGATGTCCTTGGAATAGTCGGTGATCTGCAACTCTGCGATTTTCTTCGGCAGGGGCGTTGCATCAATCTCCTTGATATCCGGATTGGCCCACGGGGTGAAGGGCTCGGGGAAGTACCGGCGTGATTCCTCCATGAGCGTCCGGTTGGATGCGTCGATATCACCTAGCAGTTGCTCCGGGTCGCCCTGGTGTCGCTTCCCGTCCGCCCACCAATAGGCGGTCTCCGGGACCGGACTCTGCGCCGTCCCCAGGCCGTACCGTGTCATTTCTGCCCAGACGTAGGGCTGGGTCCAGTGCACCCAGGTGCCGCCTATCTCAAGCGGCCGGCCCAATCGGGTGTCGAGCCAGGTCCGCCCCCCGATGCGGTTACGCGCTTCCACAACGATCACGGAGCGGCCGGCCTGGCGCAGTTCGCGGGCGGCCGTTAGACCTGCAAAGCCGGCACCGATAATGACGACGTCGGCGTGTTCGGTCCGGGAGATGGTTTCAGTCATGATCATGCCTTTGGTGGTCTTATTCGGGGAGCGGGGTTAGGAGTAGACGAAGAACTCGGTAGTGGTTTCAACGACGGTCCAGCGGGTCTGGGCGCCCTTGTTGAAGGACGCAGCCGAACCTGGTTTCAGGTCAAAGCTCTCGCCTCCTTCAAGGTCGATCCGGAGGTGGCCTTCGATGATGTGAATGGTTTCGTCCGCTTCGATAAGCAGGTCGAACGGTTCCGGAGCTTCCTCGGGTGTCACGTGCCAGAATCCGGCGGACAGGGCGGGGCGGTTGCCGTCGCCCGGGCGGCGCACCCACTGCACCTGCCCCAATTCGAACGGCTCGTACTTTTCCGGGTCAAAGGCGTCGTGGACGGTGAATTCAAGTGCGGACGTGGGTGTGGACATGGCGTCTCCTTGGTGTTGATGATGAAATTCAGCATCTGCTCAGTTGTGCTAAGAGTCACATCTAAGCATCTGCTTAGTGTTCCCGTCAAGACTGTTTCGAAGGGCATTAGACTCTGGCTTATGGAAGATCGCGTCAGCCCCGGCTATGGCACCGGCAGGGAAGCTTTGCTCGCCGCTACGGTGCACGTGGTGGCACGGAAGGGGCTGCGGGGTCTGACGTACCGTGCCGTCGCCGAGATCGCCGGCGTGAACAACTCGCTCGTGGCCCATCACTTCGGTAGCCGGGATGCCCTGATCGAGGCGGCGCTGGAGTGGTCGGTCAGCCGGTCGATTGGCCTGTCCGGGCTGGAGAACCTGCCCACGAATGAAGACGATTTTTGCCGCAGCCTCATGGCGCTCATTCGCGAAAACCCGGACCTGCAGACATTCCAGTACGAAATGATCCTGGAGGCAAGACGGCGTCCGGAACTCGCCGGAGCGGTCCGCCGTCTCTACGAAAGCTACATTTCGGCACTATCGGCCGGACTTAGCCGCCTGGGAATAAGCAGTGATTCGGGGGCGGCGCAGGCCGCCTTCGCGGCCCTCGACGGCCTGGTGCTCCAACTTATCGCCGGCGTGGACGAGGAAGGCGTTGAGCGTGCCATCCGCTATCTGTGGACAATCCTGGCCGGCTCGGCCGAAGCCCGGTCCCTGCCAAACCTCAAGGCGTGAAGGGCTATCTCCTTGGGGCGCTCCTGACGGACTTCGACATCCGGCGGTGGTCTTACAATCTGCCTGCACACAAACAACGGCTCGTCTTCCACGTCGCGCCGGCGGGGACCATGAGCGAGGCTTGATCACCGGAAGGCAATATTGAGTGCGGGGGTCCAAAGGAGGCCGCGGCGTCTGCTGCCCTGGCGCCGAATCTGGTGCGGGTCTCCACATTGAGCGGTTACTAGTGGAGCTGTTCGCGGATCGGGGTGACGGCCTGTCCGGGATAGGTGGGGATTCCTCGGGTGCGCGGCGTCGAGTTGCATGCGGCGCGGTAACTGATCCGGGCTGGTTAGAGCAGGCCGGGGCCTGGTCCGGGGTATCCCGGACCGGTGGGGTTGGCTGCGTCTGTGTTGGCTGTGCCGGCGTTGTGGCTGGTTTTGTGGATTGTCTTGGCGAAGTCCAGGAGGGTGGTGCTGAGGGTCGGGAGTTCGCTGGCTTGGAGCCCGTATTTCGTGAATTCGGTGGTGGGGAGTGTCCGGTGTCTGGCGATGGCGGCCGCGAAGGTTGGCAGGTCCAGGGTCGGGTCGCGGCGTTGGCAGAGGGTGATCAGTTGCTGGTGGGTGAACCGGTGGCTGGTGATGATGGAGTAGGCGTCGAGGTAGTCGCGGGCATATCCGCGCGAGTAGACGGCGAGCAGCTTGGACGCGACGGAGTCTTTCAGGGAGAGGATCGGTCCGATGTCGATGATGGCGGGTGAGTTCTCCCACCAATCCAGTCCGAGGTCGATAACGACGGCTTGTTCGTCCTGTCCTACGGTGACGCTGGCGAACTCCTCGTACTGTCGGGTGATCTCGACGGCGTATCCGGCGGCTTCGAGGGCGGCTGTCATTTTCTGTACCGATGCGGCGAAGGTTGCCGGGGTGTGGTGGCGGTGCAGGGCGAAGAGGTCGATGTCGTCCGAGAGGCGTTCGGTGATGCCGTGTTCAATCAGGGCCTGGCCGCCAGCGAGGATGAAGCCGTCGTCGGCCAGGACCTCGAGTGCGATCTTGGCTGCTACGCGCTGAGAGTGGTCCATGACGGGTGCTCCTTCGCTTCGCGGGTGGCGGGGAGCTCGGGGAAGCTGGTCTCCCAGAGCTGCCTGCAGCGCGCGGGCAGGATCATGGTCGGCCACAGGGCGGTCAGCCGTCCCGGGTGGACGATGCGGCAGATTTCTTCGATGGACCCGGAATTCTGAAGGGTGAGTTGGTACAGCACCGAGCAGCTGCCGTCATCGTTGACCTGGTAGCTTCTTTCCGGTCCCCAGTCCAGGTGCAGGGGGAGTTCCACGGTTCCGGTCGCGGGACCGTGCAGGTCGTCCAACGCGTTCGGAACCAGGTACACGAGGGAATCGGCGATGGTGTGCCGGTGCTTGTCCGGGGCCGCGACGTACTCGCGGAGCCGGGTGCGGATGAGTTCGGACACCGAAGTGCCCTCCCGCACGGCTTTGTGGTGCGCTTCGTTCCACAGTTCGCCGCTTACCCGGATCGTGTGCCGAGGTGTCCCTGCCGACATGGCCCGCTCCTGCCTCTGAGAGTGTTCTAGCTTCCCGATCAAGTCTACGTGGTGTCATGACACCTGAAGGGATGACGACGCCAAACGCGGGACTTGGGTACTGCAAGAGGGGCCAAACGGGGTGTGCACAATGTGCACACCTTTGGCCGGCGGACTGGGTCCGACTCGGCCGTACAGCCGTCGGACTGGCTCGGATTGCCTAAGTTTTTCGGACTTCCCTTTGTTTCCAAGGCTCGGAATGCAGTTCGAGTCCCACCTCGGGCACAGTGTTCCCGCAGGTCAGGGGCCTATTTGGCCCCTGACTGTTGACAAAAACCCCAAAAGTGTTGGTACCGGCCGTGGCGTTGGACTCCCCGCGAAACTCGATCTGGTTTATGTGCGCCACACGTTTACGCCACGGAAACGATGAAAAGGCGGGCCGCTTCGTGTCGAGGTTGAATTCGGCGACGAACGGATCCAGATCGCCTGACCCGGCAACCTGTTCCGGAACATCGCCACCAGGCACCTTCGCGTGATCAAGCGCCATACCGAAGAGCCTGCCACAATCTCAAACACCGTCCGGTCGCTGCGCGCAGGACGTAGTGGGCGTCCGCACCGCCCTTGCCGGTGCCCTTGGGCGCCTGGGTGTTGAGTACCTGGACCTGTTCCTCATGCACTGGCCTAATCCTGCCCAAGGCACGTTCGTGGAGGCATGCAAGGGTCTGCGGGAGTTGGCGGACGAAGAGGTTATCCGTGCGTGGGGTGTCTCCAACTTCAAACCCGCACACCTTCGCCGGGACCAGGCCGCAGGATTGCAGGTTCCCGTCAACCAGGTCCAAGTGGATCCCGAAACCGGCCAGAAGCATCAGCTCGCCTTGCACCGGGAGCACGGAATCCGCACGGCCGCTTACAGCCCCCTGGGACGCAACGGCGCCTTCATGAACTCACCGGCCGTCGCCGGAACCGCGGCGGAAATGGGAAAGACGCCAGGCCAGATCGTGCTCCCCTGGCGTGTGCAGAGTGGTCGGGTGGCAGTGCCAAAATCCGTCGATGACCGGCGCGAAAAGGAGAACCTGGATGTCTTTCGTTCTCCTTGACGCAGGAACAGATGGACGCGAGTCCAAGCGTGGACACGGGAAGCGGTCCGCGCTTGGACTCGGACGAGTTCCGTCACTGAGCCCTGTGTTGCTGTGCGGCGACAGGGAGCCTGTGCAAGGCCTCGGCAGACCGGACTTGCCGTGGGGTCACGATGCGGCGGCTCCCGTGAACCGGCTCAGGAGATCCCTTCGCCGGGTTCGATTCGGTGGTGGAGCCCCATCCATGGTGCGGAAACGAGTTCCTCCCTATCGGGGATCTGCACGAGCCGCGGCACGGCTGGACTTGGCAAGGCGGGTCCTCCTAGCGCGTCAGAGGTTCGTTGCCAACTTAACGCGTGGTGGTCGATTTCAATAGACACGTGAACTCCTTCTGGTCATCCCCAGGGAATCCCTGCAACGCGAAATCCACAGACAAAATCTGCTCGCTGTTGGGGAACGAATAGGCCTTGAGCGGCTCGTGGAGCGGGTGCGTGTTGTAAACCCCGATGTCCTCGACCTTTTCGAAGTCCGCCACAATGGCGTAGTCGAACGAGCGCTCTTGGTTGAGGACGTCAGGACCGTGGGTCAGGCTCACCATGCCGGGGATCCTGCCCCTCATGGTGTTGAGTCCGTCGATCCAGCTCTGTTTGTCGGCAGGCGGGAACCCGTCCTTGAACTTGAAGAGCACAGTGTGTCGGATCATGTCAGGCTCCAATCGGTGCTGTGGATGATACGGCGGCGGGGACGTAGTCCAGGGCCTGGTCGGCGATGGTGCGTCCGGCGATGTAGCCCATGGTCATGATCGGGCCGAGGGTGGCACCGGCGCCTGGATAACCGGCTGCGTAAGCGTTTTCGGTGATGTTGCCTGACGCAAACAAACCGGGGATGGGCTGGTTGTCGACGTCGAGGACCCTGGCCTGTCCATCCGTGACGACGCCGCCGTTGGTTCCGAACGCTCCGTTGACCACTTCCATCGCATAGAAGGGCCCAGTCTGTAGTGGACCCAAGGACGGGTTGGGCCACGGGCAGTCGTCGTCGCCCCAGTACTTGTCGTAGGCGCTTTCGCCGCGGCCGAAGTCCGGGTCCTCGCCCTTGAGCGCGAACTCGTTGAAGCGGGCTATCGTCGCCGTCAGGTTCTCGGCCGGGACGTTGATCTTCGCGGCAAGTTCCTCGAGCGTCGGCGCCTCGATGAGGTACCCGGGGGTCGGCTGGCCGACGCGGTGGGAGAGGATGCCGTAGGACTCCATGTAGGCATGATCGACAATCACGTGCGCCGGAGTGTTCAGTGTCTGGTTCCTGGGGGAGTCCCAGGACTGGAGGCATCGGGCAAGGTCGTTGTAGTTCTGCGATTCGTTGGCGAAGCGTTGGCCGTGACGGTTCACCATGATGGATCCGGGGCCTTGCCGTTCGAAGCGAAGGAGTGTCCCCACAGGCTGTCCATCGCGGGTGTCGCCGGTGATCGACATCGGCGCCCACCAGGCTTCTCGGGTCCCGCGGGTTTGGCCGCCTATGCGCTGGGACATCCGCAGGCCATCGCCCGTGTTGGAAGGGGGCGAGCACATGGTGTACAGCCTCGACGCGAGCATCGAGTCCGCAAGCGCTTTGTCCCATTCGAAACCGCCCGTGGCGAGGACCACGGCGTCGTTCGCGCGGATCTGCTCTCCGGATTCGAGTTCGACGCCGGTCACCCGGCCGTCGCTGGTGACGACGAGCCGGTGTCCTCGCGCCCCCGTGACCAGCGCGGCGCCGTCGCGCACCAGGCTGGCAAGCAGCATGGACACGAGGGCCTGGCCTTTGGCGACCAGTCCGTCACCCTGGCGGCGGTTCAGTTCCTCCCAAGGGAACTTGGTGAAGGCGCCCCAGGCTTCGTATTCCTGCATCGTGAATGGCGCGCGTCCATCGGTTCGGACGTGATCGCTCAGAGTGCCGAGGGCGTCCTGCTTATTGAACAACTGCGGCTCCACGGTGCGGCCGCCTTCCACGGCGCCAGGCAAATCCTGGCGGTAGTCCGGGAAGTTGTCGAGGAAGATGAAGCGAAGGCCACATTCCTCCTCGACGAAGCGCAGCATCTGGTCGCCGTAGTTAAGGGCAGCGTCCAGGAGTTCGGCGCGGCCGCGGCTACGGGCCACGGCGCGCACATACTCGGCGGCCGCCTTCTTCGAATCGGTGATTCCGGCGTCGCGGGCGTGATGATTGTCAGCCACCCACAGCATGCCGCCGGACACCGCGGACGTTCCGCCCAGCAGGGCGCTTTTTTCGAGGACGACGACGGACTTCCCCGCGCGCGCGGCCGTGGCCGCCGCGGTGAGGGCCCCTGCGCCGGAGCCGACAACGACGACGTCGTAGCTGTCCGACTCGGTCCCATGGACGAGTTTCATTTTGTTGCCTTTCGAAGAGGGTTTTTTCGAGGTGCCGCAGCTGCAATCAGATGGCCGTGTAACCGCCGTCGATCACGAGTTCCGAACCGGTCGTGAAGCGGGATTCATCTGAGGCGAGGTACAGCACGCCGTAGGCAATCTCGTTCGGCTCGCCTTGCCGCGGCAGGGGGTTGGAGCCCACCAACTGCTTGTAGTACGCCTCGGGACCGATGTCGGATTGCTCGGCGGAGCGGCGGCTCATCCGGGTATTCATCGAGCCTGGATGAATGGAGTTCACCCGGATTCCGTACGCGCCGTAGGCCGCCGCGTCGGATTTGCTCAGCAGCCGGACTGCACCCTTGGTCGCGTGGTAGAGCGGCACGTTCCTGCCGCCGGTAATGCCGTGGATGGACGAGAAATTGATGATGCTCCCGGCACCCTTGCCGATCATTCCCGGAACCACATGCTTGGTCATGAGCCAGACGCCCTTGACGTTGACATTGAAAATGAGGTCGAAATCGGGCACTGAGGCAGTGTGTGATGCGCCGGCCGGGCCGATGATTCCGGCGGCGTTGACCAGGATGTCGGGAGCACCCAGGTCGTCGCTGACCCGGTGGATGGCTTCGGCGACGCTGTCCTCGTTGGTGACATCGACGTCGTACTCTTTGATGCTTTCGTGACTGACCGCGGCAGGAACTCCAGCCACGTCTAGGCTCGCGACTTTCGCGCCGTGATGGGCGAGGAGCGCCGCAGTGGCGCTTCCCAAGTCCCCGCGGCCGCCGGTTACGATGGCGGTCTTCCCGGCCACGCGGTGTGGTGTGTGGTTCATTGTGGTGCTCCTCCTGCCGCGACGGTGCGGCCTGTTGCTGCGTCCTAGCAGCGTCGCAGGGGAGCTGTGACGGGCACCACGGGATTGCCGATGAACGGAAAATGTATCCCTTAGTGGCTTTGGCGGAGGGTGCCCTTGAGTTTGCCGCGCCAGCCCAAGGCCCTGGAAATACCGCGGGCGGCGGCCATGAGGACGGGCACGCGGGAAGCGGTGTTTTCCTCGTCCCGCGGCACCACCACGCTGAGCGCGGCGACTACCGTGTTGTCCGGACCATAGACCGGGACCGCGATGCCGCTGGATTCGGGCACGATCACTCCGGGCATGGCCGCGAAACCGCGTTGCCTGACCTCAGCCAGGTGTCGGCGTAGCGCGGCAGGGTCGGTCAGTGTTGTTTCGGTGTATTTGGTGAGCGGACGGGACAGGATCAAGTCCTGGTAGGCAGAGGGGGAGTTGGCCAGCAGCACCATCCCGGACGACGTCGCGTGCACGGGAAGGCGGCCGGCGATCTTGGTGATGTCCACGATGGTCGAGGCGTTGCCAAGCCGTTCGATATACAGGACCTCGTCCGAATCCAGCACGCCCAGGGTGGTGCTGTGCTGGACCACCGATTGCACATCCTCCATGAAAGGCAACGCAGCTTCCCGTAGGCCCTGCGTTTTGGATCCCCGCGACGCGAGCTCCCACATCCGGGTTCCAAGCTGGATGTTCCCGTGGGGGTCGCGCTCAAGGAGCCGCTCAAGCAGGAGTTCGTCGACCAGCCGGTAGGTGGTGGTGACGGGAAGCCCGGTACGGCGGCTGAGTTCCGCGACGCTCATGGACGTGTGCTTGTCGTCGAAGGCGCTGATGATCCTGATGAACCGCCTGATGATCGACTCTCCCGATGCCGAGTTGGCCATTCTTCCTCCTCCCGGATTCCCACTCAATGGTAATCCTGCTCCCCGGCTGCCCTTCCAAGGTATGTCCTGAAGCTTGGCAATCTGCCCGGCTGGCCGCACCGAAGCGGCAGTTGATTGAGGCGGCAGCCCATCAAAGCGGGCAGCCGATTGAGCGGAGCAAGAACCATGAGTAAGACCGTTGTGTGTGATGTCCTGGTGGTCGGCTCCGGCGTCGCCGGAATGGCCGCGGCGCTGAAGGCCGCTTCCCAAGGACTGAACGTGATCGTTGCCGAGAAGGACCGGTACTTCGGCGGCACCACTGCGATTTCGGCCGGTTGGGCCTGGGTCCCCGGAAACAAACAGGGCGTGGAGCAAGGGGACACCCGCGAGGATGCGGAGACCTACCTGAAGAACCTCGCCCCGGACACTTTCAACGAGGCAGGGGTCCGGGAATTCCTGGATACCGTGCCGGAGGCGATCTCCTTTTTCGAGAACGAGACCGAGGTGAAATTCACGTACCCGGAGAAAGCGCCGGATTACAAAATGGACCTGCCCGGCGCGAAACTATCCGGCCGTGCGATCCTGCCGCGTGACGTCGACGCTCGGGTGCTTGGAGACAAGCGCCTCCTGATGCAGCCGTACATGAGTTCCTACACTGTGTTCGGTTACATGCCGCAGGTTGGGCCGGACATCAACGAGTTCTTCCACGTCAACCAATCGATCAAGTCCTTCGTCTATGTGGCGAAAAAGCTGTTGCGGACCTGGGTCGACGCGGCGCGCTACAAGCGTCCCGTGCTGCGGTCGAATGGCAACGCGCTGATGACCCGCATGGTGAAGAGCGCCGACGATTTGGGGGTGCGTTTGTGGAATGCCTCCCCGGCCCTTTCCTTGACGCGTGGCGACGACGGCGCCTTCACCGGAGCGGTCATCGGCGGCGAGCATGCCGCCACCGTGACGGCACGGATGGGGGTCATCCTCGCTGCGGGCGGATTCTCCGGCAACAAGAAATTGCGCCAAGAGTACTTCCCGCACGACTCCAATGGCGATGATCACTTCACACCGACCGTTGGCCACGGCGGGGACGCGGCGAACCTGGCGATCAGTGCTGGCGGACACATCGACGATTCCGTGTTCAGCGTGGGATCCTGGGCGCCCGTGACCGTTTTCAAATACCTCAACGGTGCCCAGCGACTCTTCCCGCACCTGCGCGCCATCGGACTCCCGGGCCTGATCGCCGTCGACCGCTATGGCAAGCGCTTCGGAAACGAGGCCCTTAGCTATCACGACTTCGGAGGGGCGATGATCGCGCATAACAAAGGCGAAGAAAAGACGTTCGGCTACGTGATCGGCGATGCCAAGACAATGCACAAGTACGGCATCGGCTACGCCAAGCCCTGGCCCATGCCGCGCGGCTATTTCTACAAGACCGGATATTTGGTCAAGGGGAAGACCTTGGAAGAACTCGCGGGCAAGCTCGGCATCGACGCCGAAGGCCTGAAGGCTACCGTGTCCGAATTCAACCCCGCGGCAGAACGTGGCGAGGATCAGGCCTTTGGCCGCGGCTCCACCCTGTACAACCACTTCAGGGGCGACATGGAACACAAGCCGAACCCCAACCTTGCTCCCGTCGGCAAGGGGCCGTACTACGCCGCAAAGATCCAGATGGGTGACTTGGGAACCTTTGCCGGCATCGGCGTCAATGAACGCTCCGAAGTGGTGACGGCAGAAGGAACCCCCGTTCCCGGCCTGATCGCCGTCGGCGCCGCAGCAGTCAGCGTCTTCGGCGGCGGCTACCCGGGCTACGGCTCGCATATCGGCCCAGCCCTTGTGTTCGGGTACCGGGCTGGCCGTGACATCGCAGCGCTAGCTGCCGAACGTGGGGTCTCCCGCGTTGCGGCGAGCTGAGGATAGGGGCGTCCGTGGGGGTTGCCGTCCGGGTGCTGCCGCCCGCGGGCGCCACGTAGGAGAATTTCACTATGGCGAATTCCCCAACAGGTGAATCCGTGATCAGCCGGGTCGTGCGTCTCTTGAGTGCGTTCGACCGGGATTTGCCGAGCATGACACTGTCCGGCCTGGCTCGCCGCGCAGACTTGCCGCTGACCACCACCCGCCGGCTGCTTGAAGACCTAGTCCTGCACGGCCTGATTGAGCGGCTTCCCGACGGCGATTTGCGGCCGGGGATGCGGATGTGGGAGCTCGCTGCGCGCGCTTCACGGGCCCTAAACCTCCAGGAGTTGGCACTTCCGTTCATGGAGGATGTCCAGGCGACAGTCCACCAGCACACCACCCTGGCGGTGTTGAACCAAGGCGCCGTGCTGTACGTTGAGCGGCTGTCATCGCCGGATTCCAAGCTCAACGCGGCGCACATCGCCCAAAGAATGCCCATTCACGCGGCATCCTCCGGCCTGGTGTTGCTCGCGTATTCTCCGCCAGCCTTCCAGGACAAGGTACTCTCTGCCCCACTGGCGAAGGTGACTCCTGAGACGATCACGGATCCCTTGCTGATTCGGAAGCACCTGGCGGAGATCCGGCAGCGCGGGTACGTTGCCCTCCCTGGAATCGGCGTCACTGAATGGACCGGCATCGCCGTGCCAGTCTTCGGGGCCAACAACGAGATTGCCGCGGCGTTGAACGCGATTGTTCCGAGGGACGAAGCAGACATTCCTTACACGGTTCCTGCACTATTGACGGCTGCTCATGGCATTTCCCGCGCCCTGAAATCCACCGGGTCTTTTTCGCGCCGCTAACGGTTTTCGGCAACTTGGGCCGATGAACGGAAGTCTTGTGGGCGCGCGAGTGCCGCCGTCGTCATTGTTTATGAGACATGGATCACTATCCCGGAAAGAAGGACGATGATGTCTGTTCCCACCACAGAAAATACCAGCGGACCAGCGACGCTTCCCCCGTATTCCCACGAACTGAACTGGCCGGAAGGAATGGCACCTTTCAAAGTGGTCGACGACGGATCGCAAGGGGACCCGTACGCGCACTATGAATGGATGAGGGAGCACGCTCCCGTCCTTCGGTCCTACTCGCCGGTCTCCGACGTATGGTTTATTTCCCGGTACGACGACGTCCGCAAAGCCATGCGGGCTCCCAAGGTCTTTTCCTCCCAGGTGGTGGAGCCGGTTCCCCTGACCTTCCTGACCTTGTTCGACGCGCCGAACCACACCAGGCTGCGCCAAGTAGTGGCACAGGCCTTCACTCCGAAGGCGATCGGCCGGTTCGAGGAACGGGTCCGCGAAAACGCGCACAAGTACTTGGACCCCATGATTGCTGCCGGGGGCGGGGATGCTGTGGACGACTACGCCATTCCACTGAGCATGTCCACCATCAGCGCCCTTCTTGATGTGCCGGCCGCGGACTTCGACAAGATGAAGTTCTGGTCCGACGAGACGTTCAGCTACTTCGGCAGGCTCGCCCGCAACGCGGAGGGAACCGGCACCGATGAACAAAGCACCTTCGAGTTCTTCGCCTACCTGAAGGACACCATGGAGCGCCTCTACCGCGAGGAGAGCGAGTCCGTGGGCGGCCACATCGCGAGGATGTGGAAAGAAGGCCTGCTCAGCGAGAAAGAGGCCAAGGAGCTGTGCGCGTTCGTCTTCGTTGCAGGACATGACACGACGACCATCCTGCTCGCCAACGCTTTCAGGCTCTTCAGCGAGCACCCCGAATTGCTGGATCGGATCCGCGAGCGTCCCGAGGATGCGAGCCTCTTCCTCGAGGAACTGGCCCGTTACCGGGGAACGGTGCAGCGCGTCAGCCGCATCACCACCGAAGAAGTCGAAGTTGCAGGGGTCACCCTGCCAGCCGGGGCCATCGTCCGGCTCCTGCCCGCGGCCGCCAACCGGGACAGCGCCAAGTATCCCGACGGCGAGAAATTCGACATCGACCGCAACAACGACGGTCACTTGGGCTTCGGCCATGGCGTGCACAGCTGCCTCGGCGCCCCCTTGGCCCGGTTGGAAACCCAGGTGACGATCGAAATCCTGGCGCAGAAGCTGGGTTCCCTGATACTCGATCAGGACAAACCGATTGAATACGTTCGCGGAAACAACCTCACGAACTCGGGCCCGGAGCACCTGCACGTGAAACTGGAGAAGTTCAATGCCTGAACAGCAGATCCCACATAAGAACCAGCCCGTTGTCATTATCGGTGCCGGCCATTCCGGCGTCGCTGTCGCGACGGGACTCCGCACCAAGGGATGGCAGGGCCGGATCCTCCTGCTCGACGCCGAAAAGGAGACACCGTACGAGCGCCCACCGCTTTCGAAGGAACTCCTGAAGGCCGGTGCGCCGAACGAGTCCACGCCATTGCGCAAGGAAAAGTTCTTCCAAGACAAAGGTATCGAACGGGTGGGGGGACTCACGGTCGAGTCCATAGACCGTCCAGGCAAGACCGTGCTCCTCTCCGACGGCAGCCGCCACGCCTACCATCGCCTCGTCATTGCCACCGGTTCACGGGCCCGGGCCCTGACCGTTCCCGGCGCCGATCTCCCTGGTGTCCTTGCCCTGAGGACCAAGGACGACGCGCTCGAACTCAAGCGCGTCCTGCTCCCGGGCGCTCGCGTTGCCATCATCGGCGCAGGCTACATCGGCTTGGAAGTCGCGGCCGCGGCGGCCGCGCGGGGCTGCGAAGTTACCGTCCTCGAATTCCAGGACCGGGTCATGAGCCGGGTGACCTCGGCCCCCGTTTCGCGCTTCTTCGAGAATGTCCACGAGCAAAAGGGCGTCCGCTTCGTCTTCGGCGCCGCGGTCACCGCCATCGAGGGAACGGACTGGGCCGAGCACGTGGTGACGGCTGACGGCGCGCGGTTCCCCGCCGACGTCGTCCTCACCGGAATAGGCGTGATCCCCAACCAGGAGATCGCCGAAGCGGCCGGACTGCACTGCAAGGACGGCATCTTTGTGGATGACGACGGACGCACCTCGGACCCGGAAATCTACGCCACCGGCGACGTCACCCGCTTCACGAGCAGGATCGATGGCCAGAGCCAGCGGCTCGAATGCATCCAGAACGCCATGTCCCAAGCCGACAGCGTCGCCGCGCACATCACTGGCCAGCCGACGTCGGATCCCGAGATCCCCTGGTTCTGGACCGTTCAGCACGGCGTCCGCCTGCAAACCGCAGGAGTGCGCCACCCCGACGACGACGTCGTTGTCCGCGGAACGCCCTCGGAAGGAAAGTTCTCGGTGGTCTATCTCCGGAACGGACGGCTCTCCGCCGTCGACACCGTGGGAGGCCTCAGCGACTTCCGCCCGGCCAAGAAACTCATCGCCCAAGCGGCGGCAATTGATCCCGCGCTCGCCGCGGACCCCAGCATTTCACTGACTGACGCTGCCCTGCAGCCCTCACTTTAAAAGGAACCACTATGAGCAACAACAACAAAGTAACCGTCGTCGACCGTGAAGGCGCCACCCACAACCTTGAATGGGAGCCGGACCAGACACTCATGGAGGCGCTCAGGGACAACGACCTCCCGGTCCTGGCCTCCTGCGGCGGCACCGCATCCTGCGCCACCTGCCACGTGTTCCTGGAGAAGGACGTCTTCGAAAACCTGAGCGAACGCAGCGAGGACGAACTCGAACTGCTGGTCGAAGCCGAGGGCTACCAGGAATGCGGCTCCCGGCTCTCCTGCCAGGTCGACTTCAGCCGGAACCTCGACGGCGTGACGGTCACGCTGGCCCCTGAGGGCTAGCGCGGGTAGCTAGGCGCTTTCGCCCTGCTGGTCCTGCCGGTGCCGGATGCCCCGGCTGGCTCCCAGACCTCTCCGGGTTCCAGCCAGCGCAGGCCTTCGCCACGGTTGAAGGCATCTGCGGGCGCCGTCGTCGGTTCAACCGTGACGGCGGTCGCCGGAGCCCCACGCGCCTCCAGCCACCCCGGTTTGGCCACGGGATCGGCACCCAGCCTGCGCACCACAGCGGCTGGGCGTCGGCGGGAAGGTCCCGGACCGGGGCTACGCCGTCCACGTTGAGCTCCCGAAGGCTGGCAGCGACTTCTGTCACAACGGACGCGCTGGCTGTGGCCGCCGATGCTGGCAGTAAGCGCTTCCCCTGGAACACGCGAGGAAGTATTCAAGTGGACTTGAATCAACTGCTTATGGTTCTAGTGAACCGTCTGCTCACTAGAACGGGTAAGAATGGATTCAATAGGAATTAAAACGATATGAAGATTCTTCTCTGCACCCGTGATCACAGAGTGAGCACGCTCCATACGGACACGGGCGGGCTCAGTTTCAGCCATCCCGTGGCGTGGTCCCAGCCTTCACGAGGTGTGCCCGGACCGTACGCACCACCGCGTGCGAGCACGAGGTATGCCGGCTTTCCCGCGATCGGCTTGGCCGACCGGGGGGAGAATCGCGGGTCGCTAATGAGTACGTCGAACCACGCTTTCACGTGGGGTGGTACGCCGAAGTTGTACATCGGAACCGCGAAGATGAATGCGTCGGCCTGGGACAGTTCGTCTCCAAGTTCAGACGCCAGCGCCAGCGCCTTGTGCTGTTCCGGGGTTCTCTGACCCTGCGGGGCATGGGATCCGGTCAAGGCGGCTGCCCATACTGGTGATTGGAGCGGAGCATGGGCGAGGTCTCGTCGGAGGATTTTCGTGTCCGGGGCGTTGGCAAGGAGTGCGGATTCCAGGGTCGTGGCAACCGCGCGGGTCACCGAGCCCTCGTTCCGGATGCTTGCGTCAAGTCGAAAGATCGTGGGCATGCCATCGCTCCTTTAGTGAGTTGAAAAGATTCAAGGTCAGCGTCGTTACAGCGAGAGCACGGATCGTCCCACCGCTACGACCACGGCGAGGACGAGCAGCACGAGGTTCATCGCAACCGACTTACCTTCCTTCCGGCGCGCATGAGTAACGATCGCGCCAATCATGATGATGGAGAGCCCACTAGCTGCCACCGGGGTGAGGTCGGGGGCAATTCCTGTGACGCCGGGCAGGATCAGCCCGAGCGCACCCAGTATTTCGGCCGCTGCGACAAGCCGGATCACGCCCGGGTGAAATTCGGGGAGCCCGGCGCGCAGCTTCTCGCCGGGTTGAGTGGCCTTCCCGAGTCCACCGGCGAGGAAGACAAGGGCGAGCAGAATCTGGATGACCCAGAGCGTGATATCCATCGAGGGGCTTCCTTTGAGATGTCTATAGTTACTACTAGTGTGTTACCCATCATGAGTTAGTTTTGGGACGCTCACAAAAGGCACACTTGTGTGTGCGAGGAACAGAAAGGTCATCATGGCGATTCGTCCACCGACGCTGGAAGAGACGACCGCAGCCGAGAACAGCAATGCTCGGATATCCGAATACGAGAGTGCGTGCGTGGCCGGGGGCCAGGGTGAGGCGATCCGGGATGTACTCAACCACATCGGTAACAAATGGACTCTTCTGATCGTCAGGGCGCTTTCCGTGGGAGTTCGGCTGAGGTTTACTCAGCTCCAACGGCACATCCCCGGCATCTCGCAGCGGATGCTCACGGTGACACTCCGACACCTCGAACGGGACGGCCTGGTCCGTCGTACCTTGCACGCCGAAGTCCCGCCCAGAGTCGAATACGAGCTGACCGACATCGGCACAACACTCATCGAGCCGGCTCGCGCGTTGGGGAGTTGGGCGACAGAGAGCTATCTCAGCGTGCTCGCCAGCCGCGAACGCTTCGATGCCACGCTAGCAGGCGGGCCAAACCACAGCACCTAGTGTCCTGCGCCTGAAATTCGGTTCAGAAGTCGGCCGATTGATTCGAGAATCTGTTCTGCCGTCTTGGTCCAGGTGAAGGGTGTGGGGTTGGTGTTCCATTCACTGACCCATTTGCGGATGTCGGACTCGAGCGCCTGGACGCTGCGGTGGTCGCTGCGGCGCAGGAGGTCTTCAGTGACGAATCCGAAGAACCGCTCGACCTGGTTCAGCCAGGATGAGTAAGTCGGAGTGAAATGCATGTGGAAACGCGGGTGGTTCTGCAGCCACGTCTTCACAACAGGCGTCTTATGGGTCTGGTAGTTGTCGCAGATCAGGTGCACGTCCAGGCCCTCGGGGACCTGAGCGTCGATCTTGGCCAGGAACTTCCTGAATTCGATGGCCCGGTGTTTGCGGTGCAGGCTGGAGATCACGGACCCGTCCGCGGTGTTCAGCGCCGCGAACAGGGTTGTGGTCCCGTGCCGGACGTAGTCGTGGGTCCGCTTCTCCGGCATCCCTGGCATCATTGGGAAGGCCGGCTGGGACCGGGCCAGAGCCTGGACCTGCGACTTCTCATCCACACTGAGCACCACGGCTGATTCGGGCGGATTCAGGTACAGACCCACGACGTCGTACACCTTCTCCACGAAGAAGGGGTCGTTCGAGAGCTTGAACCCGTCTGCGCGGTGGGGCTTGAGCTCGAACGCCTTCCAGATCCGCCCGATCGTGGACTTCGACAGACCCGACCGCTCAGCCATCTTCGCCCTTGACCAGTGCGTGGCGTTCTTCGGCGTCGATTCCAGCGTCGCAACCACGACATCCTCGACCTGATCGCTGGTGATACTTGCAGGACGGCCGGGTCTGGGATCATCGACCAACCCGTCCAGCCGGCGCTCCAGGAAACGGCGCCGCCACTTCGCTACCGTATGAGGTTCGACTCCGCACCGGACGCCCACGTCCATGTTGCTCAGGCCCTCGGCGCTGCCCAGCACGATCTTGGAGCGCGTGGCCAGCGCCTGTGCCGACTTGGACCTGCGGGCCCACCGGGACAGCGTTTCCCGCTCTTCATCCGACAGTTCCAGTGGGGCCTTCGGCCGTCCAACGTTCGCCATACCCCATTCTATAATTACGAAGCGAATTTCAGGCGCAGGACACTAGTTGGAATCGGCGTCGACCGCAGCAGGCACTCCCATGGTCACCCCGACGCGGGTCCCGCGGCCACAGCAGAAAGGCGACCCGTCCGCGACTTTCCCTAACCACGGAGCGTCAGCGACGCCGCTAACAGTCACATAGTCTCCGTTCGCGTCAGTCCGCGGACGGAGGCGATTATCGCGATGACCACCAGGGCGACGAATCCGAGGACCGCGTTCGTGGCAGGCCAGTACTGTGTAGCAATGCCAAGACCGATGACTGGCACGGAGAGGCCGATGTAGGCGCCGAGGAAGAACCCGGCGAGAACTTCTGCGCGCGCTTCGGGCGCCGCTGCGGATCCGGCGGTCACGAGCGCGGAACGGAAGAGGAGGCCGGCGCCTGCTCCTGTGATGATGCCGCCGGTGATGAACAGGGCTACGTTCGGCAGCCACATACCGCCGGTGAACAGCGCCAGGCCTAGAACGACGATGCCCACGCTGCGGATCAGCATCATGCGGGTCCTCCACCGGCTGAAGGTGATCTGCGCGATGGCACCGGCTGCGAATGCGGCGAACGCGACGAGTCCTGCGACGAAATGAGATGTCTCGTGCATGGTGTTCGCGAGAAAGCTTGGGACAAGGGAGTTGAAGAGTCCGTATACCGCGAATGCGCTGATCCCCGCTGCGGTCGCGCCGAAGAACGTGCTCCTGGCCTCCCGCGGAACAGCCACGCGCTGGGGCCGGTACGGGGGCGCGGGTTCTGGCTGGACGGCCGTTTCAGGAGACAGGGCGACCAGGATGGCCAGGACGGCGATCGCGGCTCCTACCACGATGTACGACAACTGAAGGGGGTACGGGGCGAACTGGGCCAGAACTCCGGCAACGAGAGGCCCGACGCCGATTCCACCGAGGTTCGCGGCCGTGGCGATAACCTGCGCCCTCCGGCTGGACGAATCGGCGGTGGCGCCCAGATGCAATTCGGACAGGTAGGCAGTGGCGGTGGCTGTGGTCAATCCGATGGAGATCCCAGAGATGACCCGCGCAACCATGAGGCCGGTGAAGCTTGGCCAAAGGATGAAGACGGCTGCGGCCAGCACGTTCACGAGGAGGGCCGGGACGAACACCACTTTCCGTCCGACCCAGTCCGATACATGGCCGCCGAAGAAAAGGCTGAGGATGACGCCTGCGGCATACACGGCGTAGACCAGGGTGATCTGCACGTTGGTGAGGCCGTCTTGAGCCGCATAGATCGCATAGAGGGGCGTTGGAACTGCTGAAAAGGCCATGTTGAGGAGGAAGGCGCTTGCGACGACCCAAAAGCCTCGATGGTGGGCGGGGGCAACTATTGTGGACATACGGTTGATAATCCCCGGGCAGGCCTATAAAAGCCAACGCAATTTCTGAACTACGATTATTCATAACACTCATGAAGGAGGTTCTGCGTGGAGCTTCGGAGGCTAGGGCATTTTGTCGCCGTCGCCGAGGAAGGCAGCTTCACGCGCGCTGCTCGCCGCGTTCATCTGGTCCAGTCCGCGCTCTCTGTCTCGGTGCGGGGTTTGGAAAAGGAGCTGGGTGTGCGCCTTTTCGAGAGAAGTACACACGATGTCCAGCTGACGGATGTCGGGAGGGTGTTCCTTCCGGAAGCCCGCGCGACTCTTGCGGCCGCGGCGGCGGCACTCGATGCCGTCCAGGCGACTGTGGGTGGTCTGCGCGGCACTCTTCGCATCGGCATCATGCAGTCCATGCTCGCCGTCGATCTCGCATCGATCCTCGCTCGCTTCCGTGACGAGAGACCCGGAGTCGAGCTGCGACTGAGACCGGCACGTGGTGGCTCCCTGAAGCTCAGCCGGGAAGTGGAGTCTGGCGAGCTTGATGTGGCCTTCGTCTCTGTCGCGGGTCATGCCTTCGCCGGAGTCGAATTGACTTCGCTGGCACGCGAACCTCTTCTTCTCGCCGTCCCGGTCGGACACCCCCTCGCCGGGCAGGCCGCGGTGACGATTCCCGAACTTGACAGACAGATCTTCGTCGAGGCTCCCGTCGGTTGGGGAACGCGTTTTGTCGCGGACCGGGCGTTTGCCGATGCTCATGTCAATCGGTCCATCAGCGTGGAGGTCGCTGATCTGGCGACCGTCGTCGAACTCGTGCGGGCAGGTCTCGGGCTGGGCTTGATACCCCAGTCCGTCGCCCGGCTCTCGGACCGGGTTGAATTCGTCCCTCTCGATCCGCCCTTGGAATGGGAGATTGCCCTCGCTGTTTCAACGAAACGTAGAGCCTCCGCTGCCGGACAAGCCTTCGAAGACCTCGTGCTCGACATGACGGGATCCGGAGGTCTCTAATCGTTTTACTCTTTGCTCGAGTGGCGAAGCCGAGGGCCTGACTGGGCGCCGCCTGGTCGCGGTCGGTCTCGGAATCTTTTCGGGATCGCTGTTGACCATCTATTTGAGGACTCCGGGTATGACCGAGGCGCGCGGCATCCGTCCGAGCCAGAAGGGGACTGCGCTGGCGAAGGATGTCTGGATGTTCGGCATCGCTGTCGCCCTCGTGCTGGACCCTAGGCGCAAGTCCGGAAAGCCCACTTCGGTCCCGCTGGGTAGGTAGGCGTTGCTATCGGCAACGTGTGATCGACGTTGCCCCGGTACCTTTGCGCTAGCGGGCGCGGCCGAGAGGTTCAGTGCGACGGTGAGCGTGCCGCCGTTTCCGCTGGCTTCGTAGACGATGTGTTCGTTGCCGAGCGTCCGAACCCTGGTGCGGGCGCGGTGCAGCCAGGGGTGCCGGCGGCGGAGGCTGACCAATTCCTGGTGCAGGTGGTAGACGGCCAGCCGGCCTGTGACAGCTCCGAGGGCGTTGCGGTGACGGAATCCATGGTGCTTTTGGGTACCTCGTCGGCGTAGTTACCGTGAATTTACTCGCCGATGAAGTAGGCCTCCGGATATGCGCGCCGCACCTCGGCCAGAACGGGTTTCCAGAACGACGCCGGCACCGCGTACAGCCGGAAGACCGTGCAGAAGACCACAGAGGCGTGCAGTTCGGATCGAGCCGAGCTGCACGCCTCCGTCGGGTACTGACGGTGCCTACGCCGCCGAAGCGAGAACGAAGTCGTAGCTGACCTCGCGGCCGGTGCCGTCCGCTTTGTCCTTCGGCTCGAGGACGAGCTCGGGTTTGACGGCCGAGGCTATGTCGTCCGAGAGGTGCTCGTCAGCTGTGAAGTACAGCTGCGTGGTGATGAGCTGGTATCCGGGCGCGCTGACTTTGAGGTGGAGGTGCGCCGGACGCCAGGCATGCCAACCGGCGGAAGCGATGAGCTGCCCGCAGGCGCCGTCTGTGGGGATCTGGTAGGGCGCGGGTTGCACGGTGTTGACTTGGTAGACGCCTTCGGAGTCGGCAATGACTGTGCCGCGAAGGTTCCATTCGGGAACGTCGGGGGCGAATTGAGAGTAGAAACCGAGGTCGTCAGCGTGCCAGATTTCCACGCTGGCGCCCGCCAGGGGTTCACCATTGACGCCTGTGACGCGGCCTTGGAACAGCAGCGGCCTGCCGGGCTCGTCGTCGCGCATGGGCAGCGTTGCCGGGGTCTCGAGAACGGGTGACCCTGGAACGTAATAGGGCCCCTCGATGGTTCCCTTGCTGCCTTCCCTATCCGCGTTGGCCACTTCCTCGACCGCGTGCTCGATCCAAACGTCCAGGAACAGCGGCCATTCGCCGTCTTCGCCCACCTTGATGAGCCAGGATTTCAGCGCGTTGTATTCGTCGTAGGAGACCTTTTCTTCCATCACTGTGTCCACAAGTGCCTTGACGACGCGCGAGGCAAGCGCGTTGACGCGTTCGGTACTGACTTCCGCGGCCGCGGACTTGTCCGAGCGGAAGCGTTCGGTTGCGTTGGCGCCGGATGCGGCGGCGGTTGCGGTGGTTTCGACAGACATGGTTTGTCCTTTCGTTGTCATTCCGACTCAGCGGCGAGGCGGTAATAGCAGGGGTGGGTTAATCGACGCCGTCAGGAGATCGACGACGGGTGTTTGGCGAGGGCGGTGACCTCAATGTCCATATAGGGGAACAGCGGAAGGTTCTGTAGAAGCTCCTGCAGCTCGTCGTTGCTTTCGACATCAAAGACCGAGTAATTGGCGTATTGCCCCACCACCCGCCATAGGTGCGGCCAACGGCCGTCGCGCTGGAGGCCCTGGGAGTAGGCTTTTTCTTTCTCCTTGATGGCGGTGGCCTGATCTTCGGGCAGATTGGCGGGGAGGTTCACGTCCATGCGGACCAGGTACAGCACAATGCTCCTTTGCATTCGAGAGGGGTGGGTGGTTTGCCTTGGCCGGCTATTTGTCCTGCCTGTAGCGCGCGAGCTTGTCCTCGTCGATATCCGCTCCGACGCCGGGGACATCCCGGACTCCGATCCGTCCGTCCTGAATGGCTATCGGCTCGGCCAAGAGGTCATCAGACATGTCAAGGAAATTGGACAATTCGCCGGCACGCCGCGACGTGGCCTCGTACGCGGCGCCGAACGTGACGGTGGCGATCGTTCCAAGCTGCGTGTCGATCTGGTTTCCCATCACGACGTCGACGCCCAGTCCGGTGCAAAGGCCAAGGATTTGCTGCGCCTCGGTGAATCCGCTGCGCGCGGTCTTGATGCTGATGGCGTTGCATCCGCCGGAGAGCAGCTCCCGGGATGCGTCGCCGGCCGTGGGGACGCTTTCATCACCGACCACGGGAATGGGGGATTTCTCCACCAGGCGTCGGCGACTCATGGCCTCCTTGGCGTCGCATGGTTCCTCCAGGAGGGAAAGGCCCAGGCCGTCCGTGCGGCGCAGCACCTCGAGCGCCTCGTTGGCGGTCCAGCCGCGATTGGCATCGAGGTACAACTCGGTGTCCGGGCCCAGCCCCGCACGCAGTACGCGGCAGGCCTCGATGTCCAATGACAGCGGGCGGCGCCCGACTTTGAGCTTGAAGGTGTTGATGCCGTATTCGTCCTGGAACCGCAGGGCCTCGTCCAGTAGTTGCTGCGCCGGTTGGAAGCCGAGCATATGGCTGACTTCCATGGAGTCGGTGAAGCCGCCAAGCAGCCTGTTGACCGGAGTTCCGGTGGCTTTGCCGATGATGTCCCAGAGGGCGATGTCGAAGCTGCCTTTGGCCGCCTGGTTATGGATTGTCCTGGCCAGGATCTGGTGGATCTTCCCGCGGTTCATGGGGTCGAGTCCCGTAACGGCGGGGGAGAAGATCTTGGTGATCACCGAGATGATGGAATCCTGCGTCTCGCCATAGGTGAACGGGCGGGGTGGCGCATCCGCCGTGCCCACCACGCCGTCGTCGGTGTGGATCCGGATGAGGACGTGCTCGGCGTCGGACACTCGCCCGCTGGCGAACTCCAAGGGCTTGGAGTAGGGGATCGAGTATGGGATCGCTTCAATGCGCTCAATCTTCACGGAATGCCTTCAGGGATTTGGAATGGTTGGTCACGAAGGTGATGCTTTCCCTCAATATCCTTGCGTTGAATTCCGTGCGTGAAAATGCGAGAAACCACAGGCAGTTGTAAAGCTTTATACCCTTCCGAAGTAAGGAAATCCCCCATACCCTGCTGATAAACGACGTGAAAGGAGAACACCCGATGGCCCATCCCGGGAAGCACGACCGGATGTTCCTGACTTGCTATGCGGACACCTTCGGCTACGGCTGGCACCATGTGGACCTGTTCGTCCACGACGAAAACGACCTGGAGGTGAACTGGGTCCACTGGCAGGCGGACCATGACGGACCGGAGGCCGCCGACGCCATTACAGCCCGGATTGAACCCAAGCTGAAGCGGATGACTGAATGGAAGCATGGAATCAGCGCCAACGGTTCCGAGTACTGGACTGCCGACGCGGCCTGGGCATGATCCCGAGAGGCGCAGTGTAGTTTTGACGCATGTAAAGGAAGGTCCCGTTTGGAAATCCAAGCGGGACCTTCCCTCGTGCATCGGACCTGCCTGGCTATACGTGAGCCAGGGAAGCTTCAATCCGTTCCGCGATGGAGAAAAGGCGGTGTTCGCGGCCGGGGGCCCCGATGAGTTGAAGGCCGAGGGGCATGTCGCCGGAGTCCCGGAGGCCGGGGATGGTGATGACCGGGAGGCCCAAGGCCTGCCAGGGCCGGCTGAGCACCGGAGTGCCGGTAGCTTCGATGCCGGCGGGCGCGGCGCCGAGGGCGGCCGGGCCAAGGATGGCATCGAACTGAGCAAGGGCAGCATCCACGAACGTTCGGGCGTCCGCGACACGGTAGAGGGCTGCCACATAGTCCGCCTCGGGTGTGGTGGCGCCGGTTGCCAATAATTCGGCCAGCGGGACGCTCAGCCGGTCTGGCTGTTGCAGCTCCCAGAAGCGCTCGCGAGCCGCTTCGAAGGCCATGATTGTGGCGTGGTCGTCGGCGAGCCTGCGGACGACATCGTGGTCGGTCCAGTCTTCGCAGTGGACACCTTCATGACTGATCGCGGCGACAGCCTGTTCGACGGCGGCGACCATGTCTGCAGAGACCTCGCCCAAGCCACTGCCGTTCCATAGCAGGAGGCGCACGGAATCGCCGTCAGCTTTGTCCTCCGACGCCAGCTCATCCCCAATCATGGCGCTCCACGCGAGATGAAGATCGGCCACCGTGCGGGCCAGGAAGCCGAGGGAGTCCAATGAGGGGCTCAGTCCTGTGATGCCGCTCGTGGAAAACTGGCCCTTGGCTCCGACGAACCCTGCGACTCCGCAGAACGACGCCGGGCGGGTAAGTGATCCTGCCGTCTGAGTTCCAAGGGCCAAGGGGACCATTCCTGCTGCGACGGCGGCCGCCGATCCGCTGGATGAGCCGCCTGGTGTGTGGGCGGGATTGGTGGGATTCCGTGTAGGGCCGGGGGCGAAGTAGCCGAACTCGGTGGTGACTGTCTTGCCCATGACCACGGCGCCTGCCTGCCGGAGAAGTTTCACGCAATCGGCATCTGTGCCGGCTGGTTCGCCGCCGCGCAGCCCGCTGCCGCAGCGGGTGGGAAGCCCCTGGACGTCGATCAGGTCCTTGACGCCCACAGGCACTCCCCAAAGTGGCCCGCGGGGATTTGTCGAGCGCTCCAGTTCCCGTGCAGCGAAGCGGGCGCCGGCCGCATCGATCTCGACCCAGGCCCGGATCTCGGGTTCCGTAGCCTGCATGCGCTGCCAGGCCTGTTCGACGGCAGAGCTCGGCGTCAGTGCGCCGGACGCCAGGGCCATGGAGAGCTGGCGGAGCGAACCGTTGGTGCTCAAGCGACGAGCCCCGGAGTTACGGAAAGGCGATGAAACTGCCTCTTGAAGTAAATGAGGCTGTCACGCTCCTCCTGGACCTCAACGCGTTCCACCTGGACGAAAATTACTGAGTGCGATCCCTGGACGCTGCGCCCGCTGATGCGACCCACGATCTTGACGAGGGCGTCACGCAGCACGGGCACGGAGTCAGTGCCCTTCTCCCAGATGTCCCAGCCAAAGCGCTCCTCCATGGGTACGCGCGTCGCTCCGGAGAAATGCCGGGCGAGTTCCTCGTGTTCGCCGCTGAGGACGTTGATGCAGACCTGGCCGTTGCTGTTGAAGATATCGTGCGTGGCGCTGTTCTGGTTGACGCAGACCAGGACCGTGGGCGGGGAGTCGGTAACGGAGCAGACAGCGCTGACGGTGATTCCCACGCGCCCGTGCGGGCCGGCCGTGGTCACAACGTTCACTGCCGCAGGCAGGTGCGCCATCGCAGAGCGAAAATCTTTCTGGATTTGCGTGAGCTCAGTCATTTCTCTTCTCCAACCGTCGTGACCCGTACTTCTGGTCATTCCATGAATCCTTGTAACAAAAATCTATGGCGGAGCGGACTTAATGGATATTGCGATTTGTTCCACTCCATTTCAGAATTCGCTTCAGTTGTATAAGTAGTTTCCTTACCGCGTTATTGATTGACTGCCATGCCCTGGGCTCGATACGGTCGAGTTCCCTACTATGCTCAGGCAGTGCAAGGTCGCCCTACATGGATTCATCAGAAGCCCTCGTTTACATCGTCGACGACGACCGGGAGCTATGTGCCTCACTGGCCTGGCTGCTCGAGTCCGTCAGTATCCAGTCCCGCAGTTTTTATGACGTTGCGTCGTTCCTGGCCGAGTACGATCCGGACATCCCGTCCTGCCTTGTCCTGGACGTCCGCATGCCCAGGGCTGGCGGGTTTCAACTGCAGGAGACCCTGAACCAGATCGCTTCGCCGATTCCCATCATTTTTGTCTCCGCCCATGGCGACATCCGGATGTCCGTGAAGGCGCTGCGCCAGGGGGCCGTCAATTTCCTGGAGAAACCATACGATCCCCAGCAGATGCTCGATGTTGTGCAGGAAACCCTCGAGCTCGCCCGGACACGCTTCGAATCCAGCCGCGGACGGCGGGAAATCGAACAGCGGATCGCTGGCCTGACACCGCGCGAACGCGAGATCCTGGCCCTGGTCATCGATGGCCTGCCGAGCCAGAACATTGCGAGGAAGCTGGGGACCAGCGTGAAAACCATCGACGTCCACCGCACCAGGATCAAGGCAAAGACTGGGGCAGACAGCATCGCCACCCTGGTGCGGGACATCCTGCAAAACGACATCACTGTGGCCTGAGGCAGCAGCACCTTCAGCTACTGCGTTGGGAGATGCCAAGCACCTGACTCAACTCACGCAGTGAATTTCTCGGGGCTTTTCTCGATGACCAGGAGTTCTTGATCAACGCTCAAGTGCCAGCTGCCCGAGGGAACCTGAAAATGGCGGTTCTTATCGTCCACCACATTGACGTCGGCCGGCACGGAAGAATGCGCGCTGTGCGGCGCCCAGGGAAGTTCGATCCTCGCAGACATGTTGGCCGGAATCCGTAAACGGCAATGCCACGAGTGGCCTTCGTCTTCCCTTGTCCATTGGACCTGGATGCGGCCGTAGTCGGTCATCACGGCGGCTGAGGCATGGGTCAGCGAACCCCCCGGCACCGGGTGCAGGACGAAGTGCTGCATTCCGGCCGACCCCGCATCGCGGTCGATTCCCGCAACGCGGTTGAAAAGCCAGGCTCCTACTGCGCCAAGCGAGAAGTGATTAAACGAATTCATGGCATTGTTGCCGCCGAAACCATCTTCTGCAGTGTACGAGTCCCAT
Source organism: Arthrobacter ramosus (assembly GCF_039535095.1). Classification (NCBI taxonomy): domain Bacteria; kingdom Bacillati; phylum Actinomycetota; class Actinomycetes; order Micrococcales; family Micrococcaceae; genus Arthrobacter; species Arthrobacter ramosus. The sequence continues at coordinate 2,631,461 of NZ_BAAAWN010000001.1, read as the reverse complement.
CGCTCCCAACTGGATGTGGCTCCTTGCGTGACGGGATACAGCCATGACGGGAAGGCCGTGTTCTCAATCATCCTGTAGGCCAGATCTGACCGACCATGGTCCGAGAGCACGAGATTTATGATCGGCGTGGTGAAGAGTCCCGTCGTGATGCAGTACGGCCGTCCCGCATAGCCTTCCGCGACCTTTTCGCAGAGCGCTTCGAAAATGGAGGCGCTGTACTTTTCCAGAGGAAGGTCGAAGTGTAGTGCCAGCGAGCACGACGATTGTGAGACGTTTACGAGCGTCAAATCATCCCGGAAACCGCCCGTTCCCGGGTCTATGTATAACTCATTCCACTCTTCCTTGGCTGCAGCGTGGCGAGACTGGTAGCTGCTGGCAACTTCGTCCTCACCAATAGCCGTGGCCATCTTGGCGAAGCAGCCGAGCATGTAGACGTAAATGCTGGCATCGGTGTAGCTGTACGGCGGCTTGTCCAACGACAGCCAGTCCCCGCACACCCCTCCGTCGATGGAAATGGATTTTGCACCGCGCATCCTGAGGCCCTCCATGGCCTCCAGATAAGTCAGCATTGATTCAAACGACTGCTCGATGACTGACGTCGTGCCGTATTGGGAATAGACCTCGAAGGGCAGAAGGACACCGGCAGAACTCCATGGCGTTCCCCACGACCGATAGGCGTCGTAGGCCGGAGCGTAGCTGGGGTACATTCCGGTGACAACGTCTCCCTTGAACAGCCGGGATCCAGGTCCATAGAAACCCATGGCATCAGTCTTAGAAGAGAGGATCTCCTTGGTAACCTGTGAGTCCCGGACAATGCGCAGATAGTGTTCGTAGAATTTCTGGACGTCGCTGCTGAAGCAGGAAGTCCGGGCAAACTCGGTGACAGACTCGAGCCATCCCATACGCTCATTTCTCTGGGGGCAATCAGTTGGAATCGAAAGAAAGTTTCCGATCTGTGAGCGGTGGATATTGTCTGCGAGCTGGTTCAAAAGGGGGTTGGAAGTGCTCACTTTTCCAGTTAGCTCAGCGATGGAACTGAGCACGATGCCCTTGACGTTCGCTGCGGGGATCGGGCCCCGGGTCCCGGAAATCTGGATGTATCGGTAACCGTGGAACGTAAAGCGCGGGGTGAACTTCTGTAGCCCTTCACGGCACGTGTAGACGTCTGTGGACATGGCCTCGCGTAGGTTCTCCGTCATCAGGAGTCCATCGATGTCCCGCTCAAGGTACTCCTCCAGGGGAGGATACAGGACCTCAGCAGTACGAATGACGATTTCTTGGCCTTCACGACCGTCAAACGTCAGCTCGGGTACTCCAACCATGTTTACGCCCATGTCGTATATCCAGGAGTCCGAACCGGGCCGTGCCTCGCCAATAAGGGTCGATTCGAGCACCTCAAATACACGCACGGGTTCATCGGGTTTCGAAACAAGCTGCGGCTGCGCATTTCGCTCCAAAGGCAGAACCACTGCGGCCGGTCCCCATCGGTTTTCGTCAGTGAGGGACAATTCGTCACGAGCGTCGTAGCGCTCACCCTGGAAGAAGCTGCCGTTCTTCGTGGGGCCGCCTGTGTGCACCTCCCAACTGCCCGGCGAGGACACAAGTATTTGACTGCTTCCGTCGGAATAGTCGAGGACCATTTTGCACAATAGGGAAGGCCGGTCCCCATAGAAATTGGTGTTGGTTTCCATGAAACTCATCATGTCCGCCCACCACCCTGGGGCGAGAGTGACCGTGAGAGTGTTGTCTCCCGTGCGAATTTGTTCGCTGATGTCATAGGCAGAGTATTCGATGGTGTACCGATAGTCCGAGCTGCCTGGATTGAACCAATCGTTGCCGATCTTCTCGCCATTGACGTGCAACTCGTAAATTCCTCGTGCAGTGATGTAGATCTTGGCCCCGGTGACATCCCGCTGGGCCTGGAACTTTCGGCGGAGAATGGGCAAAGCGCCTCGACTAGGGTCCCGGATGATGGTCCGTCCGTCTTCGCCGCCGTGCACCGCCAGGCAATTGCCATCAATCCCGACCCCTCCGGCCTGAGCGAAGACATGATAGTCCCCCGAATCGAACAGGGCTTCCTGGGGGTCCCGGTAGTTCCTGATCTCATAGTTCCTGATGTCGAGTTGCTCGGCGGGAAGAACTTGAAAGCCGACTTCGCCAAGGACGGGATAGGCGGCGACGTCGTCCATGCCTCGCGGGTTTACTTGGAGAATATCGCTCCCATTCCACAACAGGTACTTTCCGTTGATTCGCACCTTGAATGTGGACGACTCGCAGATGAGTTCAATCTCGTTCTCCTGATGGGCCTGTGGCCCCGGCAAGAGTTCGGGCAGGTTTGTGGCGCAAGCGCCTGCATTTATATCGATCAGCGGTAGGTCTGGCCGGTCGCCGATAGCATATCCCAGCCGAAATATGCGGAATGCCGGATTTGATGGATCTCCGACGTCCACGGAAAAACGAACATGGTTTTCGCCTGCTAGACGGTACTCGTTCAGCATTTCGTGGCGAAGCCGGAAGTCATTGGCCCCCAGAATGAAGGAGGCCATCGTGCTGCCCTGCGGGATCCTGAACAGGCACCTGACCCGGTACACAACCAGGCTGTGCGAATCAAGGTGGGGGCGGCTTGCGCCGATCCATTGCGCCCCGTCCCAGGCGTACATGTTCGTGGCGAACATCGCTGTCTCGAACGTGGACACCGCGGACAGTTCACGGCCCTTGTTATCCCAGACCGTTACAGTCCACGTGTATTTTCCTTCGGGGGTCAGCTGACCATGCAGTTCGCCCCAATTGCCGAAAGCAATCTCCTGGGAGCAAGCGGAAATGACGCGGCCCGAGTCCCACACGGGATCTCCGGCCGCAGTAGTTACTTCTATTTGGAAGTATTCCTGGCGATGATTGAAATCATCAGATTCGAGTGCCCAGCCGAAACGCGGAGTGTCCGTATCAATGGCCAAAGGCCGAGTTAGCCTGTTGACGCGCAGATTTGTCAATCGAGCCATGGTTCTTAGTCGACCTCTTCTTCAATCTTGAATTCGAACCAGAATGGTCACGGCCGGAACGCTCGGGACCGGACCGGTCGTGACCTCAGGTTGTTCCGTATGTAAGGCAAGCGGCTGTCAGAATAGCTCCAGAACCAGCCTGGGGGATTTTGACCGGGAAACGCAGGCCGCGATCTGGCCGTTGGCCTTCTTTTCGCTGCTGGACATGCACTGGTCTCGATGGTCCGGTTCGCCCTTCAGGACGCCCATGATGCACGTGCCGCAGATCCCTTCCTGGCACGATGTGTCCACTTCGACCCCGTTATCCGCGAGGACCTGCACGATAGACTGACCTACGGGAACCTCATAGACTTCGTCGTCGAGTTCCACCTCGAAAGGGGTATCGCCGGCTCTGTCCACGGGCTCGGCCGCCTGGAAGTGTTCGACATGCACATTGTCCTCAGGAATCACCGAAGCCGCGCTTTCCCGTACACGCTCCATGAACCCCTGAGGTCCGCAGGTATAGACGTGCGAGGCGGCACCGAGGCGGGCGAATGCGCCATTCAGAACGGCCGGCTGCTGCTCACGCTCCAGTCCGAAATGGAAATGGACGCGTTCGCCGAAACCGCTGCGCTTCTCAAGGAGTTCGCAGAACGCGGCATCTTCACGGGAACGGGCAAAGTAGTGCAACTCGAACTCTTCTCCTCTCCGGTGCAGGTGGTAGGCGATGCTGATCATCGGGGTGACGCCGATGCCCGCAGCCACCAGGATGTGCCGGTCGGCGCCCCCGGCGACGGACAAGAGATTGCGCGGGGCGCTGATCTCCAGCTCGTGGCCTACCTGGACGTGGTCATGGAGTGCCAAGGAACCACCCCGTGACTCCGGTTCGAGCTTGACTGCAACCACGTAGTCGTCAAGATCGTCCGGTGGACTGCACAGCGAGTACTGCCTGACAACGGCGGTCGGGCCGACGACGTCGATATGCGCCCCCGCCGGATAAGGATCGAACGGTGCCCCATCCGTGCGCTTGAGGCGGAAAGACTTGATGTTGCTGGTTTCCTCCAGCACTTCGGCTACTCGTACCTTGAACATACCCATGGGGCAACGCTCCTTTCTTCTCTCAGCTTGTAATGGGCCAGCCGGCGCTAACGCATGTAGAGGCCGCCGTTGATGTCCCAGCACGCCCCCGTTACGGAGCCGGCGCCGGGGGATGCCAATAAGGCCACCGTCTCCGCAATGAATCCGGCGTCTCCGAAGCGGCCGACGGGAATGTTGGCCTTGATCGCGTCCAGCTTGTCCGGGTCCACCGTCTCGTACACCACGGGAAGGTCCAGCGGTCCGGGGGAGACCGCGTTGACCGTGACCCCAAAGGACGCGAACTCCCGCGCGAACACCTTAGTCAGAGTCGACACCCCGCCCTTCGACGCCGCGTAGTGGGCTCCCGTGGCCGTGCCGCCGTTGTGGCCTGCCAAGGAGTGGATGTTGATGATCCGCCCGTAGCCTCGGTCCCGGAAATGCGGACCGAACACCTGGCAGCCCAGGAAGGTGCCGTTGAGGTTGATCTCCACGTTCGCGGAGAACTCCTCGGGGGTGATCTCAAGCAAGGGGGCAACCTGTGAACGTCCGGCATTGTTCACCAGGACGTCCGTGCCGCCCCATTTTTCGGCCAGAAGGTTCAGGACGGCCTCGAAATCGGCCTTTTTGCGGACATCCAGGGCGCCCGCCCAAACGGTTTCCCCGGAAGGATCCAGACTGTCCGCGATGGGCTGCACGGAGGCGGCGCTGGTGCCGGTGATGGCGACCCGGAAGCCTTCCTTGTGCAGCTTACGGGCGATGACTTCACCGAGTCCGCGGGCGGCGCCGGTGACCAGTGCGACATGGTTCACTGTGGGTCCGAAGTTCATGGTTGGTCCTAAAGGAGGAAGCCGGAGGCGTTGACGGCGGAGTCGGAGTTGACCAGGCGGATGAGTTTAAGCTCGATCCGGGCGTCGTCCCCAGTGAAGCGGATACGGTGCGTGAGGTCGGCCCCGAGCATCTGGAACTTGTCCCGCTTGAAACCCACCAGGACCTGCGCGGAGCGCAGCGTGACGGTGTTCTCCGTGATCTCTTCCACGGTGAAACGGGAGATGGTTCGTGAGGTGCGGGCGGCGGCGACGGCGGACATCGAGTACCCCTGCACCAGGCGGGTGACGCGCATGTGGCGCATCCGCGCGTCGTCGTACACCATGTTCAGGGACGACTCGAAGTCCTCGGTATCCGGGTCGACAGGGATGACGTACTTGCCATCCTTCATGTAGAGGGTCTGCCAGGCCTCGTAATCCTTGTCATCCAAGAGCTGCGCTTCGCGCCAGATCAGCTCGATGGCGCGGCCCACGAGGGGCTCGGACAACCTGCCGAGGCCCAGCTCGAAGGGCACGGGTGCCGGGCGGTTGTCGATGGCGGCCACTTCTTCGACGGTCTCAGTTTTCATCGCTCATCATCCTTTTCCACATTGCATACGATTCACGCATGCCGGTTTCGTCCGTCACATGCGAGGTCTTCCAGCCTTCGTCCACGGTCACCTCACGTCCCAGGCCACGGTTGACCAGGATCGGCATGTCCGGGTTTGCCACGGCGCCGCGCTGAACCCGGTCCCATGCCTCGGAGTCATCCGAGGTGCCGAAGCCGAACGGCCCCTGGAAGTGCTCGTGGATCCGCAGGCGCTCGCGGTTCACGCTCTCCGGGCCGCCGTCGAGGCCAAGCGCCATGTGTTGGATTTCCGTCTCGTTGACGGAGATCGGGCGCAGAACCCGGAAGAAGGACATGGACAGTGAAAGGTTGGGGAACAGGTTCAGGTTGTAGCCCGCGCCGTGCATGGAGCGAACGATCCGGCGGACCTGGTCCTGCGGCATGGTCTCGGAAAGCTCATCGATGATGTGGCGGAAGCGCTCCTGCAGTTCCTCGGTGCCGTCGTCCTCCTCCAGGTCCACGTGCTCGGGGACCATGATGGCGACGCTGTGCCCGTTGCCGAGGGCATGGGTGACCGCGCTCTCATCGGTCATGAAGGACAGCATGTCCGCGGTTTCGGCATCTACGGACGCCATCCAGGAGCGGTGGACGATGGGGAAATGGTAGCCGTCGGTGGTGTTTTCCAGCTGGATCTTCCAGTTGCCGTTGAAGCGGAACTTGTGCTCTCCCTGGACCTTGACCGGGAAGCCGGCGCCCTGTTTCATGAAGCGGTCGATCCAGATTTTCGCATCGCCGAGGAAGTCCTCGAGCGGCTCGATGTCGGTCTTGAAGCTGGCGAAAATGAGTCCGTTGTAGCTCTCTACGCGCAGGCGCTGCAGGGGCAGGTCGCGCTTCTCGGTCACGCCCTCGTAGCCGTCCGGGTACGGGATGCCGCGCAGGTTGCCTTCCAGGGAGTAGGACCAGGAATGGTAAGGGCAGGTGAAGCCGTTCGCCTTGCCCTTGGGGACCTCGCAGACGCTGGCGCCGCGGTGGCGGCAGCGGTTGAGCAAGACGTTGAAATTGCCCTTGCGGTCCCGGTTCACGATCACCGGCTGCAGGCCGATGTGCGACATCTTGAAGCTGCCGGCGTCCGGGATCTCGCTCTCATGCGCCACCCAGACCCAGGTGCTGTAGAAGATCTTCTCCATCTCCCAGTCGAAGATCTCGGGGTCGGTGTAAAGCTGTGCGGCGACGCGGTCGCCTTCGGCCAGGCCTGCGAACCCGCCGGCCTTCTCTGACGTTGGTGAAGTCATCGGGTACTCCTTGGTATCTCTCTGGGTGCTATGCATGGACTGGGTTGACGAGATCGGCGGTAAACAGCTTTTCGGTGCGGAAATGGCGGATCCGGGCCGTTCCTTCGCTGAGCTCGAAATCGACCGTGAGGCGGGCCGAGATCAGCTCCGTCCCGCCGCCGTCGTACTCCGAAAGCTGCTGCATGATCCACTGGCCGCTGGCGGTGCCGCCGCCGGCTGCGGCGACGCTGCCATTGCCCAGCAGATGGACGTTGCGTTTGAAGTGCGACGACGGCGGGAGGAAGTCCGCGAGCATCGAGAGGATCGCGGGACGACCTTCCAGACGGCCGAACTTCGCGGTGTATTCGGGGCCGATGCCTTCCCAGACCGCTTGCTCGGTGAATAGCGAGGCCATGTCATCCCTGTGGAAGGAAGGACGCGGGACGTCGCAAAGGTCCATGTAGCGGGAGAGCGTGGCTCGTGCCGCCTCCTGGAACTCCAGCACCGCCAAGCGCTCGGCCAAGGCGGCTGCCGTGTCGCGGGCCATGTGGCTAGCCAGCCGTTTCGACGTCGTCGCGGATGGTCAGGGCTCGGCCGATGCGCGCCTCGATCTTGGCGTACCGCCACAGGGCATACTGGCCCACCACGGTGGTCCGGAAGAGATTGCAGGCTGCCTTGACGGTCGCTTGGGTGTCAACGTCGGCCAGGATGTAGCACGTCCACGGCCAGCCGTCCGACGGTCCCACCAGGTGGGAATCGTCATCCATGTTGCCGATGACCTCGACGCCGGACATGCGAGACATCTCGGCCATCATTCCTGAGAAGGCAGTCCAGACCGTGCCGATTTCGCTCTTGGGTAGATCGAAGAAATTCTGGTTGATGCCAATGCAGAACAGTACGCGCAGCGGCTGTGTGGTTGCGGTTTCGCTCATGTCAGTTCCTTGGGGTGCGATATCAGATGAAGGCAGGGATCGACGGCGGGACGTCCATCAGGACAGCGCCCGCGCCGTCGTAGATCCCGTCGCCCAGAAAGGCGTGCTGCGTGACGACCGACGCGTCGCGCAAATAGCGCTGCATCGGGTTGACGTCGTAGATGGCCGCCGTTCCGGAGAGAGTGTAGGCAGTATGCACAGCCTTGGCACCGACACGTGCAACATGGGTGGAAGCCAGGCGCAACAGCGCCTTTTGCTTGTCCGTCGCCGGGTCGCCAGCCTCGACCGTGGCGTACACCTCATCGGAGATCTCGTAGAAGAACGCCCGTGCCGAGCGGAGTTCCGCCTCGGCTTTGGCCACGTCCATCCGGTAGTATGCCCTGTCTGCAAGCTTGGGTGCACCGGTAATTCCGGTGCGCCCGCTGCCCGTGCTGATGGCGTAGTCCAGGGCCGCGCGGCCCGCGCCGAGATTGACGACGGCCAGTACCTGGGCTGCGTAGGCAATGGCGGGGTAGCGGTACAAGGGCTCGTCAACGGTGGGCTCGCCGCCGCGGACAAAAGTCCATTCGTCCCGGACCACCTGGCCGGTGACTCTCAGGTCATGGCTGCCCGTGCCGTTGAGGCCGATGACGTCCCAATTCTCAACGATCTCGACTTGCTCGGGGCGGAGCAGGGCGGTCAGCGGCTTGCCGCCGGTGTGTTCGTTGCCCACGAGTCCAACGCCAAGGATGTCGGCGCCCCTGCAGCCGCTGGAGAATTTCCATTCGCCCGTTACATTCCAGCCGTCGTCACTGCGTTCGGCCTTCCGCACCGGATAAAGCCCCCCGGCAAATGCGACGTCGGGGCCGTCCGCGTAGAGCTCGGCCTGGGTATCGAGGGGGAGGGCAGCCAGGTAGACAGAGGAGCCAAAGCTGGCGACCCAGCCGGCTGAGGCATCCACCGCGGAGATTTGTTCGATGATCCGGAGAAACCGGCTCGGCGGAAGGGCATCGCCGCCGAAGCGCCGCGGCGTGGCGGCACGGTAAATACCCACCTTCTTGAATTCTGAAATGATGTCCCGAGGGACAAATTTCTTTTCTCCGAATTCTTCCCGGCGCCGGGCGATGACTTCGAGCACGCCGTCGAGGGTGGTTTGCAGGGCTGTATCCAGAACGTCGGTCATCGAATTTCTCCAATCAATACTGCGGACAAATGTCTTCTGGCATTAAGAGTATTTGTCGGGCCGATTGCCTTCAATCGGTGATTCGTAGCCGTGAACCAAGGAAATACCAATGAAAAGTAAAGGAAATACCTATGCGGGAAATGGCGTTCACGCGCTAAGATTGTTTGTGCCTATTTCCTTGCCGGGCGAACCGCTGGGCCGGACTGTCGAGCCCAGCGACATTAGTCCCCCTCCGTCCATACAGCCGGATCCGTCCGCCGGACCGAAGGTTTCTTCCGGTCCGGGCCTTTCTGTCCGGCCAGGCCCCACCACCGAGGATTATGAACGTCTCGTCCAGTCGCTGAGTTACTGCATCCTGATCCATGACGCCGTCACCAAGGACATCCTCTGGGCCAACCAGGCTGCCTGCGAAATGCTGGGCTTCACCTTGGAGGAATTGAAACCGCTCAAGGCGCCGGACATGAGTAGCGCGGATTCCCGATTCCGCCGCTCGGTGGGTGTGCAATGGCTTCAGGATGCGGCCGACCACGGAATCAGCAGAACCGAGTGGATGTACCGGTCCAAGACGGGGCGGGAATTCCTGACTGAAGCCATTGCGGTCCGGGTCGGACTGACAGCCGGCGAGGCCATCATGGTTCAGTTCCGGGACATCGAGAAGGAAGAATCCCTGAAATCGGACCTACAGAGGACAGAGGGGCGTTTGCAGGCATTCCTGCGGCGCATGGCTGAGGGTATCCTCGTGCTGGACTGGGATGGCCGAATCACTTTCGCCAGTGGAGCAGCAGCGGGTCAACTTGGGCACGCAGTGGACGAGCTGGTGGGGGAGAGCTTCGTTGACCTCTGCGCCGTCTCCTCGAGGCCTGCCCTGGAGAAAGCTCTGGCCAGGGACCCCGCTGACGGATCCTCCTCGAGTCTGCGCATCGAAGTTGCGCATCCCGACGGTGCCAACAAATGGTTCGGCGTCAGCTGCCAGTACCTAGCACTTGAAAAGGATCTCACCGGCGCTATGCTGCTGCTCCAGGACATTACGGAGCAGGTTGCTGCCGAAGAAGAGCATCGGCGGGACCTTGAGCACCTGAATTACCTGGGACGGTACAACGCGATGGGTGATATGGCCATGGCGATCGCCCACGAGCTCGGCCAACCACTTGCGGCAGCAACGAACTTCGTGGACGGAGTATCCCGCCGGGTAAGGGATCCCGAGAGTAGCATCAATGATCTTATTTATGGGCTGGATAATGCCCGGCTGCAAATCGACCGGGCAAACCAGATCGTGAAGAGCCTGCGCGATTTCGTCGTGCGGTTGGAGCATTCCGAACAAGTGGCGGACTTGAACGAGATCGTCAGGGATTGCCTGTACTTCGTTCGGTTGCGGGCCGATCAACACGAGACGGAATTGCAGCTGGTCATGAGCGAGAGCCCGATCTGGATCCGCTGCGAGAAAGTCCTTACGGGGCAGGTGATCCTGAACCTTTGCCACAATGCCATCGATGAGATGTCTGGCTGGCCGCAGCGAGAGCGGCACGTCGTCATCACGACGTACGCGACCGAGACGGCCGGCGTTTTCCGGGTGGCTGATCGCGGCAAAGGCCTGTCCCACATTCCGGACGGCCGCATCTTCGACGGAGCTTTCACCTCGAAGTCCACGGGAAGCGGCATTGGCCTAGCTCTCAGCCACCGCATTATCACGCGTCAGCACGGCAGAATCTACGCCGTGGAAAATGAGTCCAGGGGTGCCTCGTTCACGTTCGAATTGCCTTTGGCCAGAGACTTTGGCTCATGAGGTGACAACCAGTCGGCCGATTTTTGGGATTCAAAGCCATGGACCCTTGAGCGGTGGGGCGCTCAAGGGTCCATGACGTCGGGTTTACGTTTGCGATGCTCGTTAGGTCCTAATGCCTAGGGACCCGCTAGCTGGATGAGGGAGCTTTTGGCGGCGGAACTTTCCTCGACGGCGGCCAGGATGCGTTGGACGGACAGGCCGTCGTCGAACGACGGCGACGGCTCGGTGCCGTTTCCGATCGCGGTGAGGAAGTCGCGGATTTCGTGGGTGAAGGTGTGTTCCCAGCCGATGATGTGTCCCTGCGGCCACCAAGCGTTCATGTAGGGGTGTTCGGGTTCGGTGACGAGGACGCGGCTAAAGCCTCGTTCCCTGACGGGAAGGGTGGCATCGAGGAAGGCGAGTTCGTTGAGTTCTTCGAGGTCGAAAAGCAGGGCACCCTTGTCCCCATAGACTTCGAGCTTGAGGGAGTTCTTCTGCCCGGTGGCCATGCGTGAAGCTTCCACAGAAGCGATGGCTCCGGAGCCGTGGGTCAGAGTGACCCATGCGGCGTCGTCCACTGTCACATCTTCGGGACCGTTCGTTCCCGGGCGGCTGGTCACGAAGGTGTGCAGTCGCCCGGAAACTTCGGTGACGGAGCCGCCGAGCAGGAACAATACTTGATCGATAGCGTGGGAGGCTATGTCGCCCAAGGCGCCGGAGCCTGCGGTGTCCTTGGTAAGGCGCCAGGTCATGGGGGAACGTGCGTCGCTGAGCCAGTCCTGCTGGTAGGCAGCGCGAACGTGCCGGACGGTGCCGAGCCTGCCTTCGGCGATCAGTTCCTTCGCGAGGGCCAGGGCCGGGACGCGGCGGTAGTTGAAGCCGATCATGGAGTGCACGCCGCGTTCGCGGGCCGCGCGCGCGGCCGCGGCCATGGCTTCGGCCTCGGCCAGGGTGTTTGCCAGGGGTTTTTCGACCAGGACGTGCTTGCCGGCTTCAAGGGCGGCGATGGCGATTTCGGCGTGCATCCAGCCGGGCGTGCAGATGTCCACGATGTCGATGTCGTCCCGGGCGATCACTTCGCGCCAGTCCGTAGCGGCCTCAGCCCACCCGTACTTGGCAGCGGCTTCGGTGACCTGCCGGGCATCCCTGCCAACGAGCACTTTCTGTTCGATGGCCGGGACATCGAAGAAGCTGGCCGCGTTGCGCCACGCATTCGAGTGTGCCTTGCCCATGAAGGCGTATCCGATCGCGGCTACTCCCAGCGCGGAGGATGACTGACGGGTGGAACCTTGTGCCGGGGCCCTCATGAGGCACGGTTATCTATTGGACCGGCCACGCGCAGCTGGGCGCTGAACTTTTGGCGGGCAGCCCGGCGGCTTGCCTGCCGGGCAGGATCGGGAACAGGCGCGGCCAGCAGCAGCCTCTGCGTGTAGGGCTCCTGCGGCTGAGTGGTGACCTTGGCTGCGTCTCCGGTTTCGATGATTTCTCCTTTGTACATGACCGCAACACGATGGCTGATGTAGCGCACCACCGAGAGGTCGTGGGTCACAAAGAGGTACGAAACCCCCGTGCGCTCCTGGATTTCGATAAATAGGTCAAGGACACGTGACTGGTTCGACAGGTCGAGTGCGCTGACAGGCTCGTCGCAGACGATCAGGCGCGGATCCCGGCACAGTGCCCTGGCGATGGCGATACGCTGACGTTGTCCGCCGGAGAATTCCCGGGGCAGCCGGTTTGATGCGTCCCGTGGAAGATGGACCTGTTCAAGCAGGTCTTTCACCCGCTGTTCGGCCTCAGCCCGCCTGGTGCCTGCGGTGAGCAAAGGCTCCGTAAGGATGTCAAGCACGGTCAGGGCCGGATTAAGTGACGTGTAAGGGTCTTGGAACACGACCTGGATTTCATCGCTGAGGGTCCGCCGCTGCTTGCGGTTCATGGCCGAGATGACTTGGCCGTCGTAGCGGATGAGTCCAGTGGTAACCGGTGCAAGTCCGAGGACTGCCCGTCCGAGGGTGGTCTTTCCCGAGCCTGATTCGCCCACCAATCCAACTGTTTCGCCCGCCCGTATGTCCAGTGAGACCCCCTTGAGGGCCAGGAAATCGGGGCTGCGCCATCTTTTGGAAGGGTATTGGACCGTTACGTTCTCAATGCTCAGCAACGGACCGTCCGATCCATTGTGTGATTCTGCGGGGGCTTCAACAGAGGCGATCATGTGGCTTCCCATCAGGCGGTTTGTGCCCTTTTAGGCAACTTCGGCGTGCTTTTCAAAGGGGACCTCGGCTTGGCGTCCTCCAAAGTGGATGACAGCAACATCCGGGTGTATTCATGGTGCGGGGTCGAGAACAGCTCCTTGACGGAGGCAGTTTCAACGATTTTTCCGGTATGCATGACGGCCACGCGATCACAGATGTCGGCAACCACGCCGAAATCGTGGGTCACGAGGATGACGCCCATGTTGCGTTCCGCCTGCAGGGACCGGATCAGGTCGAGTATTTCGGCTTGGACCGTGACGTCCAAAGCGGTAGTCGGCTCGTCCGCGATCAACAGATGAGGATCACAGGAAATCGCGCCGGCGATGAGTACCCGCTGTGCCATGCCTCCTGATATTTGATGCGGATACGAGGAGTACACCCGGGCGGGGTCGTTGATGCCCACGCGTTCAAGGAGACCGAGCAGGAGTGCCTTTGCCTCCTTGGCTGAGACCTTCATGTGCTGGCGTACCGGCTCTGCCAATTGGGAACCAATGGTGAACGATGGGTCCAGGTTGGACATAGGCTCCTGTGGCACGTAAGCGATGCGCTTTCCACGAAGTCGATTCATGGCGCTACGCCCCAGTCCTTTCATCTCCGCGCCATCAAACAGCAGCCGGCCAGCCGAAACCCTCGCCTCCGGAGGCAACAGGCCGAGAAGGGAAAAGGCTGTCTGGCTCTTGCCCGAACCGGATTCTCCCACCAGTCCCAGGACCTGACCGCGGCGGACGGTCAGGGATACCCCGTCCACCACGGTTCGCCGACCGCCGTCGACCGGGTAATCCACCTTCAGATGGTCCACTGCGAGCAAGACATCGTCCGCCACTTCGGCGAAATCCCCAGCAGCCGATCCTTCGCTCGACGGTGCGCCATCACGGACGCGATCTGAGTGCCGTGTGGGCCGCCTCCTGGAGCCAGAGAGGCTGTCGCGCAGGGAGTTGGCCAGCAGGGCGAGCGAGGCCGTGGTCATGCAGATGATCAGTGCAGGCCATAGGAGCAACAGCGGCGCGGAGTAGATGTTGGCGAACGCGTCGTTCAACATTGCGCCCCAGCTGGCTTCGGTGGGCGAACCCAGACCCAGGAAGGCGATGCCGGCCTGGATACCGATTGAAACGCCGAAGATCTGGGCAGCCTGAATGATGGAAGGGGCTTGGACAACAGGAAGGATGTGCCGGCGCATGATCCGCGCATCAGACAGACCCGAGACCTTCGCCGCGTCAACGAACAGTTCCTCGCGTACTGACACTACGGATGCCCGAACCAAGCGGTAGACGGACGGCGAAACGATCAGTCCCAGGACCGCCATGGCGACGTAAGTACTCTGGGAAACCGCGGCCATGACCACAAGGAGGATGATGATGGCCGGGACCGCCATGATGAAGTTGCTGGCCCAGGCCAGGATGGCGTCGGCGCGACCGCGATAGTAGCCGCCAAAGAGACCGGCGGGTACACCCACGGCAAACGCGACCAAAACGGCCACGCAAGCTGCAGCCAGACTGGTCTGGCCTCCGTACAGCAATCGGGCCACAACATCGCGCCCCACGCCATCGGCACCAAGGGGGTGTTGCTGGCTCATTGGCGCAAGGGTCTCGGCAAGCGAAGACTTAATCGGATCTTGGTCCGTGAGGAAAGGAGCCAGAACGCTCGCGGCAGTCAGCAGCAACAGGACGAAGATGCAGCAGATCGCGACGGGGTCCTGGAGCAGCCTGACGACGATGTGACGTCGCTTAGCCGTCTCCCCGCTCGCAGCTGTGGCGGTCACTGTGCCGTCAATAGGAGGGATGGTCATTCTGCACGCACCTTGGGGTTGAGCCAGCCGTAGGCAAGGTCAGCAATGAGATTTACGACGACAACGATCAGGACCATCACGATCACGACGCCCAGCACCACCGGCGCGTCTCCCTGGACCGCCGCCGAAGTCGCGATGCTGCCGATGCCCCGAAGCCCGAAGACTTTTTCGACGATGACAGCTCCTCCGACCAGGCCGATGAATTGAAGGGAGAGCACGGTAACAGCCGGAGGTGCCGCATTGCGGAGGACGTGCTTGAATACAACCCGCCGGTCGCTCAAGCCGCGGCTGCGGAGTGTGCGCACGTAGTCCAGTTTGAGCACGTCAAGCATGGAGCCGCGAAGTTGCAGGGTGGTTGCTGCGGTGGCTCCGAATGCCAGTGCAACCGACGGCAACGTAATGGATCGCAACCATTCAACCGCAGAGCGCTGGAATGGCACGAAACCTGTCGCTGGCAGCCAACCGAGGTTGACCGCGACCACCATGGCCAGAACGAGCGCCACGAGGAACCCGGGGATCGAATCGGCCAGTACCGCCGAAGCCTGGACGGTCTTATCAAACCAGCCAGCACGGACAGCTGCCAGCGAGCCCAGGATGACACTGACCAAGGCTGACAGGACCAAGGCACCGAAAATGATCGACAGGGTTACCGGAAGGCCATTCAACAATGTGGTCGAAACAGGAACGTTGTTGAACCACGACTTGCCCAGGTCGCCGCTGAGGGTTGTACCGAGCCAATCGAAATAGCGGGACCCCAGCGGTCGGTCGAGCCCGAGTTCCGCGGCCTTGGCCAGGGCCTGTTCCGGCGTCGCTGTTTCCCCCACAATGTTGCGAGCCACGTCAGATCCTGTGTAATTCAGCAAGATGTAGGTCGCGCTGGCGACGAGGATCACGAGTAGGATCCCTGCCAACAGGCGCCGAATCAGAAACACGGCCATCCCGTCCTCCTTCTAGTTTCTGGTGGTCTTGAGCCGGGGCTACTGGCTAGCTGGCTTGAAGTTGAACAAGGGCGGGGTCTGGTAGAACGGATGCATTGTGACCTGGACGTTCTTCGAGGAAGCGTAGACGTCCTTCACAACATCCCAAGGTGCATCCCAGGCCTGCTGGACCAAGTACGTGTTCAGCTCCTTATACAGGGCGACCTGCGCAGATCCGGTGGAGGTACTGATCCGGGACAACAAGTCAGTTACATGCTTGTCTTCGTAGTGGAATGGGTTCCATGTGGCCTGCTTGGAAACGATGAGCTGGATGGCGATCCAGGGATCGGCGCCTCCTGTCTTGAAGTAGGACATGGCGTACTTGCCGGCAAGAATTGAGGGCATGAATTGATCGAATGGAATTTTGTCCAGTTTGACCCTCACACCGACGTTCCCCAACTGCTCAACCATGGCAGCCTGCATCTCTGGGAAGAGCGATGAAATGTCGG
This sequence comes from Arthrobacter ramosus, assembly GCF_039535095.1. Taxonomy (NCBI): domain Bacteria; kingdom Bacillati; phylum Actinomycetota; class Actinomycetes; order Micrococcales; family Micrococcaceae; genus Arthrobacter; species Arthrobacter ramosus. Next base: position 2,615,447 of record NZ_BAAAWN010000001.1, on the reverse strand, counting down.
GCATGACAACGTCGAAACCGTTAGCGTAGCCGGCCTCGGCGAGTAGCGCCTTGGCTTTCGCAGGGTCATATTTGTAAGTCTGATCCAATTCGGGCACAAAAGCTTCGCTGTCAGACGTGAAATGTTGGGTCGTCGGCGTCCCCAGGCCCTTCTTGGCGATTTTTACAATGGATGCGCTGTCGAACGCGTAGTTGAGAGCTTGACGCACTCGGACATCGGCAAGAGCCGGTACGATCGCGCCCTTCTTGTCCCAGATGTAGAGTCCTTCAACGACCCCGGGAGTAACCGTGTCAACCTTGAGGCCGCCGGCCTTGACAGCGTCGACACGGTCCGGGGAAATGCCGGCGCCGTCGAGTTGACCAGACAGAAGCGCATTGGTCCGCGCAGTCGGGTCGGACATCGTCTTGATGTCTACCTTTTCAAACGGGTAGGAATTCTTCTCCCAATAGTTCGGATTCGCGACGAATCCGTACTCGGTGCCGGCCGTAGTGGTTGCCGCGTCGAGGGTGTAGGGTCCCGAACCCACGGGGACCTGGGGACTCGTGAGTGACTTCGGGCTGGCGATCATACCGGGAACATTCGCCAGGCTCCTCAGAAGCGATGGAGTCGGGGTGGACAACTTAACCACGACAGTTGACGGATTTGTAACTTGAACGTCAGAAATTGCTTTGATCAGGGCTGCAGCTTCACCTTTTCCGGCTTTCGTGTGCAGCAGGTTGGCCTTGACCGCGTCTGCGTCAAGCGGCGCTCCGTCGCTGAACTTCACGTCGGTCCGCAGCTTGAGCGTCAGAGTTGTCAGGGATGCGTCGTAGTCCCACGAAGTGGCGAGGTTCGCGGTGGGAGCACCCTTGGAGTCCATGTGAAGCAGCGCATCGAAGACCGGTTCGTAGTACTGTTCGGCATTCCCCATGCTTGCTTCGGCGAGGTCCCAGGACTTCAGGGACTGGGATACAGCGAGATTCAGGGTGCCACCGGCTTTGGCGCCACCTGATGCAGCGCCCCCGCTACCCCCGCAGGCCGACATCGCCAGCGCCAGCGACACGGCGCCGGCAAGTATGAGCTTTCGTTTCATGGTCTTACTCCTTGAAGGAACTGGAATTTCAACTGCAAGCTAGTGCTTGCTTTGGCGTTTGTAAGATTCAGGATTGTCGCCCCCGCGTGGTTCGGGGCTTGCTTGGTGAACACGGGAAGCCGCTTCTGCGCTCGGCACGCCTGCGACCTTTCCGTAGACCTTGCTGTGGTCCCCGTCACTGCTTTGTTTAAGCATCATTTAGCATTCAGCTGTTCGCAAGATGCCGAAATTAGTTTTCTAATCGACGTAATTGATGCAAAGGTCGGCGTTGCCTACCGTCGGGTCCGACGGCGAGAGACGCCTCGGATTCGCGCGTCAATCCGGCCATGATCATGCTGTACTGGGCACAAATCGATCCGGCCCAAGCCAAGACGGAGCGGATCCTTATTCGAGGGGTCAAAACGTGTGTGCTCCTAAGGTGACTGAGTTCGAGGTGCTCGCCTAAGCGCGCGTGACGTAACCCGCCAGCCAAGGGGCGGGGGACAGGATCGGCCGGCCGCTCAAAAAGATGAGCAGCCGGCCGAGGACTTCCCGCAGATTCAGCGCGAAGCATTCTCCAGTCCGAAGTGGCTCGTAAACCAGCGACCGCACAGATCAACACTGTCTTCAGGGGCTTCCGTGGTTCCGCGGTCCACTTCGACGACCACCCAGCCTGTGAAGTCATCACCAGCGGAGGCCAAGATTCCAGGGATATCGGCGTCGCCGGCTCCGGGCTCGGTCCAGATTCCAGCACGGACCGTGGATCGGTAATCAATATCTTCGGTGCGGCTCCTGAGTGCTACATCCAATCGGTAGTCCTTGATGTGGATCCCGGCTACTCGAGTGCGGTATTCGGCGATGATCAGGGCTGGATCGATGCCAGTCCAAGCAAAGTGTCCGGCGTCGGGACCGAATTTCAGGATTTTCTCGTCCACCGTGTCCAGGACGAAGCGGGCGTCGTCTGCGGTTTCCACCCAGGTTCCGATGTGTGGGTGCAAGGCGGCGACTGCGCCTTCGGCGGTGATGATTTCAGCGGCCTCGGAGAGGTAGTCCCGGACCCGCTCCAGCCGCGCGGGGTTGTGGTCGTGACCGACGGCGGGATGTGCCACGCGCGGTGCGTCACGTTGCATACCCATTGCCAGGAAGAGCAGCCCATTGCCAAGCTCGATATTGTTGGCGGCAAGAACCCTGGCGCGTTCGAGGTATTGCGCCCTGTCGGCAGATTGCTCTTCCCAGGGCAATCCGACGTATCCCGGGCCCGGGCGAATACCAGCGACTTCAAGGGCGTGAGCATATTCGGCCACGCTGGAGCCGGACGGAACCTCGGACTGGATCGCGGTGAATCCCGCGGCAGCAATCCTGGCTAGACGATCGGGGAGCGCAGGGGCAAGCCCGGGGTTGATCCATCCGTCGTCCGTGGCGACCCACTGGAGCGGATTGATGGCGAACTGGCTGGGGGAAATAGGCAAATGAAAACTCTTTTCAAGGATGTGAGGCCGAAGCCCCGGTTCAGGAATTGAACAACGGTGCCGGACGCTCGGTCCGGCTCTCAAGGAGGATGGTTTGTTTGGCGGCTGCTGCCTCGTCGATCGCTAGCATGGCGTCCAGAACGTGGAAAGCGAAGCTTGAGCTGGCCCGGTGCGGTCCGCCGGCCAATGCGCCAGCAAGGTCATTCACGCCAAGTCCACGGCGGTGCTGCTCTGGCGTGCCGACGGTTCCGAACAGGGGTGTCACAGGCTCAAGCACCTGCCACTCGCCGTGCTCGCGCCGCTTGAGCCGCACATCGCCGTCGAAGGTATTCGGGTCATTCAGGCTCAGTGTTCCTTCGGTTCCGTATATCTCGATTCTGGGCAGAGTGGTGTCCCAGATATCGAAGCTCATAAGAACCGTCCCGATGGCGCCGGAGGCGAAAGAGAAGACAGCGGATGCGTGTGTATTGACGGTGACCGGGATTTCGTCCACGGTCCGGTCGGGGGCTGTGACAATTCTCGTTTCGGACCCGATGCGTGCGTCGGCGCTTACTCGGCGGATCGGACCGAGGCAGTTCACGAGGGCTGCGATGTAGTACGGGCCCATGTCCATGACCGGTCCGCCTCCCTGCTGGAAGAGGAAGCCGGGGCTGGGGTGCCAGGTTTCTGCTCGTGAAGAGCGGACGAATGCGCTTGCTCCGATCGGCGTGCCGATGTAGCCGGAGTCTATGGCGTGCCGGGCGGTTTGTCCTGCGCTGCCCAGGAACGTGTCCGGTGCGGAACCGAGAATGCCGGGATTCTCGCGTTCAGCCTTCAGCATGAGCAGCCCATCCTCCCGGGTCGTTGCCAGAGGCTTCTCTACGTAGACGCTCTTCCCGGCTTCCAGCGCCTGGATGACAGTCCGGGCGTGCAGATTCGGTGGTGTCAGGTTGATGACGATGTCGATGCTGTCGTCCGCAAGGAGCGCATCAGCGCTGCCGGAACGCGGCACGGCGAATTCTGAGGCAAGTGTGGCGGCCCGCGCGTGGTCGATGTCTGCGATGTAGTTGACCTTCAGTTCGGGGTACTTTTGCAGGCCTTGCATGTAGCGCGCGGAGATATTGCCGGCGCCAACGATGCCGATGTTATGAGTCATTGATGTTCCTTTGGATGGGTTGGAAAGCCACTATCCGCAGGCTATCTGCGGACATCTTTGTGCCACAAGATGCCGATTTAAGTCCGATCTTCAGACTAAATGTGATGATATGGGTCATAATGAGTGCATGAGCGAGTTATCAACCGACCGATCGCCAGCCAATACGATCCTGCGTTTGGTTGCTGAAGGTAAAGTGACGAGCCGGGCCCAGGCGGCGCGTGTGACCGGGATGGCGCGCTCGACGATTGGCCTACACGTGGATCAAATGCTCCGCGATGAGGTCCTCGCCGAGTTGGAGGAGTCCCAAGGGGCACGGGGGCGCCCGGCGAGAGAATTGACGGTCGGCAGGGGCGCCGGATATGTCGTGGATGTGATTTTTGATCGTACGAACACTTGCGTTGCCATATCCGATGCCAGCGCCGCTGTAGTGGACTCACGCACTATCGATATCCTGTTGAATCCGGACCCGAAGGCCGTGATTGGGAAAGTTCTCGATGCTGCGGCCGATCTCCTCTCCGGCCATGGTCTCGTACTCTCCGACGTCCGTCAGGTCATAGCGAGTGTCCCGGCACCCGTGGACTTCCACGAGGGAGTCACGGCACACCGATCCATCATGGCTGGCTGGGAAGGGATTCAGATCGCGAAAATCCTGAGTGAGCACTTCGGTGCTCCGGCACTCATGGATAACGATGCAAACCTTATGGCGTTGGGGGCAGCGACAACAGTGCATCGCGACGAGCTGCCATTGCTGCACTTGCAGCTTTCGACCGGGATCGGTGCCGGGCTTATTACGGCGGACGCAAAAATCCACCGCGGTGCCGACGGTTCCGCGGGCGACATTGGCCATTTGCGCATAGATAGCCGAGCTCAGGCGCGCTGTCAGTGTGGCAAGGTGGGTTGCATCGGCGCCTACGCGAGTCTTCATGCCGTCATGTCCCAGCTTGGTATCGAAACAGACAGTGTTACAGATCCGCGGGCCGGGCGAGAGGCTCTGACTCAGCTGGTTCGAAAGGCGGATCCGGCCGCATTGGCGGCGTTGCGAGATGCGGCAGGTCACTTGGGGCAGCTGACGGCGATTTTGGTTGACATGTTCAACCCGAGGACGATTGTCCTGGGTGGCGGAATGATTGAGCTCAGCGATGATGTGCTCTCAACAATCAGGGGCGTTGTCTATCAGGAGGCGTTGTCCATCGCCACTCGCCGCTTGGTGATTAGCCCGTCGCGTCTTGGAAATAAGGCGGCCTTGGTCGGTGCTGCGAGGCTTGGCGCGGATGAGCTGCTCGACATGTCGCCCCAGGTCGGGCAGGCCAGGTATTTGGCTGAGTAGGTACGCCGCTCTTCCGGGACGCATACTTTCTGTTTCCGCGGCGGGGCGAAGCCTGGCAACCAAGGATCGCTTGAAAACCCGCGATGGTGCCGAGTCAGGCCAAACGCACAGGCAACCCGGTCTGCGCAGACTCGTAGGCTCCGAGTATGACGCTGAGCGATTGACGGTTTTCAGCGAGTCCAACCCGAAGCTCCTCATCACCACGGATTGATGCGAGGAAATTGCTGTACTGATAGCGGTGAGCGTCAGAGAGTTGTCCCGGGTTGGCGCCGGCGGTGGGTATTGAACCGTTGGAGACCTCATGGCGGTCAATTTGGTTGGCGGAGTCTGAGACACCAAGTGGCTTCTCCGGCCGAGGATGTCCAACCGGAGTGGTGTGGATGAATGTCAGCTGGTCATTGTCGATGATGGCAGAGCCTCTTTCGCCGTGCACCTGAAGGCGGGCACTCAGACCCGGATAAGCCGCCGTCGTTCCGTGTAGGACTCCTAGAGCGCCGCTGTCGAATTTCACGACACCGACAGCGACGTCTTCGACTTCAATGCGGTCGTGCGCGAGGCAAGCAGTGTAGGCAAAGACTTCCACTGGCTTGCCCATTGCAGCTACTAGAAGATCGACAGTGTGGACGCCCTGGTTCATGAGGGCCCCGCCGCCGTCCAGGGCCCAAGTGCCACGCCAGTCACCCGAGTCGTAATAGTTCTGTCCGCGCCACCAGTTGATCGCTGCCACCCCCGACGTCAGGCGTCCAAGTCCGCCCTCACTGATCGCCTGCATCAGGATCTCCGCGGCCGGATCGAAGCGGTGCTGGGAGATGACGGTGACTTTCGAGCCAGACCTTCGCTGCGCTGCGATTATCTCGTCTGTAGCTGCCAGGCTGATCTCGGCCGGTTTTTCAATCACGACATGCTTGCCGGAGTTCAGGGCCTCGATTCCCACCGCTGCGTGAGCCCCTGTGGGTGTGCAGACGGCAACAGCATCAAAGTCACAGTTAGCGAGCGCTTCTGAGAGCGAAGTAAATGCGAGTGCATCATGGGCGAAAGCGATTTTTTCCGCTTTGGGCAGTTCCAGGTCGACGACGGCGACGAGTTCGATCTCGGGGGAGAGCTCCTTCATGACCTTCTGGTGATGGTTTCCTATGACGCCGGCCCCGACCAGGGCGAAGCGTATCTTTGTTGGGCTTTTCATGGGTAACTCCGCTGCAGGAAGGGATATTTGGCCAATAGTCAAGACGTGTGAGAATGCGCCTTAGCCGGAAGAGGGTCCGTAAATCTGCTGGCGAGCCACTCTCCGCACCTTCGGATGCTCTCGTCCGGAGCGACCGTTCCCCGGTCAACTTCAACTACGACCCAACCGTCGAAGCTCGGACCGGCGGCATCCAGGACCTCATCGATGTTTGCATCGCCATAGCCAGGTTCGGTCCAGAAGCCCGCAAGCACCGTGGAGCGGTAGTCGATGTCGTCAGTGCGACTGCGCATCGACAGGACATCAAAGTAGTCCTTGATGTGAATACCAGCCACCCTTGGGGCATACTCCGCAATTAATTCCGCCGGGTTGATTCCGGTCCATGAAAGGTGCCCCGCGTCGGGACCGAATTTCAGGATGTTCTCATCAACCGTGTCGAGAACAAATCGAGCTTCGTCCGCCGTCTCAACCCACGTCCCGACATGTGGGTGGAGAGCAGGAACGGCTCCTTCAGACACCATGATCTGCGCAGCCTCAGCAAGATAGTCCCTGACCGACTCAAGTCTGTCTGAACTCTGTCCGAATCCGACTCCTGGATGGAGTACCCTCGCCGCATTCTTGTCCATGCCCATGGCGAGGAAAACCAGCGGGGCCTCCAGGGCGGCATTTGTGGCGGCGATCGTGCGCGCCCGCTCCAAAAAGGGAGCTCTGGAGGATTTGTCCTCGAACCAGGGCATCGGAACGTAGCCGGGACCCGGACGGATCCCGTACTCGCCGAGCCGAGACCGATAGGTCTGCGCCGTCATTCCGAGCGGAACTTCAGACTTTATGGCAGTAAAGCCGGCAGATGCGACTACCGGGAGCCTGCGTTCCAAGGGCGGTTTCAGCGACTGGTCAACCCACCCGTCCGGGGTCGCGAGCCACTGGATTGGATTCAGCGCAAACTGGCTGGGTGCAATCGACATTTGAGCACTTTTCTCGTGGATTGAATGCAGGCCTGGCGGCCTAACTGGTGGAGGGCGATTGTTAGGGACAGTAACCCCGTGAATTAGATGCTATTCCCCAGATGTTTTGGGAAACAGATGACATTTTAAATTCGATCACCGAACTTAAATCCTCACATGTGGCAAGATTAATGTATGAAATCTACGTCTTTGGAGCTGGTTCCTCAGATCATCTTGCGGATGGTCGCCTCGGGTGTGGCCACGAGTCGAGCCAACATCTCACGCCAGACTGGCATGGCGCGCTCCACGATCGGACATCACGTGGATCAGATGATCGGAAGGGGCCTGTTGTCCGAGGAAACTGCCCGCGAAGGTCAGCGGGGGCGCCCTTCTCTTGGTCTTCGGTTGGGCCGAAGCGCCGGATTCACGATTGCCCTTGATTTTGAGCGCTCCTTCACCCACTTGGCACTGTCCGATGCAACCGCGGCATTGCTGGATACGGAGGAAGTTCGAGTTTCTCTGTCGTCGTCGCCGACCGACGTGCTAGACCTCGTACTCGCGTCAGCCAAGGAACTGCTTGAACGCAATGGCCTGTTGAATGAGGACGTGCACCAAGTTGTCGCCAGCATCCCGGCGCCGGTTGACTTTGTCAACGGAGTCACTGCCCATCGATACATCATGCCCGGATGGGAGGGCTTCGAGCTTCGCCGGTCCCTGAGCGCTTACTTCGACGCGCCTGCACTGGTTGACAACAACGCCAACATGATGGCGCTGGGTGCTTTCACTGAAGGTGGACCAGCACAACTGCCTCTGCTGCATCTCCATTTGTCGATGGGTATCGGAGCAGGCCTGATCACTGCTGATGGAAAGATCCATCGTGGCGCTGACGGTTCCGCGGGCGACATCGGTCACCTTAAGGCGGGCGGAAACCGAGACCTTGTCTGTATTTGCGGTAAAACAGGGTGTGTGGGAGCATCTGCCAGCCTGCGTGCGGTCATTACCCAGTTGCGCATTCATGACGAGGATAGCGACGAGATCAATGACGAACACCGCCTGCGCGGTTTGATAAAGTCCGGTGACCCCGCGGCTACTGCCGCCGTGCGTGATGCAGCGACCCGCCTGGGGGAGCTGACAGCAGAACTGGTCGACATTTTCAACCCCCGCACAATCATTCTGGGCGGAGAAATGGTCCGGCTGACTGACGAAGTCCTCGCGGGGATTAGAAGTGTTGTATACCGTGAGGCGCTTCCGATTGCTACAAGGAACCTCAGTATCTCGATGGAACCCATGGGGAAGCAGTTGGCGCTCCTTGGCGCGGCAAAGGTAGGTGCGCTTGCGCTGCTTTCATAAGGCGGAGCGTGACACGAGGTCAGCCAGATTTCCTACTTCTACGGTTCCCACGGCATCGTCGGTGCCCAGCTGTCAGGCGCCGTTCAGCGCTCCGGCCGTGATCCGTAGGGAGTGCACCTATTTCTAGCTGCACGAGGTATGGCAGTTCCATGAGTTTGAGGCCACGACCGTCCGCTTGTCGATCCGGCGGTTCGTTCGCGGCATAAGAACATGAAGGAGCTGCGGCCTGGATCGAGCGGTCGGTGTGAGTTGCGGATCTTGTTTGCCTTCGACCCGGAGCGGCATGCGATTTTGCTCATTGCAGGCGACAAGGCAGGTAACTGGAGCAAGTGGTACAAAACGAACATCCCGATTGCGGATGGGCTGTTCGACTGCCAAAGAAGCTGCTCGCATACGTCATCCGTAGCGCCCTGACCAGCTGGGTGGGCCCGAACAACACGATGTATCAGGCTGGTGCCATCCTGATCGGGCATTCCGGGAAACGGATAGCCAACGAGGACTCCGACAAACTCATGGCGCGCGCCGCAGCCGCTGATGAGAAGAACACGGCCTTCATGATCTTCGACGAACGGGTGGCCAGAAAGTTTTCAGCGTGGCCCCATCCCGTCTCGACCTTCCCCGGCGTGGCCTACGCCTACGTCAACGATTACAAGCGATTCCGCTCGGACGTCTACCACCGGGCTGAAACCATCGAGGAGCTCGCCGCGAGCATCGGCGTTGCCTCCTCCGTTCTGAACTCCACCGTCGATGAATGGAACGCCGATGTTGCAAACGGAAAGGACAGCAGGTTTGGCCGGCAGCACCTTGGCGCCGGCGTCAGCGAAGGACCGTTCTATGGTCTGGGCCCAATGAACGCCTTCATCACCCTTGCCGACGGCGGCCTCGCCGTCGACACGGAGCTGCGTGTGACACAGGCCGATGGCGAGGCAATACCGGGGCTGTGGGCCGCCGGTTCCACGGGTCAAGGAGGCCTCCAGCTCCTCAACCACGGCCTGGATATCGGATGGGCGATAGTCTCTGGCCGTCTCGCCGGACGAAGCGTAGCCCAGGCCCCGAACCGCCTCGACCTCGAAGCCATTGAGAACGCCGTAGTCTGACAAATCTTGTAAGGGCTACATAGAACACCGTGCTGCCGGAGCCCTTCCAAGGCTAGCATTGCCGCCACGGGCGCAGAGGGCGCACCTGTGTCCGGGAGTCCAGCAGGGGCGGCCGCGTGTGAGGCGGCTTCCCCGTTCAACGTCGCAACAGATAATTGGCGATTCAATCGGGGTTGGCTAGCAGGTCATCAAGGGAGAAAACGGCCAGGACTCCGGCATGATTTCCGCATGCAGCCGGCTGCCCAGGCCCTTCTATCGCACGGGGGCGGAACAGGCGAACCTGGTGATGTCATCCTCAGCACCTTGCGGCGCAGGATGCGCTCGACGTCGAGGGCGTCCTTGTCCCGTTCGGCGGCGATCTTCATGGCCCGGAGTGATTCCGAGTCCCAGCCTGAATGGCTGACGTCGATGTCGGCATGAGAGCGTCACCGAAGCACATCCGGCTCTGCGCAGGCACCTCGATCCCACGGCCCTCCGAGCACAGGTACACCACTGGCTGGCTGTTTCGGAGACCGCCAGGCAGGTCCCTTTCATTTAGCGGGAACACATCTGCCGTTTGTGAGCCGCAGCTCTGGATCCGCGAGGTCACGCAAACCCAAACGAGACCGTGCGCCGTTGGACGAGCATCTCAGATGATTGCAATTCCTTACCGTTTGAATATAATCATGATCATAGACTAATCACGGAGGTTGAGATCATGACAACGGCGTTGAATCCACCCGGCAGGGATCCCATCGTGGACTGTGACGTGCATCCGATGGCACGCACCACCGAAGACTTCTATCCGTATTTGACCGCGCATTGGCGTCGACACTTCGAGGAGCGTGGCGTACGTACCTACGCCCGGGCGCGCGACCGGTACAACCATCCGGCCGACACGCAGCGGCTGGACGCCTACCCCGCCGACGGGGGTCCCGCGGGGTCAGACCCGGAACTCGTCATTGAGCGGCATCTGGACCCGTATGGCATCACCACGGCGCTCCTGCTCCCGCAACAGCCGTACGGCACCACCGCGTGGGGTGACATTGATGCCGCGAACGCCTTTGTTAACGCCACCAATGACTACTTCGTTGAGACCTGGGTCGACCGTGACCCCCGCTTCGGCCTCGCCATCACTGTTTCACCTCACGATCCTGCCCAGGCCGCAGCGGAAATCCGCCGCCACGCTGGCACGCCTGGCGTAGTCGCCGTGCAGCTGCTCGTCATGGAGCGGATGCTAGGGGATTCCTGGTACAACCCGATTTATGAGGCGGCCGTCGAAGCCGGGCTGCCCATCGCCGTCCACCAGAGCGGGTCCGAGGGCTGCTACACGTTCTCCCAGGGACCGGCCGGCGGCGTGCCGCGTTCGTATGGTGAGCGTCACTCGGTGCTCACCCAGGTTGGCGCGGCCAACGTTGCTGACCTCATCGTCAACGGAACATTCGAGGCGTTTCCCAGCCTCAAGGTGGTCTTTGTGGAGTGGGGCTTCAGCTGGCTGCCTTCTTTGATGAACCGCCTCGACCTTTTTTGGGAGCGTGACCCGGGCGCCGCGCTGCGGATCAAGAAGAAGCCGAGCGAATACATTCGCGAACACATCACCTTCACCACCCAGCCTCTTGATGAGGTTGAGACGCAGGCTGAGCTGGATGCCCTCTTCTCGCCCGCCGGGGTCTCGGACGTGTTGCTTTTCAGCTCCGACTATCCCCACTACGACACCGACGACCCCTTCTTCGTATTGCACAACAAAATCCCCGAAGGGTTGCGTCGCGCCGTGTGCTACGAAAACGCACTCGGCGTGTTCGGCGACAAGATCTTCCGTACCCCGTTCACGCTCTGAGCCATGACATTGCAGGAAAGACAGTCAACCATGATCATCGACACCGACAGGCACGTCGCCGTCACCGACTATCGCGACGTGCTCGCGTACTTGGACAAGTCCTGGCAAAAGCACTTCGAGCGCAAAGAGTTCCTTGGCTCCGTGACCGAGGCGAGCAATCACATACGCGTGTCAAGCAGGTTCGGTGAGCAACCTGTCTCTGCCGCCGCACTGCCCGAGGCGGACAAGGTTCTCCTGATGCCGCACCAGGCGCTCACCGTGAACGGGTGGGCCGACGGAGTCGCCGCCACCGAATTCTTGTCCGGTTTCAACTCATTAGCCCGCGACAAATGGTCGTCAGGCAACAACGTACCGGTTATCGTGGTTCAGCCAGGGGATCCAGGGTGGTCTGCGGCAGAAATCCGGCGCCGCGCTGCCGAGCACGTATTTGGTGCCATCGCTCTTCCTCTCGGGGCCGGCCTGCTTGGAGCGAGTCACTACGACCAGATCTACGAGGCGGCTGCCGAGACCGGACTCGCCATCATCGTGCATTTCAGCGGTGTCGAGGGCCTGTACGCCGGCGCCCAGCCGCTTGGCGGCGGCGTCCATTACAGCGCACTCAGCCGTCAGGTGCTCATGTCGCAGCTCGCTGAATCCAACATCACCAGCCTTGCCTTCGAGGGCACCCTCGAGAAGTTCCCCGCGGTCCGGTTCCTCTTCTCAGGTTTCGGTTTCAGCTGGCTGCCATCGATGTTGTGGCGGATCGACCGCGAATGGCGCACGTTCCGATACGACGTTCCATGGGTGAAACATGCGCCCAGCAAATATGTACTCGAACAGGTGTGGCTGAACACCTGGCCCCTGAAAGAAGCAACCATGGACGGCGACTGGGCGCGCCACTTCACGACCGACGCACTCCGGAGCCGCATCGTGTTTGGCTCGCATAGTCCCTTCGACGGCGATGCTCCCGGGGACGTCATCAAGCAACTGGGCCCGGACGACGGCGCCCTCATTCTCTCCAACGGTGCCGCTTTGCTTCCCCGCGTTGAAGCGGTGACGTCATGAGCGAATCCCAGCCCGGCACACTCGCCGCCTTGCGTCGAACGGACCCGGTCACCGGTCCCTCGACAGAGGACTTCGAGTATGTGTGCGAGTACGACGACATGGTCCTGGATGAGTTTCGGAGCGTCGAGATCGGCGGCCGCGAGGTGTGCGTGGTGCGCACCCTCGCCGGGGTCTTCGCGATCGGTTCGAAGTGCCCGCACCAGGCCGCCAACATGTGTGATGGCGCCATCAAAGGCACGATGGAGCCGTCGGAGCGCAACGAGTATCACTTCGCACAAGAAGGCGAGATCGTCACCTGCCCATGGCATGGATACGAGTTCAGCCTGCGAACGGGTGCCAGCGTGGGCGGTGCGCTCAAAGGCAGGCTGGGCGCCTACCAGATTGAAGTCCGCGACGGCGCAGTGTATTGCAGTCCCCGCCGTATCCGCCCGGAAAGGCCCGCGCGCGCGGAGCGTCCAGCTCGAAGGGTCGGGGAGTAGTTCATGCGAGAGGGTCTGTGCACGCTACTTTTTGTCCCGGCCGACGACGCGCGCAAGGTGAACAAGGCGCTTGAGAGCGGCGCCGATGCTGTCATTCTTGACCTCGAAGACGCGATCGCCCCTCAAGCGAAAGACAACGCCCGCCGTCTTGTCCGCGAGATTCTGGACGCCCGCATCGAAGGCGGTCCGGCGATGATCGTCCGGATCAACGCGCCCGACAAGCGCTGGGGAGTCTCCGACCTGGAGGTGCTCAGCGGCGCAGCCCTGGACGCCATCATGGTCCCGAAAGCGACTCCCCGCATGCTGGGCCTCCTGCCTCTGACGTGCCCGCCCGTGATCGGGCTGGTGGAGACTGCCGAGGGTGTGGAGGAAGTGCCCGGTGTCGCCGCTGACCCTCGCGTCGTACGCCTCATGCTGGGTTCGGCCGATCTTGCGGCCGATGTCGGGAGCGAGTTGCGCACCGACGAACTCGACCTGCTCTACCCCCGGTCGCGGGTGGCGATGGCCTCGGCTGCCGCCGGGATCGAGGGACCAATCGACGTCGTGCATCTGGACATCACCGACGACGACGGCCTTGTTGCGGCCTCGGGGCGGTCACGCAGCCTGGGTTTCACCGCGAAAGCCTGCATCCACCCGCGGCAACTCGGCCCGGTCAAGGACGCCTTCACACCAGGTGAGGATGACATTGTGCACGCCCTGGCCGTTGTCGAGGCCTACGAGCAGGCCCAGATAAACGGCCACGGGGTCGCGACGGTGGGAACGAAACTTGTCGACCTACCAGTGCTGCGCAGGGCTCAACGCACCCTGACCATCTCGGGCATCTCCGCCCGTCCACTTACTAAGGAGAACCTATGAGCACCGACACCGTCATGGCACCCAAACAGTGGCGCGGCCGCTTCTTCGAAGACATGGAGGTGGGAGACGTCTACCGGAGCCGTCTGGGGCGCACCATCGAGCAAACAGACAACACGTGGTTCACCCTGCTCACCATGAACACCAACCAGGTGCATTTCAACAGTGAGTTCGCCGCGAAGACGGAGTTCAAGGCCCCGCTCGTCAACTCGTGCCTGACCCTGTCGATCGTGGTGGGGCTCTCCGTGTCAGACACGAGCGAGAACGCCATGGCGAACCTCGCCTGGGACAAGATCTCCATGCCCAACCCTGTCTTCGCCGGTGACACCCTGTGGGCCGAAAGCGAAGTGACCTCCAAACGCGAATCGAAGTCGCGCCCGAATCAGGGCATCATCGGGATCCGCACCCGGGGCATCAACCAGCACGGCCAGACCGTCGTCGAATACCAGCGCACGTTCATGATGTATCGCAAACATGCCCCCCAGGCGGTCGAACAGTTTCCCGAACCGACCTCGGAATGGAACGTCTAGCCACAACACCAAGGCCGGCGCACCGACGCGTCGGCCACAAGCAACAAGGAGCAGCATTCACCATGTCTCACATTGATAAGCGAGCGCTCAGCGGCCTGAAAGTCGTAGAGTTCGCCCACGTCATCGCCGGCCCCCTCGCCGGAACACTTCTCGCCGACCTGGGCGCGGACATCGTGCACGTCGAGGATCCGGGGCGCGGGGACCCGCAGCGCAACGCCGGACCAGCCAAAGACGGAGTGCATTTGTGGTGGAAGGTGGCGGCCCGCAACAAGCGCTCCGTCACCCTCAACCTGCGCACCGAGGAAGGCCGCGACCTCGCACGCAAACTTGCAGTATGGGCGGACGTCGTGATCTGCAACTTCCGCGTGGAAACCCTGGAGAAATGGGAGCTTGACTTCACCTCGCTTAACAAGATCAACCCCAAGTTGATCATGCTGCAGGTCACTGGCTTCGGAAACTCGTCTTCCAAGCGGAACTCGCCCGGCTTTGGCAAAGTGGGCGAGGCGATGAGCGGGGTAGTCAACATCACCGGATTCCCCGACGGACCACCAGTGCACACAGGCTTCTCCCACGGCGACTCGGTCACCGGGTTGATGGGCGCGTACGCGATTCTGGCGGCCGCCTACCGCAAAAACAATGACCCGGACTTCCAGGGTGAGTGGATCGATCTCGCGCTCTACGACGGACTTTTCCGCCTGGTCGAATGGCAGGTCATCTTCTACGACCAGCTGGGCGAGAACCCGACCCGGGCCGGCAACCAGCTCGCGGCCGCCCCCGCCGCCGTCATCAACACCTACATGACAAAGGACGGTCGCTGGATTACGGTCACCTCGGGCACGCCCCGATCGGTGCAGAACGTGGCCACCTTGGTGGGCGAACCCCTGGAGGACTACGCCACACCGGCCATGCAGGTACAGCACCGTGAGCGGCTCGATGAGCTGGTGCGCCAGTGGATCAAGGCGCACACCCTCGATGAGTGCGTTGCCGAGATGGACCGTCTCGAAGTCGTCGCCTCCCCGATCTACACGGTCGAGGACATCCTCAAAGACGAAACGTACCGGGAACGCGAGAACGTGATTGAGATCGAGGATCCCGACCTCGGTCCCGTGCGCATGCAGAATGTTTTCCCACGCCTCACCAACCACACGGGCAAGGTGTGGCGGACCGCCCCCTCGCTGGGTGAGCACAACGACAGTTTCTACGCCGAGGACCTCGGCATCAGCCCGGACGGCATCGCAGAACTACGCGCTGCCGGCACCATCTAACAAAGCGACAACTTTCTGCGCCGCCGGTGTTTGCCTCGCAGCGGCGCAGATGCTTGCCCTTCGTATTGAAGTGTTGAACTCAAAGGAGAGCCCGAATGTACACCACAGGCCAGACACCGAACAGCGATAGCCTCGAGATTCCCGAATTGCCGGGGGACCGACGACTAGAGGGACGGACAGCGATCGTCACTGGAGCGGGCTCGGCCGGAACCATGGGCGGCACCGGGTCGGACATCGCTCTGTTGTTGGCATCGCAGGGGGCGAACGTCGTTGTATTGGACGTCTCGGAAGACCGTGCACGACACACGCTCGAAGCCGTCGAGCGAATCGGTGGGCGCGCCTACGTCCATACTGCAGACATCACCGTCAAGGCGAACTGCGAAGCCGTGGCGGCCCGTGCCCTCGACGAGTTCGGCGGAATCGACATCCTGGTCAACAATGCAGCCATTGCGCCCGGTGAGCAGGAGAACCTCGAGTCGATGTGGGATGCCATCATCGCCCTCAACCTGAAGGCCCCCAAGCTCATGTCGGACGCCGTGCTTCCGCACATGAAGGCGGCCGGCGGCGGCTCCATCATCCACATTTCGTCAATCGCCGGCTTTCGAGCCGGGGGCGGCATCGGCTACTCGGCGGCGAAGGGCGGTCTGATTGCCATGGCCAAGGCGCAGGCATTCGAGTACGGCCAAAGCGCGATCCGGGTCAACACTGTCGCACCGGGCCATGTCGCGATTCCCATGGGCCTGGGGTTCAAAGGCTGGGATGGAGGCGGCACGGACCGCATGCGCTCCCGTCGCGCGAAGGCGACCATGCTCGGCACGGAGGGCACAGGCTGGGACGTCGCTTTCGCGGTTCTCTATCTGGCCAGCGACGAGTCGCGCTATGTGACGGGGCACACGATCCCGGTCGACGGCGGCACGACTGCGACGATGCCGATCATGTTGGCCGCGCAAATCGAGTCCGCGTAGGTCACGAACAGTGCGAGGAAATCGTTGATGAGTGCCGCCGAGCAAAAGTCGGCCGTGTCAATGTGCCCGGTGAGCGCCATCGGCCTCGTTCCTGACACGGACTGAGCTTGGCCAGACGGTCATCGAGGGACGATATCGACCGTCCCCTGATGCCTCGGAGCAATACATTCAGGGGCTAAATCGATGCCGGACATGGAAGGCCCCGGAAGGTTCAGACCTTCCGGGGCCTTTTTGACGCCCATGAGGGGGTCTGCTTTGCACTATTGCAGGGCCACGCTCGTCATATGTTGGGTGACTATTCGCCCTTGCTATCCTTGGCCGGTTTGAACGCCGTCTCAGCCGCGCAACGCGTTTGTGATAGCTGCGGCGTCTGGGACTGAAGAGATGGAGCGGATGTCGCACAGTATGCGTTCGGCCAACTCTGCGTTGAGAACCCTACCGGCTCGTTCCAGGAAGAGTTCATCAATGCGCACGGAGCTTGGCTGGAGGATTTCGGGGCGCCGGCCCGCGATTCGCAGCTCCCGCCCGTCGTCGAGCCGGGCAACGATATCGACAGCGTCCGCTTCGTATTGACGCAGGCTCACCAAGGCTGCGAGGTCGGCCGCCTGGGCATCCGCGCCCGCCTCGTTGAAGTAGCGGGGATCGGTAACCGGTCGGCCAAGCAGCGCCGCGGCGAGCGTGAAACGTGCGGACATCTGACGTTGCAGCATGGTTTCGAAGGGTCCTTCTGCGCCTACCCCAGCGCTACCGGTGCCGTTGGCCGGGGTGTTAGGGCGGGAAAGCACCAACTCGCGGATCGTCGCACCGCTTAGCGCCGGGGCCAATTCGCCGGCCAGTTCAAGGGTTTCCTGATTCTGCAAGCAGACGGCAAACTTCTTGCTGCCCAGACGCGTGATGGCCGGCTCCTCGGAGCGGAGGCCCAGACCCGCGACGGTTGGCTGCTCACCCGCATACACTGCAAAGAAGCCGTATGGACCCTCCAGCGCGTTCGGACTTGCCGCGGCGCCGGCCATCGCGAGCTTAGCGGCAAGCAAGCCGTTTCTCGCACCAAGACCGGCATGGGCAAGGGGCTCAATGGTGCCGCTAACAAAGCCCTGATTGCTGCCGGCCGCGGAGTTGCTGGCGATGCTCAAAGCCGTGGCAAGCTGATTGGCGTCTGCGCCGAAAATGTACGCCGCGGCCGTCGCTGCACCGAATGGACCCATGATCCCGCTGGGACGGTACTTACGGGCGCTCAAGCCGCCCGGAACGATCTCCCCGAGGATACTGACGGCCTCGTAGCCTGCGATCACGCCGCGAGCGAAGCGCTCACCGCTTACGCCAGCCGCATCAACGGCCGCCAAGGCAGCCGGAATGATGTAGGTGCCTGGGTGGCTTCCCTCTACGTAACCGCCGGGACCGCAATCTTCCTGCAAGCACGAGTGTGCGGCAATGGCGTTGACGAAGGCCGCTGCCGCGGGGGAGAGCCGGTTGCGCCGACCCAATACCGTGGAGGCGCCCGATTCGGAGGAGACGGCTCGTAAACCCGCAGCAAAGGCCTCGAACTCGGTCCCGGTCAGCGCCACCCCGATACCGTGCAAAAGCCGGTCACTGACGGCGGTGGCCAGGGAGGTGTCGAGGGGGCTGTCCGCGACGTCGAGGACCGCCTCTGCGACTTGGCCCGACAGACCGGTACGGGTGAGAGAGTGGGGCATGGTCATATTCGGCTCCTATGCATTTGCCAGCCGGCATCGATGTCGAGAATATGTAATCAAAACCGTCTAATGATGACTATGAATATAATCAAGGGTAGCAGTTTGGGTGGCTGATGCCTATATTGGGATTGATGGACCGGGCTTTCGGCGCAAGTCGGCGAGGCCCAGGTGCCAGCGTGTCTGGCCAGGGCTGTGCCGAAGACCAAATCGGCCCGTCGGGATCTCCCCGACGGCGAGGGTATCTTCATGGCGAGAAGTGATGTTGCGCCACTCATTTTCATAGAAAGGAAGGGTCGATGACCTTCGAACACCCGCACTGGGAACGAATCAGCATCACTCACGACAATGGCGTCACCGAAATGCGGTTTCACACAAACGGCGGATCCTTCGTCTGGGATGCACAGGCCCACACTGAGCTCACCGAGGCTTTCGATTGGGTCGGCAAGAACCATGCCACGAAGGTGCTCATCCTGACGGGCACTGGCGATGCGTACTGCACTGAGCTGGACGTGACGAGTTTTACCCGCCACAGCTGGGACTACATCTGGTGGGAGGGGCGCCGGATGTTGCGGAACCTGAACGACGTCGAAATCCCGATCATCGGGGCCGTCAACGGCCCGGCCCTCATCCATTCCGAGATCCCCGTGATGGGCGACATCGTCCTTGCTGCCGAGCACGCCGAGTTTGCCGACAAGGCACACTTTCCCCTGCGTGACACTATCCCGGGCGACGGGGTGAACCTGGTGTGGGGTGAACTGCTCGGGCCCACCCGCGTCAAGTACTGGCTGCTCACCGGGTCCGCGATCGGCGCCGAGGAGGGAAAGCAGATCGGGTTCATTAACGAGGTACTGCCCGCAGAGAAGCTCATGGACCGCGCCTGGGAGATTGCCAGGGATCTGGCGCGCCGAGACGTGGCGATGCTGCGCTACGCCAAGGCCGCGGCGTCCATCGGGTTCCGGCGCAATTTCAACGAGGGCCTCAGTCATGGTCTTGGTGTTGAGGGCAGCGGGCACTGGTATATGGGTGGGCTGAAGGCTGGCCAGCTGTCGGGTCACGAAACGCCGCGTCCGTGACTGGCGACCTCGGTGTCGGAATTGTCGGTGCCAGCATCAGCGGCGGATGGGCCCTGGAATCGCACATTCCAGCCGTGCTGGCGACACCGGGAGTGGCGCTTCGCGCGGTGTCAACAACGCGACGAGCTACTGCGGACGCCTCGGCCGAACGATTTGGTGCACGACGCGCCCATACAAGTGCCACCGCTCTCGCCGCTGATACCGACGTTGACCTCGTTACGGTCGCGGTGAAAGTCACAGAGCACTTTGAGTCCGTCACGGCCGCCGCGGCAGCCCGGAAGGACGTTTACTGCGAGTGGCCTCTCGGGGTGAATACCCAGCAGGCCAAGATCCTGCGGGATCACGCAGTGCTGGCCGGCGTCCGCCATATCATCGGTCTTCAGGCGCGGCAGCAACCCGCAGTTCGGCTACTTCGCGAGTTGGTCGACGGGGGGCGGATCGGCCGGGTGCTGGCCGTGCATGTTTTGTCAGCCGGCATGGGTCATGGTGCGCCGGTGCTGGCACGCGGCAAGGAATGGGTTGCCGATGAGCGAAACGGGCTGTCAGCGCTGACCGTGCGTGCCGCGCACACCCTTGATGCCGTGCAGTTCGCGGTCGGGAGGCTCGCCGGGCTATCGGCGAAGGTTGGCGTGGCCACGCCGAAGGTGGCGATCGAGGGCGAGAATCGTTGGATAACCAAGACCGCGGCCGACCAGGTGGCCATCGAAGGAGTGCTCGCAGGCGGGGCGACATTGTCGGGACTGTTTGTTCTGGGTGTGCATGCGACCGGGATGCCCTTGATGACGGTCTATGGCTCGGAGGGCACGCTGGAGATAATGCCGGATAGCCCCGACGGCCAGATACAGATGGCACGGTTGAGCCTGGTCGAGACGTGCAGTTCGGGGGAGCGGTCGGTCCTGCCGGCCCCCGAGGAACCGCCCTGCGCTGACGGCGAGCCGCTGGCCGGGCCCGCTGCCAGCGTGCGGCGGATGTACCGGGCGATAGCGGCCGGGACCGCAGACGGTGACGTCCCCGACTTTGACGATGCGGTGCGGTTGCACGAGCTGCTTGATGTCATCCGGCGTGCTGCCGCTTCGGGGTGTTGGCAGGGTGTGGCTTGAAGGGGTGACAAATATCCGATTCATACATATAGTTAGGATGGAATTGCTGGTCTGCCGGGCGTGTTGAGCTCGGACCAACTCAAAGAGGAGCACTGTGACTGCGCACGAGTATCAAGAAGGCCGGGCCAGGGTCAACGGCCTGGACATCCATTACCTGGAGTGGGGCAAGCGCGGCAACCAGCCGCTGGTGATGGTGCACGGTTTGAACGTGACCGCCCACACCTGGGATCCGATCGCGCGCCGTCTTGCCGAGAAGTACCACGTCATTGCCCCGGACCTGCGCGGTCACGGGGAGAGCAGCTGGTCCCCGCAGGGCTACGCGGTGCGGGCGTTCGCCGGCGATGTCACCGGTCTGCTCGGGCAGATGGGCATCGGACCCTATTACCTTGTCGGGCACTCCAACGGGGTGCGCGTCTCGATCGCGATCGCGGGGGAGAACCCCGGGCAGGTGCGGCGGATGGCGTTATCGGACGCGGGGCCGGCGACCAGCGTGGAGGGTGCGCGGTTCATGCGGGACTTCATCCAGCGGAACACGAACCTGCGCGGCTTCCGTGACGAGCACGAGGTGCGCGAGTTCTACGTGGCGCAGCACCCGGAGTGGGTCGAGGAGTTCATCGACCTGCACGTGCAGTACCAGGTGCGCCGGAACTGGGCAGGCAAGCTGGTGCCCAAGGCCGACCCGGACCTGCAGTGGATCACCGGCTCGGTGAGCCTGCCCGACGTCGAGTACCTGTGGGAGATGTCGGCGAAGGCGGCCATGCCGACCCTGTACATGATCGGGCGCACCAGCAACGTCCTGGACCAGCCCATCGTCGACCGTCTTCAGCAGGTCATGCCCGACGTGCGGGTCGAATGGTTCGAGACCGGCCATTACATCCCCCGCGAACAGCCCAAACAATTCACCGACTCCCTCCTGGACTTCTTCGCGGAAGGCGACCAACCATGAGTACAACCTCCACAGACCTGACCGCACGCACACCGCGCCAAGAATATGCGAGCATGATCAGCCTCATCGAGGTCCCGGTGCTCAACGAGAAGTATTGGTCCAAGGTTCCGGAGGTCGCGGCCGACGGAATCATGCTCGACCTCGAAGACTCTGCCACCCCCGAAAACAAGGAGCGGGTACGCGAACGGGTCATCGAAGTGCTCGCAGACATCGACTACTTCGGCGAGCGCCGCATCATTGTCCGTAGCAACAACATCGGCTCGCCCTGGGGACGGGCCGACCTGGAGGCACTCGCCGCCGTCGACGCGGATATCGTCATCTCCTACCCGAAGGTCGAAACGGTCGAGGAGCTCGACGAGGTTGTTGCGATCATGCGTGGAGCCGGCAGGGTTCACCCACTTCATGTGATGATCGAAACCGCCCGCGCGCTTATTGAGCTCGACCGCATCGCGGCGCACCCGGCCGTCGTCGGCCTGCACTTCGGATACGTCGACCTCGCCGCCGACATCGGCTCACGGCCCTTCGACGCCGACGGCATGCTCTCGTCGCTGACCAGCGGGTACGCACGCGCGAAGATCGCCGCCGCAGCTGCCGCCTACGGGCTGTGGGCAACCGGAGGCTCGCTGATCCCCGAGTACAAGGACCTCGAGAAGGTCCGCGCATTTATCCAAACGTGGTCCGATCTCGGCTTCACCGCCTGCATCGCGGTCTCGCCCGCCCACCTGCCCATCATCAATGAAGTCATGCGCCCCTCGGCC
This sequence comes from Arthrobacter ramosus, assembly GCF_039535095.1. Lineage (NCBI taxonomy): Bacteria > Bacillati > Actinomycetota > Actinomycetes > Micrococcales > Micrococcaceae > Arthrobacter > Arthrobacter ramosus. The sequence continues at coordinate 2,593,372 of NZ_BAAAWN010000001.1, read as the reverse complement.
GCCGAGGTGGATCGGGCGCGCCAGGTGTGCGACGCGTACGAAGAGACCGCGGCAAGAGGTGAGCCTGCTGCAGTGCTCAACGGCCGGGTCATCACGTTGCCCGATTACAGGGTTGCCAGGCTCGTCCTCGAACGCGCATAAGCGTGGCGCGAAGCATGACGGATAACTTCCAAAGCCGTGTAGCGGTAGTCACCGGTGCCGGCCGCGGACTCGGTGAGGCAGTGGTCGACCGCCTGGTCGAGGCGGGTGCGCGGGTCGTCGTCGTGGACCGTGAAGGCGACGACGCCGCCGCGGTCGCAGGGCGGTATGGCAGCCGGGCAATCAGCGTGCAAGCGGATGTCTCCACTGAGGCAGGCGTCGAGCACTACATCGCCGCGGGTCTGGAGGCCTTCGACCGCATCGACATGCATCACCTGAACGTGGGCATCGTCGGCAGTCCCGCGCGCCTCGTCGACCTCAGCCTGGACGATTTCCGTCACGTGATGGAGGTGAATGTCATCAGCACCTTCCTCGGTATTCGCGCGGCACTTCGCCAGTTCGAGTCGCAGGGAGGCGGCGGAACGGTTCTCGCTACATGTTCCGTCAGCGGGACGCACGGTAGCCATGACATCATTCCTTACCAAGCGTCCAAGGGCGCAGTGCTGTCGCTGCTGCGCGGTTCGGCGATGTACGGGGCACCGATGGGCGTGCGGGTTAACGGGATCGCCCCGGGGCTCATCGCCACACAGCAGGCCTTTGACGGCGTTGTCATCGATGCCATCCAAGAGAATCTTCTCCGCCGTGGTGGCACCGTGCCGCTGCGTCGCGCGGGCCATCCCGGCGAAATCGCAGATGCCGCGGCATTCCTGCTTTCCGACCGGTCCAGCTATATCACGGGACAGCTCCTCTACGTCGACGGCGGTGCGTCCCAGGTCTGGAGCGTCCGAGGGGCCGGCGGAGCGGGCGCGTGGGATACCACGCCGGTCGATGACTACGTTCGCGGTCGCTGACCGAGGGCGGGACGCGTTGCCTTGTGTGAGGAACGGGGGCGGGTGCGAAAGCATCCGCCCCCTGTCTTTGGGGACGAGCTGCAAGGCGTGCTAGCGATTCGGCGCCGGGGACGAGTCGAGGCCGGACCAGGATCCGGCGCAGGTTGTGGTCTCTCTCGATGTCCCCTGCTGGGAGGCATCGCCGTATTACGCATTTCCCGGTCCCGGTATCTGCTCACAAAAAGGCCCGTGACGCAGCTCATATAAAACCAGTGACGCATCTCATATTCATGTGTATAGTTGTCACAGTAGGTATGAATGTGATGGTCTCAAGAGGCCACCGCTACGCCCAATCAACCATAGGGTCAACCCCGCTGTTGACGCCCGAACGATGGAGTTCGTAATGGACAAAGAACTGAAACGTGCATCCGGCTTCCCAGCCGACACCCGGGGTAGAAACAGCCCCGTCCGCAAGCTCAAGTTGGGCATTGCGGTTACCGTGTCGGCACTGCTTATGGCTGGATGTGCAACGGGTGGCGGCGCGCCGGATGCAAAGGGCGCCACCACCGCCGAACTTGCGGCAGTCAAGGCGGTCGCCGACGCACATGTCGCGGCGCCCACGACCCTGAGCCAGAGTATTCCGCTCAAGGGAACTTTGCCCGCGCACGGGAAAATCATCTACCTCAATAGCGGCCTTCCGGCGACGACTCTTATGGTTGACGCCGCACACAAGGCCGTCGATGGCATCGGCTGGACCTTCGAAGAGCTCGCCTACCAGGGCTCGAACCCCGCCACCCTCCGCTCCGCGTTGCTGACCGCCCTCGCGAAGGGCCCCAACGCCGTCCTGATTAGCGGCGATCCCGTCTCCGCGTATGGTGAAGACGTCATCCAGCAGTACAAGGACGCCGGCATCCCCCTTATCGTCGGCTCGGTGTGCCCGCTCCAGCCCGTTGGCAGCATCATCCAGGGTGCGCTTGGCTGTGACGCAGAAGCAGCCGCAGGGAAGACGCTGGCCGACTGGTTTATAGCTGACTCCAAGGGCGTCGGCCAGGTGCTGTTCGAGAACATCCCCGCCATCCCTTCCCTTGAGGCCTTCGTGAAGTCCTTCAAGCAGGAGGTCTCTGACAAGTGCGCAGCGTGCGGCGTGCAGATTCTGGAGTCCACGCTGACCCAGGTAAGCGCAAACCAAGTCGTCCCGACGGTCGTGAACACCCTCCGTTCCAAGCCCGACATTAACTACGTCTTCTTCGACAACGCACAGTTCTCCAAGGGGATCACGGCGGCGCTCAAAGCCGCGGGTCTGAACGGACAGGTCAAGATCGGGGGCCGTTCAATGGATCAGGGCGCCCAGGGCGGACTTATGGATGGATCGCAGGTCGCCTGGACCGCCTTTTCCTACCCCGTTGCCGGGTACTCCCAGGTTGATGCCGCCCTGCGCGCCATCACCCACAGCGACGGTCTCGACAAGGTCTCCTTGCTGCCGTTCCAGCTAGTCACCCAAGAAAGCGTCAAAGGCACCAGCGTTCCCTACAACTACCCCACGGGCGCCCTGGAGCAATACCTCAAACTGTGGGGCGTCAAGTAGCACCCGGCGCGCAAGCCAAGCCCAGAACATTTGACTGAAGGAAAAGAAGGGACTCTCCATGACAGCGCCAACAGCGGTGATGCCTCCTGCGATCTCGATCGCGCATGTGTCGAAGACTTTCGGACCAAGGACGGTGCTCCACCCCCTCGAACTGAACCTGGTTCCCGGTGAGATCCACGCGCTGCTGGGCCAGAACGGGTCGGGAAAATCGACGCTCATCAAGGTCCTCGGTGGCTATCATGCCCCGGACCCGGGTCGCGGGGAAGTCCTGATCGCCGGAAAGCCCCTGGACTTCGGCTCCACGAAGAGTGCGCACGAACTCGGGCTCCGAATCGTCCACCAGGACCTCGGGCTCGTCGCTGAAAGCACTGTGCTTGACAATCTGGCCATCGGGGCGGGCTTTCCGACGAGGTTCGGCACGATTCGTCGTGCGCAGGCGCGTCGGGAAGCGGCCCAGGCGCTTGAAGCGGTCGGGCTGGACATCAGTCCGGCCAAGCGGGTTGCGGAGCTCTCTGCCGCTCAACGCACGGGGGTCGCCGTCGCTCGCGCACTGAGCCGGCACGGCGGAAAGGTGACCGTCCTCATTCTCGATGAACCCACGGCCACCCTCCCGGCACGCGAGGTGGCTCACCTGCATGAGATGGTGAAGACGGCGGCCTCACAAGGTGTGGCAATCCTTTATGTGACCCACCATCTCGATGAGGTCTTCCGTCTCGCCGATCGGGTGAGCGTGCTGCGCGACGGTCACATTGTGCTCACCAGGGACGTCGTGGATGCACCACGTGAGGACATCATCCACGCACTTGTCGGCGGAGCTGTCGAGCCGGTACGGCGCGACATCACTGACGTTCCTTCGGGAAACAGCCGGCCGGTCCTGACGGTATCGGGGCTGCAAGGAGACGCACTCGAAGGGGTGGATTTCGAAGTGCGGCCGGGCGAGATCGTCGGCATTTACGGTTTGACCGGCTCGGGGAGGGAATCGCTTCTTGGCACCATCTTCGGGGCGAGGGAACGCGAGGGCGGTGATGTTCGCGTCGACGGGGCCCAGCTTGCCGGCCGGCCGGCGTCGGCCATCAAGGAGGGAGTCGCCTATCTCGCTCCCGATCGCAAGCGCGGCGGTGGCCTGATGGAAATGACGGCGTGCGAGAACCTGACGCTGCCGGCAATGAAGAAGTTTTTCCGGGGCGGTCATCTGCGGATCAGCGCCGAACTCACCGAATCCAGTCAGTGGATGGACCGGCTCGCGGTCCGGCCCGCGGGAGCCGTGAAGGCTCCGCTGGCAAGCTTCAGCGGTGGTAACCAGCAGAAGATCCTGATCGGCAAGTGGATGCGCATTTCGCCGCGTGTCATGCTCCTGGACGAACCGACCCAGGGGGTGGATGTTGGTGCCAAGGCCCAACTGCACCGTTACATCATGGATGCCAGCGATGCCGGCGCCGCCGTTGTCATCAGTTCCACGGACGCAGAAGAGATTGCCACCGTGTGCGATCGCGTCCTCATTATCCGGTCAGGGGTGATCACCGAACAGCTCACCGGAAGTGACATTTCGGTGGCCGAACTCGATCGCAGAGTTCTCCGTTCCAATGAATCAAAGGTTGAAACCTCATGAAAGTGACAGGAAGAAAGTTCTCGCCCGGCTTGGACAGGTTCAGCGGCCTCTACCTTTGGGGTCTGTTCATCGTGCTGTTCTCGTTCATGGCGCCTCGAACGTTCCCGACCATGAACACGGTCCATCTCCTGGCGTCCACGGAGGCAATCGCGGCCATCGTGGCCCTGGCATTGCTAGTGCCAATGGTCACCGGCCAGTTCGATCTGTCCATCGGGGCCATTGCGAACTTCTCCGGCATCCTTGCCGTCATTGTGCAGACAAATGGTCTGCTCGACCCAGTGGGGGCAATCCTCCTCGGGACTGCGGTTGGAACCGTGATCGGCATGCTGAACGGTTTGATAGTGGTGAAGCTGAAGATCGATTCGTTCATTGCCACCTTGGCAATGGGATCGATTCTGGAGGCATTCCTGGTGATCGTGACCAACAACCGGGAGCCGCTGCCGATTGACAATGAATTCTTTACTGGTCTGACCCAAACGAGCATCTTCGGGTTCCAAATGGTGTTCTTCTACATGATCATCATCGCTCTCATCGTCTGGTGGCTCCTTGAGCGCACACCGGCGGGACGCTACATGCGTGCCACCGGCTTCGACCGTGAGGCAGCCCGGCTGTCGGGTGTACAGGTCGACAAGTGGTCATTTCTGTCGCTGACCATCTCAGGGACGATTTGCGGGTTCGCCGGCGTGCTTTTCGTATCGCTGACCGGTCCCTCCCTCGGTTTCGGGCCTTCCCTGTTGCTCCCCGCCTTCGCGGCTGTGTTCCTCGGATCCACCCAGCTGGTACCGGGCCGGCACAACGTCTGGGGCACAGTGCTCGCCATCTTCGTGCTGGCCACAGGCGTGCAGGGACTGCAGCTGGTTTCGGGAGCGCAGTGGGTCGCCTCGATGTTCAACGGTGTTGCACTGATCGCGGCCGTTGGCCTGGCTGTCGTCCGCCGCAAGAAGCTGTCACGGCCGAAAAAAGAGAAGTCAAAGGGGAAAAGCGAAGGCAGCGGTTCCCTCCTGGCGTCAACGCAAACACGCGGCACGCAGGGCTCCCCGTCTGGCCACCACGCCGGGCAGGGTTCCGAGAAAAGGGTTGAGGTCTGAGACATGAAAACAATCGTCATAGCCGGATCGTCAGTTGCGGGCCTGAGCGCTGCCCGCGAGCTCCGTCAGGGAGGTTTCGGCGGACGCCTGCTCACGGTTGACCGCGATCCCCACGTGCCGTACCGCCGCCCCGAGGTCTCGAAGGGACTTCTCTCTGGAGCGCTGCCCGCCGGGAAGGTCGCCATGGGGTGGGCGGACGAACTGCGCGCCGAACGCATCAGCGGTGGGTTGGAGGGCCTCGACCTGGAGCGGCGAACAATTCGCGGGATACATGCCGACGGCCGGCCCTTCGCCGAGCAGTACGATGGCCTCGTGATTGCAACAGGCACAATGGCGCGCCCGTCACCGTTCGCCAAGCTCGGAGGTGTCCACTCCCTGCGCACCTGGGCGGACTCCCACAACATGCGCGGGGACCTGGCCGAGGCCCAACGTGTCGTCATCGTGGGCGGCGGATTCATCGGACTTGAGGTTGCCTCCGTGGCACGCAAGCTGGGGAAGGAGGTCACCGTCATTGAACCAATGGAGGCACCACTTGTTCACATTCTTGGGCAGACCTTCAGCGCCGCGCTACAGGCGAAGCATGAGAATGAGGGCGTTCGTTTCGTTCTCGGACAGACCGTCCGCGAGCTGGAAGGGCACGCGTCGGGATCGATCCGGCGAGTTCACCTCTCAAACGGCGATTCACTGGACGCCGATGTTGTGCTCGTTGCCATCGGATCTGTTCCCGCTGTTGACTGGCTTCTTGACAGCAGTCTCGACGTCGAACGCGGTTTGGTTTGCGATACGACGTGCTCGGTAGCCGGCACGGAAGATGTCGTTGCCGCGGGTGATATCGCGCTATGGCATAACCCGCTCTACGAACGCCTCATGCGCGTCGAGCATTGGACGAACGCCGTCGAACAGGGCACCTATGCGGCCAAGCGGTTGCTCGGCACCCATGACGCCGGCGGTTTCGTCAGCGCACCCTACTTCTGGTCTGAACAGTACGGGAGCCGTATCCAGAGCATCGGATCAAACCTTGGGCATGACCAGGCCGTCGTCCTTGACGATGATCCAGAGCGCCTTTTCGTTGCGTATCTGAAGGAGGGCAGGCTTCTGAGCGTTGCGGGAATGGCCGCTGGAGCGTCGATATTCCAGTTCCGGAATCTCGTGCTTGAACGAGCGCCCATCCATGATGTGACGGCTCATTTCGCTTCGCTCCGTCAGCCGGCCTCATGACGATGGCGCCTCATCCTGCCCTCGAAGGCACCGTCGCGCTGGTCACCGGCGCAGCCCAAGGCATCGGCTTGAGCATTGCGGCCGGTCTGCGCGCACAAGGGGCGCGTGTTGCACTCATTGACATCCAAGACGAGCTGTTGGCAGACGCCGTCGCGAGCCTTGGCGGGGAAAGCCAGGATGTACGCCCCTACGCCGTCGATCTGGGCGACCTGAAGCAGGCCGCAGGGGTGCCCGACAGGGTCGCAGCGGACTTCGGCTCGCTTGACATCGTCGTCAACAACGCCGGACGCAGGGGAGTGCACTCCTTCGAGGACTACCCCCTCGACGATTGGCAGCGCACGCTCGACCTCAACCTGACCGCCCCGTTTCTCATAGCCCAGGGAGCGGTGCGCGCCATGCTGAGCAGCGGTCGCGGCGGCTCCATCGTGAACGTCACCTCCGTGGCGGCCGACCTCGCCTTCAAGAACCGCTCGGCCTACAACGCATCCAAAGCGGGCCTCGTGATGCTCACGAAGTCGATCGCCGTCGAATTGGGGGGACGCGGCATCCGCTGCAACGGCGTCGCGCCGGGGATTGTCGAAACACCGATTAACGCCGAATACCTGCGCACCGGACCCGAATCTGCGGCGATCATCGCGGGAACACCGACCGGAAGCTGGGGACAACCGGAGGACGTGGCAGCCGCAGTCGTCTTCCTCTGTACGCCCGCGGCCCGCTTCATCAATGGAACGATCATCAATGCCGACGGCGGCTGGACCGCAGGCAAGGGCTACTGACCCATTCACGAAAGGAGCCGTCATGGCATCAACCAACGAGACATCGACGCTGCGGAAGTTCCCGTTCCAGAGGGACTGGCCGCTGAGCCAGCCCGCCGAAATGGCCGAAGTCCGCAAGATCGAGCCCATCAGCAAAGTGCAGCTTTGGGATGGTTCAACGGCGTGGCTGGCAACCCGATACGCCGACATCAAACAGCTGCTCAACGACCGGGCACTGTCCTCGGACACCTTGCGCCCCGGGTTTCCGCAATCGAGCGAAACGGCTGCTTCATTTCGAAAGGGCCAGCGCGTCTTTGCGCGCATGGACCCGCCGCAACATGACGTACACCGCCTGATGCTGACCGCGGACTTCATGATTCGGCGCGTACGGGGGTATCGCCCCTACCTGGACGCCATGATCGACGAAGTATTTGAGGGCATGGAAAAATCGGGCGGTCCCGTCGACCTGGTTCAGACCTTGGCACTGCCTGTTCCGTCCCGTGTGATCACAAAACTGCTTGATCTGCCGCCAGAAGACAGTGACTTCTTCCTCGACCGCGTGCAGAAGGCGATGAGCCTGGACAGCACCCCGGAAGAGTCTCAGCAGGCGGGTGCCGACACGCTGGCCTACTTCGCCCGGGTCATTGAAGAGCGTTGGGACAGCGACGCCGATGACCTGATCAGCCGGCTGGTACGCGGCAGAGTTCGCACCGGTGAGCTCACCCCGGAGGAACTGCAGCACATGTTGCACCTCATTCTCGTAGGTGGGTTCGACACGACCGCCAACATGATCGCGCTCGGCACCCTGCTCTTCCTGGAGAACCCGGACCAGATCAAGAAGTTGCGGGAGAACCCCGATCTGGCGCCGGCCGCCGTCGAAGAGCTGCTGCGTTACCTGAGCGTCGCCCACCACGTCGCGTACCGTCAGGCTGCGGAGGACACATCCATCGGAGGCATCGATATCCGTGCGGGTGAGGGTGTGATCGCCCCCATTATGGCGGCCAATCATGACCCGGAGGCCTTCCCGGACCCTGAAAAGTTCGACATCACCCGCGATGCACGCGGGCATCTCGCCTTCGGTTACGGTGTGCACCAGTGCCTGGGTCAGCCACTGGCCCGTGTCGAGTTGCAGGCCGTATTCGCCAAGATCTTCGACCGGTTCCCGAACCTTCGACTAGTCGAAAAGGTCGAAAACCTAGAATTCCACAACTCCATCATTTACGGCGTCGAGTCAGTCCTCGTGGACTGGTAACCGAAGCCACATAGATGTCATACGGACATCCAACACATTCAGAGAGGACGCAAATCATGGCAAACAAGACAATTGAGGTGCTCCACGAGCGCTGCATGGGCGCAGGAAACTGCGTCGAAGTAGCGCCGGACTTCTTTGACCAAGACCCCATGGACGGTACGGTCATCCTGCTCCACCCACAGGTTGCGCCCGGCGACGAAGCGGTTGTCGAGAAGGCAGCCAACGTGTGCCCTGTTGCGGCAATCATCCTTCATTCTGCCGCGAGCTAACATGGACAACACTGCAGATGCGGGCACCGGCAAGCAGGACGGGATGGTCCGCGCCCACCCCCTCCTGCCCGCATCCGCCGGTGCAATGCACTGGGGCGTCAAAGCCAGTTTCCTGAGTTACGTGAGGAACTCCGGTGGCAAGACGGCGATCGTCGTCCCGGCCGGTGTCACGGGTGAGACGTTCACGTTTCCTCGAACCGCCGGCGAGTACCCGCCGGGTACGGTCCGGTTCTCGGGCGGGGTGGCTTTCAGCGCCCACGGCGGCATGATGACCGTCATCCTGGCTGAAGCGGCGATCGAGACCAGTTCAGACGGATTGTGGCTGACGATAGCCGATACAGCCGACATAACGGACGAGTCCAGGCGTCGTCGGATCGCCCGGTTGGTACCGGCGAATTCCCACGGGAACATCCCTGCTGGCTCGTCCACGTTGACTCCCCTGCTCGCCTTGTCGGGCGTGGGGCTCTTCGGGGACGTGTATGCGGAAGGCACCGCTTTTGACCCTCTGGTCCTGATGCCCAAGGACCCCGTCAATGGCCCCTAATGAGAAACCACGACCCCTGTGAAGTCGCGCGGCGATACATCATCCCTCGCCCGCATCGTTGGGCTCGCGTTCCTCACGGTCGGAATCGGTACCCAGCTCGCCACACCTTTGCTTCCGAGCTATGGACGGCAGCTCGGATTGGGGGTCGCCGATCTTTCGGCGGTATATAGCGTCTTCCTGATCGCCCTCGTTCCGGTGCTCCTGGTTATGACCGTTCACCGGATGCAGTCCCATCCGGTACTGCTCTTGTTCCTTGGCCTGCTGGCCACGATGGCCGCGGACGTGGCCTATCTGACGGTAAGTCTTCCCGGGCTGCTTCTAGGACGCGCCTTGAGCGGAATCAGCCTCGGCTTCGGTGCCGGCGCCGCGGCCACCCTCACCCTGGCCCTTGTAGGTGAGCGCGGACGCACCATGGTCGCAACCGTCACTATTGTCGGAGCCCTGAGCGGCACCGGCGGTGCCGTCCTGGTAGCCGAGTTCGCCCCCGCCCCGCTAGTCACCGGCTTCGGCGTCCATCTCGTCCTCGCCGCCGCGGCCGTTGCGATGGTGGGCGTGGGCCTGAGGCCGTCCCGGACTCGATCCCTACCCGTGGATGCCGCCAGAGTGTCAGAGACCGCGGAAGCGCCCGGCCCACCACTGTGGATCGGTTACTTGCTCGGATCAATGGCCTTCACCGTTGGCGGCCTGGTCGTCGCACTAGTCCCACTCTCGGCCACGATCGCCTTTCAGTCGACATCGCTGGTCTTGGCGAACTCGGCCTCCATCAGCATGCTCGTTCTCGCGAACATCGGGCAGTACTCGTTGGCCCGAGCCTCCATGAGGTGGGCCACGGTCATCTCCGCGCTGTCGATCGCTGCAGGAGGCCTTATGACGGCGCTGGGACTCACCGTGGCGTCCCTCCCTCTGGTGATTGCGGGGTGTGGGATCGCGGGCATCGGACAGGGACTCGGCTATCGGACCGGGATGAGGATCGTGATGGGGGGATTGACCCCCAGACAGCAGGGGGTGGGGACATCCGTGTACTCCTGCGTTGCGTATGCAGCGTGCGCCATTCTCGTGTTCGGGTCCGGACTTGTTGTGAGGTCGCTGGGCAATATCACCGGAATGTGGACGGTTCTGAGTGCCCTCGTCGTCCCAGCCGCAGCTCTGTGTTTTGGTGCGGGGCTGCAACGCATAAAGACCGAGACTCGGCGTGCCTCTTTGTACGCCGGGCAAATCGACTGAAAGGAACACCGCAGTGCTGGTCAATCACATAGGAATCACGGTCGGTGACATCGACGCCGGCGTCGAGTTCTACAGCGAACTGTTCAACCTGAGGCTGCTCGTTGCGCCCCACGAAGCCAGCATCCAAACAGCGGCCGCTGATCGTCGCAAGGACGTGTTCGGCGAAAAGTGGAAGCACATGCGGCTCGCCCATCTAAGCGACGGATCCGGCGTCGGCATCGAGCTTTTCGAATTCGTTGAACCCGCCGTCGAATATCGGGACGAGCACTTTGAATACTGGAAAGCAGGAATCCACCATCTCGCCTTCACTGTGGAGGACCTTGACGCTTCAATCGAGAAGCTCATTGCACTGGGCGGCCGAACCCGAAGCCAGATACACATCACTGCGTCGGGCACCAGGGTGCGGTACTGCGAAGACCCGTGGGGAACTCCGGTAGAACTCGTGAGCACCAGTTACCACGAGCTCGTCTCCTGAGCGGTGAGATCGTGCGCGACCCATTGAGGATGCCCGGAAGCGGGGATAACCTGAGCCACGGACGTTCACTGCAAAGGAGACGGTCATGAAGGCTTGGCAGTTCGTTACGGAGAACCACCCGCTGGAGCTGCATGATGTTCCGGCCCCGGTTCCCGGGCCGGGGGAGCTCGTCCTGGACGTCAAGGCCGCGGGCATATGCCACAGCGACGTCGGATTCCTCGACGGAACGTTGTCCGGGCTCCTGCCCAAGCGGCCGATCACGCTCGGACACGAAATTGCCGGCGTGGTCTCGGCGGTCGGATTCGACGTCACCGGGTTTGCGACGGGTCAGCGTGTCGCCATCCCTTGCGATATCCCCACACCTGGAACCAGCTTGGATGGCGGATTCGCCGAGAAGGTCCTCACCCCGGCCAGGTTCGTCATCCCGGTGCCGGACGGGGTTTCCTTCGACCAGGCGGCCGCGGCGACCGACGCCGGAATGACGGCGTACCACGCCGCCATGACGGTCGGCGGCGTGAAAGCCGGCGACAAGGTCGGCATCATCGGGCTGGGCGGCCTTGGATCCCTCGCTGCGCAGGTCTGTGTTGGTGCCGGCGCCGAGGTCTACGCGGCGGAGGTCAACGAAAAGGTCTGGGACCTAGGCAGGGAACTCGGCGTGAGTGCCGTCGCCAAAGACATCCGCGAATTCGCGGACAAGGACCTTGACGTCATCATCGACTACGCCGGCTTCGGAACGACGACCGCAGGCGCCATCGAGACGGTCCGCCCCGACGGCAAGGTCGTCCAGGTCGGGCTGGGCCGCCCGGAGGGCACACTTAACCTGCAGCGTCTGACCCTCTCCCGACTCACCCTGGTCGGGTCCCAGGCCGGAACCCAGGAGGACTGCGCGGCGGTGCTGAAGCTCATCAGCGAGGGCAAGCTCAAGGCCAACATCACCACCATCTCGTTCGACGAGATCGGCGAAGGTGTGCAGAAGCTCGAGCGCGGCGAGGTTGTTGGCCGCCTGGTGGCCGTCCGCGACTGACACGGTCCACAGAGAGAGCGACTGCCGCGCCCCTTGGCTGGGGAGCGCGGCAGTCGCTCTGTGGTGCTCGAAATCGGTTAGGACGAGTGTGTTGCTGATGCCCCCGTTGTTGCCGCCCGGTCGAGGGTAGTGCAGTTTCGATTATCGCACCTCGCAATCGCCCGTGGCTGCCTAGTCAGAGTTCGAGGACGAGCCGCGGGCAGTCCCTCTTGGCGCGTGAGACGCAGATGAACATGCTCTCGCTGTCGGCGCGTTCGGCGGAGGTGAGGATGGAGTCCCGGTGGTCGACGTCGCCCTCGAGGAGATAGGTCTCGCAAGTCCCGCAGGTTCCTTCACGGCAGGAGGAGTCGATGGAAATGCCGTTGATCTCTGCTATCTCCAATATGGACTTGCCGGCGGGGACGGTGGAGGTGACGCCGCTGAGCTCGAAAGTGACCTCGAAGGCCGCATCCGCGTAATGCTCGACAACCTTCGGGGCGAAGCGCTCCAGGTGCAGGGAACCTTCCGGCCAGTGTTCCGTCGCGCCCTCGACCACGCGCAGCAGTGGTTCGGGCCCGCACGCGTAAACGAGCGTGTCAGCCTGGACCTCGGCGAAGTAGGATGCAAAATCGACGCGTCCGTCGGTGTCTTCCGGCACGAACTGCACCCGGGCACCGTATGGGGCAAGTTCGTCGAGGAAGGCCATTGAGGAACGTGACCGGCCACCGTACACGAGGGTCCAGTCTGCGCCGTCCCGTGTCGCCTGCCGGAGCATGGGCAGAATCGGGGTGATGCCTATGCCACCTGCGACGAACCGGTAGCGCGGGGACGGGGCGAGCCCGAAGTTGTTGCGGGGCATGCCGATCTGAATCGTGCTGCCCTCATGCACCGTCTCGTGAAGGAGTCGTGAGCCGCCCCGCCCGTCGGCGACGTTCAGGACGCCCACCCGCCAATGGGTATTGTCGGCGGGGTCAGAACACAGCGAGTACTGCCTGACCGCATCTTGACCCACGTGGACGTCAATGTGTGCCCCTGGGGTCCACTCGGGCAGCGGCTGTCCATCGGGGCGTTCAAGAGTCAGCGCGATCACGCCGTCGGACTGGTTATGGCGCTCGACGACCCTGAGTGTAAGGATCTCGTGGGCGGTGCTTCCCGCACCGCGGTCGCGGGTCTCGGCATGCGTGGTGGTCATTGTGCGACTTCCTTGGTGTGAAGTGAATCTCAGCCTTCGAGAAGGCGGCGGGCGATGACGAGTTGCTGGATCTCATTGGTTCCCTCGCCAAGGATCAGGAGAGGTGCATCGCGGTAAAGGCGCTCGACCATGAACTCTTGCGAGTAGCCGTAACCGCCATGGATACGCATCGCCTCAAGGGCGACCTCGGCCGCGGTCTCGGTCGCGAAGAACTTGGCCATGCCTGCTTCGAGGTCGGATCGGGCACCGGTGGTCTTGAGCCTTGCAGCCTCAAGCATCAGCAGTTCGGCGGCCTTGATTTTCGTGCCCATCTGGGCGATCTTCAGCTGGATGGCTTGATGCTTTGCGATCGGCTTGCCGAACGTTTCGCGTTCGTTGGCGTACTTGATGGACTGTTCGAGGGCGCACGTTGCCAGACCCACGGCCCGCGCGGCAACGTTGACGCGGCCCAGTTCGACAGCCGCCATGAACTGCTTGAAGCCCTTGCCTACCGCGGCTTCGCCGCCGAGAACGCTGCTGACCGGAGTGTGGAAGCCGTCGAAGACGATCTCGGTGGATTCGACGCCTTTGTAACCGAGTTTCTTGAGCTGCCCGGGTACCGTGATGCCCGGTTGTTCCTGTACGCCCGGATCTTTCTCGATAATGAAAGCAGTCATCCCGCGGTGCCGCGGCTCGGCCTTGGGGTCGGTCACCGCGAGGATCATCACCATTCCGGCGCGCAATCCGTTCGTGGCCCACATCTTCTGGCCATCGATGATGTAGTCGTCCCCGTTGCGGCGTGCCCGGGTGCTTATCGCCTGGACATCGGAACCTGCATGCGGTTCGGTCATCGAGTAGGCGCTGCGCAGTTCGCCGGTGGCCATGCGCGGGAGATAGCGCCGCTTCTGCTCTTCGGTACCGAAGGTCTGAATCATCCATGCAGCCATGAAATGGGTATTGATGACACCCGAAAGCGAGATCCATCCGCGAGAGAGCTCCTTGATGACCAAGGCATAGGTGAAGACGTCCAGTCCCAGGCCGCCGTACTCTTCCGGGATCGTGATGCCGAACAGCCCCATTTCCTTCATCGCCTCAACGAGCTCTTCGGGGAACTCATCTTTGTGATCAAAGTCTGATGCCACCGGCAGGACCTGCTTGTCCACAAAGGTTCGGATGAGTCCGACGAGGTCTTCCTGCTCTTCAGTGAGTTGGGTCATGCCTTTGGCTCCTCGGGTTCGGGACATCTATGTCCCACGACTATTGATGCATATAATTATGATGAACATCATGGGATTGTGCAATAGGAAGTACACGGACGGGAGATTGTGGCAATGAAGCGACACCATGCACGTGAAAGCCGGGCCTATGTGATGGCGGCAGCCGAGATCCTTGACGGCAAGGACCACTTGAACCTCGTATCAGCGATGTCCCCCCAACAGCCGACACGCCTGATCGAGGCTTTGCTGAGTGAAGCACGGCGCCGGGAAATCCGCGTCAGTCTCTACGTATCGGACTTGACCGCCCGCTTTGCCTTTCTTGACGACAACGCCGAGGATGACCTGCGATCGGGAAGACTACGTATCACGATGCTCGCCGGTGGGGCACCCCGGGCGCTTGCCCGCCTCGTCGACAGCCTGCCTGTGTCGCTATGGGAGACCGATCGTCTACTGTGCTCCGGAGCCATTCCCTGCGATGTTTATGCGGTGCGCGTCGCACGGGGCGTCGGGGGCTATGAACTCGGCAATGCCGTGGGCTTCACACCTACCCTCGCGGCTATGCCCGAGGTTCGCCTCGCCGCCGAGGTTGCACCGGCGGGGGAGTATGTGGGCGGATTGTTCCCGACCCCGCCGGAGTGGTGGGCCGATGCTGTCACCGTCTCCGACGACAGCGCCGCCGCCAGCCCTGTCGTCACGGTAGCCGCTGCGGAACCGGTGCGTGATCGGATTGCCGAACTTGTGGCGGGCTTGATCCCCGGCGATGCCACCCTCGAGGTGGGTTTGGGCGGTGTGGCCGACGCGCTGATCGGCGCCCTCGCCACCCGGCCGGGCATCGGCATACACTCCGGAATTCTTCCCAGGGCCTTGCGCGAATACCTAGTAGAGCGCTCCTATACTGCCGTTTCGAAGACGGTTGACCCCGGGCTGAACGTCGCCACCGGCCTGGACGTGGGTGCCGGTGCCACTGCCTGGCCGGAAACGATACGTTTGCACCCCGTGAGCGTGACGCATGACCCATTCCGGCTCGCGCAACAACATAAGCTCTGGGGCGTGAACTCGGGGTTTAGTGTGGACCTCTCGGGGCAGGTCAATGCCGAATGGGTGGGCGGCGTCAAAGTGGCAGTGGGAGGGGGCCAGCATGATTTCACGAGAGCTTCCCACCAGAGTGCAGGCGGGGCATCCGTCATCGCGCTCCCGTCCCGCAGTGGGCGAGGACTTGGCCGCATCGTCAAGTCGCTCGCAGGGGTGACCCCGGTAACTACCTCGGCTAGCGACGTTGACTTCGTCGTCACCGAGTGGGGGATTGCGGAGTTAGGTGGGCAGAGCCTGGAGGAACGTGCCCGGGCACTGATCGCGATCGCGCACCCGGAGGATCGTGACGGATTGTGCGCATCAGTCGGCAACTGATGCCGTGAGTCGTCGGTGGGATGCTGTTTTACGGTGCCCGTCGCCTGTCCGCACCCTCAGGGGAACTTGTCGACACCGCCAATTGAGCGCGGTACACGGGGGATACCCGCTCGGCGACGAGGAAGAGCACTGAGCCGCTGGCGAGCATGCCCGCAAGAAGCAGCCAGATCAGGGTAAACGGGACGGTATGGTTGTCGGCAAGGCCAGGGATCAGTCCAGATATTGCGGCCCCGATCCCGACGGGCACGAGAAGTGCCCCGCTGATCTGCGCATAACGTTCCGGCGGGAAACAGGCCAGAGTGGCTATGGCGAAGAGGGCGCCGAAGACGGGCGTGCTGAATCCGAGCAGAAGGACGGCGATATACAACCACCACTCGTTGGAGGCGAAGACAGCGACGACGAAGCCGGAGACTCCCAGCAGCCCTACGGGCACGACGGCCCACAGTTGGCGACCGAAAACACATCCGGTTCCCGTCATTACGAAACGTCCAACCAGTCCGGCAGAGCCCATGATGGTGAACGCTATGGCGAGCTGTGCCGCGCTGAAGCCTTGGCCTGCTCCCCAGACAGGAAGGAGGATGGGTACGGCCGTCTGCACAAGCAGTGAAGTGAAGAAGGCGGCGCACAGCAGCAGGAAGGACGCTTCGCGCCACGGCGCCGTCGCCCGAGGCCGGGTCGCGGTATGCACCCCGGGCACCAGTCCACGGCGGGGGTAGCGGGACGGGAGGAGCATTGCCGCGAAGAAGCTGGTGCCCAGCACCGTCGCGCCAACGACGACGGCAGCCACTCGCCAGTCGGTGGCGTCGGTGACGAGCGCACTGATCGCTGGGTATGCGGCCGTACCGACAGGGGCACCACAGGCCACCACGCCGAAGAGGCGGTCCCGCCGGCTCTGATCCGAGATCATGAGTACGGGATGGTTGGCGGCCATCTGTCCCAGGCCGTGCGTCCCCAAGCCAACGAGGATGCCGTATGTCAGGGTAGCTTCGATTGGAGACGTCACGAGAGGAAGCGCTGCCATCCCCAGCCCGCACAACACCCCGCCGGCTATGAACATGAACCGGGTTCCATAGCGTGCAAACACCCGCCAGGCCAGTGGCGCCGTCAACGTGAACACCAGCCAGTGCACGGTGAAAGGCATCGCCAGCACAAGAATGGTCGAATTTAACTGATCGGACAGGCCGGGCAGAATCACGCCGTAGCTGAACCGGACGCCTGACACCGCCGCAAGCGCAATCACGCCCGCGGAGGCGGCCCGCACCTCACCGACGGTGACGACGGGACGGTTGGTGGAGCGCGGCACTGCTACCTCAATCCCACAGCACGGCCCCACCGCTGATCGGACTCTGATGTGGCCCCGGCCGCGCCGAGCGAGAAAAGCGTCATGGGATTTCCTGTCGGTTATGCCTGATTCCAGGTTCGTGTCGGTCCGCCACGCGTTGGCGTGGGGCAGGCAAGGAGCCAGCTGGCGGATCCAGAAACGACTAATTTATGAGTATAGATATATTAATCCGCATCGACCAAGTTTCTAACTCCTCACCCGTGCACTACAGAGTGTTCAATCTGTTCCCGGGAGGGCTCGGCTGCGGGCGTGAGGGGGCGACGGTTCAGGCGGGTGCGAACGCGCTTGAGGCGCGCACCACGAGGGTAGGCTCGAGCTCGACGCGGATCGCAGGGCGGTCAGGGTCGTCGAGCCGGGCCAAGAGCAGCCGGGTTGCCTCCGCGGCCAACTGCGCCACGTCCTGCCGCACTGTTGTGAGGTTCAGTGACCGCCAGGACGATTGTTGGATGTCGTCGTAGCCGATCACCCACAAGTCTTCGGGCACGCGGATGCCGGCAGCCTTGGCTGTGTCGAGGGCGGCGAAGGCAAGGAGGTCGTTGCTGCACACGAGGGCGTTGATGCCCGGGTTCAGGTGGAGGAGCTGCGCGGCGGTGCGGCACCCACTTTCGTGCGTGTACGCGCCGTGAGCGACGAGTTCGTCGGGGAGGGGGTGACCGAGTCGGGCCAGACGGTCCGAGAAGCCTCCAAGGCGCTGCGCCGTGGTGCTGGCCAAGGGAGTTCCGCCGATGAATGCGATCCGTGTGCGCCCGTGGGCGACCAGGTAGTTGGCGATCAGGCCGGCGCCTTGCCGGTTGGCGCTTGAGACTTGATCGCAATCGGCGCCCTCGACGGTGCGGTTGACCAGCACGAGGGGGCTTCGCTGTTCGAGCGCCCGTGCCAGTTCATGGGAGTGCTCGGTGACGGTGGTGAATATCACCCCGTCCACGGTCCCCTCCCGGATCGCGTCAAGGGCGGCCTGATTCTTGCCCCCGTCCGAGACCCATACGGTCATACGGTGGTCGGAGGCATCGAGGCTGCGGCTGAGCGCCTCGAGAAGCTGCGGGTAGAACGGGTTGCCAAGGTCGGCCACGACGACGCCGATGGTCCCGGTGCGACCGGTCTTCATGGTCCGCGCGGCACGATTCGGGACATAGCCAATGCGCGCCATGGCGTCCATGACACGGGCGCGCGTTTTTTCGCTCACGGGTGTCCCGGCGGTGAGCACGCGCGACACTGTCGCCTGCGAGACACCGGCCTCGCGGGCCACGTCACGGCTTGTCGCTGCCATCGCTCTGATCCGTCCTCTCCTCATCAACCTGCATTCTTGTCCTCATCAACTTACAGTCTTGCTGTACGGCCATTTCATGATGTATACGTATACATATTCAACCACTCCGAACATGAACCCGGTAAAGGACATCCATGAGCGCCCTATTCACATCAACTTCCCTAGCCCTCAAGACCCGCGCCGCCGGGGAACGCGTGGCCGGCTCTGATCCCAAGGTAAAGAACACCGTCGAGGAGGTGATCGCCGATATCCGCGACCGCGGCGACGTGGCCGTACGCGAATACTCACAGAAGTTCGATGCGTGGGCACCGGAATCGTTCCTCCTTGGTGCTGAACAGATCGCAGACGTGATGGCCCGCGTGCCCGGACAGGTGCTCGCCGATATCCGCTTCGTGCAGACCCAGGTGCGCACCATGGCCGAGCATCAGCTTGCCTCGCTCCAAGAATTCGAGGTTGAAACGTTCCCCGGTGTCTTTCTGGGGCAGAAGAACGTGCCCGTCACCACCATCGGCGCATACGTTCCGGGCGGCCGTTATCCGCTGCTCGCCTCGGCGCACATGACCGTGGTCACCGCCAAGGTGGCCGGCGTCGAGCGCGTCGCCGCCGCTACGCCTCCCATCGACGGCGGCATCCCGGACGCCACTGTTGCCGCCCTGCACCTCGCCGGCGCCGACGAAATATACATCCTTGGCGGCGTCCAGGCGATAGCGGCCCTGGCGGTGGGCACCGAAACCATCGACCCCGTGCACATGCTGGCAGGACCTGGCAACGCCTTTGTTGCCGAAGCGAAGCGCCAGCTATTCGGCGAGGTCGGCATCGACCTGTTCGCCGGGCCGACCGAAGTGCTCATCGTCGCCGACGAGCACGCGGATCCCTTCGTCGTCGCCGTCGACTTACTTTCGCAAGCCGAACATGGACCCGATTCCCCGGCCGTCCTCATCACCACCTCGGAGGATCTCGGCCGTGCCGTGATCGATCACGTCGATCGGCTCTTGCCCGGTATGCCCACCCGCGACTTCGCGGAAGCGGCCTGGCGGGACTACGGCGAGGTGCACGTCGTCGACACCCTCAACGAGGCGTACGCGCTGGCCGACGGCTACGCGTTCGAGCACGTGCAAATCATGACTGCACAGCCTCGGGAGGCGCTGGAGAAGATGCGACACTACGGTGCTCTCTTCCTCGGCGAAGGGACGTGTGTTTCGTACGGTGACAAGACCATTGGCACTAACCATGTGCTTCCCACCCGAGGTGCAGCCCGCTACACCGGCGGGCTCTGGGTCGGCAAGTTTCTTCGCACGGTCACCTACCAGGAGGTGCGCAACGAAGAATCCAGTGCCATGCTGGGTGAGATCACCGGCCGTGCGGCCCGCGTCGAGCGCTTTGAAGGTCACGCGCGCTCGGGTGACGTTCGGGTGGCCAAGTACCGGGGCGACACGTTCGAGTGGATGCCGCAGTCTGCCGCACGGAAAGACTAAACCCTTGGCGCCCACCCATGCACCGGAGGTTTCCATGTTCTCCTTTCGACTCGATGGCCGCGCCGTCCTCGTCACCGGGGCCGGCCGCGGGCTCGGCCGGGCAGTCGCCGACGGCTTGAACGAACTTGGTGCCACCGTCTATGGCACTTCCCGGGTACCTGCCGAGGCCGAGCAGATCGCTGAGCGCTACGGAACGTCGCCGGTGGTGCTGGATGTGACAGATATCGACGGGGCCGCCGCTGTCATCCAGCGGCTGCACGCCCAGGGCGCAGGAATCAGCCTGCTCGTCAACAACGCGGGCGTGAACGTGCCACAACCAGCCTTCGAGGTCACCCCTGAGGCATGGGACCAGGTTCATCAGCTGAACGCGAAAGGTCTGTTCTTTCTGTCTCAAACCATCGCGAAACAATGGGCCGCCGAGGGAATCAAAGGGTCGATCGTAAACATTGGATCCCAGGCGGGCATCGTCGCCATCGAAGATCGCGTTTCATACAGCTCCAGCAAGGCAGCCGTCATTCAGCTGACCAGAAGCATGGCATTCGAGTGGGGGCACTTGGGCATCCGCGTCAACACAGTGGCACCAACCTTCATTCGTACTGAGTTGACTGAATCGACGCTCTCACAGCCGGACTTCGCCGCCACCTTGCTCGCTCGCATACCGCTGGGCCGCTTCGGTGAGCCCGACGACGTCGTGGGAGCCGTCGCCTTCCTGCTCGGCGACGCCGCCGGTCTGATCACAGGCCAGACGATTCTCGTCGACGGCGGATATACCATCCACTGAGTTCCTGCCGCACCTATCTGACCGGCCTGCCGTGGGTGTGTAACAACATGCCGGGAGCGTCGCGTCCACCGCAGGACCGGCGGATGACACTTCGCCGACGAGGAAATGGTCAAGCAATTGTCGATCGGGAATATTATGGTAGGAATACCCCCTTATCGATAGGTTGAATCGCATGAAAACCTCAACGTCCAGCCTTTGGACTGCGGATGCATCGCCGACCGCTCTAGGTCGCCAGGTCAAGACGTCGGAACGCGTCGCTTCGGCGATCCTGGAACTAATCATCGAGCGGGAACTTCAGGCCGGGGACCGGTTGCCGAACGAGGCTGAGATGATCGAGCATTTCGATGTAGGGCGTGGCTCCCTGCGCGAGGCGCTGCGCATCCTCGAAACCTTTGGCTTGATCGTCCTGCGCTCGGGCCCCGGTGGCGGCCCTGTGCTTCTGCGCGTCAACCCGCGCGATGTCAGCCGCAGTTTCTCCCTCTATCTCAATCTGGGCGGGGCGACGCTTGAAGAACTGGCCGAGGCGCGCCTCCTTCTCGAGCCTCTTGTCGCGCGCAAAGCCGCTGAATCACTCACGCCGGAATCCGCGGAGCAGATTCGCCGAGCGCTGGACCGTGAAGCGGGGGATGGTGCTGAGCCCAGCATCATCGTGGAGCGCGCCAATGACTTTCACTACACGCTTGCGCTGAGCACCGGAAACACTGTGCTGAATCTACTCGCCACGGCGCTGAAGGAGATGTACACGTCACGACTGGTCAATATCGGCCTCGCCGAGAAGACGACCGACAGTACGATTCGCCATGAACACGCCGCCATCGGCGAGGCGGTCATAGCCGGAGATGCCGACCTCGCTGAACGACTCGCACGCGAACACTTCCGCACCCACTTCGAGCAGATAAAGGCCGCCTCCCCGGGCTTTGTCG
The DNA here is from genome assembly GCF_039535095.1 of Arthrobacter ramosus. Lineage (NCBI taxonomy): Bacteria > Bacillati > Actinomycetota > Actinomycetes > Micrococcales > Micrococcaceae > Arthrobacter > Arthrobacter ramosus. Next base: position 2,571,799 of record NZ_BAAAWN010000001.1, on the reverse strand, counting down.
CGTCGCGGATCACCTGGGCCTAGGTGTTATTCCCCCGGATCAGTTTCATTTGCGTGCTGCCGGCGGTTTTGTTCAGTAAGTTTTCCGTGTCCGGCTAGCGGCCCGCGATGGTCACGGCGTCGGGAGGCCGTGGCCTCTGGCGCGCGCGATGGTGGGCGTTCAACAACTCAATTTAGATGGTGCAGCAGACCGCGGCGGGCTTTCCGAGTCAAAGTCCAGGAACGGGCTGAATTCCTCCCACTCATGGTTCCATGACCGAGCGACCGCCTGTAATTTCTCAAAGAGTTTCGCGAGATCCTCCAGGGCCGCCCCTTTCGGTGGCGCACGGCTTCACCATCAGCATGCATGCCCTTGATCCGATGCCTTAGGTGCCGGCCCGGCAGCGAAGCCTAAGACAGAAGCGCTGCTCGGCCGAGGACGGCGAGTGCCCCGGGTCGACGCACTTCCTCGGCGAACCCCAACGTGCGGTTCTAACGGCGCCTGCGCAAACGAGCGCAACAATTGCGAGGACGATTTCAATCACCTGGCCACACGGCACCTGGCAGACGCATCAGGGGTGGCTTACTCGCTTTAGTGGTTCCAAGGGTTCCATGCGCCATATCCAAAAACTTCTTTCCCCGAACCCCCGTTGTGCCGCGTCAGGCTGGAAACACCGTTTGATTTACGGGCTGGTTCAAGGCTTATGCGTGTTCGACATGAGCTTCGGGGTGTTGGCGGGGTGTGGCGTGAAGGGGTGACAAATATCCGATTCATACATATAGTTAGGATGGAATTGCTGGTCTGCCGGGCGTGTTGAGCCCGGACCAACTCAAAGAGGAGCACTGTGACTGCGCACGAGTATCAAGAAGGCCGGGCCAGGGTCAACGGCCTGGACATCCACTACCTGGAATGGGGCAAGCGCGGCAACCAGCCGCTGGTGATGGTGCACGGTTTGAACGTGACCGCCCACACCTGGGATCCGATCGCGCGCCGTCTTGCCGAGAAGTACCACGTCATTGCCCCGGACCTGCGCGGTCACGGGGAGAGCAGCTGGTCCCCGCAGGGCTACGCGGTGCGGGCGTTCGCCGGCGATGTCACCGGCCTGCTCGGGCAGATGGGCATCGGACCCTACTACCTTGTCGGGCACTCCAACGGGGTGCGCGTCTCGATCGCGATCGCGGGGGAGAACCCCGGGCAGGTGCGGCGGATGGCGCTCTCGGACGCGGGGCCGGCGACCAGCGTCGAGGGTGCGCGGTTCATGCGGGACTTCATCGCGCGCAACACGAACCTGCGCGGCTTCCGTGACGAGCACGAGGTGCGCGAGTTCTACGTGGCGCAGCACCCGGAGTGGGTCGAGGAGTTCATCGACCTGCACGTGCAGTACCAGGTGCGCCGGAACTGGGCAGGCAAGCTGGTGCCCAAGGCCGACCCGGACCTGCAGTGGATCACCGGCTCGGTGAGCCTGCCCGACGTCGAGTACCTGTGGGAGATGTCGGCGAAGGCGGCCATGCCGACCCTGTACATGATCGGGCGCACCAGCAACGTCCTGGACCAGCCCATCATCGACCGTCTTCAGCAGGTCATGCCCGACGTGCGGGTCGAATGGTTCGAGACCGGCCATTACATCCCCCGCGAACAGCCCAAACAATTCACCGACTCCCTCCTGGACTTCTTCGCGGAAGGCGACCAACCATGACTGAGCTCAGCCTCGTTGAGATGCTCACGTACATGGACTACTTTTGCGTGCCGGTGCCATCCGCACATCCACCACATTTGCAATGAGAGAAGGACCGAGGAGAACAACATGAAGATCGTTGTTTTGGCGAAGGAAGTTCCGGATACGGAAGATGAGCGGATATTGGACCTTCAGACGGGCCTGCTGGACCGGGTGGCTTCGGACCGGATACCGGACGAGATCAACGAGCGTGCCCTGGAGGTGGCCCTGCGGTTCAAAGATGAGAACAAGGGTGCCGAGGTCGTCGTGCTCTGCGTCGGCCCGGCGCAGAGCACGAAGTCGCTGCGCAAACTGTTGTCGATGGGCGCGGACTCGGCGATTCATGTCGCAGATGACGGGTTGGCCGGGGCTGACGCGTCCGCGACTTCCGCGGCTTTGGCAGCGGCGTTGTCCTGGACCGGATATGACCTGGTGGTGGCCGGCAATGAGTCCACCGACGGGCGCGGCGGGGTCGTGCCGGCGATGGTTGCCGAGCGGCTGGGCTTGCCCCTGCTGCCCTCCTTGGGCACGGCGACGATCACGTCGAGTTCCGTGAGCGGCATGGTCGGGGTCGAAGGCGGCACACTCTCGGTGAGCGCAGACTTGCCGGCGGTGATTTCGGTGACAGAGCGTGCGGCCGAGGCTAGGTTCCCGAATTTCAAGGAAATCCTGAAGGCGAAGAAGAAATCACTGCAGACCCTCGGGCGATCGGATCTCGGCGTAGGAAGCTTCAGCCCCACTCGCAGCGTCATGGTGTCCGCGAATGGGCGCCCGCCCCGGGCCATGGGCCGGAAAGTCGTCGACGAGGGCAATGCCGCCGCCGAACTAGCCGATTTCCTTGTTGCCGGCCGGCTCATCTGAACCTCTACAAGAACCCGAAGGGACATTTCCGATGGCCAATGTCATTGTTTTGATCGAAACCACGAACACGGGCGGGGCCAAATCCACCGCGGCCTCCTTGCTCGGTGCGGCCTCGTTGCTGGGCACCCCGGTGGCGGTTGCCGCCGTCATGCACGGGGCGGGCGGCGATCTGGCCGCCGAACTCGGTGCCCTAGGCGCGGCCAGCGTGCGTATCTATGAATCCGACCGGGCCGGCCAGTTGCTGGCTGCCCCGGACCTGGACGCGTTGTCGGATGCCGTACGCCTGCTTTCACCTGCAGCGGTACTGGTGGCCAACACGGTCGAAAGCCGTGAGGTCGCCGCGCGCCTGGCAGTGCGAACGGGCGCAGGGCTGCTGATCGATGCAGTCGGCGTGCGCGCCGAAGGGGATCGCGTCATTGCCACGCATTCGGTGTTCGGCGGCGCGTACACCACCGAGTCGGCAGTCGACGGGGGACTGCCGATCATCACACTGCGCCTGGGGGCTATCGACGACCGAGCAGCGGCAGTGAATGCTGACGCCGTCAGCATGGCGGCGGAGAATGGTCCCGGTCGTTTCGCGACAATCGAGTCCTCAACTGCGACGACCGTGGATTCCGGACGCCCGGCCCTGCGTGGGGCAGCGGTAGTGGTTTCCGGTGGGCGCGGCCTTGGTTCGAAGGAGAACTTCGTCCTTGTCGAGCAGCTTGCAGATGCGCTGGGCGCGGCAGTGGGCGCTTCCCGCGCCGCGGTCGATGCCGGCTACGTACCGCAGTCGCACCAAGTGGGGCAGACGGGCGTCGCGGTATCCCCGCAACTGTATGTCGCGCTGGGTATTTCCGGGGCGATCCAGCACCGGGCCGGGATGCAAACATCCAAAACCATCGTCGCGATCAACAAGGACGAGGATGCCCCGATCTTCGACGTCGCCGACTTCGGCATTGTCGGCGACGTGTTCACCGTGGTTCCCCAGTTGATCGCGGCCGTTGAGGCCCGCCAGCTCTCCGCCAGCCGCTGACCGCTCAAGCAAGGAAACGACCGAAATGTCCTCGCCAACAAACATGCCCCCGACGTCCGCGCCGTCGACGCCTAAGTCCGGGAAGCCAAGGAAGTCGGCCCGGCCCGGGTGGGTGCGGGCGGTGCTGGCGGGTGCGGCCGCCGTCGTAGTTTTAGCGCTGGTTGTGCTGCTGGCCAGGTGGCTGCGCACCCTCGGACCTGTGCAGGATTTCCTGACGACGTATCCGGGGCAGGCCGAACTGCCCGCGTCGACCCCGCTCGGCTTGCCGGCCTGGCTGGGGTGGCAGCACTTCCTCAACGCATTCCTGATCCTGCTGATCGTCCGTTCCGGCTGGCTGGTGCGCACCACCGCCAGGCCCAAGGCGAACTGGACCCGGAACAACAAGGCCCTGATCAAAACGAAGAACCCGCCGAAAAAGATCAGCCTGGACCTCTGGTTCCACCTGAGCTTGGACGCATTGTGGGTTCTCAACGGGATTGTTTTCTTCATCACGCTCTTCGCCACGGGCCAATGGCTGCGGATTGTGCCGACAGGCTGGGACGTCTTCCCGAACGCCCTGTCGGCGGCGTTGCAGTATGCGTCCCTGGACTGGCCGCTCGAGAATGGCTGGACCAACTACAACGCGCTGCAGTTGCTTTCATATTTCGCGGTCGTGTTCATCGCAGCGCCGTTGGCGATCGCCACCGGGCTGCGGATGTCCAACGCATGGCCCCAGCACACCGCCCGGCTGAACAGGGCGTACCCGATCGAGATGGCCCGTGCCCTGCATTACCCGACGATGCTGTTCTTCGTGCTGTTCATCGTCATCCACGTGGTTCTGGTATTCACCACGGGGGCACTCCGAAACCTGAACCACATGTACGCTGCACGGGACGACGCCGGCTGGCTCGGCTTCTGGATATTCGCCGGTTCGCTGGCTTTGATCAGCGCATCCTGGTTCATGGCACGCCCGCTTTTCCTCCGGCCCGTCGCGACCCTTACGGGCAAGGTGACGCGATAAACACCACACCGCTCGGGCCAAGAATCACTCGTTCTGGCGCTTAATAAGCGGTCCCTGGTCTAACCTGGAAGCGGGTCACGGGTAGCCGAAATCGCGGGTAGGCATCGGACAACGAAGCCACGAGCAGCACACCGGGCTCTGTGAGCCAACTGGGATGCGGGTCGGATCAGCTCCTCCCGGTCGTATCGGGCGACAAAATCGACGCGCGTACGAGGAGAAAGACTGGATCCCTGAGCGGGGACGGTAACCTTCGCCACGAATAGAACTGCCGAATTGGACCAACTCGATGAGAGATCTGGGGTTTGGTTGCATCTTCACCAACTGGCTGCTGCCACAACAAATCCACACGGGTTCCTAAAACGCCGCCGTTGGGGGTAGGCATCACGGGCGCCTGTGACCAGAGGGGCGATGCTGACCGCTGGGGTACTTAGCGGGTTTCGCTCCTGTAATGGAGTCCAATCCAGGGTGCTGCGGTGAGTTCATCGTCCAGAGATTGTTGCGACGGCGACGCTACGTCTTCTGCCGTCGGATCCCGCTGGGGCTCTCCGTGACAGTCGGTACTTGTAGATTGCGAAATAGGCACTGGCATCTCCTGCTGGTTTGGGTGCGAACTATAGAGCGGCACGAACCGATTCAGTTCCCAGGACTTTGGACTGAGACGTACTCCTCGGGTCATCCCTGGCTGCGGATGGCAACGTGTAGTGAGTGGCGGGGCGGCAGTTGTTGCGATAGTCGACGATCCGGGTGATCGTCTTTTGCAGCCCCGCCGCGGCTTGTGGATGGGCGATGCCCATAGAGGCCTTTGGCGCCTAGGCTGGGTTGGCTTTTTCCGCTGCGGGATCGCTGCGGTTCTGGCAGATCCGGGAGTCGACGCGCCAGACGTCGATCCCGTCGCATTGATGAATCATCACCCGACCCATTCCCCCGCTCAGATAAATCCAAATAGTCAAGCCATCTGCGGTAATGTCGTCAACCCATCCGGTGGTCGATACGTTGAGACCGTTGCGTAGCTCGACGAATTCCTTGCGCCACAGGTACTTCCACTGCTTCACCAAGAGAGGCTGAGTCCGGCTAAGCGGCAGGCTGTGTCGGTGCTGCGGTTCTAGCTGACTGGAAAATCCAGCCTTCCGGCCTGCCGGTGGAGGTGTATTGAGTACCATGGGATCCCTTTCGTCAGTGACCCTCCACCGGTGCGCGAGCATTCAGCCGGCCGGGATAGGGTCGGTCCCGGTCATTCAGATCCAGCCCTTCGGTTGGGTGCGGAAAGTCATGTTTCATCTCGCATATAAACAATTAGTATCATACGCATGAATGGCAGGAAAGGGTTCGTTGGAACATTCCGCCCATAACCGATCGGCGGTCCGTGTCTCATGTCAGCTTGCCTCTCCGGCACCGTGCGCCCAGCAGTATGGGTAAAACGGCAGCCGCAAAGCGGCAACTTTCGCGCGGGGGAGTCCGACGCATCAGTTGCTCGCCGAGGCGCGACCGGTCAGCCTCCAATAGATCTGCCAGCTCGGGGCCTCGGTGGAACCAGCACCCCCTCTATGCAATCCATTTACCGTCACGCGGGTACCCGAGGCGTCGGGTGTGACGCGCGCGTCGTCCACGGGCGCATTTGGGGAATGCGCCGGCGCTCGGGGATCAGACGTCGATGGTGCGCTGCCTGGCTTGGATGACGTCGTCGACTTCGATGGCCGTTGAGATGCGCGTGAGATCGGAAGCACGTGAAAGGTCAACTGCGAGCAGATCCTCGATCCGTCGGCGGGCTTCGGTGACGAAGTCTTCTTTGATATGCAGCTGCTCGGCCGTCATACGAACATTGAGATCGTTGTGAATGAGGGCGGACAAGGTCGGCAGGAGCGACGGATCTTGGGCTAAGTCGTTGGCACGTAACGGGCCAAGCACGTCGTCGACATAGTGGCTCAGCGCGGATAAATCCGGGAGCTGAAGCAGAAGTCCGGTCAGTCCTAGATCGCTCAACACCAGGGTTCCGGGGGGCCCCTCGCGCAGGGCTGCCAGCTCGATGGCTCCGCGGGCCGTTGCAAACGCTGCCGGATAGTCAGCGATGCTTGTGACCGGTCCCGTGATGGCAGCGTGCGTGCGATCCGTGCCTTGATTGCGTTCTGAAGGAATCTGCCTGACCTGGTCGCCGATGCCTCGCACTTCGTTGATCGGCGTCGTTGGTCCTAGCGGCCAGAGAGCAACGATGTGCTCCCCGTGGGATCCGAACAGCGGCTTTGGTGAGACTTGTCGTGCCATCCGTTCGAACGTGGCGGCAAGCCGGTATGGTTGAGCGCTTTCGATACGGGATTCGAATCGGACTGCGATGACTGCGTGGGGGAGTGACAGATCGTGGCCGAGCCGTGCGGCTTGGCTCAAGAACGTTGTGGAGCCGCGCCGTTTGCCTGACAGGAGTTCGGAGAGAATCTCGCCGGTGTCCCTCCACTCTGCCTGGGTCGCTGTCCGGGTCCGGAGGAGTTCCAGGGCAAGGGGCGCCGCCGCGCGTTCGATCGCCTGGCGATCCAGCGGTCGCAGTTCGGAGAGCTTCCCGCTCGTCCAGATCCACGCGACGATCTTCTCCTTGATGATCACCGGAACCCGAACAACAGTCCCCGTCCCTGTCGGATCCGGAAGATGAACTTCAGACAGCAATCCGGCATTGCCTGCGGACGCGGCATCAGGGAGGGGGACGCCGGCGGCATTCGCGAGGAGGGTGGCCGGGAGCGAAACGCCGTCGCGTTCGGTGTTGTAGAGGATGGTTCCGTTGGTCTCGCAGACAGCGACGGGACGATCCAGGATCTCTGCCAGGGCTCCGCCAAGTGCTCGAACTCCGCCACCTTCGAGCGTTAAGGCCGTCAAGCGCTCGTGGATCGCTTCGGCTTGTCTTTGCAGTTCGTACTGCTCCTCGAGCGACTCATTCAGCTCGTTGAGGACCGTGATCTTCTTCGCCTGTTCGGAGCGCAGACGACTGGTGGTGATGGCTATTGCCGCTTGGTCCGCCAACATCAAAAGGCGCGATTCTTCTTCTTTAGTGAAGTGGTGGGTTGATCGGGTGTAGCAGTTGAGGGTCCCGAGTGTCTCATCGGCGGTGTTCAAAGGCACGGAGATCATGGAATTATATCCTTGGTCCCTTGCAGCGGCTCTCCAAGTGAGCATCGTCGGATTACTTCCGAAGTCCTCGATCTGCACGGGAACGCCCATCGCGAACGCCTGACCCGCCGGCGTGGGGGTGTGGAGGCCGTGAAGTCGGACCGGATGCGCTGCGTTTATGTCTCGGATGTAGTCGGGCGAGAGACCGTAGGAGCCTTCGATCACCAGGACTTGCGATGCCGCGTCCGGGATGAAGATCGCGCAGAAGTCGTACGACATCAATTTGCAGGCCGTCGCGGCGATCAGGTCCAACAGTTCGCTCAGCGAAACGCCACGATTGACTGCCGCACCGATATGGGCCAGCGCCTGCAGCCATCCTTGAATATGCTGGGCCATACGATCAGGTCCCAATTTCACACTTAGAGTTTTTCATGGTTTCCCTTCACGAGCGAGAGACTACTCGCCTGACCAGGCAAGCTGTTCCGTACATTCGAACAACATGGCCGTGCCCGTGAGCGAACTCAAAAGTGGGAACCGAGGGTGTGTTGACAGTGTCAACACTTCGAGCCTCGGATCGTGCCGTACATCGGCCGGACTGGCCGGGATTCTCTATGTTTTCCGGACTCCCCACCAGTATCCAAGGCCCGGAATGCAGTTCGAGTCCCACCTCGGGCACAGTGTTTCCGCAGGTCAGAGGCCTATTTGGCCCCTGACTGTTGACAAAACTTGACTTCTTCTAGTTTTCGATGTATTAAGTCCCAATCGCTAGCCGGTCACGAGGGATAGCTGAGAAGCTGCTGTGGATCGGCCTTCCGCGAAGGCCTGTCTACACGGTGGAGTCGTGGCAGCTATTTGGTGGCCAGGACGATGTCGTCACGGCGGGTGAGTTCCTTGATTGCGCGGCCGACGATTTTCCCGGAACCGCCGAAGCTGTAGATGTTGGCGGTGTCCTATGCGCAGGGCCACGGACACGGCGGCGAAGATCGCTCCGGTGACCGGGATCCAGGCCACGCCTAGGGCCTCGACGGTGAGTCCGCCCAGGGCTGCGCCCAGGGCGATGCCGAGCTGGATCGCGACGACCGAGAGGCTTGTGACGGTATCGGGGGCCTCGTGTGGGCCAGCAGCATGAAAGCCCAGCAGCCGATAATCAGTCCGACTCCGGGCAGCGGGACCCGGATCGTGAACCGGGTCAGGGGCAGGACGGCAACAACGATCGCGGCCGCGTACACCGAGGTCAGGGACCCGGCCCCGGCGATCCCCGTGCCAAGGTCAGAGGCGATACGGGTCAGCAGCCCGGAAGGCAACAGTTCGGTGGTGACGCTGGTGAAGCCACACAGGCTGAGCACGACGAGGGGCAGCAGGGACGAACGGGTGCCCGTAGGCGGGGTGGCTGTGGTCGTCACCATGGGTGGATCCAATCCATTGCGGGGGTCAGGCTTGGTCGGTGGGCATGATCCAGAGTTCGGCGATTGAGGTGTGGCGGGGCCGGGTGACCATGTAGGCGACGCCGTCGGCGATGTCCGCAGGGGCGAGGACTTCGGTCTGTTCGTAGAAGGGGGTTGTCATTCCGCTCTGGATCTCGGGGGTGTTGTGCGATGCCAGTTCGGTGTCGACGCCGCCCGGTTCCAGGACACCGACGCGGACGTGGCGCCGGGTGACTTCCTGGCGGAGGGATTCGGTGAAGCCGTTGACGCCGAACTTGGTCAGGTTGTAGACGCCGTAGCCGCCCCAGGCCACGCGGCCGGCGATTGAGCTGATGTTCACGATGTCGGCGACCTGGCGGGGGCTGTCTTCGGCTGCTTTGAGCAGGTGCGGCAGGGCGGCGTGGGTGGTGTGAAGCAGGCCCTGGAGGTTGACGGAGATCATGCGGGTCCAGTCTTCGGGGTCTGCGCCGAGGACCGGGCCCAGGAGCATGAGGCCGGCGTTGTTGACCAGGATGTCCAGTTGTCCGAACCGTTCGATGGTCTTCTCGACGGCGGCTTGGGCCTGGGCGCGGTCGGTGATGTCGGCTTCGATGGCGAGCGCGGTGCCGCCGTCGTTCTCGATGTCGGCGGCGAGGGTTTCGAGGCGGTCCCGTCGTCGGGCCACGAGCGCGACGGACGCGCCGCGTGCGGCGAGTTCCCGTGCGGTCGCGGCGCCGATGCCGCTGCTGGCCCCGGTGATCAGGGCGGAGGTTCCGGTCAGTTTTGCTGTCATGGGGTGTTTTCCTCCAAATAGTGGGGCCGGTTTTGGGCATCCGGTAGCGATTGGATCTCAGCGGATCTGTGGTGGCAGTGATTTGGGCAGGGCTGGTCCCGGCCGGCCGGTCCCGCGCCCCCGGAAGGTAAAGGGGAGCGAGGCCGGCGGGTGGTTGGTGTTAGGCGTCGTTGTGGGCGAGGTTGCTGGAGAGTTCGCGGTGGGCGTCGGCCTGGTCCTGGAGCGCCGTGGCGCGCTGTTCGAAGGTTTCCACGGCGTCCGCCCCGGCGGCGAAGCGCAGCGGTGGCTGCTCCAGTTCGGCCAGGCGGATCAGGGCGTGCGCGAGCTTCGCCGGGTCCCCGCCCTGCAGGCCGTTCATGCCCTTCCACGCCGTGACCGTCTGTTCGGTGCGTTCGGCGTAGTCCTCGATGGTGGATTCGGCGTAGCTCGTGGATTCGGGGGTGAGCAGCTCCGTGCGGAAGAACCCCGGCTCGACAAGCATGGTGCGGATCCCGAAGGGTGCGATTTCGGGTGCCAGGGACTCGGCCCAGCCCTCGACGCCGAACTTGGACGCCGCGTAGGCGCTCAGGAACTCCCCTCCGGCGATGCCGGCGGTCGAGGAGATCGTGACGACCAGGCCCGAGCGCTGGGTGCGCAGGACCGGCAGTGCCGCCCGGGTGACGTTCATGGGCCCGAACATCGTGGTTTCGATCTGTGCCCGGAAGTCCTCGGGGGTGATTTCCTCGAAGAACCCGGCGTAGAAGTTGCCGGCGTTGTTCACGAGCACGTCGATCCGGCCGAAGCGGGCGACGGCGGCCCGCACGGCCGCTTCCGCATCCGAGGGGTCGGTGACGTCGAGTTTCACGGCCAGCAGGTCCTTGTTCTCGCCGATGGCCTGGGTGACTTTTTCCGGGTCGCGGCCGGTGGCAACGACCGCGTGGCCAGCGGCCAGGGCCGCCTGCGCGATGTCGGTGCCCATGCCACGGCCCGCTCCGGTGATGAACCAGACTTTTTTCCCGGTCATGTCTTCCTGCTGTTCTGTGCTGGTCTGTTCCGGGCTGGTTTTCTGTTCAGTCATGGTTCTGTCTTTCCTTGGATATGTGTTCCCGGCTGCGCGGGGGAGCGCGAGCCGGGGGTGGTGGTTCCACCGGCCGGGCCGGCGGTGGTTGTTTCGGGAGGCGTTCCCGCCCAGCTGGCGAGGAACGCCAGCGTGTTCTCGGACGCGGAGCCGGGCTCCGCGGTGAAGGTGAACAGGGTCTGCCCCTCGTCGCCGGGAAGGTCCAGCGTCTCGAACTGCAGGGACAAGCCCCCGGCGAGCGGGTGATGGAAACGTTTCGTGCCCGTGGTGTGGATCCGCACGTCGTGCCCGGCCCACAGGGCCGCGAACAGCGCGCTGCGCGTCGTCAGCTCCCCGACCAGCTCGTTCAACGCCCGGTCATCGGGGTTCCGCCCCGCTTCCAGGCGCAGCATCGCGACCGTGGTCGCCGCGATAGCGCGCCAGTCGGGGTAGAAGTCACCCGCGCCCGGATCGAGGAACAGATAGCGGGCCTGGTTCGGCAGCCGGGCGGGGGTCCCCGGTCCCGACTTTTCGGCGGGGTGGAGTTGTGCAGCTGAGTTGAACTGTGCGGCGGAGCTGAACACCGGCCCGTACAGCGCCCGGCCCAGCAGGTTTGCGGCCAGCACGTCCGAACGGCCGTTCTGGACGATGGCGACCGCTGCGGTCATCCCGTCCAGCAGACGCAGGACTCCGGGACGGACTCTCTGCTGCGGTGGCCGGCGTGCCGCCCGCGGCGACGGCGCGTTGGCTGTCCTTGCCAGATCCATCAGGTGCGCCCGCTCAGCCTCGTCCAACTGAAGGGCCGATGACACGGCCTCGAGCACAGCGTCAGAGACGCCGCGGATACTGCCGCGTTCCAGTCGGGTGTAGTAATCCGTGCTCACCCCCGCGAGATGCGCCACTTCCTCACGGCGCAGCCCCGGCACCCGGCGCAGTTCCCTGTATGTGGGGAGGCCGGCCTGTTCAGGGCTAACCTTCGCTCGACGCGAGATCAGGAACTCACGGATTTCGTCTCTTCTGTCCACATCCACCACGCTACGCAGCTGCCGCGGCCGGTGGCAGTGTCCATCAGACACCCCCATTTGAGGAGGTGCAGCTGTGGACGCACATAAACGATTTTGCCGCCCTCCCACCCCGGCGTGCCATGTTTCATGGACCGGGTCCACGGTCTACGTAAAGGACACAACGTTTGCGTTACTTTTTCGACCTCTGGCGACGCAGGCAAAGACTGGGATGCTCTATCCGACGAGGCATCAGGCACGCTATGTGAGCACTGTCGATGAGATTCGGTGGGCGCTTTGTGTCCTAGGCAGTGAGTAATGCCGACCTATGAAGCCGGCGGTCCGATTTCCGGCCCCTTACTCGCGTTCGGATGCGGCGTCCTTGTCGAACATTAGGTGCCGGGCGGTGAGCCGGCGCAGACGTTCGTCCTGTTCGAGTTTCACGATTCATCTACGAGGGATGCGATCTCGTTCCATGGGGCGCGAGCCGATGGACGAGCCACGCCCTACCGAGGTCTGGGATCGATACGTCAGGGCCCAGCTGCGCCTGCGTGCCCTTGTCGAGGAACGCCGCGGTGGGAACGGAACGGACATCATTACGATGATGGCGGCCATGCGTCATCGAAGAGACCCCGCGTCGACGCCCATCGGCTCCTTTTGCGTACTGACAAGCGACCCGCGATGCGCGGATCTGTGGCTGCACTTGCCAGCGCCCATACAAATCCGGGCCATTACAAGGACCTCGAGAAATGTGATATTAACCGCGAGAACCCGAAGGATCACTACGCGTTCACTAAGGTCGACATGCTTGCCTCGGACAACTTCTCGGGCGAGCAGAGGGAGCCGACGCACGAACAGTGGAGCCCCGATTTCCTCGCTTCTCACGGTCGGGAGCCGTGTCGACTTCTTCCACTGCTGGAGTATGAATCGCTGGAACCATGACTTCAGCGACAACGAGGTCGGCCTCGCCCGGCATATCCAGCCAATGCTGCAGTTGCTCGATACTGCATACGCAGGCAATGCGTACCGTGCATCGGAAATAATCGGCGGGGAAGTCTATTCGCTCACCGTACGCGAGCAGGAGGTCATGCGCTTGCTCGGTCAGGGCCTCAAGGGGATCGCGATCGGACGCCTGCTCGGCTGCAGTCCCAGGACCGTTGCGAAACACCTCGAACACGCTTACACCAAGCTCGGCAGCAACAACCGGGTGGACGCCCTCCGCCGCCTGAGGGGCGAGGGATGACCTATGGTTGATCGAGCCACCTAGCTGTGGACAACATCGGCAACCCAGGCGCCTTGTTCAAGCGGTTTGTGCGCTTACACTTCCAACATGCCGGTCTTCGATATTTCATTCGACTACAAATCCGACAAGCCTCGGAAGACCGGACCCGACGCGGACAGGGACAGTTCGAGGCTCCTGTTGGACCGTAAGCTGCTGAGGCCCAAGAAGCTGCGCTCCGGCGCTCCGGCGCCCCTTTTGCCCCGATCGCACCGTCGGCCCGTCGGGATGACTACCTCGTCTTGATAGACGCCTCCGGGGCGAGTCATTGGTACGGCAGCGACGCTGAACGAGGACCAGCGGTCCCGCTACCTTGACCCGCCGTACACCATCGGTAGTTCGATGATTTGGCCCGGCAGGTCGAAGGACCGACCTACTATGGACACTGCACGAGGGTTCGGTCCCTCATGTCGGCTGATCGGTGACCGCATGGACCTCACCCTTGAGTGCATCCGGCGTCACTACACAGGAGAACCAGAGAGCCCCCTCCCAGCGTCCTCAACGCCTACGCGGACTTCTTCGCGCTCTTCGAGCGGTTCGAGGAGTTCGTGGACTTCTTCCACGCGCAGGACCTCGTGACGCCCGACTATGACGAGGTTCGGTTCTACCTGCCGTTCGACAACTTCGAGCGTCCCGGGACACCGGTCACAACCGAGGAGTACGTCACGTACCGGGAGGCCACGCTGGAGTTCATCTCAGGACGGATGCGTCGGATGGCCAAGTGGGTTATGGAGCACCACCCCGAGATCGAGGTTCTCCGCCGATAACGGGCGGCGACCTTCCCCCCTAGGCTCCGGTGATTGTGGAGGTCATGAGCCCTCTGTCGCGGCGGACGGTTCAGATCCAGCAATTTAGCTGTTGGTGAGGGTGATGTCGTCGAGGTACATCCAGGTGTCGTCGGCGGGGGTGGAGCCGTCGAGGTGGACGTTGAACCAGAGGGTGATGGTCTGGCCTTTGTAGGCGGTGAGGTCGGCGGTGAGCTGGGTCCAGGTGCCGTTGTTGTTGCAGAGTTTGAACAGGCTTCCCAGGGTGGTGCCGGTGGTGGTGCGGACTTGTGCTTCCATCCAGTCGTACGGGCAGGCATTTCCGGTGCAGGGGTCTTCCTGGCTGTGGGGCTGGTACCAGAAGGACAGCGTCGATGTCCCGGTGGCGGGGACGGTGATGGTCTGGGACAGGCTGCTGTCGCCGAGGGGTTCGGCCCCTGAGGCCAGGCCCAGGAGCGCGGAGCCGGTGCCGGTGTGGGCGATGGTGGAGGCCACGGGTGCCTTGACGCCGCCGGTGATCCAGGAGCTGAGCCCGGATTCGAAGCCGCCGTTGGTGATGGTCGAGGTGGTGGTTCCCGTGGGGGTGACCGGCGCCGAGGCCGTGGAGGCCGGTGAGGTGCCGATGGCGTTGGTGGCGGTGACGGTGAAGGTGTAGGCGGTGCCGTTGCTGAGTCCGGTGATGTTCGCGGTCGTGGCGGGCGGGTTACCGGTGACGGTGACCGGGGCCAGGGTCGTGGCGCCGGCGTGCGGGGTGATGGCGTAGGAGGTGATCGCGGAGCCGCCGTTGGCCGGGGCGGTCCAGGACACGGTGGCGGAGGCGTTGCCCGCCGTCGCGGTGACCCCGGTGGGAGCGGCGGGCGCCGTCGCGGCCGCCGTGGGGGTGACCGGTGCCGAGGCCGCGGAGGCCGGTGAGGTGCCGATGGCGTTGGTGGCGGTGACGGTGAAGGTGTACGCGGTGCCGTTGCTCAGCCCCGTGATGTTCGCGGTCGTCGCGGGCGGGTTACCGGTGACGGTGACCGGGGCCAGGGTCGTGGCACCGGCGTGCGGGGTGATGGCGTAGGAGGTGATCGGGGAGCCGCCGTTGGCCGGGGCCGTCCAGGACACGGTGGCGGAGGCGTTGCCCGCGGTCGCGGTGACCCCGGTCGGGGCGGCGGGTGCCGTGGGGGTTGTCTGGCTGTTGGTCAGGGTGACGTCGTCGAGGTACATCCAGGTGTTGTCCGCCGGGCTGGAACCGTCGAGGTGGAGGTTGAACCAGAGCACGATGGCCTGCCCGTTGTAGGCGGAGAGGTTGGCGCTGAGCTGGGTCCAGGTCCCGTTGTTGTTGCAGAGCTTGAACAGGCTCGCCAGGACCGTGCCGCTGGTGGTGCGGACTTGTGCTTCCATCCAGTCGTAGCGGCAGGCGGTGCCGGTGCAGGTCTCGTCGGCGGTGTGCGGCTGGTACCAGAAGGACAGGGTGGAGGTCCCGGCGGCGGGCATGGTGATGGTCTGGGCCAGGCTGCTGTCCCCGAGGGGCTCGGCCCCGGATACCAGGCCCAGGAGCGCGGAGCCGGTGCCGGTGTGCGCGGTGGTGGAGGCCACGGGTGCCTTGACGCCGCCGGTGGTCCAGGAGCTGAGCCCGGATTCGAACCCGCCGTTGGTGACGCCGGGAACGGGCGCCGTGGGAGTGACCGGGGCCGACGCGGCGGACGGCGCAGACGTCCCGACGGCGTTGGTGGCCGTCACGGTGAACGTGTACGCGGTGCCGTTGCTCAGTCCGGTGACGGTCGCCGTCGTCGCGGGCGGATTTCCGGAGACCGTCACCGGAGCCAAAGCCGTGCCCCCGGTGGAAGGCGTCACGGCGTAGGAGGTGATCGGGGAACCGCCGTTGGCCGGCGCCGTCCAGGACACGGACGCGGAAGCGTTGCCCGCCGTCGCGCTCACGCCTGTGGGAGCCGAAGGCGCCGTCGCCGTTGCTGCCACGGTGATCGTGAGAGGTGGGGTGACCGCGTCGGGGCTGACCCCGTTTGTGGCGGTGAGCGTGAACGTTGCCGGGCCAGCCGTGGTGGGGGTGCCGGACAGGATCCCGGTGCTGGTGTTCAGGCTCAGCCCGGCGGGCAGGGCGCCGGAAGACACTGCAAAGGTCGGGGCCGGGCTGCCGGTGGCAGTGAAGGTGTAGCTGTAGGCCGCACCGGCAGTAGCGGTGGTCGGGGGCGTGTCCGCGGTGAACACCGGGGGTGCCGGTATACCGGGAGCCACGGTCTTCAGGATAATGTCATCGGCGATCATATCGCCATCCTGAGTCACATGCTCTGCTCCCAGCTGGAGGACATTCATCGAAGTATTTGAACCGAGATCTATAAACCCGGTCGTGCTGTTCGACCGGTCAAAGAGTTTCGTGCCGTCCTGCCATACCTGGACCTGGCTTTGCGCACCATTGACTACCAGGTGAATTTTCAGGGCAAACTTTTGGCCGACGGCTACGCTACCCACGCCCACGAGGGTGAAGCTGGAGCCGGTAGCCCACCTCACGAACAGGCTGCCCGATCCGTTTTGACGCGATACGTCAAACAGGCGGTTGCTGCCGTTGAAGAAGCGCAAGGTGGGAACGTTACTGTTCGAAGCGTTGCCTTCGCGCGTGATGTCAAACCAGCCGCTGGCCCAAACTTCGCTGGCCGAAGCCGGCAAATTTTTCACCACGTTAGCCTCGGAGCCGCTATTCCCCGTCACATGTATTTGTGCAGCGCAGGCGGGGGAGTTGGAAATTGCCGATTGCACCGTGGCGGTGGCGTCGCCCAACTGGGTGACAGTGGTCCATCTACTGAAATCATTGGTTTCAAAGTTATCGGCCAGAACGACTGTGCCGGGGTCAGCGTTAGTGGGAGCCGGAGCGGTGGGGTTGCAGGGGGACGTACTGGCCTGAACGTTGCCTCCCGAAGCAAAGCTTGCATAAATCACTAAGGCGGCCATTACAAGCGAGGCTGCCAGAGCCGGGTGGCGCCCTCTTCGTGCCGAATTTCCCTTATGCCCCGTATTTGCCATGGGAGTGTCCCTTATGAGGTGGCGTCGGTGCAGGCGCGATACCTGAGAACTGTGCGGCACGGACCACTCCCACTGGCACCTGAGGACAGTGTTCCTCCGGGGGCTGGCACTGGTACTCCTGAGGGCGAGGTGCCGGCTTGCCCGGACCTTGAGGCTGCCGCTGACCAGTCAGAGAGCTAGCCCAAGTACCACCGCCCGCGTTAACGACTTCATTGGTCATCCTCGCCCGCATCATGACCTCCTGTGGATGGACAGAGCCGTTCATAGTCAGTACCTCGTTGGCCGCGCGATCGAAAGCTGTCCTCGTGTCATTTGGGCCCACCTCATAACGGCCGGCCGAGAAAGCGGCCCGATCCGGAGCTTAAGTGCCGGCCAGCGCCTGGGGCGAGAGTGGGCGGCACCTGTTTTTTGGGTGGGAATACTCGCATATCCTGGGTTCCGGAGCGCTCCCATCCGGCCGGACGTCGAATCTGGCGCTGTTGACAGTGTCAACACTTTCGGCTTCCGATTGGGTCATACATCAGCCGGTCTGGCTCGTATTGCCTATGTTTTCGGGAGTTCCGTGTGTTTTCAGGGCCTGGAATGCGGTTCGAGTCCCACCTCGGGCACACTGTTTCCGCAGTTCAGGGGCCTATTGGCCCTCTGACTGTGCCCAAATCAGTTTTTGTAGGCCCATTAGGGCCGTTTTTGGTGGTGGCTGTCTGTGCGGCCGGATGCCTCTTTCCTTTTGTTGGGTGGGAGTTCTGATTTCTTGCTACTTCATATCAGAGCCGGGCCAGGGCTACATGACTTTCAACGGCTGCATCATTTGGCACCAGTTTTTGCATCTATCGCCGCCGGGCGGGGTCGGCTTGAGCAGGACCACGCCTGCTTTCTAGTACCCGAGGATGAGGTCATCGCCGCTAAGGCGGAATTTGCCGGTGCGCACACCGGGCTTGATCAACATGGGTGGGCTGAGATGCAGGCTCGAGATTTCCTTTGTCCGCGTCACGACAGTATTCGGCGCGAGCTAACTTCAGCCGAACCTAACAGGCACAAATGCCGTGAAACTTGGTCTTCAAGGTACGGCGCCCGGGGCGGACGCACCGACGACTCCACGACCGGCACAGGCACGTACCGGCCTCGACCACTAACGCGCACTCACAGGGTGCAGACTTTAGGCATGAAGATTACTGCGGGACGCCGGGCAGCGCGAACGTAAGGGCTGGCTTTGACGGACACGATGTCGGCGGAGAGCAGCGCCTACGGCGAGGCGGTCAGGGCAGTCCGGGCGGGCGAGCTCGACGCGGATGAGGCCGCGGAGCTACTGATCGATCTGATGACGGACGGGGAGATCCTCGGCCTGCTCGACGGCGACTCTCCCAGACTGCTGCTCCCGCTCATCCCGATACTGCTCGATAGGGTGTCGTTCGTGGCCGGGGCGGTCTCGCGGCTCGGCATACCGGGCATCCGCTTCAGCGACGGTGGCCGCGGCGTCGTGATCGGCGCCTCCACCGCCTTCCCTGTGACAATTGCGCGGGCCGCAACCTGGGATCCGTCGCTGGAGGAACGGGTCGGGCTTGCGATCGGTCTAGAGACCAGGGCTCGGGGAGCAAATTACTCCGCCTCCGTCTGCGTAAACCTGCTTCGCCACCCCGCGTGGGGCCGGGCTCAGGAGTGCTACGGGGAGGATCCGGTGCTCACTGCCCGGATGGGAACCGCCATCACCCGAGGCGTGCGCGTGAACGCGATGGCGTGCGTAAAGCACTTCGCGCTCAACTCGATGGAGAACGAGCGCTTCGAGGTCGACGTGTCGGTCGATGAACACGCCCTGCACGAGGTGTACTTGCCCCAGTTCAAGGCGGTCGTGGAAGCCGGCGTGGACTCCGTAATGAGTTCCTACAACCGGGTGCGAGGCGAATACATGGACGTCAATCGCGCCCTGCTCACGGATGTGTTGAGACAGGAGTGGGGCTTCTCCGGGTTCGTGACGAGCGACTGGGTGTTCGGCACCCATGACGCGGTCGTCAGCCTGCAGGCAGGAATGGACGTGGAGATGCCGCTGCGACTGCTGCGCGCCCGCGAGCTGCCGGCCGCGCTGCGTAACGGTGACCTGGCCTGGGCGACAGTGCTGCAGTCCGCGCGCCGCATCCTGCGCACTTGCGTGCAGCATGCCGCGGCTCGGGAGATGGTGGCCCCTACCCGCGCCGTCATCGCCTCCCCGGCCCACCGGGCTCTTGCCCACCGGGTCGCAGCGGAGTCGATCGTACTGCTGAAGAACGAAACCGTCGGCGCGGCGCCGCTACTGCCGTTGGCTCCCACCACCGGACATCTCGCGGTGATCGGACGACTCGCGGCACGAGCGAACCTCGGCGATCATGGCTCGTCACGCGTTCGGCCTCCCTCTACGGTCTCGCCGCTGCAGGGGCTCCGTGAGGCGCTTCCCGGGGTGCGGATCACGACCAGCTCCGGTCGGAACGAGCGCGCCGCGGCCGCATTGGCAGCCGCTTCGGAGACGGCGATCGTCGTCGTCGGCCTGGACCAGCACGACGAAGGCGAGTCCGTCGTTACCGGCGGCGTGGACGTGGGCGTCCTCGGTCGGACCTTTGCCTCAGGCCCCCTCCGCCGGGTGCTCATTGGCCTCGCGCACCTGGCGTCGCGCTTCGTCCGAGGTGGCGACCGCAGCTCCCTCGACCTGTGCCCCGGCGATGAGCGCCTCATCCAGGCGGTCGTGGCCGCAAATCCCCGGACCGTCGTCGTGCTGATCAGCGGCAGTGCGATCCTCACGGAGACGTGGCGAGGCCGCGTGCCGGCGCTCCTCCTGGCCTGGTATGGCGGTATGGAAGGCGGCCGCGCCCTCGCGAGCGTGCTGACCGGCAGTGAGGAACCCGGCGGGCGGCTGCCGTTTGTGCTGCCAACGGACGCCGCGCATCTGCCATCGTTCGACCCCGCGGCGAAGTCCGTCGTCTATGACGACAAGTGGGGTCAACGTCGGCTCGACGGCGAGGGACAAGCGCCCGCTTTCCCGTTCGGATTCGGCCTGGGCTACACGACGATCGAGCATCGGCTTCTAGACCACAGGTTCGACGCCACAGGCGGCTATGCGGATGTGCTTGTAACCAATACGGGCGACCGTGGCGGCTCGACCGTCGTTCAGGTCTACGCTGCGGATGTGTCCATCCGCAGACCGGTCGCTCAGCTCCTGGGCTTCCAAAAGGTGACGCTGCAGCCCGGCGCGGAGAGGACCGTGCGGGTTGCCCTGGATGCGGGGCCGACCTTGCAGCGCGATCCGTCCACGCGGCGCTGGTCGCCCCGGACGGGGGACTGGGGCCTGCTCGCAGGCCAACACAGCCCGGCCGGCTGGGCGGACGCGGGACGGTTGTGGCGCCCGGAGGGACTGATTGACGAGGAAGATGTCTCGGACCGCCAGCCGATCTGAGGTCAATATGGGGGGGGCGTGTCCCGTCGGTCACCCGGGAGGGAAGCGAAAGGGTGCCGATGGCCCTACGACGCGGACGGGCAGCGAGTTGTCGCCCCGCAGCAGGGCGCGAAGCAACCGCCGTTCCTCCCAGCCGAGCAAAAGGGGCGCTTGGCCGCGCCGCAGCACCAGGCCACTGTTCGGAGTCGCGTACCGTTTCTTCAGGTCGGAAAGCTCCTCGGCTTGCAGCAGCGCTACGGTGCTACCCGCGGCCCGGTCGACCAGGCGGACCAGCGACGAGGGTCCTGTGAGATCGGTCGCAACGAAACGCTGCTCGCTCGCGGCAAGAACTGTCCTTTGCGCCGCGCGGGTCACGACCAGCGGACGTGACGGCCCGCCCAGCAGGCCGCTCAGGACGTCCGCCGCGGCGTCGGGGCGGCCGGTTCTCCGCGCGGCCGCCTGCATCCGCTGCAGCCGGCCGGGCTCGCGCAGCACCTCATCGATCTTCCAGCCGATCGTTGCGGGGGTGTTGCAGCGGACGGCCGCCCCCTGCTCCATCAGGTAATCGCCGTTGCGAACCTCCTGCCCCGGGATGGGGTTTACAAGTACCATGGGCAGCCCGGCAGCCATGCACTCCGACGCTGAAAGGCCGCCCGGCTTGCCGACAAACAGGTCCGCGCGGCCCAGCAGCTGCGGCATTTCCGTCGTGAAGCCGAGCACGCGGTAGCGGTCGCCGGCGGTCGCCACCAGCTTCTCGATGCGTCGCCGGAGCGCGTCGTTGTTCCCGCACACCACCGTGGCCGTGAATGCCGAGCGCATGTGCATTGTCTGCCGCACCACGGAGAACGCATAGTCCCCGCCGGTCGCACCCGCCGAGATCAGCAGCATCGGTGGCTTATTGCAATCGCGCACGGGCGCAGGATCGAGCGGTTTGGTGATCGGGATGCCCGTGGCCGCGACTCGGTCGGGAGGAAGGCCGAGCGCCATCAGCTCCACCCTCCCTTCCTCCCTGGCCACAAAGATCATGTGGAACGCGCCCGAGAGCCACAGGCCTTGAAAGTCATAGTCCGTCGTCACGACAGCGGTCTTCGCGTCAACCACGCCGCGGAGGAGCAGTGACGCCAACAGCTGGGCGGGCAGGAAGTGCGTGCACACGATCGCCGTCGGTCGGAACCTCTTGATCGCACTGATGACCGGACCGGCGTTCAGCCGTGTCCACGGGTCGATTGGGCCGCGGCGCCGGAAGGGCGGGTTGCTGATGTCGTAACCCCACTCGACCAGCCAGGGTAAACCCTCGACCAGGACGAAGTATCCCTTCCCCAGCAGTGCGCGGTAGAGCACGCTACTTACCTGTAGCACGTCGAGCACCTGCACCTCGGCGATATCAGCGCGCGCGGCACACGCCTGGTGCACCGCCGCCGCCGCGCTGTTGTGCCCTGATCCTACCCCTGCGGACAGGATCAGTACGCGCTCTCCTCCGGCGGTGTCTGAGCCTCGTGCCGATGTTCTGCGCATGGAGTGAGGCTAGCAGGCCGCATCACCGCAAGGACGAGGCCTGGCCGTGCCATCCGCTACTTGTGGGCGGTCCTTCTCGGGTCGCTGAAGCCTGAGCAGTGGCGCAATCTGGTGATTCCCGAGTAGAAGATCCAGGAAGTCGTTGAGCTGAGGCAGAAATCAAGGCCCGATGCGCAGACCCATTGGTCGGTTTGGACGAGGATGTGTAACGAGGGTGGCCGGACGTCCCCTGCCGAAAGGTGGGCGTCCGGCCGTCCTCTGCAGTTTGG
Organism: Arthrobacter ramosus; assembly: GCF_039535095.1. Lineage (NCBI taxonomy): Bacteria > Bacillati > Actinomycetota > Actinomycetes > Micrococcales > Micrococcaceae > Arthrobacter > Arthrobacter ramosus. The sequence continues at coordinate 2,549,665 of NZ_BAAAWN010000001.1, read as the reverse complement.
TGCTTATGCTTCCCGGGTGGCGGGTGAGGAATCTTTGGTCCGGGCGGGGTCGCGTTCGGCGAGGGAGCCGATTGCGGTGTCGATTTTGTCCATGATCTCCTGATCCAGTTTCACTCCGGACGCGGCCACGTTGGCCGCGACCTGCTCGGGCCGGGACGCGCCGATGATGGCCGAGGCCACGTTCTGGTTCTGCAGGACCCAGGCGATGCTGAGCTGAGCCATGGTCAGTCCGGCTTCTTCCGCGATCGGTTTGAGCTTCTGGACGCCGGTCAGGACCTCGTTGGACATCCAACGCTTGATCATCTGCGCTCCGCCCTTGGTGTCTGTGGCGCGGCTGCCCTCGGGAGCAGGTTTCCCGGGCTGGTATTTGCCGCTCAGGACGCCCTGGGCCATGGGGGACCACACGATCTGGGAGAGTCCGAGTTCTTCCGACGCCGGCACCACCTCGGACTCGATGACCCTCCACAGCATCGAGTACTGCGGCTGGTTGGATATCAGCTGGAATCCCAGATCTTTGGCCAGTGTGTGGCCGTTACGGATCTGCTCCGCTGTCCATTCGCTCACGCCGATGTACAGGGCTTTGCCTTGCCGCACGATGTCCGCGAAGGCCTGCATGGTTTCTTCCAGCGGGGTCTCGAAATCGTAGCGGTGGGCCTGGTAGAGGTCCACGTAGTCGGTCTGTAGGCGCCTGAGGGAGCCGTTGATGGATTCCGTGATGTGCTTGCGGGAGAGCCCGAGATCATTGTGGCCCTTGGGCCCGGTGGGACCGAATACCTTCGTGAGGATCTCCAGCGATTCCCGGCGTTCGCCGTTCAGGGCGTTGCCGAGGACGGTCTCGGCCGCGGTGTTGGCATAGACATCGGCCGTGTCGAAGGTGCTGATTCCGGCGTCGAGCGCTGCTCGGACGCATGCGGTGGCGGTGTCGTTCTCGACCTGGGAGCCGTGGGTCAGCCAGTTGCCGAATGTGATTTCCGAGATCTTGAAGCCGGAGTTGCCAAGGTACCTGAATTCCATTTTTACTGACGCGCTTTCTCTTGTCCGTGAAGTTGGCCGGCCGTGTGGCGGCACCCCGGGCCCTGACCACGTCGTTCCACGAGCGGACCCTATGCCGGTAGCCGTTTCGAGACTACGCGTCCGACAGCCTCTTTCGACCCGGCGTGGCTGGCCCTTCGGGTCCTAGGATCAGCTGGCCCCCTGCCGGCCAATCCCAGGGGTCAGCGCTTCGACCGACTGGTGCAGGCATATCCGCCGCACCCGCCGCAGCCGTATCCGCCTCAGCCGTATCCGCCACAGGCTTGAGGCTCAGGCAATGTCAGAGGAGGCTAGGCTTCGGCTCGCGTGTGTTCCCACTCATCGAGGAGTCCCGGCAGCCGGGTCATGAGGAACCGGTAGAAGGCGCCCATCTCGTTCACCCTGGCCCTCGCCGCTGACCCCTCCTGGAGGCTTGAAGCAGTGGAGTCGGCGAGGTCTGCGAGGCGCTTGTACACGGGGTTCTGCCGGAGGGAAGCGACGTACCACGCGTTGTCGGGGAGGGCGTAGCGGTCGCGGCGGCTGCCGGGTTGCGAGACCCGATGCACGAAGCCGACGGTCTGCAGGTACCGCACGGCGCCGGAGACGGCGGCGGCGCTCGCGCCCAGTATCTCGGAGAGCTCGGCCGCGGTCAGCGAGCCGTCGTCGGAGACCACAAGGGCCATGAGGGCACGGGCCGGCATCTTGGGGAAGCCCGCGGCCGTGAGCACGGCCGCGGATGTCTCGGCGGCGCCGGGCATGCGTTTGCTCCCCGGATCTGTCACGCCGTGCCTACCTCCCGGCGGCGCACAGCCACGAGCGAGAATGCCGTGAGGACTGCGGCAATGCCCAGCATCCAGAAGCCGCCGCTCCAGTCGGTCCCGATACTGGTGGTGACGGGGCTGTGGGTAAAGGGTGAGAGATCCCGGAGTTTCTGGTCAAGACCAAGCATGCCGCCGTAGATCCCGAGGACGACGCCGACGCCCAGAAGCGCCCACGCGGCAGGGATCGTGGCACGGGGCCAGACGACGAAAACGACGGCGGGAAGTGCAAGATAGATGAGTGCTGCTGGGAGCTGGTCGACGGCAGTCTGCCACACATCGCCGACGGCGCTTGAGGTGTCTCCGGACGCGACAAGGGAGAGCCACGCTCCGAGGGCCGTGAACGCCATGACGAACACGACCGAGACGGCGCCGAGGCCGAGGAAGCCCCCGAGCCAGCGCATTCGGCTCACCGACTCGGCCACGACGGGCTCGGCGGTTCCGGCTACCTCCTCCTGGCGCAGGCGGAGGACGGCCTGGACGCCGCACACGGCGGCAAGTATTCCGGCTACCTCGAACAGTGCCGCGACGAGGAGCTGGGTCATTGATGTGCCCTGTGCCTCGATCATGCCGCGAAGCACGGCCGTGATTTGGGGGTTGGAGGTGATCGAGGACTGGATCGCGGACCCGAGCGAGCCCGTGAGAACGCCCGTCGCGAGGCCGCCTACGCACCAGCCGATGATCGCGCCCTGCTGCAGGCGCAGCGCGAGCGAGAAGCTCCCGCGCAGCCATGGCCTGGCGTCGGCGCGTCCGGATCGCCCGGCGAGCACGCTCGCGCCGACGTCCCGGCGCGCCATGATTGCTACGACGGCGACGGTGCACGCCGCCCCGAGCGCGAGGGGAAGGAGCAGCGGCCACCATCGGTTGCCCGTGTAGGCAAAAGATTGCTGGCCCCAGCCGATGGGGGAGATCCAGCTCGGCCATGCGGCAGTCATGGTCGTGCCGTCGGGACCGACCTGTCCGGTCGCGTCCCCAAAGCCGCGCAGCAGGTACGCGACCATCACGAGCGCCGACGAAATGCCGTTGGCTCCACGCGAGGTGCTGAAGAACTCGGAGGCCAACAGGCCCACGCCGAGGAACGCGAAGCCCACGGCACCCGTCGCGAATCCGGCCACGAGCGAGCCGGCCGGGTCAAGGCCTCCGGCCATGAAGCCGAGCACCGTTGCGATGGCAACGAGCACGTTGGCCACGGCGCCGTGAAGGACAGTCGCGCCGAGCGGGGCCCATCGCCCGGCGGCCGTCGCGGAGATAATCTCGGCCCGTCCCGACTCCTCTTCCGCCCGGGTGTGCCGGACGGCCATGAACGTATTCATGAGTCCGGCAAGGACCGCCAGGAAAGCGAAGATTTCGAAGAACGTGAACGAATCGAGCCCCGGACCGCGTGGGAGGCCGCGCAGCACGAGGATCGCGGGCGCCGCGGTCGCGAGTTGAAGCACCTGCGCGCGCGTCGCGTCGTCGCCGAAGGTCTTCGCTATGGCAGCGACCGCGAACAACGCGAGCATTCCGATCGAGAGGACCCAGACAATCACCTGCCAGCGGTCCCGGCGCAACCGCTGCCGGTAAAGGATCCACAGCGCGCCCATCTCAGGCACCCGCCGCGGCGGCGCGATGGCGCCGTTGGTGCGTGCCGCCCTTGCCCTCTTCCTGCTGGACAGGCGGGGCGACTGTGTCGCCGTAGTGGCGCAAAAAGAGCTCTTCGAGCGACGGCGGAGCGACGATCAGACCTTTGACCCCGAGTGTGCCGAGAAGGGGAAGGACCTCGTGGACGCGATCGGAATCGGCACCGAACTTGACGCGCCCGTCGGCCATGGTGAGGTCGTGAACCTGCGACAGCGTATCCAGCGCGTGGGTGTCCACACTGTCCTGGGCGAACGAGATCTCCGTGCGGGTGAGGTGGCGCAGAGCGTCGAGCGTGCCGCCGTCAACGATCCGGCCAGTGCGGATAATGCTCACGCGGTCGGCGAGCTGCTCGACTTCGGAGAGGATATGGCTCGAGAGCAGTACCGTGGCGCCGTTCTCGTGCACGATCCGCCTGATCTCGCGCGTGAAGACGGCCTCCATGAGAGGGTCAAGGCCGCTCGTGGGCTCGTCGAGGAGATACAACTCAGCGTCCATGACGAGGGCGGAGATGAGCGCGACCTTCTGGCGGTTTCCCTTCGAGTAGGCACGGCCCTTCTTGCTCGGGTCGAAGTCGAAGAGTTCGCAGAGGTGATGCTTGCGTTCCTTGAAGGCGGCGTGGTCCAAGGCGCCCCCGCGGAGGCGGGAGAGGAGGTCGATAGCCTCGCCGCCCGAGAGGTTGGGCCAGAGGCTCACATCTCCCGGGATGCTCGCGACGCGCCGGTGGAGTTCGACGGCGTCCGCCCACGGATGCATGCCCAGGACCGTCGCGCTGCCCGACGACGCGCGGGCCAGCCCGAGGAGGATACGCAGCGTTGTGGTCTTCCCCGCGCCATTCGGCCCGAGGAATCCGTGGATCTCACCCTCGCGGACCTCAAGGTCCAGGCCGTCGAGGGCCTTGACGCGCCCGAAGTTCTTGTGCAGGTCGATGGTTTGGATGACGGTGTCCATGGCCCTAAACGTACGCAGTATTCACAAACTTTTGAATGACCGAAAGGCTCTTGCGTTCCAGCGCGGTTCGTGCGTAGGCGGTCCGTATTTCTACACAGCTTCTATACAGGAAACGCTTAGCCGGGGCCAACTCTGGCAGTCCTAAAATTAACCCAGAGACGTCGGTCAAGCACCAGCCAAGGAGGCTGCGATGAACTCCAGGGAAAGTGGCCACAGGATCGCCCGTCAAGTGACATCGTGGGTGGGGGCCGCGAGCGTGGCGGGCGCCGTGGTCGTGGGTGCGGCCGTCTCGGCTCCGGCCGCGGCGGGCAATACCTCTTCCGGCAACACGTCTTCCGGCAATACGGGGCAGTCGACCACTCCGAACTATGGCTCACGCCACCACTACTCATCCACCTCGCCGGTACAGCCCCTCGGGCCCGGATCGACGGCCCCGCAGGGCCGAACGTCAGGATCCTGATGGTAACGGCGGCGCGGCGCTGGGAGCTATGGAGCACCGAGGCATGTGTCATCGTCACCGAACCATCGATGCTCGACCAGGCCGTCGACCTCAGCAAAGCCGTATGCCACGATGTTGAGATGGCGTGCAGCCGTTTCCGCGACGATTCGGAGCTCATGATCCTGAGGGGCCAGCTAGCCGACGGCCGCGAAATCAGCGACGTACTCGCGGCCATCGTCCGCAGCGCATTGGCTGCTGCGGAAATGACCGACGGGGATGTGGACCCGGCGCTGGGAGGCGTGCTGCTTGGCCTCGGGTATGACCGTGATTTCGCTCTTCTCGACGAACCTCAGAGCCCGGGGCCGGAGGCACAAGGATCAATTAGAGTGACAACAGTGGCCCCGTCCTGGACCCGGATAGGACTTGCCGGGAACAGGCTTAAAGTGCCCGAGTGCCTCCTGCTCGACTTTGGCGCAATCGGCAAAGCGTTGGCGGCCGACTGGGCAGCGCACCGGATTTCGTCAACGCTTGGCTGCGGTTCGATGGTGGGTCTTGGGGGCGACATTGCCACTGCGGGGGAGGCGCCCCCGGAGGGGTGGGTGGTGCTGGTCCAGGATCTACCGGACGATCCCTCCGGGTGCGTCCGCCTGAACTCCGGCTATGCGGTGGCCACATCGAGCACGCAAAAGCGCCGATGGAGCCATTCCGGCCGACAAGTCCACCACATCATCGACCCGCACACCGGATTGCCGGCGGAAGCCTTCTGGAGGACGGTGACGGTGGCGGCGAAAAGCTGCGCGGAAGCCAATACAATCTCCACCGCATGCGTGGTGCGGGGCCGCCGCGCGCCGTCGTGGTTGCGGGACTTAGGCGTGCCTGCCCGCTTGGTTGACAGTGCAGGCAGGGTATCCACTTGCGGTGGCTGGCCTCCGGACGAGATGGCGGGTCAATCATGAACACCGTATTCGATCAGGCTCTTTGGGCGGTGGGCCGAGGCTCCGGCGTGGTGGCCCTCGTGCTCCTGACACTTTCCGTCCTGCTGGGAATTGGCGTCCGCTCTGGGCGGGCTGTCGTGGGGATCCCGAGATTTGCAGTCACGTTGGTACACCGCAATGTCTCACTCTTCTCGGTGCTGTTTGTTGTGGTCCACGTTGTGTCCTTGCTCTTTGATCCATTTGCCCAACTGAGGCTGGTCGATTTCTTCGTTCCCTTCCTGGGGGCATACAAGCCATTCTGGCTCGGACTTGGGACGATAGCCTTCGATCTCCTTGTCGTCGTGACCATCACCGCTTTGCTGCGCAACCGGATCGGTCCCAAGGTGTTCAAAACCGTTCACTGGCTGGTCTATGCGATGTGGCCTGTGTCGGTGCTTCATGCCATAGGAAATGGCACGAACGGTCGTGAGCTCTGGTTCCTCGTCCTTGCGGTGTTTTGCGTGATGGCAGTTGGAGGGGCCATCGCGTGGAGGCTGCACGAGGACTTTGTCGAATACCGGAACGTGCGCCGCCAGGAAACCCGATGACATCTGATCAGAGCACCGTCAGCCTCCGGGACCATGTTGCCGGTCCAGCCGGTACAACGCGATTGTTCGCCGCCGGTTCAGCTGATTTCGGCAGCCACCAGGCAGCCTTTGGTCCGCTCCCGGCGATGGACCGGGCGCGGTTGATTGACGAACTGTTGCAGTCCGGGCTCGATGGTCGCGGCGGGGCTGGATTTGCGGCCTGGCAAAAGTTGGCGTCGGTCCCCGCAGATGGACGGCGGCCGGTCGTCGTCGCCAACGGTGCAGAAGGTGAACCGCTGAGCCAGAAGGACGCAGCCCTGCTGCACAACGCCCCCCATTTGGTGATCGACGGCATCCTGATCGCCGGCCGGAGCCTTGGCGCCAAGGAACTGCACTTGTATGCCGGCGCGGAGCAGCTAGCTCCCGTCGCCCGCGCCTTGAAAGAGCGCGGGGAGGCGCGCATACGCCTGCACGAAGCGCCCGATACGTTTATCTCGGGAGAAGCAACGGCAGTCGTCAGCGCTATTTCCGGCGGCATGGCTGTTCCGGGGGACCGAACAAAGCGGTTGACCAACAGCGGCCTGAATGGGCGGCCGACACTGGTGCACAACGTGGAGACACTCGCTCACCTCGCACTGATCTCGCGCTTCGGTTCTGCCTGGTTCCGCGGCGTCGGAACCGGTTCCGCGCCAGGGTCCAGGCTCATCACCCTGTCCGGGAACACGGCCGGACCAAGGGTCTACGAAATCCCGACCGGTGTGCGCCTGACGGAGATCCTCGTGAGTACCGGCGTCGATCTGCATTCGGTCCGGGCAGCCCTGGTGGGTGGATACCACGGCACGTGGCTCGCCGTGGACCAGCTGGATGCACGGTTCTCAAAGGAAGGGTTGGCCCCGGTGGGTGCCCGGACCGGTGCCGGAATCATTATGACGCTGGGGTCCGGGGCCTGCGGCCTCTCAGCTACTGCGGACATTCTGGCCTACCTGGCGGGCCAGTCAGCACGCCAGTGTGGTCCCTGCATCAATGGCCTACCCGCCATCGCGAGCGTGTTCGCGCGTCTGGCTTACGGAGACACCAACGGGAAACTTCCACAGGAGATTAGCCGGCTCGCTGCGCTGGTAACCGGCCGGGGTAGCTGTGCCCATCCGGACGGGACCGCCCGGCTTGCACTCAGCGCCCTGACGGCTTTTGCCTCCGACGTCGGAGCACACCTGCAAGGGCGATGCGAGGCGCTCCGATGACAGACCGAAAGCTGCCCCGCACCACAATGCACATCGATTGGACCCGTTGCGACGGCCGGGGCCTTTGCATCGAATTACTTCCGGAGCTGCTCACGCGCGACGATTGGGGATACCCGGTGGGCCGTGGCGGGTCCGAAATTGCAATCCCTCAAAAGCTCGAATACGCGGCCCAGGACGCAGTGGCGCTCTGCCCTACGCAAGCGCTCACACTGCACCAATGACACTGTTGGCCTCAGTCCGGGCGCCTGCAGGCGGGACTACCGGTGCTTGTAGTAGTCCCTCCAGATCAGCCGGTGCACAGGGATGCGGCGGGGCAACGACCTGAGTCCGGGGATGAAGGGCACCAGGGTCAGGAGGAGCGTTAGGATCACCATGGAAAACACGACGAGTACGTCGGCGTTCGGCGATGATTTGAACGGTTCCACTTGGTAAAGGGCGGAGAAGAGCCAGAGCCAGGACTGGCCGGGGTAGTTCCCCGTTTCATTCATCATTCCCCACTGGTCGCCTGTCAGATGCTGGGCGTCGGCAAGGCCGGGGAAGTAGCTGCCGTCGCCGAGGAACAGAATGCTGGCTTTGTAGTCGGTGTTGTAGAACAAACCTTTTGCGCCCAGCACCGGATCAAGGGTCCCTTGCTGCGCCATGGCCAGAAGGGCTCCGGTGAGGGCCGGTACCGGGCCGTAGTCGCCGGCCGGAACCTTCGCCGGGTCGTTGTCCGGGGCTTTGCTGAGTGCGTCCCCGTACGCGGCGGTCCAGGCGGTGTGTTGGGCGTCGCTAGCCTTCGTCCATTCGTCGATGGCGGCCGGGGGTGTTGGAAGGGTTTGGAGCGGGCCGATGACGAGGTCGTTGCCGGTGTCGATCGGGAGCCGTACGCCGGAAAGGCTTTGCAGATCGATCGGGCCGAGTTTTTGCGAGGCATCGGGCGTCGAATTGTAGGGTGGTCCGTACCCTGCTGTGCGGCTGGTGCCTCCAAGTTCGGCGGTGGCGGTTGCCACGAAATCCGCGGGCTGGGCCTGCGCCCATGACTTGAGGGTCACACTCGGGTCGTCCGGCGAGCTGAAGACCGCGGAGAGGCCGAGAACCAGCAGCCCGACAACGACTACTCCAACAGCGAGCTCCTTGAACAGGTCGTATTCGCGCAATGTGCCGCCCCATGGCCTGCTGGCGATGTCGTTCCGTGTGCGCCACGAGGTTGATACTGGGGTTTTTGTCATTTCTTGTCCTCGAAGTCCGCGGCCGGGTTTGGTGTCGCTGGGCGCAGTTGGGCGTCGGATGCGTCGGCCTCCAGCGGAGGCACTACGCCGTGCATCCGGACGAGCACGACGTGGAGGGCGACGACGACGGCGACGGCCAGGGGGAGGAGCGTGACGTGCCACATGAGTATCTGGCCTAGATCGGCGACGTTGAACCAGGCACCTATACCGACGGCGTTGAGGGCGTCTTTGGCTTGGAAGGCAATCCATTGCGAGTCAAAATTTGTTTGAAGCAGGTATCCGGTGAAGGCCGTTACGATCGAGACGACGAACGCGAGCATCCCGGTGATCCAGGTCAGTACGCGCCCGCCTCGCCAGGCTGCCATCCAGAACTTGCCCCAGAGGTGGATCACCATGAACATGAAGAACAGTTCAACGCTCCACAAATGGGTGCTGTTGATGAAACGGCCAAGACTGGAGACATGGAACCAGGTGGGACCGTTCAGTGTCAGCACGATGCCGGATCCAATGATGTAGACGAGGGCGGCAACGGCACCCATGCCGAAAACGTATATCCAGGACGATACGTAGCTCGGTTGGCCTTCGGGAAGCAGCTTGTCCGGCGGCAGCCGGCGCAAGGCCCAGCCCCGGGCCTTGCCTGTCCAGGTGGAAAAGCGTGGCTCGCCGCCGTCAGCAGTTGAAATAGGCTCATGGTCAACGGTCATTTCCGGCTCCTTCGGCCCGGAAACGGAACGACCAGAGCGAGAACAAATAACGCGACCATAATGGCAATGACCATCAGATTGCCGAATTGGATCAGGAAATCACCCCACTGGAAATAGATTCCGGGATCCGGCATTCCAGCATCCGTCTGTTGTATTCCGAGCATCATGGCCTCTTTCGATGAAGGGCGAACCTTGGGTGGGAAGCCTTCCGTAGGAACGACGCTACAAGCTTGCTGGCCAACAGACACGGGTCCAAGGGCCCTATTGGATGATGCGGGCCGCATGCATGCTGGAATCGCTTGGATTGCAGACCATCGAAAGGACCGACCATGTCACCGGATACCACAAACCCCGTAGAAGTCCTGAACGAGGAAGAATGCTGGAATATCCTTTTGGGCGCGACGTTGGGACGGTTGGCACTGAGCATTGCCAACGAACCCGAGATCTATCCGATCAACTTCGTCGCCCACGACGGAAAAATCCTCCTGCGGACAAATCCCGGAGAGAAGCTGTTCGCGCTCACGATCAACGCCAACGTTGCGTTGGAGACGGACGGGATAGGCAGCCAATCCGCCTGGAGCGTCGTGGTTAAAGGCAAGGCTCGGCAACTGGAGTCCGGTGCCGAGATTGAAGCCGCCGAAAGGATTCCCCGCCAACAATTGACCTCCACAAAGAAGCGGGTTTTCGTTGAGATCGTCCCGACGTCCATTACCGGGAGGCGCATCCACCGGGGACCGGAAAACGACGAGCTCACGCCTAGCGACTTGTACTGAGCCTTAGAATTTCAATGGCGAGGGTTCCTCCGAGTGCGCTGCCAAGGGCTGCCAGGAGGAGGCCGTTGGGAGGCCACTCCAGGCTGAAGAAGTCCCGGAGAAGCGGCACGGTCAGCACAAAGGTCAGGCTGGCGTACATTGCTCCGATGATACCTACGCGTCGCAAGTTCAGTGGCCGCGAAATCGCTGCAAGTATCCACAGTCCAGTGAGTGAGAGCGTGATGAACGCGGCGGTTCTGGTGGCATCGCTTGGGTAGCTTCCCACTTCGGTGGCGTAGGCGTTGACTGTAAATACGGCGACAGCGACGATGAGCCCGGCCGGGACGGCGAATGAGAGCGAGCGTTTGAGGAATCCGGGCTTGTAGGGCCGGGCATTGGGCATGAGGGCAAGGAAGAACGCCGGTATTCCGATGGTGAGGCCGTCCGTGGCCGAGAGCTGGCGCGGAAGGAACGGGAAATCCCACAGTAGCGAACCGAAGATGACGGAAAGGGCGACGGCGTAGGCCGTCTTGCTGAGGAACAGAACCGAAACCCGTTCGATGTTAGCGATGACGCGTCTGCCCTCGGCGACGACCCGGGGAAGGCGATCGAGGCGACCGTTCAGGAGGATGAGGCGGGATACGGCCTTGGTCGCGGCTGCGGCCGAATCCATGGCGATGCCGATGTCCGCTTCTTTGAGTGCCAGAGCGTCGTTGACCCCGTCACCGGTCATCGCGACAGTATGGCCTCCCCTTTGCAGTGCCAGAACCATGTCTCTTTTCTGCGCCGGAGTGACCCGTCCGAAAACCACGTTGTTCTTCAATACTTCCTGCATCAGGCCCGGATCCTTTGGCAATAGCCGGGCGTCATAGCCTGCTTCAGCATCCAATCCGACTTCCCGGGCGACCGCGGCGACAGTGCGCGGATCGTCGCCGGAGATGATCTTCAGATCCACGCCTTGCTCCCGGAAATAGGCAAGGATCTTTGCAGCGTCCGGGCGCACCTTCTCCCGGAAGGTCAGCAGGCATACCGGAGCACAGCCGGCCGGCGACCGGGCATCATCGGCGTCCTGAATGGGCAGTGGTCCGGGCACGTGGGCCAGGATCAGCGTACGGAGCCCGGCTGATGCCAATCTGGCCGAGGCCGCGAGAGCGTTTGCCGTGCCTGCAATGTCCTCTCGCAGGACCAAGTCCGGAGCGCCGAGCACCCATGTGCCCGCCTCATTTTGGTCTGCGCTGAAGCTGACGGCACTCCATTTCCGGGCGGAAGAGAATGGCGCCGTCGAGGTCGGGCGAAGGCCGCCACCGGACGGGAAGGGTTCGGCAAGGCATCGGGCAGTGGCGTTGGCGTTGGGGTCGGCACCAAACCAACCCAGAACTTGTTTCCAGCCCGGGTTCAACAACGCCCCGGTTTCATGTACGGCGTCGAATACGAGCCGGCCTTCGGTGAGGGTGCCGGTCTTGTCCAGGCAGAGCATGTCCACGCGCGCCAGGCCTTCCACGGCTGCCAACTCCTGGATGAGGACCTTCTCACGGGCCAGCCGTATCCCGCCGACGGCGAAAGCGACGCTGGTCAGGAGTACAAGGCCCAGCGGGATCATGGCGATGACACTGGCGACCGCCCCCACTGCGCCGGTTCTCCAGTTCCCGGTGCTGATTGCTTGCTCCCAACCGCCGCTGGCCTGCATCTGCCCGTTGACGACGAGGACCATGACGGGGAGCAACAGCCAGCTGATCCATCGCAGGATCCTGTTGAGACTGTTGCGGATCTCGGAGTTGACTACGGAGAAGCGTTTGGCCTCGGCGGTGAGCCGGCTGGCGTAGGAGTCGGCGCCGACGCGGACCACTCGTGCCGTGCCGTGGCCGGCGACAACGCTGGAGCCGGAAAGTACTTCGGCGTCTGGCATTTTGCTGACGGGATCGGATTCGCCGGTGAGCAGGGATTCGTCAAGCTCCAGTCCGTCGCCGTCGAGGACGACGGCGTCCGCGGACACTTGATCGCCGGTGCGCAGCACGAGGATGTCGTCACAGACGATGTCCTCGACGGCAAGGTCGTGGACGGCACCGTCACGGAGCACCCGGGCATGTGGGGCGTAGAGGATGGCGAGCCGATCCAGCGATCTTTTAGCCCGGTATTCCTGGACGATGCCGATGAGGGCATTGCCCAGGGCGGCGAAGCCGAACAGTGCGTCCCTCCACTGCCCCAGCAGGAGCAGCAGCACGAAGCTGCCGACCACGACGGCGTTGAACAGCGTCAGAACGTTGGCCCGGAGAATCTGCCACAGGGTTCTGCTTGGACCATCCGGAACTCTGTTGGTCAGTCCTGCTTCCGTGCGGGCCGTGACCTCAGCGTGGGACAACCCGGATCCGGCCGGGGAGTTGGTTCCGCTGGGCTGGTGCAGGGCTTGCTGTTGGGTCACATGGGTGTCCAGACCCAGTCGCGGATCTCCGGGAGGTCCTCGAAGTGTTCGCGGATGTACAGCGTGTGTGCGTCGAGCTGACTGCGGCAAAAGCCGGCCAGTTCATCCGCGCCGGGGACCTGGCGGTGGACGCGACGCAGTGCTTCGAGGAGCAAGTGGTAGCGGCTCATCTTGTTGAGGACCACCATGTCAAAGGGTGTGGTGGTGGTTCCTTGTTCGTTATAGCCGCGGACGTGGAACCGCTCCGGCTGTGGCCTTCCGTGCAAGAGCTGGTGGAGGGCCCGTGCGTAGCCGTGCCAGGCCATGATGACTTCTCCGTCAGCGGTAAAGAGTTCCACGAATTTCTCCGGGGACATGCCGTGGGGGTGGATGTCGCGGGGCGGAAGGACCATGGCATCCATGACGTTGACGACGCGGACCGTAAGTTCAGGGAGATGCTTTTGCAGCAGCCAGGCGGCGGCCAGCGTTTCTTGGGTGGGGATGTCTCCGGCACAGGCCATGACGACGTCGGGCCCGGCACCTGCAGCACCAGGCTCCTCGTTGCCCGCCCAGGACCAGATGGACGCGCCCGCCGCGGCATGCTCCCTGGCCTCCTCGAGCGTCAAGTACTGCGGGTGGGGCTGCTTGTCGACGACCACCAGGTTCACGTAGTCCCTGCTGCGCAGGATGTGTTCGGCGGTGACGAGAAGCGTGTTCGCGTCCGGCGGCAGATAGACGCGGGTGACCGTCCCTGACAGGGACAGCACAGTGTCGATCAATCCGGGCCCCTGGTGGCTGAATCCGTTGTGGTCGTTGCGCCAGCAGGTGGAGGTCAACAGGATGTTCAGGCTCGGCACCGGTGCGCGCCATTCAAGTTCCCGCGCGTGCTGGAGCCATTTGGCGTGTTGGATGGTCATCGACGCGCTGACCATCGCGAAGGCCTCATAGCTGGCGAAGAGGCCATGGCGCCCGGTGAGCAGGTATCCCTCCAACCAGCCTTGACACAAATGTTCGGAGAGGACTTCCATGACCCTGCCTTCCGCTGAGACGTGGTCTTCGGGGAGGGCATGATCGCCGTCCCTGGCGGGCTCCAGAAGGCAGCGGTCGGTGGCCTGGAAGACAGCGCCGAGCCGGTTGCTGTTGGTTTCGTCGGGGCAGAAGAGCCGGAACCGGGGATCGTTGGCCGTAGCGATGTAGATGTCCCGGAGCAGTTCACCCAAGGGCCTTGTGGTCTCATGGATGACCGATCCCCGGGGCGCCGGCGGCAGCGCGTACCGTCCCAAGTCGGGGATTTCCAGGGCTGTGCCGGCACCGCCCCGGCCCGCGCGTACGGCGCTCATGCGAAGACTGCCTTCCGGGGCAAGCGCGGCCAGTTCGGGGACGAGCCGGCCCGCGCTGTCGAAGAGGGTTTCCGGCCGGTAGGAGCGCATCCAGGCCTCCAGCTGGGCCATGTGTCCGGGGTTCTCGCGGACCCCTGCCAGGGGTACTTGGTGGGAACGGAAGGTTCCTTCGACGGGGAGCCCGTCGACCATGGCCGGCCCGGTCCACCCTTTGGGTGTTCGCAAGATGATGGCAGGCCACCGCACCGGGCCGTGTACACCATGGGTGAGCGCCTGTGATTGTAGTTCGCGGATGCTCGCATACGCCGCGTCCATCGCTGCGGCGAGGGCGTGGTGGACAAGCTGGGGATCATCGCCGGAGACGGTCACCGGATCCCAGCCATGGGCCCTGAGCAGCAACTCCACGTCCTCGTCGGATCTGCGGCCTAGAACGGTGGGGCCGGAGATCTTGTGCCCGTTCAGATGCAATATCGGCAACACGGCACCGTCCCTGGCCGGGTTGAGAAAGGATGGCGCCTTCCATGATCCTTCCAACGGGCCGGTCTCGGCTTCGCCGTCGCCGATAACGCAGGCCACAATCAGCCCGGGGTTGTCCATGGCGGCGCCCGTGGCGTGCATCAAGGAGTAGCCAAGCTCGCCTCCTTCGTGGATTGACCCAGGAGTAGCAGGGCCGACGTGGCTCGATACCCCGCCCGGTGTGGAAAACTGCCGGACAAGCCGCAGGAGCCCGGGGACATCCATCTCCACCTTCGGATAGATCTCCGAGTAGGTGCCCTCAAGGTAGACATTGGCGACGACGGCGGGCCCACCGTGGCCCGGACCCGCAACGAACAGGACCTCCGCTGAGGTCCGTCTGATCAGCCGGTTCAAGTGGGCATATACAAGTGACAATCCAGGGCTGGTTCCCCAATGCCCCAGAAGGCGCGGTTTGATGTGGCTGGGCAGCAACGGTTCCCGCAGCAGGGGATTTTCCTGGAGGTAGATCTGGGCCACTGTGAGGTAGTTGGCCGCGGACCAATACCGGTCCAGCAGCTCAAAGTCCTCGCCCCCAGCCTCGGGGATGACGGTTGTTGTTTCCATGTGGTTGCCTCTTCCGGGGTCGACGGCGTGCCGAATGCACGCGTTTCTGGCGCCTGGACAGTCTGGTCTTCACAGTGCTGGTCTTCACGGTGTCAGATACACGGCGGGGCGGTTAGGGCCATAGGGCCCTAGGCTGCGCCGCAGCGGCACGTCACTCATAACTCCACCTGAAGTGTGGTTGTCCTCGCCGGGCACTGGTTCGTCAACCACCTCTCCCCAAGCCGTACCCTTATCCCAAGGGCGACTCCCTCAGACGATGCATTCGAACGGATACGGCATGTCAGATCTCAACGTCCAGGAGCGGCACTCCCAACAGCTGCCGATCACCGACGCCGCGTGCCTTCAGCCGGACCAAGTGCTGGATCACCTGCGCTCCAGCCTGGCAGGGTTGACCACCAAAGAGGCCTCGGAACGCCTTGCAGAACTCGGCCCGAACGCGGTGCGCACGCACCGGGCCAACGGGTGGGCGGTGTTGGGCCGGCAATTCGCCAGCCCCATCCTCATCCTGCTGATCATCACGGCCGGGCTGTCCCTCTTCCTGGGCGACGCCACGAATTCGATCGTGATCGGCGTGATCCTGCTGGTCAGTGTGGGCTTGGGCTTCACCAATGAATTCCGCGCCGAACGGGCCTCCGAAGCCTTGCATTCCCGGGTGACCCACCGCGCCGTCGTGCTCCGCGACGGAACCACGCAGGACGTGGACGTCACCGCTCTGGTGCCGGGCGACGTCGTACATTTGAGTCTTGGCGCCATCATCCCCGCCGACATCCGCCTCCTGAGCACCAAGAACCTCCTCTGTGACGAAAGCATCCTGACGGGGGAGTCCCTGCCAGCCGGCAAGGATCCGGCGCCGGTGGCGCCCGGGTCGGCGCTGGGCGACCTCGCGTCCTGCGTCTTCATGGGAACCGTCATCCAGTCCGGCGGCTGCACCGGCGTGGTGGTGGCCACCGGCGGCCGCGCCGAATTCGGCCGTATCGCGCTGGGCCTGGGAGAACGGCAGCCCCAGACCGAATTCCAGCTTGGCCTGAAGCGGTTCTCGTTCCTGCTTTTGCAGGTGGCTATCGGGCTCACCACGCTGATCTTCATCGCGAACCTGCTGCTGCACCGCCCGCTGATCGAGTCGCTGCTGTTCTCCCTGGCAATCGCCGTCGGCATCACGCCCCAGCTGCTGCCCGCCGTCGTGAGCACGAGCCTCGCTACCGGCACGCGCCAGCTGGCCAAGCGGAAAGTCCTGGTCAAGCGGCTGGTCTGCATCGAGGACCTGGGCGACATGGACATCCTGGTCACCGACAAAACCGGCACGCTCACCGAGGGGCGGATCAGTTTCACCGGCGCGCTGCCCGCCTCCCCGGATGTGTCCGACGCCGGACTCCTCACCTTGGGTTTGCTGGCCACCGAAACCGACTACTCTGAGGCCAAACTCTCCACGGCCGGGCAGAACCCGCTGGACGCCGCCCTCTGGGAAAGCGCTGGGGCGGCGGCCTTTGATCCCGCCCGCTTTGAGCGCCTCGACCTGATCGACTTCGACCACCAGCGCCGGCGCACCAGCGTGTTGGTGCGGGAAGCCGGCGCCCCGGCGCGCCTGGTCACCAAGGGCGCCCCCGAGGACGTCCTCGCCCACTGCGGACCGACGTCGGCCAACGTGCAAGCCATGCTGGACGAACAGTTCGACGCCGGATCCCGCGTCGTCGCGGTCGCCACCCGCCGAGCGTCGGGGCTGAGTCGCATCACACCCGATGACGAAAAGGACCTCGACCTGGCTGGCTTCCTCGTTTTCCTCGACCGGCCCAAGGCAAACGCGAAAGCGTCCCTCGACCAACTGGCCACGCTGGGCATCTCCGTGAAAATCGCCACCGGCGACAACGCCAAAGTCGCCGAAAAAGTATGCTCCGAGCTCGGCGTGGTCTCCGGCGGAACCCTCACCGGCGCGGACGTGGACGCCATGTCCGATACCGAGCTGGCCGCCACCGCCCGGGAAGCCACGATCTTTGCCCGTGTCTCGCCCGAGCAGAAAGCCCGGATCATCACCTTGCTGCGGCAAAGCGGCGGAGCGGTGGGATTCATGGGCGACGGCGTCAACGACGCCTTGGCCCTGCACCGCGCGGACATCGGGATCTCCGTGGACAGCGCCACCGACGTCGCCAAGGACGCCGCCGACATAGTGCTTTTGGAAAAAGACCTTGGCGTCCTGGCCGAAGGCGTGATGGAGGGCCGGAGGATCTTCGCGAACACCATCAAGTACGTGCTGATGGGAACGTCCAGCAACTTCGGCAACATGTTCAGCGCGGCCACGGCGTCGGTGGTGCTGAGTTTCCTGCCCATGCTGCCGGGGCAGATCCTGCTCAACAACCTGCTCTACGACAGCGGCCAGCTGGCCATCCCGGGCGACCGCGTGGACAAGGAACAGCTCCTGGCACCGTCGCACTGGAACATCGCGTTCATCCGGCGCTTCATGTTCCTCTTCGGGCCGATCAGCTCAATCTTCGACTTTGCGACCTTCGCCCTCATGCTGTTCGTCTTCAACGCCGTCCCGGGGGAGTTCCGGGCGGGCTGGTTCATCGAATCCATCGCCACGCAGACCCTCATCATTTTCGCCATCCGGACCCGGAGAGTTCCGTTCCTGCGCAGCCGTCCCTCGCTTGGTCTGTTGAGTGCATCCCTGGCAGTGGTGGCCGCGGGGATCTTCCTGCCGTTGTCACCGCTGGCAGGCGTGCTCGGCTTCGACCCGTTGCCGGTGCCGTTCTTCCTGGCGGTACTGGGAATGATCGTTATCTACATGGTCATGGTGGAATTCGCCAAGCAGTGGTTCTTCGCCCGGGCCGCGCAGCAGTTGCCGGGCGTGCCGACGCCCGTCCGCCGTCGGCCGGAAACCCACCACATCTCCCGCCGCGCCGCCCGCTTCAGCGCACCCGTTGCCGCGGTTGTGCCAGGGCCTCCATTGCCTCGGCGGCTTAAGGGTCTGCTTCCCGATTCCAGCTGAACCGTCCGTCTCCGGCGGAATCCGTTTCTATTCGTTGATGCTTCGAATCGGTGGATCATCCGAAAGTACGACGGCGGCCGTTGCCTCCGCGATGGCGCGTTCCTCGTCGCTCGGGACGACCAGGACAGGAAACCTTGATCCGTCGGTACTGATGGTGCGGATGCGTGTGTCCCGTGACTGGTTCCTGTCCTCGTCGACGTAGAGACCGAGAGGCCCGACCAGCGACAGCACCCGCGACCTGAACTGGACGGAATGCTCACCGATGCCGCCGGTGAAGACCAGTGCCCCGGCCCCGCCGACAGCCATGTTGTAGGCGGCGATGTATTTGGCCAGCCGGTAGGCGGCCATGTCGGAGGCGAGGATGGCCCGGGGGTCCCCGTGTCGCACAGCGTCCTGGACCGTGCGCATGTCGGATGAACCGGCCACGCCCAGCAGCCCTGCCCGATGGTTGAGGAGCTCATCGATCTCGTCCGGTCCAAGGCCGCGGCGCTGCAAGAGAGTGACAACAGACGGATCAAGATCGCCGGAACGGGTACCCATGACCAGTCCCTCCAGCGGTGTCATACCCATGGACGTATCGGCGCTGCAGCCGTTCTTGATAGCGGTCACAGAGGCGCCATTGCCAAGGTGCGCGACAACGGCGTTCAGTGAACTTACCGGGACGCCGAGGAACGCCGCCGTGTCGCGGCACGCCATCTCGACGGAGATCCCGTGGAAACCGTAGCGCCGGATCCCGTGTCTCGTATAAAGGTCCTCCGGAACGGCGTAGCGGGATGCAAACTCAGGCATCGTGTGGTGGAATGCCGTGTCGAAAACGGCGACCTGCGGAGTGTCAGGCCAGCGGTCGGCCGCTGCCCGCATGCACGCCACACTTGCCGCGTTATGGAGCGGCGCCAACTCGCCAAGTTCCTCTATTGCCCCCATAACGTCCCGGGTGACGCAGACGGGCGAACCGAAGCGTTCCCCACCATGCACCACACGGTGACCGATGGCCTCAAGGGGCCCTCCATCCGTTTCGTTATCAATCGCCGCGTCGACCACATCGAACACAGCACCAAGGAAACCAGAACCCAGCGGGCCCTCCTGCGGCCCATCAACCACTCGATCAAGCAGGAGAGCCGGGCTCGTTCCAGATGCTCCGATGCGCCGCACCTGGTATTTCAAGGATGAGGAACCCGGATTCAATACAAGGATCAGCAAGACGATGTCCTTTCGCGAAGACAAGCAGCACCGGGCCACAAGACGCGCCACCCCTTGAGGACCATAACCCGGCACAAGCGCCGGGCGGGAGGGTCTTCCGGCCCTAGCGGGTCACCGGCGCGGCCAATGACACTGGAAGAAGATGACTGCAGCTTGCTGGAAGGCGCCTGGGCTCGTGAAGAAACAGATTCTTGTTGGAACGGATGGGTCGGCGGTGGCCGGTATTGCGGCGGACTGGGCGGCGGAACGCGCCCGCGATCTGGGCCTTCAGCTTAACTTCGTCCATGCGGTTCCCGAGCTGTGGGCGTTCCCCGAGAAAGCCCTCCACGAGAGCGCGATCGCGCAGGCCAAAGACTTGCTGAAGAGCGAGGCGTCCCGCGCCGCGGTACGGGTTCCCTCCCTGGATGTGGTCACGACCCTGTGCTCCGGAGAACCCGCGGAGAGCATGCGGACGCTCTCCGTGGACACTGAAATGGTCGTTGTGGGAACTGACCGGCGACCTGACAGCCACGGAGAAGGGTTCGGCTCGGTCAGTTTTCAGATCGCCGTCATCAGTCAGTGCGCGGTCGTGGTCGTCCCTGCCGCTTCAACGCAGGAATCAACAGGGGTAGTGGTTGGCGTCGATGGCTCAAGCGATTCCGATCTCGCCGTCGAGTGCGCCGCCAACGAAGCACAACGGATGAGGCAGGGTCTGACGCTTGTCCATGCCGGCGGCGAAGCCGGACCTCCTTCTCCTCCCGGGAGCTCTGTCCACGGAGATCCTCCGGAGCCTGAGCTCGATGGGCGCACGCTACTGTCCGCATCGGTCGCGGGCCTGTCCGGGCGCTACCCGGGCCTGGTCGTGCACGAGATCCTGGACCACCAGCATCCCCCGGACGAAGCGCTCCTTGACGCCAGCGCCCATGCGCGGCTCTTGGTCATAGGGTGCAAAGGAAGAGGCGGGGCCCGCGTGCTTGTCGGCTCGGTGGCCCAGCACGTCTTGCTCAATGTCCAGTGCCCCACGTTGATAACCCGCCCGCCGGTGAATCCAGCGCCGGCTCCGGATGCGTCGTGATCTCTGACCTTTCAATGGCTCCTTCCGGGCGCCTAGTGGTCAGAGCCCCGGCTGAGGATGACCTTCAGGGCGTGCGTTTCCTTTGCCCTCGAGAACGTGTCGTAGGCATCCAGGATTTGCTCCAGCGGGAAGTGGTGGGTCGCGAATTTCTCAGCAGGGATTTTGTGCTGGGCCACAAGCCGGAGAAGCATGGGGGTGGTGTTGGTGTTGACGAGTCCCATGCTGATGGAAATGTTGCGGATCCAGAGTTCCTGCAGACGTAACTCAACAGGCCTGCCGTGCACCCCAACGTTGGCCACGTTTCCGCCCGGCCGCACAAGGCCAAGTGCCATTTCGAAGGTGTCCGGGATCCCCACAGCTTCAATGGCAACGTCCACGCCGGCCCCGTCTGTGAAGGCCATGACGTCCTCGATCCACCCGGGATTGTCCGGGTTCACGACTTCTGTTGCGCCGAATTCCCGGGCCCGGGCCAGGCGCCCCTCATCAGGGTCGATCGCGATGACCGTCGCGGCACCGTGAAGTCCTGACGTGAGCATTGCCGCCAGGCCGATGGGGCCGGCGCCGACGACGGCGACAGTGTCACCTGGCTTGATCCGCCCGGCCTGGACCCCGATTTCGAATGCCGTGGGCAGAATGTCGGAGAGCATGACGGCTTGGTCGTCGGTGACCCCGGCAGGCAGCTTATAGAGGGAGTTCTCCGCATACGGTACTCGCACGTATTCTGCCTGAGTCCCGTCGATGAGATGGCCGAAAATCCATCCTGTTCCGGGCTGGCCTTCCTCTCCGGAGCAGTGCGAGTAGAGGCCCTTCTTGCAGTTGCTGCAGTGGCCGCAGGATTTGATGCAGGAGATGACCACTCGGTCTCCGGTCGTGAACCCGGTGACGGAAGCACCTACTTCGGTCACGGTGCCTACACCTTCGTGTCCTAGGACCCGCCCCTCTTGGACTGCCGGCACGTCACCTTTGAGGATATGCAGATCGGTTCCACAGATCGTGGTGGTATCGATGCGGACGATGGCGTCGGTGGGGTGGAGGATACGAGGTTCCGGAACATCGGTCCAAGACATCTTTCCAGGGCCGGCATAGACGAGCGCTTTCATTGTGGATCCGTCCAATAGGGTAAGCACTACCTTTGGGGGTGCCGGCCAGCAACTGCAGGGTCAGTGGAACAGCTCAGAGCGGGCATCCCACACTGGTGTGGCCCAGATGTCAGGCCGGGTGGTCTTGAACCGGCGTCCGGTGACAGCATCCCAGGTCAGGCGCAGATAGTGGCTTTTGGTGCCTGGTTGCCAAGGGTCCAGATGCAGGGCATCGGCGGCGGCCGTTTCCTGCCGGTCGAGAATCAGATGGGCCGAACCGCGCACGACGACGCTCCAGGCCTTCCCGGAGCCAGCATCGAAGCCATCGATTTCCAGTGCGCAAGGGTCCCGCATGGTGCTCCAGAATTTCGTGCCGATGCCGGTCCGGAAGACGATGGAGCCGTGGTCCACGACGTAGTTCACGGGGAAGATGTCCGGATGGCTCTCGACGATCACGGCCAGCCTGCCCACTGTCGATTGGCCCAGAAGCTCAAAGCATTCGTCAGGAGTGAGTCTTTCAACCGGGTCCACTGATTGAGGGTTCATGAGGTTCACGCTACCGGTGGATGTCCGCCGTCGTTAGGGGCTTTAGACCCGCCGGACGCTGCGCTCATTCAAGGCCGGCCCGGGTGGCGTCGTCAAGGGGGCTCCGCCACGTCAGGGGAGGGGTGACGGTGAAGCGGCGCCCGGTGATCGACGTCGGGACGACGCGGATGAAGTGGTCTTTACGGCCCGCCTGCCACGGGAAAAGAAGCAGCCCGACTGTATCGAGCACCTCTTGGGTGAGCTTAATGGCGACGGCTTGCCCTTTCACAACCACGCTCCACGCCACCCCGGTGTCCGGGTTGACGCCGTCGGCTTCCAGGGCCACGGGTGTTTCACCCAGGGCCGAGTAGAGTTTGGTTCCTTCCCCGGTCCGGAAGACGAGGGTGCCGTGGTCGACCTTGTAGTTGATAGGGAAGATGTCCGGGTGGTCTTCCACCCAGACGGCGAGGCGTCCCACCGGTACGCCACGCAACAGTTCCCAGCATTGAGGGGGCTCCAGGACCTCTGGCTCCGGTGTTGATGGTTTGTTCGTCATGTCGCAGAGGCTACGCCCGGACGTGGCGGTGGAACAGGGCACAAAGGCCCGTGCAGGGCGCACCGCCCGTTCGTCTGGAGGAAGATAGAGCGCCGGAGTAGTCTGTCATCGGATGGGCCACCTGCTTCGATGTGGGCCTTCATATCAATGTGGGCGGCTATTGTCCGGAAGGTGGTAGATGGACGGCTCCAGTCCAGACCCTGTGCGGGCTGATCGTCCGCACGTCACCGGGATCCCGATCGAAGACCTGCTCAGGGACTTTCTGGCCCGGGCCGGAGAACTCCTTGATGCCCAGGAACACATGCGGGGCCTTCTGGAAGCGGTGGTGGCCGTCGCCGAAGATTTGAGCCTTGAGGCTGTGCTGGACAGGGTCGTGACTTCAGCCTGCCGGCTGTTGCACGCCCGGTACGGGGCGCTTGGAGTCATCGGTGAGAACGAGTCGCTGAGTCACTTTGTCACTGTGGGCATCGATGAGGAACTTTCCCATCGCATCGGGCCGCTGCCGACCGGGCATGGCGTTCTCGGTCTGCTGATCACCGAACCCGCGCCCCTGCGTCTTCACGATCTGCGCCAGCACCCGAGGTCTTACGGATTCCCGGAGCATCACCCACCCATGAAGTCTTTTCTCGGCGTTCCGGTGCGCGTGCGCGACGTCGTCTTCGGGAATCTGTACCTGACCGAGAAAGAGGGCGGCGACTTCACTCCGGAAGACGAAGATCTGGCGGTGGCGTTGGCCGCCGCAGCCGGCGTGGCCATCGAGAACGCGCGCTTATACGAGGACGCTCGTCGCCGCTCCTCATGGCTCGAGGCATCTATGGACGTTACAGGCCGGATGCTGGGCGATGACCGGATGGCGGAACCTGACAAGGTGGCGCTCGACCTGATCGCAGACAGGGCACTCCGCGAATCGGAATCGCAACTTGCCCTGATCCTGGTTCCTGACGGCCGGGTGGGCACCTACGGTGTCGCCGGCGCTGCGGGATCGGACGGCGCGAAATTCGCGGGGCGGATCTTGCCCATGGATTCCGCTGAAATCAAGGCTGTCGCGGCCACAGGAAAGCCAGCTTGCCTGGATGAGGCCGGGGAGATCCTCGGCAATCGCGACGGGTCTTCGTTGGGAAAGCTCCTGGCGATCGATCTGACCGCACAGGGCGCCCACCATGGACTACTGGTCCTTGTTCGCGAACCCGGGAAAGGGCCATTCTCACGGACGGACATGGAGATGGGGGCCGTATTCGGCTCACACGTTGCCCTGGCCCTGGAGCTTGATCGAAGCCACCGGCTCCGCGAACAACTGGTGGTTTTCACGGACAGGGACCGCATCGCGAAGGACCTGCACGACGTCGTCATCCAGCGGCTCTTCGCCGCAGGCTTGAGCATCCAGAGCCTGCGCCGCTTCACGACAGGCGAACCTGCATTGAACCGGATCGATGCGGTCACGGCGGAACTTGATGAGACCATCCGGGATCTTCGCAATACGATCTACTCCTTGCGGGCCAGCTCCGGTGA
Organism: Arthrobacter ramosus; assembly: GCF_039535095.1. NCBI lineage: Bacteria > Bacillati > Actinomycetota > Actinomycetes > Micrococcales > Micrococcaceae > Arthrobacter > Arthrobacter ramosus. The sequence continues at coordinate 2,525,699 of NZ_BAAAWN010000001.1, read as the reverse complement.
ACAGGAGTTGTTGAGCAGCCGGATACTCCAATCGGTCCGAAACGCGTCGAAGTCCTTGTCGTTCGCTCCGCATTTGACGCTCACCGGCGCAGTCGACTCAGTGCTCGATGACGGAACTGTCGCGAACACACTTGCGGTCATCTCCGAAGGCCTTAGCAACGCCGTCCGCCACTCCGGAGCGCTGGCAATCGGCGTCTCCGTCTCGGTCGCAGATGGCATGCTGACCCTGATGATCGAAGACAATGGAAGAGGCTTCAGCGATCCCGTGCGCGGGAATGGCTTGGTGAACATGGAACAGCGGGCACTCGAGTTGAACGGCCTTTGCACTGTCAAGAGTTCGCCAGAGCAAGGGACGACCTTGGTGTGGTCGGTTCCGGCCTGCTGAACGGTCCTTCTGAACCGTCAGCGAACCGTTCCCGTATCCGTCTCTGCTCCGTGGGCCATGTAGACGGCTGCCTGGGTACGTCGTTCAAATCCGAGTTTGGCCAACATCGAGGACACATAGTTCTTCACGGTCTTTTCGGCCAGCAGCATTTGCTCACCGATCTGGCGGTTCGTCATGCCCAGGCCGACGAGTTCCAAGACCCGTCGCTCCTGAGGAGTCAGTGAGGCGACTCTGGGATCCACCCGCTGAGGCTCGGTGAGTCCCTGGATGATTTTCGCCTTCACCCCTGCGTCAAACAAGGATTCGCCCCTGGCCGCCCGGCGCAAGGCATCCAAAAGGTCCGTGCCACCGATTTCTTTCAAGACATATCCCGAGGCACCGGCAAGAACCGCACCCCGCAGGGCCTGTTCGTCATCGTAACTGGTCAGAATCAGGCAATTCAGCGAGGGATCGATGGAACGCACATCCCGGCACACTTCGATCCCGGTACCGTCCGGCAACCGGCCGTCCAGAATCGACACGTCCGGGCGCAACGCCGGGATACGCCGGGTGGCTTCCTCCGCGGAGCCGGACATGCCGACCACTTCGAAGCCCTCGCTTTCCAGAAGTTCGCGAAGTCCTCTTCGGACGAGCTCATGGTCGTCGAGGACGTACACACTGATTGGTCCCGCGCCGGAGTGCCGTGGGCCGCCTTGTGCTGCTGGCTGATTCATGGTCCTCCTGTCATGCAGTCTGTGGCCGCGGTCGCGCCGGTCCATCATGGTTTGTCCGGCCATGTCATTGTTCACGACCCTCCGACGGCTCACAATGGCCGAAGGGCCTTGTACATGGCCGGGCGCTAGCCGACGCCGGAGCGCCGTCGACGATTGGCGCCGAGAGGTCCGGACTTAGCGTAAATGCACGTGGCGGCCTGTTACGACTGCTGCGTGCATCCGGATGAAGTTGTTCCTCTCCCCGCCGGCCCAAGGTTCTTCCATGACCTGTCCCCAAAGATAGGTCAGCAACTCGGGTTCCTCCACATGCGAGGAAGGCCCGCTGGCCAGAACCGACCAACCTTCGCTTCTGTCTGACCTCGCTTCGTCAATCTCGAATGAAGTGTTCAGGCGAGGAACGGCGATCCCGATGGTTCCGGTGGCAGAGGTGCGGAAGTAGATGGCTCGATTGTGGACAAGGTAGCTGACGGGAAGGATCATCACTCTGTTGTTGTAGTTGAAGCCAAAGCGGCCTGTGTCCTGTGAGCACAGTAGCTCCCAGCAGCGTTCTTCGCTGAGTTCGTTCGAGACATGCCGGGCGCCATCAATGCGACTGGGTTCCATGTTGGGCAGGGACATTTTGTTCTCCTCTTTCCGGTTCACGCATCATGGATCCTTCGATCGTCCGTGCCGATCAATTGTTCTCCGGTGCATGGACAACGAGGACGGGGCAGAGGGCATGTGCCACACAGGCTGAACTCACCGATCCGACCAGCAGCCCGCCGAATCCTCCATGTCCCCGCCTGCCCACCACGATCATGTCGGCATCCCGGCTGGCCTCAATAAGAGACTCCCGGGCATGACCCCGGACAAGGCGGGAAACCACGTTTTCGGGCACGTCCGGACCAAATGCCTTTTCCAAGGATTCCTTGAGGATCTGCCCGGTGCTTTCCTCGAAGCCTTCGATGCCCATGGCCACATAGCCGCCATAGACCTGAGGGAATTCCCAGTAAGCCGTGGCAATGACCTGCGCTCCCAACGGCACCGCAAGGTTCTGGGCCCGTTTGAGTGCCTCGATCGAGGCTTCCGATCCATCAACCCCAACAACGATCCTGCCTGTGGATGCTTCCTGGCCCATGACTTTCCTCTCGCTTCAAGGTTGATTCCCTTCTCCGTTAGCGTGGCCTGTGACTGCCCCGAGAAGTAGGGCCGAAAGTCACGGTGTCTGCCCATAGCCGTTTCGATGTTGGCCCGCAGGTCTTCCCAACAGCGCTTGAAGGACGGGCCGGATTGCCCAAGTTTCTCGGGGTAGCAGCGGTGGCGAGCGCGTGGTTGGATGGGGGCATGACGGGTACGGGTTCGGAGGCGCTGCATGAGGGCGAGCCGCACCGGGTGGATTTGTCCGCGCGGTTGAACTGGTTGCGGGCCAGCATCCTGGGGGCCAACGACGGAATCGTTTCGGTCGCCGCGATCGTGGTGGGGGTTGCCGGAGCGACGGCGGGCACCGGGACCATCCTGACGGCCGGCGTCGCCGCTCTGGTCGGCGGGGCCGTGTCGATGGCGTTAGGGGAGTACGTGTCCGTCAGCAGCCAGAGGGACAGCCAGAGGGACCTTATTGCTAAGGAACGTCGGGAACTGGCCGAGAAGCCCGAGGAGGAGCTCGCGGAGCTGACGGCCCTTTATGAGCAAAAGGGATTGAGACCGGAGACGGCCCGCCGTGTTGCCGAGGAGTTGACTGAGCAGGACGTCCTGGCGGCCCATCTGGCCGCGGAATTAAACATCGACGAGGACGACGTCGTCAGCCCGTGGCACGCGGCGTTCGCTTCTGCCGTGAGCTTCGCCGTCGGCGCTGTCCTGCCTCTGCTCGGGATTCTTTTGCCACCGGCGCCATGGCGGGTTGCTGTCACGTTCGCTGTGGTGCTGGCGGCCTTGGCTGCCACCGGCAGCCTGGGTGCCCGGATCGGCGGGGGTTCGAAGCGGCGGGCCGGGTTCAGGGTAGTCATCGGTGGGGCCTTGGCTCTGGCATTTACATTCCTCATCGGGCGGCTGTTGGGAGCGTCGGGCATCGTTTGAGCCCGACACTCCGATCCCCGGCCCGCGACATTGCTACCGTGGGACGTATCCGGCTACTGGAGCAGGAAGCGGAAGTCATGCGCCGCGCCGGAGTAGGAAATCGAGAACCGGCATAGAGGCTCAGGCCGGCGGAGAACACGATCCAGGAGATGCAGGGCAGCATGAGCTGTCCTGCTGCCGTGTTTATGGGGCCGAATTGGATGACGGTGGCTGTCAAGCTCCAGGCCTCCTCGAGGCTTTGCCGCCGAGTTGCACGCTTCCAAGTCCGCGCTGCTGCTCCAGGGGGCCGAGCTCGTACTGCAACGGCACGGCCGCCGTCGCGAGATCAATGAGGGTCTGGATTTCGTGATGAGACATGACGCGGCGCTGCTTAAACGCCTTGAGGATGCATGAGTTCGTGCCTCGAAATTGAGGACGCGCTGCAGGTGATCGACCGGTACGGGTTCCAGATGCGCGACGTCGGGCTGCTCGCCTCCGCCCTGGCGCGGCCCGCAACGACGGTCATGGGTACGGAAGCCTATCCTCAACTTGCCCTGAAGGCGGCCGCCCTCCTCGAGTCCGTGGCCCGGAATTCCCGATGGACAGTCGGTGGGGGAGTTCGAAGCCGTACTCGGCATCTTTTCGGGAGTTCCGTCGCTGGAATCAAGCTTAGGACGACCCCGGCCACACCGGCGCTGATTCCGGCCTGCTCCGGAGTCAATCGTGACCGCACTGCCTTCAGGAATTTTACAAACTCTGCACTCCGACCAATGCAGTCAGTTCCCGGCTGCGCCGGATTCCCGCTTTCGATAGGGAAGGTAGGTCGCTCAGTCCTAGGAAAACCAGGGAGCGGCACAGCTGCTGACATGACTCCCCTCGCCGCATAACGTGGTTTGCAGGGACTCGACGAAACCGGCTTCCGGATGAGTCCCTCCAAACCCCCCACTCACCCTTGCCCGAAGAATGCCCGGCCAGGGCGCATTTCGGTGCGTAACAACGACAGAAGAGAACTGTGGATTTTTCACTAATGATGGCTTGTGCAGTCGTCAAGTCCATCAACCATGAAGCACTCAGCGCATTGCCAAATGCCCCGGTTATTCCTCCACGACCGGCCGGTAACACCCGCAGGGGACTGGTCCGCCTGCAGGGATTGCTGGCTCGTCTCCTGCACCAGGCCGCATGGGCCATTGAACCTCACTCAGCCAACCACAGGGGAAGACAGACACTCAGTCAAGGAGAACTGACCCAGTAGCGGACTTCTCAGCTTCTCACAATCGGGCGTGTGCGTATCAGGGCAAAGGCGGTGACGACGATGAGCGCGAGCATTACGCTGCCGAATATCACAACGGACAGGACCAGCGGCAGGGATTGCATGATCAGTCCGAGCGCGACGACGGGAAGCGCCATACCGATGTAGCCCGCGAGAAACAGCCCGGTCAAAGCCTCCCCCCGGGTGTCCGCAGAGGAGATGGCGATCACCGAGCCAATCGCGGACTTGAAGGTCCCGCCGACCCCGGAGCCGGCAACGATTCCGCCGGCAATCAGCAGCGGCAGGGACGAAGCGGTGATCGCCGCGATGACCGTGGCAAGTCCGGCCGCGAGGAGGCTGAGTCCGGCGGCGAGCTGCGCGGCGCGCGGCCAGCGGGAGGACAGGACTTGGAAGGATGCCGAGGAGGCGAAAACGACGAATGTCACCCCGCCGGCCACCATGTGGGAGGCAATTCTCAGCTGCCCCGAGATAAAGGCTGGGGCCAGAGAGGTGAAGAAGCCGAAGACGGCGAATCCGACGAAGGCCAGAAGGGTTGCAGTGAGGTACTGTCCCCGCGCGGCTTGAGGAACGTCCATCCGCTGGGGCCGGTAGGTCCAGGTTCCGTCCACGTTGTTGACGGTTTCGGGAACCGTGACCACCAGCAACAGCCCGATCAGCAGCAGGAACGCGAATACGACATACGGGGTGTAGAGGGGCATCGGCGCGTACTCGGCCATAAAACCGGTGAGGAGGGGCCCAAGGCCGAGGCCCCCGATATTGGCGGCGGTGGAGATAACTTCGGCCCGCCGGGACCTGGCGCCGGGTCTTGCCGCACTGTGTAGTTCTGTCATATGCGCTGTCGCCGTGGCGGTGAGCATACCAATGCCTAAGCCGCAGATGAATCGCGCCAGCAGCAGGCCCGGTAGCTCCGGCGAGACCAGGAAGACCAGTGCCGCCAAGACGTTGAGCACAACGGCGGGTGCGATAACCCGGCGACGGCCGAATCTGTCGGAAATATGTCCGGCCAGGAAAAGGCTGACCACGACTCCGACCGCGTACGCGGCGAAGATGAGCGTGACGGTGAAGGCGCCGAAACCGTCCCGCTGCTGGTATAGCACATACAGCGGGGCGGGCGCCGAGGCGAAGGCCATCGTGATCATGAAAACGAAGGCGACGATCCAGAATCCACGTGCGTGCCGACGTTCGTGGGTCCGAGTAGCCGCGGTGGTAGATGCAAAAGAAGTTGAAGTACTAACCATTCCTCAAGTGTTCAACCGGGCCGATCATCGCGTCCAACGCTTATTCACGCTAATATCCATCGCGATCAGCGATAATAGAGGCATGCAGCTCTTTCACCTCGAATACTTCCTTGCGGTCGCCGAGGCCCTGAGCTTCACCCGGGGCGCCCACCGGGTCAACATCGTCCAGTCCGCCGTCTCGGCCGGCATCAAACAGCTCGAACGTGAGCTTGGCGCAGAATTGTTCGTGCGCCAGGGCCGCAGCATCCGGCTCACGCCCGCTGGGGAGGTTCTGCTCCCGCGCGCACGCGTGGTCTTGGCGGATGTCCAGGCCGCACGGGACGCCGTCGACGCCGCCAACGGGACGGTTCGAGGGACAGTTGTCCTCGGCACGCTTGCCCACGTCGGATCCATTGATGTGTTACGGATCCTGCAGGAGGTCCGCCGGGACTACCCGGACGTCATCGTGAAGCTCCGGCAAACCGTCCAGGGCACGCGCACCAGCCTGGAAGACCTCCGCTCCGGGGCCCTGGACCTGGCGCTGGTCTCCGTGCCCGAGCAGGCTGCTCCAGGTTTTGAGCTATACCCGATGCACGTCGAGGGAATTGACTTTGTCTGCTCAGCCCGTCACCGCCTGTCCGGGCGGAAGCGCGTCGCGCTGTCAGAGCTTGTCGATGAACCCTTCATTGACTTTCCCGAAGGATGGGGAAACCGCGCGACTGTGGACAACTCCTTCAGCTCTGCCGCACTGAACCGTACGGTCTCCACCGAGGTCGTGTCCTTTTCCATGGCCCTGGAACTCGTGCGGCAGGACCTTGGAGTTGTATTCCTGCCCCGGTCCGCACTTGGAATAGGGGCCGGGATGGGCACTTGGTCCATCAAAACTCCCCTGAGCTGGAGGATCCAACTGGCCCGCTCCGCCGCCCGGCAGCCCACAGCAGCCGAACAAGCGCTGATCCTCAAATTCAGGCAAACCACCCAGCCGGTCTTTCCATGACAGACCGCCACCGGACACAGGGGCCTTGGGCTGTTCACAGATACTCCGAAGGCTGTTCCGCTCTGTTCTCAAGGGTCTGAGCCCATGATTGAGCCATGAGGTTTTGGAGAAGGACGATGGTTCCCGTACTTGCAGCTGTCGCCGTGGTTCTCCTGGGCGCGGCCGGAGCCTCCGGGGTTGATCAGATGGCGAACGCCAGGGTAACGAATCCGGCCTCCGTCCACATCCCTGCGGTTACTGCGGATGGCGAGCCACCGCTGCGGCACATAGTCATGCTCAGCTTGGCGGAGGGATCTCTGCCTGGAGGCTACCCGTACGACGAACCGCGTGAGGAAAGGTACGACGAAAACGTCCACGAAACCCTTCACATCGGTCAGGCGACCCCGGCTTAGCGCCGGTCAGTCGGATACGACGTGCAAACTGATATCGGGGTGGCTTTGGAACATGGCGAGTTGCTCGGGAGTAATGGATGAGTCGGTGATGAGGGTCCAAGGACGATCGATCGCCGCCCACCAGTGTGCCGACTTGGCACCCAATTTGCTGGCGTCGGCCAGCACATAAATCTCGTTGGCTGCTGAGATCATTGCGCGTTTGAGCGAAGCCTGTTGATCAGTGGTTTCGCTGAGACCACGAAGGGGATCCACTCCATCGGCCCCCAGGAATGCCGCGTCCGCGGTGAGGAAACTCAATGCCGCTTCCGCGAGTGGGCCGACAGTTCCGGAGCTGATGTGACGCAGGTATCCTCCCAACAACACGAGATCGACACCCTCCGCGTGCTCAAGTATCCGGGCGCACGTCATCCCATTTGTGATGATGGTCAGTTCCGAGCGGGTAGTCAGGTTCTCCGCGAGAGCGCCGACCGTTGTGCCGGCGTCGAGCAGATTGACGGAACCCGGAGCGACAAGCGAGGCTGCGAACCGACCGATCATACGCTTCGCGTCGCGGGCGACGTGCTCGCGCTCCTGAAGGCTCTGCTCGCGTGGGGAGTAGCCAGCGGTGACGGCGCCTCCATAGGTGCGATGGATTCGACCGCTGGTCGTGAGGCGTTCGAGATCCCTCCGGATCGTCGAAAGCGATACACCGAATTCTTCGGCGAGCTCTTCGACAGTAGCCGGACGGACCTCGAGTATTGCGGCTATCGTTGTTCGCCGCCCGTTAGCATTCATGGTTTGACTATTTCACCTCCGCGCGCTCTCCAGCGAGTTCGACGGCGGCACGTATGGCTTCGAGCATGGACGCGTGATCCGCAATATTCTTGCCCGCGATATCGAAGGCCGTGCCGTGGTCGACGGAGGTGCGGACCACGGGCAGACCTACTGTGATGTTGACCCCGTTCTCAAGCCCAAGAACCTTGACAGGTCCGTGACCCTGGTCGTGGTACATGGCCACGACCAGGTCATAGTCTCCCCGTCCGGCTTTGAAGAACAGAGTGTCCGCGGGGAGGGGCCCCTCCACGGAGATGCCTTCGGCTAGAGCTTGTTCAATTCCTGGCGTAATTTTCTGAGCCTCTTCATCGTTGCCGAACAGGCCGTTCTCGCCCGCGTGGGGGTTGATAGCGGCGACCGCTATGCGCGGATTCTCGATGCCTGCCCGAACGAGGAGGTCGTGACCGCGGCGGATCGTGCGGTAGACGATTGCTCCGTCGATCCGTGCGACGGCGTCGACGAGCCCGATGTGGGTGGTTACGTGGATCACGCGCATCTTGGGCGTCGTCAGCATCATGGACACTTCGGGTGTGCCGGTGAGTTCCGCGAGAAGCTCTGTGTGGCCTGGATAGTTGTGTCCGCCTGCGTGTAGTGCGGCCTTGTTCAGCGGCGCAGTGCAAATCGCATCAATGTCGCGCTTCAGGGCCAGCTCCACAGCCTTTTCGAGGTAGAGGTAGGCCGCGTGTCCGGCTTCCGGCGAGAGAATGCCCCAAGGCAACTCGGTGTCGACCCCGGGAATGTCGAAGCAGTCGATGATGTCAGGGGCGAACAATGCTTCATCGGCGGACTCGATGCGGCGAGTCTGCAGGGGGCTGTCGACGACTTTCATCGCCATTTCAAGACGCCCTAGATCTCCGATCACAAAGACACGTGCTCTCGAGTGCAGGACCGGGTCGAGCATGGCTTTTGCAATGATTTCCGGACCGATTCCTGCTGGGTCTCCCATAGTGATGGCTACAATCGGACGATTCAATGTTGCTTTCCTTCTCTTGTTGCGGCCGTTCGATGTTCGATGTAGGTGACGACGGACGTGAGTGCGTCGACGTCGCCGAACGCGCCGGATTTGGTTATGAACGGCTGTATATGGCCGGGCATCTCGGCGTCGACGATCCCTGGCAGGATTTCGCCTCTGATTCTCAGGACGGCCACGCCAAGGTGGTTTAGCACTGCCAGGGCTGTCTCTCCGCCGGAGACGACTATTGAGGACGCGTGGGATGCAGCCGCTGCGGCCGTGGTGCCGAGCGCGGCGGCTACGGTCTTCGCCTGCTTCTTGTCCAGGGCGGCAGCGGGATCTGGGGTGAGTACGGCTTGTCCGCGATCGAGGGCCTCTCTTAAAGTGGCTATCGTTGCACCGACGTTGATTGTTCCAACGGGGTCTCCGGCGTCCAGTCTGTTGGTGTGGTCGAGATGGATGTGCTGGAACCCGGCTCTGACGAGTTCATCCAGTTGGGCACGGCTCGTGGGCGCATAGCTTCCGATGACGACGAGGGAGTGGCCTCCGGCCCGATATCCTCCCCTGACTGGGATCGGCCGTGCCCGCTTCTCAGGATCGTCGGATTCGAACGACGAGGCGAGGGGCGCCGAGATGCCCCCGGAGCCGACGAGGAGTGCCTGGTCACCGAGGGATTTGGCGGCCGCGACTATGGCGGCCAGGTCGGAATCGTTCCGGGCATCGACAATAGCCGTGTCGATGTGCGCCGTCAGGATCTGTTGGAAGCGAACCGCGAGGGACGCAGGGTCGGTCCAGTCGTCAGTCGAGACAAGCGCGTGGCTTAGTCCGGTCCCGGACAGCACATCTGCTACGCGACGTTGGCTGCCGAGCGGAGTGCCAGCCATATGCACGATTCCGTTGAGGGTTGTGCGTCCGGTTCGGGGAAACGCGGGAGCTACGATCGCGAGTACGGGGCGATCGGGCAGACGCAAGGCTTCGAGGGAAGCCGCGATTTCGACTCCGACGTTGCCCCGCAGCAGCGAGTCGACTTTCTTGAAGACGCGGACGCCGTTCTGGGCAGCCCGTGAAACGAGCCCACCCACCGTTTTCCTCGCAGTGAGACCGTCGGTGTAACGGGTTTCAGTATTAATCGCAAGGACGTCTGCGGGCGGCCATGCGACTGTGGGATGAACAAGCACAGCGGTTTCTCGGCTCGCTGAGAACGGGACTGCAGCGTCAGCCGCCCCGGTGAGGTCATCGGCGACGATGAGGAGCTCCACTATGCGGCGATCTGTATGGGAGCAGCCTGAGCGCTCAAGTTGATTGGCTGGGCTTGGGAGGCAGCAAGTAGAAACATCCCGCCTGGGATTTTTCGGAGTGTCGCCTTGATGGATACGGCCATGTCTCAACCTTAAAATCGTTGACTTCGCGCCGATTACATGTATCGTACGTCGCGGAAAGTGCGCCAAACGCGCATATTTATGCTTGCATAACGCATGGTTTACTGTCAATTGAGTAAATAATGAATGAAACAAGCGTCAACGCGACCTTTTGGCCGTGGGATCAGTGCGGCTGCCGCGGGCTGCACCGGCGTTGAAGCCAGCAGTTCTTCACGGGGAGTGGCTCCGTGCGGGTTCAGTTCACCAATCTTGGAATTCCCTGGTCAAGCCGAAGGGAACGGAATCGCTAAGGGTGACCGTGAAAGAGTCGTGTCCATGGCGTGAGACGAGTATTCCACAGCGTCGTTCTCGCATTGCTACCGCCCGGGCAGCACTCACCGCTTCATCGAGCTCGCGGTCCATGCTGGCACGGTCCGTCGCCGTGATCGTTAGTGTGTCAGGACTGATGGTGATCATGTGTTTCTCCTTGAGGGTTCTATACGTCACGTGCTGCTGTTCCCGGATTGCGACTTCGGCCTGCCGAGACTAGGGCGTACCGGCAGGCCGAAGCGGTTCTGGGTGATCTGTGCGCCTTGGGAACGGGCCATGAGCTCAAACAGACGCGCATCGCGTGTGTCTGTTGCGTCGGCTGGCTGGCCCTGCACAGGCAGTTCAGAAGAGCCTTGTCCGCGAAGGCTCCGATGGCTCTGGGCTTATTTTCCCTCAGGTCGCGGTGGGGCGAGGTCGATCGCTTGCCGCAATGCCTCGAGAAGCGATTTGTGATCTGCTATGTTTTCGCCTGCGATGTCGAAAGCCGTCCCGTGATCAACTGACGTCCGAACTACGGGAAGGCCGACGGTGATGTTGACGCCGTTCTCTAGCCCAAGAACTTTTACAGGACCATGACCCTGGTCATGGTACATCGCCACGACAAGGTCAAAGTCCCCCCTGCCAGCCCGGAAGAACACCGTATCGGCCGGCAGCGGACCGAAGGCATCAATTCCTTCCGCCTGGGCCTGCTTGATGCCCGGCTCAATCTTGATTGCTTCTTCCCCGTTGCCGAACAAGCCGTTTTCGCCGGCATGGGGGTTGATGGCGCAGACAGCGATTTGAGGGTTCGTGATACCTGAACGGATCAGGAGGTCATACCCGCGTTTGATGGTCCTGTAGACGAGTGGACCGTCTATTCGCGCTACCGCATCCAGAAGGCCAAGATGGGTTGTGACATGAATGACTCTCATCTTCGGGGCCGTCAGCATCATGGAGACTTCATCCGTGCCGGTTAGTTGCGCCAGCAATTCGGTGTGCCCGGGGAATTTGTGTCCTCCCGCGTGAAGTGCGGCTTTGTTCAAGGGAGCAGTACAGATGGCATCGATCTCTTTGTTCGTGGATAGTTCTACCGCTTTCTCCAAGAACAGGTAGGCCGCATGACCGGCCTCGGCCGATAGTTCCCCCCAGGGTAAATCGGGCCGGACACTGGGCACATCCAGGCAATCAATGGTTCCAGCCTCAAACCGCGCCTGAGACGGCTGGCCGATGCTGTTGACCTTAAGGGCACTTCCGACCACGTCCATCGCCAGTTCCAGTCGACCCCTGTCACCAATGACAAATATGCGCGCCCGGTCCTGGATCGAAGGATCCGCCATAGCCTTGGCGACGATCTCGGGGCCGATACCGGCTGGATCTCCCATGGTGATGGCTACAATTGGTCGTCCCATTATCTGTCTCCTCTAGTCAATGACCCGGGTTGTTCTATTTGTTGCAAGTGCTGGTGATTATTGGCCGGCCACCGATGGCTCCCACTTTGGTAAGGATGGGCCGATCCGGCAGAGCAACGTGATGGGGCGATACCACGAACGGCGTCAGGCAGGGAATTCACAACCCCTGCCGCGAGCCCGGCCGAGCCAACCAGAAGACTTTGGAACTCCAACAATCGGTGCGCAGTCGCTACCGTAACCAGGTCGTCGTCTGTCGTGCAGTCGACGACGGCCGCATCACACTCCGCAAGGAAGACCCCACGGATCCGGTCGGTCAGAGTCTGTGCGTCCGCATATTCGCTCCTCTTGATGACGGCTGCACGCAGGCCGCCCTGGCGAAGTGCTTCGACGACATCGATGCTGTTGGTTTCGCCTTTTGCGCTTAGACCATCAATCAACACGGCCCCGTCCACCGTTATTCTGGCCGCCGCGGGCAGCGCTGGTGCGACAACCGCGAAGGCAGGCAGCCCCTTCCGGCCCAATGCCCTGAGCGCGCCAGCGACTTCGTCGCCGACATTACCTCGAAGCCGAGAGTCGACCTTCTTGAATATCTTTTGCCGACCCTGCTTGATGAGTGATCCAACCAGGGTTTCCACGACCAGAGCCGCAGCGGATGGGCGGAGCTGCCGGCTCTCGGTATTGAGGGACACTACATCCATCGTCGATCGATGGACCACGGTGTCGCGGATAATTCTTGTCTTCGCGAACCGGGAGAACGGTGCGGCGGCGTCTGTTGCTCCGCTTAGGTCATCCGCGACGATTGTCCACAAGTCACAGGAGCCGAACCGCACCGCGGGCTCTTGAAGATCCGTTTGGCTACAATCCACGATGCCTCCTTCCTTGGACAAATTGGGCAGAATTCTGGTTGATTCTCTGCAGTAGCTTTGTGTTTGGGGTTCAGATGTATTCATTGGGCTCTGCAAGGTGATTATTGTGCGACGGGGGCAGCGATAGCGTCGTCGAAGCCATGGGCATGTGCCGACTCTTCGTCTCCAATGGGGTGTCGCGGCAAGGTCAACGCGACGACGACTCCTGCCAACAGGAAGATGCCGGCGACGACGAATGCACTGTTGTAACTGTGTGTCGTGTCGACGATGTAACCGGTCACGATCGGTGCTGCGGCTCCGAACGTGTTGCCCCCGATCATGGCTATGCTGTTGGCCCTTCCGGCCAGATGGCGCGACCTGAGCAGATCACCCAGCAACGCCAGGTTCATGGAAACCGTTGTAGAAATGCACGTCATCGAGATGCTGATCAGGATCAGGATCACGGTGACGTCGGAGAAAAACGGCGTCAATAGAACGACTGAACTCGCCAAGAGACAAGCGGCAACGATATACCGGCGTCGGGCCGTGGATTGTGCATGTCTTTTCAGCCTGCGATCAAAGACGATACCGAGTCCGATTCCAGCAAGAACCGCGACGATGTACGGTACAGCCGTAAACAGTCCGGACTTCATGATCGACAAATGATGGACTTGCTCCAGATAGCCCGGGAGCCAAGTGAGAAAAAGGTACTGCGTGTATACGGCTGCTGACTGGACGAGCGCCACGCCCCACATGCTTCGGTATCGCAGGAGGCTCAGGACGCCGCCCTTGGGCTTGCCCTCCTGTGGCTGTTCGCCTGGTACTTTCCGCTCCTCCAGGATCATGGCTCGCTCTGGCCCCGACAGCCACGTGGCCTTGGACGGATCACGGAACCAGATCAGCCATGCACCAAGCCAAATGAATCCGAGGGCGCCCATGATTACGAACATTGTCTGCCAGCCAAAGGAAGTAATTAGGGCCGCTGCCAAGATTGCTCCCAGGGCCGGTCCGGCATAGGCACCTGAGTTGTATATCGAGGCAGCGCGTCCACGCTCGCTGGCGGGCGCCCATTCGCGCAATACTCTTCCGGCGGCCGGATAAGTTGACGATTCCCCGACTCCCATTAGCAGCCGGGCTCCAATGAGCCCACCGAACCCGCGGACGATTCCAACGAGCATCGTGGCGAGCGACCAAACGACGATGCTGACTGCGTTAACTACCCGTGGGCCGAACCGGTCGGTGAGGATGCCGCTGGGAATCAGGAACAGCAGGTACGACCATAGGAACGCCGAAAGCATGAGTCCTACTTGAGTCGACGAGAGATTGAGCTCCTTTTGGATAGGTCCTACGGCGACGGAGAGCGCGGTCCGATCCATATAGTTGATCATGACCAGGACGAAGAGGAGGAGATAGATCCACCAACGGCGGCGGGCGATTTTCATTTTCAAAACCTCGTTGTTTCTAAGAATTTAGTGGGAGCTGCCGGCAAGCAGGTCGATGGTTGTGGTTCCGGCGCCGTTGGACTGCCAGATTTTTACTCCAGCTTCGAGCTGGGAATGCGCGATGGGTTCCCCGTCTTTGAGGCTCAGCAATCGGTCATGCCCGGGTACCAGAATCGAAGAAGGATCATCGACGAGCATCCTGCGGACGGTTTCGATGCTTTCCCGGCTCAGGTCTGGATCAAGGGTCATGTCGGCGACCCCTGACATCAATTCAGTTTCGTTCTTGACGGCGTCGCCAGCGAAGATCGCGCGGCCGCCCTCAACCGCCGCGTGGTAGGCAAAGTGCCCGGGCGTGTGTCCCGGAGTCGCCAACGCAAAGAACCCGGGCAACGGTTCTGCGCCGTCGGCAATCCGTTCCACGCGATCCGATTGGCTAAGGAAATCAACGTGGAACTCCGGCAGTTCCCACGTTCCTACGGGCTGTTCGACGGCCCATTCCAACTCCGGTCGCGGCACGATGATGCGCGCGTTGGGGAAAAGGGGAAAGTTGCACGCGTGGTCCCAATGGCAGTGCGTGAGGGCGACTGCGGTCACATCTTCGCGGTCGATGCCTTGGTTCGCGAGAGCAGCCATGAGCGGGACACGGTATCCGTAGCCGCCTGTGTCGACAAGGATGGTCTCCCCTTGCCCTCTCAAGACTGAGACGGTGCTCCATCCCAGTCCACCGTGGCAGGTACTTCTGCCGGGAAAACCCTGGATCAAGATAGTCAAGTCATACACAATGCGCCTCCTTGCGATACATGTATTGAGAGATGCGCCGGCCAAGCGCTTCACGGCCAATTGCTTCTGGGCGTCTTGCCGCACGTCGCTGATACTGGCGCCTGCTTGCACTGACGGGGTTACGTCGATGCATGGTCAATGCATCTATCTTGGCATTAATGCGTGTTCTGCGCAAGAGCCATGCACATTCTGCGCAGATCGGAGAAGTGGGCCGCAAGGCGAGAAGCTCTCGTTTGGGTTTACTTTTGCCGGGGCCTGAGGGCGAGCTGCATCGACCCGCGATTTAGCGCAAATCAGAGATGCGTGAACCGCGCAGTCTCTCTGCAAAGCGCCTCGTCGGCCATTGCCGCTCTTGGCTAAGGTTGACAGATTTGGGCTTCGGGATGCTCCGTCTGATTCGGTTTTGGTCTCGCGATGCCCCGGTTATTGAAGCAAAGCGTTCTGAGGCTTGACTTCCGCGGGAGGGTCCGACTGAGCGGCAGCGGGGTTTTTGGCCACCAACACGTCGATCCCTTCCGCTTCGAATGCCCTTAGTTCGTCCGGATCGGCACTTTCGTCAGTTACCAGCGTCCAGGGTTTGCCCAGGCGGGTCCAGAAGTGGAAAGGCCGGTGGCCGATCTTTGCGCCGTGCGCGAGAACATAGACGCGCTCTGCGCGTCGGGCCATGAGTTCCTTGAGTCTTGTCTGGGTGAGCTCGGCCTCACATACGCCATCAGTTGCACTGACACCGTCAGCCCCGAGAAAGGCGCGGTCAAACGTCATGCGTTCGAGGGCCGCCTCTGTCAAGGGGCCTACAAAAGCTTGACTGAGTGCCCGCAGCCTTCCGCCGAGGCACTCCAAATCAATGCCTTTGCTGTCATTTAGCTCCGCTATGACTGAAAGGCTCGTTGTGGCGACGTGAAGCCGACTCGTCGCCTTAAGCTCGTGGGCTAGCAATGCGATGGTCGATCCGGCGTCGAGTAGAACCGACTCTCCCGGCTGAATGAGCTGGGCTGCGGTCCGGGCGATCGCCAATTTCGCGTCGTACGCTTCGCCTGCGCGCTGCCTTAGCGCGGATTCAGGATGGGCGGCCGGTGCCATGGCGCCGCCATATGTCCTGGCGAGAAGTCCTTCAGCGGTGAGGCGCGCGAGGTCGCGGCGGATAGTCGATGCCGTCACATTGAAGTGCGCGGCGAGTTCCTCCACGCCTGTCAGGCCGACGGTGGTGGCGCGCTTGACGATCTCATCGCGGCGCATGTGGGAGTTCGTGGCCAATTCGATGCCTTTCGCTACGGGTCAGGCCGATGCACATCCCGTACACAGCTTTCGACGATGATCAGATGCTACCCGGGCAGGATCGCTCGGCGCTTCCATTGGTCACTTCGCTGATCCACGATTTCCTGGGCGAAGTCCGCAATCCGTTTTCGTATCGGATGCAGGAGTTGCCTATATTATTTACATCTATTTGTCAGAAGTTGGCGGTAATTCCGCAAATGACGACATTCCGCGGTCTAGGGTGGGACATCGAGAGGACAGGCAGAGTGACCGGATCACGCAACGGCACGCGCAGCCGGGAGGATGTGCCGGTGGGTCCGCCGGGCGGTCTCATCGTTGGCGCGTATGCCACGTCTCCATACCGCAACGACTGGCATCCAGAGTTCGAGAGTCGGCTTTTTGGCCGCATGATGTGCGGAGGCCTGTCACCCGCCTCCTCGCCGGTAGCCGGTGAAGAATTTCCCAGCGACTCCAACCCCAACCACCCTTAAGAGGTCAGCCCGTGCCCCCACGCCAATCTTCCGAATCTTCCAGAGTCAAAGCCGCCGTCAGCGACGCGTATCCTTCCATGCGCGCGTCCATTCTCGAAGGCCAGATCCCCCCCGGAACGCGGATCAACATCGACGCCGTTTCCCGCAGCCTAGGCGTGTCCCAAACGCCGGTGCGTGAGGCGCTGCAGCGGCTTGAGGGGGACAACCTTGTGGTGTACAGCCCCGGCCGCGGCTATAGTACAACGCCCCTACTGGATCTGGCCGAGCTGCGCTCCCTTTTTGAGTTCCGGCTTCTGGTAGAACCCTGGGCCGCGCGCTCGGCGGCGGTGGATCGGCTCGCGAATCCCGCTGGGGCGCTCGGGAACGAGCTGGCGGCGTTCCGCAGCGCAATGCAGAGCGCGGGGGACCGGCGCCAGGACCTCGTGGCGCACGACGCTCGCTTTCACGACACGATCCTGGCTGCGTCCGGCAACAATATCGTCCGCCACGCCTTTGCACAGACGCACTGCCACCTGCACACGTTCCGGCTTTACCCTGCTGACGTCGACGGCGCCATCACCGTCGCTGAGCACTCGGCCATCCGGGAGGCCATCCAGGCCTGCGAGCCAGAGCAGGCCGAGGCGGCGATGGCCGAACATATCAGGAACTCATTCGGGCGGTTTGCGCAGGCTTTCTCGGGTAATTCAGCGTTGCTTCCACTGGAAGACGGCGGCCCCCGAGGGCGACACATTGTGAAGTGAAACGAAGCCCCGGCTTGGCACCGGGGCTTTTTGCTGGGCTGACCCCTTGATATCGATACCATTTCCTATATGATTGGTGAAATTCATATAGGAAATGGCCATACGGTCGTTCGCTGAGAGAAGAGATTCATGCCCTCCATCATTTCCATCACCACCGAGGACGTCCGGTTTCCCACGTCCTTGGAACTCGATGGCTCCGACGCGGTCAACGTTGACCCGGACTACTCTGCGGCTTACGTTGTCATCCGCACGGACGCGAGCGACGAGGGGCACGGCTTGGTGTTCAGCTGCGGGCGCGGGAACGACATCATTACGTACGCCATCGACGCCTACTCCCGCCTGCTGCTGGGCCGCGATATTGATGAGTTGATCTACGATCTGGGCAACGCGTCCAAGCGCCTTATCCACGATTCGCAGCTCCGTTGGCTTGGCCCGGAAAAAGGCGTCACGCAAATGGCGGCTGGCGCGTTGGTCAGCGCCCTTTGGGACATCCGTGCCCGCCGCGAAAACAAACCTCTTTGGCTGCTCCTCAGTGAAATGCCCGCCGAAGAAATCGTCGACGTCGTCGATTTCACGCATATCCGTGACGCCCTGAACCCGCAGCAGGCGCTCGACATCCTGCGCGCCGGCGAAGAAGGCAAGGCTGCCCGCATTGCGTCACTCATGACCGACGGCTACCCGGCTTACACCACGTCGCCCGGGTGGCTCGGTTACAGCGATGAGAAGCTGGTGCGGCTGAGTAAGGAAGCCGTTGCGGACGGCTTCTCGATGATCAAGCTCAAAGTGGGCGGGGACATAAACGACGACCGCCGCCGCATGGCCATCGCCCGGGAAGCAGTGGGAAACCTTCCTATCGCCATCGACGCCAACCAGCGCTGGGAGGTGTCCGAAGCCATCGACTGGATTAAGCAGCTGGCCGAATATGACCCGTACTGGATCGAGGAGCCCACCAGCACCGACGACATCTTGGGCCACGCGGACATCCGCCGGGGAGTATGGCCGGTTCGTGTCGCCACCGGCGAGGCCGTGGCTAGCCGAATTGTCTTCAAGCAGCTCATGCAGGCCGGCGCCATCGATGTCCTTCAGCTCGACTCCACCCGCGTGGGTGGTGTGAATGAAAACATCGCGAACCTCCTCCTCGCCGCCCGCTTCGATGTGCCCGTATGCCCGCATGCCGGCGGTGTGGGGCTGTGTGAACTGGTGCAGCACTTCTCCTTCTTTGACTACGCCGCCATCACCGGCACGCAGGAAGGCCGGATGATCGAATACGTGGATCACCTGCACGAACACTTCGCCGAGCCCGTTCGCATCCTCAACGGCCGGTACACCGCGCCCCGCCGCCCGGGGACGAGTGCCGAGATGCTGAGCGCATCCAGGACGACATGGGAATTCCCCACCGGTGCCGGCTGGCTTGAGGTGGGCGACCGAGCGGCCGTGACGGGCGCGTCCCTGGTTCCCGCAGGCGGCGTACGATGAACACCACCATCGAAGAGCTCAACGCCAGGGTGGAGGCCGCCCACGGTGCCTTCGAAAAGGGCCGCGCAGCGGATCCGCAGGTCCGTGCTTCATGGTTGGAGGCCGTGGCAACCGGGCTGGAAAATGGCGGCAGCGCCCTCGTGGAGCTGGCCAGCAGGGAAACACATCTCAGCACGCCACGGCTAGAAGGCGAATTGAAGCGCACCGTCTTCCAGCTGAGGCTCTTTGCCGAAGAAATTCGGCAGGGCGAACACTTCGACGCGACGATCGACCATGCGGACGCCCGCTGGGGGATGGGCCCGCGGCCGGATCTCCGCAGGGTCAACGTCCCACTCGGCGTTGTGGCGGTCTTCGGGGCATCCAACTTCCCGTTTGCCTTCAGTGTCATGGGTGGCGATAGCGCCTCGGCTTTGGCCGCCGGCTGCGCCGTCGTGCACAAAGCGCATGACGGCCACCGGCAACTCGCGGCGCGCACGGCGGAAACCGTGATGGCCGCACTTGACGGCGCTGGCGCACCCTCCGGCCTGTTCTCGCTGGTGAACGGACGCCCTGCGGCCGAGGCGCTGGTAGACCATCCGCTGATCAAGGCCATTGGGTTCACAGGCTCGACGGCGGGCGGCAGGGCATTGTTCGACCGCGCCGCCGCGCGGCCGGAGCCTGTCCCCTTCTTCGGCGAGCTGGGCGGGATAAACGCCGTTTTCGTCACCAGGGGAGCCTGGGAGTCCCGGCGAAGCGAGATTGTCAACGGTTACTTCAGCTCGTTCACTATGGGCATGGGGCAGTTCTGCACCAAACCGGGACTGTTGTTCGTCCCCGCTGGCGGCCGGGATGAGGTTCGCAGGCTGCTAAGCGATGCCCTGTCCGGGTTCTCACCTGCCGAGCTCCTGAGTGAGCGGCTGCATCACGGCTTCCGGGAGGCAGTAGAACAGCTTCGGGACAAGGCCGGTGTTGACGTCCTGGTGGAAGGCGACTTCGCGGCGACGCCGGCGCCAACCCTACTTCACACCACCCCAGCTGCTGTGCGCCGTGATCCGTCGATCCTTCGTCAGGAAATGTTCGGGCCGGCCAGCGTAGTTGTGGAATACGGCGATGAGTCCGAACTTGCGGCCCTTGCAGGAATGCTCGAGGGGCAGCTCACCACCACGTTGCAGGCAGAGCCGGATGACGACGTTACCGAGCTCGCCGCCCGGCTGACGGACGTCAGCGGTCGCGTGCTGTGGAACGGCTGGCCGACCGGAGTCACGGTCAGCTATGCCCAGCACCACGGTGGACCATATCCCGCCACGACATCGGCCACCACCTCCGTTGGAACGGCCGCCATCCGCCGCTTCCTTCGGCCTGTGGCCTATCAGTCGTTCCCCGAGGCGCGACTGCCCGAGCCACTGCGGGATGCCAACCCTTGGAACGTGCCGCAACGAGTGGACGGCGAGTGGCGCGGCAGGGGACGTGTCGCTAACTCACCGTCGATTGAAGGTCCGCGATGAACTCCCGCCATACCGCTGCCTCGGTTCTACCCGACGACGCCGGAGACGCGCTACTGATCGGCCGGATCTGGGACTTCGAAACCGCCGGTCCCCGTGTGGTGGCGGTCCACGGAGAGGACATGTTCGACATCCAGCGCCTGGCCGGCACGGTCTCCGAGCTGTTGGAGCGCACAGACCCGGCTGCCGATGTTCGCTCGGCAATTGCCGACAGCTCGGGGATCGAACCACGGTGGAAGACTGCCGACGTCGTCGAGGCGTCCCTCCGGCAGGAAACCAGCCGACCCTGCCTTCTGGCTCCGGTTGACCTCCAGGTCATCAAGGCGTGCGGCGTGACTTTTGTGGACAGCATGATCGAACGCGTCATCGAGGAACGCTGCGGCGGAGAGGCCAGCCGGGCCACGGCGATGCGCGAGCTCGTGGGCAAGGCACTCGGCGGCAGCATCACCGCGGTGCGCCCCGGGTCTCTTCAGGCCGCGGAGGCCAAACGTGTTCTAATCGCCGAAGGTCTATGGTCCCAGTATCTGGAAGTCGGAATCGGGCCGGATCCAGAGGTCTTCACTAAGGCGCCCGTGCTCTCGTCCGTGGGTCTTGGCGCCGGCGTGGGTATTCCATCCTTTTCTTCGTGGAACAACCCCGAGCCGGAACTCGTGCTCATCGTCAATTCGCGGGGAGACGTTGTGGGCGCGACCCTGGGCAACGACGTGAACCTTCGCGACGTCGAGGGCCGCAGCGCGCTCCTCTTGGGCAAGGCAAAGGACAACAATGCCTCCAGCGCGCTGGGACCATTCATTCGGCTGTTTGACGAGGGTTTTACCCTGGACATGGTCCGGCAGGAAGAGATCCTGCTGCGGGTGGAAGGTACGGACGGCTACGCAATGGAGGGCCGCAATTCCGTGGCCAGAATCAGCAGGTCATTCGAGGAACTTGTGGCGGCCACTTTCGGCCCGCACCACCAGTACCCCGATGGTTTCGCCCTGTTCACGGGTACCTTGTTCGCACCCGCTCAGGACAGGGACACGCCCGGGCTGGGATTCACCCACAAGATGGGTGACGTGGTCACCATCAAGAGCCGCCACCTTGGCTCGCTCGTCAACCACGTGGCCGCCGCCGAAGAACTGCCGGAATGGACGTTCGGGGTCCGACAGCTGTTCAATTACCTGAGCTCTCAGGAACCCGCGACGCCAGCCCGCAGCTGACGGTTCAGCGTCGCCGTCGCGCTGTGGTGGGGAAGCGTACGTGCTTTGCCTAGCTCTGGCTCTGGTGCTGAAACCCCCAGTCACCACCCCTATCTGAGCCAGTCTCTGATCTCGGACGAGGCATCCGAGTGGGTCAAGCCATTTGCTTCTGCGAAGCATTCGTACACGATTACCCCGAATCCTATTGTTCATCTGTTTGTGGCTGTAGATTTGGCTATCCTTCACGAATGGCCACCGTTGCCCCGGCAATGTGTTGAACATGACAGATGACAGACAAATTTTTAGTACAGCATTTTCACGACGTGGTTTTTTCGCGGCGGCCGGAGTCGCTAGTGCCGGCGCAGCACTGGCCGGCGCGGCGCCTGCGACCGCGGCCGCCGGCGGTATAGCGTCGGCGTTGCCGACGACGGTAGGTGACCCGCTGACAACCCCGATCGTGAACGGCCTGCACCTCCAGTTCGGGGCGGACGCGTCCAGCGAAGTCGTGGTGTCATGGCATACCCTGCAGCCGGTCAGCCATGCCCGGGCGATGCTCGGTGAGTTGGACGGAAGCTACGGCAAGAGCCAGGATGCAGTGCAGACCAGTTACACCGACGGCAAATCCGGTCAAATCGTTTACGCCTATCATGCGAAACTCACCGGTCTGAAATCGTCCCACGACTACGTCTACGCGGCCATCCACGACGGCGCGCAGCCTGAGTTTGGTTCTTTCCGTACTGGACCGCGCGGCCGCGAGGCTTTCACCTTCACCAGCTTCGGCGACCAGGGCACACCGACGTTGGGAAAGAAGTACGTCCCGCCGGCCGGAGTTACGCTCGCTAATCCGCCGTGGGTCAACGACAATCTCGGCTCGCCCGCTGCGGGGGACATGCCCGCCGGAATCGAACGCGTGCAGCCCTTGTTCCACTTGTTCAACGGCGACCTCTGCTACGCCAATGGCTCCGTGGACCGAGTACGCACTTGGACCGATTTCTGGGACAACAACTCCCGCAGCGCCCGGCACCGTCCATGGATGCCGGCGGCGGGCAACCATGAGAACGAGCTTGGCAACGGGCCAATAGGCTACGCGGCCTACCAGACATACTTTTCGGTACCGCCGCAGCCAGGCCAAACCGACATCACCCGCGGGCTCTGGTACTCCTTCACCGTCGGCTCCGTGCATGTGATCAGCCTGGCCAACGATGATATCTGCATCCAGGACAGCGGAAGCAGCTACGTCCGCGGATACTCCCAGGGCGCGCAGAAAGCATGGCTTGAGAAGGAACTGATCGCTGCCCGGTCCGACAAGAACATCGACTGGGTTGTAATCTGCATGCACCAGGTCGTCATCAGCACCGCGAGCGCGCTCAACGGCGCCGATCTGGGCGTCCGGCAAGAATGGGTGCCGCTGTTCGATAAATACGGCGTCGACTTGGTCGTTTGTGGCCACGAACACCACTACGAACGATCTCACCCGATCCGCGGCCAGCAGCCCAACGCGACACTGACCCCAATCCCGGCAGACACCAACACCGACATCATCGACACTACCAAGGGCACCGTGCACATGGTTCTGGGAGGCGGGGGCACCTCAGTCACCTCCAACCAGATGTTCTACAACCCGCCCGCCTGCCGTGTTATTACTAGCGTCGGACCGCTCAACCCTACGACCAACAGGCGGCCACCGGTTTACACGCAGGAAGACGCACCCTGGTCGGCCAAGCGCGACGCCGCCAACTCGTACGGATTCGCCGCCTTCACCGTCGACCCGGGAACCCAGCCCGGAGGAATGACCAAACTGCAAGTCACCTACTACAACGTGCTCGGGCCACAAGGACAGCTGGCCGCCTTCGAATCCTTCACACTGCAGCGGCCCCGCACCGACAACACCCGCCAAGGCGTCGGCAGCGGAAACGACAAAGGCCAATAAAACCAAACCCCGTCCGCGGCTGAACCACGTCGGCCCGCTCCTGCTGCAAACAGGTGCAGCGGGAGCGGGCCGGCCAAGGAGACCGGTCCCTTACCCTTTGGTCCCGGCCAGCCTTCCGGGCGGGTCTGACACACCGGCAAGTCGCGCCGGGTACCTCATCGAGAAAGATTGAAGAACACATGCGATACCTCGCTCATCGATTCACCTGGAAACCATTCGCGGCCGCCGCCGGCGCAGCGGTCCTGGCTACCTCCACCCTCACCGCCGGCCTGTTCGGCTTCGGCGCCGGCCCGGCCACCGCCAGCGAAAACCATGTGGACACGTCCACACCCATCAAGCATGTGGTGGTGATCTTCGGCGAGAACGTCTCGTTCGACCACTACTTTGCCACCTACCCCAAGGCTGCCAACACGCCGGGCGAAACCCAGCAGGGAACCGGGCTCCCGGCAACCCAGTTCACCGCCGCCAGGAACACGCCGACGAACATTGCCACACTGGCTCACGACGGCCTGCTGGGACCGAACAACCCGAACTCCATCCAGCCGCAGCGACTGACACCGGCACAGGCCGTCACCTGCGACCAGAACCACACCTACACCGCCGAACAGTTGGCCTACAACGGTGGCCTCATGAACAAGTTCGTTGAGAACACCAGCAAGGACGTGTGTGCCGCGAACCAATATGGCGCGCCCGGCCTGACCATGGACTACTACGACGGGAACACCGTCACCGGTATGTGGAATTACGCCCAGAACTACGCCATGAGCGACTCGTCCTTCAGCACCGGCTTTGGCCCGTCAACCCCGGGCGCGTTGAACCTGGTCTCGGGCCAGACGCACGGTATCCAGGAATTCACTGCCGCGGGTGCACCCGTCGTTCCGACAGCCAGCACCAGCACCGTACGCGTCCCAAACTCGAGCGGCGTCGGAACAGTGATCAACGACCCCGACCCGGCCTACGACGACTGCTCCAACAGCAGCCATAAGACCACGAACAACGTGGCCAGCGCGCAAGGTAAGAACATCGGCGATCTGCTCAACGCCAAGGGTGTTAGTTGGGGATGGTTCCAGGGCGGATTCACGCCGACCGCCCCGGTGTCCGGAGCCACGCCCGCTTCCTGCCTGAGCACGCACACCAACGTCACGGGCGCCTCCATCGTCGACTACTCCCCGCACCACGAGCCGTTCCAGTACTATGCCTCCACCGCCAACCCGCACCACCTGCCGCCGGCTTCGGTCGC
The DNA here is from genome assembly GCF_039535095.1 of Arthrobacter ramosus. Taxonomy (NCBI): domain Bacteria; kingdom Bacillati; phylum Actinomycetota; class Actinomycetes; order Micrococcales; family Micrococcaceae; genus Arthrobacter; species Arthrobacter ramosus. Next base: position 2,500,996 of record NZ_BAAAWN010000001.1, on the reverse strand, counting down.
AGAAATCGGTCACAACGGCCAGGCCAACCACCAGTACGACGTGACGGCGTTCGACCAGGTCGTCAACTCGAACAACATGCCCGCCGTGTCGTTCCTGAAGGCTCCCCAATACCAGGATGGCCACCCGGGAAGCTCCGACCCGATCGACGAGCAGGCCTTCGTTGCTAAGCAGGTCAATGCCATCCAGAACTCGCAGAACTGGGACAGCACCGCCGTCATCCTTGCCTACGACGACTCTGACGGATGGTACGACCACGTAGCAGCAGCCGTGAAGAACTCCTCCAACTCACCCGATGATGCCGCGTTCTGCCTGAACGCGTACAACAAGGGCGTACCCATGGCCGGCGGCTACGCGGACCGTTGCGGCCCGGGCCCGCGCCAGCCGCTGATCGTGGTTTCTCCGTTCGCGAAGACGAACTTTGTCGACCACACCCAGACGGACCAGACATCCATTCTGCGTTTGATCGAGGACAACTGGAGCACCGGCCAGATCGGTGGTTCCTCCCTCGACGCCCACGCGGGCCCGCTGACCAACATGTTCGACTTCAAACACCCCAACACGGACAAGGTCATCCTGAATCCGACGACCGGGGCCGTCGTCCCCGGAAAGGACTCCAACGGCAACGACAACGGCAACCATAGCGGAATCGGCAAGCAGATCAACAACTGGTGGAACGGCCTGAACTGGAATTGATCCTCCATCCTGCGCTCTAGCCGCAGCGACACAGGAGGAACCGGCTCGCCGTGGTGCTGCGGCGGATCTGCTGCGGCGGATCTGCTGCGGTGCCATGACATCGAAATTCGGAATGGACCTCCGCGGTGCACACCACAGAATGCCGGTCGCGTGTAGGGGTGTCCTGACGCTCCTGGCGGGATGGGCACTAGCCACAGGCAGCTTTTCAGACGAACGGGCTCATTGATGGGCCGAACTGCGTACCCTTGCGGGTTCGCAGCAGCTAGGACTTCTTGATGAGGGGAAATACAGCATGGGCAAGAAAAGACGTTTGCGTAAGGGCGTGGCCATTCCGGCTGCCGCCGTGGCGCTGGTATTGGCTGGCGGCGGCGCTTATGCGGCCGGTAACACCGACTGGGGGCAGCGCCTGATCGGGCGCCAGGCCAACGGGTCGGTACTGACCGCGAGTAACCAGTTGGTCACCCCGGCCGGGTCCGGGGTGGAGCAGACCGGTAGGCCGATGGCTTTGGCCGTGAGCCCGGACGGTCACACTTCGGTCAATGAAACCTATGACGGGAAGGGCACCTTCACCGTGACCGACTTGGTGGGGCATAAAGTCCTGCAGCAGTACACGCCGCCGGCCGGCACCGGCAGCGGACAGGCCGGGTATGGCGGGTTGCTTTACTCAGCGGATGGCAAGAGCCTGTGGGCCGGGCAGAAATCAAACCTGCTGCGTTTCACGGTTGCCGCGGACGGGACGCTGTCCAGCCCGGTGGTCGTGGCATTGCCGGGCGTGAGCGGTAAGCAGCCGTTGCCGGCCAGTCTTGCCTTCGCCCCCGGCGGGCAGCAGATCCTGGTCACCCTGAACGGAACCAACACCATGGCTGTCCTGGACGCGGGTACCGGGGCCTTGGTCCGTCAGGTTGCGGTCGGCAACGCGCCGCGGGACGTCGTGGTGGCCGGTGCGCACGCGTTCGTGGCCAACCAGGGCGGGCGCACCGCGGTGCCAGGGGATAAAACCAACCTCTCCTACGGTACGGATATTGTCACCAACACCGATAACGGTTCTCCGTCCACCGGTACCGTCTCGGAGGTCGACCCGGCGACCGGAGCCGTGGTGCGCAGTTACGACGTGGGTCTGGCCCCCTCGGCCTTGATGGTCCAGGGCACAGACGTGTTCGTCGCGAACTCCAACTCCGACACCGTCTCGGTGCTGGATACCAAGACCGGCAAAGTTGCCCAGACCATCAACGTCAACCCGTTGCCGGGTGCGCCGACCGGCAGCGAACCGAATTCGTTGACGATGCTGGATCCGACGCATCTGGCCGTGAGCCTGGGAACCGCGAACGCAGTCGCCGTCTACGACTACAGCAACGCCCAGACACCGGCTGGCTTTCAGGGCCTGATCCCCACCGGCTGGTACCCCGGCACCGTGGTGCTCGACAAGGCCCTGGGCGAGATCGTCGTGGCCGCGCAGAAGGGTGTCGGTTCCCTCGGCGCCCAGGCCACCAACAGCCAGGGCGCGGGCACCGCAACCGTCACCGGGCATAGCGTATATTCGGACATCGGGCTCGTCAGCACCGTCCCGATCCCCAAGACCAACGACATGCCCAACTACACCAAGCAGGTCTGGTCAAACAACCAATGGACCGCGTGGCAGGACCAGCAAAAGGCCAAGGGCGATCAGGGCAAAGCGAAGCCGGCGGCGATCCCGCAGCGTGCCGGTGACCCTTCCACCATCAAGCACGTGTTCATGATCGTTAAGGAAAACCGCACGTACGACCAAGTCCTGGGCGATGACACCCGCGGCAACGGCGCACCCTCCCTAGCCCAGTTCGGCGGGGCGACCACCCCGAATTTCCATGCCTTGGTCCAGCAAGGACCGTTGCTGGATAACACCTACTCCTCGGGCACTATGTCCGCCGATGGCCACCAGTGGCTGACACAGGCCAACGTTGATGAGTATCTGAACCAGTCGATCAGCAACTACACCCGAAGCTACCCTTACAACGGCGGGGACGCGATGGCCTACGGCTCCACCGGGTTCCTCTGGGACAACGCTGCCGCGCACGGCGTCAGCGCCAAGGACTGGGGCGAGTACACGAACAAGTGGACCAGCGCCACCGGCGCCAACGACACCAACAGCTGGGCCCAGTGGTACCAGAACACCCTGGCCCAGGAAGCCGGCAAACCAGCGATCATCCCGCAGGACGCGTTCCACGCCTCCACCGACGTGCCCTCGCTCACGAAGATCCTGCAGCCGCAGTTCCCGGGCTTCCAGCTGCAGATCCCGGACCAGTATCGGGCCGACCTGTTCCTCAAGGACCTGAAGAGCGCTGAACAAAACAACAACCTGCCGCAGTTGAACATCATGACGATCATGAACGATCACACCGCCGGCACTTCGGCCGGCTCCCCAACACCCTCGGCCATGGTCGCCGACAACGACCTTGCAGTGGGACGGATCATCGACGGCATTTCGCATAGCAAGTTCGGTCAGGACTCCGCCGTGTTCGTCGTCGAAGATGACAGCCAGAACGGTGTCGACCATGTCGATGGCCACCGCGCCCCGGTGCTGATCTGGTCCCCATATGCCCGCCGTAACGCGGTCGTAAGCGACTTCTACACCCAGCTCAACGTCGTGCGCACCATCGAGCAGATCCTCGCCCTGCCGCCCATGACGCAGATGGACCTCGCCGCCGAACCCATGTACTCGGCATTCACCAACAAAGCAGACACCACCCCGTACACAGCTAAGCCGAACCAGATCCCGCTCGACACCCTGAACGGGGTACCGAACACCCTCACCGGCGCAGCCGCTGCATGGGGCACGTGGTCGGCGCAACAGGACTGGTCAGGACCTGACCGCGTCGATCCCGGCCGACTCAACCGGGTCGACTGGTACGCCGCACACAACTGGACCACCCCCTACCCCGGAGACGCCCGCATCCTCTTCCCCAACGAAGTACCCGACGGACCCGGCGACGGCGACAACGCCCCCATCGGGACCGGGAAATAGCAACAAGACCACGGCTAAACCCATAACGGGCCCCGTCTAAACCTTGGTTCTAGCGGTCGTTGCAACACCCAGAATTTTGGGAGTTGCAACGACCGTGTCTCGTTTATGCTGTGATTCGCCAGGTCGAGGTCGCCATGGCCAAGATTGGAAGGCGGGAAATCCGGAAGTGAGCAGCCGACGCATTTACCCTGACGGCGAATCATCAACTGCAAGACGGAAACGAGCTCCTTCGACGCCCGACCGGCCCAATCGCGGTGCCCGCACCCCGGCATCGCCGCGCTGGAAAAACCAATTGCTCCGCGATGCCTGCCTCTGGAGGATCGATAGAAGATCCGGGACCTGTCTGGAGCAGGAAGGTTCGAGCGGCCGGTGTAGCTTCAGGGCGAAATAAAAGGTTTACGGCACTGGGACGAACCAACCGAGCCAGCTCTGGCCGCACCCGAGCGCAAAAGGCCCATTTGAGCTATGCGCACGCCATCGGAGCACCCGTGGGATGGGACGATGCACTTCAACGAGCCCGCGGGGTCACGCCCAGCCGGGATTCTGGATCCTGTCCGCTCCACCTTTGAGGCCAAGCTCGGATCGGCATCCGCAAGACTGAATATGCGGTTGATGGCCTCTACTTTTTGAATGCATGGTCAGAGTATTCGGAATGCCCCAACCACTGAGGGCCCAATTCTCCTAAGCCGAATCAGTCAAGAACCCGGCGCCGGATGCATCCGTGTTGTCTGTTGTTTGTGTGGGCTCCCAGACGGTCGCCGCCTCGGCGCCGAAACTGCCTAGCAGTGTGAGGGAATCGGCCGTCGGCGAGCCGGGCTTTGCGGAAAATACGCGCAGCACTTGGTCCGGGTCGTCCGGGAGCGTCAGGTTTTCAACGTTCAGTTCCAAGTCGCCGACGACGGGGTGGTGCAACCGCAGACTGCCCGCAGACCTCCTGGCCACCCGGTGTCCGGCCCACCACAGGCGGAAGTTCTCGCTCTGAACTGCGAGTTCGCCAACGAGCTGATTGGCCTGGGCATCGTCCGGATGCCGGCCAATGTCCACTCGGAGGGTTCCGACCGCTTCGGCCGCTACGGAATTCCAGTCCCGGAAGAGTTCCTTTGCTCGCGGATCGAGCATCATCCAGCGAGTCAGGTTCCGCTCGGCAGCAGGCATGGACGGGAAATCGGCAAGCAGGAGAAAAGCCAGATGATTTCCGGCCAAAACATCCGTTCGGCGCCCCAGTACCAGTGCGGGCACGCTTCCCACGGCATCCAGCAGTTGCTTCAGGGCGGGCCGAACGCTCTGGGCCGGTAGGGGTGGACGCTGGGACTTCGCACAGTTCTCAAGGAGGTCCATCATGTGCGCCTGTTCGCTGGAATCCAGGCGCAGAGCCCGGGCTACCGAGTCCAGTACTGCCCTGGACGGGTGGATGTTGCGGCCCTGCTCGAGGCGCGTGTAGTAGTCCGTGCTCACGTCCGCCAGCCGGGCTATCTCCTCGCGCCGCAGCCCGGGAACCCGTCGGACACCCGAAGTGCCTGGCAGGCCGCCGTCCTCGGGCTTCAGCCGTGACCTCATGGCCTTCAGGAATTTTCCAAACTCTGCGCTTTGACCCATAATTCCTATTCTCCACGTCCCGATCACAGCTTTCTACAAGGAAGGTAGGACTGTCCTTCCTAGGAAAACCAGGGAGTGGCATACCGGCTGACACGACGTCCCAAGATAGGTAGCGTATTTTGCAAGCCCGGGCGCACGGTTCGCACCGAATTTCGTGCGGGGCGCTCGAAGGGTCCAATCTCACTGACGGAAGAATCGATAGTGTCGCAGACGCAAGAAACCACCACACCCACCGTGACCCTCAACAACGGCGTCGAAATTCCGCAAATCGGCTTCGGCGTGTTCCAGGTTCCGCCGGACGAGACCCAGCGAATCGTCGAGGATGCGCTTGAGGCCGGCTACCGCCACATAGACACCGCCGCCGCCTACCGCAACGAGGCCGGCGTCGGAGCAGCCATCGCTGCCTCAGGCATTGCCCGGGATGAAATCTTCATCACCACCAAGCTGCGCAACGGCGAGCAGGGCAACGCGCATGAGGCCTTCCAGAACAGCCGGAAAGCGCTTGGTGTCGACTTCGTGGATCTGTACCTGATTCACTGGCCGGTGCCCTCGCAGGGGCTCTTCGTCGAAGCTTGGAAGGCGATGGAGAAGCTTTACGCCAACAGCGTGGTGCGTGCCATCGGTGTCTCCAACTTCCTCGGCGAGCATCTGGACGCGCTACTGCAGGACGCTAATGTGGTCCCGGCGGTGAACCAGTTCGAAATCCACCCCACGTTCCAGCAGAAGGAGTTGGCGGCCAAGTGCCGTGCCTTGGGCATTGCGGTGGAGGCGTACAGCCCGCTGGGGCAGGGGGCCGATCTGAATGCGGCCGCGGTGAAATCGCTGGCCGCCAAATACGGCGCCACACCGGCTCAGATCGTGTTGGCATGGCACGTCGCTTCAGGGATTATTGCCATTCCCAAGTCCTCGACGACTAGCCGTATGCGGGAAAACGCCGACGCTGCGGCGATCACCCTGACTCCCGAGGACCTTGCCGCCATCACACAGCTCGAGAGCGGTGCCCGAATCGGCTCCGACCCCGCCATTGCGTCGCACAGCCAGCTTTAGGTGATCCGGCAATGGGCTGAGGCCGACTGCCCGTCATTGCCGGGCTGACCGTGGTCGAGTCCCGCGCTCGCCTTGAAGTCCGGTGATTAGACCCTCAACCACATAAGGCGCGAAACGACCAGATCCGCGGATATGGATCTGGTCGTTTCGACGATCTGCCTCCAGGCCAATACAGCTTCTATCCTGCAGTCGGCGCAGGCTTGCGCCGCTCCTATTTCTTCAGTGATTGCGCGATCTGGGCCATGATGGTGGGGTCGGAGAGGGTGGTGGCGTCGCCGGGTTCGCGGCCTTCGGCGACGTCTTTGAGGAGGCGGCGCATGATTTTGCCGGAGCGGGTTTTGGGCAGTTCGGGGACCACGAGGATGTGCCGGGGTTTGGCGATGGGGCCGATTTCCTTGCCGACGTGGTTGCGGAGCTCGGCGATGGTGGCGTCGCCGCTGTCCTGTCCCGACGGGGCGGATTCACGCAGGATGACGAACGCGACGACGGCCTGGCCGGTGGTTTCGTCGGCGGCCCCGACGACGGCGGCTTCGGCCACGGCGGGGTGGGAGACGAGGGCGGATTCGATTTCGGTGGTGGAGAGCCGGTGCCCGGAGATGTTCATGACGTCATCGACCCGGCCCAGGAGCCAGATGTCCCCGTCCTCGTCTTTCTTGGCCCCGTCCCCGGCGAAGTACATGCCCTCGAAGCGGGACCAGTAGGTCTCCTTGAACCGTTCCGGGTCTCCCCAGATGCCGCGCAGCATCGCGGGCCAGGGTTCGCGGACCACGAGGTAGCCGCCGTGCCCGTCCGGGACGGACTGGCCGGTCTCGTCCACGACGTCGATCGCGATGCCCGGCAGCGGGACCTGCGCGGAGCCGGGCTTGGTCGCGGTGACCCCGGGCAGGGGTGCGATCATCTGGGCGCCGGTTTCGGTCTGCCACCAGGTGTCCACGATCGGGGCAGGGTGTTCCTTCTTTTCCCCGTTCTTGCCGGCGTTGGAGCCGATGACCTCCCGGTACCACATCCAGGCTTCGGGGTTGATGGGTTCGCCCACGGAGCCCAGGACCCGGATCGAGGACAGGTCGTACCGGGCCGGGATCTCCTTGCCCCATTTCATGAAGGTCCGGATCGCGGTGGGGGCGGTGTAGAGGATGGAGACCTTGTACTTTTGAACGATGTCCCACCAGCGGCCCTGGTGCGGGGAATCCGGGGTGCCTTCGTACATGACCTGGGTGGCGCCGTTGACCAGGGGGGCGTAGGCGACGTAGGAGTGTCCGGTGACCCAGCCGACGTCGGCGGTGCACCAGAACACGTCCGTGTCCGGGTGCAGGTCGAAGACCGCCCTGTGGGTGTACGCGGTCTGGGTGAGGTACCCGCCGGTGGTGTGCAGGATGCCCTTGGGCTTGCCCGTGGTCCCGGAGGTATACAGGATGAACAAAGGGTGTTCGGCATCATGCCCGACGGCGGTGTGCTCCCCCGACGCGGTCCCGACGGTGTCCTCCCACCACCGGTCCCGGCCCTGGTGCCAGTCCACGGGTTCGCCGTTGCGCCTGACGACCACGACGTGCTCCACCGAATGTCCTGGCTTGGACAGGGCCTGGTCCACGGCGGGCTTGAGCGGGCTGGGCTTGCCGCGCCGGTACGTGCCGTCCGCGGTCACCACGAGTGTGGCTTCGGCGTCATCGATCCTGGAGCGCAGGGCGTCGGCGGAGAAACCGCCGAACACCACCGAATGCACGGCCCCGATCCGGGCGCAGGCCAGCATCGTGATCACCGCTTCCGGGATCATGGGCAGGTACACGGCCACCCGGTCCCCCTTGACCACGCCCAGGGATTCGAAGGCGTTCGCGCACCGCTTCACCTCCTCGGTGAGCTGCGCGTACGTGTAGGTCCGGGTGTCGCCGGGTTCGCCCTCGAAGAAGATGGCCACCCGGTCCCCGAGCCCGTTCTCGACGTGCCGGTCCAGGGCGTTGTACGCGGCGTTGACCTTGCCCCCGACGAACCACTTCGCGAACGGCGGTTCGGACCAGTCCAGGGCCTGGCTGAAGTCCGTGTCCCAGTCCAGCAGTTCCCGGGCCTGCTTCGCCCAGAACGCCGGACGGTCCGCCTCCGCCTCCGCATAGACCCCGGCGCCGACGACGGCGTCCGCGGCGAACTCCGGGGTCGGCGCGAACCTCCGGTTCTCATGCAGAAGATTTTCAAGGGCATCACCATCCGGCTCGGGACGGCCTGGTGGCGTATGGACGTAGTTTTCGCGCATCTTGTTAGTTCCTCGTTTCTCTGGGTTGTCCCGCCAACATGGAGGATCCTCACGCGGCACCTCCCCACTGTCCCATCGGGCGAGTTGCGTGACAGGTCAGCTCCTTCTTAATGACGGGGTCTTTCGATTGTCTAGTGACTGAGCCACAAGCGATGCGTCGAACTGGTGCGAAGATGCAACGTCCTGGTGTGAACGCACCACTCGGCCATATATCAGTGAAAAGACTGGGTCCAGCACCGAGGGTTCGAGCCCGCTCGCTGTAGCCAACGCGCGGAGCTCGTTCAAATGCTCGGCCTCGCGCTGGGGATCTGAGGCAGGAAGCGAGTGTTTAGCCTTGAGCTCGCTTACCTGTCGTGTGATGTCGAACCGCACCGCAAGAACGTGTAGCAGGGCGCTGTCGATGCTGTCTACACTTGCTCGAAGTTCAGCAAGTTCCGCGGCTGCATTCCCTTCGGCTTGCGATGATGAATCGGGCGAGGACATGACCTAATCTTTCATGATGAAAAGCTACGGGGTGACGAAACCTTGGTCCCATCGAGAGCTCGGGAGATCCAGTCAAGTCGTTCGAGCGGCATCATTGCGTAGTGATAGAAGTCAACACTGGACGCTCCTGCGGCACGCGCGGCTGAAACCTTGGCCGCGAGGTTCCCCTCGTCTGAGCAATCAGGCTCGAGCGGCCGGAGCCCGTACGAGATGGGCACGTCGTCACCGAGCAGAGCGCGGTAGCCTCTCATCATCGTGTCCGCCCGCTCTGGGTCATCCGTGTAGATCAGGGCGAGATACTCGTCGGCAGCGCCTGCCGCTGCCCGTGGATCGATCCCGAGTCGTCGCGCGGCCGTCGATGTCGCCTCCTCCGGTGTGACATCGGTCATCACGTGCGACATCGCTCCCGAATGATCGATGAAGCTGAGACGCACTCCGTTGGCCATGGCGACATTTGTCATGTCTCTGGTCAGCGCGGTGATCGTCGCAACCCGCGAGACTGCGTACCGGTCGAGGTCCTCAACAAGGGCTGCCTCGAACCCGACCGTCGCCCCGGCCAGTGCGGCATCGATGGCGTAACGGAGCCCGGTCTCGAGCGATGGGACATCAACCCCGTGCAATGCCCCCGCTGCGGCGCATGAATCGCAGAAGCAAAGCCCTAGCGCATAACGCACCTGGCCGGGGATGTCGATGAGGTACCGCTCATGGTGCTCGCCGTGCTCGAAGGCACGATAGTGCAGGCACTCTGCCAGCAAAGTCGAGATCGGGTAGCTACAGATGTCGGCAGTGAGCGCTGCGAAATGGTCTTGCACGAGCGGATTCGACGGACATAGATCACCCCGCATCCTGTCACCGAAGACGTTCCTGACGGAGGTGTCAGGAACCGTTGCGCTCAACCTTGAATTGTGCGAGTAGATCGTCCACGCTTTCACGTCAGTGCCGCGCCGCTCGGCGGCATCCGTCACCAGGCCGAGTACGTCCACACCGTCCGCGTCACTAGCAAGGGGAGGAGCGAATCCGCCGGGGTACAACTTCTTGTTCGGCTTGAACCAGGCGATGTCTCCCTCATGACGGTAGACCCGATGGCGCGGGTTGTGCGGGAAGACGTCCCGGGCGTTGTGATAGGTCGCCGACAGCGAGATCGTGTCCACGCCAGCCCGGGTCGTGACGTTGTCAAGCACCGTCTCGACACCCTCGCCGACGATGTCTGTGCCGAAGACGAACATCGACGATTTCATGCTCTGCTCCTGTCGTTCTTGCGGAACACCGTTCCGGCTTCCGCTCCTGTGTCTTCGCCGTCGCAGACGACGATCCTTCCATTGACCACAACGGTGCGCACGCCGGTCGAGAATTGGTGCGGCCGGTCGAAATCAGCCCGATCGGAGACAGTCGCCGGGTCAAACAACACCAAATCTGCCGCTGCCCCCGCTCTGATCACCCCACGGTCGCTGAGGCCCAGGCGCGAAGCGGGAAGCGATGTCATTTTGCGCACCGCATCTTCGAGCCCCAAGACCTGCTCCTCACGAACATAACGACCGAGGATTCTCGAGTATGTGCCGTAGTTTCGCGGGTGCGGGCGCCCGCCCGCCTCCGGGCTGAGGGTCCAGCCGTCGCTCGCAATTGCAGTGAACTCGTTAGCCATGATCGTCCTGAGATTCTCTTCGGACTGGCCGTGCACAACCGTCAGGATGTCGCCGCCCGCTGCAGCCAGCATGTCGAGAACAGTGTCGACCGGTTCCTGATTCCGTCGTCCCGCCACCTCCGTCAGCGTCAAGCCGATGTACTGGGCCAGCGGTCCTTCCGGGACCTCTGCGATGACAACGGAGTCCGGTTCGAACACCCGCAGCCCTGCGATGAGGTCTTCCGGCCGTTGTGCGGCAATCACCTCGCGGATCGCGGCGCGCTGCTCAGGGCTCGCAAGCCGTTGCTGCATGGCCGGGACGCCACCGACGAGCGCCCAGCGCGGCAGGATGACCGCGAGGGTTGTACTACCGGCGGTGTATGGGTACTGGTCGAGCATGACATCGAGGCCACCCGCGCGCGCCGATTCGATGAGCGCGAGCGAGGCAGCGAGCTTCGGCCAGTTGTCGCGCCCCATGATCTTGTGGTGACTCAACTGCACCGGAACGTGCGCCCGCCGCCCGACATCGAGTGCCTCTGCCACCGCTTCGAGGAGTGTCGTCGCTTCACTCCTGATGTGCGTGGCATAGAAACCGCCGTAAGGTGCCACCGCCTCGGCGACAGCGACCAGTTCTTCCACGGCAGCTGCGCTGGCGGGCGCGTAGGTCAGACCCGTCGACACTCCGAAGCCACCGGCCTGCATCCCTTCCGCGACGAAAGCCTGCATCGCCTTGAGCTGGGAGGCGTCCGGCGCGCCGGTGTCGAAGCCCATCACCGCCATCCGCACTGTGCCGTGTCCGACGAGGCAGGCTACGTTTGCGGCGAGAGGGAGCCCATCGAGCAGTTCCAGGTACTCTGCGGCGCTGCTCCAACTGCCCCACGGCAACCCCGCGTCGAGGAAGCCGCTGTACTCGCGCAGCATGTCCGCGTGCTCCTCGACGACTGGGAAGGGCGAAAAGCCGCAATTGCCGGTGAGGTGCGTGGTCACGCCCTGCAGAGTCATCGAAGCCGCCCGGGGGTAACTCGGCAACGCGAAGTCCGTGTGGGTGTGCAGGTCGATGAACCCAGGGCTCAACACCATCCCGCGCGCGTCGACGGAGACAGCCGCGCCGCCCGTGACCGAACCGACGGCGTCGATCCTGCCGTCGACCACAGAGACGTCGGCGGTGAAGGCGGCGGCGCCCGTCCCGTCAACGACGCTCGCCCCGCGAAAGACGATGTCAGGCATCTTGGAGAACCGCCATAACGCTCACTTCGACCAGGACGCCGGGCCGAAGCCCGCAGTAAATGGTGGTGCGCGCGGGACGCGGCTCTGAGAAGAACGGGGCGTACGTTTCATTGAACTCGGCGAAGTCGTCGACGTCGGTCAGGTAGGCGCTGGTGCTGATGACATCATCGAACGTCGCGCCGGCCGCGGTCAGGGCAGCTTCGACATTCGCCATCGCGAGCCTGGTCTGGGCGGTGACTCCCTCAACAAGTGAGCGATCGGGAAGGTATCCGCACTGACCGGCGATGGCGACAATGTTGCCGATGCGGACACTGGCCGAGTACGGGCCCCCCGGCGCCGGACCGTCGGGGACGGGGTTTGCAATTCGAGTCATGTGTGACCTCCTGGTCAGAAAAATGTGAGAACACCGTCGACGACGTTCCAAGCGTCGTCGACCAGCGGAATGAACGGCATTTTGTCGAATGCGCCGCAGGGATGCGAGAGTCCAAGTGCGACGATGTCCCCGGGAGCGATCGACACGGAGGAACCGACGGACATGAACGCGTGCTGGTCCATCATCCCGGTGACGATGCAGTTCTCGAGTTCGGCGATGGAGCCGTCCCTGCGGTGCACCCGCATGGGCAGCGGCATCTCGACGTCGTACGGAACATCCCTTTTTCCCGTGCCGAGAATGACGAGACCGGGCTCAGGCACAGAGAGCACCACGGCCCATGACTCCAAGGCATCACGCAGGCTCAGCGTCTCGTCGGCTTCGCGTCTGCCGTCAAGGGGTGACAGCCGGTGATACCGTCCTGCATCGTGCGAGAGATAGCATCCGCTTCTCAGAACAATACGGGGAACAGCCGTTCCGGCCGGCCAGTTCGTGAGGCTCTCCACAACGCGGTCGAAATACACGCTCCCGCCTGCGCTCACGATGACTTCGTCTCCAGCGAACAATCCAGCGGAAGAGAGCGAGACCACGAGCCCGCGCACGGCGTTGAGCAAGTCGTCGACGGCGGCGATGTCTTCGACGGACGCCGACCGGCCAGCGAGCCCCTCGTAGGTTTCGACACCGACCAGTTCGAGCGTTTGCGATGCGGCGATCGATTCAGCCAGGCGCATGGCATTGGCAAAGTCGCGGATGCCTGTCCGTCCCCCTGGGACGCCAACCTCAAGCAACACGGGCAGACGCCGCGTCGTGAGCACACCCTCGAGCGCCGCATCCATCACAGCAACCGTCTCGATCGAGTCGACGAGGCAAATGAACTCGAAACCGGCATCGCGCTCGAGTTGCCCGCCGACCCACCGAAGCGCATCCGCTTCGACGAGTTCGTTCGCAAGGATGACGCGCGGGACCCCGAACTGACGCATGATCTGAACCTGACCGGGCGTGGCGGCTGTCATCGCCCATGCCCCGGACTCAAGCTGCCAATCGAACAGCTGCGGGCTCATCGTTGTCTTACCGTGCGGTGCGAGCGAAACACCGTTGCGCTCACAATACGCAGCGAGCGTGGCAATGTTGTGTCGGACCGCCTCAACGCGAAGCGTGGTGACCGGGAGTGAGAGATCCCCGCCCGCCACGTTCCAGCCGCGCGAACCGATCTCGGACAACGTCACAGTCGCCCCGAGCGGGACTCCCTTGTATCTCCAGTCGAGCGTCGCGTGCTCGATCGTCGAGAGATCCATGATCAGGCGACCGGGTTCTGCGCGATGACTGTGTTCCGGAGCGTTCCGACACCCGGAATGCTGCTCTCGACCACATCCCCTGCTCGAATGACGACTGCCCCGGGGGTTCCCGGGGAGATGATGTCGCCGGGGTACAGCGGCATGACCTTGCTGTGGAAGCTCACCAGGAAAGCAGGGGAGAACGTCATCTGGGAGACGGTGTTCTCTCGCCAGACTTCGCCGTTGCGCACCGTCTTTACCACAACGTCCTCGAGGCTGCCGTCGTCGCCGAGGACCTCGTCGAGGGGAACAATCTCTGGGCCGAACGAGAAGAACGACGGAAAATTCTTCGAGCGCGTCAAGAAGCGGGGGTTGCGCTGAAGGATGTCTTCTGCGGTCTGGTCAAGGATCGGAACGACCCCCCAGACGTAGTCAAGAGCCTCTTCTTCTGAGACATCGCGGCAATAGCGGCCGATCACGATGCCGAGTTCGGCTTCTGCAGTCACCCGCTCGCTCTGCTCGGGAAGCACGATCTGCCCGTCCTGGCCGATGATCGTATGGTCGCCCTTCATGAACGACGCCGGCTCTGTCGGCACGTTCTCCGACAAGTCCCCGGCGTGGGCCCTATAGTTCAGCCCGATTCCCCAGATCTTGCGCGGCGAGCGGTAGGGTGCGGTGAACACGACGGTCTCACGCGCCGTGAACACCTCATCAGGGGCGGCCTCTGCAGCGGCACAGGCTGTCGCGAACAGTTCGTCGTCCAGAAGCATCATGGCGTCACCGCTGAAACCGGGGACCAGGTCCTCAACCGTGGCCACCCCTCTTCCCGGGTGCACGATGACCGCTTTCGCGTCGTCTTTCTGCATGATCGTTGCGAGATGCATTGTCATTTCCTTCACCTATTCCGTCAGTACCAAAGTTCTTTGTTCACGATGTTCTCGAGCGGTGCACCTTGGACGAATGCCTCTGCATTGCGCTTCAGCACCCCCAGGCGCCGATCGTCGATATAGGGCCCCACCACGGCGACATGCGGTGTCAGCAGCGCGCGCGGTTGCCGCCAGAGCGGATGCTCGGGCGGGAGCGGTTCGACCTCGAAGACATCGAGCGCGACCGAGCCGAGAGCGCCGCGATTGAGGGCGTCGTTCACGGCCTCAAGACTTACCGTCGGACCTCTGCCGATATTGACGAGCATCGCGTGGGGTTGCATCAGGGCGATCCGGCGAGCGTTGATGAGTCCCTCACTTTCGGGAGTGTGTGGCAGGGTCAGCAGCATAATGTCTGCGCCCGGGAGAAGGGAATCGAGCTCGTCAGGTGTGTGCATGGCCACCACGCCCTCGGGAGGTGACGCCAGCTGCGGATCGACCCCATGTACGGTGACACCAAAAGCCGCGAGCATCCGCGATATCTCAGCACCGATCGCGCCTACCCCGACCACAAGGGCCGTCGAATTCTGCAGATGAATGACATCCGAGTCGGCCAGATGCCGGTCCCAGTCGCCGTCAGCCTGCTGTCGTATGTAGACAGGGATGTTCCTGGCGAGTGACAGCACGAGTGCGACGGCGTGGGTTGCGACGTGGTCGTTGTAGATGCCCCTGAAGTTGGTCACCGTCACGGGATGCGCGGTGAGCTCGTCGAAGAAGTAGCCAGGGGGCGGGGCAGCCATCGGGGCCTGAAGCCAGCTGAGCCTGTCGGCGACGGCGAGCATCCTGCGGTCGAGCGTGCCGTACGCGGCCTCTGCAGCGGGGAGCACTTCCATCGCCTCGGCCTCGTTTTCGGCGATTACAACCTCCAGTCCGTCGATTGACGCGAGCTCGGCTGCCCAGGACCGTGTCAGTTCAGACTGCGGGGGAAGAATCACCATTCGCTTCGTCATGCGCTGACCTCCGAGGCCGCATGCTCGAGCCGGTTCCGCCAGTCGGCGAGGCCGGCGTAGGCCACCAGGTTGTGTTCGAAGATTTGCGCCCACCGGGGGGCGAAGTTGGGACTGTCGCCGCCGATGTGGGGTGTGATGATTAGATCGGGGCAATCCCAGAGCGGCGAGTCCTGCGGCAGCGGCTCCGGATCGGTCACATCGATGCCCGCACCGCGCAACTCGCCGTCACGGAGTGCAACGAGCAAGGCGTCGCTGTCAACGAGTGGTCCTCTGCCGACATTTACCAACCACCCTGCTCCGAGGAGGGCGAACTCCTCTGCTCCAATCAACCCGCGGGTCTCGTTCGTTGCGGGGGCAGTGATCATCAGGATGTCCGCCCAGCTGCACAGCTCGTGCAGGGCCCCAGGCCCGCGAACCACCGGGACGCAACCCTTATAGGTCTCAGGTGTGCGCTTCAGGCCGGCGACCTCCATTCCCCACGCGATCGCCCGGCGGGCGACCTCCTCGCCGATGCGGCCGAGCCCGATGATCGCCATCTTCTTGCCGCAGAGCTCGTCCACCGTCATCGGCGACCATCTGTGGGCCTCGGAATTGCGAACGGACTGGCCGATTCCCCTCGTCACTCCGAGGAGCAGTGCGAAGGCGTGCTCGGCGACGCACGAGGCGTGCACTCCGTGCGCGGTAGTGAGTTCGATGCCATTCCGGCTGAAATCCTCAAGCGGGTACTGGTCGGTGCCGGCGCCGTTCCCCGCCACCCAGCGGAGGCTCGGGGTCAGGAAGTCGTCCCTCCAGTACGAGGTGACAAGCACCTCTGCACCTGCGGCAAGTTCTGCAGCGACGGCATCCCGATCGGGGGCGAGTACGACATCCAGACCCCGCAAACCCTTCACGGTCTCGGGAACGCCCGTCGGGCATCCGGGATCGACCACAACTCTTATCATCGAATTCCTTTCCATCAGACTGTTGGTACCCCGGCGCCGCGAATGCTCTCGCTGCGCGGATCAAGTACGTCACGGACGGCGTCGCCGAGCACGTTGAAGGCGAGCACGAGTGCAACCACCGCGACGCTCGGCCCGAGCACCAGCCACGGCGCCACCGTGATGTAGTTGCGCCCGGTCGACAGCATCCCTCCCCAGTCCGCCTGGGGAGGACTTACTCCCAGGCCGAGGAAGGCCAGCGAAGCGTAGGCGAGCTGGGCGGTCGACATACTAAGCGCGGCGAGCACGATGACCGAGGGAAAGACGTTCGGCACTACGTGGGTCCAAAGGATCCTGAGTGGCCGGACGCCTGCCAGCCTTGCCGCATCGAGGAACTCGCTCGTCTTGATCTGCAACGTTGCTGAGCGACTGAGTCGCACGAATCGGGGAATGTAGAGCAGCGAGATCGCGAACGAGGCGTTCAAAAGGCTGGGGCCCATGACCGCGACGATGATAATCGCAAGAAGCAGTTCGGGGAATGCGAACATGACGTCCTGCGATCGGTTGATTAGGCCGTCGACGGCGCCGCCCGTGTACCCGGCGATGACACCGAGGACGAGTCCGATCACCAGGGCGATGCCTACAGACAGCAGCGACACTGTCATGGCGATCTTCGATGCGTCGATCACTCGGCTGAAGACGTCACGGCCTAGGTCGTCGGTGCCGAGCCAATGAGCCGCTGACGGCGACGCCAGGCTGTCGACCACGTTGCCGACGTTGGGGTCGTACGGTGTGATCACCGGCGAGAGGACGGCCAATAGGGCGAAGATCAGCACGACGGCGAACGACACGACGGCTGCGCGGTTGCGCCCAAGCCTTCTCATCGCACCGCTCTTGCCCGATCGGACCCGTGGCAGGCGCACGGTTTGGGGTATTGTCTTGCTCATCATCGCCTCTGTCGTGGATCGAGGATCGGGTAAAGGGTGTCGATTACCGCATTTATCAGCACGAATGCGATGGCGAACACCATGGTCGTCGCGGTAACGGCGGGGTAGTCGCGATTATTGATCGCCTCGAGCAGTCCCCGGCCGAGGCCGGGAAGCCCGAACAACTGTTCGACGACGATCAGCCCACCGAGCATCACGCCGAGCTGGAAGCCCAGAAACGTCACAAGCGGGGGGAGTGCGTTCCGGAGTGCGTGCAGATAGTGGATCCTGTTGCTGCGTACGCCGACAGCTCTCGCGGTAACGATGAACGGGTTCCTGAGCACCTCGAGCATGGCGCTCCGGGTGAGCTGCATCGTCATAGCTGCAAACGGGAGCGTGTTCGCGATCACGGGAAGCGCCATGGAGCGAAGGTTCCCTAGCGGATCGTCCGTGAAGGGGATGTAGCTCACCTGAAACAGATCAGGCGCGACCGCCGAGACCACAAGCAGCAGAACAATACCGATCACGAAGACGGGAATCGAAAAGATTGTCAGCAGAACCGCGCGGGCGGCGACGTCCGCCCGTTTGTTGGCGTGCACTGCGGCGATGATGCCGATGGGAACTCCCACGAGGGTCGAGAAGACGAGCGTGAGGATCGCGAGGTCGGCAGACACCGGGATCTGCTGGGCGAGGTCGGCTGCCACGCTTCGACCCGTGATGGGCGATGTCCCGAAGTTTCCCTGCACGGCCGAGGCGAGCCAGTGGAAGTACTGGACGATGAGCGGCTGGTCGAGTCCGAGCCGTTGCCGCACCGCCTCGAACTGCTGTGCCGTGGCCCCCTCCTGTCCGACGAGCACACTGGTCATGTCGCCCGGGATGAGGGTTCCGAGCGTAAAGATCAGCACGGAGACCACAAGCAGCACGGTCGCCAGGCTGAGGACTCGTTTGGTGATGATGCGGGCGATCATCGGGGCACCTCCTGGATCGTCAGTTTCGCTTCTCCAGGGAAGTGGCAGGACACCATGCGGCCGTCGCCCGCGGGTGCGAGCGGCGGCTTGATCTCTTCGCAGATCTTTTGCGCGAGAGGGCAACGGGTGCGGAAGCGGCATCCGCTGGGGGGGAAAAGGGGACTGGGGACGTCACCCTCGAGCACCACGGAATCTCGATGACGCTCGATTCGGGGGTCCGGAGTGAGGGCAGATGCCCTCAGTGCGACCGAATACGGGTGCAGCGGGCGCGCCACGAACTGCTCGGACGTCGCCGCCTCGACGATCTCGCCAAGGTACATCACGACGATCCGGTGGCTGATCGCCTGGACGGCCGCGAGATCGTGGCTGATGAAGAGGTACGAAACCCCCAGGCGGTCCTGAAGGTCGACGATAAGGTTTAGGATCTGGGCCTGGATCGAGATGTCGAGTGAGGCGATGGACTCGTCGTGCACAACGAGGGAAGGATTGGCGATGAGCGACCGGGCGATGGCGGCTCTTTGCTGCTGTCCGCCCGAGAGCTGGTGCGGCATGCGTCCAGCCATCTCAGGCTTCAGTCCGACCAGTGACAGCACTTCGGCGATTCGGTCGTCGGACGTCCGGGCCCGTCGCGCGCGCAGGGGTTCGGCGATCGCCTGCCCGACTGTGCGCCGCGGGTCCATCGAACTCGCAGGGTCCTGAAAGACCATCTGAAGGCCCAGGCGGCGCTCGCGACCCTCCTGCCCCCGGGCCCAGATGTCACCGCCGTCGACCTCCACTGTCCCGTCCGACGGCTTCATCAGCCCGACGACGAGCCGGGCGACCGTGGACTTGCCGCAGCCGGACTCTCCGATCACGCCGAGTGTCTCTCCGCGGTTGATGCTGAAGGAGACGCCGTCGACGGCACGCAGGGTCTGTTCTCTGCCACCGACTCTGACGGGAAAATGCTTCTTGAGGTCGCGCACCTCGAGCAGTGAGGTGGTCGATCGGGTGTCGACAGGTGCTGTGGTCATGATGGCTCATTCGGGATCAGGGCTGAGACGGGCTTGCCGGTTTGTTGCACGATCAGGCAGCGCGTGCTGCGCCCTGGCTCGATCTCAACCAGGTCTGGGTGCGTTGTGCGGCATTGGTCTTGCGCGAAGCGGCAGCGGTCAGCGAAGCGGCAGCCGCTCGGGACGTTGGCCATGTCCGGCGGAAATCCGGGCAGCGTGGGTAGCTTGCCTCGCACGTGGTCTGCCCGGGGAAGGGAATCAAGAAGCCCCGCGGTGTAGGGGTGAAGCGGCTCAGCGAAGAGGGGTTCGACGGGCGCCTGCTCGACGATTTCTCCCGCATACATCACGGCGACCCGATCACACATCTTCGCAACGACGCCCATATTGTGGGTGATGAGAAGCAAAGCGGTGCCGCGCTCGTCGGCCAGGCGCTTCATCAAGGCGATCACCTGCATCTGGATGGTGACGTCAAGTGCCGTTGTCGGCTCGTCTGCGATGAGCAGCTGGGGACTGTTGATCATGCCGATGGCGATGACAACGCGTTGGCGCATGCCTCCGGACATTTGATGGGGGAATGAGGCGCGTTGCCTGGCCGGGTCCGGCATCCCGACGTCAGCGAGGGCCTGTTCGATCCGGGCTTCAGCCTCCCGGCCGGTGGGGCCCCCATGGGCGCGAAGCGCCTCTGCCAGTTGCCATCCCACGGTAAAGGACGGATTAAGTGCCGTCATCGGGTTCTGGAAGACCATGCCGATGTCAGATCCCCGGACCTCCCGCAGCTGCTCGGGGCTGAGCTCCTTAAGGTCCTTGCCGTTGAGCCGGATCTCCCCGGCAACGATCCGGCCGGGCTGGGGCACGAGCCTGAGGATCGAGTTGGCCGTAACGCTCTTGCCCGAGCCCGATTCTCCGACGAGGCCGAGGGTTTCTCCTGCCGCCACGTCGAAGGTCACGCCGTCGACGGCGCGGACATCGCCGGCAGGGGTGGTGAACCAGGTCTTCAGGCCGCGCACTGAGAGCACAGGCGCCTTCGTGCCCGACCCGACGGTGGTCTCGTCTGTGTCGTGCGTCCGGTCGGTGTCAGTGGTATTCATAAATCGTCTCCGCCCATGAAGTGGTGGATTCCGCCGTCCGGGTCGATGCAACGACCCGGACGGCGGAGGTGGGGTGCTACTTGACGACGACGGCGGTGAGGAACTGCCGCGCGAGGGTCGGGTCCGGCGTCGCAGATGTGACGTTCGGGCCGTAGGCGATCATCGCGTTTGGCGCAGCCACCGCGATGTCGGGGAATGTGAGTTTGTCTTCCAGCTGCATGAGCGCCTGCAGGTTTGCTCCGTACGCGGACGGGTCGTCCTGCGCGGCTTTCTGCATCAATGCCGTAACCTCAGGCGGTGTTGCTCCCTGCCGTCCCGGACGGGGGGACAACAGTGACATTGGATCGCCGGTGAACGCGTAGACGTTGTCCAGGATGTCGTAGTTGGCCTTGTTCTGGTGATCGAGCCACACCGCGTTCTGTTCGGCCTGGATGGTGACGTTGATGCCCGCTTCCGCCAGTTGTGTCTTCACGAGGTCGGCGAACCGGTCTAGGTAGGTCCCGTATCCGGCGAGGTGTGTCAGCGTGATGCTAATGCCATTGGGGAAGCCAGCTCCTGCGAGCAGTTGCTTTGCCTTGGCCACGTCGCGCGTTTGGTTTGCGAGCTGGTCGAGCGGGAGGCCCCACGGTGTTGATCCAGGGAGCTGCGCACTCGGCGCTGCCTGACCAAGGAAGGCGCCCTTCACGATGGCGTTACGATCGAGAGCGAGTGAAATCGCCGCCCTGACGTCAGGGTTGTCGAACGGAGCGCGGCCGGAGTTGATGTTCAGGCGAATGGTGTTGGTTCCCGGAACACTTGAGACCTGCACTGTCTTGCTGTTCTTAAGTTGCAGGGCGTTCTCAGCGCTCGGGAAGATCAGGTCGACCTGTCCCGACTGCACCGCGGCCACCTGGGCAGCCTGGTCCGGCATGTACTTGACCTGAAGGTCCGTGTACTTTGGAGCGGCGCTGGGGTTCCAGTAGTTTGGGTTGCGTTTGAGGACCAGTTCGCTGTTCGGAGCATAGGAGACAACCTCAAACGGGCCGGCGCCGAGGACCTGGGTCTTGAGGTCGTGAGACGCTGCCCATGCCTTGCTCACGATGCCTGAACCGATCAGGAACGGGCTGCCCAGGTTGAGCAGGAAGCCTGCGTCGGGGTTATTCAGCTGGAACCGCACGTGCGTCGCGTCGACCTTGGCGACCGATGCCAGGTTCAGGAACCGCGCCTTGGCGTAGGGCAGTCCGTCCTTGAGCAGTCGCTGGAAGGAGAACTCGACGTCGTCAGCGGTCAGAGGGCTGCCGTCGGAGAACTTCGCACCGCTCCGAATCGTGAAGTCATAGGTCTTGCGGTCGCTGCTGATGGTCCAGTCCGTCGCGATCTCCGGCTGGACCTTGCCCTGGCCGTCGACCTTGACGAGACCGTTGTAGACAAGCTGCCAAGCATACATGGTGGCAATCTGCGACGACTGGATCGGGTCGAAGGTCTGTGGCGGGACCGTCTCGGCGACGACGAGTTTAGTACCTGTACTAGCCTTGTTTGCCGTGGATGAGGTGCTGCCGCCGCCGCAGGCAGTCAGCAGGGTGAGCGCAAGCACTCCAAGGACGGCAACTCCTCTTAAACGTGTTAATCTCATAGGTGTCATATCCTCTCTAGGGCTGAATCACGGCTTCAACGTGATCCAAGGGACCCCAGGGTCGACGGAACGGTCGACCCTGGTAGGGGTATTTCGAGGTGGAATACATGTTTCGGGTGCGGGCTCTTCGTGAGCCCGCGGTGCAGTGCGGCGCGGGCTACATACTTGAGATGAGGCCTCCATCCACGCGAATCTGGGCGCCGGTGACATACGAGGCTCTGGCGCTGCTCAGGAATGCCGCGACACTCCCGAATTCTTCGGCCGTGCCGTACCGGCCGGCGGGAATGCTCTTCTGGGACCGCTCGCGTACGTCGTCTGGAGTCGTGCCCTCGCGTTTCGCCTGTCCGGCGTCCAGGGATATGGCGCGTTCGCTCGCTATTCGCCCTGGGAGGATCATGTTGACGGTGACACCGTCTTGCGCGACCTCGCCCGCGAGTGTCTTGAGATAGGCGGCAAGCGCCGATCTGGCAATGTTCGACTGTGCGAGGTTGGGGATCGGCTGGTTTACGCCACGTGATCCGATTCCGAGGATGCGCCCCCAGCCGTGCGCGCGCATTGTCGGCAGCACCGCCTGGACGAGGTCGATCTGTGCCATCAGCAACGCTTCGATCGTCGACTTCATCTGGTGCGACTGCAGGACCGAAGCCTGCCCTGCGGGCGGCCCCCCGGAGTTGAGCACAAGGACATCGATCGGCCCGAGCGTGGAAACGACCTGGTCGATCGCAGCCGTCCGGCTCGCGGCGTCAGTGAGGTCCAGTTCGACTCCAACAGCTGACGGCATCCTCCCCGCATGCGTGCGGGCGAGATCGCCCCTTCGGCCGGCGACCGCGACGGACGCTCCCTCATTACTCAAAGCCTCTGCGATTCCGAGCCCAAGCCCGGACGTCGACCCGACGACGAACGCCACCTTGCCTTGGAGACCGAGTTCCATCACAACACCCCCGCTTCGTTGACGGCCGCCAGTTGCGCGGAAAGCAAGGGAATCAGTTCGTCCGGCATGACCTGACTCGGCGGGCGCACTGCCCTGTTCTCGAAGAGCCCTCGTTCGACGAATACTGACTTGCGAATTGCGAGGCCGACCTTGGCCTGTGCCTCGAAGTTAACGAGCGGCATCCAGGGAAGGTATGCCTCCCAAGCGGCAGTGAATCCGCCACGGTCGAATGCCTCGACGACGGTAACGAGCGCTTCAGGGTACGAGAACCCGGTCATCGCCCCCGCCGCTCCCGCCGCGAGCTCGTCAAGCAAGCCGAGGCCTCCCAGGCCGCCAAATACGGGAACTGTAGTGAGGGAGGTGAGGCGGCCGATGGCGACGGCCGTCGGTGGCGCTTCTGCTTTGATCCCGACAACGAAAGGACTCGCGTTGACGACGGTGGCGAGTGCATCGTTCGGAATCGTCACGCCACTCGCGACAGGATAGTCCTGGACGAGGATGCCTGCGCCCGTCGCTTCGTGGATGGCCGCGAAGTGTGCCGCAAGCTCGTCGACGTCGTTCGTGTTCACCTGCACCATGAGCGCGGGTTTAGTTTCTCCACAGACAGCAAGCAGCCGGGTAGCTCTCGCGATCGCTGTGTCGGTCTTGAGGTCGGGGAGGCCAAGCACGAGGCGCATGCCCGGGGCATGCTCGAGTGCGATCTCAACAATGCGTGCACTCTCAACGTCGTCGAGCTGTGCGCCCTCGCCGAAAACACCGAGCAGGACGAGCCCCTGTGCTCCTGCTTCCCGGTATAGATCAATGAGATTCCGCAGGCCCTGTTCGTCTACGGCGAGCGATTCGCCCGTGAACGGTGTCGCCATGACACCCCAGAGTCCCCGGTTGAGAAGATCCGGCGTCGTGTTCATCGGGCAGGCTCTCCCTGGTCGAAGACGGCGAGGACCATCGACATCACATGACCGACGTGTTCCTCCATAGCTTCTCCCGCGATGTCCACTCTGCCGCTTGCGATCGCCTCAGCGATCCGTACGTGCTCCTTCGCGCAACTCACGGAATCATGTTGTGTCATCGGAACGTCCCGCGCACGGAGCGCGGACGTCAGTACGAGAGCGTCGTCGATCGCGGTGTTCAACAGGTCGTTCCCCGAACAGAGCGCGACCTGGCGGTGGAACTGGGCGTCAAACTCCCTGAAGCCCTGCGCGTCTCCGGCAAGCGTCTTTGTGAGCGAACCTTCTGCGAACTCGGCAAGGAGAAGCATCTCGTTGTCCGTGCGCCGCGTTGACGCAAAGCGCGCCGACGCACGCTCCAGGCTGGCACGAAGTTCATAGGCCTCGCGGATCGATTCGCGCGAGGGCTGCACGACCTGCAGTCCAGAGCCGTTGGGCGAGACAAGGCCGATGTGCCTCAGCCTCAATAAAGCTTCGCGAACTGGGGTCTTGCTCACCTGCAGCTGGGTCGCGAGGGACGCCTCTGAAATCTTCGTTCCTGGAGCCAGCTCCTTATTCACGATCGCCGACTTGATCTGTTCGAGCACAAGACTCGACAGACTTTCGGGCCTCGTGCCCAAGGGCAATAACTGGGGAATGGTCACTGATTACTCCGTCCCTCGTTTGTTTTGACTTCGTTCCAACAGCGGTTCGTATAACGCATGCTAGACACTGTATCTGAGATATCGTATTCTGCGATAGACCCCTGGCGAAAAGAAAACCCGCTGACCGAGATGAAGAGAAGAAGCGAAAATGTCGACTGAGTCTGCACATCGTCCCGTCGTACTTGTCACCGGTGCCACCGGCTATATGGGGCGACAGATAGTTCCGGCGCTTCGGGATCGCTACCGCTTGCGCCTTGTTGATGTCGCGGATCCTGGCGGCGAGGACATCGAAGTTGTTGATCTTTTTAAGTCGGACCCTGCCGCGTTGACGGTTCTTTTCGAGGGGGTCGACACGGTTGTTCACCTTGCGTACAAACATTCCGCACCGGGGAGCAGTTACGACAACAGTGTTCCTGCTATCGACAAGTTCGAGGTCGAGTTCGGAAACCTCCGCATGGCGCAGAATGTGTACAGGGCCGCCTTCGATGCTGGAGTGCGACGCGTCGTGGTCGCGAGCTCCAATCACGCCGCCGACTGGTACGAGCACACGCTTGTGCACCGTGGACTCAAAGACGTCGTGGAACCTTACGAACTTCCCCTTGCCGACAACTTCTACGGCTGGTCCAAGGCTTGCTACGAACACCTCGGCTTCGTCTACGCTTGCGGAGGCCTCGGGCGGTCCCTTGAGGTTGTGCAGGTCCGGATCGGCGCTCCGCGGGACCTCGATGAGGACACCTATTCCGCAGACGAGCCCCCGGCGCCTCAGCCCGGTCCGGCGTTCCCGACCGGTATTGCGCGCTTCAAGCGCGACTTGGGCGCATGGCTCTCCCAGCGTGACGCGCAACAGCTCTTCATCCGCTGCATCGAGACCGAGAACATCGAGAACGAGCACGGAGTGCCATGGCAAGTCGTCTACGGCATCAGCAACAACACCCGGGCATTCTGGTCCCTCACGTCGGCCCGGCAGGTGTTCGGCTTCCAGCCTGTGGATGACTCGGAGGTCCGCTACGAGGCAACCGTCCAGAAGCTGCTAATGCACGGCGGCATCGCAGGCGGACGGGTGGGGGCGTGATGAACGAGCTGAGCTTCTTCGACTGCAACGCCTTCATCGGCCAGCCGTCCCTTGTGAAGTACTTTCCCGAACGCGTCACCGTCCCCGTTCTTTCAAAGGAATACGACCGTCTGGGAATTGCCAGGGCGCTCGTCACCCACGTCGCCGCAAAAGAATATGCCCCGGCGGTCGGAAACGACCTGCTGCGTCAAGAACTGGCAGGGGCTGATCGCTTCAGTCCCTGCCTCACTCTCATGCCCCCGCTCACCGGAGAGCTCTGGCAGCCCGAAGACATTCTCGACGAGCTGCGCCAACGCGGGGCACTCGCTGCACGCCTATTCCCATCGCTCACGGGACACAGGTACCCGTTCGATGTTCGCGTGATCGGAAGCATCTGTGAGGTGCTCGAGACAGCTCGGGTGCCGCTCTTCGTCGATTTCGAACTCGGGCGGCGTGACGAAGCCGACTGGGTCGGACTCTACGACCTGGCCGACGCTTACCCCGGGCTTCCGATCGTGGTGATCCGCCCGGGCGGCAGGAGCGACAGGGGGCTCTACCCGCTCCTCACACGATCGGCCAACGTTTACATCGAGAGTGGGGGGTATTGGGTGCACAACGGCATCGAAAAGATCTGCGACGTTTTCGGGGCTGAGCGGATCATGTTCGGCTCGGGATTTCCGTACTGGACACCGTCCGGCGCAGTCTTCCACGTCGCGACCGCTGCTGTCTCAGACAGCGAGAAGGCCTTGATCGCCCACGGTAACCTCGATCGCCTCCTCTCGGAGGTGAACCTCTGATGGACCTCACATACAAGCCGTACTTGAAGACGTCACCGATCATTGACGGGCATGCCCACATGGGGCACTACCGCAACTTTGCGATCCCCAACAATGATGCTGACGGCATGATCGCCCGCTTCGACGCTGTGGGTATCGATGTCGCGTGCGTCAGCCACCACGCCGGGATTTCGGCAGACCACGAATACGGCAACAGCATGGTGGCGGATGCTGTCCGTCGCCATCCGAATCGCCTCGTCGGGTTCTGCGTGATCAACCCGAACTACCCCAAGACTGCTGCGAGCGAGATCGCCCGGTGCTTCGGGCAGCCCGGCTTTCGCGGTTTCAAAGTGCATCCCGAGCTTCATGGGGACTATCCGCTGGATGGACCTGGCTACCGGGCGATGTGGGAGTTCGCCAACGCGAACGGCCTGCCCGTGCTTTCGCACAGTTATTTCGGCGGCGACCGCCTCGCGACGTTCGAGAGCGTTGCCTCGAAATACCCCGACGCTACTATTTTTCTTGGTCACGCAGGTATAGATCTCGGAGCGGACAACGCTCTTGCCCTCCTCGATCGCACGAGCAATGTTCTGCTCGACATGACGGCGATCCAGCGCCACTGCAGCGCCGTAGAGTACCTCGGAAATCGAGCTGACCCGACCCGCCTAACCTGGGGGTCCGACAGCCCGTTCATCGACCCTGGCATCATTCTCGGTGCGGTCGTCCATGCGGACATCCCCGATGAGGTCAGAACGGCCATACTGTATGAAAACCTCGCACGCGCCCTGAAGATAAAGGTGGTTGACGGCGTCATCGAGGAGGCCGACCGATGAGGATCGTGCGCATTGAGGCGATTCCCCTGAGGGTACCGCGCGAACGCCCTGACCAGAGCGCTTTCGGCACGCGGGCATACACAGAAGCCGGCATTGTGCGGATTGACACGGATAACGGCATCACCGGGTGGGGCGAGATCTGTCTCGTTTGGTGGCGGATGGGCAGCGGCCTGTGCAGGGACGTGAACCGCCTGCTCGCGCCCGCCCTTCTGGGAGAAGACCCTCGCGCTGTGTCCCTGCTCTGCGATCGGATGGGAAAGCTACTCCCGGGGCGGGAGGATGCCCCTGCCATAGCGGGTATTGAGATGGCGCTGCTCGATATCTGCGGAAAAGCAGCCGGGGTTCCGGTGCACCAGCTGCTCGGCGGGGCCTACAGGGACCGTATCCCCGTCAGCTACTCCCTGCACATTAAGGCTCCCGAAGCGATGGCCGCAGAAGCAGGGCACTATGCGTCAGCGGGATACGGCACACTCAAAGTGAAGATGGGCCGTACTTGGGAAGAGGACCTGGCATCTCTTGCCGCCGTGCGTGAGGCAGTAGGTCCCGATGTCTCGATCCGCGTCGACGTGAACGGAGCGTGGACGTCGGTCTCTCAAGCTGTCCACCGGATAGCGGCCATGAGCGAGTACGACGTGGAACTCGTCGAACAACCCCTTCACGGTGACA
Organism: Arthrobacter ramosus; assembly: GCF_039535095.1. Taxonomy (NCBI): domain Bacteria; kingdom Bacillati; phylum Actinomycetota; class Actinomycetes; order Micrococcales; family Micrococcaceae; genus Arthrobacter; species Arthrobacter ramosus. Next base: position 2,473,223 of record NZ_BAAAWN010000001.1, on the reverse strand, counting down.
ATTTGGCAGGCATGGCGGAGCTGCGCCGGGTATCAGCGCTACCGATAGCGGCGGACGAGAGCGTCTGGAACATGCGAGATGCCTTGGAAATCACGCGCGCGAGGGCCGCAGACGTTCTCAACCTCTATTTCAGCGAGGCTGGTGGCCTGCTCCAGGCACGCACCATAGCCGAGATCGCCCGATCGAGCGGCATGGCGGTGTGGGTCGGCAGTATGCCGGAGCTTGGTCTCGGAACAGCGGCCAACGCCCATCTCGCTGCCGCCATTCCCGAGCTCGCGCTCGCAAGCGACGTTTGTGGCTTCGCTTACCATGCGGACGACATTCTCAGAACGCCCCTCTCCGTTGAACAGGGGTCGGTCGCTGTTCCGACCGGACCAGGGCTCGGCGTCGAAATCGACCAGGAAGCACTCACTCGCCTAAGAATGGAAGACGTATGACCATCACGACACCGCCGGACCTGCTCGCCCACTGGACACGTGAAGATGCCAATAGTCACGCCGCGCACACGGTCGTCGTGCTTCCCGTCGGGGCGTTCGAGCAACACGGTCCGCACCTCCCGCTCGCGACGGATACGATCCTGGTCGAAGAGGTAACAAGGCGGGCTGCTGCCCTTGTACCGGGGACCGTGGTCGGCCCCTCGTTTTCAATCGGCAGCTCCGACCACCATCTGCCGTACGGCGGGACGGCGTCCCTTTCGACGAACACGCTTATTGACGCCCTGACGGATGCCGTGGAGTCGTTACTGACGAGCGGCTTCGCTTCGGTGTTCCTGCTGAACGGGCACGGGGGAAACGTTGAAATCATTAGGCTGGTCGCGCGCGACGTCGGCATCCGGCGCAAGGCCTTCGCTGGTTCTGGCTCGTATTTTCAGCTGGCCGCCGATCGGCTCAAGGCTGCAGGCGCCGGCGAGATCGGTCTCGTCCCCGGCCACGCTGGCGCTTTCGAGACCTCGATGATGTTGGCGATCCGCCCCGAACTCGTTCGCCTGTCGTCTGTTCCCCATCGGGAACTGCCGACGGCAGGGTGGGCGGGCCCGACGGCGTATCATCTCGCGACTCCGGCCCCTTTCAGGGCCCCGGACGGTTTCAGTGACAGCCCGGATGAGGGGACCGCTGAACGCGGGGCCGAATTCCTGTCGATTTGCGTCGACGTCGCTCGCGAAGCATTGGCTGACTTCGCCGCCGTCGTCATCCGCCCTGAAGGCTGAATCGTCCCAAGAAAGGTCTGACGTGAACTCTTTAACGGATGCCGTGCTCGCGGTGCTCTCCTCGACCGACGGTGAGTGGGTTGTTCGATTCACCGACTCCCGGTCTGCCGCCTTGCCGGTCACAGACCTCGCCGTGACGAGGGGCGATGCGGTGTTCGAGACCATCGCGTTCTTCGACGGACGCCCACAAGCACTCGAAAAGCACCTCAAGCGCCTGGCATCTTCTGCCCGGAAACTCGACATGGCAGAACCCGAGCGCGATCTGTGGACGTCAGCAATTCTCGCCGCTGTCGCCGAGCATCCGCCTTGGCCGGAACTATCGGTCAAGGTGGTGCTCACCCGTCCTCAGGCAGGTGAAGACGGAACGGTGTACGGCTGGGTTCACGTTGAAGCCGCCGCCGACCACTCGAAGAGGCGAAACACCGGGGTCAGCATTGCGACGATGTCACGGGGCGTGACGCGCGCGGCAGCGAGTGAAGCCCCCTGGCTGCTAATGGGTGCGAAGACACTCTCGTATGCGCTCAATATGGCGGCCACACGGGAAGCGCACCGGCGGGGCGCCGACGAAGCACTGTTCCTTAGCGTCGAAGGATTTGTGATGGAGGGGCCGATCTCTTCGGTCGTGATGAGGCGCGGCAACGATTTGCTTACGCCGGATCCCGGCATCGGGATCCTTGAGGGCACGACACAGCAGGATGTCTTCGCTCACGCCCCATCACTCGGACTCAAACCGCTCTACGTTGAGATCCATAAGGACGAACTCCCGGCAATGGACGCTGTGTGGATGCTCGGGAGCGGAAGTTTGGCGCTTCCGGTCTACCGCATCGACGGCACCGATGTGTCGACGGACCCCGAGATGACCGGGCGCCTGAACCACCACCTGCGCTTCGGCCGTCGCGCCTGAAGCTGCAACTTCGGACGCGGACTTCACCAGTGACGAGATTCAAGAGGATCGACGAATTGCCCAGAAGAGAGGAAGTCAGTCCGATGATTGAGCCCCGGGATCTGACGTTTAAGTGCCGGCTGCATTACAAGGGGATCCCTGGCGTAGACCACGACCCCGAAGACTATCCGCTCAGGTGGGTTGTCAAGATCTCAACCGTGGTCCATGTGGACGATAGAACCGATGAAGGGGAGGAGATTGACGTTGGTGAGGCCGTCTTTGTCATCGTTCCGGACGCGGGCTTGATCGATCTGCTTGGCACCCTGTCCGCAGTGAACCAGGAGCTGGCTGACGTTGCGGAGATGCTGATCGCCAAGCGGCCGGACCTGGTTGATTTCGGGCTTGGGATCGGCGGCGACCTGATGTGGATCTCGTCGATTGAGGTAGTTCCGGAATTCCGCGGCCAGAAGCTAGGGCACGAAATACTGCGTGCAGCACTCCGGACCATCGGGAGGGCCACCACCCTTGTCGTCCTCCGCGCAGCACCGCTTCCCACCAATAATGGCGCCAAGAATCACACTCGGGAGAACGACATAGCCAAGGTGTCTCTGGCCAAATACTGGAAAGACTTTGGGTTCATCCCCGCGGATGGTGACTACATGGTCTACGGCGACGACCTCGATGAGTTAGTGGGATCCAAGCGACAGTATTGGACAGTTCCCCTAGCCCTTCCAGATCCCAGATGAGATGGCTTCATTGATTCACCGCAGCGGCGGCCGTCCAAGCCGGACGGCCGCCGTCGCGCCTTTAGCGCAGCGGGGAGAAATCTGTCGACTTCAGGTACACGGACTCGACGCCTGCGACGATCTCACCGTTTTCAGTGGAGGCAGCACGGGCCTTTAGCCAACGGGGATCGGTTCTGAAGGCTTCCCAGTTGGCCTCGGGGTCGCCCTCGTGCTGCACAAGGTAGACCAGAACGTCGTCCTGATCCACAGGATGCCAGTAGCCAAGGCTCTGAATCCCGTGCTCGGTGAAGAGCTGGAGGGTGTGATCCCGGAACCGGGTCAGCAGGTCCTCCATCCGACCCTCGGTAGATGTGTAGGTACGCATTTCAAAGGTCACGAAGGATCTTCCTCTCGATGGTCGGTGTAAAGCTGGGAAACGCCCCTGCGGAAGCGGCGTGCCTGAAAGAAATAATCATGCGGGCTCGGATTACTTTGAACGCAGCCGCAGGCCGCCCATCCCGCCGTCGACAGCAAGCGAGACGCCGACCGCGGAACCGTTGAGCGGGCTTGCGAGGTATCCGATTGCTGCGGCTACTTCCGTTGCCGCGACCAGCCGTCCGTGAGGCTGACGGGCATTCAGCGCGGCACGCTCCGCTTGCGCGTCAGGCGCGGAGTCAAGCAGCCGGGCGACCCACGGGGTGTCGGCAGTGCCGGGACTGACGCAGTTCACCCTGATACCTTCCCCGACGTGGTCTGCCGCCATCGCCAAGGTGAGTGAGTGCACGGCGCCCTTGCATGCGGAGTACAACGCCCGCTGTTGCAACCCCGCCGTGGCGGCGATGGAAGACGTGTTGACGATCGCGGCATTCCGGGACTCCCGCAGGTGCGGCAAGGCAGCTCGCGTCACGCGGGCGATTCCAACAACGTTGGTGTTCAGTACTCGCGCCCATTCTGTGTCGTCGTTGGCTGTTATATCGCCCTGAGCCCCGATTCCGGCGTTGTTAATCACGATGTCGATACCGCCCAGGTGCTGTGCCGCCTGGTCCACGGCGGCATTGACTGACTCAGTGTTCGATATGTCGCAGTGAATCCCCACAGATCCTCCTGGTGCACCTTCGGGGTTCAAGTCCAGAACTGCGACTTTACACGCACGGTCCTGCAGGTATTCCACCGTTGCGGCGCCGATACCAGACGCCCCGCCGGTAACTATTGCCTTAAGTCCTTCAAATTCCATTTGCTGCTCCTTTCCAATACGGGCTAACTTCATCGGATTGTGCTCCTTGCTGGGGAAGAAATGGATACTGGTCGTGGGCAAAGTTGCGCATTGTCCGCACGTTGACCCGTGGGCGGAAACCATAAACGTGGTATAGCCGGTCGACGGCGTACAACGGGCCATCGGAGTTGCCGGGGCTTTCATAGAACGAAAGATCCAAGACATCGGCTTTGGCGCCGAGCACAGCGCGCAGGGCTTCGGCTGTTGGGATGGGGGCTCCGGCCAACGGTGCGACGAGGTTCATTTGCCGCACTCCGGGGCCGATGGGGTGCGTGGCTGCCAGGGCAATGGCATCGACAACATCGGATGCGGCGATGGTCCCCATCTGGCAAAACGGCCAGTTCATTGTCTGCAGGGCCTCCGGTTTTGCAGGTTCCGCCTCCTCCGGCAGCACGGCACCGATGCGGAAAACCGTGAACTCGAGGCCGGGGTCAGTTCGTCCGAAATACCTGATGGTGGACTCCATCAGGGACTTCGAGAGACCATACGCATCAAAGGCACGGCCAGGATGGTCATCCGGGATGGGCAGGTCCGAGGGAAGGAACTCATCCGAGAGACAACCAGCGGCGGCGATGGAACTTGCCACCACGAAGTGATTTATCCCGCGGTCGATGGCGTACCGGAAAAACCGGCGGGACCCGGCCACATTGACACGGAAGGCGTCTTCCTCTGAGCTGCCCCCCGTAACGCCCGCCAGGTGCACAACGGCGTCGATGTCGTATCCATCGAGCTGAGCGAGATCCTCGGCAACGGAAAAGTCGCCGCGAAGGCTCACCGAAGCTTCTGTGACTTTCCCCCTGGCAAAGGCGATAACGTCATGATTTTCGCGTAGCTGACGGACGAGCCTGGATCCGATAAACCCTGTCGCCCCGGTGACAAGCACTGTGCTCACGAAATATCCTCCTTTTTGAAACAAGTCGAGACCACGAATCAGAGGATGAGGCCGCGATGGCGCAGCTCGTCCCAGAGGGCGCCCGGTACAGGAACCTCCGTGAGGTCCAGGTTCCGTTTCACCTGTTCGGGGGTGCGCATGCCCAGGACAACACTGGTGACCGCTGGATTCTGGAAAGAGAAGGCGATGGCAGCGGCGGGTAGCGTTGTACCGTGGGCCTCACAGATTTCGGCCAGCTCAGTCGCCCGGCCAACGAGATCGTCCGGCGCCCGCTCATAGTTGAAGGTGGCATCGGGTGAGACTCTGTTCTTGGAGAGCAAACCCGAGTTGAAGACGCCGACGTTGACGATACTTACGTGCCGTTCGATACAGGCGGGGATAAGCTCAGCGGCGGCGCCTTGCTCCAGCAAGGTGTATCGTCCGGCGAGCATGATGACATTGATGTCGCTCTCCATAACGAACCGGTGCAGCATTTCGACCTGGTTCATGCCAACGCCGTACGCGCCGATTACGCCCTGGTCCCGGAGCGAGGCCAGTGCGGGAACGGCACCGTCGAGGGCTTCAGCCCAGTAGTCGTCCGGGTCATGGATGTAGACGATATCGATCCGATCGGTATCCAGACGGTCCAGGCTCTCTTCAATGGAGCGCATCACGCCATCGCGGGAGTAGTCCCGGACCCGGGTCAAATCATCGGGCACGTCGAAGCCATCAGTGTCACGCCCTGTCGGTGCCGGGTTCGGGCGCAGCAATCGGCCCACTTTGGTTGAAAGGATGTATTCGTTCCGGGGACGCCCTCCCAGCGCTTCGCCCACTCGGCGTTCGGAAAGTCCGAGCCCATAATGAGGCGCGGTGTCAAAGTAGCGGATGCCTCGGTCCCACGCAGCGACTACCGCATCGACGGCTTCCCGATGGGAGACCTCCCGGTAAAGGTTTCCGATGGGGGCTGCGCCGAAGCCCAGAGTTGGTATCTCAACGCTCGTTCCCGCAATGGTACGCGTACTCACTTTGTCGCTCTCTTTCACTGATCGAGTTGGTAAAACTTTGTGGCCGTGTCGTGTGCGACGGCGGCCAGTTCTGCCGCTGTGGCGCCTTCGAGAGCCTGATTCAGGACGATGTCGGCCCATTCGCCGTAGCTGTCACCGCCGTTATCCGAGGACCGGGCGGCGGGGGATACGGGCCAATCGCTGCCGAACATGCATCTCTCTGCCCCGAAGGTCTCAAGTGCCGTCGCTAGGAACGGCATGACCTGACTGCGGAGGTCCCTGTCCGGATCGGCTTCCGGGGCGGCACCGGAGAGCTTAAGGAAGACATTGGGTAATGCGCCCAGCCGCTTGAGATTGGCACGCCAGGGCGAAAGTTCGCCGGAAGAAATAGGCGGTTTACCCATGTGATCGAGGACGATCCGCAACTCAGGAAGAACTCGGGCGAAGGCTGCCAAAGCCGGCAGCTGATCGTGCCGAACACAGGCGTCAAAGGTCAGCCCTGATTCGGCCACCGCCCGTCCACCTGCGACCGTAGCCTGATCGGTAATGAACGACGGCGACTCTTGTTGAAAGAGCCTGCGCACACCCTTCACAAGCGGCCGTTGCCGCAGCGACCCGAGGTGCGTGGCGAGCCTGAGGCCGGATTCAACGGGCGCAAAAGCAACGATGCCGCCGAGCCGAGGCCCGACGTCGGCCATTCCGCTGACCCAGTCAACTTCCGCGATGCTCTGCTGGGGTGAGCAGTCGCCTTCTACAAAAACAATCCGGCCGACACCCACGCTCCCGGTGTCCAGGTCGGTAGGCACGTACGCCCTATTAAGTCGTGGCGCGCTCTCCAACCAGGGGTAGTCCAGTACCGATGGATCCCAAAAGTGCAGATGGGAATCAACAATGTTCATCGCGATCCTCATCCTGCACTTGTTTTCACACCGATAGTCAGGAGCAGGTTTGCATACTGCCGGATGTCCCCGCTGGCGACAATGACGGCCACGCTCGGACTACGGGCGGCGTCATAGAAATCAAACCGGGGATAGGATGTCACGGGCACCGAGGGGCCGAGAAGTTCCCTGTAGCCACGAACTGCCGGGGGATCGTTGCCGTCCGGCGGGCTCATCACCGCCGCAGCCTCGATGGGTATGGCTGTAACAAGCACTTCGAGGATCTGGTCCACGCTCAGGAGCCCGGGCCGGAGGTTCAGCGGTACACGAACGGCGCCGGTCGGCCCGCCAGTGTTGTGGGGGTAGTTTCCATCCGCGATGAGAATCTGTGTGCCATGACCCGATTGCGCCAGGGCCTCCAGGAGGGTCGGATGAATGAGTTCGTAGTTGATCACGATATTTCCCCGGATCTAACCGAGGCGAAGGCGGTTCCCTCGGCTACGCGCCTCGCTCGTCTGCTCCGTTCCGCTGATCCCCTGGGCGTAGCGGCCCAGAACGAGCCGTTCGGGTAGGCAAAACGGTCCAGTGAAGCCTGGAACATTTGTGCCGAATAGCCGGGTTTGGAGGGTAGGACGTACGCTCCGTCGGAGACCAGGCACGGGTCAGTGAAGTGTTCGTGGAGGTGGTCGACGAATTCGGTGACCCGACCCGCCAGATCGCCGGACACCGCAATGAAGTCAAAAATGGACAAATGCTGTACAAGTTCGCACAACCCAACCCCACCTGCGTGCGGGTTGACCGGAATCCCGAACTTGGCAGCCATTAGCTGCACAGCGAGAATTTCATTTACGCTGGCCAGCCGGCACGCATCCAGCTGACAGTAATCGATGGCGTTGGCTTGAAAGAGCTGCTTGAAGAGCACCCGGTTCATTCCGTGTTCTCCGGTGGCAACTCCGACCGGAGCGACCGCATCCCGGACCGCCGCATGCCCAAGAATATCGTCGGGACTGGTGGGTTCTTCGATCCACAACGGTTTGAACTGGGCCAGTTCGCGGACCCAGGCGATCGCTTCCGGGACGTCCCAAACCTGGTTGGCGTCGATCATGAGGTTGGCGTCGGGACCAATAACTTCCCGGGCGATGCCAAGTCGGCGAATGTCGTCCTCGAGATTGGCACCGACTTTCAGTTTGATGTGCCGGTAGCCTTCATCGACGGCCTCCTGGCACAACCGTCGGAGCTTATCGTCAGAGTAGCCGAGCCAGCCGGCGGACGTTGTGTAGCAGGGATATCCGGTCCACTCCAGCTGGTCGATGCGTTCTTGCTTGGTCAGCTCCAGTTTGGCCAGCATGTCAATGGCTTCATCGCGGGTCAGGACATCGGACAGGTAGCTGAGATCTGTTGCGTCCACCAACTGTTCGGGCGTCATTCCGGCAAGGAGTTTCCACAGTGGTAATCCGGCCCTTCGCGCCGCCATGTCCCAGACCGCGTTCATGACCGCGCCCAGAGCCAGATGTTCCACGCCTTTGTCCGGGCCCAGCCAGCGGAGCTGGGAATCCTGTTTCAACATCCGGTATGTCGTACCGGGAGTATCACAGAGCTGCGCGGCTTCGCGTCCTAGCAGCGGCAGTGCCCGCTGCTCGATGGCCGCCGCACAGATATCATTACCTCGACCAATAGTGAAGGTGAACCCGCACCCGAAGGTGTCCGGGTCGTCCGTGTGCAGCACAATATAGGCGGCCGAATAGTCGGCATCCTTGTTCATTGCATCGGAGCCGTCGGCGGACGATGAGGTGGGGAATCTAACGTCGTAAACGTCGAATCCGGTAATGGTTGTCATGGTTCCCCTTAGATCGCAGTCTTGGCGACCACAGTCTTGTAGCCTTGATCCTGTACAGAACGGATAGATCGGATGAATAATGGACTTGTATGAGAAATATACAGGAACAGGATGCAATGTCTACAGATACATCCGATGATTATCTGGAATCCCCGGTTTACTGAAACGTAACGCCTCCAGGAAGTGAGTTCACCGAGATGACAACTGCAGCGATGTCCCAGACCGAGGTGGTCATCAGCGGGATCAAGGAGATGCTTTCGAGCGGGCGGCTGGTTCCCGGCGAGCGGCTACCGATTGAGAAGGACCTGGCTGCTTCACTGGAAGTCTCCCGCGGCTCGCTGCGTGAGGGCATCCGCGCCCTGTCGACTATGGGAATAATTGAAACCCGGCAGGGGGCGGGTACTTTCGTCACTCAGCTGGAGCCCGCGGAACTCCTGTCCGCCATGGAGTTCTGGGTCAGTCTGCAGGAAGGTGAACAGGCGGGAGAGGTCCACGCCGTCCGACGGTCCCTGGAGACGGAGGCTGCCGGTGCCGCTGCGCGGAGGATCTCGCAGGAGGATCTGGAACGGGCCGAAGCTGTTCTCATGGTGGCCGATGCCGCGATCAATGCGGATCCAACGGACCACGAGACGGCCTTGAAAGCCGATATGGAGTTCCACCGTCTCATCGCCGAGGCCTCGGGAAACCGGGTCCTGTCGGCTCTGATCGAGGCGTTGTCGGGGCGGACTCTCCGCGGCCGAATGTGGCGCTCTACCCACGACAAACCCGGCCTGAGGGACACCCACCGGGAACATCTGGAAATACTCGGCGCCCTGCGGCTGCACGATCCCGAACGCGCCCGAGTCCGCATGGCAAGCCATCTGTATGCCGTTGAAGACTATGTGCGGGACATCCCGCCTGGCGCCCTGGCCGATGCTGAGGCGCCTGAAATCTGAACGGGCGGCACGACCGCGACCGGGGGAGCCGCGCCCAGCTGAACCCTGATGATACATCGGATGTATATGCCCGCTGCTTCGGATTAAGCCGCTGAGATGCCTCTTCTCGGCCTACTTAATCAACAAAGATCTGATGAATATCGCAAAACAACCTTGACTTCCCATAATGTGCATTGCATTCTGATGAGACCCCCGTCACGCAACGCAGAAGATGTTTGCTGAAGACGTTTTCGAATGCAGCGCTGTGCGACGACCCTTCTCTGTTTTCTACTGAAAGGTTTTCCCAGTGTCGCGAAACCTCCCCGCTGGCCGCACTGTCAGCGCTATCGCCTTCTCGGCTGTTGCGGCTCTCACCTTGGCTGGCTGTGGCTCAAGCGGAGCTGCAGCCAGCGGCCCCGGAGCAAGTTCTGCCGCCTCGGCCATGTATACATGGATTTCTAACGAAAATGACCGCTCACAATGGCAGTCATTCATTGACGCAGCGAAGAAGACCGATCCCGGCTTCAACCTCACCCTTGAAGGACCCAGCTTCCCTGACTACTGGACCAAGGTCAAAACCCGTGAGGCCAGCCCTGGCGCGCCCTGCATCATTACCACCCAGGGGGCCCGGGCACAGGAGCTAAAAGACCTGCTGGCGCCCCTGGATGACTTGGCGAAGAAGAACAATATCGACCCCTCCAAGTACAACCAAGCGATGATTCAGGGCATGACCGTCGACGGTAAACTCCGGGCGATACCTTACGATGCAGCGCCTTTTGTTCTCTACTACAACAAGGACCTGTTCCAGGCTGCCGGGCTGAAGTATCCGACGGAGAACTACACCCGTGCGCAGTTCATCTCCGATGCGAAGGCACTGACCAAGAACGGCGTTTACGGACTCTCTCTCCCGCCGCAGTTTGTTAACGGCCCGGCTCCGGCCTTGGCATTCGCGGACGGACACTACCCCGTCAAGGACGGCAATCTGGATATCACCAACCCCGACTTCGTTAAAGACGTGCAGTTCACCTTCGACCTGGTCAACAAGGAACACGTTGCGCAAGCCCCGCAGGCTTCCGACGTTGTGGACGTCTCGCAGCAGCAGTTCATGAGCGGTCAAGCGGCAATGACCTTCGGCGGCCCCTGGATGTACCAGACATTCACTACCAAAACCAAGGGCACGGTCGGAGTTGCCGTTATTCCGTCCACCTCCGGGAACCCGATTTCCATGATCCAAGGTTCAGGCTTCGGCATTGCTGCCTCTTGCCAGGATAAGGAAGCCGCTTTCGCGAACATTATGAAGATCACCACCGCCGACGTTATCGGGGCCGTGGGTGCAGGCCACGGAAACGTACCCACGCTTCAGGCTGCGATGAAGGCTTGGGCCGGAACAAAACCCGCCGCGGATGTTTCCACGATCGAAACACTACTCAAGAACGGCAAGCCGCTGCAGACAACGAAGAACTGGAACCAGGTCGAAACCCTGTTCACCCAGTACTCGGTTGAGGGATTCCGCGGCACGAAATCCGCCGAAACCATCCTGAATAGCGTTGCGAATTCCGCGAAATAGGTGACATGCCGGCCCTACGGGTTACCGCGGGCCGGCAGAGTCAACCGCCCTGGTCCATCCATGATGCGTTAGGTCCATTTCATGATTGTTCTGCCTGAAGTAAACAGCGAAGCCATGCCCGCAGCACCAGCCGCTGCGCCCGAACGAATCCAAGGCCGCGCACAGGGTCGGCTGGCAGCTCTGTATCTCGCCCCGGGAATGCTCGGCTTCCTCATTTTCATCATCATCCCGTTGGTCTCGTCGTTGGCTATCAGCTTGTACAAGTGGCCCCTGTTCGGGGACCCGGAGTTTGTGGGTTTTGACAACTACGCCTCGCTTTTCAGCTCGGATCCGGTCTTTTGGACCGTGCTGGGAAACACGCTCGTCTTTGCTGTCTGCTACACGGTTCTAAACCTCGGAATTTCCCTCGGACTTGCCACCTGGTTGCATCACATTGGCAAATGGGGGCCTTTCTTCAGGGTGTTGTTCTTCATTCCCGTTGTTACGCCGATGACGGCCAATGCGTTGGTTTGGAGGTTGATGCTCAGTGACAACGGTGTTGTGAACTCGGGACTGGCAGGAGTCGGCATACACGGACCGTCCTGGCTCAGTGACAGCAACCTTGCCATGGCCTCCCTAATCGCTATGTCGCTATGGCAGGGGATCGGCTACAACATCTTCGTCCTGGGAGCGGGGTTGAGTAACATCTCTCCCGGCCTGCTCGAAGCCGCGACGATTGATGGTGCAGGGCCATGGCAGCGTTTCTACCGGATTGTCTTTCCCATGCTGTCACCGACGCTATTCTTCTGCACCGTCATGACGATCATCGGCTCCTTCAAGGTCTTCACCCAGCCGTACCTGCTTACCCTTGGTGGCCCGGGGGAGTCGACGAACACCATCGTGCTCTACCTGTACCGCAACGGTTTCTCCTTCGACAAGATGGGCTATGCCTCGTCGCTGGCCTGGATCCTGTTCGTGATCGTCATGCTGATCACGGCCCTGCAATTTTCCCAGCAAAAGAGGTGGGTCAACTATGACAACTGACACCCTGACACGAACCGACCCCCAGACAGGAAAGCGCGATCGTAGCCGAGGCCGCAGAGGGCGGATCATCAGCCGAACCGCGATGATCGTCGTCGGCCTGGGATTCATTTTCCCGTTCATCTGGATGCTGGCAACATCCTTGAAATCCACCGAGGAAGTCTTTTCCACCGGTGCCAATTTCCTGGGATCACACCTGGCGTGGTCGAACTACAACACGGCATGGACGCTCATCCCCTTCGGCCGGATCATCGTGAACAGCTTCATTGTGGCTCTGGCCGGGGCCCTGCTGACCACGACCGTTTCACTGCTCTCGGCTTATGCCTTCGCACGGTTCCGGTTCCGCTTTCGGGACAGGCTTTTCCTGCTATTCCTGGGCACTCTCGTACTGCCTCATGAGGTACTCGTGATCCCCCTGTACATCATGATGAACAAGCTGGGCCTGGTGAACTCACTGGTTGCCTTGATCGTGCCGTTCGCCTTCGGCGCCTTCGGGGCCTTCCTGATCCGTCAATTCCTGCTGACCCTGCCACTGGACTACGAGGAAGCCGCCCGCATCGACGGCGCAGGTTCCTTCCGCATCCTGTGGAGCATCATCCTGCCACTAGTGCAGGCCCCGCTCGCCGTCGTCGGAGTCTTCAGTTTCATCGACTACTGGGGCAGTTTCCTGTGGCCCCTGATTGTGATTAATGACAACACCCAGGGCACTATCCCGCTCGGCCTGTCAATGTTCTCCGGCGAACGGGGAACCGACTGGGGCCCCCTCATGGCAGCGTCGACACTGGCCGTGCTGCCTAGCCTGGTTGTCGTGATCGTCCTACAGAAACAACTCGTGAAGGGCATCAGTATGGGCGGCTTGGGAGGCCGCTGAACCCACCCGGATCCGCCCCCAAGACGTAAAGAAAATTGTCACACTGTCTCACCAACAACGAATCGGAGTCTGATGTCTCAGCCCAGCACGTCCACAGAAAGCCAGCCAGCTGCCCCGGAAGAATGGGCACAGCTAAAAAGGGAGCTGCCCGAATGGTTCCGCAACGCACCCTTCGGCATCTTCATCCACTGGGGAGCCTACTCAGTCCCGGCTTGGGCCGAACCCATTGGAGCCCTCGGAACCGTAAAGGACCCACGCGAGTGGTTCACGCACAATGCCTACGCCGAGTGGTACATGAACACCATCCGAATCGACGGAAGCCCGGCACAGAAGCACCATCAGGAAGTACATGGCGGCGTTCCCTACGACGAGTTGCTCGACCAGTGGCACGCCGAAAATTTTGACCCCGCCAGCTGGGCCGAGTTGTTCAAGGAAGCCGGCGCCGACTACGTAATACCAACCACCAAACACCATGATGGCATCGGCCTGTGGGATGCGCCGGGAACGAACGGACGCAACGTGGTGCACCGCGGCCCGAAGCAGGACCTGATTGGCGCCATTGCCGGCGCGGTCAAAGAACAGGGCATGCACTTGGGCCTCTACTACTCCGGAGGACTGGACTGGCATGTCCGCCCCTTCCCGCCGCACATAAGCTCGGACAGCGTCCACGACACCGACCGGCCCAAGGACCCCGGGTATGCCCAATACGCCTACGACCACGTGGCCGACCTGATTGAGCGGTACCGTCCAGAAATCCTCTGGAATGACATCGAATGGCCCGACGCCGGAAAGCACTTTGGACCGGGCGGTCTGGGCACACTGTTCAAAGAGTTTTATGCCGCTTGTCCGACGGGCGTAGTCAACGACCGGTGGGGCAGTACCACGCACCAGGACTACGGCACCAGCGAATATGAAGCCCACAAGGATGCAGAGTCGTTTGACGCGTGGGAGAACTGCCGGGGCATAGGCTTCTCGTTCGGGTACAACCAGGTTGAAGGAACGGAACAGTCGCTGACCGGCAAACAGCTTGCCCGCCAGCTGGTCGACGTAGTTTCGCGCGGTGGACGCTTCCTGCTCAATGTGGGGCCGAAGGCGGATGGCACCATCCCGGCAATCCAACGTCAGTCCCTCACGGAGCTGGGTGCCTGGATGGCCGCCGGAAAACAGTATCTGGTTGGAGCCACTCCCTTGGATTCCGCCGTTGCGGTGCCCACGGACGAACCCTGGATCCGGTGGATTGACCGCGGAACCGAAATCGTGGCCTTCGTCGATTCCCTCGATGAAAGCACGACGGCAATCGATTTGGCACCCACTGGAGTGCGCTTGGAAGGTGCCACCGTTGAAGGCTCTGGCGCTACCGTCACCTATGACGGCGGCAAGCTTCATGTGCAGCTCTTGGCCGATCGCGTGGGTCCGGCCGTCATCCGGATTCCACGGACATAGAAGTCGACTGATTTCCCGCAACCTCGCCAACGAAGTGCCGCTCCAGGATTGATTCTGGAGCGGCACTTTTCTGCATTTCGCCGAGTGTTCAACTAGCGGAACGGCCGGAAAGTCGCTCGACGAGGAGCATTAGCGCTGAATGGTCCAAGGAGCCGTGCCCCTGGGCGCGCACCGCCCCCATCAACTGCGCCGCCATGGCACCCAGCGGGATGGCGACGCCGGCCTCGCGGGCGGCGGCGGTGACAATGCCCAGATCCTTGTGATGCAGATCCACGCGGAAGCCCGGCTCGAACTTGCGGGCGATCATCGAGGCGGCCTTGCGGTCCAGGACCCGGCTGCCGGCCAGACCGCCGGCGAGAACCTTGATGGCGGCCTGAGTGTCCACCGAGTGTGCCTCAAGGAAGACCAGCGCCTCGGCCAGCAGCTCAATGGTGCCCGCAACGATGAGCTGGTTGGTCGCCTTCACGGTCTGCCCGGAACCGGACGGACCGACGTGAACCACCGTGCTGCCGATGGCCTCAAGGACCGGCCGAACGGCTTCGACATCGGCGGTTTCGCCGCCGACCATGATGGAGAGATTGCCCTCGATGGCGCCTGTCTCGCCGCCGGAAACAGGGGCATCCAGAGCCTTGATGCCGGCTTTCCGCGCCGCCGCGGCCAACTGGACGCTGACATCCGGTCGGATGGTGCTGCAGTCAACCCAGTAGGCACCCTTTCGGGCATTGGCAAAGACGCCGTCCGGGCCGCTGACGACCGCCTCGATGTCCGGGGAGTCCGGCACCATCGTGATGATGACGTCGGCGTCCTTGACGGCTTCGGCGGTGCCGGAGGCCCCCACGCCCCCGGCACTGACCAACTGGTCGATCTTGCCCTGGCTGCGGTTGAATCCCGTGACTGGATGGCCGGCCTTGAGCAGGTTGACGGCCATGGGCAGACCCATGATTCCCAGCCCGATTACGGCGACTTTCCGGGGAACAGCATTCATTTTTCGTGTCCATTTCCTGAAGCGTTTGCTAGTACGTACGAATGTGCGCAGACCGGATTGGCTTGGCTTCGCGCAGCCACCCGAACGGTTCCGCAGTGGTGGCTTTGTATTCGAGGCCGACATACCCGGTATAACCGAGTTCGATGCTCCGGCCGGTCCATGCATCCAGAGTCAGGTTTCCCGTGCCTGCATTACGCGAAGGGTCCGCGTTGTACCAGGTTGTCCGGGACCTTCCCCCGCGCGAACGCCTCCATCTGCTTCTTAAGGAGCTTGACCACTCTCGGGTAGAACGCCGAAGTGTTTCCGCCAATATGCGGGGTGATCAAGGCGTTTTCGGCAGTCCACAAGGGATGATCGGCCGGTATCGGCTCGGGATCGAAGACATCGATGGCACACTTGAGTCTGCCCTTCAGCACTTCCGCAGTCAGGGCGTCGCAGTCGACGACGGCTCCGCGCGCAACATTGACAACGAGTGCGCCTGCCGGCAGCGCGGCAAGGACGTGGGTGTTGATCATGTGGTGGGTCTGCTCGGTTAGCGGAGTGATCACAACCATGACGTCCGCCGTGGCAGCCAACGCAACGAGTTCCTGCGCGCCGTGAATGTGGCCGTCGGCGTCGTCCCGGGCGGAACTGCCGACCCGGGTCAGTTCAACCTCGAAGGGCTGCAGACGGCGGGCAATTTCTTTGCCGATTCCTCCGACACCAACGAGCAGGATTTTACGGTCCGCAAGCGAGAGATGGCGCTGCGGCCGCCAGGCACCCTCTTGTTGGTCGCGCACTGCCGCGTCGATGCCACGAAGCGACGCCAGGATGAGCCCGATCGCCAATTCGGCCGTGGCAGCGGCGTGGACTCCGCTGGCCGATGCTACGGCAACTGTCTCGCCCACTGCCTCGCGTACACCGTCATAGCCGGTAGATTGCGTCTGGACGAGTTTGAGATGGGGTACACGGCCTAGTTCCCCAAGCACCTCAGAGGCATTGATATACGGCAAAACGACCGCATCGACGTCGTCGAGGTCAACTCCGATCGGCGCACTGCGAAGGTCCCACACCGCTCCCCGCACCCCCACCGGCAATGGTTCCAAAGCCGCCAGCAGTTCCCTGTCAGGGAATGTAACGGTACTGATCTGCGAATCATTTGTCATCTACGAATACTTTCGGGAGACGGCGGTCAGCCGGTGGAACGGAATGGATTGGCGAATAGCCAGAACAGAATCGACGCAGAGAAAGTGCTCCTTGTCACTGGAATCATGGCTTTGGCAACCTCAATTTCTGCAGCTCAGAGCACTTTCTCAATGACTCGATTAACTAATGCTCTCGACTAAATCGGCGTCGGCCTCTTGGACGCCGGCCGCATCTCTCCGGAAGCGGTCGTTGATGATTTCTCCGCGGAAATCTTCGTTGGGGAAAACGCCATCCCTGAACACCACTGTTCCGCCAACAACCGTGGCGGAGGGCCAGGTCTTGAGGACGTATCCGTCGTAGGGCGAGTAGTCCACGGCTGAGTGCAGTTCATTCGTCCGTACCACCCGCTCACCCTCGTCGAGAATTACCAGGTCCGCGTCAGCGCCAATCGAGACATGGCCCTTATTTGGTAGGTTGAATCGGCGGGCCGCATTCGTAGACGTGAGCTCGATAGCGCGCTCCATGCTCATTCCGTGCTCGTAAACAAGGTGAGTGAGCAGTAGCGGAAGCATCAAGGCGATTCCCGGCAATCCCGGACGGGCAGTCACCCAGTCGGTTTTCGCGGCACTAGGCCAGACATTATGGTCCGAACCAAAGAAGTCGATCTCGCCGTTCATCACGGCGTCCGTGATTGCAGCTGCCAGTTCGGGGTCGCGCAGCGGTGGGGCTACCTTGCCCTCCGGGCCAATGCCGGAGCTGGTTGTCAGGAGCATGTAGTGCACGCAGGACTCGAGTGCGGCGTCGCTATAGCCCGCAGCCCGTCGAGCGCGGATCGCCTCGAGGCTCGAGACGTGAACAATCGTGACCGGACAGTTGGCCTTTTCGGCCAGGTAGAGGGCGGTCCACGCGGCGTCGCCTTCGGCCTCGGTTGGCCGGGACCGTTCCCATGAGGCCAGCGAGGTCATTCCTGCCGAAATCTCATGTTGCATGCAGTGATCAACGATGTCACCGTCCTCGGCGTGCACCAGCGCCTGCACCCCGTGTCGAGCGATCTCCCGGAAGGCTATTCTCATTTGGGCGTGGTTGAGGCTGCCGATGCCGCCCAGGGCTGCTGCCTCTTCGCCGCGATAGGGCATGAACAATTTGAATGTTGTGATACCTTCGGCGACCGCCTGGGGGATCTCAGCCACCTGTTCCATGTTCATGACGTAGCCATGGAAGAGGACGTTCATCATGCTCTGCTGACCGGCGGCGCGGAGACCCTCACGGTACGCCTCCAGCATTGAGCCCAGTCCGAATTGCGCGTAGTTCAAGGCTGTGGTGCACCCACCCGCCAGTGCTCCCTTGGATTCCACCGCGAAGTTGTCGTCAGGGCCGAAACCCGGCAGATCATTGTATTCGGGGGCTCTCTGGTTTATGTGAGAGTGGGTGTCGATAGCACCTGGTATCACCCAACGGCCTGCCGCATCGAGCGTCTCGGCGGCGGTGCCGAGGTCCTCCGCCTGGCCAGTGAGGGCGACGATGACCCCGTCCCGGACTCCGATGTTGTACAGTTCCTGGTCGTCCGTGTTAAGCCGTGCATTTTTGATGATGAGCTGTAGTTCGGTCATGCTCTGTTCTCTCTTTCGAGGTCTTAGTTTGCTGGGCGGTGAAGGATCACTTTTTGTTCAGCCAGTTGTCCTCCAGATAATCCGGGCTGACGTAGCCCCTGGACAGCTGCTCACGGTGCCATCCTTCCTGCAGTTCCTCGGGGAGGGCGCGATACTCTCGCCACAGCAGGCCAATCGCCACAGCGGCATACAACTGGTAGTCCACGATCCGTTGCAATGCTTCAGGATCGTTCAACAGCTGCCGAGCCTCCGGATCCGTCAATGTTCGCCCTGAGAGCGCCGCGAAATCCTCAAAGGCGCCGCTTTCCGTGCTGCCGATCTGTTCCAAGCTCGGTCGCCCTTCCGGGCGTCCGTCAACGTGGGTCACCAATTGGTCGTATAAGTCCAACCATCCGGACCGTTCGGGCTCATCAAGCCACAGGGCCGCGTAGAACAACATGAGGGCGTGGTGCCGGATCATGCTGTAGTTCCCTTGGACCGTGCGCAGCTGAATCTGGAGAACGTCGTTGGTCAAAGACATTTCGGGCCGACTCGTACCACTCAAGAGGCTCCGGAGCTCGGGACGCAACTCGAAGACAGGCCCATAGGTGAGGTCCAGCAATTGCAGAAAAAACGCTGCGTCGGGAAGGTGGTTCACTACCCGTGGGTCGCTGCTGTTATCGAGCCAAGCGAGCATGAAGTTCCCGTACAGCCGCTCACTTTCCTTTTCGACAACTTGGGGAATAACGGTCGCCGGGTCCGCGACCGGCCCGGCCAGTTCAAGCAGCGGGATCGAGAGACGCCGACCCTTGTCAACCCAAGTGGACGCGAGTTCAGCGGTGACTGGGGTTGGGTGTTTCCAGCGCCCCTCTTCAAGATCATCCTCGCGGACCGCCTCGGAATGCCTGTTCATTTGAATCCTTTCCGTCCTGGACCGTGACAATAATTCGGCGGATGCTGCCGGCGCGGACGGCTGCGGTCCCTCAGCTGTTGCCCATGCCATCGACATGCATCCACGTTTCAAGAGCCTTGATTACTGGGTGATACGTGTCAGGAGCGCCGACTCGATGCGCGACAGCAACATGTACAGCACTGCCGTAACCCCGCTCAGGACCGCCAATGCAGTCCACAGGGCCACATATTCGGAATTTCCAATGCTGGTCGCGACCGTGTAGCCAATCCCATCGCCTGTTGCAAGGATCTCTACGAGGACGGCGCCAAGAATGGAGCCCGGAATCGCCACCCGGGCGCTTGCGGCCAGGGCTGGAATGGCGTAGGCCAAGCGGACGCTGAAGAGCGAGCGAACCCACCCGACGGCATATACGTGCATCAACTCGGTTGCAGGTTTCGGAACAGCGCGTAGCGCCGCCAAAACGATCACCAGGGTCGGCACGAAGGTGACTGCGCCGGCGAGCACTGCCACCGTCAGGACGCCGCGCCCGAAGACGAGGGCAATGATCGGAGTCATTGCCACAAGCGGTACGGCACGGATGGTCATGACCACCGGCAGGAACATGCCCTCGACCAGTGAAGAGTTGAGGAAGATGACTGCCGCAATGAGCGCTGCGATGGTGCCGGCAACATAGCCGACGGAGGCGTCGCTCAGTGTCTTTGCCAGCCCGGAGAAGATCAGGTCTCGATTAGCCGCCGCATCTGGGCCGGCGGTGAGGTACGTCCATACTTGGTCTGGAGTCTTGGCGAGGTAGGGGTCGAGGCCTGACCCGCGCACCAGTGCGAACCACAGAAGAATCACCGCCACCAGGGAAGCAATTGTGCGCCCGATAGCCAAAGTCACCTGTTTGGTGCCCTTCGACCGGACCGCTGCGGAGATGCCGAATTCTGTCGACGTGGCGGTGTACGCCAGCCGGCGGGCAATTGCGCCGATCAAAAGGTAAGCCACGGTGGAAAGTGCTGTCGCTTCGACCGCTACCGCCCAGGCCCGCGCCTCGTTCAGTGACTGCTGAGCCTGCACCATGACCACGCCGAGTCCCTGGTCCCCGCCGAGATACTCTCCGATCATGGCGCCAACCACCGCGGCAGGTGCAGCCAGGCTGAGCGCGGCGGCTATTTCGGGCACCGCCGCACGAACGCGTACACGTGCCAGAGCAAATGCCCGGGATCCACCAGAGACGTGCACGAATTCCAAGGCTGACTTGGGGCCGCCTTCCAGGCCCACCAGTGCCCCGAGCAATGTCGGAAAGAACACTGACAGCCCCGCCATGCTGACCTTCGCCCCGTCCGGGGAAGACAGCACGATCAACAGCGGCGCGATGGCAATGGTAGGGGTGGAATAGGTGGCCATTGCCAGCCGCGTCAAGATGTTCTTCAAGCGAGGCAAGAGCAGGCAAATGGCGGCAACACCCAGCGCCGCCAGGTTTCCCCAAAAGAATCCACGGGCTGCTTCCCCCAGGGTGGTCGTCACACCGTCAAAGTAGAAGCCGTCGGCGACCATGGTGCCAACTACGTCCGGTACGGTCGGCACGATGTGCTTACCCGCCGCGATGGTTCGCGCGATGAGTTCCCAACCCACGAGCAGCGCGGCGAGCCCCGCCATCGGCGGCAGCCAGCTTCTAAAGCGGCTCTTTAGTCTGGACGCAGGGGGCTGGCGCTCGGGCGCCGGCGCGGACGTGCTTACAGCACTGGATGCTGCCACGAGGTTCCTTTCGGTAAGAGCACTGACGGCATCAGGCGTTGACTTTGGCGGCATGCCGGTCCCCGCGCGGGCTGGACTCTCCCGTGAAAAGAAGTCCACTCAGCCGGTCGGCGATTTTATGGAACTCGGGTGAGCGCAGCATCTCCGGGGTACGGGGCCTTGGCAGGTCTATGTCAATCTTCTCGACGACGTGACCGGGACGTGGTGCCATTACGGCTACAGAGTCGGAAAGGAAGACAGCCTCGGCAATCGAGTGCGTGACCAGTACCGTCGTTGTCCGGCGTGCCGTCCAGACCCGGAGCAACTCAAGGTTCAGCCTTTGCCTGGTCATTTCGTCCAAGGCACCGAAGGGCTCATCCAACAGGAGGACCTGGGGCTCGTGAATGAGCGCCCTGGCGATTGCGACGCGCTGGCGCATTCCGCCGGACAACTGTGCGGGCTTTGCCTTCTCAAAGCCGGTCAGGCCGACGAGAGAGATAATATCCCGCAGGTCATTTTCGGCCAGCTTTCGGCCGGCCGCCTCGAGGGGAAGCTTGATGTTTTCCTCCACGGTGCGCCATGGCAATAGCGCGGCATCCTGGAAAGCGATCCCGAGATGGTGGTTCTTCCGGGCGACCGAGGGAGCTTCGCCATGAACAAGGACCTGGCCCTTGGTCGGTTCGTCCAAGTCCGCCAAGATGCGCAGCATGGTGGACTTGCCGCAACCGCTCGGGCCCAGCAGCGACAGGAATCCTCCGAGCGGGACCTCCAGATTCACCCCCGAGAGCGCCAGGACCTCCTTGCCGCGAACGGCGAACTTCTTGGAGACGTCGCGAATGCTGACGCCCTCATTTCCGGGTGTAGTGCCCATGGGTCAGACCGTGGCCTTTCCTTTGTATACGTCATTCAGGACGTCAAGGGTGAACATGTCCTTCGTCGCCTCGACGCCGCCGAGCTTTAGCGAGTTGACCGTGCCGTTGATAAGTGTGTCGGTCATCCAGAAGAGCCCGTGCGCCTTCGTGTCGGCCGTGACGACGAGATCAACTTCCGACTTCATCGCCAACACCTGCTGGCTCGTATCGAGCTTGAGGTCCTTGCCGTAGTTGTTGACGGCCAGGTCGGCCGCCTTGTCCACGCTGGCAACAGCATCCAGCCAGCCCTTCGATTCGCCCTGCATCAGCGCCACGATCTGCGCCCGCTTCGCGGGGTCCTGCAGATTCGACTTCTTCACGATGTAGGCCTCCTCCATGAGGGGGTAGTTGAAGCTGTCAAACAGCAGGTTGTAGGGTTCGACCCCCTTGATGCGCAGGAAATTGGGCTCGTTGCTGTAGAAGCCCATGATGCCGTCGAGTTCGCCGGTCACCAGCGGTGTGGGGTCGGACTGCAGCGGGACGATCGTGAAGGTGGATTTGTCGATTTTGTTGGCCGTGAGGAAGGCCGTAAAAACCGGGAGGTCCAGGGCCTGTACCCCGATCTTCTTACCGGCCAGATCCTGCGGCGTCTTGATAGGCGCAGCCGCGCGGGAGATCAGCACGAAGGGGTTCTTCTGGAAACCGGTGCCGATGATCTGCAGGTCAGCGCCGTTGATGATGGCTTTCACGGCCTGCGCCGTGTGGGTTATGCCCACCAGCGCCTTGCCCGATTGGACAACCGGCTCCACCGTCAGGTTGGGTCCACCGGCCATCAGGTTGACGTTCAGGCCCAGGTTCTTCCAGTATCCGTTCTGGTCGGCAAAGTAACTACCGGCGAACTGGACGTTCTTGATGAATACCAACTGCAGACCCACTGTCCCGCTGGCCGCGCCGGAAGAAACGGTGCTGGATGAAGTCGTCGCCGCTCCACAGGCGGCTAACAGCGACCCGCCAGCAACCGCCAGCGCCCCCGCCCCCACCCCTCGCAAAAGGTGTCGTCGGGACATGGCAGGTGACGGCAATGCGGACATAAGAGTGGCCTCCGCACTAGAGGCGACGGACGCATCATTGGTATTAATCACGGAACTATCCTTTTCATCGGAAAACCGGGTGGAATTTTGTCTAGGAGAAAATCGACAATTGATGTTCATGACGAACATTTCAGCGATGGTGTTATTACGCGTGGGGATTGGCAGCGCATCAGCCAATTGTGGGGAGCTGTTCGCGGCCCTCGGGTTCCCGTTTACGACAGCCGGCGAACCGGAACTGCCAACCGCCACGGGCCGGGGATCTATACGTTTAGATTTACGATAGGAGCGAACTCGGAGACGTGTCAATACGATCAGCCCCGGCTTTACGGTCAACGCCGGAAAGTTAACACGGCCGCAACAATTCATGCTTAAACTCGTAACAAGCGGTCGGCCGCGCCGTGCTCTAGGCTTGGGTCCATAAAGGCGGGCGCGAGTTTGATGCGAGTTCGCGGAATACACGATAGGAGTAACGGATGATCACCCAGGAGGAGGTCGCGCGAGAGGCCGGTACGTCCACAGCGGTTGTTAGCTATGTGGTCAACAACGGGCCGCGAAAGGTTTCCGAGGCAACACGGAAGCGCGTTTTGGATGCCGTGGAGAGACTGGGCTATCGCCCGAACGCGGTAGCGCGGTCACTGCGCTCTGCGACAAGCACGACCCTCGGCCTCATCGCTGCCGACATCACGAACCCCTACTGCGGCGAAGTTGCCCAAGCCGTCGAGACATCCGCGCTCGAACGCGGATACAGCCTTCTTCTTGGTAACGCAATGCAGAACGATGAGCGACAGGCCAAGCATCTGCGCACTTTTATCGAGCAGCAGGTCAAGGGGATTATCTTCGCGGGCAGCTCGGTGACGAACGAAGCATTTCTTCCCGCAACAGTGGCAGCGCTGAAGGGCAACAAGACGCCCCTCATCTTCCTGGACCGATCGGCCAGCGAAATCTGGGGCACCTCAATCATTGTCGACAATAGAGCGGGCGCCTTTGCCGGCACGACGCACCTACTCGACCACGGGCACACCGAAGTGGCGAGCTTCAGCGGTCCCCTCGGGCTGTCGGCCGTCAGAGAACGCCAAGAAGGCTGGGAGCAGGCCCTGATTGCGCGGGGAATCGAACCGGACGGCCAGCTGAATGTCCAAAGCAATTTTGATCGCTATGACGCTTTCCGGGTTGCCAAGATGCTCTTGGCAACCCGGAAACGGCCGCGAGCCATGTTCGTGCACAGTGACGAGCAGGCAATCGGAATACTGCATGCGGCAGCGGAGGCTGGGGTCCGAGTCCCGGAGGACGTCGCCTTGGTTTCGTTCGACGGGATCCGCGAGGCAGGCATCATATCCCCGGGGTTAACGACCGTGCAGCAGCCGATCGCTCGTGCGGGCTCCCTCGCCGTTGACCTGCTTCTCCGGGCGAAGCCGGGCGAAGCGATGGAACTCCAGAGCGAGATGCTCCCTGTGGAGCTGATCATCCGCCACAGTTGCGGCTGTGCTTAGGAGAACCCTTGTGCTGCAGCATCTTTCCTGGCTGCTTGAACGCACAGCCCGAATTGCTGATGGAGTACGTGCAGGTGGCGGTCGATGACTGACAGGTCCATCCGACCCGACGTCTGTGCCAACGGCAGCGCTGCCTTAGTTCCGTGGCCAAGTTCCAGCCGACGGTTCAGGCTCAATTGCCCACGCGACTTGGTGTAGGGCGGTCGCCAGCCAACCCCGCAGACGAGCCGGTCTTTTGCGTGCGTACCCGGCGCGTCTTTCCACTACAGCAGGCGCGTCTGGCAACGCGCTGCGGCCCTCGTCCTTCATTGTGTTGATGAGTGTGCAAGCCATCATCAGCGAATAGTCCATAATCCTCTTCTTGTCATGTAACGTGCATTGAACTCGTGCGCCGCATTGCCCCGCAATCTTTTGGGACAAGTGCGAAGACGCAGGCATTTTCGGTCCGTCGGGGGCCAGATGCGTCCCGGGTTGGGGGAGCCCGACCACCACGTCAAGGACTGACCTCAGTTTCGCTCCAGCCTTGGTGTGGTTGGCTACTGCCTTGGCGGGTGGACTTTCCGGGACAGTTGTTGCCCACCCGG
Organism: Arthrobacter ramosus; assembly: GCF_039535095.1. NCBI lineage: Bacteria > Bacillati > Actinomycetota > Actinomycetes > Micrococcales > Micrococcaceae > Arthrobacter > Arthrobacter ramosus. Next base: position 2,448,383 of record NZ_BAAAWN010000001.1, on the reverse strand, counting down.
GTGGGGTGGTCTGGGTTGGCACAAACCCAACCGTCGATGCTGGCGCCGCTGGCTCCAGAGGGGTCCTGATCTCAACGCACCTCTATGGTCTATGCCTGGAGTGCCTTGGCCCAGAGGTTGATGTCGGACTCGACGGCGAATTCGTCGATCCTTTCGAGCTCATCGCTGGTGAAATCCGGACCTGAGGTTGCCGCCAGGTTGTCTTCGAGTTGCCGGACGCTGCTGGCACCGATCAGGGCCGATGTGATCGGTATTCCCCTGTTTTGTGGGCGCAGCACCCAGGATATGGCCATCTGGGCGAGGGTCTGCCCACGCTGCGTCGCGATCTCGTTGAGGCCCCGGATCCGGGTGAGGTTCTCCTCAGAGAGCTGCGTGTCCACCAGCGACTTGCCTGCGGCAGCGCGGGAGTCCTCCGGGACGCCGTGTAGGTACCGCGTGGTCAGCAAACCCTGTGCGAGGGGCGAGAACGCGATGGCGCCTGCGCCCACCTGCTCAAGGGTCTGGAACAAGTTGGGCTCGCCCTGTTCGGTCCAACGGTTGAGCATTGAGTACGAGGGCTGGTGGATCAGCAACGGTGTGCCAAGGTCCCGAAGGATGGCAGCTGCCTCGAGCGTCCTGTCCGGGGAGTAGGAGGAAATGCCCGCGTACAGCGCCCTGCCCGAGCGGACCGCGGTGTCGAGCGCTCCCATGGTTTCCTCAAGGGGAGTGTTCGGGTCCGGTCGGTGGCTGTAGAAGATATCCACGTAGTCCAGGCCCATGCGTTCCAGGGACTGGTCAAGGCTCGAGAGGAGGTATTTCCTGGATCCCCATTCCCCGTACGGGCCGGGCCACATGTGGTATCCCGCTTTGGTGGAGATGACGAGCTCGTCGCGGTACGGCTTGAAGTCGTCCCTGAGGTGCCGGCCAAAATTGGTCTCGGCACTGCCGCTGGGCGGACCGTAGTTATTGGCGAGGTCGAAGTGTGTGACGCCGAGCTCGAAGGCGCGGCGAAGGATGGCCCGTTGCGTTTCGAAGGGTTTGTCGTCCCCAAAGTTGTGCCAGAGGCCCAGTGAGACCGCTGGAAGCTTCAGCCCGCTTCGGCCAACCCTTCGGTATGGCATGGAATCATAACGGTCCTGCGCAGGAATGTAGATCAAGGGTTCAGTTTCCTTCGGTTGTTGTCTTGCGCTTGCGGTTCTTGTTTGTCGTTTTGCGGGCGCAGGCAACGGCGGGGGCCTCCTTGAGAACCATGAGACCGATCCCGTCTCCAGCGTGTACCATCCGACGACCGCGGCCCCCGTCCAGCCAGACCCAAGCTGTAGTCCCATCTGCCGAGACCATATCCATCCAGCCCTTGGCAATCATGTGGCCACGGCTGATGAGGCCAACGTAATTGCCCACCAGGAGCTGCACCAGCAGCGAGGAGCCTAGGACCTCGATCCCGCCAAATACCCGGACGTGAAGTTCCCCCGAATCGCCGGGCCCTCGGGTTTCGATTTTGACTTTCCGGGTGCTGTTCGGGGCGTTCGAAACGGTGCTGACCGAACCGCCTGCGACGGCGGCGACGTCGCTCGTGCCAGATATGAACATCTTTTTGGTTCCTAGAATTGGTTTCGCTTTGTAGGAAATGGGGGAGTTCCAGGCGAACAAACGGTTTGGGCGTCAATGACGGAGGTCTTGAGCCGATGGACTGGACGGCCTTGCGGCCGTGGCGATTGATGCGCGCGTGCCGGCTGCCACCAATAGCTTAGGTCTTCTGCGATCACCTGGAATGCGATGATCGTGGCCCTCTCGAACCTAGGATCGCGAGCCCCACGTAAGCGTTCTTGGCCAAGCCCGGCGAAGCTGACACTTCTTCTCGAAAAAGATAGGGACGTCGACGGCGGTCGTTGGCGAGCACGCCGTAGCGACGTGGTCGAGGTGTAGCCGGGGGGAGTGTGAGTCCAGTTCGAAACCAGCCCGGCGCCCTCCCGGGTGGCCGACCCTTCTTCCGGATAGTCCACCCGGCCGGGTAGTAGCCAGCCACACCGCATCAGGAGTGAAACTGAGGTCAGGCCTCAATGTGGCATGGCTCACAATCACCCGTTGAGGAATACGCCGCTGGTGTCACCGCGCCTCAATATACAAAGGAGTATCAATGGAACGGCTCATTAACATCGACAACGGTGGAACGCTGACCGATATTTGTGTCTGGGACGGCGAGAATTTTTCGTTCACCAAGACGCTCACCACACCTTTCGACCTCTCCCAGTGTCTCTTCGACGGCATAGCCAAGGCCTCCAAGGACATCTTCGGTGAGGAAGATCTTCCGGGACTCTTGCACTCCACGCGTCACATCCGGTATTCCACCACCCAAGGCACCAACGCACTTGTAGAGCGCAAGGGGCCACGCATCGGCATCCTCACAGACAGCCCCGCCCTGGCCGAAGAACTTCGCAAGGGCGACGCGGCAGCGGAGCTGTTCGAAGACCTCGTCGGCGCACGAGTAGCAGTCATCAACGCCGAACAGGAAGTGGAGGAGCTGTCACAGGAACTCGTCAAGCAGGTCAATCGGCTGACAACCGACGGCGCGGCAAGACTCGTGATCGCCATGGCTGACAGGGAGAAGGAAAGGGCCGTCAAAGGCGTCTTGCTGCGGAAGTTCCCCCGTCACTTGCTCGGTTCGGTACCCATTCTTTTCTCTTGGGAATTCACTCCCGACGCCGTCCAGGGGCGACGCGTATGGTCCGGAATCATCAATTCCTTTCTGCACCCCACCATGGAGAGGTTCCTGTACAGCGCCGAGCACCGGCTTCGCGACCATAAGGTCAAGAACCCGCTTCTTATTTACCGCAACGACGGAGCTTCTTCACGTGTGGCTAAATCTGTGGCGTTGAAGACCTACTCTTCCGGGCCCCGCGGTGGACTTGAAGGAACAAAGGCGCTATCTGAGGCCTATGGACTTGCGCATGTGCTGATGATCGACGTCGGCGGGACAACCACTGATGTCGGCTCGGTGAAGAACTCAACCATCTCGACGGACCGCCGGGGATCCATTCAGGGCGTTCCGGTTTCCTTTGAGATGAGCAACGTCCATTCCAGCGGCGTCGGGGGCAGTTCGGTCATCGCACTCCGCGACGGCGTCATCACCGTCGGCCCCGAAAGTGTCGGGGCTGCCCCGGGCCCCGCTTGTTTCGGCTTTGGCGGCAAGCAAGCCACGATCACGGACGTGAACCTGCTGCTGGGAGTCCTGGATCCGGATACCTACCTCGACGGAGGATTCAGCCTCGACGCTGAGCGGTCGCGTGCCGTAATCACTGAAGTCATTGCGGACCCTCTCGGCATAACCCTCAATGAGGCGCTGATTCGGATGGAGGCTGCCTACTTCGAACGCATGTCGCAGTCCTTAACTGACGACGTCGAGGATGCGGACGCCACAACGGTTGCGGCGTTCGGGGGCGCGGGCCCCATGAGCGCATGCGGCGCAGCACGGATCGCCGGCGTCCGCCGAGTCCTCGTGCCCCAAATGGCCGCGGTTTTCTCGGCTTTCGGAATCGGCTTCTCCGACATTGCGCAGACGTACGAGGCCAACGTCGCGGGAATGGACGCCGAAGAATTCGGTGCGAGCAAAGCGGCGCTCATGGACCGGGCGACGCGGGACATGTTCCAAGAGGGCCACGAAATCGACGAATGCCGGCTCGAATGGAACGTGGTGCTTGAAGATGCCGAAGGCCAGCTGATTTCTGAGCTCCCATACCTGGATTCCGATCCGCAGCCCGGTATCCGCGGACACAACACCATGCTGACCCTGACCGCCCGCTTCGAGCTGCCGCACACGTCAATCAGACGCGCCGAATCAATCGCGAAGAGGCCCGCCGTCGCCACCTCCTCCCGAAACGTCCGCTCCGCGGTCGACCAGGTCGATGAGGTCCCGGTATTCGAGCTGGAACGTCAGACGGCCGGTGCCTCGGCCTCGGGCCCCGCAATCGTGGAGGGCCCCTATTTCACGGCCCGTGTGCCGCACGGCTGGACCTTCGACGTGACGGTCTCCGGTGACCTCATGCTTACAGACACCATCCAGAAGTGACCCCACACAACCATCATTAAGAAGACAGGTGAGACAAGTCATGCGGATTCCAATGACGGAATATCTGATCATCGATCTCGACACGGAGCGGTGGACCTGCCGGGTCTGCAGCCATGACCTCGGCGACGCCCGGGGCAATTACAAGGAGGGAACCCTGGTTTACGACCGGGACCCGAGAGAAATCCATCAGTCGATTCTTGATCCGGAAAGGTACGAGTTCACTTTCGCTCCGGACCCCGCTTTCTGCAGGATTCTCGAGTTTTACTGCCCGGGTTGCGGGACGCAGCTCGAAACGGAGTACGTACCGCCGGGACACCCCCCGACCGTGGACATGCTCTGGGATATCGACTCGCTCCGCGAACAGTGGACGAACCGTGGAACCAACCCGGAGACCGTCATCAACTACGGACCCGGCGAAGAGGCCGTTGCAGACTTCAGCCCGGCCCTTGGTTCGTACAACAGTCTGTCCCCGTCCACCAGTCACTCGCACAGCTAAGGAAACCACTGGTCATGAAACGAATTTCCGTTGACATCGGCGGTACATTTACGGACTGCTTTTTCGCTTGGGACGGCCTGTATGTTGAGGCGAAGGCGCTGACAACACACCACAACCTGGCCCAAGGATTCAATGAAGCACTCGACCTCGCTTGCTCGCGAGCTGGACTCGACCGCGATCTCGTTCTGGCGGAAGTCGATTCAGTCCGCTATGCAACAACCCTCGGCACCAATGCACTTATTGAAGGGAAGGGCCCGAGGGTAGGCGCACTGGTGACCCACGGCTTCGAGGACACCATCCCTCTCTCCCGGGGCCGTGGCTACGGCGAAGGGCTGGACCCTTCCAAGCAGCAAAATATGCCGGATGCCACCCGCCCGGATCCTCTCGTGCCCCGCAGCCTGATCCGCTCGGTCAAGGAACGAATCAACTCGGCCGGCAAGGTTGTCGTGTCCCTGATGGAAGACGACGTCCGCACCCAGGTTCGCGAACTTGTGGACAACGGGGCAGAAGCAATCGTCGTCTCCTTGGTCAATTCGACAGAAAATCCCGTCCACGAGCAGCAGATCCTCGAAATCATCCTGGACGAGTATCCGGCCCACGAACTCGGCGCTATTCCCGTTCTGTTGGGAAGCCAGGTGTCCGGCCGAAAGGGCGAATATGTGCGGGCAACGTCCACTATTGTCGACGCCTTCCTGCACGAAATCATGTTCCACGCACTCGGGCAGTTGTCCAACAACCTCCGGGGTTCCGGCTATGACAAACCCATGCTTGTCATCCACAATTCCGGCGGCATGGCCCAGTCGAATTCCACCGACGCACTGCAGACCATCCACTCCGGACCCATCGCCGGGGTGGGGGCCGCCCAGCACCTGGCTGACAGTACGGGACTGGGAAATGTCATCTCCACAGACATGGGCGGTACCTCCTTCGACATAGGGCTCGTCCCCGAGGGCGGAGTCAAGCACTACGACTTCCAGCCGACCATCGGACGCTGGCTTGTCTCCGTTCCGATGATCCACCTGTTGACCCTGGGTGCAGGTGGTGGATCGATAGCAAGCTACGACCGCATTCACCACTCAGTACAGATCGGGCCGGAATCAGCTGGCTCAGACCCCGGTCCGGCATGCTACGACCGTGGCGGCCTCCGCCCGACGGTCACCGACGCGGACCTGGTCCTCGGCTACCTTGATCCCGACAACTACGCCAACGGCTACATTAAGCTGAACAAGAAGCGCTCCATCTACGCCATTGATGAGGTCCTCTCCGATGAACTGAACATGGACACCGTTGAGGTCGCCAAGATCGTCAAGAACGCCGTCGACGAGCAGATGGCCATCGGCATGTCGAAGGAGTTGCGCGTCCGCGGCTATCTTCCGGAGGACTTCACCATGCTGGCCTATGGCGGCAACGGTCCGCTGCATGCGTGCGGCATCGCCGACCACGCAGGTATCCGCAGGATTCTCGCCCCGCCGTTCTCCTCGGTCTTCTCAGCCTGCGGAGCCGGCAACATGAAACCCCTCCATATCCACGAACGGGGCTCACATGTCGTCCTGTACAACCCAACGGACCGTAGCCTCTACAAGAACTATGGCGAACTGAACCGTGTCATCCAGGAGCTCGAAGCAAAGGGCAAGGAAGACCTCGTTCGTCAGGGTTACAACCCCGCCGACATCCGCCACAGTCTCGAGATGGACTTGCGTTACGGTAACCAGCTGGTGACCACAGCGGTCGTCTTCGACATCAACCGCGTGAATGGCGTGGTCGATGTGCTCCATCTGATCCGTACGTTCTCGGACATCTACGGTCAGCGCTACGGTGCCGGCAGCCAGGCTCCCGAGGCCGGGATCAGAGCACAGACCGTGCGGGTCGCGTCCTACGTGGAGGGTGACGTGGTCAAGTTTGACTCGATCGACTCCGGACATGACAGAACCATGCCGTCCCCGATTGGCACAAGGCAGGTCCACTTCGTGAAGATCGACGGAGCCGTCGATACGCCCGTCTATGATGCCGAGGCGCTGCACCATCAGCACGTCATCCACGGCCCGGCAATCGTGACCACCGAAAACACCACCTATCTCGTCGAGCCGACCTGGCGCCTGGAGCCGACATCCCAAGGCGCCGTGTGGTTCCTCAAGGACTGATCCGTGCCTTTCAGATCCTCCACCTACCTTCCCCCTACTCCCATTGAAGGAGCTAGATAGCAATGACGCTTACAGCAAATGAAAACAGCACTGGCGGCGGAGCCGCCGCCGCCCAGCCGCTGACCGCCCAGGAACAGCAGTGGGTGGACCAGTTCATGGACGAAACCACGCTGTTCCTCGGCCCCGACCCGGCGATCATGCGTAGCCACCAGATCACCTCCCGCTCGGCCTACGAAGAGGAATGCATTTCCAAGGGCGTGGACCCCATCCAGGTCGACCGTATCCGCAAACGGCTTGCCGGTGCCCTCGACGAAGGCTACGAAATGTGCGAGGCCATGGGTGCCGCTCCGGGCGCCAAATGGGGGGACCTGACGACAGCCATTTACACGGCCGAAGGGGACGTCACCTACCTGTCGTGCCACGGAGTCATCGCGTTCTCCGCGATTCTCCATCACCCGATCCGCTACATCATGAAGTATTGGAAGGACGAGCCGACGGTTGGGATCAATCCCGGCGACGGATTCATCCACAATGATGCCCGGTACGGAAACGTCCACAACACGGACCAATCGATGATCACGCCGATCATGCGCGACGGCCAGATCATCGCGTGGGTCGCGGCAACGATCCACGAAGGTGAGAACGGCGCCTGCGAGCCGGGCGGAATGCCGTCTGGCTCAGAGACCCCGTTCGATGACGGACTGCGAATGTCCCCGTTCAAAATCGTTGAGAAGGGCGAACTTCGCCGGGATCTTCTGACATTCCTGCAGCACTCGGTCCGAGACCCCAAACTGCAGCTGGCAGACCTCAAGGTCAAGATCGGTGCCGTTCAGCGAATCCAGGAACGCGTTGACAGCATCATCGAGGAAGTGGGCGTCGAGACGTTCGTAGCGGCGCTGCGAGTCACAGTCGAGGACGTGGAACAGGAAGTCAAACGCCGCATCAGCGAGCTCCCCGACGGAACCGTGTCCTTCAACCAGTTCATGGACTCTACCCTCAAAGAAAACATCCTTATCAAACTCGCCTGCAAGGTCACGGTCAAGGGCGACAAGATGACCGTGGACCTGAGGGGAACTGGTCCGGAAATCCTCAACCGGGCCATCAACTCCCCGCTGTGTTCAGTCAAGTCAATGATGATGCAAGCGATCCTTGCATTCTGGTGGCCGGACCTGCCGCGGTGTACTTCAGCGATGTCGCCCATCGACATCATCTCGGATGAACATACCTGGGCCGACGCCGGTTACGATGCGCCGATGGGTCAGTCGCTGCAGGCCTCGTTCCGCGCGTTCTCGGCCCTGCAGACGGCCTTCGCCAAGATGCAGTTCTCCAACCCGGAGAAGTTCTCAAACGTCCTAGCTCCGTGGTTCAACCAGATCAACACCTTCCTCTGGGGAGGTCTGACCCAGCATGGGGATCAGGTGGGCAATCTGTGTGCAGACCTTAACGGTATGGGCGGCGGGGCCAAGGCGTTCCGAGATGGTGAAGATGCCGTCTCCCCACTGTTCTGCGCCATGGCTGACACCGCTGAACAGGAGGTCATGGAGGAGGAGGTTCCCTTCATGCAACTGGTCAGTAAGCGGATCGTGCGCGACAACCAGGGTTTCGGCAAGAACAGCGGCGGTATGGGCTACGAGATGATTGTCGCCGCTGAAGGAACGCCGATGTGGGGCTTCATGACGGTTGCTTCGGGGTCCAAGTTCTCCTCCATCAGCGGGATGTTCGGCGGTTATGGCTGCAGCACAAACCCGCTTGCCATGGTCAAGGGCATCAACATCTACGACATCATCCGCAAGGATTCCAGCAAGTTCGATTTGTCCATGGAACGGATCATGAACGAGCAGCCCTACAAGGGTGGCAAATACAGCACCGCCCATATGGGCCTGCAGTTCGATGTCGCAAAGGACGGCGAGCTCTACATGATCGCCCAGGGCTCCGGAGGTGGCTACGGCGATGTCCTGGAACGCGACCCGGAATCGGTCGCCAAGGATCTGGAGCTCGGGCGCATTTCGGCGAGCGTTGGCACCCGCATCTACGGCGTCGTCTGGGATCCTGACACTTTCGTAGTGGACCACGAGGCAACCACCCAGTTGCGTCATGACTCGCGGCAAGCCCGGATCGCCCGCGGCAAGCCGTACAAGGAGTTCCTTGAGGGCTATGTGAAGGCCGAGCCCCCGAAGGATCTGCTCTACTACGGGTCCTGGGGCGACGACACGGAGGAGCTCACCGCCACCCACTTCACCAGCAACGGCCCGGAACGGGTCAAAGCGACCATCGACAAATTGCCACTGATCATGCTTCCGGACCGCCGGGAAGTGAAGATCACCGAACTGGAGGAGAGAATTCGCGAACTGGAAACGAAGCACGGCGAAGTCGTCCAGCGCAAGTCCTAGCCCTCCAACGTAGATCCTGATTCGGGACCAACGCATTCAAATCCCCTTCAGCGCCGCATCCTCCGGAATCCAGGACGGTGCGGCGCTGAAGGCCTGTAACAGCCAAAGTTCGGAGAAAGACAAATGACCACTTCCACTGCCGCCACACTTGCCAACGTCGTTGCCTCCCCTCCCTCGGGGCGGGCGAAGGCCGTGGTGTTTGATCACCATGAGTACGCAGCGTCCGTGATTCTTCGAGGCCATACCGTGCCCTGGGACAACGCCACCGCTTACGCGGCTTTCTTCTCTCAGGCACAGGGGCTGCTCGGGCCGGACATCGCCTTGTTGGACTTGAAGCGACTTTACGATCATCTGACAGCCGGAAATACAGGGCTCGAGACCGCGATGGCGGCCAGATCCCGCACAGGGTACGCGCTTCGGACTTTGTTGGCAGACAATGACACAAACAAGGCGGTCCTTGAATTCGCCACGGTATTCGCCCAGACGGCACGCCAGCCAGTGGTTCTGCGCATCCCCTCGCCGATGGAATGGCTCATCGCCACACACCGTTTCGGCGGCGCTGACAACCTGGGCGAGCTGGTCGCGGACGACGCTGAAAACGCCTCGATGTATGTCAGCGACTGGCTACGCGCCTTCGCAGCACTGCCCGTCGCCGGCCTGTTGCTGGATAACCGCGCGCCTGACGAAGGCCTCGGACGCGTGCCCGTTGCGCTGGAGGCTTATTCACCGATCGCCAACGTGACCAGAAATTATCGGTGGACGCTGGGGCAGTTGGACGACGAGCAAGTGCGTCTGCAAGCCGACACCGCGGTGGGCGGGTACATCCCTCCAGAGTTTTGGCTAGATCCGGATGTAGAACTTCCCTCCGCAGACTTTTACCTCGCCGAGATACCACGTTCAGCCCGACCGGAAGACGTGCTGTTGCGCCTTGACGCCCTGAAGTGACCGGCCGCAGTCATGTCCGGCCCTGCAGTTCAAGCTTGCTTCAGCAAATCCCTGCGGCGCGCCTCATCCACACAGGCCTGACGGCCGCTTACGCCGAGGCTACTGAAGAGATTTTTCAAGTACCACTTCACCGTGTTGATCCCCAGGTGAAGCTCCAGGGCAATTTCGCGATTGGACCGACCCTTGTCGATAAGCAGTAGAATCGTCTGTTCGCGTTGCGACAAGGCCGGTTCCGGGACAGATGCGCGCCGGGGTCCTCCATGCTGCTGCCGACCTCCGCTTAGACCGCGCGAGGTGCCCCCGTTGACTGCAGTATTTAGATCGAGCCGAATCAGGAGACTGAGAAACGACCCAAGATTTGGGTGGTAGTCGTAGTTGGCCGTACCCAGCCTTAGCTCCTCAGAGATGCTACGCACGAGTTCGGAACAGGCAACGCCGCCGTCCAGCACTGGCCGGACAAGGTCCAACCTGCAGCATGTGTTCAGGGCTGGCAGAAGGGTCTCTTCCGCCTCGCTATGGAGACCTGCCTGCTGGAGCGCCGCGGCCAACAGTATGCGGGCGTGTAGTTCCGCCCGAGGGCCGGTGTAGGCCGCAGCCCGGTCCAGTAGATACCGGGCCTTTTCTACCGTTGCCAGGTGCTCAGGAGTAGTTCCGTCGGCGGGGGCGGCATCGGCCAGCGCCGACCGGATCTGGGTGGTCAGGAAAATCTGGTAGCTGGTTTCGGCCAGTCCCTCAAGCCGTTGTCCCGGGGTGCCGTGCACTACGGGAACAGGAGCGAGGCCCGGTTGGAATGTCCTGGATTTGAGGCCCAGCTGCACCCGTTCAAGATTGATGACGAGTTTAAGCCTCGAAAGTCCCAGACTGTCGGCGACCGCGTCGCCTTCGTCGAGTATCTCAGCGGCCTTAGACGAGTCTCCACGAAGTTCCTTGATTCTGGCAAGAGTGGCAAAGGTGGAAATCATGAAGTCCACGACTCCGCCTTCTGATCCCAGCTCGTGTGTCTCTTCAAGAAGCCTTTCGGCTTTGTCTAGAGCACCACGTTCGTAAAGGAGTTGCCCCATCATCGCGCCTGCCAGGCGGGCTGCGTGGGAGTGTCTTCCTGCGTGGCGGCGGCCCAATTCGACGGCCAGGGCGAATTGCTTTTCGACCTGATCCATGTCGAGCAGCGCATAGGCTGCCAGGCCCGCAAAGCAGTGTCCGTAGACATTGCTGAATGGGCCCGAGACTTGGTCATGAAACCTGTTCGCCCAAAGTTGCTGTTCCAATCCGAGCTCATACTGGCCGTCGTGAATTTTCTTGAACGTTGACAGATTCGCTCCGACCGAAACGATCCAAGGTCGAAGCCTGCCCGCTTGCGCGAAGCACTTTTCATCCAATTCTCCGATGCGGCTCACATTGTCACCGTACATATCGATGCAGCTCTGGACGACGAGGCTCTCAACGCCGAGTTCAAAGCGGTCGTCGTCGCTCAGTGTCGCATCGGAGGGCATCACGGTTTCAGCTTGGTCGAGTGCGCCCTGCGCTTCTGCGGCTAGGTGAAGCAGTGTGTTTGCCCATGCGATGGCCATCTGGAGCCTTGCCTGGCCAGGAACACGATCAGCCGGGATTTTGCCGACGAGCGCAAGCAAGGTCGCCATACTTGAGTGTTCCACCAGCCACATCGCGCGGGACTCCACGATTTCTACGGCGAAGTCGATGTCGCCTGCGGCCAGTGCGTGGTCCACGGCGTCGCTGGGGAATCCGTTGTCCGAGTACCAGTGTGCCGCGGTCAGATGCAGCTCCCTGACACGTCCTGGGTAGTCGCGGTCCAGTCGGCGACGCAGATAGCCTTCGAAGAGATGGTGGTAGCGGTACCAGGTACCGTCCTCGTCAAGTGGCTGCAGAAACAAGTCCCGGGCCTGGACCTGTTCGAGCATGGACTGCCCCTGTTCCACACCCGACAATGCCGACGCGAGCCCGGCGCAGAGCCGCTCTGGAACCGACGAGGTCAAGAGGAAGTTCAACACATCCGGTTCCAGAGTGTTAAAGACGTTTTCCGCTAGATACTCGCCAATCGACTGATGCCCTCCGGATAGTCTTTCGATGAAGGCTGACGCTTCACTATGATCGCGTAGGGACAAGGACACGAGTTGCAGGGCAGCGATCCAGCCTTCCGTTGTCCTATAGAGACTGGCCACGTCCTCTCCGCCGAGGTCCAGACGGTTAAGGTCTACCAGGAAAGACTGGGATTCGGCCTGGTCGAACCGCAATGAGACAGCATCCACTTCAACCAGTTGGTTGCGGACCATGAGCCGTCCGAGGGGGAGGCCTGAGCGGGTACGGCTTGTGATGATGAAGGACAGATGGGTGCCCCCGGCGTCCAGTAGCCGCTCGGTGACGTTTAGAGTTCGTTTGTCCGTGACCAAATGCCAGTCATCCAACGCGATGACGACATCTTGACCGCCCTCATCGATGGCATTGATGAGGGCGGGAATAACGTATCGCTCCGCGTCATCGGGTCTTTCCTCGAGCAGTTGCTGTAATTCGTCATCGAATCCCGCCTTTGCTCTTCCAATCGCTTCCAGCAAGTGGGACAGAAACCAGACGGTGTTGTTGTCATCCCGGTCTAATGAGAGCCAGACTGTCGTTCGCCCTTGCGAGGCGAGAAGATCCATCCATTGGGCGGCCAGGGTGGACTTACCAAAGCCTGCCGGAGCGTGGATGAGGGCAAGACGCCAGCCACTGTCGGCGCGGAGAACGTCGGTCAGGCGGGTACGTGGAACCCATTGACCGACGGGTTTAGGGGGGCGGAACTTGCTTGAAGCGCCGGGGGGCACCACCGCCATCTGCCGCCTCCTTGTGGTCCCGCGTTCGTAAGGATTGCTCGAAGCCCTCTAGGAAATCTTATGGCAACGGATGCGCCAAAGACACTGCGGCGAAGCCGAGCTGGCGAACGAAGGCTGCTGCGACCGGTCGGACCGGGCTAAGGAGATGACTCAGTGGTTCGCGCTTTTAAGTCCCGGCGTGCAGTCAAAGAACCTCGGCTGCTCGATTGGCGCGAACGGAACTATTAGCCACTGATGGCCGTATAGCTCCACATATGAATCGTCGGGGCACCTGGCGTAAGCCTCCTCACGCGTCATCTCCCGGCCCCCCGTTTCCGCGACGGGGCGGTGCTGCACCCGGCTCGCTCCTGGGTCGAGATCATTGCTGAAAGACCTCCGCCCTTCCGGACGCGGGAAGGGGCTTCTGTCTCACCCCTGTCGACGTTGACAGGCCGTTCCATAGCTACTCCCTTGTATATATTGCCTCGCGCTGACACTGGTGGTGTCTTGTATTCAGTCTGGCTCCGCGGCCGGAGTGGCCCGCAACTACCTCCCCGGGTGAACTTCTCGGGGCACGGTTGACCACCCGGGTAGGGAGGAGTTGGGGCTCTCAGGGCGTGGAGCCCCGATGGCGTCACGACGGAAGCTCATGCCAATCAGCAGTCTGGCGATGATGGCTTGACGGTTCCTATGTTTTGGCCTGACGCTTTTCAAACCCTTGTGATTGACTGGGGCCATGGCCGCACCCATCGAGGACTATGCGCTCCTGTCGAATCTCTCTACAGGGTGTCTAATCTCCCGCCGGGGTAGCGTCGACTGGCTCTGCTTGCCACGCTTCGACTCCGCGTCAATCTTTGCCGCGCTGCTAGGGCGCGAAGAACATGGACTGTGGTCGCTTGCCCCCAGCCATCCGGAGGCTGTCGTCGTAGACCGTCACTACATGGCCTCGACTTTTGTCCTTGAGACAACGTGGCAGACTCTTGGCGGACTGGCCCGTATTACCGACTTCATGCCTATCGGGGAAAGCCGTTCATCTCTTGTGCGTCGAGTCACTGGCCTGAGCGGGACCGTCGCCCTTCTTCAGGAGCTGAGGATTCGCCCACGCTACGGTGCCGTATTGCCGTGGGTGAGCCGATATCGCGAGAACACCACGCTCGGTGCTGAAATATTGCTGGCCAGAGCCGGACCGGACGCCTGGGCATTGCGGGGGCACCATCTGCCCAAAGCCCACGATCGCCGGCACGTGGGGGAATTCGTGGTTGCAGCTGGTGAGACCGTGGATTTCGAGCTGACGTGGTTTCCGTCGCATCGCGAGGTGCCGCCCGCCGTCGATATCGATGCTGCCCTTGACGAAGCGGTGCATTATTGGACCCTGTGGGGAGGTCATTGCCGCCAGGACGGGGCATACGGGGGCGCAGTCAAGCGATCGCTTTTGGTGCTGCGCGCTTTGACGCACTATGAAACGGGAGGCATCGTCGCCGCTCCCACAACCTCTTTACCGGAGGATTTTGGCGGTTCACGCAACTGGGACTACCGCTATTGCTGGCTTCGCGACGCCTCATTGACGCTGGAATCCATGTTGACGCATGGCTATGAATCGGAGGCTTTGAAGTGGCGCAACTGGTTGTTGCGGGCACTCGCGGGTGATCCGGAGGACATCCAGATTATGTACGGAATCGCCGGAGAGAGGGACCTTCCTGAGAAAGAACTAGACCACCTGCCTGGCTATCAGAACGCGAGACCGGTCCGGATCGGCAACGCTGCGGTCTCCCAGTACCAGGCCGATGTAGTGGGAGAAGTCTTGGTTGCTCTGGAAAGACTCCGTCTAGCCGGGGGCAAGGAAGATCACTTCTCCTGGGCATTACAGTGTGCCCTCCTGGGCTTTGTGGAGAATCACCTAAATGACAAAGACTTCGGCCTTTGGGAGATGCGCGGCAAGGCCCGGTACTTTACGCATTCCAGAGTCATGATGTGGGCGGCATTCGACTGCGGGGTCCGTGCGGTTCGGGATCACGGATTGGCGGGCCCGCTGGAGCACTGGCGGGAACTCCGGGGACTCCTGCGGAGGGAGATATTGAATAAGGGCTTCAACCGCGACCTAAGGTCCTTCACACAAACCTATGGGGGGCGACAGGCAGACGCCGCATTGTTAGCTCTACCGCAGGTTGGATTCCTCGCCTACTCTGACCAGCGCATGCTCGGAACGGTTTCCCTGCTAGAGAAGGAGCTCTTGACCGACGAGGACTGCTTCTTCGGTACCGGACTGAAACCGGCGTTGACGGACTTGAACCGGGTGAGCATCCATTTCTCGCTTGTTCCTTCTGGCTGGTGGAGCAGTACGCTCGCACCGATCGCTGGACTGAAGCCAAGGCCCTGATGGACAAGCTCGTCGGGTTTTCCAATGAACTCGGTCTGCTCAGCGAAGAATACGCAGTGAAGGAAAAACGAATGGCGGGTAACTTTCCACAAGCATTTTCCCATTTAGCCCTTGTACGGGCAGCGGATGCAATGCACGGAGTCGACCGCCTCAGTCTGGCGGTTACGGATACCGCATGACAACTGAGGGTGGGGCCTTGTGAACACAGTTGACGGGTCCTGTCCGGCGGGAACCAGGGGACTCCGGACGTCACGGGCAGAAAGCTGCTCAGGACGCGGACACGTCGATCAGGATCTTTCCGATGAAGCCTTGCTCCACGGCATCGTGCGCTGCCGCGGTTTCATCGAGTTGAAACCGGATTAGAGGGAGCCCGTGTTCATTGCCGACACGCAATACCCCTGCTTTTAGTGCATCGGTGACGGCGGCAACGGCCGCCGTCTTCTGCTGATCAGTAACGGTGTACGTGAGGACGAACTGGTATTGAACGTTTTTGGCCATACTCTCGCGAATGGGAATGGCCAAGGATTCACCGGGTGCGGCAGCATAAATGGAAATGGTTCCCCCAGGCTTCAGCACCTTGAGGTCAGTGTCGATGTTCGCCGGAGCGTTGACATCGACGATCGTATCAACGCCTCCGGGGGCTGCTTGATATACGGTCTGTGGGACGCCGGCAGTGCGATAGTTGATCACATAGTGCGCGCCCGCCTGGCGAGCAAGTTCACCCTTCCGCTCCCCGCTCACGGTCGTGATGACGGTTGCACCTGCCCAGCGGGCGAGCTGAATGGCAGCATGCCCGACCGCCCCCGCGCCTCCGGTGACAAGCACCACCTTCCCTTCCAAAGATCCGGGGGAGAGCCTGTCCGGCCCGTTTTGGTTCGAGGTTAGCGCACGATGCGCGGTCAACGCCGGGATCCCCAGGGATGCGCCCGTGTCGAAGGATTCCGTGTCCGGAAGTGCAACGGCCTGCGCGGCCGGCACCACCACATACTCCTGGGCTGTGCCCTCGGTGCTACCCCAGGCAACGTCCCAAAGCCAGACGCGATCTCCGATGGACAGTCCCGTCACGCCGGGTCCGAGCTCGTCGATAACGCCGGCGCCATCTTGGTTGGGCACCTTTGGTGCGTCCAGCTTGCTTCCGGTCCCGCTGCCGGCCCGGGACTTCCAGTCGGTGGGATTGACTCCCGACACCACCACCCGGACTCTGACCTGGCCCGGTCCGGGTGATGTTAGTGGCCTGTCTTGCAGAACCAGCACCGACGACGGACCTGTCCTTTCGTACACGATGGCTTTCACTGTGACTCCTATTCTTTGGACCTTATAGGGGAAGGGCGTGCGTCTAGGGGAAGGGAGTGCATCGCGAGAACCAGGGGCTCTCCTTCCGCCATTATGGCCGAGACGTTCTCCATGATGACAAGTACATCCCCGTGGTGCACTTCTGGCCGCTGCCGGTCGGCTGCTTCCGGACGCACGTGGCCTAGCCGGCAAGAGACTTTCCGCTGGTCGTTAGCGATTTTTGTGCTGCTCGAGCGAGGCAGCGTTGCTCGTCTTGGCGCCTGCCGACTTCGGCAAAACTGTCTGCCGCCTCCCGAAACAGGGCGATGGCTTGATTCTCGTGACCTTCCGCGCGGCGCAGGACGGCTCGTGCTTCCCAAAGAGCGGCATGCCATGGTCCGCCCGGCCACATGCCGGCGAGCTGTTCGGCTTTGGCAAGCCGGCGGCGGGCGGCGTCCAGCCTCCCTGCCAGCGCGTAATTCCTCGCTGCGGCGACGTGATAACCCATCGAGCACGGCGGACAGACGCTCCTACCGGCCAGGGCGGCGTCCGCTCGCTCGATGATGTGGACCGCTTGCGCCGGAGAGCTGGCCGCCTCGGCGAGCACCCCGTACAGGCGTACAACCAGGTGTGGCTCAAGCCACGTGGACGCGGCAGCAGGCAAAGCGCGGCTGGCTGCCCGAGTGGCATCCTCGGTCCGATCCTGCGCGAGGTCAACCTCAGCCAGTCGTTGCAGTGTCACGATCTCGCCGGCCCGGGCCCCGGCCCGCCGGTGCAGCTCGAGCGCGGACTGGAGCAGGCTGCGCGCGTCGCCGAGTTCACCGGAGAACAGTGCCGCTTCGCCCAGCAACAGGTCGGCGATGGCCTGGCCGCGCACCGAGCCTGCTCGCTCGGCGATCGTGCGCAGGCGCTTTACTCGCCGCGCAATGTTCCGATGCCCGTCCGGCCCGCACAGGCAGAACTCAGCGAGGCACAACTGAGCGTCGAGAATGTAGCCGGAGCGCTCGGAATCGTGTCGTGTGAATTCCACGAACTCGGCCTCGAACACCTCGAGCCAACGGTTCTGCATGTTCGCCGCGATCGCCAGCACTGCGCTGGCCTCGCCGATCTCCCGGCCCAGGTTCGCTTCCATGGCCAGCTCGCGTGCACGCTGGGCGTATGACATGGCTTCGATGAGGTCGCCGCTGTTCAGCGCGATGAGTGCTCGCGCCAACGTCGCCCGCGTACGATTCTCCGCACGCCGGCTGTCCTCGGCGATGGCCTTCTCGTAGACCGCGACCGTCGCCGCCCCTGGGCCGACTCCCAAGTCCGCCCGCAATTGCCGGCAGAGTCGCTCGAACTGGCGGATCGCGCCCTGACGATCGCCCGCGTCGAGTGCGCGAACCATGATAGCGCGGTGGGCGTCCTCGTCCGTTGGCTCGGCCTGCACCACGTCGTCCCATCGAGCAGCGGCCTTGAGCAGACTCAGGTACAGCGTGCGCAGCCGATCGCGGGGTTCCTCGGCCCACACGGCGAATCGATCATCAGGAAGCAGGTCGCCTCGATACAGGGCGAGAGCTTCGGTCGTCCCTGCCGATGAGGCGAGCGCGGCGCGCCCGTCCGCTTCGAACCGCTCCGCGTCGATGGAGACCTCGGCGTAGGGCAGTAAAACCAGCAAATCGCCGCGCGCCTGTAGGGCGTCCGACGAGCCGAGGGCAGCGCGAGCGAAATGCATTGCCTTGCGTAGGTTCGAAGCAGCAGCTCGAGCGTTGAGATCGGGCCAGAGCAAATCGGCGACGACATCCCTGTGCAGCCGGTGCCCTTCCGCGAGGGCGAGGATCTTGACGAGCCCGGCGGCCTTGGTTCGTTTCCACGCGTCGCCTGGAACAGTCCGGCCGTCAACTACGACACGGAACGCGCCTAGCACGACGACGGCGCACGTCTCCATGCCCTCATGGTAGCCGGGGGAACAGTGGGGGAACAGGGTTGCCTTACCGTGAGAAATGACGGCGAGCCAATTGGCTCCGTCATCACATCACAACGCCCAGGAGGACATGATGGGACTGCAACTCGGTGAGATCGCACCCGATTTCTCCGCCAAGACGACCGCTGGAGACATCCGCTTCCATGACTGGCTCGGAGACGCGTGGGGAGTGCTGTTCTCGCACCCGAAAGACTTCACCCCGGTCTGCACGACCGAGCTCGGCTACATGGCCAAGATCAAGCCCGAGTTCGACCGACGCGGAGTCAAGATCATCGGCTTGTCCGTGGACTCGACAGCTGATCACGAGCGGTGGGGCGCCGATATCGAAGAAACGCAGGGAACTCGCCCCAATTACCCCGTGATCGGCGACGAGGACTACACCGTGGCGAAGCTTTACGGCATGCTCCCTGCAGCCACGTCCGGGGATGCCAAGAGCCGCACGCCCGCGGACAACCAGACCGTCCGCAACGTGTTCGTCATCGGGCCGGACAAGAAGATCAAGCTGATCCTCGTCTACCCCATGACGACCGGACGCAACTTCGACGAGGTGCTTCGCGTCGTCGACTCGCTTCAGCTCACGGCGAAGCACCGGGTGGCGACGCCGGTCAACTGGAAGCAAGGCGAGGACGTCATCATCGCCGGCTCCGTCCCGAACAGCGAGGCCCGGGAGATCTTTGGCGATTGGAAGGAGCCCAAGCCGTACATTCGGATCGTTCCGCAGCCCGTGTGATTCGCTTCGCCGGTTGCCCGCTGGTTGAGCGGGCACCCGGCTCTGTCGGGCATGGTGGGCGCGGCTCAGTTGTTGAAGACGTCCCGGACGGCGGTCAGACGGCCCGGCGTGGGGTGTTGCCCTAATTCACCGGCACTACACTGGGATCACCCGGGCCGAGGCAAGGTGACCGGCTGTCGAGGGAGGTCCGTGATGGCAGGTCCATTGCTCGAGACCAAACTGCACGTCCCCGTGCCACGACGCGGTCTCGTGACGCGCCCCAGGCTCAGCGACCGTCTAAGGCAGGCCGACGAGCAAACGCTGATCCTCGTCTCAGCCCCCGCCGGCTTCGGGAAAACGACCGTGCTGACCGAGTGGTTGGCGGAAGCACCTGCCAATGGCCGATCGGTCGCCTGGCTCTCGCTCGACCAGCGGGACAACGATCCCACGCTGTTCTGGACCTACCTTGTAGCTGCGCTGGACAGGGTATCGAACGGTCTCGGCGCCAAAGCACTCGCAGTCCGATCCCCGCAATCGAGCACTGAAGCGTTTCTGACCACCCTGATCAACGAGTTGCAGGCCGTCCCGAACAGACTTATCTTGGTGCTCGACGATTACCACGTCATCGAGAATCAGGACGTGCAGGAGGGGCTGGCCTTTCTCATCGAGAACCTGCCCGCGCAGCTACAACTGGTCATCGCGAGCCGTGCCGATCCAGCTTTGCCACTCCCGCGACTCAGATCACGCGGCAGGCTCCTCGAGATCCGTGCCGCCGATCTCCGCTTCACCCCGGAGGAGGCTAGCGCCTACTTCAACGGCGTGATGGGACTGAGTCTCACCGCGCAGGATATCGCCGCCCTCGAAGCCCGGGCCGAGGGCTGGATCGCCGCGTTCCAATTGGCGGCGCTCTCGATGCAGGGAAGGGACGACGTCGCCGGCTTCATCGCTGGCTTCGCAGGTGATGACCGTTACATCGTCGATTACCTCGCGGAAGAGGTACTCCTGCGCCAGCCCGACGACGTCCGGAACTTCCTGCTGCAAACCTCCATCCTGAACCGGCTCAACGGTCCGCTCTGCGACGCCGTGACCGGCCAAAACACCGGAAAAGCAATGCTCGAGTCGATCGATCGAGGGAACCTGTTCGTGGTTCCGCTCGACGACCGCCGCTGGTGGTACCGCTATCACCACCTCTTCGCCGACGTGCTACGGGCGCGACTCATGGACGAGCAGCCGGGCCGCATTAGCGAACTGCATGAGCGCGCAAGCATCTGGCACGAACATAACGGCGACCTCCCGGAAGCTATCCGCCACACCATGGCCGGCAAGGACTTCGAGCGGGCCGCGGACCTGATCGAGCTCGCGATCCCTGCCATGCGTAAGGACCGCCAGGACGCCACGCTGAGCCGCTGGCTCCAAGCGCTCCCCGGCGAACTGATACAAGCGCGGCCCGGGCTGGGCGTTGCCTACGCCGGGGCGCTCCTCGCAAGCGGCGAACTCACCGGCGTCGACGCCCGCCTCAAGGAGGCAGAGCAGTGGTTAGGTACGACGGCGGAAGACGGCGACGGCGGGAACCTCACCAGCTCGATCGAGATCTACCGTGCAGCGCAGGCGCTCGCAGTCGGGGACACCGCCGGGGCAATGACGCACGCGACCACCGCACTCGGCCTCGTTGGGAAGAACGATCATCTTGAGCGCGGAGCGGCATCCGGGCTGTTGGCGCTCGGCCATTGGACGAACGGCGAACTGGGGGTAGCGCACGGCCTGTGGTCCGATTCTTATTCCAACCTTGAGCGGGCCGGGCACCACTCGGACATGCTCGGTTGCTCCATCGCCTTGGCCGACATCCGGATTACCCAAGGCCGGCTCCGCGACGCAATGGCGATCTACGAGCGGGGTCTCGAGGTCGCGGGCAGGCACCCGGCGCAAATGCTCCGCGGAACGGCCGACATGCACGTAGGAATGAGCATGCTCCTTCTTGAACGCGGCGAACTTGAAGTCGCAAGGCAGCACCTGCTGACCAGCCAGGAGCTCGGCGAGGATGCCGCGCTGCCCCAAAACCCGTACCGCTCGCGGGTCGCGGTGGCCCGGGTCCTCCAAGCAGAAGGGGACGTGGGCGGCGCGCTTGAGCAACTCGACGAGGCGGAGCGCCTCTACGTCGGCGACTTCTTTCCCGAGGTACATCCAGTCGCGGCCGTGCGGGCACAGATGTGGATCTCGCACGGAAGGACGTCCGACGCTCTCCGCTGGGCGCGTGAGCGAGGCATTTCCGACGAAGATGAACTCTCTTACCTGAACGAGTTCGAGCACATCACGTTGGCCAGGGCACTCCTCGCCCGGCACGGGGCGGAGCCGTCGGAGGACTCTGTCGGACGGGCGATCGCGCTGCTTGGCCGTCTCCTTCGGGCCGCGGAAGAAGGTGGCAGGACCGGGACCGTCGTCGAACTTCTGGTTCTTATGGCACTTGCCCACCAAAAAGAAGCGGACGACGGCGGCGCGCTGGCTGCGCTGCAACGCGCGGTAGCGCTCGCCGAACCAGGGGGCTACGTCTCAGTGTTCGTCGATGAGGGAGAGGCTATGGCCGCCTTGCTGGAGGCGCTCGCGAAGCAGGGGAGCGCCTCGGACTATGTAGACCGCCTCTTGGAGTCGGTCGGGACCGAAACGCACGAGACCGAGGCCCAAGGTGCTCGGACACGCAGTACCCGAGGCCGCGGCACCCCAGCACAGCAACGCTTAATCGAGCCCCTGAGCGAACGCGAGCTGCAAGTGCTTCGGCTTCTTTCCTCGGAGCTGGACGGCCCGGACATCGCGCGCGAGTTGCTCGTCTCCCTCAACACCCTCCGGACACACACCAAGAACATCTATGCCAAGCTCGGCGCGAACAACCGCCGCTCGGCCGTCCGCCGGGCCGAAGAGCTGGATCTCTTGTCGCGAAGCCGCGACGAGCGCTAATCCAGGCCGGGGGTCCGCCCGACATTCCTTCCGAAAGATCACCACATCAATCACCAGATGTGGTGATCCCTGCTCACCACATCTCCTTCTACCTTCAAAGCTCAAGGAAGTCATCCGCAAAGGCGGCTGAAATCCACTAAGGCAGAAGGAGGTGCGATGAACGCGAGATCGATAGGCCGGGACGACACGCCGGTCGAGTATGAAGTCCGCGTCAAAGGCCATCTTGATTCCCGCTGGGCCGCTTGGTTCGAAGGACTGAGCCTCACCAACGAACACGACGGAACCACCGCCATCCGCATCCGGAACGTCGACCAGGCCGCGCTCCACGGTCTGCTGCAAAAGCTCCACGACTTGGCAATACCGCTCTTGGCAGTCAACCAAGCCGGAGCCACGCAACCCAGCCAGCCGGCGTCGAACACTCGCATTTCATCCCTAAGAAGGACCACACCATGAAAACCACAACCCAAACCCCAACAACTGAGCGTGTCCGGATGGACCCGCTGCGGAAGACCGCGGTGGTTGCAGGCATCCTGTACCTGGTCACCTTCGTCAGCTCGATCCCGGCGCTGTTCCTGATTTCCCCCGTCCTGAACGATCCGCACTACATCACGGGGCCTGGTGCCGACTCGACCGTAATCTTCGGCTGCTTCCTTGATCTCGTCAACGCGGTTTCCGCCGTGGGCACCGCCGTCGCACTGTTTCCTGTCGTCAAACGGCAGAACGAGGGCATCGCGCTCGGCTTCGTCACCGCCCGGATGTTTGAAGCCGCGGTCATCGTGATCGGCGTCGTGAGTCTCCTGGCTGTGGTCACTTTGCGACAGAAAGGCGGAGCGGATCCGGCCTTGGTTCCCGTGGGCGAGGCGCTCGTGGCGGTCCGCGACTGGACGTTCATTCTCGGGCCGAGCCTGGTTCCGGGTGTGAGCGGGCTGCTGCTCGGATACCTGATGTACCGTTCGGGGCTCGTGCCGCGCGTCATTCCCTTGCTTGGACTGATCGGCGGCCCGTTGCTGCTTTCGTCGACGATCTCAACGATGTTCGGTATCAACCAGGGGATCTCGTTGTGGTCGGGACTCGCAACCTTGCCGATCTTCGTTTGGGAGTTGTCGCTGGGCGTGTGGATGGCGGTCAAGGGCTTCAAGCCGTCGCCCGTTACCGCCGGGCAAGTACGCACCGCTTGAGGAACCACCCACAAACCCCCGGCGTATGTCCCGCGGCCAGCCCGGCCGCGGGACGCATCGCGTTGAACAGCGCCGGTCGGTCATCCCGGTCGGCCGGGCCGTGACCTCCTGCTCCAGGGGGACTTTGCGGTTCAGGGAGCACCAGCTCACGTAGAGCCCGTAGAACACGTCGGCGTCAAGTGCTGAATCGTTCGTGTCATCCCTGATGATGCTGTCCTGGAGGAACTGGCTGATCTGTGGAGGGGTCATGGCGTAGTCCGGGTGATTGGCCTTGCAGTCCGGGTATTGTCTAGCACGGTATTCAGGGCAGGGTTCCGTAGATGAACTCTTTGGCGTGAGCGACGGCTTTTCGGAATGCGTCGTTGCGCAGGGTGGCTTGCTCGGCATTCCTGATGTCGGTTTCGAGGTAGTTCGTGTAGCCGGGCCGCAGGACCCAGATGTCGCCGGCCGGGGGGCAGGTAGAAGACCCCGAACGAGCGGTGCTGGGGGTCCTCGGTCCAGATGGGCACGACCGCTAAGGCGGCGCCGGTGTCCGGGTTGATCCATTGGGCCCGGGGCATGGGTTGTTCGTGGGTTTCGGGGTCCAGGAACGGCGCTGTTCCTTTGCCCCATCGTTTTTCGAAGCGTTCGTAGAACGCCGGCATCAATTGGTTGTCATACGGGCGCCAGGCACTCATGGAGGCTCCTTGCGATTGCGTGGTTTTCGGCCCTCAGCGCCGGATCCAGCGGATCAGCGTGTAGCCGGTTGGAGGATATGAACCTTGCCGGTCCGGCATTCCAGGGGACCGTCCGCCGGGCGACTCCCAGACGACCGGTCCGATCAGCAGCGAGGCGGCAGGAAGAAGCTGCCCGGGTGTCCTCGCGGGGGAGCCGTCCGGTCGCCGGGGCTTGGGGCGTGCGGCCGGACGCGGGTGCTCCCGGTCGTAGGCCGCCCGCTTTTCCGGGTTGCCGAGGATGGCGTAGGCGGCCATGATGTCGCGGAGCTCCTGGAGCTCTTCCTGCAGATCCACCGCCGCTGGGCCGGGGCCGTGGTGGTGTTCGCGGGCAGGCCGGGTGTCCGGGTGCCGGCCGCGGATGAGCGTGCGGTAGGCGTGGGCCACCTCACGCGCGGTGGCGGTCGTGGCGATATGCAGGATGTCGTAAGGATCGGGGCCGTTGCTCTTGATCGTGGCCGTGCCGCGTTCTCGTGGGTGGGGGACGGGGATGGTCCCCGGTCCGTTCAACCGGGGACCATCGTTGCGGGAGTCATCCTCGGGCCCTCGTCATCCTTGCGCTGGCTGCGCTGTGGCGTGGTCTGTGAACTCGACCGCCCTCTCTGTATGACGGGCCGCTGAGGTGCTCCCGGTCCGGGAGGCTGCGCCGATGGTCAGGCGCTGATTTCCTGGCGCTGTTTTCCGGCGGTTTCAATTTCGATGCGGCGCGGCTTTGCTTTTTCCGCCACCGGGATCCGCAGGGTCAGGACTCCGGCGTCGTAGCTTGCCTTGACCCCGTTCGTGTCCAGCGCATCCCCGAGGATGAGCTGGCGGCTGAAGACGCCGCGGGGGCGTTCGGAGGCAATCATTTCCGTGCCCTCGCCGACGGGGTCCGGGCGCTCGGCCTTGACGGTCAGCACGTTGCGTTCGACGTCGATGTCTACGGAGTCGACGGTGACTCCGGGGAGGTCGAAGGCGACCACGAAGTCCTCGCCTTCCTGCCAGGCGTCCATCGGCATGGCCGCCGGCCGGGCTGTGGTGCCGAGCACTTGTTCGGCCAGCCGGTCGAATTCACGGAACGGATCGGTTCGCATCAGCATGGTGTGTCACTCCTTGCAGATCGCAGCTTTCTTGTTGTCAACCCAGCCGATCTATGGCGGCTGGTATATATTTCTTATAGCACTGCGAGTAGGTCGGGGCAAGCCTTATTTTGGAAAGATTTGGAGGGACTCGATGGGCCAGGCCGAGGACCGGGGGAGGGGTGTCTACGCGATTTCCGTTGCGGCCGAGCTGGTGGGGACGGGACAGCAGAACCTGCGCCTGTATGAACGCAAGGGCTTGCTGGAACCGGGCAGGACCCTGGGCGGGACCCGCCAGTACAGCGAGGACGATCTGGTGACATTGCGCCGGATCGGAGAGCTTCTGGACTTGGGATTGAACCTCGCGGGCATCCGGATGGTCCTGCTCCTCGAGGCCGACAACCGGCGTCTCGAAGGCGAGCTCAGGTCCGCGAACGC
Source organism: Arthrobacter ramosus (assembly GCF_039535095.1). NCBI lineage: Bacteria > Bacillati > Actinomycetota > Actinomycetes > Micrococcales > Micrococcaceae > Arthrobacter > Arthrobacter ramosus. Next base: position 2,422,905 of record NZ_BAAAWN010000001.1, on the reverse strand, counting down.
CCCGCGGGACTCGGTGTAGCGGCGCGAACGATAAATGAAGCTGCGGCGTTTCCGACCCCTTCTTGGCGCTGGCCAAGCCTGGCCCCGACTTCAGCAGAAATCCCGAGCCATGATCGGTGACACGCCAAACAGCCCAGCGGCCGGGTCACGACGACGACGGCGCCGCTCGCCTCGGTGGGGCGCGGCGCCGTCGTTCGTCAGCGGGCCGTGGTGCTACGGCATCGCGTGCTCGTGCGCGGCGATGTCGAGGTCTGCTTCTTCAGCTTCTGCAAGCTCGGTCTCGGCCGCAACATTTGTCTTACGCGCGAGCAGCCAGTAGAGGACGGCCGCGACGGGCAGCCCGATGAACAGGGAGATGTCTGCACCGCTCATCGCCTGGGCCACGGGACCGACGAAGAGCTTTCCTGCGGAGAAGAAGGGAACCATCACCGCGAAACCGACGAGGTAGGAGATAATGCCGGCCCATCCCCAGCGGCCGTAGATGCCGTTGGGCTTGAAGATCTCGGCGATCGCGTAGTGGCCCTTCCTGACAACGAAGTAGTCCATGAGATTCACTGCGGTCCAGGGGATGAAGAAGTACAGCACCAGCAGCAGGAAGTCGTTGAAGTTGGCCAGGAAGTCGTCGGAGGCGACGTTGGCGAGGACCACGGAGATGGCGGCGGTGATCGCGATGGTGACGATCCGCAGCTTGAGGGTCGGCTTGATCTTCCGGAGGCTGTCGATCGAGGAGATGAGTGTCAGCGAGCCACCGTACATGTTCAGCGCAGTGACGGAGACGAGGCCGAGGGCAGCGATGAAAAGCGCGATCGAGCCGAAGCCGCCGAAGAGCTTGTCCGCCGTCGCCTGGATAGACCCGATGGTGTCGAAGTCCTTGCCCGCGGAAGAAGCGATGAACGCTCCGAGGAACATCACCCAAATTCCGCCGAGCGCGCTGCCCCAGAAGGTGTAGTTGAAGGTTCGGCGCGCGGCGCTCGGGGGCAGGTACCGCGAGTAGTCTGAAACGTAGATCGCCCAGGAAATCTGGTATCCCGCGGCAACACCCAACTGGGCGAGGAAGGGTACCGGCTGGAAGTCGCCGAGGTTGAGCGCACCGGCAGGTAGGTCGAGCTTGGTGAGTGCCGCTATGGTCAGCAGCGCCAGCATTGCGATCGTGAGGTAGGTCAGGTAGCGCTCGAAGCGGTGGATCAGGTCGTACCCGAAAAGGGCGACGACGACGGCGACAACCGTCACGACCCAGAACCATAGGTTGTCCGAACCGACGTGAACGGAGCCTGCGATGGCCTGCCCGGCCAGCACCGTGTTGAAGATGTTGAAGCCGGCGTACTGGAGGTAGGCGAAAAGCCAGACCAGCAGGGCGCCGACGTATCCGAATTGCGGGCGGGACTGGATCATTTGAGGCAGGCCCAGTTGAGGCCCCTGCGAGGAGTGGGCCGCCATGAAGAGCGTCCCGACGAGCACGCCGACGGCGATCGCGATCAGGGACCAGACCAGATTCCCGCCCGTGGTGACGCCGATGAGCCCCACTGCCAGCGTGGCGATCTGCGCGTTGCTCATGAACCACAGTGGCCCGATACTGGAGACTTTTCCGTGGCGCTCGTCCAACGGGACGTAGTCGATAGAGCGGACTTCAAGTCCGCCGCTTTGGGCTGGGCCCGTTGTTGAGGTGGTCAAAATCCATCTTTCCTTGAACTGGAGTCGGCCCCTGTGGGAGCCGACCGCCGCCAGTGATGGCAGCCGCGCACATTGTGAACTGCACAACATTCGAATAGAGACTAGGGGACCATGATCAACCTGAATATGTGCGTTTGCACGGTCGAGCTACCTGCTGTCTAGGCAGGCGCACCGTTTGTAGCCGCAGTGTGCAACCTATGTTTAGCATTTGTAAACTAAGGGGCGGCGCGATGAATGGCTCTGAGCACTGCCATTATCTCCGGCGGGGAGAATCAGCTCGGTGAAGGTTTCGGAGAGCGACTGCCTGGCGGACCGCGCCTCTGTCGCTATGCGGGCTTGGGGCGGGCGCGTACGTGCATCCGTTCGCCCTGCTGTCCAAACAAACTGATGAATTCGACGGGTTTCCCGTCGGCGCTGGCGAACCAGTGCGGTGTGCGGGTGTCGAATTCCGCGGCTTCGCCGGCACGGAGTTCAAAGTCATTGTCGCCCAGCACCAGTCGCAGCCGTCCGTTGAGGATGTAGAGCCATTCGTAGCCTTCGTGAACTCGCGGATCGGGCTCGGCGCCGCGGGCATCACCGGCGAGCACCATCTTGAAGGCCTGCAAACCACCCGGCCGGCGCGTGAGGGGAACAGCCGTCATGCCGCCATGGGTGATCGGACGCAGGTGAATTCTCGGATCCCCGGTGGGCGGGGCGCCCACCAGATCATCAAGAGGAACACCGTACAACCTCGCTAGGGGCAGCAGAATTTCGAGGTTTGGCCTGCGTTGGCCGGATTCCAGGCGGGACAGGGTACTCACCGACACTCCGGATGCAGAGGACACCTCTCCGAGGGTGAGATCCCGCTCCGTCCGGAGTGCCCGAAGCCGGGGCCCGACAGCCCCGAGAACATCATCAAGCTCATTTGCCATACCCGCAGTTTGCCATAACAGCAACCTGGTTTGCCATCTTTGCCGCATGGGATGAAAGCTGGTGGTACCACCCAAGGACACTGACGGCGGACTTTCAGGACACGACGAAGGGCAAGTCATTATGGACACCACACGGTATGACGTTGTGATTATCGGGGGCGGCGCTGCGGGGCTCAGCGCGGCCACGACGCTGAGCCGCGCGCTGCGCTCGGTGCTGGTCATCGATTCCGGAGCGCCACGCAACGCACCCGCGACGGGCGTGCACGGTTATCTTTCGAGGGACGGTATGAACCCCCGGGAACTCCTGTCCATCGGACGCAGCGAAGTGCTCTCCTACGGAGGAACGGTCATTGACGGCGAAGCCGTTTCGGCACGGCGGACCACCGATGGATTCGAGGTGATGCTCGGAGATGCCCGCCGGTTCTCCGGCAGGCGCCTCCTGGTCACCACTGGTTTGACCGACGGATTGCCTCCCATCGACGGGCTGCAGGAGCAGTGGGGAAACGGTGTTGTGCACTGCCCCTACTGCCATGGCTGGGAAATCCGCGGGAAACGGATCGGGGTGCTGGGCACCGGTCCGATGTCCGTTCATCAGGCACTGTTGTTCAGACAGTGGTCCCCGAATATCACCCTTTTCCTCAATGACACCGTGGAACCCACCGAGGAAGAGTGGGACAAGCTCAGTGCCCGGTCCGTAACAGTCGTCGACGGCGCAGTGGCCTCAGTGGACGCTGTCAACGGGGTCCTCACGGGTCTCACGCTCCGCCAGGGCTCCTCGTTCGACTTACAGGCCTTGGCTGTCGGTACACGGATGGAGGCCAGGTCCGCGCTGCTGGAATCACTCGGGCTAAGTACCCAGGTGCACCCCATGGGCGTGGGGCGGTTTATCGAGACCGATGCTACGGGTGCCACTGCCGTCCAGGGCGTGTATGCAGCGGGCAATGTCTCAAATTTGATGGCCCAAGTAATCACCGCCGCGGCCGAGGGCGTGATGACCGGCGCACGGATCAACGCCGATTTGATAGAAGAAGAAACCCGGTGGGCCGTTGAGGGGCGGTTCGGCCCCTTCTCGGCGGCCTCTGAAGCAGCCGTTTCTACGATCGTGCAGGGTCATACACATCACCGCCGTCGTGCCAGCGATGTCAGTTCGTGGGCTCCGTAGCTGGTGTCGTCGGGGTTGACGGTGACGCCTGGTGCGACGAGCTGGTCGATGCGGTCCAGCACGTCGGTGCTCAGGGTGATGTCCGCGGCGGGCAGGTACGATTCGAGTTGTTCCATGGTGCGCGGTCCGACGATGGCGGCGGTGACGCCGGGGTGGTTGATCACGAACGCGATGGCCAGCTCGATGAGCGTCATACCGGATTGTTCAGCGAGCTGGGCGAGTTCTTCGACGATGTCGAGTTTTCGCTGGTTCGCCGGGCTGCTCATGTCGAAGCGGGCATTCGGACGCGCGGATGAGGTGGGGGTGGAAGCGGAGTTTTTGCGCCAGCGTCCTGAAAGCCAACCGCCACTGAGCGGACTGTAGGTCAGGGTGCCCATGCCGTGGCGTTGCGCCGTTGGAAGTATGTCTTCTTCGATGCCGCGGACCAGGATCGAATACGGCGCTTGCTCAGTGACGAACCTCTCCAGGTTCCGTTCCCGGGATGCCCACTGGGCTTCCACGATCTGGGATCCGGAGTAGGAGGAGGAGCCGATGTAGCGGACCTTGCCTTGGCGGACGAGGTCGGTGAGGGCGCCGAGGGTTTCCTCGACGTCGGTGTCCGGGCTGGGCCGATGGACCTGGTAGAGGTCGATGTAATCGGTGTCCAGGCGGCGGAGGGAGTTTTCGACCTCGCGGATGATCCAGCGACGGGAGCCGCCGCGCTGGTTGGGATCCTCGCTCATGGGCATGAAGAACTTGGTAGCAAGGAACACGTCCTCGCGGCGGCCTTCCAGTGCCTGCCCGACGATCTCCTCGGATACCCCGCCGGAGTAGACGTCGGCGGTGTCGATGAAGTTGATGCCGGCGTCGATGGCGCGGTGGATGATGCGAATGGAGTCGGCGGTGTCGTTGTTGCCCCAGGGGCCAAACATCATCGCGCCAAGGCACAAGGGACTGAGCTGCACGCCTGTGCGGCCAAGGGATCGGTATTCCATGCTGTTCCTTCTCTTTGTCTCAGGTCTTGGGGTCTCAGGCTTCGGGGATGACCATGGCAAAGCGCTCCGGCCGGGCTTGGTCCGGGTCCGGTCCGTTGCGATTGCCGGTGTCGAGCGCGTCGATGGCGGCGAGTTCGTCGGTGCTGAGCTCGAAGTCAAAGACGTCGAAGTTTTCGGCGATGCGGGACGGGTTGGTCGATTTCGGGATGGCTGAGCGGCCCTGCTGGAGGTGCCAGCGGAGCATGACCTGGGCCGGACTCTTGCCGTGGGTCCCTGCGATGGCGGCAATGGCCGGGTCTTCCATGACATTCCGCCGCTCTTCGCCCCAGCCGGGGTAGAAGGTGATCCCTCCGATCGGCGACCAGGCCTGGGTGAGGATCCCGTGTTCGGCGTCGGCAGCCTGTACGTCCGGCTGGGCGAAGTAGGGGTGCAGTTCGATCTGGTTCACGGCCGGGACGACGTTGGTCGCGTCGAGCAACTGCCTCAGGTGGTGCGGCATGAAGTTGCTGACGCCGATCGCCCGCACCCGCCCGTCGGCGAGCAGGGCCTCCAGCGCCTTGTATGCCGCGATGGTTTTTTCGAAGCGGTCCGGGGCTGGCTGGTGCAGGATGAGCAGGTCAAGGTAGTCGACGCCGAGCTTGCCTGTCGCTTTGTCCCACGCGTGCAGGGTCTGGTCGTAGCCGTAGTCGCTGACCCAGACCTTGGTCTCGATGAAGACCTCGGAGCGGTCCAGGCCGGAACGGCGGATGCCGTCGCCGACTTCCCGCTCGTTGCCGTACGCGGCGGCGGTGTCGATGTGCCGGTAGCCGGTGGCAAGCGCGGCCTCGACGGCCGCCGTCGTCTGCTCGGGAGCGCTTTGGAAGACGCCGAGCCCGATGGCGGGCATCGTGACGCCGTTATTGAGAGTAAGTTCCATGTCCATGCTTTTCACGGTATGCAGATGTGTGGAGATGTGGGAGTGCATGTCAGTACCCCTTTCAAGTGGGCGGTCGGGAGCTTCAGCGGGCGGCTTCGAGCTGCGGCGCAGCGGCGGGCTCCCGGGGTGTCCTGGTGCGGCGGGCTGCCAGGTCGGCGGGCGTACAAGGCCACGGCCCGGGTGCGCTCACGGCCTTCCGGGAAGCTCGCGGTGAGCAGGGCGAGTGAAGCGGGCGCGACGATCGCCGCCCCGATACCCTGCACGGCGCGACCGGCGATCGCCCACCAGCCCGCCGGCGCGACGCCGATCAGCAGCGACGCGATCGAGAACACCACCAGCCCGGACACGAATACCCGCCGGCGGCCGAGCAGGTCTCCTGCCCGGGCTCCGAGGAGCAGCAGGCCGCCGAAGACCAGCGTGTACGCATCCTGAACCCAGGAGAGCTCACCGGTGCTCAGCCGCAGATCTGCCTGCAGGCTCGGCAGGGCAGTGAAGATGACCGAGTTGTCCAGGAGGATCATGAAGTAGCTGAGGAGGATGATCGCGAGGATCGCTCCCGGATGGGAGGCTGTTGCGGGTTCAGGTTTCATGCTTTCAATGCAACCTTGATTCCGTGCGGGCCGGGAGTCACGGCCGTTCCGGGTAATGCCAGTGCCTCCCTCGTCCCGTCGACCGCGCGTAGCGTGGATGCCATGACACACAGCGACGACGTGCGGAAGTTCCTGACCTCCCGCCGGGCAAGGATCACACCGGATGAGGCGGGGCTGCCGGCCTACGGCGGCAACCGGCGGGTTACCGGGCTGCGCCGCGAGGAAGTGGCGATGCTCGCCGGGATGAGCATCGACTATTACATACGCCTTGAGCGGGGGAACCTCTCCGGTGCCTCGGACAGTGTCCTTGAAGCCCTCGGGCGTGCGTTGAAGCTCGACGACGCCGAAACGGCCCACCTCTTTGACTTGGCTCGCGCAGCCTCCGCTTCGCTCCGGGTGCGACGCCGGCACAGCCCGCAGACAGTGCGGCCGAGCGTGCAACGCGTCATCGAGGCGATCACGGCTGCACCGGCTTGGGTCCGCAACGACCGCGGGGATGTCCTCGCCGCCAACGAACTGGGCCGCGTCCTCTATCTGGACATGATGGCAGAGGTGCCCGCCCCGCCGAACAGCGCACGCTTCACCTTCCTGAACCCGAAAGCGCGGGAGTTCTTCGCCGACTGGGAACGCGCAGCGGATGACATCGTCGCGGTCCTGCGCTCCACAGCCGGGAAGAACCCGTACGACAAGGACCTCACGGACCTGATCGGTGAACTCTCCACCCGCAGCGAAGAGTTCCGCACCCGCTGGGCCCGTCACGATGTGAAGTACCACCGCGCCGGCCGCAAGCGCCTCCACCACCCGATCGTCGGCGACCTGGATCTTAGCTTTGAAGCGTTGGAACTCCCCGCAGACCGTGGACTGCGTATCAACGTCTACACGGCGGACCCCGGGACACCCTCCGAGGATGCCCTGAAAGTCCTCGCCAGCTGGGCCGCCACCCAGCGCGACACGACACAAATAGCGGTCAAGGAGAAAAAATGATCGACTGCCCCACCGCGTTATCGACCTAAACGGCGGTGAATGATACCGTCGTCGCTGGCTAGACATTTGGGATTTCAGCACGCAATCGCAGGGGATTTGTATCCCCACCATCACGTGAATTCCGTAATTCGTCTCAGGGGGGACAAATGAAGAAGTGAGTACGGAACCGTTTCCGACGGCACCATAGCTCGCGGCGAATCCATCACTTTCTCCGGCAGCGGCTACATCGCCGGCGAAACCATCAACATCACGTTCCAGCGGACCGGCGGCAAGAAGGCTCCGGACGGCGGGCGGCCCGCTCCGTCGAACTTCAGCGTCATCGCTGACGGTACCGGCGCTTTCTCCACCTCCATTACTTTCATGGACGGCGGCAACTACATGCTCGGCGCGGTCGGCGCCACGTCCGGCAACAAGCGCTGGGCAGCCGTGGTTGTGAATTCCGGCAACGGCGGAGGCAACAACGACGGCGGCGGCAAACACGGCGGCGGCAACGGCAAGGGCAATTCCGGTCTTGCTGCTGTTTCCAGCGTCACCGCCGCCGGCGCCGCCAGCGGCGACGCCAGTACGAATGCCGAGTCCAACCTGGTCCTCTGGTCGCTTGTCGGCGCAGGCGCTCTGGCCGCCAGCGCAGCATCGACAGCGGTCATTCGCCGCCGCGCCAAGAAGTAACACGTCTTCACAGGGGGCAGGTGCTTCTCCGGGAAACCGGAAAGCACCTGCCCTTTGTGGGGCTGTGGATGTAAGGATCGGTTATGACTCACCGCCTGATGCTCCTCGATACGGCCTCGCTATACTTTCGCGCCTACTTCGGCGTGCCCGATTCGATCCGCCGGGCCGATGGCACGCCGGTGAACGCCGTTCGTGGCCTGCTGGACATGATCGCGCGGCTCGCCACCGACTATGGGGCGACACATCTGGTGGCGTGCTGGGACGAGGACTGGCGTCCGCAGTGGCGGGTGGACCTCATCCCGACGTACAAGTCGCATCGGGTCGCCGAGGCGGTAGAGGGTGCTCCCGACGTCGAAGTGGTGCCGGATGCGCTGCAGGTGCAGGTTCCCATGATCCGGCAGGTCCTCCGTCTTGCGGGTATCGCCGTCGTCGGGGCTGCCTCGCATGAAGCCGACGACGTCATCGGGGCCTACGCCAGTCACGCGGAGCTTCCTGTCGACGTCGTGACAGGCGACCGCGATCTGTTCCAGGTGGTCGACGACGCCCGCCAGGTGCGGGTCATCTACACGGCGAGAGGCATGAAGAACCTCGAGATCGTGACCGACGCCGTCGTCGTCGGCAAGTATCGTGTGTTGCCCGAGCAGTACGCCGACTTCGCGACGCTCCGCGGCGACGCCTCCGACGGGCTGCCGGGCGTCGCAGGGATCGGCGAAAAGACGGCGGCGTCGTTGCTCGCGACGTACGGCACGCTCGACGCGTTGCTCGCGGCCGCGATCGATCCAGACAGCGGGCTGTCCGCGCCCGTGAGGTCGAAACTGGCCGCCTCCAAGGATTATCTGACGGTTGCGCCCGTTGTTGTGAAAGTCGTGAGCGACCTCGCACTGCCCACTCTCGAAGAGGCCGGAGCGCGCTTGCATCCCGTCGTCGGAGACTCGCGCACTGAGCTCGAGCGTCTCGCTACCGAGTGGAACCTCGGCGGCTCGGTGAAGCGACTGCTTGACGCTCTCGAACTCCGTCAGTGAGGGGACATCAGCCCTGCAACATGATTGGCGCAGCTGACAAGTCAGCGGGCTGGTGAAACTGGGCTGGTGCCTGTTGTGGCTCGCACCTTGACCGTGAGCGCGGCGAAGGCGAGCATTTCGAGTCCGGTCCATGCGAGCGTCCCGCCCCAAAGTTCAGGGGAGAAGCTAAGTGCGCCGTCGTGGAGCGCCACACCGGCGAAGTACGGGGCCCAGAACACGACGGGGGAGAGGCCTATCGCGGTCATGAGCCTTGCGTGACGGTCCGGCTTGGGTCGCACCACCGCCCACACCACTCCAACAAGGACAGCACCGATGAGGGCCACCGGCACGAGCCAGGCGTCCCGCAGCGCGACCATGATCTGCAGTGCTACGGAGGGGAGCAGTGCCATGGCCGCGGGTACCACGGCGTACAGGCGCCAGCGCAGCGACAGCAAGAGGACGGGCACGAAGAGCACGGCCGTTGAGACGAAGAACGATGCCAAAGAGACCATGATGCTCGACGACGTCGGAATCGTCACCGCGGGCGGCGTCCCGGCAGTGCCGGTGTATGTCTGGATGAGCCCATGGCGTGCGAAGACCGCGAACTCCTGCAGGATGAACGCCGCAACCATCCCGGAGAGCATGGCGCTCACGACGGCGGGCACCAGCCGCGGCCATGACCGCTGGGGTGAGTGCCATGCTGAGGAGAACGGCGCGCTGAGAATGAGGAAGCCGCCGGTGGCGAGCCCCAGATGGGAGGGGCTGAATAGCGCCTTGAGGCCCTGCTCAATGCCGAACACCGAATGCCAGGCGAAGTCTGCCGCCCCGGAGATGAGGAAGAGGACGACCCCGGCTGCCGCGGCCCCATAGCCGGCGGGGATCGCTTCCCTCGACCGCGCGCCGGGCGCGCGCCGGCGCCAAGTCAGGGCGGCGATCCAGAGGGCGCACGCCGCGAAGCCAGAGTAGAGGATCGCGTGCCACGGAGTGAAGAACGTCTCGAGGTCACGGAGGTTGTTATGCGCCCAGCCGTCAACATAGGTTCCGGTGAGAAGCCAGACGCCGGTCACGAGAGTGACGACGTCTTCAACTGCAGTCGTGGGGCGGTGAACTGATACCGGCGGAATCGCAAAGGCGTGAGCTCCTGTGGCGTCCATAGCTCCACAGTAGGTCTCGCCTCCTTCCGCGGCGAGAGGCAAGCATCGTGGTCTTCCTGACGGCTCTGTGTTAGGTCATCGGAAGACTGTTGCCTGAGTGGCAACGTGACGCTTTCCTTGAGGGTGATCCGGTCCGCGTGTGCGCCGGTTATCGCCGGTATTGGTCCGCGAGGGGACAGGTGAACGGGTTCGCTGCCGTGAGTCCGACCTTGTTGAGGTAGCGGATCACTATTGCGTACGAGTGCAGCAGCCCCGTTTCGGTGTAGGCGATCCCCTCGGCATCGCAGTGGGCCTTGACCAGTTGGCGGACCTCTCGCAGGTGCGGGCGGGGCATATCCGGGAACAAGTGGTGTTCTATCTGGTGGTTAAGGCCGCCCATGAGCAAGGTGACGAATCGTCCCCCGGCGATGTTGCGGGACGTGACCACCTGGCGCGTCAGGAAGTCCACCCGGCTGTTTTCGGGCAGGATCGGCATCCCCTTGTGATTCGGCGCGAAACTTCCGCCCATGTACATTCCGAACACGGCGATCTGCACGACGATGAATGCAACGGCGATGGCGGGGGAGAGGACGAGGAAAAGCAGGCCGGCGTAGGCTCCGAAGCGCAGACCCAGCAGGGCCATTTCAAGCCACCGGTACTTCACCGGCCCCCGCCGGAGCAAGTACTTCAACGAGTCAATATGCAGCGTCCATCCGAGGAACAAGAGCAGAGGGAAGAGCACGTAGCCTTGGTGCTTGCCGAGGGCCCGGCCGAGTCTTCCGCGCCTGCTTGGCAGTTCGTTGTGGAAGATGACGGCACCCTGTGCAATGTCCGGGTCTTGATTGACCATGTTCGGTCGGGCGTGGTGCCGTGAGTGCTTGTCGGTCCAGTACGCGTAACTCATGCCTACAACCAGGGTGGCAATGAGCCGTGCAGTCCACTCGTTCGCGGGCCGGGACGCAAACACTTGCTGATGGGCAGCTTCATGGCCGAGGAAGGCGAATTGTGTGAAGACGACGCCGAGGGCGCCTGCTACGGCCAGCTGAAGCCAGGAGTTGCCCAGGAGGAAGAACGCCACCCAGATCCCCGTCCCCACCACTACCAGGATCGCCAGCAGGAGGAGGTAGTAGCGTCGGCACCGCCGGAGCATCCCGGCGTCCCGGACGGTTTTCAGGAGGCCCGCATAGCTGCTGGTGACCTTGTTGATCCGGGTCCTGGGCGGGGCCGGTCGGGGCGGGATCGTGACCGCGGGCACGGACGGTGAAGGCTGGTTGGTCAAGGGCAAGTGGCTGCCTCCTCGGTGCGCTGATGACGCGCTGCCGGGGTCCGGGGCAACACCACCAGCCTAGGCGCGACCGGCCCTACCCGTCCAGAGGAATGGGATCCCGGGCGGGAACATCTCTTTCCGGACCAAGGAGTCCGACGGCGGCCGGCACCACTGCCGGTCCTCCCGGCACCGCAGCCACGGGGGGTCAGGCGGTGATAGTGAATGTTTCCACTGCGCGTTGGGTGGTCCTGCCGGAGCTGAGCCGGTATTCGGCACGGACTTCGACCTCAACCGCCGCGGGAACCACGTCCCCGAACTCACCGGACGCACTTCGTTCACGTGCATACGCCACGGCCTGGTCTCTGGTGCTGAATTCCGGAGATGAAACGAACGGCCCGGCATTGATGATGTAGAACACCCGCTGCACCCGGGCACCGGCAAGCTCGTGGGAGGGATCATGGGCCTGATCCAACGGCTGGTCTTCTGCCACCCTTGTCCTCAATTCATCCGGAATCCACTTTACCTCCGGCTTTCCTGGATCTGATCGTGCGCCGGGACTCAGGCTGAATTCGACTTGGGTTGTGTTCTTCGTATTTTGCGGGCGTCGGACCGGAGCTGAATGATCCTTGCCGCACCAGCTGCGGCTACCAGAACGCCTCCGGCGACTGCCGCAATGAACAACGCCATGCCCAAGGAGACCGTGCCCGCTAGCCCGAGGAAAAAGACGTTGACTGGCTGCTGGTTCTGCAGGATGAAGATGATCAGCAATATCAGCGCGAGCAAGGCAACGACGACTGCGGCCCAAACAACTCCGGCACGGGTGGTTCTAGGTTTTGGGGCAGCGGAAGTGCCCTGCGGTGCGCCGGTTGGCGGGGAGGTGGTTGCAGAGGGCGGGGGGCCGTCGGGCTGCGGATCGGGTATTTCGGGTGTCGCGTTGTTCGAGGTCATGATGGTCATCCCTTTGTCGACTTGTTGCTCAGGTCCTGCTTATCAAGCATCGCCTGGCCGGATCCAGGAGACCTTGCTTGCGATTGAATTCGTGTCCGGTCCCAGGCCGGCGAGGCCCGGTCCGGGTGAGTTTCTCGACCGGCTTGGTTCGACGGCTCGTGCCTTGAAAAACTCTGCTGCGCTGATTCCCCGCAGGTGAGGCCGGGAGTTTCGGGCGCAGTAGAATATGGTAAGTATACTTACTGAAATGGGCGCGCGTCGTCGTTCCATCTGGCCCATCCAAGGAATTCCCGACCTTACCTGGCATGCAGTCAGGATTATCTGAACGGTGCTGAAAGGAACAGGCTATGGATATAACCGATGTGATTCTCAACGATCATCACGAGCAGCGTCGTATGTTTGCGGTCCTGGACGAGATGCATGACGCGTCGGCTTCGGACCTCGATGCGGTCTGGTCCCGGCTGCGCATCCTCCTCGAGGTCCATGCGAGGGCTGAAGAGCTGTTGTTCTATCCGGAGTTGCTTTCGTTGGGCGAGGGAGCCGGCGGCAAGGACTCGCCGGAGGACGAGACGAGCGACGCGATTCATGACCACAACGAGATCCGGTACGCGATCACAACCGTAGGCGCCCACGAAACCGGCTCTGCGGAATGGTGGCGCGCGGTGGCGCAGGTGAATGAAGTGAATGGTGACCACATGGCGGAGGAAGAGCGCGAGGGACTGAGCGATTTTCGTCTCCATGCCAGCTTGGACCTCCGGCACGCGATCGGATTGGCCTTCTGCGCCTTCGAAGCGGGCCACGCGGGAGGGATCACTGGCCACGACCTGGATCCGGAATCCTACATCCGACGGCATCAATAGCAAGCTTTGCGGGCCCCCGGCCCTTCGGCCCGCGCCGCCCGGGAAACCCATAGCCGCTCGAAGCGATAGGCGCCGGTCCCGTCGTCGTGGTCGGGCATTCGACGGGGACGCAATTCGCCACAGAACTGGCCGTCCGGCGCCCTGAGCTCGTCTCCCATGTTGTGCTCATCGGTCCGGTGGTGGATTCGGAGCGCCGGACCGTCCTCCGGCAGTCCCTCGCATTGGGACTTGATTCCCTGCTGGAAAGCCCCTCGGGCAATGCCATCGTGTTCACCGATTACGCGCACGTCGTCCAGCACGGTGCGCCCGTGCGGATGGCAGCTGGAATACTCGCACTCGCCGGCGTACAAGGGAGCCACTAAAGCGACAAAGTGGTCTTTGGGGTGCCGGCAGACGTTGTGGCTGGATTGCCGGAATCGGTGAAGCCCAGGCTTCGGTATGGAGCAGCAGCATATACGCCGAGGACCCTGACCTCATCGGTGAAGAACTCCAGCTCCTCGAGCGCAAGGCGCACGGGCGTGTCGGATGGGTGCCCTTCAACGTCTGCCATGAACGTGGTCGCAGCAAACTCGTTGCCCACCATGTAGCTTTCCAGGCGCGTCATGTTCACGCCGTTCGTTGCAAAACCACCCAGAGCTTTGTACAGGGCCGAGGGTACGTTCCTCACCCGGAAGACGAAGCTGGTAATCACAGGCCCGGGCAACTCGTCGCGTGTGTGCTGCCGTCGCTCCCGGGACAGGGCGACAAACCGGGTCGTGTTGGTGGCGTCGTCCTCGACGTCTTCTGCCAAGACATCCAGCCCGTACATCTGGGCCGCGAGCGGAGGCGCCAGCGAGACCTTGGAAGCGTCATTCCAGTCGCGGACCTCCCGTGCGGACCCAGCCGTGTCGCCGGCAACAACTGGTTTCAGCCCCATTGACCGGATCAGCTTCCTGCATTGGCCGAGGGCATGAACGTGGCTGTGCACTTCTTGCGCCTGTTCGAGCGTGCTTCCGGGTATGCCCAGCAAGTGGAATCGGATCCTGAGAAAATGTTCGCCGACAATCTGCAATCCGGATTCAGGCAGGAGGACATGGATATCCGCAACCCGCCCGGCGATGGAGTTCTCAATCGGAATCATGGCGAGGTCCGCTTCGCCGGATTTCACTACTTCGAAAGCATCTTCGAAGCTGGGGCACGGTACTGGCTCCATGTCGGGGAACATCTGTAGGCAGGCGATGTTGGAGTTAGCGCCGGGCTCTCCTTGGTATGCAACTTTACGAACCATGGAGTAAATGGTGTCACATTTTGGGGACCGCAATGTGGATCCCCGGAAAGCCTTCCTTCAGGTGCGAAACGGCGGCACCATGAAGGAGAGCAGAACCCGTCCAACGATGGAAGGGAGAGAGCAGCGTGGATGAGCAGAGATCCCGTCGGCGTCCGAGATTCCCGGGGTGGGAATTCGGACCGGCGGCAGTCGGACTCGGCCTGGTCGCCCACCTGGTCTCGGGTGGCGTGTCTCCCGGGGTTCCGGTGCTGATCGCGCTGACGGCTCTGATGAGTATGTGCGCTTCGCTGCTCGCCCGGATAAACCTACCGAATTGGCTATTGCTCGTTCTCTGCGGCGTGGCCCAGCAGGTTCTGCATCTCGCCTTCGACCGGCTCTCCGGGACCTTCTCGGCTGTCGCGCCTGCCCAACATCAGCATGCAGCGACGGGATGGCAGCTTGGGCAACTCACCGCGACGCCGTCCGTTGCGTCCGGGCACTCCCCGGATTTGATGCTGGACACGCACGTTGCCGCAGCCTTGCTGACAGCGCTGCTCGTCACCCGGGTGGACATCTCGCTTACGCAGGCGTTGGCTCTGCTCCGGCACGCCGGCCAGAGCGATAGGGGACATCAAGACTAGCTCGTGGCGCTGCTTGCCGCTGCGTCCGGAGGCGATGACCCTCAAGGTGTCCGTCGCCACCACCACGCTGCCGGCACGCCGGAGGCGTTCCGCCACTATGCGAACCCAGGTGGTTCTGGCGGTAAAGGTGGCAGAATTGTCGCCACGGAGACTATGGATGAGGCGCCGTTGACGGCGGCACGCGACGGACCGGTCCGCGACGGCGGAAGGGCCCCGATGGACCAGTTTGGAGGCCGGATGGCTCACCCTGGATGGCCCCAGCTTCGGGTCGATGATTGGACCCCGACCCGGGAGACCGTGCACATGTGGACCCAGATCATCGGAAAAATCCGCATGGCGCACGCCCCGATGCTGAACCACTGGTGGCAGGTGACGCTATACGTCACGCCGCGCGGACTGACGACATCAATGATCCCGTACGGCCGCGGCGCCTACGACATCGAATTCGATTTCGATTTCCTTGAACACCGGCTGCACGTACGCTCCAGCAACGGAGCTTCAGCATTCGTCGTCCTCGAAGCCAAGCCGGTGGCCGAATTCCATTCCGAGGTATTCGAAGCCTTGGGCCGGCTCGGTATCGAGGCGTCTATCCGCGGCATCCCGAACGAAGTGGACCCGGCCATACCCTTCGCCGAGGACCATCAGCATGCCTCCTACGACCCGGAGGCTATCCAGTTGTTCTGGCGGCAATTGGTCCAGTCGGACCGGGTCCTGAATGAATTCAGGTCCCGGTTCAGGGGCAAGGCCAGTCCCGTCCACTTCTTCTGGGGAGGCATGGACCTGGCGTACGCGCGCTTCTCCGGGCGGGACGCGCCCACCCATCCCGGAGGAGTCCCGAACTGCGCCGACTGGGTCATGGTGGAGGGTTACTCCCACGAGCTAAGCAGCTGCGGGTTTTGGCCCGGGGGAGGGGACGAAGGAGCCTTCTATTCGTACTCTTATCCCGAGCCCGCCGGCTACGCCGAATATGTGAACGACGCCGACGGTGCCGCCTACAACAATGACGGCAGGCTGTACCTCCTCCCGTATGAGAACGTCCGCACGGCGTCGGACCCCGACAAGATGCTGTTGCGGTTCCTGCAATCCGCCTACGAAGCGGCCGCGGAGACGGGACACTGGGCCCGCGCCGCGCTGGAGGCGGATCCGGCCCGTTGGCGGCGCTGACGACGAGGCCAACAGCCAGGGCCACGGGACCGTCGCCGCTCGGCCACCATTCCTTCCTTCGGCGCGGAATGGCCGGGGCGTAAAGTAGTGGGTGGTCTAAAGGCACTCCAATTCGAGGGAAAGCCACAATGAATGCAAAACAAGGAATCGACGTTTCGATTCCACCCAGCGGACCTGGTTGTGTTGAATGCGAGGCCAACGGAGGCTGGTGGCTGCATTTGCGCCGGTGCGCCCAGTGCGGCCACATCGGCTGCTGCGACAACTCTCCGGGGCAACACGCCACAGCCCATGCGAATTCCAGCGGCCACCCGGTCATCCGCAGCTTCGAACCGGGCGAGGACTGGTTCTTCAACTATCCCGACTCCGCATTTTTCGCCGGACCGGAACTTGAACCGCCGGCGCATCACCCGCTCGATCAAAGCGTTCCGGGCCCAGCCTCACGCGTCCCCGCTGGCTGGCAGCAGCAGCTGCACTGACGGAGTGCAAGGCCGAAACGCACCCGCATCAGGCCGCCTAGCGGGCCATCAGGCCCATGAAAACCAAGCTGTAGAGCGTGCTTGCCCGCGCTTCCCAGTCTGTGCGCGGATCTATCTGCCACAAACCAGCGAGCGCGAGGATCACATCGTCCGGATTGAGTCCCGCACGCACCGCGCCTGCAGCCTCCGCCGCGGACAGCAGCCGCCCGAGAGCTGCGACGATCGGCTGGTAGGTCTCGACGAACAGCGAGTCCTCCGATATCTCGGAAGCAGTCACAGCCCTTAACGCCTCGGCGAGACCGTGCTTCGTCATGGCGTAGCGAGCTAGACGTGCCACCCAGCGTTCCAACGCCTCGCCAGCTTCGTAGCCGCGCAGCAAATCATCGGCTGCCTCACCCAGCAGGCGTACTTCCCGCCGATAGACTTCCAGGATCAGCGTCTCGCGGTTCGGGAAGTGTCGGTAGAGCGTCGCGTTCCCCACGCCCGCTAGCTTCGCGATCGCATTTAGTGAGACCTGGCCGTCGTTTGCCAACGCTTGTGCGGCGGCCTCAACAATCGCATTGTGATTCTGCGTCGCGTCTGCTCGGCGCAGCCTAGTTTCACGCACAGACTTCCCTCTCGATGCCTTGTAAATGGGGAGTTCCCCGCCTAGTGTCATTCTAAGCGGGGAGTTCCCCGATAACGCCAAACAAGATACCGTCTGCGCCGGTGTTCCGACTTCCGGGAGGCTTACTATGCCCGTCCACACTTCCGTATCCCCCGCCGAAGCGGCTGACCGGCTGGCTCTTCGCGAACTCTTCGACGCCTACGCACACTGCGCCGATCGGCGCGATGCCGAGGGGCAGAAGAACCTCTTCACGCCCGATGCCAAATTTGCTGTCTTCATGAGCGGCGAAGGAACGGCACCCACCTATGTCCTGGAGGGGCGAGAGGCATTGACCCCTGTCTTTGCCGACCTGAACCAGTACGACGTCACCACTCATTTCAACGGCCAAAGCACTGTAACGCTCAACGGGGACACGGCCACTGGCGAGTGCTACACCATCGCCCACCACCACTACTCGGCGGACGGTGAACGGAAGATCATGATTGCCGCCCTGCGCTATCTGGACACCTACGCAAAGGTCGACGGCGCTTGGAACTTCTCCGAGCGGAAGCTAATCGTCGACTGGACGGAGACCCGCACTTCGACGCCGTGAGTACGGCATACAGCCAGGCCCAATGCGGGTGATCGATCGGGGTTTCAGGCCGAGAGCTTCGCGAGCAGCTCGTCGGTCGTGAAGGTGGCGTGGGCATAGGCGGGCCCGTTGATGGCATGGGCGGAGTGCATCGCTTCCAGGCTGAACGCGGAGGTCGTGTTGGGTGAGCTGCAGGTCGAGGCTGTGTTGGCGAAGCCGCTCGATGCCCAGTGCTCGTGGATGACGATTTCGCCCGGCCGGGGCTGGAAGTCGTCGTGGAATGTTCCGCCCCGGCTGTCTTTGGCGAAGACCCGGGCCTTGGCCGATCCGAGCTGGTAGGGCGTCGGGTTGTCTCTCCTCGCTCCGGAAGAACGAACGCGAGTCGAACAGCCGGTCGTTCGTTGCAGGGCGCGTACTGAACTACGACGACGCAAGAACAGAGCAGATAATAGTGCTAACCGAACCTTGGCAGGGCTCGCCCCGGGAGGCGATGAAATGATTGCGGAGATCATTGCCCAAGTGGTGGCAGAGCTGATCCAGGGATGGTTCGAAGGGTGGACGACGCCTCGCCAGCATGTCTTAAGGGCTCTGGATCTTTCAAGGGAGCCCGTCCTGTCGCCGAAGCAGAGAGAATTCGGGCGGAAGTGGCTCACCTACGGCTTGGGACACCTTGCGGATCTCGGACTTGAATCGCGAGCCAAGGATATTCAGAAAGCGCTGAAGCGTGTTGAATCCTTCCCCTGGGAGAACAGGTAACGTGTAGGCTTTCGCTCGCGAAGGCATTGACGGAGTAAGCACCCGCGGATCGCAGAGCTGGCGGGAACCAATGCCAGGACCGAACTAGCTTTGAGCGTCCCTACTCACAGCGAGGGCCGGCTCTGCCGGACTTTCTTTGTCCGTAGTCACAGTCGATGCCAGGAAAATACCCACGACGCAGAAGAGGAACGGCACCAAGAAGGCAATCGTCAGGCCGAGCATCCCGCCGAGCCATCCAATGATCGCGGGGCCCGCTAGAAGCCCGACATAACCGGAGCTTACAACGCGCGAGAGTGTCTTGCCGGCATCTGATCGGCCGATACTCCCGGCTGCAGTGTAAACCTGCGGAATGATCCCTGAGAGTCCCAATCCGAAAAGCAGCCAACCGAAGAGGGACAGAGGATAAAAGGGAGACGCCACCACTACGAGCATTCCGGCTGCCGCAATAAGAGATCCGAATCTCACGACCTTGACGGGTCCGATCGCATGTGACATACGGTCAGCAAGGAGTCGGCCAATGGTCATCGCGGCAGCGAAGGCCCCGTATGCCAACGCAGCTGCCGCTTCCGGTTCGCCCAAACGCTCAACGGTCTGTAGTGCACTCCAATCATTAGCTGCACCTTCGGAGAGCAGCACCAAAAACGCGAGTAGTGCCAGTGCAAGCATTCGGCCGCGCTTGGGCGCCACTGGATGGTCTGAAGAGGCCGTCTCACCCGAGGTCGCGGGGTTTTGGTCCAAATCGAGCAACTCTTCACTGGCCTTCGGAAGCATCGAAAACGCCGACCAAGCTGTACCAACCAGACCCAGCAGGGCGGCGCCCAGTAGAATCCATGACACGTGAAGGTGGATCGATTGGCCAGCAGCCCCGGCTACAGCACCCAGGGCACCGCCGAGTGAGAAGAACGCGTGGAAGGCGGACATGATGGGCCGTCGGTACCCACGCTCGACCACCACGGCGTGCTGGTTCATCGCCACGTCCGTCAGGCCGTGACCGAGTCCAAAAATGAAGAGTGCGATGCCCAAGCTCAGGGCGTCTGAAGCCATGCCGGGAAGGTTCACTGAAACCAGGAGAAGGCCAAGGCCCATCAGCGTCGGAGTTCTGCTGCCGAAGCGCCTGATCAGCAGCCCTGCAAATTGCATGGAGATGAGCGCACCGAGACCAAGCAAAAGGATCAGTCCGCCGAGAACAGCGTGGGAAGTTCCTGTTCGTTGCTGGATGTCGGGGATGTTTACCAACCAAATCGCCGTGAGGAAGCCGACGATGGTGAATGCTCCGAAGACACCCAATCGTGCCCGCAGCAGTTGGGGGGAAGTGTTGCTGAGAGA
Organism: Arthrobacter ramosus; assembly: GCF_039535095.1. Lineage (NCBI taxonomy): Bacteria > Bacillati > Actinomycetota > Actinomycetes > Micrococcales > Micrococcaceae > Arthrobacter > Arthrobacter ramosus. The sequence goes on along the minus strand of NZ_BAAAWN010000001.1, from coordinate 2,403,032 downwards.
TGCAGCCATTAGAAGTCCTTCAATTAGGGTCGGCGACTCGCGGTGTGGAGACCCAGGTTGCTAATAGACGCCATAAGCTTTCGTTTGATCATAGTAGAGTTATCATTTGATCATGAATGGAACCAAGCGGCATGAGCGCATTTTGGAGCGACTGAACAGAGATGGGAAGGTCGACGTGGCCGGGCTGTCCGAGCAGCTCGGCATTTCTGGAGTGACCATTCGCCGGGACTTGGAGCGGCTTGCCAAGGCCGGTGTCCTACGGCGAACACGTGGCGGTGCGGTGAGCATGATGATGCTCGGAGAGGGACTTCCGTACGCCATGAGGGAAATCGAAATGGCGGAAACCAAACAACTTCTGGCGGCCGCAGTTGCCAAACTGGTCCGAAGCGGTGAGGCTGTGGCCCTCGATAGCGGCACGACCTGCGTTGAGATAGCCCGTGTCCTCGTCGGCACCAGGCTCAATGTGATGCCGTTTTCAGTCCAGGCGATCGGCGCCCTGTTTGGAAAATCCAACATCAATCTCATTACGCCCGGCGGGTCGGTTCGCCATGATGAGGGATCGATTACAGGGCCGCTGGCGGAGGCATCACTCCGCTCGGTTCGGTTCGACACAGCCATCATTTCGCCGTGCGGGGCATCCCCGGAGGACGGTGTGACGGCGCACGATCTCCAGGATGCTGCCGTTAAGCGAGCCATCATTGATGCCTCCAGAAGGACCATTCTGGTTGCTGACAGCAGTAAGTTTTCCCGGTCGGCCATGGCGGCAGTTTGTCCGTTGGAGTCAATCGACATTTTAGTCACTGACGCGGCAGTGCCTGCGCAAGTGGTTGAACGACTGAGCGCCGGTGGGGTGGAAGTAGTTGTGGTTTGAATCGTGAAGCTCCACTGCTCATTCAGGAAAACCATCAATGCACGCGGGCAAGCAGTCGGTCTTCCAGGATGCCGTATTCACCGACGGGCCCCCGGCGGGTGTACGGCGTGGACTGATGCCTTGCGGCGCTCATGCTTCGGCGCCGGCTTCCAGGTACCGCAATGAGGCCTCCATCGCTTCGAAGATGTCTCCGGCGTAGTCATCGAACTCCACGACGCCCACCTCCAAACCAGGGACTGCACTGATAGCTCCCCAGATGTCCGTTTGCCCCTGCCCAGCGGGCACTTGGGCAAGGAGGTCCATATTCACGGGACCGTCTTTGATGTGAACGGCCACAACCCTGGTGCCCAGCCGTTTCAGGAGCTCCACGGGATCCTGGCCTCCAACGGCGGCCCAGTAGGTGTCGACTTCCAGGACCAGTTCCGGATCCAGCAGTCCCTCGAAGTACTCCAGGGCGGTCTGGCCCTCGATGATGGACTCCACCTCCCATTGATGGTTGTGGTAACCGACGCGGATGCCGTATTCGGCGCCTTTCTTCGCTGCGGCGTTGAGCTTGGCCGCGGTGGCCTGGATGTCCTCGGCGTTCTGCCAGTGCTCGGCAGGCAAGTACGGATCAATGACCGTGCTGATGCCCAGTTCCTTCGCAGCGGCGAAGATCTCATCCTGGTCCTGGCCCAGCAGCGGTGCATGCCCCGTCGGAGCAGAAACGCCGTTGTCGGCAAAGGCACGGGCGAACTCATCAGCGCGGGCAACAAAGTCATAGGGCTCGATCTGGTGATAGCCGATCTCTGCAAGGCGCCGGATCGTGCCGGGGAGATCGTCTTTGACAGCGGTGCGTACGTTGTAGAGCTGGACAGAATATTTCATTGCGACGGATTCCTTTGATTTGGAGGGCGCGCAGAGATGCTGCTGGCGCGCTGGTGTTTGACGGGACGTTGGAGAGGCGGCCCCGACAGCGCACAAGGATTACTTATGGAGTCTGAGTAAAGACTAAGGGAACCTTTTGGTCATTGGCAAGCAAAAGATGGCCGCTCCTCGATGAATCGGCGAATTATGTGTACGAGTGTCCACATCCCTGTTGGGAGTGAGGATCCCCTCTGATCTTCGATCTCTTCGGAGTGATCGCCAAAGATCAAAATCAAGAAGGTAGGGATGCTCTATCGGCCACCGGAGGCGTCCCGGAGGAAGACTTTTGGGCGGCGTACTGGAACCAGCGTGAACGGAACCTGACGGAGACGATCTCTCCGATAATGGCGGGTCCCGCAGCGTCAGCCGAGCTGTGGGGCCGAGCAGGTCATTCTTTAGTACAGTTGTACACATGGCGGCCGAGTATTTCCGAGACGACCCCCGGAGCAACCACGAACGGATGCTCGCGGGAGATCTCTACATCTCCGATGATCCGCAGATCCTCGCACGACAGCAACGCGCTATTCGCCTGGCCGGGGCATATGCTTCTGCCTACGTTGAGGACATAGATGCGGCTCGGCCGTTCATACATGAGCTCATCGGATGCCTGGCCGAAAGTGCCCATATCAGGCCACCGATATTCGTCGACTACGGATCCAACATCAGCATCGGTGAAGGTACGTTTATCAACTACAACCTCACTGCTCTTGACGTGGCCACGATTTCAATTGGAAGCCATTGCCAAATTGGCCCGAACGTCCAACTGCTGACGCCGACCCATCCCGTGGCGGCTCAACCCCGAAGAGACAAGTTGGAATCGGCCAAGCCGATTGTCATCGGAGACAACGTGTGGTTGGGCGGGGGAGTCATCGTGCTCCCCGGCGTAACGATTGGCGAAAACACCGTCGTCGGTGCCGGGGCAGTCGTCAGTCGCGACCTGCCTTCCAACGTCGTGGCCATGGGGATACCGGCTAAAATCATCAGGTCCATTGAAAGCTGAGGAAAATGGCGAAACGGCGGGTTGATCCGGATCGGCGCGACCGAATCATTGAAGCGACATTGGATCTGATTGCGGCCGAGGGCGTGGCCGGCACTTCACATCGGAAAGTGGCCGCCCTTGCAGATGTGCCTTTGGGGTCCATGACCTATCACTTCGCAGGAATGGACGAACTTCTGCACGAAGCCTTCACGCGTTTTGCCACCCGCATTAGCGACCGGTTCGAGCGGCGTATGAACGAGGCCTCGACCATTGAAGCGGCCAAAGAAGCTGTCGTCGAGATGATCATGGAAGATACCTATGGCGATCGGGACGCTCTCGTTCTGACGTTGGAGCTCTACACGCTGGCGGCCCGTCAAGCGAAGTTCCGGCACCTCACTCACGATTGGATGATGCGCAGCCGCCGTGCCTTTGAAAGGCACTTCGAGCCGGATGTGGCTCGACAACTGGACGCGCTCGTCGAAGGACTTTCAATTCATCGCGCCTTTGAACCGCGCGACGATGACCGGGAGTTGGTTTCGAACGCCGTCGACAAGCTCTTAACGGAAGCGCCGTCGGAGACGGTAGCACCCTCGCCGGTTGACGTCTCGATCACCTTTTCCGACGAACTTCATGAGACGGTCTCCAAGATCCATCGATAACGCTTGCCACCGGGTCGGCCGCAAGCGGCTCTCCCTTCATAGGGGCAACGCCCCTACGAAGAGTCAGGCCGTCCATGAGAATCTCCAGAATCACTGCCGTAATTGGGTCGAAGTACCGTTTCAGGATTCTGGCACTACCCTCTACCCACTCATTCGCGATGTTGCGCAGGGCAGGGTCACGAATGACCAGGGCCTGAAGTTCGCGAGACAGCGCCAAGTGTCGAGGGGGATCAGCGGTGGCATCTTCGTGAATTATCGCCAAGATGATCTTGCCTGCGTCACGATGATCTCGTGCTGGTTCAAGCCGATCCTCGAGCCGGGCGAGGGACTGGCTCACAAAACGCTCGAACCCTGTCTCCAAGAGCTCCTGCATTCCGCTGAAGTGGTACGTCATTGACCCTAGGGGAACGTCAGCCTGGGTTGCGATCCTCCGGAAACTAGTGCCGGCCACACCGTTCTCAGCAATGACCGCGAGCACTGCGTCGATAATCCGATTCCGACGATCCGGATCAAAACGTCGGATTCGGAAGCTGCTGGCGACGTCCGGGGCCGGACTTGGTGACAGCAGTTCCTTTCGCCCTGAATCTTGGTGCCGGGGGACATCCGAACGGGCGGACCACTCCACATCAGGGGGAAAACGGCCCGGCGGATCCTGTGCATCCATCAACTCTCCACCTTCCGCACGTGTACGAACGTACATTGCTTCCGATGCGTACGATCGTGCACTAGATTTCTTATGCGTACGATCGTACACTAAAGGAACAGAATGTGAGCAAGGCCGCTTGAGGAGCGTCCGAATTTGCAGAAAACCGTCTATTGGGCGATTCCAACCAAACTTCATGCTTGAGTAAATCCATAATCCGTGTACTCTTGCTTATAGGTGATGTGACTCTCACTAGTGACGTACGCAAAAGTTCGTCGTCCACTGGCAGGTTCAGACTCACGCACCCGGCCCCAGCAATGGCCAGAACCGAGAGGTAAATTCCAAAATGACTGTTGAGACTTCTTTGCAGATCGATGGTCCTGCAAAGTCCAGCTACGACGTCGTAATCGTCGGAAGCGGCATGGGCGGCGGTACGCTGGCCTACGCATTGAAGGACGCAGGCGTCAGCGTATTGCTCATCGAGCGCGGTGGGTTCGTTCCCCAGGAGAAACAGAACTGGGACCCGGATGCCGTGTTTGAGCACGGCCGATACAAAAATGCTGAAAAATGGTACTCCGACACGGGAGAAGCCTTCAGCCCTGGTACTTATTACTACGTCGGTGGCAACACCAAGTTCTACGGGTCATCCTTGGTGAGGTTTCGACGCGAAGATTTTGTCGCGACCGAACACGAGGACGGTACTTCACCAGCCTGGCCGTTCACGTATGACGACATAGCCCCCTATTACTCGCGGGCCGAGAGGGTGTACAAGGTCCATGGGGACCAACACGATGATCCCACGTTGCCCCGCGAAGAGCCCTTTCCTTATCCTGCGATCGGTCATGAACCTGAGGTGCAGGCAGTTGCGGATGGGCTGGCCAAACAGGGACTGACTCCGTCCAGCATTCCCTTGGGAATCGACTGGCGCCAGGGCGGGGCCTGTATCCGCTGCCGCACTTGCGACGGTTTTCCATGCCGTGTCCTGGCCAAAATGGATGCCGACGTCGCGTGTGTACGACCGGCTCTTCAAACGGGCAACGTGGAACTGCTGACCAAGGCGTATGCCGAGAAGGTGCTCACCGACGAATCAGGCCAGACTGCCACGGGCGTACAGCTCGTCCACAACGGGAAGACCATCGTCGTCGGGGCCGGAAAGGTCGTCGTTTCTTGCGGCGCCGTCAACTCTGCGGCGCTATTGCTCCGGTCCGCCACGGACAAACACTCCAACGGCCTCGCCAACTCCTCGGGAATGGTTGGCAGGAACTACATGGTGCACAACAACAGCATCATGATCGCCTTGCACCCCAAGAGGAACAAAGTTGAGTTCCAAAAGACGCTCTACTTCAATGACTATTACCTCAAGGGCAACGCGGATTTTCCGTACCCGCTCGGTCACGTCCAGTTGATCGGCAAGCTCCAAGGCGCCATGCTGGTCGGGCAGAAGCCGCTCATCCCCAAATGGGCCCTGGAAATTGCTGCCGGCCACAGCATGGATTGGTGGCTCTTCACGGAAGATCTTCCCGATCCGGAAAACAGGGTGACCCTAAGGAACGACGAAGCTATCCGGATCAGTTGGAAACCCAACAATGTTCGGGCACACCAGCACCTCGTCAAGGAGATGAAACGCATTCTCCACAAGATGGGCTATCCACTGATCTTCAGTGAAACCACTGGTATTGCTGTCAACTCCCACCAGGCCGGAACGATCCGGGCCGGAGACGACCCTCGGTCGTCCGTCCTCGACCCGAGCTGCCGGACCCATGATGTCAAGAACCTCTTCGTCGTCGACTCGTCCTTCTTCCCCTCACTTCCAGTGATGAACCCGGCGCTGACCATTGCCGCAAATGCCTTCCGTGTCGCGGAACATATCGTGCCCGGCGCATCCCAGCGCCAATCCGAGACGCGCGCCCCCGAATTCCTACCGCTAACCCCCGTATTTACAGGAAGTAAGAACAAATGACTGATCAGCAGCTGACCGGTGGACAGATGATTGTCGACTGCCTCGTCCGCGAAGGCGTCGAGCGCGTCTTCGCGGTCCCCGGACACGGCAACACAGCACTCCTGGACGCCTTCGTTGACCGCGCCGACGAGATCGAAGTGATCCCCGCCATGCACGAACAGGGCGCCGCGCACATGGCAGACGGCTACTACCGGGCATCAGGCAAGATCGCCGCAGTCTGTACGTCGATCGGCCCGGGCGCAACCAACACGTTGACAGGACTTGTCACCGCCTTCGCGGACTCGCAGCCCTTCATCCTGATCACCGGCGCCGTCCACACCTACATGGAAAACCGCGGAGTCCTTCAGGAAATCGACAGGCCGCACGGCAACAACTTCCCGCGCATGGCCGAACCGGCAGTCAAGCGCTGGTGGCAGCCCAGCCGCCTCGAACAGATCCCGATGGTCATGGACCAGGCATTCAACTCGATGTACGAAGGACGCCGGGGCCCGGTGCTTGTGGATGTGCCGCAGGACCTGCAGGCCGAATACGGCTACTATAAGCGTGTCCCAGGCTCCCGCCGGGCCCAGACCCGCGCAACGGGTGACGCCACGGCAATCGCCTCGGCCGTCGAAGTGCTCAGGACTGCCAAGCGGCCCGTCATCCTCGCCGGCGGCGGTGTCATTGCTGCCGAGGCCAGTGAGGAACTCCTTGCCATCGCCGAACGACTCGGCGCTCCGGTCACCCACTCATTCATGGGCAAGGGCTCCTTCCCAGCAGATCACGACCTGTACGCCTGGCCATGTGGCGACATGGGCTCGATCCCCGGAAACGGTGTCACCCGCACGGCCGATGTAATTCTCGCCGTCGGTTGCCGTTTCAGCGACCGCATCACGTCCTCCTACAAGGAAGGCGTTACCTTCAACATTCCGTCCATCACCAAGCTCGTCCAGATCGACATCGACGGATTCGAAATCGGCCGCAACTACCCGGTTGAGGTCGGAATCGTCGGCGACGCCAAGACCTCCCTGGCCGCCATCCGGGATGCTCTGGGCGACGGACCTGACTACCACGGCACCGAGTACTTCGCCGAGCTCCAGGAGCTCAAGGCCAAGTGGGAAGAGCACCTGCGGCCGATGCGTGAAACCGACTATCTCCCCATGACGAATTCACGGGCGATGGTCGAAATCCGCAAGGCACTGCCCCGCGAAGGCATTCTGGTTACCGATTCAAGCAATCCCGCAAACCAGGCGTTCAACGAGTTCCCCGTCTACGGGCCCAAGACAAACATCGTGGCCGGCGGTATGTCAGGAATCGGCTTCGGCCTCCCCGCTGCCATCGGCGCGCAAATCGCAGTTCCAGGGACGCCGGTCCTAGCGATGGTCGGAGACGGCAGCTTCCTCCAGACAGGGACAGAGCTGTCAACGGCAGTCATGCTCGGCACGCCGCTGGTCGTCGTCGTTCTGAACAACGGCGGCTGGGAAGCCATCAAGGATCTCCAGATCAGCTTGTTCGGGGCTGAGCGCCGACTGGTCACGAATTGGAGCACTCCTGACGGGAAACCCTACTTCGCCAACATTGCCGAGTTCGCACGCTCCCTGGGCTGCACCGCCGAGCGGATCGAAGACCCCGCGAAGCTGGCGCAGGCGATCGAACGTGCCTTCGCCACCGAGGGGCCTGTCGTCATTGAGGCCATGAGCGCTACTGAGCTGCCGTGGACCGAGATGCACCCCACTGGCTGGTGGGACATCACAGTTCCGGCGTACCACGGTGACACCCGTGATGAATACGTCGCTCAGCGCGGGTTCTAACCAGGAGAAACATCATGGGTGACATCAAGCTCGGACTCAACCTCGAATTTGCACGATACGAAAACGGCTCATTTGACTGGGCGATGGACCGTGCCGCAGAAATTGGCTACCGCTATGTCGAACCGATGGTCCACTGGGGCCGGGAGTTGCTCAGCGAGGCCGGCTATTTCCACAGCCGCTCAATGCTGGACGACCCGCTCAAGCTCAAGCAAGCAGCCGAGAGCCGGGGCCTTCAGATTTCATCGCTCTCAAGTCATGCCCCGTTAGCCAAACCCGACATCGCCGTGGACTACCTCAAACAGTCCATCCGGTACGCGGCCGAATGCGGGGCGCCGATGATCATGGTCGACGACGGACCCTTGCCGACCTGGACCACGGAGGAGGAGAACTTCACGTTGATGAAGTACACCCTGCAGGAGGCAGCCCTCGTGGCTGAACCGCGCGGGATCGCGATTGCGATCGAAACCCATGGTCCCTACACCGCCACACCTGCCGGGTTGGACCGCCTCATGAAGCTGATCGACTCGCCGGTCCTGACGATCAATCTAGACACGGGGAACAGCTACCTGAGCGAAAATGATCCCCATGCGTGGCTGGAAGACATCGTCTCAAACGTCACGCACATGCACGCCAAAGACATCTCAGTCGAGGATGCAAGGAAATACCGCGGCAAAGTCCGCGGGATGCTCGGCTGCGCCTGCGGAGAAGGGGTCATCGACTGGGAACGGATCGTCCGGACCCTCGCGGACGCTGACCACGATGTCGTCCTCTCGGTCGAGTGCGGCTCGCTGGATGCCGCGGTAAAGAGCTATAGCTACCTCAGCGAGCTGATCTCAAGAGTGCACACCTAGCAGAGATCCGTCACGGATCCGGTCCGCCCGAATCCGCGCATCCGGCGGTCATCGAAGCCGGACACCAGATGTCAACGCGAGGGCGGGAAAACCAAGGACAACGATGACCACTCCCGCCCCCGTCCACACCAGCAAGAAGGAAGAAGCCATGAAGAATCTACTCCCCCCCACCGCCATGTCTCGTCGCGGTTTCCTCGCCCTCACGGGGGCCGTTACCCTCACCGCTTCCGTCAGCGCCTGCGCCGTCGGCGGCGGAAACGCTTCGGCGAGCGGCGGTAGTACGGTCAAGTTCTGGGACATGCCGTGGGGCGACAAAAACTACAGCGATGCCGCCCAAAGCTTGGCGCAGGCGTACAAGCCCGGTGACGGCATGCCGGGCGTGTCGTACCAGCAGGTCAACTGGGACGGGTTCAACCAGACGTTCTCCTCCGCAATCGCCTCCAACACCGGACCGGCTGTCTCCACCGGTGGCGGCTTCCAGGCGTTTCAGTTCGCGAAGCAGGGTGCGATCTCCTACGCCGACAATCTCATCGATTCCTTCAAGAAGGACGGCACCTACGACGACTTTCTCCCGCACACACTGGATGCGATGAAGACCTCCGACGGTTACGTCGGCATCCCGTGGAACCTCGACGTACAAGTCTTCTGGTACCGCAAGTCGATCCTGGACCAGATCGGAGCAACGCCGCCGCAGTCCTGGGATGACGTATTGGACGTGGCAAAGAAGGCTTCTGCCAAGGGTTATGTCGGTTTCGGCATCAGCGGCGGCAGCGGCAACTACGGACCTATGGCCGTCCTGAGCCTGATGATCAACAATGGCGGTGGCCTCTTCAACTCCAATGGCGACCTCGACATCGTCAATGACCGCAACGCGGAGGCAGTTGATTTCCTCACCGAGCTAGTCAGGCAGGGTGTCGTCGACCCGGGCTCCGTGAGCATGAAGGATGACGATCTCACCACCCTCTGGACGAACAAGAAGGTAGCCCTCGGATTCCAAAGCCCGGCATTCAACAACGTCGTCGGCGACGAGAAGGACGTCCTCGTGACGGACCCGCTCAAGTCCCACCGCGGCGAGGTCGGGGGACTGTACTACGTGAACAACATCATGATGTACAAGAACACACCATCCCAGGCTGGGTCTGAAGCGTTCACCTCCTACTACATCAAGAACATGAAGACCCTTTGGCAGAAAGGCGTCATGCAGGGGCTGCCCGCCCTGAAGTCCATCACCGAGCTCCCGGAATTCAAAGCAAACGCACAGAACACGGCGGTCGTCGAGAAATGGCAGCCGATTTGCAAGACGACCGCCGCCCAATCGAGCGCCCTCACCGCCAAGCTCGCAACCATCGACGGTGGTCAGGCGATGACGGACTTCTGCCAGACCGTCCTCGCCGGAAAAACCCCGTCCAAGACCATTCTGACCAAGCTTGAGAGCGACATCAAGGCCGCCATCTCCTAGCGAAGCAATAGCGAAAGCCGTCACACACCATGAGCACCTCCGTTCGCCGCACTGAACTACCCTTGACGGTGAGGACGCCGACCCACGAACCGCGGAACCGCCGCCGAAGGAGCAGTCCCGGCCGCGCGCCTGCAACCAAGCTCTTCCTGATCTTGCCGTCAGTCGTCATTCTCATCCTCACGAACGCGTACCCGATCGCCTACGCAGCCTTTCAGGCCCTGCACAACGGGAGCCTGATCTCACCAGGGGAATTTGTCGGCGTCGACAACTTCGCAAAAGTCCTGGCCGATCCTGCCTTCTGGCGAGCCGCTGGATTTACCGCTGTCTTCGCGGTCGCAGGCGTCTTCGGAAGCTGGATCATCGGGATTGCAATCGCGCTCCTGCTCCGCACCCGGATTCCTGCCAAAGGGCTCCTTAAGACAATTCTCCTGCTTCCGTGGGTTGTGCCTATTGTCGTCTCGGCCATGTCCTGGAATTGGCTCATAGGAACGAGTTCCAGCCCTGTCCCCACGATCATCCACGCGCTAGGCTTCGGGGACGCCATCTTCCTCTCCGATCCGCTTGGCGCCCAGATCACGGTCTGCCTGTTCGAGATCTGGGTGAACTTCCCGTTCATGATGCTCATGATGAGCGCGGCTCTGAGCTCCGTAGATGAAAGTATCTACGAGGCCGCCAAGATCGACGGCGCCAGCGCCCGGCAACAGTTCCGTTACATGACACTTCCAATCATCGCGAAGCCCACGTACATCTCCTGGGTCTTGATGGCGATCTTCTGCGTCAACGACTTCCCGACCGTGTATCTCCTCACCCACGGCGGCCCGGTCGGCGCGACGAACACCCTGGTTGTTCTGGCCTACAAGACCGTATTCCAGAACTTCCAGACAGGCCCGGGCGTTGCCATCGCCTTCCTCATGACCCTTGCATTGGCCATCGTGGCCGTGCTGCTCTTCCGACAGATCCGAAAGTCGACCTCACAATGACCACTGCAACACTCAGAACCAAGATCGCAACACCACGGCGGTCCGTCGAAGCAGGAAGTCGCGGGCAATGGCTGCGCTTTGCGATCCTTGTCGCACTAGCGGCATTCGCCCTCATCCCCATTGCGGGAACCGTTGGCCTCTCGCTTAGGGCGAACAATGGGACGGGCTCCCTCACTCTGGATAACTTCGCCCACGTGCTGAGTAGCAGCGGCACGGTCGCCTGGCTGGTCAACAGTCTCCAGGTTGCATTGGCGACAGTCGTGGTGTCGGTAGCAGTCGCGGCACCGGCCGGCTATGTCCTATCGCGAGGGAGGGGCCGGCTCGTCGGAGGCTATTCCCTCCTGCTCTTCGTCGTACAGGCCTTGCCTGTGATCACGTCTGTGATTCCGTTGTTCATCCTCTTCTCCCACATCGGTCTTGCTGACAACCTCGTCGGGATCACGATTCTGTATGTCGCGAGTTCCATGTCCGTGGCAACCTGGATGATGGCCTCCTACATGGACGGGATCCCTGGGAGCCTCGAAGAGGCGGCATGGATCGATGGAGCATCGGTGTTCAAAGGGTTCCTTCACATCGTGCTCCGGAACTCACTGCCAGGTGTACTCTCGACCGCCATCTTTACTTTCCTGATGGCCTGGAACGACTACCTTGTCGCATCGATCTTCCTCCGCTCAGCAGGAACCTTCACGCTCCCGATCGGCGTCCAGACCTTCTTTCAGCAGCACTCGACCGATTGGGGATCAGTTATGGCGGTTGCCGTCATCATGCTGCTGCCACCCACGATCATCTTCGCGACGCTGAACAAGTTCTTCAGCGTCGGAGGTGTCGCGGGATCATTGGCAGGTCAGTAGAAGTTCCCGGCACTTTTCGCGGAGGCCGGCCGGGTGACACCCGGCCCGCGCCACGTTCCTACAAAATTTGCCTTGGTCCGAAGGCGAAGTGGTCGGCATCTGGGAGATGCCGGCCACTTCTATTCCTGAAAGAAACGATATCGGCGGGGGAGAAGCAAGACCTGGACCCGACAGACTTTGTCGTCAGTGACTCTCCGTCAGAAACGCTTCAATGTCGTGCGCCCCGTTGAGTATTTCGGCAGTGCCATGGTCCGAGGTCTGGTGGTCAATAAGCGCTGAATGTGCCAAACGGGCCATCTCCTTGGTCGGGGGGGAGAGAAGCTGCCCGTGTCGCTTGATGAGTGCCAGAGTGTCGAACATCGGCTCAGCCAAGGAGACAGCTTGCAGCCCGCGCGGGAAGACCTCCGACTCAAGCGAAGCCCTGCAGGCGATGGTGTCACCGAATCCGTCGGCGGCCAGTGAAAGTGCGGCTGACAGATATTCGACTTCAATGCCTGCATTAAGCGATAAACCACGCAGCCGAGCCCGGGCAGAGAGTTGCTTTCGGGCCGGATCTGTCTGGGCGTAGTGGGCGTCGTAGAGGATCAGGGGAGCGCTGCAGATCGCAGCGATATCAGGGGGTGTCTGAACACGTTCCGGAACGGCGCTGACGTAAACCACCTCATCCCGGGCCAGGGGGAGTACGTCCAGCCGGTCGTCATCAATCGGCAAAGTGACCAGGCCCGCTTCAAGATGTCCCGAAACTACATCACTGACAGTTTCGGCGCTATTCTGCCCCACGAGACGGATACGTACATTCGGGTGTTTCTCGCGAAAGCGCTTGGCCAGATCCTGACGGATGTAGAACTCTGCATTTCGCAGGAGCCCGAACGTTGCGGTGCCACCGCCCAGAGAAAGCAGGGCGTTCACTGCTTCGGTGCCCTGCTTGGCGGAGAAAACGGTCTGCTCCGCGTAAGGTAGCAGTTCCTCCCCGGCCGCCGTGAGCACGAGCGCCCGGCCACTGCGGTTGAACAGTGGCACGCCAAACTCTGATTCCAGCCGGCGGATGAGGTCCGACACCGCCGGTTGGCTCATGCCCAATTCGGCCGCGGCAGCCGTGAAAGTCTGTCCGCTGGCTGCTGCCACAAATGCTTCAAGTTGGGCCAAGGTCATAAGTCAATCCTATAGCTCACGGGTAGATGATGCTCTATCGCTCCTTGGGGAGATGCCACCGCCGGCGATTGCCTGTGGATGAAGTAGCCGGCCCAGGAGTTCCGGGTCGAGGAGTTCCCTGTCCAACACGAGATCAACAACGGCCCTGCCAGTGCGCAGCGCTTCAGCGGCAATCTCCCCGGACATGTGGTAGCCCAGATAGGGGCTTAGAGCCGTGACGATGCCGATGCTCCGCGCGACATGGTCTTGAAGTGCTTGTTCGTTGGCTGTGATTCCGTCGATGCAGGCGTCCGCGAGCGTGTTTGCCGCTATCCGGAGGTGGTTGATGCTTCGAAACAGGCTCGAGGCTATGATCGGCTCAAAGGCGTTCAGTTGCAGCTGTCCTGCTTCCGCTGCGAGGGATATCGTTACGTCGGCGCCGATGATCTCAAATGCCACTTGGTTGACCAGTTCAGGGATGACCGGGTTCACTTTCCCGGGCATGATGCTGGAACCGGCTTGTCGAGCGGGAAGGTTGATCTCGCCGAACCCGGCGCGAGGTCCGGAAGACAGGAGGCGAAGGTCGTTGCTGATCTTGGACAACTTCACGGCTGCCCTCTTCACGGCGGCGGAAATCAGAACGAAGACGCCGCAGTCCTGAGTAGCTTCCACAAGGTCGGGGCTGGTTGTCACGGGCAATCCTGTGACCGCCATAAGCTGTTCTCGAACTATCGACGCGTAGCGGGGATGTGTGTTCAATCCGGTACCGATCGCCGTCGCCCCGAGGTTGATTTCGTGCAGATGCACCACCGCCTCTGTCAGCCGCGCAACGTCCTCTCTGATGGTGACGGCATAGCTTCTGAACTCCTGGCCCAATGTCATGGGTACCGCGTCCTGCAGTTGCGTTCGCCCCATCTTCACAATGTGGTCAAACTCCCGCGCCTTTCGTTCACACGCTGCCTGAAACCTCTCGAGTGCACCGACGAGGCCCTGGCAGCCGTGGATAGTGGCAAGTTTCAACGCGGTTGGATAGACGTCGTTCGTCGACTGGCCCATGTTGACGTGTTCGTTGGGGCTGACGAGACCGTAAGAGCCTCTTGGTTCGTTAAGGTGCTCCAACGCGCGATTGGCGATGACCTCGTTGGCGTTCATGTTCGTTGAGGTTCCGGCGCCTCCCTGGATCAGGGGAACGGGAAACTGGTCGTGTAACCCGCCCGATCGCAAGTCCCGGCAAGCGGCAACGATGGCGCCGCCCACGTTCGGGTCCAGCAATCCGAGTTCCATATTGGCTTTTGCCGCCGATTCCTTGACTGCTGCGATGGCGCTGACGAGACCGGGCGTACTGCCTACCGTTTCCCCGCCCAGTTGGAAGTTCTCCATCGCCCTGAGCGTGTGGATTCCCCAATACGCCTCGGCGGGGACCTCGCGGACACCCAACAAATCTCGCTCCACGCGCGTTCGCTGTTCATGATCGATGATCCGTCACCTAACTCCGAGAGTGGCTGTTACTGGCCGTCACGAGTCCAGGGCCGAATGCCAAGCCCGGAACAGACCCGCAGCAGCTCATAAGTGAACCTTTTGATATATCAAAAAAGACTAGCATTTCCTTTGCTAGGATGCTACTGTCGAGCATCGAAAGATAAGTAAATACTTTCCTATATGCCCTTAACCAAAGCGTAATGCTATGGTTGAGTGGTTTCCAAGTAACGAGGAGCACACGCACTACCTGCGCTCTGGCTCCAGCAACGAAAGAGAAAACCATTGCGCACTTCCCTCAAGAATGCTGACGTCACCATCTCGGACCCCACCTCGTCTTCAGGCGTGAGGGAAACAGTCGAAACGGTCATCGCGGACGTTCGCGAACGCGGCGACGAGGCCGTTCGGTCCTACTCCGAGAAGTTTGACAAGTGGTCCCCCAAATCGTTCCTGCTCTCCCAGGATGAGATTGATGCCGCTATCGCCCGGCTCCCGGAGCAGACGGTTGAAGACATCAAGACTGTCCAGCGCAACGTCGAAAGGTTCGCCCGCCTGCAGCTCGAGTCACTGACAGAGTTCGAAGCGGAAGTCGAACCCGGCGTCATCCTCGGCCAGAAGAACATTCCGATCGACGCCGTAGGTGCCTACGTTCCTGGTGGTCGTTACCCGCTTCTGGCCTCAGCCCATATGACGATCGTGACCGCAAAGGTTGCCGGCGTCCGTAGGGTCGCCGCCGCCACTCCAGCGGCCGGGGGAGTGGTGCCCGATGCCTCGATTGCAGCCATGCACTTCGCAGGAGCAGACGAAATCTACCTGCTCGGCGGGGTCCAGGCCGTCGCAGCCCTGGCCGTCGGCACCGAGACAATCGCACCCGTGGATTTTCTTGCCGGCCCCGGCAACGCCTACGTCGCGGAGGCCAAGCGACAGCTGTTTGGTGAAGTTGGCATCGATCTCTTCGCAGGCCCCACCGAAGTTCTCATCGTCGCCGACGAGACGGCCGATCCCTTCTTGATCGCAGTTGACTTGCTGAGCCAGGCCGAACACGGTCCCGACTCTCCTGCGATTCTTGTCACGACCTCGCAAGAGGTCGGACAACAGGTGCTCGAAGAAATCGACCGTCAACTGCTTGGCTTGTCGACCCGCGCAGTCGCAGAAGTGGCTTGGCGCGACCACGGCCAGGTGATTCTGGTCGATGACCTCAAAGAGGCCTACGCCGTCGCCGACGAATTTGCCAGCGAACATGTGCAGATCCTGACGGCCAACCCCCGCGAAGCACTGGACAGCATGATCAACTATGGAGCGCTGTTCCTGGGCGAAAATACCTGTGTTTCTTTCGGTGACAAGGTCATCGGCACCAACCACGTCCTTCCGACCCGCCACGCAGCCCGATACACCGGTGGACTGTGGGTCGGGAAATACATCAAGACCGTGACCTACCAGGAGATAACTTCGGCCGCAGCCAGTGCCGAACTTGGCGAACTACTCGGTAGGGCGGCCCGGGCAGAGAACTTCGAAGGCCATGCACGCTCCGGGGACATCAGGGCCGCGCGCCTTGCAGGAGAACGGCCGGCCTGGGCTTCCTAGTCATAAGGCGGTGGAGCGCTAACCGCTCGCGCTCCACCGCGCGGTTCGTCGAGGCGATGGTCTAGTGCGGACACTTCGCCTAGGCTAACGGCCACAGCAAAGTCTGGAAGGGACGAGGACACCTGCAAATGAACACTCCGGAATCCATAAGCCGTGAATCAGCGGAAGATCCGAGCGACGACCAGGCCGTGACTGCAGCCTTGTCTGAGATTACCTACGATGAGCAGTTCTATCCTGCCCGCCCCCGTCAGCTTCGTCCCAAGGCCCGCCGTCGCCAAATGCTGGATGAAGGCCGACCGCCGTTTGACCCGGATGCGCGGAACGCCGTCTATGTTGAGTGGCTGAGAAACCAATCCATGCTCGGCGACGCAGACGCCATGTCAAGGCAGCTGTCAGGTCAGGCGAGCATGTGGCAAAAACCGTTCGCACATCCAAGTCCCCGCTCAGCCCTGGACAGGGCGTCCGTATGGTTCACCGCGTATCCCTTGTCCTTTATTACAGCTCCTGGGCAATCGTTCTTGGGTGCATTGGCGCAACCCAGTCTTTGGGATGCGTTCCAGGAAATCGGCATACATGCGCTGCACACGGGTCCCGTGAAGCGCGCCGGGGGAATCACCGGCTGGGACTACACGGCCAGCGTGGACGGACACTTCGATCGAATCAGCATGGCCATCGATCCGTCCTTCGGGACCGAAGAAGAATTCCGAGCAATGTGCCGGGCCGCCACTGATCACGGCGCAACGATCGTTGATGATATCGTTCCCGGGCATACGGGCAAGGGCCCGGACTTTCGCCTGGCG
The DNA here is from genome assembly GCF_039535095.1 of Arthrobacter ramosus. NCBI lineage: Bacteria > Bacillati > Actinomycetota > Actinomycetes > Micrococcales > Micrococcaceae > Arthrobacter > Arthrobacter ramosus. The sequence continues at coordinate 2,386,092 of NZ_BAAAWN010000001.1, read as the reverse complement.
GAAATGAACTACAAAGACTATCCCGGGATCTACCATATGATCCATATCCCGGAGTCAGACTGGCATCTGCTCCCGGACGTCCCCGAAGGCAAAGACTCGGTCAACATCAGCATCGACGCCGAAAGGGCACTCCAAGAGGCCGGCTATATCATCGGCCAACTGCAGCGCGTGATCTTTTACGAACCCGACATCAAAGAGACGAACTGGAGCGCCACGCGGGCGGTTTCCGGCACGGACGGCACGATGCGCCGGTGGGTCTACTTGCACTATTTCAAAGCCGGACAGCCGTCCATCAACTGGTTGGACCCGACTTTTGCAGGCATGCGTCTTGTGATCGGCGACGCGCTCCACTCGCTGGTGGATCTTGGAACGGGCGCCTTAAGGCTGGATGCGAACGGATTCCTCGGCGTAGAGAAGAGCGCGGAGGAACTTCCCGGCTGGTCAGAGGGGCATCCCCTGTCCCAGGCCGCGAACCAGCTCATCGCGAGCATGGTGCGAAAGGTCGGAGGCTTCACTTTCCAGGAGCTCAACCTCACCATCGACGATATAAAGGAAACGTCCGTAAACGGACCCGATCTCTCCTACGACTTCGTGACCAGACCGGCCTACCACCACGCACTTGTTACCGGAAATACAGAGTTCCTTCGCCTAACACTCCGGCTGGCAATGGAGGCCGGCGTCGATCAGGCCTCCTTGGTCCATGGGCTGCAGAACCACGACGAACTGACCTATGAACTCGTCCATTTCACTACCCGGCATAAGGATGAGACCTTCAACCTCTTCGGCCAGAACCTGACCGGCGCCGGCGTCGCTGAACGGATCCAGAATGATCTCCGGGACGGCCTCACGGGAGAAGCCGCGCCGTACAACCTGCTGTTCACCACGAACGGCATCGCCTGCACCACCGCGAGCGTCATCACGGCCGCACTGGGCATTCGGGACCTCGAAACCATGACTGCCGAGCAGGTGGATCAGGTCCGCGACGTGCACCTGCTCCTATCGATGTACAACGCTCTCCAGCCCGGGGTTTTTGCTCTCTCAGGCTGGGATCTCTGCGGCGTTGTTTCCGTGGACGTCGACAAAGTGGCTCAACTAGTGTCTGCGGGTGACACCAGGTGGATCAACCGCGGTGCCCACGACCTGATGGGGGTCAACCCCGGCGCCGCCGAGTCGTCCTCCGGCCTGCCCAAGGGGAGGAGCTTGTATGGAACGCTTCCGGAGCAGCTGAAGGACGAGACGTCTTTTGCTCGAAAGTTGTCCGCCGTCCTCGCTAAACGCGAAGAGCTCCAGCTTGCGAAAGGCGAACTCATCGACGTCCCTGACGTATCGCACCCAGGGATGCTCGTCATGGTCCAGCGGCTTCCCTCAGATGCCATCGCTGTCACGGTCCTGAACTTCACCGGCGAAGGCATTTCCGGAACAGTTAACTCGGCACTTCTGACCCCCGGCGCCGAGGTAACGGATGCTTTCACCGGAGAGACTCTCAATTCAGTGGATGACCTACACAGTTTCTACTTCGACGTTCCCGCCTTCGCGGGAAGTCTACTTGTGCTTCGGGAACCCGCAGCAAAGGGCGGGGAAGAAGCGCCCTGAGGGCAGCTGAATGAGAAAAACCGGCACTGCGGCCAGTCGGCGCAAGGCGTGAAGGCGGGGTACGGGAGAACGAAAAGGGGCCACATGGGCACAAAGACTCTACGGCACCGCCGTCGTGATAAGGCATCACCCCCGCACTGGATTGAGACTGCCAGACTCTGGTTGTCACGCAGCGGCACCGGGAACCAGATCGGAGAGCCTGCACTTCGCGCTCCGTCAACGATGCTTCCAAGCGGCAGCCTATTCAGCACCATCTGCGCGGGACGCCATACCCGATTTTCAGGCACCAAATTGGAATGACCGGCAGGGGCTTGCCTGTGCACGACCTCCATCCCAGCTGCATTCGCCGGACTACCGTATCGGCTCCAGGTAGGGGTGGGAGGCTGCGAGGTCGAAGAGCGCGTTCTGGACGGCTTTTGTTCGCGCCAGACGCTGAAGTTCGCGCGGAACCGCGAGCCAGTACTTCCTGCGGAGGTGAACCGTGTCGGCAAGAATCCGCACGAGGCGCCGATCGGACTCGCCAATGAACAACGGAAGAACTGCCACTCCAAGGCCCGCAACCGTGGCCATCCACTGCCCCGTGATGTTGTTCGTTTGTATAGCGGGGCGGACTCCGGGCAGAGCCGTGTCCAGGAAGCGCAAGTCAGGAATGTCCAGAAGTGAATCCACGTAGCCGATGACCGAATGGTCTTGCAAGTCATCCACGGCTGCAATGGTTGCGTTGGTTTCCAAGTACTGCGGGGCGGCATAGAGGCCCAGCGGGTAGGCTGCCAGCGCCGTGGCCGAGACACCGCGAATGGTGGGCTCGGCCAATGAAATCCCAACGTCGAACTCTTTCGTGGCAAGCAGGTTCAAACGGGTCGCCGTCACGATCTCGATGGCAAGATCCGGATGTTTTCTTCGCAAGCCTCCAAGCCCGGGACTTAGCACGAAGGCTCCGAATCCATCCGGGGTCGCGATACGGACGGTTCCCGACAAGCGGCCTGGCTCGGATCCCAGCTCTTCTGCCGCCGCCAAGAGCGACGATTCCACAGCCTCGGCGTGAATAGCTAGCCGCTGACCGGCCTCTGTGAGCGTCCAGCCACCGGTCGATCGTACGAAGAGCCGGGAAGCCGTGGCTCGCTCAAGGTGGGAAATCCGCCGTCCGACGGTGGTGTGATCCACCCCGAGGCCTCGAGCGGCGGCTACCAGCTTCCCGGTCCGTGCAACCTCAAGAAAGAAACGTAGATCATCCGCGGAAATCACCCTCCCAGCCTATCGTGCAAATATGCACATCGAAGGGCATGTTTGCTCATTGATTCGGACTCGGAATGCATTGAGACTTGAACCGGATATTTACACGGAACCGCCTCGGATGCGCAGATGCTCGGGCGGTCGGAAAACAAAGGTGTTCCATGGTCGCAAACATCGCTCTTCCCCGAGTCATGAAGGTCGGAAGAGGTGCCGTAAATCAGGTCGGTCCCCTGCTTGAGGAACTGGGCGCAACCCGTCCGCTCATCGTTACGGATTCGTTCATGCTGACTACAGGCAGCGTTGATTCCATCATGAACTCGATCCAGCGGAGCGGTTTTGAGGCTGCGGTCTTCTCAGGCGTTGTCCCCGACCCTACGACTGCTTCCCTGACTGAGGGCGTCGCAGCTGTGCAGGACCACGAGGCTGACATCATCATCGGTCTTGGTGGTGGAAGCGCGATTGACACCGCCAAGGCCCTGGGTCTGCTCAGCCACCAAGGCGGCCAGATGCGGGATTTCAAGGCGCCCCGGAACAACAACGGACCTTCTGTTCGAGTCGTTGCGATTCCCACAACCGCGGGCAGTGGCTCGGAAGCGACTCAGTTCTCGATCATCAGCGACTCTGAGACCCGCGAGAAGATGCTCTGCGCAGGGATCTCGTTCCTTCCAGTGGCGGCAGTTATTGACTATGAGCTCACTCTCTCAATGCCGCCGCGGCTGACCGCAGATACCGGGATCGACGCCTTGACCCACGCGATAGAAGCCTACGTCAGCCGGAAAGCCAACTCCTTTTCCGAGGCCTTCGCATTGTCTGCCATTCGGGCTATCGGCCCAAACCTGCGGCGGGTCTACGCTGACGGATCGAACGCGAAAGCCAGGGAAGCCATGATGCTGGCTTCCACACAGGCAGGAATCGCCTTTTCCAACTCCAGCGTGGCCCTTGTTCATGGAATGAGTCGGCCGATCGGTGCCCACTTCCACGTGGCCCACGGTCTGGCCAATGCAATGTTGTTTCCGTCTGTCACGGAATTCTCGGTCTCTGCTGCCGCGCCAAGATACGCAGACTGCGCCAGAGCGCTTGGAATTGTGAGTTCAAGCAGTTCGGACCAATATGCCGCCGAGTCTCTGGTGGCCGAATTGCACGCCCTCAACCGCGACCTTGAGGTCCCAACACCCAAAGCCTTCGGCATCGACCGCGCAGCCTGGGAGGAAAAGATACCGCTAATGGCCGAGCAGGCGCTCGCCTCCGGTTCCCCGGGCAACAATCCTCTCGTTCCGGACGCTGAGCAGATCCAAGCCATCTACAAGGAAATCTACGCGTAACTTCCTCCGAAAAGACCGGACCAACGAACGACTGCCTGCCGGCGCTAACCCGGTACGGCCCCTCCTCACCTGAAGACTCTGAAAAGGATCCACCATGACCACCATCAAGCATTTCATCAACGGTGTTGAAACCGCCGGCTCCGGCGACCGCAGCCAGCCGGTCTACAACCCGGCCACGGGCGCCGTGACCGCGGAGCTGCGGCTCGCGAACCGGGCCGATCTGGACGCCACGGTTGCCGCGGCGAAGGCCGCGGCGGAAAAGTGGGGCGATTTCTCCCTGGCCAGGCGCACCGCCGTGTTGTTCAAGTTCCGCGAACTGGTCGCCGCGCACGTGGACGAACTCGCGGCCCTGGTCACCGCCGAGCACGGCAAGGTCATTTCCGACGCCAAGGGCGAGATCGGCCGCGGCCTGGAGGTCATCGAATTCGCCTGCGGCATCCCGACCCTGCTCAAGGGCGACTACTCGGACCAGGTCTCCACCGGCATCGACGTGTTCTCCTTCCGCGAGCCGCTCGGCGTCGTCGCCGGCATCACCCCGTTCAACTTCCCCGTCATGGTGCCGCTGTGGATGGCGCCGATGGCGATCGCCACCGGCAACGCGTTCATCCTCAAGCCCTCCGAACGCGCCCCTTCCGCCTCGATACTGCTGGCCAGGCTGTGGAAGCAGGCCGGCCTGCCCGACGGCGTGTTCCAGGTCCTGCACGGGGACAAGGAAACCGTCGACGGGCTCCTGACCCACCCGGACGTGGACGGCATCTCCTTCGTCGGCTCCACCCCGATCGCACGGTACGTCCACGAAACCGCCACGGCGCACGGCAAGCGGGTCCAGGCCCTGGGCGGGGCGAAGAACCACGCGATCATCATGCCCGACGCCGACCTGGACAACGCCGCCGACCACCTGGCCGCGGCCGCGTTCGGTTCCGCCGGCGAACGCTGCATGGCCATCTCCGTCGCGGTCGCCGTCGGCGATGCCGCCGAGCTGCTGGTCAAGAAGGTCGAGGAACGCGCCCTGGCCGTGAAGGTCAAGAACGGCACCGAGCCCGACGCCGAAATGGGACCGGTCATCACCCCGGCCTCCAAGGAACGCATCGTGCGGATCGTCACCGAAGCCGAAGCCGCCGGAGCGGCGATGGTCGTGGACGGCCGCGACCTCGTGGTCCCCGGCCACGAAGACGGCTTCTGGGTCGGCCCCACCGTGATCGACCACGTCAAGACCGGCATGAGCGCCTACACCGAGGAAATCTTCGGACCCGTCCTCGTCGTCGTCCGCGTCGAGGACCTGGACGAAGGCATCAAGCTCATCAACGCCAACCCCTACGGCAACGGCACCGCCATCTTCACCTCCTCCGGCGCGAACGCCCGCAAGTTCCAGCGCTCCGTCACCGTGGGCATGGTAGGGATCAACGTGCCCCTTCCGGTCCCCGTGGCCTACCACTCCTTCGGCGGCTGGAAGGCCTCGCTCTTCGGCGACAAGCACATCTACGGCCCCGAAGGCGTCTCCTTCTACACCCGCGGCAAGGTCGTCACCTCCCGCTGGCCCGAACCCACCCACGCCTCCGGCGCCTCCTACAACTTCCCCTCCAACTAAGTCCCCGCCACCCAACTAGCTCGCAGTAGTTGTCGTTATGAGCCCTCATAACGACAACAAATGCGAGTCAGTTGGGCCAGCCGGGCGGCCGAGACCGGCAATCCCGGCCCTTGGGCACGATAAGCAGGCAGGATAATGACCAAACGACTGATCTGGGGGCTTGTGGGTGCCAGTGACATAGCTGCCACTCGAATGATCCCTGCAATTCGCCGTGTCGGCGATGTGGTGGCCAGCGTCGTCAGCGGCGACACCAACCATGCCAAGGCATACGCGGAACGCAACCGCATCGGAAGGCATCATGAGAGCCTTGACGCGCTCCTGGCGGATGCTTCCATCGATGCCGTCTACATTTCCAGCAGAAACCAGCATCACTACCGGCAAACAATCGCCGCGGCCAGCGCAGGAAAGCATGTCCTTTGTGAGAAACCCGTCGCAACGACCCTCGAAGAGGCACAAGCCATGGTGGAGGCCTGTCGCGTCCACAACGTGGTGCTGGCCGTCAATCACCATCTCCCAGCTGCCGGAACCCATCAAACTATTCGTGCGCTGGTCCTCTCAGGCGGCATTGGGCGACCGTTGAGCGTTAATGTCCGGCATTCGACCCTCCTCCCCGAACGCCTTCGCGGGTGGCGGCTTGAAAAGTCTCCGGGCGCCGGCGTCGTCATGGATTTGTCTTGTCACAATGCGTCAGTCGTCAATCCGCTACTAGGCACTCGCCCGCTCGATGTCGTTGCTTCAACCCTGTCGCAAAGTGATTGGTCTTCGGGTGTGGATGACGCTTCCAGCGCGTCCATCCGATACCACGCTGACACTTTGGTCGACTTCCAAGATTCATTCACCATGCCCTTCACGCCGTCCTTCATCCAGATCAACGGTGACCAAGGCAGCGTCCTTGGACATGACGTCATGACTCCCGAGCCGAAAGGCTCGATCGTACTCACGGATCACTCCGGCACGAGAGAGATTCCAGTTACCGAGCGTCGCCATACGTACGACATCACGCTCGAACGCTTCCGATCAGCAGTACGCGAGGGGGCACAGCCAGTTGTCGACGGCGTGGACGCCGCAAACGCATTGTCTGTCAGCCTCTCGATCCTGGAAGCAGGTAGAACGGGCGAGAGGCAACTGATTGAATTCATCACCCGATAGTTAGGGACCGTGTGCGGTGAAACTGGACATCCGCGCCAGACCGACGGCAGCGATGACGGCAAACAACGCCGGCACGAGGAACACGAGCGGGAGCCCGATGGTGGCGACTCCGAGCCCACCGGCGAGCCCGCCCATCGCCGAGCTTACGGCGGCGGAGCTCATGAAGATCGCCGAAGCTGTGGCTACCGCTGTGGGCAGCAGCCGCTGCGCGACGACGATGCCCAATGCCGCGAACACTCCCCAAACCCCGCCCATGAGGATCTGGCCGGCGAACAGTCCGAGGGCGGTGCCCGTGGTGGCGAAGCAGATGTTCGCCGCGACGCCGAATCCTGCTGCCAGGATCATCAGCCGCATCATCCCTGTTCTCCTGGCAACAAAGACAGCCAACGGCATTAGTGCGAGTTCCACGAGTGGCTGGACGCCGATAATCGCCCCGCCGAGCGCAGGAGTCAGTCGGAGCTGTTCGTTCATGTAGATCGGAAGGTAGGCGTACTTGATCGATTCGCCGGCGTACACGCACATGTAGAGCGCAGTGAACATGAGCAAGGGGGTCATCTGCCGGAGCCGGGGCTTTGCGGCACGTACAGGTAGGCTCTCCGCCCCGATGTCGACGCGAGTGCCGCGAGGTGCCGATCCCCTCGATGTCAGGAGCGGCACAATTTGGGCGAGAGTGCATAAAGCGGTCGCGAAAAGCATCACGCGAGGGCCGGCATTTGCGGCCAGGAATGACCCCGCTGCCGGCCCGATCACCCAGCCGCCGGTCAACGCCATACGTACTATGGCGACCACGCCATCATTGCCCGCCTTTGGGCGCGCACTGATCTCGTCGTGAAGGGCGGCGAACACCTGCGACGTGCGGCGCCTGCAAATCCGAGGACAATGGCACTTACGACGAACGGCATCCACAGCTGGGTCGAGAACGCGATTCCTGTCCAGCCCAGGAAACCGGCGACGGCGCACACGCGAAACAGGCCTAGGCGACGGCCCGTCCGGTCAGAGCGCGCGCCAACCAGGTATCCCGCTATCGGTGCCGTGAGGCTAGTCAGGTAGTAGAGCCCGGCAACAGTGAGTGATGCGTGGAGCTCATGGACGAGGAACGAAGCGATCTGGGGTGCCGCCGCAGAGAACCCGAGGCCTGACAGGAACATCGCAACTGTTGCCCCCCGGTAAAGGGGAGTTTCGAGGACGAGCCGGAGCGGAGTCATCCGCTCCGCCGCCGAGCCAGTAAGGACAGGGTCGGAGTCTTCGACAGCCTTCGGTGCGGTCATTCGGGGATCACAGTGCTTTCTAAGCGGCCGGGTGCGCGGGTCCGTCGATCGATCAACCCGAATTCTTCCAGTGTAAGAATATAGGACGCGGGCGCACAGGGAAACCCCGAACGGGCATGGGAATGCTTGGACATGGGGGGTGCAGATCGGGCGCATCGAGGCCCGTTTGCCGCGAGCTAACGCATCAGGGCTGGCCCAGCAGGCGGCAACAGCCGTTCCAGGATTGCCAACGAACGGTGCACGTCCACGTCGTCCGGGCTGAGCAGCCATTGCAGTTGCAAACCATCGGAAGCGGCGGCAACCAGCGCTGCAGCATCGTCGGCATCGATGTCCGCCGCGATGGATCCGGATCGCTGACCGGCCCTGACCCTTTCGGCTAGATCGGCCCGAACGCGGCGGAAACGCTCCTGGATGAAGTCCCGCGTGATCGGGTGATGGTGCTCCTGTAGCGCGTCAGTGGTCAGCGTCGCGTACAGCTCAACCAGGCCAGGAATTGCGCGGTTACGTTCGGCACTCTTTTCCATCACGGACACGGCCGAGACGTCGGCCGCATCGGACGGCTCATGAACCATGCCTTCGTGTTCTCGGTAGACCGCGACCAGGAGCTCATCGCGCGACGCAAAGTAGTATCGCAGCGCGGCGTGCGAAACGCCGATCGCAGCTCCAATCGCGCGCAACGAAGAGCCAACTCCTTGTTCGGCGAACAGTTCGATAGCGCGTAAGAGAATCTGGGCTCGTCGTTCGGGGGCTTTCCGGTATGACCGCCCACGCTCCTCGGCTTGATCGTTGGCCATCCCACCATCGTACGTGAGGTGGCAGAAGCCATCCGCTTGGAGCACGGGTTAGAAGCTTGGCCGCCAGGTCTCGACGGCGTCATCGCTGACTGCGACGACCTCGCGCCAGCGGTCGAACAGCGAGCAGGGGTGGGAGATGCCCAGGTCCACGATGTCGCCGACCTGCAGGCCCTCGGCGTCGTCCACGATGGCGTGGTGGTCGAAGAGGCGGGTCAGTGTGGCGCCTGCACCGGCAGGCAGGAGGGCCCCGTTACGGTACCGGGAGACGATCACCGGCAGGCCGGCGTCGTACGCCAGCTCGCGTTTGCCCGCGTTCAGGACCACGCGCCCGGCTTCCGGGGCGGAGATGACCAGTGCCCGCACCACGGCTGCGGCGGTGAGGCCGGGGACCGGGGATACCCGCTGGTAGGTGCCGTGATCGTGCACGACGTAGCAGCCTGAACGGAGCACGTTCACGGAGGCGTTGTGCGGCAGGAACGCGGCCGCGCGGTCCTGGAACGCGGAGCCGCCGTTGCTGAAGACCGGCAGCTCCACCTCGAAGGCGGGGTGCAGTTCATCGTAAATGTCGCGGGCCATGCGGCAGTGTGAGTCGATCCCGGCCAGGTTTTCATCCGTGCGGGTGTTCGGTGCCACACCCTCGTAGGCACTGACGCCGGCCAGCAGCAGGCCGCCGGTGGCACGGATCTGCTCGGCCAGGGGCCCGGCCTCGGCCTCGCTGCGGATCCCGGTGCGGCCGCCGGGGGTTCCGACGTCGATCAGCACGTTCAGCGGCCGGGGCGAGTCTTCGAATACCTCGGCCATGGCCCGGACGCCCGTCGCTGAATCGGCCAGGCAGTAGATCTCCAGTTCCGGTGCGGCCGCCAGCCAGGCACGCAGCTGCTCGAGGTGTCCGCGGAACAGCATCTCGTTCGCGATGAGGATCCGGGTGGCACCCCACTCGATGGCGTGGGCGGCCTGCGCGGTGGTCGCCACGGTCACGCCCCAGGAGCCTGGCAACTGCCGGCGGACGATCTCGCCTGTCATGGTGGTCTTGATGTGCGGGGCCAGCACCATGCCGCGCTCCCGTGTCCAGGCCTCTTTGATGCCGATATTGCGCTCGACGGCGGCAACGTCCAAGAGCATCTGCGGCAAGGTGTGGAGCGGGAGGGCGGGGTCAAGGTGCGGCATGCGGTGCGGTTCTTTCAGGACTGTTCGGGAAGCTGGGTACCCCGAGATCCTATCCGGGTTCAGCAATCAGCGAACCCCTGGACAGGTCGCGTCGAAAGACAAGTAGTGGCCACTCGGGCGGTTGCCGGGCGGAGTGAGTATGGTCTTCACGTGTCGGACCGTTCAGGCGCATCGTCGTGTGGCCGGCTGCCACGAGCTGAGTTCAGGCCATAGGAGGTCAAATCATGTCCGTCATCATTGCAACCAAGGTTTCCGGTGACACGAGCGTTTTCACCAAGTCGCTCGCGGAGCGCGCGGACGAATACCGCCAGTGGGGCGAGCGAGGCCGGGCGGCGGGCGCAATCCACCATCAGTTCGCGGTCGGGGACGGGTTTGTCCTCGTGGTCGATGAATGGGAATCGACAGAGGCATTCCAGAAATTTTTCGGTGATCCCGAGATCCAGGCGTTCATCGGCTCGGTCGGCGGCGATCCCAAGGTGGCCCCTGAAGTCACCATGGGGGAATCCGTCGACTCCGCGGACAAGTACTAGCTGAAGATCCGGAACGATCCCGGCATGACGGTCTCTGTCAACGTACAGACCGTTCGCCCGCGCAAGCTGGCCGCCGTCCGGCGCGAGATCGCGCCGGACGAAGTTGGCTCGGCATGGGGGCCTGCCGTGAGCAAGGTCTGGGACTTCATCCGCAGTCAGCCGGGTCTGTGGACGGGCGGCCACAACATCTTCGTCTACCACCACCCGAACAAGCCCGACGCGCCCCTTCTGTGCGACTTCGGCGTCGAAGTCACGCGCACCTTTGAAACGGCGGGCGAGGTATACGCGACTGAAACGCCCGCGGGCCAGGCTGCCGTAGCAGTCCATCTTGGGCCATACCACCGCATGCACGAGGCATACACCGCGATCGAGGAGTGGATGGCGGCGAATCACAGGGAGTCTGCCGGGCACTCCTGGGAGATCTACAGAGATCCGACACCCGATCCGGCCGACACGGAAACGACGATCGTGCACCTTTTGAAGTAGGGCACCGCTTCACCGGGACCACAGTTCGTCGAGCAGCCGTAGCACTTGATCGGGCTGCTCGATGTGGGCAAAGTGGCCGCAGCGCGGAATTGTCGCCAGCCGGGTGTGGGGGACCATAACTGCCAACCGGGCCAGATCAGACTCGGGCGTGAACACATCGCTGTCGCCGCGGATCGCCAGCACGGGGCAGAGGATACCGCGCCACCGGCCGAAATCGTAGTGGGCGGTTGCTTTGGCGGCAGCGGAGAAGCTGGCCGGCCGGGCATCGTCGCCGAGCTCGCGGAATACCGCCGGTGGAACGGCTGCCGGATCTGCGAAGAACGGGGACATCAACGTTCGCATGAGGGGTGTGGCGGCGATCGTGCGTACCAGGGCGGTTCCTGCCGGACCGAGGACCGCCATGGAGCGCATGGCCAGCAGCATGCCGGTGAACGCCGCGAATCCGCGAAGACCGCGCAACGGCGTCCGGGATGCCTCGGACACGCCGAAGGTGGTGGCTGAAATGGCGGCTATGCTGGCGGTCTGTTCCGGCCAAGCCGCGGCCATGTGCAAGGCCAGGAAGCCGCCCATGGAGTGGCCCACCAGGTTCCACCGCCGGTAGCCGAGCGCGTTCAGCACCCCGGCGACGGCGAGTCCCATCGCCTCGATGCTGAACTCTTCGAGCCGGGCACCCTTTGTGGATTCGCCCCAGCCCGGCAGGTCAATCAGGACCCGGTCTTGGGCAGGTGCCCCGGAAAGCAGTGCCTGGAAAGTGGTCCAGGATCCCGCTGCGCCGTGGATGTAGACCTCCGGGGTGCCGGACGCGCCACTCGGTCCCCGGCTACCCTCCTGGATACGCACAATGCAGGGACCCAGCTCCGTGGGAAGGACTTGCCGCCGCAACGCGGGGGCGCTTTTCTGCTGAACATTCATGGTCGCCTTCGCTCCTGCTCTCTAAGACGGGTTCGTAGCCGCAGGGGTGACGGACGGGAGCAACGACGACGGGCGGGTCCACGACGCGCATATGCCGGAACCTCGCGGTCAGGGGGTGAGGGGGCCTTGCAGAACGCGGACCGCGAGGTCTTTGTCGCCTTTGATGATCGCCGTTTCCACGAGACTTGACCGGCCCCAGAGACCCAGGTACATCCCGTGTAGCGGGGCGGTAATCGAGGCCTCGGCGGACCCTTGGCCGACCTTCCAGCTGCGGTCCCCGGGTACCTGGAAGGTCACTGCCCCTTCCGGTTGGGGCATCCGTCCCAGCCGAAGTTGTCGCGGCGTGAACACTGTCAGGATTTCGTCGATTCCGTCGAGCATGAAATCTTCTGCGAAAGAGGGGACCGCCAACCCTGATGCTTGGTACGCGTCGATGAGGTGGACGGCGTGTTCATGTGCCTGGCGCCGACGCCAGAACCCGGCTTTGCGCGGGGGTGGGCCAAAGTTCCAGCACGGTTTTTCGGGATCTAGCGCCGCCATTGTCCCGAGAAAGGCGTCCGTGCCTTCGAGGAACCACGTTACGGCTCCGGTAGCCGGTGGTGCCGATTCCTCGACGAACTTCCCCGAAAGGACTATTTCGCCTGCCCAACGTTCGATTGACCCCAGGTGCCCGAAGAGATCCTTGAGCGTCCAGTCAGGACAGGCCGGCACCGGACGAGTCAGAAGGTCCTCGGGCTGGCGTGCCAAGACGCCTAGGCGGTCCAGGCTGCTGGCCAGCTCAGTAAGAAAGCGATCCGGTGACATATGCCGAGCATAATCTGCCAGCTGGTTTCCTTGAATTCCAGCAGCGGATCTTGGTTCGAAGACGGGGCGGACGGCCACACCAACTGTGCCTCGGGTCCACCCATTCCACACAGACAAGCTGCAGATATGAAGCAGGCTTACTATGGTGGGAGTATGCCGGACTTAAACGACTGGACAACTCCACGGTTGCTCTCGACTGCAGCGCGACTGGTCGAGCATACCTGGAATGAAGAGCTTGCCGTCCTGCGCCTGACCCATGCGGGGGTCATTGCGCTGGAAGTTCTCGATGCGGAAGGGTCCATGGTGCAGGCCCGGCTTTCAGCCAAAGTCCGGGTGCAGACGCAGACCATGGGACAGACACTTTCGAGGCTGGAAGCGCACGGGCATATTACCCGGGAACGTAGCCGCCTGGATGGGCGCTCGCAGCGGGTGGCTGTTTCCGGGTTCGGCGGTCTTCGAGCGCAGCATCGACGCCCGACTACCCGATTGCCTGCTGCCGCCGTCGCCTCACTACCGTGGCAACCGCCAGGATCACGACGACGGCGCCCAGTCCCCATCGCGCCGCCAACTGGCCGTAGGGTTCGGCCCCGGTGAAATACATCAGGGCAAGCACGGGAGCGATCGCAGTGAACTCGTAGCGACGGCTCAGCACGACGAAGGGCAGAAGCAGCAGTGCGTACCAGGGGTAGCTGGGCGAGACGATCAGCAGCATTCCTCCGACCATCAAGACCTGCCCGTCCCAAGGCCGGGCGACATCGCTGGTCCGCCACACGTAAAAGGCCAGGCCGAGCAGCAGCACCAGTGCGGCCGGCCCAGCCCAACTGGCCGGGAGCACCAGCTTCAACAGGGTGAAGCGGGGGCTGTCCTGCCCGTCGTACCCCTCTGAGCGAAGGTATTCGGGCAGATAGCCCAGTACTGCCCAACCGCTGGCGAGGACATACGGTACGTACGCCACGGCAAATGTGGCAATGGCCGCGGCGACGAAGCGGACCGGCCGACGGTAGAGCAGCGCCGGGGCGCTGATGGCTGGAATGAGCTTGGTGGCCACCGCCGCGCCAAAGGCCACTCCGGAACCCAGCGTGCGCCCGCCCACCAGAAGCAGCGCTGCCGCCAAGGCCAGAGCGGCGCCCAACGCATCCACGTGCGCACCGTTGATGGCTTCAAAGGCCACCAGCGGAGACCATGCCCACCACACGGCTTGGTGTGCGGGCCTTCCGGTGCGGCGCAGGAACGCCAGCAGCGTCACCGTGATGGCGAGGCTGAGCAGCAGCCCAGCCAGCTGGAAGGCGATGAACCCCACCTCGGAACCAGGGATGAGCCGCACTGCCAGAAAATACAACTCCGCCACCGCCGGATAGACGGTGGGCACGGCAGGCCTGTTGATGGCCGTGCACAGGGTGCTGCCGCCAGGAATATTGGTGGTGGTCTCGGTACCCGTGGGGAAGGGATTGCTATGGCATGTTCCGTCCGGTCCGGCGTCCTGGAACAGCCAGGCCGGACGCAGCGGCCGCAACGCCTCGTCCGCCGGAACGTGGGCATAAGGGGAGATTCCGGCTTTCTGGACGATGCCGTCCCACGCATAGCGCGCGGAGTCGTTGCTCGTGGCCGGCGGTGCGGCGATAGCCGCGGCTCCCACCAGAAGGGCGCCCAAGAGCACGACGGCGGCCGCAAAGCGCGCCGGGATCCGGCGCGCCACCAGTGCCGCCGGGACGAAGACGGTCCAGGCCGCCAGCGTGCCAAGGGGGGACACCCACTCCGCGGACGGATCGGTAGTAACCGTCCACCAGACGACGACGGCGAGCAAAGCCACCAGGGCCAGCGCCACCACCGCAGCCGAAGTGCCGGCGTGCGACGGCCGCTTTTCCGGCGAGCGGCTTCCGACCGGCCCGGACGCGTCGCTTCCGGACGCGCGCCGGGGTGTTGATTCGCTCACCCTTTGATCCTGCATTACTTGCAGGCCGGTGGGCCATGAATCCAAAGGACCGTTTGCCTTTCGTAAGGTCTGGACCGGGACGACGGGCGGGTCTAGGTGGTCTGATCAGGGTATGAACAGATTGACCACTTTCCTCCAACAGCGGATGGAAGCGGTGAGCGGACGGTTCTCCTCGCCCTTGCGCAGCAGGCGGCTGACGGTGGTGCTGGGCCGTTGGCTCGGCCTCGCCTTCACTGTGTGCTTCTTGACCGGGCTGTTCAGCCACCTTCTGCAGGATCCGCCAACCTGGATGCTTTTCCTTACCCGTCCCGTGTGGCTTTACGTGGCTACGCAGGGCATCCACATCACCACCGGGATAGCTTCCATCCCGCTCCTGGCGGCCAAGCTATGGTCCGTGTTCCCCGAACTCCTGCGCTGGCCGCCGCTAAAATCAGTGGTGCACGCACTCGAACGGGCCTCGATTGCGCTCTTTGTGGCCGCTTCGCTGGTGGAAGTCACCATCGGTTTGCTCAACACTTTCCAGTGGTACCCCTGGCCGTTTTCCTTCAGGGATGTCCACTATTGGCTGGCCTGGGTCATCATCGGCTCTTTGGCGCTTCACATCGCTGTCAAGATGCCCCTCATCCTGGCCCATTGGAGCCGTCGATCGGACGCGGCTGCTATCGCTTCGGACACTGAAGGGGAAGTGCCGGCCGGCAAAACGGTTCCGGCTGCGGTGAAGCCCGGAACCGGTCACGGTTGGAGCCGCAGGGGGTTCCTGGCGGCAATCACCGCCGGCACCGGCGTCGTCGTTTTAACGACGGCGGGCCAGTCTTTTGCCTGGCTGTCGGGCCTGAACCTCTTCGCACCGCGCCGAATGGATACCGGCCCGCAGGGAGTACCCATCAACAGGACCGCGGCCCAAGCCGGTGTGGCGGAGGCTGCGCTGGCCCCCGACTGGGTGCTGACCGTGTCCTCGGGATCGGTGCAGAAGACGTTCACTCTGGCACAACTGGCGGCCTTGCCGCAGTACAGCTACGGATTGCCCATCGCCTGCGTGGAGGGCTGGAGCCAAGGGGCCCAATGGCGTGGTGTCCGGATCCGGGACCTCATGGCAACGGTGGGCGCCCCGGCGGATGCCGAGTTGCAGATTTCCAGCATGGAGAAGGGCGGCGTCTACGGGCGCTCCTTCATGCCCGCCGCATATAGCCAGGACGAGCAGACATTGCTGGCGCTCGAGCTCAACGGTGAACCCCTGGACCTCGACCACGGCTATCCGGCACGGATCATCGCACCCGGCCGGCCGGGAGTGCTGCAGACGAAATGGGTGCATAAAGTGGAGGTGATCTGATGCGACTTCCCTTGGTGCGTTCGTCGGCGCCGGCGGGACACAGGACCGTCTGGTGGGTGAGGGCGGCCTTGGGCGCCCTGGGCCTGGTGGCCCTCGGTTATGCGATCTTCGGCTTCCTGGCCAATGTGCCGCCTGCCCAGCTGATCGGTGTGGCGGCCTGGCTTGCCGTGGCGTTGTTGGTGCACGACGGCGTGCTGGTTCCGTTGACAACGTTGGCCGGCGGCGGATTGTCGCGGCTGACGTATGGCCTGAGCCCTGTCCAACAGGGGATAGTGCGCGGCGCCCTGCTGGTGGGGGCGGTGGTGACCTTGCTCGGAGCCCCACTGATCCGTGCCCAGCAGGTGCTTCAGCCAAGGGGGCCGGGCAGCGGCGCCAACGGCACCGTCCTGCAGGGGGACTATGCGCTGGCCTTGGGCGTTTTCTGGGTGGTCCTGGTGGTCGCCGCGGCTGCGGTTGTGGCCGCCGCCGGACTCTACGGCCGCCGTTCCAAGGTCAGAAAGACCCGGTCCTGAACCGTCCGGGTACCAGCGGTATCCAGCCCCGCCCGGGCCGCGTGGAAGGCGAGCGCTTTCGCGCCGGCGCGGGCCCAGGGAAAGGCGGCGCTGGCGCGTCCGTCGGAATCCTCCAGCACCGCCAGATAGGCCACGTCAAGGGAATCCGGGGCTTCGGCCTCTGCCAGCACCTGCCCGCCCGGCGCCAGTAGTGAGGCAACGCGGTCCAATAGCATGCGGATGTTTCCACCGATGCCGATGTTGCCATCCAGCAACAGGGCAGAACCCCAACCTCGCTCGTGCGGGACGGGGTCAAAGATGGAGCCAAGGATGGCCGCTCCCCCGCGGTCGGTTGCCAGCCGCACCGCGGCCGGGCTCGAATCGACACCCAGGGAGGCCAGCCCCAGTTCCCGGGCGGCCTCCAGCATCCGGCCTGGGCCGCAGCCCACATCGAGAACGGGCCCACGGAGGGTACGGAGCAGTTCGCGTTCGCTTGCCGTGGCTGAGGCGGACCAGTCGAGCATGTTGAAGTGGACCGGCCCGATGGTTCCGCGCCAGGCAGATTCCGGACGCAGCGTCAGGCGCCCCAGGCCGAGGGGCAGGCTACGGGCATACGGTTCGTGGCCGCCCTGTCCAAATTGAGCCTGTCCAAATACAGCTTGTCCGAATAGGGCAAGCGGGCCGGTGTCCGCTGCAAAAGCGTCGGCGTCGCGGGCGTCGGTACCTCCGGGGGCTGCCTGGATGCTCATCGCGGGTCAGTCCTTCGGGAGGGCGCGACCGCGGACGGCACTTCAACCGGCATACCCGCCGCCGGCAGCCCCGTGGCCAAGCTCTCGACTGCGCGCGCAAAGGGGGTTCCGCTGCAGTGTTGCGCGGCAGCCAGGGCGTCGGCGAAGTAGTCCACATCCGTCAAGACGGGCAACAGTCCCACGTCCAGGCCGGCGCCGGCCAACCGAGCCAATTGGTGCGCCCCGGTCTGCGGGGTGGACATTTCCACGCCGCGGAGCAGACCGCCGTCGGGCCGGTACAGGCCCAACGCCCAGAAACCGCCGTCCGACGCCGGGCCGAGCCACGCGCGGCGACGCGCTACCGGAGCGGGGGTTGCCCAGTCCGCCAGCAGCGGGGCCAACTGGTCCCGGCGTAACTGCGGCGTGTCCATGCCCAGGATCAGCAGCGGTCCGGCCGCGAGTGAACAGATGGCCGCCAGCCGTTCGTTCAGGCCGCCGGTGCCCTGGGTGAATACTTCAAAACCCGCAGCGTCCCCGTGCTGCGGCGTGCCGTCAAACACCAGCAATCGCCTGGCTGCGGGAACGGATCGCACTGTTTCCAGTGTCTGGCTCAGGCTGGTCTGGGCCAAGGCTGCGGCCTGCTCCGGGGTGAGCGGGGGAGTGAGCCGCGTCTTGACCCTGCCGGGGATGCATTCTTTGGCAATGACGGCGATGGTGACGTTCACGGCGTCGCTCCCTGGGCATCGGCCTGTGGTCGATCGGCTCGTCTTCGGCTCTTCGACCCCGGAGTCTGCAGCGAAGCGGCGGCCAGTTGCGTCGCCATGTCTTTGAGGGCCGTGACGGTTCCGCGGAGTGTCCCCGTGACCTTGGACTTCCCCAAGCGGGGCGCATAGTCGACCGGGATCTCGACTACACGCCAGCCGCCGCGGTGGGCCTTGAGGAACATCTCCAGCGGGTAGCCGCTGCGCCGGTCCCTGAGGTCCAGTCCCAGGAGAGCGCTGCGCCGGGCAAGGCGGAGGGGGCCAAGATCCGTGACAGGGATCCCCGTTAGCCGGCGCAACCGCCGGCTCAAGGCTATGTTGGCCAAGCGGGCGTGGATCGGCCAGGCACCGCCGGCAGGACGCCGGGCACCCAACACCAGATCGGCACGACCGGTGCGGACGAGCTCCAGCATCGGGGCAAGTTGGGCGGGGTCCAGCGAACCATCGCAATCGCAAAAGGCCACAAACTCCGCCGTGGCCGCCAGCAGTCCGGCATGCGCCGCCGCGCCAAAGCCGCGCTTCGGTTCGTCGACGACGGTGGCCCCCAGGCTGACGGCCAGGGCACCGGAGCCGTCGGTTGACCCGTTGTCTACGACAATCGCGCGGTATCCGGGTGGCAAGGCCCCGAGCACTTTGGGAAGCGCCGTACGCTCGTTGAGGCACGGCAATACCACGTCTACCAGCGCGGCGGGCGGACCGCCGTCGTCGTCAACTGGTCCGCCCTGGATGCCGGCCATGCCGATTCCATCGGGTGAACCGCTCTGCTCTTTCTCCACCCTTTGACCGTAGAATCCACAGGCCCGGCGCGACAGGCGAAAATCCTTACGGAACCGGGACGTTTGCCCTCCGACGGGCCCGAACAGGCGACTGCTGCGGCCTCCCTGAACCCGGGCCGCCGCTGAACCCGGGCCGGCCTTCTAGCGTTGATCCCCGCGCAACGGTGCGGTGGCGAACTCGTGCATGCCGTCCTCAAAACCGTGCTTGGGGATCCAACCCAGCTCGGCCCGGGCCCGGGCCGAGCTGGCGGTGATATGCCGGACGTCGCCTAGCCGGAATTCGCCTGTGACCACAGGGTCAGCCGCCCCGCTGGCGAAACTCAGGATCGCGGCCATCTGTCCAACGGTGTGGACCTCCGAGGCGCCGATGTTGTATGCCCTCAGGCTGCCCTGCGCAATCCGTCCTGCCACCAACGCGTCAATGGACAACAGATTTGCCTCGGCAACATCCCTGACATGGACGAAACTGCGCCGCTGTCCGCCATCCTCGAACACCCGCACGCCCTCCCCGCGGGCCAGTGCCGAGCGGAACAGGCTGGCCACGCCCGCGTAGGGCGTGTTTTTGGGCATCCGAGGCCCGTACACGTTGTGATACCGGAGTGCGACGGCGGTGCCTCCGGTTGCGCGCGCCCACGCGGAAGCCAGGTTCTCCTGGGCCAATTTGGAGGCAGCATAGACGTTCCGCGGATCCATGGCCGCCTCTTCGCTGACCAGGGCCGGCAACAGCAGCTCGCCGGTGGCAGGGTCGCGGGGGTCGAAGATTCCGTGCTCCAGATCCTCCACCCGGCGCGGACCCGGGCGCACCGGCCTGCCTGCTGAGTCGGTGTAGGCGCCCTCGCCGTAGACCACCATGGAGGAAGCCAGGACAAGCTTGTCGATGCCTGTGGCGGCCATGCCTGCAAGGAGCACGGCCGTGGCCAGATCATTGTTGCGGATGTAGTCCGGAGCATCGAAGAAGTCCACGCCGAGGCCGACTTTGGCGCTCTGGTGGACGACGACGTCGACTCCCGCCAGCGCCGCGGCCACGGCGGCTGGGTCTCCGACGTCGCCCACCAACAGGGGCACGCCGGGAATTCCCCGCGGTCGATCCGGGTGCACTGCCGGATCCAATGAGTCCAGGATCCGGACCTCCCAGCCACGTACGACAGCAGCATCGACGATGTGGCTGCCTACGAACCCGGCTCCGCCGGTGACCAATATCCTCACGGCACTGTCCGTCCCGTGCCGGGGCGGACAGGGCCGGCGGTGCCCATCACGGTGGACACCGCTGTAGCCGGGATGAGCGCCATCCGCCACATCCCGCCGTCGTCCGCTGGCTCAGCGCCGGCCAGCCGGGCGGACACAGTCAACACGGCGTCGGACAACACCGCGAGGATCCGCGGCTGCGCGGCCGCCAGGCGGCTCAACACGAGTTCCGCCGTGACGGGTTCGGAGCCGTCGTGCCCTGTGTCGGCATCCGTAATGAATGCGAGCGCGGCGAAGTGCATGTTCAACTCCGCCGCGAGCATCGGTTCCGGGTACTGGGTCATGCTGATCAGATGCGCGCCGGACTGAACCAGGGCCGCGGACTCGGCCTTGGTGGAGAAGCGCGGACCGTTAATGACGGCCACGGTGGCCGCCGCGGCGAAGTCTTCCCTCTGGCGCTCCAGTGCGGCGATGAGTGCCGCGCGCAATGGGGCGCTGTATGGCTCGGCGGCGGGCAGGTGCTGCACCCCGGTGGGCAGCGAGCCGTCGTAGAAGGTGTCCGCACGGCCCCAGGTCTTGTCCAGGACCTGATCAGGTACGGCAAAAGTGCCGGTTCCGTGGCTGGAAACCAGTCCGCCAACGGCCGCGGAGGAGATAACGGCTTCTACGCCCAGGCTCTTGAGGGCCCAGAAGTTGGCGCGGTAGTTGATCTGTTGGGGGGCAACGCTGTGCCCACGGCCGTGCCGGCTCAGGAATGCGACCACCGGGCCGCCGTCGCGGCCGGGGCCATCGTCGCCCTCGCGGCCGGGGCCGTCCGGTGCGGCGAGCCGGGCGATCGTGACCGGACTGGAGGGAGGCCCGAACGGGGTCGGGATGTCCAGCGTGTCGAGCACCACGGCCCCGGAAAGCTTGTAGAGGCCGGTGCCGCCAATGATTCCAATCCGTGCGCGGGGTGCCAAGCGGGGTTCTGCGAGGGGTTCCAGGAGCGATGACATGACCCCATCATCCCAACGCCGGCGCCCGCCGTCGCGGGTGGAATCCTTACGGGTCCGGAACGCGGGCTCCGGGACAGGCGGATCGGATTACTTTAGCCCTCGCGGTCGATTTGCAGATAGCTGAGTCCGCTGACATCGAGCCAGTACCGCGTGGGCGTCTCCACGAGGCGCAGCAGCACGCCCTCGCAGGAAGCGCACCGCACAACGATTCCCGGCGCGTCGACGTACACCATCGTCTCCCCGAAGACGCGGACCGCGCCGCAGTGCTTGCACCGTCCGATCGCGGCGACAATATCGAAGCGGAACAGTTCCCACAGGGGTCCGGCCACCGCGTTTCCGTCCAGATGCGGTATCGCATTGCCGGCGATTCCAGCGATGTCCTGATCCTCGAGGCCCCGATCCTTAGCGCCTGGAGAATCCGAGCCGTTGTTGCCACTCACCTGGTTCCTCCTGTTCCACCGAAGCGCTCGGTCTTGATCGAAGCGGCGGGATATCCCGCCTGCACAAGCCATTCCGCGACCGTTTCCACAAAGACAGTCTGGCCACAGATGAAGATCTCCGGGGTGGGGTCCGTCGGCAACACGTTGGCCAGCAGGGTTTCCGCCGTGAGCCGTTGCGGGGGAGTCGGCCAACCCTCCGGCGCCTTGCGTGTGTAGACGTAGTCGATGATCAGCTTGCGGGATTCCTCGCCCAAGGTTTGGAGTTCTTCCGCATAGAACCCCGCTTCGGGCGACTTGAGCGAATAGAGCAGCCGGAACGGTGCCGGATTTTCCGATGCGTGGTGGGCGCGGATCATCGACATGAGCGGCACGATGCCGGATCCTCCGGCAATCAGCTGAACGGGGTTCGTGTCCGTCGGTTTCCAGACGAACCAGCCACCCACCGGCCCTCGGATCTCCAGCTGGTCCCCGACCGCCAGTTCCCGGACCAAATAGGGGGAGACTTCCCCGTTGGCCAATTCGTCAACGGTGATCTCCAAGGTCTCGTCCACGCCTGCCCTCGCCACGGAGTATGAACGCACGGCCGTGTAACCGTCGTCTGCAGTGAGGCGGATGTCGATGTGCTGTCCGGCGAGGTTGCCGTTCAGGCCGTTCACCCGCAGCCCTATGGTTCTGGCGGTTTCCGTTTCGGGCATGCTGCTGACGACGTCGGCCACGCGCCATAGCGTGCTCATCCGGCGCACCTCATGAGTAGCGCTCTTCCCGCCACGGGTCGCCGTGGAGGTGGTAGCCGTTGGATTCCCAGAAACCAGGAATGTCATCCTGCGTCAACTCGATGCCGTTGATCCACTTTGCGCTCTTCCAAAAGTACAAATGCGGCACGAGGAGCCGGGCAGGTCCGCCGTGGGCGCGTTCAAGCGGCTCGCCGTCGAATTCCCAGGCCACCCACGCCCGGTCGCCAAGAAGGTCCGGGAGCGGGACGTTGGTCGTGTATCCGCCGTAAGAGTGGGCCATGGTGAACCTGCAGCTTGTTTCCACGTTCTCAAACAGAGTATCCAGGGACACTCCGCGCCACGTGGTGCCCAGCTTGGACCAGCTGGTCACGCAGTGGATATCCGTATGGATGTCCATTTGCGGCAATGCCATGAATGCGTCCCAGGACCACGCATGACGCTGCCCTGCCTCAGTGGTGATGAAGAATTCCCAGTCGTCAGTGGGGATCCGGGGAGCGGGGCCGGCGGTAAGGACCGGAAAGCTGCCGGTCTCGTATTGTCCCGGTGGCAACGCTGGATTGCCGCTCTGCCGTCTTCCGTGAAATCCAGACGAGATGATGCCCACCATGTACCTCCGATGCGGAGACTCAAGCCGACTGTGCTCGGTTCCCCAACGATAGGGCAACGGCCGGGCGCGGTCTAGACACTAGCGATTGGGGGCCAAATGAACACCCCTCCACGCTGGTAAGGAAGGGAATGGCGGCGTCACCAGCCGCCGCGCGTGGGCGTATGTCCCTTTCGGGCATCGTCGGGCATTGCCATGTCGGCCCGCAGGCCCAGGAGCCGGATCGGACGGCCTGCCTCGATTCCGGCTGCGAGGTCCAAGGCCCGCGCGAGGATTTCGTTCCGGTCGAAGGTCTCCGGAATCTTCTTCCCCTGGGTCGTGGTCAAGAACGGCGCGTAGCGGACCTTCAGGGTCAGCCCGACGACGGGCCTTCCCTCGGCCACAACATCCTCAAGGACATGCGCCGTCAGATCCCTCACTGCGTCCTCCACCTGGGCCGGATCGGTCAGGTCCTGCTGGAAGGTGGTCTCCCGGCTATGCCCGCGGGCAACCCACGGGGTGTCGTCCACAACGCTGGTGCCGTCGCCTCGTCCAAGCTGCGCGTACCAGGGACCCATCCTGGGGCCGAACTCCGGGACCAGCTCCTGCGGGTCGGAGGTGGCGAGTTCGGCGACTGTGTTGATGCCAAGTTTGGCCAGCCGGGCCGACACCCTGCTTCCGACGCCCCACAGGTCCTTGGTGGGCCGGCTGCCCATGACATCGAGCCAGTTCCCGGCGGTGAGGCGGAAGACGCCCGCCGGCTTGCCGAACCCGGTGGCGACTTTGGCCCGGACCAGGGTGTCGCCGATGCCCACGCTGCAATGCAGCCGCGTTCGCGCGAGGACAGCCGCCTGCATCTGGCGGGCGTAGGCTTCCGGATCCTCCGTCTCAACGCCCACAAAGGCTTCATCCCAACCCAGCACCTGCACCGTGGCGCCGGGCTGCGCGCGCAGGGTAGCCATCACCGTTTCAGACGCCGCGAGGTAAGCCTCCTGATCGACGGGCAGGATCACGGCGTCGGGCACTTTCCGGGCCGCAATGCGTAAGGGCATTCCGGAACCCACACCGAACGCCCTGGCCTCGTAGGACGCGGTCGACACCACAGCCCGTTCCGTGGGGTCCCCCCGACCCCCGACAATGATCGGCTTGCCCGCGAGCTCCGGCCGTCGGAGCACCTCGACCGCCGCGATGAACTGGTCGAGATCAACGTGCAGCACCCACGGGATTCCACTCACGACACCAGCTGTCATGTCTCCGCACGCTCCGCCTCGATGTCGACGCCCGTGACCACATCGCCCGCGCGCTCGTAGACGAGCCAGATTGCGCCCTTCGGGAAGGCCCGAGGCGGCTGGGTGACCGCGAAGGCGGCTGGAACGGTACCGTCCCGGAAGATCCGCTTGCCTGTGCCGAAAGTCACCGGGCACAGCCAAAGATTCAGCCGGTCGACGAGGTCCTCGGTGAGGAGGGTCTGAAGGAGGTCGCCGCTGCCGATGACGTGGGTCTCGTCGTGGCGCTCGCGGATCGCCCGGACCTCGGCTGCGACATCGGTCAGCACTGTCGTCCCGGCCCAATCAGGGTCGGTCAGCGTGTGTGATGCGACATATTTCGGCACGGAGTTGAACCGGGCAGCAATCGGGTCGTCGGCAGGTGCGGTGGGCCAGAAACCAGCGAAGATGTCGTACGTCTTCCGCCCGAGGAGAAGCGCGTCGAGGCGATCGATGCCCGCCCCGATTGCCTCGCCGGACTCCTTGTCGAAGTACGGTGCCTGCCAGCCGCCGAACTCGAAACCGCCCTCGCGATCTTCGTCGGGCCCGCCGGGCGCCTGGTAGACCCCGTCAAGGGTGCTGAACAGGTCGACGACGATGATTCCCATGGTGCGCTCCCTTGCATGAACGGCGAGCCGAAACCGCGTCCGCTTTGACGTCGAGGGGGATATCGCGGAATCGACATCCACACGCCCCATTTTTCGGCGCGCGCTGCGGGAAGGCAAGAGCTTGCGCCAAGGCTACGAATTCAATGGCTTAGCTCTGCTTGGCCCCTCGAGTTGGAAACGTTGCTCAGTCCAGCTCGTCGAACAGGCGCGTCAGGCAGTCGGTGTAATTGGTCATGGTGTCCGCGAAATTGAGCAATTGGAGACCGCCGTTGGTGGCGGCGCTTGCCCTTTCGGTGCTGGCTTCGTCGGCGTGGCAGAGGAGTGGCTCGCAACTGGTTCCCTTCGCGGTGAGCGTTGCGATTCCCCATGGATGACTGGGGTCGGTGACTGCGATGCCCGCTGAGTCGAAGGTGTCGCGGAGGACGTATCTTGTGACCGTCCTCCATGACTGGAGGAACTGTGGCTGCAGCTGTTCAATGAGTTCATCGTCTTTGCTGTCGTAGGCACGTCCCAGGTCAGTGGATAGTTCGTCCCACTCCTGGGCGTCGCGGACCATCAGGTGTCCGGCCCGGAGACGGGCAATTGTTTCGTTCAACGTCATGGTCTGTCCCCAAACTTCCTGTCGTGTCGATCCCGCTTACGAAAGCAGGTCATCAACGGAGAGAACGGACGGGAACCCGGCATGATTCCCGTGCCAGCAGCAATTCCACGGTCATGAGGCCACGTCGATCGGTACTTCCAAGACTCTGTCGCCCCCGATCCACGTGCTCCGGGTGCCGAACTGCCTGCTCAGCCGTTGCATCCGCTCGGCGATGTTCACGGCGCTCCGGCTCGCCAGCCGGGTTTGTAGGCGGCCGATGTTCGTCGGATACAGGCGCAACATGCAAGGCACGTTTCCTTCTGTCTCCAGGACGAAGACGAACGACTGATCGTTGCGTTGATCCGGGTCAACCGCGTAATCATCCACAAAGTCGCCGGCGCTGTAGACAATGGGCCGGTTCCTGTAAATTTCGACGCCGCGGAAAATGTGGGCCGAATGCCCGAACACGACGTCGGACCCTGCGTCTATCAATGCCCGCGCCAGACTCTGATGCGCGGGTGGGACCTTGGACCCCCAATTGGCGCCCCAGTGTGCCGAAACGACCAGTAGCTGGTTGTGGTCTTTCGTCCAACGGACCAAATCCAGCAATTCCTTCACCCGGCGGTCACCGGTGTCCACAGGGACATAGTAGATTCCGGGAGCTCGGGCGGTTGCCTCCCAGCCCGGTTCATTGTCGGTGAAAGCAATAAAGCCGACCGCAGTTGACCCGACCCGCCGGACCGCCGGTCGGCGGGCAGATTCCAGGTCTATCCCTGCCCCCGCGCTCAGGATCCCGTGCTCATCGAGTGTCGGCAGCATTTCCAACAGAGCATCGACTCCGTAGTCGAGCACATGGTTGTTGGCGAGTGAGACCACGTCAATCGCCGCGGAGAGCAGGCTCTCCACGTTCTTGGCATCCGAGCGGAAGTGATACATCTTGCCTGCCGCAGCCGTTCCGTCGTCCGCGAGTACGCATTCCAAATTGGCGAATCTGATGTCGGCCTGCCGAAGGACCGGGAGGGTATCGCCCCAGGGATAGTCGGGAGCAGCCACCTTGAGCTCGTCGTTAACCAGCCGGCCGAGCATGACATCCCCGAGGAGCGCAATCCGCATTTTTCCACCTCCAACTCGCAGGTTTTGCTATCAGGATGGGCCGGTTCGTCGCCTGGTGCCAGTCAACTGCAGACGCGATATCCGCCGTCGGACCGGAAGGGGTGCCGATTCAGCGGTTCTTCGCGCAAAGGCCTCGCATGGTCCGGATTCGTGGGGAATAGTTGAATCAGGAGGCCGCCCCGCGTGTATTTCTTGCTGGTTTCCAGTCCGGACGTGGCGCGGCAGCTGGATGGGAACGTCGCGGCGATGGGAATTTTTCAGGACAGGGCTGACGCAGGGCGGCAGTTGGGGCAGCGGCTGGCGCATCTGCGTGGCCAAGAGGCAGTCATCCTAGGGGTGCCACGCGGCGGCGTTCCGGTGGCTTTTGAGGTTGCAGTGGCCTTGGACGCGCCGCTGGATGTGATCGTCGTGCGGAAGCTAGGAGTCCCGTCCCAGCCCGAACTCGCGATGGGAGCTATCGGGGAGGATGGCGCATATGCGCTCGAACGAAGCGTTCTCTCAGCCGCTAGGGTCAAACGGGAAGAACTGCAGTCTGTTGAGGGACGGGAGCGGGCTATTCTCAAGGACCGGGTGGCGCGTTTCCGTACTGGCCGAGACCGCGTCGATCTGAGGGGCCGCATCGCCGTCGTCGTCGATGACGGGATCGCTACGGGCTCAACCGCCAGGGTGGCATGCCGCATTGCACGGAACCTGGGGGCTGCCAGAGTGATTCTGGCTGTTCCTGTCGCCGCGGCCGACATCCTCGCGAGATTGACGGAGCCGGACGAGGTGGTGTGCCTTGCCACGCCCCCGCGACTCACGGCTGTCGGTTACCACTACCGTGACTTCTCACCGACAGGCGACGACGAGGTG
Source organism: Arthrobacter ramosus (assembly GCF_039535095.1). NCBI lineage: Bacteria > Bacillati > Actinomycetota > Actinomycetes > Micrococcales > Micrococcaceae > Arthrobacter > Arthrobacter ramosus. The sequence goes on along the minus strand of NZ_BAAAWN010000001.1, from coordinate 2,358,872 downwards.
GTGTGGCTGCTTGACGCTGCTGCCGAGCGCCTGCGAAACGCGTCTTCGACCGCAGATGACCGTGCTCGAACTCAACCGCCGGGCGCAAGCCGTGATGGGCTGCCCCAACCGGCTGGACCTTGTCCCGGGGGCCACCCACCTGTTCGAAGAACCTGGAACATTGGAGGCGGCGGCGATTCTCGCCGTGGACTGGTTCGTAGAGTACCTGCCGCGAGGGTAGGGCGGGCAGGGAACCGAGGCTTCGGACCTTGGCGTGCTGTTTTGAACCAGAGGCCGGACGCCGGCCCCTTGAACGTCTGATCGCTCCAGGGCTAGCATTGCCGCCACGGGACCCGGCTGTCCTTGGCCGAGGGCCAGGCGGTCACTGACGTCGATCAAATTCGAGGAGACGGTCATGGGTGAGACAGCGGCGGAGGCGTCATCAGCACACCTGATGGTCGACCTGATCATATCCTTGGACGGGTATGCCTCGGCCGTGGGATGGCCCGGCTGGTGGGGTCTGGAGGGGCCGGAATACCTGGCGTGGCTTCAGCAGGAGGGGGAGAAGGGCTACACCTTCCTCCTTGGCGCGAACACCTACCGGCTGATGTCCGGGATGTCAGAGGAGGCCGCGGCCGAAGGCGCGGGATTCTCCGAGGACGAGGGGGCCACCCTGACCGGCCTTGCTGCGGTGCCGAAGGTCGTCTTCTCCTCCACACTGCGGGCGCCCCTGACGTGGCCGAACTCGGAACTGGTCACCGGTGACGCGGTCAAGGCCGTGGCCGAGATGAAACGGACCGGGACCGGGCCCTTGAGCACTCTCGGGAGCCTGAGCCTGTGCCGGTCGCTGCTGACCGCTGGACTCGTGGACAGGTTCCGGGTGGTCGTTTTCCCGGTGATCACGGGCAGCACCGGGCGGGAACGGATCTACGACGGCTATCCGGACGTCTCGCTCAAGATGGTCGAGAGCAGGACCTTCGACGGTCGGCTCCAGCTGCTCGAGTACATCCCCACCGTGCTCCGCGGTCCGCCGGGCAACGGTCCGGCATGAGCCAATCCGAAGGGAAATGGTCATGAACCCGACGATTTTGGTGACGGGCGGTACCGGCACCCTCGGGAGGCTCGTGGCCTCGCGCCTGCGGGACGGGGGCCACTCAGTGCGAGTGGCGGGCCGTCATGCCCCTCCACCCGAGCAAGGCATCGAATTCGCGCAGTGCGACCTAGACACTGGCGACGGAGTCGAGGCCGCCTTGAGCGGTGTCAGGACGGTGGTGCATTGCGCCGGAGCGCAGAAGGGCGACGGCGACAAGGCCCGCCGCCTCGTCGCCGCGGCTTCCCGCACGGGTGTGGCGCATCTTGTGTTCATCTCAGTCGTGGGGGCGGACACGATCCCGGTCATGAGCGGCTTCGACCGTGCGGCTTTCGGCTACTTCGCGTCCAAACGGGACGCGGAGCAGGTCGTGGCCGCGTCGGGGATTCCGTTCAGTACCCTCCGCGCCACCCAGTTCTTCGAGCTGACCCTGCTCACCTCGCGGGCCATGGCCAAGCTTCCGGTCGTTCCAGTGCCGAAGGGCTTCCGGTTCCAACCGGTGGACGCCGGCGAGGTCGCGGACCGGCTCGTCGAGCTCGCTCTCGGTCAGCCCGCCGGCCTCGTGCCCGATCTCGCGGGCCCGGCCTGCTATCCGATGGGTGACCTTATCCGCTCCTATCTCGCCGCAGCCGGTCAGCGACGACTTCTCGTCCCCGTTCACATGCCGGGGAAGGCCGCCAAGGCAATCCGGGAAGGCGCCAACCTGTCCGAGGACAGAGCCGTCGGGCGCAGGACCTGGGAGGAATTCCTCACCGAGAGCGTGCCCGGAGCTGTCCGGAGGTGACGCCCCCGGTTCCGGATCAAGTTCCCAAGTCGTCAACGACCGGCGGGTGCAGAGCGGCATGCCGGGCCCGCGCCGCCGGCTCAATGGAGTCCACAGCATAGGGTTTGGTGGCCGAGCGCCGCAGCGGAAGACGCAAGCGCACTTGATAAGCGCCGTTCCGGAACTTGGCGCGGGGATCCATCTGGATAACCAGGAGTGGCTCTTGGCGGGATGCGTCCACCCGCAGCAGCATGCCGTGCCGACGACCATCGACGAGCAGCGGAGTCGCCGGCTCGACCGCGGTCTGCTTGAGGAGTTCCTGATATTTCGGCCCCGCCCCCAAGAACAGGATTCCGTGGGAGAAGCCGACGACTCGCAAAGGGACTACCGTGTCAGGCTGCCGGGTAGGCCTGGGGTGTCTTTCGTGTTCCCTCGTTAAGGATTCCGTTACTGATCTCAAGGATCGATCACATTCCCGGCACCTGGCCCGCGTCCCGACGTCCGCCAAAAGGGTCACAAGCAGCCCTCTAGGGGCGCTGTTCCATTTGTCGGCAACAATGCGGCACCACGCGGGATGGTACTCCTTTCCGTTCTTCATCACGTAGACCTGGTCTTCGCCGAGGAGGGGCTTACCCTCCCGCCGAGCGGCCGGCTCGACAGGTCTGAGGGCGCCGAGGCGTTTGGCATCTGCGCGGCCTGCGTCGCTGCCCTTGATGTACGTGCGGATCCATGGATTGAGTGGTCGTTTTGGGCTGGGAATTGCGGGGCCTTCCTGTGCGGAGGGAGTGCGTTCCTTCCCTCGTTCCCCCCACCTAGCTTGATGGCTTTTCGCGCAAGCCGCCAGTCCGAGCGCCGTACCCCATCACCAGCAGTACGTCGAAATGGAATTCGCTGAATACTTGCGCTAGCCCTGCTTCACCCCATGAGCGCCTTCCCCTACAGTGGGAGGTCAATGGGGGAAGACGAGGTGCATGGTGCGAATCGGTGAAGCCGCCCACGCGGCGGGTATGACGAGCAAGGCCTTGAGGTTCGCCCAGTACATCGCCGTCGGGGCAGCCGCGCTGGCGGTGTTGGGCGGATGTGCGCTGCCGGCAGCGCCGCAAAGCAACGTCCCTGCCAGTCCGACAACATCCACTGCCTCTGGCGTCCCTTTTGCTCTTTTCACGCACTGTGGCATCTACGAAGTACAGGTGCAGGGCTCCTTCTTTGTTGCCGAGCAGCCGCTGGACGACGGCCACGGCAATCCGCCAGCAGGCTGGGGCAACCCCTACCAGCCGGGCACCATCACCGTGGAGGGCCAGAGAGCGGTATTCCATGACGACAGCGGCCACACCGTGACCTTCCACGAACGTGCTGGTGCCACGGGCTTCCTGAGAACCTGTTCCTGAGGCTTGGCTTGAGCGAAAGCCGGCAAGGCTGGGTGGGCCACCCAACTGCGGTCGCTATCTGACGCGCCTATCATTGTCCCAGGGGGCGCGGCGACAGCTTTGCGGAGGGAAGAAATGAGGCCTGAGCCACAGCCAAATTGGCGCGACCACGGAGTCAAAATCATTCCAGGTTCGCAGCTCGATCCGAATACGCCGCAGACGCCTGGTATGGCGAGAGCGGCCGCAATCACACATGCCCGGGCGGGGGCCAGTAAACTGTGGGCGGGCACGGTCACCATTGATGCCAATGCCAAAACCGGGCCTCACCATCACGGAGAACTGGAAAGCGTTATATACGTTGTCAGCGGCCGGGCACGTATGCGATGGGGAGACAGCCTGGAGTTTGTCGCAGAGGCCGGTCAGGGCGATTTCATTTTTGTTCCGCCGTTCGTGCCCCACCAAGAGATCAACGCGAGCAAGACCGAGCTTCTCAGTTGCGTACTTGTCCGCAGCGGTCAGGATCCAATAGTCATTAACCTGGATATCGAGTCCACGGAACCCCCGGAAATAGTCCCCTGGATCGATCCCATTCATCCGGCTCCCTGAATCGACACATGTTGGTGAGTGAAGTGAAGCGATTCGTCATGGTCCTGCTGGCCGCGGTCCTGTGGTTGTGCGGATGCGCCGGTCCAGGCGGTCCGGACACCGAACACAGCGGGGTTGTCACCGGTGTTGTCCTGACAGCCCCTGTGTGTCCCGTCGAACGTGTCGGTCAGGAGTGTCCGCCGCGCCCCGTCCCAGGGGCCGCGGTTGTCGCCTTGGACGGGGAAGCTGTCCGGGGCTCGACACTCAGCGATGGAACCGGGGCCTTCCGTCTCACGCTGCCTGACGGTCGTTACGTGATCAAGGCGAGCAACGTCGGGGGTTACGTTTCGACGGCGACCGAGCCCGTGGTCATCTCGGAGACCCCCGTTCACATCACGCTCGTTGTTGACAGCGGGATTCGATAGGCGAGCTACTCAGCGGAAGGTCGTTTTCGTTGCTGTTTCGTCGCCGCTCGCTGTTCCTTTGCGACCCGGTGCCGACGCTTGGAGCTCCGGGTCGGTTTGCTCGCCCGGCGGGCAGCAGCTTCGGGAGCAAGACCCTCTGCCACGAGGCGGGAGAGCTTGGCCAGGGCGATCTCGCGATTGCGCAACTGGGACCGCTGCTCGGAGGCGGTCACCGTGATCACCCCGGCGATGAGACGTGCTCCAAGACGGGTGACAAGCAGCAGCCGTTGGTCATCGGAAAGCGCTGCGGAGTCGGCGACATTCCATGACAGTACGACGCGGCTGTCCGAGGTGTTGACGTGTTGACCGCCTGGCCCTGACGAGCGGGAGAACCGCCAGCCGAGTTCCGACGTCGGAATCGTGAGCGCGGGCGACACTTCGAGATCCATGCTGCAAGCGTTTCACGATATGGGCGGGAACAGAGCCCCGTCCCGTGCTTCTCAGCTCCCGGATGCCTTCGCAGCTTTGATGGCTGCCTTGGCAGCCTGCTTGTTGGCGCGTACTTTTCTCAGCGACTCCGGATCCACGATGTCGGCGACAGAAAGAAATGCGCTCTCCTGGCCGTAGGCGCCGGCAGCCTCACGCCAACCCTGCGCCTGGAGTCCGCGCTGCTTGCCGAGCAGCGCCAGGAAGATCTTTGCCTTTTGCTCTCCGAAGCCGGGCAATTCCTTCAACCTGCGGAGCACCTCCTCGCCGTCGGGCTCGTCCTGGGTCCAGATGGCGGTTGCGTCTCCATTCCAATCGCGCTGAACGGTCGCGGCGAGATCCTGGACGCGGCCGGCCATGGAGCCGGGGAAACGGTGGACGGACGGACGCTCCTTGAAGACCTCAACGAAACCTGCAGGGTCATATTCGGCAATTGCGGCAGGGGACATGGACCCGATGCGCGTCCGGATCTTTTCGGGTCCGGCAAACGCAGACTCCATGGTCACCTGTTGGTCTAGCAGCATGCCGATGAGAAGTGCGAACGCGTCATCGCTGAGCAGTTGGTCGGCGGCGGGGTCGCCAGTAATGTGCAGTTCCATGCGCCCATCCTCCCACTTGCTTTGATTCGCGTCATGGTGGTCAACTCAGCAGCCTGGTTCGGTCTCCGTCTGTGGGCTCGCCGGCAATTCGCGCCGTTCGAGTGTCTCCCCATAGGGAACGTCGCGGCTGATGGCGACGGTGTACCTGGTGAATCCGTGCTGTGTAACGAGGATGCCGTGACGGCGCTCGTTCACGGCGTGTTCGCGGGCGATTTCGACGGCGGTGTTCAGGTCGTTTTCTATCGTGTCAGGGTCGTGGGCGGTGATTTCCAGGACGACGTCCGAGTGGCGTTTGATCATCGTGGTCTCTTTCTCGGCGGGAAGTGCCGGGGCTCTCAGCGGTCACGGGCTTCCGGGGCCGGGCGCACCCGGGGAGGCAGAAAGCGGTGGTTCGAGAGGGGTTGCCCGGCATTCTGTGATGGGGCGGTTGCTGGCCGTAGAGTCCGGCGGGCTTGATCGGCGGAACATTTTCCTGCGGATCTGTAGCCAGTGTGGACGACCGGCGGCTCGGGCACAAGTTGAATTGCCGAAAAAGTTGGCCGTGTCGGCGAAATACATCCGCGGACGCAATTACGCGTGAGCGGGTGTCTGGCTGTCCTAGGACCGGGAGGGCCACGCGCCGGAGCAGGTTTGTGCCCTAGTGTCGATTGAGACCGCCGAGCTATAGCGAGGGAGTACCGATGAGAATTGCAGTGACGGGTGGAAGCGGAAAACTGGGCCGGCACGTGGTGCGCCGGCTCAGCGGGGACGGGCACCAGGTGTTGAACCTGGACCGAGCGGGCGAGCGGAGTCCAGGTCTGGCGATCGTCGACTTGCGTGACTACGGCCAGGTGCTGGATGTGTTCCTGGGGCTGGACGACCGGCACAGTGGCTTCGACGCCGTTGTGCATCTGGGGGCCATTCCAGCACCCGGCATCGTCCCGGATGTTGCGACGTTCGAGAACAACATGCTTTCGACGTACAACGTGTTCCAGGCGGCCCGCCGGGCCGGCATCAAGAAGGTTGTCTACGCCTCAAGTGAGACGGTGCTGGGCCTGCCGTTCGACGTCGACCCTCCCTATATCCCGGTGGATGAGGAATACCCGGCCCGGCCGGAGAGCACCTATTCGCTGGTGAAGCATCTGGAAGAGCAGATGGCGATCGAGTTGACGCGCTGGGACCCCGAGCTGAGCATCGTGGGGCTGCGGTTCTCCAATGTCATGGACGTGGAAGACTACGAACGGTTTCCGTCCTTCGACTCCGATGCCAGGCTGCGAAAGTGGAACCTGTGGGGATACATCGATGGCCGGGACGGGGCGCAGGCTGTGGCCCGGGCCCTCGAAAACGGCAAGCCCGGGTTCGAAGCATTCATCATCGCGAACGCGGACACGGTCATGAGCCGGTCCAGTGCCAGCCTCGCTGCGGAGGTGTTCCCGGACGTCAAGGTGATCAAGAAGCTGGAAGAGCACGAGACCATGCTCTCTATCGACAAGGCCAGGCGACTGCTTGGGTTCGAGCCCGAACACACTTGGCGCACCTACCATTCGAACCGCACTACCCCCGTCGAGGATTGAGGAGCATCATGCAGTACCGCACTTTGGGCAACAGCGGCGCCGTGGTTTCGAACTACGCGCTGGGAACCATGACCTTCGGGGCCGAGGCCACCGAGGAAACGTCCCGCGACATCCTGGACAGCTACGTCGCGGCCGGCGGCAACTTCATTGACACCGCCGATGTTTACAGCGCCGGTGTATCGGAGGAGATCATCGGCCGCTGGCTGTCCGAACGGCCCGATGAGCGGGACCAAGTGGTGTTGGCCACCAAGGGCCGTTTCCCCATGGGGACGGCGCCGAACGACGTCGGCACCTCTCGACGCCACCTCACGCGGGCGTTGGACGACTCGCTTCGCCGCCTGGGCGTGGAGCAAATCGACCTCTACCAAATGCACGCGTGGGATCCCATTACTCCTCTGGAGGAGACGCTGCGCTTCCTGCACGACTCCGTCAGCAGTGGCAAGATCGCCTACTACGGCTTTTCCAACTTCCTGGGGTGGCAATTGACCAAGGCCGTCCACCTGGCTAAAGCCTTTGGATGGAGCGCACCGGTGACCCTGCAGCCGCAGTACAGCCTGCTGGTCCGTGAGATCGAATCGGAGATCGTTCCGGCTTCGCTGGATGCGGGCATCGGGCTGCTGCCGTGGTCTCCTTTGGGCGGCGGTTGGCTCTCCGGTAAGTACAAGCGCGACGAGCCGCCCACCGGCGCCACGCGCCTGGGTGAAAACCCGGAACGCGGCATGGAGGCGTGGCAGGCCCGCAACGATGACCCCCGCACGTGGGACGTCATCGGAGCAGTGGAAAAGATCGCAGCGGACCATGGCGTCAGTGCCTCCCAGGTTGCACTGGCATGGTTGGCGGACCGGCCTGCCGTGACCTCCGTGATCCTCGGGGCCCGCACGACGGAACAGCTGGCGGACAACCTGGCCGCGGCAGACCTGGAACTCAGCCCCGAGGAAACCGGACGGCTCACCCAGGCCAGCCAACCGCGCGTCGGCGTCTATCCGTACGGCCCGATGGCCGAGAACCAACGCAGCAGGAAGATCGAGGGCGGCCGGTAACGCAAGGCGCCCGGTTCGACGCCGGGCGCCGCGCCTTCGCCGATATTGCAGGCGCCGAGGTCCATTGCCCGCGAGGCAGGACAGGCGTTGAATGTGGCTTATGGTCGACTGGGTTCTACTCTCCAACCTTGGCACCGCGCTTGGTACGACTGTTCTCGCCGTCGCGACGTTCATTTCCACGAGATCGGCCAACCGATCGGCGCGGCTGGCCGAGCGCGCCCTGCTGAATGGTTTGCGCCCCATCCTGCTGCCCTCCAATTGGTCTGACGCCCCGCAGAAGGTGCGGTTCATGGAAGGCAAGTGGATGGTCGTGCGGGGTGGACATGCCACTCTCGAGATCAGCGATAACGCTGTGTACCTGTTGATGTCTGTGCGCAACGCGGGTGCAGGAGTGGCGGTCCTGCACGGCTGGCATCTGCCGCCGGATGCCAGGGCTCCGCTGTCGCCGGTGGAGGAGTTCCACAGGCTGACCCGGGACATCTACGTGCCGGCCAACGACGCCGGATTCTGCCAGGTCGCGATCCGGGACCCCGAGTCGGCCGACTTCCGCAACGCAACCGCGGGAGCGGCCGGCGACGGCTTTACGGTCGATGTCCTCTACGGAGACGCCGAAGGCTCGCAGCGCGTTGTCTCCCGTTTCTTCATCACGCCGGGACCCGCGGGCGGCGGCCATGACGACGTCGACTGGCTGCTGATGGTCTCGCGCCACTGGAACCTGGACTTGCCGGCGCCGCGCAGTTGAGCCCGGCGTCCGTGCGGGTACTCGTGCTGCGACGTTGCCGGACTCGTTCCCGGTGGTCCTAGCCGGCTTCGCTTTGGATGCGGTCCTTGACGCTTTGGGGCATGGTCGAGCATGCGTCGTTGTCGGCGCGCTGGTTGGCATGGCTGTCGGCAGTGTCGGTGATGCCGATCGTCGCGACGGCCGCCTGCCATCCGCCCAGGCCAACGAGCTGACGGGGGACCCAGACGTTTGCCGCTCCGTTCACAAGGTTCCACACAGCGGGGTTGACGCCTGTGCCCAGGTAGATGCCCCCGTTGGGGCCCCGCCTGACCAGATCCGGCAGCGGTAGGACGCCCATCAGCTGCGCGGACTGGTAATCGGACATATTCCACGGCGGTGTTCCGAAGTAGTACCAGCTGGCCGCGCAGACCCCGTACAGATGGGGACCGAACTGGGCATAGTTCAGGTAGAGCTCCAAGGTGCGCTGGGGGCTTAACGTGTAGCTGAACTGGGTTGCCAGGACGGCTTCAATCCCCTTGCGGACGGCGTTTTGGTCGTCCCAGAGGAAAATGTTCTTGACGAGCTGCTGGGGGATGGTGGAACCGCTGGGGTCGGGCTTTCCCTGGAAATACGCCTGTGCCCTCGACTGGAGGTCTCCGACGTCGAAGGCCCCGCTGCGTGTGCCGAGCTGTTCGTCTTCATGGGCGATGGTCGCGGCCAGCAAGTGCCGGCTCATGTGGTTGATCGAGACGAACTGGTAGACGTTGGGCTCACCCGCCTCCAGCATGTAGGCGGTGCGTGGCGGGGTCATGCCCATGCTGAACATCAAGGCGATGATTTGGACCAGAACCAGCGGGGCGATGAGCGCCAGGAGGAGCTTGCGGCGCCACTTCCGTTTGGATCGCTTGGCCTTCTTGCCGCCTTTGGGAACCGGCTCCTGGGCCCGATCCGGCTCCGTCACGGACCGTTTCATCCGGTCTTGCGCGGGCCCCTGTGGCTCCAAGGGGTCTGGCACCGGGTAGCTGATGACTTTGGCCCGCACCGGATCGGGGCGGCCGGCTGAAGGGGGGCTCCCTGGCTGCGGACGCCGAGGCGAAGTCGGTGGTGTTGGAGTGTCCATCGGTCTGCCTTCGCTTCTCGTCCCGCGCGGTTACCCCTGGAAGGGGTAGAGGTGGCACGAAAGTCTACCGGGCCTTGCTGGTTGTTCCGTTCAGCTAAGTAGCCTGGGTCCCAATCCCTTAGGGTGCGGCCGAAGATTGTAAGTACACTTACTGAAGTCATCACGAGCAAATATCGGAGCGGCAATGACTTCTGCACGGACCTTTGAATCGATCGTCATCATTTTCAATCCCAACAGCACCGGGGACGCACGCAGACTGGCCGAGGGTCTCCACGGCGAGTTGGAGGATCTCCTCAGCTACCCTGCGGACATCAGGCTCCAGCCGACCAGCCACGCCGGACATGCTGTCGAGCTGGCACGCGATGCTGTACGCGGTCGCGGGGACGTGTTGGTGGTTTCCGTCAGTGGTGACGGCGGCTACAACGAGGTCGTCAACGGTGTGATGCAAGGCGGCAATCCCAGGGCCGTGTGCGCGGTGCTGGGGGCGGGCAATGCCAATGATCACCGGCGGAGCACAGGGACCCAGCCGCTGGGGGAAGCGATCGCCGCGGGCAGGGTGCGGAGCATCGACTTACTGCGCGTCCACACGGGCAAAGGATCGGACTCGCCCGGGGAGTACGCGCACTCCTATGTCGGCTTCGGGCTGACGCCGGTGGTGGCGATGGACTTGGAAAAGGGCGGCAAGGGAGCACTGAAGGAAATGGTCTCCGTGATGCGGACCTTCTCGAAGTTTGAGCCCTTCGAAATACGCCAGGCCGACGGCGCGCGCCGCAGCCTGGACAGCCTCGTGCTCGCCAACATTCCGGAGATGGCGAAGTACGCCACGCTCAGCGACGCGGACCACAAGCTCGCTGACGGAAAATTCGAAGTGATCGTCTTTGCCCACATGCCAAAGTGGCGGGTCCTCTTGACGGCGCTGCGGGCAGCCACCAAGGGCCTGGGAGATCAGCCCAGCGCGAGCAGCTACTCGTTCACCACCCTCAAGCCCCTGAGCTACCAGATCGACGGCGAAGTGAAATCCGTTGACGCGAACATGCCGGTCAGGATCGAGTGCGCCCCGGCGGCCCTCTCCACCTTGGGATAAACAAAGCCCGCCCGGTGAAATGAATCTCATGGTGGAGCGATCCGGGATATAGTCAGCAAGCTTAGTACTTGCCGGGATGGACAACATAAGAGGAGCACGAATGGAAATTTGGCCCGGATCGGCGTATCCCCTTGGCGCCACCTTCGACGGAACCGGAACCAACTTCGCCTTGTTCAGCGAGAGGGCTGAAAAAGTCGAGCTTTGCCTGTTTCAGGAGGACGGCTCCGAAACCAAAGTCGATGTCGTGGAAGTCGATGGTTATGTTTGGCACTGTTACCTGCCGCAGGTCCAGCCGGGCCAAAAGTATGGCTACCGCGTGCACGGCCCCTACGAGCCTGCGTCCGGCAACCGTTTCAATCCCAACAAGCTCCTCCTGGACCCTTACGCGAAGGCAGTGCACGGCCAGATCGACTGGGATCCCGCTCTGTTTTCTTACGACATGGGAGATCCGGACTCCCGCAATGACAAGGACTCCGCGCCCCACATGATGATGGGCGTGGTCATCAACCCGTTCTTCGACTGGGACGGCGACCACCTCCCGCGGATCCCGTACCACCGGTCCGTGATCTACGAGGCGCACGTCAAGGGCCTGACCCGGCTCCACCCTGAGGTTCCGGAGGAGCAGCGCGGCACGTATGCCGGCGTGGCCCACCCGGCCGTGATTTCCCACTTGCAGAAGCTCGGCATCACGGCCATCGAACTCATGCCGGTGCACCAGTTCACGAACGATGGCATCCTGCAGGACAAGGGGCTGAACAACTACTGGGGCTACAACACGATCGGGTTCTTCGCCCCGCACAACAGCTACAGCTCCGCGGGGGACGCCGGCCAGCAGGTCCAGGACTTCAAGGCCATGGTCCGTTCCCTCCACCGAGCCGGCATCGAGGTCATTCTCGACGTCGTGTACAACCACACCGCCGAAGGCAACCACCTTGGCCCGACACTGTCCTTCAAGGGCATCGACAACGCCGCCTATTACCGCCTGATGGATGGTGACGAGAAGCACTACATGGACTACACGGGCACCGGCAACTCGCTGAACGTGCGCAGCCCGCACTCGTTGCAGTTGCTGATGGATTCCCTGCGCTACTGGGTCACCGAAATGCACGTGGACGGTTTCCGATTCGACCTCGCGTCGACCCTGGCCCGTGAGTTCTACGACGTCGACAAGCTGTCCACCTTCTTCGAACTCATCCAGCAGGATCCGGTGGTCTCCCAGGTCAAGCTGATCGCCGAGCCGTGGGACGTCGGCCCGGGCGGCTACCAGGTGGGCAACTTCCCGCCGCAGTGGACGGAATGGAACGGCCAGTACCGGGACACGGTCCGCGATTTCTGGCGCGGCGAACCGTCCACCCTGGGCGAGTTCGCCTCCCGGTTGACCGGATCGGCGGACCTTTACGAGCATTCCGGCCGCCGCCCGGTGGCCTCCATCAACTTCGTCACGGCCCACGACGGCTTCACCCTGGCCGACCTGGTGTCCTACAACGAGAAGCACAACGAGGCGAACGGCGAGGGCAACAACGACGGCGAATCCCACAACCGTTCCTGGAACTGCGGTGTCGAGGGACCCACGGAGGATCCGAAGGTCCTGGGCCTTCGTGCCCGCCAGCAGCGGAACTTCATCGCCTCCATGCTCCTGTCCCAAGGTGTCCCGATGCTGCTGCACGGTGACGAGCTCGGACGGACACAGCGGGGCAACAACAACGGCTATTGCCAGGACTCCGAGCTGACGTGGATCAACTGGGACAGCGTGGACCAGCCGCTGGTCGAGTTCACGGCCGCGGTCAGTGCCTTGCGCGCCAAGCATCCCACCTTCCGGCGCAGCCGCTTCTTCGACGGACGCCCGGTACTACGAGGCGAAGGCGAGAGGCTTCCGGACATTGAATGGCTTGACGTCGACGGAACCACCATGACGCCGTCGGACTGGGACAGCGGCTTCGGCCGCTCGGTAGGCGTTTTCCTCAACGGCGACGGCATCCAAGGAAAGGACAACCAAGGCCGGCGCATCACGGACGTCAACTTCCTGCTCTACTTCAACGCCCACGACGACGAAGTCAAGTTCAGGCTGCCCTCGGACGAATACGCACCTGCCTGGGACATCATCATCGACACCGCCGGCGGCGGAGCCGACACCGCGCCCGTCGAAGCAGACGGCATGGTGTCCCTCGTGGCGAAGTCACTCGTAGTGCTTCGTGCGCACAGCGCTCCCGAGGAGGTGCCCGACCACTCGGTGGCCGCGTCGCTCGCAGCGCTGACGCATACGGCTACCGCCGAAACCGCGGCGCTCACATCACCTACCGTTCCCGAGCCGAAGAAGACGAAGAAGCCGGCGGCCGGGCGGCGGCCAAGCAAGCGGAACACTCCGTGAAGGGTCGGCTATTTCTTGATCGGGGCCTTGCCTGTCAGTAAGCATGCTGATTGACTCAGAGGCGAAGCGCCGGACTGGCGCTGGTCTTCGTTGCAAAGGAGATGCACCATGGGATTTCTCGCTTTTCTTCTGCTCGGCCTGATCGCGGGCGCCATCGCAAAGGCCATTCTTCCTGGAAGGCAAGGCGGCGGCTTGCTGCTTACCCTTCTTCTGGGAGTTGTCGGGGCGTTTCTTGGTGGTTGGATCGGTTCCCTCGCCTTCGGTGGTGGGCTGGGAGACTTCTTCGATCTGAGGACCTGGCTGCTGTCCATCCTGGGAGCCATCATCGTGCTTCTGATCTTCGGCGCAGTCAGAGGACGTCGAAGCAGGGTCTAGTCGCGGAGGCAGGGACCCGTGGAGTACGCGCTTCTATCGTCCATACCTGCGATGCTGGTCAGGCCTTCGCCGCCACGGGATCGTTCGGGTGTGGATTCAGCGGCGTGATCTCCACAGTCATCCACACATGCAACGGGAGCGAGGCCAGGATCTCCTTGAGATCGGCCTCCGTGTCGGCGCTCCAGAGGCCGAGAGTGCGCCACTCGCCCGGCTCCGTGGGCGGCCTCCACAATCGCAGGAGGTGGCCCATCTGCGCCAGTTCGGCAGCGCGGATAGCCTCGCGATCCTTTGTAGCGTCGACCGTCGATTCCGGCGTTCCATGCGGGACGTTCGTGGTGAGGGTGGTGAGGAATTCCATGGCACTGATTTCTTTCTTGTTGTTAGATGCGGCCTGTTGTGCCCTTTCATTGAGTCAACCCGAGCGCCGGTCTGCGGTCCACGACTTGTATCCGAACACTGGTAGGCCCCGCCTCTCACCGGTCATCCCGGCGTACAATCGACCCGTGGAACTCCGGCAGCTCACCTACTTCGTCGCTGTCGCCGAGGAGCTGCATTTCGGTCGAGCCGCAGAGCGGCTTCACATTGCGGGGCCGTCGCTCTCCCAACAGATCATCAACCTCGAGCGCGAGCTCGGGACTCGGCTCCTCATCCGTGATCGCAGGCACGTCGAGTTGACCCCCGCCGGCAACGAGTTCCTGGCTGATGCCCGGGAGGTCTTGGCCGCTGCCGCACGAGCGTTCGATCGGGCTCGCAACGGCGACCGACAGCTGCCGCTGCGGCTGGGCTATGTCAGTTGGCTTCCCCCAGGGATCGCGACTATGCCCAACCTTCGGATCCGGATCGACGAGTGGGTCCTGCCATCCCACACCCAGGCAGCGCGGGTGGCCGAAGGCAGCCTCGATCTCGCCATCGCGTGGATTGAGGAGGCAGACGTTGTGCGGCAGGGCCTGGCCGCCGAGCTTTTAAAGTACGAGCGACTGCAAGCGGTCATGCCAGGCACGCACCACGCGGCTCGTCACGACAGTGTGCCAGCAGCCGGACTCACGGTCCTCGTCGATGTCGACGAAGCGTCCTGGGACTCGTGGAACCGCTATGCGTTGGCCTTCGCGCAGGCCAGTGGGGCGTCCGTCACACACATCGACGACGGTGGCATTACCGGACCCGCGTTCTTCGAGCACGTAGCCCGTTTGAGGCGGCCAGTGCTCCAGTCGCCCAAGCGTCATGCCGCGCCGATGCCACCCACGTTGACCCGTCGGCCTGTCACGTCCCCGGTACCGCTGTGGGCTTGGGATCTGCTGCACCGCGCGGATGACATGCGGCCTATGGTCACGAGCGCGATCCGAACGTTGATCGACGGTGCCTCGGCGGCTGGGTGGCGAATACCGCCGACCGAAACCCACTGGCCCCTAACCGGTGGAAAGCAAGGGTGATGGGCTTCGCACCCCTAGGACTGGATTTGGTCGTTGCCGAAAAGACCTGGCAGCCCGCCTGTATGGAGAAACACTGCGGTGCCTTCCGGTAGACGATCGTGGCGTGCTGCGCTGATTAAGCCGGCCATAGCGCGCCCGGTATATGTCGGATCGAGGATAATGCCTTCCATCCGAGCGGTCAGATGTATCGCTTCTCGTGCCGCCTCCGTGAGGTATTCGTATCCGGCGCCGACCTGCTCTTCATCAATGCGAAGCGCACCGCTGGCAAAGCCCATCTCGTCGATGAGGCGTGCGACGGCACCTCGCGCATCTTTGAGCGCTCCGGAGTCAACACCGAGTACGCGCTCCGCTCCGATGGCTGCGACCAGGCCGGCCATCGTTCCGCCGGAGCCTACTGCGACGGTAACGCTCCCCAGATCAGGTACCTGCTCGAGTAGCTCCATTCCCGCTTGCCGATACGCCTCCGCGCTGAGGGCGTTCGTTCCGCCGAAGGGTATCCGAAACGCGTCGCCTTCGCTCGCTAATTCTGCGGCGATGGTTTCAGTGTCCGAGGTCCCTGCGAATACAAGCTCAGCTCCCAGGATTTGATCGAGCAGGAGGTTGCCAGTGAGTTTTTCCGGGCGTTCTCCCGCAAGTACGAGTATCACGTGCATTCCAAGGCGAGCTCCTGCGGCAGCCGTGAGCCGCGCGTGATTGCTTTGCTGAGCGCCAGTGGTGACGAGGACGCGCGTATGGTGCTTTACAGCGTCCGCCATCATGATTTCGAGCTTACGCACCTTGTTGCCACCGCCCGCAAGGCCCATCAGGTCATCGCGTTTGAAGACCAAACGGTCTCGGGGCATGCCGAGGGCCGCAGCTAGCCGGGTACCGCTTCTACCGGGGTCGGCCGTATAAAGAATTGCATCTTCTTTTCCATCCTTAGCTTCGTGTCAAAGGTCACGGGAACGGGCGGAGGGCGGACGGCGGACGGCGGAAGCTAGTAGGCGACCAGCCGGCGCCGAAGAGACACCGTCCCTAAAACGAGCCCGCCTGCGGCCGTAGCCAGCAGGACCGCGAGGTCCCGGCCCAGGTTATCGGTCGACTGGTAGAAGATTGCGGCCTCGAGCGCGTCCACGCCGTAGAAGGTCGGCGTAAAGTGCGCTACGGCCTGGATCCATCCGGGCAGGAAAGCCGCGACGCCGATTCCTCCGCTCAGGAAGAACAGGTAGATCGCCACGTTGATGCCCGACGCCGACACTGCTGAGAATCGGCGCAAGGCGCCTCCCAGCGCTGTCCCAAGGCCGGCCGCGGCCAAGGCGATGAGCGCGGTGACTGCCAGTGCCGGAAGCCAGTACCACCCGGCTGGTCGCAGGAAGCCGGAGATCGCCGAGAGGATCAGCACCACCGCCGCCACCAGCATCGTGGTCACCCAGCACGCCAGGATCTTGCCTGCAATCAGGGTCCCGCGGCTGATTGGAGAGAGAAGTAACGCCTTGATTGTCAGGTCCTCGAACTCCCGGGCGGTGGCCAGACCGCCGTTGACGACGCCCATGAGCGTTAGAAGCAGCACGAGGATGGGGACCAGCTCAAACTGCACCAGGCCGACGTCGTGGGGTCTCAGATCCGACTCGGCGACGCCGACCATGATCGGATTGTCCGGCTGGCCGGCGTAGAAGCGGGTAATCGCCGCTGGCAGCGATCGGCGCAGGTCGTTGGTGAAGTCGAGGTTGAGGTTGTTGATCCGGATCTGCACAGGGTCCGGCCGATGCATCCGGTAGTCGTCGTCGAAGGATGCGGGGATGGTGATGGCGGCCGCGACCTGGAGCGTGTCCAGCAGGTGCGTGGCCTCGTCCGGGGTTGCAGGCTGGACGCGGAACGCGTCGGACTCTTCCAGGATGGACACGAGGCGCTGGGCCTGCGGCCCGTTGTCCTCGACCACCACCGCCACGGGGTTGCGGCCGGTTGCCCCGGCGACGATGAAGATGATCAGCAAGAAGGCGATCGGCGGCAGGAGGCTGACCGCGATGGCCGCCGGTGTGCGCGCCCAGGTCACGATGTCTTTCGCCGCAATCGCGAGCGCTGCCCGGACCGCTCCCATTAGTGCGCGACTCCCCGGCGTCGGAACACCAATGCGGTGAGCACGACCGTTACCAACGTGAACACAGCCAGCACGATCGTGTCGACGGCGAGGTCCTGGGTGGCTGTCTGGTAGCCGTGGAAGGCATGCTGGAAAGCTGCGATCGCATAGGTGAGCGGCGATACGGCGGCGATGGCACCGGGAACGGCGCCCAACCAGTTCGCCGGCCCGAAAGGCCCGCTCAAAAAGAAGAGCGGGAGGATGCAGGCGATGGAGAGCGGGATTGCTTGCTGCCGCCGTCGAACCAGCGTTCCGGCGAGCACGCCGAGGGCAAGGAAGGCGGCGATCATCAGCAATCCGAACCCGAGCACTTCCAGGGGATGGAGCGGGTGCACGCCGATCACCAGGATGACGACGCCCAGCACCAGCAGTGCCGACGCCACGGTGAGCGCGGCCGAGCCAAGCATCTTTCCGAGCCCGATCGCCAGCCGGCCAACCGGCGCCAGTACCAGCTCTTTGACGGTCCCCAGCTCGTAGTCCCGTGCGGTGTTGACACTGCCTTGCAGGATTGCGGCGAGCATCAGGCCGGCCACGACGATGCTGACGGCTAGGTAGGGAATGTAGCCGGTGTCCTGGGCCTGCACATCGGACTCGAGCGCACTCACCACCACTTGGTCAGGGAACGCGTCGGCGTAGAAGGAAGTTATCGAGAGGGGCACCGCCCGGCGGATGTCGTTGGTGAAGTCGACGTTGAGGTTGTTGACCTCGACCGGCACGTCCACCCGCGCTCCGGCGCCCAGCGCGGCATCGAAATCCTGTGGTACCGTCACGACGGCGACGATGCTTCCTGCCCGGATCTCACTTTCCGCTTCGGCCGAGGTTGCGGTGTGGATGATGAACGAATGCGCTCCGTCCATGGCCTGAACGAAGCGTTCCGCCAACGGTCCGTGGTCATTCATCACCACGGCGATCGGTGCCTGTCCACCGCTGATCGCAAAGAGCAAGAAGAGAAGCAAAAAGTTGATCGGGATGAGGACGCCGATGATCGCGAACAACGGCTCCCGAAGGGTGAGGCGGATGTCCGTCGCCGCTACTGCCCGGATCACACGCAGGTCATGACGGAGACTCATTCCCGGAGCTCCTTGCCTGTCAGGCTCAGGAATACCTCGTCAAGGCTCGGTTCGCGGCTCTGGATCTCCTCCAGGTTCGTGGAACCGACGACGGCGGTCACCACCCTGCCGGTGACATCGGCGCCGCCCTCCACTGTGACCTTGAGCGAACTGTCGGACCTGCTCGCGGACACCACGCCGGGCAGCGAACGGACCTTCCGGAGGATTTCCTCCCCGGGAGCGGGCCGGGTGCGCATTTCGACGACCGTGTCACCGAAGCTGCGCCTTAGCTTGGACGGCGAGTCGAGCGCCACCAGCCGCCCGCGATCGATGATGGCCAGGCGATCGCAGAGGACGTTGGCCTCCTCGAGGTAGTTGGTGGTGATGAGCACCGTGGTACCGCGGTCCTTGAGCTCGAGGATCCGGTCCCAGAGCGCACGCCGGCTCTGTACATCGACCCCCAAGGCGGGCTCGTCGAAGTAGAGCAGCTCGGGCTCGTGGAGAAGTGCCCGGACCAGGGCAAGGCGTCGTTTCATGCCGCCGGAGAAGGTGGAAACGCGGCTCTTCCGGCGTTCCTCCAACTGCGCCAGCTCAAGCAGCGAGGTGATCCGTTTGTCGAGTCCCTGCCGGGGAACGTCGAAGAGATCGGCGTGGAACCGGAGGTTGGCTTCCGCTGTGAGCTCCTCGTAGAGGGCGTTCTCCTGCGGTACTGTCCCGAGCGAACGTCGGATCCCGCGTGGATCCTTCAGGAGGTCGATGCCCAGGACCCTGACCGCGCCGGAGCTTGGGCGGCTGAGGCCGCTGATCATGTTGATGGTGGTCGTTTTGCCCGAGCCGTTGGGCCCGAGAAGACCGAAAATCTCCCCTCGTTCAACCTGCAGGCTGAGGTCGTCGACGGCGGTGAGCGAGCCGAATCGCTTTGTCACGCCTATGAGCTCAATGGCCGTTTCAGTCATGCCTTTTCCTCCCCGAACAGCGGGAGAAGGAACGCGGTCGCGATCCGATGCGCAGACTCATTTGGCGGCGTCACGGCTCCATGATGGGGCGGTGCCGAACAAAATACAAGCGGTCCCGCTGACTCATCAGAGTTTCGACGAGGTGCGGAATCCGAACGTGGTCCTCCACCACGCGGCTGCGAAGAAGTTGGAGAAAATTGTATACAGTAGTCTAAAGACGGAGTAAGGTGATGCGTATCACGCAGCATGGCTGGCCGCCCCGCTGCCCGAACACATTGAAGGAACCACAATGATGCGCACCACCCGATTCAGGGCACTGACACTCTCCCTGGCCGCCATGACGCTCGTGGCACTGGCAGGCTGTTCCGAGGGCGGCAGTGCGGCCACGTCCGGAACGCAGAATCCTGCCATCGATACCACCGCGGTGAAGGCCCTCATCGACCAGGCGAAGGCGGCACCGTCGTTTTCCGCACCAGGTCCGGCTTTCGATGCTTCCAAGGCCAAGGGGAAAGTCGTGGCCAATATCAGTTTGAACAGCACTGTTCCGTTCAACCAGATTGTTGACGCTGCGATGGGAGACGCGGGCAAGGCTGTCGGAGTGAAGGTGGTTCAGTTCACCAACCAGGGACAGGTATCGCAGTGGATCCAGGGAATGGACAGCGCCATCGCCCAAAAGGTCGATGCGATCGTGCTCGAGGGCTCACCTGACCCGAAGCTCCTCGGACCACAGATTGCCGCGGCTAAGGCGGCAGGGATTCCCGTCATCAGCACCCACCTTTACGACGAGTCCTACATCGGTTCAGCAAAAAAGGATCTTCCTGATGTGACGGCCTTCGTAGACGCCCACCACTACCGCGCGGGGACGCTGATGGCCGACTATGCGATTGCGCAATCCGGCGGTCATGTGAACGCCTACTTTGTGGCCTCCAATGAAGTCCAGCCCAGCGCGGGGATCGCGTCCGCATTTAGCGACGAATTGAAAACCCGTTGCCCCGACAGCTGCAAGGCCAAGGTCGTGAACATCCCGATTTCGAACTGGGCGACCGACGTCCCCACCCAGGTCCAGGCTGCCTTGCTCAGCGATCCGACGATCAACTATGTTGTCCCGGTGTTCGACGGAATGACTCCGTTGCTTGGCACCGGCATCACCCAGGCGGGTAAGACAGACAGCGTCAAGATTGTTGCCTACAACGGAACAGCTTCGGTACTGAGCATGATCCAGGCGAAGAACCTTGTCGCAGCTGAAATCGGCGAACCCCTCGAATGGCTGGGATGGGCCAACATGGACCAGGTCCTTCGTGTCCTCACCGGCACGGCCACGCTTCCCAGTGAAAAAACTCCGTTGAGGCTCTTCGACTCAAGCAATGTCAATGAGACGGGAACACCCGCGAATCAGAAGGATGGCTACGGAGATCCGGCGAAATTCCAGGACGGATACAAGACCCTCTGGGGCGTGAAGTAATGTCAGCCGTTCTGCAGATCAACAACCTCGCCAAGACCTTCGGCGGAGTCAAGGCGCTGCAAGGGGTTGACCTCACTGTCAACGCCGGTGAGATCCACGGGCTTCTGGGCCAGAACGGTTCCGGCAAGTCCACGCTCATCAAGGTGCTCGCCGGATTCCACGAACCGGATGCCGGTGGCCGGTTGCTGGTGAACGGAAACGAAGTCAGGCTTCCGCTGGCCCCCGGAGACTACAAGGCGCTGGGGATGAGGTTTGTCCACCAGGATCTAGGTCTCATCTCCAGTCTGAGCGTCCTGGAGAATCTGTTTCTCGATGAGATTTCCACTGGACACTCCGCGGGCATCCGGTGGAGGTCCTGGCGCCGGATCGCCAACGAGCTGTTCAGGAAGTACAAGGTCGAGCTGGATCCGTCCGCTGCGGTCAGCACGCTTCGGCCTGTCGAACGGGCGCTCCTGGCAATTGTCCGGGCCGTCTCCGGTGCGCCTCGAAACGGTCTCCTGGTCCTTGATGAACCAACAGTGTTCCTGCCGCAGGACGACACGGAGATGCTCTTCGATCTGACCCGCAACGTCGCCGCGGGCGGGGCCGGGGTGTTGTTTGTCTCCCACGACCTTGAGGAAGTGAAACGCCTTACGAACCGATTCACCGTATTCCGGGACGGCCGCGTTGTCGGCAACGGCGCGACGGAGCAAACCAGCCGCGAGGAATTGGTCAAGCTGATCGTAGGCCACGAGCTCAAGGCTGTGTCCCACCGCAGCGCCGCGCAAATCGCGGCCACCAAGCCAATCGCAGTCATTGACGGGCTTAAGGGTGGCCTTGTCGCCGAGGCATCCTTCGCTGTTCATGAGGGAGAGATCCTCGGGGTGACAGGTTTGTCCGGGTCCGGTTTCGAGGATCTTCCCTACATTCTGTTCGGCGCGGCCAAAGCCGAGACCGGCACCCTGGCCTTGAACGGATCGGTCGTGCGTTTGCGGGGCCAAAACCCGACCAGCGCCTTCCGGTCAGGCATGGCGCTTGTTCCGGCCGACCGGCCTCGCGACGGGGCGATTCTCTCCCTCTCGGTCCTGGACAACGTCAGCATGCAGACCATGGACCAATTCCAGAAGGGCCCCATCCTTCGCCGCTCCCGCATGCGCGAGGAGGCCAAGAAGGTTCTTTCCGCCTTCCAGGTGCGGCCCAATGATCCGACCCTGCCGTGTTCAAGCCTGTCCGGCGGCAACCAGCAAAAGGTTCTCATGGCCAAATGGCTGCAGACCAGACCGTCACTGCTGATGGTCCATGAACCGACACAGGGCGTCGACGTCGGCGCCCGCGAAGAAATTTTCAGCGTATTGCGGTCAGCGACCGCAGAAGGGATGGCTGTGCTATGCGCGAGCAGCGACCACGAACAACTGGCATTGATCTGCGACCGCGTCCTGGTATTCAGACAGGGGCGGATCGTGGCGGAATTGACCGGAACCCACGTGAACAAGGAAGAGATCTCGGAGCAGTCGTACGCAGTGGACCAGGACGCCCAACCGGCGGAGGCCTCATGACCCTACTCAAAGGCGGAGGCCGGCTCAGCCTTGTTCAGCGCATCGCACTGCCCGGGGCGTGGCTACTGCTGATCATAGGTTTCGGCATCGCCAATCCCCACGTCTTCCTGACCCCGGCGACGTTCCAGACGATGTTCGGCTCCCAAGCCGTCCTCCTCGTCCTGACACTGGCCCTGATCGTTCCCCTCACCGCCGGCGACTACGATCTTTCGGTCGGTGCGGTGCTCACCCTGTCGGCCATGATGATCGCTATCCTGAACGTCCAATACGGATGGCCCATCTGGGCCGCGATCATGGCCGCCCTCGCGATGGGCCTGCTGGTCGGTTTCCTCAACGGCATCATCATGGTCTTCTTCGGAATTGAATCGCTGATCGTCACCCTCGGCATGGGTACCTTGCTCGGCGGAATTACCCTCTGGGTCAGCAACTCCGCAACCATTTCGGGAATCTCGCACACTCTGGTGGACTGGGTCATCGTAAAACGCTTTGGCGGTATATCCTTGGCGTTCTTTTACGCCGTCGGCTTGTGCGCCCTGCTGTGGTGGATCATGGAATACACCTCCGTTGGACGCCGCCTGCTCTTCGTTGGGCGTGGCCGGAATGTCTCCAAGCTCAGCGGTGTCCGCGTCGGACGCGTACGGGTCGGCGCGCTGATGGGGTCCTCGACCCTTGCTGCAGTCGCGGGAGTCCTTTACGCCGGGACCTCAGGCGGCGCCGATCCCACCTCGGGCACGAACCTCTTGCTTCCCGCTTTCGCAGCGGCGTTCCTCGGAGCGACGAGCATCATGCCCGGCAGATTCAATCCGTGGGGGACTGCCATCGCCGTGTACTTCCTGGTCACGGGAATCACGGGGCTACAACTGATGGGGATCCAGTCCTACGTCCAGCAGCTCTTCTACGGCGGTGCCCTGCTCGTAGCGGTCGCCTTGTCCCAGCTATCCCGACGCCGGGTTCCATTGGACAACGGATGATGCGCGTCATAGAAGCTGCAAAGGATCTGCTCGCCGTCCTCGAAGCAGAGCCTTCAGCGGACACCGTGAAGGACATGATCGCAGTCCAGACACTGGCGCTGGGGAACAAGACCGCCGTCGTGGTCACGCTCACCCGCCCGGCCCAGCACAACGCCCTGACCCTCGCCGGCTGGCAGCGCCTGGGCGCGGTCTTCACCGACCTACGCGATGACCCCGCTGTGCGTGTCGTCATCGTGAGGGGCGCCGGGGGACGGGCCTTCGGTGCAGGCGCCGACATCTCGGAGTTCCCCGCAAAGCGCCTAGGGACCACCGCGGCAGACCGCTACAACGCAGCGATCGCCGTGGCCCTGCAGGGGATCCAGTCCGTACCCTTCCCGGTGATCGCCATGATCGCCGGCCTGGCCGTCGGCGGCGGATGCGAACTCGCAACAGCCTGCGACATCCGCTTGGCCAGCGGCGGCTCGCGTTTCGGCATTCCGATCGGCAGGCTCGGGGTGACGTTGGGGCTCACCGAGACACGCGCCGTCACCGGCCTCATCGGGGCCGCCAACCTCAAATACCTCGTCTACAGCGGCGCCCTCGCCACAGCGGACCAGGCCTTGGCCTGGGGCCTTGTCCAAAAGGTCGTCGAGGCCGGGGAACTGAGTGCCGAGACGGCCCGCTTGGCATGGAACATTGTCGAAAGCTCGGAAGTCACCGTGAGGGCTACCAAACAGGTAACGGCGCTCGCCGCCGACCCCACGGTCACGGATGGGCACGAACTGATCCGTGAACTGCACGCCCAGGCCTACGAGGGAAACGATCTCCGCGAAGGAATCGACGCATTTCTCACCGGCCGGACCCCGAATTTCACTGACGGAAGGATCCCCGCTCATGGCCGCGCTTGACGGTTTGAAAGTCATTGACCTTACCCGCTATCTTTCGGGTCCGACGTTGACGATGCTTTTGGCAGACCTAGGGGCCGACGTCATTAAGATCGAGACCCTCCCGACCGGGGATCCGGCCCGCCAGTCCGGCCCGTTCCACGGAGATGAAAGCGTCTACTATCTCGCATCGAACCGCAATAAGCGTTCGTTTGCCGTGGACCTCCGACAGGCGGAAGGCCGGGACCTGCTGCTGGGGCTCATCGATGACGCAGATGTCTTCGTCCAGAACTTCCGTCCGGGAACGGCCGAACAGATGGGTCTGGGCGCCGAACTGCTCCGGGCCCGCAATCCGCGGCTGATCTACGTCAATATCAGTGGATTCGGCACCAAGCCGCCAGGCGACGCGCTTCCCGGATTCGATCAGACGGCACAGGCGATGTCCGGCCTCATGAGTGTGACCGGGACACAGGAGACCGGACCGCTGCGCGTCGGGATTGCCATCAGCGACTCAGCGACGGGCGTCTTCGCGGCCGTCGGCGTCCTGGCGGCACTGCACGAGCGCGACCGGACGGGCTCGGGTTCGGTAGTTGAATCCTCGCTGATGGAGTCCACCCTGACGCTGATGTCGTACCAGGCGCAGAAGTACCTCAGCTTGGGTCTCGTCCCGGGACGAGACGGGAACGATCACCCGATCATGTTCCCGCAGGGGACGTTCAAGACCCGGGACGCGTCGGTGACCCTCGCGTCGGGGAACGAGAAGATGTGGCGGCGTCTCTGCACCGTGTTGAACCTGGATGGTTTGGCCGAGGACCCCAGATTCGCCGACAACGCTGGCCGCATGACCAACCGCGTCGAGCTCCGCCGTCTCATCGAGGATGCCCTGGCAACGCGGGGCGCGGACGAGTGGATCCCGCTCATCAACGACGCCGGCATTCCCTGCGGACGTGTGCTGGACCTGGAGCAAGCCCTTAATCACCCGATTACGGCGGCTTTGGGCATGGTGCAAACCGTTGAGCACCCGGAACTGGGTACCATGAAAGTGCTTGGCCAGGCGGTCAAGGTCCAGGGCAGCGAAGACGGCTGGCTGCGCCGCCCCGCACCCATGTTGGGCGAACACACGCTGGAAATCGCGGCGGAACTTGGCGTCCCGTCGTCGGAGATCGCCCGCCTGATGGAGGCCGGCATCATCACGGGTCCGGTCCACGTCCACCCGGACCTTGACAGAGTCAGCAATGGCGGACTATGAACCCGACCCACGATCAGGAGACACCATGAGTGCTGAAGCAACGGCCCACGGCACCAGCAAAGTCGTCGTCCCGACCATGGCCGACGCCGTCGTCCAGCGGCTGAGGGGCCTGATCGTGTCCGGGGAATTCCGGCCCGGGGAACGGCTCGTTGAGGAGCGGCTGTCGGAGATGTTCGGCGTCAGCCGGCCGCCCCTCCGGGAGGCCTTGCGGATACTTCAGCGGGACGGGCTGGTCCAAAGCCTTCCGCGTCGGGGCTTCATCGTCATCCCCATCACGGCCGAAGACGTCCGGGAGATCTATTCCCTCCGTTTCGCCTTGGAGCGGATGGCCGTGGAACTGGGCATGCCGGTCCTGGACCCGAGCCGGCTTCAGCCCATGCGCGATGCCCTCGAAGACATGCGCGTCGCCGCCGAAGAAATGAACGATGAAGCAGCGGTCGAGGCCAACAGCCGCTTCCACCTGGCGTTGATCTCGCTGCCGGGTCACAAACGGCTCATCAACACCTACGAAGGACTCCGCCTTCAGCTCGAGCTCTGCATGGGATACAACCTGAAGTTCCGCGAACAGATGTTCGGTGACCGCAAAGACATGCACCCCCGCCATGCTCAATTGCTGGAAAGCATCGAAACGGGTGACAAGGAAGCCGTCTTGTATGAGATCGCCCATCACGGCAACGCGTCTCTCCTTGAAAATCTCGATGATCTGATTGGCGCCGGAGGGTGACCGCCACCCGGGTGACCTTGCGGGAGCTCGCGGCGCAGGTGCGGTCCGGACGGTTGGCCGGTGACGCCCTTGTGAAGCATGCGGGGGACCAGATTGAACACCGCAACGGCACACTCAATGCCTTGGTCTGCAGCCGGAGCACCAATGCCCAGCAAGAAGCCGCTACATCGGACTGGACAGACCGCCCGCTTGCCGGCATTCCGTTCACCGTGAAAGACATGCTCGCGACGGCAGACCTGCCGACCACCTGCGGATCCCGGACCCTTGAAAACTGGAGCGCTGGAGTCGACGCAACTGCGGTGGCCAGAATGCGTGCCGCCGGCGCCGTCCTCATGGGCAAGTCCAACTGTCCGGAGTTTGCCCTGGGCGTGGACACGAACAACGAGTTGTTCGGCAGGACGTTCAATCCGCTCGGAGAGTGGACGCCAGGGGGATCCAGCGGCGGTGAAGCCGCCGCGATTGCCGCCGGAATGTCATTGGTGGGCCTCGGGAGCGACTACGGCGGCTCGATCCGCTGGCCGGCCCAGTGCACAGGCCTCGTCGGTCTGCGTCCAACCGTGGGACGCGTCCCCAGATCGGGGGAGCAGCCGACCCTTCCCGGCGCCGATCCGCTGGGAGTGGAGGCAGTCTCGTTCCAGGACGCCGTCCAGGTCATCGGCCCGATCGGCCGGAGCATCGATGACATGCACACAGTGCTTTCTGTGATCAGCGGCCCGGACGGAATCGACCCGGTCGCGGTCGACGAGCCGCTGGGGCACTACCGCGAAGTGGACCCGCGTGACATCGAAGTCCGCTGGGGTACCCACATCGGGAACGTCCCGGTGGACCCCGAGGTTGTGCGAACCGTCCTTTTCGCGGTCGAAGTACTCAGGTCA
Source organism: Arthrobacter ramosus (assembly GCF_039535095.1). Lineage (NCBI taxonomy): Bacteria > Bacillati > Actinomycetota > Actinomycetes > Micrococcales > Micrococcaceae > Arthrobacter > Arthrobacter ramosus. The sequence goes on along the minus strand of NZ_BAAAWN010000001.1, from coordinate 2,332,108 downwards.
TCCGGAACGCGTGTCCAGGAGGGCCTGCCCGACGCCGTCAACGACGGGCTTCAGGTCTATGACCTGCTCCGTGCCGCCGACGCCATGAGCACCATCGCCGCCCTCAATACTGCGCGCCCGGGACTCATTGGGGCCCCCGTCCGGGCCATGCTCGGAAACCGGACGGAACCCGGCCGAGCCGAACGCGCCGCGCTGTGGGAACACCGGAACCAGATTGTCGCCAAGCTTCGTCAGTGGCTCACGGGGGAGCGGGCCCTCATCCTGCCTGTGAGCGTTGACATCCCCCGGGACCTGCACGGGGATGTAGCGAACTTCCCCTTGCTGGCACCTAGCCGCGCCATAAGCCTTTGCGGCTTCCCGTCCTTGTCCGTGCCCGTCGCCACTGCCCACTCGGGAGCGCCCATCTCCGTCCAAGTCGTCGCGCCCCCTTTCAGGGAAGATATCGCGCTCGCGCTCGGCGCGGCGCTGGAGCAGGCGTCCGAAGGGGTGCGCACCACAACACTGAAGAACAGGATCCAGGATGCGAACTGACGTGCATGTATGCCAGATGCGAACCCCTGCCGATGTCTCGGAGATCGCCAAGCTCTTCGACGCCGGAACCATCGATCCCGCCGACGTCGTCGCCGTCGTGGGCAAGAGCGAAGGGACCGGTCTTGGCCGGGACGTCGGCCGGGAGACCGCCGACCTGGCAATCCGGACACTCCTCGCTCAGCGGACCGGATGCAGCCCGGCTGAGATCGCCGACCGGGTCTGCATCGTGCTCTCTGGCGGCAGCCCCGGGGTGATCACGCCCCACGTTGCCCTCTTCACGCGGACGGCCGACCCCGCTCCGAAACCGGGCAGCGGCAGTCCGCGCCTCGTCGTCGGGTTGTCACATTCCGAGGAAATCCTCCCCGAGGAAGTCGGGCGGATGGGCCAGATCTCCAAGGTCCGGTCGGCCGTCAGCGCTGCCATGGAGGATGCCGGGCTGACGGATCCGGCCGATGTCCACCTCGTCCTCGTCAAGGCGCCGTCCCTGACCGCCGAGTCGATCGCGGACGCTAACTCCCGTGGCCATGAAACTGTCACAAGGGACGTCTCCATCGGAGCCGAGGGCGCCATCTGCTACTCCAACGACGGATCCGCGCTCGGCGTCGCCCTCGCCTTGGGCGAGGCAGACGACTATCAAGTACACGATTCGATGGTACGCAGGGACTGGTCGGTGTTCTCGGACGTCGCCATGACTTCCTCCGGGGGCGAGAAAACCCATGCCGAAGTTCTGCTGCTCGGCAACTCCACGGACTCTTCCAGCCCACTGCGTATCGGCCACCGATCAATGCGGACCATCATCGACGCATCCGCCGTAAGCGGTGCTCTCGAATCCGCAGGCATCGGAGCCGGCTGCGACGTCAGTGAAACGTCAAAATCTGTTGTGTACGCCTTGGCCAAGATGATTATGCCCGAAACAGCCGAGCTGGACGGCCGACGCATCACCATGCTGGACGACCAGGTCGGTTACCACGTCGCCAAGGCAATGGGCGGCTTTCTCTTGGCCTCGCAGACCGGCCACACCACGGTCTTCGTCAGCGGTGGTGAGCGGAATTCGCATCAAGGCCCTCCCAACGGCAACCCGCTGGCAGTCATTGTCCGAGCGACGGAATGACGGACTCGCCGCTGTTGCAACCTTATCTAACCTTTGGGGCCTATTTTCGAAAGAACCGATATGAACTGGCCTGAAAGCGCTAATAGTCCCGAACCGACTTGTTACTTGCGAGAGCGAGCAAACGGCGGCCCTTTCACGCGGGCAGATTCGAGGCCCCAATATTCTTAAGGCCGACGCCGCGTGACTAAATGACGGCTTAGGCGCGGAATCCGAGCGTGGAACGTGCAGGTGCATGTGAACTGACTCACAAGGCTGCAACCTGCTCGCAACCCTCCCGCCCCTAGGCTGAAGCCAACGCTCCATCGACCTGCTCGCAACGGGGCTCGCGATGGTTGTGTTTCGGCCCCAGACGCCCAAATTTCATGCTCCATTTGCTCCACGCTTTAACGACGCAAGGATTTCGCCAATGACGACGACAATGCAAGCAGCCGTAGTAACTGAATTCGGTAAAGACCTTCAGATCCAGTCCCTTCCCATTCCTGTTCCCGGCCGGGGGGAAGCACTGGTCAGGGTCATGACCACCGGGGTGTGCCACACGGACCTGCACGCCGCGGAGGGGGACTGGCCGGTCAAGCCCTCGCCGCCGTTCGTGCCCGGCCATGAAGGCGTGGGCGAGGTGGTGGCCCTCGGTGAGGGCGTCACGGACCTGGCCGTCGGGGATCTGGTGGGCAACGCCTGGCTCTGGTCCGCCTGTGGCGATTGCCAGTTCTGCCGGACGGGTTGGGAAACGCTCTGTGAGGCCCAGAAGAACGCCGGCTACAGCGTGGACGGCTCCTTCGGGGAGTACATGCTGGTGGACAGCCGGTTCGCCGCGAGGATTCCGGCAGGGTCGGACCCGGTGGAGGTCGCCCCGGTGCTGTGCGCCGGGGTCACCGTGTACAAGGGGTTGAAGATGACCGAGGCCAGGCCGGGCCAGTGGGTCACCATTTCCGGGATCGGCGGCCTGGGGCACATCGCGGTCCAGTACGCGGTGGCCATGGGATTGCGGGTCGCCGCGGTGGACATCGCCGACGACAAGCTCGCCCTCGCCAAAAAACACGGCGCCGAGCTCACGGTCAACGCGTTGCACGAGGATCCCGCGGAAGTCATCCAGCGGGAAACCGGAGGCTGCCACGGCGTCTTGGTCACGGCGGTGCACCCCTCGGCGTTCGGGCAGGCGATCGGCATGGCCAGGCGCGGCGGGACGATCGTGTTCAACGGACTCCCGCCGGGAGACTTTCCTGCGCCGATTTTCGAGATTGTTCTCAAGGGCCTGACGGTCCGCGGCTCGATCGTGGGAACGCGCCAGGACCTGGAGGAAGCGCTGGATTTCTATGCGCAGGGCAAGATCCACCCGACCGTGTCCACGCGGGAACTCTCCGAGGTCAACGCGGTCCTTGACGAAATGAAGCACGCCAAGATCGACGGCCGCGTGGTCATCAAGTACTGATCGAATTCAGCCGCGGAGGATGCTGGGACATCGGCTCGTGTGCATTTCAACAGAACAGCTTAGTGAGACCTAAGGAGCTTAGCTATGTCCAACGCCCGCACCGAAGCACCGTACAGGCCACCTCATCCCGGCGATGCCCTTGAAAATCTTCTCCATGAGAACCGGAAGTTCGCGCCGACCCCGGAGTTCGCCGCGAACGCGGTCGTCGGCGCCGGGGTGTATGCGGAGGCGGAGGCGGACCGGCCAGGGTTCTGGGCCAGGCAGGCCCGGGAGCTGCTGGACTGGGACACGGACTTCAGCCAGGCCCTGGACTGGTCCGAGCCGCCGTTCGCGAAGTGGTTCGTCGGCGGGCAGGTCAACGCCGCGTACAACGCCCTGGACCGGCACGTCGAAAACGGGCTCGGGGACCGGGTGGCCATCTTCTTCGAGGGCGAACCCGGCGACACCCGGACCTACACGTACGCGCAGCTCACCGAGGAGGTGAAGCGGTGCGCGAACGCCTTCGAATCCCTGGGCGTGGTCAAGGGGGACCGGGTGGCCGTGTACCTGCCCATGATCCCGGAAGCGGTGATCACGATGCTGGCCTGCGCCCGGATCGGGGCCGTGCATTCGGTGGTGTTCGGCGGTTTCTCCGCCGACGCCCTGCGCTCCCGGATCGATGACGCCGAAGCCACACTCGTGGTGACCGCGGACGGCACGTACCGGCGTGGCAAGCCCAGCCCGCTCAAGCCCGCCGTGGACCAGGCCCTGGCCAAGCCAGGACATTCGGTGGAGCACGTCGTGGTCGTCAGGCGCAACGGCGAACCCGTGGACTGGGTCCAGGGCCGGGACCGGTGGTGGGAGGACACCGTCGGGACCGCGTCGGGGGAGCACACCGCCGTCGGGCATGATGCCGAACACCCTTTGTTCATCCTGTATACCTCCGGGACCACGGGCAAGCCCAAGGGCATCCTGCACACCACCGGCGGGTACCTGACCCAGACCGCGTACACGCACAGGGCGGTCTTCGACCTGCACCCGGACACGGACGTGTTCTGGTGCACCGCCGACGTCGGCTGGGTCACCGGACACTCCTACGTCGCCTACGCCCCCCTGGTCAACGGCGCCACCCAGGTCATGTACGAAGGCACCCCGGATTCCCCGCACCAGGGCCGCTGGTGGGACATCGTTCAAAAGTACAAGGTCTCCATCCTCTACACCGCCCCCACCGCGATCCGGACCTTCATGAAATGGGGCAAGGAGATCCCGGCCCGGTACGACCTGTCCTCGATCCGGGTCCTGGGCTCCGTGGGCGAACCCATCAACCCCGAAGCCTGGATGTGGTACCGGGAGGTCATCGGCTCCAACGCCGGCAGGAACGGCGAAAAAAAGGAACACCCTGCCCCGATCGTGGACACCTGGTGGCAGACCGAAACCGGCGCCCAGATGATCGCACCCCTGCCCGGGGTCACCGCGACCAAGCCCGGCTCCGCGCAGGTCCCGGTGCCGGGCATCGCGATCGACGTCGTGGACGAGACCGGCCAGTCCGTCCCGGACGGGCACGGCGGCTACCTCGTGGTCCGCGAACCCTGGCCCGCGATGCTGCGCGGCATCTGGGGAGACCCGGAACGGTTCAAGGAGACCTACTGGTCCCGCTTCGAGGGCATGTACTTCGCCGGGGACGGGGCCAAGAAGGACGAGGACGGGGACATCTGGCTCCTGGGCCGGGTCGATGACGTCATGAACATCTCCGGGCACCGGCTCTCCACCACCGAAATCGAATCCGCCCTCGTCTCCCACCCCGCCGTGGCCGAAGCCGCCGTCGTCGGGGCCGCCGACGAAACCACCGGCCAGGCCGTCGTCGCGTTCGTCATCCTGCGTGAATCCGCCCCGTCGGGACAGGACAGCGGCGACGCCACCATCGCCGAGCTCCGCAACCACGTCGGCAAGGAAATCGGCCCCATCGCCAAACCCCGGCACATCCTCGTGGTCCCCGAACTGCCCAAAACCCGCTCCGGCAAAATCATGCGCCGCCTCCTCAAAGACGTCGCCGAAGGCCGCGAACCCGGCGACGCCACCACCCTCTCCGACCCCACCATCATGGCCCAGATCGCGCAATCACTGAAGAAATAGGCACCACAGGTCGGCCCTGCCGGATTCCGTTGAGGGAATCCGACAGGGCCGATTACTGTTCCGGGATCATTGATGCCGGTGGTTCCGGAACTACCGTCCGCCGGCGATGGACACCCTGCTTGGGCTTTCGATGGCGCCCATTAGCTTGTCGGTGACATCCTCGATCCCGCCGTGGCCATCAACCTTTCTCAGTATGCCGCGCTCTGCATACTTGGCCACTACGGCTTCGGTCTGCTCGTGGTAAAGGTCCAGCCGGTGGCGGATAACGGCTTCGTTGTCATCGCTGCGGCCGGTCTCCTTGGCGCGGCCCAGCAGGCGGTGGACCAGTTCGTCATCATCGGCGGTCAGCTGCAGGACAACGTCAAGCTCCTGCTCACCGGTGGCGAGGATCTCATCGAGGTAGTCCACCTGTGATGTGGTGCGGGGGTAACCGTCCAGCAGGAAGCCGTTTTCGACGTCGTCCTCGCTGAGGCGGCTGCGCACCATTTCATTCGTCACGCTGTCCGGCACGAAATCTCCGGCGTCCATGTACTTCTTGGCTTCGATGCCAAGGGGCGACCCGCCCTTCACGTTGGCGCGGAAGATGTCCCCGGTGGAGATCGCAACGACGCCGAGGCGTTCGGAGATCCGTTCCGCCTGCGTGCCCTTGCCGGAACCGGGCGGGCCAATAATCAGCATTCTCGTCATTCAAGTAGCCCTTCGGTGCAGTTGTTGAAAACTTGCTGTGCTCGTCGATCAGGCCTTAGAAGAATCCGAGCTTGTTTTCGCAGTGGCTGACCAGGAGGTTTTTGGTCTGCTGGTAGTGGTCCAGCATCATGGCGTGGTTCTCGCGGCCGATGCCGGAGGACTTGTAGCCGCCGAACGCAGCGCCGGCCGGGTAGGCGTGGTAGTTGTTGACCCACACCCGGCCAGCCTGGATTTCCCGGCCTGCACGGTAGGCAACGTTGCCGTTGCGCGACCAGACACCGGCGCCGAGGCCGTAGAGCGTGTCGTTGGCGATACTGATGGCGTCGTTGTAGTCCGTGAAGCGCGCAACGGAGACGACCGGGCCGAAGATTTCCTCCTGGAAGATCCGCATTTTGTTCTCGCCCTCGAAGATAGTGGGCTGGACGTAGAACCCGCCGGCAAGGTCCCCGTCAAGCTCCGTCGGTGCACCGCCGGCCAGGATCTTGGCGCCCTCTTCGAGCCCGATGTCGATGTAGGAGAGTATCTTCTCCATCTGGCCTACCGAGGCCTGGGCACCGATCTGGGTGTTGGTGTCCAGAGGGTTGCCCTGGATGATCTTCTGCGTCCTGGCCACGGCGTCGGCCATGAAGGAATCGTAGATACCGTCCTGGACGAGGGCGCGGGACGGGCTGCTGCAGACTTCGCCTTGGTTGAAGGCATACAGGGTGAAGCCCTCGAGCGACTTGTCGTAGAAGACGTCGTTGGATTCGGCAACATCGTTGAAGAAGATGTTCGGGCTCTTGCCGCCGAGCTCCAGCGTGACGGGGATCAGGTTGGCGCTGGCGTACTGGCTGATCAGGCGCCCGGTGGAGGTCTCGCCCGTGAAGGCAATCTTGCGGATCCGCGGACTGGAGGCCAGCGGCTTTCCCACTTCCGAGCCGAAGCCGTTGACGATGTTCAGCAGTCCCGGGGGCAGAAGATCCGCGATGAGTTCCGCCAGGACCAGGATGGAGGCCGGGGTGTTGGAGGCGGGCTTAAGAACCACCGCGTTGCCCGCCGCCAGCGCGGGAGCCATCTTCCAAACGGCCATGAGGATAGGGAAGTTCCACGGGATGATCTGCCCCACCACGCCGAGCGGCTCGTGGAAGTGGTAGGCCGTGGTGTCTTCGTCCAGCTGGGATAGCCGGCCTTCCTGTGCCCGGATAGCGCTTGCGAAGTACCGGAAGTGGTCTGCCGCGAGCGGGATGTCCGCGTTCAGGGTTTCGCGGATGGGCTTGCCGTTGTCCCAGGTTTCGGCGACGGCCAGCATCTCGAGGTTGGCATCGATCCGGTCGGCGATCTTGTTCAGCGCCGCAGCGCGCTCAGTAGCTGATGTCTTGCCCCACGCCGGTGCAGCCTTGTGCGCGGCGTCCAGGGCGAGCTCAACGTCCGCAGCAGCGCCGCGAGCCACCTCGGTGAATTGCTTCCCGTTCACCGGGGAGACGTTCTCGATGTATCGGCCGGTAGTTGGAGCCACCCATTCTCCGCCGATCCAGTTCTCGTAGCGGTCCTTGAACTGGACCTTGGATCCTTCTTGGCCGGGCTGTACATAAACAGTCATGGTCACTCCTCTGGAAAACAGACGTCTTCGTCCTGGCCCCCATGCTAGGGGTTCAAAGGTTGCGACCAGGCTGCAATGGGGCCCGCGGACCTACTGACGTTGCGCTACCCCTGCTTCCTTGCCGGGCGTGACCGCCCGGCGCGAATGGCGGTTGCGGCTTCCGTCAAGGCTGCGTAGTTGTGCCCACTGATGAAGGCATCGCAGTAGGGCAGTGCAGCGGCCATGCCGCCCGCCAACGGTTGGTAGTCCGTGCGGGCCTTCCTCGGATTGACCCAGACGATCCGGTAGGCGAGCCGCCGCAGCCGCGCCATCTGGGCGTCCACCAGTTCCGGCGCGTCCTGGGCCCAACCGTCGGAGAGCACCACAATGACCGCGCCCCTCGCCAAGCCGCGGCGTCCGTGGCCATCGATGAAGCGCCGGAGGCTCTCCGCGAGCCGGGTGCCGCCTGCCCAGTCCGGGGCGGCGGCGGCTCCCAGGGCCAGGGCTCTATCTGCGTTCCGGTTCGAAAGCTGCCGGGTGAGCCTGGTCAACCGCGTGGAAAACACGAACGCCTCGGCCTGGGCACCGGCCACGGCGCCCTGTAGCAGGGCAAGGAAGACTTGTGTGTACGGTTCCATGGAGCCGGATACATCGCACAGGAACACCAGGCGGCGCGGACGCTGACGACGGCGGGCATAGACCAAGGAGCTTGCGTCGCCGCCGGTGCGCCGAGCGGCGCGGATGGTGCGCCGGAGGTCGAGCTTTGCACCGCTGTGTGCCCATTGGCGTGTCCGGCGGCTTCGGCGCTCCGGGGTGGCCAGCACGATACGCCGCACCAGCTGGCGCACGCGGGCAGCTTCTTCGGGGGTGAGCTCGGCGAAGGACTTCTCATGCAGATGCTCGTCAGGGGAAGCCATGGCCAGGATTGCCTCGAACCCGGGTGCGTTGGATTCGTCATCGTTCGCTAGGCCGGGGGCGGCGACGGGCGCCCGCGACGCCGGGACGCGACCGTCGGCATGAGCCGGCGGTCGTTCGCTTGGAGCCGCACGGGTGCGCTCCTCCGCGCCGATCGGCGGTGCACTGTTGGCATCGCCGCGGGTGTCTGCCGGATCGAGCATCCCGTCGAATGCGGCCGAAAAGACGGCGTCGAATACCGGCAGTTGTTCGTGCGAGGAGACGAGCGCCACCCGGCACGTCCAGTACAGCGGCTCACGGGCAGCAGGGGGAACGATCCTGAGGGCCTGGGCCAGCCAGGCTGCGCGGTCCGGGGAGCTCGGCAGCCCGGCACGGCGCAGCGCCGTGCTGAAGCCCACCGCCAACGCCGCAGCATCGACGCCGGCCCGGCCATCCCTGGGCGCATACTCAGTCATGGCCGCCGGCCACCCACGCGGGTCCACGGGCCCAGGCAATGTCCAGATCGTCGCGATTCTTCAGGACCGAGCCCCAGGTCTGTTTCACCGCAGCCGGGTCCAGTCGTTCGACGCCAAGCACCGTGAGGGCCGACACCCAGTCGATTGCCTCCGCGATACCCGGGGGCTTGGCCATGTCCAGGGACCGCAGCCTCGTGATGGCCGCTGCGGCATCCAGGGCGAGCGGATCGGCGCTCCCGGGCACCCTGCGGCGAACGATCGCGGCGATGCGCTCCGGCCGGGGGTAGTCAATCCAGTGGTAGAGGCAGCGCCGGGTCAATGCGTCGTGCAGGTCCCTGGTCCGATTGGAGGTCAGGACGACGACTGGCGGGTGCGTGGCGCGGATGGTGCCCAGCTCCGGAATCGTCACGGCGGCCTCGGCGAGCAGCTCGAAAGTGAAGGCCTCGAACTCCGCGTCGGCCCGGTCGATCTCGTCCAGCAACAGGACGGCAGGACGCGGGCCGGGATGCTCGATCGCCTTCAGCAGCGGGCGGCGCAACAAATACTGTTCCCCGAAAAGGTCGGCCTCCTCCACACGGACATCCCGGACTTCAGCCAACCGGATGCCCAGGAGTTGGCGTTGGTGGTTCCACTCGTACAGAGCCTCGCCCACGTCGATGCCCTCGTAGCACTGCAAGCGATACAGGGGAGTGTCGAGCACCTTGGCCAGCGCCTTCGCCGCCTCGGTCTTCCCGACGCCGGCCTCTCCCTCCAGCAGGATGGGTTGGGGCAAGCGGATGGACAGGAACAATGCGGTCGCCAGTCCGACGTCGGCAAGGTAGTCGCCGTCGTCGAGCGCGGACATGAGCGCGGAAACGTCCGGGACAAGACGGCGCACCTCGTCTTCCGCACCTGCCCGCACCGGTCCGGCGGTCCGGGGCTCACGAGGCAGTGGCATAGCGTTCCGGATCGGCGAGGAAGGCCCTCCTGCATCCAGCGGAACAGAAGTAGTACGTCGTCCCGGCGTACTCGGCGTGCAGCGTAGACTCCACAGCCGCAACGCTCATGCCGCAGACGGGGTCTACGGCACTCGCGGGCTCGGCGTTCGCCGGCACTGGATCCACCGTCGCAGTCTCCGGCGTCGTGGTGTCTACAGCCCGGCCAAGGTGGCGCACGGACACAAGCTCCGCCAGAATCGACAGCGCGATCTCGGCAGGCGTCCGGCCGCCCAGCAGCAGCCCGGCCGGGCTGTGCACCCGCGCGCGCTGGTCGTCGTCGACGTCGAGTGAGGCCAGGACGGCGGCGCCGCGCGTGCGGCTGGCGACCAGGGCGACGTATGGCACCCCTAGCCGGAGTGCGGCCTCCAACGCGGGCTCCTCGTCCCGGCCCTGCGACGCGACGATAAGGGCGGCGTCGTCGGCCCGCGGTTCCGCGGCCGTTCCGTCGGTGAGTTCCATGTCCAAGTCGAGGATGGCACCCAAGGCGCCCAAGGCCTGTGCCACGGGGGTCGCGCCGACCACGACCACCCGGGGAGCGGGCATCTGCGGCTCGAGGAAGATCTCCACCGCCCCGCCGCTGAGGCAGGGGTTTGCGACCTCCACGGCGCCCTCCTCGCGGGTGCGGGACGGTTCGCCGGGGACGACGCGCAACAGGAGGGGTTCGTGCTTGGACAGCGTCTGCAGGCCGTATTCGCGCACCGAGGCCTCGACGCAGGTGCCGCCAAGGAACCCGTCGATTTCCCCGTTGGCCAGCACAAGGGCCGTGTCCCCGGCGTGCGCGCTGGTGGGGTGCTGCGCGCGCACCACCGTGGCACGCACAAACGGTTCCCGGCGTTCTACAAGTTCCTGCGCCCTCGCCGCCAGGGCTTCTCCGTGCAGGGGCATGTCACACCGGGGGCCTGGCCCGGCCCTGCATGGCCTCCCACACCCGGGCCGGTGTGCACGGCATATCCATGTGCGTAACTCCATATGGCGTCAAAGCATCCACGATGGCGTTGACGATGGCCGGCGGGGAGCCGACCGTGGCGGATTCGCCGATGCCTTTGGCGCCGATGGGGTGGTGCGGCGACGGCGTGACGGTAAACCCGGTCTCCCAATCCGGGACTTCCATCGCCGTGGGGATGAGGTAATCCATGAACGAGCCGCTGAGGCAGTTGCCCTCCTCGTCGAACGCGATGATCTCCATGAGCGCCATCCCGACGCCGTCGGTCAACCCGCCGTGGACCTGGCCTTCGATGATCATCGGGTTGATCCGGGTTCCGCAGTCGTCCACCGCGATGAAGCGCCGGACCTTGACGTGGCCGGTCCCGGCGTCGACGTCCACGACGCAGATATAGGCGCCGAACGGGAACGTCAGGTTGGGAGGGTCATAGGTCACCTCCGCATCGAGGTTGCCATCGATGCCCTCCGGAAGGGCCACGGTTCCGTGGGCGCCGAAGGCGATCTCGGCGATCGTCTTGCCGGCGCTTGGATCGCCCTTGACGAACCAGCGGCCCTTTTCCCACTCGAGGTCCTCGGGCCGGGTCTCAAGCATCGCCGCGGCAATAAACCTCGCCTTGTCCCGGACCTTCCGCGCCACAAGCGCCACTGCGCCGCCGCTGACCGGCGTCGACCGGCTGCCGTACGTGCCCAGGCCGAACGGTGTTTGGTCTGTGTCGCCGTGAACAACGTCGATGCTCTCCGGCGGGATGCCGAGCTCCTCGGCCACGATCTGGGCGAAAGTGGTTTCGTGGCCCTGCCCCTGGCTCTGCACCGAGATCCTGACGACGGCCTTGCCCGTGGGATGGACGCGGAGTTCGGCGCCGTCGGCCATGCCGAGTCCGACGATGTCGAAGTGTTTGCGCGGTCCGGCGCCGACGGTCTCGGTGAAGAAGGAGACGCCGATGCCCATCAGTTCGCCGCGCTCCCGCTTTTCGAGTTGCTCGCGCCGGAGATCCTCGTAGCCGGCCATTTGCATGGACAAGCGCATGGCAGGCTCGTAGTTGCCCGAGTCGTAAACCCAGCCGGTCTTGTTGGCGTAAGGAAATTGTTCCGGCTTGATGAAATTCTTCAGCCGGAGCTCTGCCGGATCCATCTCCAGTTTCCGTGCCAGGATGTCCACCATGCGCTCCACCAGGTAGACCGCTTCCGTCACCCGGAAGGAACAAGCATAGGCCACGCCGCCTGGGGCCTTGTTGGTGTAGACACCCGTGACCTTGCAGTAGGCCGCCTTCAGGTCGTAGCTCCCGGTGAAGATGGAGAAGAAACCGGCCGGGTTCTTGGTGGGCTGTGCGGTGGCATTGAAGGCGCCGTGGTCTGCCAGGACGTTGGTCCGGACTGCCAGGATCTTGCCTTCCTTGGTGGCTGCGATCTCGCCCTGCATGATGTAGTCGCGGGCGAACGACGTCGACATCAGGTTTTCCGAGCGGTCCTCCACCCATTTCACCGGCTTGCCGGTGACTATCGAGCCGACGACGGCCAGAATATAGCCGGGATAGATGCCCACCTTGTTGCCGAAGCCTCCGCCGATATCGGGGGAGACGATCCGGATCTTGTGCTCCGGAATGCCGGCGACTATCGCATACAGGGTCCGGTGGGCATGCGGGGCCTGGGTTGTTTCGTAGAGGGTCAGCCTGCCGTCGACCGGGTCGAAGTCCGCGACGGCGCCGCAGGTTTCCATGGGTGCCGGGTGCACGCGCGGATACACGACCTCTTGGGCCACGACGACGTCGGCATTGGCAAAAACCGCCTCGGTTTCAGCCGCATCGCCGATCTCCCAATCGAAGATCCGGTTGTCCGTCCGGCCCTCGATATCGTCACGGATGACCGGCGCGCCGGGGTCGAGGGCGCGGCGCGCATCAATCACCGGCGGAAACATGTCGTATTCGACATCGATCAGCTCCAGGGCGTCGCGCGCGGCGTAACGGTCCTCTGCGACCACGAAGGCTACCTCCTGGCCCTGGAACCGGACCTTGTCCGTGACGAGCACTGCCTGGACGTCCGCCGACAGGGTAGGCGCCCACGCAAGGTTGAGAGCCTGCAGGTCCTTGCCGGTGATGACGGCGAGGACCCCGGGATGCGCCAACGCTTCGGTGGTATCTATTGAAACCAGCCGGGCATGCGCGACGGGTGCGCGCAGGATGGCTCCATGCAGCATGCCGGGCAGCACGATGTCGTCGAGGTAATGGCCCTTGCCGCGGACGAACCGCGGGTCCTCCTTGCGCTGGAGGCGGCCGAACCCGATCGGGCGGCCCGGGTCTCCGGCCGCAGGGTTGGGTGCATGCTCCTGGACGGTGGTCATGCCGTCACCTCTTCTTCGATGGTCCCTCCGGCACCGCCGTCGCCCGTCCCGGCGTCCGCGCCGAGTGGGTGGGCTGCCGCCCATTGCACCGAGCGGACAATGGTCGCGTAACCGGTGCACCGGCAAATCTGGCCGGAAATGGCTTGGCGGATCTCGGCGTCGTCGGGATGCGGGTTGCGGTCCAACAGGGCCCTGGCGGTGAGCATCATGCCCGGCGTGCAGAATCCGCATTGCAGGCCGTGTTCCTCCATGAACCCCTGCTGCACGGGATCGAGCGTGCCGCCGGCGGCGAGTCCTTCGACGGTCCGGATGTCGTGTCCATCGGCCATGGCTGCCAGCACGGTGCACGATTTCACCGGCTGGCCGTCCATCAACACGACGCAGGTTCCGCAGTTGCTGGTGTCGCATCCCCAGTGCGTGCCGGTCAATCCAAGGTTTTCGCGGATGAAGTGGACCAGCAACACGCGGGGTTCGATCTCCCGGGTCACCCTGTCCCCGTTGACCGTCATGCTGATCTGCATTGCCTTCAGCCTTCCTGTGCACCTGCGGCGCGTGCACAAGCACGGCGCAGGACCCTGCGGGTGAGTTCGTCGGCCAGATGCCGTTTGTAGTCGATGGGTCCACGCTGGTCGTCGACCGGGTGGCAGGCGGCGGCTGCGATGCGTCCGGCTTCGACGAACAGGTCTTCATGCGGCTGCTGTCCGCGAAGCACGGCTTCGGCTTCGGGGACGGTGCCGTCCAGTCCGACCGCTGTCAGCCCGATTGCGGCCTCTTCCACTGTGCCGTCCGAAGAAAGCCCGACGGCGGCCCCGGCCGCGACGACTGCCCAGTCACCGACCCGGCGTTCCACCTTTTCATAGGCGCTGCCCGAGCGCGGGCGGATCGCAAAGCGGACTTCGTACAACAGCTCGTTCTGAGCCACGGCCGTCTCGTAGGGGCCGCGGTGGAAGTCGGACATGGCGACGATCCGTTCGCCGTCGGGCCCGCGGATCACGGCCTGGGCACGCAGGACGTCGCAGACAGTAGACAGGTCTTCGGCCGGATCCGCTTGGCAGAGCGAGCCGCCGATCGTGCCGCGGTTGCGGACCACAGGGTCCGCGATCACCTGCTCGGCGTCGCGAATTATCGGAAAGAGCTCGGCGACGTCGGTGGACTCGAGGAGCGCTGTGTGGCGGGTTAGTGCGCCCACACGCAACTGGTCACCTTCCCGGCGGATGAATTCCAGTTCCGCCAGGTCGTTGATGTCGATCAGCCACTCGGGCCGCGCCAGGCGAAGCTTCATCATCGGCAGCAAACTGTGTCCGCCTGCGATGATGCGCGACTCGGGACCATGGCGTTCGAGGAGGGCCAGCGCGTTTGCGACGTCGCTCGCGCGCTCATAATCAAATGGAGCCGGAATCTGCATTGTCCACCCCTTAGGGCCAGACGTCCTGCAGGTCGTAGGACGCGGACCTATGATCAGTCTTGCCCGGGTCATTGTGGGTGTCAACATGGTCAAGGGGGCAAGATCACGGCCGTTTTGACTTGTAAAAGAATTCTCCAAGCGGTGTCCTTTTCGTGACGTCCCGCCCGTCGTCATAGGCTGTGGCCGATCGAGGTACGACCCATGGATCCGTGAGCGATGCTGAGAGCGTTGACACTGTTCTGGGCCGCGAGGAGACTTTTCCTGGGGATGCCTCGCCGAAAGGAGCCCCAGATGTCGTGGCACGTCGAGGGTACGTATTTTGAGAATTGCAATTGCGACATGGTCTGCCCGTGTTCCACTTCAGGGCTGACCGCGCCGGCGGATAACGATCGCTGCAACGTGGCCTTGGCCTTTCATGTGGACACCGGTGAGGTGAATGGTGTCGATGTCGGAGGCCTGACCGTCTGCGTCGTCGCGGATACGCCCGCCCTCATGAGCGACGGGGGATGGAAGCTCGGTGTCCTGATGGATGCCGCCGCCTCAACCGAGCAGGCGGAAGCGCTCGGTGCCGTCTTCGGTGGCCAGCTGGGCGGACCGATGGAAGGCCTCACACCGTTGATCGGTGAAATGGCGGGAATGGAGTCCCTCGAAATCGCCTACACCGAGGACGGGCGTTCGCACCAGGTCCGCATTGGCAGCGCTGTCGACATGGTTGTGGAGGACTTCGTGTCTCCGCTGGATGCCACGGGACTCGGAGTGAAAATCAGCGGGATAGGATTCCCGGCGGACACCCTGGCGGCCGGCACGTCCAGCACGGCCCGCGTGGACGTGTTCGGGATGACGTGGGATAACGCCGGAAAAAACTCCTTCTCGGCTCCCTTTGCATGGTCAGCCTAGGTGCCGCTCCTGGCCTTTACAGGACCGCGGTCCTGTGAAGGCCGACTGTGCCTCACAGGAGTAGCGTTTGCCGTGGCTGACGATAGGGGTCCACATGAGCTATAAGTATCGAACCGTCCGGGTTCGCGGCACCGAGTTAGTAGGAACCATAGCGAGAAAACACGGCAGTGCGCCGGAGATCTACGAAACTTCGAAGGACGCGAACACATCGGTAGTTCCCGTGTTTTTCGAGGCAACGGGCGAGATCCGCTTCTTCGACAGGTCAATGCTGGAGGACGTCGTGACGCCGGCCAGATGACAGCAATCGCGCCCCCTCGGAACTGACAAGAGACGTTTGATTTTAGAGGTCCTGCGACTTGTGGTCGCTGGCGGCCTTTTTGTGGCCCACACTTGGCAAGTGCGTACTTTTGGTGTTGAAGAAGAATTCCTGATCGTCGATCCTGTCAACGGCAGCCCCGTGCCTCTCGCTGGCGATGTATTGCGCCTTCATAGCGCCGGTCCCCAGGGGGTAGCTCCTCCTTTCCGCCCGACGTTGGCGATCGAGCTTCAGCAGGAGCAAGTCGAAGTCATCACCTCGCCGCACAGCAGCCTGGGTGCACTCGCCGCTGAAATACGTGCTGGACGCTCTTACGCCGATTCGCTTGCCCGGAAGGCGGGTGCGAGAATTGCCGCCCTCGCGACGTCGCCGCTGGCGGTCACTCCGCATGCAACAAACACCGAGCGCTACGACGCACTCCTGGAAAAGTTCGCTTTGACTGCCAGAGAGCAGCTGACCTGCGGGTATCACGTCCATGTTTCCGTTGATTCGGATGAGGAAGGCGTCGCAGTGCTGGACCGGATCAGGTCCTGGCTTCCCGTGCTGACTGCACTTAGCTCGAATTCACCGTTCTGGAACGGGGCCGACAGCGGTTACGCCAGTTTCCGGACCCAAGCCTGGAACCGATGGTCCAGCGCCGGTCCCACCGATGTCTTCGGATCTGCCGCGGCTTATCACTCCTTGGTGGCGGAGCTGTCGGGAACGGGGGTGGTCATGAGCCCGGATTTCGATGCTCGCCTGTCCGCCCGGCACCCCACAGTCGAGATCCGCGTTTCGGATGTTTGCCTCGATGCCCGGGATACCGTCCTGATTGCGGCCTTGGTGCGTGCCTTGGTGGACACTGCCGCCAGGGAATGGAAATCCGGACAACGGCCGGACATGGTTTCTGCCGCTGTCCTGCGCCAGGCCACGTGGCGGGCTAGCCGGTTCGGCCTGCACGGAGAGCTGCTCGACCCGAAAACGCACAAGCCCGACACCGCAAGGCATGTCCTCGCCGCACTGCACTCCCACGTCCGCGATGCCCTCGAAGAGACCGGGGACGGACTCTACGCCAAGGAGGGATTGCAGAGGATCTTCAGCCAAGGCACGGGAGCCGCCCGGCAACGGCAAGCCCACCAACGCACCGGCAGTCTCGCCGGAGTCGTCGCATATGCAACGGGCGTCACCCACCTCGAACCCGTTGATCACCAGCACACCGGCGAACCGTACCTCAGGTCAGACGCAGGGACTGCCGCGCTCGTTGCGAGCTAGCCGTCGGGCAAAATTGCGGCTCCATCGGAGTGCGCCGTTAGGGTGGGGCATGAGCGATACGGGAACGACCTGGCACGAAAACCACAAGGAATCACTGACGAAGGGTCAACGCGCCGCGGATGTCATGCGGAACGGGATGGGCAGTTGGCCATTCGTCGGCGGCTTTGTCGGGTTCATGATCCTCTGGGCAGCCATCAACAGCTGGGCGTTGGCGAACAACGCCTGGGATCCGTATCCGTACATTTTGTTGAATCTCTTCCTCTCGATGCTGGCAGGGCTGCAGGGAGCCATCCTTCTCATCGCCGCCAAGCGTCAGGATGCGATTGCCGCGGTGATGTCCCGGCACGATCATGACACCAACGTGAAATCCAAAGAGGAGATCGATCTGCTCATGGCCATCAACAGTCAGCAACTGGAGATCCTCCGGGAACTGCAGGTGCTTGCAGCCGCAGGGAACGTCAGGATCGCTACACCTGTGGGCAAGGGCTCAGACCGTTCTTAATGCACCACGTCTTTATGCACCTCGGCGGGGCATTCACTGCCGGAAACAGGACCAGGAAGGAACCCAATGACTGAAAGCAACAATTCGCCGAACAAGCCCACGATGTCAGCGATCTGGTCCGACGGCCTGGGCCGCGCCGGGATCCGTTCAGGGCAGATGCTCCTGGTCATCACTCTGGCGTCGGTGATTTTGTGGGCGATGACTAGCGTGCCTCTGGTCATGATCCCGGTCACGATCGCGCTCATTCTTGCCTCGGCGATCTCGCCCCTTGTGCGTTGGCTGACTGCTCACCGGTGGCCGCGGGCCCTCGCTGTCGCAGCGTCGTTCGTGGGGATCCTTGCAGTCTTCGGCGGAGTCATCACCGGAATCGTCTTTCTTATCAGGGCGCAATCCAAGGAGCTTGCCGTGAAATTCACCGCCGGCATAGACCAATTGCACCAATTCCTGAACAACGGACCCTTCAAAGTCAGCGACGAGCAACTCCGCTCCGTGGCCGATTCCATCCAGCGCTTCTTCACGAGCAGTAGCTTCGGTGCCGAAGCGCTGACCGGCGCCCGTACGGTCGGTGAAATCCTGGCTGGCTTGGTTCTTATGGTGGTGATCTTGTTCTTCTTCCTCAAGGACGGCGAGAAGATCAGGAACTTCCTCTTCGGATTCCTTCCGGCGGCCCACCGAGCGAAGGCCCACCTGGCTGCGGAACGAAGCGCCACCGTTCTGGGGGGCTATGTTCGGGGCACTGCTCTCATCGCAGCAGTGAACGGCGTCATCATAGGGACAATGCTCGCCATCCTCGGTGTCCCTCTAGCCCTGCCCCTTGGTGTTTTTGTCTTTATCGGCGGGTTCATTCCCATCATTGGTTCCACTGCGGCCGGCACCCTGGCTGTGGGTGTCGCCCTGATCTCGAACGGTCCGGTGACGTCCCTCATCGTCCTCGCTGTCCTCGTCGCAGCCAACCAGCTTGAGCACCATTTCCTTCAATCCGTTTTGATGGGCAAGGTCCTGAGCATTCATGGACTGGCCATTTTGCTGGCCTTGGCCGTCGGCACGATGCTCGCAGGCATTATCGGCGCCTTGCTGGCCGTACCGACGGCCGCCGTCGCGTGGACTGCCATCAAGACGTGGACCGGGCGCGGAGACGTGGCGCAAGCTGGTATCGGCCCCGCCGAAGGAACCGTGGCCTGAACAGGACTCACGCAGCCAAAGCCCGGTCCTAAGCTTGCACCCGATCCTACGCTTGCGCTAGGAGCTCGTCGCGCAATTGCTCCAGGTGGGACGGCTGTTCCGCCAACGCCCGTGTGGTCGGCGGGGGAGTAGGTGCCTGAACCCCCGCGAGGGGGTCGTCGGTCCGGGGGACGGCGAGGCTCAAGGCACCGCCGACGTCGGGCGCCACTGCATCACGGCGGGTGAGTGCCGGCAGATTCCAACGATGTTCGATGGTGGCAAGGATGCTCGTGTGATCGAGCGGGACAGAACCGGAAGCTCGAAACACGGTGCCGGCGGGGGTGAGCGGACTGATCAGTACCGTTGGTACCCGGAGCCCGAAACGGGTGAAATCGAAACCGAATTCCCCCGGGGTGTCGTCCGGCGGCGTCGCGTCCCAAGGCGGCGCGACGTGGTCGTAGCATCCCCCGTGTTCGTCATACGTGATGATGAGCAGGGTGGAGTCCCAGGCCGGCCCATCGCGGACGGCGCGATAGACCTCGAGCAGGAACTGCTCACCGAGAGCGACGTTGTAGTTGGGGTGTTCGCTGTTGCCCGTCGAGGACCAGGACGGCTCAAGGAAAGCGTATGCGGGGAGCTTCCCGGCTGCCGCGTCGGCTTGGAAGTCCGTGAACAGGCCAATGTTCGACGCCGGAGCGTGCCGGGTGTCGTCGAAGTCGAGTTTCGTCAGGGGCTGCTTGGTTTCGCCGTAGATCTTCCAGGGGATGCCGTGGTTGCCCAAGTGCCCGAAGATGCTCGGCACGGTGAACCGCTTGGCCTTGTCATCCAAGTTGCCCTGGCTGGTGCCGGCGCAGGCGAAGGCCCGATTGGGCATCGTCATGGTGGGAGCTGACGCGAACCAGGCGTCGCACACGGCGAATCCCTTCGCCATCGCCGACAACACGGGCAGTGTCTGAGGGGTGAAGCAGCCCATGATCATGTGCTCGGTTGTTCCCGGCACCACATGCCAGCCCTTGGCTCGGTTGTCTTTGATGGCGCCGGCATAGTTGGTCACAAAACCGGTCATGGAGGGAATTGTCCCCACTTTCGGCGCGCCGGCGCTGCCATGGAGCTGCTCGTTCGTTGCCTGGTACCCCTCTCCGGGGTCGGCGCCCGGCATGAAATAGACGTCGGGGGTCGAGGGAGTCAGCTGATAGACCTCAACCGGACTGCCATCGGAGCCGGGGCAGGACTCCGTGCCGGTAAGGCCCTCGAACGGGTCCCCCACGGGAGATACATTGGCGGAATCGGCGTAGAGGTATCCGAGCATGTGATCGAACGATCGGTTTTCAAGCATCAAGACGACGATGTGCTGGACGGAGTTGAGACCTGTTACCGCCACGGTGAACATCCCCTTCGAAGAGTTCCTGTCAGTGCTGAACAGTCTCCCACGCCGCTGTCCTGGTGGATATGCCTTGGGCTGGGTTCTGCTCAGGCGGGAACGGCAGCCATGACGGGTTCACCGTTGAAGTATTCGAGCTGCCAGCCGTCTATGGCATGGTGGTGGGCGAGGTTGAGCACGGCGTTGTCGATGCTGTCCAGAGTGCGGGCGACGGCGCGGCCGAGGCTCAAGCGGAGGAGCGTCCCGTGGGCGACAACAAGGACGCGGCGGCCGTGGAACTCTTCGGCCAGCGCCTCCAGCGCGGCCAGACCGCGGGAGGCTGCCTCCTCCTCGCTTTCCGCGCCGCGGAAGCCACCAGGAATACGCAGCGCGTCCAATTCAGGTCCTGCTTGCAGGCCCTCCGCAGCTCCAAAGCGGCGCTCGGTGAGCTCCGGCACGCGCCGGTCCACACTGAGCCCCAGCCCTGCGGCGATCAGCTCGGCGGTTTCCGCGGCCCGGCTCAGCGGTGACGAAACAATGACGTCCCACTCGTAACCGGACAGGACGGCGACGGCGTCGCGGGCCTGGCCGCGGCCGACGTCGTTCAGCGGAATGTCGGTGGATCCCTGCAGCCGGCGCTGGGCATTCCAGTCTGTCTGACCGTGGCGGACGAGGGCGAACGTAGTAAGGGGCATGCCTTCCATTCTGCCTTGGGATAGTTCCGTGGGGAGCCAATGCTGCTTCTTGGGTCGGCCTTTCGACTGCAAGTGAACGTGGCATGAAGGTTCGGTCAACAGGGTTCGCGAAACCGGAAAACCGGCCCGGGCGACGGTCCAGTCTTTATACGGTGGACCCATGAATGCCTCCCTAAAACGTCGCAGTGCCCTCACTGGCGGGCTCGTTCTGGCCGTCTTTTCAGCGCTCCTCAGCCCCGTGGGCCCCACTCATGCGGACGATGTCCGGAAAAGTGACAACAGCACGGGTCAGGGTGCCCACCTCAACCTTGGCGCCGCTGACCTCCCCGAGAACCGGACAATGACTACCCTCGCCCCCGGCGTCACGCTCACCAAAATCAGCCGGGGCGGAGCTGACTCTTCGCTCTTCTGGACCGCCGAAGTGGCCATCCCGGCTGATTCGCCGGACCCGGACGCTCCGACGTCGGCGCTCTCAAGCCAGGTCACTGCGCAGCACACGGCCGACAAGCTCAAGGCCGCCGGCGTCGATGCCCGCGTTGAACATGTCCAGTCGCCGCAGCTTGCCGACGCAGGAGGCGATCTGGGCTACCGGGTCCGCGCCGACCATCTCGGCGCGCAGGCCGACGGCGCCTCCGTCGTCGCCAAGATCAAGGCCGCCGGTTTTGCCTCCTCAGTGATCTACACGGGTTGGGACGGCGACTCCGAGACCAGCACGAAGACGCGCGGACCGTGGAATCTCGACGTCATCACGATCGACCCCGGGAAGTACCAGGGCCAGCTCGCCGCCTCGTTCGGTCCGGATCTGGAGAAGCGGGAGACCACCAGCCAGCTGGCCTCCGACGCCCACGCCCTCGCCGCTGTGAACGCAGGCTTCTTCGTCTTCGACCCGAAGGCCGGTGCCGAAGGCGACCCCGCCGGGGCCGGGGTCTACGGAGGCAAGACTCTCAGCGAAGCCGTAGCGGACCGCCCGGCCCTCGTCATCGACGGAAAGAAAAATGCCACCAGCATCCAGCGATTGACCTGGGCGGGGAAAATATCGTCTTCCTCCGGGGAAGCGCCCTTGGACGGCATCAACCGGGTACCTGGCCTGATCCGCAACTGCGGCGGCGCCAACGACCTGCCTACCTCAGCTCCGCTCCAGGACGTCACCTGCACGAACTCCAACGAGCTCGTCACGTTCACACCGGAGTTCGGGCAGTCCACGCCTGCCGGTCCGGGCCTTGAAGTGATGGTGGACAGCCACGACGCCGTTACCTCCATCGCCGAAACCCGTGGCGCGGCCGTCCCTGCGGGCGGACACACCATCCAGGCCACCGGAACTGACGTCGCACGGCTCCGCGCACTCGCTCCTGTCGGCACGAAGCTGAAAATCGACGCCGGACTGCTCGGCCAGGACGGGAAGTCCCTGGACACCAACAAGGCAACGAGCGTCGTCAACGGCGGCCCGTTGCTGGTCAAGGACGGCAGTGAAGACGTCACTGTCCGACATGACGGAATGGTGCATCCCAACGATGGAAACAGCTTCTACTACGGCTGGGTCCACAAGCGGAACCCCCGGACCTTCGCCGGAACCGATGCCCAGGGCAGGACCATGCTTGTCACAGCGGACGGACGCTCGACTACCTCGCTCGGACTGAGCCTGAAGGAAGAGGCCGACGTCGCATTGTCACTCGGCATGGTTCAGGCCATGAACCTGGACGGCGGCGGCTCAACAACAGCCGTTGCCGAAGGGAAGGTGCAGAACAGCCCGTCGGGCGGATCGGAACGCGCGGTCGGGGACGCGCTCCTGGTGCTTCCGGCCCGAAAGGACGAGCAGTAGGACAGGGGCCCTCCATGCGCCAGGGAGTACCAGCTAGATCCAGTCCCGCTTCTTGAACGCCAGGTACAGGAATATTGAACCGCCGGCCATGAGGGCGCTGGACAGCCAGAGGCCGTAATCGCTCTGGAAGCCGAAGAAGGGCACATTCTGCCCGAAGAAGCCGGTCACGGCTGTAGGGACCGCGATGATCGCAGCCCAGCTGGTGACCTTCTTCATGACGAGGTTCATCTGGTTCCCCTGGATGCTGATGTGGGTTTCCAGGATGGTGGTGACCAGGTCGCGGAGCGATTCCGTCCATTCCGAGGCGCGCAGCACGTGGTCGTAGACGTCCTGCAGGAAGGGCTGCATCGCCGGGCTGCAGCCGACCAGGTCTTCCCGCCGGAGGAGGGTGTTGAGGACTTCACGCATGGGCAGGACGACGCGGCGGAGCCGGACGAGGTTCTTGCGGAGTTCGAAGGTCTTCCGCTGAAGCTCGTGGTCGGGGGAGTGGTCCTCGAAAAGTGACTCTTCGAGGGCGTCGATGTAGCCATCGAGTTCCTGGACGGCGTCGAAGTGCCCGTCGACGATCATGTCCAGCAGGCCCCAGAAGAGGAAAGGCACCCCGTGTTGGGCCAGATCGGTTTCGGCGTCCCAGTGCGCCGTCAGCTTGTCGGTGTCGAACTCGGGCCCGTGCACGGTCACCAGGGCATTGTGGGTCACGAATGCCGAGATCTCGACGACGGTCAGTTCCCCGGTGCCAGGCTTTAACGCCGCCTGGTAGGCCGAGAGGAACAGATGGTTCGGGTATCGGTCCAGTTTGGGCCGCTGAAAGTCGTGGACGGCGTCCTCGACGGCGAGTCGATGAAGCCCGTACACGGTTTCGACGCCGAGCAGGTCATCAGCCGTCGGGTTCGTGTAGTCGATCCACAGCACCACGTCATCCTGGCGGGCCAGGGCTTCGATCTCGTGGACCCTGACATCGTCGCGTTCGAGTTTGCCTTCGCGGTATAGCCGTATGAACACCATCCGGCCCATGGTACGGGACGCGTATCCGTGCTTCCTGAGCGGCAAGGTTTCGCTGCCGGGGCGTGCCTTTGCTGTAGTTCCGTCCCTACAATTAAGTGCGGCCTTGCGGTGTCCTGCCGCGGGCCGCCGACTAAGGAGAGCCATCATGGGTTGGGGTGAGAGGTTTCATCACGCTGCCGGGAAACTCCACGGCAAGGCCACGGAAGCGGCCGGCGAGGCCACCGGCAATGACCGGCTGAAGGCTGAGGGCAAGTCCCGTCAGGTCAGGGCCGATCTGAAGCTGGCAGGCGAAAAGATCAAGGGCGCCTTCAGGAAGCACTAGTCCGCAGGCGCCGATAGCAGGGCGCGGGCCATTCGGCCCGCGCCCGCGTCATGTTCCGATACTTTTTTCCAGCACTGGACGGGGTCGGTGCGGCCAGCCATGATGAAGGAGGCGCGGGGGCTGGTTCGTCAACCCCAGTTTGCGAGTGGCACCCGCAGGGAGGCGCGCTGACATGAAACGCGAATCGGTGCCGGCGGAGCAGGCGAAATCAGTGGGTTCCCTTGAGCCCAGCGAAACCTTCCTGGCCGAATACTACGCCCAGGTGCCCCCGGAGGACCTGCGGAGCTACAGTCCCGAGACGCTCCGGGCGCCGGCTGCGCACCATCTGAAAGTGGCGTCATCGCGCGCGCCAAGGCAGGCCGCCGTCGGGATCTTGGCTGAACTGGATGCCAGCGTTGTCGCAGAGGTACGGGAGCCTGCGCGTGCCGCCGGCTTCGCGGGGCCAAGCGTAGCCAGGGACAGCGCCAGGGCGCCGATGTGCATCCTCAGGCCCTCGCGCGCAGCTCCCGCCGAAGGATCTTCCCCGACGCAGACTTGGGAATCACATCGACGAACTCCACCGATCGCACGCGCTTGAACGGCGCCACCCGTCCGGCGACGAACTCCATGACATCCCCGTCCCCGAGCTCGGCCCCCGGCTGCCGGACGACGAACGCCTTCGGTACCTCTTCGCCGTCGTCCGCGTGGATGCCGATGACCGCGGCGTCCGCAATCCGGGGGTGGGTAAGCAGGAGCGCCTCGAGCTCAGCAGGCGCGATCTGGTAGCCCTTGTACTTGATGAGCTCTTTGAGCCGGTCGACGATCGTCACGATGCCCTCGGCGGTGACGGTCGCGATGTCGCCGGTACGGAGGAAGCCATCCGGATCGATCGTCGCGGCGGTTGCGTCGGGCCGGTTCAGGTACCCCAGCATGACCTGCGGGCCGCGGACGAGGAGCTGACCGGGAGCGCTCGGTCCTTCGGCCGGGACTTCGATCTCTTCGTCCGTGGCGGGGTCAAGGAGCTTGCATTCCGTGTTCGGCACGGTGTAGCCCACCGAGTCGAGAGGGACGCGCTCGGCGCCGTCGCGCGGGATGGCGTGGGATACGGGGCTCAGCTCGGTCATGCCGTAGCCCTGGAGCATCGTGCACCTGAGCCGGTTCGCAACGGCGTGCCCGAGTTCGCCGTCGAGGGGCGCTGCTCCCGAAAGAACGGCGCGGACGGACGAGAGGTCGTATTGGTCCACTAGCGGATGCTTCGCCAGCGCGACGGCGATGGGCGGCGCGATGAACAGATAAGTACAGCGGTGGTCCTGGGTAATGCGGAGGAATTCGGCGAGGTCGAACTTCGGCATTGTGACGAGCCGGGCCCGCTCGCCGAGGGCGAGATTGAGCAGCACGGTCAGGCCGTAGATGTGGAAGAAGGGCAGGACGGCGAGCAGCACGTCGTCGGGAGTCACGCGGAAGAAGGCGCTCGACTGCGCGACGTTCGCCACGAGGTTGTACTGGCTCAACAGGACCCCTTTCGGCGTGCCGCTCGTGCCCGAGGAGTAGGGTACGACGGCGGCGGCGTGCGGATCGACGCTGAGCGTCGGCGCGGGAAGGCCCGCTTCGAGGACATCCGCGAGCGAGGGATGCCCCGCGGCGGTAGCGGGGTCTCCGCCGTCGAGCACAACAAGCCGTTCCGGCGAGATGCCGGCAGCCACGGCTGCGGCCTCCGCACGCTCAAGGAAGGACGAGACGGTGAAAAGCCAGGAGGCGCCCGCGTCGCTGAGCTGGCTCCCGACTTCATCGGCGGTATACAGCGCGTTGACTGTGGTGACGGCCGCGCCTGCGCGGAGGACCCCGTGGAAGACGACGGCGAACGCCGGCACGTTGGGGCAGAAAAGGCCCACAGTAGTCCCGGGGCCCGCCTCGTGGCTCGCGAGCCAGCCTGCGGTGGCGTCAATTCGGCTGACGAGTTGCCGGTAGGTCATTTCCGCGCCGGACGTGCCGTCCACGAGTGCGATCCGGTCAAGATCCTCGACGCTCAGCCCACCGAACAGATACTCATAAATCGTGACTTCGGGGATCTCGACATCAGCGTACGGGCTGGTGAACATTGCGGCTCCTTCGGCGCACGACGGCGGGAAGTCGCCGTCGTGGGTCCATTACACCCGGCGGCGTCGGGCCGGGACAAGGGCCTCCGCGGCCGGATGCCCCTCCAGTCGAAGGGTCTACGCCTCAACCAAACCGGTGCACGATGCGTCGACCAAGGCGGTAGTGTGCCAAGGGCGGCCGGTTCGATCTCTTTGGGGGAGCGGATTATGGTGTCGCGGCGGGACGGGAAGCAGCGGCATCGCGGAAGGACTGGTTTGACGTACAGCGGGAACCGGAGGTGTGGGTGATGGTCCGCGGTGCGGGACCTCCGGGCACAGATCGGTAATTAGGCCCATTCCCGCATATTCTCGGACGTCACTGATGCCGCACACCGCGGCGGGCTTGTCGGGAAAGGACCTGGAGACGGCTACCACGGTTCCGTCCGGCGCTTTGAGCCTGAATCTGAAGCTCGTGTCCTCGTCGATGAACAGTTCAAAAATCCCGGTCATGCGTATCCTCCTGAACAGCGGGCGGCGCGTGACGCCCGGTAGGTCTCGCCGGGTCCGGGGCGCGGCATTGCGCCCCGGTGGTTTATTCCGGCAAATGGATCATCTGACTCACAGCGTGTGTGGTGCTCGCCACACGGTGTAGTTAACTAAAATACGGGGAAGAACCTTGGCTGGCTAGTGCATGGTTACCGCTGCTCGAGGATTCGGTGTGCGGCGTCCTGAGCTGCCAATGCCTTGTCGTCGACAATTTGGCCAGGCAAGTGTCCGGCGGCGGCGATGGCCCGCCGCAATTCCGCCACGGTGCGAGGAGTGCCCACCCCCCGGTGTGCCATGGCGTGGCAGTTGGCACACAGCGGCACGAGGTCCGCTATGGGATCCAAACGGTAGTCGCTGCCGAGCTGTGAAACGGGAACCACGTGGTGGACGTGGATGAAGTCTTTGCCGATGTCCCCGTAGCTTACTTCGAAGGAGAAAGTGCACACGGCACAAGACGTCCCGTGGAAAGCCAGGCAAATCCGGCGGGCTTCAAGGTCCCGCTCGTAGCGGTTCGTTTCAATCCGGCTCACGGCTCCTTCCGGGTAGGTTCCTGGAACGGTCTGGCACGGCTCGGAGACCGCTGGTCCGTGCTCCCGCCACACGCGTTGAAGGCCCGGTTCTGATTCTTTCGGAATGGTCCATCCGGAACCGCGGAAGGTATTCCACGCCACGTCCGGCACTTCGCTGGAGAGGACACTCGTCGGGATCTGGCCGCCGAGGGGGAGCAAGGCATCGAAGGCCACGCTCACGTACCGCGCAATACTCTTCGGCTCGGTGCGTTGTGGCGCTTCATACGTTTCGGACATGACGACGCCGTGTCCGATCAGCCCGCGTCCGTGTGGGCCTCCACCTTGCAGGAAAAGCCATGCTTGGTTGCCTGGCTGGATCTTCCGGTGTTGGCCGACGTTCCACCGCTCCAGGAATTGACCCGTTTCGGCGACCTGCTCGATCACAGCCTCGAAGTTCCACTCGTTCCAAAGCCGTGGATTCCATCCCAGGATGATGGCTGCCATGGCTGCTCCTCCCTGCGTTCCGGCGATTCTATGCGAGTCGGGTCCGGACGATTTCGCTGACGGCCTTGCCGTCGAAGCGGCCAGCGACCTTTGCGGTGACGGGCTTCATCACGGCGCCCATCTGCCTGATCGTGAGTTCTTGGCCACTGGCCTTCAATGCGGCGATTGCCTCGTCGACGATGTCCTCGACTTCGGCGGGGGTCAGCATTTCAGGCAGGTATGCCTCGATGACTTCTGCTTCGGCGATTTCCGCCGCAGCGCGCTCGGACTCGCCGGCCTCCGTGTAAATGCGCGCCGTGTCCCTGCGCTTGGCGGCTTCCTTCTGCAGCAGCGCCGTCACTTGGGTGTCGTCCAGCTCAATGGGTGTCTTGCCGGATTTCTCACGCGTCTCGATTTCGCCCAGGACGTTGCGGACCGTCGTGAGCGCGGTCTTGTTGCGGTCCTTCATGTGGACTACGACGTCGGCATGAAGCCGTTGCTTCAGGGTGCTCATGGTATTCCCTCTACTTGGTGGTTGTTTTCATTCTTCACGGTCTCGACCGTCTGTGAAGAAGAGCCATGCGGCCGACCGGCCTGGTATCTAAAATTCTGCCTCCGGCGATCCCCCAAGAAGGCCCTTAGCGACGTAGCATCAAGGTAAGCGGCTGCCAGGAGTGTGGCGAAATGTTTGAAAGATTTACGGACCGTGCCCGTCGCGTTGTTGTGCTTGCCCAAGAAGAGGCACGCATGCTCAACCATAACTACATCGGTACCGAGCACATCCTTTTGGGACTGATCCAGGAGGGTGAGGGGGTTGCCGCCAAGGCGCTGGAGTCAATGAACATCTCGCTCGACGGCGTCCGGGAACAGGTGCAGGAGATCATCGGCCAGGGCCGGCAAGCCCCGTCCGGCCACATCCCCTTCACCCCGCGCGCCAAGAAGGTCCTTGAGCTTGCACTCCGGGAAGCGCTGCAGCTCGGCCACAACTACATCGGTACCGAGCACATCCTGCTCGGCCTCATCCGGGAGGGTGAAGGCGTTGCCGCGCAGGTCCTGGTCAAGCTTGGCGCCGACCTCGGCCGGGTCCGCCAGCAGGTCATCCATTTGCTCTCGGGGTATGAAGGCAAGGACCCCAGCGGAATGGTCGCCGGACCGAGCCAGGCCGAGGTTGCTCCCGCCGGTTCGGTGGTGCTGGACCAGTTCGGCCGCAACCTTACCCAGGCCGCGCGGGAAAACAAGCTCGATCCCGTGATCGGCCGCGAGCTGGAGATGGAACGCGTCATGCAGGTCCTCTCCCGCAGGACCAAGAACAACCCCGTGCTGATCGGTGAGCCTGGCGTCGGCAAGACCGCCGTCGTCGAGGGCCTTGCCCAGGCGATTGTCCGGGGCAACGTGCCGGAGACCCTGAAGGACAAGCAGCTCTACACGCTCGATTTGGGCTCAGTGGTGGCCGGTTCCCGTTACCGTGGCGATTTTGAAGAGCGCCTGAAGAAGGTCCTGAAGGAAATCCGGACCCGCGGGGACATCATCCTCTTCATCGACGAAATCCACACGCTCGTCGGTGCCGGCGCTGCCGAGGGCGCCATCGATGCCGCATCCATCCTGAAGCCGTTGCTGGCGCGTGGTGAACTCCAGACCATCGGGGCCACCACTTTGGACGAGTACCGCAAGCACATTGAGAAAGACGCCGCGTTGGAGCGCCGCTTCCAGCCGATCCAGGTCCAGGAACCCTCGGTGGCCCACACCGTTGAGATCCTCAAGGGCCTGCGTGACCGTTACGAGGCGCACCACCGGGTGACCATCACCGACGGCGCGCTGGCGGCCGCGGCGAGCCTCTCGGAGCGTTACGTGTCGGACCGCTTCCTGCCGGACAAGGCGATCGACCTGATCGACGAAGCAGGTGCACGGCTTCGCATCCGCCGCATGACCCGTCCGCCGGAGCTGAAAGCGATGGATGCACGCATCGCCGAGGTGAAGATGGAGAAGGAATCCGCCATCGACGCCCAGGACTTCGAGGGCGCCGCCTCGCTGCGCATGAAGGAGCAGAAACTTGTCGCCGAGCGCAGGGAAAGGGAGCTCAGATGGAAATCCGGCGGCACGGACAGCAATTCCGAGGTAGACGAGGAGCTGATTGCCGAAGTTCTCGCGAATTCCACCGGCATCCCGGTCTTCAAACTCACCGAGGAAGAATCCAGCCGCCTGCTCAAGATGGAGGAGGAACTGCACAAGCGCGTTATCGGGCAGAATGAGGCGATTAATTCAGTGTCGCGTGCAATCCGCCGCACACGGGCTGGCCTGAAGGACCCCAAGCGTCCGGGTGGTTCGTTCATCTTCGCCGGCCCCACCGGCGTCGGCAAGACCGAGCTCGCCAGGGCGTTGGCGGAATTCCTCTTCGCTGATGAGGACGCCCTCATCACGCTGGACATGTCCGAGTACTCCGAGAAGCACACGGTGTCGCGTCTCTTCGGTGCCCCTCCGGGTTACGTCGGTTATGACGAGGGCGGGCAGTTGACCGAGAAGGTCCGCCGTCGTCCGTTCTCCGTGGTGCTGTTCGACGAAGTGGAGAAGGCCCACTCGGACTTGTTCAACTCCCTGCTGCAGATTCTCGAGGACGGCCGCCTGACGGATAGCCATGGCCGGGTGGTGGACTTCAAGAACACGGTGATCATCATGACCACCAACCTGGGCACCCGCGACATCTCCAAGAGCGTGGCGACCGGCTTCCAATCCGGCACGGACACCACCACCGGTTACAACCGGATGCGGGCCCGTGTCACCGAGGAGCTCAAGCAGCAATTCCGTCCCGAGTTCCTCAACCGCGTTGACGACGTCATTGTCTTCCCGCAACTCACGCAGGACGAGATCATCGAGATCGTGGACCTGATGATCGCTCGCTTGGAACAGCATCTGGCAGACAAGGACATGGGTATCGAGCTCACGGACGCCGCCAAGGTCCTTTTGGCCACCCGTGGCTACAACCCGGCCATGGGTGCCCGGCCGCTCCGCCGCACCATCCAGCGCGAGATCGAGGACCAGCTCTCCGAGAAGATCCTCTTCGGCGAGCTGCACCCGGGTGACATCGTGGTGGTCGACGTGGACGGCGAAGGCGACGATGCCAAGTTCACCTTTGCCGGAAACGCCAAGCCCCGCATCCCCGACGCGCTGCCCGCCGTGAGTTAGCCCGGGTTAAGGCGGGTTAACAGGCGGCCCCGTCCGGCCGCCGTCGGGCCCGGCTTAGTCAAGCGTGTGCCCGAGGCTGGTGAGCAGGCGCGCGACGGCGTCCTCGGCTGTTGGCGGTGGGCCGAAGACTTCGCGTTGTCGTGAGGTATCGGCGACGTAGCGTCCGGTGCCGAACCAGTCGATCATCGCCCCAAGGTCCTTCGCCATCGGGTTCACCGGGCTGATCGGGCTGACGACGAGCTGGATCGGTCGGCTGAGCATCCGGGCGGAGATATCGGCGATGTCCTGCATGCTTACCGGCCGGTCCCAACCGATGTCGATACGCTGCCCCTCTACTCCGCTCGCGTCGACTGCTGCCGCAAGATACCCGGCCAGGTCACTGGCAAGCACGTATGTCAGGGGAACGCCCGGAGACCCGAACGACGTGAGCCGCCCCTCGCTGAAGGGGTCGCCGAAGCGAGTGATCTGCTCAAGGAAAGCGCCCGGACGCAGCGCCACGAACGGGACCCCGAGTTCTTCCAGGCGATCCTCGGTCAGTTTCTTGTGCCAGAAGTGCGGAACATCCGGTGTTTGATCGCAAGTGAGGATGCTGGTGAGGACGAATCTGCGCACACCGGCGCGGCTGGCTGCATCGACGAGGTTGGTGTTGCCCACCGTGTCGATGACGGGGCTGTCTCCCTCCCGATGGTGGGTGTATCCCGCCGCTGAGGTGATCACAGCGTCGACGCCGTCCATGGCGTGCACAAGCGACTCGGGATCCATCATGTCGCCACGGGCGATCGTGGCCCCTAGCTCCTCGAGGCGGCTCCCATCCGAACCGGGCCGCACCAAGGCGCGGACTTGTTTTCCTCCCCGTAGCAGCCTGGACACCACCTGGCTGCCCAGCATCCCGGTGCCGCCGACCACAAGCACTGGTCCGGAGTCCGTCATAGTTGCCTCCTTACGTCCGTGAGCGCCCGCGGCGCGCGACGGCATCGATCGTCACGGCCGCGACGAGGACCAGCGCCGTGACGACGTACTTGGCCGGAGCGCTGTAGCCCTGCAGGCCCATGCCGTTATCGATCGTGGCGATCACGAGCCCGCCCAGGACCCCGTGCAGCACCTTGCCGCGGCCGCCGAACAGGCTGGTCCCGCCGATTACCGCGGCCGCCACGGCGTAAAGCACCAGCGTGCCGCCGTCGTACGACGTCGAGACGGAACGGAGCCGCGACGCGTAGACGATTCCGCCGATCCCTGCGGTGAACGAGGCGAGCATGAAGGCGAGGGTGCGAATGCGCGCAAGGTTCACGCCGCCCCGCCGTGCGGCCTCGGCGTTGCCGCCAATAGCGTAGACGTAGCGGCCGAACCGGGTTCGCCCGAGCAGCAACGTCCAGACGGCGAGGACTCCGAGCACCACGAGAAGCACCCATGGCACGCCGCTGATTTCGACCAGGGTGCCGCGGTCCGTATTGCAGAGCCACACGATGGCCACACCCGCGGCGAGCACCGCTGCGATCTTCAGGGCGCTCACACTGGCGGGCGGCGCGACGAGTCCGGTGTTGCGCCGGCGGGCGTCCCGCAGCCACGTCCAGGTGCTGAATGCTCCGACGACGACGAGCATCAGGATCCAGCTGGTGACCGGGCTGAGGTTGCCGCTCGCGATGTTGTTGATGACGTTGTCGTTGATGGGCACGACGCCGCCGCTGCCGAGGATGATGAGCATCACGCCAAGCCAGCCGAGCTGGCCGCCAAGTGTCACGACGAACGATGGGAGTCCGAGACGGGTGATGATCGTGCCATGAAGCAACCCGATCCCGGCGCAGCTAATCAGCCCGACAGCGATCGCCGCCCACCACGGCCAGCCTGTCGACTCCTGGACGAGTTCGGCCATGATGACGCCGCCCACTCCGCCGACGTACCCGATGGACAAGTCGATTTCGCCGAGCAGGAGCACGAAGACCTGGCCCATGGCCAGCAGCATGAAAACTGAACCCTGGATGAGGAGGTTCACCATGTTGCCGGGCGTCAGGAAGTTCGGGTTGAGCGATTGGAACAGCACAGAGATCAGCAACAGGCCCGCGAGAACCGGCAGCACTCCGCTCTCGCCGCCCCGGACCCGCGCCAAGGCGGCACGGAAGTATTCGGGCAGCGACGTCGCGGTGATGTCGGGGTTCAACGCCAGTGCGGCCTTCCGCGCCGCGGCGGCGGTGGTCGGCTCGTCCTGGAGGGCAACTGCCGGGGAGGGGAGTGGCCCCTTGGCGGCGGTCAGCGGGCGTTTCGACGGCGGTGATGGCGCGAGTTCCGGCCTTGCCCGATCGGAGAACCCTGTGGTCATCAGGTCGACCACGATCTGCCGGTCCATTTCCGTGGCGGGCCGAACGTCAACAAGCCGCCCGAGCCTGAGCACGGCAATGCGGTCTGCGACCTCGAACACGTCGTTCATGTTGTGCGAGATGACGATGACGGCAACGCCGCGGTCTGCGAGCTGGCGAATGAGATGAAGGACAACCTCGGTCTGTGCGACGCCGAGAGCTGCCGTCGGTTCGTCCATAATGACGAGCTTGGAGTTCCACAGCACCGACTTCGCGATCGACACGGACTGGCGTTGCCCGCCGGACAGCGATGCGACGGGTTGCCGGATGGATCGCACGGTGGTCACGGCCAGGCTCGCGAGCGTCTCCCGGGCCGTGATCTCCATGCTCTCTTCATCGAGGAGAAAGCGGCGAAGGCGTTCGCGGCCGAGGAACAGGTTCTGCACGATGTCGAGGTTGTCGCACAGGGCCAGGTCCTGGTACACGGTCTCAATGCCGAGCGCAGCGGCTTCGTGCGGCGAGTTCAACCGTACTGGCTTGTTTTCCCAAAACAGCTGCCCGTCGTCGGGGGTGTGAATGCCGGCGACGCATTTGATCAATACCGATTTGCCCGCGCCGTTGTCGCCGGCAAGCGCAGTTACTTTGCCGGTCGGCACCTCAAGGGTGATGTCGACGAGTGCCTGCACCGGCCCGAAGTTCTTGTCGATGGCCTCCAGCCGGAGCAGGGGACCGGCGCCGACCGGGTCCGGGGTTATCAACTCACTCATTGTTCGAACTACTGGATACCTGCCGCAGTGCACGCGTCCTTCACCTGCGAGATGCACAGCGAAGAACTCGTCACGGCACCGTCCTTGACCACCGTGTCCGCCATGTTCTTCGTGGTCACCCACAGCGGGGTGAGCAGGACCGATCCGACGTCGGACTTCGCGGTGTCGTCTGTCGTCTTGCCGTTTACGAGGGTTGACGGAACGGTCACGCCGGCCCGCAGGTAGAGCGCTGCTGCGGCGGCCGCCTGGGCTTCAAAGTAGATCGGCTTGTACACCGTTCCGCACTGGTACCCCTTCAGGATGTTCTGCAGGCCGGACAAGGACGCATCCTGCCCCGTCGTCGGGAAAGTCTTGGCAGGAATTTGCTTGCTCTGCAGGTAGGCGATCACGGCATTGGCGTTGTCGTCGTTAGGCGTGACCACCGCGTTGATGTTCGGGTGGGCGGTGTACTGCTGGGCGAACGTCGTCTGTGCCACTGACGGTGTCCAGGTACCTGCCGGCTCTCCTACGTTGACGTATTCGCC
The DNA here is from genome assembly GCF_039535095.1 of Arthrobacter ramosus. Classification (NCBI taxonomy): domain Bacteria; kingdom Bacillati; phylum Actinomycetota; class Actinomycetes; order Micrococcales; family Micrococcaceae; genus Arthrobacter; species Arthrobacter ramosus. Next base: position 2,297,966 of record NZ_BAAAWN010000001.1, on the reverse strand, counting down.
ATTGTCGAAGTGCGTCTTGAGTACACCGTTATAGCCTTCGGCGAACAGCTTCGCGTTGTTGTCGGTCGGATCGCCATCCATGATCAGGATGTTAGGTTTGGTGACTTTCCAGTCTGCGATGCACGTGATCTCGCCCTGGCCGATCAGCTGACCAACCTTGACGTTGTCGAAGCTCACGTAGGTGCGATCTTTTGCCCCGCCTTTGACGAGCCGGTCATAGTCGATCACTTTGACGCCGCGTGCGCTGGCGGCCGCCTCAATGGCTGCGCCCGAACCGGAGTCGAGGGCATCGACAAGCAGCACGGATGCTCCGGCCGTGATGTCAGCTTCGGCCTGCGTCTGCATCGTGCTTGCGCTGCCCTGCGCATTGTCGATCTTGAACTTGGATGAGTCCAGACCCGCGGTTTCGAAGGCCTTCTTCAGGTACGGGGCATCGAAAGTGACGTATCGCGCGGAAGTGGTGGTGTCCGGCAACAGAACGCCGACCATCCCTTTGCCTTGTGAAGCGAGCGACGTGAGCTGTTTCATCGCCGAGAAATCGGCCGTGAACGCATCCGCAGAGATCTGCGGTACGGCTCCTCCGGAACTCGTGGCGCTCGGCGAAGGCGATGTGCTCGTGCTCGAGCAGGCGGCGAGTGCCGTGATAGCGAGGGTTGCAATGAAGGCGGTTCCGGCGCCTCGTGCCGGGACCCTCATGTTTAACATTTCTTTCCTTCCGTTGGTTTCGACTGCAAGCGACCTGGCGGGGTCGGGCCGGAACCTGGGCGTTGGCGCCGGACGCAGGTCCACGCCGGAGGCCACGGCGGTTCTCACCAACGGACGTCGATATGTCAGCACCGAGCTGACTGGCGACTTTACGACCAGCGACTCGATATCACGGGGTCCTCTCTGGACGGACCTGCCGGCGACGCCGGACATGTTCGTCGATGTTGCTCTATGACTACGTTGTAGACCGGAAGTCCGCTCTTAGCAAGGCTTCGTGTGCGGCAGGATTCGACGACGGCAGGCCAACCCCATATGCGTTCTTCGGGAAGTAGCTGCGTGCGGATTTTGTTACATCAATACCGGAGTACATGCTCGATGCCCCGGGATGCAGTCCACATAACAGAGGTGGGTTCAATGAAGAAATGGACGCGATGGCAGGATTGGGTCACGGTTATCGCCGGTCTCTATGCTGCTTTGTCGGTCATCTGGACCATGGCGGCCGGCTCGTCGGCTGCCCTGATGGTCGTGTTCGGCGCTTTGCTGATCGTTAGCGGTGTCATCAATCTGGCCATGCCCGGAACGCCGGTTATGGAGTGGGTGCAGGCAGCCTTCGGTGCCTTGCTGTTCCTTTCTCCGTGGCTAGGCTCTTACTCCACGCAAGCCGGAGTCGCCTGGACATCCTGGATCACTGGCCTGGTGGAGCTCGTCGTCACCGCGATGGCGATCAAGCCCAGCACCGAGGAACACCGGCATCACATGGTCAGCCCTTCGCACTGACGTGCTGAGCGCTGACGTGTTGAAACGCTGAACAGCGGTAATACCGACCGGCGGGCCGTCATCGGACCCGCCGATCGCCGTCTCTTGCTCCGGTATCTTTTGCTCCGCCATCCCGACCGTGACCCGTGAAATACGCAGCTCAGGCTTTCAGGACGGCTGCCCCTGTGATGCGCCCGGCGGCCAAATCCTGTAACGCCCTATCGGCCTCAATCAATGGATACGCCATCGTGGTGGGAGCCAGCGGAATCTCCGCTGCCAGGGACCAGAACTCTTCGCCGTCCGCCCGCGTATTGGCGGTAACACTACGGAGCTGACGCTCATTGAAGAGATCGGCGGCATAGTTCAAGGGCGGTATGTCGCTCACGTGGATGCCTGCAATGGCGAGGGTCCCGCCACGGTCCAGCGCTTTGAGGGCAACAGGAACGAGGTCCCCGACGGGGGCAAAAAGTATCGCCGAGTCGAGCCGGTCCGGCGGGGAGTCGTACGCGTCTCCCACAAACACGGCGCCGAGTTCACGCGCCAGTTCGCGGGCCGCCTCCGAACGGGTCATCACGTAGACCTCGGCCCCCTGGTGGCGCGCCATCTGCGCCGTGAGATGGGCAGATCCTCCGAAACCATAGATGCCCAGCCGGCCACCTGGCGGAAGCTCGGCCCGTTTGAGCGCCCGGTACCCGATGATGCCGGAGCACAATAGAGGGGCCGCCTGCTCGTCCGAAAATTGCTGCGGGATGGCGTAGGCGAAATCCTCCGACACCGTGAGTTGTTCGGCGTAGCCGCCGTCCCTGTCCCATCCGGTGAAGGTGGGGGAGAGGCAGAGATTCTCGTCGCCACGGCGGCAATACGCGCAGCTCCCGCAGGTTCCCCCTAGCCAGGCCACTCCGACCCTGTCACCGCGCCGGAACCTCACACACCCTTCACCGGTTTCGCTGACTATTCCCACCGCTTCGTGGCCGGGTACAACGTTCGGCCTGCGAGGTGCGAGATCGCCCTCGGCCAGATGCAGATCCGTGCGGCAGACACCACACGTTCGGACGCCGACCAGGAGCTCCCGCCGCCCCGGTTGCGGATCGGGCCGTTCGCCCCAAAAAAGCGGCCGGGATTCAATCGGGCCTGGTTCCTGGACCCACCATGCACGCATCGGGTTGCCTCGCACCTAGCGCTGATCCTGCGCGGTGGAGCCGGCGTTCGCGGCCCGCCGCTCCGCTTTCAGCAGTCGCAGGCCGCTGGCAAGCACGCCCACATGGCTGAACGCCTGCGGGAAGAGTCAGGAGGGACGCGTCCAGTCCGCCGCTGGCGCCCAAATTCTCGGTGAAAGTGCGCCGCCGGGGATCCCAGGATTGTGTCAGGGCAGCCTGCCGGATTCGCCGGGCGGTGGCCTCCCACCGGCGCTTGGGATAGGGAAGCCCATCCCTGCGCGCGATCTGAATGGCCCGGTCGATTGCGACATAACATAACGCCGCCGAGTAGGTGAAAGGCCGGCTCTTGTCGCGGATTTCCCAAGGGCCCGAGTCCGGAACCCGCCAGCTCCTGATGGCCATTTCGACGATGGGGATCAACGCGGCCCAGAGCCGCTCATCGACTCGCTTCCCACTGCCCGACCACTGGTAGGCGATGTCGACGATTTCACCGTACACATCGTGCTGGAGTTGGTGGCGGGCACCATTTCCCCACCTGACCGGGGCCGATCCGCGGTATCCCCGCAGCTGTGGATCCTGCACCTCATCGGGCGGCTGGGAGCCGTCGAGGGCGTACATTACGTGCGGGACACCGTCCCGCTCTACGTTGGTCAGGACCCAGGCAAGGAAAACGTCCGCATCACTGGGGTCGCCAATGCGCCTGAACACGTAGTTGGAGAAGGATGCGTCGCGCACCCAGGTGTACCGGTAGTCCCAGTTCCGCGACGTCCCTGGCCACTCAGGCAGCGACGACGTGGCGGCCGCCAGGATGGCCCCCGTTTCTGCGTGATCCAACATCTTCAGCGTCAGGGCCGATCGCTTCATCAACTCTGCTTGGGAGCCTTCGCAATCCAGGCTTGATGACCACCGGCGCCAGGCATACACGGTCTGGTCAATGAGCTTCTTGCTCTCGGGATGCTGACGGAGCCGGAACCGTCCCGACCAGTGCAGGACCATGGTCAGCGTTTCTCCCGCGCGAAGCGTCAATTCGGCTGAGAGACCGCGGCCGTCAGGGATGAGTTCAACGGAAGACCATAGGTAGACCTCCTGGACTCCGTCCTGCCGCCAATCAAACCTCCAGCCGGTGGCCAGGGTGTCAAAAGTGACACCGGCCTTCGGTACCAGGCTGATGCGCAGCGGAACGTCTCCGCCCACGGCCCTCGCGTGCCGCAGGAGTTCGGAACGGCCAGCCGGCACCGGCTCCGACAAGTCGGCGCCGGCACGCAGGGTAAGTCCGTCCGTCACCTGCAGCACGCCACGATCGGACACAAGGGACGTGACCAGCACGCAGGAATCCTCGGTGTAGCGCTGGGAAGATGCCAGAGTATGGACAGGGGCTATTTCAAAACGGCCGCCTGAATCCGCGTCAAGGATCCCGGCCAGGAACGGGGGACTGTCGAATTCCGGCAGGCAAAGCCAGGTAATTGCCCCGTCGCGCCCCACCAAAGCGCACGTGGACCCGTCGCCGATAAGTCCATGATCCTCGATGGGCAAATACCCCTCGTGATTAACCACCGGGCGCGCATCGGCACCAGTGATCATTTTGTTCGCTCCTTTGGGTTCAGGCCAGGCTTCCTATATGGATTCTCTCGCCGTTCCCGCGCCCACGCCACAGTCCACCCATCCGGCCTGAATCTCCCGGTTCAGTCTGTGCCCTCAGGGGGTGAGCAGGACCTTGATGGAGCGCCGTTCGTCCATGGCGCGGTAGGCCTCGGGCGCTTCCTCGAGCGGCATCACGGTGTCGAAGACCCGGCCCGGATTGATCTTGCCGTCAAGCACGTCCGTGAGCAGTTCCGGGATGTACGTGCGGGCCGGAGCCATTCCGCCGGCAATCGAAATGTTCGTGTCGAACAAGTAGCGCAGCGGGGCTTCGGCTCCGCCCGTCGGGACACCAACAAAGCCGAGGGCGCCGCCCGGGCGGACGCTGTGCAGTGCCTGATCCATGGATTCCTTGGTCCCGACGCACTCCAGGACGGAGTCGGCCAAAACGCCTCCAAGCAACTCGCGGACCTTGGCTACGCCGTCGTCGCCACGCTCGGCGACGATGTCCGTGGCCCCGAACTCGAGGGCAATCGCCTGACGGTCGGCGTGCCGGGACATCGCGACGATTCGTTCGGCTCCGAGCCGCTTCGCTGCGAGCACGCCGCAGAGCCCCACTGCGCCGTCGCCGACGACGACGACGGTCCTGCCGGGGCCGACCTTCGCTGCAAGGGCGGCGTGGTGGCCGGTCGCCATCACGTCGGAGAGCGTCAGCAAGCTCGCCCGGAGAGCGTCGTCGGGTTCCGTGACCCCAGGAACTTTGACGAGGGTGGACTCTGCGAGTGGTACCCGCACGGCCTGGCCCTGACCGCCGTCGATCGCGTGCCCGCTGTCATCTTTGCCGCCCCAACCTGCCAAATGATCGCAGGCCACCGTGACGCCGTTCAAGCATTGCGGGCAGGCGCCGCAGCTGACCAGGAAGGGAGCGATGACGAAGTCGCCGACCGCCAAGGCAGTGATGTCGTCGCCGATGCTTTCCACCGTGCCGATGAACTCATGTCCAATGGCCGAAGGCTGGTGAGTCGGCTTCACGCCGCGGTACGGCCACAGGTCCGATCCGCAGACGCAGGAGGCGGTGACTTTGACAATGACGTCTGTGGGCAGCTGGACCGTGGGGTAGTTACGGTCTTCAACACGGATGTCGCCGGGGCCGTGGATGATGGTGGCGCGCATGGGGCTCCTCAAATGGTGGTTGGTGGGCTTGAATCGAGTCTATCCCCGGCACGCCGGTGGTCTTGTACTGACCGGTAGCTCAGCCGGGTGAGGCGCGGCAGCTCGCCGCTTGACCTCCGCGTCGAGCAGAATAGCTCCATGACAAATACCAGCGGGCGCTTGCCACGGCTTGAGGACGTAGCGGAACGGGCGGGAGTCTCGCACCAGACTGTGTCCCGGGTGATCAACGACCACCCCAACGTCAGCAAGGGCACCCGGGAGCGCGTCGAGGCGGCCATCGCTGAGCTGGGCTACCGGCGCAATACTGCTGCGCGGAGCCTCGTGACCCGCCGTTCCCAGACCATCGGCGTCCTGGCAAGCGAGCTGGCGCAATACGGCCCGGCAAATACGCTGCTAGGGGTTGAACAGGCGGCAAGGGATGCCGGCTATTTCGTCAGCATCGCAGCCCTTCGGACGGTCAGCCGGGACGCGATTCTTGATGCGGTCCGGCATTTCCTGGACCAGTCCGTGGACGGGATCGTGGTGATCGTGCCGCATTTCGAAACCCTGCTGGCGTTGGCGGAAGTGCAGCCCGGGGTTCCCGTGGTGGCCGTGGGTTCTTCGGGCGGAGCTTCCGTGGGGGGAGCCATGGTGGACCAGAGGCGCGGCGCGGAATTGGCCGTCAGGCATCTGGTGGATCAGGGACATCGCAGGATCGGGCACGTGGCCGGCCCGCAGGACTGGATCGACGGCGTGGCCAGGGCCGAAGGGTGGAGCGCGGCCCTGCGCGCTGCCGGGCTTGAGGATGACTTGCTGGTGGTGGGGGACTGGAGTGCCGGCAGCGGCTATGAGATCGGCAGGAAGCTTGCCGGTGAAAGGACGGCCACCGCACTTTTTGTCGGGAACGACCAGATGGCCTTGGGCCTGCTGCGTGCGTTCAACGAGGCCGGCGTCCGGGTGCCCGAGGATGTTTCGGTGGTGGGTTTCGATGACCAGCCCGAATCGGGCTATTTCACGCCGCCGCTGACCACGGTGCGCCAGGACTTCGAAGAACTCGGGCGGCGCTGTATGGACCTCATGCTGAGCGGCATCGAGGACGGGGAAAACATCGGCACCACCGTAGTGGAGCCTGAGCTGGTGGTCCGCCGAAGCACTTCCGCCCCCGCCTGAGCACCTTTTGATTCACGCGGGCCAGCCGACCCTTGACGACCACACCTTGACGCGTGAATTGTTAGCGCTCACAATTGATTCAGTCCGCAAGTCTGCGGGCTGGTTATGGAAGGACTTTTCATGGACGTCGCAGCGGACGGCAACGAACACTATGTCATCGGCGTGGACTACGGCACGCTTTCGGGCCGGGCCGTAGTGGTGCGGGTCCGGGACGGCAAGGAACTGGGAAGCGGCGTGTTCGACTACCCGCACGCGGTCATCACCGAGGCTTTGCCGGCCGACTTGGCGGATGTGCCTGACGGAACAGCGGTCCGGCTTCCGGGGGACTGGGCACTGCAGGTGCCCGAAGACTACCGAGACGTGCTGCGTCACGCTGTTCCCGCCGCGGTGCGCGACGCCGGAATCGATCCGGCCGCCGTCGTCGGGATCGCGACCGACTTCACGGCGTGCACCATGGTGCCGGTGAAGGCCGACGGCACCCCGCTGAGCGAACTCCCCGGCTTCGCCAACCGGCCGCACGCCTACGTCAAACTCTGGCGTCACCACGCTGCCCAGGGCCAGGCTGACCGCATCAACGCACTCGCCGCCGAGCGGGGTGAGTCGTGGCTGCCGCGCTACGGCGGGCTCATTTCCTCCGAATGGGAGTTCGCGAAGGGGCTCCAGCTGCTGGAGGAGGACCCGGAAGCGTACGCAGCGATGGACCACTGGGTGGAGGCCGCGGACTGGATCGTCTGGCAGCTGTGCGGAAACTACGTGCGGAACGCCTGCACCGCAGGGTACAAGGGCAGCTACCAGGACGGCGCCTACCCGTCCGGGGAGTTCCTGGCCGCCCTGAACCCGGACTTTAAGGACTTCGTCAGCAGCAAGCTGGAGCACCCCATCGGCCGGCTGGGCGACGCCGCCGGTTACCTGACGGCCGAAGCCGCCGCGTGGACGGGACTGCGCGAGGGCATCGCCGTCGCCGTCGGGAATGTCGACGCGCACGTCACCGCCCCGGCGGCGCGGGCCGTGGAACCGGGACAGCTCGTCGCGATCATGGGCACCTCCACGTGCCACGTCATGAACGCCGACGTCCTGCGCGAGGTGCCTGGCATGTGCGGCGTGGTCGACGGCGGGATCGTTGACGGGCTCTGGGGTTACGAGGCCGGCCAATCCGGGGTCGGTGACATCTTCGGCTGGTTCACCAAGTACGGGGTCCCGCCCGGATACCACGCGGCTGCCGAGACGGCGGGCCTGGGCATCCACGAGTACCTCACCGAACTCGCCTCCACGCAGCAGATCGGCGAACACGGGCTCATAGCCCTGGACTGGCACTCGGGCAACCGCTCCGTCCTAGTGGACCACGAACTCTCCGGCGTGATCGTGGGCCAGACGTTGGCGACGCGGCCTGAGGACATCTACCGGGCGCTGCTGGAGGCCACGGCCTTCGGAACCCGCACCATTGTGGATGCTTTCCGGGACTCGGGGGTCCCGGTGAAGGAGTTCATCGTGGCCGGAGGGCTGCTGAAGAACACGCTGCTGATGCAGATCTACGCCGACGTCACGGGGCTGCCGCTCTCCACCATCGGATCCGCCCAGGGCCCCGCGTTGGGTTCGGCCATCCACGCCGCCGTCGCCGCGGGGGAGTACCCGGACATCCGGGAAGCCGCGGCCGCCATGAGATCCGAACCCGGCGCTGTCTACACGCCGATCCCGGAAAACATCGCCGCCTACGATGTACTGTTCCGCGAATACCGCACCCTGCACGACTACTTCGGCCGGGGAGCGAACGAGGTCATGCACCGGCTCAAGAAGATCCAGCGCAATGCCAGCAAAACACTCCTTGCGGTTGTTGCATCCGCATGAGCGCAACGACGGCAAACACCGTTGAAGCCATCATGCGGATCCGGGCCGAAGTCTGCGCGCTGCACGCGGAACTGACCCGCTACGAACTCGTGGTCTGGACCGCGGGCAACGTCTCGGCACGCGTCCCCGGCCACGACCTAATGGTGATCAAACCGTCCGGAGTTCCCTACGATGCGCTGACGCCCGGGTCCATGGTGGTCACCGACCTCCAGGGGGTTCCCGTGGCGGGCGATAGCGACGGTGAATGGGGCAACCCGGAACTGTCGCCGTCGTCGGACACTGCCGCCCACGCCTACGTTTACCGGAACATGCCCGGCGTCGGCGGTGTCGTCCACACCCACTCCACCTACGCCACGGCCTGGGCCGCACGGGGGGAGCCGATCCCGTGTGTGCTGACCATGATGGGGGACGAGTTCGGCGGGACCATCCCGGTGGGCCCGTTTGCGCTGATCGGGGACGATTCGATCGGCCGCGGGATCGTGGACACGCTCCGTGCCTCCCATTCACCGGCGGTGCTCATGCAGAACCACGGCCCGTTCACCATCGGCAAGGATGCCCGCTCCGCCGTGAAGGCCGCCGTGATGTGCGAGGAAGTGGCCCGCACGGTCCACATTTCCCGGCAGCTCGGTGAACCGCTTCCCATCGACGCAGCCCAGATCGAGTCCCTCTACGACCGCTACCAGAACGTCTACGGCCGCTGACGAGCCCCTGCAACGCAAACTATCCTGCCGCCAGGCCTTCCCACACCCACGAACTTTTCAAGGAGAACCCCATGCCCATCGCCAACAACACTTCCCACGCCCACAACACCTCCCTCGAACACTACGAAGTCTGGTTCCTGACCGGCAGCCAGCACCTCTACGGCGAGGACGTCCTCAAACAGGTCGCCGCCCAGTCGCAGGAGATCGCCGCCGCCCTAAACGCGTCCTCCGATGTTCCGGTCAAGCTCGTCTGGAAGCCCGTGCTGACGGATGCGGACGCGATCCGCCGCACCGCGCTCGAGGCGAACTCCGATGACGCCGTGATCGGCGTGACGGCCTGGATGCATACCTTCAGCCCGGCCAAGATGTGGATCCAGGGACTGGACCTGCTCCGCAAACCCCTCCTGCACCTGCACACCCAGGCGAACGTGGCCCTGCCGTGGGCGGACATCGACTTCGATTTCATGAACCTGAACCAGGCAGCCCACGGCGACCGCGAATTCGGGTACATCCAGTCCCGTCTCGGCGTGCCGCGGAAGACCGTCGTCGGGCACGTCTCCAACCCGGACGTCACGCGCCAGGTTGGCGCCTGGCAGCGCGCCGCGGCCGGCTGGGCCGCGGTCAGGTCCCTGAAGCTGACCCGTTTCGGTGACAACATGCGCAACGTCGCCGTCACCGAAGGGGACAAGACCGAAGCCGAGCTGCGCTTCGGCGTCTCGGTCAACACCTGGTCCGTGAACGAACTCGCTGACGCCGTCCACGGGGCACCGGAGTCCGACGTCGACGCTTTGGTCGCGGAGTACGAGCGGCTCTACGAGGTCGCACCGGAGCTGAGCGCCGGCGCCGCCCGGCACGACTCGCTGCGTTACAGCGCACGCATCGAACTCGGTCTGCGGTCCTTCCTGGAAGCGAACGGCTCGGCCGCGTTCACGACGTCGTTCGAGGACCTGGGCGCGCTGCGCCAGCTTCCCGGGATGGCCGTGCAGCGGCTCATGGCCGACGGCTACGGCTTCGGCGCCGAGGGCGACTGGAAGACCGCGATCCTGGTCCGGGCCGCGAAGGTGATGGGCGCCGGGCTGCCCGGCGGGGCTTCGCTCATGGAGGACTACACCTACCACCTGACCCCGGGGCAGGAGAAGATCCTCGGCGCGCACATGCTCGAAGTCTGCCCCTCCCTGACCGCCACGAAGCCGCGGGTCGAGATCCACCCGCTGGGCATCGGCGGCAAGGAAGACCCCGTCCGCATGGTCTTCGACACCGACGCCGGGCCCGGAGTCGTCGTCGCACTTTCAGACATGCGCGACCGTTTCCGCCTCGTCGCGAACGCCGTCGACGTCGTCGACCTCCCCGAGCCGCTGCCCAACCTCCCCGTCGCCCGGGCGCTCTGGTCGCCGAAGCCCGACTTCGCGACCTCCGCCGCCGCGTGGCTCACCGCGGGCGCGGCGCACCACACCGTGCTCTCCACGCAGGTGGGCATGGACGTCTTCGAAGACTTCGCCGAGATCGCCCGGACCGAACTGCTCACCATCAACGACGGCACCACCATCAAACAGTTCAAGAAGGAACTGGCTTGGAACGCCGCCTACTACAAACTCGCCGGCGGACTATGAACGGCGAGGAATTGCGGCTCGCCGAGGGAAGCCCATACCCCATGGGCGGGATGCGGTCCTGCCGCGCCATCAAGCCTGGATATCTAGTTGACAAGGGCAACCGACGCCCTTAAGTTTCTGTGTATTCAGGTAGGTTCCTTGTTTTGGATCACATTGTTAGCTGTAGCTATGGAAACGCAGCCGTTGAGCTGCCAAGGCGCAGGGGGCAACGATGACGAAAGTACCGCTGGATAATTTCCTCAATGAGTGCGTCTCCCGGAATTCCGGAGAGGACGGCCTCAGCTTCGAAGAACTGTACGGTCTGTACATCAGCTGGTGCGGACTTAAAGCTGCGGAACCCGTGAGAGCCAGGACGTTTAGGGCCAGCCTTCGGGCGGCCGGCATCGCTCCCGGACACCGCGGAGAGCTGTGCGAGGATCTGGTGATGATAGGCCCGGCGGCCTGCGACTACATTATCCACAGCGTGCTTCCGCTCGCTGCGTTGGACGCACGATCGGGTGCCTGGTCTCGGCTCACGTCTTGGCCCACTGAACGTCCGAGAGTTCCAGTCACCAGGCGGGCGCCAGGCGAAGACTGCGACTCGGCGCCGGCTGCCTAAGCGGGTCTCCTTATTCGTGGAATTTGCTCCGAGCCTCGCGCTGTTGCCGCTCAAGCTTGGCTTCCGCCTCGGTCCGCCGCTGACCTATGATGCGCATCTGGTGAGTGGTCGGGTGTTCATATTCCTCCGCGGGAATGCCTTTTTCCCTGGGAAGGTAATGGCCGGTAGCCGGGGACGCGAGCTTTTGGTCTTCGTTTTCGCTCATATCAAAATCGTCCCACCAGGCGGCGGCCGCCAAAAGAGGTTCAGTCCGCAGCGCTGCAAAGAGGCGCGACATCCCGGTCTTCGGACCGGGATGTCGCTTGGCTTCTGAGCAATTCAACAAAGTCAGCCGAGGTTCAGTGCCGTCCAGGAGACGGGAGGCAGGTGAGGGGGAGAATCGTAGCTACATCAGCCACTGGACTGAGACGTTCATGGCGAACAGGGCATTTGTCAGGGGCGCTAGTATCGACTCGTCGGCCTCCATACGGTGCAGCGTCTCGACGAATTCATCTATCTGAATGGTGGTGAACCCGCCGTCCCGGAGTTGTTGGATAGCAAGCTCGGTATTCTGTTTCCGGGTGTTGCTGAATCGCGGGTTGACCTCTGGCTGTGCGGGTTCCGAATCCATTGCCTTTACTTGCCCCCAACTTTTCCTGCCCGTAGGACGCTGTTTGCAAAGCGTATTCATGCATTACAAATGCCATTATCTCAGGCCTTGTGGGTGCCGTCGCAGAGGCGCAGCGAGAGGAACTGGAGTAATGGCGGCCCTTTTGCCTCAGCCCGGGCATAGACTCCTGACAGCCGCGGGGCACCGCTGAAGCGTTCATCAACCAGGGGGCACAATGAAGCGCAAAAGTTGTTTGCAACGAAAGCTGATTCTCCTGCTTCTCATTGGAACGGCCATGACTTCGTGTGCGTCCACGCAAGGGCGCGAGCAGGGAACGGCCGGACCCACGCCTCCTGAGACCGTCCCCGCGTCCCGCGTGACGACTACGCCTCCGCGGGAGACTTGCGCAGTATTCCTGCCGTCGGCTCCCTGCGGGGCGTACGTCAGTATCGCCGGAACAGCCGACGGCGTTGAGCTGCCCTGGGCGACATCAGGGGGACTCACGGTGCAATTGAGTTCCGTGAATGGCTCCCTCTACGTCACCGCGAAAACTCCCTGCTCCCCGGTCAGCGGACCGGCCACAATCACGGGAAACACCTTGGTGGCGGGGGAACTTGGGATCGGCGCCATGGGGTGCATCAGCGATGCCGGGACACAGCAACAGTGGTTTGTGGATTTCCTGAAGCGGCCTATTGAAATGTCATTCAGCCAAGGCACGCTCAACTGGAAGAGCGGCACCGACACGCTCACTTTCAAAGTCAAGTAAGGTGGCCCGCGATCCTCGCCGCGTGCACTGGATGGAACTGTTCTTCGACCTCGTCTTTGTGGCCGCGACGCCGCAAAACCCCAACTGGCTGACAGTTGTTGTCGTTCTGGGGCCTCAAAACGACAACAACTGCGATCCAGTTGGGTCTGGCCTAGCCGTTGATGATCTGCGGCACGCCGAGGGCTTTGAGGCCTTCGGTGCCGAATTCGAGGCCGTAGCCGGATTGCTTGGCGCCGCCGAAGGGGATACGGGGGTCGACGGCGCCGTGCTTGTTGATCCAGACCGTGCCGGCCTCGAGCCGCGCGGCGACCCCGCGGGCGGCGTCCAGGTCGGAGGACCAGACGGAGGCGCCGAGTCCGACGTCGAGCGCGTTCGCCTTGGCGATGGCCTCGTCGACCGTGCTGTAGCGGATGATGGGCATGGCCGGGCCGAACTGTTCCTCGGCCACGAGCGGGTTGTCGTTGTCGATGTCGGCCACGAGGGTGGTGGGGTAGAAGTAGCCGGGCCGGCCGTCGTCGGGGTTGCCGCCGAGCAGGATCCGGGCGCCGGAACCGCGGGCGGCGTCCACGAGGCGGGCGACGATGTCGTACTGCGCCCGGTTCTGAAGCGGGCCCAGCACGTTCGCCTCATCCAGGCCAACCCCCATGGGCATCGCGGCGGCAACGGCGGTGAGCTCGGAGCACACTGCCTCATAGAGGGAGTCATGGACGTAGAGGCGCTTGAGCGCGGCGCAGGTCTGGCCGGTGTTGATGAAGGCGCCCCAGAAGAGGCCTTCGGCGATGGCCTTGGGGTCGGCGTCGGGCAGGACGATGCCGGCGTCGTTCCCGCCGAGTTCCAGGGTGAGGCGCTTGACCGTGTCCGCGCTGGAGCGGATGATCGCCTTGCCGGTGGCGGTGGAGCCGGTGAACATGACCTTGCCGATCGCGCGGTGTTCGGCCAGCCGTGCGCCGACGTCGCGGCCGCCGGAGACCACGGTGAGGAGGCCTTCGGGGAGTTCTTCGTTGATAACGGCCGCCAGGGCGAGCACGGACAGGGGTGTGTATTCGGAGGGTTTGACGACGACGGCGTTGCCCATGCGCAGGGCGGGGGCGATCTGCCAGATGGTGATCATCATGGGCCAGTTCCAGGGTCCGATGGCGCCGACGACGCCGATGGGCCGGTAGTGCAGTTCGGCGCGGGTTTCGCCGTCGTCCACGACAGTTTCCGGCTCCAGTGGGGTGCCGGCGGTGGCGCGCAGCCAGGCCGCGCAGGCGCCGACTTCGAAGCGCGCGTTGGGGCCGTTGAGCGGCTTGCCTTGCTCGCGGGAGAGCAGGTGGGCGAGTTCTTCGGCGGAGCGTTCGACGGCGTCGGCGGCCTTGAGGAGCGCGGCGGACCGGGCGTCGTGGCCCAGCGCAGCCCACGCAGGCTGGGCCGCTTGGGCGGCGGCGATGGCGCGTTCAAGGTCCTCGACGGTGTGAACGGGAGCCTCGCCGACAGCGGTGCCCGTGGCAGGGTCCAGGATGGTCCGGGTTTCGCCGGTGGTCGGGGTGATTGAAGCCAGGAGGGCGTCGTAGCTTTCCAAGGGTTTACTCCACTCTGAGTTGGTATTGGTTTCGAAGGACAAGGTACTTGGGGTCAGACGGCCATCAGGATCATTGCGCCCAAGGCGCCAGCCGAAGAGATGGCCTCAAGCGATGCGGACGGGTGACGACCGCGTCCACGGCCGTTTTGTCGAAGCGCTCGGGCCGCCAAGACGATCGAGTAGGCGATGACCGATGCCGCGAGGGCAACTGCCAGGACCGGGTTCGCTCCGCCAAGTCCTGAATGCCCGTGTGTTGGGTGTACTGAACTCGATGAGGCGGCGGAGGGAAGGGTCGTGACGAAGATGGCGAACATGGCCACCATGGACAAGGAGCGGTGTATTTCCATGCCGCCGCGCCGATCCTTGGGCAGGAGCACGAGCGGTAACGGTGAAGTGAGAAGCAGCAGCAGGCCCCACACGACGCCCGGAACAATGCCCGGCCCGACGGTCGTATCCGCCATCGCCACCAGCATGAGTGCCATCGGTCCCCACTGGCTGAGGTTCCTGACCAGGCCTTCGCGCATCGGGCTCCAGATCCCCAAGGCGCAGCAGGCCAGCATGACCATCGAAAGGATTGTGTGCATGTTGTTCACCGATCATTAGTCCCGGCGCTACAAGTCTTCGTCGTCCCCGAGGTGGACGGCCGCCAGCCCCTCTTCGCCGTGTCCGATCCGCCGATACACGGCGGGGTTGCTGCGGCGGAGCCGGAATGCCCAAGCGACCCCCACCAATCCGGGCACTATGATCGTGGCCGGCAGGATGAATGTCAGGGCGTTGGTCTCGTTTTGGCCCAGCAGCACGTTGAAGTTGACCACGATCAGAACGAAGATCGCCGCCAAGAGCACGAACCCCAGGGCAGGGGCGATCACGCGGGTCCAGATTCCGGCGTCATGCCTGTTCTTGCGGAAGAATCCAATGACGGCCAGCGAAACAACGGTCATCAAGAGGACAAGTCCCATCGCGCCGTCGTTCGTCAGCCACGTGAACATGGTCAGGACAGGGTAGAGATCACCCAGCGACGATCCGGTCCCCGCAATGGCGAACGCTACTGTGACCACGACGGCGATCACCGTCTGGGCGATCGACCCGGCGTAGGGGGCGCCGCTGTGCCGCCGTACAGCACCCAGCTTTCGGGGAAGGACTTGCTCCCGGCCGAGGGAGAAGAAGTAACGCGCAGCGGCATTGTGGAAGCTAACGAGGGCTGCGAACAGGCTGGTGACGAAAAGCAGGCGGGCCAGGTCGGCGAGAAGTACACCGGCGTGGTCACTGAGGAAGCCGAACATCAGGTCCGGTCCTTGTTTTGCGGAAGCGTCGACCACCGCGGACGGTCCTGTGCCAACGGCCATGGCCCAGGAGGAAACAGCGTAGAACACGGCGATGATGGCGACGGCGGTGTATGTGGCCCGGGCGACGGTGTGCTTCGGGTCCTTGCTTTCCTCGCTGTAGATCGCGGCCGACTCGAATCCCATGAACGCCGCGATGCCGAAGGAGAGGACCGCCCCTACGCCCGGTACAAAGAGACTCTGCGGAGTGAGCGGCGCTCCGCTGACTCCCTCGGGTGCCACGACAAAGGACACGACGTCGTAGACGATCACCACGAGGAACTCCAGGCCGACGAGCACCCCGAGGACCTTCGCCGACAGGTCCACCCGGTTCACGCCGAGGAATGCGACGACGGCGATGCAGACCAGAACCGGAATCCACCAAGGGACAGTGGCGCCGAAGCGTTCGTTGATCAGGCTCGAGACAGTGAAGCCGAAGAGGCCATAGATGCCGACTTGCATCAGGTTGTAGGCCATCAAGGCCACCATGGAAACCCCGACGCCGACCGGCCGGGAGATACCCTGCGCCACGTAGGAATAGAAGGCGCCGGCGTTGACGACGTATCGGCTCATTGCCGCATAGCCGACGGCGAACACTGCGAGGGTTCCACCGAGGAGCAGGAAGGACAGCGGAACGCCGGTGACGCCGGTGACGGCAAACGTCGTCGTGACCCCGCCGGCGAGGACGGTGAGCGGAGCCGACGCAGCGATGATCATGAAAGTCACCGCGGGGACGCCCAGGCGGCGTCGATGGTGGTGCGTGCGGCCCACCTCAGTGGTTTCTTTCCCGGTTGTTAAACTCATTTCTGGGCCTCCATGTGGCAGTGGCCGCCTTCGGCGGGTTTCGACGCGGGCACGTCGAGGACGGGGCTCCGATCGAAGAAGCCTTCGGGGCGCAGTTTGAATCCCACCGTGTCGACGGGCATGATCGGCCAGTCCTCGGGGCGGGGGAAGTGTGTCAGCCCGAAGGTGTGCCACACGACGATGTCTTGTCCGTCGATGTCCCGGTTGCGGGCAATGTAGGACGGCAATCCGGCTCCTCCGCAGTGCTGGTTGACGAAGTCGCCGCTGGGGTAGCGCTCATTCTCGTCGTAGCGTGTCACCCACAGGTCCTTCGTAGCGAAGGCTGCACGTTGGGCGATGGAAGATTCGGGGTCGGCCAGGAGCGTGGGGTGCCCTTGTCCATGGAGTTTGTACCCCACAGGGTCGCCCAGGCGGTTGAGTGATTCGGGATTGGAGATGATCCAGGTCCGTCCAGCCGCCATGTCGGACTCCCGCACAGCCTCCGATTCGCTCTTGAGCACAGTCCGACGGCGCGCGAAGGCGTTGCCGCGCTCGTTGCCTTCTCCCATGGGTACGCGGACGGCGTCCTCTTCCTCGACCCTGTTGCTCAGGCCGTCGATGGCGAAGTCCAGGCGGGCACTGAAAAGGTGCTGGTGGAAGGGTGCCCCAAGGCCGGGGGCGAGCTCCGAGGCGTACGGGTAGCCTTTTCCGGGGTAGGCGCTCGTGAAGACGACGCCGGTGGCCTTGGCTTCGAACTCGATGGTGCCGTCGAGGTAGAGGTACCAGTAGAAGCCGTAGTCGTAGTTGCCGATCGTGGTGAAGAAACTGATGACGAGCCTGCGGTTCCGGCGCGTGTAGTTCACTCCGCTCCAGAGGTCGCTGTGCTTGGCGAGGATGCTCCAATCCTCTTCGTGCATGCAGATTCCGTTGCGGATTTCCCGTGGCCGGCCGAACGAATCGCTGACTACCGGGCTGAGGTAGGTGATCTCGCCGAGGCAATCGCAGCCGAGCTCAAGCGAGTTGGCGTATTGGCCCACCAGGTATTCTCCGGTATCGAAGTAGTTCTGCCAGGAGCGCACGGGTGAGGGGTCGCCGTACGGGACCACCATTTCGGCGATCGAGGCGCGCTTGAGGATGCTGCGACGGCGATCGCCGTCGTCGAACGCTACATTGTGGAGGACTACGCCTTCCCGCACATCGAAGCCGATGTCCAGGCTCCACTTCTCCCACTCGACGTGGTTTCCATTGTGGACCGTGAAGCTCGGACCTTCCGGCTGGGTGATGTGGATCGGCTTCTGGGTGGTGCGCATCGCTCCGGTCAGCTCAGGGTCCGTAAAATTGCCGTGTTCTGCCGGCACCGGGACGGCCCCGAAATCCAGGACCTGGTCGACGGTCTTGCTCACGACGTCGACGTAGGCGACCAGCCCATCCACGGGATGCGCCCAGGCGCTGTCCTCGGGGAATTGCTGGACGAAAGCCAAGCCGCGCAGAATCCGGCGGCCTTTCTCTTCCGGGTACTCGAAGACCCCGGCTGACAGGGGAGCGACCCTGACTTTGCTGACATCGAGATTCCGGTCGGCCAAGGCCTTGAGCCAGCGCTCGTCCTGGGCGAGAATCTCTTCAACCACCTCGAATTCTTCTTCGATGACGGGAAGCTCGCCCGTCACAGAGGTGTCGAGTTCGACCTTGGAGACGACTTCCTGATGTGTCACAGAGACCGTGACGTCCTGTGCCGCACCGGATGAAACGTTATGCAGGAACGCCCTGAACCTGCGGTCCACAGCCTCCGCATTCCGCGGTGGCTCAAGCAGGCCAAGGTAGGCGATCCGGATGGATTCGTCGAAGAGTCCGGCGTCGGCCAAAATGCCCCTGACGGCCGTGATGTCTTCGGCACTCGTCAAGGCATATGGAGACAGTCCGGCAAACGCAGCCATTTCGGCGATTTCTGGAGAGGAAGTTGTGCTCATGGAAGGCCTTTGTGAGTGGCGATTTATTTTCTATGTGTGTAGAGAATAGCATCGTGTAATCTGAGTCACAACGGTTGTAGAAAAAAAGATTTGGGGAAAGCGTGCCGAAGATCGTAGACCACGACAAGCGACGGGTGGAACTTGTCGAAGCCACGTGGCGGATCATCGCCAGCAGGGGGATCGAGGGAGCCACCATGCGCGAGATAGCAACGGAAGCAGGCTTTGCCAACGGCGCGCTCAAGCCGTATTTCCCTACAAAGGACGATCTCTTGACGTTTGCTTTCGGCCACGTCTTCAACCAGACGAATACCCGCATGAGCGACTCCACTGCCGGCCAGCGGGGCCTGTCTGCCTTGCGCAGCTATTGCCATGAAATTTTGCCGCTCGATGCCGAAAGGCTCAACGAGGCGCGAATCGCGATCGCCTTCTGGCAGCGCGCACTGACGGACCCGGCGAAGGCCGCCTTGCATGATTCCTCGATGGAGCAATGGCGTGAGGCCCTGTTCGACAAGCTCCGTGAAGCCAGGGAGCTTGGCGAACTGAAGGAGGGACTGAACGACGACGACATCGTTGGCGGGATCATGACGTTCGCGCTCGGTGCGCAAATCACGGCCACACTGACGCCGGAACACCACTCGGCGGATCAGTTGCGGTCCCAACTGGAGACCTATATATCGCTCATTTCATCCGAAAAGGGCGCTCTCGTGCCAACGGCAGGTTCGAAAGGTTCCGCTTAGCGGCGGACTGTGCTCTGCCTCGCCACGAGTTCCGGCGTGAACACCACTTGGCTGTGCACGTGGCCGGGTTCGTCGTCGATTTCCTCGAAGAGGAGCTGGGCGGCACGCTCGCCGATCAGCTGCCTCGGCTGACTGATGGAGCTGAGCGGGATGCTAGACTGGGAGGCGAAGTCGATGTCGTCGAAACCGACGATGGCAATGTCCTCGGGCACGCGTAGCCCGTTCGCAGCGAAGGATTGCAAGAGCCCCAGGGCCAATTGATCGTTGGCGGCAAACACGGCGTCCGGGCGCTTGTCGGGCTGCAGATTCCCCATGAGATCTCCAATCCGGCGCCCGCGCTCGAATTTCAGATCCGGCGTTTCGAATAGTTGAAGCGGGACTCCCGCACGCGCTGCCGCGTCGGCTGCGCCCCGGTAGCGGTCCTCGACCTGCTGCAGCGTGAAGGGGCCGCCGACGAATGCCGGGCGTACCGCACCGACGCTGAGGAGATGCTCCAGGGCAGTGGCGCCGCCGGCGACATCGTCCACTGAGACCGAGCAGAACTGATCCGTGCTCGCGAGCCTGTCGACGAGCACGGAGGGGATGCCCCGGTCGCGCATTCTTTCGAGCCGTTGAAGAACTTGTCCGAAGGGAGTGATCAAAACTCCTTGGACACGTTGCTGCTCGAACAGGTCCAGATAGGCCTGCTCGCGGCCGGCGTCTTCGGCGCTGTTGGCCAGGATCAAGGAGTGCTTGTGGTCTTCGGCGACGTTCTCGGCGCCCAAAGCGACATCTGTGAAGAAGGGGTTGCGCACGTCCAACACCAGCATGCCGAGGCTCCTGGTGGATCCGGACCGCAGCGAGCGGGCTGATTCGTTGCGCACGAATCCCAGCTCCTCGATGGCGGCAAGAACGCGGGTCCTCTTGTCGAACGACACTTGGTCGGGCCGGTTGAGGACATTCGACACTGTGCCGACCGAAACTCTCGCAAGGGCAGCGACGTCTGTCAGCTTTGCTCCCGGGCCGCTTGGCACGCTGAACCTCCCATTGATGAATCGAATCAAACCGTTTCATCAATATTACGTGGTTCGACTGTCGATCCCGGGGTTTGCCTGTTGACACGCCACCGAAGCAGGCTCTACCGTGTGAGTGGGTTCTTGTATGAATCGATTCAAGAAAAAATTGAATGCCACCGTTCGAAGACGACGCACAGGCAACAGAAGGAACAATCATGAACATCACGGAAACGGCCCTGGGCCGCCTCGGGGAATTGGCCATCGAGGTTCCCTCGTGGGCCTACGGCAACTCGGGCACGCGATTCAAGGTGTTCGGCACGCCCGGCACCCCGCGGACCATCCAGGAGAAGCTGGCCGACGCCGCGAAAGTCCACGAACTAACGGGCCTTGCACCGACCGTGGCACTGCACATCCCGTGGGACAAGGTGGACGATTACTCCGCACTCCGCGAGTACGCGGAGGACCTTGGCGTCGGGCTGGGGACGATCAACTCCAATACGTTCCAGGACGACGCGTACAAGTACGGCTCCCTGACGTCCTCTGACGCAGCTGTGCGCCGCCGGGCGATCGATCATCACCTGGAATGCATCGGGATCATGCATGCCAGCGGCTCCCGGGACCTGAAGATCTGGCTGGCCGACGGCACCAACTATCCCGGCCAGGACGACATGCGCGGCCGCCAGGACCGCCTCTCGGAATCGCTGCAGGAGATCTACGCGGGACTCGGCGAAACCCAGCGCCTGGTGCTGGAATACAAGTTCTTCGAGCCGGCTTTCTACCACACCGACGTTCCGGACTGGGGTACTTCTTACGCGCAGACCCTCGCGCTGGGAGAGAAGGCATTCGTCTGCCTGGACACTGGCCACCATGCACCCGGCACCAACATCGAGTTCATCGTCATGCAGCTGTTGCGCCTCGGCAAGCTTGGTTCCTTCGACTTCAACTCGCGCTTCTACGCAGACGACGACCTGATCGTCGGTGCTGCGGATCCTTTCCAGTTGTTCCGCATCATGCACGAGGTCATCCGCGGCGGCGGATTCGGTAAAGAGTCCGGCGTCGCCCTCATGCTGGACCAATGCCACAACCTGGAGGAGAAGATCCCGGGCCAGATACGGTCCGTGCTCAACGTCCAGGAAATGACGGCCCGCGCGCTGCTCATCGACACGGACGCGCTCACCGAAGCGCAACGCGAAGGCGATGTCCTGGCCGCCAACGGCATTTTCAACGACGCCTTCTATACCGATGTCCGGCCGGTCCTGGCCGAGTGGCGCGAATCGCGTGGCCTGCCCGCGGATCCGATGACGGCGTTCAAGGCCAGCGGCTACCAGAAGAAAATCAACGAGGACCGCGTGGGCGGCCAGCAAGCCGGATGGGGCGCATAAGCATGAACATGCAGAACACAACTAACAAGACTGTTGAGGAACTGATCACCCGTTCCAACCGCCTCGGCGCGGACAAGCGGAACACGAACTTCGCCGGAGGGAACACCTCGGCGAAGGGCACGGAGACGGACCCCGTCACCGGGGAGGACGTCGAGCTCCTCTGGGTCAAGGGATCCGGCGGCGACCTGGGAACCCTGAAGGCCGAAAACCTGGCCGTTTTGCGCCTGGACCGGCTGCAGGCACTCAAGGCTGTTTACCCCGGCGTCGAGCGCGAAGACGACATGGTGGCCGCCTTCGATTACTGCCTGTTCGGCAAGGGCGGCGCCGCGCCCTCGATCGATACCGCCATGCATGGACTCGTCGATGCCGCACACGTGGACCACCTGCACCCGGACTCGGGCATCGCGATAGCGACGGCGGTGGACGGCGAAGCGCTGACGTCCAAGATCTTCGGTAACAAGGTTGTATGGGTTCCCTGGCGCCGCCCGGGCTTCCAGCTCGGCTTGGACATCGCAGCGGTCAAGGAAGCCAACCCGCAGGCCATCGGCACGATCCTGGGCGGCCACGGCATCACCGCGTGGGGAGCCACGAGCGGGGAAGCCGAGGCCAACTCCCTCTGGATCATCGAGCAGGCCGAACGCTACATTGCCCAGAACGGCAAGGCCGAGCCGTTCGGCGCCAAACTCCCCGGCTACACCGCGCTCCCGGAAGCCGAGCGTCGCGCCAAGGCGGCCGCGTTGGCTCCCGTCATCCGCGGCCTCGCTTCGGCCGACAAGCCGCAGGTGGGCCACTTCAGCGACGATCCGCGTGTCCTGGAGTTCCTCGAAGGAGCCGGGCATCCCCGCCTGGGGGCGCTGGGCACCTCCTGCCCTGACCACTTCCTGCGTACCAAGGTCAAGCCGCTCGTCCTGGACCTGCCCGCCGACGCCGGCATCGAGGAGAGCACCGCACGCCTGAAAGACCTCCACGCCGCATACCGCGAGGACTATCAGGCTTACTACGACCGCCACG
Source organism: Arthrobacter ramosus (assembly GCF_039535095.1). Classification (NCBI taxonomy): domain Bacteria; kingdom Bacillati; phylum Actinomycetota; class Actinomycetes; order Micrococcales; family Micrococcaceae; genus Arthrobacter; species Arthrobacter ramosus. The sequence continues at coordinate 2,275,581 of NZ_BAAAWN010000001.1, read as the reverse complement.
CCCACGCCGATTCGCCCGCCCTGCGCGGGGCTGACCCGGCCATCGTCCTGGTCCCCGGCGTGGGCATGTTCTCCTACGGCAAGGACAAACAGACAGCCCGCGTCGCCGGAGAGTTCTACCTGAACGCGATCAACGTGATGCGCGGCGCCGAGGCCATCTCCTCCTACGCCCCGATCGAGGAATCCGAGAAGTTCCGGATCGAATACTGGGCCCTTGAAGAGGCCAAGCTGGCCCGGATGCCCAAGCCGAAGTCCCACGCCACGCGCATCGCCTTGGTGACGGGCGCGGCGTCGGGCATCGGCAAGGCGATCGCCACCCGCCTCGCCGCGGAGGGCGCCTGCGTGGTCATCGCGGACCTCAACCTGGACAACGCGCAGGCAGTCGCCGCCGAACTCGGCGGTGACGACGTCGCCATCGGAGTCCAAGCAGACGTCACCGACGAAGCCCAGATCGCCGCCGCCATCCAGGAAGCCGTCCTGGCCTTCGGCGGACTCGACCTGGTGGTGAACAACGCGGGACTGTCCATCTCCAAGCCGCTCCTGGAAACCACCGGGAAGGACTGGGACCTGCAGCACAACGTCATGGCCAAGGGCTCGTTCCTGGTCTCCAAAGCCGCGGCCAAGGTCATGATCGACCAGGGCATGGGCGGGGACATCGTCTACATTTCCTCCAAGAACTCGGTATTCGCGGGCCCGAACAACATCGCCTACTCCGCCACCAAGGCAGACCAGGCCCACCAGGTCCGCCTGCTGGCCGCTGAACTGGGCGAGTACGGCATCCGCGTCAACGGCATCAACCCCGACGGCGTGGTCCGCGGCTCCGGGATCTTCGCCGGCGGTTGGGGCGCCAAGCGCGCCGCCGTCTACGGCGTCGAGGAGCAGGAACTGGGCAAGTACTACGCCCAGCGCACCCTGCTCAAGCGCGAAGTCCTGCCCGAGCACGTGGCCAACGCCGCCGCCGTGCTCACCAGCAACGAACTCTCGCACACCACCGGCCTGCACATCCCGGTCGACGCGGGCGTCGCCGCGGCCTTCCTGCGATGAACGGACAGGCCAATGCCGGCGGCGTTTTCGCCGCGGTCGATATCGGAGCGTCCTCGGGCCGCGTCATGCTCGGCCGGGTCACCGGCGGGCGGCCTGCGTCCGGAAAATCAGTCTCGCTCGAAACGGTGCACCGTTTCCCCAACGGCCTCCTAGAGCTCGACGGCGGACTCCACTGGGACTTCGACGCCCTGTTCGACGAGGTGCTCAAGGGACTTGCGGCGGCCGCTGAAACGGCCGCCGCAAGCGGGGAGCGGATCACCAGCATCGGCATCGATACGTGGGCTGTTGACTACGGACTCGTGGATGCTTCCGGTGCCCTGCGTACCCAGCCGTTCAGCTACCGCGACGAGCGCGGCCGCACCGCCGTCGCGGACGTCCACAAGGCGCTGGATCCGGCGCGGCTCTATGCCACCAGCGGACTGCAGTTCCTTCAGTTCAATACGCTCTACCAGCTCGCCACCGAACGTGAACTGCGCGGCGTCCAGGCGTTGCTCATCCCGGACTTGATTGCGTTCAAGCTGAGCGGGCAACGCCGTACCGAGGCCACGAATGCTTCCACCACCGGGCTTTTTGACGCCGTCGCGGGGGAGTGGGCCAGCGAATTCTTCAAGGCACTCGGCTTACCCAAAAACCTGTTCCCGGCCATTATCCAGCCAGGCGAGACCGCAGGCACGCTACTGCCGGAGATCGCGGCCCGGACAGGGTTGCCGGCGGAGACTGCTGTGGTTGCCGTGGGATCGCACGACACCGCCTCGGCCGTGGCAGCCGTTCCCGCCCGGCAAGAAGACTTCGCCTACATTTCCTCCGGCACCTGGTCCCTCGTGGGTGTGGAACTGGACAGCCCGGTCCTCGATGAAGCAAGCCGCTTGGCGAACTTCACCAACGAGCGGGGCGTCGACGGCACCATCAGGTACCTGCGCAACGTCGGTGGCCTGTGGTTGCTCAGCGAATGCCAACGCACCTGGGCCGCCGAAGGGCATCGACAGGAACTAGCCCCGCTCCTGGAGTCCGCGGCGGCTCTTCCCGCCGGCGGCCCCCAAATCAACGCCGACGACCCGGCGTTCATCGCCCCGGACAACATGCCGGACCGCATCCGATCCGCGGTGCGCGCCGGCGGTGCCGTCCTCCCGGACCGGCCAGCCGCCGTCGTGCGCTGCATCCTGGACAGCCTCGCGGCCGCCTACGCCAGGACCCTGGCGCGCGCCGAAGAACTCTCCGGGAAGCAGACGTCGGTGATCCACATCGTCGGCGGCGGCTCGCAGAACAGGCTGCTGTGCCAGCTCACCGCTGATGCCACTGGCAAGACGGTTGTTGCCGGCCCCGTGGAAGCCACGGCGCTCGGGAACGTACTGGTTCAGGCCCGGGCCGCACGAGCCGTTACCGGAGGCCTGTCCGAACTCCGGGCACTCCTGAGGGCCAGCGTCCAGCTTGAAAGCTACGAGCCGAAGAGCCTCCAGAGGCTAACAACGCCTGTTGTGCCGCAAAGCCCCCCGCTAGACTTAGAAGGCGCCGAAGAGACGCAAAGTTGGTTGCGGGAAAGGCAAGATCATGACCGACAGCAGCAGCGGCGTCGAAGAACCCACTGACGAAGAGAAGAGCGGAACTCCCGAGGAACCGGAACTCCGGGGCCGGTACGTCGAGGGAGACTACGGCAAGACGGGAACGGAGCCCGGGCGGCACTCCGAAGACGAAGAAGGCCAATACAGCGAAGGCGACTACGGCGCAGCTGGTAGCCAAGGCGGCTTGCCCGAACCGTTGGGTAAGAAGGCCAAGGAATCCGGGCGCTACGCAGAAGCCGACCTCGGCGACGCGGGAGCCGTTCCGGGGCGTACAGCGGAGTCGGAAATCGGACAGTACGCCGAAGGCGACTACGGCACGGACGGGGCAGTGGGACCGCTACGTGGGGCAGTAAATCCACCGGCGCCAGCGGATGACGACGGCGACGAATGACCGGGTCGATCACTTCGGCCGGACCGGGCCCCCTTCGGCCTTGGCCAGGATGAAGCTCAGATCCTCGGGAGAGAGGCTGACTTGGCTGTGCCGGTCGGCATCCGGAGTGATGCCGGTTTCCTGATGGATTATTTCCGTGATCGTTCGCGGTAGGACCACGCATCCGGGGTTGTCGGTTAGCCAATGCTGCGTTTCGGGGCTGAGCATGTCCCAGTGGTCCCTGATGTTCATCTCCATGGATGACGCCTAACTGAGTGGGTTCAGAGAATAGTGCCGGCCGAGGCCCGTGCCGGGAACGTAATTAGGATACGCCGGGGTCTAGGGGAAAGACAGGCCAAACATGGCAACTCAAAGTGACGGCGTAGGCTTCCGTTCCAAACGGGGCCCGATACTCATAGCCCTGATGCTCTCGAGCGGCCTCGTCGCGATCGATGCCACCATCGTGGCCACCGCGGTGCCGTCGATCGTCCATGAAATCGGCGGGTTCGCCTCGTTCCCGTGGCTCTTCTCCGCCTACCTGCTCGCGCAGGCCGTCTCGGTTCCGGTCTACGCGAAGCTCTCCGACATGGCGGGTCGGAAGCCGATCATTCTCACTGGCATTGGACTCTTTCCTGTTCGGATCGATCCTTTGCGGGTTGGCGTGGAGCATGCCTGCGCTCATTGCCTTCCGCGTGGTGCAGGGCTTGGGTGCCGGCGCGGTCCTGCCTGTGGCCATTACCATCGCCGGCGATATCTACACCCTGGCCGAGCGCGCGAAGGTGCAAGGCTACCTCGCCAGCGTCTGGGCGACGTCGTCGGTTGTCGGCCCAACTCTGGGCGGGGTGTTCTCCTCGCTTGGAGTTTGGCGCGGAATCTTCCTGGTCAACGTTCCGCTCTGCATCGTGGCTGCGTGGATGCTGGTTCAAAGGTTCCAGGAGAACATCGAACGGGTAAGGCACCGCGTCGATTATCTTGGAGCCGCTCTTCTCACGGTCACGTTAACCTTGACCATCCTCGGCGCCCTGGAAGGTGGCCAGGCATGGGCCTGGGACTCTCCGATCAGCATCGCAGTGTTCGCCATTGGTTCGGTTTTGCTAGTTGCCTTCGTCGTGGTCGAGAGACGAGCGGCTGAACCTGTTCTTCCGCCGTGGGTCGTTTCGAGACGCCTTCTCGCCACGACCGCACTGATCTCCTTCGGGGCCGGAGCAATCGTGCTTGGCCTCACCTCGTACGTTCCGACCTTCCTTCAAGGCGCCCTTTCGGTGTCGCCACTCACTGCGGGCCTATCCCTGGCAGCCCTGACAATCGGCTGGCCGATCAGCGCTTCGCAGTCGGGCCGCTTCTACCTTCGGATCGGCTTCCGGGCAACCGCGCTGATCGGAATCACCGTTACCCTTATCGGTTCGGCGGCCCTCGCCGTGACGGCATACACGCCGAACCTCGTGCTCGTCGCAAGCAGTTGCTTCGTTGCCGGGCTCGGACTCGGGCTTCTTGCAACCCCTAGCCTGATCGCGGCCCAGTCCAGCGTCGAATGGCACGAGCGCGGAGTCGTGACGGGAACCAACCTCTTCGCGCGATCCATCGGCAGTTCGCTTGGCGTAGCAGTTTTCGGCGCCGTCGCGAATGCAATCTATGCCGGCAGCCCCGGTGGCGGGAAGAGCTCGCAGGCAGTTGTATTTGCCTCTGCGGCAGTATTTCTCGCTGTGCTTGTGAGCGCCGCGCTCACCGTCGTCGCTGTCCTCGCGATGCCCGCCACCGCTCTGGACGCTACCGCTCCCCAGGACAAGGGGCCGGCCCCGCGGTTCCAAAAAGTGCGGCGAGCAAACGGGCGGGGCGGGGGTCGTTAGGCTTGCGTCTTCGGCTGGGCTAGTTACCTGGCTCCTCCGGAGACTGATCGGATTCGCGGCCACCCTTGCGGACCACACGGATTTTAGTTGTCTGCGGTTCTGACTGTTCGGGGACCTGGATACGGATTTCGAGGACGCCATCCTCGTACGTCGCGACAATGCCGTCCTGGCTCACTCCGCGGGGCAACGGAATGCTGCGGGAACGTTCGCCGTAGCGGAGCTCGCTCCGGTAGCCCTTCTTGTCCATGCGTTCGGCATCCTCCTCGCGCCGCGCCTGGATATGCAGGGTGTCGTCGGCGACGCTGATGTCGACGTCGGACTCGGGGTCGATTCCCGGCAGATCCACTCTGACGACGAGCGTTTCCCCCTCTTGGTATTGCTCGATGCGGAGCGACGGGTCGGATTCGCCTTGAAGGAAGCGTCGGACGGGCTCGGGGACTTCGAGTCCGCCGCGACGGAGAAAGTTGTCCATGATGTCCTCCTGATAGGTGCCGGCTGCGGGTCAATTCAGACTTGCCGGGATGAAAGAAAGCTACGCCTAGCGTGGTCCCGTGGATAGCCCTTGGTCTGAGCGGAGGTGGGTAGCAACGACCGAATCGGGCAATCTTGACGTCTGCCAGGCTCGGTCGGAAACTGAGCATAGGAGGCGCGCCGTGGGCAATTTACCGTGGATATTCGTGCTGATCATCCCAGCACTGGGCTTCTTCGTTTTTCTGATCTACGCAAATATTCGGTTGTCAGCCAAGCGGAAAGCCCTTGGTTTACCCCCTCTAGGACTGACTCCACGTCGTTCCAAGACCCGACACAGGAAGCATCACAAGTACGTGATCATTCATCGTGTCAAACACTGAGAACGGCGCCTGTCAGCTCTGATGGAAGTCCGGAGCCTTTGGCGCGTCGAGCATTCCGGCGATCTTCTCCTCCAACGCTGCGATGGTGGCTTCGGGCAGGACGATCAGACCGTCCAATTCGCGCCGGGCGCGCTTGTACGCTGTCTGCCGCTCTGCCGGCGTCGCTGCATTATCCGAAGCAATCCTGAGCAGCTTTCTGGCAGTCGCCAGCCGCTGGCGCTCGGGCTCGGTGAAATTGCCGTCCTTGATGCGTCTGGCTTCCCGCTCTGCCACATCGAACGCCAGTTCGAAGCTGCGGACGGCCGCGCGATACTCCGCCAGCCGGACCGCCGTCGTGATTTCTCCCGGAGTTGCCGGACGCAAGCCGTCAGCCTCCCGTTTGGCCCGAAGAAACGCTACGGTGAGCGGTTCGCGGACATCCGACATGACCGGAAAATCGATGAGTTTTCCGACGTCGAGTTCGTATTCTAGCCATCGCCGGTTCACGGCGTCGTGTGCCTCTTGCAGCCGCAGGACTTCCGTCTGGCTGGCTTGCTCCGCTTGAGCTGCGCGGTTCTGGAGCTGATAGAGCTCCACCCGACGGCGGTGCCGCCGTTCGCTGGCCCTGGACCAGGACCGCGCCCAACCACCAGCCAATCCGCTCAGCGGAAAGACCAGCCACCAGTAGTGGCCGACAAATTCGAGGAAGGGATTCACGGCTTCATCGTCCCACCGGCCCGGATGTGTCTCAAGAGCCTCGGCAATACAAGCAGGCGTCAATACAAGCAGGCCTAGCCGACCTTCCGTAGCCAGTCCGTCAGGAGAGGCAAGACGACGGAGCTATGCATCGCCCCGATGTGATCGAGGCCAGGGAGCACTTGGACATCCCACCCGGTGTCAATGAGGGCTTGCTTGTGTGTCGTCAGGGGTTCGCCGATCCTTACGTGAACGTTGCCCCATGCCGGGCCGTAATCGATCCGGTCGTCCGCCCCTGCGAAGGCGAGTCGGGGCAAGCCCGGCGGGACTTCGGCGGAGGGATCGTCGAAGTCCTGAAGGGCTCCGTAGAGGGTGACGAATTGACGGGTCTGTGCGTCGTTCGTTTGAACGGGCACCGAATCCCAGTCCCCGGGCTCAACGTCAGGGCTAGGTGAAGGAACCAGGTCGGCGGATTGCGTGGACATCGAATGTGCTGCCCGGGTCACCGCCAACATGCTCTCGTAAGGCCCATCGAGGGGTGGGAATCCGCCCATCACTAGTGCCCAGAGCCGGTCGGTACGGATTGCGAGTTGCAGCCCGCAGAGTGCCAGCCAGGAGTAACCGTAGTAGGCGAAGCTGCCGGCATCAGCGGCGTCGGCGATGGCAAGGAGATCAGCCGTGACATTCCCTGGAGTAAGGGTGTCCGGTGCGGGGTGTGCCATCCGGTGGCTTTCATAATCGGCGACGACGACACGGTGGGATCGCGCGAGTCCATTCACCAGCTTGGGTCCCAGATCCGGGTCAGCGCCCCAGCGGCGCATCGTTTCGGCTTCGTCCGGGGGATAGGGGGCGAAGCGGGCCGGGAGCATCAGGGCGCGTCCGTTTCCGTGGATGGTTACGGCGATGGTCGTGCCGTCGTGAAGAACGGCCTCAGCGGTGTCAATCACGGCTTTACCCTCCCTGTGGGTGCGGCGTCTTTGTGGTCAAGCTTGCCACTGTGGTTCCCGAACTTCGAGCTTTCCATCGACAGGCACCCTGCCCAGGAATAGCCTTAAGCCGTCCCATTGACCGACGAGGATGACGGAGAGGTATCCGACATGGGAGCTACAGAAAACGCCGAATTGGTCCGGCGGGGATACGAGGCCTTTAACACAGGTGATCTGGCGGCACTCAGCGAGCTGTTCGCGGAGGACGCAGTCTGGTACGCAGCTGGAAATGGCGTGCTGTCCGGGACGAAGCAAGGACGCGACGCGATCCTGGCGTATTTCGGCGAGCTCGGGGCGCGCTCCCAAGGTACCTTCCAAGCGACGGTCCAGGACATCGTCGGCGGAGAAAACCACACAATCGGGCTCCAGCAAAGCCGCGCCGAAAGCGATGGAAAGACCCTGGACATTGCGACTGCCATCTCCTTCGTACTCCGCGACGGAAAGGTTGTCGAAGGCCGGGAGTTCTTCGAGGACACGGCCAAGGCAGACGAATTCTGGACCTGAATATCGGATTCGGATCCCGCCCATGAAAACTCATTGACATCCCGCGTAGCGGGGTCTATTGCTTGGCATGTCCACACCCGTCCACACCAGCAAGGAGCAGAGATGGAAGCCGCGCCCTACGGAGTCGTGCACTTCTTCCCAGGAGGCACCAAAGACCAATACGAGGCGTCAATTGCCGCCGTCCACCCAGGAGAGGGGCTCCTGCCCGACGGACAGACTTTCCATGCCGCAGGCCCGTCGGCCGGCGGTTGGACCATCATGGCCGTCCATGAATCGAAGGAAAGTTGGGAGAAATTCCGCGACGGCATTCTCATGCCCCGCATGCAGGCGGGCATCGAGGGCGGATTCGAGTCGCCCCCGGAAGAGACCGTCGTCGATCTCTACAAGATCATGCCGTAATTATTCGGAAGGCCGCCCCCAGGTCTCGGGGGCGGCCTTCGTCTATCAGCGGCGGAAGTGGAAAGGAAAAAGTCATGGCCTCCATAGTGAACTACTTCGAAATCGGTTCTCCCGATCCCGAGAGCGCGCGGGCCTTTTACGGCCCACTCTTCGACTGGACTTTCGGTGAGTCCTCGCCTGCCAGCTACCAGATGGTGAATGGCGACCAGGGTGGGCTGTGGGACACGTCCTCGCCCGAGGGAACGTCGTGGGCAATCTTCTACGTGCAAGTCGACGATGTGAAAGCCGCGATCGCCAGGGCCGAGTCGCTCGGTGCGAGCGTGGCCATCCCGTTCGTTGACAACGGCACGATCGAGTTTGCGCACCTCCTGGACCCGCACGGCAACCGTTTCGGTGTGTGGCATCCCAAACAGCCGGGCTGAAGCTAAACGGACAATGCGCACGCTTGCGACATTCGACGAAAGGACAAAGTGCATTGACACTCGATACATTGCCCGTAATCGATTTCTCCCGTCTGGACGCAGGCCCGGCGGAGGCCGCCCGATTCCGTGACGAACTGCGCGCTGCCATGCATGAGGTCGGCTTCCTCTACCTCGCCGGCCACGGCATCCCGCAGGACTTGACGGACGCCATTCTCGAGGTGTCGCGGCGCTTCTTTGAGCTGCCGGAAGAAGAAAAGCTCGCGATCGAGAATGTCCACAGCCCCCAGTTCCGCGGCTACACCCGCGTTGGCGGCGAGCTTACGGACGGCGGGATCGACTGGCGGGAGCAGATCGACATCGGCGTCGAGCGGGACGCCGTTGAGCCAGGCCCGGGGGTCGCGGAATATTGGCGCCTGGAGGGGCCTAACCTGTGGCCGGCCGCGCTGCCGGAAATGCGGGAAATTGTCTCGGAATGGACCGAACGGCTGAGCACCGTCTCGCTGGCCTTGCTGAGGGCTCTGGCCGTTTCCCTCGGAGCGCCCGAGGACACCTTTGACGCAGCATTCGCCGCACGGGCTTTCCCTGTTCTCAAGATCGTGAGATATCCGGGGGAGTCGAATCCGGAACCCAAGCAGGGCGTGGGGTCCCACCGTGACGGGGGAGTGCTCACGCTACTCCTGGTTGAGCCCGGCAAGGGGGGTCTCCAGGTGGAGTACCAAGGGAAGTGGATCGACGCGCCCCAAGTACCGGGGACTTTCGTGGTCAATATCGGCGAAATGCTGGAACTGGCCACCAACGGCTACCTCAAGGCGACCCTGCACCGGGTCATCTCGCCGCTTCGAGGCACGGACCGGATCTCCCTTCCCTTCTTCTACAATCCTGCACTTGACGCGACCATGCCGCAGCTTGCCGTCAGTCCGGAGTTCCAGGCAAAAGCGCGCGGCTTGTCGGTTGACCCGACGAACAGTCCGATTCTGGAAACCTACGGGGACAACGCCCTCCGCTACCGGCTTCGGGCCCACCCGAACGTCGTAGCAGAGCATCACGCCGACCTGCTGTGATCTATACGGCACGGAGCCGGATAATGGGGCCATGGACTTCGAATTGCTCACCATCCAAGACTGTCCGCATAGCTCTGCGGCCCGGGAACTGTTCTCCCGGGCTGCGGAACTGGAAGGGAACGACCCGGCCTTGATTGAGGTCAGGCAGATCACGACCGACGAAGAGGCCGAAGCCTCCGGATTCCACGGATCCCCGACATTCATGGTGGACGGAATTGACCTCTTCCCCTCGATGGCAGAACCAGCCATGACGTGTCGCGTCTACCGTACGGCCGGGGGCCTCTCGGGCCTGCCCAGCCTGGAGTCGCTTCGACAGGCGATCCAGGCCAGGCCGGCCCCTTAACATCAGCCCGGAACTGTTGCCGCCGCAACTACCGGATGGTCCCGCCCGAGGTTCCCCAGCGCCGATGCTCCTTGCGGGGATCCGATCTCCTCGAAGAACTCGACGTTGGCCCGGACGTAATCCGTCCACTCATCCGGAACGTCGTCCGAGTAGTAGATCGCCTCGACCGGGCAGACGGGATCGCAGGCGCCGCAGTCCACACATTCGGACGGGTGGATGTAGAGCGAGCGTTCGCCTTCTTAGATGCAATCCACGGGGCATTCGTCGATGCAGGCTTTGTCCTTGACGTCCACGCAGGGCTGCGCGATCACGTAGGTCATGACGCGCTACACACCGGTGTAAACGGTCTTGCCCCAGGTGAAGAAGTCCAGTGCCGACTTGCCCTGCTCGCGGAAGGTGTTCGTGGAGGAGTCCTTCACGCCACCGAACGGCACGTTTAAATCCAGGCCCGCCGTGGGGCGGTTGACCTTGATCACTCCTGCCTGCGCCCGCGCGGCGAAGTCCGTGGCCAGGGCCAAGGAGTCGGTGCAGATCCCTGCGGTGAGGCCGTAGCGGGAGTCGTTGATCGCGGCGAGTCCGGCCTCGTAATCGGGGACCTCCAGGACCGCGACCACCGGACCGAAGATTTCCTCGGTCACCGCGGCGTCGTCCAACGGAATATCGGTGAGGACAGCGGCCGGGAAGAGCAACGCACCGGAGGGGTCGCCGTCGTACTCTCCGTGAAGGAGGGTGGCGCCGCGTTCGACGGCGGTGCGCACCGCTGCCTGGTCCTGCTCGAACTGCTGGCTGCTCACCACGGCACCCATCTTGGCGCCGTCGAGCCCGTCACCGGCGGTGTACTTAGCCGCCTCGGCGACGAGGGCGTCGAGGAAGGCATCGCGGACGCCTGGGGTGACGTAGACGCGGGACGTTGCGGTGCACGCCTGGCCCGTGAGTCCGAACGCGCCGGCTGCGACTACCGCGGCGGCCTTCTGCGGATTGGCGTCGTCGAGGACCAGGACGCCGTTCTTGCCGCCCATTTCGAGCTGGACGCGGGCGCGGCGCGCATTCAGGATTTCCTGGAGTCCGAGCCCCACTTTGGTGGATCCGGTGAAGGACAGCCCGGCGATGCGGGGATCGCGTGCCAAAGCGTCTCCGACCACGCGGCCCTTGCCGGGGACCACGATGAATACTCCGGCGGGAAGTCCGGCGTCCTGCAGGGCGTGGGCAAGGTGCGTCGCGGAGAGCGGGGTGAGTTCGGCCGGCTTGATGACCACCGCGTTACCGCTGATGAGTGCGGGGGCGGCCTTCCATGCCGGGATGGCGATGGGGAAGTTCCAGGGGGTGATGAGCCCGACGACGCCGAGCGGCTCGCGCCGGGTGGTGATGGTGGTGTCGGGGAGGCCGCTGGGAAGTACTTCGCCGGTGTTGGCGTCGCGATCTTCGGCGGCACGGCTTCCTACCTCCTGGTCTGGCTCCAGTCCATGAATGCATCGTGGATTTTCCCGGTTTACGTTGCCGTCCTGTCCGTGTTGAGCATTGTGTTCTACGTGCTCGCACGGCAGAAGAATGGCATCTTCATTGGAAGCTAGGAATATGATCTCGTTTGACCTCAGTCAGTCCGATGTGGAGCTCTACACCGCGGCCCGTCAATTGTTCCTCACGGCTCATCACAGTGAGAACCACCGGGTGGCCGCCGCCAAGCGGGGCGCCTCCGGGGCGATCTACCTCGGCCTCCACATCGGCTCGAAACGAATCAACGTCTGCGCCGAATCCAGCGCCCTCGCCAACGCCCGCATTGCGCAGGAAGCCTCCATCCAGTCCTCCGTCGCAGTCAGCATGGACGAACACGGCGAACCCCAAGTCACCAATCCTTGCGGCGTTTGCCGGGAGTTGCTTCGGAACTATGGGGCCGAGGCAACTGTCCTGGTTGATGCCGGGGGAGAGGTTGGAACTGTCGGCCTAGGGGAGCTCCTGCCTTATCCCTGGATGCGGGCTACCGAGACCGAATGGGCCACCCAGCCGCCAGAAGCCATCAAGCCGTACTAAGCGCGATGGAAATGGCCGGGACTCTTTGAGTCCCGGCCATTTCTGCGGTCCGGCGCTATTTGACCAGGCCCTATTTGACCAGGTTCTATTTGACCAGGTTCAGCCAGCGCTTGGACGTCAGGGCTTTGTGGCCGCGCCTACGGACGATAGAGGTTCGGCCCAGCCAATTCCGGACCCGGGCCGGCCCCTCTTCGGCCAGGGCCGGCGGGGAGATTTCCGGTGCTGGTCCGGATGCTGCCGGCTGGCTCGGACACAGGTCAGTGATCAGTCCCATCCCCGCGCACGCCCGCACTTCGCGGATTCCCACCACTGCGGCGCGCTTGGTCTCAAAATCCTTCGAGACCGCCATGACAGTCCCGTCCGCTGCCTTCAGCCGGAACCGATAGCGTTCCCGGGTATCGACAAACAGTTCAAACTTTCCTGCCATTCGCTGACCTCCCCAATAGAGACATATGGTCCTTCATCGACCGTACCCGGAGGTCAACAAAAAGCAAAGCACCCTTAGTGTTTTGCTTTTTGTGCCGCCCAGGTGCCGGATCGGCGGCGCGTGGTTGCCGGATGAGGTGCTGACGTGTAGCTTTGGCGATGCCAAGTAACCTTAGTAATACCCGCCACCGCCGGGTCCGCGGTTCAGCAGGAGGTACAGCAGTGGGTATCGGATCATCCATCTTCCTTATCGCGATCGGCGCTATTCTGGCCTTCGCCATCCCTGGAGATGTCGTGTCATTCATCGATCTCCATATGGTCGGCTATATCCTCATGGTCGTCGGCGTCATCGGCTTGATCGTTTCCCTCTTCGTGTTCGGCCCGCGCCGGGCCCGCCGAATCAGCGAAAGCCGCGCCACAGTGGACCCGGTCACGGGGGACCGCATCGTGACGAGGGACACCCGCGACGGCGGAATCTAGCAACGGCAGGAAGTCGTTGCCGTCCGGCCCGTCCGTGGGGGACCATCGAGGCATGACCAAATACCTCATCTCCTTCCCGAGCGAAGCCATGATGATCACCGACGAGGAGCTCCCTATCGTTTCCGCCGAAGCCCACGCTGTGATCGAGGAGGCGAAGGCGGCAGGCGCCTACGTCTTCGGCGGCGGGATCGAGGAGGAAACCGATCCCGTGCTGGTTTCCGCCGACGGCTCGGTGAGCACCGATATCTATCCGGGCTCCGAAATCAAGGGTGGGTTCACCGTGCTGGAGCTGCCGACGCGCGGGGACGCGGTCGAGTGGGCGAGGAAGATCGCGGTGGCTTGCCGATGCCCGCAGGAGCTCCGCGAGTTCATGTACGACCCGCAAAGCTAGCTTTTGTCAGCTCAGCGCCGGTTCCTAACCGCCATTGCCCTTGCCGTTGCTCTTGTGGCGTCCTGGCGCCGGTGCTAAAGGAACCGGCGCAACCGGCGGAGATGTCTCAACGCCCGGCGAGGGCGTTGGCGTTTGGGTGCTGGGCGTTGCCGAGACGGACGGGTCCGGGGCGGCGGGAGCAGGCGGCTGGAAGGCGCTCACACCAATGATCACCAGAGCGGTCGTAAGGAGTGCGGCGCCGACAGCCCACGCCGATCTGCGCGCGCGGCTTGCCGGTTTCCCTCGCCATTGGCGCCTGTTTCGTACGGCCGGCCCGACGACGGCGCCACCGCCCGCGATTACGCCCGCCATTGCCGCGGGCTGCACTTGCATCTGGATGGTTGCCTTGGCTGTGCGGGGCGGGCGGTCGGGCATGCGGGGAAGGGTCTGCGTGGCTCCGTTGGCGCCAACGGGCGTCGCCGCAGGGACGCCGGAACTGAAGGCACTCCGAAGTGCTTGCTCAACCTCTAGTGCGCCGGGCCGTGCAGAAGGCTCAGTCGATGTCATGGCGGTGAGGAGGTCAACCCACCGCGTCCCAAGGTCCTCCGGTACACGGGGTGGGCGGTGGAGCCTCGCAACGGCCGACTCCACGCTCGTTCCCGGGTATTCGAGCTTTGCGGTCAGGCATTCGAGGAGGAGAAGTCCGAGGGAGTAGATATCGCTTGACGGTCCGAGGACAGAGCCGGTGGCCTGTTCCGGGCTCAGGTATGCGGCGGTTCCCACCATGGTGCCAGTTGCGGTCAGGCGCGTTCCCTCGATGATGCGGGCGATTCCAAAGTCGGTGAGTTTGGGCCGGATGGGGGATCCTGCGGGGGCATCAGCCAAGAGGACATTCGCGGGCTTGATATCGCGGTGGATGATCCCACGCCCATGGACGTATTCCAGGGCCGAAGCCAGATCCGCCCCGATGTGGGCTACGTCCTGGGGCGCCAGCGGTCGGCCCCGCAATCTGGCATACAGGTCCGGACCGTGAATCAGTTCCATGGTGAGGAATGTCCGGGCATGCTCCGGATCCCGATGGTCGGTACCGGCGTCGAAGAGAGTGACGAGTGACGGATGGTTGAATGTCGCCAGGAGCCGCATCTCGTTTTCATGCCGGGCAAGCTCATCCGGCCCGCCCAGCAGGGGAGCAAAGAGCTTGAGTGCCACGTCGCGGCCTAGCCTCTCATCCTGCGCCCGGTACACCGACGCCGTCGCGCCGCGGCCGATCAAGGTTCCCAGCCTGTACCGGCCAGCTACAAGAGCATCGCTGTCTCCAGTAATACGGCCATCCGGCACGGTTTCACCTCGCTTCTTCAACCCGACAAATCCTGCGTCCTCCAGGCAACCCGGGCCGGCCTCGGCCACATGCCTGGTCCGACTGACGCAACCTCATCATACGAGGTGCGACCGCCTCAGCTAACGCTGAGCGACCCTGACCGCCGAAAGGCTACTACGTGGATCGGCGGCCCCGGACTAAACCAGGAGCCGCCGATCCATGCCTGTTGAAATGCCTATTGATTCATGGCAGGTAGTAACCTGCAACGTCCGCGATGAGTTGTGCCGTGCCGGCAGATTGGCTGTAGAGGGTTACTTTTCCGTCAGCTCCGACAGGTACAACGACTTGGTTCGGAACAATCTGTCCGGTGGCGTAGTTCAGGTTGGAGGCGTTCGGCAGAGTGGTTCCGGATGCGTAAGCTGTGACGAATCCGAACGACGTCGGATTGGCTACCGTGAGGTTGAAGGTGACTGCCGAGACCGTTGCGGGGATGCCGCTGACACCGCCGACCTGGAAGGACACTGTTCCGTTCGGTGCCACCGCTGTGCTGTTGCGGGTGTCCAGGAACCTAGTTGGTGCGATGGGTTGGAAGGTTCCCGATGCCGTTGCGGTGCCGGCCAGGTAGTACCCGGAGACGTCCGCAATGAGTTGCGCGGTTCCCGAGGACTGGTTGTAGAGGGTGACTTTTCCGTCCGCGCCCACCGGCACGGTGACACTATTGGGGACGATCTGTCCGGTGGCGTAGTTCAGGTTTGAGGCGTTCGGCCGGGCGGTTCCGGACGCGTACGCCGTGACGAAGCCGAACGACGTCGGGTTGGCCACGGTGAGGTTGAAGGTCACCGCCGAGACCGTCGCCGGGATGCCATTGACCCCGCCGACCTGGAAGGAGACCGTGCCGCCCGGCCCTACCGCGGTGCTGTTGCGGGTGTCAAGGAACCTGCTTGGCGCAAGCGCTTGGAAGTCCCCGGGCGCCGATGCGGCAGCCGGGAGGTAGTACCCGGAGACGTCCGCGATGAGTTGCGCGGATCCCGACGACTGGTTGTAAAGGGTGACCTTCCCGTCCGACCCCACGGGAACCGTGACCAGATTAGGGACGATCTGTCCGCTGGCGTAGTTCACGTTGGAAGCGTTCGGACGGGCGGTTCCCGATGGGTAGGCTGTGACGAATCCGAACGACGTCGGGTTGGCCACCGTGAGGTTGAAGGTCACCGCCGAGACATTTGCCGGAATGCCGTTCACGCCGGCAACCTGGAAGGAGACCGCGGAGCCCCCAGCTACAGGCGAGGTATTCCGCGTATCAAGGAAGCGGGTCGGTGCTATCGGGATAAGCGCGCCGGACGTTCCTCCGGCCGCGGCTGCTCCGACTTTTATGACGAGATCGTCGATATACTCGTCACCCATTTGCGTCAGATGCTCAGCACCGAGCTGGAGTGCCGTCACGGTGGTCGCTGTCGTGTTGACTTGGTTGCTTGAAAAGATGGATGTTCCGTCAACCCAGACTTCAACCGTGGACGCAGCCCCGTTGGCTATGACATGCATTCCAACATGCCGCCACGCATTCAACGCAATGGAGCCGGACACCAGCTTGGTGTAAGTAAAGCCCGTCGAGGATGTTACCCGGAGCCAAATTTGGCCGTTGCTGTTGTAGCGGTAGATGTCTACGAACCTTGTGGTGTCGAAGAAGAACCGGAAATAGGGGACATCGTTTCCTGCAACGCCCGCGGTGGTGATATTGAACCACGCGTCCGCATAAACATCATTGGAGTTTGCGGGGAGCGTGGTCACCAGGTTGGCCAGGGAACCGGGGTCGGTGGTCACATGCAGGTGGGCCGAACACGAGCCTGAGTGGGCCTGTGAGTTGTCGATGGTTGCCGTTCCGGTTGTTCCGGTATTAACGGTGAACCCAGCCAGCGTTCCGGATTCGAAGTTATTGGCCACAACCGTTGTTCCAGGATAAGTGTTCGTGGGAGCTGGAACTCCGGCTGAACAAGTGGTCGGCGGCGGGGCAGCGGCGCTTGCCGGACCGGACACAAGGGCCAGTGCCATTACGGGCGCAGCAAGTGCGCTGATGAAGCCCAAGCCAAGCAGTCGTTTCACTGATCTGTCCTCCCACTTCGTTCATCGTCCGCCACCACAGTGGTGCCGAAAAGCTGCCGGTAGGTGCGGAGGTTCGTGGCCCAGGCACCCGGCAACACCGTCGAGAACCTATGGCACCATGGGGGCGGTTACAGGTGCGTTACCAAATCCGGGGGTGTGTAGATAACAGCGGTCGCGTGGAGACATCACCGGTTGACCGCAAGGTCACGGGTGGGCGCTGAAGACGTCCGGCCCGAAGCTGGGCAGTCCCGGGGCCGCTGCGTAGCCCAGGCGGGGGAGGGAGAAGATGTCCTCCATCGTGGCGAGGAGGCTGTAGTGGTTGTACATCGTTCCGCTGCTGGTGCCCGGACTGGTGAACGGGGAGAGCACAAGCGCGCCGACAAGGCCTCCAGCTGTTCCGCCTGGCAGGCCGGAAGGGCCGGTTGCGTTACCGTCGGCCTCGTCGAAGGTGATGACGAGCACGCCGTCCTGCCGATAGGCCGGTGAATTGAGGATGGCCGGGACTTGTTCCTTAAGCCAGAGGTCGGCGCTCTCCAGTCCGCCGGGTTGTCCGTCGACGCAAGGGCTGTCGTGGCCGTCGTGGCAGAGGTTGGGGCTGACGTAAGCCAGGTCCGGAGTGGTTGCGGCAGACTGTAGGTCCTTCGCGAGGTTGGAGTAGTCCACTACGTTGTCTCGGCAGCCCGGGGAGGAAGTGATGCTGGTGAAATAAACGAAGGGATTGTGGCGGGTGGCGTACTGGTCATTGATCTTGGCGTTCTGGGAGTTGTCCTTTGCACCTGGGCTAGGGTGACGGCACGGCGTGCCCATGTCTTCCATGTATCCCTTCCAGGTCTTCCCGGCGTCGCTAAGTTGCCCGGCCAGCGTCGGGACTGAAGCGGGGTAGACGCAGCCCGATCCGAGCACCTGGCCCGGGTCGGCGGTTCCGGTTTGGATGAACGGCGCGTAAGTCGTGCAGTCATTGCGCGTCATCGGGTTGGATGCCTGTCCGGAGATCTGGGCCAGATAGTTGGGGTTGGAATGATGAGCGACGCCGTAGTACTGGGTCAGGAGGACGCCTTGGCTGCGCAGAGTTTGGGAGAGGTAAGGGGCTGCCGAATCCGGACCCCAGGTCTTGTTGTAGCTCTGGTTTTCCAAATTGATCACGAAGACGTGCCCGATCTTCCCGGCGGCAGCTGTGGGCGCGGGGCTGCCGGGGGCGAAGAAGCAGAGGTTGGGGACGGGGAGGAACCGGTGATGGTGGTGGTGGGATCGGGAACCGGTGTTCCGCCACCGGACGGACCTTGGCAGGCAGTGCTGATTACCGCAAGGGCGACCGCGACGACGACGCGAACAGCCCGTGAACGGCGGCGGCCCGGGACCCTTCCGCCGGATTTCATTTTGAGTCTCATGTGATCCTGCTTCCTCCCAATTCCTCCGACCGTGGTCAGCGGCCGTGACTGGCCTGCTGGCAGGCCTGCGACGAAGGGGCATGCCTCGTCTTGGTGTATCAGGTATTACGAAGCGTCCGGTCCGGACACTGTTGCACACTAAGTTCAACTGGGCTATGGTCCCCAGCTTCGGGTTCCCTGTGAGTTTGCGCCCGTGCCCGGCCTGCGGATGCAGTGGCTCCGGTCCGGACCGAAGGATGGGCGCGCTGACGGAAGGGCGCAGACGGATCGCCGCCCGGGCCTTGTTTCGGCGTGGATTTGCCGCCAAACTTGCTCCCATGCGCACCGAGCAACGGCGAAACAAAAAGGCCGTGGGGGCGGTCCTCCGTGCCAACATGATGATCGCGCTCGTCGCGGCCTTGTCGCTGGCCGCCTCCGGATGTGTCGCTGACGTTCCGACGATCGCGGGCCCCACTGACCCACACAAGACCGCCGCACCTTCGACGGCGGGGGCGGGAACGGGGCAGTCCCAGGCGACCGGACAGATGCCAGTGGGTGATCTGCCCGGGTGGCGGCAAGTATTCAGCGAAGATTTCAGCGAGGGGGACGTCCCGCTTGGGAGCTTCCCCGGGCCGGCGTACCGCGCGAGGTGGAGTGTCAACTACGCTGACGGCACACCGGACACAGCCGGTCAGCAAAGCGGCGGCAGGTCGGGGTACTACCCATCGAAGGTGCTCAGCGTCAAGGACGGGATGCTCGACATGTACCTGCACACCGAAAAGGGTGTCTCGATGGGGGCGGCACCCGCGCCAAAGCTTCAGCCGGCCAACGGGCGCCCGTACGACAGCCTGCTGTACGGGCGGTATTCGGTGCGGTTCAGGTCCGAGGCCTTGCAGGGGTTCAAGACGGCGTGGCTGCTGTGGCCCGATAGCGGAGTGTGGCCGCGTGACGGCGAGATCGATTACCCCGAAGGTGATCTGTCCAAGTCCTTTTACGGTGCCGTCCATCAGGCCGGGTCGGACAAGAACATCTTCCATGAAAACCAGTCTGGTGCGCGGTTCACGGCCTGGCATACCGCGACAACCGAATGGACGCCTGGGCGCGTTGAGTTCTTCCTCGACGGTGTCTCGATCGGTGTCAACACTGTCGGCATTCCCGACAAGCCAATGCATTACATCCTCCAGACCGAATCCTGCCTGACCGGCTGCCCCGCACCGGCAACAGCCGGGCACCTTCAGGTGGCCTGGGTGGCAATCTGGGCGAAAGCGTAGGTGCATTGCCCGCCCATTCGCTATCGCGCCGCTTCCTTCCTCCTGGACCGCCGGCCGACGGCCGCGAGCAGGACCAATGTCAGCCCGGCCAAGAGGCAAACGGCGGCGGACGGGTGCCAGAAACCGGTGTAGAGCATCGCCGTTGAGAGCAGGATCCCGGAGGCAAGACTGAAGCTCACCGCTATTGCGGCGGCCAGTGGTAGCACCTCGAATCCGGTTCCTTTTTGAAGCCGGGCCGGTTTCAGGAACAGGATGAGCGCCGTTCCCGGTCCGGCGAGGAGGAACGGCCCTATGACGGCAAGGCGCAGCTCCGCTGGTCCGGTGAAGGATAGGGGAATCGAAGCAAGTGCCACGGCGCCTATGACGGCGCTGGTGATGCCCACTGCCCTTTGCTCATATGCCATTCGGTGCTCCTTGCAGGTGGTAGATCACTCCGCCAGCGTTGCGGTACTCCATTGACCAGCCTCCTTGCTGGGCGCACCTGTCGATGAAGTGTTGCAGGCCTTCGCTCGGTCCGGTGTTGAGCACGTCGGCAGCAATGGCCTGGCTTGAAGTGACGACGAGATAGGCGCCGGTGGAAGGGACAAGCTGGTTTATCGATGCGCAGCCGGGCGGCGGATCGCCAGGGCGGGCCGGCTCTGCTTGGAGGACCGTGTGGTATCGGTATCCGGCGTAGTGCTTGTACCGCCAGGCCGTGTCGTGCACTGCCTCGATAAGGACTGAACCAGGGGGCGCGGTGGTGTAGAGCCGGTCGACCAGGGCGATCTCGTCGGGTGTGAAATTCTCGATGGCGTCATTGCCATACCGGGCGGCCACCGTGCTCGTGGCGATGACGGATCCGAGCAGCAGGAGGGCGATCATGCGGCGCACGCCGGGTGGACTGGAGTCACGGGGGAAGAACGGAAGCACGACGAGGCTGGCGGCGAACGGGAGGCTGAAAAGGTATATCCGTAGCAGAAGCTCGCCGCCGTAGGACTGGAGCGGGAACAGGACGAAAGGCGCCGCGGTGCCCAGCGCGGCAGTTAGCCATGGCATCCGTAGCCGTCGTCCTTGGAGGCCACCCAGTCCCGCGAGGATCCAGACCACGGCTCCTTCCGCGAGCCGGGAATAGACAATGAATTGATGGGTCGGGCTGCCGCCCACCCGGTTGAGCAGCGAGGCGGACGTGGCGGCGTTGATGTTGCCGATGGACCCGAAGAGGGTCTGCAGATGTCCGATGAGGAAGGGGGTAGCGGCCAGGACCAGCCAGCAGATGGGAAACAGCAACGCCAGGACCGGTAGGGACCGTAGCCGGCACCGTCCGCTCAGGGCCAGTAGCACCAGGACAGGGATTGCGGCGAAAGGCGTGAGCTGATGGGCAACGGTCATCCCTGCCAGGAATACAAGGCACACCACAGCTGGCATGACGGTGCCGGCCGACGATAGTTCGGCTGGCACCGGAGCCGGACGCCCGGGTTCAAGTCGATGCACGAGGTCCTTGAGCCGGTGGGCGAGTTTTCCTGTCGACTTCCACGGCCACCCGGGGAATGCCGCCAGGACACAGGCCGTCAGGGTCAGCAGCAGCAGCAAAGCGCAGGCCTGAGGGGCGAGGTAGTCCTGCCCGACCCAGCTGGCCAGGTAGAACATCCACACCGCTGCCCACGCTTGCCTTGGGCCGGAGGTGAGGCGCTGGGCCAGGGCCAGCAGGGCGGGCATGAGTAAGACGTTGACGCCGACAGGCGCCCAGGTGGCCGCCCAGGTCAGGTCGTGGACTCCGGTGGTGTTGGAGAGCATCGCCAGCATGCCGAAAAACCCTGGCCAGTTGAAATACGCGTCCAGCTTCCGGCCCAGGCCGCCCGACTGTGCGATGAAGTCGGTGATGCCCAAGTGGCGGTAGCTGGCTTCCAGCCGGGGCAATCCGTGAATGATCGGATCAGCCCCGTGCAGGACGACGATGAGAACCAAAAGCTGAATGGCGAGCAACCACGGGCGAGGAACTTTTTGTCCAAGGGCGCCGACGAAACCGGTCAGGCTCAGCCCCAACGCGACAAAGTAGGTGGCGGGGAGCGCCTGGATCAGGCCGGCGCCGCCGATGTCCTGCGTGTTCACGGTCTTGAGCGTCCAAACGCCCAGGATCAAGGCGATCGCCGCTATCCCCGCGAGTACCGCCACAACCCGGGGGTCTCCCCGGTCGGCCCGATGCTGGGCTTTGTGGGGACGGTTCCTGCCGGTTGTGCCGAAGGTGACTATGCCGACGTCGGGTCGGTGCACGCGGGTGACGGAGACCCCTCGGAGGGTTCGCTCGGCCATCACGGAGCCGGTACTCCGTGCGCACGCGACCCGGCCGCCCCCTCGATATTGTGTTTGACGGGGGCAATGCGACGGCCGCGTACGAAGCGGTGCAGCCGCCCCGCGGCGACTAAGGCCGCGCACAGTTGGGTGGTCAACCAGAGTACGGATACCCCTGTGAGCCCATAGTATTGGGCGACGGCCGGAGCCGGCGCCACAGCGAGGACGCACGCCGCAATCGCGACCACCGTGGATTCAGCTAAACGTCCGGTGGATCGGCACACCCCGTAATAGACCTGTGTAAAGCAGGTGAGCATCAGCGCCGGGACCAGCACAGGTAGCAGCACCCACGCCGAAGCGTAGCCGGACCCCAAAAGAGGCAGCAACAGTGAACCGGCTCCCAGCAGCAGAACCCGGCAAAGGCGGTAAGGAAAAGACTCGTCCGCAAGGCCTTTCGGATCAAGGCCGGGAGTGAGGAAAGATGAGGGTCGGGGGTGTCCGCCGCGATGGCGGTCTGGAGCGAGTAGCCAGCTGATTGCGGCACGAAAAAGATTGCTGAAGCCAGCATCCAGACGACGTACCAGGCCGCCGCGGCCGACGTGCTCAGGGCCGCTGCTACGACGAGTGGAAGGACGTAGCCGGGCGCGCGGTCGGCAAGCATCAGTGCATGCTGCCGGAGGCTCGGCGCCCAGACCTTCATCGTGTCGCGCCAATTCACCCGCGTCCAGTCCGGAACCGTATCGGTGCGTCTGAGCTGGTGCAGGCCAAGCAGTACGCTCGCCAAGGCGCCCGTGGCCACGGAGACGACGATAGCCGCCGGTTCTCGGTAACCTGCAAACAAGAAGGCCGCCAGGGTGGCGAGCTGGAACAGGGCCTGCACTAGGCTGCGCGTCAGTGCCCGATCTGCCCTTGCCTGGGCGACGGCGATGTGGTCGAACTGGTACGCGACAGCGGCAAGGAGCGCTGCCGCGAAAAAGGCGGCGCTCACGGCCGGATCTTTCCAAGCGGTCCCGACGCCGGATCCCAAGAAATAGGTCACAACGACCAGCCCGGTTGCCGTGAGCAGCGACGAGAAGCCTACGGCTGCGACGCTTGCCGGTATCAGGTTTCTGCCACGGTCCGCTTGGGCTGGCAGGAGCGTCAGGGTTGCGGGGCCGACGCCAAGCATGCCCAATTGCACCGTCAGCATGGTGGCGGAGACCACGGCAGAGGCCAACCCCAGACGATCGGGGGGAATCACCAGAGCGGCAAGTGCCCAGAACAGCAACCCCGCGGCCATTGGCGTGATACGGGCAGCGGCCAGCCACACCGCATTCCCGCCGAGGGACAGTCCTTGCTTGGGAAGGCGCAGCAAGGTGCTGCAAAAGGCCCCGTAGTTGTATACGAGGAAGCCAGCCCAGTAGGGCAGGTATCGGGGGGCTGTGGCCAGGGAGAGAAGGACGCCTCGTACCGTTGCGAGCAAAGGCAACAGCACCAGCCATCCGGCCCGGCCGGGGTGCTTGTACATTGTGCGCGCCAAGCCTGCCCCGTCCTGGAGCCACTGGTCGCGGGCATACCCGAAGGTGTCAGCGAACCGGTGCCTCACGAAAGTCGTGGGGGAGACGCCGAGGCGGTATCCACCGTCCTCGAGCCGGATCCGGAGCTCGATGTCCTCGCCCGACCGGAAGCTTTCATCGAACCCGGCCTCAAGCAGCACGCTGCGGCGCATGAGCGTGGCACTGACACCAAACCATGAGCGGACTCTGCTGTGGTTATGGTGCCAGGCTAGGGCGGCTCCCCAGTAGCCGGCGCCGTCGGGCTCGCTCACAAGTCCAAACTGCAAACCGTCGAAGCCGCCTGCTTTGCACTCCGCAATCAGTTTTGCCAGGACGCCTGTGGGTACGACGACGTCGGCATCGATGAGTGCGACAAGATCGGAGTGCGCGGCCCTGGCACCGAGCATCCGCGCCGCCGGGAGTCCGCGCCCCTTGTCGGAGATGACGCGTGCCCCGTAGGAACGGGCGATCTGCACGGTGGAGTCGTGCGAACATCCGTCGATGACGATCACCTCGCGGGGGTTCTGGTCAAAGACAGACTTCAGGCATTCGCCGAGCCAGTTGGCAGCGTTGCGGGCCGGGATCACGACAGACACGTCCAGAACGCGGCCAGCGTCCGCATTCCTGCTCACGGCCGGCCGTCCACCATGGAGGTGACGGTGCCTGCGACAAAATCTGAGGTCCGGTCGGCGGACCAGGCCACGGGAAGGCGAAGCACGAAGCAAGGAACATCACTCAACGCACGTGTGATGACGGAGGCTTTTGCGGAGAAATGCTCGCCCAACGGCACAAGACCCGTGGCCCCCAAGGCCTCGATGAGTCGCCGCGACACCAAAGGCAATTCCGAATGAAAGTTGCCCACAATGCGCGCTGCCATCCAGGCTTCTGTCCGGCGCTCCAACCGGGCCTCCGCTCCGTCGAAGCGTTCGAGGAAGACGGCGATCCGGGCGGGCGCCTGCGGAACGATCTTCCCTGGGCCGAATACGTCTGCCGGGTGGACCATTCTGTGCTCGGGTGACCACCGACGCGTGAACGCCGCCGTGCGTGGATAGCGGACGATGACAGGGTGTACAGCGGTGGCCACGCTGCTGATGGTCGAAGTCAGCCAGCCCGGCGCGAGGGGCTTGCGGATTCCTTGGAAGAGGTCCGGATAAATTGGCCGGTGGTGGGGTTTGATGAACATCGGTTTTGCGTAGGACAGAAGCGTCCCCTCGGCGGTGATGAATCCCCAGTCGTCGGCCATGAAGGCGACGTCCGGCATGGCCAAGAGTTTCGCGACCGTACTTGTTTTCCCGACGCCGCCCCATGCGGGCATCAGGATGCCCGCTCCCCGGTAGTTCACCATCGCCGCGTGAACCATCGCTGTGTCCTGCCTGATGCACAAGTGGTCCAACAGCGGCACGACCGCCGTCAGCAGTTCGCCCGACCCCTCGACCGTGAAGCCGTTTTCCGTGCGGGTGACCTGAACCCGGTCCTCCGGGAGGAACAGTGAATCGTCTGTGTACCGGTAGGCGTCTTCGGCGTGGGATTGCGCGGGAACCGGAGTGACGCCGCCGCTGATGTTCAACTGAAGGTTTGAAGCCGAAGGGCCGAGGAACGGGGCAAGCATGTCACGTAGCTGTGCCTCACCTGGCGTCCCCTGGGCGACCCTGATTCCGACACGTCCGTGGATGTCGAAGGCAACGGCCGGTGACGTGGCAATCTGCTGGTTAATCACTGGGCCGGCCTCCACTGTTGTCGCGAATAAGCCGGTATATAACGGAGCCGGATGCGCGCGCCGGAAGCGATGACGACTGCCACAGGCTCTGCAGGTAGCCAATCGCGGTGACAGCAAGGACAGCTACGATCACTCCCGCCCGGGCCAGTCCTCCGACGTCGCCGTCGTGTGCGCAGGAGCGCAGTCCGGCCAGAACAGCGCGCGGCAGCACTCGGCGGACATATCGGCGTTCCGGTCCAAGGATTTGGCTCCGCCCGAGAAGCCGGGTCACCTGAGCCTTCGAAACACCTTCTGACCAGGCTCTCGACAACATGTAGCGCAGGGTACCGCGCGTCGCAGGCACATGGTGGCGCACCACGGCTGCCGGTTCGTAAACCACGCGGGTGCCGGGAGAGGCCATGGATGCCCTCAGACACAATTCGGTCTCCTCGCATCCAAGCGGACGATCACCCTGCCGGCCAAGGGAAGCATTGAACCCGCCGACCCGCTCAAAGACATCGCAGCGGAAGGACATGTTCGCGCCGATCACGTTACGCACCTGAGCCGCGACTCTGGGCAAGCCTTTATAGGTGCACCCGACAATCCAATCAAGCTCTTCGGGAAAGTGCGCCGGACGACCTGATTCCCACACGGGTTCAACCCTGCCCCCGACCGCCAACACATCCGGATCGTCATAGAGCAGGACGAGCCGGGCCAGCCAGTCCGGGGCGGCTTCGGCGTCATCGTCGAGGAAGGCCACAATGTCACCGGTTGCCGCCTTCACTCCGGTGTTGCGGGCGCCGGAAAGCCCCGGGGCCCCGAGTTCTCCACTACTTCGACCCCCAGCAGCGCACCCGTCAGTCGCCGGTACACACCCAACCGCCGGTACAGATCCTCGTTGTGGTCAACCACGAGGACAAGCTGTTCCGGCCGGAGCGTTTGAGACTGAACCGAAGCGAGCCCGTGGAGCAGCAACTCCCACCGGGCTTCGGTGAAACAACAGATCACGACGCTGACACTGGGCCAGTCGGCACCGCCGGGCATTAGCCGTCCGCCAGCATCGCAAGGACCGTCTGCGGGTCGGTTGGAACATGAGGAAACCTCATGTCCGGATACCGGTACTTCACGCGCCGAAGGGCCTCCGGACGTACCCCCGCCGTCGGCGCATCCCATCCGACGCACTCACGGGTCAGCGTTCGCAGGACGCGCCACCCGTCGCGGAAGGTCTGCAGATGTGAGTTGCCTGAGATGCGGGACAACTCGTGGCTTGGCACTTCAGCGATGCGAAGCCCCGCCCGGGCCGCCCGCGACACCAGCTCGGTCTCGATTTCGAAACCATCGGACTTGAGTTCAAGGACCTCCAGGCACTCCCTGCGGAAGGCGATATACCCGTAGCAAAGATCCGAGAAGTTACAGTGCAGGGCCTTGTTTGCCAGCCCTGTGAGCGCACGGTTCCCGAGATTGCGCAACCGCGTCAAGTCGTCGGAACCGCCGCCGGTGACATATCGGGAGCCCTTGACGAAATCGTGGTCGTGCTGAAGGGGTGAAACGAACCAGCCGATCTCCCTAGGGTCCATGCTCCCGTCCGCATCGAGCATGACGATGATGTCCCCGGTGGCCGCGGCGAACCCTGCGCGCATGGCGGCGCCCTTGCCGGCATGCAGCTCATTCACCACGACGACGTCGAAGCGAAGCGCGCGCGCCACATCCACGGTGAGGTCTTCGGATCGACCGTCCACGACGATGACTTCGTCAACGTATGACGGCATCCGCCTGAGCACCCACGGCAGATTCAATGCCTCGTTCAAAGTAGGAATGACCACGCTGATCGACGCAGCCGGGAGCGAATTCCCCGATGTCGACTCCGCCGGGGTCCGGCCGGCAGCAGGCTCCAACTGTCCGATAGACATCGCCATCACCCCTGACCATCGATCGGCACGAAGACGGCACACCGTCTGACAAAAGTCCCGAGGCAACGACTGCGTGGTCGCCGGGACAGGAGGTCTGTATGGTTCATGGCCACACCTCGATCTCGCTCGCGGTTACATGCGCCTGGTCAGGTGCGTGTAATGACGAGCATGAAACCGTGCGCGTTACAGCGCCGTTACCGGATGTTCGGGCAGTTGGTGAAGGTAGGGGAGTTTTGAGTGCCGGGCGATCACTGGACCGAGTAAGTAGGGCATCCGATAGAGTGCCCCGATTCAAGTAGCGGCCACTCGCGACCGGGCTGGTCATTATTCAATAGTGTCTATTCTCATGACGCTTGCCCGCCAGTGATTCGGCGTTCGATTGGGGTATAGACGTGGTTTTATCATCAGATCCGCAGTGGTCCCTGACCCTGCTCAACGGGTGGAGGCTGACCCGGGACGGCCGCCGACAGAAGGTTGCGCATCGGCAGCAACGCCTGATCACGGCGCTGGCACTGCTCGGCGAGCGACCGCGTACCTTCCTTTCTGGACTTCTCTGGCCCGACTCGTCCGACGCGCAGGCTGCCGTTGGCCTCAGGGTGAGTATCTGGCACATCAACCATGAGCTCCCCGGCCTGCTTGACGCCGACGGAAACACCGACGTTTCCGTAGCCCTTAGCCGCGAGGTCATGGTCGATATCATCGCCCTTGAACGCGAACTAGACGCCCCGGCGTCTAAGCTGAGCGATTCGTACCCTAAATGGGAACGGCTACGAACGGCGGAGCTCCTTCCGGGATGGTACGAGGACTGGATTCTGGTCGAACAGGAACGGTTCCGGGCTTTGCGTACGGCGGCCCTCGACTCCATCGCGTCATACCACCTCAGCCAGGGAAACACCGAGGAAACCAAAGCTGCGAGCAAACTGGCCATTGCCCTGGAACCTTTCAGGGAGTCCTCGTACCGCTTGCTCATACAGGCGCACCTCGCGACCGGCGACCTCGTCTCCGCCCTTGAAACCTATCGTAGCTTCGCTGCCGACTTGAGACAGGAATTCGGCGTCGGCCCGTCCCCATCACTCGCCAAGCTCATCGATGGTGCCGTCGGAAATAGCGGCCGGCAAATGGACTTCGATAGTTTACCGCTCTCGCAGATGCTTCCGTCGCTTCGCCCCGTGACTGCCAAATCGGAGGCCCCCGGCGTAAACCTTGGCTGGGTACTGGCGACGCAAAAGCTGTAGTCCGGCGGTCACTTCTGGGCGTCAAGGCGGGCAAATCGAAGGCTCTCTCCGGTAAGTCTGCCGTCACGGACCTTGAACGGATAGAGCCGCCCGACATCCAATTCCTTGAGCCCTGCCATCGGGAAAAGCACCGAAACCGTATCGTCGAGTAGGAATGTTGCATCCGGCGACCCGTCTTCCCGACCGAACGACGCGCTGAAACGCGCCGCGGACGATGCGCGGAGCAGGTCGAACGATCCCAAGACTCTTCGCTCACGGAACCGAATGCCCAGACATCGGACGCTACCGGCAAAGATGGCGTCTGCGGTGAAGCCCACCAGGATTTCGCCCGGGCCGCGCACATGCTCGCCCATCCGAACGGAGAGCATGATTTCCCGGTCGGAATGGATCAGCAGCAACTGGCTCGGCCCTGGGTTGTTCTGTCCAAATCTTGCTGGAATCCGGGAGTCGCTGCGAAAACCCGCTCCGCCCATGGCGTTCTCCTGCCTGGTCCACCAACGACAATGCTTGCCTACGAATTTATCCCTGTGGACCGGCGGTAACCTGAACCTCAAGTGAAGATTGGCGGAATGTTTGGAAATCATGGTTCAGCCGAAAGTCCCCTAGAGGGATTCCCCGCCAGAAGGCCGGCGCCAGCACGCCCATCCCGATTGCCTTCACCCGACGGATCCCATCCGCTCAAGCTTGGCGCAGCCGCATAGGCCCCTACAAAGAATGTGCTCATCGGCTGACCGGTTCATGGCTGCCAAGGAGTCGGAGTTCGTCGCGCCGGGGGAGTCCCTCCCAGTCGCCGGGTACGAGGCACACAAAAGCACCCGTGCTGACGGCTGTCTGAAGACGCTCCTCAGCCCGCAAGCCCTCTACGAATTCGGCCAGGTAGCCGGCGACGAAAGCGTCGCCGGCGCCCACAGTATCGATGGCTTCGATGACGAGTGCGTCCTGCCTGAAGACCTTGCCGTCGACGAATGCCAAGGCGCCGTCTGCACCCAACTTGATCACCACTTGGCTGGGACCCATGGCGGCGATGCACCTTGCGGCCTGTTCGGCGTCGCGGACTGTCCCGACCACGAGTTCGGCCTCTTCAAGACCGGCGAAAACGATGTCCACGTCGGGGATAATCTCGCGGTAGGCACTTCCGGCCGTCTCGGCGTTCCAGAGCTTGCTGCGGTAGTTCAGGTCGAAAGATACCGGAACGCCGGACGCTTTGGCTGCAGCGACGGCATAGCGGAAAGTGGACGCTGCCTGGGGAGAAAGCGCCGGGGTGATGCCGCTGACATGGAGCAACGCCGCCCCCGCAATCAGTTCATCGTCGACGTCGTCGGGGGCAATCCGGGAACCGGCACTGCCGGAGCGGTAGTACGCAACTTTCTGGGCCGTGGGTGTGCGGCGTTCCTTGATCATCAGGCCGGTGGGCGCGTCATCGTCCACGGCGACGCGGACATCCACGCCCTCAGCGCGAATCTCCCGCTCAACAAGCCGGCCGAGGGAATCCGCCCCGATGCGGCCGCACCAAACAGCTTGGACGCCCAAGCGTTGCAGGCCGATGGCCACGTTGGACTCGGACCCTCCGATGCCAAGGCTCAAGGTGGACGCATGCGCCAGCGGGCCAGGTGTCTCCGAAGCCATGAGCGCCATGGTTTCGCCAAGGGTGACGACGTAAGGCTTGGTGGTCATTTCTTCTCGCCACCTTCCTCGTCAACAAGCGCGCGGACCCGCCGGGCCCGCGCGCTCAGATCAGCCAGGCTCCCGCCTTTGAACGCGTCGCCGAGGAGTGGTCCGCCGAGGCTGACGGCCAATGCGCCGGCGCGAATCCAAGCCGGGACGTCTTCGATGTCGACGCCGCCGGACGGGACCACTTGGATGTCCGGGAAGGGGCCGCGCAGTTGGGACACGTAGCCGGGGCCGACCGTGGAAGCGGGGAAGACTTTGACGGCGGTGGCGCCCAGCTTCCAAGCGGTGTGGAGCTCGGTGGGGGTGAGCCCGCCGGGGAAGACCGGCACGCCGCGTCGGGTACAGGCGGTGATGACGTCCGGTTCGGTGATGGGCGTAACGATGTACGCGGCGCCCAGGTTGAGTGCCGTTTCGGCCTCAGCAGGAGTGGTCACAGTGCCGACGCCGATTTCCACAGACTCGCCGAACCGCTCCAGCAGCAGGGGAAGCTCCTCGAATACTCCCGGTGTGCTTAGCGTCAGCTCGATACTGAGCACCCCGCCGTCCCGGAGGGCTTCAATGACGGGGGCGTAGTCCTTCGCATGCCGGGCCCTCAGCACTGCCACGACCCTGGAGGCGCGGAGGATTGCGGACGGGGCCGGACGGGAGGCGGTGCCCGGGTTCTCGAGGCTGAGCATTGGATGTCCTTCGTATCGTGGTTGGCTGGCGGGCGTTCCCGACGGCGGCACGGGCCGCCGTCGGGGGCCCAGGTGCTACTGGGCGTGCTGCGCTTCGGAGGTTACCCCGACAACCCCGCTTTTGCCGTGCGCGGCGTCCTCAGGATCCGTCAAATCGCGGTTGAGGGTTTCCGGTGACATGCGGGTGGCGATGAAGCTGATGAGCATGGTCACCGACATGTAGATCGCCACAGGAATCCATGAGTTGCTGAACATGCCCAGCAGCGCCGCGCAGATCATCGGAGCGATGCCTCCGCCGATGATGGACGAGAACTCGCGGCCCAAGGTGACACCCGCGTAGCGGTAACGGCTGCCGAAGATCTCAGGGAAGTAGCTCATGTGCACGCCCACCACGCCTTGGCATGCCAGGACGAAGCCGACCACGATCACCAACACGATGGCTACCGGCGAGCCGGTGGTCAGCAGCAGGAACGCAGGGGCGGGGAAGAGGATGAGGGCGCCCGTGATGACCGAGACGACGCGCCGGCGCCCGATCTTGTCGGAAAGGATTCCGAAGGACACCGCCGCGACTCCGCCACAGAGCGAGCCGATGAGGAGCACCGGGGGAATGAACTTCGGGTCCGTTCCGATCACGGTGATGAGGTACGAGGCCATGAACACCTGGATGGTGTAGGACTGCGTACTGACGCCGAGGTTCATCAGGATGACGCGCAGGACGTTGGCCTTGCCGTACTTGGCAACCTCCCGCAACGGTGCCGGGGGTTCGGTGCGGGCCTGCTTGATCTCTTCGAAGACGGGTGATTCGTCAAGCTTCCGCCGGATGACCAGCGCGGCGATGGTGACGAAGATACTGGAGAGGAAGACGAGCCTCCAGCCCCACGTGAGCATGTCGTTGGGTGCAAGCGACTGGGCCGCGATCCACACGAGTGCTCCGAGTGCCGTTCCGGCGGCGGCGCCGACCATGATGAGGGAGGCCAGTTTGCCTCGGGTTCCAGGCGCGGCGGATTCGGTGAGCAGTGTTGCGCCGCCCGATTGCTCCGCTCCGGCGCCGAAGCCCTGCGCCGCGCGGCAGACACACAGCAGGATCGGGGCAAGGAGTCCTACCTGGCCAAAGGTCGGCAGAAGCCCGATCGCCAGGGTCGCCCCACCCATGAGAAGCAGAGTGACTACCAGGACCCACTTGCGGCCAAGGCGGTCACCGAAGTGGGAGAAGAAAATCCCGCCGAGGGGCCGGAACAGGAATCCGACGGCGAAAGTGCTGAAACTGGCCAGCAGCGCCGCCGCGGGGGAAATGTTGGGGAAGAAGAGCTTGCTGAAGACGAGTGCCGATGCAGTGCCGTAGATGACGAAATCGTACAGTTCAAGCGTGGTGCCGATGAGGCCGGCGACGGCGGCCTTCCGGACCTTGCTTTGGTCCACCGGCGTGGGCGGGAGGTTTGCTGCTGTGGTCATTTCCATACTCCTTTGAATGGATGTCCGCTGGCCCGTACGTGGGCCGAGTCAGTACGTGATGAGGACTTTGAGATTGGTGGGGTCTGTCACGGGGGCCGTGAGTGCGGCCGCGGCGTTGGCGAGGGGGAATGTTGCAGTGATGATCGACCGGAGGTCCACCACCCCCGTGGAGGCGAGCTGAATCGCCGTCGGGAACGCGTTCGCGTACCGGAACGCGGTCACCAGATCGATTTCAAAACGTTGGAGGAAACCGAGGGGGATCCCGTCGACGGTGGGGCGAGCCTGGCCGACGACGGTTGCCCGGGCGGCTGGGGCCAGTGTCAGAATGCCGTCAGCCAGCGCCCTGATGTTGCCGGAGCATTCGATCAGGCGATCCATGTCTTTCAGATCCAGGGCCGTGACCGAGGTGTTGATCGTCCG
The DNA here is from genome assembly GCF_039535095.1 of Arthrobacter ramosus. Classification (NCBI taxonomy): domain Bacteria; kingdom Bacillati; phylum Actinomycetota; class Actinomycetes; order Micrococcales; family Micrococcaceae; genus Arthrobacter; species Arthrobacter ramosus. The sequence goes on along the minus strand of NZ_BAAAWN010000001.1, from coordinate 2,243,300 downwards.
GGTGGCGCCGAACCGGGCTGCAACAGCCAGACGGTCGTCGTTGACGTCAGTCACGATGACCTCCGACGCGCCGCGGGAGGCCGCCACTTGCGCCACGAGCAGGCCGATCGGCCCTGCGCCCGTGATCAGCACCCGGTGTCCGGCCTGCACCTGGGCGCGCTCAACCGCCCAGACGGCGACGGCGAGCGGTTCGACGGCCGCCCCGATCTCCGCCGGGACAATTTCCGGCAGAACGTGAAGCGCGGTTTCGGGAACCACTACGTGGCGGGCGAACAGCCCGTCGGTGGGCGGGGAACCGAAGCACGTCCCCGCCGGGCAGAGGTTGTAGCGTCCGGAGAGGCACGTGGGGCAGTTCCGGCATGGCAACGCCGGTTCAATCACGACGGCGGTGCCCGCGGCAACGCTGGCCGCCTCGCCGGCCGCGATGACGACGCCGGCTCCCTCGTGGCCGAGGACAGTAGGCTGCCGGAGGACATTGGTGCCGTTGCGGCCGTCAGCGAAGTAGTGCATGTCCGAGCCGCAGATGCCGCCCGAGCGCATTTCAACGAGGACATCGTTCGGCCCGAGGGGCTTCAGGGGCTTCTGTTCGATACGGAGATCTCCTGCGCCGTGCAGGACGGCCGCTTCCGTGGTCAGCGGCAGAGAGGATCCGTCGGCGCGGCGGATTGCTTGGGTGGTCATCGGATGCTCCGGGTCTGTGCGGGAACAAGTGAGGTGGATTCGGCTGCCGCGCTTGCGGCGGCGAGGGGGCCTTGCCGGTGGATGACGTCGATCAGCTCACCAGTGCGGCGGATGAAGTCTTCACGAGTCGCGAGTTCGTCACCTAGAAGATGGTGTTCGCCGAGTACCTTGGCGGCGAGGTCCCGCCCGGAGCCGGATCCCGCTGCGAGCTCTTGGAGAGTTTCCCGGGCGGGGTCCTGCATTTCGTTGGCGTGGTTGCCGGGGTCGAATCCCCGAAGAGGAGCGATGCACGACAAGTACGCGGCGACGGTGAGGGCGAGGTAGTGGGGCATCACGCCTGCGTCGAGCATTTCCAAGGCTGGGATCGGGATCCGCTGGCGGAGCTTGACGGAACCATCGCTGCCTACCTGGCTGGTCCGGTGCCCCAATGCCGAGTTACGCCAACGCGAGAAGAGTTGCTCCTCGTAGGCCTCCACGTCGACGGCTGCGGGCACCGTGACGCTCGGCAGGTACTCATCACGGAGGACGTGACGGGCGGCGGCTTCGATGTAGCCGATGCCCGTGGCGTCCGGAATGGTGGCTGCACCAGACAGGGCTCCAAGGTAGGCGATCAGAGAATGGGTGCCGTTGAGGAGCCTGACCTTGAGCTGCTCGTAGGCCGCGACGTCGTCGGTGAAGATCGCACCTCCAGCCTCCCAGGCCGGGCGGCCCGCGATGAAGTTGTCCTCCAGGATCCACATCGTGAAGGGCTCGGCGGGCACCGGGATCTGGTCCGCGTAGCCGAGTTGCTCGGCGACGAGGCTGCGGTAGTGATCCGTCGTGGCGGGCACGATCCGGTCCACCATCGATGACGGGAACGTGACGTTGGCACCGATCCAGCGCAACGTTTCGGCGGCTTCAGCTGTGGGCAATAGTGATGCGAATTCGCGGACGAGCCGCTGGGTGTGGTGTCCGTTGTCAGCGAGGTTGTCGCAACTGAGGACCGTCAGCGGCTTACCGTGGGTCCGGGCCCGCTGCTGGAGTCCGCGGACGATCTGAGCGATCGGCGTGCGTGGGACTGAGCTGTTGGCGAGGTCGTGCTGAACGTCAGGATCGGCAACGTTCAGCGAGCCTGTTGCCGGGCTATAGGTGTAGCCGTTTTCGGTGACAGTCAGGGACACGATTCGCGTGGTCTCGGCACCAATGGCGGCCGCGACGCGTTGAGGGTCTTCTGCCGCAACGAAGGCATCTGTATGCACGCGCGGAGTAGAGAACGTGGATCCCTCGGGCGAGATTTCGACGACCGTGTACAGCATGTCCTGGGCGTGCATGGCATCGGTGATGGCTGAGGAACGGCTGGAAATCCCGATGATTCCCCAGTCGCCGCCCTGCGCCGCGACGGCGGCATCCGTATAGACCGCTTGGTGCGCGCGATGGAAGTTTCCGAAGCCGAGGTGCACGATGCCCGGAGCAGGGGCGACGGTCCGGCGAAGGATTCCAGGGGTTTCCGCGTTCAGCTGCGGGAGGCTTGACCTGGCCATGTTTCACCAGTCCTTCATGGAGCCGTCGAGCTCCCGGGCGATGGGCAAGTAAGCCTGCGTGTAGGGGAACCTCGCAGCGGCATCTTCGTCCACCTGGACACCCAGGCCGGGCTCGTCGCCAGGGTGCAGGTAACCGTCTTCGAAACGGAAACTCGATTGGAAGACTTCGGACACCGCGGGGTCGTAGCCCATGTATTCCTGGATGGCGAAGTTGCTCGTGGCCAGGCCGAGGTGCAGTGATGCGGACAGGTTGATGGGGGAGACATCGGACGGACCGTGGGGTGCGCCTTTGATCTGGTACACCTCGGCGAAAGCCAGGATCTTCCGGACGTGGGAGATGCCTCCGGCATGCACGACGGCGGTGCGGATGTAGTCGATGAGCCGTTCCGTGATGAGCAACTCGGCATCCCAGACGGTGTTGAACACTTCGCCGATCGCCAACGGAATGGTGGTCTGCTGGCGCAGGGTACGGAGCAAGCGCTGGTTCTCGGCGGGGGTGACGTCCTCCAGCCAGAACAGGTCCACGTCTTCCAGCGAGCGGGCCAACCGGGCGGCTTCGGTGGGGTTGAGGCGGTGGTGGACATCGTGGAGGAGCTTGAGCTCGGGGCCGACGTGCTCGCGCACCGCGGAGAGGATCTTTGGTGCGTGGCGCAGGTAGGCGGCGGTATCCCAGTCTTCCTCGACTGGACCGGCGCCGCGGCCGGCGGGTTCGTAGCTCGCGGCACCCTTGGTGACCCCGTAAACCTTGTCGAGCCCCGGCACGCCCGACTGCGCACGGACGGCGCGGAAGCCTTGTTCACGGCGCTGGTCCACCGAGTCCAGCAATTCAGGCAGGTCCCAGCCGGTGGCATGCGTGTACGTGAGGATCTTGTCCCGGGCTGCGCCGCCCAGGAGCTGGTACACGGGAACACCAAGGGCCTTGCCTTTAATGTCCCAGAGGGCGAGGTCGATGGCGCCGATCGCGGCCATCGTCACCGGCCCGCGCCGCCAGTACGCGCCTTTGTAAAAGTATTGCCAAGTGTCTTCGATGCGGTCTGCGTCCCTGCCCAGCAAAGCTGGGCCGAGGTGATCGCGGAGGTAGCTCGCGACGGAGAGTTCCCGGCCATTTAGTGTGGCGTCACCCCATCCGACGATGCCGTCGTCGGTGGTGATCTTGAGGGTGACGAAGTTGCGGCTCGGGCTGGTTACCAGGACGTCGACGTCGACGATTTTTCGGGTCATCGGGAAATCACTACATTCTTCAGCGGCTGGTTTGTGGAAAGGCGGGTGATGTTTTCGGCGATCTCGAGTGCGCGGCTGCGGAAGGTCTCTGCCGTGACGCCGGAGGAGTGCGGGGTCATGATGATGTTGTCCAGCCGGCCGAACGGCAGGGTGGATGGTTCGCCGCGGCCGTCAGTGCCCGGGTATTGGTACCAGACATCGATCGCTGCCCCCGCGATCCGCCGGTCTTTCAGGGCTTCGTAGAGTGCGGCTTCGTCGACGACGGGTCCGCGGGCAATGTTGACGAGCAAGCCGTCCGGGCCAAGGTCGTCGAGTTCAGCTGCGCTGATGATGCCGGTGGTTTGTTCCGTAAGCGGGATGCTGACCACCAGGATGTCCGATTCACTGAGGGCCTCGCCGAGCCGCTCGGTAGTGCCGGCCCAGCGCAAGGAGTTGGCCTTTGCGTCCACGCTGCCGCTACGGGTAATGGCGATACCCTCGGCGCCGAAGGCTGTCAGGAGCGACCATGCCGCCCCGCCGATGTGCCCGAACCCGAGGAAAGTCACCACAGCACCGCGGAGTGTTTCCGGCTGGCGGATCCCTGAGGAATAGACAGACGAAGACCAGACGCCGCTCCGAAGCGCCGCGTCCTGGCCGATCAGGTTGCGCCGGAGGGCCACCAAAACGGAGGCGATGTGTTCGGCAATGGAACTTTCGTGGTGGAAGGTGTTCGCGCAGACCGCCCCGGCGGGCAACGCGGAGGCGTCGATGCCGTCGTAGCCGGCACCGCCCACATGCACGAGCCGCAGATTGCTGGCGGCCGCGCCCATGGCCTCGGTGAAGCGTGGTCCGACGTAGACGTCGGCATCTTTCAGGTCGGTGAGTACTGCATGCTCGCTCCAACTGTCGTGCCAGGAGGTAAGCGCGCCCTCGGGGAGCGCGGCCTCGAAAGTGGAGCGGTGGGGCATCAGGTTGGGGTCGGCGATGACGATTCTCATGGTTACTTTCCCTGGAGGGCTTGCTCTGCGGTGCGCGCAGCAAAGGTGGAGCCACGCACGATGAGTTGTGAACTGAGGTGGACGGCCTCCGTTGCGGTGGGCTTTCCGGCCATCTGCTCGAGGAGGAGCTCAAGGCTGAGGGCGCCGCTTCGGTCAATGGGTACGCGGACAGACGTGAGTCCGGGTTCTGCCGCGGCGGCAATGTCGAGGTCGTCGATGCCAACAACGCTGATGTCCTCCGGGCAGTGGTAGCCGAGGGTCCGGGCGCCGGCGAGCATGCCGATGGCGACCAGATCGTTGTACGCAATAACTGCGGTGGCGCCGCTGGCGACTACCGAAGCCGCCGCGGCCAGTCCGCCGTCGACCGTTGCATTCTGGTTCCCCACAGTCACCAGTTCGATGCCCCAGTCGGCGCAGAAGCGGGTGATCGCTGCACTGCGCTGACCGTTGGCCCATGACGACGCGGGTCCGGGAATGTAGGCCAGCTTGCGGTGGCCGAGGGCGTAGAGATGCTCGACGGCTTGGCGGATTCCCTCGCCGGCCTCCATGAGCACCCGTGCGGCGTGCTCGGCCTCGCCATTGATGACCACCAGCGGTGCGCTACCCGCGAGATCGTGAATCTCCGCGGAAGGCAGCCGGGGTGAGCAAAGGATGATGCCGTCCACGCCGGTGGAGAAGGATTCGAGGTGGGCGCGTTCCCGCGAGGAGGATTCCGAGGTGTCGGCGAGGACCATCCGGTGGCGGCCGTGCCATGCCTGGTCCTGGATGGCTTTGATGAGGGCAGCGAAAACGGCGTTGGAAATGTCCGGGACGATGACGCCGAATGTTCGGCTGCCCGTGACTCCGGGTACGTCGTAACCCAATTGCTCGGCCGCGGACATGACCTTCTGCCGCGTTTCGGCTGCCAGGCGGCCGGGGTCTCCGAATGCCCGCGACGCCGTTGCCAGGGACACCCCTGCCAGCTTTGCGACATCCGTGAGTTTTGCCGACATCTGTCCTCCAGTTGCTTCGTTGAAACCTTGTCCTGCAAGTATGGAAAGACTTGTACAAGTTTGTCAATGGTTTGCACAAGGTTGTTGGGGCTGCCGGGTTGCCTGGACCCGTTGAGCGTCGCGTAGCCGCGGAGTAGGGTGGCCCCACCCACCTCGCACCACCATTTGAGGAGCGACCATGTCACATCGCAAACTTCGACTGGCCACCATGACGGCAGTACTCGCGCTGAGCGTGACGAGCGGCGTCGTCGCCAACCCCGCCTTTGCCGATCCGCGCCAGACTGAAAAGACCGCCACCGCCACCGGATACGGCGGCGCAGTCAGCACCGTCGACCCTGAAGCATCCGCTGCCGCCATCGAGGTCCTCCGCAAGGGCGGCAACGCAGCCGACGCCGCCGTCGCGGCCGCCGCGACGCTGGGCGTGACCGAACCGTACAGTGCCGGGATCGGTGGTGGCGGCTACTTCGTGTTCTACAACGCGAAGACCGGCAAGATCGGCACCATCGACGGGCGCGAGACCGCCCCGGCGGCGATGCCGCATGACGCGTTCATCGATCCCGCCACGGGGAAGCCGTACAACTTCACCCCCGAACTCGTCACCAGCGGGGTCTCTGTAGGCGTCCCCGGCACGGCGGCCACCTGGGAGCGCGCACTGGAACGCTGGGGTACGTTGAGCCTTGGCGACGCCCTCCAGCCTGCCATCAAGGTCGCGACCCGCGGCTTCGTCGTCGACCCGACTTTCCGCCAACAGACACTCGACAACAAGCTCCGCTTCGCCGCGTTCAGCTCCACCAGCAAGCTGTACCTACCGGGAGGCGACGCACCCGCCGTCGGCAGCATCTTCCAGAACCACGACCTCGCCGCCACGTACCGGCTTCTCGCGAAGCAGGGCACCCAGGCCTTTTACAGCGGTCCGCTCGCAGCCGAAATCGCGGCAACTGTCCAGGCCCCGCCCAAGACCGCCACCACCACGCTGCCCATCCCCGTGGGGCACATGACCACAGCCGACCTCGCCGCGTACGAGCCCCTGGACCAAGCGCCCACCCACGTCGACTACCGCGGCCTCGACGTCTACGGCATGGCGCCGTCGAGCAGCGGGGGTACCACGGTAGGCGAGGCGCTGAACATCCTGGACACCGTCAACCTTTCGGAGATGTCCAAGCCAGCTGCCCTGCACCACTACCTCGAGGCGAGCGCGCTCGCCTTCGCCGACCGTGGAAAGTACGTGGGCGACCCTGCGTTCGTCGACGTTCCCACCGCCGCGCTCACTGACCCGCTGTTCGGCAAGGAGCGCGCCTGCAAGATCGACCCACTGCACGCGGCCACGAAGCCCGTCGCGCCGGGAGATGTGTCCACGTACGACGGCGCGTGCCCGGTTTCTGCGGCGGCACTCGCCGACGGGAAGGACACCGAAAACATCTCGACGACCAACATGACAGTCGCCGACCAGTGGGGGAACGTGGTCGAATACACGCTCACCATCGAGCAGACCGGCGGATCAGGCATCGTGGTGCCGGGACGCGGGTTCCTGCTCAACAACGAAATGACCGATTTCTCGGCCGTTTACAGCGCGAGCGACCCCAATCGAATCGATCCCGGCAAGCGCCCACGCTCTTCGATGTCCCCGACCATCATCCTCAAGGATGGCAAGCCGTTCCTCGCTCTCGGCTCGCCCGGCGGATCGACGATCATCACCACGGTGCTGCAGACCATCTTGAACAGGGTGGACCTGGGCATGAGCATTTCCGACGCGATCGCTGCACCGCGCGCCTCTCAACGGAACACGGCAACGGTCACGGCCGAACCGGAGTTCATCACGGCGTACGGGAGCCAACTCACACCATATGGCCACCGGTTCACGCCATCCGGCGACGCTTTCACTTCGGCGGCCGAGATCGGTGCCGCAACCGCGATCGAGTTCAGGCCGAACGGGCGCATGATCGCGGCCGCCGAGCCGGTCAGACGCGGCGGCGGCTCGGCGATGGTGCTGAAACCGTCGCCATGAGATGTGTATGGACAAGGGCGGTTCTTTACCGCCGCAAAGGTGGGCCGGAGCTGAATCCAGAGGGCAAGCATGGTGTCCGAGTCGCTGAGAGCGCCGTGGTGCTGACGTCCGGGGCAGCGCTGGGGTAACTTGTCCCCATGGCTACCGAAGCAATCACCCTCACCGTTGATGGGCCGAACGGTTCCCGGGAAATGCGGATCTCCAGTCCCAGCCGGATTCTCTGGCCGGAGTTGGGCCTGACCAAGCTGGACCTCGCGCATTACATTGCTGATGTCGGGGAAGCATTCCTAGCGGCGAACGGTGACCGGCCGGTCTCGCTGCAGCGCTTTTCGGACAACATCGACGGAGAACAGTTCTTCTCCAAGAATCCGCCGAAAGGAACCCCGGACTTTGTCCGGTCGGTAAAGGTGATCTATCCGAGTGCGCGCTCGCATCCCCAATTGGTCCTCGACGAGCCGGCCGCGGCAGTGTGGGCCGTCCAGATGAATACGGTGGTCTTTCATCCTTGGCCGTCACGTGCCGAAAACACGGACAACCCCGACCAGTTGCGGATCGATCTGGACCCGCAGCCCGGAACAGATTTCGACGACGCGATTCCCGCCGCGCTTGAGCTGAAGAACGTACTTGCCGAGGCCGGGCTGACCACCTTTATCAAGACGTCAGGAAACCGGGGACTTCATGTCTACGCCCCGATTGAACCCTCGCATGAGTTCCTGGACGTCCGGCATGCCGTGATTGCCGCCGCACGGGAGCTCGAGCGGCGGATGCCGGACAAGGTCAGCACGGCTTGGTGGAAGGAAGAACGAGGCGAACGGGTGTTCGTGGACTTCAACCAGGCCAACCGCGACCGCACGATAGCCGGCGCCTACAGCCCGCGCGCGCTCGCTCATGCTCCGGTCTCATGTCCAATCACTTGGGAGGAACTGGAAACTGCCGACCCGAAGAACTTCACGATCCTCACCGTGCCCGGAAGGCTTAAATCCGTGGGGGACCCTTGGGGTGACATGAACTCCAAAGCAGGGAAAATTGACGTCCTGCTTCAATGGTGGGAACGCGACGTCGGCGCCGGGCTCGGGGAGTTGCCGTTCCCGCCGGACTACCCGAAGATGCCGGGCGAACCACCGCGTGTACAGCCAAGTCGAGCGCGCAAGCACGACTGACTGACGGGCCGGGAAGGTGGCCTCGGCAGACAATGAGTGGGAGAATTAGGGCTGGACCAAAACGGCCGGCGGCGCATCTTGCCTGCTGAGACCCAGGTGAGTCCCCCAGTGCGCCGTCGGTCCTGACGTTGCCGAACTCTTACGCCGCGCCGGTCCATCTGGGCGCGGTTGCCGCGCGCCGGAGTTCCTTGGCGCGGGTGCGGAATCCGTCGGACGCCTTGCGCGGTTCGTCGCATGCCTGGGCACCTGCACCGTGGGGGATTGCGCTCGGACGAACGGTCGAGGCCGGTTCCCGTGCGCCCGCAGCCGGGCAAAGGTCGGTGACCAGTCCCATGCCTGCGCACTCCCGCGCAGCGGCGATGCCGGCGACAACCGAGGGCTTGTCTTCGAACGGCGTCGAAACAGCGATGACGACTCCGTCAGGTGATTTGAGGCGGAACCTGAAAAAGGACTCCCCGTCAACAAACACTTCAAATATGCCGGCCACTGCTACCTCCCGGTTTGCGGATCCTGCGCCGTAGCGACTTCACTACGAGCGGGACGGAGCATCACTGCATTCCTCGTCCGCTGCTCTGGTTGAACAACCACCGTGAATCGTCTTTCACGTGATATTCAGTCTGTGCTGACTCCGTTGACGCTAACAAGACCGCGTGAGTAAACCCTGTGTAAAACGTGTGCAACACCCGGTTCCCCGACCAAAGCGGGGGGTGCCCGCTATACCGAGCGAATGCCCGGATTGACAGGCAAACCGAGATCTTCGCGGGCGGTCCTTTGCGAGCGAAGGAGCCTAGGGTTGAAATAGCCGGAGCAAAGGACGACGCCTGGCGCCGTCGACAACGCTGCTGGCGCTAAGCCTTGCGGACATCCAGCTAGATCTCAACGTCTGTTGCACCGGTTCGGTTCTATGAAGATCACTGCGCAATCATGGTCCGGTTTTCTGATCAGCATCATCGCCCTGTTTGACCCGAACCGACGCCCGAAAGGCAGCAATGGCCGAAATGCACCTTAAGGAACAATGGAACCGACTCGATCCGGTCACCCAGCAGTGGTTCATGGACAATCCGGGATGCGTGATCGTGCCCCGCACCATCACGGCCACGATCAACGGGGAGACCGACGAAAACGCCGAGGTTGACCTGCACGGCGGAACCTTACTCACGGAAGAAGACAGGGCGTTCATCCAGGCCAAAGCCCGCCAAGAAGCCCCCGTTTACCGATTCTTTGACTCAATCGGGCCCTAGCCGACCGTGCCTACCGGGGCCGGTTGCCCCCCCGAATCGCAGCGGCGCAGCAACTCAATTGCCACTCGCCCGGTTCATCAGGTGCTCGAGCAGCGCCAGTTCCGGGAATCCAGGATGTCGGGCAATGCTGGACCTCAGTTTTGCCCGGAGGTGTTCACCGCTCGGTTCGGTTCCGCTGAGGACTTCGTCGATGATGTCCTGCGCTTGCTCACGCAGGCCCGCCAGGCTGTCACTGTCGTCCCCGGGAACCAGAACAGGTTCCGGCTCGACAAATGGGTCTTCAGAGTCCAAAGGTTCCGACACTGCCAGCTCCTGATATTTCATCCCGGCAAGTCCCAGCTGAGTCCGGAATTCGCCCCCATCCACTCTAGATAGTAATGAGGGCGCCCGGATTGTTCATCGCTTGCGGATCAGAACGATGAAAATGGCTTCGAAACGACGGTTTGTGACGCGAATGCTTTTGCGGATGGCCGGGCCTTTCCTTGGGGCGCCAACCATCCAGCGTGGTCGCCTAGGAGAACCTGCCCGGGCGGAAGGTGGAGAGCATGGGGTGCTTGCTTCCCGTGAAGATCTCATCCGCCAGCAGTTCGCCGACGATGAGTCCGAGCGTGGCTCCGGAGTGAGTGAAGGCGACATAGCAGCCCGGCACTTGACTGATTTCGCCGAGCGCCGGTTCACCGTCGCCCGGAATGGGCTTGTAGCCGATCTTCCAGGAGGCCGGCTTGAGCTCGGGGTTGCCCGCGATGAGTTTTCGCCCAGCCCGTGTACGAAATGGGTGTGGCCGCTGCCAGTGCCCTGATCCGGCAAATCGAGGGCCGAAAGCCCGCGGCCGACGGACCTGAATTTTCCGCCCGGCTGATCCGGCGGGGATCGGTCGCAACACCGCGCACCGCGAGAGTCTAGATTCGTTCAGCAAAGCGACGACGGCGGGCGTGCCGGTGTGCGGTGCTGGCGGTCGCGGTGTTGCGGCCTCAGTCCATCACCAAGTCGCGCGCGGCGGCGGCAATGTGGCGTGCGGAAATACCTGCGGCGTTGAGCAAGTCCTTGGGTTCGCCGGAACCCGGCAGTTCCCTTACGGCAAGCAGTGCCAGATGGAGTTTCGGAGTGTTGGCACTCGCGAGGGCTTCGAGGACGGCCGAGCCGATGCCGCCTTGTGCGTAGTGGTCTTCTGCGACAACAATCCGGCCATCGGTTTCGAGGCACGTCCGGCGCAGGGTATCGACGTCGATCGGCTTGATGGAATAGAGGTCGACGACACGGGCTTTGATTCCCGACTGCGCCAGTTGCTCGGCGGCTGCGAGGCATTCGTGGAGTGTGATTCCCGCGCCGATAAGCGCCACTTGGTCATCGGCGCTGGCTCCGTGGACCTTGCTTCCGCCAAGGGGGAACTGTTCGTCCGGCCCGTAAATCACGGGATAGGCTCCGCGGGTGGCCCGCAGATAGGAGATTCCGGGCGTGTCTGCCATGGCGCTCACAAGCTGCGCTGTGGACGGGGCGTCGGACGGATAGAGCACCGTGGAACTGTGCACCGCCCGCATAGCGGCAATGTCTTCCAAGGCCATTTGCGAAGGACCATCCTGCCCGATTTCAACACCCGCATGCGTGCCAACGAGCCGGATATTCACTTCTGAGACTCCCGCCATGCGGATAAAGTCGAATGGCCGCGAAACCAGGAAAGCCGCGAAACTTGAGGCGAAGGCCACGTAGCCGCGGACCGAGAGGCCGATGGCGGCGGCGACGAGTTGCTGCTCGGCAATGAAAATTTCGAAATACCGCCCAGGGGCCACCTCCTTGAATTCCCCGGCGTGGGTCGAATTCCCAACTTCACCGTCCAGGACCACCACTTCGGGGCGGTCCGCAAGGGCGGACACGGCGGCGCCAAAGGCGGCCCTGGTCGCCACCTTGTCGCCAACCTTCCAATCCGGAAGTGTGACGGCAACGTGAGCGTCCGGCGTGATTGCCGGGGTGCCGGACTCCGGGGGACGGGTGGTCACGTGGACGCTGCTTGGCCCTCCAAGGGCTGCTATGGCTTTCTCGGCCATGTCCGCCGGGAGCGCTTTGCCGTGCCAGCCGTTCTGGTCTTCGATCTCAGGTACCCCTTTGCCCTTGATCGTCTTGGCCAGAATGACCGTCGGCCTATCAGGTTCGCTCCGGGCCCGGCTCAGGGCGTCGTCGATCTGGCCAAGGTCATGTCCGTCGATGACGAGGGCCCGGGCCCCGAAAGCCTCAACCCGCCTGGCGTAGGCGTCCATATCCCACTGAAGTTCGGTAGGGCCGTCCTGGCCAAGCCGGTTGACGTCCACGACGGCGGTGAGGTTGCCGAGCTTGTAGTAGGCCGCCTTGTCGAGGGCCTCCCAGATGGACCCTTCAGCTAGCTCGCTGTCTCCGCACAACACCCAGGTATGGAAGGGCAGCTTGTCCAGGTAACGCCCTGCGAGGCTTACCCCGACGGCAACCGGCAACCCCTGTCCCAGCGAGCCGGTAGCCACATCGACCCAAGGGAGAACCGGGGTCGGGTGGCCCTGAAGCCGGGCACCGAACTGACGGTAGGTGTTTAGCAGCTCATCTTCCTCGACGACGCCCGCGGCCCGATACATGGAGTACAGAAGCGGTGAAGCATGTCCCTTGGAGAAAATGAGGTGGTCGTTGTTCGGCAAGGCCGGATGTTCCCAGTCATAGCGAAGGTGCCGCGTCAGGAGGACCGCCATGAGATCCGCGGCCGACAACGACGACGTCGGATGACCCGAGCCGGCGTTGGTGCTGCACCTGATGGAATCAACACGCAATTGCGTCGCCAGTGCCCGGATGGAATCCGCTTCTTCGGCTTGCATCGGTGCAGGCCGCATTTCTGGATCTTTTGACATCTCAGTTGCCTTTCATATGCTCCGAGCGGGCGGCCTGCACTACGTGTCGGGCCTAGAAGATCGTGAGGGGCGGCTCTCCCAAGGGGCGCGAGGGCGGCGAGGGAAGGTCCGGGCCCGGCTCGGGGACCGGGGAAGGTCCCGGTTCGGGCAGCGGAACCGGCTCGGGCGTTCCTGGGCGCGGCCCGGGTTCGGGCTCCGGGCCAGGGGTCGGCACAGGTGTCGGCCCTGGCTCCGGCAACGGCACCGGCTCCGGCGTCGGGCTTGGGCCAGGCTCTCGGGTGGGGTCAGCGTCAGGGTCGCGTGTCGGGTCGGGAGGGAACTCGCTCATTGTTTGCTCCTCGAATCAAAATGAAGTCCGGGCGGACTTCCGTGGGGCCGGCCTGTTCGTGGCCGGCCCCGCGGGGCTCAGCGGTCCGACGGACGCGGACGTGTTTGTGTGTCTGGGCCGGCTTCCGTAGCGGGCCAAGGTTCGCCGCCGCGTTCCGCCGAAGGATCACGGGGCGTTTCTTCCGTGGTGTAGTCGCCTTCGATCCGCTCTGCGGGTAGATCCGTGACGCGCTCCGTGCCGTAGTCACCCTCGGTGTACTGGCCGACGCGGGCCGCGTCGCCGCCGTCGGCCGCTTCCGTAGCCGCAGGGGCCGTCAAGTCAGGATCGAAGGCGGGCAGTTCCGAAGTGTTAGCGGTGCGGGATACTGCTGTCCCGGAGTCGTCGACATCGCCGGCTGCCACGGAGCCCCGCCAGCCGCCAGTCTCGTAGCCGCGCTCTTCGATGAATTTTTTGAACTTGTCGAGGTCGGCTGAAACCCGCATATCGTCGATGCCCACCAGCGAGCCGGCCTTTTCGGCAAAGCTCTCCGGCTCCCATTCGATTTCCACACTCACGCGGGTACGGTCCGCGCCAAGTGGCTCGAAGCTTACTGTGCCCGCGTTCCTCGGTCCGTCAATGCTGGCCCAGCTGACGAGTGAATCCGGGACCTGCTCAAGGATTTGGGCGTTGAAGTCGCGCTTGACGCCGCCCACGTTGGTGGAAAAATGCAGGGCGGTCTCGTCGATTTGTTCCACGGCTTCGACGCCCTTCATGAATTCCGGGAAAGACTCGAACTGGGTCCATTGGTTGTAAGCCACTGAAACGGGAACTTCTACGTCGATTGTTCGGTTAACGGTAGCCATGTTCGTGCTCCTTGCTTGGGCTTGTTCCTGCGGAGTTTGGTGGGTCGTTTGGGCGGTCTAGCCAGCGTCGAATGTTTCGCCGTCGTCGTCTTTCGGGGACTTATCCTCGGGCAGCCCTGTTGCATCGCCCTTCGGTTCGGACGAGAAAGAGCCCCCTGGCTTGCTTCCATCAGAGTTCGAGTCATCCAGTTCGGCATCGGCCGATGGCACCGCGGTTAATCCGTTGCGCCCGCCCGGATTCGCCTGCTCGGCCTCGCGTCCTGCGGTTTCCTGTTCGGGCGTCGGAGTTCCGTAGCCTCCGGCTTCCTCTTCCGCGGCTGTGTGCTGCTTGTCCATGTCCATGTCCAAACCGTCCTTTCCGTGCTGGTTGACTTGTTGAGGGAAAATCAAGGACCGGCTGCTAAAGGCCTTTCCGCCGGTGACCGGGAGAACGGCCTCAGCGATGCACGCCCTTTGGCCCCGGACGAGAAGGACGCCCGCCTTCTCTCGGCGCCTGCGTGAGCTTGCTTCCTCATCGAAACTAGTAGGCCGGACGGACTCTTGTCCATGGATTCGGGGAAATTGATCAGCAAACTTACTATGTTGATCGAAAAGGCCTACACTAGCTCGGTTTCTGGGCCGCGAACTAGGCCTCCGGCTCTGCCTTCCTGCGCCGGGGAGACCAGGAAAGCAGCGGGTACATCAGTACAATCGCCGCGAGAGCGACAAGAATGATGCCGCCGGCGGCGAGGCCAGCCTCGGGCCCCACGGCAACGCTGAAGATCAGTCCGGCGCATCCTGCGATCAGCAGGGATACACACGCCACGACGGCCTTGACGATCATGTCCCCTGCAGCTACCAGCCGGTACTTGACGTGATGCTGGAAGAGCCGCCGGTGCAGGCTGACCGGAACCAGCATGAGGCCGGTGGTCATGGTCGCCAGAACAACCAGCAGGAGAAACCACCACTTTTGCAGCTCGGTCAGGGTGCCGAATCGCTGCTGGAACGGAAGAGTTAGCAGAAACCCTCCGATAATTTGCACCCCTGTCTGGAGGACGCGTATCTCCTGGAGCAGCTCATTCCAGTTGCGGTCCATCCGCTGGTCCTCGGACTCATGCCTGGTGTCGGCTGCCGGCCAGGGGAGTGGAGGATCTTCCGGTCCGCTCACGACGGCCGCGGCAGTTCGCAACCTGCCACAGGGTTCAGTCCCATGTAGTTCAGGGGACCGGCAACAATATTCAGGCTGATTGTTGCCAACTGGGAACACTGCGCGGGAACTGCGCTGAAGTAGCCACGTTGTCCGGCGGCTACCGCTCCAATTATGAGCCAGATCACCACGATCAGCCCGAAAATCGACCCGAATCGCATGGCCTTCGACCAACCTCTCATCAATCCCGGATATCATCAGCTTACTTATTAAGTGACGTCGACCATAGGCTGGCAGGGCGGAAACTCACGGGCAAGGAGGTCTTCGTCTATTTCAATAACGACGGCGGCGGCAACGCGGTCCGTAACGCCCACACGCTCCGTTCCTTCCTCGGCAAGCACTAGGCGTGGCCTCCACGGTTGTTGGGTACCGTAGGTTCCATGGTTGAAACCAAGAAGGTCAAGATGCCATCTTCATCTCTCATGACCGTGATCTTGGCTTTTGCGGCAAATCTTCTTGTTGCCGCGGCAAAAACCGTCGCCGCCATACTTACCGGCTCCGCTTCGATGATCGCCGAGTCCGCCCACTCCTGGGCGGACACTGGAAACCAGATCTTCCTGCTGGTGGCCGAAAGGAGATCCTCGAAGAAGCGGGACGTGGCCCATCCGATGGGCTACGGCAGGGAAGCGTACGTGTGGTCGATGTTTGCCGCCTTCGGCTTGTTCACCGCCGGTGCTGTTGTGTCCGTGATGCACGGTGTCCAACAGCTTTTCGCACCGGAGCCCGCCGGTGATTTCGGGGTCGCCTATGTCGTCTTGGCGGTATCGTTCGTGCTCGAAGGGGCCTCGTTCATCCAAGCGTTCCGGCAGGCCCGCAAGTCGGCAAGGCAGCTTGAACGCCGCACCTTGGAGCAAGTGCTCAAGAGTTCAGATCCCACCATGCGTGCAGTCTTCGCGGAGGACAGTGCGGCGTTAGTAGGCCTGCTCATTGCCTTCTCGGGGATCTTCCTGCACCAGCTCACTGGATCGCCACTTCCGGATGCTCTCGGATCCATATTTGTCGGCATCCTTCTCGGTGTCATCGCGGTGGTGCTGATAGATCGCAATCGTCGCTTCCTCGTCGGTCAGGGCGTTACTCCGGAACTCGAGAAGTCGATGGCGATCAGGGTCATGGAACACCGGGAAATCGAGCGCCTGACGTATCTGCACCTGGAGTTTGTCGGGCCGCGCAAGCTGTACCTCGTGGCGGCTGTGGATATCACGGGCGACCTTCGGGAGCATGAAGTAGCCGTCGCACTGCGCCGTGTGGAACGGGAACTGGAGGACGAGGAGACCGTCGAGGAGGCGGTGCTGACCCTCGCCACCCCCGACGAGCCCTCGCTGTCCTTTGGTGTTCGGCGACAGTCGCCAGCCGTTGAGTAGATCAGCCGCGGCAATCCGCTTGAACCTCTGGGGAAAACAAGTACAAGCTACTCGTGCCATGCTTCACGCGAAGTTGTTGACTCAAGGGACCAGCATCCGCGTGCTGTCCGGGGACGCCGATCCCGGCTGGCCAACGACGGGGTCGGCCGAACGATAGAACCGGCGCGCACCGGAAGCACAGTGAATTTCGAGGGGAGCTGCAATGAACGGCCAACTATGGATTTGGATCGTGGTGGCGATTGTCATCATCGCGGTGATCGTCGCCGTCGTCGCTTATGGGCGCCGTGCGAAGGACGCCGCTAACCGCAAGCGCGCTGCGGACCTCCGCGAGAAAGCCCGTGCCGACGCCCTCGGAGCTCATGAGCGCAGCGCTGAGGCCGCTCGAGCGGCGGCTGACGCCGCCCGTGCCGAGAACGAAGCGGAACGGTTGCACAAAGAGGCCGCGGACAAGCAGAAGGCCGCCGAGCGGGCCAACGAAGTCTCGCAGGACAGGTTACGTCGGGCAGAAGAGTTGGACCCCGACGCGGGCAACCGCCCGGACCCGAATGGTGAGGGAAGCCGTCGGGACATGGACGACGACGGAAACCGGCGAGACCGCGACGATAACCAAGGCGACGAGGAGGGGCGCCGAGGTTCGAGATCTTAGTATTCGGATGATCAGGGCTTTGTCGACGCCGTGTCCGTAGTCTGGGACGAGGAGTGATCCGAGGCGAGATCTGGACGGTACATGGCGGCAACTTCGCTTCGAAGCCAAGGGCGGTTCAGCTGGCGAATCGACAGCACCGACCGATCATGGAGGTGAACCCGCGTGGTGGATCCAGCACGGTCTGAGGTCCTCTCACTTATTGGCTTGGACGCTATTCAGTCCTATGTTGCAGCCAAGGTTGTTCGCGGCCCGCGTGTGCGCCAGGGAAATGTCCTGGGGGAGCGGATCGAACTTTGGACGGATGGAGGGGACGTGGTCCCTTGCCTCTTCCTTAAACCGATCGATGACGTTCATCAGGTGGGTGCCGTGGTGGCGGTCCACCAACACGCCGGAAACTATGCGCTGGGGAAGAGCGAGCTGGCCGGGCTTGAAGGTGACCCGCAGATGGCTTTCGCCGTCGAATTGGCCGAGTCCGGCCTTCCGACACTAGTCCCGGACCTCCTGGGATTCGAAGAGCGGCAGCGTGACGCCATTGACCCTCAGCTGGCTGAAAACCGCGATGCGGAGCATCTGCTCGCTGGCGGGTCAACGCTGCAGGGCGTCCACACCAGGGATATTGCCATGGCTACTTCGTGGCTCGAAGCTCGCGATGACGTGCGCGGACCGCTCGGGATTATCGGTCATTCCTTGGGCGGCCAGGTGGGGCTCTTCAATCTCGCCTGTGATCCGAGGCTGCGTGCCGGAGTTCTCAGTTGCGGGATCGGGACGCTTGAGTCCTTCGAACGAGAGGGCATTTCCCATAACCCGGCCTGGTTTGTGCCCGAACTTCGCAAAGCCGGCGACGTGCATCTGGTCGTCCAAGCCATCGAAAACCAACGTGTCCTAGTTGTCGCCGGACAGGACGATCCGCTGTTTCCGTTTCAGGACGTCCAGGGCCTCGTCAGTTCCTTCAGGGAAGGCGTGGCCGATTTCGTTCCCTTCGAAGGCGGCCACGCCTTTCCCGCCGTTCAGAGAAGACACGCCATTTCGTGGCTGAAGTCCCGTCTGACGGAAGCCCGATCAACGCCTTAGTCAGCCGTCACACTCCACCTGCAGTGGGTGCGTCTTGAGGTTGCTCCGCCATTTCCTGCGTGGCAGCCCAGCTCGCGAGGAGGCGCAGGGCGTCTTCCGAGGGGGAACCAGGTTCTGCAGGGTAGATGAACAGCGAGAGGCCGGTATCCGCAGACAGTTCCATCGCCTCGAACAGCAGTCGGAGTTCGCCCACCACGGGGTGATGGAAATGCTTGAAACCGCTGTAGTGGCGGCGCACGTTATGCGCAGCCCAGCGAGTGCGGAATTCATCGCTGCGAGTGGAAAGCTCTCCTACGAGGTCGCTCAGCCCGCGGTCGAAGGGGTCGCGGCCGGCCTCGGTGCGCAGGATGGCCACCATGTTGTTGGCAGCGAGTTCCCAATCCGGGAAGAACCGCCTGGCCCGCTCCTCATCCAGGAAAATGAAGCGCGCGTAATTGGCCGGCCGGACGGGGTTGACGTACATCTCCGAGTGCAATGCGTGGCCGAGCCTGTTGGCGGCGAGGATGTCCATGCGTGCGTTGCGGACAAATGCCGGCGCGTCAGTGATCGCGTCAAGGGCAAACTGGACGCTTGGTCGAAGATGTTGAGGCGCAGATCGACGCTGCCGCTTGCTTGTTCCGGCGGCGCGGGCCAGATCGAACAGATGTGCACGCTCAGCCTCGTCAAGGTGCAACGCCCTAGCCAATGCTTCCAGGACGCTTTCAGACACTCCCGCAAGGTTTCCGCGCTCGAGCCGGGTGTAATACTCAACGCTTACCCGGCCAGGGCTGCGACTTCTCCGCGGCGGAGCCCGGGTACTCGCCGGTTCCCTCCCGACGTCGGCAGCCCCGCCTGTTCGGGCGTGATCTTCGCACGCCGGGAAGCAAGGAAATCGCGGGCGTCGTTCCGGTTGTCCATGCGATCAACGATAGTGACCTTTCAGCGCCCTGAGGGAGTCCCTGCCAGTACCTCTATCAGAGGAAATTCTCCAGCGGCGGTGATGCCCCGACGTCGTCCTAGGCCCCGACGTCGTCCTAGAAAATGTGGAAGTCGCCGGCGTCGGCGTTCGCGGACGGGTACACAACGGGTTCCCGTCCCAACTCAAGCAGGACGTCGTTGATGCTCATTTGCCCGTCGAGTTGGACGGCCGGGACGAAGGCGGTTTCGGATTCGACTTCAGCGGTCATGGATCGATCTTATGCGCGGCGAGGCCAACGTCCATGATGAACACGCGGCCTTCAGGGTAAGACGCCGGACGCTGTTTTGTGTTCCAGGATCACGGCTTCTGGGATGCGGCCGCGGAGGGGGAGAGGTCGGCTAGCGTGAGCGGATGTGTCGGATCCGCCGGGAAAGGGCGGCTGATGGTCACACCAAGATCCGGATTGATGTGGACCAGCGCACCGCCGGGCAGCGCTCTCCACTCCGGGTTGTCATCCATCGGTTCGGTGGCGATGAGGACATGTCCGGAACGGGCCAAATCCTTGCTGTGGGCGCGGATTCGGGAACTCCGTGCGTCCAGGGGAGCCGCTTCCTCGGACCGCACGGGCAACCGTTCCAGAATGTGCAGCTCATGCGTGTCCGGATACCTGACCGCCCAAACGTCGCTCGCCGTCGTCAGGATGAGGTTCAAGCTGAACACTGGCAGCTCCTTGGCGATCCAGCTGATCGCTTGGGTGATACCTTCGCCGACGTCGCCATCTGCGCGTCTGCTCTCCGCGGTGATCAATGCGAAGAGGCGTTCACTGTCTGTCTGGCCCTTCACCAGATCCGCAACTCCGAACTCAGCCAGCCGCTGATCGAGCCGTTCAAGATCGCCGAAGGCGCCGTTGTGGGCGAACAACCTCCCGTCCTGCTCGAACGGGTGCGTGTTGACCATGGTGTGCGCGCCGGTACTGGCATACCGCACATGGGCCAGGAACGTCGTGCTCTTCAGGACCCGTGCC
The DNA here is from genome assembly GCF_039535095.1 of Arthrobacter ramosus. Classification (NCBI taxonomy): domain Bacteria; kingdom Bacillati; phylum Actinomycetota; class Actinomycetes; order Micrococcales; family Micrococcaceae; genus Arthrobacter; species Arthrobacter ramosus. Next base: position 2,223,283 of record NZ_BAAAWN010000001.1, on the reverse strand, counting down.
TCACGCGCAAAGGCGTGGTCCTCCCATGCGGCGAGCGGCTGTTTGGCGACATGGGCCTTACCGTCACTGTCAAAGGTGCCTATGCCGGCGCCGTCGGGCTCGCGCCGGCTCTGGTCAGCGAGGCTGTCCGGCGCGTCCAAAAGCCAGAAAGTGGCGCGGACTGCTTGCGAACCGGCATGCAAGCCGAACAATCGGCACATGGCACACATCCTTCTTTGAAGCGGCTGGAGTTGAAGGCGCTGGCTAGTGGTGGAACGCCTGGGTCTGCCCACCGGCGGGCATCGGTGAGGTGAGGCCGTCCAAGTAGGCGACTTCCTTCTTGAGATCGGCCAGGAAACTGGATGCGAGGTCTCGTGTGAAACCGTTGCGGACAACGATCCGTTGGACTGTGATCTCACTCAATCCCTCCGGCATGGGGTACGCGGGGACGAGCCATCCATTCATCCGCAGCCGTTCGGACAGGTGATGAAGGCTCCAGTTCTCCGTGTAGCCGTCGGTGAGTTGCCAAGCAAAGACCGGGATGTCCGATCCGTCGCTCCACAAAGTAAATGGCTCCATCGCCCCTATTTCACTCGATAGATAGAGCGCCACATCCCGGGAGGTTGCCTGAACGGATCTGTATCCCTCGTATCCGAGCCGGAGGAACAAGTAGTACTGAAGGAGGACCTGGGCGCCGGGGCGTGAGAAGTTCAGGGCGAAGCTCGGCATGTTCCCACCCAGGTAGCTGACATGGAAGATCAGGTCCTCGGGGAGCGCTTGCTCGTCACGCCAGATGATCCAGCCAAGGCCGGGATAGACCAGGCCGTACTTGTGGCCGGATGTGTTGATCGAGGCAACCCGCGGCAGACGGAAGTCCCAGACTGTCTCCCGTTGCAGGAAGGGCGCAACCATGGCTCCGGAGGCACCATCGACGTGGATCGGAACATCAAGGCCGCGCTTTTCCTGGATCTCGTCCAGCGCCGCCGAGATCTTTTCCACGGGTTCGTAGACCCCCGTGTAGGTCACGCCCATGATGGCTACAACGCCAATGGTGTTCTCGTCCACGTACTTGTCCAGTTCGTAGCCGTCCAGCATTTGGTGTTCCTTCGACACCGGCACGTACCGGGCCTCCACGTCCCAGTAGTTGCAGAACTTCTCCCAGCACACCTGCACCGCCGAGCTGAGGACCAGGTTGGGTTTGTCGGTGGAAAGGCCGGCCGCCCGCCGCGCATGCTGCCAGCGACGCTTCAAGGCCAGGCCGCCCAGCATGCATGCCTCGGAGGAACCGATCGTGGAGGTCCCCACGGACTTCGCGGGATCGGGCGCGTTCCACAAGTCTGCGAGCATCCGCCAGCAGCGGGTCTCGATCAAGGCCGTCTGGGGGTATTCGTCCTTGTCGATCATGTTCTTGTCGAACGTCTCGGCGTACAGTTTCGACGCCTCCGGTTCCATCCACGTTCCAACGAACGTGGCCAGGTTCAGGCGGGAGTTGCCGTCCAACATGGCTTCGTCGTGGACAACCTGATAGGCAGTCGAAGGAAGGGACTCGCTGTCCGGAATGGTGAACCGTGGAAAAATACTGGATTCTCCCGGTCGGCTGAACACCGGGTTCAATTCAACTGCGGTGTCGGGTTCATGGGCTGATGTTCGGTGTGACCTAATGATGGTTCGCTCCTTTGACTCGCCGCTGCGCCGGCCGTTGCTGTCGCATGGCCCGCCAAGGCCCCACGCTACCGTGGGCGGCAGCCGTGCCCAAGCCCTTCAAGCCGTCATCGCTCGAGTCGGCGCCAGTGACCATGCCTGCTTCACGCCATGGTGCCAAAGTGGCTCCTGGTGCATAATCGCAGGTGACGAAGCTCTCTCACAGCGAGCGTAGGAGGTACCAATGTCGATGCAGGACACTCCAGAAGATCGACAGCCTGAGGAAACGCAAAGCGTTCCGCTGCCAGGATCAGACAGGGCTCCGGCTCCAGGCGTCCGGGACGTTCTCGGTCCCGTCGATCCTTCCCGTCGGATCGAGGCGACGGTCATCCTTAGGCGCCAGGAAGAAATGCCCGAAGTTCCCTCCGCAGCGCTTTCGCGGGACGAACTGGCCTCCCGATACGGCGCATCGGCCGCAGACCTGGATTTGGCTGTACGCACTTTCGCCAACCTCGGTCTCGACGTTGTGGAGTCGGACGCTGCAAGCCGCAGGATCCGGCTGGCTGGAACCGTGGAACGGATGGGCAGCATCTTCGGAACGTCCCTTGACGAGCTGACGAGCCGCGGCCCGGACGGCAACGCTGTCACCCACCGGCATCGCACCGGAGGCCTCCAAGTACCTGCAACCCTCGACGGCGTCGTCGTCGCCGTTCTCGGCCTTGACGACCGGCCGCAGGCCCGGGCCCAATTCCGCGCCATTCCCTTGGCCGCGGCCGGTACCAGCTACACCCCGCCCGAGTTGGGAAAGATTTACAACTTCCCTGAGGGAACGGACGGAACGGGGCAAACCGTTGCCATCCTTGAGCTGGGCGGCGGCTACGGACAGCAAGACCTTGACACCTACTTCCAGGGCCTGGGTATCGCCACGCCGAGCGTCACCGCGGTGGGAGTCGACGGCGGGGCGAACCAGCCGGGGCTGGATCCGGCGGGCGCCGACGGGGAAGTCCTGCTCGACATCGAAGTAGTTGGCGCCTTGGCGCCGAACGCCAGGATCGTGGTCTATTTCGCCCCCAACACCGACGCCGGGTTCCTGGATGCGATTGTCGCAGCCTCCCATGCAAATCCGGCGCCGGCCGCGATCAGCATCAGTTGGGGCCAGAGCGAAGACGCCTGGACCGCCCAAGCCCGGACGGCTTTCGACCAGGCCATGGCCGACGCTGCGGCCCTCGGGGTGACGGTGACAGCCGCAGCCGGGGACAACGGCAGTGCGGACGGCGCAACGGACAATAAGGATCACGCCGATTTCCCGGCGTCGAGCCCGCATGTACTGGCTTGCGGCGGAACCCGCCTTCAAGCAGACACCGCGACAGGGGTCATCAGCGCGGAAACTGTCTGGAACGACGGCCCCAACTCGGCTACCGGCGGAGGATACAGCGACGTCTTTGCGGTTCCCTCCTGGCAGTCGGGCATCTCGGGACACGCCAAACACAAGCCTGCGCCCAAGAAGGCCGGAAGGGGCGTTCCCGATGTCAGCGGTGTCGCCGACCCGCAGACCGGTTACCGGGTGCGCGTCGACGGGAAAGATATGGTGATCGGCGGAACCAGTGCAGTGGCACCACTCTGGGCGGCGCTGGTCGCCCGCCTCGCCCAGGCCACTAACAGGCGCTTCGGGCTGCTCCAGCCGCTGCTGTACCAAAACGGCACACAACCGGCGTCGGGCTTCCATGACATCACCACAGGCTCCAACGGGAGCTACCATGCCGGGACCGGCTGGGATCCCTGCACGGGCCTGGGCAGTCCGGACGGCAGTGCCCTCCTTGCATTGCTGCAAGCCAAGCCCTAGCAGACCTGCCGGAACCGTCGCAGTAGTCCCAAAAACCTAACGCCCAGATGGGTTTGGCTCGGTAGACTGGTTGGTGTCCTTTACAACCTCAGGTTTCAAAGGAGGCTACACAATGGCTGGATACTTTGAGCTGATCGACGGACCCGACGATGGGTACAGGATTGCACTACGCGACGGCGACGGCGACATTCTGGCGATGTCTACGACTTTCGCCACCAAGCAGTCGGCTGTCCGCGGGATATCCACACTCAGGGAGATCGCCGGAACGGCCCTGATCAAGGACAGAAGCCATGGCCGGTGGACCCCGTCCCTTGAGCGTCAGGCCCACCGCTTGCATCTGCTCCACCAACCGGCATGGCGGAAACACGAAGTGAGAAGCGCCGCAGGCCGCTTGTAGCCCTGCGATAGCGCGGTTTCAGACCGCCCCACAGTCTGGTCCCGCGGTCCTCCCCATTACGGGTGGCACGGGTCGCAGTTAGGCCTGCCAAAAAATCCCTCCGGCGCCGCGTCTTGTCGGCGAAAAACGGCATGCCCGCGCCTGCTTTGGCTGCCCCAGCCGGAGCGGATACGATGGACGATGGCTGGCTGTGGTCCCCGTACGCCACAAGCTATGAAGCCTTATCAATGAATAGGAGACACCCGTGTCAGATGCCCAGCAGATCACCCTCATCGTCGATGGCGAAGAGACCAAGGTGACGGAAGGGACCACCGGCGCGGAACTCTTCTTCGAGCGCCGCGACGTCGTAGTGGCCCGTGTCGACGGCGAACTCAAGGACCTTGACCAGGTACTGCCCGAGGGTGCCCAGGTTGATGGCATCACCATCGACTCGCCGGACGGACTCAACGTCCTGCGCCACTCGACCGCGCATGTCATGGCCCAGGCTGTGCAGCAGCTTCGTCCGGACGCCAAACTCGGAATCGGCCCCTACATCACAGACGGCTTCTACTTCGACTTCGATGTTGCCGAGCCCTTCACCCCTGAAGACCTGCGCCAGCTCGAGAAGATGATGCAGAAGATCATCAACCAGAACCAGAAGTTCGTGCGCCGCGTCGTCACCGAAGACGAAGCCCGCGAAGCCATGAAGGGCGAGCCCTACAAGCTCGAGCTGTTGGGCAAGAAGAACGACGCCGCCGACGCCGGCGAGGGCGTCAACGTCGAGGTGGGCGCCGGGGACATCACCATCTACGACAACGTGGACCGCAAGAGCGGTGAAAGCGTCTGGTGCGATCTTTGCCGCGGCCCGCACCTGCCCAACACCAAACTGATCTCCAACGCCTTCGCCCTCACCCGCTCCTCGGCGGCATACTGGCTCGGCAACCAGAACAACCAGCAGCTGCAGCGTATCTACGGCACCGCCTGGCCCACCAAGGACGCGCTGAAGGCATACCAAGAGCGCATCGCCGAAGCCGAGCGCCGCGATCACCGCAAGCTCGGCGCGGAGCTGGACCTGTTTTCCTTCCCGGATGAGCTGGGCTCCGGCCTGCCGGTGTTCCATCCCAAAGGCGGGATTATCCGCAAGGCGATGGAGGATTATTCGCGCCAGCGTCACGTCGACGCCGGATACGAGTTCGTCTACACCCCGCACATCACCAAGGGACACCTCTACGAAGTTTCCGGCCACCTTGACTGGTACAAGGAAGGCATGTTCCCGGCGATGCACATCGACGCGGAATTGAACGACGACGGCACCGTGCGCAAGCCCGGCCAGGACTATTACCTGAAGCCGATGAACTGCCCCATGCACAACCTGATCTTCCGTTCGCGCGGCCGCTCCTACCGGGAACTGCCCCTTCGGCTCTTCGAATTCGGCTCTGTGTACCGCTACGAGAAGTCCGGTGTTGTCCATGGGCTGACCCGCGTGCGCGGTATGACGCAGGACGACGCCCACATCTACTGCACCCGCGAGCAGATGAAGGACGAACTCACCACAACCCTGAACTTTGTCCTCGGCCTGCTCAAGGACTACGGGTTGGACGACTTCTACCTTGAACTGTCCACCAAGAACGAAGACAAGTTCGTTGGTGAAGACGCCGCTTGGGAGGAAGCCACCCGTACCTTGGCCGAAGTAGCCGAGGCCTCGGGCTTGGAGCTGGTGCCGGATCCGGGTGGAGCCGCGTTCTACGGTCCCAAGATCTCCGTGCAGGCCAAGGACGCCTTGGGCCGCACTTGGCAGATGTCCACCATCCAACTGGACTTCAACCTGCCTGAGCGGTTCGAGCTGGAGTTCCAGGCCGCTGACGGTACCCGCCAGCGTCCGGTCATGATCCACCGTGCTTTGTTCGGCTCGGTAGAGCGTTTCATGGGCGTACTCACCGAACACTACGCGGGAGCTTTCCCCGCATGGCTTTCGCCCGTGCAGGTGGTTGGCATTCCGGTGGCGGAAGCGTTCAACGACTACATGTTCGACGTCGTCGGCCAGCTCAAGGCCGCGGGCATCCGTGCCGAGGTGGACATTTCCTCGGACCGCTTCCCGAAGAAGATCCGCACTGCGAGCAAGGACAAGATTCCTTTCGTCCTCATTGCCGGCGGAGAGGACGCAGAGGCCGGCGCGGTGTCGTTCCGCTTCCGTGACGGCAGCCAAGACAACGGTGTGCCCGTTGCCGAGGCCGTCCGAAGGATTGTGGACGCCGTCAAGAACCGCGAGAGCTGACGAGTCGGACACCGCGGGGGCAGGGAACAGTGCAGGAGAACACGGGCGTGACAGCTGACTATCCGGGCGATGCCGAAGTGACTGACGACTTCGGCCTGGCAGGTGTTCCCGATGCCTTCCAGCGCCTGTGGACGCCGCACCGCCTGGCCTATATCAAGGGCGGGCAGAACCAGTTCAAAAACGAGGACGACTGCCCCTTCTGCGTGGCTCCGAGCCGCACGGACGAGGAATCCCTCATCGTGCGCCGCGGCAAGACGTGCTACGTGGTGCTCAATTTGTTTCCCTACAACCCCGGTCATTTGCTGGTGTGCCCGTACCGGCATGTTCCGGACTACACGGACATCACGGTGCAGGAAACAGCGGAAATGGCGGAACTCACGCAGACCGCCATGCGGGTGCTGCGAAAGGTGGCCAACCCGAGCGGCTTCAACCTGGGCATGAACCAAGGTGTGGCGGGCGGGGCGGGAATCGCCGCCCACCTGCATCAGCACGTGGTTCCGCGCTGGGGTGGGGACGGGAACTTCTTCCCGATCATCGCCCAGACGAAGGCCATCACCCAGACCCTTGACGAGGTCCGCCAGCAGGTGGCCGACGCCTGGCCTGAAGAGTCGGATCTGTCCGGGGAGACGGATGCTTAATCGGCACGCCCGCGGGTTTTTCACCGGGCTGTTCTCGCCCCTTGCCCGGTTCCTGCTCAGAGTGGGAGTCTCGCCTGACGCCGTTACCGTCGTCGGGACCGCCGGCGTAGTACTGGGCGCCCTGATTCTTTACCCCCTCGGCCAGCTCTGGTGGGGTTCGCTGCTGATCGCCGTTTTCGCGCTGTCCGATGTCGTGGACGGCATCATGGCAAGGGAACAAGGACGCAGTGGTCCGTGGGGAAACTTCCTCGACTCCACGCTGGACCGGCTGGCAGACGGCGCCATCTTCGTCGGCGTCGCAATCTGGTTCTTCACGGGCGGCGGGAACAGCGCGATTGCCATAGCGTCCCTGGCCTGCCTGGTGCTCGGGATGGTGGTTTCGTACGCCCGCGCCAAGGCTGAATCATTGGGCTTCTACGCCAATGTGGGCATCGCCGAGCGCGCGGAGCGGCTCATCTCTGTGCTCCTCGTCACCGGTCTGACCGGACTGGGCTTGCCTCCCGTCGTCTTGCTGGTGACCCTTGTCATGCTCGCCGCCGCTACGGCCGTCACAGTCGTCCAAAGGATGGCGGCCGTCCGCGAACAGGCGATGGCAGACGTCGACGGCGGGACGCCCGCCTAGGCGGTGGGATCATCCTGTCGTGTGCAGGCGCGTTTCGTGTCCGGGGCGGGTTTATGTCCGGGTGGGTCTGAAGTGGTGGTTGCGTCGGGGTGTTTGGCGGGGGTCGACGTGGGGTGGTGGTTTGAACCATGGCACCCCGGTTTCCATGGTGATGGTCCAGTGTTCTTTGTGGATGACGTGGTGGTGGTGGCTGCATTATGCCGATGTCCGGATTATGCCGACGTTTGCTGTTGTGGCCTGATTTGGCGGGCTTGTCTGGGATTCTTATCGGCATAATCAGGTGACGGGTGCACGCTTGCCTTTCCTCGTTTTGGAAAGGGAGAGCGTGATGGATAGTGGTTTGAACGTCGTGGTTTCTGGGCCGTTGGGCGGTTTCGGAGTCGGGTTCGCTGAGTATCTTGGCCGGCTGGGGTATGCGCCGACCTCGATCGGTTTGCGGTTGAATCTGATGCGGCATCTGAGCCGGTGGCTCGTCGAGGAAGCGGTCTCACCGGCGGCGTGCGATGCTGCCGCACTCGAACGGTTCCTGGTGGGCCGCCGGGTGACGCACACGGACATGTCCTCGGCGGGGAGCCTGGCACCTCTGGTCGCGTATCTGCGATCGATCGAGGTGATTCCAGGGGAGGAACCCGAGACCGTGCCGGAGCCGGGTCCGGTGGATCTTGTTCTGGAGCGGTGGGGCCGGTTCCTGGCCGACGATCGTGGTCTGAGGACATCGACGATCCGGTACTACCGAGAGTTGGCGCGTCCGTTTCTGCTGTCGCGGTTAGGCGGCCAGGCGCTGGATCTGGAGGGTCTGGATGCTCGGGCGGTGAGCGGGTTCGTCATGTCGCAGATTCCGGGAATGCCCGTGGGGTCGGCGAAGCTGACAGTGACGGCGCTGCGGTCGCTGCTGCGTTTCCTGTTCGCCGCCGGCCACATCGGCGATCGGCTGGATCAGGTGGTGCCGGCCCGGGCGGGGTATCGGGATTCCGGCCTGCCACGAGGTCTGACTCCCGAGCGGGTGAAGGCGTTGATCGCCGCGGTCGATCCGGCATCCCGCACGGGAAAGCGTGATCTCGCGATCGTGCTTGTACTTGCCCGGCTCGGGTTGCGGGCCGGGGAGGTCGCTGCGTTGAGCCTGGACGATGTCGATTGGCGGGCGGGAACGCTGCGAGTTCCCGGTAAGGGCGGGCAGAGCGATCTGCTGCCGCTGGCCGCCGATGTTGGTGCGGGGTTAGCTGCGCATCTGTCGGTCGAACGTCATCCTGCCGCGACGGGCAGGGCGTTGTTCTTCACGTCCTCGGCTCCGTATCGTCGGCTCTCCAGCGCAGCCGTCAAAGCCGTGGTCCGGTGCGCCGGCGCACGGGCCGGACTCGGGCCGGTGGGTGCTCACCGGTTGCGGCATGCTGCCGGGACGGCGACGATCAATGCCGGCGCGTCCTTGGAAGAGGTGGCCCAGCTGCTGCGGCATCGCCATCTGGCCTCGACGACGATCTACGCGAAGGTCGACCTCACCCGGTTGGCCGGTCTGGCCCGGCCCTGGCCGGGTCTCGGAGCAGGTCAGGCGGGCGGTGAGCTCCGATGAGCGCGCTTGAGTCGCTGGTGGGGGATTACCTGCGGCTGCGCCGCGGACTGGGTTTCAAGCTCGCGACCCACGAGCGTTACCTCACCGAATACCTCCGATACCTCGAGCGAAGCGGCCAGGAAACGGTGACGACGGAGAATATTCTTGGCTGGGCGAGAACTCCGGGCGGCGCTGCCAGCTATCACGGCGCCAGGCTCTCCGTGGCGCGTTCCTTCGCTCGCTGGGCGCACGCCTTCGATTCGAGTATCGAGGTCCCGCCGCGGCAGCTTCTGCCCGCTCGCTCGCCGCGGGCCGTCCCGTTCATCTACTCGGATGAGCAGGTCCTGGCGCTGCTGGAACAGGCCCGGCTGTTGCGCTCCCCGATGGTCGCGGCCACTTACCGCACGCTGATCGGCCTGTTGGCCTGCACCGGGATGCGGGTGAGCGAGGCGATCAACGCAAATCGTTCGGACCTGGACGCAGGCGTGTTGAGCGTTGCCGACACGAAGTTCGGCAAGTCCCGGCTGGTCCCGTTGCACTCCAGCGTCCTGGAGGTGCTCGCCGATTATGCGCTCACCCGTCACCGGCTGCTCGGGCCGGTCTCCACGGAGGCGTTGCTGGTATCCAGCGCGGGAACGCGGCTGATTTACAAGAATGTGCACAGGGTTTTCCATCGTCTTGTCGCCCGGGCCGGCATCACGCCGAAATCGCAGCAGTGCCGGCCGAGGATCCATGATCTGCGGCATAGCTTCGCCGTCACCACGATGATCGGCGCCTACCGGGACGGAGCCGTCCCGGCCGAGGTACTTCCCGTGCTCTCCACCTATCTGGGGCATGCGAGCCCGGGAAGCACTTACTGGTATCTGGAAGCGGTCCCCGAGCTTCTCGCCGAGGCCGGACGACGCTTGGGCCCGCTTCAGGCGGAGGAGCAATCATGACTTTGCTCGCGCCGACGCTGGAGAAGTACTTCGCCGAGCACCTGATGCGCGCTCTCGGCGCCAGCACCCACACCATCGCCGCTTACCGCGACACCTGGCGGCTGCTGCTGGCCCACGTCCACGAATCCACCGCGATCAGCCCGGACAAAATCGAGCTGACGATGCTTCACAGCGCCCGGATCACCAGCTTCATCAAACATCTCGAGCACGAACGCGGCAACAGCACCCGGACCCGGAACGCGAGACTGGCCGCCGTCCGCTCCTTCTTCGCCTACGCCGCCTACCAGCACCCAGAGCACGCCGAGCTGATCGCCCGGGTCCTAGCCATCCCGCAAAAACGAGTTGATCGCAGCGATATCGACTGGCTCACCGAGGACCAGATCAAAGCACTACTGGCCGCACCCGACCGGGCTACCCGCACCGGGCGACGCGATCACGCTCTTATCCTTACCGCGATCACGACCGGGCTACGCGTCACAGAGCTGACCGGACTGACCTGGGAACACATCCACCTCGGTCCCGGAGCGCACGTCATCTGCCAGGGCAAGGGGCGAAAGAACCGAGCAACCCCGCTCAGCCCGGAGAACGTGAAAACGCTCACGACCTTGCGACTGGAGCAGAGACCCTCCGAACACGACCCCGTGTTCCCCACCCGCACCGGAGCCCGGATGAGCACCGACGCAGTTGCCCAGCGAGTGAGCCTCCATGCCGTCACCGCAGCGAATACCGAGCCATCATTGAGCGGAAAGAACATCACGCCCCACGTGCTGCGCCACTCCACTGCCATGAGGATGCTGCATGCCGGTATCGAGACCTCAGTGATCGCGCTCTGGCTCGGACATGAAAGCGCCGAGACAACACAGATTTACGTCCACGCCGACCTCGCGCTGAAAGAGAAAGCCCTCGAAAGGATCCGCCCAACGAACACGCCGCCGGGCCGCTACGCTCCCGGCGACAAGCTCCTCGCGTTCCTCGAAGCCCTCTGATTATGCCGATAAGAATCCCAGACAAGCCCGCCAAATCAGGCCACAACAGCAAACGTCGGCATAATCCGGACATCGGCATAATGCAGCTTATGCCGACATCGGCATAATGCAGCTTATGCCGACATCGGCATAAGCTACATAAGAGGGTGCCGTTGTCGGTTCCGGTGGTGCCGCCGTTGGACCAGTAGGTGATGTGGTGGGCTTCGCACCGGGGTGCGGGGATGGTGCAGTCGGGGAAGGCGCAGCCTTGGTCGCGGGCGATGATGGCTTTGCGGATGTGGGGCGGGAAGACCCGGGTGGTGCGGCCGATGTCCAGCACGCGGCTGTCGCTGCCGAGCAGGACGGGGATGATGTCCGCGTCGCAGGCGATCTTGCGGATGACCGAGGGGTGGAGCGGGCCCTGGAACGTGGAGGCGCCGCTGCTGAGGCGGGCGCCGGCGGGCGTTTCGCTGTCGAGGTGTTCGAGGCGCTCCAGGAGGTCGCGGTAATCGATGGTCACCATCACCTGCGGCCGGAGGCCACCGTTCGCGGGCAGCTCGCCGGTGGACAGGGCCACTGCGCAGGCGCCGATGAGCCCGTCGAGCAGTTTCTGCGCCCGGGAGCGTGGGTCCAAGTCGGTGCCGGTGCCGGTGCCGGCGGCGTTGGGCTGGAGGCGCGGGTTGGCGGCGGTGTTCATGACGGTGGCGAGGGTTTCGAATTGGTCCGCGGTGGCGAAGATTTCCAGATGATGCAGGCCGCGGCGGGGTTTGCGGATGAACGCTCCCTGGCGGTGGCGCAGTTCTTCCTCGCCGGGTTCGGATCCGTCCTGGTCGATGGCATCGACCCAGCGTTTGGCCATCCGGGAGACGAAATCGGGATCGCTCTGCACCGCAGTGTTGGTGAGTGAGTGTTCCATCTGGTGGGCGGTTTCCGCGTCGGCGAGGTGCCGTACCTGGTCCAGGGCCGTGCTGATCACCGTGGCCGAGCGGGAGGGCAGGGCTGCCGAGGACAGGGCCGCGGCGAGGACCCCGTGCCGTGCGGGAACGTCCTGCCCGGCGATCCCGGTCTGCGGGAGCACCCCGGAGGCCAGTGCGAGCCGGCGCCTCGCTTCGCCGATGCTGATCCGCAGCCTGGCGCGCAGGAATTCGGCGGCGTTCCGGTACCCGTCGTCGAGCGCTTCGGCTGCTGCCGTGAGGCCGGCGGCAGAGCCTTCCGGGCCGGCCGCGGCTGCTGCGGTATCGGCTTCAGTTCCCGCGACCGGTGCGGCTGCGGTGGGCTCGGTCCAGCCGGTCCGCCACCCCGCCGCCGGGGATGCCTGCCGTGCCGCCTGGGCTTCGCGCCGGGTCCGCTCCACGGCCCCGGCGGCCACGAGCTGCAAGAACTCCACCGTCCGCGAGATCTCCTCGACCTTGCCGGCGAAATCCGCGGCATCGGGGAAAGCAAACACGCCGGCGTCGGCGACAGCTGTTGAGCGCAGCGCTTCCATCGCCGCCACGGCCCGATCAAGGTCAGGTGCGGGCGACAGCGCGGCCCGCGACGGCACGGCGGCCCGGTTTTGCTGCCCGGCATGCCGGGCAGGAACGGGCTTCAGGCGGCGGGACAGACGTCCCAACGACGCGAGCCCGACCTCGGGCGGGGCTGCCCGAGGTGCCACGAGTTGACCGATGCCTTCCATGAATAAACCCTGACACGGGGGTCTGACATTTATAGCCCAGCTAGCTTGCGATCTGTTCCCGAAGGATACCGGCGCGACCCGGTGCGCGGTGCCGCCGGAACTGCGTGGCCGAGGCTGGTAATCAAGTACGACGGGCACAGCGCAGGGGACTAGTATTGAAGTTACTTGGTCAATGTGACCTGGAAATCCGGTGTGCGCTGTGTGTGGCCCCTGTCCGCCTGCGCCCCGGCCAAGGTCTTCTATCTACCCATAGGGGTTTTTGTGTCTACACCTGATGTAAGCAACGAAGCCGGTTCGTCCGCAGCCAGCGTTACGGGCAGCAACCGCGTCAAGCGCGGCATGGCCGAGATGCTCAAGGGCGGCGTCATCATGGACGTCGTCAACGTCGAGCAGGCCCGCATCGCCGAAGATGCCGGTGCCGTGGCCGTCATGGCGCTCGAGCGCGTTCCCGCCGACATCCGCGCCCAGGGTGGCGTGTCCCGCATGTCGGACCCGGACATGATCGATGCGATCATCGCCGCCGTGTCCATCCCCGTCATGGCCAAGGCCCGCATCGGCCACTTCGTCGAGGCCCAGGTCCTGCAGTCCCTGGGCGTGGACTACATCGACGAGTCTGAGGTCCTGACCCCGGCCGACTACACCCACCACATCGACAAGTGGAACTTCACGGTTCCCTTCGTCTGCGGTGCTACGAACCTTGGTGAGGCGCTGCGCCGCATCAACGAGGGCGCGGCCATGATCCGCTCCAAGGGCGAGGCCGGCACCGGCGACGTCTCCAACGCCACCACCCACATGCGCCAGATCCGCGCCGAGATCCTCCGGCTCTCCACGCTGCCCGAGGACGAGCTCTACGTCGCGGCCAAGGAACTGCAGGCCCCGTACGAGCTCGTCAAGGAAGTTGCCGCGACCGGCAAGCTCCCCGTCGTGCTATTCACGGCCGGCGGCATCGCCACCCCGGCCGACGCTGCCATGATGATGCAGCTCGGTGCGGACGGCGTGTTCGTCGGTTCGGGCATCTTCAAGTCCGGCAACCCGGCCCAGCGTGCCGCCGCCGTCGTGAAGGCCACCACCTTCTTCGATGACCCCGACGTCATCGCCAAGGTCTCCCGCGGCCTGGGCGAAGCCATGGTCGGCATCAACGTCGAGGAAATCCCCGAACCCCACCGCCTTGCCGAGCGCGGCTGGTAAGTCTTAGCTAAGCCGGCGCGCTCGGTTGGCGCTGCCGCTAAGTACGACGGCGGCCGGTCACCTTTTCGGTGACCGGTCGCCGTCGTGCGTTAACCCAAGTAGCTAGCAGTTGATGTCGTTATGAGGGCCCAAAACGACAACAATTGCGAGTCAGTTGGGCTGGCCCAGTTACTCCAAACCGCGGCGCTTCAGGAGGGGCTCGAGGGAGGCCTCGCGGCCCCGGAGGGTGCGGAACGATTCCAACGGATCCCGGCTATTGCCACGGGAGAGCAGTTCCGAGCGGAATCGTTCGCCGTTCCGGCGCAGCAGCCCGCCGTTTTCCGTGAACCAGTCCACCGTTTCCGCGTCAAGCACTTCACTCCAGATGTAGGAGTAGTACCCGGCTGCGTAGAAATCCCCGGCAAAGATGTGCTGGAAATATCCCGTGCGGTACCGGGGCGGTATGAGGGAGTGCGCCACGCCGGCCGCAGCCAATGCCTTGGCCTCGAAAGCCTGCGCATCGTCTGGAACGCCGTCTACTTCCAACACGTGCCAGGCCAGATCCAAAAGGGCGGCACCGAGGTACTCCGTGGTCGCGAAACCTTCGCCCCAGAGCTTGGACTCGTTGAGACGTTCAATAGTGTCCCGGGGGAGCGGTTCGCCGGTGGCGTGGTGGCGGGCGTAGTTGCCGATAATCTCGGGCCACATGATCCACATCTCGTTGACCTGTGACGGATACTCCACGAAGTCCCGGGGCACCGAGGTTCCGGAAAACCGCGGATACGTGACGTTGGAGAAGAGCCCGTGCAAGGCATGGCCGAACTCGTGGAAAGTGGTCCGTACTTCGTCCAGGGTGAGAAGCGTCGCTTCTCCAGCCGGCGGTTTGGAGATGTTCAGGTTGTTGATCACCACTGGCTTGGTACCCAGCAGTGCTGATTGTTCGACGAGCGAGTCCATCCAGGCGCCACCGCGCTTGGAGTCCCGCGAGTAGTAGTCGCCCAGGAAAAGCCCAAGCTCAGAGCCGTCCTCGTTCCTCACTTCCCAGACGCGGACGTCGGGGTGGTATCCCTCAAGGTCTTTGCGCTCGTGGAAAGTAATACCGAAGAGGCTCGTGGCTGCGAAGAACACGCCGTCCACCAGTACCCGATCCAGTTCGAAGTAGGGCCGAAGCAACTGTTCGTCCACCTCGTAGCGCTCCCGCCGGACCTTCGAGGAGTAGTACGCCCAATCCCAGGCTTCCAGCGGGTGCCCTGCGCTCTCCGCCAAGGCTGCCGCTTCGGCGTCGGCGTTTCGGATGGCGGCAGGAGCGAGGCGGTTGAGCATCGCCTGCACGGCCGCGAAATCGGGTGCGGTCTGGCGGTCCATGACCAGTTCAGCGTAGTTGCCGAACCCGAGAAGGCTCGCCTTCTCGGCCCTCAAACGCACCATCGCCTTCGCCAATT
The DNA here is from genome assembly GCF_039535095.1 of Arthrobacter ramosus. NCBI lineage: Bacteria > Bacillati > Actinomycetota > Actinomycetes > Micrococcales > Micrococcaceae > Arthrobacter > Arthrobacter ramosus. Next base: position 2,208,176 of record NZ_BAAAWN010000001.1, on the reverse strand, counting down.
CCAGGACGTCCAGGCTGCCGCCGTCACTGCCCCGCGCAATGGACGCCTCATAGAGGCGGCGCCGGAGCTCGCGGTTCTGCAAAGAAGCCAAAGCAGGCTGGTTGCTCGGCTGTATGAGGGTCAGGAGGTACTTCCCCTCGTGCCCGGCCGTGCGAGCTGCCTCGGCGGCGCTGGCGATATCGTCCGCTGGCAGGCCGGCAAGTTCCGTGGCGTCATCCACCACAAGGGCTGCGGCCTTCATGGCTTCCTTGACGCGTTGTCCGTACTCCGTTCCCAAACGGGAGAGCTCCGCATTGAGCCACTTGAGCTTTTCCTGGTCATCTGGATCAAGCTGGATCCCCGACTGGCGGAATTCCCTCAGGTACTCCTGCACCAGCCGGATGGACTCGTCATCAAGTCCCGAGGTGTCTATGGCTGCAAATCGCTCGTACAGTCCGCGGTTGAGGTAGACCGCGTCCTGATGGCTCGCGAAACGCGGAGACAGCTCGGTTTCGAGTTCGCGGATGGCCTCCGAGGCATCGGCAGAAACCAGCGTGAAGAAGGATGCCGCTGCCCGCTCCAGCAGGCGGCCGGAGCGTTCCATCGCAACTGCCGTGTTTTCGAAGGATGCGGGCTCCGGATTGTCCACGATGGACTGGATTTCGGCCAGGTGCTCAGCGAGGCCGGCATCCACAGCTTCGGCGTAGTGGCTGTCCCGGATAGCGGCGAAGGGCGGCAATCCGAAGGGAAGGGTACTCGGCTCCAAGAGTGGGTTCGTCATGAAGCAACCCTTTCATGCAAGGCCCCCGCCCACAACGGTTTTCCTCGTGTTAGCGCGGCCGCCGCGCCGCATGTTCGCGCGCGAGGCGGGCGAAGCCGTCGTCGGGCGTTCCGGGGACGAAAGTGCCGTACTTGCGTTCGACTGCGGTCCGGATCAGGAAATCGGCGATCGCAGGATTCTTGGGCAACAAGGAACCGTGCAGGTAGCTGGCAACAACATTCCGGTGCCTGGCGCCTTCATGGTTGTCTTTGCTGTTGTTGCCGGCACCCTTGGACACGGTGCCGAGGGGCTCGACGCCGGGACCCAGGGCCGTCTGTCCGCTGTGGTTTTCGTAGCCCATGATTTCGCCGAACTCGGGCGAGGTGAGCGTGACGTTTCCGATGAGGCGTTCATCGGTGCCGACGGTCTCGACATCCAGGATGCCGATGCCGGGGATGACGGGGCCGGCCTTTGTCTTGAAGAACTTTCCGAAAAGCTGGTAGAGACCGCAAATAACCAACATGGGCGTTCCGTCCTCTGCCATCTCGCGGAGTTGCCCGCCTCGTGCCTGGAGATCGTCCTGGATGACTGCCTGGCCACTGTCCTGGCCGCCGCCGCCCACAATGAGATCGACATCTTCGGGGAAGTCGTCGCCCACGTTGTATTCAAGGAGCTCAGGCGTGTAACCGTGCCAGAGCAAGCGCTGCCGCAGGACGAGTGCGTTGCCCCAGTCGCCGTAAATGTTCATGTCACGGGGATACAGCTGGAGGACCCGGATGGTGCCCTTGCTGGCGTGGAGGGCGGTGTCTTCGGCCGGGGTCATGAGACCACCTCTACTGTGGTGATTTTGGAGAGTTCGCGCCGGATGGCCAACATCGCGGTGTACGTGCAGAAGACACGTTTCGGCTTGCCCGCCGACCCCCGGATGAATTCAGCCAGGGCTGCAGGGATGTCTGTGTCCACTGAACCGAAACGGACCTCGTCGTACTGGAGGCGCAGGGCCATGTCGTATGCACGGACGCCGGTCAGGACCTCGACACCGTCCTCGCGCAGGGATTCGAATTCAACATCCCAGAGCCACGACATGTCACGGCCGTCGGCATAGTTGTCGTTGATGGCGATCATGGACGCGTAGCCCTTCGCCGGGAATGACTTCAGGCCCAGGCGGAAACCACTCGGGTTCTTCACCAGGACCAACTCAAGGGGCTGGCCATCCACCGTCAGGCTCTCCCCGCGGCCAAAGGCCGGAGCCACCTCGGAGAGCGCCTTGACCAGCTTGGCCGCATCGCCGGGCCTTCCGCTTGCCCCGGTGATGCTCCTGGCCAGCACCAATGCGGCCGCGGCATTGAAGATGTTGTAGACACCTCGGAGTTTCATGTGCGTCGACACGCGGGTTCCGTCGAACTCGAAGTCGGCGTCATCGGTACCGACCCGGCGGAGTACGACGTCGGCCGCCGGGGAGGCGGGAACGTCACCCCGGGGGCTGGTTCCCGGAGCCGTGGTCCGCATGTCGTCGTCGTTCGGGAAGGTGCTCCGGAGCGATTCGTCCAATCCGAAGTAGAGCACCTCGGGGCCGCTGACGGCTCCGGCAATACGGGCGACCCGGGGGTCCTCGCGGTTCAGGACTACGGTGCCGGTGGTGCGCTCGGCGATGCGCTGAAGGAGCATCGCGGTGGCGTCGATTTCGCCGAAACGGTCCAGTTGGTCGCGCAGGACGTTCAGGAGAAGGCAGTAGCGCGGCGGCACCTTGTTCACGAAATGCACGGCATGAGCTTCATCGAGTTCCAATACCGCGACGTCGGCGCCCAGCCTGCCGCGCCAGTCCACCTCACCCAGGAGCGCAGCTGCGACGCCACGGGTGAAGTTGCTGCCCGTCCGGTTGGTGAAGACCTTCAGGCCCTGGCTCTCCAAGAGCTCCACCACCATTTTGGTGGTGGTCGTCTTGCCATTGGTTCCGCTCACCACCGCCACGCCGTGGGGGAGCGAGGACAACGTCCTCTGCATGAAGCCGGGGTCGATCTTCTCGACCACGAGGCCGGGCAAAGCCGAACCACCGCCACGCAGCCGGGACACAGCACGGACCAGCTTGCCAAGTGGAACGGTGAACGAAAACATGCTCTGTAATATATCCCAGTTGGTGCATAAACCACGTGCCGAAGGCCAGCCCTGGGGTTGCCGGAGCGAGCCAGCAGTGGCAGCGCATTATGATGGTCGAATGACCAATCCCCCTTCCGAGGCGTCATCAAGCGTGGGCTCGGGCCTGCGCATCGGCGTCCTCGCACTACAAGGCGATTTTCGTGAGCACATCCACGCCGTCGAAGCGGCCGGTGCCACCGGCGTCGGCATCCGGCGCCCGGCGGAACTCGACGACATTGACGGCCTCATTATCCCCGGCGGCGAGTCGACCACTATCGACAAGCTGGCGCGCATCTTTGAACTCGCCGATCCCATCCGCAAGCAGATCGCGTCCGGCCTGCCGGTCTATGGATCCTGCGCCGGCATGATCCTGCTGGCCGATGACATCGCCGATCCCGCCACGGACCTCGCCGGGAATCCGCAGCAGACTTTCGGTGGATTGGACATCACGGTCCGTCGCAACGCCTTCGGGCGGCAGCGCGAGTCTTTCGAAACCGACCTTGACTTCAAAGGCCTCGAGTTCAGCGCAGGCGAGACCGGCGTCGACCCCGTCCACGCCGTCTTCATCCGCGGACCGTGGGTGGAACGCGTCGGTCCCGGCGTCGAAATCCTTGCCCAGGTGGAACCGGGAAAAGCCGCCCACACGGACACTTTGCACGGGTTGGCTAGAATTGTTGCAGTGCGCTCAGGTCGGTTGCTGGCCACCTCCTTCCACCCGGAAGTGACTGGGGAGAAGCGCGTGCATGAATTGTTTATTCGAATGATCAGAGGGGAAGTTTAAAGCATGTCAGGCCACTCCAAATGGGCGACGACCAAGCACAAGAAGGCCATCCTCGATAGCCGCCGGGCCAAGTCGTTCGCCAAACTGATCAAGAACATCGAAGTCGCGGCCCGCATGGGCGGACCGGACCTTGCCGGCAACCCCAGCCTGGAACTGGCTGTCACCAAAGCCAAGAAGACATCGGTCCCCGCTGACAACATCGACCGCGCCATCAAGCGCGGAGCCGGCCTGACCGGCGAAGTGGTCGACTACACGGAGATCATGTACGAAGCCCGCGGCCCGCAGGGTTCCGCCCTTCTGATCGAGTGCCTCACGGACAACAAGAACCGTGCTGCCTCCGAGGTCCGGCTGGCTATCTCCCGCAACGGCGGCACCATTGCCGACCCCGGCTCGGTGAGCTACCTCTTCACCCGCAAGGGCGTCGTCAACCTGCCCAAGAACGGGCTCAGCGAAGACGACATCCTGATGGCCGTGCTCGACGCCGGCGCCGAGGAAGTCAAGGACAACGGCGAGAACTGGGAAATCCACTCCGAGCCCACCGATCTCCAGGCAATCCGCGAAGCCCTCAAGGAAGCCGGCATCGAATACGAGACGGACGAAGCTGAATTCGTCCCGTCCATGCAGGTGCCGCTGGACCTCGACGGAGCCAAGAAGTTCATGAAGCTCGTCGACGCCCTTGAGGATCTCGACGACGTCCAGAACGTGTACACCAACGCGGACATGAGCGAGGAAGTCCAGGCTGCGCTCGAAGCCGAGTAGCGCCCACTTGCAACACAGCTTCATAACAAACAGGGAGGCCCGGACTTGACTCTTCGCGTATTGGGAGTCGATCCGGGCCTCACCCGTTGCGGCATCGGAGTGGTCGACGTCGAACGGAACCGCCGCGCCACGATGGTGGCCGTCTGCGTCGTGGGAACCTCCCCGGAACAATCATTGGACCAGCGCTTGCTGGTCATCGCCAAGGCCATCGATGAATGGCTGGACCTGTACAAACCCGATGTTCTTGCGGTCGAACGGGTGTTCTCCCAGTTGAACGTCAGCACGGTCATGGGCGTCGCACAGGCGTCCGGCGTGGTCATCGCGGCCGCTGCGCGGCGCGGCATCCCGGTGGCGCTCCACACGCCGTCGGAGGTCAAAGCTGCCGTCACGGGAAGCGGCACCTCCAACAAAGAAGCGGTGACAAAACTCATCACCAAGATCCTGCGCCTGGACGCCCCGCCGCGCCCGGCCGACGCCGCGGACGCGTTGGCCCTCGCCGTCACGCATGCGTGGCGGGCCGGCAGCGGTGCCGCCGTTGCCACCACAGGGCCAGGGAGCACCGCGTTGACGCCGGCCCAGCGAGCGTGGGCTGAAGCCGAAGCGAAAGCGCGCCGCGCCCGGTAAATGTCGGTGGCCCTTGCTAGGGTATTCGTAGATATGTTCGGATAGCCCGCGGCGCAGCATGCACGGGGCAGTACTTCAGGAGCCGGGTCTTGATCAGTTTTCTCCGCGGAACCGTGGCACACGTCAGTCTCTCCACGGCCGTCATCGATCTCAACGGTGCCGGAATGAGCGTCTACGCCACGCCCCAAACCCTCAGCCACCTGCAAGTCGGCGAGGAAGCGAAGCTGTTCACTTCGTTGATCGTCCGAGAGGACTCCCTGACGCTCTTTGGTTTCTCGAACGACGACGAACGGGAAGTTTTCGATGTCCTGCTCAGTGTGAGCGGAGTGGGGCCGCGGCTGGCCCTCGCGGTCCTGGCGGTCCATGAACCCGAAGCGATCCGGGTCGCCGCCCATTCCGGTGATGCCAAGTCATTCACCAAGGTCCCCGGCATCGGGCCGAAGGTGGCCGGCAGGATCGTCTTGGAGCTTGCGGGCAAACTCGTTCCCCACGGCACCGCGCCGGGGGCCGTCCCCGCCGTCGCGGCCGAGTCGGTCTGGAAACCGCAGGTGGTCGCTGCAATGACGAGCCTCGGCTGGTCGGAGAAGGACGCCGCCGGCAGTATCGACAAGGCAATGGCCGATTCCCCGGAACTTGCCGACGCCGGCAACGTCGCCCCGATCCTGCGTGCAACCCTTCGCTGGCTTGGGCAGGACGGCGCCCGCGCTGGAAACCGGGTAGGCAGCCGTGGCTGAGCAGTCCCTCGTGACCGGGGGAGAGGAACCCGAAGAGCGCATCATCGAGGCCGCACTGCGCCCGAAGAACCTGCACGACTTCGTAGGCCAGCACCGCGTCCGAAAGCAGCTCTCGCTCGTACTGGAGGCCTCGAGGATGCGCGGCCGCAGCGCGGACCACGTCCTGCTTTCGGGCCCCCCGGGGTTGGGCAAGACCACGCTCTCCATGATCATCGCTGCCGAGATGAACGCTCCCTTGCGCATCAGCAGCGGGCCCGCCATCCAGCACGCGGGAGATCTCGCTGCCATCCTCTCCTCGCTCTCTGAGGGCGAGGTCCTGTTCCTCGACGAAATCCACCGGATGTCCCGGCCTGCAGAGGAAATGCTGTACATGGCCATGGAAGATTTCCGGGTGGACATCGTGGTGGGCAAGGGTGCGGGCGCCACTGCTATTCCGCTTGAGCTGCCGCCGTTCACCCTCGTTGGCGCCACCACACGGGCTGGCCTGCTGCCTGGTCCGCTGCGTGACCGTTTTGGTTTTACCGGGCACTTGGAGTTCTATTCCGTGGCGGAGCTTGAATTGGTTCTGCGTCGCTCGGCCGGATTGCTTGATCTTAAGGTCAACTCGGCCGGGTTCAGCGAGATCGCGGGCCGTTCGCGTGGAACTCCGCGTATCGCCAACCGGCTGCTGCGCCGTGTCCGGGACTGGGCTTTGGTCCACGGCATCGAGCAGATCGATGCCCGTGCCGCCTCCGCCGCGTTGGACATGTATGAAGTGGACCAGCGCGGCTTGGACCGCTTGGACCGTGCCGTACTGGAGGCCTTGATCCTCAAGTTCAACGGTGGTCCCGTGGGGCTCTCCACCCTCGCGATCGCCGTCGGGGAGGAGCCGGAGACCGTCGAAACGGTCGCCGAGCCGTACCTCGTGCGCGAAGGCCTTTTGGGGCGGACGCCGCGGGGCAGGATTGCCATGGCGTCCGCATGGACACACCTTGGGTATGCGGTGCCGGCAGGAGTGTTCGGGCAGGACCCGCTGGCGTTGTTCGAGGACAGCGAAAATGAGGCCGAAATCATCGATACCGGCCGTTAGCACGATCTATTCAGCTTTAGCCTCTAGACTGGTATGACACTCGGCACGTTCGAGTCCTTGGTTCTGTGCCCGCCCGTCGGAGCATTGTGCGGCCAAGTGGGGGAAAGCTCCACGGCCGCCGGATCCACCGGGCAGACATAGCCGTGAAACCAAAAACGTAAGTAAAGAACGGAACTTCCCTGTGGATCCAATGACAATCCTGCTGTTTGCCATGCTTGGCGTTTTCATCTTCATGATGTTCCGCCGCAACAAAAAGACGCAGCAAACGCAGGCCAAGCTGCAGTCCCAGTTCGCTCCCGGCGTTGACGTCATGACCAGTTTTGGTTTGTTCGGCCGGATCGTCTCGATGGACGACGCTGAGAACAAAGTTGTCCTTGAACTGTCTCCGGGCAACCTCGCCACGGTGCACCGCCAGGCCGTTACCAAGATTGTTGAGCCCGTCGAGGAGGCCTCAGTTGACGTTCCGGATGACGCGTCGTCGCTGACGGCCGCTGACACCGACGCGTCGGCATCCACGGAGACCCCGGAGGAAAGCCTCAAGCGCCTCAATGATGAGGGCAAGAAGGACAGCTAGCCCGTACCCGCTCTACAAGCGGGAATAGTTCTACGGCAATGAATCGCCGCCGGCCTGCGCTCACCAGTGCACGTCGGCGGCTGTTCCGTCATCAACAGGAAGATCGAACATGGCACGAACCGGCCACAAAAATGCAGCCCGCAGGGTGCTGATCTGGCTTGTCGCAATATTCGCTGTACTGACAGCAGTCCTCGGTGGCGGTGTTCTCACTGGTCACGCCAGCTGGGCCCCAAAGCTCGCGCTTGACCTCGAGGGCGGCACGCAAATGATTCTCGCGCCCAAGGTCGAAGGATCTACCGGCATCAACGAAGAACAGTTGAACCAGGCCGTCGCGATTATCCGTCAACGCGTTGACAGCTCCGGCGTTGCCGAAGCGGAAATCACCACGCAGTCCGGCCGTAACGTCGTGGTAAGCCTTCCCGGGACGCCAAGTTCGGAAACCCGTGCACTGATCCAGGCATCTGCCGACATGAACTTCCGTCCGGTGATCACCACCGGAGACCCTGCGGCCGTTCCGGTCGCATCACGGACGCCGGACGCGAGCCTGCCCAAGCCCACGGCCGCGCCGGCCAACGCCAGCGACAGCAACTGGGTGACAGCGGACGTCTACAAGGCCTTCGAAGCCCTGGACTGCGTCAATCCGGCCCAGGACAAGCAGCCGCGCTCAGATCCCGCCAAGCCGCTGGTGACCTGCGAGCCCGCAACTGCCAAGACTCCTGCCGTTAAATACATCCTTGGCCCGGTCGAGGTGAAGGGCCAGGACATCGTTTCGTCCTCCTTCGATCCCGTCCAGGGCGCACAGGGCTCGGTCACCAATGCGTGGGGCGTCACTATCACGTTCGATTCCAACGCCACCAAGACCTTCAAGGACGTTACCCAGAGGCTCAACCAGTTCTACGTGGCATCGCAGGCACAGGGCGGCAACGACCCCAAAGCCCAGTTCGCCATCGTCCTGGATGACCAGGTCATTTCCGCGCCTCGTGCCCTCGCCGTCATCACCGACGGCAAGCCGCAGATCACCGGCAACTTCACGCAAGCCTCCGCACAGGCCTTGTCGGACCAGCTCCGCTACGGCGCTTTGCCCATCAGCTTCGATATCCAGTCCGAGGAACAGATTTCCGCCACCCTCGGTGGCGAGCAGCTGCGTCTTGGCCTGCTGGCCGGTGTGATCGGGCTCCTGCTCGTGGTGGTCTATTCGCTCTTCCAGTACCGGGCCTTGGGCTTCGTCACGATCCTCTCCCTCGTGGTGGCCGGCGGACTCACGTACCTCGCCATCGCGATCCTTGGCTGGACTGAAAACTACCGGCTGTCCCTGGCCGGTGTGGCTGGTCTCATCGTCGCCATTGGCCAGACAGCCGACTCCTTCATCGTGTACTTCGAGCGCATCCGTGACGAACTTCGTGAAGGCAAGGGCCTCGTGTCCGCTGTCGCAAATGGTTGGAAGCGCGCCAAGCGCACCGTGCTTGCGTCCAAGGCCGTCAACTTGCTCGCTGCCCTGGTGTTGTACTTCGTCGCTGTTGGAAACGTCCGCGGCTTCGCCTTCACCCTTGGCCTCACCGCGCTGGCGGACCTCCTGGTGGTGTTCATGTTCACGCACCCCACGCTCCAGGTGCTGTCCCGGACCAAGTTCTTCGGGGAAGGGCACCGCTTCTCCGGCCTCGACCCTGAGCGCCTGGGCGCCGTGCCGCTGTACCGCGGTGCCGGCAGGCTCCGCACGCCGACGGAGAAGCCCGCCGTCGTGCGCGCGCGCAACACCGGTGCTGCCGCGGAAGCCGAGCGCCGTATGACCATCGCCGAACGTCGGCTTGCCGAGAAGCAAGCTCAGCTGGCTGGTTCTTCCAACGGCACCAAGGAGGAGAAGTAATGACCACGAGCTTCGCAAAGTTCGGCAACGAGCTCTACACGGGCAAGCGCTCTTACAACTTCGTATCCAGCAAGAAGATCTGGTTCATCATCGCCGCAGTGGCAGTGGCGATCTCCATCCTCCTGCCGGTGGTCAAGGGCGGCTACAACCTCGGAATCGACTTCCGGGGCGGTTCCGAGTTCACGGTGTCCAATGTGAAGACCACCGAGTCCGCCCCGGGCGAAAAGGCAGTCCACGACGTCGTTCCCGGTGCCGTTCCGCGCGTCGCCAACGTCGCCGGCAGCACCATGCGTATCCAGACCGACAAACTCAGCGATGACCAGACCATCAAGATCAAAACGGATCTCGCAAAGGCCTATGGCGTCACCGAAAACCAGGTCACCTCGACCTTCATCGGCCCCACCTGGGGGCAGGATGTCACCAAGCAGGCACTGATCGGCCTCGCGGTGTTCGTGGGCCTGGCCGCTCTTTTGATGGCTTTGTACTTCCGTACCTGGAAGATGTCGGTTTCTGCCCTTGCGGGCATGCTGGTCACGATGTTCTGCACGGCCGGTATCTACTCATTGAGCGACTTCGAGGTGACACCGTCGGCCATCATCGGCTTCCTGACGGTTCTCAGCTACTCGCTTTACGACACCGTGGTGGTTTTCGACAAGATCCGTGAAAACACCTCGGACATCACCACCTCCAGCCGGCGCACTTTCGCCGAAGAGGTGAACCTTGCCGTCAACCAGACCCTGGTGCGCTCCATCAACACCATGATGGTGGCAGTATTGCCCGTCGCCGCGATTCTTTTCATCGGTGCCGGATTGTTGGGAGCAGGCACGCTCCGGGACCTGTCCCTCGCGTTGTTCGTCGGCATCCTGATCGGTACAGCGGCCACGATCTTCATCGCGGCTCCGCTCTACGCCTGGCTGCGCCAGAGCGAACCCGAGTTGCAGAAGCAGGCCAAGAAGGTGGCAACCCGACGCGCGGCAGCCGCCAGCGCGAACTCGGAAGCCGCCGCCGTTTAGCCTGGTTTCCCGTTGAAGGGCCGGTCACCGCTGAAAAGAGGTGACCGGCCCTTTCCGTTCCTGGATCCGTCATCTGGGTACCGGTTCTTGGACAGGTCACCAGCGGGAATAGACTGGGAGAATTAAGTCAGTCGCGAGAGGTGCTTTTGTGGAGGAACGTACGACGTCGGCGCTGCCGGCGGGCGGAGAGGACGGCCTGAGCCGCGTGCCCGGCACCGCAACTGCAGCTACGGGAAGCACCGTTGATGGTGTGCCCGTGGACAGCCCGGGCGTGCGCCCGACGTTCCCCGGACGGCGCGAGCGGACGCGCTCGAGGCTGGCGAAATTGACTGGACGGGGCACGAGCACCTATTCGCCCATCCTCGAACCGCTCCTGCGGACAGTCAGGGCAAACAACCCCAAGGAAGACCTCGACCTCATCCAGCGGGCCTTTACCGTGGCCGAGCGCAGCCATCAGGGGCAGAAGCGGAAGAGCGGCGATCCGTACATCACGCACCCCGTGGCAGTGGCCACGATCCTGGCTGAATTGGGGCTCACCGGCACAACCCTGGCCGCTGCACTCTTGCACGACACTGTGGAGGACACTCCCTACACCCTCGCTGACCTGACGCGCGATTTCGGCCCGGAGGTCGCGATGCTCGTGGACGGTGTCACCAAGCTGGACAAGGTCCAATTCGGTGAGGCTGCACAGTCCGAGACTGTCCGCAAGATGGTCGTGGCCATGGCCAAGGACATCCGGGTGCTGATGATCAAGCTCGCCGACCGCCTACACAATGCCCGTACGTGGCGCTTTGTTTCCGCTGAATCATCCGCACGCAAAGCGCGCGAAACACTTGAGATCTTTGCGCCGCTGGCCCACCGCCTCGGCATGAACACCATCAAATGGGAACTTGAGGATCTCTCCTTCGCCGCTCTGTACCCGAAGGTGTATGAAGAAATCGTCCGGATGGTGGGGGACCGCACTCCGGAGCGCGAGAAGAGCCTGAGCGTCATCCGCAACCAGATTGCCGAAGACCTGCGCGTCGCCCGCATCAAGGCCACCATCACGGGCCGCCCCAAGCATTACTACTCGATCTACCAGAAGATGATCGTCCGGGACAAGGACTTCGACGACATCAACGACCTCATGGGCGTGCGCGTCCTCGTGGACTCCGTCCGGGACTGTTACGCAGCTCTTGGCACCTTGCATTCGCGTTGGAACCCCCTGCCGGGGCGGTTCAAGGACTACATCGCCATGCCGAAGTTCAACATGTACCAGTCCTTGCACACCACCGTCATCGGGCCCGGGGGCAAACCCGTCGAGATCCAGATCCGTACCCACGAAATGCACCGCCGGGCCGAGTATGGTGTGGCGGCTCACTGGAAGTACAAGGATCAGCCCAACCGGACCGCCGTTGGCCCGGGGAGTCCCAAGGACGGCGACATGGGTTGGCTGCGTTCGTTGGTCGACTGGCAGCAGGAAACGTCGGATCCGGGCGAATTCCTGGACTCGCTGCGTTTTGAGATCAACGCCCGGGAGGTGTTCGTCTTCACCCCCAAGGGTGAGGTCATGGCCCTTCCCGCAGGATCGACGCCGGTGGACTTCGCTTACGCAGTGCACACCGAGGTGGGTCACCGGACCATCGGTGCGCGGGTCAACGGCAAGCTGGTTCCGCTTAACAGCGAGCTCAATCACGGCGACTGGGTGGAGATCTTCACCTCCAAGGCCGAGGGCGCAGGACCAAGCCAGGACTGGCAGCATTTCGTCAAGAGCGCCCGGGCCCGCAACAAGATCCGGCAGTGGTTCAGCAAGGAACGCCGCGAAGAGGCCATCGAACGCGGCAAGGACCAGCTGACCCGGGCCATGCGCAAGCAGAACCTGCCCCTGCAACGGCTCATGACACATGACGCCCTGTCCACGGTGGCGGAGGAATTCCACTACGTCGACATTTCCGGCCTGTATGCCGGTGTGGGCGATGGACATACTTCGGCTCAGTCCGTCATGGAAAAACTCATGGAGCACCTTGGCGGCCATGAGACGCCCGATGAGGACCTGGACGAAGTCAGTATTCCCTCGCAACTCCAGAAGACCCGGTACTCGGACTCCGGCGTCATTGTGCGCGGTGTGGGCGACGTCTGGGTGAAGCTGGCCCGTTGCTGCACGCCCGTACCGCCCGATCCGATCCTCGGGTTCGTGACGCGGGGCTCGGGCGTGTCGGTGCACCGCACGGACTGTACGAATGTCTCGGATCTCCGTGACCAGCCCGATCGCATCGTCGAGGTTGAATGGGCTCCGACCCAATCCAGCGTCTTCCTGGTTGAGATCCAGGTGGAAGCACTGGACCGGAAGTCGTTGCTCTCGGACGTCACCCGCGTGCTGTCGGAAAACCACGTCAACATCCTGGCTGCTTCGGTGCACACATCCAGCGACCGGGTTGCCATCTCCCGCTTCGCTTTCGAAATGGGCGATCCGAAGTACCTGCACCACGTGCTCAGTGCCGTGCGCAGGATCGACGGCGTCTTCGATGTCTACAGGACCACGGGGAACCGCAGGAGAAGCTAAGCTGTAGCAACTCAGGCGGCCGCCTCAGGTGGGAATACCTCGGCCTGCGGCGCGTCAGCGATTTGAGCCGGCGCGTCAGCGGTCAAAGCCAGCGCCGCGAGCTTGCGCAAAGCAGCCTTCTTGTGGGGCACCCTTGCGGACGCCTCCACCGCGAGGGTCAAGAGCCGCAGCCGGACACCCAACTCATCCTGGGACAGCAGCATTCTCAGCGCCGGCACGGCTCTGCTGGCTTCGACGTGGAGCGCCACATCCACGGCCGTCCGCAGGGGACTGGTCACGAGCAGCCCGCCGATGCTGACCACGTCCAGTTGGCCCAAGCGGACTTCGTGGAGGATGCAGCCCCGGGCCGAACGCAGGCTCGATATACGGTGTTTGGTGTCCACCAGGAGCGAAAGCCTCTCAGGGGCATCCGCGCAACCGTAGATCCAGGCCGCTGTCATGCGGCCCGCAATGACCTTCCTGCGAATGCGATCCGGAACCACCAGCGCGGCCGCGCGGGCGCGGAGCCTAGGCGTGACATCCAGCCCGGGAGGAATGAAGCTCTTCTCGTAAAGCGGGGTGAGCACCCCGTCCGCGGCCATCGATTGAAGCTCGGCCCACGTGAACATCGGGCTAGGCGCGTAAAGTTCCTGGGCAGGGAAGTCCTGTTGTTGCGGGGGCGGGAATCCTAGGGCCATTCAGCAATCATCGCGTGGCCGCCGCAACGGGAACAGGCCCCGTCCCGGTTATGTGGATAACCAGGACGGAGCCTGTCAGCTCAGGTACTACTGTCAGCCCATGCTGTTAGGCGAGATCGCCGGCCGAGCGCTGGATCTGGTCGAGCCAAGCCTCGCGGGCCTCAAGGGCCTCACGTGCATTCTTGATGCGGCGCTGGTCTCCGGCCTTTTCGGCCTTTTCCAGGTCTTCCCTCAGACCGGCGATGGCCGCCTCCAGCTGCGACAGGGCGCTGTTGGTGCGGGCCTTGGTCTCCGGGTTGCTCCGGCGCCACTTGTCCTCTTCGGCTTCGTGGACGGCGTCCTCAACCTTGCGCAGGCCGGCTTCGATCCTGCCCATGTCGGCGCGGGGGACCTTTCCGGCTTCTTCCCAGCGGTCACGGATGGACTGGAGGGCCTTCTTGGCAGCATTGAGATCCGTGATCGGCAGCAGGGCCTGGGCCTCGACAATGAGCTCTTCCTTGACGGAAAGGTTCGCTGTGTACTGCTGGTCGATCTCATCGTTGGCAGCCTGGCGGTTGCTGAAGAAGACGTCCTGCGCGGCACGGAACCGGAGCCAGAGGGCGTCGTCGTCCTTGCGGCTCGCGCGGGGCGTAGCCTTCCACTGGTCCATGAGCCGGCGGTATTCGCCCGCCGCGAAACCCCAGTCCGTGGAACTGGAGAGGGCTTCGGCCTCGACGATCAGCTGTTCCTTGGCGACCTTGGCGGCCGAGTTGGTGCTGTCCAACTGCGAGAAGTAGGCGCGGCGGTGACGGTCGAAGACGGTACGGGCCGAGCGGAACCGCTTCCACAGTGCGTCCTCGTTGCTTCGTCCAAGCCGGATGCCGTTCTTTTGCGCTGTCTTCCAACTCTCGAAGAGTTCGTTCATGCGGGCGCTCGACGTCTTCCACTGGACCTGGGACGGGTCCTGGGACGCGATGGATTCGGCTTCGGCCACGATCGCCTCGCGTGCCGCGAGCTCTGCGGAGCGGGCGGCGTCGTGCGCTGCCTTCTCGGACTTCTCCAATTCGGAGATCTGTCCGGCCAAGGCATCGAGACGGGCTTCCGCAGTGCGGATATCGCCTACCATGTTGCGCTCAGCCAGCTGCTCGCGCAGGTGCTCGACCGTCTTCTGCATGTCCGTGGCCGGGGCCTTGGACTCCACGCGGTGTTCCATCAAAACGATCTGGGCGACCACGTCGTCGTACTTCCGGGCGAAGTATGCCAGCGCCTCGTCAGTGCTCACGCCCGGGTACTGTCCCACCGGCTGCTCTTCGCCATCGATGGTCAGGAAGACGTGGCCGTCACCCTCCGCTCGCCCCCATTTGGCGGCCTCCGCAAGGGACACAGCCGTGGGCTGGGCCGCCGGCGCGGCCGGAATCACACTGGCCGCTGCCTTCGGCCGGGCAGCAAATGCCGCGGGAGAGGGTGCATGCGAGGGGGCCGGACGTGGCGCCGGAGAAGCAGGCTTGGGGGCGGACTCGGCCGCTTCGGTTCCTGCCGCGTCGGCTACCGGGGCAGCGGGCTCTGCCGCGTCGGCTACCGGGACAGCCGGCTCTTCCGGGGCAGCGGGCTCTTCCGGGGCGGCCGGCTCTTCCGGGGTGTCGGCTACCGGGGCAGTTACGGGCTCTTCCGGGGTGTCGGCTACCGGGGCAGCTACGGGCTCTGCCGGGGCTGACTCGACGCCGGTTTGCTCAGCTACGGGTGCCTGGATTTCTTCGTCGTTGGCCACTACTGCAGTTTCGTCGGATTTCTGACTGTCTGTCACCGCTAAAAGTCTTTCGCTTGGAGGGATTACTAAGGTAATGCGCCGTGGACCGTGGCCCGGGCTGGTTACTTCAGAGAAAACGAGTCTATCGTGACAGGTGCCACAGGGGCGCCGTCGGTGGCGCTGCTACCCGGATTAATACCTGCCTGGGCAATCTTCGTCACCACATCCATGCCACTCGTCACCTTGCCGACGATCGTGTACCCGCCGGCAGAATCCGGGGAATGACCGTGTCCTTGTACACGATGAAGAATTGGTGCCCGTTGCCGTAGGCGTTGTTGCCGGTCCTGGCGACAGCGATGGTTCCGGCCGGGTAGGTGTTGTTGGCGGGGGTGTTCTCCAGTGGTCCCCAGTGGAAGTTGGGGTCGTCGGTGGTGTCCGTCCCCTTGGCTCCGCACTGCAGCACCGAGAAGTTGTCAGCGGTGGTCAGTCGAGGGCACTTGAGCCCGCTGTAATAACCCGCATCAGTCAGGGATTTGAACACGGCTGCGGCCTGGGGAGCTGTTGTGCCATCCAGTTCGACGCCGACTGCCCCTCCATTGAGGTTGAGCTGGCCAGTGAACGTCTTACCCGCGGCGGTGTCCGCTTTGGGAATGCCGGCACTATTCGAGCCTGTCGCTGCGGCAGAAGCGGATGGGTTCGCAGAGGCGGACGGCGAACTCAGCCCGGCCTGCGCCGCTGCGAACTCCGATTCGCTCGGGTTCGAGTTGAACACCGTGAGTTGGAGCACGACGGCGGCAATCAGGGCGGCGGCGGCCACACCGACGGCGATCACATTGTCCCGGCGGCGGCGCTTGCCCTGTGCACGCCGAAGCTCGCGCTTGGCTTCCATCTGCCTGATGCGCCGTTTGGCTTCACGGTTGTCCCGCGGCCTTGTAGACAAGGGTCCTCCTGGTTGTCTGGACAAGCTTCCATCGCAGGCAAGCCGAACTGGTGCCCGCATTAGATGTGCAGGCGCCGAAAGCATAAACTGGCTGCCGCACATAGTTTATGCATGACTGGCTGGACACCCGCCTAACCTGAGCCGAATCGGCCCTTGGTTCGTGGCGACAGATCCCGCCCGCGCAATCATTGAGGAGAAATTTCCACCATGGCACGTACCGCCTCCCTGTCCGGATTCCCCGAGTGGCTTCCCCAGGAGCGGTTGGTGGAACTGCATGTGCTGGACACGTTGCGGAAGACGTTCGAACTCCATGGCTTCTCTTCGATTGAAACCCGCGCTGTGGAAACAGTCGGCCAACTCCTCCGCAAGGGCGAGATCGATAAAGAGGTGTACGGCCTCAGCCGCCTGCAGGAAGACGAGGACACCCCCCGAGACGAGAGCGGAAAGTCGGACAAGGCAGATCCCAACGCCTTGGCCCTCCACTTCGACCTCACGGTGCCGTTTGCCCGCTATGTCGTCGAGAACGCCGGCTACCTCGCCTTCCCGTTCCGCCGCTACCAGATCCAGAAGGTGTGGCGGGGGGAGCGTCCGCAGGAAGGCCGCGCCCGCGAGTTCACGCAAGCGGACATTGATGTCGTGGGCGACGGCGAGCTGCCTTTCCGCTATGACGTCGAGATTGCCCTCGTCATTGCGGAAGCGCTGAGCGCCCTTCCCATCCCGGACTTCCGCCTGCGGATCAACAACCGCAAGTTGGCCGAGGGCTTCTACCGCGGTATCGGCCTCACGGACACTGCCGGCGTGCTTCGCAGCATCGACAAGCTCGAGAAGATCGGCGAAGCGAAAGTTGCCGAGTTGCTCAGGAACGAGCTTGGCGCCACGGATGAGCAGGCAGCACTTGCCTTGAAGCTCGCCAGCATCCGCACCGAGGACACGTCCTTTGTGGCGCAGGTGCGAGCCCTCGGAGTCTCGGACGAGCTCCTTGAAGAGGGCCTCAGCGAGCTGGAACAAGTCATCGAGGCTGCCGTGCAGCGCGCCCCCGGCAAGGTTGTTGCCGACCTCAGCATCGCCCGCGGCCTCGACTACTACACCGGTACCGTCGTCGAAACCGTGCTGGTGGGGCACGAGCAGCTCGGGTCCATCTGCTCCGGCGGCCGCTACGACGCCCTCGCCAGCAAGGGCAACCGCAAGTTCCCCGGCGTCGGGCTGTCGATCGGCGTGACCCGCCTCGTCTCCCGCATCCTGAGCCAGGAATTCGCGACGGCGTCGCGCTCGGTTCCCACGGCAGTGCTTGTGGCCCTGAACAACGACGACAGCTGGTCTGCAGCCCAGGATGTCGCGGCCCAGCTGCGCGGGCGGGGGATCGCAACCGAGGTAGCGGCCAAGGCCGAGAAGTTCGGCAAGCAGATCAAGTTTGCAGACCGCCGCGGCATTCCTTTCGTCTGGTTCACGGACGACGACGGCAAGCACCAGGTGAAGGACATCCGCACCGGAGAGCAAGTCGATGCGGATCCGGCCAGCTGGGAGCCCTCACCCGACGATCTCCACGTCCGCATCACCACGCGCTAGGTATGAACCGGCGCTTCAAAGGCAAAACCCCGCGGGCGTCGGCCGGGGGAGGGCGGCGCCTCGTGGCGGCCACGCTTCATCCATGCGGGTAAACTCGAACGGGATCGTTTAGCCATGATCCGCTGAAAATCATGTTGAAAGGAATGCTGTGCTGCGCACACATGACCTCGGATCCTTGCGTTCCGAGCACATTGGACAGACCGTCACCCTGGCAGGCTGGGTAGGCCGCCGCCGAGATCACGGTGGCGTGGCCTTCGTCGATCTGCGTGACGCGTCCGGTGTCGCCCAGGTGGTTGTCCGCGAGGAAGAGGTCTTCCACGGCCTGCGCAATGAATACGTGCTGCAGATCGTGGGCACCGTGAGCAAGCGTCCCGAGGGCAACGAGAACCCGCACCTCGCCACGGGTGAGATCGAGGTCATCGCTGATAAAGTGGTGATCCTCAACACCTCGGATCCCCTGCCGTTCCAGATCGACGAGCACGTGGAGGTCGGTGAGGAAGCGCGCCTCAAGCACCGCTACCTTGACCTGCGCCGCCCCGGCCCCGCCCGGAACCTGCGCCTCCGCTCCGAAGCGAACCGCGTGGCCCGCGAACTGCTTCACCAGCAGGGTTACGTGGAGATCGAAACTCCCACACTGACGCGCTCGACGCCGGAAGGCGCCCGTGACTTCGTTGTTCCGGCGCGTCTGGCACCGGGTTCCTGGTACGCGCTTCCGCAGTCGCCGCAG
The DNA here is from genome assembly GCF_039535095.1 of Arthrobacter ramosus. NCBI lineage: Bacteria > Bacillati > Actinomycetota > Actinomycetes > Micrococcales > Micrococcaceae > Arthrobacter > Arthrobacter ramosus. The sequence continues at coordinate 2,189,705 of NZ_BAAAWN010000001.1, read as the reverse complement.
CTTTTCAAGCAACTGCTCCAGGTGGGCGGTTTCGAAAAGTACTACCAAATCGCCCGTTGCTACCGCGACGAAGACTTCCGTGCGGACCGCCAGCCGGAATTCACCCAGCTCGACATCGAAGCCAGCTTCGTTGACCAGGACGACGTCATTGAGCTCGGCGAAAGCATCGTCAAGGCACTGTGGCAGCTGATCGACGTCGAAATTCCGACGCCGATCCGCCGCATGACCTACCACGAGGCTATGGCCAAGTACGGCTCCGACAAACCGGATCTGCGCTTCGGCTTGGAACTCACCGAATTGACGGAGTTCTTCAAGGACACGAACTTCGGTGTCTTCAAGGCGCCCTACGTCGGCGCCGTCGTCATGCCCGGCGGAGCCTCGCAGGCCCGCCGCGCGCTGGACGCCTGGCAGGAGTGGGCCAAGCAGCGTGGCGCCAAGGGTCTTGCCTACGTGCTGTTCAAGGAAGACGGCGAGCTCACGGGCCCCGTTGCCAAGAACCTCACCGACACCGAACGTGCCGGCCTCGCCGACGCGGTGGGCGCAAAGCCCGGCGACTGCATCTTCTTCGCCGCCGGCGAGAAATCCCCGTCCCGCGCCCTGCTGGGCGCTGCCCGCGTCGAGATCGGCCACCGCACCGGCCTGATCGACCCCAAGGACTGGGCTTTCGTCTGGATCGTGGACGCTCCGATGTTCGAACCCGCAGCCGCAGCCGTCGCCTCCGGCGATGTCGCGGTGGGTGGCGGACAGTGGACTGCCTTGCACCACGCTTTCACCTCCCCGAAGCCCGAGTTCCTGGACTCCTTTGACAAGGACCCGGAATCCGCCCTGTCCTACGCCTACGACATCGTGTGCAACGGCAACGAAATCGGCGGCGGCTCCATCCGTATCCACGAGGCCGATGTCCAGGAGCGTGTTTTCGAGCTCATGGGCCTGGACAAGGAAGACGCGCAGACCAAGTTCGGCTTCCTCCTCGAGGGATTCAAGTACGGCGCACCTCCCCACGGCGGCATGGCCTTCGGTTGGGACCGCGTCGTGGCCCTGCTGGCCGGCGTGGACTCGATCCGCGACGTCATCGCTTTCCCGAAGTCGGGCGGCGGCTACGACCCCCTGACCGCTGCTCCTGCGCCCATCACGGCGCAGCAGCGCAAGGAAGCCGGAGTCGACTTCAAGCCTGAAGCCAAGGCTCAGGCGGCGCCGGCAGCCAAGTCGGAGTAGCTGGAAACCCTAGAAGTAACCCGGAGGCCCTCGCACATTGCGGGGGCCTCCGGCGTAGCATGACGGCGACTGATTTTGAGGAGGACGCGTGGCACAGGAAATGAGCCTTGCATTGATCGAAGAGCTGATGGATCGGGCATGGCCCGCCCCGGACCGTGAGGACACCGGGGCATGGGTCATGCGGGCCGCCGGTGGCGTCACACAGCGGGCAAACTCAGTCTGGCCCAAGGAACAGGCCGATGACCACGAGTCGGCAGTACGAGCTGCCAGGCAGTGGTACCGCTCCCGGCGCCTGCCGCTGATCTTCCAGGTTTTCGACGACGAGAGGAGCACGGGCCTCAACGCAGTGCTTGATGCGCAGCAATTCACCCGGCAGTCCGAGACCCTCATCATGGTCCGTCCGGGTGGCACCCTTCCCGGTGCCCGGCGCGACGACAGGGCCAACGACGTCGAGATCTCCGAAGAGCCTTCCGAGGAGTGGCTCCGGTTGTGGTGGTCCGTTGACGGGCGCGGCGGAGACGCCGAGCTCGACATTGCGCGGAAGATCCTGGCGTCGTGTCCCTCGATCTACGCCCTTGTCAGGGACGACGACGGCGCCCCGGCCGCCGTCGGGCGCCTCGCCCTGGTGGACGGCAAGGGAGGCATCTACTGCATGGCGACCGGGTCCGGACACCGTCGGCAGGGCTTCGGGCGGCAGGTGCTTGACGCGCTTCTGGAAGCGGGCGGCCACCGAGGCGTGGCCGAGTTCTGGCTACTGGTGATGGCCTCGAATACCGGTGCCCAGGCTCTGTACGAGGGCGCCGGCTTCGCAGAGCAAGGCAGGTACTTGTACCGGCAGGCCCGACCGCAGCGGGCATTGTCGGGCTGCTAGGAGGTCAGGCGCTCTGGAACGCGCCGCATTCCGGGAAGGGGTCGTTCACGAAACCTGGCTCGCCCGGATCGTCGGTGTCGTCCATGTCGTCCATGTCGTCGTCCTCGGGGTCGGGCCAGGGGTGTGCGGCGGTGAAGGAGTACCAGCCGGGGAAGGGATCCGCCGGCAGTTCCGGTTCCGGATATGCGGGCAGGTCTTGGCCCGGGTATGCATCTGTCTCCATGTCCATGTCCGTGTCGGTGATCGGGATGTGGTGTGGCCAGCGGGGTGGTTCCCAGTCCTGGTGTTCGCTGGGGTAGTGCCGTTGTGAGGGTGAGGTCCACCCGGGCGGGTGGTCTTTGCTGGCCGCGGTGGGGGTCCATGCGGTCCGGTGTTTGAGGCGGTGGTGTTTGGGGCAGGGCTGGCCCAGGTTGGAGATGCCGGTGGTGCCTCCCTCGGCCCAGGCCAGGAGGTGGTCTGCTTCGTTGTCCAGGGAGTGGTTGTTGCAGCCGGGAAGGGGCATTTGCCGTCGCGGAGCCGCAGCCATTGGCGCTGGGCCTTGGTGAGGCGGTAGCTGCTGCGTCCGATTTCCAGCGGGGCACCGTCGCGGGGGTCGGTCAGGACACGGTGGAAGGAATCGGCGCCCTCGGCGATCAGGCGGCGGGCCATGGACGGCGGGATCGGCCCGTACCCGTCGAGGATGGCCGGTTCCTCGGTGGCGCCCAGCAGGGACAGGACCGGGACGGTGACCAGGACCTGCGCCCGCGGGGACGGAACCCGCCCCGCCCGCCCCGGTTCCGTGCCGCCGTCGGGCGTGCCGCCGTCGGGCATTGCGGCGCTGGTGCCGCTGGTGTTGTTGGTGAGGAGCCAGGTGGCGGTGATGTCGGCGCGGAGCTGGGCGAGGGTCCGGGTCTCGTGGGGGCCTTGGAGGGCGCGGGCGGCGGCGGTGGTCCGTTCCCAGATCCCGGCCGCGGTGTCTGCCGGGAGGTGGGCGGAGAGCCAGGCCATGCCGTCGCGGTCCGGGAGGTATTCGACCCGCCGGTGTTCGGCTTTTTGGGCGTGGCGTTCTTCGATGCCGACCGGGTGGTGGCGTTCGCGCCAGGTGCGTGCCTTGGCCCGGAACCGGGACGGGACGAGGTCACCGGCCGGGCAGCCCCGGGCCGGGTTGGGTGCGCCGGGGTCCAGGAAGTGCGCTTCCAGGCCGGCGGCTGCGGCGGGATCCAGGCCGGTGGTTTCGTCGATGATGATCCGGGCGTGCTGCCAGGAGACCGTCCCGGACCCCAGGGCTGCCAGGGTCAGCGGCAGGACCGTGGTCAGTGCCTGGGTTTCGGACAGGAACGCCCCGGCGGTCCGTTCGCTGACGGTCAGGACGCAGGCCACCTCGGCGAGCAGGGCAAGCTCCTGGGCGGTGGACTCCTGCGGCGATGACGCCGGCGCCGCCAGGGCCCGGGCTGCCTGGACGTAGTCCGCGGCCAGCCTCGCTTTCAGCGCGGCGGTCCGGGCCTCCAGCCGGGCCACCTCGGCCAGGCCGTCCAGGCAACCATCCGCCAGACGCCGCAGCGGATCGGAGCCATGAAGCGGATCGGTGTTTTCGGAGGTATCAGCGTCCCCGGTGAAGGCGGTCAGCACGGCAACGGACGCGGCGACGGCCTCCACGGCCGCCCTGCTGCCCGCACCCCAGGCTATCCTTCCGTCCATACCCACAGCATCGCAGGAGGCACCGACAATTTAGTGCCCTCGCCGGTGCGAGACTCCGGCAGACTCGGGACAGGCCGTCCGGTTCCCGCCAGGACAGCTTAGGGGAGGCGGATGGGCTTGAGTTCCTCGAAGCGGTCGCCAGGCCCAGGGTTGTCCACGGGTGTCTTCCCGCCCAGCTGGTTCATGACCCCCCACACGGCGTTGAGTCCCGTGGTCACGGCTCCGTCGGCCCAGCCTCCGGTCCAGGAAACGTCATCGCCTGCGAGGAAGATGCCGCGGTGTACCGGCAGGTGGCCCTCCAGAACCCCGCCGATCTTGCATTGGCGGTGTTGGCGCTGCGCGCCGCTACAACGGATCCGTGACCTGAATCCGCACGGCACAAGCATCTGCCGCAGCCCTGCGAAGCACGGTTGCGTTGGGGTCGGCAACCGCCAGGAACGCGAGCCTTGTCCGCGACGCGTACTCCTTCAACGCCTTTTCTTCCAGGACCGCTGCGGACAGCGCGGCGTCTCCGCCCAGGACGAGATATTCAATACTGTGCCCGGCGAACACGCCGGCGGCATATCCGGCTACGGCTTCCGTCAGCGCGTTGGCCTGGTTCTCGCGACGGCGGGCAAAGCGCTGTTGCGAGGATCCACCTGCCGCCGAACGGGACTGCACATAACGCGAACCCGATTTGGACGCGGACACTTTGCCGCCGCTTACGACCCCCACCGCGTAGCCGCCCCGGCGCACCAGGATGACTCCGAGCCGCCGTTCCTGTGAAGCAAGCGACGCCAGACGCTCAACCGTGGTGGTTCCCTTACCGGGCCTTCCATCGACGGGCCACGGGGCTCTCAGTAGCGCCACGGCGCCGTCCGCCGCCCGCAAAAGCGTGCCGTCCGCCGCCCGCAAAAGCGTGCCGTCAGCCGCCCTCAGGAGGGTACCGCCGCCGTCGTCGGGCTCTTCCTGAACGGCGCCATGGCTCGCGGCGAAGCGGTCCACCCAGCCGAGCAACCGCGGACCGGGGATGAAAGCGGTGCGCCCCGCCCCAGGCGGCTGCTTTTCGTTGGGGCCGGACGGCCGGGTCTCCATGTCGATGTCTCCTTAGCTGGAATCATGAGTAGCCTATCCATGTGGAAGATCTCTTTGGTGCCGACGCGGACAACGACGACGACGCCGGCAGCCAGGCGGCGGATTCGGACCGGTCCGGTGGTGAACGTGCGGGCACGGGACGTCCCGCGTCGCCGCGGAGCCCTTTGGCGGTCCGCATGAGGCCCCGGACGCTCGATGACGTCGTGGGCCAGCAGCATTTGCTGGGCCAGGGGTCTCCTTTGCGGCAGCTTGCCGCAGGGGCCGACGCCGTCGGTCCTGCAGGTCCGAGCTCGGTCATCTTGTGGGGACCCCCGGGCACAGGCAAGACGACGCTGGCGCACGTCATCGCCCGCGGACCGGGCCGGAAGTTCGTTGAATTGTCCGCTATTACTGCAGGCGTCAAGGATGTCCGCCTGGTCATGGAGAACGCCTTGACTGCCCGGGATCTCTATCGGACCACAACTGTGTTGTTCCTTGACGAGATCCACCGCTTCAACAAGGCACAGCAGGACGCCCTGCTTCCCGGTGTCGAGAACCGATGGGTGGTCCTGGTCGCCGCGACCACCGAAAACCCTTCGTTCTCCGTCGTCTCGCCGCTGCTTTCCCGATCACTGCTGCTGACCCTGAAACCGCTCACCGACAGCGACATCGAGGGGCTTCTGCAACGGGCCGTTGCCGATGCGCGCGGCTTGGCAGGGGGGGTGGAGCTCAGTCCGGAAGCCCTCGAGCACTTGGTCCGCTTGTCCGGGGGAGACGCCCGCCGCGCGCTCACCGCGCTTGAGGCCGCGGCCGGCGTCGCTTACGGAGACCGGAACAACGACGGCGGCGACGCTTCCGAAGAGCCCGGGCTCGCGGGTGACGGCGCCCCGGACGCTCCGGTCGTCGTCGAACTCCGGCATACGGAGCGGGCCCTGGATGTGGCCGCCGTCCGATACGACCGCGCGGGCGACCAGCACTACGACGTCGCCAGTGCGTTCATCAAGTCGATCCGGGGTTCCGATGTCGATGCGGCCCTCCACTACCTGGCCCGTATGCTCGAAGCCGGCGAAGACCCGCGCTTCGTGGCCCGCCGGATCGTCATTTCGGCTGCCGAGGACATCGGCATGGCGGATCCGACGGCGCTGCAGACCGCCGTCGCCGCGGCCCAGGCAGTGCAGTTGATCGGCATGCCCGAGGGACGGATCATCCTCGCCGAAGCCGTGGTGCATCTGGCGACAGCGCCCAAGTCCAATGCCGCCTATATGGGCATCAACAAGGCCATCGCCGATGTGCGTGCGGGGATGGGGGTCGGGATTCCGGCGCACTTGAGGGACGCGCACTACCAAGGAGCGAAGGGCCTTGGCCACGGCCAAGGCTACAAGTACGCCCACGATGCCCCGCACGGCGTGGCCACCCAGCAGTACGCTCCGGATGATCTGGTCGGCAGGGACTACTACGAGCCCACCGCAAATGGTGCTGAACGGGATATTGCGCCCAGGCTCGAGCGGCTGCGCAGGATCATCCGGGGCAAGTAGGCGTCATGGTAGGCTAGATGCTTGTCTGGCAAGGCCTGGCGCACAATCCATCAGAATCCAGGTTTTGATGCTGTGCCCTGCGCCCCGTAGCAAAAGGCAGCGGTTGGCCGATGCTCTCCCTCATGGAGGCCAGTAACACTGACACACCGCAGATATTGGAAGGACACAAGTGGCTAACAACACTCGTGCTCGCCGTACCGCACGCCTTTCGCGTGCACTCGGCATCGCTCTGACTCCCAAGGCCGCCAAGTACATGGAGCGCCGTCCGTACGGCCCCGGTGAGCATGGCCGCGCCCGCAAGAAGCAGGACTCTGACTACGCTGTACGTCTGCGCGAAAAGCAGCGTCTGCGCGCCCAGTACGGCATCCGCGAAGCCCAGATGACCCGTGCCTTCGAAGAAGCACGGCGCACCAAGGGCCTGACCGGTGAAAACCTGATCGAACTGCTCGAAATGCGTCTCGACGCCCTCGTGCTGCGTGCCGGCTTTGCCCGCACGATCGCCCAGGCCCGCCAGCTGGTTGTGCACCGCCACATCCTCGTTGACGGTATCCGCGTGGACCGCCCGTCGTTCCGCGTTGCGGAAGGCCAGCTCATCCACGTTCACAGCCGCAGCGAAGTCATGGCTCCGTTCCAGGTTGCAGCTGCCGGCGCACACGTTCTGAACGTCGTTCCGGCTTACCTGGACGTCAAGATCGACGCCCTGCAGGCACGCCTGGTTCGTCGCCCGAAGCGCTCCGAGGTCCCCGTGACCTGCGAAGAGCAGCTCGTGGTCGAATTCTACGCTCGCTGATTTCCAGCAAGCACATACAAAGAAGCCCGTGGCACGCGCCGCGGGCTTCTTTGTATGTAAGGTACTTGGGGAAGCCATGCCGGGGTGCCTGAGTAGAACCACATGGCGCACCAGCGGCAACGCAACAAATGCTAGGAGATGAGTGTCCATGACTGGTGGCGATATTGCAGGCCTGATCGCGGCCGGAGTTTTCGCGCTCCTTGTGGTGCTGTTGGCCCTGCCGATCCTCAAACTCGGGCGCGTCTTCGATGAAGTCCGCACCTCCATCCGCTCCTTGAGCGACGGAGCGACCCCCCTGATGGACGAGGTCACTGCCACGGTTTCCACCACAAACCAGCAGCTAAAAAAGGTGGATGGCATCACCTCCAACGTTTCCGACGCCTCCGCCAACATCTCTGCTTTGTCCTCGCTGGTGGCCGCAACAGTCGGTTCGCCGCTCATCAAGGTGGCAGCGTTCAGCTATGGAGTGCGCTCGGCTTTTGCCGCCCGTCGCAAACAGGGCAGTGGCCGCCGCAGCCGCTGAATCCGTTCGTAAGTCACGATCGTCGTATGTCAGGAAAACCGTGAAAAGAATTGTCTGGATGGGGATCGGCGTGGCAATCGGAGTCATCGCCTTCCGCAAGATCACCCAAGCACAGGCCGCTGTTGGCCCCGAAGGCCTGAACCGCGCCGTAGCGCGACTGGCCGACGGCGTGTACGACTTCGCCGACGCCGTGCGCGCCGGAATGAACGAACGCGAAGTCGACCTCAGGGCCGCGCTCGGCATCTCAGAGTCCGACGCCGGCAGCCGTTAGGAGCCGCGGTTCGCCCAAGCGGCCGTCAACAGGGCAGAATTAGAAGCTGCGGCAATGGCACATGCCAGAACCGCGCACAAACTCATGTGCAGTGAATTGAGAAGGGTAAGTAATCAGCTAATGAAGTCGCAGGAGATCACCAAACGCTGGGTGGACTTTTTTGTCAGCAAGGGCCATACCGCCGTCCCCTCAGCGTCGCTCGTATCCAGCGACCCTTCCCTGCTCTTCACTGTGGCCGGCATGGTTCCCTTCATTCCTTACCTCACCGCCCGCGAGGAACCGCCCTTCGACCGCGCCACGAGCGTCCAGAAGTGCATCCGCACCGGCGACATCGAGGAAGTGGGCAAGACCGCCCGCCACGGGACGTTCTTCCAGATGTGCGGAAACTTCTCTTTCGGGGACTACTTCAAGGAAGACGCCATCAAGTTCGCCTTCGAACTGCTCACCAAGAGCGTCGACGACGGCGGCTATGGGCTGGACGTTGAGCGCCTCTGGGTGACCGTCTACGAAGAAGACGACGAAGCCCAGGATTTGTGGCTCAAGAACACGGGCATCCCCGCCTCGCGCATCCAAAGGATGGGGAAGGCGGACAACTACTGGTCCACCGGACAGCCTGGTCCTGCCGGCCCGTGCTCGGAAATCTATTACGACCGCGGCCCGGCCTATGGCGCCGAAGGCGGTCCCATCGCGGACGAAAACCGCTATGTCGAAATCTGGAACCTCGTGTTCATGCAGTACCAGATCGAGAATGTCCGCTCGAAGGTGGACTTCGACATCGCCGGCGAGCTGCCCAAGAAGAACATCGACACCGGCCTCGGCATGGAGCGCCTTGCGATGATCCTGCAGGGCGTTGAAAACATGTACGAAACGGACCAGGTCCGTCCTGTCATCGACAAGGCCGCAGCCCTTTCCGGCAAGGAGTACACCTCTGCCGAGTCAGCTGACGACCCGCACCACACGGACGATGTCCGGATGCGCGTCGTTGCCGACCACATCCGTTCGGCCCTCATGCTGATCTCCGACGGCGTGTCCCCGTCCAACGAAGGCCGCGGCTACGTCCTGCGTCGGCTCATCCGTCGTGCCGTCCGTGCGATGCGCCTCCTCGGGGTCGAAGAAGCTTGCCTCCCGCAGTTGCTTCCGGCTTCCCGCGACGCCATGAAGGGCGTCTACCCCGTGGTGGAGACCGACTTCGACCGCATCAGCCGCATCGCCTATGCCGAAGAAAGAGCCTTCCTGCGCACCATCGCCTCCGGCACTGCGCGCCTTGAAGAAGCCGTGGTGCTCTCCAAGGCGGCCGGCAAGCCGCTGTCCGGCGAAGATGCCTTCGCCTTGCACGACACTTACGGGTTCCCGATCGATCTGACCCTCGAAATGGCCGAGGAAGCCGGTTTGAAGGTTGACGAAGCCGAGTTCCGCAGCCTCATGCTCGAACAGCGTCAGCGCGCCCAGGCGGATGCCAAGTCCAAGAAGGGTGGACACGCCGATGTCTCAGCCTTCCAGGAGCTCCTGGCCGAAGGCGAGACCATCTTCACGGGCTACACCGAGCTGGAAGGCGAGGCCCGCGTCCGCGGCATCGTCAGCTCCGGCCGGCGTGTTGCCCACGCATCCACGGGCGACGAAATCGAGCTCGTGCTCAACGAAACACCGTTCTATGCCGAAGCCGGTGGCCAGTCGGCCGACAAGGGCCTCATCACCGGCGACGGTTTCGTCGTCGAGGTCCTCGACGTCCAGCGCCCTGTGAAGGGCCTGAGCGTCCACAAGGCGATCGTCCGCGAAGGCGAGATCGCCTCGGACGCTTTGGTGCGCGCCGCCGTCGACCGCGAACGCCGCCACGCCGCAGAGCAGGCCCACACGGGCACACACATCGTGCACGCCGCCCTGCACCAGATCCTCGGCCCGGAAGCCACCCAGCGTGGCTCCTTCAACAAGGCCGGCTACCTGCGCTTCGACTTCGCCTGGGGCGAGGGACTGAGTGCGGCCACGAAGTCCGAGATCGAAGAGGTCTCGAACATCGCCATCCGCAACAACTTCCGGGTGGACACCAAGGTGATGGGCCTCGCTGAGGCGAAAGCGCTCGGCGCCATGGCCCTCTTCGGCGAGAACTACGGCAGCGAAGTCCGCGTTGTGGAGATCGACGGCGCATGGTCCCGCGAACTCTGCGGTGGCACCCATGTGGCCAACACCTCCCTCATCGGGAGCCTGTCGCTGCTCGGCGAACAGTCCGTCGGTTCGGGAAACCGCCGCGTGGAAGCTTTCGTCGGTCTCGACGCCTTCCGGCACCTCGCAGCCGAGCGCGCCTTGGTCACCGAGCTCACGGAAATGCTCAAGGTCCCCTCGGGCCAGTTGGCAGACCGGATCTCCAGCACCTTGGCTAAGCTCAAGGCGACGGAAAAGGAACTCGACCGCCTCCGCAAGGAACAGCTGACGGCAGCCGCTGCGAACCTGGTTGCCACGGCCCGGGATGCCGGAGGCGTCCGGGTAGTGGCGCACGACGCCGGCCAGGTCGGGGGAGCGGACGACCTCCGCAGCCTCGCCATGGACCTGCGCAACCGGCTCGGCTCCGACGCTTCCACGGTTGCCGTGGCCGGTGTCAGCAACGACCGTCCCGTCATCATCGTGGCCACCAACGAGGCCGCGCGTGAAGCGGGCGTCAAGGCCGGCGCCCTCGTCCGCGTGGCTGCAGGAATCCTCGGTGGTGGCGGCGGCGGCAAGGACGATGTCGCCCAAGGCGGCGGAACTGACGCCGCGAAGATCGCACCGGCCCTCGCGGCCGTTGTGGACGCGATCGCCAAGCGCTGATTTTGGAGGCCATTGCGAGCAACGACGACTACCCCAGGGGCATCAAACTGGGGGTGGACGTCGGCACCGTCCGTGTGGGAGTAGCCATCTGCGATCCGGATGGGATCCTGGCCACTCCGTTCAAGACGGTAAGCCGGGACGCCAAGAAGAATTCCGACATCGGGGTCATTGTCCGGCACGTCGCGGAGCTCGGCGTAGTCCAGATCTTCGTCGGGCTGCCGCGCACGATGAAGGGTGAAGAACACACTTCTGCCGTCATGGCCACCGACTACGCGGAGTTGCTGGCGGCCCACTTACAGCGCCGCGGACTCGAGGTTCCAGTCAACATGGTGGACGAGCGGCTCAGTACCGTGACGGCCCACCGCAATCTCCATGAAGCTGGCATGAGCAGCAAGGATCATCGTAAAGTGGTGGATCAGGTTGCCGCTGCCGGAATTCTGCAGCACGCGATCGACATGCAAAAAGCCAGAGGTGCGGATGTGGGCAGGCGCGTGCAGGCGCCGATGCCACCCCAACACATTGACGGTGCCAGTGCGCCGCTGCCGGCCTCCGGCATTGATCCACACTCTCCAACGAGGGGAAGACAATTGTGAGCCCGGTCAACAACGACCCCTCCGACGACGCAGCAGAAGGCCGTACCCAGCCCCTGACTCGTCGTGAAATCCGTGCCAGGGAACGCTTCCTGGAGACGCAGAACCAGGAGGTACTGCCACCACCTGTGCCTGTCCATTTTGAACCTGTCGCGGTCCCGAAGCCGCAGCCGGCATACGTCCCCGACTACGCGCCGGCGGCCCAGGAAGCGACCACCCACGCCTCTGGCCTCTACGACGAAGGTGTGCACAGCGAAACGGTCCAGCCCGAAGAGGACGTGCAGCAGCACGATGCTTCGCATGAAGACCTCACGCAGCCCTTCGACACAGTGCAGCCCTTCGACACAGCGGAGCCGGGCGTCGAGCACGATGCTCTGCACCCTGATGCCGTGGAACATGACCCTGTTCACAGCTTCGATGTCGCACACGGTGACGAGTTCCACGAACTGCAGGCCCATGACGAAGGTTATGAGCACCACGATCCCCAGTTCGACTACGAAGTCCATGATGAGCACGACGCCCATGACCTCATGGCAACTGCGACTCCTGTGCCAAAGGCCCGCTCGAAGAAGGTCCGCAGGCGCCGCCGTCTTGTCGCGCTCCTGCTCACCCTCACGGTGTTCGTCGCAGCGGTTGCCGTTGGGGCGCAATTCCTGAAGCCATTGCTCGGGATGGACAAGGTCAGCGACTACCCTGGCCCGGGCACCGGCTCGGTCACCATCACTGTGGCCCCGGGCTCCGGCCCCAAACTGGTCGCGACCAACCTTCAGAGCCAGCACGTCATTGCCGACGCGGATACTTTCGTGGCGGCCTTCACTGCTGCCGGGGGTGAACTCTCACCCGGTGATTTCACCTTCAAAACGCAAATGAAGACCTCCGATGCGGTGAATGTGCTCCTCGGCAAGGATTCTTCCAAGGTCATGTACTTCGCGCTGAGTGCAGGATTGCGAATCGGTGAATCCCTTGATGCGATCTCCAAGGGTTCGGGCATACCTTTGTCCGACTTGAAGGCGCTCAGCGACTCACCGGCCCAGTTCGGCGTCCCTGCCCCGGCAAAGAACCTGGAAGGCTTCCTGGCGCCGGGGGAGTACCGTTTCCCCCTTGGAACCTCTGCCAAGGACATACTCCAGAAGCTCGTCACGGCCACCACCGATGAGCTCAAGGCCCAGGGCGTCACGGATCCCGCCAAGCAGTACCAGACCATCACGGTGGCCAGCATCGTGCAGGCCGAAGGCGGCCAGGCCGACTACGGCAACGTGGCCGGCGCCATCTACAACAGGCTCAAGCCGGGCAACACCGAGACGAACGGGCTCATCCAGTCGGATGCCACCGTTACCTACGGCCTGGGTACCAAGACCTTCCACCTGACCGATGCCCAGAAGGCTGACAAGAGCAACCCCTACAACACCTACGCCAACGTAGGCCTTCCGGTCGGCCCCATTGGTTCACCCGGCAAGACGGCGATCGATGCTGCCGCGAAGCCGACGGCCAACAATTACCTCTATTGGGTAACCATCAACCTCGACACCAAGGAAACCAAGTTCTCCAGCACGCTGGCGGAACACCTCAAGTACGTTGACCAGTACAACGCGTGGTGTGCGGCCAACGCGGGACGGTGCGTGTGAGTAGACGTGCTGCCGTACTTGGGCACCCCATCAGCCACTCGAAGTCACCAGCACTCCACCGCGCGGCCTACGCGAAGCTCGGGCTCGACATTGAATACTCGGCGATCGACGTAACCGTTGAGCGGCTCCCGGCCTTCATGGCGGGCCTTGAAGCCGGCGACGACTGGTGCGGTTTGTCCGTCACCATGCCCCTCAAGACCGCCATGGTGGACGAAGTCGACGAGGTCCGCGGGGCCGGCGCGTTCTTGGGTGTCATCAACACGGTTGCTTTTGAAGACTCCGGGCACGGCGTGCGGCGGGTCGGCCACAACACGGATGTGGCCGGCATCGTGGAAGCCGTCAGGAATGCAGGCGTCACGGAGCAGCCGAAGTCCGCGGTCCTTGGTGGCGGCGGGACATCCGCGGCGGCTATTGCAGCGCTTCGGGAGCTCGGTTCGAAACACGTTGACGTCTTCGTGCGCGACGCCGGGCGGGCCGCCGAGGCGAAAGCCGCGGCAGCCGCCGTCGGGCTTTCCATTCACCTCCGGCCGCTGGCTGAAGCAGCTGAAGGCATGGCGGGAGCCGATCTGGTGATCTCCACACTTCCGCCGCGGGCGGCGGACGGCATCGCAGCGCGGCTCGAGCAGCTTCCCGACGACGACACGCTTCCCGACGATGACTGGGGTGTCCTGCTCGATGTCGCCTACGATCCATGGCCCAGCCGCATTGCCGAAGCATGGCATTCGCGGGGCGGAGTGGTGGTTCCAGGGCTCGAGATGTTGCTCTATCAAGCCGTGGAGCAAATCCGCTTGTTTTCCGGAGCCGACGTCACCGCCGATGTCATAGATGTGATGTGCGACTCAGTCGGGCTCCCCCGACGGGTCTAGTAAGGGCCTTACATGGCAGGATTGGATATATGTTGCGTTGGTTGACTGCCGGTGAATCCCATGGCCCGGCACTGCTCGGAATTGTTGAAGGCGTCCCCGCCGGTGTGGAACTCACCAGCGGGGAAATTCGTGACGCCCTGGCGCGTCGCCGCCTCGGCTATGGCCGCGGCGCCCGGATGAAGTTCGAGCAGGACGAAGTGAGCATCCTTGGCGGCGTCAGGCACGGCGTGACGCAGGGCGGCCCCGTCGCGATCCAGATCGGCAACACCGAATGGCCCAAATGGGAGCAGATCATGTCTGCCGACCCGGTGGACCCCGCGCTTCTCGCAGACCAAGCCCGGAACGCGCCCTTGACCCGTCCGCGCCCCGGACATGCAGATTTCACCGGCATGCAGAAGTACGGATTCCCTGAGGCCCGCCCTGTCCTGGAACGCGCCAGCGCCCGGGAAACGGCCACGCGTGTCGCTTTGGGTACGGTTGCCTCGCAATTCCTGAAGCAGCTTGGGATTGAGCTCGTGAGCCACACCGTATCCATCGCGAGCGTGACCGTGCCCGAGGGCCGTCCGCTGCCTCTGCCGTCCGACGTTCTGGCCCTCGATGCCGATCCTTTGCGTTGCTTCGATCGAGAGACCTCCGACGCCATGGTGGCCGAGGTTGACGCAGCACACAAGGAAGGCGAGACCCTCGGCGGTGTTGTCGAAGTCCTCGCCTACGGCCTTCCGCCGGGACTCGGTAGCTACGTGCACTGGGACCGCCGCCTCGACTCCCGCCTGGCTGCCGCCCTGATGGGCATCCAGGCGATCAAGGGCGTCGAAGTCGGCGATGGCTTCCTGACCGCGGCACGCCGAGGCTCCGCCGCGCACGATGAAATCGTCAAGGACGAGACCGGCCGGATCGTCCGCAAGACCAACCGTGCCGGTGGCATTGAAGGCGGCATGAGCATCGGTGAAGTCCTGCGTGTCCGCGCCGCCATGAAGCCCATCGCCACCGTCCCGCGTGCATTGAGGACCATCGACGTCAGCACCGGTGAAGCCTCCAAAGCGCACCACCAGCGCTCCGACGTCTGTGCCGTCCCGGCTGCAGGTGTCGTTGCCGAGGCCATGGTCGCCTTGGTTCTGGCCGAAGCCGTCGCTGAGAAGTTCGGCGGTGACTCCGTCGCTGAAACCGCACGAAACCTTCGGGGTTACCTGGACAGCATCCCGGCAAACCTGGACTCGGTCGGCCACTAGTGGTCCGCGGTACCTCGGGCGCCGGTCACGGGCCTGCGATAGCTTTGGTGGGACCGATGGCCGTCGGTAAGTCAGTCATTGGCCACCAGCTCGCCCAGCAATTGGGCGTGCCGTTTGTGGACACGGACGTCGTCATTGTTGAGCACCACGGAACCATCGCGGACATCTTCGCCGGTCGCGGAGAGCACGCTTTCCGGGAGATCGAGGCCCGGACTGTGGCGCGTGCTGTCGAAACCGCGAACGTCAACGGCGGGGTTGTTTCACTTGGCGGGGGTGCGGTGCTCGATTCCGGTACGCAGCAGCTGCTGGGTGACTGCACCGTCGTCTATCTCGAGTGCGATGCGGAGACGGTAGCCGAACGCATCGCCCGCAACACTGGCCGGCCGCTCCTGGCGGGCGACGCCATGGCGCGTTGGGAAGCCCTGTTTGCTGCAAGGCGTCCAGTCTATGAACGCTTGGCAGATGTCACCGTCGATGTCCGGTCCGGGACCGTGGCGGAAATCGCCCTCCACGTGGAGGAAAGACTGCGTGAATACGCGGCCTTGAAAGAGGAAGTGCAAAAGTGAGCAACGAATCAACTGTCATCAAGGTCAGCGGCCAGTCCGCCAACGAGAACTACGATGTCGTCGTCGGGCGCGGCCTCTTGGAGACCCTTCCCGCGAAGCTGGGGGAACGTGTCAGGCGGGTACTCGTGGTCCACCCGCGTGCCCTGCGACTTACGGGCGATACGGTCCGTGCCGAACTTGAGGCTGCCGGATTCACCGCCCTCACCGCTGAGATCCCTGACGCCGAAGAAGGCAAGCACATCCAGGTCGCCGCCTTCTGCTGGCAAGTGCTTGGCCAGAACGACTTCACCCGCTCCGACGCCATCGTGGCGGTCGGCGGCGGCGCGGTCACCGACCTCGCCGGATTCGTCGCTGCCACCTGGCTGCGCGGTGTCAAGGTCATCCACATGCCCACGAGCCTCCTTGGCATGGTGGACGCTTCAGTAGGCGGTAAGACCGGTATCAACACGGCAGAAGGCAAGAACCTGGTGGGTTCCTTCCACCCGCCCGCGGCTGTCCTCGCGGACCTGGACACGCTCCAGACGCTGCCCAGGAACGAGCTGATCTCCGGAATGGCAGAGGTCATCAAGTGCGGCTTCATTGCCGACCCCGCCATCCTGGAACTCGTCGAAAACAAGCCGGAGGAAGTCACCGATCCAGGCTCGGCCGTGCTCCGCGAGCTCATCGAACGTGCCATTGCCGTCAAAGCGAAGGTGGTTTCCGAGGACCTCAAGGAATCCGGCCTTCGTGAAATCCTCAACTACGGGCACACGCTCGGCCATGCGATCGAACTCGTGGAACGCTACTCGTGGCGGCATGGCGCAGCGGTTTCGGTCGGCATGATGTTTGCCGCTGAGCTTGCCCGCAGCGTCGGGCGGCTTTCCGACGTCGATGCCGACAGGCACCGCACCATCCTTGAGGGACTCGGGTTGCCGGTCACCTACCGCCGGGACCGCTGGCAGGGCCTGCTCGACGGCATGCGCCGTGACAAGAAGTCCAGAGGAGACCTCTTGCGTTTCGTGGTGCTCGACGGCGTGGCCAAGCCCGGAATCCTCGACGTACCGGACACCTCGCTGCTCTTCGCTGCCTACCAGGAGATCGCATCATGACCACCGAGACCTTCAGCAGCATCAGTGATTGGCCCACGGGCGGATTCCCCGGGGTGCGCACCAATCCGGATACGCTCCTGCCGGCTATCGTCAACGAGGAAGTCATGCAGTCCGCACTGGCCGAGTCCAGCGATCCGGCTGACCGCATCATGGCGCTCATGCTCGAAGGCCACCCGGGCGAAGCCGCCGAGTTGTTGGCCGAGGCGCGCTACAACGATCCCGAGTCGTTCAAATTGCGGATCTTTGAGGCCGAACTGCACCGTGCCACCAACCGCTTTGACCGTGCCGTGGAGCTCTTCCGCCAGCTACTGGGCGAAGTCCACGGGACCGCCAAAGAACCGATCGTCCACCAGTATTTGGGGCGGGCCTATTTTGTGGCCGGCAATCACGTCGCCGCAGCAGAGTCGTTTACCAGGGCCTTGGACCTGCGTGTTGCCTTGGCAGCTGACGCTTCCCTGATCTACTCCTCGGCTGTGGCCCTGCAACGCGCCCGGAACGTCCTCGAGTTCGCCTCCTGACAAGGGCGCGGAAGGCGTGGCGCATTTTGCCGGTAGAATGGACTTTGGATTTTTGATAAATACGCGCTGGCTGCCGTCAAGGCATGCCTGCTTGGCATAGTCGGCTGGAGCCAGAAGGCGTAGCTAGAACCAGTGAGAGAAACCAGAGGATACTAGTGGCAACCACAAATGACATCAAGAACGGAACCGTGCTGAAGCTCGAGGGCCAGCTCTGGAACATCATTGAGTTCCAGCACGTCAAGCCGGGCAAGGGCGGCGCGTTCGTGCGCACGAAGATGCGCAACGTCATGTCGGGCAAGGTGGTCGACAAGACCTTCAACGCCGGCCTCAAGATCGAAACTGCCACGGTTGACCGCCGCGACTACCAGTACCTGTACCAGGACGGCGCGGACTTCGTGTTCATGGACACCCAGGACTTCGACCAGATCACGGTTTCCGGTGCCACGGTAGGCGACGCCACCAACTTCATGCTGGAAAACCAGATGGTCAACATTGCCATCCACGAGGGCACCCCGCTCTACATCGAGCTGCCCCCGAGCGTTGTCCTTGAAATCACCTACACCGAGCCGGGCCTGCAGGGCGACCGCTCCTCCGCTGGAACCAAGCCAGCTACCCTTGAGACCGGCTACGAGATCCAGGTGCCCCTGTTCGTTGAGAACAACACCAAGGTCAAGGTAGACACTCGCGACGGCAGCTACCTGGGCCGGGTCAACGACTAGTGAGCGCCCGTGGTAAGGCCCGTAGCAGGGCCCTCGAGGTACTGTTCGAGGCGGAGCAGCGTTCCGCCTCCGCTTTCGAGGTCTTGAAGGCCCGCCGGGAAATGACCGACCTCGTAATCAACCCGTACACAATGGACATCGTGGAAGGCGTGGTTGCCATGCAGCCCACCATCGACGAGTTCCTGCAGACCTACGCCCAGGGCTGGACCCTGGAGCGGATGCCGGCGGTCGACCGCATCATCCTCCGGATCGGCGCCTGGGAACTCCTCTATAACGACGACGTCCCGGACGGCGTGGCCGTCAGCGAAGCGGTGGCACTGGCCAAGGTCATGTCCACCGACGAATCTCCTGCGTTCATCAACGGTCTCCTCGGACGGTTGCAGACGCTGAAGCCTTCCCTGCTCGCTTAGGCGGCGCGGAAAGCATGCGAAGGGCCGGTGCCACAGGAAACTGTGGGCACCGGCCCTTCGCATTACCGGGGTGTGAGCTAAAACGCATCGCCCAGCTCCGGAGCGCGCCTGCCGGGCGTCGCCCCTGTGGTAATTTTGAAGAGCAAATGTTCCTTTTTTAATTCCGTCCCGTGAGGCGGGGAAAGGGGAGACGAGCGATGACTGAAGTCACTGCGCCGGTGCCGTCCCGGGTTGTTCTCAACCACGCGGATATCGACCGCGCGCTCACTCGTATCGCCCACGAGATCCTCGAAGCCAACAAGGGTTCCCAGGATCTGGTTCTTTTGGGCATCCCACGCCGCGGTTATCCGCTGGCGGTTCGGCTGGCAGAAAAAATCGCCGCCGCGGATCCATCCGTCAACGCCTCCGCAATTGTCGGTCAGCTGGACGTCACCATGTTCCGAGACGATCTTTCCCACCAGCCCGCCAGGCCTCCATACCCCACCAAGCTGCCGCTGTCCGGCATCGACAACAAGGTTGTTGTCCTTATCGATGACGTCCTGTACTCGGGACGCACCATCCGGGCAGCCCTCGACGCGATCATCGACCTCGGCAGGCCACGCATCGTCCGCCTGGCCGTCCTCGTGGACCGCGGGCACCGCGAACTGCCGATCCGCGCGGACCACGTCGGCAAGAACCTGCCGACGTCTTCCTCGGAAAAAGTCCGGGTCCACCTTGAAGAATTCGATTCCGTGGATGGTCAGCCCATCAATGAAGTAGTGATCGAGGCAGGCGCATGAAACACCTGCTCTCCACCGAGAACCTGAGTGCCGCGGACGCCATCCGGATCCTGGACACCGCCGAGGAAATGGCGGCGGTAGGGGACCGGGAGGTCAAGAAGCTGCCCGCCCTGCGCGGCCGCACCGTGGTCAACCTCTTCTTCGAGGACTCCACCCGCACCCGCATTTCCTTCGAGGCAGCAGCGAAGCGGCTCTCCGCCGACGTCATCAACTTCGCCGCCAAGGGTTCCTCGGTCTCGAAAGGCGAGTCCCTCAAGGACACCGCGCAGACCCTCGCAGCCATGGGGGCCGATGCCGTAGTCATCCGCCACTGGGCTTCCGGGGCGCCGCACCGCCTGGCCGCGACCGACTGGATCGACGCCGCCGTCATCAACGCCGGGGACGGCACCCATGAACACCCCACGCAGGCTCTCCTGGACGCGTTCACGATGCGCCGACACTGGTCCAAATTGCACGGCTCGGCGTCCACGGGCGCAGACCTCACGGGCATGCGCGTCGCCATCGCCGGCGACGTCCTGCACTCCCGCGTCGCCCGCTCCAACGTGTGGCTCCTGCGCACCCTTGGCGCGGAAGTAACACTCGTAGCCCCGCCCACTTTACTGCCGATCGGCGTAGAACAGTGGCCTTGCAAGGTCAGCTACAACCTCGACGAGACCCTCGAGGCCGGAGTGGACGCCATGATGATGCTCCGGGTCCAAGGTGAGCGCATGAACGCTTCCTTCTTCCCCTCCACCCGCGAGTATTCGCGGCGCTGGGGCTTTGACGATGCCCGCCTCCGCGCCCTCGACGAACTCGGGCTCAAGGACACCATCATCATGCACCCCGGCCCCATGAACCGCGGACTGGAGATCTCTTCCGCCGCCGCCGATTCGCCGCGCTCCACCGTCCTGGCCCAGGTCCGGAACGGCGTGTCGGTCCGGATGGCTGCACTGTACTTGCTGCTCTCGGGGGACTCCCGTGAAGCCGCACCCATGCCGGGCACCGCCCGTTCCGAAAAGGAGAGCAACTGATGACCGAGACCGCAACAGGCACAGCAAGCGTTGTCTACTTGATCCGCGGCGCGGCCATCCTGGGTGGCGACGCCGAGGACCTGCTGATCCGCGACGGCGTCATCGCTGAGCGCGGCATCGGCCTTTCCGCCGAAGGTGCCACCGTCATCGAGGCCGCCGGCCTCGTGGCACTTCCCGGTATGGTCGACATCCACACCCACTTGCGTGAACCCGGCCGCGAAGACGCGGAAACCGTTGAAACAGGTACCCGCGCCGCAGCCCTTGGCGGCTACACCGCGGTCCACGCCATGGCCAACAGCAACCCGGTGGCGGACACCGCCGGCGTCGTCGAGCAGGTCCACAGCCTGGGCCGCGCCTCCGGTTGGGTGGATGTGCGTCCGGTGGGTGCCGTCACGGTCGGGCTCGCCGGCGAGCAGCTCGCCGAACTCGGCGCCATGGCCGACTCGCGCGCCCAGGTCCGGGTCTTCTCCGACGACGGAATCTGCGTCCACGATCCAGTGCTGATGCGCCGCGCCCTCGAGTACGTCAAGGCGTTCGACGGCGTCGTGGCCCAGCACGCGCAGGAACCCCGACTCACCGCGGGTGCCCAGATGAACGAAGGCGCCGTCTCCGCGGTTCTCGGCCTGGCCGGATGGCCCGCGGTTGCCGAGGAGAGCATCATCGCCCGGGATGTCCTCCTGGCCCAGCACGTCGGCTCCCGCCTCCACGTCTGCCACGTATCCACCGCCGGATCGGTGGAAATCGTCCGCTGGGCCAAGGAACGGGGGATCAACGTCACCGCCGAGGTCACGCCCCACCACTTGTTGCTCACCGACGAACTGGTCCGCAGCTACGACCCCGTCTACAAAGTCAACCCGCCCCTGCGCACCGACGCCGATGTCCAGGCGCTCCGTGCCGGACTCGCCGACGGCACCATCGACGTCGTCGGTACGGACCATGCCCCGCATCCGAGCGAGCACAAAGAGTGCGAGTGGGCCCAGGCGGCCATGGGCATGACGGGGCTGGAGACTGCCCTCTCGGTAGTCCAGGAAACCATGATCGAAACCGGGCTCATGACGTGGGCCGACTTCGCCCGCGTCACGTCCACGGTCCCGGCGGCCATCGGCCGCGTGGCAGATCAGGGACGTCCGCTCGAGCCCGGCGAGCCCGCCAACGTGATCCTCGTGGACCCGGCTGCCCGGTGGACAGTGGATCCGCATAAGATGGCGACCATGGGCCGGAACTCACCCTTTGCGGGCAAAGAGCTGCCGGGCGCCGTCGTCGCCACCTTCTTCAAGGGCCACCCGACCGTACTGGACGGCAAGCTCAACACGCCGTACCGCCACGCAGCGGATCCTGCCGGCGCTGGCAGCAACTGATGGACAAACTTGCTTCCTTGCTCCTCGTTGTGGTCCTTGCCGCGGTCGCGGCCGGACTCATTGCGATAGGTTGGCGCGGCAGGCTCAAGCGCCAGGCCGGCCTCGGGCAGCTTCCCGAAGTGCCTGAAAGGCTCAGCCCGGCGGGCGTTGTGACTGAAGGCCAGTACGTGGCCACGACGACGGCGGGAGACTGGCTTGACCGGGTCGCCGTCCACGGGCTTGGCTTCCGCGGGAACGCGGAAATAAGCGTGCATTCGGAAGGCGTCCTCTTCGACCGGAAGGGGACCGCGCCATTATTCGTTCCGGCGGAAGCCGTGACAGATTGCGGCAGCGCCAACGGGATGGCAGGCAAGTTTGTGGAGAAGGATGGACTCGTGGTCTTGAGCTGGATGCTCGGAGAACATGAGCTCGATACCGGATTCAGGACCAGGCACGCCGCCGACAAGCAACCGCTCCTCGAAGCACTTCAAGAATTGATCTCTGCAGCCCCCCAGGCAGATGCCGATAGTGGAAAGTAACAAAGTGACGGACACCAACGCAGTGACAGGCAATACCAACCCAGCAGAGTCCTCCGCGGCAGTGCTGGTCCTCGAAGACGGCCGAACGTTCCGTGGCCGCAGCTACGGCGCCACGGGCGTGGCGCTCGGCGAGGCGGTCTTCGCCACCGGCATGACCGGCTACCAGGAAACCATCACGGACCCCTCCTACGCCCGCCAGCTGGTGGTCCAGACGGCTCCTCACATCGGGAACACGGGAGTGAACAAGGAAGACGCCGAGTCCCGCCGCATCTGGGTGGCCGGCTACGTGGTCCGCGACGCCGCGCGACGCCCTTCGAACTGGCGCTCGGAGCGCAGCCTTGACGCAGAGCTCGTTGAACAGGGCATCGTCGGCATCCAGGCCGTAGACACCCGCGCCATCACCCGCCACCTGCGCGAGCACAAGACCATGCGCGCAGGAATTTTCTCCGGCGAGGCAGCCAAGGCCACCGACAAGGAACTCCTGGACACCGTCCTGGCCAGCGCTCCCATGGAAGGCGCCCGCCTGGCCGAAGAAGTGAGCATTGACAAGGCATACGTCGTCGAACCCGCGGACCACGGCTGGGACGGCGAGCCGAAATTCAGCATCGCCGCGATCGACCTTGGCATCAAGGCCATGACCCCGGTCCGCTTCGCCGAACGCGGCGTACGCGTCCACGTCCTGCCGGCCAGCGCAACGCTGGAAGACGTCAAGGCAGTCAACCCTGATGGCTTCTTCATGTCCAATGGCCCTGGCGACCCTGCCACCGCAGACGCGCAGGTGAAGCTGCTCCGCTCAGTGCTCGACGAGAAGATGCCGTACTTCGGAATCTGCTTCGGCAACCAGATCCTGGGCCGGGCCCTCGGCTTCGGTACTTACAAGCTCAAGTACGGCCACCGCGGGATCAACCAGCCGGTGATGGACCGCCGCACGGGCAAGGTCGAAATCACCTCGCAGAACCACGGCTTCGCCGTCGACGCTCCCATGGACGGCGCCACGATGGCTCCCGAAGAGCGCTTTGGCCGCGTGGAGGTCAGCCACGTGAGCCTCAACGACGACGTCGTCGAAGGACTCGCCTGCCTCGACATCCCGGCCTTCTCGGTCCAGTACCACCCCGAAGCCGCGGCCGGACCGCACGACGCCGCCTACCTCTTCGACCGCTTCATCGACCTGATGGAGAGCACGAAGAACGGCCAGGACGCCGCACAGGCCGCCGACACTCAGACATCGAACTCCGCGAAGAACGAGGACACCAAGTAATGCCAAAGCGTACAGATCTCAAGAGCGTCCTCGTTATCGGTTCCGGCCCGATCGTCATCGGCCAGGCAGCCGAATTCGACTACTCCGGAACCCAGGCCCTGCGGGTGCTCAAAGAGGAGGGCCTGCGCGTCATCCTCGTGAACTCCAACCCGGCCACCATCATGACGGACCCCGAGTTCGCCGATGCCACCTACGTCGAGCCCATCACGCCCGAGGTGGTCGAAAAGATCATCGCCAAAGAACGCCCGGACGCCCTCCTGCCCACCCTGGGTGGACAGACGGCCCTCAACACGGCCATCGCCCTGGACAAGAACGGCGTGCTCGAGAAGTACAACGTCGAACTCATCGGTGCCAACATTGCCGCGATCGAACTCGGCGAGGACCGCGAGAAGTTCAAGGGCGTCGTGGAACGCTGCGGCGCCGAGTCGGCCCGCAGCCACATCATCCACACCATGGATGAAGCACTGACTGCAGCGGAGGACCTCGGCTACCCTATGGTGGTCCGTCCGTCCTTCACCATGGGCGGCCTGGGCTCGGGCCTGGCGTACAACGAGGAGGACCTGCGCCGCATCGTGGGCCAGGGCCTGCAGTACAGCCCCACCTCCGAGGTCCTGCTGGAAGAAAGCATCCTCGGCTGGAAAGAGTACGAGTTGGAGATGATGCGCGACAAGAACGACAACGTCGTTGTTGTCTGTTCCATCGAGAACTTCGATCCGGTAGGCGTCCACACGGGCGACTCCATCACCGTTGCCCCGGCCCTGACCCTGACGGACCGCGAGTACCAGCGGCTGCGCGATATCTCCATCGCCGTCATCCGCGAGGTCGGCGTCGACACCGGCGGCTGCAACATCCAGTTCGCCATCGAGCCGGACACGGGACGCGTCGTCGTCATCGAAATGAACCCGCGTGTTTCGCGTTCCTCGGCGCTTGCCTCCAAGGCCACCGGCTTCGCGATCGCCAAGATCGCCACCAAGCTTTCCCTTGGCTACACCCTGGACGAGATCCCCAACGACATCACCCAGAAGACGCCGGCTTCGTTCGAGCCGACGCTCGACTACGTCGTCGTCAAGGTTCCGCGCTTCGCGTTTGAGAAGTTCCCGGCCGCGGACAACACGTTGACCACCACCATGAAGTCCGTCGGTGAAGCCATGGCCATGGGCCGCAACTTCACGGAGGCCCTGCAGAAGGCCCTTCGCTCCCTTGAGCAGAAGGGTTCGCAGCTGGACTTCAGCCACGTGCCCGAATGGGAAGTTCCGGAACTCATCGAGAAGTCCAAGCGCCCGACGACGGACCGCCTCCACCAGGTCCAGCGCGCCCTGCTCGGCGGTGCTTCGATTGAGGACCTCTACGCCGCCACCAAGATCGATCCGTGGTTCCTGGACCAGCTGCAGCTGCTCAACGAGACCTCCCACGAGATCCGCAAAGCCGGCGCCCTGACGGAAGACATGCTCCGCAACGCCAAGCGCCACGGTTTCTCGGATGAGCAGATCGGCGCCTTGACCCACAACCCGGAGGCGGTTGTCCGCGGCGTCCGGCAGGCCCTGGGCATCCGTCCGGTCTACAAGACCGTGGACACCTGTGCCGCCGAATTCGCCGCGTACACCCCGTACCACTACTCGTCATATGACGAAGAGGACGAGGTCGGCCTGCACTCCAAGCCGTCCGTCATCATCCTGGGTTCGGGCCCCAACCGCATCGGCCAGGGCATCGAGTTCGACTACTCGTGCGTCCACGCCTCCATGGCGTTGCGGAAGGCCGGCTACGAAACCGTCATGGTCAACTGCAACCCGGAAACCGTCTCCACGGATTACGACGTCTCCACGCGCCTCTACTTCGAACCGTTGACACTGGAGGACGTCCTCGAAGTCATCGCGGCAGAGGAGCGCACCGGCGGCGTCATGGGCGTGTTCGTGCAGCTCGGCGGCCAGACCCCGCTCAAGCTCGCACAGCAGCTGGCAGACGCCGGTGTGCCGATCCTGGGCACCTCGCCGGAAGCGATCGACCTTGCCGAGCACCGCGGCATGTTCTCCCGCGTGCTTGACCGGGCCGGACTGATCGCCCCGAAGAACGGCACCGCCGTGTCCTTCGAAGACGCCAAGAAGATCGCCGACGAAATCGGCTACCCGGTCCTCGTCCGTCCGTCCTACGTGCTTGGCGGCCGCGGCATGGAAATCGTCTACGACGAAGCCAACCTCTCCCGCTACATCGCCAACGCCACGGAAATCACCCCGGACCACCCGGTGCTGATCGACCGCTTCCTTGAGGACGCCGTCGAAATCGACGTCGACGCGCTCTTCGACGGTACGGATATGTACCTCGGCGGCATCATGGAGCACATCGAAGAAGCCGGCATCCACTCCGGTGACTCCGCATGCGTCCTGCCTCCCATCACCCTCGGCAGCAACGTGATTGAACGCGTCCGCACGGCCACCCGGGCCATCGCTGAAGGCGTAGGCGTCCGTGGCCTCATCAACATCCAGTTCGCGCTGGCTTCCGACGTGCTCTACGTGCTGGAGGCCAACCCGCGTGCTTCCCGTACGGTTCCGTTCGTCTCCAAGGCAACGGGCGTGCAAATGGCCAAGGCTGCGGCCCTGATCGGTACGGGCGTCACCATCAACCAGCTGCGCAGCGCCTACAAGATGCTGCCGGAGACGGGCGACGGTTCTACCCTGCCGCTCGACGCGCCTGTCGCGGTGAAGGAAGCCGTGCTGCCGTTCAGCCGCTTCCGGACTCCGGAAGGCAAGGTTGTGGACTCGCTGCTCGGCCCGGAAATGCGCTCCACCGGTGAGGTCATGGGCATCGACAAGCACTTCGACACCGCTTTCGCCAAGAGCCAGGCCGCAGCCAACAACGCGCTGCCCACCGAAGGCAAGATCTTCGTTTCTGTCGCCAACCGCGACAAGCGTTCCGTGATCATGGGCGTCAAGCGCCTGTCCGATCTCGGTTTCGAGATTGTCTCCACGGGCGGCACCGCGGATGTCCTGCGCCGCAACGGCATCCAGGCCACCCCGGTCCGCAAGGTCGCAGAAGGCAGCAGCGCAGAAGGCGAAGGGACCATCGCGGACCTCATCATCGCCGGCGAAATCGACATGGTTTTCAACACGCCTTCCGGCGGCGAAGCCCGCAGCGACGGCTACGAACTCCGTGCGGCCGCTACGTCCATCGGCATCCCCTGCATCACCACCGTTGCGGAGTTCAACGCCGCCGTGCAGGCCATCGAGGCACTGCGCACCTACGAGTGGTCGGTGACGAGCCTGCAGGAGCACGCCGCGGCGCTGTCAGCTTCCAAGGCCGCGGCAGCCGAGGCCGTCAATGCCTGAGTCTGCGGCAGCCGGGCAGCGTCCCCTTGCGCGGGCTGTTCTTAGCTCGGGGCCCCGACAGCCGTTCGGTTCCCACCTGGCTGCCGCGATGGCCGCCCGCGGCCCCCTGTGCGTCGGCATTGACCCGCACCCGGGGCTCCTGGCGGACTGGGGATTGAACGACGACGTCGCCGGCCTGGAGCGCTTTTCGCTCACCGTCGTGGAGGCCGTGGCGACGCTCGCTGCCGCGGTAAAACCGCAGGTGGCGCTCTATGAGCGTCACGGCTCCGCAGGCATGGCGGTCTTGGAGCGGACCCTTGCGGCCGCATCCGATGCCGGAGTTTTGAGCATCGCCGACGCCAAACGCGGAGACATCGGTTCCACGATGGCTGCCTATGCCGACGCCTGGCTACGGGATGGCTCCTCCTTGGCAGCAGACTCGGTCACCCTGAGCCCGTACCTCGGCTTCGAGTCGCTGCGCCCGGCGCTCGACCTCGCGGCCGAGTCCGGCCGCGGTGTTTTCGTGCTCGCCCTGACGTCCAACCCCGAGGGCAAGTCCGTGCAGCATGTTGGCGGTTCGGAATCGGTGGCTCGGCGGATTGCCGAGGCTGCGGCCGAGGAAAACCGCCGCTATGCGGGCGCCATGGGGCCTGCGGGTCTGGGCTCGGTCGGTCTCGTGGTGGGTGCCACGATTGGCGCGGCGCTCGTGGAACTTGGGCTGGACCTCGACGCCGTTCACGGGCCCATCCTGGCGCCCGGACTGGGCGCGCAAGGAGCCACGCCCGCGGATCTGCGTTCCACTTTCGGCGCGGCGTACCCGGCGGTCCTGGCGACGTCGAGCCGCGGAATCCTCGCGGCTGGTCCAACGATTGCCGGACTGCGTTCCGCCACGGAGGCCACCCGCGATGGCTTGCTGAAAGGCTGAGCCTGATCTTCGTGGGTCCAATGCATTGCGCTCCGCACTGACCACGCGATAGCTTCGGGATCAGTCCAATCCGCAACGCACTCGATGCCGGCCAAAGGGGGATGTGTCAGTGACCTTAAAGGCTCTGTCACCAGAGGAACGTTCCGATGCCTTGGAAAAGGCAGCGAGAGCCCGGGCAAGACGGGCTCTCGCGAAGGAACAGCTCAGGTCGGGCGAACTCAGCATTGCCCGGCTGATCAAGTCGGCGCAGACTGACGAGGCTATCGCCCGCATGCGTGTTTCCGAGCTGATCGAGGCTGTCCCAGGCATTGGCCCGGTCCGGGCGGCGGCCATCATGGCGGAGATTGGAATCGCCCCTTCACGCAGGCTCAGGGGCCTGGGAATTCACCAGTCCCGGTCGCTGATAGATTTTATGGAAGACAAATACAGCGTTTAAAAAGAAGTGCAGCCTCTCCACGAAGGACGATGTGAGCAAGAATCCGGGACTGACCGTCCTCGCAGGCCCCACTGCCGTTGGCAAGGGAACAGTATCCACGTATATCCGGGACAATTACCCCGAGGTCTGGCTGTCGGTTTCAGCCACCACCCGTGCTCCGCGGCCGGGGGAGACAGACGGTGTCCACTACTTCTTCAAGTCCGCCGAGGAATTCGACGCACTCGTTGAGGACGGCCAGCTGCTTGAGTGGGCCGTCGTCCACGGAAAGAACCGCTACGGCACGCTGCGCAGCACCGTGGACGCTGCCATCTCCGAAGGCAGGTCCGTGCTGCTGGAGATCGATTTGCAGGGCGCCCGCCAGGTCAAGGCGGCAGTTCCGGACGCCAACTTCGTCTTCCTTGCTCCGCCCAGCTGGGACGAAATGGTCCGCCGCCTGGTGGGACGCGGCACCGAAACTCCGGAGGAACAGCAGCGGCGGCTGGAAACCGCTAAACTGGAACTTGCCGCTGAACCGGAGTTTGACCACACCGTCATCAATGACGACGTACGCCGGGCAGCGGACGAGCTTGTTTCACTCATGGGGCTTACCCCGCACCAGCGCTAAGCGCTAGCACTTGTCAGCCCGTTAGAATTTGGAGAATTCGTGTCCACGAACCTTGAAGGCATCATCAACCCGCCGATCGACGAGCTGCTTGCTGCTGCCGATTCAAAGTACGGCCTGGTGATTTTCGGCGCCAAGCGCGCGCGCCAGATCAACGCGTACTACGCACAGCTGCACGAGGGCCTCTTCGAATACGTTGGCCCGCTGGTCGACACGAAGCTGAACGAGAAGTCGCTTTCCATCGCCCTGCGCGAGATCAACGAAGGCCTGCTGGTTTCCACTCCCATCGAGCCCGCAGAGTAAAACAGACTGCCTGTTGACGGAGGTCACGTGCGCATAGTCCTCGGAGTCGGGGGAGGGATCGCAGCCTACAAGGTTGCATCGCTCCTCCGGCTTTTTACTGAGGCCGGACACAATGTCACGGTCATTCCCACGGAGGCCGCCAACCGGTTTGTCGGCGTGGCTACATGGGAGGCCCTCTCGGGCAATCCGGTGAGCAACAGCGTCTTTGACGACGTGGAGAAGGTCAACCACGTCCGTCTCGGTCATGAGGCGGATCTCATCGTGGTCGCCCCGGCGACTGCCGACCTGCTGGCCAAGGCAGCAACCGGCCAAGCGGGGGATCTGCTGACCAATACACTCCTGATGGCCCACGGCCCGGTGCTTTTCGCTCCCGCAATGCACACCGAAATGTGGCACAACCAAGCCACCCAGGCGAACGTGGAAACACTGCGCAGCCGGGGCATCACCGTCCTGGAACCCGCAGTGGGCCGGCTCACAGGCGCGGACTCCGGGCCAGGCAGACTGCCCGAGCAGGAAGCCATCTTCGCAGCCGCTATGGCTTTGGTCGACGCCTCCTCGCCCTCAACCCGGCTTGCTGGCCCGAAACCCCTGGCCGGGCGCACCGTCACGATCTCCGCCGGCGGCACCAGGGAGTCCCTGGATCCAGTCCGGTTCCTTGGGAACAGGTCCTCAGGCAAGCAAGGTGTTGCGCTGGCCGCCGCGGCCCTTGACGCAGGCGCCCACGTGAGGTTCCTCGCTGCCCACATGGAAGTACAGGCACCTGCGGGCGTCGAGCTGATCCAGGTTGAATCCGCATTGGAGCTCCGTGACGCCGCGCTGGAAGCCGCCGTCGGCTCCGACGTCGTGATCATGGCCGCAGCCGTCGCGGACT
Source organism: Arthrobacter ramosus (assembly GCF_039535095.1). NCBI lineage: Bacteria > Bacillati > Actinomycetota > Actinomycetes > Micrococcales > Micrococcaceae > Arthrobacter > Arthrobacter ramosus. The sequence continues at coordinate 2,160,002 of NZ_BAAAWN010000001.1, read as the reverse complement.
TCCGCCCCGCCGAAGTTTCAGACACGAAAATCAAGAAGGTCAACGGCAACGACGCCCCCGTGGTGCGCCTCGTGCAGAACCCGGACATTCTGCATGAGCTGGTGGTACGTCGCGACGCTGAGGCATCCACGCAGTTGATCATCGGATTTGCGGCCGAAACCGGGGACGAGGACGGCAACGTCCTGGAGCACGCCACCGCCAAGCTCAAACGCAAAGGCTGTGACCTTTTAGTGGTCAACCAGGTAGGCGTCGGGCGCGTGTTCGGCCAGGACCAGAATTCTGTGATCATTCTCTCCGGCCATGGCGCGGCGCCGCAGTCGGCGGCAGGTTCCAAATCCGACGTCGCCGCCGCTGTTATTGACCGCATCAGCACTGAACTGAGCCGGGTACACCCGGCCAGCTAGGCGCCGGGTGAGGCTCATTGCTTAGCTGGTCCATCCTTAGCATAGGGACATACGGCGGAAGCCGGCCGCCCCCAACCGAGTAAGGTAGTCGAGTGACTTTACCGCTGCACCATGAATCCCACGGCATCCCGTCCAAGCTCCGGCTCTTCACCTCAGAGTCGGTCACGGAAGGGCACCCGGACAAAATCTGCGACCAGATCAGCGACGCCATCCTCGATGCGCTCCTGGCCGCAGACCCTGAGTCGCGCGTGGCTGTTGAAACCATGGCCACCACAGGCTTGGTGCACGTAGCCGGTGAAGTCACGACGGATGCGTATGTTGAAATCCCGCAGATCGTCCGCGAGACCATCCTCGGCATCGGTTACGACTCGTCGGCCAACGGCTTCGACGGCGCCCGTTGCGGCGTGTCTGTCTCCATCGGACAGCAGTCCAACGACATAGCCGGTGGCGTCTTCAATTCGCTCGAAGCCCGCGAAGGCCGCCAGGAGGACGACTACGACCTCCAGGGCGCCGGTGACCAGGGCATCATGTTCGGCTACGCGAGCGACGAGACCCCGTCCTACATGCCGACGCCCATTTGGCTCGCCCATCGGCTGTCCGAGCGTCTCACCGAAGTCCGCAAGAGCGGCGAACTGGCCTACCTCCGTCCTGACGGCAAGACCCAGGTGACGGTCGGATACGACCGCGACCGTCCGGTTTCCGTTGAAACGGTGGTCATCTCCAGCCAGCACGCCGAAGGGACCCACCTCGATCGCCTGCGCGCCGATCTCGCCTCGCACGTGATCGAGCCCGTCCTGGCTGTGTCCAACCTGGACATCTCCCACGTCGCGAACATCCTGAACCCGGCCGGTGCCTTCGTCATCGGCGGTCCCGTCGGCGACGCCGGGCTGACAGGCCGCAAGATCATCGTTGACACGTACGGCGGCATGGCCCGCCACGGCGGCGGTGCCTTCTCCGGCAAGGATCCGTCGAAGGTGGACCGCTCGGCGGCCTACGCGATGCGCTGGGTAGCGAAGAACGTCGTAGCCGCAGGCTTGGCCAAGCGGGCCGAAATCCAGATCGCCTACGCGATCGGCCAGGCGCGCCCAGTAGGCACGTACGTCGAAACCTTCGGTACCGAGACTGTCGACCCGGCCAAGATCAGCGAAGCGATTGCGGAGATCTTCGATCTCCGTCCGCGCGCCATCATCGACGCTCTCGACCTCAAGCGCCCCATCTACGCAAAGACCGCGGCGCATGGCCATTTCGGCCGCGACGAGCCGGACTTCACGTGGGAACGATTGGACCGCGTGGACGAACTGAAAGAATTCTTCAACGCCTGACTTGGCTGCTCCAGCCAGAGCCGGCATTGTCGGTGGTGCCTGCTTGGATTGCCCCAAGGCATCCGGCACTCCAGGGAGGTGACAAGCATGAGCGATGGCTCGCTGCTTCCGTTTGCCATGGCGTTGCCTTCGCCGTCCCATCAGCCGTCCTTGTTGCAAGGCTTCCCTTCGCGCGGGAGCGACGTCGCCGGGCCACCGCTCGCGGCGAACAATCCGGTGGCACGGGTCCTGATCGAATCATCCTTGCCGCATCTCGACAGGCCTTTCGACTACAGCGTCCCGGCCGAGTTGGACGGGAGCGCCCTGGCAGGCGTCCGGGTCAAAGTCCGCTTCAGCGGCCAGGAACTCAACGGCTACGTCCTGGAGCGCATGGAATCGTCAGAAGCCGGGCATGGCCTGACTCCGCTTCTCAAGGTGGTTTCAGCCGTTCCGGTGCTGACTCCTGCGTTGCTGGAGCTTGCCTCCAGTCTCGCGGCCCGCTATGCCGGGACGCTGAGCGATGTCCTCCGCACTGCCATTCCGCCCCGTGTCGCGCGCTTGGAGAAGCAGTTCCTGTCCGGCGATTCCCGCCTGGACGAACCTGACGAGCCGGACACCCCGGACGGGCATGGCACCGCTTCCCAGGGCTCCGCGTCCCAGGCCCAAGCGGCGTGGGCTTCCTACACAAACGGGACGCCCTACCTGCAACACCTGGCCGGGGGTGGCTCACCCCGCGCCGTCTTGACTGCAACCCAGGGTTTTGGAACCGCCGGCTGGCCCGGGCTTGTGGCGTCTGCGGTGGCGGCAGTCCGCTCCTCAGGGCGGGGTGCCGTCGTCGTCGTTCCCGACTACCGTGATCTCGACCGCATGGAAGCGGCCCTGCGCGCTGTCCTGCCGGCAGGGGACGTCGCGCGGTTGACGGCCGACGACGGCCCGACACCGCGGTACCGAAGCTACCTTCGGCTCCTCAGCGGCGCGGCAAAAGTGGCAGTCGGCACCCGCTCGGCAGCTTACGCTCCGGTGCAGGACCTGGGGCTGGTGGTGTGCTGGGACGACGGCGACGACCTCCACATTGACCAGCGCGCCCCCTACGCCCACACCCGGGAAATCCTGCTCTTGCGTTCCGAACAGGAATCAGCGGCGTGCCTCATGGCTGCGCACACCCGCAGCACCGAACTTCAGCGGCTTGTTGAGGGCGGCTGGGCCGTGCCAGTGGAAGCCCCCCGGCCGCTGGTCCGAGCCAGCACGCCCCGGGTGCTCAATACAGCTGACAGCTTCGAGCAGGAACGCGACCCCCTGGCAAAGATCGCACGCTTGCCCGGCGCCGCCTGGCGGGCCGCCAAAGAGGGACTGGAACGCGGACCCGTCCTGGTACAGGTGGCCCGGGCCGGCTACGCCCCATCCCTTGTCTGCGAGGATTGCCGCGAAACCGCCAGGTGCAACAACTGCCAGGGCCCCCTCGCGATCGCCGGACAATCGGCCCTGCCGCAGTGCCGCTGGTGCTCCACCCCGGCCCCGGAGTGGCGCTGCCGCCATTGCGGCGGAGGCCGTCTTCGCAGGGGGGCCGCCGGTGTGCTGCGGACCGCGGAAGAACTAGGCAGGGCTTTTCCAGGCAAGGCCGTCGTGACGTCTTCGGGGGACCAGGTCAAAGCCACGGTGTCCGATGCCCGTGCCCTCGTGGTGGCAACCGTGGGCGCTGAGCCGATCGTAAGCGGCGGCTACGCGGCGGCGCTGCTCCTGGATGGCAATTCGCTCCTGCGCAGGGAGAACCTGCGCGCCGGGGAGGACACAGTGCGGCGATGGTTCAACGCTGCAGCCCTCGTGCGGCCCGCGAATGAAGGCGGGCTCGTGATCATCACTGCCGACGACACAACCGCGACGGGTGCCCTGTTGCGCTGGGACCCTGCGGGATACGCCTCCCGCGAGCTCGCACTGCGGCAGGAACTCCAGTTGCCCCCCGCAGTCCGGATCGCGTCGGTGACGGGCAAGCGCGCCGACGTCGTGCACTTTACCGAAAGCCTGGCCGAAAACATCCAACTCCGCACCGCGGGCCCCGCGCCGGTCTCCCTCACGCTGTCGGCGCAGCGTGCAGTGGAACAGGAGCGCGATCCGGACGTCCGGACACTGATCTTCATTCCTTATGCCCAAGCAGGTGTTGCCACCCGTTCCATGCGGGCAGTCAAAGCCGCCAGTGCGGCGAAGCGAACCTCGGGACCGGTGCAATTGCGGCTCGACGGCGTCGACGTCCTCTAGCGCCGCTTGCGGCTGCGCATCGTAACGATCTCTTCGGCCACGGCCAGCAGTTGGCGGGCCGATTCGTCCCAATTGAATTCAGCCGCACGTTCCACGGAGCGGCGTGAGCGCGTCTGCCACAATTCCGCATCTTCAAGGGCTTTCACTGCCGCGGCAAATTCGCCTGGCGATTCGGAGTGCACATAGCTCACGACGTCCCCGCCGACCTCACGGAAGATGGGAGTGTCACTGGCGATCACGGGAGTGCCAAGAGCCATCGCCTCGACCAGGGGCAGCCCATAGCCTTCCGCTTTGGACAGGCTGACGAGGGCGGTGGCCCGGACCAGGAGGGAGTCGTATTTGGCATCCGTGACGCCGTTGTGGAACTCGACCTTCGCGCCCGGCGGCACCAAGGGCTCCAGCTCGGCCCGGCGCTGGGGGGTGATCCTGCTGAGCAGATGCAGCGTGAATCCGGGCAATTCGGCCATTCCCTGGATCATGGTTTCCACATTTTTGTAGGGCATGAACGAGCCCATGTAGAGCAGGGACTTCTCTGCGCCGGCTGCCGGATCGCGCGGCGTCTGGCCCGGCTGTGGCGCGTTGCCGACGATCCGGACCGGGCGGCGGGTCAAATTGAACTTCGCCATGAGCGACTCGGTGGTGTGGCTGATGGTGGCAACGATGTCGGCCCGGTTGAGAAGCAATCGCTGCGGCCAGTAGGCCTTGTGGTAGAGCCGCCAGAGCAGCCGGATCGGTGCGGGCAGGAAGCCCGGAGGGGCCGGGTGCTCATAGTAGATGAGGTCGTGCAGGGTCAGGACAAGCCCGTACTTGCGGCCCCAGGTGCCCATGGTCTGCATCGGGCAAACCACGACATCGGCCCCGAGCTTGTTGACTTCGCGCGCCACGAACAGTTCGCGGGGGGACAACGGGCTGCTGATGTGAACGTAGGGGACATCAGGGAGGAGCGCCAACTGACGCTTGTCGCTGATGAGCATCGTGACATCCGCGATCTTGGACGTCGCAGCAATGAGGCTCGATCCGTAGCGGCTGATCCCGTCATGATGGTCCGTGCGGGTAAAGCGGGCATCTATGACGATTTTCACGCGGGGTGTTCCTCCAGGAAGCTGCGGATGGCGGCGGCCGCCGGCGCCGGTGTCTCGTAGTGGATCAAATGCCCGACGTCGGGAATCACTTCCAGCGCGCCGTCCGGGAGCATCTCCAACAGCTTGTGCTGGTCGCGGAGCAGGGCGATCTCGTCTTTCTCGCCGGCCACCAACAACACGGGAAGATCCAACTGCCCGGCGACCTCGGCCACATGGCTGGACACCGAAGCCCGGAAGGACTCCAGGAGGCTCGCCCGGTCGGCGAACGCGGAGAAGTACGCATCGTGCTGGCCATGGACAAAGGCCCGGAGTTCCTTGTCCCGGGTCTTGGCCATCGCCGCGCTCATGACGCGGACAACGAGGCGGCTGCGCAGGACGGCGAGTCCCAGCCGGCGCGGGAGCTTGGCGGAGACCTGGTAGTACAGGACTGCCAGCTTAGTCATGAGGCCTTTGGGCCCTTCAAGCGCGGGAGCAGCGATGGGATTGACCAGGATCAGCGGACGGATGGCGCCCGGATTCGCGGCGGCGAAGTGGCTGGCGACAATGGATCCGAAGGAGTGCCCCAAGAGAACTGTGTCCGGTCCGAGACCCAGGGCCGCCATGAAACTTGTGATGAACTTCCCATAGCGTTCCACGGTGTGGGGGTCCCCGGCGAAAGGTTCCGAGCTGCCAAAGCCGGGAAGGTCGGGCATGATGACCCGCATTTCCGGCAGGTGGTCTACGACGCGGAGCAGGCCGTGGTGGTCGCCGCGGAAACCGTGAATGACCAGTATGGTCCGGGTATCCGCGGTCACCTTGACCGGTTCGTAGCACCAATAGGCAACGTTACTGCCGTCGAGGTCGATGTCCGAGGCACTCGTCCGGGAGGCCAAGGCCTTGCTGAAGAACTCGCGTGGGGAGGCTGGTGCGGGTTCGGGGGAGTGGTTGGTGTCCACTTGTTCCATTCGGCAGGTCCTAGTTGACGTTGTCCGGGTGTGACCCGGTGCGGTGGTGGCGTTCGAGGGCGGCCAGGCCATCCATGTCGTCGGCATCGAGCTCGAAGCCGAAGACATTGAAGTTCTCCTGGATGCGTGCCGCGGTGCTCGCTTTCGGAATGACGATATTTCCCAGCTGGAGGTGCCAGCGGATGATGATCTGCGCAGGTGTCTTTCGGTATTTGTCCGCGAGCGCCCGGACGGCCGGATCCTGAAGGACCTGGCCCCGGCCCAACGGGCTCCACGCCTCTGTGCGGATGCGCAATTGCTCGTGGAGGGTCCGGAGCCGGGTCTGCTGCAACCAGGGGTGCAGTTCAATCTGGTTCACCGCCGGGACCACTTCGGCTTTTTGCATGAGTGCTTCGAGGTGGGCTGGCTGGAAGTTGGAGACTCCGATCGCGCGCACCCGGCCTTCGCGGTACAGGGTTTCCATGGCCCGGTAGCTTTCCTGGAACAAGCCGCGCCCTGCGCAGGGCCAGTGGATCAGGTACAGGTCGACGTAGTCGAGGCCGAGATTGGCCATGGAGGAATCGAAGGCGCGGAGCGTGGAGTCGTAGCCTTGGTCGTCGTTCCAGAGCTTGGTGGTGACAAAGACGTCTTCGCGGGAGAGACCGTGGGTGCCCTCCCCGGAGCCTCCCGTGTTGCTGTCCACGCCGGGCGGGGGTATGACCGCACTGCCGAGGCCGCGGCCGACCCCGGTCTCATTGCCATACATGGCGGCTGTATCGAAGTGCCTGTAGCCGGCGCCCAGCGCAGTGGCGACCAAAGACGTGGCGTCCGCCGGCGGCACCTTGTAAAGCCCGAACCCCAACTGGTCAATCAAGACACCGTTGTTCAGACTGAGCCTAGGCGAGGGTTTCATAGCCAAGACTCTACCTACCTCGATGCCGGGAATGTTTCAGGGTCCTCCAATTATTCAGGAAGGGCTGCCGAAACTGACCAGGCGCTTCGCCGTGGCCTCGTCCAGGATCAGATCTGTTGCCAGCCTCGCTTTGAGTGCTCCGCGAAGTCCGTTGATCTTGGATGCACCCGAGACGACGCAGATCCGGCGACGGACCTGCCTGAGTTGCTCGTGGCTTGGGCCGGTGGACCGCTCGTTCAGGGTGATGCCGTCGGAAGAGCCGTCGGCTCGGAAGAAGACGGTGGCAACATCGCCCACGACGTCCGAGCTGGCCAGCAGATTCAGGTCTGTTTCATCGAGGTAGCCGCCTGCGTAGACATGGCTGGGATAGTCCGAATGCACCGAGCCGACACCGAAGATGGCGATGCTCATCCTGGCTTGGAGGTCGAGCACGCGCTGGACGCTGCGCTCATTCCACATGGCGATCTTGGTGGAAGCGTGGTCGAAAAAGGCGGGCACCGGGAACTGTTCCACCCGCGCACCGTAGGCGATGCCGAAACGGCGCATGATGTCGCTGGCGTAGGTGATCCCGGTGGTCTGCATGTTGCCGGCACCGTTGAGCTGCACGATGGTGCTGCCGTGCGTGATCTTGCGCGTCAGGTGCCTGCTGACTGCACTGATGGTCGCACCCCAGGCCACTCCGATGATGGCGTTGGAATCGACCAAGGGACCAATGGTCCGTGCGGCCTGCGTCGCCACCCGGTCTAGGGTTTCCGCCTCGTTCAAGGTGTCCAGGACGGGCACCACGTGCACATCGACGCCGTAGTGGTTGCGGATCATACGTTCCAGTTCGGGGGCGGAATCCAGCGGACTGCGGATCTGGATCTGGACCAGTCCCGACTCGCGGGCCGAGGACAGCAACCGGGAGACCGTCGAACGCGAGGTCCGAAGCTCGCGGGCTATGGCGTCCATGGTGAGGTCCTGGAGGTAGTACATCTGTGCTGCCCGGAGGGCCTCAGAATGTCGTGATCGTGGCATCTCAATTCCGTTCTGCACGTTTGTGCAAGTAGCTTGATTTCATTTTCCATTCTTTCGAAGAATAGTTGTGCAAGGTGCGACGTCAAGTGATGCAGCGCACACACCAAAGCCCAAGGGAGCAGTTTTGGGATACACCAGCAATTCCGGTTCCGCAGCAGGATCACCCCGTCGGACCTCGGTTTCGGCACTTCGCGAACGGCCGCAGGCCCAGGTGCTGATCATCGGTGGCGGCATCAACGGCGTCGGAACCTTCCGTGATTTGGCACTGCAGGGAGTGGACGTCGCCCTCGTGGAACGCGGCGATTACTGCCAAGGCGCCAGCGGAGCGTCATCCCACATGATCCACGGCGGCATCCGCTACCTCGAGAACGGGGAATTCCGCCTCGTTCAGGAATCGGTGGTCGAGCGCAACCGGCTTTTGAAGATCGCTCCCCATTACGTCAAGCCCCTGCAGACGACCATCCCCATCTTCAGCACCTTCTCCGGAATACTTTCCGCCCCCACACGCTTCCTCACGCACAAGCAAGGCAAACCGAAAGAACGCGGCGCCTTTCTCATCAAGCTCGGACTGAGCATGTACGACTTCTTCTCCCGCGACGGCGGCAGCGTCCCCCGCCATCAGTTCCGTGGCAAAGAGAAGGCCTTGGCTGAGTTGCCGCGATTGCACCCCGGAATCAAATACGCAGCCACCTACTTTGACGCCTCCGTGCACAACCCGGAGCGCTTGACGCTCGATGTGCTGCAGGACGGCGAAAAGGCGGGTATCGGAAGCGGCTTGCCGGGCGGCAGCGCCAGGGCCAGCAACTACGTGTCCCTTGTCTCAAAGGCTTCAGACGCCGATTCAGCCGGCGCTGTTTTGCTGCGCGATGAACTCACGGGCGAAGAATTCAGCTTCCAGGCCGACGTGATCGTCAACACCACCGGCGCCTGGGTGGACCTCACCAACGAGGCAATGGGTGCCGCGAGCCGTTTCATGGGCGGAACCAAGGGCTCCCACATTGTCCTGGACCACCCGGAATTGCTCGCAGCGTGCGGCGGCCGCGAGATTTTCTTCGAACACACGGACGGGCGGATCGTGCTGATCTACCCGATGGGTGACCGTGTCCTGGTCGGCACCACCGACGTCGAGGCCGACATAGCCCAGGATGCAGTGTGCACCGAAGCCGAGATTGACTACTTCTTCGACCTCGTCGGCCACGTCTTCCCCTCCATCAAGGTCGAGCGCAGCCATATCGTGTACAGCTTCGCCGGCGTCCGGCCGCTTCCGCGCCACGATGACACCCAGCCGGGCTTCGTATCCCGCGACTACCGCATCGAGCGAAGCGAGCGGAAGGCCTCCGATACGGCGGCCGCCCAAGGCGGCAAGGCCGCCGTCGTACTTTCATTGATCGGCGGAAAGTGGACCACTTTCCGGGCCCTCGCCGAACACCTGAGCAACGACGTCCTCCGCGAACTGGGCATGGAGCGGAAGACCTCGACGGCGAAGCTCGCCATCGGAGGCGGCCTGGGTTTCCCGGACAGCGAAGACGGGGTCCAGGACTGGGTCAAGACGCACATGGCCCCCGGTCTCGGTGCCGATCGGGTCAGCGGCCTGCTGACCCGCTACGGCACCCGCGCCAAGGACGTCATCGCCTACCTCAAGGCAGGCGAGGACCGGAAGCTGCGCTCCACGAACGAGCTCAGCGTCCGGGAGCTCGAGTTCATGGCCCTCAACGAACAGCTCGGGCACCTCGTGGATGTCCTCATCCGCCGCACCTCGCTGGCCTTCCGGGGCCTCGTGACCGGGGAGCTCCTGAACGAAATTGCCGAAGTCCTCGCCACGCAGCTTGGCTGGGATTCAGCGAAGCGTGAAGCGGAAATCCAACATGCACAGGAGGTGCTTCTACGTTTTCATGGCGTGACTGTTCACAGCCTCGTCGCATGAACGTAATGTACGTCACATCAGCTTGATTGTTCCGGCCAAGAAGCCTGGACACAAGGGTTGCGGTCTTCCGCTCCGCAAGGGAGGACCGCAATCGGGACGGCGCTAACAGACGCCGGCCCAACGGCCCCCACAAAACCTGCAGGGCTGACAACAGAAGAAAATGAGGAGTCAAAGATGTCTCTCGGAATTGTTTTCCTTTCCGAAGTGTTCGGAACCGGAATGCTTACCCTGCTTGGTTGCGGCGTTGTGGCAAACGTCGCTCTGAAAGGCACGAAGGGTAACAACGGCGGGTTCCTGATGGTGAATTTTGGCTGGGGCATCGCTGTGTTTGCCGGCGTATACGTGGCGGCTATGTCCGGCGCGCACCTGAACCCGGCCGTCACGCTTGGCCTCTTGGTTGACGGCAAGGCCGAGTTCGCCCCGGGTGTCGCCGTGAGCGCGGCATCCACGTTCACCTACTTCGGTGGAGAACTGACCGGCGCCTTCCTCGGCGCCATCTTCGCGTGGCTCGCCCACAAGCAGCACTTCGACGCCGAGCCGCTGGCAGCCAGCAAACTCGCGGTGTTCTCCACCGGTCCGGCTATCCGCTCATACCCTTGGAACCTTGTCACCGAAATCATCGGCACGTTTGTGCTGGTGTTCGTGATCCTGACCTTCGGCGGAACTCCCTCCGGCCTGGGACCGCTCGCGGTGGCATTGCTCGTCGTCGGCATCGGCGCGTCCCTTGGCGGCCCGACGGGCTATGCGATCAACCCCGCCCGTGACCTCGGTCCGCGTATCGCCCACGCTATTCTGCCGATCAAGGGTAAGGGCTCCAGCGACTGGGCCTACTCCTGGGTTCCGATAGTCGGCCCGCTCCTGGGTGGAACCATCGCCGGACTCGTCGCCCACTCAATACCGATCATGGCCACCGTCGCCAAGTAGTAGACCGCTCAGCACCTATCCCGCATCCACACCAAAGCAAGCAGACAAGGACGTCAAAATGTCGCAATACGTCATCGCCATTGACCAGGGAACCACCAGCTCGCGTGCCATCGTGTTCGATCACTCGGGAAACATTGTTTCCTCCGGCCAGATGGAACACGAGCAGATCTTCCCCCAGGCCGGATGGGTGGAACACAACCCGGTGGAGATCTGGGACAACGTCAGGGAGGTCGTCGGCTCTGCGTTGTCCAAGGCCAACCTGACCCGGCACGACATCGCTGCCGTCGGCATCACCAACCAGCGCGAAACCGCCGTTGTGTGGGACAAGAACACTGGCGAGCCGATCTACAACGCGATCGTCTGGCAGGACACGCGCACACAATCCATCGTGGACGAACTGGCCCAGGACGGCGGCCCCGAGCGCTTCAAGCAAAAGGTCGGCCTGCCCTTGGCCACCTACTTCTCCGGCACCAAGATCAAGTGGATCCTGGACAACGTCGAAGGTGCGCGAGCCAAGGCTGAAGCCGGGGACCTCATCTTCGGCAACACCGACTGCTGGGTCCTGTGGAACCTGACAGGCGGCGTGGACGGTGGCGTACACGCCACGGACGTCACCAACGCCTCACGCACCATGTTCATGGACCTCGACACCTTGCAATGGGACCAGGACATTCTGGACGCGTTCGGCGTGCCGGCGTCGATGATGCCCGCCATCAAGTCCTCCTCCGAGGTGTACGGCACGGTCCACACCTCGCAGCTGCTGCGCGAAGTGCCCGTCGCAGGCATCCTGGGCGACCAGCAGGCGGCAACCTTCGGCCAGGCGGCGTTCCAGGCCGGCGAGGCCAAGAACACCTACGGCACCGGTTGCTTCCTGATCTTCAACACGGGCGAAGAAATCGTCCACTCGAAGAACGGCCTGCTGACCACGCTCGGCTACAAGCTGGGCGACGCCAAACCGCACTACGCACTGGAAGGGTCCATCGCTGTCACGGGCTCACTGATCCAGTGGCTCCGCGACAACCTCGGCATAATCAGCTCCGCTCCCGAAGTGGAGACGCTGGCGGCAGGCGTCGAGGACAACGGCGGCGTCTACATCGTGCCCGCATTCTCCGGCCTGTTCGCCCCGTACTGGCGCGCAGACGCCCGCGGTGCCATCGTTGGCCTGACCCGTTTTGCCAACAAGGGCCACATCGCCCGCGCGGCCCTGGAGGCCACCGCCTTCCAGACCCGCGAAGTGCTCGACGCCGTCAACGCGGACTCGGGCGTTCCGCTGACCGAGTTGAAGGTCGACGGCGGCATGGTCGCCAATGAGGCGCTCATGCAGTTCCAGGCCGACATCCTGGGTGTGCCCGTGGTCCGTCCGAAGGTCGTGGAAACCACGGCCCTGGGTGCCGCCTACGCGGCCGGCCTCGCCGTCGGCTTCTGGAAGGACCTCGGCGAACTCAGCTCAAACTGGGGCGAGGACAAGCGCTGGGAGCCACAGCTTCCGGCCGAAGAGCAGGAGCGGCAGATGCGCCTGTGGAAGAAGGCAGTGACCAAGTCCATGGATTGGGTGGACGAGGACGTTAAGTAGGCCTCACGCTTACTGTTCGCGCCGCACCTAAGTTAGGGGCCGCCTCACCTGTTTCGATGGGGCGGCCCCTGCCCCGCCCGCCGAGTTAGTTGTGCTCGCCCCGAAAAGGGGCCAGTAACTCCCGCCCGCCCGCTTCGCGGTGCCCACCACACCATGGCGGGGAGTCACCGGCCCCTTTTCTCAGGGGGCTGCTCGCCGACGCGAAGTGCGGCCTCCCTCAACCTTCACCTACTCGCGGCGTCTGTAGCGTGTTTGCACACAACACATAACAAAGCGGTAAGGTGGCTTTATGCGTGCGATCCTTCTGCTTAGCTAGCCGCCCGGTATACGTCGATCTAAACCATCGCGAACCGAGCGGCCGCCCCTCCTTGCCGAGGGGCTTTTGTGTGTCCGGGACCTTCCGGGCCCGGAGCAGGAGGCAAAACCGTCATGGAAGAACAGAAGAGGGCAGCAGTGAGCGTTCAGCCGGAGACAGAAACCGGAGCACAGTCAACAGTGGCAGGCGAGACGCCCGAGGAGGGTGTCTACAGCTTCGCCTCAATGGAGGCCAAGTGGCCGCAGGTCTGGGAAGATCTCAAAGTCTTCACTCCTGTTGACGACGGCTCCCGCGAGCGGCGCTACGTCCTGGACATGTTCCCCTACCCATCTGGCGACCTCCACATGGGCCACGCCGAGGCCTTCGCGATGGGCGACGTCGTGGCGCGGTACCTTCGCCAGAAGGGTTTCGACGTCCTGCACCCCATCGGCTGGGACTCCTTCGGCCTGCCGGCGGAGAATGCCGCCATCAAGCGCAACGCACACCCCAGCGAGTGGACGTACGCCAACATCGATACGCAGGCCGCATCGTTCAAGCGTTACGCCATCTCTGCCGATTGGTCCCGCCGATTGCACACTTCGGACCCGGAGTACTACCGCTGGACGCAATGGCTATTCAAGCGCTTCTACGAGCGCGGGCTGGCCTACCGCAAGGATTCCCCGGTCAACTGGTGCCCGAAGGACCTGACCGTCCTGGCGAACGAACAAGTGGTCAACGGCGCGTGCGAACGCTGCGGGACCCCTGTCACGAAGAAGTCCCTGAACCAGTGGTACTTCAAGATCACCGACTATGCCGACCGTTTGCTGGACGATATGTCCGAGCTCCAGGGGCACTGGCCAGAGCGTGTGCTCGCCATGCAGCGCAACTGGATCGGCCGCTCCGAGGGTGCACACGTCCGGTTCGCGATCGAAGCCACGGACGGCCGCGCCGAGCGCGAAGTCACCGTCTTCACCACCCGCCCGGACACCCTGTATGGCGCAACATTCTTCGTCGTCGCCGCGGACGCGCACCTGGCGCTGGACCTGGTCACGCCCGAACACCACGACTCCCTCATGGCCTACCGCGAAAAGGTCAAGGCCCTGTCGGACATCGAGCGCCAGTCCACTGAGCGCGAGAAGACCGGCGTGTTCACCGGCCGCTACGCCGTCAACCCGCTCAACGGTGAAAAGCTGCCCGTGTGGGCAGCCGACTACGTGCTCGCCGACTACGGCACGGGCGCCATCATGGCGGTACCCGCACACGACCAGCGCGACCTCGACTTCGCCCGCGCGTTTGACCTGCCGGTGCGTCCGGTCCTGAACACCGGCGGGGAAGACCCGGCGGAAACCGGTATCGCGACTGCGGGCGAGGGCACCCTGATGAACTCCGGCGAACTGGACGGTTTGTCCAAGGCCGAGGCCATCCCCGCAGCCATCGACATCCTGGAGAAGCTGGGCACTGGGGAGAAGTTCGTCAACTTCCGCCTGCGCGACTGGCTCCTGAGCCGCCAGCGCTTCTGGGGTACCCCGATCCCCATCATCCACTGCGCCGAATGCGGCGAGGTGCCGGTGCCGGACGATCAACTGCCTGTCAGGCTGCCGGAAAACCTGCGTGGCGAGGCGCTGTCGCCGAGGGGCACGTCTCCTCTCGCCGCGGCACTGGACTGGGTCAACGTCGAGTGCCCGAACTGCGGACGGGCCGCCCAGCGCGACACGGACACCATGGACACGTTCGTTGACTCGTCCTGGTACTTCCTGCGCTTCGTTTCCCCGCACTACACAGAGGGTCCGTTCGATCCGGCCAAGATCAACGACTGGATGCCGGTCGGCCAGTACGTGGGCGGCGTCGAGCACGCCATTCTGCACTTGCTCTACGCCCGCTTCTTCACCAAGGTCATCCACGATATGGGCATGCTCGCCGCGGACGAACCCTTCAGCGCCCTGCTCAATCAGGGGCAGGTCCTCAATGGCGGCAAGGCCATGAGCAAGTCCCTCGGCAACGGCGTGGACCTTGGCGAGCAACTGGACAAGTTCGGTGTCGATGCCGTCCGCTTGACCATGGTCTTTGCTTCCCCGCCCGAAGACGATGTCGACTGGGCAGATGTCTCGCCGTCCGGCTCCGCAAAATTCCTTGCCCGCGCCTGGCGCCTTGGCCAGGACGTCGCAAGCGACCCCGGCGTCGATGTCTCCACTGGAGACCGCGCGCTGCGCACCGTCACCCACAGGACCATCGCCGACGCCGCCGAGCTGTTGGACAACAACAAGTTCAACGTCGTGGTCGCCAAGCTGATGGAGCTGGTCAACGCGACCCGCAAAACCATCGACTCCGGTGCCGGTGGGGCAGACCCCGCCGTCCGTGAAGCGGCTGAAGCCGTGGCAGTCATCCTGAGCCTCTTCGCGCCGTACACAGCCGAGGACCTGTGGAACCAGTTGGGCCACCCGGCCTCCGTGGCGAACGCTGGCTGGCCCTCCCACGATGCCTCGCTTCTTGTCCAGGACACCGCGACGGCCGTCGTGCAGGTCCAGGGCAAGGTCCGCGACCGCCTGGACGTCTCGCCGGACATCAGTGAGGACGCCCTGCGCGAACTTGCCCTGGCCAGCGAAAACGTGCAGCGGGCACTCGATGGCCGCGGCATCCGTACGGTGATCGTGCGCGCGCCTAAACTGGTGAACATCGTCCCGGCATAGCCGGGAAACGGCCGCCGGCGCTTGCCGGCGGCCGGCCACCAGCTCCAGGAGGCTCCCTTGACGGACCGCGAACCACCCGCTTGGTTGTGGCTCAAGGAACGTTTGGCCCGCCTGCGCCAGTCCACGACGCCGGGCCGCACCGGAACTGAGCCGGCGCCCGTCGCCGTGCGCACCGCCGTCGTCACCGACTCGGCAGCCGCACTCCCGGCCGAATGGGTCAAGGCGTTCGTTGCCGACGGCCGCCTCGCCGTCGTGCCAATGCCGGTCCTGGTGGGCGAAGAGATCTACGGCGAGGGGGAAGACGACATCACCCAGACCCTCGCACTGGCCCTGGCGGCGGGATCGTCCGTGAAGACCTCACGTCCTTCGCCCGGCCAGTTCGAACAGGCCTATCTCGCCGCCCGGGACCGCGGCTTCGAAGCCGTCGTCTCCATCCACATTTCAGCAGGACTGTCCGGCACCGCGGACGCCGCAAGGCTGGCTGCGCAACGCGTCTCCATCCCCGTCGAAGTCATCGACTCCCGCACCGTGGGAATGGCGCAAGGCATGGGCGTCCAAAGCGCGCTCGTTGCCGCCGCAGACGGCCGTTCGGCAGCCGAAGTCCGTCACTTTGCCGAGGAGCGATTGGCCCGCACCAAGGTCTACTTCTATGTGCCGAGCCTTGAGCAACTGCGGCGCGGCGGACGAATCGGCACTGCCGCGTCGTGGCTCGGGACAATGCTGTCCATCAAGCCGATCCTCGCGGTCGACGACGGCAAGATCGTACCGCTCGAGAAGGTGCGCTCGGCTGCCAGAGCCGTCGCCCGGCTTGAAGAAATCGTTGCTGCCGACGTCAATTCCCGGCCAGTAGGGCAATCGCGGCTCGCCGTGCATCACTTTGGAAACCTGGCAGAGGCAGAGCGGCTCGCGGCCCGTCTTGGAGAGAAATGCCTCGGCTGCCCGCCTGCCCAGATCAGCGCCCTGCCGGCCGTGCTGGCGGCCCACGCCGGGCTCGGCGTTTTGGCCGTCGTTGTCGGGGAAAGCAGTACCCCTGGCGCCACGACGCTCCCTGCGCGGAGCCACCCGTAGCCGCGGGCAAGGTGCGCGGGCACACTCCCTGAGCGACGGCCTTATTTTGTCGTAGCCTCCTGGCAGAGTGTTTCCATGGAAGCGATCGGATACTTCGACACCCGGCAGGGCCCCGTGTCCCGCGGGTTCTTCGGAGTGTCCCGTTATGCCCGTGGTCCGCGCTTTGCCGGGGTCCCGGGCGGGCCTCCGGGCGGGCTGACGGTGGTGGATCCTCCCGACCGGGGCGGTCCGCTGGCCGCTCTGGACCGGTCGGTGGCCGCAGTGAGGTCGCTGGCCGAAAAGGCGGCCGACGACGTCGGAGTCACGGGTTTCCAGGAGGCTGTCGCGTTCGCGTCCGGGGTGGAGGAACTCTCCCGCACCCTGGATTATCTCCAGGTGCTCGCCGCGTCGGGGCTGGACCGGGCCCGGAGCGATGAACCCGCCACCCCGCCCGGCTGGACAGGGGGCTGGGCCGCTGACGCGGATACCGGCTCCGGCGCGGGCTGGACCTCCGGGGTCACGGCGGGCGACGCGGACGCGCAGGGTGGTGCGGCTTCTTCCATGGGGACGGGGAGCGCCCGGGGCGGGGAGTTCAGGTCCACGGCCGAGCATCTGCGGTCGTTGCTGCGGATCAGTGCCGCCGAGGCCAGGCGCCGGCTCGCCCTGGCCCGGGAGCTGCTGCCGGGCCGGGGCCTCACCGGGCAGACGGTCCCTGCCCGGCACGGGGAAACGGCCGCGGCGCTGGCCTCCGGGGTGATCGGGTCCGGTTCGGCCGGGATCATCACGATGGCCGTGGCGAAGGTGCGTCCGCTGTGCAGCCCGGAGAAGGCCGCGGAAATGGAACACGCCCTGGCCCGCACCGCGGAGGAAAACGACCAGGACTTCCTGGCCAGGGTTGCCCGGCGCTGGGTCGAGGCGATCGACCAGGACGGCCCGGAACCGTCCGAAGAATCCCTCCGCCACCATCAAGGGGCGTTCCTGCGCCGTCCCAAGCACGGGCTGGCGCATGTGGAGATCTTCGCCACCACCGAGCAATACGAACACCTGCTCACGGTCATGAACACCGCCGCCAACCCCCGCACCCGCACACCCCAAGGCACAGCACCTGCCTCCGCGGAACCATCCGGCGCGGCGTTCGGCCATGCGTCCGGCGATGCGTCCGCCGATTCCCCGGGCGGGGCGTCGGACGATGCCGGGGCGTCGGAGAGTACCGGGGCGCTGGAGCGGCGTTCGAGGGCACAGAAGCTCCTGGACGGTTTGATCGGCGCCTGCCGGCTCGCCCTGGCCACGGGGTCCCTGCCCGCCGCGGGCGGCCACCGCCCGCAGATCCTGGCCACCATCGACCACCGCGAACTCTTCCCCCACGACAGCCAGGACCCGCAATCCGGGCAAGCCTCACGGTCCGGGCAAGCCTCACAGTCCGGGCAGCCCTCGCAGTCCGGGCAGCCCGCCCTGTTCAACCGACCCCGGCAGGGCGCGGGCACCGGGTCCTTCACGTTCACCGGGCCCGTCCCGGCGGCGACGTTGCGCAAACTCGCCTGCGACGCGGACATCATCCCCGTGGTCCTGGGCGGCGAGGGCCAGGTCCTGGACATCGGACGGGCCTCAAGGATCTTCCCCCCGCAGATCCGCAAAGCCATCACCGCGCGGGACAAAGGCTGCGCCTTCCCCGGATGCACCATGCCGGCACCATGGTGCGAGGCCCACCACATCGAGTACTGGTCCCGGGGCGGACCCACCAGCACCGCGAACGGGACCTTGCTTTGCAGCCATCACCACCACCTGATCCACAAGGAAGACTGGCACATCCAAATCCGCAACGGCATCCCCTGGTTCATCCCGCCACCCCACACCGACCCGCACCGGACACCCCGAAAAAACCACTACTTCCAAATATGAGTTTGGAGTTGGCCGCGTCCCGTATCCCGGGGGTGCGCAACGCCAGAGGCGGGTGCCGCCCGGCGTGGCGCTACGCCACTGCTGGGAGCACCCACTGATCCTCCACAGGCACTCTGCGGCGCCCCTGTCCACATAGCGCCGGTCCGGGCTGCTGCTGCGGGTTCGGACGTTCTAGGCTCGTGGATATGCCACGCAGGAACCGAGCCTCACCCTCGGACGATGCTGCGAGTGCCGCCCGGCTCCGATTCGCTGTTCGTCTTGCACCACCGTCGGACCATCAGGCAGTCGCGCAGCCGAGCCACGGCAGCACAACGGAACCGTTGCTTCCATTGCACACCTTGATGACATCCGGCTCGGGTATTGCCGATGCGCGGGAGCAGTCAGGCATCGAAGACGTGTCCGAAGCGGCAGGATCTCCATCGCGGCTTCGCTGGCGCACACCATGGCGCGTAGCGGTGTTGTTGGCCGTGCCCTGTTTGTTGCTGGTGGTTTGGTTCTTCTGGCAGTCCTGGTCCGGGCAGCCGACGATTGAGCCGCTCGTCCGAAGTTCACATGCGGGAGGAACTCCAGGAGCGAATGCGGGAAGTAGGAAAGGCGGTGTCAACGAGGCTCCGGAACCACAGAATGGAGCCCAGCTGCTCACCGTCCACGTTGCGGGTGCGGTGAAGAATCCCGGGGTTGTGAGGGTGCCCACCGGTGCTCGGGTAGTTGACGCGATCTGGGCCGCTGGTGGCGCGGATGCAGCAGCCCAGCTGGACAGCCTGAACCTTGCGGCGGTGGTGCAGGACGCTGCGAAAATCCACGTTCCGCGGATGGGGGAGGCGGCTCCGTCACAGCCCGTGGGGCCAGTAGGCGGCGCTCCAACAGCCGGTGGCACAGGATCCGGGACTTCTGCCGGCAGCAAAGTCAATCTCAACACCGCAACCGCTGAGGAACTCGATGCCTTGCCGAAGGTCGGCCCCGTCCTGGCCAAGCGAATCGTCGAATGGCGGCAGCAACATGGCCCGTTCGCTTCCGTGGAGGACCTCGATGCGGTAGATGGAGTAGGTCCCAAGATGATGGAATCCCTTCTGCCGTTGGTGACGGTTTAGGGTGCGTGGTGTCAAGGTCGGCCCGGGCCGCGTGGACCTTCGGCTGGCCCCCTCTGCCATTCTCACCTGGGCTGTTTCTGTTGCGACCGCCTATCTGCCTTCGCTGTGGATTGGAATTTTGTGCGCGGCTTTGGCCGTCGCCGCGTGTCTTCTTTTCGCCGCTCGGTCCGTGGCCCCGCGAAGCCTGAGGACGTTTCCCGCCACGTTGACAGTCGCTTGCCTGTTCGGAGCGGCCGTGGCCGCCCACGCCGCAGCGGAAGCCGGACCGCGCCAGGACGGTCCGGTTGCCGACGCTGCGGCGGCGCGCGACTCGGTTGTCATCCACGTGTTGATCGTGGGTGATCCTCGCGAACTAGGAACGGACTCACGTGGATCGGGACGGTGGGCCGTACCCGCCGAAGTGATCGATATTGCGGCCGACGGCATGCTCATCCGCTCCCGCACAAGAATTCTGCTGACCGGCGGCGAAGGCTGGAACCAAGTCGTCACGGGACAGGAGGTTAGAACCGCCGGCAAACTGAAGGCGGCAAAACCAGGACAAGTCGAGGCCGGTGTTCTTGCCGCCGCGACCCCACCCATGCGGGCGGACACACGGCACAAGCCGGAAGCGCCTGGCAACATTCCCCAGGGTCCAGCGCAGTTGAAAAAGCACTTCGGCTCCGCCGCCGAATGGTTGCGGGGCGACGCAGCCGGACTCCTACCCGGAATGGTCACGGGCGACACCACCGGCTTGGACGAAGGCCTGGAGGCGGCGATGAAGACCACCGGCACCACTCACCTCACTGCGGTCAGTGGCGCAAACTGCAGCCTCATTCTCGGCGGCCTGGTGCTTTTGGCCAGGACCTTTCGGCTTGCCAGGGGAGTCGCGGCAGTAGCGGCCCTTGGTGGCTTGGCGGGCTTTGTCATCATGGTGGGGCCGGACGCGAGCGTCCTGAGGGCGGCGGTCATGGGTGCTATCGGCCTCAGCGCGCTGAGTGCCGGGAGGCAGGGGAGGAGCCTGGGCTTTCTCTGCCTTGCCGTGACTGGCCTTCTCATCCTGGATCCCTCGCTTGGTACGAGTGTGGGGTTTCTCTTGTCTGTCCTCGCTACCCTGGGAATTGTCCTGTTGGCACGGCCCATCGCCTCTTGGGCTCCAGCATGGGTGCCTTCCTGGCTGGCGTCCGCCGTCGCCGTCCCCTTGGCCGCTCAGCTTCTGTGCAGCCCGGTCATCATGGCCTTGCAACCGCAGTTCTCCAGCTACTCACTGCTGACGAATATCGCAGTTGCTCCGTTTGTCCCACCCGTGACGATCTTGGGAACCATTGCGGTTCCCCTCGTTCCGTTACTTCCGTGGCTGGCAATTGTTCCGATAGCCGTTGCAGGGGTCAGCTCGGCAATGGTGGCGGGAATCGCCAGGTTTTTCGCAGGACTTCCGGGAGCGGCCCTGCCGTGGCCGGAAGGTGCCACGGGAATCGCCACCATGATTCTCTGGTCCGTTGTCACCATCCTGCTGGTGTGGCTGGTCCTGCATCCAGCGTGGGTAGGCTCAGCCGTACTCTCGTTGCATCGCCGCTTGGTGTTCCTCATAGCCGCGGGGGAGTCGGCTGTCCGTCGCCGCTGGACCGATGGCCATTCCGCCGGCTCGCAGCCGCCCGGTTGGGGGACCGCGGGTTTGAGGAACACCGTCCGGGACGCTGCACGTGGGAGACTGGGACCAAAGCAAAACCCTTCTGGAAGGAAGCAACATTGGCTGCTGGCCAGGTCTCCAAGGCCAAAACCTCCGCG
Organism: Arthrobacter ramosus; assembly: GCF_039535095.1. Lineage (NCBI taxonomy): Bacteria > Bacillati > Actinomycetota > Actinomycetes > Micrococcales > Micrococcaceae > Arthrobacter > Arthrobacter ramosus. The sequence goes on along the minus strand of NZ_BAAAWN010000001.1, from coordinate 2,138,905 downwards.
GCGAACACCGCCAGCTGGCGGGACGTTACCCCGTCCGCGGTAGTGCTCATCACCGGCCCTGAGGAGTACCTCGGAATCCGGGCAATGGATCGGATCCGCTCGCAGGTGCGGGCCGCGGCACCCGAAGTGGAAATCAGCAGGCTCAATGCCGGAAGCTACGAGTCCGGTTCCCTCGCAATGGCGGTCACGCCGTCGTTGTTCGACGAGGCCAAACTCATCGAGATCGAGGGCCTCGAATCGATGAACGATGCCTTCCTTGCCGATGCCTTGAAATACGTCACCCAACCGGAGAACGACGTCGTGTTGGTCCTCCGCCACGGTGGCGGGGTGCGCGGAAAGAAGCTCCTGGACGCCATCAAGTCGTCCGGATGGCCAGTGGTGGACTGCCAGCCCTTGAAAAAGGACGCCGAGAAAACAGCATTCGTCGGTTCGGAATTCAAGGCAGGCGGCCGCCGCATCGAAGCGGAAGCTGTCCAGGCCCTCGTCAATGCAGTCGGTGCCAGCCTCTCCGAGCTTGCTGCGGCATGCAACCAGCTCATCGCAGACGCCACCACCGCGGTCGACGCAGCCACCGTGGACCGCTACTACGGCGGCCGCGTGGAAGCCACGGCTTTCAAGGTTGCGGACGCCGCCATGGCCGGCAACGGGCCGCAAGCCCTGTCCAGCCTCCGGCACGCCCTCGCCACCGGGGTCGACCCGGTGCCGCTGGTGGCCGCCCTTGCCGCAAAGCTGCGCACCCTGGCCAAGGTAGCCGGTGCCCAAGGATCGTCGGCACAGATTGCCAAGCAGCTTGGCATGCAGCCATGGCTCGTTGAACAGGCCCAACGTGACGTACGGCGTTGGACTCCCGAAGGCCTGGTCCGTTCCATCCAGGTCACGGCTGAAGCGGATGCCCAGGTGAAGGGCCTCTCGCGGGATCCCGTGTACGCGGTAGAGCACGCCGTCACGGTCATTGCCAACGCGGCCCGCGGCCGCTAGTGGGGGCTGGTGCCCGGCCGCTGGCCAACTCAGCCCGGCGCCGCGAGTTTCATCCCACGTACATCCCGCCAGTCCACAAGAAAGTCAGCAGGCGTGCCGCGACGCGCTCCGCGTGTCACCAGTGCACAAAGAGGCGGGCGGCTGGTACTCAATTTCGAGGAAATCACCACTCAATTTCGGGCAACGACCACTCAAATTCAAGCCAACGGCTGCCCAGCCGCCCCTTTTGACCGTAGATTTCGCGGTGAGGGAATCCTTCCTCCGGATGCCGCGCCCGACGTGACTGCCCACTGAGATGCCGGTCGTGGGACTTTGCTTTGGGGACAAGGCCGAGTCTGTGGCCGACGAAGCCATCTTCGTCGGCCATGCCATCAGTCACCTTCCATGTGTGACCACGAAAGTCACCGAATGAAGGGAACATTCATGACAACTCCCGTTGAGAGTCGAAGCCGAAGCAACGGCTCATTCCCAGGGAAGATGGCGCAACTTGGAGGCGTCAGCTTTGCACTCTTCGTCACAGTGTCGGTGGCTTTTCAGGCCACCGCGACCCTCGGCATCTCTTCCGCCCTTGCGACAAACATTTACTTTGCACTCAATGCTCTTTCTTGGGCAGCGGCAGCTGCTGCCGTCATGGCGTCCTTCGGTATTGGAGCGGCAGTGGCCGGGCTGGTTTTTGGTCTGGCCAAGAAGTGGGCGCTGAAGCAGTTCGTTGCATGGTAAGCCGCTGACACTTACGTGCTAACCCCTGGGAGGGCCACAATGAACTCGCCGAACGTCAACCATAGGCGTCCTCGTGTATACGCTGTGGTCCTCTCCGGGTGCAAGGCCACCTTCACTAACGATTTTCGGCGAAGGTCCCATCGACTCCAGGACCTTCTGACGAGTTTAGGCTTTTCATCGCACACCACCGCAATTAACAATGCACTGATATTTGGGCATTTGTTCACACTACTAATCGTCGGTGTCGGAATAGTGTGGACGCCTCAGCGGACCGGGTTAATCACATGGGGAATTCCGCTCAGCACTCCTGACGTAGTGAGCATCGTGACGGTGCTGTTGGCAATGGTACTTTTACAAACCAGGCGCCGCTACAGGAAAACCCATGGTTGCTGGAACACCGTGTCAGCACCCCTGGACGTAGGGATGCGCGCAGGTTTGGTCCTTATTGATCTTGGTCTCGCCGGCATGCTCATCCTTCAGAACCTGCGGTGGCACAATGTCAATAACCTGCTAGCTGCCGGGGCCCTCGTAATCTCATCATTTCTTGTCGTGGCACCGCTAAAGAGAGCGGGGATCCGGGTGCTCGTTGTTTCGATTGTTGCCTTGTCGGCGTGCAGCCTAATTCTTCTCTTTACGAATGCGCCGTCGTTTGATATCGATGAAAGCCTCGGCTCCGCATCGGCTTACAAGTTGTTGTTGATCCTGGCTGGTACAGTTCTTACAGCCGCGTCCACCCCTGCCCTCTACAGGACCGCCGCACATCCTCGTGCCCGACGTAGCCGAGGGTTGATGACTGATTTATCAAATAAGGCAGCATGCATTTTTCTCTTGTCAAGCTTGGCCTTGTCCGTCATGGAAATGACACCGTGGCCGTGGACGGCGCCGTTTATTGCTCTTGCTGTCTTCTTCTCGGGTTTAGTTCTGTATCGATCATCTTTCGTACGGATCTCTTCACCTGAAACTTTAGGCTTTGCCCTATTCCTAGTAAGGCTTAGACCATCCTGGGTAAGGCCGCTCATTATCCGCTGCCTGGTAACTGCGCTCGTAGTGACTGCGCCATTGAGCTTTGTGTTATGTGTATTCTTCATTTTAGGAAAGTACACCCAAGCGGCGGTTTTGCTTGTTGCTCTTGTCGCTCTCGAGATAAGCATCGACGCCTTGATCGTCCAGCGTCGGACAGCCGTCATGCCAGGCTCGCAGATCTCGAAATTGGCGCAGAAATCCAAGGCAGGCTTAGGCGCGGCGCTTTGCGCTGGCCTCACAGTTGTGTTCTCAGGCATTCTCGGCACCGCTGCACCGCAAGCAACACAAAGTCCCTGGCTTGGCGTCACGTCTAGCGCACTGGCTCTCGTGGCTGTTCTCTTGACAGTCCTTGTTCTCAACGACGCACCTGCGTGGCTGCGTGAACTTTCAGCCCGCGGAACGGAGGACACATGAAATCTCTAGCGCGTGTAGATCATGCCTTTGGATCCCACGTCATCTTTGACCGTGCCTCTGTAGATCTTCCGGACCGAGGCGTTGTTGCGCTTCGAGGGCCGAATGGATGTGGCAAAACAACCCTACTCAAGCTCCTCGGTGGCATGATCTCGACGTCGTGCACTGAAATCGCGCGGTGGAGAAAGGACTTCACGGCGGTCTATCTAGACACGGACTTTCTTACCCTCGACTACCTCACGGTCGAAGAACACTTGGATATGGTCAGGCCGCTGATTGGCCCGTCGGAGATGCCGGAAGGGGACGGGCACCATCTTCTGACGGAACAGATGATGCCAACCAAGGTTGCAGACCTATCCCTCGGACAGCGCCAGCGACTTGTTCTGACAGTAGCTTTGGCACTCAAGAACGTCGATGTCCTACTTCTCGACGAGCCTCTTAACGGATTGGACCAGCAAGGCTCTTTAGTTGCACGCCAGTCAATGCTCGCCGTAGGAAGAAGCCGACTGATCCTCGTGGCTACCCACGAGGATGACCACTGGACCGACTACGATCTCGCGGTCCGCCAGAAGGATACGATCGAACTGCGCCCAACAGGAGCGCGAAAATGAGCAGTCGTCTCACCAATAGCGTTCGCACTCCTTTCAAAGCCTTGCGTTCCCGCTTCCCATATCTGGGCACCGATTTCTTGAAAATTCTGATCGCCATAGCCTGCGGGATTGGTCTTGCTTCTCTCTTCACGTGGGGCAGTAGCACTGACGTGACCTCGATGAGCGCGCCAAGAATACTTCTGCACAACGCTTCCTTGGCAGTTCTCGCACTATTTCTGACCCACTACGGTGCGATGGTCATGATGATACTCAACGGCATTTGGCTAGGGATGGGCATGGTCGCAAGTACCGCGGCTATTGGGCTCCACCAGACCGTTGCGCTCACCGCAGTCCACATTCCACTCGAGATCGTAGCGTGGGCACTCACAATCCAAGGGGCACGCCTGTTCTGGCCAACACTTCTCGGAGTGATCAGAGGAGAACACACTTGGCGTCGTATGGCTCAAAAGATGCGCGAAGTCCTCATCACCCCAGCCACCTTCTACCTCCTGGCGGCCCTTGCCGAGTGGGCCGAACACGCACTACTTGAAAGGTAAGTCATGACCTCCGCGAGCCCAAAAACGTCCGATCATCCCGCACGGCAGAGCCCGAAGAAAATCAACCCTGTCTGGATCATCTGCCTCCTGCTCGCATACACTGCTGCTGCCCAATTCGCGGTGGGATCGAGCATTGAACGGCTGGTCACGGAAAATGCCGAACACAACCAGTTTTCGAGCCTAGAGGTGCTCGTCACCTTCCTTCGCGCAGGCGTCATTATCTGGAGTATTCTGGCATCGTTTCTGCAGGCCCTCGTACTGAGGCTTATATACAAGGGCATCGTCAAAGGACGTGGCCCCACCCTTGGAGCCAGCTGGTTTTGGGTTCTTCTAGGTCAAATCCCGTTCATGGCCACCGTCCTCGTCATGGGACTGTTTTTGCCGCCCGAAGCGCTCGGTCTCCTCGGTCAAGCCTGGGTGCGTATTCTGTTCGGCACCATCGCAGGGGCCATCTACATTGCGGCTGCCAAGACGGTGTTTGTTGCCCCGAACGGGCGCCTTGCGATTCTCTTCGTCATCGTCGCCATCGTAAACTCGGTCCTGCTCGTCTCAGGTAGCTCCGCCTTAAATACCTGAGGCCGGCACCCATGGGTGCCGGCCTCAGGTTCAGCTCAGTCGAACTGGATAAACCTTAGAGTGCGTTGACCTTTTTGGAGATCGCCGACTTGCGGTTTGCAGCGTTGTTCCTGTGAATAACGCCCTTGCTGACAGCCTTATCCAGCTTACGGCTGGCAGCAACAAGAGCCTTTGCAGCGGCATCCTTGTCCGTGGACTCAACGGCGGTGGCAACGGCGCGGATGGCCGTCTTCAGCTCAGACTTGACAGCGTTGTTACGCAGGCGAGCCTTCTCGTTGGTGAGGATGCGCTTCTTCTGGGACTTGATATTAGCCACGTGTGTGAACTCTCTTTTTAATGCGGAAATGGTCTAGAGGGTTTTCAGGTTGGCCATCGACTGAGCGGCGTGGGGATGCCTATGGCAGCCAACCATGAGTGGCCGTCGACCTGCACGGACACACAGCCATAAATATTATCAGACTCGGCGCTTTTCCGGGGATTTCGCGTCTACGCCGAGTCGTGTTGTCCGCTGAGCCGACGTGCCACCAGTTGGAAAGTGCGCTTGTCGAGGACGGCACCCTCGCGCCGGACGTCCGCCGGATGGACGCGAACCACCCGGTCTACCCTGACCTCACTGGGCCGGCCTTGGGGGTCCCAGGCGCCGGTGCCGATGTCGAGGTAGTCGTCTGCACGGTGGCCGTTGTCGTGGTCTTTGCTGGTGAGCATCAGCCCCAGCAGCCACCCGCCGTCGTGCCCTATCAAAAGCACCGGCCGATCCTTGCCCTGGGAATAGTCCTCTTCGTAGGGGACCCAGGACCACACGATCTCTCCGGGGTCCGGTTTGCCGTCGGGATTGGGGGAGTACCGCGGAGACACCGCGCCCCGGAAGTCGCCCGGATACGGGCGGGAAAGCTGCCCGACGCCGGTGCTTGCGTTCCGGGTCCGGCTCGCCTTCGCCGCTGCCCCGCCTTTCCGGGGCTGGCTAGGGCGCGTGCCGGCCGCGGCTCCGATGATCCGTCGAAGGTAGCCCAGGGAGCCTTTGAGGAGTCTGCCAAGCAAATGTGTGTCCGATGCCATGGAACCACCGTACTTTCCCTTGCCATGCCGCGTCGCTCACATTGCAACGGCGCCCGATCACGGTGCACAACCGGCGTCATGTTCATGGGAGACTATTAGTTCAGATATGCGGCATCGGCCGGAATGGTCCAGACCAGTCCGGAGTCCGGCCGTGTGAGTATCGACAGTAAGGACCCTGCGTGTCTCCCATGGCCCGCACCGCACCGGTGCCCGCCGCGACAGATCCGGCCATCATCCGGAACTTCTGCATCATCGCCCACATCGACCACGGTAAATCCACCCTGGCCGACCGCATGTTGCAGTACACCGGCGTCGTTAAGTCCCGCGACATGAAGGCCCAGTATCTGGACCGCATGGATATCGAGCGCGAACGTGGCATCACCATCAAGTCCCAGGCCGTCCGCATGCCCTGGGAACTTGACGGCACCAGCTACGCCCTGAACATGATCGATACCCCTGGCCACGTTGACTTCACCTATGAGGTTTCCCGTTCCCTCGCGGCCTGCGAAGGTGCAGTCCTTTTGGTGGACGCCGCGCAAGGCATCGAGGCCCAGACCCTGGCCAACCTCTACCTGGCGATGGAAAACAACTTGACCATCATTCCGGTGCTCAACAAGATCGACCTCCCGGCCGCCCAGCCCGAAAAGTACGCGGCCGAGCTCGCCAACCTGATCGGCGGCGACCCCGAGGACGTGCTGCGGGTCTCCGGCAAGACCGGTGTTGGCGTGGAGGCCCTCCTGGACAAGATCGTCCGCGATCTTCCAGCCCCTGTCGGCGACCCCGACGCGCCGGCCCGCGCCATGATCTTCGACTCTGTGTATGACACATATCGCGGCGTGGTCACCTACGTGCGCGTCGTGGACGGCATGCTGCACCCGCGCGAGCGGATCCAGATGATGTCCACCCGCGCCACCCACGAGCTCCTGGAAATCGGTGTCAGCTCTCCGGAACCTACTCCCTCAAAGGGGCTGGGCGTCGGCGAAGTAGGCTACTTGATCACCGGCGTGAAGGATGTCCGCCAGTCAAAGGTCGGCGACACCGTGACCAACCTGGCCAAGCCCGCTTCGCAATCCCTCGCCGGTTACGCAGATGCCAAGCCCATGGTCTTCTCCGGCTTGTATCCCTTGGACGGCACGGACTACCCCGTGCTCCGGGATGCCCTCGAGAAGCTGATGCTCAACGACGCAGCGCTCGTCTACGAACCTGAGACGTCTGCCGCCCTGGGCTTCGGTTTCCGCGTGGGCTTCCTTGGCCTGCTGCACCTGGAAATCACCCGTGAGCGCCTTGAGCGCGAGTACAACCTCGACCTCATCTCCACCGCCCCCAACGTTGAGTACGAGGTCACGCTGGAGGACAAGCGGGTCCTGCACGTCACCAACCCGAGCGAATACCCCACCGGCAAGATCGCTGAGGTCCGCGAACCGATGGTGTCCGCCACCATCCTGGCGCCGAATGAGTTCGTGGGCGCCATCATGGAGCTGTGCCAGAGCCGCCGCGGCGTCATGGGTGGCATGGACTACCTCTCCGAAGACCGGGTGGAAATCCGGTATCGACTGCCGCTGGCGGAGATCGTCTTCGACTTCTTCGACATCCTCAAGTCCAAGACCCGCGGCTACGGTTCGCTGGACTGGAAAGCCGACGGCGAGCAGGTTGCCGACCTGGTCAAGGTGGACATCATGCTCCAGGGTGAGCAGGTTGACGCTTTCAGCGCCATCACCCACCGCGACAAGGCCTACGCCTACGGCGTCATGATGACAGGCAAGCTGCGCGAACTCATTCCCCGCCAGCAGTTCGAGGTGCCTATCCAGGCCGCCATCGGCTCGCGGATCATTGCCCGCGAGAGCATCCGCGCCATCCGCAAGGACGTCCTTGCCAAGTGCTACGGCGGTGACATCACCCGTAAGCGCAAACTTCTGGAGAAGCAGAAGGAAGGCAAGAAGCGCATGAAGATGGTGGGCCGCGTGGAAGTTCCACAGGAAGCGTTCATCGCAGCCCTGACCACCGACGAATCCAAGGACAAGGCCAAGAAGTAATGGCGCTGTTCGCCCGGAACACTGCGGGACAGGCGCGCGCCGTAGCGGCGCGCACAGGACAGGCACGAGGGGAAATCCGTGCCTAGCGTTCTTCCCCTCGGGGATCCGGCACCTGCGGACGGCCTCTTGCCGCCGCAGGTGCTCGACGGCGTCGATTCGCGCAAGTTTGGACTGTACGTCCACATACCTTTCTGTGCCGTGCGTTGCGGATACTGCGATTTCAACACCTACACCGCCACCGAGCTTGGCGGCGGCGCCTCCCAGGACGCCTACGCGTCTACTGCCATTTCGGAAGTGGAGTTCGCCGTCCGGGCCATGGAAGCCTCCGGGCTGCCGCAGCGGCCCCTGAGCACGGTGTTCTTCGGCGGCGGGACGCCGACCCTGCTGCCTGCTGAAGATCTCGCACGCATCCTGACGGCCGCCGTCGGGCACTGGGGCCTGGAAGCGGGAGCCGAAGTCACCACTGAAGCGAACCCGGACTCTGTGACGCCGGAGTCCCTCCAGCTGCTCGCAGACGCCGGCTTTACGCGGATTTCCTTTGGCATGCAGTCGGCGGTCCCTCACGTGCTCAAGGTCCTGGACCGTACGCACACTCCCAGCCGGGTCCCCTTGGTGGTCCAGTGGGCGCGCGACGCCGGACTTGCCGTGAGCCTCGACCTCATCTACGGCACTCCCGGCGAGTCCATGGCTGATTGGCAGACCTCCCTGGAGACTGCTTTGTCCTATAGTCCGGACCACATCAGCGCCTATGCGCTGATCGTGGAAGAAGGCACCAAGCTGGCGGCACAGATCCGGCGCGGAGAAGTTCCCGGAATCGACGACGACGACCACGCCGCCAAATACGAACTCGCCGATCAGCTGATCAGCGCCGCCGGGCTGGACTGGTACGAGGTCAGCAATTGGTCCCGCACACCCGAACAGGCGTGCAAACACAACCTTGCCTACTGGCGGGGGGACGATTGGTGGGGCATCGGACCCGGTGCGCATTCCCACATGGGCGGCGTCCGCTGGTGGAACGTCAAACACCCCACCGCCTATGCCAACAGGCTCGGTGGCGGGGTGTCGCCGGCCGCTGGACGTGAAACGCTCGACGCCGGAACCCGGGAAGTGGAACGCATCATGCTGGAGGCGCGCCTCGGCACCGGGCTTCAGGTCGACGCGCTCGACAAGGTGGGCCGCCACGCCGTCGCAGGCCTCATTGCCGACGGCCTGGTTGAGCCAGGAGCGGCCTTCCAAGGACAGTTGATCCTGACACTCAAAGGCCGGCTACTCGCGGATGCCGTGGTCCGCCGGATCCTTCCGGACTAGCGCCCGGCGCGGGAACCGGCGGCGCGCTAACGGCATCGGCACCCGCGAAGACCGGCTACTTGATCCAGCGCAGGTTGAGGCGGTAGCGGTGCGGCTGTCCGTGGTTGACGCGGATTCCGGCTGACACCGAGAAGCAGGTCACTGCGACCCAGATTGCCGTGGCAAGGACCGCGAACAGGTTTCCCACCACCGGGAGCAAGACAAGGACGTTGGCGAGCACTGCGGCAATCGTCGGAGGCAAGGTGAAGTTGAGCGCTTCCTTGGATTCCTGTGCCGTGAAGGGGCCACGTTCGCGGAAGATCAGGTAGATCAAGAGCGAAGGAACGCAGCCAAGGATCCCGCCGAAGTGCGCCAGTGTTGCCCACTGCCGGTCTTCCGAGGCGGTCAAAGGCAGCGCGTTGGCAGGAACGCCGTGGTACTGGGACTGGCCCGAAGTGCCGTCCCGATCGTCAGGAGCGTTGTCTGCCACAGTTTCTTCCTTCGAGTGTCTATCGGTGCAGTGTTGCTGTCCCAGAATACTTGCTCGGCACGCGATCAGCCGACCAACTCCTTGATCGCAAGTCAGGGCACGGTCAGGAAATCGATCACTTCTTCCACGCGACCCAGCAACGAGGGCTCCAGATCGGCGTAGCTGTGGACGGCGCCCAGAAGCTTTTGCCAACCCAGTCCGACGTCTTCGGCCGTCTCATGCGGCCAGCCGAACGACCTCAGGATGCCGGTCTTCCAATCCGTGCCACGCGCGATGGTCGGCCATTGCTCGATCCCCAACACCTTGGGCCGGATTGCCTGCCAGACGTCCACATAGGGATGTCCTACGATCAGGACGTTTCCCGCGGCACCCTGCAGCGTCATGGCGTCGGCAGCAATCCGCGACTCCTTCGAATCCGGTACCAAGTGGTCCACGAGGATTCCGAGCCGGCGGCCCGGGCCGGGGGAGAACGCGGCAATGGCAGCCTTGAGATCGTCCACGCCGTGCAAGGGCTCGACGACGATGCCCTCCACCCGGAGATCATCTCCCCAGACCTTTTCCACAAGTTCTGCGTCGTGCTTGCCTTCCACCCAGATCCGGCTCGCCTTCGCGACTTGGGCGCGCTGGCCGGCCACGCGGACGGATCCCGATGCCGTCCTGCCTGCTTGCGCCGCGCCCTTTGCGGCCGCTGCGCGTGGCGCCGGCGGCAGGAGCTTCACTGCCTGTCCCTCCAGCAGGAATCCGAAGCCGAGCCGGAACGACTTGGTCTTTCCCCGCCGATCCTCAAGCACCACAATGTGCATGCCTCCGGACTTCTCCACCCTGGTCACGGCCCCGACCCAACCGGACTGCACGTCCTCGAGAACCATCCCGCGTTCAACCGGCACCTCAGGCAGTTGCCGTTTGGCAGGCGAGGAGAGGTCTTGCGGGCCCCAATTGTCATAGGACACGGTCTTCACACCACTTTGCGCTAGGGGATCGGTCACGGTCCGTGGCATTTCCCAGGACCGCGCGGGAACCATGTTCGCCGCGAGCGGTACCAATGCTAACAACGAGGTGGCTCATACTAGACTTGTTAGCACTTGGGCATGTTGAGTGCTAATTGTTGAAATACCGGATTGTTGAGTACTTGACCGATCAGTACCGGCTGTTGAATGGAGGTGGGCAGTGAGCGAACCACGCAAGCTTGAAGTGTTACGCGCCATCGTGGAGGACTACGTTCACTCCCGCGAGCCAGTCGGCTCCAAAGCCTTGGTCGAACGGCACCATTTGGGAGTGTCGAGCGCAACCATCCGCAATGACATGGCCCTCTTGGAAGAAGAAGGCCTCATTGCGGCACCACACACGAGTGCGGGCCGCATTCCTACGGACAAGGGCTACCGCCTGTTCGTCGACCGTATTTCCGAGGTCAAGCCGCTTTCGGCCGCCGAGCGCCGTGCCATCCACTCGTTGCTTGAGGGACCCGACGACGTCGAGGACATCCTTGAGCGCACCGTCCGGCTCCTCTCCCAACTGACCAACCAGGTCGCCGTCGTCCAGTATCCGCACCTGAGCCGGGCGCGCGTCCGGCACATTGAGTTTGTCCTTTTGGCACCGCGCCAGGTCTTGGTGGTATTGATCGCCGATTCGGGCAAAGTGGAACAGGGCGTTGTGCACGCAGCAACAGACGCCACTGACGAAGAGCTCATGGCCTTGCGCGCGCGATTCCTTGGAAGCATTGCCGGCTCCCAGCTCGACCTCATGCCGCAAGTCCTGCCCTCGGTGGTTGCCTTGTGCCCTCCGGCGCTTCGGAACCTTGCGGGCGCCCTTGCCCATGGTCTGGACAGGCTTGCCGAGCGGAGCCGCGACGAACGCATGGTCATGGCAGGCACGGCAAACCTGGCCCGCTCCAACGTGGACTTCCCCCTGAGCATCGGCCCGGTCCTCGAAGCGCTCGAGGAGCAGGTGGTCATGTTGCGGCTGTTGTCGGACATGGCGGAGGACCCCCGGGGCGTCACGGTGAGCATCGGCAGCGAAAACCCCTATGACGGCCTCTCCGAGGCTTCGGTGGTTGCCACGGGCTACGGTCCGGGCAGCAGTGCCAAGATCGGCATTCTTGGACCCACCCGCATGGACTACCCCAACACCATGGCGGCCGTACGTGCCGTCGCACGCTACCTTTCCCGCATTCTGGGCGGCTGACGGCCTCGGCTGGAAACCGCCTCGCAAGAAAAGCAGTGGAACCGTAAACAAGGAAGAGATACCGACTTTGAGCAGTCACTATGACGTTCTGGGCGTCTCGCCGGAAGCAACCGGCGAGGAGATCAAGAAGGCCTACCGCAAGCTCGCACGCAAGCTGCACCCCGATGTGAACCCCGGGGCTGGCGCTGCCGAGGAATTTAAGGCGGTGACCCACGCTTACGAGGTCCTCTCCGACCCCCAGAAGCGCCGCGTCTACGACGCCACCGGCAACGAGAACGGGACCGACAACGGTTTCGGCGGAGGCTACGCGGGCCAGGGATTCGCCTTCCAGGACATCTTCGACACCTTCTTTGGCGGAGGAGGCGGCGGCATGCAGGGCCCCGCATCACGCATGCGCCGGGGGCAGGACGCCCTGATCAGTGTGCGCATCGACTTGCGCGAGGCGGTGTTCGGTGTCAACAAAAAGCTTGAGGTGGACACCGCTGTCATCTGTCCCACGTGCGAAGGCTCATGCTGCCGTCCGGGCACCCACCCGGAGCGCTGCGACATCTGTGGCGGCTCGGGCCAGGTCCAGCGGGCTGTCCGCTCGATCCTCGGCCAGGTCATGACCGCCGCACCGTGTGGATCGTGCGAAGGATTCGGCTCGATCATCAAGGATCCTTGTAATGAGTGCAACGGCCAGGGCCGCATCCGCAGCCGCCGTTCGCTGACGGTCAAGGTGCCGGGCGGCGTCGCTACCGGGACTCGCATCCAGCTGTCGTCGCAAGGCGAAGCAGGTCCCGCGGGTGGTCCTCCAGGTGACCTCTACGTGGAGATCCGGGTCAACAGCGATTCCACCTACATCCGGGAAGGCGACGACCTTCACGCGACGCTGAGCGTTCCCATGACTGCCGCGGCACTGGGTACCGAGCTGCAGCTAGAGACTTTCGACGGTCCCCAGGAGATCGACGTCAAGTCAGGCACGCAGTCCGGCGAAGTCATCACCCTGCGTGGACTGGGCGTCACCCATCTCCGCGGCTACGGCAGGGGAGACCTCAAGGTGCACCTGCACGTTGAGACGCCCGGCAAGCTCGATGCCGCACAGGAAGACCTGCTTCGCCAACTGGCCAAATTGCGCGGAGAGCAATTCACCGAAGGCAAGCTTGTGGCCAGTGGCGGTATGTTCGCGAAGCTGCGGGACAAGCTCGGTAACCTGTAGCGGTGAGCAACCCCGTATTCTTCACAGCAGCCGGAACGCTTGACGGGCTCGGCCCTGGTGACTCTTTCGTGCTCGACGGCGCCGAAGCCAGGCATGCTGTCACCGTCAAGCGCTTGGAAATCGGCGAAGCCGTCGATATCGCCGACGGTGCCGGAAAACGGCTCACGGGCAGCGTGACGGAATCCGGGCAGGGAACCTTGACGGTCCTTGCCTCCGCTGTCGAGGAGGAGCACCAGCCAACCGTGCGGCTCGTGTTGGTCCAGGCCCTCGCGAAGGGCGACCGTGACGAGCTTGCCGTTGAGACGGCCACGGAACTCGGGATCGATGCCGTCGTGCCCTGGCAGGCGGAACGTTCCATTGTCCGTTGGAAGGGTGACCGGGCTGCAAAAGCCCACGCGAAGTGGCAATCCGTGGCCACCGCAGCCGCCAAGCAAGCGCGGCGCGCGTGGATCCCCGAGGTGCGTGCCGCCGTCGACGGCTCCGGCCTGGCTGCGGCGGTTGCCGCGGCCGACCTGGCGATCATCCTGCACGAGGACGCGAAACGTCCCCTGCGGGATGTTCTGGAGAAGTGGCAGGGCGAGTTTTCCGGCGCGGATACCGGAGCGGGACGGGAAGTCCTGCTCATCGTCGGCCCGGAGGGTGGTATTTCACCGCGCGAAGTGACGAAGCTCAGCGACGTCGGCGCCGTCACCGCGCTTCTGGGCCACCACGTGCTTCGCTCGTCGACGGCGGGTCCTGCCGCCGTCGTGCTGGCCAGCGACATCCTGGGGCGCTGGTAGCTCGCAGCGCACGTCCTGGATCAGCGCACGTCCTGGATCAGCGAACGTTGAAACTCCGGGTATCCGTTGCGACGTCGGCGTCGTTGGGTCCCACCAGGGAGACCCGCAATTCATAGCGGCCTGCTCCGAGCCCCACTGTGAGGCTGAAGACCCCGCCTTGTCCGGGAACCGTCGAAGCGGTGGTCTGCCCGGCGAGGTAGGACGACTTATCGCCATTTGAGTTCTCGCGAAGGATTTGCCAATGCAGTTTCTTCGAGGGGTCCGTGCTCCGGCCGTTGAACTTGACCGGACCGGCAGGCAAGGTCAGATCCTCCTGCGGGTCAATGATCCACACCGGTGCCACCATGGATGCGTCGCGGACCATCGGATCGCCTAGTTTGACCTGTCCGAATGCCATGTAGTCCGTGTGCCCGTCCACCAGGATGGTCACTTTGATCTGCTGTCCGGAATCGATCAGGCCTGAACTCGCGGCCGCAGCGGTAGCGGTGTAGACGAGTTCCTGGACCGCCCGCTGTGCCATCCCGGCATCGAGATTGGAATTGAACGCGTCGCGGGAAACATCGACCGTGACCACGTTCTTACCGGAAATCGAGGTTGCCAGGCTGCCCGGGTTCTGCCACGGAGTGAAGAAATCGTGATCCAACGGCTTCTGGGACATCATGATCCGCAGGGCCGTGGTGATGGGGTTTTCATTGCCTGGGTTGTCACGGAATTCGCGGTACAGGAAGGTGTCCGTGTCGCTGCGCCCGATCCAATACACGGGGATCTTGTTTGAGGCCTGGGTTGTTTCGAGCGGAGCATTGCTCTCGGGAGCCGTCTGCAGGGCAGCTGTGGGGATGGGGACCGGCGTCGTGGATCCCTGTCCGGTGCGGTCGGCAATGCAACCCGACAGGACCAAGGCAGCCGTCAGGGCGGTCACAAGCATGGCGGAACGTTTCCGGATGCGTGTGCCGTGTGAAATCCCGGCTGGCCTGGTGATGGTGGATTCCTGCTCGTGTTCGGCCGCTGTGAGGCGGGGGAGTCATGTGCCCGGTGACCGGGCACAGGGGCATTTTTGCCCATGAATCAGCTTGTCATAGTCCCAAGGGCCGCGGCTGGCGTTTCGATACTCCGGCGAACAACTGCAATGCGATTGATACGAGGTCGATGCCGAGTTGATACCAAAGCGGCACGGATGGGCCGTCCGCAGCCCCTCCGGGCACGGTCTGGAACCACCCCGGAGACTGGCTGGCGTAGGATTGAAAGCAATCCGAGGCCCGCGATCCTGCGCCCATCCAGCAAGCGGACATCGGAGAAAATCGATGGACATCACCAAGCCGGAGGAGCACAGGCCGCAAGGCCAGCACTATGACAGAATCATTGAACGGGCGGCCCAAGGCCGGCAGCGTTGACACAGGTCCGGCCGAGTTCCCACACTCTGTCCCGGGCGCCCGGACGGAAGTTGTCATCTTCGACAACTCGGATCAGATGGTTCAGACCCTTGGCAGCCATGACGAGGCGTTGCGCTACATCGAAGCCCAGTTCCCCGGCGTCGACTTTCATGTGCGCGGCAACGAGCTCTCCTTCAGCGGACCGTCGAGCGATGTTCCCCGGATCATGCGGCTTCTGGAAGAAGTCCGCGGCCTGGTCGGCAAGGGGACGGTCATCACCCCGGACGTGCTGCAGCAACTCGTGTCACTGTTGCGCAGCCAGTCCCTGCAAAACCCCGTGGAAGTCCTGACCCACAACATCCTTTCGAGCCGCGGGCGCACCATCCGCCCCAAAACGCTCAACCAGAAGAACTATGTCGACGCCATCGACGACAACACCGTCATCTTCGGGATCGGTCCTGCGGGCACCGGCAAGACGTACCTCGCGATGGCCAAAGCCGTTCAGGCACTGCAGCTCAAGGAAGTCAGCCGCATCATCCTCACGAGGCCTGCCGTCGAGGCAGGAGAGCGCCTCGGCTTCCTGCCGGGAACGTTGAGCGACAAGATCGACCCGTACCTGCGTCCTTTGTATGACGCCTTGCACGACATGATGGACCCGGAATCGATCCCGCGCCTCATGGCTGCCGGGACCATTGAGGTCGCGCCGCTTGCGTACATGCGCGGCCGCACGCTCAACGACGCGTTCATCATCCTCGATGAGGCCCAGAACACCACCGCGGAACAGATGAAGATGTTCCTGACCCGCCTGGGCTTCGGCTCCAAGATGGTTGTCACGGGTGATATTACCCAGGTGGATCTGCCCTTCGGCGCCACGTCCGGTCTGCGCATCGTCCAGGAAATCCTCAACGGAATCGACGGCGTGAACTTTACGATGCTGGACGCTTCCGACGTCGTCAGGCACCGGCTGGTCGCCGACATCGTGTCCGCCTACAGCAAATGGGATGAAAAGCACCGGGTGCGTGCCCAGCACACGCCGATCCACGACAAACGGGGAGAACACCGATGAGCATAGAGGTCAACAACGAGTCCGGCGTCCAGGTGGACGAGGCACAATTGGTGACGCTTTCACGCTTCATCTTCGAGCGCCTCTACATTCACCCCCAGGCCGAACTTTCCATCCTCCTGGTGGATGAACCTGCCATGGAAAAGCTCCACATCGAACTCATGGACGAACCCGGCGCTACCGATGTCCTGTCTGTTCCGATGGATGAGTTGACGCCGGGGACACCGGGTAAGCCGGCTCCGCAGGGCATGCTGGGCGACATCGCCATCTGCCCGCAAGTAGCCGAGGTACAAGCGCGCAACGCAGGTCATTCAACGCAGGATGAAATGCTCCTGCTCTGCACCCACGGAATCCTCCACCTGCTCGGTTTCGACCACGCCGAACCGGAGGAAAAGGAAGAAATGTTCGGCCTGCAGCGTGAGCTGCTGTCCGCGTTCCTTGGCAAGGACGCCCCCATGGAGACCATGCTGTGACCTCGCTCATCCTGGTCGGGATGGCGTTGGTGTTCCTCAGTTTCGTCGCCCTGCTGACCGCGGCTGAGGCTGCCTTCACCTTCCTGCCGCGGCACGACGCGGAGCAAGCCATCGTCAGGAGCCGGGGAAATTCGCTTCGCAGCATCCTCGCCCAGCCTGTTGCGCACATTCGGGCGCTGCGATTCTGGCGGGTCTGGTTCGAGATGGCGGCAGCAGTTGCTGTCGCGGTCGTCATGCATAGCCTCCTCGAGAACGTCTGGCTTGCCGGTTTGGCGGCGACGGGCATCATGGCCGTCATTGGTTTCGTTTTGGTGGGCGTCTCGCCCCGCCAACTCGGACGCGCCCACTCAGGCGGCGTGGTTCTCTACTCGGCCCCGCTCATCAGGTTCCTGTGCTGGATCCTGGGTCCCATTCCGGGCTGGCTCGTGAGGATCGGCAGCGTGGTGGCACCCGGCGCGCCCAGCGGCGATGAAGCATTCTTCAGCGAGGAAGAATTCCGTGAACTCGTCGACAGGGCCACGGAATCGGACATGATCGAGGACAGCGAGGCCGAACTCATCCAGTCGGTCTTCGACTTCGGCGACACCCTGGTGCGCTCGGTGATGGTTCCTCGAACGGACATTGTGAGCATCGAGTCCGGATCCAGCCTGGAGCAGGCCATGGCGCTGTTCCTGCGCTCCGGGTACTCAAGGATCCCCGTTATCGGCGAGAACGCGGATCAAATCCGCGGCATTCTCTATTTGAAGGACGTTGCTGCCGCATTGCACCGCCCGGATCAACCATCAGTGCGCCAGGACGTTGATGCCATAGCCCGCGAGGCACGTTTCGTTCCCGAATCAAAGCCTGTCAGCGACCTCCTGAATGAGCTACAGCAAGAGTCCACGCACGTGGCGGTAGTCATTGACGAATACGGCGGCACCGCCGGGCTGGTGACGCTGGAGGACCTCATTGAGGAAATCGTGGGGGAGATCGTGGATGAGTACGACTCCAACGATGCGGAGGTCACCGACTTGGGTGATGGCACGTACCGCGTCAGTTCACGGATGAGCATCGACGACCTCGGCGAGCTTTTCGACATTGACCTCGACGACGACGAAGTGGACACGGTGGGCGGCCTCCTGGCCAAGACCCTGGGCAAGGTGCCGATCGTGGGCAGCGCGGTGGAGGTGGATGGGATCTCCTTGAAAGCCGATAGGCTGGAAGGCCGGCGAAACCGGGTCAGCCATATCATTGCGGCAGCCATTCCAAAAGAAGACACTGACCTTGAAGACCTTCTCGACGAGGCCGACACAACGCAACAGGGAGTTCCACGTGAGCAAGCACAATAAGAAGTTCGACGCCGATCAGGACTTCGGCGGCTTCCACGCAGGTTTCTCGGTTCTTGTGGGCCGTCCCAACGCCGGCAAGTCCACCCTCACCAACGCTTTGGTTGGCCAGAAAGTGGCCATCACCTCGGCAAAACCGCAGACCACGAGGCACACGATCCGCGGCATTGTCCATCGGGAGGACGCCCAACTCATCCTTGTGGACACTCCGGGCCTGCACCGCCCGCGCACCCTTCTTGGCAAGAGGCTCAACGATCTCGTCGCGGACACCCTCTCCGAAGTGGACGCCATTGGTTTCTGCCTGCCCGCCAACGAGAAAATCGGACCGGGCGACAAGTACATTGCTGCCCAGCTCGCCGCCGTCGGACGCAAGCCGATCATCGCACTTGTCACCAAGACCGACCTGGTGGACCGCCAGGCCTTGACCGAGCAACTCCTGGCTGTGGCCGCGTTGGGCCGCGAAGTCCTCGGCGAACAGGGCTGGGCAGATATCGTTCCGGTTTCCGCGACCGACGGCTTCCAGGTCAGTACGGTTGCCGACGTCCTCATCGGCCACATGCCTCCTTCTCCGCCTCTCTACCCGGACGGTGAACTCACTGATGAACCGGAGGCCATCATGGTCGCCGAACTTATCCGGGAAGCAGCCCTGGAGGGCGTCCGCGACGAGCTTCCGCACTCCCTGGCCGTGGTGGTGGAGGAAATCCTGCCCCGCGAAGGCCGCTCCGAAGACAACCCGCTCCTCGACGTGCGGGTCAATTTGTACGTTGAACGCCCGTCCCAGAAGGCCATCATCATAGGCAAGGCCGGAAGCCGGCTCCGCGAGGTCGGAACGAACGCCCGCAAGGGCATCGAGGCCCTTTTGGGAACCAAAATCTACCTCGACTTGCACGTGAAAGTGGCCAAGGACTGGCAGCGCGACCCGAAGCAACTCGTGAAGCTGGGATTCTAAGCGCTGGGGAATTTCCCAGTTTGGGCCCGTAAAATGGTCCGAATCCCATTTTCCGAGGAAAGGTTGAGCGAGTCGTGCGACGTCGCGCTGCACGCGTTCAGGAGCCCGGCACCGTTGGTGCGCCCGGCGCTGCACGCCACGGGGAAGCTCCCGGCACTCCCCGCCACATGAATGCTCCGAAGGGTCTGCCGCTCTGGCTCAAGGTCACTGCCGTGACTGTGTCAGTGCTGTTGGTCGCCGGTATCGCTTTCGCCGCCTACTGGGTCATCCGCTTGCAGTCGAACATCAGCAAAGCACCATTGTCGGCAGGCGCTCCCAGGACCGGGGCCGCCGCAAACGACGCCACGGACCGCTTGCAGATCCTCATCCTCGGGTCCGACACGAGGGACGGGAAGAACTCGCAATACGGTTCAACGCAGGACTCCACTGGTTATGGCCAGTCGGATGTCATGATGCTGCTGGACATTTCGGCGGACAACAAGAGGGTGAGCCTCACGAGCTTTCCGCGCGACCTCCTCGTGAATGTTCCGAAGTGCACCGATCCCAAAACCAATACCGTCTATGAAGCCCATTCCAACGTCATGATCAACTCGGCCATGGCAGAAGCCGGGATCGGTTGCGCCGTGGACACAGTGAACAAGCTCACGGGACTGCAAATCGATCACTTCATGATGGCCGACTTCAACGCCGTCAAGGAGCTGTCCAACGCCGTCGGCGGAGTCAACGTGTGCGTGAGCGACGCCGTCTACGACCCCGATTCCGGGCTCCGGCTTCCCAAGGGAACATCGAGTGTCCAGGGGGAACAGGCCCTGGCCTTCCTCCGGACCCGCCACGGTTTTGGCGACGGAAGTGACCTGGGCCGCATCCAGGCGCAGCAGGGCTTCCTCTCTTCGCTGACCCGGAAGATCAAGTCCGACGGCACGCTGGGCAATCCGCAGAGCCTGCTGTCCATCGCGGATGCCGTGACAAAGAACCTGACCGTGGATGAAGGCCTGGCGTCCGTCCAGTCGCTCCTGACCATCGGGAGCCGCCTCAAGGACGTTGACTTGTCCAAGGTCGCGTTTGTCTCGGTTCCCACCCAGCCCGCCGCCGTCGATCCGAACAGGCTCGAATTGGTTCAACCGCAGGCCTCCCAGCTGTTCGCCGCCATGCGCGCGAACCTTGACCTGACCACCCCGGGGGCTACCGCCACTCCATCGGCCAGTCCCTCGCCCGCGGCGTCGGGCACCCCGTCCAGCAGCACGGCGCCGGCGCCGAGCGCTCCAGCTGTTCCCGCCTATGACAAGGCCCTTCAGCCAGTGACCGTTGCCGACGGAACAGGCATCGCCTCCCGCGGCCAGGAGATCGCCGCCGACCTGGTTGGCGGCGGATTCACGAAAGCCGCACACTTCCTTGCTGCCGCCGTGCCCAAGACCGTTGTCTATTATGGGGCCGGCTATGCCGACGTCGCGCCGGATGTCGCGAATCTTCTGGGGATCCCGGCCTCGCAAGTCGAACTATCCAAGGGTGTGGTCGGAGTCCAGGTCTATATCGGCAGCGACTTCAATTCCGGGACCAAGTACGGAGTTGCCTCCGTTCCGTCCGACGTCGTCAAGCAGACCGCAGGCGACGTGAAATGCCAGGCTGTCAACCCGGCACTCATCGCGAGGTAGCAACACAGGAAACACCCGCTGCCTACCAGATACTGACGCGGTCCTCAGGCGACAGCCACATGCCATCCCCGGCTTCCACCGCGAAGGCCTCATGGAACGAGTCCAGGTTCTTGGCGATGGCATTGGTCCGGAACTCGTTGGGGGAGTGCGGGTCCGTAGCGACGCGCCGGATGGCTTCCTCAGGACGGATGACCTGGCGCCAGCCGGCAGCCCAGGACATGAAGAAGCGCTGCTGGCCGGTCAGGCCTTCGAGAACGGGCGGTTCCGCACCCTCAAGGCTCAGGAGGTAAGCCTTGTAGGCGATGGTCAGGCCGCCCAGATCGCCGATGTTTTCGCCGAGCGTGAGCTTCCCGTTGACCTTGTGCTCCGGAGCGGCATAGGGGGCAAGGGCGTCGAACTGGGCCACGAGCTTGGCCGCCAGTCCTTCGAAGGCCTTGCGGTCTTCCTCGCTCCACCAATTCCGCAGCGCTCCGCTTCCGTCGAACTGGGAGCCTTGGTCGTCGAAGCCATGGCCGATTTCATGGCCGATGATGGCGCCGATGCCTCCGTAGTTGACCGCGTCGTCAGCCTCCGCCGTGAAGAAAGGCGGTTGCAGAATCGCAGCGGGGAAGACAATCTCGTTGAGCATCGGGTGGTAGTACGCGTTGACGGTCTGCGGGGTCATGAGCCACTTGTCGAGATCGACCGGCTTGCCGACCTCATCGAGGTGACGGTCGACGTCGGCGTTGTGTGCCCGCTCGACGTTCCCCAGAAGATCACTCGGATCAATGTCGACGGCGGAATAGTCAATCCACTTGTCCGGGAAACCAATCTTGGGCCGGAAGGCCTCAAGCTTTTTCAAGGCTTCAGCCTTGGTGTCCTCGCCCATCCAGTCGAGCGCCGTGATGCTCTGGCGGTAAGCCTCGATCAGTTTGGCGACCAGCGTCTGCATCCTGGCCTTGTAACCTTCGGGGAAGTGGCGCTCCACGTAGATCTGGCCTACCGCCTCGCCAAGGGCGGCTTCGACGACGGCGACTCCGCGCTTCCAGCGGTCCTTGTTCTGCGGTGTGCCACTCAGTGTGGTGCCGTAGAAATCGAAGTTTGCGTCCACGAACGCCGACGAAAGATAGGGGGCGGCGGCATTGAGCACACGCAGGGCGAGCCACTCCTGCCACGTGGCAAGGGACTCGGACTCGACGAGGGCGGACGCACCGGTGAAGAAATCAGGAGTACTTACCACCAGCTCGGTGAATTTGTCTCCTTCAATCCGGGCCGAATCGAACCACGCGTCAAGGTACGGGAACAGTTCACGGCCCTCCTCTGCGGTCTTGAGGTTGTAGGTCTTCTGCGGATCGCGAAGGGTGACGTTGTCC
This sequence comes from Arthrobacter ramosus, assembly GCF_039535095.1. Lineage (NCBI taxonomy): Bacteria > Bacillati > Actinomycetota > Actinomycetes > Micrococcales > Micrococcaceae > Arthrobacter > Arthrobacter ramosus. The sequence goes on along the minus strand of NZ_BAAAWN010000001.1, from coordinate 2,116,842 downwards.
CAGTGGTGCGAGGCAAGGGCTTTTTCAAGGGCGACAACGCGCGCGGCGGCATCCTCTGCGTCGGGAATGCCTGCCAGGCCGAAGAGTTTGGCGACGTATTTCGCATAGGCGCTGACAATGCCTTCGAACTTCTCGTCCCGATAGTACGACTCGTCGGGAAGGCCCAGGCCGCCCTGGCCGATGTACAACAGGACCCGCTCCGGGTTCCCGGCGTCGGGGGCGGGATAGATGGAAAACAGGCCGGAAACATCCGAACGGAACAGCCGCCCGGTCAGGGCAACCACTTCGGACGGCGAAGCCGTGGCAAAGACCACCGCGAGCCGGGCACGGATAGGCTCCATCCCTTTGGCCTCGGTGGCTTCCTCGTCCATGAAGCTGTTGTAGAGCCCGCCTACTTTGCGTTCGATGCCGCTGGCGTCTTCGCCCTTTGCGGCAGCTTCCTCGATGATCGCTTTGACTGCCAGTTCAGCGCCATCCCGCAACGCGGTGAACGTTCCCTCAAGCGGGCGGTCTTCGGGGATGACCGTCGACTTCAGCCACGCCCCGTTGACGTGCTGGTAAAGGTCGTCCTGCGGCCTGACGCTTTCATCGATGTTGGACAGTGTGATCCCCGACTGTGGCACAAGAACTCCTTCGGACGACGAGCGGAACCGGCTCACCGCCGTTCCCGCGTCTGCATAGTGGACGTTGCTTCTGGTATTGCATTGTCATCATACGCACCCGTGTTACTGTGAAATGGTGCGTGCAGGAATGCTTCTCCTTAGCTGCCGCGGCGGGGCCTCGTAGGCGATTATTCGCTAGGCCAACCCTCGCTGCGGAGTTAGCTATGCCCGGCCAATCTTCCATCAAAGATTAAAGAGATAAGGCCCCTAAGTCATGCGCAACGCACAAAAGCCCTCCGGAATGCCCATTCATCGGTACCTGCCTTTCCAGGACCAGATCCGTGTCGAGCTGCCGGACCGCACCTGGCCGGACAAGGTCATCACCAAGGCTCCGCGCTGGTGCGCCGTGGACCTCCGTGACGGCAACCAAGCCCTGATCGACCCCATGAGCCCGGCCCGCAAGCTGAAAATGTTCCAGCTGCTGGTCAAGATGGGCTACAAGGAAATCGAAGTCGGCTTCCCCTCCGCATCGCAGACCGACTTCGACTTCGTACGGCAGCTCATCGAAGGCGGCCACATTCCGGATGACGTCTCCATCCAGGTCTTGACCCAGGCGCGTGAACACCTGATCGAGCGCACCTACGAATCCCTCGTCGGCGCCAAGCAGGCCATCGTCCACCTGTACAACTCCACGTCGGTCCTGCAGCGCCGCGTCGTGTTCAACCAGGACGAGGACGGCATCCTGGACATCGCCCTCCAGGGTGCCCGTTTGTGCAAGAAGTACGAGGAAACCCTCACGGACACCCACATCACGTACGAGTACTCGCCCGAGTCCTTCACCGGAACCGAGCTTGAGTACGCAACGCGTGTTTGCAACGCAGTCGCCGACGTTTTCGAAGCGTCCGCTGACAAGCAGGTCATCATCAACCTGCCCGCCACCGTGGAGATGGCCACACCCAATGTCTACGCCGACTCCATCGAATGGATGCACCGGAACCTGCATCCCCGCGACGGCATCATCATCTCCCTCCACCCGCACAACGATCGCGGCACGGGCGTTGCCGCCGCAGAGTTGGGCTACCTGGCCGGCGCCGACCGTATCGAGGGCTGCTTGTTCGGCAACGGCGAGCGTACCGGCAACGTGGACCTGGTCACCCTGGGCCTGAACATGTTCGTCCAGGGCGTCGATCCGATGATCGACTTCTCGGACATCGACGAAGTCCGTCGGACCGTGGAGTACTGCAACCAGTTGCCCGTCCCCGAACGTTCCCCGTATGGCGGCGACCTCGTGTTCACGGCATTTTCCGGTTCTCACCAGGACGCCATCAAGAAGGGTTTCGAAGCCCTCGAGAAGGACGCCGCCGCGGCCGGCAAGGCCGTGGACGACTTCACGTGGCAGGTTCCGTACCTGCCGATCGATCCCAAGGACCTGGGCCGCAGCTACGAGGCCGTCATCCGCGTCAACTCGCAGTCCGGCAAGGGCGGCGTGGCGTACCTGCTCAAGAACGAGCACAGCCTGGACCTGCCGCGCCGGGCACAAATCGAATTCTCCGGCGTCATCCAGCACCGCACCGACACCGTGGGCGGCGAAGTCAGCGGTGCCCAGTTGTGGGCGATGTTCCAGGACGAGTACCTGCCGGCCAGTACAGCCGATGGCCAATGGGGACGCTATTCGCTGGGTTCCATCCGCACCGAGACCGATGAGTCCGGCGAGCTTACCCTGCATGCGGCCCTGCGCGTTGACGGCACGGTAGTTCAGCGAACCGGCACGGGCAACGGACCGATCGCGGCCATGCTGGACATCTTGCGTCAAGACGGCGTGGACGTCCGCGTCCTGGACTACACGGAACACGCCCTTTCCGAAGGTGGCAGCGCCTCCGCGGCCGCTTATGTGGAATGCGCCGTTGGCGAGCGGGTCCTCTGGGGTGTCGGTATCGATCCCAACACGAGCACCGCGGCGCTCAAGGCAGTCATCTCTGCCGTCAACCGCGCCATCAGGGCTGTCCGGGCATAGCCATTTGCCGTGCGGCGCCGTCAACATGGCGCCGCACGGCTCCGCCGGACCCGATAAGGCCCGGTGTGGTGCGAAGATTAACTGTGGCCAATCCTTCGTCGTTTGCAGCGCGGTCCTATCGGGACGATGCCGTAGTGCTGCGCACCCACGAGCTGGGCGAGGCGGACCGCATCATCACTTTGCTGACAAAGCACCACGGACAGGTAAGGGCGGTTGCCAAGGGCGTACGCCGAACCAGTAGCCGGTTCGGGGCCCGGCTGGAGCCGTTCATGGTGGCTGACCTGCAACTCGTTTCGGGCCGCACCCTGGACATCGTCACCCAGGCTGTCGCCAAGGGAGCTTATGGGAGCTCGATCGCTGCCGATTACTCCCGGTACACCGCCGCTGCTGCCATGACGGAGACCGCAGAAAAGCTGACGGACGCCGACGCCGATTCGGGAACCGCCCAATACAACCTGCTTGTCGGGGCTCTTGCCGCGTTGAGCCGTTCCGACCACCCGCCGGAACTCATTCTTGACTCCTACCTGCTCCGGGCTTTGGCAACCGGCGGTTGGGCGCCCAGTTTCACGGATTGCGCCCGCTGCGGGGCGCGCGGTCCGCACACCGCTTTCTCCGCTCCCTTGGGCGGAATGATCTGCAACGACTGCCGCCCTCCTGGTTCGCCGGCGCCGGCACCCGAGACCGTCGTTTTGCTGGGGGCGCTGCTGACGGGGGACTGGGCTACTGCGGATGTGTCTGAAACCTTGCATCGCCGGGAGGCCGCCGGATTGGTGGCGAGTTACCTGCAATGGCATCTTGAACGAGCATTGAAGTCCCTCAAACATGTGGAGCGAAGCTGAAAGTGGCACTGGGAAAAAAGAAGACGGCAACGGCGCGGACCACCCCGGTGAGGGCCCCCTACCACCATCCCTCTGGCGCCAGGCCGCCAGCCATCCCTGCCGAACTGGTACCGCGGCACGTGGCCATCGTCATGGACGGCAACGGCCGCTGGGCGAACCAGCGCGGTCTCCCGCGCATCGAGGGTCACAAGGCCGGTGAGCCGGCCCTGTTGGATGTGATGGCGGGTGCGATCGAACTGGGCATCAAGTACGTCAGTGTCTACGCATTCTCCACCGAGAACTGGCGCCGTTCTCCTGAAGAAGTGCGCTTTCTCATGGGATTTAACAAGGACGTGCTACGTCGGCAGCGCAACCAGCTTGATGAATGGGGCGTGCGGATCCGCTGGGCAGGGCGGCGGCCCAGGCTTTGGGGTTCCGTCATCAAGGAGCTCGAGGAAGCCGAGGAGTTCACGCGCGGCAACGACACGTGCACTTTGACCATGTGTGTTAACTACGGCGGCCGAGCCGAAATCGCCGATGCCGTGGCCGCGATTGCCCAGGATGTCGCTGATGGCCGACTGAAGCCCGGCTCGGTCACCGAGAAGACCATCCAGAAGTACCTCGATGAACCGGACCTTCCGGATGTGGACCTGTTCCTGCGAAGCTCCGGTGAGCAGCGCCTCTCGAACTTCCTCTTGTGGCAATCCGCCTACGCGGAATTCGTCTTCATGGACACGCTATGGCCCGACGTCGACCGCAGGACTTTGTGGGACGCCGTCGAGATCTATGCCAAACGGGACCGCCGCTACGGAGGCGCGGTGGACGCTGCGGCACCCCGCTGACCGCGGCGCCGAATTAGCACAAGCGTGCTGCGAAACCGCTCAGTCCGGATAGGAAGCCAACCAGATGGCTACGTCCCTGTAGGCCTGCTGACGGACGGTGCGCCGTGACAGGAATACATCGTGGAGTGCACCCGGATAGCGGAATACCGCTGTCCGGCGCCCGAGGCCCAGCGCCCGGCGGGCAGTCTGTTCGACGTCGATCACGGCGTCGACGCGCATGAGCTCCGCGGTCCACTCAGCCTGGATCCGGGTCCGGCCGGAAAGCAGCACGAGCACCGGCGCGTCGATATTGAGTCTGCGTTCGACGGCGGCGTGGCCCGCCAGGACTGCCTTTGTCCACCCTGCGCGGATCGGGAAGGAAGCCCGCGGCCTCCATTCCGGATCAAGGGTCCACTCGCCGTGGGCCAGGTTGCTCACGCTTTCCCAGTAAGCCGGCATCTCCGGGAAACGGAAAGGACGCTTGGGGTCGGTGCGCGCAAACGGCTCCACCACGTGCATCGCGATGCTGCGGATCAGGCTGCTGCCCTGGAGTTCCAGCCACGGCGAATTCAACGTCAGGGTGGCAATGCGGCCCGGATTCCGGTCAGCCCACAGCGCCGCGACCAGGCCGCCCAGCGAATGGGCCAGGAGGTGGATGGTAGGTGCCTCCGCGCTACCCGTCAGCTCGGCGATATCCCGCTGGATGGCCTGCAGGGCGGCGTCGAGGTCTTCGTCATAGACCGATAGGTCGGTGGTGTAACCGGGAGTCTGGCCCGACCGCAGGCTCCGCCCGAATTTGCGCAGGTCAAGCGCATAGAAATGGAACCCGGAGGCGCCCAGGAACTCGGCCAGTTCCGTCTGCATGAAGTAGTCGGCCCAGCCGTGGAGATACAGCACCACCCTCGGCGGCCCCTTGGTGACGGGGACGTCGCTCCGGCGCCGGCGTCGAGTGAATGCCGTCAACGCATCCAGGAGTCCGTGCGGCACCGATGGTGCGGCCGCCGGGCGGACATGTCGGACGAGGGTGGCGCAGACCGGCCCCTCCTCGTCCGCTGGAAGTTCGAGCTCCAAGGCCTCGAAACCACCGCCCAGAAAGTCCTGTTGCCAGACCGGCAACCCCAGTTCCGTAGTCATGGCGTTTCCCCCGCTTGTCCAAGCTCGCGGCGCGCCGCGGGATCCGTCCGTGGCCCGTTGGTGATGTACCCGTGAATCCAACGCGCAAGCCTGTCGTAGGCATCGGCCCGCACCGGACCGGCCGACAGGAACACATCGTGGAGGCCGCCATCCACCCGTTCCAGGGTGACGGTCCGGCCAAGGGTCATGGCACGGACGGCCATGGTGTTGACGTCCAGGACGGCGTCCGAATGCCGCATGGACTCCTGCCAGACCATGCCGTTGGCGCTCGCCCCGGAAATCAAGACCAGGATCGGGATATCTATTCTCAGCCCTCGGGCCACCCTCGTGTGGCCGCTGAGGACTGCACTGAGCCAACCGGCCCGCATGGGGAAAGCCAAAGGCGGGCGGTATTTGTCGTCGAGGAGCCATTCTCCCTCGGCCGAGCTGCTGATGCTGCGGTAATAGAACCCCCGTTCGGGCAAGCGCAGGATGGTCTTGGGCCAGAACCGTGCGAGCGGCTTCACCATGGTCTGGGCTGCGCGGCGGACCACGGAGCTTCCATGCATTTCAAGCCATGGACTATTGAGTACCAGGTATTGGACGGAGCCCGGATGGCTGCTGACCCACAAAGCGGCTACGAGGCCTCCGGTTGAATGCCCCATGAGGGTCAACGAGCCGGGCTCCCGGCCAAGCTGGTCACCGGAGCGGATCATGTCAATGGCTTTGCCGATTTCGGCGTCGTAGTCGTTCAGGTGCTCAACGTAACCGCCTGGCGTGCCTGCCTGCAGGCTGCGGCCATGGTTGTGCATGTCCAACGCGTAGAAATGGAAGCCTTGTTCCGTCCAGAACTCTGCCAGGGCGACGTTGAAGAAGTAATCGCTCCATCCATGCAGGAACAGGACCGAGCGGTTGGCCGGCAGGGGAGAATCACCGGGACTGCCGGCGCCCTGGCGCGGGACATGGCGGACCAGCGTTGCGCGCCGGACAACTCCGTCGGGTCCAGCCGCCTCGAATGCGTAACTTTCGAAGTCCGCACCGAGGATATCGGTCTGCCACTCCATGGGAACAGCTTAGACACTCGCCGCGGCATCGCGCCCGGCTGCACGTCCGGAGAACAAGCACCCGCCAAGGAACGTCCCTTCCAATGCCCGGTAGCCATGGATTCCTCCTCCGCCGAAGCCAGCAGCCTCGCCCGCCGCATACAAGCCCGGGACGGGAACTCCGGAATCGCCAAGGACTCGTGAACGAAGGTCTGTTTGGAGTCCGCCGAGGCTCTTACGCGTCAGGACGGAGAGCCGCACAGCCAGGAGCGGGCCGTGTTCCGGGTCGGTGAGCCGATGCGGAGGGGCCACACGCATGAACTTGTCGGTGGCGAAACGCCGGGCCGCCCGGATCGCGGCGAGCTGCGGATCCTTGCCCAGCCCGCTCGCCACTTGCAGGTCCCGATCGTGGATGAGCGAATCGAGCTGGGCGGGATCTATCAGCGCTGAACCCGTCAGCGCGTTCATTTTCGCGGCGAGCTCGGCGGCCGTTGCCGCCTGTAGGAAATCCACGCCGCGGTCCAGGAAGAGGCGCAATGGCGAATCGCTCCCGGGATTGAGCCTGGAAACGAGGAGCCTGATGTCCTTGCCAGTAAGGTCCGGGTTCTGTTCCGAGCCTGAGAGGGCGAATTCCTTCAGCGCGATGGTGCGGTTGCACACGAACCACGAATGTCCGTGCCCGCTCGCCAGGATATGCCTGAGGGCGCCCAGCGAGTCGAAGCCCGGAAACAGCGGCGGGGGCAACTGCCGTCCCGTCGCGTCAATCCACAGCGACGACGGACCGGGCAGTATCCGGATGCCGTGCGAAGGCCATACGGGGGAATGGTTGTGGATGCCTTCGGGGTAGTGCCACATGCGGTCGCCGTTGATAAGCCTTCCGCCGGCGGCTGCGGCGGCAGCGAGGAACTCGCCGTCGACGGAAGCGGGGACACCGCTCAGCATATGTTCCGGCGCGCTACCGTCGGGCCATTGCTTCCGCACCGTAGCGTGGTTCCCGCCGATTCCGCCGGTGGTCACGATGACCGCTCCCGCGGTCGCCTCAAAGTGCCCGACGACGGTCCTTGGCGACGCTTCGCCGCGTCCGGTTCCGGACGCCTCAAGGATCTCGCCGCCGACCCCTGTGACGCGGCCCGACGTCGTCGTAATCCCCGTGGCTCGATGCCGAAAGTGGAGGGATATCCTTCCGCGGGCCACGCCGTCGTTGACCTTTGCCAGGAACGGTTGCACGACGCCGGGTCCCGTGCCCCATGTGACGTGGAACCGCGGGACCGTGTTGCCGTGACCTTGGGGACCATAGCCGCCCCGTTCGGCCCACTGCACCAGCGGAAAGAACCGCACGCCAAGGGAGTTCAGCCACCGGCGCTTCTCGCCGGCGGCAAAATCCACGTAGGCCTCCGCCCAACGCCGGGCCCAGGAGTCTTCCGGCCGGTCAAAGGCCGCGGAAGCCAGCCAGTCGCTCAGGGCGAGCCCGGGGCTATCCTTGACCCCCAACCTCCGCTGCTCGGGAGAGTTGACCAGGAACAAGCCACCGAAGGACCAGTGTGCCTGGCCGCCCACGGAGGCGGGCGGTTCCTGGTCCAGGACAGCAACCCGTTTGCCGTCGGCGTATGCTTGGGCGGCGGCGACCAGTCCCGACAGTCCCGCCCCAATGACGACGACATCGGCTTCAATGTTTGCCTTGGAGTGAACTCCATCACGCGGATTGCTCGGCATTCGTACATGCTACCGCCCGGTTACCGCGTTGGTTTGGTGCGCGACCGGTAAACCGGAAAACTAGGACCATGCGCGTTTACCCCACATTCTTCAAGTTGGCCTTCTCCTGGATGGATGCCGAAAGAGCCCACAAGATCGGCTTCCAGGCGATCCGCTTCGCACACCGCTCAGGCGCAGGTCGCGTTCTGGCCAAAATGACGGCTCCCCACCCCTCCCTGCGCACAGAGGCTTTCGGGCTGACGTTCCCGTCACCCTTCGGCCTTGCGGCCGGCTTCGACAAAGAGGGCCACGGAATCGAGGCCCTCGCGGAACTGGGCTTCGGCCACGTGGAAGTGGGTACGATCACCGGCCAGGCTCAGCCCGGCAACGAGAAGCCACGGCTTTTCCGCTTGATCGAGGACAAAGCCGTGATCAACCGCATGGGCTTCAACAACGACGGCGCAGCGGCCGTGGCCCCGCGGCTCAAAGCTGCGCGGGCGGCATTGCAGCGGACCCATTCAGGCGTTCGTCCCGTGATCGGAGTCAACATCGGCAAGACCAAGGTTGTTGAGCTCGACGACGCAGTTGAGGACTATCTGGTCAGCGCCCGCAGCCTGGCACCCGCCGCCGACTACCTGGTAGTCAATGTCAGCTCGCCCAACACCCCGGGACTGCGGCTGCTCCAGAACGTCGAAACGCTTCGCCCCCTCCTGCGCGCCGTCGGAGATGCCGCAGACGAATCCGCCGGCCGCCATGTGCCGCTGCTTGTCAAGATCGCACCGGATCTGAGCGACGAAGACATCGACGACCTCGCCCGCCTCGCCTTGGACCTCAAGCTCGACGGGATCATTGCGACAAACACCACGATCGGCCGGGAAGGCCTGGTTTCCGACCCGGGCAAAGTGGAGGCGTGCGGCGCCGGCGGACTCTCCGGCGCACCGCTCAAGGAGCGTTCGCTCGAGGTACTGCGCCGGCTCAAGGCTGCGGTAGGGGAGGGCCTGGTGCTCATCGCGGTCGGCGGAGTGCAGTCCGCGGCCGACGTCCAGGAGCGGCTCGACGCCGGGGCAACCCTCGTGCAGGGCTATACGGCATTCCTCTACGAAGGTCCGTTCTGGGCCGCCGGCATCAACAAAGCCCTCGCGAAGCGTCGCCGCTAAGCAGGGAGACGAGCGCCTGAACCACCGCGTGCGGTCAATCAAAAAGACCCTGGAACAGCTGTTCCAGGGTCTTTTTGATTCGTCGGACTCTCGTCCATGGCGATCGGGGGAGTTAAGCGGGGTACTGGCCTCGCTGCACCTGCGGCTTCGGCAGGCGCAGGCGACGGAATTGCAGGGAACGCATGCTGCCGTACCAGACGGTGCCACGCTCGACGTCGCCGAACTTCTGCGTCAAGCCCTTACGCAACTTGCGGGAAAGGATGAACACATCCGCGAACACCGCGAGGAACATGACCCAGAAGCCGATCAGGATATAGCTGAGGGCCTCACTTCCTGAAGGAATGATGAAGGAGATGACCACGAAAAGCAGGGCACCGAACATCAAGTACTCACCCAAGCTGAAACGGGCATCGACATAGTCGCGCGCAAAACGCTTCTGGGGTCCCTTGTCCCTCAGCGGCAGATACTTTTCGTCCCCGGTGTCCAGGGCCTGGCGCATTTTCTGGCGCTGATCCTGCACGGCAATGCGCTCGGCTTCTTTCGAGGCCTTGCGGTCCGTCGGCACGAGGGGGCGCTTGCGGGCCGCTTCTTGTTCCTTGCGCTTGGGCGTGGGAGCGCCCTTGCCAGCGCCTTTCACGGCGGCATCGACGGCAAGCTGGTCTTCTTGGTCTTGAGCGCTCGGCTCATCCTTTTTACGTCCAAACACCACTACAGAATACCCCGCAGGAACCGCGCAAAAGTCGACGTGACGTGCCGCCCTCCGAACGAGCCCGCCACGCCGCCAGGTCCGGTTCCCCAGCGCCACTCCCGGCGGTAGTGTTTGCGCCATGACTTCAATGAATGCGGAGATCCCGCAGACCTTTTCCGACGGCTCCGGCACAATCAATGTTGATGCGCTCAAGTCCTCGATCGATGCTTCATTCGACCAGACCATGGCCCGTTTGAAAGCCCTGGTCGCCATCCCGGGGATCGCCTGGCCCAGCTTTGACCCGGCTGAACTGGAGCGGAGCGCCGAGGCTGTTGCGGCGCTGGTCCGCGAGTCGGGCTTCCGCGACGTACAGATCCTGCGCTGCGACAAGGCCGACGGGACTCCAGGAGGCCCGGCCATTGTTGCGCGCCGCGTTGCCGCGCCGGGCAAAGCAACCATCCTGCTTTACGCGCACCACGATGTGCAACCGCCGGGCGACGTGACCTTGTGGGAGACCGAGCCCTTCGTCGCCGAGGAACGCGATGGCCGCCTTTATGGCCGGGGCGCAGCCGACGACAAAGCGGGAATCATGGCCCATCTGGCTTCTTATGCCGCTGTAACCCAGGTGCTGGGAGACGATTTCGGCCTTGGGGTCACCTTGTTCTTCGAGGGCGAAGAAGAGGCGGGCTCCCCGACGTTCCGCGCTTTCCTCGAAACACACCGCGAGCTCCTCGAAGCGAACGTCATCGTTGTGGCTGATTCAAGCAACTGGAAAGTCGGCGTTCCCGCGCTGACAACCAGCCTCCGCGGCTTGGTCGACGGCACCTTCGAAGTGCGGGTCCTGGATCACGCCGTACACTCCGGCATGTTCGGTGGTCCCGTACTGGATGCGCCGACCCTTCTGTCCCGGCTCATCGCCACCCTGCACGACGACGACGGCAACGTGGCCATCGAGGGCCTGGTAGCCAGGGATGACGTAGTAGAGGACGTTGACGAGGAACAGTACCGCGCCGACGCTTCCGTGCTCGACGGCGTACGGCTCGCCGGCAGCGGCAGCATCGCCTCGAGGCTCTGGACCAAGCCCGCGTTGTCCATCATCGGCATCGACGCACCCGCCGTCGACGTCGCATCCAACACGCTGCTCCCGGCCGCGCGGGCAAAGTTCAGCCTGCGCTTGGCTCCCGGGCAAGATCCCGATGCCGCCATGGACGCAGTAGGAAGGCACCTCGAGGCGAACGCGCCCTTCGGAGCGAAGGTGACGTTTGTGCCGGGGGAGCGGGGGAACGCCTTCTCCACCGACACAGCATCGGCGGCGGCCCGGATCGCGATGTGGGCGCTGGGTGAAGCCTGGGGTGTCCCCGCCGTCGAAATGGGGATCGGTGGATCCATACCGTTCATCGCGGATCTGACGGAAACCTATCCCGATGTCCAGATCCTGGTGACCGGGGTCGAGGACCCTGACTCACGGGCCCACAGCGCCAACGAATCCCTTCACATCGGTGATTTCCGGAATGCTGTGCTGGCTGAAGCACTGATGCTCGCCCGTTTGAACACGGAAGGCCTCTGAGCCCCCACCTGCATCGGCCGGGAACAAGGTAAGGCTCCGGCCGGTTACGTTAGAAGTTATAGCTATGCGCCGGCTCGACGTAGCATGTAGCTATAACCCGCACGTATTTGGGTAAGGGCAGGCAGCGCGAAGGCGCAGCCGCCAAGAGCGTCATAAGAAGGTAGGCCAATGAGCACTGCAACCAACGAAAACAGCACCGAAGCGCAGCTCGCAGGCGCCGAGCTTCCTGAGCACGAGGTCAAGTTGACCGATGTTGCCGCAGGCAAAGTCCGGAGCCTTCTCGAACAAGAAGGCCGCACGGACTTGCGGCTCCGCGTCGCTGTTCAGCCGGGCGGCTGCTCGGGCCTGATCTACCAGCTCTACTTCGACGAGCGCCTGCTCGACGGCGATGCCGTCCGCGACTATGACGGCGTCGAAGTGGTTGTCGACAAGATGAGCGTGCCTTACCTGAGCGGCGCCAGCATCGACTTCGAGGACACGATCTCGAAGCAGGGCTTCACCATCGACAACCCCAACGCCGGCGGGTCTTGCGCCTGCGGCGATTCGTTCCACTAACCCGGGCATTCGCAGACTGTTGGCCCAGTTCAGGAACGGGTTAAACCCGGGCCGACGCACTGGGCCAGCATGTCGGCGAAAACCGCTCGGTAGCGGTAAGCTCTACATCGGGTAGTAAAACTTTAGTGTGCCCGGTGGGCCTTCCGCCTGCCGGGCTGCAGCAACAAGAGGAAGGGCCGTCTGTGAGTTCGCAGAACCGAACCGGCAGCCGACGCATAAAGATCACCTCGATCACTGGCTTGGCACTAGCCGGCGCGTTGGTTTTGACCGGATGTTCACCAGAGGTAGAAAAAGGCTGGTTGCCCACGGAACGTGGCACCACCAGCAACACCGATCGGATCATGGACCTCTGGGTCAACTCATGGATCGCCGCCCTCGTAGTCGGCATTATTACTTGGGGCCTGCTGGTCTGGTGCATCATCGCCTACAGGCGCCGCAAGGGCACCACGGGTTTCCCGAAGCAGCTTAGCTACAACCTCCCTCTGGAGGTCTTTTATTTGACCATTCCGCTGTTCATGGTGCTGGTGTTCTTCTACTTCACCAACCAGGACCAGCAGGCGATTGATGATCGCTCCAAGCCGGCCGACGTCACCATCGACGTCCGCGGCAAGCAATGGGCTTGGGACTTTAACTACGTCAAGGGCTCGGTCATCACCGACGACCTTCACGAAGCAGGAGTCCAGGCCCACCTCACGGGCAACGCGATTGACCTGAATCAGCTGCCGACGCTGTACCTTCCCGTGAACAAGTCGGTTGACCTCGAGCTCAACTCCCGCGACGTCATCCACTCTTTCTGGGTTCCGGCCTTCCTGCAGAAGCGCGACGTGATTCCCGGCAAGACCAACTACATCAGGTTGACCCCCACCAAGGAGGGCACCTATGACGGCAAGTGCGCCGAACTTTGCGGTGAATACCACTCTGAGATGTTGTTCCGCGTGAAGGTCGTTTCCGATGCTGAGTTCCAGGCTCACATGGACCAGCTTCGCCAGAGCGGCAACACCGGTCTTCTCGATTCGAAGTACGACCGCAACCCGAACCTGAACGCAAAGAATTAAGGGAAGCGACGTGGCTACTTACACTCAATCCGCCGGAGTCCTTGACGCTCCGGTAGTACCGAAGTCCAAGGGACGTATCGTCGTCAACTGGATCACCTCCACGGACCACAAGACCATCGGGTACATGTACCTGATCGCGTCCTTTGTGTTCTTCTGCCTGGGCGGCGTTATGGCGCTCCTGATGCGTGCGGAGCTGTTCGAGCCCGGCATGCAGATCCTACAGACCAAGGAACAGTACAACCAGCTCTTCACGATGCACGGCACCGTGATGCTGCTCATGTTTGCGACGCCGCTCTTCGCCGGCTTCGCAAACGTCGTCATGCCGCTGCAGATCGGTGCCCCCGATGTTGCCTTCCCGCGGTTGAACGCGTTGGCCTTCTGGTTCTTCCTTTTCGGCTCCACCATCGCCGTTTCCGGCTTCATCACCCCGCAGGGCGCCGCATCCTTCGGCTGGTTCGCCTATGCACCTTTGTCAGACACCACGTTCACCCCGGGCGTGGGTGGTGACCTTTGGGTCTTCGGCCTGGCGTTGTCCGGTTTCGGAACAATCCTGGGTGCGGTCAACTTCATCACCACGATCATCTGCATGCGCGCTCCCGGCATGACGATGTGGCGCATGCCGATCTTCACCTGGAACACCCTGGTGACGGCCATCCTGGTTCTCATGGCGTTCCCGCCGCTCGCCGCCGCGCTCTTCGCCCTCGGCGCTGACCGTCGCTTCGGAGCCCACATCTTCGACCCGGAGAACGGCGGAGCTGTCTTGTGGCAGCACCTGTTCTGGTTCTTCGGCCACCCTGAGGTTTACATCATTGCCTTGCCGTTCTTCGGCATCGTCTCTGAAATTTTCCCGGTCTTCAGCCGCAAGCCGATCTTCGGCTACAAGGGCCTTGTGTATGCGACCATTGCCATCGCCGCCCTGTCGGTGACCGTGTGGGCGCACCACATGTACGTCACCGGATCGGTGCTGCTGCCGTTCTTCTCCTTCATGACGATGCTGATCGCGGTACCCACCGGCGTGAAGTTCTTCAACTGGATCGGCACCCTATGGCAGGGCTCGATTACCTTCGAGACTCCCATGCTCTGGAGCATCGGCTTCCTGGTCACGTTCCTCTTCGGCGGCCTGACCGGCATCATCCTGGCTTCCCCGCCGCTGGATTTCCACGTCTCGGACTCCTACTTCGTCGTGGCGCACTTCCACTACGTGGTCTTCGGCACGGTGGTATTCGCGATGTTCGCAGGCTTCTACTTCTGGTGGCCAAAGTGGACCGGCAAGATGCTCAACGAACGGCTCGGCAAGATCCACTTCTGGCTCCTGTTCCTGGGTTTCCACGGCACCTTCCTGATCCAGCACTGGCTCGGCGTAGAGGGCATGCCCCGGCGTTATGCCGACTACCTGCCGCAGGACGGCTTCACGTGGATGAACCAGTTCTCCACGATTTCATCCTTCGTGCTCGGCGCATCGCTCCTGCCATTCTTCTGGAATGTCTACATCACTTGGCGCAGCAACAAAAAGGTAGAAGTGGACGATCCCTGGGGCTTTGGTGCCTCGCTGGAGTGGGCCACATCCTGCCCGCCGCCGCGACACAACTTCACCTCTCTGCCCCGCATTCGTTCCGAACGTCCTGCCTTGGACCTCCACCACCCGGAACTTGCCCAGCATCACACTGCAGAGAGCCCTGCGCCGGCAGCAAAGGTGCTCGGCAACGCTGATCAGAAGGACGCTAAATGAAAATCGAATCTTGGATTTTTGGAGCCGGGAGTTTTTTCTTCGTACCGGTGGCGCTGGTCTATGGTTTTCTGAACCACTGGGATGAGTGGGTTGGCACCCTAGGTATCCTCCTGGTCGGTGGCCTGGCAGGCATGATCGGCGCTTATCTCGGTTTCACGGGCAGGCGCGTCGGCATGCGTCCGGAGGACCGTCCGGATGCTGAGATCCACGAAGGCGCCGGCGAGCAGGGACACTTCAGCCCCTGGAGCTGGTGGCCGCTGGTGCTCGGCCTGGCCTGCGCCGGCGGGTTCCTTGGCCTGGCCGTAGGTTTCTGGATCACGTTCGTCGCCGCCGGTCTTGCTGTCGTAGCCCTGGTCGGCTGGGTCTTCGAATACAGCCGCGGAGACCACGCGCACTAGAAGTACTTGAACAACAACGGCGGGCCCCACCACGTGGTGGGGCCCGCCGTCGTTCTATCCGGATGACACACCGGGTGCGTCGTCAGCGTGCTTGCCCGTTCACTGACCTTCCACGGCCTCCAGGACGGCCGAAAGCGCGGCCAAAGCATCGTTGACCTCATCAAGCGTACGGCCGGCTTGTAGCGCTTCTCCGGAGACCGACAGAACCACCTCGCACCCGTGGCCGAAATCTTCGGTCATGACCTCAAGCAAAGACCGGGCATCAACCGCTTGTTGGCCGGGCTTGCGGATCATCACCGGAAGGCCCGTGGCCGTCACAGCCCGCACGAATACGGCAGCAGCCCGTGCATGAAGGCCGATCTCTGCGGCGACGATGGCTTTGTGCTCGGGCAAACCGGCTCCTTTGACTCGGACGGCCAGATGCCGACTGCGATTTTGATCCCTACAAGCCTAGCGCTGCCGCGGGACGGCCCAGTTCGCAGAGCCCAGCTGGTCTAGACCTGCCGGAGGATTGCCCTACGCTTATTTCATGAGAGATTTCGTGGCCGGAGACCGTCGTGCCGACTGATGCAACACGTATTGCGGGGGGGATCGACCGCAAGAGCGGCACTCCTATCTACGTTCAACTGCGCGAGATCCTGCGCAGCTATATCTCCGAGTCCTGCAAGCCCGGTGCGGCGTTGCCTTCGGAGCGGGACCTCTCCGAACGATTCGGTCTTGCCCGGATGACGGTGCGGCAGGCCATTGATGCCCTTGTCGGCGAGGAAGTCATTGAACGTGTGGTTGGACTGGGAACTTTCGTCCGCAAACCGAAGCTGGACCTCCAGGTGAAGCTCACGTCGTACAGCGAGGAAATGCAACGCCGCGGCATGGTTCCGGCAGCCAAGGTCCTGAGCTTTGAACAAATCTCGGCCAGCGCCTTCCTGGCGAGGGAACTCCAGCTGGAGGAAGGGACGCCGTTGGTCCGCTTCAGGCGGCTCCTCCTCGCTGACAACGAGCCCATGAGCGTGGACGAGAACTTCATCCCTGCCCATCGCGTGCCAGGTCTTTTGGACGATGCGCCTCCCACTTCCCTGTACAACGTGCTGAGTGAGAAGTACGGACTGGTGATGGAGTGGGGAGAGGACATGATTGAAGCAACGGCAGCTTCGCCATCAACGGCGCGGCTCTTGAACGTAGATGTCGGTACTCCGTTGCTCAAGATTCAGCGCCATGCTTTCGTTGCCCGCGCCATGGTGGACTACTCCGTGTCGTACTACCGTGCCGACCGGTACAAGTTGTGGGTCCCGTTGCAGCGTCCGGGCGTGCGGTCCACCCGAAGCCAATCCACGGGGTACCGCACCCACTAGCCCAAAGCCAGGGAACCGAGCGCTTGAAAGCCCGAACAACGAGAGAAGGCCCCGTCCACGTGGACGGGGCCTTCTCTGTGCTATCTGCGGGAGCTAGTGGCTAAGGCTCTTGTGCTCTTCGCCGGATTCGATGGCCTCATGGTGGCCGTGTCCGTGAGCGGCTTCAAGCTCGGCCGGCGTTGCCGGAGCAACACGGTCTTCGAAGAACCACTTGGACAATGCCGCGCGGCGCTTCTCCTTCGGCGTGACCACACCGTGCTCGTTCGGCTCGGCCGGCAGCGGGGAAGGCGACTCGAAGCCCACAAGCTTGTAGTGCTTGTAGTCGTCCAGCGGTGCGTGTACCTCGATGAATTCACCATGCGGCAGGCGCACGATGCGACCCGTTTCGCGGCCGTGCAGGGCGATCTCGCGGTCCTTGCGCTGCAGCGCAAGGGCCACGCGCTTCGTCACCATGAATGCAATGATCGGGCCGATGAAGAACAGCGTACGCAGCCAGTACGTGACGTCGTTCAGGGCAACGTGGAAGTGCGTTGCGATGAGGTCCGAGCCGGCAGCGGCCCACATGACGCAGTACCAGGTAAAGCCTGCGACGCCAATGGCCGTACGGGTAGGAGCGTTACGCGGACGGTCCAGGACGTGGTGCTCACGGTTGTCCTTGGTGATCCAGCGTTCGATCCACGGGTACATGAACAGAACCGTGAAAATGATGCCTGCGGGAACCAATGCGGGCAGCAGCACATTCAGCGTCAGCACATGGCCGAAGATGATGTATTCGAAGTGGAAATCGTTGACAACGCCAGGCATGAGTCGCAGGGCACCATCGACGAAGCCGATGTACCAGTCAGGCTGGGTACCGGCCGACACAGGGGAGGGGTCGTACGGCCCGTAGTTCCAGATCGGGTTGATCGTGAACATCGCAGCCATGAGCGCGACGACACCGAACACGATGAAGAAGAAGCCGCCGGCCTTTGCAGCGTAAACCGGTCCCAGAGGGTAACCGACGACGTTGCCGTCGTTGCGACCCGGGCCAGGGTACTGCGTGTGCTTGTGCACAACCACCATGAAGAGGTGGATGACGATCATCAGCAGAATCATGGCCGGGACGAGCAGGATGTGCAGCACGTACAGCCGGCCGATGATGGCTGTTCCCGGGAACTCGCCTCCGAAGAGGAAGAACGAGATGTACGTTCCGATCACCGGGATGGACTTGATGACACCGTCGATGATTCGCAGGCCGTTACCGGAGAGCAGGTCATCGGGAAGCGAATATCCCGTGAAGCCTTCAGCCATGGCCAGGATGAGCAGGACGCCGCCCACCACCCAGTTCATTTCACGCGGCTTGCGGAAAGCGCCCGTGAAGAAAACGCGCAGCATGTGCACACCAAGCGATGCCACGAACAGCAAAGCCGCCCAGTGGTGGACCTGGCGGAAGAACAAGCCACCGCGGATGTCGAAGGAAATGTTCAGCGACGAGTTGTACGCGACGGACATTTCGACATTGGTCAGCGGGGTGTATGAACCCGTGTAGTGGGTCTCAGCCATCGACGGGTCAAAGAAGAACGTCAGGAAGGTCCCCGACATCAGGAGAATGACGAAGGAATACAGCGCCACCTCACCGAACATGAAGGACCAGTGGTCCGGGAAGACCTTCCGGCCGAATTCACGCAGGATTCCGGATCCGCCGACGCGCTCGTCAACGAAGTCCGTGATGCGGCCAACCTTGGTTTTGGGTACGAAGGGGACTTCAGCTGTTGATGAGGCGCTCATGCTCGTCACGCTCCCAGTAACTCGGTCCTACAGGTTCTTTGAAATCGCTCGTGGCTACGAGGTAGCCCTCAGCATCTACCGCGATGGGCAGCTGGGGGAGCGGACGGCTGGCGGGGCCGAAGATAACCTTGCATTCCTTGGTGAGGTCGAAGGTTGACTGGTGGCACGGGCACAGCAGGTGGTGCGTTTGCTGCTCATAAAGAGCAACGGGGCAACCGACGTGGGTGCAGATCTTGGAGTAGGCAACAATTCCGTTGTAGCTCCAGGTTTCGCGGCCCTTGGAAATCGTCAAGTCATCCGGGTTGAGGCGCATGAGCAAGACGACGGCCTTGGCCTTCGCGTTGAGCTTGCCCTCCTGGAGTTCGTTGAGGCCTTCCGGGATCACGTGGAATGCAGAACCGATGGTCACGTCCGATGCCTTGATCGGAGTTCCGTCGGGGTCGCGGGTGAGGCGCTTGAGCTTGCCGTCCTGGGGAGCCCACATGGTGTGTGCGAGCGTGTTGTCCGGGCGGGGACCAAGGTCACCGAATACCGCCAAAGCCGGGAGGGGCGCCAGTGCCACCGCACCCAGAAGGGTGTTGCGGATCAGCGGTCGACGCTTGATGCCGGTTTCCTCGACGATGTCCTCGACAATTCGCACGGCTGCCTGCCGGTCTTCCTCGGTGCGGATGGCGTGGCGCTCTTCCGATACCTCGTGGTCCGGCATGAGGGCCTTGGCCCAGTGCACGATGCCGGTGCCGATGCCGAGCATCGCAAATGCGGTGCCAAGGCCAAGCAACAGGTTTTGGTTGCGGATCGTTGCGATCGATCCATCCGTGTGCAGATCGATGGCAAAGTACGACACCAGGAAGATCACCGTGCCGATGACGGAGATGCCAAACAGAATGGCTACCTGCCGTTCGGCTCGCTTAGCGGCTCTCGGATCCGTGTCAGCCAGGCGCAAACGGTGCGGAGGAAGCCCAGGATCCTGGAACTTCTCCACAACATTCTGACCAGCCGTAGCTACGGTGCCCGAGTGGTTCGGACTGCCGTCACTATGGTTGCCCATAATTCGCCTCATCCTTCTCTCGTTGTCCCGGCCGGAACCGGGTTAATGTTCAATTCAAAACTGCTGTGGGGACAGCAGAAGCTTTAGTGCGTCTGTCCTAGGACGTGCGGGACGTCAGCCAGATGGTGAAGGCGATGATGACGCCAAGGCCTGCGACCCAGACGAAGAGACCTTCGGAAACCGGACCCAGCGAACCGAGGTCGTTCCCACCAGGCGAGCCGTTGGCTTCGATCGTCTTCAGGAAGGTGATGATGTCGCGCTTGCCCTGAGGAGAGATGTTGGCGTCGTTGAAGACGGGCATGTTCTGCGGACCAGTGGCCATGGCTTCGTAGATGTGCTGTCCCGAGACCCCGGCCAGTGCAGGAGCGAACTTTCCACGGGTCAAGGCACCACCGGCGGCTGCGGCGTTGTGGCACATCGCACAGTTCACGCGGAAGAGTTCGCCACCCTTGGCGGCATCTCCCTTTTCATCGAGCAGCGATGCATCGGGAATGGCCGGGCCGGCGCCGAGCGAAGCGACGTAAGCCGCCAGCTGCTGCGTCTGCTGGTCGTTGAACTGCCTTGGCTTTTCCTGGGCCTGGGGTCCGTTCATCTGCATGGGCATACGGCCGGTGCCAACCTGGAAGTCAACTGCAGCAGCGCCCACGCCGACCAGCGACGGAGCGTCCTTGGTTCCGCTCGCGCCCATGCCGTGGCAAGTGGCACAGTTTGCGGCAAAGAGCTTGCCACCTTCCTGGGCGTCGCTGGCGCTGAAGGTAGTGGTGTCTGCCTTCGCCTGGTTGACCGTTGTGGCAACGGCGTAAAGCCCACCAGTGACGAGGAGTCCCAACAACAGCAGCGCAATGGCTGCCAGTGGATGACGTCGCTTCTGCGAGAGTGCCTTCACGTGGTGGTTCCTTTATTCGATCCTGCGTCGGCTCCGTGAGCCGCTTCTTTAAAATTCATCCTCTTGTGGAACAAGAGTCGGTGCCGGGCTATTTGAGGACGTAGATGACCAGGAAGAGGCCGATCCACACAACATCCACGAAGTGCCAATAGTACGAGGTGACGATTGCCGAGGTCGCTTCAAAGTGTCCGAACTTCTTGGCGGCGTATGCACGGCCAATGATGAACAGGAAGGCGATGAGGCCGCCGATGACGTGGAGACCGTGGAAGCCGGTTGTTATGTAAAACGAGGAACCGTAGGCGTTGGCCGAGAGCGTCACGTGCTCGGACACAAGCATTGCGTATTCGGTGGTCTGGCCGGCAACGAAGAAGGCGCCCATGATGAACGTCAGGATGAACCATTCGTTCATACCCCAGCGGGTGAACTGCAGCACACCACCTCGACGGCGCGGCTCAAGTCGCTCGGCAGCGAAGACGCCCATCTGGCAAGTAAAGGAACTTGACACAAGGACGATCGTGTTTATAAGCGCAAACGGGAAGTTGAGCTTGCCGGTTTCTTCCGCCCACAACGCGCCTGACGTGGAGCGCAGGGTGAAGTACATGGCGAAGAGACCGGCGAAGAACATCAACTCACTGGAAAGCCACACAACGGTTCCAACGGAAACCAAATTGGGGCGATTCAGCGTCGGGTGCGCCGGGGTACTGGGGGCATGGGTCGCAGATGTCACAAAGACATTATGTCTGTAAAAGTCCGGACTTCCCAATGCGAACCGCCATTTGGGGAGACTTTTTCTACAAACACGCGAATTCGCGCGGAAAAGTTCCCGGCGTCCTTAGCATTGGTCACGGAGCCGGGTGGATCGATAGCATCAAGTGGTGACTTCACAGGCATCTGCAGAGCAGGCAAGCAACTCGTGGCCCGGACTCATCTCGGCATTGATCAACGGGCATGACCTCTCGATCGGGAACACAGCATGGGCCATGAACACGATCATGTCCGGGGAAGCCGCCCCTTCCCAGATCGCCGGTTTCCTGGTTGCCTTGCGCGCCAAAGGCGAAACAGTGGATGAAGTCACCGGATTGGTCGAGGCGATGCTCTCCAACGCCAAACCCGTGAGCATTCCGGGCGAAAAGCTTGACATCGTGGGAACCGGCGGCGATCGACTCAATACGGTCAACATCTCGACGATGGCTGCCCTTGTGGCAGCCGGCGCGGGAGCGCGCGTCGTAAAGCACGGGAACCGGGCGGCGTCGTCGTCGTCGGGCTCCGCCGATGTCCTGGAAGCCTTGGGCGTGAGGCTCGACTTGCCGATCGAGCGCGTAGCCCGCAACGCCGAAGAGGCGGGGATCACATTCTGTTTCGCCCAGGTATTCCACCCGTCATTCCGGCATACCGGTGTTGTGCGGGCGGAACTTGGCATCCCCACGGCCTTCAACTTCCTGGGACCGATGACCAACCCGGCCCACGTCCAGGCTTCAGCCGTGGGTGTTGCCAACGCCACCATGGCTCCGTTGATCGCCGGGGTCCTGGCGCGCCGGGGGAGCCGCGGATTGGTGTTCCGTGGGGAAGACGGCCTCGATGAACTCACCACCACAGGTCCATCCACGGTGTGGGAAATCAGGAACGGGCAGGTCACCGAGCAGCGGTTCTCGCCGGCCGCTCTTGGGATCGCTGCGGCGACCGTCGCCGATCTTCGAGGCGGCAACGCCGAGGCGAATGCCGCCGTCGTGCGCGAAGTACTTGACGGGAAGCCGGGCCCGGTCCGGGACGCAGTAGTCCTCAACGCCGCCGCAGGCCTGGTGGCCTTCGACACTGCCGCCGACGGACCCTTCCTGGAACGAATGAAGTCGGCCTGGCTGCGGGCTGCGGAATCCATTGATTCCGGAGCGGCCACCCGGGTCCTCGACACGTGGGTCGGACTCAGCCAAAGCTAGGCAAGGCGCCAGGATTCCGGCGGTTACTGCTCGAAACCCAGCGAAAACGCGGCGTCCAGATCATGCTGTGAGTAGGCGCGGAAGGCGATGTGCGTGGTGGTGTGAACCACTGCGGGGACCTTGGAGAGTTTGTCGGCGATGACGTCCGCCAATTCCTCATGCTTCGCCACGCGCGCCACGGCAATAAGGTCCCATTCCCCTGTGACGGAGTAGACCTCGCTGATCCCTTGGATGGCGGAGATCTCCTCGGCCGTCTCCGGGATGCGTGAAGCGTCGGTCTTGATCAGGACAAAAGCGGTGATCACTGGGGGCAGCCTTTCCGAAGTGCAGCAGTGGACGTAGCAAGCCTAGTCCATCGGCGGGTTCTTAGGACTGGCGGCTCCGTCGACGGACCCGCACCACGAGGGCGATCACGGCGCGGTAGCCAAGCAGCAGGATCGCCAAGCTGATCAAGGCGACAATGATGAACGCGAGCACCACGGTCTGTCCGGTGGCCGCACGCAAAAGCATGCCCCCGGCCACGGTTCCAATCCATACGGCGACGCCGGCCGGCCAGATCCGGAAGGGTGCCCGCCAGGCCCTCACAGCGAGCCAACCGATCGCGGCACCGGCAAGAAACGGCCAAGCCGTGGCAAAGACCCCGGTCAGCACATCTGCGCGCTGGTGCGCGTCGCGGCCGATGGCCGCGAAAACAAGAATGAAAACGGCGTCGGCCAGTCCGGCGATGAGGGCAGTGCGGACCAGGGCGGGTTTTGCAGCAGGCATGGACACGACACTATCCCGCACTGATGCCGAACTCGAACCGAAGGTGCCGCAGGACTCTTGAACCCGCACTGAGTACCGCGGAGGATGTGGCTACGACACTTGAAGCGCCTATCCCCGGAGGTACAACATGAGGCTGGTCCAAGTTGCCCAGCGGGCCGTGGACCTCGACCGGGCATCGG
Source organism: Arthrobacter ramosus (assembly GCF_039535095.1). NCBI lineage: Bacteria > Bacillati > Actinomycetota > Actinomycetes > Micrococcales > Micrococcaceae > Arthrobacter > Arthrobacter ramosus. Next base: position 2,093,662 of record NZ_BAAAWN010000001.1, on the reverse strand, counting down.
CGTTTTACTCCCGGCTGCTGGGCAGTGAACCGAGCGGAAGATTCGATCCGCCCGGCCTGCTCTTCTTCGATCTCGACGGCGTCCGGCTCCTCCTGGATCGAGGCGCCCCGTCGTCGCTGATCTACCTTGACGTAGCCGATCTCCGGCTCTCTGTTGAAGAACTCCGCGCCTCAGGGACCAAGATCATCCAGGAGCCGCAATTAGTGTATAGCCACGTCGACGGAAGCCTCGGGCCGGCAGGAACCGATGAATGGATGGCCTTCATCAAGGACAGTGAGGGCAACACAGTGGGCCTCGTCGGCCGCGAGGCAAGCGGCGCATGAAACCGGCACAGCCGCCGTCGGGCAAGAAAAACTTTGGCTGTAGATGGTCCCGGCCGGCGCTGTTAGCATGACGAAAAGGTAGCTGATCGTGCTGCCCCCAAACACTGAGGAGCCATGTAATGACCACGAACCTCAACCCCTACATCAGCTTTCGGGACAACGCCAAGGAGGCCATGTCCTTCTACCAGTCGGTCTTCGGCGGCGAGCTGACCCAAAGCACCTTCGCGGAGTTCCACGCGAGCGAAGACCCCGTCGAAAGCGACAAGATCATGCACTCGGCACTCAAAACAGACAACGGATTGCTGCTCATGGCCGCAGACACCCCCAATAGCATGGAGTACAGCCCGGGAAACAACATCTCGGTGTCGCTCAGTGGCGACGACGAAGCGGAACTTCGCGGCTATTGGGACGGCCTGGCCGACGGCGGGACGGTGACCGTGCCGATGGAGAAGGCACCTTGGGGGGACATCTTCGGGATGCTGACCGATAAATTCGGCATTGCATGGCTGGTCAACGTTTCGGGAGAGCAACCTCAGTAGCACAAAAACAGAAAGCGCCCTCCGTCCCGCAATGCGGGGCGGAGGGCGCTTTGTCTTCCGGCTATCCGACCGGGTTGGTTGTCTGGCAGGTCTGGTCCTGGGCGGTCTGGGCAACCACATCGTTAGGCTTGGGCGCCGGAAGTGTCGGCTTGTCCCCGGTAGCGAAGTCTTGCCCGGCGTAGAGCTGGACTCCCTGGACACTGGCGACCTGCTGCACGCTCGTCGCCGGCAACCCGAACATTGCGGCGACATCCGCGGCAACGTCGGCAAAGCCTGCACCGTAATAGACCATGGTCTGTGGCCTGCTATCGGCCTGGATCTTGGCCAGCTTCGTGAAGCCCCCGGCGGAGAGAACGGATCCGATCTCCTGGCTTCTGCCGGTCACACCCGTTCCATTGGCGACGGTGATCGGTTGAAGCGCCTTGTCGTATGCGGCTTTCGGAGTTCCCGTCGATGGAGCCGGGGACGCCGCGGCGCTTGGCGCGGGCTGGCTGAGGTCGGCGCTCTTTGTCAGCGCAGCAAAGAAGTTGCTCGCTGCCGGTTGGTCGAGGTCGAGCCGGTTGGGATCGGACGCCGCCGGGACGTTGGGCACGGTGATGAAGTTGACCTTGGCCGGGTCAATGTTCTTGAGCCTGCCCGCGATGGTCAACAGGGCGGGGACCGAGGCGAGTCCGTTGTCGACGGTGAGGTTCTTCGTGACTGTATCGGCGATGCCCAGCATCTTCTGCGGGTTTCCGAGCGTTCCGTCAGCCTTGAGCTTCCGCACGAGGGAACCGAGGAACGATTGCTGCGCCTTGATCCGTCCGAGGTCTCCGCCGTCGGTAAATGCATGGCGCGTGCGCAGGAAGGCCAGGGCCTGGTCGCCTTCCACCTGCGAGGTGCCCTTGGGCAAATGCAATCCGGAGTCGGGGTCGTTGACCGCAGTGCTCACACAGACGTCGACGCCGCCGACGGCCTTGGAGAGTTCGGTCACGGCATTGAAGTCGGCCATCATGAAGTGGTCAACCTCCAAACCCGTGAGCTTGTTGACGGTGTCAACAGCACAACCGATGCCGGCCTCGGCCATCGCACTGTTGATCATCGCATTTTGCCGCTCGGGGTATTGCTTGCCGGTTTTGCTGTCAGTACAAGCCGGAACGTCGACCAACAAGTCCCGGGGGAAACTGATGACGTTGACATGGTTGTTGTCCGCGGAGATATCCAGCAACATCATGACGTCAGACTGGCCGTAGCCGGAGGATTGGTCGGTGGTACCGAACTGCCCGTTCTTCCCGCTCCTCGTATCAGTACCCAGAACGAGGATTTGAAGCCGGTCCTTGCTGTCGTCCACCGGACCTTCCGTTCTGACGCCTCCGGCGCCGAGTGCGGACGACGAGATGTTGGACTGAAGGCGCCATACCCAATACCCTCCAAACGCGATGACTGCGATCAGCAAGACAGCCACCGCGGCGCTGGTGATTTTGAACCAGCGGGGCGAACGGCGAAAGCTGAACCGCCGGCTGCGGGCAGCCAGCTTCCCCTGGCCCGGGTAGGCTACAGGGGGTGACTGACCCGGCTCCGGGCTGGGTGCATCGTGGCGAGTGACCAAAAGGGAACTACCTCTCGAGGGGAAATACGGACGGCCCCATTGTAGCCGGGGGGTCTGGGAAGCTGCCGTGAGGCCCGCGGCACCCGGTGCAGATGCCACGCAATGATTGAATGGGAACATGACTCTGAGTTCACTTGCGGCGTTCGTCGGGTTGTGCGTAATTTTGGCCCTCACTCCAGGCCCTGACTCGTTCCTCGTCCTGAGGTACAGCTTGTCAAACGTCAAGACTGGCCTCTCAGCAGGTCTCGGTTCCTCACTAGGCAGTATCTTTTGGGCAGGGCTTGTCGGCATTGGATTGGCAGCCCTGCTGGAGCAGTCGGCCGAGGCCTACCGGGTAGTGAAGATCATCGGTGGCCTTTATCTGATTTACCTGGGGATCAGCGCCTTTATCCACAGCCGGCGCGGGCAGCAAACCCGTCAGGAAGAGGATGCCCCGGGGACGGGCCCCAAACTGCGCTCGAGTTTCTTCGCGGGACTTGTTTCGTGCATGCTCAACCCCAAAGTGGGTCTGTTTTTCCTCGCCGTAGTGCCCCAGTTCCTTCCTCCCGGGGAAGCATCCCTTGGGCTGACGATGATGCTCGGAGTCATCGACTTCGCAATTTCGATGCTCTATCTCGGAATCCTGTCTTTGGTGGCAACCAAGGCCGTTCTCTGGCTGAAGAGGCCATCTGTGACGAAAGCACTCGAACGGACCTCTGCCGCGATCCTTACCGCGCTTGGCCTGGGGACCGCGGTTTCAGCAAACAGCTGAGGGGGAATCACCTATTCGTTGTGAATAGTATTTGATCCCGCCGAAGGGCTTGGCAGCGTCCCGTACCTAGTGTTCCCGGTATGAGGCCTCTTTCAGCACGCAAGCCGTTGGCTGTGCAATTGTCCATCTTCCTGCTCGCGGGTGCCGTTGGAGCTGTAGGGCTCAGCGATCCTCCTGCAAATGCTGCGTCAACAGAGCTTTCCGTCGCTCCGGATCCAACTCCCACCAAACGAGACTTCGCCAACGTCAATGGAGACACGTGGATCGTACCGGCCGGTGTGCGCTCCATCGATATCCGGGCCTGGGGCTCCGCCGGCGGCGGTGGCGGACCAATCAATATTCCTGGTACCGCTTTTGTTGTGAGCAATGATGGTCCTGGCGGAGCAGGGGCCGACATTCGCGCCACGCTGCAAGTGACGCCCGGCGAGACACTGAAGATTTACGCATCAACACCTGGCGGGGGAACAGGGTCGCGACACAACCCAGGCGGCGGGGGACTGGGTTTCATTCGCGGAGGTTCAGGTGGTACCGGTTCCCTCGCTGGATCTGCTGGCGGCGGTGGCGGCGGCGCGAGTGCCGTAGTCAACGGGCAAGGGACACCCCTTGTTGTCGCCGCGGGTGGCGGCGGGGGCGCAGGACACGGAGCTGCTTTCGTGTACTGCAATGGCGGTGCCGGCGGTGCCGCCAACCAGAATGGCCAGTCAGCTGACGGGTGGTGTGCGGGCGGGGCACCTGGCGCTCACTCTGGGGCTATCGGGCCTAGCGGCACAGCGGGAACCGGCGGTGGCGGAGCTGGAAATTCATCCAGCGGCGGTGGTGGAGGCGGTGGCGGCGGCGGTTGGCTCAGTGGTTCAGGTGCTCTTGGCAGCCGCGTAGGTGGCGCCGGAGGCGGTGGCGGCGGTGGCGGCAGCAGCTACGTTGTCCCAACCGCGAGCAACGTGATCAGGGGCTACAACGCGGGTAGCGGCCGGGTCAGCATCTGGTACACCCCCGACTACGCAACAACCACCGGCGTCGTCGCGACGACGAATCCTTCCATCTTCGGCACTCCCGGCGGCTACGTCGCAACAGTCGTCAACTCCGACCTTGGCGGGGTGGTTCCAAGCGGCGAGGTTGCGGTCACGGACAATAACGGCACGGAGCTTGCAACAGTTCCTGTCGACGCCGCTGGAACTGCCACCATCAGAGCAATCGACCTACCCCCGGGTTCCCACGATCTCACCTTCAATTACCGCCCACGCAACACTGATTCCTACAAATTCCAGTCCTCCACGGCATCCCTGACCCAACTCGTACAGCCTCTCGCAACGCGGATCGTCAATACGACGGTTTCCGCCGATCTGCTGAGCAAGCCCGCTACGATAACGGGTACGGTGTCGGCTGACATGGCCGCGGCGATCGCGAAGGTCGCGACTGCTTCGAGCGCTTCTTCGCCTGCTGTGCCCACGGGGCAAGTGACTTTGAGTTTCAACGGCAACGTTCTCGGAACGGCGCCCTTGGATCCGCGAGGTGGCTTCACCACCGCGATCCCCTGGGCTGAGGGTAATCGCGCAGTACAACTCAGCTACGACGGCGACACCAACTTTAAGTCCGCTGAACCGGTCACGGTTCAAGTGAACGCCGCGCGGGCCCAGGCGACCGTCCTTCTTGTTCCATCGTCAACTTCCGTCCTGGAAGGCCGAACCGTGGACGTACGGGTAAACGTCACGGCGAGCAGTCCGCTTCCGGTGCAGCCTGCCGGAACCGTCATTTTGACAGTTGACAACCAGGTCCGGCTGCCTGCGGTGACCCTGGTCTCCGGCTCGGCCGCTGTCACCCTTCCGGCGCTGTCCGCGGGGAACCACGAAATAAAAGTGGACTACTCAGGCGACACCTATTTCCTGCCCGCTTCGGGAGCGCCGGCTTCAGTTGCCGTGACGGCTCCGGTCGTGCCCACGGTTCCGGAAGCAGTACCCGGCGCGCCGGGCACGGCGTCGTCTACGGTGGTCTTGCCCGTTGGGTCGACGGCGTCGTTTGGCAACCTGGCGTACACCGGGTCCAACGGTCCGGGCTTTGCCGGATTGGGACCCGGGGCCGTTGCCGCGCTCGTCCTGGGTTTGTTCCTCCGGCTCTGGAGCCGACCCCCACACCTTCGCGGCCCCCGCGGCCCACAGGGAAGAGTTTGATTTGCCCATAATAATATGGCGGCATGACGTCACGCACGGTCGCACATCCCGGACTATCAAACGATGACACTCCCGCCGCTGTACTGAAACGCACGCGCCAGGACAGTGGCGGGATTGTTGTGCTCACCGGGATTCAGGGGTGGGAAAGACGACGTGGTGCTTGCAGCTCATGGATGCCCTGAGGCGGGCGAACGTGGTGGCGTGCAGTGCGGACACTTTTGAAAGTACCCTTCCGCTCTCCTTTGTTGACAAGCTTCTTGTGGCTCTAGGCCATCGCGAGGCCGATCCCCTCTCAGATCCTGTCATTGCCGCCCGCCAACTGTTGTCTGCGCTAGCTTCCCGGCCCAAGAACATTAGTTGCATTGTCATGGACAATGCCCAATGGATAGATGAACGCTCCGCCAAGGCCCTGCGGTTCGTGCTTCAGAGACTCGCCGACGACAGGATCACAGTTGTCTTGGCAGGTGTTTCAGGGCCCGGTACCGCCGCCATCGATCGGATGGTGTGTGATGACTTGTCCTGGGGCTTTGTCAAACGGGTCACCCTTGAACCGCTGAGTCCTGAACAGGTCCAGGATTACGTGGCGCGAGTCTGGGATCGAACGATGTCGGCGCGCACTGCGGAACGGCTTCGAGGGAGCACCGGAGGTACTCCCTTGTTGATCAACGCCGCAATGGAGCATGCAGCCGGGCCGGAATATTCCGCCCAGAACCCCTGGCCCGACGCGGTCCCGTATATCGCCCCCGGAAACAATCCCTTTGCCGCCATGCTCGACGCATTGGAGCTTGGACCTGCCCGATCCGTCGTCGAGTTTGTGTGTGTCAGCCGCGACCCGATTGAACAAGAGCGCGTGCTGCGAATTGGCGACGCTTTGAATGAACCAACGGATGTCGCGGCGGCATTGGCGAGCGGGCTGGTCCGGGGCACACGGATCGGGCAGACCGTTCAATTGCGCCCGTTTCATGATTTGCTCGCTGTCGGGGTGCGGGACAACCTCAAGAGCCACCGCTTGTCTTGCATCCATCGCGCAATTGCAGGCGAAATCGACGATCCGAGACTTGCTCTGCAGCATCGATTGCTCGTGCAGGAACCCGGGACGGCCGAACTTTTTGCCGAGGTGACCTCCGGCGTCGATCAAGCTTTGGCCGATGGCCAGCCGGAACTCGCGTTGCAATACCTACGCTCGGCGATGCACAGGTTCAGCGGAAGCCGCCGGGACGACTGCATCATCGAAGCCTGCCTCGTTGCGTCCGTCCACCATTGCATTGCCGAAGTGATGGACCTTCTGCCTCAGGTGCAATCCATGCGTCCCGGCGCAGTGCGGGACTTCGCGCTGTTGCAGTTGCTTCAAATGAGGCCGGATCTGGACCGTGTCGGCCAGTTTGCCGAAGAGCTGATCACCAAAGAACTGAACCACCCTGACGAAGCCCTGCTGCGGGCCCACATTTCGTTGGCGATAGTCGTCTCACGGATGGTCTCCGACGATAAGTCCTCCACCGCCGTCGCTGTTGCCCAAGCGCACCGGTACCTGGAGCATCTGAGCCAGACCAAGGGGGCAGTCCACGACCCCCGGCTTCGGCACCTGCCGTCAGGAACGGAACTGGGCCTGCAATTCGATGGATTCAACCTCATCGGCGCAAGCGGCACCCAGGATCCGGACCTGATCTCGAAGGCTTTCGCGTCGCTCAGTGCACTGATCGCTGGTGCGAATGACAGTCCTGCCCTGGCCGACGCGCTGACCTGCAGAGCCGGCTTCCTCAGCGTGACTGGTGGCATCGAGCAGGCCACGGTCGATCTGGAGAGGGCCATGGAAGTCTCCGCTTCAACCGGTGCGGGGCTGGCAATCGGGCACACCAGGGTCGTGCTTGCATACTGCTATTTCCTGCTGGGGAGGGTGCAGGAAATGCTGACGGTGATCCGCACGGCGCAATTGCTTTCTCTGGATGTCAGCGATGTCTCCTCCCGCCCCCTCGTTTTCTCGATGTCCGCGGTCCTCGAGGCAGTACAAGGCCGTTCGGAAACATACGAAGCTGCGTTGCGCCGAGCGGAAGAAGTCCGAATCAGCGAATATGACACTTTTGGAGTCGAGCTCAGTAGCCTCGCAAGGCTGGAACGGGCCCGTTCCCTAGGTGAATGGCAACAGCAGCTGGACGCATCCGAGGCGATCACCTTAGCCACGCCATCGACACACAGCTACAGGATTGACGCCCTGGCCGGACTAGGTCGTGCGGAGGAAGCGGACACGTTGTTGCAGGCCTGCAAGGATATGAACGGTCGCGGATGGTGGCCGGTGTATGGCTCGCTGGACTGGTTGGAAGGCAGGGTCAGCGAAGCGTATGGACTATCCAGCCAGGCGGCCAAGTACTACCGGCTCGCGGCGAAGGAATCACGCTTCCCGTTGTCGCAGGGTATTGCCCACCTCGATCTTGGCCGGCTGCTCATCTCGCTTGGAAACACGAAAGCCGGCGCCACCGCGCTGAGGGGCGCCGTACGGATCTTCCTTGCCCTCGGTGCCGCCCCGTACCTCAGCCGCGCGATGAAGTTGCTCGACGGGCTGAGCGACAGGCCCGCCAATCCGTACCTCCACGCATTCGAGTCCCTTACTGGACGGGAACGGGAAATCGCCTTCTATGCCGAACGCGGCATGACCAATAAGCAAATCGCCGCCCAGCTATTTGTTTCGCCGGCAACTGTGAACTTCCATATTCGGAATGTTCTGGCCAAGCTTGGCCTCCGCTCCCGCCGGGAACTAGGTCAGCTATTCACTGCCGGTTTTGAAGGCTCCGCCCCGAGCCAAGCCCGCACGCGCCCGCGTCATCCCTTCTGATCGTCGGGCTCAATGCCCCGCGGCGACGGCCGGAACGCTGCGGTCAAACGCCGTCAGGACCACCATCGATGCACCGATGGCGACCAGAATCCAGGCCAAAGTGTGGAAACCTGCGTCGGTGGCAGACGGCCCAAAGGCGATGCCGATGAGGCTGGAGGACCCGATCGCGCCCAAATACATTGACGTCCGCAGCAACCCCGAGGCAACCGCAATCTCCGCGGCAGTCGTTTGCAGGTACAGCGCCGCCTGATTGGCGAAACTGCTGAAACCGTTGGTCAGGCCCAGCAGCAGGGTCATTCCGATGAGCAGCACGACGCCGGAGCCGTGGTTCACCAGCAGCATCACGCCTGCGGAGAGCGTCAAAGCGATGCCCGAAAGGATCAACGGCCAACGGACCCAGGCCCGACCGGAGACGACCCGTGCCACGACGATGCTCAGCAGGCTCAGCGGAATCAGAATCAGCCCTACCATCGCCGGTTTCAGTCCCATGCTTTGTTCCATCCACTGGCTGGCCCCGTACATCGAGGCATATGTTGCCAGTGCGGCAAGGATCGAACGCAGGTAGGTACGCTGCAGCGGTCCGTTCCGGCCCAGCATCCGGACGTCGATCAGCGGACTGCGCGCATGCCGTTCCCGCAACAGCAGCACCCCCGCCAGCACCACGGCGAGGACGGCAAGCCACCAGGCCGGCGTCGTGAGCGCCGAAAGGAACACCAGCAGCGAGATGATCGCACCAGCAAAGAGGGCGATCCCCGGTAGGTCCAGCATTGTGAGCAGGCTGCCCAGGCCCTGTTTGCGAACCGGCGCGTCTTTCGCCACTCCGAGCAAAGTGAAGGTGAACGCCAGCAGGGCCAGCGGAATGTTGACCGCGAACAGGGCCCGCCAGCCGAACGCGCCGGCCAGCACTCCACCAAGGGGCAGGCCGACGACGGCGGTCACCTGGGCTGCGATCGAAAAGTTGCCCAGGACGCGGCCCGGCACGCCGATGCCGGACTCATCGGCTCGCCTGCGGACCAGCGCCATCGCCGTGGGGTAGCACGCTGAGGTCCCGACGCCGATGAGTGCCCGCGAAACGAGCAGCACGCCCAGGTTTAGAGCCAGCACTCCGACGACTCCAGCCAGCAGAAGAATAGCCACACCGGAGAGGAATACGCGTCTGGGTCCGAAGAGAACAGAGAGTTTCCCCATGGTCGGTTGGGCCACTGCGCTGCATAGGTACAGGACGGATATGAGCCCGGCGGTGGCGCCCGGACTCGAGCGAAAGTCAGCCCCGATGCCCACCAGCGCAGTGGCGATCATCGAGCTGTTGATCGGGTTCAGGGTGGAGCCAAGCAGCAGGGGTGCTGTAAACCTCCAGCCCAGCGGGTTCGACGGCCGATTCCCTTCGCCTGAAGCCGGGGCGCCGGCCGTATTCCGTGGGGGAGCCAGTGGTGAATTGCCCGAGTCCGCCGACAGGCTCGATGGCCGGGCAGCGTCGGGCGCGGTCACGACCGGGTGGCTTTGAGCACGTCCAGGATCTCTTGCGTCGTTCCGGTCTCGCCCAGTCTGGGAAAAATCGTCGTGACGGAGTTTTCGTGGGCGTTCATGGTCAGATCGGTCATCGCGTCGAGGGCCAAAGTGACATTAAGGCCGGCTTCGTGGGCGCTCCGCGCAGTGGATTCCACGCCAATGCTGGTGGCTACACCGGTCAGCACCACCTGGGTCACCCCAAGGTCTTCCAAGAGTGCGCCAAGACCGGTGTTGGTGAAGGCGCCCCACGTCTTCTTCGTGACAAGGTGATCGCTTGGTTGCTGGTTCAGTTCAGGGAGCAGTTCGGCGAAATCGGCGGGGAACTCCCTTCCCCCTGTGCTGCCTTGATCTGTCCGGCCGGGCGCGCCGCCGGTGACGTTGACGAGCACCACAGGCAGTCCCTGGCTGCGGAAGGCATCCGCGAGTGCAGCGGAATTCCGGACGACCGGCTCGAGGGGATGAGCTTTCGGGGAGGCAACTATTCCCCGCTGAAGGTCAACAATGATCAGGGCGGTCTGTGGGTCCAAGGTGGTGATGGTCATATGTATCACGGCTCCAAAAGGCGTTTGAGTAGGTGAATGGCGCCGGGCAACCGTTCCCGCTCGTCCGGCGTGAGTTTGGACTGGATGGTGCGGTAAAGCCAATCCGCCTTCGCCGCTCGGCTGGCGCTGATGCTCTCCCGGGCTTCGATTGTGAGGGACAGGATCCTCTGACGGCCATCGGCCGGATCAGGGCCGCTCTCAACGAGTCCGGCGCCGGAAAGGGCGGAAATGATGGCACCCATGGACTGGGGACGCATTCCCTCGGCGCGGGCGAGCGCAGACAGCGTGGCACGGCCGTCACGCTCCAAGTGGATCAGCACGGCCTTTTGCGCATTCGTCAGGTTGTCCACTTGGGACTGCTCACGCAGCCGCCGGGTCAACTGGCCAATGAGGACACGAAGCTCGGCGGCAGCTTCGAGCATGCCCGCCGCGTCTGCATCCGGGTGGGGGTTCATAGCAATGACGCTAGCAGATAGTAAGGCAAACTGAAAAGGTTGCCTTACTATCTATGTTTTTCGTGGCGCGACTGGCTACGAGGGTTCAGCAATCTCCACGGCTTCGCCGCTCACGACAATTCCGCCCTGCGGAGGAATGTCCACAGTGAGTACACTCGCGCGGCCGACGTGGCTGCCTTGGTGCACAATCACCCGGCTCGGCGTCTCCACGAGCGAAAGCAAACGGAGGTATGCGCCGAAAGCCGCGGCTGCTGAACCCGTCGCCGGATCTTCAGTGATGGTTCCTACCGGGAATAGGTTGCGCGAGTCGAACTCGCCTGTACCGATCTCACAGAGCGTCGTGACGGTGCCGGCCCAGCCCTGGGCATCCATCAGCGCGCGCATGGCATCCGGGTCGAAAGCGAAGGAGTCAAAGGTGTCCCGTTCGGCGAAGACAAGAATGGGGTGCCAGTTTCCGGCAAAAGCAACCATCGCAGGGTAGCCCGGGTGCAGTTCGCCTTGGCCCACGCCGAGCAACCCGAGCAGGGAATCCAGAACACCATCGGGGAACCCGGCAACCCGGGGTTCCACGCTCGTGAAGCTTGCCGTGACCGCAGCGCCGTGGGCCGCAGTCTCAATCACCACGGGCCCTACCTTCGTATCGAACACAAAGGTTCCCGCGCCATCACGACCTGACAGAGCGACAGCCAAAGCGATAGTGGCATGGCCGCAAAACGGTACCTCGGCGATGGGGGAGAAGTACCGCACACGGTTTCGGCGGGCGTCCCCGTCAACGGTCTTCTCCGTGACAAAGACCGTTTCCGCATAACCGATGTCGGCCGCAATGGCCTGCATCCCGGCGTCGTCGAGGCCGGTTGCGTCCAGGACTACTCCTGCCGGATTTCCTCCGTCGGGCGTGGCGGTAAAGGCGGCAAAACGCAGTACATCCGGGGTCTTTTCCATCCGGATATCGTCGCACGGAAGGCGCCGTCATGATCGAACCGCTCTTGCCACTAACTCAGCGTTCGACGGCGGTACCCCGCCTTGGGCGTAAAGGCTTGGGAGAATGATGGCAAGCAGCGTGGATCCAGAAGGGGTCCGCGGCCGTATCGACGGGGTGAAACGACATGAGGTTGACGACCACGACCAACGTCTCAGTGGACGGCGTGATGCAGGGGTTGGGCGGAGCAGACGAGGATCGCCGAGGCGGCTTCGAGCGCGGGGGATGGGCGATACCACTTCTGGACACCGAAACCGGGGACTATCTCAGCCAGGTCTACGGCGGTGCGGCGGCGTTCCTCTTCGGCCGGCGGACATACGAGATTTTCGCCCCCTATTGGGGAGCGATGATCGATCCGAGCACGAACCCGATCGCGGCCGCGCTGAACAGCCGGCCCAAGTACGTGGCATCTGCCAGCCTCCCCGATCCGCAATGGGCGGGCACGACCGTCCTGTCGGGCGACCTCGCCACGGCCATCGGCGAGCTGAAGGCACATTACGAGGGCGACCTGCTGGTGCCGGGCAGCGGTGCCCTGGTCCGATGGCTTCTCGCCAACGACCTGATCGACCAGCTCGAGCTGGTCACCTATCCCGTGATCGTCGGCCAGGGCACACGGTTGTTCCCCGAATCCGGTCCGGACCTCGCACTCGAGCTGGTCAACTCGCGAACGACGTCCCGCGGCATCACCATCCAGACTTATCGGCCTGCCGGGCGTCCGGAGTACGCAACGTCCACGGTCGACCCTGAGGATGTGTTCTAAGGCCGAAATCGCGGTTTTACTGGCACCCCTGCGTGTCAAGTTCGGGCGTATGGCCCGGGGGAGAGGGGGTGGTCGACAATGATTGGGCTGGCGTGTGATTCGGCTTTGGATGCGGCGGATATCATGATCGGCGTGGAGTGCTTTGCTGCGGGTCACACGCGTTTCTGAAGGACTGGCGCGAAGATTACACGTCGATGATCCCCGAATTGCATAAACCTGCTGACCACCGATTTGTGGATGTTGCTGAGGATGAAGGTTCCGTTGCGGGCTATGTTGGCTGGAGCGTCGAACCACTGCGGGAGCGCGGGACGATCAACATCCTCGCGGTGACTCCCGCCTTTCGCGGCGGCCATATCGGCCGCGAACTTGCGAGCACGCAATTCGTGGAATGAAGGCTCTCGGGGCGAAGATCGTCGAAATCGGAACCGGCGGAGATCCGTTACATGCACCTGCCGGCGCGCTTTACGAGAGCCTTGGCTGCACGCTGATTCCGTGGCGGTCTACTTCAGGGAACTCTAGGCCAGTGGTAGAAGGACTTCGACGCGCGGAGTGAAATGCGTTCGTCCGATGAGTCATACAGAATACTACTTTACATAATGTAGATTATCGGCGTTAAAAGCATGGGAGTTGCATTGGGCCAACACCCCAAACTGTCCGTTCTCATTCCATGTCCTGTCTCATCTAACGTTGCCCAGTCTCACTACAGATGGACCATTAGATGAATCTGTCTCACCACAGTTAGTCCATCTATGCGGCGTGTCTCACTACAGTTGACCCATTAGTGGTTTCTATCTCATTACAGTTGGCCCATGGCGGCTTCTTCGTCAGCGGTCGGGCAGGATTTGGGCTACGTTTCCAGCGTGTGCCATGTCTCGGCGCGCGAGTACGAATCCGGCTCCTTGACGACTCAACCGCTTGGCGCGGCGTGGTGGTTGCCGTTCGAGGATTATTCGCCTGCCCGAGTGTTCCCGTCCTTCAAAGGACAGCGCAATTTCACCGGCCTGCTCTGGTGCGCCACCAATGCCCGCCTGGTTGGCTACGAGTCCTGGTTGGAACGGGACCATCTACTTGCCCTTGACTTCGATCCCGCCGTCGTGGGCATCGCCTCACAACCATTCCGCCTCGATTTTGAGCTCGGCGGCGGGCACCGCTGGCATATACCGGATTACTTCGCACGGCTGAGTGACGGCACTGGCCTCGTCGTTGATGTCCGCCCGGATGAGCGCATTCGTGAGCGTGATCAGGAGGTGTTCACGGCCACGGAGTCCGCTTGCGCCTCAGTCGGCTGGGGCTACAGAAGAGTCGGCGGACTCCCCCGGGCATTCGTTGCCAACCTTCGTTGGTTGTCAGGCTACAGACATCCGCGTTGCCTGGACCCTGCCCATGCCCAGGCGATGCAGGAATGCCTGCACGACGGTCCGACGACAATCGACTACTTGAGCGCTGCCTTTGGTCACCCTGTGACCGTGCTGCCGACGCTGTTTCATCTGCTCTGGAACGGCACGTTCACCACCGAGCTGAGGTCCCGGACTCTTGGCCACGACTCTGAAGTGACTTTGAAAGCAAAGCTGTGACAACACACAAGACGGGCATACTCCGCCTCGGAGATCGGGTCGAATTCGACGGCAAAGATTACGTGTTCGTCGCCCTGAACGGAGAGGTCGCAGAACTCAGGGCCGGCCAGGAGACACCACTGAACGTCCTGATGACGACGCTCCTTACCGACAAGTCATTCAGGCTGATCGGCATTGACGGGATTCGCCGCAGAGGTCTCGGTGAATCCAAGATCTTCGAGGCTCTGCCCGCCCCGGCCAAAGATCGGGCGCACTGGTTGGAGAACCACATCACGGAGGTCCTCGACGGCGTTCCAGCCGGAGCCGAACCAGGGACCCGGCCCCGCCGGGACTACGACGTGACCTCACGATCTCTGCGGCAACGGCTGATGACCAAGGAAGCCGAACTCCAGAAGACGGGCAATCCTCTTAGCCTCAGCACGCTCAAGCGGCTGACCCGCGCCTACGAAACCCGGGGCATCGTCGGCCTGGTTGATCAGCGCCTCGTCCGCCGCACACCGACTGCCGGACAAGTGGACCAACGCTTCATCGATGCACTCACCATCGTGCTGCAACACAACACGGACCAGTCCTCCGGGTCCATGGACCGCATCCGGCGGGATGTCGAAAAGCATGTTCAGGCCGAGCACGGAAGCGACGTGGAAATCCCGTCCCGGGCAACATTCCACCGCCTGGTCAAGAAGCTGGCGCAGGGCCGCCATGCCACCGGCTCGGCACGCACCCGACGAACACTCTCCCAGCAACCCGACGGACCGTTCGGAGCCGTCCACCCCGTCCGTCCCGGTGAACTGATGCAGATCGACTCCACTCCCCTGGACATCGCCGTCGAATTCGAGGACGGAATCACCGGACGCGTCGAGCTCACCGCACTCGTCGACGTGGCCACCCGCAGCATACCCGCCGCCGTGCTGAGACCATCCACGAAAGCCGTCGACGCTGCCTTGCTGCTGGCCCGATGCGTCACCCCGGAAACGATGCGGCCCGGTTGGTCCGAAGCGGTGTCCATGGCCGCCTCTGCACTCCCCTACCAGGCCATGCGCTCCATCGATGCCCGGCTGCAAAACGCGGCAGCGAAGCCGATCATCATGCCCGAAACCATCGTCTGCGACCACGGCAAGGCCTACATATCCCACACCTTCAAGAACGCCTGCAGAAGCCTGGGAATCAGCTTCCAACCAGCCCACCCTGACACCCCCACGGACAAACCGATCGTCGAGCGGACCCTACAATCCGTGGGGACGCTGTTTGCCCAGTACGTCACCGGCTACCTCGGTTCCTCCGTTGAACGCCGCGGCAAGAACGCCGACCTCCAGGCCGTTTTCTCCCTGCTCGAGCTGCAGGACCTCCTGGACGAATGGATCATCACCGCATGGCAAAACCGGCCCCACGAAGGGCTGCGCGACCCGCTGACCCCGGGCAGAATCCTCAGCCCGAATGATAAATACGCTGCCCTGCTCAATGTCGCCGGCTACGTGCCGGTCCCGCTGGACGCGGAGAACTACATCCAGTTGCTCCCAGCCGTGACACGGGTCATCAACAGCTACGGTGTCAAAATCCGCCACCGGATCTACGACAGCGCAGAGCTCAATCCCTACCGGGGTCAGGAGTCCGGTATGAAGGCCCTCAGACAGCTCTGGGAAATCCGCTACGACCCCTACGACGTCACCCGCGTTTGGGTCCGCAACCACCATGGCAGTGGCTGGATCACCGCGTTCTGGCGACAACTCCACACTAGTCCGCAGCCATTCGGTGACACGATCTGGGAACTTGGACGGCAAATGGTTGCCGGGCGCGGGACGGATAGTCCGTCCGAGGCAACGATCAAAGCCGCCGTCGACAATCTTCTTGACCGCGCATCTCCCGCAGCCCCGAAGTCCCACAAAACAGCCAAGAAAGTGCACCGCGTCATCGCCCGGAGCAGGGCAGGCGAAGCGCCGTCTCGACCCCTGCCCTCCCCAGAGGCCACACAATCCCGCACCGGCACGGGTCCCGGTCTTGAAACAGAGCCCTCCAAGGCGCGGGACGAACAGTCGGACCAGCCCGAAAAGCTGGCCAAGATCATTCCGCTGAGAATCTATAACCCTCAGGAAAGGGCCGACGAATGGTGGTAGAAGCAGCAGAACTCCCAAGCACCAGTCGGGCGCCGACCACCACACTGCAGGGATGGCGGAGCTTCGTTACCTCCGTCGCGCCCACGATCGACCCGCTCGATCCCGCAACTCTGGCGGCCATGAGCTCCTCCCAGCGTGAACGCTACGACGAGCAGCGCATCAGCTACCACTCCGAACTGGTCATCGTGGAAACCTCAACCGTGCGCTCCATCACCAACCAGGGCCGCCTGTTGATGATGCTCAACCAACGCGAGATCAGCGCCCGCCGCGGACTGGTCGTCTCCGGCCCCTGGGCCTCCGGCAAAACCACGGCCATCAAACTCCTCGGCAAAACCCACGAACTGCTCATCCGGCGCAAATACCCCAGACAGGACCGCATCCCCGTCGTCTACATCACCACCCCGCCGAAAGGCTCCCCGCGGAAACTGGCGAGCGAATTCGCCAACTTCCTCGGACTGCCTCAACGCCCACGCCAGAACGTCACCGACATCGCCGACGCCGTCTGCCAAGTCCTCACAGACGCCAAGACAGATCTCGTGATCGTGGACGAGATCCACAACCTGAACCTGGCCACCAGCGCCGGCGAAGACATGTCCGACCACCTCAAATACTTCACCGAGCACATGCCTGCCACCTTCGTCTACGCCGGCATCAACGTCGAAAACTCCGGACTGTTCACCGGTCTCCGCGGACGGCAGATTTCCGCCCGCTCAGTTCTCAAGACCACCGGCCCGTTCCCGTTCACCGATGAATGGCAGGCTCTGGTCGCCACCCTCGAAAACGGCCTGCGCCTGCACCACCACGAACCCGGCACCCTCACCGCCCAAGCCCAGCATCTGCACTACCGCACCGGCGGCAGCATCAGCAGCCTCTCCCACCTGATCCGCCAAGCCGCCATCATGGCCATCCTCACCGGCACCGAGAAGATCAACCGCGAACTACTCAACGAGACCAGCATCGACCACGCAGCCGAATCCCTCGCACCCCGACCCGCCACGACCACCCCGTCCGCACGATGACACCCCGGCCACTACCCAGACCCGTCCATCCCTACCGAGACGAGACCACGCCCTCCTTCATTCGGCGGCTCGAAACCGCCAACGCCCTCCGGCCCGGTCAGCTCAGAACCCTCTTGAAGCGCAACCGCCGCCCATGGATCGAAAGCCTTGCCGCATGGACGAACTGCGACCCGGCCGTACTAGAGCTGGCGATGCCCCAGCTTGGCCAGCACGACCCCGCCCCGTCACTGCGGCAAAAACTGGCCGGACGTCCCATCCGCGCGACCCACATCGTCGCCTGCCACCACTGCACCCTTGCCCGCGGCGCCGGCCGTTTCGTTCAGATCTACAGCACCCACGAACAGGTCATCTGCCTGCGCCATCGCCTCTGGCTTGGAGACGGTGTCACAGGGGTCACGGACCAGTTGTCCATCCGCGACAGCCCCGAGATCACCACAGCCTGGCACCACCACAGGAACCTCATCACACGGCACGGACGCTCCGGAGTCCGCAAAGCCTTCCACATTGCCGCTGTCATCAACTGGCGCTGGTATGACCAGTTCCACCACTTCACTGCCGCCACGGACATATACGACACCCTCGCCGCCAATCAGCCGAGGCATGCCAACAGCCACGCCGTCGTGGCAGCCTCGCTCTACCCGTCCATCGTCGATCTCACCGCGGTTATGGCTTCGCCCCGCTGGGCCGAAATCGCCCACTCGCGCCATCCCGACCAATTCCTGGACCGCATCAGCGTTGAAGTCACTGACGGCTGGCAACCACGTGGAGCCTCAGACCCCCTGCGGGACTGGATGCGCTCCGACTGGCTACCCGGATTCCGCGGATCAGACGCCATCAATGCATCCAAGCCGCGATGATCGACCCTGGCCATGGATAGCCATCACACGGTACCCGGTCCTTGGTCGCAACAACCCGGCGGCCCGCACCCCGGGTCACCATCCCGCGAGCAGAAACCGGCTAAGCGTGGAGGCCGCCAATCGAATGCCTTGATGATCGACGCGGCGCCCTAGAACCCCTGCAGACCTGGGTGCAGGAGCCTCACCGAACGACAGTTTGACCGACGGCCCTCAGCAAATCGGCAATCCACACAAGGCCATATGACACGGCCTCTTCAGGGTTGGCGGTCACACCCTGTAAATTCGCGATGCACTCAGTCAACTGACCGATGCTGAACGATGACGGCTCCGTATAGACGTCATAAAGCCGCTCCTCAGGGATTGACCAGAAGTATTCCTTCTCAAGCCGCACCTCGGGGCCGTGAACCTCCTCAAGGTGTCGGAGTAGAACATCCAACGCCTCGCGAAGGAAATCGATCGAAACTCGCGTTTGCTCGTCCATTGTTCAAACTTTAGCTAGAAGGTGGCGCAACGGCGGCTGGAGTGAAGTCAACGCCAGGATTCGAAGGGTTGGGTCAACTGAAGTGAGACGAATCGGGGAAATTTGCCTCACTTCAGTTGACCCAACCGCGCATTTCCGAGGCGATGTGGTCCAACTTATTTGAGACGGGACATTCCAGATGTCAGTTTTCGCATTCAACGTGTCAGTTGACGGATTCCGGGTGATTCTCAGTTAAGTTGTCAGGGTGGCTGAATGTGAGGCTTTGAGGTCCCTGCCGGCGAATTCGACTGACTCGGTTCGGATTCTCGCTCGGTTGGATGGGCGCATGCTGGATGAGCCGGTGTTGGCGGCTTGGGCATCGCTGCGTCTGGAGTCTGCGCTGCCTGTTCGTTCGTTCTTTTCCTGGCCTGGTAAGCGGAATTACGAGGGTTTATGGTGGTCCAGTACAACCGGCTCGCATGTGGGTTTTGAGAGTCTGCTGGAGCGGGATTTCCTGATGCTTGCCGATTACGACGAGGACATTGTCGGCATTGCGTCCCAGCCGTTTGCCGTGCTGTGGCCTAGAGGGACTGAGGGTGCCCGTGGTCATGTGCCTGATTTCTTTGTGCGGCTGAGCGATGGCGGTGGACGCGTTGTGGATGTGCGGCATCCGGACCATCTGGAGGCCGGCCGCCGTCAGTTTTCCATGACCCGGGCGTTGTGCGAGGAGGCCGGATGGGACTATGAGGTGTTCTCCGGGGTTGCCGAGCCGGCGGCTTCGAACCTTCGGTGGCTCTCGGGATACCGTCTTCACAGATATGCCCCGGGCAGCACGATCGTGCCCGCGATCATGGATGCCGTCGGTTCGGGTGTCTCCGTGTCCGCTGGTGTGCGGCGCGCTTCGCGAATGCTGCGGCTCGAACCTTCCACCGTTCAGGCCCATCTGCTGCATTTGGCCTTCATCGGGGTCCTCCAAGTCGGCCTGGACGAGCCATTGTCGATGGAGACTTGGATCGCCCCGGCCCAGGAAAAGTCGCCGATGCCCAGACTGGCGGCTGCGTCGTGAAGTCCGTCCGCCTTTTCGATTTCATCCAGTTCGACGGAGGATCCTGGCAGGTTGTAGCCCAGGACGGGCCCGAGCTGGCCTTGAAGAATCTTGCTACCAATCGCATCCGACGGGTTCGGGTGGCCGATCTGTTGATCGATGATTCGTACTTGCCGGATGATCCCCCGGCCCTCCCCTCGCTGGACAATGCGGCTGCGTTGGAGAGGCTCTCCCCCGGCGCCCGTGACTGGGTCATGTCCCTGCACCGGCACGTGCATGAAGTGCTCCATGGGATTCCTCCAGGGTCACCGCCCGGCACGAACCCGAAGCCCGAATACGACCTGGCCAACCCCTTGCAGGTCCGGATCGAGGCCAAGTTGACGGAGCTCGCTGCCCGTGGGATGGCCATGACTGAGCGGACAATGTTCCGCCATATCGCCGATTACCGTGCGCATGGCATCGGGGGCCTCGCGGACGGCAGGGCCACCCGCGAGGTGCGCTTGGCCGGGCGAACCGATCCCAGAGTTCTTGCCCTGGTCGAGGCCGAGGTGTCCGGGCAGAAGGATGCTTCAACGGGCACGCGATCCCGCGTCATTGCTCGGGTCCGGGCGGTGGCAGCCAAGGCAGATCTCGCCGTGCCGTCGGATGCAACGCTCTACCGCATTTTGAAGAAAATCGAGGGTTCAAGGCACCCGTTCGGGAACGCGACCACGCGCCGGACCCAAGGAAACCGACCGGACAGGCCCTGGGGACGCCAAGCCCCGTCACGCCCCGGCGAGCTTGTGGAGATCGACTCGACGCCGATGGACCTCATGGTTGTTTATCCGGACGGCAGCAGCGGCCGGGTGGACCTGACCGTCGCACTGGACATCGCCACGCGCACTCCATTGGCCGCCATCCTGCGGCCGGTGGCAACGAAGGCAGTGGACGCGGCCGTGCTGCTTGCCCGTGCCATGACTCCCCTGCCGATGCAGCCGGGATGGGATGCATCGCTGAGCTATACGCGCTCCGTGCTCCCGCCCGGGATGCTTCCGGGTGATGAGGAAGTGCGCGCCGCGATTGCTGCCAAGCCGGTCATCGTGCCCGAATCCATCACGGTTGACCGCGGCAAGGTCTTTGTCGGCTCGACTTTCACGGCAGCTTGTGAGCGTCTGCAGATCAGCATCACGAAAGCCGCCCCTCGGACGCCCACGGACAAACCACACGTCGAACGGTTCTTTGCCGGCGTCAACACAGGATTCACCCAGTACCTGGCCGGCTACACCGGCCCGAACGTGGTCCGGCGGGGCAAGGCCCCAGCCGCCGAGGCCAGTTTCACCCTCGCGGAAGTGCAGAACCTGCTGGACTGGTGGCTTGTAGCGGTCTGGCAGAACCGTCCCCACCGGGGCCTTCGCCACCCGGCCATGCCGAAGAAGGACCTCACGCCCAACGAGGCGTTCGCTGCCCTGTCCAGTGTTGCACCGCAGGTCCCCGTGGCCCTGAGCCGCGATGACTACCTCGCGCTCCTGCCAATGGAATGGCGGCGCATCCAGCCGTACGGGATCAATTTCCATGGTCTCCACTACGACAATCCGGGCTTTCACCCATACCGGGGAGTCCCTTCCGGACTCCCTTCCCCGGCGGACGGACGCTGGGAAGTTCGGTATGACCCGTATAGGCTTCAGTCGATCTACGTCCGTGACCATGAGAAAGGTCAGTGGATCGAGGCGAAGTGGACCCTGTCCACGCACCTTGTGGGACCCTTTTCCCGAGACGTCCTTGCGGCTGCGAAGAAGGCCATCGACCGGCGAGGAGGGACGGTGCCCGGCGGGGATCTTCTTGCCGAGATCAATCGGATCCTGACCGCTCCCACCGGACGCGCCGAGCGTCAGGCTGCACAACGCACACACGCAACACCGTCGGCCGTCCCGGAACCGGCAGCCGCGCCGGACGCGATCACCGAACCCGCTGCTACGGAACCTACGCCGATCCCTGCGGCGGACCCAGTCATCATCGAGTTTCCCCGGCGCCGCCATGGCCAGCGCATCGATCTTCTGGAGGACTGAGACATCGCCATTCCGGACAGCCTGACCACATGGCGCGATTTTGTCGCGCACTCCCCCGAAGAGCCTCCAAGCCTGACGCTGCGAGAGGTGCGCGGGCTCTCCGCTGAGGCGAAGTCAGCCTATGACCGTGCCCGGTTCGCATGGCTCGCGGCAGACACGGTCCTGGAAACCATGGACACGCAGGCACTCTCCCGGCAAGCCCGAATCGCGATAGCACGCAACGCGGCCAGCACGGCGACCGCCAGGCGGGGCCTTGCCATCTCAGGCGCCGCAGGCATGGGGAAATCGACGGCGGCTCTGCTTCTTGGCAAACGCCACGAGAGATCTGAGCGCAAACGACTCGGACGCCAGGACGACCGGGGGTTCGCGCCCGTGGTCTACACAGTCGTACCGCCTGCCACGACGCCGAAAATGCTCATGCAGGCCTTCGCGCAGTGGCTTGGACTACCGGTGCTACCGAGAGCCACCGCACCGGCGCTCACCGAACAGGTCGTAGCCGTTTTGCGCACCATGGCCACGTCTTTAGTGATCGTCGACGAAGTGCACAACCTCAGAACGAACCGGCAGGCCGGAGCCGAAGCCGCAAGCACGCTCAAGCAGTTCGCGGACCGTTTGGACGCGACCTTTCTCTACGCCGGAATTGATCTTCCGACAACCGATCTTTTCGCCGGTGAGATGGGCCGCCAGATCAAAGCCCGCATGATCCTGCACGAGATGACCCCGTACTCCAGCGGGACGAAAGCAGACCGTGAATCGTGGGCCGATCTGGTGCTCGGAGTCGAAAACCTCCTACCGCTCGCTGCGCACATCCCAGGATCCCTTGCAGAAGAGTCTCTCTACCTCTGGGACCGGACCGGCGGGAGCATTGGCGCCCTTCGCGGCCTTCTTTCGGACGCAGCCATCGGCGCGATCCTCGAAGGCATCGAAAAGATCGACCGGCGCAGGCTCGAAGCAACAGCCACCGATTATGCAGCCCAGGAGCGCCATCGATCACACAACAGCGCCGGTGCCTCAAAGTCCAAGAAACCTGGACTCAGGATGGCGCAGTGATCCTTGAGCCTCTCCCGGTCCCGACCCGCCTCACCCACGGCGAAGGCATCGAGAACTACGCCACCCGCCACGCCCGACGAAACGGCACCA
The DNA here is from genome assembly GCF_039535095.1 of Arthrobacter ramosus. Taxonomy (NCBI): domain Bacteria; kingdom Bacillati; phylum Actinomycetota; class Actinomycetes; order Micrococcales; family Micrococcaceae; genus Arthrobacter; species Arthrobacter ramosus. The sequence continues at coordinate 2,070,973 of NZ_BAAAWN010000001.1, read as the reverse complement.
GCGTCGAACAAATCGAGAATGCCCTCCGTGAGGCCGGCATCATGCCCAAATCCCGGGCCCGGCGGCACCCCGAACGCCTTCAAGCATGGAGACAACTCGGCCGACTCCACGATCGGGTTTTCGACCAGCGGCTGTCGATCGGCGGCCACCCCGTCATCGAGCGGGTCCTGTGTCTGCGATGCGGCAACGGAAATCCGCGAATCGGCAGGATTCCGGCCATCGGCTGGGTTTGCGTCGCGCACCGGCGATGGATCGGCCGCGATCAGCTCGACATCAGGCAACTGCCTGAACTCGTTACCGCAGAACGCCGATTCAGATCCACACTGGTCTCCCGCCAAATCCACATCGGAACGCCCGCGATGCAAGCCGCGAGCGAATGCGCAAGTGCCGGCATCGCACTCTCCACCCTCGAAGAACGCGCCGCCCGCGCCGGAAGACACGAGCACGAAATGCTGATCTATCCGGAAACAGTGAACATCGCCCGACTCATAACCCGACCCGCCTTCAAAGACCGGATTCAGAACCTGGCCTACCCGGCAGAACAGAGACGCGACCGGATTGCCAACGAAATGGCGCGTGTTCTCATCCCCACCGGCGAAAGCCACCGACGCCGGGCCGCCGAGCGAATCGAAAACACACTCCGAAGACTCTCCCGCCGCGACATCGAATGGCTGATCTAAGGGTCCCCTGCGACGCCTGCGGAGGATCCGTACCGCATCAAGCTAGATGTCAATCAGTTTGTCTCGCCGTGTCTTCCAGACTTCAAAGGGATGAGCCATAGGCTCCAGTATCAGATCTGACATAGTGAAACGAGGGACTGGCAGCCTTGAGCAGACTGCCACCGCGACCGGCGTGGACATCACGGTTGCCGGCGGCATTAATCTCGCGGGTCTCCAGAGAATCGCATGGACCAACCAGACGGAAAATCTCACACAGGCGGTACTGAAATATGGCGAAAAGTAGCGCTGAACCCGGCTGGTGGCGCAGGGGAAGGTTATGGGCGAGATTTGTCTGGCTCGGTGTTGGCTTCGGCTTCGTGGCAGCAATAGTTCACCTTCTCAGCACCACGCTTCCCACTTTCAATCCGGTATTTGTCCCTTGGTATCTGTTCTACCTATTCCCTGAAGTCCTCTTTATGACGATTCTTGGAGCGTTAGTCGCGGGAGCAGTGATCGCTGCACGGTCGGGAATGGCCAAGGAAGCAACCCGCCGGGCGCGAGCGATTCTCTCGGGCGTTGTGGCCTTCGCAGTTTCAGGCGTGTTGGCCCTTGGAATCGCCAGCGCTACAAACACAGGGAACCCATTGGTGGTCGCGGTGATCACTGGCGCCCTGGTGGGTGGCGCCTTTGCAGTACTTTCCCACCGGCACATAACAGAAGCCTGGGAGAAATAGGACACTCATGTGCATCTAGCGGGCATCGAGCTGCCGAATTACGGAACTGACAACATGAACGAGAAATATCCGCCTGAATTTTTCTCATCCAACCTGTCAGTTCCCACGTCGCTACTGACAACTACATTGAGAACGGACACCAAACGGTCAACTGGGCACCCCAGCTACTCCGGCCCATAAATACCCGCGCTTGCCAGTTAAGCCACGGTGGGACTCACACTGATCCTCGCCATGCCTCCACTCTAATTTCAGCTAACTGCACTTTCGACGCAGGTCTTGGCTAGCAGGCCGCAATGTAGCGTTCTCGCCCCAGGGGATCCGGGCCGCGGGGCGCGGCGATCTTGCCAGCGTGATGACCCGAACTCGACGGTAGTTCCTCAGCTGTCCAGAAAGGCTAATCGGAGTCCGGCTGGCCGGTTTCGGGTTCTGCCCATTCGAGCGCGGCCACGAGGAGACTCTCGTTGGGAAGGGACTGCTGCTCGGCGGTGGGTAGCTTGTCGTAGGTGTAGGCGGCTACGGCCATGGGTGAGGTCGAGCGGCCGAGGCTGTACCTGACGCTGCGGTCGTTCTTGGTGCCGCAGATCAGGATGCCGATCGTTTCGTTGTGATGCTCACGGCGAAGGACGTCATCGACAAGCGCGACGTAGAAATTGAGCTTTCCGGCAAACTCGGGCTGGAACTTGCCAGTCTTAAGCTCAATGACCACGTAGCGGGATTGTTCGGTGTGGAAAAACAGCAAATCGGCGTTATTCCGAGCTCGGAATAACATAGATTGTTCCGATTCTCGGATTATTCGGATTGCTGCGAGGGCAGGCCCTTGACCTCGACAGTCTCCCGTGTGGGTCGGAATAATCCTGTCGTGCTTCGAGGCTGAGCGCGGGCTTCTTGGTCCGGGGCGTTTCCTGTCCATCGAAGGGGTTTCCTGTGCATCGTGGTGGGATCGCGGCCCATTCGGAGTGGCCGCGACCGTCCGATGGAGGTCCGGATCATGGAGAAGGGGTTATCAACGCTTGCTGAGGGCGTGCTGGCGGAAACCGCGAGTATCGGCTTAGCGGATGAGTCGGTCAGGTACTACCGAAGCTGCTGTCACGCTGTGATTAGGTTCTGCGACGGCCGAGGGATCGATCGGCTGACAGAACAGGCCGTGGAGGCGTTCCTGGCGGCCATCGACGAGCGGGAGCGCCGTGGGGAGATCGGTCCTACGATGCGGTCGGCGCTGGAGAAGACAGCCAGGATGATGCTGCAGTTTCAGGAGACCGGGGTCGTGGTCTGGCGGCGGCGCAGACCGGCGTCCGGCCTGAGCACGACTGGGGAGTCGGTCCTCATTGCCTTCGCCGAGTCGCTGCGCGGCGAGCTGGCATCGAGCTCGGCACGCCTGGCGGTCTGCGAGGCGCGCCAGTTCCTGCGCTACTTGGACAGCGCCGGCCGCACTCTCGGAGCGGCGACGCTTGATGATGTCCGTGGCTTCCTCGTCGCGGTCGGGCCCCGTCACACATCGGGCATGGGGAACACCGTGTGGGCGATCAAGCGGTTCTTCGGGTTCGCCAACCGGCAGGGCAGCTCGGAGCTGAAGGTCCAGGCCATGCTGGCAAGGGTCGGGCCGCGTCGGGCACGGGCGCTGCCGTGTTTCACGCCCGAGGAGACCGGCCGGATCCTCGCCGCGATCGAGACTGGCTCCCCGCGCGGGAAAAGGGACTACGCGATGGTCCGGTTGGCGTTGTCTACCGGGCTGCGCTGCGGCGACATCGTCTCGCTACGGCTGAACCAGATCGACTGGCGTCGGGATGAGATCCACTTGGTCCAGCACAAGACGTCAGCACCGCTGACACTGCCGCTGTCGGCAGAAGCTGGCAACGCGATAGCCGACTGGGTCCTGCATGGCAGACCGGTGTGCGAGACGCCTGAGGTCTTCGTCCGTGTCTACGCCCCGTTCGTGAAGCTGAGCGGCCCGACCGGGGCGCTGATCATGAATTGGTGGCTCCACAAAGCCGGAGTGTCCCACCAGGCCCACGACGGCAAGACCTTCCACGCCCTGCGGCGCACGACGGGCACTCGTCTGGTCGAGTCCGGTGCCGAGCTGGAGCTGGCCGCACAGGTACTTGGCCACGGCCAGCTCGCCTCCTCGAGGCGCTACATTGCCCTGGCAGATGAGTCGCTGCGGGAGTGCTGTCTGCCTCTGGACCGCTTCGTTCCAACCATGGAGGGCCTGTGATGAGCGCGGCATTCAGCAGCGGCTTCGCGGCACACATCGAGGCGATGCTCGAATGGCGAGTCGGTCTGGGCTACGCGAAGACCTTGGTCTATCCGATGAAGAGCTTCGACCGGTTCTGTGTGACCCGTCGGCCCGGCGAGACGATTCTGTCGCTGGAGCTGGTGACGGCCTGGTGCGAGGAAGGCACACGGACCGAATGGCCTGCCTACAAGGCCCACGCGATCCGCGAGTTCGGCAAGTACCTGAAGATAGTCGACGTTGAGGCGTTCGTGCTGCCTGCCGAGTGGATCAGCCACCACGCAAGGAGCCTGCCCCACATCTTCACCGACGAGGAGCTAACCACCTTCTTCTTGGCAGCCGACTCGATCACTGCCTGCTCGGCCAGCCCGTTTCGCGAGTACACCATCCCTGTGGTGTTCCGGCTGATGCTGGGCTGTGGGTTACGGCCGCAGGAAGCCCGGCGGCTGCACCGCCGCAACGTTGATCTCGACAAGGCGATCGTGATGATCGAACAGACCAAGTACAACAAGGACCGCCGCGTCCCGATCGACGCCGGCATGGCCGCCCTGCTTGCCCGCTTCGACGATCTGGCGAACCTGCGCCGCCCCGGCCGGGAGTTCTTCTTCGAACACCACCCCGGACAGCCCTACCCGGGCCGCTGGCTGACAGCCTCCTACCACCGTTGCCGCGCCATGGCTGGAGACTTAGCACCCGGCTCCACGCCCTACACGCTGCGCCACAACTATGCCACCCGCACCCTGACGCGCTGGGTTGAGGAAGGCCGCGACCTCAACGTGTGGCTGCCGTATCTGTCGGCCTACATGGGCCACGAGACCTACTCCGCAACCGCCTACTACATACATCTGCTGCCCGAGCGTCTGTCCGCAACAGGGCTGACCGGCACGGCAGGAATCATCCCGGAGGTGACGCCATGACCACGCCAACCGACAGTTTCTACCGGCACCTGCGCGAGTGGTTCACCGTGTTCCTGCCCCGACAACGCGGCGCCAGCCCCCGCACCATCACCTCCTGTCGTCACACCTGGAACATGCTCCTGGCCCACCTCGCCGATACCCGTCAGGTTCCACTCAGCCAGATCACCTTCACGATCCTCGACCGTGCCTGCGTCATCGGTTTCCTCGACCACATGAGGACGACGCGCGGTTGGACGGCGACGACCTACAACCAGCGACTGGCCTGCATCCGCTCCTTCTTCAGATACGCCGCCACCGCTGAGCCGACACTGGCCATGCACCTGGCCGACCTCAACGGCATCCCCCAACTGAAGACCCCGGCCACACCGACCGTTCGCTACATGACGACCACCGCTATCACCGCTCTTCTGGCGTCCCCCGACGCCAGCACCAAGACCGGCCTACGGGACCAGTTCTTCATGATCCTCATGTATGACCTGGCCGCCCGCGACGCCGAGATGCTCGCCCTGACCCTCGGCGACATTGACACCAAACGGCTCACCGTCGACCTGATCGGGAAAGGATCCAAACCCCGCCGTCTGCCCATCAACACCGAGACCGCCGCCCACTGTCGCCGCTACACCGCGGCCTTCCACGCCGACTTCGACCCTGGACAGCCGCTGTTCTACACGATCCACAGGCACCGCAAGACGTCCATGTCCGACGACAACGTTGCCAGGTTCCTCCGTCAGCACGCCGCCAAGGCCCGTGAAAGCTGCCCCGAAATCCCCGAGAAGGTCCACCCGCACATGCTGCGCCACTCCCGCGCCATGCAGCTTTACCAAGCAGGCATGCCGCTGGCGCTGCTCACCGAATGGCTCGGTCACGCTGACCCCGAGACCACGCTCATCTACGCACACGCCGACACTGAAATGAAACGTCAAGCCCTCGCCAAAGCCACCAGCGGAATCAGCACCAGCCCGCCAGCCGTGCCCATCTGGCACAACCACGAGGACATCATCCAGCGACTATGCGGACTCACCGACTGAGGCGTTATCCCGATAACCGCGGGAACCGGCGCAGCCCTTCCCCAGGTCACGCGCCCTTCAGGCGGCCACACCAACCGCCCTCGGAATAATCCGAGAATCGGAACAATCGACGTAGAAGTCGTCCCCGTCGACGTCGAAGTGCACTTGACGGCCGACGAATGCGAAGCCAGGGCCCAGTTCGCGGAGCGTTTCCGTGATTCTGCTAGTAAGTGCGTTTTCGAGGTCACGTTCGGCCACTTCACCTGAGAGCCCGAGGAATTCGAAGTTGTAGGGGTCTTTGGCTACCTGCTGGGCGAGCTCCGAGTCTGGAGCAACGAGGTGTTGCACAAAGTTCGAGGGCGCAGCGCCTGTACGCTCCAGCGTGTTGTTCATGATCATGTTCATGAGCACGTTGCGGGACCAGCCGTGCTGGACGGCAGCGGCGGCATACCAATCTCTTGCCGGCGGCTCGAGACGTTTGTCGAGAATGGTGCGAATATGGCCCCACGGCAAATGTCCCACAGGCTGTGGGACATTCGGGTCGAATGCCGGCCAGGCCTCAGCTAAGCCGCGCATGTACTGCAAGTTTGACCGCGACAGGCCCTTCATGTCCGGGAACTCAGCTCCCAGGTCTTCGGCCAGCCTTCCGATGACCCCACTCCCCCATCCTTCAGTTGCTTGGCGTCCCAGGATGGTCTTGCCGATGGACCAGTACAGTGTGATGAGCTCGGTGTTAACGGTCCGGATTGCCTGGGTGCGGGCAGCCCGCACCCGGTTCTTGAGCTCGCCGAGGAGGTCAGTGTAGCTGGCAGGCAGGGCGAGGTCGCGGGCGTCAGTCATGAGTTTGATCCTATCGATCGGCACCGACATGGTGGCGCTACGCCCCTTTAGATGAGGCAGAACACCAACGAAACTGAGACCTCCCGGAACTACTCTTCAGCCCTGGGACAGACTCTCATCGCCTTCTCGGACGGGGCGGCTGGTCCCGGCCCATGAATACCCTCGCTGCCAGCTAAACAACGGGAGTAGAAATGGATGTGAGAACCCAGGCTGTTCTGACGTCTAGCTTCGCTCCTCGTGAGCGGATCGCCAGACGTCTTCGAACGTTGATGCATCGATCGCCTCTGCTTTGAACTCAGTCTGCCCGGCGATTTCCTCCAAGGAAGGAAGGGCAACTTCCGCGAGCCACGTGCTTCCAGTGGCCGTTGATTCGTCTGCGAAGGTGGAGGTGCCGCCCCTGAACTGTTCGACTTTGCATGTCTCGAACCCCTTGGCATCTATCTCGCTATAGATGACTGTCGGATCTTCGTCGTAGCCGTGGTGCCATTCCAATCGTTGGTACCGTTTCATAGGAACCATAGATCCCTGACCATCACGGAGGAGCTGGCCACCATCCAGTTCGGGACAATCCAGACCGCCCTGCCGGAACCACTGGCCCAGCCGTAGCGCGAACTGGCCGCGAACCCAGGCCACTACCTGACAGCATCGCGTCCCAACACCGCCCGGGTATTCCGCGGAGCTTGACCCGATGACACTTCCATCCCGGACACCTCTCACAACCCGTCTTAGCAAGTTGTTCAGCACCGGGCCGCACGGCTCGGAACACTCTACGAACGCACCAAACTCACACCCGTGGCCCTCATCGGCCGAATCCCTTGGTTACTCCCCCACGACCATCGAACGCCACGTCGTAGACTCAGCCACTGCCTACGCGCAATACATCGCAGTTCAGTCCGGCTCGGGGAGCCGACGACAACCCTTTACGTCGGTCGTGGACAATAACCATTATGTGCGTGCTTCGTGCCGCGGGCCCATGAAACTCACAAAACTCACAGGTACTCACACCGCCGCGGTAGGCTTGCATCGGGCCAAACTCACAAGATACACAACGACTCACAGGAGCGCCGATGGACAACCCTTTCCGCCCTTCTGCCGGCGCTACTCCCCCGGAAATACTCGGGCGCAGTGGCGTGCTGGACGAATTTGAGTACGGACTGCGCCTAGGTTCCGGGGCCCCGGGCCTGTTGACTATTTTCACGGGAGCACGCGGCATCGGCAAGACCGTCATGATCGGCGCAGCCCATGATCTGGCCCGCGGACAGGGCTGGGCAGTCATTTCCGAGACAGCGACCGAAGGCTTTATGGGACGGATCGGGGAATCCATGCGGCAACTTGCTGAGGAACTTGGCACAGGCCCGCGGACCCGCCGCATCACCGCTATTGCCGCTGCTGGATTCAGCATCACCACCCAACTTCCGCCCGAACGGCAGGTCGCCTGGCGGACCCTCGGAGAAGGTCTTTTGCGACTTCTGGATGAGCGCAAGTCGGGCCTGGTCATCACCGTTGATGAGATCCATGCGGCGGACCGCAATGAACTGGCGCAGCTGGCCGCCAGCGTGCAGCATTTCATCCAGGACCGGCTCCCCATCGGTCTGGTCTTCGCCGGTCTGCCGGCCGCGGTGTCTGACCTCCTCAACGAAGGCGTGGCGACCTTCCTCCGCCGGGCGGACAAAATCGACCTCCACGCCGCAGCCGTCAGGGAAGTTGAGGATTCCTACGCCGCGACGTTCGCCAGAGCGGGGATCGGTCTGTCCCCCGACCTGGTCCACCGGGCGGCCGAGGCCACGGGAGGCTACCCCTTCCTGATCCAACTCGTCGGCTACTTCCTATGGCGTGAAGCCGAGAACAATGGCGGAACACTCACCGAAATCGAAGTCGGGCATGCGATTGACGCGGCACAGCGCCGCCATGCCCGGACCGTGATTGAGGCAGCCTTGGCCACGGCCTCCCCGAAGGACATGGACTTCCTGCTCGCCATGGCCGAAGACAATGAACCCTCCACTGCGGCAGACATTGGGCACCGCCTTGGAGCGAGGACCAACCTTGTCGCAAACTACCGAGCGAGGCTCTTGGCCGCGGGACTTATCGAAGCAAGCGGCCACGGGAAGGTCGACTTCGCCATCCCCGGCCTACGCCAACACCTCCGTGCGCAAGCAAGAACCTGACGACGCCGCAACGCTGCCCGGACAACGACTCGGCACTGCGGCCAGAACGGAGCCGCAGTGCAAGACACGGCTGGTGACAACAAGCGCAAGAATCGACCGCGACGCTGGGATTCTTGCGGGTCTCGGGCTTCAAAGTGCCCTCAATGCAGAAGAAGTCCATCAGCCTGCCCCGCCGGGTCAAGAACCCTGACCGCCATGCCGACTACCGGAAACGCCAGCCCGATGTCCTTGGCAATATGAAAGAAGTCCGGGCAAAGCGAGTGATTCAACTGTCAATTTTCTGACAGTTGAAGGCTCTGAAGATGTCTCCTTTCACGTCCTGACAGTTGAAAACCAAAGCCCTTCTTTCGGATTGCGATTTGTCCGGCTCTCTACGTACAGGACCACCCGAAGCGTGGTCGTCGCGCGTATGGGCGCGGTTGAAGAGAGGGGAACATCAGTGAGTCAAAGAAGATTCGAACGAGACGCCGCCATCCCGCGGGGACAGACAACGGGCTGGCGGGCGTTCGCCAAGACCGGTGCCCTGGCAGCCGCCGGCGCGTTGGCCCTGTCCGCCGTCGGAACCGGTGGCATCTTGGCCGCGCCTGCTGCGCACGCCGCAACTGACCTGCCCGGCATGCACCAATCGGGCATCACCGTCCAGGCTCCGCCGCCCCGGGCGTTTGGAGATTGGTCGATGTGGCTGGGATCCCTCAACCTGAACGGTGCCGCCGGAGGTCCCACGGCGTTCTGCTTCGATGTCGGGATTCCGGCCGGCCCGGCCGGATCCGGGGCGGTGGGTTCCCTGGGTAACCCGCAGCTTAACTACGCGATCCAGAAGTACCAGGGTGACCCTGCTAACCATCCCGCTTTGGCGTACCTGGCGCACGAGCTCGCGGATCCGAGATTCAACATGCCGTGGAATGGCATTGGGGCTCCCTACCCTAATCTCCGGGACTCAGCTGATCCGCAACTGCCCGGTGTCCGCGCCCAGGCCGCGGCGATGCTCGCCGACGCCCGGGCCAATTCCGGTCCTTACTCCACGCATCCTAAACTCTCGATGGACGCGAATGGTCGCAGCGGCACGGTCACCTCGACGGAACTGGTTTCCGCAGCCGGGAACAAGCTGAGCGGCTTCCCGGCCCGCGCCATCCTGAACGGCCCCGCCGTGTGGGCAGGAACGAACTCCCAGGCAGTCAACCTCCATACCGGAGATCAGCTCGGCTTCGCGGCTACCGGAAACGGAACAGTGTCCGTGACGCTGACGATCGACGCACCCGGGGTGTCAGCTACAACCTATTCGGTACCGGGGTTCCAGAACCTCCTCGTTGCCGGCGGCGCTCAACCCGTTGCGGGAACGTCAGCCGATGCCAAGGTGGTCTTCGACTTCCAACCCGAAGCAACGTCGACAGCTGGCCGGTTTGTGGAGGGCGGCCAGCCCCTGTTGGATGTCCTGCACGTGAATACGTCCACGGGAAACGCCAATGACTGGGCATTCGTGAACGATGGCAACGTTCCGGCCCGTTTCGACGTCGACTGGTACTACAGCCCGGTCAAACTCGCCCCGACCGCCCAGATCCCGGCAGCGGTCGTGAAGGTTGCTTCCGGAACGGGCACCGCAACGGGACCCGGTGACGTCAATGTGACCGCAGACAAGACGGCGGACAAAGCTGGCTACTATTACCCGGTGGCCCGCTTCTCCAAGGTGGCCCAGCCCGCCGAGCTGCAGCAGTACTTCCGTGCTGACTGGACCGCTGGCTTCAACGATCCTCATGAGGAGACGATCCAGAAGTACCAGCCCGAAGTGGTGACCAAGGCATCGGTCATTGAAAACGGCAAGGTCTACGACGTCATCACCGTGACCGGCAACGAGCCCGGCAAGGAACTCTCCGTCATAACGGATCTGGTTCTGACCTCCGCCGCCCCGATTGCCGGCGGCACCGAGACCGCGCCGGCTGATGCCGAGGTCATCAGTACCGTCACCACGAAGGTCACCGGCAACGGCGAGTTCAAGACCCCGGCCGTCGAGGTTCCGTGGGAGAAAATCGTCGCCGAGAAGTGGGCCAAAGGTCTGAAGGCCAACCTGTACTTCTCCGAGAAGATCGACGGTACCGAGTCCACCAAGGCGTGGGACGGCAAGGAACTGCTGCCCGGCGAAACCGTCCCGGTCGAGAAGCCTTCCATCGTCACCAAAGCCTCCGAGAGCGGCGTTGTGCCTCTCGTTGCTCACGATATCGGCATTGTCACCGGCACCATCCCGTCAGGGAGCGGCGTCAAAGTCACCACGAAGGTGAGCCAGTACAAGTTCGACGACTCGACCGATGGTTCCGCCCAGGCCGTCTGCGCCAACCCGTCCTGGACCTCCACGGATCAGGACGTCACCACAACAGGTGAAATCACCTACCCGAGCCACACCATCGCACACAAAGGCACCTACGGGTACGTCGAGGAACTCCACCTGACCATCGACAAGGGTCAGGGCAAGGAACCATTCACCGCGCAGTTGCACAAAGGCAACTGCGGCGAAAAGAACGAAAGCGTCATCGCCTTCCCCGAAGCCGTCACCGTTACCCCAGACAAGCCGGCCCTGGTGGTCAACGCCGGATTCGCGCCCACCACCGTCACGGCACAAGAAGCCGGGCCGAACATGCCGCTGCTGATTACAGGCGCCAGCACCTTCGCATTGGCATTCCTCGCCGGGGCGGGGCTGTTCTACCGCAAACGTTTCGCCAGCCGTGGTGCTGAAGCAGCCAGCGTCCATGCGGACGAACACGCCGACTAGAACCCCCTAGCCGGCCCCACCAAATAGACGCGGGGCACCTGGATGCAGCCATCCCGGCAGATCGGCCGGGTGCCCCGCCCCACACTAAGGAAAGTCCGATGGTCGGAATCCGCAACTATCCCGGCTCCCGGCGGTACCGCGTTGCAGTGACTGTCGTAATCATTTGTGGCCTGGCCGGAGCCACCGCAGGCGTCTTGGCCTTCACGGCACAGCCCGCTCCCCCACCGGCTCCGCAGGCACCCGTCCTGGCGCCGTTTACGGCGGCGGGACCGGACACCTACACCGGCCCGGCCGAGATCCCGCGCCTTCCGCCTGACACGCTCTCCATCCCCGGCGTGGACCTCAAAGTAGGCCTGGTGGACGAAGGGCATGACGATGCCGGTTACCTGGTGATCCCGGAAGCCCCCAAAGCCGCCACCTACACAGGGTCCGCGGCTGTCTGTTCAGCGAAGGGATCGACCCTGCTGGCCGGGCACGTGAACTTCCCGAATGGGTCGCCGGCGCCGATAGCTTCCCTCGTCCGCGTGACGAAGGGCATGCCGCTCTACGTTTCCGACTGGGCCGGCGTTACCTGCCGGTACAAGATCATCGGCCTGGAATCGCTGGCCAAAACATCCCTGCCCGCAGATACCTTTGCCATCGAAGGCCCACCCTTACTGCGGGTCGTCACCTGTGATCTTGCCAGCCCCTTCGTGCCCATTGCCGGGCAAGCCCAATTCGCCAACAACACCGTGGCCACCGCAATCCCCTGGCCATGACTCACCACTCCGGTCCAGAGCGTGTTCGCTCTGTCATGCAGGGATGTCCTCCCGGGAATGCATTGTGAGTGACGAGTAGGTTCCCGTTCGGGTCTTCTTGGGTCTCGTCTTGTTCCAGACCAGCGATGCCAACGCCGCTTGGACCCCGGGCAGGGCAAGAGCGTTCGCAGGGGAAATTCCCTGGAGGCGGCCCCAGAGATATCCGCGTTCGCTGCATACGAAGTCCACGAGTGCCCTTTTGTGTCCCTTGGGCACGCAGCTCAACGCCCTGTTCGTTTCCAACCGGGACAGCGCGGCCCCCGGCTCTGACGGGAATCCGGCCTCCTCCATGTGCCGGGCTGCTTGACGTTCGATAACCAGCAGACCCTGCTCTGCGACGTCGCGATCCCAGCCAGCCCTGATCAACAACGCCTTCAGTTCCTCCCAGAGAGGCGATGAACCGGCGGGTAGTGGCGACATGGCCAGCGGAATCTGAGGCCACTCGCATTCATGGCCGTACACCGATACCAGCGGCGCCCCCTCCCCCAGGCCGTGGTTCTTCTTCACATCCGCCCAAACGCCGTCCCGCACGTCACGCTCTGAGAGCCAGTGGCGTTGGGTGATAGTCAAGGTTCGGAGCCCGTTGCGGACAACCGCAAGCAGCCATGCACAGGCCGGGACGTCCGCGGGGATCCCGCTGTCGCAAAGCACCTCTGTGGCGTAGAACAGCGGATCTTCGGGGTCAATAGAGGGGAACTCGTGCTGAAAACGAGACAGCAGCGTCGGAAGAAATGAGCCGAACAACTCCCGGGTCGACGGACCGTTTTGGCCTTCTCGCTGCCATCCTGCGACCAGGTCCCGCAGAAAGGCGTCGCGTTCGGCTGAAGTCGAAAATTGCCCATGGGTTCCGGGACTCACGCGGCGACACCCCACTGCCTCGCAACATCGCTCATCAGTTCCGCGGCGGCGTGGAACTGGGCGGCCACCCGGCGCCGTCGTGCAGGATGCGCCTCGGGCAGTCGCTGGACCACAAGCTGAGATGCTCCCAAATTCCGGATGGAATCCATCAGCTCCCGCAGCTGGAGTTCCGCCAGCACGGCCGCGTCGGAAGGGCCGTGATCCACACCAAAGGCGCCGACATCTGCGAGGAACCCCTCCACATCGAAGATTCCCTCGTTGGAATCAGAGTTGGAATCAGAATGAACCAGTTCGCCTGCGATCCCATTCACTGGTACCGCTGGTGCACTGCGGCGCATTTTGCCGTCAAGTGACAATCTGACGGACGGCAGCGTTCCACCCTCTGCAACGCCCTTTGCGAGCAGGGTCTTCACCGTCTCGTGGGATACGCCCAGGACCGGGGCGATGGCCCGCAGCGACAAATTTCCGGCCGCCAACTCCATGGCGACACTCACCCGGGCATTGCCTCTCAGGCTCGGAAGGACCAGCCGCTCAGCATCCACCAACTCAGCCCACGTACTCAGGCCAAAGGCCTTCCACGCCCTTGCCTCGTACAGCTCCAAAGCAAGCTTCACGACCTGGTCGAGCAAACGGTCAACCACACCCACTTGGCGCTCAAGCTCAGCCAAACGCAGGCGCAACCGGTTCACCTTGACACGCGCACCCCCGACATCCAGCTCCCGCTGCATACCTGCGCACCTCCCCAAAAGTACTAAGGACCACCCTGTTTGCCGTCCAGCCGCTCGGTGAAACGGTCAAATGGGCTGCTATTAGAACTAGTGGCTCGTCGCTTCAATTTGTGTCGCAGAAGCTTTGGAAGCGATGAATGCGGTTGTGTCCGCGGCGCCCCGGAAATCGGCCGAGACCCTTCAAAACGTCCACATTTCCACGCTCTGCCATTGTCAACAGCATCTTCGTCGCCAACAATGAAGCATGCCGGTCTACGTGAGGTCTCTCGAAACTGCCGTACCGCCCACAGTGCTTGTGCAACCACAGGCGCGCGACGTTTTTGCATCCCAACCCGGCCTGACACGGCTTGGATCCCGGCTGGTGCGAACCTGCTTTGATTCAGCAGCCATCGATACCCGCTTCACCGCCGTCGCCGAATTGTCCCTTGATAATCACTCCGAGAATCCGTCGTTCTTTGACCCTGCCACGGGCCGCGTACTTAGCCCCAGCACCAAGGTCCGCAACGAAATCTTTGCCGTCGAAGCGACCAAATTGTTCATTGAGGCCGCCAAAGCCGCCGTCGGGAAATGTCCCGATATCGATTTACTTGACATAACTCATGTCATCACTGTTTCATGTACCGGATTTTTCAATCCCGGACCCGACTACAAAGTAGTCCGGGCCCTCGGACTCAGCCCCGCCGTGCAGCGCTATCACCTTGGCTTCATGGGTTGCTACGCGGCGTTCCCCGCCCTTCGTGCAGCCCGGCAGTTTTGCCAGGCCGATCCCTCTGCCGTCGTCCTGGTTATCTGCGTGGAGCTTTGCTCGCTCCACGTCCGCACCTCAAATGATCCGGACACCATCATGGGATCGGCGATCTTTGCGGACGGTGCGGCGGCCGCCGTCGTGACTTCCCGTGAACCCGAGGGTCCGGACCCGGTGATCAGGCTTGATCACTTCGAGACTGTCCTGACGCCCGTCGGCGAAGAAGCGATGGCCTGGAATATCGGCGACGAAGGCTTCGAGATGGTTCTCGGCACGTACGTGCCGCACATCATCGAGGAACACATCACCGGCGCGCTCGAGCCGCTGCTTGCCCGGGACCCCTCCTTGACTGGGCTCTCCTACCGGGACATTACGCATTGGGCCATCCATCCCGGCGGCCGCAGCATCCTCGACAAAGTCGAATCGAAACTTGAACTCACCGAAGAACAGATGATTCCCGCCCGCGAAGTCCTTCGCGACTACGGCAACATGAGCAGTGCCACCGTGCTCTTCGTCTTGAAGCACATTCTGGGACAAACTCCGGCAGAGCGGGAGGAACGCATCTGTTCCATGGCCTTCGGGCCCGGCCTCACCGTGGAGACGGGGCTGTTCACCAGGGTCTCCCCGGCTCTGTGATGCCGAGTCTGTGATGCCGAGTCTGTGATGCCTGCCCTTCCCCGCCCAGGCGGCTTTCTCAACGCACGTGATGAAGCCGCGGCGGAAGACATGGACCGCCCCGATTGCGAACTTGACCGGCTCAACAGGAGTTACGCGCGGTTTCCGATCGTCAACGCTGTGGTGTCCGGCTGGCGGGACACCTACAACTCACGGATCAAGCCATTGCTCACGACGGCGGCCCCCACCACGGTCCTCGACATCGGCTGCGGCGGTGGAGACGTCGCCCGCAGCCTCGCGCGCCGGGCCGCGGAAGACGGTTACCGTCTGGAAGTCACGGGAATCGACCCGGACGAGCGCGCCTTCCACTTCGCGAACTCTGCCCCGCCCGTGGAGGGCGTCGGCTACCGACAAGCCCTCAGCTCAGAGCTCGTGTCGGAAGGGCGCAAGTTCGACGTCGTTATTTCCAACCATGTCCTGCACCACCTGACCACCCCGGAACTCGCCTCGTTCCTTCACGATTCCGAACGCTTGTGCCGCCGGATCGCCCTGCACAACGACCTCACGCGCAGCCGCATCGCATACGCACTTTTCTGGGCCGGGTCCTGGCCCCTCGGCATTGGATCCTATATCCACGGTGACGGCCTCACGTCCATCAGGCGGAGCTACACAGCAGCAGAACTCCGTGCCGCGACTCCTCCGGCCTGGACGGTTGAACCGAGCGGCTTGTGGCACAACCTGCTGGTCTACCGGCCCGGCGAGGTCCGCGATGTTTGACGTCGTGGTGGTTGGAGCCGGGCCCGTCGGGCTGTTCATGGCAGCCCTGCTGCTGCAGAACGGGCACCGCGTTGCAGTTCTGGAAAGGCGCGCGACGTCGGGCCGCCAGACCCGCGCCATTGGAATCCACCCTCCCGCCCTGGCAGCTTTGGACGCAGTAGGTGCCGCCTATCCCCTGGTCTCTTCAGGGGTCCGGATCACCCACGGTGCCGCGTACAGCGGCGGCAGGAAAGTTGCCGACATGGACTTCGCCCGCCCCTCGGCCGAGTACCCCTTCATCCTTTCCGTTCCGCAATATCTCACCACCCACGCCCTTGAGTCCAGGGTGATCGACCTCGATCCGAACGCACTCCACCGCGGGGTGCAGGTTGAGGAAGTCGTCGACGACGGCGGGCACCTGCGTTTGCGCGGACAGCAAGAGGGGGCTCCAGTGGAGTTTCTGGGCCGCTTCGTGGTGGCAGCCGACGGTGTCCATTCGGCAGTGCGCGAAGGACTGGGACTGGAGCCACGCTTGCGCACGTATCCCGACTACTACGTGATGGGCGATTTCCGGGATGAATCGATGTACGGCAACAAAGCTGTCCTTTTCCTTGAGCCGGGAGGAATCGTGGAGTCCTTTCCCTTGCCAGGCGGCATCCGCCGGTGGGTGGTCCGGCTTGGCGCCCCATGTCAGGAACCCACTCCCCATGCGCTCGCCGCCCTCATCAAGAAGCGGACCGGCAGTGCGGTGGACTCCGCAAGCAATACGATGATCAGCGCTTTCGGCGTCACCTCACGGCTGGTCTCCCAGATGGTCCACGGACGAGTTGCCTTGCTTGGAGACGCCGCGCACGAGATCAGCCCGATCGGTGGTCAAGGGATGAACCTGGGCTGGTTGGACGCCGTTGCCTTGGCGCCGATCGTCAGCGAAGCATTGCGAACATCGGCGGGAGGCCCTGCCGGCAAGGAACTCGCGGGCTTCGAACGGGACCGGCAGCGTGCGGCGAAGAGAGCCATCTGGCAGGCCAGCCTGAACATGGCGCTGGGCCGACCCCTGCCGCCGAAGGTCCTCAGCGCACGGAATGCCGTGATCGGCCGGGCCATCACCTTGCCGATGTTCTCGGAGCTTGTTGCCCGGAGATTCACGATGCACTGACACTAAGCTCAATCCATGGACTTTGAGACCCGCCCCCTGCCTGCCGGCCCGGACACGACGTTTACTGCCTCGGAAATCCGCAGCGCAGTTCAGGACTTACTCGGTCTCGACGGCCTCCCGCCCATCGTCCAGGTCGGCCATCCCGTGCTACGCCAGCGGGCCGCGCCCTACGACGGCCAGCTCGAGGACACCGAATTGGCGCAGCTGATCGAGCGGATGCGGGATGTCATGCATGCCGCTCCCGGTGTGGGCCTGGCAGCACCGCAGCTCGGCATCCCCTTGCAGTTGGCTGTGCTCGAGGACCGTTTCGATGTTGATCCAGTTGCCTCGGAGATCCGCCAAAGGACGCCGCTGGGTTTCTTCGCAATACTGAATCCCGGCTACGAGCCCGAGGGAACTTCCACGGCGTCGTTCTACGAAGGCTGCCTGTCGATGCGCGGATTCCAGGCCGTGGTCACACGGCACCGCGACGTTCGCCTGCACTACCAGCGTCCTGACGGCAGTGCGGCCTCGGGCGGATTCTCCGGATGGCAGGCCCGGATAGTCCAGCACGAGACCGACCACCTGCACGGCGGACTTTATTTGGACCGCGCCGAGCTGCGGTCACTGGCAAACGATGGAGAGTACTCCGCCCATTGGGCGTACCCCGGAATCGACGAGGCACGCCGCGGGCTGGGTTTCCTCAACCCGTAGTTGAACCGGTCTCGTGCGGGGAGTTTGCTGCGGAAGGCAGGTGCCTTGCCCACCACTCGAGGATCTGCTCGAATCGCTGTCGCCTGTGGTGTGGGGTGCCCGACCGCGATAGTTCGTGGTCCTCACCCGGGAAGAGGAGCAACGCCGCCTCCACGCCCTGCGCCTTGAGCGCGGCAAAGTAGCGCTGGCCCTGTTCTACCGGGCATCGGAGATCGTTTTCGCTGTGGATCACCAGGGTAGGCGTCCGCACGGCAGTCACCACGGCCATGGGGCTTTGGGCCGCCATCTGCTCCAGCGAGCCACCCGTGTATTGGCCGCCGAAGAACCATCCGATATCCGAGGAACCCGCAAAGCTCACCGGGTCAAGGAATCCGCGCTCCACAATGGCTGCCTTGAAGCGGTGTTCGTGGCCGATAACCCAGGCAGTCAGATACCCGCCGTAGGATCCGCCCATGATGCCGATCGATTCCCTATCCATGGCCGGGAAGGCTTCCAGGGCCCCCTCCAGGAAGGTGATCACATCTGCCATGTCCACGGTGCCCATCTTCTCCTTGATGGCTCCACCGTGCGCCTGGCCGTACCCGGCGGAACCACGCGGGTTGCACATCAGCACGGCGTATCCCGCCTCGGCGTACACCTGTGCTTCGTCGAAGAAGGCCCCTGTGTACTGGGCGAAAGGGCCGCCGTGGATCGTGAGCAGCACGGGGTGGGGGCCGGGCCCCTCCGGCAGGACCGCCCAGCCATGGACCGGGTAGCCATCAGTGCCGGTGGCAGTGAACTCATGCGGTTCAAGGATGGCTGCTTCGTCCCGGAGCGCCTTGGTGAAATCGGTGAGGACTCGGAGTTCACCCTTCTCCAGAACGCCGAGCTCGCCATTACTGGAAGCGTCACCGTAAGTGACAGCCACCAGGTGTCCCACCGCGGAAGCGCCAATCACTACCCGGGGCTCCTTGACAAGGACCTCGGTCCCGCCGTCGGCCGTCCATTGGATCAGCTGCACGCTCCCACGGCTCGCGTTGAGCGCAAGCACCCCGTCCACTCCAAAAGCTTCGAGGCTGCCGCCAATGTCCTGGTTTTCGACGTCGCTCAGCATCGTTGCCGTGCCGCCCCGGACCGGCATGACGTACAGGGCCGTGTTCCTCGCGACGAAGTCCAGGCCGTCGTCGCCAAGGTCCTGAGCCGTAAAGAAGAGCCATTCACCGTTCGCGGATTCGCAGACTTCCTGGACGGACTGCGGCGCAGCGTCCGGACGCAGTGCCGTGGCCTCGCCGCCCGCAGCGGGGACACGATGGATACCCGAGGCGATATCGGCGTCGTGCCCTTCGTGGAGCGCGGCGACAAAATAGACGCTCGCACCGTTCCGGCTGAAGGACGGCGAGGTGTGGTCGGCTTCGCCGAACGTCAACTGCACGGCCGGCGGCACCAGGCCCGCCGCATCAGCCCCGCGGGCTTTGGCGGCCCTCCCCACAGGAACCAGGGGAGGTTCCGCTCCGAGCTCGGGGACGTCGATGACGAACAGTTGGGCGGGCTTGTCCGCGGTGTAGCCCAGTCCATTGAGCCTGTATTGGTTGTCGGTGATCAATCGGGGGTCTTCACTGCCCGCCCCGACGCCATCAACCGTTCCGTAGCGGCCTTCTTCGGGAACCCGGGACGAAAACACAATCCTGCGCGAGTCCGGCGCCCAGGAAAACTCCGAGACTCCCAATTTCTGTTCCGTGATCGCTTGCGGCTCCCCGCCGCCGGCCTCCACCACATGCAGTTGCGGCTTGCCCTCCGGCGTCGCCCGGAGGAATGCCAACACGCTGCCGTCGGGCGAGAACGCGGGTGCGGTGTCCCGGAAGCCACGGGTGATCCGACGGGGCGGTATCGCACGGTCAAATGGAACACTCCAAAGCTGCCCGACGTACGCATCGGCGTCGAAATCGGGCCGCGTGACCGACACGACGGCGCGGGTGCCGTCGGGATGTGCGGCGGGGGCGGAGACGGAATTCAGCAGCGGGAGTTGTTCGGCTTTCACGCTGGTGAGCCTAGCGGCCGTCATGGCATGACGATACGTGCCACTCCGGCCGCCGTAGGATTGTCCATATGCTTTCCGACGCCGTCCCTGCCCTGCGCTGCCCGGTCTGCCAGGGTTCTTTCGTGCTACGCGGAGCGGCGCCGTTTTCGCTGGGTTGCGTCGCCGGCCACAATTTCGACGCGGCCAAACAGGGCTACTTCAACCTGCTCACCGGCAAGGGCACGGTGTTCGAAGCCGACACGGCCGAGATGGTGGCAGCCCGCAACGATTTCCTGGGCGCGGGCCATTACGCACCCCTCGCGGAAGCCATCGCTGAGCTGGCGGCACCGGTCCTGGCGGCGCCGGGATCGCTCGTCCTGGATTCGGGGACCGGCACCGGCCACTACTTACGCACGGTGCTGGACCGCACTCCTGCAGCAGCAATTGGCATCGATATCTCGAAGTTCGCCCTCCGCCGGGCAGCACGGTTGAATCCCGGGGCAATCAATCTCGTGTGGGACGTCTGGCGTCCCCTGCCGCTCGCCGACCATGCCGCGGATGCCATCATCGTGGTCTTTGCGCCGCGGAATCCCCGGGAATTTGCCCGCGTGCTGCGTCCAGGCGGCCGGGTGATCGTGGTGACTCCGCGCAACGGACACCTTGGGGAGATTGCCGAACGAACTGGAATGTTGGGAATTGAGCCGGGCAAAGACGAGCGCCTTGCCGAGTCCATGCAGGAGTTCTTCACTCTTGCGGACACCATTCAACTCGACGTGGATCTCAAGCTCGACGGGCGGGACATCGCCGATGTCGCCTTCATGGGACCGGCAGGCCACCACCTTGAGCGCTCCGCTCTCCTGGCGTCGACGGCCGCGGAAACGTCCGTCCATGCCACCGCGAAGTTCACCCTCAGCGTTTTCATAGCGGCGGAGCAAGGCTCCTAACGGGAACCTTCGCGCCGGGCTAGGATGGAAAAACAGCGACTGTGATCTTGCCGACGCTGCAGTCCGGATCAGGCCGGCTGCCGCCGCAGGTCCGGAAACAGGGGAACGATGTTTGAATGGCTTGGCAGCAACTGGTGGGCCCTCTGGCTCACCGTGTTTCTCGCATTTGCCGTGGTGGAGATGCTCACGCTCAGCTTCTTCTTCATCATGCTCGGGGCCGGTGCGCTGGCTGCCCTCGTCGCTGACTTAGCCGGAGCCGATCTCTGGTTGCAGATCGTCGTCCTTTGCATCGTGTCCCTGCTGATGATCGCGTTCGTCCGTCCCATCGCACTCAAGCATTTGCACAAGGGGCCAGCCGAGCAGCGTACCAACGTGGACCGCCTGATCGGCCAATCGGCGCTCGTCATGGAGCCCGTCAGTGCGACGGCGGGACTGGTCAAGATCGGTGGCGACGTGTGGAGCGCCCGCAGCGCCGCTGGAATCATCGACGCCGGCCAGACCGTCCAGGTCACCAGGATTGACGGCGCGACGGCGGTAGTCGCCTCCGCCGAAGAGTAATCGGCCCGTTGCCGCACGCAGAACCGCATCAAATACGTAACTGGGGAATGAAGGAGATGTATGGACAGCTTGGGAGGAACTGCAGCCGCGATCGTGCTGCTAGTTCTCGTCATATTCGTGATTATCGTTTTGGTCCGCTCGATCAGGATCATCCCGCAAGCGCGCGCCGGCGTCGTAGAACGCCTCGGTAAGTACCAGCGCACGCTCAACCCCGGGCTCACCATCCTGATCCCGTTCGTCGACCGCCTGCTGCCGCTGTTGGATCTTCGCGAACAAGTGGTTTCCTTCCCGCCGCAGCCGGTGATCACCGAGGACAACCTGGTTGTCTCGATCGACACCGTGGTCTACTTCCAGGTCACGGATCCCCGGGCCGCGACCTACGAGATCGCCAACTACATCCAGGCTGTTGAACAGCTGACCACCACGACGCTCCGCAACGTCGTGGGCGGCTTGAATCTTGAAGAAGCGCTCACCTCGCGCGACCAGATCAACGGCCAGCTCCGCGGGGTCCTGGACGAAGCCACGGGACGCTGGGGAATCCGCGTTTCACGCGTGGAACTCAAGGCAATCGACCCGCCGCACTCCATCCAGGACTCAATGGAGAAGCAGATGCGCGCCGAGCGCGACCGGCGTGCTGCGATCCTGACCGCCGAAGGTACCAAGCAATCGCAGATCCTGACGGCCGAGGGGCAACGGCAAGCTGCAATCCTGGCCGCAGAGGGTGACGCCAAGGCAGCCATCCTCCGCGCCGATGGCGAAGCCCAGGCCATTCAGAAGGTCTTCGACGCCATCCATAAGGGCAACCCGGACCAAAAGCTTCTGGCCTACCAGTACCTTCAGATCCTGCCGAAGATCGCGGAGGGATCATCCAACAAGCTGTGGATCATCCCGAGCGAGGTAGGTGAGGCCCTCAAAGGCATCGGCGGTGCGCTGGGTGGCACCAACGGCGGATCAGGCGTCGCTGACCTGTTCAGCGATTCCGCAAAGCCCCCGGCCGAGGTCCCTGCACCGGCGGGGACCACAGCCGTAGGTTCCGGACACGCCCCCTCGACGCCAGCTACACAAGAACCGCAGGCGTAACTGCGGACAGTTTGCAGGGGGACCGGCCAAATTCTCTGGCCGGTCCCCTTCGCTTTGTCCTGACCGCTTCGATCCGCGTATAATGGTGTATTTGTCCGGCCGGTTCAATCCGAACGGAACATTAACGCTTGGTCAGGCGTTTCATCTAGTGATGCAACGTGTGCAGACAGTAGTCCGGACGACGCCATTGTGGCGTCCGGCTAGCGCGGAGCATGGTTCCGCGAACAGACAGAGGGAGTAATCATGAGCGATCGCAGCCTGCGGGGCATGCGTCTTGGCGCCCAGAGCATGGAAACCGAATCCGGTGTGGAGCCGGCGCCGCGTCAGAGGGTTGAATACCGCTGCGCGGACGGAGAGCAGGTCTTCGTTACCTTCTCCTCCGAAGCCGAGATCCCTCCCGTCTGGGTTTCCAAGACCGGCAAGGAAGCGCTCCTGGTTGATGGCGAACGCCCCGTTGACACGAACGAGAAGGCTGTCCGCACGCACTGGGATATGCTGCTGGAACGCCGCAGCCTTCCCGAGCTCGAGCAGATCCTGGAAGACCGCTTGAACATCCTGCGCGAACGCCGCGGGGAACGCCGCTCGGCATAGCGGCACAGTTCTTAAGGGAATAGTTTCACGACGAAGGCCGGGTCCGCACTCTTCGCAGAGCGCGGACCCGGCCTTTGTCTGTTTGGCCTACTTTTCGACCGGGGTCTTCTTCCGCGTCAACGCGGCCCAACGGGAGGCCAGCCCCCATTTGGTGACGTTGATCATGGCCTCAACGACAATGTTGCCGCTCATCTTGGAGGCCCCGAGCTCGCGCTCAACGAAGGTTATGGGGCGTTCGACGATCTTCAGGCCAAGCTTGGCGACCCGCCACGCCAGGTCCACCTGGAAGCCGTAGCCAACCGATTCGACCTGGTCCAGCTTGAGCGCCTCAAGGGTGCTGCGTCGGAACGCGCGGTAGCCGCCGGTGATGTCTTTGATCTTCAGGCCAAGCATGAGCCGGGCATAGGTGCTGCCCGTGCGTGAAATCGCCTGACGGTAGAGCGGCCAGTTCACCGTGCCGCCACCAGGAACCCAGCGTGAGCCCATGGCGAGGTCGGCGCCGTCGTTGATCGCATCCAGCAGCAACGGCAGTTGCTCGGGTTGGTGCGAACCATCGGCGTCCATCTCAACGAGGACGTCGTAGCCAGCCGCCATACCCCATTTGAATCCGGCAATATACGCGGCTCCGAGGCCTTCCTTGCCTTTGCGGTGCAGGACATGGACCTGGTTGTCCTCGGCGGCGATGCCGTCGGCTAGCTGTCCCGTGCCGTCAGGGCTGTTGTCGTCGACAACCAGGACGTCCGAGGCGGGCACAGCTGCGCGCAGCCGTCCGAGGGTCTTGGGTAGCGATTCCAGCTCGTTGTACGTTGGGATGATCGTCAGGACACGCAAGAAGAGGCCTTTCCTTGATGGAGCGGTCAGTGGGCCGGAGCAGCAGCGTGGCTGGCATTCAGGCGCAACTCTCCATTATAGAACGACAACTTGACGTACCCGGGGCCACCTGTGGCGTCCGCCACACGGTTCGTGCTTGGCCGCGGGCAGGTCCACTAGCCCAGGTCCAGTGCCGGCCCGCGTGTTGAACTCGAGGCCGAACCGTTTTCTGCGGCACAGTGGACCTGCCCACTACGAGTGCCGCGGTCTTGGAAAACGGGTCCGTTGACTGTTTTTGGCAGCGGACCCCACCGCGGCCAGACAACCAGGTATTCCCTGTGGAAGCCTGTTGACCCTAAATGCTACGGACTTCACAAATCCTGTCAAGCGCCGCCTGAGCTGGGGCTTTATTCATCCACGCAGGTCAGGGGCCCTCAAGACCAGCAAGCTATTTGCAACTATGACCGCAAAGTTTCACTCGCGAAGATCTCCTGGCCTTCGCGCACGGTCTGTAGGCAAGCGGGATCGCTACCGCTGTCCAGCGCGGGGAGGAGGGGCGTTCGTGCGCGCGGATCGGTGGACCAGGACTGGACGCGGCCATCGGCCACTTGCACCATCAGCTCTTCAACTTCCCACACTGCAAAACTTGCAGGGGCCCCTGGAACCAATTGCCCCATGAGCGGATTGCGCTCTTTGCCGGCCCGCCAACCGGCCCGGGTGTGTCCGAGGAACGCTGCCCTTGCAGAAATGCGTTGATCCGGATTGCTGTGTTCCAAGCACGCCCTGACACTGGACCATGGGCGCAACGGGGTGACCGGGCTATCGCTTCCAAAGCACACCGGCACGCCGGTGGAGTAGTACGAAGCGAAGGGGTTCATGGCCATGCTTCGCGCCCCCAAGCGCTGCTCGTACAGTTTTCCGGCCCCGCCCCAGGCGGCATCGAAGGCGGGCTGTGCGCTCACTGTAATCGAATACTTCGCAAGCCGGGCGAAATCGCCGGCATCCGCCATTTCCACATGCTCGAGGCGGTGCGCGGCGGCACGGACCCGCTGCTCCCCCACTTCCGACGCGGCAAGGTCAAAGGCATCCAGCGCCGTCTTCAGTCCCGCGTCGCCGATGACGTGGAAGCCTGCCTGGATACCGAGCGCCGAACAGGCTGCAATGTGGCGGGCGGCGTCGTCGACGGAGACATAGAGGCTTCCGCGGTGGCCCGGCGCGTCTGCGTAGTCTTCGCTCAGGGCAGCCGTTCGCGAACCGATGGAACCGTCGATGTTCAAGTCACCGGCCAGGCCAAGAACGGGTACGCCCAAGCCCTCCAGGATGGCAGCGGCATGCTCGGCCGATGTGGCGAGTTCGCCCCAATAGGGAAGGATCCCGGGGACACCCGCGCTGCCCTCGTTCCACGACGCTGAGTTCCACGACGCAGACATCCGAAGGTCGTCGACACTGCAAATGTGCGGGGCCGCCATTTCGGCCAGGGCCACATAGCCGTTGGCCGCAGCCTCACGAAGGGCCAGTTCCTGGTATCGGCGGCGTTCGGTGTCAGGGAACTGCCTGGCGACCAGTCGCGCAGCGGTATGGGCAGCCCTCAGGACGTGCGCGGAACCGTCGTACCCATCAAGGCCGTCCAGGCCCGCGGCGGATGCCAAGGAGGATGAAGCAAGGGCCGAGTGCGCGTCCACGCGCGCCAGGTACACCTTGAGCCCGCCCGCGGCGCGGTCGAGCTCTTCCGGCGCGGGCAGCGTCTTTTCGTGCCACAGCGAGTCATCCCAACCGTGGCCAAGCACGGCGCCGGTGGTGCCAAGAGCCCTGGCGGCGAGGGCGACGGCGTCGAGCAGTTCCCGTGCCGAGCGGACCCCGGCGAGCTGGAGGGAATCGGAAGCAATTCCGGTCTCCGTGAGGTGCATGTGGGAGTCTACGAAACCGGGCGCCAGCAAAGCTCCCCGGAGATCGATGACTTCCATCGAAGAATCGGCAATCGACGTTGCTGCCTGCTCCGAACCGACCCAGGCAACAGTGTCTCCGTCAACCAGCATTGCGCTCGCGAAGGGATCAGCGGCTGTGTAGACGGAGCCGTTCCGGTACATCGTGACCTTGCGGGGCCGGTTATCGGAGGGCGCGCCTGAATGGGTCATGGATATGCTCCTTGCTGGGAATCTGTAGTGGGTCAGGAGACGTTGGAGTACGCGACGACGCCGCGGCGGACCAGATCGATCGCTTCGCGGCACGTCTTTGTTTGGCGCCGTTCAAGCCCTGGAATCTTGGCCATCTGGTCCAGCAGGTCGATGACCTGCTTCGCCCAGCGCACAAAGTCGCCTGCGGCGAGGTCGGTGCCGCTGAGAACCTCTTGAAGATGGCGGCCCTTCGCCCATTTGAAGATGGGCCAGACAAGTCCCAGCTCCGGCTCGGCGGTCAACGGCAGCCTGTTCTTGTCCTCGACGTCCTCCAGCGCAGACCACTCACGCACCACGATGTCCACGGACGTTTCGAGCGACACGGACGGCATCTTGGGCCGCAGACCGCGATCGTCGCGCTTGGCTTGGTAGACCATCGTGCTGGCCAGCGCAGCCAGCTCGGCGCCATCGAGGTCCTTGATGGCCCCTTGGCGTATGGACTGGGAGATCAGCAGGTCTTTTTCGCCGTAGATGCGGCGCAGGCGCTGGCCGTCCGCGCTGATCGTGACATGGCCGGCGTCGGACGTCTGGAGGTAACCGTAGGCGGCGAGGACATCGCACACGCGGTCGAATGTCTTCGCGATCGTGTTGGTACGGCCCTGGATCTGCCGCACGAGCCCATCGGTTTCGTGGCGCAGTTTCCACCAGCGCTCGGCCCAGCGGGCATGGTCCTCCCGTTCGCTGCAGCCGTGGCAAGGATGGGCACGCAATGCCCGGCGGAGGTCCGCAATCTTCTTTTCCTGGTCCGGCATGTAGCGGGCCCGGCCAAAGTCCTCGCTCCGGTTCGTGCCGCGGGCCGGCGGACGTCCCTCGCGCACGGCATTCCGCATGGCGGAAGCCAGATCACGACGGGATTTGGGCAGCTTCGCGTTGAACGACTTGGGAATCCGGATCCAGGACACGGGAGCGACCGGACCTTCGACTTCGTGGGCGCCGATCCTGTGCAGCTGGTTGTCCTCCGTGAGGACCGCGGGACGCGGTTCACGCGAGTTGGGATCGGCGTTGAGCACGACGGCGTAACCCGGCGTGCGTCCGCCTGGAACCTTGACGATGTCACCCGGCATGAGCCGGGTCAGCGAGTCGACGGTCAGCGATTTGCGGGCCCGCGAGGTGCTCCTCGAGGCAAATTGCTCGGCCTCGCTAAGGTCCCGCCGGAGCTTGGCGTACTCGGTGAAGTCGCCCAGGTGGCACTTCATGGATTCGGCATAGCCGGCCAGCGACTCTTCGCGGCTTCGAACCTGCCGGGCCAGCCCCACCACGGACCGATCGGCCTGGAACTGGGCGAACGACGATTCGAGGATTTGCCGTGCCCTGGGCCGACCGAACTGGGCAATCAAGTTGATGCTCATGTTGTAAGTCGGCCGGAAGCTTGAGTTGAGCGGGTAGGTGCGCCGCGAAGCGAGGCCGGCGACGGCAGCAGGATCGGTACCCGGTTGCCAAAGGACCACGGCATGGCCTTCGACGTCGATGCCACGCCGTCCCGCGCGGCCGGTCAACTGGGTGTACTCCCCCGCGGTGATGTTGACGTGGGCTTCGCCGTTGAACTTGTCGAGCTTCTCCAGGACAACGCAGCGGGCGGGCATGTTGATGCCCAGGGCGAGGGTCTCCGTGGCAAAAACGGCCTTGACCAGGCCATCCGCGAAGAGCGTCTCCACGACTTCCTTAAAGGTGGGCAGCAAACCGGCGTGGTGCGCCGCGAGCCCCCGGAGCAGGCCGTCACGCCAACTCCAAAAACCCAGGACATCGAGGTCGTCGGCGGGAATCTCGCGGCTCGCCTCATCCACCCGGGACGCGATGATCTGTTGTTCGCGCTCCGTCGTGAGCCACAGCCCGGCGGCGGCACACTGCGCGACGGCCCCGTCACAGCCGGCCCGGGAGAAAATGAAGGTAATGGCCGGAAGCAGCCCTTGGCGGTCAAGGCTCGCAATGATCTGGGGCCGGCTGGCCTTGCGCACAGGACTGCGCTGCTCCCCGGCACTGTTGTCGCGCTGGCGGTCCTGCCGGCGGCGGCTGCGTCCACCATGCCCAAAGCGGCCACGGAAGTTCATCTGGCTTTCCGCCCGGGCCATGGACAGTAGGTCCGGGTTGACCTCGAATTCCCTCTGCAAGGGATTCCGGTCCGGCTCCCGTACTGCCTCCGGCGCCGGCGCTTCGCCATCTGGTGCCTCTGGAGCGATCTCGTCAAAGCTGGTATCCCCAGCGAAGAGATCGACGATCTCGCGCCCGACCATGACGTGCTGCCATAGGGGGACGGGACGATGTTCGGAGACAATCACATCGGTGTGCCCCCGCACCGTGTCCAGCCACGCCCCAAACTCTTCCGCGTTGGACACCGTGGCGCTGAGGGAAACCACTTGCACCTCGCTGGGCAGGTGGATGATCACCTCTTCCCAGACTGCACCGCGGAAGCGGTCTGCCAGGTAATGCACCTCGTCCATCACCACGTAGCCAAGGTCCCCCAGGGTGTCCGAGTCCGCGTAGAGCATGTTCCTCAGGACCTCAGTGGTCATCACCACAATCGGAGCCTCGCCGTTGATGGTGGTGTCACCAGTCAGCAGTCCCACGTTTGAGGCACCGTACTTCGCCGAGAACTCTGAGAACTTCTGGTTGCTTAGTGCTTTGATGGGCGTCGTATAAAACGCCTTGAGCCCGCGTTCGAGCGCCAAGTAGATAGCGAACTCGCCGACGATTGTCTTCCCGGCCCCCGTGGGCGCCGCCACGAGCACTCCTTTGCCCTCCTGGAGCGAACGGCACGCGTCGCGCTGGAAATCGTCAAGCTCGAACTCCAACGACTGGGCAAAAGTGCCAAGATAGGTTTTCGACTCAGCACTCCGTTGCGCTGCGGCTTGAAAGGCTTCTGAGGGCGAAAGGGCCCCTGAATTGGAGGACATGCTTCAAGCCTAGTGGCCGTGAGACTACAGATTCTCCAGATCGGAAGAAGGTGTGGCGACGTCGGCCGTGGCGTCCGTCTCAGCGGCAATCTTCGACTGCTGGCGCGCGCGCCGTTTGTCGTTCAGCATGCAGAGCCCGATCGCGGCGAAGAACAGCGCAAGGAGGGGGCCTGCGAGCATGAACATGGACAAAGCGTCCGCACCGGGCGCGGCAACGGCCGCCAGGACAAACACGAGGAAGACCGTGATGCGCCAAGCTTTGAGGATGGTCCTGCCGCTCAAAACGCCCGCCATGTTGACGCCCACCAACACCACCGGCACCAGGAAGGCGATGCCGAGGAAAAGAAGCATGTGCGTGGCGAACGTCAAGTACTGGGAAGCGTCGATGTTGTTGGCACCGTTTTGGGGCGTGAACTGCAGCAGAGCGCGCACGACGTTCGGAATCACCAGCCATGCGACATACACGCCAACCAGGAACAACGGCACCGCCGCAGCCATGTACCCGAGCGTGTACCGGCGCTCCTTCTTGGTCAGGCCGGGAGTGATGAATGCCCAGACCTGGTAGATC
Organism: Arthrobacter ramosus; assembly: GCF_039535095.1. Classification (NCBI taxonomy): domain Bacteria; kingdom Bacillati; phylum Actinomycetota; class Actinomycetes; order Micrococcales; family Micrococcaceae; genus Arthrobacter; species Arthrobacter ramosus. The sequence continues at coordinate 2,041,700 of NZ_BAAAWN010000001.1, read as the reverse complement.
CAGATGGGGCTCGAGAGCACCAAGCCGATCTGGATGGCAATACGGAGCTTGAAGTCGAAAGGATCCCCCACGCTCGCGAAATTCAGGACCGCGGTCCGTTTGGTCTCCTGGGCGATCTTGACCAACGGATCCGACAGGCTATTGACCACCGGATCATAGAGGAACCACCCTGCCACTGCGCCTAGGAGAACGCCGGCGGCAGACTTGATCAGCCGATTCTTAAGCTCCTTCAGGTGGTCTAGGAGCGCCATCCGCCCTTCGGGGTTGGCTTTGCGGCCCGTCTTCGTTGCCACTACTGCTTAGCTACGGTTTGCAGGCGGAACGTCAGTGTCGTTGCCGCTCTTGTTCGCTTCGGGGTGGTTGACCACTTTGCCTTCAACGGGGTCCGTGTCGTCCTTGGCCGCCGGCTTGCCGTCGTTCTTCATTTCCTTGACTTCGGATCTGATGATGCGCATCGACTGGCCGAGGCTGCGGGCCATGGCAGGCAACTTGGGTGCCGCGAACAGCAGCAGGGCCACGATGATGATAATGACAATTGGCCAAGGGCCATCAAATAGTCGTCCCACGGGAAGTCCTTTCGTTGGAATACATCCTACGTCTAACTGAAATCGATGTCGTGCAGAGACTGGGGTTGGCCCCGTTCTGCTTTGCGCTTAACGCGCTTTTGGCGACGCACTTCCTGGCGGGAGGCCTTGGCCGTCACGTAATCATGACGCATCTGTTCCGGTGAGGCAAAAACGGCCGCGCCGAACACTTTCGACGACGCCTCGCCGTCGTCGTCGGCGCGTTCGGGAAGATGCGTGCGGTGCCCCAGCCGCTCCCCTGCGGCACTCAATTCATGCACCGTGGCCATGAACTTCCGGAAAAGCCGGACGCCCAGCAGGACATAGCAAAGCAGCGACACCGCAATCAGCGCGAGCCACAAAAGGATCCAGGACCACCAAGGCATTTGAGTAGTCTAACCAGCCTTCATTGCTTGTACTGCGCGAGTGCGGCAGCCACCCAGGCCGCCGAGGCGTCGGCGAGCTCTGCGGGCTGCAATATGCGGGCCGCGCCGCCGTGCTGCGCAACGAACATCGGCAACCAGTCCGCATTTCCGAACCGGACCTCGGCGAGCAAGCCGCCGTCCGGGAGCGCAGCCGTCCGGTCCGCATAATAGTCGTGCGCCAGCCCCACGCCCTGCCGGGTCAATTGGAGGACGACGACGACGTCGTCGTCGTTGGGCGTGTACAGCTTCACCGGGACGCCTTCCTCGGCGCCTGCACTCTTGGAAACCGGTCGGCCGTTGGGCGCGATCTCCTCGATGCGGTCGAGGCGGAAGTTCCGCAGTCCGGCTTTGCTATGGCAGTACGCCTCGAAGTACCAGGTGTTGTCCAAGGAATAGAGCCGGAAAGGGTCGACGTCCCGTTCGGAGACTGAGTCGCGCTGCCGTGACAGGTAGCGAAGCCGCAATTGGTGACCCGACTGGATCGCCCGCGTGATGGTGTCGAACGCCCCGGCGTCGGCCGGGGTCACGGGTGGGCCGGCGACGGCCGCCGCCAAACGGCCGGCCTCCCCCGCAGCGCCGGTGAGCTTCAGGGTCACGGACTCCAGGGCTCCGCTTTGCTCGTCCTCCGACATTCCGGCCTGGGCGGGAAGTCCGCCCAGGGTCGCCAAGCCAGTCAGCAGGGCGCAAGCCTCATCAACGCTGAAGCCGATGGGCCGGTTGAGTTCGAGGTGCTCGCGGATGTAGACGTGCTCGTTTTCCCAATCGATATCGAACAAGTCATCCGGATAGCCTTCGGGGCGGCCGGAGCAAATCAGGATCTTCAAGTCGTCGACGAGTTCCTCACGGGTGACCCCGAACCGGTCCGCCACCTCCTGGATGGGCAGGCCCTGGTTGTGGACAAGGAACGGGACCAGTTGGAGCATGCGGTTGAGTTGGTCTTCCGAGGTCCGCTTGCGTGTCCGCGGTGCTTGTCCGGAGCCGGAAAAGCGGACCTCGACGGCGGGGCTCGACGCGAACGCAGCGGCAGCTTCAAGGCGGCGGATCACGGCGTCGCGCAGCTCGGGAGGTCCGGCCACGAGCACGTGGGGACCATAGGAGGCCAGTTCTTCGGCGAGCAGCTCACTGTCCCGGAACGGCACAGAGAGCCGGTCCCTGCCTACCTGGGAGCCGCCGGCGCCGGTGGCCCCGGTGACACTCACCGCACGTTTGCGAAGACCCAGCAAACGGCCTTCGGCGACGTCGAGGTGGGCCGCCTGGAGGGGAAGTTCATTGAGGGTGTCCAGCTCGGCACGGGTATCAAACCCCGGAGGTATCTCGCAGTGATACCCGGTCTCAACATGAACATCGCTCGTCATCCGGGACAGCCGGAAAAAGCGTTTCGCGTTCCGGCCCCGGTCTAAGCCCACCAAGTACCACTGGCCGAACCGGCTCCCGAGGCCCCAGGGCTCTACCATTCGGCGTTCGTCTTTGCCGGTGCTCGCGGCACGGTAGCCGAAACTCACGGGGTGCTGGCCGTTCATGGCAACGATGACGTCGTCAAAAGCCTGGCCGGCGGGCTTGATGCGCGGCTGGACGCCGGCGGGGAGTTCGACGTCGGCAAGGTCGCCGGAAGCCTGCAGCTTCCGTAGCGCGCTTGCAGCGGCCGAGCCGAGCGCCGCGCGTTCCCACAGCTGCGCAGCCAGGAGCAAGACAGTGCCCTCGGCCGGCGTCAGGTGCACATACGGCAGGCGATTGGATTCCTTGCCGATGCGGTAGCGGGTCGAAGCGGGATCGTCCGAGCCGAACCCGTGGTCAAGGAGCGTTTCGATGTCGAAGCCAAACCGCTTCAGCTCTGACTTGTCTCGTTCAAACATGCGTCCGAACGCGACGTCGCTGTCGCCGGCGTCGTGATAGACCTTCTGCCTGAGAACGGCACGGGACAGCCCGTATTTCGTGTTCAGAAGGGCGATCAGCAGGTTCAGGAGTCGTTCGGTACGTGATGCGGACACGCTTGCTACGTTACTAAATTCCTCAGGTAAAGGCGGAAGGCGCGTCTGCGGCCGGATTTCTCCGGCTGCAGGCGCGCCTTCCTATGCTGCGAAACCTAGCGGACTGCCACGAGGTCCACCACGAAGATGAGGGCTTCGTTGGGCTTGATGGCCGCGCCCGCGCCACGGGAGCCGTAGGCAAGCTCAGAGGGGATTTCAAGGCGACGGCGGCCGCCGACCTTCATGCCAAGCAGTCCCTGGTCCCAGCCCTGGATGACCTGGCCGACGCCCACGCGGAAGTCCAGCGGTGCGCCACGGCCCCATGATGCGTCGAATTCCTCGCCAGTGGACCAGGCAACGCCAACGTAGTGGGTGGAGACGGTGTCGCCGGCCTTGGCCTCGGCGCCGTCACCAACGACGATGTCCTTGATAACGAGTTCCGTGGGGACGTCGCCCTCCGGGAAGTCGATCTCCGGCTTAGTGCGGTCGTAATCACGCTGACCAAATGACATGGGTACTCCTCAATTTGATAGGGACGGTGTTATTGAAGTTTGCGGAAGGTTACTGGGCGCCCAGGATGTCCACGACGAAGACGAGGTCGCCCGTGGGCTGGCCCTGGGCTGCGGCGGCGTCGCCATATGCGAGGCTCTTGGGGATGACCAGGAGGACACGGGAGCCGACCGTCTTGCCCGCAAGGCCTTGCGTCCAGCCCTTGATAACGCCGTTGAGCGCGAAGCTGGCGGTCTGGCCCTTGTCGTAGCTGGAGTCGAACTTCTTGCCATCAGCCAAGGTGACGCCGACGTAGTTGACCGTCAGGGTGTCCGTTTCCTTGACGGCTGCGCCCTTGCCCTTGATGAGGTCCTGGGAGACGAGGGCCTGCGGGGCCTTCGCGCCGTCAACGGAAATCTGCGGAATTCCCTTGTCATCCACCTTGACCGTGGGGAGGCCGGCCGGCGGAGTGACAGTATCGCCCTCGGGCTTGGCCAGGGGCTTGACTGCGTCCTTGACGCCAGTGATCTTGAAGACGACCAGCTGGGATGACGTTGCTGCTGCTTCAGCCGACGCCGCAGTTCCGGGGACGGCGAAAGCGATGTCAGCGCCCACCTTCGCACCGACGAGCGCGTTGTAAAGCACGGCACTGCCGGTCTTGAGCTGGTCGTTCAGTTCGACGGGCTGGGACCCGGTCGGGAATGTGTCTTCGAGGGTCTTGCCGTCCTTGCCGTCGACGGCAATGTAGGTGATCTGCGCCACCTGTCCGGCTTTCACCTTGTCGCCGGTGCCGTCGCTGACCATTTTGATGGTCGGCTGCGTTACGTCCAGCGGCTTGTTGAATTCCAAGCCGGGCGCCTTCTTGTCTCCATTGTCGGAGACCTTGAGGGAATCCAGCTTGGCTACTTCGCCGGCGGACTGGCTGGTGGGCTCCGGGGTCGCTGTTGGTGCCGGACTTCCGCCGCAGGCGGTGATCAGCAAGAGGCCGGGGATAAGAATTGCTAGTAGACGTCGCACAAATTGAACTTTCGTCGGGGCAAAAGGAGGGCATGGCCGGGCCATGCGCGTAGAGGCCTGCTAAAAGGCCAACCTCCAGAGTAACCGGTGAAGCTGGGAGTCAGCTCATCGAGTCCAGCAGGGCATCCACTCTTTCGTCGACGCTGCGGAAGGGATCCTTGCACAAGATCGTCTGGTGCGCGCGGTCGTTCAACTTCAGATGGACCCAATCCACAGTGTAGTCACGGCCGAGTTCCTGGGCACGCCGGACGAAGTCGCCACGGAGTTTTGCCCGGGTGGTCTGCGGCGGCGCATCCACGGCATCCTTGATGTCGGTGTCGGCCACGAGGCGCCGCGCCGCGCCGCGGGACTGGAGCAGGAAGAAGAGCCCGCGCTTGCGCGAGATGTCGTGATACGTGAGGTCCAGTTGCGCGATCCGCGAGGAGTCGAGGCCGATTCCGTGGCGACGCATGTATCCATCCATCAGCTTCTTCTTGATGGCCCAGTCCACTTCCGTGTCTATTCCGCTGGTGTCGCCGCTGTCGATAGCGTCCAAGGTCCTTTCCCAAAGATCCAGGATGAGCGGTACGTGAGGATTGTGAGCTCCGTTCGATGCTACAAAGGCGGTGACCTTTGCAAGGTACTCACGCTGGATGTCCAGGGCCGTCAGTTGCCTGCCGTTGGCCAGGCGCACCAAGGCTTTACCGCTGAGATCGTGGGAGATTTCACGGATACTGCGGATGGGGTTCTCCATGCGCATGTCCCGCATGATCACTCCGGCCTCAATCATGCGCAGGAGCAGATCCACCGTTCCCACCTTCAACAGGGCGGTGGTCTCGGACATGTTGGAATCTCCGACGATCACGTGCAGACGGCGGAAGAACTCGGCATCGGCGTGCGGCTCATCACGGGTGTTGATGATGGGGCGGGATCTCGTCGTCGCGGAAGACACGCCTTCCCAAATGTGGTCGGCACGCTGGGAGAACGCGAACGTGGCCCCATGGGGTGTCTTCAGGACCTTGCCCGCACCAGCGATCAGCTGCCGCGTGACGAGGAAGGGAATGAGGATCTCAGCGAGCCGCGAGAACTCACCCCGCCGCGGAATCAGGTAGTTTTCGTGGCTGCCGTAGGAATTTCCGGCGGAATCGGTGTTGTTCTTGAACAGGTAGACCGTTCCGTTGAATCCCTCCGCCGCAAGCCGCGCCTGCGCTTCGTCAACGAGGTCATCGAGAATGAGCTCCCCGGCCCGGTCGTGGGCGATCAGCTGCGCGAGGTCGTCGCATTCCGCGGTGGCGTACTCCGGGTGCGAGCCGACATCCAGGTACAGTCGGGAGCCATTCGTCAGGAAGACGTTGGAGGAACGTCCCCAGCTCACTACTTTGCGGAAGAGGTACCTGGCGACTTCCTCGGGAGCCAAGGGCCGTGAGTCGGGGCTCGAGTACGAAATACCGAACTCCGTTTCGATCCCGAATATCCTTTTGTCCATCTCAGGCCTCCCCTGCCAGCAGCTGCGTGATTTCTTCTGCCCTGAGCCGCCGGAAAGCCCGCCGGGATCCGCGCCCGCTTTCCGGACTTCGGTCCAACACGGCGGCCTCGACTGCGGTTCCGGGCAGGGCGTCCACTTCCTTGTCCGTGGCCAGCGCCTTGACGGCCAGTCGCAGTGCGCCGGCCAGGTCGAGGTCAGCCTTCCAACCGCCGGCCACGGTCTCGGCTACTTGCTCGGCCAATCCGCCCATCACCACAAAACCATTCTCGTCGGCAATCGAACCGTCGAAAGTCAGCCGATAAAGATGGTCCTCGGCCTGCGTGTGCCCGACCTCGGCCACTGCAAGCTCGACTTCGAACGGCTTTTGTTCCGCGGTGAAGACGGCGCCAAGGCTCTGCGCGTAGACGCTGGCCAGCCCGCGGGCAGTGACGTCCTCGCGATCGTATGAATAGCCGCGGACGTCAGCGTAGCGGACACCCGCTTGCCGAAGACTCTCAAACTCGTTGTACTTCCCCACAGCGGCGAACGCGATCTTGTCGTAGATCTCACCGATCTTGTGGAGCGACGGTGACGGGTTTTCCGCGACCAGCGCGATCCCGTCAGCGCAACTGATGACGACGACGGAACGGCCGCGGGCGATGCCCTTCCGCGCGAAATCCGCGCGGTCCTTCATTAGTTGTTCGGGCGAAACATAAAACTGCTGGGTCATCTCAGGCCTCCCGTCCGGCAACTGCGCGCGATTCAACAATGGATCCTGCGATCGCCGCCAGCTCCCGTTCCGACACCCGGCGGGCGCCGGCGCGGTTGACGGTATACACCACCGGCCAGAGCTGCCGGACAGGGTCCGGACCGCCCGTGGCGGAGTCGTCGTCGGCGGCGTCGTAGAGGGCTTCAACCGAGACAGCGACGGCCTCGTCTTCGGTGAGGTTCGGCCGCCACAGCTTCTTCAAGGCGCCGCGTGCGAAGACGGAACCGGAGCCGACAGAGTGGTGCTCAAATTCCTCGTACCGTCCGCCTGTCACATCGTAGGAAAACAGCCGTCCCACGCCGGTTGCCTGGTCGAAGCCCGCGAAGAGCGGGATCACCGCGAGACCCTGCATGGCCATCGGCAGGTTTCCCCGGATCATGGCCCCAAGCCGGTTGGCTTTACCGTCCAAGCTCAGCAGCGTGCCTTCGATCTTTTCGTAGTGTTCCAGTTCCACCTGGAACAACCTCGTGATGTCGATGGCCAGGCCCGCTGTTCCGGCAATTCCGAGGACGGAGTATTCGTCGGCCGGGAAGACCTTCTCGATGTGCCTGCTGGCGATCACGTTGCCCATGGTGGCACGCCGATCCCCCGCCATCAGGACGCCGCCGGGGTAACTGAGGGCGACGATTGTTGTGGCATGGGGCACCAGCGGAATCTGTCCCGCGGGCAGCGTTTGACTAAAGGGAAGGAGTTCAGGCCTGGAGCGTTGCAGATGCTCTGTGAACGAAGACGTTGCTTGGGTGGCCAGGTGGCCGGCTGATGGATCCTGCATTGCTGCGCTCCTTCGACTCTGACATCCGATGCCCGGCGGCCTCGCGCCGGCCGGGCCCTTGGCTTAGCTGGCGGCTGGCTACTGGCCGCCCTTTTGCACAAATGCCCTGACGAACTCCTCGGCGTTCGATTCGAGCACGCCGTCGATTTCGTCCAGGAGATCGTCCACGCCCTGCGTGGCGACCGAGGCCTGTGCCTCTGGCGCCGCGGGCGGTGCCTCGGGGGCGTCGGCCTCTGCCTCGACGTCCCGCGACTGCGGTTGCTGCTGCTCCTGAGCTGCCATTTCCTTCTCCATTCTGTCCATCCCCGGCAACGGGGACTTCCTGTAATGCCATACTGCCACGGGGCGGGCCGCGACGCTGCGCTTTTAAGGGCACGTTTGGCAGCCTTTCGTCAGCTGCCCGTTCAGGCGGGCGGGGCCGGGTCCAGGCCCAGCAATTCACGGAGGAATGCGCCCGCTGTGGCGTGTTTCCGAAACAGCAGGCCCGTGAGTGCTTCCGTGCCGCGGAGCGGTTCCCGGGTGGGCACACGCTGCAGTTTCCCGATGCCCGGAACGTCGAAGATGACCGAATCCCAGCTGGCGCCGACCACGTCCTTGCCAAAGCTGGAAACACACTTCCCACGGAAATATGCGCGGGTATCCGACGGCGGTTCGACCACAGCGCGGCTGATTGTGGCGTCGTCGACGATCGTCTGCATGCGGTCGCGGGAAAGCATTCGATAGTACAGGCCCTTTTCCGGCCTCACATCGGACCATTGCAAATCGACAAGCCCCAGGCGGGCGTCGTTCCATTCCAGGCCGTCACGGTTCCGGTAGCCATCAAGCAGGGACATTTTGGCCAGCCATTCGACAGAGGAGGCGGCACCAGCGGGGTTGCTCCCCAAGAGCCCCAGCGTCGATTCCCACCGTTCCAGGACATCCCGGGTGTGGCCGTCTCCACTGAAGGAATCGGAGACCCCGGTTTCCTGGCCAAGTTTGGCCGCCGCCTCGTAGTACATCCACTGGATATCCAGCGCTGTGACGCGCCGTCCGTCGAGAAGCCTGAGCGTGGCAGTCAGGGAGGTGTCGTGGCTGATTGCCTGCAGGCCCGCCACGGGCTCATGTACTTCGATCTTCGGAGCCTGGCCGGCTTCGATGAGGCTCAGGACCAATGCCGTGGTGCCGAACTTCAAGTAGTTCGACACCTGGCTCAGGTTGGCGTCTCCGATGATGACATGCAGGCGCCGGTATTTGTCCGCGGTGGCATGCGGTTCATCCCGGGTATTGATGATCGGACGCCTGATAGTGGTTTCCAGCCCTACCTCGGCTTCGAAGAAATCCGCACGCTGACTGATCTGGAATCCGGACGTTGAACCGTCCTGGCCCTTGCCGAGCCGCCCGGCACCGCAGATGACCTGGCGCGTGACGAAGAACGGCGTCAGGCCGCGGACGATGTCCCCGAAAGGCACCGAGCGCGGCATGAGGTAGTTCTCGTGGGAACCGTAGGACACAGATTTGTTGTCGGTGTTGTTCTTGTACAGATTGATGGCCGGCAGATCAGGATCGGCGGCGACCTTCCGAACCGTGGCCAGGGCGACGAGGTCGCCGGCCGCGTCCCACGCGACGATGTCACGGGGGTTCGTGACCTCGGGACTGGAATATTCCGGATGGGCATGGTCCACGTACAGGCGGGCCCCGTTGCCGAGGACCATGTTCATCAGCAACGATCCTGACTCGTCGCCGCCGTCGGCTTCCAGCTCCTGCCGCCCGTACGCCAACGCGACGGCCTCGGCGTCGAGCACGGGAGGCCGGTCGGTCAGCTGGCTGGGATCAGCTGCACTGCGCTCAACTGTCCAACCGCGTGCATCATGCAGGGGTTCTTCGTCCGTGTAGTCCCAGCGGGTTTCAGCGCCCCCGGCGGCCCGCTGTCGGGTCAGGTTGGCGTAGGCCTGGATGATCCGCGCGGACATCATCGTGGCGTTCGCTCCTGGCGCGGAGGGCGCGTGGATACCGTATTCAGTTTCCGAACCCATGACCCGCATGGCCCCGCCAACGGGAAGCTTGTCCGAAGGCAGGCCTTCCGGCCGGGCCGTCACAGGTACTGGCCGGTGTTTGGAGTCGTTTCGATCGACTTCCCGGGCTCCTGGCCGGCCTTGCCCTGGACGATTGTGCGGATGTAGGTGATGCGTTCGCCCTTCTTGCCTGAGATGCGTGCCCAGTCATCCGGGTTGGTGGTGTTGGGCATGTCCTCGTGTTCGCGGAATTCGTCGACGACGGCGCGCAGGAAGTGGTCGATCCGCAGGCCTTTCTGCTGGGTCAGCAGGAGGTCCTTGATGGCGTACTTCTTGGCCCGGTCCACGACGTTCTGGACAACCGCGCCGGAATTGAAGTCCTTGAAGTAGAGCATCTCGGTATCGCCATTGGCGTAGGTGACTTCGAGATACTCGTTGGATTTCTCCGTCGAATACATGGCTTCCACGGTGCGCTGGATGATGGCGTCAACTGTGGCCTGGACGTCGCCGCCGTGCTCTGCCAGATCCGTCGCGTGGAACGGAAGGTCGGTGGTGATGTACTTGGCGAAAATGTCGGCGGCCGCTTCGGCGTCGGGCCGCTGGATCTTGACCTTCACATCAAGCCGGCCGGGACGAAGAATAGCCGGATCGATCATGTCTTCACGGTTCGAAGCGCCGATCACGATGACATTGTCCAGCCGTTCGACGCCGTCAATCTCGCTCAGGAGCTGCGGGACGATGGTTGTTTCGACGTCGGAGGACACCCCGGTGCCGCGGGTGCGGAACAGCGAGTCCATCTCGTCGAAGAACACCACCACGGGGCTGCCATCCGAAGCCTTCTCCCGGGCGCGCGCAAAAATCAGGCGGATATGCCGCTCTGTTTCGCCCACGTACTTGTCAAGGAGTTCAGGTCCCTTGATATTCAGGAAGTAGCTCTTCAGGTCCACGTTTCCGGCCCGTTCGGAGGCACGGGCGGCGAGCGAGTTGGCAACGGCCTTCGCGATCAGCGTCTTGCCGCAACCCGGAGGGCCGTAAAGCAGGATGCCCTTGGGCGCTTTGAGCCCGTGTTCGCGGTACAGGTCCGGGTGCAGGAACGGGAGTTCCACGGCGTCGCGGATCTGTTCGATTTGCGGGCCCAAGCCGCCGATGTCCTCGTAGGTAATGTCAGGCACTTCCTCGAGGACAAGGTTTTCGACCTCAGCCCGGGGCACCTTCTCCAAGGCGTAGCCGGTGCGGGAATCCAGCGACAAAGCATCACCGACGCGCAAGTGCACCTTCTGCAATGCGCCTGAAAGCCTGACTACCCGCTCTTCATCGGCCCTGCCCACTACCAGGGCACGGTCCGTGCCAAGCATTTCCTTGAGGGTGACGAGTTCGCCTGCCCGTTCATAGCCCAGGCCTGTCACCACGAGCAGGGCCTCATTGAGGAGGACTTCCTGTCCAACGGCCAGCTGGCTGATGTTCACGAGCGGGCTGACGCCCACGCGCATCTTGCGGCCGGCATTGAAGATGTCGACCGATTCCTCGGTGGCCGCCTGCCCGGTGCTGCCTGCCGTTGGCTGGCGCCTCGGATTGATCTGCAAGATGGTCCCGAAGCTGTACGGCGGTTGGCCGTCCTGCTCGAGGGCGCCTTTGAGCCGCAGGATTTCGGCCTTCGCCGTTTCCAGCATGGTCACGAGCTTGGTGTTGTTCTGGGTCGCGGCGGCAAGCTGACGGTCGATGTGGCGCAGTTTGTCTCGAAGGATGTTTATCTGGCGTTCCGCGACAGTGAGTTCCCCGGACTCGTCCACCGGTTGGATTGCCCCACCCCCGTGTCCCGCTTTCCCCTCAGCCACAGCCTTGTTCGATGGCTCCTCCGGCGTCGTTCGCCCGAAGTCATTGTTCGACGTATCCACGAAGCATCAGCTCCTTCCCGCTTTCTATAAATAGACCTTAGCCCTCAAAAGCGTCGGGAAACCTGTGACATCCGGAATGCGGACCAGTTTGTGATCTTTCCTCAGGGAGCGGGTGTGGGGTCGTCCTTGACGTTGGTGCCGGCAATCGCATCCCGTGCGGCCCGCCGCAGTTTCTTGTCCGAAACCGCACGCTCTCCTACGGCTCCCGGTGTCCAGGCATTCAGGTCTTCCTCGCTGAACTCGGTCTTGGACGGACGCCGTTTGACGGAAATCCCGGTCACGCCGTCTGCGAGGCGACGGGTCACCAAGAGGAATCCGGTGTGGGCCACCATGCGGTGGTCGGGACGGACGGCGAGGCCCTCAAGGTGCCAGCCGCGGACCATGGATTCCCACGCGTCCGGTTCCGTGAAACGGCCGTCGGCGCGGATGGCCTCTGCGGTACGGGAGAGCTGGGTCACGGTGGCCACATAGTTGATCCATACGCCACCGGGGGCCAAAACGGTGGCTACGGCGTCGATGCATTCCCAGGGAGCGAGCATGTCCAGCACCACGCGGTCCACGGATCCGGGCTCCTCGCTGCGGACAACTTCCTCCTGGAAGTCGCCGAGTGAGATCTTCCAGGCCGGATGCGGACCGCCGAAAATGGTTTCCACGTTGCCGCGGGCGATGTCGGCGAATTCTTCGCGACGCTCGAAAGAGTGCAGGTAACCGTTGTCGCCGACTGCACGAAGCAGGGAGATCGAAAGGGCGCCGGAACCAACGCCGGCTTCCACAACCCGCGCACCCGGGAAGATATCGGCCATGGTCACGATCTGGCCGGCATCCTTGGGGTACACCACTGCGGCACCGCGGGGCATGGACAACACGAAGTCAGAGAGCAGCGGTCGGAGCGTCTGGTACTGCTGGCCGATGTTGTTGGCCACCACGGAACCGTCAACCTGGCCAATGATTTCGTCGTGGTTCAGGAAGCCCCGGTGCGTGTGGAAGGCGCCGCCTTCCTCCAAAGTGATGGTGTTCATCCGGCCGCGTTCGTCCGTGAGTTGAACCCGCTCGCCCACACGGAACGGCCCTCGGCGCCGTGCCGCACCAGTCGGCTGAATGGCGGTGTTGGCGGCGCCGGTGGCCGTGTAGTTGGCGGCGGTTTCGCTGCTCATGGGTGTTCCTCGCTCCTGTACGGCTGGGCCGTCATTTGTTGCCACAGTTACTGCTTAGTGATGCGCACTGCCGGCCGGGTTATTTCACGGCCGGCAGGTAACTCTACCGGGAAGGTCCTACGGGCGTCCGCTCCGTCGGGCTACTTTACCTGTAATGGCTGTCACTACGGCCTGCTGCCGCAGCAGGCCGATGACTGTGCCGGCTTCATCCACGACGGCGTATTCGACGCCGCTGAGCTGCGCCAAATACTGGATCAGTTCCTGGCCGCTGGACGTCCGCGGGACATACGCGCCGTCGGCGAGCGGGGTCGAAACCGCCGTCACCACGGTTGTGAATACCTCGGAGGGCGGCACGGCTGCGGCGGCAGCCGGATCGACAAGACCCTGCGGCCGCCCATCCGGTCCGCAGATCACGACGGCGGGCGTACCGTAGGGTGCCACGCGCAGCACGTCGGCGACGGTGGCCGAGTTCGGAATTCCGACGGCGGGTTCGGCCAAGGCGGCGGCGCTCACCGAGGGGAGGCGGCCGCGGAGCGTGGCCTGCTTGATCGCACCCGAGGCGCCCATCCAGAGGAAGCTGCAGACAAGGAAGGTGATGAGCATCAGGCTGAGATCCGGCGCGCTGCCGCTCAGCAAGGGCAGGACGACGAACCAAACAACCAAGACGATCACGATGACCCGTCCGGCCCAGCCAGCCGCCACCGTCCCTTTTTCCTGGCTGCCCGTCACTTTCCATACCGCGGACTCCACCAAGCGGCCCCCGTCAAGGGGCAAGCCCGGGAGCACATTGAAGATGCCGATCAGCAGATTAGCCCACATGAGGATGTTCGTCAGGGTGTCCCCTACCCCGGTGAAGACACCGGCCTGCAGCAACAGCCAGGCACCGCCCGCGAGGACAAAGTTGGCTGCGGGTCCTGCCAAAGCAACAACCACCGAGCGGCCGGGGGACGCGATGAAGCTCTCGAACTGGGTGTGCCCGCCCCAGAGATTCAAAACGATTTTCTCCGTGGGCCATTTGAAGGCCTTGGCGCTCAAGGCATGGGCGAGTTCATGGACGAGCACGGAAAGGGCCAGGAGCACCGCATAGCCAAAGGCAACCAAGTAGGCGCCGATCCCCAAGGAGTGGTTCCGGATCAGCAGTGCTGGTCCATAGACGATGACCGTGAACGCCGCGATGATGAACCACGAGTAGGCAAGGTACACCGGGATTCCCGCGATGCGACCGAGTGGAATCCCGTCCTTTTTAGCGCTACGGGTGCTATGGCCACGGTTTCCGGGAGTGCTCACTTAATTTGCCTGTCCAAGGAAAGCTCCGGCCGGCACATTGGCGGATGCCCGGGCGGCAACAAGTGCTTCGAGGTCGGCGACCTTCCGTCCGTGAAGGGTGTCCCAAGTTGCCCGGCGGGGGTCCTCGGGCAGTGGCATCTGGTGCGGAATTCCGACCGTGACCACGCCGGAGGCGATCGCGGACGCAACTCCCGGGACGGAATCCTCGAGTGCGACGCAATGATCCACGGTCAGCCCGGGGTCGCTGTCCCGGAGCCGCTCGACGGCGGCGAGGTAAGCCTCCGGGTGGGGCTTTCCTTGGCTGACGGTGTCCCCCGTGATGAGGAACTCGAAGTAGGGCCTGGGAAGGTTGGCCACGACTTCCCGCGCCATGGGGCCTTCGGACATCGTCACGAGGGCACAACGGACGCCCGATTGGTACAGCTCGTCAAGCAATTCCCTGGCTCCGGGCCGCCACGGCACCTCGACGCGAAGACGGTCGATGACCTGGGCGCTCAAGGAGTCAACGATCTCGCGCTTTTCCAGGTTCACTCCAGCCCTTTGGAGAATGCCGGCCGAGTGCATCAGCGACTGCCCTACGAGCTGCATGGCTTGTTCGTGGCCCCAGGCGCCGCCGTGGGACTCTACGAGGGTGCGCTCCGCAGCAATCCAGTATGGCTCGGTGTCCACCAGGGTGCCATCCATGTCCCATAGCGCGGCTTTGAGCAGGGGCTGGGTGGCTGAAGCAAGCATGCCTAAAGTCTACGTGGAACGAGGCGGGGCAATTGCCGCTCTACGCCCGGGGCGAAGTATGGCCACGCCGGTCCCTAACGCCATGCATCGGTGGCGGTGTTGGACGTAGGGTGAGTGAATGAACAGTTTGGACGGAGCCTCTGACGGACAGGCCACTTCCCCGGAGCCTGAGCGCCTTCTCCAGCCTGTAGCCGAAGGCCAGCGCATCACCGTGATGCTGGCGGCTTTCGAGGGTTGGAACGACGCCGGCGAGGCGGCCAGTGATTCCCTGCACTACTTGAACAAGTTGTGGCAAGGAAAGAAAGTGGCATCCGTTGATGCCGACGACTATTACGACTTCCAGTTCACCAGGCCGACCGTTCGACGCACGGCAGCCGGAACGCGCAAGGTGAAATGGCCTTCAACACGCCTGTACAAGGCCAGCGTCCCGGACAGCAACGTCGATGTGGTGTTCGTGCTCGGCACCGAGCCTTCCTATCGCTGGCGCGCCTACACGGCCGAGCTTCTGGTCCATGCCGAAACGCTCAAAGTCGACTACGTTGTCCTGATCGGCGCCCTTCTGGCCGATGTCCCGCACAGCCGCCCGATCCCCGTGAGCACCACCTCGGACGACGGCGGATTGCGGCAGCGCTTGAACCTGGAGGCTTCGCAGTACGAGGGGCCGGTAGGCATTGTGGGGGTATTGGCGGAATTCGCGCTGCTCGCGGGCCTGCCTACGGTGTCGCTGTGGGCGGCCGTGCCGCACTATGTCGCACAGCCCCCCTCCCCCAAGGCACAACTGGCCATCTTGAACAGGATCGAAGATCTCCTCCAGGTGCCCTTGGAAACCCACGCCCTCAACGAGGAATCCGAGGCTTGGGAGCGCGGTGTGGACGAACTGGCCACTGAAGACCCGGAAATCGCGGCCTACGTGCGGCAGCTCGAAGAGGCCAAGGACACGGCTGACCTACCGGAGGCCAGTGGCGAATCCATCGCGCGCGAATTCGAGCGTTACCTCAAGCGCAGGGGCAAGGACAAGCCCTGACAGTCTTGCCGTCAGGGCTTGTCCGCTTCAGCCAGCCTCGGCTTCAGTTCCCGAAGCTCTGCTTCCGCTCCCGCAGTTCCGTTAGAGCTCGACGCCGAGCAATCCGTTGATCGCGTCGCTCACCAGGGCGGAATCAAGCGCGCCGGGATTGGCGTCGGACGCGCTGCTGAGGGCCGCCGCAGCCCAGGCATCGACGGCGGCGACCGCGCCGGGAGCATTGAGGTCGTTGGCCAGCTCGGCGCGCATCCGCGTCAGCAGCTCCGCCGCTGACCCCTCGGGGGCAACGTCCCGGGCAGCCCGCCACATGTTGAGGCGTTCCTTGGCCTGGGCGAAGCCTTCATCGGTCCAGGACCAATCCGAACGGTAGTGGTTGGCCAGGATCGCCAGGCGGATTGCGGCAGGCTCTTCGCCCGCGGCCCGGAGCTTGGACACAAGGACCAGGTTTCCCTTGGACTTGCTCATCTTTTCGCCGTCCAGGCCCACCATTCCAGCGTGGGCATAGTGGCGCGCCAAGGGAACGCCGCTCAGCGAATACGCGTGTCCAGCGCCCATTTCGTGGTGCGGGAACACGAGGTCCGATCCGCCGCCCTGCACAGTGAAGGGAGCCGGCAGGTACTTCTGGGCGATGACCGTACATTCAATATGCCAGCCGGGACGTCCGTCACCGAGGCTTGCGCCGGGCCAGCTCGGCTCGCCGTCGCGGGCAACGCGCCAAAGCAAAGGATCAAGGGGATTCCGTTTGCCGGACCGGCCGGGATCGCCGCCGCGTTCTGCGAAAAGCTCCAGCATTTCCACTTCGCCGAGTCCCGAGATGTCACCGAGGGTCCACGCGTCCGGGCTATCCGAAGCCTTGCCGGCTGCCTCGACGTCGTAATAGACGTCGCCGTCGGGTTCGCCGCCGGTGCCGTGCACGCGGTAGGCGAGCTCGTCCGCAATCAATTTCTCGATAGCCGGGACAATCATCGGGATCGCCTCGACGGCCCCGATGTAGTAATTCGGAGCCAGCACATTGAGGGCGTCCATGTCGGTCTGGAAAAGCTCAATCTGGCTCGCCGCCAGCTCCCGCCAGTCAACGCTGGTGGCGGTGGCGCGCTCCAGGAGGGGGTCGTCGACGTCGGTGACGTTCTGGACGTAGGCAACCCGCTGGCCGCTGTCCCGCCATGCCCGGTTGAGCAGGTCGAAGGCGACGTAGCTGGCCGCGTGGCCCATGTGGGTGGCGTCGTAGGGCGTGATGCCGCAGACGTACATGGATTGCTCCGCGCGTGGCTCGACCTCCACGAGGGCCCTGAGGGCGGTATCGAAAAGCCTCAACGGGGGCATGCTGCCGGGTAGTTCAGGCACAGGGCGGGAGATCCACGATTTCACAGCCTCAACCATAGTGCTAGGCGCTGATGACATTGAAACCGAGCAGTACATAGAGGGCGAGTCCAAGGAGAATGCGGTACCACACGAAGACACGGTAGCTGTGGGTGGAAATGAATTTGAGGAACCAGCCGATGATGATGAAGCCCACAACGAAGGCGATGACCGTGGCCAGGGCTGTTTCCGGAAGGCCGAAGGGTCCGGTGATTCCTTCCTTCGACACCACCTTGTACAGCTGGTACAGGCCGCTGCCGAAGACAGCGGGTATGGCGAGCAGGAACGAATACCGTGCGGCCGCTTCACGTGTGTACCCCATCAAGAGGCCGGCGGTGATGGTTCCACCGGAGCGGGAGACGCCCGGGATGAGCGCCATGGCCTGGGCCAGCCCGTAAAGGATGCCGTGCTTGAAGGTCAATTGGCTCAGCTCGCGTTCCTGCCGGCCGACAGCGTCCGCTACCGCGAGGATCATGCCGAAGACGATGAGCATCGTGGCGACGATCCACAGGCTGCGCAGCACGGATTCGATCTGGTTCTGGAAGAGCAGGCCGAGCACGATGATAGGCAGGCTGCCGAGGATGACCAACCACCCCATCCGGGCGTCGGGATCGTCCCTGGAGACCTTGCCGCGCAGCGATCCGAACCAAGCGCGCACAATCCTGACGATGTCGTGCCAAAAGAAGACGATCACGGCCGTCTCGGTGCCCAGCTGGGTAATGGCCGTGAAAGCAGCTCCGGGATCCGCCGCATTGGGCAGGAACGAGCCGACAATTCGCAGGTGTGCGCTTGAAGAAATCGGAAGGAATTCTGTCAGGCCCTGCACGAGGCCAAGGAAGGCTGCTTCTATCCAGTTCACGTGAATAGACCCTACGTCATGATCTACCCGATCTCCCCGTAAGCTATCAGCTATGCAGCAGCGTTACGTCGGCAACAGTGGGTTTCGGGTGTCCACCCTTTCCCTGGGCACCATGTCCTGGGCGGAAGAAACGGACGAACAGGATGCACGGGAGCTGCTCCATACGTTCATCGCAGCGGGCGGCACCATGATCGATACCGCGGCCTCTTACGCAGGTGGGCAAGCCGAGGCCCTCCTGGGCTCCATGCTGGGGGACGTTGTGGCGCGTTCGGAGGTTGTCCTCTCCACGAAAGCGGGCGTTTCGACGTCGGACGGCCGGCGCAGTGTCGATGCCTCCCGCGGTTCCATGCTGTCCGCACTGGACGCCAGCCTTGCCCGCTTGGGCACCGACTACGTGGACATCTGGTTCGCGCACGCCTGGGACGGCAACGTTCCGCTGGACGAAACGCTTTCCGCACTTGACCTTGCGCTGCGCTCGGGACGCGCGCGGTACGTCGGCATCTCCAACTACAACGGCTGGCAGACCGCCAAGGCTGCGGCCATCGCGGGGTTCACGGTGGTGGCCAACCAATCCGAATACTCGCTCCTGCACAGGAAGCCCGAAGACGAACTCGTGCCCGCGGTCGAGGACGCCGGCCTTGGCCTCATGGCGTGGGCGCCCCTCGGCCGCGGGGTGCTCAGCGGCAAATACCGTGGACAGATTCCTTCTGAATCACGAGCCGCTGAGGGCCGTCTCAGCGGCTACGTCGAAAAGTACCTCGACGCGAGGGGTGCTCGGATCGTCGAAGCAGCGGCAATGGCCGCGCGTGGATTGGGACGCTCCGCCGTCGACGTTTCGCTGAGCTGGTTGCTCTCCCGCCCGGGCGTATCCACGGCCATAGTGGGCGCGCGCAATGCGGTCCAGCTCAAGGAGTTGCTCGATGCGCAGCTGGCGCCTCTTCCCGCTGAAATTTCGCGGGCACTGGAAGACGTTTCAGCGATCTGACCCGGCTGAAACCGCAGCATCACTGGTCAAGGATCTCCAGCTCGTCTTCATCGAGGAGTTCATTGTTGTCCTCGTCGTCATCTTCTTCATCGTCGTCGAACACCTGAAGTGGTGTGACTTCCGAGTAGGCCTCGTATAGTGAGTCCTCATATACCTCAAAGGCATCTGCGACGGCGAAAAACGCTGCCTCCACAGCGGGATCTCCTTCGCCCCGGCGGGCGGAAGCGGCAATCAGGTGCTCTTCTAAGGCGGCTGTCAATGACTGAAGCGCGACACGCGGATCGATGCTCATGACTTCACGTTAGCCCGAAAAAGACGAAAATGGAGAGGGATGAGAGAACAATTTCTGAGCAGTTCAGTGGAGCGTCAGCGGGACTACGCAAGGCAGTACGAGTATCTCGTACTGACTGTCAGCCCTGACGATTCCTTGCCCGAGGCGCGGCGTCGGCTCGTGGAACACTCCGAATATGGCAAGTGGGAACTGGAGCGGAGCATCCTCTATATCGGCGGCGGTCGCCGGTTCTGGCTGCGCCGCAGAGTACTCAACGTACAGCGCACTGTGTAGCAGCACGGCCGAGTTTTCGGGTTCCCCGCTCCAGCTTTCGGGCGTTTCAGCTTTCGAGCGGGCCAAGCCACGCGTTGGCTACCGTGGTGTGCGCTGATTCGTCATTGGAGGGATGGAAGATCCCGGCCAGCACATCGCGATACAGCCGCTCGAGTTCGGAACCCCGGAAGTAGCTTGAGCCTCCGGAAACCCGGATCGCCACATCCACCATGGTCCGGGCGTTCTCGGTGGCCCGCACCTTGAGCCCCACGAACTTGGGAAACCACTGCGCCCCGTGATCGACCAGGGCATCCACGTCACGGGCAACAGACGCCAACTGGGGCTGGATGGAATCCATTGCCATGGCGGCGTCGGCGATCTTCCAGCGGATGTCCGGGTCCTGCGAGAGGCTCCGACCGCCGTATTTGGCCGAGGTCCGGCGCTTGGCGGCCTCGACCGCCAGGGTGAAGGCCCGCTCGCCGATGCCCGTGTAGACCGCGGCAAGCAGCGTTTCGAAGCACGCGAAGATCGCGAAGATCAACGGATCCTGGTTGGGTCCCACTGGCAGTTTCCGGAAGATCCGTTCCGGCGGCACCATGGCGCCGTGGAGGAGCGTGGTGTTCGATTGGCTGCCCCGCATGCCCAGGGTGTCCCAGTCATTCAGTGTCTCGTGGCCTGGCGCATCGCGTTGGAGGAAGCCGAAAACCAGTTCCCCGCTCCCGTCCCGTGCGCCGCTGTCCTTGCCGAAGATGCCGAGGCGGGTCCATGCCGGCGACAGGCTCGTGAAGATCTTCCGCCCGGTGAAGCTGTACCCGCCGTCACGCTGCGGTTCCGCTGTGGTCCCTGAATCAAAGAGCATGGAGTCATTACCCGGCTCGGAAATCCCGAAGGCAAAGACTTCGCCCTGTCCGGACTCTTTGAGGACAAAGTCAAGGGAGTCGTCGCCGCGGGCCGCCAGGACGTGCGCGACGCCGGTCCAGACAAGGTGCATGTTGACGGCCAACGCGGTGGCCGGGGCAGCCGTGGCCAGCCGGCGCTGAAGCGCCGCCGCGGCTTCGAGCCCGAGCCCCAGTCCGCCGTCGGACCCGGGGACAAAGATCTTCAGGTAACCCGCCGCAGCGAGCTCCTCAAGGTCCTCGTGGAAGAAGGAGTTGTTCTGGTCGTAGCCCGCTGCGCGGCCCCGGATGCGGTCGAGCAGCTCGTCCGGCAGGATCTCCCCAGGAATCAAGGCGTTCTCCCTAGTAGTTGCTGAGCAGGGTGTTGAGCACCCTGGATCCGAACTTGAGCGAATCCGCCGGAACGCGTTCGTCAACGCCATGGAACATCCCCGTGAAGTCGAGTTCCTCGGGGAGCATCAGGGGCGCAAAGCCGTAGCCTGTGATGCCGATCTTGCTGAGCGACTTGTTGTCAGTGCCGCCGGACAAGGTGTAGGGCAGCACCTTCGCCCCGGGGTCTTCCGAGTGCAAGGCATCGATCATGGCGTCTACCAGATTGCCGGCAAACGGCACTTCCAGGGACACGTCCTTGTTGACGTAGCTGACGTCCACGCCGTCTCCGGCAAGTTTTTTGACGGTTTCGAAGACCAATTCCTGCTGGCCCGGCAGCGTGCGGCAATCCACCAGGGCTTCCGCCGATTCGGGGATGACGTTGTGCTTGTATCCGGAGCTCAGCAGCGTGGGGTTCGAGGTGTTTTGGAGGGTAGCCCCCACGAAACGCGCTACGGTGCCGAGTTCCTTCAGGAGGGTCTCGGGGTTGTCCGGATCGAACTCGACGCCGGTCAGTTCCGTGACGCCATCGAGGAACTGCCGGGTGGTGGGGGTCAGCTCGATCGGCCATCGATACTCGCCGATTCTGGTGACAGCCCCGGCCAGGCGGGTGATCGCGTTGTCCGTGTTGATTTGCGAACCGTGCCCGGCACGGCCGTGGGCGACGAGGCGCAGCCAGGAAAGGCCCTTCTCCGCGGTCTGCAGCAAGTACGTGCGCTGGCCTCCGATGGTGGCCGAGAAGCCGCCTACTTCGGAGATCGCTTCCGTAGCGCCGTCGAAGAGTTCCCTGCGGTGCTCGACGGCGTAGCGCGCGCCGTGGTTGCCTCCGGCTTCCTCGTCAGCGAAGAACGCGAAGATGATGTCCCGCTTGGGCTTGCGTCCCGTGCGGGCGAAGTCGCGCATGACCGAGAGAATCATGGCGTCCATGTCCTTCATGTCCACGGCGCCGCGTCCCCAGATGAGTCCATCCTTGAGTTCGCCGCTGAAGGGATCCACGGACCACTGGTCCTTGAGCGCCGGGACGACGTCGAGGTGGCCGTGCACCACGAGGGCGCCGGCCGAGGGGTCCTCCCCGGCAGCCGGGTGATGACATTGGCCCGGCCCGGAGCCGACTCAAAGATTTCAGCGTCCAATCCCACTTCATTAATAAGCGCCGCGGTGTATTCCGCTGCGACACGTTCCCCGGGACCGGAATCGTCACCGAAGTTCGAGGTGTCTATGCGGATGAGTTCCTGGCAGATCCGGACTACTTCGTCCTCGGGTCGGATATCAGTCATGGAACTCTCCTTGCTGGCTGGGATGGACGGACTCCGGCGGGTAGGCAGATGGTGCGGACGCTCCCGCGCGCTTCCCTCAGCCTACCCACCGCAGGCTCGTTTGGCCGCGCGCTTTCCTGCGTTTTGGCGCGGAATGGCAGGGTCCAATTGCGGTTGGCAGGCCCCCCTCCAGCTCCGGTTTTTTTATTTCCCCGGAACCGTGTTAGAGTTTTTCTCGCTGCTTCGGAGGAAAGAGAAGCGCCGAGAGGCGCAGAACGAAGGCTCCGAACACCACCTGCGCGGGTGGCGGAATGGCAGACGCGCTAGCTTGAGGTGCTAGTCCTCGAAAGGGGGTGGGGGTTCAAGTCCCCCTCCGCGCACAATTGCAAGGCCTGGAATTATGATAATTCCAGGCCTTGTTTGTTTAACCTGAATTTGCCTTTTCGGGCGATTTGCGGCGTTCATCACATTTACTGAATTGCATTTCCCGCAATTCACCCACGGCAGTGAATCTGGCTCCGAATCTGGCTCCGCGAGGGACGGCGACGGCGGTCGCCCACGTGGGTGACCGCCGTCGTCGAAGCCGTTCCTGAACCTTGAACCTTGAACCTTGAACCCCGAAACGGGAGCCCTACAGCGCCGTCACGGATCCGCTGAAGTGCCTCCTGCCGCTCCGTGGGTTCCAGGCGACGTAATCCGAACGCTCCCACGACCCCGACGCGGAGTGGATGGTGCCGATTTCCAGGGCCACCCGCGCGGGGAGGAACACCGGTGCCTCGAAATTCACGTCCCATCGGAACGCTTCCGACTTCACCGAGCCAACGTCGGCCAGGGCCCGGGATGCAAGGTACATGCCGTGCGCGATTGACCGCGGCAGGCCCAGCGCCTTGGCTGAGAGGAGGCTCAAATGGATCGGATTGAAGTCTCCGGATACGGCGGCGTAAAGGCGGCCGGTATCCACGCCGAGCTGCCAGACGGCTGTTGGTGCGGGTGCCGTGAAGTCAGCCGGAGCGGCGGCCGTGCCGGCCTTATCGACTCCCGGAAGGAAGACCCCCTTGGCCAAATACGTCGACACGCCCCGCCAGAGCAAGGCCCCGTCGTTGCTTGACCGGACTTCGGCGACGACGTCCAGCTGGGTTCCCGCCCTGTGGCCGCGCATGTCCTCGGCCCAGGACCGGACGTCGAGCGGCTCACTGAACTGGACTGCCCGCAATTGCTCCACGTGGTTCTTCAGATGGATCATCCCCAGCAGGGGAAGCGGGAAGTCGTCGCGGTTCAGTACGCTCATGGCAACCGGGAACGCGAGGGCATGGATGAAGCCGGCCGGCAGGGCGTCACTCGCAGTCTCGCCGATCAGGTGCTGGTACGCGGTGAGGTTCGCGACGTCGGCCCGCACCCCGCGGACCTCGTGGCTCCCGTGGGGCAGCGCGGTGGCTGTCTGGAATCCCAGCACCCTCCGCCGTGCCGCCGTCGCCGCCGCGTTCACGTACAGCTTCGAGAGGGACGGCAGCTCCCCCAGGATGAGCGGTTGTTCCGTGCTCATGCACCCACCAGGTTCTGTCCGCAGACCCTGAGCACTTCTCCCGTGATTCCAGCGGCCGCGTCCGATGCCAGGAACGCAATTGCCTCTGCCACGTCCCCGGGCAGGCCGCCCTGCTGCAGCGAATTCAGCCTGCGGGCCACTTCCCGGGTGGCGAAGGGGATCCGGGCGGTCATGTCGGTCTCGATGAAGCCGGGCGCGACGGCGTTGATGGAGCCGCCGCGTTTTGCCAGCAAGGGCGCCGTGGCCCTGACCATGCCGATCACTCCCCCTTTGGAAGCGGCGTAGTTGGTCTGCCCGCGGTTGCCGGCGATACCGCTGGTGGAGGCGACGGACACGATCCGCGGGGTTTTGTGGAGCTGGTCAGAGCCCAGGAGTGCCTCGTTGATTCTCAACTGCGAGGCGATGTTCACGCCGATGACGGAATTCCAGCGGCCCTCATCCATGTTGGCCAGGAGCTTGTCCCGGGTAATGCCGGCATTGTGGATGACGATGTCGAGGCCGCCGTGGCGTTCCACTGCGTGCTCGATGATCCGACTCCCGGCGTCCTCGGCCGTGATGTCCAATTGCAGGGCAGTGCCATGGACCTCGTTGGCGACGGCGGCGAGGTGGTCGCCCGCAGCGGGAATATCCACCACCACCAGCCGGGCGCCGTCCCGGTGCAGGGTCCGCGCGATCGCCGCGCCGATTCCGCGTGCGGCTCCCGTGACGACGGCTACCTTCCCGGCCAGGGGCTTGTCGGCATCGGAGGAAAGCTCGCCGGCGCCTGAGGTGACGGTCAGGAACTGGCCGTCCACGAACGCGGACCGGCCGGACAGGAAGAAGCGCAGCGCACCCAGCGTGCTGGGGCTCGTGGTGCCGGCACTGTCCCCCAGGAGAATGCCATTGGCCGTGGCACCTGCCCGGAGTTCCTTGGCGAGGGAACGCAGCAGCCCGTCGACGCCTTGACGACCGGCGGCAACCGCCGGGTTGGCGGCAGAGGCGGAGGTGCGGGAGATCGTGACGACCCGGGCGCCGGGGGCCAAATCGCGGAGCGATGGGGCCGCGGTGAGAACGGGTCCGGCAAGCTCTTCCGGGTGCTCGACGGCGTCAAGTACCAGGATGATCGCCCCCAGCTTTTCCTTGGGCAATGCAGAACGCCGGACGTCGAGGCCCCAGCCCACGAGGGCGGCAGCCAAGTCGTCGGAGCCGGCGGCCCGGCCGTTGCCACTCCCGAGCACAAGGACCGGACCCGGAACCAGCGGTTCTCCCGCTTTGTACCTCCGGAGCACGGCAGGTTGGGGCAGGCCGAGCTTTTTTGCCAGGTCCTTGCCAATCCCGTGGCTGACAAACTGTGTGTATTTGTCCGTCATGCCGGCTACCGCCCTTCCGGAGCGGAGTAGGCCTCAAGGATCGCGACGACGCCCTGCCCTCCGGCTGCGCAGACGGAGATGAGTCCGCGCGCGGGACGGCCGTCCACGGGGCCGTTGTCGTGGAGCATCTTCGCCAGCGAGGCGACGATCCGTCCGCCGGTGGCGGCAAAGGGATGTCCGGCGGCGAGGGACGAGCCGTTGACGTTGAGCTTGGCGCGGTCGATCTTGCCGAAGGCACCATCCAGTCCCAGCCGGGTACGGCCGAAGTCCTCGTCTTCCCACGCGGCGAGCGTACTCAGGACGGTGCCCGCAAAGGCTTCGTGGATTTCGAAGAAGTCGATGTCTTCAAAGGACAGGCCGTTGCGTGCGAGGAGTCTTGGTACTGCAAAGGCCGGGGCCATGAGGAGTCCGTCCTTGCCGTGGACGAAATCGACGGCGGCCGCCTCGCCGTCGACGACGACGGCCAGCTTGGGAAGGCCCGGGCGTCCGCCCATTCCTCAGTGCCGAGGAGAACCGTGGAGGCGCCGTCCGTGAGGGGGGTGGAGTTGCCGGCCGTCATGGTGGCCTCGGCTCCAAGGCTCTTGCCGAAGACGGGCTTGAGGGTGGCCAACTTCTCCATGGACGTATCGGGCCGGAGGTTCGAATCACGGCTCAGCCCACGGTACGGAGTCACGAGGTCATCGAAGAAGCCGCGTTCGTAGGCCGCGGCGAGGTTGTAGTGGCTATTGAACGCAATCTCGTCCTGCGCCTCGCGGCTGATCTTCCATTGGGCCGTGGTCAGCGCCTGATGCTCTCCCATGGAGAGGCCTGTCCGCGGCTCCCCGGTGTTCGGAGCGTCCGGGGCGAGGTCCTTGGGACGCAGCCGGGAGAGGACCCTGAGCCGATCGGGCAGGGACTTGGCGCGATTGAGGTCAAGCAGGATTTCGCGGAGGCCCTCGCTCACGGCAATAGGGGCATCCGAGGCAGAGTCGACGCCGCCGGCAATAGCCGAGTCGATCTGGCCCAGCTTGATCTTGTTGGCAAGGCCCAGGACGGTCTCAAGGCCGGTGGCGCACGCCTGCTGGAGATCGTAGGCAGGCGTCTCCGCGGAAAGGGCCGAGCCAAGCACCGCTTCGCGCGTCAGGTTGAAGTCGCGGGAGTGCTTCAGGACGGCTCCTGCGGCGACCTCGCCGATCCGCTCCTCTTGAAGGCCGAAGCGGGCGATCAGCCCGTCCAGTGCCGCCGTCAGCATGTCCTGGTTCGACGATTTGGTGTAGGCGCCGCCGGTCCGGGCAAAGGGGATCCTGTTCCCGCCGACCACCACGGCCCTGCGGAGTGTGCCCGGGGTTGCGGGGGATTCGTGTGGTGCGCTCTCGGAATGTGCTGCTGCAGGCATGCGTTTCTCCTTATGATCACATCGGGTTACTGATACCCAGCGTACCTGATACGCTGAGTATCGTGAACATCCCCAGGCCAGGACTTCCCGCCGAACAAGACGCCGGGACCCCGCCCCCCGCGGACGGTGAGGCTCCCGCCGTCGACGGCCGCGCCGCCCGCTGGCAGCTCCACCGCGAAGAGCGCCGGCGCGATCTCATCAAGGCCGCCCGCAAGGCAGTCCACGCGCTGGGCAGCGACGCCTCCATGGAGGACATCGCGACCGCGGCCAGTACCTCCAAGTCGGTGTACTACCGCTATTTCGGGGACAAAGCCGGCTTGCAACAGGCAATGGGCGAAGTAGTGCTGGGACAAATGCAACGGCGGATGAAGGAAGCGGCAGAAAGCGCGCAGACTCCTCGCGAAGGCTTGTTCGCCATGGTCTCCGCCTACCTGCAGATGGCGGAGTCCAGCCCCGCCGTCTACGCGTTCATCACGCGGCTCTCGCAAGGGGAACCCTCGGCTCAAGACGCCATCGCCGCCTCGGGAGCCCTTGGCCACTTCTTCGAGTCGATCAGTGCCATGATCGCCCGGCCCATGCGGGAACACCTGGGGGCGGAAAAGGAGGCACTGATCGACTACTGGCCCACCGCGGCCATCGGGCTGGTCCGCAACGCCGGCGAGAGGTGGCTCGGTAGTCCCGCCTCCCCCGCAAAGCCCGACCAGGAAACCATGGCGGCCCGGATCACCGATTGGCTGTGCGTGGGAATCGCCCCGGAACTCAAGATCAACTCCTCTGAATATCAGCAATGACTCCACGTTGTTCGGAACCAAAGAAGGAATCACCATGACTGAAGTAGCGGACCGCACCTCCTCCAGCAACCGCGCGGCCTCGGGAACGGCTGCAAGCACACAGCCCGCTGCGCCCGCCCCTACGGTGGCTGTAGCGGCCCTTGGCGAACTGCTGCTCGGCAAGTGGGCCCATATCCGGCACACGGCGCGCGAGCTCGCGGGCCGTCCCGAGGTACACAAGATCGAAGGCTTGACGCATACCGAGCACCGCAGGCGTGTATTCGGGCAGCTGAAGTACCTCGTGGAAAACAACGCCGTACACCGGGCTTTCCCCGCCAGCCTGGGCGGTTCGGATGACCACGGCGGCAACATCGCCGGCTTCGAGGAGCTCGTCACTGCCGATCCTTCACTCCAGATCAAGGCCGGCGTCCAGTGGGGTCTCTTCGGTTCAGCGGTGATGCACCTCGGCACGGAGGAGCACCAGACCACATGGCTGCCCGGAATCATGAGCCTGGAGATCCCCGGCTGCTTCGCCATGACCGAAACCGGGCACGGCTCCGATGTTGCGAGCATCGCGACCACGGCCACGTATGACGAGGCCACCCAGGAGTTCGTCATCAACACTCCGTTCCGTGCCGCATGGAAGGACTACATCGGCAACGCAGCCGAGGACGGCCTGGCCGCCGTCGTGTTCGCCCAACTGGTGACCCGCAACGTGAACCACGGCGTCCACGCGTTCTATGTTCAGCTGCGGGACCCGGACACCAAAGAGTTCCTGCCCGGAATCGGCGGGGAAGACGACGGCGTCAAGGGCGGGCTCAACGGTATCGACAACGGCCGCCTGCACTTCACCGATGTCCGTGTCCCGCGCACCAACCTGCTCAACCGCTACGGCAACGTCTCCCCCGAAGGCGAGTACACCTCGCCCATCGCGAGCCCGGGACGGCGCTTCTTCACGATGCTCGGAACCCTGGTGCAGGGCCGTGTCTCCCTCGACGGCGCCGCAGTCGCCGCCAGCAAGGTGGCCTTGACGACCGCCATCCGCTACGCCGCCGAACGGCGCCAGTTCAACGCCTCCTCCCCCACTGACGAGGAAGTCCTGCTGGACTACCAGCGGCACCAGCGCCGCTTGTTCACCCGGCTTGCCACCACCTTTGCGGCGAGCTTCGCCCACGAGCAGCTGCTCGAAAAGTTCGACGACGTCTTCTCAGGCCGGCACGACACCGACGCCGACCGCCAGGACCTCGAGACCCTCGCCGCGGCCCTCAAGCCCATGAGCACCTGGCACGCGCTCGACACGCTGCAAGAGTGCCGGGAGGCCTGCGGCGGCGCTGGATTCCTCATCGAGAACCGTTTCGCCTCGCTCCGCGCGGACCTGGACGTCTATGCCACTTTCGAAGGTGACAACACTGTGCTTCTCCAGCTCGTCGCCAAGCGCCTCCTGGCCGACTACGCCAAAGAGTTCCGCAACGTCGACTTTGGCGTGCTCGCCCGCTTCGTGGCCGCCCAGGCCGCGGACGTCGCCATCAACCGCACCGGCCTGCGGCAAGTAGCGCAGTTCGTGGCGGACACGGGATCAGTCCAGAAAGCCGCGCTCGCCCTGCGGGACGAAGAAGGCCAACGCACGCTCCTGACAGACCGGGTGCAGTCCATGGTGGCGGAGGTGGGTTCTGCGCTCAAGGGTGCAAACAAGCTTCCACAGCACCAGGGCGCCGCACTGTTCAACCAGCATCAGGACGATTTGATTGAAGCCGCCCAGGCCCACGCCGAACTCCTGCAATGGGAAGCGTTCACCGAAGCCCTCGGCAAGGTCGGCGACCCGGGTACCCTGCGAGTCATGACATGGCTTCGCGACCTGTTTGGCCTCTCCCTCATTGAGAAACACCTGTCCTGGTACCTCATGAACGGCCGCCTTTCCATGCAGCGCGGACGCACCGTCGGGGCCTACATCAACAGGCTGCTCGTCAAGATCCGTCCCCACGCCCTGGACCTGGTTGATTCCTTCGGCTACGGTCCGGAGCACTTGCGGGCGGCCATCGCCTCGGGGGCCGAGAAGGAACGCCAGGACGGAGCCCGCGGCCACTTCCGGGCGCAACGGGCAAGCGGCAACGCCCCCGCCGAGGAGAAGAGCCTCCTCGCGTTGAAGGGGAGGAAATCCAGCTAGCATCCTGCCGTGACCGGCCGGTGAACAGTTGCCGAATCCTTTAACGACGACGGCGCCGCACTCCCGCTGAGGGGGTGCGGCGCCGCCGTCGTTCCGTCCCAACTCACTCGCATTTGTTGTCGTTATGAGCCCTCAAAACGACACTTACTGCGAGTCACTTGGGAACTAAGGTTGGAAGGTCAGGGGGCGAGGACCGAACGATAGACCTCGAGGGTTGTTTCGGTGATCGACTCCCAGGAGAAATGTTCCTCCGCCCGGACGCGGCCCGCGGCACCCATGACCTTGGCCCGCGCCGGATCGGACACAACCTCGTTGAGGGCGGCGGCGAAATCCGCGACGAACTTTTCGGGATCCAGTGGAGTGCCGGTGCCGTCCGTGACTTGCTCCAGTTCCACCAGCAGTCCTGTTTCGCCGTGCTGAACAACTTCGGGGATGCCGCCAGTGGCGCTTGCCACGACGGCTGCGCCACATGCCATGGCCTCGAGGTTGACGATGCCGAGGGGCTCGTAGATCGACGGGCAAGCGAAGG
Source organism: Arthrobacter ramosus (assembly GCF_039535095.1). NCBI lineage: Bacteria > Bacillati > Actinomycetota > Actinomycetes > Micrococcales > Micrococcaceae > Arthrobacter > Arthrobacter ramosus. Next base: position 2,012,176 of record NZ_BAAAWN010000001.1, on the reverse strand, counting down.
CCGTGGCATGGCTGAGGACCTGGATGAGCTCATGCCTCGGAAGCATGCGTTCGATGACCAGGACACCTTGGCGTTTGCCCTGCAGGTCCTCGATGAGGCGGGCCGTTTCCGCTGCGAGTTCCGGGGTGTCCGCCGCTCCCAAGCACAGCACAAGCTGCACATCTTCCGGCAAGCTGGCCGCAGCCTTCAGGAGGTAAGGGACGCCCTTCTGGCGGGTGTTACGCCCAACGAAGACCACACTGGGCTTGGCGGGGTCGATGCCGACGGCACGAATTGCGTCTTCGCCCTCGTCCGGCTGCCACATGTCGACGTCGATGCCGTTGTGGACCACCCGGACCCTGGCGGGATCCACGTTCGGATAGCTGCGCAGGATGTCCTTCCGCATGCCGTCCGAGACGGCGATGATAGCCGCGGCGGCCTCATAGGCGGTCTTTTCAACCCATGAGGACAACGCGTAGCCACCGCCTAGCTGCTCCGCTTTCCACGGCCGCAACGGCTCCAGGCTATGGGCGCTGAGCACATGGGGTATCCCATGCAACAGCGACGCCAGGTGGCCGGCCATGTTGGCGTACCAAGTATGGGAATGGACCAGGTCCGCTCCGGCGATGTCCGGCACGATGCGCAAATCCACCCCGAGGGTCTGGACAGCGGCATTGGCCGCCCCCAGATCATCCGGTGTGGAATACGACGTCACCGTTGCACCGTGGAAGTCCGCATCACGGGGCGCGCCGAAGGCACGCACCTGCAGATCCACGTGCTTCGCCAAGACGCGGCTTAGCTCGGCAACATGCACACCGGCCCCGCCATAGATTTCGGGTGGAAACTCTTTAGTCACAATGTCTACGCGCACGCTACCTAACGTAGTCCTTCCGGAGTATGTGTTCTAGTGTGAAAGGGTCCGGCAACCCGGGCTTTTTTCGGGGGCTACAAAGACGTACAGGGAGAGCAAACACCATGGCGTTGAAGAAAGTATTGTCAATTGTGTTGGCTGGCGGCGAAGGAAACCGCCTTATGCCATTGACGGCAGACAGGGCCAAACCTGCGGTGCCGTTTGCGGGGGGGTATCGATTGATCGATTTCGCTCTCTCGAATCTGGTCAATTCCGGGTACCTCCAGATCGTGGTGTTGACCCAGTACAAGTCGCACAGTCTTGACCGCCACATTTCCGAGACCTGGCGGATGTCCACCCAGCTGGGCAGATATGTCGCCTCGGTTCCCGCCCAGCAGCGCGTGGGCAAGAGCTGGTTCCTCGGCAGCGCGAATGCCATTTACCAGTCCCTGAACCTGATTCACGACGCCAACCCCGACATTGTTGTCGTGGTCGGAGCGGACCACGTTTACCGCATGGACTTCCAGCAGATGGTCCAACAGCACGTGGCCAGCGGAGCCAAGGCCACAGTTGCGGCCGTCCGCCAGCCACTGAACATGGCCAACCAGTTCGGCGTGATCGAGGTTGACAAAAACGATCCCCAGAAGATTTCGGCGTTCGTGGAAAAGCCTGCGGAAACGGAAGGCCTCGCCGCCGATCCTTCGCAGTTCCTTGCCTCCATGGGCAACTATGTCTTCGACGCCGACGCCCTGGTGGAAGCACTCCGCATCGATGCGGAGCGCCTGGACACCAAGCACGACATGGGCGGCGACATCATCCCTTACTTCGTGTCCCAGGGTGAGGCCGGCGTCTACGACTTCACGCTCAACGATATTCCCGGTTCCACTGAACGCGACCGCACGTACTGGCGCGACGTTGGAACCATCGATTCCTTTTATGACGCCCACATGGACCTCATTTCACCCGTGCCGATATTCAACCTGTACAACTCGGAATGGCCCATCTACACGCGGCAGAGTATTTCACCGCCGGCCAAGTTTGTCCGGGGCGAGAACAGCACCGTGGGCACCGCGCTGGACTCCATCGTGGCCAGTGGCTCGGTAATCTCCGGCGGAATCGTGGAAGGATCCGTGCTCTCCAACGATGTTTACGTAGGACCGGCCACCAGGGTCCAGGACTCGGTGCTGATGGACAAGGTGCGCATCGGTGCAGGTGCCGTGGTCAAACGAGCAATCATCGACAAAAACGTGAAAGTCCCCGCCGGGGCTGCCATTGGCTTGGATCCCGACCTCGACCGGGCCCGCGGCTTCAAGGTCACCGAATCCGGAATCACCGTGCTCGCCAAGGACCAGGTGGTACCGGAGCCGGAGGCGTCCGAGCTCGCCCTGGCGGCCGAATACCGCCGCTCGGTGCCGGAGGCGATCAAGGCCGCGACGGAGAAGTTCCCTGACATCAGGGACTCCGCGGAGCAGGTCACGAAAATCCAGGCTTCCTCGGTAGAGGTCTGACCCGGAACCCAGGAATCCCGGAACTAGAACAGCCCCCGGCCTCCCAGGCGACAGCAGGCCTCCAGCCGCTGCCGCCTGGGCCTGTTGCCTCATTGCAATACCTCCGGGAAGAGTAATACGTTGCCTCATTTGAAAACCTCCGGATGGGTGGTTTCGTTGCCTCATTGAAGTGCCTCCGGGAGGCCTAGTGGTTCCAGGCGCGGTTGACGGGTTTGAGGGGTGCTGGTTTCTTGGCTAAGGCCAGTGTTTCCAGCTGCCCGGTGAGCGCCAGGATCTGGCGTGAGAGGGCTCCGGGCTTGATGCGTTTGAAGGCGGCGTTCATCTGGATGACCGGGCGTTTGTGCATCCGTTCATGCCGGATCGCGCGTTGGTGGGGTGTGGCGGGGGCGTCGTGTTTCTTGGTGACTTTCGCGCCGTGCCGCTGCTTGAAGAGTAGCTTCTGCTGGGGCAGCAGGTAGTTGGTGAAGACACGGTCCAGCTCCCAGATCTCGTTGAGTTTGGCCAGTTCCGCGGCGGTGTCGTAGCGCAGGTAGCCGACCAGTTCCCGGACCCTGGCCCAGTTCTTCTGCTCCACGTGGGCTCCGTCGTTTTTGTTGCCGGGCCGGGAGCGGGTGAAGATGATCTCGTGCGCGTGGCAGTAGGCCAGCAGATGCTCGTTGATGAACTCGGAACCGTTGTCTGAATCGATGCCCATGATGGGGAACGGGAACACGGCAGTGACGTGTTCGAGGGCCTCGAAGACCCATTTGGCGGCCTTGTTCCGCACCGACCGGTTCACGGTCCAGCCCGTGGCGATGTCCGTCACCGTCAGGGTGCAGCAGAACTCCCCGAAGCTGTTGCCTCCCTCGTGGCCCACCAGGTCGATCTCCACAAACCCCGGGACGGCGTCATCCCATTCGGCCCAGGTGCGGACCGGGATCTGGGATTTGAGCAGCGTGCCCGGCTTGGTATGGGACCGTCCCCGGGGGAAAAGTTTCGCCCGTTCGCCGGCGAGTTTCCGGTCGATGGTCGCTGCGCTCATCCGCGTCAGCAGTCCGGCCTGTTCATCGGTCAGCTCAAGTTCCCGGTCCCGGCGCAGCAGCGGCACCAGGACAGGCAGCATCGGGGCCAGCAGCCTGCCGGCAGGGGCGCGCAGCACGGCCCAGCACTTGATGAGGGCCGGCAGCAGATCAGGCCCGTACACCGGGGTCCTGCCCGGGCGTGGCCTGACGATCTTCAACACCAGGGCGTCCCGCAACGCCGCCCGGGCGTAGTCGCGGTGCCACCCGGTCAGCTCGACCAGTTCGTTCAGAATCCGGGACTTCCCGGCACGATCGGCACCCTTATAGGCGAGGGCCTTCTTCTTCGTCACAGCTTGCCGCTGGGCCATCGTTAGCTCCATGAAAACGGGCATAGCCCCCAACCGCCGCCACACCTGCGAACCACGCCGCTACGCGGAGGTTTTCAAATGAGGCAACGTATCCGGCTACGCGGAGGTTTTCAATGAGTCAACGCGCTGGGAGGCTTTGCTGTGCCCGACCCTGTAAAATTGACCCAATGAGCCCCGCCGATTTGACGCCTGAAGAGATCCAGGCCTGCCTCAAGGTCTTGAACACCATCCACGCCTACGACGAGGAGCACCCGGACTACGTCGCCATCCGTCGTGCCACGGGAAAGATGTTCAAGGCCGTCAAGCGCCATCGCCGGGTCACCAAACGGGACGAGATCGCTGAAGCCGACCGCGCTGTCATCGCACTGACCGCCACCGCAGCCCCGGACAGGATTGACGACGAGACCCGCGGCAACAAGCTGGCCACCTCGGCCACGGGCGAAATCGCCGGCCACCTCATCCGGTCCCGGCCCTGCTACATCTGTAAGCAGCACTACACGCAAGTAGACGCGTTCTACCACCAGTTATGCCCGGAATGTGCGGCCTTCAGCCACAGTAAGCGCGATGCCCGCACGGACCTCAGCGGACGTCGCGCCCTCCTCACGGGTGGGCGCGCCAAGATCGGCATGTACATCGCCATTCGTTTGCTCCGCGACGGAGCACACACCACCATCACCACTCGCTTCCCCAAGGACGCGGCACGACGTTTCGCCGCCATGGAAGACAGTGCGGACTGGCTGCACCGGCTCAGGATCGTGGGCATCGACCTCCGTGATCCCTCACAGGTCATGGCCCTCACCGACTCCCTCAATGAGGCCGGCCCTCTCGACATCATCATCAACAACGCCGCCCAAACGGTCCGGCGGTCGGGGAATGCATACAAGCCCCTGGTGGATGCCGAGGACGAGCCGCTGCCGGAGGCCCTGCAGGCAGCCAATGGCGGCCCGGAGCTGGTCACGTTCGGCCATGCCCACGATAAGCACCCCCTGGCCATCACCCAAAGCGTCACCGATCATCCTGTGCTGGCGGGCGACGCGATTACCTCGCTCGCGTTGTCCACGGGCTCGGCGTCTTTGGCGCGGATCGCGACCGGCACCGCGATCGACGCCGGCGGCCTGGTTCCCGACCTCGCGGCCATCAACAGCTGGACCCAAGTGGTGGACGAAGTCGATCCGCTGGAGATGCTCGAGGTTCAGCTCTGCAACGTCACGGCGCCGTTCCTCCTGGTCAGCCGACTCCGTGGAGCCATGAGGCGCTCCACGGCACACAGAAAGTACATCGTGAACGTCTCGGCCATGGAGGGGCAGTTCTCCCGCGCCTACAAGGGCCCCGGGCACCCGCATACCAACATGGCCAAGGCAGCCTTGAACATGATGACCCGGACCAGCGCACAAGAGATGCTGGACAGCGACGGGATTCTGATGACCGCCGTCGACACCGGATGGATCACTGACGAACGCCCGCATTACACCAAAGTCCGGCTCATGGAGGAAGGTTTCCACGCGCCCCTCGACCTCGTGGACGGGGCGGCGCGTGTCTACGATCCCATCGTCATGGGCGAAAACGGCGAAGACCAGTACGGCGTCTTCCTGAAGGACTACAAGCCCTCCCCCTGGTAATCCAGGCGGAGGGCCGCGGGCCTGCTAAGTGAGTCGCGTGATCTCGACCGTCACGGTGAGGCCTGAGCCGCCGCCGCCGGACAGGATGCCCTTCAGGGGAGGAACATCCCGGTAGTCACGGCCCCGCGCCACGGTGACGTGGAGATCTCCGGCAGGCTTGTGGTTGGTGGGATCCCAGCTGCGCCATTCGCCGTCCCACCATTCCAGCCAAGCGTGGGATTGGCCGGCGACGGTTTCGCCGATCTCGGCCGTGGGCCGCGGATGGATGTAACCGGACACGTACCGGGCCGGAATGCCGCAACTGCGGAGCGAGCCGATGGCCAAGTGGGCCAAGTCTTGGCAGACTCCTTGGCGCTGGTTCCAGGCTTCCTCGGCGTTGGTGGTAACGCCCGTGGTGCCTTTCACATAACTCATTTCGCCGCGCATCCATTCGAAAATGGCCATGGCAGTCTCGTGCGGGTTCTTGCCGGCGACGACGGCGGGAATGATGCCGAGGACTTCCTCCCCCGGACCGCTGAGCTGCGACTGGGGCAACCAGTCGCTGAACTGGTCCCGGATCTCGTCGGAAGCCATCACATCCCAGCCAACGATGTCTTCGTCCAGGGCCACCCGTTCCACCCGGTGGACCTCAACGGTGGTGGTGGCCACCACTTCGAGGCGCTCGTGCGGCATCTGCATATCGAAGGCGGTCACGCGGGTGCCCCAATAATCGCGGTAGGTGCTCACGGCAGCTTGCGACGGCGTGATCTTCAGCGAGGATTCAAGGACCACCTGTTGCGGATCGGTCAACGGCGTCATGCGTGCCTCGTTGTACGACAGGGTCACTCGGCGGTTGTATTTGTAGGCCGTCTTGTGGACGATGCTCAGCCGGGTCATGAAACTTCTCCCACCCAGGCCAGTTCATCCGCCTGATTGAAGTACTTACGGGAAATCGCGTCGGAGGCCTGCGTGACGGCCTTCTGCACCCGGTCCATATGCTCGGGCAGCTCGGACATGAGATCGTCCGTGCGATGGAACTCAAGGAAGGTACGGGCCTGGCCGACGATCCGACGGGCGTCATTGATGAAGCCCACCCGCTGCGCGGAGGGATCCAGCTTGGCGAGGCACTCGTCAGCGTCGCGCAGGGCGAAAACAATGGAGCGCGGGAACAAACGGTCCAGCAGGAGGAACTCGGCGGCGTGTTGGTCTCCGAAGGCCGCACGGCGGGTCCGAAGGAAAGACTCGTAGGCGCCGGCGCAACGCAACATGTTGACCCAGGACATTCCCGCGGAGAGGACATCCCTCGTGGACAGCATCCGCGCGGTCATGTCGGCACGTTCGAGCGAACGTCCGAGGACCAGGAAAAGCCAGCTTTCGTCGTGGCTCACCGTCGTGTCCGCGAGGCCCCTGACCATGGCGGTGCGTTCCAGTACCCAGTTGCAGAAACGGTACGTACCCACGACGTCCTTACGGTGCTGGTTCAGCCCGTAGTACGTCGTGTTGAGGCTCTCCCACAATGAGGAGGACACGGTCTCGCGTGCCCGCCGCGCATTCTCACGCGCAGCCCCCAAGGAACCGGCGATGGACGTGGCACTCGTCTTGTCGTAGGCGAGGGCGTGAAGCAGCTCCGGCAAACCGAATTCCTCGCTCTGCGGCCGGGCTCCCATGACAGCCAGGAGTTCCCTCGCCACGCTCCGTTGCTCCTCGAGCGGCAGGTGGTTCAGGCGTTCAAGATGGACGTCCAGGATTCTGGCCGTTCCGTCGGCCCGCTCCACGTAACGGCCGATCCAGAAAAGGGATTCAGCAATACGGCTCAGCATGGGGCTGTGCCTCCTTCGGGTCCTGCGTTGTGACGATGAATGTATCCTGCTCCGGCATCATGTCGTGACGGATCACTGCTGCTGGTCCGATTGGCGGTCCCGCCAGTTGCTTTCGACGGGCCAGACCGAGACCTGTTCACGGACCGTGATGGAGGAACGGGGCAGCTCAACTGCGGGCAGTTGCGGAGAGCCTGAGAGTACCCAAGTGTCCTTGGAACCACCACCTTGGGAAGAGTTCACGATCAGCGAGCCTTCCTTCAGAGCCACCCGGGTCAGCCCGCCGGGGAGCACCCAGACGTCGTCGCCGTCGTTGACCGCGAACGGACGCAAATCCACGTGCCGGGGCCCAAAACGGTCTCCAGAAAGGGTCGGCACGGTGGAAAGCTGAAGCACTGGCTGCGCGATCCAGCCGCGCGGATCCGCCAACACCCGCTTCCGCAAGGCGTCCAACTCGTCCCGCGAAGCATCCGGACCGATCACCAAGCCCTTGCCTCCGGAACCGTCCACCGGCTTGACCACGAGTTCCTCGAGCCGGTCGAGGACCTGCTCGCGGGCTTCCTTCTCTTCCAGCCGGAAGGTCTCCACGTTGGCGATCACCGGTTCTTCGTGCAGGTAGTAACGAATCAGGTCCGGCACGTAGGAATAGACCAATTTGTCATCGGCCACCCCGTTGCCCACCGCGTTCGCGATCGTCACCCCGCCTGCCCTGGCCGCGTTCACCAGTCCCGGACACCCGAGCATGGAATCGGAGCGGAACTGCAACGGATCCAGGAACTCGTCATCGATCCGCTTGTAAATGACGTCGACACGCTGTTCACCGGCGGTGGTGCGCATGTATACCCGGTTTCCGCGGCAGATCAGGTCCCTGCCCTCGACCAGTTCAACGCCCATCAGCCCGGCCAACAGGGTGTGTTCGAAGTAGGCGCTGTTGAAGACACCGGGGGTCAACACCACCACTGTGGGGTCGTCCACCCCGAGGGCGCCGTTTTGCGCAATGCCGAAAGCAGACGGCGCGGGTATTCCTCGACCGGACGGATGTGCTGCTGCCCGAACGCCTCCGGCAAACCCTTCGCCATCGCCCGCCGGTTCTCCAACACGTAGGACACCCCGGAAGGCACGCGGACGTTGTCCTCCAGCACGCGGAACGTGCCCGCGGCGTCGCGGACCACATCGATGCCGGACACGTGCACGCGCACCCCGCCGGCCGGCTCGAAACCATGCACCGCACGGTGGAAGTGCGCACTCGTGGTCACCAATGCCCGCGGCACTACACCGTCGGTGACCACCGCCATCCGCCCGTAGACGTCATCCAAGAAAGCCTCCAGCGCGCGCACGCGCTGCTTAACCCCACGCTCAAGCACATCCCACTCGTCAGCTGGAATCACCCTCGGCACGATGTCCAACGGGAAGGGCCGCTCCTCCCCGGCATAATCGAAGGTCACGCCCCGGTCCAAGAAGGTCCGTGCCATCGACTCGGCACGCGCGCTCACATCGGCCAGCGAAAGTTCGCGGAGTGCGCCGTCCACTTGGCCGTAGGATTTTCGGGCAACTGTGCCCGGGGCAAACATTTCGTCGTAGGCGCCGGAACGCGCGGCGGCCTCGGAGTAATCCCGGAATAGCTCTGACATGGGACTCAGATAATCACCTTTTCGATTACGAACGCATTTCGCGTTCTGCATGTTGCGACACCAACTGTGTACCGGTTCGCATTTCAGCACTTGCATGCATCAAGGTTGACGAATGCACCCCAAGCGTTTTCCGGCCCACGTCTCCCGTTGGGGCGCCGGGATTGTCATGGCAGTGGCAGCCACTGGACTTGCCTTCATTGCCCATGCCCTGCTTCCCCCCATCCCTGCCATGACAGCCGCTGTAGCGCTGGGTTTGTTAGCTGCAAATATACCGGGCACGGCGGCATGGGCTGCCGGACGCGCCCGCCCGGGCCTGGACTTCGCCGGCAAGCACCACATGCGGGCAGGCATCGTGCTGTTGGGCTTGAAGGTCAGCGTTGTCGATGTCCTCGATCTTGGCTGGTTTGCGCTCGTCCTGATTGCCGCCGTCGTGCTGCTCAGTTTCGCGGGCACCTATGGGCTGGCCCGCCTGGCGAAACTTCCGCGCGAAGGTGCCCTCCTGATAGCAACCGGCTTCTCCATTTGCGGTGCCTCGGCGATCGGAGCCATGGCCGCAGTGCGCCGCATCAAACACCAGGACACCGTCCTGCCCGTTGCCCTGGTGACCCTTTGCGGCACGCTCGCCATCGGCGTCCTGCCCCTGCTCATGCACCCTTTGGGCCTGAGTCCCGAACAATTCGGAGCATGGACCGGCGCCTCCGTACACGACGTCGGCCAAGTAGTCGCGACGGCACAGACCGCCGGCCCGGTAGCGCTGGCTCTCGCCGTCGTCGTGAAACTGACGCGCGTGATCCTGCTGGCCCCCATCGTTGCCGGGGCGGGCCTCACGCAACGATGGTCGATGCGTCGTAAGTCGCGCAACGGCATCGAGGCGAACGACGACGGCGGCAAGTTCCCGCCGGTCGTTCCTCTCTTCGTGCTCGGGTTCATCGCAATGGTGGCCGTCCGTTCCTTGGGCCGGGTGACCCCGGGCGTCCTCGACGCCGCGGGAGGACTCCAGGACATCCTGCTCGCCTCGGCCTTGTTCGGGCTGGGTTCGGCGGTCCGCGTTCGCACGCTGTTGCACACAGGTGGCCGTGCTGCGCTGGTTGCGCTTGGCTCCTGGTTCCTTATCGCCCTGCTGGGCCTGGGCGCCGTCTTCCTCATGATTAGATAGCTGAGTGTCGAATCACAACTTGGCGCGCGCTGAGGCCGCCACCCGTTCAGCCCTGATCAGCACCCACAGCTACGATGTCTCCCTTGACGTCCGCGAAGCCGCCGATGCGGGCGTGCCGGGGTACACAAGCCGCAGCGTCATCAACTTCTCCGCCGAGCCTGGTTCCTCCACGTTCCTGGATTTCATCCACGGTGGCGTCCACAGCGTCTTCCTCAACGGAAAAGGACTCGACGTCGCCGAGGTAGTGGACGGCGCCAGGATCCACCTCAACAATCTCCGGGCCGAAAACCAGGTCAGTGTCACCGGAACCGCCCTTTACAGCCGATCCGGAGAGGGCATGCACCGCTTCGTCGATCCCGCCGACGGGCAGTGCTATCTCTACACGCAATACGAACCGGCGGATGCCCGCCGCGTCTTCGCCAATTTCGAACAGCCGGACCTGAAGGCCGAATTCACCTTCCACGTCATGGCGCCTTCCACCTGGCACGTGGCTTCCAACGGCGCCGAGCTATCCCGCACGCAACTGACGAGCGATCCGGCCACGAGCCGCTGGGACTTCACCACCACCAAGCGGATGTCCACCTACATCACCACCGTCCTCGCCGGTCCCTATTTCCGCGCCACTGACCACTGGAGCAAGACGCTCGACGACGGGACCAGCCTCGAGGTTCCGCTGGCGCTCTATTGCCGCGCATCCATGCACGAGTCCTTCGATGCCGCCGAGCTTTTCCGGCTGACGAAGAACGGCCTGGATTTCTTCAACGAACTTTTCGACTATCCGTACCCGTGGGGCAAGTACGATCAGGCGTTCGTGCCCGAGTACAACCTTGGTGCCATGGAAAATCCCGGCCTGGTCACCTTTACGGAGAAATACGTCTTCACCTCGCGGGCCACCGATGCCCAGTACCAAGCCCGCGCCAACACCCTCATGCACGAGATGGCCCACATGTGGTTCGGAGACCTCGTGACCATGACCTGGTGGGACGATCTCTGGCTCAAGGAATCCTTCGCCGACTACATGGGCACCCTCGGCGTGGACAAGGCCACGGACTGGGACAGTGCCTGGGTGAATTTCGCGAACAAGCGCAAGTCCTGGGCCTACGTGCAGGACCAGTTGCCGACGACCCACCCCATCGTGGCGGACATTCCCGATCTGGAAGCGGCCAAGCAGAACTTCGACGGCATTACCTATGCCAAGGGCGCATCCGTCCTCAAGCAATTGGTGGCCTACGTCGGATTCGAGGCGTTCATTGCCGGCTCGCGACGCTACTTCAAGGATCACGAGTACGGCAACACCTCACTGGCCGACCTCCTCGAAGCCTTGGGCACAGCATCGGGCCGGGACCTTCGAACCTGGGCACGGCAGTGGCTGCAGACCTCGGGGATCTCCACCATTGCAGCCGAGATCTCCGGGAGCGGCGATGCCATGGCGGCAGTCACCCTGCGCCAGGACTCCGTGGACCCCATCACGGGCAAGCAAGAACACCGCGCGCACAGGCTCAGGATCGGTCTCTACAATTTTGACGACGGCGGCCAGTTGCTCCGCACGGAGGGTATCGAGCTGGACCTCCAAGGCGCCGACACCACCGTGGGAGAACTCGCGGGCAAGCCGCGCCCGGCGCTCCTTCTCGTCAACGACGACGACCTCAGCTATGCCAAAGTCCGCCTGGACGCGGGGTCCGAGGCAACAGTACGTTCCTCCTTGGACCGGCTTAGCGATCCTATGGCCCGGGCGTTGTGCTGGACAGCCCTGTGGGATTCAGCGCGCGACGCCGTTACCCCGGCGGCGCTTTACGTCGCCGCCGTCGAACGCTTCGCCCCTGCCGAGTCAGGAATCGGAGTCCTCCTCAACGTTCTGGGCAACGCCGTGACCGCCGCCGAACGCTACGTCCCGGCCCCGCAACGGAACGATGTCCGGGAAAGCCTGATGGCGGGCAGCGCGATGCAGCTGCGGACCTCCGAACCGGGTTCCGACCAGCAGCTTGCTTGGGCAAGGACCCTGGCAGAGTTGTCGCGCCATGACGGCGCCTACGTCGAGTTCTTCCGCGGCATTCTCTCCGGAAGCGTCATAGTGGACGGCCTGACGGTGGATGCGGATCTCCGGTGGAGCCTATGGCAAGCATTGGCAGCCAACGGAGCGGCCGTGCTATCGGAATTGGATGCCGAACTCGCCCTCGACCACACCGCGGCCGGACGCGAAGGCCATGCACTGGCCGCAGCTGCCCGTCCCGATGCTGCCGTCAAGACGGCCGCATGGAATGCCGCAGTCAACGACACCGGGCTCTCCAACGAGATTCTGAGCGCGACAATCGCAGGTTTCTCCCTTGCCCCGTCAGGGCTCCTGGACGGCTTCACGGAACCGTACTTCGACTGCCTGGAGGATGTCTGGCAGTCCCGGAGCATCGAGATCGCGGGCAGGATTGTGCGGGGCCTGTTCCCCGCGGCCCAGGATCTGCACGCCGGAATGGCTCCGGCAGATCATCCGGTGCTTCGGCGCACGGACGATTGGCTCAGCGCCCATACGGAAGCTCCACGGGCGCTCCGGCGCATCGTCATTGAGCAGCGCAGCCATTTGTTCCGCGCCCTGACGGCCCAAGCCGCCGGTGCTTCGCAGCAAGAAGCCGGAGCGCTGCAGCAGGGCTGACGCAGGAGCCGGCGATCCGGCGTTGAACCTGGGGATCGCCGGCGTCGTCTTTAGATGCAAGCCCGGCGCTCCGCATGGGCCTTTCTTGAGGACGGTTACCATGAAGTTTCCTCGCCCCGTGCTTGCCGTCGCAGCGCTGGGCACCAGCCTTTTGCTCGGAGCCTGCTTCGGCGGACAGCCGGCCGCTCCGGTGCCTGCAAGCCCACCGGCGAGCACCACGCCCGCCCCAAGCACGCCGTCACCTTCACCGACAGCGACGCCGCTCACTCCACCCACCACAGTCCCGCCAGCCACGGTTCCACCCGCCTCAGTTCCACCAGCCGCAGTCCCGCCGGCGGTTCCGCCCCCTCTGCAGGCCCCACCCGCTGCCCCGCCAGCGGTCGTTCCGCCACCGGTACAGGCGCCGCCAGCCGTAGTCCGGCCGCCGGCACCGGCACCACCGCACATGGTTCCGCCGCCCCCGCGGCACCCTAACGGCGGCGACCGCGACGGCGACGATAACGGCGGACCGGACGACGGCGATGGAAACCGGTAGCGCTTCGCCTCGCCACAGAACAACGCCGGCCCGCCATGGAACAACGCTGTTCGCCGGTCTCTCCCTGGGCACAGCTGCGATGATGGCCGTCGCGGCTTGCAGTTCCGCTGTTCAAAGCCCGGCGCCTCACACCGTTCAGTCCGCGGAAGCGCCGTTCGCGTGGTTCAACGCAGCAGCGGCCCCGGCAGGGTGGAAAACCATGGAACTTCCGGACGGCACGGGGGTCCTGTCGGTCCCACCCGATGCCAGCCCCGCCGAAAGCGACCCCGGCAGCGTGTCCGCGACTGTCTCGTCCTCAACGGGCGAACTGCGGATATACCTCAACGCCACACCCCGGCAGGGCAGCGAGGCGCTGGACAATTGGAACACCTTCAGGCTCGATCACCTGGCGGATGAGAACTCCTCGTCGCCCAGCAAAATCGCTGAGCGAACCGGAATGGCTTTCCGCGGAGGCACGGGTTCCTGCGTGGAGGACAGCTATGTGACCCACGTCGGCAACAACCGCTACCGTGAGATAGCTTGCCTCGTAGCGGGCAGCAGGGGCAGCAGCGTCCTCATCGTCGCGGCTCCCGCCGATTCATGGCCGCTCTACGGTCCGGTCATGGAACAGGCAGTGGATGCGTATCGGGCGGAGTAACTAGGGAACACGGTGCAGCCATTCTTCGGTACCGAACTTTGACTGCACCCGCTCCCGGGCTGTTGCCAATTCGGCGTCGGTGATGCGGGACTCCGCGGCGCCGTAGCGCTCGGTGAAGACCTCCTGCATGGCTTTGATGATCTCGGTCCGCGCCAAGCCGGTTTGCCGCCGGAGCGGGTCCACGCGCTTCTTTGCACTGCGGGTGCCTTTGTCGGAGAGCTTTTCCTTGCCGATGCGCAAGACCTCGACCATCTTGTCGGCGTCGATGTCATAGCTCATGGTGACGTGGTGCAGCATGCCGCCGTTGGCGAGTCGCTTTTGCGCGGCACCGCCGATCTTTCCCTGCTCGGTGGCGATGTCATTGAGCGGGACGTAGAACGCGGTAATGCCCAGTTTCTCCAGGGCAGCCATGACCCACGCGTCCAGGAACGCGTAGGAATCGGCAAAGCTGATGCCATCCACCAGGCTCTGCGGCACATAGAGCGAATAGGTGATGCAGTTTCCGGCCTCCATGAACATGGCTCCCCCGCCGCTGATGCGGCGGACCACCGTGATGCCGTGGCGCGCGACGCCGTCGGGATCCACCTCGTTGCGGAACGACTGGAAGCTGCCGATCACCACCGACGGCTCTTCCCAGTCCCAGAAACGCAAAGTGGGGTTGCGGAGTCCGGCCCCGACCTGCTCCGTGAGGACCTCGTCCAGCGCTACGTTGAGGCGTGTGGGAAGGACCGACGGCGGGATGACCTCCCACTGGTGATCCGCCCAGCCGCTGGCCTTGGACAGGGCCCTGCGGACAGCAACGGCGACGGCGTCGGCGGAAAAGCCGAACAAGACCGAGTCGGCAGGCAGCGCGGCGGAGACGGCAGCGGAAATCTCGGCCGGCGTCGAACTTTCCGGAAGGCCCGTGAGCGCGCGGTTAATGTCCATCAGGGCCTCGTCCGGTTCCAGGAAGAAGTCGCCGCTGAGCGAGACGTTCGCGAACCGCCCGTCCACGAGGTCGAGGTCAACAACGACGAGTTTTCCGCCGGGGACCTTGTATTCGCCATGGAGCCGGGGTTCGCCATGTTGGAATGCCATGCTGGAAGTCATGGTTTCCATCCTGCCGGAAAACGCAAAAGCCCGCAGCCACCGAAGGTACGGCGGGTGCGGGCTTTCACAGAAGCTTGGAGGTGAAGTTGATTACTTCTTGCCGCCGAAGCCCTTGAAGCGAGCGTTGAAGCGCTCGACGCGGCCTGCAGAGTCCATGATGCGCTGCTTGCCCGTGTAGAACGGGTGGGACTCCGAGGAGATTTCGACGTCGATGACCGGGTAGGTGTTGCCGTCTTCCCACTCGATGGTCTTGGAAGAAGACACGGTGGACTTGGTCAGGAACTTGACGCCGGAAGCCAGGTCGTTGAATACAACAGCTTCGTACTTCGGGTGGATATCAGACTTCATAATGGGACCTTTTGTTCACGCAGCTGGATTTTGCCAGCTGCCAGGTATGAATGGATTTGGTCCGCGCACTGAAAACGGATACCCAGTGCCGGGCCAACAATCAATCATAGCGGAAACCGCACCTTGCTTGAACCAGCCACGTCAGGTTCGGGGGCGCAGTTCCCAGAAAGCCACGGCAGAGGCGGCAGCGACGTTGAGCGAGTCGACGCCGGCGCGCATGGGAATCTTTACCGCGAGGTCGACGGCGGAGAGCGTCTCCGGGCTCATGCCCGCGCCTTCGGTGCCGAGCACGAGGGCGAGCTTTCCGGGGTTGCTGGCGGCAAGCTCGTCGAGGTCCACTGCGTCGTCAGTCAGCTCCATGGCGGCGACGGTGAAGCCCTGCTCCTTGAGCCGTTCAAGGTCGCCGGGCCAGGACTCCAGCCGTGCCCAGGGAACCTGGAACACGGTGCCCATGCTCACCCGGACGCTACGACGGTACAGAGGGTCGCCGCAACGCGGGGACACCAGCACCGCGTCCACTCCGAGCGCGGCCGCGGAACGGAAGATCGCGCCGACATTCGTATGGTCGACGACGTCCTCCAACACAGCCACGCGGTGTGCCCCGGCGAGAAGTTCCTCGAGGGGAACCGGCGCCGGGCGATGCATGGCAGCCATGGCACCCCGATGCAAATGGAATCCCGTGATTTCCTCAAGCAGGGAAGCCTTGCCGATGTAGACCGGCACCTCGGGGAACTGTTGGAAAACGTCGTCGAGATCTTCCAGCCATTTCTCCGCCAGGAAGAAGGATCGGGGCCGATGGCCGGCCGAGAGGGCACGCCGCAAGACCCGTGACGATTCGGCGATGTACATGCCCTCCGCGGGCTCGCGGAGCTTGCGGAGGTGGACATCCGTCAGTTGTGTGTAGTCGGAAACGCGCGGGTCGTCGGCGGACTCAAGGTAGTGGAAAGTCACGGGTTGCTATTTCAGCAGGTTGGCGATCATGAAGCCGAGGGCCACGATGCCGAGCGCGAAGATCACGATGCGCAGCGCGAGGGGCTTCAGGCGCCGTCCCACTTTGGAGCCCACCAGTCCGCCGATCAATGAACTGACCGCAATGACTGCCACGACCGGCCATTCGATCCGGCCAAAGGCAAACAGGAGGTAGGAGCACGCTGCCACCACGTTGACGGCCAGCACCAGGATGTTCTTCATGGCGTTGGCGTTCTGGATGGTGCCGGTCATGAAGACACCCAGAATGCCGACGAGCAGGATTCCCTGGGCAGCCACGAAATATCCGCCATAGACCCCGGCGAGGTACACCAACACCACGAGGATCACGGTGTGCCGTTTGTCGTGGATGGCGTGCTCCGGGTTGCCGGCCCGGTCCTGGACCCACCGTTGGAGTTTGGGCTGGAAGAGCACCATGAGCAGCGCGACCACGATCAAGATCGGAGCGGCGTAGTAGAAAACCTTCTCCGGGAGGTGGAGCAACAGCCAGGCACCCGTGATGCCGCCAATTAGCGATGCCGGCAAGAGCCTGAGCAACTGCCGGCCCCTGCCCCGGAGTTCGTGGCGGTAGCCCCAGGCCCCTGTCATGTTGCCTGCCACGAGGCCCATGGCGTTGCTGATGGTCGCCGTGACAGGTGCGTAGCCCAGGGCGATAAGGACCGGGAACGTCACGAGCGTGCCCGAGCCAACCACGCTGTTGATGGTTCCGGCCCACAAGCCCGCGAAAAAGATCAGGATGCCGTTAAGGATCTCCATTGCTTCTCGCTGCCCCGGCCTAGCGGCGGGCGGTGGCCGTGTAGCGGCCGGAGTTTTCGGTCACGTCCAGGGGCAGGCCGAAGGTGTTGCTGAGGTGTTCTGCGGTCAGGACTTCCTCGATGGGTCCCGCGGCAACCACCCCGCCGTCGCGAAGCAGCATGGCGTGGGTGAACCCCGGAGGAACTTCTTCAAGGTGGTGCGTCACGAGAACCATGGCGGGAGCATCCTCGTCGCGGGCGAGCTCGCCGAGCTTGTGGACGAGCTCTTCCCGTCCGCCAAGGTCCAGGCCGGCGGCAGGCTCGTCGAGCAGGAGCAGCTCGGGATCGGTCATGAGGGCCCGCGCGATCTGCACGCGCTTGCGCTCGCCTTCGGAAAGCGAGGAGAAAGAGCGGTTCAGCAGCGGCCCCATCCCCCACTCGTTGAGGAGGCCGAATGCCCTGCGCTCGTCGTCGCGCTCGTATCCCTCGCGCCAGCGGCCGGTCACGCCGTAGGCAGCGGTGACCACAACATTCAGCACGTTTTCCTGCTCCGGGATCTGGCTGGCCAGGGCCGCGGAGGAAAGGCCGATGCGCGGACGGAGCTCAAAGACGTCCACCCGGCCCAGCGTCTCGTCAAGGATCCCGGCTTTCCCGCTCGTGGGATGCATCCGGGCGGCGGCGATCTGGAGCAGAGTGGTCTTGCCGGCACCGTTGGGACCGAGGATGACCCAGCGTTCGCCTTCATTGACCTGCCAGTCAACCTTGTCCAGCAGGGTCTTGGTACCTCGGACAACGCTGACGGAAGCCAATTCAAGAACATCACTCATAGAAGTAGACACTAGGACAAAAATAGGGGCGATAGATAACCGGAACTTCGGTCACACTGTTTGCGAGCCGCCATGAATGAAACACGAGTTCGGGCGGCGGTTCCGCGCTCGCTAAGATTGCAGCCATGAGTTCGAACTTGACCGCGGTCAGCTATGGCGTGAATTTGTCCCTTTCGGAGCTTGAACACCTGCGAAAGGTGCTGTCCGGCTCGGGGGCTTCCTTAACGTCGGAGTCGCGCTCGGGGGACGATCGCTTTGGGGTCTACACCATTAGTCTGGCCGTTGACGGGGCTACCGTCGCCGACTTGTCAGGCCTCCGGCGCAGGGTCGCCGACGCCGCAGCACCGGGCATGGACACCGCGATCGTCGCCGACGCGCTGCGTGACGCTTCACGCAAGCTGCTGATCATGGACGTGGACTCCACCCTGATCCAGCAGGAAGTCATCGAACTGCTGGCCGCGCACGCCGGCAAACGCGAAGAAGTGGCGGCCGTGACGGAGGCCGCGATGCGCGGCGAACTGGACTTCGCGCAAAGCCTCCACGCCCGGGTGGCGGTCCTCGCAGGCCTGCCGGCCGCCGTCGTCGACGCCGTCCGTGCCGAGGTGCGCCTGAGCGAGGGCGCCGCGGAACTCGTGGCTGCTTTCAAGGCCGCCGGCCACGCGGTGGCAGTCGTGTCCGGCGGCTTCAACCAAATCCTCCGGCCCATCGCGGAGGAACTCGGGCTGGACTACTGGATCGCAAATGAACTTGAAATCGTTGACGGCTTCCTCACGGGCAAGGTTCTTGGCGACGTCATCGACCGCGCCGCCAAGGAGAAGTACCTTCGCGAGTGGGCGGCCGCAGAGGGAATCGACCTGGAGCACACCATTGCGGTGGGCGACGGCGCGAATGACCTCGACATGCTGGGCGCGGCGGGCATCGGTGTCGCGTTCAACGCCAAGCCTGCCGTCCGGGCGGTAGCTGATGCCGCCATCAATATGCCGTACCTGGACGCGGTCCGGCATATCGCCGGCGTTTAGCCCGAAGTCATGCGCCATGAAAAAGCGGCCCGGGACTGAGTATTTCAGACAGTCCCGGGCCGCTTCTTCATGCACCAAATAATGTCAGGCGCTCTTGTCGAAGTAGTCGGCGCCGCCGACGTACTCGGTGTGGCCGCTCTCGACGTCGGCCGTGACCATCTTTGCCACCTCGGCGGCGAATTCCTCCACCGAGTACAGCTTGCCGGCCTCGGCCCGGCGGGCCTCAATGGCGCCCGGGTTGGAGCGGTCCAGCAGGGTCGCCGTCACGGTGCCCTCAATCATGTCGCCGGAAACCACCACGAGCGAGATGCCCTTGTCGGCCAGGTTCGGGAGCAGTTCCCGCAATGCGACTTCGCCGGCGCGCTTGCTGCGGGCAACGGGCTCGTACTCGGGCATAGTGGGAACAGTCTCGACGAAGTGCGCCTGGTGGCTCGTGACGAAGACCACGCGGGAACCCTCCGGCATCAGCGGGACAGCGGCGTTGAGCATGTTGATCTGGGCATCACGGTTCAGCTTGAGGGCGTAGTCCTCCTCCATGCCGGACTCCATGCCGCCGGAAGCGTTGAGCACGAGGACGTTCAGCGAACCGAATTGCTCCATGGCCGCGCTGGCCAGCGCCTGGACGCCTTCCTGGGTGGTCAGGTCCGCACCGACGGCTACGGCACGGCCGCCGGCCGCCTGGATCTCGCCCACTACCTTGTTGGCCCGGGGGGCCTTCTGGCGGTAGTTGACGACGACGGCAGCGCCCTCGCCAGCCAGGATCTTGGCTACTTCAGCGCCGATGCCGCGTGAAGAACCGGTGACGATTGCCGTCTTGTTGTCCAGCAGTCCCATTCGTGCTCCTTTATTCAAAACGTCCAACTTGTTCAAAACATCCAAGTTCTATTAGTCCCGAGTCAATCATGCCAGCGGGATTCCCGATTTCGCTTGTGGGTTCCCCACAAGAACCGCAGGGCACGTTTTGGCGCTCGGCCTGCACCCCGTCCAGCGAAAGGAGGCCCTAGTGGCCCATGCCCAGGCCGCCATCCACGGGGATGACAGCACCGGAAATGTATGCGGCTTCGTCACTGGCAATCCAGCGGACCACGTTGGCGACCTCGGAAGCCTCGGCAAAGCGGCCGGCCGGAACACTCGCCAAATACGCCTTCTGGGTGTCTTCGGGAAGCTCGGCGGTCATGTCCGTGTTGATGAAACCCGGTGCCACCACGTTCGCTGTGATGCCCCGGCTGCCAAGTTCCCGGGTGAGGGAACGGGCGATGCCCACCATGCCCGCCTTCGAGGCCGAGTAGTTGATCTGTCCCGGGGCGCCGTAGAGGCCCGACACGGAAGAGATCAGCACGACCCGGCCCTTGCGCATGCGGATCATGCCCTTCGAGGCCCGCTTGATGACCCGGAAGGCACCTGTGAGGTTGGTGTCGATGACAGAAGTGAAGTCGTCCTCGCTCATGCGCAAAAGGAGCGTGTCCTTGGTGATGCCGGCGTTGGCTACCAAAACCTCAACCGGCCCGTGGGCAGCCTCGACTTCCTTGAACGCGGCGTCAAGCGAGGCCTCGTCGGTCACATCGGCCTTGACGCCAAGGATGCCCTCGGGAAGGGGCGTTTCGCTGCGGTACGTCACGGCAACCTTGTCGCCGTTGGCGAGGAATGACTCTGCGATAGCCAGGCCGATGCCGCGGTTTCCGCCCGTAATGAGGACACTGCGGGCGGTTGATACTGCTTCAGACATGCTGCTCTCCAGAGTTCTGCGGCAGCACTGTGCCGCTTGAAAGTGGGTGATTTCCTGCATCGATCTTAGCTGCCGGGAGCCCCTGGCCGCGGGTAGCTGCGCCCGGCGCGGTTTGGGCGGCCCGTTCCGGGGTGAGAGAATTGAGGGAAGCCTTTGGAGCGTGATGAATCAGCCGTGACAAGAGATAGCAGTCCCCTGCAGGCGCCCGGGGACCCGGACGCCGTTTCAGGTGACCCCGTGGTGCACAGCATTACCGACGCCGCTGCCGCCCACTCGGACGACATGCGCGAACGAATGATCAAGTACGCCGTGGCCATGGGTATCCGCTTGGTGTGCCTCCTCCTCATTTTCGTGGTCGATGGTTGGTTCAAGATCATCGCCGTCGCAGGGGCCGTGTTCCTGCCCTGGATTGCCGTAGTGATCGCCAATGGCAGCGACAAAGCCGAAGTCCACAGCGATGCCTTGCTGGACTACGTCCCGGCCGTGGAGCTGGAAGCGTCACCTTCAGAAGAAGGGGAGCCGCCCGCGGCGCCCGTCACCGTCTTGGAGGGCGAACTCATCGACGACGCCACCCGCCAGGACGTTTCCCGCCCGGAACCAGCCGACAACAACGGCGCCGGCAAGCGCCAATATCCGCTCGGCGGGGAAGAGCAGGCGGCTTCATGAATATCTTCACTATGGGCGGCCTTGGGCTGGAGAATGAGGAGCATGCCGGCCCGGGCGGGACGCCTCCGGCTGTCTGCTCACGCAAGGCGTGCCGCGCCGAGGCTACGTGGCAGCTCCTGTGGAACAATCCCCGCATCCACACTCCCGAGCGCCGTAAGGTGTGGCTGTCCTGCGGGGAACACCGGGGATGGTTGGAGGACTACCTGCAGACCCGCGGCCTTTGGAAAGAGACAATACCGTTCGCGAAGACCACTGACCCAGGCGAGGCCCGCTGAATGTACCGCTTTCTTTTTTCCAGCAAGTGGCTGGGCTATTTCGTCCTGGCCGTGATCTTCGCCACCGGTTGCGTGTTGCTGGGCCGCTGGCAAATGGACCGCAGGGCCGAGACGTTGGCCGAGATCAACCGCGTGGTCACCAACTACTCGGCCACTCCCGTTCCGTTTTCCGCCGCCAAGGCGGAATTCCGGTCCTTGGATCCCGAACGGGAATGGACGCAGGTGGAGCTGCATGGAAGCTATGACGTTTCGGGCCAACGCGTCGTCCGTAACCGTCCCCTCAACGGCCAGCCCGGGTACGAAGTCGTGGTCCCGTTCCGGTTGTCGAGCGGCGAAGCCGTGGTGATTGACCGCGGGTGGTTGCCCATCGGAAACAAGACTCCCGGCCACCCCGACAGCATCCCGGCCCCGCCGGCCGGCGAGGTCACCGTCGTCGCCCGCTTGAAGGCCTCGGAACCGGATCTGGGCCGCGGCGCCGTGGACGGCCAGCTGGCATCGATCGATCTTCCTTCCTACGCCACGGAGCTTGGCTATCCCCTCATGACCGGCGCCTACGGGCAGCTCGCCACAGAGTCGCCCGCCGTCCAGATGATGCCCGCGCCGTTCGCCAAGCCGGCCACAGACGAGGGCACCCACCTCTCCTACTCCTTGCAGTGGTTCGCCTTCGGCGTGCTGATGTTCGTCGGTTTCGGCTACGCGGCCAGGCAACAGGCCCGCAACGCCCGGATTGATGCCGAGGACGAGGAAGAAGAAATCAGTGCGATGCCTCGTCGCAAGGCACCAGCGCCACGGAAATCAAAGCGGCCAACGGCCGAAGAAGAGGAAGACGCAATCCTGGATGCACAAGGCTACTGAAACGGTCCCGGCCCCGGTGCTGAACGTGAAGTCGGCCCTGACCGCGGCCGGCGCCCAAGACACGGTGCGCACCTTCGACGACGATGTCCCCACAGCCGCTGCGGCAGCTTCCTTGCTGGGTTGCGATATTGCGGCGATCGCCAACAGCCTGGTCTTCGAGCTTAACGGAGCTCCCCTGCTGATTCTCGCGAGCGGGGCCGCGAAGGTGGACACCGCCTTGGTCGCTGCCTCCTTGGGGACAGCCAGGATCCGCCGGGCCAGCCCGGACTTCGTCTTGGAGCACACCGGCCAGGCCGTGGGCGGCGTGGCTCCCCTTGGACACCCGCAGCCCATACGGACCATCCTCGACATTTCGCTCCAGGAGCATCCACTGCTCTGGGCCGGCGCAGGTGACCATAACTCGATGTTCTCCATCAGTTACAGCGAACTCCAGCGGATTACGGCCGCCCAGCCCCTGAAGGTCCGCTGAGCCGGTAGTCCGCCGGGTCATTGATCCGGCAGGTCATTGATCCGCTGCGGCCGAGGGCTAGGCTGTGAGCATGGCTGAATACACCTACGTCACGTACATCGAAGGATCCCCGGACCAGATTTGGACGGCACTGACGGACGCAGCCCAAAGCGCTGAGTACTGGGGCCACTCCAATGTCTCGGACTGGAAGGCAGGTTCACGCTGGGAACACCGGCGCACGGATGGCTCCGGAACCGCCGACGTCGTGGGAACCATCCTGGAAGCAACGCCGCCGGCGCGCCTCGTGAACACGTGGGAGGATCCCGCGGTTCCAGCGGTGGTGAAGCCCGACGTCGTCACCTTCACCATCGAATCACATGACGGTATTGCCCGGCTTACCGTCCATCACAGGAACATCGCCGACGACGAACAGTTGGCGATTGCAGGCCGCGGCTGGTCGGCGGTCATGTCCAATTTGAAAAGCTATATTGAACTTGGCCGCCCACTTGCCTCTGTGCCGTGGGAAATGCCCTGACGGGGTGGGAAATGCCCTGACCCGCACCCCTAAGCGAGGGTGATGAGGTCCAGGTAGTCTTCGTTCCAGTGGTCCTCGACGCCGTCCGGGAGCAGGACCACGCGTTCCGGGTTCAGCGCCTGAACTGCGCCTTCATCGTGGCTGACGAGCACGACGGCGCCGGAATAGTTTCGCAGTGCGCCAAGGATCTCAGCGCGGCTGGCCGGGTCGAGGTTGTTGGTGGGCTCGTCGAGGAGCAGCACGTTGGCGCTCGAGGCCACGATCGTGGCGAGGGCCAGTCGTGTCTTCTCACCACCGGAAAGCACACCTGCCGGCTTGTCGACGTCGTCACCGGAGAACAGGAAGGACCCGAGAATCCCCCGGACCTCAGCGTCCTTCATGTCGGGAGCGGATGAACGCATGTTCTCAAGGACGGTGCGGTCGTGGTCCAGGGTTTCGTGTTCCTGCGCGTAGTAGCCCACTTTGAGCCCGTGCCCCGGAACGATTTCGCCGGTGTCCGGCTTGTCCACCCCGGCGAGCATCCGCAGGAGGGTGGTCTTGCCTGCACCGTTGAGGCCCAGGATGACCACTTTGGAGCCACGGTCGATTGCGAGATCCACGTCGGTGAAGATTTCCAATGAGCCGTAGGACTTGCTCAAACCCTCTGCGGTGAGCGGAGTCCTACCGCACGGAGCCGGATCCGGGAAACGCAAGGCTGCCACGCGGTCATTCTCGCGGACTGCTTCGAGGCCGCCGAGCAGGCGTTCGGCACGCTTCGCCATGTTCTGCGCCGCGACGGCCTTGGTGGCCTTGGCACGCATCTTGTTGGCCTGGTCCATGAGGACCTGGGCCTTCTTCTCGGCATTGGCGCGTTCGCGCTTGCGGGCGCGCTCATCGGTTTCACGCTGTTGCAGGTAGCGCTTCCAACCCATGTTGTAGAAGTCGATCTGCGCCCGGTTGGCGTCCAGGTGGTAAACCTTGTTAACCGTGGCTTCGAGGAGCTCCACGTCGTGGCTGATCACAATCAGCCCGCCCTGGTGGCTCTTGAGGAAGTCCCGGAGCCAGGTGATGGAGTCCGCATCGAGGTGGTTGGTGGGTTCGTCCAGGAGGAGAGTTTCGGCGTCCGAGTAGAGGATCCGGGCCAGCTCCACGCGGCGGCGCTGGCCGCCGGATAGTGTCTTGAGCGGCTGGTTCAGGAGCCGCTCGGGAAGTGCCAGGTTGGAGGAAATAGCTGCGGCTTCGGCCTCGGCCGCATAACCGCCTCCTGCGAGGAACTCGGCTTCCAAGCGGTCGTAGCGGTTCATGGCTTTGCGCTGGACCGTGGCATCTTCGCTGGACATGTCCGTTTGGGCCTGCTTCAGCTTGCCCACCACAACGTCGAGGCCGCGGGCGGAAAGGATGCGGTCGCGTGCAAGCTGTTCCATGTCCGGGGTCCGCGGATCCTGGGGCAAGTAGCCAATCTCACCACTGCGGGCAACCTTGCCAGCCGCGGGTAGTCCCTCGCCGGCTAGGACGCGGGTGAGGGTCGTCTTGCCCGCACCGTTCCGGCCCACCAGACCGATTTTGTCCCCCTTGTCCACGCGGAAGCTCACCTGGTCCATGAGCAGGCGGGCGCCGGCGCGCAGTTCGAGTTCCTGGACGGTAATCAATTCGGGGGATGCCTTTCAATGGGGAACACCCGCAGCACCGGAGGTCAAGGCGCGGCTGAAGTGGAAGGGCCGAACAAACGGCCTTTATGATTCTACCGCCCACTGGGTCGCCCGCTCGCCAGTGCTAAGGGCGCACGCGGATGATCCTGGAATAGTAAGTACCCTTGCTACTACTTTCGGCGCGTGGTTAGGTGAAGGTAGGACCCAGGAGGGGAGCGCCTGCATTGCGGCTCAGAGTTGAATCCGATTGGACGATTGCGAGGGAGGCTCTCGATGAGTAGTGCAACAGGATCCGATGGCAAACACGTCCGGGCTGACCGCGGCCAGAATGAAGTCCCGGACGCCGCCGAACCACGGCGGGACCGGGTGGACGATGGACGTGGAACTGGCCCTGGTTATGTTGACGACAGCTACGTTGACGACAGCTACGTCGACAAAACGAGCAGCTATCCCGTGGTTCCCGCCGCTTCCGACCCGGGCGCCGCCACCCGTGAGACGGTCATCGCCCGCGAAAAGGAGCAGTTCGGCGGAATCAAGATTGGCTCGGCCTTCTTCGGTTGGCTGACCGCCACAGGGATGGCCGTGCTGTTGGTCGCACTCCTGGCGGCGGCGGGGATCGCTGTGGGACTCGCCAACAACGCGAACGTCAGTGACGCAGTGAGCCTGGCGTCATCGCAGACCGTGGGCATTGCGGGGATCATCGCGCTCCTGGTCATCCTGTTCCTTTCCTATTATTGCGGCGGCTACGTTGCCGGACGCATGGCCCGGTTCAACGGCGTCAGGCAAGGGCTCATGGTCTGGTTTTGGGCAATTATCGTCGCCGTGCTGGTGGCGTTGCTGGGCTTGCTCGCCGGACCGCGGTTCAATATCCTCGCCAACGTGAACAGCTTCCCGAGGATCCCGGTGAATGAGGGACAGCTCAGCACAACCGGCATCATCGCCGCCGTCGTGGTGGCAGCAGTGACCCTCGTCGCCGCCGTACTGGGCGGACTAGCCGGGATGCACTACCACCGCAGGGTTGACCGCGCGGGTTTCACCCCAACAGCAGAGGACGTCGAGGCCTAGCCAAAGGCTCCGCCCGCCAACAGCGTCACTCTTTGTACCTTGGCACCAAGGCCTTGCTGTGCTGCTCGTTGACACCCTACAAAATGCCGTGCCAGGCCGCTCTGTAGTGTCGGTTTCAGGGGATTCATTCCACCCCAGGCACAGACAGGACGCACCATGAGCAGCACCGAAACCGCTTCCACGAGACGACCCTCCCCCCGCACCCGCTGGACTTCCACGGATATCGGCCTCATCGCGGTATTCGCAGCCCTTGTGGCCGCCTCAACGCTGATTCCGGGCATTCCGGTCGGCGCCTTGGGCGTGCCGATCACCCTGCAGACTCTCACCGTCATCCTGACCGGCCTCGTGCTCGGCGGCGGGCGGGCCTTCGCCGCCGTCGGGCTTTACACACTGCTCGGTTTCGCGGGCCTGCCGATCTTCAGCGGAGGCCGCAGCGGGCTCGGCATCCTGGCGACACCGTCGGCCGGCTACATCATCGCCTTTCCGTTGGCGGCGGCCACCGCCGGCTGGCTGGCAGCGATCGTGATCCGCAAGACCGTCAAGCACCGTGCCGTTTTCCTGTTCGCCGCCGCCATGATCAGCACAATCGTCCTCATCCACGGCCTCGGAGTGCTTGGCTTCATGGTCAACGGCAAGTTCGACTTCGCCAAGGCATTCCTCGCCGACCTGGCGTACTACCCCGGAGATACCATCAAGAACGTCCTGGCGGCGATCATCGCCGTCTCGCTCCACAAGGCCTTCCCGGACATCCTGGTCCGCCGCGTCAAATAAAGCGGGAACAATCAGTACATGAACACCATCATTCTCAGCGAGGTCTCAGTGCGCGTGGCCGTCGACGGCAGCCCGGCGCCCAAGACTTTGCTGCAGGACGTCTCCTTGGAACTCACAGAGCAACGCATTGCTGTCATCGGGGCCAACGGCTCAGGAAAGTCCACCCTGCTGCGCTTGCTCAACGGCCTGGTGGCTCCAAGCGAAGGTACCGTCAGCGTCAACGGCGCAGACAGCATGCGGGACGTTCGTCATGTCCGCAGCCAGGTGGGCTTCGTCTTCACCGATCCCCTGTCGCAGTTGGTCATGCCGACCGGCCGGGAAGACGTTGAACTCTCCCTGCGCCGTTCCATCAAGAACTCCAAAGAGCGTGCGGCCCGTGCCGAAGCTGTCCTGCAACGGTTCGGGATCCTGGACCTCGCCGATCAGAGTATTTACGAGCTCTCCGGCGGCGAACGCCAGTTGCTCGCCCTCGCGGCCGTCCTCGCGGTGAATCCCGCCGTGCTGGTCCTCGACGAGCCTTCAACGTTGCTGGACCTGCGCAACCGGGAGCTGCTCAGGCGAACGCTTGCGGGCTTGGAGCAACAGATCATCATGTCCACCCACGATCTCGACCTCGCCCTCGAAGCGGACCGCGCCTTGGTGGTGGATTGCGGACGGATAGTGTTCGACGGCGGAGCAGCCGACGCCGTCGAACACTACCGCGCGCTTTGTGCAAGGGAAGCGGCACCCGGCGAAGTCCGGCGAGTCGCCGCCGAATCCCCACAGGGCAAGGTGCAGGCGACGTGAGGGGCCACGGGGTCCTGATCCCCAACTATGTGCGGGGCGACTCGATCGTGCACCGCACCCCCCTGTGGCTCAAGTTCCTGCTGGTTGCCGGCTGCGGCCTGGCATCGTTCCTGATCGTGGACTGGCTTGTCTCGGCAGCGGTCCTCGCCGTGATGTGCGGACTCTTCCTGCTAAGCGGTGCGGGGTTCAAACGGCTCGCGCGTTCCGTGTGGCTCGTGACGCCCATCCTCGCCGTGATCGGCGCCTTCCAATGGTGGCAGCTTGGAGGCCCCGTTGCCGCGCGGATCGTGCTCAATGTGCTGGTCTGCGTCGTCGCGGCGTCGGTACTTACGGTCACGACTCCCGTGCAGGCATTGCTGGACGGGGTGGTTGCCCTGTCCAAGCCCTTCAAGCGTTTCGGGGCGGATCCTGAGCGCTTCGCGCTGACCATCGCCATTATGCTGCGCAGCCTTCCGTTCATTGCCGGCGCATTCTCCGATGTCCGTGACTCAGCCCGCGCGCGGGGGCTTGAACGCAATCCCCGTGCCTTGGTCTTGCCGGTGTTCATCACCACGGTTGCCTATGCGCGGCAGACCGGCGACGCCCTGGCCGCACGCGGCCTTGGCGACGCAGAAGACTAATCGCCCTGCAACTGCGAGTACTGGAACATTGCCGCCGTGCCCATTCCACCTGCGATGCTGATCATCGCCAGCGCCAAACTCTCCCGGCCCGGTCGCTCTTCGGCAATCCTGCGGGCCTGGGCCAGTAGCCGTGTCACCAGGACAGCCCCCGACGCACCGTAAGCGTGTCCCAACGCCAGCGCTCCGCCGTCGAGGTTCGCCCGTTCCGGTTCCACTCCCAACGCGTCAAGGCAAGCGAGCGTCTGCGAAGCGAATGCCTCGTTGAATTCCACGAGGTCCAGTTGCCCAGGTTCAAGATCCAGCCCCGCCAGCAACCGCTTGGCGGCCACTGAAGCACCGATGCCCAGCAGTTCCGGGTCCACGCCTGCTGTGTCACTGCCCAGGACGAGCAATCCGTCCGCGGCACCAAGTTGCCGGGCCCGCTCCAGCGAAGTGATAACGACGGCGGAGGCCGCGTCCGCATCGAAGCACGAGTTTCCGGCCGTCACAGTGCCGCCCGGTACGAATGCCGGCGGGAAGCGGGCCATGAGTCCGGCCCTAAGGGATGCCCGGGGTCCGTCATCCGCCTGCACCACGGCGCCCCCTGCTTCCAAGGGAACAATTTCCGGGGCGAATGCGCCCGCCGCAGTGGCAGCGACCGCACGCTGGTGACTCCGCAGGGCGAAATCGTCCTGTCGTTCGCGGCTGACGAAGAATTCCCGCGCCACATTTTCGGCAGCCACCCCCATGTCCGGGTCCCCGAACTCGGGTGGCACAAAGGTGGCGCGCGTGTAGAAGTCCGGCTCGCCGTCGGGATCCTGGTTTCGCCTGGCACGCAGCGGGGCAGTACTGATGCTCTCCACTCCCCCGGCCAGAAAGACGCCGTTACCTCCCGCGGCAACGAGCCGGGAGGCCAGGGCGATGGCGTCGAGGCCGGAACCGCACTGCCGGTCCACAGTCAGGCCGGGAACGCCCACAGGCAGTCCCGCGCGCAGTGCGGCATACCGGGCCAGGTTTCCGCCTCCGCCCACCGCATTGCCGATCACGACGTCGCTGACATCCGAGCCGGCAACACCCGTGGCTGTCAGCAGTGAGCGCAGGACCGGAGAGAGGAGTTCCTCGGCGCGAAGTGACTTCAGCCGTCCGTTGGCGCGGCAAATAGGTGTGCGCAGAGCGGCAATGATCACCGCTTGGCGCGAAGGGTCCAGCCCTGTGCCCGACTCGCGGCTAGGCAAGGGGTTGCGCCCGCGGATCGTTGTTCTCAATCCAGTCGAGCAACATCTGGCGGCTGACCTTCCCACGGTCCGTCACGGGCAATTCGGACAGTGTGAAGTACCGCAGGGGTCGCTTGTCCCGGGCGAGTAAACCGTCCAGGCCCGTCTTCACTTGGGTTGCCGTCACCGAACCGTAGGCGGGTACGATTCCCGCCACAACTTTCTGACCGCGGACCTCGTCCAGCATTCCGGCCGCGACGGCCGCCGAGACCCCGGGGACCGATGCCAAAGCAAGCTCCACCTCATGGGGATAGACGTTCCTCCCGGAGGTGATGATCATGTCGGATCGACGGCCGAGGATATGCAGGACACCGGAGTCCAGATAGCCCTGGTCCCCCACCGTGTACCAACCGTCAAAGCACCGGAGCGCCTGGCCGTCGTCGCCCCAAAGGTACCCATTGCTGACCATGCCGGAGCGGACGCAGATGTTCCCGTCGGCACCTTCGGGCGCCTCCGCGCCGTCGTCGTCAATGATCTTGAGTTCGACGCCGGGAAACGGCCCGCCGATTCCCGTGCCGCCGACGTCGAGCGGTTCCCCGGCAGCAAGGCGCGTTCCGGAAACGAAACTGAGCTCGGACGCACCGTAGTACTCGAAAATTGCCGCATTGGGCGCCCAACGCCTGGCGGCCTCAAGGGTGCGGGCGTCCAGTTTCGAGCCTGCACAGATGATGCTCCGCACGCCGGATGCGTCCACGCCTCCGGTCAGTCCGCGCTCGCTCAACAGGCGCAGCATGGTGGGCACGAGGACCAGGCGGGTGACGCCGTCGTAAGCGATGGCTGCGTGGACGTCGCCGACGTCGAAGGTCTCCATGGTGTGGAAGGCGGCCCCGGCGTACAGGCATTCGGACAGGGCGTATAGGTTCAAGCTCGCGGCCAGCGGTCCGGGCGCGAGAGTCCTGTCCTCCTGTGTCAGCCCGAAAAATTCGATGGAGGCGTCAAACGAGACCTGCCACGAACGCCGTGAACGGGTGAAGGCTTTGGGTACGGACGTGGTTCCGGACGTCAGGCCGATGAGGAACGTGGTGTCCGGACGGCCGTCGGACAGCTCGTCGCCGTCGCCAAGCTCACGGGCTGCGGCGGAGGCGTGGGCGGCCGCGGGCCCGGCTTGTCCGATCCTTTGCGCGACCTGATCGATCATGGCTTGCGGCCACAGGGGGTCGAGCACGGCGCAGCGCCGCTCGCCGGCCACGGCGGCCGTGTAGGCCACCACGAAGTCCAGGGAATTGGGCTCGGCGAGTACCGTCGTCGCGGCCGTCTCCCCCAGGCGCAATGTTGCGGCGTCCCGGAGGTCAGCCCAGTTGAGCCGTTTGCCGCCAACGACGACGGCAGTGTCGTCGGGGCGTTCATCGGCCCAGAGCTGAAGTTTGTCCAGGAAAGGCATCATCGAATTTTAGCCTGTACCGCACGCCCAGAACCTTCTGTGACGCCTATCGTTCCCCACCGGCCCCCCTCGCCTCACAAGTTCGGCCAGGGAACCCTGCCGGCGTGGGCCCAGCGCCCTTTTGAGGACGACGGCGGCCGGCCACCTTCGCTGGAAGGTGACCGGCCGCCGTCGTGGTCTAAGCAGGCGCTGGGGACTTAGATGTTGAAGCCGAGGGCCCGCATCTGGTCTTTGCCGTCGTCCGTGATCCGCTCGGGACCCCATGGGGGCATCCATACCCAATTGAGGCGCCAGTCGTCCACGATGCCGTCGAGCGACTGGCCGACCTGCTCTTCAAGGACATCCGTCAGCGGACAGGCCGCCGTCGTCAACGTCATATCGATGAGCAGAGCGCCGTCGTCTTCCGAGTACTTCAGACCGTAGAGCAGCCCAAGGTCCACCACGTTGACACCGAGTTCCGGGTCAATGACATCCTTGAGCGCCTCCTCGACGTCCTCGAGGCTGGTGCGAGCCGCGTTGATTTCGGTCATGGCGGGAGTCCTAACTAGGCCTGTGCTGCTGCGGCAGCAGCAATGGTGGCTGCGCCGGCGCCCGTGGCGTAACGGTCGTAGCCTTCTTCTTCGAGACGGTCGGCCAATTCGGGGCCGCCCTCTTCGACAACCTGGCCATCAACAAACACGTGGACGAAGTCCGGCTTGATGTAGCGCAGGATGCGGGTGTAGTGGGTGATGAGCAAGGTACCCATGTTGCCCGCGGCGTGGGCGCGGTTGACGCCCTCGGAGACGACCTTGAGCGCGTCGACGTCGAGACCGGAGTCGGTCTCGTCCAGCACGGCGAACTTCGGCTTGAAGAGTTCGAGCTGGAGGATTTCCACGCGCTTCTTCTCGCCGCCGGAGAAGCCTTCGTTGACGTTGCGCTGTGCGAAGTCGGCGTCGATGCGCAGCTGCTGCATGGCCGCCTTGACGTCCTTCGTCCAGGTGCGGAGGGCCGGTGCTACGCCGTCGATTGCCGTCTTGGCCGTGCGCAGGAAGTTGGTCATGGTGACGCCCGGAACCTCTACGGGGTACTGCATGGCCAGGAAGACGCCGGCACGGGCGCGCTGGTCAACGCTCATGGCCAGCACGTTTTCGCCATCGAGCGTGATGGTGCCGCTCGTGACGTTGTAGCGCGGGTGGCCGGCAATGGTGGACGCCAGGGTGGACTTGCCCGAACCGTTGGGGCCCATGATTGCGTGGGTCTCGCCGGTCTTGATGGTCAGGCTGACGCCCTTCAGGATCTCCTTGGTGCCTTGCTCCGTCTCGATGCTGACGTGCAGGTCCTTGATCTCAAGAGTAGACATGCTCTTCTTTCTTTCGTAAGTCTTTAGGCACTTGGCGCTCAGTAGTTCTGTACTGAGGCGCCGTTCACAACGTTGGTCACGTCCACGTAGACGTCGTCGCCGTCGAGGGTGACGGCGAAGACCGGGACGGGGTCATAAGCAGGGAGCTGCAAGGGCTGTCCGGTGCGGAGATCGAACTGTGAACCGTGGCCCCAGCATTCGATCGCGCAGCCTTCAATTTCGCCCTCGGCGAGCGAAATGTCCGCGTGCGAACAGGTGTCGCCGATGGCGTGGATCTCTCCCATCGAGTCCTTGACGATGGCCACGGGGTAGTCATCGATCAGGATGCGCAGCGCCTGCTTGACCTGGATCTCGTTGGCGTTGCATACCAGTTCGCCTTGTGGCTGATCGCTCATAGTCTGTTTTCCCTGCCTGGCTGGTATTAGTTGTCGCTCGCGGCGAGCTCACGCTCAACAGCTTCGGTGAGGCGCTCTTCGAGTGCCGGTACCTTGATCTGCTGAATGATCTCGTTGAGGAAGCCACGGACCACCAAACGGCGGGCAACGTCTTCCGGGATGCCACGTGCCATGAGGTAGAACAAGTGCTCGTCGTCGAAACGGCCGGTGGCGCTGGCGTGGCCCGCACCTTCGATCAAGCCGGTTTCGATTTCGAGGTTCGGCACCGAGTCGGCGCGTGCACCGTCCGTGAGGACCAGGTTGCGGTTGGCCTCGTAAGAGTCGGTGCCTTCTGCTTCCTTACGGATCAGGACGTCGCCCACCCACACGGTGTGTGCGTTGCGGCCCTGCAGGGCACCCTTGTACAGCACGCGGGACTTGCAGTTGGCCACCGCGTGGTCAACGAAAAGCCGCTGTTCGAGGTGCTGCCCGGCGTCGGCGAAGTACAAGCCGAACATCTCGACGTCGGCGCCCGGCGCCGTGAAGCGGGTCGAAGGTGTCACTCGGACAACGTCGCCGCCGAGGCTGACCACGATGTGCTTGAATTTCGCGTCGCGGCCGATCTTGGCCTGCTGCGAGGAGGCGTGCACGGCGTCGTCGTTCCATTCCTGGAGCGAAATAACCGTGAGCTCCGCGCCGTCCTCCACGAGGATTTCAACGTTCTCCGACACGACGGCGCTGCCCTGGTGGTCAAGGACGACCACAGCCTTGGAGAATCGCTCCGCCACGATCACGATGTGCTGTGCGGAAGCTTCAGTTGAGGTGCCGGTAAGCAACACTGACACTTCGCCGTCGAGCCGGAGCTCGGCGGGCACCGTGATGACGGTGGCCTCGGCGAAGTTCTCCCAGGCGTTGGCGGAGACGCGGTCCTCCGGAATGGCCGCGGAGCCGATACGGACGTCGTCCCGCCCCACGGTCTCGACGACGACGCCGTCCGGGCCGGTAACGGCGACGGACGGCGCCGAACCGGAGAGGACCTCGTTGTGAAGGCCGCGAAGCCGCTTGAGCGGGGTGAAGCGCCAGTCTTCTTCCAACCCGGTGAGGGGCTTGAAGTCAGCCAGCTTGTACGAGGTCAGCCGACCTGCACGCGAACTGTCCGGAATTCCAACCCCGCCGCCGTGGGAGTGGCTCTTGGCCGAGGCGCCCGCAAGCGGTCCGGCCGAAGGCGCCTGTTCCGACGTCTTTTCCGAGGTGGAAGACGTGTTGGTGCCGGTGTTGACCGGCGAGAGGTTCTCGCCCTCTTCGGTGAAACCGTTGATAAATGGCTTTGCCGATGGCGCGCCGATGCGGGCCTTTTCAGTAGTGATTTCAGTCATTGCTAACCGACGGATCCTTCCATCTGCAGTTCAATCAGGCGGTTGAGTTCAAGGGCGTATTCCATAGGCAACTCACGGGCAATCGGCTCAATGAAGCCGCGCACGATCATGGCCATGGCCTCGTCCTCGGGCATGCCGCGAGACATCAGATAGAAGAGCTGCTCCTCACTGACTCGGGAAACGGTGGCCTCGTGACCCATCACCACGTCATCCTCGCGGATGTCGATGTAGGGATAGGTGTCGGAACGGGAAATCGTATCAACCAACAAAGCGTCGCAACGCACGGTGTTGGCGGAGTGCTTGGCGCCTTCGCGGACCTGGACCAGGCCTCGGTAGGCTGCACGACCGCCGCCGCGGGCCACGGACTTGGAAATGATGGAGCTCTTGGTGTTCGGCGCGATGTGGACCATCTTCGAACCGGTGTCCTGGTGCTGGCCTTCGCCGGCGAAGGCGATGGACAGGGTCTCACCCTTGGCGTGCTCGCCGACCAGGTAGACAGCCGGGTACTTCATGGTCACCTTGGAGCCGATGTTGCCATCGATCCATTCCATGGTGGCGCCTTCTTCGCAGATGGCGCGCTTGGTAACCAGGTTGTACACGTTGGTGGACCAGTTCTGGATAGTCGTGTAACGGACGCGGGCGCCCTTCTTCACGATGATTTCCACCACGGCGGAGTGCAGCGAGTCCGAAGTGTAGATCGGAGCGGTGCAGCCTTCGATGTAGTGGACGTACGAGTCCTCGTCCGCGATGATCAGGGTGCGCTCGAACTGGCCCATGTTCTCGGTGTTGATGCGGAAGTAGGCCTGCAGCGGGATGTCCACGTGGACGCCCTTGGGAACGTACACGAAGGAACCGCCCGACCACACGGCCGTGTTCAGCGACGCGAACTTGTTGTCGCCCACCGGAATGATGGTGCCGAAGTACTCCTGGAAGATCTCCGGGTGCTCGCGGAGGGCGGTGTCGGTGTCCAGGAAGATAACGCCCTGTGCTTCCAGGTCCTCGCGGATCTGGTGGTACACAACCTCGGACTCGTACTGCGCGGCCACGCCGGACACGAGGCGGCTGCGCTCGGCTTCCGGGATACCCAGCTTCTCGTAGGTGTTGCGGATGTCCTCGGGGAGGTCTTCCCACGTGGCAGCCTGCTTCTCGGTGGAGCGCACGAAGTACTTGATGTTGTCGAAGTCAATGCCGGAGAGGTCTGCACCCCAGGTGGGCATGGGCTTGCGGTCGAAGTACTTCAAGCCCTTCAGGCGGAGGTCCAGCATCCATTGCGGCTCGCTCTTCTTGGCCGAAATGTCGCGGACTACCTCTTCGTTGAGACCACGGCGTGCGTTCGCGCCGACGTCGTTCTTGTCAGCCCATCCGTACTCGTAGGTGCCAATACCGTGCAGCTCGGGATTCTTCTCCAGAATCTCCGAGATCACAGCACCGTCAGCTAGCGCTTTCTCTGCTGTTCCTTCAGCTAATTGACCCGTCATCACGGCCTTTCTTACTGATTGTTGGATTCGACATGGGGCGCGGCCGGCAGCTTCGGAAACCCGAGGGCCTCCTTGGCGGCTGGCCTGCCGGTAGGAATGTGGGTGGTGCAGACATGTCCGCCCTGCGCGAGGGTGGAGAGCCTGCGGACATCGACGCCGACCAAACGGGAAAAAAGTTCGGTCTCAGTGTCGCAAAAAACGGGAAATTCCGCGGCGAGCTGCTGGATGGGGCAATGGCCCTGGCACAGCTGGACGCTCGAGAGGGAAGCGGGCAAAGGCGCCTTGGTCTCAATCGACGCAGCCGACGCGACGTATCCGTCCCTGCTCAGCGCCTTGGACAGCGCCACAGCGCGGGCCGCAATGTCGGAACCCGCCAGGTCGACTTCGGGTGCGTAGCGCTGTTCCATCTCGGCGAAACGCTCTACTGCATAGTCCCTCACAGCTTCTTCGCCGGCGAGGTCCCGGAGCCTCCGCAACGCGGAACTGGCAATGTTCAGGTAGTCATCCCCGAGCTTCGACTGCCCTTGGGAGCTGAGGACATAGCGACGGGCCGGCCGGCCTGCGCCGGCACCCGCCTTTGCGACGCGTTTTACCTCGATGACCCCGGCGCGCTGAAGGTGATCCAGGTGCCGGCGGACAGCTGCAGGGGTGAAGCCGAGCATGTCGCCAAGTTCAGCCGCGCTGACAGGGCCGTGTTCCAACACCGCGTTGAGAACACGGTCCCGGGTGCGGTCTTCCGCGTCAGCCACGCCAACGGCTGTGCCACCGGGCACAGGCATGACCGTGCTATGCCTTGCGGGCACGGAAACAGAACTCCTCATGGAATACACAACACAATCATGTCGTAATTTAGTCCGTGCATCCAGTAAGGCAAGGCTGGCCTGCGGCACCTTGCCCGTTGCACCCCTACTACTTCACGTAGAATACTCTGGTGCGATCCCCCGAATCCCCTGTCCTCACCATCGATGGACTCATCAAGGACGTTGGCCCGCTGGCTTCCCTTGACGGCAAGATGCTCCGGGTAGTCAGCGGATTGTCGATGTTCGCAGAACGCGGCCAGATCACTGCCTTGCTGGGTGCCAACGGTGCGGGAAAGACTACAACGCTCGAATGCGCGCAAGGACTTCAAAAGCGTACGGGCGGCCGCATCGAACTCCTCGGCGAAGACCCTGACACGGCCGGCGCGAACCTTCGTTCGCGCGTCGGCGTGATGCTGCAGGACGGCGGCCTCCCGCCGTCGGCCCGTCCCATCCCCTTGCTTCGGCACATTGCCGGCATGTACCAGAACCCCCTTCCCCTGGACGGACTCGTGGAGCGCCTGGGCATAGACACCTTCAGCCGCACCGGCGTCCGGCGCTTGTCCGGCGGTCAAAAGCAACGGCTCTCGCTTGCGGCTGCCCTGATCGGCAACCCCGAAGTCCTTTTCCTGGACGAGCCCAGCGCGGGACTCGATCCCCAGTCGCGCCAAATCGTCTTTGAGCTCATCGCCGAACTGCGGGATGCCGGCATGGGCATCATCCTCACCACGCACCTCATGGATGATGCCCAGAGGCTTGCGGACTACGTTTACATCATCGACGCCGGTCACAACGTCGCAGAGGGCACCGTCGCCGACTTGCTGAGCCACGGCCACGAGGCCGTGGACGGGGTGACCGAACGCACCCTGTTCTTTGATGCCCCGGCGGGCCTTGACATTGCCGCGGCCATCGGCGACGAATTGACCATCACCGAAAGCCGGGCAGGCAGCTACGCAATCGCAGGCACGCTGACGCCGCAACATCTGGCGAAGCTCACGGCCTGGTGGGCCGAGAAGGGCATCATGCCGGCCTCCCTCCGCTTGGAGGCGCGCAGCTTGGAAGACGTTTTCCTGGACATTTCCGGAAGGGACATCCGATGACCAGCGCAACCCCCGCCCTCAGCAGACCCCACGCCGGACCAGCGCCCTTGATGCGCAGGATCCTGCTGCAGGGCCGCTACGAAACTTTGACCATGATCCGGAACGGCGAGCAGCTGATCCTCGCGGTGATCATGCCTTTGCTGGCCTTGGTGGGACTCACCGTCACACCGCTGCTCGATGGCTTGGGCGCCAGTCGCGTGGACATCGCGACGCCGGGCGTGCTCGCACTGTGTGCCATGTCCACGGCATTCACCGGCCAAGGCATCGCCACCGGCTTCGACCGCCGCTACGGCGTGCTCCGCTTCCTCTCGACCACTCCCTTGGGCCGGACCGGCCTCATTGCAGGCAAGATCATCGCCGTCTTGGCCGTCCTGGTCCTCCAGGTCCTGGTGATCGGCGCCGTGGCCGGGTTGCTCGGCTGGAATCCGCGGCCTGAAGGTTGGCTTCCCGGCCTGGGGCTTTTGGTTCTCGGGGCTGCCGCCTTCACTGCGCTCGGACTCCTGGTTGCCGGTACCGTGCGGCCGGAGGCAACCCTCGCCATCACGAACCTGCTCTGGATTCTGCTCGGCGCCCTCGGCGGAATCGTGGTTCCTGCCGAGCGTTTGCCGGACCTGGCACAGAACATCG
Organism: Arthrobacter ramosus; assembly: GCF_039535095.1. Taxonomy (NCBI): domain Bacteria; kingdom Bacillati; phylum Actinomycetota; class Actinomycetes; order Micrococcales; family Micrococcaceae; genus Arthrobacter; species Arthrobacter ramosus. The sequence goes on along the minus strand of NZ_BAAAWN010000001.1, from coordinate 1,974,348 downwards.
TGCACTTCCTGCCCTCGGGGGCCCTGGGGCAGTCACTCAGGGACGCCTTCCTCCATGGCAGCGTGTCCCTGCCCTACGTTCTTGTGCTGCTGCTATGGACGATCGTCCCTGGCGCGGCCGCCGTCCGCTGGTTCAAATGGAACTGAGCGTCCAGTTGTCGAACCGAACCGTCAGCGTGAATTAAGTACCGAGAATTGAGAAAACTGTGAGCACGGCTTCCCGCCTCCCGAAGTCCATCCAGCAGTTGACCGCCAAGCTGCCCACGGAAGTCAACAGCACCGTCCGCAGGCTGGCCATGTTGTCCCTGATCGGCCAGGTGGTCCTGGTGGTCACTGGCGGCGCGGTCCGGCTGACATCCTCAGGGCTCGGCTGCCCGACATGGCCACGCTGCACCAGCGGTTCCCTCGTGAATACGCCGGAGATGGGCATCCACGGCTTCATCGAATTCGGCAACCGCATGCTGACGTTCGCCTTGGCGGCCGTCGCCGTTCTGATGCTGGTGTATTTGTGGAACCTCCGCAAGGAACGTCGCGACCTTTTCCTCCTGGCTGTGGGCCTGCTTGCCAGCATTCCGGCACAGGCCATCATCGGCGGCATCACCGTGCTGTCCAATCTGAACCCCTGGGTTGTCGGACTGCACTTCCTGGTTTCCATGGCCTTGGTCGTCTTCTCCACGCTCCTGGTCAACCGCGCCTATGGCCGGACCGGCCGCTTCATGGAACGGCCTTTGGCCCCGATTCCGGGCGCAATGAGCCCCGTCATGACCGCCGTCGCGTTCTTCTCGGCAGTTGCGGTGTGCCTCGGCGTCGTGGTGACTGGCGCAGGACCCCACGCCGGAGACGCCAATGCGCCGCGCAACGACCTCGACTGGGACCTCTTCTCGCACATCCACGCAGTGCCGGCGTACCTCATCACGGCCGGAGCCGTCTTCGCCGTTTACTTCGTCCTGCGCAAGGGAATCATCGGCCCGTTCCGCGCTGCGGCCTTGCTGCTGCTCGCCGTGACGGTCCTGCAGGCGGTCATTGGCTTTGCCCAGTACTACAACGGCATCCCCGCGCTCCTGGTTGGGGCGCACATGTTGGGTGCCGCCCTGCTCATGAGTGCCGCCACGAACGCGGCGGATGTGGCCCGGTTCAGCCCGAAGCTCTAGCCCCTGGCGGCTGCTTGGCTCGCCTTAGCCAAAGGGAAGACCCTCCTTCACGTCATGTGACGTGAAGGAGGGTCTTCCGTTTTACCCCTATAGGTGAGCGGGCGTTTGGGAAAAAGGCGACATAGCTGAGCGGGCGTCCTACGGTGACGGGGACGTCAGCCGCCGATGATCGGGGAACCGATGAACGGGTCCACCGCGAGGGCAATGAAGAGAAGGGTCAAGTAGCTGATGGAGCCATGGAAGACCTTCATGGCTCCCTTGTTCGAAACGTCCCCGCCCTGTGCCCGGTTGTAGAGGGCGTGGGATTCATAGAGGAACCAGGCACCCGCGAGGACGGCGGCGATGGTGTACACCCAGCCCGCGCGGCCAACCGGCACCAAAAGCAGCGAGCACACCACCATGGCCCAGGCGTACAAGACCACCTGGACGGAAACCACCTTGGCACCGGCGATGGCGCCCAGCATGGGGACGTTGGCGTTGCGGTAGTCCTCGCCGTACCGCATCGACAGCGGCCAGTAGTGCGGCGGAGTCCACAGGAAAATCACCATGAAGAGCACGACGGCGGGCCACTCAACAGTGTTTGTTACCGCCGCCCAGGCGATCAGCACCGGGAAGCAGCCGGCCGCGCCGCCCCATACGATGTTCTGTGCCGTGCGGCGCTTGAGGATCATCGTATAGATGACAACGTAGAAAACAATCGCACCAAAGCCGAGCCAAGCCGAAAGCGGGTTGGCCCCGAACCACAGGATGGCGATGGAGGCAGCTCCAAGGATCCACGCGAAGACGAGTGCTTCGCGAGGGGTGACTTCGCCCGTCACGAGGGGCCGCTTTTCGGTGCGGTGCATCAACTTGTCGATGTCGCGGTCGATGTAGCAGTTGAAGACCCCCGCGCTGCCGGCGGCGAAAGCGCCGCCCACCAACGTGGCCAGAATCAAGCCGATGGACGGGAAGCCCCGCTGCGCGAAGATCATCGTGGGCAAGGTACTGACGAGCAGCAACTCGATCACGCGGGGTTTGGTCAGTGCCAGATACGCCTTGAACTTACGGTACATTCCGCGCTTCCCCACAGCCGGGGAAGCATTGAGGGGCGTATCTGTTGTGCTCACGTTGGCAGTCACTCTGTTCTTTGCTGGTGTTGTCAAGGCGGGTTTCCCGCGGTGGCGGCACCCCGGTTCGGCCTCCAGATATCATACCGTGGCCTGTCCGACGCCACGGCACCGGCGAACTTTCCCTTGTTTCCGAAAGTTCACCGGCACTTTGCCGCCGCCGTGATTCATAAAACGGAATATGCGTCCATTTTTTGAGATTCCCACCATTCGGGGCCGCGAACCGGGCTAAGCTGTCTGCAGATCAGCTCACGCAAGGTTTCCGAGAAAGCGTATTCTCAGATTTGCATGTCTGGATGATAGATCAACGTTTCAATGGTGAACGGCTGGTAGGAACTTCGCAGCGGGCGCCATCCTGTGCCCGAGGCTTGCCATGTGCCGTCACCAGCCGTCAGCACAGAGAGGGGCTCGGTTTACGTGCCACATTTGGAAGAGCAAGAACTGACTTGGACAAGCCTGGACCAGCGCGCCGTGGATACCGTCCGCGTTTTGGCCGCTGACGCCGTCGAGAAGGTCGGCAACGGTCACCCCGGCACGGCCATGAGCCTTGCACCGGCCGCCTACCTTCTCTTCCAGAAGCTGATGCGCCACGACCCGAAACACCCGGACTGGATCGGCCGTGACCGGTTCATCCTGTCCCCCGGACACACATCGCTGACCCTGTACATCCAGCTGTTCCTTTCCGGCTACGGCCTGGAACTGAAGGACCTCGAGGCCCTCCGCACGTGGGGATCGCTGACCCCCGGCCACCCGGAATACAAGCACACCGCCGGCGTCGAGATCACCACCGGCCCGCTGGGCCAGGGCCTGGCCTCCTCCGTCGGTTTCGCCTACTCGCAGCGCCGCCAACGAGGCCTGTTCGATGCCGATGCTCCCGCCGGCGAATCGCCGTTCGACCACACCATCTGGGTCATCGCCTCCGACGGCGACCTCCAGGAAGGCGTCACCTCGGAAGCTTCTTCCCTGGCCGGGCACCAGGAACTGGGCAACCTCGTGGTGATCTACGACGAGAACCACATCTCCATCGAAGACGACACCGACGTGGCCTTCACCGAAGACGTGCTCAAGCGCTACGAGGCATACGGCTGGCACACCCAGCGCGTGGACTGGACCAAGACAGGCGAGTACGTCGAAGACGTCCAGGAACTCTACGGCGCCCTGCTCGCCGCGAAGGCCGAGACCTCCAAGCCGTCCATCATCTCGCTGCGCACCATCATCGGCTACCCGGCCCCCAAGAAGCAGAACACCGGCAAGATCCACGGATCCGCCCTCGGCGCCGAGGAAGTCGCCGGGCTCAAGGAGGTCCTGGGCTTCGACCCCGAGCGTTCCTTCCAGGTTGACGAGGACGTCCTGGCACATGCACGTGCCGTCGTCGAACGCGGCGCAGCCGAGCGCAGCGAATGGCAGGCATCCTTCGAGGCGTGGCAGACCGCCAACCCCGAGGGCGCGGCGCTGCTTGAGCGCATCGAGGCCAAGAAGCTTCCTGTCGAGCTCGACGCCGCGCTGCCGGTGTTCGAAGCAGGCAAGGAGGTTTCCACCCGCGCCGCGTCCGGCAAGGTCCTGAACGCGATCGGCCCGGTCCTTCCGGAACTGTGGGGCGGCTCGGCCGACCTCGCCGAGTCCAACAACACCACCATCGAGGGTTCGCCGTCGTTCATTCCGACCTCGCGCTCGACCGGCGCCTGGAAGGGCAACCCCTACGGCCGGGTGCTGCACTTCGGCATCCGCGAGCACGCCGCGGCGTCGATCGTGAACGGCATTTCGCTGCACGGGCGGACCCGGGCGTTCTCCGGCACGTTCCTGATCTTCAGCGACTACCAGCGTCCCGCGATCCGCCTTGGCGCCCTCATGGGTGTCCCGTCGCTGTACGTCTGGACCCACGACTCCATCGGCCTGGGCGAAGACGGCCCCACCCACCAGCCGGTGGAACAGCTGTCCACCCTGCGCGCCATCCCGGGCCTGGACGTCGTCCGTCCCGGCGACGCGAACGAGGTTGCCGCAGCGTGGAAGACCATGCTGGAGAACCACGAGAACCCGGCAGGCATCGTGCTCACCCGCCAGAACATCCCGACCTACGCACGCGGCGAAGGCATTGCCGAGGGCGACACCTTCGGCTCCACCGCCGGCGTCGCAAAGGGCGGCTACGTCCTGGCCGAGGCTTCGAAGAACGGCGCCACGGTCCCGGCCGACGTCATCCTCATCGGCACCGGTTCCGAGGTCCAGCTCGCCGTGAACGCCCGCGAAGCACTCCAGGCCGAAGGCATCGCCACCCGCGTCGTCTCCATGCCGTGCGTCGAATGGTTCAACAAGCAGGACTCCGCGTACCGCGAGTCCGTGCTCCCGGCCGCCGTCAAGGCCCGCGTCTCGGTCGAAGCCGGCCTGGCACTGGGCTGGAAGGAATTCGTCGGCGACGCCGGACGCTCCATCAGCCTCGAGCACTTCGGCGCCTCCGCAGACTACAAGCGCCTCTTCAAGGAGTTCGGCATCACGGCAGAAGCAGTCGCCGCCGCCGCCAAGGACTCCCTCGCGGGTCTCAGTAGCTGAAAACGCTTCTGAGACGAATCCGACAGCAACGAACAGATTTCCAAGGAGATTAAAGAAATGACTACGACTCCCACCCAGCAGCTTTCCGACGCCGGTGTGTCCATCTGGCTTGACGACCTTTCCCGGGAACGCCTTTCCAGCGGCAGCCTGCGGAAGCTCATCGAAGAGAAGAACGTGGTTGGTGTCACCACCAACCCGTCCATCTTCCACGCCGCCATCACCGCCGGCAGCGACTACGACGCAGTGATTGCCGAAGAGGCCGCCAAGGGGGCGTCCGTCGAGGAGACTGTCTTCGAGATCACCACCACCGACGTCGCCGACGCCTGCGACCTCTTCGCACCCGTCGCAGCAGCGAGCAAGGGCGTCGACGGCCGTGTCTCCATCGAGGTGGACCCCCGCCTGGCGTGGGACACCGAAGGCACCATCGCCGAGGCCAAGCACCTGTACAAGAAGGTCAACAAGGACAACGTCCACATCAAGATCCCGGCAACCCTTGAAGGCCTCGCCGCCATCACGGCAACCCTGGCCGAGGGCATCAGCGTCAACGTGACCTTGATCTTCTCCCTGGAGCGCTACCGCGCCGTCATCAACGCTTTCCAGTCCGGCCTGGAGCTGGCCAAGGAAAACGGCCACGACCTCTCCAAGATCCACTCGGTGGCGTCCTTCTTCGTCTCCCGCGTTGACTCCGAGATCGACAAGCGCCTCAATGCCCTCGGCACCGACGAAGCCAAGGCCCTCAAGGGCAAGGCCGGCGTTGCCAACGCCCGCCTCGCGTACCAGGTCTACGAAGAGCTGTTCTCCACCGAGCGTTGGGCAGTCCTGGCCGCGGCCGGCGCGCTCCCCCAGCGCCCGCTGTGGGCTTCGACCGGCGTGAAGGACCCGGCCTACCCGGACACCCTGTACGTGACCGAACTGGTCGCAGCCGGCGTCGTCAACACCATGCCGGAAAAGACCCTCGACGCCACGTTCGACCACGGCGTGGTCACGGGTGACACCGTCTCCGGCACCTACGAGGAAGCAAACAGCGTCCTCAATGCGCTGGAGGGCCTGGGCATCTCCTACAACGACGTCGTCGCAATCCTCGAATCCGAGGGCCTGGACAAGTTCGTCGCCAGCTGGAAGGAACTTCTGGCCGACGTCGAAGGTGCCCTCGCCTCAGCACGGAAGGCTTCCTAACCCACATGAGCACTCTCAGCTACGACGCCAGCGGTGCTGCGCAGCAGGCCATCGAGCAGCACATCCCGGCACTTGTCGAAGACCGGATTGCCACGAGGATTTTCGCTAAGGACCACACTCTGTGGGGTCCGGATGCCGAGTCCGAATCGGCCATCCGTCTCGGATGGGTGGAAGCGGCAACCGTTTCCCAGCCCTTGGTCGAAGGAATCCTGGAACTCCGGGATGCCCTCCGGGCCGAAGGCGTCTCCCGCATTGTCCTGTGTGGCATGGGCGGCTCTTCACTTGCTCCCGAGGTCATTGCCGGCACCGCTGGCGTCGAGCTGACCGTGCTGGACAGCACAGACCCCGAACAGGTCGGTGCTGCCCTCGCGGACCGCCTGGCCGAGACGGCAATCGTGGTCTCTTCCAAGTCAGGCTCCACCGTGGAAACCGACTCGCAGCGACGGGTATTCGAGCAGGCCTTCACCGAGGCCGGCATCGATGCCAAGAGCCGCATCGTCATCGTGACTGATCCCGGTTCCCCGCTGGACAAGGCCTCACGTGAAGCCGGCTACCGTGCCGTCTTCAACGCCGACCCGAATGTCGGCGGCCGCTTTTCGGCGCTGACGGCTTTCGGATTGGTCCCGAGTGGCCTCGCCGGAGTCGACATCCAGGCATTCCTGGATGAGGCCGAGGAAGCTGCGGAAATCCTCAACGAGGACTCCCTCGAAAACATCGGGCTCCGGCTCGGTGCTGTGCTCGGCGGAACCACCCCGCTGCGCAACAAGATCGTCATCGTCGAAGACGGCTCCGGAATCGTTGGATTTGCGGACTGGGCCGAACAGCTCATCGCCGAGTCCACCGGCAAGCTCGGCACGGGGGTTCTCCCGGTTGTTGCAGGTCCTTCCGCACCCGAGGTCAGCAGCGGTGCGGAAGACGTCCTGGTGATCCGCCTCGTCGGTGCGGAATCCGACGTCGAACTCGGTGCAAACGAAGCCGCCATCGCCGGTGGCCTGGCCACCCAGATGTTCGTCTGGGAATTCGCCACCTCGGTCGCAGGTCGCCTGCTCGGCATCAACCCCTTTGACCAGCCCGACGTCGAGGCAGCCAAGATTGCCGCACGCGGCCTCTTGGACGCCCGTCCCGAGCCGACGCCGGCGAACTTCGTGGACGGCGCAATCGAGGTCCGCGGGGGTGCGTGGCTCGGCGACGCGGCAACGGCCGCCGACGCCGTCAAGGCGCTCCTCGGCGAACTCGGCACGGACGGCTACCTCAGCGTCCAGGCGTATTTCGACCGGATCGCATTTGCGCAGCTGGAAGGCATCCGCGACGAGCTCGCCGGCCTCAGTGGCCGGCCGGTCACTTTCGGCTGGGGTCCGCGCTTCCTGCACTCCACCGGACAATTCCACAAGGGCGGACCGGCCATCGGTTCGTTCCTGCAGGTTACGGCTTCCGCGACCGGCGACATCGCCATCCCGGAACGCCCGTTCACTTTCGGTCAACTGATTGCAGCCCAGGCGGCCGGCGATGCCCAGGTTCTCGAGAACCACGGCCGTCCGGTCCTGCGGCTGCACCTCACGGATCGTGGAGCCGGCGTTGCCCAGCTCCAGGAAATCGTCGCCGCATTGGCCGGCCAGGCCAGCGCGCTCGAAAGCTAAGGCACAAACCCAAACATGCCAGAAACTGAAATCGGTTACAGGTCCACCGGAAAGGCAAGTCGCCGCAATCCCCTCCGGGATCCTCGGGACCGGCGCCTGAACCGCATCGCAGGGCCTTCGTCATTGGTGTTCTTCGGAGTCACCGGTGACCTTGCCCGTAAGAAACTCATGCCGGCGGTCTACGACCTCGCCAACCGTGGGCTGTTGCCGCCGAGCTTCGCGCTCGTCGGCTTCGGCCGGCGGGACTGGAGCAACGAGGACTTCGCGGACGAGGTCAAGGAGAACGTCAAGGCGCACTCCCGCACCCCGTTCGACGACGCCGTCTGGAACCAGCTCTCCGAGGGCATCCGCTTTGTCCAGGGAGAGTTCGACGACGACCAGGCGTTCAAGCGCCTCAGCGCCACCCTTGACGAACTGGACGAGACCCGCGGCACGCGCGGGAATCACGGTTTCTACTTGTCCATTCCGCCCAAGGCCTTCGAGCAGGTCTGCCAACAGCTCTCCAAGCACGGGCTCGCGCAGGCCGGCGACGGCCAATGGCGCCGGGTGGTCATCGAGAAGCCCTTCGGCCACGACCTGGCGTCCGCGCGCAAGCTCAACGACATCGTCGAGTCCGTCTTCCCGCCGGACGCGGTCTTCCGCATCGACCACTACCTCGGCAAGGAGACGGTGCAGAACATCCTGGCGCTGCGCTTCGCCAACCAGCTGTTCGAGCCCTTGTGGAACGCCAACTACGTCGACCACGTCCAGATCACCATGGCCGAGGACATCGGCACCGGCGGCCGTGCGGGATACTACGACGGCGTCGGTGCGGCCCGCGACGTCATCCAGAACCACCTGCTGCAGCTGCTGGCCCTGACGGCCATGGAGGAGCCCATCTCCTTCAACGCCGATGACCTGCGTGCCGAAAAGGAAAAGGTCCTGGCAGCGGTCAGGCTCCCCGAAGACCTCTCCACCCACTCGGCACGCGGGCAGTTCACCGGCGGCTGGCAGGGCGGGGAACTGGTGCAGGGCTACCTTGAGGAAGAAGGCATTCCGGCCGATTCGAAGACGGAAACCTTTGCGGCCATCCGCCTGGACATCAACACCCGGCGCTGGGCCGGGGCGCCGTTCTACCTGAGGGCCGGCAAACGGCTTGGCCGGCGCGTCACGGAAATCGCGGTGGTGTTCAAGCGGGCACCCAACCTGCTCTTCCGCGGCCACGGCGAGGATGACTTCGGCCAGAACGCCGTGGTCATCCGGGTCCAGCCCGACGAGGGAGCCACCATCCGCTTCGGTTCCAAGGTCCCGGGCACGCAGATGGAAGTCCGGGACGTCACCATGGACTTCGGCTACGGACACTCGTTTACCGAGTCCAGCCCCGAGGCCTACGAACGCCTCATCCTGGACGTGCTGCTGGGCGAGCCCCCGCTCTTCCCGCGGCACCAGGAAGTCGAGGAGTCCTGGAAGATCCTGGACCCCTTCGAGGAATACTGGGCCGGACTCGACGAACAGCCCGAACCTTACGCTCCCGGCAGCTGGGGCCCGGCCTCTGCCGACGAGCTGCTTGCCCGCGACGGACGAACCTGGAGAAGGCCATGATCGTAGATCTTCCCGACACCACCACCTCCAAGATCTCCAAGAAGATCACCTCCCTGCGCGAGCAGGGAGGCGTGATCGCCCTCGGACGCGTCCTGACCCTTGTCGTCGTCACCAAGTCCGGTCTCGAGGAAGAAGCCATCGAGGCAGCCAACGAGGCCAGCCGCGAACACCCCTGCCGCATTATCGTCCTCGCGGACGCCGGCAGCGAAGCGCCCAACCGCCTCGACGCCCAGATCCGGGTGGGCGGCGACGCTGGCGCATCAGAGGTGATCGTGCTGCGCGGCTACGGTGAGCTCGCCAAGGAGAGCGAATCCCTCGTCGCGGCACTGCTGCTGCCGGACGCGCCGATCGTGGCCTGGTGGCCGCATGGAGCACCCGAGAACGCCTGCGAGACCTCCATCGGACGCATCGCACACCGCCGCATCACGGACTCCGCCAACGAGGCCGACCCCGCAGCAGCGCTGGCCCGGATCCGGAAAACGTACCGGGCAGGCGACACCGACCTCGCCTGGACACGCCTGACCAACTGGCGCCTGCAGCTCGCGGCAGCACTGGACCAGGTCGACGAGTCGCCCGTCACGGCCATCGCCGTCGAGGGCGCTTCGGACTCGCCCAGCACCCTGCTGCTGGCCGCCTGGCTCACCCTGTTCCTCGACGCACCGGTCCAGATCGTCGCCGACCCGGCAGGAACAGGCATCCGCAGGGTGCGGCTGAGCCGCGCCACCGGCGACGTCCAGCTGGTCCGTCCCGGTCTGACCATCGCGGAACTGACCCAGCCGGGCCAGCCCGCCCAGCGGATTTCACTGCCGCGCCGCAGCCTGCGGGACTGCCTCGCCGAAGAACTGCGCCGACTTGATCCGGACGATGTCTTCGGAGAAGTGATTACTATGGGACTGCCCCGAACCAATAGCAAGGAGTGACCGTCCCAGTGAGCGCTGACCCAAGAGTAAGCATCCATCCCGATTCCGCCGTCCTTATGGCCGCGATCGCAGCACGGCTCATTACCAAGCTGGTGGACGTCCAGGACAAGCACGGCGAAGCCACGGTGGTCCTCACCGGAGGAACCGTGGGCATCGGCACCCTGAGAGCGGTTGCCGACTCGCCTGCGGCGCCCGCCGTTGACTGGTCCCGGGTGAACTTCTGGTGGGGTGACGAGCGCTTCGTTGGCAAGCACAGCACGGACCGCAACACCGTACAGGCGCGTGAGGCACTGCTCTCCAGCCTGCCGGTGGACCCGGACCGCGTGCACGAACCGGGTTCATCGGATGAGTTCGCCACCGCGGACGAGGCCGCAGCGGACTACGCGGCCCGCCTCAAGGCTGCTGCGGAAGCCGAGCACGCCGCGGACACTTCGGACAATCGTCCCGAGGAGGCCGGCGAGTTGCCTCGTTTCGACATCCTGCTGCTCGGTGTCGGCCCGGATGCGCACATTGCCTCGCTCTTCCCGGAGCAGGCGGGTATCCGCGTGAAGGACCGCACGGTCGTGGGGGTCGAGAACTCCCCCAAACCACCGCCGTCGAGGATTTCGCTGACCTTGCCCGCCATCAACTCCGCCCAGGAAATCTGGATGGTTGTGGCAGGCGAGGACAAGGCCGGTGCCGTGGGACTCGCCCTCGCCGGGGCCAACCCGGTCCAGGTTCCCGCCTCCGGACCTAGTGGCCGCTCGAGGACCCTATGGCTTATCGATGAGAATGCAGCCTCACGTGTCCCCCAGCAGCTCATCCGTAAGGACCCCGCGGGCGCGTAGCCGCTTGAGCGCTCCGGCCAGGACAATTTCCGCGTCCTGGCTGGAGCGTCTTTCTTTAACGTAGTCCAGGTGGCTCTTGAAGACTTCTTCGTCCGCACGTTCCATGGTGGCCTCGCCCTGATCGCGGACGGCGACCAGGCCACATTTCGGGCAGTCCCATCGGATCGGGATTTGATCTTCGGGGAGCTTAACGAAAACAAGCCGCGTTTCATGTCCCTTGGCGCACCAATAGGGAACACGAATACGCGGCAAGCTTTCGCCAACTACAGAGTCGGGTTGGTTTCTCGGGGCCGATCCAGCTGTTACGCCGGCCCGTGTGCCCCGGAATCCAGAAGTACCATGAACCATCGTCGATCCCCTTGAGAGTTCGGCTGCATGGCGGTGAAGGCCATGCAGCCTAGTCTAATGAGAGGACACCTCGAGTGCGAGGCTCCGACGGCGGCAGTGCTAGGAGTCTCCGCCTGTGGTGAAACGCATGATGAGGCCAAGTCCAATGATCACGACGCCCCAAGTGCAGCCCAAGACGATGGTGAAGCGGTTGAGGTTTCGCTCTGCGACACCTGATGAACTCAATCCTGAGCTCATGCCACCGCCAAACATATCGGACAACCCGCCGCCACGCCCCTTGTGGAGGAGGATGAGCAGCGTCAGCAGAAGGCTGGTAATGCCCAGCAGAATCTGCAGAATGACTTGAAGAACGTCCACGACGGCCTTTCAGAAGAACGGAAAACGGGAGCGGAACCTAAAACGGACTAAGCCGCGCTGAGGTGGCTCTCGAACCTGACAATGTTAGCAAACTCGGCGGGGTCCAGGCTCGCGCCACCCACCAGCAGACCGTCGACGTCGCTTTCGGCCATGATCGCTGCCGCATTGTTGGCCTTGACCGAACCGCCGTAGAGGAGGCGGGTCTTTGCAGCCACTGCATCGTCGAACAAGGATGCGAGCTCCGAACGGATCGCGGCGCACATCTCCTGCGCGTCTTCGGGACCCGCGACTTCGCCCGTCCCGATGGCCCAGACAGGCTCGTAGGCGACAACCAGTTCGCTTGCTTGATCTGCGGTCAGGCCTTCGACGCCGGCGCGCAACTGGGCCAGCGTGTGCTCCACGTGGGTGCCGGCCTGGCGGACCTCAAGGCCCTCGCCGACACACAGGACCGGCGTGACGTCGTGGCGGAAAGCGGCTTTGACCTTCGCGTTGAGGACCTGGTCGTCCTCGTTGTGGATGGTGCGGCGTTCGCTGTGGCCCACCAGGACATAGGCGCAACCGAGCTTGTTGAGGAACTGGCCGGAGATATCGCCGGTGTAAGCTCCGGAGTCGAACTGCGAAAGGTCCTGTCCGCCGTAGACGACGTGCAGCTCGTCGCCCTGAACGAGGGTCTGCACACCGCGGAGGTCGGTAAACGGCGGGAAGACCGAAACCTCCACCCGGCTGTAATCATGCTTGGCGTCGGAGAGGGTCCATGCCAGCTTCTGCAGCAAGGTGATGCCCTGGACGTGGTCCATGTTCATCTTCCAGTTGCCGGCAATGAAGGGCGTGCGGATGAAGTTTCCGTTGGCAGAAGTTGTCACGTGTGCTCCAAAGATGCGTTGAGATAGGGAAGCCGGCGGGGCGTTTTCCTTCCAGGAAGGGCGCCCCGCCGGCCGTGTAGCCTTAGCGGTCCAGAACGCTCAGGCCGGGAAGATCCTTGCCTTCAAGGTATTCCAGGCTGGCGCCGCCGCCGGTGGAAATGTGTCCGAACTGGGAGTCCTCAAAGCCGAGGGTCCGGACGGCCGCGGCGGAGTCGCCGCCGCCCACCACAGTGAATGCCGTCGTCTCGGTCAAAGCCTGGGCAATGGCACGGGTGCCGTCCGAGAAGGCCTCGAATTCAAAGACGCCCATGGGGCCGTTCCAGAACACGGTCTTGGCGGCCTTGATCTGCTCAGCGAAAGCCGCTGCGGATACCGGCCCGATGTCCAGGCCAATGCCGGAAGCACCGAATGCGCTGTCCTCGATCGCGTCCGCGGCGACCACTTCGTGTTCAGCGTCAGCGGCGAAGCGGCTGGCTACCACGACGTCGGTCGGGATGACGAAGGCGGTACCGGCGTCGGAAGCGCGCTTGAGGTAGTCCTGGACCACGGGGATCTGGTCAGCTTCAAGCAAGCTGCCTGCGACCTTGTGACCAACCGCTGCGAGGAAGGTGAAGAGCATTCCGCCCCCGACGAGGATGGTGTCAGCCTTGCCCAGGAGGTTGTCGATCACGGCGAGCTTGTCCGAGACCTTGGAGCCGCCGAGAACCACGACGTAGGGGCGCTGGGTATCCGTGGTGAGTTTGCGCAGAACCTCCACCTCGGTGTGGACGAGGTCCCCCTGGTAGGAAGGAAGCCGGGTGGCGACGTCGTACACGCTGGCGTGCTTGCGGTGGACGGCACCGAAGGCGTCATCCACGAAGGCACCGTTGTCACCGGTCAGCGCCACGAGATCATCGGCGAAGGCGCCGCGCTCGGCGTCGTCCTTGCTGGTTTCGCGGGCGTCGAAGCGGACGTTCTCCAGGACGAGGACGTCTCCGTCGCCCAGCGACCCGGCAAGCTCCTTGGCGGACTCACCAACGGTGTCTTCCGCGAGCTGGACCTTGAATGGGGCGAGCTCCGCCAGCCGCACTACTGCGGGCTTAAGCGAATACTTGGCCTCGGGAGAGCCCTTGGGGCGTCCCAGGTGGGCTGTGACGAGCACGCGGGCACCGGCGTCCGAGAGCTTTTCGATGACCGGGAGAGAGGCCTTGATGCGGCCGTCGTCGGTCACTGTAGAGCCGTCGAGCGGCACATTCAGGTCACTTCTGACAAGAATGTACCGCCCGCGGACACCTTCAGCGATCAGTTCGTTGAGGGTGTGAGAAGTCATGTGTCTACCCTAGCCCAGCTTGGATGCGACGAGCTCCGTGAGGTCAACGAGGCGGTTGGAGTAGCCCCATTCGTTGTCATACCAGGAAACAACCTTGACCTGGTTGCCGATGACCTTGGTGAGGCCGGAGTCGAAGATCGAAGAAGAGGGATCGCCGACGATGTCCGAAGAGACGATCGGATCTGCCGTGTAGCTGAGGATGCCCTTGAACTGCTCGGTCTCGGAAGCTGCCTTGAGTGCTGCGTTGACTTCCTCAACGGTCACTTCGCGGGAAACCGTGACGGTCAGGTCCGTGGCGGAACCGGTCGGGACCGGGACGCGGATGGCGTAGCCGTCGAGCTTGCCCTTCAGCTCCGGAAGGACGAGGCCGATCGCCTTGGCAGCACCTGTGGAGGTGGGAACCATGTTGATGGCTGCGGCGCGGGCACGGCGAAGGTCGCTGTGGGGGCCGTCCTGCAGGTTCTGGTCTGCCGTGTAGGCGTGGATCGTGGTCATGAGGCCGCGCTCTATGCCGAAGGCGTCGTTGACGACCTTGGCCAGCGGGCCGAGGCAGTTGGTGGTGCAGGAAGCGTTGGAAATGATGTGGTGTGCTGCGGGGTCGTAGAGCTCGTGGTTGACGCCCATGACGATGGTGATGTCTTCGTCCGAAGCAGGAGCGGAAATCAGGACCTTCTTGGCACCTGCATCGATGTGCTTCTGTGCAGCGGCAGCCTTTGTGAAGAAGCCGGTGGACTCGATGACGATGTCGACGCCCAGTTCGCCCCAGGGGAGGTTCGCAGGATCGCGCTCTGCAAGGACCTTGATGATGTTGCCGTCAACAATGAGGTTGCCCTCTTTGACTTCAACGGACTCGGTCAGGCGACCGCCGACGGAGTCGTACTTCAAAAGGTGGGCAAGTGCCTCGGGACTCGTGAGGTCGTTGACCGCAACAATTTCGAGGTCGGCACCCTGGGCGAGTGCTGCGCGGAAGTAGTTGCGGCCGATGCGGCCAAAGCCGTTGATACCAATACGGGTGGTCACTATTTCAGTCTCCTTGGTGCTCTTGCAAGCACACCTAGTGAGTCGGATCTTGATTCCAACTAACAATTCCCGCACATCATTGGGCAGAAGTGATTATCAGATCGGAGGGCGACCAGCCACATTGCTGAAGGCTAACCGCCTTCCGTGACCCATCTTACGTTTAACTACGTCTGCCCCCGCAACTGCGGGGGCAGACAATCCGGTATTTGGGCGAAATTCACCTGAATGTGAAGTTTGTTACATCCTTGTGTATTCCGCGTCACTCACCGGTTCGGGACGGAGTTCCCTAGAGAACGATCAGCCCGGTGGCGTTCGCGCGGGCCGCTTCGAAGCGCTTCGCGACGTCGGCCCAGTTGACGATGTTCCAGAAGGCCTTGACGTAGTCAGCCTTGACGTTCACGTAGTCCAGGTAGAAAGCGTGCTCCCACATGTCCAGCATGAGCAGCGGCGTGGTGCCGACTGCGACGTTGCCCTGCTGGTCGTAGAGCTGCTCGATGAGGAGGTTGCCGCCGATGGGCTCGTAGGCGAGGAAGCCCCAGCCGGATCCCTGCAGGCCGAGCGCGGCTGCCGAGAACTGGGCACGGAATGCATCGAAGGAGCCGAAGGCGTCGTCGATGGCTGCAGCCAGCTCGCCCTCGGGCTTGTCGCCGCCATCCGGGGAGATGTTGTTCCAGAACACGGAGTGGTTGATGTGGCCGCCGGTGTGGAACGCGAGGTCCTTGGAGAGGCGGTTGATGTTGGCGAAGTCGCCCTTGTCGCGGGCCTCGGCCAACTGGGCCAAAGCGTTGTTGGCGCCTGCTACATAGGCAGCGTGGTGCTTGCTGTGGTGCAGCTCCATGATCTTCGCCGAAATGTGCGGCTCAAGTGCTGCGTAGTCGTAGCCGAGCTCGGGCAGTACGTACTCTGTCACGAAATCCTCCAATGTAGTGGACCGGGGTCCGGTTGGTAACTCTCGTTTTGTTCATCCGGCCGTCGAACCGGCCGGAAATCCACACCCTGACGATTCTAGGGCGGGAGCTTTATTCGTCCATCATTTCGGGGGTCACATTTGCCTCGGTACCCGGGATCCCCAGGTCGCCGGCCCGCTTGTCCGCCATGGCCAGAAGCCGGCGGATCCTCCCCGCGATCGCGTCCTTGGTCATGGGAGGATCGGCAAGCCGGCCCAATTCATCCAGGCTGGCCTGCTTGTGGGCCACCCGGAGTTCACCGGCGTATTTGAGGTGGTCCGGAACGTCGTCGCCAAGGATTTCCAAGGCCCTGTCCACGCGGGCGCCGGCCGCGACGGCGGCCTGGGCCGAGCGGCGCAGGTTGGCGTCGTCGAAGTTCGCGAGGCGGTTGGCCGTGGCCCGGACTTCCTTCCGCATGCGGCGCTCCTCCCACACCATGAGGGCGTCATGGGCGCCCATCCGGGTGAGCAGCGCGGCGATGGTGTCACCGTCACGGATAACCACGCGATCCACGCCGCGCACTTCCCGGGCCTTGGCCTGGATGCCGAGGCGACGCGCAGCCCCCACCAGGGCAAGCGCCGATTCCGGCCCGGGACACGTGACCTCAAGCGAAGAGGACCGGCCGGGTTCGGTGAGGGATCCGTGAACCAGGAACGCGCCGCGCCACACAGCTTCCGCGTCCGACGCCGAACCGTTGACGACGGCGGACGGCAAGCCACGCACAGGCCGTCCCCTGCCGTCCAGGAGGCCGGTCTGGCGGGCCAGGGCTTCGCCGTCGCGCACTACACGGACAACATAGCGGCTACCGCGGCGGAGTCCCCCGCCGGAGACGACGATGATCTCGCTCTGGTGCCCGTAGACTTCGGCGATCGCGGCACGCAGCCTCCGCGCCGTTGAGGCGAGGTCAACCTCTGCCTCAATCACGATTCGGCCCGAAATGATGTGCAATCCGCCGGCAAAACGCAGCATGGCCGAGACTTCGGCCTTGCGGACGGACGACTTCTTGATGTCCAGCCGGGAAAGTTCTTCCTTGACCGATGCGGTCAGTGCCATCGCATGTTCCTAACTATTCCCGAAGATATCGTGATACGCCGATGCCAGACGCAGCGGGTCGTGGACTGGACGGCGGCTCGACGCCCCCACTTTACCCAAGACAACCTCTGCACCGATCATCCCGGCAGCTCGTTCGAATTCCTCGAGGTCCGATATCGAGGAGGGATCGGCCAGGACAACGTCCACACTGAACTCCGGCGCGTAGTGGCGCAGGGCATCCAGATGGTCCGCGGCGGACATCCCCGAGGTTTCCTTGGTGTCCATGGCGAGGTTCATGGTGAGGCAGCGTTTCGCGGGAGTGTCGCACAGGGCCTGGCGCATTTCGGGCAGCAGCAAATGCGGCAGCACGGACGTGTACCAGGAACCGGGACCCAGAATGATCCAGTCGGCAAGCTCGATGGCAGTCAGCGCTTCGATGCAGGCGCGCGCGTCTTCCGGGAGGAGCCTGACGTTTTCAAGGGATCCGGCGACGGCGCACTTGGCCTGGCCTTTGACGACCTGGAACTCGTACCCGCCCCCGGGCAAGGGCACCCTGACGTCGCCCTCGATGTTCAGCGGCTGAGTGGACATCGGGAGGACCTGGCCACGGGCACCCAAAAGCGCGCCGGCCCATTTCAGTCCCGCAACGGCGTCGCCCAGAAGTTCCCAGAGGGTCACGATGAGCAGGTTTCCCATGGCGTGGTGGTCCAAGGAGCCTTGGCGACCGTTCGGGGTCTTGAAGCGATGCTGCATGACGTCCCGCCAAGTGCGCCCCCAATCGGTGTCGTCACAGAGGGCGCTCAGCGCCATTCGAAGATCGCCAGGCGGAAGGACCCCGTACTCTTCGCGCAGCCGCCCGGAGGATCCGCCGTCGTCGGCGACGGTGACAATCGCGGTGAGCTCGGACGTCAGGAGCCGCAACGCCGACAATGACGCGGAAAGCCCGTGTCCGCCGCCGAGCGCCACAACCGAGGGCCCCTTGGCGGGCTGGCTGCCCGGGGTGCCCTTCGGTGGAACCAGCGGCAGGGGTCCGGTCAGGACCCCCATTATTCGCGACCCAGATCGCGGTGGCTTGTGGTGACGGTGACCCGAGGATATTGCGCCAGCCGTTTGGAAAGTTCGACGGCGACCGCGACCGAACGATGCTTGCCGCCCGTGCAACCGACAGCAATGGTGGCGTAGTGCTTGTTTTCTGTCCGGTAGCCGTCGAGGACAGGCTCCAAGGCAAGGACGTAGCGGTCAACGAAGTCCTTCACGCCCGCGGCTCCGAGCACATAGTCGCTGACATCGGCGTCGAGTCCCGTGTGCGGACGCAATTTCGGAACCCAGTGCGGGTTGGGGATGAAGCGTGCATCCGCCACGAAGTTGGCGTCCACGGGCAGTCCGTATTTGAAGCCGAAGCTCATGACGTTCAAGCGCAACGCCACAGGGCCTGTGTCGGTGAAAAGTTCGGTGATGGCGGTCGCCAGGCCGTGGACGTTGTACGTACTCGTGTCCAGGACCACGTCGGCCGATTCCCGGAGTTCCTTCAGGACGTCGCGTTCCGCCGCGATGCCGTCCAGGATCCGGCCACCACCTTGGAGCGGATGCGGGCGGCGGCCCTGCTCAAAGCGCCGCACCAGGACGTTGTCGCTGGCATCGAGGAAGAGGACGCGGAAGGTGATTCCGCTGGCGCTGAGCGCGCCGAGCGCGGTCCTGATATCGGTGAAGAGGCCTTTGCTGCGCACGTCCACGACGACGGCGAGCTTGGGGATGGACTGGGGAGCGTGCGAGACGATTTCGGCAAGCGTCCCCAGCATCTGCGGCGGGAGGTTTTCGACGACGTACCAGCCGTGGTCTTCCAGGGCGTCCGAGGCGGTGCTGCGGCCTGCGCCGGACATGCCAGTCACCACCAGCAGTTCCGCTTCGACAGGCTTGACGGGGATGAGACCGTCCTGCTCCGCGCCGGATCCTGCTGTTGACTCTGACATCAAGTGTCCCCGTTTCTGAGATGGTCCAAAGTTTCTGGGATGCTCCATAAGCGGACCCCTTGAGGAGGGGTCCGCTTATAACCCTAGCTAAATTTCAAGGATTTCGCCGGTGGTCATGTTCACGGCAGGAGCGGCCTCTCCGGAGGCGCCGGCCGCCGCCAGATGGCTGACGACGGCTTCCGCCAATGCCGGGCCGATCCCCTTCGCGGCCGTGAGCTCAAGGGCCGTTGCGGCCTTGATCTTCTTGAGGGAGCCGAAATGCGCCACGAGCGCCTTCCGTTTGGCTTCGCCGAGGCCCGGAACGCCGTCGAGTGCGGACACCGTCATCGCCTTTCCACGCTTCTGCCGGTGGAAGGTGATGGCGAAACGGTGGGCTTCGTCGCGGATGCGCTGGAGCAAGTAGAGCCCCTGGGAGGTGCGGGGCAGAATCACCGGGAAGTCGCTGTCCGGCAACCAGACTTCTTCGAGGCGCTTGGCCAGGCCCACGACGTAGACGTCGTCGATCCCCAGTTCCGCGAGTGCCCTCGCGGCCGCATTCACCTGGGGCTGCCCGCCGTCGACGACGACGAGGTTGGGCGGATAGGCGAATCTCGCCTTGGCCCCCGTGAGGGCAGCATCATCCGACGACGACGCCTCCCCGGCGCCGGGGTTCGGAACTTCTCCGCTCTTGGGAAGCTGGGCGGATTTATCCTGCAGGTAGTGCCTGAAGCGCCTGGTCAGGACGTCGTGCATCGCAGCGGTGTCGTCGCTTGCCGCCGCACCCGTGATGGAGAACTTCCTGTAGTCGGCCTTCTTGGGGAGGCCATCCTCCACCACCACCATGGACGCAACGACGTTGGTGCCCTGCACATGGGAAATGTCGTAGCACTCGATCCGGAGCAGCGGAACGGGAAGATCGAGCGCTTCCTGAAGCTCCTGGAGCGCCAGGGAGCGCACGGTGATATCGCCCGCCCGCCGGACTTTGTGGAGCTTCAGCGCCTGTTCGGCGTTTTCGCGGACGGTGGACATGAGGGCAGCCTTGTCACCACGCTGCGGCACCCGGATATCCACCTTGGCGCCCCGGAGGCCGCCGAGCCATTCAAGCAGTTCGTGATGGTTGCTGGGAACCTCCGGCACGAGGACTTCGCGCGGAATACGGCCTTGGTTGTCACTGTCCTCTCCGTAGACCTGCTGCAGCAGGTGCTCGATGAGCTCCGGAGTGGTGGCGTCTTCGACTTTTTCCACGACCCAGCCCCGCTGGCCGCGCACCCGGCCACCCCTGACGTGGAATACCTGCACGGAAGCCTCGAGGTCGTCGTCGTGCAGGGCGAAGACATCCGCGTCGGTGTCTTCGGAAAGCACGACCGCGTTGCGCTCGAACACTTTGCGGAGGGCGATGATGTCATCCCGGAGCCGCGCTGCCCGTTCGTAGTCCAGCTCGGCGACGGCGGCGCCCATGTCCTTTTCGAGGCGGGTGATGAAGCGTTTCGCTTCGCCACCCATGAACGAGCAGAAGTCTTCAGCAATGGCCCGGTGCTCCTCGGCGGTGACACGGCCGACACACGGGGCCGAGCATTTGTCGATGTAGCCGAGCAAGCAAGGCCGACCACTGGCCTGGGCGCGCTTCAGCACGCCGGGACTGCAGCTGCGGACCGGAAAGACCCGCAGCAGGGTGTCCATGGTTTCGCGGATGGCCCCGGCTGTGTACGGCCCGAAGTAGCGAGTGCCTTTGCGGCGCTCCCCGCGCATGACCTGGACCCGCGGGAGCTTCTCCCCCATGCTCACGGCAAGGTACGGATAGGTCTTGTCATCGCGGAAGACGACGTTGAAGCGGGGCTTGAATTCCTTGATCCAGGTGTATTCGAGCTGAAGCGACTCAAGCTCGCTGCCCACCATCGTCCATTCGACACTGCTGGCCGCGTGCACCATCGCATGCGTCTTCGGCAGCAAACCCGCAGGGTTGGCGAAGTATGAGTTCAGCCGGGAGCGGAGGTTCTTCGCCTTGCCCACGTAGATGACACGGCCGTGCGGATCCCGGAACCGATAGACGCCGGGGGTGGTGGGGATTTCTCCCGTCTGGGGTCGATAACTCGCTGGATCTGCCACAGATCCAGTCTAGTAAGGGAATCGCACTCCCCCGTACGGGCCGGCCAGCCCACCGAAGCTACTCCGCGGACTTGCTCTGGTTGTAGCTGGTGGAGCGTTCCTGGCCGCTCAATACCGCAATGGCATCCATGATCTTGTCAGTGACTTCGCGCCTGGCAGGCAGGGAATGGTCCGGACCGGTCTTCTCGAAGTACAGCGGCTCGCCGACCTTCATGGTGAAATGCTGTGGACGAACGGTGTTGCGGTCCACAGGCTGCAGCTTGTCCGTGCCGATGAGGCCAACCGGCACCACGGGCGCCCCCGTGGTCAGGGCAAGCCAGCCGACCCCGGTACGCCCGCGGTAGAGCAAGCCGTCGCGGGAGCGGGTCCCCTCCGGATAGATACCGATGCCGCGTCCGTTCTCCAGGATGTCCAGGAGGGTCTTGAGGGCCTGCACGCTGGCTGCCTGCTCTCCGCGTTCCACCGGAATGGATCCAACTGCCTGGAAGAACGCCTTCATCGCGAGGCCTTTGAAGCCTTTGGTCGTGAAGTACTCGGCCTTGGCAAAGAAGCCCACCGGGCGCGGCATCAAGGCCTGGACAATCACGCTGTCCAGGAAAGACAAATGGTTCGGGGCCACAATGAAGGGCCCTTCCTTGGGCACGTTTTCCAGCCCGATGACCGTGGGCCGGCAGGTGCTGGAAATCAGTCCGCGCGTGGTCCAGCGGATGACATCAAAGGCTTCCATCGTTCTGCACCTCGCTCAGGGCCGCCGCGCGGACAGCGTCAAGTTCTTCGATCTTCTTCAACAGCTGCGCCGCGTTGTCCACGACAGCGACGGCGCCTGCCTCCTGAAGTTCGCCGTCGGGCGCAAATCCCCAACTGACCCCGATGCAGTCGAGTCCGTTGGCCATGGCACCGGCAACATCCTGGTGGCGGTCCCCGACCATCACCGCGGGCTGGGAACGCAACGTGGCCAGCGCAGCACCAACGATCGCCACCTTGCCCGGAGCTGTATTGGCGGCCATTGACTCGTCGTCCGGGGCACCGCAGATGGATGCAAAGAAACCGGCAATGCCGTGGTGCTCCAACACGATGTGCGCCAAGCCTTGAGGTTTCTGGGTGGCCACGGCAACCGGCCGCCGCGACTCCGCGAAGAACTGCAGGAGCTCACGGATACCAGGATAGAGGCGGCTTTGACCGATTCCCACGGAACGGTAGTAGCTGCGGTAAAGCCCAATGACTTCGTCGACTTTTCCCGCGGGAACCCCGGCAATGTGTTCCAGGGAATCGCTGAGCTTGGGTCCAACCATGGAGTCCAGCACGGCTTGTTCCGGGACACGGAGGCCCATTTCGCCCAGGGCCGCGGCGATGCCGCCTGTTATGCCACCTGCAGGATCGACAAGGGTGCCGTCCAGATCAAAGATTACGGGCACCATTGTTTGAGTCACCGGGTTAGTTTCTCACGAGTTGAGGCATGCCTGAAACTCACATGCCGGCCAGGGAATACTTGGACCGCCACCGAAATATTCCCCGGCCGTTCACACAGGACTAGCCGAGAATCTCCGCCAGGAAGGTAGCGGTATGGCTTTCCGTGGACTTGGCAACCTGTTCGGGCGTACCCGTTGCAACGATGCGCCCGCCGCCTGAACCGCCATTGGGGCCAAGATCCACAATCCAGTCGGCGGACTTGATGACGTCAAGGTTGTGTTCAATGGTGATGACCGTGTTGCCCTTGTCCACCAAACCCTGCAGCACCATGAGCAACTTACGGATGTCCTCGAAATGGAGCCCCGTGGTGGGCTCGTCCAAGACATAGACGCTCCGGCCATTCGAACGCTTCTGCAGTTCCGAGGCCAGCTTCACGCGCTGCGCCTCGCCACCGGAAAGCGTGGTGGCGGGCTGCCCGAGCCGGACATAGCCGAGACCGACGTCGACGAGGGTGTTCAAATGCCGGGCGATGGGGGTGAAAGCGGCAAAGAACTCGGCACCTTCCTCGATGGGCATGTTGAGGACGTCTGCGATGGTCTTGCCCTTGTAATGGACCTCCAGGGTCTCCCGGTTGTACCGGGCGCCATGGCACACCTCGCACGGAACATAGACGTCCGGCAGGAAGTTCATCTCGATCTTCAGGGTTCCGTCGCCGGAGCACGCCTCACAGCGGCCGCCCTTGACGTTGAAGGAAAAGCGGCCAGGCTGGTATCCGCGGACCTTGGCTTCAGTGGTTTCCGCGAAAAGCTTCCGGATGTTGTCGAAGACGCCGGTGTAGGTGGCGGGGTTGGAACGCGGGGTCCGCCCGATAGGGCTCTGGTCCACGTGGACCACCTTGTCGAGGTGCTCAAGGCCTGCCACGGAACGATGCCGCCCGGCGACCTGCTTTGCACCGTTGAGCTTGTTGGCGAGAACCTTGTAAAGGATCTCGTTCACCAGGGTGGACTTTCCTGAACCACTGACGCCCGTGACAGCTGTGAAGAGGCCCAGCGGGAAGGTGGCGTCAACGTTATTCAGGTTGTTTTCGCGTGCGCCAATGACCTTGAGCTCGCGCTTCTTGTCATACTTGCGCCGCTTGGCCGGGATGTCGATCTTGCGTCGCCCGGACAAGTAGTCGCCGGTCAGCGAGTTCGTGTTTTCCAGGAGTTCCTTATAGGAACCGGAATGAACCACCTGGCCACCGTGCTCGCCGGCGCCAGGTCCGATGTCCACTACCCAGTCGGCCTCCTGAATGGTGTCTTCGTCGTGTTCGACGACAATCAGCGTGTTGCCGAGGTCGCGCAACCGGGTGAGCGTTTCGATGAGGCGGCGGTTGTCCTTTTGGTGCAGCCCGATGGACGGTTCGTCCAGGACATACAGGACACCGACCAAGCCGGAGCCGATCTGCGTGGCAAGCCGGATGCGCTGGGCTTCACCGCCGGACAAGGTCCCGGACGGCCGCTCGAGATTCAGGTATTCGAGCCCCACATCGAGCAGGAACGTCAGGCGCGCCTGGATCTCCTTGAGAACCTGGTGGGCGATCTGGGCCTCGCGGTCGGTGAGCGTAAGGCTGCCGAGGAAATCGGCGCAGTCACGCATCGGAAGGGCCGCCACCTCAGCGATGGACTTGCCGTTGATCAACACGGAAAGCGACGCCGGGTTAAGCCGGGCACCGTTGCATGCGGGGCAAGGAACCTGGCGCATGTACTCTTCGTAGCGGTCGCGTGCCCAGTCGGAGTCCGTTTCGCCGTGCTTGCGGTGGACGTACTGGATGGCGCCTTCGAAGCCGGTGCTGTACTTGCGCTCCCGGCCGAACCTGTTGCGGTACTGGACGACGACCTTGTGGTCCTTGCCGTACAGCACGGTCTGCCGCACTTCCTGCGGCAGCTTCTCCCAAGCGGTGTCCATGGAGAAGTCGAGCTCCAAGGCAAGGCCATCCAGGAGCCGGTTCCAGTACTCCGTGGTGGCAGTACCCAGCGACCAAGGCGCGATGGCCCCCTGGTTCAGGGAAAGTTCCGGGTTGGGGACGACCAATTCTTCATCGACTTCGAGCTTGGTGCCGATACCGCTGCAGGCCGCACATGCGCCGAAGGGGTTGTTGAACGAGAAGGAGCGAGGCTCGATTTCGTCGATGGCCAGCGGGTGCTCATTGGGGCACGCAAGGTTTTCGGAGAAGGCCCGGATCCGTGCGGGGTCTTCAGCGTCGAGATCCACGAACTCGACCAGTACGCGGCCTTCCGCAAGTCCGAGCGCGGTTTCGATCGAGTCGGTCAGCCGTTGGCTGATCCCTTCCTTGACCACCAGCCGGTCCACGACCACTTCAATGGAGTGCTTGAATTGCTTGCCGAGCTTGGGCGGATCGCTCAGCTGGACGAGATCTCCGTCCACCCGGGCGCGTGAGTATCCCTTGGCGGTGAGCTCTTTGAAGAGCTCGACGAATTCGCCCTTGCGTCCGCGGACCACCGGGGCAAGAATCTGGAAGCGCGTGCCGGATTCGAGTTCCAGCAACTGGTCAACGATCTGCTGCGGCGTCTGGCGCGTGATCGGTTCGTGGCACACCGGGCAATGCGGCCGGCCGACACGTGCCCAGAGAAGGCGCATGTAGTCGTAGATCTCGGTGATGGTGCCCACGGTGGAACGAGGGTTCTTGCTCGTCGACTTCTGGTCGATCGAGACCGCCGGGGAAAGGCCCTCGATGAAATCCACGTCCGGTTTGTCCACTTGGCCCAGGAACTGGCGGGCGTAGGCCGACAATGATTCCACGTACCGGCGCTGGCCCTCGGCGAAGATGGTGTCGAAGGCCAAGGACGACTTACCTGATCCTGACAAGCCCGTGAAAACGATCATGGCGTCACGGGGAAGGTCGAGATCGACGTTGCGCAGGTTGTGTTCACGCGCTCCCTTGACCACGAGCCGGGACAGGTCATGTCTTACGGGCGTGGCAGGTTGATTAGCGGAAACGCTTGCGAAGGATTCGACGGCGGGGACTTCAGCTACGGCTTTAGGCACCCACTAATGCTAATCGAAAACTTCTTCGAATTTCCATGTGGCTTCCCGCAGCCTACCGACGGGTATCAATCGGCGTCGTAGGCCGCTGCAAGAAGCTGCACAGCCTCCGCGAAACTGGCACCCTGCGCTTTGGCCGCCGCCGAGTAGCTCGCAGCCACAGCTGCCAATGCGCTCCAGCGGTCATCCCGGGCGCACACGACCGTTCCATTGCGGCCGCGGGTGGCCACTACCCCGGCAGCTTCGAGTTCCTTGTAGGCCCGGGCCACCGTGTGGGGGGCGACATCCAACTTTTCGGCCAAGGTGCGCACCGCGGGAAGTTTGCTACCGACAGCCAGCGTGCCGCCGTCGGCCAACTCGATGATGCGGAGCCGAAGCTGTTCGTACAGGGCGACGGTGCTGGACTGATTGGGACGCCACGAACCCGGAAACTCAAGCGGGCTCATTTGCTTCCCTCTCCCCTTGCTCGGCGCGGTGCTTCGCTGACTTCACCGGCATCGCAGCGAGTTCGCCACCTCCGGCGGCAAACTGTGCTTCGTGCAACCGCGCATAGTGCCCGCCAAGCTGCAACAGCGAATGATGGGTGCCGTGTTCAACGATCCGTCCGTGGTCCATGACGAGAATTAGATCAGCGTCGCGGATAGTGGACAAGCGGTGTGCAATGACGAATGACGTCTTGTTGCTCCGCAGCCTGTGCATTGCTTGGCGGATGAGGACTTCCGTGCGGGTGTCCACCGAACTTGTCGCCTCGTCCAGGATCAGAATGGGGCGGCCCGAGAGCCGTGCGCGTGCGATGCTCAGCAATTGCCTCTGGCCCTGGCTGAGGGGTTCGCCTCCGTTGCTGAGCATGGTTGAGTATCCGTTGGGCAGCGAGCGGACGAAGTGGTCAACATGGCTCGCCTCGGCTGCGGCCACGATGTCTGCCTCGCTGGCGCCCGGAAGTCCATACTCGATGTTCTCCCGGATGGTGCCCGTGAAAATCCACGGATCCTGGAGGACGACGCCGAAATTCCGGCGGAGTGCGTCACGTCCCATGCCGGCGATGTCCACGCCGTCGATCGTGATCCTTCCGGAGCCGAGTTCATGGAAACGCATGAGGAGGCTGATCAGGGTGGTCTTCCCCGCTCCGGTGTGCCCGACAATGGCCACTGTCTGTCCCGGTTCCACGTGGAAGGACAGGTCCTCGATCAGGGGGGCATCCGGCCGGTAGCTGAAGGAGATGCGTTCGAAGGCAACTCTCCCCGCAGGGGCATCAAAGCTTGAACCGTCGGCGCGCGCGCCAGAGCCCTGTTCCGACGGCTCTCCTGTTAATTCGGCGGCGTCCAACAGCTCGAAGACCCTGCTGGCGGAAACTGCGCAGGACTGCAAGACCTGGGCCATTCCGCCGATCTGGCCCAGCGGCTGGCTGAAGAGCCGGTTGAATTGGATGAACGCTTGGATGCCGCCGATACTCATCGCCCCGGCGAGGAACTGGAGTGCACCAACAATCGCAACCCCCACGTAGCTGGCGTTCGACACGAAAGCCATGAGGGGTACAAGCAACCCTGAAGCGAACTGTGCCTTGGAACTGGCGGCGTACAGGCCGTCGTTGTGGTCAGCGAAGCGGACCGCCATCGACGACTGGGCGTTGAAAAGCTTGATGGTCTCATGACCGGTAGCTGTCTCCTCCACGAGGGAGTTCACGTCCCCTGTGGCTTCCCACTGCCCGACGAAGTATTTCTGCGAGCGTCGGGTCACGACTATCGACGCCAAGGCCGATAGGGGAACAGCCAGTAGGGACACGACGGCGAGGAGCGGCGAAAGCAGCAGCATCATCGCGAGGGAGCCGATGACCATCAGCGTTGAGGTCAGGAGCTGGGACAGGAGCTGGTTGAGCGTCTGCGACACGTTGTCGAGATCGTTCGTGGCCCGGCTCAGGACGTCGCCCCGGGTGCGGCCGTCGTAGTAGGCCAGCGGAAGCCGGTGCAGTTTCGCTTCCACGGCTTCCCGGAGGTCGTATGCGAGCCGCTGCACGGCGAGGGCGTTGAGGCGGCCCTGCGCCCAGCTGAGCAGCGAGGTGACGCAATACATGCCTGCGGCCACGAGCAGCAGGAAGACAAAGCGCCCGGCGTCGAATTGCGCGCCAAATACGGCGGCCGCGATGACGTCGGTGGCGTCGCCAAGTATTTTGGGGGCGGCGACATTGAGCGTGACAAAGCCGCAGATGCACAGGATCGCCGCGGTCATGATGCCCCGGGCGGGCTTCATCAAGCCCACCAGGCGGAGGAGCGACCGCGATGGTTTCGCTGTGACGGCGAGGTGCCCGTCTTCGCTGCTCATGCGGCTTCTTCCGTTTCCAGCTGGGACGCCACGATTTCCCGGTAGGTCGCCGAGGACTCAAGAAGTTCGTCATGAGTTCCTTTTGCCACCAGGCGGCCGTCATCGATGAGCAGGATCTGGTCCGCCGACACCACGGAGTTGACGCGCTGGGCGACGATGATGACGGTTGCCCCGCGGAGTTCCGGTTCAAGCGCGGCGCGGAGCTTTGCTTCCGTCACTGTGTCCAGCGCCGAGAAGCTGTCGTCAAAGAGGTAGACAGATGCAGGGCGCAGGATTGCACGGGCTATGCATAAGCGCTGTCGCTGACCGCCCGAGAGACCGGCGCCCCCTTGGGACAACGTGGTTTCCAGTCCTTGCGGCAACTCGTTCACGAAATCCGCGGCCTGGGCCGTCTCAAGGGCATGCCACAATTGCGAATCTGTCGCGGACGGCAGTGAAATCCGCAGGTTCTCGGCGATGGTTCCGCGGAACAGCCAGGTCTCCTGGGGCACGACGCCGAGCTGGTTGCGCAAGGCGCCGAGGGGAACGGTGGCGATGTCCCGGCCATTGAGCGAGATGGTTCCGCCGCTCGCCTCAAGCAGTCTCGGCACAAGGCTCACGATGGTCGACTTGCCGCTTCCCGTGGAGCCGATGACCGCCGTCGTGGTTCCCGGAGCCGCGTGGAAGGTGATGCTTTCCACAACGGGGGTTTCGGCTCCCGGGTAAGCGAAAACGACATTGTCGAAGCGCAGGCCTTCCGCCGAAGGACGGGCCACCATTTCGCCGGCAGTGTTTCCAGGCAGGACCTTTTCAGAGTCCGTATTGAGCACTTCGGTGACGCGTTCAGCGCTGACAGCCGCCCGGGGCGCCGTGCTTAACACGTACATTGCCATCATGATCGCGAGGAGGATCTGCATGATGTAGGCGATGAATGCAGTAAGCGCACCCAGCTGCATGTCTCCGGCGATGATGCGGTGGCCGCCGAGCCAGACCACGCCCGCGGAAGAGAGGTTGACCACGGTCATGACGAGCGGAAGCATGGCCGCGACGATCCGGGCAGAACGGAGGTTGTTCTTTGTCAGTGCGTCGTTGGCGGCCTCGAACCGTTTCATCTCAAACGGCTGGCGGACAAAGGCCCGGATGATCGCGGTCCCCAGGATCTGCTCGCGGAGCACGCCGTTGATCCGGTCCACCAAGCCTTGGCCTTCGCGGTACAGCGGGACGAGCTTGCGGACAATCAGCAGCATGATGACCAGCAGCACGGGAACGATGGCGAAAACGATCCAGGACAAGGCCACGTCCTGTTCGACTGCCAGGATCACGCCGCCGATGCCCATGACGGGCGCTGCCACGAGCATGCTGAAAACGAGGACCGTGATGTTCTGCAGTTGCAGGACGTCATTGGTGGTCCTGACCACGAGGCTGGCCGGTCCGAAGGCTGCGACGTCCTGGTCCGGCAGGGAATGAATCTTGTCGAAGAGTTCCTGCCGCAGCCCTCGGCCGATCTTCATGGCGACAATCGCTCCTAGGTAGCCGGCCAGCACCGCGGCAAGCACCTGGATGACCGTGAGAACCAGCATCCAGGCGCCCAGACGCAGGATCACTTCGCTGTTCCCGGCGACAAGGCCGTCGTCGACGATCTTGGCGTTGAAGGTGGGCAGGAGGAGTGTGGCGCCGGTCTGGACAAGCTGCAGGAGAACGATGGCCAGCACGTGTGCCTTGAAGGGGGCGAGGCGCTGCAACAACAAGGATGCCAGCACACTGCCTCCAATCGTTGGCCTCCGGAGCAGCGGATTCCACAATGCCGCCCCGCGATCGCGTTGCCATTGTAGTTCAGATCACAGTGCGAAACCTTGTAATGGCGGCACTTCCGGGGTCCTGTGGACTTGGGCCCGCTCAGCCCCGCTTTTGTCCCACCGCAAAAATCCGACGGAAGGCAAAAACGGTCCCGTGCCGGTCCCGTGGATAGGCCTCGCGGAGCGCGGCTGCGTATTGGTTTTCGAAGGCGCGCGCTTCGTCTTCGGGGAGCGCGGCGAGCACGGGACGCAGGCCGGTCCCCCGCACCCACTCCAGCACAGGATCGGCTCCCGGCAGAAGTTGCTGGTAGGTGGTTTCCCACGCGTCGGCGTCGCATCCGGCGTCGAGCATGATCCGCAGGTAGTCGGCCGGTTCCCCGACAGCGTCGTCATGGCGGAGCACACCGGACAGCCTTCCGGACCATTCCGCCGTACCGGCCAGCTCGCGCATGAGCACGTGGGAAGGCGCAACGAAGTTTCCGGGGACCTGGAGCGCAAACCATGCGCCCGGTTTCAGCGCTTCGAGCCACGCGGCGAGCATCGTCAAGTGGCCCGGAACCCATTGCAGCGCTGCGTTGCTGACCACGACGTCGGTGTCCGCTTCCGGTGTCCACCCGGCAATGTCCGTGTGGACGAACGAAAGACCCGGTTGCGCGGCAGCGAGGAGTTGGGCTTTGGCCAGCATTTCGGCTGAGGAGTCGAGCCCGACGACGGCGGCACCGGGCCATCGCGTCGCGAGGGTCGCCGTCAAGTTCCCCGGACCGCAGCCCAGATCCACGACGCGCCGAGGGTCCTCCGCCAGAATCCTCGAGGTCAGGTCAAAGAACGGCCGGTCGCGGTGATTGCCGAACTCGACGTACTTGGCTGGATCCCACTTCACTGCATCCTCCATCGTCGGTCTCCGTGGTCTGCTCCACCCACACTAAGCTGGAAGGCAATGAAACTTCTTGAGCAGCTCCCGGTAACATCCAACGCCGGATCGGGCGGCGGACGCGTTGACCCGGATGAAATCTACACACGCTTCGTCGAATGGACGGAGAGCCGCGGGCTTCAGCTCTACCCTGCCCAGGACGAGGCCATCATGGAACTCGCGTCCGGCTCCAACGTCATCCTGGCAACCCCCACCGGTTCCGGAAAGTCCCTTGTGGCGATCGCCGCACACTTCGAGGCGATGTCCCGCGGCTTGCGCAGCTACTACACCGCCCCCATCAAGGCCTTGGTCTCCGAGAAGTTCTTCGCCCTCTGCGACATCTTCGGAGCCGAAAATGTTGGCATGATCACCGGTGATTCCGGGGTCAACCAGGATGCCCCGATCATTTGCTGCACCGCCGAAATCCTCGCCAATATCGCCCTGCGAGAAGGCAAGGAAGCCGAGCTTGGCACGGTCATCATGGACGAATTCCACTTCTACTCCGATCCCCAGCGCGGTTGGGCGTGGCAGGTGCCGCTCCTGGAACTCCCCCAGGCCCAGTTCCTGCTCATGTCTGCCACCCTGGGAGACGTCAGCCACTTCGAGACCGGCCTGAGCGAACTCACCGGACGGTCCACCACCACCGTCAGTTCGGCCGAACGGCCCATCCCGCTGCACTACTACTTCCAGGAAACGCCGGTCCACGAAACCCTCGAGGAACTGCTGAGCACCAAGCAGGTTCCCGTGTACGTGGTGCATTTCAGCCAGGTCGAGGCCATCGAACGGGCCCAGAACCTCATGAGCGTCAACATGTGCACGCGCGATGAGAAGGACAAGATTGCCGAGCTGATTGCCGGTTTCCGGTTTGCCGCCGGCTTCGGCAAGACCCTGAACCGGCTGGTCCGCCACGGCATCGGCGTCCATCACGCGGGCATGCTGCCCAAGTATCGCCGCCTCGTGGAGCAATTGGCACAAGCAGGACTCTTGAAGGTCATCTGCGGCACCGACACGCTGGGCGTCGGGATCAACGTTCCCATCCGTACAGTCCTCCTGACGGCGCTCAGCAAGTACGACGGCGTCCGCACCCGCCTGCTGAACTCCCGGGAATTCCACCAGATCGCGGGCCGCGCGGGCCGCGCGGGCTATGACACTGCCGGAACAGTTGTGGTGCAGGCTCCTGAACACGTGGTGGAGAACGCGAAGGCGATGGCTAAGGCCACCGCGAAGTTCGGCGACGACCAGAAGAAACTGCGGCAAGTCGTGCGCAAGAAGCCGCCGGAAGGCTTCGTCTCGTGGGGGCAGCCCACCTTTACCCGTTTGGTGGAGTCCGTGCCGGACCCGTTGACCTCGAGTTTCACCGTGACGCATGCAATGCTGCTCAACTTGATGGAGCGCCCCGGCGACCCGTTTGCCGCTGCCCGCCGTCTGCTCACCGAAAACCACGAGGCACGGCCCGCGCAACTGCAGCTCATGAAGAAGGCCCTGAGTATCTACCGCGAGCTGTTGGCAGCCGGAGTGGTTGAACGCATTCCCGAGGCCGAGCAGGAGAAAGAAGGCCGTTCCGTCCGGCTGACCGTTCACCTGCAAGCCAACTTCGCCCTGAACCAGCCGCTTTCACCGTTTGCCCTTGCCGCGCTCGAGCTCCTGGATCCGGAGTCGCCGTCGTACGCCTTGGATGTAGTGTCCGTGATCGAAGCGACCCTGGAGAAGCCCCGGCAGATCCTCTCTGCGCAGCAGAAGAAGGCACGCGGCGAGGCCGTCGCGGCGATGAAGGCCGACGGCATTGATTACGACCAGCGCATGGCGATGCTTGAAGAGGTCAGCTACCCGCAGCCCCTGGCGGAGATCCTGGGCGAAGCGTTCGAGGTGTACCGCAAGGCCGCTCCCTGGGTGGGCGACTTTGAGCTGGCTCCCAAGTCGGTGGTCCGGGACATGTATGAGCGCGCCATGAATTTCGGCGAGTTCGTCCAGTTCTACGGGCTGGCCCGCTCCGAGGGGATCGTCCTGCGGTATTTGGCCGATGGCTTCAAGGCCTTGCGTCAGACGGTCCCTCAGGACTCGCTCCGCGAAGACCTCGAGGACCTCATCGCCTGGCTGGGTGAACTGGTCCGCCAAGTCGACTCCAGCCTCCTCGATGAGTGGGAAGAGCTCACCTCCGGGGTGGCCCCGACGCCGCACGACGCTCCGCCTCCCCCACCGCCGTCGCTCACGTCCAACATCCGCGCCTTCAGGGTCATGGTCCGCAACGAAATGTTCCGGCGTGTTGAGTTGTTCGCGGACGAGGACGCGGCCGCCTTGGGCGAGTTCGACGCCGGCAGCGGCTGGGATACGGAGCGCTGGGAAGACGCTCTGGACGACTACTTCGACGAACACGAAGACATCGGAACCGGCCCCGACGCCCGGGGCCCGGGACTCCTCATGATCACGGAGGAACCCGGCATCTGGCGGGTGCGGCAGATTTTCGATGATCCGGCCCGCAACCATGACTGGGGCGTTTCCGCCGAAGTGGACCTGGCAGCCTCCGACGAGAGCGGCACCGCCGTGGTCAAGGTGACCTCGGTCAACCGCCTCTAGGCGCCTAGTAAGCTCGAATCATGAGTGTTATCCGCCCTGCCACAGTGTCCGACGTTCCCGCGATCCTGCAGATGATCCATGAGCTTGCGGTCTACGAAAAAGAGCCCGACGCCGTGAAGAACACGCCGGAAATGCTGAGCAATGCCCTGTTCGGCGAGAATCCGCGGGTATACGCGCACATGGCGGAAAACGCGGCCGGGGACGTCCAGGGATTCGCCTTGTGGTTCCTGAACTACTCCACGTGGGAAGGCGTCCACGGGATCTATCTCGAGGACCTCTACGTCACGCCCGATGCCCGGGGCGAGGGTCACGGGAAGGCGCTCCTGCAACACCTGGCCGCCACCGCCGTCGAAAGCGGCTACGCACGGGTGGAATGGAGCGTCCTGGACTGGAACGAACCGTCCATCAACTTCTACCGCAGCCTCGGTGCCGTGCCCATGGACGGCTGGTCCACGTTCCGGCTGGCCGGCGAAGCCCTGGGTGCCTTCGGCAGCGCTGACAAGGTCATGGCTCGTGGCTGAGCGGGTGGCTGAGGGCGTGGCCCACACCATCCGGGGACATCACCAATTCCGGGGTGTCCGCACTACCGAGCACTTCTTCTCGGTCCCCCTCGACCATTGGGCGTCCGAGGGTGTGGAGGCTCCCGGCACCGCGGAAACGATCACCGTCTTCGTCCGGGAGTTCGTCTCCACCGAGCACTCGGAGGAGGATGCGGCCCGGCTGCCGTGGTTGCTCTACCTCCAGGGCGGGCCCGGCGGACGCGGAACCCGGACCACGTCACTGTCCGGCTGGATGAAGGCTGCCGCAAGGAGTTTCCGCATCCTGATGCTGGATCAACGGGGCACGGGCCTGTCCACCCCGGCGGACCGCAATACCTTGCCGCTCCGAGGCGATGCCTCGGCGCAGGCGGACTACCTCACGCATTTCCGGGCGGACTCGATCGTGGCCGACGCCGAACTCATCCGGAAGACCTTGGGCTCGGAGCCGTGGACCGTCCTTGGCCAGAGCTTCGGCGGTTTCTGCGCGCTGACATACCTGTCCTTCGCGCCGGAAGGTTTGAGCGAAGTCCTCATCACGGGAGGGCTGGCGCCGTTGGAAGGTCCGGCCGAGCGCGTCTACCGGGCCACTTTCCAGCGGGTCGCGGAACGGAACGCGGAGTACTTCGCGTGGTATCCGGAGGACCGCAAGCTGGTCACCCGGATCGCGCGGCATCTGGAATCCACGGAGGAGCGGCTGCCCAGCGGGGAGCGGCTCACCACGGAACGCTTCCAAATGGTCGGATCGTTCCTGGGCGGTAACGCCCGTGTGGATGCCCTCCACACCCTCCTGGAGGATGCCTTCGTGCCCTCCCAGGATGGAGAGCGCCTCTCCGATGCGTTTCTGGAACAGGTCCACGGGCTCGTTTCCCGGGCATCGAATCCCCTGTACGCGGTCTTGCACGAGTCCATCTACGGCCAGGGGCAGGCCACCGACTGGGCGGCGTGGCGGGTGCGCGCGGAATTCCCCGAGTTCCAGCCCGACGCCGCAGAGCCGCTCTTAACCGGCGAGATGGTCTACCCCTGGTATTTCGAACAGGATCCGGCGCTCGTACCCCTGCAGGAAGTAGCTGCGCTGTTGGCCGGCAAGCAAGACTGGAAACCGCTCTACGATGTGTCCCGGCTGAACGCGAACACTGTCCCCGTCGCGGCTGCTGTGTACCGCGACGACATCTACGTGGACTACCAGCTATCCATGGAAACCGCAGCGGCCGTCCGCGGACTGCAGGCCTGGACCACAGGGGACTTTCATCACGACGGCATCGGCGAAGACGGGGAAGGAATCTTCAACCGGCTCCTGGGAATGGCCCGCGGCACGAACTGAGCCCCGGCCATAGCAATGACCGGGGCTCCGAAACTCTCTGCAGCTGTCAGTGGCCGCTAACCTTGTTCATGCTCTTGCGGGAATCTTCCTCGAGCCGGGCGTCCAGTTTGGACTTGCTGGCGGCCGGGGTCAGGAGGCTCGCGACAACCGCCACCACGATGGTGCCGATGATGACCGCCAGGGAGACATAGGTCGGGATCTCGGGAGCCCATTCAATATGGTGGCCGCCGTTGATGAAGGGCAGTTCGTTGACGTGCATGGCGTGCAGGACCAGCTTGACGCCGATGAACGCGAGGATGACCGATAATGCGTGCTTGAGGTAGATCAGCCGGGTCATAAGGCCGCCAAGCAGGAAGTACAGCTGGCGCAGGCCCATGAGGGCGAAGATGTTGGCAGTGAAGACGATGAATGCGCTCTGCGTCAGTCCGAAGATAGCCGGAATCGAATCCACGGCGAACAAGAGGTCCGTCATGCCGATGGTCACGAAAACGATCAGCATGGGCGTGAACAGCTTCTTGCCGTCGACCGTGGTCCGCAGCTTGCCGCCGTCGAACTTCTCCGACATCGGGACAACTTTGCGGATGCGGGCAATGAGGGGATTCTCGGAAGTCTCTTCTTCGTCTTCGCCGTTGTCCGTGGCCTGCTTCCACGCGGTCCATAGGAGGAAAGCGCCGAAGATGTAAAAGACCCAGCTGAACTGCTCAATCACCACCGCGCCGAGGGCAATGAAGATGCCGCGGAGGACCAGGGCAATGATGATGCCCACCATGAGTACTTCCTGCTGGTACTTACGGGGCACCGAGAACCGCGCCATGATGATGATGAAGACAAAGAGGTTGTCGATACTCAGGCTGTATTCAGTCACCCATCCGGCGATGAACTGGCTGCCATACTCCGGGCCGGCAAAAGCGAACATCGCTCCGGCGAACACCAAGGCCAGGGTCACGTAGAAGGCGACCCAGAGGCCTGCTTCCTTCATGGAGGGTTCGTGCGGACGCTTGACCACCAGGAAAAGGTCGACAAGGAGGATGATTCCGAGAACGACGAAAGAGCCGATCTCAAACCAGGCGGGAAGTTGCATTTAAAATGCCTTTCGCAGGTACGCCAAAAAGGCGTAAGTCTCTCCGACCTGCCTGCGTCTCCATGCCCAAAGGCAAATAGCGCTCAAACGGCGATCCACTAGCCCCGGCGAGGCATCTGTGCCTTGCGTGTTGACGGACCTAGCGCTTGGGATACTCCCCTACGTAGGCCCAACTTTACCCTAGGCGTGCCCGGCGGACTGCATTTGGCGCAGTTCGCGCTTGAGGTCGCCTACCTCGTCACGGATCCTCGCAGCGATCTCGAACTGGAGTTCGGCGGCTGCCGCGTGCATCTGCTCGGTCAGCTGTTCGATCAGCCCCACCAGGTCTTCGGCCGGCGCCGCGGCCAGGCCATCTTGCCGGACCTTCGAAGCGCCCTTGCCCTTGCCGGTCCGGCCGCCCTTTCCGGCTGCGGCGAGCAACTCACGGGTGTCGGCGTCTTCGCGGGCAAGCTGATCGGTGATGTCCGCGATCTTCTTGCGCAACGGCTGGGGATCGACACCATTGTCCGAGTTGTACTTGACCTGGATTTCCCGGCGGCGGTTGGTTTCCTCGATGGCCTTGGCCATGGAGTCCGTGATCCGGTCGGCGTACATATGGACCTGGCCCGACACGTTTCGGGCGGCGCGCCCGATGGTCTGGATGAGGGAGGTGGCCGAACGCAGGAAGCCTTCCTTGTCGGCGTCGAGGATGCTGACAAGTGACACTTCGGGCAGGTCGAGGCCCTCGCGGAGCAGGTTGATGCCCACCAGGACGTCGAAGCTGCCCATGCGGAGTTCGCGGAGCAGTTCCACGCGCCGGAGAGTGTCGACGTCGGAGTGCAGGTATTGGACCTTGACCCCGTGGCCCAGCAAGTAGTCGGTCAGATCCTCGGCCATGCGCTTGGTCAAGGTGGTGACCAGCACGCGTTCGTCGCGCTCCACGCGCGTCCGGATTTCGCCAAGGAGGTCGTCGATCTGGCCCTTGGTCGGCTTCACGATGACTTCAGGATCGATCAGTCCGGTGGGGCGGATGATCTGCTGGACGGACCCGTCGGCCTTGCCCAGCTCGTACTTGCCGGGGGTCGCGGAAAGATAGACGGTCTGGCCCACCCGTTCCAGGAATTCATCCCATTTGAGCGGCCTGTTGTCCATGGCCGAAGGAAGCCGGAAGCCGTGGTCCACGAGGGTGCGCTTGCGCGACATATCGCCCTCGTACATCGCGCCGATCTGTGGAACCGTAACGTGGGATTCGTCGATGACCAGCAGGAAGTCGTCCGGGAAGTAGTCGATGAGGCAGTGCGGTGCCGTGCCGGAGCCGCGGCCATCGATGTGGCGTGAGTAGTTCTCGATGCCGTTGCAGAAACCCATTTGCTGCATCATCTCAAGGTCGTAGGTGGTGCGCATGCGCAGCCTCTGGGCCTCCACGAGCTTGTTCTGGCCTTCGAGGACCTTGAGCCGCTCCGCGAGCTCTTCCTCGATGGCGGTAATGGCGCGCGACATGCGTTCCGGACCGGCGACATAGTGCGATGCCGGGAAGATGTACATCTCGGTTTCCTCACGGATGACGTCGCCCGTGACCGGATGCAGCGTGTAGATGTTCTCGATCTCGTCGCCGAAGAACTCGATGCGCAGAGCCAGCTCTTCGTACATGGGGATGATTTCCACGGTGTCTCCGCGGACGCGGAAGGTGCCGCGGTGGAAGTCCATGTCGTTGCGGGTGTACTGCATGCCGACAAACTTGCGCAGGAGATCGTCCCGGTTCATTTCGGCGCCCTTGGTGAGCGTGACCATTCCGGCGATGTATTCCTCCGGGGTGCCGAGGCCGTAAATGCAGGACACCGTAGCCACCACGATGACATCCCGGCGGGTCAGCAGCGCGTTGGTGGCCGAGTGCCGCAACCGCTCGACTTCCTCATTCACCGACGAGTCCTTCTCGATGAAGGTATCCGTCTGGGGAACGTACGCTTCGGGCTGGTAGTAGTCGTAGTACGACACGAAGTACTCGACCGCGTTGTTGGGCAGCAGTTCCCGGAACTCGTTGGCGAGCTGCGCGGCCAGGGTTTTGTTCTGAACCATCACCAAGGTGGGCCTCTGGACCTGTTCGATCAACCAGGCGGTGGTGGCACTCTTGCCCGTACCGGTGGCACCGAGCAGCACGACGTCTTTTTCGCCGTTGTTGATCCGTTCGGTCAGCTCCGCGATAGCGGCCGGCTGGTCGCCTGCCGGCTTGAATTCGCTAATGACCTCAAAGGGCGCGACGACACGGTTGATCTCCTGGGCAAGACTCATGAATCCAATGTACCCCCGGCCGCGGACAGCTACTGTCCGCGTTTTCTAGCCTTGCGCCATGGAGTACGACGGCGGTTGCCACCCGCTACTCCTAGCCCAGGCATCCATGAGCGGCCAGGCGACCTCGGTGAACCAGGGTTCCTTGGCTTCCGAATACGCCAAGGTCCGGTGGTCGCCGGCGTGGAGCGCGGCAAGCTCCTGTTTCATGTCCGCATACATGCGCACTGCATCGGGGTTGGCGCGGAGCCAATCCCGGAACAACAACGCATAACGCCAGCCTGGACTTCCAAGGACCCGGACATGGACATTGGCGGCCCGTCCAGGGTCCGCGTTGCAATGGAAGCGTTTCTGCCATGCCGACGGATCCAGGTCCGGCGGCTTGGGTGTGTCACGGGCTGAAGCCTCCTGCAACGGGAAACCGGCCTCGCCCAAGGCCCGGGCTATCCGGTCCGCGGCTTCCAGCGAGGACACATTTACTTGCAGGTCGATGACGTCTTTGGCAGGAAGGCGGGGTACCGACGTCGAACCGATATGGTCTGCGCCCAAGACCTCCGGAGACGCCCGCCGGATCCTCGCAAGCAGCCGTTCGGCCTGGACCGGCCAGTCAGGGTTTGGCGGTGACAAGACGGGTCCGCCGGCTCTTGGTGCCGGGTGGCTGGCTGCAAGATTACGGGCAAACGGCACCAATCGTTCTTCCCATAGTGTTTCCACGAGCTCCGTAACGTCCTCAACGCTTCCGGAGTTGTCCAACACGATGTCGGCCGCGGCCAACCGTTTGTGCCTGCCGGCTTGCGCGGCCATGCGGGACACCGCGTCCTCGACCGTCATGCCGCGGATCTCCGTCATGCGCCGGATCCGTTCTTCGTCCGGCGCATCGACCACCAGCACCAAGTGGAAGCTGCTGCCCTGCCCGGTTTCGACCAGCAGCGGAATATCCTGGACGACGATGTCTCCCGGTTTGGCGGTCGCGAGCATCGCGGCGGCCTTCTCCCTGACGCGCGGATGGATGATCGCGTTGAGCGCTT
Source organism: Arthrobacter ramosus (assembly GCF_039535095.1). Lineage (NCBI taxonomy): Bacteria > Bacillati > Actinomycetota > Actinomycetes > Micrococcales > Micrococcaceae > Arthrobacter > Arthrobacter ramosus. The sequence goes on along the minus strand of NZ_BAAAWN010000001.1, from coordinate 1,935,209 downwards.
CCCGGCGATCCGGCGCAGCGAACACAATCGCGCCGAGGCGTGCCCGGTCAAGGCGCCCTTCGGCGTCGACGATGTCTTCACCGAACTCGGCCACGACGCCCGCCAAGCCCGGCGTGCCCGGCTCCACGACCTCGCGGGCCAGCGCATCGGCGTCGATCAAGACAGCACCCAGCTCCCTCAGCCGGGCGGACACGAGCGATTTGCCGGAGGCGATCCCGCCGGTAAGTCCAATCTTCAGCACCCCTCCACACTAGACTGGGTCGGTGGCACAACAGGACGAAAGCCGGGCGACCGCGTACACAACGTTGGCACTCGGAGACGATTTCCGCCACGAACTCGAAATCAGGCGTTCGCGCTTCATCACCGTGCTGCGCCGCGCCTCCGACGAAGACGCCGCGCGCGCCCTGGTGGCGGAACTGCGCAAGGAGTTCCACGACGCCCGGCACCACTGCTCGGCATTCGTCCTCGGTCCGGATCGCGCCATCCAGCGTTCCAACGACGACGGCGAGCCCTCCGGAACCGCCGGCATCCCCATGCTTGAGGCGCTCATCAAACGCGAGACACTGCCGGGGGTGACTGACCTCAGCGACGTAAGTGCCGTCGTCGTGCGCTATTTCGGCGGAATCCTCCTCGGCGCCGGCGGACTGGTCCGTGCCTACTCCGAGTCGATCTCGGCCGCACTGGATTCCGCTCCCCTGGTCCAGCGACGCCGCCTGCGGATTTGCGACATCCCCGTGCCCCACCAGGCGGCCGGAAGGCTTGAAAACGATCTTCGCTCCGCGGGCTACGTCATGGCCGAAACAAGCTACGAGCCCTCGGAGACGATCCTGCGCGTAGCCCTGCCTGATAACCCAAGCTCAATCGCAGACGCCGGTGAGCGGCTGGCGTCGATGACCGGGGGCGCCTCGGGACTCCAATTGCGGGGGACGGAATGGGTCGACGTCCAGGCCTGAGCTTCCGCACCCGCAGGGACATGCCCTCCCCTGATCACCACCACTGGACATAGTAGGCATATGTCCAGTCCTTGCTGCCAACGCGGGGCATGTCCCGTGGGGCCGGGCCAACGGTGAAGGGACATGCCCTCCCCTGATCACCACCGCTGGACATAGTGGGCATATGTCCAGTCCTTGCTGCCAAGGAGGGGCATGTCCCGTGGAGACCCGGGCCAATGGGGAAGGGACATGCTCTCCCCTGATCACCACCACTGGACATAGTAGGTATATGTCCAGTCCTTGCTGCCAAGGAGGGGCATGTCCCGTGGGTGACACTTGGACCGCACCATGCAGGGCGGGATCCATGCAGCATTGAGTTCTTGAACAAGCAAACGGTCTACTTCAGATTGTGGTCATCCTGCGATGCAGTCTTCCCGTGCGAGCCATGCGGGAGCGCCCTGGATCTTGCCTTTCGGAACAACTTGACTGCATAGAAAGTGATGATGGCCAGAGCTGCCAGCAAGAGGAAAGCCAGCGGAGCAATAGAAAGTACTCCCTCAGAAAAAGTAGGAACCAAGGGTTCATGAGTCTGATCACACCGATCCGCATGAGACTAATCCGTCCAAAGAGTCAACCACATGCCCATTATTGTGTGGGAAATATATGATAGATCGTTATCAATTAGGAACCTGGCTGAGCTTCCGCGCTAGGGACATGCCCTCCCCTGATCGCCACCGCTGGACATAGTGGGTATATGTCCAGTCCTTGCTGCAAAGGAGGGGCTTGTCCCGTGGAGACCCGGGCCAATTGGGAAGGGACATGCTCTCCCCTGATCACCACCACTGGACATAGTAGGTATATGTCCAGTCCTTGCTGCCAAGGAGGGGCATGTCCCGTGGAGACCCGGCCAGGAGGAGCCCAGGCAGCAGCGAAACAGGGTTAAACAAAGCGGCTCCTGCGATTCGTGAATGAATCGCAGGAGCCGCTTTTATCCCGGCCCGGAAATCCGGGCCAGGGGCAATTAGTTGCCGGTCAGCTTCTCGCGCAGAGCTGCGAGGGCCTCGTCGGATGCCAGGGTGCCCGCGTTGGACTCGGCGACGGCCGGCTCGGAAGAGTAGCTGGTGGTACCGGAGTCGCTCTCGCCGGAAGCGGCAGCAGCGGCGTCGTCAGCGGCGTGCTGGGAAACCTGCTTCTTGTGAGCTTCCCAACGTGCCTGGGCGTCAGCGTACTGCTGTTCCCAAGCGGCGCGCTGCGTCTCGTAGCCCTCGAGCCATTCGTTCGACTCGGGGTCGAAGCCCTCGGGGTACTTGTAGTTGCCCTCTTCGTCGTACTCAGCGGCCATACCGTACAGAGCCGGGTCGAACTCGGTGCTGTCGGCGTCAACGCCCTCGTTAGCCTGCTTGAGGGAGAGGGAGATGCGGCGGCGCTCGAGGTCGATGTCGATGACCTTGACGAAGAGCTCGTCGCCAACGGAGACGACCTGCTCAGCAAGCTCAACGTGGCGGACAGCCAGCTCGGAGATGTGAACGAGGCCTTCGATGCCGTCTTCGACGCGAACGAACGCACCGAACGGAACCAGCTTGGTGACCTTACCCGGAACAACCTGGCCGAGGGCGTGGGTGCGGGCGAAGGTCTGCCACGGGTCTTCCTGCGTGGCCTTGAGGGACAGGGACACGCGCTCGCGGTCCAGATCCACTTCGAGAACCTCGACGGTGACTTCCTGGCCAACCTCGACAACCTCGGACGGGTGGTCGATGTGCTTCCAGGACAGCTCGGAAACGTGAACCAGACCGTCTACGCCGCCAAGGTCCACGAATGCACCGAAGTTGACGATGGAGGAAACGACGCCGGGACGAACCTGGCCCTTTTCCAGCTTGTTGAGGAACGTGGAGCGAACCTCGGACTGGGTCTGCTCGAGCCATGCACGGCGGGAAAGAACAACGTTGTTGCGGTTCTTGTCCAGCTCGATGATCTTGGCTTCGATCTGCTGACCGATGTACGGAGCGAGGTCGCGGACGCGGCGCATCTCGACGAGGGATGCGGGCAGGAAGCCGCGCAGGCCGATGTCGAGGATGAGACCACCCTTGACAACCTCGATGACGGTACCGGTGACAACACCGTCTTCTTCCTTGACCTTCTCGATGTCGCCCCAGGCACGCTCGTACTGAGCACGCTTCTTGGAGAGGATCAGTCGGCCTTCTTTGTCTTCCTTGGTGAGCACCAGGGCTTCGACCTGATCGCCAACGGAGACGACGTCCCCGGGGTCAACGTCGTGCTTGATGGAAAGCTCGCGGGAAGGGATGACACCTTCGGTCTTGTAACCGATGTCGAGCAGGACTTCGTCGCGGTCAACCTTGACGACGATACCTTCGACGAGGTCTCCGTCGTTGAAGTACTTGATGGTGGCGTCGACAGCTGCGAGGAAGTCCTCAGCGGTACCGATGTCGTTGATCGCGACTACGGGGGTACCGGGCTTCTCGGTGGAGGTGATGGTCATGTAGTAGGGGCTCCGTTGTGGATAGAGTATCGGTCAGGCAAACCGCCCGCTTTCCGTCGCCGGTCCGCAGGACACGGCAAACGCCGGGTCATCCTGAATTGTGGATTGTAAATTTGCGCGCACGTAGTATGCGCCCGTTCATTCTAGTCGTTCGCCTCAAGGAGGGTCAAAGCGGCAGCGTGTCACCGAGCCGCGCGAACGTCACGCCACGGTCCAGCAAGCCTGGAAGGGCTCGCGCATATCCCTCCGCAGTGCCGCCGGCGGGCTGGTTGAAATGCGAGATCACAATCTGGCCGGCGCCCTGTCCTGCAGCGATTTTGCCCACTTCGCCCGCGACCGTCGGGGCCGGGAAGGTCGCGCCGCCGTCGCCGTTCACCGTGAAGCTCACCGGGACCAGTCCGAGGGCATTGGTGATCGCCACGGCGACGTCGTCGTAGTAGGCGGTTCCGGCCCTGAAGAAGCGGGGGGCTTTGCCGCAGAGCCGCTCCATGACCTCCTGGTTGCCCATGACCTCGTCATACACTTCGCCCGCATTGGCGGTGCCCGGGATGCCGTACGCTGAGCGACCGTTGACCGATAGGGGCTGGTGCCGGAAGCCGTGGTTGCCGAGCTCGAACAAAGGATCGGCCGCGAGATCGGCGGCCAGCCCGGGGTTGGCCTTGATCCAACGGCCGTTGACGAACAAGGTGGCGGGAACGTTGAGCTTGCGCAAGGTCTTGAGCAAGCGTTGATCGCAATCCGAACCCTGGGGGCCACCGCAAGCGTCAAACGTCAAGACCGCATGCGTGGACGCGGTTTTCGAAACCACCCCGGCGACAGCAAGCCCCCATTCGACGGGCTTGCGCCCCGAAAATTCGGCCACAACCTGGGACTTCGACGGCGGTGTCGGCCGCGTTTCGGGCACGACCGGATACTGGCCCGCCTCTTCCACGACCGGCGTTGAAACCGTTGTGGGGCGAGGCTCGGGTGCAGCTGCCGGTTGTTGGGCGCAGGCGGCCAGTCCGGTCATCGCGAGTCCGGCGGCAGCCGCCAGCAACGACCTCCGGCCCGGCAGCCCCGATGGGCCGGACGAGTGGCCCCCCGGCTGGAATTCCCCCATGGAATCCTCTTCTGTTGTAGATCCTGAGTGTGGAGATGTGCCTAGAAATGCGTCAGGCAATGGGCTGGACGTTCGACGGCGAACATGTGCTGGGCAGCCAATGCTGCTCCGGGCGTGTGCTCGCGGATCCGGCCTGCCGAAGCCAAGGTTACAGGATTGACGGCACCCAAATAGACAGACCCCAAATCGGTGACATCCATGCTCAGGTCCGGACTCAAGTCCTGGCTCCCGCCACCCGCCTCACTGACGGTGACGACGCCGCCGTCGGACGTCAATTCCCACGTACCGTCGGCAAAACCGAGCGCGTCCCGGACTTCGAGCACCAACCGTCCGTCGGCGCCGTAGCGGCGGGCTGACAAGGCTGCAGGGACGTCCAGGACGCGCAACCACAACATGTCCCGATAGTCGGAAGACGTGACGCAACGTCCGTCCTCGAGCGCCCACGCAAGGGGGTCTTCAACGGGAGCCTCAGGCCAGGAGACCCGATCGACGAGATCGATGCTGCCCAGGAATTGCCACAGTTCCAGGTATGCGGAGTCTGTCGCGGCGACGAGGTCCACGATTTCCACCGTGTATGGCTTCGTGTCCCAGCCGGCGAACTTGTAGGACACGTAACCGTCAACGGCGCCGTCCGGTCCGTAGTGGAGCGCACACTTGATGGCCTTGTCTTCACTGCCGTCGCGCTTCATGGCCCCGGACACGTGATGGCGGTAGGAGTCCTGCCTCACGATGGACCCCGGCGTACGGTGGTGAACCCGTTCGAAAACCTCGGGCGCGAGTTCGAGAAGGACTCTTGGATCTGCGATCTCCACCCGGCCGACGGGCTCATGACGGATGCGGAATTTCGGACCGGTGTCCACCTTGATGCTCCGCTCGAAGGTTGCGACGCCAAAACCAAAGCGGCCATAGATGGATGCCTCGGACGCGGTCAGGGCGGCCATGGCGAAACCGTCGTCCTTGGCATCGGTGAGATCGGCGGTCATCATCCCCCGCAGGATGCCATGCCGCCGATGCGTTCCGCGGACGGTGACAGCGGTGATCTGGCGCGTCCGTAGTTCCTGGCCGAAGCCAACATTCAGGTTGTTTTCCAGCGTTCCAAAGGTCGCAACCGGAAATCCCGGGTTGAGCGCATGCAGCGGAGGTTCTTCGTTGACGTAAACGCCCGTCAGCTCACGGTTGTCCGCTTGGTACATCGCGAGAATCTTGTCGATGAGCTCATCGCTTCGTTGCTCGTCGTGGAATCCGAAGCCAACGGCCTGGAGCCAATCACGTGCTTGTCCGTAGTCCGGGTTCTCCTTCTCGACGGAACGAAAGCGCTTGACGTTGTATTTTTCGTTTGTTTCCTTGGGATCAGCCACGTCCCGAGCCTAGCCAGACAGCATGGGGGCACGCCACCTTATCAGCGGCGTGCCCCATCCCGGCCTGCAACGCAGGCCTGTGCGCCTGTTAGTGTCCGGCGTCGTACCAGCTGGAGCCGACTCCGAGCTGCACGTCCAGCGGCACCGTGAGCTCGGCCGCCGTGCCCATTTGTTCGGTCACGAGCTTTTCGACGGCTTCGCGTTCACCGGGGGCAACCTCGAGCACAAGTTCGTCATGGACCTGCAGCAGCATCCGGGACTTCAGCCCCTGGCTGGTCAACTCGGCCGAAACGCCGAGCATCGCCCGCTTCATGAGGTCCGCCGCCGAACCCTGGATCGGCGAGTTCAGTGCGATGCGCTCGGCGATCTCCCGGTGCTGGCGGTCCGTGCTGGTCAGGTCCGGAAGATAGCGGCGGCGGCCTTCGATCGTGGACGTGTAGCCGTCGATCCGGGCCTGCTCCACCACGCCACGCAGATAGTCCCGCACTGCGCCGAAGCGGTCGAAGTAGTCCTTCATGAGGGTCCTGGCTTCGTCGACCGAGATTTCCAGTTGCTTGGACAGGCCGAACGAAGTCAGACCGTAGGCCAATCCATAGGACATGGCCTTGACCTTGGAGCGCATGGCACTGGTGACCTCGTCCGGTGCCACGTTGAAGATGTGCGAGCCGACATAGCGGTGCAGGTCCTCACCCTCCTTGTACGCCTGGATGAGTCCTTCATCGCCGGACAAATGCGCCATGATACGCATTTCGATCTGCGAGTAGTCGGCCGACAACAGGCATTCGTAGCCGTCACTGACGACGAAAATTCCACGGACGCGCCGGCCTTCCTCGCTGCGCACCGGGATGTTCTGCAGATTGGGATTGTTCGAGGAAATACGCCCCGTGGCCGCGACGTTCTGCGCGTACGTCGTGTGGATGCGGCCGTCCTCAGCCACTGATTTCTTGAGGGTCTCCAGCATTTGGGCCAGCTTGGAGGATTCGCGGTGGGCCATGAGCTGCACCAGGAACTCGTGGCCGGTCTTCTCCAGGAGAGCCTTCAGCGAGGCGGCGTCCGTTGTGTAGCCGGACTTGATCTTCTTGGTTTTGGGCAGGCCAAGTTCTTCGAAGAGGACCGTCTGGAGCTGCTTGGGCGAGCCGAGATTGACTTCGTGGCCAATGGCTGCAAATGCCTGCTCCTGGGCGTTGTCGATCACCTTCGCGAGGTCCGCGAGCTGTTCGTTCAGGCGCTCCGTGGAGATGGCAATGCCCGAGAGTTCCATCTGGGCCAGAACTCGCGCGACCGGCAGCTCCAACGTGGTCAGGAGCGCCTCGGCCTTGCGCTCGGCGAGCTCGCTTTCGAAGTGCTTGCTCAGTGCGTGCACGACGGCGGCCTGCTGGACGAGCGCGCTGGCCGCGGCACCGTCCGGCCCATCGCCAAGTTCGAGTTCCAGCTGGCCGGTTTGCGTCGCCGCGGTCGTGACAGTGATCCTCAAATGGTGCTGGGCGAGCTCGGCGAGCTCGTAGCTGCGGCGGTCCGGCTGGATCAGGTAGCCAGAAATGGCAGTGTCGTCCACCACCCCTTCCAAGGCAAGTCCACGGTGGTGCAAGGCCTTCAATGCGTCCTTGAACTCGTGCATGACCTTGGCCTCTTCGGGGTCCCGCAGCCACTTTGCCAAGACGGCATCGGCCGCAGCGTCCAAGGACGATAGCTCGATGTAAGCAGCACCGTTGGCGCGCACGATGGCGAGTGCATCGGCGTCGTCGCCAATCCGTCCCGGCACCAACTGCACGGCGACGGCGGCACGGCTCCCCGCACCGGCGGCGAAGAACTGCTCCAGGGCGGCGGCGTCCTCCAGGATCTTGTAGTCGGGCGCGTCGATGGTTTCGGGAGGCGCGCCGGCGGTGTCATCGCCATAGAGAGCGAACAGCCGGGGGCGGAGGGTCCTGAACTCGAGGGTGTCGAAGAGTGTCTCGATCTCCTGGCGATTTGGACGCGGCTCCTCAAGTTCCGCGAGCGTCACGGGGAGCTCAAGGTCCCTGAGGAGCTGGTTGAGGCGGCGATTGCGCTTGACGGCATCGATGTTATCCCGGAGGGCGCCACCGACTTTGCCGCCGATGGAATCCAGGTTCTCCAGGATCCCTTCCAGGCCGCCGTAAAGGTTGATCCATTTGGCTGCGGTCTTGGGGCCGACGCCGGGGACGCCCGCAAGGTTGTCGGCGGTCTCTCCTACCAGCGCGGCAAGATCGGAGTAGCGGGACGGGGGCACGAAGTACTTTTCTTCGATGGCTGCCGCGTCCATGCGAGGAATATTGGACACGCCCTGTTTCGGGTACAGGACGAACACGTTGTCCGTGATGAGCTGGAAAGCGTCACGGTCCCCTGAAACCAGGAGGACTTCGTAGCCTGCGGCCTCGCCCCGCGCTGCGAGTGTGGCGAGGATGTCGTCAGCCTCGTAGCCGGGCATCTTGATGGTCTTGATGCCCCATGCCTCCATGACATGGTCGATGAGATCGATCTGCCCGCGGAATTCCTGCGGCGTCTCGTTGCGGCCAGCCTTGTATTCGCTGTACTCCGCCTTGCGGAACGTCGTGTCGTCCGAGACATCGAAGGCCACCGCGACGTGGGTGGGCTTCTGGTCCTTGATGAGGTTGATCAACATCGAGGTGAAGCCATGCACGGCGTTGGTGTGCTGGCCCGAGGATGTGGCGAAGTTCTCTGCCGGAAGAGCATAGAACGCCCGGAACGCCATCGAGTGACCATCGAGGACCAAGAGCCTCGGCCGGCCACCTGCCGCGGTGCCCGCCATGGCTGTTGAAGGGTCTGGTGCCGTTGCGGTGGCAGTTGATGTTGCTGTTCCAGTTGATGTTGTTGTTCCAGTTGACACTGGCGTTGACGTTGCCGTTGGAACTGAGTCCGGTTTGGTTGTTTCGCTCACAGGTGCCAGCCTAGTTGCCATGATGGACAATTTCACGCCGGGCCCGTTCACCGACGAACTCAATGCGGCTGGCGTCCCGCTGGAGTTGCACGGTTGGCTTTCCCGCTATGGCGTGGGCTCGCTCGTGGCGAAGATGGGCATCAAGTTCCTTGAACTGGGCCCCGAACGTACCGTCGCCACCATGCCGGTGGAGGGCAATACCCAGGTTGCCGGCATCCTTCACGGCGGAGCCCATGTGGTCCTCGCCGAAACCTTGGGCTCCTTCGCGGCGGCCCTGCATGCCGGATCCGGACGCCATGTGGTGGGAATCGAGGTGGGCGCAACCCACCATCGCTCCATAGCGAGCGGCCTGGTCACCGGCACATGCACAGCCATCCACTTGGGCGGCACGCTCGCCACGCACGAAATTGTCATGACCGACGAACATGGCCGACGGCTGTCAACTGCCCGGATTACCAACATGATCCGGGAGAACAGGGCCCGCTGACCCGGCACGCGCGGGGAACCTGTAGCGCAGCTCGACTGCAGCGCCACCAAGGGTGCGGGACGAGCTCAACTCGAGCGGCGCCGTCGGGCTCTCGACAGGCAGCAATCGCTTACCGGAACCCAAGGCGACGGGGATAAGGGTGACAATCATCTCGTCGAGCAGGCCGGCCCTGGCGAACTGGGCAACAAGGTTTCCACCGCCAACCAGCCATACGTTCTTGTCGCCGGCGTCGGCAATCAGGTCCGGCGCGAACTCCTCAACCTCTCCACGCACGAACGTGACGTCCGCACCGGGCGGCGCGGCGTATTCGCGGTGGGTGAAGATCCAGCATGGAATACCCGGGTAAGGCCATTTGCCCGGTTCGTGTTCCATGAGCCAGCGGTAGGTCTGGCCGCCCATGACAATGCAGCCGATGCCCGCCATGAAGTCTTCGTAGCTTTCGGTGACGCCCTCGGCCTCTTCGAACTGGAGCAGCCAGCCGAGATCGTCTTCTTTCGTGGCGATGAACCCGTCAAGCGAGGATGCCACGTAGTACTGGAAATCCGCCATGGCCCCACCCTACCCATGAGGCAGCGGCGTTCACAGCTACTTCGAGAAGTAAGGAACGATCAGATAGATTCCGAAAAGCACGGCGATTCCGCAGGCTGCGAAACACAGGTAGGCAAGGGACCGGACCATGACCGGTGACTTCTGCCGGGCGTCGCCCGCGATGGCAGTGAGCCGGACGCCGAGCGAATAGAGCACTACGAGGACCAACGCCGCCACAAGGGTCGCGCCGGCTACCTGCACCAGATCCAACCACTTCATGCCTGGATGTCCTCACTCATGCTTTTGCTCGGGTTCTGTTTTTCAGCGTTCTTCTTGCGGAAGCGGACCGCGGTACCGGCTTCCTCGACTTCGACGGCGTTGTGGTGGCCCACGTGCGACTTCCTCGAGTAGATGAACATATAGACGACGACGGCGGTGCCCACCACTGCGGCGATAACCACGCCGACGGTGCCGGTGCCGATGAGGAACGCGGTCAGGGCGCCCACGATGGCAGCCGCAGGGAGGGTGAAGAGCCAGCCGGTGGCGATGCGCCCCACCGTTCCCCAGCGCACCGTGGTGCCCTTGCGTCCGAGTCCCGAGCCAATGACCGAACCTGAGGCCACCTGCGTGGTGGACAGCGCGAAGCCGAGGTGGGACGAAGCGAGGATGGCCGAAGCGGTGCTGGCTTCCGCAGCGAAGCCTTGGGCGGGCTTGACGTCGGTCAGCCCGGAGCCCATGGTCCGGATAATGCGCCAGCCGCCGGCGTAGGTTCCGATCGCGATGGCGAGCGCGCAGGCCCCGATGACCCAGAGCTGCGGGCCGCTGCCGGCAGGCTGGGTTCCGGCGGCGATCAGGACGAGGGTGATGATGCCCATGGTCTTTTGCGCGTCGTTGGTACCGTGTGCCAACGCGACAAGGCTCGAGGTGAAAATCTGGCCGGTACGGAACCCGCCGCGCTTCTGGGTCAGCTTGTCGCCGGTTTCGGGGTCATGCCGGGACGTCAGGGCGTAGGCCAGCTTGGTGCATAGATAGGCCACCGCACCGGCGAGGAGCGGCGAAAAGATGGCCGGAAGAATGACCTTCTGGAGCACGGTGTCGAAGTTGACGGAGTGGAATCCGATGCCGACGATCGCCGCACCGATGAGGCCGCCAAAAAGCGCGTGCGAAGAACTGGACGGCAGCCCCTTGAGCCACGTGAACATGTTCCACAGGACGGCCCCCATCAGCCCGGCGAAGACGATCTCCGGCGTGATGTGGATACCGTCCGTGCCCTCGCGGATAAGGCCTCCCGAAATGGTCTTTGCCACTTCGGTCGACAGGAACGCGCCCACGAGGTTGAGTACCGCGGCCAAGGCAACAGCCGTCTTGGGCTTGATGGCACCCGTGGCGATCGGAGTCGCCATGGCGTTCGCGGTGTCGTGGAACCCGTTGGTGAAGTCAAAAAATAAGGCCAGCGCTATGACAAGCGCGACCATGAAGGTGATTCCCACCCGGTGCCCAATCTGCAGAGTCGACGATGCGCAGTTTCACTTCCCCGGGCTTGCCCGAAACAAACAGTTCAGCAAGCGTTCATCTGACTGTACTGGCGGAATTAACCATGGCGGGCGTGAAACCTTAAGAATCCTACGTGCCATTGCAGGCATGGCCAAACATCGAATCATCCAAGGAATTGCCGAACGGCCGCGATATCGCTCCGTGACAGGCCCCGCCGCGGGTCCGGTGAGATCCAAAGCACACGGCTGCCGAGGAACTCGGCCCAGGACCGGGCCGCGGCTTCATAGTTCAGCTGATCGTCCATCCACACGATGCGTTCGGCTCCGGACTCGTGGACGTCCCTTTGCAAAACGTCCAGCTTCCACCAATCGGCGGTCTGGTCCCAACCGTCGCTGGTCAAGACGGGCCAATGCTCACCATGGAGACCGATGGCCGGGCACAGGAACTCGGGCGCGAGCCGCTGCCATGTCGTCAGCCAAACAAACCTCGCCGCGGGATGAGCGGCCAGCTCATTGAGCTCGTCAACCAGTTCGGAGGCGTAAACGACGTCCAGGATTCCAGCGTCGGCGATTTTCCATTCGGTACCCCAATCGGTGAAGCCCATGGGACCGAAGGGGTTCACCACGCCGTCGACGTCCAGATACAGCGACACGGTGGTCATGCAGCCCCCTCCCCGACGTGCCAACAAGGCCAGCGTAAGGCAAGCGCTGGTGTCAGGGCAGTCCGGGGACGGCTTGCCGGGTGAGTTCGCGTGCGGGATTGCCGCCGAAGATGCTGTGGGCGGGGACGTCTTCGCCCTTCATCAGGAACGAGTCGGCTTCGAGCTGGGAACCTTCGTGCAGGGTGGTTCCATAGTGGACGAATGCGCCTACTCCAAGGGTGCAGCCGGGACCAAGCGTGATGGCGTCGAGTTTGAACGCGCCGTCCTCCATGGAATGGCACTGCACGCCGGAGTGGACATTGAGGGTGCAATAGTCCCCGATGGTGACGAGGGTCCTTTCGGGGATCCCGCAACCGTCGTCGAAGACCTTCTTGCCCATCCGGATCCCCAACATGCGCCAGATCACGGGTTTGAACGGTGTCCCGTTGAACATTTGCACGATGCCCCCGGCGCTGAGCTTCCAGAAGCGCTCATGCCGCCAGAAGGGCACTTCGTAGATGGAGCAGAAGAGCGGTGAAAGTCTTCCGAAGCGGAGGGATGCCCGCTCCACCAGGACTGCCAGGGCGTTGGTGGTGATGACCATTGTTCCCAACCCGGCCAGGGCTCCGAGGCCTCCTGCCGCAGGGAGGAAGGCCTGCGATGCCCAGGCGGCCAGGAGAATCACGTAGAGCTCAACCCAGCGGCCCAGCAGGTAGAGGAGCAGCGTCACAGCATTGTGCCGGTTCTTTGCCGGGATCCGCCGCCGCAATTCCTCCGCCGTCCTGAACCGGTCGAAGGCACTGTCGCGGTCTACTGTGCGCGGGATTTCAAAGGGTGGAGAGCCCAGGAGGCCCACCCCCTCACGGAGCGGACCTTCCAAAGGCACCATGGTCTTGGTGCCCAGGAGGCAGTTGTCGCCCACCCTGGCTCCGGCGGGATAGGCGATGTTGTTGCCGAAGAAGCTCCTGGCCCCAATGACGGCAGGCGAGAGGCGGAACGCGGTGTTTGAATAGTCGGCGTTGATGATGGATAGACCGTCGGAGACCATGGTGCCGCTGCCGACCGTCGCCAGCGTGGGGCTGTCGTGCTTCAGCCCGACGCCGAAATTGGATCCGGTCTGCACCATGTCCGGCTGGTGGTAGCCCAGGACATTCAAGTAGTGCACGATCAGGGAACTGTCCCCCGTGAGTTGGAGGAGTGACTTGAGGTTTGTCAGCCGCTGAATGGTCCGCAGGAGTCCGAACCGGGGGCCATAGAGCGGATAGTCCTGCCCAGGGACCAGGAACAATGCCAGCAGCCTGGGAAGGGTGGCGACGAGGGCGAAGGCGGCCAGGATGCTGCCGAAGAGAACGACGAACGAGACCAGCAGAAGTGCGCCCCAGAATCCGGGCCGGGCAGGGTTTGTGTCGCCGGTGGGAAGGGAGGCGAGCAGGATGTCAATGGCTCCGATTCCGAGGGACGACACGAGCACCACATGGTTCACGACCGTCCAGAAACCAAAGCTGACCCGGCTGCGCGTGCCGCTGATGGCGTGTCCGTCCAGCCGGTAGTTGGTGCCGGCGGGTTGGGCCGGTGAGCCATTCCAGGCGGAGCCCGGGGGAACGCTCTGGAAGCGGTGCAAGGAGGAGCTATGCCCCAGTTGGGCGTCGTCGCCCATCGCGGTGTCTATGTCCAGTGTGGCCTGCTCACCAATCAGGACGTTGCGGCCGAGGGTGACTGGCCCTGTTTGGATCCGGCCGCCGTGGGCACGGTAGCAGTAGAAGGCGGAGTCCTTTCGGATCACCGTGTCCGCCCCTACAGTCAGCAGGTCGGGGCAGGCGGGAATCCTTGAGGAGAGGATGGTTACCCGGGGGCCGATCCTGGCCCCCAGCGCTTTGAGGTAGAGGGGAAAGACCGGCGTCCCGACGAACATTCGGACGGGGCTTGTATTGACCAAGCTCTTGACGAACCAGAAGCGGACGTACTTTAAGGACCAGAGAGGGAAGTCCCCGGTCTTCCATCGGCCGATGAGCGCCCATTTGAGCACAACGGGTAGGACTGCCAAGGCCAGGAACGACACGGCGCCGACGACGACGGAGCGCATCACGAGGTCGCCGGGCTGCCGGGACCCGCCGATCCACTGCTCGCCGGCCACGGGGATGAGCAACGCCACGTACGCGTAGGCCAGGGCGGCCATTGCCTGCAAGGCCCCGCACAGCAGGTACTGGCCGGTCCCAACGCGCAGGAAGGGTTCCGCCACCGCAGTTTCCGCGCCCCCGGCGTCGGCCCCCGCCAGCGCCTCGTCGTTCGCTGCGTCCAGGGCGGCCGCCAAGGCGGCGATGGTCGGATGTGCATAGATTTCGCGCATCGAGACTGAGGGTGGGTCGGCTTCCTTGCGGACGTTGGCGCAGAAATGAGCCAGCAGCAGGGAGTTTGCCCCGAGGTCGTTGAAGAAATTGGCGGTGGTGGAGACTGAGGTGAGCTGGAGGGCGGCAGCCAAAGCCGGGGCGAGGATCCGTTCCGTCGGCGTCATCGGCCTGGTGTCTGCGACGTCTGTACTGACCGCGCGGGGGCCAGTGGGATGTGGAAGCCTGCTGCGGTCCACTTTCCCGCTGACCATCATCGGCATGGTCCGGAGGGGCTGGAAATAGCCCGGCACCATGTAGGCGGGGAGCCGCTCGCGCAGCCAGGCGCGGATGTCGCTTCCTTGCACCCTGGGTGCGTCCTGGTGCAGCGTGTAATAGGCGGCGAGTTCCGTGGTTCCCGGCCCGGGCTCCCACGTCTTCACAACTGCCATCGCTATCCCGGGCATCTGCAGGAGGACACTTTCGATTTCGCTGAGCTCAATCCGATAGCCCCGGACCTTCACCTGCGTGTCGGTGCGGCCGTGGTACTCGATTTCGTCGTGGTCGTTGAACCGGCCGAGGTCACCGGTGCGGTAAATGCGATGGGACGGGTTGTCCTCCAGGCCCAGGAAATCGGGAATGAACGCCTTTTCTGTGAGTTCGGGCCGGTTGATGTAGCCCCGGGCGAGCCCGACGCCCGCCAGTCCGATTTCGCCCAGCTCGCCGCGAGGCAGTGCACGGTCCTGGACGGGATCCAGGATGACCGCCGAATAGCCGGGCAACGGTTTGCCCAGGGTCACGGGCTTGCCGGGCTCCGCCGTTCCCCAGGTGGCTGTCACCGTCGCTTCGGTGGGCCCGTAGACATTCAGGAAACGCCGGCCGGGCCGGTGCCAACGCTTCACAAGGTCCTCCGGGCAGGCTTCACCTGAGACGAGCAGGAACCGCAGCCCGGGCACGTCGTCGTCGAGCGTGGCGAGCAGGGTCGGCACACAGCAAAGGGCGGTGATGTTCCGGGCCTCGATGAACTCGGCAAGATCCGGCCCGAGGAGGTTGTTCCCGGGCGGCCGGGGCACCAAGGTGGCCCCGACCATCCAAGGCACCCAGATCTCCTCCACGGAGAAATCGAAAGCCGTGGTCATGCCTTGGTAGACCCGGTCCCGGGAATCGTAGCCATAGGTTTCGGCGGCAATGCGCACGAAGTGGCAAATGCTGGCGTGGGCGATGGCCACTCCCTTGGGCCGTCCGGTGGATCCTGAAGTGTAGATGATGTAGGCCAGTCCGTTGGCCGGGGACGTCTGCCCCGCCCAAGCCAAGCGGGAGGGTTCAAACGCGGCAATGCGGTGGTCCTCCTTGTCCACGCGAATGGCCAAGTCCGCGGTCCCGGGCAGGAGGCTGTCCGCGAGGCGGGAGACAGTCAGGAGCATGGTGACGCCGGCGTCTGCGGCTATATAGGAAATTCTCTCGGGAGGGAACGCCGGGTCGAGGGGCACGTAGACGGCGTGGGCCTTGAGGACCGCAAGCATGCCGACGTAGGACCGCACCGGGTCCTCGAAGAGCAGTGCGATTCTGTCGCCGGGGCTTACCCCGCGGGCAAGAAGGTAGCGGGCGAGCCTATTGGCCCGGGCGTCCAGTTCTCCGTAGCTGAGCGAACCATCCGCCGTTTCCACGGCAGGATGACGGCGGTGGCCTTCGGCCCGTTGCCGGTCGCACCGGTTCTCGAAGAGCTCCTCAAGCCGCTCGCCGGGGCTCCACCGGATGGTATTGCCCAGTGCCGGGTTGCCCAGTGCCGGGTTGCCCGGTCCCGCGTTGCCCAGTGCGGTGCCGACCAGGACCGGGGCACCGTCCCTGAGCTGGATCATGGATCCGGGGCTTGTGGCCGATCCGCCCGGGGTCCGGCCTGGGTCCACATGCCTTCCCATGTTCGCCTCCTTGTCCTGGCTTTGTGCCCGGCCGGCGGGCCCTATCGGACCGCCCCTGTCGTGGTCCTGTGTCCTGCGACGGAACTTTGTTCCGCAATGGCAGCCAGAAGGAGCCCGCAGGCGGTATTGACGAGTTCTTCCGTGATGTTCAGCGGAGGCAGGAGCCTGACCACGCAGTCGTCCCGGCCGCCGCATTCGAGTATCAGGCCCAGCTCCAGGGCATTTCGCTGCACTGCCCGGGCCAGGTCCCCGGCAGGGCGGCCGGTTTCCGGATCGGCGAACTCGATCCCCCACATCAGGCCCCGGCCCCGCACCTCGCGCACCCACGGGTTGCCGACCAGGGGTGCGAGAAGCCCGGCAATCTGCGCACCGCGGCTACGGACGTTGCCGAGAACGTCGTCGCGCCGGAAGATCTCCACTGCTGCGGCCCCTGCGGCGAATGCCAGCTGGTTTCCGCGGAATGTTCCGGTGTGGGCGCCGGGGAGCCAGCGGTCAAGGTCCTTGTTGTAGATGATCAGGGCAACGGGGAGGCCTATTCCACTGAGGGCCTTGGATGCGACGATGACATCCGGCTCGATCCCGTACTGCTCGAACGCGAACCACGTTCCGGTGCGCCCGCACCCGGTCTGGATCTCATCGATAATCAACGGGATGCCCAGCTCACGGGTCACCCTGCGCACGGTTCGCGCGAATTCTGCGGTGGCCGGTACAACTCCTCCCTCGCCTTGGACCATTTCCATGATGACGGCCGCGGGAAGCGGAATGCCCCCGAGCGGGTCTTTGAGGGAATGTTCGAGGAATTGGACACAGTTGGTCGAACAGGTCTCCGGGTGCAGGCCTAGGGGACACTGAGCACAGTAGGAGTATGGGAAGAAGTGCACTCCGGGCATTCCGTTCGCCACCGGCTGCTTCTGTTCAACCAGTCCGGTCAACGCCATCCCCATGGCGCTGCTGCCGTGGAATGCTCCTTGGAAGCACACGATGTCCCCGCGCCCGGTGGCCGTCTTGCACAATTTGACGGCAGCATCCACGGCATTTGCACCGGTCGGTCCGCAGAAATGGATCTTCATCCGATCGGCGAGTCCCCAGGGAAGCATGGACAGCTGCGCCGTCGTGAAGGCGTCCTTCGCCGGCGTCGGGAAATCAAGTCCATGGCTCAAGCTCCGCAGTTGAGCGGCGACGACCTCCACCAGTTCCGGATGGCTATGCCCGAGGGACAAAACGCCGGCTCCGGCCAGGAAATCAATGAAGACATTGTTATCGACGTCCCGCACAAAGGCTCCGGAGCCCTCGGCAATCGCGATGGGGAGATGCCGCGGATAGGTGCGGGCATTGGATTCGTTGAGTTCCTGGTGCGCCAGCAACTCGGCGGACCTGGGTCCCGGGAGGGGCCCGGTTACATGTGCCGAGGTCAAGGTAGTCTGCTGCGGGAGAGTGTTCATGGCGATCGGGTCCTTATCCCGGGGATCCGCGGAGGCGGATCAATGATTGAGCGCTTCCCGCGGCCGTGCCTAGGCGACGCGGGGAGGATGGGGTGCAGGTGCTGCGGCCCCGCTACGGCGCTTTGGTGGCCTCCTCTCCTGACTGGTTCAGTCCTGCATGGTTCAGTCCTGCATGGTTCAGTCCCGCCTGGTCCTGTCCTGGGTGGTCCAGTCCGAAGGCCAAGCGCACGGCGCGCTGTGCGTCCTCGAGCACGGCCGCGCGAACTGCAAC
Organism: Arthrobacter ramosus; assembly: GCF_039535095.1. NCBI lineage: Bacteria > Bacillati > Actinomycetota > Actinomycetes > Micrococcales > Micrococcaceae > Arthrobacter > Arthrobacter ramosus. The sequence continues at coordinate 1,917,301 of NZ_BAAAWN010000001.1, read as the reverse complement.
GTCGATGCGCACGTCCGACGCCGAGATCAACTCGATCTCGGCTCCGGCATCCGAAAGGGCCTTGAAGAGCCGCGAAAAGACCTGCGCGTCAGTGCGCATGCCCAGACCGATCAGCGACAGCCTGCCGATCTGGCCGTCGTACTGGAGGTCCACGAAGCCGATGGCCACCTGTGCAGCGGACAGGGCGGCGCGGACACGGAATCCGTCCCGGTCAGGAACCGCCAGCGAAATGTCGCTCCCGCCGGCGCGCGCGGACGAGGTGTTTTGAACGGCCATCTCAACCTGGGCGCGCTCATCGGCAAGAAGCCCGAAGATTTCTGCGGACTTTCCCACGCCGTCCGCGACGCCTATTAACGTCAGCTTCGCCACGGACTTGTCGCAGAGAACTGCAGAGACCACGGGCTGCTCAACGGCCGGAGCTCGTTCCCAGACCGGCTTGTGGTCCCATTCCGCCTCCTGGTCCCGGCCTGGGAGGATCAAGGTTCCAATACCCCGGTTGAAGGAGGAGCGCACGTGGATGGGGACGCCAAAACGGCCGGCATACTCAAGGGATCTGGCATGCACGACTTTGGAACCGGACGCAGCCAGCTCCAGCATTTCCTCGTTTGAAATGACGTCGATTTTCCGCGCGCGGGGAACGACCCGCGGGTCAGCGGTATACACACCATCGACGTCGGTATAGATTTCGCACATTCCGGCGCCCAGCGCGGCGGCCAAGGCGACGGCCGTGATGTCCGAACCGCCCCGGCCAAGGGTGGTGACCTCTTTCTTCTTGAGGCCCTTTCCCTGGAACCCGGCGACGATGGCAATTTCTTCGCGCTTCAGGCAAGCGCGGATATGGTGCGGGTCAACGTTGACAATGTGCGCCTTGCCGTGGATGCCATCGGTTATCAGTCCGGCCTTTTTTCCGCTGAAGGTGCGGGAAGGAACACCCAGGTCGGCCAACGCAATCGCCAAGGCCGTCACGGAGATCCGTTCACCCGTTGTCAGCAACGTGTCAAGTTCGCCGGCGGGAGGACTGGGGCTGAGGGACACGGCCAGGTCAAGCAGTTCGTCAGTGGTGTCGCCCATGGCCGAGACCACGACCACCAGCGGATGTCCGGCCTCCCGGGTCTCAGCGATCCGCCGGGCCACTCGTTTGATGGCCGCTGCATCAGCCACGGAGGAGCCCCCGTATTTCTGCACTATGAGGTCCCGGGCCCGAAGTTTTGTACGCGTACGTAGCGCCATCTGTTCGAGACCGGGGAAGCGTTCTGGTCCGTCCACCTCCGGATGCTGACTGTCTGCTGGTACATCCCGGATGCTGACTGTCTGCTGGTACATGGAGCCTCCTGGAGCCCGCATACCCCCTTGCCGATCTTACAACGTATGGACCTCGCCAGCGGTTCACCTAGGCAACAAAAAGGAGCCTTTGGAACGCCACCGGGAGCCTGGGCTTCCCGGAAATTCACTATCTTGACGTTCGTCACAATAGTGATACTCTCAATGTATGGAAAACCGCACCGGCCACTCCGAAGAGAACATCAGGGCCCAAAACATCAGGCCCATCGAGGATTCGGTCCGCACCGACTTCAGCCAGGCCATGTCCTACGGCGGTTATCTGGACCTTGACCGCCTCCTCACCTCCCAGCACCCGTTGAGCACCCCGGAACACCATGACGAATTGCTGTTCATCATCCAGCACCAGACCAGCGAACTGTGGCTCAAGCTCGTCCTGCATGAACTCCTTGAAGCCCGCCGGCTCCTTGATGCGGACAACCTTGCCAAAGCCCTCAAATGCATCGCACGCGTCAAGGCGATCCAGCGGACCATGACCGAGCAGTGGTCTGTCCTGGGCACCCTCACTCCGCGCGAGTACTCCGAATTCCGGCGCTTCCTGGGCAGCTCGTCAGGCTTCCAGTCCCATCAGTACCGCGCCGTTGAGTTCCTGCTGGGCAACAAGAACCGGGACATGCTCCGGGTTTTCGAGAGCGATCCGGCGGCGCACAGCCAGCTCAGCACGCTCCTGGAGGAGCCGACCCTTTACGACGCCTTCCTCGCGGTGCTGGCCCGGGCCGGTTATGCCGTTGCCGCCGAAATCCTGGAACGTGACACGAGCGAACCGTGGACGTTCCGGAAGGACCTCGTCCCGGTCTTCCAGGAGATCTACGAATCGGAAGCCACGCCCTGGGGTTTCTACGAGGCTTGCGAAGACCTCGTGGACATCGAGGACAACTTCCACGCGTGGCGCTTCCGCCACTTGCGTACGGTGCAACGGACCATCGGATTCAAAGTAGGTACGGGCGGCTCCTCGGGCGTCGACTTCCTCAAGCGGGCCCTTGACCTGACCTTTTTCCCCGAGCTCTACGCCGTCCGCACCGAGATCGGCAACTGAACAGCAATCCAGCCCCAGCAACCCCATCAGCTTCCTTGAGGAGAGACATGAACAGCACGCAGCAAACGCAACGGCCGACGTCGGCAGAACTCGACGCCGCAGATCCCCTCGCCGAGCAGCGTGAGGCCTTTTACTCCCCGGGAGGCGGTCAACTCACCGCTTACCTCGACGGGAACTCGCTCGGCCGTCCGCTCAAGGCGACGTCGGCGAAGCTTGCGTCCTTCGTCGAGGATGCCTGGGGCAGCCGCCTCATCCGCGGCTGGGACGAACAGTGGATGGACGAGCCCATCACGGTGGGCGACCGGATCGGCGTCGTCACCCTGGGCGCCGCCGCCGGCCAGGTCACCGTGGGAGATTCCACGTCCGTGATGCTCTACAAGCTCATCCGGGCAGCGGTTGACGCCCAGCCCGGCCGCGATGAGATTGTTGTGGACCGGGACAATTTCCCCACGGACCGTTTCATCATCGAGGGCATCGCCGCGGAAAAGGGTGCCACAATCAAGTGGGTCGCCTCCAACCCGGCCAGCGGCGTCCGGACCACGGACCTCGAGGGACTGATCAGCGAGCGGACGGCCGTCGTCGTTCTCAGCCACGTGGCTTACCGTTCCGGTTTCCTGGCGGATGCCGCGGCGATCACCGCAATGGTCAAGGAAACCGGCGCGCTCATGCTTTGGGACCTGTGCCATTCCGTAGGCTCGGTTCCCCTCGAGTTGGACGCATGGGGCGTGGACCTCGCAGTGGGTTGCACGTACAAGTACCTCAATGGCGGCCCGGGCTCTCCCGCGTTCGCTTACGTCAACGCTTCGCAGCAGGACCGTCTGCAACAGCCTATTTGGGGCTGGATGGGCGCTGACAACCCCTTCGGCATGACGGAAAGCTACAAGCCGGCAAAGGGGATCCGAAGCTTCATCACCGGCACTCCCCCGGTGTTGGCCATGCAGCCGCTCAAGGACATGGTCGAGCTGATCGCATCAGTGGGCATGGACGCCGTGCGGGAAAAGTCCGTCAAGCTCACTGAGTACGCAGTTGCCTTGGCTGAGGACATGCTGGTCCCCCTGGGCGTCGAGATTGTCAGCCCTCGCAACACCGCGGAGCGTGGCTCGCACATCACGGTGGACCATCCCCTGTTCGGCGAGGTGACCCAGACGCTGTGGGAAAGGGGTGTCATTCCGGATTTCCGTCCGCCGCACGGACTGCGGATCGGCCTCTCGCCGCTCAGCACCAGCTACGCGGAGGTTGAGCTGGGAGTGACCGCCATCCGGGACGCCCTCACCGAACTCCTGTGAGCGCTGTCCTCGACGACATGGACTCCCGGCCCGGGAGTACCACGTCATTGCTGCGCACGGTCATCGGCTTGTATCTGCGCGATGCCGGTGGATGGATGTCCACGAGGCACATCATCGCCCTCATGGAGGCTCTTGGGCTGACCGCGGCCGTTTCCCGGACGGCCTTGTCACGGTTGAAGAAGAAGGAAATCGTCCTTCCGCAAGTGCGTCACGGTGTTCCCGGCTTCGCGGTTACCGAGGGCGCCGCAGCGATGCTTGCCCGCGGCGACCGGCGGATTTTCAACCCCCGCCTTATGTCGTCCGCGGACCGCTGGTGCCTCGTGTCCTTTTCCATTCCGGAAACGGAGCGGGAAAAGCGGCACCAATTGCGTCGGAGATTGCACTGGATTGGATGCGGCACGGTGGCAGCAGGGCTGTGGATCTGCCCGGATTCGCTTCGGGAGGAAGTGGAGGAGATCCTGGAGGACCTGAAGCTGCGCGGCATGGCCACGGTGTTCGTCACGGACACTCCCTTGGTCGGCGGCAGCCTCCGCGATGCCGCATCCGCATGGTGGGACCTGGAGGCCGTGGCAGAACTGCATCGCGACTTCATCAGGCATTATGGTTCAGCGGCCGACGACGGCGGCCCGGGTAACGGTTCCGACGGCGGCCCGGGTGATGCTCACCAGCTGATGGGAGCCTCTCCCGAGGCCACGGCCGAAACGTTCGCCCGTTATGTCCGATGCATCGACCGCTGGCGGATCATTCCGTATCTGGATCCGGGGCTGCCGGCGGAGCTTCTTCCCAAAGATTGGCCCGGCACGACGGGAATCGCCTTGTTCGAGCGCCTCGGGGCCGCCTATTCACGGCCGAGCGCGGACTTCGTGCGGAGGACGCTGGAGGCGTAGCCGCTGCCATGGCTTTGGGATGCCCGGATGGCCATGCCCCGCAGGTAGGGCGCGCCCAGCTCCTCAGTCGGCGTTTTCGCCGTTTCCCTCGACAAAACCACGCAGACAGCGGCAATAGCCATGCAGGCACACGCGAACACCGCCACGGGCACCCAGCCGTCAGCGCCTTTGCCGAGCAGCAGGCCGGCGATCAGCGGACCGAAGCCTGCCACCACCAGTCCCAGCTGGTTGCCGATGGCCATGCCGGAGTATCGAACGGGGGCCGCGAACAGTTCGGCGAAGAATGAGGGCCAGATGCCGTTGAAGCATGAGTAGAGCAGTGTCATGTTCACGAAGGCCGCGGCGAAGACCAACCAGATGCTGCCGGTGGACAGCGCCCAGAAGTAGGCAAAGATCGTGGCCGAGCATCCAATGGCTGCGGTCAGGAGCAATGGTCGCCGCCCCACTTTGTCCGACAGCCTCGCGACGAGGGGCATGGCGAACATTGACAGTCCGATCGCCACGGCATTCACAGTAAGGATTGCCGTCTTGTCGAAGCCGGCCGCTCCCGTGGCATAGGCCAAACCGAAAACGGTGAAGATGGTCTGCATGACCGACATGACTGACATCCCAATGACGCGCACCACGTCCATGGACTGGAACTTGAGCACATCGCGGATCGGCAAGGAAGCCACCGCGTCCTTCTCCTTGGCGTCTTCGAAGACGGGCGTCTCATCCAGATGGGTGCGGACCCAGTAGGCGATGGCCAGGACCACAATCGACAGCCAGAAGGGGATCCTCCACCCCCAGCTCATGAGTGCGTCGTGGGGCAGTGCCGCGACCGGAATGAAGACCAGCGTGGCGAGGACCATGCCGGAGGCGTACCCGGTCATCACGAAGCTGGTAAAGAACCCGCGGCGGCCTTCCGGCGAGTGTTCCAGTGTCAGCGTCGATGCTCCGGCGGACTCAGCCCCGGCAGAGAAGCCCTGAGCCAGGCGACCGGCAACCAGAAGGACCGGCGCCCAGTACCCGATCTGGCTGTAGCTCGGCAGGAAGCCGATGCCGAGCGAAGACAGGCCCATGACGCCGAGGGTGATGAGCAGGATCTTCTTCCTTCCCATTTTGTCGCCGAAATGGCCCATAACGAGTCCTCCCACCGGGCGTGCGATGTAAGCGACGCCGAAGGTAGCAAAGGCGCCGATCAGGCCGACGGCGGGATCATCGGAGGGAAAGAACAGAGGTCCGAAGACCAGCGCGGCCGCAGAGCCGTAGATGAAGAAGTCGTAATACTCGAGGGTGCTACCGAGGAACGACGCGAGGGCGGCTTTTCCGGGGGTCTTGCGCATCGTTGCCTGTTTCCGGGTGGTTGTTGCCATGGGGTTTCTCCTTGGGACGGCGTTGTCTCTGTGCGGACGGAGATCCGGGGGGTGAGGAGATCAAGACTCGCGGTTTTCGTCTGACCGACGCCATGCGGTTACCGATGATCGGGAATCGAATCTCCGCGCTGCCCGGCACGGACATGGAGGCATGAACACGTGATCCCTCCGAGCACCAGGAGTAGTCTGGAACCATGAACTTCCCCGATGGTGGATGGTTCGCGAGGTTGCCATGACTCGCCTCTGGTTGCGTTGGTTGCCGGCCGCGCTGGTTCCGGTAGCCCTTGCTGCGGCAGCCCTGGCTGGTTCCTACCAGGCAGGAGCTGCGACGAGCCTGCCGCAGAAAACGGCAGAGGAAGTCATCGCGATGATCGGCCGCGCCGACGTGAAGGCTTTGTCCGGAACCCTTCAACAAAGTTCCGAACTGGGACTCCCGCAGCTCCCCTCCGTCGGGCCAACTGCAACCCAGGGTCCGGCTTCAGTCATCGAGCTTCTGAGCGGTTCACACACGGCCCGGGTCTACCTGGACGGTCCCACCAAGGCCAGGTTCCAGGTGATGGACATGCTCGCCGAGCGCGACGTCGTCCGCAACGGCAACGATCTGTGGCTCTACAACTCGGCCGACAACAGTGCGGCGCACATGACGATGCCCGCTGAGCCGGCGCGCACAGCGGCCCCGCACGCGACACCGACTCCAGGGGTAACCACCCCTGACGTCGTCGCGCAGCACTTCCTCGCCGCCGTCGGGCCCACCACGGACGTGACAGTGGGTGACGGAACCACCGTGGCCGGCCACGCGGCCTACCAATTGGTGATCACGCCGCGCAGTACAACCACGCTCGTCGATTCCGTGACAATCGCCGTCGACTCCGCCTCGGGCCTGCCGCTCGGCGTCGATGTACGGGCACGGGGCCAGGCCGCAGCGGCCTTTTCGCTCGCATTCACTGAGCTGAACTTGTCGGCGCCCGACGCCGCCCTGTTCAGTTTCACTCCGCCCCGCGGTGCCGCCGTGGAAGAGAAGGCAACCCCGCAGCTGCGTGCCCTCCCCGGTAAGACCGGGCAGGCACCGCAAGCCAAGGCAGCAGCGGGCCGGCCAACCATCACAGGCACCGGCTGGGACGCAGTGATCAGCCTGCCCGCTGGCACGGTCCCCACGGATGTCCGTTCGGCTCCGTTGTTGGCCCAGCTCACCCAGCCGGTCGCTGGCGGCCGCGCGCTGACGACGAGCCTGGTAACCGTTTTGATGCTCGACGACGGCCGCGTCTTCGCGGGAATGGTGCCACTTGAGCGGTTGCAGTCCGCAGCCGCCACGAAATGACGGAGGCATCCGCGCCAGCTGAATTGGCGATCGAGACGCAAGGCCTCAGCAAGCGCTTCGGGCACCGGGCCGCCGTCGACGGCGTCGATCTGGCAGTTCCCCGCGGTTCAGTCTTTGGCTTCCTCGGTCCAAATGGCTCCGGCAAGACCACGACCATCCGGCTACTGCTCGGCTTGGCTTCCGCCACGAACGGCCACATCCGGGTTCTTGGCGGCGAGATGCCGCGCCAACTGGCAACAGTCCTGCCCAACGTTGGCTCGCTGGTGGAAGGCCCCGCCTTCTACCCTTTCCTGTCCGGGGCAGCGAACCTTCGGCGATTGGACAGCGCCGATCTTCATGCCTCGCCGCGGACCCGGGCCGCACGGGTGGATGAAGCGCTCGAGAGGGTGGGGTTGTCCCATGCCGCAGGCAAGAAAGTCCGAGCCTATTCTCTCGGGATGAAACAGCGGCTCGGAATTGCGCATGCACTCCTGAGGCCGAGGGAACTGCTTGTCCTGGATGAACCCACCAACGGCCTCGATCCGCAAGGGACCCGGGAGGTGCGCAGCCTGGTGCGCTCGCTGGCGGCCGGGGGCACCACTGTGTTCGTTTCCAGCCATCTCCTCGCGGAAGTGGAGCAGATGTGCACCCACGTGGGAGTCATGAGCGTGGGCAAGCTCGTGGCGCAAGGAACCCTGCACGAACTGCGCGCCGCGGGAAAGGCTACGATCCGCCTCCACACGCCGGACATTGACGCCGCTGTCCGGGTCCTCTCCAGGCTGGGCCTGAAGTCGGAACTGTCTGCTCCGCCGCCCGGCTCGTACGGTCCCGATGGCCAGAGCCTCGTCAGTACCGGTCCACCGGGGCACGACGTGGCTCCCGAGGCGATCGTGGCGGCCCTCGTGTCCGACGGCGTCCGGGTGCGGGGCTTCGGCGTGGAGAACGCCAGCCTGGAGGAGCGCTTCGTCTCCCTTACCGGAGAGGGCTTCGACATTGCCGGCTGAACACGAAACCGCACTCGTAACTGCCGCGCCGAAGGCCGGGGCATCAAGCTCGTGGTCACTCATGGCCTCGGAGCTCTCGGTACTGTTCAGGCGGCTGCGGACATGGGCCATGCTCCTGGCGCTCGCCGCGATCCCCATCCTCATTGCCGCGGCGGTCAAGCTGAGCTCGCATCCCGTGGCGCCGGGTCGGGGTCCGCCCTTCCTGGACCGGATCACCCAAAACGGGCTTTTCGTCGGCGTGACCGCAATGGTTGTCTCCGTGCCCTTGTTCCTTCCTCTCACGATCGGAGTGGTGGCTGGCGACACGATCGCAGGTGAAGCGAACCTGGGGACGCTCAGGTACTTGCTCGTCGCGCCGGCGGGGCGCGTCCGCCTCTTGTTGATCAAATACGCTGCCGCCGCGGCGTTCTGCCTGGCAGCGACCCTTACCGTGGCCGCCGCCGGTGCGCTGGCCGGCGTCGCGCTCTTCCCGGTGGGCCCGGTCACGCTGCTGTCGGGCGACACCATCGGCGTCGGCGAATCCGTGGTGCGTTCCCTGCTTATTGCTGCATACATCGCGGTGTCTTTGTTGGGGCTGTCCGCTATCGGGCTGGCAATTTCCACGTTTACGGACGTACCGGTCGGAGCCATGGCCGCGACCATCGTGTTGTCCGTCGTGTCGCAAGTGGCCGACAACCTGCCGCAATTGGAGTGGCTGCACCCGTGGCTGTTCAGCCATTACTGGTTGGGCTTCGCCGACCTCTTGCGCCAACCCATCTCGTGGACGAGCTTCGGCGACAACGCCCTCCTGCAGGCGGGCTACATCGTGGCGGCCGGCGCGCTGGCTTATGGCAAATTCACGAGCAAGGATGTCCTGTCCTGAAGTAGGGCCTGCCCGTAAGCTCGTGGCATGGCAAGATTCTTCGATGTTCACCCCCAGGACCCCCAACCACGCGCAATTGCCCAGGTGGTGAATATCCTCCAGTCCGGCGGGCTCATCGCCTACCCCACCGATTCCTGCTACGCGCTCGGCGCGCAAATCGGCAACAGGGAAGCCCTTGACCGGATCCGCTCGATCCGGCAGCTCGACAGCAAGCACCATTTCACCTTGGTCTGCAAGGACTTCGCGCAGCTCGGGCAGTTCGTCATGATCGACAACGATGTCTTCCGAAGCATCAAGGCCGTCACGCCTGGAAGCTACACGTTCATCTTGCCTGCCACGAAGGAAGTGCCGCGCCGTCTCCTGCACCCCAAAAAGAAAACGGTAGGCGTGCGGATCCCGGACCATAATTTTGTCCAGGCCCTGCTCGCCGAACTGGGCGAACCGCTCCTTTCCAGCACCTTGCTGCTCCCCGACGAGGAGGAACCCTTGACCCAAGGCTGGGAAATCAAGGAACGCCTGGACAATCTGGTGGAAGCCGTCATCGACTCCGGAGACACCGGCGCAGAGCCCACTACCGTGGTGGACTTCTCAAGCGGCACAGCGGAAGTGGTCAGGCGCGGCACCGGCGATCCCTCGCGATTCGAGTGAGCATGCGCAGCGCCGAATCCCTTGTCACGATCGACGTCGACGGCGTACCGATTTCCGGCATCTACGCCCGGCCCGATAAACCGGTTGCGACCCTCGTGCTTGCCCACGGAGCCGGGGCGGGCATGGAGCATCCGTTCCTGGGCGGTCTCGCGCACGCGTTGAACGACGACGGCGTCGCGACCTTGCGCTTCAACTTCCCCTACCGGGAAGCCGGCAAGAGGTTCCCCGACCGGCCGCCTGCCGCGATCGCGGCGTGGCGGGCCGTCATGGAGGCAGCGGCGTCCCGTTCAGAGGGCGAACCGCTGTGGGCAGCCGGCAAGTCCTTCGGCGGTCGCATGGCGTCGATGGCGGTTGCCGAAGGCATGTCCGCGGCCGGACTCGTCTACCTCGGCTACCCGCTGCACCCGCCGGGAAAACCGGAGAAGCTCCGCGATGAGCACCTCTACGGGCTCACGCTGCCCATGCTCTTCCTGCAGGGCACCCGGGACACCTTCGCGACGCCCGAGCTTCTCGAAAACGTGGTAGCCCGGATTGGACCCACCGCCACCATCGAGTGGTGGGACGGCGGCGACCATTCGTTTGGACGCGTGGGAGTCAAGAAGAGCGCGGCGGATGTGGGGGCCTCCTTGGCGGCCCCGGTGTCAGCATTCCTTCGAAAGAACCGCTGAGCCTCAGGCTTTCGCCGAGGCAACGGCTATGCCGGGCGGCAGCGGCTCGTGCCGCAAGTACTCCCGGCGGAATCGACCGCTTCCCGCGGTCAGTCCCCGCAGCACGATCGCGTACCGCAGCAGTTCCTGTTCGGGAACTTCGGCACTGATCTCAGTGCGCTCTCCGCCCACGGATGTCGTTCCAGTGACGCGTCCGCGGCGGGAGGACAGATCGCTCATGACCGCGCCCACATGCTCGTCGGCCACAAGGACGGTCACGGCCGAAATCGGTTCAAGGAGTTGGATGCTGCTCGCCGCGGCGGCCTCGCGCAGGGCCAACGCGCCGGCCGCCTGGAAAGCGGCGTCCGATGAATCGACGCTGTGTGTCTTGCCGCCAACCAGTGTCACGCGGATGTCGACCACCGGGAACCCTGCCCGCACCCCCTTGCTCATCTGGGCCCGGACGCCCTTCTCGACCGACACTACATACGTGCCGGGGATGACCCCGCCCACAATCCTGTCGACGAATTCGAAGCCTCCCCCGCGTTCAAGGGGTTCCACTTCGATATCGCAAATCGCGTACTGTCCGTGGCCGCCGGATTGCTTGACATAGCGCCCGTGGCCGACGGCCTGGGCGGCGAAGGTCTCCCGGAGCGGAGTGATGACGTCCACGGTCTGGAGCTTCACCCCCTGCTCGCGCAGGCGGTCCAGGACTGCCTCCGAGTGCGCCTCGCCCATGCACCACAGGACTAGCTGATGCGTCTCGGAGTTGCGCTCCACCCTCAGGGTCGGATCTCCCGCCGCGACCTTGGCCAGGCTCTTGGACAGCGCGTCCTCATCGCCGTGCGAAGCCGCTTCGATCGCGACAGGCATCAGCGGCTCGGGCATGTCCCAGGTTTCCACGAGCAATGGAGCCTCGCGCGCGGAAACCGTGTCTCCCGTCTCGGCGCTCGCCACCTTCGCCAGCGCGCAAATGTCCCCGGCCACAGCGAACTGTACCGGCCGAAGGCTGGACCCCAACGGAGAGTAAAGATGGGTGATCCGCTCGTCGCTGTCGTGGTCGGGGTGGCCTCGTTCGGCCAGGCCGTGCCCTCCCACGTGCACGGCGGAGTCCTCGCGAAGCGTCCCCGAGAAGACCCGGACAAGGCACACCCGTCCCAGGAACGGGTCAACGGTAGTCCGCACTACTTCGCCAAGGAGCGGGCCATCCGGATCGCATGTCAAGGGTGGGACAGGCGTCCCGCCCAGGTCATTTACCGTCGGGAGACTTCTCTCGATCGGAGACGGAAACGCCCGGGTCAGCACTTCCAGCAGTTCGGCCGTGCCGACTCCGGTCACGGAGGAGCTTGCCAGCACCGGAAAGAACGTCCCTCGGACGATCGCGGTCTCCAAATCCTCCACGAGGGTATCGATGGGGACCTCCTCGCCGCCGAGGTACCGGTCCATCAAGGTCTCATCCTCGCTCTCGGAAATGATGCCCTCGATGAGTTCCCCGCGGACAACCTCCGCGGCGGCCAGTTCCGCCGCAGTCGCGGGACGCATCGCAGGTCGTGGCTCCCCGGAGGTGTACTCCGACACCGAGCCCGAAAGCAGCCCGAGCACGCCCGAGACGGCGTCACCGTTGCGGACCGGCAAGTGGAGGGGCAGGACGGAATCGCCGAAGGCGGCCCGGCATTCGGCCAGGACAGCGTCGTAGTTCGCCCGCGGATGGTCAAGCCGGCTGATTACCACGGCCCGGGGCATGCCGACGCGCTCGCATTCACCCCAAAGGGCGGTGGTTCCGACGTCGACGCCGTCAACGGCCGACACCACGAACAGCGCCGCATCGGCAGCACGCAGCCCCGCGCGCAACTCTCCCATGAAATCGGCGTAGCCCGGGGTGTCGAGAAGGTTCACTTTGACGTCGTCGAAGACCAGGGGCGCCGCAGATAGTCCGATGGACCGCTGCTGGTGGATGGCCGTCGCTTCCGAATCACTCACGGTAGTGCCATCCACGATCGAACCCATGCGGGACACGACGCCGGCAGCGTAGAGGAGCGATTCGAGCAGCATCGTCTTTCCGGCTCCTGAGCGGCCAATCAGGACGACGTTGCGGATATTCCCGGGCCGATCGGCCGGCGCCGAGGAAGGGTCCGCGCGTCGAAGATCGGGGTTGGTCCGGTTCGACCCCTTCGTCGCACTGCCTGGGCCTTTCACCGACATGAGCACCTCCTGGAGTAGAAGCCGAATCCCCCGCGTCCTTTGCTAACCGATTCCACACCCTGGACCGGCGCACGGCAAGAGCAATCGACCCAGTCTGTGCCGAAACCCCAGGCTCAGGAGAGCATGCCCCACACCAGGCGAACGGATATGGCCGCGCTTGCTGCAATGACACTGGCGAAAGCCACCAGCCACAGCAAGGACGGCACCCCGGTGGAACGGGCCAGGATGTAGGCATCCGACGACGCGAGCTGATCCCGGCGGCGGGTGTGGACCGAAGCCACCTTGAACCAATCCCGCACGGCACCCACCTCGAGGGCTATGCCGAGTCCCAGCACCACATGGCTGACCGTCGAGGCCGTGGCGAACATGACAAGCAGCTGCGCAATCGCCGCGCTCAGGAGCGCGACGAAGATTCCGGTGAAGTTCCGCAGAAAGATGAGTGCGAGCAGCAATACAAGCGCGCCGATGGACATGGCCGCTCCCGACCGCCCTGCCGAGACGGACCAGATGAGCGCCACGCCTACCACCGCGGGACTCGGATATCCCCAAAAACCGGACCAGGCTGCGCCGAACTTGCCGCGCCCGCTGCTCAGGAGCTGTCCGGAGTGGTCCAGCCCGATCCGGAGCCCGTGGACAACCCGCCCCGTCATGAGGGCGGCGAACGCGTGGCCCAGTTCATGCACGAAGGTCACGTAGAGGCCAAACCAACGCCATGTGGCCCGCGGGATACTCAGCACGACGGCCGCAGCCAGGATGCCCAACACAACCGGAGCCGCCAGGTTCGGGACCTCTGGCGTGGTGAATCCGCGCAGCACGGCCTGCCACCAGTCGTTGGCCAAGTCAGCGGGACGCAATTCCATGTTCATCACCCTCGCATCCTAAGGAAAGAGCCTGTGAATGCCTCCCAGACGGCTGGAAGCCGAGGTCACATCTTCCGTTTGGTCTTGGCCGTGGCGGGCGCTGTCCACGGGTCTTCGGGCCAGGGATGCTTCGGATAGCGGCCGCGCATTTCTGCACGCACCTGGGCATAGGGGCCGGACCAAAAGGAAGACAGGTCATCTGTCACAGCCAGGGGTCGCCTGGCCGGAGAAAGAAGGTGGAACAGCACCGGCACCCGTCCGCCCACCAAACGGGGCGTCTCGGCCCAGCCGAAGCACTCCTGCAACTTCACTGCCACCACCGGCCGGCCGCCGCCGTCCGCCGCGTCCGGATAATCGATTCGAACCCGCGAACCGCTCGGCACCTCAAGCCATTCCGGCACCAGCTCACCGAGACGGGCCGCCTCCGGCCACGGCAAAAGCCGCCGCAACGGCTCGGTCAGGTCGATTCCGCTCGTAGCAGCGCCTCCGGCGAGCGCTTCGAGCTCCGGTGCCAGCCACTTGTCCAGCCGGGCCAGCAACGCTTGCTCGGAGACGTCCGGCCATGGATCGCCCAGTTCCCTGTTCAGCAAAGCCAGTCGCCGGCGCAGAGCATCCGCGGGCGACGACCATCCAATGGTCCCCAAGCCCTCCTTCGCCAGCGCGTGGGCTACGGCAACGCGCCCGTCGTCTATGGAGGGCCTCACGGGCGTCGACGAGAGCAGGATCGCTCCCATACGCCGTTCCTGCCTGGCGATGACGCGGCCTTGTTTGAATTCGGCTTCCACCGTGTTGCGCAGGAGGTGGCTGGCGGCAGCTTCCGCCGCATCCGCTGCCAAGGGCGCAGCGGAACGGATGACGGCGCCGGTCCCTGCCGCATCCCGGCCCTCCGCACGGGACACTTCGGCCACGGCGAGCCATTCGTGGCCGGCGAGTGGACTGCGCGCCGGCAGTCCGGCACGTGTCCCGGACGTCAGCAGGTAGCGTTCAGGGCCGGCGCCCGGAACGCGGCGCGCCACACGGTCCGGGAACGCGAGCGCGACGACGAACCCCACGGCCCCGGCCGCGCTCGCCGGGGAAGACAGGCTTGGCGGTGCAGTCAGGGAAGGCCCGACGGCGGATCGCTCCTGGCGTGCGATCGCCTCCATGCGGCGGACATCCTCAGCCCAACGCCGGGCTGCGGGATCCTTGCCTGTCCGGAGTGTGGCCAGGAGGCGCGTCAGGTCGGCCCCCTGAGCCCGTTGATCGCCGGCCACGAGGGCGACCGCCTCCGCGGCAGCGCGGTGCCCGACTGTGGCAGCACCATCGAGCAGTGCGCGGGCCAGTCGTGGATCGGCGGGGATCCTGGCCAGCGTCTTTCCCACGTCCGTGGCCAGTCCGTCGGGGTCAATCGCACCAAGTTCCCGCAGCACTTCAATGGCATCGTCCATCGCGCCTTGGGGCGGGGAGTCCGGAAGTGCGAGCCCCCGGCCACCCGGTGATCCCCAACAGGCCAGGACCAGCGCGGCTCCCGTCAGGTCCGCGGCCGCAATTTCCGGTGCGGGGTGGGCCGGCGCGGCGCCGAACGCTTTTTGCTCGTAGCAGCGGACCACCCGTCCGGGTCCTTGGCGTGCCGCGCGTCCGGCGCGCTGTTCGGCGGAGGCACGGGAGCACGAGACCGTGACCAGGCCGGACATGCCGCGGTTGGCGTCACGCCGCAGCTCACGGGACAGCCCCGAGTCGATGACGAGCCGGACTCCCGGCACCGTCAGGGAGGATTCGGCCAGGGCAGTCGAGACGACAATCCGGGGAGATCCGCCGGCCTCACGGCCGGAAACCGCCCGGTCTTGTTCCGCCGGGCTTGCCTGGCCGTGAAGCTCCAATACCTCCGCGTCCGGTAGCCTCGCAGCGAGGCGGGCGCGCAGCCGGGAAGCGACATAGGAGACCTCCCATGCACCCGGGACGAAGACCAGGGCGTCGATGTCCGGATCAGCTGCGAGCGTGTCCGTGTACGACGCCGCGGCCGTGTCCGCCACATGGTCCAGGAAGGTGCGGGTCACGCCGCGTCCGTCCAAACGTGGACCTGCCGCGGGCGCCCAGTCCACCTTCAAGGGATGCAGCGCGGCCGGACAGTCGACGACGGGTGCCGGCCCGCCGCCGTCGTGGTTTCCGTCTGCACCCTCCCCGACGCCGGAACTACCAATCAGCGCGGCAAACCGTGGCGCGTCCAGCGTTGCAGACATCGCAACGAGGGTGAGGTCCTCCCGCAGCTCACGGACCTCGATGAGCATTCCGAGCAGCAGGTCTGTCTCCAGGCCGCGTTCGTGAACCTCGTCCAGGATCACAGCGCTGGCGGTCTCAAGCCCCGGATCCGCGAGCAGGCGGCGCAAGAGGATTCCCGGAGTGGCGAACTCAATGATGGTCCCCGGACCCGTCTGGCTTTCTCCGCGGACCGTGTACCCGACCCGATCGCCGAGCCGGCTGCCGTCGAGGGCGGCGAGGCGCCGAGCGGCTGAGCGGGCGGCGACCCGTCGTGGTTGGGTCACGATCACTCTGGGGCGCTCTTTCCCTGTAACGGCGCCGGCAGCGATGTTGGCGAGCGCGATGTTGGCAAGCAAGGGCGGCACGAGCGTGGTCTTGCCGGTCCCCGGTGGCGCTTGCACGACCGCGGTTCCTGCAGTTCCTCCCGCACCGAGGGCTTTGGCGAGTTCCCCCAGTGATTCTCCGAAGACGAGTCCCGCGCCAATCGTGTCCAGGTCGAAAGGGCGGTATGCGAGCGCGGCGTTCCCGGGAACGAGTGGGGATTTCACTCCTCCATTGTGCCTACATGCGGATCCGCCCCTGAAAGGTGGACTGCGTGCCGAATCGGGAGGACGATTAAAGGGCAGTTGCTAGAAGGAGGTCTGTGATGTGCTACGGCTACAACAAGGATTTCCGGCGGGACACCAGGAAAGATGCCTCACAGGAACCCGAGGAACGCCCTGAGCCCAAGGTGGACGCGAAGGACTTCATGTTCTGGGCCTTCCCACGCCGCCACCGTGAGTTCACGAACGATCCGGAGCCGGTTATCGACCGGACCCGCGAAAGGGTCTAAGCCACGAAATTGAAAGGAATGTCCCCGAAGGGGGCGTTCCTTTCATTCGTTCGGACCACGTCAGTTCCCTTGGATCGGGCGCCCCCGGATCGACCCGGAAGATGGGCCCGCAGGCCCTACAACTCGGCGAATCCAAGGTATTTACTGGAGATACAACGTAAGCGGGTTCGCCCGCCTCGCTGCGGAATTTGGGCTCCCTTTTCCCTCCACTGCCACCAAAGGATCTCCGCCATGAACGCATCAGCACTAAGCGACGAAGCCGGTGGGCGGCCATGACAGCGGACGCCATCACCTGGCTTATTGTCTTGATTGTCCTGCTGGTCATCTGGTTTTCGATGGCCATCCACATTGTCACGCAGTATGAGCGCGGTGTCCTGCTAAGGCTGGGGAGGGTCCAGGGCCTCCGGACTCCGGGGCTTGTGATCATCATCCCGTTCGTCGACCGGCTGAGGAAAGTGTCCCTGCGGATCGTCACCATGCCCATCCAGTCCCAGGGCATCATCACGCGTGACAACGTCAGCCTGGACATTTCCGCCGTCGCCTATTTCCGGGTGGTGGACGCCATCAAGTCCGTCCTCGCCATCGAAAACGTCTACTCCGCGATTGACCAGATCGCGCAAACCACGCTGCGCAAGGTGGTAGGCCAGCACACGCTCGACGAAACGCTCGCAGAAACGGATGTCATCAATGCCAATATCCGTCAGATCCTGGATGGCCTGACCTTGGAATGGGGCGTCGAAGTGACCCTCGTGGAACTCAAGGACATCCAGCTGCCGGACAGCATGAAGCGCGCCATGGCCCGCCAAGCCGAGGCTGAGCGTGAGAAGCGCGCCAAGATCATCGCCGCCGAAGGCGAGTCCCTGGCCGCCGCCGCGCTGGGCATGGCCTCGGACACCATGATGGCCCACCCTTTGGCCCTGCAGCTGCGCAACCTGCAGTCCATGGTGGAGATCGGCGTGGACAAGAACACCACCGTCGTCTTCCCTGCGCCCTTGATGAGCACCATCGGCGAGCTCGGAGCATTCCTTGCCCGCGAAGCCGCCGCCGCGAAGGCCGCACAACCACCGAGGACCATGACGGGCCGGACTATGGCGGCAGGGTGAAGGCGGCAGGGTGAAACTGAACGGCGCCTATGCTCGTTGAACCCGTCGTAACCTGAGAACCGAGCGCACAAGCCGCAAAAAGGAGGAAGACCATGACCGACCCCCTACGGGGCCGCGCCACCGCCTTCCTCCTCCGCATTGGCCTGTTGGCAGGACTGCTGTCGATCATCGCCGGAATCGTCGGGATGCATGTCATGGCCGATGGCCACAGCATGCACGCCGCGGCCGCCGTGAGCCCGGCCGCCGTCGCGAGCCCGTCGCATGCGGTCCACACGGCCGCTGAACGTGCGTCGCTGCCGGACAAAGCTGCAGTTCAACCCGCGGCTTCACCGCCGGCGCCGTCCTGCACAAGCTCGGGCAAGTGCACCGGGATGTCGGCCCTGCACACCGTTTGCGTGCCTGCGCCGGGCCATAACACGCTAACAGCACCCTTACCGGCGTCCCGCCCTATGCCATTGCGGGCACGTCCGAGGCCGGCGCCCTGGTCTCCGGCTATTCGCACCGCCCGGGTAGTCCTTCCCCGGGCGATCTCTGCATCAGCCGCACGTAGAATCCACAGCCGCACCGGGCTGCCGGCCCGCTGCACAAGACTCCACCCTGACGCGCCGCCCACGCGGTGGGCTTGCTGTGCGCGTCCCACGCAGCCGTACCCCTGCAGGCTGATTGATTGAAGGACCCCAAAACCATGAGAAAAAACCTGACCATGACCACCTTTGCCGTTGCCATAGCAATCGCACTTGCCGGCTGCTCTGCCGGAGGCCACAACGCCGCGGACGCAGGGTTCGCCCGGATGATGATCCCCCACCATGCCCAGGCCGTTCAGATGAGCGACGTCATGCTCACCAAGAACGACATTCCTGCCCAAGTGACTGCGCTCGCCGGCAGGATCAAGGCTGCCCAAGGCCCTGAGATCGAGAAGATGACGGGCTGGCTCACGGACTGGAATGAGCCCGTCGGGATGTCCGGCGGCCATGCCATGAACGGAATGGTCGACAACCAGGACATCGCCAAGCTCGAGGCCGCCCAAGGCCGGGAAGCAGCCCGGCTGTTCCTGAACCACATGATCGCCCACCACCAAGGGGCCGTGGCCATGGCGCAAAAGGAAGGCACCGACGGCATGAATGCCGATGCCCTCAAACTCAGCAGGGACATCGTGACGGCCCAGGAGTCGGAGATCAAGGAAATGCAGGATCTGCTGAGCACCCTCTAGCCCCAAAACACCGGCCCACCTGGATTTCCAGTGTGGGCCGGTGCCGGTGGCCTGGCAATGCCATCCCGGGTCTAGGCCGTGACGCCTACGGAGGATCCTTCCGCTTCCAACACGGCCTGCGCTACATCTTCCCGGAGGTGGTAGTCCCTGCTTTCGACCGGATAGAGGGAACCATTGACCACGTAATAGCCGCGGCCTTCGCCTGGCCCCCCAGCCGCGGCATCTATGGCCGCGATCATCCCCGGCTCCAAGGGCTTTTCTTTGCCTGCCTCGCGCAATCGAGCGAGGTCTTCGGCCTCAAGGCGACTAATCAAACCCGGAATATCGCACATCTAAAAACACCGTCCTGTTCGGTCCATGGGAAAGGTTTGCGCCGTCGCCCCAGCCCTTGGTGCATGCCAAGAACAGTAAGCCCGGGCATGGCTCGTGGCAAGGGTCCAAACAAGACAAGCCCACCAAATGGACACCACTTGCAGACGCCCGTGGTTTCATGCTGCGTTCTTGGACCCGTTGCCTACTGTTCAGTAACGGTAGGCAACATCGAGGAAGTGACTTCACCATGCAAAGCCCATTCGGGCGACAACGTTTCCTTCTCCCCCACCCGGCGCGGCTTCCTGGCCGCCGCACTGACCGGCGCGGCCTTGACCCTGGCCCCGGTTTCGTTCGCCGCAGCCGCTACCGGAACCAGCAAGACCAAGACGATCACCGGCCACCTGGATCCGGGCGCCGCGGACTTCGTCTATTTGCCGGTCGAGGTCCCGGCCGGCGTCAACAAGATCAGCGTTTCGTACACCTACAGCAAGCCACAGGTGGCCTCTGGACTCCTCGGGAACGCCTGCGACATCGGAATCTTCGATGAAAAGGGCACCGACTTTGCCGGCAAGGGCTTCCGTGGCTGGTCAGGCGGTTTCCGCACAGAATTCAGCATCAGCGCCGGCGAAACGACGCCGGGCTACCTGCCAGGACCCATTGGGAAGGGCACGTGGAACGTCGTGCTCGGCCCCTACCAGGTGGCCGGGCAGGGCCTTGACTACACCGTGAACGTCACCCTTGAGTACGGACCCGATGTCACTCCTTTCAAGCCCCAGTACCCGCCGCAGCAGATCGCCGGCCGCGGCGCAGCCTGGTACCGCGGCGATGCGCACCTCCACACTGTCTACTCGGACGGAAAGCGCACCCCCGAGGAAGTCGCAGCCGGCGCCCGCGCCGCGCGTCTCGACTTCATGATCTCCACGGACCACAACACGCCGGCATCGCACGGCGTCTGGGGGCCGCTCGCTGGCAACGATCTGCTCATCCTCACAGGCGAGGAAGTCACCACGCGAAACGGTCACTACCTCGCTCTCGGCCTGGAGCCGGGCGAATGGATCGACTGGCGCTACCGGGCCCGCGACAAGGGGTTCGAGCAGGCAGCCCAGCGGATCCACTCCTCGGGCGGGATTGTTGTGCCGGCTCACCCGTACTGCCCGTATGTCGCCTGCCGCTGGAAGTTCGGCTACGACGACGCCGACGCGGTTGAGGTCTGGACGGGCCCGTGGACCCTGGACGATGAGTCCTCCGTCAACACGTGGGACTCAATGCTGGCCCACTCCGTGCGCACAGGTGGCCGGTGGCTCCCGGCGATGGGCAACAGCGACGCCCACAGCGTCCCGCAGGTCATCGGCTTCCCCCACAACGTGGTCAACGCCGCAGCATTGTCCCGCGATGCCCTGCTTGACGGCATCCGCAACGGCCGGAACTGGATCGCCGAGTCCGCTGACGTCTCGGTGGACTTCCACGTCACGGCCGGCGGCAAGAGCGCGACCGTGGGCGACCGGCTCAACGTCGCGGCAGACGCCCCTGTCACGGTGACGGCAAAAATCGCCGGCGTGCCGAACGGCGTCGTACGCTTCATCACGGATGAAGGCCAGACCCAGCAGGTGACGCTTCCCGCGTCGGGCCAGGGAACGAGCACGTGGGTTACAACCCCGCAGCTCGCGGCGTACGTGCGCGTGGAGGTCCGGCATCCGAAGATCGACGGAACGTCCGGCAGCGGCACGGAGATGGGAACGGTCATCCCGCTCGGTCCCATGGCAGCGTTGACGAACCCGATCTTCCTGGGCGCCAGCTAGTCCGCAACAGATCCGATTGAATTGAGGGAGTCCCTGCCAGTACCCCTACCAGCAGGGACTCCCTCACGTCGGAAATCTCGTGTTGGCTAGATAGTGCCAATCCTCCGTCCACAAACAGGAGAAAAATGCTGACCGTAAATGCTTACGCCGCCCCGTCCGCGAGCGAGGCCCTCGTCCCGACCACGATTGAGCGCCGCGACGTCGGTGCACACGACGTGCTGATCGAGATCAAGTACGCAGGCATCTGCCATTCAGACATCCACACCGTCCGCGGGGACTGGGGACCACAGTCCTACCCGCTCGCCCCCGGCCACGAAATCGCCGGAATTGTCACCGAAATCGGCTCCGAAGTGAGCCGCCACAAGGTCGGCGACCGCGTCGGCGTCGGCTGCATGGTCAACTCCTGCGGCGAATGCGGGAACTGCCGCAAGGGCGAGGAGCAGTACTGCCTGAAAGGCATGACGGGGACCTACGGCGCCGTTGACCGCGACGGGACCATCACCCAGGGCGGCTACTCCACCCACG
This sequence comes from Arthrobacter ramosus, assembly GCF_039535095.1. Taxonomy (NCBI): domain Bacteria; kingdom Bacillati; phylum Actinomycetota; class Actinomycetes; order Micrococcales; family Micrococcaceae; genus Arthrobacter; species Arthrobacter ramosus. The sequence continues at coordinate 1,895,860 of NZ_BAAAWN010000001.1, read as the reverse complement.
TCGTCGTGACCGAGGACTTCGTGGTGCGGATCCCCGATGGAATAGAGCTCGACGCCGCTGCTCCCCTGCTGTGCGCAGGCATCACCACCTATTCGCCGCTCCGGCATTGGAGTGCCGGCCCGGGCAAGAAGGTTGCAGTCGTAGGACTCGGCGGGCTTGGCCATATGGCCGTCAAGCTCGCTCACGCGATGGGCGCCGAAGTCACCGTGTTGTCCCAATCGCTGAAGAAGATGGAAGACGGCCTGCGGCTGGGCGCGGACCGGTACTTCGCCACGAGCGACCCCGCCACCTTCGAAGAGCTTGCGGGAACCTTCGACTTGATCATCAACACCGTCAGCGCCCCGATCGACATCAGCTCCTACCTCCAGTTACTGACCCTCGACGGCGCGCTGGTGAACGTCGGCGCACCGGCGGAACCACTCCCGGTCAATGTGTTCTCGCTCATCACGGGACGGCGCTCCTTCGCCGGATCCGCAATCGGCGGCATACGGGAGACCCAGGAAATGCTCGACTTCTGCGCCGAACATGGACTCGGCGCCGAGATCGAGGTTATCCCGGCCGACAAGATCAACGACGCCTACGAACGGGTCCTCGCCTCGGATGTGCGGTACCGCTTCGTCATTGACGCGTCGACACTGGGCTAGGCGGGAAGGGCAAACGTAATCCCTTGGCCGCGGGAGTCCGAAGCAACGATGATGTCCCCATGAAGGCAATCCGATGAACAAGAACCGGCTCGAGGCATTCAGTGACGGCGTCCTCGCCATTGTCATCACCATCATGGTGCTTGAGCTGCGAGTGCCCGCGGAACCGAGCTGGCATGCCTTGCTCAGCGTCTTTCCCACGTTCCTCAGCTACTTGCTCAGCTTCGTCTACGTGGGAATCTACTGGAACAACCACCACCACATGATCCATCTGGCGGATCGAGTCAACGGCGGAATACTGTGGGCGAACCTGCACCTGTTGTTCTGGATATCCCTCTTCCCGTTCAGCACGCGCTGGATGGATGAGTCGGGCTTCGCCGAGGTCCCTGTGCTGGCTTACGGCTTCAACCTGCTCTGCGCCGCCATTGCCTACTTCGTCCTGCAACAGTCCTTGATCCGGCACCAGGGGCGGCAGGGTGCGCTTGCCCAGGCGATTGGCCGAGACTGGAAGGGGAAGACGTCGCCGCTCATCTATCTGGCCGGTCTTGGCCTCTGCGTTCTGCATCCCTTACTCGGCGTCGCCGCCTACACCGTCGTGGCATTGATCTGGCTGGTTCCGGACCGCCGCGTTGAACACTTCGTCATCCGCGCACACCAGGACCGACTGGAGTAGCGCGAGCCAGTGACCAGCAGAGTCAGCCAGCGCCAAGAAGGGCGACGCCGAGGCGCGAGAGCTCCCTCATGGTCGGATCTTCGGCTGGCGCATCGGTGATGATGCCGGTGACGCTGGCAAAGGGCAATACCGAGTAGCGCGAAGCGGCCCCGATCTTCTCGGTGCTCGCGAGGACGTAAGTATCTGCCGCACGGGCGGCGAGAGCGCGTTTCATGGCGGCTTCGTCTGCGTCGGCGGTTGTCAGCCCGTGGTCGGGATGGACTCCGGTGACACCCAGGAAGAAGAGCTCGGCGGATATGGCTTGGGTCGCCTCGACGGCGGCAGCACCGCACGTCACGGCAGAGTGTTTGAACAAGCGACCACCGAGGAGGAACACCTCAATGAGGGGGTGGTCGACAAGCGCCGAGGCGATGGTCGGGCTGTGGGTAATCACCGTGCAGTCAAGCTCCGCGGGCAGCGCGCGAACCACCGCGAGGGTGCTGGTGCCGCCGTCGAGGATCACGGCGGAACCCGGCTGGACCATCGAAGCGGCGAGGACAGCAATACGTCCCTTGCTCTCCGGCTCAACCGTAACGCGGGTGGCGTAGTCGGCGATGGCAGGAGAAACCGGCAGCGCACCGCCATACACACGCTGGCACAGCCCGGCCGCGGCAAGCTCCCGCAGATCGCGGCGCACGCTGTCTTCGGACAAACCAAGTTCGCGGGCGATGTCTTTGGCGATCACCTTGCCGTCGGCGGCAAGGCGCGTGAGGAGGTATTCGAGTCGTTCGGCAGCAAGCATGCGCGTTCCTTCCTGATGTTGCACGATTATGCACTATTCTAACGGCATGACTCTGAGAAACGATGCGCCTCCCACGACGATGCGTCCTGGAATTGATGTACCCGATCACCGCGGCCGCACCGGTCTCGACCAGACCGGCCGAGGCCTTGACCGCAATCCCGCCGTGGTTGTGCGCGACGTCGAAGTGACCTCGGACGGATGGCACGTGCTGCGCCGCACCACCTTCGACTACCGCCGCAGGGATGGCCGATGGGTCACGGAGCAACGGGAAAGTTACGATCGAGGGAACGGCGCGACGATTCTGTTGTACGACGCCGGCCGGGGCACGGTTCTACTCACCCGGCAGTTCCGCTTCCCGGCCTATGTCAACGATCATCCGGACGGGATGCTGATCGAGGCTGCTGCCGGATTGCTGGACGACGACGATCCCGAAACGGCTATCCGTCGCGAGGCAAGCGAGGAGCTCGGCGTCGACGTCGGAGCGCTGCGGCACGTCTTCGACGCATACATGAGCCCTGGATCGGTTACCGAACGGCTGCACTTCTACGTCGCGCCCTACACCCCGGCGGACCAGGCAGGACCCGGCGGCGGAGTAGCCGCTGAGGGCGAGGACATCGAAACCATCGAGATTGCCTTCGCCGATGCTCTCGCCATGATCGGCGACGGCCGCATCGTGGACGGAAAGTCGATCATGCTCCTCCAATGGGCAGCCCTCAACAGCCTCTACCACGTGCCATGAGCCGCCGAAACGTCCGGTCACCGGCTCGCCGGACATTCACCCAATATGCACTCGGATTGACGATCCCTTGATTGAAGTCCTCGTCCTTGTTGCACTTGTCCCATGAGCAAAGAACAGCTGATCATCGTCGGATCCGGCCCAGCCGGCTACACCGCGGCAATCTATGCCGCCCGGGCGGGCCTGAGCCCCCTCGTCCTTGCCGGATCGGTCACCGCCGGCGGCGCGTTGATGAACACCACGGAAGTGGAAAACTTCCCCGGCTTCCCCGCGGGAATCCAGGGTCCGGAACTCATGGATGGCCTGCAGGAGCAGGCCGAGCGCTTCGGCGCCAAGATAGCGTTCGACGACGTCACTGAAGTCCAGCTGCGTGGCCACCTCAAGCGCGTGGTCACCGGCTCGGGCGACACCCACGAGGCACCGGCCGTCATCCTTGCGACCGGCTCCGCCTACAAGGAACTCGGTTTGCCCGAAGAGAAGAGCCTGAGCGGACACGGCGTTTCGTGGTGCGCCACGTGCGACGGCTTCTTCTTCCGCGAACAGGAAATCATCGTCGTGGGTGGTGGAGATTCCGCCATGGAAGAAGCGATGTTCCTGACCCGGTTCGCGAAGACCGTGACCGTCGTCGTCCGCAGGGAAGAGCTCCGCGCCTCCCGGATCATGGCCCAGCGGGCCAAGGACAATCCGAAAATCCGCTTCGCATGGAACTCGGCCATCACCGCAATCCACGGCGACACCAAAGTCGCCGGGGTAACCCTGGCCGACACACGTTCCGGTGAATCGCGCGAACATGCGGCTACGGGCATATTCGTGGCCATTGGACATGTCCCTCGGACGGACCTTGTTGCGGGACAAGTGGAGCTCGACGCCGAGGGTTACATCAAGGTCGACTCCCCCACCACCGTTACCAATCTCTCGGGAGTGTTCGCTTGCGGTGACGCCGTGGACCACCGCTACCGCCAAGCCATTACGGCCGCCGGCACGGGTTGCGCCGCGGCCCTGGATGCCGAACGGTACCTCGCCGCGCTCGACGACGCGGACAGCATCGCCACCGCGCTGGTGGAAGAACCAACCCATGCCTGAACTCACCCAACTAGCTCGCAGTTAATGTCGTTTAGAGGGCTCAGAACGACATCTAGTGCGAGTCAGTTGGGCAAGCGCGCTTATCAAGCCGCACCTAAAAACGACTTTTCGGCATGCCTAACTTAACGGTATCCTCATCATGTCCGTATCCCCGATGTTGAGGAAACCATGGCTGCCACGATTGTTGAGCGACCGGCGAGCAAGACCCGGTGGAGGTCCCGGCTGCTCTTGTTGGGTCCGGCTTTCGTGGCTGCGATCGCATACGTGGACCCGGGAAACGTCGCGGCAAACCTCACTGCCGGAGCGAACTACGGCTACCTGCTCGTGTGGGTCCTGGTAGCGGCAAACATCATGGCGGTCCTGGTGCAGTACCAGTCGGCGAAGCTCGGCTTGGCCACCGGCCACAGCCTTCCGGAGCTCCTGGGCAAACGCTTGGGAACCCACCGCCGCAGACTGTTCTGGGTCCAGGCAGAGGTGGTTGCCGGGGCTACCGACATGGCCGAGGTCATCGGCGGGGCGGTAGCCCTCAACCTTCTCTTCGGACTGCCGCTCCTCATGGGCGGAATCATCATCGGCGTGGCGTCAATGTTGCTCCTGGCGCTCCAGTCGTCACGGGGCCAGAAGTCCTTTGAGTACGCCATCATGATGCTCCTCGCCGTCATCGCCGTCGGATTCGTTTCGGGGCTCTTCGTCAATCCCCCCGAGACCGGTGGCGTATTGGCTGGTTTGGTGCCGCGGTTCGAAGGCACTGACACTGTCCTCCTCGCTGCGAGCATGCTCGGTGCCACTGTCATGCCGCATGCCATCTACCTGCATTCGGCCCTGGCCCGTGACCGGCATGGTTTCTCGGAAGATCCCGCTGTACGGACAAGGCTCATCAAGACCACCCGCGTGGACGTCGTGGCCGCCTTGATGCTGGCCGGAGTCGTGAACATCGCCATGCTCCTTTTGGCCGCGTCCAGCCTGCGGGGAGTCGAAGGAACCGACACCATCGCCGGGGCCCATGCCGCCGTTACATCGGCCCTTGGTCCGATTATCGGAGTGGCTTTCGCCGTCGGCTTGCTTGCCTCGGGCCTCGCTTCAACGTCCGTCGGATGCTACGCCGGGGCAACGGTCATGGGCGGACTCCTCAAAATACGGGTGCCCTTGCTGCTCCGCCGGGTGATCACGCTGGTCCCGGCGTTGGTCATTCTGGGCGCGGGCATAGAACCTACCCTGGCGCTCGTGCTGAGCCAAGTCCTGCTGAGCTTCGGCATTCCTTTCGCCTTGATTCCGCTGATCCGGCTCACCGGCAAGCGCGAGGTCATGGGCATCCACACGGATTCCACGGCACTGAAGATTGCCGGGTGGACCAGCGCAGCACTCATCGTTGGCCTCAACTGCGTCCTCATCGTCCTGACGGTCACGGGGAAGTCCTAGGCTCATGAGCAACCCCCCGGCCCTGGCCCGTCGGCTGGGTACCTTTGACGCGGTCGTGATCGGATTGGGCTCCATGATCGGCGCCGGCGTATTCGCGGCCTTCACTCCGGCCGCTGCCGCCGCAGGATCAGGACTGCTGGTTGGACTCGTCGTCGCGGCTGCCGTGGCGTTCTGCAACGCGACGTCCTCCGCCCAGCTCGCCGCCGCATACCCGACGTCGGGCGGAAGCTACGTTTACGGTCGTGAACGGCTGGGACCGTGGTCCGGATACCTGGCCGGTTGGGGATTCGTCATCGGCAAGACCGCCAGCGCGGCGGCCATGGCCATGACATTCGCCGCCTATGCCGCCCCTCCGGGATGGGAACGCCCCGTGGCCATCGCCGCCGTCGTCGTCCTCGCCGTCGTGAACTATCACGGGGTGACCCGCACGGCTGGCCTCACACGCCTTCTGGTTCTCACAGTGCTGGCGGCCCTCGCCATTGGCGTCGCAGCCTGCTGGGGCGGTTCTGCTCCCTCCACGGCCAACATTCCCGGGGATGGACTGCTTGCACACGGCTGGTACGGGATCCTCCAATCCGCCGGGTTGTTGTTCTTCGCGTTCGCCGGCTATGCGAGGATCGCGACCATGGGAGAGGAAGTCCGCAACCCGCGGCGCGCCATTCCGCGTGCCATCGGGATCGCCCTTGGCATCGCCGTCGTCCTCTACGCGATCATCGCGGTGACCCTTCTCGCCACTCTCGGTCCGGACGGCGTGGCCGGCACCCCGACGCCGCTCGCTGCCGCGGTCGGAGCCGGGACTTTCTCCTGGGCCGTTCCGGTGGTCCGCGTGGGAGCCGCCGTCGCTTCCCTCGGTGCCCTGCTGGCCCTCATCGCCGGTTTGGCTCGGACCACCCTGGCAATGGCCAGGCACCACGACCTGCCGCACTGGCTCGCCGCCGTCCACCCCCGGTATCGTGTCCCGCACCGGGCCGAAGTCACCCTCGCCGTCGTGATCTGCGTAATCGTCGCGGTCGCCGACTTGCGCGGCGCGATCGGCTTCTCCTCGTTCGGCGTGCTCATCTACTATTTGGTCGCCAATATTGCGGCGTTCACCCAGCCGGCCGAAGACCGCCGATACCCCAAAGCGCTCCAAGTGTTCGGAGCACTGGCTTGCGTGATCCTCGTGGCCACGCTTCCGCCGCTATCGGCGGGCTTGGGCGTGCTGATGTTCGCAGCGGGCATCATCCTGCGCGTCGTCAGGCTCAAGCGATAGCGTCAAGGGCAGCCGCAGAGGCGGCAGGCCGTTCCTTCGGCGGCATCCGCCGCGACGGCCGCCCGGCAAACAGATTGAGGACCGCGACCGCACCGAGGGCGAGCAGGATGGCCCGATTGCCCAGCGCCCCCATGATGAAGGTCGCCAGGGGCGGCCCGGCCACCCAGGCGAAGGAGACAATCGCGCGCGTGTTCACCACATCAGTAGCTCCGGCGCCTGAGTGCCAGCGCAGGGTTAAGGAACGCGAACTGGAACCCCCACAACAGCGCCGCAGACGGGACGAGCAATCGCTTCATGCTTCCATTCCGGTTCTCCACGTCCTCAACCCTAGAAGCCCTCCGGGCCGCGAGGGAGGCCCTGCCGGTACCTGTATCAGCAGGTCTTCCAGCTGGTCAGGGCTGATTTTGGCCGTAAGACCGATAAGATCCGGCCGATGGCACGGCTCTGACAAAACCCGAATCAGGGGTGGACGGCGGAGGTCGCACAGAGCAGGATTGAGCCATGAGCATCCATGAGGCACTTCTGAAGCAGGCCAGCATTACCGCCACGGAAGCCACGCTCGTGGCGAAGTTCGAGATCGAGGGCAACATCCCTGGTTCCGGCGCCTTTGTCGTGGGCCTGGTCGCGGCGACTCCTGATTATTCCTCTCAACGAAGACTGGGCATCGAGTTCATGAACGGAGAGGCGATCGCCTTCTTCTCGTTCAACCACGACCAAAGCGCCGAAGAGAACTACGACCTCAAGGGTGTTGAGCACTCGGGGAACACCATAACGGGCCATTTCCCCCTCTCGGCGATCAACGGCCTTGGCAAGGGACACGTGATGACGGCCTTCAGTGAAGCCGACGGCCGCGAGTTCCAGTCCGGCGTCGCCGTCGACGAGTCGCTCTAGGATCGACTGCCTACGGTCCTGGGAAACCGCACGTCGATTTCTTTTCTTCGGGCGTGCGCGGCGCGATGCGTCGCGCCGTTTCTATGTGCAGCGTGTCATGTGACACATGCGCGCGAAGGAATAGTGCTTGCCGGGTTACCGTTGACGCGAGTAGTTCATAACAACGACGGCAGGAGAATCCGTGGACTTCACCCCCGAATCCGGCACCATCACTATGTTCTCGACCACTTGGTGCGGCTATTGCAACCGCCTCAAGAAGCAGCTGGACGCCAAGGGCATCGGCTACAACGAGATCAACATCGAAGAGGTTGAGGGCACTGCCGAACTCGTGGAGAAGCTGAACGGCGGCAACCAGACCGTCCCCACGGTCCTTTTCCCGGACGGTACCGCGGTCACCAACCCTTCCGCAGCCGAGGTCGAAGCGCGCCTCGCCGCCTGACGCCCACGAGGGAGTTATCCGGGTGGTGCGACCGGTTCCAGGCGCACCACCACTGACTTGGACGCGGGAGTATTGCTGCCTTCGGCGGTCGAATCCAGCGGCACAAGGACGTTCGCTTCCGGGTAATACGCAGTCACGCAACCACGGGCTGTCGGGTACGCGATCAACCGCAACTGGCGCAGGACCCGGTCCACGCCGTCGTCGGCTTCGCTGTGGACGTCCACATAGCCGCCATCGGCAAGGCCCAGATCGGCCAGGTCGTCGCGGTGCGCAAAAAGCACCATACGGCCCTTCTTCACGCCCCGGTAGCGGTCGTTCATGCTGTAGGTGGTCGTGTTGAATTGATCGTGGGAGCGCACTGTCTGAAGCAGCAGTCGCCCTTCCGGGACGTGGATGGTCTCAAGGTCGTTGACCGTGAACATTGCCTTTCCCGTGGCGGTGGGAAACTTCCGCTCGTCCCGGGGGCCATGGGGCAGGACGAAACCGTCACGGCTTCGGGCTTTTTGGTTGAAGTTCTCGAAGCCCGGCACCACATGGGAAATGTGTTCGCGCACTGAGTCGTAGTTTGCCTCGAAACCTCGCCAATCAACGGGGACTTTATCGCCGAGTACCGTCTGGGCCATGCGGCACACGATCGCCACTTCAGACAACACTTTGTCGGAGATCGGCTCCAGCCTTCCCGCCGAACGGTGTACCGCGCAGACGGTGTCTTCGACGGTGACGAACTGCTCGCCGCTCGCCTGGCGGTCTATTTCCGTGCGGCCCATCGTCGGCAGGATCATCGCTTGTTCCCCCACGACGGCGTGGGAACGGTTGAGCTTCGTGGAAATCTGTACGGACAAGCGGGTCTTGCCGACGGCTGCCTCAGCCGCGGTGGTGTCCGACATTGCGTGCACGAGGTTTCCACCAAGTGCTACGAGCACCTTGATCCGGCCGTCCCGCATGCCACGGATGCTGTCCACGGAATCGAGGCCCGGGTGCCGCGGCGGGTCGAAGCCGAATTCCTGCTGCAGGGCGTTGAGGAACGGTTCCGGCATCTTCTCCCAAATGCCCATGGTGCGGTCCCCTTGGACGTTGCTGTGTCCACGGATCGGCGACGGGCCCGCGCCGGGTTTGCCGATGTTGCCGCGGAGCAGGAGCAGATTGACGATCTCCTTGATGGTCGCCACGGCCTTCTTGTGCTGGGTCAGGCCCATGGCCCAGGTGATGATGACCTTCTCTGCACGCAGATAGCGGGAGGTGAGCTCATCGATTTCCTCCGCCCTCAAGCCCGTTGCGGCGCGGACGTCCTGCTCATCCAGGTTTTCGATATGGGCTTGGAACTCTTCGAGGCCTTGGCAGTGCTCCTCGATGAACGCATGGTCCAGTACCGCCCCCGGTGCTGCCTTCTCCGCTTCCAGGACCCGCTTGGAGACGGCTTGAAGCAACGCCATGTCGCCTGCGAGGCGGATCTGCAGGAACTGGTCTGCCAAGTCCGTTCCTTTGCCCACGAGCCCACGGGGCCGTTGCGGGTTCTTGAAGTTGATGAGTCCTGCTTCGGGGAGCGGGTTCACCGCGACAATGCTGGCACCGGCGAGCTTTGCCTCTTCCAGCGCGGTGAGCATCCGGGGATGGCAGGTCCCCGGGTTCTGGCCCATGATGATGATCAAATCAGCCTTGGCGAAGTCCGTGTAGGTGACGGCGGACTTGCCCACGCCGAGCGTCTCACCGAGGGCCAGCCCCGTGGACTCATGGCACATGTTCGAGCAATCGGGCAGGTTGTTGGTCCCGAAGGCGCGGACGAAGAGCTGGTAGACGAACGCGGCTTCGTTGCTCGTCCGGCCGCTCGTGTAGAAGGTGGCTTCGTCGGGCGATTCCAGGGCATTGAGTTCTCGGGCCACAATCCGGAACGCATTGTCCCAACTGATGGGACGGTAGTGGCTGGAACCTGCGGGTTTGTAGACGGGCTCCACGAGCCTGCCCTGCTGTCCCAGCCAGTATTCCGAACGCCCGGCGAGGGATTCGACGTCGTTCTCGTCCCAGAAACCGGACGGAACCTTGAGCGGATCAGCCTCCCACCCGACGGCCTTCGCGCCGTTCTCACAGAACTCGGCCAGCTTCCGCTCCGGAGGATCCGGCCAAGCGCAGCTCATGCAGTCGAAGCCATCCCTCTGGTTCATGGCCAGCAGGGACTTCCAGGTACGGGACGGCCCCATCTGGCTCAACGCACGGGGCAAGGAGTCCACCAGGCTGGGCAAACCCGCGGCGGATCGCTTCGGCGGACCGACGGTGAGGTCCGCGTCGGAATCATGGACAACGGATGGCTTCTTGTCCATTGCTCTACCTCGGTCCACTTGGTTGTGGCCTCAAGCGTAGTCCTGCCGGTATTCGTCTACAACGGCGTGCGGGTGCTCGTCACAGGGAGAAGGCCCTGGAAATCGCCGTCGATAAGTTCGGCGTATTCTGCGTAAGCCGCGACGACGGCGTCTTCCACCGTGGGTACGTCCAGCTGCGGCAAAAGGTCATTGGCGGCCCCGGCGGTGGCGGGATCCCACTCCAGTCCGAGGGCTCCGTAGCTGGCAGTGAGGACTTCGCGGATGGGTGCCGAGTTCTCGACGACGATCACCGAGCTGAACAGCCATCCCCCGGAGACCACCCTCTGGGCGGTGCCGACCAGCTTGAGCTGGTGTGTTGGAAAATCCGGGTCAAGGCCGTGGACGCTGAACTCACCGGGGCAGTACTCCCCGGGGATCTCCCCGACGGCCGCCTGGACGCCGACGCGGCGGAGCGCGCCTGCGAGGAGCTCGCCAAAGAAGGAGAAACGGGCTTTCGCCCCGGAAATCGCGTCGCTGTGTGGCTCCACATGGTCGATCACCAGGGTGCCCCGATGGTAGGCCGCTGCCCGGCCCCCCGCCTTGCGGATCAGTGGTTCGAAACCCAGGTCCCGGCAGGCCTCGGATGCGGCCTGGAATCCCGGCAGCTTGGCATCGCGTTGCCCGAACGCCACGGTAGGGCGGGGCCGGTACAACCGCAGCGTTGGCGCCAGCAGCCCCCTGCGGGCACGGTTGAGGAGCTCGATCCCGAAGTCCAGGTCATCGGCGACGCCGAGCGATTCTTCCTGGCGCACCACCGTCAGCGTGCGCTGTGTTCGGGCGAGGTCCTCAACCATCAGCTCTTCCTCAGCGTGAGGATCTGCTCGGCGCGGCCGAACGGGCCGCTGATGTCGTGAAGCACGGTGGACGTCAGGCCGATGCCGTCATTGCCGAAGGAGACCATATTGTCCAGGCCCAGCCATTCGCCCGCAGGTTCACGGTACATGTGGACCTGCAGGTCAAGGTTGGGGAAGATGTAGCTGTTCTTGCCGGGCGAAACACGGGCGGCAATACCGTTGGCTGTGTCCACCAGTCCAACGAGCCTCGCGAGATCGCGGCTGTCCGCCGCGTCGGTGAGGGGATGCTCCGTGCGGATCCAGACTTTGCCCGAGCCTGCCCGGTGCCCTTCTGCTATCCGCATTTCCAAGGACCGGATATAGCCACCCGGCCACACGCCCGCACCGTCCCACGGCTTGCATTCGTCCGGGGCCGGCATGGCAACGTCTTCTATGGCGGCGACGGCACTCGTGTCGCTGGTAGCCATGCGCCAGGCGGTGGCCCGGATAGCCACGCGTCCTGCCGCTGAGAGTTCCGCCTGGATCAGTTCAATCGTCCTGCCGGGGCGGACCGTAGCTGTGGTGATTTCGAATTCGCCGCCCGGGATCAAGCCCAGGATTTCGTAGCTGAGGCGGGCCATCCGGACGTCGTCGCGCGGCTCATGGCGGAGCAGGGCATCGGCCATGATGCCCGATGCGGGCGCCATGTGCTGCTCGTGCGGATTCCATGCGCCCTGGGCGTGGATGGTCGAGCGGAACCGCCCATTTCCGAGCGATTCGTAGTAGAAGTCGCCTTCCGCAAGGTCCGGAAGCTCAATACTCAACGCCTGCCCTTTCGCCGGTCCGGTAATGGAACTCAGACCACTGTATCTTCTGGCGCCACAGCCGTCCGACGTCGACGCCGCATGACCAGGCAGACGGCAAGTCCGGCAAATGAGAGGACCAGGAGAATGGCGGCCAAAGGGGAGGCCGCCATGACCGCAAGCCACGCATCTATCGCCGCCAGTCCGATGGTCGCGTAGACGAAGGCCCAGATGCCGGAGCCTACTATTGCCGCAGGGAGATACCGGCTGAGTGGCATTCTTCCAGCCCCCGCAGCCAGGTTGACGGCGGTTTGGAGTCCGATAGTAAGGAAGGTCAGCACGACGGCGTAGGGGCCAAAGCGCTGAATCATGGCCTGCGCTTTGCTTGCCTTGGGGCAATGCAAGGCACGTGCGAATCGCGTGCGTTCCATTCCGGCCGCTGCGCCGCGGCCGATCCAGTACGTCGCGTTGACCCGGACCATCACCACAGCGAAAAGAGCCACGAGCGCCACCTCAAAGGGCAGGTCCAGGATGTGGTCCACGCGTGCCCTCCCCGGTCGTCTCCGCAGCTAAGTCTTACCTTAGCTCAACGCGCAAGACGGCCAGCCCTGGGGCTACGAACTCCCGCCTGCGCGATCGATCGTGAAATCACCACCCGGATACAGGATGGTCTCGTGACCATCGTCAAAACGCACGAAGTACGGCGGCGCACCATTTGCACCGCGGACTTCGATGATCTCGCCGTGCCGGTCGGACGCCCCGACCGTTCTGCCATGAATGATGATCCGATCTCCCTGGGCTGCTTCCACAGGAACCACCTCCCAGCATTCACATTACGAGTGTTGGGCCGTCGTGGGAACAGGCTGCAGGCGGCCGATCCAACTGGCCGTGCGGTGGCACGTCGCAGCTCCTAAAGTGTCAGCCCCCTCCCCTACGTTTGACGAAATGGTCGCCGTACTTACTCGCCTTAGAAGAGGGAAGCCAGTGCAAAGTCAAGAACTGAAACCGGAACAGACCACGACGGCAGCAGCAGCAGCAGCGGCGTCGTTCGCGACTCCCTCCGCGCGCACCTCCATGCCGGATTGGTACCCCGAGCTGCTTGCCAGTGTCTCCAAGGAAGTCAGCACGGGACGTTCACGGGCCATTTCCGCAGCGAACAAGGCGCTGCTCGCTTCCCGGCAAACGTCGCGGCCACGGGACGTGCCCCTGCCGTAGAACCTGAACGCAAGCTGTGAATTCGGCCGTTGCCCGTCTTCTGGGTTCAACCCGCGCGATTCAAGGCGTAGCCTACATTCATACGCGTCTGGGGGCCCTCGTCTCTTGGAGGAGCCATGCGCAACCCAAAAAAGAACAAGCGGCTGACGTCCATCTTGGGCGTCTTGTTGCTCGCCGCGGGCGCCCTCGGCGGAATCGCCGTTCCGGCCCATGCCGCACCCCCGACTGTCGTGAGCCTGACGTTCGATGACGGCAACGACAATCAACTCGCTGCCGAACAGGTACTCAAGGCCCACGGGCTGGTGGGAACCTTCTTCATCACCACCAGCTGGATCGGATCGCCGGGTTACCTGACCCAGGCAAATCTGCAGACCATCGCCGGCGACGGAAACGAGATTGGCGGCCATACCGTTACCCACCCGGATCTGACCACCCTCACCCCTTCGGCCGCCAGCGCGGAAATCTGCAACGGCAAATCGACGCTTGAAAGCTGGGGATTCCAGGTGAGCGACTTTGCCTATCCCTTTGCAGCAGAAAACGCCGCTGTCCAGGCTGAGGTCAAGAACTGCGGATTTGCGAGCGGACGGGGCCTGGGAGATATCCGCTCCCCCGCGAGCTGCGCGGACTGCCCGTTCGCAGAGACCCTTCCTCCGGAAAACCCGCTGGTCACCAAGGCGCCGGATGAAGTAGACAGCACTTGGACCCTGCAGAATCTGGAGGATCTGGTCACCAATGCCGAAAGCACTGGCGGATGGCTCGAGCTGACTTTCCACCACATCGCGGTCGGAACTGATCCGACGCTGACCATCAGCCCGACGCTCTTTGACACTTTCGTCACTTGGCTGGCTGCGCGGACCGCTAACAGAACGACTTCGGTCAAGACGGTGGCCCAGGCCTTGGGGTAACAAGATCAAGCGGCTGACGATGGGAATTGCAGCTCAGGCCGTCGCTTGGCAACCTCGTTCAGAACGGTGGATACCGCTTCTCTGACCACCTCCCCCTCCGCGCCCATTTCCCGAGCGGCGTCCAGCCCCGCCGTGGCGTGGCCTACAAACGCTTCCCAGTCGCCTCCCCCGGCCCGGAGCGCCCTCAGCGGCGCCATCAGGGCGGCGCGGCACAGCCACTCGTCTCCCTCCCGGGCCCACCGATCCATCACGCTTCCAGCCCGCGTCTTGGCCTGCCCTTCCAGCCCGGCAATCAAAGGTCCGATCACGTCAACCGCTAGCGGATCGACCAGTTCGCGCAGCCTTCCTTCACGGACAAAACCCTCGAGCCGCGTCAGATCGGTATTCGTCAGCAGATGGACCTTGGACTGCAGAAGGACGATTGCCGCGAGCCGGCGTTCGAAAACGGGAACCTCCCACAATTCCGAGCTCAAGGCAGTGACCTCGTCGTGCGCGAGTCCCGGGTGGCGGCGGAGGGCGTCGCGAACCGTTCCACGGATAGCCCCGATCGAGGATCCGTACTGCTTGAGCCTGTTTCCCAGCCGTGCCTGCGCCTGCTCTGCACGGATCCAAGAGCTTTCACGGCGCAAGGCCTCATCGATGAACTCGGCGGCGTCACTCATGCGAACATTCTTTCGCAATAGTGTCCGGTCAGACGTACTCGCCAAACCAGGCCAGCATGTCCTGCCAGGCGGCTGTCGCCTGCGTTTCGTTGTACCGCTCGCTGGTGTCGTTGTGGAAGGCATGGTCGACGCCGGGATAGACAGTGAGCTTGTGGCGGACCTCGGTGGCTGCGAGCGCATCCCGAAGTGCCGGCATTGCGCCGGTGATGCGTTGGTCGAGTTCGGCATAGACCCCAAAGACGGCCGGTTTGATGGACGGAACCTTCTCCAGCTCGGGTGCGGGGCCATAGAAGGCCGCTGTGGCTTTCAGCCTGGGTATCTCGGTCGCGGCCTGCCAGGTGATGCCTCCGCCAAAGCAGAAGCCGTTCATCGCGATCCGTTCGCCGTCAACAAAATCGAGTGATCGGAGATAGTCGAAACCCGCGGAGAAGTCGGAGACATGGCGCTCGGCTCCTGCCCGTGTCAGCGCTCCGGAGACGGCGTCGGCATCCAGGTTTGATGTGCCTCCTTCCCTGCTGAGAAGATCCGGGGCCAAGGCAACGTACCCGGCCTTGGCAAAACGGCGGGCCACGTCCTGGATGTGCGGGGTCAGTCCGCGGTTCTCGTGGCAGACGAGCACCGCCGGTCCCGCATCGGACCCCTCAGGCCGGGCAAGGTAGGCGCTGATCCCGGTTCCGCCGGCGGGGAACCGGACGGCGGCCGTCACAAGTCCGGACGCGCCCTCAGGTACGGAAAGCGGACTCTTCGCTCCCGGTACTGGTCCGGCAGTCGGCGTCGCCGGGGGCCGGGCGGACGAAGCTTCGGGGCTTGGCATGGGATCGGTGCTTCGCGGGACGTCATCCGGAGCACATCCGAGCTGCAGCATCGTCGAGGAGGCCGCAGCCATGCTCCCGGTGATAAATGCGAGCCGACGAATGAATGCTCGCTGCGACATGTCTCCCGAGCGGTAGTCGTCGAAGAATTCTTCGACCAAGTACTTTTCGAATTTCCCGAGCTGGATCATGGAAGGCCTCCTGAGTTTGCCGCATATCCTCCTCCCAAGACCGTCACCGGGCAAGAGTGCCCAAGATGATGGGTGTAGCCGCCAAGTAATGAGACACTCGGTTCCATGCGTGAATTCGTGGTTCTCGGCACCGCCTCCCAGGTCCCGACCAGGACCCGCAACCACAACGGATACGTGCTCTACTGGGATGGCGAGGGCCTGCTCTTCGATCCTGGAGAGGGCACCCAGCGGCAGATGATCCAAGCTGGTGTCTCGGCCAGCCAGCTCACGCGTATCTGTATTACCCATGTCCACGGAGACCACTGTTTCGGGCTGCCGGGCGTGCTTTCGCGTATGGCTCTGGACCGGGTGGAGCATCCAATCCACTTGCACTATCCCGCGTCCGGCGAGGACATGATCCGCGCCCTCGTGGCTGTTGCGTCGCCCGGCATCGACCTTCGGCTTCATCCGCACGGCGGTGCCGGTCCTATCGCGGCAGGAGTGGAGGTGCGCCCGCTGCTCCATCGAATCGAGACATACGGTTACAGGGTTGTCGAGCCCGAAGGCCGCAGCCTACTGCCGGAGCGGCTTGCGGCGGCGGGGATTACCGGATCCGATATCAGCCTCCTGCGGCGGGACGGGAGCCTGGGCGGCGTGCGCTTGGAAGACGTGAGCGTGCCGAGGCCCGCACAGAGCTTCGCCTTCGTGATGGACACGGCGCCATGTGACGGTGCTGAGGAACTCGCCGAGGGGGTGGACCTTCTCGTCGCTGAGTCCACTTTCAGCGACGACGACGGCGCCCTCGCCGCTCAGTACCGCCACCTCACCGCCGGGCAGGCCGGGGCGTTGGCTGCCACTGCCGAAGCGGGCATGCTGATCCTTACCCATTTCTCCTCGCGCTATCCCGACGTCGGACTACTCGCGGAGCAAGCCCGGGCGCGGTCCGGCGGAGCTACCGTCATCGCCGCGAACGACCTGGACCGGGTTCCCTTCCCGAAGCGGCAGCGGTGGTTGTAGAGGTCGCGAAGTACATGGCAATTTTGTGATGCTTTCGGGTACGTTCCCGGATACTCTGTCCGTGGGGAGGGCCACATAGGCACACCCAGGCGCCCGCCAATGTGGGCGGGCTTGTCATCTATTCAGCTCTGGGGGCCGAAATGACAAACGAAATGCGGCCGCTGGATCGCGTCGGCTCTTTTAGCGGCCTGGTTGAGGCCGTGCCGGACGCTTTGCTCGTGATCGACGCGGACGGTCAGATCGCGTTCGGCAATGCCTATTCAGAGCAGCTCTTCGGTTATTCGCGTACCGAGCTGCTGGGCAAGCACTATGAGATGCTCCTTCCGGCGCGGTTCAAGGGCCAGGGTGGCGCCATCCGGGACCTCTTTGCCAGTGATCCTGGAATACATCGGGCCGGGACTGACCTGAAACTGTTCGGCCGCCACAGCGACGGCACGGAGTTTCCCATTGAGGTCAGCTTCGCTCCCCTCGGCGTCGGACCGGGCATGCAACTCGTCGCCTCCATCCGCGAAGTAAGTGACCGCGGCCGTGTTGACGCCGAACTCCGTGATGCCCTCTCCCTTCTCAGTGCCACCCTGGAGTCCACAGCCGACGGCATTCTGGTTGTCGCGGCAGACGGCTCTATCGCGGGGGCGAACGAGCGGTTCGCCGAGTTGTGGGGCATCCCCACGGATCTTCTGGAGTCCCACGACGACGGCCGGCTGTTGGCTTTCGTCCTCGACCAGCTCACGGATCCCGATGGCTTCATAGCCAAGGTCCAGGAACTATACGCCGATCCGGGGGCGGAGAGCCTGGACATGTTGGAATTCCGTGACGGGCGGACGTTTGAGCGGTATTCCCGGCCCCAACAAGTCGGGGATGAGATCGTGGGACGGGTCTGGAGTTTCCGTGACGTCACGTCCCGCGAGCGCGCACAGGACCAGGCGCGGGAGGCGCTCACCCAAGTGGAGGGTCTGGCCGCCATCGTTGAGTCCTCGGCTGACGCGATCATCGGTATGACGCCTGAGGGCATCATCACCAGCTGGAACCCCGGGGCGGAGAAGCTGTACGGATTCACTGCCGCTGAAGCGACCGGGCAGAACGTCCGGCTCCTCATTCCGGACTACCTCCAGTCCGAGGACGAGGTGCTGGCCGCTGTCCAGAATGGCGGACAGGCCCGTAGCTTCGAGACAGACCGTGTGCGTAAGGATGGGTCCATCGTGCCGGTGTCCCTGACGGTCTCCCCGATCCGCGGCGAAAACGGGGTCATCGGAATTGCGACCATCGGGCAGGACATTACCGCTCGGCGTGCCGCAGAAGCGGAACTGTTGGCCGCCCGTGAGGCGGCCCTGGAATCGAGCAGGTTGAAGTCCGAGTTCCTCGCGACGATGAGCCATGAGATCCGTACCCCCATGAACGGAGTCATAGGCCTGACAACGCTGTTGTTGGACACGCCGCTGGATGAAGCACAACGCAAATACGCCGAAGGGGTTCAGACCGCTGCCGGAGCTTTGTTGACCCTGATTAACGACATCCTGGATTTCTCGAAGTTGGAAGCGGGGAAAATCGACCTGGACATCACGTCCTTCGATCCGCAATACCTGATGGAGGAAGTCGCCTCGCTCCTCGCCGAAGCAGCTCAGGCCAAGGGCCTGGAACTCATCGCGTACTGCCACCCCGGTGTTCCCGCGCAGCTGGCCGGTGATGCCGGCCGGATCCGGCAGATCCTGTTGAACCTGGCTTCGAACGCCGTAAAGTTCACTGCGTCCGGTGAAGTCGCCATCCGGGTGACCGTCGCGGACCAGGACGCGAGAACCGCGCTTGTGCGATTCGAGGTCAGCGATACCGGTATTGGTATCGATGCAGCGGATCATTTGCGCTTGTTCGATTCGTTCTCCCAAGCGGATGCCTCCACCACGCGTCGGTACGGTGGAACCGGGCTGGGGCTGGCCATCTGCCGGCGTCTGACGGAAGTTATGGGCGGGGACATCGGTTTGACCAGTAGCCCTGGTGTGGGAAGCACGTTCTGGTTCTCTCTCCGATTGCCGCTGGCCAAGGAACCCGGGCGGGTTCCCGACCGTCCGGTCCCGGGCCTACTGGCGGGTCTGCGCGTGTTGGTGGTCGACGATAATGCCACCAACAGGTTCGTGTTGGAATCGCAATTGAACACGTGGGGGCTGCGGCCGGACGCGGTAGCGGACGCGCGCACGGCCCTCAAGCGGTCACGGACGGCAGCCGCCGCTGGGAAACCCTTCGACGTTGCGGTGCTCGATATGTGCATGCCGGACATGGACGGCCTCGAGCTTGCTCACGAGCTCTCGAGCGACCCGGGCCTGCGGGGCATCCGGCTCATGATGCTGACGTCCGCGTCCCAGGTATCCAAGACCGATATGACTGATGCGGGAATCAGCGAATGGCTCACGAAACCTGTACGCGGCTCAGAACTCTACGACCGCCTGATGCGGCTGGTAGCTGGCAACCCAGCGACCGACACGGCATCCGCACTAGCACGGCCCCCGAGGCCGGACAGGCCTTCCAAAGGAAGAATCCTTGTAGTGGAGGACAACGAGGTGAACCAGCTCGTCGCCCGTGAAATGGTTGCCAAACTGGGCTACGAAGCCGAGGTGGCTGCCGATGGCGCCGAGGCTGTCTCCGCCATTGCCACCCGCTCCTATGCGGCTGTGCTCATGGATTGCCACATGCCCGTCATGGACGGCTTCGAGGCCACCAGGAGCATTCGGGCGCGGGAGAACCGCTCCGTGCGCCTGCCCATCATCGCCATGACCGCCGGAGCCCAGGACGAAGACCGCGAGCGCTGCCTCGCAGCCGGTATGGACGACTACCTCAGCAAACCGGTCGATCTGGCTGCCCTGGATGAAGCCCTGAATCGGTGGGTTCCCCAGCGGGAGAGGATCTAGGACGCAATGAGCGTGGACGCGGAATTGGCGAAAGCCCTGCTTACGTAGGGTTCTCCGCGTGTATGGCCGCCCGTGGCCTTGGAAAACGAGTAGGCGGCACTCGTGCTTCAGGGCCGCGAAAGATGTTGAATTAACACAGGAACACATCCGCGGCTTGAGACAGACCAGCCGGCCCTCCGGGACCGGGCATTGGACGGGGCCGACGGCGGGAGGGCCCCTGGAGCCCGGGGCTCGGGGCTCTCTACCCCAGACGCCGCCGGCCCCCCGACGTTGCCCAGGGGAACCCCCGCTCGGCTCACCAGGTTTGTGCGCCGTCTGTTCTTTTTGTGCGCCTGCCGGAGCACAATTGAGAAATGTTGGACCGTGGGCGGTGCGGCATGAAAACTCTCTCCAGCTGTCCCGGTCCTCCCTTTCATCAGCCTGTTGTGAAAGGAAACCGAGATGTTCCAGCCAAGCAAACGACTAACAGCGTTGGGATCCGCACTCGTGCTTTTTCTGGCAATGTCCGCGGTGGCGTCGTGTTCCGGGCCAACCCGTGAGCCTTCCCCGGCCACGTCAAACGGGACGCCGACAGGGCCGACGTCGGGGTCAGCCTCCCCGACCGTGACCTCGACAGCGACCCCGGACGCCGCGGAGCTCTGCGGCGCAGGGTCCGCCATCCACTATGACCGCTCCGCTTTCCAGTTGACGCCCAGGATTGACAACAAGTGGTTTCCGCTGAAGCCCGGCATGCAGTACACGACAAAAGGCACGGTGAAGAGTGCCGACGGCACCTCCGAGCGCACGGTCGTCCACTCCGTGACCGGACTGACAAAGGTGATAGACGGCGTGAAGACCCTCGTGATGTGGGACCGGGACTACTTCGACGGGCAGCTGGTGGAATCCGAACTGGCTTTCTTCGCCCAGACGGAGAAGGGGGCGGTCTGGCTCTTCGGGGAGTACCCGGAAGAGTACGAGAACGGCACTTTCACCGGCGCTCCCCACACTTTCATTAGCGGTATTTCCAAGGCCCAGGCAGGGATCGCCATGCAGGATCAGCCCGTGACCGGTACGCCCGGGTACGTCCAGGCCCACGCACCCGACGTGGGCTTCCTCGACTGCGGAACCGTCTTCAAGCAGCACGAGCGGGTGTGCGTCCCCGCCGCGTGCTACGACGATGTGTTGGTCATTGACGAATACAATCCCCTGGAACCGTCTGTGGGCCATCAGCAAAAGCTCTATTCAGCGGGCACGGGGCTCGTGAAAGTGACAGCGGTAGGTGGTGCGGACCAGGAGTCGTTGGACCTCATCACCGCGGAGGCGCTCGCGGACTCCAAGCTGAGCGAAATCAATCAGCAAGCACTGGAATTGGACGAGCACGCCTACCAGGTCAGTGCGAGTGTTTACGGCACAACGCCCCACGCCGAGATTGCGGCGCCGGGTTCCGGCGGTTAGTCCGAACTACCACTATCATTTGCTAAAAGACGGAAAATTCCCTGTTAACATCCTGAGAATCATTGCATTGAGCGTTGACCGCGGGTTTGCTCGGGGCTCATCATTGACGTACACGTCTGGGGGCGCTTTGGCACTGTTCCAGGGAGCGGCGTGGTGGACAAGTACCGGGGATATAACGCTTTCAGCGGGCACTCACCAGTAATCGATTGTGAAGTGTCTCCTCCCCGCTGCGGCTTCTCCACTGTCACACCCCGAGAACCGGGTGACCGGCCATGATGGGCACGATCCTCCGATGGGTACTCCAGTTCCGGTTTCTGGTCCTGGCATTGGCAGCGGGGATCCTGGGGTTCGGCTTCACGAGCCTGCCGGGCATGGCAGTGGATGCCTTCCCGGAATTCGCCCCTCCACAAGTTGAAATCCAGACCGAGGCCCTGGGGCTCTCCGCCGCGGAAGTTGAACAGCTGATCACTTCCCCCATGGAGGCGGACCTGTTGAATGGTGTGGCCTGGGTGGAAGCCATTCATTCCAGATCCGTCCCGGGCTTGTCATCGATCCAGATGGTGTTCAAGCCGGGGACCGACCTTTTTCGGGCCCGCCAGCTTGTGTCCGAACGTCTGACCCAGGCACGCGCGTTGCCGAACGTGTCTGCCGCGCCCGTCCTGATGCAGCCGCTCTCATCGACGAGCCGGGTCATGATGATTCGGCTGACCTCCCAAGAGATGTCGGCCATTGACATGTCCGTTCTGGCCCGCTGGACCATGAAGCCCGGCCTCCTGGCGGTGCCCGGCGTCGCGAACGTGTCTATTTGGGGCCTCCGCGACCAGCAACTGCAGGTCCTGGTCGATCCTAAACAACTTGAGGCCAAGGGCGTGACGCTGGACGAGGTCATTACTACCACCGGCAACGCCGTGTGGGTGTCGCCGTTGAGTTACCTTGAGGCGTCCACACCCGGCACCGGCGGCTTTCTGGAGACCGGCCACCAGCGGCTCGGAGTTCAGCACGTCCTGCCGATCACCACGCCCGAGGATCTGGGCCAAGTCAGCCTGGAGGGGCCGGCCGGAAAGCTGGTGTTGGGCGATGTCGCCCACGTCGTGACCGATCACCAGCCGCTGATCGGGGATGCACTTTCCGGCAAGGATGCCGAATTGCTCCTCGTCATCGAGAAGTTCCCGGAGACGAACACGATGGACGTGACCCGGGGCATCGATGATGCGCTCCATGCCCTCCAGCCCGGGCTGTCCGGCGTCACGATCGATACCACCGTCTACCGACAGGCAGCGTTCATCCAGGAAGAGGTCGGCACGCTTGGTGTCGCACTGCTTGTCTCCCTGCTGCTGATAGCCACCATGTTTGGCGCGTTCTTCCGCTCCTGGCGCACCGCGGTCATCAGTCTGGTCACGATTCCGGTCTCACTGACGGCGGCAGCCTTGGTGCTGTATCTGAGAGGCACCGGGATAAACACGATGGTCCTGGCCGGGATGATCCTGGCCTTGGCCGTCATCGTTGGTGACGTCGCCGAAGACCTCTATGGTGCAGTCCGCGCTGGCAGGGCAGGCGCCCGGTCCGGCGTCGGGCCCGGCGTCGCGGAGTCGAGCGCCGCCTTGGTGACGGGGTCCCTGCGGGCAGTGCGAACGCCGATTCTCTACTCTCTGCTGATCATGGCGTTGTCGGTGCTGCCCGTGATCTTCGTCCCGGGCGAAGACGGAGCGCTCTTCGGCCCGCTGCTCCTTTCCTACCTGCTCACCCTGGCTGTCGCGATGATCGTGGCGCTGACTGTAACCGCGGCGCTGGTCTTCGTCCTGCCGGTCGGCCGGACCACCGCAAGGGAAGGACGCACCCTGTCCCGGGTCCACAGCCGATACGGCCGTGCCTTGTCCCGGGCAGCGGGAAAGGCTCGGTGGGTATTCGCGAGCGCTGCGGTCATCGCCCTTGCCGGGCTTGCCCTCGCGCCCCAGCTAGCCACCGGCCGTCCGACAGTGCCCGTCCTGCCGGACAAGACACTCGTGGTGCAGTGGAGTACGATCGCCGGCACATCAGACCAGGAAATGAGCCGGATCACTGATGCGGCCGCCCAAGAGCTCCGGGCACTTCCCGGCGTGGCCAATGTGGGGGGACACGTCGGGCGCGCGATCACCTCGGACCAGGTGGGTGACATCAGCGCCGGGGAGCTCTGGGTGACGGTTTCCGCGGAGGCCTCCTACCGCGACACGGCGGCGGCAGTCCAGCACGTGGTAAATGGGTACCCGGGGTTGACCAGCAAGGTATCCACGTACCCGCAGCAGAAGATCGACCAGATCCATGAGGCCGCCGACCCCGGATTCACCGTCCGGGTATACGGCCTGGATATGGCCACGCTCCGCCAGAAAGCTGAGGAAGTGCGGCAAATCCTGGCCCGGACCGGCGGCGTCGTCAATCCCCATGTCGACGCGGCTGTCCAACAACCAATCGTCGAAGTCCAGGTTGACCTGGCCGCGGCCCAGAAGGCGGGTGTCATCCCCGGCGATGTCAGGCGCGCGGCCGCTGCCCTGCTGCAGGGAATCGAAGTCGGCAACATCTACCAGCAACAAAAAGTCTTCTCGGTGATCGTCAAAGGAACCCCGTCCACCAGGAACAGCCTTACCAGCGTCCGCGAGCTGCTGATCGACACCCCTGGCGGCGGGCACGTACGCCTCGGCGACGTTGCCCAGGTCAACATGGTCGGGAACGAGGCGGTCATCCTGCACGATGACACCTCGCGCCGGATCGATGTGAAGGCTGAAATTCAGGGGCGCGCGCTCAACGACGTACAGCAGGACATCGAGAAGGGCCTCCAGCAACTTCAGTTCCCGCTCTCTTACCATGCGGAAATCCTCACCCAGTACGCAGAGCTGCAGAATAGCGCCCGCTGGCTGTGGCTGCTGGCGGCGGTCGCTGCGGCCGGAATCCTCGTGCTTCTCCAGACGGCGCTCGGAAGCTGGCGGCTAGGTGCGACGGTCTTCCTGGGCCTGATTGCGGCGCTCTCGGGCGGGGTGCTCGCAGCCCAAATGACGGGCGGAATCAACTCCTTGATCTCGCTTCCTGCCTTCTCCGCCGTCCTGGGCATCGCCGTGCGTGGCTCCATCCTGCTGATACGGCACGCCCGAAGCTTGGGATCCGAGGATAGCGCGGCCCACGGGCCCGCTCTCGTGATCCGAAGCGCGCGGGACCGGTTGATGCCCGTGCTGATGTCGGCCCTGATGACGGCTCTTGCCCTACTGCCGCTCGTACTCATCGGTGGCGTGGTCGGAACGGAAATCATCCAACCGCTCGCCGTCATCATCTGGGGCGGGCTGCTGACCACGACGCTTTTCCTGCTATTTGTCTTGCCCGCACTGTTGCTTCGATTCGGACCGGATCCGGCGCCTAGGACCGCAACCCGGAACGATTCGCTGCTCCGGGCACAGAGCGAGGATGCACCATGAAAAAGATAGCTTCCCGGCGGAGCCGCAGCACCAAGGTCCTGATCGCCCTGGTGGTCGCCGCGTTCCTGACGCTGTCGCTGCCAGCCTGTTCCCAGCCGCCAGCCGAAGCCGTGCCTGCCGCAGACAACCCAGCCACCCTGGAAGAAGTCCCGGGGACGGACCTGCACCGCATCACCCTGACGGAACGCGCCGTCGAACGGCTGGGGCTAAAGACCGGGATGGCGGCGTCGGGTCCGCAGGGGAAGCTGACCGTCCCCTACGGGGCAATCCTGTACGACAGCCAGGGCAGGACCTGGGTCTACACAAATCCGGAGCTCCGTGTGTACGTCCGCCAGGCGGTAAATATCGAGCGAATCGCCGGCGAAGCCGCCTTGCTGAGGGACGGTCCGCCGGTCGGCACGGTGGTGGTAACGCTGGGGGCCGAGGAACTGCTCGGCGAGGAATTCGATACGGCCCACTGAGATGCGTTGGATCATAGGCATCAGCCTCAAATTCAGGACGGTGGTTGTTGCACTGGCCTGCGCGGTTATGCTGTTGGGCTCCGTACAGTTGAGCTCAGCGTCCATCGATGTCTTTCCAGAATTCGCGCCCCCGCGCGTGGAAATCCAGACGGCCTGCCTTGGCCTGACCGCGCAGGAAGTGGAAGAGCTGGTCAGCGTCCCGATCGAGGCTTCCCTCAGCGGCATGCCCGGCCTGGATGAGCTGCGCTCCAAGTCCGTGCCCCAGCTGTCCTCGATCGTGCTCGTCTTCAAGCAGGGTACCGATCTGCTGAACGCCCGCCAGGTGGTATCTGAACGGATGGCGGCAGTGACCACCGCTTTGCCCACCTGGGCGGCTCCGCCGGTCATGCTTCAGCCTTTGTCGTCGACGAGCCGCGTGATGAAGATCGGCATGACCTCCTCCGACCGGTCCCTCATCGAGATGTCCATGCTCTCTTACTGGACGATCCGTGCCCGCTTGCTCCGGGTGCCCGGGGTGGCCAACGTCGCCATCTGGGGTGAACGGCTCCAGATGCTGCAGGTCCAGGTGCAGCCGGACCGGCTCAAGGCCGAAGACGTTTCGCTCAACCAGGTCATGGAAGTCACCGCCGGAGCCGTGGACGCCGGCTTGCTGAAGTATTCCCCCGGCCGGTTCATCGGCACTGGAGGTTTCATTGACAGTCCGAACCAAAGAATGGGCGTCCAGCATGTCCAAGCGGTTTCCAGCCCCGAGGACCTGGCGCAAGTCACCATCAGGGAAAAGGACGGCGTCGCGCTGCACTTGGGCGACGTGGCCAAGGT
This sequence comes from Arthrobacter ramosus, assembly GCF_039535095.1. Taxonomy (NCBI): domain Bacteria; kingdom Bacillati; phylum Actinomycetota; class Actinomycetes; order Micrococcales; family Micrococcaceae; genus Arthrobacter; species Arthrobacter ramosus. The sequence goes on along the minus strand of NZ_BAAAWN010000001.1, from coordinate 1,870,183 downwards.
CGTCGAGGACCACCAGCCGCTCATCGGCGACGCGGTCATCAACAACGGGCACGGACTCATGCTCATCGTCGAAAAACTCCCCTGGGGAAACACCCTCGATGTGACGAAGGGAGTTGAGGACGCCCTCCGCCAGCTCCAGCCAGGGTTGAGTGGAATCACCTTTGATACCACCATCTTCCGTCCGGCGAGCTTCATCGAGGAGGCGATTTCCAACCTCAGCCTCGCGCTGCTCCTGGGCTGCCTGCTGGTCGTCATGATCCTCGGCGCCTTCCTCTTCCAGTGGCGCACCGCGCTGATCAGTCTTGTGGCCATTCCACTCTCCCTCCTGACGGCGGCGCTCGTGCTGTACTTCACGGCGAGCTCCATCAACACCATGGTCCTGGCGGGGCTGGTCATCGCAGTGGGTGTCGTCGTCGACGACGCGATTATCGACGTCGAAAACATCATGCGACGGCTCAGGCAACACAGGGCCCTGGGCAGCGAGGAACCAACCGCCTCGGTAGTGCTCAGGGCCTCTCTGGAAATGCGAAGTCCCATTGTCTACGCGACCTTGATCATCGTCGTCGCGGCCGTTCCCATTTTCTTCCTCGACGGACTGACCGGCGTCTTTTTCCGGCCGCTGGCTGTCTCCTATACCTTGGCCGTCCTCGCCTCGATGCTGGTCGCGCTGACGGTGACCCCGGCGCTGGCCCTGATTCTGCTCGGCAAGGCGAAACTGGAGCGGCACGATCCTCCCCTGGTCCGGGTGCTCAAACGCGGATATCACGCCGCCTTGTCCCGGACCATGAACCGGCCCCGCTACGGCTACGCCGGTTTCGGCGCCGTCGCGCTGGCTGGTCTGGTGATCGCTCCCCTGCTGGGCCAGTCCTTGTTCCCCACCTTCAAGGAACGGGACTTCCTGATGCACTGGGTCTCAGAACCCGGCACATCGGCAGCAGAGGAATACCGCATCTCACAAAGGGGCTGTGAGGAGCTCCTCAAGGTGCCCGGAGTCCTGAACTGCGGAACACACATAGGCCAGGCGTTCACCGCAGACGAGATCGTCGGCGTCAACGCTGGGGAAAACTGGATCAGCATCGACCGCCACGCTGACTACGATAAGACGGTGGCAGCTGTCCAGGAGGTTGTCGACGGCTATCCGGGCCTGCACCGCGACGTCCAGACCTACCTGAAAGAGAGAATCGAAGAGGTCCTGACCGGCTCCAGCGAACCAATCCTGGTCCGGGTCTACGGGGATGACCTGAACGTGCTGCGGGACCAGGCCCAAAAGATCAAATCCATTCTTGACCACATCCAGGGCACCAATGAACCCCACATTTCCCTGGAAGTCGAGGTGCCGCAGATTACGGTCAAGGTGGATCTTGCCGCGGCACAAAAGTACGGGATGAAACCCGGCGACGTCAGGCGGGCAGCCGCGACACTCGTGGCCGGGGAAGAGGTAGGCGACGTCTTCCGGGACGGTCGCGCCTATGACGTCCAAGTCTGGAGCACACCGGAGACCCGCGCCAGCGTCACCAGCATCGAAGACCTGCCGCTCGACACTCCCGGCGGACAGCGCGTCCGGCTGGCCGACGTCGCCGCTGTCAGTGTGCAAGCGACACCCAACCTCATTGACCGCACGAACGGATCCCGCCGCGTTGAGGTCGGTTCCTTTATCGATCAGGGGGCGGACCTCGGGACCGTTGTCCGCACGCTCCAGGAACGCCTCGAAGAGATGAACCTGCCGCCGGGTTACAGCGTCCAGCTCCTCGGTGAGTACACGGAACGCCAAGCGGCCACCGAACGCCTGACGATCTTCGCCATAGCGGCCCTGGCCCTGATCTTCCTGTTACTACAGGCATCGTTCCGGAGCTGGCGGCTGGCCCTACTCGCGCTGCTGACGCTCCCGATAGCCCTGGTCGGCGGAGTTTTCGCCGCCTACATCACCGGTGGGGTCCTCTCGCTCGGCTCACTCGTCGGGTTCCTCACGGTCATGGGCATCGCAGCCCGCAACGGGATCCTGCTCATCAGCCACTGCCAGCATCTGGAAAGGAACGAGGACGAAGCTTTCGGCCGCGCTCTCGTGTTGCGCGGAGCTGCGGAACGGCTTTCCCCGATCCTCATGACCACCTTGGCTACCGGACTTGCCCTCGTGCCCTTGGTGGTCATGGGCAATATCCCGGGCCATGAAATCGAACACCCGATGGCCGTGGTCATTCTGGGCGGACTCGTCACGTCCACACTGCTCAATTTGTTCATTGTTCCTTCGCTCTACCTCCGCTTCGCAAAAGCAGGGCCCATCCCGAGCGGATCTTCACGCGTGGCACGGAGTGGATCAACTTTCCTTTTCCGGAGATTCAGGCGAATGGTTCCTTCCCGAGCGCAGGAACCTAGTTAGCCGAGTTTGTCTGCCTCGCGCACGCGCCCAGCGGCGCCAATACTAAATTGTCGGTGCCTCCTGCGATGCTGTGGGTATGGATGGAAGGACAGCCTGGAGTGCGGGCAGCAGGGCGGCCGTGGGGGCCGTCGCCGCGTCCGTTGCCGTGCTGACCGCCTTCACCGGGGACGCTGATTCCTCCGAAGGCACCGACCCGCTGCGGCGTCTGGCGGATGGTTGCCTGGACGGCCTGGCCGAGGTGGCCCGGCTGGAGGCCCGGACCGCCGCGCTGAAAGCGAGGCTGGCCGCGGACTACGTCCACGCAGCCCGGGCCCTGGCGTCACCGGCCGCCTCACCGCAGGAGTCCACCGCCCAGGAGCTTGCCCTGGTCGCCGAGGTGGCCTGCGTCCTGACCGTCAGCGAACGGACCGCCGGGGCCTTCCTCTCCGACTGCCAGGCACTGACCACGGTCCTGCCGCTGACCCTGGCCGCCCTGGGGTCCGGGACGATCTCCTGGCAGCACGCCCGGATCATCATCGACGAAACCACCGGCCTGGATCCCGCCGGAGCGGCCGGCCTGGAAGCGCACTTCCTGGACCCCGGGGCACCCAACCCTGCCCGGGGCTGCCCGGCCGGTGACCTCGTCCCGTCCCGGTTCCGGGCCAAGGCACGCACCTGGCGCGAACGCCACCACCCGGTCGGCATCGAAGAACGCCACGCCCAAAAAGCCGAACACCGGCGGGTCGAATACCTCCCGGACCGCGACGGCATGGCCTGGCTCTCCGCCCACCTCCCGGCAGACACCGCGGCCGGGATCTGGGAACGGACCACCGCCGCCGCCCGCGCCCTCCAAGGCCCCCACGAGACCCGGACCCTCGCCCAGCTCCGCGCCGACATCACCGCCACCTGGCTCCTCACCAACAACACCAGCGGCACCAGCGCCGCAATGCCCGACGGCGGCACGCCCGACGGCGGCGTGGAACCGGGGCGGGCGGGGCGGGTTCCGTCCCCGCGGGCGCAGGTCCTGGTCACCGTCCCGGTCCTGTCCCTGCTGGGCGCCACCGAGGAACCGGCCATCCTCGACGGGTACGGGCCGATCCCGCCGTCCATGGCCCGGCGCCTGATCGCCGAGGGCGCCGATTCCTTCCACCGCGTCCTGACCGACCCCCGCGACGGTGCCCCGCTGGAAATCGGACGCAGCAGCTACCGCCTCACCAAGGCCATGCGCCAGTGGCTGCGGCTCCGCGACGGCAAATGCCCCTTCCCCGGCTGCAACAACCACTCCCTGGACAACGAAGCAGACCACCTCCTGGCCTGGGCCGAGGGAGGCACCACCGGCATCTCCAACCTGGGCCAGCCCTGCCCCAAACACCACCGCCTCAAACACCGGACCGGATGGACCCCCACCGCGGCCAGCAAAGACCACCCGCCCGGGTGGACCTCACCCTCACAACGGCACTACTCCGGCGAACACCAGGACTGGGAACCACCCCGCTGGCCACACCACATCCCGATCACCGACACGGACACGGACACGGACCCACAACCGGACCAAGACCTGCCCGCACCTGCGGAACCGGAACTGCCGGCGGATCCCTTCCCCGACTGGTACTCCTTCACCGCCGCACACCCATGGCCCGACCCCGACGAGGACGACATGGACGACACCGACGATCCAGGCTGGCCAGCCCCCGTGAACGACCCCTTCCCGGAATGCGCCGCGTTCCACGGCACCTGACCGACCAGAACCTTGCAAAAGGGACGCAGGCCCGCCGCCCCTGAACGCCCTCGCAACCGGCGCCGCGCGGCCACGCCTGCTAATTGGCTCTACCCCACAAATGATGATCAGGAGGCTGGGGTGACCGAGACGACAGTGGACGAACTGGTTGCCGAGCTGGCCACGCTCGAGGACCCGAGAGCCCGCGAGGTGAACGAAAAACACGGTGACGATCGCGGTGTGAACCTCGGCGAACTGCGTGCGCTCGCGAAGCGGTTGAAGACGCAGCAGGAACTCGCCCACCAGCTCTGGGCGACAGATGACACGGCCGCGAGACTGCTCGCGATCCTGATCTGCCGCCGGAAGAAATTCGAGCGCGATGAGCTGGATGTCATGTTGCGCCAGGCGCGCACGCCGAAGGTTCACGACTGGCTCGTGAACTATGTGGTGAAGAAGAACCCGCACTGCGAGGAGCTGCGCCTTGCCTGGTTCGCCGATCCGGATCCAGTGGTCGCGGGTGCCGGCTGGGCGCTGACCACTGAACGCGCGGCCAAAAATCCCGAGGGCCTGGACCTCGCAGGACTGCTCGACGTCATCGAGGCGGAGATGAAAGACGCCCTGGACCGTCTTCAATGGGCCATGAACCACTGCCTGGCCCAGATCGGGATCGAACACACCGAGCACCGCGCCCGCGCCATCGACATCGGTGAGCGCCTAGGGGTGCTCAAGGATTACCCGACTCCCCCGAACTGCACCTCTCCATTCGCGCCCATCTGGATCACTGAAATGGTGCACCGACAGAACGATAAGTAGGAATTGGGGCTGGAAAACAACAAAGCTGCCCCCGCACGACGTACCGTGCAGGTGTGAGATGCCAAGCAACTTGGCCAAAACTCGCGCTAGATGCCCCTTGAACTCTCGCGGTTTTGATCGCCGGCTTGCTGGCAGAATTGTCAACTTAGTTGGCACCGTTTCCATGGCTATGGTCATGAAGTCCCATGTGTGCGGACATTGCGACTTTCCTCATCAGGCCCATGTCCAAGGCGACGTCGGGCTCAGGGCACGCAAATCACTCAAGGCAACGTTGCCCATGAAGCGTCCCTCCGATGAACAGATTCATCCGGGACCTCCCGATGGTTAGGACCGGTCGGCGGCTGGACCGGCATGCCCCGGACTGAACGCCGTCCGCCGGGAATGGGCACAGTGCCGGACCTTGTCATCAGTGTCGTTTGTCCTGTTCTGCTGCAGGTCGAGCGGCGCCGAACAGGTAACGGGACCAAATGATGAACTGGGGAGCGCCAAGAATTCCCGCGAAACCGATCCCCATCTACGGAGGTTGGCCGTTGCGAAGAACGATCAGGAGTGTCCATGGCACCGAGCAGAACAGGGCCACGACCGACCACAGCATTCTCTTACGCGCTGGCTGGTGCCATACCGCCATCGCAACTACGGGGGTCACGGGCGATAGCCCCAGATCGTGAGGAGCGGTGGGCACAAGAGCAGAGCTGTACCGAAAAGAGAGCTCCGGCCGGACGCAGGGCCGACAATGACATCGGTATCCCATCGCGGCATACGGCACGGATGATGCGCTCGAGTTCGTCCAGCCTGCTTCCTGTGCTGTCGCCCTTCGCCGTAAGGTGAACTTGGGTGAATTAGGTGAATTTAGACCTCCGGGTAAGTTTGGTGAGCTTTGATCCAAGCTGCGCCCGGTGTCCTACCCGTCCCGTTATCTCCGCATCTCCGCCCCGGTTTTCTGTGACGCTGGAGTGTCTCATCAGACTGGGAGCAACTGCGCGGGTGTCTTGCCGCCCATACGGACGTCCGGAAGCTGCGCTGTTGGAACATCTGCTCACCATCAGAGCCGTCGCCAGGTTCCGTGCAGGCATGCAGGACACCGTGCCCGTGGCCGGTATCCCCGTGCCGCGGCGGATGGCCGGGTCCCTGTTCCCGCGCTCGGAGGCCAGCATTAGGTCGCGGATAGAAGCCGTCTTGGAGGGCAGGATGTTGGTGACGGCGTTCCAGCCGATCCGTGACCTCGCGAGCGGTCGAGTTGTCGGGGCCGGGGCGCTCACAAGGTTCCTGAGCGAGGGCGGCGATAGCGCGGAGGACTGGTTCGCCGATGCGAAGCATACTCAGCTTGCGGGTGATCTCGAGTTAGCGGCTTTGGAGTCTGCCCTCGCGGCCGCCGGAGAGTTGCCGGCGCACCTGTACGTGGCATCCAAATGCCCCGGAGCTCAACGAACGTGGGTGCCGCTCGCCAAAAGGTGCAGATAACTCACCCCAGGTACTCAAGTGGGGGCTGGTATACGTGCGCTCCGATGGAGGAGACCGCCAGTGTCTGACCAACACCACACGACTGGAACCCCTGAACGGATACGCCCAGCTGAAAGAGACGGCCCACGATCAATTAGCACCTTGTCGGTCATCAGTGGCGCAAAATCTTGCTTCCGGCTGTTGCCTGTGTCACAGCTTCTTGTTCAGCGTTGTTCCGGCCGCAGCGTCGCCCCAGGGAGCCCAGCTAAGCGTCATCGGGCATGTTCAATTCGTACCCAGCGGGAGAAACGAGATATTCCATCCGGTGTCCGACCCCACAGTCGTGGTGGCTCGCAAGAAGGTCAGCGACCTCGTCAAGTCCCTGTTCGCGGAGGAGGGGGATCCAGATGTGCATGGGCGGCGTGCTGCTACGGTAGGGCCTGTCGCAGGGTCCGTCCCAGAGGCCGCCTCCAGGTCCGTAGTAGAGGCCGCCCCCTCGTGAAGTGTCGAGTCCGCCGCCGTTATAGCGATCCAGCCCGCCGCCGTTGTAAGGGTCCAGTCCACCACCTTTGTAGGGGTACAGTCCTCCGTCCGGCCCATTGTAGAGTCCCCCTCCACACCCTATGTACCGGTGACGCGGCCGAGTTTTCTTGGGCATCAAATCTTCATTTCTTGTCGAGGGCGGGAAAGGTTCGTTGCCAGGCTTTGCGGTTTCTTAATTACGGTCTTGCCGTCGCGTCCGTGGCTACGAACTGCACCGCCTCCAGCCTTCTGGACAATATCCTTGCGTCGGGGCAGGGTTCAGGGTTCATGGCGGTGGCGTCCGGCGGGAACCGGGCCTTCAGCGGACGTCTGGGCTAGGGCGGCCCGTGCACGGCGAATGAAGACAATCCCGCGCCGTGCCGCGTACACGCCTGCAATGACGACCAGGAGCACGATGCCCCACGGCATCAATTGGGTGTTTCTGCGGTGCATCTTGTGTAACGTCGCGAAGACGGATGTGTGCGCTATCTGCCTTAAGTTGGGTAGGTTGTCGTCTCCGTGGATGATGGTCTTTCGGACAGCAATAACTTTGGACAGGCGTTGCCCTTCCCGAGTTTCTGCCATCTTAAAACGGACCCACCCGTTTCGCTCGTCCCACGACTGATGAAATGAATCTGCGCTCCTGGACGAAAATCGTCCATGCCGTGATTGGCCGGCGCCTAGCGGAGGAATCCGCGGCGGATGGCCTGCGCGACGGCGGAAGCCCGGTCGGAGACATCGAGTTTGTCGTAGATGTGTTGCAGGTGGGTTTTGACAGTCGCCAACGAAATGTTGAGTTCGCTGGCGATTTTCTGGCCCGAGTGTCCGTCTGCTGCTAAGCGGAGAATCTCGACTTCCCGGGAGGAAAGAACCGGCTTCTCTGGGACATCCTGGCGAGTGCGAAGTTCCCGGGCGAGTACATCCTGGGCGAAGGGGGCAATGACTGTTCCGCCGGCGCCGACCTGAAGGACAGCGTCGGTGATCTCGCCAAAGGATGCTGCTTTCTCCAGGAACCCCCGTGCCCCGTGGGCGAAGGCCCGGTAGACAGTCGCGTTGTCCATATAGGCGGTCAGCACGAGTATGTTTGTCGGGGAGTCTTCGGCGAATAACAGCTCTAGGACTTGCATGCCGTCGAGTTCAGGAAGTTTCAGGTCCATGACTGCCACATCGGGTTTCAATTCCCGAATGGCCGCCAGTGCGCTTCTGCCGTCCCCTGCGGATCCCACGACTTTGATCTGGGCCATTGCCTCCCAGTTTCGGGCCAGACCCTCCCGGTACACCGGGTGGTCGTCGGCAATGAAGACGGTGAAGATTTTCATGGCACGGCCAACGCGTTGCGGACGGTTAGGGCGAAGTGGTGGATTTCGAAGGGCTTGGTGAGGTAGTCCCGGATTCCAATGCCGCGCAGTTCTTTGATGCGGGCGGGTGTGGCATCAGCTGAGAGAACTATGACCGGGATTCGTCGTGTTCGTTCGTCCTTCTGCAGCTGCTTCACGACTTCGACCCCTGACATGTCAGCCAGGTTCACATCCAGGAGGATGAGTTGGGGAGAGATTTGCCGTGCAAGGGCGATCCCGGATCTGCCGCTCGTCGCAGAGACAAGATTAAGGTCGCCCATCCCGGTGATGATGTTCTCGACCAAGCGGATATTGGCGTAGGTATCCTCAATATGCAGAATAGTCGCTTCTGCCCCGCCGGGGATGACAACAGTTCCGATCCCGGACTCCGTCGCCGGGACTTCATCCTTCGGTTCGGGCCCGAGAGGCATCTCAACGAAGAAGGTCGATCCTTCTCCCGGAGCTGTGTGCTCGATGCCCAGCACGCCCCCCATTTCCTCGACCAGCCTTCTGGAAAGCGCGAGCCCCAAGCCCGATCCCTCGATGTCAGCGTCTTTGGCCAGACGAACGAAGGGCGTGAACAGCCGTTGAACGTCATCTTCGGACATACCAGGGCCCGTGTCCGTGATGAGGAAACGAAGGGAACCCTCTCGGAGCTCGCACCAGACACGGACAGCACCTTGCGCCCTGTTGAACTTCACGGCGTTTCCGAGCAGGTTCAGGAAGACCTGCCGGAGCCGTTGGGTATCGGCCAGAATGTAGCGGTGCAAGGCCCCGTGCAGGTCACTGGCGATTTCAATATCCTGGGCCGCCGCGAGCGGGCGGATGAGCTCGAGGGCCTGATGGATAGCTTCGATGGCTCGCACGGGGGCCGTCGCCATCCCAGGGGCGCCCGCTTCAATCCAGGTGATGTCAAGCACTTCGTTGACCAGTGAAAGCAGATGATTGCCGGCATCGAGGATGTGACCGGCGCTTTCGGCTGCTCTGGGGCTGAGCGGAAGATCCTGAAGCAACTGGGCGAAGCCGAGGATGGCATTCAGCGGGGTGCGCAATTCGTGGCTCATCCTGGAGAGGAATTCGCTCTTCGACCGGTTGGCGCGTTCTGCTTCGTGCATGGCGTCGCGAGCCGCCCTCTCGGCGCGTTTACGATCGGTAATGTCGGTGGAGATCGCCCCCAGCGCGTAAGGGCGCCCCGAATCACCGATGAGGGGGAACTTGATGGAGAGCCAGCGGCTGTCCTCATCGGGGTCGGTTCGGTCCCCCATTATCGCGAGCGGTTCTTCGACTTCAATGGAATCGCAGGTTCTGATCACCATGTTGTCGTTCTCGCGATAGACATCCGCGATCGGTCCTGCGAATAGATCGTGATCGGTGAGGCCGATGATTGATTCCGTGTTCATGCCGAAACGCCTGGCGAAATAATCGTTGACGATGATGTACCGGCCGTCAAGGTCCTTGATATACATAAGGGCGGTCGAATTGTCCAAAAGATCTTTGAGCTGCTGGATCGTCGAATGCAGGTCGCGCTCTGTGGATTCCTGGTCGGTCAGCGCCCTGAGCTGAGCGACCAGGTATTCACCCGGATCCCCAGGGCTGCTGAAGGTCCGGGCCCTGAGGCGGTAGGCACCTTGATGGTCACCCAGTTGGAGAGTGATAGTTTGAGGTTCGGAGGTCGTGGAGACGGTGGCGGCCACCATGTGGCTGAGGGCTGCCCCTGAATCCGTTGATGGAATTCCGCGGAGGAGGGCATCAAATTCCTTGTTGCCTTCAATAAACACCAGACCGCCGGCGTGCTCATTGCGGAAGATGGCAGTCGCCAGCGGCGCCGCATCGAAAGCGGCCTGTTTCAGCCGGCCGAGGGCTTCAGCGGAACTCACAGCCACAGTCTTTCACAGCGCCACGACACACCAACAGGGGCGCCGGCGCGGTCCCGTCCGCCAAGGGTGCCGGACCCGATCGTGTTCAGCCCAGATACCCGCGACACCTGTGCTTCCCGGTTAAGCCGACGCGGACCGCCCGCGCCCCCGGCCAGCGCCTTCGGAGCCCTGGCGGATGCGCAGTTCACCCACGCGGAAGGGATACTGCAGTTCCGACAGCTCCACAGTGTCGCCGACGTGCAAGGGATCTCAGCTCAGAATCGGCAACAGAACCACCGCATCCTCAGGAGGCGGATTCCTCCGGCTTCGGATATTCGGCGCTCCTCAGGGGCCTGGTTCCCTACAGAGCGAACCGACCGCCGCTGTGAACACTGTCCGTTCGCCACCCTGGCACGCAACACGCATGCATCCTACTAGGTCTTAGTCTGCGCGGCGATCCCCTACGGGCTGACGAACGAACAACGTCTCTGGAGGGCGTACCCGTGAGTTACCCACTGCGTCCCCTTCAACGATACTCAGGCTCAGGGAAGCGCAGCGGCCGGTCTGTTTGCGGTTCGGCGCCCCTGCAGAAGGGGCAGTCGAGGAAGTCGAGGGCGGAGTAGCAGGCACGACAGCCTTCATTTTTCAATTCGGGAACTGTTCGCAGTGGCAGCGGGCACTCTCTGGATGGCCCATGCCATCTGCTGTTCACTAGAGCTATCCGCTTCATTGCAAGCTTCCTGATGTTTCAGAATGTTGACTGGTTGGCCCGCCCTTCGGGCCTTCGTTTGACATAATCAATTCTTTCCCTGGGCCAAGAGGGACACATCGGCCGTTTGGAACGCCAAGAGGTTGAACTTCCCTTAGCCGAAAGGATGATGCACCGCCCATCTCATGGCCTTCAGCCGCACCAAACCGTAGCCGGACTGACGAAGGCACGTGCCGGATGAAGCAAAGGTAGGCCAGACAGAGATTTTCGAGTCCTACACTCGGCTGGGCGCGGGCCCCCTGACGGTCTTCAAAACTCGAGGGTGACCCAAGGAAAGAAGCACCGGCCACAAACGGCCCCCACCAGCCCCGAAGGGGCCAATAAAAGAAGATTTGTCCACAGTCAGAGACCCAATGTGCCTCATCCGGCCCCACAATGTCGGCAGACAATCCGCCGTTTGTAATTTGTACAACGGACCTTCACGATTATTTCACTTCCGCCAGTGACAGAGACTTACATCACAACGGAAGATTGTTCCTACCCAACACACATCCGGAGGAACTAGACGCTTCGGAAATGCAGGATCCCGAATCGAGTCTTTGTGGAAGACAACGAATACTGGGGTGTGCTGCACGTCACCAGCCTCTAGGTTCAGGCGGCCGCTTCCGCACCCGGATCCATGCCGTGACTATCCGTCTCCGTCCCGTTGCATCCCTTTCCCCGTAGGAGCATCTATGTCCGTTACACCCGATCAGGCGGCGCCGTACTCGTCGTATGTTCTTCCGCCACAGCAAAAAGTCAGACGATGGTCCCTCACGATGGCGTGGTGGGCTTTGTTCTCCGCCATGTTCTGGATTTATATTGCCGTCGCGTCCGCGGGCGCCGTTGGCGTTCCCAACACCATCGTCGGCATGGTGTTGAGCATCGCCACCTACGGCGCCATCAACATGGTGCTGACCAAGTTTGCTGCCAAGACAGGGCTCTCTGTGGAGGAATTCTCCCGAACCCTTTTCGGGCTTATTGGTTCAGCCCTCGCCACCTTGATCTTCGCCGCCACCGCCATCTACTACGCCGTCTTTGAAGGATCAATCATCGCGGTTGCCCTCGAGAGCTTCTTCGGTGGCTCGAGGATCATGTGGTACGCCATCGTGGTCGCCTACGCCATTCCGCTTGTAGCCGGTGGCGTGCAGAATTGGCTGGATAAGCTCAATGGCTTCCTCCTGCCCCTGTACCTCGCGGGCCTCGCAGCTGTTGTCATAGCGGCCACGGCCATCCGAGGCATCCCCACGGACTGGATCGGATCGGCAGCGGCCGCCTCGCCCCTGCCTGGCTGGGTTACCGCCTACCTGATCTACATGGGCGTGTGGGTCATGATGATGTACACCTTCGACTACGCCCGCCTCGGCAAGCAGCAGGATGAAAAGTTCCATGCCACCGTCAGCTTCGGCTGGGTGTTCTACGCCTTCACCTTCGGACTGAACGGGTTCGTCGGCATCTACATCATGAGTGCTTGGAACCTCCAAGCCACGGAAACCGGCGTAGTCCAAGGCTTCATATCGTCCCTTGGCTTCTTCGGACTGCTGGTCATCTTGATCTCGCAGACACGCATCAACACAGCCAACTACTACCTGGCGTCCCTGAACCTTGGCGCCTTCATGGAGCGCGCATTCAACCTCAGACTTCCCCGCTTTGTCTGGGTACTCGTCTCGGGCGCAATTGCTTTCCTGTTCATGCTGACCGACGTCCTCTCCTACCTCCTCAAGGCCTTGGCGTGGCAGGGTGTCTTCGTCACGGCATGGGTCGCCGTCGCCCTCGTCTACATCGCCATGCACCGCAACTCCCTGGGCGTACTCCCCGAAGTCCGTCCCGAGAAGCTCAGGCCAATCTCCGCGGGTGCAGTGGCGTGGCTCGTGGCCTCAGGAACCGGTATCTTCCTCACGGAGCAGACCGCTTCACCCCTGGCAGCCCAGTTCGCACCATTGATCACGGTCGCATTGGCCGGCGGCTTGTACTACGTCGCGCACCGTCTGCAGGCTCCGCCCGCCATCAGCACCGCAGATGCCGAGGTACTGGCTGCCGGCCCGCATGAGGACAAAGCCGCAGCACACCTCTAGCCCATTCCCCGCCCGCTTCGCCGGCCAGACTCCCGGCGAAGCGGGCAAACGCATTACGAACCGCGTTATCCGGAAGGCTCAAGCGAACGCGCCTTCGGCTTCACACGAGAGGTTTGAAGAGATTGAAAGAGCACGTGGATCAGCTCCTCTATTGGTGGGAGAGGCAGCAGCCTTTTGCCTTGGCCACCATAGTCGAGGTCCGTAAGTCGGCCCCCCTTCCGGTCGGCACGTCCATGGCGGTTGGTCCGGCGACTTCAGCTGTAGGGCACAAGCTGAATATGGCGGTTGGCTCGGTTTCCGGCGGCTGCGTCGAGGGTGCGGTCTACGAGGCCGCCGAAGCGATGCTGGCGGACGCTAAACTGCCGCGAATCGAGTTCTTTGGCTATTCGGATGAAACGGCCTTCGCCAACGGGCTATCCTGTGGGGGCGAACTCGAGATCTTCGTTGAGACGATCGATGCCCAAACCTTTCCGTTTTTCGGGGACGTCTGCCAAGCCCTGCGGGATGGTCAGGCGGTGGCCATCGCGACGGTGATCGACGGCCCCAGTCCGGGCCGTCACCTGGCCGTTTTCCGTGACGGTGAGTCACGCGGCAGTGTCGGAGGCGCTCACCGGGACGCGTCCATCCGTGCAACGTCCCAGGAGATGCTGGCGAACGGTCTCACCGGATGCATTATCATCAATGACGCGGATGGCTTGGCCGGGCCGGTAAGGGTTTTCGTTCAATCCTTCGTGCCACCGCCGCGCATGCTGATCTTCGGTGCCATTGATTTTGCAGGTGCCCTTTCCGACGCGGCCAAACTACTCGGCTACCGAGTGACCGTGTGCGATGCGCGCCCAACCTTCGCAACCGCCCAGCGCTTTCCCGGCGCGGACGAGGTTGTTCTCCAGTGGCCGCACCGGTACTTGCAGGAGCAGTACGACGGCGGCGAACTGGACCGCAGGACCGTCGCTTGCGTGTTGACCCACGACGTGAAATTCGACGTCCCCCTCTTAGTTGTGGCCCTTGGCCTCCCGCTTGCCTACGTTGGCGCCATGGGGTCCCGACGCACCCACGCGGAGCGGGAGAAGTTGCTCCTGGAAGCGGGCACCAACCGCCGCACCTTGGCAAAGCTTCGCTCTCCGATTGGCCTGAACCTCGGAGCCACAGGAGCGCCCGAAACAGCCGTCTCCATTCTCGCCGAGGTGATCGCGGTCAGGAACAAACGGTCCTCTGTTGCACTGTCGGCAACGGAGGAGGCAATCCACCGGCCATTGCCTGAGAATGCGCCCGAGTACATGCTCCAGAACCGACGTGTCTCCATCCCCCTCCCAGCAACAGAAGGAACCTGCCATGTCTGAACCCAGGTTTAGCGAACCCAGCGACTTCGACGAGGCCTGCAGGCTACTGCTCAGGCCGGACGACAACGTGGTGGCCCTGGCTGGCGGAACCTGGATCATGAGGTCCAGATTGCGCAAGGAATCCATCGCCGATCACATCGTCAGCCTCGGAATGATCCCCGAGCTGCAACGGGTGAACTCCACCGACGATGGATCCCTTTGGGTCGGCAGCATGGTGACCCACACCCAACTCGCCATCGCCACGGCCGGGCTGCAAGGCTTCGCCAATCTGCACACTGCGGCCGCCAAGTCCGCCAACCCGAACGTCCGAAACGTAGCGACCGTCGGCGGAAACGTCTGCTCGAACGGGTTCAGCGCAGCAGACCTCGTGCCCGCACTCCTGAGCTTAGACGCAAAAGTGTTCTTTACTGACGCGGACGGTGCACAACAGGAACCGATCGCACAGTTCATGCACCGGCCCGCAGCCAATTCCCTCCTGGTTCGGGGCCTCAAGGTTCCGGCCCAGACTGGCGTCGGCGCGCACATCCGCCTTACGCTCCGGGCTGCCGGAGACTATTCAGTGGCAATCGTCAGTGGGACGTTGAACCTCGATGACGGCGTTGTTAGCCAAGCAGCCATATCTTTGGGATCGGTCGAGGCCGTTGCCCGCCGCTGGGGAAGCCTTGAGACGGCCATCACCGGGCAGCCCCTGGACGCCCGGCAAGCCGAGGACTTCGCCAAGGATCTACTGCATGAGCTTGTCCCGAGGGAAAGCATTGGAACCCCGGCACAGTACCGGCTCGTGGTGACACCGTCTCTTGTCCGGAGATTCATCGAGGCCGTCCAAGCTGCGGCACCAACATACCGGTCGGAGGCTGTGGCGTCATGATACTCAAGGTCAGTGTCAATGACGACGACTACGTCCTGGACATCTCGCCGTCGAGGTCCTTGGCAGAAGTACTGCGCGAGGATATTGGGCTCACCGGAACGAAGCTCGCCTGCGGCGAGGGATTCTGTGGTTCGTGCACCGTCCTGCTCAACGGCACCCCGGCCGCCTCCTGCCTGGTCCCAGCAGCCGCCACAGGCGGAAGAAAAGTTGAAACAGTGGAGTCGCTGGCCCCGGACGATTCTGACCTGAGCGATCTTCAGCAGGCCTTGCTGATAGAGGACGCCGTTCAATGCGGTATGTGCTTTCCGGGCATTCTGATGACCTTGACCGCGCTGCTCAAAGAGAACCCTGCACCCACTGAGACTGCCATTCGTTCGGCACTCGTGGCCAACACATGCCGCTGCACCGGATACGAACGCATTGTTGACGCTGTTTTGGCACTAGCGAACAAGGAACAGGCATGAGCACAGCCCGGATTGGCGAAAACCTGAATCGGCGGGACGCTGAAGACAAGCTGCGGGGCCGGACGCAATTCACCATCGACCATTTTCCCCGCAGGACACTACATGCCGCCCTGAAGCGCGCGGACGTTGCAGCTGGCCGGATCACGGCGATCGACATCTCCGCCGCATTGGCGCTTAAGGGCGTGCGTGCCATCATCTTCGCCGACGATGCCCCTGGAATCGAAGGAATCGGTGTCTACGACAGGCGGCTATTCGCCTCCGATTACATCCGGTACTACGGTGAGCCGATCGCCGCCGTCGCTGCAGAATCCCTTAACATTGCACGGGAAGCCGCGGATCTGATCAAGGTTACGGTTGAGCCCCTCCAGCCGGTGGTCACCATGCGTGAGGCTTTGGAACCGGACGCCAGGCTCGTTCACCCTGCGTGGGCGAGCTATGCCCAGACCGAACCTGGAACACGCGGCAGAAACGTCGCATGGGAGGCATCGGTGGTTCGCGGAGATACGGATGCTGCCTTCGCCCGGGAGGATGTCACCGTGGTGGAAAGTTCCTTCACCGTTGGCAGGCAAAACCAGGCGTACATGGAGCCCAGGGTTTGCGTCGCCGAGTTCAAGGACGGCCGCTACACCTTGGAAACATCCACGCAGGTCCCTTGGTCTGTCAGGAAAGTCACCGCTGAGATCCTGGAAGTGCCCGAATCGGCAGTCCGTGTTACCGTGCCTGCGGTGGGCGGAGCGTTCGGCGGCAAGTTCGAAACCGCCGTTGAACCCTTCGCTGCCCTATTAGCAAAGAAAACCGGTAGGCCAGTCCGTATTGCCAATACGCGGCAAGAAGAGATGCTTACCGCCCCGGCCCGGGACAACGCCGAGATCAAGATCAGGTCCGCAATCGACCCCGATGGACGAATCGTCGGCCGCGAAGCAACAGTCCTCATGGACGCCGGAGCCTACAGCGGGGAAACCGGATTCCTGACCTCCATGACTTCGTACACCCTGGGCGGCGTCTACGAATTGGAATCCGTTCGGCTCGTCTCCCAGGCCATTTACACCAACACTCCCCCAACCGGCGCTTTCCGCTCCTGCAATGGCGCCTATAACAGCTTCGCCCTGGAGCGCCACACCCAAGAGATCTGCCGGACCATCGGCATGGACCTAATGGAGTTCAAGAAGCTCAACGTCGTCCGTGATGGGTCTCCCAGTGCTATTGGCCAGCGCAATGACGGCAACATCCTAGGACCCCTGCTGGACCGCATCGACGCCCTGAGTGCGGCAAGCGCCACGTCCCGCCGTCATACCGTGGTGGATGGGCGCCTTCCCGACGGTCGGCTGTTCGGCGAAGCCACCGTGGTGGGTGGCTGGTTCGTCTTTGTTGGTCCGTCAGCCAGCACCGTGAACCTCAACCCGGACGGCAGCGTCACCGTCATTACCTCGGGCGTGGAAATCGGCTCCGGTTCGATGATGCAGAGCATTCCGCAGATCGTCTCGCACACGCTGGGTGTCGATGTGTCCGCCGTCAACGTCCTGGCAGCCGACACCGACGCCTCAGGCTACGACGTCGGCGTCGGCGGCGGTAGAACAACCGTCTCCCTTGGTGGGGCCTCCACCGCGGCATGCGAGGAAGTGAAGAAGAAGATGCTAGCTGTCGCGGCCGACTACCTGGAGGCCGCCGTCGAGGACCTTGAATTCGTTGACGGCGCGGCCACCGTCAAGGGCGCACCGGGTATCCGGATGACGGTGGCCAAAATCGCCGCCCACGCCCAGACCACAACCGGACCCCTGTCAGGATCGGGCTCGTTCAACAAACGCGGAACGGTCCGGGCGTCCGGATGCGTCGCCGGGCACATGGTGGATGGCTTGGAAATGCCTATCTACGCGGCTCACAACTGCGAAATAGCGGTGGACCCTGACACCGGCCACATCGAAGTCCTTGCCTACAGGACCGTGCAGGACGTCGGCAAGGCCATCAACCCCAAGGCCATCAACGGCCAAATCCAAGGCGGCATCATCCAAGGCCTCGGCTATGCCATCCACGAGGAAATCACCATCGCGGACGACGGAAGAATCGAGCAGGAAGGCTTCGAAACGTACAGGCTCCCCCTGGCCACGGACTCCCTACCGGTCGAAATCGAACTGTTCGAGGACGCTCCCTCCTACGGGCCATTCGGCGTCAAGGGAGCCGGTGAGATCCCGATCATGAGCGTCGGCGCAGCCGTGGCCTGCGCACTGGCATCCGCCACCGGAAAGGATGTGCAGCAGTTGCCCCTCACGCCCCCACGCGTTCAAAGGATCCTCAGCAACACTGAAGAGCCTCTGAGTTTGGAGCACATCTCCAGCGACTGGCGGGACAACGTCCTCGCAAATGCCAGCGAACTGGAAGCCGAAGTCCTCGGCGCAGCCAACCTGAAGCTGCGATGAGTCCCATGCCACGTATCGACAGATTCGACTCCCCCGACGACGTGTCCACAGCCCTCTTGGGAAGCCACTACTTCGCAGACAGGCAACTGTCCACGGCCGTCTTCCTCGCCCAGCAATTGAACCGTCCCGTATTTCTGGAGGGCGTGCCGGGCGGCGGAAAGACCTCCCTCGCCCAGGCAACTGCGCGCGCCACCGGCCGAGAGCTCATCCGCCTGCAGTGCTTCTCGGGCATGGACGCCGCCTCAGCTCTCTACGACTGGGATTTCGCGGCACAAGTGCTGCATCTACGTTCCCTGCAGCACGGGGATGCCAGCGAATCCGTTTACGCCGAGCGGTTCCTGGCGGTCAGGCCGCTCCTGAAGTCCCTCTACAGCGAGCACAGCGTCCTGCTCATCGACGAAGTGGACCGGGCAGATGAGGAATTCGAAGCTGTCCTGCTGGAGTTCCTCGCCGACTTCGCCATCACCGTTCCCCACTTCGGGACTATCCGCGCGAAGTCCGCGCCCATGGTATTCCTCACGTCCAACCGGACAAGGGACGTGCACCCTGCCCTCAAACGCCGATGCCTCTACCATTACGTGGGGCATCCCGCACCGTCGAGGGAACTGGAAATCCTCTTGGACCGGCGGCCCGAGTGCGGGCTGAACTTGGCCGAGGACATTGTCAGATACGTCAACCACATCCGCGGCCTGGACCTCGTCCACTCGCCAGGGCTGGCAGAGTCCCTCGACTTTGCGCGCGCATTGCGCGAACTTGGCCATGAATCCCTTGCGGGCGGCAACATGGCGGATGCCCTTCCGGCCTTGATCAAGCACCCTGAGGATATGGCCGACGTCCTCGCGGCCGTGCATAGTGGTGCAGCACCTTGGGCCGACGGTGACTGACTTGAACGCGCCGGGCACACGTCCGTTTCTGCAGCTGATCGATCACTTCCGGGCGAACGGACTGGCATGTCCCACGGACCGGGTCTGCCTCTTCGCGGACGCCCTTGCCGCAACGCGCGCGTCCTCCCGCGCCGATATTGCCAACGTGGCTCGCCCTACGCTGTGTCTTTCCCGGGGGAACTCGAATTACTGGACAACGTCATGTCTGACCTTGACGCCAATGGCGAACCGTCGGACTCTTCATCGCAGCACTATGTCGCGGCGTTGCAGGACCTTGGTGCCGCATCCGACTCTGCTGAACGTTGGACCGAGGAAAGCGCAGCCAGTCTGGCTGAAGTGCGCCACAAGCCCATCCCCTCCCTCAACAAGGCCGAGCTGGCCAGGGTGCAGCAACTCATCGAACAGCTGGTTAAAAAACCCAAGACCCGGCGCATGTTCACCACCGACACGCATCACAACGAGCGCGCCGATTTGCACCGGATTGCCCGGAGCATCGTCCGATGTGAGGGCGATTTTCCCGCAATACCGCTCAAGGGCCGCCCACAGCGGCCGGTGGACCTTCACATCGCAATCGACGTATCCGGATCCATGAAAACCTACGCACCCACCCTGTTGGCGTTTGCCATCCTGCTACAACGGAACTCTCTCGGACGGGTGGCGGTCTACACCATAGGCACGCAATGCATACCTTTGGATGTGCGCTTCCAAAGGGGCGGAATCACCGCCGCGCTCGGCGCGGCCCTCGGCGAGTCCACGAACTATCAAGGCGGCACCAACCTTGGCGCGTCCTTGGGTGCGCTGGCCATCCACGCACAGCGGACGGCCTCGTCCAGACGGCAACTACTGATCTTCTCCGATGGGTGGGACGCCGGCGACCCCGGAGTCCTGAGCCGGGCTATGGCAAGGCTTCGTGGCCTGCACCGGACTATTGTCTGGGCGAATCCCCACTCCGCAGTCCCCGGCTTCCAACCCGTCCAAAAGGGCATGGCCACGGCGCTCCCCCTCATCAACCACCTGGTGTCGGGGCATTCGTTGGCGGCCTTGGAGCAGGTCTTCGCACTGTTGACCGACTCAGCAACTACCTTAGGTCCAAGAGCAGTCTTCGACATCCGGAGTGAGCGCCCGTTCTCGCCCAGATTCGCTGGAGGATTTGCTTCCACGGGCACCCAAGATATGTGGACCATGCCATTTGTTCACCGGCTGCAGCGCTTGGGCACACAATCTGCCGACGACATTGTCGTCGAGAGCGGAAGGTAGTGGCTCAACTCGGGCTCACAAGTGTCAAATGCGCCGTTTCAAGCTGGATTTCATGGTGCAGAGCGTGCCCGTGGCTCCAAACGTCCCGATCGAGGAGTACCAGGGCGACTCCGAGCTGAGCTTCGCATCCCTTATCCGGCATACTCCCGAGGAGCAGCTCAATACAGGCAAGACCCATATCGGAACTCCCTTCCAAGCGTTTAACTACGCATTGCTGTGGGCTGCGAGCCGGGCACCAACACACGAAGCCCGCGGCATTTCAGTTAGGCCGGGCCCAGAGCAGCAATGTCATTGTGGTATGCAAGATAAAGGTTGGTAACCACCCGCGCATTTGAGAGCGGGCCGCCTATCAAGCTTTCAACCTTTTTCAGGCGGTAGCGAACAGTGTTTGGATGAACGAATAGGTCACCGGCAACCCTGGCCACATCAAAGCCATCTGCCAGATACCTTATGAGTGTTTCTTTGAGTTCAACATCGACGTCTATAGCTTTGACGAACGCTTGCAGCTTGCCCCTGTCCTTTGAGGACAGCCTTCGCGCGAGGAGCCACGTTGCTGGATCCACCTCATCCAATCGCACAATGCCTGCGGACAATCCGCGCTCTGAGCGGCCCGCGGCCTGCACCTGTCGACGAGCAATTCCAGCAGCTGCATCTGCCTCGCGGAAAGCCTCGGGCGTGGACACAAGATCCGTATAGGGCTCTGAGAGGCCGACAAACACAGACCCGTCCACAAGTTCCAGCCAGGGATCCAGTGCGGGAGAGTCGGAGACGACAGCGTGGAAACCAGGTGGGCTCTCAGGTGTCCGTCCATTCTCGGCCAACAGCAATCCGAGCCCACTGGTCTCTGCCCGGCGCTGCAGCAGTTCGGGAAAAGCGGGGTCCAGCGATTCGTCGCCCTGGTTCGCTGCGACTATGGCGCGGATAGGCTCGTAGGGGGTGAACCGGAAAGCGCGCATGCGTTCCCAATGCCTGAACTCGCGGGCGACTGGGACACCATCCTGCAGCATGGTCAGCAGCTGCATGCTTTCGTGGCGTGCCCGGGTATCCGAGAACTGGGCGATCCCCTGGATTGCTGCGAGGAGTCGCTGGGTGGTTTCTAGCAGCAGGTCCCCCAGGTCGTTCAGTACCCTGTGGTTCATGCTTGCCACGGCGAGTGTGTAGGCAACACCCTTAAGAACGGTGGGGCGTGCCATGGCTGCCCAGCGGCCGATTTCGATGGCATCGGAATCGTTCTTGCCGTGGCGGATCTCTTTCCACATCAAGTGTGTGGGCCCGTCCCCGGATGATTCAACGATGTTCCCGGACTCGTCGTAGAGCACGGCGGTGCCGCGGCAGGCCGTAGCAAGCCTGGCTATGAGCGATTTGATTGGGTCTGCCGCGGAAATGCTCTGCATCAGGTCGTTGCTCAACCACAGGGCGCGCTTTTGCACGTAGGCGTCAGGAGCGACCTGGGATTGGTTGATGAAGTTTTCTACGCGATAGAAGGGGACGTCCTTCGCCACCGTGTACAGCGGAAAATTGGCCTGCTTACATGCCGCGACCAGTTGCGCGGGCACGTGGTCAAAATAGACACCGACGCCGAAGAAAACGGCCGCCACTCGGGCTTCCCGCAGTTCGTCGACCAGCTTCAGGGCAAGTAGTTGTTCCCGCTCCGCGTTCACGAACCTCAAACCAGTGGTGAGCAGGATGCTGTTCGGTTCGAGCCATTCGGCCGGGTTGTGGATGTCGCTCGTGTGGGCACCAGTGATCACCGCTCCTGGGTTCCCCGGAACTATCGGTGACAGTCCGAGATGCGCTTCATTGACGACGTCGTGCAGTGTGACGGGTGGCTTGTCAGGCATCAAGCCTCCTAGGCGAAATGGCGGAATATCGGTTCAGGAACTAGCTTGTAATTTCTACAACGGGCCTTCCCGATTATTTTACTTCCGCCAGTGACAGAGACTTACATCACAGCGGAGGATTGTTCCTACTGACCACCCCACCTGGAGGAACTAGATGTCCAATGTAAGAGTCGCCGTCGACGTGGGCGGCACATTTACAGACGTTTGCATTTTTGACGAAGATTCACAGCGCATGCGCGTCACCAAGGTGCCGTCCACGCCTGCAGATCCCATGCTGGCGATCCTGAGCGGGGTGAAACGCGCCGAGATCAACCTCAAGGACGTCTCGCTCTTCTCACACGGCACCACTGTGGCCACGAATGCCCTTATCACCCGAAATTTTCCTGCTGCAGCGATGGTCACCACCAAGGGCTTCCGGGATGTCATCGAGATCCGGGACGGAACCAAAGACGATCTTTGGGATGCTTACAACGACGTAACAGGCCCCTACATCCGCCGCCGCGACCGCTTCGAAGTCACCGAACGCGTGGACTACGCCGGAAACATCGTCACCCCACTGGATGAAGCCGAGGCGCGCCGGCTGGCAGCCGTGCTGCGCAAGCGCGGCGTCGCAACAATCGCAGTCTGCTTCATCAACTCCTATGCCAACCCGGAACACGAAATACGCATGCGCAAGATCCTGGAGGAGGAGCTCCCGGACGCCACGGTGTCCGCGTCCGCCGAGATCCTGCCCGAGATCTTCGAGCACGACCGCTTCAACACCGCGGTTTCCAACGCGGTCCTGGGCCCACTCGTGTCTGGTTACGTGAACCGCCTTGCGGACGAGCTCAAGGACGGAGGGTACGACGGCGACCTGCTGCTTCTGCATTCGGGCGGCGGTTCCATGACGCCCCGCATGGTCAAGCGCTATCCGGTCCGACTGGCAGCGTCCGGTATCGCTGCGGGAGCCATCGCGGCGAAGCACATCGCACAGCAGTGTGGCTACGAGAATGCCGTTGGCCTCGACATGGGCGGCACCTCAACCGACATTGCACTGGTATCCGACGGCGAGCTTCGAATCACCAAGGAATGGCAGGTTGAATACGGTCACCCGATCGTGTTCCCCAGCATCGAAGTCCTGACCATCGGCGCCGGCGGTGGCTCCATCGCCCACATCGACATCGCTGGCTCGCTGCGCAACGGACCACAGTCGGCCGGCGCGGATCCCGGTCCCGCTTGTTACGACATGGGCGGCACGCAACCCACCAACTGTGACGCCAACGTTGTCCTGAACCGGCTCGGTTCTTCTCTGGCCGGCGGCGCCAAGACGCTGGACCGGGGACTGTCCGAAGCCGCAATCAAGCAGGTCATCGCGGAGCCTTTGGGGATGACCCAGGAAGAGGCCGCCCACGCGATCCTTCAGGTCGCAAACGCCAACATGGCCGACGCCGTTCGCCTTATTTCCATTCGGCGAGGATACGACCCTCGGGACTTTGCACTCATCGCCTTCGGCGGCGCAGGTGCACTGCACGGCGCTGAAGTTGCCAAGGAACTCAACATTCCCACCGTCGTCGTGCCGCCGAACCCCGGCGTGACGTCAGCCATGGGATGCCTCTTGGTTGACATCCGCCACGATTTGTCCTCGATGTACACAGGCTTGGCTGCGGATGCCGACCCCGAGGACCTGGACAAGCACTTCACGACACTCGAATCTGAGGCATCGGCGCGGCTTCGGCACGAAGGCGTTTCCGAGGAGAACTCCGTACTCCAACGCGTCATCTCCATGCGCTACCAAGGACAATGGCGTTCCCTCGCCGTGAATATCGGCGCTGGGGATGGTGCTCTTGAGGAAGCCATCCAGAGATTCCATCAGCAACACGAGCGCGAGTTTGCGTTCCGCCAGGACGACCAGCCTGTGGAGATCTACCAGCTGCAGCTGTCGGCCATCGGCAAGACCCCCAAGCCGGTATTCCTACCGGCAAGAGAGCGGGTGTCGGAGCCGGGCGAACCGGAGTCCGTCCGTCCTGTCTACTTCGGTGAGGACGGTTGGCTGGAGACTCCTGTCTATGACCGCACCAAGCTCGGCGCGGGGGCCACGTTCGCAGGCCCGGCCATCATCGACCAGCTGGACTCAACCACGGTTGTTCCACCGCGTACCACGGCGGAGATCGACGATTGGCTCAACATCCGAATCCACCTCACCGAATTCAAAGAGCAGCAGGAAGGCTGATCCCATGACCGATGTAGCCACAATCCCCGATCTGCACGCAGCACATTCCGGTGTCCGTAAGGCCTCAGGCCTGGACCCGGTGACATTCGAGGTGTTAAAGAACGCCTTTGTGACCAGTGTTGACCTGATGAGTGAGCAGATCCTAAGAACTTGCTACTCCTTCGTCATCTATTCCCGCGACTTCTCTTCAGCCCTCTGCGATGCCCAAGGAAACACAGTCATGCAGGGAAGCGCGGACATAGCGGTCCACGTTGGTACCCTGCACTTCCAGTGCAAGGCCATCATCGAAGAGTTCGGACAGGACATCCACCCCGGCGATGTCTTTGCCATCAATGACCCTTACAGGGGCGGCACGCATTTCAACGACGTCAGCTTCATCCGCCCGATCTTCGCTAACGGGGAAGTCATAGCATACGCCCAAAACAAGGGCCACTGGGCGGACATCGGAGGCAACGTTCCCGGGTCCTTTGACGTAAACGCCAAGGAGCACTTCGGCGAAGGCCTGCGCATTACTCCGGTCAGGATTTGGAGCAAGGGCACGTTCCTTCATGACGTCGCACAGTTACTTGTGTCCAACACCAGGGCTCCGCGGCAAGCTATGGGTGATCTCCATGCCCAGTCCGAGGCCACTGCTGTGTGCGAGCGGGAAATCCTCCGTCTGGTGGACAAGTACTCAAAGCAGACGGTTGTAGCCGCGATGCAGGAGACGCAGGATTACGTGGAAAGAATCGTTCGACGCCGGCTGGCGGACCTTCCGCACGGCCAGTGGGAGACCACCGACTACATTGACTTCGATCCGGGCAAGGGCGAGGGCCTGGTCCCTATCAAGATCAAGCTGACCCTTGACGGCAAGGGCATCCACTACGATTTGACGGGCTCGGCCCCTGCCGTAGAGACCTTTCTCAATTCCGGCTATGGGACGACGCACTCCGCCATCTACGCAGGCACCAAGACATTTTTTCCGGACGTTCCGCTGAACTCAGGCTTCTATGCCGCAGTCGAAGCGATCATCGGCCCAGAGGGAACTGTTGTTAATGCGGGCTGGCCGTATGCCGTGACAGGCTTCTGCTCCGGCCCCTACGAAAAACTGATGAACGGGATCTTCGAACTCTGGTCCAGCATCATGCCTGAACGAGCCATGGCCTGCGCCTTCAACCTCGAGTATCTACTGGTCGGGGGCCGGGATGGTCGCACAGCCGACAACCCCTACTTCATGTGGTACGACTGGATGGCCGGCGGCTGGGGCGGACGCGCCAGCAAAGACGGCTCGAGTGCCACCGCACCGGTCTTCGGCCCTGGCCTCGCCGTCCAACCGGTAGAAGGCCAGGAACGGCTTTCACCAGTCCTCACTACAGTCCACCAGATTGGAACGGACTCCGGTGGCCCGGGCAGGTTCCGCGGCGGCCTCGGCATCGAGAAGGGCGGCATCCTGGTAGATGCCACCAAAACCGTGATGAGCTACTGCTGCGACCGGGCGCGGTCCATCACCTGGGGCATCGAGGGTGGATTGCCCTCCATTCCACATGGCGTGTGGATGAACAAGGGCACGGAACAGGAGAGGTTCCTCGGTTCCAACTTCTCTGCTGTGCCCCTCATGTCCGGAGACTCTTTCACCAGACCGTCCGCGGGCGGCGGCGGATACGGCGATCCACTGGAGCGACCCTTTGATGAGGTCCTCGACGACGTCATTGATGACTACGTCTCGATTGAACGAGCAGCCAAGGACTACGGAGTGGTCGTTCGCGAGATCGACAAGGACCTGGATCTGTTCGAGGTAGACGAGGCTGAAAGCAAGAGCCTCCGCGAGCATATCCGGTCCGAAAGGCACGGCTGGCTAGCGGCCGATCCTGTACTGATCGCCCAGCTGTACCGGGCAGGCGAACTGGATCTGCTGGACGTCATTCGGCGCCACGGAGTCATTCTGGACTGGGGTTCCGGGGAACTGTTCACCGAAACAACCTCACAGTTCCGGGCAAGCATGCTGAGGCGCTCTGCCTCAAACTGGGGCTGACACCCCGAATGCCCGATCCAGCGGAATCGCCCGGCACCGAAAGGTGCCGGGCGATTCCGTCGTCACGTTCCGGTGGTCGAAGCGAGTACTCAGCATGAAACCACAACAGGTGAAAACGGAGTAGTGGCCATCTGGGCGGTCTTCGATCCTGCACAATTCGGCCCTTCGACGGGCGCCCCGCTATGGATTTGCGTCTCACCGTCACAGATAGAATCCATCGGCCGTGCTTTGAGTGCCGACCGAAATCCTCAAGGGCCCCACTTCCTTCAAGACCACGCTGATCCTTCAGATACTGAAGCAGAGCGCTCAATGCCTCCCTAGAGCGGATGCCGCTCGGGCCCGGGATGAAGAAAGTGGTGGTCGCCCGGGGGCAGCCGCGGAGTACATGACGGACCACAGTTCCTCGATCCGCCGCGAGCCGATCGGGGTCGTCGGCCAGGTGGCCCCCTGGAACTACCCGCTCATGATGGCCGCCTGGAAGGTGATCCCGGCCCTCGCCGCTGGCAACACCGTTGTCCTTAAACCCTCTGATTCAACCCCCGCTTCCACTTTGCTGCTGGCCGAAGTCGCCAGTGAATTCCTAACGGCGGGTCCTTCAACGTGGTGCTTGGCGACGGGGAAACCGGCCACGCCCTGGTGGCAGACAAGACCCCGGAAATGGTCTCCATCACCGGATCAGTCCGGGCCGGAATGGAAGTGGCCGGCTCGGCTGCCGCCGATCTCAAGCGCATGCATCTCGAATTGGGCGGCAAGGCCCCCGCGATCGTCTTCGCCGATGCTGACATTGCCACAGCTACTGCCGGCATCGTCCCTGCATCCTTCTACAACGCAGGTCAGGACTGCAACGCCGCAACGCGCCTTCTCGTGCACGAGAGCATCCACGACGAATTCGTGAAGGCCTTTACCGAGGAAGTGATCGAGAACGCCAAGACCGGGTCTCCCGACGAAGAGGGCATTCTCTTTGATGCGCTCAGCAGTGCCGAGCACTTGGAAGGAGTCTCCGGTTTTCTGGAGCGTCTGCCGGAATACGCCACCGTGGCGGCAGGCGGAAGAGACACGGAACAGTGGGATATTTCCGCGAAGCTACGGTTGTCACCGGTCTGAAGCAGGATGACGAGTTGATCCAGAACGAACTCTTCAGTCCCATCGTCACCATCCAGAAGTTCTCCACGGACGCCGAGGCCCTGGCTATGGCCGCCAACGACGTCGAATACGGACTGGCTTCCTCGGTCTCGACCAAGGACCACACCCGCGCCATGCAGTTCGCCAAGCGCCTGGACTTCGGCTGCGTCTGGATCAACACCCACATCCCGCTCGTGGCCGAGATGCCGCACGGCGGCTTCAAACACTCCGGATACGGCAAGGACCTGTCCATGTACGGGCTGGAAGACTACACCTGTATCAAGCACGTCATGAGCTACATCGGGCCGGCCCAACCGTGAAAGAGGCGTGTTCGGACTGGAATGGGCGGCTTTTTGCCTGATCTACCTTGCCGTGCTGACCAGAGGCGTCCGGAAGCAGTTGTCCGACCTAGCGCTGGTGCTGGCCGGCCGTCACAGAGTCAGCGCGTTCGACGTCGATCCCGCCGAATACGTGACGGCCGGCACCGTGCCGGGCAGTCCGGCCAACTACAACGCCGGCCGGCCCACCGGCACGTGACATTCAAGACCAAAAATGAAAGAAGAAACGGCGAAAACAATTGAACGCGATGTCGTCATCGTCGGCGCGGGCGTCACGGGGCTGACAGCGGCCCGCGACCTCTGCTCGGGCCGACTCACCGTGGGTCCTGGAAGCCCGGGACCGGGTCGGAGAATCGACATGCAGGCTCCCTCAGGGACCAACGGCCCCATGTGTACGGCCGGTCTGTGAGGCCCTGGTCTGCCAGTCTTCGAGCCGGGCCTCGAAGCGCTCCAGGAACTCGTAGGCGATGGCATCGGCGAGGATGAGGCGGGACGTTGCGGTGCACTTCTGCCCCGTTGATCTTAATACTTCGAAAAGCACCTGTTCCGAGGCGAGGTCAAGGTCTGCGTCGGGGAAAACCATGGCGGCATCCTTGCCGCCCATTTTCGGCTTGCATTTGCAACCCGCGCAACGCCGCCTCGGCGTCCAAGGCCGGTCCGATGCCCGGTGAGTCGGTGAACGTGACCCCGCCAAGACCCGCACTCCGTACAAGATCCGTGCCGATTGAGCCGGGCCCCATGATCATGTTGAGAACGCCGGCAAGCAGGCCGGAATTGGCCAGTGCTTCGGCCAGACCAATGGCAAGGAGAGTGGCCGTTGAGGCGATTTCTACGCCACCGTGCTCCCGTACACGAGTGCCGGGCGAATCTTCCGTGCCGCTGCGGTCACCGGAACGCTCCTGTGCCAGTGAGCTTCTGGCCGAGAATCAGGGTGTGGACTTCATCTGTACCTTCGTATGTCCGCACAGATTCAAGGTTGTTGGCGTGGCGGAGGGGAGAGTAGTCGAGAGTGATCCCGTTTCCGCCGAGGATCGTTCGGGCCTCGCGGCAGATTTTGATCGCTTCCCGGCAGTTGTTGAGCTTGCCGACGCTGATTTGGTGGGGCTGCAATTTGCCGGCGTCCTTGAGCCTGCCGAGGTGCAGGGCCAGGAGGAATCCCTTGTTGATCTCCAAGGCCATATCCACGAGCTTCTGCTGGGTGAGCTGATAGCCAGCGAGAGGCCGGCCGAACTGGAGTCGTTCCTTGGAGTAGCTGAGCGCGTCTTCGAAAGCGTCCCTGGCTGCTCCCATCGTGCCCCAGGCGATGCCGTAGCGCGCCTCGTTGAGGCACGCGAAGGGGCCTTTGAGCCCGGTCACGTCCGGTAGGACCGCCTCGGCGGGAAGCCTCACGTCATGCAGGTTGATTTCGCATTGGATTGAGGCGCGCATTGAAAGTTTCGGTTCGATCGGAGTCGCCGTGAAGCCCGGCATGTCGGTCGGGACGACGAAGCCCCGGATGCCGGCGTCGGTCTGGGCCCAAATGATGGCGACTTGAGCGACGTTCGCGAGTCCGATCCAGCGCTTGGTGCCGTTCAGGATCCAATCCTTACCGTCTCGGCGGCCAAAGGTGGTCATGGATGAGGGGTCCGAACCGGCGCCGGGCTCGGTGAGCCCGAAGCACCCGATTGCTTCACCGGCGGCCATCCGTGGGAGCCACTCGTCCTTCTGTTCGACCGAGCCATGTTTGGAGATGGCCGTCATCGCAAGCGATCCCTGCACTGATACGAACGTTCGTAGCCCGGAGTCACCGGCCTCGAGTTCGGCTGCGGCGAGGCCGTAGTCAACTGCCGACCGTCCGGCGCATCCGTAACCTTTGAGGTGCATGCCGAGGAGGCCTAGCTTGGCAAATTCAGGCACGATTTCGAGGAGAAACTTGGCTTCCTCGTACCACGTCGCGATGTTTGGTTTGATCTGCTCTTGGACAAACGCCCGGACCCGGTCGCGTAGGGCGAGTTCCTCGCTGCTGAGGATTGTATCGAACGACACGAGGTCCGCGGGATCCCCGGTAGTGGAATCGTGGATGTCGGCGGAAGTGGGGGCAAGGGTCATGATGGTCCCTCCTGGGCTTGGTGGCTAGGGGTCGGTCTGAGCTTGTGGATTGTTGTCAGGGTTCCCGGCCCTAGGGCTGCGTAGCCAATTCAGGACGTCGTGAGTGTGTACGCCGAGTCCGGGCGGCGCCTGGGTTCGTTGGGGCAGCGGCGGCGTCCATGTTATGGGGTGGCGGATCTGGCGCCCGATGATTGCGCCGTCGGCGTCGTGCACGGCGATGGTCGGAGCGAGACCGAGTTTCTCTGCGTAATCGATGCCCTCTCCGATGCTGGCAACCCGCCCGGCTGGGACCCCGGCTGAAACCAGTTTGTCCTGCCATGTTTGGGCGCCGGCGACCGCCAGTCCGGCTTCGAGCAGCAGGACGAGCTCCTGGCGGTGCCTGACGCGCTCTGAGTTTGTCGCGAATCGCGGATCCACGGCGATTTCAGGCGAGCCGATTGCCACGCAGAGGCGCGAGAACTGGGCGTCGTTGCCCGCGGCCACCGCCAGGGGTTCGTCGGCGGTCGCGAGAAGTTGGTAGGGCACGATCGATGGGTGGTCGTTGCCCAGACGCTTTGCCAGCACGCCTGCCCCCAAATATGCCTGGCCCTGGTTGGCCAGTGCGCCTTGAAGACTGGACAGCAGGTTGACTTCGATCCGGCGGCCCAGCCCTGAGGGCGTGCGGGCGGAAAGGGCGGCGAGGATGCCTACGGTGGCATCCTTGGCCGTCAGCACATCAACCAGCGCGACGCCCACTTTGTAGGGGTCCCCCTGGTTGTCGCCGGTGATGCTCATGAGCCCGCCCAGGGCTTGGACGATGAAGTCATAGCCCGGAAGATCCCGTCCACCGCCGGAACCAAACCCGGAGATCGACGCGTAGACGAGCCCCGGGTTCTCTTGCGCGAGTGCCTCATAGCCGAGGCCTAGCTTCTCCATGCCGCCTGGTTTGAAATTCTCGACCAGCACGTCCGCGCGGCCGGCGAGCTCTTTCGCGAGGGCTTGATCGTCGGGGTCATTCAGGTCAAGGACGATCGATTCCTTGTTCCGGTTCACGCTCTCGAAGTAAGTTGCACCTGTCTTTGAGGACGGCGGGGACCACTGGCGGGTGTCATCGCCGGTGCCTGGACGTTCGATTTTGATGACCCTGGCTCCAAGATCTGCAAGGGTCATGGTGGCAAGCGGGCCGGCAAGGACGCGGGAAAAGTCTGCGACGAGGATCCCGGAGAGGGGGGCACTGGGGTCTGTTTGCGCGTTCATTGTTCTCCTCTCGAGTCCCACCCTCCCGGGACGCTCATGAGAGCACCGAGCGGATGGATGCCTCCAGCACGGCGAGTCCTTCATCAAGGACGTCAGCCTCGATCCCGAGCGGCGGAAGCAGCCTGATCACGTTGCTGTTCGTCCCGCATGTCAATGTCAGTACGCCGTGGGCGTTGGCCTTTTTGGCTGCCGCGACGGCAAGATCGCCGCGCGGTCCCGCATTGTCCCTGAACTCGATGGCCATCATGGCACCCCGGCCTCGAACATCGGAGACACCCTCCAAGGTCAGCAGTGGCTCCAGCCGCGCTCGAACTGCGGCCTCTACGCGTACCGCGTTCTCAAGGAGGGTCCCTTCTTCGAGGATTTCGAAGACGGCCAGCGCAGCCTCGCAGGCAACGGGGTTGCCTGCATACGTCCCGCCCAGGCCGCCTGTATGAACGGCGTTCATCAACTCAGCCCGTCCGGTGGCAGCTGAGAGCGGCAGTCCAGCTCCAAGGGCCTTTGCGGTGAGCGTGATGTCGCCGGCGATGCCCTCGTGTTCGGAGGCAAACAGTGTTCCCGTCCGGCCCATGCCGGCTTGGATTTCGTCGATGACCAGGACGATTCCATGGCAGGTGGCGATTTCGCGCAATCCGGCAAGGAAACCCGGGGCATGGACGATGAACCCGCCTTCTCCCTGAATGGGCTCGATGACCATCGCAGCGAAAGTCTCCGGCCCGTGCTCGGCAAGGATGGCTTCAACCCCCTGGAGAGCGACGGCCGGACCGTTCGGCGAGCTGTGCGCGGGTGCGGTCGGAGCCCGGAAGACGGACTCCGGGAACGGTCCGAAGTTGAGCCGGTAGGGGTTCTCCTTGGCGGTCATCGCCATGGTGAGCTGGGTGCGTCCGTGGTAAGCCTCGTCAAAGACAAGGACGTTGGGGCGTCGTGTGGCCGAGCGGGCGATCTTGATGGCGTTCTCGACAGCCTCTGCACCGGTCGAGAAGAGGGCTGTCCGCTTTTCGAAATCACCGGGGGTGTTCTCGTTGAGCCACCGGCAAACATCGACGAACGACGAATATTCCGTGACCATGAAGCAGGTGTGCGTGAACCGTTCGAGCTGGGCGGCGGCGCGTTTGGCCACCCGCGGGTTCGCCGCCCCGACGCTCGTCACGGCAATGCCGGACGCGAAGTCGATGATGTGGTTTCCGTCAACATCAACGAGCAAGGCGTTGAGCGCCCGGTCAATGAAAACAGGCTGCGTTATGCCGAAAGCATCCGTTACGTGTCGACGGCGCTCGGCCTCCAGCTCACGGGAACGCGGCCCGGGGAGTTCGGTGAGCAAGCGGCGGGCTGTGGCTTCGACGCTGCCCGGGTCGTTGACGGGGCTGGGGGCGATTTCTGGCGTGACGGTCATAGGTCCTCCTCGTGTGGGTGAATTCCACGATAGGGACGCGCACCCTCACTGTCTTTGGATGATCTATCTAGGATCGGAGGCCTATACGACGGAACATACAAACGGTCTTATGATTGGCGCATGATCACCCTCGCCCGACTTGTTGCAGCCGCACAGCGCGATCTGGTGCCGTTCTGGCCGATCCCGCTACCCCGAGTCGAGCTCACCGGTGTTCACGTGTCCGAGCTCGAGGACCCCACGGTCTTCCTCTATGGTGGCGAACTACTCCTGACCGTCGGACTCCAGCTGAGCGGCCTGGACAGCGCCTCCCGAGCCGACGCCTGCACAAACTATGTTCGTCGCCTCGTCGACGGTGGAGTTGCAGCCCTGGGCCTTGGTCTTGGCTCAGGTCATGCCATGGTGCCCGATGAACTCCGAGCTGCGTGCACCGAGGCCAACCTTCCACTGCTGACGGTACCCCGCGAATCACCCTTTCTTGCCGTTTCCCGAGCGTACTGGGAACTTGTCCGGCAAGGCGGGGAGGCAGAACTGACGGCGCTGCTGGGACTGCAGGTGGCTCTGACGCGCGCCGCGGCCCAGGACGATGCCGAACCGGAAATCGTCCGGGAGCTCTCCCGTGCGCTGGGCACTTGGGTTGCGTATCTGCCGGAGGGCGGCGGTACTGCCGCCACGAGCGGTGAACTGCCAGCCGGCCTGCTTGCGGATCTCGTTCGAGAATCGACCAACCTCCGGACGGCCCGGCAAGGAGCCACAGGAAACATCCAGCTCGCATCCGGAACCGCCGCACTGTATCCGGTCTCCGGCGGCCCGGCCGCCTCCGGCTATCTCGCGCTGGGTCGAAGTGGTCAGCTTGCGGCCGCAGAACGACACCTGTTCCTGACTGCTTCAACTCTCCTGGCCGCAAGGGCGGCGGGTCAGCGGCACGCGGCGGCGGAACGCCGTCGCGCGGAAGGCATGCTGGCCGCGCTCGTCCTCGAAGGGCACGATGACGCCGCACGCCTTTTGGCTAAGCAGATGGAGTCCGATCCTCTGCCGGAGACAGCATTCCTGGTCGCACTTCCTCCTGCTGAGGGTCTGGTAGCACAATTGCATCAGTACGGTCTGGTGCTTGAACGGCAAGATGCCCTGTTCGTACTCCAACCGGCTTCGGGCACCAGGCCGAAGCTCCCCGCTGGTGTCCGGGGATCATGGGGTGGTCCCATGCCCTTGCGGCGACTGCACGAAATTGCGGCCCAGGTTGCCGAGGTGGCCACTTCAGCCGCGACCGGCCAGCTGGTGCGGGTTGGTCACGGGCTTGATCTGCCAACCGATGAATGGGTGGACAAACTTAGCGCACACCCGGGCAACTTGCTTGAAACCGTCCGCGCCTACCTTGCGCACCGGGGCCAATGGGAGGCAGCGGGGCGGGAACTCGGTGTCCACAGGAACTCGGTCCGATACAGGATCGGGCAAGCAAGCGATCTTCTCGGTGCTGACCTGGATGATCCGGATGTGGCAGCCCAGCTGTGGCTGGCGCTAAGGGGACGAACGCGAGGCTCCAGCGGGAGCTGACCGCTGGTGCCCTGCTCCTTTTGGGCTTGCGCGTTCTCCCCTCGTGGTATTCAGCACGGCCGATTCTTCAGGAGGGGGTGCGTCTTTCCGGTTGAGCATGCCCGAGACGGGGCTTCGGGCGTTTTCCCTAAGTTTGACAGTTCGCACAAAGGATTCATCGCTTTTTGACGTTCCGTATCATGACGGACGTTGCGCGGATGCCTACGCTCGATGGACAGTCCTTTGTTGGAAAACCTCCATCGGGATGAGCAACCTGTCCCCGGAGAAACGGTGGAAGCCGCACAGCGCATCTTGCGAAGTGCCGGCCGCACTCCATCGTTCCTCCCGTCATTGAGAGGACGATCGTGACGATCGAAGATACAAACGCCGTAGCCGAAACAAACCGTACAAGGACTATCCGCGGTGCGGTCCTCGAAGCCATTGGGGCGACCCGCCCGTACACGAAATCCCGGCCCATCCGTGTCGGCGAAGTGGAGCTTGAAGGACCGGGCCCCGGCGAGATGCTGGTGCGCATTGAAGCCGCTGGAGTGTGCCACTCCGATCTTTCGGTCGTCAACGGAAACCGGACGCGCCCGGTTCCGATGCTGCTCGGCCACGAAGCCGCCGGGATCGTGGAGGAGTTGGGCGAAGGTGTCGATGACATCTCGCTCGGCCAGCGTGTGGTGATGACGTTCCTCCCCCGCTGCGGGCAGTGTGCCGGATGTCGCTCCAACGGCAGGACGCCGTGCGAGAAGGGCAGCGCTTCCAACACCGAAGGAACGCTGCTTGGCGGTACGCGCAGGCTCTCCAGGGACGGGCAGACGGTGAATCATCATCTGGGAGTCTCCGCCTTTGCCACCCATGCCGTCGTTTCCCGTCGTTCAGTCGTGCCCGTGGGCTCAGACGTCCCGGCCCACATTGCAGCATTGCTCGGATGCGCCCTCCTCACCGGGGGCGGAGCCGTCCTCAATGTCGCGAAGCCTGGCCCCTCCTCCAGGGTGGCCGTCGTCGGACTCGGCGGTGTTGGCATGGCGGCACTGATCACTGCCAAAGCCGTCGGTGTCGAGCACGTCGTGGGAATCGATACGATGCCCGCGAAGCTGGAAACGGCGCTCCGGCTCGGGGCACTTGATGCCATGACTTCCGAGACAGCCATGGAGCGCGGCGAGAAGTTCGACGCTGTCATTGAAGCCGCCGGGCATCCCCGCGCACTTGAAGCCGCGATCGCTCTCACGAAGCCCGGGGGCATCACCGTAACCGTCGGGCTGCCCGCACCTGGACAACCTGCCTCGATCGATCCTCTTGCCCTGACTGCCGAGGCGCGTTCCATCGTTGGCAGTTACCTCGGTTCAGCCGTGCCGGCGCATGACATCCCGATTTACGAGGACCTGTGGCGCTCCGGGCAACTGGCGGTTGAGGGTCTCGTATCAAACACGATCCCGCTCGAGGAGATCAACCTCGCGATGGACACCCTTGACGGCGGCCACGCTCTGCGCCAGATCATCACCTTTTCCTAACCCATAAGACATTCCACCTCTGAGGAGAGAACATCATGTCATCCAAGAACGACCATGTTTATAGTGCCATTGTTATCGGTGCCGGGTTCGGCGGGCTGGGCCAGGGAGCCCAGTTTGTCCAGGAAGGAGTCGAAAACTTCCTGATCTTTGAGCGCGGCAACGATGTTGGCGGCGTATGGCGGGAGAACACCTACCCCGGTGCCGCCTGTGACACCCAAGCCCTGGTCTACTGCTACAGCTACTTCCTCAACCTGAAGGTCTCCCGGATGTTCGCCGGCCAGCAGGAACTGCAGGGCTACCTGCGGTCCATGGTGGAGGAGTTTGGCTTGGGAAAGCACATCCGCTTCGGCCAGAACATCACAGCCACCGAGTGGGATCAGGAGCGCCTCCTGTGGACGGTGCACACCGCCGATGGCTCCGAGTTCCTGACCCGTTCCCTTGTGGCAGCCTGGGGACAGTTGAATGAGCCGAACATCCCGGCCTTCCCGGGCATCGAGTCCTTCGGGGGCGAGGCCTTCCATTCCTCCACCTGGCGCCACGACCTGGACCTGACCGGCAAGCGCGTCGCCTCGATCGGCTCTGCGGCAACCGCCGTGCAGTATGTCCCCGAAGTGGCCAAGTTCGCTTCGAACCTCACGGTGTTCCAGCGCTCGGCCAACTACATACTCCCCCGGGACCAGTACGTGTTCAGCGACGAGGAAACTGCAGCGTTCTTGGCGGACCCTGAGATCTACCGGCAGAAGCGCCGGGAGATCCACGAGTTCCGTGAGGCCGGGTTCGAACGTACCCGCAGGCACACGGCCGCGTCCGAGGAAGGCATCCAGCAAGCCCGACAGCACCTCGAAACACAGGTTGCCGACCCTGAACTCCGCGCCAAGCTCACCCCCGACTACGATTTCGGCTGCAAGCGCATCCTCCGCAGCGATGATTTCTACCCCGCACTGACCCGCGAGAACGTGGACCTCGTGACCGAGAAGATCACCGAGTTCACGCCCCGAGGCATCCGGACCGCAGACGGCGTCGAGCACGAGTTTGACGTCATCATCTTCGCCACCGGCTTCAAGAGCCACGCATTCCAGGGGTCGATGCGCGTCGTAGGACGCGACGGGATCAGCCTCGACGAGCGGTGGGGAAATGCCCCCGAGGCGTACCTTGGCATCACCGTTGACAACTTCCCCAATCTGTTCCTGGTCTACGGACCGAACACCAACCTCAACCACAACTCCGTGGTGTCCATGCTGGAGGCCCAGCACCGCTACATCTCGCAGGCTGTCGAGTACATCGCGGGCGACGAGACTCGGATACTGGAAGTGGACCGCAGCGTGCTCAACAGCTTCAACGCCCACGTTCAGCAAGAGCTAGAAGACTCGGCATTCTCGTCCGAGTGCTCCTCCTGGTACAAGAACGAGGACGGCCGAGTCATCAACAACTGGTCAGGGACCGTCAACGAGTACCGGGCCCACACACAGGATCTCCAGCTCGATGACTACGTCCAGCTGGCCGAGACCGGTCAAATCAGGTGACCAGCCACGATCCGTTCACCGGAAGGCCCGTAGCCGCGGACGCAGCAGGGGTCCTGGAAGGTTTCCGGGCCTCCGGTTCACGGTCGTTCCACACCTACACCGTCAACGAAGTGCGTGAGATG
Source organism: Arthrobacter ramosus (assembly GCF_039535095.1). NCBI lineage: Bacteria > Bacillati > Actinomycetota > Actinomycetes > Micrococcales > Micrococcaceae > Arthrobacter > Arthrobacter ramosus. The sequence continues at coordinate 1,833,162 of NZ_BAAAWN010000001.1, read as the reverse complement.
TACGAGCGCAGTTGTGCTGCAAACGGCCTCACAGGTGATTCCCTGTCAGCCGTTTCCGACTTCGCGGTGGACAACTTCGGCGTGCGAGTCTACGCACCCCAGGTCTTACGGGGTCCCACTCCTGTGGTCTTGTTTCTCCACGGAGGCGGATGGGTAATGGGGAGTCTCTCGACGCATGACGGGCTGTGCCGGAGACTTGCCGCTCTCACAGGTCTTCCTGTTGTGGCTGTTGATTACCGGCTTGCCCCGGAACACCCCTATCCGGCGGCGATCGAAGACAGCAGGGCCGCACTGCGTTGGCTCTTTTCAGCACGCGAAGTTCACGGACTGGAGGTGACCAACGCCGTCTTGGTCGGTGACAGCGCAGGAGGCCAGCTCGCCGCGGTCCTCGCCATCGAGAACGCGGAAAATCTTGATCCCCTGCCGGTCTCGGCCCAGGTTCTCATCTACCCCATGGTGGATCTGACCATGTCCTCTCCCTCTTACGGCCGCGTCACCAGAGGGTTCCCGTTAGTCGCGGACACCATCGCGTGGTTTGCAGAAACATATCTGCCGGAGGGAACGGACCGAACGCTGCCCGATGTGAGCCCCGTCTTCGCGGAGCTGCCCGCCGGGCTTCCACCGGCTTATATCATCACCGTTGACAACGATCCGCTAGCCGACGAGGGCGCGAATTTTGCTGCGGCCATGGCAAGGGCCGGGACAGAAGTGCGCTATCAGCATCTCATCGGATACGCTCACGGCCTGCTGACATCCGCCGGTCGTATCAACCGAGGCGAACAGACCGTGGACGAAATCGCTGGCTTCATACGAAACCGAGCGCCGGAAGCGTCTTCCTGCGTGAATGCCAACCCCTGAACCGAGCGTCGACTCGTTTGGTGGCGATGAGACATGGCACCTGTTCGGATCGCCCCCTCGAGCGTTCCTGGAGCCAGAGTGCCGCCTTCGGAAATCGAACCGAAGCCACACACTCCAGTACGCAGGCGGGGCCCCCCAGGGGAGGCCTCCGTCTGCGTACTGGCAGAAACCAACTCAGAGACAGGGACCGTCTGTTGTTTGCGGTGCTTTTTGACACCGGAATGCGGATCGGCGAAGTGCTGGGACTGCGCCATGATGACCTGGCGGTGGCCGATTGCGAAGTCAGGGTTGTTGCGCGCATCAATGAGAACGGGGCCCGGGCCAAGACCGGACGATCCCGGTCAGCGCGCAGCTGTTGCGCCTGTATTCGGACTATCTGCATGTTGAATACGGCGATCTGGACAACGACTATGTCTTTGTCAATCTCTGGGGCGGCCGGGTCGGCCATGCGATGTCCTATAGGGCTGTTTATGACCTGGTTGTGCGGTTGCGGCAGCGGACTGGCCTGGATTTCGACCCGCACTGGTTCAGGCATTCCGCCGCGACGAGGATGTTGTGGGACGGTGCCTCCGCGCCGCCGTCGAGGCCCTGCCGGAAAAGATGCGCTACGTCGTCGAGGAGATCTACTTCGCCGGGAGACCGTCAGGGAGCTCGCCGAGGAACTTGGTTCCACGCACGCTGCAGTGTCCCAACAGCGCGCCGAGGGCATCAGGCTCATGCGTGACGGACTTTCCGCGCATGAGCCTGATGCCCTGAGCAAGCCTTCGAGCCCCAATCCCGCATCACCGCCCGACGTCGGCACGGCTACCTCTCCACCCTGGCCACCGCTACCCTTGGCGGAATTACCCGCGGTTTCAGTTCCCCTGATGCTGCATTGAACCGGGCCGTCGAGCCTTAGCTGGCTGGGTTTGTAAGCGATCCAGATAGTCTGCTTCATTCGGCCACACTGATAGATCCCGTGGATCCCTGCCTTTGGTATGAAAACGTGGCTCACCAACCACGGCTAGGGGCAGCTGCCGCGCTGGTCCTGTCAGGCGGTCGAAGTTCCGATCTCGCCGCCGCGCTGGTTGAGCATTTCGATAAACTCGTCGTCCTCCAGCATGGGAGCGTACGCGCTGATGCCCATGCGCGCCGCGAGGTTGGCTGTCATCTGCCAGAACCTCTCGTCAGGGTGCGCCAGCCACTCCTGCCGGACGAGGGAAAGCACCTGGTCGATTCGCTCAACGGACCGCGGAGACCCTTCAAGGAGATCCTTTGGTCGAGTTGCTTCGGTGCCGGAACTATCTGACGCGTGACTGCGTATCGGATGCTCGTTCATAGCTGGATTCTAACGGCGTTTCCAAGTTGAGCGCCCGGACCGCGTTGGTCGTGGTGCTTGTGCAGGGATCGGTTTGCATCCTCTCGCTAGCCCCGGTGCATTCTCGTTGGGTATGCAGCGTCGGCGCGGCCGAACAGAGCCCGCCAAAGTCCAGGCCTCACGCTAGAGGTCCAAGCACGCACTAACACCCGCGGTGAAAGCGATGAACCGCGCCTGTGCGGCTCCGGGGGCATTGATCCGCCGGCACCGAAGCCAAAGCAGTAGGCTCACGGAGTGAATTCAGCTCCTATCGTCGTGGCCGGTGACTGGCATGGGAACCTCGGCTGGGCCCGGACCGTGGTCCGGTCAGCCGCCCGGCACGGGGTGAAAACCATCCTCCATGTCGGTGATTTCGGCGCCCTCTGGCCAGGCAAAATGAAGGGCCGCTTCGAAGCCCGGCTCAACCACTATCTGGAAGACTCGAACATCCAGCTGATCTTCATTGCAGGCAACCACGACAACTGGGCCGAGCTCGAAAAGCTGCCGATCAAGGCAGACGGGCTCGCAACCCTCCGCTCCAACGTCAGATACCTTCCCAGACCGGGAAGAACCATCGTGCAGGGCCTGACGGTCGGTGGATTGGGAGGCGCGTTCAGTGTCGACTTCCGGTACCACACCGAAGGCAAAGACTGGTGGGCAAACGAAGACCTGACCGCGGAACACGTCGCCGAATTCATCGCCGGCGGCCCGGTGGACATCCTCCTCACCCACGACGTCCCTGCCGGTGTTCAGCTGAGGTCCGGGCTGCGCTTGCCCGGAGACATCCTTGCCCTTGCCAACGTCACGCGGGAACTGCTGGCCCAGGCTGTGGCTTGCGCCCGGCCAGCACATGTTTTCAGTGGGCATTGGCATCAACGCCGCATTGACGAAATCATGCGCCCCGATGGCGGCACGACGAGGGTCGATGTTCTGAATATGGAGAACTCGCGGGACGGCAACGCCGTGCTCGTCTGGCCGGGTGGAAGGCCGCTTAGAGTCGAACCGCTTCGGATCTTCGGGGCTTGAACCGGAATGTGCCCGATTCACATCCTGTCTGACCTCCTGTTCCCTGACGGGATTCGAGAGGACATGCGGTGCAACCACGTGTTTTGACCCTGTTTGGAACTGTTCCGAATTGCTCGTGACCCTCGGTGCATTTCCACCAGCGACCTGTATTTCCGGGAATGACGTCTGCAGGTTTCAGGGATCCGTTCTTTTGGGAGTGCCAGTCCCGGGCGATGTCAGGGTGCCGGGTCGCGAGATCGTTGAAGCCCGGGAGGACTTTCCTGTTGGAGCAGTACTGGCAGCCTGCGCCTGCGGCCCGTCTGTTGATGGGCTTGGCGTAGTGGTGGCCGAGCGCGCAGATCCAGTGGACGGGTCGTGCGCTTCCGGCGATAACGCTTTCGGGGGTTCGGCTCCCGTTTGCCTCATGATCCCATTCCGCCGCGATACCGGGGTGGGTTGTGCGCAGGTCGTTGAATCCTGCAATGATCTGTTGCCCCGCACAGGCAGGACAACCCTTCCCGTTCGTTCTGCTGTACACCGCGGAGAGGTAGTCGTGTCCGGCCGGGCAGCGCCAATAATACTTCTTGGAGGATCCAGCGACCACGGCTCGGGGCGTCGCCGGTCCGTTCAGGCCGGGATGCCATTCGGCGGCGATGTGCCGGTGGGTGGTCGCCAGGTCGTTCACTCCTTCCAGGACCCGCAGGTTGGCACACACGGGACACCCCCTTCCGAGACCTGTGCGGGATCCTGGTGTAGCCGCATATTCATGGCCATGGCTGCAGACCCAATGGACCATAATGCCGCTCCCTGCTGTGATGTTTGAGGGCGCGATGCCGGGATTCAGGTTGTGGTTCCATTCCGCGGCAATGTCCGGGTGGGTGACATCCAAGGTATTCACGCCGGGTATGCATCTAAGCCCCGAGCAGTAGGGGCATCCTTTGCCTTTTGCCCGGTTGTTCGGGGTGGCCTGCCACTCGTGCCCTTTCCGGCAGGCCCACCAGTAGGATGCTGAGTTGCCGGCTCCGGTGACATCGGAAGGCGTCGTGGTCCCGTTCAGGGACGGGTGCCATCCGGCCGCCAGGCGAGGGTGCGTTTCGGCCATGGAATTGAATCCGGCGAGGGCCCGCAGCCCGGCGCAGTAGGGGCATCCGTCTCTGCCCTTCTTTAGGCCGCTGTAGGCGGTGTTGAGGGTGCGCCGGCTCCAGTGGCCGTGAGCGCAAATGAATGTTGCGGCCCAGACGCCCTGTCTTGACCCGGAACGGGGCCGGTTTTGCTGGCCTGCCACCAGGGTCAGCTCGCACGCGTTTGCCCACCGGTCGGCAAGGGAAGTCCCGAGCACGTCAAGATAACGGGCAAAAGGCTCCAAGGGGCGTTGGACCTCTTCCATGCCGACGACGCCGAGCGGATCGAACCCGAGAATCCCGCAAATGGCCGGGACTGGACAGTCCAAGCCCTGCACCTTGTCTCGCACCGCGAGGAACGCAGGGCGCAGAAGCCTCCACACGCCGTCAACGAGGATCAGCCCACTGCCCGGCACCCGAGCCGCGATCTCCGTTTCGAGGAGCTCTCGGGCCTCCGCGAAGGTCCGGACCGGCCTGAGGAGATCACGTTGGAAAGAGCGATCTGTTACCAGCTTGGCCAGAGAAACCACCGCACCGTACTCTCGAGGACCGAAGTTCGTTTGGGGTCCGGACTCCCCATGGTCCCTGTTGACCAGGACGGCCAGCTCCCGCACCAGAGCCGTTGGCATGCGACCGGCCTGGCGCAAGCGACGATAGCGCAAGTCAACGGCCAGGACCTGGTCCTCCACCTGATCCTGAAAACCGGACCCCGGCCCGGTCCACAACCCATGCCGCAGGCAACAGTAGGACTCGTCATGACCGAACTGCTCAACGGTCTCACCCCGAGCGCAAAGCCGGCACATGGTGCGCGCGGGGAGGCCGTCTCCACCGCGTTGGGCTTGACGTTCGAAGTGCCCTGCCCGGAGACCGCCTTTGACCTCGCACCACCGAGCAAGTCCTTCCCTGATGGCCCGCGCAGCAGGCCCCGCGGCCAGGTGCCGGGCTGCCGCGGTTGGGGACTCCGCTGGCAGGCCGTTGGCCAGGGTGAGTCGTCGGCCATAGCTGTCAGGTGTTTCCAGGTGGAAGGGGCGGATGTTGACGGGAAAGGCCCGGGTCATGTCGAGTCCCATGATCAGCCTGCCAGCTGCCGCAGGGCCGGGCTGTCATCCAGTTTTCCTTCGGCGCGTTCGGCGCCCATGTCCACGGGGAGCGCTTCCATGTACTCCCGCGTCAGAGTTTCCTGGCCAGGGTCGCCATCCACGATCAGCAGCTGGGCACCCCCGACGAGTATCCGCTGAAGAGTACCGATATTTCCTCCGCTCCGTTTGTGAAGCCAGGCCGCATTCTTGAGAAATGTCCTGCTGTCATGGGCCACAAGCGGCAGTTCTTGGGAGAACGCCCGCACGATGCCATTCCAGGCCTTTACTTCATCGGCCGTCGCGTGTCCGTAGCGCTGCATCTCCAGCAGCGTGAAGCGCCGGCTGATTTGGTTCCCCCGCTCCCCCGCGAGCAATCCACCGCGGTGGATACCGATCCCGGAGTACACAAATGTCGCCGGGACCTGATTGGACAGGCTCTTGAGAACGTCGACCGATTCACCGTTTCCCTGGCTGATCCGGCTCAGATTCTGCAGTTCGTCCACCACCACCAGCTGCGTGCGGCACGAACGCATGGTGGTGACGACCGCGTGGAGCATCTGTTCGAGCGTGTATCGTGCCGGCAATTCCAGGCCGTAGAAGTGCGCAAACCTTCCGATCATTGCCTTGGCCGAAGATCCAGCCGGCACCTCGACGTACGCCACGGGGATGGCTCCCCGGCCGCTCGAGCCAGGATGCTGAAGACCGTACAGTGCATGAATGCTGCGCATCAGGGCTATACAAGCCGTGGTCTTGCCGACGGTGGACTGGCCCGAGACCATGACGCCGGTACGACCCGAGGCGCGACCTCGATTTCCCAAAATAGCCAACCGGACGTTTTTGATGAGGGCCTTGACCTGGGGTGTGGCAACCGTGAGGCCGCCCCCCAGGAAATCAAGTCGCTGAGTGTTGAATACCCGGCGCTCTTGTTCCGCCTGCGCCCTGTATCCCTCGATTGTGGGCATGTGCGGGCAGACGGGCTGCCGGACCAGGAGTTCGCGCAAGTCCTCGTGGCGATCCAGCGACGGAGTATCCGTATGGGTGAAGATCAATTGCCCAGCCCCTTCATCGGGTCGAAGATCTCCAGGTCGTCAAATTCGAATTCCTCTTCGTCGATGCTGTAGCTCGCGACTGCTTCGAGAGCAACAGGCTGGGTGGGCAAAGGTAGCTTCGCACCGGACAGGGATGCGAGGTTGCGGGCGGTTTCCTGACGGTCTTCGACCGCGGCGTGGCGCCGGCGCGCTGCCTTGGTCTGTCCGATCAGTTCGATGGCCGCCTGGGTGCTGGCTTCGTCTCCCAAAACCCCTTGGGCGGCGGTGATTTCGCGGGCGTCGCGGCGGATGCTGGCCGAGAACGGCTTGGCGAATGCATCGCGGTTCATCCAGTCGCATTGGATGAACCCGTCTCCTTCCGGATCGCGGATCCAGACGGCGCTGGGATCATGCGGGTTGTAGTGGACGGTCCACTTGCCGTCGCGGTTCGTGTCCGGGGAATCCTGCAGTCTGTAGGGGTAGAGCTCTGGCGCATCGTATCGGCGGTAGTCAATCTGAATCCCGTCGAGCTGGATCGTCCGAAGCTCTGTCGGAAGCAGGGCAATGTAGTCCTCCGCCCTCAGTGGCAGCGGCACATATCCGGTCATGGGGAACATCGCCAGGTACATCGAATTCGGTGAATGGACGATCGAAGGTACCAGCGGGTCGCGCAAGGATTCGTGCTTCATGTTTTGCCAGACAATGGCCACCCACCGTTCGAACAATTCTGCCAGCGTAAAGACGTCGAGCAAGTCCTCCTTCTCGGGGTGCTCTCCGCGCCTATCCGTGCTGCCCCCGGTGTACCCGGGAAGGTGCTGGGCGAACTTGGTCTTGATCGTGAGGAAGGCCCTCTCGACGTTCGGTTTGTCCGTTGGCGTGCGGATGGCCGCACTTGTCGTATCGATCCCGAACTGGGTACACGCAGATTCGAAGACCGCGGAAGCATAATCAGATCCGTTATCCTTCATGATCCGCTGGGGCTTGATGAAGGGACGCGTTGTCTCGAACCTGGCGGCCTCCTCAACGGAGAGAAACTTCGCCCATGGCATCTCAGCCAGCTCGTATTCATTGAACGCAACCAGTCCCTGCGGCCGCAGCAGACGTGGGGTAAGACACTGGGCGAGCATGAAGGCAAGGTCCACGCCTTTCACCCCTTGAAGCCTCACGCTGGTGGCTATGATGCTTTGTGTCGCTTTGTCCAGCATGATGACAAGATTTGCCCGCCCGACCTTCAGCTTTCCGCTCTCCTGGTCGATGCCGGTGACGACCATCACGTCGAATGGCGAGGAGTCCACCTGCACCTCGTGTCCCGGGGCAATCGCCGGGCGGGGACTGAACATTCGCTTGGGCGCGTTGGCGGCAGTCCGCCGGTTGGTTGCGTTCCCGGTGGTGTACTTGCCCCGGGTCAAAGCGTTGATGTGGCGCCTCAGGGTGCGATCCGAGGGGATCAGGATGTCTTCACCCGGATAGGACTTGATCACCTCTGCTTTCAGAGTGCGGATCAACCGGTCCGCTGAACCGGTGGATCTGTTCGTCTCACGCGCGATCACGCTTATCAGGATCTCCTTGACCCGCTCATCCAAACGACCCAAAGGCTCTTGCCTGCGCTCCTGCCGCTTGTCCGCCAAGCCTGCCTGGCCGCGTTCCTTGTAGTCGCTGGCCCATCGGGCGAGAGTGCGCCGGGAACACTTGATTCCCAGTGCATTCAACTCCCGGACCTTGCTGTCAATCCGTTTGGTCCAGGTCGTCTTCCCTGTGTCGTATTCATCGCGCCGTTCCCCTCCGCTGAGGGGAGTCCCATCCATCATTTCCTCCAGGTGGGCCGCGAGCTTGGCTGCGCGCTCCATTTCCTTGGCATCGCCCCATTCCAGGGACCGTGGGCCGGGATCCTCGAAGCTGAACTTCGGCGGCGTGGTCAGCAGGGCGGGAAGGGCACTGATGTGAACGGACATGCGTTCCGCGGTTTGTGTGTTGCGGAGGCCGAGGTTGGCTCCCTGGATACTTTCGAGAATGTAGTCGCCGTCCTCAAGCCTGAGGGTGTCTCCGAGCTGGACACTATCCACGTTTGTTCCTTTCGATGAGGGTGTGCCATCCGAGGGGTATCGACGGCTCGTAGGTGAGTTCCTGGTTCCACAGAAGGTTGTAGATCCCAGGAAGGGACTGGACCGGCAGTACCGGGTCGAGGGCAACAGCCAGTTGCGCCAACGGCACTTGTTCGGTAGACGCGTCAAAGATCCGGGCCCGTTCCCGGGCGCCGGGGTCTACATAGGGGTGACGGTAGCCGGCCAGCCATTCAAGGTTGTGTCGCTGCACCCCCGTGACCCCGTGCATGACTTCGTAACCCCATCCGACCTCCTCGCAGACGCGGCGGGTCTTTTCGAACTGAACCGCAGCCTTCTCGTCAACGCGGCCCTCGGGCCTGACGTCGTAGACCACCTGACGGCCAGAGGCATGGAGGGCAAAATAGTCCGGGTAGTGCCTGGCCCCATCGGCGAAGAGGATGCAAAACGGCTGGGCTGCGACCTTGGCAAGGTCCCGGGTGTGATCCAACTCCATCAGCACCGAGTATTCGGTCATTGACTCATACCAAACGCTCTCGCCGCTGCCGGCACACCAGTAGTAGCCCTCGTAATTGCGGCGGTGTTGATACTTCACCGGCCGGCGGACCATCCGGGCAGATTCAAGCCCAGACCTCAGGCACCGTGCGTCCGCAACGGAAGTACGAGCCTCCCCCGCGGCATCCATCCACGCGATGACGGCCTGGTCGTTCGCGTTCACGAGGTTGCGGTATGGATCTGCCGCCATTCCCTTATTTCGTGTTTTCAACCCTGCCCCATCCGCCGAATCGCCTGCGTTCAAGCAGCGAAAATTTCATGTCTTTTAGACATAATCTATATGTATCAGACATATATAGCTCTATTTGTCGACACGCCGAGTATTCGCGCCGGAGTCGCGCGTAGGATCGATCCATGAGCGACCCCCGATTCCGGCCCCGCGAGATGGCCGCGCCGTCAGACCGCTGGCTATTTGGGAAAGCCACCTCGATCGCTTGGCTCGAAGGCACCACGGAGCCGGAGAAATCACGCATCGACGCGGCCCGGCTGCAGCATTCGATTGCCGCAAGGATCAACACCAGACTCAGGGACACGGGACAGAGCATCCACAGCTACGCGCAGCTAACAGGCATCGGCTATGACCGCATGACGAAAGTCCTCCGAGGCGAGGCGCTCATGCGGCTCGAGGATATTTCGGACGCAGAGCGCCTCCTTGGAGATATTTTTGATCCTCGTTCTTGAAGAACCGGCCGGGCCAGCCTCGATTCGACGACCTTCGATTTACTGAGAATCAAGGCTGCAAAAGCCACCCGAACAGAACGGAAAAGGTTCAGATGCCGAGCTGCCACACCATCCTGTTACCCAAGGCGAAACGGTTTGCCATCGTTTCGAGTATCATGTTCGTCGCGATGACAGCGATGTCCACCGTCATCATTGCCTTATTCCGACCGTGGCCGGACATGCTGATCCCTGCAACGATTTTCCTTGCGGTTGAGATTCCTCTTGCTTGGACAGCGATTCGAGAGCAACAGAAAAGCGTCGCCAGAGGACGCATGAATGGGCAAAACTAGTCCCGACCGTGGTCCGGTCTTCAACTCCGGGAGACCGCCTCGCCTGGCACCAAGGGGCGGGGGACGCAGAAGCTAAACGACCAAGGCAAGGGAGACGCGTCCGGAGCGAGCTGTGGGGCGAAGAGGGGCCAAGTCTGCAAGTCCACTGACGGAACCGGAAACGTCACCAGCTACACCTACTTTTTGGGCACGCCCACCACCATCAGCCTGTGGTCCCGGTCGGGGCGACCACGAACGTATACGACGACGCTTCTCGGCTAATCACCTCCACCGATGGCAAGGGCCAGGTCACCCACTACGAGCAGCAGCGCCGGTGTGTAACTGCGCTCGGAACCGGTCCCACTCAAACTGCCAAAATCAGGAGGCCCTGACCCGACCATTGCTTAGATCAGGTCAGGGCCTTAACCGAACTGCTTTCACGAGTCCCGTGCAGCAGCGCAACCAACCACAAGCCATTTGATGCCAACTAACTTGTCACTGATGCCAAGTTCTTTGTCCTTGTGCCAACTAACTTGTCCAAGATGCCAACTAACTTGTCAATTCACAGCAGGGGCAGCTTCGTTGATTGTTAAGTCGACCGACGAAGAAGAAGAACTAGAACTCCCAGTCCTCATCCTCAGTATTGACAGCCTTCCCAATCACATAGCTCGAACCCGACCCCGAGAAGAAGTCGTGGTTCTCGTCAGCATTGGGTGACAGGGCCGAGAGAATGGCCGGGTTCACGTCGGTGACGGAGGCCGGGAACATGGCCTCGTAGCCGAGGTTCATGAGGGCCTTGTTGGCGTTGTAGTGCAGGAACTTCTTGACGTCCTCGGCGAGGCCGACGCCATCGTAGAGGTCGTGCGTGTACTGGACTTCGTTTTCGTAGAGCTCGAAGAGCAGCTCGAAGGTGTAGTCCTTGATTTCCTGGCGCTTTTCCTCGGAGACCTTTTCCAGGCCCTTCTGGAACTTGTAGCCGATGTAGTAGCCGTGCACGGCTTCGTCGCGGATGATCAAGCGGATGAGGTCTGCCGTGTTCGTGAGCTTGGCACGGGAGGACCAGTACATCGGAAGGTAAAACCCGGAGTAGAACAGGAACGATTCCAGCAGCGTGGAAGCGACCTTGCGCTTCAGGGGATCGTCGCCCTGGTAGTAGTCCATGACGATCTGCGCCTTCTTCTGCAGGTTCTCGTTCTCGAGGGACCAGCGGAAGGCGTCGTCGATCTCCTTGGTGGAGCACAGGGTCGAGAAAATCGACGAATACGACTTCGCGTGCACCGACTCCATGAAGGCGATGTTGGTGTACACGGCCTCTTCGTGCGGGGTGATGGCATCCGGAATCAACGAAACGGCACCCACCGTGCCCTGGATGGTGTCCAGCAGGGTCAGGCCCGTGAATACGCGCATGGTGAGCTGCTGCTCGTCCGGCGTCAGGGTGTGCCAGGACTGGACGTCGTTGGACAGCGGCACCTTTTCGGGCAGCCAGAAGTTGTTGACCAGGCGGTTCCAGACCTCCACGTCCTTGTCATCCTGGATGCGGTTCCAGTTGATCGCTTCGACGTGGCTAAGCAGCTTGACCTTCTCGGTCATTTCGTCCCCTTAACGTATGTGTTCTTTAAGGTAAGCGTACGACGCCGGGCGCTCACCCGGCGTCGTGCTCTTCAGTTTTGAGGCGCGGCGGCTGCCGCAAATAAACAACCGTTATCGGTTACAGCATGCAGGAAACGCAGCCTTCTACTTCGGTCCCTTCCAGCGCAAGCTGGCGGAGGCGGATGTAGTAGAGGGTCTTGATGCCCTTGCGCCATGCGTAGATCTGCGCCTTGTTGATGTCACGCGTGGTGGCGGTGTCCTTGAAGAACAGCGTCAGGGACAGGCCCTGGTCCACGTGCTGTGTGGCAGCGGCGTAGGTGTCGATGATCTTTTCGTAGCCGATCTCGTACGCGTCCTGGTAGTACTCCAGGTTGTCGTTGTCGAGGTAGGGAGCCGGGTAGTAGACGCGGCCGATCTTGCCTTCCTTGCGGATTTCGATCTTGGCGGCCACCGGGTGGATCGACGACGTCGAGTTGTTGATGTAGCTGATGGAACCCGTGGGCGGTACGGCCTGCAGGTTCTGGTTGTAGATGCCGTGCTCCATGACGGAAGCCTTCAACTCGCGCCAGTCATCCTGCGTCGGAATGTGAATGCCGGCGAAGAGCTCGCTAACGCGCTCGGTTTCCGGGGTCCATTCCTGCTCGGTGTACTTATTGAAGAACTCGCCGCTTGCGTACGTGGAGTTCTCGAAGCCGGCGAAGGGCTGACCGGTCTCGATGGCCAGCTTGTTCGAGGCCCGGAGAGCGTGGAACAGCACCGTGTAGAAGTAGATGTTGGTGAAGTCCAGGCCCTCTTCGGAACCGTAGTGGACGTGCTCACGGGCAAGGTAGCCGTGCAGGTTCATCTGGCCGAGGCCGATCGCGTGGCTCTGGGCGTTGCCCTGTGCGATGGACGGCACCGAGTTGATGTAGGACATGTCCGACACCGCGCTGAGGGCACGGATGGACGTCTCGATCGACAGGCCGAAGTCCGGGGAATCCATGGTCTTGGCGATGTTCATCGAACCAAGGTTGCAGGAGATGTCCTTGCCGACCGTCTCGTAGCTGAGGTCCTCAGCGTAGATCGACGGCGTGGAAACCTGCAGGATCTCCGAGCACAAGTTGCTCATGGTGATCTTGCCCGCGATCGGGTTGGCCCGGTTCACCGTGTCCTCGAACATGATGTACGGGTAGCCGGACTCGAACTGGATCTCCGCGAGGGTCTGGAAGAACTCGCGGGCGCTGATCTTGGTCTTCTTGATCCGGGAGTCGTCCACCATCTCGTAGTACTTCTCGGTGACCGAGATGTCGGAGAACGGGACGCCGTAGACGCGTTCGACGTCGTACGGGGAGAAGAGGTACATGTCCTCGTTCTTCTTGGCCAGCTCGAACGTGATGTCCGGAACCACGACCCCGAGGGACAGCGTCTTGATGCGGATCTTCTCGTCGGCGTTTTCACGCTTGGTGTCCAGGAAGCGGTAGATGTCCGGGTGGTGGGCGTGCAGGTACACGGCACCCGCACCCTGGCGGGCACCGAGCTGGTTGGCGTAGGAGAAGCTGTCTTCGAGGAGCTTCATGACAGGGATGACGCCGGAGGACTGGTTCTCGATCTGCTTGATCGGGGCGCCGTGCTCACGGATGTTGGTCAGCGAGAGGGCCACGCCACCGCCGCGCTTGGACAACTGCAGCGCGGAGTTGATGCCGCGGGCGATCGACTCCATGTTGTCTTCGATACGCAACAGGAAGCAGGAGACCAACTCACCGCGCTGGGCCTTGCCGGCGTTGAGGAACGTGGGCGTGGCGGGCTGGAAGCGGCCGTCGATGATTTCGTCGACGAGGCGGCTGGCCAGTTCTTCGTTGCCGCGGGCAAGGTGCAAGGCAACCATGCAGACGCGGTCTTCGTAGCGCTCCAGGAAACGCTTGCCGTCGAAGGTCTTGAGCGTGTAGGAGGTGTAGAACTTGAAGGCGCCGAGGAAGGTCTCGAAGCGGAACTTCTTCTTGTAGGCGCGGTTGAACAGGTCACGGATGAAGTTCATCGTGTACTGATCGAGGGTCTCCCGCTCGTAGTACTGGTTCTTGACCAGGTAGTCCAGCTTCTCTTCCAGGTCATGGAAGAAAACGGTGTTGTTGTTCACGTGCTGCAGGAAGTACTGGTGCGCGGCCTCGCGGTCGGCGTCGAACTGGATTTCCCCGTTCGGACCATAGAGGTTCAACATGGCGTTGAGCTCATGGTAGCCAAGGCCCTTGTATGCCTCCGGCAACGGCTTCTTGACCTTGGCGGTGTCCATAGCGCCCTTGGTTACTTCTGTATCTGCGACAGTCGTGTCCAAAACTTTTCCAATCCTTGATTGACCCGGTCAACATCTTCCGGAGTCCCCATGAGTTCGAATCGATAAAGAAGCGGAACCCGGCATTTGGTGGCGATGATGTCTCCCGCCATGCAGTAGTTTTCCGCGAAGTTGGTGTTTCCTGCTCCGATGACGCCGCGGATCAGTTCCCTGTTCTGCGGTTTGTTCAGAAACCTGATGACTTGCTTGGGCACCGATCCGTCGCCATCCGTGCCGCCATACGTGGGCAACACAAGGACGAAGGGTTCCAGTGCGAGCAGCGGCGCGTCCTTGGCATGGAGCGGGATGCGTGCCGCGTCGACGCCGAGCTTCTGGACGAAGCGCTTGGTGTTCTCAGATGTGGAGGAAAAGTAGATGAGGTGACTCCGCGTGCTGATAGCTTCAGCCATTGCTTGAGCAGGTGCTGTTGCCAGCGCTGCCATGGGAGTCACCTCGACTACATTGGAATACTTTTTGATGTGGCGGAGTCCTGAGGAGCCAGGTCCCTGAAAGACTAGGCCACCGAAGCGGCAGCCAGTGCCAGTTCTTCGATCTTGTCCGGCCGGAATCCTGACCAGTGGTCCTGCTCGGTCACCACGACGGGGGCCTGCATGTATCCAAGGGCCTTCAGGCGCTCAAGGGCCTCGGCATCTTGTGAGATGTCAACGCTCTGGTAGGCGATGCCCTTCTTGTCGAGTGCACGGTAGGTTGCGTTGCACTGAACACAGGCCGGCTTCGTGTAAACCGTAACAGTCATGGTCCCTGTCCCCTTTGTTGAAGTCTTTGCTCTTCGTTTGGCAGGCCCCGACCGGAACTGATTCCGTCTCCGATGCTGGCCCGCTGACCGCCTAGGCGGCCAAACTATCTATTCACGTCTTGCATTCATGTCTTGTGCTGGTTTCCCGCTCAATCCGTAAATCGATACTACATGTAGTGCAAGCGCCTCAGCGGAACCCCAAGATGATGTATTACAAGTATGTCATTTTACGCACCGGTAGTCCACAGGCCGAGGGGGTAAAAATGTCCGGGAATCCGCCAAATCCGGGGACGTAATCCACACCCTGTGGACTACTTAGCCACATTTAATCGTCAGCGTGTCGCTTGGATCCCGGCGTGTCGCGGCATCCTGCAAACACCGTTTCGTGAGTCGCCCGCCACACTTCCCGGCACCAGGCCGACGCTGCCCGACCCAGCAACAGCAACAGCGGAGACCGAATTCACACGGCTATGCTGGCTAGGCACGGATTTCGGCCGGCACCGAGCCTAAGGATCACTGATGGTCAACCTTCTCCACCTGCGGACGCTGCTTGAAGTCACGCGGCTCGGTTCCTTCGCGGCAGCCGCCGGGCGGCTCGGCTACACCGCCTCAGCCGTATCCCAACAGATGGCAGCGCTGGAACGGGACACCGGCGTCGAACTCTTCCAGCGTTCCGCACGCAGCGTGGTTCCCACCGAGGCCGCCCTCACCATGGTGCGCCATGCCTCCAAGGTGCTCACCGACGTCGAGACCCTGCTGGCGGCTGCCTCGCGGAGCACGGACTCCCCCGTCCAGGAGCTGCGGCTTGGCATCTTCCCGAGCCTGGCAACCTACATCCTCCCGGACATCCTGCGGAACCCGCGCTGGAAGAAGCTGGGCATAGAACTGCGCGTGTGGGTGGCCGAACCCTCCCAGACCATCCAAGGGCTGCGCGCAGGCGGCGAACTGGACCTCGCCCTGGTGTACCAAGTGGGCCAGTCCGGGCTCGCGTGGCCCCACACCTTGGACCGGCAATGGATCGGCGACGACGACTTCCGGGTGGTGCTCCCCGCGTCCTGGGGTATCCGGGAGGACGCCGAAATGCAGGCCGCGCAACTCTCGGACATGCCTTGGATCATGCACCATCCGGGCACCAGCGACGCCGTCGTGATTGAACGCCTGTTTGCCAGTTGCAATCTGCATCCGCGCGTCGTGGCCTACAGCGATGACTTCCACGCCAGCCTTGAGATGGCGGCCGCGGGGCTCGGCGCCGCCCTGGTGCCGGAACTCGCGCTGCGGCATCGGCCGCCCGGCGTCGTGGTTCTCGATGTTCCGGACATCCGGCTCGCGCGCAACGTGTTCGCCCTGCTCCTCAACGAGAAGCGCACAGCGCAAGTGCAGCTCTTCACGGAATTGCTGGCCGACACGCTTCGCGGGAGCACCGCAACCGTCCGGGCCGGCAGCGCCGCGACGATGCCCAAAACGACTCAAAAGTCAACGCCCAAACCGCGCCCTTGAAATCTTCCAGGATGCTGGAACACGCCGCTTGTTTGGGACTATCTTGAAGACATGAGCAAGGTAGCGAGCAAACATTTTGGGGAGATCGAGCTCAACCACGGGCGGGAGCACTGTTACGTGGCTTCGCACGAGCTCGCCGGAAATCCCCTCGAACTGGACCTGAACGTCACGGCGCATGACCACTTCGACGAGAAGGCACTCCACAAGGTGGACTACCGCCTGGGCTACCTCCCCGAGTTGGTGGACCAGGTCCGGGACATGATCGCCGAGGAGCTGGACCAGGACGGCACCAACTCCCAGCAATTCCTCCACTTCCACTCCAACCAGCTCAAGGAAGAGCAACTGGAGGCGGTGTTCGGCGTCCGTGACAAGACGCAGCTCACCAAGGACGTTTTCCTCAAGGCCCTCAAACTAGGTCATGTTGCGATCTACCCCGGCCAGCCGGAGCGCTATTTCGTCCTGGATTTCACCTTGGGCTCGCACTTCACCGACGAGCTCCTGGTAGTCGCGGCGGACGAGGACGGTGTGGTGGACGACGAGATCCTCTGGGAGTCCTGAAGAATTAAACAACGCGGCGGCCGGTCACCTTTCGAGGTGACCGGCCGCAGCTGTTTGTACTACCGGGGTTTTACTTGGCTGCTTCGAGCAGTCCGGCACGGACCGTCTTGGTGGCCTTGACCAGGTTGCGCAGGGACTCTTCGGTCTCGGCGTAGCCGCGGGTCTTCAGGCCACAGTCCGGGTTGACCCAGAGCTGGCGGGACGGAACGTGCTTGACGGCGGTGGACAGCAGCTCGGTAACTTCGGCCTCGCCCGGAACACGCGGCGAGTGGATGTCGTAGACGCCCGGACCAACGCCGCGGCCGAAGTGGTGCGCCTCGAGGTCGTGGACAACCTCCATGCGTGAACGTGCTGCTTCGATGGACGTGACGTCGGCGTCGAGGCCGTCGATCGCGTCAATGATCACACCGAACTCCGAGTAGCAGAGGTGGGTGTGGATCTGGGTTGCGTCGCCGGCACCGGCAGTGGCCAGGCGGAAGGAGTCAACCGACCACTTCAGGTAAGCGGCGTGGTCAGCCTTGCGCAGCGGCAGGAGTTCGCGCAGTGCGGGCTCGTCCACCTGGATGACCTTGATGCCTGCAGCTTCGAGATCGGCGATTTCGTCACGCAGCGCCAGGCCGACCTGGTTGGCGGTCTCGCCCAGCGGCTGGTCGTCGCGGACGAATGACCAGGCCAGGATGGTGACGGGACCCGTGAGCATGCCCTTCATCGGCTTGCTCGTCAGGGACTGCGCGTATTCGGCCCAGGCAACCGTGATGGGAGCCGAGCGGGTGACATCGCCCCAGAGGATGGAAGGACGGGTGCAACGGGAGCCGTAGGACTGGACCCAGCCGTGGACCGTCACGTCGAACCCTTCGAGGTTCTCGGCGAAGTACTGGACCATGTCGTTGCGCTCGGGCTCGCCGTGCACCAGGACATCGTAGCCGAGCTCTTCCTGCAGCTCGACGACGCGCTTGATCTCGTCCTTCATGAGCTGCTCGTACTGCTCGTTGCTCAGCTCCCCCTTGTTGTTGCGGGCGCGGGCGGAGCGGATTTCCGAGGTCTGGGGGAAGGAGCCGATGGTGGTGGTGGGCAGCGGCGGCAAGTGCAGCGCTGCTTCCTGGGCGGCTTCGCGGACCGAGTACTCGGAGCGGTTGAAGTCGGCCTCGGTGAGGGCAGCGGTGCGGGCACGGACGTCGGCGCGCTGGACGCCTTCGGCGATGGCGCGGGAGGCGATCACAGCGGAGGCTTCGTCGATGGCGGCCTTCGCGGAAGCCGGGTTGGCCAGGTAATCCGCGAGGGTCTTGACCTCTACGGCCTTCTGGTCAGCGAATGCGAGCCAGCTGCGGAGCTGCTCCGAGAGCTGGGTCTCCTCCGCAGTGTCGTGCGGAACGTGCTGGGTGGAGGTGGAGGTGCTGACGGCAAGCTTGCCGGCTGCGGCCTTCAATTCGTCCAGCTTGGCGGCCGAGACGGCGAGGTCGTTGCGCCAGATGTTGTGGCCGTCGACGACGCCGGCAACGAGGGTCTTGTTGCCCAGGCCGGCCAGGGCTGCTGCGGACGGTACCGCGCCCTTGAAGACGTCGATGTGCAAGGCGTCAATGTTGGTCGCGGCAAGGGTGCCGAGCTGGCCGTCGAGGGAACCATACGGGGTGGAGACGAAGAGCTGAGGGCGCGCTGCCGCACCGGAAAGGACCTCGTACGCACGGGCAGTGGCAGCCTGGATTTCCGCGGCCGGGGTGTCCTGGTCGACAACGAGTGCGGGCTCGTCCAGCTGGATCCAGCTGGCGCCTGCAGCGGCAAGCTTGCCGAGAAGTTCAACATAGACCGGGAGGATGTCCTCGAGGCGGGACAGCGGCGCGAAGCCCGCAGGGGCGTCGTCGGAAGCCTTGGAAAGCAGCAGGTAGGTGACCGGGCCGACGATGTACGGTCGGGTCTCGATGCCGTTGGCCAGGGCGAACTCGAATTCCTCGACGATGCGGTTGGAGGCGAGCTTGAAGTCGGTCTCCGGGCCGATTTCCGGAACGAGGTAGTGGTAGTTGGTGTCGAACCACTTGGTCATTTCCAGCGGCTGCTGTTCCTTGTTGCCGCGGGCCAGCGTGAAGTAGCCATCAATGTCGAGCTGGCCTTCGGCGTCGAGCAGCTGGCCGAAGCGGGCCGGGACGGCGCCCAGGTGTGCGGTGGCGTCGAGTACCTGGTCGTAGAAGGAGAAGGTGCCCGGAACGGCGGCGGCTTCGTTGAGGCCGAGTTCCTGGAGCCGCTTCGCGGTGGTCAGCTGGATGGCCTTGGCGGCGGCGTCAAGGGCGGCGGCGTCGATCTTGCCGGCCCAGTAGGCTTCGACGGCCTTCTTGAGTTCGCGACGGCGGCCGATGCGCGGGTAGCCGAGCAGGGATGCAGCGGGGAACGCTGCGTTGGTCTTCTCAGTGATGTTCTGTTCAGTCATGGGATTTCCTTGGGGCAGTAGGTGCAAATCGATGTGTCTAGGGGTTTGCGGAGCAGCGATGGCTGATCAGCTGACGAGTTCTTGGCGGCGGGCGATGGCGCTGAGCCTGCTGGCAGGCCGGGCCGGCCGGGGCAAGGCAAGCTTGTCCAGCACGTCCAGGGCGCAGGCGTGCTCGTTGAAGGTGTACAGGTGGATGCCCGGAGCACCGGCCTGGAGGGCGGCGTTGGCCAGGTCCACAGTGGCGCGGACTCCGATCTTGCGTCGTTCGGCGTCGTTGTCCGCAGCAGCAAGGCGTTCGATCAGCTCCGGTGCAGGCTCGACGCCGGTGAGCTCGCCGAGGCGCTTGAGCCGGCGAAGGCTGGTCAACGGCATGACGCCCGGAATGATCGGGATCGTGACTCCCGCACGTCGGGCACGGGAGATCAGGTTCGCATATTGCTCAGTATGGAAGAAGACCTGTGTGATGGCGAAGTCGGCGCCCGAGCGCTGCTTCGCGAGCAGCACCTCGACGTCGTGCTCCACGCTCGGGGACTCAGGGTGGCGGGTGGGATAGGCGGCCACGCCAACTGCGATCTTGCCTGCGCACAGGAGAGCTGAACGTCGCTGTTCCACGCGGCGGATCAGTTCGATCAGGTCCTGGGCGTAGCGCAGCGAACCGTTGACCGGCTGGCCGCTGTCCTTGGGGAGGTCGCCGCGCAGCGCAAGGATGCCGCGCACGCCGTTGTCCAGGAGTTCGCCGATGATCTCGGCCAGTTCCTGCGGGGTGTTTCCGACGCAGGTCAGGTGGGCCAGTGGCCGCAGGGTCGTTTCGAGCAGCAGACGGTTGATGAGCTCGACGGCGGTGTCCCGGTTGGAGCCGCTGGCACCGTAGGTGACGGAGACGAAGTCGGGGTCCGTGGCTTCAAGCTCGCCGATGGTCGTCCAGAGGGACTCGGCAGCGGCCGGAGAGCGGGGCGGGAAAAGTTCGTAGGACAGGGCAACAGGAGCGGCGCCGGTCAAGTTCGGATGGGTGTCGATGAGGCTTGGTGGTGACATTTGCGTCCTTGGCTGTGTGTCAGCGGGCCTGCATTCGCGGACGTGAAAGCCAGGTCCTTGGACTGCAGAATCGGTGAATTGAGTTGGGGATACACGCAACGAACTCCAGCAGGGCGCAGCCGCGACTGTTACGCCTGGAATGAAGTTGTCCGTGTGCAAATGTCAGGCCCACATGGGGGCACCCACACCCTCCTGCCTGCCTTCAAGAGGCAGATCCGGCGGAGGATCGCTGACACGTTACCGCGGTAACTTGAATACGACTCTAGATCGGGGCTCCGGGCGCCACAAATCCTCCACCGAATTAAGACGCACTTTTACGCTACGTTTCGCCTGATTTCTGAAGATTGTTCGTTTTGGCTTCCGTCGGGGTTGAAGTCACAAACAGTACGCCACGGAGAACCCCGTTGCTAGCCCTCCCCATGACGGTCCTGCAGGACTATTCTTTTGCCATGATCCAGCTTCCAGCCAGTTATCAGGAATACCTCGACGGCAAGGACGAGCGGTTCATCCAAACCGTCCGCCCCATCTTGATGCAATCGGCCGCGGACAAGCTCCACGGTGTGCGCGTACTTTACAACCGCGGCCTTACAGGCCACCAAGCGCACCTGGATGATTCCATCCCGTACGGCACCATCGTGGAGGACATCGACTGAGTCCTGGCTGCTGAGTCCTGGCTGTCGGCTGATCAGCCCTTCATCGCGCCGGACAGCGCGAACGCGCTGCCGGAGCCTCTCGCGACCACGGTGTAGAGGATAAGTACCGGGACTGAATACAAAATGGAGAACGCGGCGAGTTCCCCGTAGGCAATGGCTCCATGCTGGCCGAAGAAGCTGAAAACGGACACCGCGGCCGGCTGCTTTGAGGTAGACAACAACAGGATGAACGGGACGAAGAAGTTCCCCCAGGCCTGGATGAAGACGAAGATGAACACCACGCCCAGCCCTTGCCTCATCAGGGGCACGACGATTCTCCGGAGCGTGGCCAGCCCCGAGGCACCGTCCATCCAAGCAGCTTCCTCCAGCTCAAGCGGCACGGAGTCCATGAAGTTCTTCGTCATCCAAATGGCCATGGGCAACGTGGTGGTTGCCATGAAGAAGATGGTTGCCGGCATCGAGTCCAGCAATTGCAACTGCACGAACAGGCCATAGACCGGCACCATGATCGCCGTGACCGGGAGCGATGTGCCGAACAGGATCGCGTACAGGAACGGCTTGTTGAATCGCGATTGGTAGCGGGACAGCGGATAGGCAGCGAGCACGGCGACTGCCAGGTTCACGACTGCGGTTCCGGCAGAGAGCAGGAAGCTGTTCGTGAGTGGCTGGAAAAGCAGCCCTGGCGTCAGTACGGCTGCAAAATTGGCGAACGACGGCGATTGCGGCCACCGCGTCTCGTAGCCGGCGTGCGGATCAACGGATGCAAGAAGCAGCCACGCAAGGGGCAGCACAAAGCACAGCCCGATCACGGCCAAAGCTGCATTGGCAGCCAACCGGACACGCGGCCGTCCCCCGGCCTCCGCCGTCGGACGCTTCCCTGCGAGCAGCGGCGCACGGCGCAGGGAAGTCACGGTTTCGCCCCGCGGATCAACCTGACGTACACAGCACCGAAAACCACGCCGATCAGGATCAATACAGAAGCGATCGCGGTGCCGTAACCGATGTCCCCGAGCTTGAAGGCTTCCTGGTACGCCAGCACGGGCAAAGTAGTGCTCGCGTTGGAGGGACCGCCGGCCGTCATCACCCAGATGAGGGTGAATACCGCGAGCGTTTGGAGGGTGATCAGCATGAGGTTGGTGGCGATGCTACCGCGGATGATCGGAAGGGTGATGAAGGCCAGACGTTGCCAACCCCTTGCGCCGTCCATGAGGGCGGCTTCGGAGACGTCGCGCGGGACCTGGGAGAGCGCCGCCCTGTAGACCAGCATCGAGAACGCGGTGCCGCGCCAGACATTGGCCAGGATGATGGCGGCCATCGGAAAGGCATACAGCCAGTTGGTGCCCTGGACACCGAACATTCCCAAGAGCTGGTTGAGCGTACCGTCCTGGCTGAAGTACGCGTAGGCCGCGAAGGCCGCCACGATCTCCGGCAGTATCCACGAAGCGACCACCACCGTGCCCACCAGCGACGCCGTCGCTCCCCCGGATCTGGTCATCAACAGGGCGATGACCAGGCCCAGGGCGTTCTGTCCGAGGATCGCAGACACGGCCACGAAGACTACCGTCAGCCATGCCGAGAGCGGGAAGACGGAATCCGTCAGCATCCTGGCGTAGTTGTCCAGCCCGACCCATTGAGGGTTCAGGGCCGCCTTGCCTGACAATGCGGCGTTGGTGAACGAGGCGTAGAAGGACCACGCCACAGGTGCCAACATGAAGAGGGCCAGCAGCAGGATTGACGGCACTACCGGCAACAAACGGAGCCTGCGACGTAGTGACCTTTGGATTGGGGATCTGCGTCGCAGGGAACCGCGGCTGAGGGAATCAGGGACTGCCATGCGTCATTTCTGCATGACCTTGGTGTCGCCGACGAGTTTCTTGACCGAAGCGTCGTATTCGGCCGCCGCCTCCGCCGGGCTTTGTTTGCCGGCGATGACGGCCTCAGTGGCTTGTTGGACCGCGAGGGAAATCTTGGGATAGTCGGCGGTCGCCGGGCGATAGTGCGTGACCCCCACCAGATTGGAAACATCCTTCACGAACGGGTTGGCCGCTTGGTAACCGGGATCGGAAGCGACATCGGTGCGGACGGCGATCTGGGAATTGTTGACGTCGAAGGCCAAGGCGTTCTTTTTGTTCACGGCAGTGGTCAGGAACTTGAAGGCCAGGTCCGCGCTCTTGGTCTTCGCCCCAACGGCGAGCGTCCAGCCACCGGACATGCTCACGCCACCGGGATCCTGTCCAAATTGGGTGGGGAACTTGGCTACTCCCATATCCTGCGCATAGCCGGCCCATTCGTAGGAACCGCCCTTCTGCCAGAACGACGGCGCGTAGGAGCCCTCCACGGTGGCGCCCATTTTGCCTTGCGGCAGCCACTGTCCAAAGACTTTCTTCCACACATTCGAATCGAGGGCGTCCGCCGGGGTCACGGAAAGCTTCTCATCGTAGAGGGTCTTCAGGAACTGGAGTGAATCGGTGAATCCTTTGGATCCCACCACCCACTTCTTGTCGCTTTCCGAGTACAGCGAGCTTCCCGTTCCATAAAGCAGTTCGTAGAAGCTCTGCATGACCGTTCCCTCACCGGTTCCTTTTCCGGCGTACATGCTGAAGGGAATCACGCTCGGATCCGCGGCCTTCATTTTGCGGGCCGCAGCCAGGATGTCATCCCAGGTTTTCGGCTGCCACGGCAACGGTATGCCGGCCTTCTGGAGGACTGTCTTGTTGTACCAGATCGCCCTGGTGTCGGTGCCGAGCGGGACGGCATAGATGCTGCCGTCGTCACCGCGTCCCGCGGCCTTGGCGCCCTCGTTGAACTTGGACCACTCGTCCCACGACGCCAGTTGCGAGTCGAGTTTGAGCAAGTATCCGGCGTCGACATCCGAGCGGACCTTGAAAGTGTCCTCGTAGAAGACGTCCGGAGCGGTGTCCGGGGAACGCTGGGCCAGCGCGAGCTTGGTCCCATAGTCGTCGTCGTTGGCTTGGATGGGCTCCAAGTCCACAGTGACGCCCGCGTTTGCTGCTTCGAATTCCTGCTTGGCGTCCTGGAAGACCTTGTCCAGGGCGGTGAAGGAGTCCGTCTTTTGATAGACGATCTTGATGGTTTGTTTGCTGACAGCTTGCGGTTGGGCGGAACAGGCGGCAGAGGCCAAAAGGCCTACAACGCCGAGCAGTGCTGCTCCGATCCGGACTGGGCGACGCATGACGCTCCGATCTTCAAGCGGCTGCAGCCCCCACACTTCAGCTGGCCCAGCCTGTTGCCAATATTTGATAAATGCAGCCCTGCGACGCAGGACGTGGTGAAGGCCTCAGCCTTCCAGCAGGAGCCGCTGGGCGCGCGGCGCAAGCGTGTGTTCGAGTACCAGGCAGGCCGCCCCGATGGCGCCGACGTCTTCGCCCACTCCGGTCCCGACAACCTCGATGCCGTGGATGCTGTTGGCGGCACTGTTGGCGGCGAGCAGGGGAGGAATGCGGTCCAGGTAATGTTCGGACATGCGGCCCCAGAACGGGCCGCCAAAGACGACGCGTTCGACGTCGAGGGTGTTGGTCACCACCGCAACCGCGCGGGCAACCAGCACCGCCGACTTGTCGATGATCGCGATGGCGCGTTCGTCACCTGCATCCGCGGCATCGCAAAGCCGGGCGAAACCTTCCTGAACTTCCGGGCCCTCGGTGCCTTTGCGGCCACCGTTCAGGACACCTTGCTCTTCGGCTTCGGCCACGAGGACCTGCGGGATGCAGGAAGACTTGACGCATCCGCGCAGGCCGCAATCGCATTCGGGCCCGTCCGGATCGACAATGATGTGTCCGATTTCACCGGCGTTGCCGGATGTTCCGCGGATAACTTCATCGTTCAAGACGATGCCGCAACCGATGCCGGTACCCATATACATGAAGATGAAACTTCCGGTGCCGCTGGCTCCGCCCGCCCAGGTTTCGGCGACGGCCGCACTGGTGACGTCCTTGTCGACAAGGGTCTCGAGCCCGGTGGCCTCGGCGAGGGCGTCCCTCAGGTGAACCCGGTCCCAACCCGTCATGAGGGGCGGGTCCACGACCGTACCCTCATCGAGGTCTATGGGTCCCGGCGCCGCGACGCCAAGTCCCGCGATCTTTCCCGTATCAACACCGGAATCTTCGATCAGCGCCTTGATTTCCTCCGCTATGACGGCGATGACGCGCTGGGGATTGCTTCCGGTCGGTGTGGGAATTCTGGAGTGCTTCACAACGTCACCCACCAGGTCCAGGACCACCGTGGTGATGACCGCGGGATCAACGTGGACGCCAAGCGCGTACATTCCGGAAGGGTTCAGGCGCAGGATGGTGCGGGGCTTGCCCGGACCACTGCCTTCCTTGCCTGCTTCGACAATGAGCCGTTGATCCAGGAGGCGGCGGGAGATATTCGAAATAGTCTGCGGTGAAAGGCCGACAATTTGGGCGAGTTCCACCCGGCTCAGTCCGCCCGACGAGCGCCTGATTGCGTCGAGAATGACGGTCAGGTTGAAGTCCCCCATGCGGGGCAGATTGGTTCCGCGCCTCGGAGTCGGCTGGCGGATCTCAGTCACGGATTCCCCTAAAATCATTCGAATAATGCTGTTGCATTTGCATCGTACGGCACGTGTGCTTGTCCCGGTATGCCCACACGCTGCCCCGGCGTAATGGAGCCGGATATTGCTGATGAGAGGCGCTGGATTATGGCACTCATGCCGCAGGCCGAGCTGGACGTCACCGCAGGCGGTGCGGTCGCGGCGGCTCTGGTCCGAGGCTTGCCTGGCCCCGCTGTGGGACGGACCCGGGCTGTGGCTGCATGGAGATCTTCACCCGGCGAACGTCTTCCTGACCCCCGACGGCCGTCTCGCGGCCGTCGTCGACTTCGGAGACCTAGGGGCCGGGGATCCCGCCGTCGATCTGGCCGTCGCGTGGTTGATGTTCGACGGCGGTGCGCGGCGCCGTTTCATGGCGGCGTTCGGACCCGCCGTGGATGCCGCTACGTGGGCCCGGGCCCGCGGCTGGGCGGTGGTCCTTGCGACGGCGATGGTCAGTTTCTCGGATGACAATCCCGGGATGGCTGGAGTCGGGCGCTTCGGGGTGGAGCAGCTGCTGTCGGAGCGCTGACCCTTAACGTCTTATGCTGCGTGTCACGGTGAATTTCGGGTTCCGGCCGATTTCGGTGGTGGGACCGATCAGCCTTTCAAGCGCCGCGCGGTACTGCAAGTGGCTGTTGTAGACAGTCCAGAGTTCACCGCCGGAAGCCAGGACCCGTGCCGCGGCATCAAACATCTTCGTGGCCGCGCCGGCATGGACGCTGGCGCCGAGGTGGAACGGCGGGTTCAGCAGGATGAGGTCGGCACTGCCTGGTTCGAAGGTGGACATGGCATCGTCCTGGACTACCGTGATTCGATCTGCCAGCCCGTTGGCTGCCGCGGTTGCCTTGGCGGACGCGACTGCTGCGGCCGATTGATCCGTCGCGGTAACCCGGGCGTTGGGACGGTTCCGGGCATACATTGCGGCGAGGATCCCGGTCCCGCAGCCAAGGTCTACCGTGTGGCGTGCTTCCGGGATCCTGTCCAGGAAGCCCAAGAGGAAGCGCGTTCCAATATCCAGCTTCGTGCCTGAAAACGCACCCCCGTGGGCACAGACCGTCATCCCCAGCTCGGTGTTCTGCTCCGAGACCGGGAAGGGTTCCGGGGTATCCGGCCGCCTGGGACCGTTGGCAAGCAGGACACGTGACTTCCGCTGCGCAAGCTGCGGCTGCACGGACTCGAAGCTGCGTTCAAGGACGGCGTTCATGCCAAGGGACATGTGCTTGACGCGACCTCCGGCGAGCAGGACGGCTCCCGGCGCTGCAAAGCGCGCAACGGCGTCGACGATTTCTTCCAGTTCCGCCAGGGCTTTGGGCAACTGCATGATCACCAGTTCGGCGCCGTCGAGCAACCCTGCACCCAGCTCGAACTCGTCAAAGCGGCCGGTCAGCCCGGACCCGCCGGCGTTCCGTTGCAGCGCGAGCCTGCTGACGTACAGGTCTTGGGTCACCCGGACGTGCCCGACGCCGAGGGCCGCCAAAGCGCCCAGCGTCAGGGCTCCGTAGCGGTCACCGATCACCGCCACGCGGGTTTCCGGATTAACGATGTACACTGCCGCGGTCTCGAGGAGGAGCCGATCGGTGGCGTCGTGCGCCTGCAGGTTTTCTGCCTCGACGTCGGGGAAGCGGCGGAGGGTGCCGAACAGCGTCTCAAGGTGTGCATCCAGCTCGGTCAAGGTCACGGTGCACCAATCTATCCCCCCTCGGGAACCCTCGACAACATAGGGGTGGCGGAGGAAGGTAGAGATTGCAAGTTATCGACCGTCTGACCGCTGCCTAAGGCCACGGCACGCGCCGCAAGCAGTTCAGACACCAGGGTCCGCGGCGAAGGGCGAGCCACGTTGCGGACCTGAAAAGTCCAGGCTCCCACTCCCCTTGTGAGCAGACCATGACTGTCAACCTCGTCACTCAGCTTGAAGTAAAGTCGCACAATTCCCCCGATGAAATCCGCCGCCCGGAGAAAACCTTGGTGGAAAACGTCACTGTCGGTGACTACACCATCGGCCGCCTCAGCTTCGAGCCAGGCTGGAGTTGGACGGATTGCATCAAACCGGTGGTCCAAACCGATTCCTGCAAGCTCAACCACGTGGGTTACTGCATTGCCGGTGCACTGGAAGTCGAGACCACCGACGGCAAGAAGATCAGCATCTCCAAAGGCGATTCATACACCATCCCGCCGGGACACACTGCATGGGTTGTAGGCGACGAGACCTACTCGGCCATCGAGTTTGTCAGCGCAGCAGAATATGGAGTCAAGCCCGAGTAGCAGAACGCACTTCAAGCCAAAAAATGAGGCCTTGCTTGAAACACGAACCAAATCCATGTTTCAAGCAAGGCCTCCAGAGTGGAGCTGAGGGGACTCGAACCCCTGACCCCCTGCATGCCATGCAGGTGCGCTACCAGCTGCGCCACAGCCCCCGAACTTTGCCCGCGGGAACTTCAATCCCCGCCGGAGCAACTCGTCAATACTAAACCACAAGGATGTGAGATAGGAAATCGAACGCTGTTGGCTCCCGGTTGGACGAGGTGCGTAGGACAGATGAGGTGCGGTCGATCACTCGGCCGCACCTCCCCCCATTACTGCCCTTCAGCTGTTGCTGCAAAACACAACGAGCCACTGCATTGAAGTGTAGAGACTGAGCAGCCATTAAACAAACCGTTCAACCGGTTTATGACCGATCGGACTCCCGGGGACTTGGTAGGCAGAAGAAAATTCACCAAGAGCACTGTTGAACGATTCCGGTTCGCGCCCGGAGATCCGCCACAGACCTTCAGAGGAATACCAGTGATCCTTCGTCACCACGTCAATCTGATGGCCGCTGAATCCTGCAGCGCGCAAGGCCGAGCCGGCACGTTCGTCATCTCTCAGGAACTTCGGGTACTCCGCACCGAATATCCGGGCAACGTTCTGCAAGAGGAATGACACCCGAACAGGTTCCGGATATGCGGCATGGAAAGCCTGCCCGGGTTGTCCAGGCGCCAGCGCAAGCCCGGAAAGCAGCCTTCCCAGCGCCTCCACACCGATAAGCGAAAGCAGCGCCGAACCATCACCCGGCCACCCTCCAGCCACCTTCATCAGTTTGAGCACGCCCGGAACAAACCAGCGGTCTCCCGCGCCGAACACGAGGTTGGGACGAACAACTTCGCCGCCGTAGCCGAGAATCAGCTGTTCGGCGATCGCGCGACTGGCGCTGGCAACCGAGGCCGGGTGATAGCCGGCTTCGGATTCAAGGATGCCGCGGTGAGGGCCGCTCCCGTAAACACTGCAAGTACTGACATGGATCAGTCGGGCAACTCCGGCTTGCCGGCACTGCTCAACGACGTTGCCGGTGCCAAGCTCGTTGATCTCATAGGCAAGACGGGGCTCGGAGCCCACATAGGATGCGGCATGGACAACAACATCCGTATCGGCCAAGAAGGGGATCAGGCTCCCCGGTACGGAAATGTCGGCTGTCGCAATGGTAGCGTTATTGTTTCGTAGTCTTGCAACCGGTTTTCGTGAGAGTGCCACAACGTGCGCCCCTCCGGATCCGGCGAGTGAGGCTACAACCCGGCTTCCAATGAAACCTGACGAACCCAGGACCAGGACCCGGGGCACATGGTCAACGCATGTTGACATGCCCCCCACCGATCTTCAGGTCCGTCAGTTTCATGTACTCAAGTATCCCGGACGCAGAAACCGGAGAGGTCTCCACGCGGATCATGCAACAACGTGCCAAAGCCACCCGAACGGCAGTCATCGAGGGTGCAGCGTCGATCTTTGAAGAGGTCGGCTACGGGAATGCAAGCCTAAGCGACGTCACTGACCGCGCTTCGGTCACTAAAGGCGCGCTCTATTTCCATTTCAAGTCGAAGGAAGACCTGGCGCTGGCAGTTATCGCCGAACAGCACAACATTGTGCGTGTCGCCGGGGAGAAGATCGCCGCCGCCGGACTGCCTGCGCTGGAGACCATGATTGCCATGTGCCGGACATTCGGGCAACAGCTACTTGACGAGCCAATCGTCAGGGCTGGAATCCGGCTGACATTTGAAGCTTCGGCGTTCAATGGCGACGTCAAAGGTCCCTACCAGGACTGGGTCACGACCATGGAGATGCTGACGCGCCAAGCCCAGCTGGAGGGCGACGTGCGGCCCGACGTTGATGCCGCAGACTTCGCACGGTATTTAGTTGCGTCGTTCACGGGCGTCCAGATGGTGTCCAACGTGCTGACCGAACGGCGCGACGTCCTCAAACGGATTGACGACATGTGGCGTTTCATGATGCCGGCCATCGTGCCGATTCACCCTCCAG
This sequence comes from Arthrobacter ramosus, assembly GCF_039535095.1. NCBI lineage: Bacteria > Bacillati > Actinomycetota > Actinomycetes > Micrococcales > Micrococcaceae > Arthrobacter > Arthrobacter ramosus. The sequence goes on along the minus strand of NZ_BAAAWN010000001.1, from coordinate 1,803,457 downwards.
GCCCAGGGACTCCCTGAATCAACGCGGCGTTTTGACCCGAGCCAACAAGGACATCAGGGTCTCTCCTTCGTGCAGCAAGCGGACCCTCATCACCACGTGGGCGCTATGTGATTCGAGTTGCGTCACAGCAACATCCACGGGATAGCTGAACTCGACCAACTTCATGAATTCCGCCTCAAACAGGGCAAAATCGGCATCGGGGCGGGAACACGCTGCGCGCACTGCCTGCCTCGCAGCCTCGACCAATAGCATTCCCGGCACGTGGTCAAGGGGATGGTCAAAGAAAATGGGGTGCGTTGGATCAACCCGCAACGGCCAGACGAACGGGCGCGAACTTTGCCCGAGCATCACGTTCCGCTGGGTGGCATGCCCGACGTCGGCACACGCCAGTAAGTCTTCGCCGGCGGCGGGCAACCCGGCAGGGACCGCCCCACGCACTCGCTCATACGTCGCCGGATTCACAATGCGGGCCGCCGCCACCCCTTCCCCTACGGGAGCGCCGTCAACAACGAACCGCGCAGCCACAGTCAGGGCCGACAGCTGCCCTCCGCTGAGCTTCATATCCTTCACGTCAAGTTCGACAGCAACCTGAGCGGGTACCAGGGGATCCAGGATCGCGGCTTCTACCGAAATGCTCATGTGCGGCATGAGGAACTTGTGGGTCAAGGGCACTCCGCACAAATGGGACAAGAAGATAACTGCCTGCCTCAACGTCTCAGCCATGATCGCGGAATCCGGCGAACCGTCCGGCGAGCCATAAAAAACGTGCCATCGCGGCCATTGCGCTCCCGCAATGAACCGCCTGGAACTTGATTGAACAAAGTCAGTCAAGAAGACTTCCGAAACCGAGCGCTTATGAACGAGCTCCCGCTTGACGGAAGCCTCGAAGAGCGCTTCATCGCGCATTGGGTCCCCCACTCCTCCCAGGATCTGCCAGAACAGCGATCGCTGCTGTTGCGCCCCCCATTAAACGAGCAAATCCTATCGGCAAGCTGTGCCCATCTGATTGTCGAAGCCGGTGAACTGCCCGGATTGACATACCTACTGGTCGGTTTGTAGTTTAGCGATATGGAGTTTGGCGACACAGGCAGTACGCCCAAGGGCGCGGCCACCCGGAATGAGATCCTTCGGGTTGCCGCGGACGTTTTTGCGCGCAAGGGTTTCGAGCAGACCCGGATGGACGACATCATCCGCGAAGTCGGGCTCACGAAGGGAGCCATTTACTTCCATTTCTCTTCGAAAGCAACGTTGGCCCAGGCCGTCGTCGACGAGCAAAAGGCACGTTGGCTGCGTCGCGTGCAGGAGGAAATTCTCAGCAAGAACAATCCGCTGGAGGAGTTGCGCCAGCTCGGGGAGTTCATGGTCAGAACAGTCCTGAGCGACTCTTCCGCGTGGGGAGTGGTGCACTTGGCCAATCAACTGGCCTCCACGAAGGAGCACCCCGGAGGCACCTCCCCCCTCGCCGCGTGGGTGGACCTCGTGGCCGGCATCCTTCAACGGGGCCGGGCAAGCGGCGTCTTGACGTTTCCAGGGGATCCCGACGACGCAGCAACGGTTGTCGTGGCCGCATTCGATGGCTTGAAGTCGGTCACCGACGCCCTTGACCCCAAAGATCTCGACGCCTTCGAGCGACGCGCGACGCTACTGTTGCAACTCCTCGAACAGCAGTTCATCTCCACCCAGTAACGCAACAACCCACGAGCCAAAGACTTCGACACTTGGCCAAAAAACAAACCGCACAGTCAGTTTATTAGGAGTAGAAATGAATATTTCAGCCAAAACAGCCCTCATCACCGGAGCGTCCACCGGTATCGGTTCGGTCTTTGCCCGAAGGCTGGCTGCCGAGGGCGCACGCTTGATACTGGTTGCCCGCAGCCAGGACAAACTTGACGCGCTTGCGGGAGAACTCCGCGAGCACGGCACCGAAGTGACTGTCCTGGCAATGGACTTGAGCCTGCCGGACTCCGCGAAGGAACTCCGCCTCGCCACCGAGTCGTTGGGCCTCAAAGTGGACATCCTGGTCAACAACGCTGGATTCGGAACACACGGACAAGTTCTCCATGCAGACGCCGATCGCTACGTCGAACAGATCCAGTTGAACTGCTCCACCTTGGTCGGTACCACCACGCGATACCTGGCCGGCATGGTTGAGCGCGGTTCGGGGGCCATCATCAACATCGCGAGTACGGCCGCATTCCAGCCGATACCCCACATGGCCGTCTACGGCGCGACAAAGGCCTTCGTGCTCTCGTTCACCCAGGCTCTGTGGGCCGAGACACAAGGCACAGGCGTGAAAGTCCTCGCCGTTTGCCCCGGGGCCACGGACACGCCGTTCTTTGAAATCGCCGGCGAAGCTGCAGCCGCTGGATCCATGCGGACCCCGGAGCAGGTTGTGGACACCGCCATGTCCGCGATCCGCGGGAACAAGCCGAGCGTTGTGGATGGCCGGCTCAACTCCTTTGTTGCCCGGGTGGCCGTCAAGCTACTTCCGGAGAAGCTGGTGATCGCGGCCGCGGGACGGGCCGTGCGCCCGGCAAACTGAGCCACGAAGCTCCACACAGGGAAGGGGACCGCCAACCGGCGGTCCCCTTCCGCGCATCACGCTGCGCTCAGGTTCCCTGGATGATTCCGATCTGGACTACCCCTGTGTTGACCAGCGTCTTAGCGAGGTAGACAATCTGGCCGGAGTGCTCCACGGTCTGGGTCAAGATCAGCACAGGGTCCTTGGCATCCAGCTCAAGCAGCTCGCCTCGCGCGACACCCGGGGTGCCCGCGGCGATATCGGTCTCGCCGGGCCCAAAAGCCGGGCCAACTGCCGAGATCAAGTTAGCCAGCAGCGTGGCTCCTCCGCCGACGTCGTCCACAATGGCGCGTGCCGCTTCGGGGTAACGATCAATGAGACCCCCCTTGCTTGCGACGTGCTCCTGGACCAAGGCAATAGGTGAACCGTCCCGTTTGAGGACACTCTCGAAGAACCAAGAGGGCTCTTCTTCGCGGATTCCGAGGGGCTCCGCGGTGAACACCGACGACGACGGGTGCAGTACATGCTGTGTACGGCTGACCTGGATAGCGGATCCGGCCTCGGCCAGGATCTCCTCCATGGGCCTGATCCGTTCAAGGCCGACCCGCGGCAGGCGGGTGGCCACAAAACGGCCAATGCCCCGGCGGGAGCGCACGTATCCATCTTCCTCGAGGAGCATGAGAGCCTCACGGACCACCGTCCGGCTGACCTTCATTGCCGAACCCAGGTCCGTTTCCGAAGGCAACAGCGACGAAACGGGGAAGTGCCCCGCCCGGATCGCATTCATGATGCGCGAGTACACGGCAACGCGGAGCGGGATGTTGGCGGTGGCATCCAAGGGCTCCGAAAGAACGGCCTCAGCACTGCGGTCCAAGATGGCTCCCTTCGTTGATATTGAGAGTTTACGCGATAGGTATTCCGAGCTTGTATAACAAGCGTGTATGATGCACATATAAGCCAACATGTGCTCTGCGCCACACCTGCATCGAGCCACCCCCGAAGCCGTTTTGTTTCAAACAAGGAAGTTTGTCCATGACAACCCAAGCCACCAGCACCGCAGGGCTCCCCCTTCGGCGAAAAGCAGCCCGAGTGCCCGTCCTCATCTCCACGCTGATCCTTTCCATCCTCAGTTACCAGCTCAACGCCAGCCTGTTCTCGGCGGCCCTGCCGGCCATGGCCGCTCACTTCCAGGAATCCACGGAAAACGTGGCCAAAGTCCAGTCCCTGTTCTTCCTGACCGGCGCGGTCCTGGGCATGGCATTTTCCCGATGGAGCGACTTCCTGGGACGCCGCCGCACCCTGCTGATCGTCCTCTCCATGATGTTGTGCGGCACGGTCCTGTGCTTGCTGGCACCAAACCTGACCGTCCTTCTCGTCGGCCGGGTCCTGCAAAGTGCGACGAGCGCCACGTTCACCATTTCGTTCCTGCTCCTGTCCGAGCGCTTCAGCAAACGCCTCTTCGGCATTTCCGTCGGCATCATTTCGGCAGTGAACGGCGGCATCGGCGGGCTCGACGGCTTCCTGGGCGGTTTCATCACCGACACCATCGGCTGGCAATTCCTCTTTGTCCTGGTCCTCGGCGTGGGCGTTCTGGCGATCGTTTTAGTCGCCGTCGTGGTCCCGAAGAGGCCCGCCCGGACACGTGAGGGACGCATGGACTGGTGGGGCGCAGGCACCCTGGGCACGTTCCTGGTTCTCTTGAGCAACCTGATCGGACAGGCTTCCACGTCCGGATGGGGCGACGTCTGGACCCTTGGCTATCTCGCCGGCGCAGTGATTGCCGGGCTGGCGTTCGTCGCCGTGGAAAGGCGGGTTGAGCGTCCGCTGATCGCCATCGAGCAATTGCGGTCCCGACGGGTATGGCCGGTTTTGGCGAGCACGGTGCTGACGCTTGCGGGCATCTTCTCGGCGTTGAACTTCACCGTGATCCTCTTGAGCCAGGACGCAAAAGCCGGATACGGACTGTCCGCTTCCATGTCAGCCCTCCTATACCTGACGCCGACGGCCTTCGTGGGTGTGCTCACGGCGGTGTTCTCCGGCTGGTTCGCGCAGCGCATCGGCTGGTTCAAGGCCCTGCGGATCAGCAGCGGCCTGATCGTCGTGGCAGCGGTTGCCGTCGCAATCTTTGCCGCGGACCGTTGGATGGTCTTCGCCTTGCTGATCATCATGGGAGTCCTGTATCTCGGCCAGTTCCAGAGCACCGTCAGCGGCATCGCGGTGCTGAATTCACCCAAATCGGCGCCGGGTTCCGTGCCCGGCCTGAATGGAGCATGCTTTGGAATCGGAGCCAGTGTGGGAATCGCCGTCGTCGCACCCGCCGTCGCCGCCGGAACCATCGCCGGTTACCAAACTGCCCTGTGGATCTCTGCCGGCTTCGCCCTCGCGGCATTTGCTGCTTCCCTGATCCTCCGCCCAGTGGCTGCGAGCGCCGCGGCGGCGCCCGCCGTCGTCGTCGCCCATGCCTAAATCCGCACCCAAAGCCGAGTCATCCAACCCACGAAGGAGCACCATGACCACCACTACACCGCAGCCGTTCTACCTCGATTGCGATACCGGCATCGACGATTCCCTGGCAATCGCGTATCTCCTGGCGAGCCCTGAGGTGGAGCTGGCCGGGATCGGAACCGTCAGCGGCAACGTCAGCGCCGCGGTCGGGGCCGTCAACACTTTGAACCTGCTGCATGCTGCCGGCAGGGCCGGGATCCCGGTTGCCGTGGGTGCCCACGATCCCCTCATGGGCACGTTCGACGGCGGGGCGCCGCACGTTCACGGAGAGAACGGCATCGGCGGGGTCACCTTGGAAGACTCTGGACTGACGTCGGAGTCGGAGACTGCCGCAGAGATGCTCGTGCGGCTCGCCAACGAGCACCCGGGCGAACTGCGCGTCATCGCCGTCGGTCCGCTCACCAATCTGGCCCTCGCACTGCAACTGGACCCGAAGCTCCCGGCACTCGTCCGCGATGTCACGATCATGGGCGGAGCCGCGTTTGTGCCGGGCAATATCAGCCCTGTCGCCGAGGCCAACATCTTCAATGACGCCGAGGCAGCCGCCGTGGTGATGGAGGCCGGTTGGCCGGTCATCATGGTTCCCTTGGACGTCACCATGAACCACCGCTTCGATGAGGCCCACCGTGCGGCCCTTGCGACCGCCGGACATCCGGTGGCCAGCGCACTCTCCGGCATGCTCGTCCAGTACTTCGCCTTTTACAACACGATTTTCGGTGAGCATTGTGCCGCCCTCCACGATCCGCTGGCGGCGGCAATCGCCGTGGGTGCCCTCGAGCTCGACGACGCCCCGTACGTCGCAATTTCCGTGGACACGAGCAAGGGTGCAGACCATGGCAAGACCCGCTGTGAGCGGCTCGACGGCGGAGCCTCCGGCGCGCGCCCGGCGCCGGAACGGGCTTCCCGGGTTGTGCTGTCCGTCAAGGGCGACGCCGCTGCGCATCTCCTGGAGCGGATCCTGTCCCTGCTGGCGGCGAACTGAAGGGCTTTTGATGAACACTTCCGAAGACACTGCTTCTTCACCCGCCGAGCCCAGCCAGGCCGACCTTGAGTTGCTGAACCGCGCCATTTCCCTCGCGCGGTCAGCCCGGGATCGCGGCGACCACCCGTTCGGCGCACTCCTGTTGGCTCCGGACGGAACCATGGTGGAAGCCATGAACACCGTCAACACGGAACACGATCCCACCGGGCATGCCGAGACCGACCTGGTCCGCCTGAGCGCCAAGAAGCTCGATGCCGCCGCGTTGGCCGGCAGCACCTTGTACACGAGCACCGAACCGTGTGCCATGTGCACGGGCGCCATCTACTGGGCTGGAATCGGACGCGTGGTCTATGCCTTGTCCGAGAAGGACCTCGCCTCGATTGTCACCCAGCAGTCCGGCGTGCCCACTCTTGACCTCCCCTGCCGCGATGTCCTTGCCCACGGCGGCAGCAACGTCAGCGTGACGGGCCCGGTTCCGCTTCCCGAGGCAACAGAGGTCCACCTTGGCTTCTGGCACTAGACCGGAAAGCCAACACCGCAATCCAGCACCACCAGAAGGACAGCTCATGCCTATCCCAACCACGCTCACCGTTGTCGGCAGCCTCAACGTCGATCTCACGTGCCGCGTCCACCGCCTACCCTCCCCTGGTGAAACCATCGGCGGCGGCACCCTCACCCGTCAGCCCGGCGGAAAGGGAGGCAACCAGGCCGCGGCTGCTGCGCGGCTGGCCGGGGCCGCCCGCATGGTGGGCGCCGTCGGCGCGGATCCGGATGGTCGGCTTCTGACGGAGGCCCTGGACCGCGCAGGGGTTGATATTTCGGCAGTGGAGCAGGTTTCCGCGCCAACCGGCACAGCGTTGATCGTGATAGACAGCGAGGGCGAAAACCAGATCGCCGTGGCCCCTGGAGCCAACGCCGTGGTTTCGCTGGATCGCGCCGATTTCTCCGATGGCGGACCGGTACTGGCACAGCTGGAGATCGCCGTCGACACCGTGCTGGAAGCCGCGCGCCGCACTGCCGGGTTCTTCGCCCTCAACGCGGCCCCGGCGCAGGCACTCCCGGCAGAGCTTCTGGAACGGTGTGACCTGGTGATCGTCAACGAGTCCGAGTACGGACTCATCCCCGAGCTCGGGAACGCCAAACGCGTGGCCGTCACCTACGGCGCAGGCGGCGCGTCAATGTACACACAAGGGGTCAGGACCGCCCACGCGCCCGCGACCAAGACGAGCGTCGTCAACAGCGTTGGAGCCGGTGACGCCTTCTGTGCGGCGCTCGTGCTGGCACTCGCGTCGGGCCTGGATGAGGAAAGCAGCCTCGCGGCGGCCTGCGCGGTGGGTGCCGCCGCCGTCGCGAGCGAGCTTTCCCAACCGGAGTTCGGGCGGCTGGAACACTACCTGCGGAACTAAGAATCCGAACTTGAGATCCGCCCGATGTGCTGGACACCGCCCGGCAGCAGCGAACCGCGGGCCGCACCTACCATGCCTTCCACAGCGCGGGCCAGATGCGTACCGCGGTCGCTGACGCCGTCCCAGCGCACCAGCGCCTGGGCATTCAGCCCGTCCACCATGCCCAGGATCTGCCAGGCAACAGACGGAGCATCGAACGTGTCGAACTCACCGGCGTCGATCCCCGCTTCGACCACGCGCTGCACCACTGCCTGCCACGCATCCATCTGCTCACGGACGCAAGCTGCGAGCGCCTCGTTCCGGCGTCCGAGGGTCCACGCCTCTACCCAGATGGCCGTGACATCGAGTCGGCTGCCGTCCATCAACGTTTCGAGGAGCATCCCGAGCTGTTCCAAGGGACTCGGCTGCTTCTCCAGAAGGCCAGCAACTTCCTCAGTCTCCGCCGCCACGATGGTCGAGAAGATGCCCGCCACCAGGGCCTCCGCATTGGGCTGGTAATGAGCGACGAGCCCCGAGGCCACCCCCACCCGCGCTGCCACGTTTCGCAGCGTGATGGCGGAAAGCCCCTGCTCAAGCGCTATTTCCTTGGCGGCCTCGGCTATTTCGGCCGCGCGTTCGGCCGGCGTCTTCCGGGCAGCGCGTTTCTGTATGGTGCTTGACATCACACAACAGTCTAAAGTAGTTTTCTTCTTATTGATCATGCGATCAATAAGATATTTCAGAAACAGGGAATTTCAGAAACCGGAAATTCCAAACACGCCGAATCGCAAACACCCAGCCGCACCCAAGGCAAGGACGCCCTGGTCCCGCGGCTGCGACCTCACAACACAGAGGAGACTTCCATGGCCTGGAGAATGCCAGCCGAAACCGCACCCCACGAGCGCACCTGGATGGCGTTCCCCCGCACTGGCCTGACCTTGGGCGACGACGCTGCTTCGGCCGAAGAAGCGTACGCGGCCTGGACCGCCGTCGCGCATGCCGTGTCCGAGTTCGAGCCCGTCACCATGGTGGTCGACCCCAGCGAACGGGACCGGGCCAGCCGCATGCTCGGCGCCGGAATCGAACAGCTTGAGGCTCCCCTCGACGAATACTGGATGCGCGACGTCGGGCCCACCTTCGTCGTCGACGACGAGCGTCCCGGCGTGCTCGGCGCAGTTGACTGGATCTTCAACGGCTGGGGCGCCCCGGCTTGGTCCGAATGGGAGAAGAGCGCCGGCATGGCCCGCTTTGTCGCCGAAGAGTCCGGCGCGGAGCTGGTCACTTCGCTGCTCGTCAACGAAGGCGGCGCCATCCATGTCGATGGTGATGGCACTGTCCTCGTCACCGAAACCGTCCAGCTGGATCCACGCCGAAACCCTTACGCAGACAAGGCCCGCGTCGAAGCGGAACTATCACGCACGCTGGGCACTACTCACACCGTCTGGGTACCGCGAGGCCTCACGCGTGACTACGAAGACCTCGGCACGCGCGGCCACATCGACATGGTGGCCACCCTTCCCTCTCCCGGCCGGGTCCTGCTGCACTCGCAGACCAATCCCGAGCACCCCGACTTCGAGGTCAGCCGCACCCTCCAGCGGTTCTTCGAAACCCAGCAGGACGCTGCAGGCAAGCCGTTCGAGATCGCCCTGCTTCCCGCGCCTGAGACCCTGCGCGACGAGGAAGGCTTCGTCGATTGGAGCTACGTCAACCACCTCGTCGTCAACGGCGGCGTGATCGCGTGCGGCTACGGCGAAGAGCGGGCCGACGCCTTGGCCGCGGAAATCCTGGCGGAGGCCTACCCGGGCCGCCGCGTCGTCACCGTGGACGCCCGGCCAATCCTCGCCCGGGGCGGAGGAATCCACTGCATCACGCAACAGCAGCCCAAACTCACCAGCCAGGCTGCACGATGAGCCGCTTCGACGTCGTCGAGGCCTCCATTGCGCAGTTGCGGGCAGCACTGGAGGCCGGCGAGGTAACCTGCGAAGAACTCACCCAGGCGTATCTGGACCGCATCGAAGCCTACGACCGCAGCGGCATCACGCTGAACGCGCTTGTTGTGATGAACCCCGAAGCGCTCACGGATGCCCGGGCCTCCGACGAGCGCCGGGCAAGCGGCACCGCCCTCGGGCCGCTCGACGGCATTCCCTACACCGCCAAGGACAGCTACCTGGCCAAAGGGCTCACCGCCGCCGCGGGCTCCCCCGCGTTCGAAAACCTCATCGCCCAACGCGATGCCTTCACCATCGAACGCCTCCGCGCAGCCGGGGCCGTGCTCATCGGCCTGACCAACATGCCACCCATGGCCAACGGCGGCATGCAACGCGGAGTCTATGGACGCGCCGAGAGCCCCTACAACGGCGATTTCCTCACCGCGGCCTTCGGTTCCGGATCCTCGAACGGCTCGGGAACCGCTACCGCGGCGAGCTTCGGAGCCTTCGGCCTGGGCGAGGAGACCTGGTCCAGCGGCCGCGCACCGGCGTCGAACAATGCCTTGTGCGCGTACACACCCTCGCGCGGGGTCATCTCAGTGCGCGGCAACTGGCCGCTGGTCCCCACCATGGACGTCGTGGTGCCCCACACCCGGTCCATGGCAGACCTCCTGGAACTACTGGATGTCATTGTTGCCGACGACGCCGAAACCCGCGGCGACTTCTGGCGCGCGCAGCCATGGGTCCAGATCCCGGCCGCGTCCCAGGTCCGTCCTGCTTCCTACCCGGCGCTGGCACCATCCGACGTCGACGGCGCGCGCTCGGCCCTGAAGGGCAAACGCTTCGGGGTGCCGGCCATGTACATCAACGCGGACCCCGACGCCGGCACCAGCGAAACCCCTGGTATCGGCGGACCCACCGGCCAACGAATCCAGACCCGCGATTCCGTGATGGAACTGTGGGAGGCTGCCCGGCGCGACCTCGAAGCCGCCGGTGCGGACGTGGTGTTGGTCGACTTCCCCGCGGTTTCCAACTACGAAGGCGACCGCCCGGGCGCACCCACCATCGCCACCCGCGGAATGGTGAGCCCGGAGTTCCTCCAGCGGGAAATCATCGATCTCTCGGCCTGGGCCTGGGACGACTTCCTCACAGCCAACGGGGATCCGGCACTCAGCAGCCTGGCCGACGTCGACGGCACCACGATCTTCCCGCACCCCGACGGCGCGCTCCCGGACCGCTATGACGGGTTCGACGACGACCTCGCCGACTACCCGGCGCATATCCGCGCGCACAGGGTTGCTTCCGTCACCGACATCCCGTCCCTCGAAGAAGGCCTGCGCGGACTCGAAGAGACCCGGCGGGTGGACCTCGAGGAATGGATGGACGGTCTCGCCCTGGATGCGGTCATTTTCCCGGCCGCCGCCGACGTCGGACCGGCCGACATGGACGTCAACGAATCCTCAGCCGATCTCGGCTGGCGCAACGGCGTGTGGGTGGCCAATGGCAACCTCGTGCCGCGGCATCTGGGGATTCCGACGGTCACCGTGCCGATGGGAACCATGAGCGATATCGGCATGCCCGTGGGGCTCACGTTCGCCGGCCGCTCGTACGACGACACCGCACTGCTGGCACTGGCTGCGGCCTTCGAAGCAACAGGCGAGCGCCGCACCGCTCCCCCGCGCACGCCGCGCCTCGACTAACGGATCAGGTGGACTCGTCGTCGAAAGGAGCCTTCTGCCCGGCCGCCAAACGCACAACCGGGCGGGCAGGAGGCTGCACCTGTGTTGGGACGACCGGCTCAGGAAGCGGCTCGTCCTCCAGGAGGGCTTCGCGGATAATGCGGCGGGGATCGTATTGGCGTGGGTCCATTTTGCGCCAATCGATGTCCTCGAATTCCGGGCCGAGCTCCTGGCGGAGCTTTTCCTGCGCGCCGGAGGCCATGCGCCGCAGCTCGCGGATAAGCCGCCCCAGCTTCCTCGCATACTCCGGAAGCTTGGTCGGTCCAAGGACCAAAACGGCAATGATCAGGAGAAGGGCTACCTTCTCGACCGAAATATCGATCATGGCTCCATTCTAAATCCACCGCCCGGTCGTTCCGGGCGGCACCGCGCTCAAGGAGATCGGGCTTAGGAGATCGCGAACAACGCGACGGCAAGTCCAGCAGCCATCAACGCTTCGCGGACTCCCTTCAATCGAGGCACAGCGTGCGATTTGCTCTCAGCCGGCATCGCGAAGGTACCCAACACCCACCCCGTGGCGGCGAATATCATGAGCACCGCGCCCATGATGTCAGCAAGGATGATGCCCAGTTGGTGTCCTGGATGATCCGACACCGTTCCAGCTCCACTCGACGCGGAGAGCAGCACCCAGCCTGAAAGGGCCGCCACCGCTGCGCCATAGATCGCCGACCATCGCCCTGCCTCGCCCGGCCCCGACCCTTTGTACACGATCCTTACGACGAACACGAGGAAGGCAAGGCCAACAGCTGCTCCCAGTGGGACTATACCGAGCGGAGCCCATCCGAGCCCTACGGCTGCGATAGTTGCGGCCAATATCCCCGCTGCGGCCGCGTCAATCCGGGCCGCCACGCTCTTGGCCCGGAAGATCGCTGCGAACCCCAAGACAGCCGCTGCCCCGAAAAGCAGCACCAGAGCGCCTACAACAAACCAATTTCGGAACATACCCTGCCAATCCTCCTGCGCGCTTCCGGTTGAAACCCACCCGCAGTCATATCACTTCCGAATGGGAGAACCCTGCATGCTGCGTGTAGTTCAGCGCTGGAACAGCAGCGCAATGACTCCGGAGCGGACAATGATGGTTGCCCCGAGCGCGACATACACCATAGGAATAACCCAGTTTCCAGCCCGGCGGCAGAGCGCAGCTACAGTCGGATGCGCTGTCAGCCAGTAGCCGGCGGCGCACCACACCGCCACCATCACCGCGAAAGTCAGCCCCGTCACCACCGAAGAAGCCGGTCCCAGCGAGCGGAACAGCGGAATGTATACCGAAATGTTGTCCCCACCGTTGGCTACTGTCACGACGACAACCACAGGCAGCGTCAGCGACCGGGGCTTCGGTGGATCGCCGGACGGGCGGGCAAACTTGAGCAAGGCGTAACAGCCCAAAACAAGCGGCACCAGACCGAGGAAACCCACCCACTCCACCGGGACGGGAGTGAGCGCCACTGCCGCCGCAGCCGCCACCACGGTCAGTATTCCGATGCCGATGTATTGGCCGACCCAAATTCTCCAGAGTCTTGGCACCGGCCGCGTCCTGGCTGACAAGAAGAGAACGGACAAGACCAGGAGGTCATCAAGGTTTGTCGCCGCAAAGGCTCCAGCCGCTGTGAGTACGGTGCCGCCCAGATCTTCCATCGCAGATGACACTACCGCTTGGAGACGGGCGCGCTTGCCCGGACCACACCGGCTGGCGCCAGCGACCCGGCCGTGGCAGCATCGGACGATGACTACAGATACCCGTCCGTACGTCGAGCCCGGGCAGCCGGAACCTGCCGTTCCGCTACTCGGCGGGGACGTGACGGAGGGGCTCGTCCGGGTGGGCGATACAGTGCGGCGCCCTGCAAGCGACGCTTCGCAGCGGGTCCGCCGTCTCCTGGATTTCCTGCAATCGGCCGGATTCCAGGGAGCGCCCCGCTTCCTGGGCATCGACGAAAGCGGCAGGGACACCCTGAGTTTCGTTCCTGGGGACACCGCCGGCCGCCCCTGGCCAAGCTGGGTCGCCGACGAATCGAGCGCCATCAGCGTCGCGCGCTTGGTGCGGGCCTACGATGACGCCGTGCAGCCGCTTGGCATACCCGGCTGGGGACGCACGGGCGACGATGCCGATCCCCACGGGTGCCCGGCCTCGATTGCGGGACCGGCGACATTCCTCGCCCACATGGACATCACTCCGGAGAATATCGTCTTCCGCGACGGTACCGCCGTCGCCCTGATCGACTTCGATTTGGTGCGCCCCGCAACCCGGGCGGAAGAAGTTGCGAACTTGCTCCTCTGGTGGGGCGCCTGGATGCCCGCCACCGACCGCGATCCCGTCATGCGCCAGGTCGACGGCGCCTCCCGGGCCGCCGTGCTGGTGGACGCCTATGGCCTGGGTCCAGTTGATCGCACCAAAGTAGTTGACGTGGCCAGGAACGCCGCCGAGCGCTCCTGGCATTTGATGCGGCGCAGGGCGATCACCCAGGGCGGCGGCTGGAAGCGGATGTGGGACGAAGGCGTCGGTGACAAGATTCTTCGCCGCCAAGCGTGGCTGGCCGAAAACGCGGCAGTTCTCCACGCCGCAATAACGTGATCGGCCCTTAAGCTTCGTCGAGGTGGCGCAGGAGAAAAGGAAGCGTCGCGCGCATAGTCCGGAGATCGCCGTCGCTGGCTGCTTGCTCCCCAAGGTAGTCTCCGTGGTTTCCCGGCACGATCATCAGGCGGCTCCCCGGGATGGCCCGGACCATCTGCACCCCGTGCTCGGGCTTGATCACATCGCGGTCGGCGAGCACCACGAGGGTCGAAGCCGTGATGGAGCCCAATTGCTCGTCGGTCCATCCCGGAAAAGTCAGCATTCGCTGGCTGTCCAGGACAAAGAGTCTCTCGAGGTGTTGTGGGTCCGGATTGAGCTTGAGGTCGGCCTCCCGGTAAACCTCGGGCATGTCCGCGGAGGTGGCGTTTTGGAGTCCGTCCCAGAATCCTTCCACCATGCCATCGCGTGCGGCCATCGACGACGCGATGATCAACTTTCGTACCACCGCAGGATGTTCCATGGCCAAGGCGAGCGCGGTGTGCCCGCCGGCGCTGAAGCCGAGCACATCCGCCAACGGAACGTCCAGCTGACGAAGGACCGCCGCGACGTCAGCAGCTGAGTTTTCGGCGGTGAGGGGTCGATCGATCGGCGCTGTGTGGCCATGGCCTTCCTCTTCGACGGCGATGACTTGCCTCGTCCCGATCAACAGCGGGATGAGCTCCCGGAAGTTCGACTCGATCGTGGACCCGCCGCCATGGATCAATGCCAAGGGCGTGCGGCCCGGCCGAGGTTGGCCATGAACCTCGTAATACATCCGTAGGGAACCGTTGTGCGCGTAGCCGTGTTCAAAGTCCACGTCCCACCCTAAACGCAGGCTGTAGCTACTTGGCAAGAGCATGGGGAACTCAACGCGCCTCAACATTTCGATTAATGAGAATGAGTATTGATAGCATCAATACTCATTCATCGTTCCTACCCGAGAGTTCCCCATGCACCCTGCCCTCCTGGTTCAAGACTTGAGGGTGTCCCTCCGGGGACGCGCCCTGATTGACGGAGTCAGCTTCGCTATTGACCCGGGTCAAAGACTGGCCCTTCTCGGAGCCTCTGGTTCGGGCAAATCCCTGACCGCGGCCGCCCTCCTGGGACAGCTTCCAGCCGCCATGAGTGCTTCCGGGCGGTTGGAGATCAACGGAGTGGACGTGCCGTTGTCCAACAGGCGAAGCAGTCGCGCGGGGATCACCGCAATCCATCAGGACCCGATGTCCGCCCTCAATCCCTTGGCGCGCCTGGGCAAACAGCTTGAGATCCCGCTGCGGCATGTTGGCCTTTCGGCCTCCATGGCACGGCAACGGGCACTCGAGCTGCTCACGTCGGTGGGAATAGAGGAAGCCGAACGGACCATGGAAAGCTTCAGCGGCGAATTGTCGGGCGGTCAGCTGCAACGGGTCTGCATCGCTCTCGCCCTGGCCTGCCGTAGCACCGTCTTGGTGGCGGACGAACCCACAACCGCACTGGACATGGTCAGCCAGGCCAAGGTCCTCGAGGCTTTGTCCTTGTATTCGGAATCGGCGCGTTCCGCATCCACGCATTCCGGATCCGCCGGCGCGATGTTGTTCATTACGCATGACCTCGCTGTCGCTGCCGCCTTTTGCCACCAGGCCCTTGTCTTAAGTTCCGGCCGGATCGTCGAAGGGGGATCGATGCAGTCGCTCGTGGAGGCGCCCAAGCACCAGTACACGAAGCAGCTGGTGGAAGCCGCCTATGTCGGTTTTGATTCCCTTCGCCGGGAAGCCACGGCATGAATGCAATATTGAGCGCCGATAATCTGGGACTCAGCTACCCAGGCAGGGGGTTCCTGAAGCAACGGCCAGCCCGGCCCGTATTGCAGGACGTGTCCCTCAGCATTGCCACAGGAGACACCATCGGCCTGGTGGGTGGCTCGGGCGCCGGAAAATCGACGCTGCTGCGGATCTTGCTCGCTTTGGAGAAGCCGAATGCCGGAACCGTCACGTTCAACGACACCCCGGTTGTGCCCGGCCCGGCCTCGTCGTTGAGGCGGTACCGCCGCGCGGTGCAATACATCCCGCAGAATCCGGCGGCGAGCCTTGACCCAGGCATGAACGTGGAGCGCCTTCTCCTTGAACCCCTGAGGCAATTGCGCATAGACGGAGACCACCGCGGGATGATCATGGACGCCTTGCAACGGGTCGATCTCGATCGGGGCATGCTCAGGCGTCGGCCCGGCGAACTCTCCGGTGGGCAAAACCAACGCGTGGCCATTGCACGGGCACTGGTCCCCGCGCCGAGCATCCTCCTGGCAGATGAGCCGGTCAGCGGGCTCGATCTTCCCCTAAGGAACACGGTCTTGGACCTCATGGAGCAATTGGTCCATCGGGACGGCCTCGGGATCCTGTTTGTCTCGCACGACCTGGCCGCCGTCGCCCGCCTGTGCTCCCAGACCCTGGTCCTCTCCGGGGGACGCGTCGTGGAACAAGGAGCCACCGCGGCCGTGTACGCCAAACCACAGACCCGCGAAGCCAAGGAGCTCGTAACCTCCATCCCCGGCTGAGCCGGTACAAGGAAACCGACAGGGACAAGCCGTGAAAGATGTGAACGGACGCGCGGAGCCCTCGCCCCGGCTCCTGCTGGCCAGCCAGCTCATCTTCAACCTTGGCTTCTATTCAGTAGTCCCCTTCTTGGCGGTTTCGATGCGCGAGGACTTTGGCATGGGTGCAATGGCGGTGGGAATCGTCCTCGGCGCCCGTACTTTCGCCCAGCAAGGATTGTTCCTCGTGGGCGGTACAGCCGCGGATCGTTGGGGAGCCCGGCCTGTAATGATCGCGGGATGCCTGGCCAGGATTTCCGGGTACCTTCTGTTGCTCTGGGCCTCGGACTTCCCCCTTTTCCTTTTGGGAGCCGTCATCACAGGGGTGGGTGGCGCCCTCTTCTCGCCCTCTTTGGAGAGCCTTGTGGGTGCGGCCGAAGAACGACGCGCCGCCTTCCAGCCCCACAAAACCACTCTTTTTGCGCTGCTGGTCATTTTCGGAGAAGTCGGGGCCGTAGCAGGTCCTCTGCTCGGATCCATCCTGCTTCAGACCGGCTTCGACACAGCCCTGCTCGTCGGGGCGGGCGTCTTTGCCGTGATGGCCGTGGTCTTCAACGCCTTCCTTCCAACGACAAAGGCGAGCGCCGTCAAAACGTCCGCCGGGCACCCGGCGGCCGCACCGCCGTCGGACGCTTGGTCCTGCCTCAAGGAAAAGCGCTTCGTGGCATTCGCGGCTTTCTATAGCGTCAACCTCTTTGCCTATAACCAGCTCTACTTCGGGCTACCCATCGAGCTGGAACGAAGCGATACGGGTTTGGGTGCGCTTTCGGCGATCTTTGCCTGCGCATCCGTTTTGACCATCACCCTGCAGTGGCCGATCGCCAAGCTCATGAAACGGAAGGGGCCGGGCGTCGCGCTCGCCGCCGGCTTTGTCGTCCAGGCCCTGGGTTTCGTGGCCATCGCAGCGATGGCCACATTCCCCCCGCCCGCCGCATTCCCTGCGCTGCCGGCGTTCCTGCTGGTCACCGCGCTCGCCGTCGGGCACATGTGCGTGGCACCCGTTGCCATGGATCTGGTCCTCGATTTTGCCTCAGGACGCCCCACCGGCGCCTACTACGGCCTGCTCGCGAGCTGCAGCGGAACGATGGTTCTTCTCGGCAATGTTGTCCTTGCTCCCCTCTACGAACAGGCCACCACACCCTCCCTGACCGCGGCCTCTCCGTGGCTGGTGTCGGCAATCTTCGCAATAACCTCCGCGACACTCATTCACCGTTTCCTTCCGACACCCGTCCCGGCTCCGCACCCGCAGCAACTCCACCCCGTCTAATCCACTCACCCCGTCTAATCCATTCACACCGACGAAAGACAGGCACCCATCCATGGCTATTCCACGTCCAAAAGCACTTGCCGCGATACTCCTCTCCTCCGCAATGGCCGCCGCACTCAGCGCTTGCTTCGCCCAAGGCAACGCATCATCGGCCAGCAGTACCGACTCCCGAATCAAAGTAGCCATGTTGCAGCCGCCCCGTTCAGGACTTACTCCGCTGAGCGACGACGCCTTCAAACTCTCACGCTGGAAGACCGCCGAGACACTGGTTGTCCTCGATGCCCTCGGCGATGCCCAGCCATCGCTTTCGACAGCCTGGAAGCAACTGGACAGCAAGAACTGGCGCTTCGAACTCCGCGCAGGCGTGAAATTCCATGACGGGACGCCTCTAACGGCCGAGCAAGTGGCGGCATCGTTGACGGCGGCGTCCAACGCAAAGCCCAAGCCGCGGATCCTCGACGGCGTCCAGCTGAGCGTCCGCACGGACGGCGGGAACGCCGTCGTCGTGACCACCCAAACGGACGACCCTCTGGTTCCGCAGCGGCTTTCCAGCCCGCAGCTTTCCATCCTTGCCGCGTCCGCCTACAAGCCCGGCGGGGTCGTGAGCCCCATCAACGCCGGAACGGGCCCCTATGTCCTTGCGTCTGCGGACGGCACCAGCTCGGCAACACTCAACCGCTTCGCTGACTATTGGGGCGAGAAGGCGGCGAGCGGCGGCGTCGACGTCCAATACGTTCCCGACGGTGCGGCGCGCGCGGCCGCGCTGAGGACCGGAACTGCCGACGTCGTGGAGGCCATTCCCGTAGGGCAGGTCGCCCAGATCAAGCCGGACCTGATTCATGAAGTCCCCATGCCCCGCACCAATACCCTCTACTTGAACACCAAGGCGGGTCCTTTCGCGGATCCTGCTGTCCGGGCAGCGGCACGCACCTCGGTCGAACGGGCCACCATTGTTGACCGCGTCTACGAGGGACGCGCGGACATCGCCGCAGGCCTTCTGGGCCCGGCTCTCCCCTGGGCGGCCAAGGAACGGCAAAACACCTCATACATCGAAACCCTGAAGAAGCGGGCGGAAGCGGCACCCGCCAATGGCCGCCGCATCAAACTCGGCACGTTCACGGACCGGGCCGAACTGCCCGAGGTCGCCGTGCAGCTTGAGCAGCAGCTCGAAGCCGCCGGCTTCATCGTGGAGCAGGAAGTCCGTGAGTACCAGCACATCGAGGCAGACGCCCTGGCCGGCAAATTCGATGCCTTCATCCTGTCCCGGGCCACGGTCCTCGACTCCGGCGACCCCGTCGCCTACATGTTCAGCGACTTCTCCTGCAAAGGCTCCTTCAACATCTCCCAGTTCTGCGATGCAGAGGTGGACGCAGCACTGAGCAAGGCCGCAGCCATTCCGGCAGGCCCGGAGCGCCGGGCGGCAATTGCCGCCGCCGAGGCGCTGATCCTCTCGAAGGATGCGGCCGTGCCGCTGCTGCACGAACGCGTTATCCAAGGCGAATCAGCCAGGATCCGCAACGTCGAACGTGATCCCCGCGAGCGCGCCCTGATCACCAGCAAGACAGGGATCGCCGGCTGATGCGGGGCCCGGCGTTCATCAAAACCGCGGTTTCCCGGGCCGTGGCACTCTTCGCCATAGTTGTGCTGATCGGGCTCTTGCCGTGGCTTTCGGGACAAAGCCCGGAGTACACCATCCTGCGGGCCCGGTACGCCGACCGGGAAGCAACTGATGAAACGCTGGGCATGATCCGCGCGGAGCTCGGACTCGATCGAGGGCCGCTGCACATCTTCCTCGACTGGGCCGGAGGCCTTTTGCGCGGGGACATGGGAAATTCCTGGATTACGAACACGCCTGTTGGCCCCGGCACTGTGGAAACCCTCGGAGTCTCCGTCACCCTGATGGCCTGCGCGGTGGCCGTTGCAACGGCGGTGGCCGCGGCGCTGTGCGTTCCTTCCGTGGTGCGCGGGCTGGCCGGGAACCCGGGCCGGGGTTCCGGCGTCGTGGCTGCGGCCATGACTGCGCTCCCCGAGTTCCTCCTGGCGGCGATGCTCCTCGTCGTCGGTGCGGTGTGGCTGGGCTGGTTCCCGCCGTACGGCTGGCAGGGCATGGACCACGCGGTGTTGCCGGCCCTCTCCCTCGGCCTGCCCGCCGGCGGGCTCATCGGGCGGCTGCTTTCCGACGCCATCAACCTGGCGTTCGCCGAAAAATGGGTGGGTACCTGGGCCATGGCCGGAGCCAGCCGCGCCAGGCTCACCGCGGCGGTGCTCCGCCGGGCCCTGCCAACGGTGACGAGCCAGATCGGGCTTGTCCTCATTGGCCTCACCGGCGGGGCGGTTGCCGTTGAGAAGGTCTTCGCGATTCCCGGTTTGGGCCGCGCGGTCCTGGGCGCGGCGAGCGCCCAGGACATCCCCGCGCTGCAGGCAGGAGTACTGGCCCTTCTCATGCTGGCCGTCGCGGCAGGTTCCCTCAGCGCCGCGGCCAGATATCTTTTGTTGGGAGCGGCGCTGCGCTCGGGGACAGTTCCGGTTCCGGACTCGCCGGGAAGATCACGACGGCGGGATGCCGCCGTTCCGCTCGTTGCGGCGGGAGCGTTGCTGCTCATCGTCGTCGCGGGCTTGCTTCGCGATCCATTCACCTCGAGCCATCCGCGGCTTGCCGGCCCGGGCTTCGAGCTGCCTTTCGGGGCCGATGCCAGCGGGCGGGACCTCCTTGCCCGGGTGGGGCACGGTGCCGTGTCCACGCTGGGAACTGCTTTGCTCGTAGTGCTGGCTTGCCTTGTGATCGGGATCGTCGTCGGGCTCTTCCCGCTCGCGGCGACCGGTCCCCTTGAAGTAGCCAACGCCGCTCCGCCTATCCTGGCCGGCCTGATCGTTGCCGTGATGACCGGGCCCTCGGCCGAAGGTGCGACGATAGCTGTCACCCTGGTCAGTTGGGCACCCCTGGCCGCCCACACCGCGGCCTTGGCGCAGGAGGCGAGGGCCCAACCCCATGTGAAGATCCTTCCGATCCTGGGCGTAGGGCGGGTCCGCATCCTCTGGCGCTATATCCTCCCGGCCATCCTTGGCCCGGTGTTCAGGCATTCGATGCTCCGGATACCGGGGATCGCGCTTGCCTTGGCTGCCCTGGGGTTCCTCGGCCTCGGCCCTCATCAGCCGTCGCCCGAGTGGGGCCTCATCCTCGCTGAGGGAATCAACTACGTGGAGCGTGCCCCTTGGGCCGTTGCCGCCCCGGCGTCGGCGTTGATCCTCGCCTCGATCCTTGCTGTTTCATTGTCGAGCGTGACATGGTCGCGGGAACAAGGGGAACGTAGCCCTCAACAACCGACCAGTTTCGCCGCTGACACTGCCAGCGCCGGCCCGGAACCACGCGCCCGGAACCGGGAACCCGCGTCAAAAACAGTAGATCGTTGAGGATGTCAACCCTCGAAGCGGGATCCCGAGCAATTGACTCATTCGAATATATGTTCGAAAATTGAAGTATGTCATCTCGCCTGTCTTCCGCTTCGCCGGCTTCGCTGCGCGATGACTTGCAGGCGCAGATCCACCTCATGCAGGGCAAGCGCGGAAGCGAACGCTCGCTGCCCGTCCTCCCCTCACTCAGCAGGCTCCTCCCGGGCGGACTGCGCCCGGGAGCGGCGTACTCCATACAGGGATCCATGTCGCTGGCCATGGCCTTGTTGGCCGGCCCGTCACGCAATGGCTCATGGTGCGGGGTAGCAGGGCTGCCTGACTTCGGGATCGAGGCGGCAGCAGGTTTCGGCATTGCTCTCGACCGGCTGGTGCTGGTGCCTGACCCCGGGACCAGCTGGACGCAGGTGATCGCCGCCATGGCGGACGTGCTCTCGGTGGTGCTTGCGCGTGCTCCGGAAAGAGTCGCACCCGCCGAGGCTGCCCGCTTGGGAGCCAGGCTCCGGGAGCGGAGTTCCGTCCTCCTTGTCATGGGACCCTGGCCGCAGAGTGAAGCGGTCTTGCAAGTGAATGGATACGAGTGGGCGGGGCTCGGGCAGGGCCACGGACATCTCGAAAAGCAGGAGCTCGAACTCGACGTCGCCCTGCGGGGCAGTTCCCGCAGGGCCTCCGTGGATCTTGCGGACAGCGGTCCGGTAGATCTGTCCCGCCATCGGATGGGAGCATGATGCTGTTTCAGCTTGAAACCCCGGTGCGCGCGTTGGTGACCTGGTTCCCGGATTGGCCCCTTGTCGCCGCCCGTTTGGCAGATGCCCTGCCGCCTGATGTACCTTCGGCAGTCATTGGCAAAGGGGTCATAGCTGCTTGCTCCTCGGAAGCCCGGGCAGAGGGAGTGGTCCGGGGCTTGCGGCTAAGGGAAGCGCAGACCCGTTGTCCTGAGCTGGTGGTATGTGCCGTTGATCCTGTGCGGGATGCGAGGGAATTCGAGCCTGTGGTCTCGTCACTCGAGGAACGGACTCCTGGCGTGGAAGTGCTTCGCCCCGGCCTATGCGCTATCCGGGCCAAGGGTGCCGCCCGATATTACGGCGGAGAGGAAGCGGCCGCAGGTGCCGCGCTTGAATCGGCGGACAGCCTCGGCGTGGAAGCACGGGTGGGGATCGCCGATTCCGTGTTTGCCGCCGAGCAAGCAGCCCGGAGCACCAGCGAACTCTCCGCCGTTCTTGTGCTCCCGCCGGGTTCTTCCCGGGATTTCCTGGCTCCATTTCCGGTGGAAGTACTAGGCCAGCCGAAGCTGGCTTCCTTGCTCAAACGCCTTGGCATCCTCACTTTGGGGAATTTCGCCAATCTTCCCGCCGCAGATGTCCGGGCCCGTTTCGGGGCTGCCGGAATCACTGCGCACGCCCTGGCAAGCGGACAGGATCCCCGCAAGGTGATCCCCCGGACTCCCCCGCGGAAACTGGATCAACGGGCGGAATTCGAACCCGGCCTGGACCGGGTTGACCAACTCGCCTTCCAGCTCCGGGCCACGGCAGACGACTTCGTGGCCGGAGTGCAGACGGAAGGCTTGGTCTGCACGGAGCTGAGGGTTCTGATCACGGACGAAGCAGGGAGCCGCTCCGAGCGCACGTGGGGCCACCCCCGCCACTTCACGGCCAGCGACGTCGTGGACAGGGTGCGTTGGCAGCTTCAGTCACAGCCCCCTGCCCACGCCAACGCCCACGATAAAACGCACGACGGCGGAACGCACGACGGCGGAATGGCTCGCGGCGGACTGTCGTCACCGGTCACGCGGGTCGAGTTCCTCCCCGTCCGGGTGGACTCCATCGCCCATCATGGGCGGGCGCTCTTTGGAGACGGAGCCGAGGAACAGATTCATCATGGACTCAGCCGGATCCAAAGCATGCTGGGACATGAAGCCGTAGTAGTGCCTGCGATCTCCGGAGGTCGCTTGCTGGCCGAGCGGCGCCGCCTGGTTCCTTGGGGAGATGCCTTGCCCGCGGGAACGGCCGCCCTGGCCTCCAGGCCGTGGCCCGGCAGGATTCCAGACCCGCAGCCCGCCACGGTGTTTGCGTCCCTCATCCCTGTCCTGCTTCTTGATGCGAACAGGGAAAAAGTCCGCACAGACCATCGAGGCGGATTGATTGCCCCGCCCATGTGGTTCTGTCCCGGCGGAGACCCTGCACGACGACGACTGGTAGCTCAGTGGGCCGGCCCCTGGCCGCTGAGACAGCGGTGGTGGGACGCCGACCACCGACTTGAAGCGGACCGGTTCCAGCTTGTGGACGGAAACGGAGAGGCCTGGCTCCTTCTCCTGGACGAGCAGAACTGGTGGGCAGAGGCCCGCTACGACTGAACACCCGAGTCGAACACCGAACTTTTAGGCAGGAAAGACAAAGATGGCCTGGAACAATCCGTCAATCCCATGGTCGGAGTTCGAACGCACGCTCTCGGACCGGCGAGTGCCGGAGATCGGCAAGGCCAAAGGAGACGGCGGTGACAGCCCCGCCTGGTCAAGGAAACGCGGGCCTTACCGTCCGGTCCCCCTCGATCCCGCAAGGGTCGCATCGAGGCCGGGTGACGGCGTCGTGCCTTATGCCGAACTGCACGCGCATTCGCACTACAGTTTCCTGGACGGCGCCTCCTCACCCGAGAAACTGGTTGAGGAGGCAGTCCGGCTGGGCATTCATGCCCTCGCACTGACCGATCACGACGGCTTCTACGGGATCGTGCGAATGGCGGAGGCCGCCGAAGCCTACGAGCTGAAGACAGTGTTCGGCGCTGAGCTTTCGCTCGGGCTCAGCAAACCCCAGCAAGGGGAAGCCGACCCCGAAGGTGACCATTTGCTTGTCCTCGCCCGCAAGGAAGAGGGCTACCACCGCTTGGCTGGGGCGATGACGTCCGCCCATCTTGCTGCCGATGCCGAGAAGGGCCACCCCATCTACGACCTCGATGCGCTGGCGCATTCCCTGAGGGACCACTGCCTGGTGCTGACCGGATGCCGCAAAGGCTCAGTCCGGAGGGCCCTTCTTAGCGACGGCGAGCAAGCCGCTGCCTTTGAAGTGGAGGCTTTGATCGAGAGATTCGGGCGGGAAAACGTGGTGGTGGAGCTCTTCGATCACGGGAATCCCCTCGACGGCAGCCACAACGACGCCCTCGTCCGTATTGCCGACCGGGCGGGCATACCTTTCATCGCCAGCAACGCCGTCCATTATGCGTCCCCGGAGGGATACCCGCTGGCAACGGCCATGGCGGCTGTCCGGGCTCGCCGCAGCCTGGAAGAACTGGACGGGTGGCTGCCCGCGAGCAGCGGCGCCCATCTGCGGAGCGGTTCCGAGATGGCAGCACGGTTCGCCCGCTACCCCGGCGCGGTCGAACGGACTGTCGGGATCGCCGACGAGCTTGCGTTCCAGTTACGGGCCGCCCGCCCGAAGCTCCCCAAGCTTGATGTTCCTGCAGGGCACAGCCTTATCACTTGGCTCCGGCAACTTGTTGAAGAAGGCGTGAGAAACAAATACCCGGACGCCGACGAACGGGTCCGTAGCCGGATCGAGCAGGAACTCGCAGTGATCGAGGCGAAGAACTTCCCCGGCTATTTCCTGATTGTGCACGACATCGTGCAGTTTGCCCGTTCCCGCGGCATCCTCTGCCAAGGCCGGGGT
This sequence comes from Arthrobacter ramosus, assembly GCF_039535095.1. Lineage (NCBI taxonomy): Bacteria > Bacillati > Actinomycetota > Actinomycetes > Micrococcales > Micrococcaceae > Arthrobacter > Arthrobacter ramosus. The sequence goes on along the minus strand of NZ_BAAAWN010000001.1, from coordinate 1,778,949 downwards.
TCGGCGGCGAACTCGGCCGTCTGCTACGCGCTGGGGATCACCGCCGTCGACAGTATCTTCTACAACCTTCCGTTTGAGCGTTTCCTCTCCAGCCTCCGCGAGGAAGAACCGGACATCGACGTCGATTTCGACTCGGACCGGCGGGAAGAAGTCATCCAGTACGTCTACGGCAAATACGGACGGTTCAACGCGGCCCAGGTAGCGAATGTCATCAGCTATCGCCCGAAGAACGCCGTCAGGGACATAGCCAAGGCACTCGGCTACAGCCAAGGCCAGCAGGACGCGTGGTCCAAGCGGCTCGACCACTGGGGCGATCTCAGCGAAGGCAAGACCAACAACATCCCGGCCCCGGTCCTGGACCTTGCTGATCAGATACTGGGCTTCCCCCGGCACCTGGGCATCCACTCCGGCGGCATGGTCCTCACCGAACGGCCTGTTGGCGAGGTGGTACCCATCGAACGTGCCCGGATGGAAAACCGCACGGTACTGCAATGGGACAAGGACGATTGCGAATGGATGGGCCTGGTCAAGTTCGACCTTCTCGGCCTGGGCATGCTCGCCGCCCTGCAGTACTCCTTTGATCTCATCGACAAGCATTTCGGGGAGCGTTGGACAATCGAGACCATCCCGCGGGAAGAACAGGCCGTCTACGACATGCTCTGCCGGGCTGACTCGATCGGGGTGTTCCAAGTGGAATCACGGGCCCAGATCAGCACGCTGCCTCGGCTGAAACCGAGGGAATTCTACGATCTGGTGGTCGAAATCGCGCTGATCCGCCCAGGTCCCGTCCAAGGTGGCGCCGTCCACCCGTACATCCGACGCCGCGCAGGCACGGAAAAAATCACGTATCTTCATCCATTGCTGGAGCCCGTGCTTAAGCGGACATTGGGTGTGCCCTTGTTCCAGGAGCAACTGATGCAGATGGCAGTTGCCGTGGGTGGCTGCACTGCCGAGGACGCGGACCTGCTCCGCCGCGCGATGGGCTCCAAACGGGGCCGGGAGAAAATCGAGTCGCTGGAGGCCAAGCTCTACGCGGGGATGGCGGCCAACGGGATCAGCAAGGACGACGCCGACGCCATCTACGCCAAGATCCAGGCCTTTGCGAACTTCGGCTTCGCGGAATCCCACTCCTTGAGCTTCGCGGTGTTGGTCTACGCAAGCTCGTGGCTGAAGCTGCACTATCCTGGCGCGTTCCTCGCATCCCTGCTTCGGGCACAACCCATGGGCTTCTACTCCCCCCAAACCCTCGTGGCGGATGCCCGCAGGCACGGGGTCCAGGTGTTGCGTCCTGATGTACTGCATTCCCTTGCCGAGGCGACCCTTGAAGTGCTCGATGAGGCTACAGGGGCAGAGGCGGGTCAGGTGGGCGGCATGGATTCCTGCCTGGACTTCCGCCAACCGAAGATCGGCCTTTTCCAGCAGGATCAACCACGCGAGGACCACTTGCACCGGCGGGATGGCTCACACGCGGTGCGGCTGGGACTCGACGGCGTCACGTCCATCGGTGCCGAGGTGGCGAAGCGGATCGTCACCGAACGCGAGGAGCAAGGCCCCTACCGCGACATGGCGGATCTGTCCCGCCGCGCGAATCTCAGCGCGGACCAGCTGGAGGCACTCGCGTCCGCCGGCGCCCTCGATTCGCTGGGCATGAACCGCCGCGAAGCACTGTGGCAGGCCGGCGATGCCGCGCTTGAGCGGGAAGGACAATTGCCGGGGACCCATGTCGCCGTCCAGCCGCCACTGCTGCCCGAGCTCTCCCCCCTGGAAAATGTTGCCTACGACATGTGGGCCACAGGAATCAGCACCGATGACCACCCGATGCGCCATGCCCGCGGGGACCTGGATTCCAGAGGGGTGCTGCGGGTGGACCGGCTCTCCCGGGTCGAGTCCGGCACGCGTGTTGAAGTGGCCGGCGTCGTGACCCACCGCCAACGCCCCCAGACCGCGCAAGGGATCACCTTCGTCAATCTGGAGGACGAGAGCGGCATCCTCAACGTCATCTGCAGCGTTGGCCTCTGGAAGAGGCATCGCCGTGTAGCCCGGGAATCATCCGCACTGATCGTCCGGGGTTTCCTTGAACGATCGCCGGAAGGAGTCACCAATCTCGTGGCGGACAAGCTGGAACCCCTGGTCCTGACAGTGAAGTCCAACTCCCGCGATTTCAGGTAGTCAAAAACCAGCCTCTGGCCGGGTTGGTCACTGCCGGGGCATCCCGGAACTGTTCGGGCTGCGCGACCCAGCCCACGCCGTTGGCGATGACCCTCTGGATCTGCGGCTGGTGGTAGACGGGGTACTCCTGGTCACCGGGGCTGAAGTAGAAGATCCGCCCCTTGCCGCGGGAGAACGTCACGCCGGAGCGGAACACCTCGCCGCCTTCGAAGGAGCTGATGAAGATCAGGTCGTCGGGCTCCGGGATGTCGAAGAGTTCGCCGTACATCTCCTGTTTGGGGATCAGGATGGGGCTCTCGACTCCGGCCGCGATCGGGTGCGATGGCTTGACCGTCCACACGAGCTCGCGTTCGCCGTCGTTGCGCCACTTGAGCGAACACGTGGTGCCCAGCAGCCGGGTGAAGATCTTCGAGAAATGCCCTGAGTGCAGCACCACGAGTCCCATCCCGCCCAGGACATGCCGCTGGACGCGTTCCACTACCTCGTCGCTCACCTCGTGGTGCGCGATGTGACCCCACCAGAGCAGGACGTCGGTGGCGGCAAGGGTTTCCTCATGCAGCCCGTGTTCGGGATCGGCGAGGGTCGCCGTCGTGATTTCAGCATCCGGATAGAAGCCCCGCAAGCCCGACGCGATGGCACCGTGGATGCCGTCCGGGTACATTTCCGCCATGGTGTCCGGTTTGTTGCGGGCCTCGTGGACGGCTTCGTTCCAGACGACGATCTTCAGTTTTTTGTCAGTCATCAGAGCACCACCTCGCGTTGTTCGAGGGCGGACTTGTAGCAGGCATCAAGGATAAGTGCCCGGCTCAGGGCTAGGGATCCGTCGTGTTGTCCCCAGACCGTCTCCCCGCCGCGGACGGCGGCAATGAAGTCGTCGACGACGGCCTGGTGGGCAAGGCCGGGGAGGGCTTCGGGCTCGTAGTCGGCATTTTCGCCGTCCTTCTCCGTGAAGATCTTCAAGCTGCCGACGGGCTGCAGCGGGGCCCCGACGGCGCGTAGTTCGGCACCGCCGTCGGTCCCGTAGACCGTGAAGTCGAGCAAGTCGTCCACCTCCCGGTAGCTCGCCCAGCCCGCCTCGAGGATCAGGGTGCCTCCGCCTTCGAGGCGTATGAAGGCAGAAGCGAAGTCCTCTACTTCGAACTTGTGGCTCGCGGGTCCAGCGGTGTAGCGGGCGTTGCCGCCACGGCCTTGCGGACCCAGCTCCGAGTGTGTCTGCGCAGAGACGGACAGGACCTTGGGCTCGCCCAACAGGTGGAGCGAGTAATCCAGGACGTGGACTCCGATGTCAGCCAGCGGACCGCCGCCGGCCATCTCCGGATTGGTGAACCAACTGCCCAGGGTAGGGATGCCTGAGCGGCGCAGCCAGGAACCCTTGGCGTAGTACGGACGTCCGAGTCCGCCGTCGTCGATGATGCTCTTGAGTTTTTGAATATCGCCACGGCGGCGGTGGTTGAACGCAACGTCCAAGACGCGGCCGGCCTTCCGGGCCGCCTCGACCATGGCGCGTCCTTCGTCGCCGTTGCGGGCCAGTGGTTTTTCGCTCAGCACGTGCAGTCCACGATCCAGGGCCGCTATGGAGATCGGGGCGTGCAGGAAGGTCGGAACGGCGACACTGATTGCATCCAAGCCTTCCAGCCCGATCATGTCTTCCCAACGGGCGAAGGCATGCGGAATGGCGTATTCCTGCTTCATCTGGGCGAGGAGATCTTCTTCCATCCCGGCGACGGCGATGATATCCACGCCTTCGATACTGCTGTATGCCCCAAGGTGCTGTTGACCAGCCCATCCGATGCCCACAACGCCCACTTTGAGGCGTGCTGACGTTGCTTGCTGTTGAATGCCCACGGTATTCCTGTCTTTTCACGTATCCCGGCTAGGGCCAATAAATACGCTTTCATGGGCCTCCGAACAACGTCAATCGCTTAAGCGCTTCGACTTTTCGCCTTTCCGGATCCGGCATGCCACGAGCCGGCCACGGCGGGGAATGCGCCTAGACTGAGGGCCGGAAAAGGAGTCGCCATGGCCAAGAAACCAACAATCTACGACGTCGCCGAGCGCGCCGTCGTCTCGATCGCGACGGTATCCCTCTCCTTCACACAGCCGCACCGGGTGCGCGAATCCACCAGGAAACTGGTAATGGCGGCCGCACACGAACTCGGCTACCTGCCAAGTGCCAGCGCGAGGGGCCTGGCCACGGGAAAAACGGGAGCAATCGGCCTTTTCTCCTACGACTACTTCAACCGCGCAGGGGTCGGCGCGGCCCGCGTCCACGGCGATGCGGACGCGCTCCTACCCAGGGATCTGTTCTCCGACGATGCCAACGAGGAGTTTCGCCTGTTCCCGCTCTATCACGACGAGGTGCAACGCGGCGTCGAAATGGAATGCCGCAGGAGTGGCTACGTACTCATGGTCGGCGAGGGGAATGGCGGCAGATCCGAGGCCGACATCAACGACATTGCCGGGCGTGTGGACGGATTGGCGGTGTTCCCCAATACTTTTCCGGTTGAGGTGCTGCGGCGGATCGCCGAACGGATTCCGGTCGTGGAGCTGGCCGAGCCGCCGGAGGAGACCGGGTTGAACCGGGTCTCGGTGGAGAACGCCGAAGGCATGCGGGTACTCACAAACCACTTGATCCACCATCACGGACACCGCGCCATCACCTTTGTGGGCCCGTCCGGTTCGCCGGACCGCGAGCAGCGCTTCGACGGGTACGCCCAAGCCATGGCCGAGGCAGGGTTGGACACCCAAACGCTGCCCGCACCGGGGCGGGACGCAGCCGGCAGGTTGAGTTCCGGGGTCAACCTCGCCAAGGACGCGGACGCAACCATCCAGCGACTGGTATCCGGCGCCGCACTTCCTGAAGCCCTTGTCTGTTCCGTCGATGCCGAGGCGCTCCTGTATCTGGATGCCCTGGAACGGGCCGGGGTGGAAGTGCCAGGACGGATTGCCGTCACGGGTTTCGACGGATTGGCGGCCGGCCGCGTCAATCGCCCCACGCTCACCACCGTCAGACAGCCCATGATCGCCCTTGGGCGCGCCGCCGCCGGCATCCTCATCCACCAGATCGCCAATCCCGGATCCGCGTCGGTGGCCAAAGAGCTACCCGTAGAGCTTGTAGTCCGGGAAAGCTGCGGCTGCGGCTGAATCCAAGCCGCTACCGTGGCGAGGATCCCCTTAACGGAATACGCCCCCGCTGCTCGAGCTGCAGCGGGGGCGCGCATTCTTAGGCGTTCGCGATCAGCCCCAGTTCGGCCTTCGAGGCCAGGGAGGGGTGCTTCGGGAAGACCCGGACGGTGTAGCCGAAGGATCCGGAGCGGTTGATCAGGATGGAACCGGTGAACAGGTGGCGCCCGTTGCCGAGGTCTTCTGTTTCTGTCAGCTCGACCAGGGCGACATCCTCCAGTTCGTCTCCGTCCTGCGCCCGGCCATACGCCACTTCAACCGACACGTCCTCGGGCGTGAGTTCGTGGAGGGCGATGTAGGCGTTGACCTGGAGGGTGTCCCCGATCTGTGGCTCTTCGGAGACGCCGATGGAATCGACGTGTTCCACGATCAGCTGCGGCCAGGCGTTGCGGACCTTGGTGGTCCAGGCCGCCAGTTCCTTCGCTTCCTTGAACGAGGCCGTTCCCGCCTGCCTGCCGGCGACAGCTGCCGGGCGGTAGAGGGTGTTGACGTAGTCCTGGAGCATGCGGTCGGCCGAGACTGCCGGGCCGAGGTGGGCCAGGGTGTGCTTGATCATGGACACCCAGTGCGTCGGGATGGCTTCCGGGCCGGACTGCGAGGGCCCGGCTGCGCCGGCGTCCGCGGAAACCGTGGAGCCGTAGAAGCGCGGGGCCACCTGGGTCTCCAGGAGTTCGTAAAGGGCGGCGGCTTCGATGTCATCGCGTTCGGTGGGTGAGGCGTCGTTGTTGGCGGTCGGGATCGCCCAGCCGTTCTCGCCGTCGTACATCTCATCCCACCAGCCGTCCAGGACCGAGAGGTTCAGGGAACCGTTGATGGCCGCCTTCATCCCGGAGGTCCCGCAGGCCTCCAGGGGCCGGAGCGGGTTGTTCAGCCACACGTCGCAGCCCGGGAACAGGGTGCGGGCCATGGCGATGTCATAGTTGGGCAGGAACACGATCCGGTGCCGGACGGCGGGGTCGTCGGTGAACTTCACCAGGTCCTGGATCATTTTCTTGCCGGCGTCGTCCGCGGGGTGGGACTTGCCGGCGATGACCAGCTGGATGGGGTGCTGGGGGTGCAGCAGCAGCGCCTTGAGCCGGGCCGGGTCCCGGAGCATCAGGGTCAGGCGCTTGTAGGTGGGCACACGCCGGGCGAAACCGATCGTGAGGACGTCCGGGTCCAGCACGGTGTCCGTCCAGCCCAGCTCGGCATCGGCCGCGCCGCGCTTCTTCCACGAAGATCGCAGGCGCTTGCGCACGTCATCGACCAAAGCAGAACGCAACTCGCCCCGCAGGCCCCAAAGCTCGGCATCATCCACGTCGTAGATCTTGTCCCAACCGGTGGCGTCCACATCAGTGCTGCCAAAGTGCTTCGCAGCGAGCCGGCTCATCTTCGGATCGATCCAGGTGGGTACGTGGACGCCGTTGGTGACGGAGGTGATGGGGATTTCGGAGTGGTCGAAGCCTGGCCAGAGCCCGGAGAACATCTCGCGGGAGACCACGCCGTGCAGTTTGGCCACGCCGTTGGCCCGCTGGGCCAGGCGCAGGCCCATCACAGCCATGTTGAAGACCGCGGGGTTGCCGCCGTCGTAGTTTTCCCGGCCGAGTTCCAGGACCTTCTCCACCGGCACGTCCGGGGCCAGGCCGGCGTCGAAGAAGTGCCTGATCTGCACGGCCTCGAAGCGGTCGATACCGGCCGGAACGGGAGTGTGGGTGGTGAACACCGTGGACGCCCGCCCGGCGGCCAGGGCCTCGGACCAGCTCAGCGGGGCCTCGGAGGACATGAGCTTCTGGATGCGTTCGATGCCCAGGAACCCGGCGTGGCCTTCGTTGGTGTGGAACACTTCCGGGGCCGGGGTGCCCGTGAGGCGCTGGTAGACGCGCAGCGCCTTCACCCCGCCCATGCCCAGCAGCAACTCCTGCTGCAGGCGGTGGTCACCGCCGCCGCCGTAGAGCCGGTCCGTGATCCCGCGCGCGGCGTCGTCGTTGGCCGGAACGTTCGAGTCGAGCAGCAGAAGCGGCACGCGCCCGACGTCGGCCCGCCAGATGTGCGCCCGCAGCGTCCGGTCACCGGGCAGGGGAAGTGTGACTAGCGCCGGCGAACCGTCTTCCTCACGCAGCATTGTCAGAGGCAGGCCGTCCGGGTCAAGGACCGGGTAGGTTTCCTGCTGCCAGGCGTCCCGGGACAGGGACTGCTTGAAGTAGCCCGCCTGGTAGAGCAGCCCGACACCGATCAGCGGCACGCCCAGGTCCGAGGCGGCCTTCAGGTGGTCCCCGGCCAGGATCCCGAGGCCGCCGGAATACTGCGGGAGCACCTCCGTGATGCCGAACTCGGGCGAGAAGTAGGCGATGCACGCCGGGGCGTCAGGACCCAGGCCCTGGTACCAGCGCGGCTCGCTCAGGTACCGGTCCAGGTCCGCAGCCGCGTGCTGGACACGCTCAATGACTGCGCCATCCGCTGCGAGTTCATGCAGTTCCTCGCGACTGACCAGGCCCAGAAAGGTCATGGGGTCATGATTGCTTTGCTCCCAGGCCTCGGGATTCAGCGCAGAAAACAGTTCACGCGTCGGCAAATGCCAGGACCAACGCAAGTTCTTCGCCAGTCGTGCCAATGGGGCGATTGCTTCCGGCAGAACCGTTCGGACCGTGAACCGTCGAATCGCTTTCACTTCCGGCCACCTTCGAACGCGGACAGGGCCGGTTTGGTCAACGTTTCCATGCGGTGTACCTCCAAGAGGTTGTTGTGATGATTGGGGTGATGTTGGCTAGGGGTGGGGCCACCAGGGCGCCGGGTGAGGAGGCTTCTACGGCTACCACCGGCACAGGGCAAGCGCTTACATGCTTTGAGCGGGCATCATTGGCCTCACGGGCGCACGGGTCCTGAAACTCAGACGCAGGTGGCGGTCTCCAGGTCCTGTCCTCGCACTATTCCGGGGCGTGACATCGACCGCATCTTCAACACGCAGGACTGGTACCGAATGATTCCGAGCACGACATACTTCCTTAGTCTCCGGGAACTCTGATCGGTGACCATCCGCCATGTTGTATCAGGAGGAATCTCATCGCCGTTCGTCGACGCGCCTTGTCGACGCGGGTCGATGGCTCGACAGTAGTTGGCGGCGCAATGGTGTGTCAAATGTCACAATCACGTGTGATCGGACCGCGTAATGATTGCGTCGAATTGGCGGATTACACCCGAACGGCCAGGTGATTCTACGACTGGGTAGCGCGTGCCACGGCGGTGCTTTCGCGCAACGTCAGCACCGGTTCAGCGAGCCATTGCAGGGCATCCGTGCCGTCACTCCTGAGGCGCCGGGAAAGGAATTGTGCTGCCTCACGCCCCATTACCCTCGGTTCGGCGGACGCCGTCGTCAGGGCAGGCATGAAGCGCTCCGCGGAGCCGGCGCTGGTGTTGATCGCGACAATGGAGAGAGACTCCGGGACTCGCCAACCATGGCTCGCCGCAGCACCCAGAAGGCCTGCAGTAGCCGCTTCGTTGATCATCACGAGTCCGGTGGTCTCCGGGGACAACTCCAGAATTTGTCCGAACACCTCGCGGCCACCGGCGAGTGAGCTCGCGGTTGGGAACAGCCGAGCAGTGATGCCGTGCCGCGAGGCGGCAGCCGCCACGGCATCCCAGGATCGGACCATCGGGCCGTATCCGGTGTCCAGGGACTCACGCGAATGCGTCACGAGGCCGATTTCCGTGTGCCCCAGGCTGACGAGGTGCGAGACTGCCAGCTCGCCCATGGCTTCAAAATCCGCGTCGACGAATGTCAGGCCAGCGGCATCCGCTGGCCGCCCGATCGTGACGAATGGAACACCCGTTTCCAGTAGGACTGGAATCCTTTCGTCGAATGACCTGACTTCCATAAGGAGGATTCCATCGACCAGGCCCTGGGCAACGATCCGCTGCATCTCGCCTAGGTCGTCGGGGTCCATTGGCCACAGAAGAAGATGGTATCCGTCGACGCGCGCTTGTTCGGCAGCACCTTGAACGTATTCGAATTCCGTGGTGTTCATGCCTTGCTCCCCGACCGGGAAAATCAACGAGACGATGCCCGTCCGCTTGCCGGCCAAACCCTGGGCGAGCAGGTTCGGCGTATAGCCAAGGTCGGCCATGGCCTTCAGGATGCGCTCGCGCGTTTCGGGTGCAATCGGCCGAACACCACTGAGGGCGTAGGACACGGTGCTCCTGGAAACGCGGGCTACCCGCGCAACATCGGCCATAGTTACCAAGGACTATCCCCCTGTGTTGTCGGTGGCTGCTCGGCAATGGACCCTCGAATGACCGCGATCCGCCGGACGGTAATGCCTCATAGTAAACCGTAATCGGTTGGCAAAGTGTTGCAGGCGTGCTGAGCCCACTGTTGCATACACTCAACAGCTAAGCGAGGACGGGTCCGGGCCTTCCGCGTCCACGGCACGAAAAAGGGAACCACCCGCTAAGGTGATTCCCTTTCACAAAAGTGAGGCCCTGCCCGGAACATGAATCTAGTCCACGTTCCAGGCCAGGCCTCTATGGTGGAGCTGAGGGGACTCGAACCCCTGACCCCCTGCATGCCATGCAGGTGCGCTACCAGCTGCGCCACAGCCCCATATTTTCGCTGCTCCGCGAACCGTGAACTGGCTTGAAATCCCGTCCAGTTTTCGGATTCCTCCGAAGCAACTCAAATATCTTAGAACAGCATTTCCGAAAATTCCAAATCGGGCATATTCAGTTGGTTTGCGGCCTGGAGCCTAGGATTCCTCGACCGCGGGAGCCTTCGCCGAGGCGTCGTCACCGAGCTCCAGATCCACTACCGGGCAGTCTTTCCACAGGCGTTCCAGGGCGTAGAAGACCCTGTCCTCGGAGTGCTGGACGTGCACCACGATGTCGGCGTAGTCCAACAGGACCCAGCGGCCCTCGGAACGCCCTTCGCGGCGGACCGGGCGCAGATCCTGCTTGAGCAGCTCTTCCTCGATGCCATCGACGATGGCATTGACCTGGCGTTCGGTCGGGGCCGAGGCGATCAGGAAGACGTCAGTCAGGGCCAGACGTTCGCTGACGTCCAAGGCGATGATGTCCTCGGCCAGCTTGTCCGCTGCCGCGCGGGCGGCGTGGCGGGCCAAGAGGACGGATTGTTCATGTGCAGTCACGGGACTCCTTGTATGCGGCTTCGAGAATAGACGAAGCCTGTTTGGTGGCAAAAGCCGTTATGGTCAGCGGGAAAGTCCGCTGGTGATCATGATGATGCCCGCAATCAGGGCGATGGCTCCGATGCCAACGAGTCCCAGGACCAGAAGCCGGGTACGCTGGGCGCGCCCAAGTCCCGCCGTCGCGGCGTCGAGCGGTTCAAGTCCGTAAGCCGAACTTGCCGAAATGGGCGGATGCTCGGCCGCTTCCGCGAACGCTTCGCCATCTGGTGCGGAGTCCGACGCCGGGCGTCGACCTGCCGCTTTCGCAGCGGCCTCCGCGCGCGCCAGCACTCCTGCTCGGCCGCGCAGGCTGCGCGGCTTACCCGACGCCGACTGCCCGGGCTTCAGTTTCGGCGCAGGGGAGGTCACGAGAGGAACAAAGGTGGTGCCGGGCGGTTTCATGACGGGACGCTCGAGTCCCGGAACCTTCACGAATTCAAGGGGCGTCACCATGGCCAGGTTGCTGGCCACGGAAGGTTCGGCACGGACCGGACCGGAAGGACGGCTGTTCTGCTCGGCTAGCTTCTGCTTGGCGATCGCCCTCTTGTTGAGGATCGCCTCGCGTTCAGCCTGGGCGATTTGTTCGGCCAAAGCCTCTGGATCCGCCGGCTCAGCGTCGGTACCGGAAACCCCGGATTCAGCGGCCGGGACTTTCTGCACCGCTGATTCCATTGCGGCGATGTGCTCAAGTTTGTTGGACTGATTGTTCGCTTGGGCGGCCAGGAGCTCACGGGCCATCAAGGCCTGCTCCACGGTCATTTCCGGCGCACCGGGAGGAGGGCCCGCCGTAACGCGGACACCGCCGCCAGGCGATATGCCCGGGCGATCCGGGCCAGCCTGCTGCCTGCCGGAAGTCTGGACGGGGACGCTCGATGTCCTCGGCCCGGATCCTGGTGCCGGGACAACGGGGATCGCCGAGGTGCCCGGTGCAACTTCTTCCTGCAATTCCTGGAGGCGCAACTGACGGCGCGTGGGCGGGCCGCCGCGGGAAAGCTGCTGCTCCTTATCCGCGAGTTCCTTGATGGCGCGGAGTGCGGCACGGTCGCGAGCGCGCGCCTGGGAAGAACGTTCCGAGGCAGGTTTGGCGTCCAGAGGAGCATCGGCCACCCGGCGCACCCGATTGACCGAAGCGCCACCGGACGCATGGTTGGCGTCGTCGGAGGCAACGGCCTCGGCTACTGCGGGACGTGCGCCGGTTTCTTCCAGGCGCGCGTCCCGGGCTCGTCGAAGCTCGCGCCGGCTAGGGATGGGGGGCTGTTCCTGGCTCATTCAAAACTCACTCGGTACGGGCTTGGTGTTCTGGTCCGGTCATAGCATGCAGAGGCTCCCCCATGCCGGGTTTGCCCGAGTACAGCCTGTATTTGGCGATGTACTGCACTACTCCATCAGGTACGAGGTACCAGACCGGATTGCCTGCACCCACGCGGGCACGGCAATCCGTCGAAGAAATCGCCATGGCGGGCACTTCCAACAGACTGACGTCCTCCCTCCCCATGCCATCAAGAACATGACCGGGCCGGGTGACACCGACAAAATGCGCCAAGGACCAAAGCTCATCGACATCTTTCCACGACAGGATCTGCGCCAAGGCGTCGGCGCCCGTGATGAAGAACAGGTCCGCATCCGGCCGCTGGGTCCGGAGATCCCGCAGTGTATCGATCGTGAACGTGGGACCGGGGCGGTCCACGTCCACGCGGCTCACCGTGAAATTGGGGTTCGAAGCCGTGGCAATGACCGTCATCAAGTACCGGTGCTCGGCTTCGCTGACCTGCTTGTGCGATTTCTGCCAAGGCTGTCCGGTGGGCACGAAGACCACCTCGTCCAAGCGGAACTTGGCAGCAACCTCACTGGCAGCAACCAAGTGGCCGTGGTGAATGGGATCGAAGGTCCCACCCATCACGCCCAAGCGAAGTCGGCGCCCCGTTTCCTCGAAGGGTTTTGCGGCGGAAATGTTAGTGACCCAGCCCTGGGTGCTTGGCCGGGTGCTGGCGGTGCGGATCCGAGTGCTCGTCAACGGCGTCGTGACGGTTGCCAAGGTTCGTGTAGGAGACTGCCACAAACATCAGGACCAGGAGGATGGAGAAGATGGTGATGCCGAAGACGAAAGGAGGAGCCCACAACGGCGCCGGCGCCTCGCTCTCGCCCCCTTGAGTGAGAATTGAAATGGCGATCTGCTGAAACTGCATTTTCTCCCCTAGCGGTTCAAAGGATTTCGACGGCGGATCCTCCCACCGTTCAGGACTTCTGTTCTATGTTACAGCGTCGCTAGCCGCGGACCTGGCCTTCACCCTGGACAATCCACTTGGTGGTGGTCAACTCCGTGAGGCCCATCGGACCGCGTGCGTGCAGCTTCTGGGTAGAGATTCCTACCTCGGCACCGAGGCCGAGCTCGCCTCCGTCGGTGAAACGCGTGGAAGCGTTCACAATGACCGCCGCAGAGTCGATGTCCGCAATGAACTTCTCGGCGTTCGCCAGATTGTTCGTCAGGATGGCCTCCGTGTGGCCCGTCGACCATTTACGGATGTGCGCAACTGCCTCGTCGAGGTTGTCCACCATGGCAACGGCGAGGTCAAGGTCCATGTATTCCGTGGCCCAATCGACGTCGTCGGCAGGGACTGTGTCCACGGAACCGGACAGCGCCGCTTGAATCCGGGAGTCGACATGCAGGGTGACCCCGGCGGAGCGCAAGGCGGTGGCGACAGCGGGCAGCACGGTGGATTTCGAGTGCACCAGGAGAGTCTCCACAGTGTTGCAAACGCTGGGACGCTGGGTCTTGGCGTTCAGCAGGATATCGACGGCCATCTCTTCGCTGGCGGACTCGTCGATGAAGATATGCACATTTCCTTCGCCGGTCTCAATGACGGGCACGGAAGAGTTGTTCACCACAGTCTGAATCAGCTCGCGTCCACCACGGGGAATCAGCACGTCCACCCGGCCGCGGGCACGCATCAGGACGTTCGCGCCCTCGCGGCCGAATTGGTCCACGCTCTGGACGGCATCGGCGGGAAGGCCAACGGATTCCAACGCATCGCGGAGGATGGTCACCAGGGCTGCGTTGGTGTGGGCAGCAGCCGATCCGCCGCGCAGGATCACCGCATTTCCGCTCTTCAAGGCGAGCCCGGCGATGTCGACCGTGACGTTGGGGCGGGCCTCATAGATAGCCGCGACTACTCCCATGGGCACATTGACCTGGCGCAAGCGCAGTCCGTTGGGGAGGGTCTGGCCTCGGACGACATTGCCCACGGGATCGGGCAGGCCCGCCAGGTTCACAAGGGCCGCGACAAGGCCGTCGATGCGGGCGGAAGTCAGGGTGAGACGGTCCAGCATGGCTGCGGAGGTTCCGTTGTTGCGGCCGGACTCAACATCCTTGGCGTTGGCAGCGAGAATGGACCCCTGCTGTTCCCGGAGGGCTGCGCCGATAGCGTGAAGGGCGCGGTCCTTCCAGGCACGGTTCGCCTGGGCCATGTGCCGGGCGGCCTGCCGTGAGCGGTCCGCAATCGAATGCACGGCCGCCTCTACTTGCTCGGGGGTGAGCGGCGCGTTTCCCGTCTCCGGAGTTTCCGGTACCTGGGCGGCATTGCCGGAAGCCAGGGCGTCAGTCATCACGGGAGAATCAGGGGTAAGGGCCTCAGTCATTCTCCAAGTTTAGTGGAGCGGGCCTGCTGGACCAGTACGAGGTCGTCAACATGAACAACTACGCGGTCATATCCGCGGCCAAGGTCCTTCGCGAGCTCCTTGGTTGAACGGCCAAGCATGCGGGGAAGCTCTTCCGCCGAGTAGTTCACCAGTCCCCTGGCAATCACTGTGCCCTCGGCGGAAACCATCTCCACGGGGTCGCCCGGCTCGAAGTCTCCCTGCACCGACGATATTCCGGCGGGCAACAGCGAGGTGTGGCGGTCGCGCACGGCCTTGACGGCGCCGTCGTCGAGCACCAAACGGCCCCGAACCGAAGCGAGGTGGGCCAGCCACAGCAGCCGGACGGGTTTGCGGTTGCCGTTGATGGCGAACCACGTTCCCACGTCCTCGCCTGCCAGCGCGGCGGCGGCATTGGCCGTGGACGTCACAAGGGCGTGGATACCGGAGCCTGCGGCGATGGACGCCGCCTCCACCTTGGTGGTCATGCCGCCGGTTCCGACGCCGGCCTTGCCGGCCTTGCCGATAGTCACCCCGACGAGGTCATCGGGACCGGTGACGAGCGGAATGCGCTTGGCACCCAACGACGGCGGTCCGTCGTACAGGGCGTCGACGTCGGAAAGCAGGACCAGCGCATCCGCCCGCACAAGGTGCGCCACCAAAGCGGCCAGACGATCGTTGTCACCGAAGCGGATTTCGTGCGTTGCAACGGTGTCGTTTTCGTTCACGACGGGCACGACGCCGAGGTTCAGCAAACGGTCCAGCGCCCGGTATGCGTTGCTGTGCTGCGTGCGCCGCATCAAGTCATCCGCAGTCAACAGGACTTGGCTGACCGTGACCCCGTGCGCAGCAAAAGCCTGCGAATAGCGCGCCATCAAAAGCCCTTGACCCACACTGGCCGCAGCCTGCTGCGTGGCGAGGTCTTTGGGACGCTTGGCGAGGCCGAGCGGTGCCAGGCCCGCCGCGATGGCACCGGAAGAGACCAGGATGATCTCCGTCCCGGAATTGCGCTTCTCGGCCAGGGCGTGGACGAGTGCCGTCAGCGCTTTCTCCGAGATGCCGCCTTTGATGCTGGTCAGCGAGGACGAACCTACCTTGACGACGATCCGCTTGGCGCCGGCCAGTGCCTGGCGTTCGGCGGCGTCGTCGCCTTCAGTGACGTCAGCGATTCGGGCCGTGCTAGTCGTCATTTTCGGCTTCCAGGCCGCTTTCCTTCAGGGGCTTGGGTAGACGACGACCGCTGACGGACTCAGTCCAGATGCCCGCCTTGCGCTCGGCTTCAAGCTCGGCCCGCGCTGCAGCCTTTGCCTCGCGGCGCTCGAGCTGCTCATCGCGCTTCTGCGAACGCGTGGGGCGGTCGCCGATGTCGGCAACACGGATGTCCGTGCCTCGAGGCGTCGCCAGGAGTTCGGCGCCCGCCATCATGGTGGGCTCCCAGTCGAACACGACGCCGTCCTCTTCGCCGATCACGACGGTGTCGCCCGGAATGGCACCCATCTTGAACAGCTCGTTTTCGATGCCGAGCTTCGCCAGGCGATCCGCGAGGTAGCCGATGGCTTCTTCGTTGGTGAAGTCGGTCTGCTTGACCCAGCGGACCGGCTTCTCCCCCAGCACGCGGAAGAGCGGCTCAAGGTTCTTTTCCTCGCGGCGGATCTTGAAGCCGGACTCATTGACCGCACGAGGGCGGAGGACGGGCGCTGCGACCTTGGGAGGCGCAGTAGCAACGGCCTTGCGGGCGGCCATGACGATCTCGCCCATGGCGAAGCTCAGTTGGCGCAGGCCTTCATGGCTCGTGGCGGAGACTTCGAAGACGTGGTAGCCGCGCTGTTCCAGTTCGGGACGGACGAACTCGGCCATGTCCCGACCATCAGGCAGGTCCACCTTGTTCAGGACCACAAGCTTGGGGCGTTCGTTCAGGGGGACCACTTCGCCGTCAACACCGGCGTAGCTCATGTCCACCGCGTACTTGTCCAGCTCTTGCTCGATGATCGCAAGATCCGAGAGCGGATCCCTGTCCGCTTCCAAGGTTCCGCAGTCCAGCACGTGCACCAGCGCGGCACAACGCTCCACGTGGCGCAGGAAGTTGTGGCCGAGGCCCTTGCCCTCGCTCGCGCCCTCGATCAGCCCGGGAACGTCTGCAATGGTGAACCGGACCTCACCGGCCTGGACCACGCCAAGGTTGGGGATCAGGGTAGTGAACGGGTAGTCGGCGATCTTGGGCCGCGCCGCTGACATCGCCGCGACAAGGCTGGACTTGCCTGCGGAGGGGAAGCCAACCAGCGCGATGTCCGCGATGGACTTCAATTCCAGGACGATGTCGCTGGAGTCGCCTTCAGTACCGAGGAGGGCGAAACCGGGAGCCCTGCGCTTCTGCGAAGACAACGAAGAGTTACCAAGGCCGCCCACGCCGCCTGCAGCGGCGATGAACTCGGTGCCTTCACCTACCAGGTCAGCAAGGACAACGCCGTCCTTGGTCTTGACGACAGTGCCGTCCGGGACGGGAAGCACCAGGGTTTCACCGTTCTTGCCGCCGCGCCAGTCGCCCATGCCGGGACCACCGTTGGTTGCGTGGCGGTGCGGTGCGTGGTGGTAATCAAGCAAAGTGGTGGTCTGGGCATCAACGCGAAGGATCACGTCGCCGCCATTACCGCCATTGCCGCCGTCGGGTCCGCCGAGGGGCTTGAACTTCTCGCGCTTAACAGAGACACAGCCGTGGCCGCCTGTTCCGCCGGATACGTGAAGTACTACCCGGTCTACGAAGGTCGCCACGTGTTTCTCCTCTATGTGGAAATTACTGCTTGAAGTGCGTGTTGCGGGCTGATGCGCCGCCGCCCGCCCTAGTAAATTCTAGTGCGGTTAAAAAGACAGATGGAGCGGGCCATACGGCCCGCTCCACCCGTTCAGAACGTGTTATTACTCTGCAGCTGCAGCAGCAACGATGTTCACTACGCGACGGCCGCGGCGAGTACCGAACTCAACCGCACCTGCCTGCAGGGCGAACAGGGTGTCGTCGCCACCGCGGCCGACACCGGCGCCCGGGTGGAAGTGGGTGC
Organism: Arthrobacter ramosus; assembly: GCF_039535095.1. Taxonomy (NCBI): domain Bacteria; kingdom Bacillati; phylum Actinomycetota; class Actinomycetes; order Micrococcales; family Micrococcaceae; genus Arthrobacter; species Arthrobacter ramosus. The sequence continues at coordinate 1,761,755 of NZ_BAAAWN010000001.1, read as the reverse complement.
CGCGCTGGCGGACGATGATCTCGCCCGCGGAAACGACCTGGCCACCGAAGCGCTTTACGCCGAGGTACTGGGCGTTGGAGTCACGACCGTTGCGAGTGGAGCTCGCGCCTTTTTTATGTGCCATTTGAAATGCCTGCCTTTAAAATTCTGGGGAATCTGTTGAAAACCTGAACAGCAACCAGTGGTTACTTGATACCGGTGATCTTGATCTTGGTCAGTTCTTGACGGTGACCCTGGCGCTTCTTGTAGCCGGTCTTGTTCTTGAACTTCTGGATGACGATCTTCGGACCACGGAGGTCTTCGAGGATCTCAGCCGTAACCTTGACCTTGGCCAGATCCGCAGCAGCGGAGGTGACCTTGTCACCGTCCACCAGGAGCAGTGCGGGCAGCTCAAGGGTGCTGCCGGCTCCACCGGGGACGCGGTTCAGGGTTACGTAGTCTCCAACGGAAACCTTTTCTTGGCGGCCGCCTGCGCGGACAATCGCGTACACCACTTGGGCACTCACTTCTCTCGACGTTTATTACTAAATTTGCGTGCGGAACCCCGATCCGAAAACGGGCCTGGTTCACGCTGTGCCTCAACGCCGTGGACTCCGGTACGGAATCCATGAGTCATCCCTCGAATAGTTCCAAATGAAAGGTCAGTTCCAAATGAACAGTTTCTGGGGGCATAACCCAAGTGTTGGCGTAAGCACCGAAGATCTAGATTACGCTAGTTTCGCCTTCGGCTGCAAATGAGGCCAGGTCCGGGGGCTGCCACGTGATGACTGCCACAGACTGGCTATGCGCCACCCGGTACCGTGCCCGTCCACCTTACCCTGCCGGCCGGGAAAAGCTCGGATCCTCAGTCCGACACGCTGCAGCGCCCGCCGGAACAGGCGCTTCATCCTGTCCTTCCCCGGCAGGAACCGGGTTCAGCCGTGCAACCTTGGAGCATCGAAGAACGCCGTTTCGTAACGGCAGGATTGGGCAAACGCCTCCATCATGGCGGCACGCTCCGCAGGTGATGCGGCCTGCGCGGCGGCGTCCGTGATGTCGATCGCCTTGCGGGTGGCCTCGGCGAACGCCTCGTCTGCGTATGTACGCAGCCAGTCCGCATAAGGGTGCTCGTCCGACGCTCCCGCCTGTAGATAGCCATGGTGGAGCTGCTGTCCCACCTCGGCGTACAACCAGTAGCAAGGCAGCACGGCAGCCAGCAGGACGGCATAGCTGCCCGACGCCGACGCCGCAAGCAAGTGGTCCACGTAGGCCTTGGTGACCGGGCCCAGCTCTCCGCTTACCTGGCGTCCGCTGAGCCAATTCCGATGCAGCTCGGACTCGACTTCAAGGCACATCTGCGAGCCGCGGGCCCAGAACAGCTGTTCGGTTTCGTTTGGGGCGAGGGCGCTTGCCCGCGCCAGGACCCGGGAATAGCCGTTGAGATAGATGGCATCCTGCGACAGGTAATAGCTGAACTGCGCCTCGCTGAGCCCACCGGACTGCAAGTGCTGGATGAAGTCCAAGCCATAAATGGCCGCAAGTTCCGTTTGGGCGGCGTCCCACATCCGGACGGCAAAGTCGCCCGGTTGAAGGGCGTGCCGGAGCGCGTGGAAATGATGGATCGGCCCGTTGCCCTTCCCCACTTCCAGCACCTCGGACTGGATCAGCGCCTCCTGAAGCCAAGGCTTGACCACACGCAAGGCGGACTCCCAATCGCCGAGCCGCGCCTTGGCCGTCGCCATCGCCGACGACAGGGAGCATCCCGTGCCATGGCTGTTGCGGGTCTCCACCCGTCGCCCGGCGAATTCCACCACGTCCTGGCTCAGGACTCCCCCGGTGTTGACCAGGGCGTCGGGGCAGCCCGCTCCCTGAAGATGGCCACCCTTCACCAGGACGGTGTTCCCACAGGCGGCAGCCAGGCGTTTGCCTTGCTCCAACGCCGATGCCCAGTCAGTGGCTTCAGGTTCGCCAAGCAGCATGGCCAATTCAGGAAGGTTGGGGGTCACCAAGTCAGCGAGGGGCAGAAGCTCCCGCAGGGCAGTTTCAGCGGACTCCGCCAGGAGCCGGTCGCCGCTGGTGGCGATCATCACCGGATCCAGCACGACGACGGCGGGACGCGCCTCGCCGAGCCAGCGGCGGACTTCGTGGATGACCGCCGCGTCCCCGAGCATGCCGATCTTGACGGCATCAACCGTGATGTCGTCGCTAATGGCGTCCAACTGCTGGCGCAGGAACTCCACGGGAGGCACGTGGACGGCAGTGACTCCCTGGGTGTTCTGCACGGTGAGCGCCGTGATGACGGCCATGCCATAGCCGCCGTTGGCCGCGATGCTCTTCAGGTCTGCCTGGATCCCGGCACCACCCGAAGGATCCGAGCCGGCAATGCTGAGGACCCTCGGGATAGGTCGCCGGACGGCCTTGAGCGGGTAGACGGCTGATTGCGCCGAAACTGTCATGCGAGACATCCCTTCGCCGGTGCTAACCGGACAGGTTCAACGGGTCTGGTCTCAGCCGGCTTGGTGCGCGGCACCCCGTGTCAGTCCCCTAGCTTAACCCGGATCACACCTCGCCCGCTGAAATCCCCCTTTGCAACCGCACTGTGGGGAGGTCCGGTGGATTGGCCGGCAACGCCGAAGCCCCGGCGGTTTCCACAGGAGCGAAAACGGCCGGGGCTTCGGACAGGGTACTGCGCTTAGAGTTCGGACTTGGGCACGCCGACTCCGAGGATGATCGGTTCCGCTGCCGCCGTCGCCTTCGCGGGACCCGCGTCCGTCGCCTTGGCCTCGTGCGCGGCCCCACCGGAGGCAGCCGCGGCAACCTCGTGGTGCTCCACGTTGGTGGCGTTGGCGGAACCCTGGGCCCGGCTGGCACTACGGTTGCGGCGGCCTCGGCGTCCACGCGAACCCGATTCCCCGCTTGCAACGCCCGCGGGGGCCCCTGCGGGCGCTTCTTTGGCTTCTGTTGCCGTCGCCGCGGTCTCCGGAGCTTCTCCAAGGCCCGCGAATGCCTGTGCCAACAGATCCAGGCTCATGGCAGGTGCACCACTCGCCGGCTCCTCTTCGTGGTGTACGAAGGGCAACGCAACTTCCTCGCCGCCGAATCGCAGCACAGGCTTCGAACGTTCCTCGCTACTCGAAGCAGCGGCGGGAGCCTGGACCGGGGCCGCGGGGGCCTGGACCGGGGTGGCTTCCGCTACGTGCCGGTCGGCGAGCAATTCCGCCGCGTGGTGGAGCTCGTCGTCGTGCAGGTGGGCAGCGTGGGCTGCAGCCGCGATGGTGGCAAGGGCTGCGCGGGTGGCCGCCTGGCGATTCGGATCAGTGGATTCCACTGTATGGACCGGCACAGGAGGGGTGATCGGGAGCTCGGCCGTCCCCTGCCCTGTCCCCCTGCCGCGCCGACGCTTGCGCTGCTCCGGGCGGACGGCCGGCTGCGATTCCGTCCGCGGGTGGTGGTGTTCAGCGGCCACCACGTTGGCCCGACGGTGCTCCACAGGCTCGTCGTGCGTGACGATTCCACGACCGGCGCACGTTTCGCACTGCTCGCCGAAGACCTCAAGCAGGCCGGTGCCCATGCGCTTGCGGGTCATCTGCACCAATCCAAGCGACGTCACTTCGGCGACCTGGTGCTTGGTGCGGTCCCGGCCGAGGCACTCGACCATGCGGCGCAACACGAGATCGCGGTTGGATTCCAGGACCATGTCGATGAAGTCGATGACGATGATTCCGCCGATATCGCGCAAGCGAAGCTGGCGCACCACTTCCTCGGCAGCCTCAAGGTTGTTCTTGGTGACGGTTTCCTCAAGGTTGCCACCGCTGCCGGTGAACTTCCCGGTGTTGACGTCAACAACCGTCATGGCCTCGGTGCGGTCGATCACGAGCGAACCACCGGAGGGCAGGAAGACCTTGCGCTCCAATGCCTTGTGGATCTGTTCGTCCACGCGCCATGCCGAGAAGATGTCCTGATCCGAGGTCCACTTTTCGAGGCGTCCCACCAGATCGGGCGCCACATAGGTGACGTAGGCCTCGATGGTGTCCCAGGCTTCATCGCCGGAGACGATGAGCTTGGAGAAGTCCTCGTTGAAGACGTCGCGGACAACCTTGATGGTGAGGTCCGGTTCGCCATACAGCACTTCCGGGGCCAGGACCTTGGTGGACGTGGACTGGCTTTCGATGCCTTCCCACTGGGCCCGCAGGCGGTTGATATCGTGCGTCAGCTCTTCCTCGGAAGCACCCTCGGCTGCGGTGCGGACAATGACGCCCGCGTTCTCCGGGAGGCGATCCTTGAGGATCTTCTTCAGACGGTTGCGCTCGACGTCGGGCAGCTTGCGGGAAATACCGGTCATTGAACCGCCGGGCACGTACACAAGGTAGCGGCCGGGAAGCGAAATCTGGCTCGTCAGGCGTGCGCCCTTGTGGCCCACGGGGTCCTTGGTGACCTGGACCAGCACGGAATCGCCTGATTTCAGGGCGTTTTCGATCCGGCGCGGTTTGCCTTCCAGGGTGACGGCATCCCAGTTGACTTCACCGGCGTACAGCACGGCGTTGCGGCCGCGTCCGATGTCCACGAACGCAGCTTCCATCGACGGCAGAACGTTCTGGACCTTGCCCAGGTAGACGTTGCCGATCAGGGAATCCTGCTGTGTCTTCGACACGAAGTGCTCCGCGAGCACGCCGTCTTCCAAGACGCCGATCTGGATCCTGTCGTCGCGCTGGCGAACGATCATCTGGCGGTCGACGGACTCACGGCGGGCCAGGAATTCGGCCTCGGTGATGACCTGGCGGCGGCGGCCGGTCTCGCGGGACTCGCGGCGGCGCTGCTTCTTGGCTTCAAGGCGGGTGGAGCCCTTGACGCTCGTCACGCGGTCGGAGCCGGTGGTGGACTCAACGTGTGCGCGGGGAGCGCGGACACGGGTGACGGTGTTGGGGGGATCGTCGTCTCCGCCGCCCGTCAGCTCCAAGTCCTGATCGCCACGACGGCGACGCCGACGACGGCGGGAAGTCACGCCTTCTTCGAGGACTTCCTCAGTACCGGCTTCTGCCTCGTCCTCGGACTCCGCGGACGTTTCTTCTCCCGCGGCTTCATCACGCTCGTTGCCCCGGCGTCCACGACGCCCACGGCTGCGACGCCGACGGCGGCTGCCGGCTTCGTCCAGTTCGTTGTCCTCGGAAACTTCTTCAGCGTCAGCCTGCGTTTCTTCTTCGACGACGGCCGGCCTGGAAACTGCGCTCAAGTCCGGTGCCTGGAAGATCATGGAGGTGACGGACCCAGGTTCCAGGAACAGCGAAGCGATCGGGCTTGCAGCTTCCGCCTCGACGGCCGGCTCCCCGGTGGTTTCCTCGGGCGCAATCTCCGTAGCCTGCGGCTCCGCAGTGGTTTCCTCGGCCGCAACCTCAGCAGCCGGTGTTTCAACCGGGGCTTCTTCAGCGACGGGCTCGGCGCTCTTTGCCCTCGTCGTACGACGGCGGCGGACCGGCTTTTCGGGGGCAGCTTCGGCCCCTGCCGCTATTTCAGCCCCGACGACGGGAACCTCCGGCGCCTCGCCACCTTCCGTGGAAGCTTCTGCAGCGAAACCTGGCAGCGGCTCGGAAGTTTCGACCTTCTTTCGAGCCCTGGTGCGCCGGACAGGAGCCTTGGGCGCTTCGATGTCCGTCGCTTCGGCGAGGGGCTCAGCGGCGGCTGCGGCAGCTCCGGCGTCGGGGGCTTCATCCGCGGCGACCGTCTTCGGTGCCGCCTTGCGGCGGGTGCGGGTAACCTTTTTGGGTGCTTCGGTGGTCTCGGTGGACGCCGCATCTTCGGCGGCGGCTACAACTTGCTCGTTATCCATATGTGGCAACACTCCTGCCCTTGCGCAACCGCCACATCCGGTGCCCAGAGGGGCAATATTGTCAAAACCCGCAGGCGTTGACAGAAGTCAGTAGTAGTCTTTCCGGTTCGCACCAGCATGGGGGTGCGGCATCCACGGAAAGCCGGCTTCGCTCCAAACCCGTTGTTCTAATGCCACAACCAGGTGCCGTCCATTGTCACTGCGGCCCTACCGGGGATCATTGGATCCTGGGCATGCCCTGCATATGACTGGCGGTCTTGGGAACAAGATACCGGACCGGATTCCGCATGTGGATCGGCTTCCGGCCATGTTCATTCTCTCACACGCCCGCACTCCCGGCAGGAAGCACGCCCTGAAAGCTTCCGTGCCGCCGCCCTGGCTGGACGCGTCCTCCAGCCGTCGCGGCTAGAATCCTCCCAAGAGCAGTCCCCGGTCCTGCGCCGGGCCATCCAGAAAAGGACAGCCAACCATGCCGAGCCCAGCCAGCCCGAACCTGGCCAATAACGATGCCCGCTCCCTCCGGCAGGAGAAAACCGGGAGGAACGCCGCCGACGCAGCCATGCCCCGCATGGTCCGCGACCGCCCGTTTGCGTGGCTCTTGCTCGCCACCGGCGCCATAGCGTGGCTGGCATCAGGGGCGCTCGTGCTGGAAAAGTTGCAGGTCCTCATCGACCCCAACCACATAACGGCCTGCGACCTCAATCCGTGGGTGTCCTGCGGCAGCGTCATGAAGACACCGCAGAGTTCGGTTTTCGGTTTCCCCAACATGTTCATCGGCATTGTTGCCTTCGCCGTGATCATCACCACCGCCATGGCGATCTTTGCCGGGGCCAAGTTCGCCCGCTGGTACTGGATCGGACTGCAGACGGGCGTCACACTGGGGTTCATCTTCATCGTCTGGCTGTGGTCCCAGGCACTGTATGTCATTCACATCCTTTGCCCGTTCTGCATGGTGGTGTGGGCATGCATGATCCCGCTCTTCGTCTTCGTGACTATCAGGAACGTGACGCACGGGGTCATTCCAGCCCCCGCAGGCCTGGCCAGGATCCTCAGCGAATCCGGTTGGATCATTTCCGCACTGCTCTACGTTGCCGTGATCGCGAGCATTTTCTTCGCCTTCATCAATGTCTTCATCGGCACGTCCGGTTACTGAGCACTTATCCCTTAACTGAGGCATTAACAGCAGAAGGGGCCCTTGTTCACCTGGACAAGGGCCCCTTCCGCTTTCGCCTTGGCGGGATACTACGCGCCGAACCAGATCTTGATCTCGCGCTCGGCGGAATCCACCGAATCGGAACCGTGGACCAGGTTCTGCTGCACAGCCAGGCCCCAGTCGCGGCCGAAGTCGCCGCGGATGGTGCCGGGCGCCGCCGTCGTCGGGTCCGTGGTTCCCGCAAGGCAACGGAAGCCTTCGATCACGCGGTGACCCTCGAAGATGGCGGCGACAACCGGGCCGCTGAGCATGAACTCAACCAGCGGCTCGTAGAACGGCTTGCCCAGGTGCTCTTCGTAGTGCTGCTCCAGCAACTCCCGGGTGGCGTTGACCTTCTTCAATTCGACCAAAGAGTATCCCTTGGACTCGATGCGGGCGAGGATGCTGCCGCTCAAGTTGCGGGCGACGCCGTCGGGCTTGATCAGTACAAGGGTGCGCTCAATGCTCACAGTTGCTCCAATGTTGAGTGTGTGGGTTTCCCAGCCAGTTTACGGGGTTTCGCTCAGGCGGACTGCCCGGCAGAGTCTTCCCCGTGCGAAGCGTTCCACTCGGCTTGCTCACGATCGCGCTGGGCGTTCTCGCGGTCGATCCTCATGCCGGCACGGATGCCGTACCACCAGCAGGCCGCGAAGAGGACCCCCACCACGAACATCGTGGGCTCAACGAAGCCGGAAAGAATCAAAACCAGCTGCAATACCCAGCCGACACCGATGCCCCACGGTTTGCTGAGCACGGCACAAGCCAGGATCAGCACAAGGCTCAGGGTGATTCCGAAAGTCAGGATCAGAGCCGGCTGCACCTCTCCACGCTTCAGTCCGAAGACAGCCAAGGTGGCGAAGAACGCCACGAAGGCCTCCAGAAGCAGAACGGTCGAAGCGAACATCACCTTGGTGGAGCGGCGCTTCTTGGGCATCCCGGGCCGCCATTCGCGCTGGGCTTTGGTGAGTTTGGCCATGCTCAGGAACCAACCTTCCCTAGGAGCATGCGGGCTTCGGCCACCACGGTGATGGAACCCGTGACGAGTACCCCGCCGGCCAGGTCATCGTTGGCTTCGGCGCGCTCCACAGCCCACTCGATCGCGTCGTCCAGTTTCTCGGCGATGTGGACGTTGTCGGCACCGAAGCCAAGGTCGACGGCGAGATCGGCCAGTTGCGCGGCCGGGATGGCCCGCGGCGAGCTCGACTGCGTGAAACAGAATTCCTCTGCCAGTCCGCCCAGGGATTCCTTGAGCTGCCGCAGGATTTCTTCCGCGTCCTTTTCCTTCAGGACACCGAGGACCACCACCAGCTTGCTGAAGCTGAAGGCCTCTTCGATTGCCTCGGCTGAGACGCGGATGCCATCAGGGTTGTGTGCCGCATCCACGATGATCGTGGGAGCGGTGCGCACCACCTCAAGACGGCCGGGCGACGTGACGTTGCCGAAAGCCTCGCGCAGAAGGTCGCCGTCGAGCTCTTTTTCGCCTCCACCGAAGAAGGCCTCCAGGGCAGCGACGGCGACTGCCGCGTTCTCGGCCTGGTGGGCGCCATGCAAGGGCAGCAGCAGGTCCTCATAGCGGCCCGCGAGCCCCTGGATGGTCAGCACCTGGCCTCCGACGGCCACGCTGCGGGACTCGACGCCGAATTCGACACCTTCGAAACGGAACGGCACCCCAACCTCGCGAGCCTTCTCCAGGAGCACCTGGGCGGCGTCCACGGGCTGGGCCGCGCTGACCAGGAAGCCGCCAGGCTTGATGATTCCAGCCTTCTCACGGGCGATATCCTCGGTGGTGTCGCCGAGGAGATCCGTGTGGTCGAGCGAAATCGGCGTCACCACGGAAACCTGCCCGTCGCCTACATTCGTGGCATCGGTGATGCCGCCCAGCCCCACTTCAATCACGGCGACGTTGACGGGTTGGTCCGCGAAGATCGCGAAGCCCAGGATGGTGAGGCACTCGAAGTACGTGAGCCTGGGCTGGCCATCGGCTTCGAGTTCCTTGTCCACGATCTTGAGGTACGGACGGATCTCGTCCCAGATCCGGACAAAGGTCTCATCCGACACCGGCTCGCCGTCGATGCTGATGCGCTCGGTGACCTTCGACAGGTGCGGACTCGTGTAGCGGCCAGTGCTCAAGCCGTGGGCGCGAAGCCCCGCTTCGATCATGCGGGCGGTGGAGGTCTTGCCATTGGTGCCCGTGATGTGGATGATCGGGAACGCCTTGTTGGGCTCCCCCAGCACATCCATCGCCCGGTAGAGGGGCGCCAGCCGCGGCTCCATTTTGTTTTCCGGGGCGCGGCCCAGGAGTTCGGCGTAGACGCTTTCTACGGAGAATTCGTCGCTCATGTACTAGGCCTCGATCTTGGTAACGGTGATCTGCGGCTCGGCGGCGTCGCCGGAGACGACGGGGTCGAGCTGGAGGGACAGGGTTTCGGTCTTGACCAAGTCTTCATTGGCGCGCAAGGCATCAACAACGTCGTGGACGGCCAGGACCGTGGTGTGGATGCGGTCGCTCACGTTGAGTCCTGCGTCCTTGCGTGCTTGCTGGATGGCACGGACCATGTCGCGCGCCAGGCCCTCGGCAGCCAGTTCCGGAGTGACTTCGGTGTTGAGGACCACGAAGCCACCGCCCGGAAGGACAGCGACGGCCGCGGACGAACCGTCAGCAGATTCCGCGACGACGGTCTCAAGCGTGTACTCCTGCGGTTCCAGCTCGAGTCCACCCGCCGTGACCACTCCACCATCGGAAACAGACCAGTCGCCGGACTTGGAACCCTTGATGACCTGCTGGACATTCTTGCCCAGTCGCGGACCTGCCGCGCGGGCATTGACCACGAGTTTCTGCTCGATGCCGAATTCCTCCGGCGACGCCGTAGCGGCATCCAGGAGCCGGACGGAACGCAGGTTCAGTTCATCCGCGACGACGGCGGCGAAGCCTTCCAGCGCATCCGCACCGGGTGCCACGACCGTGAGCTCCTGCAGCGGCAGGCGAACGCGAAGGTTGGCGGCCTTGCGCAGGCTGGAGCCGGTGGAGCAGATCTGCTGGACCCGGTCCATGGCTTCTACAAGTTCCGGGTTTGCCGGGAACAGCGAGGCCTCGGGCCAGTCAGCCAAGTGCACGGAGCGCCCGCCGGTCAGGCCTCGCCAGATCTCCTCGGATACGAGGGGCAGCAGCGACGCAGAGACACGGCAGACGGCTTCGAGGGCCGTGTGGAGCGCATCGAAGGCGTCGGTGTTCTCGTCGAAGAAGCGCTGACGGCTGCGGCGGACGTACCAATTGGTGAGCATGTCCAGGTAGCTGCGCAGTTCATCGCAGGCTCCGGAAATGTCGTATTCGTCCAGGCTGGAGGTGATGTTGCGGACGAGGTCGCCGGTGTTTGCCAGCAAGTACTGGTCCAGAGTGTCCGTGTAGCCGTCGTAGCGCAGTTTGGCGTCATAGCCGGCGCCGCCATTGCTGGCGTTCGTGTACAGCGTGAAGAAGCTGTAGACGTTCCAGAGCGGCAGGATGACCTGGCGGACGCCGTCGCGGATTCCTTGTTCGGTGACCACGAGGTTGCCGCCGCGGAGGATGGGGCTGGACATCAGGAACCACCGCATGGCGTCGGAGCCGTCGCGGTCCAGGACCTCGGAGACGTCCGGGTAGTTGCGCAGGCTCTTGGACATCTTCTGCCCGTCAGAGCCAAGGACGATGCCATGGCTGATCACGTTGCGGAAAGCCGGCCGGTCGAAGAGTGCCGTGGACAGGATGTGCAGCATGTAGAACCAGCCGCGGGTTTGCCCGATGTATTCGACGATGAAGTCTGCAGGGTTGTGGGTGTCGAACCATTCCTCGTTCTGGAACGGATAGTGCACCTGGCCGTAGGGCATGGAGCCCGAGTCGAACCAGACGTCCAGGACGTCCTCGACTCGGCGCATGGTGGACTGGCCCTCTTCAGGAGAGCGCGGGTCGTCCGGGTTGGGCCGGGTGAGTTCGTCGATGAACGGGCGGTGCAGGTCAACCTGGCCGTCGTTGTTCATCGGAAGGCGGCCAAAATCGGCCTCCATCTCGGCGAGCGAGCCGTAAACGTCCGTGCGCGGGCACTCGGGGTCATCGGACTGCCACACCGGGATGGGCGAGCCCCAGTAACGGTTGCGGCTGATGGACCAATCGCGGGCGTTGGCCAGCCACTTGCCGAACTGTCCGTCCTTGACGTTGCCCGGGATCCAGTTGATCTCCTGGTTCAGTTCGGACATCCGGTCCTTGAACTTGGTGACCTCCACGTACCAGGAAGACACGGCACGGTAGATCAAGGGGTTGCGGCAGCGCCAGCAGTGCGGGTAGCTGTGCTCGTAGCTGGCCTGGCGAACCAGGCGACCGCCGGAACGCAGTGCCTGCGTGATCGGCTTGTTGGCGTCGAACACCTGCAATCCGGAGATTTCGGCAAGGGGTCCGTGCGCGAACAAGTGGAGGAATTTGGCGCCTTCGTCGACGGAAAGCACCACGGGGATGCCCGCGTCCTCACAGACTTTCTGGTCGTCCTCGCCGTAGGCCGGAGCCTGGTGGACGATGCCCGTGCCGTCGGTGGTGGTGACGTAGTCCGCCACGAGGAAACGCCAGCCGTTCTGTGTGCCGTACTTCTCGGTGTCGGAGAAGTAGTCCCACAGCGGCTCGTACTCCAGGCCGGCCAACTCGGTGCCCGTGAAGGTGGCGGTGACAGCGGCGGTGGCGGCAGCGCCGTCGTCGTACCCTAGGTCCTTGGCGTAGGTGCCGAGGAGATCGGCTGCCAGCAGGAAGCTGCCCGTCACCGGAGCCTCCGCGGAGGCGGCCTTGATACCGTGGGGACCGGCCGGAACCACCGCGTAGGAGATGTCAGGCCCGACGGCGAGCGCCAGGTTGGTGGGCAGTGTCCAGGGGGTCGTGGTCCACGCGAGCGCCTGCACACCCTCAAGGGACTTGGAGAGTTCCGACTCCCCTGCCTTGATGGGGAAGGTCACCGTGACGGTCTGGTCCTGGCGGTTCTTGTAGACATCGTCATCCATGCGCAGCTCATGGTTGGACAGCGGCGTCTCGTCCTTCCAGCAGTACGGCAGGACGCGGTACCCGTTGTAGGTGAGGCCCTTCTCGTGGAGCTGCTTGAAGGCCCAAAGGACAGACTCCATGTACTCGACGTTGAGGGTCTTGTAGTCGTTGTCGAAGTCCACCCAGCGTGCCTGGCGCGTGACGTAGCTCTTCCATTCGTCTGCGTACTTCATGACGGAGGCACGGCAGGCGTCGTTGAACTTGTCGATGCCCATCGCTTCGATCTGGGTCTTGTCCGTCATGCCCAGTTGCTTCATGGCTTCGAGTTCGGCGGGCAGGCCGTGGGTATCCCAGCCGAAGCGCCGTTCGACGCGCTTGCCGCGCTGGGTCTGGTAACGGCCTACCAGGTCCTTGGCGTAGCCGGTCAGGAGGTGGCCGTAGTGGGGCAGCCCGTTGGCGAAGGGAGGACCGTCGTAGAAGACGAACTCGTTGCTGCCGTCGTGGCCCGGATCGCGCTGGTCGATGCTGGCTTGGAAGGTGCCGTCTTCATCCCAGTACTTGAGGATGCGCTCTTCGATCTCCGGGAACTTCACGGAGGCGGACACTCCCGTGGAAGCGCCGGACGGAGCTGTGCCTGAAAGTGCCGCGGAGGCCTTGGGGTAATACGTCATCTCTTCATCCTGGGTTGAGCCGGTGAACACAAAGTTTCATTCAGGATGCGAGGACGGCGCCAGGCCGTTGTTTCCAACAGCGCCGGTACCGCGGTACCACCTCACTTACCGTCGCGCGTCCTGCTCCTCGTGAAGAGGAGCTGTTCCGGCGTCGGCCGCTCATTGCTGCTGTGACGGGCTTACCCGTCCGGTTCTACTGACTCCCGTGGTGGCGGGGGGCGTTCTTCCGGAAGCTCACCGGTGATGTCCGGGTCAAAGCTTGTGCCACAAGTCTAACGGCAGCGGCGCCGCGAGCTCCACTTGAGGGCATGGGGCGCGCGACGCCGGGACCTTAGCCCTTGCGGATCAACTTGTGGGTAGCGGCCTGCGCCACCGGGCGGACGATGATCTCGTCCAGGTTGATGTGGTGCGGCACTGAGACGGCGTACTTGACGACGTCGGCGACGTCCTCCGGCGTGAGCGGCTTCTCGACGCCGGCGTACACCTTGGCTGCAGCAGTGGCATCGCCGAGGCGGTTGAGCGCGAATTCCTCCGTGTGGACGAGGCCGGGCGCCACCTCGATGACGCGGATGTTGTTCTCGGCTTCCTCCAGGCGCAGGGCGCCGGTCATGGCGTGCTGGGCAAACTTGGCCGCGTTGTAACCGCCGCCGCCCTCGTAGGCCGTGAATCCCGCGGTCGACGTCAGGTTCAAAACTGTGCCTTCGCCGTTGGCCCGGAGCATCGGGAGGAAGGCCCGGGTCAGCTTCAGGGTACCGAGCACGTTGACTTGGTACATCCAGTCCCAGTCTTCGGTCTGCGCGTTGGCCAGGGTGTCTGCGCCCCGTGCGCCGCCGGCAATGTTGATGAGCGTGTCCGCTCCCCCTGCCTCGGTGACGGCCGAGAGCAAGGCCGCGACGTCGTCGTCGTTGGTAATGTCCGCGGCGAACGGCACTGCGCCGCTCTCGGCGCCGAGTGTCTCGAGCCGCTCCGCACGGCGGGCGACAGCGAATACCTTCCATCCATCGGCGGTGAGGGCCCGCACTGTGGCTTCGCCGATTCCCGTGCTGGCGCCGGTCACTACTGCGGTCTTCTGGGACACCGTGGATGACGTTTCAGGAGCAATCATGTCACCAGCCTATCGCCGCCCCCTCCCCCTCCCAGTTGTCCCACTCATTGTTTCCCCTGTGCTGGACGTCAACACCTCGCGCACCAACTCTCTCTGCCTTCACTAAGGCTGGGACAGATGGCGCGGATTTCATCGCCGAGAGTGCCTCGGACACAATGCGCAACACAGAATTCGGATCTTGGAGAATCCACCTCGCCGGAATACGCACCACTGGGATGCCCTGCATGATCAAGGAATTCCAACGCCTGCGGTCGTTCTCGAAATCCTGTGGCCCCGAGTGGAACTTCCGACCATCGACTTCGTAGACAAGTCCTCCATTGACGACACCATCCACTCTTCCCACTCCGGCGATCTGCACCTGCGTGCTCACCTGGAATCCTGCGTCTTCCAGGGCAAGACGAGCCAAGGTTTCCGGCATAGACTGTGAATCGGCGCGGATCCTGCCGATCAGGAGCCGGATCCGCCAGTCGCGGGAACCGGAGAAGTGCGACTCGAGGTCCCGCAGCATGACCCGTCCGCCCGCTACGGCCCCTTCTGCGACTACAAGTGCCTGCCACGCCGGAGCGCACCTGAAGGCCTGGCACACAGCGTCGAATTCTGAAACCACAAGCTGCCTGGCTGAACGTTTGCCCCGATGGACCACGCAGCCGGGAATCTCCTTGGCGCTGTCCCTGACAACGTGGGGCACGGCGGCCGGTTTCCAGACCCACAGGCCCCGGGCCGATGCCGCAGGAAGGCACGCCAAGGACACATTCTGCCCGGCTGCTTTGACAATGTCGGGTCTGGCCGACGGAAGCGCGTAGGTACCTCGCGCAGTCTTCATCAAGAGCCCGTGGTCGACAAGCTCCCGGATTTGGAACCTGTCCAGGCCTATCCGCCGTAAATGGCTGAAACGGCATACACCCCAATTGCGCTGCAGCATGCGCTGTATCTCGTCCATGGCTCAACCGTGCTTCGTGCCGACAAAGCAATTCCAGCCTTCAATTGCCGTATGTGGACATCGCGCAGACCGCGTTCCTCCCCCAGCTGTCCCATCGCCGGTGACGGGTGTGGGCCCCGTCAATGCCATGCGCCCCATACTCCTCCCGGGACGCAAACAATGGGACAGCTGGGAGAAGGAGCAGCGGCGGCCCGCATGCTACGGCACGTCCGCGTGCCACGGAACAAAGGGTGCCATGAAACAATTGGCCCATGGCTGAATCAACGCAGGGTACAGACACGCCCGCCACCGCCCCCATCAACGTTCCCGACAAGCCGGCCCTTGAAGGCCTTGAGGCTGCCCTGACGCAGCGCTGGCTTGATGAAGGAACCTACAAGTTCAACCCGGACACCACTCGGGAGCAGGTCTACTCGATCGACACTCCCCCGCCCACCGCATCCGGTTCGCTCCACGTGGGCCACATGTTCTCGTTCACACAGACGGATGTCCAGGCCCGCTACATGCGCATGACCGGAAAGAACGTCTTCTACCCGATGGGCTGGGACGACAACGGGCTGCCCACCGAGCGCCGCGTCCAGAACTACTACGGCGTCCGCTGCGATCCCGCCATTCCTTACAACGCCGACTACCGGCCGCCGGCACAGCCGGCGAAGAACCAGCGCGACTTCGACGTCGTCTCGCGCCAGAACTTCATCGAACTCTGCGAGGAACTCGCCGTCGAGGACGAGAAGGTCTTCGAAAACCTGTTCCAGACCCTCGGCCTGTCCGTTGACTGGGACCTGACGTACCGCACGATCGACGACACCTCGCGCGCGGTGTCCCAGCGCGCCTTCCTCGCCAACCTGAACGCCGGGGACGCCTACATGGCCGAGGCCCCCACCTTGTGGGACGTGACGTTCCGTACCGCCGTCGCGCAAGCCGAGTTGGAGGACCGCGAGGTTGCCGGCGCGTACTACCGCTACCCCTTCTTCACCGCTGACGGCGAGAAGATCTACATCGAGACAACGCGTCCGGAACTGCTCGCCGCGTGCGCGGCGCTGGTGGCGAACCCCGACGACGAGCGCTACCAGCCGCTGTTCGGCAAGACCGTCACGTCCCCCCTGTTCGACGTCGAACTCGAAGTCAAAGCCCACCCGCTCGCCAAGGCGGACAAGGGCTCCGGCATCGCGATGGTCTGTACCTTCGGCGACCTCACTGACGTCACCTGGTGGCGCGAGCTGCAGTTGCCCACCCGTGCCATCATGGGCCGCGACGGCCGCATCATTTCAGAGACACCTGAGTGGATCACCACCGACGCCGGCAAGGAAGCCTACGCGGCAATCGCCGGCAAGACGGCGTTCTCTGCCAAGGAGGCAGTGGTCGAGCTTCTCATTGCCGCCGATCTGCTGGATGGCGAGCCCAAGAAGATCACGCACCCCGTGAACTTCTTCGAGAAGGGCGACAAGCCCCTTGAAGTTGTTACGTCGCGTCAGTGGTACATCCGCAATGGCGGTCGGGACGAGGACCGCCGCGAACGGTTGATCGCGCGCGGACACGAGATCGAGTTCCACCCGTCCTTCATGCGCTCCCGCTACGAGAACTGGATCTCCGGGCTGAACGGCGACTGGCTCGTTTCACGCCAGCGCTTCTTCGGCGTGCCGATCCCCGTCTGGTATCCGCTGGATGCCCAGGGCAATCCGGACTACGCAAACCCCATCCTTCCGTCTGACGAGTCCTTGCCCGTAGACCCAGCGGCAGACGCGGCCCCCGGCTTCGACGAGTCCCAGCGCGAGCAGCCCAACGGCTTCATCGGAGACGCCGACGTCCTGGATACCTGGGCCACGTCTTCGCTGACCCCGCAGATCGTGGGCGGCTGGAGCCGTGACGAGGAATTGTTCGGCAAGGTCTACCCCTTCGACCTCCGCCCGCAGGGACACGACATCATCCGCACCTGGCTCTTCTCCTCGGCTGTGCGGGCCGATGCGTTGCAGAACAGCGCGCCGTGGAAGCACGCCGCCATCTCGGGCTGGATCCTGGACCCGGACCGCAAGAAGATGTCCAAGTCCAAGGGCAATGTGGTTGTTCCCACCGACGTCCTGAACGAGTTCGGTTCCGACGCCGTCCGTTACTGGGCCGCGTCGGCCAAGCTCGGTGCGGACACCGCCTACGAGATCGCCCAGATGAAGATCGGCCGCCGCCTGGCCATCAAGCTTCTCAACGCCTCCAAGTTCGTGTTGAACCTGGGCGCTACCGAGAACTCGGTGGTCGGCGCGGATCTGTCCGTCCTGACCAACCCCGGGGTTGGTCTCCCCCACGCGGAAAAGACGCCCGCGTGGGGACCCCTGACCAACCCCTTAGACCGGGCATTATTGGCCCAGCTGGCCGACGTCGTGGCGCAGTCCACCAAGGCGTTCGACAACTACGACTACGCGCGCGCCCTGCAGATCACGGAATCGTTCTTCTGGCAGTTCACGGACGACTACGTGGAACTCATCAAGGACCGCGCCTACGGTGCGGCCGGCGAGACCGAGCAGGCATCCGTGCTTGCTGCCCTTGCCACCACGCTGGATTCGCTGTTGCGCCTGTTCGCGCCCTTCCTGCCCTTCGCCACCGAAGAGGTCTGGAGCTGGTGGCGCACGGGTTCGGTTCACCGCGCGGCATGGCCGGTAGCCGTGGAAATCGTCGACGGCGACACCACCATGCTGGGCACCGTCGGCGTCGCGCTAAGCGGCATCCGCAAGGCCAAGTCCGAGGCCAAGGTCAAGCAGCGCACCGAGGTCCTCTCCGCCACGATCACCGCTACCGAGTCGTTTGTTGCACAGCTGGAAGCCGGGCTGGGAGACCTGAAGGCCGCGGCCAACGCACAGGAGATTTCACTGGTAGCCGGCGAAGGCGAACTCACGGTGAGCGACGTGGTCCTGGCACCTGCCGAGGAGCCCGCTCAAGCGTAGTTTAGGAGAGCCCGGGAGTTCCGGGGCCGCCCGGGAGTTTCCGGGCAAAGGGGAAGCCCCATCAGCGTTTAGCCGTTGGTGGGGCTTCGACTTTCGGCTGCCTGATGACGTCTTGACAGTCTGGCGGAATCCTCGGACTTTCAGGTCTTCCTACCTCGTCACTGGTAGCTTGCATCCAACTTTGCCGAAGGCTGCGTCAGATGCATATCACTGAATCTCTGGTTTCCGTGTCCCTCTTCTTTCGAAGTGGGTAAGTTCTATTCTTGACCCGCTCCCCGGCCAGCACAACCCCTCTCCAGGAACTACTGGCATGTAATTCGGGCACCTCGTGGCGGGGTTCTGGGGTTGGGTGCTTTGTGGCACAGTGTTGCTATGCCAGAACTTCCCGAAGTGGCCGGGCTGACTGCCTTCCTGGGCAGGAATCTTCTCGGTGCTGAACTGACGAAGATCCAGATCACGTCTTTTGCCGTGCTGAAGACAGCCGATCCTCCTTACTCAGCCTTGGAGGGTCGCAAAATCGTCGGCGTGGAACGCTTCGGAAAGTTCGTCAGTCTCGACGCCGAGGGCATCCATTTCGTCTTCCACCTCGCCAAGGCCGGGTGGCTCCGCTACACGGAGCAACCATCGCAGGCCCAGCTGCGGATGGGCGGCAGCAATATTGCCGCGAGGCTCGGCTTCACCAAGAGCGACGGGGCAACCCACGTCGGCGTGGACCTGACGGAGGCCGGAACGAAGAAGAGCCTGGCCGTATATGTGGTGCGCAGCCCCTTGGACGTTCCCGGGATCGCGGCACTCGGTCCGGACCCGCTGAGCCCCGCGTTCACGGAAGAAACCCTGGCCGGAATCCTCTCCACAAGCGCGCACCAGATCAAGGGACTCCTTCGGAGCCAAAGTGTCATGGCGGGCATCGGCAACGCCTACAGTGACGAGATCCTTCACGCAGCCAGGATTTCACCGTTCGCGATCGCCAAGTCGCTGGACAAGGACACAACCCGTGTGCTCTATGAGTCGATCGAAAGTGTCCTGGGTACGGCTGTCGCCGCCGCCGTCGGGAAAGCCTCAAACGAACTCAAGGACACGAAGCGGAACACCATGCGGGTCCACGGCAGGGCGGGCCAGCCCTGCCCTGTGTGCGGGACCACCATCCGCGAGGTGTCCTTTGCCGACACTTCGTTGCAGTATTGCCCTGGCTGCCAGACAAACGGGAAGATCCTCGCGGACCGTAGAACGTCGCGCTTCCTGAAATAGCTGTGACTGCGGCACGAACGACCGCCGCGGCCCGGGCTAGTTGGATTCAGGCTGGTTGAATTCAGGCTAGTTGAATTCCGGGCTTTCCGTACGGCTGCGCTTGAGCTCGAAGAAGTGCGGGTAGCCGGCCAAGGTGACGGTGGCGTCCCAGATCCGGCCGGCTTCCTCGCCACGGGGAATACGGGTGAGGACAGGGCCGAAGAAGGCCGTGCCGTTGACCGCGACCACGGGGGTGCCGACGTCCTGGCCCACCAGGGAAATACCGGATTCGTGGCTGGCACGCAGTTGAACGTCGTATTCCTCGGAATCGGCGAAGCGGGCCAATTCGGCGGGCAGGCCGGTTTCAGCCAGTGCCTTGGAGATGACCTCGGCGAAATCCTTGATGCCTTCGTGGTGGATGAGGGAACCCATCGCGTCGTACAGCGGCTTGATGTACTCGTTTCCGTGCAGCTCGCGGGCGGCAATGATGACACGGACAGGTCCCCAGCCCAGCTTCATTTTCTCGGTGTACTCGGCAGGCAGCTCGCGGCCTTCGTTGAGGACAGAGAGACTCATGACATTCCAGTTGGTCTCAATGCCGCGAACGTCTTCCACTTCACCGATCCAGCGGGATGTCACCCAGGCAAAAGGGCACATGGGATCGAACCAGAAATCGACCTTGTTGGCGGTCTGCTCGGGCACAGGGAACTCCTTCGATAGGCGTAAGGGGGCGCTAGCCGGACGAAACGATGTCCGGCGCCAATGATGCCAACCTCACGCTAGGCGGACTTATTCCGCCGCTTCGCAATGACCTCGTGCGCGATCATGGTGGGCTGGCCCGTCTTGTTCACGGCGTCGGCAGTGATGACGACGCTGGCGATGTCGTCCCTGCTGGGCAGGTCGAACATGACCGGCAGCAGCACCTCCTCCATGATGGCACGCAGGCCGCGGGCTCCGGTGCCACGTTCAAGGGCCTGGTCCGCAATCGAGTCAAGGGCGTCGTCGTCGAACAAAAGCTCCACGCCGTCCAGCTGGAACATCTTCTGGTATTGCTTGATCAGGGCGTTCTTGGGCTTGGAGAGAATCTGGATGAGGGCGGAACGGTCAAGGTTGGATACGGTGGTGATCACAGGCAAGCGTCCGATGAATTCGGGAATGAGGCCGAACTTGAGCAGATCCTCCGGCATCACCTCGCCGTAGCTGTCCGCGTTGTCCTTGACCTCGTTGAGCGGGGCCCCGAAGCCTATGCCCTTCCGGCCGGACCGCGATCCAATGATGTCCTCGAGCCCGGCGAAAGCACCGGCCACAATGAACAGCACGTTGGTGGTGTCGATCTGGATGAATTCCTGATGCGGGTGTTTACGTCCGCCCTGCGGCGGAACCGAGGCCACGGTGCCCTCAAGGATCTTCAGGAGCGCCTGCTGCACGCCTTCGCCGGACACATCGCGCGTGATGGACGGGTTCTCGCTCTTGCGCGAAATCTTGTCGATCTCGTCGATGTAGATGATGCCTTGTTCGGCCTTCTTGACGTCGTAGTCGGCGGCCTGGATGAGCTTCAGCAGGATGTTTTCGACGTCCTCGCCGACGTATCCGGCCTCGGTCAGGGCCGTGGCGTCGGCGACGGCGAAGGGTACGTTCAGCCTGCGGGCCAGGGTTTGTGCCAGGTAGGTCTTGCCGCAGCCGGTGGGGCCGATCAGCAGGATGTTGGACTTGGCGATCTCCACGTCTTCGTGGTGTCCGCCTTCGCCGAGGCCGGTCTTCGGTGCGTGGCCCGCCTGGATGCGCTTGTAGTGGTTGTAGACCGCGACGGCGAGGGAGCGTTTCGCGGGCTCCTGGCCAATGACGTATTCCTGGAGGAAGTCGAAGATCTCCCGCGGCTTGGGCAACTCGAAGCTGCCAAGATCCGATACTTCGGCGAGTTCCTCTTCGATGATCTCGTTGCAGAGTTCGATGCACTCGTCGCAGATGTACACGCCGGGCCCGGCAATCAGCTTCCGCACCTGCTTTTGGCTCTTTCCGCAGAAAGAACACTTCAGCAGATCCGTGCTCTCGCCAATCCGAGCCATGTGGGAATCCCTTCGTTTCATGCGGGTGGTGCAGCCCCGTACCTATCCGCAATTTCGCAAGATCGCAGCGGGGGCGCCACCATGACAACTTCCACTGTAGGACACAATGGGCTGCTTGGGTTGAAACAGAACGCCGATGCGGTCCATATTTCCTGAACCGCACCGGCGTCGAGTTTTGGCCAGTTACCTGGCGATCGCCTGGGGCTTGATCTTGCGGGAATCGAGCACCTGGTCGATCAATCCGTAGTTCATTGCCTCGGCAGCGGTGAGGATCTTGTCGCGCTCGATATCGTTGTTGACCTGCTCCGGCGTCCGCCCGGAGTGCTTGGCCAGCGTGTCCTCAAGCCATGAGCGCATGCGCATGACTTCTGCGGCCTGGATCTCAAGGTCGGAAGCCTGGCCTCCTTGGCCGCCGGACAGCGACGGCTGGTGGATCAGGACCCGGGCGTTGGGCAGGGCGAGGCGCTTGCCCGCAGTACCTGCCGCGAGCAACACGGCCGCGGCGCTGGCCGCCTGGCCCAGGCAAACGGTCTGGATCTCCGGGCGAATGTACGTCATCGTGTCGTAGATCGCCGTCATGGCCGTGAACGAGCCACCCGGGGAGTTGATGTACAACGTGATGTCGCGGTCCGGGTCCGTGGACTCGAGCACCAGCAGCTGGGCCATGATGTCGTCGGCAGAAGCGTCGTCAACCTGTACACCGAGGAAGATGATCCGGTCCTCGAAGAGCTTCGTGTACGGGTCCTGGCGCTTGAAGCCGTAGGGCGTGCGCTCCTCGAATTGCGGGAGGACGTAGCGGCTGGACGGGAGATTACCGGCAGACCATCCAAAGTTGTAGTTCATGTTATTGCTCCTGATCTGAATGTTTCTTGGTGCCGGTTAGTTCTCTGAGTTCGAGGCGTTGGCCGTTCCGCCACCGCCGGCAACCGAGCCTGCGTGGGCGGCGATCTTGTCGAAGAAGCCGTACTCGAGAGCGTCGACGGCCGTGAACCACTTGTCGCGGTCATTGTCCTTGAGGATGGTATCGACAGTCTGCCCGGTCTGTTCGGCAGTCAGCTCAGCCATCACCTTCTTCATGTGCAGGATCAATTCGGCCTGGATCTTGATGTCCGACGCCGTGCCACCGATGCCGCCGGAAGGCTGGTGCATCAGGATGCGGGCGTTGGGCGTGGCGTAGCGCTTGCCCTTGGTGCCCGAGGAAAGGAGGAACTGGCCCATGGAGGCCGCGAGTCCGGTGGCAACCGTCACGACGTCGTTCGGGATGAACTGCATGGTGTCGTAAATGGCCATGCCAGCAGTCACGGAGCCGCCAGGAGAGTTGATGTACAGGTAGATGTCCTTCTCCGGGTCTTCAGCGGAGAGGAGGAGGAGCTGGGAGCAGATCGCGTTGGCGTTTTCATCGCGGACTTCGGATCCGAGCCAAATGATGCGCTCTTTCAGCAGGCGGTTGTAGATGTAGTTGTCCTGGGCCGCTGGATCGACGGTTGCCATCCTGGGCGTCTCTGCGTGCTGTGACATAAGTACTTACCTCTCGCTGGTGACAGGGCCATTGCTGAACTTGCCATCCCTGATCTTCACTACTTGGACACTAACCGTTTTCCACGGCGATTTGTTCTCCCAAATCGCACTGTTCGCTGACGGCGCACGATTGCGGAAGGGGGCTCTTTCCATGCTCCCCGGGCTTAAACCAAGCCGCCCCCGGATCAAGGATCCGGGGGCGGCGAGAGTTGAAACTAGAACTTCACGGCAGCGGGGTCGTCGCTCGGAACAACAGCTGCTTCTGCGGCTTCCTCGACTGAAACCTCTTCGCCGGCGGGGCGCACGAAGTCGCTGAGGTCGACCTTGTTGCCTTCGGAGTCGACAACCTCGGCCTGGCCGAGGACAACTGCGAGAGCCTTACGGCGACGTACCTCGGAAACCATCATGGGAACCTGGCCGCTCTGATCGATGATCTGGGCGAACTGGTTCGGGTCCATGCCGTACTGGCTTGCCGTGCTGACGATGTAATCGATCAGCTCGTTCTGGCTGACGCTCACTTCTTCCTTGTCGGCAATGGCGTCAAGGATGATCTCGTTCTGGAAGGCGCGGGCGGTGTTGGCCTTGACCTCGGCGCGGTGTTCCTCGGTGTCGTGCTCGCCTTCGCCGTGGGCGTTCTCCGGGTTGAAGTGTGCTTCGAGCTGCTCTTCGACCACAGAGTCCGGAACCGGAACCTCGATGAGCTCTACGAGCTTGTCCAGGACCTTGTCGCGGGCTTCGACGCCCTGGCCGACGACCTTGGAATCAGCGGCCTGCTTGGCAAGGTCTTCACGCAGTTCAGCGAGGGTGTCGAACTCGGAAGCCAACTGGGCGAAGTCGTCGTTGGCCTCAGGAAGCTCGCGCTCCTTGACGGTCTTGACGGCAACCTTGACCTGGGCTGCCTCGCCGGCGTGCTCGCCGCCAACCAGCGTGGTGTCGAAGATTGCTTCTTCTTCGGCAGAAAGGCCGGTAACGGCCTCGTCGAGGCCCTCAAGCATGGTGCCTGCGCCAACCTGGTAGGACAGGCCGGTGGCGGAGTCGATCTCGGCGCCGTCGATCGTGGCGGTGATGTCGATGGTCAGGAAGTCGCCATCGGCGGCCGGGCGGTCAACGGACTTCAGCGTGCCGAAGCGGCCGCGGAGCTCGTCGAGGGCCTTGTCGACGTCGGCGTCGGAGGAATCGGCTGCAGCAACCTCTACCTTGATGCCGGCGTAGTCAGGGAGCTCAACCTCGGGACGGACGTCGATCTCAACCTGGAACTTCAGTTCGCCGTCGGTCGAGGACGGGTCCGGAACCTCGGTGATCTCAACCTCGGGACGGCTCAGCGGGCGGAGGCCGGCTTCCTGGACGGCAGCCTGGTACCAGCCGTTGAGGCCATCGTTGATGGCGGTCTCCAAGACGTAGCCGCGGCCAACGCGCTGGTCAACCAGCTTGGAGGGAACCTTGCCCTTGCGGAACCCGGGAACCTGGATCTGCGAAGCAACGGTCTTGTAAGCGGCATCGATGCTCGGCTTCAGTTCCTCAAAGGGAACCTCAACGTTGAGCTTGACCCGCGTGGCGGTGAGGTTCTCGACAGCGCTCTTCACAGTCTAAGTACTCCTGGTTTTGTGGGATGGGGTTCTGCCGCGTTCCGGATCGGAACAGGCACACAGAGTCGGGGTGACAGGATTTGAACCTGCGACTTCCTGCTCCCAAAGCAGGCGCTCTAGCCAAGCTGAGCTACACCCCGTGAATGCACAGGACAGTCTACGGGCATCTCGGCGGAGAATGCACATTTGACACTTGGCCCCTGAATTAGGTTTAGTTATATCCGGCTTCAACAGCCACCGGAAAGATGCGCGGAACACTCTGAGAGGTTCATAGAGATCCATGCAGTCTTGCCCGGGGACGTAGCTTAATGGTAAAGCCTCAGTCTTCCAAACTGATTACGCGGGTTCGATTCCCGTCGTCCCCTCCAAAGAACGAAGGGCCCCTCATCGAGGGGCCCTTCGTGTTTCCGCGCGTTGCACCCGCCAGGGGCGAACTTTAGTTCTGGCAGCCGGGGCACCAATAGAGTTTGCGCGCACCGATCTCGGCCATCCCCACTACTTCGCCGCATCGCCGGCACGGCTGTCCCTGCCGCTTGTAGACAAAGTGCGCCTCGCCGTCGAGCGCTCCGGCGGTCCCGCCGCTCCACAACGCCGACGGGGTCGTAACAATCCGCCCGTCACGGACTCCGTCGGACATCGCCGCCACGGTGTCATCCCACAGGCGACCGGCGGTTTCGGCGTTCAAGGAGCTGCCCGGAGTCCACGGATCAACGCGCCGGCGGAACAGCACCTCCGCGCGATAGATGTTGCCGATCCCGGCCACGACCGACTGGTCCATGAGGAGGAGCCCGACGGCGGTCTTGCGGCGCAGCAAGCGGCGGATGAACTCCTCGCGGTCGCCAGGGCGGTTGTGGAGGGGATCGGGACCTAAGAGCCCCAGGACGGCCGCGGCCTCCGCCTCGGTGATCGCTGCGCACGTGGTGGCGCCCCTCAGGTCTGCCCAGCCGTTCGCCGAAACGAGGCGCACGCGCACGGCACCCACCGGCTCGGGCGGACCCGCGTAGCTGCTTATGGGGCTCCCTGCACCGGGACCCGCACCCAGGCCAGCATCCTGCTCTGCCTCTTGCGAGAAGGTCTCGCGTTCGCCGATCCGGCGCGGCGCCCCGATGCTCGACGCCCCGCGGAAGGATTCATCGCCACCGAAACTCCACGCACCGTAGAGACCCAGATGGACATGCAGAAGCACCCCATGGTCAAAACGGAGGAAGAGCTGCTTGCCGTGCGCCGTCGCTTCGAGCAGTTCGTGGCAGTCCAAAAGCGCCGCGCCCGCAGTGAAACGGCCTTGGGGGCTGGAGACCTCCAGCACCTGGCCGGCAAAAACATCCTGGAACTGGCGTGCCAGGCGATGGATGGAATGCCCTTCAGGCACTACGCAACGATTTCGCCGGTGTTCTCATAGACGGCGATTTTTCCGATGCGGCGCACGTGGCGTTCGTCGTTGCTGAACGGTTCTTCCAGGAAGGCCTCGATCAGTTCGGTGGCTTCCTCGACGGTGTGCTGGCGGCCGCCGACGGCAACCACGTTGGCGTCATTGTGCTCTCGGGCCAGTTTCGCAGTGGAGAGGTTCCAGGCGAGTGCGGCCCGGACACCCTTGACCTTGTTCGCGGCAATTTGTTCACCGTTGCCGGATCCGCCCAGGACGATGCCCAGTGCGTGAACGCCGGCCTCTTGGTCGGCAACTACGGCCGCGGCCGCGTTGATGCAGAACGAAGGGTAGTCATCCAGGGCGTCGTACACCTTGGGGCCGTGGTCAACAACGTCGTAGCCTTTGGCAGTCAAGTGGCTGACGAGGTGGGCGCTGAGCTCCATGCCGGCGTGGTCCGTGGCAATGTGGACGCGGGGTGTGGTCACAGGAAGTCCATTCAGTCTGGCACGCGAACGCGGCAATGCCGGGCGCGGCGGTGAGGGATGCGGTTCCTAGGTTACTAGGATCGGGCCCCGGCTCACCTCTTAAGACGAAGCCAGCAGGCCGGACAACCTTCCGGCGCTTAGGGGGCCGGAGGCTGCTCGCCGCGCTGGGCACGCGCCGCGACGCGGTTCAGGATTCCTGCGAGCCGGTCCGCAGTGGCCGAGGTCCCGGCGCTGAACGCCACCCTGCGGCCGCTGAGCTGACGGACGACGACGGCGGGACCGCTGCTTACGAGCATGGCCGTCGCTCCTCCGTGGTGCCGGAGTCCCCAGCCGCCAAAGTCGGCGGCCCTGACTTCCTGCGCCGCAGCGCCTGCGATATCCACGGCAGGCACCGTGAGGACCCTCAGAACCCCCGCGACAAAGACCTGCACGCCTCCCCTGTCCGCCCTGACCCGGACGAAGAGGAAACACGCTCCTATGACGGCGACCACTGCCAGCAGTGCGCCCAACCACGGGAGCGCAATCGCGATCAACATGGCGGGGAACAAGGTGGCCACGCAGATCATCACGAACACCGAACTCCGCGCGTGGACCCACAGCAACATGGAATCCTCCGCCAGGCCGGGGTCTTCCGTCCGGATCCTTTCGTCCTCGAGGGCGGCGTCGTCTTCCGGTGTCCAATGCGGGTCAGGCTTGAAAGCCATCATCATGACCACGCCCAGGGGCAGGGCCGCGCCCGCGCCCAGCGCGAGGACCGTGGCATCGACGTGGGAGCTGCGGGCGTCGGTGAGCCCGGTTTGCCCCACGAGGCCGGCGGCCAGCACGGAGGTGATGAAGAGGGTCACCATAAGGCCCATGCCCATCATGACCCGGCGCATGATCACGGGCCGGGCAAGCGGAACCGCCTGGATGAACACCAGCCAGCCCGCGACGACCAGGAAGCCTCCGCCGCCTAAAACGTAGGTGAGGAACGGCGCAAAGCTGATTCCGCCGTCGGCGTTCCACGCGATGGCGACAGGATCGGGAAGGTTGTTGCGCAACATGAGTGCGCACACAGCAAATGCGCCGGCCAGCAGCACTGGAAACGCCACCGCAAAGCGGAGTGCCCGGAGGTCCAACGAGTCGCGCATCTTTCCCATATTCCAACGCTACCCCGCGCCGGCGACACTGTGATCGAGCGTCCTTGCCAAGCCGGAATCAAGTGAAAGAATGACTTCACACGCCGGCGCTGGCTGAAACCAACCGGCTTCTCGAAACCATTCTTGGAGGCAAACCTTGCCAGGCCTGAACTTGACGCGCGCCGAAGCCGGACAGCGCGCAAAATTGCTCAGCGTGACCTCGTATGACGTCACTCTCGACTTGACCAAGGGCGCCTCGGTCTTCGGCTCCACCACGGTGGTGAAGTTTTCCGCCGTCGAGGGCTCCTCGAGCTTTATCGACGCGATCACGGACACCGTGCACAGCGTGACGTTGAACGGCACCGAACTCGATCCGGCGGTGGTGTCCGACGGCGTGCGCATCCAGTTGCCCGGGCTCGTCGCGGAGAACGAACTCAGGGTAGTTGCCGATGCCCCCTACATGAACACCGGTGAGGGCCTGCACCGTTTCGTGGACCCGGTGGACAACGAGGTCTACCTGTACACGCAGTTCGAGGTGCCCGATTCCCGCCGCATGTTCGCTGTGTTCGAGCAGCCGGACCTGAAGGCCGCATTCACGTTCACGGTCACTGCACCCTCGCACTGGGACCTGATCTCCAACTCGCCCACTCCGGTACCGGTGGAAACCACTCCCGCGGACGACGGCGGCGCGCGCTCCGTCTGGCATTTCGCCCCGACTCCCCGCATATCTTCCTACGTCACCGCCTTGATCGCGGGACCGTACCAATCGGTCCGCAGCGAGGTCAGCAGCTCCGATGGCCGCGTCATCCCGCTCGGGGTGTTCGCCCGCAAGTCCCTCATGCAGTACCTGGACGCCGACAACATCTTCGAACTGACCCGCCAGGGTTTTGCGTTCTTCGAGGCCCAGTTCGGCTTCCCGTACCCCTTCGAGAAGTACGATCAGCTGTTCGTTCCCGAGTTCAATGCCGGCGCGATGGAAAATGCCGGCGCCGTGACCATCCTCGAAGGCTACGTCTTCCGGGGCAAGGTCACCGACGCCCAGATCGAACGCCGCGCCATCACCGTGCTGCACGAGCTGGCCCACATGTGGTTCGGGGACCTCGTCACGATGCGCTGGTGGAACGACCTCTGGCTCAACGAGTCCTTTGCCGAGTACATGTCCCACCTGGCCGCGGTCGAGAACACCGAATTTGACCGGGCGTGGACCACCTTTGCCTCGGTGGAGAAATCCTGGGCGTACCGGCAGGACCAATTGCCCACGACCCACCCGATTTTCGCCGAGATCAACGATCTCCGGGACGTCGAGGTCAACTTCGATGGCATCACCTATGCCAAGGGAGCTTCCGTGCTGCGGCAGTTGGTTGCCTGGGTGGGACCGGAGCAGTTCATGGCCGGCGTCCGCGAGTACTTCCAAAAGCATGCGTGGCAGAGCACCGAACTGGTGGACCTCATGAAGGAACTCGAAGCTGCCAGCGGCCGCGATCTGGACCAGTGGGGCAAGCTCTGGCTCGAGACTGCCGGCGTCAACACCCTCTCCCCCGAGCTCGAGGTCGACCCGGACGGCACCATCACGTCTTTTGCGATCGTGCAGACGGCTATCGTCGAGCAGCCCACCTTGCGGCCTCACCGCCTCGCCGTGGGGTTCTATGACCTCTCAGCCGAAGGCAAACTTGA
The DNA here is from genome assembly GCF_039535095.1 of Arthrobacter ramosus. Taxonomy (NCBI): domain Bacteria; kingdom Bacillati; phylum Actinomycetota; class Actinomycetes; order Micrococcales; family Micrococcaceae; genus Arthrobacter; species Arthrobacter ramosus. Next base: position 1,733,081 of record NZ_BAAAWN010000001.1, on the reverse strand, counting down.
GAGGACCCACAGGGAGGAGCTCGACGTCGACGGCCCCCGGACCGACGTTCCCGCCCTTGCCGGAATGGCGCGTCCGAACCTGGTCCTGCTCAACGACGACGACCTCGCCTACGCCAAAGTGCGCCTCGACCCCACCTCCTTGGCCACCGCGAAGGCCCACCTGAAGGACTTCGCCGGCAGCCTGCCCCGCACACTCGTATGGGGCTCTGCGTGGGATGCAGCCCGCGACGGCGAAACCCCGGCCCGTGGCTACGCCGAGCTGATCCTGGCGAACATCGCGTCCGAGACCGATTCCTCCGTGATCCAGACCCAGCTGCGCCAGCTGGCCACTACTTTGACTTACTACGTCGCGGCCGAACACAAGGATGCCGCCACGGTGGCCGCCGCTGACACGCTGTGGGAACTTTCGAACACCGCGGCTGCCGGATCGGACGCCCAGCTGCAATTCGTGAAAACTTTCGCCTTGCTCTCCGCCAGCAGCTCCCAACTGGAGACAATCCAAGCGGTCCTGGACGGCAGCATTGTCCTGGACGGACTGACCGTTGACCAGGACCTGCGCTGGGAGCTCCTCACCGCGCTGGTGGTGGGCGGGCGCGAAGGCCAGGACCGGATCGACGCCGAACTCGGGCGCGACCACACGGCCAATGGCCAGAACGCCGCCGCCTTGGCGACGGCTGCCCTTCCTACACCCGAGGCCAAGGCCGCCGCGTGGAAGAAGATCGTGGTCACGGGCGAGCTTTCCAACGCCATTCAAAGCTCCGCCGTCACGGGCTTCACCCGGGTGCTGGACACCTCCCTGCTGGAGCCGTACGCCGAGGAGTACTTTGAGGCCGTACCTGAGATTGTCGCCAGCCGCACCTTTGCGCTGGCCCAGCAAATCGTCGTCGGGCTCTACCCGGCGCAACTGACCACGCAGGCCACGGTTGACCGCACGGACAAGTTCCTCGCTGAGCTGCCGGCGGACAGCAGCGCCCTGCGCCGCATGATGCTCGAAAACCGCGACGGCGTTGCCCGTGCCTTGAAAGCCCGCGCGGCAGACGTCTAAAAACCATCGGATAAATCACCCTCCGGCCCCGGTTCCGCTTCAATGGAACCGGGGCCTTTCCGTATGCCGCCCGCGAAAGCACCCCCCGCTAGACTTTCCCCATGAGCCTGGACGAACACCGCTACTCCCTGACCGTGCGCTGGACCGGAAATCTGGGCACCGGGACTTCCACCTACCGCGGCTACACGAGGGACCACGACGTCGAGATCCCCGGCCTGCCCGTCCTGAAGGGATCCTCGGACCCCACCTTCCATGGCGACCGCAGCCGGTACAACCCCGAACAACTGCTCCTCACCGCACTCTCCCAGTGCCACATGCTGTCTTTCCTGCATGTCGCGGTCAAACACGGGGTGGTGGTCACGGATTACGTGGACCACGCCGAGGGCTTGATGAGGCTCAATCGCGATGGCAGCGGCCAGTTCGAGAACGTCACCTTGAAGCCGCAAGTCACGGTTGCCGACCCGGCGCATATTTCCCTCGTGGACGAACTGCACCATGAGGCCAACCAGGTGTGCTTTATCGCGAGGAGCGTCAATTTTCCCGTTCTGCATGAGCCAAGCACGATGGCGGCCGTCAGCTAGCCAGGCTGTTCAGCCAAGAACCAGGATGCACGACCGGCCACGCTACGGCGATAGGGTTGACCGTGGACAGAGTGTTCAGCGCCCGGCAAAAGGGCCCGGCGAACAATTGGATCCCGTGAGGAGCATTCCCGCACATGAACGTCGCCTCGTCGACCGACAACATCGTGGCCGATGCAGCCAAAATCGATTACGCGTCAATCTTCGTGACGCTGGGCATTGGGTTGGTGGTCTGGGTTGTGGCCCGGTTCATCATCCTGCGTATTACCCGCCGAGTGGCCGAGGGCACCAGCTTCTTCAAGAAACCGCATTTCAGGTGGGTCCAGCCGGCCTTCCGGGCGCTCGACCATGAACGGCGCGCCCAACGCGCCCACACGATCGGCTCGCTGCTGACAAGCGTGCTGAGCGTGGTTGTGGTGGTCATCGTCATCATCTACGTCCTCAAATACCTGAATGTGGATATTGCACCGCTGCTCACGAGCGTCGGGATTTTGGGTGTGGCCATTGGCTTCGGCGCCCAACAGCTCATCCGCGATTTCCTGTCCGGCATCTTCATCACCATCGAGGACCAGTTCGGAATCGGCGATGTGATTGTGACCACAGAAGTGATTGGCACCGTTGAATCTGTAGGCCTCCGGATCACCCGGCTCCGGGCCGAAGACGGCGCCATCTGGTATCTGCGCAACGGAGAAATCCTTCGGGTGGGCAACCGCTCGCAAGGCGACTACGTGCCGGAGGAACCCGCCGTCCCGGACGACGTTCCGCCTGCACCCCCGGGTACTGCGCCTGCCGAAACCGCTGCATCCGGTGCGCCTCAATCTTCAAAGGAATCCCTCAAGATTCAAGAGCAGAAAGCAGGCGAGTGACATGGCCACCCAGCCGGAATCAGCAACGCCGCAGCCTGCTGAACGGCGGCAGTTGATGCAAAACGATCCGTTCAGCCAGCCTGCCTACACCGACAGCTTCTATGAGGCCATCGGTGGCCACGGGACTTTCGTGAAACTCATCGATGTCTTCTACGACGGCGTCGCCGGAGATCCTTTGCTCCGGCCCATGTACCCCGAACAAGACCTCGCCCCGGCAAAGCGACGGTTCCTCATGTTCCTTGAGCAGTATTGGGGCGGTCCGGGCACTTACAGCGAGGAACGTGGACACCCCCGGCTGCGGATGCGGCACATGCCGTTCCAGGTGACGCCCGAAGCCAAGGACCGCTGGCTCTTCCACATGCGCGCGGCAGTGGATTCGCTCGGCTTGTCGCCGCTACACCAAGGGACGCTGTGGGACTACATGGAGCGGGCCGCGCTCACGATGGTCAACAGCCCGTCGGTCCAGCAGCCCTGAGCTTGTAAGACGGCGCCATGTGCCGGCCCTGAGCTTATAGCCCGGGCCTGCCCCGGCCTAGAGTGGGGCAGCAGGGTCCCTACGTGGCGCGGAACGCGACACGAAAGGGCCTGCCCCAGCCTAGAGTGGGGCAGCAGGGTCCCTACGTGGCGCGGAACGCGACACGAAAGGGCCTGCCCCAGCCTAGAGTGGGGCAGCAGGGTCCCTACGTGGCGCGGAACGCGACACGAAAGGGCCTGCCCCAGCCTAGAGTGGGGCAGCAGGGTCCCTACGTGGCGCGGAACGCGACACGAAAGGGCCTGCCCCAATCTCAGCGGGCTTTGAAGCCCAGGCCTGATCCGGATCGTGCCAAGATGTGGCCTCGGCTCCCGCTGAGCCGGAACCAACGGCCGTTGCGGAAGAGCCGGTGTTCGCCGTCGCCAAGGAAACCGAGCGCCAAGGCCGCGAACGCCGCGCCTGCGGGCACGCCGTCGAGTCCCGGAATCTCCCGTCCCCACACCGCGGCCCTGGTGTTGTTGACAATCAACGCGCCGGGCTGATCCGGAACAATCCCGGCCACCTCGGCAATGCCGGCATTCGCGACAGACTTGAGATCGGCGTCGGGCACTGAACCCAGCGGCTCCCAGCCGCTGCGGGGCGCCCCGACTCCTGCCCACGATTCGGAAACGGTCGACGGCGGGATCGGAAGCTCGACGTCGTCGGCACCGGAACGCGCCAAGCGGTCCAGGACCGAGGACAGGGTCACCGTGACGTCCGCGTGCGCGTCATCGGCGAGGGCGATGGTCCGAAGCCCGAGAATGGTCGGCGTCGCTTCGCCCAGGATGCGCGGCCTCAGGACGCACACGTATGCAGCCAGGACGCGTCCGGAGGCCTGCAGCCGGATGGCGCCATCGTCGATGCTCTTGGCACGCGTGACATAAGTGCGGAGATCCGCCAGATCACGGGGATCGACGAAATGGAAGGACTGGGTCAGTACATCGGACACATCATCGACTCTACCGGCATGTCCGCGGTTGAGAGGGGTCAGGGGGGGCGTCTAGAGTCGAACCATGACTGACGCGCACGCCGGCCTGGAACATCAGGTTGCCCTTGAGGACCCCACATCCACCCTCATCGAACTGTTGTCCCTGGCCGACTTCGACGGCGCGAGGACAGCCGAGGACATCTTCCTTGGGCCTTCCCAGAAACAGCCACGCCACCGGGTGTTCGGCGGGCAGGTACTCGCCCAGTCCCTCGTGGCCGGTATGCGCACGGTGGAAGAGGATCGAACCGTCCATTCCATGCACGGCTATTTCCTTCGTCCGGGGGACGCCAACCAGCCCATCACATTCAGCGTTGAACGGCTTCGTGACGGACGCTCGTTCTCCGCCCGGCGGGTGCACGCTTACCAGGAAGGTCAACCGATCCTGTCGATGATCGCTTCCTTCCAGACCGAAGCCGAGGGCGTGGAACACCAGTCCTCCATGCCGGCCGGAATCCCGGACCCCGAAACGCTGCCGAGCACAGCGGAACTCCTGCAGAAGTACGACCATCCGCTCGCCCGCCACATGTCCTTCGAGCGGCCCTTCGATGTCCGCCACGTCGATCCCGCAATCTATGTGGAAGCGCCCAAGGACCGGGTAGCCAGCAATGCCGTCTGGATGAAAACCTTTGGCCCGATGCCGGACGATCCCAACCTTCATCTGGCTGCGCTGGCCTACGCGAGCGACTACACCATCCTGGAATCGGTGCTGCGCAAAAACGGATTGAGCTGGATGACGCCAGGCATGAGCGTGGCGAGCCTTGACCACGCAATGTGGTGGCATCGCCCCGTCCGCGTGGACGAGTGGCTGCTCTACGTGCAGGAGTCCCCCAGCGCCCAAGGCGCCCGCGGACTTGCCACCGGCAAGATCTTCAGCCGCGATGGCCAGCATGTCGCCACGGTGGCGCAAGAGGGCATGCTCAGGATCCCGTCGTAGCAGCCACAACGCAGCCACAACGCAGCCAGGATCATCGAGCAAAGAAGGCCGGCGCCCCGGAGAAATATCCAGGGCGCCGGCCTTCTGTGGAGCAATTCGCTTAGTCGCGGGTCAGCTTGCGGTGGGTGACACGGTGCGGCTTGGCAGCGTCCGGACCGAGGCGCTCCACCTTGTTCTCTTCGTAGGACTCGAAGTTACCCTCGAACCAGTACCACTTCGACGGGTTCTCCTCGTCACCTTCGTAGGCCAGGATGTGGGTGGCAACCCGGTCGAGGAACCACCGGTCGTGCGAGACCACCACGGCGCAGCCGGGGAACTCAAGCAAGGCGTTCTCAAGGCTGCTGAGGGTTTCGACGTCGAGGTCGTTGGTGGGCTCGTCGAGAAGGAGAAGGTTTCCGCCCTGCTTGAGGGTCAGTGCCAGGTTCAGGCGGTTACGCTCACCACCCGAGAGTACCCCGGCTTTCTTCTGCTGGTCCGGTCCCTTGAAGCCGAAGGCCGCCACGTAGGCGCGGGACGGCATTTCAACATGGCCGACCTGGATGAAGTCCAGGCCGTCTGAAACGACCTCCCACAGGGTCTTGTTGGGGTCGATGCCGCCACGGCTCTGGTCGGCGTAGGAGATCTTGACCGAGTCACCGATCTTGAGGTCGCCACCGTCGAGCGGTTCCAGCCCGACGATGGTTTTGAACAGCGTGGTCTTGCCGACTCCGTTAGGACCGATGACGCCGACGATGCCGTTACGGGGCAGCGTGAAGGAAAGCCCATCGATCAGCGTCCGGTCCTCGAAGCCCTTCTGCAGGTTCTTCGCCTCCAGGACCAAGCCACCCAGACGCGGTCCCGGCGGAATCTGGATTTCCTCGAAGTCGAGCTTCCTGGTGCGGTCAGCCTCGGCTGCCATTTCCTCGTACCGGGCCAAACGAGCCTTCGACTTGGTCTGGCGACCCTTGGCGTTGGAGCGGACCCATTCAAGTTCCTCGGTGAGGCGCTTGGCCTGCTTGGCGTCCTTCTTGCCTTGGATTTCGAGGCGGGCGCGCTTCTTCTCCAAGTACGTGGAGTAATTGCCTTCGTAGGGGTAAAGGCGGCCGCGGTCCACTTCACAGATCCACTCGGCGACGTGGTCCAGGAAGTAGCGGTCGTGAGTGATGGCGAGGACGGCACCGGGGTAGGAAGAGAGGTGCTGCTCCAGCCACAGGACACTTTCTGCGTCCAAGTGGTTGGTGGGCTCGTCAAGGAGCAGGAGGTCGGGCTTCTGCAGCAGGAGCTTGCAGAGCGCTACGCGGCGGCGCTCACCACCGGACAGGACAGTCACGTCGGAGTCGCCCGGCGGGCAGCGGAGCGCGTCCATGGCCTGCTCGAGCTGGGAATCGATGTCCCACGCATCTGCAGCGTCGATGGCTTCCTGAAGGTGGCCCATTTCCTCCAGCAGGGTGTCGTAGTCGGCGTCCGGGTTGGCCATTTCCTCGGAGATCGCGTTAAAGCGCTGGATCTTCGAGTAGATCTCGCCCACGCCTTCCTGGACGTTGCCCAGGACGGTCTTTTCCTCGTTCAGGGGCGGCTCCTGCAGGAGGATGCCCACGGAGTAGCCGGGGCTGAGGCGGGCTTCGCCGTTCGACGGTGTGTCGATACCAGCCATGATCTTCAGGATCGTGGATTTGCCGGCTCCGTTCGGGCCAACGACGCCGATCTTCGCGCCAGGGAAGAACGACATGCTGACATCGTCCAGGATTAGTTTTTCGCCAACGGCCTTGCGAGCCTTGGTCATCGTATAAATGAATTCCGCCATGCCGTTAAATCTAATGGGTGGCAAGGCATAACTCACATTCGGCCCTGCTAGCGGGAATCCCCGACGAAGCATTTGCCGCTGGCCAACACTGGCAAGACCGACACGGAAACCTGGCCGGCCCTGATCTCGCCCATGACGCAGTCCTTGTCCAGCCTGGCCGCGGCCTCGATGGCGTCGACATCCAGTCCTGTCGGCGTCTTGCTCGCGGATACCTCCACAGCAGAGTCTGGGATGCCGGCCGAAACGAGTTGCGATCGCAATGCATCTTGTGCCGGTTTGGGGGTTGCGGCGGCAATAGTTTTGAGTACGGACTCCATGGTCTGCTTCAGGGCGGCAGTGCCCGGGCTGAGCGATACTGATGCCGATGCCGACGGGCTCCCGGCACTGGGTGTGACAGCGGGAGTGGCACTGGCCGTACTCGATGGGGCAGGCGATGAGACCGCCGTGCTTCCTGACACCACGGGGGCAGGCGCCGTGCAGCCGGCCACCAGCCCGGCCACGAGTAACGGCACCGCAAGCAGCAAACCCGGGCTTCCGGCCGCGTGGCGGCGTCCTGATGGTTTTTGCCGCTTTCCCCTGCTCATCACCCGGCCATTCTGCCACGCGGCGCACTGCCCGCTGCGCCACATCGCATCCGCGGCTGTCCGCAGCATCCCCTGTTTCAAGCGCCGGCGCTATTTCAGGCCTCGCGTCATTCAAGCCCGGGCGTCCACAAGCTCTCCGGTGTGAGTATCAACGAGAACCGACTCATCGCCTTCTCCGGCCGAAAGAATGACTTCCCGCTCGGCCGCGGCACTGCCGTCCTCGTCGTCATGAGGGCCGTCCTCACCCTCTTCCTCGGCCGAAGGCCACGGGTTCTCCGGCCCCACCTCAGCGGCCGCTGGCAGGCTCTGCGGGCTGGTGCTACTGGTGGTCCGGATGAAGTTCGCCGAGCCCCACATGAGGTCGTGCCCAACTGACTCGGCGACGATTTCGGCAACGTGGTAGATCTTGCCCTCGTGTTCCCATTGCCTCAACTTGAGTTTCCCGACCACGATGACCCGCTGGCCTTTCTTGACGCTGCATCCGATGTTTCCCGCGAGATGCCTGAATGCCTGGACGCTGAACCAATTGGTATTGCCGTCCACCCAGACATCGTTCGCGCGGTCGAACCTGCGCGCCGTGGAGCCGAGCCGGAACGAGGCCGTTCCCGTTCCGCCAGGTGTCGTCGAACTTTTGGGTTCCGTGGCAACGAATCCCCGGACAGTGATGATGTCATTCATGGTCTTGTCCTAACGTGAGTTGAGCTGCCTGTCTGGCTCTTTCAGCTTCACCTGCCGCGAACTTCCGCGGCAGTACCTAATTCACGTATGTGGATAGCCTTGTTCTTGGGCGAATTGTGGAGGACGAGTTGCTCCCTGAATAGGGCGCCGGCCACCGAGACCGGCCGCGCTTTTTGAAATTACGGAACCGCCATCTAAATTGGGTACGTTCGCCCAGTCTCGGGCCTGCTCTTTGGGGGACAGATCGTGAAAATTATTCTGGCTAGAAGTGCGTGCTATGTTGGCGCCCTTATATTGCTGACACTGGTGTCGTTCTGGCGGATCCCACCAACGGCCCAAGGCGTCGTGTGGGCGGAGGACGGCGCGGTATTTCTCACGGACGCTTTGAATCCGACCCGGACTTTCACGCCAATCCGGCCGTACGCAGGCTATCTCCACGTCGTCCCCCGCCTCGCAGCCGATGTAGTTGTCCGGTTCTTCGCACTTGAGGACTACGCCATAGCGCTCACCGTGTTGGCGTGCGCGGCTGTGGCCGGCGTCGCCCTCATGACGTACCACTGCTCCCAAGCCTTGACCAGCAACACGTGGATCCGCGTAGCTTGGGCGGCAGTTCCCATTTTCGTGAATGTCGGCGCGTTTGAGACCCTTGGAAACTTCGCGAACCTGCACTGGTACCTGCTCTGGCTTACTCCGTGGCTATTGATGAAACCGGCAAAGTCAAAACTGGAAGGCGGCGTGCTTTTTGTCGTCGCAGCCCTCGCCTCCCTGACCGAGATTATCTCGATTGTCTTTGTTCCACTCTTCCTTTACCGGCTAAGAGACAAAAACATGTGGGCCGCCCGTGCGGGTCTCAGCCTGGGTCTTGCCTGCCAGGTTATTGCGACGGTGACGCATCCTCGAACCAGCGGCGGCGCGAGCTACCCGCTTGACCCGTGGTCCCCCGTTTACGGGTGGTTCATCAACACCGCAGGACCCATCGTTTACGGCACTGCGTCCGGTGTCATGCAACAAATCGTGAACTTCGGAGCTGCCCCGATGATCGTGGCCTCCCTCCTCGTCCTCGCCGTCCCGGTGGCTGTGCTGGTCCTGGGCTCGGCGCGGGAGAAATGGCTGGCGGGCTTCTTCATCACCGCGTCGGCCGTTATTTGGGTTGCCTGCGTCGTTTCGAACCCGGCACCGTACCTGGACTACGCAACCTTTTCTGCTGCGGATTGGCCCGCCAGGTTCGTGTTTGGAAGGTACTCGGTAGTGCCGACGATGTTCGTCCTCGCCACGATTCCGCTGCTTGCCTCCGCATTGGCAAGGTTTGGGCGTGCTGCACCCATCGCGGCGCTTACGGGTTTCTCGCTCCTCTTGGCGTCCATGTATTTCCCGCCCTCGACGTCGAGAAACAATGGTCCCGTCTGGGCCGAGCACATCCTCACCGGGCGCAGTCTCTGTGCACCTGCGTCCGATACCGACTTCTACGATGTTCCGACCTCGCCTGTATTTTTCAAAGGCGTAGTACGAATCCCCTGCCCGGTCCTGAAGGCCGGGCAATCCTCCTGAATTGTTGGCTAGCCAAACCCAGCGATACACTTGGGTGCGTTCCTGCCCCAGTAGCTCAGAGGATAGAGCAGCGGCCTTCTAATCCGACGGTCGGGGGTTCGATTCCCTCCTGGGGCACTTTGTGATGAGTCGAGGCATCCTTCATGGATGAGTCGGGTCATCGGTTACACCCCGGTCTTCGGACCGGGGTGTTTTCTTTGTCTGCGTACAACCGAGACGGCCAGCGCATTCGGTATCTAGGCTGGTTGGATGGGACACAACTCCGAAGCCATCATCACGGGCCCCGCAAGCTGGCCCGATGTCGAAAGGCTATTCGGCGTCCACGGCGAGCCTTCGCGCTGTTGGTGCCGGTGGTTCGCCCTCACCGGTCAGGATTGGAAGACGGCTCCCCCTAAGACGCGGAAGGAACAGCTCAAAGCCAAATTCGACGACGGCCCCGAACCTGGCGTCCTCGCGTTCCGGGGCGGCGAAGCGGTGGGCTGGTGCGCGGTCGAACCGCGCCAGTGCTATCCGCGTATCGAACGATCCCGCGTCCTCAAGGCCGCAGGAGCAGGCGCCCCGGAAGGCCCGGGAGTTTGGTCCGTGAGCTGTTTCGTGGTTTCTCCCGGCCACCGCCGGGGCGGGGTGGCCACCGCATTGCTGCAGGCCGCCGTCGGGCATGCCTTCGCGCATGGCGCTGAAATCGTGGAAGGCTACCCGGTGGATCCCTCGCTGCGCCCCAAGGCCGGTCCGGCCGATCTCTACCAGGGAACTGTGAAGTTGTTCGAGGCGGCTGGCTTCTCCACAGTTTCCACGGCGGTGCCCGGAAGGGCGGTCATGCGCCTACGGCGCTGATTTCCGGCGGCCCGCATGCCGAGGCAACACCGTCAAGGCAGTGTCAAGACCACCGGGCCGTCCGCGGTGATCGCCACGGTATGTTCGCTGTGCGCCGCACGGCGGCCGTTGGCGGAGCGCAGGGTCCACTGGTCGTCGTCGTGGTAGTAGTCATCGCTTCCGCCTAGGATCAACATCGGCTCGATAGCGATCACCAGGCCCTCCACGAGCTTCACGCCGCGGCCCGGCCGTCCGATGTTCGGCACGCTCGGCTCGGCGTGCATGGTCCGGCCAATGCCGTGCCCACCGTGATCGGCAAGGATCCCGTAGCCGCTGCGCTTGGCTTCTCCACCAATGGCATACGCAAGGTCGCCCATCTTGTTTCCAATCCTGGCCGCCTCGATTCCGCGGGCGAGGGCGGCGTCCGTGGCATCGATCAGCTCCTGGTCCACCGGATCCGCAGTGCCCACAATGAAACTGACTGCCGCGTCCCCGCACCAACCCTCCACGAATGCCCCGCAATCGACGCTCAACAGATCGCCGTCCTGCAACACATATCCGTCCGGGATGCCGTGCACCACGGCGTCGTTGACGCTCGTGCAAATGACCCCTGAAAAGGGCGTGGACGCCCACCGCGGACGGTAATTCAGGAACGCCGGCTTGGCTCCGGCAGCCTCCATGAAAGCGGCCGCAACCTCGTCCAGTTCCTTGAGAGACACACCAACCCCGGCGTGCGAACGAACCGCCGAAAGCGTGTTGGCAACCACCCTTCCGGCTTCGCGCATGAGCGCAATCTCTTCTGGCGTCTTCACCATAGACACGGAGGCCTCCAAGCATGAGGAACAAGGGGCCGGACCGGCCGCCGGACGAACTCTTTCCACCCACTCTATGGGCGTCATCGTCCCAGTCAACCGGAAGGCGCGTCCGAACCCTGCGCAGGAGTGTCCTAAAGTCGCGGTATGGAACACCGAAGAATCGCCATCATCCGGGAACGCCTGCAGGCAGGGGCAGATCCGGACCGTGCGAAAGCGGCACAGGCGTACATGAAGTCATCCATGCCTTCCCTCGGTGTCAAGGTCCCGGTAGTCCGTCACATCGTCCTCGCGACCGCGAAGGAACTCCCCTTCGGGTCCCCTGCCGAACTTCGTGACGATGTCCGGCTGCTCTGGCTGGAAGCTACATGGCGGGAAGAACGCTATGCGGCCATCGATCTGACCTCGCTCAAGTCCGTGGCCAAGGATCTGGAGATGTTGCCGCTCTACGAAGAAATCATCCGGACAGGCGCATGGTGGGACTTCGTCGACGGCGTCTCCGACCGTATTTGTGCCCTCCTGCAACATCACCGGAGCACGCTGACCCCGCTCTTGCGGACATGGGCAAGCGACCCGGACTTCTGGATCCGTCGCGCGGCCATCACCTCCCAGCTCAAGGCAAAGACGGCCACGGCCCAAGAACTTCTGGCCACGGCGCTTGACGCCAACCTGGCCGACAAGGAGTTCTTCATCAGGAAAGCAATCGGTTGGACCCTGCGGGAGTACGCCAAGACCGATCCTCAGTGGGTACGGAGCTACGTGGAAACCCGAAGGGCCAGGCTGAGCCCGTTATCCCTGCGTGAAGCGATGAAACACCTCGGCTGATTCCGGTTCAGGACTTCGGTTTGAGCTTGAGCTTCAAAATTCCGCGACGCGGGCGGAACAGCACGTGGGTCTTCTTGTCAAAGAACACCAGGTAGGCAATGAAGGAGACCGCGATGGCGATGGCCACTCCGCGCACCACCTCAATGGGGATCCACTGGAAGACACTCAATTGGTCCGTCAGCGCGATAAGGGTGAAGAACGCCGTCAAATAGAAGACCGTCCGAAGCTGGGCGCCGTCCGCGATGCCCGTCACGGTAAAGAACACCAGCAGCCACACCATGTACCAAGGCTGGATCACCGGCGCCAGAACGACGACGGCGGCGAAAGCCCAGGCCATCCGGCGAAGCACCGTCTTGTTGAACTCGGGTTCGTCGTCGAGCGGCGCGGGCATACCCAATCCGCGGCCGGGCGTCCGTACGGCGAGCCAGACGATGGCCAGCGCCGAAACTGCCGTTCCGGCAGTCTGGATAACGTCCGTCACGGGAACGCCCGGACCCCCGAAAAGTCCGACGACGAATCCGGCCGTATGTGCCAGCAATCCCACCGGCGCGTACCAGATCCAGACGGCGCCGGGAGTCTGGAGGGCGCCAAGCCAGCCAAATCCCAGGCCGTTCACCAATCCTGCGGCGGCCAGCAGCCCTAAGGACAAGCCCAACGTCGCCATCCAGCAGAGCATTCTGCGGCCCCAGCCCGCACGGGCACCGGCCCACAGCAGCCCGGCAAAAGGCAAGGCAATCAAAGTAATCGGCTTGATGGCGATCGAGGCCGTGATCAGCACGATTCCAAGCACGGGTCGTTTAACCGAGGCGAAGTACAGTCCGGCAACAACCAGTCCCAACATCAAGGAGTCGTTGTGCGCGCTGGCAATGAAGTTGATCAGGAGAACCGGGTTGAGGACCCCAAGCCAGAGCGCCCGATCCGGGTTCACGCCATGGACCGCAGCCAAACGCGGAGCGTAGACGGCGAGCAGGATCACCCCCGCCAGGGCAGCCAGGCGGAAGGGAATCAGCGCAAGCTCCGGGACGCCGGCGCTCACCCACACGGCACCCTGTTCGATCCAGAGCCATAACGGACCGTAAGGCGTCGGTGCTTCCGTCCACAATTTGTCGGGCCCGAGTGAAAAGTAGTTGCTCAGGGCCGAGATGCCGTTGGTGTATGGGTTCAGGCCCTGCTCCATGAGCCGGCCCTGGCCGATGTAGGCATAAGCGTCCCTGCTGAACAACGGCAAGCTGAACATCATCGGGAGGGCCCACATCCACAATGCTCGCCGAAGCACAGGACGCGAGGACGGGTTCCATCCGCCGATCCGCTGGGCAATGCGCAGCCAAGAGCGCAGGAGTAGGAGTGCGCCGAGGCAGAGCATCACGGTGCAGACGATCACGCCAACCGGGGATGTCCTGGCCATGATGAAGAGGGGCGTGCGGATAAGGGAACCGCTGGTTGTCGCCATCCAGCCGACCCCGACCGAGCCTGCCACCATGAGCAACGACCCGACGAACCCTTGGAGGATCGCCGTCCTTGCCGCTTTGGCTATCACAGTGCCGTGTACCGGGGCGTTGGAATCGCCAAGCGCCTCTGGATGAGCCAACGAACTCCCCACCTCACGCTCACGAAACTTCGACGTCACCATCAAACAAAATCCTGTCCGGTTCCCTGCCGCATCCGGGCCAAAGTGGCACTGCCGGCTGCCATGGATTATTGCAACTGTAGCATCGCCACCCCTGGCTTCCCGGGGCCAACCGGACCATGGGTCTGCCCGCGAAAGTGGCCTGAGATAGGATGGATGGGGCCCTTACGGCACCTGTGACGATAACTACCTGACAAGGATCCTCCCATTTCCACGGACTCATTCTTCAGCGCGCTCACACGGTTCCGCCATCGTGTTCTTCCCTCTTCGGTGGAGGTAAGGCTCAATTCTCCCAAGGGCCTGCTTGTAGGCTTCTGCGTCGTGCACTTGGTCTTCCTCGTGTTCGCGCTGATCCTTTCCCTGCGCGGCGAGGCCTTCAGCGACACTTTCATCTATCGGGACTGGACCTCGGCCGGGTTCCGGGATGAGAACCTCAGCGGCGGGCCCAGCCCTTGGGTCTACCCTGTTCTCGCCTTGGTGCCGATGGCCATCGCGGGGCTGGCCGGACCCGGTCCGTTCTTCTTTCTCTGGGTACTCATGATCACCGTGCTCAACGGTGTCGCTCTCGCCAAGCTCACGGGACGGGGCCGCCGTCGCGAGGCTATCCCGGCGGGATGGTGGTGGCTGGTCTTCGTCTTCATCATGGGTTGGCTGGGATTCGCCCGGGTGGACGGATTGACTGCCCCCATCGTGCTGATCGCCTTGGCGTACGGGGTGTCACACCCCTTCATTGCCTCGACCCTCCTGAGTGTTGCCACCTGGATGAAGGTTTGGCCGGCCGCCGTCATGCTTTCGTTGTTCACCGTGGTCAAGCAGAGAACCAAAGTGGTGGCTGCCGGAATTCTGACCAGCGTTCTGGTCATCGCCCTCACGGCGGCCGTAGGTCAACTGCCGAAGCTCCTTAACTTCCTGACCCAGCAAGGCGATCGTGGCATGCAGTTGGAAGCCACCTTCACCACTCCATGGTTGTGGCTCTCGGTCCTCCATGTGGGTGACTCGAGAATGTACATGAACACCGACATCAACTCGATGCAAGTGGATGGCCCCGGAACGGCCTCCATGTCATTCCTTATGCAGCCCCTTCTTGTCCTGGCCGCGATCCTGGTGGCCGCCCTGACCTTCTGGGCACTGCACAACGGCAAGCGAACCGGCGGGGCGGACCGCACCGAACTGTTGTTGGCTGGATCCCTGACCATGGCCACGGCTTTCGTCGTGTTCAACAAGGTCGGGTCACCCCAGTTCATGGTGTGGCTGGCGCCTGCTGTCGCCGTCGGGCTTGCCCACAGCTGGAAGGAATGGCGGGTTCCCGCGGCGATGCTCATCGCCATTGGGGTGGCCACATACTTCATCTACCCCCTCTTCTATGACGCACTCAGCCACAACAACCCTTGGATGGCACTGGTGTTGACGGTGCGCAATGTCCTGCTGGTGGTCCTGTTCTGCTGGTCCGTACGCCGCCTATACCTTTTGGGCAAGAAGATCCCGGCCAACGAACCGGCCGCCGCTGCCAAGGAGTCCTGAGATTTCCGTTCGATTCTTTGCTGCACTGGCCCGCGTGCGCGACGCCGCCCTGCCGCCTGCCGCCGTCGCCTGGTTCGGCCGTCCCTCCAGCGTTTGGTGGGGTTTCGCCGCCATCCATCTGTATTTCCTCGGCTGGATGGCAAGTTTCTTCCTGTCCGGAAACACGTTCAGCGACACTGAGCAGTACCGCCAGTGGGCGATGACCGGCTACAACCCTGCGGATCTCCACGGAGCCATCAGCCCTTGGGTATACCCGGTACTCGCCCAGATTCCGATCTTCCTCGCCAACATCGCGGGCCCGGGTCCATACCTGCTGGTGTGGACGTTGATCATCACTGCGCTCAATGCCGCCGGCTTGTTCATCTTGACCCGCGGTCCGCGAAGGACAACGGGGATTGCCCCTGCCTGGTGGTGGCTGTTCTTTACCGCTTTCATGGGCTACCTCAGCTTCGCGCGCGTAGAAGGCATCACGGCACCCATCGTGTTGGTCGCACTGCTGTATGCCGCCACGCGGCCCGTAGCGGCGGGCATCCTCCTCAGCATCGCCACGTGGATCAAAGTCTGGCCGGCCGCCGTCCTGGTACCCATCATCATCGCGAGCCACCGCAGGCTGCGGATCATCGCGTGCGGCGCCGCCGTAACTGCCGCCGTCGCACTGGGCACCTACCTTTCGGGCGGCCTCCCGCATATCCTCGACTTCTTGACCAACCAGGGTGAGCGCGGCATGCAACTTGAAGCCACGTTCTCAACCCCTTGGGTCTGGTTGAGCGTGCTCAACATCGGCGGTTCCAAAATCGCCGACAACGTCGCCATCAATTCCACCGAGGTGTACGGACCGGGAGCCAATGTGGCGGCCTTCATGATGCAGCCGCTCTTGGTGCTTGCCGCCGTCGCCGGCTCTGCCCTTTTGCTTTGGGCGCTTCGGCGGGGTGCCGAACCGGAAGAGCTGTTTCTGGAGGGCGCCCTCATGATGACCACCGCGTTCATCGTGTTCAACAAGGTGGGTTCGCCGCAATTCATCATCTGGCTTGCGCCGGTGGTAATCGCCGGGCTGACCCACGACTGGAATCGCTGGCGGGTTCCTGCCGCCCTCCTGATGGGGATCGCCATGACGACCTTTGTGATCTACCCGTTGTTCTACACGCCGCTGATCCATGCCAACCCCGTGATGGCAACAGTGCTCACCACGCGGAACGTGCTTCTGGTTGTCCTGCTCTGGTGGTCCGTACAACGGACCTTGGAACTAGGCCGCAAGTCCAGCGCAAGAACCGCTATTCGGAGCGCCTGAGCCGCTGCTCAAGCCTGCGGAGCAGTTGCGCAGGGGTGGAACGGATCAGCAGTCTGCGCGTGTGCACGTCCAACACCATCAGGTAGACGGTGAATCCCAGGGCCACCAGGAAGGACAGGGAGGACACTTTGACGTTCAGTTCCACGAAGGACAGCACCGAAATCTGGTCCTGGGCGCCGAAGGCCACGAAAAATGTCACGGCGACATAGAGGGACTTGATCTGCCAGTCGTCCCTGATGCCCGTGACCGCGAGCAGCGGGATGAACCACAGGATGTACCACGGCTGGATAATCGGAGAAAGCATGACGACGGCGGCAAACGCCAGGGCCGCGCGTCGCACCAGCCGTGAATAGTCGCCGCGGAACATCAGTACCACCACCAGCCCGATTCCGGCCCACTTCATGAGGGTCCGGAGCCCGGTGGCCACGGTGGATCCGGGCAGGCCCAGGAGATTGGCGATCACCTCGACCTGTTGGCCCAGGAAGCCCGAAGGCGAGTATCCCGTGTAGCCGGGCGTCGGATCGAGGATGGCCCAGACCCATCCAAAGCCAAGGTTGTAAGGAATTCCGCTCACTGCCAGGACGGCAAAGCTGATACCCGCCGTCGCGCCCCAGAACAGGAACTTGCGGGCCCAACCCGCAGCGGGCCCCGCCCACATGAGGCCTATGAAAGGCAAGAGAAGCACTGTGATCGGCTTGATGCCGATGGAAGCCGTGACCAGCAGAAGCCCGGTGATGTGGCGCCCGGTGGCTGCAAAGTACATTCCGGCCACCGCCAGGCCCACCATGAGGGCATCGTTGTGGGCGCTGGCGACGAAGCTGATGAGAAAGAGCGGGTTGGCCACGGCGATCCACAGAGCGCGGCCGGGATTGATCCCGTGCAGTTCGGCGAGCCTGGGAACATACACCACGCAGAGCAGCACTCCCACAGTCGCAAGAACGCGAAAGAGCAAAACGGAAAAATCGGGCTGGGCGTCGGTGATGCCCACCACCCACCTGGCAAGCCACAGGAAGTAGGGTCCGTACGGCGTCTTGGCTTCAGCCCAGGCAGGATCAGCGCCCAGCGAAAACCAGTTGCTGAGCGAGGAAATCCCCGCGGTGTAGGGGTTCTGGCCTTCCAGCACCAGCCTGCCCTGGCCGGTGTAGGCGTACACGTCGCGCGAATAGATGGGCACGGCAAACATCAGGGGCGCCGCCCACGCCGCAACAGCGACAACCACCGATCTGAGCGAGCCTGGCCCCCAGTCCTTGAGCCTTTGCCCGAGCCTCAACCATGACCTGACCAAAAGCATGGCCCCGGCCGTCAGCAGGATGGTGGAGGTCGTTACGCCCCAGCCCTCCGTGCGCAGGGCGATGACAAGGGGGTGCCTGAACATGGGCGAGCCGTTGGCGATCCAGCCGGCACCGATCGAGCCGACGAAGATCATCAGGGATCCAAAAAATCCTTGCCAGATTGCCACGTAGGCCTTGATCTGGCCGGAGGTGCCGGTGTTGATGTGCGCGGCATTTGGGTAATAGAGACTCGCGGCAGCCTTCTCTGACGGCGCCGCGGGTTCCTTTGCCTCATCCCGGCTATTTGAGGTGCCCACGCCCGTTCCGCCTGCCGTCATGATATTCCAGTCCCTACGTACATTGGTCCAGCTCATCGATGCAGGCAACAACCGCTCGACAACGGCCCAGTTTACCAGCCGCGGTAAGCCGCAGGCGCGGAACGGAGCGCCCCGCCACCCTTCTCATGCGCCCGAACGGTAGGCTGGGCGGGTGCCTATTACTAATGAACGCATCGTCTGGATCGACTGTGAGATGACCGGTCTCGACCTTGTAAACGACGCCCTGATCGAGGTCGCGGCCTTGGTCACCGATTCGGAGCTGAACATCCTGGGTGATGGCGTCGACGTCGTCATCAAACCCGAAGATGCCGCGCTTGAACAGATGAACGACTTCGTCCGCGACATGCACACCCGTTCGAAACTCCTGGACGAGCTCCCGCACGGCAAGACCATGGCCGAAGCCGAAGCGATCGTTCTGGAGTACATCGAGAAGTGGGTACCCGATCCGAAGAAGGCACCGCTGGGTGGCAACTCAGTCGGAACCGACCGGATGTTCCTCGCGCGGGACATGCCCAACATCGTCGAACACCTCCACTACCGGGTCATCGACGTCAGCACCATCAAGGAACTCTCGCGCCGATGGTTCCCCCGCGCATATTTCCAGTCGCCCGCCAAACATGGTGGCCATCGCGCCCTGGGTGACATCAGGGACTCCATCGACGAACTGCGCTACTACCGCGAGGCCGTGTTCGTCCCGGCTCCTGGTCCTGATACGGCAACGGCACAGAAGATTTCCAAGCAGATTGCAGCCGGCCCGGCAAGCACGTGATCTGCGGCACCTTTTCGGGAAATTTCAGCCAAACGGTCAAAAGTGGCAAAACCATCCTCCAAGACGGGGTATAGTTTTTGTCGTTGCCTTCGCAGCTAACGGGTCATTCCGAAAGCATAAAAGGCTCATGGTGGGCGTAGCTCAGTTGGCAGAGCGCCTGGTTGTGGTCCAGGAGGTCGCGGGTTCAACCCCCGTCGCTCACCCTCATGAGATCGGTAGCATTTTATCGATCGCAGCCAAAGGCCGTACTGGTTATCCAGTGCGGCCTTTGCTTTGTCCCGGCCGATTTCGGCATCCGCTCCAGACCCGAGAACCAGAGGAACACCTGACATGACCGTCCTGCCAGTCACCATCTGGGGCGAGCCCGTGCTTCACCGCCGGGCGAGCGAGGTGGAAGAGTTCGACGACGAGCTGCGGACCTTGATTGCCGACATGTTCGAGACGAACGAAGCCGCCAACGGCGTCGGGCTGGCCGCACCCCAGGTAGGGGTTGGCAAGCGGATCTTCATCTTCAAATACGCGAACGACGACGACGCGCCGGACGAAGGCGTTCTGGTGAACCCGGTCCTCACCCTCTCCAAGATCCCCGGCGCCCTTCCCGATCCCGAGGAAGACGTCGAAGGCTGCCTGTCATTCCCCGGGGAGCACTACCCCCTGCAGAGGGCCGAATGGGCCCGCGTCCAGGGCTTCGACGGCGACGGCAAACCGGTGGATTTCGTGGCGACGGGCTGGTTCGCGAGGGTCATGCAGCACGAATTCGACCACCTTGACGGCAAGCTCTATGTGGACCGTCTGGCTGACCGCTACGCCAAGAAGGCCATGAAGCAGGCCAAAAAGAACGGCTGGGGAGTGCCCGGGCTGAGTTGGATGCCGGGTGTTGACCCGGACCCTTTCGGACACTGACCGATGACCGGCATCGAGCAGGACGAATTGTTCAAGCTTCTCGACATCCACGGCGAGGACGCTTTTGCGTGTGCCTCGCTGCTGGCGTCACCTCCCGGAGACGGGACGCGACAGGCCCTTGCCAGCCTTCACGCCCGCCTGGGCGCCTTTCCAAGCAAGTCTGCCGCCGCGGATGGCTGCACGGAAACGGACTGGATCGAGGCGCTCCTGCGCTTTGCGCCTGAAGTCCACCGCCATCATCTTTCCCTTGGCATCCCGCCGGAATCGTCCGCCGCGATCCTGGCCGACGTGGGACTGAACCTTCGAATCAACCGAAGGGTTCATAGACGCTTCGGCTTGGACACGTGGGCGTGGCTGACCCTCCACATGGCCGGAAACATCTTCCGGATCGGCCGCTTGCAATTCCACCTTATCCGCGGCGACGCGGGAGGCTCCCTCGCCGCAAGCGACTCCTGGGTGGTGGGTGTCCACATCCCCGAGGATGGCGGCCTTTCCCCTGCCGTCGTGGACACGAGCTTCAGCCAGGCCAGGGAGTTCTTTGACCGATACTTCCCGGACAAGGCGGTCTCCGCGGCGAGCTGCGACTCGTGGATGCTGGATCCCTATCTGGCCCAGAAACTGCCGGACAGCAATATCGCAGCTTTTGCCCGCCGATTCACCCTGGACCGCTGCTCAGACGCTCCGAGCGACGCTGTCTACTTCACCTTCCGGCAGCGGGGCATGGAAAACCTTGATCGACTCCCCCGCGAGACCTCGCTTCAGCGCGTGGTGCTGGAAAGGATCGACGACGGCGGGGTCTGGCAACTCGGACACGGCCACTTGGTGTTCCCCCCGGCGCGGAGCAACCACGCCTGACGGGGCCGCCCGCGCCCTCAGGCGGCTACGTCGCCCTGATGGTCCGCTGACCCGGGCACGAGTCCAGGACGCGCCTCATGGCGTCTTTCTCCGCTTGGGTGACCCAGAGCCGGTACGCGGCTTTGACGGAAACCTGCCGGGCTACGTAATGGCAGCGAAAGCCCTTGTTGGCAGGGAGCCAGCTCGCGGCGTCGCTCGCGCCTTTCTTCACGTTGGCAGGACCGTCAACGGCAATGAGGTTGAGGGGGTCATTGGCGAGGCTTTGGCGCTGTTTGGCGGTGAGCTGCTGGGCACCCTTCTGCCAGGCATCCCCGAGAGCCACCACATGGTCGATTTGTACGGCCGAGCTGCTTTCGGAGCCCCTGCGGAAATGGATGTCCTGGCCGATGTAGGGCTCACGTAGCTCCCCGGAAGCGATCCTGCATTTGGAACCCGCCGTGAACTCCGCTGCCGTAAGATCCCGCCTCAGGATGTCGTTCCTGGTATCGCAGCCGTTTCGGTCGACGTCGAGCCAAGCCTGGCCGAATTCGTTGCGGTCGTAGTTGTCCTTCGCTGCACGCCCCTTCACGGGAAGCGCCTCCAAGGCATCAACGGCCGAACCGACGGGTACCGGCTGAACAGCTTCCACCGGCTTCATCCATTTCGGGTCGAAGACAGGAGCTTCCGTTGGTCCGTTGACTGGATCCTGGCCAACGGCGAACTGGCCGTTGGTGAAGAACCACCCAATGCCGGCAAATCCACCCGCGATGATGAGAATCACCAGCACCCAGGCCTGCCGGGACTGCCGGCGGGCGCGCCGATAAGCGGCCCAGGTGGTGCTCAAGGGATTGCGTCCTTTCGGGGAGGAATACGTCCCTTGAGACTAGATGAGGCACTGATAGCCGACGATGATATCCACAGTGTGGAGGACAAGTCGGGCCGGGCTTACTGCTCCTTGGTGACGCGTTTCAGGTCTTCGGCCGCCAGCTCCAAAAGGGACCCCAACTGTACGACGCGGTCCTCGGAGATATCACCCGCCGCATGTGCGGCCTTGGCCTGGTCGAACAGGCGCTGGGCTTCTTTGAGGTTGGCGCGCGCCACGTCCAGGGCGTGTTCCAGGGTTGTTTCGTGGTCCAGAATCTTTTCGCTTTCCATGCGTCCATTCTGGTCAGGTTTCCCGGCTGATACCAGCGCATCAGCCGGGAAACCCCTGTGTCTTTCCTGGCCCTTTCCAGAGCCGGCTAGACGCCGGCGGGCTCCAACGTTGCCTTGGGCTCAATGCCCACAGCGACACTGCGTGCCGGGAACGACGGCGGGTTCACGCCGGCCATTTCCTCCATGACGCGCACTACCTGGCAGGAGTAACCGAATTCGTTGTCGTACCAGACATAGACCACGAGGTTCTTGTCGTTGGCGATGGTGGCCAGGCCGTCCACGATGCCTGCTCGGCGGGAGCCGACGAAGTCCGTGGAGACGACCTCGGGCGAGTCGATGAAGTCGATCTGCTTGCGCAGTTCCGAGTGCAGGGACATCTCGCGAAGGTAGTTGTTGACCTCGTCCTTGGTGGTGCCGTTTTCAAGGTTCAGGTTCAGGATGGCCAGGGACACGTCCGGGGTAGGGACCCGGATGGAGCTGCCGGTCAGCTTGCCCAGCAGTTCGGGCAGTGCCTTGGCAACGGCCTTGGCGGCACCGGTTTCGGTGATGACCATGTTCAGCGCTGCGGAGCGGCCGCGCCGGTCACCCTTGTGGAAGTTGTCGATCAGGTTCTGGTCGTTCGTGAACGAGTGCACGGTTTCCACGTGGCCGTGGATGACGCCGAACTTGTCGTTGAGTGCCTTGAGCACCGGGGTGATGGCATTCGTGGTGCAGGAGGCTGCAGTGACAATCTTGTCCGAGTCCTCGATGGAGGAGTGGTTGATGCCGTGGACGATGTTCTTCAGATCGCCCTTGCCCGGAGCCGTGAGCAGGACGCGCGCGACACCCTTGCTCTGCAGGTGCTGGGACAGGCCCTCGGCGTCGCGCCAGCGGCCCGTGTTGTCGACCACCAGGGCGTTGTTGATGCCATAAGCCGTGTAGTCGATGGTGGCGGGATTGTCCGAGTAGATGACCTGGATCTGGACACCGTTGGCCGTGATCGTATTGGCGGCCTCGTCCACGCGGATGGTGCCTTCGAAGGAACCGTGCACCGAGTCGCGCCGCAGCAGGCTGGCGCGCTTGACGAGATCATTCTCGGCGCCCTTACGGACCACGATCGCGCGCAGGCGCAGGCCGTGCCCGCCGCCGGCCTTTTCGATCAGGAGGCGGGCAAGGAGCCTGCCGATGCGGCCGAAACCGTAGAGCACGACGTCGGTGCTGGTCCGGTCGTCCGCGCCGCGGCGCCCGACAACCTCGGCAAGTTCGGCGCGGAGGAAGGCTTCCAGGGTTGTTCCCGGGGCCTGGGCCTTGTACTTCTCGTTGAGGCGGGCGATGTCGATCGCAGCGGCCCCGAGTTCAAGCTCGGCAAGGGTGTTCAGTAGCGGCGCGGTTTCTTCGAGCAGGAGTTCGTCCTTGCTCATCCGGCGCGCAAAACGGTGGGCTTTCAGGATGTTCATCGACGACTTGTTGATGAGGCTGCGCCCGTGGATGCTCGTCACCACGTTGTTCTCACGGTACAGCCGGCCGATCACCGGAATCATGGCCTCGGCCAGCGCTTCGCGGCCCATCCACGTATCAAGACAAGAATCTGATGACTGGCTCACAGAACTACCTTCCTAGGGTCAGCTACATACGTCCTCGTACGTAGATGGCGGCCGCCCGGAGTAATCCTGCGGCACTGGCATCGGCGGGACTTCGGTCTGCCCGGACACCTCGAACGTTGCAAAGAAAAACCGCCGGCTGCGAACGCAGAACCGGCGGTGGAACTCCTACGTTCACTGTCCATTCTAAGGTCTGACACGGGACCTCTTGGCAGCCGGAATGCGTGAATTCACTCACACACGGCTGAGGGATGGGTTGACTGATACGCCGGGTTCTGTCCTCCCCCGCCGTTGCCGGCGAAGGAGTGGCGACCATCCATCTACGAACGCCGTTGCCGACGCCCTCCAGCGGCCTACCCGGACACTCGGGCGAGCAGCCCTCGATCGTGCCCTGTCTGGCCTTGCTCCGGGTGGGGTTTACCTAGCCTCCCTGGTCACCCAAGGAGCTGGTGGTCTCTTACACCACCGTTTCACCCTTACCTGCTGCCTGCCTGTGCTGGCACAAGCAGGCGCGGGCGGTCTGTTCTCTGTGGCACTGGCCTGCGGGTTACCCCGAGTGGGCGTTACCCACCACCCTGCCCTGTGGAGCCCGGACGTTCCTCGAGCCACTCACGTGGCGCGCGGCCGCCTAGTCAACCCATCCGCCCTACAGTCTACCGGCGTCGGCCCCCCGGTTTTCAGACGGCACCACCGATCCGGTCTGCCCGGACAACCAGCGGCAGCAATACAGCTAATATCGACTGGTGCTGATTCTGCTGCCCCCTTCCGAAGGCAAGACCCCCGCTGCGAAGGGCTCCGCCGTCGATTGGGAGTCCCTGAGCTTTCCCGAACTCAACAGCTACCGGACCAAAGTGCTCGACGCGCTCGGCCTGGTCAGCGCGCATGAGGACGCCCTCGCCCTGTTGGGGGTGGGCGCGTCCTTGAAGGACGACGTCGAGCGCAATACCCGGCTCCACGCCGAACCCGCGGCCCCTGCCCATCAGGTGTATTCCGGTGTTCTCTACGACGCGCTGGGCTACAAGTCCCTGACCGCGGCGCAGCGCCGCAAGGCGGTGGAGTCGATCCTTGTGGTGTCCGCCCTGTGGGGCGCCATTGGCTTCGGCGACCGCGTGCCCGCCTACCGCTTGTCCATGGGAACGGCACTGCCCGACGTCGGGCGCCTCGCGTCGTTCTGGAAGCCGCAGCTCGCGCAGGCCCTCGCCTCGCGGGTGGAGGGCGAACTGCTGGTGGACTGCCGCTCCAGCACCTACGCCGCGGCTTGGGCTCCGCCCGCGGCGCAGACTGTCTCCGTCAACGTCTTTTCCGAGTCCAACGGCAAACGCACCGTGGTCAGCCACTTCGCCAAG
Source organism: Arthrobacter ramosus (assembly GCF_039535095.1). Lineage (NCBI taxonomy): Bacteria > Bacillati > Actinomycetota > Actinomycetes > Micrococcales > Micrococcaceae > Arthrobacter > Arthrobacter ramosus. Next base: position 1,708,484 of record NZ_BAAAWN010000001.1, on the reverse strand, counting down.
CACACGCGCGGCGAACTGGCCCGGCACTTGCTGAGCCGTCGAGGCAAGGTGCCGGGGACGCCCGAACAGCTGCTCAAGGCAGCCTCGGAAATGTGGACTGCGGAGTTGGCGGAAGGAACGGCGCGCAAGCCGCACACCCTCAGCATCATCCTCCCCAACTAGCTCGCAGTAGGTGTCGTTTTCAGCCGTGAAAACGACACTAAATGCGAGCTAGTTGGGTGGGGAACAGGGCGGTTAGTTCCACTCGGCGGAGCGCACCAGGATGCAGCCCGAATCGGGGCAGAACACGATCTCGTCTTCGGCAGCGGCCTTGACCTCGGCAAGGTCGCCGGGGCTGAGCGTCATCCCCGAGCCTTCGGACTTGCCGTGGAACAGCCTGGCGGCCCCCACCCCACGCTTGGCAAGGGTCTTTTCGTAGATGGCCAGCATCCCGGCGTCGAGCCCTTCGGCGAAGCCGGTCCGCTGAGCGCGTACATCCGTCTCTTCGGCAACAATCTCGGCGATCGCGGCGTCCAGCTCGGCACGGATCCCGGAGAAGGAACCCTGGATGTCATCGACGATCTGCTGTTGCGCGGCCTGGCGCTCCCTGAGTCCGTCCAGGCGTTCCAGGATTTCCAGCTCGACATCCTCAAGGTCCGAACGTCGCTTGTTCAGCGAGGCGATATCGCTTTGCAGCGCAACGAGATCCTTGGAAAGTCCGGTGCCGCTGTTCAACCTGGCTTCGTCCCGCTCAATGCGGCTAGCCACTTGCTCGACGTCGGCCTCTGACCTGCGCAGCTCTGTTTCGGCGTCGTGGACGGCAAGTTTCGCGGTCCCGAGCGAGCCGTTGGCCACGCTGAGGGCGTCCCGAAGATCGGTGATGCGGGGGTCGGTCTCCAAAGTGCGACGGCGGTTCGCCAAGGATTTGAGCTTCGCATCCAACCCCTGCAGTTCGAGCAATTTCAACTGTTCCGCCGGTGCTGCCTTGGCCACGCTTACCTCCGCTTGATCGTGCCGGGGATGATATTCAGCCCCAGCCAGGCCTTGGGCCTGTTTGTTTCGACTCTAGCGCCTAGCGCGCTCCCTCGCCTCGCTTAGCCGGGAGTCAGAATGAAGTCCCAGGGATCGCTGTTGGTGGAAGCCACCCGGATCTCGACGTCGTGGCCCTGGTCGGCGAGCACGTTGCCGAGCGCTTCGGCCGCGGCGGGCAGCCACAGCCACTCGCTCGCGAAATGCGATACGTCAACGAGGTACGGCCTGCCGTTAACGGCAGCTTCGCGGGCCTCGGACGCCGGGTGGTGCCGCATATCCGCGGTGACGTAGATGTCCGCCTGGCTGGCCCGGACCGCGTCGAAGAGACTGTCTCCGGCTCCGCCGCAAACAGCCACGCGGCGCACGAGCCCGTCCTTGTCCCCGGCGACCCGCACGCCACCGGCCACTGAGGGCAGGATCTCGAACACCCGCGCGGCGAAATCTCCCAGGGTCATGAGTTCGGGCAGGTCGCCGACCCGGCCGATGCCCTCTTCCGGCAGGCCGTGGGCCGCAGGAGCCAGCGGGACGACGTTGTCGAGCCCGAACGCGTCGGCGAGGACATCGGAAACGCCTCCGACGGCGGAGTCCCCGTTCGTGTGCACGGTCAGCAGCCCGGTACCTGACTCAATGAGCCGATGGACAGCAAGGCCTTTGGCGCTCGTGGCGGCAACGGAGGTGACGCCCTTGAGCAGCAAGGGATGGTGCGTAACGAGGAGCTCAGCGCCCCATTCAATGGCTTCTTCAATGGCGGCGAGGGTCGGATCCACAGCGAACATGACCTTGGTGACGGTGGCGGTTGGCCGTCCGACCACCAGTCCTACCTCGTCCCATTCCTCGGCGAGCGATTCCGGCCAGAGCTCCTCCACTGCCAATAAGACCTGACCTAGGGTAGGGGTGCTGGCTCTTGGAGTTCCGGCTGCACCATTCTCCGGTTCTTCGCCGGATCCTGTATCTGCAACCGCGGTGTTCACAGCTTCCATGCATTACATTCTTGCGCATCCGGCGGCCAAGTCGCGGTTGCCGCAACCGGACTGTTTGAGATTGTTGCCACTGGCCGGGTCTGCGCCGTCACAGTCCCGTAAGGTTGTGCGGGAATCATCCGGGACTCCCAGCCATTGAAGAGATCATGAAAACTTTTGTACTTGGTGGAGGCTGCTTCTGGTGCCTCGACGCCGTCTATCAGAAGACCAAGGGCGTCAGTTCCGTGGTTTCCGGTTACACGGGCGGGCACATCCGGAATCCTGACTATTACGATGTGTGCTCCGGAATGACGGGCCACGCGGAGGTCGTCGCCGTGACTTTCGACGAGGACATCATTCCGGCGGACATCATCCTTGACATGTTCTTTGCACTGCATGATCCCACCACGCTCAACCGCCAGGGCTACGACGTCGGAACCCAGTACCGTTCCTCGATGTTCTACACCACCACGGAAGAAAAAATCCTCTTCGAAGAGGCCATCCTGCGGAACCAGGAACTGTGGTCCAAGCCGATTGTGACCGAGGTCAGCAGGCTGCCGGAATTCTACGAAGCGGAATCCATCCACCAGGACTACTACGCCAAGTTCCCGGAGCAAGGCTATTGCCAGGTGATCATCAACCCCAAGCTGGCCAAGGCCCGGAAATATTACTCTTCGTGGCTCCGCGCGTAGCAGCGTGTAGCACCGCTCGTTAGGCTGACCTCAGCAGTAGCTATTTCAGCGAATTCAGAGAATAGGCATGATTACATGGCACGGATCTACGACGACGTCACCCAGCTGATCGGCGGAACCCCCCTGGTCCGCTTGAACAGGCTCACCGAAGGCTTGGACGCCACGGTTGCCGTGAAGCTGGAGTTCTACAACCCCGCCAATAGCGTGAAGGACCGTATCGGCGTCGCCATCGTCGACGCCGCCGAGAAGTCCGGTGCGCTGAAACCGGGCGGCACCATCGTCGAGGGAACCTCCGGCAACACCGGCATCGCACTGGCCCTGGTCGGCGCGGCGCGTGGTTACAAGGTCATCCTGACCATGCCGGAAACCATGTCCACCGAGCGCCGCGTCATGCTGCGCGCCTACGGTGCTGAGATTGTCCTGACCCCCGGATCGGAAGGCATGCGCGGCGCCGTCGAAAAGGCCCAGGAAATCGTGGCCAACACCGAGAACTCCGTCTGGGCCCAGCAGTTCGCCAACGAGGCAAACCCGGAGATCCACCGCACCACCACGGCCGAGGAAATCTGGGCAGACACCGACGGTGGCGTGGACATCTTCGTCGGCGGCGTCGGCACGGGAGGCACCATCACCGGCGTCGGGCAGGTCCTGAAGGAGCGCAAGCCCGAAATCCAGATCGTGGCCGTTGAGCCCAAGGACTCCCCCATCCTGAACGGCGGCGCCCCCGGCCCGCACAAGATCCAGGGCCTGGGTGCGAACTTCATTCCGGAAATCCTGGACACCAACGTCTACGACGAGGTTCTCGACGCAACCCTCGAGGACTCAGTTGCCACCGCACGTGCCCTCGGCACCAAGGAAGGCATCCTGGGCGGCATCTCGGCCGGCGCGGCCGTCTGGGGCGCACTGGAGCTCGCGAAGCGTCCGGAGAACAAGGACAAGCTCATCGTGGCAATCGTTCCCGACTTCGGCGAACGTTACATCTCCACGGTGCTTTTTGACGACATTCGCGGCTGATTGCGGACCCCGCGCAACCGCTTTCTTTCATTTCCTGTAGAAAGGTCTTTGTGAGCTTCTTCGCAAGACTTATGGAGGACCTCGAGGCCGCCCGGTCACATGACCCGGCGGCCCGAGGCTCCTTTGAGAACTTTTTTGCCTACTCCGGCCTGCACGCCATCTGGGCGCACCGCCTGACGCACAAATTGTGGCAAAACCCTGAGCTCCGCTTCCCGGCACGGCTCATTTCCCAGCTTGCGCGCTTCCTGACCGGGATCGAGATCCACCCCGGCGCGACCATCGGCCGCAGGTTCTTCATTGACCACGGCATGGGCGTGGTCATCGGTGAGACCGCCGAGATCGGCGAAGACGTCATGATCTACCACGGTGTGACGCTGGGCGGCCGTTCCTTGGCCAAGGTCAAGCGCCACCCCACCATCGGGGATCGGGTCACTATCGGAGCCGGGGCCAAGGTCCTTGGTCCCATCACCATAGGCGCCGACAGTGCGATAGGCGCCAACGCCGTCGTGGTCAAGGACGCACCGCCCGAGTCGATCATCACCGGCGTCCCAGCAACGTGGCGGCACCGTGATGCCAAGAGCGAAACGAAACCCGCCGTCGATCCCGCCGAGTACTACATCGAGTACCGGATCTAGCCGGAAAAGCGTTTGTAACCGTTCCAGAAAACGGTGTCGAAGGCCCGGTCGGGAAGCACCCTCCGTAAGGCCAGGATGGTCCAGGCTCCCCTGCCCACCGGGTAACGGGTCCTGGGCCTTCGCGAAGTCGCCGCATGGACGATGGCGCCCGCCACGGTACGCGGGTGCGTCGAAAGAGCGGTTCCCGAGGTCGATGCCAGGGCGGCCGCCACGATCCCGGCCTGTTCTCGATACGGTCCATGTCCCGAGACCGTCAGCAGGCTCTCCCCCGCGATGGTTCCCCATTCAGTGTCCGTGCCGGCAGGCTCGATGATTGCGACGTCGATGCCGTGGGGCCTCAGTTCCAGGCGCAGCGAGTCGCTAAGGCCCTCGACGGCGAATTTTGTCGCGTGGTACCAGGCGCCCAGCGGTTCATACATTTTGCCGCCGATCGAGGACACGTTGATGATCCTGCCGGAAGCCGCAGCACGCATCACGGGAATCACCAGCTGGGACATCCGGGCGAGACCGAAGACGTTGACCTCGAACTGGCGCCGGCCCTCATCCAGCGGAACCTCCTCCAAGGAACCGTAGGACCCGTATCCGGCGTTGTTGACCAGTACGTCGATCCGTCCCTGATCAGCCAGGACAAGGTCCACGGCGGCCTTCATCGAGTCATCCTCAGTGACGTCCAAGGACAACACCTTGATTCCGTGGGTTTTGAGCGGCTCCATCTTTTCGACCCGCCGCGCCCCCGCGTACACGACCATCCCTGCCTTGCTGAGCTTGATGGCGGCTTCGAAACCGATTCCGGTTGACGCACCTGTGACAAATGCGACGCGTTGCGGCATGGACTGCTCCTCGTGTGACGGGTGGTGTTTTCCTTCAGGACGTACCTACGGCAAAGGCCGGCGCCTCCACAGTAACGCGGAGCCGTCGGCCTTTGACTTGAACAGAGTGGGGCAGGAAAGGGCCTGCCCCAATCGTTAGTGGGTGTCGACTGCGGAGATCTCGGACTTGTCTTCGCCCCACAGGGTGTGGAAGGTGCCTTCGGCGTCAACGCGGCCGTAGGTGTGCGCGCCGAAGAGGTCGCGCTGTCCCTGGATGACCGCTGCGGCGAGGCGCTTGCGGCGAAGTCCGTCGTAGTAGGCCAGCGAGGAGGAGAACACGGGGACCGGGATGCCCAGCTGGACAGCCGTTGCCACCACGCGGCGCCAGGCCGGCAGCGCGCCGGCGATCGCCTTGGTGAAAGCCGGGGCGAACAGCAGGTTGGCCGGCTTCTCTTCGGCTGCGTAGGCGTTGGTGATTTCCTTGAGCAGCTCGGCGCGGATGATGCAGCCGCCGCGCCACAGCGAGGCGATTTCATCGAGCTTGAGGTCCCAGCCGTATTCCTTCGCGGCGGAGGTCAGCATGTCCAGGCCCTGGGCGTAGGACACCAGCTTGGAGGCGTAGAGCGCCTGGCGGACGTCCTCGACGAAGTTCTCGGGGACCTCGACGTCGATTTCCTCGCCCGCGAGCAGCTCCTGGCCAAGCTTGCGCTGTTCCGCCTGGGAAGAGAGGGCCCGGGCGAAGACGGACTCTGCGATGCCCGACACCGGGGAGCCGAGCTCGAGCGCGGAGATGACGGTCCAGCGGCCGGTGCCCTTCTGGCCGGCGGCGTCGACGACGACATCGACGAACGGCTTGCCCGTCTTGGCGTCGACGTGGCCCAGGACCTCTGCGGAGATTTCGATCAGGAAGGAAGCGAGTTCGCCCTTGTTCCATTCGGCGAAGATCCTGGACTGTTCGGCCGGCTCGATGCCGGCGCCGGAGCGCAGGAGATCGAAGGCTTCACCGATGACCTGCATGTCGGCGTATTCGATGCCGTTGTGGACCATCTTGACGAAGTGTCCGGCGCCGTCGGTGCCGATCCAGGCGCAGCAGGGCTTGCCGTCAACCTTGGCGGAGATCTTTTCGAGCAGCGGACCCAGGGCGTCGTAGGACTCCTTGGAACCACCGGGCATGATGGAGGGGCCGTTGAGGGCGCCCTCTTCGCCGCCGGAAACGCCGACGCCCACGAAGTGCAGGTCCTTTTCGGCCAGCGCGGATTCGCGGCGGCGGGTGTCCTCGTAGTGCGAGTTGCCGGCGTCGATCACGATGTCGCCGGGTTCGAGCAAGGGAACGAGCTGGTCGATGACGGCGTCAACCGGCTTGCCGGCCTTCACCATGATCAGGACGCGGCGGGGCTTCTCGAGGGAGTCCACGAGTTCCTGGAGGGTTTCCGTGCGGATGAAGTCGCCGTCCGTGCCGTGCTTGGCCAGCAGGGCGTCGGTCTTTTCGACGGAGCGGTTGTGCAGGGCAACGGTGAAGCCGTTGCGGGCCAGGTTGCGGGCCAGATTGGCGCCCATCACCGCGAGGCCGGTGACACCGATGTGTGCTGACATCAAAACTCCAATTCATTCTTGTGCATTGAGTCCTGCTAGGAGCGAGGAAACGCTTTCTAGAGCAGTAGCTGCAATAAACCATACGTATTCGGACCACGTCGGGGAAAGTTGCGCCCACGTTTTGGAAACGTCCGCGTCACAAAAGAGTCTATGTTGCGAGCCAGCGCCGTGGGGAGTTTCCCCACGCTCGGGGCTTCCGGTGGCGGAGCGGTCAACGCCACTATGCTTACGACTATGTCAACCAGTCTCCACTACCGCGCTGTCGAGCACCTGGGTACCAGGATCGTCGGCGGTATGCTCCCCACCGGTCACGTCATGTTGGCTGAGCACCTTGAGGAGGAGCTCAAAGTGTCGCGGTCGGTGGTACGGGAGGCCGTCAGGGTACTGCAGTCTTTGGGACTGGTTGAAACCATCAAGCGTGTTGGCATCCGGGTCCTCCCTGCGCACCGCTGGAATCCCTTCGATCCGCTTGTCATCCGCTGGCGGCTGGCCGGAGAAGGCCGCGGCGCACAGTTGCGCTCCCTCGCCGAACTCCGCTCCGCCGTCGAGCCTGTAGCCGCGGAACTGGCCGCGGAAAACGCTCCGGAGTTCCTGCGCGGCGAGCTGGTGGACATCTCCCTGGCCATGCGGGAAGCAGGGCGTGCGGGCGACATGCCCACCTTCCTGGACCTCGACATCCGCTTTCACGCCCTGGTGCTCTCCGGTTCCGGCAATGAAATGTTCGCGAACCTGATCGGGCAGGTCACGGAGACGCTCACCGGCCGGACGGTTCACGGCCTCATGCCGGAACATCCGAAGGAAGCGGCCCTGCAATGGCATCTGGATGTAGCCCAGGGCATCAGGGACGGAGACGGCGACAAGGCCCGCGAGGCCTCGTCCAACATCATGCGGGAGACGATCGCGGACCTGTCACCGGGCTGGGAAGGCCAGCCACGGGTATTCGTTCCAGTCGAGCGGCGCTGACGGCTGGACCGCCGGCGCCGCCCGACTGGTCCGCCGCCCGACTGGTCCGCTGATCGGCTGATTGCCTGGGAGGTTAGGCCACAGGCTGGAAGTTCAGCAGGACCTTTCCGGATTCGGCAGAGTTCCTGGCCACCTCGAAGGCCTCCAGGCCGCGGTCCAGCGTGAATTCGTGGGTCACCACCGGATCCACGTAGAGCGAACCGTCCGCGAGCGCCGCAATGACCTCGTCGATCTCGTCGTTGAAACGGAAGGAACCGAGCAGTTCGAGCTCGCGGGTGATGGCCAGCGAAATGAAGACCGGCTGCGGTCCCGAGGGCAACAGCCCGACCATGACCACTTTCCCACCGCGTACTGCGCCCTTGATGGCCGATGCCAGTCCGAAGTGGCTGCCGGAGGACTCGATGACGACATCGGCTTCCACGGCGGCGATTGCCTCTGCGTCATCGCCCTTGAGAACTTCGTCGGCGCCCACTGCACGCGCGATCTCAAGAGGCTTGTCATGCATGTCGACGGCCACGATCCGGGTTGCCCCCGCGCGCTTGAGGACAGCGACTGCCAGCGCGCCGATCGGACCGCTTCCGATCACCAGCGCCGTCTTTCCGGCCACGTCCCCCGCGCGGGCGACGGCATGCCAGGCAACGCTGGCCGGCTCCACAAGCGCCGCCGTGCGCAAGTCCAGCGTGGACGGAAGGCCCCGGAGCATGCGGGACGGCAGGGTCGCGTAGCGGCTGAAGGCACCGTCCGTGTGCGGGTACCGTGCCGCACTGCCGAGGTAGGTGCAGCCCGGAGAAAGGTTGGGCCGGTCTTCCGGATATCTGGCCGCACCCGGGGCGGGGGTCGCGGGGTGGACGGCGACGGCGGTTCCGGCTGCCGGGCCGCTGCCATCGGCGGCCTGCTGGACAACGGTGCCGACGATTTCGTGACCGAGCACCATGGGAGCTTTGAGGATCGATTCCCCCGCCGCGCCATGGAGCCAGTAGTGCAGGTCCGAGCCGCAGATGCCACCGTAAGCGATCTCGACGACCGCCTGGTCAGGGGTGGGAACAACGAGGGCTATGTCCTCGATGCGAAGGTCGCCGGCGGCGTGCGCCACGACGGCGGGTGAAGACTGGGGAAGCTGGAAGCCGCTCATTACACGACCACCGTCATTCCGCCGTCGACGAAGATCGTCTGGCCATTGACGAAGTTCGAAGCCTCGGAAGCAAGCCAGACCGCCGGACCGGCGAGATCCGCCACGGTGCCCCATCGGTGGGCCGGCGTCCGGCCAAGGATCCAGGAGTTGAAGTCGGGATCGTCCACGAGGTTCTGGGTCATTTCGGTGTGGATGTAACCCGGAGCGATGCCGTTGATCTGAAGGCCGGAGGCCGCCCATTCGGCGGTCATGGCGCGTGTCAGGTTCCGCAGTCCACCCTTGGCGGCCACATAGGGGGCGATCGTGGGGCGCGCCAGGTCAGTCTGCACGGAGCAGATGTTGATGATCTTGCCGCGGCCCCGCGGAATCATGTGGCGGGCGGCTTCACGTCCTACGAGGAAGGCGCTCGTCAGGTCGGTGGTGATGACCCGCTCCCAGTCCTTCACATCCAGGTCCAGCATCGGGACGCGGTGCTGGATGCCCGCATTGTTGACGAGGATCTCGAGGGGGCCGACGTTCTCCTCAACCCAGGCAACGCCGCGGGCCGCCTCAGTATCGCTGGTGACGTCGAACGCACAGCTGTGGATGCGGCCCGGTCCGAAGTCCGCCGCCATGGCGGATTCCGCGTCCTTGAGCCGCTCCGTGTTGATGCCGTTGAGGACAACGGTGGCGCCGGCGTCGGCCAATCCGCGGGCCAGCGCGTTGCCGATGCCGCGGCTGGATCCGGTAACGAGCGCCACGCGCCCGGTGAGATCAAAGAGTCCACTCATGGTTGTTTCCTTACTTAGTTCAGAGGGCTTAGGGAGGAGTCGCTGAGGTTGGCGATGGTCTGGCGGACAACTGCAAGGTCCTGGTCGCCAAGGCCCTGATCAATCAGTTCGCGGTAGAGTTCGACGCCGGCAGTCGCCATCGGGACAGCGGCACCGGCCGCTTCGGCGCTTTCGAGCACGAACTTGAGGTCCTTGTGCATGAACTTCGCGGGACCTGTGGGCGCGTAATCCTTGGCTGCCAGGCGTGGGCCGACAATTTCCAGGACCCGGCTTCCGGCGAGTCCGCCGGCCAGGACCTCGAAGAGGGCAGAAGCATCCATGCCCGAGCGCTCGGCGAGTTCGGCGGCTTCCGCGAGCGCCGCCGTCGTCGTCCCGACGATCAGTTGGTTGCAGGCCTTCGCCAGCGAACCGGCGCCCAGGTTGCCCATGCGGCGGACGGTGGTGCCCATGGATTGGAGCACGGGAAGCGATCGCTGGAAGTCTTCTTCGCCGGCTCCCACCATGATGGCCAGTGTGCCGTCCTGTGCGCCTTTGGTGCCTCCGCTGACCGGGGCATCGACGACGACGGCGTTCCCGCCACTTGCGCTACGGACCGCCCGGCCGAATTCCTGCACGGCGGTCGGGGACACGCTGCTCATGATGACCACCGTGGTTCCCGGAAGCGGCGCGTCCGAGCGCCAGGAATCGAGCAGAGGAGCTGCGGCATCCTGGATGTAGGAGAGATCCGGAAGCATGAAAATGATGATGGGTTGGTCCCGGAGCCCGGCAACCGACTCCGAACGTTTTCCGCCGAGCTTCTCCAATTCGGCGAGCGCTTCGGCGGAACGGTTCCATGCAGTCACCCCCCAGCCGTTGGCGAGCAGATTGGCTGCCATGGGGAAGCCCATGAGCCCGAGTCCCACAAAACCTGCGGTCTTGGAAGTCATCTTTCGCTTGCACCTCACTTCTTTGTGGTTCATCTTTCAAAAACTGTTCAATATCCTAGCCTCAATTCAGTATGATGAACACCATGACGACTGATGAACTCACCATCGCGATCGCAGTCCCGCTCGAAGCTGAGCACGTGGAGCGTATCCGCGCCGTAGATCCGAGCATTACCGTGCTCTACGAACCCGAGCTTCTTCCTCCGGAACGCTTCCCGGCCGACCACTCCGGCGATCCGGACTTCAAGCGGACTCCCGAACAAGAAGAACGCTACTGGTCGATGTTGAACAAGGCCCAGATCCTCTACGGTTTCCCCAACGAGAATCCGGCCGGCCTGGCCCGCATCGCCCAGAGCAACCCGCACTTGCAGTGGATCCACGCCATGGCCGCAGGTGCCGGCGGCGCCGTGAAGGCTTCCGGCCTCGACAGCGAGACCTTGCAGAAGTTCAAGGTCACCACCTCCGCAGGCGTGCACGCCCTTCCACTCGCCGAGTTCGCAGCCCTGGGCATCCTCAACGGCTTCAAGCGCAGCGCGGAACTTGCACAGGACCAGGCTGCCAAGGTCTGGCCCGAGCTGCGCACCCCCACCAAACTTGTGAACGGCTCCAAACTGGTCATCACGGGTCTCGGCGAAATCGGCCTCGAGACCGCCCGCATCGCCCGCGCACTCGGCATGAAGGTGAGCGGAACCAAGCGGAACGTCGAGGAGATCGAAGGAATCGACGAGGTCGCGGACAACGATGGCCTCGCGGGACTCCTGGCTACGGCAGACGCCGTCGTCAACACGCTCCCCGGCACGCCATACACGGAGAAACTCTTCAACCACGAGGTCTTCTCGGCAATGAAGCCCGGAACGGTTTTTGCCAACGTTGGTCGCGGAACCGTGGTTGATGAAGAGGCACTCGTCGAAGCCCTGGACAACGGCCAGGTGTCCTACGCCTGCCTGGACGTCTTCGCCGTCGAGCCGCTCCCCCAGTACAGCCCGCTGTGGAACCACCCGAAGGTCATGGTCTCACCGCACACCTCGGCGCTCAGTGCCGCTGAGAACCGACTCATCGCCGAGCGTTTCATCAGCAACCTGCGTACGTTCCTCGACGGCGGGGAACTCCCCCACCTCGTGGACACGGTGCATTTCTACTAAACCGTCAACAACCCAGCGCCATCCTGGCGGCCTCTCCGGTTTTCCGGAGGGGCCGCTTTGCTGTGTGGGCGCTTTTGCCAGGGCGCAACAAAGCGACGGCCCCCTCCGAATTTCGGAAGGGGCCGTCGCTGCTTGCGTACGTCGGGGTACGGGACTACCTACTTCGCGTCCTCCAGGGAACGGAGGTCGCGGCCGGCTGTTTCCGGGGTGAAGAAGGTGGTGATGTATGAAATCAGCGCCAGGACCAGCGAGTAGACCGCCAGGACCACCCAGGAGTTGCCCGTAGCGGCAAGGAGCGCGACGCCAACGAGGGGCACGAGTCCGCCGGCCAGGACAGCAGACAGTTCGCGGCTCAAGGCCACACCGGTGAAGCGGTACTGCGAGCCGAAGAGCTCGGGCAGAAGCGGGCACTGCGGGCCAAGCATGGACTGCACGCCAAGGGCGATGCCGACAACCATGACGGCCCATACAAGGGTCACGTTGCCGAGGGTCACCAGGTAGAAGGCGGGAATCGCGAAGACTGCCTGGAACAAGGCCCCGTAGCGGTAGACCTTGACGCGACCAATTCGGTCCGACAAGGCGCCGAAGGTGACCACCATGACGGCGGCAAATCCGGCGGCGATCAGCAGACCGACCGGGCCGATGAACTTGTCGCCAGGGAAGACGCCTTCCTTGACTGACATGAAGGAGATGAGCAATGCCGAGTAGATCGAGGAGTTGCCGTTCTCGCCCATGCGGAGACCGATGCCCACCAGCACATTCTTTTTGGAGTGCTTCCAGAGCTCACCAACGGGGTTCTTCACCACGTTCTTGTGCTTCTCCAGTTCCTGGAACACCGGGGTTTCCTTCAGCCTGAGACGGATGAAGATTGCCACGACGATCAGGATGAAGCTGGCGAGGAAAGGCACACGCCACAACCAGCCTTCGAGCACGTTCTTGTTGGCCATGCCAATGAGCGCAAAGGTACCGGCGCCGAGGAGGGTTCCAAGTTGGATGCCCACGAAGGGCAACGAAGCGAAGTAGCCGCGGCGCTTCGGTGGAGCGACTTCGGAGATCAGCGTGGTTGCGCCTGCTTGTTCTGCTCCAGCGCCCAGGCCCTGGACAATACGGAGCGTCACCAGCAGGACAGCGCCGAGCATGCCCGCCTGGTCGAACGTCGGCAGCAAGCCGATCGCGAAGCTGGCAAGGCCCATCATGCCGATGGTCATCAGGAGGACCATCTTGCGGCCGAAGCGGTCTCCGATGAATCCGAAGAAGATACCACCGAAGGGCCGCGCCGCGAATCCAACGCCATAGGTTGCGAACGACGCGATCAATGCGCCGCTTTCACCCAAGGGCTTGAAGAACAGCGGTCCGAAGATCAGGGCCGAAGCCAGGCCATAAATGTAGAAGTCGTAGTACTCCAGGGCGGATCCTACGGAGCTGGCAAGAGTTGCCCTTCGCAGCTGTTCCGGCTCAACTACTGCGTCGTCCATATCAGCAATCTTTGTCTTAGTACGAGTTGTCACAAGCACTCCCTCAAGAACACTCCAGACCCCCGTTGGCCTGGCGAGATAGCGTCAGCCGCCATGGCGTGAATCACTATAGTGAACAGAGTACAGCACGTTGGACGAGTTTCAAGTGGTGTAATCAGATTTATTTATGACCCCGTCGACGGGCCGGTTTATGACCCCGTCGGGCGGCTGGATCCGTTAGCCCATCGGGTTGCCCAGCGAGTGGGCGAGCTCCTTGAGTTCCTTCACCATCAGGGCCGCCTGTTCCTCGGAAAAAGTGGCCTTCAAGGCTGTCACCGAGAGACCGAGGCTGGGGCCATGTGCCCCGTGGGTAGGCACGGGCACGGCAAGGCAAACCACACCGAGCGTGGATTCCTCGTCCTCCAGGGCATAGCCCTTCTTGCGGATCGCGGCCACCTGGGACTTGAGCTCAGCGGCACTCCGGAGGGACTTCGGGGTCATGACAGGGAGCTCCACGTCGTCCGGGAACATCGCCTCGATGTCATGGTCGTGAAGCTGGGCCAGGAGAACCTTTCCGACGGCGCTCAGGGAAAGCGGCATTTTGTCGCCGATGTTCGACGTGAGCCGGACGGCTGGGTGCCCTTCGTAGCGCGCCAGGTAAATGATGTGATCGCCGTCGATCATCGCAATCCGCACTGTTTCGCCGGAGAGCGTTGGTGCCTGCTCGCAGAACTTGTAGAACTCCTGGACTTCATCGAGCCGGCTGAGGTAGGCGGCGCCAAGTTCAACAAGCTTCCGGCCAAGTGAAAAGTCGGCACCTTCGCGCGTAATAAGCCGGGCTTCTTCAAGAGCCATCAGCAGGTTTGACGTGGAAGACTTCGGAATCCCGAGTTCCCGCGAAAGATCGCTGAGTGTCAGCCGGCCGGAAGGTGCCTCCGCCAAGGCATCCAGGACCGCGGCCGCGCGGGTCACGGCAGGCGCCGGCGAGGAGCTCCCCAATCCTTCGGCGGAACGGGGGGTGCGGGAATCGGCCATGATTCTCCTTCGCAATCGTGCGTCTGGCGCAGAGTGGGCGCGTGCCAGGCGGAAACGCTACCCGGGGGCAGCGGAACTCCGATCCGCAGCAATCACGCTTGTTCAATCCACTGAACAAGCACCATCATACTGGCTTGGTGCTGGGATGAGGCGCGCCGGTCGGATAACGGCTTTCTTTCCATATCCAGAAATTCTCTGTATATTCATCTATGAGCTCTCCACCGCGGCATCCCCCAATAGTCGCGGTGGAGAGCTTTTCCAATTCCCGGCAGCGGATCAGGTTCGACCCTGGCCCTCCTGCTGCCAAGGAGTGAGCCGAGGCAGCCAGCGCGGGACGTTTGCGCGGTAGTCCTCATACTCGGCGCCGAACTTGCGTGCCAGCGTCGGCTCCTCATACAACTTGACGAAGGCCACCACGGGAACTGCGCCGAGGGCCGCCAGGCCGAACAGCTTCGGCTGTCCCAGCAGGAGGCCCTGTCCGGTGATCGCGGCGCCAACGCCCACGTAGATGGGGTTCCGCACGAACCTGTAGAAACCGCTGACCACAAGGTTCTTCGGTGGCGCAAAGGGTGCCGGCGTTCCCAGTCCCTCAAGAGCGAACCGTGCAAACGAGTTGGTGATCACCGCCGTCCCGACGCCGATCAGGAGAACACCTGCGCACTGGGCCGCCAGTCCGCCTGGCACGGGCTGTTTCACTTTCCAGCGGGTCACCACCCACGGCAACAGACCGGCGACGGTCGCCGGGGCGGCGGCGAACACCGCCGTTCCGATTTCCGCAAGCCTCTTATCACGCGCTGCATCTCCGGACGCTGTCATGCTGCCATTCTGAGCCGCCAAACGATTGGCCACAACCAATATCCCGATGGATATCCGGCAACCCTGAAGGCCCCTTTGCCTGTAAGCTGGCGTGACTGGGGATTATAAGCATGCTTAGCATTAGCGTGAGTGGCAACTGAACAACAGGAGAACGATATGAGTTCCGTGGACTCTACCAAACCGGAATCCGGTGAGGCCCCAGCCATCGACAGCAAGCCAGAGGATCCTTCCGCGGATGGTCGGGCTCCCTCGGGCGCGAAACGCTCCCCGGTCCGGCGATTCCTCGGCTTGCTCGGCCCGGGCCTGGTCACCGGCGCTGCGGATGATGACCCTTCCGGAATTGCGACCTACGCCCAGGTCGGCGCCACTTTCTCCAACGGGATGCTCTGGACTGCGCCGGTGACTTTGCCGATGATGATGGCCGTCCAGGAAATCTGCGACCGCACCGCCCTGGCCACCGGGGACAGCCTGGGCAGGTTGGCCCGCCGGAAGTTCTCCCGCAAGCCACGTGTGGTGATCGCGATCCTCATCGTGGCGCTGATGGTGGCGAACACCCTGAACGCGGCCGCGGACCTGATGGCGGTCGGGCAGGGCATGGAGCTGTTCGGTGCAGGCCCGGCCCAGCTGTGGAGCGCGATCGCTGGAATCGGCATCGCCCTTGTCTTGGTTGCCGGTGGTTTCGCCGTCATTGCCAAGGTCTTTAAGTGGCTCTGCCTTGCGCTGCTGGCCTATGTGGCGGTGCTGTTCGTGTCCAAGGTGGACTGGCCTGACGTTGCGGCGGGCCTGCTGGGCCTGCAGTTCCGCTTCAGCTGGGACTACCTGGGGCTCATCGTTGCGGTCTTGGGCACCACGATCTCCCCCTACCTGTTCTTCTGGCAGAGCGCGCACCGGATCGAGGAGCTGAGGGAAGATGACCTCGGAGGCGATAACGCCGTCGGGCTGGATGACCACTCGGCGCCCGCCGCCCGGCGCAAGCTCCGCGACGCCCGCGCGGACGTATTCATCGGCATGTTTTTCTCCGTCCTGGTCATGTTCGCCATCATCGCTGCCACCGCGGCGACCTTGGGAAAGAACGGCACGGACATCAAGACCGCCGCGGATGCCGCCAAGGCTCTGGAACCCATCGCGGGCCCAGCTGCCAAGTTCCTCTTCGCGGCCGGGTTTGTCGGCTCGGGGATCCTCGCCGTCCCGGTCCTGGCGGCCTCGGGCTCTGCGGGATTGTCTGGACTGCTCGGCAAGGAATGGGGCTTCGACCGGCGCCCCAGCAAGGCGCGCACGTTCTACGTGCTGCTCGGTGTGGGAACCATCGGCGGCGTCATCATCAGTCTGTTTAATTCCGACCCCATCGGACTGCTGGTTTTGAGTGCCATCATCAACGGGATCGCCGCTGCACCGTTCCTCATTGTCACCATGCTCATCTCCCGGGACAAAGACCTCATGGGCAACTATCGGAACGGGAAACTTGCCGCAACCCTCGGCTGGGCCACCACCGCGATCATGGTGGTCGCTGGCGCCGTCGGCATCTGGACCACGGTCACCGGCGCGTAGCCCGATAATCCTGACCGTCGGCCGGGATGACACCGAAATGAATAACGGTCACAAGAAAAGAGCCCCTGAGCTGCGTCTTGGATGGCGTTTTCGCAGTTCAGGGGCTCTTTCTGGGTTCGCTGCTGGCAGATCAGGCGTTCCTGGAGCAGCCTAGTCAGGGCCCGTAACCAACCGAATAATTCAGTCGTCTCCTAGCCGTTCGCTCGCCTGCGGCGAATCACGAGGGCCGAGCCGAGCGCAATGGCGCCGAGAGCCACGAACAACAGGGAGAAAACGGCTGGGGCCATGCCGGTGTGGGCCAGTCCGCTCGCCGCCTTAACGGTGGTGCCGGTGCTTCCGGTGGTCGGGGGGACCACGTTGACTCCAGGGCTGACGGGCGGACTGACGGGCGGACTGACGGGCGGACTGACGGGGGCGGCAGTGACCAAAACCGTGAGGTTGGTCGAGGTCGGCGCGAACAGGGGCGGCGAGAACCTCGGCGTGTTCGCCGCGCTGGCGATGCTCACCACGCCGCTCACGGCTCCGGCCGCTGCGAACGTCGACGTGGAACGGATGACCCAGGCCCCGTTGTCCTCCGTCACAGTTGCCGTGACCGGGTCTCCCCCTGCCCACGACACCGTTGCCGTGATGGGTTCGACGGCGGCCGGCGCCGCGCCCGCGAAGGTGACCCGTGCGACATCAATGGTCTTTTCCCGGCCGGCGATCGCAGTCAGGTCCGCCCCTGGAACTATCGCCGGAGTGGCCTTGCGCGGCGCAGAGACACTCGGGATCCAGTCCTTCTGGGCCGTGGCCCAGTCGAGGCCTGCCTTAGTGCCGGACAGTGCGAAGTCGAGCCGACCGCCGTTCCGGATCTCGTCCACATCGACCCAGGCAGCCGTGTGCACGTTGTCGTTCACGGTCACACCAGCAATGTAACTCGGAAGCTTCTCTTTCGCGCCTGCAGCAGTGATCCGCAGTTTTTCACCGCTCTCGAGGGTAATCGTGGCGGCCTGAACCTTGGGGGCGTTGAGAGCCATGATCCCCGAGCCGGGCATCACCGGCTGGATGCCGAGAGAGGCCATCACATACCAAGCGGCGAGAGTGCCGAGGTCATCATTGCCGACCCCGCCGCCGGGGGTGTTCGGGAAGCGGTTGAGGTTGGCCGCGAGCACGTCGTTGGTCTTGGCCGGCTCACCGACGAAGCCGTACAGCCAGGGGTTCATCATCATCGGTTCGTTGCCCGGGTTGTACCCTATGCTCGCGTAGTACGTGCTGCCGCCCGCAGCCCAGCTGCTCGGAGAGACCCCCGGAGCGGACTGGAGGGCCGGCTGGTTGAAGTAGTAGTCGAGTCGCTTGACGAACTCCTCGCGACCTCCCATCTTCTGCTGCAGACCGACCACATCCTGCGTCGCCATCCACTGGTAGTGCCACGGGGTTCCCTCGTGGAAACCGGACCTGGTCACATCCGTGCGTTCCGGAACCGAGACGAACCGGCCCTCGGGGTTGACGGCGTTGACGATGCCCTTGAAACCGCCGCTGAGTGTGACATCCGGGTTCCAGAGCTTCGACCAGTTGGTTCCACGGGCCAGGAACTCTGCCGCTTGGCCTGTCTTCCCAAGCCGCTGCGCGGCCGAGCCGATGCTGGCGTCAGCAGCTGCGAACTCCATCGTGGCCGAGCCGCCGTGACGGTACTCTTCGAACTGGGCGCCTAGGCCGCCGCCGCCCTCCGGATAATAGGGGATGTGGCCGTTGGCCAGGTAGAACGCGGCGCTCTGACGGCCAACGGATGCGACGCCCGCGGGGGGCGCGGTTGTCGCGTTCTCGACGAGGTAGTCCCACATCCGGCCGGCGATGTCGTCTGGCACGGTGCCGAGCGTGAAGTTCTCCGCGATCCACGGCGAGACCGGGTCGCCGGCCATGATGTTCGTCTCGACCGAACCGAGCGACCAGCGCGGTAACCAGCCGCCCTCGACCCTGGCCTGATACATAGACCGGACGATGTCGGCGGCCCGGTTCTTTGCGAACAGCGCGTGGAACGTCGCCTGCGTGCGGTAGGTGTCCCACAGTGAGAACGTCTGGTAGTAGTTCCAGCCATTGGCGGTGTGCGTCTTGGCGTCCATTCCTGTGTACCGGCCGTCGACGTCGCTTCCGATGGTCGGCGACAGCAGCGTCTTATACAGCTGGGTGTAGAAGATCTTGCGCTGCTCGGCGGATGCCGTGATGTCGAACCGGCCAAGTTCGGCGTTCCAGGCGTCGCGGGCTTTCGCGCGGACCTGATCAAACGGCAACCGGGTGCCGTCGGCGGTCGCCTCGGCGATCCGGTTACCGCGGGCGCCTTCGACGCTCACGTACGAGACCCCGACGCTCACCTCGACATCGCGGTCGGTCGTGGTATCGAACGTCGCGACGAAACCGTTGTTGCCGTCGGTGACCTCACTGGAGTTCCGGCCGGCGACGAACTGGGCGTTGTTGCCCCAGGTGCCGGTCGACAGCGGAGCGCGGTCGAAAGTGGCGCTGAAGTAGTAGCGGGACTTTTTCTCGTTTCCGCTGCAGAACCCGCCGTTGTCGATCCAGCCCTCGAGGGTAGTCCCATCGACCCAGGAGACCGAACTCGCGCCGGCGGTGCGCAGCGTCTGACCCGTGTTGAACGAAAGATTGGAGGTCGTGCCGGCCGGGAAGGTGTACCGGTGCGCGCCCACTCGGGTGGTGGCCGAGAGATCGACCTTGACGGAGTTGCCGAGGGTAACACCGTAGTAACCGGCTGTGGCGGATTCGCTTCCGGGCTGGATGCTAGTGAACCGTCGCGAGGTGGTGGGCGTAGCGGTGGTGCTGGGCGAGACCAGGAGTTCACCGGCGGCCGGGCAACCCGCGCTATTGACGTGCCTGTGGCTGAATCCCCACACGCGGCCGGCGTTGTTGCTGTACGACGTGGAAGCGTAGCTGTCGGTGTTGTCAGGGCTGAGCTGCACCATTCCGAACGGGAGCGTCGCCCCCGGATAGGCGTTGCCTTCGCTCTCGGTGCCAACGAACGGGTTGACCTCGTTGGAGAGGTCGGTGACGGTCGGGGCAGCGGATGCCTCGACCGGAGTTCCGATCGCGAGCGCGGCCGCAACCGCCATCGCCGGCGCGAGCCGCGATCGACGTGGCCTTCCCCGGCTCCCTGGGCGTACAGCCGGACTGTCGTGTGGGCTTGACATCGTGGGGTGTCCTCCTTGACCTGGCTCACGGGTATCGAGCATCAGCGCTCATCACTGTTGTCCGCCGCCGAGCGGTGACGGGGCAAGAGTGCGTGGAAACGTTTCCACGCGGCCGAGTCTACTCAGCGCACCTCGACCGAGTCAACGCCGGAGAAGTGGTGACCGAGATGAATACCGGTCAAGGGGATTTACGGAGGACTCCGAATTGGTGTCAGCGCGCGGCGAGCACGGCGTCGCGACTCAGCTCTCCCGAGCCCCGCACGATGAGACGAGTGTTCAGCGTGACGGTCTGCGAGGGCGAGACGTCGCCGTCCAGGCGCTTGTAGAGCATCCTCATCGCGATCTGCCCCATCGCCTTCGGGTCCTGCGCCACCACGGTGATCCCGGGCACGACGACGTCGGCAAGTTCGAAGTCGTCGAAACCCACGATCGCCAGCGAGGTGTTGTGGATGCGCAGTGCGCCGATCACGTTGATGCTCGTGCGGTTGTTGCCGGCGAAAACCGCGGTCGGCGGGTCATCCGACGCCAGCATCCGTCCGAGGGGCTCGTCCACGGGCTCGCGGGTCGTCGCGCTGGAGAAGACGAGTTCGGGGTCGAAGGGGATGCCCGCTTCCTCGAGTGCCTCCCGGTAGCCGGCGATGCGCTCGCTCGCGGTGTAAAGGTCCGGCCGATCGGTAAAGCACGCGATCCGCCTATGCCCGTAGCCGATGAGGTGCTCGACGCCGGTGCGCGCGCCGCCGCGGTTGTCCACGATCACCGTGTCGACATCCAGCTCCCGCGGCGGGCGGTCGACGAAGACCATGCTCGTACCGGCGTCGAGCTCCGCACGCAGGTATTCCTCGTCACCGCCTTCGGGGAGAGTGATCACCAGGCCGTCGACCCGGCGGGCACAGAAGGTGAGGATCATCTTGCGCGCGCGATTCGGGTCCTTGTCCGAGGAGGCGGTCAGGAGCACGGAATCGCGACGCAGGACCTCCTCCTCCACGGAGCGGTTAAGCAGCGAAAAGAACGGGTCCGCGACATCCTCCACCAGCAGCCCGATGCTGGCAGTCGCCCCGGTTTTGAGCATCCTGGCGCTGTCGTTGCGACGGAATCCGAGACGTTCGATCGCAGCGTTGACCGCGGCGATGCTCTCCTCGCTCACGTTCGACTTGCCGTTGACGACCCGGGAGACAGTGCCGACACCGACTCCGGCGACCCGTGCGACGTCTTTCATTGTGGCACGGGAGTTCGGACGCTCGGCAACCACCCTCAACCCGTCACCTGCGTCCATTTCCGAATCCATCCCGCGATGCATTTTAGCATCGCGATCCGCTTCATCGCGGACCGACGTTCTTCTCAGGCATGTTGGTAGACGGTTCCTGGCGGAGTTTGCGGTACGGTCGACAACATCGGTCAAAAGAAAGAGCCCCTGAGCTGCATTTTCGCAGTTCAGGGGCTCTTTTTGCCTGGTGGGTCCTACCGGGATCGAACCGATGACATCCACGGTGTAAACGTGGCGCTCTACCAGCTGAGCTAAAGACCCAAACACTGATTTCAGCGCCCTCGGCGCTTCAACCAACGAAGATGTACTCTACCGGATCAATCGCCTGGAACACCAATCGACTGACCGGGGGGCGGCAAATCGGGAAGTTGAGCGGCAAGCCAGGCCAGCGCGCCGCTGACTCCGGCTTCCACTTTGAGGTTCGCGAGCCCGTCGCCGCGGGTCGGTCCGCGGTTGATGATCACTACCGGCTTGCCGAGTTTGGCTGCGTGCCGCACGAACCTCAGTCCGCTCATTACGGTCAACGAAGAACCTGCCACCAGCAGTGCCCCGGCTTCGTCCACCATGGAATAGGCGCGCTGCACCCGTTCCCTGGGCACATTTTCACCGAAGTACACGAAGTCGGGCTTGAGCGTTCCCCCGCAAACGGGACAAACAGCGACGACGAACGATCGGATGAGCTCGGGATCCTCCACTGAGGCATCCGCGTCGGGTGCCATTTCCACGACGCCGGAAGCCTGCGCGGCTTCGAGGAAGCCGGGATTGATTTCCTCGAGAATCGCCGCCACGAGCCGTCGGGTGAAGACGTGTCCCTCGTCAAGGCAGATCACGCGATCGTAGCGGCCGTGCAGGTCCACCACATTGATACTGCCGGCGTCCTCGTGCAGACGGTCCACATTCTGCGTGATGAGCCCCGTGATCAGCCCGCGCCGCTCAAGGAGCGCGACCGCGGCATGCCCGGCATTGGGGTCCGCCCGCCGGAGGTGCGACCATCCAAGGTGGTTCCTCGCCCAGTATCGGCGCCGGTTGGCAGGACTTCCGATGAATTCCTGGTAGGTCATCGGATTCCGCGGCGCGGCCCCCGGGCCGCGGTAGTCAGGGATTCCGGAGTCCGTGCTCAGGCCGGCTCCTGTCAAGACAGCAAGCCGCTTGCCGCCGAGAATCGCTGCGGCTTGGCGGAGAAGGTCCAGCTCGCCTGGATCCAACTCAACTGTGAGGGCCGGCGGAAGTATGGCGAAGCCAGTCATTCCGACGCCGGGCCGTTGGGCGCTCATCGGCGCTAGGCCTGGCCAAGTGCTGACAATGCCTCGCGGTACTCCGCCAGGTCGCGTGCCTGGCCGCGCGGATTGACGACGACATACCGAATGATGCCCGCGGCATCGATGATGAAAGTGCCCCGCAAGGACATGCCGGTAGCTGCATCAAACACGCCATACTTCTCGGCTACTTCTCCATGCGGCCAGAAGTCCGCCAGGAGATCGAACTCGTAGCCTTCCTTGTCGGCGTAAGCCCGCAAAGCGAACTTGCTGTCCACCGAGACGCCAAGGACCGTGGCGTCGGCGTGTTCGAAAATACCCAGATTGTCGCGGATCTCGCACAGTTCCCCGGTGCAGATTCCGGAGAAGGCGAAGGGATAGAAGACCACCACAACGTTGCGCCCGCGAAGCTCGGACAAGCGAACCGGCTCCCCAAACTGGTTCACAAGCTCAAAATCCGGGGCTTCCTGGCCCACAACAGGAACTCCCGGACGCAGTCCGGGAGGGTCCAACCTCGTGTGTGTCACTTGTTCTTCTTGCGTGCTACAAGCCGCGTGGCGCTCCAGTCCTTGGAGACGCCTGCGGAGGTAGTGCAATGCAGGCCAGCGGTGGGAGCAGCGTCCTGAATATCCGAGGGCGAGACGTAGTTGTCGCGGCCCGACTTGGGGGTCAGCACCCAGACCACGCCGCCTTCACCCAAGGTGGTCAGTGAATCAACTAGTGCGTCGACAAGGTCTCCATCACCATCGCGCCACCAGAAAATGACCGCATCCACAACCTCGTGATCGTCTTCGTCAAGCAGCTCGGAACCCGTGAGTTCCTCAATGTCATCACGCAAATCGAAATCGACATCATCGTCGTAACCGAGTTCCTGAATTAGATCCCCATCTTTGAAACCCAATCTTTCCGCCACATTTACCGATGTGGCGGCGTCGGCCTCGCTCACGTTTCCTCCTCTTGAAGTGATTTCGATTACTACAAGCCAACACCCTTTGGGCGTGTGCTTCAAGCCATTGTCCCGCGTTCCACCATAATCCGCGCCCCAGCCACGGCTAAAGCCAGGGCTGCAGTCCGGCTGTAGCCCTGGCTGCAGCTACAACTGCCTACGATGTAACAGCTTGAGTGTGACATACAACGCCTTCACGACATCGCGGCTACGCATCGCGGCTCGTACAAAGCTACAGTGGCCAGTGAAGACTTTGGCTGCAGGGCAACCGCCCGCCGCGAATAGCGCAGCTTGAGCTCAAGAGAACCTGCCCGGCGCACATGACCGGGCTGTTGTAACCGATATGTCGCACACGCCGCGTTCATGACGGGCAGTTACCCTGCCGGACCTGAGGCGACGATGAATGCGCCAAAAGAGAGGTTGGACGTGGCTGCAGGAGAAGAGACCTCACACATCCTTAGCGGGTTGACTTCCCAGCTGCCTGATCGTGATCCGGAAGAGACTGCCGAGTGGGTTGAGTCTTTGGATGCGTTGATCAGGGAGCAGGGCACGGAGCGGGCGCAGTTCATCATGCGCAGCCTGCTTCAGCGGGCGGGGTCCCAGTCGGTGGGGGTGCCGATGGTGACGACCACCGATTACGTGAACACGATCCCGGCGGACCAGGAAGCGCCGTTCCCGGGCAACGAGGAGTTCGAGCGCCGGTACCGGGCGTACATGCGCTGGAACGCGGCCGTGATGGTGCACCGGGCGCAGCGGGCGGACATCGGGGTGGGCGGGCACATCTCCACCTATGCCGGGGCCGCGACCCTGTACGAGGTCGGCTTCAACCATTTCTTCCGCGGCAAGGACCACCCCTCGGGCGGGGACCAGGTCTTCTTCCAGGGACACGCGTCCCCGGGCATGTACGCCAGGGCGTTCATGGAAGGCCGGCTCTCCGAGGAGGACCTGGACGGGTTCCGGCAGGAAAAGTCCAAACAAGGCCACGCGCTCTCCTCCTACCCGCACCCGCGCCTGATGCCCGCGTTCTGGGAATTCCCGACCGTGTCCATGGGCATCGGCCCGATGAACGCGATCTACCAGGCCCAGTCCAACCGCTACCTGCACGACCGCGGCCTCAAAGACACCTCCGGCCAGCAGGTCTGGGCGTTCCTGGGCGACGGGGAAATGGACGAGCCCGAGTCCCGCGGCCTGCTCCAGCTCGCCGCGAACGAGAACCTGGACAACCTGAACTTCGTGATCAACTGCAACCTCCAGCGCCTGGACGGGCCGGTCCGGGGCAACGGGAAGATCATGCAGGAACTGGAGGCGTTCTTCCGCGGCGCGGGCTGGAACGTCATCAAGGTCGTCTGGGGCCGGGAATGGGACGAGCTGCTGGCCAAGGACACCGACGGGTCCCTGGTGAAGATCATGAACGAAACCGTCGACGGGGACTACCAGACCTACAAGGCCGAATCCGGCGGTTTCGTCCGCGAACACTTCTTCGGCAAGACCCCGGCCACCAAGGACATGGTCGCGGACCTGGACGACGAGCAGATCTGGAACCTCAAACGCGGCGGCCACGACTACCGCAAGGTCTACGCCGCGTACAAGGCCGCGGCCGAGTTCAAGGGCAAACCCACCGTGATCCTGGCCAAGACCGTCAAGGGCTACGGACTCGGACCCCACTTCGAGGGCCGCAACGCGACCCACCAAATGAAGAAACTCACCATGGAAGACCTCAAGGCCTTCCGCGACCACCTGCGCATCCCCATCACCGACGAGCAGCTCGACACCGACCTGTACCGTCCGCCGTACTACCACCCCGGCATGGACGCCCCCGAAATCCGGTACATGATGGACCGCCGCGCGGCCCTGGGCGGCTCCGTGCCCGAACGCCGCTCCACCCACACCCCCGTGGTGCTGCCCGAAGCGAAGTCCTACGAGGTCGCCAAGCGCGGCTCCGGCAAACAGCAGGCCGCCACCACCATGGCCTTCGTGAGGCTCCTGAAGGACCTCATGCGGGACAAAAACTTCGGGAACCGCTTCGTCCCGGTCGTCCCGGACGAGTCCCGGACCTTCGGCATGGACGCGTTCTTCCCGACCGCGAAGATCTACAACCCCAAGGGCCAGAACTACCTCTCCGTGGACCGGGACCTCGTCCTGGCCTACAAGGAATCCCCCCAGGGCCAGCTCATCCACCCCGGCATCAACGAAGCCGGCGCCGTCGCGGCCTTCACCGCCGCCGGCACCGCCTACGCCACCCACGGCGAACCCCTCGTGCCGATCTACGTGTTCTACTCCATGTTCGGCTTCCAACGCACAGGCGATGCCTTCTGGGCCGCCGCGGACCAGATGACCCGCGGCTTCATCATCGGCGCCACCGCAGGACGGACCACCCTCACCGGCGAAGGACTCCAGCACGCCGACGGCCACTCCCCCATCCTGGCCTCCACCAACCCCGCCGTGCTCACCTACGACCCCGCCTACGGCTACGAAATCGGCCACATCATCCGCGACGGACTCGAACGCATGTACGGGGAACACTCCGAGGACCGGAACCTCATGTACTACCTCACCGTGTACAACGAACCGATCAGCCAGCCCGCGGAACCGGAGAACCTCGACACCGAAGGCCTCCTGAAGGGCATCTACCTGCTGGCCCCGGCGAAAACCGACGGGCCCCGCGCGCAGCTCCTGGCCTCCGGCGTCTCGGTCCCCTGGGCCCTGGAAGCCCAGAAACTCCTCGCCCAGGACTGGGGAGTCTCCGCGGACGTGTGGTCCGTGACCTCCTGGAACGAACTCCGACGCGACGGACTCGCCGCCGAAGAACACGCCTTCCTGAACCCCGGCGAAGAACCCCGCACCCCGTTCGTCGCCCAGCAACTGGCCGGCGCCACCGGACCGGTCATCGCCGTCACCGACTACATGAAAGCCGTCCCGGACCAGATCCGCCAATTCATCCCCAACGAATTCGCCTCCCTCGGCGCCGACGGCTTCGGATTCTCCGACACCCGCCAGGCCGCACGCCGCTTCTTCAAAAACGACACCCACTCCATCGTCGTGAAAGCCCTGCAACTCCTCGCCCGCCGAGGCGAAGTTGACGCACAGGCGGCAGCCCAGGCAATCGAGAAGTACAGTCTCCTCGATGTCAACGCCGGCACCACCGGAGGGGCAGGCGGCGAAAGCTAAGCCTCCAGCGAAGCAAAGCGAAGCCAGGCAACATCCCGACGGCGGCCCGCACCGAAAGGCGCGGGCCGCCGTCGGGCTTTAACACCCGGGCTTCAATGATCGCCGCACAACACCAATCGGCGCAGCCAGTGCGTGACGCGCACCAATCGCAGTTGTAGCCTTCGCACAAATGGAGCTTGTCGATGATGCGCCGTATGCTCAAGGCATGGCAGAGCCGATTCAAACCCCCGCAAAACGCAAAGCGGCTGCGCGCACGGTAACACCGGAAAAGGCGGAGACCCTCAAGCGGCTCCGTGCCAATGTGGGGCAATTGTCCACCACCACCATGCGCAAGCTTGAGAAATCGTTGCCTTGGTACAGCCGGCTGAGCTCCGACGAACGTTCAGCCTTGGGCCTGGTTGCCCAAAACGGAATCGCGGCTTTCGTGACGTGGTACGAACGGCCGAGCTCGCCGTCGTGGATCCTGACGGACGTCTTCGGGAATGCTCCCACGGAGCTGACCCGCTCCATCAGCCTGCAAAAGGCCCTCCAGCTGATCCGGATCGTCGTCGAGGTGGTGGAGGACCAGGTCCCCGTGATCGCACCCGAAGCCGACCAGCCTTCTTTGCGCGAAGCGGTCCTGCGCTATTCGCGGGAAGTGGCATTCGCCGCCGCTGATGTCTATGCCCGCGCCGCCGAGTCCCGCGGTTCCTGGGACACCAGGCTTGAAGCCCTGATTGTGGACGCCATCCTCCGTGGCGAGAACACCGATGCCCTTCGTTCCCGCATCGCGGCCCTCGGCTGGAAGGCCCAGGAGCGGTTCACGGTGATGGTGGGAAACTCGCCGTCGGAACCAAGCGCAAGCTACGTGAGCGAGTTGCGCCGGACCGCAGGACGCTACGCGGAGGACGCGCTTGTTGGCATCCAGGGCGACCGCCTCATCCTGATTCTGGGTGGCGTGCAAGACCGCGACACCGCGTATCTGAAACTAAGCGAGCTGTTCGCCCCGGGCGCGGTGGTCTACGGACCCGAGGCCGGCTCCCTGTTGGAGGCAAGCAGTTCTGCTCAGGCAGCCTTTGCAGGGCTCACTGCCGCCAGAGCCTGGCCGTCGGCTCCGCGACCGGTAGCGGCGGACGACCTCCTCCCGGAACGCGTAGTCTCGGGTGACGACGCCGCCCGTCGTTCCCTCATCAAGAACATTTACCGCCCGCTGCTGGCCGCTTCCAACGGCCTTGTCGAAACCCTCAGCACCTATTTGGAACTTGGCCATTCCCTCGAAGCAACGGCCCGCGAGTTGTTCGTCCATGCAAACACCGTGCGGTATCGTCTCAAGCGCGTCTGCGACGTCACAGGGTGGGACCCGCTCCTCCCGCGGGAGGCTTTCGTGCTCCAAATTGCGTTGGTTGTGGGCAGGCTTTCGGCCCAGCCAAAGGCGACGTCGGAGCGTCACGGTACCCGATCCGCGGGTTGAACCGTTGTAGACTTCCTACAAACTGACCCAGTGAGCTTGGTGTACGCAAACACCAGTAGTTCGCGCGGCAATTTGGAAAGCTGGTTACGTGCTTGCAATCGTCTGCCCTGGACAGGGCTCCCAGACCCCTGGATTTTTGGCCCCTTGGCTGGAGCTCCCTTCCGTAGAAGGCCATTTGGCCTTCCTGAGCGAAATCGCAGGCATCGACCTCAAGGCCCACGGCACCACCTCCGATGAAGAAACCATCAAGGACACTGCCGTCGCGCAGCCCTTGATTGTTGCCGCAGGGCTCGTGGCAGCGAAATCGCTGTTCGACGTCGAACTCAGTACCCTTCCGATCGTCCTTGCCGGCCACTCGGTCGGGGAGATCACGGCCTCGGCGCTTGCAGGTGTCCTGAGCGAGGAAGAAGCCATGACGTTTGTCCGCGAGCGTGCCAACAACATGGCCGCTGCCGCCGCCGTCACCCCCACCGGGATGAGTGCCATCGTCGGCGGCGATCCGGCCGAGGTGCTGTCCGCTATCGAGGCCGCCGGCGCAACTCCCGCGAATGTCAACGGCGCGGGCCAGACCGTTGCCGCAGGCACGTTCGAACAGCTCCAGGCACTGGCTGACAATCCGCCGGCCAAAGCCAGGGTCATCCCGCTGAAGGTCGCCGGAGCATTCCACACCTCCCACATGGCTCCCGCGGTGAGCGCGCTTGAAGCACTGCGACCGTCCCTCAAGCCGCAGGCTCCAACAGTTCCCTTGCTCTCGAACTTCGACGGCCAGGAGGTCACGGACGGCGGCGCCGCCGTCGAAAGCCTGATCGCCCAGGTTTCGCGCCCGGTGCGTTGGGACCTGTGCATGGAGAACCTGGTCCAGCGCGGAGTCACCGGACTTATCGAGCTGGCACCTGCGGGCACCCTGGCCGGCCTCGCCAAGCGCGGCATGCCAGGCGTGAAAACCGTTGCCGTCAAGACCCCGGATGATTTGTCCGCCGCACTCGCACTCTTCGCGGAATTGGAGGGAGACGCATGAGCGCCCCCGTACTCAAGCAAGCACCGACAAGGGAATATTCACGAATTGTCGGCCTCGGGGCATACCGCCCGGACATCATCGTCACCAACGACGACGTCTGCCAGTGGATCGATTCCTCGGACGAATGGATCCGCCAACGCACCGGTATCGTGACCCGCCACCGCGCCGCAGCCAATATCAGCGTCATCGACATGGCCGAGGGGGCCGCCCGCGAGGCACTCAAGCAGGCCGGCATTGAGGCTTCCCAACTTGGTGCCGTCATTATCTCCACCGTCACGCACCCGTATGCCACGCCGTCCGCGGCTGCCGCCCTCGCCGACCGTTTGGGGGCCACCCCGGCACCGGCCTTCGACATTTCCGCGGCGTGTGCAGGCTACTGCTACGGCATTGCCCAGGGCGATGCCTTGGTCCGATCGGGCGCGGCTGAATACGTCCTGGTGGTCGGCGCCGAGAAGCTCTCGGACGTTATCGACAACCATGAACGAACCATTTCCTTCCTACTTGGCGACGGTGCCGGCGCAGTGATCATCGGCCCGTCCGACACGCCCGGCATTGCCCCGTCCGTCTGGGGATCCGATGGCAGCAAGTGGAACGCGATCGGCATGACGCATTCCCTTGACGAAGTCCGCAACCTTGGCGAGTGTGCCCGCCATTCGGATGAATCCGACGATCAGGCCATTATTTCGGCAGCGCAGGATGTTTGGCCGACGCTCCGGCAGGACGGCCAGACGGTCTTCCGTTGGGCTGTCTGGGAAATGGCGAAGGTTGCCCAGCAAGCCCTCGACGCCGCAGGGATTGAAGCCTCGGATCTGGCAGCGTTTGTCCCCCATCAGGCGAACATGCGGATCATCGATGAAATGGTCAAGAAGCTCAAACTTCCCGAAACCGTGGTGGTTGCACGGGACATCGCCGATGCGGGAAACACTTCTGCTGCCTCCATTCCGCTGGCCACGCACCGCCTCCTCAAGGAGAACCCTGCGCTCAGCGGTGGCCTCGCCTTGCAGATCGGATTCGGTGCCGGTCTTGTGTTTGGTGCCCAGGTAATCGTTCTTCCGTAGTTTCGGACCGTGCCTACCTTCCAATTGAATAGCGCTTTGAAACCCAAACCGTATCCGCGGTTTGCCCCCATTTCCGGCAATAGCCGGCACAACAAGAAAAGGAGCCAACAATGGCTAGCAACGAAGAAATCCTGGCCGGCCTGGCTGAAATCGTGAACGAAGAGACCGGCCTCGCCACCGAAGCCGTGGAGCTGGACAAGTCCTTCACCGAGGACCTGGACATCGACTCCATCTCAATGATGACCATCGTCGTCAACGCTGAAGAGAAGTTCGGCGTCCGCATCCCGGACGAAGAGGTCAAGAACCTCAAGACCGTCGGCGACGCCGTCAACTTCATCTCGAACGCACAGGCCTAGCCTGGCCTCAACTGTGCCGGACTTCGGGTGCGCCCTGTTGCATCCGAAGTCCGGCACAGCTGCTATATCTCCCAAAGTTTTTTCCTGCCTCCCCAGTGAGAACAGCACATGGGTTGGCTGATCCGACAGAGAGTGATCGCATGGCACGCAAAGTAGTCATAACCGGTCTGGGCGCTACAACGCCCATCGGCGGCGACGTCCCCACGATGTGGAAGAACGCGCTCAAAGGGGTCTCCGGTGCCCACACACTCGAGGACGAGTGGGTTGCCAAGTATGACCTTCCGGTCCACTTTGCCGCCCGGTGCTCGACGCCGGCCCTCGAGGTTCTGAGCCGCGTTGAAGCCAAACGCATGGACCCGTCCACGCAGTTTGGTGTCATTGCCGCCCGCGAGGCCTGGGCGGATTCCGGTATCACCGAAATCGACCACGATCGCCTTGCCGTGGCTTTCGCCACGGGCATCGGCGGCGTCTGGACGCTCCTGGACGCTTGGGACACGCTGAGGGAAAAGGGCCCCCGCCGGGTCCTGCCCATGACGGTCCCCATGCTCATGCCGAACGGCGTCGCCGCAGCGGTCAGCCTTGACCTTGGTGCCCGCGCCGGTGCGCACACCCCTGTTTCTGCTTGCGCTTCCGGCACCGAAGCGATGCACCTCGGCCTGGACCTCATCCGCTCGGGCAAGGCCGACGTCGTCGTGTGCGGTGGCGCCGAAGCCGCCATCCACCCGATGCCACTCGCCGCGTTTTCCTCGATGCAGGCCCTCTCCCGCCGCAATGACGATCCCGAGCACGCTTCGCGGCCATACGACCGCGACCGCGACGGCTTCGTCATGGGTGAAGGCGCCGGCGCCCTGGTCCTGGAAGCCGAAGAGCACGCGATCGCCCGTGGTGCGCGCATCTACGCTGAGCTCGCCGGTACGTCGGTCACAGCTGACGCCTACCACATCACGGCACCGGACCCGGAAGGCCTGGGCGCTACCCGCGCTTTGAAGGCCGCCATGTTCGATGGCCGCATCCAGCCCGAGGACGTCGTGCACGTCAACGCCCACGCCACCTCGACGCCTGTCGGTGACAAGCCCGAGTACACGGCGCTCCGTGCCGCACTGGGCGCCCACGTCGACAATGTGGCAGTCTCTGCCACCAAGTCGCAGATGGGCCACCTGTTGGGCGCTTCAGGGGCCGTAGAAGCAGTGCTCACGGTTCTTGCCGTCTACGAACGCCAGGCTCCGTTGACCATCAACCTTGAGAACCAGGATCCGGAGATCCCGCTCGACGTCGTCACTTCGGCGCGCACTTTGCCCGCCGGTGACATCGTCGCTTTGAGCAACTCCTTCGGTTTCGGTGGCCACAACGCCGTCATCGCCATCCGCAACGTCTGACAGTCGCTGCAGGTCGAGGCGCAAGCCAGGCACAAGAGGAGGGCCCCACCGTGGTGGGGCCCTCCTCTTTGCTATGGAAAAACTGTATAGGTACTTTGTTCCCTAACCGATCTGGTGTTCCTAACCGACTTGGTGGAGCCAGCGCACAGGGGCGCCTTCGGCAGCATGCCGGAAGGGCTCGAGCTCTTCGTCCCAGGCCTCGCCGAGCGCCAAGGAAAGCTCATGGTAGACGGCGGCAGGATCTCCCGCCCCCGACTCGTAGGCGTAGCGGATGCGGTCCTCAGTCACCATGATGTTGCCGTGGACATCGGTGACGGCATGGAAAATACCCAACTCCGGAGTGTGCGACCAACGCGCGCCGTCCACGCCTTGGCTCGGCTCCTCGGTGACTTCGTAGCGTAGGTGTGCCCACCCACGCAGCGCCGAAGCCAATTGGGCACCCGTTCCAGGGACTCCTGCCCAAGAGAGCTCGGCGCGGAACATTCCGGGCGCGGCAGGTTGAGGGGTCCACTCAAGATCGGTCCGCTTGTCCACGACCGATCCGATGGCCCACTCAACGTGAGGGCACAACGCGGTAGGGGCCGAATGCACAAACAAGACACCGCGGGTTATTGCAACAGACATTCCATCCTCCATAGCTGTAGGTACGTCTTCCCCAACGACCTCTGCCTGGATGAAATTTTGCTGCGCGGGTGCCGCGCTGTTCCGGTTTCCCTACCTATCTTTGATTTTTTCCGCAGCAGAAGAACATTCAAGTTTGGGTTGAAAGTTTCCCCGCAGTGCTTTCATTTTGCCGTACGGACCGGAATTACGCCAGTGCGATTCACGGACGGGCGGATTTCCTCCCTTAGGGCTTTTCAAAGTGTTGCACGGTTTCCAGGTTTTCATGCACGGGGGTGGGCTTGTTGATAGCTCTTGCGAAGCCGGTCTACCGACACATGGGTGTAGATCTGGGTTGTCGCGAGGCTGCTGTGTCCCAGAATTTCCTGCACCGCACGCAGGTCCGCCCCGCCGTCGAGCAAATGGGTGGCGGCAGTGTGGCGCAGGGCGTGGGGTCCGGTTGCCGCGGTATCCCCCAAGGCCGCCAGGAGGTCGTTGACGACGCTGCGGGCCTGGCGCTGATCGATCCGGTTGCCCCTTGAACTGAGAAAGAGTGCCGGTCCGCTACGCTCGGTTGCGAGCCGAGGACGGCCGAGGCGAAGCCAATCGTCGACGGCGAGCGCAGCCGGAACCCCATACGGCACCGTCCGCTCCTTGTTGCCCTTGCCGAGCACGCGAAGAGTTCGGCGCTCCATATCGAGATCATCGATGTCCAGACCGGCGAGCTCGCCGACGCGGATCCCCGTGGCATAGAGCAATTCGACGACGGCGCGGTTTCTCAACGGCATCGCAGAGCCGTCCGCGGCTGCCTCTGACAGGTTTTCGAAGATCCTGGAGACCTGCTGCTGGTGAAGGACTCCAGGAAGCGTGTGGTCCCGCTTGGGGGCTTGGAGCCGAATAGCCGGGTCCGAGGCGATTAGTTCTTCCCGCAGGGCCCAGGAGGTGAACGCGCGGGCCGTCGCGGCATGCCGGGCGATGGTTGCCCTGGACCGGCCGGATTCGCTTTGTGCCCCCAGCCAACGCCGGAGGGTACCGAGCTCCAGGGCTGCGAGCTGCCCCACACCCTCCGCGGCAGCGAAACGCAGCAGGTTCTCGACGTCTGCGATGTATGCCCTCACAGTGTGGGCAGACCTGGCCCGTTCGCCTTCGAGGTAACGCCGGAAGTCCTGAACGGACCCGGCGAGTGCTTCGGGGAGGGGTTTCTCTTGCACCCTTCCACTGTGCCAGCCGCGAGGCCCGGTGGCTGGCATCGCCACGTTCGGCCATATTCACCTTTGACCGATGGACCTGTAAATCCTGTAGTACTGCCACAGGAGCAACCCCTGCCAGACTGCGAAAAGAATCCAAAGCCATGCCGGGCCAGTGCCGCCTTGGACGAACAAGACGGCTCCCAGGATCAGAAAGAGACCGATTTGCTGTCCAATCACGAACCTCGCGGGCTGCGCCCTTGACTTCATCATGTCCATATCATCCCTGCTCAAGAGCGATTAGTCTCGAGGGGCAACTATCCACAGCTCCAGACAACGCCTGCACCTCCTGCTATAGCACCGATACCGTATATGGCCCAGCCCGCGGCCCCTCCTGCGGGAAGGGAAATGAGTGTAGCAATGCAATCACGGCAAAGATGGAAAGCACGTTTAGTTTCACAGTCATTTCGGCTCCTTTGCTGAAACGACGGAAGGACGATCACCCATGTCGTCCCTACTGACGCTACGCCAACTTGCAGCTAACTGATAGTTGACTGTCAATTAAGTTACGAATTTGAAAGCCGGATGTGATATCAGACACGAGACGGTCTTCCGACCCGCCTATCCGAGGGAGGTTGATGTTTCTCCGGCCCAGGATCAAGAAACTCGGGAAGATACCCCGAACCAGGCTCAACCTGCCATCCAGTCCCAGAATCACCCCTGCTTCCCCGACCTCTTCCACGCGCCGCTCACTGATACCGCTAAACCCAACAAACCGAGGCGTCCAAGACCGGCCCTGACGGACCCGGCGCTGAGCCCTGCCACGACCGCGAGCTTCTCCACCGAGCTCGTCGAACGGACGGGCAGGGCGTCGAGCAGGATCAGGTCCTCGAGGGTGAGTCCGTCGTGGTCTGAGGCGGCCGTTTCCTTTTCGCCGACGAGCCCCTCACCGCTCGACCCCGCCAGTTCAGCGATCTCTCCGACGTCCGTGACGCAGACAGCCCCGCCATCCCGGAGGAGCCGATGGCAGCCCGCAGAGTTGGCGCTGTGGATGGATCCCGGGACCACGGCGACCGCCCTCCCGATGGATTCAGCATGATGAGCTGTATTCAGGGCACCCGAACGCCATCGCGCTTCCACCACCACGGTCACCGCGGCCAAGGCGGCGATAATCCTGTTCCGCTGAAGGAAGCGGTAACGGGTAGGCGCCGAGCCCGGGGGAACCTCGGCGATGACCGCCCCTTGGTTTGCCACGGCACGCAGCAGGCCCTCATTTCCGGACGGATAGTATCGGTCCACGCCCCCGGCCATCACCGCGATGGTCGGCATGTCGCTGGTGCCCCCGGCCAAAGCCCCGCGGTGCGCGTGGGCGTCGATCCCGTAGGCCCCTCCGGACACGACCGTGCAGCCGCGCTGACCCAGCCCATAGGCAAAGTCACCCGTTACAGAGGCCCCGTAGCTCGTACTGTCCCGTGAGCCGACAAGCGCCACTACCCGCCGCACGGGTGGAAACTCCAATTCGTGTCCCCGCCACCACAAACACAACGGTTCATGAAGGCCCAGATCTGCCAACTGCGAGGGCCACAACGGGTCGCCGGGGATGATCATGCGGCCACCGAGGCGTTGCATGGTGGCAAGATCGCGTTCCGGGGCAAGGTCCGGGATCCGGGGCGCCCACCGGCGCAACGCAGCGGCCAATCCGGCCCCGGCAGAAGAAACCCCGCTGTCAACCAACAAGGAAGCCACTTCCTGCTCAAGCCCATGCCCGGGAGCGAGCTCGCCGGTAGCTATTCTGAGACCGTCAACGGCCCCGGCGGCTTGCACGAGCGCGAGTCCGGCCGCATCTTGCGGTTCCATGAGCCGTGACAACGCTGCCCGGGCTACGCGCTCCCTTTTCCGGTCCGGAGCGTCCGAGGTGAGCTGCTGGCCGTGTTCAGTCATGGCGTGTCCTTTCATGCGGCCGCAACCGCCTGCCGCAAGCCGAGGGCCTGCCCGATGTCGTCGCTGTGGGGTTGGTCCCTGTGGCCC
This sequence comes from Arthrobacter ramosus, assembly GCF_039535095.1. Taxonomy (NCBI): domain Bacteria; kingdom Bacillati; phylum Actinomycetota; class Actinomycetes; order Micrococcales; family Micrococcaceae; genus Arthrobacter; species Arthrobacter ramosus. The sequence goes on along the minus strand of NZ_BAAAWN010000001.1, from coordinate 1,673,108 downwards.
AGGTCCGCGAGGGTCCACGCGAGACGCAGGACGCGGTCGTAGCCCCTCGCAGTGAGGATTCCACGCTCCAGGGAAGTGTCAAGAATCTTCGTGGTCGTAGAAGGCAGGCGCAGTTCGCCGCGCAGCACACGCCCGGGAACCTGCGAGTTGGTTTCCATCCCGAAACTCCCCAGGCGTTCACGTTGCAGCGACCGGGCGGCATGGACCCTCCCGGCGACCGTGGCTGTGTCCTCCTCCGCGCCGGATTGCCCAAAGTCCGCGAGGGATACACGTTCCACCTGGAGCTGGATGTCCACTCTGTCCAGCAAGGGCCCGGACATGCGCCCGAAGTAGCGGCGTCGCATCACCGGAGTGCAGGTGCAATCGACTCCCTTCCCCGTGGCCTTCCCGCAAGGGCAAGGATTCGCCGCGAGAACCAGCTGGAAACGGGCCGGATATGCAGCGGTGCCGGCGGAGCGGTGAATGACCAGCTCTCCACTCTCCAGAGGTTGCCGCAGGGCGTCCAGGACCCGGCGTTCGTACTCGGGTGCCTCGTCAAGAAACAAGACGCCACGGTGCGCCCGTGATGCCGCCCCGGGCCGCGGCAGGCCGGAACCACCGCCGATGATTGCTGCGGCGGTCGCGCTGTGATGGGGATTTTCAAAGGGCGGGCGGCGCAATAGCTGTACCGAGTCAACATGGACAGCCGAAAGCGAATGGATCGCCGTGACTTCCATGGCTTCCCGGTCCCCTAAATCCGGCAAGAGTCCCGGGAGCCGCTCGGCAAGCATCGTCTTGCCGGCACCGGGGGGTCTATGTGAGGGGTATGTTTTTCGCTCATCAACGAGGAAGAAAGATCCCTGCTAAATCAGCACAAACAGGCCCACTCCACTGCAATTACCACATACACACTGGTTGGCGAGCTCAGTTCCCGCGATGGAACTGAGGTGAAGTCAGACGTCTCGGTGCCTCCCCTATCACGGATGTCCAGCCCGGCGGATATGCTAGGCCTTTAGCCATATGCCCCGAATTTAGGTGGGCAGGCGCAGAGCAGTAACCCGTCTCCAGACCGTTTTCACGGACGGCGGCGACAGTAAGCCAGTCACTGACCCGATCTCGACCGGAATGGAAAACTTGTTCTCCAAGCCGTACTTGAGTTTGTATTCCTCTAAGGGGCCGCCGAGCTCCGCACACGCGTTTTCAGCCACTCCGCCGAACCTGGAGGAATGCCCTGATTGAATACTTCACAGCGTCGCCACTTTCGTCCTCGGCCAGGAGGCCCGGAAGCTGGAGCGCAACTGCGTCCGCGTCAAACAGCTGCGGCTCGCTCTCACTGTTGATCGTGGCCCGCAGAATGCTCTCCGACCAGCTCGAGAACCAGCTGCAGTCCAGGCGGGGGCGCTTTCCCATCGCTCTGGTTATTGGGCCGCCTCGAGACTTTCGGGTGCTCCCTGCTCTCTTGCCGGTATCGGCCGAAGACGGAGAACGAACGGAATCGCTTCGACGAAACGGACTGCGGACCTGTATTTTTCTGCCACTTCTTGCGCCGTCATCGAGGCAGTCTGGGTAGCCAGATCTAGATGTATGAGCACATTCCTGGCCTGCCCGAGCGCCAGGAAGTCCCGTGCCGCATCGTTCAGCCAGTCATGTTGAACTAACTGGGTCGCGAAATGCGCCTTACATTGTGGGCCAAACAGTCCCACGAACGCATTCACATTTGCGGCATCCCAGTTGAACAGCGAGTGGTACTGGCGGTTCAGAGCCTTCTTCTTTACGAAAGCCGCCACCGGTTCGAGCTCCGAGATTTCCGAATAAAAGGTCTCTATGTGGTCCGTCACATCACGTTCAAAGCGACTAGCGACCGACAGAATGAGGACTTTCGGCAAGTCTGAATGGTAGACGTTCAGCAGCGAGTATTCATTGGCCTCACCAAGCAGATCACCAATTTCGATACGCTCCTCAAAGTAGCTTTCCAGACTCATGAGATGTTACTTCTCACCGCGAAGGTAGGCACGCGCGACTGCAACACGCTGCAAAATGTTCTTTGTATCCGTCGTATGAGTTTCAGTGGCATCGACGAATTCCGGATCAACCTTGAGCCTCGCAAGTACGTCATCACGCAGGGTGGGCTGCCCCCCTTTCTCGCATTCTTGGGCGTACGCCGCGAAGATCGCTTCGAAAATGGGGACGCTGAACCGCTCTGAAATCAGGAACGCGGCGCGGTCCACGTGCCGAGTATCTTCGAGGAATCGCTCAAGTGCCATCCGGCGTGGCCGAATCTGTTCTTGCTTGAACAAGCGAGTGCGATCCGCATACCGATCGAGGAATCGCACCATGGAAGGTCGATACTCGTCCGATTCGTCCGCCATGGCGAATGCACGCAGCAGCACTTCGATGTCGCGAAGTCGAGGATCTGGAGTAGCGACACCAAACAGCTGACGCCAGACGGGATCCATATTGAACTCGACAATCTGTTCCATGAAGGCTGAATCAGCCAAACTCATGCGAATCTCTTGAGCAGTTAGGTTTACGCCCGTTGTGTTGAGTCTGTTGAAAATTTCGTAGACGGCACCGCGGCCATCAGGATTGACCTGCTTGATCACGATATTTCGGAGAGTACGCATGCCGAGTTGGATTTGCCGCTCTTCTAACGTGTCGTATTTGAGCCCGTGCAACGGATTACTCGGGCCGTTCTGGGGCGACGGCAGATGCAACCTGAAAGATTCAAACAGCCCGTCATCTGAGAGAATGTGAGGCGGAATACCCCCTTGCTGCCCCCAGAATTCGCGAAGCCTCGGCTTTGCGGTCTTACGGGGAAAGCGCCCAACCAAGAAAAAGTAGATGGACATCAAGCGCTGTTGTCCATCGATAATCTGGAATGAGTTCCGTGCTTCCTCGTACAGGAAGACCTGCGGAACGGGGAGGCCGAGAATCAAAGACTCAATGAGTTTCGAAGCACGTGCCCGATCCCAAACGAAATTGCGCTGATACCTAGGGACCTTCACCGCGCCCGTATCGAGAAAGTTCTTGATGGTCAGAACGTTGAAGTCGTTTGGCGTGGACACCAAGTCGTACTCTCCGACCACTGCCGCACCAGTACTCTCCTCAAGGGGGTCGAAGAGTAGGCCTTCGACGTCTACCTCCTCGGTTACATCCTCGGTCGAGTCGATCACTTGCTCGTTCACTGGCGGGCGCCTATCAGTAGATAATGGGTTCCATGTGATGCTACAGGTTTCGCTTACTTTGTCCCGATCGATCCATGTATTCGACACCGCCGCTCGACGAAGGCGCCATGGATGCCGAGGCAGAACCCGTACCTTGTTCGAAATGGCCTTCGTCAAGGGCAAAGACTTCGTCCGTACCGATCACTCGGCGCTGCCGCTTCTCCAGGACCTGCGATCGAAGGTCGAGCCGGCACGTCGATCTCCGGGCCGATCTCGGTCAGCGGTCTTCGTGTGGGTACCGTTGCGGGAGTTGTCGCTCCCACGCCCGGACACACGTCATTTATACGGGCCTTCGTCATCAGACTGTGGGGGGCCTATTGCCGTGACCGCCTGCGACTCGAGCGTTCGAAGCCCGCCGGGCGTCACCATGGCCGAGCCAGCCCCACGACGCAGTCAGCCATGGGTCTGCGCTCATCGTCCGCCATCGTGCGCGCGCGGCGTTCAATGAACGCGATCACCTGAAAGCGAAAGCCGCGCGGGCAGTTCACTTCTCGTTCCTGGCAGACTACCACGATGAAGACTTAGTGCCGTTTCTCGACGGCTGGAGCCCCCACGGCCCCCATGGGATGAGATAAAAGCATAGTCACTTGGTATGCGCTGATTTCTGCCGGTTCGGGGCACTTCCAGGACTGTGATGTCCGGACGGTTGAAGTCCAACATTCCCTGGGATTCTCTCTCGGGGACCTCCGCATGCGGTTCATGAGATTGATAGTGCCAGGCACGATGCCGTCAAGCGGATAGTACTTTCCCCTACACGAGCAGGCAGAGTCTGTGGCATCAAAAGGACAAGAAGCTGTTCGGTGCCCCAGGGCGGTTAGTCCTCGATCCTCAGGCAGCTGCAGCACCACAGCAGTTTCGATGGGTTTGACGACTACTCGTCGAGTTGCTGCATCCTGACCGCCGCATGGTCGCCAGCGGCAGCGAGCCCGTCGACAATGCGATGGTAACGGTTCAGGTTCTCGCCATCGAATGCACGGTCCGCGCGCAGCTCGGAAGCCCATTCCTCAAAGGTCCAGAGGTGGTTGGCGAAGAGTTCGAATCTCCCATCCATGATGACTTCGATCCATTCCAAGGCAGTTGAAGCCTGCCAACCCGCGGGTGCGCTGCGAGCGAACCTGGTGACAACATCGACGGACTTCGGCTCCCAGCGAGCAAGTGGCAACCAGCGGTCCATAAGCCCCTCCAAGACTTCTGGTTGTACCCAGTTCTCCCTGCACTTCCTTAAGACCCCATCAATGTCGGAGTCATACGAGTGTGGTCTCGGAACCGGCATGAGGGATGCCGGCACATAGCCGTACCAGGAATGGTCCTCGCGAAGAGCCCCACCATCTCCTACTACGTCGAGTGCGGCACCCATGGCTATCGGCCAGAAGTCGAAGAGTTGATCTCTAATCGATTCATCATAGGTGAAGACCTCGGCAAGGCTTTCCATCAGTTGGTGCAGGGGTTTTGCATGTGTTGCGAATGATTGGATGTGGCTGGTCAGCGGCTCCCAGTCGCCGCTGAGTGCCAGCTCGACAAGACGTCTGGAAATCGGTGCCTGGTTGATGTGGGACTGGTGGTCGTAGTCCTCTGTCCACCAGTGTTTAAGTGACCGCTCGTGGGCCTTCCAGAGCGGAGTCCACAGCTCCCGGACTTGCTCTGACACACACGCGACATCCCTGGCATCGACCATGCATGACACGGGCATTCTCAAACGGTTCAGGAGGAGATCATCGTCCTTCACGTTTGGAAGACTGGCATGGTACGGCTGGCCCAAGTCGCCCGGGACTCGTCTCTGACTGTCCAAGTCGAATGGACCGAGTTCTGCCGCTGCGAGGCTGCCGATGGCGGCCCTCCAAGCTGCAACGTGGCGAATGCACTGACCCGACCCCGCGTCAAATGCGCAAGGGACGTTCCACAACTCCGAACATCCAATAGCCAAGCCGGCGCGCACCTCGTCGAACAGGCTGTTCGCCAAGCCCTTCAGACAGCCGATGATCCGGTTTCGGTCAAGGGTCAAAGAATCGAATGCAGGCATCAGAAGTAGGGGGACCGAGACGGCAGCAGCACGGTCCGCCCCCATCGAGTACATGGTGCCCGAGAAGCTCATGCCATCAATCTGAGGGTTCTCGGCCGCGTGCATGATGACATCCGCCGCCCATCGAACATCCTCGTCTTCCAGCTCTGAAAGGCCAAGCGCGTGAGCCCTTACGGCGGCCGCTGCGACAGACGCAACGGGATTCTCGGGCGACATGAACTGTTGTGGTGACTCTCCTTCAATGATCGTGCGTGCTGATTTTATGTCCTCAGACAGAGTGTCCAGTGGCCACTCCTGTGGTTTGTCGTTGTGAAACGCGTAGCGACTCTGCAACGCGTAAAGAGTGTTGGTGAGTTGAAGTTGGTGTGAGCTCGGAGCAAGCACCTTCTCCAACTCTGGGGGTCGTTCAAACTGGACGATTAGCCCATCGTCGGCCTTGCTTGCACGGTAGTTCTCGAAATCGAACTCAGCTGCCCAGCTCTCGATCATGGCAAGGTACTCGGGGTCTACCGGGCGGTCTCCAAACGACGCCTGAGCATTCGCAACGAGTCTTTCACCGACCGACTTCAATTGAGCCAGTCGTGTTTCGTCACCTCGCAGCCTGGCATTGACCACCAAGTGCCCAACAATTTCGTGTGGCGTGATGCGCCTTCGTTCCGTGCCCGTCAGTTGATCGGCACCGGCGTCCCGGACTCTGAACCCATGCTCGCCAACGACGCGTGCGGTCTCCAGGTGCCAGACCTCGGGCTGTGCGAGGAAGGCATCGAGCTCCGCGTCCACTTCGTCAAGGTGACGGACGAGGAATCCAACCACGAGGCCAAGCGTCGCCAAGTTGTTCGAGTCGCGTAGCAGGATCTGTATGACGTTAGCGAGAGGCAGGCTCAGTTGGTTCTTGACTTCATCGACGAACTTCTCCAGAGCGAGTAGCGCACTCATACAGGGGTACGGGCCGACGGTCGTGCCGCGGTACCAGCCCCACACGTGCGAGTCGCCAATATAGGTTCGCCGACCAAACGTCGCGACCGCCATCTCTACGCCCCTAGGCTCGGTGCCTTGACCAACTGCATCGCCCAGTTCATCGAGGATACCCATTCGGAACCTCGCTGCGTGGTCGAGCATCCGGTTGATGAAGGCGACTGTCTCTCTCGGTAGTGCCATTAAAAGCCGATAGAACGGGCCGTAGTACCAAGCTGCAAACGGGGGTCCGAATCCATATCGTGAACCGTGATGCATATCTCGGATTCCATCATCACCTATGTGTCTACCAGCACCCCAATGGTCGTTTCGGCGTGGCTTCTCGATGTAGTAGGCCTCTGCAAGTTCTAGCATCAGCAGCGGGTTGTGCTGCGACATGGCGATGGCGACCGCCACGGACTCGACTGCCTCATCCAAGCGATACGGGTCATGGCTTGCGATCTTCCGCAGCCAATCCTCGACGCGGTCATCCAAATCAGCACCGAGGCAGGCAAGAGCCTCAACCGCGAAGTCGTCATACGTAGGGGGGTCGCTTTCGAGGATCCTATCCCGAACGGCCTGCCGCAAGGGATTCGGGTCGCCGTCGGCCAGGGCCATCCCCCTCAGCCAGGCAAGCACGAGCTCCCTGATGAGTTCGCCCAGCGTCTTGTTCTTGATTCTCCCAGCGGCTGCAATGTCCCGCCCTTGCACGTAGGCGACGGAAACGATGCCCGCCAGTGCGTGGACATCCCCGAAGCCACCTTCGGCGAATCTTGCTTGGGCTAGCCGCAACAACACCTTGAGGCCCGCGAAGTCGTCATCAGCGAGTTCTGCCCATACTTCGCCGAGCGCTGCTTCAGTGTCGCCGAGCGCCAACAGTGCCTCGTACGGAACATCCATCCACCGTTCCCCATAGGTGTCTGCCAGCAGGGAGAATTCCTGCTCGAGAGCCCGCCACTCAGTTGCTAGACCCCCACGAAGCCTGGCCTGCGCGGCAACCCGCGCAGCTCGGATGGTCCAACGTGGGGCGCCAGCGTCGGCCAGTCCGTTCCATCCTTGCGTCAGGATATATTTGCTCACGGCGAAGTCGCGGTATAGGTCTGAGGAAAACTCATCGCCGCGTGAGAAGGCAGGGTTCATCTGCGGCTTGAAGACCCCGTTCGACCTGAGCTCGGCCGCGGCTGATCCCGGACGGTCTTGGGCTCCGAGGCCAAGTGCACGACCGGCGAGAACGAGAGCCGCGCCCTCGCGATCATCCGGGGAGGCCTTCCCGGGCTCGCGGTGCTCGCGGTTTCGAATAAGGCTGTTCCAGACCGTAGAGAAGACATCTGCCTCGCAGAGCGCCGACTCCGGCGCAATCATTTCACCGGTCCTCAAGAGCGCCTCCACGAGACCAGGCCGTCCAAGCAACCATTGAACACGGGTGTCACCTGCGAGGTGGGCCAAGGTTGGGAAATGCGACGGCAGACTCTGACGCTCTTCGTCTGTGAGCGGTGGAACTTCGAATACCTGTGGAACTGGGTCCGCGCCACTCCGCTGCGCGGCCTGCGCCAGGACCTCTTGGGTTTGCGCTGATCCATCGGTGCGCGTTACAGCAACGACAGCCAGTCCGGTCTTGAGCGCAGAAGTGGCGAGGCTTTGGAGTACCCTTTGCTTTCCTTCTAGGACCGCTTCGGCACCGTCAATCAGCAAGAGCCGAGCGGGACCCACTCCAGCCGTTGAAAGTAGTTCCTCTATTGACACCGATCCCAGCAACGCTTCGACTTCGATGACGGTTGGGGGCAGGTCCCGCAGGCTCAGTTGCACAGTCACGGCGCCGTTGGTCTGCAAAGCCTCGACTGCTTTCAGGGCGAGCGATGACTTACCGACATCAGGCTCGCCCGTGACGACCAGGCAGCGCTTGGCACCGCAGGTACTGGTGATCAACTCAAGTAGTTGCGAGGCAATGTCAGCACGCTCCAACTCCACCTGTCCAGCACCGGCACCAAGAGTGGGCTTTACTGAGTCACGGAGTGCATTTCCAAGTCGGTCGAGCACACCCCACGCTGTAGCGTATCTGGCAGATCTCGACAAAGGGTAGTTGCTAAGGCTGCGGCGAATCAAGGACTGCGTCAGCACTGCTGCCTGCGGCGCCCATTCCCCTACGAGCTCTTCAATACGGGAGAATAGCGCATCGGCCACTGCAGTTGTGCCGTCATGAAGCATGCGTTGGAGTGTGTTGACTGCGGTGGTGCGGTCCGCACGGTCATTTCGTTCCAGCCGCAGCCGACGACTGCTGAGACTGGAGAGGAGGCGCCAAGTCAGATCTTCCGCGCTCAATCCACTGACCGAGGAAAGCCCCTCCGCTGCCTGCTCAACGAGGCTCTTGATATGGCCGTACCGATCACGAAGGCCTGCATTCGTCCTGCCCGGCTGCGACAAACGGCTCGCCATTTCCTCTCCATTCGGGAGGGAGCGAGCGAGCTCGGTGAGCTCGGCGAGCTGCGTGATTGCATTGGCGTTGGTGGACACTGCGAGAACCAACCGCCATCTGCCCTGCGACAGCTCAGACCAGTGGTCGCCGACAACAGCCAAGAAGTCTCGAACCAGAGGGACTGACGCACTGTCACTCTTAGTCAGGGCAGGGCTTCTGCGAACAGCGATGGACGACCGATGCACGTCCCCTTGAGCATCGCGACCCTCGATCAGGATGTCATCAACTTCGCTCACGTCGCTCGCTTGGAGGCGAATTGACTCCACAGACACGGCATCGCCGAGCTCCGCCAAGGATTCGCCGGCAAGGAGCCCCGCAACCAAACATGCTGCGTACGAATGCTCCAGTCGGACGCCGCCGCCGCCTGTCGAGTAGGGGCTCGAACCGGCGGCCGGCGCTGATGCGGCAGGCACGATTTCCTCCAACCACGCGCTGATCGAGGGGTTCGAGACAACCAACTGCCACAGGGTGGCCCTTCCTGACTTCTTCGACGCCACGAACCCTGCTTCCAACAACGTGGCCAAGGCGCCGGTCGCCGTTGTTGGCGATACGCCCAGGGCTGCCGCAATCTTACGGCCGGAGAGCGCTGGGACATTCTCCGCGAGCACCTTTAGAGTGCTGTACGCCGTACGGCTGAGCGTTGCCTGTAGGGTCTCTCCCGCAGTTGCCATAGCGCAAGGCTAGTACTACGTGTCCAGAAAAACTGGACACCGCCAGCGTTGCGTGTCGGGCGATGCGTCAACAGCAGGTAAGCCTGGTATACGAGCTCATCGTCATGTCTACGTTTAAGGACATAGACCCGGGGGTCCGCGTATCGGTGTATTGGTGCACCCATATTCGAGGAGAAAAGATCCCTGCTAAATCAGCACAAACAGTACTGTCCCACTGCGATCACCACATGTTCACTAACTGTCGAGTTCCGACAGCACACGCCGGCCAAACTCGCCGTCAAGGGCGAAGGAAAGAGTTGGTGGTGCATCCGCGTAGGTTCCCGGAACTGAAGGCACGTCCCTGTTTCGCCGCCGCTCGGATTTCGGTTGTGGGCACAGGAGGCTCACGGGCAGAGCGCTCCGATGCCGTTGCCGGCGGTTTTCCACATAGACCAAGACTCCCCTACCGGCGGCCGGCCGCTGCTGCTGCACTGAAGCCATGCTCAGCTACGAAGACATCATCCTGCTCGGAGAGGAACGGGTCCTCGTCATCCAGGAACACCAGGACGGCCGCTGCTGGTGTGGTCAGACTTGGGATTGAGTGACGTTGATGGCTGCATGTTCGTGCTTCTGCGGCAGGACTACATGCAAAAGACCGGACCAGGGAGTATCCCCGAGGCAACGTGCGACACCGCGCGACGCTGTCGCGTCCAGGCTGTGGCTCGACGGACGGCAGCGTTAGGAGCCGGTTCCGGGTGCAAAGAACCATTCGCGCGCGCTCTTGGCGGTCGAGCGAAGCTGCGGATGATCCCGTACGATCTCGCGCTGCCGTTCGGCAGGCACACCGAGCTCATGCAGCAGGTTGAGGGTCACGACGGCGGTGGTCACGTCCACGACAGCGATCAGCTCTTCAAAGGAGTGCTTGGGAGTTTTGCCTTCATGCGCCAGGTCGTTCCGTGCCAGAGTAGTCCGTCGCGCCCACCTGTCCACGTCCGGCATAAGCATGGAGATCGCCTCATGGTCGGGTCGCGCAGCGAGGGCGTGCAGCCGGTCCCGAAGCGTTGGATCGTTGCGGATGGCTCCCTTGAATCTCTCTCGGTGTTCCTCAGGAACGTGCTCAAGCGTCGCTTCGCGCATCGGTTTGAACTCGTCCGCCGGGAACGGTCGTTCATCGATTCGGAGACCACGGTGCAGCACTTCGGCCGCGCCGACTGCTGTGAGGAGATTGTTCTCGACGTAGCGGGCCGGTGCGTAGCGGAGGCCCAAGGTCATGTTGATCGCTGCCTGTAGCCGCCCGTGCGCATCGATCCAGCGGGGAACGACTTCCTCGAACGGGATCGATGCGCACGTGAAGAAAATGCGGTGTTGGTCAACAACCTTGGCATCGTGCTTGCCGAGGACTGCCGGCGAGTAGAGCACATCGGCGTTCCGGCGCAAGGCAAGGCGGTTACCACGCGGTTCAGAGTCGGTTTCTGCCACCTCCAGCCTGAGCCAAATTACACCCGTGGCACGGTGCATCGCGAGCGCGATCAGATCCTGTATTAGGCTGGCCGCTTTCAATGCGCTGCTCAAAGAAAATGCTTCCACGGGGGCGACTCGCACGAATGCGGTGTCGCGCATGCGCCCGACGGTACTGCCTTTACGCTGATCAAAATACGGCAGCGCGTGCCGGTGCGACAGACGGTACTCGGTTCCTTCGAACTCGACGGACTGAACTTCCGCAGTCTTCACAGAGATGCTCCCGCTGCCGTCCAGTTTGCCATCGTCGTGGGCTCCAAGAAGGCCCTCGAACACCGACGAGGCCGCCCAGAGGCCAAGGTCTTCGACTGACACCTCGGCAGCGGAGAATACCGCCTCGTCCTCGCTGCTCACGTGCACGCCGATAAGCGCCCTCGTCGCCACCACAGTCTGCTTATCTGGGCTTTTCACCCGCGCACCGTAGGTCCGCTTGCCGCCATTCGGGATGCAGCCGAGGAGGGTGATCTCGCGCTGTTCGGCCGCGCCGTGGATCACGTCCCACGTCTGCTGCCCTTCGTGGACCGCGACAACACCTGGCGCGAGTGTCGTCATGAGGCGGTCTTCAAACGCGCCGATCAGCGACAGCGTTAGACCGTCCCCAGGCTCGTATCGAAGGAATCCGGGGACCCGGTAGTCCGGGTCGTCTGGCAGCCACCAGAGACCAGCCCACTCGGCAGAAGCATCGAGGTTCAGAGGGTCATCGGCCATGGCGCTTCCTACCGCAGCTCGGAACAGAACAAGTGCGAAACGGCCCTGGGCCCGTCTGCAAGCGGAACTGGTATCGATACTAATATCGGGCGCGCTCATGATTGCGAAAGGCGCGAGTCGCACAGAGCGATACCGGTGATTGAAAAACCAGCCCTGAGCAGCCTAGCTCCGCAAAACCTCATCCTGCATTCCAAGGATCAGATCGGTTGTAACACCGGTCCAGCCGAATCGGAGAAGCAGGTCGCGGGATACTTCCGCTGCAGCGTTCTTGATGTCATCTTCAATGAAGTCTGGCGCGAGTACGATACGCCGCTCCCACCGGTGTCCACCCATTCGGTAGCTGCCATGGAAGCCGCCCCGTCGTGGATCCGCAACTACCAGCTCCCATCCTTGCGCTCCCTCTACCGCGAATTCCACCACGAGCGGCTCTGTCGATGTCGTGGCCTTCTGCAACCGAGCAGCGAACGCCATCGCCTCAAGAATGAACATGACCGGGAACCACACGGGGAGATACGATCCCTCAGATTCAGTGCCCGCGAGCCCGTCCCAATCGGGACCGTATCCACTGGGAAATGGCCGGATGTCCACGAACTGCCCCGACTGATAAATCCCCCATGCCTCGGGATGCATGCTCGTTTGTGCCTCGCCGACCCAGCGATCACCGAACACAACGCTCTGGACGAACGGGAACGGCCAGCCGCGAAAACGCACTGCGTTGCTCCCCACGAGGCCAGATAAACCTTCGTACTCCAATCGATCGGCCTGATAGACCTCCGGACGAGTCGCAACCGATATCCGAGGCAGACCTGCGACTCCCGACGCCACGGACTCCTGCAGGAAGCCGGCACGCTCAGCCATGAACTGGTCGATGTCATTCTGTCCGATGGCCTCCACCGCCAGTCCCGCGTGCCGGGCGGTGCGGAGAAACGTCTGCAGCTGCTTCTCCGTGGCAATGGCGAGTACTTCGCGCAACTCGTTCTGCGTATTGCTGGCCGAGCTCTCCGGCCTCGCCATGGAGCGCGTGTAGAGCTGTCCGCGCACGATCTTGCCGCTGAACTCCTTGGCGCTCAGAATGGGGATTTCGGCGAACTCCGCGACCTCGATCACGACGACCGACGCCCCGCTCGGGAGGTGCCTTTCCGCGAGCTGAAGTTGAAGCGGCGGATCCGCGTATGCGTTCACCTTCGCGACCACGATGTCGTAGCTCAGCCATTCAGCCAGCTGAGTCTCGTCGAGCCCACCCTGGGCTCCCCCGGGATCCTTGTCCACTACCCCGATCACAAGGTGACCCCCGTCACGCTGGTTGGCCAGTGCTATGCAGGCTCTGGCCACCACCGCGACAAACTCGGACGAGGAAGTCGAGCCCGGACCCTTGAACTCGATGCTCCGCGACTCCACGCCGACTTCAATGAGCGCGGCAAGTTCGTCATCATTCAGCATGGGCTCATACTCCCATACGGCCCCTCCGACAGTTTTATCGATGGGAAGCGAGTTCTTCACCGGGGTCTACGGCCCCCAAGCCTCCGTAGATTACAGTCGCCTCATGGATGCTGGGTTCTGGGTTGCGGTGGCCGCTGTCGTCATGTCGGTAGTTGCGTTGATCCGCGGGGAGATTCTCCAGCGCCGTGGAGGGCCTGAGGCTGCCCGGCGACGTGCCGTGGAGAATGCGGCGGAAGCCCTAGGTGCCGTCGTGGCCCTCGTCGAGCATGCTGACACCAAGATGCCGCCGAGCTCCGAGATTAGCGCTGTCATGCAGAACTTCGAGCGTGAATGCCTACGGTGGGAACCCATGCTCCCTACCGGAGCAAGGCACGTCCGAGTCAGTGTGCGGCAAGCGATGGCCCATTGTTTCGGTCCTCCGGCATGCGGAGCCATCGACCCGAAAGCTGCAGAAGAGCCTGCGCATCCTTTCGACAGATACTGGTGGGACATCGGCACGACCTATCTGGAACACGCAAGGAATTGCCTGGGTGCCTGGCTGATAGACGATCGGCGCAACCGCCAGATGCGACTTCTTCCGTACTATCTTTGGCGGCGCGACGAAGACGAGGCTGCCAGAACTGGCTATTCTCAAAAGCCGGGAGTCGCGCCCATTGACGGCTGAGTCGATCATTGGTTCTGGACGTTACTAACCATGGACCGACTCGGATGGGGTATTCCATTGCCACAGCACCCTAAGCCACTGAGCGTTTTACAGTCCAAAGTCTTGAGATGGGTCAACGACGACTGCCCGGGCAGCATCTTCGAAGGCTACTCACATCGGATAGCCGCCCGAGCCTTGGCGGACGATCGGTACATCACCATTACAGGCAAGGGGCCGAGCTGGACCGCCAAGATCACCCAGCGGGGTGTGGAGCTCCTTGAGGGTATCGATGACTCCGCTGCCAACAACCACACCCAGGAATCGGAGGCCGACAAATTCATACAGAAGCTCACTGCCGCAGGCGGCGTCCTTGAGGTCGAGGGCGGATATTCGCACAGCGCAGCCAACGATGCCCTGATCCGTGGAGTTATGAAGTCAGCACTGCGCCCGAAAGGCTACAAGCTCGAGATAAAGAGCGTCGGGTCATGGCAGAGCCCAAAGTACGAGGCACACTGGGCGCGTCATTTCCCTGATGATGTCCACGAGCGCCCGGTCCCGATTCCCGACTCAGTGGGTAAATATCACCCGGTCGCCAAAGTTTTCCGGGACGGCACACCGGGGGTGTCCAAAGAGCACGTCGCCCGGGCAGCCAAACTGCTGCACGCACTGGCCACGGAAAGCACGGCCCGCGGTTATGAAGTCACGCTCCCGTCGAGCCACAAACGCACCGACACTCGGAGACCCACAACCCTGGATGGCGACATCGCCATCACGATCGGCTCAACCACCGTTCCGTTGGAAATGCGGGAACTCCCACCGAACGGCGGAGCCGCAAAGCCATACAACCCCAAATACAACTCCCGCAACCAGTCCTGGACACTTGTAAACAGCACCGATTTCGTATCGACGGGGCGGCTCCAGCTGGAGTTGACAGAAAAATACTCAACCCACGGGCGCCAGGAGCGGTTTCGCGACGGCAAGCGACAGCAACTCGACACCGCCCTGCCGGCCATACTTCGCGAGATCGAAATTCAACATCTAGAAAATGAGTGGAAGCGCGAGCAAGCACGCCTCAAGGAGGAGGAAACGCAGCGACGGTGGGAAGCAGCCATGGAGCGCGCCCGCATACGAATCCAGGACCACCACAAGGCCCAGCAGCTGAAGATTCAGGCGGACGCCTGGGCAGAAGCCGGCATGCTGCGCAAGTACGTGGCTGCCCTGGAGGCGAGGCTGTCCTCCGAACGGGATGTAGAGCTGGTCAATCGCGGGCTTGCCTGGCTGGCATGGACGCGCGACTACATCGACGCCAAGGATCCCCTGCTCCGCCCCATCGAGGTTCCCGTCCTGGCAGACTATCGGGATGAAGATCTTGTGCCGTTTCTCGACGGTTGGAGCCCGCATGGTCCACATGGGATGAGGTAGACGCTTCATCGCTTTTGGTATGCGCTGATTTCTGCCGGTTCCCGGCCCTCCCAGGACACCGCACTTGACCAACATCGTGCCGCCGCCCTGCGGACTCGTGCGAGTCAGTGACCAGGTAGATGCCCTGGGCATCTCCTGATCCCTTACCTCAAATTCACGCTTCTATCGGTCAGGAACTGAGCCGGAGGTCAAAGGTCGCGGCCGCGGGATTCAACCGAATGGGCCGGAAGCGGCTTAGCATTTTCCTGTGCCATATGACCTACATGCGGAAACGCTGTCTGACCGCGACCTCACCTTGATGAAGCAAATAGTCATCGGCCTTGTGCCCGAAGCAGAGAAGCTGACGCGCCTCTCAGCAGGCCAGGCCACGAGGGAGGACTGCCGGGCACAGCAGTTTCAGGATGACGTACTCTGTCAGGCACATCCAACAGCCGGCACGCATCTGCAGCATGCTCAACACGCTGTTTTGGCTTCTACGCCACCGCGGGCTTCGACCATATGCGGGCGTTCGTGACGGTGCTCAAGACCGGGCGTCACATCTTCCCGCTGGCTACCTTGACCAGGGGTGCCGTGGAAGCCTTTGCGAAAGCCAACTATCTGCTCGGGTCTGCGTCTGCCGCGGACCTGCTCCTTAGATACGTGGGCCTCGCATGTTCCGAGCTGCGCTTTTCGGTGCGGCACAGTGACTTCGCGCTCCTCGACGGAACGCAGGTCGACGGCAAGGCTCACCTCGAAGCACTCAGCGGGCTGCCCGCTCAGTTTGGCCTTGGGCAAGCAGCACAGGCATCCCTGACAAACTTGGCATCGGACTTGCTCAGCGAAGGCGCTCCCGGTGTATCCGGCCGGGAATTCTACTCGCAGCTCTCCTCGGTGGCCCATGGAGAGACCTCAGGCGTGACGATGTTTATCGACGCCGGTTTCGAAGAAGGACTCCGGTTTTTTCACAGGCGAGAAGTCCTTGTCCCGTACGCGGGCATGCTCTTCGCCACTTGCCGGACTGTCATGAACAAGGTGGTCGACCATTTCGGAATAGAGCAGGACCACCGCGACAGGTGGCGCGGAGTGACAGAACGGGCCGAGCTGTGGATCGAAGAGCTGCGCAACTCTGACCCACGCCTTTAACCGTCGTCATCCCGACAGAGGGATCAGTAAGCTTTGCCGTGGCCTGTTGAGGGAACTGCGGGGCCTTGCGCTCCGCTCTGAGTCGACTGAGGTCGACACTAGACACCCCGTCGTCGCCGTACAGTCTGGAGTCGGGAAGCTCCCACTCCGTTGTGATCAATGGTTTCCAGGGGAAGGCTTGCTGATCGTCGACCCCGTCAAAAGGTCCGGCCTTCGTGGAGTTCCGCGACTTACCGTCTACCACTTCATAGGTGCGACCTAGGACGGCTGCGCGTTCACCAAGCCACAGGCCATCACGTTGCGGGTTACTGGGTTGCTGCGCTTGTAGCCATCTTGGCTGACGGGAGGATCACGGAGTCGCTGATAACCGTGACGGACTTCGACCCCCTGGTGAGCGCAACGTACAGCTCTTGGGCGCTGTAACTCGCTGGATTCAGGATGACGACGTGGTCGTACTCCAGGCCTTTGACGAGCAACGGTCGTGACACCACGCGTGCCGATTGCCTGCGTCCGACGACTCGAGCGTGGTTTCGCGTTCGCTGGAGCGCATCAGACACCGTGCAATCGTCGGAAATGGCAGTGGCAATTGAGCGCGTGATCTCGTTCCACGCCTCACGGCAGTGGATGGTCACGCCGGGCAGCGTGGCCAGGAGGCTGAACGCGTTACGCACAGCATGTGGTTTAGGCGCACTTCGCACCAGAACGATAGCCGCGTAGGCAGGCTTCAGGACGTCATTTCTCGTCGTAAACGACTTGCCTTCACCGAGCTGCTTCCGCTTGGTGGCAGAGATGTGACTTGCGATGCCGCTGCTGCATTTGACGGCGAAGTCGACGATGGCCTCCGCGACTTCTGGGCCACTTTTTGAGTCAATCTTGGCGGCCAAGATCAACGGCACCCTCTCGTCAATAGCCTCCATGACTGTGTATGAGCCGCCCAGGCTGCCGGCGGCGTTGACGCAGTCCGGTCGGAACTGCCCCAGCACGGCAACCGTGCCGTCGAGTTTCAAGGCGGAGTAGCAGACATTGACGAAGGTCCGCTGGTCACGCCTCTGCACCCAGCGGACCGGCGTCGCGGTGAGATCGATCGGCAGGCCGCCGCGGAGGTCATCCCGGACGCTCACAAGCCATGCGCCAAGGTCTTGATGATTCGGGTCCCACCTGCGCGGCCTGTGCGATACATCGACAGCGGGGAAACTCGCCGAAACGTCCACATCCCAGTCGACCGGCTGGTTCGTGCCGAAGTTGAACAGGCTCTGCAACGGATCTCCGAGCACCACCGTGGGCAGGACAGCAGACAGGGCGAGCGCGAGCGCGTGCTGGTCGATCAAGCAGTCCTGATACTCGTCAATGAATAGGTTCGTGTAGCTGACCTTGAGCATTCGTCCCACAGCCTTGGTGCCCACGGAAATAGCCGCGGCACGATGGTAGTCCCCGACCTTGCTCCAGTCAGGGGTAGCGGAGACAGTAATCCCCGCCAGCGTCGGAAAGTGCGCGATGAGATCGTATGACCACGAGTCGATCGTGCGGACGACGACCTGGTCACTCGAGACACCGAACTTCTTCATGCGCCGCCGGAGGACGTCTACGCCCGCGTGCGTGTGGGTCAGCACAAGGCTCACGCCTCCCTGATTGGCGACCTTGGCCACGGCGGCGGCAATGAGCTCCGTCTTGCCTGCGCCCGCCGGGAGTGTCACCGAGCACCGCAACGAGCTGAGCACCGCCTGAACGGCGTCCTCGACGCGGGGGTCTTCAGTCATCTGCGGCCGGTTCCCCCGGTTCGGATTCCATTGGGTCGGGCGCGGTCGGGTACGCGAACGCCCTAAGCTGACCGATCACCTTCATCAAGTGGGTCTCTTCCAATCCGGCCCAATGGGCAATGACTACGGTGGCCAGCTCCTCCCCCCGATCTTCGCGCTTGAACCACTCGTTATGTTTGGTCTTGGCAGCGCCCGCTATTGCTGTACGGATCTTCTGTGCATCGATCCCGGTTTGTGCCTGCCAGCGGTCGACAACGATTCCCGTGAGCGGCGAGTGCCCGAGCTTTGCTCCCACCGTGGCCAGAATCGATTGCGCGCCTCTGATTTCCACAGCAAGGTCGACAACCGCTTGCAGGCCCTCGGCCGGCAGGGCGCGCACTACCTCATCCTCGAGTGCGCTGCCGGACGTCCAACGGCACACCTCGACGCCAACGGCTTCGGCGTCCTTGACCGAGTGGTCAATGCTGCGGTCGTCGTTGTCGATGAGCATGCAGGTCGGGTAGCCAAGGTTCCGAAAGATTTGGGCACGCTGCGTTGATTGGGTCCCGCCGCCACCATTTACTACAACGGTGCCAATTGCCGCCGAGGGTGCCTGGTCGGCGGCAATCCGCTCTGAGTCCCAGTGGCGGAGCAGGCCGCGGAGGAAGCCCACCTCGGTAGCGCCTTCCCCTACGAGCACTCGCCGGCCAAGGAGTGCTTCGGGCGCACTGCGGAACGTCCCTTGGACGGTGTCGAGATCGTCGGGGACGGGGTAACAGGTCGTGGCTCCGGCACCATCAGCATGTACAACGACGAAATCGCCCGCGCTCAGGGATTTCACCGTGATGGGCGAGTGAGTCGTCATGATCACCTGCAGGCCATCAGCGCTGGTGCGCTTCTTGAGGTGGTGCAGCGCCTGCGCCAGCCGGTGCGGCTCGAGCCCGTGCTCGACCTCGTCTATCGCAATGATCGAGCCGTCCTCCGTCGCCTGATCCTGAATAGACAAGCTCGTCAGCCGACGAGTGCCCAGCCCGAGGCTCGACAGCGGCACTTCGCCATCGTGGAGCACCAGAGCGTGCGCGGACGTTGCAGAGCTCGGCTCTAGGCCTGGACGTAGTTTGCCGAACTTCGCTGCACCAAAATTTCCCGCCGCCCTCTGCGCCGTCGCGGCGGCCGCGTGCAAAGCGTTCGGCTGAGTGTTGAAAACCGCTGCCCGAGCTTCTCGATGCGCACCGAGAATAACGGAAGCCGCACCATTGCCGCCATCTATCAGGTTCGACAGCGCCGATCCACGTGCCCAGCGCAGATGGAAGTCTGGTAGATCGCCCAAGCGGAAGAAGCCGAGCTGTCGTCGTTGGCCGGCGGTGATAGGGCGCGCATCGTCAGATTCAGGTCTTACGACTTCCCACGTCGGCTCGAGCTCCGGTGTCACGGTAAGCCGGACGACAAGGCATTCCTCGGCTCCATCGACAGGATCGTGTACGAGAGTTCCGTCAGGCATGATCCCCGAGCGGTCCTTGCCGAGCTGGCTCTCCTTAACGAGGTTGTCCGGGAGGTCGCTGATCGCCGCCTCGATCACGACGTTCTTTGTCAGGTCGAGGCCAAAGAAGTCAGCATCCGTAAACTGCGGGCTGTAGTTTGGGTTGAGCACTAACCCGATCGCGTCGAGCAGTGTTGTCTTAGTGCTGTCGCCCGCACCCACCAGACCGATCAAGCGCCGGTTGATCGTCCATTCTGCGGACTTGATGCCACGAAAGTGTTCGATCCGAAGTCGCCGTAGCATCATGAAACAAAACCTCACTGTCAAGCCTCTGGTGTGTGCGTGCAACCTAGCCTTCAAGCAACGCTTGCCTTCACAACTGTCCGAACCAGCATGCCACTAGCAAAGGTACAGCCAACGGAGATCGCACCGTGGCGCAGCGCCAATGTCACAGCAGGGGCCAGGTTCCATGACCTTCGAGGTGCCATATTGGCATTCGGCGAACAGGCGCTGCTGCCTCCGGTGAATGTCCCGCCCATATTTGACGGCGAGTCGGAAACCCATTTATGTGTGGCTTCAAGCATCCACCGTTAAGGACATAGACCCGGGGGTGTATGTGAGGGGTATGTTTTCGCTCTTATACGAGGAGACAAGATTCCTGCTAAATCAGCACAAGCAGCCCCATCTCACTGCGATCACCACATGTTCACTAACTGTCGAGCTCCGACAGCACACGCCGGCCAAACTCGCCGTCGAGGGCGAAGGAAAGAGTTGGTGGTGCATCCGCGTAGGTTCCTGGAACTGAAGGCTCGTCCCTGGTTCGCCGCCGGTCGGACTTCAGTGGTCACAGGAGGCCAGCGGGCAGAGCGCTCCGACGCCGTTACCCGAGGTTTTCCACATACACCAAGACTCCCCTACCAGCAGCCGGCCGTTGATGCTGCACTGGACCCATGCTCAGCTACGAAGACATCATCCTGCTCGGAGAGGAACGAGTTTTCGTCATCCAGGAGCACAAGGATGGCCGCTGCTGGTGCGGCGAGACTTGGGATTGGCCGGCACCGCCGAGTCATCCAAGTGTTTAGGTTCGTGGCCGCTTCCCAGCACGGTGCTGGTCCGGTCTAAAGCAAACACCGTCGATGCGCGGCCAGAGACGGACGGGAATGTCGATGATCAGGAAGTCCAGAGGTCCATGATCGTCGGGACACGTGGGTGGCGGCGATCGCTAGGCCCTGTGTTGTAGCGAATCCCTCCGTTCACTTGGGATCGACGAGGTCCTGCAATGCCCGCTCGATGGCTCTACCCAGCGCCGCGTGTATGTGCCGGATCCAGGTGGTTGCCTCCTGGGCATCCGCATCCCCGGTTTCAAGAACCCGAGAAGCCTGGGACTGTCATACTCCCGCTGGTAGTGGAAAATCTGATTGCGAAAGCGGCTCAAATCATCGACACGGTCATCGCCAAGGAGCTCATCGATCTCCGAATCGGAGATCCCTGCATTGCGCCACCCTTGGATCACAACGTAGACCGTCGCGTACCAGAGACTTAGGGCGATCGAGTCGTCCATCGAGGTGGCGAAGTCGACCTCGGCCGGAGACTGCTCTCGATTTATCGGGCGCATGAACACTCCCGTGACTACGGGATCCGGGAGAAGGTCTATCAGTACCTGCTCCACGCAAAACTGGAGTGAACCGCTTCCCTGCCGGCGGCGTCGTCGTGCCGTAGCCGTCGCAGCCGTAGGTTTACGGAAGGTCCATTATCGTCTGAAAGGTAATCTACGCCGAAAATCGCGGAGCCAACCTCGAGAACCCTCACGCTGTCGTCGCAAGGCTGGTAATAGTCGGTTACGGATTGGGTGCACCAGCGCGCAGCCCGTCCATGACGAGGTCCAGGAGCCAGGTCAACCGTGGTTGCCAGTCCGTGTGGGCGTCGAGTTGCCACAGGCCGGCGACGGCGAGGAAGAAGTCATCCGCTGTGACTCCGGGGCGGATGGTGCCGGACTGCTCGCCGGCGCGCAGCAGCCGGTCGGCCGCGGCGAACATCGGGGCGTATCCGGGCTTCTCCCGGCTGCTCGGTGCGGAGGTGGCCTGGCGGACCGCGTCGGCCAGGCCGGCTTTAGCGATGGCGTACCGGGCGAGGTGATCCATCCATTCCCGCAGGGCTTGATCCGCCGGTCGGGTTTTGAGCAGGTCTGCCGCGACGTCTGCGACCTGTTCCATCCCGTGGCGGTAGACCTCCAGTATCAGCGCCTCACGGTCCGGGAAGTGCCGGTAGATCGTGCCCTGCCCTACGCCTGCCTTCTTCGCGATCACGCTGAGCGGGACGTCTGCCGAACGGGTCAGCTCAGCGTATGCCACTTCGAGGATGCGGTCACGGTTCAGTTGTGCATCCGAGCGTATCGATGCGTCTTTCGGCTCCGGCACCAGACCTCCTTCACGAGGGTTTATTACAGTCAACCTTGCTAAGCGGACAACTGTCCGCTAACGTCATCTCCGAAACGGACAGCTGTCCGCTTCATCGAGAATATCTTAGCGAGAGAACAACTCAATGAAAACTACGGGAAACACAATCCTGATCACCGGCGGCACCTCGGGCATCGGGTACGGCCTTGCCCGACGCTTCCACGAGGCCGGCAACACGGTCATCGTCGCTGGTCGGCGCAAAGAGCTGCTGGACCAGATCACTACCGAACACCCCGGTATCGAGGGCATCATCCTCGACGTCGCCGACCCTGCCTCGATCACCCGGGCCGCCGAGACCCTTGCTGCCAGCCACCCGCAATTGAACGTCCTGGTCAACAACGCCGGCATCATGCTGCACGAGAACGTGTTGGACCCAGCCGCGCTGCAGATCGCCGAGGACCACATCACTACGAACCTGCTCGGCGCCATCCGGATGACCTACGCCTTCCTGCCGCACTTGGTGACCAAGGACGACGCCGCCGTCTTGAACGTCACGTCCGCGCTGGCGTTCGTGCCGTTCCCAATCACCCCGACCTACAACGCCACCAAAGCCGCCCTGCACTCCTTCACCACGAGCCTGCGTGTCCAACTCGCCGATACCGCAGTCCAGGTCATTGAGGTAGTTCCGCCCGGCGTGCGGACGACGCTGCTGGGCCAGCAGGACGACGAGAACGCCATGCCGCTGGACGAGTTCCTCCTGGAAACTATGGCCCTGCTCAACGCCCGGCCCGACGCCAAGGAAATCGTGGTGGAACGCGCCAAGTTCCTCCGCGACGCCGAAGCCGAGGGCCGGTACGAAAACGTCCTCGACATGCTCAGCGGCGTTGGCGCCTGAGCCTCCTCAGCACCGGCTGCTACAGGTGCTTACGGTGTTGACCCTGGGCGCCTGCCGGGTCGCCAGGACGAGTGGAGGCCTTGGTGTCCGGCGAGCAAAGTCCGGCAGCTAGGTCGACTTTGAGCCTTCAGTTGATTCGTCGAGGACGAGTGCCAGGAGGCCGGGAAAGCGTCGATCGAGTTCTTCGCGGCGGAGCCAGTTGCGGTGCCTGTTTCCCTGCACCTCCTGCTTGATGAGACCTGACTCGCGCAGAATGCGCCAGTGGCGCGTGAGCGCGGACTTGGAGACAGCTGGGTTTAAGGTTTGCGCTGCTGGCCCGCCGCGGGGGTGCGCGGCGGCCCTGCCCGATGCGGTGTTAGTGGACGTCGACCTCGTCCGCTTCCACGGTGGTGGGTGTCTTTGATTCGATTTCGTTCCTTTTCTGGCCTGCGGCCTGCAGGGCTTGGCGGGCCTGTTCCGGGTCGAAGTCCCTTTCCCATTTGCCGACGACGACGGCTGCCATCGCGTTTCCGAGGACGTTGATGAAGACGCGGCCTTCGTTCAGCAGCCGGTTGATGCCGACGATGAGGGCGAGTGCGGCCAGCGGGATGCCGCCCACGGTGCTGAGTGTGCTGGCCAGGACGGTGAACGCGCCGCCGGCGATACCTGCAGTGCCTTGCTGGTGAGCATCATGACGCCGACCATGACCAGCTGCTGTTCCCAGGAGAGGTCCATGCCGACGGCCTGGACCAGGAACACGGAGGCCATGGTCAGGTAGACGGCGGATCCGTCGAGATTGAAGGAGAATCCGGAGGGGATGACGATGCCGACGGTGGATTTGCCGACGCCCATGTTTTCGAGCTTCTTGATCAGCTGCGGGAGGAGGACCGCTTGGCTGGAGCAGGTGCTCAGGGCAATCAGCAGTTCTGCCTTGAAGTAGCGCATTAGAGTGAAGATGTTCAGTCCGCAACTACGGGCGATACTGCCCAGAACTACCAGGACGTAGAGGATGCAAGTGCCGGTGAACAGCAGGACGAGGTAGCCGAGTTGCTGCAGGCTTTGGGTGCCGTAATTGGCGACGGCGGCCAGCCGGCTTTGCGCAGGCTGTCCATCGAGGCGATGCCAAGGGACCCGACGCAGAACACCACGGGAATGACGATCATCTTCACCAGAGCGATGAACCAATCGCTGAGCGGTGTGAGCTGTTTACCGACGGAGGGCAGGAGCAGTCCGACGGCGATGCCCAGGACTGCGCCCAGGACGACTTGGAACCAGAGTTCGCGCAGCAGCCGGCCGAACCGGGATCGCTGCTTGGGCGGGCGGAATGGTGCGGGTTCTGCATGGTATGGCTCGACATCTTGGGTGCTCCTTTGCACGACAGACAGTGAAAATTCGAGAGGTGCGGTCCCGGGCCGTGGTGCTGCCCGGGACCACGGCACTGCGGAATTGGTTAGTTGTGCAGTGCGCGCAGGACCTTGTAGAACTCGGCCTTGCCTTCGAGGCCGATGCCGGGCAGGTCGCTGGGGGCAACCCGGCTGTTGACGACGACAGCGTCGTCGGTAAAGCCGCCGGTGGGCTGGAACTCGCCCGGGTAGGACTCGTTGCCGCCCAGCTTGAGGGCTGCTGCGATGTGCAGGGAGAACTGGTGTCCACCATGAGGGATGCAGCGGCGTGAGGACCAGCCGTGCTGGGCGAGCATGTCCTGGATCCGGCGGTATTCGGTCAGGCCATAGCTCAGGGCCGGGTCGACCTGGATGAAGTCGCGGTCCGGGCGCATCCCGCCGTAGCGGACCAGGTTGCGGGCGTCCTGGAGGGAGAACAGGTTCTCTCCCGTGGCGATCGGGTTTTTGTAGTGCTCGGACAGGGTGGAGTTCAGGGCGTAGTCCAACGGGTCGCCGACTTCCTCGTACCAGAACAGCCCGTAGTGGTCGATGGCTTTGCCGTATTCCAGCGCGGTCTCCAGGTCGAACTTGCCGTTGACGTCCACCATGAGGCGGGAAGCGTCGCCGTCGAGGACCTCGACCACGGCTTCGATGCGGCGAAGGTCTTCGACGAGGTCGGCGCCGCCGATCTTCATTTTGACCACGTTGTAGCCCTTGGCGAGGAAGCTGCGCATTTCGTTCTGCAGGTCTTCGAGGCTCTTGCCGGGGGCGTAGTAGCCGCCGGCGGCGTAGACGAAGACGTCCTTGTCCGGGTTGCCGTCACCGTAGTGGTCCGAGATCCACCGGTAGAGCGGGACGCCGGCGATCTTCGCGGCGAGGTCGTGGAGGGCCATGTCGGCCACGCCGACGGCGACGGAGCGTTCGCCGTGTCCTCCGGGCTTTTCGTTGGACATCATCAGGTCCCACGCCTTTTCCGGCGAGAGCTGGCCGTCCTCATCAAGAAGGTCTTCGCACGGGGCATCCATGATGCGCGGAAGAATGCGGTCCTTCAGGATGCCTGTCGCGTTGTAGCGGCCGTTGGAGTTGAAGCCATAGCCAACCAGGGGCTTGCCGTCGACGAAGACATCTGAGACTAGCGCGATGATCGTGCAGTCCATCTTGGTGAAGTCAATGAAGGCGTTCCGGATCGAGGAACTGATGCGGATGGTGCCGACATGGGCGGAAACGATTTTCATCTGTGATTCTCTCTTGGGTGGTGTCTTATTTCTTATAAGATGCAGGGCCGGGATCAACCCGAGGCGCAAGGGGACAAGCGCATCGCTCGATCGAATATCTTATAAGATCTGCGTTCAAGGCTAGCGGGGCGCGACGGGGCGCACAAGTCTTCTGGTTGAATTTCTTATAAGATGTTCCGAGGGAGCGGGATTGGCCGCACATTCAGTAAGAGATTCGGAGCGTCAGATGAGCACCACGAACGTCTTTTCCAGCAAGGGCAGTCTGGCGTACAGCGAACTCCGCCAGCTGATCCTCTCCGGCGGCCTCGCCCCCGGCTCACGCGTCTCCCAGTACGAACTGGCGGACAAGATGCAGATGAGCATCACTCCCCTGCGCGAAGCGATCCGCCGACTCTCAAGCGAAGGCCTGATCATCATGGATACCCACCGGGACTCCCGTGTGGCTGACGTGAGTGCTTCGGAGGCCCGCGAACTGCTTGAAGTCCGCCTCTCGCTGGAGCCCTCAGCGACCGAGTTGGCAGCACACCGCCGGACCGAAGCTGACATCGTCGCCATGAGGACCGCAGCGAAGAAACTGCTTCCGGTCACCCGGGTCTGGGGCGAGGACGCCATCACGGCACACCGCGATTTCCACCGGGCCGTCTACACCGCCTCCCACAACGCCAGCATGATCAAGCTCCTGGACGACCTGTGGGACAAGTCCGACCGCTACCGCCGCCTCGGCCTGGAACTCCCATCCGGCGATGAACCCCGGACCATAGACCTGAACCAGCACCACCAGATTCTTGAACTTGTAGCCTCCGGCGATGGTCCCGGCGCAGCCGAACTCGCACGGACCCACATCGCCAACAGCCTCACAGCCTCAGTAACCGGAGCCCTGGAGGAACGCGAGAACGTCCAGCCGGGAACCACGGAGAAAACCGCCTAGTATCCGGCGCCACGGATTCCAGTATCCGACGGAGCCTCGGCCGCGGTTCGATATGACATGTTCGCAGAACTATGGAGCCAAGCGTCCTAACCATGTGAGGAGAACGCATTGGCCTCGGCCGATGCCTCGAGAGTGTTGCTCTCGTCGTCAACCGCGGGCATCGCGATAACGGCGACAACAGTGAGTATGGCACTGACCAGTACGGCCACGAAGACAGCAGTAGTCGCAGACACAATTGTCTGGGGGTCGGAATCGCCGCCGGGGACGCCGGCATATATCGAGTTAGCTACTGCCCCGAAAACGGCGACGCCGATGGAGCTTCCAATCGAACGGGCGAAGAGATTAGTACCCGTGACTACGCCGCGCTCATTCCATTCGACGCTTGACTGGGCGGCAATGAGGATCGGGGTCGCCACCAGCCCCAGTCCCAGTCCGACGACGAAACAACACACCGCCACAACCGGAACGTTGGGAGAAGAGGCCGTGAGCGTAAGGACCGATGTACCGATGACAGCGACCATGACACCGATAAGTGCCGTCCTCCGATAGCCAATCCGGAAATAGAACCGGCCAGCCTGTGAAGCACTGATCGGCCAGCCGATGGTCAATGCTGCCACGGCGAGCCCTGCCAGAACCGGGGAGGTCGAGAGGGATCCTAAGAGGAACGTGGGCACGTAGGAAGTAAGGCCGAACATGATTGCACCAATGCCGAAAGAAATCATCGACGTCGTGGCCAGCAGACGCCGGGACACTACCCACGGCGGCAGCACTGGCTCTGCTGCCCTCCTCTCGACCAGAACGAACACCGCGAAGAGGAGTGTCCCGACTCCAAACACGGAGATGCTGGTGAGGGAGTTCCAAGCCCATGCCAAGCCGCCCTCGAGAGCCCCGAGGATAAGCAGGCTGAGGGACAGAGTTAGCAGTACCGCCCCTAAATAGTCCACCCGGTGCTTGGCGCGCTCGATACGTTCGTGGAACGCTCGGATCAGCATCCACCCGGCCAAGAGGCAGAGCGGGATGTTTAGAAGGAAGATCCCACGCCAGATGCCGACCGACGCGAACAATCCGCCTAACGTTGGGCCAGTGACTGACGAAAGTGCCCACACACTGGCAAGATAGCCTTGCACTTTAGCCCGTTCAGTCGCCGTGTAGATATCGCCGACGATGGTCATAGCCATCGGCAGGACTGCTCCCGCGCCCAGGCCTTGGAGCACGCGGAACGCAATGAGGGCCGGCATGCTCCACGCCACTCCGCAAAGGATCGAACTGAGCAGGAAAAGAGCGATACCGCTAAGGATGATCGGCTTACGGCCAACGACGTCCGAGAGTTTCGCGTAGACCGGCACGGAGACAGCCTGCGCCAACAGATAGGCCGAGAAAAGCCATGGAAAGGATGTGAAGCCGCCAACGTCTTGCACGATCGAAGGTACAGCCGTCGCCACAATCGTCGAATCAATCGCCACCAGGCCTGACGAGACCATTAAGGCAATAAGAATGGGGCCCCGCCGGGACCGAAACCCGACTCCGTCGGCAGTCGCTGTCGTCACCGCCAGCTCAATTTCTCCATGGTTGTGCCGTACGGGACTTTTTCACTCAGGCTGACGGTAAAGGTCTCCGGGCTGCTACGCGTCACCAGCATGCCCTGCTTCCGCGTTTTCGCATTCTCAAGCCGTTTGCCCACCGCATTGTCGAGTCGCTGCTCCAATTCGGCGCGCTTCTGGACGGTCAAAGTGATGGAATTCTCCGAACTGTAATTCATTGCCGTCGAAATACCTTCCAAAAGTGATGTTGCTCTTCAAACCGAGCATGGCGGGTTATGGCAGAACGGACAAAGGTGGAGCACCGGATCCTGGTCAGCCCCACAACAAAGCCCGGCTTTGGTGGCAGTGCGATGGTTGTCCCGCTAAGCCTCGTTCTCATATAAGGCTAAAAGCGACGCGCCCGGGCCGCTCATAGCCATCCACGCCAACAACACCCGAAAATACGCCACTTTGTGCCACACCGATCCGCTCCTGGTCCGGGTTCTGCCCGCTCCCAGCGGGAGCGCGCAGAGCCGGCGACAGGTGACAGAGGGTCAGTGTGTCAGGTCTCGCCCCGCTGTTTCGGTCAGGAAGAATACGCTCGCTGCGGTAATGAGCCCGGCGATGACGAGGTAAATGGCGACCGACCAGGAAGCCAAAGTTGCTGCATACAGGCCGGTTGCGATCAGGGGGGAGAACCCACCCCCCAGGGTCTGCCCGAGCTGATAACCCATCGAGGCACCGCTGTAGCGGAACTTGGTGGCAAAGAGCTCACTAATCAACGAGGCCAGCGGACCGTAAATCATGCCGCTTAGGGTCAGGGAGACGGCCATCGCCACCACGATGAGTACGGGACTCTTGGTGTCCACCATGGCGAACATCGGAAATGCCCATACCCCGTAAGCAATTCCACCAGTGAGGATGACCGGGCGTCGGCCTACCCGGTCGGAAATCGCAGAGCTCACCCAGTCACTGATGCCATAGAAAACATAGCCAATTACCAGGGCAATCAACCCCAGGCCCGCACCAACCTTGAGGTCCACAGCGGTGTAGCTCAACAACCAACCCAGCACGACGTAGTTGAGGGTGCCAAATCCGAAACTGATTCCCGCGGCCAGGAGAAGTTGCTTGGGATTGGTCTTAATCACTTCGAGGATGGGTTTACGGGTGGTTTTTCCCTTTACCTCTGCGTCTTTGTATACCGGCGTCTCTTTGAGCCGAAGCCGAATGATGAGCCCAGTCACGACGAGGATAATCGATAGCAGGAACGGGATTCTCCAGCCCCATGCCTCGAAAGTTTCCGGCGGCAGAAGACTCACGGCGAAAAGTACTACAGTCGAAAGCAGGCCACCGAGCGCTGATGATGCCGGTATGAACCCTGTGTAGAAACCCCGCTTTTCCCGAGGGGCCGTCTCACTCACCATCAAAATGGCGCCTCCGTATTCGCCGCCGAAGGAAAAGCCCTGCACGAAGCGCAGTATGACAAGGAAAATCGGCGCCCAGATCCCGATGGCAGCATAGGTCGGAAGAAGCCCGATTGCGGTAGTCGAAATGCCTGCGATGAGCAACATGGCGACCAGGACGCGCTTCCGGCCATGAAGGTCCCCAACGTGCCCGGCTACCAGGCTCCCGAGCGGGCGCGCAATAAATCCAACGGCCTGCGTCGTGAACGCGGCAATCAGGGCGACAGTCGGGTCGAAGCTTGGAAAAAACAACTTTCCGAAGATTAGCGCGGCCGCTGATGCGTACAGAGCGAAATCGTACTGCTCCAGGATGTTTCCTACAGCGCTGCCCGCGATGGTCCGGCGCAACAACTTCCTCTGCTGCGGCCCAAACTCCGTGGGTGTTGCCGGGGATAAAACGGTGGTATCCATGTGTTGCCCCGTGATCGGTTCAACAGCCTTTACGACCTGCGACTTCGTTGTCCGCATGTGTGCTCCTGGGTGCTCGCGCCGGCGCCAAGGCTGCCGGGTTACAGGTGACATCCCGCCCGAGGTTTCTTCTTGATCTGTCCGGGTCGGTATGGCGACGCTACTTCCCTGGTGGTGCGTGCGTCAAGGAAAACTTTCGCATCACTTAGCAAGCGTTCGTAATGTGAAAGTTTGCGTTCTTGCAGACGTGCGAACATTCTCATTAGTGAGCACGGGAAGGTTGGACCATCCGCGACATCCTGGCGCACGGAGTCATCGACTACCACCCCACCCCCGTAGGCACGGCGGCCGTTACGGCGGACCACATGCAGGAATGGTTCGAGGCGGGGGCAGTGGATGGTTTCTGGGTATCGGTGGACATCTATGAGGATGGAATCGACACTTTCGTCGACGAGGTTGTTCCGATACTGCAGGAACGGGGCCTGCTGCACTCCGACTACGAAGGCAGAACCTCCGCGCACACCTCGGCGTCCCTGAACAGTACGGCCTCGACCCGAGATTGCGGTAGCGGCTTCTCTAGGGCATCCAGAGCCGCAGTGGGGTTTGCGATTCGTACGCTTTTCCTTGGGGAAAGGACACGAGTTCGAATTGCATTCCCCACGGCGCCAGGAAATAGACCCAGCGCTGGCCCTCGCTGGCTACTGAACTCGAGGTCGGTTCCCCAAGCACCTGGATCCCGTGGTTTTTGAGATGGCAAACAGCTACGTCGAGGTCCTCGACGTAGAAGGCGAGGTGATGACCGCCAATGTCACTGTTGCGGGGCTGTTCTCGCCGCTGATCCGGGGACGAGTAGTTGAAGACCTCAAAATTCGCCCCGTTGAAGCAGCGGTAGAAGCGTATCTCCGCCAGTGTTGCCTCCGGGTGGACGTTAAGCCTTGTCTGCATCAACTCGGGGTCCTGCGGGTACGGCCCCAGCGAGTAGACATGCTGGCACCCTATGACGTTGACGAAGAATTCGTGGGCTTGCTCCATGTCGGGCACTGTGAACCCGATGTGGTCCGTTCCACGGATACCCGGCAGTCCACGCCGTTCCCTGAGGGCAATGTCTTGCTGTTCAGCGTCCTGGTTCATGTGGTTCTCCAGCAACTATTTCTGGCGATCGAATATCTCAGGGTGATCAAGCAGGGCCATGCGTGTTTTGCGGACATGCATGGCCAGCAATTCCTCAGCAGAACGGGTGTCACGACGGCGGATGGCCGCCACGAGGAGCCTATGCTCCAAATGCGTGTCGGCCAGTCCATCGGGACCGATCAGCTGCACGTACGCGCGCCGGTAATGCTGGGTGGTGTTCCAGAGCCGCTCGACCATCTCCAGCAAGGTCGGCATGCCCGCATCTTGAAAGCTCAACAGGTGGAATTCGCGGTCCAGTTCGACGAAGTCCTCCACCACGCGGCAGTTCTCCATCTCGCTGGTCAACTGAACGAGCCGATCCAAGGTTTCAATGCCGACGTTATCGATGGCCTGTCCCAGCGCGAGCGGCTCAAGCCGTTCGCGGATCAGGTACGTCTCCTGGCACTCAGCGAGGTTCATGGAGCTGACCCAGGCCCCGGAGGACGCAACAAGTGTGACGAGCCCGTGCGATTCAAGGATTCGCAAGGCTTCACGGATCGGCAACCTGCTGACGCCGAAGTCTTCTGCGATCTGCTCCTGTCGGATCCTCGTGCCCGGCGCAAGGTCCCCGTCCAGGATCCTCTGACTTAGTTCGTCTGCGATGCGCTGGCTGGCAGCGCCCGATTTCTTCAAAAGAACAGCTTGGGTGGACATACCTAAAGCATACCGACTCCGGCCGAATGGATCCATTGGTGGACAGTTGGGCGCACAAAAGGGGGGTGAACTCCTTGCATTGGATCCATTCCCCCGCTTATGGTGGAACGAACGCAAAAACGATGCACGTACGCCCCATGGGAGCCAAAGATGTCAACCACTACGCCCTTGACCTACTCGACTGAGTGCACAGAGCTGCGCGCAACGCGCGACGACTGGGACGCAGCAGCTCCGGAGTTGCTCGAATCCATGCTTGTGCAGATGCACACCATCCGGATTTTTGAGGAAGTTGTCCTGCAGCTGGCGGCAGAGGGTTTGGTACACGGCCCCGCCCACTCCAGCATTGGCCAGGAGGGAGCAGCGGTGGGATCCGTATTGGCGCTGCGGGGAGCCGACGGCGTGAACGGCACCCACCGTGGCCATCACCAGTTCCTGGCAAAGGGTCTTGCCTATCTGTCCCCGCACGGCATGTCCATCATCGACGGGATAAAAAACGACCAGGTCACGGAATTCATCCGACGGACGATGTCCGAGATTTTGGGTCTCAGGGCCGGTTTTAGCGGTGGCCGGGGCGGGTCGATGCACCTGCAGTGGCTTGAGGCCGGAGCGCTGGGCACCAACGCCATTGTGGGTGGCGGAGTGCCGCTTGCCGCTGGCAATGCTTGGGCACAGCGCCATGACGCAGAAATCCAGGACGACGGCGGCCAGGCAGATGGGATGGGGGTCACCGTAACCTATTTCGGTGACGGCGCCTCGAACATCGGGTCAACGCTTGAGACCATGAACCTGGCCGCTGCATGGCGCCTGCCGCTGTGCTTCTACATCGAAAACAATCTCTACGCTGTCTCGACCCACGTATCCGACGTAACAGGGGAACCTCGGCTGGCGGCTCGTGGGCCCGGCTTCGGCATCAGGTCCTGGCGCGTGGACGGCATGGATCCCCTCGCGGTCTACCTTGCCCAGAAGGCAGCCGTGGATTACATGCGCGCTGGCAAGGGAACAACCCTTATAGAGGCGGAAACCTACCGTTATTTCCACCAGAACGGCCCCTTCCCCGGCAGCGCCTTCGGTTACCGGACCAAGGAGGAGGAGAAGCAGTGGCGTGAACGCGACCCCTTGGCCAAACTGGCCGCAGAGATGACCCGGCGCGGACTCCTCACGGACGAACAATTGAGTGATCTCACGTCGCACATCACCGAGCAAATCACCCGGATTGTGGACGAAATCACGGAGAAGGACCCGGAAAGCGCGAAAGGCGCCCGCCGGATCCGCCCCACTCTTTGGCCGGATCCGGCTGCCGTGGATACCGACATCAGGAGCGAACCGGCATTGACCGGCACAGAACCCGGCGAACCAACCGAAGACGGCACCGTGGAGCGCCGCTTCGTTGATGCCATTGCAGATGTCCTCGGCCGCCGGATGGACGTGGACCCGGGCGTGCTGGTCCTCGGCGAAGACGTGCACCGGCTCAAGGGCGGCACCAACGGGGCTACGCGCGGGCTGAAAGATGCTTATCCAGACCGGGTCCTGGGCACACCAATCAGTGAAAACGCCTTCGCGGGCCTGGCAGGCGGCCTGTCCATGACCGGACGATACAAGCCGGTCGTGGAGTTCATGTACTCCGACTTCCTGTGGGTAGCCGCTGACCAGATTTTCAACCAGATCGGCAAGGCCCGGCACATGTTCGGCGGCCAGTCCTCCATGCCTGTGGTGCTCCGGTCCAAGGTCGCAATGGGAGCCGGCTATGGCTCGCAGCATTCCATGGATCCGGCAGGGATCTTCGCCAACAACCCGGGCTGGCGCATCGTAGCGCCGTCAACACCGCAAGACTATATCGGGTTGATGAACACAGCCTTGGAACTCCAGGACCCGGTGCTCGTTCTTGAGCACGTAGACCTCTACGGGACCAAAGGAAACATACCCGCGGAGAATCTCGACTACCAATTGCCGGTGGGCAAAGCGGCCGTGCGGCGGGCGGGCGAAGGCGTCACTGTCCTGAGCTACCTGAACATGGTGGATGTATCGCTTCAGGCCGCCGAGCGCCGTCTTGATCTCGATCCCGAAGTCATCGATCTGCGGTGGCTCGACAGGGCATCCCTGGACTGGGAAACCATCGGCGCCTCAATCCAGAAAACCAACAACGTCCTGATCGTCGAACAGGGTGCCCGCGGCACGTCATACGGCGGCTGGCTCTCTGACGAGATCCAGCGCAGATTCTTCGATTACCTCGACCAGCCCATCCAACGCGTTACGGGCAAGGAAGCCGCGCCGAGCATCTCGAAAGTCCTTGAGGCTGCAGCCAACGCCGATCTCAACGACGTCCTTGCCGGCTTCGACGAAATAGCCCGCAATCTCGGCCTTTCCTGAACCGGATCCATCAAAGGACATTCATCATGGCAACCATCATCACCATGCCGGCCGTCGTCGCAGACGCCACCGAGGCAGCTCTCCAGGACTGGCTCGTAAAAATAGGCGACACCATCGCAGCCGGTCAACCCATCGCCGAAATTGAAACTGAGAAGGCCACCGTTGAACTGCAGGCTGAGTTTCCCGGAACTGTCGGGAGACTGCTGATCCGGCCGGGAACCTCCGTAGGTGTCGGCGAGCCCATTGCCGTGCTCGTCGAAGCAGGCGAGGATGAAGCGTCCATCGACAAGCAGATAGCCTCCGCCGGCGGTGCTTCGCACAGCCTTGCAGAGCATCCCGTGCCCGAGGATACTGAAGCACCAACAACCAGGCGGGATACGCGGCCTGCGGCTCTGGACGCGGGCCTGGAGCCGTCCAGCCATGCTCAGGGACGGGACTCGCGGGTATTCGGGTCACCCTTGGCCCGGAAGCTCGCTAAAGAACTCGGCCTCGACCTTTCATCTTTAACGGGCTCGGGACCCAACAGCAGGATCCTTCGCCGGGACGTCGAAGCCGCCCGCAGGAAACACGCAGCAAGTCCGGAACGCGTCTCCAAAGCTGAAGAACTCCTTCCCGCTGCCCCAACCGCTGCGTCCCTGACTGCCGGCGTGCAAAACTTCCAGGACGAACCGCTCTCGGGCATGCGCAAGGCCATCGCACGACGGCTTACTGAGTCAAAGTCAACCGTTCCCCATTTCTATGTCTCCATCGACGTCGAGATGGACGCCCTCCTGGCTTTGCGCAAGGAAATTAACCAGGGCGCGCTCCCTTCGAACCGGAAGGCAACAGTCAATGATCTTGTCCTGAAAGCCCTGGGAGGAGCACTTGTGGACGTGCCTGCCGCAAATGCTTCCTGGCAAGGAGACGCCATCCGCCACTATTCAACGGTGGATGTCTCCGTGGCCATCGCCACCACGGACGGCCTGCTGACACCCGTGGTTCGCGGCCTGGAAAACCTCTCCCTCAGCTCCCTGGGCAGGACCATGGGCGACTACAAAGAACGTGCAGCCGCGAACCGGATCCGGCAACAGGAACTCGACGGCGGGTCCTTCAGCCTCACGAACCTGGGAATGTACGGGACACGGGAGTTCTCGGCCATCCTCAACCCGCCCCAGGCAGGGATCCTGGCCGTCGGGGCGGCCGAGCAGCGCCCGGTGGTGCGCGACGGCCAGCTGGCAGTTGCCACGGTCATGAGCTGCACCCTTTCCGCAGACCACCGGGTCATCGACGGCGCAGTGGCAGCACAATTGCTGGCCGCTTTCAAAGCGCGCATCGAGAACCCGCTGAGCATCCTCCTGTAATCGCATCTCCTACTGAATCCTGCTGCGCAAAGCGGCCTCCAGCGAAAAGGCTTTATCCATGACTCAAGTAACAGCCGAGCAAGACGAGTTGCCAGGGGATCTGCTGCCGATATCCCGCAAGTCCGCCGGGCACGTCATCGTTGATACGCTCGCCGCCCACGGCATCAAGCGGGCCCATGTAGTGCCGGGTGAGAGCTTCCTTGATGTCCTTGACGGACTTCACGGCTCGTCAATCGAGACCATCGTTTGTCGCC
This sequence comes from Arthrobacter ramosus, assembly GCF_039535095.1. Classification (NCBI taxonomy): domain Bacteria; kingdom Bacillati; phylum Actinomycetota; class Actinomycetes; order Micrococcales; family Micrococcaceae; genus Arthrobacter; species Arthrobacter ramosus. The sequence goes on along the minus strand of NZ_BAAAWN010000001.1, from coordinate 1,637,748 downwards.
ATGAAGGTGGGGCGACTTACATGGCCGAAGCTGACGGCAAGATGAACCAGCTGCCCGGCATTGCAATGGTTACCCGCGGGCCCGGCGCTGCCAATGCCCACGTAGGACTTCACACCGCATGGCAGGACTCCACCCCCATGGTGCTGTTCGTGGGGTTGATTCCCTTCGCCCACAGGGACCGCGAGGCCTTCCAGGAGTTCGACATCAAAGCCTGGTTCGACACCGGCGCCAAGCGCGTGATGGTCCTGGACCACGCCGCGCGTGCCTCCGAAATCGTCGCTGAAGCCCTTTTCGCGGCTATGAGCGGACGGCCGGGTCCTGTCGTCGTTGGCCTGCCCGAAGACGTCATCCGCCAACAGATCCCCGCCGAACTACATCCTCCCATCCCGGTCGCCACGGGTGGGATGACCACTGTGGACGCGGCCGCGCTGGCCGATGCCCTGGCCGCATCAAGCAAGCCGTTGTTCGTCACCGGCGGCAACGACTGGACGCAAGAAGGGGCGGACCAGCTCACACGCTGGCTCGAGAAGCACCACATTCCTGCAGCGGCCGAGTGGCGCACCGAAGGCACCATCCCGTTCGATTCCCCCTCTTATGTTGGCCCCATAGGCTACGGCCGTCCGCGGCCCACCTATGACCTGCTCGAAGAAACTGACCTTCTGGTTTTTGTGGGCACAGTCCCTGGGGACGTGATTACCGATGGATTTCTTTGCCGCCAGGACTGGTCAAAAAGGAACTTCCTGGTCACTATCGACCCATCGCTTCGTGGCCGCTCGGGACCCGTCTCCTACCAAATTGTCGCCAAGCCCGATGTTTTCGTCCGCGACCTCGCGAAGATCGAGCTTCCCGTCAAAGATGAGTGGATGAGTTGGACGGCAAAAATGCGTGCGGAGCAGGCAGCCTTCGCCGCCCTTCCCTCAGCGACGCCGTCCGATGGTCCAGCCCGGATGGACACCCTGATGGCCAACCTCGTCCCCACCCTCCCGCATGACGCCATGATCACACTGGGCGCAGGTGAGCACACGAATTGGGCCCACCGCTACTTTCCCACCCAGCGCTACGCCTCGATGATCAGTGCCCGCAACGGCTCCATGGGCTACTCCGTCCCCTCCGCCATCGCAGCGTCTCTGGAATACCCGAGCAGGCGCGTGGTGACCATCGCCGGCGACGGCGAATTCCTTATGAACGGACAGGAGCTTGCCACCGCCGCCCAATACGGCGCCACTCCCCTAGTGGTCGTAATGGACAACCAGGAGTACGGGACCATCCGCACGCATCAAGAACGGCATTACCCCGAACGTGTTTCGGGCACCCAATTGAAAAACCCGGAGTTCGCGCTCATGGCACAGGCCTTTGGGGGTTTCGGCATCAAGGTGGAACGCGATGCTGACATTCCTGCCGCTATCTCAGCGGCGCTGAGAGCCATCGACGAGGACCGCGTCTTCGCGCTCATCCATCTGGTGGTTGAGCAGCGGGTCAAAGCCTACTAGCCCTCCCCAACCGCCCCGCACCTGTGGTTGAGCATGTCGAAACCCCTACAACTGTTAAGGACTTCCCTTTATGACTGTCTCCGCACTTTCCCCTGCCGTTTCACCCGAGCGTGAGGCTGCCCTGCTCGCCGCTGTTCCTACCGGCCTTTTGATTGGCGGGCGGTGGCGGGACGCATCCGACGGCGGCAGGTTCGACGTGCAGGATCCCGCAACCGGAGAGGTACTTGCCACCCTCGCCTCCGCTAGCAGTGACGACGCCATCGCCGCCCTTGACGCCGCCGATGCTGCGCAGACGTCCTGGGCGCGAACAGCACCGAGGGTGCGGGCCGAGATCCTTCGCCGGGCTTTTGACCTGGTGACCGAACGGGCCGAGGACTTCGCCCTACTGATGACCCTGGAGATGGGAAAGCCGCTGGCCGAAGCCCGAGGCGAGGTCACCTACGGTGCCGAGTTCCTGCGTTGGTTCTCAGAGGAAACCGTTCGCGATTACGGCCGCTACCTCACCACCCCCGAGGGCAAGAACAAGATCCTGGTCCAGCACAAACCCGTTGGCCCGTGCCTGCTCATAACCCCCTGGAACTTTCCCCTCGCGATGGCCACCCGCAAAGTAGCCCCAGCCGTCGCCGCCGGCTGCACCATGGTCCTCAAACCCGCCAAGCTCACCCCCCTTACAGCGCAGTACTTCGCGCAGACGATGCTCGACGCCGGCCTGCCCGCCGGTGTCCTGAACGTCGTTGCCTCCTCCTCCGCCTCCGGGATCTCCGGGCCACTGTTGAAGGACTCCCGGCTGCGGAAAGTCTCCTTTACCGGCTCCACCTCCGTCGGCAAACGCCTCATGGCCGACGCCGCCCAGAACGTGCTCCGTACCTCGATGGAACTCGGCGGGAACGCACCGTTCATCGTGTTCGAGGACGCAGACCTGGACAAAGCTGTCGAGGGAGCCATGGCCGCCAAGATGCGGAACATGGGCGAAGCGTGCACCGCCGCCAACCGCTTCCTCGTCCACGAAACCGTCGCCGCCGAGTTCACGCAGAGGTTTGCCGCCGCGATGGGCGCCTTGGCCACCGGCCGCGGCACCGACCCCGCCACCCAGGTAGGCCCGCTCATCGACGCCGGCGCACGCGACGACGTCCACGCCCTGGTCAGCGCCGCCGTCGACGCCGGGGCTACCGCCTTTACAGGTGGCGGGCCAGTGGACGGACCCGGCTACTTCTACCAACCCACCGTCCTGGGCAACGTGCCCAACGACGCCGCTATCCTGGGCCAGGAAATCTTCGGACCCGTGGCCCCTATCACCACCTTCAAAACTGAGGACGACGCCATCCGGCTGGCCAATGCCACCGAATACGGCCTCGCGTCATACCTCTACAGCCGGGACTTCAACAAGCTCCTGCGGGTGGCGGAACAGATCGAGTTCGGCATGGTCGGGTTCAACGCCGGCGTCATCTCAAACGCCGCAGCACCCTTCGGCGGCGTCAAACAATCCGGCCTGGGACGCGAAGGCGGATCAGAAGGCATCGCCGAATACACCACCACCCAATACATCGGCATCGCAGACCCCTACGCCGGCTAATCCCATAACAGCCAAAGGCGCCTGCCGGCCCCGTAAATGGGGCCGGCAGGCGCTTCACTGTTGGCTCGGGAACTGTTGCTGGGGAACGGAACGCGAGCCGCTGCAGGTGTAAGGCTACCGGGAGAATTCCGTCGGCGGGCTGTCGATCCAGTCGAGGTAGATCGGGTCCTCAGGATGCCAGGCTCCCCAATGCGAGACTCGAGGGACATTCACGACATCCCAGTCCGAGTTGACGGGCCGAACGTCCATCCAGTCCCAGATGCAGGTGCGGTGAAGGATCTTCCACACGCCGTCGCGCTTTTCGCACAAATCGCGGTAGCGGCCGGCCTGGAACATTGTCACCTCGGGGTCCTTGAAGGGGACCACACAGATGAACGTGCTTTCGCGCTTGGCACGGTTCCCGTCAATCTCGGACAGGACGTTGGAGATGTGGTGGCTGCAGCTATGGATCTTGTCGTGCCAGGTCATGGCTGCATCAGCCCACTCCTGACCGTTTCCAACATAGCCGCCGTGATCATCAAATGAATCAGGCCAGTACGTGGACTTCATCAGCTCGCGGTCGTGCCGGTCCGCGCCCCTCGCATACAGCATCAGGTTGTCGTGGAGGGCTTGCTTGTCATACAACTCAGTCAGTTGAGCATGTGTGAGGGACATATATCCAGACTTTCTACTCCAAACGCCAGGCAGCTTCCTTGCTGCCTCGTAAGAAACAACGCTAGAAGCTGGAGTTGCTGGACGGGTAGCATCTTGGGCGCCATGCATTTAAGAAGCAACGCCACGTGCCGGGTACGAAGGACCGCCTCCATCGGCACGTCCTAGGGGCCGCCCGCTGGCCTTGGTGCCGCCCTCAAGAGCGCGCTCCTAAGTCCAGCTGGCTGGAACCGTTCTTAGAAGGTACGCGCGGCAACCCGCACCGGTTCGGCACGCTTCAGTGCGTCGCTTAGACGCTCAGCGGACACAGGTGCGGCGGGAGCTTCGAGCATGGTGTCGTCCGGGGTGGCGGGGTCCGCCAGGTAAAGCCTGGTGTAGGCAGCGGCTTCCGGCTCGAAACGCCAGCTTTCAGCCAATGTGCCGGCGTCCACAGTGTCGAAACCCAGTTGCTCGATAAGCCCCACGACCTTCGCCTTGGCGGTAGCGTCGTCGCCTGCCACGGGAACGGCGGTGCGGTCGGGTGCGCCGGCGGGGCGCGCCAGCTGGGGGATGTGGTGGGCCAGGATGTTGTTGAAGGCCTTCGTCAGGCCGGCTCCCTGGAAATGCTGCAGGACGAGCTCGCTCGTAGTCAGCCTTTCCTCGTCGAGCTCAGCCACCCTTCCGTCCCGGAATGGGTAGTAGTTGGTGGTGTCGAGTACGGCCTTCCCTTCAAGCAGGGATGCGGGAATGGCGGTATGCGCGGTGAGCGGCACGGACAGGACAACAACGTCTCCGGCCGCCGCGGACTGTTCGATGGTGCCGGCGGAAGCCAGGGGTCCCAACTCTGAGACGAGGCCGGCGAGTGTCTCCGGGCCGCGGGAATTGGACAGCACTACAGGGATGCCGGCATTTACGGCGAGATGAGCGATGGCACTACCGATGTTTCCGGTGCCAATGATTCCAAGTGTGGGCATTTTCTTGTTTCCTCAGTTGGGAGTCGTGGATGGAGCGGGAACCTGAAAGCTACGTCCCGTTGATGGCACGCACTGGTGGGTGGGCCTGGCGTTAACCGTATCCTATGTTCGCGTCAACGTAAACATAGGCGGTTTCAGCGGTAGACTGGACACATGGCCAGCCGAACTTCCAACCCACTCACGCATCCTGACCTCAATGAACTGGACCTGTTCCGCCTGATGGCGGCCGTGACTGACCCGGTGCGGCTGGGGATCGTCATCAAGCTGGCTGGCAGCAGCGAAGACATACCGTGCACCGATTTTGCCCTGCCAGTGACAAAGTCTGCCGGGACCCGCCATTTTCGGGTGCTCCGTGAGGCGGGCGTGATCCATCAGCACGATGTGGGCGTCCGCCGCATGAGCCGGCTGCGCAGCGATGACCTCGAAGTCCGCTTCCCCGGCCTGCTGAAACTGATCCTCCAGGAGGCTGCCCCCTTCAAGCACGGGGATCGTCAAGCCTCCTGACGTTAAGCGGCACCCAGGCTCCGGCCCGGGGATGCCCCGGGCCCAGGTGCCGGAATGGTACGCGGGACATGGCCGGTCGCATCGAGCACGTTGTCCAGCCAGTCCACGCGGTTAGCGAAACGCTTGGCCTTGTGGGCAGCGGTCCACCTGTAGGCGTCGTTTTCCCAATTGATCGTCAGCCGGCGTCGGGACGTCAAGGCGGTGAAGGTATGGATGAGCCACGGATTGCCCAAGCCGTCAGCCACCACTAAGTCCGGTCCCGGCAGGAGTCCCAGAAGGTCTTTGGGTTGCAGACCCGCTTCTTCAAACAACTCTTCAAGGGTCTGCTGTTCAGGCGTGGCCCCGGCTTCCATGAAACCGGTAATGCAGTGCCATAGGCCACTGTCGTCGCCAAGATTTCCACTTCTTCTGAATAGGGCAATCTTGTCCCGCCACTGGATGACGGCCGCTATCACGGTGCGGTCCGCAGGGATGTCATGCGCAGCGCGCGAGGGAACCCCCTCGCCGGACGCCGCCTCAACGACGCTCATAGTGTCCTTCCAACGCACAGCAACCGCTCAGTCTGCTACACGACGTCGATCGACTGGGCATTGACAAGCTCGCGGAACTTGGCACCGTGCCAAATGAGCGGCTCGTTTTCGCCCACTCCGAGCTTCGTCACCTCAAGCAGCACCATCCAGTGATCGCCGGCCTCTGAAACCTCGTGGACCGAGCACTCGAGCCACAATGCCGCATCTTCTATGAAGACTGCCCCGTCCTCACCGACGTCGATAGCCACCTGCTCAAAGCGTGTGGCACGGTCCTTGCCTGCGAGCTTGCGGGTCAGATGTCCCTGCCCCTTGCCAAAGATCGAAACCCCGAGTGAGGCGGCATTCTTGATCTGCTCCCATGTCTCCGATGACTTCTGCACCGCTACCGCGACAAGGCACGGTTCGAGCGACACGCCGACCATGAACGATGACGCGACGAGTGCATGCTTCTCGCCGCCGGCTTCGACCGCGAGCACCGCCACTCCTGACGGAAACTGTGCGAAGGTGCTTCTCACCAGCAAGGGGTCGTTGCCGAATGCACTGACCTTCGGCCGGGTCATAAACTTTTGGGTCATAGGTTTTCTTCCTCTCGGTGCCCGCGTGGGAGTGGTGTTCTCTGACCACATCCGGGCCGAATAAGTCTGGACAGTTAAGCAGCGGTCTGGCCGCCGTCGATAGGCAATGCGACGCCGGTGATGTACGAGGACTGCTCACTGGCGAGGAACAGGACGGCATTGGCTACTTCTTCGGCTGTCCCAACACGACGTGCCGGAACCAGATTGATGAGATAGTCCGCGGCGGCAGGGTTTTCTGCCAAAGCTTCTTCCATCATTGGAGTCCTGATGGGGCCAGGGCAGATGGAATTCGCGCGGATATTCTGCGCCGCGTACTCAAGGGCGATGGTGCGGGTCAGCCCGAGGAGGCCGGTCTTGGCAGCGCTGTAACTGCCGTACAACGGCGTTCCCATCAAGGCTGCAGCTGACGCCACATTAACTATCGATCCCCCGCCACGCTCGAGCATGGCCGGAATGGCAAACTTCATCGTGAGGAAAGCACCCCGGAGATTCACGTTGATCATCTTGTCGAAGTCGGACTCCAGCGCCTCATGGTGCTGGACCATTGGAGCATTTGCCCCGGCAATGTTGCACAGAATGTCCAGTCCGCCGAATTCGCTGACGGCCAGGCTTACCATTGCCTTCGCGTCTGCGGTGTTTGAGATGTCAGCTTGGATGGGCACGGTGCGATTTCCGAGCTCCACAGCCGTTTTCTCCTGGGCCCCCGAGAAATCCGCCAACACGATGTTCGCGCCCTGCTGATGAAACAGGCGGGCAGTTGCCAAACCCATGCCTGAGCCGGCACCAGTGATGATGGCGGTCTTGCCTTCGAGTACGTTGCTCATCGTTTTTCCTTTATGTCCTTGCGTAGGCTTCTTTGCCAATTTCGCCCACAGTCAACGCTAAGAGCGGGTGGGGCTGCACCGGGATGGCCATCAACGCCAATAAGGAAGGAAACTGCGCCAAAGTGTTTTTCAAGAGAGCAGCCCATGTGCCCTTCCGCTGCGCCTCGTCCAACAGATGGCCCGCAAGAACAAAAGGCTCCCCGGAAACCTGAACTGGATGACCAGTCCGGCTTCCGGAGAGCCCCTTGGCTGTCTATCTACTTTGCCGCAAGGATCGCGTCAAGGCCCCGACTTTCGGTCGCGCTTTGTCCCGAATTGCCAGGGGCGAAAGCCTTCGTGAAAACGAAGCCGCGGTAGCCGTCGGCGACAACGTCTTCGACCTTCTTGACGTACTTGTCGAACCCACCGGCATACGGAATGAAATAGCGCGAGCCGTCGTATTTGTTGACGTGGACCATGTAGTTGTCCACGGCACGGCGCAGGAGTGGCGCCGCGATCTCGTTGCAGTGGTCGCCCCACTCTCGCTCTGCCTCAAGGCTGGCCTCAATGCGGACGGCGCCCTTCTTTTCGGCGTGCGCAATGATATCCGCCACAAAGTCAACGTGCTGGTTGTTCCCCACGAAGAAGTTTGCAAGCACACTTGGGCTTTGCGCGCCGGTGAGCATAAACAGGTTGGGGAATCCATGCGTCATCACCCCCAAATGGGTCTGCGGCTTATGCTTCCACCGGTCGCTCGGCTGCTGGCCGTGCTCGTTGCGGATGTTGGCCTGGTCCAGGGCACCCGTAAAGGCTTCGAAGCCGAGGGCAAAGACGATCAAGTCAACCTCGTACTCATTGTCCCGGGTCTTAATCCCCGTCTCGGTGATGCGCTCGATCGGGTCACTTCTCAAGTCCACGAGACTGACATTGCTTTGATTGAAGATCGGGTAGTACCCGGTATCAATGCAGAGGCGACGGATGCCGATCGGGTAGGAGGTGGGCATCAGCTTCTCGGCGGTCTCTGGATCGTCGATCATGTCGCGGATCTTGCCGCGGACGAACTCAGCGACGACGTTGTTGACATCGATGTTCGTCCCCTGGTCGGAGAAAGTTCCGAGCAGGGTCTGGCCCCCGAACGCCCATCTGGACTCAAGAATCTGCTGCTGCTGTTCTTCCGAGAAGTCTGAAGCCTTGCCGGCGAAGCCCTGCATGACATAGCCAACCGGGGAGTTGTATGACTCGTCGCGCAGTTGCAGAACCTTTTTATTGAGGCGCGCCTTCTTCCTCCTGTCCGCCGGCCCGTTGTGTGCAGGAATCGAGTAGTTCGGAGTCCGCTGCAGGACATAGAGGTGCCCCGCGGTCTTGGCGATCTCCGTGGCAGCCTGCACCCCCGAGGATCCTGTTCCGATGAGGGCCACGCGCTTGCCGGCAATCTCAACGGGTGTCTGGGGCCAATGAGAGGTTTGGTGCCATTCCCCCTCGAAATCATCGAGTCCCGGGAAGTCCGGCTTCCGCGGCTTGGAGAGCTGTCCCGTCGCCATCACCAAATAGCGGGCCCACACCGTCCTGCCGGTATTGGTCTTGATGAGGTACTTGTTCTCGCGGGGCCGCCAGTCCGCGGACGTCACCCAGGTGCTCAGCGAGAGGTTGCGGCGCACACCGAGGCTGTCCGCCACGTAGTTCAAGTACCGCAGGATTTCGGGTTGCGCGGCGTACCGCTCGCTCCAGTCCCATCCCGCGTAGAGCTCGGGATCAAACATAAAGGCGTAGCTGTGGCTCTCCAGGTCCACGCGGGCACCGGGGTAGGCATTGTGATACCAGACGCCCCCGACCCCGTCTGCTCCCTCGAAGCCGTGTACGTCGTGTCCCAGGTCTGCAAACCGGTGGAGCGCATAAATGCCCCCCATGCCCGCGCCGATCACAACGACGGAATATTCCTCAGTCTCACCCGCGGGGTTCTGGATGTGGTTGTTTGACATGGCTTCGCTTCCTGGACGCGCGTCTTCACTGGTCACTGGCGTCACCGCTCGTTGGATGGAGCAAGCCATCCTGGTTCCGTACTTTTGAAAAGCCCACCGGATCTCCTTTGATGTCAGTGCATCGGCAACTTTGCCGATCTTTGTTCACAAATAACGCTAAGAGCCGCCGGGTCAGGACCGGCATGGCAATGGACGCCAATATGGCGGGAAAAAGCGTCAGCAATCCTCGCTCAGCCCGTACGCGGGTCAACTGCTCCGGGTCTCGGCCAGTGAGACGACCGCAACGGCACTCGTGGTCTCGACGCCCAGCTGGTTGATGGCCTTGACCGTGACTTCAGCGCACGCTCCGTGGGCCTCGTCCCGGAAGACGCGGGTAACCTCGCCCCCGATCCACTGGGTGTCGCCGAAGACACCGGGCTGCTTAATCCGCACGGAAAGCGAGACGAGATCCGCATCGTCCCCCATCCAGTTGGTCACGCAGTGTGCCATCCACGAGACGCGCTGGTTGCCGTTGTCGTACGCGCCCGGCATGCCGATCGCGTGTGCCATAGCGGCATCCTGGTGCCCCAGGCTCGGGAAGGGCTCGGAGAGGAAGTGCTCGGGACCGAGGTTCGTTGGCGCGCTTGGGTCCCCGTTTCTCACCCGCTCCTGCTGGCGCACGCGGGTCTCCACCCCGCGGTAGCCGGCGGTACCGATCGCTCCGGCATAATACGCGGTCATGGTGATGAGGTCGAGTGGACCCTTGACTACCTGCGGTACAACATCGCCGACAGACACCGTCTCCGCGAAGCGCGTGCGCTGGCCGCGGATCTCCTCAGCCAGGATCGCGGCCCGGATCTGTTCCTTTTCCTCGTCCGTGTAAACATGGGGGTCGCGCGGTTCGTGCATCCGCTGGCCCCCCGAACTTCGAGCCACGCAGACGATTGTGTTACGGACGATCCCGACAAGTTCCTCGCCTACGAAGTAATCGGTGCGGCCCACCTGCTCCACCAGGCGGCCGGAGCGGCGGCCCACGCGTTCTCGAACGTCCTCCACAAAGGCTCGGGCGCGGACCCGCTCGCCCAGGCGGATCGGCCGGCGGAAGTCGAGGTCTGCGCCGAGGTGGATAGCCTGAATGCCCTCCGACATGCCCATCGCGACTTCGGCGTCGCACACGGAGTAGAGGAAGGTGGGGGGTGCGATCCGGGTGCCGTACCGCGTTGTCTGCGCGTATGAATCCAACAGCCACAACGGGTTCTCGTCACCGATCCCCCACGCATAATGGCGAATTGAGTCGGTACTGGCCTCCTCGTTCCATTGCACGACGACGGCTGACTCGCCGATGAAGCTCTTCATGTAGGCGACGTCTTCATCGGTGATCTGCTTTGCCGGTACTCCGGTGGTGGCGGCGGTCATAGTGTTGGTCCTGGCGAGGTGCTGTGGACCGATACAACAGCGTCGACCACCGTAACGGTTGCTGTTGCCGGGTCCGCCAGGATCGGATTGAACTCGAACTCGTGGATGTTCCCGTGCTGTTCCGCCCAGGCGAGAATGTCCATCACCGTGGTGGCGAGCGTGTCGAGGGTCTTCCCGCCGGCCTCCCCCCGCAGGCTGGCGGCCACCACGCGCGCGTCAGAGATGGCTTGGCGGACCTCGGGCCGGGACACCGGCAGCGGAAGGATACTGATATCGTCAATTGCCTCAGTCATCCCGCCTCCCGCGCCGATGACGAGGACCGGACCGAACTCGGGATCCCGCCGGAGCCCTACGAGGACTTCGGTCTTCCCTGGCGCCATCGCCTGGACGGAGATCGTCGCGGCCTCCCCCTGGATGGAAGTGAGCTGGGAGGCTGCCGCACGGGCGCTGTCGGCGTCACTGACGCCGATGAAGACGCCCCCGGCGTCGGCCTTGTGAAGGATCTCGGCATCATCGATTTTGATCGCTACAGGGAAGCCGATCTCCTCGGCAGCCCGGACGACACCGTCGACATCACGGACGGCGCGGCTTGCCGGTACAGGAACTCCGGACTTGGCCAGGGTTTCGGCCACCTCGCGCCAGGTCAGGTTGGACGTCCCGCCCGTTGTTACCGCCTTCAGCGCCGCCCCCACCAGCTCACCGCGGTTGGCACGGGCGCTTTGGACCTGCGCCCAGGAGGATGCGGCCGCGATGGCATCCAGTGCCCGCCCGGCTGTGGGCAGTGAAAGGACTCCCGCCTTGCGCAGGATTCCTGCCTGAGCCGCAGTGACCCGGTCGTCCTCGGACAGCGGGACCACCATGACACGTACTTCTGGCGGGATGGTCATGGCGGCGATACCGGCCGCCAGCTCATCGAAGTCGTGCGCAAGCCGGGTCGCCGTCACGATAACCCATCCGCCCGACGTCGTGCTGAGAACCCGCTCAACGATGCGCAGGTAGTCGGCAGTTGTTGACTGTACTCCGACGTCGATGGGATTGCCGAGGTGGTCGCTGCCCACCGCCTCACCTATCGAGTGGAGCGCTTCGGGTTCAAGATCGCGGAAGGTCAGGCAACGGTCGTCGGCCAGGTCGTTCCACAGCCCAACCTGGGCGCCGGAAGTGGTGACGACGGTCAGCTCCTGGTCGCGGCCCGAGAGCCGCCCGTGGAAGACGTCGAAGGTCTCGGTCAGGTCAAGGAGTTGCTCCGGCGAGGTGCAGACCATTCCGAAACGGTGGCGGAGGACGCTCACAGCGACGCGGCCGCTGCCGGCCAGTTTGCCGGTATGGGACTGGGCACTCATCGCGCCGCGGGTGGACCGGCCCAGCTTCAGGACGATGACCGGGATACCGCGATCCCCCGCAGCGGTTGCAGCGGCCTCAAGATCATCGTTTGCGCTGAAGCTCTCGACGATGCAGGTGAGGACATGCGTGTCCGGATCAGCGCCCAGCCACTGCGCCCAGTCGGTAAAGCCCGTCGAAATCTCGTTCCCGGAACTGGCCCAGGCGCTCAACCCGCTCGCGCCGCGTGCCGCGAGGGACTGCATGAGCGCGTTTCCCAGCCCGCCGCTCTGGCTGAACATCGCCACGTGGCCGGTCGGAATTGCGCCACGTTGCAGGACCGATGAGAAGGTTGCGGTCAGCGACCGGCCCACGTGCATAAAGCCGATGCAGTTAGGGCCGATAAGGCGCGTGGTGCCCTTGGCCAATACCGCACGGAGCAGCTCATCGCGGTCATGTCGGCCGGTCTCACCGAAGCCGGCAGCGAACGCCACCGCGAAGGGGACGCCGAGCGCCACGCACTCACGCAGATCCTCAATGACCCTGTCAGCGGGTCCCACGAGGACGGCAACGTCAGGCACCTCGGGGAGGTCAGAGAGCGTCTCCACCGTGGGTACACCGAGCACTTCCTTGTGCACGCCGCTGACCGCATAGAACCGTCCCTCGAATCCGAGGCGGGCGAGGTAATCGAGTGTCCGCCCCGAGGTCTTCCACGGGTCCCGGGAAGGGCCAACCACGGCCACGCTCTCAGCTTTCAACGGGTTATCGATGCGCACGGGGCTCAAAACAGCCTTGCTATCCAACATTTACATTCCTCCAGTGCGTCGCACGGTCGCCGGCCTTCGGATGGCCGGAATTTCTATTGCCTCGACCACCACGCCGAGGTCGCGGTCGGTGTCAAAGTAGGCGAATCCGCCGTCGCCGCCCTGGCCATAACCGCGCGCGGTTTGCGTGACCCGGTATCCGGCCCCCTCCATCAGCGTGATCGCGGCGTCCAGGTTGTCCACGAATACACCCAGGTGGTGCAGGCCGTTGCGGCCCTGCTCGGTGAACTCGTGGTAGATGCTTGGGCCGGCCAAGGGCTGGATGAGTTCGATCTGGGGATTGGAACCGCCCATGGCGAGGCGCATCGCGAAAGCGCCTTCCTCGGCGCCAAAGCGGGACCAGGGCATGAACTCCTGGTCGTAGTGGTAACAATTCCACTCTTCGATGCCGAAGGCGCGTCCGTACAGGTCGATGGCCTCGTCGAGGTCGGGCACAAGGATCCCCACCTGCCCCACGCTTCCGATCGGAAAAGGACCTGCGGGATGGACCTCCGGGTGGCTTCCAGCGTCCTCCGCAACACGGGGAGTGGCACCATTGCCGCTATCCCCAAACTCTCTCTTTGTGATAGTTGCTTTCATAATATAATAACTACGCTACCCTTCTGGCTGCTGTCAACGGTAAAGTACTGCCTGCAGGCAGGGACCCTTCTCGTGGGCCTGGTGGCCCTTCTTTCGCCATGTGCATATGATTTCCGCATGGCAAGTACAGCTAAGACAGCCGATAAACCGTCCACCGACCCTGAAGCACCCAAGGACCTGGTCCAGTCGGTTGCCCGCGCGCTCAACATCGTTGATGTGGTTGCGGCGTCCAAGGAGCCGATGCGGGCTCAATCCATCGCGAGCGCAGTAAACCTGCACATCGCGACGACGTCGCATTTGCTGGCGACACTTGTACATGCCGGTTACCTGGAACGTAACGAGCGCACTTACAAACTCGCTGCCGGGAAAATTCTGGATCTGAGTTCGCGCGTGGAAGAAGACTGGCGCCCCTCGCCCCTGGCACTGAGTCTCTTGCAGATGGTGGTCGAGGCGACCGGCGAAAGCGCGTACCTTTCTGCCTGGCAGGGACGCACGGTCACCGTGGTTGCCGTGGAGGAAGGCAGCCACGCGGTCAGAGTGGCGGACCTCCGGGTGGGTGTTTCCGGCGACATTCATGCACGCGCTTCCGGGAAGGCCCTCCTCGCTTTCGGTCCGGAATCTCAACTGGAACGGGTCCGGTCCGTGGACGGTGAACTCGGACGACGAACCGAGCACACGATCACCACCCTCCCGGAATTTCTGGCCGATCTTGAGTTGACCAGATCGCGTGGTTACGCACTGGACCACCAGGAATACGTCCTGGGCGTCTGCGGCATGGCAGTTCCAATCTTCGAAGGATCACAGCGCCCCCGCACCGCCTTGTCTATAACGGTCCCGCTTCATCGCTTTACCAACGAGGAGTACTTCCAGAGGTGCCTCGATGCCCTGATGGAAGCCCGCCGCCTGGATAATGAAGAAGGCAACTCAACCCAGGCGTAGTACGTCAAGTTCCAGTACCGGCCCCTCGTCTGCACAAACGTTCAAGGATGTCCGGGTCCCGTCCTCCAAGCGGGGGAAATCCGATGTGGCAACGTAGGCGCACAAACGCATGCCTTTCGCCACCCGGACCGCAGTGGAACCAAGATCCACGCTGATTGACTCCGCGTTTTCAGCGCCCGTCCTGCTGTATGACGATCCCTCGCACAGCAACTCAGGAGTACCAGTACTGTCGAGCGTTGCCAGCTTGACGACGACCGGCGTCGGGCCAGCTGCGGTCACCTTGAGCCGGCACGTAACCGTGCCCAGGATTTCGATATCGCCGGCCAGTGGCTCCGAAGCGAAGGCGTGCACGTCATGACGGGCACGCAATGCCTCCAACAAGCGCGGACCTGAGTTTGCACCCACTTTGTAGCCGGGGAAAAATGTCCGCCCGCCAATCGTGGGGACGGGGGAATCCAATAACGACACCGTCAGGTCATCCATACTGGCCGTGGGGCGCTCGATGGTGCTGGGGCGCAGTCGAAGTTGCACTCGACCGGCGCCTTCAGGTGGCCAGCTTGAAAAGCATCGCCATTCATCGGCCCCCATGGCGAACACCCTTACGGGATAGTCCGGTTGGTTGAGACCATCACGCACTTCCTCCAGCCAACCGAGCTGGAGCGACGTCGGGTCGAGGCTGTCGAAGGAGGATGCCGGCCCGAACGAGCGGGCCGGGAACCAGCCACCCATAAGCCCATGCGCCCAGGGCCCGACCAACAGGCGATCATGGGCATTCCTCGTGCCGGCGGACTCCCGCCGAACAAAACTGGCAACCGTTCCTGGAAGGAAAATGTCGAACCAGCCTCCGATGACGAAGGCAGGCACTTTAACCCGCCCAGCCAACTCTGGATCGACCAGGGAACGGCTGCGATCCCGCCAGTCCTGCAGATAGGGCGCGAATTCCCCTGCTTCCTCGACCAGCTGACGGAAGGTGCGGATGCGCCCCTCTGCGACATTCCGCTCCAGGGCTGTGATCCGCGGTCGGCTTTCCTCATCCATTCCACTGCTGGCCAGGAGAATCGATACCCAGTGTGCAAGGAATCCCAGCACCACGTTGTCGTCCTCATAAAGCCAGCCGGAATGGACGTCGTCGGCGGTCACAGCCGGGACAATACCAATGAGGCCTTCAGGATTCCTCGCTGCCGCCAACCATTGGCTGATACCAACATACGAACCGCCGGCCATACCCACGTTGCCGTCAGACCAGGGCTGTTCGCGCACCCACTGGATAGTGTCGACACCATCATCGGCTTCATTCACAAAAGGTACGAACCGGCCCTCGCTTCGGAAGCGGCCCCGTACGTCCTGAACCACCACCACCCATCCGCATTCCACGGCGCGCAGGACATTAATCCACGTGTTGGCATGCGCTGGGTCATCTTTGCAATAAGGCGTCCGTATCAGCACTGTGGAGCGGGGTTCCCCCTCACTTGGCCGATACACATCTCCGGAGAGAGTAACGCCGTCGCGCATTGCGATAGGGACGTGCTTTTCAACTATGAGGTTCATGGCAACCTTCGCTGTGTTGCTTTCGCATCGGCTGGGATGCTCACCCGGCGGTTTGGACCATGTCGAGGCGCGGGTAGTGGTCAAGCAATTCGGCGCCATTGGCCGTGACCACGACGAGGTTCTCGAGACGTACACCTCCGACCCGGTGCTCCCCTTCGATCCCTTCGATGGCAATGACCATGCCTTCTTTGATCTCCTCAGGATGGGCAAGCGACCACGAACGGGTGATAGTCGGAGGGTTGTAGTGGATTGCCCGCGATCCTGCGTTAACGAGTCCGATGCCGTGCCCGAGTTCGATGCTGAAGCATTCCGCCTCGGACGGAAAGCCGAGGTCTTCCGCGGGTGCAAGGACGGCGGCCACGTCAGCTGTGCTGGCGCCTGGTTTCATGAGCGACATCGCCAGATCCAGACGGTCCGTCAGCTTTGTGTAGGAGGAGCGCTCGGCTGAGGTTGGAGCACGTCCGACGACGTACTGGCGGTATAGGCACGCCGTGTACCCCATGTAGGAAGTTCCGCAGGTGAGCAGGTACGCGAGATCGCCATGCTCAACGATGCGGTCTCCGCCGCTGATCCCCGGGGGAATGACAGTGGTCCTGAAAGCAGCCGGGCCGCTCCCACTTCCGCGCCGGCATCTTCGATGGCGCGACGGGCCATCAAGGCAATCTGGGCCTGCTTGGTTCCGGGCCGCAATGCGGCCCGCGTCGCCTCGAACCCTGCAGTACTCAGGCTCGCCGCCATCGAAATACAGGAGATTTCATCGGCCGTCTTGATCGTTGAGCATTCGAGCATCAGCGGGAGCCCCGGGATCGTCTCAATTCCCGCATCGGCCAAAGCATTCATACCTGGCTCATCAATCTCGCTGACAGCCAGCCGTTCGCCCGCGAGGGAACGTGCGGCAAGCTCATCGCGAATCTGTGCCGCAAAAACAGCTGACAGTTCGGCAATGGCAGAACTGGGCGCCACACCGCCAAGCCAGGAGATGGCTGGGCGCCAGTGCTTGATCCAGGGCGCCTGGTCGGGCATCTGCTGGAGGGATCCCGCCGGTGCGAACACAATTGGTTCGTCGTCTGCGAAGAACAGTGCGTAGCCGACCTGGAGCGAGAATTCCCCCCACCAAAAACCGGTCAGATAACGTACGTTGTCCGCGCCCGTGAGCAACAGGGCCGGTATACCCTTCGAACGCATCAGTGCCCGCATACGGTCAGCGCGCTCACGGCGCATCCGCTCGAGATCAACGCCTACGTGCAGTTCTGTACGCGCCGGTCCAAAGTGCAATTTCTGGTGGTTTTCGGGCATCGTTGCCTTGGCCTTTCATGTTTTTATACTGATCCGTGGTCCGCGGCTGTCGGGGCGTCGTCCGCGGCGATGCGGTCGGGCCGTCCGGGAGCTACGGGCATCCCGTAGAAGTTCGGGAAGCCCACCGGGTGTCCGTTGAGGTCAGTGATCATCCGACGTTTGTTCTGAGATAACGCTAAGAGCGGGCGGACCTTGAGCGACACGGCATAGGACGCCAATGACGTAGGAAGCCATGCCAGAATCCTGATTACGGTGCTTCAGGGGCCCGCGTTGCATGTGCAGCGATGACCCAGGCCGGGTCGCGCCGTTCCACAAAAGCCAACGCACCCTCACGTGCTTCCGGTCCGCTTCGTAACGGTGAAACGATTTCTTCCTGGGCAGCGAAACGCGCCTCGGTCGCCGCATAGCGCGACTCCGAGATGATGCGCTTGGCGGTCTTCATGGCAACGGGTCCGTTGAGCTGGATTTTCCCGGCGAGTTCGAGCGCGGTATCGAGCGCTTTGCCCGGGGCCGTCAGCCTGTTGATGAGGCCGAGCTCGGCGAGGCGTGCCGCAGTGATTGGCTCCCCCAGCAGCGCCAGCTCCATGGCGATGTGATAGGGCATACGGTCCGGCAAGCGGAGCAGCCCGCCGCCGGCTGCGATGAGTCCCCGTTTTACCTCCGGCAGGGCAAACGACGCCGTTGAGCTGGCGACGATCAAGTCGCATGCAAGGGCAAGCTCAAAGCCCCCTGCGTAGGCATAGCCTTCGACGGCGGCAATGACAGGTTTCACCGGCGTCCGGCGGGTGATGCCGGCGAACCCGCGTCCCTCGATGACCGGGACATCCCCCGCTGCAACCGACGCGAGGTCGGCGCCGGCGGAGAAATATCCGCCAGCGCCGGTGAGGATGGCGATACTTGCAGAATCATCGGCATCAAATTCATCGAACGCGGCCGCAAGCGCCAGGGCAGTGGGACGGTCAATCGCGTTGCGCTTGTGCGGACGGGTGATCGTTATGACGCGAACTCCCCCCGAGTTGCTGACGTGAACGCTTGGCTCACTGACGTTGTTGCTTACTGCGTCTTGGGGCTTGGTCTGTTGCATGGTCATCCTTTAGGTCGTACTGATGAGGAGAAAGCAACACGATGCTGACTCCCTTGTCGGCCACTTTTCAAATAGTGAATATAGTTACCGTGATACGATAGTAACACTGCTACGTTCCGCGAAAACTCTTTCCGTCGTAGCCATAAACTCCGACGAAAAGAAGGGAAAGCCCATGAAACCCGCCCAAAGACTCCGGGAACTGCTTGCGGACTCCAAGATGATCATCGCGCCGGGTGCCTACGATGCACTCTCGGCGAAAATGATTGAGCAAGCCGGCTTCGACGTCGTGCTCATCGCCGGCGGCACCTACTCCAACTTCCACTACGGGGTGCCGGATAACGGCTTTATTTCCCAGGGAGAACTCATCGAGGCCGGCAGGCGCATCACGGCAATCACCGATCTGCCACTCATTCTCGACTTCGATGATGCAGGAGGATCACCTCTCCAAGCATTCCGCGGCGTCCAACTTGCCGAGCAAGCCGGCGTCGCAGCCCTGCTGGTCGAAGACATGGTGCCCGCAACGAAGCACTTTTGGACACCCAAAGACGGCGGAGAGCGCTGGAAGCCGCAACTCAAACTTCGCAGCGTCGATGAGATGAGCAACATCATCCGTGCCTGCGTGGAAGCCCGGACGTCCCCGGACACGGTGATCGTTGCCCGCTCGGATGCCAGCCGCTTTGGCTTCGACAATCTCGCTGAGCGCATGGCCGCCTATTCTGCCGCCGGCGCAGACATGCTCTATCCGTGCGGCTACCCCCTTCTCGACTTGCCCAAGCTCTCGGCAGTCGTCCCTGGCAAGTACGTCATGGTGACCGTGAAGAATCCAACCCTGGAGGAGCGCCAGGAACTCGAAGACGCCGGTGTGAAGATGCTGCTGGTCATCAACACCGTGAACGGGGCCGTGGCAGGCTTCCGCGAGAATCTGTCCCTCCTGGCGCGTGGTGAGTTGCTCGAGGGTGAAGCAGAAGGCGGCGCTTACCTGCCCATCATGGAAGCAATCGATGCGGCAGAGTGGGCCCGCCGGGCCCGCCATTTCGGTTATTCCTGACAGATCTTCCAGACGCAACCGTTCCTGGCCGGGCTTTGGTTCGTGCCAGGAACGGTTTCGTCGTTTACAGCGATTCGCGTGGCGAACATCCAACGCCCTTGGTCAGCGCAGTTTAACCAGAGCAGAAAGCGCCGACGACATCTCAAGTCGTCGGCGCTTTCGTTTGCGTCAGGCGGGAGTCTTGACCCCTGCAGCGAGTTCCGGTCCGGTGAGCGGAGTCGGATTCCAGCCTTCGCCCATTGCAACAAGACCTTCGGTCATCATTCCGTGGCTGACCGCGTCATTCATGGTCTTCTTGAGCTCGTTCACCATAAGCATCCGGGTGGAACGCAGCGTCAGCGTAGGCTTCGCAGCCAGCATCCGCGCGAGTTCGTATGCCCTGGCAACTACCTGATCCTTGGGCACCACCTCGTTCACAGCACCCCATTCGTAGGCCTGCTGCGCGGTGATCTCCTGTCCGGTGAGGTGGAAGTACCGGCCGCGGTTCAAACCAATAACCAGCGGCCAGATAATCTGCATCCCGTCGCCCGGAATGTTCCCCTGGGAGAAGTGTGCATGATCGGCGAAAACGGCATCCTCGGAAGCGATGACGATGTCGCAGAGCAGCGCCTGCTCGTTGTGATACCTTGCGGGACCGTTCACTGCCGCGATCATCGGAACTTCGATGTCGAGGTGGCCGAGCACAAGGCGCTTGGCGTCGTGATGGAGGCCGAGCCAGATTTCGGGCGTGACCCAGTTCTTGTTGTCAATCGGGGCTTCCTTGTCGATGAAGGTGTCGCCCGCCCCGGTGATGATGACAACCCGGTTTCCCCGGTCCCTGCTGATGTCATCCCAGAGCGATGAAACGTTGTCATGGACTCCTACACCCCAGACCACGTCGCTGCCATCCGTGTGGAACGTGACCAGCAGGATGCCGTCTTCGTCACGTTCCAGTTTGATGTGCTGGTACTTGTCCTTGTAGTCATCAAACGTTATCCACGCCATCGTGAATCTCCTTATTTCTGTGATTGGGCAATGAGTTGCGGCTGCATCACGACTTGTCCGGCCGCCGGCCAAACTATCGTAATATGAACCCTATGTACAAATAGCGCAAATTCTCAATAGTAAAGATAGAAATTAGCGCCGGGAATAGCGATGTGTTCGGGCCGTGTCACCTATTTACCGGCGGCGGCAGGTCGAGTTCCGCCGGAATCATGGAGCTGCGCTCCGGCCCGCGTAAGCAAGAAGGGCGCGGTCCACGGCGCCGGGCTCATTGCCGTCCAGGCGGGCAAGGACGTGGCCGTCCGGCCGAACAAGGATGGCCTCGTCCCCGATAACCCGGTAAGCAGCAGCCCACTCGGCCTCGGCACCAACGAAATCCCCCAAGTGCCCGAACGTCACCGAGCGGTGTGGAATGCCGAGGCTATCTGCGCGCTGGGCTGCCTCCAGTGCAGGTTCCGAGCCGGAGCGCGCGAGGATGGTCAGTTCACGTCCGAACAAGTCCAGCGTTGAGACAGTGCCCTCAGCGTTGAGCCAGACATGCGGTGCGCGTTCACCCACGGCAGCCGTGGGAGTGAAGGTTCCTACCGGCCAGCCGGAATCCGGCGATGTGGCTCCGGCAACTGCTCCACGGTCGTAGCGGAATCCGATGTCCAGGCCGGGGTGCACAAAGTTCTCCGGCCGGAAGGAGCGCGGGCCTTCCTCGGCGTTGCCCACAATGGACCGGAAGTTGCGGACAGCTTCGGCCATGTTGAACACCGCCACGGGCCGTCGCTCCACTTCGTAGGTATCCAGGAGGGCAGGATCCGCCCATCCCTTGAGGACCGCTGCAAGCTTCCAAGCGACGTTGTGGACGTCCTGAATGCCGGTGTTTTGGTTGAACCCGCCGTAAGGAGGCATGACGTGCACCGCGTCTCCGGCGAGCAGGATCCGGCCGGACTGGTAGCGGTCGGCGACCCAGGCGCCCACGGTCCAGGTGCGGGCGTCCATCACTTCCACCGACTCGTCAGGATCGCCGATTGCGTCGCGTATCTCCGTCGTCCAATCAATGTCCTCGAAAGGCATCCTGTCCATGACCAAGGGGCGGCCCAGCATCGCCACACGGTCGGTCGCGTCCACGGGAGCGATCACGACAGCCCCGATCGTGTCCGGATTATCCAGATAGATAAAGCTGGACGGATCGCCCGTGCGCCGCTGGATAACAGGCGAACGGAACAGGACGCTGACCGCCGTCTGCAGGTCCTGATCCCCGGTGGTCCCGATCCCCAAGGCGGTGCGCACCTGGCTGGCGGCGCCGTCGGCCGCGATCACATACTTTGCGGCGACAACTTCCTGGCCCTTGTCACTGGTGATGGACACGAGGACCTCTGCCCCTGTGTCGTTCACCGTCGATACCGTGCTTCCGAAGTCGATCGTGACGGTGTCCTCGGCCTGCGCCGCGTCAACGAGAATGGGCTCAAGCGCGTCCTGGGAGCACAGAACGACGTCCAGCGTCTCCGGACCGAGCCTGGTATCCGAGGGCCCATCCGCATGCGCGTCGCTGGTGACGACTGAACGCCATGGCGATACCGCATCGCTCCCGAGCAGGCGGCGCGGTCCGCCCGGAAGCGCCGCTGCACGCACTTCTTCGGTGACGCCGAGTTCTCGAAACACCTCCATGGTGCGGCAACTGACGGCCCGGGACCTCGGGTGGCGCGACCGCTCGGTCCGTCGCTCGACCACGAGTGTGTCGACGCCGAACCGTCCCAGGAGGATCGCCGCCGAAAGCCCGACCGGACCGGCTCCAATGATCAGAACGTCGACGTTGCGCTTCGCGGGTTCGTGCCGCTGGTTCACTGGCTGACTCCTGCAAACTCCGTCAGCTCGGGCTCCGTGATTCGGGAGTCCATGTACGTCAGTTGGCCGCACGGCTGCATCCTGGCCCGCAGCACGTCATCAAACGCCGCACTGACATCAAGGGGCGTCCATGTCTCGCGGGTGAGGGCGGAGTCGACGATGGCGGGGTGCGACAACAGCATCAGGTCATGCCCGTTGGCAAAGCGGACCACCTGGCCGTTCACTCCCTTGCTGAGGTCGGACAGGAGATACAGCACCACTGGAGCGTTTGTGGAAGGTGGCGGCGCGACGGGGTTGCCACCGAAGAACTTCGTGTACGCCTCGGTCCCTGCCGTCATCATCGGTGTGTCGGCGTGGGGCGCCATGGCATTGACCCGGATGTCTCCCCCTTCGGCGCCGAACTCGGTAGCCCAGGCGAAGGTCAAGGAGGCGATCGCTGCCTTGGCTGCGGCATAGGCGCTCATCATCCGGAGACCCGCAACCGCGCCCGAGGTCACGTTGACGATCGATCCCCGCCCCTCCATGGCGGCGAGGCCGTGGACTGACATGAAGTAGGTACCACAGACGTTGATGTCGACGTGGCGGCGAATGTGCTCCTGGGTCTCCTGCCCGGCAGTCACCGTCTCCAAGTAGCCGGCGTTGTTGACCAGGCCGTCCAGCTTCCCGAAGCGTTCCACGGCAGCAGCGACCAGCCGCTCGCAACTGTCCCAATCGGTGACGTCCGCGGCGACGGCTAATGCTTCGCCGCCCTCGCGGTTAATTGACTCGGCCACTGCCTCGGCGCTCTCGGCGTTAATGTCGGAAACGACCACGCGGGCGCCTTCCGCTGCGGCCGCGCGTGCATACGCCTCGCCGAGGCCGCGGCCGGCGCCGGTAATGAGGACGTGCTTTCCAGCGAGGATTTGATCGCTAGTCATGGAGATGCTCCTTTGCATTCGTAGTCTGGACCGGGGATGCTTTTCCCCAATCCGTGGCATAGGTCGGGTCGCGCGGATAGCGGTCACCGAAGTTGGACGTGGGCGGGATGCCGAACAGCTCGGCGACGTCCGCTTCCGGGGCGAGTCGTTGCGCCCCGTCCCAGACGCAAGTCCTCGCGAGCACCTTCCACTCCCCCTCGCGCCGCTCGCACAGGTCCCGGTAACGGCCAAACAGCAGATCGGTAGGGCCGCCGTCGGCCGGCAGGGCCAGGTAGATAAAGGCCGTTTCACGCTTTGCCTGGTTGCCGATCAGATCAATGAGTATGTTGGTCACGTAGTGGCTGGCCTTGTGGGCGGACTCCCGGCGCAGGGAATACACCCAGTCGCAGAAGTCATGGGACAGGCCCACGAACATGCCATGATCCTCAGTCGCCTCAGGCCAGTAGGTGGACTTCATCAGGTCAAGGTCCTTGCGGTCCACGCCCCGGCAATAGCGGATCATGTTCTCGTTCAAATCCTGCTTCGCAACAAGGACACGCAGTTGCTCCAGTTCGGAGGCCCACTCCGACGGACTGCCGTTGCTCGGCGCCGCCCCCTTCATGGGCTCAAATACTCCCGTCATCTGTCAGCCCAACGACAGGAGCAGTGCCTCGCCCTGCCCGCCCCCACCACACAGGGCCACCGCCGCCTTGCCCCCTCCGCGGCGCTGGAGTTCATACACAGCCGAGACGACGACGCGTGCCCCCGAGGCGCCGATGGGGTGTCCGAGAGCGATGGCACCGCCGTTGACGTTGACCCTTTCCATCCGGATTCCGAGCTGCGCCGCCGAGTGGAGCGCCACGGAGGCGAACGCTTCGTTGATCTCCACGAAGTCCAACTCCCCCGCCGTCCAACCTGCGACTCCGAGGGCCTTAGCAATGGCCTGGGCCGGTTTGTCCGGTAGGGATGTGTCCGGGCCGGCGATCTGGCCGTGGGCCGCAAGTACCGCCACGACGTCTAAACCGTGGGCTTCCGCATAGCCGCGCGTGGTCAGGACGACGGCGGCAGCGCCATCCGTGAGCGGCGAGGCGTTGCCTGCGGTCACGGTACCCGTCGGGGAAAACGCCGGCCGGAGTTTGCTGAGGGACTCCTCGTTGCTGTCCGGCCGGACACCCTCGTCGCTGGCTGCCAGTTCAGGCGCTCCCCGGCGGCGAGGCACTTTGACCGGAACTATTTCCGTATCGAAGTACCCTGCGTCTTGGGCAGCTGCTGCCCGCCGGTGGGAGTCTGCAGCGGCGTTGTCCTGCTCGGCCCGCCCGATGCCGAGCAGGTCGTTGGCACGATCAGTGTTGAGGCCCATTGACTCGTGGTCGAAGGCATCGGTGAGTCCGTCGCGGGCAAGGGCGTCTGTCAGCACGGCATCCCCGTACAAGTGCCCGGCGCGGGAACCGGGAAGCAGATGCGGGGCATTGCTCATTGATTCCTGTCCGCCGGCGATGACCACTTCGGCTTCTCCCAGCTGGAGCAGCCGGCTGGCTTCGATGATCGCGCTCAGCCCGGACAGGCACACCTTATTAACGGTGACAGCGTGGGCACTGAGTGGGATCCCCCCGGCTACAGCTGCCTGCCGCGCAGGGTTCTGGCCGGCCCCTGCCTGGATCACCTGGCCCATGACAACGGCGTCAACAGCATCAGCATTGATACCTGCCCTGTCCAAAGCGGCAGCGATTGCAATGCCGCCCAGTTCGACGGCGGAAACCGTGGCGAGTTGGCCCATCAACCTGCCTTGGGGAGTCCGGGCAGCTCCCAAGATGACTACATCTTCCTGGCGGTTCACTTCTGCTCCTTGGCCTGCGGCCGACGGTGAATTGTCACGGGTTCAGCTGTAGATGGCCCGATGCAGCCGGACAAGGTAGTCGGCGGTGACTTCCGAATAGTCCGGGAACCGTTCTGTGATGGCGGCCAGCGCGATGTCCCGTCGCTGCGGGAGCCGGACCTTATCGGCGGCAGCCAGGGCCCCGGGCAACTGCTGGCGCGTAAAGTCGGTGCAATAGCTGGGCGCTCCGGGCTGCTGGCGCCAGGAGTCCGCCAGGGACCCTGCGTCGACAGCGTCAAACCCGGTGTCTTCGACGAGGGCCATCGCTACCGCTTTGTCGCGATCGCGGTCCGCGGCCACGGGGATGGCGATCCGGGCTGGATCACCATCTTCTCTTCCATAGGCTTCGAAGGATCCAGCCGTGATGGCGTTCCAGGCCTTGGCAACCGGGCGCCCGAGCTGCTCGGTAATCCAGACGCTTTCGACCTTCCCGGCTTCCAGGGCTTCCACCCGCCCATCCCGCAGGGGGTAGTAGTTGGACGTATCGATAATGACGGTGTTGGCTGGCAGGCCGACGATGAGGGACTTGACCTCGGGCATCCGACTGAGCGGCATGGACGTGATGAGGACATCGATGTCAGTGACGGCATGGCTTGCCTCTACTGGTCGTGCACCTGATGCCACAATGTCGGAACTGATGGTTTCAGGGCCGCGGGAATTCGCAACCTTAACATCGTGGCCGGCGCCGCTCAGTTTGCGGGCGAGTGTCGCGCCTATCGATCCTGCTCCTAGAATGCCGATCTTCATGAGAATCCTTGTTTTGAGTTGAGAGCCAGTTTTGGCCGTGACATTTGCCGGTACGAGACGGTTATGCAGCGCCGCGGTCACCTCGAGACGTCTGCCGCGTTGGCGGGGAGGACATCGTCCAGTTCCGGCGCCAAGTACACCATCTGGTCACGGAACGACTCGCTCGCGTTGCGGAATGCCCGCAGCTCGCCGTCCTTCATGAGCGTCTCTCCGCTGTCGGCCCAGCTCTCGGGGGTGGGTGATTCGACCCTCATGCGAGGCATGCCGGCAATCGCGACGCGACCGGCTGCGACTCCGGCAATTTCAAACGTTTCCCCGAAAACTGTTGTGTCCTGGTGTGCCAGCCACGTTACGAAGGCAGACACCGAGCTTGCCGGAACAGTCGTGCGCATAGCGTCCTTGATGACGGGGTTCGGGAAGGCGTCCTCGGTCATCGGCGTCAAGGCCACCGGCATCAGCGTGGTGACTTGAACTCCCACCTCGCGGGCCTCGGCCGCGAGGGTGATACCGAGTCCCCAGATGGCGGCCTTGGCGGCGTTGTAGGCCGAATCCGTCGGCACACCCATGACCCCGTTCGACGAGATGTTGATAAGCCGGCCACTGCCCGAGGCAATGAGGTGCGGCATGGCTGCCCGCGAAACTCCGACGACGCCTTTGACGGCCACGTCGAAGATCCGCCACCACGTATCGGATTCCATCTCCCAGAAGCGGCCGAAGGCGTTAATCCCGGCATTGTTGACGACAATGTCGAGCTGCCCAAAGGAGTCGAGTGCGGTCTGGACAATCTCAGGCGCCTCAGTGACGACGTTATGGCTGTCTACCACTGCGGTGCCGCCCGAGTTGGTTATTTCGGCGACGGCCTCGGCCGCGTTCGCTGCGTTGACGTCGTTGACGACCACCCGCGCCCCGCGGGAGGCGAGCATCTTCGCGTGCTCGCGGCCCATTCCCTGTCCTGCGCCCGTGACGATTGCCACCCGGCCTTTGAAATCAAGATCGGTCATTTTTCAGTTGCTCCATTTCTTCTAATCCGGATGGCGTAGCCACTTACTTTCCGGCCAACCAGCCGCCGTCGACCGCCAGGGAGATTCCGGTAACCATGCGGGCCTGGTCAGAGCACAGCCACACAACGGCATCTGCCTGATCCTCGGGTTCGGCCAGCCCGCGCATCGGAATCGCCGACAGAATCCTTTCCCGGAATTCCGGCGGGTTCTGCTCGAAAGCGTTCTTCATCATGGGGCTCGTCGTCGATCCCGGTGTGAGGGCGTTGATACGGATGCCCAGGGGGCCGTAGTCTATCGCCGCGTTCCTCGTAATCCCGACAACGCCGAATTTCGAGGCGGTGTACGGGGCGTTGTTGGCGATACCGATCAGGCCCGCAGCAGAAGCAGTGTTGACAATCGCACCGCCTCCGGTCTTCAGCATGGCGTTGACTTCGTGCTTCAGGCAGTAGAAGGTGCTGTACAGGTTCACCTTCATGACCCGGTCCCAGGTCGCGCTGTCGGTCTCCCCGATGGGTGCGAAGACACCGTTCATCCCGGCATTGTTAAAAGCGAAGTCCAGCTGCCCAAAGTTCGACACCGTCGCATCGACAAGGGCCTTGACCTGCTCCTCGTCGCTGACATCGCACTGGAAGAAGACAGCCTTCCCACCAGATGCTTCGATGATCTCCACCGTTTCGCGCCCGGCTGCCTCATCGATATCGGACACCACCACGCGCGCGCCGTTCTTCGCGAACGCCAGGGCACCTGCCCGGCCTATACCCGAGCCTGCGCCGGTGACGAGTCCGGCTTTGTCTTTCATCATCAGTTTCTCCTCATTCATTAGTAGCTCTCTCCAACGTGGACGTTGTTGTCATAGTTGCGGCGCGATTCCTGCGGGAGGAACCTGTCCTCGGTTTCACGCACATAGTCGGTTAAAGGACGGCCGAACATGGCTCCCCAGCCGATGCTGTCGGGGCCATCGTTCAAGTGGTCGATGTACTCGCCGATCGGCGTGGCCTCGCCTGATTCCTTGACCTGCATCAGCAAGCGCCAAACCTCTTTGACCCCGGGAAGCACGAACGCCACAGGCTGAATCGCCTGGCCGATCGTTGTCATCTCGGCCACCGTCTTGCGTCCGATCAGCGGAACCCCGACGGCGTAGGCTGGCCCGGGTGTCTCCTTCAGTGCGACTTCGGCCTGCTCCCAGGTATGGAATCCCTCGTAGAAGATGACGTCCGCGCCGGTCTCGGCTTTGTAGAGCTGGGCGCGGCGGATCGCCTCGTCCACGCCGCCGCCGGCGGCACCGTAGCCGTCGGTACGGGCAACGATAACGAAGTCGCTGTCCAACTTGTCCCGGGCATCGACGGCGGCGTTCAGTCGTCCGATAGCCTCGGCGTCCGACACCAATTCGATCCCGGCGACACCACCCGATTTCTTGGGCTCCCGCTGATCCTCAATGTGGATTCCGGCGACGCCCGCGTCAATGAACTCAGACACTGTGCGCTGAACGTTGATCGGCGCGCCAAAGCCCGTATCGGCGTCGCAATAGATGGGAATGTCAGCGGCGCGGGCGGTGCGCTTCGCATGCTCAACCACCTCGGTCAGGGTGAGCCATCCCGTGTCGGAGACACCTTGCCACCAGGCCGACATGCCGCCGGAGAGCTGGAAGGCGTCGAAGCCGGCGTGCTGCGCCATCTGCGCATGGAGCGGCAAGGCACCGAACGGCACCAGCGCCGTCTCGGGACTGTCGAAGACTGCACGCAGCGCCTTGCCCGGTGAGGTCAGGCTCATGACGCGACCTCAGGGGTGTTGAAACCGACCGTGACCACGACGTAGACGCAGTCCTCGTCGTACGGGTTCTTCCAGGCATGGGGCACGCCGGCCATGACCAGCAGGTCTCCCGGAACCAGCGTGCGCTTCTTCCCACCGGGGAGTACGAGGTCCACCTTGCCCGAGATGACCACCTCGTAGTCGATGGTGTCGCTCGCGTGCATCCCGGCGTCGCCGTCGTCATCGGTGGCGCTCATGCTTTCGTCCAGCGCCGCGTCCACCTCCCCGGAAGAGTGCGCAGGGAAGCTGCTGATACCGAAGGTGGATCCATTGGGTCCAGCTAGGGCGACCTTGCTTGGCGGGGCACCGATGTTCGTTTTGCTGTGGCCCCCGTCTACAGCCCAGTAAAAGGCACCGGCTGCCACGCCGGGGAAGTCGAACTCGGCGGCCGGGCCGACTTCGAGGAAGTCGGCGTCGCCGGACTCGTTCGGTCCCGCGACGACGAGCTGGAATTTCTTGGGATCAGGAAAAGTCATCTGTGTTCACTCCTTCGTGGATGGACGCTTCGTCGTCAGGCGCGCAGGCCTGCCTCGCGCATCAGCGGGAAGACCTGCTCGTGCAGCCGGTCGAGGCCCTCGTCGTAGTCGACGAGGCCGGTGCAGATGCCCGTGATGCCCGAGGCCTGCAACTTCTGCAGCTCCTCGACGACCATCTCGGGGGTACCAGTGATCGGCATGAGTGCCGCGCGGCCAAAGGCCCTCACCGACTCGTCACGCTTGTAGTCCTCGGATTGCTTGTATTCATCCCAATTGAAGCTCTGGGTGCCGCTCCGGATGATCTCGCGATAGCGAAGCGCGCTCTCCCAGTCGGTGCTCTCAGTCACGTAGTCGGCGTAGGCGCGTGCTTCCTTCTCGGTGTCCTTGACGATGATGTGCGCGCCCGCCCACAGGCCGAGGTCCTCGCGTCCGGCTGCGTCGGCTTTCTGCCGGATTTTCGGTGTGAGCTCGCCGCTGTGCTCGACGCTGGCAACTGATGCGAACAGGACGTTTGCGTGCTTGAATGCGAACTCCTGCCCTGCGGGGCTTGAACCGGCGCTCATCACCATCGGGCGGGGGGACTGCACGGGCTTCGGGTGCGCCTGCGCACCCTTCAGATTGAAGAATTTGCCGTCGAAGTCGAACTCTTGCTCCTCGTTGGCCCACAGGCGCTCGGCGATCTCAATCCACTCGTCGGCGAGCTCGTAGCGCACGTCGTGCTCGGGGAGTTCCACGCCGAAGATGTCGTATTCGGGCTTGAAGTAACCCGCTGTTACGTTGAGGCCCATGCGGCCGCCGCTGATGTGGTCAATGGTGGTTACCATCTTCGCGCCCATTACAGGGTTGATGAACTGCACGTTGCATGTGGCGATGATCTGGATGTTCTGCGTCACCGCGGCCAGTCCCGCTGCCCAGGTGAACGTCTCGAACTGACGCCCCCAGGGCCGGTCGGGTCCCGCGAGCCCCTGCCAGCGCGCGATGGGAATGAATCCGTCCAGCCCGTACCGGTCCGCCTTCTGCGCGAGATGCTGAACTTCACCCCAGTTGCCAAGCTTGATGGTGTTGTCGGCGAAGTTCAGGCCGCCCTGCCCCGTGGACACGTTCGCGCCGAAGATCGCGACCTTGAAAGTGTTGTCGCCTCCAACCATCGGGCCGTTGCCACGCTCGACTGTGTAATCGGCGACAAAGTCGCGATCGACGGGATGCTCAGTGGAAGTTTCGTTGGATGCGATGCTCATAATCGCCGTCCTTTCGGGAAGATGGAAATTGGGTGTAGAACTAGTTGAATTTCTTACGACCGGAAGGGTCACGGTTTAGATTTGGGACGCATCCCCAAGGGCGTGCCAGCGCCGGTTGTGGTAGACCAGCGGATCTGCGGGTGCCGCGTCACCTGACAGGAACGGTGACGCCTGGAGCGCCTCGACGGCCACGATGGACGACCCCCCGGCGGCCATCGTGTTGATGATCCTGCCCCGGATCCAGACCTGGGCCTGCACGAAGTAGGGCTCGCCCGTCTCCAGGCGCGACCAGAGAGACCTGTCAGCAAAGCGGTCGATCCCGCTGGTGGCGCAGAGTTTGGCAATGTCCACTTGTTCAGCGCTCAGTAGATGCACGACGACGGTGTCTGCGCCGAGAATGGTCGGAGTGCTGGACGAAAATTCCGATACCGAGAATGCCAGGATGGCGGGTTCGGCACTGGCCGAAATGACAGACGTTGCTGTCAGGCCGACCGGCCCATTTCCCGCATCGGCAGTGATGACAGCGACACCACCGGGATGGTTGCGGAATGCCGCCTTGAATTCGTCAGCAGTGATGGCCGGTTCAAGTCTTTGGGTGATGGATAAGCTCACCGGATCTCCTTTGATATCAGTGCGCCGGCTTCACTGCCGGCCCTTGCTCAGGCTTCAACGTTAGGTGTGTAGGTGAGGTAAGCGGCATGGCAAGACATGCCAAACAGATGGGAAATCGCGTCAGGCCAGGGCCTCTTGTGAATACATGGCGTGGGATGCAAAGCTGGTGACGTGCTTCACATGCTGGGCCGCTGCGACTCCTCGCCCTGGGACCCTGAAAGCTGGAGCGCCTCTTCGTCAACGGTGAAAGGGGGCAGCAGTGAAACTAAGCTCTTACCAGAATCTGCGGCTACCTAACTTCAGCGTTCACGGACTCTGCGCAGTGTTGAAGGACGCAGATCTTGACTGGCAAACTGCGCTCAGAAACGCAGAAATCGACCCCGACGCGATTGACCGCCCGGGAGGCACTATTCCTGCGAAGAAGGAGTTGGCCTTCCAACTACAGTTCGTCGCTCTCACAAAAGATCGTGTCGATCTCTGGGTGAAGGCCGCCCGGGCCTACACACTGGGATCCTTCGGTATTCGCGGTTTGGCCCTGGCTACCGCGCCGACCATTGGGGCCTGGGTAGAAGCTGGCAGCTCAACAGACTATGCCCCCGGCCTGATGGAAATTACGCCTCTCCGGATTTCGGATGGCACGGTGACTGGGATGGAGTACACCTACCCCGATACCCCTGAAGAGCTCATCCCGTTCAGCATCTACCGCGATTTCTGCGTCGTTGCCCGAACTTTCACGTGGATGTACGGCAGCCCTTTCCCCTTCACCCGTGTCGAATTCCCCCTCGCAGAAGCCTCCCCCGAGGTCTTCCCCTACGTCCCCTGCGCCATCGACTGCGGATCCGACGCATTGCGGCTCTGGTGGGCTCCCGCAACATCGGAACACGAGCTCCCCTTCGGTAACGCCTTCCAACACGAAGCATGGCTCAAAGCGGATCACCAGATTCTTGACAACCTTCGGGCAACCGGCGATTGGCCCGACACTGTCATAAAGACCATCAGGGCCGCCCCCGAACTCAACCGCAAACTGGCAAATGTGGCCGCAACACTTCGCGTCTCCCCCCGCACCCTGCAACGCAAGCTCGAACTCACCGGTGACGACTTTGCCCAGCTCCGGGACAAGGCCCTGCGTGACCTCGCTGCCGATCTGCTCTCGAAGACGGATCACTCTGTCGCACGGATATCCCGCACTCTGGGCTACACGGACCCAACGAGCTTCACCATTGCCTTCAAACGATGGAATGGGATGCCGCCGACGGCCTACAGAGAAGCTTCCCGATACAAGAACAACGCACGGTCCAAGTTTTAGCCGCCCGCGCTGTGCATGGCGTCTGCGGCCCGTATCAGCGCAAGGTGGGAGAAGGCTTGTGGGAAGTTTCCCGCCATCCGTTTTTCGTTCATGGAATATTCTTCGCTGAGCAGGCCGAGGTCATTGGAAAGTCCTACCAGGGCGCCCATGAGATGCGTCGCGTCTTCCCGCCTGCCTGAGCGTGCGTACTGTTCCACCAGCCAGAAGGAGCAGGCAAGGAAGGGATGCTCCCCCGGCGCCAACCCGTCGACGCCGGTCTCAGTGCGGTAGCGCATCAGCAGCCCTTCAGGAGTGAGTAGCTCCTTCTCCAGCTGGGCGACGGTTCCCAGCATCCGCTCATCGTCGTAGGCGAGGAAGCCGACCTGCGGCAGGACCAGCAGGGCCGCGTCCGTCTGCTCACCGCCGTATGTCTGGGTGAAGGAGTTAAGGCTTTGGTTGAATCCAAGATCCTCTATCTCTGCGGCCAGCCGATCCCGATGCCGCTCCCAGTGGTCGAGCGGCCCGGGCAGTCCGTGGTCGCGCACAGCCCGGACTCCGCTGTCATAGGCAGCCCACATCATGACCCGGGAGTGGGTGAAATACTGCGGTGCGCCCCGCATCTCCCACAACCCCAGGTCTTTGTCTTCGAAGTGTTTGTCCACTGATCCAAGCAGGGCGCGCTGCAGGGCCCAGGAGAAATGGTCCTCCTTGCCCCCGGCGAGACGGAGCCTCTCAAGTACCACCATGACCTCCCCCACAACGTCTGCCTGATGCTGGAAGACGGCTGCGTTTCCGATTCGAACGGGCTTGGCGTCCTGATAGCCAGACAGGTGCGGGAGTTCCTTTTCCGTGAGGTCGCGTTCGCCCCCTACGCCGTACATTATTTGCAGATCTTCCGGATCGCCGGCGAGCGCACGCAGGAGCCAGCTGCGCCACTTAAGGGCCTCGGATTCGTAGCCGTGCGTCAACATGGCTTCGAGTGTCAACGATGCGTCGCGCAGCCAACAGTAGCGGTAGTCCCAGTTGCGGGGTCCGCCAAACTCCTCTGGCAGGGAGGTGGTGGGAGCAGCGACAATGCCGCCCGTCTCATAGTGGGTTAGGGCACGCAGGACCAGCAGTGAACGTTTGACCGCACGCTGATAGGGCCCCTCGTAGCGGCAATTGCCCGCCCACGTGGTCCAGTAGTGGATGGCGTCGTCCAGGGCTGCGTCGATGTTAATGGCTGGCGGCACGTCCTGGTAGGAAGGGAACCATGTCAGGTGGAACTCCACATTCCGTCCCTGCTGAACCGTGAACTCCCCCGCGTGCCGGTGGTCTTCGGCCTGCGGAAGAGGGGTGCCCCGCAAAGAAAGAGCGTCCGGACCGGACATGGCGAGAAGTATTTCCGCACCGGGGTAGATGCTGTCGCGGATCCTGCTCACCCAAGGCAGGACGGTGGCGTACTGGGGCCGAATCCTTATCTCGTGACGCATGGGGACTGTCCCGCTGAGTCCGGTGACCCGCCGGACCAGTGATGGCTGGGCGCCCCCTACCGGCATAAAGTCCGTCACCAGGACCTTGCCCGAATTGGTCTGCCACGTTGTTTGAAGAACGAACGTGGAGTCCATATAGTGACGATCCACCACGACGGCGTCAGCGGGGCTCGGGGCTAGCAGCCACCTGCCATGCTCTTCATGCCCGAGCAGGGAGGCAAAGACAGAGGGCGAGTCAAAACGGGGGAAGCAGAGCCAGTCCACGCTGCCCTGCCGGGAAACAAGTGGTCCGGTGTGGAGATCCGAAAGCAGCGCATAATCCTCAATCCGGGCAGCCATGCTTCACTCAATCACAAGATGAAGAATCTCCATAGACCTTGCGGCCGCAGCTGCCAATCAAGGGGCAATTACCGTGCTGGGGCGTTGCGTTGGCCCGGGGTGCAGACAAAGAACTGCGGCTGCGCGACCGGTGCAAACGGAACGATGAGCCACTGGCTTCCGTAGATCTCCACGTAGGAGTCGGAAGGGCAAAGTGTGAAGGCTTCTTCGCGTGTCATCTCGTTCCCTCTCCTTTTTGCGTTGTTTCGGCTCCATTGTGGAGCCTTGTTCAGCTTCAACGTTAGGAGCCTGCAGCGCTGGAGCGGCATGACAAGCAACGCCAAGTGGATGGGAAACTGCGCCAAATGTCCCTGTTTGTGCCTCGGGGATCCCCCGGGGATGCAAAGCTACCAACGTGACTTCACGAGCCTTCTGATACTCGGATTTGCCGAGGCGCTTTCGAGCAGGAGCCCGTCCCTCCACAAAGAAGAGGAGTGCGATGCATCCCCGAACTGGTCCTGGACCTTCTGAGGCGCCCCGCTATGCCTGCGGCAGAGCGGAGCAAAGGTGAAAGGCGGAACCTATCAGAACCTGCGGGTGCCAAACTTCAGTGTTCACATACTGCGTGGACTGCTTGAGGAAGCGGACCTGGATTGGCGGACTGCGCTGGCGAATGCGGAAATAGACCCTGACGCGGTCAACCGCCCGGGAGGTACTATTCCTGCCAGGAAGGAGCTGGCCTTCCAGCTTCAGTTCGTCGGTCTCACAGAAGACCGTGTTGATCTCTGGGTGCGGGCCGCGCGTGCCTACTCACTGGGCTCCTTCGGGGTCCGAGGACTGGCCTTGGCTACTGCGCCCACCATTGAGGCATGGGTAGATGTTGCAAGTACAACTGACTATGGCCCAGCTTTGTTCGAGCTGGCATCGCTGAGGACGACGGATGGCGCGGTAACGGGGATGGAGTTCACCTACCCCGATGCTCCGGAAGAGCTGATTCCGTTCAGCGTATACCGGGACCTTTGTTTTATTGCCCGGAATTTTACCTGGCTTTACGGCAGCCCGTTCCCCTTCACACAGATTGAATTTCCTCTCGCAGAAGCATCCCCCGAGCTTTCGGCAAACGTCCCCTGCAGCATCGACTGCGGCACCGAAACGTTGCGGTTGTGGTGGGACCCGGCAACGTCGGCACAGGAACTTCCTTTCGGCAATGCGTTTCAGCATGCGGCCTGGATTAAAGCAGATACCCAGATTGTGGACACCCTCAAGGCGACCGGAGACTGGGCGGACACTGTCGCGAAAACCATAAGGGCCGCACCCGAGCTCAACCGCAAACTGGCAAACGTGGCCGCAACACTTCGGGTTTCCCCGCGGACCCTGCAGCGCAAGCTCGAACTCACGGGGGACGACTTTGCCCAGCTGCGGGACAAGGCCTTGAGTGACCTCGCCGCAGATTTGCTCTCGAACACGGATCTTTCGGTGGCGCGGATATCCCGCAAACTTGGTTATACCGAGCCAGCCAGCTTCACCATCGCCTTTAAGCGGTGGAAGGGGATGCCGCCGTCGGCCTACCGGGAAGCCTCCCACTACAAAACCAACGCCAAATCCAGAGCGTAAGCCTGCCCCCGCGCCCCTCCTGACCCTGACGCACCTTGGCGTACATTCGCATGTGAACGGCGTTGAATGCCGTGCCGGACGGGGGGCGGCCCAACTTAACGTTGAAGCCTGCACAAGTCGGGCAAAGAAGCCGGCTTCTTCCGCGGGATACAACGCATGGCGTCGACGCCGTCGGCGCATCGCACCAACGGTGGGCGCCCGGTCCCTCAGATCTCATGCGCTGCTCGCCCCAGCCAGTAACGAACCCAGCGACTGCTGGGCATTAGCCAAAAGGTAGTCAAAGATGACACAAACAATATCGGTCGAGTCCCGCACCGGCCGCAGCATACCGATCATTGCTCTGCTCATGCTGAGCGGCATAACACTCGACATCCAGTACGGGATCCTCGCTCCGCTCATTGGGGTCATTGCTAAAGAATCAGGCCTCACGGGCTCAGAAATCGGCTGGGTCCTAAATGCGCTGATGATGGGCAGCGTAATTTCCGTCAGCCTGACCGCCCGCATGGGTGACATCTTCGGGCATCGCAAAGTCCTCATCGCGCTGATCTTCCTGGCACTGGTGGGATGCGCCCTGGGTGCAACCGCCAACGGCTTCTGGCCTCTGGTCGCGGGGCGATTCCTCATGGGCCTCGCGGTCACCATTCCGCTGAGCTGGGGACTCCTGCGTCCACGGGCTACGGCCCGGCAAATCCGGCTGGTCTCGCTGGTGCTCTCGACAGTGATGGCAGTCCTTGTACCGCTCGCACTTATTGCCGGCGGCCTCATTGTCGGATTGGGCTTGCCCTGGGAGACCGTCTTCTGGGTGACCTTCGCTTTGTACGGCGCCATGCTGATCCTGGCCTTGAAGTCCCCTGAGACACCTGCCGCCGCCCGTGCTGTGGTTCAGTTGGACTGGTTTGGTGCGCTGGGGCTCGGCGTGTGGGTCACAGCACTCCTGGTCGGCATTGCTGAAGGGCCCGGCCAAGGCTGGACATCCCCGCTGGTGCTTGGTGCATTCGTCGTAAGCGCGGTGACATTGGCTGCATGGACCATTCAGCAGCGACGCGCGCAGGAGCCGCTGGTGTCATTCCGCAACATGGATATCCGCCAGACGCTTATCGGATACTCCGGAATTCTCCTGATCAGCCTGGTTGGCCAAGGCATCTTTATCGTACTGCCGGCATGGCTGCAGACCCCGGCTTCTTCCGGCTACGGCCACGGCCTTTCCGCCCTGGACTCCTCGCTCGTACTGCTCGCTATGATTCCCGGGGCGGCACTGGGGTACCTCTGGACCCGGTGGGGCCTTCGGCACCTGGGACCAAAGACCGTCCTGGTCATTTCCGGATCCGCTGCCGTCCTCGTCTTCCTCGGACTCGCCCTGGCCCAGGGCCAGGTGTGGCTGTCCTGGCTGTGGGTGTTCCTGTACGCACTCACAATCCTCAGCTGCCTGACCACCGGATACACCCTCGTTGCAGCCGCAGGCCGCCAGGACAACATGGCCGTGACCGTGGGCATGCAAAACATCATCCAGTTCGTTGGAGCGATGATAGCAGTCGCAATCATCCTGAACGCGCTGGTCCCCGGTGCCGACGGATTCATTCCGCAGACAACCTTTGCCGGTATCTACATCGCATCCGCCGTAATTATCGCGGTCTTCGTGATCGTCTGGGCGGTGCTGGCACCCAAGCGCATCACTGATCTGCATGCAGTCGACACAGAGACCGATCCCACGAAGGTTCATGTTGCCAGCCACTAGAAGGACCTAAAGCTGATCCTGGCGGCGTGCCGCCAGGAGGTGAGCCCCGTCGTCGGGGCCGGTGAGTAATTCGCCCACTAAACCGCGGGTTGCTCACCGGCCTCACAGGCCCAAAAAACTACTACACAACGGACACCAGAATGATGTACCACAAGCAGGATGAGTGGCTTCCCCTTGTTGGGGAAACCGTACAAATAAGACAGTATGGCCGGTTTGTCCGGACAGGGACGGTCGACGCCGTCACGGCCGACGACAGGATCCTTTGGCTAGGGGCGGACGGTGTGAACCAGCGTCAATTGATCAGCAAAGCCGAAGGATTCGAGGTCTGGATGACCTACAAATGGGAGACCGCCAACGCCGGAAGGTGACTTTCCACCGTTAGCCCGCCTCAAGCACCAGCAAGCAGTAAAACCTTGAGCAAGCATGACTGGCTATTGATAATGCATTTTTTAGGTGAATCGTTTCAATAGTTCGTATCACGAGAGTCATTTACAAATAGTGTGAGTTTTATCTTGACGGGTGATCTATGACACAAGTACCGTCGGCATAGCACCCACCAGATCGCTAAGCAAAGAAGCTGGCGGAAAGCCATCCTGTATCCCGGTCCTCAACGACGCCGACCGAATCCATGGGAGGCCCGGGGACGCACGCTTCTGAACGTGCGAAAGAACCGCAAGGAGAAAAATGCGAACAACGAAGTCGCGAATCATGTGGACTGCAGGATCGACCGCGGTGCTGCTGGCCCTGGCTGGTTGCGCTGAAAGCGCCAGCAGCCAGAGCCCCAGCGACACTGTCGCGATCGACGTCGGCAAAAACATGAAGGTCAACCTGAAGACCAGCCCCAACCTCAAGGTCGCCGTTTTTATCCCCGGTGTCGCCAACGCTTACGGGCAGGCGCAGGAGCTGGCCGCGAAGGAGACCGCCAAGCAGCTGGG
Source organism: Arthrobacter ramosus (assembly GCF_039535095.1). Lineage (NCBI taxonomy): Bacteria > Bacillati > Actinomycetota > Actinomycetes > Micrococcales > Micrococcaceae > Arthrobacter > Arthrobacter ramosus. The sequence goes on along the minus strand of NZ_BAAAWN010000001.1, from coordinate 1,599,832 downwards.
CATGGATATGACCTTGTTCGACGGCGGCTACAACCCCAGCCAACAACTCAACCAGATGCAGACGGCGCTGGCCTCAGGCCACTACGACGCCGCCGTGGTGCAGGCGCTCGACGGCACGGTGGTATGCAAGACCATCACCGAGGATTACCCCAGGGCAAACATCCTTGTGGTGGACAATGTCACGCCGTTGTGCGAGTACGGCACCAATCAGACCGGCAAATCGGTTGACGAGGTCTGGGCGCCGGGCACTATGAACTTCGTCGGCAGCAATAATACCCGCGCCTACATCGACGGCTGGTTCGCTGCTGCGGCGAAGGCGAACCCCGGCAAGCAGAAGGTGGTTGCTGTTCTTGGTCCCGCAGTCGCCGCGCAAACTCGCGTCATCGAAGTTGCCTTAGCGAAATTCTCGTCGGACAACCCGGACTACACGGTCGACAAGATCTACACCGACTACACGACGACCGGGGCGTTTAACGAGACCCAGACGTACCTCCAGGGCCACGCGGACACTACCCTCATTTTGTCCATGTACACGCCGGACATCTCTCAGGGCATCGTCAAAGCTGCAGAAGGCGCCGGCCTTCTCGGCAAAATCCACATCGTGGATCAGGGTTTCGGCGAGTTTTCGCTCCAACAGATAGCGTCAGGAAATATCCAGTTCTCTACGCTGTTTTTCCCTTACAACGGGATAAAGGTATCGCTTGAGGCCATTGCCTCGGCTCAACGCGGGAATGCAGGCCCCCGTTTTGTCGATGACTCGGTCATCGGCACTGCGAAGAGTCCTTTCACTGTCACGAAGGACACCATCACCGAGCTTCCCGCCGAACTGCGGTAGTCCCGGAATGCAAGGAGGCGGGCGCGCCCTCTCACGGCACGTTGCCCCCGTCGGCGCGCCGTCACTCCCCAGTAGCGTCGGCACACCACAAGACATCACGATCGCGAAGCAAGAAGCCCGCGACACATCACATCCCGGCTGCCTAAGGCGCCGGAACGAGGTAATCAGGAGAATTATGCGTACAACGAAGTCGCGGGCCATGCTGGCTGCGGGATCCACGGCAGTGCTGCTCGCCCTGGCGGGTTGCGCTGGAAACACCGGCGCTAACCCAGGCAATCAGGGCCCAGCCGGCACGGTCGCAATCGATGTCGGCAACGACATGAAGGTCAACCTCAAGACCGGCCCGGGCCTTAAGGTCGCAGTTTTCATCCCCGGTGTGGCCAATGAGTTTGGCCTGGAGCAGGAGCGGGCGGCAAAGGAAACTGCCCAAGAACTCGGTATGGACATGACCTTGTTTGATGCAGGCTATGACCCGAACAAGCAGCTCAACCAAATGCAGACAGCGATGACATCCGGTAAGTTCGACGCTGCGGTGGTAATGGCCCTCGACGGCGTGATGTCCTGCAAACTCCTCACCCATGACTTCGCCAAGGCCAATATCCTTACGTCGATTTCAGGCTCGCCCCTCTGCGACGACGGCACAAATAAGGCCGGCAAGTCAGTTGACGACGTCTGGGCCCCCGGCACGTTGAACTTCGTGGGCAGCAACACCACCCGCAATTACGTCGACGGCTGGTTGGCGGCCGCAGAAAAGGCCAACCCGGGTAAGCAGAAAGTGCTTGCTGTTCTTGGCCCGGCGGTCAACACCCAGACGCGTGTCACAGAAGCCGCAATGGCAAAGCTAACGGCGGACAACACCGACTATTCGGTTGACACGATCTACACCGACTGGACGACGACTGACGCCTACAACAAGACCCAGACCTTCCTGCAGGGCCATCCGGACACCACCCTCATCCTGTCTGCGTCCTCGCCCGACCTCACCCAAGGGGTCATCCAGGCTGGAAAAGACGCCGGTCTTTCGAAAAAGATCCACATTGCGGACGTCGGTTTCGGCAAATTCCAGATCCAACAATTGCAAGCCGGCAACGTCCAGCTCTCCACTATGCTCTTCCCTTACAACCAAATGAAGGCAAACCTCAGCTCCATCGCTGCCGCCCAACGAGGGGACGCAGGCGCCCGCTTTGTGGATGACTCGGTCATTGGCACCGCAAAGAATCCCTTTGTGGTCACAAAGGAAACGATCTCCGACCTGCCCGCCGAGCTACGCTAGCGCCGCAGTTCGCCCAACCTAGGGCTGGGGCGGCGTTCGCTCAACGCCGCCCCAGCCCAATAGAGAAAGTAGAACTGGCAATGGAGCCTTCGCAATCGGACCAGGTTATCGCCGTCGCGCTTAAAGCGGTGTCGAAGACCTATGGTGCCACCCGGGCATTGATTGATGTGGACGTCGAGATCCAGGAAGGAACGGTACATGCACTGATCGGCGAAAACGGAGCGGGCAAGTCCACTGCGTTGGGCGCGATCGCCGGCCGCGTCGACTTTGATGGAGGTGTCGTCGAAGTCTTCGGTGAACCGCTTGAAGCGGGAAATCTTCGCGCTGCGCGCCGGAACGGCGTCTCGGCCATCTATCAGGAACTTACGATCGTCCCGCATCTGGATGCAGCGGCCAATGTATTCCTAGGGTCCGTTCTGTCGCGGTTCGGAGTTCTCTCCAGCCGCGAAATGCGTCGCCGTTACGTCCAACTGTGTGCCGAGCTGGACGTCCGGGTCATACCTGCCGGCGTTCCTGTTGGCTCCCTCTCGGTGGCAGAGCAGCAGTTGCTCGAGATCATGCGGTCCCTCGTGGTCGAGCCTCGCGTCATCCTCTTCGATGAGCCCAGCGCTTCGCTTGCCGTCGAGGAACGCGAGGCGCTCTATAAAGCGATCGAAGGGTTACGCAAACGCGGCGTCACCATCGTGATCGTGAGCCACAACTTCGACGAAATCGAACGGCTGGCGGACTGGATAACGGTTTTCCGCAATGGCCGGGCCATCACCACGAGCAGGCGCGGGGAGAAATCCCGGGCCGAACTCGTGCGCGCGATGCTCGGTGAGCAGCGGGGTGACCAGACGCTTGGCCGGGTACTCATGGACAAACCGGTGGAAATACACTCAAGGCCGGTCGAGACGGGTGTGGCCCCGATTCTTGAAGTGGTTGGGCTCACCGTCCCGGGAGCCCTCGAAAATATCGACCTGGAAGTGAAGCCCGGGGAAATACTTGGCATCGCAGGTCTGGTGGGTTCGGGCCGCTCGACATTGCTGCGGGCAATCGCTGGCGCCGAACCCACCGCACGGGGAACCATCCGTCTGGCGGGCGCGGAGTCACCCTGGCCGCGGACCGTGCGCTCCGCGCGCAAACTTGGAATCGGCTTGATCCCCGAAGATCGCAAGGGAGAGGGGCTCGTTTTGCTCCGCAGCGCCGCGGACAACATCGCACTCGCAAATCTTGGCGCGGCCTCATCCGGCGGCGTGATCGGGCGGCGGAAACTCCGTGCGATGGTCGCCGAGGCAGCCTCACGGCTGAACTTCCCCGTAGCCCGACTCGGTGAACGCAGCGACAGGTTCTCGGGCGGCAATCAGCAGAAGTTGCTGATGGCACGGTGGCTTTACGACCGACCCCGAGTCCTCCTCGCCGACGAGCCCACACGCGGCATCGACGTCGGCGCCAAGGGCGAGCTCCTGGAGACTTTACGCGTGATGGCGGCGGATGGCATTGCCGTGATCATGGTTTCGTCCGAGCTTGAGGAAGTGTTGGCGGTGTCCGATCGGGTGCTCGTTGTCGCCAAGGGCCGCAGCATGGGGCTCATTGAGCCAAACGGTGATCAGCAGATCGCCATGGAAGACGTACTACAAGCAGCATTTGGAATGAAGGAGCACGCATGAGCGCCACCATCGACCGGGACACCACCCCGGATAGCACCGTTACTCCCAATGTGACGGCAAACAGGAGGCTCAACCTGCGGGAGCGAGCAGCAAGCCTCGGGATGGTCTGGGTGCTCATCATCCTCGTCATCACGGCGACCATCCTCAATCCCCGCTTCCTCAACATGGGAAACCTGGTCAACATCCTGACCCAGAACGCCCCCGTCGGCATCATTGCCGTAGGCATGACATTCATTATCATCGCAGGAGGTTTCGACCTTTCGGTGGCCGCAGTGCTCGCTATCGGCGGAGTGTCCTACGCAACCCTGTCCCACATGATGCCCGCGGGGCCAGCCATACTCATCACGCTGGTGATCGGATTCCTCCTCGGCCTGATCAACGCCCTTCTCATCACAAAAGCCAAAGTAAATGCGTTCATCGCTACTCTCGCAACGGCCTCATTATTCAGCGGCCTCACCTTGCTGTACACGAACTCCAAACCTGTTTCCATGGCAACGGGCGGCTACGATTTCCTGTCTGCTGAGGACTTCCTCGGAGCTCCGCTCTCCGTCTGGCTGCTTGCGGTCCTCGTAGCAGCAGGGTGGTTCGCACTTTCCAAGACCGTATACGGCAGGGGAATCTACGCCATCGGAGGCAACAACGAAGCCGCAAGGCTGGCCGGACTGCCCGTGATCTCACTTCGGGCAAGTACCTACGTGCTGACAGCTATGCTCGCCTCACTCGCGGGAATCGTTTTGGGGTCGGTCATCGGCGTCGGACAGCCGGGCGTGGCCGTTGGAGTCACACTTAACTCGATCGCGATCGTTATCATCGGCGGAACTTCATTGCTCGGCGGAGAAGGCGCCATGTGGCGGACGCTCGTCGGCATCCTGATCTTTGGAACCATCAACAACGTCTTCGACATCCTCGCATTTCCACAAGCAACACAAGAGGTCGCCCTCGGCGTGATCGTACTCGCCGCCGTATCACTGGACGCCTACACCCGGTCACGTAAACGCTCAGGAGAAGCCTGACCTGTCAGGACAACGGCAGCTGCGAAAGAATCCAATATCAGAGAAGGAACATGAATATGTCACGTTTGACCGGAAAGGTCGCCATCATCACCGGCGCAGCCAGCGGAATGGGGCTCTCCGCCCTCCAGCTCTTCGTGGCCGAGGGGGCGCGGGTAGTGGCCACGGACATCTCCGCGGAGGCACTGCGACAGGCGGTCGATGAAGTTACGGCTAACGGTGGCGAGGCAATCGCCCGCACTCACGACGTCTCTTCCATTGAGGACTGGAATCGTGTGGTAGATGACGTCCTGGCGGAGTGGGGCACGATCGACATCCTGATCAACAATGCCGGCATTGCCCTGCCAAAGGGTATTCTCGACGCCGAGCTGGAGGACTGGAACAAGGTCATGGCCATCAACGCCACCGGACCCTGGCTCGGGATGAAGAGTGTAATCCCCACTATGCAGGCCGCCGGCCACGGTTCCATCGTGAACGTCTCGTCGATCGCCGGGATTATCGGTGGTGGCGCCGGGGACGGCGGCGGCGCGGCATATTCCGCCTCGAAGGGTGCGGTCCGGTCCTTGACAAAGCACGCTGCCCAGTGGTTTGCAAAGGACAGCATCCGGGTCAACTCGGTGCATCCCGGTCCGATCGACACCGGCTTGACTCGTGGCTACGGATTCACCAAGGAATCGCTGGCCAACCCTGGAACCGTTCCTTTGCCGCCCCACGCCGGGGAGGCCTCCGACGTCGCGTACGGCTTGCTCTATCTTGCCTCGGACGAGGCCAAGTTCATCACCGGAACCGAGTTAGTTATCGACGGCGGATTCATCTCCCAGTGAGAAAACCCGCTTTCCTACTGAAACCTTGGGGACGAAGACTTCCCCTCCACTGAAAGGATCACGACGACGCGCTCCCCCGATACCGAACTTGGCCTGGCTGATGACCGCGACCATGCCGCGGATGGGGCGAGTTCCCGCACGAAGTTTGGTCACAGCGCCCCTGGGATCCTAAACCCACCTCGTCCGCGAACGCGTCGAACGCGGGCTCCCGAACCGCTGGTTCGGAAGCCCGCGCAGATTACCTCAGATCTCGAGGTCAAGGATGGCGATGTCGGTATTCTTGCGGAACTCGAGGATATACATCGCCACGTCTATGTGGGTGGCATCTTTCGAGAACACCTCCAGGGCGGCGCGGTCTTCGAGTTCGGCGACGAGGCCAAAGTCGAAGTTTCCCTCGATTCCAATGTCGATACCTGCCCTCAAAGAGCGCAGGCCGGGGATCACGCCGACGAGTGCTTCCAGGCGATCCACCGCCTCCTGCACGCGCTCGAGTGGCGTTCCTTCGCTGACGCGGAATAAAACGATGTGCCGGATCATGATGTTGTCCTTTAGTTAGCGGCGTAGCCGCCTTCGATGTCCTTGCAGGTATCGGTCACGAACCGCGACTCGCAAACGGCAAGATGATGTTGGCTTGAAGTCACCGCGTGATGCGCGGATCGACTCCATATTGGGCCGGAGCGCCGAGATGATCGCGCAGGGTGGCGCCGTCATATTCCCGGTGGAAGAGCCCGCGATCCTGGAGGATAGGCACGACGCCGTCGACGAAGGCATCGACTCCGCCGTCATAGATGTCCGGGGATACCCAGAAGCCGTCGACGGCGTCGGCTTCGAACCATTCCTGCATGTGGTCAGCGGCTTCGGCGGCCGGTCCTACGATGACTGGGTGGTAGTCGATGACGCCATGCGCGAGTATGTCGCGGACGGTCCAGCCTTGACGCGCGATCTTCAGTGCGTGGACCGAGCGGGGGTCGCCCGGTGATGGTCGAGCCTCGGACAACTGCGCCGCCGAGAGCGGTTCATCGAGGCGAGCGGGATCAAGGTAAAGGCCGAGCATCCGCCCGAGATAGGCCGCGCGTTGAGGGAACGTTCGTCCGCTCAGCGTGATGCGGCGATCGAGGCCCTCCCGTTTATCGGCGGTGATCGTCGTCATCAGGCCGGCGAAGAACTTGATCTCGTCCGGGTTCCGCCCGGCGCGTTTGGCCGCTTCACGGAACGCGGCGCGCTGTGCACGCGCATCGTCGATCGTGAAGGCCGCGCCGATGACGGCGTTGGCCCAGCGTCCGGCGAACTCGTGGGCGTTCGGACTGCCTCCGGCGTGGAAGACTACGGGTTGCCCCTGTTCGGACGGAGGAATGTACAGGGGCCCGCGGGAGGCGACATATTCGCCACCAAGGCTGATCGGGGCGACCTGCTCCGGGTCGGCGAAACGGCCCGTGGCCTTGTCGTGCACCCAGGCGGTCTCGCCCCAGCTGCCCCAGAGAGCCTGCACGAGCTGGACTGTCTCGTGTGCTCTTCCGTAGCGTTCCGGGCTGGACGGAATATGTTGGCCGTAGTTGGCGGCGACGTCTTCGCCGCTGGAGGTGACGGCGTTCCATCCCGTCCGTCCGTGACTCAGGACGTCGAGTGCTTTGAACTGTCGGGCGAGGTTGAACGGTTCGTTGAAGGTAGTGGAGCCGGTGGCGACGAGGCCGATATGGCTGGTTTCGCGGGCGATCGCTGCCAAGGTGACCATGACGTCGAGATTGAAGTTGGGTGGCTCGTTTGCGATGTCGCCGACGTGGGTTGGGCCGTCGGGGAGGAACAGAAATTGGAGTTTTCCGCGCTCGGCGGCTTGGGCGTGCCGAACTTTCGCGTCGAAGCTCGTATAGCTTGTGGGGTCGACCGCTGGGGCGCGCCAGGCGCCAGGCAGGTTGCCGTACCCGTTGCCCAAGTGCATGCCGATGAGAATCTGTCTGGTCATGATGTCTTCTTTCCGTGTGTAAATCTGAGCTGTCGTCGCTTCGAGTGCGCTCTAGGTGTGGGCCGTGTAAAAGGACCCGTTGTTAGGGAGTCCGAGGTCGACGCTGCAGGCCGTACTGGCGGTCGACGCCGAGATTTTCGCGGAGTGTTTCGCCTTCGCAATCGGTGCGGAACAGGCCGCGCTGCTGCAGGACCGGAATGACTCCGTCGACGAAGGACTCCATTCCCTCGGGAATGACACCGGGGATGATCAGGTAGCCGTCCGGGCATCAGCTTCGAACCATTCCTGCCGGTGATCGGCGATCACCTCGGGGGGACCGACAGGGGCAGGGAGGTAGTCGATGACAGCGTGGTGGAGCACCTGACGCACGCTCCAGCCTTCCTTGGCGACCTCAAGCGCGCTGGGCGATCGCGGGTCACCCGGTTGGCGCGCGCGACGGCCAGCTGATCAGCGCGCAGTGGGGCGTCGAGGTCGCTTGGCCCCACCGGCAGGCCGAGGATCTGGCCGAGATGGCGCACCTGCTGCTCGATGATTCGGCGGCGTGGCGCACTGCTGAGCGCTGGTGCCGAGCCTCCTCTGTAGTGAAGACCTCGCGGATAAGGATGTCGGCGTAGCGGCCGGCGAAGGCGAGGCGGTGCAGGCTCGCGCCGGCGTGGGCCATGACCTGCTGGCCCTGCTTGGACGGCGGGATCTCAAGTGGGCCGGGGGGAGACGTAAGTTCCTCGGAGGTTCACGGGCGAGATTTTGGACAGGTCGGTGATTGTTGATCAGGGTGTCCACCTTGCCGAACGCCTCAACGGCCTTTGAAACGACGTCGACCCAGTCGCTCTCCGTGGCGATGTTGTACTTGAGCCCGATGACTGCCTCGGATCCAATCGCTTCATTGATCTCTGCGACCGTCTCCTCAGCAGCGCGTCGTTGACCTCTGTGGCGACGACCTTCGCGCCTTCATGGGGGAAGGGCTTAGCCTCTACCGTGCCTTGTCCGCTGGCCCCTGTGATGATTACTGCCTTGGTTTCTAGACGTCCCATGATGTTCGCCCTTTATTGGCAGATGCTAGTTGTGTGCTGCGCGGTTGATCGCGACAGTTTCGTCGAGCGACGGCATCTTCTCGAAAGAGCCGAAGTACTCGATGAGACGGTCACGCGTGATCGGGGCCTTGTCTTTCTCCGCCGAGGCAAGTGCCTTGCCGAGGTCCTCAAGGCCCAGCTCGGTGCAGTATGCCGGGGTGCCCGGCTGCTGGCGCCACGAATCGGCGATCACACCGGCGTCGAAGGGATCGAAACCGGTGTCGTCGACGAGCTGCATAACCGTAGCGCGAGCCTCGGCGGAGTCCGCAGCGACAGGGATAGCAATTCGGCCAGCGGATCCCGCGGGGAGCCCCTTGGTCTGCTGGGTACCGGCGAGTGCTGCATTCCACGCCTTCACAACGGGACGACCAAGCTGTTCCTGGCTCCATTCGCTTTCGACCTGTCCGTTGTCTACTGCCTCAACCGGGCCCATCATGTAGGCGTAGTAGTTCGACGTGTCGACGACGATCGTGTCCTTAGACACACCGGCCACGAGATCGGCGAGATCCGGTTGTACCGAGAACGGGATCGCGAGCACGATCACGTCGCGGTCCGTGACCGCGGCGTCCACCTCGGCGGCACGCGCGCCCGCGGCGAGGACTTCTTCAGCGACGACTTCCGGTCCGCGGGCGTCAGCGACGAGAACGTCGTGTCCTGCTTCGCTGAGACGACGTGCGAGGTTGCCGCCGATAGCTCCAGCGCCGATAACAGTGATCTTCATAGGTGTTTCCTTCGTACGTTGGTCCCACACGACAGGTGCGGATTGGATGTACACTTATTCGTGTACAAGAAGACTAACCCATGTACACGTAAATGTGTACATCTTGGTTTTGGATGGATCACCCGATGGATAGGACAACCACCATGGCCAGTCGCTTGGCGAATCCGCTTACGATCCCGGCCGAGGAGGATTTCAACTTGTTCGCCGTCATGTTCGCGCTGAGCGATCCCACCCGGCGCGCGATCGTCGAGTTCATCGCCGCGGAGCCCGGCACCGGGTGCAGCGGCTCTGACTTCGGAGTCTCGAAATCGGCCCTGACACGGCACTGGCGCGTCCTCCGCGAGGCCGGAATTATCAAACAGGAAGCACAGGGCAACCGGCACAGAAACTGGCTCCGTCGAGAAGAACTCGACCGGCGATTCCCCGGCCTGCTGGCCCTAGTCCTGGACGCGATTGCCGAGGCATCCTCCAACCCGTCGGACCCTGCGACAAATCCCGGCCAAAAGGTCTGACACTGCCAGAACCCAAAGTGCGTGGCGGCAAACGTCTCACTGCCTCTCTCGCCGACAGCCCATCGAGTGGTGCAGCGCGGCAGCTGGAGGTGACTTTTGAGCTGTCCATAACTGGCAGTGAAGACCATTTTTTGACGGGGCCATCTTTGTCCACGAGGACGCGCCTGTGCGGGTCAGCGTGGTTTTGCCGCCAGAACCAGTAGGCATCGTCGTCATTACCTTCGTGGCCCGTTCCAGTAGTTGAACGGTGCGGGGTTTCAGGCCGCTTCGAGCCCGCCAGCTTCACCGCCGCGTCCGGCCGCTGCCAGCTTTCGTGCAAACGTAGCGCCGATAGTGCCTGTCTCCATGTTGATTTCCTTCCAGATGATGTTTGATTGAAGTCACCGCGTGACACTGTAAGCGGCGACTTTAAACTGACCAGAGACGGCAAAACTGATTGACCGTTCGGCGGATTTCAGCGGTCGTTGCAACGGTTTATGAATCTGTCAGTGGTGAAGCCAGTCTGGTCAGGTGCTCGAGGGGGCTCTCTCAGCCCAGGACTTCACGTGGCCGCAGATTGAGTTGATTCGCGAGCGAGGCAAGGTGTTCGGCGTTGTGGACGCCCAGGGCTGTTCCCTTTGGAAAGTACTGCCGGAGCAGACCCTTGGGTTCTTGCGGTGGTCGCAGCACTTAGCGAGTGAAGAGTGGTGTGGCGGAGTTGTCGTCGGCGTATCGGCCTGAGTTGGCGCAGCGGTTCTAGGGCGGCGTTGCAGGCTGGTCAGTTACTAAGCGAAGCGGCGGCCGGTGCCGATGCTGCGCAGATGGCGTTTTCGACGAGGACGGCGGCGATGGCGGCGGCGGTGGCGAAGGTGTCCGTGTTGAGGACCCGGCTGCGGGCCGAGGCGCCGTCCAGGAGCAGCGCGAGTTGCTCTCCGAGCTGTTCGGGATTGGTCGCTCCGGCCTCGCGGGCGGTATCGGTGAGTCGGGCGGCAAAGTCTTTTTTGTAGTCGCTGGCGTATGCGCGTGCCGGGTGGCCGGGGTCGGGGATCTCGACGGCCGCCGCGATGAATGGGCACAGGGGCGCGTGAATCTCGAAGATGGCGAGGAGTCGTTCGCGGGGTGTGAGATCGGTGCGGTCGAAGACCTCGGGCAGGATGTCCGGATCGAATTGGCGGAGGCATTCGGCAATCACCTCGTCCTTACCGGCGAAGTGCTGGTAAAGCGTTCGCTTGGACACCTCAGCCGACGCACAGAGCTGGTCCATCCCGGTGCAGTTGATGCCCTGATCGCGGAACAGTTGTTGTGATGCGCTGAGGATGCGCTCCCGTGCACCCCTACCGCGGCGCAGGCCCCGCGGTCCCTTCTTCAACTCCGTCATACAACCAGCTTATCCCGAAAAGGGTACGGATTGGTGTACTTAACTTGCGCCTGGCACTAATGCCCCGCTACGTTAAGTACTCAGATCGGTGTACTTAGCATCGGCAGGCAATGAAATGGAGCACTCATGGGAAAGCTTGATGGCAAGGTCGCGGTGATCACCGGCGGATCCACTGGCATGGCACTGGCAGGCGCAAAACTGTTCGTCGAAGAAGGAGCGCACGTCTTCATCCAGGCCCGGCGGCAGGAAGCTCTGGATGACGCCGTCAAGCTGATCGGCCGGAATGTCACCGCCGTGCAAGGTGATGCGGCCGACCTGGACGATCTGGACCGCTTGTACGACACCGTCAAACGGGAGAAGGGCTCGATCGATGTGCTGTGGGCCAGCGCCGGGATGGGCGAACCCGCCGCCCTCGGCGAGATTACCGAAGACCAGTTCCACCGCGCCTTCTCACTCAACGCGCGCGGCACCCTGTTCACGGTCCAGAAGGCCTTGCCGCTGATCAACGACAACGGCTCGATCTTCATGACCGGGTCCAACGCCTCCCTCGGCGCGTTTCCTGGCTGGAGCCTTTACGCGGGAAGTAAAGCGGTCCAGCAGGCCTGGGCCCGCGTCTGGCTCAACGAACTGCGCGACCGCAAGATCCGGGTCAACGTCCTGACCCCCGGCCAGGTCGCCACCGCGAAACAGGCAGAACTTTTCGACGAGGCAACCAAGGCCGCATTCGAGTCCCTCATTCCCCGTGGAACGATGGGCCGCCCGGAAGAAATCGCCTCCGTCGCCCTCTTCCTCGCTTCCGAGGACTCCAGCTACGTCAACGGCCTGGAGCTGGTCGCCGATGGCGGCACCACCGCGCTCTGAACCCCACAGCAGGAATCCTTGCGGGCACGCCCGCAACCCCAGTCGCTACAACGAACTGATCTCGAACGAGACAAGGCGACCCCTCGAGAACAAGAAAAGAGCACAACTCATGAGCAGCATTACCCTCATCGGTACGGGAAACATGGCCCGTACCATCGGCACGCTCGCGGTGGCAGGCGGCAATACCGTCGAGGTCATGGGACGCGATCAGTCCAAGGCCGATGGCCTGGCCAAGGCTCTGGGCGGCGGCGCGACGACAGGCAAGTGGGGCGCCATCCCCGCCGGGGACATTGTCATCACGGCCCTGTTGTACGACGGAGTCGTTCCGGTCGTCGCCGAGTACGGAGACGCCCTCGCGGGCAAGGTCATCGTCGATATCAGCAACCCCTTCAACGCCACGTTCGACGGGCTGGCCCACAGCGAGGAGACCTCGATCGCGCAGGAAGTCGCCAAGGTGGCCCCGGCCAGCGCCAGCGTCGTGAAGGCATTCAACACCATCTTCCGTAATGTTCTGGAGAAGGGCCGGCCCGACGTCTTCATCGCGGGCGACAATGCGCAGGCCAAGGCGGACGTGGCTGCATTCATCGAGAGCCTCGGGCTGCGCCCGCTTGGCGTCGGCGGCCTGAAAATGGCGCACTGGCTGGAAGGAGTGGGTGTGGTCACGGTAGGCCTCGCCAGCAACGGGGTTGGCCACTGGGACTTCGCCCTCGGCGCCAACGAATTCACTGGCTGAGCCACGGGGGCCCCTGCGGGTCTGTCAGATTAACGGTGGGTCTGGCGTGGCTTGTGGTTAGTCGATTCTGCCCTCGAACGGACTTCCACCTCGTAGGCCATCGTGCCCAACCCTGCCCTGTGGGTAAGGGACCAGGTCACGAGGTAGAGGCATTTCAGCGCGGCGGCATCGTTCGGGAAGTAGCCACGCTGGTATGCCTTCACGCATACACGGTTAAGGACATAGACCCGGAGGTGCAGGAAAGCGTAAAGACCATGTGTGCGCGCCCTGCTAGCGCCGCAGAAGTCGCGGCGGTTGTCTCCAAGGTTGGCTTTGAGATGAAGAAGAGCCAGATCTGCCAGCGGCGGTCGAACGCCATCGGCCCCACGACTGTCTGCGACTCGGAAGGAACCGACGGCGAGTACGCCTACCTCCTGAACGTAACCAGCCCGGACCTGAACGAACCCCAGGTCGCTACCCTGATCATCAGGCCGCACCAGTAAACGGCTACTGGCTGTCCTGTTCCCCGTCGTCCGGGAGATCGCCAGCGGCAATGTGTGAGGCTGTGCGCCGGTACGCTTCGGCGATGTAGTCTTCCAGATCCTGGAGGCCGATGCGCCACAGGCCCCTCCCGCCGACCTGAATTGCGCGCAGCTCTCCACTGCTGATCAGGCCCCGGATGAGGCTCGACTTCACGTTGAGCTCTTCGGCCGCCTGCTCGACTGTCAGGAAGCGGCGCTTTGTGGGTTCGTCTGTCACCAGACCATCCTAAGTTTGGGCTGGCCCGGCTGAGTGCAGGAACAAATGGTGAAAGGGCGAAAGGAGACAGCCGGCGCGCGACGTTTCGCTAGGGTCGCGTTGCTTTCCCCTAGGCTTAGAACGGAAGTCACCTGTGCAGGCTCTCTGGCCGGGGCGACCCGTCAAATTCAACACAGGGGGAAGTCGTGAAGGGAATACTCGGGATACTTGGAACACCTAAGGGCGATTCCGGACGGCAATGATTGGCTTAAGGCGCAGCGCACCTGACCTCGAATGGGTGCAGATGTACCGGCAGGGTATCCCGACGTCCAGGATTGCCGCCTTGGCTGGCGCCGCGGAAACGACCGTTCGGTATCACCTCCAGATTGCTGCAAAGGCAGAGCCGGGCATACGGGAAGAGCACAAAGCGGCGCTGGCCCCTGCAGCTCCGAGAACATCCGAGGCGGGCCTGAGGAACTTGGCTGATGTCCTCGCCTTCCATGAGGCTCATGACCGGTTGCCGGTCAGCCACGGGAAGACCTCGCGCGAGCGGGCGCTGGCAGCATGGCTGGCAAACCGCCGCCGGCAGTCCGCCGAGAAGACCCTCTCCCCCACCTACAGGGACGCCCTGGCGGTGATCGCCGGCTGGGACAAGCCTTCAACCCGCAAGGCCGAGGATGAGGCGCGTTGGCAGCATCGGTTGGAGGAGCTCCAGAGAATCAGGGCTGCCGGCGGTGAGTGGCCGCGGCACCAGAAGACGGACGATGCCCACGAACGCACGCTGGGCGTGTGGCTGCACGGCCAGCGCATCGACTACCGCGCTGGCAGAATCGACCAGGCCAAGGCGGAGCAGCTGGACAGGCGCCTGCCAGGGTGGCGGGAAGGCAGAGGTCACCGGGGCGGCCGGCGCAGATAGCGGGAAGCAAGCAGCTCTATACCTTCAGAGCACTCGCTCCGGCCGGTGCAGGTATCTAGTGGAACAGACGTTCAGGGGGCCCAAGACCTCTGCAACGCGCACCAACCGGTCGAGACAGTTACCGTTCCTAGCCGTGTGGCGTTTCCGTAAGGTGGTGCGTGGGTATCCTGTCTCTGTCGTAGGTGATTTCTTTGTAGCCGTGCGGCTCTGGCTTACCCGCGATGTTCAGGTTCACGAACACGATCTCCTCGATGGTGAGGATGCTTCGTCGAGTGATCATGTTCCGGACTTCCGCTCGCATGGTCAGTGAGGTTCGGCCAAATTTAGTTGCTGTCAGACCCATCTCAATGAGGTCCCCTTGGACTGCGGAGCTGACGAAGTTGATTTCCGAAATGTACTTCGTCACCGCCCGGCCATTGCCCAGTTGGAGGATGGCATAGATTGCTGCTTCCTCATCAATCCATTTGAGGAGGCTTCCACCGAACAGGGTGCCGTTGGCGTTTAGGTCTTCTGGGCGCACCCATTTTCGAGTGCGGAAGGTTATATCGGAGGATTCCATGGTGTGACCTTACTTCTGCGGTGAAGATGGTTTGGTTTTATGTCTTTGAGACCCGTTCTGGCGGTCGTAGCAGCGTCCACCGATTGGTGGGCTATGACTCGACACCGGCGAGGCTGTCGGGACGACCGACCCAAACCTGTTCCGCAAGCGTGAGGACCGGTGGGAGCGCCGGGTTGTCCGAATCCCCGCGCCACGCCATCCTGAGGTAGACCGGCAGGGTCTCGTCGAGCACCCGCAAGAACCGTACATGCGGGTCGGTTACGTTTTCCGCGACGGAGGAAACCGTTAGGGAGCATCCTACTTCGGCTCCCACCAGGGCCATTGCGGTCCACGAATCGGGTGCACTTTGCACTATGTCGGGATCGAATCCGGCTCCCAGGCTCAACCGGCGCAGGCGGTCGGTCAGGACAGAACCTTCATGCGGGGGCAGTGCGACGAACGGTTCGCCAGCTAGTTCTGCGAAACGAACATCGCCTTGCGAGGCCAGGCGGTGTGATGCAGGGACGGCCATCACGAGATGTTCCTCCACGACGATGCGGGACTTGATGCCCGCGGGCACAAAGTCCCAACGGCCGAGACTGATATCAACTTCACCGCGGAGGACCCGGGCGAGGGCTGGGAGTGCGAAGTCCTGGCTGTTGAGGCGAACTTCTATGCCTGGGTGGGCCTTTCGGACTTCCCGTGCCAGTACTCCCACGAGAACATGGGTTGATGCGCCGGCGTAGGCGAGCTTGACCATTCCCGCCTCTCCACGGCCAGCGGCAAGTGCGCCGGCCCTTGCACGCTCCGCTGCAGCCAGGATCTCCCGGGCTGATGCCATCAGGGCCACTCCGGCCGCCGTTAGCTGGACGCTGCGTGTGCTCCGGATGAAGAGGTCGACCCCGAGATCCCGCTCCAGCTGCCGCACGATCCGGCTCACAGGTGGTTGAGCCATATGGAGCCGGGCTGCAGCCCGGCCGAAATGCAATTCCTCCGCCACGGCGAGGAACACCCGTATTTGTTGAATCTCCATCCCGCCATTATTGCAGAAGAATCAATAATCGGGCTCCCAATAAGTATTGGACGCGCTGTAATGCCCGGTGGGATAGTGAAAAAGAACCGCCTATGGAAGAGGACCCATGACACTGCAGAGCAACGCCGCTCCCCTGGCTCCAGGGGCTGCTGCTCACGACCGCCAGCCCGATAACGCACGCCGGGATGCCTTCGGTCGCAACGCCAGCGGTCCTTTGGCGGGAATCGTCATTGCCGACTTCAGTCGGGTCCTCGCCGGACCGTACTGCACCATGCTCCTGGCGGACATGGGTGCCACGGTCATCAAAGTGGAAAGCCCGTCCGGCGATGAAACACGGGCCTGGAAGCCCCCGGTCTTCGATGGCCAATCCACGTACTACCTCTCAATCAACAGGAACAAGAGATCCATCGCACTGGACTTCGGCGATCCGGATGACATCGACACGGCACGGAACATTGCTGCGGGCGCCGACGTCGTCATCGAGAACTTCAAACCTGGCGGGCTGGACCGTTTCGGCCTGGACTACGCGTCCATCACCGAACGCAACCCCGCTGTGGTCTACGCGTCCATCACCGGGTTCGGCTCCGCCGGCGGAGCGGCCCTGCCGGGTTACGACCTGCTCGTCCAGGCCATGTCCGGGCTCATGAGCCTCACCGGGGACCCGGAGTTCCCCGCGTACCGTTCCGGTGTTGCGGTCTTTGATGTCATCACAGGACTCCATGCCGCCATTGGCGTCCTGTCAGCGCTGCATGAAAGGAGCCAGAGCGGCCGCGGACAACGCATCGAGGTGAACCTTATGTCCTCGGCCCTGTCCGGCATGGTTAACCAGACAGGCGGATACCTGCTCAGCGGAAACGTGCCCACCCGCATGGGTAACGAGCACCCTAGCATCTACCCCTATGAACCGCTCCCCACCGCGGACGGGGAAATCGTCCTGGCCATCGGCAACGACCGGCAGTTCCGGACGCTCTGCAACGTCATTGCCGCCCCCGAGCTCGCCGACGATCCCCGGTTTTCCACTCCCCCGGACCGCAGCCTCAACCGGTCGGCGCTGCGCCCCATCCTGCAGGAACTGCTGGCCGTCAGGACCGCATCGGAGTGGTTCGACATCTTCACCGAGGCACGGCTTCCATGTGCTCCGATCAACGATGTCCGCGGTGGGATTGATTTTGCCCAGCGCCTGGGACTGGAACCGGTAGTGAACGTGGGAACCGGTGAAGAAACCATCCCCGGCGTCCGTAACCCGATCACCTTCTCAGCGACACCCGCCAGCTATGACCTGGTGCCGCCCGGCATCGACGCAGACCGGGGGGACATTCTCCAGTGGCTGCAGTCGACGCCGCAGGCTTAGCCCGCTCCCGAGCAGCCACCCCACAAGCAACCAGCACCCCGTCCGCGGAACCATAAAGGACCTCTCATGACAACCACTGCAACTGCCCGCAGCACCGTAAACTCCGACTACTTCAACCTCGACGACGAGTTGGGCCCAGAAGAGCTGGCCATCCGCGACAAAGTCCGCCAGTTCGCCGAAGAGCGGGTCCTTCCCATCATCAACGACTACTGGGAACGTGCGGAGTTCCCGGACGAACTGCTGCCCGGCCTCGCGGATCTCGGCATCATCGGGACCTACATTCAGGGATATGGATGCCCGGGGATGAGCCGCAAGGGCGCGGGAATGGTCGCGCGCGAGATGGCGCGGGCTGACGGAAGCATCAACACGTTCCTGGGGGTCCACTCCAATCTCTGCATGGGCGCCCTGTACATGCTGGGCAACGAGGAGCAGCGGCAGCGCTGGCTGCCTGCCATGGCCCGGCTGGAGAAAACGGGTGCCTTCGCCCTCACCGAGCCGAACCATGGGTCCGACACGGTGGCGTTGGAAACGAGCGCCCGCCGCGAGGGAGGCACCTGGATCATCGACGGCCACAAACGCTGGATCGGCAACGGCCACGCGGCCGACGTCGTGGTCCTGTTCGCCCGCAACACCGAAGACGGCAAGGTCAACGCCTTCGTCGTCGAAAAGGACGCTGACGGCAACCACCCGGCCGGTTACAACCCCACCGTCATCACCGGCAAGATCGGCAAACGCGCCATCCTGCAGGCCGACATCGTCATCGAGGGCATGCGGATCCCTGAGACCAACCGGCTGGAGAACTGCAGGTCCTTCGCCGATGTCTCCCGCGTCCTGCAGGCAACCCGCGGCGGCGCTGCATGGGAGGCCGTCGGCCACGCAATGGCGTGCTTCGAGATCGCGGCCGACTATGCCGCCAAGCGGGTACAGTTCGGCAACCCGATCGCCAGCTACCAGCTGGTCCAGCACCGGCTCGCCAACATGCTCAGCGAGCTGACCGCGATGCAACTGATGGTCAACCGCATGGCTGAACTGGCCGAGAAGGGCACCCTGACCAACGCCATGGCGTCCATGGTCAAAATGGCCACCGCGCAAAAAGGCAAGTGGATCTGCAACGAGGCACGGGAATTGCTCGCCGGCAACGGCCTCCTGCTCGAAAACCATGTCGCCCGCCACCTGACCGACATGGAGGTCGTGTCCACCTACGAGGGCACGGACTCCATCCAGGCACTGCTGGTAGGCCGCGACATCACGGGAATCTCAGCCTTCCGCTGACCCGAGGACATGGCCCTGCCTTGACTCATCTTCACCCTTACCAAGATTCACTGAAGGAGCTTTTCCATGACTGAAGCATTCCTCATCGGCGGGGCACGCACCCCTGTCGGTCGTTACGGCGGCGCCCTGAGCTCCGTCCGCCCGGACGATCTGGCTGCCATCGCTGTTCGGGCGGCCGTCGAACGCGCAGGCCTTGACCCGGCCGTCGTCGACGAGGTGATCCTCGGCAACGCCAACGGCGCCGGCGAGGAAAACCGGAACGTTGCCCGCATGGCCTGGCTGCTCGCCGGCTTCCCCGACACGGTCCCCGGTGTTACCGTCAACCGGCTCTGCGCCTCCGGGCTGAGCGCCATCATCATGGCCTCCCACATGGTCAAAGCCGGTGCCGCGGACATCGTGGTTGCCGGTGGTGTCGAATCCATGTCCCGCGCCCCGTGGGTCATGGAAAAGCCCGACAAACCCTTCGCCAAACCCGGCACCGTCGTTGACACCTCCATCGGCTGGCGCTTCCCCAACCCTGCCTTCCTGTCCGGTGAACTCTCACGTGATGGCAAGGCCACCTACTCCATGCCCGAAACAGCCGAGGAAGTGGCCCGGGTCTACAACATCTCCCGTGCTGACTGCGATGAGTTCGCCGTCCGCTCCCACGAGCGCGCCCTCGCAGCCATCGAATCCGGGCGCTTCGCCGACGAGATTGTCCCCGTCACAGTCAAAGGCCGCAAAGGCGCCGAAACCATCGTGGACACCGATGAAGGTCCGCGCCCCGGAACCTCACTGGACGTCCTCGCCGGCCTGCGCCCGGTGGTCAAGGGCGGCAGCGTCGTCACCGCCGGCAACGCATCGACGCTCAACGACGGCGGCTCGGCGATCATCGTCGCGTCCGAGGCAGCCGTGCAAAAGTATGGCCTCACCCCGCGGGCACGCATCCTCGATGGCGCGTCAGCCGGTGTCGCCCAGGAAATCATGGGCATCGGCCCGGTCCCGGCCACCCGCAAAGTCCTGGACCGGACGGGTGTCGCGGTGGCCGACCTGGCTGCCGTGGAACTCAACGAGGCCTTCGCCTCCCAGGCCCTAGCATGCATGCGCGAACTAAAGCTCGAACCCGACACGGTCAACAACGACGGCGGCGCCATCGCACTTGGCCACCCTCTCGGTTCCTCCGGTTCCCGCCTGGTCATCACCCTGCTCGGGCGCCTCGAGCGGGAAGCCGCGCAAGGCCGCAAACTTGGTCTCGCGACCATGTGCGTCGGCGTCGGACAAGGCACAGCGCTACTGCTGGAAGGCATCTGATGACACAGGTAATACCCGATGCCGGCACACGCCTTGATACCTCGGGTTTCGTCACGCTGCTGGTCGAAGAGCGCGGGGACCGTTTGGCGGTCCGGCTGCACCGCCCCGAGGTCAGGAACGCCATCGACCAGACAATGGTGGACGAGTTGCACGCGGTGTGCGCGCACCTGGAACGCACACCGAAAATCCTGATCCTCTCGGGCACCCCCGGCAACCCGGAAACCGGGACCAAAGCCGTCTTCGCCTCCGGGGCGGACATCGCACAACTGCGTGAGCGGCGCCGTGATGACGCCCTGGCGGGAATCAATTCCGCCATCTTCGACCGGATCGCCAAGCTGCCCATGCCGGCCATTGCCGCACTGGACGGATACGCGCTCGGCGGCGGCGCCGAACTGGCGTACGCAGCCGACTTCCGCATCGGCACTCCAGCCCTCCGGATGGGCAACCCCGAGACAAACCTGGGCATCCTGGCCGCGGCCGGTGCCACCTGGCGGTTGAAAGAGCTCGTCGGAGAGCCGATTGCCAAACAAATACTTCTCGCCGGCAAAGTCCTCACAGGCGAGGACTGCCTCGCCGTCGGACTGATCACCGAACTCGTAGAGCCGGACATGTTGATGGACTCAGTGCACGCCCTGGCCGATGCCATTGCAGCGCAGGATCCCCTGGCAGTACGCCTCACCAAAGCCGTATTCCACACCCCACGGGAAGTCCATCCCGTCATCGACACCCTGGCCCAGGGCATGCTCTTCGAGTCCCAGGCAAAGTTCGACCGCATGCAGGCGTTCCTCGACAGGAAGAAGAAGTAAATGAATAATCCATCAGCGCCATCCAGTCGCACCGGCGGGCTCCCAGCCCGCGTTGGCGTCCTTGGCGGCGGGCGCATGGGAGCGGGCATCGCACACGCCTTCCTGGTCAAGGGGGCAGACGTGGTGGTTATCGAACGTGATGAAGCCTCCGCGCAGGCAGGCCGTGAGCGAGTCGCATCCTCAGCGGCGAAATCCATCGAGCGCGACCCCCACAGTGGCAACCTCGATGAGATGGTCTCCCGCCTGAAGACTTCTGTGGACTACGCGGACTTCGGTGACCGCGAGCTGGTCGTGGAAGCCGTACCCGAGGACTGGGCTCTGAAGGTGGCAGCGCTCCGCAAGGTCGAGGAACAACTCGTCCCTGGCGCGGTGCTGGCCTCGAACACATCCTCGCTGTCGGTGTCCGGCCTGGCGGAGGAGCTGGAACGGCCGCAGGACTTCCTGGGGCTGCACTTCTTCAACCCCGTCCCGGCTTCCACCCTCATTGAGGTGGTCATTGGCAAGCAGACCCGGCCCGATCTCGTCGAGCAGACACGGAGCTGGGTCCAGGGGCTGGGCAAGACCGCCGTCGTGGTCAATGACGCCCCGGGCTTTGCGTCATCCCGGCTGGGTGTAGCGATTGCTCTGGAAGCGATGCGCATGGTCGAGGAAGGCGTTGCCTCAGCTAAGGACATCGATAACGCCATGGTCCTCGGCTACAAACACCCCACGGGGCCGCTGCGCACCACGGACATTGTTGGTCTGGACGTGCGCCTTGGCATCGCCGAATACCTCCATGAAACCCTCGGTGAACGGTTCGCTCCCCCGCCGATCCTGCGCGACAAGGTGGCCCGCGGCGAACTCGGCCGGAAAACCGGCAAGGGCTTCTTCGACTGGAGCTGAACTGGCCGCCCGTCGCCTGCCCTCAAAGCCAGGTTTTCGCCAGCGCCGCGTAGCCTTTGTCGATGATCCTGTCGTCCTTTTCCTTCAGGGATGCCAGGCGCGGTTCCTCGGCGGAGGCCCGGGCGGCGACGCTGTAGTGGTGGGTGAGTTCGTAGCTGAGCTCGACCCGTGCGTTGCGTCCGGCCGCGGTGTTTGCCGCGCCATTGGCAATAGAGCGTTCGACGGCGGCGATGGCGGCTTCCACGCGGGTGTACTGGGCGCGTAGGAGTCGGGCGGGGAACCGGGTGCTCGTGGCCCACGTGATGACCAGGGCAATAAACCCTCCAATCAGTGTGCCCAGCAGCCGGTCGACGAGGAGGTCCGAGGGGGAACCGCCCTGGCCGGTGGCTTCGATGGCGAGCAACGTCATGGGGGTCACGAGGATCAGCGCGAGGAAGTAGTTGAACGGGACGAGGACGTCCTGTCCGATCATGCAGCCGATGATGATGCCCACGACCCACCAGGGGCCGGGGTCCAGGACGATGACGAGCGCGACCGCGAAAAGTCCGACGAAGGTGCCGAGGGCCCGGTGGACCGCCCGCCGGGTGGTGGCAATGCGGCCGGTCCATTGATGCAGCACCAGAGCGGCCGTCAGGATTGCCCAGTAGGAGTGCCCGATGCCCGCCAGCTCGCTGGCGAGGCCGGCGAGACCGGCGGCCAGTGCGATTCGCCACGCCGTGAACCAGGCGACCGAGTCCCGGCGAAGGGCATGGGCGAGCAAAAAGCGAAAGCCGGGTCGTCCGAGTAGCAGCGGGGTGTCCGGGGTTAGCTGCCGGATCCGGCCGGGAATGCCTGAGTGTTCCAGGACCCTGGCGGCCAGATCCCGATTGATGGCGAGGAGCTCGTTCTCACGGTTGCGGTGGCCCGGGCCCTTAGTGGCCGGATGGGCGGAGTTCAAGGTCAGCCACGCACGGTTGACGGCGGCGTAGGCGCTGGCCAAAATCCTGCGGGACCGGTCGGCACCGGAGGATGTGTCGGCTCCCGATGCGCCCGCTCCGGCGGCGCGGTAATTTTCAACGCCCCCCCGGGCGTCGGCAACGGCGCGCTGCTCCGGGCGGTGCGGGTCGGCAACAAGGACGAGCAGCGTCAAGCCGCAGGTGAACAGCGCTGCAAAGGCGGTGATCCCCACAATCTTCCAACCAAGGCCTGGGTCCGCGCCGAAGTAGGTGCCGAGCACGGCGCCGTAGAACAGGAGCAGGGGGCCGGGACCGCGGGTCAGCAGGAAGCCGTAGTAGGCCACGGCGGCGGCAAGGATCAGTACGACGATCACCGGAATCGCAGCCCACCGGTACGGGGCGACGAGGACGCCGAGGGCCATCGAGAGGCTCATGGTCGCGGCGATCAGCAGCCCGTTGCGGACCCGGGCCCACAGCGGACGCTTGGATTCCCACAGCGCGAGCATCGAGCCGAGCAGGGAGATGGCGCCGAGTTCCGGCCCGAAGAGGAGGCAGGAGACCACCACGGTTACGGATGAAATGATGCCCGCCTGCAAGGACGGAGCGATGGTTGCCCGCGCGTCCCGCAGGGCGAATAGATCGCCGAACCAGGGGCGGAGGCGGTGAAGGCTTGTGCGGAGGGGCACAGGGAGGGGAATCCTTTCGAGGCGGGACGGACATGACGGGATGCTCCGAAGGCCCGAATGGTCTCGCGGCGTCGCTGCAGGCCCAGTCGTTTACTTGGCTTGCGGTTTCTTTCCCATGGAGTTGAAGAGCTGGGTGGAGGACAGGGCATTGAAGGGCATGGCGATGTTGTGCTCGAGGCCCTTGAGGTGCGCGGCTTTCAGGTCCTTGAGCAGCACTGCCAGGGCCGTGTCAGCGGTCCACTCGGAAACGGAGTCCCAGTTCCTGGCAACCCAGCTGTCGCCAGTGCTGACCTTGAACAGGTTGAGCAGTTCGGCTTCGGGCAGGTTGTACTGCGCGCCGAACTTGAGCCCTTCGGCGACGGCGTTCATGTTGATGCCGAGGACGAGGTTGTTGACCAGCTTCGCGGCCTGGCTGTTGCCGGGCTGGTTGCCGTAGTAGAAGACGTTGGATCCGACGGCGTCGAAGTACGGCCGGGCGGCGGTAACGACGTCCTCCGCACCCGAAGTCATGATGGACAGGGTGCCGGCCTGGGCGCCGGTGGCACCGCCGCTGACGGCGGCGGCGATGAGCTTCACTCCGGCGCGCTCTTCGACCTGCCCGCCCAGTTCGTTCATCGTGTCGGGGTCCAGGGTGCTCATGACGATGATCGTCAGGTCTTTGGGGTCGGCGGACAGGAGCCCGTCTTCGCCCAGGATGACGTCGACGTTCTGCGCGTAGTCACGGACCATGGACACGACCGCGTCATCCGCCTGTTCGGCGACGTCCTTCAGGGTTTCGGCCATGGTGATTCCCGCCGCAACGGCCTTCTGGCGGGATCCCTCGAAGGCGTCGTACCCGATCACCTCGAAGCCGGCCCTGTTCAGGTTGACTGCCATGGGAAGTCCCATAGTTCCGAGTCCTACGAAACCGATTTTCTTGCTCATGATGTGATCTTTTCGTCGTAGTGGTGGGGCGTCGGGGCGAAGGAGAGCCGGAGGTCAGGCCTCAGTCGGTACCGGCTTCGGGGGCCATGCCGCGTTCTGCCATTACCTCTTTGACGAGGGTCAGGCCATTGAGGACGCGGGGGAATCCGATGTAGGGGATGCACTGGATCAGGGCACCGACGATCTTCTCCTTCGTCAGGCCCACGTTGAAGCCAACGTTGATGTGAAGTTTCAGCTGGACCTCCGTGCCGAGTGCGGCCAGCGTGGAAATGGTCACCATGGTCTGTTCCTGCTGGGTCAGGCTGTCGCGGGAGTAGATGTCCCCGAAGGCGAAGGAAACAATGTAGTCCGCCAGTTCCGCGTCCAGAGCCTGATAGGACTCCACCAGCTTGGCGTGGTCGAACGTGTTGGAGTGTTCCGTGGAGACGAGTTCCATCATGCGGTCAAGCCCGCGCTGGTATCGATCTGTGGCCATGATGCTGCCCTTCTAGGCTGGTCTGGGGGTGGTAGTCTTGAAACAGAACAAAACGCTACGTTGCGTAGTAATATTAGCACTTGATGGCGGGGCGACGGAAGGGCGGTATCCAGATGGATTCTTCAAGCGGTGGCCAGGGGGCATCAGGTGGGGGGCTGGTGTCGGGGCATCAGAAGCGGCGCGCCAGGACGGAGCGAGCGGTCCTGGTCGCTGCCCGGGAGTTATTGGCGGAGTCCGGCTTCGGCAGGCTGACCATTGAAGGAGTGGCTGAACGGTCGGGGGTCGCGAAGACCACCATCTACCGCCGGTACCGGTCACGGAATGATTTGGCCCTCGGCGTCCTGCTGGACATGGTGGGCGATGTCAGCACCCAGCCGTATGCTCTGGACACGCTGACTGAACTGACGCGGCTGGTCGACCGAACCGTGGACCTCATGTCCAACACGCTCCTGGGGCGGATCATGCAGGGCCTGGTCTCAGAAGTTGCCGCCGACGCAGAGCTCGCCCGAACCTACCGGGAAAGGGTTGTGAGCCAACGCGTGGAGGAGGTCACTGCACTCGTCGAACGCGGCGTTGCCAGAGGAGAGCTGCGGGACGGACTGGACCCCGAGCTGGTCACCGACCTCTTGCTCGGCCCGATCTACTACCGATTGTTCCTCAGCGGCTCTCCCCTGGATGAAGAGTTTGGCAGACGACTTGTCGCTGCGCTCTTCCCCGCATTTGCGAAGGAACCTCACCCTGCTTAAACGGGTGCGTCATGCTGCAGGCAGATAGGCCCGCAGCATGACGCATCCAGCACTCAGCGAACTCCCGGGTTCCGGACCAGCTTCTTGTTGGCGAATTCGTTGAAGCCGTAACGGGACAGTTCCCGCCCGAAGCCCGAGCCCTTGACGCCGCCGAACGGCAGGTCGGGCGAGCTCTTGCTGGTGCTGTTGATCCACACCATGCCGACCTCAAGCTCCTCGGCCAGCCGGTCCGCGTTCTTGGCATTGGACGTAAACACGCTGGAGGACAGGCCGAACGGTGAGTTGTTGGCCAAATCAATCGCTTCCTGGAGGGAGCCGACGCGGTAGACGACGGCTACGGGGCCGAACAGTTCCTCGGTGAAGGCGCGCATTTGGGGTGTGACGCCTGCCAGGACTGTGGCCGGGTAATAGGCGCCCGGACCGTCGGGGCGTTCGCCACCGAGCAGGAGTTCCGCGCCCTGGGAGACTGCATCCTGGACAAGCTCGTCCAGTTCCTCGACTCCCGCGGACGAGGCCAGCGGTCCGAGCTTGGTCCCGGAGTCAGTGGGATCCCCGGACTGCCAGGAGGCCATCGCGTCGAGGAACTTTTGAAGGAACTCCTCGTACACCCCGTCTGCGACGATGAACCGCTTCGACGCCGTGCAGGCCTGACCGCCGTTGGAGAGCCGGCCGATAACGGCGGCGGCCGCTGCGGCGTCGATGTCGGCATCATCGAGGACGATGAACGGGTCTGATCCGCCCAGTTCCAGGACGCACTTTTTCAGATTCCGGCCTGCGACCTCGCCGACGGCGGCTCCGGCCTTTTCGGACCCGGTGAGCGACACTCCCTGCACGCGCCGGTCAGCGACGGCGGCTGCGACCTGCGCCGAAGAGATGAACGCGTTGGCGTATACACCGACCGGCAGTCCGGCCTCACTGAGCACTCTTTCGATGGCAAGGGCGGACTGGGGGCAGTTGCGGGCGTGCTTGAGGATGATGGTGTTGCCCAAAGCGATGTTCGGGGCGGCGAAGCGTGCCACCTGGTAGTAAGGGTAGTTCCATGGCATGACCCCGACGAGTGGTCCTATCGGTTCGCTGCGGACAACGGCCGTGCCGGAGCCCTTGAACGTGAGGGATTCATCCGCCAGGTACTCCTCCAGGTTGTCGGCGTAGTGCTGGTAGATCGACGCGACCAGTTCGACCTCTCCCCTGGCCTGCGCAATCGGTTTGCCCATCTCCAAGGTGAGGAGCTTGGCGAGTTCTTCGGCCTGCTCGCGGTGAATTTCGGCGGTGCGGGCCAGGACAGCACGGCGCTGCTCTAACGGCGTGGTGCGCCAGGAACGGTAGGCCGACGCGCTGTTTGTGATGAGAGTGTCCAGCTCGGCGTCGGAGATCTCCGGGTATTGTGCGGTTGCGTCCCCGGTGGCCGGGTCGATCGTGGTGTACACACCCATGAGTGGGTTCTCCTCTGTGGTTAAAGAGTATGGAATCAAGGCCGGCGGCCGGCACCATCAGTTCGATGGCACCGGCCGGCAGCGGTGTGCGGTGCCGTGTCAGGCAGCGACGGCGGCTTCGGACGTCAGCTCAAAGCCGCTGTATCCGTTGGCAGCGACGTCGTCCAGGACGCCGCGGTAGTTGCCCAGGCCGCCCAGGTAGAACAGCACACTGGGCTTCTTGCCCGGGACGTTTGCGCCGAAGATCCATGAATCGACCTTCGTGAATACCGTCATGTTCGCAATCGTGGTGCACGTCTCGGTCCACTCGGCTTCGGCCTCCGGGGTCGGTTCGATCGCCCGGATTCCGTTTTCCTCCGCGTAGGCCACCGTGTCGCTGATCCATTCAACCTGCGTCTCGATGCTCGGCGGCAGGTTCGTGAACGGGCCGTTGGGTCCCAGCACCATGAACCAGTTGGGGAACTTCGCTGTCGAGACGCCCAGGTAGCTGGTGGGCTGCCCGTCCCAGTGGTCGTTGATGTTCACGCCGTCGCGCCCGGTGATCTCCATGCGGCGGTAATTGCCGTCCACGGCGTCGAAACCGGTCGCAAAGACGATGACGTCCAGCTCGTGCAGCACGCCGTCCTCAGTCACCACGCCCTTGGCGGTGACTTCCCGAATGGGGTTCTCCTTGATGGCCACTGCCTCGACGTTCGGCCGGTTGAACACTTGGAAGTAGCCGTCGTCGCAGAGCGGGCGACGGGCGAAAAGGCCGGTGGGCGTCAGTTTCCGTGCCGTCTCCGGATCCTTGATGGTCTCGACGATCTTGTTCCGGATGAAGGATGCTGCAGTCTCGTTGGCCTCCTCGTCGGTGGCGATGTCGCTGAAGGTTTCGAACATGAAGCGGAAGCCGCCCCCGTATTCCCAGGCCTTCTCGTAGACCTGGCGGCGTTCTTCTTCGGTGACGCTCATGGCCGGCACGGTGCTTTCCTCGAAGCCGAAGGCCACGCCGGAACGCTTGACCTGTGCCCAGATGTTGTCGTAGTCGGCCTTGATCTCGGCGATCTGCTGGGTGGTCACGGGGCGCTTGCCCACCGGGACGGAGTACTGCGGGGTGCGGACGAAGACGGTCAGGTGTTCGACTTCCGGGGCCAGGGCTGTGATGACCTGCTGGCCGGTGGAACCGGTGCCGATCACGCCGACGCGGCGCCCGGCGAGGGACTTGCCCTGGGGCCAGGCGGCGGTGTGGATGGTCTCGCCCTCAAAGGTGTCGATCCCGGGCAGGTTCGGGAAGTTGATGGCCGACAGCAGCCCCACGGCGTTGATGACGTACTTGGCGCGGTAAACCGCGCCGCCGCCGGTGGTCACCTCCCACAGGCACTCGTCTTCGAGATAGGTGGCGGACTTGACCTCGGTGCCAAAGCGGAAGTGGCGGCGCAGGTCAAAGCGGTCAACGACGTCCTCGAGGTACTCGAGGATTTCCGGCTGGGTGATGTAGGTGTGCTTCCAAGTGCCGTCCTGCAGGAGGTCCTTATCGAAGGAGAAGCGGTAGACGTGGCTCTCCGTGTCCGAGAGTGCCCCCGGGTAGCGGTTCCAGTACCAGGTGCCGCCGGGACCGTCGGCCTTGTCGAAGCCGACAACGGTCAGGCCCTGCTCGTTGTGAAGCTTGTGGACGGCGTAGATACCGCCGAAGCCGGCGCCGATGACGACGGCGTCAACGGTCTGGAAAGTGTTCTGTGCAGTCATGGCGAACTCCTTTGTCGTTCTGATGCAGGGGACGAAATAGTGGATGGTGTGGGGTGCGGCGTGGCCGGGTTATTTCCGGTACCAGGCGGCGAGCTTGTCGAACTCCTGGGCCACGAGGGCTGAGCGCCCGGCCAGGAACGGGTAGACATGCTGCTGGCCCTCGCCGATGGACAAGGTGACGTCCACGCCGGCGGCTTTGGCGCGTTCCTCCAGACGCGTGGCGTTGTCCAGGAGCGACTCGACGCTGCCGGCGGTGATGTACAGGCGCGGGAAGTCGTTGAAGTCGGCGTGCAGCGGGTTGGCCAGGGGTGTCCTGGGATCGATGGTGCCGCCGAGGACGCCGGCGATCATGCCTTCGAGCAGCTCGGGGGTGATCAGGGCGTCCGTGTCGTTGTTGGTGACGAGGGTTTCGCCCTTGTTTTCCATGTCCAGCCACGGCGAGAAGGCGATGACTCGGCCGGGGGTGCGCTTGCCCTGTTCCTTGAGGGCGAGGGCAATGGCGATGGCGAGGTTGCCGCCGGCGGAATCACCGATGGTGGTGATGTCCTCAGGGGCGATGCCGGAGGCGACGAGGGCATCGAAGGCGGCCACGCCGTCTTCGATCTGTGCCGGGTGCTGGAATTCGGGGGCGCGCCGGTAATCCAGCACGAAGCTGACGGATCCAAGTGCTTTGGCGACGTGGGCTGCCAGTTTGCGGTGGCTGGAGGCCGAACCTACGGCGAATCCACCGCCATGGGTGTACAGGAGCACCTTGCTCTGGTCCGCCCCCTCGGGCAGGCACCAGATGCCCGGAACCCCGCCAACGGTGTCCTCACGGTACATGACGCCCTCGGGCTCGACGGTCGGCTGGTGCCACTCGTCAAAAATGGAACGGAACAGGCGCATGGTCAGGTCCGGCGTGGTCGCCATGATCTCTGCCCAATCAGCGTAGAGGTTCCGCAGTACGTCCTGGCTCCCGGCTTCGACGGAAGCGGTGCCGGACTGTTCAACAAGGTTGGTGGTCATGGTAGGTCTCCTTTGACGTGGTTTGTGGGTGCCTGCGGCCCTCCTTTGTTGCGGGGGTGCCGCGGCCTCTGAATCAAAGGTAGGTCTGTGTCCCATGCCACACGTGTTCCAATGTGAAACACTCGAGCGGATGCATTGATACCGGATCGCCCACTAAAGGGCTCCCGGATTGGTATTGGAAGCTGCAGCAATAGTTGGTCATGATGGATGGATACCGATTGCCACAATGAAGAGGTGTTCCGCAATGCATGCATTCGCCGTCCTCCCGGACGATGCCACCATCCATGACCTGGAGTTGTCGACGCCACGCCCAGAGGGGCGGCAGGTACTTCTGAAGGTCATGCGGGCTGGCGTCTGCCACACCGACACCCACCTCCGCGAAGGCGGCTACGACCTGGGCAGCCGCGGACACATGAGCATGAAAGACCGCGGCATCCAGTACCCGATGGTCCTGGGCCACGAAGTAGTCGGCGTTGTCGAACAGGTAGGTGCTGACGTTGCATCCGTCAGCGCCGGAGACGTGCGACTGATCTACCCGTGGATCGGCTGCGGCACATGCCGCCAATGCCGGGAAGGCCACGATAACCGCTGCGCCGCCGGACAGAACCTTGGGGTCGCACGCCACGGCGGCTACGCCGAGTACATCATCGTGCCCGACGAGAAGTACCTCGTGGACATTGAGGGCCTTGACCCGAGTTGGGCAGCGACCTTGGCGTGTTCCGGCCTCACCGCCCACAGTGCCGTCGACAAGGTTCTTCCGCTTGAGCCGGACGAGCCTGTGGTCATCTTCGGAGCAGGAGGGCTGGGCCTGACCGCCATAGCGATCCTCCGTGCCCGGGGCCACCGGAACATCTGCGCGGTCGATGTCGCGGAACGGAACCTGGCCCTGGCCCGGGACATGGGCGCCACCAGCACAGTCCTTTCCGGAGCCGGCAGCGGGGCAGCCGACATTCAACGCGCGGCAGGCGGGCCGGCCAGCGCCGTCGTGGACTTCGTCAACAACGGTGCGACCGCTACGGCCGCGTTCGATGCCGTCGCCAAAGCGGGGACAATGGTCCAGGTAGGACTATTCGGCGGTGAAGTCACCCTTCCCACTGCCATGCTGGCGCTACGCATGATCCGCATCGAAGGCAGCTTTGTCGGGACACTTTCACAACTGCAGGATCTGGTCCGGATTGCCAAAGCAGGGGAACTTCCCACCATCCCGGTGTCCGAAAGGACCCTGTCCGCGGCCGAAGTGTCCCGGGCCCTGGACGACCTGACCGCCGGCGGGATTGCTGGACGCATCGTATTGACTGCTTGAGAATGAGTAAGTGATGGACAAATCACGCCGCGAAGACGCGCTCCGGAGCGCCCGCGAGCGGCTGATCACGGAAGGCCTCGTCAGGGCTTCCATCCCCGCGTCGCTGGTAGCCGAAGAAATCGAACAAAGCTGGCGGCGCTCGGTCTCGAACCACGTCAACCCTGCAACCGGCCCCCACATCCTTGGCGAGGTCGATCCGGACAGTGCAATCCTGCGCGCTGCCGGAAGAATTTTGGACCAGTGGCAAAACAATCTCACCGACACCCGGATGGCCCTTTTCCTCGCCGATGAGGAGGGCCGGATCGTCTCCCGGCGCATTGTCGATGCCCAGGACACGCGGACACTGGACAACGCCAACGCCGCGGAGGGGTTCGTCTTTTCCGAACAGGCTCTGGGCACCAACGGGCTCGGCACCCCCATTGAGGGGCGCGGAGTGGTTTTCGTCCGCGGCCACGAACACTTTAACGATGCCCTGGCCCGACTGGCCTGCGCGGGAGCGCCCATCAAGCACCCCATCACGGGCCGGATCGTAGGATCGCTGTCCATCGCCTCCCATGTCGACGCCTCAAGCCCCTTGATGGTTTCCATGGCCCGGCAGGCCGGTCATCAGATCGCTGAGGCGCTCGAGCTGATGGCCGATTCCCGGAACCTCGAGTTGGCCCGAACGTACCGCCAGTTCCGGTCCTCCAAGCATCCGGTCCTGGTCATGAACTCCGAAACGGTGATGACCGACCTGCCCGCACTCGCCCATTTTGACGCCGAGTCCCACGCCTACCTGTGGGAGATGCTGCGCATGCACCATTGGGACCAGGACAAGCTGCAAATCGAACTTCCGGTGCTCGGAACCGAAGCCATGGTGCGCCGTCTCGGCCGGGCGGGCCAGGACGCGATCTTCGCGCTGGAATTTACGGAGCCAGCCAGTGCGCCAGCCGAGGGCAGGGTTTCCGTCGGCAAACACCCAGAGCAAAGGTCTGCGCCCGCGCTCCGCGAAGTGCTGGACGGCCTATCCTCCCGCCAAGCCCGGACGACGACTTCTTACAGCGTGCTCCAACGCGAACTCACCGCTGCCGCCACGGCCGATGGCCTGATCCGCGTCACCGGAGGTCCTGGTACCGGGAAGCATCACCAGTCCTCAAAATGGCTGCGCCAGCACACCGGGCGGGAGCCCAAGACATTCACCGCAGAAATGCTCACCGAGGACCCAACGGCCTGGGCTGTCATGGAAGCGGCATTAGCCGAGGGCTGCGGAATCCTCGTTACCGCCGGACCAGGCATCGGCCACGATCTCGTGGACCGACTCACCGAATTTGCGTCGGCCCACCGCCCCGGCGTCCACCCCGGGGCACGTGTCATCCTTACCGAACGGACCAGCGGCCCATTCAACCCCAATCACGAAGCCGAGGACCTTCAAGGGCCGGTACGCCTGCCTTCCCTTGTGGAACTGCGCGGTGAGTTGCTGGACATCGTGCGTGAGGTTTCGGCTGAACTCTTTCCCGGGGCACCGGCGCCACGGTTCTCCCCAGCAGCCCTCCAATGCCTGCTGGCCTGGCGCTGGCCGGGTAACGTTGCCGAGCTGGCACGGCTCCTTGCCCACTTGCGACGTTCGGCCGGCACCGGCCTGATCCAAACCAAGGACCTGCCAGCCCCCATGCGGCAGACAACCCTCTCCTCGCTCAGCCGCTACGAGCAATCTGAGCGCGATACCATCGTCGCCGCCCTGGCGGAAGCCAACGGCAACAAGTCCCGCGCCGCGGAAATTCTGGGTATCGGGCGCACCACCATGTACCGGAAAATGCGCGCCCTGAAAATTGACGACGACGAACGAATGATCCTTCCGGGACCCTAGCCCGGGAACCGAGCAACACAGGCCAAAATAATGGGCCCCCGACGAAAACGTCGGGGGCCCGATCCTTTTAGGGTCTACTGGGTCTAGTCCGTGACCGCCTCAACGGTCCTCTTGGTCCCGGCAGGGGAAGGCTTGGGATTTGTGGGTTGAGCCCGCGGCCCACCCAGCATCTCTGTGGGGGTCTTGGAAGTCTCGCGCATTCCGAGGACTGCGACGGCCGCGATGCCGGCGGCTACCGCACCAAAGATTGCTACCGGCAGCCAGCCGGACGGGCCCGGCACGAGAAGCATCGCCGCGACCATCGGCGCGAAGCCGGCCAGGAGATTGCCCAGCTGATTGCTGACAGCCATGCCCGTGAAGCGCACAGGTGCCGGGAACTGCTCGGCGAAGAACGACGTCCACACCCCGTTGTAGCAGCTGAAGAACAACGTCATGTTGATGAACGCGGAGACCCCGATCAGCAGGACGTCCGTCGTCGATATCGCCCAAAGGTAACCGAAGATCGTGACCGCACACCCTACAGAGGAAATCAGCATCGTTCGCTTCCTGCCGATGACATCAGAGAGGTAGCCCGCTGCCGGAAGAGTGAAGACGGACAGCGCTATGGCGCCGGAGATGACCGCGAGCATCGCACTCCGGTGCACCCCGACCGAGGTTCCGTAGGACAAGCTGAAAACAGCGAACAAAGTCTGCATCGCTGCCATCAGCGATGCCCCGGCAACACAAATCACACTGCGCCAGTGGTACTTGAAAACATCGCTCAGCGGCAGCTTCCGGACTGCGCGTTCTTCCTTGGCTTCAGCGAACACGGGCGTTTCGTCCAAATGGCTCCGCACATAGTAGGTAATCACGACGACGACGGCACTGAGCCAGAAGGGAACCCGCCAGCCCCAACCGTAAAGGTGTTCGGCGGGCAGGAGCGCCACCGGAAGGAAAACGATAGTCGCCAACGAGCAGCCGACGGCGTAACCAACCATAACGAAGCTGGTAAAGAAGCCCCGGCGTCCAACGGGGGAATGCTCAACCGTCAACGTCGAGGCACCTGCGGATTCGGCACCGGCCGAGAAACCCTGGACCACTCGCAAGACAACCAGAAGGGCCGGCGCCAACAGCCCCACCTGGTCAAATGTCGGAAGACAACCGATGGAGAACGAGGCGGCACCCATCATGACCACAGTGGCAAGCATGACCTTCTTGCGGCCAAGACGATCGCCGAAGTGCCCCATCACCATTGCGCCGACGGGCCGTGCCACATAGCCCACCGCAAAAGTCGCGAACGATCCGATCAAAGCAACAGCGGGATCCCCGGACGGAAAGAACAGCACATTGAAAACGAGGGCCGCTGCCGCGCCGTAAACAAAAAAGTCGTAGTACTCCAGTGCACTGCCGAGGAGCGCGGCTGTCGCAGCACGGCGGGGCGTCATCGCCGGCGGCGACGTTGTAGTGCTTGTCATGTGTTTCTCCCTTGAAACAGGCTCATTGGCCAGCGGAACAGATAGGTGGGAATGTCCTTGCACCCGCTCTAAGAAGCGCGGGTGGTCATGCCGCGGCGCCCCCAAATGTGACAGCCGCCACGGCATCTGTATCCACGGTAAAGAGTGTGTCGCAGCCCACAGTGTTCCAATGTGAAACAGCCTCCGCCGCTATCAACCGGGCCCCAGTCGTGAAGTGACGCATGAATCCCAGCTACTGTTCAGAGATGCCGGCAGGGACGCCCTTCCCGTCTAACATCACGGCGACGCAGGCGCTAGGCGAGTCCGGCTAGGGCACACAGCACAACCTGACGTTAACGCCCACCCGGGTCCTGTCCCAATAGAACTCCATTTCCTGACAAGATCACGAGTGGGTCCTAACTCAACCTGACACGGGGGGCGAAGACCTTCTCCCCTTGGAGGCCCGGTCGTCCTAGAGGCATCCGGGGTCGATGCAGGCGTGCGGAAGAACGGGCCGAGGCCCAGGGCTGATGGACTTCAGGATCATCTAAAGACCGGAGACCGCCGGTGAGATGGCCTAGCCCGCTGGCTTTCATCGCCTCGGCGAGATCCCGTGCTCGGTGCTCGCACGTCGCATACGGCGAGCCCGGGCAGCAGCTCGGCCGGACCGGGCAGGCGCTGCTTCCGCGCGCATGTTTGGCGGTAAGCCGGCCACCGCTCGAATGCCTTCACGCATACATGGTTAAGGACATAGACCCGGCGGACCGCAAAGCAGTACGTGATGTGCCCCGGCCGCCGCAACCTCCAAGGCGCGGCGGGCATCGCCCTGCCCCGAGACATCGCAAAGATCCGGAACAACCGCGGCACCGACGTCCTGATCTCCAGCAACGTCCCCGCCGGCCGGGTCATAATCCAGGGCCAGGTCCTGCGGATCGGCCCCGAAATCAAACGCAAGACGAGCCAGGGTCTTGTAGCCACGAACCACCGCCCCGGGAACCAACTCTGCCTCGGCGACGTTTGCCTGGGCCACCACAATCTCGGGGTGGCCGGCCTGAACCGCCGCCATGACCGCCGGCAAGATGCCGCGAACCGGCCTCAACCTGCCATCCAGCCCCAACTCGGAGATGAAGACCGTGTCTTCGGTAGAACGGATATCACCAGCAGCGCGCAATACTGCCATGGTGATCGCGAGGTCGAACCCCGAGCCGCGCTTCGGCAGTGAGGCCGGAATCAGGTTTGCGGTGATCTTTCGGCGACTCAGCGGGATGCCGGAATTCTGCGCCGCGGAACGAATGCGCTCCTTGGCTTCGTTCAGGGAGGCATCCGGCAACCCCAGGATCACGAAGTTGGGGAGGGTTTGGCCGATATCTGCTTCGACCTCCACGATGTAGCCGTTCAGGCCGAGCAAAGCCACAGAGTAGCTTCGACCGACGCCCATCTAGCCCACGCCCCTGAGGTGTTCGAGCCTTGGCTCGACTACGCCGTCGTCGATGATTCCCACGACATCCACCCGCCGGCGCGGGGCCCGCAGTTCGTGATCACGGCACCACGAAAGGGCCAAGCGATGGAGCCGGGCGAGTTTGGCGGCGTCAACCGCTTCGAAAGGATGCCCATAGGCCAGGTTCTTCCGGGTCTTGACCTCGGCAATCACCAAGGTGTCGCCGTCGAGCGCCACGATGTCGATCTCGCCCTCGGAGCATCTCCAATTGCGGTCCACAATGCGCATTCCCTGGGTTTCAAGGAAAGCTACGGCCAGCGTTTCACCGTGCCGGCCCAACCAGTCTTTGGCTCTCATGACCACCTCCGCTTCCAGCCTGGAGGCGCGGACAATCCAAAGACAGGGGCCAGTTTGGCTATGTGGGAAACTCCGTCAGTAAGACGGTGTGGAGGAGAAGTAGGCGGGCTTCCCTAGTTGCCCAGGTTGCCGAGATCGCCTAGATCGCCGTCCTTTGGCAGGGAGAGTTCCTCGCTGCGCGGCAGTTCTTCGACATTGACGTCCTTGAACGTAATGACCCTGACATTCTTCACGAAACGGGCCGAACGGTAGACGTCCCAAACCCAGGCATCCTGGAGCGTCAGGTCGAAATAGACCTCGCCATCGGCACTCCGGGCCTGCAGGTCAACATGGTTTGCCAGATAGAACCGGCGTTCGGTCTCGACAACGTAGCTGAACAAACCAACGACGTCGCGGTATTCGCGGTAGAGCTGCAGCTCCATGTCGGTTTCGTAGTTCTCAAGATCCTCGGCACTCATAGATCCATCTTGCACCATAGAGGGCGCGCACGCCGCCACGGTCGGGCGGGCGGCATCCAGGACAAGGAAAAGCGGAGGCTATAGCAGGTTCCAGCTGGTCCGGTGGTACGGCGTGGGACCCAACGAACGGATGGCATCGCGGTGGAAGGACGTGGCGTAACCCTTGTTCTCGTTCCATCCGAAAGCTGGATATTCCTCGTGCAGCTCAATCATGATGCGGTCCCTGGCCACCTTGGCCAGCACGCTGGCGGCCGCCACGCTGAGGCAGCTCATGTCCGCCTTCACCCGGGTGTGCACCGGCGCCTCGCAGGCAGGCCCGGACGGCTCGGTGTCGAACAAGGAACCCTGTGTCTGGGGTGAGAGCCAGTTGTGGCTCCCATCCAGGAGGACGAGGTCCGGATGCACGCCCGAGGCGAGAATCTCGAACCAGGCGCGTGTTCCTGCAAGGCGCAGGGCTCCCACTATTCCGAACGCATCAATCTCCGCCGAACTTGCGTGGCCCACTGCGGAGGCAACCGCCCATTCTCGCACCAGCGGTTCCAACCGCTCGCGGTCCTCGGGTTTGAGAAGCTTGCTGTCGCGGACATCGGCGAGCAAGCCGTGGTCCCTGAGGTCGACGACGGCGATCCCCACCGACACCGGTCCGGCGAGGGATCCGCGGCCTACTTCATCGACACCGGCCAGAAGCTTGACTCCAGGAGACAAGAAACCCCGTTCGACGTCCAGGGTCGGAAAATCAGGAGCGTGCTTGGTCCGCGCGGCGGGTTTCCGCTGCGTCCGAACCGGAGCTCCTGTCCCCGCCGGAACCATCATTTGCCCGCTGGAGCCGTTGGTGAAGCCGTGTTCTGGGGCGACGGCGCGGGAACGTTGCGGAAGACCTCGGTGTGGTTGTCAAGGATTTGCCAACGGTTGATGGGCCAGGCGATAACCGTGGCTTTGCCCTCGACGTCGGAGATGTCGATGAAACCACCATTGACTGATTGGTGTTCGCGGGAGTCGGCCGAGTTGTTGCGGTTGTCGCCCATAACCCAAATTTTGCCCGCCGGGACCACTACATCGAAAGACTTGGCCATAGGAACCTGGGCAGGATTGATGTAGCTCTCGTTGAGGACAGTGCCGTTGACGCTGACCCGCGCGGAACTGTCGCAGCACGAGACCCGGTCCCCCGGGAGGCCGATCACGCGCTTGACGAGGTGCTGATTGGTCTCGTCCGGGAGCAGCCCGACGAAGACAAGACCGTCCTGGAACCATTTGAAGGGCCCGGGCGTCGTCTTCTGCGTAGGCGGAAGCCATCCTTGTGCGTCCTTGAAGACGACGATGTCGCCGCGCTCCAGTGCGAACGGTTGCGGGACCAGCAGATTAACGAAAATCCGGTCGTCAACGTCAAGGGTGTTGACCATGGATTCCGAGGGAATGAAGAAAGCACGGAACAGGAAGGTCTTGATCAGGAAGGACAAGACGATCGCGATGACCACCACGGTGCCGATTTCCCTGAGCCAGCCGAGGAACGGACTGCCTTGGGTTTTGCCGGCAGTCTCGGAGCGATCGCTTTCGCCCGATTCCAGCCGCGAATCCCGCCGTGCGGCGCGGCGCGGAGACTCCTGCTCCTCAGGCTGGGGCGTCGTCGAGCCAGTCGCGCTCCCCGGGGCCGGATCGGCATCGTCCGCTGCAAGATCCATGGCGGGAGCGGACGGTCCGTCCAGGAGCCGGGCGTCGTCGTCGTGCCGTTCCGGCTTCCCGGGAGTTGTCTCGGGCATCTATTGTCCGTTCTTCGAGGTTGTACCGGCCTGCGCAGGGCGAGGTAGTTCTGCAAATCTATCAAGCGGCCAGATAATCCGGACCGGACGCCCGATGACACGCTCCAGCGGCACCATCCCTCCGCCGGGCGCGCCCAGAAGGCTGCGCGAATCGGCCGATCGTGAACGGTGGTCACCCATGAGCCACAATCGGTCATTGGGAACGATGACGTCGAACCTCTGTTCGCTCGGCGTGTCGCCGGGATACAGATAGGGTTCCTCAAGCGGCTGACCGTTGACTGTGAGTTTGCCATCGGTGCCACAACAAGCGACGTGGTCTCCGGGAAGCCCGATGACACGCTTGACGTATGTGGTGTCGCTTCCCGTCAGGCCCAGCCAGTGGCCGGTGGCGGCCACGGCGTCGGCCAATGGTCCTTTGCCGCTGTTCAGCGGAGCGAAGGTTCCCCTGCCGTCGAAGACCACAATGTCTCCACGGCGAATAGGGTCTGCGGCGAAATCGGTCCGGGACACAAGGATGCGGTCTCCGGTGCCCAGGATCGGCTCCATGGACTCGGAGGGGATGAAGTAGACATCGATCCACAAGGACCGAACGAGCCCGCTGATAGCCACGGCCAGGACAAGTGCGAGCAAAACAAAACGCCAGCCCTGTTTCCGGGGCTGGCGTTTTGCGTGGTCCATGATTCGTTTCCTGTTGCGTTGCGGATTTCTCCGGCGCAGGCCGGACACGAATCCAGGACCCGCTGTTGGTCGAAAGACCTACTTGCCGGTGGCGAAGTCGCGCTTTTCCTTGATCTTCGCAGCCTTGCCGCGCAGTGCGCGCATGTAGTAGAGCTTGGCGCGGCGGACGTCACCCTTGGTGACGACCTCGATCTTGTCGATGATCGGGGAGTGCACCGGGAAGGTACGCTCTACGCCGACACCGAACGAGACCTTGCGGACCGTGAAGGTTTCGCGAACGCCGTCACCCTGGCGGCCCAGGACGAAGCCCTGGAAGACCTGGACACGGGAGTTCTTGCCTTCGATGATGTTCACGTGAACCTTGATGGTGTCACCCGCGCGGAACTCGGGAACATCGTTACGCAGCGAAGCTGCATCTACGTTATCGAGGATATGCATTAATCCACTCCTGGTGAACGCCACAGGTCATCCACTTTGGGTCACGGCCGGCAAGCCCGG
Source organism: Arthrobacter ramosus (assembly GCF_039535095.1). Taxonomy (NCBI): domain Bacteria; kingdom Bacillati; phylum Actinomycetota; class Actinomycetes; order Micrococcales; family Micrococcaceae; genus Arthrobacter; species Arthrobacter ramosus. Next base: position 1,560,525 of record NZ_BAAAWN010000001.1, on the reverse strand, counting down.
GGCGCAAGGCCGTCCGGGAATTACCGCCGAAGATTTTCAAGTCCGGTACCACCACTGATTGGCGGTTCCGGGTTGTCAGGCTGTTGGTGACGCTCCCCCTGTGGCAGGCGCGAACCCAGTAGACACAAGGGTTAATTCTGCCACACCCCGGGAGTTCCGGCCAATCCCGCGAATGCGGCCCGGTTGTTGTGGTCGAGCGGTGGATAAAACTGCCCGACGGCGGCGGGCTCAGGCCGGGAGGTCGCTGTCCGGGCGGCGCCGCAACCGGCCGTCGACGACGTCGTACCCGAGTTCGCCGAAAGCCGTGCGGTCCGCACGTGTCAGGCGGCCGGCGTCGAACCCTGCGAGAAGGTCCGGGCGGCGCTCCGCCGTGCGGCGGAACTGTTCGTGGCGGCGCCACTGGGCGATCTTGCCGTGGTTGCCGCTCAAAAGGACGGCGGGTACGTCACGATCACGCCATGCCGAGGGTTTCGTGTAGACCGGGTACTCCAGCAAGCCGTCCGAATGGGATTCCTCCACCAACGATTCGGGATTGCCGACGACGCCCGGAAGCAATCGTCCGATGGCCTCGACCATGGCCAGGACTGCGACTTCGCCGCCGTTGAGGACGTAGTCGCCCAAACTGACCGGGCGGACCGTGAAGTGTCCTGCCGCCCATTCCATGACGCGCTCGTCGATGCCTTCATAGCGGCCGCAGGCGAAAACGAGCCGATCTTCCTCGGCGAGCTCATAGGCAAGGGCCTGGGTGAAGCGCTCCCCCGCGGGCGACGGGACGATCAGGACCGGCTTCGTCGTCGGACCGGCCGATGAGCCCTCAGCTTCGGGACTTCCGGCTTCGGCACACGCTCCAGAGGCAATGGATTCCAGGGCCTGGGCCCAGGGCTCGGGCTTCATGACCATGCCCGCACCGCCGCCATACGGAGTGTCGTCCACCGTGCGGTGCTTGTCCGTGGTGAAGGTCCTCAAGTCATGGACATTCAGCTCCAAAAGCCCATCCTGACGGGCCTTGCCTATGAGGGAAAGCCCGAGTGGCGCCAGGTACTCGGGAAAGATACTGACGACGTCGATGCGCATTTAGGCGTCATCCTTGGTTTCAGCGTCGTCCTCTTCCGTGTCGGAGCCGGAAGCGTCGGTGTTCAGTTCGAAGAGGCCCGGCGGAGGCGTGAGCAGCACGTAGCCGTCCTCGACGTTGACCTCGGGCACGATCTCTTCGACGAAAGGCACCAGGATTTCCTTGCCGTCGGCGTCTTCAATGACCAGCAGGTCCTGGACGGGCATGGTGTTGAGTGCGGTCACCTTGCCTACGACCTGCGAGCCGACACGGACCACAAGGCCGACGAGCTCATGCTCGTACCAGCCTTCGTCGTCGTCCTCCTCCAGCTCTTCCGTCTCGATGAACAGCTTCGCGCCGCGGATTTCCTCCGCCTGGTTGCGCGTGGAGATCTCTTCGAAACCGAGCAGCAGGATGTCCTTGTTCCACCGGGCGCTGGTGATGGTCAAGGGACCGGCCTTTGCGGGCTCCACCACAAATTCGGTGCCCGGGACAAAACGATCGCCAGGGGCGTCAGTGAGCACCTGGACAGTGACTTCGCCGCGGATTCCGTGGGGCTTGCCGATTCGGGCAACCTGGAGCTGCATGGGGTTCCTCTGATTTCTTCGCTGGACCGGCTTAGGGACCAAGGCTGGGGGTTTGCTCGTAAAACAATCCGGCCCCTCCACCATAATCTGGTGAAGGGGCCGGATTTAAGACAAGTATTGCTGAGCGCGTTACCGGCGACGGTCGGTGTCGACGACGTCGACCCTGACCTGCTCGCCGCCCGCCAATGCCGCAATCACAGTGCGCAAAGCGCGTGCGGTGCGACCCTGGCGACCGATCACCCGTCCGAGGTCGTCCTGGTGAACACGCACCTCGAGGGATTCCCCGCGGCGGTTGTTCTTGGCACTGACCTTGACGTCCTCAGGGCTGTCAACGATCCCACGGACCAAGTGCTCGAGCGCTTCTGCCAGCAACTTACTCAGCCTCGGTGGTCTCTGCTTCAGCGTCAGCGGGAGCTTCAGTTGCTTCCGACTGCTTGGCCTTCTTGGTGATGGCTTCCGGGATGATGACGGAACCCTTCTCCGGTGCAACGAAAGCAGGCTTGGCGACCTTGGTCTTCAGCGTGCCTTCCTGGCCCGGGAGACCCTTGAACTTCTGCCAGTCACCGGTGATCTTGAGGATCGCGGCAACCTGCTCGGTCGGCTGGGCGCCGACGGACAGCCAGTACTGTGCACGCTCGGAGGCGACCTCGATGTACGAGGGCTCTTCGGTGGGGTGGTACTTGCCGATTTCTTCAATCGCACGGCCATCGCGCTTGGCGCGGGAGTCCATGACGACGATGCGGTAGTACGGTGCGCGCATCTTACCGAAGCGCTTAAGGCGAATCTTTACGGCCACTTTTGTGGTCACTCCTGTTTCTGAAACGGGGTTGAGCCCGTCGTTCTGCACCCGTGGGGCGGGCCATACTTGAGGGTTCCAAGGACAAGATGCACACACGGAGAGAGGGGCCGCGCGGATCGAGTACCTGTCCATTGTGCCAGATGGCGGGCAGTATTTCGAACGCGCGGCCCGTGCGGCGGGATTACTGCAGGGTTACTGCTCTGCGGACCAGACGTAGAGACCGGCCCGTTCGGCCTTTTCGACGTCGCTCGCGAGCGCCGCCAACTGTTGGACGTACTGGCGGGACTGTTGGGCATCAAAGGGCATGTCCTCTTGGGACGCCCAGCGTTCGGCGACATCGTCGAGGATGCTTCCCTCCCCCTCGGTCTCGTAGCTGAGAAGCTCGGACAGGGCACGCACCATGGCTTCGGGGACGCCCAGCAAGGCGTCGCTGGTGACGTCCACCAATGCGAGCTCATAGTCGGCCCCGGCTGCGTGCACGGCCGTGCCCGCCAGGTCGCCAAGTTGTTCTACTTCGAAATCGCTGATTCCCGGGATCCGTACAGCGGCGCCGGACACGTCACTGCCCTTCTCCAGGGCAGCGGCCCTCTTGAGTGCTTCATCGTGGGTGGCAACAAAGATTTCAGCAAAGCCCATGGAAAGTACTCTCATTCATTCGTGCCAACGGAGCTGCGGCGCGGCGGCCGAAATGCGCCACGCCGTGTGGTCCCAAGTCTAACTTGCGAGGGGTCCCCGGCCGAGCGGAGCGAGGTTGGGGAGCAAGTTGGACGCTAACTGGCGAAGGGTTAGCGGACGGCGACCCGCAGGCGGTTGCGCCACGGGTCCTCGAAGCGCAACTCCTGGCCGGTGTGGTGGGAGGCAATGCCGGCAACCTTGAGGCGGTCGTCGAGCGCGCCGACGTCGTCTCCTGACGGCACCTCGATGACAACCTCGCCGAGACCGAGCGTGTCCTTGCGTGGACCTGCGCCGCGACTGTTCCAGACATTCATGGCCATGTGGTGGTGGTAGCCGCCCGCGGAGACGAACAGGGCCTGCCCGTGCCACCCGGCGGTCTGCTCGAAGCCCAAGGTGTCGACGTAGAAATCATGGGCGGTCTGCACATCGCCCACCTGGAGGTGGACATGCCCGACGCCGGCGCCCGCCTCATGCTGGCCTGTCACCGCCGCTTCGTTCAGGTATTGCTGGAGGTAGCGCTGCGGCGGGAGCGGCAGGCTGTCCATGACGACCGAACTGCCATTCCACTCCCAGCCTTCGCGGGGCTTGTCGTAGTAGAGCTCAATGCCGTTGCCCTCAGGGTCGGTGAAGTAGAAGGCCTCGCTGACCAGGTGGTCCGCGCTGCCGACGAAGGCGTGGGGTTCGTACTGCGCGGCCGAGGCAACAGTCGCGGCGAGCGAGGATTGGTCTTCGAAGAGCAAGGCCGTGTGGAAGAGTCCAGCCTCTCCGCGACCCGGGATCTGGAGCCCGGAGGCCGGCGCGAGGTGCACCAACGGCTTGCCGAGCCTGCCGAAGTAGAGTCCGCCATCCTGTTCGGCCACGACCTCCAGCCCCAGCGCCCGCTGGTAGTAGTCGACCATGAGCTTCATGTCCCCCACTTTGAGCATGACCGTACCCATGGTGAGTTCGGCAGGAAGGAGATCCTGGCTGGATGTGATGGTCATGTGAAACTCCCGGCTTTTTGTGGCGCCGCCCTTCGGCAACCTCTATCTATCTAAATTACTTGAAGCTTCAATTTATTCCTAATGCCCGGCGCTTCCTGAAATATGTCCCCTCAGCACGGTGCATTGCGGATTCAGCACCACCTCAAGTGACGCACGGGGATCGTTTGCGTAGAGCACGACGTCGGCACTGGCACCTTCGCTGATGCCGTCGGCACCCAGCCACTCGCGTGCGGACCAGCAGGCGGCATCGAGGGCGGCGGCCGCCGGAAGGCCCGCGCGGTGCAGTTCCAGGATTTCCTCGCCGATCCGGCCGTGCTTGATGACGCTGCCGGCGTCGGTCCCGGCGTACACCCGCACTCCGGCGTCGAATGCCTCGGCGACGCGTTCATGCCTGCGCTCCCACAGCCTGGTCATGTGCGCGGCGTAACGCGGGAACTTCGCTTCCGCCTGCTTCGCGATGTCCGGAAAAGTCGCAATGTTGATGAGCGTGGGGACGATCGGCACACCCTGGTCCAGCAGCCGGGGAATATGGTGCGGCAACAGACCGGTGGCGTGCTCGATGCAGTCGATGCCGGCGTCGAGCATGTCGTCGATAGTCCCTTCGGCGAAGCAATGGGCAGTCACCCGGGCTCCCTCGTCGTGTGCCGCGGTGACCGCGTCCTTGACGATGGCGGCCGGAAAGGACGGGCCAAGATCCCCTGCCGAGCGGTCGATCCAGTCCCCTACGATCTTGACCCAGCCGTCTCCGGACCGTGCCTGCTTGCGCACGGCCTCCACGAGATCCTCGGGCTCGACTTCTTCGGCCAGTCCGGGGATGTACCGGCGTTGCCTGGCGATGTGCCTGCCCGCGCGGATGATCCTCGGCATGTCCGTCCGGCGCTGCAGCCAGCGCGTGTCGCTTGCGGATCCTGCGTCGCGGATCAAGAGCGTCCCGGCGTTCCGGTCCGCCGTTGCCTGCAGTCGGGCAGTCTCGTCGTCCACCGCTCCGCCCCTCCCCAAACCAACATGACAGTGCGCGTCGACAAGGCCGGGCAGCACCCATCCGTCCAGGACGACGTCCGGCGCGGCAGGAGGCCGCAGAAAGGTCAGCCGTCCGTCGACCGACCAGAGGCCGCGCCGTTCCTTTTCCGGCCCGGTGAGGACGGCGCCGCTGAACTCGGTGATTTCCGCCATGATTCCACCCTAGTTCCCGGGGCCGTTGCCGGCCCGGTCACATCTGTCCTCGGTCACATCTCTCCCAAGCACCCACAGCTGTGGTAACTTCGTCTACGACCACACGGGGGCCCTTGCAAGGGCTGAGATCGGGCTGACGCAGCCTGCGACCGTTGAACCTGTCCGGGTAATGCCGGCGAAGGAAGTGAGTAATCCTTTGAGCACCAAAGAAACACAGCTGAGCCCTACCCAAAACGGATCGGCGCAAGAGGTGACACAATCCCTCAAGTCCCATTCCCTCGCGTTCCTGGAAGATGCAGAGTCGGGAATCCGGGTTCCAGTGACTGAAATCGCCTTGGAACCGTCCCCCAACGGCGAGGCCAACGCGCCTTTCCAGGTGTACCGCACCGCGGGGCCCGGCAGTGACCCTGTGATTGGCCTGGAGCCGTTCCGGAGCGAGTGGATCGAAGCCCGCGGCGATACCGAGGCATACAGCGGCCGCGAACGGAACCTGCTCGACGACGGCAAGTCGGCCGTGCGCCGCGGCGCCGCCTCCGCAGAGTGGAAGGGCGCACAGCCGGTGCCCCGCCGCGCCGTCGAAGGCAAGAACGTGACACAGATGCACTATGCCAAGCAGGGCATCGTGACGCCCGAAATGCAGTTCGTGGCACTTCGCGAGAACTGCGATGTCGAACTTGTCCGCAGCGAAGTCGCCGCCGGCCGTGCCATCATTCCCAACAACATCAACCACCCCGAATCCGAACCGATGATCATCGGCAAGGCCTTCCTCGTGAAGATCAACGCCAACATCGGCAACTCGGCCGTCACCAGTTCCATCTCCGAAGAAGTGGACAAGCTGCAGTGGGCCACGCAATGGGGCGCCGACACGGTCATGGACCTGTCCACGGGCGACGACATCCACACCACCCGCGAATGGATCATCCGCAACTCGCCCGTCCCGATCGGCACCGTGCCCATCTACCAGGCCCTCGAGAAGGTCAACGGCGAAGCCAACAAGCTCACTTGGGAAATCTTCCGCGACACCGTCATTGAACAGTGCGAGCAGGGCGTGGACTACATGACCATCCACGCCGGCGTGTTGCTGCGGTACGTGCCACTCACCGCGAACCGCGTGACGGGCATCGTTTCCCGTGGCGGCTCCATCATGGCCGGCTGGTGCCTGGCGCACCATGAGGAAAACTTCCTTTACACCCACTTCGACGAACTCTGCGAAATCTTCGCCAAGTACGACGTCGCGTTCTCGCTCGGCGACGGCTTGCGCCCGGGAGCGACGGCGGACGCCAACGACGCCGCACAGTTCGCCGAGCTCGACACGCTCGCGGAGCTCACGAAGCGGGCGTGGAAGTACGACGTGCAGGTCATGGTGGAGGGCCCCGGGCACATCCCGTTCCACCTCGTCCGGGAGAACGTCGAGCGGCAGCAGGAACTGTGCGACGGCGCACCGTTCTACACCTTGGGCCCGCTTGTGACCGACGTTGCTCCGGGCTACGACCACATCACCTCGGCCATCGGCGCCACGGAGATTGCGCGCTACGGAACCGCGATGCTCTGCTACGTCACCCCGAAGGAACACCTGGGCCTGCCAAACAAGGACGACGTCAAGACAGGCGTGATCACCTACAAAATCGCCGCCCACGCCGCGGACCTTGCGAAGGGACACCCCGGCGCCCACGAACGCGACGATGCCCTGTCCAAGGCCCGCTTCGAGTTCCGCTGGCGTGACCAGTTTGCGCTGTCATTGGATCCGGTCACGGCCGAAGCGTTCCACGACGAGACTCTCCCGGCGGAACCGGCCAAGACGGCGCATTTCTGCTCCATGTGCGGACCGAAATTCTGCTCCATGCGCATCAGCCAGGACATCCGCGACGAATACGGCTCCGCGGATTCCCAGGCAGCCATCGCGGAAATGTACAGCGGGATGCGCGAAAAGAGCGAGGAATTCCTGGCATCCGGCGGCAAGGTCTACTTGCCCGAGCTCGAGATTCCCGCAGGAAAACGTTGAGTGACGTCAGGAAGCCTGAACTGATCAGGAAGCTTGCACTGATCCGGCGCGGCTGACATCCGCGATGAAGGACCGGATCATCCGGTCTCCTTCAACTGAGTCATGAGGCCGGTGTCCTCCAGCCGCAACGCGGTGGAGGGCACCGGTTTCCTGCAAATAGCCCGCGATTTCTTCGTACAGGGGTTCCCAACCACCGGTCAGGACAAGCGTGGGGACTCCCGGCACAATATGCAGGGGTGCTTCCCATGGCGGAGCCTGGAGCCGCAGGCGTCGAGCGGTGCGCCTGGCCTCCGGGGTACTGAGGACGGCCGCCTCGGAAGAAAACGCCCTGCGGACGAATTCGCGTTGGTAATCGTCATCGCTGAGTTCGTGGCGGATCCGGAACAACGGCTCCATGAGTGCCCGGTAAGCCGCGGTGGCGGGCAACTCGGCCGTCAATGAAAGACAAGCCGGTTCCACCAACACGAGGGACCGGACCAGGTCCGGCCGCTCCACCGCGGCCAACATCGCGGAAATCGCGCCCTGGGAGTGGGCTACGACATGGCCTCCCCGCGCGGGGCCGGAAGCTGACGCGGCCTCCCGTCCCCCGAGGCACTCCAGGATAATGTCCACATCGGCCGCAACATCGGATTCCAAAGGCTCGGCCTGCGCATCAAAGCCGTGGCGTTTCAGGAACAGTGCATCGTACGCCAGCGCCATGCCGTGCTGTTTCGGCCAAGCGGCAGCGCCGAATGTGCCTGCTCCGTGGACAAACACAACGCGCTGCTTTTGCATTCCCCCAGCCTATGGCACGGGGCTGACAACCCAACTAATCCCCACCGCCACCCTCGCCTCGCACGCTCGGCCAGGGAACCCCGGCGGCGTGGGCCCCGGCAGTTAATGCCGTTCTGAGCCATCAAAACGACATCTACTGCTTGCCAGTTGGGTGGGACGGCTACTTGCCGCCGAGGAACTTGTCGAAACCCTTGGGCAGGTTCAGCTGCGAGGGATCGAAGTCGCCGCCGGCCTGGCCGAATGCCGCGCCGGTGGGAACGGCTTTCGCCCGCTTGTTCTCGGCGTCGCGCAGTTCCTGGGCCGCCTTGGCGGGGTTTCCGGAACGGGGCTTCTTCTTGGGCGCGTTTTTGCTCGCCTTGCGGGAACCGCCACCGAGGCCGGGCATGCCAGGCATCCCGGGCATGCCGCCGCCCTGGGCCAGCTTCTTCATCATCTTCTGGGCTTGCGCGAAACGCTCCAGGAGGCCGTTGACCTCGGAGACGTGGACACCGGAACCACGGGCGATGCGGGCGCGACGGGAACCGTTGATGATCTTCGGAGCCAAACGCTCGTGCGGAGTCATGGAGCGGACAATCGCCTCCACGCGATCGATTTCGCGCTCGTCGAACTGCTCCAGCTGCTGGCGGATGTTCTGCGCACCCGGCATCATCATGAGCATCTTCTTCATGGAACCCATGTTGCGGATCTGCTGCATCTGGGCGAGGAAGTCGTCCAGGGTGAAGTCTTCCTGGTCGGCGAACTTCTTCGCCATCCGGGCCGCTTCATCCTTGTCCCAGTTCTTCTCGGCCTGCTCGATCAGGGTGAGAACGTCACCCATATCGAGGATGCGGGAAGCCATGCGGTCCGGGTGGAACAGTTCGAAGTCGTCGAGGCCTTCGCCGGTGGACGCGAACATGACCGGTTTTCCAGTGACAGACGCTACCGAGAGGGCGGCACCACCGCGGGCGTCGCCGTCGAGCTTTGACAGCACGACACCCGTGAAGTTGACGCCTTCATCGAAGGCAACCGCCGTGTTGACGGCGTCCTGGCCGATCATGGAGTCGATCACGAACAGCACTTCGTTCGGGATGATCGCCTGGCGGATGCGTCGCGCCTGGTCCATCATTTCGGCGTCGACGCCGAGGCGGCCCGCGGTGTCCACGATCACGACGTCGTGCAGCTTCTGGCGGGCTTCGTCGACGCCGGAGCGTGCGACGGCGACGGGGTCGCCGGTGGGAACATCCAGATCCGAGGTGGTGCCCGGGTGCGGCGCGAACACGGGAACACCGGCGCGTTCGCCGACAATCTGGAGCTGCGTCACCGCGTTGGGACGCTGGAGGTCGGCGGCGACCAGCACGGGGCTGTGGCCTTGGGCCTTGAGCCATTTGGCAAGCTTGCCCGCAAGGGTGGTCTTACCCGCACCCTGCAAGCCGGCGAGCATGATGATGGTGGGGCCGGTCTTCGCCAAGCGGATACGACGGGTCTCGCCGCCGAGGATCTCCTGGAGCTCCTCGTTGACGATCTTCACGATCTGCTGGCTCGGGTTCAGGGCTGCGGAAACCTCGGCGCCCAGGGCACGTTCGCGGACGCGGCCGGTGAACTCGCGGACCACGGGAACGGCAACGTCGGCGTCCAAAAGGGCGCGCCGGATCTCCCGGACGGTGGCATCGACGTCGGCCTCGGTGAGGCGGCCCTTGCCACGGAGATTCTTGAAGGTTGCTGTCAACCGGTCAGAGAGTGAATTGAACACGCGCCGTGCACTTCTTTCAATGGTCTACGAATGGCGGCCGTTCCGACGCACCAATATCTTGACGATTCCTGCCCCAAACAAATCTGACTCAACTGAGGGACTCGACTATCTAGGGTACCAAGACGCGCCTGCAAGATGGCATGCTGGCACAGTGACCAGCAAAACAAGAGTAAATACGTTGCTCATCCTAGGCGCCTCCGGAGATCTGACGGGCCGATTGCTGTTGCCGGGCCTTGCCAGGCTCGTGGCGAATGGCCTCGCAGACGGCCTGAAGCTTGTCGGAGCCGGCTCCGACCCGTGGACGCCGCAGCAGTGGACCAAACGTGTGGGTGGTGCCTTCGAGGATGCCGCCAACGGTGCAGGTGCCGCGGGCAGGAAAGCAATCGCGGCCCTGGAGAAAAGTACCGAATACCATCAATTGGACGTCACGGCGGATGGCCAGCTCGCGACGCTCCTGGCCGGGCTCGAAGCACCAATCGCCGTCTATTTCGCTTTGCCCCCGCACATCAGCCAGAAGGCCTGCGAGGTCCTCACCGCCCAACAGCTTCCCCCCGGAACAAGCCTGGTGATGGAGAAACCCTTCGGATCCGGTTCCGAATCCGCCCGGGAACTCAACAAGACCCTCGCCGCTTTGGTCCCGGAAGACCACATCCACCGCGTGGACCACTTCCTTGGCAAGGCCACCGTGTTCAACATCCTGGGCCTGCGCTTCGCCAACAGCTTCCTGGAGCCGGTGTGGAACCGGGATCACATCGAGAAGGTGGAGATCATCTTCGACGAAGACCTCGCACTCGAGGGGCGTGCGCGCTACTACGACGGAGCCGGCGCCCTCAAGGACATGATCCAGAGCCATTTGCTCCACATCATGGCGCTGCTGGCCATCGATGCCCCCTCCAGCATCGGCGAGCGCGATCTCCGCGACGCGATTTCCACGGTGCTGCGTGCGAGCAGCATCACCGCACCCTACAAGAAGTCCACCCGACGTGCGCGGTACACGGCCGGCCGGATCGGCGACCGGGACGTGCCGGACTATGTCGCGGAAGCGGGCGTGGACCCGGCCCGGGAAACGGAGACACTCGCAGAAGTCGAAGTGGGAATCGACACGTGGCGCTGGAAAGGCGTCCCCTTCATCCTGCGCTCGGGAAAGGCGCTCGGTGCCGCGCGGAAAGAGGCCATCGTCACCTTCCGGCCCGTCCCACACCTGCCGTCCGGATTCGAGGGCGTGGACTCCCCCAACCAGCTGCGCATCGGGTTCGGTCCTGACACTCTGCAGCTCGACGTCGACGTCAACGGTCCCGGAAACATCTTCACGCTCAATCGCGTGACGCTGAACGCGGAATTGAATGCTTCCGATCTGCTGCCTTACGGAGAAGTATTGGAGGGCATCATTACCGGCGATCCCCTGCTCTCAGTCCGCGGCGACACCGCAGTCGACTGCTGGCGGATCATCGAGCCCGTGATCAAGGCCTGGGCCAAGGATTCCGTGCCGCTCGAAAAGTACGACGCCGGCGGCCCCGGTCCCGCGGACTGGCCCACCGCCGTCGGGGGCTAGCCAGCCGGCCGCACTCCTTCGGAAGCTCACACGCAAGAGGGGCCGGGTACCTTCCAGGTCCCGGCCCCTCCTTTGCGTTGGTGCCTTAGATGGCTGCTGCGCCTCGCTCGCCCGTGCGCACACGAACGGCTTCGTAGACCTCTACGGTCCAGACTTTGCCGTCACCGGCACGGCCGGTGTTGGAGGAAGCAATCAGGACATCGAGGATGTCGTCTGCCTGCTCATCCGTGGCCAGGACCTCAACGCGGATCTTGGGAAGCAGATCCACGTTGTACTCGGCCCCGCGGTACACCTCGGTGTAACCGCGCTGCCGGCCGTAGCCGCTGGCCGCGCTGACCGTCAGTCCCTGTACCCCGTATGCTTCGAGCCCCTCGCGGATGGCGTCGAGCTTCTCCGGGCGGACGATCGCCGTGATGAGTTTCATGCCTGGACACTCTCCTTGCCTGATACGGATGCTTCTTCAGCTACTTCGGACGATACCTTGCCGGTGATGAGGTCGTGAAGGGGCTGGAAGCTTCCGCCGTGGCCGCCGACGCCGAACTCGTATGCCGTTTCGGCGTGCAGGCTGAGGTCTGCACCGGCGATCTCCTGGCGTTCGGAGATGCGGAAGCCCATGAGCTTGTGGATCGGGTAGGCGATGATGAATGTCATGACGCCGGTGAAGACGATCGAGCAGAGCGCCGCCAGGGACTGTGCGACCAGCTGGGTCGTACCGCCGCCGTAGAACAGGCCTGCGGGACCCTGGGTCGGAGTGGCGAGGAAGCCGATGGCCACGGTGCCGATGATGCCGGACACGAGGTGGACGCCGACGACATCGAGCGAATCGTCGTAGCCAAGCTTGAACTTGAGGCCAACCGCGAGGGCCGAGGCAACGCCGGCAGCAACACCGAGGGCGATGGCGCCGAGCGGGGAAACGTTCGCACAAGCCGGCGTGATGGCAACCAGGCCGGCGACGACGCCCGATGCCGCACCAAGCGAGGTGGGGTGGCCGTCGCGGATGCGCTCAACGATAAGCCAGCCGAGCATGGCGGCTGCCGGCGCGACGAGAGTGTTGATCCAGATCAGGCCAGCCTGCTGCACGTTGGCCGCAGCACCCGCGTTGAAGCCGAACCAGCCGAACCAGAGGATGGCTGCGCCGAGCATGACCAGGGGCACGTTGTGCGGGCGGTGGTTCGGGTCCTTGCCGAAGCCTTTGCGGTTGCCGATGATCAGGACGAGAATGAGGCCGGCTACACCGGCGTTGATGTGCACCACGGTGCCACCGGCGAAGTCGATGACGGGAGCGAAGGTTTGGCCGAACCAGCCGGTTGCCGAGAAGAGGCCCCCACCCCAGACCATGTAGGCCAAGGGCGCGTAGACGAGGGTGGCCCAGATCGGGGTGAACAACGTCCACGCCGAGAACTTGGCGCGGTCCGCGATGGCACCGGAGATGAGCGCGACAGTGATGATCGCGAAGGTTGCGGCGTATCCGACGTGGAGGAGGTCTGCCGGATCCGTGAAGTTGTGCAAGCCGAAGTGGCTGAACGGGTTCGCGAAGAGCTCGAAGAAGTTGTCCGTGTTGCTCGTGGACATCGATGCGCCCCACAAGACCCAGACGATGGTCACTGTGCCGATGGCGATGAAGCTCATCATCATCATGTTCAAGGCGGCCTTGGCACGGGTCATGCCGCCATAGAAGAATGCCAGGCCCGGGGTCATGAACAGCACGAATGCTGATGCGACCAGGAGCCAAACGAGACCGGCGGTGAAGTCCATGTCTACGTCCTCTCTGCTTTTAGATGCGGGCTGAGCCGCCTGTCCCAACGCATTTGCGTTCTATGTAAGAGTTTTGCGGGGCAGTGTTTCACCTGCGAAGGTTTTAGATTGCGGGGCTGTTACAAGAACTTCTCGAACGTAAATGGTGCATATCGCCCTTGTTACGGATATGTTTCGTCAGTTCCACTTTCCCCGCGTTCCCACTACCCAGAGGACCCCGACACCATGACTGCAAGCCCCGAATCCCCCGCCAATCAAGGGGCGAGGGCCGCGAAGGCCGCAATGCCGCGGGACATCAAGGTGATGTTGGCGGCGGCGTTCCTGATTGCACTGGGTTTTGGCCTCGTGGCGCCCGTGCTCCCGCAGTTCGCCACGACTTTCGACGTCGGAGCAACGGCAGCCGCGGTGATCGTGAGTATTTTCGCCTTCATGCGCCTGGTATTCGCTCCGGCCGGGGGTGCCCTGATGGGCCGCTTCGGCGAGCGTCGCGTGTACATCGCAGGGTTGCTGATTGTGGCGGCGTCGACGGCGGCCTGCGCGTTCGCCCAGAACTATTGGCAGCTGCTGGTCTTCCGGGGCCTTGGCGGAGCCGGTTCCGTGATGTTCACCGTGGCAGCGATGGGCCTGTTAATCAGGCTCGCCCCTCCGGAAAGCCGTGGACGGGTGTCCGGCGCGTACGCCTCCGCCTTCCTGATCGGCAGCGTCCTGGGGCCCGTGGTTGGCGGGCTGCTGGCCGGGTTTGGCCTGCGCGTCCCGTTCCTCGCGTACGCGGCAGCCCTGGTCCTGGCGGCCTTGGTTGTACGCACGCAGCTCACGGAAAGTTCAAAGGCAGCGAAGCAAGGTGGCGCGGCGGGCCCGGCAATGCGCATGAAGGAGGCCCTGGGCGATTCTGCCTACCGGGCCGCCCTGTTCTCCAGTTTCAGCAACGGCTGGGCGACCTTCGGCGTGCGCATGGCCACAGTGCCATTGTTCGCGGTGGTTGTCCTGGCCGGAGGACCGGCCTCGGCGGGTTGGGCGCTGGCCGTGTTTGCAGGGGGAAACGCGCTGGCGCTGACCTTCTCCGGCCGCATGGCTGACAGTTTCGGCCGCAAGCCCATGATGCTGCTGGGCTTGGTCGTCACCGGCCTGGCCACCGCCACCATCGGCTTGACCGGCAATCTCCCCGCGTTTTTCGCGGCGTCTGCCGCGGCCGGCTTCGGCTCCGGCTTGCTGAACCCGGCCCAGCAGGCCGCCGTCGGGGACATCATCGGTCGTGGCCGCTCCGGCGGCAAGGTGCTGGCGGTTTTCCAGATGGCCTCCGACGCCGGAGCCATCGTGGGCCCCGTCCTGGTCGGCCTCCTGGCCGATGGACTTGGCTACGGCTGGGCATTCGGCGCAACCGGCGGCATCCTCGTGCTCGCCGCCCTCGGCTGGTCCGCGGCACGCGAGCCGATGCAGCGCGGCGCGGAAAGCGTCGACTCCCCCAACTGAGTCGCAGTTAATGTCGCTTTCAGGGCTGAAAACGACATTAACTGCGAGTCAGTTGGGCAAGATGCGGCTAGTTCAGCAGGGCGTCGACGAACGCTTCGGCCTCGAACGGCGCGAGGTCGTCCGGGCCTTCGCCGAGGCCAACGAGCTTGACCGGCACGCCGAGGGCCTTTTGGATCGCGACGACGATCCCGCCCTTCGCGGTGCCGTCGAGCTTAGTGAGCACGATTCCCGTGATGTTGACTACTTCGGAGAAGACCTTGGCCTGGTTCAGGCCGTTCTGGCCGGTGGTCGCGTCCAGTACCAGCAGGACTTCGTCCACTTCGGCCAGTTTCTCGATGACGCGCTTGACCTTGCTGAGCTCGTCCATGAGGCCGACCTTGTTCTGCAGGCGGCCGGCGGTGTCGATCATGACGACATCCACTTCCTGCTCAATGCCGGCCTTGACGGCTTCATAGGCGACAGAAGCCGGGTCCGCGCCGTCGACGTGCGACCTGACGGTTGCGACGCCGACACGCTGGCCCCACGTGGCGAGCTGCTCCGCAGCCGCTGCCCGGAAGGTGTCGGCTGCGCCCAGCAGGACGTCCTTGTCTTCGGCGACGAGAACGCGCGCCAGCTTGCCGACGGTGGTGGTCTTGCCGACCCCGTTGACCCCGACGACGATCATGATGGCCGGGTGGGCTCCCTTGCGTTCCACGTTCAGGCTGCGGTCCATCGTGGGGTCCACGAGCTTGATGAGTTCCTCGCGCAGGAGTGCCTTGACGTCCTCTGGACTGCGGGTGCCTTGCACTTTTACCCGTGCACGCAAAGCATCGACCAGCTGCATAGTGGGCTCGGTGCCGAGGTCGGCAAGGAGCAGCGTTTCTTCGACTTCGTCCCAGACGTTTTCGTCGATCTTGTCGCTCGAAAGCAGGGCCAGGAGTCCCTTGCCGAGAATGCTGTTGGATTTGACCAGTCGCGCCCGAAGCCGGTTGAGGCGGCCCTCGACAGGCGCGGGGGTCTCCACCTGGATAAGTTCCAGTCCCGCGGCGTCGTCCGGAACGTCGGTCTCCGGTACAGCAAGCTCGGCGGGTTCGACGACGGGTCCGGGCGCCGTGCGATCCGGCGCGGTCCCGGGGGCGTCGTCGACGATCGTTCCGCCGCCTGCCGGCGCCTTGTCAGCGGGGTCGTTGGCGTCGCGCGTTCCAGCGTAAGTCGAGGAAGACTTCCGCGCCTTGAGCAGGACAGGAATCAGCCCTCCGACCACCACGATGGCAGCGACAATGGACAAGATAATGGGGAGGAGATCGTTCACTCCCCTAGCTTCTCACAAAGCTAGACCTCGGCACCGAGCCTCTGGCTGATGACGGTGGACACGCCGTCGCCCCGCATTGTCACTCCGTAGAGGGCGTCCGCGACTTCCATGGTCCGCTTCTGGTGCGTAATGACAATCAGCTGGCTGGACTCGCGCAGCTCTTCGAAAATCGTGATGAGCCTGCCCAGGTTCGTATCGTCCAGTGCGGCTTCCACTTCATCCATGACGTAGAACGGCGAAGGCCGCGCCTTGAAAATCGCCACGAGCAACGCGACAGCCGTCAGCGACCGTTCGCCACCGGAAAGCAAGGACAACCGCTTGATCTTCTTGCCGGCAGGCCTTGCCTCCACCTCAATGCCGGTGGTCAGCATGTCATCGGGGTCCGTCAGCACCAATTTGCCTTCCCCACCGGGGAAGAGCCGCGCAAAGACGTGGTCGAACTGCTTGGAGGTATCGGCGAAGGCCTCGGCAAAGACCTGCTGGACGCGGTTGTCCACTTCCTTGATGATGTCCAAAAGGTCTTTGCGACTGGATTTGAGGTCTTCCAGCTGCGTGCTCAGGAATTGGTGGCGTTCTTCAAGTGCGGCAAATTCCTCAAGCGCCAAGGGGTTCACTTTGCCAAGGGCTGCGAGATCCCGTTCGGCCTTGCGGAGCCGTTTCTCCTGCTCGGCCCGGACAAAGGGAACACCCTCGACAATGGTGTTTCCGTCCTCGTCCACCGGTGCACGAAGTTCGGCCCACTTGTCCACGGTAGCGGCAGGCACGGGAACGGGCTGCTCCGGACCGAAGTCAGCCACGAGTTGTTCCGCGGACAGGCCGAGCTCCTCGATGGCGCGGGTCTCCAACGCTTCGATCCTGAGCCTTTGCTGGGCTCGCGCGAGTTCGTCGCGGTGGACAGAATCCGTCAGTCCCGCCAGCTCCTGGGCCAATGTCTCGTTACTGCTCCGGACATCGCCGAGTTCCTTTTCGCGCTGCTCCCGGACGGCCTCGGCGAGGTCGCGGGCGCGGGCGGCCAGGTCCACTGACACGTCAACGAAACGCACAGCCTGTTCGACGGCGGAAGCGACGGCGGAGGCCCGCCCGGCTTGGGCTTTGCGTCGCATGGCCCGGCGCACAGCTTCCTCGCGTGCCCGCCGTTCGCTCGCGGCGGCCCGTTCCAGGGATGCGGCCCGGTTAGTGGTTGCGGCGAGCTGTTCCTCGGCACTCCGCAAGCCCAGCCTGACCTCCATCTCACGGGACCGGGCTTCGCTGGCAGCCCTGGCCAAGGCATCGCGGTGCTCCGTGGAAGGCTCTTCCTCCTGGGGGGCTTCTTCTGCCGCGGCCAGCCGTTCCGCCGCAAGCTCAAGGGATTCCTCTGCCACGGCGATGTTCAGTTCGGCCTTGGCCAGGGACTCCGCCATTCGATCGCGTTCCGCGACGGCGCTGCGCAACTGGGAATTCAGGTGGCCAAGCCGTTCCGCGACGGCAGCCAGGCGGGCATCCGAGTCGTGGAGTTTGTCCAGCGCCGCGTTCGCCCGTTCCTGGGCATCGGCCCGGCGTGCTTCGGCTCCAGCCAGGGCGAACTTTCCCCGCTCGAGACGGGTGGTGAGCTCCAGGAGCCGGGTGTCGGCGTCGTCCACTGCGGCTTGGACTTCAAGGAGCGACGGTGCCGTGGCCGATCCGCCGTCCACCGTCAGGGCCCTGAAGACGTCGCCTTCGCGGGTCACCGCGGTAAGCCCCGGGTTGCCGGCAATGAGGCTTGCCGCCGCGTGCAAGTCGTCGACGACGGCGGTGGACGCCAGGAGGGTCCTTGCGCCACCCGCTTCGGGGGCGTCAGTCGCCACCAACTCGGCAGCCCAGCGCGCACCGTCAGGCAGCGTCGGCAACTCCTGCAGGCCAAGCTCCGGACCCGCTGCGGGTACCGCGCCCGCCACCAAAAGCGAGGCGCGTCCGGCGTCGGCGTCCTTCAACAGCTGCATCGCGGCAACGGCCCCGGCACTGTCCGCCACCACGACGGCGTCGGAGGCACTGCCAAGTGCCGCGGCCACGGCCGTCTCATACCCGGGCTCCACCGTCAGGAGGGAAGCAAGCGAACCCAGGACTCCGGGGTGGTCCGAGGACAGAAGCCGCGACGAGCCATCCTTGCGGTTGAGTCCAAGCTGCAAAGCATCGCGGCGGGCGGTGAGCGCATCGCGTTCGCGGACTTCATCGCGTTCGGCAGCTTTCAACGCTTCGATCTCGGCGTTGATCTCGTCAAGAAGGGCGCTGGCGTCCTCGTATTCGGCGTCGAGGCTTTCCTCGCCGTCTTCGACGCCGGCCACTTGTGACTCGAGGGCCGTAAACTCACTTTGCGCGTGTCGGCGGCGTTCCTCACCGGCTGCCAGCGAGTCCCTGAGCCTGCCCCGCTCAGCCTCGGCTGCCTCGGCCCGGGAGCGTGCGGCAGCCAATTGACCTACGAGTTTCGCGAGGCCTTCACGGCGATCGGCGGCTGCCCGCAACACGGCCGTCAGGCGTTTGTCCTCGGCCGCGGCCAGGTTCTCGGCTTCCTGTTTGGCTGCCGTGGACTCGTTGAGCGCGGCTTGCTTCGCCAGGATGTCGTGCTCAAGCTCCGACTGTTCCTGCCGGACCCGGGCGGCCTGCCGGTCCAGATGGTCCGGGTCGCGGCCTGAATCCGGGGCAGCATCGGAGGCACCAAGGAGGCGGCGGCGCTCGGTCGCGAGGGATCCCAGGGCGCGAAGCCGGTCCCTGGTTGCCGACAGCTGGTACCAGTTGTCCCTGGCGGCATTGAGCCTGGGTGTGGCCTCAGCTGCGAGTTGCTCAAGTCGGATCTGGCGTTGACGGCCTGCGCCGAGCTCCGCTTCGACCAGCTCGCGGCGCTCTTTCAACGCGGCTTCGTCGGCGACGTCCTTTTCCAACGCCTGGGTGAGCTGGAGGAGATCATCGGCCAACAGCCTGGACTTGGCGTCACGAACGTCGAACTGCACCGTCTGGGCGCGGCGGGCGACTTCGGCCTGTTTGCCCAGCGGTGTGAGTTGACGACGGATTTCCGCCGTGAGGTCACCAAGGCGTTGCAGGTTCGCCTGCATGGCTTCCAGCTTGCGGACAGTCTTTTCCTTGCGACGCCGGTGCTTGAGGATGCCTGCGGCTTCTTCAATGAATCCCCTGCGGTCCTCGGGGGTGGCGTGCAGGACACGGTCCAACTGTCCCTGCCCCACAATCACGTGCATTTCCCGGCCCAGGCCCGAATCCGAGAGCAATTCCTGAATGTCGAGGAGGCGGCATGGCGAGCCGTTGATGGCATACTCGGATCCGCCGGTCCGAAACAGCGTGCGGGAAATGGTGACTTCGCTGTATTCGATCGGCAGGGCGCCGTCGGCGTTGTCGATCGTCAGGGCAACGTGCGCGCGGCCCAGAGGGGGCCGCCCCGATGTGCCGGCGAAGATGACGTCTTCCATTTTGCCGCCGCGCAGGGTCTTGGCACCTTGTTCGCCCATGACCCAGGCCAGCGCGTCAACCACATTGGACTTGCCCGAACCGTTGGGGCCGACAACGGCGGTGACGCCCGGCTCGAAGTCGAACGTCGTGGCCGACGCGAACGACTTGAATCCCCGGACAGTCAAACTTTTCAGATGCAAGGTGTTTCGGATCTCCTGAGTGGCTGATTTCCCGTTCTCAATCTACTGCCCGACGGCGGAAATCCCCGGATTTGCGGGGCATACCCGCGAATCCGTGCTACCAGCGGCCGTTGCGCGGCTTCGGCTGGCAGATGGGGCAAGTGTACGAGGAGCGGTTCATGAATTGCTCGCGTTTGATCACACCCGGAAGTCCAACAGCGGAACAACGCCTGCACGGCTCGCCCGCCCGGCCATAGGCATCCAAGGACCGGGCGAAGTATCCCGAAGCTCCGTTGACATTGACGTAAAGCGAATCGAAGCTCGTCCCACCGGCCGCGAGGGCGTCGCTCATGACTTCCTTCGCGGCGTCGACGAGCCTCACGGCATCGGCCCGCTTGAGGGTGTCTGTCTGCTTGGCATAGTGGAGTTTGGCCCGCCAGAGGGCTTCATCGGCGTAGATGTTGCCTATCCCGGAGATGACGCCCTGATCCAACAGGGCACGCTTGAGCCCTGTCTTCCGGGCTTTGACCTTGCGGTAGAACTCGTCAAAAGAAAAGTGCGGATCCAGCGGATCGCGGGCGATATGCGAGGCTTCTTCGGCAATTTCCGGAAGGGGCGTCCCGCCCTGGCCGCCGGGACCGCCGTCGGACGTCGGTACAAGGGACGTGACAAACAGTCCGCCGAAGATCCGTTGGTCCACAAACCGCAACTCCTCGGGCATGCCGTCGGAACTGCTGAGGCGGAGACGGACTTTGAGGTGCTTCTCATCGGGAACCCGGGGTCCTGCATGAGGAGCTGTCCGCTCATGCCAAGGTGCGCCATCAGCGCGACGCCGGGCATCGCCTCGGCGGTACCGCCAGTGCTGCGGGTTTCCTCGGTCCGCAAGGGCATCCACAGGAACTTACCCCGGCGGACGACATCCAAAACGGTGGAGTGCTCAAGGTTGCCGATAAAGTCTTCCGTGCCCAACGCGTGGCGGCGGATGGAACGGGCGTCCAGGACCTCCACGGAGGTAATGGTCCGGCCACGCACCCAACGTGCCAGGCCGCGGCGGACCACTTCGACTTCGGGCAGTTCCGGCATGTGGAATCAGGCGCTGTGCGCAGGATCAGCCGGAGAGTCGGCCTTGCTGTTCAGCGTGACCTTGCTGTTAAGGATGCGCCACGCATCCGCGGCGGCTTCCTGCTCGGCTTCCTTTTTGGAGTGGCCCGTGCCTTTGCCGTAGGCGGTGCCGCCGATCTGGAGCACTGCCTCAAAGCTGCGCGCGTGGTCCGGTCCTGAGCCTTCGACGGCATAGTAGATGGACCCGAGCTGCCGGCTCGCGGCAAGCTCCTGCATGCTGGTCTTCCAGTCGGTGCCGGCCCCAAGGGCTGCGGCGTCCTTCAGCAAGGGACCAACGAGCCGCATGACGAGTTGCCGCGCGGTCTCAATGTCATTGGAAAGATAGGTGGCGCCAATAAGCGCTTCCATGGTGTCCGCAAGAATCGAAGACTTGTTCTTACCGTCGGTGAGCCTTTCGCCCTGCCCGAGGTAGATGAACTCGCCGATGCCGAGGTCCCGGCCGATACCCGCCAGTGCGCGGGTGCTGACGACGGCGGAGCGTCGCTTCGCGAGTTCGCCTTCCGGCAGTGCCGGGTTGTCGCGGTAGAGCGGATCGGTCACGGAGAAGCCCAGGATGGAGTCGCCCAGGAATTCGAGGCGCTCATTGGTGGGAATCCCGCCATTTTCATACGCGTATGAACGATGTGTCAGAGCAAGACGAAGCGTCTCGGCGTCAATGGAGACACCGAGACGCTTCAGAAGCTCTTCAGTTGAAGACATCCTTGTCAGCCTTGTGGCGGATTTAGACGTCTGCGACCTTGCGGCCCTTGTATTCAAGGAACAGCGCAGTCCCGGCAGAGTCGGTTACGACCTTTGCCTGGTGCGGCAGGCTGTAAACAACCTGTCCGTTTTCGATGGTCTTGACCAAGTTGGGGGCAGTTGCCTTCCACTGGGCACGGCGGGCGCGTGTATTTGCGCGAGACATTTTCCGCTTGGGAACAGCCACGGCTATCTCATTTCTCTTTTAGTCAACACTTACTAATCAGTTTGCCGGTCGGTCTTAGCCAGTTCAGCTAGGGCAGCCCAGCGAGGATCCAGGTCCTCGTGGTGGTGCCCCGGCTCGTCTTCCAGACGCACTCCGCAGATTGAGCAAAGGCCCTGGCAGTCTTCCCGGCACACCGGCTGGAACGGCAGCATGGTTACAACCGCGTCCCGCAACACCGGTTCAAGATCGATTAGATCGTGCTCGACTCGACGTTGCTCTTCATCGTCTTCTTCGTCCGAAAGCTCGACGCCCTCATAGAAGAAAAGTTCTTGCACATTGACCTCAAGGTCATACGCAAGGGGATCCAGGCATCGTCCGCATTCGCCCTTGACTTCAGCGAATACGGTTCCAGATACCAGAATTCCTTCGTGTACGGCCTCAAGCCTCAGGTCGAGCTCGATATCCGAGCCTTCCTGAACGCCAATGAGTGCCACGCCAAGGTCACTTGGCGCGGGTACATGTTCCGTGAGCGTCCGCATGCTTCCTGGACTACGTCCGAGGTCCTTGACGTCCAGCGTCAAAGGCGAACTTGCATCTCGCTTAATGAGAACTCCTGTAGAACATATGACCGACGTACCATCTTAGCCTGAACGCGCGAGCGGACTCAAACCGGGCAAATTACAACGCGTTCTGCCCGAGGTACCGATCCAGCTTACCCGTTGCGGGGCTACTCCATTGCCGACCCGCCAGCGAGGAGCCTCTTGAGCACCGATTTAGGCACGAAATCGGAGACATCTCCGCCCAGGAGGGAGATTTCCTTGATGAGCGTGGAGGACAAATGCAGGTAGTGGGCCTCCGCCGGAAGAAAGACAGTCTCGACGCCGGACAATTGGCGGTTCATGGTGGCCATGGGAAGTTCGTAGTCAAAATCCGAGGATGAGCGCAGGCCCTTGACGATGGCCGAAATTCCCCGGTGCCTGCAGTATTCGGCCAGCAGTCCCTCGCCCATGGGCTCCACAATGATGCCCCGCAAGGAAGCAAGGGTCTGCCGGGCCATTTCCATGCGTTCTTCGAGGCTGAAGCGGTACTTCTTGGCGTAATTGGTGGACACCGCGACGACGACTTCATCGAACAAGCCGGCGGCCCTTGCGATGACTTCCAGATGTCCGTTGTGGATGGGGTCGAAGGAGCCAGGGCACACTGCGCGTCTCATGGTTCGAACCTACCGCATCCGGGGCCGCGGGCACTATGGCGATACCATGGCTGAAACGGCGGGCCGGACGAGCCGGAAGCCAGCACCCAGGAAGGCAGCCCCACAGTGACGAGCCCGGCCTCTCTCAGCCAGAACACGTCCGTCGCCCCTTGGCAACGGGCCGCCAGCGGAGCCAACCTGCTTTCGGCCGACGGCAGCCTCGGAGTGACCATCTTCGAAGAGATGACCACCCTGGCGATATCCACCGGCGCCATCAACCTGGGCCAAGGATTCCCGGACGAGGACGGCCCGGCGGAAATCAAGGCAGCAGCGCAGGCAGCCATCACGGCGGGAGCCAACCAGTACGCGCCTGGCAAAGGCATCCCCGAACTGCGCGAGGCCATCGCCGCACACCAGGAACGCTTCTACGGACTGACCCCGGACCCGCAGACCGAGGTTATTGTGACTACCGGGGCCACCGAAGCCATCGCCGCCTCATTGCTCGCATTCATCGAACCCGGCGACGAGGTGCTGACCTTCGAGCCCTTCTACGACTCTTATGGCGCCATCATCGGACTCGCCGGGGCCAAGCACGTGACCGCTCCCCTGCTGGCGCCGGACTTCCTTCCGGACGTGGATGCCATGGAATCGGCATTCAGTGAGCGCACGAAGGTTGTGCTCCTCAACAACCCGCACAATCCCACGGGCGCGGTCTTCCCTCGCGAGGTGCTGGAACGCGTCGTCGATCTCGCCCGGAAATACGATGCCGTGATCCTCAGCGATGAAGTCTACGAGCACCTTACCTTCGGTGTGCAGCACCTTCCGGTCGCCAGCATCCCCGGAGCGGCCGAACGAAGTGTCACGATTTCCTCGGCCGGCAAGACGTTCTCGTTCACCGGCTGGAAGATCGGCTGGCTCAGCGGACCGGCCCACCTTGTGGCGGCGATCCGCACAGTCAAACAATTCCTCAGCTACAGTTCCGGCACCCCCTTCCAAAGTGCGATCGCGGTAGGCCTTGCCCTTCCCGATGAGTTCTACACCGGCATCGCGTCCACTCTCCAGCACAAGCGGGACATTCTGGCCGAGGGACTGCGGGCCGCCGGCTTCGGCGTCTACACGCCCCAGGGAACATACTTCATCAACGTGGACACCGCGCCCCTCGGCATCAGCGACTCCGTGGACTTGGCACGAAGGCTGCCGGGGCTCGTGGGAGTGGCTGCCATCCCCGTTCCCGTGTTTTGCCACCCGGAAGGCGCGGAAAGGACGCGCAGCCTTCTCCGATTCGCGTTCTGCAAGAAGACCGAAGTGCTGGAAGAAGCGGCCGCCAGGCTGGCCACCCTGCGGGACAAGCTCTGACTGTGTCAACCGGGCAAAACCACGAGGGACGGCGTTTCCTGCGGACCACCGGCCAACATGCCGCGATCGAAGCCGACACGCTGATTGACGGCGCCTACATCCTCCGCATCGGTGACGCCGAGCAATCCCACGTCAATCTCGCGGAACCCGCGGAAGTCTTCTACGAGTACCTGCGCAGGATCGGCCATGTGGTGGATCTGCTCGCGCCAGGCGGGCAAGCCATCACTGCCCTTCATCTCGGCGCAGGGGCCTTGACCCTGGCCCGCTACATCGAGGCGACAAGGCCCGGTTCGGAACAGCACGCCGTCGAACTCGAACGTGAATTGCTCGACTTCGTGCTGCAGAAGTTGCCCATGCCGGACGGCACCCGCTTGGAGACGCATATCGGCGACGCACGCGAAACCCTCGCCGAGCTGCCCGCGGAACTCGGGTTCGACGTCGTGATCCTGGACATCTTCTCCGGTCCCGAGGCACCGGCACATATCGCCTGCCAGGAGTTCTATGAAGAGGCCGCGGCGCGGCTCCGGCCCGATGGGGTGCTCATCGTCAACGTCGGCGACGAGGCAGCCCTGAGCCTGGTGCGCAGCCAGGTCGCCGCGATGCGCCGGGCGATGCCCGACGTTGCAGCCTTCGCCGAGAGCGGCATGTTCGCCGGCCGCTACCCCGGAAACATCATCCTGGTGGGGACGCGCCGGCCGTGGCCGGCCGAGTGGACGGCGGAACTGCTCGCCCGTGGGCCGCACCCCGCGGCGGTGCTGAGCGGAGTGGAGTTGGACCGCCTATCGGGCTAGCGCCGCAGCTCCGGCCAGGCATGCGCTAGACGGGTTCGGCGAACCAGAGCTTGGTCTCGCCGTACTTCTTGTCGGCAAACCGTTCGAGGGTGTCCGGCCAGTCCGGCTCCGGGGACCTAGAGGAACGCTCGACGACCACCACGGCGCCTTCATCCAGGTGGAAGGCAAGCTTGGCGAGGACGGCCTTCAGGGAAGGCTCATCCAAAGGATAGGGCGGATCCAGGAACACCAGGTCCCAGAGGACGTCATCCGCCGCGCGTTCCAGGAAGGACTCCACCTTGGAACGATTGACAGAGACAATCCTGCGTCCCAGCACCTGGTTGGCCATGTCTGCATTACGCTGGCAGACCTCGGAGGCGCGTGCATCAAATTCCACGAGTTCGGCCGAGCGCGCGCCCCGGCTGGCACTTTCGATGCCGAGCGACCCCGAACCCGCATAAAGATCCAGGACCCGGGCATCGTCGATGGCGTCGAGGGCCTCGAGCCGCGAGAACAAGGCCTCTTTGACGCGGTCCGTCGTGGGCCTGGTGGCGTTTCCGGGGACGCTGACCAGCGGATTGCCGCCGACCACGCCGGCAATGATCCGGCTCACCGGCCAACTCCGGGGGCAGCACAATCAGGCGTGCCTTCGGGCGTGGATTCCTTAGCCGCGTTCAAGGAACGCCTCCTTTTCGGGGTTCAGATATTCGTCAATCGCGGCGGCCAGTGCCTGTTGGCCCTCCAGCCCGGGATCGTCCGCAACGAGCCGCTGGGCATCGGTGCGGGCGCGGGCGATCACGTCCTCATGCTCCAGGACCCGTAACAGCTTAAGGGTGGAACGCCCGCCGGATTGCGAGGCGCCCAGGATATCGCCTTCGCGGCGCAGCTTGAGGTCTTCCTGGGAAAGTTCGAAGCCGTCGGTAGTCGACGCGACGGCGTCAAGGCGCCTGCGGCTGGGATGGCCGGGCTCAAGCGTCGTGACCAGCAGGCACGTGCCTGGAAGACCGCCGCGGCCCACCCTCCCGCGCAGCTGGTGGAGTTGCGAAATGCCGAAACGGTCAGCATCAAGGATCACCATCAGCGTGGCGTTATGGACATCCACACCCACCTCGATCACCGTGGTGGACACCAGCAGCTGGGTCTGGTTGGCAGTGAATGAGGCCATGGTTTCGGACTTGAGTGCCGGATCCTGCCGTCCGTGGAGGGGCTCCACCCGGACGCCGCGGAGGGCGGGCTCCTGGCTGAGCGTTTCGACGACGGCGGTCACCGAAGCGAGCTCGCGTGCGGGGCCCTCCTCCGAAAGTTCGGCGTCGCTTGGTTCCGCTTCGCCCGGGCTGAAGTCGCCGTCGTCGTCGTCTCCGATCTTGGGGCACACGACGTACACCTGGTGGCCGGCGTCGATCTCTTCCCGGGAGCGTTTCCAGATCCTGCCCGCCCAGCCCGGGTTTTCCGCGAGCCCGACGACGTGGGTGGAGATGGGCGCCCGGCCTGCAGGGAGTTCGTCCAACACGGACGTTTCGAGGTCGCCGAAGACGGTCATGGCGACGGTGCGCGGAATCGGAGTAGCGGTCATCACGAGCAGGTGGGGCGGCCGGTTGGCCTTGGCACGCAGGGCGTCGCGCTGTTCCACCCCAAAGCGATGCTGCTCGTCCACCACGATCAGGCCGAGGTCCTGGAACGAGGTTTTGTCACTGAGCAGCGCGTGGGTGCCGATCACAATGCCGGCGTTGCCCGAGGCCGCGTCCAGCATGGCTTGTTTGCGGGCAACCGTCGGCATGGAGCCTGTCAGCAAGGCGACCTGGACCGACCCGGGGCCATTCCCGGGGTCGCTGTCCAACAATCCGGCCCCGCCCAGCATCCCGGCACCTCCGAACAACCCGTCGCGGGCCAGCGGGCCCAGGGTCCTCCGGATGGAATCGAAGTGCTGTGCCGCGAGGACCTCCGTGGGGGCAAGCAGTGCCGCCTGCCCGCCGGCATCCACCACTTGCAGCATGGCCCGCAAGGCCACGATCGTTTTTCCGGAACCAACTTCGCCCTGCAGCAGGCGGTTCATCGGCGAGTCCTGTGCCAGCTCGTGGGAAAGCGTCTTTCCGACGGCGGCCTGGCCGGCAGTCAGCGTGAACGGCAGCTGCCGGTCGAAGGCAGCAAGGAGCCCTTCGGGCACGGGGCGGCGAGCGGTTGCCTCTTCGGCAGCCAGCTGGGCCCGGCGCCGCGCCAGCGCAGTC
Source organism: Arthrobacter ramosus (assembly GCF_039535095.1). Lineage (NCBI taxonomy): Bacteria > Bacillati > Actinomycetota > Actinomycetes > Micrococcales > Micrococcaceae > Arthrobacter > Arthrobacter ramosus. The sequence goes on along the minus strand of NZ_BAAAWN010000001.1, from coordinate 1,533,522 downwards.
TGCAGAACCAGTGCCTCCTGGTAGCGGAACCGGTCACGGGCACGCTGCCAGTCCGCCGCCGTTTCGGGCGAATGGATCAGCCGGTACGCTTCCCCGACCCCCGGAAATTTCTCCCGGGACGCAATTTCGGCAGGCAGCGGATCCTCGATGCTGTCCACATCGATGGTATCCAGCAGCGTGGTGATGACCTTGTGGATGGACCAACTGGTGAGCTTCGCGGTGGCCGGATACACGGGAATGGGCATGGCCGCGAGCTTTTCCGGATCGACGGAACCGGCCAGCTCCGGGTCCTCGTCGAGCAGCATGAAGTCCGGATTGGTCATGCCCAAGGATCCGCCGTAGCGGCTGACCTTGCCGGAGAACATCACGCGGCGGCCCGGCTGAAGCTCAGCGCGGGCACGGAAGCCGTTGAAGAAACTGATTTTCAATGTTCCGGGAATCTGCTCACCGCTGGCCTCGTCCGTGACCACGACGTCCGTCAACGATCCCCGCCTTGCACGCATTTGCCGGGTTGAATTGGACAGGACCCTGGCGATGAGGGTGGCCTCTTCATCCAGCGGCAGTTTGCTGATGGGGGTCAGCTCCCCACGGCTCAGGTAACGGCGGGGAAAGTAGTTCAGCAGCTCCCCGACGGTGTCCAGGCCAAGGTGCTTCTCGATGACGGACGCGGAGCGCTTGCCGATCCTCCGCTCGAGGGGAAGGTGAAGCTCAGTATTCATGCCCGTGCTGGCCTGCCGGAAGGCCTGGGTCGCGCGGCATCGAGAGCTGGCTGACGGAGATGTCGGTGGGCTCGCCGAGTGAGCGGATGACTGCCACGGCGGGTTCAGCTTCCGGAACGTGGACATGCACGCGCCAACGGTAGCTGGCTTCTACGGCGTCCCCATCGTCATCGTCGTCCCCGGCATCATCCGGCCCCGACAGGCCGCCCACCTGGCTTGCGCTGCCGACCTGGCTCATGATGACGGAGTCGCCGAGTTCGTCCAATCGCTGACGGAGCGTGGCGGCGGCCAGCGGTGAAAGGCTGATGGTGCACATGACCTCGACGCCGTCGTCGTCCGGCATTCCGGCATGGATGTGCGGATCCTGCAGGTCGTAGCCGTGCAGCCCGTCCAGGAGCTCATCCTGGAGTTCTTCGCCGAGCACAGCCGAACGCAGGCAGTCCAGGATCAACAACATGCCCACCCCGCCCGCGTCCACTACATGGGCGGCGTGCAGCGGGGCGAGTTGGTCCTCGGTTCGCACTACTGCATCCAGCGCGGCATTGACAGCGGCATCGAGGGCCAGTCCCAGCGCCTGGTTGCTGTCATCGCTGTTGTGCGCAGTATCGCATTCGCCCGCTGCCCTGGCGGCGGCTTCGAGAACGGAGAGCATGGTGCCCGGTACCGGCTCGCTCAAGGCCGACCAAGCCCTGATCTGGGCCCGGTTGAGGGCTGCGGCCAGCAGGGGCGCACTGAGGCGCGTGTGCCCGGCCAGCGGCTCAGCCACTGCGCACAAAAAGACGGCAAAAAGCGTTCCGGAGTTACCCGGGCCTGCTCCATGGCCGCCCGTCCTGCCGCGGCCAGAACGGCGCCGACGTCGTTTACCGGCTCGTCCGCCGTGGAACGATCTGCGAATACTGCCGCAGCGGCGCGGACAGTGAGGTAGAGGTTGGTGCCGGTGTCGCCATCTGCCACCGGGAAGATGTTGATGGCGTTGAGGCGGTCGCTGTGGTTCCCGAGCGTCGTCTCCGCTTTGCCCAGCCACCGCTTCATGGCGTGCGTATTGGCGGCAATCTTAGTCTGCAAAGTGATCCCATCCCACGGTGTCAACGGGCATTCCCGCTATCCGGACGCCGCTGTGCTGTCCTTCGGCAACGGCCTGGATCGAGCCTATCGCAGTGAAGCCGGAAGGTCGCTGAACATTGGCTGGAAATGTCGCCAGCAGGCCATGGTCCTCTCCGCCCCCCAGGATCCAGTCCATGGGATCGCGGCCAAGGGGAGCCGAGGCAGCTTCCAGGGGAGTGGCAAGGGCCTTGAGCGCGATGGGGTCGAGGTCGAGTGCGACGCCACTGGCTTCGGCGAGGCGGGCGCCGTCGCGCAAGAGCCCGTCGGAGACATCCATCATGGCCGTTGCTCCTGCCTTGGCACCCTGCGGTCCCGCGGCGAGAGGCGGCTGCGGCCTGCACTGGCTGTCCATGAGTCCGCGCTGGGCAGCGTTCAGCTTGCCTAGGGGTATGGTGCTTTCAAGCAGGGCCAGGCCGGCTGCGGCGCGGCCAACACTTCCAGCAAGGGCCAGGATGTCTCCCGGACGGGCCCCGGAGCGCAACACAGCAGGGAGCCCGTGCATTGTCCCGACGACGGCGACGGTCACCCCGATTTCGCGGCCACGGCCCAGGTCTCCCCCGGCAACCGAACAATCGGCAGCCCCCAAGCCGACGATGCCGGCCGTCAGGCCATCCGCAAAGTCCTCGACCCACTGCACCGGAGTGCCGGGCGGCATGGTCAGGCTGACGACGAGGGACACTGCGGTACCACCCATCGCGTTGATGTCGCTGAGATTCTGCGCTGCCGATTTCCAGCCGACGTCATAGCCCGTCGTCCGGTATCCGTTGTTCCATTCCAGGCGGAAGTCCTGGTCCTGGGTCTGGGTGTCGATGGAAATGAGGGTCCGGCCATCCGGGGCGGCGACGACGGCGGCGTCGTCCCCGGGCCCGAGCAGCACGCTGCTGCTGTGGTTCAGGCGCGGAAAGATGCGCGCGAGCAGCTCGCCTTCGGAGAGTTCCCCGACAGTCTGTTGTTCTATGGACACAGCTCTACGCTATCGCGAACCGCCGACAACAAAGGGCTGTCCCTTGGCGCCAGGGGCTTGCCGCAGCCGCGATAGGCTTGATCAATGCAACAAACGAAAGCCGCTGTGTACGTCCGCGCCCTCTGTTCCTTGACAGCCGCGGCGGTTTCGGTCCTTACCCTTGCAGCCTGCTCTCCCGTCGTCGACGTCAAGCCCGCGGCTGATGCCGCGAATGCTGCCTGCGCGCCCATGATGGTGTCGCTCCCGGACTCTATCGGCGGCGCCGCCCTGCGGAAGACCAACAGCCAGGCCACGGCGGCATGGGGGGATCCGTCTGTGTTGATTCTGCGTTGCGGCGTCAACGTGCCCGGCCCCACCACGGACCGTTGCGTCACCGTCAACGACGTCGACTGGGTCATCAAGGAAGGCGACCCGGTGTGGACCCTGACCACGTACGGGCGCGAGCCCGCCACTGAAATCCTCATGGACCCGAATAAGATCAGTTCCGCCACGGTCCTTGCCGATCTGGCTCCCGCCGCAGCGAAAATCAAGGCCGTTCGCAAGTGCATCGGGCAGCCTGAGCTGCTGCAGAACCTGCCCACGAGCACCCCTGGCAAGTAGCGTACGCAGCGCCGGCCGGTTATCAGCGCAGGCCGGTTATCAGCGCAGGCCCGTTTTCCGGTTGAGGGCCAGGTAGATGAGTTCGTCGATCAACTCGGCGTAGCCCAGCCCGGAAGCCGCCCACATTTGCGGATACATGCTCTTCGGGGTGAATCCGGGCATCGTGTTGATCTCGTTGATGATGAGTTCGCCGACCGGAGTGTAGAAAAAGTCCACGCGGCTGAGGCCTTCTGCACCCACAGCATCGAACGCGGCCGCAGCGAGCTCACGGACGCGCGCAATGGCCTCGTCCGGAATATCGGCCGGGCAGCTAAGGGCGGCGGCGCCGTCCTCCACATATTTGGCGTTGAAATCGTAGAACTCGTGTTCGCCCGGAGCGACGGCGATTTCCCCCGGCATGGAGGTTCGCGGGGCCGCAGTGCCGCGTCCTTCAAGGACCGCACACTCGATTTCACGGCCAACGATGCCGGCCTCGATCACCAGCTTGAGGTCGTGTCGCCGTGCTTCTTCGATGGCGGCATCCAACCCGTCCATGGAATCGACTTTGGAAATCCCCATCGAGGAACCGGCGCGGGCGGGCTTCACGAAGACCGGAAAGCCGAGGCGGTCCACGCGTTTGCGCACGGCTTCGGCGTCGTTGATCCATTCACGGTCAGTGACGGCGACATACGGTCCCACCGTAAGTCCGGCGGCCTCGAAAACGACCTTCATGAAATGCTTGTCCATGCCGACGGCGGATGCGAGGACTCCGGCTCCCACGTAGCGGGTGTCCGAGAGCTCCAAGAGCCCCTGGACAGTGCCGTCTTCGCCCCAAGGGCCGTGCAGGAGCGGAAACACGACGTCCACGGAGCCCAGTTCCTCGGGCACCGCATTCGGTGCTGTGACGATCAATTGGTGGGCTCCACCCACTTCAGCGAGGGTTACAGTCTTTCCCGAAGGCAGGACCTCAGGCAAGGCCGAGGCGCTCAGCGACCACTGGCTGATGTCAGCGGAGGGGATCACCCACTGCCCCGACTTGGCTATCCCGATGGGGACGACGTCGTACTTGCTCTTGTCGATAGCGCCCATGACGCCCGCCGCCGTCACACAGCTGACGGCGTGCTCGCTGGATCGGCCGCCAAAGAGTACGGCGACGCGAGGCCGCCGATGTTCGGCCGGCGTCGCGGACTCGGCAGTTCCGGCAGACAGGGATTCTTCGGTCACAGTTAGTAATCGCCTTCGGACTTCAGGGAGCGGGCCAGGAGTCTGGGCCCAAGTTCATCAACGGATAGTTTGCCTTCGAGGACGGCTACCACGGCCGCGGTGATCGGCATGTCGACACCGAGTTTTCCGGCTAGTTCGTAGACAGCGTACCCGGATTTAATGCCTTCCGCCGTCTGCGTCATACGCTCGGTGACCTGATCCAGGGTCAAACCTTCGCCGAGCAATCGTCCCGCCGTATGGTTCCGGGACAGGGGCGAAGAGCAGGTAGCCACGAGGTCCCCCAGTCCGGCAAGGCCTGCCATCGTGCGCGCGTCGCCACCCAGGGCAAGGGCCAGCCGAGAGGTCTCCGCGAGCCCGCGGGTGATCACCGAGGCCTTGGTGTTGTCGCCCATTTGCTTGCCTTCGCAGATACCGACGGCCAGGGCGATCACGTTTTTCACGATCCCCCCGATTTCGACGCCGACCACATCGTTGCTCGTGTAGGGGCGGAAGTACGGCGCGGTGCAGTAGAGCGCGAATGATACAGCCGTAGCTTCGTCGCTGCAGGCCACCACGGAAGCCGTCGGTTCCTGGCGCGCAATCTCCATCGCCAGGTTGGGTCCCGAAACAACGGCCACCCGCTCCTGCGGAATATCGAGTTCCTCGGAAATGACCTGGCTCATGCGGGAATCCGTACCGAGTTCAAGGCCCTTCATAAGCGAAACGACCACGGCGCCAGGTTCCACCAGTGGTTTCCATTTGCGCAGTTGAAGCCGAAGCGACTGCGCCGGCACGGCCAGAATTACGATTCCGGCGCCCGCAAGGACCTCCGCTACATCTGTTGAGGCCGTGATGGAATCGGGCAGCGCAATGTCCTTCAAGTACTGGGCGTTGCGGTGTTCCGCATTGATCTGGGCAACCACTTCGTCCCGCCGGCCCCAAATGCGGATACTGCGCTCCGCACCGGTGGCAAGTGCAGCATCCGCCAGGACCTTTGCGAACGTCGTGCCCCAGGATCCCGCGCCAAGCACGGCGACAACACCTGTGTCGGCCATGAGTTCTTCCCCGGAGGTCACTTCTGTCCGTCCGTGCCGTCGGTGCCCGAGGTTCCTTCAGTAGCTTGGAACCGACCGTGCTTCGACTGGTTGTGGGCGGCAGGGTCCCAGCGTTCCTTGGGCGGTTCTTCCCCCCGCAATGTAGCAAGAAGCTCCGTGATGGCACCCATGATGATGTCCGTAGCCTCAACCAAGGTGGCCCGGTCGAGTGCCCGGCCCTGGAAAGCGCTGAGGTCCACGGGATCGCCTACCAGGATGCGGGAGGTCTTCCGCGGGAAGACGTGCAGGCGCTTGGCGTACCGGGGGAACACCTCATGGGCACCCCAATGGGCAATGGGTACCACGGGGGCACCGGTCTGGATTGCCAGGCGCGCAGCTCCCGTGTGGCCCTTCATCGGCCACAAATCCGGATCGCGCGTCAGGGTGCCCTCCGGATAGATGATGATGGCGCCGCCGGCATCCACCACTTCCTGGGCGGCTTGCAACGAGCGGTTCGCCCCCGTCGTCGAGCGCTCCACTGGAATCTGGTTCGTGGCGCGCAACAGGCTACCGAGGACGGGGGCCTTGAAGAGGCCCGCTTTCGCGAGAAAATGCGGTGGACGCTTCATGTTGTAGAGCATGTGCCCCACGACGATGGGGTCGATCTCGGTGCAGTGGTTCGGGGCGGCGATGAAGCCACCCGCGGGGAGCTTTTCGGTCCCCTCCCACTTCTTTGCCATGAGGATGTTCATGAGCGGTCGCGCAGCTCCCGCAAGAACAGCGAACATGGCACGGCTCTGGGCCGATTCCTTCAAAGTGTCCCCCGTTACTTGGATTCGGTGAGGTCGAAATCGGCGCCCAGCCCGGCAAGCTTTTCAGTGAAGCGCTCGTAGCCGCGGTTGATGATGTCGATCCCGGTCACCCTGGACGTGCCGGTCGCGGCGAGCGCCGCAATAAGGTGGCTGAATCCGCCACGGAGGTCGGGAATGTCGATGTCGGTGCCCCTCAGCGGAGTGGGTCCTGAGACGACGGCGGAATGCAGGAAATTGCGCTGGCCGAAGCGGCACGGCACGCTCCCAAGGCATTCGCGGTGGACCTGGATGGTTGCGCCCATGCGGGTCAGGGCGTCGGTGAAGCCGAACCGGTTTTCGTACACGGTTTCGTGGACAATCGACACGCCTTCAGCCTGCGTCAAGGCGACCACCAGGGGCTGTTGCCAATCGGTCATGAAGCCCGGGTGCACATCCGTTTCAAGGACGAGCGGGCTCAGCTTTCCGCCGGGGTGGTAGAAGCGGATGCCGTCCTCGCGGATATCCATTCCGCCGCCCACCTTGCGGTAGGTGTTGAGGAAAGTCATCATGTCCCGCTGGGAGGCACCCTCCACGAAGATGTCTCCGCGGGTCACCAGGGCAGCGGAAGCCCACGACGCCGATTCATTGCGGTCTGCCAGCGCGCGGTGGTCGTAGCCACCCAAGTCCCGAACGCCTTCGATCCGGATGGTTCGATCGGTCTGGACGCTGATGATGGCACCCATCTTCTGCAGCACAGCGATGAGGTCGATGATCTCCGGTTCGGTCGCGGCACCGCTGAGTTCGGTGATGCCCTCGGCGCGCGTGGCACTCAGCAGGACTTGCTCCGTGGCTCCCACCGACGGGTACGGGAGTGAGATCTTGGCGCCGTGGAGACCCTTGGGAGCGGAAATGTGGATGCCGCCCGGGCGCTTTTCGACGACGGCACCAAACTGGCGGAGCACGTTCAAGTGGTAATCGATCGGCCGGTCGCCGATCTTGCAGCCGCCGAGATCGGGAATGAATGCTTCACCGATTGCATGGATCAACGGACCGCACAGCAGGATCGGGATGCGGGAGTCCCCGGCATGGGCGTCGATCGCGGTACTGGACGCAGTCTTCGCATTCTTGGGATCCAGGGTGAGATCACCGGTGACGGGATCCTTCTGAACAGTCACGCCATGGAGCTGCAACAGGCTGGTGACTACCTCCACGTCCTTGATTTCCGGGACGTTCCGCAGCACCGAGGGTTCGTTGCCGAGGAGGGAAGCCACCATGGCCTTGGGAACAAGGTTCTTGGCACCTCTGACGGTGACGCGGCCGGTCAAAGGGACGCCGCCGCGGATTGTCAGAACACTACTCATCTATACCGGTTTCCTCACGAGTTGATGCCCCCACACTTACGAAGGCTCAAGCTAAGCATAAAAGCTGGCGTTACCGATTCGAAATGGGGAGGCGTGGCGAAGGCGGGTTTGCTGGTGCAGTTGGTGGCCCGAGCGCGCGCCGGAATCAACTCCGCACCCAGAAAGGACCGGCGCTCCTGGTAGTTCAGGTGCCATGGTCCATAGCTGGTGCAGTTGGTGGCCCGAGCGCGCATTGCGTGGCGCGTTCGTTCCCGTTTTCGCAGGACTTTTCCACATACGACGACGGCGGGCTGGCCGCCGGACGCGGTGCCCCTAAGGCTGGAGGCATGCCACCTTTCCGGCCCGATCCATGGATAACCCCGCATTCCAACCCCAACGATGACCACGGAGGGCGGACGGTTGCAAGAATGGCCCTGCGCAATGAACTAGTACGGATTCGTCGGGGTTTGTACCTTCCGGTCAGCCGATGGATGGAGCTTGAGCCGTGGGAGCAGTTCCGCGTTAAAGTCCAAGCCGTGAACGACGCCGCCCGCAAGCCGCCGGTCTTCTGCGGCCAATCAGCAGCCGTGTTGTGGGGCCTGCCGCTGATCGAGGTGCCTGAGGAAGTCGAGACACTGGTCATGCCGGGACCGGGCGGCGGCAGGTCCCGGAATGGCATAAGGCGCCGCTTGGCCGTCCCGGAGGATTGCGAAGTTGTGATGCTGGACGGCCTGCGGGTTACCTCCATGGACCAGACCATCAGGGACCTCGCCGCCATGTTGCCCCTCACGGGATCGTTGCCGGCCGCGGACCGCGCAGCCTCGTTCTGGAGTCAATCGGGGCGATCCCCGGAGGAATTCGGCGAAAGAGTCCTCTCTCAACTCGGCGGGCTGAGCAAAGTCAAACAACGGCGAGTGCAAAGAGTACTTGCGGCGGCTGATCCCGCGTCCGGTTCGCCGGGCGAATCATTGAGCCGCGCTGTGATGATACTGGCCGGTGTTCCGAAGCCCGAACTGCAGGCAGCGCATCGCGACGCACAAGGGCTGATCGGTTACTCGGACTTCCATTGGCCGGAATACGGCGTCGTGGGCGAATTCGATGGCTGGGCGAAATACAGTCGGGGCGAATATCTGGCCGGACGCAGCCCGGAAGACGTTCTGAAGGCCGAAAAGATCCGGGAGGACCGCCTGAGGGCAACGGGATTGACCCTAGTCCGCTGGATGTGGCCGGAAGCGAAAGACGGCGCCGAACTCTTGTTGAAGCTGCACAACGCCGGGATCAGGCCATGAACACATCCGGCGAAACGCGTCACGCACACGAAAAGGACCGGCGCACCCGTTCCTTCGGGTGCGCCGGTCCTTTCAAGGTGCAGAAGCTAGCCAGGCAGCCGCCCGTCCTCTTCGGCTGATCTACTGGATTCGCGCCGGCAGGGTTTTCGGCTTGAAGGAAGGCCTTGTGGCCTCGTAGGCCGTGATGTCTTCCTCGTGCTGGAGCGTGAGGCCGATGTCATCCAGGCCTTCCAGGAGGCGCCAGCGGGTGTAGTCATCGATCTCGAAGGGTGCCACGACGTTTCCGCACTCAACGGTTTTGGACACGAGGTCCACCTTGACTTCGGTGCCTGGCGCGTTTTCGAGCACCTTCCAGATGAGTTCGATGTCGTCCTGGGCAAGCTCGGCCGCCAGGAGGCCTTGCTTTCCCGAGTTGCCGCGGAAAATATCCGCGAACCGGGAGGAGAGTACGGCTTTGAACCCGTAGTCCTTCAGTGCCCAGACTGCGTGCTCGCGGGATGAACCGGTACCAAAATCGGGTCCCGCCACAAGCACGGAACCGGCGTTGAAGGGTTCCTGGTTCAGGATGAAGGACGGGTCCTTGCGCCACGCTGAGAACAGCGCGTCTTCGAAACCGGTGCGGGTAATCCGCTTCAGGTAGACCGCGGGAATGATCTGGTCCGTGTCCACATTGCTCTGGCGCAGCGGGACACCGATGCCGGTGTGGGTGGTGAACTTTTCCATGGGGCCCTCCTAGGCGGCGTCGGTGGTGGTGGAGGCGGAAACAGAGGCGGGCTCCAGGTCCGAAGGCGAGCTCAGCGTTCCGCGTACTGCCGTGGCTCCTGCGACTACCGGCGAAACCAAGTGGGTGCGGCCACCCTTGCCCTGGCGCCCCTCGAAGTTTCGGTTCGAGGTGGACGCGCAGCGCTCCCCCGGTTCCAGCTGGTCCGGATTCATGCCCAGGCACATGGAGCAGCCGGCAAAGCGCCATTCAGCACCGAATTCCTTGAACACCTTGTCCAGGCCCTCTGCTTCGGCCTCAAGGCGGACGCGTGCCGAGCCGGGAACCACGAGCATCCGGATCTTCGGGTCCTTTTCCCGCCCGCGGATGACATCGGCGGCGGCACGGAGATCCTCGATGCGGGAGTTGGTGCAGGATCCGAGGAAGACCGTGTCCACCCGGATGTCCTTCATGGGCGTGCCGGCTTCGAGGCCCATGTACTGCAGCGCGCGCTCGGCCGCCAGTTTGGCGTTCTCGTCACCGAAGTCCGCGGGGAACGGTACCGCTTCGTTGAGCGAAATGCCCTGGCCCGGGTTGGTCCCCCAGGTCACGAACGGCTCCAAGGTATCGGCGTCGAGGTCCACCTCGACATCGAAAGCGGCGTCGTCGTCGGTGTGCAGCGTGTTCCAGTATTCGACGGCGGCATCCCACTCAGCGCCCTGCGGGGCGTGAGGGCGGCCGTACATGTAGTCGTAGGTCGTCTGGTCCGGAGCCACCAAGCCAGCGCGGGCACCGGCTTCGATGGACATGTTGCAGACGGTCATGCGGGCATCCATCGAGAGCGCCCGGATGGCCGAGCCACGGTACTCCAGGACGTAGCCCTGGCCGCCTCCGGTTCCGATCTTGGCGATGACCGCAAGGATAATGTCCTTCGCCGAAACGCCCGGGCGCAGCGTGCCTTCAACGTTGATGGCCATGGTCTTGAACGGCTTGAGGGACAGCGTCTGCGTGGCCATGACGTGTTCCACCTCGGAAGTGCCGATGCCCATGGCGAGCGCACCGAAGGCGCCGTGGGTTGAGGTGTGGGAATCGCCGCAAACAACCGTCATGCCGGGCTGGGTGAGGCCCAACTGCGGGCCGACAACGTGCACAATGCCCTGTTCGGCGTCGCCGAGCGAGTGCAGGCGGACTCCGAACTCCTTGCAGTTGTTGCGCAGGGTCTGGATCTGCGTGCGGCTGGTCAGATCGGCAATCGGCTTGTCGATGTCCAGCGTCGGCGTGTTGTGGTCTTCCGTCGCGATAGTGAGGTCGGGGCGGCGCAAGGGGCGGCCGGCCAGGCGCAAACCCTCAAAGGCCTGCGGGGAGGTCACCTCGTGCACGAGGTGCAGGTCGATGAACAGAAGATCGGGCTGGGCGTTGGCTCCTTCGCCCTCGCCCTTGCGCACCACGTGCGCATCCCAAACTTTCTCGGCCAGTGTCTTTCCCACGGCCTACTCCCTTCACTGCGGTTGGCTTGACTACTTCCACTGAACATCAGCGATCCGAACTGCGCCAGTGAAACAACTTGCATCTCAGATATTGAGACGGCAATATCATTACATGGACAATTCTAGTGGAGTCGGCGTCATCGATAAAGCGGCCCAAGTGCTCGACGCACTTGAGGCGGGGCCAACCACCTTGGCTCAACTTGTGGCAGCAACAGGGCTGGCCCGCCCCACCGTGCACCGGCTGGCGCTGGCACTCGTCCACCACCGCCTCGTGAGCCGTGACATCCAAGGCCGCTTTGTCCTCGGCAGCCGCCTTGTTGAGCTTGCTTCGGCGGCGGGCGAAGACCGGCTCATCGCTTCTGCCGGCCCGGTCTTGATCCAGTTGCGCGACGCCACCGGGGAGAGCGCCCAAATCTTCCGACGCCAGGGCGACTGGCGCGTCTGCGTTGCCTCGGCCGAACGTCCGATCGGCCTGCGCGACACTATTCCCGTGGGCACCCAGCTTTCCATGAAGGCCGGCTCCGCCGCCCAGATCCTGCTGGCATGGGAAGACCACGACCGTCTCCTGGACGGACTCCAGAACGCCCGGTTCACGCCGACTGTCCTGGCAGGAGTACGACGCCGGGGCTGGGCCCAGAGCCTCGGCGAACGCGAGCCTGGGGTCGCCTCGGTTTCCGCACCCGTCCGTGGTCCTTCCGGCCGGGTCATTGCTGCGGTGTCCATTTCGGGCCCCATCGAGCGCCTGACCCGCCAGCCGGGACGCCTGCATGCCGAAGTCGTCTGCAATGCCGCCCGGGTATTGACCGAAGCCCTGCGGAAGAACAACGACTAACCGCTTCCCATCTGCTTCCCTTAGGCACCCTCCCGTAGACGCGCGCAGGTAGGGTAGGCGCATGAACAGCTTTGCCGTGTTCCTGCGCGGGATCAACGTGGGCGGGATCAACATCAAGATGGCCGACCTCAAGGCAGCCCTCAAGGCGCACCCTTTCACCGACGTCAAGACCCTGCTGGCCAGCGGCAACGTGGTGCTCCGGAGCGAACTCGACGCGGCGGGAGTCAAGAACGAGTTTGAAGAGTGCTTGAGGGAAGCATTTGGTTATGACGCCTGGGTGGTGGTCCTGACTGCTGAAAGGGTTGCCGAATTAGTGGAAGCCTGCCCTTATCCGGCCGACGACAAAACCACGCACAGCTACATCACCCTCGCCTCGGATGCGGCCATGTTGGACGAACTGTTCGACGCCGGCACGGCCCTCGGCGCCCCCGGGCAGGGCGGCGTCGAGCAGGTCCGGCTGGGTCCCGAGGCCTCCGCTTGGCTCGCCCCGGCGGGAGGCACCTTGGACAGCCCCTTCAGCAAGCTCTCCGCAAAGGCCCGCTACAAGGCGAGCACCACCACGCGGAACCTGCGCACGCTCATCAAGGTCAAGGACGCCGCAGAGGCCCTCCAGAAAGAAGAATGAGCGGCCGCCGTACAGTTCTCCCCTCTTTTGAAATGGGAAAGCGCTTGCGACACGGCGAGTCGGGTCACTCCTCGGCTTTCTCGCGGCAAACAGGGGGAGAAAGGTACGGCGTACAAGGGTTCGGGGGTCATACTTGATGCAAAGAAAAATCCCCCGGAACCTGTTGGTTCCGGGGGATTCATTTTGTGACCCCAGCGGGATTCGAACCCGCGTTACCGCCGTGAGAGGGCAGCGTACTAGGCCGCTATACGATGGGGCCTTGCACTTTGATTTCCTGCATTCTGAATACCGCTTCCGGCATTCAAGCTGAATGAGTATTTCATACATTCACCTTTGTTTCAAATCGGCGAACCGCTTTGAAACTCCGAATTCCCACACAAACATGCGGATTATTCAGAGCTGGGATACCAGGACTCGAACCTAGAATGACGGTACCAGAAACCGTAGTGTTGCCAATTACACCATATCCCATTGGCACTTTTAGGCCGGATTCGATGGCGTAAACCTTCGCTCCGTGCCCCTCAGCACGAGTAATTACTTTACCCGAGACTTTCGATGCACACAAATCGAGCGCGCAGGCCCGCGCCCGCCCGGCGCGGACCCTCAGCGATCCGCCGACGTCGATGCCGACATGAAAAAACCCTTGCAATCGACGGTACCTTAGGTTTACTCTCGGTAATTTACCAATCGGTAACCAACGCCACGCACTTGTTTCGTGGCACAGCTGCAGGCCGATTAGCTTGTTAGCTGCGTCACATGGGGGGATCCCTGGCAGCAGCGCCGCTGTCGGGAAGTCATCGAGAGGAATTGCCCATGACATCGAACCCTGCAATTGCCACCAGAACACGAAGCCGTGCCCAGATAATCGCTATTGCCGTGCTCGCTCTCCTGCTCATCGCGCTCCTCGGCTTCTACACCTTGGTCATTGGGAAGATCGCGGCAGGGTCGGCGCAACTCAATGACGGCGCAGGCCAGGCATCCGCCGGCGCCGGCCAGCTCAAGGACGGCGCTGCACGGCTCGCAGGCGGAGCTGCGGAAGCCGGAACAGGTGCTGCCAAGCTCGCGGATGGCGCGTCAAAAGTCCAAAACGGAATCCAAGGCAAGCTGGCTCCGGGAGCCCAGCAGTTGAAGGATGGGGCCGACAAACTCGCTACAGGGGCCGTGAAAATCCAGAATGACGTCAACGCCAAGCTAGCGCCCGGAGTCTACAAGGTGGACGACGGCGCACAGAAGCTCGCGGCCGGGGCCGTGCAGCTTTCCGCGGCGCTGACCCCGACGCCGGGCGGCAACGCTGAAAACAATCTCGGCGACGGCGCAACTCAACTCAACAACGGCGCGAACCAGCTCAACAACGGAGCCGCCCAACTCGACGCCGGTGCCGCCCAACTCGACGCGGGCGCTGCCCGGCTCGCCGCGGGCACCGATCAGCTCAAAGGTTACCCGGGAGCCGGAGACGATCCCACCAAGGGAACGGGCTCCGCAGCGTTGGCCCAAGGGCTCCAGCAACTCGCCGACGCCGCCAACGGCATCCAGGGCGTGGTGCCCCTGGCAGCGTTGAAGGCCCAGATCAATGCGCTCAACGATGGCGCGCACCGCCTTGACGCCGGAGCCTCGCAACTGCGGGCCGGGGCGGGCCAGCTTTCGGCCGGAGCGGCGCAACTGCACGACGGCACCGGACGGCTCGCCGACGGCACCGGGAAGCTCGCGGCAGGGACCGGCAAGCTGACAGCCGGTTTCGCCACCCTCGCCCAGAAGCTCAACAGCCAGGATCCGGCGTCCCCGGGCGTCGTTCTGGGGACCCAAATGCTCGCCGATGGAACCGCAAAGATCCGCGTGGGCATGGACGGCGTACCTGGCGACCCTGAGCATCCGGGGCTCCTCAAGGCCACGGCCGGCATGACGGACGGAACGTCCCGCCTGGCTGCGGGCACGGACACGTTGATGACGGGAATCAAGGGCAGCCCTGCTGACCCCTCCTCCCCCGGTCTCCTGGACGGCTCCACTGCGTTGGCAGCGGGCGCCTCCAAGTTGTCCGATGGAAACGCCAAACTGGCCGCGGGATCGGCCCAGTTGTCCACCGGTGCCGACAAACTCGCGGACGGAAATGCGCGAATCGCGGCGGGCACAGCGGAACTGCATCAGGGAGCTGCGGCGGTATCGCCGTCGAGCATGGCCGAAAAGTCCGATACCGGCACGGCGCTCGGGCTTGTGGGCGTCCTGGGGGCGGGTTCCGTCGGAACGTTCGTTTTCCTGCGGAAGTTCCGGCTGGGCGCGTAGCGGCAGAAGCCTCAGGCGAGCAGTCGCGTCAAGGAGTCTATTTCCCGGACGGAAAAGTCGGAGGCGTGCTCGCCGGTGCGGTTCAGCCAGATGCCCAGCAATCCGGCGGCCGTGGCGCCGTCGGCGTCGAGAAGGCGGTTGTCTCCCACAAAAAGGGTCTCGGCCGGGGTGGTGCCCAAGCGACGGACCCCTTCCAGGTAAATGGCGGGGTCCGGCTTGGGCACGCCTACGGTGTCCGTTCCGACAAGGACCGAGACCCTGGCGAGTCCCGCACTGTCGAGCTTGACCCGCTGGTAGTCATGGACGTTGTTACTCACGGCGCCATAAGGGATGCCCGCGGCGTCCAGTGCATCAAGGACGGGCAGGACATCGCTGAAGGCCCTGACATAACTGGGCTGCAAGCGCGAGTAGTCATTGAGCCACGTGTGGGAGTCCTCGCCTCCCAGTTCCACGCCGAAATGCCCCAGGGCTGCGCGGCCACGCAGGAGGCGCTGCTCGTTGAACGTCAATTCACCGGCGAGATACCGGTCATAGAAATGCGTGGTTTCGTGCGTGAAGATCCGTCCGAACTTCTCCCACCCGGTCTGGTCCAGGCCGGGCAGGAGGTGTTCGCTCACGTCACGCAGGGCCGTGGTCATGGCGTACTCAAGGTCCACCAGGGTGTCGTCAATGTCGAACAGGACACCCCGGATCGTGCCGAATGACTCATGAAGTGCGTTGATCACGGCGTGCCTGAACTAGCCGCGGAACGCGCGCAGGCGGGTGAGCGAGGAATCCTTGCCCAGGATGACCATCGATTCGAACAGCGGCGGCGAGATGCGGCGGCCGGAGATTGCCGTGCGCACTGGGCCGAACGCGAGGCGCGGCTTCATGCCAAGATCTTCCACCAAGGCCTGCTTGAGTGCTGACTGGATGCTTTCTGCTGTCCAGTCGGCGAGGGGTTCGAGCGCAGCCAACGCGGCGTCCAGCACCTCGCCCAGGTTCTCGGGGAGTCCCTTGCGGGCGTCGTCGGCGACGTCGATCGCGTCGTCGTTCTTGAACAGGAAGGCGAGCATCTCGGGAGCCTCGCCCAGCAGGGTGATCCGTTCCTGGACCAGCGGCGCGGACTCGGCGAGGATCTCTTCCTGGCGCGGAGTCAGGATCTCCCCCACGAAGCCGGCGGCACGCAGGTACGGCACGAGCCGCTGACGGAAATCCTCCGGAGTGAGCATGCGCACGTGCGTTCCGTTGATGGCTTCGGCCTTCTTGATATCGAAGCGCGCCGGGTTGCCCAGGACGTCGTGGATGTCGAAGTTGGCCACGAGCTGCTCCACGGTGAAGATGTCCTCGTCGGCGCTCAGGGACCAGCCCAGGAGGGACAAGTAGTTGAGCAATCCTTCGCGGATGAAGCCGCGTTCACGGTGCAGGAACAGGCTGGATTCCGGATCGCGCTTGGAAAGCTTCTTGTTGCCCTGGCCCATGACGTAGGGAAGGTGGCCGAATTCGGGCATGTACTCGGCCACGCCGATGGCGTAGAGGGCGCGGTAGAGGGCGATCTGCCGCGGAGTGGAACTGAGCAGGTCTTCGCCGCGGAGGACGTGCGTGATGCCCATGAGTGCGTCGTCAACCGGGTTCACCAATGTGTACAGCGGAGCTCCGTTGGCACGTACCACGGCGAAGTCGGGCACGGATCCCGCCTTGAACGTGATTTCCCCGCGCACAAGGTCGTTGAAGGTGAGGTCGTCGTCCGGCATGCGCAGGCGCAACACGGCATTGCGGCCCTCGGCCTTGTACTGGGCGAGCTGTTCCTCGGTGACGTGGCGGTCAAAGCCGTCGTAACCGAGCTTCGGATCCCGGCCGGCGGCGCGGTGCCGTGCTTCGATCTCCTCGGGAGTGGAGTACGACTCATAGATGTGACCGCCGGCCTTGAGCTTGGCGATGACGTCCTGGTACATGTCGCTGCGCTGCGACTGGCGGTACGGTTCGTGCGGCCCGCCAACCTCAACGCCCTCGTCCCAGTCGATGCCGAGCCATTTCAAGGCGTCAAGCAGTTGGTGGTAGCTTTCCTCGCTGTCGCGGGCCGAGTCGGTATCCTCGATCCGGAAAATCAGTTTGCCACCGGTGTGCCGTGCGTAGGCCCAGTTGAAGAGAGCCGTACGGATCAACCCAACGTGCGGAGTTCCCGTGGGTGAGGGGCAGAACCGGACGCGGACCGGGGTTTCGGCGTTCACGGCGGGAATGGCGGCAGAGTTCGGCGCGGCAACAGTAGTCATAATGGTTCCAACTTTACCCCGTGGCGGTGGGCGGAATGCCCAGTGACCGTGGGCGGAAGCGGCTGACGGGGTGGCCCGCCAAACCCCTACCGGCGGACTACCGGGTTGGACAAGCGGCCGATGCCTTCGATCTCGATCTCGTATCGGTCGCCCTCGTGGACCAGGCCGACGCCGGCCGGAGTCCCGGTCATGATGACATCACCCGGAAGGAGGGTGAAAGCCTGCGAAACGATCGACACCAGCTCACGGACGCTGCGGATCATCTGGTTGGTGCTGCCGTCCTGGCGGAGTTCACCGTTGAGCCAGCCCTTGATGGCGAGGTCTTCGGGGTCGAGCTCCGTCTCGATCCACGGTCCGAGCGGTGCGGAGGTGTCAAAGCCCTTGGCACGCGCCCATTGCAGGTCCGTCTTCTGGACGTCGCGGGCCGTGAGGTCGTTGCCGCAGGTGTAGCCGAAAATGACATCGTCCACCCGATCTTCGGGCACATCCTTGCAAATGCGGCCAATGACCACACAGAGTTCCGCCTCAAAGGAGACTTCCTCCGAGAACTCGGGCAAGATGATCGGATCGTTGGGGCCAACGACGGCGGTGTTCGGCTTCAGGAACAGCAAGGGGTGCTGCGGGACCTCGTTACCCAGTTCCCGGGCATGCTCCGCGAAGTTCCGTCCGACACCGATGACTTTGCTGCGCGGAATGATCGGTGCCAGCAGTCGCACGTCTTCCAGCTTGTGGCGGACCGAGGTCCGCTCGACGCCGTTGAAGAAGGGGTCGCCATGGATGACAGTGATGACTTCACTGCCGGGCTCACCTTCGACAACGCCGTAGACGGGATCAGAATCAACTACAAACCGGGCGATACGCATGGTTTCTAGGGTACCGTCCGCAGGCGGCCAGTACGCGCGCGCTGTGGAGGTGTCCGCTAGCCGCGCAGATAGTCCAATTGCGCCGCCACCGAGGTTTCAGCTGCCCACCGCACGGAAGGATCGACGTCGGGATAAACCGCATCGGTGACGGCCTGGACCTCGGCTTGGCCCCCGAGCCGCGCCAAGGCTTCGCGGATCTGGTCCAGCCGCATCTCCCTGTGGGCCCGGTACTCGCGGCATACGGCATCGACGGCCGGCAGCACGGGTCCGTGCGCGGGCAACAGCGTTGCCTGACCAAGGCTTTCGAGTGTGTCAAGGCTGGAGAGGTAGTCCCCCAGCCTTCCGTCGGGATAGTCCAGGACGGTGGTTCCGCGTCCCAGGATGGTGTCTCCCGTGAGCACTGAGCCATGCGTTCCGTCGCCCGGAAGGTGGAAGCAGACTGAATCCGAAGTATGGCCCGGCGTGGCAAGCACGCGGATCTCAACGCCTGCAGCCTCGATGACCTCACCGCCCCGCAACGGTTGGCCTCCGTGGCAGTGCGCCGGATCCGCCGCGCGGACGGGCGCGCCGGTGAGTTCGTGGAAGCGGGCAGAGGCCTCGGTATGGTCCTTGTGGCGATGGGTGATGAGAACGAGTTCAACAGTTCCCGTGGCAGCCAGGGCCGCGAGGTGCGTTTCGTCGAGCGGCCCGGGATCGACGACGACAACCCCGGCGACGTCCGGTGCGGCAATGACGTACGAGTTGGTGCCGTCGAGGCTCATCGGACCTGGATTTGGCGCGAGCCGCGAGCGGGTGAGGGGACTGCTGTTCTGGAAAGAGGCGTCACTGACCGGATTCACTTCTCCATCTTGGCACACGCCAAGGGCCGGAGCCGGGAACCGGAAGCCCGATGCCAAGAGGCAAGAGGCAGGCCCGGCACACGACGTAGCATGGTGCCAAGGAACTGGGACGGATACATATGGACAGTTGCGGAGGAGGAGTCGAAGTGTTGCGGAGTCACACCCGACGAAGAGAACTTCTCCGGACGACGACGGCAATCGCCACCGTCTGCCTTTCCGTCCTCGCAGTCCTCAGCGCTTGTTCCTCCGACACCGGACCCCGGTCCGCCCCGGCCCAGCCCACCGTGGTGATCATCGGAGACTCCCTCAGCACAGGTCACGGCACCTCGCCTGACGATGCCTGGCCCAAGCTGGTGGAGAACGATCCCGGCTTTCAACAGTTCCAGGCGACCATCGTCAATGCCGCGCATGATGGCAGCGGCTATGTCAGTGTTGGCGAGGACGGATCGACCTTCGGTTCCCAAGTGGACACAGCGGTAACCGACGAGACCCGCTTGGTGTTGTTCTTTGGTTCCGAAAATGACATGGGCACCGCCCCCGGAGAAACGGAGGCTGCGGCCGCACGGGCGTTCGCCTCAGTCAAGTCCCGCGCTCCCCAAGCGGACATCCTGGTGGTCGGGCCGCCGTCGTACACGAGCTCGCCCGAAGCGGAAAGGCTCGACATCCGCGACCAGGATAAGGCCGCTGCCCTGAAAGCCGGCGCCGACTTCGTCGATCCGATCGACCTCGGCTGGATCATGGACGATGCCGCGGACCTCATTGGTCCCGACGGCGATCACCCGTCCGCGGCGGGCCAGCAGTATCTGCAGGCCAAGATGGAAGCGCTGATCGGGCCGCGGATCCGGCAAGCCAGCCCCGGTAACACCCCGCTCACTGGTTAAACGGCGACGGCGACCCGCCCACCCAAGTGGGAGGCCGCCGTCGGGCGCTCTGCTGAACCTTAGGCCAGGCGGGTGAGCCAGCCGTGCTTGTCCTCGACCGTTCCGGTCTGGATGCCGAGCAACTGCTGGCGGATGGCCATGGTGGTTTCGCCTGCCTTGGCATCCTCGGAGCCGATGAACTCGGTCTTGTCCTTGAGCACGCCGATGGGTGTGATGACAGCCGCGGTTCCGCAAGCGAAGACCTCGGCGATTTCGCCGGAGGCCACGCCGTCGCGCCATTCAGCGAGGGTGATCTTGCGCTCGGAAACCTCGCGGTCCATGTCCTTCGCTACCTGGATGACGGAAGAACGGGTCACACCTTCAAGGATGGTTCCGGTGAGTGCCGGAGTGACCAGTGAGCCGTCCTTCATGACGAAGAAGACGTTCATGCCCCCGAGTTCCTCGACGGCGTCGTCGTTGAAGTGGTCCAGGAAGAGGACCTGCTTGCAGCCGTTCTCCTCGGCTTCCATCTGGGCAATCAGGGATGCCGCATAGTTTCCACCGCACTTGGCGGCACCGGTTCCGCCACGGCCGGCGCGCGCGTATTCACGGGAGATCCAGATGGATACCGGCTTGAGTTCGCCGCCAAAGTAGTTGCCGGCCGGTGAAGCGATGACCCGGAAGGAGACCTCGCGGGCGGCGCGGACACCGAGGAACGCTTCCGTCGCGATCATGAACGGGCGCAAGTACAGGGCTTCGCCGTCGCCGGACGGAACCCATTCCTTGTCCGCCTGCACGAGTTCGCGGATGGCACCGAGGAAGTATTCCTCGGGAAGTTCGGGGAGGGCCAAGCGGCGGGCCGACTTGTTCAGGCGGGCGGCGTTGGCCTCGGGACGGAACGTCCAAATGGAGCCGTCAGCGTGGCGGTATGCCTTGAGGCCTTCGAAGATCTCCTGGCCGTAGTGCAGCACTGCCGCCGAAGGATCAAGGGAAATCGGTCCGTAGGCCTCGACGCGGGCACTGTGCCAGCCGCCCTTGCCCTCTGTGTCCACGCTGTAGTCGACAATGGCAGTGTTGTCGGTGAAGTAGTCGCCAAATCCCGGGTTTGCCAGGATAGCTGCACGCTCCTCAGCAGGCTTCGGGGTCTCCGAGAGCTGCTGGCTGAATTCGACGCCGTGGGCAGTCTGAGTCATGTTTCCTCCAGTCGGCTACCAGGCAGAGCGAACCATCTCTTGGAGGATATGGTTCAGCGACGGACCACGGCAGCAGGTAAATAATTCAAGTAAAGCTTACGCCCGGGCAGTGGTCCTAAAGTGCGGCCGCGATAGCGTCGCCGATGGCCGCGGTGCTGCGGCTGTCGCCATTGCGGCTTTCGATGTCGGCGACGACGGCGGCTTCGATCCTCCGGGCGGCAGTCGTGTAGCCGAGGTGGTCCAGCAACAAGGCCGCGGACAGGATGGCGGCGGTTGGATCCGCTTTCTGCTGTCCGGCGATATCGGGAGCGGAACCGTGGACGGGTTCGAACATGGAGGGCGCAGTGCGGTCCATGTTGATGTTGCCCGAGGCTGCCAGACCGATGCCGCCGGTGATGGCCGCGGCAAGGTCAGTGATGATGTCTCCGAAGAGGTTGTCGGTGACGATCACGTCAAAGCGGGACGGGTCGGTCACCATGAAGATCGTCGCAGCGTCGATGTGCAGGTAGTCGTGAGTGACCTCTGGGAATTCCTTGGCCACGGCTTCAACGGTGCGCTTCCACAAGTGGCCTGCGAAGACCAGGACATTGTGCTTGTGCACAAGGGTGACGTGCTTGCGGGGACGCTCGCTGGCACGGCGGAAGGCGTCCCGGACCACGCGCTCGACGCCGTGGGCCGTGTTGAGCGACACTTCGGTGGCAACCTCGTGCGGGGTCCCGCCACGCAACGTACCGCCGTTGCCGACGTACGGACCCTCGGTGCCTTCGCGGACCACGATGAAATCGATGTTTCCGGGGTTGGCCAGCGGGCTGCCCACCGTGCCATAGAGCCGCGACGGGCGCAGGTTCACAAAGTGGTCCAGGCTGAAGCGGAGCTTAAGCAGCATCTCGCGTTCAATGATCCCGGAAGGAATGCGGGTGTCCCCGGGGCGGCACCTACAGCGCCGAACAGGATGGCATCGCGGGTGCGCAGATCGGCCAGGACCGCGTCCGGGAGGGTTTCACCGGTTTCAAGCCAGTGCTGGGCTCCAAGCTTGTATTCGGTCTGCTCCAAGGTGACGCCCTCTTCGGCGACGACCTTTTCCAGGACCTTGAGGGCTTCGGCAATGACTTCGGGGCCAATGCCGTCGCCGGGAATGACAGCCAGGTTGATCGTTGCGGCGGGTTGCGTTGCGCTCATGTTTTCAGACTGCCAACGCATCCACATGTTGGTCAAAATCGTCTCACCATTTGAGCGCCCGGAGGTCTGTGAGGAGCGCCCTTCGCGAGAAGCTAGTGCCCGGGGACAGGTGAAGCGACCACGGCCACATTTTTGCCCCAGAGATCCTGCGTATAGCAGCTGATCAGGACCAGTCGATTGGGCACCGCTGTCCAGACGGGACTGTCTTTCAAAGTCGATTTTGTGTACGTCGTGACGGAATCGACCTTGTATGTCATCGTTCCCGTTGCCGTGACGACTTTGAACTCATCCCCAGGGGCTGCTGCATAGCTGAGATGGTTGAACGGCGCGTCGAGTCCTTCCCAACTGTGCCCGATCACGTAGGTGGTATTCGTCGAGCCCGCTCCGGGGGTTCCGAACGGACTGAGCCAATATCCATCCATCGTCTCCGGCGGCTCAATGCTCTGCCCGCCAGCGGGGTCCGGTCGCAGCGGGTGAACCACCACATTTAGGCCAACCGCCGGGTACGTAATCTGCAATGGCGCCGACGCCGCAGGCAGACTCGTTCCCCGCCTAGTGGCAGGAGCGTCCACCGCCGCACGGTAAGGCTCGGGCTTGATCGCAGGAGCCGCAGACGAAAGCGCCAGCTGCCCTACGTCCAAAGCGGCCGGATTCCCTGGACCGTATGCGCCATAGACCAGCCAGGACGCAAGCAGCCCCCCGACGCAAATCGCCAACAAGAGAAGATCCCTGGAACTGATCAGCAGGCCACGGATGCCGGCTGCGCGAGGCTGCCGCACGTAACGGTGACTGGCCATGATCACTCCCGGAGACGGCGAAGAAGGTGGATGGGTGCCGAACATCGTATGGCGGCACCCACCGGGGTTTGCCTAGCGGTCGGCCTTCCGGGCCCGCACACCGCTCCTCACGACGACAAACGCGGCCACTGCACTGAAGAGAGCAGTCAGGCCGGAAAGCCAACCGGGGATCCCTGCGTCCGCCTTCCCGCCGACGGCCGTCTGCACGTTGTAGCCCACGTTGGTTATCGAGGGGTCCGGCGCCGCTGCGGCGCCGGCAGCAGCTTCGGCCGCGGCGGGGGTGGCGGCTGCAGGCGCCGGCGCTGCCGGAGTGACGGCTGCAGGCACCGGCGGACTCGTCACCGGCGGACTGACCACCGGATCCACCGCGGGACTCGTCGCCGCCGGGCTCGTCACGGGAGGACTGACCACCGGATCCACCGCCGGGCTCGTCACCGGCGGACTCGTCGCCGGATCCACCGCCGGGCTCGTCACCGGAGGGCTGACCACGGGATCCACCGCCGGACTCGTCGCCGGCGGGCTGACCGCGGGAGGGCTGACCACCGGATCCACCGCCGGGCTGGTCGCCGGCCGGCTCGTCACGGGAGGGCTGACCACCCTGCAGCCGGCGTTAAGGATGGCGATGTTTTGGGGGGTGAGGTTTTGCCCGTTGGGCATAAAGTCGCCTGCGTTTGCAGGAACAATATCGTTGGTGTCGGCGACATGCCCAGACAGTGCCGACAAGCTGATTGTCACTTCTACGTATGGATTCGACGCCGAATGCGTGGCATGGCAGATGGTGATCTTGTCTGAGGGAGCAGCATTCGCCGTCACCGTGGCACCCAGCAATCCCAGGCCCACGACCCCCAGGGTCGCAATAGTTCGTTTCATTTCGGTCCCTCCAACCACATCGGGTTCGAGCTGACCAGACTTTGCGGAGTAACCGTCTTCGAGACCCAGGAAAGACAAGTACAGGAGACCTCAACAAGCGGGATGAATCTTGACAGTTACTCCCCAGAAAGTGTCATCAGTTCGCTTGCTTTTCAGGCTAGGTTTCCGTCTACTAATTAACGCGAGTGGCGGCTACGCGTTTACAGGTAGGAACCGGTCTGCCTTGCCCCGGCCGCTACCTGCCCCGGGTGGAGTTCCACTCGCCGGCGCGAAGGTACCACTTGGAAGTCCAGCGACCCGCCGGACCCGCCTCCGGGCACCGGAGCGGTCGTGGGACGGAAAAGGAACACCCCCTCACCGGTGAGGTGAAGGGGTGTCACGCACCGCCAAAGTGAGCGAGCGTCAGCCCAGAAGGCAACGTAAGTGAGCGGGCGTCCGCGTCAGGCACCATATAAATGAGCGGGCGTTCGCCCAAAGGACGGCATATGTGAGCGGGCGTCTAGGCCTCGGCGGGCTCCTCGTAACGCGGGAAGACCGGGGCCGGGGCCGGGAGCTCCGTGCCGGGGACGATCGGCGTGGCAATGGCCGCGAACTGGCGGGCCTCGCCTTCCGGCTGTCCCAGCACCTCAAGCAGCTTGGCGGCCGACGTCGGCATGACCGGCTGGGCGAGGATCGCCACGATGCGGACAACCTCCAGCGTGACGTACAGGACCGTGTTCATGCGCTCGACATCGGTCTTACGCAGCACCCACGGGGCCTGCTCGGCGAAGTACGCGTTGGTATCACCAAGCACAGCCCAGATTGCCTCAAGGGCACGGCTGAATTCCTGCTTCTCGAAAGCCGCGCGGGCCACGTCCAGCAGTCCGCCGGCCTGGGCCAGCAGCGCGGTGTCCTCGGCCGAGAAATCGCCGGGAACCGGCACCTTGCCTTCGCAGTTCTTGGCCACCATGGACAGCGAACGCTGGGCCAGGTTGCCGAAGTTGTTGGCGAGGTCTGCGTTCATGCGACCCACGATCGCCTCGTGGTTGTAGCTGCCGTCCGCGCCGAAGGGCACTTCGCGGAGGAAGAAGAAGCGTACCTGGTCCAGGCCGTATTGCTCCACAAAATCCTTGGGGGCCACGACGTTGCCGAGGGACTTGGACATCTTGACGCCGTTGTTGGTCAGGAAGCCATGGATCATGACGCGCTTGGGCAGTTCCAGGCCGGCGCTCATCAGGAAGGCGGGCCAGAAGATCGCATGGAACCGTGAGATGTCCTTGCCGATGACGTGGACGTCCGCGGGCCAGAACTTACTGAACGCCTCCGAACCGGCATCCGGGTAGCCGACCCCCGTCAAGTAATTCGTCAGGGCATCAACCCACACGTACATGACGTGCTTGTCGTTCCCCGGCACCGGGACCCCCCAGTCGAAAGTCGTCCGGCTGATGGACAAGTCCTGCAGCCCCTGCTTGACGAAGCTGATGACCTCGTTGAAACGGTACTGGGGGGCGCCGAATTCCGGCTGCTCCTCGTACAAGGCCAACAACCTGTCCTGGTAGGAGGACAAGCGGAAGAAGTAGCTCTCCTCGGCGGTCCACGTCACTTCGGTGTCGGTACCGCGCGAGTAGCGGACGCCGTCGTCCTTCAGTACGGTCTCGTCCTCGGTGTAGTAAGCCTCGTCGCGGACCGAGTACCAGCCCTCGTACTTGGACAGGTAAATGTCCCCCTTGGCTTCCATCTTCTTCCAGATGGCCTGGGAAGCGGCGTAGTGGTCGGCGTCCGTCGTGCGGATGAAGCGGTCGTAGGAGATGCCTAGGGCAGCATGGGCGGCCTTGTAGACTTCGGCATTCCGGTCCACGAGTTCCTTGGGCGCGATGCCTTCCTTCTCCGCAGCCTGGGCAATCTTCATGCCGTGCTCGTCCGTACCGGTCAGGAACATCACGTCATAGCCATCGAGGCGCTTGAACCGGGCCATCGCGTCGGTGGCGATGTACTCGTAGGCATGCCCGATGTGCGGCTCGCCGTTCGGATACGTAATGGCGGTGGTGATGTAGAACGGGGGTTTATCTGGAGACGTCACTCTACGAAGTTACCTTCTCTTGGAGATGGAAAGACCGGACCGGCCGCATGTGACGGCCGGTCCGGAGGCATCGGCTACTAGTTCAATTCAGTCAGCGTATCGCTGAGCCTGACAAGCTCGTGGTCGTGCGACGCCACCAGCACGGCAATCCCGTCTTTGGTGGTGTCCTTCAGGATGCTGATGATGCGGTTTGCCGAGGTACGGTCCAGGCTGGCCGTTGGCTCGTCGACCACCAGGACACGGGTGCCCAGGATCAGGGCCCGGGCGATCGCGACACGCTGGCGCTCACCGCCGGACAGCTGCGCCGGACGGTGGCGCATGCGCCGGCCCAGCCCCACCAGGTCCAGCAGGTCCTTGGCCATTTCGGTGCGCTGTTCCACTTCGCCGTCGGGAACGGCCGGCAACAACACGTTCTCCAAGGCGCTCATGCCATCGATCAAGGCGCCGCCCTGGTCCACGTACCCGATGAGGGCGCGGCGGCGGTCGGCGATTTCGTCGTCGCCCATCTTCTCGAGGGAGTCGCCCTCCCAGAGGACCCGGCCCGACGTCGGAAGCGTGAGTCCCGCTCCCACCGTCAGGATGCTGGTCTTGCCTGAGCCGCTTCGCCCGGCGACGCAGTGCATCTCGCCGGCGTGCAGGGTCAGGTTGAAGTCCTCGACGACGGTGACCGGCTCCGCGCCACCCTTGTCGCCGCCATAACGGATGGTGATGTTGCTCAACTGCAGGGGCATGCCGTGGTCCGCAGCCCGCACGATAGTGTTGGCGCGGGTCTGGAACGACTCGTCGGTGGATTCCGTGGTCGCGGTCAGATCGGGTTGGAGATTGTCAGTCATTTGACCACTTTCGTTGCAATGGGAATCCAGCAAATTACGGCCAACACTCCGGCCAAGGCGGCCCATAGTGCGGCATAAGGAGCGAGCAACAGGCCCAGGCCCAGCGCCCCCAGGACGCCCAGGATCAGGGCCACGGCTCCGACCAAGGCATTTTCGAAGAATCGGACCTGGCCCAGCATGTCCGGGTTCCAGCCCATGGCCCGGAGCGTGCCGAGCTGTTCGCGCCTGGACTGGAGTTCGAACCGACCCGTGACCAAGGTCAGCACGAGGCCCACGAGCACCCCGCAGACTGCCAGGATGACGCTCGGCAGCGCGACGGTGGCGGAGGCGAGCCCGCTGAGGGCGCTGGCTCCAGCTGCGCGCGGGATATCAATGAGCAAGGCGATCAGGGCACCAACGGCCGCCCCGAACACGCCCACCGCCACGGCCAGCGCCACTGAGCTGAAACGGTGGGTGACCAGTTGGCGGTACGCAAACGTCAGCGGTGAATCCACCGCGATCAGGCGTTCATCGTGTTGGGGCTCCT
Organism: Arthrobacter ramosus; assembly: GCF_039535095.1. Taxonomy (NCBI): domain Bacteria; kingdom Bacillati; phylum Actinomycetota; class Actinomycetes; order Micrococcales; family Micrococcaceae; genus Arthrobacter; species Arthrobacter ramosus. Next base: position 1,506,307 of record NZ_BAAAWN010000001.1, on the reverse strand, counting down.
GGTCGACGACGTCCCGGTGCCGCAATTGCTGGGCCGCGATGTAGGCGGCAGCGCAGTAAATGAGCAACACCGACGCGGAAACAATGACCGTAGCCAGGTTCCAGCTCAGAAGGCTCAGCGCAATGCCCGCCACGGCAACGATCCCCGCACCGATGCCGAACTCCTCAAGGACCCAACTTCGGATCTTCCTTTGGGTCCAGCCCATGGCGCGGAGGATCCCCGCCTCACTGCGTCGTTGGCGGATGTAGCTGACTGTGGAAGCGCCGGTCAGGAGGGTGGCTCCGCACAGCGTCAGGAAGAGAAGGGTGATGTTGGTGCCCGTGAGGGAACCGGAAACGGCATCGGCGGCATCCTGCCGAACCCACGACTGCTGGACGGTGCCCAGCGCGGATTCCTTGCCGGCGTCGTCCTTGGAGTAGCCCGGGACGAAGATGTTGGCGTCTTCACGCGCGGAGCCGGCCACCACAGTGGCTTCGAGACCCATGTCGCGGATCTGGGCTGCGAGCTTGTCGACCTCGGGTTGGGCCTGCTTCCAGTTGCCTGGCGCGCTGGCGCGGACCCGGACGGCATCGATCACGTTGGCGTTGGAATCGTAACCGCGCGCGGCGGCAAGTCCGTAGTAGTCGGTAATGGCGCCGGCGGACTGGCTGACCAGCCCCGTGTCGCTCAGCGAGGGCTTGAGGCCCTTTGCTGCGGTGTCATTGCCCGAAGCGTCCTTCTGGAGCGTCATCGGGGCCGGGTCGTAGCCACCCAGCGGCAGCTTGTTGACGTCGCCTGCTGCTTTCTGGATCGCGGCCGGATCAAATGTTCCGTAGACCATCGGCAGTGGCGTAGCGGGCTTCGATCCCGTGGAAAGGTTCTCCCGGTACGAGCGCTCGTCGACCGGCTTGCGCTGGCTCTGGTCCACAATCGCCCCGAAGGCCGACTTCTCGGGCAGCTTGTTGACGGTAACCCAGTCCCCCGGTGTGGCGGACTTGGCGACGGCTCCATTCGCGGAGGTTTCGCCGTCCTTGTACTTGGGTGCGGCGGCGAAGTCCGTGCTCCACTGGGCTGGCTGGTACAGGCCTTGGCTGAAGTTGCCCATGTTGCCCAGCAACTGGCTGTGGTCCGTGGATCCTGGCCATGACAGGGCGAACGGCGACTTTGAGACGAAGGGCAGGTAGTCCTTGTCCAAGGAACGCGAGACAGTGCCGACGTCGTTGACGACCTTGCCCGAATCATCGATTTCCTGGATCTTGACCGAGTACTTCAGGTCCAGTGAGGTTCCCTGGCGGACGATCAAAGGAATGGCCTGCGAAGCATCCGTGATCTGGCCGGAAAGCTTTGCCTGCTGGTACTGCGTCATGAGGGGTGCCCAGTATTTGAGCTTGACACCCATGAAATCCGGGCCTTGTTCGAGTTCCTGCTGAGTAGGGCTCTTGGCGAAGAGTTGTTCGAAGTAGCGGCCGATGGCACCGGCGTTGCGGGTGTCGGCCGGCGGCGCCTTTTGCAGCGGTGCGAGGAAGTCTCCGGCCGAGCCCAAGAGGGCGCGTTCAGCGGTCGGATCGACGGCGACGACCGACTCGGTGACCTGTGGAGCCATGGGCAGCGCCACAGAAAGGTTGAAGAGGTTGTGTTCCGAGCCACCGGCAGGAGCGGGGAACTTAATGCCGGTCTCCCCTGCGGGGCCGGCGATGCGGATGCTCTTGCCCCCGGCAGTCTGCTGCTCTACGACCTGACCCTTGCCGAGCGTGCCTTCAGCACTGGTCTGGAAGAGGGTTTGCTGGGACACTCCGTCGGAGCTCACGGCAGTCGCGGTGAGGCGGTACTTCTTGGGCTGCGCGGGAAGCACGGATTCCGGCGCGGGCCAGCTCTTGGAGTCCGTTCCGGTCGGATCTCCGGCGGTGGCTCCTCCCGCCAACCCCGCGTTGTAGCCGAGGTAGTCCATTGCATCGAGCCGCGGGGTTTCCAGGTTCTGCGTCACCCTTGAAACAAGGCTGATGGGCGCCGCGACGGACGCACCGCTCAGCCCACGGATCTTCTCGAGTTGCGGGAAGCTGATGCCGCCCTGGCCGTTCGCGATGTCCGGCTGGAGGAGTGCCCCGCCGTCCTTGGTATTCGCGGACTTGGCCTGGACCAGGATGTCGTACAGTCCGCGTGAGTTCTCATCCACCGTCCGGTTCAGCGCGGCCTGCGACTGGCTCTGGATGAATACGGACAAACACATGGCGACGATCAAAATGGCCGCGGTCAACAGAAGCACACGGCTTCGGATGAACCTCTGGACGGCGTTCATAGGGCTCCCTGAGTCCTGGATTGCGGGTGTGCACACTGCTGTCCCTGGAACCATGCCGAGGCAATGGGAATCCACCGGGTGCGTGCAGAAGTTATTGGCCGGCCTGCCGCCGGTTCCGAATTTCGGACCAAGCCATTGTAGGCAGACCGGCCAATAATATGTGGCCGGTGTGAACTGCGGCACACTTTTCTAGCTCAAACGGTGAGGATGCTAGTCCTCCAGATCCACTTCACGGACCATGTCGGCGCCGATGCCGGCCTTGATGGCTTCAAGGACCTGCTGCGGCACGGAAGTGTCGATCGTCAGCAGCGCCAAGACCTGGCCACCTTCGCTCTGGCGGGCCACCTGCATGCCACCGATGTTGATGTTGTTCATACCCAGGATGTGGCCGATGGTGCCGATGACACCGGGACGGTCCGCGTAGGAAACAACCACCAGGTGCTCGCTGATCGGGATTTCGACGTCGTAGCCATTGACGCCCACGAGCTTCTGGACCTGCTTGGGCCCGGTGAGCGTGCCGGCCACGGAGATCTGGGAGCCGTCGCTCAGTGCCCCGCGGATGGTCAGGACGTTGCGGTAGTCCTCGGCTTCCGGCGTCGTGATCAGGCGGGTGTTGATGCCGCGCTGCTCGGCGATGACGGGCGCGTTGACGTAGGAGACCTGCTCGGTCACGACGTCGGCGAACACGCCCTTGAGCGCTGCCAGCTCGAGGACCTTCACGTCCAGGCTGGCGATTTCGCCCGCGACCTCGACGTCGATCTGCGTCAGGGATGCGTGGGTCAGGGCCGTGAAGATCCGGCCGAGCTTTTCGATCAGCGGGATTCCGGGGCGAACGTCGGAAGCGATCACGCCACCGGCAACGTTGACAGCATCCGGGACGAGTTCGCCGGCGAGGGCGAGGCGCACGGACTTCGCCACGGAGACGCCGGCTTTTTCCTGGGCTTCATCGGTGGAGGCGCCAAGGTGAGGCGTCACGATGACGTTGTCCATGCCGAAGAAGGGAAGGTCGGTGCTCGGCTCCTTGACGAACACGTCGACGGCGGCGCCGGCGATCTGGCCGTCTTCCAAAGCCTCGTGGAGGGCTTCCTCGTCGATCAGGCCGCCACGGGCGACATTGACAACGTAGGCCGTTTCCTTCATCTTCTTGAAGGCATCGGCGCCCAGCATACCCACGGTTTCCGGGGTCTTCGGCATATGGATGGTGATGAAGTCCGACTTCTCGAGCAGCTCGTCCAGGGTGACGAGCTTGACGCCGAGTTGCGCCGCGCGTGCCGAAGTGATGTAGGGGTCGTAGGCCAGGATCTCAGTCTCGAAGCCCTGCAGACGGGCAGCCACGAGCGCTCCGATGCGTCCGAGGCCGATGATGCCGATCTTCTTCTCGAAGAGTTCGATGCCCGTGTACTTGGAGCGCTTCCACTCGCCCCCCTTCAGTGCGGAGCTGGCCTGCGGGATGTGGCGGGCGAGGCTGAGGATGTGGCCGACCGTAAGCTCGGCAGCGGACACAATGTTCGACGTCGGGGCGTTGACCACCATGACGCCGGCCTGGGTGGCGGCCTTGATGTCGACGTTGTCCAGGCCGACACCGGCACGCGCGATGATCTTGAGGTTCTTGGCTGCGGCAATTGCCTCGGCGTCCACCTGGGTGGCTGAACGCACGAGGATGGCGTCGACGTCGACGATTGCGGAGAGCAGCTGGGAGCGGTCCGCGCCGTCGGTTTGGCGGATCTCGAAGTCCGGACCAAGGGCTTCGATCGTGGCGGGCGAAAGTTCCTCAGCGAGGAGTACTACTGGCTTGGTGCTAGTCACCGGTGACCTCTTTAGCTCTCTTTTTCAGGTGGGGTTTTGGTGAAACGATTCTTTGACGACGAAGGCCGGACCCGGTATACCGGGTCCGGCCTCCATGCCGGGCGGCTTCATTTCGAGCCTATCCCGAACGGCGTTCTGTGTTGAATTGCTACGGCTCCTGCCGCGGCTTCAACGGGTGCCTTGACTAGCGGGCTGCGGAGCCTTCGACGTAGTCCTCGTCCTGCTGCTGCCAGGAGAACAGGGAACGCAGCTCGCGGCCGACACCCTCGATCGGGTGCCGCTCTGCCTTGGCCCGCAGTTCCTTGAACTCGACTGCGCCGTTGTCCTGGTCGTCGATGAAACGCTTGGCGAAGGCACCGGACTGGATGTCGGCGAGGACGCCGGCCATGTTTTCCTTGACCCGGGGGTCGATGACGCGCGGGCCGGAGACGTAGTCGCCGTACTCCGCGGTGTCGGAAACGCTCCAGCGCTGCTTGGCGATGCCGCCCTCCCACATGAGGTCAACGATGAGCTTGAGCTCGTGAAGAACCTCGAAGTAGGCGATCTGCGGCTGGTAGCCGGCTTCGGTCAGGGTCTCGAAGCCGTACTGGATCAGCTGGGAGACACCGCCGCACAGGACAGCCTGCTCGCCGAAGAGGTCGGTTTCGGTTTCTTCGGTGAAGGTGGTCTTGATGACGCCGGCGCGGGTGCCGCCGATTGCCTTCGCGTAGGACTTGGCCAGTTCCCAAGCGGAACCGGAAGCGTCCTGCTCGACGGCGATGATGTCCGGGATACCGCGGCCGGCTTCGAACTCGCGGCGCACGGTGTGTCCGGGAGCCTTCGGGGCGATCAGGATGACGTCAACGCCCTCGGGCGCCTCGATGTAGCCGAAGCGGATGTTGAAGCCGTGGGCGAAGGCAAGGGCCTTGCCGGCGGTCAGCTTGTCCTTGATGGAGTCGTTGTAGATCGCGCGCTGGTGCTGGTCCGGTGCCAGGATCATGATGACGTCGGCCCATTCGGCTGCGTCGGCAACGTTCTTGACCGTGAAGCCTGCGTCCTCGGCCTTGGCGATCGACTTCGAGCCTTCCTTGAGCGCGATGACAACCTCGACGCCGGAGTCGCGCAGGTTCAGCGCGTGGGCGTGGCCCTGGGAACCGTAGCCGACAATGGCAACTTTGCGACCCTGGATGATCGACAGGTCTGCGTCGTCGTCGTAGAACATTTCAGTCACTTGCGTAACTCCTCTTGAGTGGTTTTGTAGATATTGTCTGTGGTTCGGTATCGGGCTACTACGCAGTACCTAGGACAGTGCCTAAGCGCTGCGCAAAGCCCTGTCACTCATGGAGCGGGATCCCCGCCCAACGGCCAAGGTGCCGGACTGCACTATTTCGCGGATGCCGAACGGCTCAAGCACTGAAAGCAGCGCTGCGAGCTTTTCCGGGGTACCGGTTGCCTCAATGACCACCGAGTCTGTGGAAACGTCAACCACTGAGGCACGGAACAAGTCTGCAGCTTGGGTGACCTGCAGGCGTGTCGCGGCATCCGCACGTACCTTGACCAGGATGTGGTCACGTTGCACGGAAGATTCTGAAGTCAGCTCGACAATCTTGATCACGTTGATCAGTTTGTTGAGCTGTTTGGTGACCTGTTCGATGAGGTCGCCATCGGCGTCGACGACGACGGTCATCCGGGAAATCCCGGAGACCTCGGTGGGGCCGACGGCCAGGGAGTTGATGTTGAAGGCCCGCCGGGCGAAGAGGCTGGCCACGCGGGTCAGCACGCCGGGCTTGTCTTCGACCAGAACGGACAGTGTGTGGCGGCTCATGGCTAGTCCTCCTCTTCCCATTCCGGGGTCATGTTGCGGGCAACCTGGATCTGGTCATTCGAGACTCCGGAGGGGACCATCGGCCACACCATGGAGTTCGGGCTGACCACGAAGTCGATGACCACGGGACGGTCATTGATTTCCAAGGCCTTCTGGATGGTTGCGTCGATGTCCTCGTCCCGCTCGCAGCGGAACGCGGCACAGCCGTAAGCGTCTGCCAGCTTGACGAAGTCCGGGATACGGACGGTGTCGTGGCCGGTGTTCAGGTCGGTGTTGGAGTAGCGGCCTTCATAGAAGAGGGTCTGCCACTGGCGCACCATGCCCAGCGAGGAGTTGTTGATGATGGCAACCTTGATGGGAATTTTGTTGATGGCGCAGGTGGCCAGTTCCTGGTTGGTCATCTGGAAGCAGCCGTCGCCGTCGATCGCCCAGACCACGCGGTCGGGTTCGCCGACCTTGGCGCCCATGGCTGCCGGCACGGCATAACCCATGGTGCCGGCGCCGCCGGAGTTGAGCCAGGCATGGGGACGCTCGTACTTGATGAACTGGGCGGCCCACATCTGGTGCTGGCCAACGCCTGCAACGTAGATGCCTTCCGGACCCGTGAGCGCACCAATGCGTTCAATGACCCGCTGGGGGGCACTGAGTCCGTCTTCCGGTTCGGTCCAACCCAGGGGGTAGGTATCGCGGAGGTTGTTGAGGAACGCCCACCAACCGTCGAGGTCCGGGGTGCCGGATAGTTCGAAAGCGGCCCTGACGGCTTCGCTGAGTTCCGGAATGATCTCCTTGACGGAGCCCACGATCGGAACGTCAGCGGTGCGGTTCTTGGAAATCTCCGCGGGGTCGATGTCCGCGTGGATGATCTTGGCGTGCGGAGCGAAGGTGCTGAGGACGCCCGTCACCCGGTCATCGAAGCGCGCACCAAGGGTGATCAGCAGATCGGACTGCTGCAGTGCGGTGACCGCGGAAACCGTGCCGTGCATGCCCGGCATGCCGACGTGCTGCGGGTGGGAATCCGGGAAGGCGCCGCGGGCCATGAGGGTGGTCACCACGGGTGCGCCGGTCAGCTCTGCGAGTTCGCGCAGTTCGGCCGAAGCGTGCGCCTTGACCACACCGCCACCGACATACAGGACGGGCTTGCTTGCCGCAGCGATCAGCCGGGCAGCCTCGCGCACCTGCTTGTTGTGGCCACGGACCACCGGCCGATAGCCAGGCAAATCGATCTTGGGCGGCCAGGAGAAAGTCATGGTGCCCTGCTGGGCGTTCTTGGCAATGTCCACCAGTACCGGACCGGGACGCCCGGTGCTGGCAAGGTAGAAAGCTTCGGCCATGACATGCGGAATGTCATTGGGATCCGTCACCAGGAAGGAATGCTTGGTGATCGGCATGGTGATGCCGACGATGTCTGCTTCCTGGAAGGCATCCGTGCCAATAACAGATGCTGATACCTGGCCGGTAATGGCCACGAGGGGCACGGAGTCCATGTGGGCATCCATGATGGCGGTAACGAGGTTGGTGGCACCGGGGCCCGAGGTGGCGATGCAGACGCCAACCCGTCCGGTAACCATGGCGTAGCCTTGGGCTGCGTGGCCGGCTCCCTGTTCGTGACGGACCAGGATGTGATTCATCTTGGAGGCCATCAAAGGGTCATAGGTGGGGAGGATCGCGCCACCGGGCAAACCAAAAATATCGTCCACGCCGAGTTCTTCGAGCGAGCGGACAATAGCTTCCGAGCCGGTCATCACCGTTGGGGGTACAACGTTGTTCGGCCCGAGTACAGGAGAGGGAGTTGCAGCATTGTCGACGACGGCGTCAGCCGGACGGTCGACCTTTTCCGGAGCTTTGGGGGCTCCAGCGGACTTTGCAGCCATCAGCGAGGGGCTGATCGGCGATCCTTTGCTCATCGGACTCTTCCTTTGGGGATCTTCAATTAGTGAAAGTTACTGCGTGGGTACTGCGTTCATGCGGGTTCTTGCTTAATGCGCCGTCCCTTGCGGGAAATAAAAAAACCCCTCAGCCTTGCGGCTCTTCGAGGGGTTGCGCGTGACGGTTCGTTACCAGTCGGGCTAGGAGGCCACGCGCTTGGTAAGTACGACAGTGCCCACGGTGGCGCCGACAGTAACGAATGCGATCATGCGTTCAGTGTTCCCTCTTAGTGAGATAGGTGTCAAACGATGAAGATGTCATCTCACTATATGGACCCCATTGTCCACGGACTGGTCCTACCCCAGACGCCCAACTGACTCGCAGTTGTTGTCGTTATGAGGCGTCAAAACGACAACGAGTGCGAGCCAGTTGGGCCGGAACCCGGAACTAGCCGCAGTAGGCGCCCGTGGAGGCGCTGTGCACCAGCTTGGCGTACTTGGCGAGGACGCCCTTGGTGAACTTGGCCGGGAGGGGCTCCCAGCCGACCTTGCGGGACTCGAGTTCGGCTTCGTCCACCAGGAGGTCGAACGAACGGGCGGCGATGTCCACGCGGATCTTGTCGCCGTCCTTGACGAAGGCGATGGGTCCGCCGTCGACGGCTTCAGGCGCAACGTGCCCGATGCAGAGACCGGTGGTACCGCCCGAGAAGCGACCATCGGTCAGCAGGAGCACATCCTTGCCGAGGCCCGCACCCTTGATGGCGCCGGTGATGGCGAGCATCTCACGCATGCCCGGGCCGCCCTTGGGTCCTTCGTAACGGATCACGACGACGTCCCCGGCCTTGATCTCTCCCTTGTCCAAAGCGTCGAGGGCGCCCTGCTCGCGCTCGAACACGCGGGCGGTTCCTTCGAAGACATCGGCGTCGAAGCCGGCGCTCTTCACGACGGCACCTTCCGGCGCCATGGAACCGTGCAGGATGGTGATGCCGCCGGTCTTGTGGATCGGGTTGTCCAGGGCACGCAGGATCTTGCCATCGAGGTCCGGCGGGTTGATGGAGGCCAGGTTCTCGGCCAGGGTCTTGCCCGTGACCGTCAGGCAGTCGCCGTGCAGCAAGCCGGCGTCGAGCAGCGCCTTCATGATGACCGGCACGCCGCCGATCCTGTCGACGTCGGTCATGACGTAGCGGCCGAAGGGCTTAAGGTCACCCAGGTGCGGGATCTTGTCGCCGATGCGGTTGAAGTCGTCGAGGGTCAGTTCGACCTCGGCTTCCCGGGCGATCGCGAGCAGGTGCAGGACGGCGTTGGTGGAACCGCCGAAGGCCATCGTGACGGCGATGGCGTTCTCGAACGCCTTCTTGGTCATGATGTCCCGGGCGGTGATGCCGAGGCGGAGCAGGTTGACCACTGCCTCGCCGGACTTGCGGGCAAAGTCATCACGACGGCGGTCTGCCGAGGGCGGGGCAGCCGAGCCCGGCAGGGACATGCCGAGGGCTTCGCCGATGCACGCCATGGTGTTGGCCGTGTACATGCCGCCGCAGGCGCCTTCACCAGGACAGATGGCGCGTTCGATGCGGTCCAGGTCTCCGCGACTCATCTTGCCGGCGGCGCACGCGCCCACGGCTTCGAAGGCGTCAATGAGGGTGACTTCCTTTTCCGAGCCATCCTCGAGCTTGACCCAGCCCGGCATGATGGAACCGGCGTAAAGGAAGACGCTGGCGAGATCCAGGCGGGCGGCTGCCATCAGCATGCCCGGGAGGGATTTGTCGCAGCCGGCGAGCAAAACGGAGCCGTCAATGCGCTCGGCCTGCATGACGGTTTCAACGGAGTCGGCAATGACTTCACGCGAAACAAGGGAGAAGTGCATGCCCTCGTGGCCCATGGAAATGCCGTCCGAAACGGAAATGGTGCCGAACTGCATGGGGAAACCACCGCCGGCGTGAACGCCTTCCTTGGCGCCCTGGGCGAGTCGGTTCAGCGAGAGGTTGCACGGCGTAATTTCGTTCCACGAGCTCGCGACACCGATTTGGGGCTTGGCGAAGTCGTCATCGCCCATGCCTACGGCCCGGAACATGCCTCGCGCGGGGGCGGCATGGATGCCGTCCGTTACGACCCGGCTGCGTGGCTTGATGTCCGGCTGGTTGTCTGTCGCAATTGGGGTGTGGTCACTCATGGGCACGAGTCTATGACTCTTGGGCTGTGGCCAACGAACATGATCGGCGGGTTAAGGCGAATTTAGCGCTATTTCATTCAATATTTCATTCAAATAATGGACAGTCGTCTCGATATGTGAGACATCGGTCTCATTGTCGGCCGCGGTTCCATCCGACAGGATCGCGGGCGCGCTGAAGGCCGCGAATCGATTGACTAACCTAGACAGCCCCGTGACACGGACGTAACGTCAAATCACGACCACTGCGCCACTCGAACAGACAGAAGGGCTCTTCCCATGGATTGGTTGATCTGGGTCATCGTCATCGTGTTGATCGTCGCGATTGTTTGGTGGATACTGAGCCGCAATAGCGCGAAGTCCTCCCCGGGCGCCATGGCCCCGGCCTCACCCTCGCCGACCGCCTCGTCACCGCAAATGGACGTCTCTTCCGCCGCTCTGACAGGCTCCGCCCCTTTGGTCGCGGCGACCGCGACCGCCGATCAAGACTTAGCCGAGTCGCGCGCGGCCGCACCCGAGGCCGAACCCGAGCCGGAGCCCGAAACGGCAACCGAGGCGGGCGGCGTCGACGTCGACGACTGGGAGCGCCCTGTCCCTCCCCTCGAAGCCGGATTGGCTGCCCCGGAGGAGTCCCCAGCGTCCGGAACCCCTGTGGAGGAGCCGGTGTTCGAGGAGCCCACGCTTTCGGAACCCGTGCTGTCCGAGGACGCAGTTTCCGAGGCCGCGGTTTCCGAAGCTGCGCTTTCTGAAGCTGTGGTTTCCGAGGCCGTGGTTTCCGAGGCCACCGGGCCGGTTGCTGCCGAGCCCGAACTTGAAGGGGGCGTGACGGCCGACGACGTCACAGCGGCCGACGCCGCCGAGTGGGAAGCCACCTGGAGCGAAGGCGGCGCGCCCGCGGCCCCCGCTCCGATCCACCACCGCGAGTACACGGACGCCCATGCACCGACGCTACCGGGTGCGGAATCCGCCGCCGCGGAGGCAGCCGACGCTGCTGCGGAAGGGGTGCAGGAAGACCGGGCTGAAACTTCCGATGCGGTCCCCGCGGCTGTTGAGTCAACCACCCTGGCCCAGGATTCCACCGGCGCGTCGCCGCTGGGCGGGCATCTCGCCGCCGAGCAGCCGTACGGTGAAGGCTCGGCTGCGGCCGGCGCTGACGGGAGCGGCCCCGCGGGCTACACAGTCAAAGGCAACGCGGACAGCATGACCTACCTCGATGAAGACAGCCCGTCCTACGACGAGGTCAAGGCCGAGGTCTGGTTTATTTCGAGCGCCCACGCCGAGGCAGCCGGTTTCCGGCCGCCTCGCAGGAACCGCCGCTGAGAGCCCCAAGGACCTGAGGACCCAGGGCGGCAAGCGGCCCTGCAACCAGGACAACTAATGAACCAGGCAAAGGCGGGTTCCGGGAGCGTTTTCCGGTCCCGCCTTGCGCTTGTCCGGGCTCCGATTGTAGTGGCCTGCCTCATGGCTTTGCTGCTGAGCGCGTGCACAGGGAGTTCCCCCGGTCCGGGGCCTACCCACGGCAACGGACCGGAGTTGCTTCGAAAGCTTGACCTCAACCTGACACTCCCGTGGTCCATCGTGTTCCTCGGCGACGGTACTGCCATCATCTCCGAACGCGACACCAAGCTGATCAAATCGGTCCGGAACGATCGGGCCACGACGGTAGGCGAGTTTCCCGGCGTCGTACCCGGTGGCGAAGGCGGACTGCTGGGGCTGGCACTCTCCCCGACATTCGCCAGCGACCGCCTGCTCTACGCCTATTTCACCGCTGAATCGGACAACAGGATTTCGCGCACCCGCCTGGAGCGGGCCGCGGACGGGCGGTTGAGCCTCGGCACACCAGAAGTCATCTTCTCCGGCATTCCCAAGGCCCCGACCCACAACGGCGGGCGCATCCGGTTCGGCCCCGACGGGTTCCTCTACGTCGGCACGGGAGATGCGCAGCATCCGGAGCGGGCACAGGACCGCAATGCGCTTGGCGGGAAGATCCTGCGGCTTACCGCCGAGGGGAAAGCCGCGCCGGGCAACCCGTTCGCCAACCCCGTTTACAGCTACGGACATCGCAATGTGCAGGGTCTGGCCTGGGACAGCTCCGGCAGGCTGTGGGCAAGCGAATTCGGACCCGACGTCAACGACGAACTCAACCTCATCGAAGCGGGCGGCAATTACGGTTGGCCGCAAGTGACCGGGGCGCCCGGCCGCGCCGGCTACATCGACGCCAAGGTGGTCTGGCCGTCGACGGCGGATGCCTCGCCGAGCGGGCTGGAAATCGTGAACGGAACGGCGTTCACGTGCGCGCTGCGCGGGCAGCGTTTGTGGACGGTACCGCTGAACGGGGAAACGACGGGGAATCCCGTGGCATACCTCACAGCTGGCTACGGACGACTGCGGGACGTTTCGCTCGCGCCGGACGGCACACTTTGGGTCCTCAGCAACAACCAAAACCCTGACTTTGCACTGGTCCTGAAGCCTCCCCGCCAGTGACGCGCGGAGGGCCCGTGCCGATTTCACACTTCGGCAAGTGTCGTGTAGAGTTACATGTCGTTGCGGAGATCAACGAGGGAAGAAAAGCCCTCATCTGATCGAAATCGACAAATGCACCTCTAGCTCAATTGGCAGAGCAATTGACTCTTAATCAATGGGTTCCGGGTTCAAGTCCCGGGGGGTGCACCAAAGGGAAGGACCCTTGAGCGGCAGCAGCCGCTCAAGGGTTATTTCTTTGCGTTGCGAGCAACAAACAATTGCACCTCTAGCTCAATTGGCAGAGCAATTGACTCTTAATCAATGGGTTCCGGGTTCAAGTCCCGGGGGGTGCACCAAAGGGAAGATCCCTGGATGGCTGAATGGCCGTCCAGGGATCTTTTGCTTTTCGGCCTGCTTCAGCCGGACCGGGCTGAGGAAGCTTAGTGGGAGGCTTCGCCCGGCGCCGCGACTGAATCCGCAGCGGCCACAATGTCGTTTACGACTGCCGAAGAATGATTGTTCGCCAGTTCGCGTACCAGCGACTGGAGCTCCCGCCGCAGTTTGGCGGTGTCCACGGGCACAGGTGCAAGCACTTCGCGTTCCAGCTGCGTGGCTAGCCCGAGGGTGTGCTCCCCCGCCTCGGTCAAACTGACCACTTGGCTCCGGCGGTCGGACACGCTGCGTGCGCGGCTGACGTGGCCGTGGGCCTCCAGCCTGGTGAGCGTCTTCCCCATTGTCTGCGCCTGAACCCGGACGATCTGCGCGAGCATCGACTGGGTGGTCGGTCCGTTGACGGCGAGTACTTCCATAACAATGACCCCGGCATGGGTCAGGTCCATACCGCGCAGTTTCTCGTTCCAGGCATGCTCCACGAGTCGCGCGGCCGTGGAGAGCAGGCGCCCGGTGGGCCACCGTTCCATATCAGGCATAAGGGCCAGTATATAGACCGCTGCGCGCGGATCAGGACCGGGGTTCAATTCGTGAAGCGGTCGGCCCATCACTAAGCTGAGTGATCGCGAACGCTAGCAAGGAGCACAACATGGCCGAACGACTCATTCCAGGCGACACTGCCCCGGATTTCACCCTCAAGGACCACACGGGTCGCGAGGTCAGCCTGGCCTCGCACCGCGGCCGCAAAACAGTCATCTACTTCTACCCCGCGGCTTCCACGCCGGCATGTGCCAAGCAGGCCTGCGACTTCCGCGATTCCCTCGCAACCCTCCAGGCTGCCGGTTACGACGTCCTTGGAATCTCTCCGGACACGGTGAAGGACCTGGAAAAGTTCGTGGCCGAAGAATCACTGACCTTTCCGCTGCTGTCCGACGAAGGGCACCACGTGGCTGAGGCCTATGCGGCTTGGGGCGAAAAGAAGAACTACGGGCGCACCTACCAAGGGCTGATCCGCTCAACGATCGTGGTTGATCCCGACGGCAAGGTGGCCCTGGCCCAGTACAACGTGCGCGCCACTGGCCACGTCGCCAAACTCCGCAGGGACCTCAAACTCGACAGGTAGCCGCCGACTGGCCATATAGGCTCGGGGCCGCATAGGCGAGGCTGGAACAGCTGGCGCAAAACCGCGGGTACAATGGAGGCCGGTATATGACCGGAGCGGGAATCCCTGAATCCCGCTCCGGGTACCAGCACCAGCGCGAGTGGTGAAATTGGCAGACACGCAGGATTTAGGTTCCTGTGCCTTCGGGCGTGGGGGTTCAAGTCCCCCCTTGCGCACATTCAGGAAGTGCCCCGGTCCTTGGCCGGGGCACTTCCCGTTTCCAGCCGGGACTCAGGGCCCTGAACTAGACTGGACTGCGGTCCGGCTGCCGCGGGCCCCAGCCCGTCCGACTGCCTTGAGGGGACAAGAGTGGTAAGCAGCAAGCTACGCGGAGTCACGCTACAAATCGGCGCAGGCCTTCTGGCCGTGGCCTTGACCTCGTGCACGGTAAGCCCTGGACCGGCACCGTCAACATCGGCCGCGGACGGCGCTTCGGCAGAGCCGAGCAAGACCTTCAACTTTGGCACCCCGTCGATGCCGCTTGGGCTCGATCCCGCCGTGACGAACGACTCCGAGTCGTATCGAGTCACCCGGCAAGTGATGGAAGGCCTCGTGGGGGTCGACGCGTCCACCGGCCAACCAACTCCCCTGCTTGCCACCTCTTGGTCCCAAGGGAATGACGGACTCAGCTACGACTTCAAGTTGCGGTCAAAAGTCACCTTCCACGATGGAACCGTCTTTGACGCCGCCGCCGTCTGCAGCAACTTCAACCGTTGGTTCAACTTCCCGGCTACCGTGCGCCAGCAGGCACCGGGCATCGCATTCAAGAGCGTCTTCAAATCCTTCTCGGACGACGCTTCGCTTTCGCTCTTCAAGAACTGCAAGGTTGTCTCTGCCGACCACGTCCAAATCAACCTGGCCAAGCCCTTCACGGGCTTCCTGCAGGCGTTGACGCTGCCGGCGTTCGCGATGTCATCCCCGAAAGCGATGGCCGACGGCAAGGCCGACGTCCTGGACAAGAAACTGTCAGGACAGCCGGCGTCGGCCTACGCCTCGCACCCCGTGGGCACCGGCCCTTACGTTTTCTCGTCATGGACCCAGAACGGCATCACTCTCACGAGCTACAAGGGCTACTGGGGCGACCGCGGAGAGATAGCCACGGTCAACTTCATTCCGTTCGACTATCCACAGGCCCGGCTCCAGGCCTTGCTCGCAGGAACCATCGACGGGTACGACCTTGTGACCGCCGGCACCTTCGACCAACTGGTCAAGAAGGGCATGCAAATCGTCCAACGGGATCCGTTCTCCGTGATGTACCTGGGCATGAACGAGTCCGTGGCGCCCCTCCAGAATCTTGGGGTGCGCCAGGCAATCGAGATGGCCATCGACAAAGACACCCTTATCCACAAGTTCTTCATCGACAACACCTCACCGGCCACCCAGTTCGTTCCCCCCAAACTGAGCGGCTTCAACAACAACGCACCGTCCTTGGGATACGACCCGGACAAAGCCAAGCAACTGCTTGCCAAGTCCGGTTACAAAGGCGAGGAACTCAAGTTCTACTACCCGCTCAATGTCACGCGCGCCTACCTTCCCACTCCGGAGAAGATCTATGCGGAGATCAGCGCGGAACTTACCGCCATCGGGCTGAACATCAAGCCGGTACCCGTGAACTGGGACGACGGCTACCTCCAGAAGGTCCAGTCCCCCGGTGACCATGCGCTCCATTTGCTCGGCTGGAATGGCGCCTACTCGGACCCGGACAACTTCGTGGGCACGCTCTTCGGTGAGAACAACGGCGAGTTCGGCTACAGCGATCCACAGGTGTTCTCAAAGATCGACAGGGCCCGGGGACTCCCCGACGGCGCTGACCGCAACTCCCAGTACCAGACCATCAATGCCCAGATCGCTGCCACCGTCCCGGCAGTACCCATCGCCTTCCCCATCTCGGCTTTGGCCCTTTCGGACCGCGTCGAGAAGTACCCCGCGTCGCCTGTCTTAAACGAAGTTTTTACAAACGTTCGGCTGAAGTCTTGACGTCCCGCCGCAATTTCAGTTATGCGCCCACGCGGGGATATTCTGTGACAGCCAGTGCCGCCGCTATCGGAGATTGATCGTGACCTTCATTTCCAAGACACACCACGCTGACGTCGTCCTTATTGGGGGCGGGATCATGAGCGCAACCCTGGGTGCGTTCATCAAGCAACTCGAACCCAGCTGGACCATCTCCCTCTTTGAGCGACTCGACGAAGCCGGCCTGGAAAGCTCCGGACCGTGGAACAACGCGGGAACCGGGCACGCAGCGCTCTGTGAGCTTAATTACTCGCCTGCAGCGAAGGACGGCTCCGTTGACCCGTCCAAGGCCCTCCACATCAACGAGCAATTCCAGCTCTCCCGGCAGTTCTGGTCCCACCTCGTGGACAACAAGTTGATCGGCTCCCCCAAGGGCTTCATCAACACCGTTCCGCATATGAGCTTCGTCATCGGCGACAAGCACGCTGACTTCCTCAAGACCCGCTACGAGGCACTCAAGCCCAACACTCTCTTCCGCAGCATGGAATACACGGAAGACCAGGCACAGATCGCCAAGTGGGCTCCGCTCATCGTCAAGGGCCGCGACGCCAAGCAGCGCGTTGCCGCCACCCGCGCAGCGGAAGGCACCGACGTCGACTTCGGCGCCCTGACCCGCGAACTGACCGGTTACCTCGCTGCCAACGGCGTTGAAGTCAACTATGGCCACGGTGTCACCAATGTGAGCAAAGCCTCCGACGGCGGCTGGGACCTTTCGCTCAAGCACCCCGCTTCCGGCGAACACGGCCAGATCCACGCCAAGTTCGTCTTTGTCGGCGCCGGCGGCGGAGCACTCCACCTGCTCCAGGCATCGGGCATCCCGGAAAGCAAGGGCTACGGCGGTTTCCCGGTATCCGGGCAGTTCTTCCGCTGCACCGACGCGGCCATTGCCGGCCAGCACAGCGCCAAGGTATACGGCCAGGCCTCCGTCGGCGCACCGCCAATGTCCGTGCCGCACCTTGATACCCGCTACGTTGACGGCAAGCGTTCCCTGCTTTTCGGCCCGTACGCCGGTTTCTCCACCAACTTCCTCAAGACGAGCAGCTACCTTGACCTACCGCTGTCCATCCGCCCGGGCAACATCATCCCGATGCTGGCCGTGGCCAAGGACAACATGGACCTGACTGCGTACCTGATCAAGGAAGTCGCCAAGCGCCACGACGCCAAGGTGGAGTCCCTCCGCGAGTACTACCCCCAGGCCGACGGCGGCAACTGGGAGCTCATCACCGCAGGCCAGCGGGTGCAGATCATTAAGAAGGATTCCAAGAAGGGCGGAGTGCTGCAGTTCGGCACCGAAGTCATCACGGCTCGTGACGGCTCCATCGGAGCGCTGCTTGGCGCCTCCCCCGGAGCCTCCACCGCTGTCCCCATCATGATCGAGATGCTCCAGCGGTCCTTCCCGAAGAACTTCAAGGGCTGGCAGTCCAAGCTCAAGGAAATGATGCCAGGCTACGGCGTCAAACTGAACGACAATCCGGACCTTGCGGCCGAGTTGGAAGCGAGCACTGCCCATTCGCTCCAACTTGAGCCTGCTGACGCCGTTCAGCACTAGCAACCGTCCGGGCTGCGGCCGGTTCGAGACAAGAAACAGACCGTAGATCCCAGGAGACAGTGCAATGTTCCGTCTGGCAAAGCTTTCACTGGCGAACAGGGCACTGATCGCGCTGATCACCGTCTTCGCGGCGGTGTTCGGCGTGATCACCATGTCTTCCCTCAAACAGGAACTCATTCCCTCGATCGAGTTCCCGCAGATCTCGGTGATCACGGCCATGCCGGGCGCGTCCCCGGAAGTTGTCGACAAGCAACTCAGCCGCCCGCTCGAAACAGCGCTGAACAGCGTCGAGGGCCTGGAATCGACCACGTCGACGTCGCGGAACGGTGTTTCGCAGATCACCATGGTGTTCACGTACGGTTCGAACCTGGACCGCGCGCGCAACCAGATCGATCGCGCCATCTCCAACGCCAAGCGTGTCCTGCCGGCCGACGTCGAGCCCCGGTCTTTTGCAGGCAGCATCAGCGACTTCCCGATCGTGTATCTGGCGGTGTCTTCGGACAAGCCTCTCAGCGAGCTGAACACGGACCTGCAGCGCTTGAGCGTTCCCCGGCTCCAGAAACTGGACGGGGTCCGCAGCGCTGACGTGACGGGTGGGGCCACCCAGCACATCCTGATCCAGCCCAAAGCCCAGGCCATGGCCGCGAACGGCGCCACGGTCCAGTCGCTCACGAGTGCCCTCAAGAACAACGGGACGCTGGTCCCGGCCGGAACCATCGAGGATCAGGGCAAGACGCTCTCCCTGCAGATCGGCAGCCCGGTGGACTCCCTCGACGTCATCAAGGGCTTGCCGCTCACCGGCGCCAAGGGCGGAACCACGATCGGCACCGTAGCCGACGTGAGCATCAAAGACGACGCCGCAACCTCCATTACCCGGACCAATGGGAAGCCGACGCTGGCCCTGTCCATCACGAAGAAGCCCGACGGCGATACCGTCGCCATTTCGCACGCTGTCAAGGACTCCATTCCCCAGATGGAAGCCGAACTCGGCTCCAATGCGCACTTCACCCCGGTGTTCGACCAGGCCCCGTACATCGAAAAATCCATCAAGGACCTCACCACGGAAGGCCTTCTCGGACTTGGCTTCGCGGTGGCAGTCATTCTCTTGTTCCTGATGTCCGTACGGTCCACGCTCGTGACGGCGGTATCCATTCCGTTGTCGCTCCTGATTACGTTCATCGGAATATCGGCGACCCACTACTCGCTCAACATCCTCACGCTTGGCGCATTGACCATCGCGATCGGCCGTGTGGTGGACGACTCGATCGTGGTGATCGAGAACATCAAACGGCACCTCAGCTACGGCGAGCACAAGCTCGCTGCCATCCTCAATTCGATCCGGGAAGTTGCCGGTGCCATCACGGCGTCCACCCTCACCACGGTTGCCGTGTTCCTGCCGATCGCCTTCGTGGGCAACCTGGCGGGCGAACTGTTCCGGCCCTTCGCCCTGACGGTGACCATCGCCCTGTTGTCCTCGTTGCTCGTGTCCCTCACCATCGTTCCGGTGCTGGCGTACTGGTTCCTCAAGTCGCCGGCCGCGGCCGGGGACGCCCTTGCCGCCGAGCGCGCCGTTGCCGCGGCGCACGAGGCAGAGCGGCGGAGCCTGCTGCAGCGCGGCTATTTGCCCATCCTGGTCAAAACCCAGAAGCACCCGATCGTGACCATCGTCGCCGCGGTCCTGGTGTTGGGTGGAACTGCAGCCATGTCCCCGCTGCTGGCGACAGACCTGCTGGGCAACTCCGGCCAGAACAGCATGACCGTGCGCCAGGTTCTTCCCGCCGGTACAAGCCTGGAACAGACCGGGGCCGCTGCTGCCCAAGTGGAATCGGTCCTTCGCGGGATCGACGGGATCAAGGACGTACAGGTCACTTCAGGCAATGCCCAGACAGGTTTCGCCGCGCTCACGTCAACAGGTTCGTCGAACTCGACCTTCACCGTGGTAACGGATGATAAGGCTGACCAGCAGAAACTGCAGGACACGGTCCGGTCCCGGCTCGCCACCGCCGCGGCCGCAGGAAAGGTCACTGTGGGGGCCCAACAGGGTGGCCTGGGCACGTCTTCCAGCGTGGACATCACCATCAACGCCGCCAACTCGGCGGATCTCAAGACCGCAAGCGACGCCGTAGCGAAGGCCATGGACGGCGTGCCCGGGAGTGCCGAGGTAGCCACCAACCTGGATGCCAGCCAGTCGGTGGTCCAGGTAAAGGTTGATCGTGCCAAGGCCGTCGCCGCCGGGCTGAACGAAGAACAAGTCGCCGGCGTCCTGGCGTCCACGGTCAGTCCCATCCCCGCTGGCACTGTCCGTATCGACACCACGGACTTCCCGGTACAGATCGGCGAAGGCACGCACTTCAGCAGCATCGCCGATGTCAGGGGCATCAACCTCCCGACGCCGGCCGGGCCCGTTCCGCTGTCGAGCATCGCTTCCGTAGACCAAGTAGACACCCCGGTCTCCATCACCAGCAGCAACGGCCAGCGAAGCGCGAGGGTGACCGTCACGCCGTCGGGCTCCAACCTTGGTGCCGTCAGCACGGCAGTCAGTGACCGGCTGGCCTTGGTGCAGCTTCCGGCAGGCGTTACCGCCACGATCGGCGGCGCCACGACGCAGCAGGCGGACTCCTTCCGCCAGCTCGGCCTCGCGCTCCTGGCCGCAGTCGCCATTGTCTATGTCATCATGGTGGCTGCGTTCAAGTCCCTCATCCAGCCCCTCATCCTGTTGGTGTCCGTGCCTTTTGCGGCGACGGGTGCCATCGCTTTGCTCCTGGTCACCGGTGTTCCGCTCGGACTGCCTTCCCTGATCGGCATGCTGATGCTGGTGGGAATCGTCGTGACCAACGCGATCGTGCTGATCGACCTGATCAACCAGTACCGCAAACCACACGATGGCAGCCCCGGAATGAGCGTGGCGGATGCCATCACGCACGGCGCCAGGCAGCGACTTCGTCCCATCCTCATGACGGCACTTGCTACCGTGTTCGCCCTGACACCCATGGCTCTGGGCCTCACGGGAGGCGGCGGGTTCATTTCGCGGCCGCTCGCAATTGTGGTCATCGGCGGCCTTGTTTCGTCCACGGCTTTGACGCTCGTCCTCGTGCCCGTCCTCTACAAACTGGTCGAAGGCCGGCGGGAGAAGAAGACGCTGCTCAAGGCACTCACGCAACTCCCCGACGTCGCGAAGGATGGCATCGCGGGCCACGGCGAGGGCGACCACCTGGACTGGACCACCGGAATGATTCCCAAAGTCACCGGCCGCCGATCCGCTCCCGGCCCGGCCGAGTAGGGCTATACACCGGGAACAAAATGATGCCGTACCCTGTTGCAGGCAGTGATACATGCAAATGCATCTATCTTGGGATAGACTGTTGGCAGAGCCCGCACACCAATCGGGCAGGCAGAAAGGCACATCATGGAGATCGGCGTATTCAGCGTCAGCGACATCACCACTGACCCCACCACGGGCCACACCCCCACGGAGAACGAGCGCATCAAGGCCGCCGTGGCGATCGCCAAGAAGGTCGAAGAGATCGGCATGGACGTCTATGCGATCGGCGAGCACCACAACCGCCCCTTCTTCTCATCGTCCCCCACCACCACCCTGGCGTACATCGCAGCGCAGACTGAACGCATCACGCTGTCAACGTCCACCACGCTGATCACCACGAACGATCCCGTCAAGATCGCCGAAGACTTCGCGATGCTCCAGCACTTGGCGGATGGCCGCGTGGACCTCATCATGGGTCGCGGCAACACCGCCCCCGTCTACCCCTGGTTCGGCAAGAACATCCAGGACGGGATCGAACTCGCGGTGGAGAACTACTCCCTGCTCCGCCGGCTCTGGGATGAGGACACCGTCAATTGGAGCGGCAAGTACCGCACCCCGCTGCAGAACTTCACCTCCACGCCCCGCCCGCTCGACGGCGTCGCGCCCTTCGTCTGGCACGGCTCCATCCGCAGCCCGCAGATCGCGGAACTCGCCGCGTACTACGGCGACGGCTTCTTCGCCAACAACATCTTCTGGCCCAAGGAGCACTACCAGCAGCTGATCGGCCTGTACCGCGAACGCTATGAGCACTACGGCCACGGCAATGCAGACCAAGCCATCGTGGGCCTCGGCGGGCAGTTCTTCATGCGCAAGAACTCCCAGGACGCAGTGAAGGAGTTCCGCCCCTACTTCGACAATGCACCGGTGTACGGCCACGGACCCTCGCTCGAGGACTTCACGTCCCAGACGCCCCTGACCGTTGGCAGTCCGCAGGAAGTCATCGAAAAGACCCTGACTTTCCGCGAGTACTTCGGCGACTACCAGCGCCAACTGTTCCTGGTGGACCACGCCGGCCTGCCGCTCAAGACCGTCCTGGAGCAACTGGACCTCTTCGGAGAAGAAGTCCTGCCGGTCCTGCGGAAGGAATTCGAGGACCGCAAGCCGGCCCATGTGCCTGACGCACCCACCCATGCATCCCGGGTGGCAGCGTCCGTGATCGCCTCGGCCAGGGACGACGCAGCCGATGCTGTCAGTGACGGCGTGGGGTGACCCCGTGACCACGACAGCGCCCACCTCGTCCGCCGTGCGCCTCGCCGCCGAAACCTGGGAGTCCTTGTTCCGCTCCCAGGTGGCGGTGATGCGCCGCCTCCAGGCCGGGCAGGCGTTCAAGAAGCTGCCCATCAAGGAGTACGACGTCCTGTTCACTCTTTCCCGTTGCCCGACGGGCAAGCTGCGGCTGAACGAGATCAACGATCACGTCCTGCTCAGCCAATCCAGCCTGAGCCGGCTGGTTGACAGGTTGGAGAAGCGCGGGCTCGTGGAGCGCAGCATCGCCCCCGACGACGGACGCGGGATCCTGCTGGGGCTCACCGCGGCCGGGCAGGAACTTCAGAAAGAGATCGGCCGCGAGCACATCCGCGACATCGCCGAACTTGTGGCTCCGGCCCTGACAGCCGAGGAGCAGCGTGAGCTTCTCCGCCTGACGGAAAAGCTGCAAGCGTTCGTCGCACACAAGCAGCCGCGCGAAAGCTAGCCCGAAGTTACGTCCGTGATGACGTGCGAAATCCCCGCCTCGGCGGGGATTTCGCTGTTTTCGGGGGCTGGGGTTCTGTCTACTTGATGTGGATGGGGATGGGCTCTCCGATGAGGTCGAAGGCTTGGCGTTGGATGGGGGTCGGGATCGCGAGGGTTGGAATGACCGGGAGGTCCTGGGCGGTGCCGTAGCGGATGTCGTTTCGGGTCAGTGTTCCGAGGTGCTCGAGCAGAGCGCGGAAGCTGTAGGCAGGGTGTCCGTCGCTGGATGTGCGGGTGGATGCTTTCTTGTCCGCCGCTTCCGAGCGGTTGGCCGGGGCGACGGGGTCAGCCGGTGCCGGGCGGTCTTCGTCGGTGAAGGTCAGGGGCGCCCAGGCCCGGCGCAGGTGCCAGACGAGGTAGGCGGCGAGCATGCAGATGAACACGTGGGCGCGGACCCTGGTTTCGGTCCAGTGGTGGATCGGGCGCAGGGACAGGTCGATGGACTTGATCGAGCGGAAGTCGCGTTCGACGCCGGCCAGCGACTTGTAGGTCGCCACGACCCTTGCCGCGTCCATTGCGGCAGCGCCGACGGACGTGCGGATGATGTAGATCCCGTCCAGGGCGGCCTCGGCTCTGATCTGCTCCTCGTTGCGGGCATAGCCGAAGGCGTTGTCCTCGATGGTGAGGGTGTGGTGCTTTTCCATGTTGTACTTGCCGATGACCTTGCCCGCCCTGACCCCGATTTTCCCGGCTCCGCGGATCCGGCCGGCCTCGGCAGCGGCGGCGATTTTCGCCAGCTCGGCGTCGGTGGCCTCGAGCAGCTCGCGGCGTTTGCGGGTTCGTTCGGCGGCCAGGGCCGGGTTGCGGCAGGCGATGAGCCGTTCGCCGGGATAGTCCGGGTGGGTGATCTCGGCCAGGTTCGTTTCATCGAACAGGGACATCTGCAGGGGCCCGTCATCGGCGGCCAGGGCCTTGATAGACGGGGCCCGCAGCGCCGTGACCCAGCCGAGGCCGCCGAGTTCCTTCAGCGCGGCGATACGGGCCGAGGTGATCATTCCGCGGTCCCCGACCATGACCATTTCCTGAAGCCCGAAGGTCGTCTTCATTTCCTGGGCGATAGCTTCGAACGCGGCCGGGTCCGCGGTGTTCCCGGCCACGACCCGGACCGCGACGGGCCGGCCGTCCGGCTCGGTGAGCAGCCCGTATTCGATCTGCGGCAGGCCCTTCTTCCCGTCGCGGGAATAGCCCCGGGCGGCCAGCTCGCAGTGGTGCCCGGTGACCCAGGAGGAGGACAGGTCGAACAACGCCAGCTTCTTCGGGTTCGCCTCCGGGGACAGGTGCCTGGTGGCCAGGGTCTTTTCGATGCCCTGCTGCCGGGCCGCCAGCCAGTCCATCGCCGCGTAGACCTCGTCCGTGCCGGCACCGTCCACCCCGAGGTCCTGGGCCAATGTCGTGTCCGCCCACCACCGGGTCGTGGCCAGCTTCGAACCAGGACGGCACACCCTGGCGATGATCAGGGCCAGGGCCAGGTCCCGCTGCTTCGAGGCCGGGCCCAGCAGTCCCGGGAACCCCAGCGCCCCGGCCTGCGCGGCCACCGCGGCGACGTGCCCGTGCGGCAGGGACCGTGTCACCGTGGCAGCGCTGCCGGCCGGAACGAGCTGTTCGCCCTTGAGCCCGGCCTCGATCAGATCGACCACGTGCTCGGGCAGGGCAGAGAGGTTGGCCACGGTCTCATTGCGGACCTTGCCTTCCTGGCGGAAGGTCCGGCGCAGGTAGGCCGACCGGTAGTCACGGACCTGGCCGTGCTTGTCCGTGTGGGACTTCCGAACTCTGACTACGTGAACAGGCATGTCTCGCTGAGTCATACCAAGACAATAGCGTGATTTTCCTCAAGTATCGGGTATGACTCGCCCAATATTCTGTCTACACATTCCGGCAGAAAAGAGGCCTTCCGCCCGGAAACACAACAAATCCGGGCAGAAGGCCTTCGTAACTTCGGGCTAGCGGAGGACGACGAGCTTTGCCGGATCTTCATTCGGCAGCTCGTCGGCCACCACCGCGGTGACCTTCAAGCTCTTCAACGACAGGCTGCCCCCTACGGTCGACAGGAACGCGGTGTCCGAGGAATCGCGTCCGGCCGTGATGCGCAGCATGGACTCACGCGGAGCCAGACCGGTGGCATCGATAACGTACCAGGCTCCGTCGATGTGAGCCTCAGCCACGGCATGGAAGTCCATGGGGCTCAGCCCGGGCGCATACACCGCGGCGAGCCGGGCCGGGATGTCCTTGGAACGCAGGAGGGCAATGGCAAGGTGGGCGAAGTCCCGGCAAACACCTTTGCGGTGCAGGAGCGTTTCCACCGCTCCATCCGTCCCCCGCGAGGAACCACTGACGTACCGGAGTTCGTCGTGGACCCAGTTCCGGACGGCCTGCAACAGTTCTACGCCGTGCAGCCCGCCGAACTCGGCATACGACGTCGGAAGGAGCCGATCGGACTCGGCATAGCGGCTGGGCCGCACGTAGCGGATGAGCTCCATCCAGGAGGATTCATCGGGGACACCCAAGCCCTCCACCGAGGCGCGGTAATCAACAGTTACCTCGCTGGGTTCGGCGAATTCCATGTACTGGAAACGTCCACCGTGATGGTCCGCCAGCTCGGTGAGCGGAACAGCTTCGCCTTCCACCGTGACTGACAGCTCTTCGGTCAACGATTCATAGCCAGGATTGCTGGCCACGGCTATTGCCATGGCCACCTTGGTGTTGGCTACGGTCTTGAAAACGAGCTGGGCAGCAACGTTGCGTTCCATGGATCTCCGGAGTGTTGCGGCTGGACAACCCACTAATTATGCAGAGTTGGCGCCGACGAGTTTCTGTCAATCGTGGTTCTACAGATTGACCTTCAGAGACAATAGCATCCGCTGGACGTTGGCGAATTCCGAACTCTGGTCAACGTATTTGGCGGCTTGGTCCAAGGTGTCAAAGGACTTCGCGGGAGCAACTACTTCGTCCGTGGCGAAGGCATGCACGGTGGGCATGTCCCCGAAGTAGTAGTTGCCCTTTCCTGCGGGCCCCACTACAAGGTTCCGCAGCTGGCAGGCCTGGCCATCAGATCCGGCCATCAAGTTGGTGATGCCATACGAACCGAAGAATTTGTACCCCTGGATGACCCGGAACACCACGTGCGGGGGGATCATGGAATCACCGTCCGCATGGGGCAGGTCAATGGGCACGCTGCTGACCACCGTGTAGGGGCGCTTGGCGGCTGGATTGCAGTCGGCCGGACTCGCCGAGGGAAGTCCCGTGTGAAGGGTCGCAAGATACCCTCCCTTGGCGTCTTTGACCTCGATCTTCAGGGCGCCCGGCATGGAACCGGCGTCGGGCGTGACCGATTGCGCAATCCAGTCACTTGGAAGATCAAAGCTGACCTTCTTGGCCGCATCCGAGTACGTCTTCCACGCCGAGGCGGTCGCCCCCGCCGTCGCGGTGCTTGCTGCGGAGGGGCTTCCCGAAGCGGTGGAACCTCCCGAGGGCGGGGCCGTTCTGGAGCCCGACGGCGTCGCGCTCCCGGGTGCCGCACTGTTGGACCCGGCTGTCCAGACGGGTCCGCCCTTGCCCTCGGAACTGCAGCCAGCCGTGGCGACCACGATGAGCGCACCGAGGACGGCGACTGAAAACTTCAACGGGATCCGCTTTGCTCTCATGCGCACCAGCCTAGCGGCGCCGGGACGCCGTCTGCCCTTCCGGATCGGCGTTTCGCTCGTTCAAACCCAGCCGATGCACGCCGGGCAGCTTCGGCCTGCGGCGTAGGACTAGGCTGGACGCATGGCTCCCGATCAGCTTGATGAGGACGAAAACAATGTGGCGGACATCTCCGCACTGGACATCGCGGACTGGCGATTGCGGACGTTTGCCTTGTACGACGACGTCCGCAAGATCGCGATGGACGATCCCTTCCAGGCCCATGTCTACTGGCGCCAGGAACGGGACCGCATGTTCGGAACCCACCCGGCCTCGGCACTGACTCCCGCCAGCAAGCAGGCTTTCTCGGGCCTGCGCACTGCGGACTACGACTCCCGGTTTCGCCGCTACGCCTCCCTTTCTCCGGAAGGCGCGGGCCAGGAAATGAACGTCGAGACCGGAACCGACGGCGTGGTGCCGTTTGTCCGCCTCGGCACCTTCGACCTCGACGAGCTTGGCTCGCTGGCCGTGTGGCGCCTGCGCAGCTACGGCGGCGGCATCTTCGTGCCCTTCCGCGACGCCACAGCCGGCAAACCCGGCGGAAGCTACGGAGCCGGCCGCTACCTGCTGGATACCATCAAGGGCGCCTTCCATGGCCTTCGCGGATCCGGGCAACAAGAGTTCGTGCTCGACTTCAATTTCGCCTACAACCCGTCCTGCGCCTACAACGAGGCCTGGGCCTGTCCCTTGGCCGGGCCCGCGAATCGCCTGGCCGCGGATGTCCCCGTGGGGGAGCTCTACCTGCCCGTCTAAGCGAGAGCCTCTTCAAGCATTGAGGACGTAGGATGTCTTAATGACTTCCTCACCTGCACGCCGGATCGCCCGGGTCCGCCCGCTCTCCCCCACCTCACCGGACGAACACTTCTTCGTGGCGAACGACGCCGTCGACTTCGCTTCCGCAGAAGGCCGGAGCTGGACCGTGGTGGACAGCCCGTTCCCAGGCTCGCCGGCGAATGGCAGCGGTGCCGGCCGTCCGGGGTGGGTTAGGGGCACCGAAGTTTCCGAGGACGCGTTCACGTTCCTGGCGCCGTCTGTTCCCGCGAACGTCTTCGGCATGGCGCACAACACAGGCCAGCCGGGCCGCGACCTGCCTGCACAGGCGTTCCACAAAGCCGCCACAAGTGTCATCGGACCCGGCGACGCCATCGAACTCGCCTCGGACGTGGGGTACGTGGACCCTGAAGCGGAACTGACCGTCGTCGTCGGACGCAAAGTCCGCGGGCTCACGCTCGATAACGCGCGTGACGCGATCCTCGGGTTCACGATCGGCAACGACGTCTCGGCGCGGGACCTTCAGAAGACCGACGATCTGTGGATCAGCGCGAAAAGCCAGGACACATTCACTCCTGCGGGACCGTGGATCGTCACGGACCTCAATGAAAGCGATCTTTCGATCGGCATAGTGCACAACGGCAGGGAATTGCGCACGGCCAGCACCTCCGACCTCGGATGGAAGGTGGACGAGATCCTTGTCTACCTCACCTCATTCATGACCTTGCACCCCGGCGACCTGGTCCTCACCGGCTTCCCGGCCGAGTGCGCCAGGATCGAGCCGGGGGACATCGTGACCTGCCGCGTTGAGGGCATTGGCGAGCTCAGCAACCCCGTCATAGCAGCATCTTGGGAGAATATTCCCAGCTAGATATGACAGGCTTGAGCCATGGAGCCTTCTGCCGTGCCGGCAACCGAGACGCGGCAGACGTCCCTTTTCAGGCCAACTACAAGCAAGCGCCGCAAGGGCCTGCTGCGCTATCCGGTGGTCAGGCAGCTCATCCGTTTCACCGGCGTCGGAATCATCTGTACTGTCACCTCGCTGGCGTTGTACGCGCTGTTCCGGCCGTGGATCGGACCCCAACCTGCCAACGCCGCAGCACTGATCATCACCTCGCTCATGAACACTGCCCTGAACCGGCGGCTGACCTTCAAGATCAGCGGCAACCGGAAACGAACCCGGGACCACCTGAACGGGCTGATCGTGATCGCCGTGGCGCTGGTCATCACGGGCGGGAGCCTGGGCGTACTGCACGCGTTACGTCCCGAAGCCACCCTCGCCGAGGACCTCTGGACCACCACGCTGTCCGGATTCGTCGCGACGGCCGTGCGCTTCACGATGCTGCGCCACTGGATTTTCCGCCGGGCCCGCCACGTTTGATTGACTGCCGGATTCCCAACTAACTAGCAGTAGGTGTCGTTTTGAAGGCTCAAAACGACAATAAATGCGAGCTAGTTGGGGTGGGACGGTCAGCGGCGACCGAGCCCCTGCACGCTCCCGACGGCGGCAGCCACGGCTTCCGCGGCTTGCTCCAGTTCCGCTGACGTCACCGTGGAGTCGAAGCTGAAGCGGACAGCGGTGTGGGCCACCTCGGGCTCGATTCCCAAGGCCAGCAGGACCGGCGACGGAGCGTCGGATCCTGCAGCGCAGGCCGATCCGCTCGAGCACACCACGCCAAGCCGCTCAAGCTCAAGCAAGACCGACTCCCCACTCGTGCCGGGGAAGCAGAAGGACGCGACCGACGGCAAGCGCTGCGAGGGGTGGCCGGTCAGCATGGCACCGGGCACAGCTTCAAGGACAGTGCGGATGAAGGCATCCCGCAACTCCGAGACACAGCCGGCGAGCTCGGACTGCCCAGCGTGGGCGAGGGTCAGCGCAGTGGCAAGGGCGACGGCACCTGCCACGTTTTCGGTCCCGGAGCGCCTGCCCCGCTCCTGGCCGCCGCCATGGACCAGCGGTTCAAAGCGCAACCGGCCCTTGGCATAGAGCACGCCGCTGCCCTTGGGCGCGCCGAGCTTGTGGCCCGAGATACTCAGGGCGTCTACTCCCAGTTCCTTGACGCCTATGGGTAGCCAGCCCGCGGCCTGGACGGCGTCCGTATGGAACGGCACGCCAAGTTCCGCGGCCACCTCCGCGAGTTGCCGCACGGGTTGCACGGTCCCGATCTCGTTGTTGGCATACATGATGCTGACGAGGGCTGTCGCTGAACTCAGCACAGCCCGGAGCGCCTCGGCCGTCACCACACCGTGCCGGTCCACGGGGACCACGTCCACCTCGAACCCATGGACGCGTTGCAGGTAGAGCGCGGATTCCTCGACAGCGGGGTGCTCTATGGCGCTGATGACAACGCGGTTCAGGGCAGGGTCCGCCGCACGTCTCGCGAGGGCGATTCCTTTCACTGCCAGGTTGTCCGCCTCGGTACCGCCGGAAGTGAAGGTGATCTCGCCGGGCCGGCAGCCCAGAGCCTTCGCTACCGCCGCGCGGGCTCCTGACAACGCGTTAGCAGCTGCTTCGCCGAGGCTGTGATGGCTTGAGGGATTGCCGAACTCCCCCGTCAGATACGGCCACATCGCTTCGAGGACTTCCCTGCGGACGGGCGTCGTCGCCGCGGCGTCGAGGAAGATCATGGCGTCAGCCGAGACCCTGGTACGGGTCCGGTGTGACGTCGAGCGTCACGTCCAGGCCCAGGTCCAGCGCGTTGACGCTGTGCGTGAGTCCGCCGATGGAAATCACATCAACTCCCGCGGCGGCGATGTCCGCCACAGTGTTGACGTTGACGTTGCCGCTCGCCTCGACGACGGCGCGGCCAGCCACCTGCTTCACGCCGGCACGGAGCTCCTCAAGGGAAAAGTTGTCCAGCATGATTGTGTCCACGCCGGCCGCGAGTACGGGTTCGATCTGCTCGGCACTGTCCACTTCCACTTCGAAGTGCGTGGTGTGGCCCAGCTGGGCTTTGGCGGCCTTGAGCAGTGCGGTGAGCTTGGCGGAATCGCCACCGGTCATCACGGCCAAGTGGTTGTCCTTGGCCAGGACGGCATCGGACAGGCTGTAGCGGTGGTTGGCTCCCCCGCCGCAGCGCACGGCGTAGCGTTCCAATACCCGCAGCCCGGGGGTTGTTTTCCGCGTGTCCGTGATGCGGGCCTTTGTGCCGTCGACCAGCTTGACGAACTCCGCCGTCTTGGTGGCAATGGCGCTCATGCGCTGGGCAAGGTTGAGCCCGACGCGTTCGGCAAGCAGCACCGAGCGGGCGCGGCCGCTGACCCGCGCCAAGTGCGTTCCTGCGTCGAACGCTTCACCGTCCGCGAGCAACAGCTCCACTTCGGTGTCGGGGTCGATGAGCAGCATGGCGTCACGGAACACCGTTCCGCCGCTGAACACCCCCGGAACCCGGGCATTGAGCACGGCGGTGGCGCGGGCTTCGGCGGGAATGAGCAGCTGCGAGGTGATGTCGCCGCTCGGCGCGTCCTCCGCGAATGCCCGCTCCAGAATGTCCCGGACGGGTGCTGCGGGGAGGGTCAGGCTAGTCATTGACGAGGCTCGCTTTCCGGCGGATCGTGTATCTCTGAACAATTTCTTCGCGTTGGGTTTCGACGGCGTCACTCCGGTAATGCGCCCCCAGCGACCCCCGCCGCGCCCCCGCAGCCTGCACCAACAGCTGCGCAGCCAGGAGCAAATTAGCATCCTCGTGCACGCGCGGATCCGCAGAGTCAGGCACATTCTCAGGAAGCACGACGTCGGCCCAAGCGCCGAGTGCCTCAGCGGCCTCCCGCAGCAACCCCCCGGTCCGAAGCACCCCGGCCTTAGCAGTCATAAGCCGCCGAAGCGCGGTGCGGCCGAAGGGTTCGGGGACAAGCTCAGGTTGCCACGCGAGTACTCCGGCCGGCTCGGTGGTTCCCGACGGGCCAAGTATGAGTGTGGCGTCGAGCTGCCGTCCAGCGTAGGTGCGCTGAGCGCCGTCGTGCGGTATCCCGGAAGCGTGCGTCAAGGGGAGGCCGCCCGCGGCCGAGACAGCACGCGGAGGGGTGCCGTTCGGCGGCGCCCACCCAAGGAACCCCTCGCCAAGGAACCCCTCAACAGCCCGCCGCCCGAACACGAGCCCTTCGAGCAAGGAGTTGCTGGCCAAACGGTTCGCACCCTGGACCCCGGTGCAAGCAACTTCGCCGGCCGCAAGCAAGCCAGGAACGGAGGTACGGCCGAACAGATCGGTGACAACGCCGCCCATCCAGTAGTGCGCGGCAGGGGCAACCGGAACGGGCTCAAGGGCCCAGTCGATGCCGGCTTCGCGGGTCCGGGCGCTGAGCGTCGGGAAGCGCTTCTCAAGGAAGCCCGCCCCGTTTTTCGCTTCGACGACCCGGGCGTCAAGGAAGACGTGGCCGTTCGGATCACCAAGTGAAGCAAGGTGGAGGGCGATGCTGCGGGAGACGACGTCGCGCGGCGCCAGTTCGGCGTCGGGGTGGTAGCCAGGCATGAACCGCTCGCCGCTCGCATCCACCAGGATGGCGCCTTCGCCGCGGACCGCTTCGGAAATGAGGAGCGGATCGGCGCCGAGGGGAGCCGGTTTTCCGGCAGCGGAGAGGACCATGCTCGTGGGGTGGAACTGGAAGAACTCCAAGTCTGCGAGCTCGGCGCCCGCCCGCCATGCGAGCGCGAGTCCGTCGGCCGTTGCGACCGAGGGGTTGGTGGTCTGGGCAAACAGCTGCCCCGCCCCGCCGGTGGCGAGCAGCACGGCATCGCCGAATACGCTCTCGAGGCGGCCGTTGCGCAGGAATTCAACGCCTGTCACACGCCCCTCGGACTGGATCAGGGAAGTCGCCTGGGCATGTCCCAGCACCTGGATTTTCCCGGCGTCCTGCGCGTCAAGGACCGCCAGGATGAGTGCGTTCGCGACCCCGGCACCGGTGGCGTCTCCGCCGGTGTGCAGGATCCTCGGCGCGGAGTGGGCGGCTTCGAGCCCCAAGGCGGGATCGCCGTCGTCGTCCGCGTCGAAACGGACACCGAAACGCTCAAGCCCCATGATGTCGAGGCGCGCTTCGGTGCACAGCACCCGCACGGCCTCCTCATTGCAGTGGCCCGCGCCGGCTTTGAGGGTGTCCGTGATGTGCGCGGCGACGGTATCGCCGGGGGCGGGCGCGTCCAGCACAGCCGAAATCCCGCCCTGGGCGAAGAAGGTGTTGCTGTCCGCGAGCGCGCCTTTGCTGAGCAGGACGACGTCCGCACCGGCCTCGGCGGCCAGCAACGCGGAGTAGAGGCCGGCGATGCCGCTTCCGACGACGACGAGCCGCCGCCGCGCGTGAGCGCCGGGAATGCGTTCTGCAGTCATGTGAGGCTCGATTCGACTGGTTGGTACGGGGTGTGGCCTAGACCGGCCGTGCTGCGAGCATGCGTTCGAGGGCGATCTTGGCGTTGTCCTTGACGGAGTCGTCCACCGTGATGCGGTTGACCAGGCGGCCTTCCACCAGTTCCTCGAGTACCCAGGCGAGGTAGCCGGGGTGGATGCGGTACATCGTGGAGCAAGGGCAGATCACCGGGTCAAGGCAGAAGATGGTGTGCTGCGGGTTCTCGGCTGCCAAGCGGTTCACCATGTTGATCTCGGTACCGATCGCGAAGGTGGTGGGTTCGGTTGCGGCGGCGATGGCCTTCTTGATGAAGTCGGTGGAGCCTGCGCCGTCTGCCGCGTCGACAACCTCCATGGGGCACTCGGGGTGCACAATGACGGTCACGCCCGGGAATTCGGCGCGGGCCTTCTCGATCTGGCCCACGTTGAAGCGCTTGTGCACGGAGCAGAAGCCGTGCCAGAGGATGACGCGGGAATCCAACAGGGTCTGTTCGTCGTTTCCGCCGAACTCCTTGCGCGGGTTCCACATGGGCATCTGGTCCAGCGGCACGCCGAGGGCCTTGGCGGTGTTGCGGCCCAGGTGCTGGTCGGGAAAGAAGAGGACCCGCTGGCCACGTTCGAATGCCCATTCGAGCACCGTCTTTGCGTTGGAGGACGTGCAGACGATGCCGCCGTTGCGTCCGCAGAAGGCTTTCAATGCGGCCGAGGAATTCATGTAGGTAACCGGGATGACCGGGGCACGGCCTTCGGAATCGGGGGCGGTCCCGAAGAGCTCCTCGAGCTGTTCCCAGCATTCCTCCACCGAGTCCTCGTCCGCCATGTCCGCCATGGAGCAGCCGGCGGCCAGGTTCGGCAGGATCACGGCCTGGTCCTCGCTGGACAGGATGTCGGCAGTCTCGGCCATGAAGTGCACGCCACAGAAGATGATGGCCTCGGCGTCGGGCTTGGTCAGGGCAGCGTTGGCGAGCTGGAAGGAGTCGCCCACGAAATCCGCGTACTGGACAACTTCGTCGCGCTGGTAGAAGTGGCCCAGGATGACGGCCCGGTCCCCTAGCGTCTCCTTGGCGGCGCGGATCCGGACGTCGAGCTCGGCGTCACTGGCCAGCTTGTACTCTTCGGGCAACTGGCCTTGACGGGGCGTGGCCTTCGGGGCGTCGTCGGAGCTGGAAGCGCCGGGACCGTAAGCCGGGATGCCGGCGAGGTCTTCAGCGAGGTCGTACTCCCACGGGCCGCTGGCCAGATCGGGGCTGCACGTTGAGCCGGCCGCGGAACGGCCGCTTTCGGCTTCTTCCCGCGTGATCAGCTGGATAGCTGTGTTGACGCTGCTCATGGTGTACTCCTGTTGTCTGGCCCGAGTCCGGGCGTGCCGGTGAAGCGGTAGAGGCGGGGCGGGCGGTGTTTTCCGCCCTGGAGGTATTCACCGGTTTCCTCGATTTCCGGTGTTCCCTTGATTTGCCGGCGAAAGTTCGCCGGATCCAGCTGGCGGTCCAGGACAGCCTCGTAGACTTCGCGGACCTGTGCCAGGGTGAAGAATTCTCCCAGCAAGTGATAGGCGATGGACCCGTAGGCCATCTTGTTGCGCAGCCGCCACAGGGCGTAGTCCACAATCGCGTTGTGGTCGAAGGCCAATTCCGCGAGCCGGTCTGCCCGGAACCAACGGACATTCTCGGATTCGTCGGCCAGGGCGGCTTCCGTGGGCTGCACCAAGGCCCAGTAGACGATTGAGACGACCCTCTGGGCAGGCGAGCGGTGCACGCCGCCGAAGGCGTAGAGCTGCTCGAGGTATTGGGGAGCCAGCCCCGTGGTCTCGCGCAGGTTCCGGGACGCGGCATCTTGGAGTGATTCGTCGTGCTGCAGCGGGCCTCCGGGCAGTGCCCACATGTCCTTGAAAGGTTCGCGGATGCGGCACACCAGCGGCAGCCACAGCGTGGGGCGGCCGGAGCTTTCACTCGGGCGGAGGGCGAAGATCACCGTTGATATGGCCAACGACGGCGGCGCGAGCCTGCGCTCTGCGACATTGGCGGAGGTGGCGTACACGGTGTTCACCCCGCTTCTTTGCCGTTGGGACCAGAAAGTTAGTTATAGTCAAAATGACTAGAACTAATGGTACGACTGTCAGTGGACAGTGTCCAAATGTTTCAGCCCGCATTCTCCTTGGCCGCAGCTTCCAGGAGGGGCAAGGTGCGCCCTTGGAAATGCGTATTCAGCACTATCACCGACGACGAACGGAGCACGGTCTTGGTGGCGATGAGCTTGTCCAGCACGCGTTGCAGGTCCGAGTTCGACTTACCCACCACGCGCACCATGAGATCCGAACTGCCGGAGACGGTGTGGACCTCAATGAGCTCGGGAATGGCGGCCAGAGCTTCGACGACGGCGTCGTGCCCCAGGTCCTGGTTGATGGTCAGGGAGCAGAAGGCGACCACGGGATAGCCGAAGCCGGAGGGATCGGGCTGCGGAACCCAGGGAGCCACAACCCCGCGCTCGGCCATCCGGTCCAGCCGGGACTGGACGGTGGCGCGGGCGACCTTCAAGACCCTGGATGCCTCGAGTACAGACGCCCGCGGGGAGTCGGTGAAAAATCGGACAATCTTGGCATCCAACTCGTCGACAACCATCAGTTTTTCCTACTTCCGCCCATGAGCTGTACAAATCGGCACTCCATGCCGAGATGTCACACCAGCTTGTAACCATCCTCTCACGAGTGTTTTTCGCCACTTTCGTTCGGAAGCGGTAAATTCGATAAGTCCTACAAGGACCAGCTGACAAACCATCCACAAGAAGGCAAACACGAATGACAACGAAGTCCACCGCTGTTCGACCCTCCATTCCTTCGCAAGGCCTCGGCCACTCGATGAAGCCGCGCCAGCTCACCATGATGGGCCTGGGCAGCGCGATCGGAGCGGGACTCTTTCTGGGATCGGGTGCCGGAATCCACGCGGCCGGCCCGGCAGTACTCATCTCCTACCTCGTGGCGGGCACCCTGATCATCGTGGTGATGTGGGCGCTGGGCGAGATGGCAGCCGCCAACCCCAACAGCGGCGCCTTCTCGGTCTACGCGGAGAAGGCCATGGGCAAGACGGCCGGATCCACGGTTGGCTGGCTTTGGTGGCTGCAGCTGGTAGTGGTCATCGCCGCGGAGGCACTCGGCGCCGCAGGGCTGCTGTTCTCCGTCTGGCCGGTCATTCCTGTGTGGGCTCTGGCCCTGGTGTTCATGGTGGCCTTTACCGCGATCAACCTCGCCGGAGTCCGGAACTTCGGTGAGTTCGAATTCTGGTTCGCCATCCTGAAGGTCGCGGCCATTGTCGCCTTCCTCGTCATCGGCGCGGCCTTGCTGTTCGGCTGGTTGCCCGGCGTAGCTTCCCCCGGCCTCGGAAACCTGACCGGCAATTTTGCACCGTCCGGATGGTCTGGAATTGCAGCGGCGCTCTTCGTCGTGATTTTCGCCTTCGGCGGCACCGAAATCGTGAGCGTGGCTGCTGCGGAGACGCAAAACCCCGCACACAGCGTCGGTAAAGCCATCCGCACGGTGGTGTGGCGCATCCTGGTTTTCTACATCGGTTCGGTCTTCGTCATTGCAGCAGTGCTGCCCTCCGACTCCGAAGGCTTGAAGTCGCCGTTCGCCGGTGTCCTCAACCTTGCCGGTATCCCGGGAGCCGGCACAGCCATCACCCTCGTTGCCGTCGTGGCCCTGCTTTCCGCACTCAACGCCAACCTCTACGGCGCCTCGCGCATGGTCTTTTCCCTGTCTGAGCGCGGCGAAGCGCCGGCTTTCCTGTCGCGACTGCGCGGCGCCCAGGTGCCCATGGCCGCCGTCGGGGTTTCCGTTGCTTTCGGTTTCATCGCCACTGTCCTGGAACTGCTCTTCCCCGACCATGTGCTTCCCGCCTTGCTCAACCTCGTAGGCTCCACTTGCCTCGTGGTCTGGGGAACGGCACTCGTGTCCCAGTTCATCCTGCGCCGCCGCGCCGACCGCGAAGGAACCGAACTGCCGCTTCGCATGAAGGGATTCCCCTTCCTCACGGTATTCGGCCTGGCGCTGCTTGCCCTGATCTTCGTGGTGGGCTTCTCGAATGCCGAGAGCGCAGGCCAGCTGATCGGCACGTTCCTGTTGATCGCGTGCATCGCCGTGGCCTGCAGGATCGGCGCGAAGGTCAAGTCCGCACGAGGCGCCTAAACAAACCCAACTGTCCCCACCGCCACCCTCGCCTCGCAAGCTCGGCCAGGGAACCCTGGCGGCGTGGGCCCCAGCAGTTGTTGTCGTTTTGAGCCCTCATAACGACAACAACTGCGAGTCACTTGGGAGGTGCACAAACTGCTAGGTATTTCCACAAGAAGACTGGCAGTCCATGGCAGTTTGACTAGGTCTAAATAGGCGGATTGCCTATGATCCAAACAGTGACTACGGTCACGTCCATGGACTCACTTCTTCCCGCCGTGGCCGCAGCCGACGCCGCGCCCCTGTCCCCCGGACAGCTCAGGGAGCTCTATTCCCTGATGGCCGCCGTCCGATACCTGGATACCTCGGCCGTCGCCTGGCAGCGCCAGGGAATCATCCCCGGCTACGCTCCGGAACTCGGCCAGGAAGCCGCCCAGGTCGGCAGCGCCTACGCCCTCGACACTGCACGCGACTTCGCCTTTCCGACGTACCGCGAAATGGGCGTCGCCAGGACCATGGGCGTGGACATGGTGGCGTACATGTCCACCCACAAGGCAACGTGGCATGGCGGCATGTACGATCCCCTGGCAAGCCGCCTCGCGCCCATCCAGGCCGTCGTGGCAGGCTCAGTGCTCCATGCCGTCGGCTGGGCCCACGGCCAGACCCTGAGCGGTGGGCAAGGAGTGGCCCTCAGCTACTTCGGCGACGGCGCTTCCTCCCAAGGGGACGTGCACGAAGCCATGAACTTTGCCGCCGTGATGAAAGCACCTGTCGTCTTCTTCGTCCAGAACAACGGCTGGGCGATTTCCGTGCCCACAGAGCGGCAGGTGGCCGGCGGCTCGGTAGCCGCACGAGCCGCGGGCTATGGGATCCCGGGCATTCAGGTAGACGGCAACGATGTGGTCGCCGTGTATGAGGCCACCCGCAACGCCTTCGCCCACTGCCGCGCAGGAAACGGTCCGGTTGTTGTCGAGGCGATGACCTACCGCCGCGGGCCGCATTCCACGGCCGACGACCCCGGCCGGTACCGGAGCCTCGACGACGAGCGCATCGACGCCGGCGAGGACCCGCTGGAACGCCTCCGCGAGCGTTTGCTTGCCGAAGGCGTAGCCGACGAGGCATTCTTCACCGCTGCCGACCTGGCAGCCTGGGCAGAGGAAGAAGGCATCCGCACCGGAATCGAAGCCCTCGGCCCCCGGCCCGGCAACGAAATGTTCGATTTCGTCTTCCAGGAAACCACCCCCGCCCTTGAAAACCAGGCCACCCGTTGGCGCGAGGAGTCCGAACATGTCTGAGAGCACCACCGCCATTCTTGAAGCCGGGGCACGGAACGAACAATCCGTAAAGCTTTCCATGCAGCAGGCCCTCAACCGCGCGTTGGACGAAATCCTCTCCACGGATCCAAAGACGGTGGTCTTCGGGGAGGACTGCGGCCAGTTGGGCGGAGTCTTCCGCATCACCGACGGACTGCAGGCCAAGCACGGAGAATCCCGGGTCTTTGACACCCCGCTCGCAGAATCGGGCATCCTGGGCATGTCAGTGGGTCTGGCCATGGCCGGCTTCCACCCGATTCCGGAAGTACAGTTCGATGGCTTCGCGTATCCCGCGATCAACCAGATCGTGTGCCAGATCGCCCGGATGAACTACCGGAGCCGCGGCACCTTGCCGATGCCGATCACGCTCCGGGTGCCCAGCTTCGGCGGTATCCGCGCCCCCGAACACCACGGCGAAAGCCTCGAGGCACTCTTCGCGCACGTTCCAGGGCTCAAGGTTGTTTCGCCGTCGGACCCGCGCGATGCCTACCACCTGCTCAAGTACGCGGCTTCGCGGCCTGACCCGGTGATCTTCATGGAACCGAAGTCCCGGTACTGGCAAAAGGGCGACGTCGACACAGCCGACGGCGGTACCCTCACCGGCGCCCGCATTGTCCGGCCGGGCCGCCACCTGACCCTCGTGGCCTGGGGTGCCATGGTGGCCAGGTGCCTGCAGGTTGCCGAACTCGCCGCGGAGGACGGAATCGACGTCGAGGTCCTTGATCTGCGCTGGCTCAAGCCGATCGACGCCGAAGCGCTGGCGACTTCCGTCGGAAAGACGCGGCGCGCCGTCGTCGTGCATGAAGCCCCGCTGACCTCCGGGCTGGGGGCCGAAGTGGCCCAACTCATCACGCAAAGCTGCTTCGACACGCTCAAGGCGCCCGTCGAACGGGTCACCGGCTTCGACGTGCCGTATCCCTCCGGCGACCTGGAGGACGAATACATTCCGAACATTGACCGCATCCTCCTGGGGATCCAACGAGTACTGGAGTATCGACGTGGCTGAAATCAGCTTCCCCCTGCCCGATCTTGGCGAAGGCCTCATCGAGGCGACTGTGTTGGACTGGCTCGTCTCCCCCGGCGACCAGGTGGAACGGAACCAGCCGCTCGTGGAGCTGGAGACGAGTAAATCCGCCCTCGAGTTGCCGAGTCCGCAGGCGGGTAAAGTGATCCGTATCCACGGCGCGCCGGGCGAGACCATCAACGTCGGTGAGCCGCTGGTGGTGTTCGAGGTGCCGGACAATACTGCCGGCATCGTGGGCACCGTTCCCAAGGATGACGCACCGAAGCGCCGGGTCCGCCTGAGCGCTGTACTTGATGAGGACTGACACCATGAGCGGCAGGCACACGGAAGAGCACATCCACACGGTGGAGGGAACAGATCCGCATCTGTTCGTGGAAGTCCATGAGCCTGCCGAAGGCACCGACGCGGGGCTGCGCCCTGTCCTGCTGCTGCACGGCTTCTCTTCGTCCACCAAACTCAATTGGGGCGACACCGGCTGGATTTCCACGCTCAAGTCCGCAGGCCGGCGTGTCATCACGGTGGATCTTCCAGGACATGGCCAGAGCAGTTCGCCGGAGGACCTGGACTCCTACTCCCCGAGCCGGATCCGTGCGGACCTGCTCCAGATAGTCGCCGACGCCGGTGCGCGCCCTGTGCGCGCCGGTGACCCTACCAGCGGGCTCGACGTCATCGGCTATTCTTTGGGCTCCCGGCTCGCCTGGGAATTCGGGGCAACCCAGCCCGAACTCGTCCACCGGCTGGTGTTGGGCGGCCCGAACAAGGAAGACCCCCTGGCGTCCTTCGATCTCGCTGCAGCACAGCGCTACCTCGCGGACGGCACGCCCATCGAAGACGAGTCCACCGCAGGGTTGCTCAAGATGGCACAGCTCTTGCCGAGCAACGATCTTTTTGCGCTCTTGTCTCTCATCGAGGCCATCAAGGGCGAACCATTCGATCCTGCCGAAGCCGTGCCCCATATGCCGATGCTCCTGGTGGCCGGAGAGAAGGACGAGCGCGCCGTCACCATGCCGGAGCTCGCTTCGATCGCTGCCCACGCCGGCGGCATGGTTGAACAGTTGCTCGTCCCGGGGCGGAACCACAGCAACGCGGTGACCAGCCGGGTTTTCAAGGACGCTGCGCTGGCGTTCCTCGGCGTCTAAGTGGTGGCCGAGCGGCGGCGTTAGCCCGCCAGCCGCTCCGCGTTGAGCGTCATACGCTCCAGCACGCTGACGGCCATGGCGTATTCGTCGATACCGATCCCCATCGAGAGGTCCCGGCGGGAGTCTTCAACGAGCCTTTGGGCTTCCTCGTGTTTTGCGTGGCCCAGTTCGCTGAGGCTGATGCGATCGTCCACCATGATGATCATGCCGCGGCCTACGAGCGCGGCGAGTTCACTTTCGCGACGTCGCGTGTCGCCGCCCCAAAAAGGGCTGAGTATTCCGTCAAGATCCTCGGGGCCGAGGGGTGTCTCGGCCAGGACATTGAGGGTCTGCCACTGCCTCCGGCTGAGTTTCAACCTCGCCAAAGTGCTGTCCAGATGTGCCTCCAATGCGGCATCCAGCCGTTTGGTCCAGTAACCGATGGGCTTGTTCACATGGCCCATCGTGGCAGCGCAGAGCGGTCCCGGCAAGAAAGGTAGGCTTGATTCAGCGCTGGATTACGTGGAAGTGAGACGGATGGGCATGCGCTTCAAAGACCGTGCGGACGCCGGACGCCGCGTCGCAGCAGGGCTTCCGCAGCTCCGGCAACGGCCGGACACCATCTTGTTGGGCCTCGCCCGCGGTGGGGTCCCCGTGGCGGCCGCTGCCGCCGTCGAGCTCTACCAGCCTTACGGCGCCATTCTGGTGCGCAAACTCGGCATTCCGGGGCGTGAAGAAACAGCGTTCGGCGCCCTGGCCTGGTCCAACGGCAGGATCGTCCGCATACTCAACCGGCCCCTCGCCGAACGCATGCTGCGGCACGGAATCACGCAGGCTTCTCTTGATGCGGTGGAGGTACGCGAGCGGGGAGAACTCCTGCGGCGCGTGAAGACCTATCCGGGTATCCGCTTCGATCTCTCGGGCAAGACCGTGGTCCTTGTCGACGACGGACTCGCCACGGGCGCAACGATGCGTGCGGCCGTCGAGGCCGTCCGCGCGGGTGGGGCCGCGACTGTAGTGGCCGCCGTCCCCGTGTCATCCCTCGAAGCCCAAGCGTCCATCAGCCGGGTGTGCGATTTCATGATGTGCCTGCACACGCCGGGCAAGTTCCACGCCGTGGGCGCCTTCTACGAGCACTTCGAACAACTGACCGATGACGACGCGGTGCGGCTTTTGGAGCAGGCGGGGTAGTTCCCAAGCCGCTTGTCCGATCCCACCTAGCTCACTTGCATGCGCCGCCGTACATCGGCACGGATACATTGGATGTCGCCCCTGCCACGGGGTCGCTGACCCTTATAACAACGCAGGCGGGTCCACGGACAAGAATCATGCCCGGAAACTCTGTTCTGCGGCTCTGGCACCCTTTGACGGAATAGGATCGGTGAAGAACCACGTCCCCCTCCCGCAAGGAAGGATTGGTTCCCCAATCCTTGCTGGAGACAACCATCAGAGCAGCGTCGTCCGGCCCTTCAATGCTCACAACGCGCTCACCGATGCCCGGCTCCAGGGTCAGAGGCGCTTTCCATCCGCCGTATTGAATGCCCGCGATGGTGACCGCAAAGCCGCTTAGATTGTCCTTGATCGGCCACCCATAACCCGGCGGGCTGCCGGACCAAGATCTCGCCGATACTCCTAGCGCTCGGGGCGTGTCTGGTGCAGGAGGTTCCGGCTCGTGATCCGCGTCTGCGCTAAACGCATCGGGACAGTCGAGGTTCGACGCCAATGTGAGCGTCTTAGGCGAAGCTTCCGTCGGTGGCGATGTGTTTGAGCCCTCGCACGCGGAGAGCCCCAACATCGCGGATAGCGCGAGCATCATCCCTTGACCCGATTTCACGCGATTTATCTCCCTCATCGGCGGGCGGCGAACGGTCTCTACATCAAGATCAGCACACCGGTCGCTGCGCCCGCAATGCCTTCGACATTTGAAACGGTGACCTGGGTTCAGTCCTTCCGCTCGAGGAACTCCCGCACCCGGGCGCGGGCCGGCTCGCGGTCGTAGCTGTTGACGAGGGCGGCTGCCATGCGGACAGGGTCACCGAAGAAGAAGTACTCATACAGGGCCTGGCGCCCGGCGAACGCTGAAATGCTGGCATCGAAAGCGAGCTTGAAGAGGCGCACGCGCTCCGGCCCGGTCAGCGTCTTCGCCTGCAGGTAGAGCTCGATGTCCGGCAGTGCCTCACTGGCCACGTCTGCTTCACCCGGCAAAGCCATGAGTCCGGACGCCGAGAACTTCCGGATGATGGCCGGGAAACGCTGGGCAACCTTGGGGTACCAGTTGCGTGCCGCATTCAGGGTGGGCCAGTGGGGCAAGAACACGCCGTCCGGGCTTGGAGCCGCCTGGGCTTCCGCCGCCACCATGAGGGCTTTGCCGATTTCAACGGTTTCAATCAGCTCCGCGAGGTCTTCCTGGATGTGCTGGAAACCGTCAATCCCGATCGACGCCGCAATCTCCGAGGCCAGGCCAAGGAAGAACTCGCTCTTCGCGATGGTCCGTGTGACCACCTGGTGGGTCATGAGGGCCCCGGCGCCGGTCTCGGAGTAGAAGGCATTGCACAGTTCAGGATGGCCGAGCATGAAGATGCGCTCGTTGGGAACGAATACATGGTCGAAAACGACGACGGCGTCCATCTCCTCGAAGCGGCTGGCGAGCGGCTCGTCGTGGGTGCCTCCGCCGTTGTAGAGCGAGGTCCGGCA
This sequence comes from Arthrobacter ramosus, assembly GCF_039535095.1. Lineage (NCBI taxonomy): Bacteria > Bacillati > Actinomycetota > Actinomycetes > Micrococcales > Micrococcaceae > Arthrobacter > Arthrobacter ramosus. The sequence continues at coordinate 1,463,664 of NZ_BAAAWN010000001.1, read as the reverse complement.
TAGGTAGCGCATGCCGGGCGCATCATTCGGAAGGGCGAACGCGTAGGAGTACGGAGCATCTTCCGGCGTCGAGCGCAGGAGCGTCGACGGGAACACGAGAAGCTCGTCCGCGATCGGTGCGATCGTGGCGAGCATGCGCGCGCCGTGGACCACGATTCCGTCTTCGCGTTCTTCCACGACCCTCGCCGAGAGTTGGCCGCCGAGCTGTTCGGAACCTGACACCGAACGGTTAACCTGCGGGGGGATCAGTGTGTGCGTAGCCAGGAGATCGTTCTCGCGGCAATGCTCGTAGTATTTGCGGATGTTTTCGCCGAACATCGGATCGGCCTGGGCAAACCATTTTTCTGCGGCCGCGAGCGCCGTGAGGGCACCGTTCATGTAGTCACCCGTGCGGCCCAGGAATCCAAGGGAGTACTCGGCCCAGGTGCGGATGGCCGCACGCCGATGTTCGAGGTCTTCTTTGCTGCGCGGTACCAGGAACGAGGCACTTACCCGGTCACCCGTCGTCGGGGACTCGTAGGTGAGGGCGTCCGCATACTTCGGATCATGCTGCATGTCGAAGAGCTTCGCGTACGTGCGGGCCACGTTCCTGAAGGACGGGTGGTCGGCGATCTTCTCGGTGACGATTTCGCCGTCGATCAGGACGTGGGGGTTCATCGAGTTGAGCTTGTCCAGGTACTGCTGTCCGGTCCGGATTCCCATGGTTGTCTCCAATGATGGTTGAGCTGAAACGGCATTGCGTGGTGGATGCGACGTCGACGGGCGCCGCGGCAACTACAGAAGATCCTCCATTCCCAATTGGCTTTCCGGGATGGTGGTGAAGGAGCTGTTGGCGAAGGCGAGCGCGTCGCCGCTGCGGTAGTTGAAGTCCACCACTTCACCCAGGTAGAGGGTGTGGTCGCCGCCGTCGTAGGCCGCCCACGGCGTGCATTCGAAATAGGCGAGGACGTTGGATAGCCGGGGCGCAGTGTCGCCTTCGACCCACCGGGGCTCGGGTCCGGGACGGCCCGCGAAATGCAGGGCGAGCTGCTTCTGTTCGGCGCCCAGGATATTGACGCTGAAGGGGCGCCCGGCGAGCTCGTCGTGGGCTTTGGTGTTGCGGGCAATGCTGACCAGGACCAGGGGCGGTTCCATGGACACAGACGTGAAGGAATTGACGGTGATGCCATGCCGCTTGGTGGCGCCGTCGAACGTCACGATGGCAACGCCAGTGGCAAAGCGGCCCAGGCTGCCGCGGAAATGATGTGCCCGCGGCCGCGAAGTGCGGCCCAGGGGTCCCTGCTCCGCGTTCTGGCTGGACTTGGCAATCATCGTCGATTCCTGCTTGGAGATTGTTCCATGTGTGAATTTGTTCTATATTTGAACAACAAATTCTCATACAGAACCATAGTCTTTTGTGTGCCACAGCACAAGACGGCGGGTCAGCCGCGTTAGACCCCAACATAGGATGGAGCGCATGATGTCTCCCAGCGCCGCGAAAAGTCTGCAGGAAACGACGGCGACGGTCTCGCCCTCGCAGACCCTCTCCCGCGGAATCCAAGCCTTGGAAATCCTGGCGGCTGCCGAGCGCCCCCTGACCATTGCAGAACTCGCCGGTGCCCTGGGCGTTCATCGCTCGGTGGCTTACCGGATCCTTCGCACGCTCGAGGATCATTCCTTGCTGGTGCGCGACGACGCCGGACGTGTTCAGCCCGGTCCGGGCCTTGCGGTGCTGGCCCGGGGAGTCTCCCGCGACCTCCAGACAGCCGCCCTCCCGGAGCTGACCCAGCTTGCCAACACCCTGAACATGACGGCCTTCGTGGCGGTCTGGGACCATCAGGACTGCGTCACACTGGTCACCGTCGAGCCCCGACACTCGGCCGCGACCCTGGCACAGCATCCTGGCACGCGCCATCCCGTGAACACCGGGGCACCTGGAATCGCGATCCAGTCCACCATGAGCGAGGAAGATTGGGCCGCCCGCGCCCCGGGCCTGCCGTATCGCCCGGAAGCGGCCGAAGCGCGGCGACTCGGCTACTCGGCAAGCCACGACGAAGTCATCGCGGGCCTGTCATCCTTGGCCGCTCCCATCCAGGTGCCCGGAGGGCGGCCCGCGGCGATCGCCGTCGTCTACATCCGCCGCGAACAGGACCAGGCCGCCGTCGGGGAAGCACTGGCAGCGAGCGCGGCCCGTATAGAGTCCCAACTGGCGTAAGGACCCTGCGTTTCACCCTTGATGCGTGCAGTCGTCCTGCTTCTTCCAACGCTCGCTCACTTTTAAGGCCAAAACCGGGAACGCTCTTTCAGATGATCTGAGCGAGGGTTACCAAAAAGTGGCCCATAAGTGAGCGAGCGTTGTTATTGTTGGGTGCTTGGCCTGCGCCGGAGGACCAGTCCTGCAACGATGCCGAGCACCAGAAGTGCACCCGAAGCGGCCGTGGACACCACAAATGCCGCCGCGGGACCTTGGGTTTGGGCCAACTGGCCGGCAAGGTAGGCGCCCAACGCCGTGCCCGCGACGATGCCGCTAGCCAGGGCGGTCATCACGGTGGCCATACGACCGGCCGGCGCCACGACTCCCCCGATGCTGAAGACCGTCACCATCACGGGTCCCACGGGAATTCCGAGCACCAAAAGAACGATGACCATCGCCCAGATCCCGGCCGGAAGGAACAACAGGAGAGAAAACGCCGCCATCGCTGCCGCGGCGAGCACCCAACGGATCGCAAGCCCGAAGCGCTGCGGCCAATAGGCAACAGACAGCGCAGCGACGGCCGAGCTCAGGCCCATGACGGAATACATCAGCCCCGCAATTTCCGCCGTGGCGAACTGGGCGGAGAAAGCGCTCAACGCATTCTGCGTCGCACCAAAGAATGTTCCCATGCAGACCATGGCCAGCACCGGAACAGCGACCTTCAGCCAGGCCAACGATCGGACACTTGACTTCTGCTCCGCAGGGACGCTCCCGACGCCGGTGCGCGCCTTGCGCTTAGCCGGCACCACAGCCAATTGTGAAGGATGCACCGCGAAAGCCGGGACGAGGGTGGCCGTAAGGACGGCCGCCAACGCGAGCGGAAGCCAAGGGGCTACGAGGCTCGCGAGAATTCCGACCAGCGCGGGACCGAGGACGAACGTGACTTCGTCCGCGGTTCCCTCGTATGACAACGCGGTATCAAGGTCTGCGCGGCAGGACGCCACACTTCCAGTAGCGGCGGCATTTTCCCCGGCGCCGGGCTTCGAATTCCGGGTGTTCAGGTTCCGGGTAGTCAGGGCCATCCAACGGACACGGGCCATGGGCCCCACCTGCGGGCAACTCGCTCCGGCGAGGAAAGCCGTCACCAAAATGGCGATCGCGTCCGTGGGGGCGTTGAAATCGGGAGTCAGGTACGCGGCAACGAGCAATGCTATGACGGTCACTGCGTTGACAGCCGCGGCTACGAGCAGGACAGGGCGCTGGCCTGAACGGTCAGCGAGCGAGCCGAGTACCGGCGCTCCCAAGGCCGATCCGATGCCGACGGCTCCGGCAGCGAGGCCGCCGATGGCATAAGAATGGCTCACAGCTGTGACCAGGGTGAGGGTGCCGACGGTCAGCATGGCGAGGGGCAGCCTCGCGAAGAGTCCCAGCGGCAGGAAGTTGCGGCCGGCGAGCTCGGGCAAGCGGGCGAAGCGTCCAGGTAGACGCGAACGGCGTGGCGCGGCCGACGGGGGCGCAGAAGGAAATGAAGGGGCAGCCTGGAGCGCGGTGTTCGCCGCGGAGTTCTGTGGGGAGGAGTTCATGATTCCGGGTTCGCTGAATGGTGCGCATCGTCCCTCCTCCCGATGCGCGCAACCCGGTGTAACCCTCCAAGTCTACCGGACGGGCCGCCCTAGGCTGCCGCGGCGTCGACGATTCGCACGGTGGAGCCGTTCCGGTTCTTGATTACCTGCAGCTGGCTGCTGATTCTCTGCTTCATCTCTGCAACGTGGCTGACCAGCCCCACTACCCTGCCGCCGTCGCGCAGTCCCTCCAGTGCATCCATGACCTGCTCGAGGGATTGCTCGTCAAGGCTCCCGAAGCCCTCATCCACGAACAAGGTTTCGATGTCTACACCGCCCGCCTCCTGTTGAACCACATCCGCGAGCCCCAGGGCCAACGCGAGCGAAGCCATGAACGACTCCCCTCCGGACAGTGTGGCAGTGTCCCGCCGCTGGCCTGTCCACTCATCCACGACTTCCAGGCCCAAGCCGGATTTCGCGCCCCGGGCTGCCTTGGCGTCCGTGTGCTCCAGCGTGTACCGGCCATCGCTCATGGCGATAAGCCGCTCCGACGCCGCTGCCGCGACTTGTTCGAGCCGGGCAGCCAGGACATAGCTGTTGAGGCTCATCTTGTAGCCGTTATCGCCTGCCCCTCTGGCAGTTTCGGCGAGCTCGTTGAGTACCCGGGCGCGTTCGCGGGGGCCGCGCCCGGAGGCCGCAGCTTCTTCGTACTGCGAGCGGATCACAGCCAGGCTGGTCACCGTCCGGGCAGCGAGTCCCGCAGCAAGATCCAGGCGGCGGGCCGTTTCTCCAGCCTGTCCGGCCTCCTGTTCGAGGGCGGCGAGCCCGACGGCGGTCAGGGGCACCTCCCCGATCTGCACTTCCTTGGCAGCGAGCACAAGATCCTCGGACTCAAAGAGTTCCGCGAGCCGGGCGCTCTCGGTCTCCGCGGACCTGATCGTTTCGTCGAGCCGGGCGGCGATCTGCTCGTCGAGGATTTCGAGCCGCGCAGCCTCCGCGGTGTCGAATCCGTGCGCTGAAAGGGCGCTTTCCAAGGCCGTGGACGCATCGTCCAAAGCCTCCCGGGCACGTTCCAGCTGCACGCCTGCAGCCACAGCGGACTGCAGTAGCTCGCGGTGCCTGGTCAGGGCCTCAATCCGGCCGTGCAGCGTGTCGAAGCCATCACGCAGCCCGCGAAGCAAGGTCTCCAGGGACTCACGTTGTTCGCCTAGCAGGACCATGGTGGACCCGGCCTGCGCCGCAGCAGTGTCCTCCTGAAGTTGTTCTTCCTCCAAGCGGGCAATTCGCTCCGTCATGCGGGCGAGGTCTGCCTTGCCCCGTTTGAGCCCGTCGACGGCGGAACGCGCCGAGGCCAGGGCGTCTTTGGCCAAGGCCTCCGCCGAAGCGGCTTCCTTTGGATCGATGTTTCCGCCCTGGGCGGCGAGCACGGCAACTTCCTGCTCGGCCGACGCTAGCTCGCCTGCCGCTTGGAGAAGTTCATGCTCGCTCTCGTCATAGCGTTCGTGGGCGGATTGCTCTTCCTCGGCAAGGGCCAGGGCGGTTAACCCGGCTGGCGCCGGAGAAGGGTGCTCGGAGCTTCCGCAGACAGGGCATGCTTCGCCGTCATGCAGCTTTGCGGCGAGCTCGGCGGCGGCATTGGCCAAGCGGGTTTCTCGGAGATCCAGCCAGAGTTGTCGGAGGTCCTGGGAAAGCGCCCGGGCAAAGGCGTGGCGCTTCACTGCCGCGGACAGGGAATCAAGGGCGCCTGCGTAGCGGGCTACGGTCATGACGGCGTTCCGCGCTGCCGCGGCTCCGCTTTCGCGGAGGGGCAGCTCCAAAGCCGCCACTTCCAGCGGGCCCAGCTCGCCTTCCAAGGCAACCGCCTCCGAGCGAAGCCCGGCCAAAGCAAGGGACCGCGCCGCTTTGGCCGACTCCCGCTGCCGTGCAGCGAGGTCGAGCGCATCAAGCCTTGCGGTGATGTCCTCGAGCTTTTGTTCGTCCCCGGCCCTGGCCTCCACAACAGCCATCGTCTCGTGAATCCTGGCCAGCGAGGTGCCAGGGTCGCTCACGTCAAGAGAGGCGGCAAGCAGCTTCGCCGTCGCCGACTCCGCCTTCGAGCCCGCCAGGTCGAGGGCCATCGCGGCGCGATCTACGGCGTCGAGCTGTCCGCCGAGGACGGCGGCTTTCCGGTGGCGTCCAAGTCGCTCGCGGAATTCCTGCACTTCTGCCGCCCGTGCGGAGAGCGATTCGTGCCGGCGCGCGGCGGCGTCGAGCTTCGCGTGCCGTTGAACCCGTTCCCGAGCAGAGTTGAGCTTGTCGGCCAACTGAAGCCGGACGGCATCCGCGGAGCCGGCAGCTTGCTGCCGCTCAAGAGATTCGGCCCGGGCCCGGGCCTCGAGCTTCCCGAGCGAAAGTTCAGGCGTGGACTCACTGGATCCGGAGTCATCGAGATCCGGGTCGGCTGCCTCTTCGATGCCCAGCTGCGCGTACTCCGCCTCCGCCCGCTGCACGAGCAACTGAAGTGCGTTCTGGTTGTCCTGCACTTTTGCGCGCGCGGCGTTTGCTTGGAGTGCCAACTGCTGCTCGATCGCTTCAAAACGCTGGGTTCCGAAGAGCTTCTGCAGAAGATCCAGCCGGTCGGACGCCTTGGAACGCAGGAAAGCCGCGAAGTCTCCCTGCGGGAGCATGACCACTCTGGTGAACTGTTCCCGGTCCATCCCCAGGACGTCACCGATTTCCATGCCGGCTTCGTCGTTGCGGGAGGTCTTTTCTTCCCACGAGCCATTGACCCGTTCGCGCAGAAGCGTTTTGGCCTGCTGGGTGGTGAAGCCCTTGCGCCCACGGGCACTTGGCCTGTCCCACGCCGGGGAGCGGGTGACCTCGAAGCGCCTTCCGCGCGCCGAGAATTCGCAGACGACCCGCGGCTCCGCTGCCGGTTCCGCGTGGTCGCTCCGCAAGCGTTTTCCGTCCTGGCGGGCTCCCGGCACCGAGCCATACAGCGCAAAGCAGATAGCGTCGAGCACACTCGTCTTTCCCGCGCCGGTGGCACCGTTCAAGAGGAACAGTCCCTGGGCCCCCAGCTGATCGAAATCGATCGATTGAACTCCGGCAAACGGCCCGAAAGCCTCAATTTCAAGGCGGTGGATCCTCACAGCTCTGCCCCTTCCAACCGGACCGCTTCCAAGGCTTCACGAAGGGCGGAAAGTTCAGCCTCGTCAGCCGGCCTTCCACGCACATGGTCAAGGAAGCCGCAGCAAACACCCAGATCGTCCTCGGCCTCTGCGAGCCTGCTGCTATAGCTGGCTTTGACCTTTCCCGCGGCGTCTTCAGGATCAAAGCCCAGCACCAGTGTGTCCGGGAACCGGGCACGCAGCTGTTCCATGGCCTGCGCCGGCCGCGCGGAGTCCGTGAGGGTGACCTGGCAATACGCAGTCTCGGCCCAGGAATACTCCCCTGATTCCAAAAGCTCAGCGAGCCTCCCGCGGAGAATCGCCAGCTCCCGTGGTGCTTTCCACAGAATTTCCTCGACGCCCTCAACACCGTCGTCGCCGACGTCAATCAGCCATGCACCCTTGCGATGCTTGGCCTCGGAGAACGAATAGGCCAGCGGCGAACCCGAATACCGGACGTGCTCCGAAAGTTCCTGCCTCCCGTGCAGATGTCCAAGTGCCGTGTAGCCGAAGCCATCGAAGAGATCCAGGGGCACTGCCCCTAAACCTCCGATGCTCAAATCGCGTTCGCTGTCCGAGGTGATGCCGCCGCTCGCGAAGGTGTGTGCCAGCACAACGGAGTGCACCGGTCCGGTCTCGCTTCTCCGGGCAATATCCTCACGGATGAGCTGCACCGCGGCCTGCGTGACGTCAAAGTGGCTCGCAGTTTGGGTACCGAGCCGTTCGGCGACAAGCCTCGGTTCAAGGTACGGAATACCGTAGACGGCAAGCACCGGGGCGCCCGTCCGGGCTGCACGGTCATTGCTATCCAGTGGAAACAGGACAGGGGAATCGAGATCCTCTACGCGGGTCCGCAGATGGACTCCCCCGCGCTCCAGCAGGCGTGAAGCGAAACCAAGGCGGATCGCGGAATCGTGGTTGCCGCTTGTCAGCACCACTTTGGCTCCAGCGTCCGTAATCCGCACGAGGGCGTCGTCAAGAAGCTTCACGACATCCAGGCCGGGAAGGGCTCGGTCGTAGACGTCCCCCGCGATCAGGACGACGTCCACCGACTGTTCCCGGATGACCGCCAGCAATTGCTCAATGAAGTTGCGCTGGGCGTCAAGCATCCCCACGCCATGGAACGAGCGTCCCAGATGCCAATCCGAAGTGTGCAAAAGCCTCATGTTTTCAAGCTAACTGGAGGCACGGACATTATTGGCGCGGCGCGGCGGCACCGGCCGTAACAGGGCCTTCCGGACAGCTGAATTCCTGCGTCAGCCCCGCTTGCCGTCGAAGAAGTCACGGGCGGGGTCGACGTCGGGCTTCACTTCGGCGGGAGCCGCGGCGGGCGCCGCAGCCGGCGTGGAAACCTCGGCCGCACCTTCCGGGACAGCCGCTTCAGCGTCGTCGTCGGACTTTTCGTCCCAGCCGTCGGCCGGCAAGGGTTCTTCGACCTCTGCCACGACTGCCGGAGCAGTTTCGCCGAAACCACGGAAGATGAGGCCTGCGATCGCCGCGCCCACCAGCGGCGCGACCCAGAAGAGCCAGAGCTGCTCCACTGCCCAGCTGGAGCTGAAGATGGCGGACGCAGTGGCACGGGCCGGGTTGAAGGCAAGGTTGCCGGTGGATTGGCCCAACTGGAGCAGGACTGCGACGGTCAGGCCGACGGCGAACGGTGCCGCGATCTTGCTGGGATTGCGCCGGGCGGTGACGCCGAGGAAGACACCCACGAGGAGCGCAGCGCCGAGGACCTCAATGAGCATCACGCCGGTCACGGGAACCTGGAAGCTCGAATGCGTACCGAAGCCGGAGGTTGCCGTGTCAAAGACGGTGCGGCTGTCAGTGATCCCGGGGACCGTTCGCACGACGGCGAAAATCGCCAGTGCGCCCAGCAAACCGCCCACAATCTGGGCCCCAAGGTACGCGGCCCCATCCACAAGCTTCATCCGGCCGGCAACCAAGTGACCAACCGTGATGGCCGGGTTGAAGTGTCCGCCCGACAGGTACCCGAAGGCAAGCATCGCAGCCGTAACGGTCAGGCCACTGGCCAGCGACGCCGGCATCGGAACCGCCTGGGGGTTGATGAAGATCAGCACACCCAGGCCAATAACCACAAGGAACAGCGTCCCCAGAGCTTCAGCGGAAGCCCGGGCAAGGAGCCCGGTACCGCGGGAGGAGGGAGTGGACACAGTTGTAGTCATCTCGAGGGATTCCTTAGTTCGAAGTTCGGGTGGTCTGTTACGGAGGCGAACGCTCCAGGCACGGCGACAAGAAAGCCATGCAGCGGACCGCGGTCTTGCCCTGCAGCATCCTGTCAGCCGAGTCTGGACGCTTCCTGAATCCGAGCCTAGCCGCCCAACGCGATTGCGGCGACCGCAGCGCAGGCGAGCGAGATGATGGACACGGCGCTTGCAAGCATCAAGACAGCCGACGCTTCTTCCGCGCCGTGGTGCAACTGATGTGACCTGACCCAGACAACGCAGCCCAGGACGATCGTCGCTGCGGCGGCAGTCAGGGCGCAGATGCCTTGGTAGTCGAGCCCCGGTATCCCGGTGGGCAGTTGCCCCGCGCCGGACTTGGCCGTCAACCACCTGCGCCAGATGAAGAGGTCCACCACCAGAAGCGAAATCAGGGTCCGGCGCCAAGCGAGCGTGGTGCGCTCCGGTTGCAGCCCCTGGTCCCTGGCGTCAACGGTCAACGCGCCACCAGGATCAGCACGGCAAAGGTGAAGGCTGCCACGGCAACCACGATGGTCATGAGCAGCATGACCCGTGAGAACGGCAGGGCCTGGTCGTTGCGCATGGCTGCCTCCATCTGCGCCCACCGCCGGTAGGCAAGGGTCGCGAGGCCCGCACCGATCATGGAAAGCACGACGCACAGGACAATGCGCACGGGCTGTGGCGCGATGTTCGGGGCAAGCTGATCGATGGCGACGGCACCAGCCAGCAGCGCCAACGACGTACGGATCCACGCAAGGAAAGTCCGCTCGTTTGCGAGGGAGAATCTGTAGTCCGGGGTCTTCCCGGTTTTCCGCCACGCGGGTTCACGCATCACTGCCTCCTGGTTCACGAGCCACCGTATCAGTGGGCAGGTGAAGGCCGGCGATGCAGCCACGGTAAATTACCACTATGAGTGCTGAACCGTCTCCCTCCGCCGCGCCATCCTTCGAGTCCCGGGTCCACGGCTGCCTCCTGGGAGGCGCCTTGGGCGATTCGCTCGGCTACGCCGTCGAGTTCGACGACGTAGCCACCATCCGTTCCCGCTTCGGCACCGCGGGCCTCACCTCTTTCGGCCAGCTCGACGGCGGCAGCCACTTTTCGGACGACACCCAGATGACGCTGTACACCGTCGACGGCCTCGTGGAAGCCCTCGAGTGGGCCAACGACGGCGTAGCGGCGGATGAAACGGCATGTCTATGGCTCGCCTACTTGCGATGGCTCGCTACCCAGGGCGTCGCTTTGCCGTCGTCGGCCCCCGTTCCCCAACCGCGTTGGATCGACAGCCAGGAGGTACTCCGGCACCGCAGGCATCCGGGCAAGGCGTGCCTGAGCGGACTCGCCACGGGCCAGATGGGGACCAAGTTTCGCCCCGTCAATCCGGAGTCCAAAGGCTGCGGCACGGTGATGCGGTCCGCTCCCTTTGGCCTGGTCCCGCATATTTCCGAAGCCACGGTCTACAAGCTGAGCACCGATGCCGCATCCTTGACCCACGGACACCCTTCGGCGCGGCAAAGCGCGGGTGCCTTCAGCGTGCTGGTGCACAAACTGACCGCGGGCTCGGATGTACGGACCGCCGCTGAGCATGCCCTGAGCGTGGTGTCAGCACTGCCGGATCCAGCTCCCGAGCTCCTGGACCGCCTCCGCCAGGCGCTGGAATTGTCTTCCGCCGGCACGTTGCTCAGCCCGGAAGAACTCACGGAGCAACTGGGCGAAGGCTGGGTCGCGGAGGAGGCACTCGCCGTCGGGCTGTATGCGGTGCTGGCGACCTCGGCGGCAGCCGAGGCACAGCGCGATCCGGCCGCCCATTTCCGCCAGGCCATAGCCGTGGCGCTGAACCACAGCGGTGACAGTGACTCCACCGCCTCGATCGCGGGCAACATCCTCGGGGCACTCCATGGGGAAGAGGCCCTGCCCTCGGAGTGGCTTGAAGCCCTCGAAGCTCCTGACGTCATCCGCGGGATGGCGCAGCGGCTGATCGCCGTCACAGTCGGCTAGGAAGCAAGCGGCTCAAAGCCTGCGAAGCGCGATGTTGTTGCACGCTTCGCAGACGCCCTCGGGGATGAGGCCGTGCCTCTGCAGGAATCCAAAAATGGCGCAGCCAAGGCAGAATCCCGCAAACGACTCAAGGGACGCCGCGACAATCAGCAAGGCGAGCAGGATCCAGGCACCTACAGCAAACCCGGCGAAGAACAGGACCACGGCCGCTGTGCTGAGCGCGGCACCGATTCCCTGTGCGAAACGCTTGGGCGGCCCCGGGACAAGTTTGGCGGGACCCACCCTGGGTGCCAGGACCTTGACGGATAGCAAGGCAAACGGCGAGATCCTCGGCCCGAACAATACCCGCAGCCAGAAGCCGGCCGCGATCAGCACGAGTCCCCAGCCAAGGCCGCTCACGAGGGTGGCCAGCGCCGCAAGAACCACCAGCCCTGCCGTGATCCTCGCGGCGTACTCATTGACCGGATTCGGGAAAGCGAAGACGGCGCGCCAACCCGTGGCTGCCGGAGTCGGCGTCCCTGCGGTGAATCCTGCAGTGTCAGCCTGTTTTCCCTGTGTCATGGCTCAAGGCTAGGAGCGCCGCGACACAACGGGAAGCTTTGTTGCTCCGTGTGAATTTTGGCGCGGCTAGCGCCCGCCAACCATCTGCAGGAACTCCCCCTCGGACAGAACTTCGATCTGCTGGCCGCGGCTGTGCAATTCCAGGACCCGCTTGGCTTTGCCCGTGAGGCGCCCGTTCCGGAGATCGCCGGCCACAAAGCCGTCGCCCACCACGAGCACCGTAGTCCTTCCGGTCACGCGGCTCTCCGGACGCGCGCCCATCTCCGCTGCCCGCTGTTTCGCTTCCGGCCGGGCAATCGCAAGCTCACCAGTGAAGACGACGGTCTGCCCGAACAAGGGGTGGCCCGGCTCCGCTGCGGGGTTGGGCGCCGGGTTGGTGCCTTCTTCCGGCCAATTGCTCCAGGCCCGTCCAAGCTGGCCGGGGCCATTCCCGACGCCGGGTCGGCCAGAGACCGCGTCGCGCCCTCCGCCGACGGTCGCGAGCGCAGCGAGGGTCTGCTTGGACAGGCCGTCTCCGGGCTGGAAGGCCTGCTGTTTGGGAATGGCCAGGCCGAGGGACAAGTAGAGCTCGGCGATGCTGTTGGCGTTATTCCGGTGCGCGATGTCCACCAGGATTCCGGCACAGGCCCGGGCGTCCTCGGCGGCGTCGTGATGGTTCACGAGTGGCACGCCCGCCTCCTCCGCGGCATAGGGCAAGGAATTGGATACCAGCGAGTAGCAGCGCCGGGACAACATCACCGTGCAGACGTACTCGTAGGCGGGGCCCGGCAGGCCGGAAACTTCGAGCCCGGAACGGATGACGCCGAGATCGAACGCCGCATTGTGGGCGGCAAGGATATCCCGGCCGATGAAAGCCCCGATTTCAGGGAAGAGTTCGCCAAAGCGTGGTGCGCCCGCGACGTCCTCGGCGCGGATGCCGTGGATCCGGGTGTTGTGGTACTCGAAGTGGTCATGGTTTTCCGGCGGCCGCATAAGCCAGGAGGCTTCCTCCACCACGACGCCGCCACGGACTTTGCTGAGGCCGACCGAGCACGGTGAACCCCTGAAGCCGTTCGCAGTTTCAAAGTCGATCGCCGTAAAGTCCAATGCCACTGGTCAAGGTTACAGGTGGAAAAGGGTCCCGCTAGCGCTGGTGATGGCCGCCACCTGCCACGGACCGGCTTTCAGACCTCGTCCGCCGTCTCCTGCAGCTTGGTCAACGCCTTCTTGGTTGCCCTTTGGGTCAGGACATGGATGACCGCCCCCGCGGCGCCCCGGCGAAGGCAAACAAGACCACGCCCGGTAAGGAGTCCTCCAGATTGCTCGCATCCTTAGGTGCGGGCTTCCCGGTGGACTTGCTCCAGACGGCCTCCAGGGCCTTGTTCGCCGCAATTCCGGCGCCCATGCCCACAACAAGCCCAAGTAGTTTGATCAGGACGTTCATCTCGTTCCTCCGATTGTGGCCAGACATGTGGTCCAGGTGCCTAACCACAAGATTATCAGCATGCTTATCTTCTCTTCCCCGATGAGGGCCGCGCCCGCAATGTCTCGCGCAGCACGTGTGGGACTTACCGGGTTCCCTTGGGTTTCGCCTCCCGCGGACCGGCGGGGTAACCGCCGCGGCGGCTGGCCAGGATGATTGCGAGCGCTGCCGCCGTCGGGACGGCCGCGGCCAACGGCACCCACAGGGCGCCGACAGTGGTCAGGGCCAGAGCGCCATATCCGGCGCCGACGGCGATGCCGAGTTGAATGGTCACCACGGTCAGGCCATTCGCGGCGTCTCTGTGCTCTCCGCCGGCGCGAAGGATTGCTGCCTGGTTGTAGATCCCTATGGCCCCAAAGGCGGTTCCCCAGATGGTCACCAATACGATTTCGCCCACCCATGTGCCGCCAAGCCGCGGCAAGAGGGCGAAGGCGAGCACGAGCAGGGCGACCGCGGAAAGCAGGGAACGCCGCGGATGGGAATCGGCAGTGAGGCCGGCGATCCAGATCCCCACGAGGCTGGCGGCCCCCACCGCGGACAGGGAAATGCTCGTGAAGGCATCCGGCAGTCCGGAGACGTGGAGGAACGGCGCGATGTAGGTGAAGAGGGTGAAGTGGCCCAAAAGCAAGAGCGGCCAGGCTGTGGCCACCGCGATCACGCCGGGCAGCTTCAGTGCTCCGCGGAGGGTCGGCGTCGTATTGCTGTCCTCGTCGGGGGCGGCGGGGAGCACCCAAACGGCCAGCAGAGCGAGAACCGCACCGACTCCGGCCAGGATAAGGAAAGAGGCGCGCCAGGTGAGCACCGAGCCCATGAGTGTGCCGATCGGAGCGCCGACCGCCAGAGCGATGCTGTTACCGCTGAAGACCATGGCCATTGCTTTTCCGACGGAGTGCGCTGGAACGATCCTGGCAACGTAGGGGGCCATGCTTGACCACAGCATCCCGTGGGCCACGCCCCCGAGGAGCCTTGCCGCAACCGCCAATCCGAGGCTCGGGCTGGACGCCAGCAGCACGTTGCTGAGTGCGAACGCGAGCACGGTGGCGATCAGCAACGCCTTGCGGGGGACTCGTCCCCCGAGCAGCCTGGACAAGGGAAGCGCCGTGAAGACGATGACTGCTGCATAGGCGGCCGTCAGGGAACCTACAGCCGATTCGTCAACTCCCAGGTCCCGGCTGATCTGGGGCAGCAGCCCGGACGGGAGGAGCTCGGTAGTGACGGCAGTGAAGCCTGCTGCTGCGAGGATCAGAAGACCTCCCCATGGAAACCCCGGGGCTGACTCAGCAGCGACCGTCGCCGGTGTGCTGGATATGGCTACGTCTCGCTTCAAAAGTTCTTCCTCGTCAATCATGTTCAGTTAGCTGCGGACGCAGAAGTTTTCGTCTCTTCTCTCCACGTCCACCACGCTACGCACGTCGGGCGACTCGTGGCAGTGTCTGTCAGACACCCCCAGCGGATGTCTCAAGGCCCGACGGCGGTTGTCCCGTACCCTTGAAGGGTGACCCTTTCTGCGATGAACGACTTTGCCGTATCCGCTTTGGTGGGTGCAGGACCGGTGCAGCCGCACATGTCCTCGCTCCTCCCCGACTGGTTGAACCCCCAGATCTTCCTGGCCGACCCCGCATTGGCACCATGGGTAGTCCTGCTCGTGTGCGGCATTGTGTTCGCCGAGACGGGACTCCTGGTGGGCTTCTTCCTGCCTGGCGACTCGATGCTCTTCACCGCAGGGCTCCTCGTCGCCACGGATACCATCAAGTTCAACATCTGGGCACTCGCAGCCCTCATCGTCGTGTCTGCGATCATCGGCAACCAGAGCGGCTACCTCATCGGTTCCAAAGCCGGACCGGCCATCTTCAACAAGCCTGATTCCAAGCTGTTCAAGCGGGAAAACGTCGAGAGCGCGCACGCCTTCTTCGAAAAGCACGGCGGCAAGGCCCTGATCCTGGCCCGCTTCGTTCCGATCATCCGCACTTTCGTTCCGGTGATTGTCGGCGTCGCGCAGATGGACAAGCGCCAGTTCTTCATTTTCAACGTCATCGGGGCCGTGCTCTGGGGCGGTGGCGTCACGTTGCTCGGCTACCTGCTCGGCGACAAGGTTCCGTGGGTCCGGGACAACCTCGACATCATCTTCGTGGTCATCGTGCTGCTCTCGGTGGTCCCCGTGGCCGTGGAGGTCATCCGCGGCTTGCTCGCCAAGCGCAAGGCCACTGACCGCGGCGCTGAACCCGCCGAAGAGTTCGTCGACGGACGCGAAGCCGGAAAGCACGGCGAGCGCTAAACGCACTGGCTTAAAGAAAGTGGCGCCCCGCAGTTCGTTTGCGGGGTGCCTCGTTCTTTAGCGCTTGACCGATATTGCCCCGCGGATCCCGGCGCCGGGGGGCCATGACCAGATCCAAGTCGACGGGAGTTCGACAATCTATGGACACCGTCGGATTCTGCTGGATCATTCTCTTCGACGAGGCCGCCGGTCCCGTGATTCCGCGGGCCTGGAATTTGTCCATTCGAATGATTGAGCAGAATCCGACCTCCGAGCGAAGACGATCCCGGGACGGACATGACGCGCCCGCGATTTACACCCGTTTTGTCGCCTAAGCCAGTTTCAGCGCAGGGCGTCCACGATGGCCGGGAGCAGCGCCCTGAACGCCTTGCCGCGGTGGCTGATGGCGTTCTTCTCCTCGGAACTCAGTTCGGCGCAACTGCGGTCAAGCCCCTCGGGCTGGAGCACGGGGTCGTAACCGAATCCACCCGCGCCGCGGGGTTCGCGCAAGAGGGTGCCTTCGAGCTGGCCGTACTCGACCACCTCGCGCGCCCCGCCGTCGACGGCGGCCGGTACAGCGAGTGCCGCCGCGCAGACAAACGCGGCTCCCCGGTGCGCGTCGGGGACGTCGGAGAGTTGCGCCAGCAAGAGCTGGAGGTTGGCGGCGTCGTCACCGTGCCGGCCGGCCCAGCGGGCCGAGAAGATGCCCGGAGCTCCGCCCAACACGTCCACGGCCAATCCCGAGTCATCGGCAATCGCCACCATTCCCGTGGCCTCAGCCACGGCCCGTGCTTTGAGCAGGGAGTTCTCGGCAAACGTCACGCCGGTCTCGGCAACATCGGGAGCTCCGGCCGCGGCCGCGTCAATCACTTGGGTATCGACGTCGAGTCCTGGCACCTGCCCCCGGAGGAGTTCCCTGAGTTCGCGCAGTTTTCCCTTGTTGTGGGTGGCAAGAACGAGCCGCGGCGCAGTGTCGATGCTCACGGGGCCTCGGCCAGGGTCTCGCGCTGGATTGCTGCCAACTCCCCCGTGCCGATGAGGGCAAGATCCAGCAAGGCATTCAGTTCATCGCGGTCGAAGGGGGCTCCTTCGGCGGTGCCCTGGACTTCCACGAACTTGCCGGAGCCCGTGACCACCACGTTCATGTCGGTTTCCGCGCGCACGTCCTCGACGTAGGGCAAGTCCAGCATCGGGATACCGTCGATGATTCCCACGGAGACGGCAGCAATGGTGTCGATCAGCGGCTGCGCGTTCTTGGCGATCATCTTGTTCTCGCGGGCGAAGCGGATCGCTTCGGCGAGCGCCACGTAGGCGCCGGTGATCGCGGCGGTGCGGGTGCCGCCGTCGGCCTGCAGGACGTCGCAGTCCAGGACGATAGTATTCTCGCCCAGGGCCTTGGTGTCGATAATGGAACGCAGCGAGCGGCCGATCAGGCGCGAAATTTCGTGGGTACGTCCGCCGATCCTGCCTTTGACGGACTCACGGTCGGAACGGGTGTTCGTGGCCCGCGGGAGCATGGCGTATTCGGCCGTGACCCAGCCCCGGCCTTCGCCTTTGAGCCAGCGCGGAACGCCCTCGGTCAGGGAAGCCGTGCACAGCACCCGGGTGTTGCCGAATTCGATCAGGGCCGAACCTTCGGCCTGCTTGGACCAGCCGCGGGTGATGCTGATGGGACGGAGTTGATCGGGCGTACGGCCGTCGGCACGGATGACGGGGACAGATGTGGCTTCGGAAGTCATACTGCAAGCTTAGCGATCCGGTGGCCCTCGCCGGACTACGCAGTTGGACTGAGCCGTCGGACTCCGGGTTCAGACGGTGTAGTGGACTCCGGCAACCGCGACGGCGACATCGCCGGCGAACTCGGGCCGGGCCTCGGCCATGACTTTGGTCTGCGATGTCCAGACCGGGATGTGGGTCAGCAGGAGGCGTCGGGCTCCGGCGGCTGTCGCTGCCTGGCCCGCGCGCTTGCCGGTCAAGTGCACATCCTTGATATCGTCGTCGCGCCCTTCTTCAAAGGCGGCCTCGCACAGGAAGAGATCGGCGTTGCGGGCGGCGTCCTCCAGGCCCTGGCACGAGTCGGTGTCTCCCGAGTACGTGAGGATCCTGCTCACCGCTTTGCCTTCCTTGTCCGGTTCGGTGACCTCGACTCGCAAGGCGTAGGCCTCCTCCACCGGGTGGTTCACGGCATACGGTGTCACGGTGAACGGTCCAAGCTGCACGGACTGGCTTTCGCTCCAGTTGCTGAAGTCGAATTCCTCATGCATTCCGGGGTCCAGCTCCAAGCCGTAGGCGGTGGCCATGCGGTCGGCTGTCGCGGCGGGACCCCAGACGGGGATCCTGTCCCGTCCCCAGCCGCCCGGCTTCCAGCGGACGGCCACATGCAGCCCGCAAAGGTCCATGCAATGGTCCGGGTGCAGGTGGGTCAGGAAGATGGCGTCGATGTCTTCGAGGTCCGTGTAGCGCTGGATGGCTCCAAGGGCACCGCTGCCGAGGTCCATGACGATCTTCCACTGGCGTTCACCGTCGTGCGCGGTCAGCAGATAGCACGACGCCGGAGAGCTCGGACCGGGGAAGGAGCCCGTGCAGCCAACAATGGTCAGTTTCACTGGATGCGGCCCCCGCGGGCCGCGCCGAATTCGTTCACAGTGAACGCTGCCGGATCAACGAAATTGGACGTCCTCGCATGATGGCCTCCCGCACGGGCGGCCTCCAACATTTCCGGGGTGATGCGGGCGAGGCTTCCGGTCGGGTATTGGGCAGCCACATGGTCCACGTGGCGTACGGACAGGACCTCCGGGCCGAGGAAACGGCGCGCCAGGGTTTCGAACTGGACGGGGTCGCCGGTGGCCATGAAGTCGTGCCGGGGCAGGCCGGGATCGGTCCGCTGGATCCCGTGGGTGGCCAAGGCGCGGTAAACGTCTTTGGCGGTCTCCTCGGCGCTCGACACGAGAGTGACGTCTTCCCCCATGACGAAGGAGATCACGCCGGTGAGCAAGGGATAGTGCGTGCAGCCCAGCACAACGGTGTCCACACCGGCGTCCCTGAGCGGTTCCAGGTATTCGTGGGCCGCGGCCAGCAGCTCGGGACCGGTGGTGATGCCGGCCTCCACGAAGCTCACGAATTCCGGACAGGCCACCGAGGTGATGGTCAGGTCCGGGGCAGCGGCAAAGGTGTCCTCGTAGGCGCGGGAACCTACTGTAGCCGACGTCCCGATCACGCCGATCCGGCCGGATCTCGTCGCGGACACCGCCCGGCGGACTGCGGGTTGGATGACCTCGATGACGGGAATCCCGTAGCGGGCCGTATAGCGTTCGCGGGCATCGCGCAAGACCGCGGCCGAGGCCGAGTTGCAGGCGATGGTCAGCAGCTTGACGCCGGAGTCCACGAGTTCGTCCATGACGCCGAGGGCATTGGCCCGGACTTCTGCGATGGGCAGCGGCCCGTACGGCCCGTTGGCGGTGTCCCCTACGTAGATGATTGACTCGTTGGGCAATTGGTCGATGATGGACCGTGCCACGGTGAGTCCGCCGACTCCGGAATCGAAGACACCGATGGGGCGCGATCCCAGCAAGGGGTTGTGTGCTTTGCTGTTCAGTGTTTCCGGCCTGCGCTGGGATTCCGGCGCCGCTGCGGCGCTCTCCCCATCCGATACCGCGTCCGATGCTGAGTTCATGATTCTTAGAGAATAAGCCAAGGCATGTGCCGCAGCCATGACATGTGGCGGGGGCCTCGTGTCTGTTTTGTCACACGGACGGCCAAAAGCCCCGGCAATTCCACTCAGGACTTCCGGTCCATCGAGGCCATCATGGCCTGGACCAACGATTCCTGGAGCCACGTGGTGAAGTTGTAGACGAGCGCCAGGTAGCTCTCTACGTCTTCGGCCTGGGACCAGTCCTGCATGGCGTGGACATGGTCCGCGTCCGCTTCGTCCCGGATATCGAGGCGCTCGGCCAGCACCAAACGAACATCATTGAGGGCCATGGACCAGAGCTTCGCCTCCTCCGGGGTGAGGACGAGCTCGTTTCGGTCCAGGCCCATCGCGGCGGCCCGGAGCGCGCCGATTTTTCCTTCCCGCAGCGAGCGCTCGGTGAGCTGGCGGAACTCGAGGGAGGCGGCGTCGTCGTTCTTCATGACGTTGGGCAAGAGCCGCAAAAGGGCGCGATCGGACGGTTCCTTGACGTTCATGTCCAGGCCGATCAGGGCCGTCAGGGGATCTTCGTTGCTGGACAGCTGCGGTTCCAGCATTGAAATGACATCGTCCAGGAGTCCGCGCAGGAGTTCGCGCTCGGCGGGCTCAAGGTAGCCGGTGATGCCCTTGAGTCCGTACTTGAAAGCCTTAGCCACGTGCGCCACCCTTGCGTCCCCGGCCGTCGCCGCTGCTGCTTGCCTTTTCAACCGTTGCCCACAAACCATAGCCGTGCATGGCAACCGCGTGCTGCTCCACTTGTTCCTTGCCTCCGTGCGCCACGATGGAACGGCCCTTCTTGTGGACCTCGAGCATGAGTTTGTTGGATTTGGCCTCGGAATAGCCGAAATAGCTCTGGAACACGTAGCTCACATAGCTCATGAGATTGACGGGATCATTCCAGACCACTAGGTTCCAAGGGATGTCAGCAGCGCTGAGGACGTCGGTGGACGAACGCTCCGAGATGTCCGTCCGTTCCTCTCCCTTTAAGCCTGCATCTGTCACTGTGCAGGTGGCTGTATAGGTGCCGGGGGCTGTGCCGGGGCCGACGGTAGTGGTCATCTGTCCATTCTAATGGTGATGGATGGGCGAGCTAATGGCGTTCGAGCGAAGCGAGACCTGGGAGCCGGTGGGTGGGCCCACGCCGGCGAGGGGCCCCGGTCGAGCGAAGCGAGACCTGGGAGCCGGTGGGTGGGCCCACGCCGGCGAGGGGCCCCGGTCGAGCGAAGCGAGACCTGGGAGCCGGTGGGTGGGCCCACGCCGGCGAGGGGCCCCGGTCGAGCGAAGCGAGACCTGGGAGCCGGTGGGTGGGCCCACGCCGGCGAGGGGCCCCGGTCGAGCGAAGCGAGACCTGGGAGCCGGTGGGTGGGCCCACGCCGGCGAGGGGCCCCGGTCGAGCGAAGCGAGACCTGGGAGCCGGTGGGGACTAGAGTGAATTCGTGAGTAGATCCGTCGCCTGGGACCACCCCCGCACGTCGTTGTACACCGATCACTATGAGCTGACCATGCTGGAAGCTGCCCTCCATTCGGGCGCGGCGCACCGGCGCTCCGTCTTCGAGGCCTTCGCCCGCCGCCTCCCTGACGGCCGCCGCTACGGCATCGTCGCCGGCACCGGCCGGCTGCTTGAGGGAATCAAGGACTTCCGTTTCGGCGACGCCGAGCTCGCGTTTCTCGATCAGCACAAAATAGTTGACAGGCAGACACTGGATTTCCTCGCCGACTACAGGTTTTCCGGCGACATCTGGGGCTATCCGGAGGGCGAGGCCTACTTCCCCGGCTCCCCGATCCTGATCGTCGAATCTACGTTCGCGGAAGCGTGCATCCTGGAAACGTACATCTTGTCGGTACTCAACCATGACACCGCGATTGCTTCGGCTGCCTCCCGGATGACCAGCGCGGCCGGCAACCGGCCGTGCATCGAGATGGGCTCCCGACGCACCCAGGAGGAATCCGCGACGGCGGCAGCCCGCGCCGCGGTCATCGCCGGTTTCGGCAGTACCTCCAACCTTGAGGCCGGCCGCCGTTACGGCATCAAGACCGTGGGCACGGCCGCCCACTCGTTCACGCTCCTGCACGACACCGAGCGCGAGGCCTTCGAAGCGCAGATCGCCGCCTTCGGACCGGGAACGACGCTCCTGGTGGACACGTACGACGTCGAGGTCGGGGTACGCACCGCGGTGGAACTCGCGGGTGACGGGCTCGGGGCAGTCCGCCTCGACTCCGGAGACCTCGTGGCCCAGGCCCAGTGGGTCCGCGAGTTGCTGGACAACCTCGGCAACACCAACACCCGGATCGTCGTCACCTCGGATCTCGATGAATACGCCATCGCGGCCCTGCAATCGGCGCCGGTGGATGTGTACGGCGTAGGTACCTCCCTGGTCACAGGATCGGGAGCCCCGACGGCCGGCATGGTCTACAAGCTCGTCAGCCGGACCAACGATGCCGGGGAATTCGTTCCCGTGGCGAAGGTAGCCAAAAACAAGGCAAGCGTGGGCGGCCGCAAATACGCCCTGCGCAAACTCAACGAACTCGGCATCGCCACCCAGGAGATCGTGGGCATCGGACACCGCCCGGAAGACGACGGCAACGACCGTCCGCTGCTCCAGCGGTTCATCAAAAACGGAGAACTGCTCCCGGGATGGACAGGACACGAGGGCGTGGTCCGGGCACAGGAACGCCATGCTGCGACCATGGCCGAACTCCCCCCGGTAGTCCGGAGGCTGCAGCGCGGCGAGCCGGCAATCCCCACCGTCTATGAGGAGGACTGAATGTCCCGCGCCCTGATTATCGTGGACGTCCAGAACG
The DNA here is from genome assembly GCF_039535095.1 of Arthrobacter ramosus. Taxonomy (NCBI): domain Bacteria; kingdom Bacillati; phylum Actinomycetota; class Actinomycetes; order Micrococcales; family Micrococcaceae; genus Arthrobacter; species Arthrobacter ramosus. Next base: position 1,441,817 of record NZ_BAAAWN010000001.1, on the reverse strand, counting down.
ATTTCTGCGAGGGCGGGTCCCTCGCCGTGGACGGTGGCGCCGCCACGGCTGCCGCCATCAGCGAATACCTTGACGCGAACCACCAGCACTTCGACCACGTCGTGGCCACGCAGGACTGGCACGTGGACCCGGGCAGCCATTTTTCGGATACACCGGACTTCGTGGACAGTTGGCCGGCGCATTGCCGCGCCGGGAGCAAGGGCGCCGAACTCCACCGGGATCTCGACGCCGAGTACATCCAGGCCTACTTCCGCAAGGGGCAATACACCGCGGCCTATTCAGGGTTCGAAGGAGTCCTGGCGCCCGAAGACGAAGTTCCCATGGGCGAACTCGCGCCCGGCGCCGTCCCCTCCGTCGAGCTGGACGAGGACGCCCTCGGGCTCGACGACTGGCTGCAGAGCCACGGAGTGGAGGAAGTGGTGGTGGTGGGTATCGCCACGGACTACTGCGTCAAGGCCACCGCCCTGGACGCCGTGCAGGCGGGCTACTCCGTGACGGTGATCGGTGACCTCACCGCCGGAATCGCGGAAGATCTTGACGAGACCTACGCCGAGCTGGAAGAAAACGGCGTCGAACTGGGGCAGCGCTAAGGGCAGGAGCCCTGCCAAGCAGTTCTACTTCCTTCCGATGAACCAATCCTGGAGCTTGCGCAGCCGCGACTGCAATTGCTCCTCGTTTGCCTGCGCGACTGCCGGTCCGCCACACACCTCGCGCAACTTGTTGTGGACGACGCCGTGCGGGGTACCGGTGCGGGCCGACCAGGCCGCGACATTTTTGGCGAGCTCATTGCGCAGGTCCATCAGCATGCGGTGGTCCGGAACCGCGGGTGACGCGGCGGCAGCCAACGGAGATTGGCGCTTCTTCCTCGACTGCTGATCATGCTGCCGCTGCCGGAGCAACGTTCCCACCTGTTCGGCGTCGAGCAGCCCGGGGATTCCGAGGAAATCTAGTTCGTCCTCGGATCCGATATCGGCTCCCGTGCCGAATTCGCCGCCGTCGAACAGCACCCTGTCAAAGGACGCCTGCGAATCGAGGGCCTCGAATTTGCCTTTCTCCAGGGAGTCCGAGGCCTTCTCGTCGCGGTTGGCCTCGGCCATCAGGTTCTCTTCGGGGTTGAAGAGGCCGTCCGGGTCTTCCTTCTCGGGCCTGTCCAGCGCGTGGTCCCGCTCGGCTTCCATGGAGTTGGCCAAGGCCATGAGGGGCGGCACGGACGGCAAAAAGACCGACGCCGTTTCCCCACGTTTGCGGGCACGGACGAAGCGGCCCACGGCCTGGGCGAAGAACAGCGGCGTGGACGTGGACGTCGCGTAGACGCCCACCGAAAGCCGGGGGACGTCAACGCCTTCGGACACCATGCGGACGGCCACCATCCAGCGCTTGTCGCTGGCGGTGAACTCCTCGATTTTGTGCGAAGCCTTGGAATCATCAGACAGGATCACCGTGGGCGACTGACCCGTGATTTTCTTGAGCTGACCGGCATAGGCGCGGGCGTCGTCGTGATCCGTGGCAATCACCAGGCCGCCGGCGTCGGGCACGGTACGCCGCACCTCACCGAGGCGCTTGTCGGCGGCGGCAAGAACCGCGGGGATCCATTCGCCGCCGGGGTTCAGCGCGGTCCGCCATGCCTGGGAGGTGATGTCCTTGGTCACGGCAGCCTCGCCGAGGGACGCCGCCATTTCGTCTCCCGCGCTGGTGCGCCAACGCATCTGGCCCGAATACGCCATGAACAGCACGGGACGGACAACGTGGTCCCTCAAGGCATTGCCGTAACCGTAGGTGTAGTCCGCCTTCGAGCGGCGGATGCCATCGCGGTCTTCGGCGTATTCCACGAAAGGGATGGGTGATGTATCGGAACGGAAAGGCGTGCCCGTGAGGGCCAGGCGCCGCGCAGCGGGATCGAAGGCCTCGCGCAATCCGTCGCCCCAGGACAACGCTTCGCCACCGTGGTGGATTTCATCGAGGATGACCAGCGTGCGGGCGGCCTCGGTCTTGGCCCGGTGGAGCATGGGCTTGCTGGCCACTTGCGCATAGGTCACCGCAACGCCGACGAAGCCCCTGCCGTGCTGGCCGTCGGAATTCTTGAAGTTCGGATCGATGGCAATGCCCACCCTGGCGGCGGCGTCCGCCCACTGCCGTTTCAAGTGGTCGGTAGGAGCGACGATCGTCACTCGGTTCACGGTTCCGCTGTCGAGGAGTATCGATGCAATCCGCAGGGCGAAGGTGGTCTTGCCTGCGCCCGGCGTTGCCACGGCGAGAAAATCGCGCGGACTGGCGTTCAGGTACAGGTCCAGCGCTTCCTGCTGCCAGGCGCGCAGCTTGGGGGCGGTTCCCCAGGCTGCGCGTTCCGGATATGCGGGAGGCAGCGCGGGGCCGCCGAAGAGTGTTTCAGTCACGCGGATTCCCCTCGACCAGCAACCATTCCAAGCAAGGCCGCTGCAGCCAGCGAAACCCAAATAACCACAAAAAACACCAATCTGTTCCGGATGCGCCGAATCACGCAGGGCAGCAAACAGGCAGGGGAAAGCGCTCCCCCGCCTACTACCAGGAATTACCCGACTACTGGGGCTTACTCGCTACTTGGAGTTGCCCGAGCCGCCTTTGTCTCCGCCGTCGTTTCCGGGGCGAAGTCCTTCATAGATTTCTTTGCACTCGGGGCAGACCGGGAACTTCTGCGGGTCCCGGCCAGGGGTCCACACTTTGCCGCACAGAGCAATCACGGGTTCGCCTGTCAGTGCGGACTCCATGATCTTTTCCTTGCGGACATAGTGCGAGAAACGCTCCCGGTCACCGGGTTCCACTTCCTGGCGCACTTCTTCGCGCTCAATGGTTGAAGTGGAAGTTCCGGCTCCGGAAAGCTCGCGCATGGGATCGTTTTCGAATGGGTCCGGAGGCAGCGTCGTCATGCCATCCATCTTAGCCGCTGCAGCTTGGCGATCAGATGCACCGTGTCAGATGCTCTGCCATTTCGGCTTGTTGTCATAGGTGTGGCGATAGTAGTCGGCCAGCTTGAGCGAGGACGCCGCAGCCTCATCGATCAGGATGGTGGCGTGCTGGTGCATCTGCAGCACCGATGCCGCGCAGATGGCCGCCACCGGACCCTCGACAAAGTCCCTGACGGTCTGGGCTTTCTGCGCCCCCGTGGCAATCAGGACAACATGCCGGGCATCCATGATGGTTCCGAGCCCTTGGGTCACCACGTGGTGCGGGACGTCGTCGATGCTCTTGAAGAATCGCGCGTTGTCCTTGCGGGTCTGCTCGATCAGCGTCTTGATCCGGGTCCGCGAAGCGAGCGAGGAGCCGGGCTCGTTGAACCCGATGTGGCCGTCCGTGCCGACGCCAAGGATCTGCAGGTCAACGCCGCCGAGTGCCCGCATGGAGTCCTCGTACGCTTGGCAGGCCGCAGGAAGGTCGGCCGCGGTACCGTCCGGGCTGTGGACATTGGCGGGGTCGATATTGACCCGGTCCGTGAATTCACGGCGGATGACTTCACGGTACGACTCCGGATGCCCAGGTTCGAGACCGACGTATTCATCAAGGGCGAAGGCGTGTGCCTGGCTGAAATCGAGACCTCTTTCCTGATGGCGGCGCGTCAGTTCGTCATAGACAGGGAGCGGAGATGACCCTGTGGCCAGGCCCAGGACGGCGTTCGGCTTTCGGAGGAGCAGCGCCTCAATGGCATCCGCGGCAAGCGCCCCGATCTGCTTGCTTCCCGGAAGGATGACAACTTCCATCGTCCACGACCTTTCTAGCTGTGTTTCCCGGATCGACTGATTCAAACTCGAGGTTATCCCATGTCCCATAACTTGTCATTGTTGCTCATGGAATCAACGGTTGACGCTCAATTGCGCGAAAAGCTCCGGCCCGCGCCGGTCAAGCCAGCGTCCGCCGATCCGGACACCCGACACGAACAAGGCCACCCCAAGAACCGTACCAATTGCGAGATTGATCCATCCCCACAGCGGATCGCCCGTGACCGACTGGACAATCACCATGACAAGTTCAGGAAGGACCAGGAGGAACAGAACCGCCATTCCCCCGAACTGGACCGCCAGCGTCTGGGCAACGTTTCCCGGCGGTTTCTTGAAAGGGCTGTCACCGGGCAGCGGCACGCTGGACGTGTACCGCGCCGACACGATGGAGGCCAAGCCCAGGCCTGTGAACAGCACGCCCAGGGAAAGACCCAGGACACCGGGCAACCAGCCCCATTCTCCCGTCAGGAAAAAGGGCCCGACGGCGAAGATCAACACCACCGGGAGGGCGAATACCAGGCAGGCCAAGGCCCTGCCGAGCCGGTCATGGATGCCGCGGACCGCGGTGGCCAGATGCAAGGCAAATGCGGTGTTGTCGTAGGAAACATCCGCGGCAATGGACCATGCGAGGACAAAGGCAGCCATTGGCCCCAGAATCACCAGCATGGAGTAGCTTCCGGACTGCCCGGACTGGAACAGGAAAATCACGGGCAACAACGGGACCACGATCAGCGAGGCTGCGTAGCGCGGATCGCGGATCCAGTAGCTGAGGGCCCGTGCGGCAATGGCCCCGGTGGGAGTTGCCGGCAGCAATCCGAACAAGCCAAGTTTCCCGCCGCGTTTTCTCGATCCACCGGAATATGGCGGAGTGACCAGCGCCCGCTTGAGCAGCGCATTCCAGGCGGCAAACAACACGAGGAGAGTGGCGAGGGCGATCAACGACTTCAGGCCTGCGGCAGCAACATCTCCGGACGCCAGATCGCCGCCAAGCGACCAGGAAGCTCCGAGCGGAGTCCAGGAGACCGTCCGGGCAAGTTCGGGGAGATAGCCGGTGGAACCGGACACTCCCCTGAAGACGCCGGCCACGATCGGTCCCATCAGCACGAGCGGCACAAAGACCACAATGCTGCTCACATCCTTGAAACGGCGGGAGGCTGCGAGGCTGGCGGTCGCCGTCGTGATGACTTTCGACAAGACCACGCAGCTGAGCGCTCCCAGCACGGCACCCAGCAGGGCTCCGAGCACCGCCGGCACGCTACGCCACCATGTTGCCGCGGTGAATAACGCCACGAGCATCGTGGACAAGCCCGGCACTCCGATGAATCCGGCGAGGGCAAGCCCGGTCAGCAGTTGGCGCATGGGGATCGCCGACGTCGTGAAGCGGGAAGGGTCAAGCGTCATGTCCGCGGCCGAGGCCATCAAGGGCACCACAGCCCAGGCCAGGATCGCGGCGGCGCCACCGAGGACGACGGCGGTGTGGGCCGTCTCGGGGTCGGCCCACCGCAGGGCGATGAGAGTCCCTACGAGGGTCGCGACGACTCCCAGCGCATAGAGCCCACCGATCGCGATTCCCACAAGCTGGCCCGGGCTGCGTCGGAAGCCGTTCAGCAGGAGCCGCCACTTCAGGCTCAGGAGGTGCGCAACCATTCGAGGCCTCCCGCCTGGTTTCCGCCGCCCACCAGCTGCACAAAACGGTCCTCGAGCGTGGCGCCGTCGCGGACCTCGTCGACGGTTCCGGCGGCGAGGACCCTGCCTGCAGCCACAACGGCCACGTGGTCGCACATGCGCTGCACGAGGTCCATGACGTGGCTCGAGACGATGACCGTCCCTCCCGAGCCCACGTAGTTGTCAAGAATTCCCCGGATGTTGGCTGCCGATACAGGATCCACGGACTCAAAGGGCTCGTCCAGCACGAGCAGCCTGGGGGCATGAATGAGCGCCGAGGCGAGGGCAATCTTCTTGGTCATGCCGGCGGAGTAGTCCACCACGAGGGTGCCGGCGTCGCCGCTCAGGTCGAGCGCGGCCATCAGCTCTCCCACCCTGTGGGCAACGACGTCCCTGTCCATGCCCCGAAGCAAGCCGGCGTAAGTGACGAGCTGTTCACCCGTCAAGCGGTCGAAGAGGCGGACGCCGTCGGGCAATATCCCCATCAGCTTCTTGGCGTCGAGCGGTTTCGCCCACACGTCCACGCCGTGGATGTAGGCCGTCCCGAAATCCGGCCGCAGGAGTCCGGTGGCCATGGACAACGTAGTGGTCTTGCCCGCCCCGTTGGGACCAACGACCCCGTAGAAGGAGCCAGCCGGGACATCCAGGCTGATGCCATCGACGGCGATCTTGCCGCCGAAGCGCTTCGCCAGTCCGCGCAGGGCCAAGGCAGGCACCGGGGAGGTGGGAGGGGAACCGGGAAGCTGGACAGTCATGCAGCCAGCCTAGCCCCGGCGACGCTTCCGGGGGTCGTCCCCGAGGGGGAACTACTGAGCCGCTTTCCGGAGCCGCCTCATCCCAAAGGACTAGCTCGCCAAAACGGTTCGCATCCGAAAGGAGCAGCTCTTAGAAGCTGTGCCGTGGAACCGCGCGCTGATACTGCGGCGCCCAATCCAAGGGGAAGCCGAGTTCGAAAGCCGCGCGAAGCCACCAGTGCGGATCGCGGAGGGCTGCCCGTGCCATGAATACGCCGTCGGCCTGGCCCGTGGCCACCGTGTGTTCGGCCTGTCCCGAGGATGTCAGGAAGCCGACTGCTCCGGTGGGAACCCCCGCTTCGCGCCGGATCTGTTCCGAGAATCCCGTCTGGTATCCAGGGCCGGCCTTGATCCGCTGGTGGGCCACTGCGCCTCCGCTGGAGACATCCACCAAGTCCACGCCGTGCTCGGACGCCGCCCGCGCGAGGCGCACGGAGGCGTCAATGTCTACGCCACCCTCGGCCCAATCACTGGCGGAAATCCGCAGCAACAAGGGCATCGAATCGGGGATGACAGCACGGACTGCGTCGATGACCTCAAGCATCAAGCGGTTTCGACCGGCCTCGCTGCCTCCCCAGGAATCGTCGCGCTTGTTGATCAGGGGGCTTTGGAATTCGTGCAGGAGGTAACCATGCGCGCCGTGGATCTCCACCGTGTCGAACCCGGCGTCCACCGCCCGTGAGGCTGCCGCCGCGAAATCCGAAATCACCGCGTGGATGTCCTCTTCGCTCATGGCAAGAGGACGTGCAAGCCCGGCAAACGCCTCGTTACCCGGACCCCGCGCAACCCACCCGCCGTCGGACTCCGCTACGGATCCGCTCTCTTCGGCGAAAGGCCAGTAGGTGGAAGCCTTGCGGCCGGCGTGCGCCAGTTGGACGCCGATCTTGCCGCCCACGGCACTGTTGCGGTGGACGAAGTCCACAATCCGCTCCCAAGCGCCCGCTTGCTCGTCCGTGTACAGTCCGGCGTCCCGCGGGCTGATCCTTCCCTCGGGGCTGACGGCCGAGGCCTCCGTGAGGATGAGGGCCGCGCCGCCCGTGGCAAACGCACCAAGATGCACCAGGTGCCAATCGTTGGGCACGCCGCCCCCGCCGTCGGGCGAGCAACTGTACTGGCACATCGGCGAAACCCAGCCACGATGCGGCAACGCCAACGAGCGCAATTGAAGCGGGCTGAACAACGCCGGCTGCGTCATTAGAAGAGGACCCGTGCCAGACCTTGCCGGGCCTTGGCCACACGTTGGTCCGAAATGCCGACGACGTCGAACAGTTCCAGCAGTCGCACGCGCGCCGTCTCACGCTCGGGACCGAAGTTGCGGCCAATGAACGCAATGATGCGGTTCAACGCGTCCTCGATGTGTCCACCCGAGATGTCGAGGTCGGCCACCGTGAGCTGTACTTCGATGTTGTCCGGCTCCTCCGCCGCCCGCTGGCGCACGGCTTCGGCTTCCGTTGCCGTCAGGAGCTCAAGCCTGCCCATCAGTTCCACCTGGGCCAGCCCGGCCTTCGCCTCGGCATCAGCCGGTTTCTCAGCGAGCGCCTGGCGGTAGGCGGTGGCCGCAGCGGCGTAATCTCCGGCTTCAATGGCATCGAAGGCTGCCTGGTGCAGCGGAGGCAAGGGACGGGCCTCCGCGCCAGCGGCGCCCGCGCCGATACTGCCCGTTACTCCGTTGGCTTCGGCCACCTTGAGGAGTTCATCGATGAGGGTGCGGATTTCCTGGTCCGAAGCGGGCCCCTCGAAGAGCGGCACGGGCTGGCCCTTCAGGACCGCGACAGCGGTGGGGATGGCCTGGACCTGGAATGCCTGCGCAAGCTGCGGGAACGCATCAACATCCGCGGCAGCCAGCACGACTTTGCCGGCGTAGCCTTCGACGACACCTTCGAGGCTATGGAGGAGGGTCGAAGCCTCCAAGGAGCGGTTGGACCACAAAAGGAAAAGGACCGGAATCTGCGCGGACAGCTGGACGAGGTCCTGGAAATTGGCCTCGGTGGCATCTACGCGAAGGGGTTGGCTGCTTCCGGGGCTTGCGCCGGATACAGCCGGGGCACCGCTCGGTGCCGCCGGCGCCGGGCGCCGCAATGCAGAGAGGTCGACGGCGCCGCGCAGGTTGAGCTGGCTGGCAGCGGCTGGAGGGACGGGACGGGATCCTGGCGAACTCATACCGTCCACTCTAGCCGCTGCTCCACCACCATTTGCCTACTGGAAGCTGGCCCCCACCAGACCGCGGACCGCGGCAACGAGCTTCATGGGAGCCGTCGAGCCTGCCGGTGGAATGTAAATAGCTACCGCCTCCGAGAAGGTCTGCACGAGGCCGACTTTCGTGGAATCCCCGCCCGCGAGCACGGCCGCGGCTTTGTCCACGGTCAGCGTGTCGCCATCGGCCTTGGGCTTGCTGGTGAAATCGAAGTTCAGCTTTCCCACCACCACGGCGCCGCCGTCGGACGTCCGGAACACTGCCGTATCCGCCGGAGAGGGCGTGTGCGTGAAGGTGAAATTGCCGTTGGCGCCGGACTTGACGGTGCTCGCCTGGTAGTCCAGGACATCGGCAATGTAGGGCGAATTGGTGCCTTCCACGAGCTTGTCCTTGAACGCCGAATCGGCCTTGGTCAAGCGATCGCCCAGGGCTGCCATCGCCTCGGTCCCGCTGTACTGCAGCCCGGACTTGTCACCGGCCGCCAACTGCGCGGTTCCGCCCAAGGGAATCGCGGGGAAGGACGTTCCGGGCTGAAGCGGGGAAGTGCTCTTCAGCTTGTAGTTCTCCCGCGGCGAGGCCTGCACGAGGGTCAGGACCTGGGGAACCACGTTGCCATCGCCTTGGGTCAAGGCGATCACGGTGCGTGGCCAGGTTCGCTGCGTGGAGATGACGCTGCCCAGCAATTTGCTGGACCGGACGGGCATCCGTGCCTCGTGCGTGGCAACCTGCGACCGGATCTTGTAGTTCTGTGTGCGGACCTGCAGCTCCGTGCCGTCAACCCTGGGGGCGAGTTTGGAGGCATCACGTGCTGCATCCCCGGCGGCCACTGCGCCTGCGACCTGGTCCAGGATGCGCTTGAGCTGCGCGTCCACCAAGACGGGGACGGTCTGCGCACCAGCGGTCCCCGCGGGGCTCGCCGTCGCGGATCCGGAGGGAGAAGGAGTCTCGGCCGCTTGGGCGCCTGCCGCGGTGCCGCCGGCGAGGGCCGTCACAACCGCTGCAGCTACAAGCGAAATACGAAGTGCTGGACCGCCGCTTTTGCCCTTGTTGGTGTCCTCGGCAGGTGCGTCCTCGCCGATGACGTCCTTGTCGGTTTCCTTGGCGGTGTCTTCGCCGGCGGTCTCCGGGTCGGTTTCCGTGTTCCCGCCGCCCCGCGGACCGTTCGGGCGGGAGCCCCGGCCCCTGGTGAACTTGCTGACGAACGGCAACGCCGCGCCCGCGACGATGAGGATCGCGCCAATGACAATGAGCGGGACCGCCCACGGCATGGTGGCATCGTTGGCGAACGTTATGGAGACCGACGACGGCGCCGGCTTGGTTCCGTCGCTAGCCACGAGGAGCGACCAGTTGCCACTCGCGGGCGGGGTGAAGGTGTAGTCCAGCTGTCCGCTGGCGTTCTCCGTTTGCACCCACAGATCCGATCCGGCGGGCGACGGAGCGCTTGCTTCGCCATCGGTGCCGGCAACCTGCAGGGACTTGCCGTCCTCGGAGACGCCGATGATGCTGTTGTGCGCGGTCTTGCCTACCCACGCATCGACGTCATCCGGACGTCCGACAGCCAACACGAACTTGCCATCGCCCTTGATGCTGATTTGCCTGGGGCCACCCTTGTGGGCCAACACGTCTTGGGTGATCACGGTCAGCGGAGCGGCTTTGGAGTCGCCGGGGGCGGACGCGGTTACGGTCTCGGCCGGGGCCCAAAAGGTCAGCTGGCCAATGCCGGCCAACAGTGTCAGCAGGCCAAGCAGCACCAGCGAAACTGCAGTCTTCAATCGCACAGGAATACCAATCATCAGCGGTCGTTGAACTTCAAGGGTAACGGTTTTGTTACCAAGGAGTCAGTTCGGGGCCCTCCCGAAGGGCTTCCCGCCGCACGGCTCAACCCCTAGAATTCGCCAATTCCGGCCTGCTGATAGTGTGGCGAACAACATGACATCGGGCACTCCTGGAGCCTGACCGCGGAACGAAAAGGCAGCTGAAGCACGTGAAAGAGCGCAAGGATCCCACCCCCGCCGAACAAGGATCGGGGATCAGCCCGGATGGCTTGGCTGATGGGTCTAACCGGGACGGCAAGGATCACGGCGAGGGACTGATGGCGTCCTTCGTGCGCCGCCTCCGCCAGCCCATTCCCGGCGCCCAACCGCGGGTCCGCTTCGAAATGCCTCCCGAACTTGAGCACGATGCAACAACCGAGCCCGCCCAGGATGAATCCGACGGTGCGCGCTTCGGTTCCCCCGGCCCGAGGATGTCCGCGCAACATCCGCTGTATGTCGGCTTCATGGGCACGGCCGGCGTCGGCGTCGCCCTCATGCTTTATTACATCGGCACCAGTACCGTCCAACTGTTGTTGTGGATCGTTACGGCCCTATTCATTGCCTTGGGACTTGACCCCGTGGTCCGCTGGCTCGAAGACCGCAAGGTTCCCCGCCCGGCCGGCGTCGTCATCGCCGTCGGAGTTCTCGTTGCCGGAGTGGCGGCGTTTTTCGCCACCCTTATCCCCACCATCGTGGAACAGGTCTCGCAGATCGTGCGGCAGGCTCCCGACTGGATCCGGGGCTTCGTGGATTCGGATTTCTTCCGCTCCCTTGACAGCCAATTCGGCGTCCGCGACAAGATCAGCCAGGAACTCGACAAGTTCGTCAAGAACCCCGACGCCATGGGCGGCATCTTCGGCGGCGTCGTCGGTTTCGGATCCACGGTGGCCAACGGGGTCTTCGGGACGCTGATCGTCCTGGTTCTCAGCCTCTACTTCCTCGGTGCCCTGCCCGCCATGAAGAGATGGGGGTACCGGCTCGCACCACGGTCACGCAGGCCCCGGGTGGAGGCTCTGTCCGAGGAGATCACGCGCTCGGTGGGCAACTATGTGATCGGCCAGGTTTGTGTTGCCTTGCTCAACGCGTTGTTCGCATTCATCGTCATGAGCATCCTGGGCATTCCGTTCAGCGTCCTGCTGGCTTTCGTGGTTGCCCTGCTTGCGTTCATCCCCTTGGTAGGCGGCATGATTGCCGCTGTGGTGGTCATTCTGGTCGCTCTGACCGCCGGCTGGCAGACCGCCGTGATCTACGCCATCTGCTACTTCGCCTATCTGCAGTTCGAGGCGTACTTCATCTCTCCGCGCATCATGCAGAAGGCCGTTGCCGTTCCGGGTGCTGTTGCCGTGATCTCGGTGATCGCGGGCGGCAGCCTACTGGGCGTGCTCGGCGCCTTGATCGCCATCCCGACGGCGGCAGCCATCATGCTGCTGATCAAGGAAGTCTTCATCGTCCGCCAGGACCGCCACTAGGCCGCGACCGTTAGGCCGTCGCCACTGGGCCTGTCCAGTGGCGCGGCAGGCCATCCGGTCCTGCACCGGTTTCCGTCACGTCGTCCACGATCTCGTCCAAGACCCGGGCCGCGTACTTCTCGCCGACCCACAGGTGCTTGGCTCCGTCGATCCCCAAGACCCGGGCCTGAGGCACCAAGCTGAATCGTTGGGCGGCCTCGGCGGGCTGAAGATAGTCGTCGTGTTCCGGAACCAGGACTGTCAGCGGCTTTCCCGAAGCTGCCCATTCCTTCAAGTGCACGTCCGTGGCACGGTGCAGCGGCGGAGACAGCAGGACGGCACCCTCCACTTGGGAAGCCACCGGCTCAACGGCACCGTACATCAAGGCCAGTTCTGTGCCGAACGACCAGCCCACCAGCCAGCGGTTCGGAAGCCCGCGTTCCACCGCGAAGCGAACAGCAGCCTCAACGTCGTACCGCTCACCGATTCCTTCGTCGAACTGCCCCTGGCTGGTACCCCTGGGCGAATGCGTTCCCCGCGTGTTGAAGCGCAGAACCGCGACGCCGGCGAGTGCCGGAAGCCGATAGGACGCCTTCCGGTAGACGTGCGAATCCATGAAGCCGCCGTGCGTCGGCAAGGGATGCAGGGTAATAAGCGTCGCCGAGATCTCGCCGGATTCCGGCAGCGCCAGCTCACCCACAAGCACCTTGCCGTCTTCGGTGAGGAACTCCACGTTTTCGCGGTGGGCCGGCAATACCGTGGATGCCCTGATGTCCGTGGCAGACTCCGGCTGGCTGAAAACGAGGGAAGCGGGATCGAAACTCATGTTTCCAAGCTTAAGTGCTTAGCGGTGGCGTCGTCGTCGTGGTTTCCCCGCTTTTGGCCGCTACCGCAGTCCGGAATTCCCGCCTTTACAGGTATTCAGGGCGGCACTCCGGCCAAAGGTGGGGAGATTCAGCGGGCCAGCCGTATTGCTTAAGTGCTCAGCGGTACCTGTAGGTTCGGCCTGTCCAGCAGTTGTTGTGCCAATGGCGGCGTTCCGCCAATCCCGCGGCATCGCCGAAGAGGTGCGTCTCGGACCACACCACCAGGTGGGCGATTCCGGGCACGATGGCCATCGAACAACCGGGACATATGTAGGTCTTCTCGGCCTTCCGTGCGGTCATGGTCCGGACCATCCAGTCGCCGTCGGGGGCGCTTTCCCTGCGGGCAATGCCCGAACGGGCACGTTCCAGATCCAGTTCCGGCGACTCGCCTGTCCGTTTCCAGCTTGCCTTGGCTGATCCGGTGCGTCGGGGGCGGTTGGAGCGGGGCATGACTCCATTCTGCCCCAGTCGCTAGTTGCGCGCGGCAGGCGTAGTGGCAGAGGAAGTAAAGTGGAGCGGGTGCGACTCGTCATAGCCCGTTGTTCCGTAGATTACGTTGGCCGCCTCAAGGCCCACCTCCCGCTTGCCACCCGGCTTTTGCTCGTCAAATCCGATGGTTCCGTGCTGGTCCACTCCGACGGCGGCTCCTACAAGCCGCTGAACTGGATGAGCCCGCCCGCTACCCTGCGGGTGACGACGCCGGAGGAGACCGAGGTCGAAGAAGGCGTGATGGAGCAGTGGACCGTGCAGTCGGCCAAGACCGATGACCGGCTCATCATCAACATCTACGAGCAACTCCATGACACGTCCCACGACCTCGGAACGGACCCCGGGCTCATCAAGGACGGCGTCGAAGCCGATCTGCAGCGACTGCTCGCCGAGCAGATCGAAACCCTTGGTGCCGGCTATTCGCTCATCCGGCGCGAGTACTTCACTGCCATCGGTCCCGTGGACATCCTCGCCCGGGACGGCGACGGCAGGACAGTCGCCGTCGAACTCAAGCGGCGCGGCGACATCGACGGCGTCGAGCAGCTCACGCGCTACCTTGAGCTGCTCAACCGCGATCCGCTGCTGGCCCCGGTGCGGGGCATTTTCGCCGCCCAGCAGATCAAGCCGCAGGCGAAAGTCCTTGCCAACGACCGCGGAATCGACTGCATCACCCTGGACTATGACGCGATGCGCGGCGTAGACGACAGCGAGTCGCGCTTGTTCTAGGTGTCCTGGCCGTCATCCCGGGTAAACCGGGTAAATCGGGTCAGGCGCGGGCCCCGGCAACTAGAATCAAAGCATGACTGTCCCAGACCGGCCTGTATCTTCGTCTGCGCCTGTGCGCCACCTAATTACCGGAACCATCGTCAGCGACGGTGTGGTGATCGAAGACGGCCTGGTGGCGGTGGAGGACGACCGCATCGCCTTCGCCGGGCCGGCCGCCGAATTCCACGAAGCAGCCTTCGAAGGGTTCGAGGAAACTCCCCGGACCGATTTCCCTGCTGAGCGGTACATCGTTCCCGGGTTCGTGGATGTGCACTGCCATGGCGGCAACGGAGGCGACTTTCCCGGAGCCGATGAATCCTCGGCACGCAAAGCCATCGATTTCCTGCACCGCTCCGGGACCACCACGCTCCTCGCCAGCATGGTCACAGCGCCCCGGGAGGACCTGCTCCGCGGCATCGAGCTTTTCGTTCGCTTGGCCGATGAAGGACTCGTAGCGGGAATCCACCTGGAGGGGCCTTTCCTCTCCCGTGCCCGCTGCGGTGCGCAGAACCCCGCCTATCTGCTGGAGCCGGACCTGGACCTCATGACCGAGCTGGTTGAAGCCGCTGCCGGCAAGCTCGCCACCATGACCTACGCCCCCGAGCTTCCCGGCGCCGCGGCGCTCGTGGACCTGATGACGTTCCACGGAGTGACGCCGTCTCTCGGCCACACGGATTGCGACGACGCGACGGCGGCCGCCTCCCTGACTGCGGCGCGCGAGGGCTTGGAATCCGCTGGTTTCGACGGCGTCAGCTCCTTGCCGACTGTCACGCACTTGTTCAATGGCATGCCTCCCATGCACCACCGCTCCCCCGGCCCCGTCGCTGCCTCCCTGCGCACGGCCCAGGAGGGCAAGGCCGTGGTGGAACTGATAGCGGACGGCACCCACCTTGACCCGAGCACCGTCGCAACCGTTTTTCAGCTGGTAGGCGCCGCAAACGTTGTCCTCGTGACCGATTCAATGGCGGCGGCGGGACTCTCCGACGGAAACTACATGCTGGGCCCCTCTCCGGTAACCGTGACGGACGGCGTCGCTACCTTGGATGCCACCGGGTCCATCGCCGGTGGCACTGCCACCATGCTCGACGTCGTCAGGCGCACCGTTGCGGCCGGCGTCGGGCTCGCCGACGCGGTTGCCTCGGCGACTGCGGTTCCCGCCGCGGTCCTGGGGCTCTCCGATGAACTCGGCGGCCTTCGCCGGGGCCTGCGGGCCGATCTCGTCGTCGTGGACAGGGAGCTTCAACTCGCGGGTGTATTGCGCAATGGTGATTGGCTGGCTTAGGGGGATTGGCTCATCCAGGCCGAATTTGCAGGCTCCCAATGGCGCATCCAGTGACGGGCGCGCTTTCTTCCGTTACCTTCTTTTTACTTAAAATTTGTCCGAATTCCCCAGCAGACCGTTGACCTCCAGTATTCGCCATGAAAGTGTTGTAGCAGTCTTTGTGTAGGTGTGATTCATGCTCGCAAGACGTGTTGCGAGCGTGAAGCTCCTGCGAAGCCAACCAAGCCTTGCTTGGACGGAAAACCAGGTCTTCTCGCGGAGTAACCAAGGCCGGCACGCGGTGTGCCGGACTTAAAAGTTCCACAATGAGGAGAAACAAAATGGCACTGGGCACCGTCAAGTGGTTCAACGCTGAAAAGGGCTTCGGCTTCATTACCCCGGACGACGCAGAAGGCGACGTCTTTGTCCACTACTCCGAGATCCAGACCGGCGGATTCCGCACCCTCGACGAGAACCAGCGTGTTCAGTTCGAGATCGGTCAGGGCGCAAAGGGCCCGCAGGCCACCGGCGTCACCGCCGTCTAGTTTGACTGCTTGAATTCTGCCTGGCAGGTTCAGGGAAGGGGTTCCGCACAGGACGCGGGACCCCTTTCCCTTTCAGGTAACGAGGGTGCGGAGAAGCCTGGCAGTTTGCCGGACGGACAGCCCCGGCAAATATGCCCGGCTTAGCGCAGCGCCGATCGCGGGAATCTCCAGGCTGTCTTGGTAGTACATATACAAAGTCCTGTACTCCGGCTGGAACTTCGATTTGAAGCGGGCCAAAGAACGGAATCCGTAAACAGGCTCCAAGGTCCTGCCAACGAGGTCGAGAATGCCCGCCAAGCCGGCTTCCCCGCTGGAGAATTCCTCGGTCTCCCCGGCCAAAGGCGAGCCCGAGAGAGAAATGACTTCCACTCCCTGTCGCAACTGGTGGACTGCCGAGGCAATCATGAATTCCATGAGCCCAGGGAAGGCGTCGCTGCGCCGGCGCATGAAGTCCAATGTCCAGCTAATCACTTGGCCGTCACGAAACACCGGAAGCCAACTGGTGACACCATAGACAAACCCTTTGCCGTCGACCGCTATGCAGCAAAGCACTTCATGGTCCATCAGCTCGTCGAGGGAACCCAAGGTAAAGCCCATTTCAGGCATCTTTTTCCTGGCGGCCCACTCTTCCGACACTTCGCCGAGCTGGGAACGTATGTGTTGCGGGAACTCCGAATAGCGCCCCCACCGGGCTTCGACCCCGGCCTTCAGAGCACGGTTCCTGGCCGTGCGGACGTTTTGCCACGCTTTGCCCGTGAACTCAAGGTCGCGGATGGAGAGCCGGGTTTCCTGGGCCACCGCAATTCGGCGAAATCCCGTGGATTGCAGCATCGGCCACAATTCCTCAGTGCAGGAATAGAGGCACGGCACCAATGCATGGTGGGCACAGTAGTCCAGGAATCCCTCGGTCGTGGCAGTGGCCTGTGCGGGATCACCGAACGGACCGGCCAAGGTCAGTGCGACGTTTCCGTGCTGCTGGTAGGCAATTCCGGCGTCCATTCCGGGAGTGAACCAGAACTTGTTCGGCTCCCAGAGCGCCATCCACGACAGGGACTCCCCGCCGCGCTTGACCAGATTCCTGGCCGCCAAGCGGGCCGGATCCTCACCGCCGGGGCCGTGCTGCCGTTTGAGAAGCAGGGTCCACACCGCGGCCATGGCCACAAGCCAGAAAATGATCCCCGACCACGCGAACAATATCGACTCGGCGGCGCTTCGCTCTGCGAACACGCGGCCGAAAGCCGTGGGTATGGGCAAGGGAAGATACTGTCGGGCGAGTTCCGCAATGAGGCCCAGGATGCCGCCGTCGTGCGCCAAACCGCCCGAGCCGAGCCACGCCCCGGTGTAGCCACTCGCCAATATGAGCCACGTACCGCCAACCAGCCACGCCATCTTCCGGCGGAGCGGCGCCCTCGAGCCCACCACAAAGTTGCCCCTGAACACGAAAAGGAGAACCGCCAGGATCAGCGGAACCAGGGCGAGGGTCAGAATGTGGAACACCGCGGAGCCCATGACGACGGTACGGCCCCGTCCTGGAAAATGCGGAATGCTGGCAAACAGCACCAGGTAGGCAAAGGACAGCGCCACCACGCCAAGTTGCACGCTGATGGCGATTTTCAGGGCCAAGCGCCTTCCTTGGCGCATGCCCACCGCACAGATCAGGAGAAGCAACGCGGGTACCACCGCGAGGGCGACGCCGGCGGGCCCGGGATAGCCCTGGCGTCCAAGTTGAAGGCAGCTGATGTCCACGGTTCCACCGCAGTTTGCCTGCAATTGGTTAAGCGTCGGAACAGGGTTCAGGACCATTTCGCGGATCAACGCCAGCGGCCCCGCGGGGCTCCTCACCGCGCCCGCCACTAGTGGCCCGACGCCGAAAATCGCCACCATGAGGGACAGCAGGTTTCGCGTTTCACGCCTGGTCGCCCGGTGGCTCGGTTGAATGCCGTGGTCGAGCTGAAGCCACAGACCGGTCCCCAGTCCGAGCACGGCACCGGTCAAGGCCATGACAGCCGAGGGGTCGCCAACGTACAGGACCAGGAGAAGCGCCAGGGACACAACCGTCGCCCTGAGGCGCCGACGCCACAAAGTCGGGAGAAGGCCACTGGCCGCCATCGCGACGAAGAGGGTTGCCGGGAGGGGCCCGGAGGTCCTGGCATCCATCATCCGTCCCAGCCAGCCGTCGTCGGCGTAGGCTGCCAACTGGACCACCAACAAAAAGGCGGTGACCGTGGCAAACTGCCCGCCAAAGAAGCCCGCCGCTGTGCGGAACCACCCCAGCTTGCGCTCTGAAGAGCCCAGCAGCACGACGAACAACAACGAGGTCATCACATAGTCGAAGGGGTTGGCGGCAAAAAACATCGAAGTCCAGATGGACCACCAGTCCCCCGACTTCAACCCTCCACCGCTCACGCTCGAAAGATGCCGCAACACGTCAGGGCCGTACCCGAGATCGGAGTCGAAGATCGCCGGAGTGAGCAGGTACAGCGCGAGCACAATCACGGTGAAGGGGATCGCGCCGATATGGGCAGCCACGTTGCCCAGGACGGCCCGGGCAAGGGTCGCCGCCATCTTCCGGGCGGGCCTGGCATCTTCGGGGGCATCCGCCTGGTCCTTGGACAATTGGGCTTCCTGGGTACTCATTGGACGAGTCCCCACCGAGGGGCCAGGAATTCCATCGCGGAAGGAAGCTCTTGCACGGCCACGGCCCACGAATGGCCGGCTCCGGAAACCGAAGCGTGCCTGATATCGAACCCGGAAGTGCGGGCGGTTGCCGCCAGCTCGCTGGCGTAACGGACGAATTCGCCGTCTGCGGCCCCGACGGCGAAGAAGCCTGCATGGCCATCATAGTTTCGCTGTCTCATCAGGTTCAACGGCGTGAGGGCGTCGAAAGCGGCAGAGTCCCCGCCAAATGCGGTCTGGATGGTCCGCTGGCGATCGGGGCCAAGCGAAGGCTCCCGCTCTCCCGAGAAGGCGATAAAGGAAGGGTAGATTTCGGGGTGCAGCGTCGTCATCTGCACGGCACAGGTTGCACCGAAGGAGAACCCGCCGACCGCCCACTTCCTTGGGTCGGCGGAAACCTCGAGCGTCGAGTTGATCCAGCGCGGAACATCGATCGCGAGGTAGGTGTCGGCACGTGCGATCCGGCTATCCATGCACATGGTGTTTGCGGTATCGGACCCGTTTGGATCGACCACCACAACGACGGGCGCCATGCCTCCGTGCCGGGCGGCGAAGGTGTTCATGGCCGGTTCAAGGCGGCCGCCGGTCAGCCAATCGGCGGGACGTCCGGGCTGGCCGGCAAACAGGACCAGCACGGGTAGTTGGCTGCGATCAGCGGCTTGATAGGCCGGCGGCAGGTAAACGAAAGCGTCCTGGGCCTTGAAGCCGGATTCGATTCCGGGAATCGATGCCCTGCGGACGAATCCCCCGTCAGGCAGTGACACCGGCAGGGTCCGTGAAAAACCCCTTTTGAACCCTTCCTCAAGCTGGGGGATCCGTCCCACGTTGTGGCCGAAGAGATCAGCCGCCGTGTGGTTGAGCCCGAAGTAGCTGTTGATCTGAAGAGCGGAGAGGAGCAGCACGGCGACGAACGAGACCCCTGCGGCGCTCCTGCCGCGCCACGAGGATCCGGGGAGCCGAAAAGAGAAGAGGGCCAAAGCGAAGAAGGCAAGCGTCGACCAAACAAGGACATCGAAGGGGAGATCCTCCGGGAACACGGTAAGGACGTTGACAAGCAGCCAATGGATGAACGAGACAACTCCACTTGCGACGACAAGCGACAAAACTATGGAAAGCAGCCAGCGCCTGTCTCGTCGCAGGAGGAGGAATGCGCTCCCGGCAATTCCAGCGCCAAGGATGGTCCAATAGAACGGACCATCAACAAGGCTCAGGTTGTACAGGAATTCCACTGTCCTCAGCGCCAGGTGCCGACGCCCACCACAGGGCCGGCTTCCAACCAGGACGACAACCCGGCGTAGGCATCAAATCTCATTGCCAGCATGAACGACTGGCCTTCATGCAGGAGTTCCACTACCACGACGTCGGGCTGAAGCCTCGTCAGTTCTTCCTCCGTTGGCTTCCGTCGACCCAGGAGCTCCAAGGAGCTGCGGCGGAAGCTGTGTTTCGGACGGAAGCTGAGGGAGAGCAGGCGGAACCACTCAAGCTCCGAGTCCTGATAACGACAAACCCCCATCCGCCAGCTGTTTCCAGCCGTGCAAATGGAGGCGTCGACTGTGCCCAGGGCGCGCCGCAAATTGAAGCGGCGCACCCCGACGAGGCACAGTGTAAAAATCAGCAACGCAAACGCCGCTGCCAAGGCGATGAACGGAATAGCAGAATCGTCCATCAAGGTCTTGCTATCGGATCCCCGCAGTAGCTGAATCGCCCAGCTGGGCGTTGTCAGCGACGATCACCACGCGGTTGTTGTCGACGGAGAAGAACCCGCCGTCCACAACTACTGCAAGGCGGTCTCCGGTAACCGGCTCGATGGCCAACTCGCCCGCGGCCAGAATGGCGAGGAGCGGCGAGTGGCCCGGCAGGATCCCGATTTCACCATCGCTGGTGCGGGCCTTGACCATCTTGGCCGCACCGGACCACACGAAGTGGTCCGCTGCGACAATCTCAACCTCGAGCTCAGCCATACTACTTGGTCTGTTCCTGGATCTTGGCCCACTGGCGCTCGACGTCATCCAGGCCGCCGACGTTGAAGAACGCCTGCTCTGCGATGTGGTCCAGCTCGCCGTCGCAAATCGCCGTGAAGCCTTCCACGGTGTCCTTGATGGACACGGTGGAGCCCTCGACGCCGGTGAACTGCTTGGCGGTGTAGGTGTTCTGGGACAGGAACTGCTGGATGCGGCGTGCACGCGACACGACGATCTTGTCCTCTTCGGACAGTTCGTCAACGCCGAGGATGGCGATGATGTCCTGGAGTTCCTTGTTCTTCTGCAGGATCTGCTTCACGCGGACAGCCGTGTTGTAGTGGTCCTTGCCGATGTACTGCGGGTCCAGGATGCGGGACGTCGACGTCAGCGGGTCAACGGCCGGGTACAGACCACGGGAGGCGATTTCACGGGAAAGTTCCGTGGTCGCGTCGAGGTGTGCGAAGGTCGTTGCCGGAGCCGGGTCGGTGTAGTCATCAGCAGGCACGTAGATAGCCTGCATCGACGTGATCGAGTGGCCCTTGGTCGAGGTGATGCGCTCCTGCAGGAGGCCCATCTCGTCGGCGAGGTTCGGCTGGTAACCAACTGCGGACGGCATGCGGCCGAGCAGCGTGGAGACCTCGGAACCGGCCTGGGTGAAGCGGAAGATGTTGTCGATGAAGAGCAGCACGTCCTGGTTCTGCACATCGCGGAAGTACTCCGCCATAGTCAGGGCGGACAGTGCCACGCGCAGACGCGTTCCCGGCGGTTCATCCATCTGGCCGAACACTAGGGCGGTGTCCTTCAGGACGCCGGCCTCTTCCATTTCAACCCAGAGGTCGTTGCCTTCACGGGTACGCTCGCCAACACCGGCGAATACCGAAGTACCACCGAAGTTACGGGCAACACGGGTGATCATTTCCTGGATCAGAACGGTCTTGCCAACACCGGCGCCACCGAACAAGCCGATCTTTCCACCCTTGATGTAGGGGGTGAGAAGGTCGATGACCTTGATACCGGTCTCGAGCATCTCCGTAGAGCCCTCAAGGGACGCGAAGGCCGGAGCCTTGCGGTGGATCGGCCAGTAAGCGTCAGCGTGGATCTCGGACTCGTCAACGTCCAGCGGCTTGCCGAGAACGTTGAAGATGTGGCCCTTCACACCGTCGCCGACAGGCACGGAGATCGGGGCACCGGTGTCCTGCACCGACGTGCCGCGGACGAGTCCGTCGGTGGCCTGCAGGGCGATGGCGCGGACGAGGTTGTCACCCAGGTGCTGGGAGGTCTCGAACGTGATGGTCTTGGTCTCACCGTTGAGAGTGATCTCAGTGGTAAGCGCATGGTAGATCGACGGGATTGCGTCAGCCGGGAATTCGACGTCGACAACCGGGCCAATGACACGGGCAATGCGGCCGGTGGCGCCGGCCGTTGCAGCTACGTGCTCGGTAGCGGTGGCAGTCATCTCTCTCACTTCACTCAGTAGATGGCGTGGGGTTAAGTTTATCTATTTGGTGCAGGTGCAGCTTGCGCCGAACCAGACACCGGCGGCTACGCGCTCAGGGCGTCGGCGCCGGCCACGATTTCGGAAAGCTCCTGCGTGATCTCAGCCTGGCGGGCCGTGTTGCGCAGACGCGTGTACTTCTTGATCAGATCGGTCGCGTTGTCGCCTGCCGACTTCATGGCACGCTGGCGGGCGGCGAGCTCGGAAGCTGCTGCCTGCAGCATTGCTGCGAAGATGCGGGACTCGATGTAACGCGGCAACAGTGCGTCAAGCACCTGTTCCGATTCAGGTTCAAACTCGTACAGCGGCAGAAGCTCGGACTCACTGACTGTCTGCTCTTCAACTTCGAGCGGCAGCAGACGAACAACTGTGGGCTCCTGCGTCACCATCGACTTGAAGCGGGTGTAAACGACGTGGATTTCGTCCACGCCACCCTCAGCGAAGTCGTTGGCGAACTCTTCGAGAAGAGCGGCGCCGATTTCCCTTGCAGTCTTGAATTCCGGTGCGTCCGTTCCGCCGGTCCATACGCGGGAGTACGGACGGCTGCGGAAGTCGAAGTATGCCTGGGCCTTACGGCCAAGCAAGTAGGTCTTGACTTCCTTGCCCTCTGCCCGGAGAAGTTCGTTGAGTCCTTCGGCCTGCTTGAGCACGCTCGCCGAGTAAGAACCAGCCAGGCCACGGTCCGAGGTGATAACCAGGACGGCGGCACGGCGGATCTGCTCCGGCTCGGTGACGAGCGGGTGATCGATTTCGCTCTGGCTTGCGACAGCAGAAACGGCACGGGTGATCGCGTTTGCGTAGGGCAGTGAAGCTGCCAAGCGGGCGCGGGCCTTACCGATGCGCGAGGTAGCGATCAGTTCCATCGCCTTGAAGATCTTGCGCATCGACGTCGTCGAGCTGATCTTCTGGCGGTAGACCCGGATCTGGGCTCCCATACATTTCCTTTCCTAAGATCCCGATGGATCAGCGGCTAAGGCTTTGGCGAAGGCCCCGGGCCTGCGTGCGTCCGCAGGCCCGGGAACCAATGCTCTAGCGCTTCTGCTTGACGATCTTTTCCTGGTCGACTTCGCCGCCGGAGATCGCTTCGTGCTCTTCGTGTCCGGCACCAACCAAGCGGTTGTCGCCTTCGCCGAAGAAGCCCTTCTTGAAGTCGATGATCGAGGACTTCAGCGCTTCAGCGGTGTCGTCGTCCAGAACGTTGGTCTGCGCCAGCGTGGTCAGGATGGAGGACTTGTGCTTGAGGTGCTCAAGGAACTCGGACTCGAAACGGCTGACATCTTCAACCGGGACATCGTCCAGGTAGCCCTTTGTACCGGCCCAGATGGACACAACCTGGTCCTCGACCGGGAACGGCGAGTACTGGCCCTGCTTGAGCAGTTCCATCAGGCGGGCGCCACGGGTCAGCTGCTGGCGTGAAGCAGCGTCAAGGTCGGACGCGAACATCGCGAACGCCTGCATGTCGCGGTACTGTGCCAGGTCCAGCTTCAAGGTACCGGAGACCTTCTTCATGGACTTCACCTGTGCCGCACCACCAACACGGGACACGGACACACCGACGTCAACAGCGGGGCGCTGGTTGGCGTTGAAGAGGTCCGACTGCAGGAAGATCTGGCCATCGGTGATGGAGATGACGTTGGTCGGGATGTAGGCCGAGACGTCGTTCGCCTTGGTTTCGACGATCGGAAGACCGGTCATCGAGCCTGCGCCCAGCTCGTCGGAGAGCTTGGCACAACGCTCCAGCAGACGGGAGTGCAAGTAGAAAACGTCACCCGGGTACGCTTCGCGTCCCGGCGGGCGGCGGAGCAGCAGTGACACTGCACGGTACGCTTCGGCCTGCTTCGACAGGTCATCGAAGATCACCAGTACGTGCTTGCCGCCGTACATCCAGTGCTGGCCGATGGCCGAGCCGGCGTACGGAGCCAAGTACTTGAAGCCGGCGGGGTCGGATGCCGGGGAAGCCACGATGGTGGTGTACTCCAGCGCGCCGTGGTCTTCCAGGGTCTGGCGGACAGCGGCAATGGTGGAAGCCTTCTGGCCGACACCGACGTAAACGCAGCGCACCTGCTTGGTGACATCGCCCGAAGCCCAGTTGGCCTTCTGGTTGATGATGGTGTCCACGGCGATAGCGGTCTTGCCGGTCTGGCGGTCACCGATGATCAGCTGGCGCTGGCCACGGCCGATCGGAATCATGGCGTCGATAGCCTTGAGACCGGTCTGCATGGGCTCGTGCACCGACTTACGCTGGGTCACGCCCGGAGCCTGGAGTTCCAGTGCACGGGTGGTCTCGGCCTTGATCTCGCCGAGGTCATCGATCGGCATGCCCAGCGGGTCAACTACGCGGCCCAGGAAGGCGTCGCCTACCGGGACGGACAGGATTTCACCGGTGCGGTGGACTTCCTGGCCCTCTTCGATACCGGTGAAGTCACCGAGGATGATGACGCCGATTTCGCGGACGTCGAGGTTCTGGGCCAAGCCCAGGGTGCCGTCTTCGAAGCGAAGCAGCTCGTTCGCCATGACCGAGGGAAGGCCCTCAACACGGGCGATGCCGTCACTTGCGGCGGTCACGCGGCCGACCTCTACGCGCTCTGCGTTTCCGGGTTCGTAGGACGCCGCGAACTCGTTCAACGCATTACGGACGTCGTCGGCGTTGATGGTCAATTCGGCCATCTGCAGTCCCTGCTCTCCTGTTTTCGTGATCATCGTTGCTCACGATGACCGGTGTTTGTATCAGTTAAGTTGTGCTTGTCTGGCTA
This sequence comes from Arthrobacter ramosus, assembly GCF_039535095.1. NCBI lineage: Bacteria > Bacillati > Actinomycetota > Actinomycetes > Micrococcales > Micrococcaceae > Arthrobacter > Arthrobacter ramosus. The sequence continues at coordinate 1,417,342 of NZ_BAAAWN010000001.1, read as the reverse complement.
GCCAGCGAGTTGCCGGCGGAGCTCGGACAGACGGGCTACGACGGAAGCGTCAAGCACTTCGTCTCCCACCTGGACCCGGATTCCACCGATCAAAGTCGGATCAACGCTGATGTTGACCTTCAGCTCGCGGCCGTAGAGGGCATCAAGCCCGGCCTGCAGACGGCTGGCCTGCGCATCCGTCAACGGACGGGTAACGCGGACAGTTGCGATCCAACGCTGCTGGCGCTTGGCTGCAAGCTTGGCGAAATTGTCGATGAGCTTGCTCGGCTTGACGCCGCGCGGCTGCGACACGGCCTGGCCAATGAGGAGCTGGGCTTCCGGGCTTGCACCAGGAAGCAGCTTCTCCGCCAGGCTGATCTTGGCCGCAGCACTTGCCTGCGACTCTCCCAGAGCACGTTGTACCTCGTGGCTGGAAGCAACGGTCTGGTTGAAAGCAAACAGATCGTTTTCCAGCTCTTCCAGCCCCGTGATTCCGGAGGCAGAAACGGCCGACTTGTTTTCAGCCACGGCAATGACAACCGTGGCGGCAAGAGTCTCGAGTGCATCGCCGATATCGCGTGCCGATGCCCAGCGCAAGCTGGCCAATCCACTCGCGATTTCCGCAGCATCAGCGGAGACTTTCCCGCCAACCAGCTGCTTGACCAGCGCCGACTTTTCTTCTCCGCTGCGGGAGGGGTCAGTCAGGGCGCGGCGCAAGCCAGCCGAGCTGTCCACCGTTCCCAGGATTCCGAAGAGGTCCTTAGCCAACTGCAGCGAGGCCGTCGGAAGCGTGGCTTCCAACTGCTCCAGCGCCTTGGTCAGCGATTCGCTCGATACACCTGCCATTACTTAGCTGCACCTGCGCTCTGGGTCTCCAGATCTGCGAGGAAGCGGTCCACCACGCGGGCGGCACGCTCGTCATCGCTGAGCGATTCGCCAACGATGCGCTCCGCCAAAGTCGTGGCCAGGGTGCCCACCTCGGAACGCAGGGAGACAACAGCTGCCTGGCGCTCCGATTCGATCTGGGCGTACGCCTGCTCGGTGATGCGTGCCGACTCCGCTGCTGCCTTGGTCTTCAGCTCCGCGAGGATCTGGGCACCTTCGGCTCGAGCTTCTTCGCGGATGCGGTTGGCCTCGGCGCGGGCATCGTGGAGCTGCTGCTTGTACTCTTCGAGAGCTGCAGAAGCTTCAGCCTGGGCCTTTTCAGCCTTGGCAATGCCGCCCTCAATCGCCTCTGCGCGCTCGGCAAAAGTCTTCTCGAACATCGGGACAACAAACTTGACCACGATGTAATAGAGGACCCCGAAGCCGACGAGCACGACGCCCATTTCCCAGAAGTTGGGAACGAGCGGATTAGCCGACTCGGCGGCGCCTTGAGCGGCGGCTGAGATGATCTGCTGATTCATGTTTCACCCGTCCTTATCTACTCGGTTCTGAATGTTCGCTTGGTTCTTAGCGGTTTACTTGAGAACGAAAGCGAAGACCAGGCCGAGGATGGCGAGGGCTTCCGTCAGAGCCAGACCAAGGAACGCGATCGGCTGGAGCACGCGCTGGGCTTCCGGCTGACGTGCAACACCGTTGATGTAAGCAGCAAATACGAGACCCACACCGATACCACCGCCGATTGCGGAGAGACCGTAGCCAATGAGGTTAAGGGAGCCGTTGATATCGCCGTTCATTGTTTTCCTTTCAAGATGCCGCAGTCGCGGCAGGTTGTTTGGTTTGCTTCAACCCCCGAAGGGGAAGATTGAGGGGTTGTGCCTAGTGGCTGTCGGCGTGGAGCGCGCCTTCGATGTAGATCGCAGTCAGAAGGGTGAAGACATAAGCCTGCAGCACCATGATCAGGGCTTCGAGCATGTACATGGCGACGGCGCCAACGAGTACCAGAGCGGATGCGCCCTTGAGAAGGACGTTTTCCTGCATGACGAGGAACTCAATGCCTGAGCCTGCGATCATCACGATGAGGTGCCCCGCCATCATGGTGGCGAAAAGACGGAGGCTGTGGGTGACCGGGCGGACCAAGAAGTTGGAGATGATCTCGATCGGTACGACGATAATCAGGATGGGCCACGGAATACCTGAGGGAACGGTGGCGAGTTTGAAGTACTTCAAACCGTTCTTCTTGATGCCGATGCCGATCCAGGTGACGTACACAACGACTGCGAGCACATAGGCTCCGCCGACGTGCGAGAAGCTCGGAAGCTGGATCACGGGAATGGCGCCGTAGATGTTGTTCACCAGGATGAAGAAGAACAGCGAGAACAAGAGAGGCACGAACTTCATGAAGTCGCGTCCGCCGATGATGTCCTTGGCGATGCTGTTGCGGACGAAGCCGTAGGCCATCTCGCCTGCGAACTGCAGCTTGCCGGGAACCAGCTGCTGCTTGCGTGCAGCGCGAATAAAGAATGTAGCGATAAGGACCACCGACAGGATCACCAGCAACATCTGCTTGGAGAAGCCATCGCTCGCACCCCATGGCAGGATAGCCGGCAGGTGCATTTGGTCGATTCCGGGAGGAGTAAAGGTCCCTGAATCCTGGGCCGGGAGCGCAAGCGCGATCAACGCGTTTCCTCTCTGCAGTGTCCATCATTGGGCGTTGTTGAGGATCCGGCCGCGTTTCTTGCAGCCATTTCCCGTGTGAAATTATTTGGCATTACTGTTCCCGTCCTGGGACGGACCACTGTCTGCTTTGCTTCCACCGGAAGACGAGCGATGACTTGTGAGGCCGTGCATATGGGAAAGATAGAACCCTCCTGCGGCTCCAAGCAGAGCGCCAAGGAGCACAATCCAGCGAGTCCCCCACAGATTATCCAGACCCCAGCCTATCAAACTCCAGACTATGATTCCGCCAACAATGTAGCTGAAGACGGCAATGCCGGCGTTGTATCCGCCGTCGTTTCCGTCGTTCGCTTGCTCAGTGGAATCGCCGGATTTTGCCGCATTGGGTGTGGTGGAGCGTCGCTTGTTCCTAGGAGTGAACATCGTCGCCCCCTTTGTCCGCTGCGGGGTCGTTGTAGATCTGGAGCCGGGCTTTGCTGAAGCCGTAGATTTCGGCGGCTTGCCACGAAACAACCGTGACGACGGCGCCAATCACGAACCAGCGCCCGTGCAGCCATGCGGGGGCGCCCAAGACGAACAGCACCACCGCGAAGCCGACGACCTTGACAAAGTAGCTGGCGACAAAAAGGCCGACCGCGCCGGAGGGGTTATCCCGGCCGACAAAATGGCCGATCAGGAGGCTGATGGCAAAAAATGCCATCACGATCGCCCCGCCGAGTGCGGCAGAAAGCACTCCTACGCCACCGTTCATGACCGCCGCAACAGCCGACGTTGCCGCAAGAGCCGCCAGCGCCGTCGTCGAGCTGAGGAAAAGAAGCCGCAGCCACAGCGAAGGCGTGGAGCGGGGGGCAGCAACGCCGCTCGAGTCGGACTGATGTCCGCCGGCGTTGGAGGTCATGGGGATGCCAATCGTCGTGGCAAAAATGCCAAAGTCTCAAAAAGGGTGGGTGCGCGGGCGAGTGACTGTCCGCCCTAGAATTCTACATGAGATAGAACTGTGATGTTAACGCCCTTGTCACACACCGTCTACTGGGCAGCGCGCCCTTTTCGGACAAAGTACGGCCAGGCCGTCACTCCGGCCATGATCAGCGCGGCCACGATGTCAACGGTGAGGACCATCTGCCAAGGGAAGATGGCAAACGCCAGGCCTCCAAACGCCAGAATGCACGTCCACACGTACATCATGAGCACCGCTGTGCGGTGGGTGTGGCCGAGCTCGATGAGCTTGTGGTGCAAGTGTCCGCGGTCAGCCGACCAGGGCGATTGGCCGCGCGCTGTCCGCCGCAACACCGCCAGGCCGAGGTCCAGCAACGGTAGCGACAGAATCGCGAACGGCAGCAGGATGGGCACGATGGTCGGAATACCGTTGGCGCGGTCATACAGACCTGAGCTGATCTGGCCCGTGGACACCACACCGGCCGAGGCCATCACGAGGCCCAAAAGCATGGCGCCGGAGTCGCCCATGAAGATTTTGGCCGGGAACCAGTTATGCGGCAGGAATCCGATGCAACAACCCACGGTGATGGCCATCAGCAGCGCTGCCAGGTCCGAGCGGTCCGTGAGCGTTGCATTGCGGTGGACCCAATACGCCGTCAGGAAGAATGCGGCCCCGCCAATGGCTGCTACGCCCGCAGCGAGGCCGTCGAGTCCGTCGATGAAGTTGACTGCGTTCATGGTGGTCACAATGGCAAGGGCGGTCAAGACGATCCGCAGCGGTTCCGCCTCAATCCGTATGGGCTCCGGAACAAAGGGAATCACGGACATCTGCACGCCCCAGACCGCAACGATCGTAGCGGCCGTGCATTGGCCGATCAGCTTGACCCACCAGCGGATGTCCATCACGTCGTCGGCAACACCGACCGCGACGATCACAAGGGCACCTGCCAGGATTCCCCATGGCGCACCGTTCCCGTGGAAGATGTCCTTCACGAAGAACGAATTGCTGGCTACCACGAGGGCCACGGCGAAGCCGGCGAAAAGTCCCAGGCCTCCGAGTCGGGAAATTGGCACCGAGTGCATATCCCGGCTGCGGATGGGGGCAAAAAGCCGAAGTTTGTTACCCATCTGGCGGGCTACCCACGTAGCGAGGTACGACACGACGGCAGCCGTGAGCATCATGAGCGAATACATGATCACGTGGCGGCTCCTGTTGGCGGTGGTGGTGGATTCTGTCCCTGGCGACTAGCTGCCGGCACAACACCTGCAACACCTCTGCGCACCGCCGAATATTGCTGTACTACAGTTGGACTCTGTCAAGATACTAGCGGCAACGGCGGCTTTGCTCCGTTTCACGCGCCCCTAGGGCGAGCCGGGAGGACCCTCCCCGCAACTGCCCGGAAGGAACCCTACATGCCTGTCTCCGTTGCCGTAGCGGCCGTCACCTTTGACCGCCCCGGAGAGCTAGCAGTCCTGCTCGACGCCATCAACAAGCAGTCCATGCCCGTGGACACCATTTGCCTCGTGGACAGCGGAACCACCCCTTCGCGGGAGCTTGCGTTAAGCCATCCAAAGGTGGACTACGTCCGCTCGGAGGCGAACCTGGGCGGCGCGGGCGGCTTCGCCCTTGCGATCCTCAAGGCAGTGGCCAGCGGCGCCGATTGGGTATGGATCATGGACGATGACGCCGAACCCGGCGATCCGGCCTGTCTCGAAACCCTGGTCCGGGAAGCGGAGGCCCGCGGACTGGATGCCGTCGTCCCGCTCGTCGTGGCCCCAGGCCACCCGGACAAGCTCTCCTTCTTCTTCCGGATTGACGGCAAGGTGACCCACGAGCGCACCGAAGTCGAGAAGGCGGGGTTCCTGCCCGACGTCGGGCACTTCTTCAACGGTGCGCTCATCCGTTCCAATGTCTTCTTCAAAGTGGGAGTGCCGGATATCCGGCTGTTCATCCGGGGCGATGAGGTCGACTTCATGATCCGCCTCAGGAAAGCGGGGATCCGCTTCGGTACGGTCGCGACGGCGTGGATCACCCACCCGCATGCGTTTTCCGAGACAAAGCACGTCTTCGGCGCGCGCTGGCACGTAATCGTGCCGGATTCAGCGTTCAAGCGCTACTTCTACTACCGCAACCGGGGCTATTTGATCCGCCGCTACCGCCGCGGCAAGTCGATGGTGGCCGACGTCGGAGGCTACTTGGGCTACTTCCTCCCCCGCGGTGACTTCCGCGGGCTCGCGGAATGGTTCCGGGCGTTCTCCGCCGGTTTGCGGGACAAGGGCTTCGGCCCGCTGGAAGACCAGAAGTTCTAACGGCCTACCGGGCGCGGCGTGTTGTTCCTGCCTTGCGGTCCTTGAAGGAGAGCCGACGGCGGACCAGCAGGCCGAGGAGCACCCACGGCTCACCGAAGACCCGGTATGCGACGCGTCCCGGATGCAGGACGAGCCGCCAGGCCCATTCGAGCCCGAGGCGGCCCAGCCAGCGTGGAGCGAGCTTCTGGAGCCCCGCCAGTTGCTCGATGGCGCCGCCGACTGCGCAGTAGACGGCAGGCGGAAGCTCGTCGAGGCGGCGGTGCAGGACCGATTCCTGCAACGGCATTCCAAGGCCAAGAAGCACTAGCTGCGGGCGGAATTCCGCGAGCCAGGCGACGACGGCCTCTTCGCTGGCATCGTCCCAATTCTCACCGGGGCGCCCGGAGACCTCGGCGCCAGGCACGATCTTGCGGAGGAGATCCACCGTCTTGCTGTTGGCCTCGGGGCCGGCGCCGACGACGGCGATCCGGCGGAGTCCTTCGACGCCGCCGAGTGCCGGCACCCAGTCAGTGGATCCCAAACGGTATTCCATCAACCCCGCGGCTTCGCCGCGTGAACCTCCGCGGCGACCAAGTCCCCAGAGCATGGCGACAGGCGCACCGTCCATCAGCACCACATCGCTGCGTTCATAGAGACGGCGGAAGTCCGGGCTCGAATGAAACAACGTGACGCTGTGCAGGTTGTGCCCGAGGACAACCTTGGTGGTGCCATCCGAAACGTACCCGCTGATGGCCTCGATAAGTTCGTCGGTGCATAGTGCCGTGACGTCTACGTCCAGAAGGGGAACACGATCCCGGACCAGGCTCATTCGGTCCTGGTCTCCGTGCGAACCGGGGTCTCCGTGCGAACCGGGGTCTCGGCCTGATCGTCCGGGGCCGTCTCCGGTTCCGCGGCCGCTTCAGGCGCGGTTTCAGTCACAGCCGCGGTTTCAATCTCCGACGCCGGTTCTGGCGCGGTTTCTCCCAAGGCAAGCACCCCTGGAACAACCCCGCGGAGGCGTTCCAGGGAAATGGCACCATCGCGGACCACGCGGAGCGGCAAGGTGGTGGCGTCGACAATCGTGGACGCTACGGACTCGGTTCCCTCGACGGGCCGGAAACCGCCTTCAAGGTAAACTTCGACCGATTCAGCAAGCTGGGTCCGCGCCTCGGCGGCTGTCTGCGCGGCCGCTTGACCGGTGCGATTGGCCGAGGACACCGCCAGCGGGCCGGTGCGGTTGAGCAGTTCGAGCGCAATTTCGTCGTCGGGCATCCGCAGGGCCACGGTTCCGCGGGTCTCCCCCAGGTCCCAATCCAGAGACGGCTGGGCGTGGAAGATCAGCGTCAGGCCGCCGGGCCAGAAGGCTTCTGCCAGTTTGCGGGCTTCTTCCGATACATCGGTTGCCAGCCCGTCCAGCGCATTGAGCCGCGGGATCAGCACGGGGGGCGGCATATGGCGGCCACGGCCCTTCGAGACAAGCAGCATGGTCACGGCCTGCGGCGAGAACGCGTCGGCGGCAATGCCGTAGACGGTGTCCGTCGGCATGACGACACACTTTTTCTCGCTGATGGCGCGCTGCGCATGCTCCAGGCCTTCGGCGCGTTGTTCCTCTGACGTGCAGTTGTAGCTTGTGGTCACAGCGCTATTCTTTCATTTCCCGGAGGCAGCGATTGCCAACACTGCGCTCGTGGCACGTTCCTTGCCGTTGAGATCGAGGTGGGTGGTGACCTGCGTCCAGCAGCCGGCAGTCTTTAGATGTGCGGAAATCCACCTTGCCTGCACCTCGGCGTGCTCCATCACGAAGAAGCCGCCGCCCTTGAGGAGCCGGGCAGCCGAGGCGGCGGCCGCCGTCGGCAGCTCCATGCCGTCTGCTCCCCCGCCGTATAGCGCCTCCGGCGGATCGTGCAGTGCCACTTCAGGTTCGTTCGGGATTGCTTCAGCGGGGATGTACGGCGGATTGGAAACGACGACGTCGAAAGTTCCGTCGTGTTCGGGCAAGGCATTGCGGAGGTCGCCCTGCACGAGCTTCACCCCGAGGGGCTTCAGGTTCTTGGTGGCCCAGGCATGGGCGAACGTGCTGAATTCGACGGCATGGACCTCGGCCCCGGGCACTTCGTGGGCGATCGAAGCAGCAATGGCGCCGGAGCCGGTGCCAAGATCAACCACTTTGGGGTGATTGAGTACCTGGAGGTGGTCGATAACGAGTTGGACCACGGATTCCGTTTCCGGCCGCGGAATGAACACGCCCGGGCCCACGGCGAGCGTGAGGTAGCGGAAGTGCGCGACGCCGGTGATGTGCTGGAGCGGAACGCGCTGTGCCCGCTCGGCCACCAGATCCGCGTAGCCATCCGGGGCGGCGGAATCACCAAGCAGCATGGCGCGCAGGCGGCCGAGGCCGACACCCAGGAGATGTTCCGCGAGGAGTTCCGCGTCCACGCGCGGAGTGGGGACTCCGGCGTCGGACAGGATGGCTGTTGCCTCGCGGACGGCGTCGGCGAGGCTTTGGCCCGGAAAGAGCGTCATGAAGATCCTTGCAGGCTGTTACTCGCCCAGGGCATCCAGGCGCGACTGTTCATCCATCTCGATGGCCGATTGGATGACCGGTTCCAGGTCACCGTTCATGACGGCGTCGAGGTTGTAGGCCTTGTAGCCGGTACGGTGGTCGGCAATCCGGTTTTCCGGGAAGTTGTACGTGCGGATGCGCTCGGAACGGTCCATGGTGCGGATCTGCGACTTGCGCTGGGCAGAGTTCTCGGCGTCGATCTGCTCCTGCTGGTGGGCCAGGATACGGGCACGGAGGACGCGCATGCCGGCTTCACGGTTCTGGAGCTGGGATTTTTCGTTCTGCATGGCCACCACGATGCCCGTCGGCAGGTGGGTGATGCGGACTGCCGAGTCCGTGGTGTTGACGGACTGGCCGCCAGGACCCGAGGACCGGTAGACGTCGATCTTGAGGTCGTTCTGGTTGATTTCGAGCTCTTCGGGCTCATCCACTTCCGGAAGGACGAGCACACCGGCCGCGGAAGTGTGGATGCGGCCCTGCGACTCGGTGACGGGAACACGCTGGACGCGGTGCACGCCGCCTTCGAACTTCAAGCGGGCATAGACGCCCTCCGCGGGATCGTTCGAGTTGCCCTTGACGGCCATCTGGACGTCCTTGTAGCCGCCCAGGTCCGATTCCGTGGCCGAGATGAGCTCGGTCTTCCAGCCGCGCGACTCCGCATAACGCATGTACATGCGCAGCAGGTCTCCGGCGAAGAGCGCAGCTTCGTCGCCGCCTTCGCCGCCTTTGACCTCAAGAATGACGTTGCGGGCGTCGTCGGGATCGCGCGGAATCAGCAACCGACGCAATTTCTCCTGGGCTGCCGGAAGCTTCGCCTCGATTTCGTCTACCTCGGCAGCAAATTCGGCGTCCTCGGAAGCCATTTCCTTGGCCGCTTCAAGATCGTCCATGAGCCCGTGCCAACGGTTGTACGCCTCCACGATGCCCTGCAACTGGGCAGACCGCCGCCCCAACTTGCGGGCCATGGCCTGGTCGGCATAAACAGCAGGATCACTCAACTGCGCCTGGATAGCAGCATGCTCATCAAGCAATCCCTGTACGGACTCAAACATTTCAAAACCTCTTTCGACTTCTACAAGTCTAATAACTGCAACGCGGGGTCACTTACGGCCCATTCCGAGGGTCCGGATGGGCCGTAAGTGACCCCGCGTTGCAACGAGAAGGGGCGGGGGCGGAACATCCGCGCGGCACAAACCGCACGAACGAACCAGCACCCGCCCCTAAAACAGCTATTTGTCGTTATCCGACTTGGCTCCAAGAGTCGTCTTCTGAACCTGCATGAGGAACTCGACGTTGCTCCCGGTCTCCCGGATCTTGTTGGTCAGGAGTTCAAGGCTCTGCTGGGTCTCGAGTCCGGAAAGGACGCGGCGCAGCTTCCACATGATCTTGACCTCTTCGGCCGAAAGCAGGTTCTCTTCGCGACGGGTACCCGAAGCGTTGACGTCCACGGCCGGGAAGATGCGCTTGTCCGCCAGCTGGCGGGACAGGCGGAGCTCCATGTTGCCCGTGCCCTTGAACTCTTCGAAGATGACTTCGTCCATCTTGGAACCGGTCTCCACGAGCGCGGTTGCCAGGATGGTCAGCGAGCCGCCGTTTTCGATGTTGCGCGCAGCACCGAAGAAGCGCTTCGGCGGGTAGAGCGCAGCGGAGTCGACGCCACCGGACAGGATGCGGCCGGAGGCCGGTGCTGCCAGGTTGTAGGCGCGGCCCAGGCGGGTCATGGAGTCCAGGAGGACCACCACGTCCATGCCCATTTCCACGAGGCGCTTGGCGCGCTCGATGGAAAGCTCGGCAACCGTGGTGTGGTCATCGGCGGGACGGTCGAAGGTGGAGGCAATGACCTCGCCCTTGACGGTGCGCTGCATGTCCGTGACTTCTTCGGGACGTTCGTCGACCAGCACCATCATGAGGTGGACCTCAGGATTGTTGGTGGTGATCGCGTTGGCGATGGACTGCAGGATGAGCGTCTTGCCGGCCTTGGGCGGGGAGACGATCAGGCCGCGCTGGCCCTTACCGATCGGGGCCACGAGGTCGATGACGCGCGGGCCGATCTTCTTGGGATCCGTTTCGAGGCGCAGGCGCTCGGACGGGTACAGCGGGACGAGCTTGGCGAATTCGACGCGGTCCTTGAGCTCTTCCGGCGTCTTGCCGTTGACCGACGTGACGCGGACGAGCGCGTTGAACTTCTGGCGCGCGGTCTGCTGGCTGCGGTCCTCGCCGTCACGCGGGGCGCGGATTGCGCCGACGACGGCGTCACCCTTGCGCAGGTTGTATTTCTTGACCTGGGCGAGGGACACGTACACGTCGTTGGCACCGGGCAGGTAGCCCGAGGTGCGGATGAACGCGTAGTTCTCGAGTACATCCAGGATGCCGGCAACCGGCAGCAGGACGTCGTCCTCAGTGACCTCGACGTCGTCGACGTCCGGGCCCTGGCCGCGGCCGCGACGGCGTTCGTTGCGGTCGCGGAAGCGGTCGCTGCGGGTGTTTCCATCGCGGTTGTCACGGTTGTCCTGCGGACCCTGGCGGTCGTTGCGGTCGCGGCGGTTGCGACGATTACGGCGGTTGCCGGTGTCATCGCCCTCGTTCGTGTCTTCGCGACGCGTACGGGTGTTGTCGCGGCGTTCGCGCTGACCGGGTTCGCCGGCCTCAACCGAGGCCTGCTCGCCCTGGCGCGGCTGGGTTTGACGCTGCTCGGCCTGGCGCTGCTCGGGCTGACGCTGCTCGGGCTGACGCTGCTCTACACGGGGCTGTTCGGCCTGGCGCTGTTCTACACGGGGCTGTTCTGCCTGGGGCTGCTCGGCAGCGCGGGTTTCACCGGCTTCACCGGCCTCCGCAGGAGCGGCCTCGCCACGACGACGGTTCCGCGTGCGCGGCTGGCGGCGTTCGCCGGCGGCCTCGCTTGCTTCGGCGACGGGAGCGGCAGGAGCCTCGACGACGACGGCGGGAGCCTCCGCGGTTTCCGCGGCGGCAACAACACCATCGCTCGTGGCGCGACGGCTTCGGCCACGGCCACGTGCCCGGGTGCCGTCCTGCGCGGGAGCTTCGGTGGATGCTGCGGCAGGTGCGGCAGCGGTCTCAGCTTCCGGCGCTGCAGGCGCGGCTTTTGCTGCCACGGCCTTGGCCGCGGTAGGAGCCTTGCTCGTGGTTGCACCAGCACGGTGGGCTGAGATAGCCGAGACCAAGTCCCCCTTGCGCATCCGGGATCCGCCCGAAATGCCCAGCTGACTGGCGAGAGCCTGGAGCTGCGCGAGCTTGAGGCCTGCAAGGCCGCTGCTCTTAGCGGTTGCGGCCGTTGATTCAGCTGCAGAAGATGTTGTGTCCACAGCTGAAGCCAGCTCAGTGGTTTCTGTCACGAAGGATCCTTCCCCCTCGACGGCGTCCAGACCTAGAGCTGGACGCGATGATTTGTTCTGGACTGCAGTTCAGATCTGCAGCCGTGATTTCGGTCTTGCCGGTTTAGTTTCAGCAGGGCCGGATACTAATACGTCTTCGATGCTCCGGCGGGCGGGGCGCGGGCTGACGGTTCGGGTAACAGAAAGGGTTCTGTGGCACCTGCGACAGGCCGATAAGGAGACGACACCGGCAGACTTCGACACAGTAGGAGACGGGAACGGCGTTAAGCCGGGATCCAATGTCAGGGAACTGCCCGCGGTTCTACCGCCGGTGCAAGTCCACTCTAGCACCTTCAACGTCCACTGCCAGTGTCATCACGCGCCAGGCAACGTCCGGAGTGTTGTCCGCGGTGAACGTGGTGATCATTTCGGCAATCGCCCCGGCTTCGTCCGCGCCGTTGGCCAATGCCAGAACCGTGGGTCCCGCTCCCGAAACGACAGCTGCATGGCCCGAAGACCGCAATGCCTTGATCAGCGCCGCACTTGGCCGCATTGCCTCTGCACGGTAGCTCTGGTGCAGGTAGTCCTCAGTTCCGGGAAGCAGGAAACGCGGGTCGGCCGTCAATGCGTGGATCAGGAGCGCAGCGCGTCCTGAGTTCATGGCTGCTGCATGGTGGCCGATGGAAGCAGGCAGCAAACCGCGGGCAGTCTCGGTGGACAGTTCGTAGTCAGGCACGGCCACGATCGGGATGACGGACGGGACCACCTCTGCACGGGTGCTGCTGTACTGCTCGCTGTCCTGCCATGACAGGGCCAGTCCGCCGAAAATCGCGGGTGCGACGTTGTCCGGGTGCCCTTCCATCTCGCTGGTGAGTTGCAGGATCCATTCGCGGTCACGCCGGGCGGATTCGGGCACCAAGGCGTTGGCCGCGGTAACGGCGGCGACCACTGCCGAGGCCGAGGAGCCAAGTCCGCGGCCGTGCGGGTTGACGTTGTCCGCGGTGATCTTGAGACCGCTGTGCCGGAAACCGAGTCGTTCCAAGGCCGTGTTGAGGGCGCGCACGACGAGGTGGCTGGCATCGCGCGGGAGGGTGTCGGCTCCCTCACCGGAGAGCTCGAACTCGAGCTCTCCGGTGGTGAGTGTTTCGACAGTCAGGGTGTCGTAGATCGACAATGCCAGGCCGAGGCTGTCATAGCCGGGGCCCAGGTTGGCGCTGGTACCCGGGACCCTGACGGTCAGCTGCTGGCCTGCCGCGACAAGCTTTAGGCCCGTCGCGGTGGGCTGCGTGGTTTCCACTCTTAGTTTTCTTCCAGTCCCAGTTCGGATGCCACGGTCACGACGTCGTTCGGTACCTTGACCGGCTGGACCTCGCTGCCGTCTTCGGTGCGGAGGGCCCACTGCGGGTCTTTGAGTCCGTGTCCGGTGACGGTGATGACAATCGTCTTGCCGGTGGGAACCTCGCCCGCAGCGTGCTTCTTGATGAGGCCGGCAACGCCTGCCGCGGAACCGGGTTCCACGAAGACGCCTTCTTTGGCGGAGAGCCAGCGGTGGGCGTCGAGGATCTCCTCGTCGGTCACCGCGTCAATGAAGCCGCCGGATTCATCGCGTGCAGCGATGGCCGTGTCCCAAGATGCAGGGTTGCCGATGCGGATAGCCGTGGCGATCGTGTCCGGTTCGGTGATGGGGTGGCCCGCCACGAACGGTGCCGCGCCTGCTGCCTGGAATCCCCACATGGCCGGCGTCTTGGTGGAGACGGCGGGAAGGGTGCCGGCGGTTGCGGACTCGAAGGGCGCGGAGTACTCCTTGTAGCCCTTCCAGTACGCGCTGATGTTGCCCGCGTTGCCCACCGGAAGGACGTGGATGTCCGGAGCGTCTCCGAGGGCGTCGACGATTTCGAAGGCACCGGTCTTCTGGCCCTGGATGCGCGCCGGGTTGACGGAGTTCACGAGGAACACCGGGTAGGACTCGCCGAGTTTGCGGGCGATGTCCAGGCAGTTGTCGAAGTTGCCGTCCACCTGCAGGAGCGTAGCGCCGTGCGCGATCGCCTGGCTGAGCTTGCCCATGGAGATCTTGCCTTCGGGGACCAGCACGGCGCACTTCAGCCCGGCGGCCGTGGCGTAGGCGGCGGCGGAGGCCGAGGTGTTGCCGGTGGAAGCGCAGACAACCGCCTTGGCGCCTGCTTCGACTGCCGCAGTCATGGCCATCGTCATGCCGCGGTCCTTGAAGGACCCGGTGGGGTTCATGCCCTCCACCTTCAGGTACACAGTGGATCCAGTGAGTTCGGAGAGCTTCTGCGCGAGGACGAGCGGGGTTCCGCCCTCGCCGAGGGTAATGACCTTCGTGGCTTCCGTTACAGGCAAACGATCAGCGTATTCGCGGATTACTCCGCGCCATTGGTGAGCCACTTAGACCCCTTCTACCCGCAGGACGGATGTCACAGAATTGATGACGTCCAGGCCCTTGACGGCCTCGACGGTTGCCGCGAGTGCGGCTTCGGATGCGCGGTGGGTGACGATCTTCAGCTCGGCAGACTCGACCTTGGAGGCAGCGTCGCGGTGGATCGTCTGGCGCATGATTTCAATCGATACGCCGTGCTCGGCAAAGATGTGGGTGATCCGGGCCAACACGCCGGCCTGGTCGGCAACGTCGAGGCCGATGTAGTAGCTCGTGGTCGAGGCATCGATAGACAGCGCGGGCACGTAGCCCGTTGTGGTCTCGGTACGACCGGGACCGCCAAGCACCACCCGGCGGGCCGCCGAGACGAGGTCGCCCAGGACAGCCGACGCCGTCGGGGTTCCGCCGGCGCCCTGGCCGTAGAACATGAGCTGCCCGGCATTTTCGGCTTCGATGAAGACTGCATTGAACGCACCGCGAACGGCTGCAAGAGGGTGTTCGCGAGGCAGGAGGGTGGGATGGACGCGGACTGAAATGCCGCCCTCGCCGTTCGGGTTGTCTATCTTCTCAGCGATCGCCAGCAGCTTGATGACGAAGCCTGCTTCTTTCGCGGCAGCGATGTCCGCTGCGCTCACCTTGGTGATGCCTTCGCAGTAGACGTCTTCGAGGGCGAAGCGCGTGTGGAAGGACAACGACGCGAGGATGGCGGCCTTGGCCGCGGCGTCATGGCCTTCGACGTCGGCCGTCGGGTCGGCCTCCGCGTATCCGAGCCTTTGGGCTTCGGCCAGCGCGTCGGCGAACTGTGCACCAGTGCTGTCCATTTGGTCGAGGATGAAGTTGGTGGTGCCGTTGACGATGCCCAGGACCCGGGTGATGCGGTCGCCGGAGAGGCTGTCGCGGATGGGGCGCAGGATCGGAATGGCTCCGGCGACGGCAGCCTCATAGGAGAGCTGGACGCCGGCCTTGTCGGCCTCTTCGTAGAGCGTTGGGCCATCCTGTGCCAGGAGTGCCTTGTTGCCGGTCACGACGCAAGCGCCGTTCTGCATGGCGGTCAGGATGAGCGAACGGGCGGGCTCGATGCCGCCCATAAGTTCGATCACCAGGTCGGCGTCCTTGACCAAGGTATCGGCGTCGGTGGTGAACAGTTCGCGCGGCAGTTCGACGTCGCGCTCTGAATCAATGTTCCGCACGGCGATGCCGGACAGCTGCAAGCGTGCGCCGGTGCGGGCCGCAAGTGCGTCGGCGTCGTCAAGGAGAATCCGCGCTACCTGGGCTCCCACGTTGCCACAGCCCAGCAGGGCCACCTTCAGGGTTCGCACTTCAGACATTCGCCACTCCCATGTCGCGGTTCAAGAGATCTTCTTCGGTTTCCCCGCGGACGATCAGCCGGGCGGATCCATTGCGCACAGCGACAACGCCAGGCCTGGCCAGATAGTTGTAGTTGCTTGAGAGGGCCCAGCAGTAAGCGCCGGTTCCCGGTACAGCGAGCAGATCACCGGCTGCCACGTCGTCGGGCAGATATACATCTCTAACAACTATGTCGCCGCTCTCGCAATGTTTGCCCACTACTCGGGACAGTTGCGGGGCAGCGTCCGACGTCCGCGAGGCGAGAATGGCCGAATAATCCGCGTCGTACAGCACCGGACGGGCGTTGTCGCTCATGCCGCCGTCCACCGACACATAGCGGCGGGGGAACGTAACGTTTTCCTTGCCCTCGGCATCTACAGGCGCATCCACGCGAACGGTTTTCAGCGTGCCGACCTCGTACAAGGTGAAGGTGCTGGTGCCCACGATTGCGCGGCCCGGTTCAATCGAAATGCGCGGCGGGGTGATGCCCAGCTCAGCGCACTTGGAGCGTACGACGGCGGCCATCGCCTGCGCGATTTCGGCCGGCGGGCGGGGGGTGTCCACGGGCGTGTAGGCAATGCCGTAGCCGCCTCCCAGGTCCAGTTCGGGCAAGACGATGGAGTACTTCGCCTGCATCGCGGCGAGGAATCCCAACAGCTTCTCGGCTGCCAGGGCGAAGCCGTCGGGCTCGAAGATCTGGGAACCGATGTGGCAGTGCAGGCCCAGGAGTTCCACATTGGGGTACGAGGTGGCCGCAGCGACGGCTTCTTCGGCGGCCGAGAGACCGGCTGACTCAGTGGTATCCCCAGCCATGGAGAGACCGAATTTTTGGTCCTCGTGGGCCGTGGCGATGAATTCGTGGGTGTGGGCGTGGACGCCGGGGGTCAGCCGCAGCATGACCTTCGCCGTCTCGCCGCGGCCGGAGGCAATCTTGGCAAGCCGCTCAAGCTCATCGAGGCTATCCACCACGATGCGTCCAAGCTTCATGTCCAGCGCCCGGTTGATCTCGGCGTCGGACTTGTTGTTGCCGTGCAGCCCCAAATTGGCGCCGTCGATGCCGGCGCGGGCCGCGACGGCGAGCTCGCCTCCTGAGCACGTGTCCAGGCGCAGGCCTTCCTCGGCCACCCAGCTGGCCACGGCAGTGCACAAGAAGGACTTTCCGGCGTAGTAGACGTCCACTCCCCCGCAGATGTCGTCGAAGGCTGTATCAAAGGCATCCTTGAAGGAGCGGGCCCGGGCACGGAAGTCGCCCTCGCTCATGACGAAGAGCGGGGTGCCGAACTGCGCCTTGAGCTCACTGACGGGAACCCCGTCGATGGCGAGTTCGCCGTCGTCGTTCCTCTGGACGCCTTCGGCCCACATCGGCGAGTGAAGCGCGTTCGCGTCCTCCGGCACGGCGAGCCATTCGGGGGCAAGGGGTGAAGCTGCGGCGTTGTTGGGGCTTTGCTGCACGCCGATCACATCCGTTCCGGAGCTGAAACGCCGAGGAGTTCAAGGCCGTTGGCCAGCACCTGGCTGGTGGCGTCGTTGAGCCACAGCCGCGTGCGGTTGACGTCCTGGACGGCTTCGTCGCCGAGCGGCGAAACGCGGCAGGCGTCGTACCAGCGGTGGTAGGCGCCGGCGATGACCTCAAGGTGGCGGGCCACCCGGTGCGGCTCGCGGAGCTCCGCGGCCTTGGCCACGATGGACGGGTAGCTGCCGAGGTAGGACAGCAGCTCGTTCTCGGTGGCGTGGTCCAGCAGGGACGCGTCGAAGGCGCTGTGGTCCACGCCGGCCTCGATCGCATTGCGTGCCGTTCCCCGGGAGCGGGCGTGCGCGTACTGCACGTAGAACACAGGGTTTTCGTTGCTGTTCTTCTTCAGCAGTTCCGGATCCAGTGTCAGCGGCGAATCAGCGGGGAAGCGCGCGAGCGAGTAACGCACGGCGTCCTTCCCGAGCCACTCGATAAGGTCCTTGAGTTCGATGATGTTGCCGGCACGCTTGGACAGCTTGGCGCCGTTGACGGACACAAGCTGTCCGATCAGGACCTCGATGTTGACCTCGGGGTCGTCGCCCGCACAGGCGGCGATGGCCTTGAGTCGGTTGATGTAGCCGTGGTGGTCCGCCCCGAGCAGGTAGATCTTCTCCGTGAAACCGCGGTCCTTCTTCGACAGGTAGTAGGCGGCGTCGGCGGCGAAATACGTGGGTTCGCCGTTCGCACGGATCATCACGCGGTCCTTGTCATCGCCGAAGTCCGTGGTGCGCAGCCAGACTGCCCCGCCGTCGTCGAACACGTGGCCCTGCTCCCGGAGGCGGGCAACGGCGGACTCGATCGCACCGCCGTCGTGCAGTTCCTGCTCGGAGAAGAAGACATCGAAAGCCACACCGAACCCGGCCAGGGTGTCCTTGATGTCCTTCATCTGGGCCTTGTAGGCCGCGGAACGGATCACAGGCAGCGCTGCCTCGTCGGTCAGCTCGCGGATTGCCGGATGGGCCTTGAGGACCTCGTCGCCGAGTTCCCGGATGTACTCACCCGGGTAGCCGCCCTCAGGAACGCCCCGTCCGTGCAGGCGGGACAGTACCGAGTTCGCAAAAACATTCATCTGCGATCCGGCGTCGTTGATGTAGTACTCAGCGGTGACGTCCGCACCGGAGGCGCGAAGGACGCGGGCAATGGAGTCGCCCAGGGCGGCCCAACGCGTGTGGCCGATGTGCAGCGGTCCCGTGGGGTTGGCCGAGACGAATTCCATGTTGACAACATGGCCGGCGAGCGCCTGGTTGGTGCCGTAAGCGCTTCCCGCCTCGACGATGACCTTGGCCAGTGCACCGGCGGCGGCTGCATCCACGGTGATGTTGAGGAAGCCCGGGCCCGCGATCTCTACGGCGGTGACGCCGTCGATCGCTTCCAGCCGCTTGCTCAGGATCGTGGCGAATTCACGCGGGTTGGTCCCGGCATGTTTGGCAAGCTGCAAGGCAATGTTTGTGGCCCAGTCGCCGTGCTCCCGGTTCTTGGGTCGCTCCACGCGCACGTCCTCGGGGAGCGCAGATTCGGAAAGCGCAAGCTCGCCGGCGGCGACAGCGTCTTTCAGGCAGGCGGATATGGCGGCTGAGAGTTCTTCGGGAGTCACCCGTCCAGCCTACCGGTGGGGCTTGCAACTGGTGGAATTCTTATGCTTAGCAATGCGCACATGCGGGCACCAGCGCGCACCCAGCCGGCGTTCAGCTTCGGCCAGTGGAGCTCCCAGATTGAACGGATAGGCTGAAATCAACGTCAAAGGTGTGATCGGCCCACGGCCCGGTAGCAATTTGCATTGACCCTTTTCGAGTCCAGTTGAAACGAGCAGAACCATGACTACGCCGCTCCGCAAGGGCCTTCTGGTGGGCGCCGCCGGCCTCTCCCTGGCCAGTTCGGTGGCAGCTTGCGCCCCCTCGGCCCAAGGCAGCACCCCGCAAAAGACCTCCGCGATTTCCGGCCCGTACAAGGACGGTACCTACAGCGCGGACGGTGACTACATTTCACCCAACGGCGGTGAGACCGTGGGCGTCCAGCTGACCTTGGCCGGTGGCACTATTTCCGCGGTGGACATCACCGTCCATGCCAACAACCCCAACACCAAGGAATTCCAGGGGCAGTTCAAGAACGGCATCGCCGCGCAGGTGGTCGGCAAGAAACTGGACGAGATCAACGTCTCAAAAGTAGCCGGCTCCTCGCTGACCAGCGAAGGATTCAACAAGGCCGTGGAAACCATCAAGTCCGAGGCCAACTAGCCGCATGACTCACACGGGCTGGAGCGTTTTCAGCTTCGACGGTATCGGGACCAGATGGGAAATCTCGACGCCGGAGGAACTCCCCGAGGGGGTGCGCGCCAGCTTGCTCGGCGTCGTGGAGGACTACGACCGAAGCTACTCGCGTTTCCGGGGCGACTCCCTGCTTGCCACGCTTGCTCGTGAAGCCGGCACCGTCACTCTCCCGGCCGGGGCCAACGAACTGGGAGTGCTGTTCAGGAAGCTCTACCGCCTCAGCGACGGTGCCATGACGCCGCTCATCGGCGGCAGCCTCGAGCGCCTGGGCTACGGGGCGGACTATTCCCTGACGCCGCTCGGAAATCCAATACCGGCGCCGCGCTGGGAAGACGTCCTGGAGTGGAACGGCACAGAGATCTCCGCTTCCGCTCCGGTGGTCCTGGACATCGGTGCCGCCGGGAAGGGCCAATTGGTGGACCTTGCGGCGGCGGTCCTGCACTCAGCGGGAATCACCGAGTTCCTTGTCGATGCCAGCGGCGACATGCTCCATTCCGGGGCGGAACCATTGGGCGTGGCCCTCGAACACCCATACGACCCCACCCAGGCGATCGGCGTCGTCGAACTCCACGACGGCGCGCTGTGCGCTTCCGCGGCCAACCGCCGAGCGTGGGGCGACGGACTGCACCATGTCCTCGACGGCGCGACCGGTTGCCCGATAGAGACGGTCGTGGCCACGTGGACCATGGCCGCCACCGCAATGGAAGCCGACGCCCTGGCCACGGCACTCTTCATGGTGGACCCGACGGTGCTTGAGGGAGAATTCGATTTCTCCTGGCTCAAGGTTTATTCGGACGGACACGCCGCCTATTCGGCCGGCTTCGAAGGGACACTGTTCTCATGATTGCCATCAAAGCGCGTGTGGATGCCTGGCTCGGCCATTTCACGATGTACCGGCTGATCCTCTGGGTGCTTGCCGTGCTCGCGGCGTACAGCATGGTGTTGAACGCCTTGGGCTGGCTAAGCTTCGGGCTGCCTGAAATGCTGGTCCACCTCGTGCTGTGCCTGGGTCTGACGTACGCATCCAACCGCCTCGTGGCCATGCTCTTCAAGGTCCAACCGCATTCGGAGTCCTCGCTCATTACGGGCCTTCTGTTGTACTTCCTGTTCTGGCCCACTGAGCTGATTCCCTCGGTCCGGATCCTCGATCTCGCCGGAGTCGCCGTGGCATGTGTCCTCGCCTCGGTATCCAAATACGTCTTGGCCTTCCGCGGCCGGCATATTTTCAATCCCGCCGCCGCGGGCGCCTTCATCGCCGGGCTTACGGGCTTGAATATCGCCACGTGGTGGGCGGCAACTCCGGCCATGCTGTGGCTTCTGGTTCCCGGCGTGCTGCTGGTGTTGTACCGGACGCTGAAGGTGCTCATGGCCTGCGCTTTCCTCGTGGTGGCGGTGTCGGTGGTGTGCGCCGTGCTCCTGCGGGGCGGCATGACCTTCGGCCCGGCCTTGTGGCAGCCGATCTCGCAGCAGCCGCTGCTGTTTTTCGTCGGCTTCATGCTCACCGAGCCCCTCACCCTGCCTCCCCGCCGTTGGCAGCAAGTGGCGCTGGCCGTCGTCGTGGCCTTGTTGTTTGCGGTTCCTTACAACCTGGCGGGCGTCGTCGCCAATTCGCCGGAGCTCGCGCTGCTCATCGGGAACTTCCTCGCATTCCTGGCCGGACAGCGGGGCGGAATCATGCTGACGTTCAAGGGTTCGCGTCCCCTGACGCCCTTCACCACCGAATTCCGTTTTGAGCCACGACGGCCCGTCCGTTTTCTGCCGGGCAGTTCATGGAACTCAACCTTCCACACTCGCGCTCGGACGGGAAAGGACGGCGCCGGGTCTTCAGCATCACCAGCCCGCCGGACTCGCCCGAGATGACATTCGGCGTCGGCACGGCGGAACCCGTCTCGGCCGCGAAGCGCGCGTTGCTCGCACTTGAGCCTGGAGAGTGCGTCCGTGGAACCGCGGTGGGCGGCGACTTTGTCTTACCGCCCGACGCCGGCAAACCCGTGCTGCTCATCGCGGCGGGAATCGGGATCGCCCCTTTCCTCTCCCACCTCGCGTCCGGCGACTCCGAGCAAAGGGACATTGTCGTGTTGTATCTCGCCCCCAGCGCCGCCGAACTAGCCGGGAGCGATGTCCTGGCGGCCTCCGGCGCACGGGTCATCGCCCGCCTTTCGGACGGTTCGTCACCGCCGTCGTTCATGCACGACGCCGGGCGGAGCCGTATCGACGGCGACTCCCTGCGGGAGCTCGTCCCCGATGTCGCCGAGCGGGACGTGTACGTCTCCGGGTCCCCGGCAAACGTGGACACCCTTCGCTCCGCCGCCCGCCATGCCGGAGCCCGACGAATCCATGTCGACGCTTTCGCCGGCTACTGACGGCCCGCCCCCACCCGTTTTCCATTGCGGCGCGGTGACCTGCTAAGCTCGTGGACGTCCCTCCGGCAACGGACGGGAGCCCCGGATGCCCTCGTAGCTCAGGGGATAGAGCGTCTGCCTCCGGAGCAGAAGGCCGTAGGTTCGAATCCTATCGAGGGCACAAAAGAAAACCCCGCCAGTTCAAGGAACCGGCGGGGTTTTTCTTTGGCTCGCCGCGTTGCCGGGATGTCGGATTCTGCTCAATCATTCGAATGGATAAATTCCGGGCCCGCGGAATCACGGGACCGGCAACTTCGGCGAAGCGAATGATCCGGCAGAATCCGACGGCGTCCAGGCCTCGCGGTGGTAGTTCGCGGACATGCCGCACAGGGCCGGCGATAAAGTCGGTGGCCGCTCCTAAGCTGTTCGTACCCGTCCAACAGGTACGAAAGGGTTCGCCGTGATTTGTTCCATCATTCCTCCCTATATGCTGCGAAGGCTGGCGGCCCAGCACGAGCCCCGCCTGCGGGTGATTGCACGCGCGGCCAAGGAATCCCTGCTGCACATCAAGAACCTCCAGGCGGTCCGGGCGCTTCCGGTGCCGGTCCCTGTGCCCACGGCGCGCCAGGCGAAACCCGGTCCGCCCAAGCGGACTATCTACGACGCAGGCTCCACCGAGGCCTTGCCCGGCAAGCTCGTCCGCAAGGAGAAAGGTCCGGCGACGGGCGACGCAGCCGCCGATGAAGCCTACGAGGGACTGGGCGAAACCCACGCGCTTTATGCAGGGGCGTTCAGCCGGAATTCGATCGACGGCGCCGGGCTGAAACTCGATGCCACTGTCCACTACGGCGAGCTGTACGACAATGCATTCTGGAACGGCAGCCAAATGGTCTTCGGTGACGGCGACGGCGAGATCTTCCAAAGGTTCACGAAGTCGCTCAGCGTGATAGGGCACGAGCTCGCCCATGGCGTCACCCAGTACACGGCAGCCCTCGCCTACCGGAACCAGGCCGGAGCCCTCAACGAGTCCATGTCGGACGTTTTCGGTGCGCTTGTGGAGCAGTATGCCAAAAAGCAATCTGCTGCCGAGGCCAGCTGGCTGATCGGTGAGGGCTTGTTCACCGACGCCGTCCAAGGCACCGCGCTCCGTTCCATGAAAGCACCAGGGACTGCCTACGACGACGACGTGCTCGGCAAGGATCCGCAACCGGACTCCATGGACAAGTACGTCCGCACCACCGCCGACAACGGTGGTGTCCACATCAACTCAGGCATCCCCAACCGGGCGTTCTCCCTTGTTGCCCTGGAGCTGGGCGGCACTGCCTGGGAGGCGCCGGGACAGATCTGGTACAACACGCTGACCAGCGGCTCACTGCCTGCCACGTGCACCTTCGGACGCTTCGCGAAGGCCACAGTGGCGTCGGCAGAAGAGCTCTTCGGCGCCGGTTCAAACGAGCATGACGCAGTCCATAAGGCGTGGGAAACTGTGAAGGTAAAGCTCTAGCAGCACCCTCCGGAGCAGTGGAAGCCGCAGAACATGAAAATCACTGTCCAGCGCAGCGGTGGCGTTGCCGCGATCACACGCGTCTGGACCGTGGATGCCGCCACTTCCGAAGACAAGCGACGATGGTTGCCGATCGTGGAGGCCTGCCCTTGGGACCAGGTGCCATCCCGCGGTCAAGCCCGCGCACAAACGGCCGCGCGGACAGCCGGGAAAGCTGCGGGGCAAGCCGACCGGTTCATGTATTCGATCCGCGCCGGTCAACACCGGGCCACGCTTCCGGAGACCGATGTCACCGGGCCATGGCACACCCTCGTGGAGAACGCCAAGGTAGAGGGCCGGGAGACCCTCCGCCGCTAGCCAACCTCCGCCAACTGGCCACGGAAAGCCCTGCGGTACGACTGCGGGCTCGTGGCCAGGACCTTGGCGAAGTGGTGCCGCAGCAGCACGGAATGCCCGAACCCGGCTTCGCGCGCAACCTCGTCGATGTTCAGCTCCGTGGTTTCCAGGAGTTCCTGCGCCCGGAGCACCCGTTGCGAGTTGAGCCAGGCCGCCGGTGTGGCACCCGTTTCGGCCCGGAACCGGCGTGCGAAGGTCCGGGCGGACATGTGCAGCCGGGCCGCCAGTTCGTTGACGCTGTGGTCCCGATCGAGGTTCTCCACCATCCAGCGCAGCAATGCCTCCATGGGCGCGGAGCCGCACGGGGGCATGGGCCGGTCGATGAACTGGGCCTGGCCGCCGTCGCGGTGCGGCGGAACCACCATGTCGCGGGCAATGGCTGCTGCGACATTGGCGCCCAACTCCACCCGGACCAAATGCAGGCAGGCGTCAATACCGGCGGCAGTGCCGGCACTTGAGATGATCGTTCCGTCCTGGACGTAGAGCACATTTTCGTCCACGTGAATCTTCGGGTACCTGCCGGCCAGGTCCTGTGAATAGTGCCAGTGCGTGGTGCAGCGGCGCCCGTCAAGGAGGCCAGCACGCGCAAGCGCGTACGCCCCGGAGCAAATCGACATGACCCAGGCCCCGCGCGCGTGCGCCGCCCGCAGCGCATCCAATACGGACTCCGGGACGTCCTCATCCCGTCCGTACGGGGCCATGATGACCAGGTCGGCATCGGCCGTAGCTTCCAGGCCCAGGCCGACATGCATCGACAGGCCGGACTTCATCTTCACGTCTCCAGGGACGGGAGTGCAGACCCTGAAGTCAAAACCGGGAACGCCACTCCCCCGGTCCGCGCGGTCAATGCCAAAGACTTCGCAGGCGGTCCCGAATTCGAAGATCGAGAAGTTGGGAACAACAATGATTGCCACCGTTTTCAACATAGATCCAGTGTGGCAGAAAATTGCCTAAATGGGTCGTTTCTGCCACTGTTTCTTGAAGTGCATCAGGAACACGATGGAGTCATGGAGTTCATCGGAGTTTTGCTATTCATCGTCTTCATCATCACCGCCGCCGCTTCCATCTCAGCGGTCCTTCGGGACGGCCGCGGCCACCTTCCCCCCGACCGTTCCGAGCCTTGGACCTCGCGGGATCTGCCTAACAACTCGTGCTGGACACTGCGCGCCTTCTAAACACAGTCTGTCCCCCCAACACGGACGACTTTTGTCCGCATGGTGGGCTAGATTCAATGCCATGATCCAGACGTCCGCCAGGCTGCTGCAATTGCTGTCCTTGCTGCAGGTCCGGCGCGAATGGACCGGCCCGGCATTGGCCAAGCGGATGGGTGTCACGGAGCGCACCGTCCGCCGCGATATCGACAAGCTCCGGAACCTTGGCTACCCCATCCATGCTTCGCCGGGCATTGCCGGCGGCTACCAGCTGGGCGCCGGGGCCCAGCTCCCGCCGTTGCTGCTCGACGACAATGAAGCACTCGCCGTCGCCTTGGGGCTCAACTCCGTGGCGGCGGGTCCCGTGGCCGGCATCGGCGAAGCATCGGTGCGCGCCCTGGCCAAGCTCGAGCAGGTGCTGCCCGCACGTCTCCGCCCGAAGTTCGCGATGCTCAAGGCCGCGGTGACCACGCTGCCCAGCAACGCGGCGTCGGTAGACCCGCAGCAGCTCACGGTGGTGTCTGCTGCGATTGCGGACAAGCGACAACTCAGTTTCGACTACGTCAAGGCCGACGGCGACTCCGGCCGGCGCTTGGTGGAGCCATACCGGCTGGTGGACACCGGGCGGCGCTGGTACCTGGTCGCTTGGGATGTGGACCGGGAAGACTGGCGCACGTTCCGTGCCGACCGCATCGCCTCACTTCCGGCTGAACGGAAAAAGTATGTACCGCGCCCCTTGCCGGCCAAGGACCTCGCGGACTACGTCCAACGCTCCGTGACCCGCTCGCCGTACCGCTACGACGTCGTCGTGCGCCTCCATGCCCCCATCGGCGAGGTGGCCGCCGTCGTCGGCCCGCAGCTCGCGAGCTTGAGCGACGACGGCGGGAACGCCACCCTGCTACGCGCCGGCTGGGACAGCCTGGCGCAACCGGCGGCGCACCTCGCGGCGCTGGACATGGACTTTGAGATCATCTCTCCGGAGGAATTCAAGGAGTATGCCCGCACCATGGCCGGGCGATTGGAAAAGGCCGCAGGGAACCACGCAATGCAAGGCGACGCGCCGCCACAGTAGACTGTCAGCAGCCATGACACTTCATATTTCCTACCCCGCAGAGCTGCCCGTCTCCGAGCGCCGCGAGGACTTGATGGCGGCCATTGCCGCAAACCAGGTGACCATCATCGCCGGCGAAACCGGTTCCGGCAAGACCACCCAGATCCCCAAAATGTGCCTGGAACTCGGCCTCGGGGACAAGGGCCTGATCGGCCACACCCAGCCGCGCCGCCTTGCCGCGCGTACCGTTGCCGAACGCATCGCCTTCGAGATGGGCGTGGAGATCGGGCAGGAAGTGGGCTTCCAGGTCCGTTTCACCGGCGAAGTGAGCAGGGCTACCAAAATCAAGCTGATGACCGACGGCATCCTGCTGGCAGAGATCCAGCGGGACAAGCTGCTGCGCAAGTACAGCGCCATCATCATCGACGAGGCACACGAGCGCAGCCTCAACATCGACTTCATCCTGGGCTACCTCAAGCGGATCCTCCCACAAAGGCCGGACCTGAGGGTCATTATCACCTCCGCGACCATCGACCCCCAGCGTTTCGCGAAGCATTTCGGCAGCGAAGAAGAACCTGCGCCGATCATGGAAGTCTCGGGCCGGACCTACCCGGTGGAAATCCGCTATCGTCCGCTGTCCCAGCCGGCCGGCGGCAGTGCCTCCGGTGAAGATGAGGACGCGTCCGACGACGAGCTTGAGGAGGACCGCGACCCCCTCGACGCAGTGTGCGACGCCGTCGACGAGCTCGCGCTTGAGGCTCCGGGAGACATCCTGGTGTTCTTCTCCGGCGAGCGCGAAATCCGCGACGCCGCGGAAGCCCTGAACGGCCGGATCCAAGCCAACCGCAGGTTGGCGGGCACGGAAGTCCTGCCATTGTTTGCCCGTTTGAGCCTGCAGGAGCAGCACAGGGTTTTCAACCCGGGCGGCAAGCGGCGGATCATCCTCGCCACGAACGTCGCGGAAACTTCGCTGACGGTGCCCGGCATCAAGTACGTCATCGACACCGGCACGGCCCGCATCTCGCGCTACTCGCACCGCACCAAGGTGCAACGGCTGCCGATTGAACGTGTTTCGCAGGCATCGGCAAGCCAGCGTTCCGGCCGCTGCGGGCGTGTCTCCGAAGGTATCGCCATCCGGCTCTATTCCGAGGAAGACTTCGAGTCCCGCCCCCCGTTCACTGATCCGGAGATCCTGAGGACCAACCTTGCCGCGGTCATCCTGCAGATGACGGCCATGGGTGTTGCCCGCGGCCCCAAAGACGTCGAGAACTTCCCCTTTGTTGAGCCGCCGGACTCCCGTGCCATCAACGACGGCGTCACGCTGCTGCGCGAACTCGGCGCCCTAAGCGCGGCGCGCATGGGCGACGGCGGCGCTCCCCCAGCCATCGACGGCGGCAACGCGCGTACCAGCGGCGGCCTGACCGCCGTCGGGCAGAAGTTGGCCCAGCTCCCGGTCGACCCCCGGCTTGGCAGAATGATTGTGGAGGCCGGAAAGCGCGGCTGCGTCAAGGAAGTCATGATCCTGGCGGCTGCTTTGACTATCCAGGATCCGCGAGAGCGCCCGAGCGACAAGCAGCAGCTTGCGGCGGAGAAGCACGCACGCTTCCGGGACGAGAACTCGGACTTCACCGGATTCCTTAACCTGTGGAACTACATCCAGGAAAAGCAGCAGGAGCTCTCCTCCACGCAGTTCCGCCGGCTGTGCAGGAACGAGTTCATCAACTACCTGCGCGTCCGCGAATGGCAGGACCTCTTCCAGCAATTGCGCCAGCTCGCCAAGCCGCTGGGCATCACTATCGACAACAAGCGCGAGGCCGACCCCGTTGGCAACAACGAGGGAATCCACATCAGCCTGCTCTCGGGACTGCTGAGCCACATCGGCATGCTGGATGAACGCAAGCGCGAATACGCCGGAGCACGCGGCAGCCGTTTCGCCATCTTCCCGGGTTCGGCACTGTTCAAGAAGTCGCCCGCTTTTGTGATGGCCGCGGAGTTGGTTGAAACAAGCCGGCTCTGGGCCCGGGTCGCGGCGAAGTTCGATCCCTTGTGGGCCGAGCAAGTTGCACCGGATCTCGTGAAGCGCTCCTACAGCGAGCCCCACTGGTCCACCCGGACGGGCTCGGTCATGGCGCACGAGAAGGTCATGCTCTACGGAGTTCCCATCATCCCGAACCGCCGCATCAACTACGGCAGGATCGACCCCGAGCTCTGCCGCGAACTCTTCATCCGGCATGCCCTCGTAGAAGGCGACTGGAAGACCCACCACAAATTCTTCCACCGCAACCGCGCCTTGCTCCTCGAGATCGAGGAACTCGAGACGCGGATGCGCCGGAGGGACATCCTGGTGGACGACCACACGCTTTTCGAGTTCTACGACGCCAGGATCGGCAAGGACGTTGTCTCCGAACGCCACTTCGACAAATGGTGGAAGGAAGCCCGCCAGCAGGACCCCACCCTGCTCGACTTCGACCAATCGCTGCTCATCAGCGAGGACGCCGAAGCCCTGGACGATTCCGCCTACCCGAAAACCTGGCTGCACAAGGGCTTTGAGCTGCCCCTGAGCTACGAGTTCCATCCCGTGGCTCCCGGCTCCCCGCCCAACCCCTCGGACGGTGTCACAGCCGAGGTCCCCGTGCTTTTCCTCAACCAGCTCGACGACGCCGCCTTCCGATGGCAGATACCCGGCCAGCGGGTGGAGCTCGTGGCGGCGCTGATCAAGTCGCTGCCCAAACACATCCGTAAGAACTTCGTGCCGGCGCCGGATGTGGCCCGGCAAGCCGCTGCTGCCTTGGAAACCGACTTCGATCCCGCCTCGGACGCTCTTGAGGCCTCCCTTGAGCTGGTGCTGCGCCGTATCCGGGGACACATCATTCCTCCGGGATCGTGGAATTGGGACGCCGTTCCGGCGCACCTGCGCGTCAGCTTCAAGATAGTGGACAGCCGCGGCAAGGTGCTCGACGAAGGCAAGGACCTGGCGGCGCTCCAGGAGCAGCTGGCCCCGGCTACCCGCCGGGCGATCGCCGAATCCCTCGGAGCAACACCCGCGACGACGGCACGCGCCAACGGTCCCAAGGGCGCCCCGGGGCCCGGAGGTGCCGGATCCCCGGGCGGAAACGGCGGCGGCGGGGCAACCCCGCAGGCCGCTGGTTTCCTGTCCGAGCAAACCGGGCTCACCGAGTGGACTTTCGGAGCTATCGAACGCCAAGTGACGCGCACTGTGAAGGGGCACGATGTCACGGGTTTTCCCGCCCTCGTGGATGAGGGCAAATCCGTTGCGTTCCGCGTGTTCCAGACCCGGGCGGAGCAGGAGTCGGCAATGCGCGGCGGCGTGATCCGGCTGCTCGCCCTGCGGGTTCCCGCCCCGGACCGTTACGTCCTGGAACATTTGAACAACACGGAGAAGTTGACGTTCAGCCAGAACCCCCATGGTTCGGTGAGCGCCTTGATCGCGGACTGCGTCCTGGCGGCCATCGACAAGCTGACTCCGGCCGAACTTCCTTGGGACAAGGCGGCGTTCGATGCCCTGTACGAGCTGGTCCGTGCGGAACTGATCGACACCGTCTTCACGGTGACGGCCGTCGTCGAACGCATTTTGGGGAGCACCCGGCGCATCGAGAAGCAACTCAAGGGCAGCACGAGCCTCGCCTTGATCAGTGCGCTCAACGACATGAAGAGCCAACTGGAGCAGCTCGTGTTCCCCGGTTTTGTAGCACGGACGGGCTACGCCCAATTGAGCCAGTTGCCTCGGTATCTGGCCGGAATCGAGAAGCGCCTCGAAAAGCTTCCGAACAATGTCCAGCGTGACGGCCTGAACATGTCGGTCGTCCAGGCGTTGGAGGACGACTACGACGACGCCGTCTCCGCCCTGTTGCCCGGCCGACGGGCAGGAGCTGAGTTAACACGGGTGCGCTGGATGATCGAGGAGCTGCGCGTGAGCCTTTTCGCCGTCGAGCTTGGCACAGCCTACTCGGTCTCGGAAAAGCGCATCCGGACGGTACTCAACCAGGCGCTGGCGCCCGCGTAAGGGGTGCCAGCGGCTTCGCCGGGGCGTCCCGGCACAAAACAGGAGCTTGTTTCCAGCTCCGGGCCAACAGGCTGCGGAACCGGAAACAAGCCCTCGTATCCGTAGACCTCAGTCCGCCGGAACAGAGTCGCCGTGTCCGGCGGCGACGAGGCCGGCGCGGAGTTTCGCCGCATTCGCGTCGAGCCGGGCAGGGTCCGGGTTGTGCTCTACGGTTCCGAAGTCGAAATCGGCCAGGGACGTTGCCGGGAAGACGTGCACGTGGAAGTGCTCCACTTCGAAGCCCACCACGGACAGTCCTGCCCGTGGTGCGCCAAACGCCTTCACTTGTACCTTGCCGATTGTCTGCGCGACAGACATGACCTTGTTGAGGAGCTCAGGGGGGACGTCGGTCCAGCGGTCCACCTCTTTGCGCGGCACCACGAGCGTGTGGCCGTCGGTGAGCGGGGCGATGGTCAGGAAGGCCACCACGTCGTCGTCCTTCCAGACAAAGCGTCCGGGAATATCGCCGTTGATGATTTTGGTGAACAGGGTGCTCATACGTCTGCCTTTTCCGAAGCGGGCTGAAGGGTCTTGGTATCGAGGACGAAACGGTATTTGACGTCGCCTGCAACCATGCGGTCGTAGGCTTCATTGAGTTGCCGGGCAGTGACGACTTCGACATCGCTGACCACGCCGTGCCCGGCACAGAAGTCCAGCATTTCCTGGGTCTCGGCAATGCCGCCGATCAACGAGCCTGCGTAGGAGAGGCGGCGCCGGATCAGCGCGCCGGGACTGACCGGAGGCATGTCGGTGGGCGGGAGCCCCAATTGGAAGAGGGCACCGTTCAGCCGCAAGGTGCGGAAGTACGGGTTCAGGTCATGCGGCGCCGCAACGGTGTCGATAATGACGTCGATGGTGCGGTTGGCGCCTTCCATGGCTTCGGGATCCTTCGAGAGGATCACGTCGTCGGCACCAAGTTCAATTGCCGCCTCGAACTTGGCCTCCGAGGTGGTGAAGACCACTACGTGCGCCCCCATGGCCTTCGCAATCTTGACCGCCATGTGGCCCAGTCCGCCGAGACCGACGACGCCCACCACGTCCCCCTCCTCGACGTCGAAGTAGCGCAGCGGCGAGTAGGTGGTGATGCCCGCGCACAGCAACGGCGCCGCCGCGGCCGGGTCAAGGCCCTCCGGCACGCGCAGCACGAAGCGGCGGTCAACCACCACCGAGGTCGAGTAACCGCCCTGGGTGACGGAGTTGCCGTTCCGCGCGTCCTTCACCCCATAAGTGCCAACGTTTCCGCGTTCGCAATACTGCTCCAGGCCTTCGAGGCAGCTATCGCACTCGCGGCAGGAATCCACGAGACAGCCGACGCCCACCAGGTCTCCCGGCGCGAAGTCGTCGACGGCGGAGCCCACGCTGCGGACCCGGCCCACGATTTCGTGGCCTGGGACCAGCGGATAGCTCTGTGCCCCCCATTCGCCCCGTGTCGCATGGACATCGGAGTGGCAGAGGCCGCAGAAATCGATCTCGATCTCGACGTCGTCTTCCTTGGGAACGCGGCGGGCCACTGTCAGCGGGACAAGACCGCTGTCAGCAGAAGTGGCGCCGTATGCAGCCGCGAGGGTCGGCGTGCCCTGCGCGCCGGGTGTTGATGGGGCGGCCGCGGGCGTTGATGGGGCGGCCTCCGCTGTCTCGTCAGCCACGACGAGCGGCTTGCCAAGGGGCGGAGGAACGGGGCGTCCGGGAGTCATGCCTCGACGCTACCCCTGCGGGCTGATTCTTTGCCACTCTGGGCTGCCACGCCCTCCGGCTTCGCTGCGGCCAAGGCTCACTGACCCGGAGATCCCAACGGCGCTGCTCCAGTGAGCACCTGGTTCGAGTCGAGCGAGGACCACTGTGAAAAGGAGCCCGGGAAGAGCGCCGCCCTGAATCCTGCGAGTTCAAGGGCAGCGATCTCGTGCGCCGCCGTTACCCCGGAGCCGCAGTAAACCGCTACCTTGCTGCCCTCGTCGATGCCGAGGGACGCAAATCTATTGCGGAGCTGGGCTGCGCGGAGGAACGTACCGTCCGGTCCGAGGTTTCCGGCTGTGGGGGCGCTCAGCGCGCCGGGAATGTGTCCCGCGCGGGGATCAATGGGTTCGATTTCGCCGCGGTAGCGCTCCCCGGCCCGGGCATCGAGAAGAATTCCGTGGTTGTGCCACTCCGCTGCCTCGTCCATGGTGATCACATCCATGTGGCCGTGTCCCAGCACCACATCGCCCGGGACCGGCGGTTGCTCGTCCTGCGCCAACGGGTAGCCGGCCGCGCGCCAGGCACCCAATCCGCCGTCGAGCAGGAAGACGGAATGGAAACCGGCGTCCCGGAGCAGCCACCACAACCGCGCCGCGGCGGTGCTGCCGCTGTCGTCGTACGCAACCACGGTGTCGCCGTCGTTAATGCCCCAGGCACGGGCGCTCCGCTGCAGCGCAGCGGTGGTCGGCAACGGGTGCCTGCCCTGGCCCTCGGCCGAGGGATCGGCGAGCTCGTTATGCAAATCCACATAGACTGCGCCGGGAATGTGGGCCTGGCGGAAGTGCGAATGGCCGTGCGGATCGCCCAACACCCACCGAACGTCGAGCAATACAGTCCGCTGGCCCGCATCCATGCGGTCCTTGAGTGCGGTGACGTTCATGATCGTGGCCATCAAATCTCCTTCGTTTTGCTGTGTCTACCAAACGACGTCGAAGCTGCCGCCGTGCAGCTGCCGACCGGCTACCAGCCTATCCTTGGGCGGCCGCCGCCGCCGGTAGGCTGGATCGGTGAGCACTCTACGCAACCAGGACCGGGCATGGGCCAGCGAGGCAATCCGACGCATCGAAGCCGAGAACAACCGCTCGGCGGATACGCACCTCTACGCGGTGCCGCTCCCCGAACACTGGGGTGTCCAGCTCTACCTCAAGGACGAGTCCACGCACCGTTCGGGCAGCCTCAAGCATCGCTTGGCCCGATCGCTCTTCCTTTACGGCCTGGTCAACGGATGGATCGCGGAAGGGACCACCATCGTGGAGGCTTCCAGCGGGAGCACCGCGGTGTCCGAGGCCTACTTCGCCAGGCTGATCGGGCTTCCGTTCATCGCCGTGATGACCCGGACCACCAGCCCGGAAAAGATCGCCCTCATCGAAGAGTTCGGTGGCGCATGCCTCCTCGTGGACCACGCCTCGGAGGTCTATGCAATGGCCGAGGAAGTCGCCCGGACGTCCGGGGGCTACTACATGGACCAATTCACTTTTGCTGAGCGCGCCACGGACTGGCGGGGCAATAACAACATCGCGGAATCGATCTTCGGGCAGCTCGCCCTCGAAGAACATCCGGTGCCCGAGTGGATCGTAGTAGGAGCCGGCACCGGCGGAACCAGCGCCACCATCGGCCGGTACCTGCGGTACCACTGCCACTCGACCCGGTTGGCCGTGGTCGATCCCGAAAACTCCGCGTTCTATCCCGGCTGGCGCGACGGCATCCCGGACTACTCCACGGGCATGCCGTCAAGGATCGAAGGCATCGGACGGCCGCGCATGGAGCCCAGCTTTGTCCCGGCCGTCATCGACACCATGATCCAGGTTCCCGATGCGGCCTCGGTAGCCGCCATGCGGCACCTCCGCCGGCTTGCCGGGCTGCACGCCGGGCCTTCCACGGGAACCAACCTTTGGGGTGTTTGCCAACTGATTGCCGAGATGGTGGCCCAGGGAAAGCGCGGCAGCATTGTGTCACTCATGTGCGACGCCGGCGATCGCTACGCGGGGAGCTACTACAACCCGGACTGGATCGCCGGGCGAGGCCTGGATCCGGCCCCGTACGAGGCCGTGCTGGCTGACTTCTTCGAGACAGGCAGGTGGCCACGCAGTATTTAGACGGCGCGGCCGGCTGAGCTAGACCTCCACCGATTCCCGCGGCGACAACCTCGCATAGCTGGTACCGTACTTTGCTCCGATCCGGGTCACGTGGCCTTCCACCAATCCGCGTCCTAGTTCGTTGAGCAGGCCATCGTGAACCGGGTAGGCCTTGGGTGCGCGGACCGCGATCACGAAGTCGACCACCTCGCCCACCTTTGACCACGGCGCGTGGATGGGCACCAGCAGGGTTTGCACGGCAATGCCATCCGGGACAACGAACGAGTCCCCCGGGTGGAAGACGTTTTCGTCCACGAGGTAGCCGATGTTGGCCACTACCGGAATCTGCGGGTGGATGAGGGCATGCTGCCCTCCGAAGGAACGTATCGCGAAGCCCGCGGCTTCAAAGGACGTCCCGGGCTCGACGACGTGTACCCGATCGCCGTCGTCGCCCGCCTTGGCGGCCAGCTGGGAAGCGATCCCCGAGGGTGCGTGCACCTGCAGTCCGGGGTTTCCCTTCAGGGCCCCGACGACGGCGTCCGCGTCCACGTGGTCGGCGTGCTCATGCGTGATCAGCACCGCGTGGGCGCCTGCGAGGGCTTCCTCGGACTCGGAAAAAGTCCCCGGGTCGATCACGAGGACCTGGTTATCCTTTTGCAGGCGGACACAAGCGTGGGTGAACTTGGTGAGCTTCATGCAGCCAGCCTAGGGGCGGGCCTCCAATGGTGTCCACGAAACGGCGTCCAAGGGTGGCCGGCTGGTAACCTTGGTACTTGCGAACATCCACATCGAAATGAGTCCACGAATGTCACAGGGCGCCCATGCCGCCACGTCCGGGCCCGCAGCCCAGTCGCTTCCGGATGCGAAGGATCCCGCCGTCAAGGAGCAGCGCGTCACCAAGCAGCGCCTGGCCGTCAGCGCCGCCCTGGACGAACTCGACGATTTCGTGAGCACCCAGGAACTGTACCGGCTGCTCCAGAACCAGGGCGTCTCGGTGTCCCTGGCCACGGCGTACCGCATTCTGCAGTCGCTTGCCGACGACGGCCTTATCGATGTGCTGAGAAATGCCGATGGCGAAGCCGTCTACCGCCGCTGTGCGGTCACGGGCCACCATCACCATTTGCTGTGCCGCAATTGCGGCAAGGCCGTCGAAGTGGAAGCTCCGGCCGTAGAGACGTGGGCAGCCCGGGTGGCTGCCGAAAACGGCTACACCGAAGTGGCGCACACAGTAGAGATTTTCGGGCTCTGCCCCGAGTGCACCGCAAAGAAGGCTGAGGGCCGGCTCTAGCCGGCTACCGTCTGGTCTTCCACTGATTGGCCCACAGCGTGGGGACGGACTATCCTGCCGTTGATACCCCGTTTGGCGCGTACGTTGCCGATGATCCGGCACACCACATAGATCAAGAACGACAACGTGGTGACATACGGGCTGATGGGAATCCTGCTGCCGAGCGCCAGGAGGATGCCGCCCACGGTGGCAGTGATCGCAAAGACCACGCTCAACAAGACCACGAGGCGCGGCGAAGTGGTCACGCGGAGTGCCGCGGCCGCGGGTGTGATCAGCAAGGCCAGCACCAGAAGCGCTCCGACTATCTGGATGGACAAGGCAACGCTGACGCCGAGCAACACCATGAAGGCAATCGCCAAGCCACGGACAGGAACTCCCCTGGCTTCCGCCATCTCGGGGTCCACGCTGGCGAAGCTGAGCGGGCGCCAAATTGCGGCCAGCGCGAGCATCACCACCACGGCCGTGCCGGCCAGGACCTGGAGCTGGACAGTGTCCACCGAAACGATCTGGCCGGTCAGTAGCCCGAACTTGTTGGCCGCCCGGCCTTGGTAGAGGGCCAGGAACAAGATGCCAAGGCCCAGCCCGAACGGCATGATGACGCCAATGATCGAATTCTTGTCCCGCGCCCGGACGCCCATGAGTCCCAGAAGCAGCGCAGCCGCGACGGATCCCGCGAGCGAACCGAAAATGATGTCCGCCCCGATGAGCAGGGCGAAAGAGGCACCGGCGAAGGACAACTCCGAAATGCCGTGCACGGCGAAAGCGAGGTCCCGCTTCATGACAAAGGTGCCAATGAGTCCGCCGAGCAGGCCGAGGACTGCACCGGCCCAGATGGAATTCTGGACCAGCGCCAACAGTTCGCCATAGTTTTCAAAGTTGAAGATGGTGTGCAGGATGCTGCCGAGATCCATTTAGTGACCTTCCTCCACACCCACGTGGGCGTCATCGTGGTAGTGGGTAGTCGCGTCCGGAAGGCCGACGACGACGATCCTGCCGTTCGCGCGGATGACATCAACGCGGCTGTTGTACAGCTCGGACAGGACCTCGGTGGTCATGACCTCCTCCGGTGTTCCCACCCGGAACCTGCCGCCGGCAAGGTAGAGGACGCGGTCTACGTAGTCGATGACCGGGTTGATCTCGTGGGTCACGAACACCACGGCGCTCTTCCGCTCGTGGCATTGCCGGTTGATGAGGGAACTCACGGCCTGCTGGTGGCGCAGGTCCAAGGACAGCAGCGGTTCGTCACAGAGCAGGAGTTCAGGCTCCGCGGCAAGGGCTTGCGCAACACGGAGCCGCTGTTGCTCACCGCCGGACAATTGACCAAGCGGTACGCGGGCGTAGTCACTCGCCCCCACCAAGTCCAGCAGGGCGTCGACGCGCTCATTGACGGCTTTGGCCTTGATCCGCAGGCCCCAGCGGTGGCCGTCGACGCCGAGGGCAACCAAGTCCCTGGCTCGCAAGGGCGTATCCGGCGCAAAGGACTTCTGCTGCGGGATGTAGCCAATCTTCCGGCTGCCACGTAGCACGGGGTTTCCAGCCACAGCCACCGTCCCCGAGTGAAGCTGCTGCAAACCGAGGAGGACTTTGAGGAAGCTGGTCTTGCCGCTGCCGTTGGGGCCGAGCACAGCGAAGAACTCACCCGCCTGGACGTCCAGGTCGAGGTCCTTCCAGAGGGCCCGTTGGCCAAACTGGAGGCCCGCGCCGCGAAGGCTCACTACCGGTGTCAAAAAGATTCCTCGATCCATGGGGTTCGCGAAGCGACGTCGCTGGTGGCCTGCTCTTGGATGAACAGAGAGGGCCCCGCAGCCGCCCTGTACATCTTAGGACGATTGCGGGGCCCGTCTGTTCTACTGCCGGCGCCGTTTACTTGTTCAGGGCAGCAGCAACGTTGCCCACATTGTCCGTCATCCAGGCGACGTAGTCCTTGCCCTCGGGAAGTGTCTCGGTGAAGCCGATAACCGGAACACCGGCAGCGGTTGCCTCGGCCTTCAGCTTTTCCGTCTCGGCGCTGGCGGTCTGCTCGTTGTACGCCAGGAAGCGAACGGACTTCGAGCTAATCAGATCGCTCGTTTCCTTGACAGCTGCCGGCGGAACGTCCGAGCCGACCTCAATGGCGTGGCTGAATTCCTCGGGCGTCTTGTTCTCCAAGCCTGCAGCTTCAAGCAAGTAGCCCGGGACGGGCTCGGTGATGGCGACCGGAGCGGAACCCTTGGATGACTTGATTTCAGCGACTTTGGCGCTGAGTCCGGTCAGCGAGGACTTGAACTTGTCGGCGTTGGCGGTAAAGGTCTTGGCATCGGCCGGGTCCAGGCTTCCGAGCTTCGCAGCGACAGCATCGGCCACTTTCGCCATGGCGTCGAAGTTGTACCAGACGTGCTCGTTGAACCCTTCCGGCACCGCTGCGGGAGATGCGCTGCTCGTCGCCGCGGGGAGGAGCCCCGAAACGTTGACGGCGGTGATCGTCTTGTCCGCAGCCACCTTGCTGTCATCGGCGAGCTTGCTGAAGAAGTCGTCGTAGCCCGCGCCATTGTCGATCACCAGTTGGGCCTTGGAGACGACCAGCTTGTCCTGGGTGCTTGCCTCGTAGGAGTGCGGATCCTGGCTGGTCTTGCTGATGATGGACGTGACGGACACCTTGTCACCGCCGACGCTCTTGGCGATGTCGCCGTACACGCTGGTGGAAGCGACCACGTCGATCACTCCGGAGGACGACGACGGCGCCGTCGCGGCGGGTGCCGCGCATGCGGCAAGCAGGACGGCAAGGCCGACGGAGGCGGCAAGGGCCGGCACTGCGGCAAGGGAAGGACGGGCGGCGGTACGGCGCACGGGAAACCTCGGATCTACCGAATCAAACACAACAGGGGACTCAACGAGTGTACCCACAAATGGGAATGATTCCTATTTAGAATTCCGGGCGGCTCCTGCCGGCCCCTTGGGGCCAGCAGGAGGTTACGCTGACTCGGGTCCGCCCAGCCGCCGGATTCCCCTGGCCTGGGTGGCGTCACGGATCTCGCCCACAAGCTGCTCGATAACGTCCTCCAGGAACAACACGCCCAGGGTCGCGCCGCCTGTCCCCACAACGCGGCCCAGGTGCGAGCCGGTCCGCTGCATCACGGCCATGGCATCTTCAACCTCGTCCTCGGGTGCGAGGTTCACGAGGGACCGGATCCGGCTTTCCGCGATCGGATAGCGGCGTCCTTCCTCGGGGATGGAAAGCACATCCTTGATGTGCAGGTAGCCGGTCAACTCGCCGTCGTCGTCCAACACGGGGAAGCGGGAGAAACCGGTCCGGCTCACCGCTTTCTCGAGTTGCCGCGGCGTGGAGCCGGGCTTGAGCGTTACGAGTTTGTCCAGCGGCACCATGATGTGCGCCGCGGTGTGCTCGGAAAACTCCAAAGCGCCGCTCAACAGGCCGGCGTCGTCGTCCACGAGCCCGTGGCGGGTCGATTCCTGCACGATGGACTGCACTTCTTCGAGCGTGAAGGAGGAGGTCACCTCGTCCTTGGGCTCGATCTTCATCAGGCGAAGGATGCGGTTGGCCAGCCAGTTCAGGGTCCAGATAACAGGCTTCACGAAACGGGCGACGTGGACCAACGGCGGCGCCAGCAGCAAGGCCGCCTTGTCTGCGACCGAAACAGAGATGTTCTTGGGGACCATCTCACCAAAGGTCACATGCAGGAACGTTACGGCCAGCAAGGCAACCGCAAACGCGATAACGTCTGCCAATTCAACAGGGACACCTACGGACTCCAGCGGCGCCCCCAGCAAATGGTGGATGGCAGGCTCGGCCACGAGGAGAATCAGCAAGGAACACACGGTGATGCCAAGCTGGGCACACGCCAGCATCAGCGAGACGTGTTCCATCGCATACAGGGTGGTCTGCGCGCGCTTGGACCCGCGTTGGGCCAAAGGCTCAATCTGGCTGCGGCGCGCGGACATCACCGCAAACTCGGCGCCGACAAAGAAGGCGTTGCCGATCAACAGGACCACGAGCCACAGGATTCCTGCCCAGTCACTCATGCGGCACGTCCTTTGCGGCTGGTTTTGGCCACGGGGTTGCCAACGGCATCGCCTGCCGAACCGCCGGAGCCCTTATTCAACCGCTTGCTGGCCTGCTTCCTGCTTTGCCATCCGCTCGAATCGCTTTCCGCAGCGCCTTTATCGTCGTCGCCGTCATCGTGGGTGTCGGGCGCCGTGGGGCGGAAGCAAATGCGGTCGATCCGGCGGCCGTCCATTCGGGTGACGGCCAGAGTGCCGCCGCCGGCCTCGACGATGTCGCCGACCATCGCGATCCGTCCAAGTTGGCTCATGACGTAACCGCCCACCGTTTCGTACGCGGGGTCGTCGGGAACCGTCAGGCCCGGGATCTGTTCGCTGACCTCGTCCGGGCGCAACAGCCCGGGGAAATACCAGTCCCCCGAGGCGCTCTGCAGCAATCCGGGCCGGACCTTGTCGTGCTCATCCGCCACTTCGCCGACGATTTCCTCCACCAGGTCCTCAAGGGTCGCGATACCCGCGGTTCCGCCGTACTCATCAAGCACGACGGCGAGTTGCAGGTTGCCCTCGCGGAGTT
Source organism: Arthrobacter ramosus (assembly GCF_039535095.1). Classification (NCBI taxonomy): domain Bacteria; kingdom Bacillati; phylum Actinomycetota; class Actinomycetes; order Micrococcales; family Micrococcaceae; genus Arthrobacter; species Arthrobacter ramosus. Next base: position 1,377,985 of record NZ_BAAAWN010000001.1, on the reverse strand, counting down.
CCAAAAGCAGGGCGTCGAGGTGGATGGTCTCGGGAACGCTCAGGACCTCGGACATAATGGCTCCGGCTTCCAGCCGGCTCCTGCGTTCCGATGGGACGGACACGGCTTTCTTGATGTGCACCACGCCCCGGATGTCATCGGCCGATTCGCCGATGACCGGGAAGCGCGAATATCCGGTCCGCCGGGCCGCTTCGATGATGTCCGATACCGGCTGATCGGCGTCGATGGTTTCCATGCGGATGCGCGGGGTCATGACGTCGGCCGCCGTGCGGGCCGAGAAGTTCAGGGTCCGGGCAACAAAGTTGGCCGTCCCGGCGTCGAGGGTTCCCAGCTCCGCCGAACGGCGCACCAGGGAGGCCAGCTCAGAAGGCGAGCGGGCACCCGAGATCTCTTCCTTGGCCTCGAGTCCCACAAGGTTGAGCACCTTGTTCGAGAAGCCATTGAGTACAACGATCGCGGGCTTGAACACGGCCGTGAACATCAGTTGCGGCCGGGCCAACGCCCGGCCCAACGGAAATGCCAAGGCCAGGGCCATGTTTTTCGGGACAAGTTCGCCGATCAGCATCGACAAGACGGTGGCGAAGGTCATGGCCAGGATGAGCGACAAGGACTGCGCAGCAGCCTCAGGCAGCCCTGCCCAGAGCAGCGGTCCGTGCAAGAGAGAGCCAACGGATGGCTCCATGACGAAGCCGGTCAGCAAGGTGGTGAGGGTGATCCCCAATTGGCAGCTTGAGAGCTGGGTGGAAAGGGACTTCAGGCATTTGAGCAAAGCCGCGGCAGCGTGGTCGCCGCCGTCGACCGCTCTTTGGACTGTTGACTGGTCGAGCGCGACGAGCGAGAACTCGACCGCGACAAAGAAGCCAGTGCCCAGAATCAGGAGTACGCCGGCGAGAAGGAAAAGCCACTCCATTAAAGGCCGCCGGATGGTGCGAACGGCTGGAAAAGGGCGCCAGGAAGACTAAGGGCTGATTGACCCGGCGGGGGTTGGTCGGACGCAGCGGATGAAGAATCCGCCGACCGGCCGGCCTGGAGCTCCGGGGTTCGATGGGCATGTGTACGGGCATTGCCGGCTCTGCGGGTGCGTTGCGCGGAGATTGCCGAACGGCTTCCCCCGCAGCTCCCAGGCCGGCACCTAGAATTACTGTCCATAAGAATTCAAGTCTACAGTCCGGCCGCCGGGCGGCTTCACGCGACTTCACCGGCCGGGGTCGAGGTCTGCGACGCTAAAAACGGCAGGAAAATCCCGGGAAAGAATAGCCCCTCAGTGCGCGGAAGCCGAGGCATATAGCGATTGGCATGATTTAGATCACCACTATTGGCAGATAGCCGCCGCTCGTCACTAGACTGGCTAGGGTCTGAGTTCGCGGGACCCAGACCCTGGCTCGCCTTTGCACCCCCTGCAGTTCCCCGGGCCAGCTGGAAATCAACACTCATGGAAGAGGCGTATTTCAAGTGCCAGAGCAGCCAAGCCACCGTCTACCCGAGGAATTTGGCGGAAACGAGTGGCTCGTTGACGAACTGTACGAGCGGTACCAGCAGGACAAGAATTCGGTCGACGCCAAGTGGTGGCCGCTTTTCGAGTCCTTCGACACCGCTGACGGCACTTCTTCCAACGGAACATCCGCAGCCCCTGCAAACCCTCCCACTCGAGAAATTCCTGTCGTGGCACCGGCCGCAGCAACGGCAATGACGCCGGTCGCGCCCGTGGTTGCCCCGGCCGCTACCCCTGCCGCCCCCGCACCTGCTCCGGCTGCTCCTGCAGCACCGGTCAAGAAGGCTCCGGCCACTGTCGCCAAGGACGGCGCGCAGAAGCCATCCGACGGCAGCCAGTCCCAGCCGATCCCGGCCCAGCTTCCCAAGAGCACCAAGGCTCCCACTCCCCCGGAAGAGGACGTCGTCTCCGTCCTCCGTGGTCCGGCCAAGGCCATTGCGTCCAACATGGTCTTGAGCCTTGAGGTTCCTACCGCCACGAGCGTCAGGGCCGTTCCCGCCAAACTCCTGATCGACAACCGGGTTGTCATCAATTCCAACCTTGCCCGCGCCCGTGGCGGCAAGGTCTCCTTCACCCACCTCATCGGCTACGCGGTGGTCCGCGCCCTGTCCCAGTTCCCGTCGATGAACGTGTACTACGACGAAGTAGATGGCAAGCCCGTTGCCGTGCAGCCCGCACACGTCAACTTCGGCATCGCCATTGACATGCCCAAGCCCGATGGCACGCGCCTCCTGATGGTTCCCAACATCAAGAAGGCCGAGACCATGAACTTCGCGGAGTTCTGGCACACCTACGAAGACCTCATCAAGCGTGCGCGCAACGGCAAGCTCACGGCGGACGACCACGCGGGCACCACCGTGTCCCTGACAAACCCGGGTGGCATCGGTACTGTGCACTCCGTGCCCCGGCTCTCCAAGGGCCAGGCCGCCATCATCGGCGTCGGAGCCCTCGATTACCCGGCCGAGTGGCAGGGCGCCAGCGAGAAGATCATCGCCCAGAACGCCATCAGCAAGATCCTCACACTGACGTCCACGTACGACCACCGCGTCATCCAAGGCGCAGGAAGCGGCGAGTTCCTCAAGCTCGTCCACCAGCTCCTCCTCGGTGCCCAGAACTTCTACGACGAGATCTTCGAAGCGCTCCGCATTCCCTACGAGCCCGTCCGTTGGAGCCCCGACCTCCAGGTCGACCCCGCTGACGAGATCAACAAGGTTGCCCGCATCCAGCAGTTGATCCACTCCTACCGGGTCCGCGGCCACCTCATGGCAGACACGAACCCCCTCGAATATGTCCAGCGCAAGCACCCGGACCTCGACGTGCTGACGTATGGCCTCACCCTGTGGGACCTGGACCGCGAGTGGCCCACCGGCGGATTCGGCGGCAAGCCGATGCTCAAGTTCCGCGACATCCTGGGCGTCCTCCGCGACGCTTACTGCCGCACCACGGGCATTGAGTACATGCACATCCAGGAGCCTGAAGAACGCAAGTGGTTCCAGGACCAGGTGGAGCACCCGTACTCCAAGCCGAGCCGCGAAGAGCAGCTGCGCATCGTTTCCAAGCTCAACGCAGCAGAGGCCTTCGAGACCTTCCTGCAGACCAAGTTCGTGGGCCAGAAGCGCTTCTCCCTCGAAGGCGGGGAATCCCTGATTCCGCTGCTGGACACCATCATTTCCGACGCCGCCGACGACGGACTCGACGAAGTCGCGATCGGTATGGCCCACCGCGGCCGCCTCAACGTGCTCACCAACATCGCGGGCAAGACGTACGCACAGGTGTTCCGCGAGTTCGAAGGCACGCAGGACCCCCGCTCCGTGCAGGGCTCGGGGGACGTCAAGTACCACCTCGGCACTGAAGGCACGTTCACCTCGGACAACGGCAATGAGACCAAGGTCTACCTCGCTGCCAACCCGTCCCACCTTGAAGCGGTTGACTCCGTGCTTGAAGGCATTGTCCGGGCCAAGCAGGACCGGCTGGACCAGGGCGAGGCGTTCCCCGTGTTGCCCATCATGGTCCACGGCGACGCCGCCTTTGCCGGCCAGGGCGTTGTGGCGGAAACGCTCAACCTGTCCCAGCTGCGTGGTTACCGTACCGGTGGAACCATCCACATCATCGTGAACAACCAGGTCGGTTTCACCACCGCACCGTCGTCGTCGCGTTCCTCGACCTACTCCACCGACGTGGCCAAGATGATCCAGGCCCCGGTCTTCCACGTGAACGGTGACGACCCCGAGGCCGTGGTGCGCATCGCACAGTTGGCCTACGAGTTCCGTCAGCGCTTCCACAAGGACGTCATCGTGGACATGGTGTGCTACCGCCGCCGTGGACACAATGAGGGCGACGACCCCTCGATGACGCAGCCGCTCATGTACAACCTGATCGAAGCCAAGCGCTCCGTCCGCAAGCTCTACACGGAATCCCTCATCGGCCGTGGCGACATCACCGAGGACGAAGCCGAACAGTTGCTGCGCGACTACCAGGAACGCCTCGAGCGCGTCTTCGCGGAGACCCACGCCGCACAGACTTCGCCTATCCCGATCATCACGGCGGACTCCGCCGCGGTTTCGGACATCGAGCGTCCCATCGCCCAGCAGGCGGACTCCGGCACCAACGCGCCCGCCACCACCGCCATTTCAGCCGAAATGCTGCAGAGAATCGGCCAGGCGCACCTCGATATTCCGGAAGGCTTCACGGTCCACTCCAAGCTCAAGCAGCTCCTCGAGAAGCGCGAGCAGATGTCCCGCGAAGGCGGCATCGACTGGGGCTTCGGCGAGATCGCGGCCTTTGGTTCGCTCGTCATGGAAGGCGTCCCGGTCCGCCTCGCCGGCCAGGACTCCCGTCGTGGCACGTTCGTGCAGCGTCACGCCGTCTTCCACGACCGCGCGAACGGCAGCGAATGGATGCCGCTGGGCAACCTGAGCGACGAGCAGGCCAAGCTGTGGATCTACGACTCCTTGTTGTCCGAATACGCGGCAATGGGCTTCGAGTACGGCTACTCCGTGGAACGCCCTGACGCCCTGGTCTTGTGGGAAGCGCAGTTCGGTGACTTCGTCAACGGCGCACAGACCATCATCGACGAATTCATCTCCTCGGCTGAACAGAAGTGGGGCCAGCGTTCCTCGCTCGTGCTCATGCTGCCTCACGGCTACGAAGGCCAGGGACCGGACCACTCGTCCGCACGCATCGAGCGCTTCCTGCAGCTTTGTGCCGAAGACAACATGATCGTGGCGAACCCCACCACGGCTGCCTCGCACTTCCACTTGTTGCGCCGACAGGCCTACAGCCGTCCGCGCAAGCCGCTCATCGTCTTCACCCCGAAGCAGCTTTTGCGCCTCAAGGGTGCGGCTTCCGCGGTGGAGGACTTCACCACGGGCGGCTTCAAGCCGGTCATCGGCGAACACGAGCCCCTTCAGGCCCAGAGCGTTGACCGCGTGATCCTGGTTTCCGGCCGCCTCTACTACGATCTCCTGTCGAACCGCCAGAAGACCGGCGACACCTCGACGGCAATCATCCGCCTGGAGCAGCTGTACCCGCTGCCCCAGGCCCAGATCGAGGCGGAACTGGCCAAGTACCCGAACGCCGACATCGTCTGGGCGCAGGACGAACCCGCCAACCAGGGTCCGTGGCCGTTCATCGGCTTGAACCTGCCGCAGGCACTGGACCGCAAGGTCCGCCTCGTTTCGCGTCCGGCATCGGCTTCCACGGCAGCCGGTTCCATGAAGCGCCACAGCGCCGAACAGGCCACGTTGCTCAAGCAGGCATTCGAACGCAAGTAGGACGGCGGCTGCCCGGCTGGAGGTTCAATACCCGCTTCCAGCCGGGCAGTTCTGTTTAATGGAACACGTGCCCGGTGATCAGTCCGCCCGGCCGGGCACAATGCAAGGACCGCAACGTTTGGTGAAGAGGTAACTGTGGAAGACAGGAAGCTGCGCATCGCAGCTGTTGGTGATGAACTACTCGCCGGGCTCGGTGACCCCAGGGCCTTGGGCTGGCTCGGAAGGGTTCTTGCGCGGACTCCCCAGGACTCCGTTCTTGTGGAGAGCTACTCTCTTCCCTGCCCCATGGAGGGCACAGAAGGCCTCGCGGCGCGCTGGCTCGACGAAGCCGGGAGACGCTTCAGCAACGTCCACGAAAACCGCCTGGTGATCGGCCTGTCCGGCCGCGACATTGAGTTCGGTGTCTCCACAGCACGCAGCCGCCTCAATCTGGCCAACATCCTGGACGGGGCGTCCCAAAGCAACATCGAAGTTTTCGTCGTCGGTCCTCCGCCCACGCTGGACCCGGCCAAGAACCGCCGGATCGCGGATCTCAACGCCGCATTTGCAGATGTCACCACCCGCCGCAACCACCAGTACGTCGACACGTTCTCACCCTTGCTCAACCACGAACAATGGCGCACGGACCTCGCTGCGAATGGCGGCACCCCGGGCCAGTCGGGCTATGGGCTCATGGCCTGGCTCGTGTTGCACCGCGGCTGGTTCCAGTGGCTGAGGATCGCCCAGCCGGAATAGCCGGGCAAGAGACGGCCCTTCCCCCTGCGAGACCCATTGCCAACGTCAATGTCGCGATATATCGTGAATACATCAACGCGATATATCGCAATAGATGTAACGCAGCAATGGAGGGGTCATGTTAGAAGAAAACTGGACCGTTACCGGTCCGCAGACCATCGACGTCGACGGCGTCCGCTCTCTCAAGCTGGGGATCGTCAAGGGCCGCTTCGACGTCGTCACGCACGACGAAGCAATCACCAGGATCGAAGTCTCGGAAATCGGCGGCGATCCACTGAGCGTCAGCCTCGTTGATGGCCGGCTCGAAGTCCGCCACCAGTTGCACGGCCCACAAGGTTGGTTCCGCAACCTCATGGGGACCGTCAACAACACCAGTACCAACACGATCGTCATCAGCATTGCGTTGCCTGCCGGCGTCGACGTCGAAGCAGGAACCGTGGGGGGTGACGGCATGGTGTCGGGCGTCACTGGTCATATCCGCCTCAACACGGTGTCCGGGTCAGTCCTCGCGGACGGCACGCGGGGCGAGCTTCACGTCAACACCGTCAGTGGCGAAGTCATCGCCCGCAACCACGACGGCGTCATGACCGCCAAGAGCGTCTCGGGCGAAGTCACGGCTTCGGGCCGCTTCAAGAACATCCGGGCCAATACTGTCAGCGGGGACCTCAGCTTCGACCTGCACGGCTACACCCAGGATTTCGGAGCCAATTCCGTTTCAGGCGACCTCACCATCCGCCTGCCGCATGATGTGGGCGTGGACATCGTGGCCAAAACGGCCAGTGGCACCGTGATGATCGATGACCAGCTCTACGCCCAGTCCGGCGGCAGGGTCCAGACCATCGTTGGCCCCGACGAGCGGCTCATGGTGGCGCGTACCAATTCCGTGTCCGGAAAGACCTCCATCATCCATGGCAGTGCGCCAACAACCGGAACAACGCACTCAGTCCCCGGAGAAGAGGAAGTCTGATGCCGCCCGTCTTTGCCCACGGAGCCCTCCGGCTCTATCTGCTGGCGCTCCTGGAATCGGGCCCCAAGCACGGGTACGAGCTCATCAAGGCCCTCGGCGAACGCTTCGGCGGGACCTACTCCCCCAGTGCCGGAACCATCTACCCGCGCCTTGGCAAACTCGAGGAAGAAGGACTGGTAGCCACCAGCAGCGACGGGCGCCGCACCAACTACTCCATCACCGCGGCCGGACTGGCGGAGCTCAACAGCCGGCGGCAGGAACTGGCCGACGTCGAGGACAACATCTCCGCCTCCGTGCGGCGGTTGGCCGACAATCTCCGCGACGACATCCGCAGCAACATGCGTGGCTTGCGCGCAGACCTGGCCGCAACCGCCGAAGCCGCACGAGCCAATGCGAAGTCCGCGGAATTCCAGTCGTGGGCTGGAAGCTACTCGCCGGAGGGACACCGCATCCTGAAGGAGGCCGAGATGATGGTCCAGTCCTTCCGCGATGACATCCGCGTGGAGCTGCGACAGCACGCCGGCTCGAAGGCCCTGACTCCGATCGCCCTTGAAACCGTGCGAACGGTCCTGGACCAGGCCAGGATCTCCATCCGGAATTCCCTGCGGGGCTGACTCCACAATTCCCCGCGGGGCTGGCCGGCACGGTTCGCGGGGCGGCCCCGGGATGTGGGAGACTGGAGGGCAGCTTTATTGAGTATCAAGAATCTAAGGAGGCCAGCTATGAGCAAGCGTGCACGTAAGCGTCGTGACCGTAAGCGCGGCGGCGCAAACCACGGCAAGCGTCCCAACACCTAAGCCAGCGGCTTAGCGTAAGACTTAATGCGGAGGGCCCCGGAAACCATCAGGTTTCCGGGGCCCTTGCCGTTCCAGCTCTTAGACGTCCACGGACTTCATAGCGTGGATCCTGTCCAGGATCGAGTTCTTGAGATTCTCAGGAGCCGCTTCCGTACAGGAGCGCTTGACCACGGTGCGAATGACGCACTCAAGGTCGTATTGCTCGGTGCACTCCGGGCAGTCTTCCAGATGCACTTTGATCTCTGCGATGTCTTCGCGGGTCAACGCACCATCGAGGTACTCGTAGATACGCTGCATCCGAGCATCGTCGCAGTCACCCAATCCTTGGCAGCTCATTTCCTTTTCTCCTGTTTTTTGCTTGTGGCCGCGCCCACGGCCAAGACCTTTTCTTCCGCGCCGGCGCTGATTCCCCGTTCTGCGGCATAGTCCGCCAGCAGATCGCGCAACATTTTCCTGCCGCGATGAAGCCGGGACATGACCGTCCCGATCGGGGTATTCATGATGTCTGATATTTCTTTGTATGCGAAGCCTTCGACGTCAGCGAAGTACACCGCGAGCCGGAATTCCTCCGGAATGGACTGCAGGGCGCTCTTCACGTCCGAGTCCGGCAAATGATCCAGTGCCTCCGCCTCCGCAGAGCGCAGCCCCGCGGACGTATGGGATTCCGCCCGCGCCAGCTGCCAGTCTTCGATGCTGTCCGAATTCGACTGCAACGGTTCGCGCTGCCGCTTCCGGTAAAGGTTGATGTACGTGTTGGTCAGGATGCGGTACAGCCACGCCTTGAGGTTGGTACCCGGTTTGTACTGGTGGAAGGCGGAGAAGGCCTTGGTGTAGGCCTCCTGGACCAGGTCCTCGGCGTCGGACGGATTCCTGGCCATGCGCATGGCGGCCGAATAGAGCTGGTCGACATACTGCATGGCGTCGCGTTCGAAGCGCGCCCTCCGTTGCTCGGGGGTCTCGGTTGCGAAGTCCACTGCAATCTCGACGTCGGCATCAACAGTTGCGCCGCCGTCGGACGTTGCGTCCGTGACTTCGGTCGCTGCTTTGTACATGGCCGCTGCGGCCGGATCCATGGTGCTCATTGCATCCAAGTCTACTGTCACCCTCCGGGAGTCCCCTGGCAGCTCCCGCCCAAGCGCCAAGTGTCCCTCGCGGTCCTTAACCAAGGCCAAAAAACCATCTCCACTCAAACGACATGACCGCGCGGCACAACGCACGCGCCACAATCCAAGGTCCAGCCCATACCGCACCTTCTTGTGACAACGGCAGGCTCCGGGCAAATATTCCGCAAAGATGCAAGACTAGATCCGACTGCACCCCGTGAACACCGCACCACTTGAACGCAGCACCACCTGAACACCGTGGCAAGCCATCCAGGAGGCAAAACATGTCCCTCGTCCGTTTTCTCGCCAGGCCAATGTTGGCTTCCAGTTTTGTCGTCGCAGGGCTGGACAAGCTCAAGAACGCGGATGACACTGCCAAACAGCTCTCTCCGCTGCTCCGCCGCGCTTCGGAGTCACTGCCTTTCCCGGCGGACGAGAAGGTGCTGGCGCGAGTCATCGGCGGCGCGCAAGTGGGGGCCGGCGCCTTGCTGGCCCTCGGCAAATGTTCCCGGTTCTCGGCAAGCCTGCTTGCCGGCATCTCGATCCTGAATACCTTTGTTGAGTGGCGTTCTGCCGACATCAGCACCAAGGAAGGCCGGCTCGCCCGCCGCGCCCAGTTGCTTAAGAACATTTCGCTGACGGGTGGCGTTTTCCTTGCCGCTGTCGATACCGCGGGCAAACCGAGCCTCGCGTGGCGTGCCGAACACCTCGCCATGGACGCGAAGAAGGCCACGGGCAAGCAGTTCAAGAAGACAGACCGGGCCGTCCGCAAGGCCGTAGACAACGCAGTTGGAGCATAAGGAAGCATGCCAGGAACCCCCGCCACGCAGACAGACGATTCAGGGAGCACCACCACCTCCGCACTCCCCCTGTGGCCGGCACCCTTCGCCAGCCACCCTGTGGATGCCACGGTCACGGTTCCTGGTTCGAAGTCCCTGACCAACCGCTATCTGGTCCTGGCGGCACTGGCCAACGGCCCAAGCAGGCTCCGGGCACCCTTGCATTCGCGCGATTCCGCCCTGATGGTCGAGGCCCTGCGCCGGCTTGGCGCCAGCATTACCGAGGTTCCCGGTGATGGACACTACGGCCCGGATCTCGAAGTCACCCCTATCGACCCGGCGGCTGCCGCATCGGAGACCGCCATCGACTGTGGCCTGGCCGGCACGGTCATGCGGTTTGTGCCGCCGCTCGCGGCCCTCCGCAACGGCGCGTCCGTGTTCGACGGCGATCCGCACGCACGCCAACGTCCCATGGGCACCATCATCGAAGCCCTCCGGACACTCGGAGTGGAAGTCAGCGCATTGGACGGGCACACGGCGAGCTCCCTGCCGTTCAAGGTTTCCGGCACCGGCTCTGTCCGCGGTGGCCACTTGGTGATCGATGCGAGCGCTTCGTCGCAGTTCGTCTCCGCCCTGTTGCTGGTCGGTGCACGCTTCGATGAGGGCCTTCACCTGGAGCATGTCGGCAAGCCCGTGCCGAGCCTCGACCACATCAACATGACCGTCTCGGTCCTCCGGGGCGTCGGGGTGCAGGTGGATGACTCCGTGCCGAACCATTGGCGCGTCGCCCCCGGTACGATCCAGGCATTCGACGAAAGGATCGAGCAGGATCTCTCCAACGCGGGTCCCTTCCTCGCCGCGGCGCTGGCGACGAAGGGAACTATCCGGATCCCCAACTGGCCGGCCAACACCACGCAAGTCGGGGATCTCTGGCGGGACATCCTCGCCACCATGGGTGCCACGGTCACGCTGGACAATGGCACACTGACAGTCACCGGCGGACCGGAGATCCTGGGCGCCGACTTCGACGAAACCAGCGAACTCGCCCCTACGGTGGCGGCATTGTGCGCCCTGGCAACCAGCCCTTCCCGCCTCACTGGCATCGCGCATTTACGTGGACACGAAACGGACAGGCTTGCTGCGCTGGTCGCGGAAATCAACCGGCTCGGCGGCGACGCCGAGGAAACCAGCGACGGCTTGGTGATCCGGCCCGCGGTGCTGCACGCCGGCGTCGTGCACAGCTACGCCGACCACCGCATGGCTACCGCGGGGGCCATCCTGGGGCTCGCCGTCGAGGGTGTCCAGGTTGAAGACATCGCGACGACTTCCAAGACCATGCCCGAATTTCCGCAAATCTGGGCATCGATGCTCAGTGCCGGCCAAGCGGTCGCGGGCACCGGCTCAACGGAGACAAGCAACTAACGATGGCTCGCGACGCAAGCTCCTGGGACGAGTCCGACGTCCGGATCCGCCCCAACAAGAAGGGCACACGCCCCCGCACGAAGGACCGCCCCAGCCACGACGACGCCGTGATCGGGCGCATCATCACAGTCGACCGCGGCCGCTACACCGCGATAGTGGGCGAAAGCTCGGACAATGAGCGCATCGTCATTGCCGCCCGTGCCCGGGAGCTGAGGCGCTCCCCCGTGGTTCCCGGAGACTTCGTGGCCCTCGTCGGCGATGTGTCCGGAGCCCCGGACACCCTCGCCCGCCTCGTGCGCGTCGAGGAGCGCAAGACCCTCCTGCGGCGGAGTGCCGATGACACGGATCCGATCGAACGGGCCGTCGTCGCCAACGCCGACCAGCTCGTGGTGGTGGTTGCGGCCGCCAACCCGGAGCCGCGCACCGGATTCATCGACCGCGCCTTGGTGGCAGCGTACGACGCCGGAATCGAGCCGCTGCTGCTCGTTACCAAAGCGGACGTCAAGGATCCGACGGAACTCCTTGCCAACTATGTGAGCCTGGGTTTCCCCATCATCATCAGCCGGACGGCCGACGCAGGGGCTTCCGGCATCGACGCCCGTTCCGACGACGGCTTGTCCGCCCGCCTCGACGGCGACGCCGTCGGCCAATTGCGGGACTACCTCGACGGCAAGGTCACCGTGCTCCTGGGCCATTCCGGCGTCGGGAAGTCCACCATGGTGAATGCCCTCACCGGCGCCGAACGCGCCACGGGCGGGGTCAACGCCGTGACGGGCCGGGGCCGCCATACCTCGTCCTCAGCGCTTGCACTAAAGCTCAGTGACGCCCCCGGCGGCAGCTGGATCATCGATACGCCCGGCATCCGTTCCTTCGGCCTCGCCCACGTGAACCCGGACCGCATCCTGCATGCCTTCCCGGATCTGGAACCTGGAACGGAAATGTGCGAGCGAGGCTGCAAGCACGATGCCTCCGCGGTTCGCTGCGGACTGGATTCCTGGGTCGCTGACGGCCACGCCGGCGAGGCAGGCCCGGCCCGCTTGGCGTCGTTGCGCCGGCTCCTCGGCGCGGACCCGCGCATGGAAGCCCAAGAGGCGAAGGAACTGGGCACTGTCAATTAATAGCCCGGTCAATTAACAGCACGGTCAACTACCTGCGCGCTTGCCGTCCTACCTCCCCGGCTCACCGGCGAATAGACGGTAGTTTGGAACCATGACCCAACCCGATTCGAGCTACAACGACGACCTGCGGCTGGCACACGTCCTGGCCGACTCCGTCGATTCCCTGACAATGGAGCGGTTCAAGGCACTGGACCTCCAGGTCGAGACCAAACCCGACCTGAGCCCCGTCACCGATGCCGACAAAGCCGCCGAGGAAGCTATCCGCGGGCAGCTCTCCCGTTCCCGCCCCCGCGACGCCGTCCTCGGGGAAGAATTCGGCAGCACGGGCCACGGCTCAAGGCGTTGGATCATCGATCCCATCGACGGGACCAAGAACTTCGTGCGCGGCGTGCCCGTCTGGGCTACGTTGATCGCCCTCGTGGACGAGGGCGAGGTAGTAGTGGGGCTCGTGAGCGCTCCGGCGCTCGGCAAGCGTTGGTGGGCGGCCAAGGGCTCGGGCGCCTACATGGGCCGATCCCTGGCCGCAGCCACCCGGCTGAAGGTTTCCAACGTGTCGCGGCTTGAAGACGCCTCGCTTTCCTACTCCGAGCTGTCCGAGTGGAAGCAGCATGGTTCGCTGGACAGCTTCCTGGGCCTCGAGAACGATGTCTGGCGCAGCCGTGCGTACGGTGATTTCTGGTCCTACTGCCTCGTGGCCGAGGGCGCCGTGGACATCGCCGCGGAGCCGGAACTCCAGGTCTACGACATGGCGGCCTTGGTTCCGATCGTGACGGAAGCCGGCGGACGCTTCACGTCCCTCGACGGCGCGGATGGTCCCTTCGGCGGAAACGCCGTCGCTACCAACTCGATCCTGCACTCGGAGGTCCTCAAGAGGCTCAACCCCGAGCTCGACGACCTCCTCTAGTCCTCTCTCTTCACTGAACAAACGACGGCGGACGCCCCTTTTTGGGGGCGTCCGCTGCTTTTTCTTCGGCAGAACGCACAGTTATCCGGCGGTGTAATAATCCGCTTAACAATCCGGGTCACGTTGGAACCAGCCTTGCCGGTGTCCTACGCTCTTTACAGGTCACGAGTGCCAGCGCGAAACCCCGGTTTGCTGGCCGGCAACCCTCCATCGCGGCGGGGTGCCCCGGGTGACGACCCGGCCGGTCCGGAACGGATGCGGCAAGCGCGGACCCCCTGTACGCAGGGGTCCCTCTTGAGTGAGGTCCCATGAGCACAGCGACATTTACTTCCCCGGCTCTTTCGCAGCACAACGAATCCGCACAGCAGCGCGGTGAAGCCCTCCCCCGGGCATCCCGCCCACTGGCCGCGGTCACCGGCGCGGAGTTGCAGGCACCCTTGATCCAGGGCGGCCACATCCGCTACGCCAACCTCGACTACGGCGCGTCCGCACCTGCCCTGACCGTGGTTTCCGCGTACCTCAACGAGATCCTGCCGTACTACGCGAGCGTCCACCGCGGCGCAGGCTATGCCTCCCAGATCAGCACCTCGGTCTACGAAAACGCCCGCAACATCGTCCGTGACTTCGTTGGCGGGCGGCCGGACGATTCGGTCATTTTCACTCGCAACACCACCGATTCCCTCAATCTGCTGGCCGGCTGCTTGCCGGTTGAGGACGGTCGGCACCTTGGCGAAGTCCTTTACCTGGACATTGAGCACCACGCCAATCTCCTGCCGTGGCAAGGCGTCCCCCACCGCAGCATCGTTGCCGCGGGAACGTTGTCCGAGACCGTGTCCAATGTCCGCACGGCGCTCTCCCACGGGGGCGTCAGCCTCCTGGCTGTCACCGGCGCGTCGAACGTGACCGGCGAAATCCTGCCCATCAAGGACCTCGCTGCCTTGGCCCACGAATTCGGGGCGCGGATTGTGGTGGACGCGGCCCAGCTCGCCCCGCACCGCCGCATCGATATCGCCGCCGCGGATGTCGACTACTTGGTTTTCTCGGGGCACAAGCTCTATGCACCGTTCGGCGCCGGTGTCCTGGTGGGCCGCCCCGATTGGCTCGACGCCGGCACACCGCACCTTGCCGGAGGCGGAGCCGTCCGCGAGGCGCGCCTTGACTCTGTCAGCTGGGCCACGGGACCGGCCAGGCACGAAGGCGGCTCCCCGAACGTGCTCGGCGCTGCCACCCTCGCACGGGCCACACAAGTGATTGCCAGCCTCGACCACGATGAATGGCACGCCCACGAGGCCGCTATCCGCTCGCATCTGGTCGAGGGCCTCAAGGAGATCGACGGCGTGACCGTGCACCAGATCTTCAGCGACACCGATCCCCAGGACACCATCGGCGTCGTGAACTTCTCGCTCCAGGGCTACGACGCCGGACTGGTGGCTGCCTACCTTGCGGCCGAGCACGGCATTGGCCTGCGCGACGGACGCTTTTGCGCCCACCCGCTGCTCAAGCGCCTCGGCCTTCCCTCCGGATCCCTTCGAGCCAGTTTCGGCGTGGGCTCGCGCTTGGAAGACGCCACCCGGCTCATCGCGGGCATCCAAGCGCTCAAGAGCAATGGCCTCGGCTGGGACTACGTGGTGGATGCCGGCCGGTGGGTCCCGGCGAACGACCACCGAAGCTACCCGGAGTGGGCTCCCAACACTCCCGGGACCGCGGGCGCCGCTCCCTGCAGCACCGACTGATTGCGGTAGATTCGTAGGGTATTTTTCCTGTCCTACGAAGGAGTTCCTGCGTGGCCCCGCGACCCAAAGGCACGTCAGCCGGCCCCAAGCTTTATGAGGAGCGGCGCCTTGAACTCGGCCGGAGTTTCCAGGACGGCGGAGAACACTATGACCGTGTCCGGCCCGGCTACCCTGCGGATTCGGCAGACTGGCTGCTGCCTGAAGGTGCGCGGGACGCGGCAGACATCGGCGCCGGCACCGGAAAGTTCACGTCGCTCCTCGTCGAGCGCGGGCTGGCTGTGTCCGCAGTGGACCCTTCCACGGACATGCTCATCCAACTGCGCAAAACGCATCCACAAGTGGTCGCCCTGAAGGGCACGGCCGAGGCAACTGGACTGGCGGACTCAGCATTCGACGTCGTCAGCGTTGCCCAGGCCTGGCACTGGTGCGATCCCCTCGCCGCCAGCACCGAGATCGCCCGGATCCTTCGACCCCAGGGCGTCTTCGGCTTGATCTGGAACCAACTGGACACTTCAGTGCCCTGGGTCCATCGCTTGTCCCGCATCATGCATGCCGGCGATGTCCACAAACCGGACTTCCGGCCTGTGGTGGGCCTGGAGTTCGCCGGCCTCGAAAGTCACCTGACGCGTTGGGAGGATCCCGTGACTCCGGCCGACATCCTCGAACTCGTGAAGTCGCGCAGCTACTATCTGAGGGCGAATCGCGCCACCCGGGCCAAGGTCATGGGCAATCTTCAGTGGTACCTCTTCGAACATCTCGGGCACGCTGAGGGCGAGGTCATCCCGTTGCCCTATCTCACCCAGAGCTGGCGGGCTCGGAAAGTCTGATTCGGCCGGTTCACGATAGGCTTGGAACCGTGAAGACCAGTGCGCCCTCCTCCTCGATCGAGGACTACGTCAAGGTCATCTACTCCTTCACGGAGTGGCAGGACAAACCCATCACGTCCTCACAGCTCGCGCAGCGGCTCGGTGTCGCCAATTCCTCCGTCTCGGAGATGGTCCGCAAGCTCAAGGACCAAGGCCTGGTGGACCACCAGCCCTACAGCGCCATTACCTTGACCCCCCAGGGAATGCAGCTTGCCCTGGGCATGGTCCGCCGGCACCGCCTGATCGAGACCTACCTCGTGAGGGAGCTGGGCTACAGCTGGGATGAAGTCCACGACGAGGCCGAGATGCTCGAGCACGCTGTCTCGGACACGTTCATCGATCGCATGGCCGCCAAGCTGGGCAACCCCGGACGCGATCCCCATGGTGACCCCATCCCCGCTGCGGACGGTTCGGTGAGCCTGCCGCATGCGCACCGGATGATCGAGCTCGACGACGGCCATTCCGGGAAGATCACCCGGATCAGCGACGAAAACCCGGAGCTGCTGCGCTACCTGTCCGCCGAGGAAATCGACCTTGATGCCCGCGTCCAGGTGATTGGCCGCAAACCGTTCGGCGGTGCGCTGGTGGTCCGGATCGGAAAAGGTCCGGGCAGCCGCGACTACGATCTCGCTGATGAGGTCACTTCGGCGTTGTGGGTAGCCACGGACACCATCCACGAAGGCTGCGTCCTCGCGGAACGCTGACGAAGCTGTGACTGGAAAGCCGGTGTCTTGGAAAGTACTGTTCAGGCGCGCTGGGCAGCCGTCCCGCCGTCGTCGGGCGCTGGACCTTCCGGAGAGTCCATCACCGCAGGGCCCAGCACCGGGTTCCGGATCCCGACGGCGGATGCCGCCGCCCCGAGGAAGAACAGCACGGCGGTGACCACCACGGCATTCATGAGACCCTGGCGGCTGAAGACCGGGCCGATGATGAGTCCGGCAAATGCGATGCAGATCAAGCCCGCGATGCGGGCCACGGCGTTGTTCACTGCGGAGCCGATCCCTGCCTCTTCGGTGGGCACCGCGCCGAGGATAGCGGCGGTGAGGGGCGCCACCAAGGTGCTGAGGCCGATCCCGAAGACGATCTGCCCGGGCAGCACTTGCGTCCAGTAGTTCAAGGGCTCCTGGACGGCCAAGGTCATGAGAAAACCGATTCCGCAGATGAACGGCCCGGCCGTCATGAACCACCGCGGACCGTACTTGCCCGCGAGTCCGCCGAAGAATGAGGCCGTGAGCATCAGGAGGACCGTCGCGGGGAGCAACGCGATGCCCGCAGTAGTCGCTTTCATCCCTCCCACTTGCTGCAAGTAGATGCCTACGGCGAAGAAGCCGAGGGACAGGGCGCCGTAAATGGCCAGCGTGGCGATGTTTCCCCAACCGAAATTACGGATGCCGAAGAGCCGTAGGGGCAGCATTGGTTCCGGGGTCCTGGCTTCGTGGATCAGGAAGAGGACCAGGCCAACGGCTCCGACGGCGAGCGGCATCCAGACCACCATGTTGCTCCAGCCCATGCGCCCTTGTTCGATGAAAGCGTAGACCGGGCCACCGAGTCCCACCATGGCCAGGAACGCGCCAAGGTAGTCGATCTTCTTGCTTGTGTCCGTGGCGGCATCGGACTTCCGCAGCCCGGCGAGGATCGGCCAGACGGCGACGGCCGGAATCACATTGATAAAGAAGATGACGCGCCAGGACAGCAGGTCGACCGATGCGCCGCCGATCAGCGGGGCGACGATGGCAGCCGCGCTGGTCCAGCCGGACCATTGGCCGATGGCTTTGGACTGCGCGGGCCCGGAGAAGAACGTGACGATCATGGCCAGCGAACTCGGGACAAGCAGGGCACCGGCGATCCCTTGCAGGGCCCGCGATACCACCAGCACCTCCCCGTTCCAGGCGAGACCGCACGTGACGGAGGTGAGGGTGAAGCCGGCGAGTCCCCATTCGAGGATGCGGGCGCGGCCGAAGTGGTCGGAGAGGGATCCGGCGACCAGGATCAGCGCACCCAGGGTCAAAAGGTAGGCATCCACCACCCATTGCTGGATAACAAGTCCACCACCCAGTTCGCGGCCAATCGCGGGGAGCGCGAGGTTCACCACGAAGCCATCCAAAATGGCGATGAAGGAAGCCACAATAGCCACAACAAGGACCCGCTTTTGGAGCGGAGTGCTTGGCAGCAGGGCCGCTGCGTCGGTCATGAGCACAGCCTACGCCTGCTCGTCCGCTCCCGTCCGGATTCCTGCCCGATCCTGCCACGGCGAAATTCCCGTATCGTTGAATGGTGATTAGCAGACGTGACGCCGCACTGGCCCTTGATATTTCGATGGAAATGGCCCAACGCCACGGCATCCCCGCCAGGCTTTCAAAAGCCGAGTTGAGCGAGCTGCAAGACAATCCACCGCAGTGGCTCGTCCAATCCCGCGCCAACCGCACCGGCAAGCGTCCTGTGTGGGTGCACCTGAGCTGCGTCGTCTGCGGCTACACCGAGGCTGCCCGTCCCAAGAAATGGTGGCCGGAGTTCACCTACGTTTTCTGCGGCCACCACCGGAACAGCGAGGTTCCCGGAATCCTGCCCGGAGAGGTCCGCAGCGAGTACGAAGGAATCGGCTCACGGTTCGTGGGCATTGTGGACGTCCCGGCTTCCGAAGCCTAGTTGCTCGGGCGTTCGGTTGCTTTCAACCGAAACAGGCGTAACTTACAAGGAGAGGGCCTTTCAGGACCCTCTTTGCAGGATCTTCAGGGAAGATCCGTAGTTAGGGAGCATGACATGCCTGACAAAGCGCCGCACCAGCACGAGACGAAAAAGAGTATCAAGACCATCAAGGAGAAACGGGCAGTGAAGCGTGCCAAGCACGAATCCGACGCCGCCGTGGATCCGGTGGCCCATTTGAGGATGCGGAAGAAATAGCAAAAAGCCGGAGCCATCGTGGCCCCGGCTTTTTAGCTGAATGGTTCCGTCGTGACCCCGGCTCCTCATGAATCCGCGTCAGTCATTTCGCTGGGCACGGCGACAATCGCGTGGATTTTGCCGTCCCGGAGGACCGTCAGGAAGAACGGCTCACCGATGGCCTGCGAAAACAAGAGTTTTTGAAGGCTCTCAGCACTGGATACGGCCCGCGACTGTGCGCTGAGGACCAGATCGCCCGCGAGCAGGCCTGCCCGCTCCGCCGGAGATCCGGCGATGACTTCCACCACCCGCAGCGCTTCCTTCTGGCCTGTCCGGATCACCGCACTCGCGTCCAACGGAATAGGGGTGCTCACCAAGCCAAGGTATGCCCGGCGGACCCGGCCGTCCTTCAGCAGGGCGGCGATGATCCGTTGGGTGGTGGTGTTGATGGGTACTGCAAGTCCGAGGCCCAAACCGGCCACGGCGGTGTTGATCCCCACAATCCGCCCTTTGGTGTCGGCAAGGGCTCCCCCGGAATTGCCCGGGTTCAACGCTGCGTCGGTCTGGATGACGTCCTCGATGACCCTGCTGTGCCGGCCGGACCTGACCGGGATGGAGCGTCCGAGGCCGCTGACGACGCCCGCGGTCACTGATCCTGCCAGTCCCAGCGGGTTACCCACGGCGATCACCAATTGGCCGACGTGCAGCGACTCCGCGTTGCCCAAGGTGGCCGGCGGCGGTGTGTGGTGCCCGCGGACGATTGCGAGATCGGACAAGGGATCCGCACCGACGAGTTCGACGTCGCTATGGGTTCCGTCGGCGAAGATTGCCCGCCCGGAGCGGAGCCCCGAGACTACGTGGGCGTTGGTCAGCATATAGCCGTCCCCCGTGAACACGACGGCCGATCCACTTCCGATCCTGACCTGGCCGTTTCTGCGGGCGCTGCTCATCTCCAATGCTGCAACATGCGGCGTGACTGTCTCTGCGACGTGCATCACTGTCCGCGAGTAGGCGTCCAAGGCTTCGTCATCCGACGGGGCGTCAGGGATGTCCTCGGGAAATACTTGTTCCGGCAACGTACTCATCGTGCACCTCCTGTAACCGGTGGTGTCTATATCAACGAATACGCTGCTTCGGTTAGTCCGTTCTGTCCTACGCCGTGGGTGAACTCTGTCACGCCGCTGATGATGGGGAAATTAACCCCACAATGCCTAGCCCCATAACGCTTTCCGCAGCAGTGCCTTGAGCTGGGCGGCTTCCCCCTCGTCCAGCGCCGCCAGCACTTCGGATTCCGCGTGGCGGGCCGCAATGGCTGCTTGGGCAAGCAACTGGTTCCCCTTCGACGTCGCAGTCACCGTCTTGGCCCGGCGGTCCTGCTTGCCTGGCGCCCTGGCCACGAGCTTCCGCTTTTCAAGCTCGTCCACCAAGGCGACGATCTGGCTGGGGTCAAGGCTGAGGAAGTCCGCCAACTCCCGCTGGGTGGGCTCCAGGCCGCTGTTGGCCAGGATCAGCACTGAGTACGAGCGCTCCTTGAGGTCGAACTCAGCAAGCGCCCGGTTGTTCACGAGCGATCCGCCTGCATGGAGCTTGGCCAGCAGGAAACCCACGTCCTGGCTGATCGGAGCGGCGACCAGCCGGTCCTTCGTGGCAGCCTGTTGCTCGTCCTGCGCCTCGATCGTCATAACAAACTCCAATAATCTTCAAAATCAATCGTTGACATTTTCAACTATAAGTATTTTCATGGATACAGAACAGCATCCCACGCCGAAGGCTTGGATGCACGGGTATCGAGCAAAGGAGCAGCGATGAGCCTGACAGGAAAAGTAGCGATTGTCACAGGAAGCGGTCGGGGACTGGGGCTGGCTTACGCCCGGGAACTCGCCCGTCAGGGCGCGGCAGTGGTCATCAACGACGTCGACGCCGAGGTGGCCGGCGAAGCGGTCCGGACCATCGAGGCCGACGGCGGCCGGGCAGTCGCCGTCGTCGCTCCCGTAGGCAGCACAGAAGCGGCGAAGCAGCTGGTGGAGGCGGCCGTCACGGAATTTGGCCGCCTGGACATCCTGGTCACCAACGCCGGCATCCTGCGGGACAAGAGCCTGCTGAAGATGACAGACGAAGACTTCGACCTGGTCATCAACGTCCACCTCCGCGGCACCTTTACGTGCGCCCGCGAGGCATTCGGCTACTTCAAGGAGAACGGGATCGGCGGCCGCATCATCGCCATCGGCTCCCCGACCGGGCAGCGCGGCAACTTCGGCCAGACAAACTACGCTGCAGCGAAGGCGGGAATCGTGGGCATGGTCCGGACCTGGGCACTGGAGATGAAGAAGGCCGGCGTCACTGCCAACGCCGTCATTCCCGTGGCCGCGACGGCAATGACCAAGACCATCCCGTACTTCCGGAAAGCGGTGGAGGCAGACGAGCGCGGCGAGGCCATGCCGCGCTTCTTCCGCCACGAGCTCGGCTTTGGAACGGCCGACGACGTTTCCGGGCTCATTGCCTTCCTCGCCTCCGACGAAGCGGCCGGCATTACCGGCCAGACCATCGGCGCTGGCGGAGACCGCCTCCAGCTATGGACCCACCCCGAAGCCGCCGCCACCGAATACCGTGAAGGCGGTTGGGGTTACCAGGACCTCGTGGAGAACTTCGGCCCGTTGTTCGGAGACAAGCTCCAGAGCGTCGGCGAGGAATTCCTGCCGCTCCCGGAGGAACTGCAGCCCGAAGCCGCCGCGGCTCAGGTCCGCTGACATGGCCGCACCCCAGCGCTACGAACTCGGCATCGACGCCTCGAAACTTGACGCTATCGACATGCACGTCCATCTCGAAGTGGACGGCCACGGCCACGAATCCCTGCCACAGGCCCTGACGGAAGCTTCCGCGAAGTACTTCAAGGCCGAGGACCGCACGCCCTCGCTGGACCGGATCGCCGAGGTCTACCGGCAACTGAACATGGCCGCCGTCGTCTTCACCGTGGACGCCCGCACCCAGCTCAAGCACGAGCCCAACAGCATCCCCGAACTGATCGCGGGAGCCGCCAGCAACAACGACGTTCTGATCCCCTTCGGCAGCGTGGATCCACGCACCGGCGCCGAGGCCATCCAAGGCGCCAAGCACCAGGCGATCGACCTGGGCGCCCGGGGCTTCAAGTTCCATCCGAGCCTGCAAGGCTTCGATCCCTCCAACGAGCAGTTCTATCCGCTCTGGGAAACACTGCAGGAGCTGGGCCTCCCGGCCATCTTCCACACCGGCCAGAACGGCATGGGCGCCGGCCTGCCCGGAGGCTACGGCATCAAGCTGGCCTACTCCAACCCGCTGCTGCTCGACGCCGTGGCCGCGGACTTCCCCGGGCTGCAGATCATCATGGCCCACCCCTCGGTCCCCTGGCAGGATGAAGCCAACTCCATCGCCACGCACAAATCCAACGTGTTCATCGATCTCTCCGGCTGGTCCCCCAAATACTTCCCCGAGTCACTGGTGCGCATGTCCAACTCGGTGCTGCAGGACAAGGTCCTTTTCGGCACGGACTTCCCGCTCATCACGCCGCAGAAGTGGCTGGCCGCCTTCGCCGAGCTCCCGCTCAAGGACGAAGTCCGGCCCAAGATCCTCAAGGACAACGCCGTGCGCCTACTCGGATTGGACGGCTGACATGAGCCTGGAAACCCACGTGGAGCCAGGGGCGGCGGAGCGCCTCTACGACATCTGCGACTACTACGACGCCGAGTCCCTCCTCACCGGGGACGAGCGCAGGGTCCTGGGCCGCTTGCGCGATTTTCTGGACCGCGAAGCGAAGCCACTGTTGGCGGACTACTGGGAGCGCGGCGAGTTCCCTTCCCAGTTGGCCCGGCCGCTCATCGATCTGGACCTGATGGAACCGGCGGAACTGACGGGTACCTCGGGCACAAACAATGCTCCTGCCCGGGGCATCTACCAAGGCTTCAGGATCTTCGAACTCGCCCGCACGGATGCTTCGCTGGCTACGTGGTATACGGCGCAAGCCGGCCTCTTCCGCACCGCCATACGGGTGGGCGCCTCGGAGGAGCAGCAGCGCGAGTGGATGCCGCGTGTGATCGATTTCTCGCTCAAGGGCGTCTTCTCGCTGACTGAACCGGAATCCGGCTCGGACATTGCCGGCGGACTCTCCACCACCGCGGATCGCGACGGCGATGACTGGGTGCTCCATGGTGCGAAGCGCTGGATCGGGGGCGCCTCCACGGCGGATGTCCTGGCCGTGTTCGCCCGCGATGTCGCGGACGGACAGGTCAAGGCGTTCCTCGTGGACCGCCAGGCAGCCGGGGTGAACTTGGAGAAGATCCACCGGAAGACCTCCTTGCGGATGATGCAAAACGCCCACATCACGCTCGACGGCGTCCGGGTCCCCGAATCCATGCGCCTGCACAACGTGAACTCCTTCAAGGACGTGGCGGCGATGCTCCGGGCCATGCGCTCTGATGTCGCCTGGATCGCGACCGGCATCCAGGCCGGCGCCTTCGAAGCAGCCCTCCGCTACGTCCGCGGGCGCCAACAGTTCGGCCGCCCGCTGGGTTCCTTCCAGCTGGTCCAGGAAAAGCTGGCCCGCATGCTTGGCAACCTCACGGCAAGCCTGTCCCTCGTGGTCAGGCTGACCGAACAGCAGGCACGCGGCGTCTACCGAGACCAGGACTCCGCGCTCGCCAAGATGCAAAGCTGCCTGGCCATGCGGGAAACAGTCGCCTTGGCCCGCGAGCTGGCAGGCGGCAACGGAATCACGCTCGAGAGTGATGTTGCCCGGTTCCACGCCGACGCCGAAGCCGTCTACTCCTACGAAGGAACACACGAAATCAACGCCCTGATCGTCGGGCGCGCACTCACGGGCGAGAGCGCCTTCACCCGATAACCCCACACTCTCTTCACCCACCACAACCACCAGGAGGCAACAATGCCCAATCTCGTCGTCGACTTCGACAAATTGCTCACCCTCGCCGGAACAGACCTCGGCGTCACCGAATACCGCGAAATCACCCAGGAACAGATCAACAAGTTCGCGGACGCGACCGGAGACGAGCAGTGGATCCACGTCGATCCGGAACGCGCCAAGGACGGCCCGTTCGGCGCCCCGATCGCTCACGGCTTCCTCACGCTCTCGCTCATCATCCCGTTCTGGGGCGAGCTGTTCGACGTCGAAGGCGTGACCACGAAAGTGAACTATGGCCTGGACAAGGTCCGTTTCACCTCCCCGGTCAAGGTGGGCGCGCGTATCCGTATGCAAGCCACCATCGCCGAAGTCACCGAGGTCAAGGGCGGCGCCCAGATCAAGGTGTCCAACACCATCGAAATCGAAGGCCAGGAACGCCCCGCAGTCGTGGCCGAATTCCTCGCCCGTTTCTACAAATAGCCCGCTTCTGCGGCACTCCCCCACCCCTGCTTTAAGGAACAACGATGTCCCAAATATCGCAGCTTCAATCCATGGACGCGGCTACCAAGCGCAAGGAAGCACGCACCGTCATTGCTTCCAGCTACCTGGGCAGCACCATCGAGTACTACGACTTCCTTCTCTATGCCACAGCCGCAGCAGTCGTCTTCCCCAAGGTCTTCTTCTCGGGAATGGACGACTGGGTGGGCGTCGTGGCCGCCTACGGAACTTTCGCCGCAGGATACGTGGCCCGTCCGCTGGGCGGGGTCATCTTCGGGCATTTCGGCGACAAACTGGGTCGAAAGGGAATGCTCATCGTCTCCATGTTGGTTATGGGCTTGGCTTCCGCGCTGATCGGCCTGGTCCCGGGCGCCTCGGTGGCCGGTCCGTGGGGAGCCGTGATGCTTGTTGTGCTCCGGGTCTTCCAGGGCATCGCCGTGGGCGGCGAGTGGGGCGGAGCCGCCTTGATGGCTCTGGAGCATTCGGAATCGGGGAAACGCGGCTTCGCGGCATCGTTCGTCAATGCGGGAGCGCCGTCGGGCGCCGTGCTCGGCACCCTCATCATGGGCGCTTTCTCGGCCCTGCCAAACTCCCAGTTCCTTGCCTGGGGCTGGCGCGTTCCCTTCCTGCTCTCGTTTGTCTTGCTCGCAGTGGGCATGTTCGTCCGGCTGAAAGTATCCGAGAGCCCCATCTTCCAAGCCGCCATCGAACAGGAAAGGGCGGCAGAGCAGGAAAGAGTGGCCAGGACCGCGGACAACCGCGCCGCCACGAAGCCCGTCATCCCGCTCCTCCAGGTGCTGCGCCGGCCCAAGACCCTGATCTTCACTATACTCGCAGGTGCCGCCGGTTTTGCGCTCCAGGTGGTGCTGGCAACGTTCGCGGTCACCTTCGCGGTCTCCAAAGGCGCCGACCGCCAGGGCGTGCTGTATGCCTTCGCGGCCGCTTCTTTCATCTCCATCGCCTTCGTGATCCTTGGCGGCAGGCTCTCGGACAAGTTCGGCCGGAGACCTGTGATGATCGGCGGTCTCGTACTCTTCATCGCCTATCTGGTCCCGATGTTCCAGCTGTTGTCCTCAAACAACATCCTCCTTGTCTTCGTCGCCTTCACGGTCGGCCTGATGATCCACTCAACGCTCTTCGGGCCACTGGCCGCCTTCGTGTCCGAGCAGTTCGGCACCACTTCCCGCTATACGGGAGCCTCGCTCGGTTACCAGCTCGCGACGCTCCTCGGTGCGGGCTTCACGCCGGGAATCGTGGCCCAGATCTTCAAGGATTCGGGCCAGAACACCGCCTCGGTGGTCTTCTATCTGGCTGCGATGTCCGTCGTCTCCATCATCTTCATCCTGTTGACCCGGGAACCGAAGAACAACGATTTGCAGACCGTCCGGCCTTGAGGCCGGGAAGGGTCTAGCTTGGGAATCAGAAAGGATCGTCATGGAGAATTTTGGCATCGGTTCGTGGCTGCAGCGCCGCCGCCCGAAGTCCGGAAGCAAGGTTGCACTGATCTCCGGAGACCGCCGACTCAGCTATGAGGAATTTGCGGAACGATCGGACAGGCTCGCCAACGCCCTCAAAGCCGGGGGCGTTGCCAAGGGCGACAGGGTGGCCTATCTCGGGGAAAACCATCCCGCTTTCCTGGAAACGCTTTTTGCCTGTGGGCAGCTCGGCGCGATCTTCGTGCCCCTCAACACCCGATTGGCGCCGCCGGAGATCAATTTCCAGCTTGAGGACTGCGGTGCCGTTGCGCTGATCCACTCCGCGAGCCTCAACGGTCTTGCGGCCAGCGGCGCGGAAGGCACCCTCGTGAGCCGGCGCGTCGTCGTCGGCGATTCCCTCCCGGGCGACTGTAGCGCCGCTTCCGGAAGCGAAACCCCGACGGCGGCGGAGGACTATGAGGACGTCGTCGCCTCGGGAGCGCCCCTGCATCTGGACGAGGAAATCGGGCTCGATGACGGGGCCATGATCCTTTACACATCCGGAACCACGGGACGCCCCAAGGGTGCATTGCTGACCCACGGCAACATCACTTGGAACTGCATCAACGTGATTGTCGACTTCGATTTCTCTTCCAGCGATGTTGCGCTCATGATCTCGCCGATGTTCCACGTAGCGTCGCTCGACATGGGAGTGTTGCCTACGCTTCTCAAGGGCGGGACCGTGGTCCTGGAGTCGAGGTTCGATCCCCAACGCACCCTTGAGCTCATCGAGCAGCACAGAGCCACCACCATCAGCGGGGTGCCCACCACCTACCAGATGCTCTGCGAGCATCCGGCCTGGGCGACGTCGGACCTCGGCTCCCTCAACAAGCTGACCTGCGGCGGATCGGCGGTACCCCTGCGCGTCCTCGAAGCGTACGAGGCGCGGGGACTGCACTTCTCCAACGGCTACGGAATGACCGAGACGGCGCCGGGAGCCACCACGCTGCCCGCCGCCAGGTCCCGGGACAAAGCGGGCTCTTCCGGGCTCCCGCACTTCTTCAGCGACGTCCGGATCGCCGACGTCGCAGGCGGCCTTGCCGGGCAGGGCGGGGTGGGGGAAATCCAGATCAAGGGTCCCAACGTCATCCACGAATACTGGAACCGGCCCGATGCCACTGCCGAATCGTATGAGGACGGCGGCTGGTTCAAGTCCGGAGACATGGGCTACAAGGACGCAGACGGATTCGTCTTCGTCTCGGACAGGCTCAAGGACATGATCATCTCGGGCGGCGAGAACATTTACCCGGCAGAGGTGGAACAAGCGATCGGTGAACTCGACGCCGTGGGCAGCGTAGCGGTCATCGGCGTGCCGGACGAGAAGTGGGGCGAGGTGCCACGCGCCGTGGTGGTGCTCCGCGAGGGAGCCCTTTTGACCGAGGACGAACTCAAGGAGCACCTGGCCGGCAGGCTGGCCCGCTACAAGATCCCGAAGACTGTGGTGTTCGTGGACGACATGCCACGAACGGCCAGCGGAAAGATCCGCAAAAGCGAGCTTCGCCGGAGCACCGTTTCCTGAGGGATCCGCTTCTCAGGTGCTTGGCGTATCAGCTCCGCCACGGCACGGAAGAGGACATCGAGCGACTGAACCGCGAAGGTGAATTCCGCCGTCGTGACCTTTCTTTTGAACTGGTTAACAACAACACTCGACGGACCGGAACAGCGGTCGCGTAGGAATCCCCGAAAACAAGTAGGGACTACTCAAGACAGCAACTCCCCGCAGTCCTAACGTGTCGGACAGCGTCCATGCGACAACAGATGGGCGGATTGCAACGACTGGGCCCGGACTGGCGAGGGGCCGCAGCCAAAAAAGCAAGGGGGCTTGCTGAATGGACTACCCGCTTTTCAAGAACCGGGGTCGGTGCATCGCCTACGCAAACCATCAGGAGAAAGACTGGCTCCTTACCGGGCCCGCCCTCCCAGCCTAGGCAGACGGGGCGAGGGCCTTCGCAGCACAATGCCGGACCCAGCCGACGGGCTGAGATTGGGGAGAACGTGGACGGGCAACAATGGATATGGGTCGTGATGGTCCTCGTCGGAGCCGCATTGGTAGCCGTTGTGATGGTCTTTGGACACCAGCGGCGGAGGCTGGTTGATCCCAAACGCGCCGCAAAACATCGCGACGGGGAAGCCGGAAGTCCCGCGGACAACGTCGACAGCTCGCATGACGAGCCTGCAGCCCGGAGTCCGAACCACTAAGACCTTGGGAATGGAATAGCGAATCTCCGGCCCGGGCAACAATCCCCGGCAAAGAACACACAAGCAAAGAAAAAACACCCCGGCCCGAAGACCGGGGTGTTTTCACGCCTGGTTAGAGGAAATAGCCCGAGACATCCGCAATGAGCTGCGCGGTGCCGCTGGAACGGTTGTATAGCTTGACCTTCCCATCTGGTCCTATGGGGATAGTGACGCTATTAGGGACAATCTGTCCGGTGGCGTAGTTCAGGTTCGAGGCATTCGGGAGTGGTGCTCCGGACGGATAGGCTGTGACAAAACCGAAGGACGTCGAATTGGCGACCGTGAGGTTGAAAATCGTCGCAGCGGCGGTGGCGGGGACTCCGCCGACACCACCTACCTGGAACGAGATTGTTCCGTCCCCTGGCACCGCCGTGGTGTTCCTTGTATCAAGGAACCTCGTTGGGGCGATCGGCTCGAACGTGCCCGGGAGCGTCGCAACGCCTGTCAGATAGTATCCCGAGACGTCCACGATCAATTGCGCAGTGCCGGTGGACTGGTTGTACAGCGTGACCTTGCCGTCTGACCCAACCGGAACCGTCACCCTGTTCGGGACGATTTGCCCTGTGGCGTAGTTCAAGTTGGATGCGTTTGGCCTCAGGGTTCCGGAGGCGTAGGCGGCGACAAACCCGAATGAAGTCGAGTTGGCGACCGTCAGGTTGAAGGTCACGGCCGACACGTTTGCAGGTATTCCGCTGACGCCGCCAACCTGGACCGAAATGGTCCCGTTGGGAGCCACGGGCGTGGGGGTGTTCCTTGTATCGAGGAACCTGGTTGGCGCGATCGGCTGGAAGGCCCCCGCGGCGGCCGCTGTTCCTGCGACGTAGTACCCGGAAACGTCGGCGATCAGTTGTGCCGTGCCGGTGGACTGGTTGTACAGCGTGACCTTGCCGTCCGCGCCGACTGGAACCGTGACGCTGTTCGGGACAATTTGTCCCGTGTCATAGTTCAGGTTGGATGCGTTAGGTCTCGCAGTACCGGAGGCGTAGGCCGTGACGAACCCGAATGAAGTTGAGTTCGCGACCGTCAGGTTGAACGTCACCGCTGAGACGCTTGCCGGTATTCCGTTCACTCCACCGACCTGGAATGAGACGGTCCCGTTGGGAGCCACCGGCCCGCTGCTCGTCCTCGTGTCGAGCAAGCGCATCGGCGTCAAGGGCTGGAACGCGCCGGGCGGTAGCACCGCTTCCGTCAGGCTGTAGTCGTCCGTAACCAGCGTTCCCAAGCTGGTAAGGGTCAGGGCCATGGTCATGGCGGTGGCACCGGCAGGCGCGGGTGGAGAGGTATAGGTGACTTGGGTGTAGGCCGCGGAAGGAGGATAGAGCGGACTCGACGTCCAATACTGCCAGTTGCCCTGGCCCAGCCTGTAGTAGAGCTCGAATTGGGTATTCGCCGTCGAGTTGTACCAGGCGGACATCGTGTATCTCTTGCCCGGCGTCACCGTCGGAGAGCATTGGCCTGTATCAAGCGGTGGCAGTATTTTGGCGTCACCGTCCAGGTAGGTGGTCATCACCAGTTGTTCGGCGGCAGTCCCGGTGTGGGCCCCGGTCACCGTGCTGTAGGTGTAGGTGTTGTTGCCGTAGCCCCCCGGAACCCAACACGAAGGCGCCCCTCCGGCGACAGGGCCGGCGGTCTCAAAACCGGGATTACGGAGAAGGTTTCCGGAGGTGATGGGCGCAGGTGGCGGCGGGCCGGCCGGATTGGTCTTGACAGTGCCACCGATCACCTGGTCGACGGTTTTGACAATGATCCGTCCCGCGGCCTGCTCGGCCACCAGGAAGTCAATGAGGGCATTGAAGTTTGCAGTACTCACGTTGAGCGGGTTGTTCGCGACGTTGATGTGGTGGAAAGTGTATTGCATCCAGCCGCCGCCGGGCTCGGCTTTGAGGGTCAGGTCCTTCAGGTTCTGCAGTGTCCACGTGCTGTCGATTTGATCCGGCGCCTTCGTGAGATATGGGTCAGCGGGCGGCATGGTTTCGGAGAGGGGCATGCCGGCTGAAGCAGGAATCTGGCTGGCAATGTCACCCAATCCACGGGCGCTGTTGTAGCCGCAACTTTGAACAATGGTCTCGATGGCGGGGGTTGACGAGGCGTAGGGGTACGCAAAGTTCGTTACGCGCAACCCCATGTTTGTCAGGTTTGTGCGGTCATCGCAAACCTGCCGGGTAACCTCGCCTGTGTCAGCCTGGGCGAGGTCGGGGTGGGTAACGGTGTGCCCCCCAATCTCGTTTCCCGCTGACTGAAGCGCGAGCGCCTGAGCAGTTGTCATGTGCAAAGAGTCAGAGTTGAGAAAGCCTGACGGAGTGAAGAATGTTCCGTGCAGGCCTTTGGAGTTCATGTAAGCCGCGGCCGCCATCTGATCGAGGTGGGCGTCATCGAACGTAAGGGTCACGGTGACGAGGCTGGCCGCCCGGGCTGCCGGTGCCAAGAGGATCGCGTTGAAGAATGCCGCCAGAACAAGTACCACGGTGCCAATAGCCGTAGCGCCGGTCCAGTGAGACTTCAGGATTTTCCACTTTCGGCCCCGTTCGGGCAGCGAGGGAACCGTCCACCGGTCTGCCCCCGCAGAAGTTTGTTGGGATTGCGCGCCACCCTGCCTGGATCGTTTCATAAGACCGAACTCGTTTCACAAATGCGGTTCGTCCCCCATGTCCTGCCTGGATATGGCCCGAACGAAACCGGAACGGGCATTCTCTGACGGCCACCCACACCCGCAGGTGGTCGACCCTCCCCAAAATACTGTCGTTCCCACACAGCGGCTTGAGTGTCGGCTACCTGTCTTTCGCACCCGCCACTCGGTTTCTTCCCGGTGTCCCGCGCATCGGGTAGCGGAGCGACGCCAGGCGTGAAAACCGGTAGGGCTGACAGGCTAGTCGCAAACGTGACCGGCGTGTACAGTCGGTTTTCGCAGCCCCTTCCGGTGTCCCCGACCGGGTCCGAGGAGTAAGGAGTGACTGTGACGTTGCCTGCAGTCGACAAACGCGAACAGCCGGAACGCGAGCACGGAAGCCCGTCCCGTGCTTTCACGTCGAAGTCTGCCGCCGGTCTCATCGTCGGCCTCGCCCTCATTGCACTGTTCGCGGTCGTGCGGGTGCTGGCACCATCGACGCCGGAGGTCTTTGGGCTTCCCAACGCCGCCCGCGACTTTGCCACGCTGTCGATCAGTGTCGTCGTCGAGTCCCTGCCGTTCGTTTTCCTCGGGATTGTCCTCTCGATCGCCGTCCAGGTCTGGCTGCCGGAGGGCATGCTGCTCCGCCGCCTGCCCCGGAGCCCGGTGCTGCGGAGGCTGGTCCTCTCGCTCTTGGGAATGCTGCTGCCGGTTTGCGAGTGCGGCAATGTTCCGCTGGCCCGCGGTCTGGTGGTCAAGGGCCTCACGGTTGCGGAATCGATGACTTTCCTGTTTGCGGCACCGATCCTGAACCCCGTAACCATCGTCACCACCGCGCAGGCGTTTGGCTGGGACAACGGCATCCTGGCCTCCCGTGTCCTGGGCGGTTTTTTCATCGCCAACCTTGTCGGTTGGATCTACAGCCGGCATCCGCGGCCCGGGGAGCTGCTGACCGCCCGGTTCCAGGAGACATGTTCGCTGGCAGACCACCACGACGGCGATGCCGGCAGGGTGCGGCGCAGCGTGCAGATGTTCTCCCAGGAGACGCGCGCAATGATGCCTGCCCTGTTTGTTGGTGCAGGCATGGCAGGGCTGATCCAGGTTGCCGTTTCCCGCGAAGTGCTGGTCGCCCTGGGCAGCAATCCCGTCTGGTCTGTCCTGGCGTTGATGTTGCTGGCCTTCGTCGTTGCGATCTGCTCAAACGTGGATGCCTTCTTTATCCTGTCGTTCGGGGCAACCTTCATGCCCGGAGGCATCGTGGCTTTCCTCGTCTTCGGGCCCATGATCGACGTGAAAATG
This sequence comes from Arthrobacter ramosus, assembly GCF_039535095.1. NCBI lineage: Bacteria > Bacillati > Actinomycetota > Actinomycetes > Micrococcales > Micrococcaceae > Arthrobacter > Arthrobacter ramosus. The sequence continues at coordinate 1,346,410 of NZ_BAAAWN010000001.1, read as the reverse complement.
CTCGCCCTGATGCGCACCACGTTTACCGCGAAAACCCTCCTTCAGCTCAGCCTGCTGGTGGCGCTTTGCGCGGCGGTCCTCGGATTGGCGGTCAACTATGGTCATTAGGCGGCTCGTGAGCCGGTGGCAGGGCGTGGTCCTCAGCCTGATCGGCCTCACAGCGACGATCTGGCTGGGCCTGTCAGGGCAGCTTGCCTTGTATATCCATCCACGGTATTTCGTGTTCACGGTCATCATGGCGGTGATCGCAGGAGTGCTCGCCCTGGCGGCCTTCGCCTTTGCTCCAACTGCCCAAGACGGGCACGAGCACGGCGACGAGCACGAGCATGGCGATGAGCCCGGTTCGCGATGGGGCTGGCTGTGGCCTGTCGGGAGCGTGCTGACCATCATCGCCGCCGTCGTCGCCTTGCTGATCCTGCCGCCGTCGACCCTTACCACTGCCACTGTTGCACAGCGGGACCTCAACGGCTCAGCATCCGCCCTCACCCTGAAAGCACCCGCACTGCCCGGCAAGGGAGACTATTCCGCGTTCACGGTGAGGGACTGGGCATCGTTGCTTCGGTCCGGCGCAGGGCAGGACTTTTTTGCCGACAAGACTGCCACCGTGACCGGGTTCGTCAGTGCGGACAAGACAGATCCAAACGTTTTTTTCGTGACCCGTTTTGTGGTGACCTGCTGTGCTGTTGATGCCCAGCCGATTGGCGTTCCCGTTTATCACCCCGGGTGGCAAAACGAATACAAAACCGATAGCTGGGTCACGGTCACCAGCAGCTTCCGCGCCAACCCCAACGCGGCCAGTCGCGAGGCAATCGTTCTGATTCCGGACTCCATCAAGCCCACCACACAGCCGGCACAGCCCTATGTCTACTAAGGGCCGTCCCGTCTCAGCCAAACGGGCTGCAGCGATTGCTGCCGCAGCAGAACTGCTGGCTGGACGCCGTTTTGCCCGGCGCCTCTACGGGACCATCGCGATTCTTGCCGTGCTCGCGGGCGGGTTGACGGTAGCGAACCTTTCGAAGCTGCCGCACGCAAATTCCACCTCGGCCCTCGCCCGCTCCGCCACTCCTGCCGCCTTTGCGCTGTACACCCTGCAGAGGGACACCGGCAAAGACAACTCAGGGCTGAAGAAGCCGGACACCATCCTCGGCACAAGCCTCTCCGGCAGCGATCAGGGCACTGTCATTGTCAGCGCCCCCCGCATCCAGGAGTATGCCGCCCTGCCCTCCGCCCTCGCCGTCGTCACCCTCAACGAGGACAACACCAGCTCCCTTGAGATGGTCCCCCTCACCGGCGGCCCGCCAACGCTTGTTCCATTGCCAAGCCTGGGGACGGTGGCCAACGTTCATGCGGCAGGGGCCGAACACCTCATAGGCTTCACTTTCACCGCTTCTTCGGCCACTGGCCAGTACTGGAAAACACTCTTCGTCTACGACGTCGACAAACCGTCCTCGGCTCCGTGGGCCGTCCAGGGCATCCACGGTCCGGTCACAGCGACGGACTGGCGCTTTGTACCCGACGCGGCCACCTTGGTGGCACAGGCAGACGACCAGTCCATGTTCCTCATTGACCCGCTGGACTCCGGCAAGGTCTCGCCTTTGGGCACGCATGCCGGAATCCTCGGATTCCCCAGCACGAACGAACTTGCCGTGAGCGACCCGGGGTTGAAGGTGGGCATAGACCCGCCACGGTATTCGACCCTCAATCTCTCCAACGGTGCACTCACGCCGACGACCCTCGCGGGAGGTGTCCCCCCGGAGAACAACCAAAGCGCCACTACCACCGTGGGCCAGCCCTCGGTCCTCGGCGGTTCCGGCCAGTACGCGCAGGTGGTGAGAAAGTTCGACGCCGGGAAGGAGACCTCTTTGGTCAATCTCACCGACAAGAACGGCTCGCGCGTGCTTTACCGGCCTGACGCTGCCTGGTCGCGCATCCTGGATACCTGTGTCTCTCCGGCCAGCGACTACCTCGCCGTCGAAACAGCGGCACCGCAATATGCCGGCGACCAATACCCCGTCCTCCCCGAACCGACCCCCATGCGGACCGACCTCGTGGACTTGAAATCGGGCACCGTACTGAAAAGCGTTCCCGGTTTCCTCCCCAGCTGGTGCGGTTGAGCGAACCCGTGCAACAGCTGGCTCCGGAGGTCTGGTGCACCCTACCGGATAAAGAAAAACACCCCGGTCCGAAGACCGGGGTGTAACCGATAAGTCGACTCATCCATGAAGGATGTCTCGACCCATCACAAAAAGTGGGTGGTTCACACAACTCCGATTGCCAATGGGGCAGACACAAATTGCTTCGCCCGTGTCCTGCCAGCACAGCCTAAGGCAACTGTTTGGCACACCGGCAAATTTTCCCGGTATTCGTCCATAGCGGTCCACCACGACGATTCCCAGCCCGATTAGCGAAAAACCTGCCTCTCACCTAATGTCCAAGTCATGAGTGAGATCACGGATTGGATAAATGCGACTGGGGCCGCGGCCGGAGCGGTTGCAACGGGCGGCGCGTTCCTAGTGGCCGCGGCAGTCTATCGTCGTCAAGTTGCCGATCAACGCCGTGCCCAAGCAGCCGCCATTACGGTCGAAGTTGGTGCAGCGTACGAGAGCCCGGTTCCAGGCATGATGTGCATAGTCAGAAATCACAGTGTGCTTCCAATCTATGAGGTTTTGACGTGGGGCAGCGGCGACAAGAGATCGTTTAGACCCACTAGATTGGTGGCGCCTCAGAAGATCAGTCAATCGGCGCTCCATGGTCATAAAGAAGGAGAGAAGGTCCATATGTCGTTTACTGACAGCGCGGGCGTCCGGTGGACAAGGAGCAGCAGCGGAGCGTTGCAGGAAATGCGTACCGGAGCTTCTCCCCTACCATGGTTGATAAAACTGTTCCTGCACCCAACTTGGAAGCATTTGTGGGGGTGGCGCACACGCTCTTCACACGAAGCCCGATCACTTTAGACGCTTTGCTTCGACCGTATATATATCGATCAAGAGCAATGGCAACCGGTCGGTACATCTGAAAACGCCAAAGAGGGAACCTGGCAGGGAACTTCATTTCATCTGAACTCAGATAAACTTCCATGTGCTCGCCATCATATTCGGACATCCGCCATGGGTTGAGTGCCGGTGACAACAGTCTTTTCAGGATTCAGTTGAGGTGCTCCGAGGTGTCTTAATTCGCGGATCACGGACGTGATGTTGTTGATGCCAACCAAAGAAATCGGCGTTTTGCGCCTCGTGAGCGATACATCTGCGGCCGGTGAGGTTGGCAATTAAGTCGGCTGGGGCGCCTGGCAAAACCTTTCCCGGATTTATTCGTCCATAACGGTCGACCACGACGATTCCCAGCTCGTAGAGCGCATCGCAACCCAGGAGACACGCCAGCATCGCCACGTGTGCCGTGTCCATTCGCTCAAGCTCGCTACACGCCCAACGAGGCTTGATGTGCGCTGCGACCAACAGCTCTGGCGGTAGCTTTCGCCCGCAAAGAGAACAGACATTGCCGCGAATATCCAGCTGTTGCCGCCGGAGGAACGCCTGTTCGGCGCGAATGGCAATTACGGAGTATCGATCAGTCGCCGTTTCGAGAAATGTCTCGTAGTCGGCAGGAGCGCCGTGACTGTCGGGCAACGTCTCCTGCGACGCGTTGAATATTTGCAGTCCTGCCGCCCGGAGAAGCGCTTGCCCTTCCTCCCCTGTGAGTCCAAAAAAGTAGCCCTGGCGGATACTTCCCGCCCTGGTTGTTGGCCCATTGCCGGAACCAATGATCTGCACCGCTTCCGAAAAGTCCAGACTCGTATCCGCAATCGGCTCCACCAACAGGAGTGTTCCCTCGGTGTTAGCCTCCTCCACATATCCATTCGGGGTTAGAGCAGCGCGCGGCGTAGTGACGACTCGGCTGACGGCCCGGACAACCGGGCTGACGTAGTGAAAAACGACGTCGCCCGGCCTGGACTTCCTTAGGGACGACCAGTGCGATTGTCGTCGTCCGAGGGCGTCTTTCAGCGGCGCCCAGAGTGTGCGATCGGGAAACACCACTTGGAAGTTTTTGGTCTGGGTGGCCCACCAGAACTGTGTTTCTGGCCCTAGAGAAATAGTCTTGGGAAGCTCCAGGTCAAAACCATCGGCCCAAAGGTCAGTGACCTCGAACCCAAGACGACCGAGGATTTCTTCGGTCTGCCGACCGCCAGACAATCGCGGAGTGCCGTCCTGGCCGCAATTGAACTGAAGCTGAAATGCCATAGCTACCAATGGCTTACTATCTACGGCTTGGCCGTCATGCATCACCACATAGCGCGCCGACTCCTTGTAGCGGGTACGACCAATGAACTCCTCACGACCTATGGCCTTCCACAGCCTGAGAGCTCGCTCGATACTCTCCGGAATTAACTCGGAGTACGTGTGACGTCTAGGCGCCGTGCTGTCGTCAGTGTCGTTCACTGGATCGAGGTCCTCTCCGGAGTGCCGGTCCTGTTGCAGCTTCTTGATGCAGCGGACACGTCGGGCTCACTTCCGAGCCGCTCATTTCTCGTTGTATCTTTCATACCGCCTATCTAAGGCCGGGGCCGGCAGGCAGGGTCGCATTCATGGGAACACGGCGCTCCATCCCGGAGGACGGGAGGGGCTATCATTTCCGGCCGCTGACCTCGAAGGCCCACCTTTCAACTTCATCTGCGGCGACCTCGCGGCCCAGGTTATCCGCTGCGGTATTTGCCCACTCCTGCATGAGATCGACGGCAGACTCGTAGGTCGAGACGGGATACCCGTACCTGTAGTTGAACCGTTTGTCTTCCGGACCTGCCCACGCACGCAGCGTGGCGAGAACTCTGTCGTCCACTATCAGGCAAGGATGGCCGGGATTGCCGGCACCGGCGAAGTAAAGAACCTTTGAAAAGAAAGCCGGACCAAGGAACTTGAACCCGTTGGTGTTTCGCGTCCCGCGCATGGACGTGTATCCATCCCGCGCCGACTTTGCGGCGGCAATGTAAGCACTGCGGAGGATACCTTCGGCCCGGGGCCGGTCTTGGTACACGGCATCGATGCGCTTTAGGTTGAGACGATGCCGGGTACCCGTTCCCCACGCCACGGCTGCCCACAGAAGGGGCAGCGTGTCCGAGGTTCCCGGCCCGGCTGCGAGTTCGAAGAGATCCCCCCTGCTGCTCCAGGCCTTGCCCTCGGTGGTCACCGATTTGTCCTCGAGGGTTCCCACCAGAGGCTGACCGGCCAGTTCCGGCTGTCGATTCCACCAGTCCAAATTCACGAGGACTTTGTGGCTGAAGATAGTTTCCTCGCGTGTCCGGGGTCGGAGCCACTCGATCAGTGGAGCCGGCGCGGCGGGATTACTCAAGAAATGTCCTTTGCGTCGGGTAGGTAGGGACGATTCGAAGTGGAAGTTACCCGCATTTTCACGAAACGGATGGCTTCGGGAGTCCGTATCAGGCGGAAGTTATCTTTCCGGGCACGATCCGGGGACGGTACAAAAATGAACCAGAATCGTTGGCCCTCTTGAACCCCTTCGTGCAACTCCCAAGATACAGACGTATCTCGTATTACCACCCCACCCACGTGGATACTCGGGGGCCCGACCACAGGCCTTGAATGGACGTTCGGGCTCATCAGCCCGATCAGTAATCGCCGAGTTGGTCCCAGTGATGCTTCTGTTCGCTTGATTCTCGCAGAGGAAGGATGTCGGAAGCCCGTACCTTGGGCGGCATTCGTCCGGGTGTGAGAAGGGTCCGCTGCCGACTCCTAGGCGGGATTGCCCTTGCCCGGGGCCCTCCAAGACCAAGAATGGTCGGCGACCCAAACTGTCGGTGGCGACATATAGAGTCGAAAGCATATTCTATTAATAGTTTTTCACTTAGAAGGTGTGTTCTAGTGCTGGATGTTGATGAGCGTGTGGTAGTGCGGACGACTCCGGACGGCTGCCCACTGGGGTTTGAGTGGCGGGACCGGCAGTATCGGAGCACCGAGACCCCTCTGAGGTTCTATACCCGGCGCCCGTGGTGGGTCGAGCAATCCCGTATTCAGAAGGGCATCGGCCCGCAGGTGCTGGAGACGGAGACGTGGCGGATCACGGCCTCCGGGCGTGGCCGTTCGGCGGAGCGGGTGTTCGAGCTGGTCCGTGACGACGCTGATTGGGTGCTGGCCCGGATCCTCGGCTAGAAGCTCCTGATGTTTACCCATTTGCACGTTGCGTCGGCCTTTTCCGCCCATTATGGGGTGGACTGGCCGGACACCCTGGCGGCCGCGGCGAAGGCCGGCGGAGCAGACGCCCTGGCAGTGACGGACCGGGACGGGCTCTACGGGATCCCTAAACACATCGGCGCGTGTGTCGCGGCCGGGATCGATCCGATCCTGGGCGTGGAGCTCGCCGTCCTGGACGCTGACGGAAGCGTGGGCGGGCGGGTCGTTGTCCTGGCCCACGGCCACAACCAGGGCGCCGGGTACGGGGCCCTGTGCCGGCTGGTCTCCGCCGCCCACGCCCGCAAGACCGTCGCGGTGACCCGGGCGGAAATCGCCGCGCACCTTCTCACCGATGCCAAGCCTGTGGGGACGGTGATGCTCGGGCCGCTCTCCGACGTCGGGCTCAAGGTCGGGTCCCGCGGTGACGGAATGGCCTTGATCGAGCAATGGCTCGGACACCTGCCCACGGAGGCACTCCGAGTCGAGGTCGTCTCCCATCTGTCCGCACCCGGGCTGCCGTTCAGCCATACCCACGCGACCAGGATGCTCCGCCTCGCCGGCAGGGCCCAGGTGAAGGCGGTACTGACGAACGCGGTCCGTTACGTGTTGCCGGATGGGGCGATCACGGCCGACATTCTGGATGCCGCCCGGGCGTTGCGGCGCCTGGATGAGACCGGGGTCCAGCCAACGGCCCAGGCCTGGCTCAAACCCGGATCGATGATGAGCGCCCTTGCCGCGGAGATCGCCGCGGTCGGGCAGGCCGGCGCCGCGGCCGCGAAAACCCTCCTCTCCGAGACCGAGGCCCTGGCGGACCGGTGCCGGATCGACCCGGTCAGCGATGCCGGCTGGGGGGTGCCGGTCATGCCCGAAGCCTCCATCATCGGCATCACCGGCGACCCACTCGCGGTGCTGTGGGAACGCGCCCGGGAAGGGGTCAACACCCTCTACACCGGCTCCGGCCACGCTGGACTAGAGGTCGTGGAGTCGCGGTTGCGGCTGGAGATGGACACCATCGCCGATCTGGGGTTCGCGTCCTATTTCCTGACCGTGGCCGAGGTCGCCCGGCTCATCCGGGACATGGGCATCCGCTCCGCGGCCCGCGGATCCGGTGCCGGGTCCCTCGTCAACTACGCGCTGGGCATTTCGTTCGTGGATCCGATCCGGCACGACCTGCTCTTCGAACGGTTCCTGAGCGCCGAGCGCCGGACCCTCCCGGACGTGGACATCGACGTCGAATCAGCGAGACGGCACGACATCTACCACGAGATCTTCGCCCGCTTCGGCCCGGAACGGGTCACGCTCATGTCGATGCAGTCCGGCTACCGGGCCCGCGGCGCGGCAAGGGACGCCGGCATGGTCCTGGGCATGGACCCGGAGGACATTGACGGGATCGCCAAGAACCTCTGGCGCTTCTCCGCCTCCCACTTCCGGGAAGCCATGGCGGAGAAACCCGAACTGAGGGACCTTGCCGAACGGGTGGAAGGCAGCCGGCAGCTGGACCTGCTGGTGGACATCACCGAAAGGCTCGACCGGCTGCCCCGGCACATCTCCATGCACCCCTGCGGGGTGATCCTCTCCGACACCTCGCTCCTGGACCGAACCCCGGTGCAGCCGTCCGGGATGGGTTTGCCGATGTCCCAGTACGACAAGCACGACATGGACCCGATGGGCATGATCAAGCTCGACGTCCTCGGGGTCAGGATGCAGTCGGCCATGGCCTACGCCGTCGCCGAAATCAAACGCACCACCGGCGAGAGCGTCGACCTTGAAGCGGTGCCGCTGGATGATGAGCCGACCTTCGAATTGATCCGTTCCACCCACACGCTGGGGTGTTTCCAGATCGAGTCCCCGGGCCAGCGCGAACTCGTCGGCAAGCTCCAGCCGGCCGTGTTCGATGACCTGATCACCGACATCAGCCTCTTCCGCCCCGGCCCGATGCAGGCCGACATGGTCAAACCGTTCCTGAACCGGCGCGGCGGCTGGGAAACCGTCGAGCAGCTCCACCCCGACCTGGAACCCTTCCTGCGGAACACCTACGGGATCGTGGTCTTCCACGAACAGCTCATGCGGATCATCGACACGTTCACCGGCTGCGGGCTCGCCTACGCCGACGTGCTCCGGCGCTTCCTGTCCGACGAGGACCGCCTCCCCGGCGTCGAAAAGTTCTTCCACGAGAAAGCCCTCGAGCGCGGCTACACGCCCGAGGTGATCGACAAGGTCTGGGGCGTCGTCAAAGGTTTCGGGTCCTTCGGGTTCTGCCGCGCCCACGGCGCCGCCTTCGCCAAACCCACCTTCCAGTCGGCCTGGCTGAAAACCCACTACCCCGTCCAGTTCATGGCCGGACTCTGGACCCACGACCCCGGCATGTACCCCAAACGCCTGCTCGTCGCCGAAGCCCGGCGCCTCGGCATCCCCATCCTGCCCCTGGACGTCAACCGCTCGACCGACGAATACGTCACCGAGCCGACGCCGGACGGGCGGCTGGGGATCCGCATGTCCCTGGCCGACGTGAAAGGCATCCAGGCCAGGGAGATCCACCGGATCGTCACCGAGGGGCCCTTCGACTCCATGACTGATTTGAAGGAACGCGCACGGCTCCGCGCCTCCACCGTCCAAAGCCTCGCCCTCGTCGGCGCCCTCGACACCCTCTACACCGGGCAGAGCAAACGGACGCGCCCGGCGATCGCCGCCCGAAACCAGGCCACCCGCACCGCCAAACGGCTACAGGTCATCCCCGGCCAGCTCGCCCTCCCGCTCCCGGCCATCGACGCACCAACCATCCAGGCCACCATGCCCGAACTGACCGATCTGGAGATCACCAGGGAAGAACTGGACATCCTGGCCCTGGACGTCACCCACCACCTGGTCGACTCCTACCAGTCGCTCCTGGACCGGCTCGGCGTCACCAAAGCCAAAGACCTCCTGGACCTGCGCAACGGCTCCAAGGTCCTCGTCGCGGGAATCCGGGTCGCCACCCAGACACCGCCCATGCGCGGCGGCAAACGCGTCGTCTTCATCAGCATCGACGACGGCACCGGCTGCGTCGACGCCACCTTCTTCAGCGACGCCCAGGAAAAGGTCGACCCGCCGATCCTCTTCTCCACGAACCTGCTACTCATCGAAGGAACCACCCGCCGCACCGGCCCACGCGGAATGTCCCTCCAAGCCAGCAACGCCTGGGACCTCAGCACCCTCAGCCTCCCGAGGCCGGCTTCGGCAGAGCCCTGGAACGATCTGGCTATTTTGTCCGGTCACCCGGACCTGCGGACGACTCCGGCGTAGTCCACTCCTCACCAAAGGAACCGGTTGGCCGCCCGTTGGTTGCTTCTTCTTGCCAAGCCGGGGTCACAAGCGGCGCTTCAAGCTGCAGGAACCCGGTCTTCGGAGGCAGCCAGGAGCCGGTAGTTTCGAATTGCTCAACTGCCAACCGCAGCATCTTCCGGTCGTCGGCGACGGCAATCCACTCTGCATCGAAGTCGGCGTGGGCGGTGTTGCAGCAAAGATGGAACAGCCGGACATTGCCCCAGACGTTCAGACGATCGGTTTCGTACTTCGGCGCGTAGCGACGCAGGGGCATAATGTGGTCCACGCTTGCCATCGCCGGTTGCCGGTTGCGGAGGATAATGTCGACTTTCAACCCGCAGACCTGGCAGATGTTCCCGTCTCTGCGCCACAAGCTCAAGGCCACAGTCCTCTTGTCCGAGGGTAGCCTGACATGATCGGCAGGCCAGTTCCAAGCAGCCCACATTTCGTCAGTCATCTGCTCGTTGGGGACCAACATCTCCGGAGGATCGACCTTCGGGCCAGCCGGCTTTCGCGGGGACTTTCGCCTTGGGCCCCCGTGGACGGAGGCAGAAGAGCGACCTGCTCGTCCGTGAGCTCAAAAGACTTCGGCTCCACGTCGTCCACCACCACATCCTGCAATCTGCCTCAATCGGCCGGTTGGATAAGCTCAGGGCCATTGTTCCTCACCGAATTCACCCTGTCGCTCACGACCCGAGGCACCAAGTGTGGTTCGGGCATGGAATCCAGCAGCGCACGTACATCGACCTCGGAGGTGGTCTCCGGATCCAGCCAATCCGAAAACATCTCCGGCGGCACGATCAGCGGCGTCCGGTCATGGATATGCCCAAGCGCGTCCGGCGCCGCCGTCGTGATGATGGTGGCCGTCCGAAGCCACTTGTCCGGATGATCATTCGGCAGGGACGGATCCGGCCAGTTCTCGAACAACGCAGCGAAAGCCAAGATCTCGTCATCGAGGCCGTGCAAGTAGGTTGGGATCTTTCTGCCGCCCGGCGATTTCTCCCACTCGTAGTAACCGTTGCCGACGAGCAGACCGCGCCTGGCCGACGCGGCTTTGCGGAAGGAAGGCTTCTCGGTGACGGTTTCCACCCTGGCGTTGATGAGCCTCGCGCCGCCCTTGGGGTCCTTGGCCCACGAAGGCACCAGACCCCACCGGGCGGTCACTAGCTTCCTCGTCACGGGGGCGCCCTCTCCCGAACTCCGGTCCAGAATCAGCGGAACCGTGTCAGTCGGCGCCACGTTGTAGGAAGGCTCCAACTCATCGACGTAGGACTCTTCGATGTCGAAGGCAGCCAGAAGATCACCGATCGCCCGGGCGACCACGTAACGTCCACACATGCACCCATCATGCCCCAGAGACCGTTGCCAAGGGCTGGTACGGGCATTCTCGCCATGAAGTGACGTCGATGTCCGGCCGTAGCAGGTAGCAGGGGGGAACCACCCGTCCCCGAATCAGCGCGGTTGTCGATCGCCCCGCCGTGCCACGTTTCTCCTTCGACGCTGCACAAATAACGACCCGCCGGAGGCATGCGAATGCCGCTGACGTGATCGAATGGATCAGGAATATACACGGTTAACGGTAGACTCCGGAATCCGAGTTCTGCGCGTTCAGATCTCTCGCGGATATGCCCCCTCAGTCCGGGTCGACTCGAATGCGTAGCGGGGAGGCGAGTACATCCTAGGCTAGGTAGATGCTGCCAGGAACCACGCGAACCCAGAGATGGAACCGGACAAGAAACAAAAAGCCGATTCAGCACGACGCGCATTTCGCCTCGGCCACGGTGCACTTTACGCTGACAACGCAGCTATCACGGAGAATGGACATCGTGAGGGCATCAAGGAAGCTGCTGGCCGCTGACTTGGGCTTGGCTGCAGCTTGGCCTTCCGAGACGGCAATCCGCGTTCCCAACCGTCTGCGGCCAGTGGCTGGCCGCTTGCTTCGCGCTCGAGCGATGAATCGTGATTATCAGCACGCAGCGAAGATGGCGACCTGGGATGCCGGTCTCTCATTTGCCTGGCGGCACCCAAAACTGGGCCTGCTTCATCTCCGGGCTCTATGGTACCCGCGAGTGGTTGCCGACTTGGAAAAACTGTCTTCGAAAAAGACACTGTTGCCCCTGCTGTTCTTCATTCTCAAGCACCCGATATTCGGTATTTGGAAAGTTCTCCCGAACATCCGTTTTGTGCGCAAAAGCAAAAGTGGTGGTGACGCGACCCCGGATGCTCCACGTCCAGACGACTCCGATTTGGAATCACTTCCCTCAGATCCAGAGTCAGACAACGAAGATTACAGCCTTGAAAAGACCCTCGACGAAGCCGAGGAACTGATTTTGGGCCAGCAACTCGTCTCCGCAGCCGAGCGTGCTATCGATTCCACCCTCTTCGGGGGCCGAAGCCACAATGAGGACCGATTCGTCAGGGTCGCGCTCCGGGAGAGCTACCACGAATTCAAGGTCCCCGGGGTGGAAGCTGAGCAGGAGGTCGTCTTCGAACCGCGCCTGCTCCTCCACGAAAGCGGAGCCGTTCAGCTAAGCGTCGCTCTCCGAACCGAAGGTCCACTCACAACTGACCAAGTACTCGACCTCATGAGCGGCCATGCCCCGCGCATTGTGCGCTCCGAGGTCGCGGAACCCCTCCTGGTCGGAAGCGGATGGGAAGACAGAGTCACGGAGTGGGCCGATGAACTGGACGCTGGGGCTCGTCGCGCACGTATCGACCACCCGCATCCGGTGTCCCTGCACGAGGCCGTTTTCGCAAACCTCTACGCCGTCATGGGCGCTCTGAGACAGGGGTGCTCCAGCTGGATTCTGTACCCGCTGGCGATCATTAAGCCCGACGTATGCTGCGAACCGGCCCAATGGCGCACGCGGCATCGCGAAGACGTTCTCCGCATCGCGCTGAGGGCGAGTCCCGCCCAAATCGCCGCCCACGTGAAAGATCCGCAAGATTACTCGCTTCGAGCAGACCATTCACTCTTCACTGGTCTGGGGTCAGCGGCTTACTTCCAGTGGGAAGGAGAGCCGCCCCTTGGTATTTCGGAGCTCAACACGGTCCTCGTCATCGAGTATGCGCTGCTTCTGTACAAACGCCTGGAGGCAATGGAAGAGCAAGTCGCTCGAATGTCCCTCGGCGAACGAAAGCTCCGGCAGCGCTACAAAGACGCAATTCTTCTGTTCTCGGAACTCCGACAAGGAAATGTTCGTGCGGGCGAATCCCGAATGATTGTCAAAGACCTTCTGCAGGAGCTCGGAGCGGACCAAATCCGGCCAACTATCGAGACCGCACTCGACCTAGCTGGTATGGCCCATTCGACCCTCAGCGACGCCAAGGCAGCAAGGCGTTCGTGGTGGATAACCCTCGCCGCAACCGTGGTTGCTGTCATAGTGGGGATTCCTACTCTCGGGCAGCTTCTCGAATCAGTAAAAACACTTTCTCCGGGGATGGGTGGCGAATGGCTCGTCACACCCTTGCGGCAAGCTGCGGCCCTCGGGTTCTGGGGTCCTTGGGCCGTGATGGGACTGATCTCAGGCGTTGTTGTGCTGCTATCGTTTGCGGGATGGATGTGGCGCCATCGCCCGCGGACACTTCCAAGTATGAGGCGCGGCTTTGCCTGGCCTACTCCCATTCAATTTGAGCCGGATCATGCTCCCGAAACTGCAAGCGATCTGCCGTCCGCGCCGGTCCCCGATCCAGCCGGGCTACCGACGCCATCCAACGTAACTACTGAGCCTTAACCCCACGAAGGGCAATGCGGGGCGCCTTTGCCTCTCACTCGTTTCAGCGACTCACCCAACTCAATGGAAGAAAAGATGACGACTTCGCCAACATCAGTTCGCCCGTCGAGGTGGTTTCGCAGTTCGGATACAGAACGCATTCATCCTGTTCACGGCGCCTATGAGATCTTGAGTAACGGACAGCCTGAACTGCGGCTTCATAGTTCTTGGGACGCGTTTCACCCTGCTGACTTCGAGGCCTCAAGCAGCGAGTTCAAACTTTTGCACGGTGACGTCTTTGGGACAGCTACCACTGCCGTCGGCAACAGGTACCGCTCCGGTTCTTTCAGCATGAACGAGCTGATGGACTGCCGCATCCACCCGAAGTACACGTTCGAAGGATTGTGGCTCTCCGAAGACGAACTGAACTTCACGAATGTGCGAGTCCAGTTTTGGGACCAAGACTCCTGGACGGGTTGGAGAGGCCATACGGTCGATCGAGATCTCAACGGTCACGTCACCTCAATCGTTCTCCAACCCGACCAGATTCTGGAAGCCGAGCACAATGGAGTGGCCATTCGCCTCGTCTGTACGTCTGCGTCCGAGACGACCCCCGGTGTCGCCGTTTCCCTTCAGAGCACAAGTCGCTTCGAGTTGGACTTCCCAGAACCGATATCCATCGAAAGACTACTCACCGATTGGCTAAAACCACTTGAAATCCTAGTCGTCTCCGCCACCGGACAACTTTCTGGATTGTCCTTCATTAGGCTGACCAACACTCAATGGGAGACCGAAGGTGATCACGAAGATCCCACAAGTTCGTGGGTCACGATGAGGACTTCGTTCGCGCCGCGCGCTGCCAGCTCCGATCAGCGAGTCCTGACAAAGCATTCGCTAAATGATTTCGATTTCGCCGTCCAGATTCCCAAAGTATTTGATGCCGTCCCACGCCTCCAGTTTCCGATGGATCAGTACCTTAGCCTGGTCAGCCACAGGGCCGCCGGGGACCTCGTTCGGTGCACAACGGCCGCCCAGATGGTCGAGTCCTTAGACCGAGTTCTACACCCGGACGCGGCCGCACCTGAACAGACGCCAATCGCCGTGCAGGTGAGCGAAGCGTTGAAGGACGCAGGCATAGGAAATTCCAGACTCCGGCGCGACCTAAGGAAGTTCTTAAACGACCGGGGAAATCCCACGCTGGAAGATCGCTTGAGACGACTTGACCAAGGCGTTGGAAACCCTGTTTCTAGCCTCATAAACAAGACCGACTGGCCCAAACATGTTGCCCGGGTAAGAAACATCGTGGCTCACGGCCTCGAAGAGTCAGTCGTCCTGACAACCGACATTCGAGCGACCCGCGTCGCAACCCTCATCTGCACCATGTTGTTCGAAGCTCATTGGCTCAAAGCCATCGGCTTTGACGATCGCACCATAAAAATGAAAGTCGGCGCTGATGGTTTCAGGCTGGCATTAATCCAGGGCCAATATGAATCCATGGAACAACTGTCAGACCTTCGAAACGCGGCAACGGTCGAACCCGAAGACCACGCTTGAACCCCTGACTCCTTCACATAAGTCCGTGCAACAAATGCCGCACCTAACTGTTCCGATAAAAAATTCCTGACCGACGCTGGACGTCCCGAACGGTTGCGGAACGAATCGGGCCGGATCCTCAGGTCTCGACAGCCTCAACCCTTGGCCGTGGACGGCGAAATGGTAAAGCTTCGATGGTCGCCTACTAGATCCGGGCCCGGAAGATGAAAGATAAGTACAAAGGCATATAGGAAAGGTCCCACAACGGCTAACCTGGATCGCCGCGCCCAAACCCGGCCCGGAAGCCGAAAGCACAGCTGGCTCACTGGCGCTCGAAAAGCGACGGCTGATGCACCCGCTCTGTTCCCTACAGAAAGTGATGTCGTGGCCGCTGTTCTTTGGAGCCTTGGGCAACGGGGTATCGGCGGCCATCGAAGCCAATCGCATGGGCAACGGCCACCCCTTCGACTTGGACATCGATGGGTTCGGCCCCAAGCGGTCGGTTCGTTCAACAGGACCATACAAAGGTCAAATCTTCCTGCGGAGCAAGGAACCGGTCGCGGTCGAGGGCGATACGACCCTGACGCTTGTCCGACGGCAAGGCAACTGGGGTGTCCGGCTATCACCTTGGACCTCCACGAGCTCAAGTCAGTGGAGTTCCGGAAGCATGCCCACTCCTTGGCGGCCTGGTTCTCCGACCGCAGCCGCTTACCTCGCCTACACTTCTTAACACGCGCACTTCCGGAGGCCGCTCGCCTTACCCGAGCCCCCGACCGCTAATCTTCAGGAGAGCATTTCGATGAACCCTCGACCGGGCGGTGAGGCTGACAAGATCGGCAACCGTTATGAGGGCGCGTGGACCGTGGCACGTATGCTCGACGTCTTGGCTGGCCGCGGCGAATCGGTGCGGGTCGAACCGATAGGAGAACTCGGCTCCGGTGTCGAGTTCATCTTCAAGCGATCAGACGGTACCGTTGAGGCCCATCAGGTCAAGCGACAGGTCGGCGTTGCCAACGAGTGGAGCTATGGCCAGCTCAACAGCCGGGGGGTCTGGGACAAAGCGCGCCTGCATGCGGAGGCGGGGCGTGACTACCATTTCGTCTCGATGACCCCGTTCCGTCCGCTTCAGGAACTGACGGACCAGATCCGGAACTCTAGCGACTACAGTTCGTTCATCCTGACCACGCCGCCTGAGAAGTCCAACACGCTCTTCGTCAAGCTGGGGAACCACTACGGCAGTCCAGAAAACGCGTACCGCATATTGGGCAGAATCTACGTTCGGACCATTGACGAGATCGAGCTCGCCGGTAGCAACGCCGTGTTTGCGGAGATGCTACTCGAGGGGAGCCCGGGAGCCCAGTGCAGGGCAGTCCTTGGCGAAATTCTCGACGACAGCTTCGACCGTGACCTCACGGCACAGCGGATCCTTGGCGCCTTGCACTCCTATGGGCTCCGCTCCCGTCTGGCAGCCAGCCAGCGAGGGCTCGCGGACAAAGTCAGCGACCTGACCGCCAAATGGATAGGCCAAACCGGATCGCAGCTGATCCAGCCGGTCATCCACCGCGAAGAAGCGGATCAACTCCGCTCCCTCATGACGGCCGACGAAAGGGCGCATTTCGTCGTCGGGGTGGCAGGCGGCGGCAAGACCGGAGTGCTCCACGAGGCAACGCAGAAACTGGTGGAAGACGGGGTGCCAGTTCTGGTGTTTCGGCTCGACCGTTGCGGGTCCCTCTCTTCGGCCGCAGCACTCGGGGAACAGCTCGGGCTGGGCATGTCTCCCGTCGCGGCGCTGGCCGCGGCCGCTGACGGTCATCCCGCGTTCCTCGTCGTAGATCAGGTCGATGCCGTCAGTCTCGTGTCCGGTCGACTTCCCGACAATTTCGAAGTGGTCGCAGAATTGGTCCTTGAATCCGCTGCGATCCCAAACCTGCATGTGGTTCTCGTGACCCGCCAGTTCGACGTCGAGAACGACTACAGGATCCGTCGCCTCAGAGATCGCCGAGGAACCTCGGTCCTTTCGATTCCACCGCTGTCAGACGGACAGGTAGATCGAGCCGTAGAAGACTTTGGACTGCCCGCGACGACGTTGACACCCCTTCAGCGCGATATTCTGCGTGTGCCCCTGCACCTGGCCCTGCTCGCCACGATAGCCGACGAAGCTAACGCACTCGGGTTCGTCAACAGTCTCCGACTTTTCGACGCGTACTGGGAACGCAAGCTCCAGAGCACGCGTCGTGAAAATCGGACTGTCCGCTTCGCCAAGGTCGTGGGCCGGGTCGCGCAAGTGATCAGCGAGCGTCAGGAGCTCTCCGTGCCGCTTGGTGTCCTGGACGATGAGGACCTTGCACTCGACGCGTCGATTCTCGTCTCGGAACAGGTCCTCATACGAGACCGGGACCGGATAGCCTTTTTCCATGAAGGGTTCTTCGACTATGCCTTCGCCCGTCAGTGGCTGAACCGAGGTCAGACACTCCTTGGCTTCCTTTGGGGGGACCCGCAGGAGCTCTTCCGCAGAGGCCAGGTCCGTCAGATCCTTGTCCACTTGCGATCCTCGGAACCACAGCGCTTCCTCGATGAAGTGACGGATCTCCTCGAATCCGATCAGATCCGATTCCACATTAAAGACGCCTGCCTAGGAGTTCTCGGAGCCCTCACTGACCCGAACAGTTCCGAAGCCCGGTTGGCTGTCGAAATCGCTCGGGACAGCCCCGAACTGAGGACCCGGCTCTGGGACCACACGCGCACGCCCGTCTGGTTCGAACGCCTTGATTCCGACGGTTACGTCGCTGACTGGCTGCAGGGAGGGCATGAGGATCAGAGACGGGCCATGGAGTTGATGGGGACAGCGGCCAAGACCATGCCCGATCGGCTCGCCGTGGTCCTTCAAGATCACCGGAATGCCGAACAATACCCGGCATGGCTGCGTTGGATCGTCCGTTTCGCCGATCTGGGCGCCAGCCAACGACTGGTCGAAGTCCTCCTTCAGGGCATCCGCGAGGGGTGCTTCGACGATAACTCTGCCGACTTTTGGTTCGTGGCAAATCAAGCAGGAACCAGGCACCCGCAGCTTGGCCTGGACCTCGTGTCCGCGTTCCTCATTGATCGGCCCGGATCGCTGGAGCCCGATGCAAACGGTCGGATTGGGTCGCTCAAGAGCAGCGACTACTTTGCCACCGGGGTGGTCCGCCACATCGCAGCTGCAGACCCCCTGCCCTTCTGCCACAAGTTCCTCCCGTATGCGTTGAAGGTGATGGCGGCCACCGCCGACCCGGAGGTGGCCGGCGAAGGTCCGATTCCTGACGCCCACTTCTGCAATCCGTTCAGCTTTCGTGGGTCGAATACCGATCTTGACGACTTCATCTTCACCAGCCTCTCCGATGCCTTGGCCCAGCTGGCCGTAACCGATCCCGAAGAAATTCGCCCGCTCCTCGCGACGCTTGCGGCAGACCCGCACGCGGGTGCCCAGCGGCTCCTCTACGAAGCCCTGAAATCGAATGGACCCGAGTACGCCGACATGGCTACGTCCGTCCTCCTCGAAGGTCGCCACCGGCTCCTCTGCGGCAACAACAGTGACAGCGTATGGACCACCCGCCAATTGCTGACAGCGATCAGCCCGCACCTGACCGACCAGCAGTTCATCCAGCTCGAAACGGTGATCAGCGAACTCAGATTCCAGTGGGAACGGAGGTCGCCCGGTCGCCCGGCATTCAGTCTCCTGTCCGCTTTGCAGGAGGATCGCCTCTCGGATGTCGGCAGGCGCAGGCTGGGCGAGCTCAGACGTGCCTATGGCATGAACCAGCCCACGAAGCCCGACTCCATCATCCGGGGAACTGTCGTGCCGCCGATCTCCAGCGACGCTGCGGGCCGGATGGATGACAGCAACTGGCTGCGGGCCATGGGAAAGCACTCCAAGGGCTTTGAAGCCCTTTTCCCTTTCCGAGGCGGCGCGGGCGAACTGGCCCAGGTTCTGCAAGAGCAGACCCGGTTGGACCCGGACCGGTTCGCCCGACTGGCTCTGCAGCTCACTCACGAGACCCATCCCGCGTACGCGAACGCGATCCTGCTGGGGTTGAACGCCGCCGGCGACTTGGGCGACCCGTCCATGGTGTTTGCCGCCGTACGGCATATCGCTTCCCTCGGGCATGCGGAAACCGACCAGCTTCTTGGCATGGCTCTCAGGCCACACCTGAAGGTAGCACCACTGGACATCGTCGACCTTCTCTGCGGGAGGGTAATTGCCGCAGCAGCAGCCGTCAGGGCTGATCCACCTGCCGTGGCGACGAGCGAGGAGAGGGTGGACGACGAATCCGGAAGAGACATCTGGACGAGGGGTCTGAGCACCACGCGCGGGAGCCTCGTCGATGTCCTTGCAGACCTGGTCGCCCACGACATCGATGGGGCACGCACCGTCGCCGCCGCGCCTGCTATGGCCCGCTTGGCCCGGGATCCCTCGCTTCCCGTGCGAGCCTGTACCGCGCGGCTGATCCACGCATCCTTGCGCTACGCCCGATCCACCGCCATCGACGCATTCACCAAGCTCATCGACGCGGGAGATGCGCTTTTCGCCTCGCCACCCGTCACTCGCCTGCTCGTCGCCATGGGCTACGAAGACCCTGATCTGGTCAAACCGCTTATAGGCCGGATGCTCGAAGCCAGTAGTGCCGGGGCACGGAAAGCGGGTGGAAGACTCGCCGTCCTCGCAGCGCTCGAATGGAGCGCCCGAGCCCATCTGGACACACTCCTCGGCCGCCGCGATCCGGAGGCACGGGCGGGCGCGGCCCACGAGGCTGCATATCGACTAAGCCACACAACGGACCCGGCAACCGCGGCCGACGTATTGCGAGCCATGATGAACGACGAGCAGGAAGGCGTTCAGGCGGCGGCAGCGGAAATGGCCATAGCTCTGCGCGGACACCGCCTCCAACCCCACGAAGGCATCGTCGGGAACCTCATCAGCTCTGCGGCTTTCGTCCACGCCCTCCCTCAGCTGCTGATCACCCTCGAGCGGGCACCAGATCGAATCGACCGCCTCGTCCTCCGTTGTGCCCAGAGGTTCGTCCGGAGCTTAGGACCCTTAGCCGCGGACCTATCCACCGGCGCCGCCGGCGACGCTCAACAGGTGGGACGCCTGGTCGTCCGCGGGCTTGCGCAGTCCCGTTCGACGGACAAGCGCTCGGCTCTCTTGGACGTGCTCGATGACCTGCTCAGGATCGGCGCGTACGGCGTCGACACCTTGATCAGCGATTCAGAGCGGCCTTCCTAAATGGACCCAGAAATTGGTCGGCGACTCTGGCGGTTTCACTGATTTCGGGCCCCCAAGGTTGACTGTAACCGGCCTGGGTACGAAGTGGTCATCGTGAGACTAGAGTGGCCGCATCAGCTTCGTACCGCAACTAGACGGAGTTCTCTGGTTTTTCGAGTTCGTCGATGATCGCTCTCACGCCTTCAGTCGAAGCATGAAGTTGCTCCTCTGACGGTGCATCGATCCCGTGTACGAGTCGATTCCTGAACTTCCTTAACTCCATAAGTTCAAACAAAGTCTTTCGACCACTGTCCCCTTTATTCCTGAACCATTTAGGATCGAAGAGTCCTGCGCCGACCCGTTCCTCCTTTAGAGTCACCTCTCTGAGCAATCGTTCCAACTCGACCCAGGCGCTCAGGAATGCGCCAATCTCCCTGTGGACCTCGCCGGAGTCACCAGCCGCAGTGGGTTTTCCTACGATTCTCTCGCGGATCCGCTGGTATTTCTCGTAGAGGCTTTGGTCCTCAATAAGGACGGCGTCGATGATTTGTTCGGCTAAAGGTCGTTTTTCAAGGTGGCCGTGTATCTCCCTTAGATAGGGCTTCAAATCTTCGGGTGTATTCTTTCCTAATTCGCTCAGCAGGGAATACAGGACGTCAACTCGACCCATCCCAGAATCGTCGATCTCGTCGAGATTCAATGAAGACGCTTTACTCAAAAGATGGGCAGCGAGGTCGTAGTGATTTTGAAAAGCGCGGCCTTCCTGCGCGACCCGCGCCTCTCCTGCTTTTTGCAGTTGCTCCAGGCTGATCTCCCCTGCGAGAACCAGTCCGTTGAGCTGATCAAGCAACGAGTGTTCCTGCGGCGAAATAGCTCCCTCGGGCTTGTAGACGAGGTCATGCTCAACCTCCGACCACGCGTGCATGAGCACTGACGCAACTTGGATCTCAACATTGGCGTCAGAGTATCGCTGTTCCGACTCCTCAAGGTCGCCAGATCTAAGCCGTACTCTATAGTGCACTGCGGAGTAGCCAGAGAACTTTCTGTTTTCCGAATGGTTGACGTCTAGAGGGAATTCGCGCTTCGAGTCGTATTCGTCGAAGAGTCGCGTAATGAGTTTCCCGACTTGATCGCGCTCGCCCGGAAAGTAGAGAGCCACCCGCACGCCAGCTAGGTCAGCGATGTCGGCATATACACCGGCGACGGAAGTGTAAGGATTCCGGGCGTTGCGCTGTTTAAGTTTGTCCTGCAGTCGCGAGAGGTCCTTTGAGCGGCTGGTCACTATGGCACGCAGACCGGCGCCCGAGAGGGCCGCTTCGAGTCTGCGTGCGACTATGCGAGCTACCTGGTCATAGTAGTCGATTTCTTTGCCGTAACGATCCAAGAATTCCGTGACAATATACATCGACTCGAGGCGTTCATCCAAAGGTGGTTACCTTCTCTAGTTGCTTGGCAGGCGGAGAACTTCTAGCAGCTCCTCAGGAAACTCTGTTGGCGAATCTTCATTCAATAAGCAATACCGCCCGGATCAGAATACGCGACCGCCAGTCAAGGCAATGCCCTCAACTTGGGACTCAAACGAAAGTGTTCCGAAAGGCCTCGATCGAGGCGGCCTTCTGTCAGCGCCGCTTGCGTCGGGGGTGAAGACTAGGCATCACCACGTGGTCTCATAAGGGGCGGGTTCAGCACGGTCGGAGTCGGTTGACCCGCGGAGGGACGGGCTACCTGAGCGAGGCGGAAGAGCGCCGCGGGGCGTCCAGCGTCGCCCGTCGTCATCTTTCCGGTGTCTTCCAGGAAACCGGGGGTTCCCGTGGCCTTGCGGTGGAAATTCCGGGGGTCCAGCCGCGTACCCCACACGGCCTCGTAGACGGCACGGAGCTGGGCGATGGTGAATTCCTCGCCACAGAACGCCGCTCCGAGCGGCGAGTATTCGAGCTTTGATTTCGCCCGTTCCAAGGCATCGGCAAGGATGCGCTCGTGGTCGAAGGCGATCTTCAATTCACCCTCCAGCACCTGGCTGACCGGGTACCAGGCGGCGTGCTCGGCGTCGCTCCCGGCCGACAGGACGGGGAAGTTTGGTGCTAGCAGCAGGTGGGCCACGGTGAGCACATCCCCGCGCGGGTCGCGCCCCTTCGGCCCGTAACTCCCCAGTTGCTCCAAATACCCCGGGATCTGCTCGACTCCGGTTTCCTCCGCCAGTTCACGGCCCGCCGCGGTCATCAGGTCTTCACCGGCCAGCACGAAGCCGCCCGGCAGGGCGAGTGCGCCGCGGAAGGGCTCGATGAGGCGGGTGATGAGCAGGACCTTCAGGACGTCCTCGGAGACGGTGAGTGCGACGACGTCGACGGTGACCGGGAAGCGTGCTGGCGCCGGGTAGGACTTAGGCATGGCTCCATCCTAGATATTTATCGTCACCTTGACAATAAATCAAAGGCGAGCCTATCGTTTGATTATCGTCATATTGACGACAACATGAGAAGGGTTAGGAGAATCCCATGGCCAGCATCAAGCGCTACCCCTGGATCAGCCACTTCCTGGGCAGCCCCACCGGCTACGTCGTCCACCTGCAAAAAGGCACGGTCAGGCACCAGGGGGTGGGCCAGGCGTTCTGGTACCGGCCGGTGAACTCCGTACTCAGCGAAGTCCCCGTCGATGACCAGGAACTGCCCACGCTCTTCCACGCCATCACCCGCGACCACCAGGACGTAAGCGTCCAGGCCAACGTGACCTACCGCTTCATCGACCCCGTGGCCGTCTCCGCCCGGCTCGACTTCGCCCTCCAACCCGCCGGCCCCGGGGCAGGCCCGGCGCCGGCAACCGGGAAGGAGCAGGTCGCCACGATCATCGGCCAGCTATGCCAAAGCCACGCGATCGACCAGATCACCACCACCACCCTCGCCCAGGCCCTCGAACGCGGCGTCAGCCAACTCCGCACCGTGCTGACCGAAGCCCTCCGCGCGGACACACGGCTGGCGTCCACCGGCATCGAAATCCTCGGCGTGCAGGTCCTCGCGGTCCGGCCGGAGTCCGACGTCGAACGCGCCCTGCAGACGCCCGTCCGTGAACAGCTCCAGGCCGAAGCGGACCGAGCCGTGTACGAACGCCGGGCCGTCGCCGTCGAACGCGAACGGACCATATCCGAGAACGAAATGGCCAGCCAGATCGAACTCGCCACACGCCGCGAACACCTGGTCGCCCAGGAAGGCGCCAACGCACGGCGCGACGCCGAGGAAAAAGCCGCCGCAGGCCTCATCCAGGCCCAGGCCGCGGCCGAACGCCAAGGAATCAACGCCACCGCCGAAGCCAACCAGATCCGCCTCGTCGGCGAGGCGGCCGCCGCACGCGAAGCAGCCACCATGGAGGTCTACGCAGGTATGGAACAAGCGACCCTGCTCGCACTGGCCCTGCGCGAAGCAGCCGGATCCCTCCCCAGCATCGGCAACCTCACCATCACCCCCGACCTGCTCAGCGGCGCCCTCGCCGGACTGTTCCAGAACCCTGCCAGCAGGGTTGTTCCTGCTGCCGGAAATGCGACGGCGTCCGGCGCCACCGGCCGGTCCGGGATCTAGGCCCGTCATGGCCAACCCCCGCCTCGTCATCGTCCGCCGGCGCACCGAACTGCAGGAACTCCTGGACCGGCACGCCACCCGCGGCCAGGCCGAATTCTTCCTCCGCACCCGAGGCCGCACCATCCAGGACGTCCAATACCACCACGACCGGCTCACCACGGCCCTGGCGACCATCCGCGCCGCGGTCCCGGCCGAATGGCGCCACGCCGACGTCGAACGCAACGACCTCAGCCGCTTCCTCTTCACTGCCGAGGACGTCATCGCCGTCGTCGGCCAGGACGGACTCGTGGCCAACACCGCCAAATACCTCAACGGCCAGCCCGTCCTCGGAATCAATCCCGAGCCGGGCATCAACCCGGGAGTCCTCGTCCGGCACACCCCCGACGCCGCCGCCAAACTACTACGAGGCGCTGCCCCGACCGGGCACATTGAGCGGCTTCCCTTCCGGGAGCTGGCCACCGTGACGGCACGGCTCGACGACGGCCAGGAACTCTCCGGACTCAACGAAATCTTCATCGGCCACTCCTCCCACCAATCGGCCCGGTACCAGCTCACGACCCCCGACGGGGAGACCGAACGCCAGTCCTCCTCCGGGCTGATCGTCTCCACCGGCACCGGTGCCACCGGCTGGTGTGCATCCATCGCCCTCGAACGCGGAGGACGCACCCTGCCGGCCCCGACGGATCCCCGGCTCGCGTGGTTCGTCCGCGAGGCCTGGCCCTCCCCGATCACGGGAATTTCCCTGACGGAAGGCGCCTTGGAGGCGGGCGAGATACTCCGGATCACCGTGGGCTCCGATCAACTCGTGGTCTTCGGTGACGGCATGGAAGAGGACCGTCTCACCGCCTCCTGGGGCCAGGAAATCACCGTCCACCTGGGCGAACGACCGCTCCGGCTCGTGGCGTAAAAAACTTTGCCGGGGCATCCCCAATGCCCACTTCGAGATCGGCCCGGGATCGTTTCCGCCCGGGCGCCCGACCACGGTAGTTGCTTTCACCCGCCGGTCAAGGCCCCGGAAGTATAAAAAAGATAAATGTGTAAGGACGTATAAAAGGTCCAACAGCGATAGCGCTGTATCGACCCATCAATGCGAGGCCAGCGACAGTTGACGCTGCATCGGGATGAGCACGGCGAATCGTTCGCTCTGGCCTCGGATGGGCTGCCCGACGAGGCCAATTGCCTCATCGACGTTGACGGCCTAAGCGCCCGTTACGGTGTGAACATCCACGCCGGACCCGGCGGTGACCCCCTCGAAGAAGAATTCGAGACGCTGCGATGATCGAGAATCTTCGGTGGCTTCAGCGTAGTGACGGGCGGCCATTCCAGTATTGAGCCGAGCCGGTCCGGTCGTACGCGGAGCCCCACCGGCGACAGCGACGTTTAACTGGACTCATGGGGACGGCAAGTTCAGCGCCGGATTCTGACGGCTTTCACGATGTCTTCCGCGCGCAGTGTGTGCATTGTGGCCTGCCAGGACTCGAAACGACCGTAGTTCCCGGGGTCAAAGATGCTTTCCCATCCCTGCTCGACGTCGGCCCTCAAATCCGTCGGCCAGGCCGCGATTCCCGCACCCCAGGCTCCTGCGGCCTTGAGTCGTGCCACGAAATCGTCGTACCTGCGATTCATGCATGCGGTGTTGTCTTCATCGCTTTCGCCGCGGAGCTCGGGGATATGCGGGAACTTGTTCAGGACCGAATGCCAGTCGCCGTAGTGGGACAGCAGCACACGTTCCCGCGGCACCTTGCAGGTCAGCAGAACCTGCCCGATGGAGTGCCCGCAACTGTCCACAAGATCACGGCGGGTGATCTGGGCCCAGAGCCAGATCGCCCCGTCCCCGGCCGTGGTGAGTCGTGCTGCCATCTGCCGGTAGAGCCAGTCGTAGGCGTCGACAAGAAAAGGATCGATACGGGAAGGATCAGACACGAGCACACCTGCCGAACAGAGCGCATCGAAAGCTTCCTCGCTCTGAAGGGTGTGGAGAAGCAGTTGGTCGGCGGAAATGTCGTAGCCAATCCGCCCCGGCGGGACGGCATCCGCAGGGCAGGCTTCGCTGATTGGAAAACTCGACACACCAATATCATCGCTGAAAACACCGAGAGAGGTCGCCAATTGTGCAAAGCGCCTTTGCACAATTGACCTGTCAGCTGCGATGGCGTTCGGTGGGACAAGCCGGATCGCGGGACGCCAGCAGCAACTCGTTGAGCGGCGATCAGGGTCTAGGCTAGTGGCCATGGAAGACGCTGTCGTCGATACCGCCGGCGGCCGGAATAACCATGCGATAGTGGGCCGGATGTTCATCCCGATGACTCCCGATACTCGCTGCCGCGGCTTCAGGGGTTCGAGACATTCCTTCCAGGGGCACGGCCACGGACGATCCTGCGGATGGTGGTCCCATTCCCCGGACGACTTCGGATCATTCGACAAGGCGTATTCCCCTGAAGGGAGGGAAGATCAGTGGAGAAAAAACCATTCCTGACTAGGGACGACGTGCATCGCATCCGGGCCACCGTTGACGCCGACTATGAACGCGACGTGAAGAATCTCACCGCCGATACGACGGATGACCTCGGGCCTATACAAGTCGCACCTCCGGCTTCTGGAACCGAGACCAGACCGGGCAAAACCCCGTAAGGATGCCGAGGAGCTGGCCAAGAGGCCGACACCTCGCCAGCCAAACCCCGTGCCGGCACCCGCAGCGGCTGCAAATGCGGACCCGTCTGCCGCACCTCTTCTGCGGGCACTGGCACCAACGAAGCATCCACCG
Source organism: Arthrobacter ramosus (assembly GCF_039535095.1). Taxonomy (NCBI): domain Bacteria; kingdom Bacillati; phylum Actinomycetota; class Actinomycetes; order Micrococcales; family Micrococcaceae; genus Arthrobacter; species Arthrobacter ramosus. Next base: position 1,320,104 of record NZ_BAAAWN010000001.1, on the reverse strand, counting down.
GCTGCCCTTCCTGACGGAACCATTACGCGAGTGGGCGTTATCGACATGGAGAACTCCCGCGAAGGTGAGGGCGTGCTCGTATGGCCAGGCAATGCCCCGCTGCGGAACGTGCCTCTGCCCATCCGCGGCAACTGACGCTCAGCAAATCCCAGGACGTCATCGGCGAACACAATTGCGCGGGAAGTGCATGCTCGCAGAACCCGCACAAGGCAACTCGTGGAGGCTGCGCGGGCTCCTCGTTAATTGCGAGGGGATCCGTGACGGCAGCTGGACCATCGGCGCGTCACAAGATGGCATAGCAGGCTGGGAAAGGCCCGGCCAAGACAACTCCGCATGGGGCCGCCCGGCGCAGACCGCGGCGCTTTCCACCCGTGGACGGATGGTCTATCGTCACGTATTAAGGCACATTCTGGCATGACAGGGAACGGACAATGGCCCCACCTGCAGGACCTTCCGACCGGCACGAGACCGGCGACACCGAGCGTGCCCAGTCGGTAGAACCGATCGCCGTATTGTTCCGCGCCTTGGAGAGCGTGGCCGGCGAAGTCTCTCCGCAGCTTGCCCGGGCGGTTCAGGCCACGATCAACGTGGTGAAGCAAATCGGTCGGGAGTTCGGGCTTCTCACGGAGACTGAAGCCCAGGCCGCCCTCGGACCAGGGAACGCCGCGGATATGGCAGATTTCGGGGTCCGGTATCGTGGCGAGACCTTCTACCCGGGATTCCTGTTTGAACCCGTACCCGACGGTGAGGGGGCGATGAGAGTGCGCCCGCTCTTGAAGGACTTGAAGAAGATCGCCCGTGAGTACGGCTGGGACGGCCAGGACGTCGTCTTTTGGATGACATCTCCCTCGACGTGGTTCGCGGACCACCGCCGCCCCGTCGACCACCTTCATGAACCTGCCGCCGTCATGGCCGCGCTCACAGACGAGGCAGGCATCCAATGGTGATCAGACTCGGCGCCGGACAGCTACCGAACCACCCGCCCCACCGGCTCACCGGCATCTCCACTACCATGCCGAGTCGCGCGACAGGAAGTTCCCGGTTGCCCGACGGGTGAAAGGCAAGAGAAGTAGAGGGTATAGCGTCAGTGTTCCGGCGCGGGAAGCACTTGTGCCCTCGACTCGCAGCTATGTTTGAGGGATGAACGCGATGTCAGGTGTGCCCTCGGACGATATGCGCCAAACTGGCCCCTACATCGAACGGCTAATTATTCGGAACTTTCGGGGGATTAAGTTCTGTGAGATCGAGTTGGAGCCGCGCGTCACTGTGCTGGCTGGGCGAAATAACGCAGGAAAATCAAGAATCATCTCTGCTTTGCAAGTTGCGCTTGGCGGGCGTCCCGCCGAGGTTGACGACTTCTCTGTTGGAAAAGATATCACTCCGGAGATCGATGTAATCGTTTCACCTGGCGCTCCTTCCCGACCTGAAGATGACGAAGAGTTTGAATCTAATTTCACACAGTTGTTTGAAAATAGGACGCAAGTACTCCAGGAGACACCGCTCCGCGAACGAATTGCCTGGCGAACGAGAATAGCCCGCTCTGCTGAGGGCGGTGGTGCACGAGCAGAATCATTCTTTCTGATATTTGACTCCGTCAGTAGCAAATGGGACCACTTGACATCGCCGACCATCTTGTCGACTAGACAACGGAGGGCCTTCGCGGTGGACCTGATCAACACAGGACGCGACTTGCGTGATGAGTTAGGGAGACAAGGATCAAGTATCCGGAAGGTACTCTCAGATCTCGAAATTCCTGAACACCAACGCGAACCGTTAGAGACCCAGCTTGGTCAGCTGAGTGCACAAATTCTTGCCGGCAGCCAAACCCTTAAATCAGTTGACGACGAACTATCTAGACTCCACTCCCTCGTAGGGAGTGTAGGTTCTCCGGCGCTGAATCCCCTTCCTGCAAGCCTTGAAGAGTTAGGTCGGCTCATCTCCATTGATTTGGATACGGGTGCGGGGCCGCTTCCGATTCGTTTTCATGGCGCGGGGTCGCGGAGCTTGTCCTCGTTGCAAGTGCAAGGTGTCTTGTACGAACGTCGGCTTGGTCGTGATGGAAGCGCTGTCCCTCCAACTCCGATTACCCTCGTGGAAGAACCCGAGGCGCACCTTCACCCACAGGCCGCAATGGAGCTAGCTGAGCTCTTGGTGGGTATGCGCGGGCAGAAAATTGTGAGCACCCACTCGGCTCATCTGGTTACGTCAGTCGACCCCGCTTCGATCCGACTGGTTCAGACTGCAAATGACTCGACGAGGATTATTGATCTCGGACCAGCGTCGAGCGATGGGACGGCCGTGCATCGTGCATTTCGACCAAGTCTCCATAAACAAGAAATGGAGAAATTGCGAAGACTTGTGGAAAGGCCTTTTGGGGAGCTTCTATTTTCGAGTTGCGTGGTCATTGGAGACGGAGCTACCGAGCGCGCGTTCCTGCCGGTCGCGCTGCGCCATGCGCTAGGCGGGAAGTCCCATGGAATCACTGTCGTAGATCCCGGCAGTTTGGCAAACGAGCTTGCCTCCGCCGCGGTGAAGTTCTCGGCAATGACTAACACACCGTGCTTTATCTTCGCTGACAGCGATGAGGATGGGATTGCTGCAGTTCGGACGCTGCAGAATTCCCACGCCACGATCACACCCGAAGTTATATGGATCAACGGCATGGACCACTCCGGGACTCCCGTGGCTGGCGCAATAGAAACCATGCTTATGACGTTTGACGAGGAAGTGTGTCTTGCGGCCTGTCGAGCCATTCAGCCAGGACTTACAGGCGACACGATGAAACAAATGAAGAAGCTCAAGGGTAGTTCGGGCACTTTTTTGGCTCGCGCTCTTATCGATCGCCACCCTGACTGGCATGCATGGCCCACCCCCCTACAAGAATTGATCCGGAAAATTGATGTCGCGATTTGAAGACGAGGCCAGCGATGTCTCGCTGAGCCTCCTGCAACAGAAGGCGATTGACTCTGACTCTGGGGCAATCGTGGTGTTGGCTGGCGCTGGCAGTGGTAAGACCGAGGTTGTGGCGCGACGCGTGCAACGACTCCTTACAACCCGGGACGGCGTTGGGCGCGTCCTTGCACTGTCCTACACAAACAAGGCTGCGGAGGAGTTAGGGGAGCGCCTGCGATTGCGTGCCGGGGCCGAATCTGAGCGAGTTACGACCGAGACGATTCATGGGTTCGCTCACTCACTGCTTCGTCAGCACTCGACCAGAATCGGTTTGCCAATCGAACCAGAAATCCTGACCCGTGACGAGGATCGAGTCGAGCTGCTGAATCAGTGGCTGAGCAGCCAGGGGCTGGGAATCGCCGAAGATCCTCTTGAACGGTTACGCAAAATCGACATCAACCGTGCACGTGCGATTGACACTGCAGAGGTCGAGGACTGGCGCCGAGCTCTAGCCAGCCTCCCGGCCTTGGACTATCCGGCCCTTCTTGATGCGGCCCTTGAAATACTTGCCCTTAAGTCCGTTCGTCGACAGCTGGTGCGCACTTACACGCATGTCGTAGTCGATGAGGCTCAGAACCTGACACCTGCGCAATATTGTTTACTTACAGCCATGGTTGGGTCGCCCGGCGAAGGGCCCTCGGTGATGCTTGTCGGGGACGACAAGCAATCGATAATAAGCTTCGCGGGAGCCGACCCGGACTTAATCAACCGTTTCGCGCGTTCGTACGACGCAGAGATCATAGAGTTGACGGAAAACTTTAGGTCTGCGGCCATTATTAGCTCGCTTGCAAGGTTGATCGCAGGTGAACTTGGGCAGGACCAGTCTCCTGCAGAGCCTCACGCGGCGCCTGGGTCCATTGAATTTATCTCCGGAGCGGACGAAAGTGATGAAGCGCGGAAGATCAGCGACTGGGTGGAGGGTCTCCTTCAACTTGGTCTTCCCAAGGATGCAGTCGCTGACGGGGAGTCAGTCAAAATGCGAGCAGAAGATATCGCTATCCTCGGACGCTCTGCTTCAGCGCTTCGCGAAATAGCCAAGGCGCTTGAAGAAAGAGACATTGCTTTTTCGACGAGCAGTGATGCAGAAGACTGGTTGGAGGGACTTGCCGGAAAGGTAGTGCTGGAGCTTATTGCCTTTAACGCTGCTGCTCGACATGTTTCGCCTCAATGGCAACTGGCTCGACTGATCGATCAAGACCCGGAGACGTTGAAGTCTCGCGAGCAGATAGCGGCGACGATCCGTTCACATGACAATTCCCTCGTCGCAGCCCTTGCAGAGCTTGTTGACGAAACCGACATGCGCCGGTTCATCGAAAGTCTGGGCGCGTTGGTCCGCGATAGTGACGCGAGCACCTCCGAACTCGCCTCCTGGAACGCTGACGTCGAGGAGATCGAGAAGGCGTGGCGGGACTACAACGCCAACGTAGATCGCGACTCGCGTTCCTGGACGGACTTCCGCCTTTTTTGCTCGCGTCGTCAGCGTGGTTCGGCTACGCAAGGAGTACAGCTCCTAACTGTCCACAAATCTCAGGGGAGAGAGTTCCGTGCCGTCGCGGTCGTCGGTATGAATGAAGGTCAGATCCCCGATTTTCGGGCAAAGTCGGACGGTGAGCGAGCCAGCGAATTGCGGACCTTCTATGTTGCCGTGACTCGGGCACGGAGGGTTCTTCTTCTAACACGGGCACTTCGCCGCACGACACGATACGGGCAGCGAGTCACGACTCCTTCGCCATACCTGTCGTTCGCGGAGCGAGTGACGGGTATGGGCAAATCATAAGCGGGCAATTTGGTGAGCTAATGTTTTGCGCTCTTCAGGTCGCGGGGGTGATTGTGGCAGAGTTGGATGGCCTTGGTCGCACGGCTAGGGCTGGCCTCACTTAGTGACTCCCGGCCACTACGAAGCGCTCGTTATGTCGCCTCGTCGCCGTTCCCGTTTCACGTCTTGCCCGGCAGTTCGCTCGGCGCGGAGCCGTTCGCCCTCTCGGCCTTCCATGGGGCATATCTTTCGTCTTCCTCACGCCTGTACGCTCACAATATACGCGGCTCGAGGTTGTCTGCGACAGGTACTCTTGCCTGTCGCGCCTTCTTGGTACAGTAGGCCCCGGTCCCGCAAGCCATCAAGCTACTTCCATCCGGCGGGCCTTCCAGGGGCAATAGGGGCTGGCACATGACTCCGTTGGCAAGTAATGATCAGAAGGCTGTCGATACTGAACTTCTCAGTCTGGCGTTCTCCCTGACATCGACACCGGGCTCTTACGCCGTCGTGCTCGGCGCCGGCATCTCCATTGGAAGTGGGGTCCCTTCGGCTTGGGACGTCCTTCAAGACCTCCTGTCGCAGCTGGCCGTGGTGAAGGACGCTACATGCGCGACCGACGATGAGCGGATGGCGTGGTACCGAAACGAATACGCTCAGGAACCAACATACGAGCGGGTTCTTGAGCATCTGGCCCCTTTGCCGCACGACCGGCAGTCACTTTTGCGGGGCTATTTCGAAGCAACACCAGACGAAAAAGAGGAGGGAAAGAAACAACCGACGGCGGCTCATCACGCCATCGCCCGACTGGTGGCAGCAGGAGCCATCAACGTCGTCATCACCTTGAACTTTGACAACCTGATGGAAGCCGCCCTGCGCGAGCAATCCGTAACTCCGGTCGTGATCCGCGGCCAGAACGACCTGGCCGGGCTCCCTCCCCTTCACACAGGCAAGCCCGTCGTCGTCCACCTCCACGGCGACTATCTTGCCCCTGAGGAGATGCGGAACACCGAGTCTGAGCTGGACAGATACACGCCCGAAGCCGACGCATTCCTGGACCGGATCGCGCAGGACTACGGCCTCCTGATCGTCGGCTGGTCCGCAAGATACGACCCTCAACTGAGAGCGGCCATCAAACGGAACTTCCGGCGGATCTACCTCCCATACTGGGTCGAACCCGGTACATTCACTGACGAAGGCGCCGAACTTTCCGAGCAAATCGGGGCGGCCAGGATAGCGGCGTCGGCGGACCAAGCCCTTGGAGAGTTGTACAACGCGTACGCTGCGCTGCGCGAGAGGGCCGCAACCAGGCATCCTCTGACAGCGGCGACGCTCGTATCGACGGCGAAGCTGGAGCTCTCGGGCCGGTACACCGCAATCCCCCTTCATGACCTTCTCAAGCGCGAGGCCGACGGCCTACACCAAAACGATGACCTGTTGCTTAGCTACACGGGGGCTTTGTCCCCGAACGGCGCCTATGACGGCATGCGAAGCCGGCTCGAAGAAGCATCAGCTGCTCTCATGTCGGTCATGGCTGCCACCGCATACTGGGGGAACGAGATGAGCGACCATTGGGTGCTTCGTGAGATCCAGAACTTCTCGGATGCCCCGCGGGCCAGTGGTCTTACAGTTGTTCTCGACCTGCACAATCTCGTGATGATGCGTCTGTTCTATGCGACCGGGATCGCCGCACTCACAGCTGGCCGATACGACACTGTCCGACAGCTCTTCACCCTCGAAGGGGATCACCAGGGCAAGTACCACGAATACGCTGTCCAGGTCCTCGAGCCTGCCTACATCTGCGAGGATCCATCGGCCAGCCACAGGCTCTACCAGGAACTCAAGCCGTTGTTTGTTGAACATCTCTCGATCGGGGAAAAGACATATCAGGACAAGTGGCAGGTATTCGAAATCCTCAGGAACCTGGCCGCCGCCGCAGCCCGGCCGGAAGCCGCTGCCTATCTGGCCGGGCTCACCGAAAGCGCCCGCCTCCTGGAGGAGGCGAACAAAACATACGAGGAGTGGCTGTTGCAACACCCCATGGAAGCCGCCAAGACCCAGGAAGAACGTGCGGAGCAGTTCGCGGCGCACGAACCGGTCGCACTAGCAAAGGAAGGGTACGGGAAGGCGCTCGACCTTTACTCCAGCCTGATCCCGATGAGGATTCCGCATTTGAAAGCCGTTCAAGTCGAAGCGGCCGACTATGAATCCCCGATTGTGCGGAGACTTATCCGCGAAGTCTCAGGATCCGGCAACGGCCATCCGCTCTTGAGCAGCCGAATTCTGACAGGCAGCCCCGATGACTTCGTTCAGACTCTCCACGCCGTCAACAGGGCGATTCAACGCGAGCGTGCCCGAAGGCCCTTGCTAAATCGCATAGGCGTCCTGCCAGGCGAGGTCTGGGTCGACGCTGGCGCATAGAGTTCGCCGCATGTCGACGTCCAACGCGACAGCTATTCTAGCCAACGTGCAACCGCGGTGATGTACCGCTAGGATCGGCACATGGAACGTTCCCGGCTGAGGCAACATGCGGTGCCTTTGGCGGCGGCGGAACCGTGCCAAGGCCGGTCAGCCGGTGTTCGCCGCTATGCAGTCACACCAGGCCCTGCGAAAGCAAAGGGTTGCCGGGAAGGAATCCGAAGATGAACAAGCTGAGATCGCCAACGATCATCGATGTGGCCCGTGAAGCCGGCGTGTCAAAGTCCGCTGTCTCGCGTGCATTGTTGGGCCAGGGCGATGTCAGTCCTGAGACGCTGGAGCGGGTTCTTGCAGCCGCGGATCTGCTCGGGTACGTGCCTAATGCAATGGCCCGGGGGCTGGTGTCGCAACGGACGATGACGCTGGGTGTCGTGCTTCGCGACTCCACCACCCAGTTCTACGGGTATCTGCAGGCAGCCATGCAGCGCCGCGCGGCGAAATTCGGATACGAGGTGGTCTCCGTTACCGGTGTTGACGACTTGACCGTTGAGGACGCGCAGAAGGCATTGCGTTCCCTCATCGCATTGCGCGTGGACGGGTTGATCGTGTCGTCGGCTCAGCTCCCCGGCGAAGATCTGGTGCGTTATGCACAGCGTGTGCCGATCGTCGTGGCAGGACGGGCGGAGTACGCCGAGGGCATCGTGAGCGTCCATTGCGACGAGGAGGATGGAGGTGGACAGATCGCGGAGCACGTGGTGAAGCTCGGTCACCGAAACGTGGCTGTTCTACTTATGTCCAGCGACGAGTCCCCGAATGGGTACACCCGCGGCCAGGCGATGATCCGAACGCTCGAGGCGTCGGGGGTCACTGTTCACGTGATGGAGTTGGACGCGTATCGCGCGCCGGTGGGTCTGGCTGTGATGAAAACCCTGGCAGATCCTGCCATCACCGCCCTAATGTGTCCTTCTGATATCACCATGGTGAATGTTCTCGAGGAATTGCGTGTTCAAGGCATCCCAATTCCGGGGCGGCTTTCGGTTACCGGATACGACGCTTTCGGTACCTTGGCGGCGCCGTTTTTCGGATTTACGAGTTTCCGGCTGCCGGTTGAGGAAATTGGCACAACAGCCATCGACCGTGTGATCGAATTGATCGAGGCCGGTGTGACGTCGGAGAAGCGCACAGCAATCCCGGGTGTCCTGGTGCCTGGCCGCACTGCCGCGCCGCCGCGGAGATGATGGCGAACACCGACAATGGCCGCGGCCCTGGAGCAGATGCTGCGGCAGCCAACCCCCTTTCAAGGCGTGTGTAATTTCGCGGCAATGCACATAGGCCGGGCGCAAGATCCTGGCGGAAGGGGGCGAGAGTACCCTTCCGCCAGCACTGGGTAGCGCTGAGCACTGGTAGAGCGGAGTGTTCAGATGGCGCGTTTGATCAGACCGTCCAGGAGGGCGTCGGCTCCTTCTGCGAGCCTTAGTCCGATCACGTCAAGGCGCCGGAGCAGCTCGCGCGTCTTTAGCGTGTCCATGCTCAGTTCCTTGCCGAAGATCAGCGCGAGCCCCTCCTGGTAGGTCCGGCGGACCTGCCCGGCTTCCTTGCGGGCCGCCAGGCACTTCTCGCGAACGTCCACGGGGTTGGTACTGGCAACTGCGCCTCGCAGCTCTTTGAGTGACGCAACGATTTGGCCGAGCGCTGTCGTGGCAAGCTGGCCAGGATGCGCATGCCACATGATCATCTCGCGAACGAAGTCACGGGTGTTATCGAGCACGTCATCGATGGACCGCGAAGCGCGGTAAAGGTCTTCCCGGTCCAGGTGCGTAGTGACGCGGGAGGACATCACCCGGATGACTTCGGCACGGGCGTTGTCACCCTGGTGCTCGATGTCTGCCATGGATGCCCTGGCATCGGCACGGCCTTCCGGTGTATCGATTGCCCCCAGAGCGAGTGCGACTCCACCAAGTGTGACATCGATCTGGTGAGCCAGGAGGTCGCGGGTGGACTTGCGTTGTGCGCGACGGCGGATGAGGTGTTTCATCAGTTTCTCCTTGAGATCCGTTTAGTTGTTGCCCAGAGGCGTGATTGTCAGGGTGAGCGCCCAACCGATCACCGCCGCAACGGGGAGGGTCCACACCCACGCGAGCACGATGCGGCGTGATTGTTCCCAGCGCACGCGCCTCCATTCGCGGGGAGGGGCGGAGCCGATAAGCGCGCCAGTGATGGATTGGGTCATGCTCATCGGTGCTCCTCCGACAGCTCCGAGCATTACTGCCGACGCGCTGGACCACAGCGTGGAGGCGACCTGGTAGGGCTTGGGGCGCAGCACCCCCTGGCGAAGCGCATGGGCGCTGCGCCTTAGACCAACCACGATCCCCGCGGCAAAGCAGCCGACCACCGTAAGCACAACGCGAGGATCCTGAGCTGCTACGGTCGCGCCGGCACCGAACAGCACGGCGAAAACGGCGAGGAGTTTCTGCCCGTCGTTGGCACCGTATGCGATCGCGGTGGCAACGAACCCGGTGACCTGCTGCCACCGCACTGCCCGCTCGACGTGCCGGCCGCGAGCCAACGTGAGAATCCTCGTTACCACCAGCGCAAGGATCCAGGCGGCCACCGGTCCGGCTGCCGCGAGAAGCAGCACGCGTAGAACCCGTCCAGCGTCCAACCCGCCGCCCGCTACTTGCGCGCCGGCCGATGCCCCCACAAGGGCAAGCGTGATGGACGTGGGAATGCCGGTCGCGGTCGAGACCACGAGAGTCGCGATCGTCGAAACAAGCAGAACAGCCAACCCCCACCCGGACCCCCCTGTTGAAACCCTGAACATTTCCGCAAGCGTGCTCGCAACACCGTGAACGCCGGAAAAGGGTACGCCAACTATCGCGATGAGCAGGACAAGAGGCGGCCACCAGATTCGTTGATGCAGTGATCGGATGGCGAGGGCAACAAGGGGGGCCCCGTCGTTACGTCCGACCAAGACCGCGAAAACAACTGCAAGGATCACCGTTATCTGATCCATCGCTACCTCCTGACGGGAACCTTCCCGCCGCATCTCCGAATTGAGCCTGCCGGAAAAATTCCGTGTAATCACACGGAACGAGCCGCATACAACCCGTGAACACTTCATGGCCGTTAGGAAAAATTGTGTTGTTCGACACTTCCTCGGGTGTACAGTGTTGCACATACCGGGAACGTTCCCACAATGGAGCGGGAGAGTATTGGAGATGCCAGAGGAAAATCACCGGTCTGACCTAATCCCGACGGAGCCAGCGGCCACCGCGGCCCAGTAGCACCAATCCGGCGCCTTGAGCTGCAAGGCGCCAACGCCACCCACTCAAAGGAAGAACAGGAATCATGCACTCATTCACACGCCGGCGCGCCCTCGTCGTCGCCGCCGTAGGTGTAGCCGCGCTAGTCGGCACCACGGGTTGTTCTCCCACTGCCGGAAGCGGAAGCACCGGGAGTGGCGGGACCGTCAACCTGAGCCTGCAGATCTGGAACCCCACCGACAAGCCGGGCGTCCAAAAGGCCATCGACGGTTTTCAGGCGGCCAACCCGACTATCCACGTCACGCTCGAACAGGTCCCCGAAGACCAGTACTACACGAAACTCGATGCGTCCCTCGGGGCTGGGAGCGGACCGGACGTGATGTGGCAGAGCTCGAAAGCGCCCTACTACGTCAAGGGCGGCGCGCTCCAGCCTTTGGACGAGTACATCAAGCGTGACAACCTAACGCTGAAGGACCTGTATCCGCAGCAGATCACGAACCTGTACAACTTCGACGGTAAGCAGTACGGCATCCCCAAGGACCAGGACGTGTGGATGTGGGTCTACAACACAGCGGTCTTCAAGAAGCTCGGTGTGACCGATGTCCCGACGGCTAACTGGACGTGGGATGACATGGTCCGGATCGCCGGAGAACTCAAGGCGAAAACGTCTGCGCCGTCCATGTACTACGGCTACGTTCTCAACGGTCCAGTGTCGAGCATCATTCGCTCGCTCGGCGGCACCGTCGTTCAAGACAGTAAAGGCACAGTGAACTCGCCTCAGGGAATCGAGGCATTCAAGAAGGTCAAAGACCTGCAGGACCAAGGACTCATCCCTGCGGTCAAGGACTCCGGCGACTTCAACGCACCGACTTCGCTCATCGCGGGCAACATCGGGATGTCAAGAATTCCTTCCTACCTCCTCTCCCTGCTCTCGAAGGCTAACGTACCGGCAGGCACCTTCGTTGCGGTTCCAACCCCTTCCATCAACGGCTCGCACGCGTCGGACACCAACGGGCTCTCGTACGTGATGAACGCAAACTCGTCCCACAAGGACGAAGCATGGAAGCTCATCAAGTACCTGACATCGGATGAGGGCGCCAAACTGCACGCCGAGGGCGGCGCGGCCCAGCCGGCCAATCTTTCCAGCGACGTCAAGGCGGCGTACTTCAAGGCGAACAGTTCAATCGCCGGGCTCCAGGAGACTTTCAACAAGATGCTCCCCGACCAGTACCTGCGCACGACCACGGAGTTCCCTGCGACACGGGCGGTCTTCGCGGAGCTCGAGAGTACGGCCACCGCACCCTTCTTCGCAGGCTCGCTGACCGCCGAACAGGCGGCGCAGAAGGCTGACGGACTGCTGACCAAATCGTTCCTGAGCAAATGACAAGTCGCACCCTCGTGCGCTCCCAGAGTGCCGAACCGAGCTTGCGGCGCCCCCAGGGGCGGCGCAAGCTCGGCCGGCGAGACGCACGAATCGGATTCCTCTTCCTGCTTCCATTGCTCGCAGGTCTCTTGGTCTTCCGTTTCTACGGGTTCGGCTACAACGTCTGGCTGTCGTTCAATAACGCCGGCGCGTTCGGATCGGCGAGGTTCACCGGACTCGACAACTACACCAGGATGTTCTCCGATAGTCAGCTCGGTATCGCGCTGATCAACACCTTCAAATTCACCGTCGTCATCGCCCCCACCGTCGTGATTGTTTCGCTGCTGTGCGCGGTGCTCATGCAGGGGCGTTTCCGCGGAGCCACGGCATTCCGGACCATCATTTTTCTTCCAGCGGTGACACTCCCGACCGCGGCCATCCTGCTTTTCGGATGGCTGTTCCAGACCCAGTACGGTCTCATCAACGCGATCATCCAGGCGCTGGGCGCCAAACCTGTCAGCTGGTTCGGAAGTGCCGCTGGTCTCACGGTTGTCGTCACGGTAATCGTGGTCTTCCTGTCGTTCAGCGTCCCGACAATCATCCTCTATGCAGGCTTGCAGGACCTCCCCTCGGAAGTCTACGAAGCTGCCACTCTCGATGGGGCCGGGCCCGTGCGCCGGTTCTTCTCGATCACGGTGCCACTTCTGAGCCCGTCGCTGTTCTTCGTGACCCTCACCACAATCATCGGCACGCTGAAACTATTCGACGTGGTCTACGTCCTGCTGCCGCCAGATCAATCTGCCTCAGTGAACTATGGGATTACAGCCGTGTATTACTACTATCAGCTCGCGTTCCTCAACATGGGCGACCGCGGCTATGCCGCAGCGGTTTCGCTGTTGCTGTTCGTGATCATCATGGTCATCTCGCTCGTGCTGTTCCGAGCGCAACGTCGCTTTGTGCACTACGGGGAGGACGGCTGATGCTTCTCACGAGCCGCTCCCGCTGGTGGACCTACGCCATCGTCACGGTCGTCGCCCTCGCGACCCTGGCGCCGTTCGCTTGGATGGCCGCAACCGCCCTGATGACCACAAGCCAGACCCTCACGCTCCCACCGAAACTGATCCCGGACCCCCTCACCCTCGATGGAGCCAAGGCGGTCTTCGACCGAATACCGTTCATGACACTCCTGATGAACACGATCCTCGCCTCTGCGGGTCGGGTGATCGGAACTCTCGTCGTCGGCACGCTCGCCGCCTATGCGCTTGCCGTTCTCAAGGTTCCCGGTTCCCGCGTCATCATCGTCGTCATCCTGGCGTTGATCATGGTGCCCGGTGACATCTTCATCATCCCGAACTACACAATCATCTCGGGGATGAAACTCACCGACACCATCATCGCCTTGTTCCTCCCATCGATCTTCGACGTCTTCGCGGTGTTCCTCCTCTATCAGTTCTTCCGCGGCATCCCGCGGGAATTGATCGAAGCGGCCCGGGTGGACGGCGCCTCACATCTGCGGATCCTGTTCACCATGGTCATACCTCTAGCCCGCGGCGGGATCATCACGGTCGCGATCCTGACCGTGCTTTCGGAATGGAAAGAACTGCTCTGGCCGATCGTGGTCAACCGATCGATCGACAAGCTCACTCTCGGCCCCGGAATCGCCCAACTCCGCAGCAGCTACGGCACCACCGACTACAACATGTTGATGTCCGCCGGTTTGCTCGCCGCCCTACCCATGATCATCATCTTCCTGATTTTGCAAAAGCAATTCATCGCCAGCGTTGCCCGAAGCGGATTGAAGTAGTCCATGCCGCCCATCGAGTTGCCTGCTCAGGCGACCATGTCCCCACCACCCACGCAAAAGGAACCGAAATCACCTTGACGAACACCGATCCATTGGAACTGCTCGCCATCGCCCGAAGCGTCGCCACGGAGGCGGGAGCCTTGGCCGCAAACATGCGCAACGACGGAATCAGCGTTGCCTCCACGAAGTCCAGCCAGCTGGACATCGTCACGCAAGCCGACACTGCTGTGGAAACGCTCATCCGCGACCGGCTGCGGACCGCGCGCCCGGATGACGGGTTTTTCGGCGAGGAAAGCGGGCAAACGGACGGCGGCAGCAGCGGGATCATCTGGATTGTCGATCCCATCGACGGCACCGTGAATTACCTCTATGGCTCGCCCTACTGGGCTGTATCCATCGCGGCGACAACCGAGCAGGCCGACGGCACCCGCATCTCGGTCGCCGGGTGCGTGTACGCCCCGGCATTGGGCTCCGAGTACACCGCCGCTGCCGGGCACACGGCGCACCTCAACGGTGTGGAGCTGCGCGTCAACGAGAACGTGCCGCTCGAGAAGGCGCTCGTATCCACCGGATTCCCGTACGACCTCAGCAAACGAGAGCTGGTTCTCCGCGACGTCAACGCCTGCGCCCTGCGGGTCCGGGACTTCCGGCTCGCCGGAACAGCCGCCCTGGACATCTGCGGCGTCGCGGAGGGACGTATCGATGGGTACTTCCACCGGGGCCTTCCTATCTGGGACTATGCGGCGGCCACTCTCATCGCCGCACAAGCCGGCGCCGACGTCCGCGGACTCGGAGGCGGTAGACCGTCCTCTGAGCTGCTCCTGGTCGCAAACACACAGCTGGCACACGAACTCGACCCGCTGCTTACCTGATATCACCCCCCCACCCACACTTTTTGATTGAACAGAGGAACCTAATGACAACACACCGCACATTCGTATTCGCCGGGCATCGCGGCAACATGGCCGGCGCACCGGAGAACACGCTGCTCGGTTTCGCCAGCGCAGAGCATGCCGGCGTCGACGAAATCGAATTCGACGTGAAAGTAACCGCCGACGGCGAGCTCGTGATTCTGCACGACCGGACTCTCGCCCGCACCGCCGCAGCGCCGAGCCCGCACCTGCACACACCCGTGGAAGAACTCACGCTCGAGCAGGTACGAAGCGTCGATCTCGGCGAGGGACAGCGCGTACCCACACTCAAGGAAACCCTAGACGCGACAACGGTGCTGCTACAGGTTGAAATCAAGGCCCCGGACGCTGCACGTCCTCTAGCCAAGTTCCTCCGGGACCGGCCTGAAGGCGACCTGCAGCGCTGCCTGTTCACGAGCTTCGACTCACTCACGTTGAGCGCCTTCGCCGACGAGTGGGGGGACGCGCCAATGGGAAGGGGACTCGGTTTCCACTCCCACGACGTCACCTCCAACTGGCGCGACGTGATCAAAATGCTCGGTGCGTCTGTAGCCCTTATCCCATTGGAACAATTGACCCGTCCCATCGTCGATGAGCTGCACGATGGGGGCTACCTTGTCGCTGGTTCCCTTCTCGAAAACCATGGAGACGTGCGACGCATCGTTGAGTTGAACGTCGACATGTCCGCGTCCAACCTGCCCGAATATGCCCGCCGGCTGCTGCTGGCCAGCCACGAGTTCACTTCGCTCTTCCCCACATTCTCCGAGGCCAACACGGCACGAGTATAACTGAACGTCGATCTACCAGCGGCCACTTCTTACCGGTAAAGGCTCTGCAGATCAGGAGAAAAGCGACTAAAACCTGGGTACCGGAATGCGGTTGATGTGGATCACGCGCGCTGGAAAAACCCGCCCCCGGCCGGGCGCCCAACGCCGGGGACCCAAACTCTCAGCCAAGCGCCCGCCCTTAACAGCCGGGCGCTTCATCGGCGGAGCTCAAAGCAGCCCAAACAGCCCACATCGTAATCTTCAAGCTCACGCAATCTATGAAGATCACCGATACACCGGGCCCAACGGTCGGCTCTGCCTTCCATTCCCGCGACGGCCTTGTAGCGAGCCGCCCGATCTACGTCGCTCTGAGCATGAAAGCGGACCTGCTTGGTGAAACCTTTCTAAACGAGAAATCCCAGGACATCATCCTCAAGCTCACAGCTTCGCCTAAAGCCATGCAAGCAGCCGTAGTGACCATCGAGCAGATCGACGGCGTAGCGAAGATCTCCTATGGCGAGACGGCTGAATGACACTCGCGAGGAACAATCACGTCGCCACATGCCCATGCCCCATTTCCCGCACAGAGCTGATTTTGCGACAATAACCGGGGATTTAGCCCGGCTATGCGTTGAATATCCTTGACAGCACGCTTGTCTTCCAGACCGAACCGATATCCGACTTCTCGTCAGTACGTCCACTATATACACCCAACAGGATCGCCTTTTCCGGAAGCTCTTCCCCGAGGCCACCCGCCTCGTCCAGGTATCTCGACTGCCTATGGACTATAACCGGCGATCCGGATTGTCCTGGGCGCGTCCTGCTGTCAATGAAGAAGCGGCTATCCAATCCAATCTCTGGCTCGCTTGCTACGGAACCACTTGTCCAGATAGGGGTTGTTGGAACGTGTTTGCCCACGGAGGCCGGATAGCCGACAACCCAGACACGGTCAGTGACTTCGAAGTATGGGTGCTCGCCGTTCCAGAAATAGCAATAGTCAGCCAACGGAAGCCGTTCTTGCTCTTCCTTCGGAATCTCAATGCCCACCACATCAGCTAATAGGCTCCCGTTGGTTGGAGGACTCTTGACCGATTTCCAGAGCTCGTTCTTGCTCGCATCGTAGAGATCCATATCAATGCGGGCAGGACTCAATTCTTCGAACAACGCTTCCGGCGCTTCAGCGTCTGGCGTCGGCAGATGCACACGAATCCTGTTGGGACGGCTACTGCCGTTCTCTGCCCAATCGAGCCATATTCGATCGCGTTCCCGGGGCCGTCGGCTTTCGAAGTTGAATCCAGATACAACGTGGTCGTTTGTCACCAACCACATGCTGCCGTGGTGCGACACGAGGAAACCCGAAGCTTGAAGCACGGTTGTGCCGTTGATATCCAGGACTTGAATCCGAACACTCTTAAGAGAATACGGCGAGAATCGCGTTGGCAACTGTTGAATCATGTTTGGATCCTATCTTTGGGGAAGCCTCGCCAACACAAACCAATCACCGAGCATCTTCGCTCTCCCGCGGATCCGGGGCATGGCGCCGACCTGTCGCTCGGCGATCCAGAGGTGGCTATTTGACCGGGGTCGACTAAGAAGCTGTCCGTCAACTATTCCATCGAGCCCTCCCGTGCCCGCAACTTCGGGGATAGATCGGATCAAAGATGAGACATAGCGCTCGCCCCGGCCATCACTGATGACCCGGCGGCTTACGAGGAGTGCACCCCCATGATGAACCGGCCGCCGGCGCCGGTCTTGGCCTGTCGTGAGTCGCCGCCGATCCGCCAGTTAGCGGGCCGAATCCGCTTTCGCGTCGATCAAGCCCAGGAACTTGCCCGCCGCGGCCCGCGCCTCAGGCCCGAGTTCGGAACCCAGCAGGATTTCGCCGAGTCTAACGACTGACCTGATCGTAGGTACATCAACGCCCAGTGCGTCGGCCAGTTCGGACATCGGCGCGAACGTGGACCGTAATTCGTGCGCCAGGAACCGGTGGTGGAAGCTGGAGGGCAGTTTGATGGACTGGGTGGAAAGCGGGGAGTTGACCTTTTCCCTGAGAGTCGTTCCGTGTTTGTCAGCATCGCCACTGTATCTGTCATTGAGTTCCTCGATGGGCACGAGGACGCGGCCTAGCGCGGCACCGAGTCGGAGACGATCTGCGTCGAGCTCAAGCAGGAGCCTGGAGACGCTGTCGCCGAACCCTTCGACATAGAATCGGACGTCGTCGGCCCTCTCGACGCTCATGGCGTTCAGGATCATCGGAGGAAGGTGGAAGAGCGCGTTGACGCTCGAAAGTGCCACGCTGAAGGCGTCGCCGATGGAAATCTGCGGAAACGTTGATTCAGCCAGCTCCACCACTGGCGCCGGCGTTCCCGGAGCCAGGAAGCCCGCCAATACCCCTTGCTTCTCAGACCTGACCGCGGAGGCATTGCCCCCGACAAGGAAGGCCCCCGCCAGAAGAATCCTGCAAACGTCGAAACCGAGACTCTGTGCCGCTTCCGTGGATTCGACAGCCGCTGTGATGCCCCCGCCGATGATGACCAGCAGATCTGGGGACGTTGAACCCACGACACTTCTGATGCCGGCTTTTATGTCTTCTCCCTCGGCGAAGACAATGCCCACCCTCGGCGCCGATGGGTCCAGTTCCTCCACCCTGCGGAGCGGAAGTGTGCGTCGCTCCCCGAAATAGCTGAAATCGTGCTCCCCCGGCGCGAGAGCGAGTGTGAGGAGGCAGACGGAGTGGTTTCTCGCGGCCAATGTCAGCGCTGTCGCAGCGGCATTGGCCTCGTCGGATCTGATTACGATGTTAGCCATCGGGTCTCTTTCTCTAAGAAATGAAGCTGGGGTGTAAGACAGCAACACTCCGGACAGGAGCGAACGGGCCGGAGCACGTCCGCCGAGGTCTACAGCCGACTGATCTCGCGGGTGATGCCGAAAGGCACATGTGGATTCACGTCGGCGGTATAGATTTCCTGGCTGTGTCGTGTCACGAGAATGCCGCAGTTATTGGCGGCCGCGTTCTTCATAAGGCTTTCTACGGCCTCGGTCAGGAATTCGTCGACAAGTGCAGCGTCGGACACCGTGATGTGTACCGACTGGGAGCTAGATTCCATTGGATATGTTTCTTTCATGGGTTTCGCTGCTCTGGGCTCGTGGATCGTCATCGTGCTCGATCGGCAGTAACTGGATGCCTTCGATATGGATGAAGACCTGCCTGGTGTTCAGGTTGTCATCGCGCACGATCCACACTGCGTTGGAACTGCTCGTCTTCGTCTCGACAACAGCGGCGAAGGACGCCCCGTCACTTGACCGAACCCATACACGCTGTCCCGGCAGCAATCCGGTCCAGTCTTGAGCAGTGAAGCCCCCACCGAGGGGCTCGGATGTCTTCTTCTTTTTCTTCTGCATGAGTTTCTTCCACGAGTTCTCGTCACAGCATTCCGTCCGGGGGGATATCGAATAAGAAGTGCTTGCACAGGCTTAGGTCAGGAGCCCGGCAAGGTCGAATCGACCGGTCCAAGAGGTCAGCATGGTCGCCGACCCTGGCCGCCCGGGTGGTGTTCGCGAAGACGCCAGAACCGATCACGACCAATGGTCGTCTGGGGACCGTCGTCTTTGGCCCCTCCGGCGACATTCAGTTAGCGGCAATCGGGGCCGCAAGCCGGCACAGGGCAGGTGCCCTTGTACCGGCTCGGGCCGGACGAGCTTCAGAGAAAACGGGACAGGAAGGCACGGGTCCGTTCATGCTGCGGCACATCGAGCACTTGTTGTGGAGTTCCGTGTTCGACGACGACGCCGCCGTCCATGAAGATGACGCGGTCAGCGGCCTCCCGGGCGAAACTGATCTCGTGGGTAACGACGACCATGGTGAGCCCGCCTTCAGCCAGTTGCTTCATTGTCGCGAGGACTTCGCCGACCAATTCGGGGTCCAGGGCGGAGGTTGGCTCGTCGAACAGCATCAGTTTCGGTCGCATTGCCAGAGCACGTGCTATTGCTACACGCTGCTGTTGACCGCCTGACAGTTGCCGGGGGTAGACATCTTCCCTTCCTTCAAGACCGACCTGGGCAAGAAGTGACCTGGCATGTTTAACTGCATCAGCTCGGCGCTCCCCCTTTACCCCGATCGGGGCTTCGATGATGTTCTCGAGCGCGGTCATGTGCGGGAACAGGTTGAAGTGCTGGAACACCATGCCGATGTCGCGACGACGACGAGCGAGCTCGTTGGGTGAGACTTCGTTCAGTCTGCCGCCTCGGACGTCGTATCCGACATCACGGCCGTCAACCAGGATGCGGCCACCATTTATAGGCTCGAGCAGGTTCACGCAGCGGAGGAATGTCGACTTACCGGACCCGGATGGACCGAGAATGGCGACAGTCTCACCCTGTGAAACGTCGAGGTCGATGCCGCGCAGCACCTCAAGATGCTTGAAGCTCTTGCGCACGCCGCGGGCCCGCAGAATAGGCGCTATGCCAGTAGCGTCGAGACGGGGCGTTGGAGATTCCGTCGAGGTGCTCATGCTGTCGGTCCCTCTGTCACAGTGTGTACGATGGGCGGAGTCGTTGCTCTCGGACGGATACGCAGGAAGTCCCAGAAACTGGTCCTTTGATTTCGTTCGCCTCGGCTGTAGTGCCGCTCGATGAACGACTGAATGACGTACAACACGGATGTCACGGCCAGGTACCAGATGCACACCACAATGAGCAGCGGAATGGTTTCGAATGTCCGGTTGTAGATGGCCTGAGCCGCGTAGAGCAGGTCCGACAATGCGATGACGCTCACGAGTGCGGTGGCCTTCACCATACTGATGACCTGGTTCCCGGTCGGCGGGACGATGAAGCGCATGGCCTGCGGCAGGACGATCCGTCTCATGATCCGCGAGTTCGTCATGCCAAGGGCGTGTGCGGCGTCGCGCTGTCCTGAATCCACGGAGAGCAGACCGCCCCGGACGATCTCGGACATGTATGCACCCTCATTCAGCCCGAGGCCCAGGATAGCGGCGAGAAGAGGCGTGATGAGCGAGTTCGTCGAGAAGGATGCGAAGATCGGGCCGCCAAACGGAATACCGAAGTTGAGCTGCGGGAAGAGCGCAGAAAGGTTGTAAAGGAAGATCAGCTGCACGAGTGTGGGTGTTCCCCGGAAGAACCAGACGTAGGCGCCCGAGATACTCCGCAGCACAGGGTTAGGTGACAGCCGGCCCAAGGCCAGCAGCACACCGAGCACGACGCCGATCACCATGGCGACGACGGCCAACATCAGGGTCAGGCCGAGGCCACGGATGATGGAGTCCGCGCGCAGGTAGCTCGCAACGACGGGCCATGCGAAGGTATCCGTGGTTACTAGGATCCGGACGCCGTCGATCACAAGGACCAGGACGACGGCAGCCGAAATCCAGCGCCACAGGTGCTTACGGCGTGCTGCGTTTTGGACGTCCAGTTCAGGTTCCATGGCGACCACGATACGTTTATCTCCTATGGTCGTCATGGCTTAACGCCTCCTCCATTGATACCGGGCTTGTCCAACTTGTTGGCCTCCAGCCCCCACTTGGCGAGGATGGCATCGTAGGTGCCGTTGGCATACATCTTCTGGAATGCGCCGAGCAGCACCCCGGCGAGCGGAGAATCCTTCGGAACCACTGCGCCCTGGAACGTGGCCCCGAGTACGTTGTCCTTTCCTTCGGCGGCCAATTGGAGCTTGCCCCCGGTCTCCTTGACGTAGTAGGTCAGCGGCCCCTGGCCGCCGAACACTGCGTCAGCGCGGCCGGACTGAACGGCAAGGATTGACTGTGGGCTGTCCTGGTAGGACTGCACCTCAACCGCAGGCTTGCCGGCCGCCACACACTTGTCCGATTGAGCCTTCATGACCCGCTCAGCAGAACCGCCTGCCAGGACACCGATTCGAGTTCCGCAGGTCCCGTCCATGTCGTTGATCTGCTTCGGGTTTCCCTTTAGTACAGCAAAGAGCACGTGCTCCTTGATGTAATCGACAAACGTCGCCTTGTCTTGGCGGTCGACGTAGTCGCCGTTCGGGTCCAAGGCGACGTCGTAGCGCCCGGCCTGCATTCCGGAAAGCATTGAGGCCAGACCTGCGACTGTGTTTTGCTCGACCTTTACGCCGAGGATCTCGCTGACAGCCTTGTCCACATCACCGAGGAGTCCGTCTGGCTCACCGGTGCCGTTGATGATCGCGTATGGAGGGTAGGACCCCGAGTTGACGGCGACGATTTTGCCGGCGTTAAGGATTTTCGCCGGCAGCTTGTCGTGCAGTGTCTGATCAAACTGCTGGGTCGGGATTCCCGTGCTCTTAGCGGACGGGCTGGCGCTGCTGCTGGCCGTACCGGGATCCGCGGTGCAGCCCGCAAGACTGATGGAGACTGCGACAGCAGCAAC
The DNA here is from genome assembly GCF_039535095.1 of Arthrobacter ramosus. Taxonomy (NCBI): domain Bacteria; kingdom Bacillati; phylum Actinomycetota; class Actinomycetes; order Micrococcales; family Micrococcaceae; genus Arthrobacter; species Arthrobacter ramosus. Next base: position 1,298,492 of record NZ_BAAAWN010000001.1, on the reverse strand, counting down.
GGCGAGGGATGTGCGCCAGCGGCGTACGTCATTCTTTGCGGAAACGTTCGGGTGCGCAAATGCGCCGTCGCCCCGAACCGGGATGGACTGTTCGTCAACCGACATGATTTGCTCCTCTTGAGCTGCGGAATGCGGATAATTTCAAGTTTTCGTGAACCTCTGGTCAGGCATCGCCGTTGGTGTCGCGTGCCGATGAGGAGATATTGGGTGGGTGTTCCGAGGACGTTCCTGCGAGGCCGGCATCATTGCCGAACTACCGGTTTGCCCTCACTTCACCTTCTGTGTCATCAATCCGGGTTGTTGCTGACATTCACGGGAAGCCCTTCGAGTGTTCAACATAGATTTACTTTCAAGGTCTTGAGGTGATCTATGTAACTAATTACATTCAAGGAGAGCATACCGACGCATCTTCGGTCAAGATCTAACTCTGATGGGTACGTCATTCTCGTATGGCTCTACACGATTGCAGAGGTGACAACGCCTACATCACGAGGCAATCAGAGCCCGGACGAGCTAAGATTGAACCTGTTGGGCTGGCTCTGCGCGGCTCGGGTTTCGGCTTTCCGCGCCATCGTGCGGGAACCCCTTGACCCTTCTGACGCAGGCGCTTATCGTGCAACCAGTTACATTGAAGGTGGGCGTGGCCAGTATCAAACGAAGCCGCGGAAGCCTTCTTCTTCGGGCTCTGGCGATCGCGCCAGTTCCTCGCGGTGTTGGGCTGCGTCTGAACCCTTGGCTGATCCACGGTAAGGAACAAACTGTGAAACGAACGACCATCGGCGACGTCGCCGCAGCCGCCAACGTGTCAATAGCGACGGTGTCGCGGGTGCTGAACGGCCTCGCAGTCAAGGAAGTGACGGCAACGCGGGTCCGGGACGCAGCAGCCAGACTTGAGTACACCCCGAACGCCCTCACAAAGAGCATCTTCGCCGGACGCTCCAGCACCATCGGCGTGCTCATCGACGATCTTCGCAGCCCGTTCTACCTCGACCTCATGAGGGGAATCGACGATGTCGCGGCCGCCAACGGCAGCCTCGTCATGTTTTCCAACACCTTCCGCCACACAGGTCGGGAGGTCGCGCAGGTCCAGGCAATGGATGAACAGCGTGTACGGGGCTTGATCGTCACTAGCGGCGCCTCGGTTGACGAAAGAGTGCGCAGAATGGCTGCCGGCGGAACGCCCTGTGTGGTCGTAGCGCGGACCCTGCAGGACCCACCACCCGGGCTGCACTCCGTCTCCCTGGACAACGTCACGGCCGGGCGAATGATGGCCGAGCACATCCTGTCCTGCGGACGGCGGACAATCGGCGTGATCGCCTCCGGCGCGGTACCGTCCCAAATTGGCCGTATCGAGGGCCTACGCAAGGGACTCGGCAAGGACAACGCACTACTGAACGATGACGCGATCGCGATCCTCGACGACGACGTCACCACCCCGGAAGTCACCGACGCTGTGACTTCCTTGCTGGACGCCAACCCTTCAATGGAGGCGATGGTTTGCCTCTCCGGCCGTTACACCCTCGCCGTTCACACAGCACTTATCGACCGCGGACTCTCAATTCCGGAAGACATCGGATTTCTGACCATGGACGACTTCGCCTGGGCCCAGAACCTCGGCATCACGGTGGTCACCCAACCCTCACACCAGATGGGACAAGAGGCCGCCAAGCTCATTGTCGAGAACCCCCGAGTGTCCGCCCAACTGACCTTCGAACCCGAGCTCATAAGCCGCGCCTCCTGCGGAGAGCTCCGCTAAGTCCTGAGCAATAGCTTCCCCTGATGCGAGGGGGTCGGCGCATCATTCATCACCGATGACCACGGTCGATCACAGACCCAGGGCCCCGCTCCATCACCTCCAGAGGGCGCCCATGCCCCCTTCCGCGCGCCACCCCACAGCGATCCGGTCCCGCCGATGCATGCTGCTCGACCAAGGTGCAATTTCGACTAGATCTAGGGCTAAAACACGCCCTCTAAGAGCATCGTAGAGAGCGGAATCTTGCGAAATGTAATTAGTTACATCATACTGGTCGATATCACCTGCTCGCCGTCGCGAAACTGAAAGAGAGACCTCATGCTCGTCCTCAGAAACTGCCAAATCGTCAACGGGGATGGGCGGACACGGCCATTTGCCGGGTCGATAGCTATCGAAGGGAGTGTAATTGCTGCGGTAACGCCCGAGGACCTGAGCGGCGGGCCAAGAGACACTGTTCTAGATCTCGACGGACGCACCGTCGTCCCCGGTGCGATCAACGCCCACGCGCATGCTGCCGCGCCCGGGCCCCGCTTCGCCAGCGGAACCCCAGGCGTTCCGCTAAGCGAGGCCCTTGGCAACCTCCGGCGCCACTTGGTCCAAGGGCATACGACTGTTGTCGACCTCGACGGGTTCAAACTTCCGGAGGAGACAGCAGAAGTCCGTTCAGCCCAGCCGGTGAAGGTCGAGTCCTCCACAGTTCATTTCGATCCGATGTTCGAAGCGGCCGATGCTGCCGACGGTTCCGGTCTGACTGCAGCACACCGGGCCATGACAGCCGGCACGATGCGCGATCGCGGTGCCGTCGTCATCGGCGAGGTGGGCGCCGGCATGACCCTTGGCGGCGGTGGCCAGGACTACCTGTACATTCCTGCGGCGGTGGAGAAGGCCATCGGGGTGCGGATCAGCCCGGCTCAAGCCATGGAGTTAAAGTACGCAGTGCTCGGCCGTCACATCCGGCCTGGAAACCCTGACCGTGAGCGCGTCGCAGAGCTGCTCGGGGAATACGGGCTCCAGAAGCTTTCCGAAGACGAGACAATCTCGCTCATCGAAGGCTCGGTCCTCCCGTCCATGCAGGTTTCACTCGACGGGCTGGTCCGCTCGGCTCAGCTCGCCGTCGAGCTGGGGCTGCCTACTCTCGTTCACAACGCCGCCGCCTCGGACGAAGCTGCCCGTGAGGCCGCCAAAATAGCTGGCCCGCTCTTCATTGGGGGTCACACGAACCACGACACCTACTCCGTCGAGGAGTCCCTTGCCAACGCCCGGCTTATCCGGGAACACGGCGGACACGTGGAAATCGACACCTTCGACGCCTGGGGCCGCCGTGAGCTGCAGACCACACCGGATCACATGATCGCCATGATTCAGGAGGATCTCGTTGACATCATTGCCACAGACTACGCTGCAGGGCACTGGGATGGAATCTGGGAATTGGTCGCCGGGATCGTCCAGGTCGGGCTTGCACCGGTGGAAAAGGCAGTGTCCTTTGCTACGGGAAACGTGGCAAAAGCGTTGCCCCGCATCGGCGCGGATCGCGGGTTCCTGAAGGCCGGTTTCGCAGCCGACCTCGTCGTTTCCTCCCGGCGGAGCCTCGCCGATATCGCCTTGGTCATGATCGACGGCGACGTCGCCTACTCCAAGGCAGAAGTCCCCCCTCTCAACGTCTAAGAAACCTCAGCTGGGCGAAGACCCAGGTACCACTGAACTCCCGCGCTCCGCTCGGGGTCACACAATTCCAAACCACGCCGTGCCCAAAAACGGTGAAGGCGAATCGAACAGGAGAATCCGCAATGAAAGCAATCGTCATCGGCGCAGGCGTGCTGGGCGCGTCCGTCACGTACCAACTCGCAAAACGCGGTGTCGACGTCACAATCATCGACAAAGGAATTCCGGGAGAAGCTGCCAGCGCGGCCAGCTTCGCTTGGCTGAACTCCAACACAAAGGAAGAACGGAGCTACCACGATCTGAACGTCATCTCGATGGCCGAATGGAACGTCGTCGCCCGGGAGCTGCGAAGCTCTTCATGGCTTGACATCAACGGCAACCTCGATGTCGCCGGTACAGACGCGGACGCGCAAGAGCTCCTGCAGCGAGTCGCCCGCCTCGAGTCTTATGGCTACGCGGCCATCCCTCTCTCACCCGGCGAACTCCAGCGCATCGATCCGGTCATCCGAATCCGTAATGAATACAAGGTCGCTGCCTTCTTCCCAAGCGAAGGCCAGATCACCGTCCCGTTGCTCATCCACGACCTCCTCACGGCAGCGACCGCGTACGGTGCAACAGTGCGCCATTCGACCAAGGTCGCGGAACTTTTGGCCGACGGTGACACCGTCAAGGGCGTCGTCCTCGAGGGCGGGGAGAGGCTTGAAAGCGACGTCGTCGTTGTTGCAGCAGGCGCCGGCATCGGCGGGATCCTGGACTCCCAGGGTATCGATGTAAGCACCGAAGGCGAGCCGGGTGTTACGGTGACGACATCGCCCGGCGCGTCAAAGCTAACTACCATCCTTCACCTGCCCGGCCTGAGCGTCCGTCCGGACACCAGCGGCCGCATCCTGGTGCGATCGTCCGCTATTGATGATCAGATCGACCTCGACACGTGGACAGTCCCTGATTCAGCCATCCGCACATTGTTCGAACAGGCCGGAGCCGGCATCCTCGACGTCGATCCCGCCGCGCTCAAGGCAGAACGAGTCCAGATCGCCCACCGCCCCTACCCCTTCGACGGACTGCCTGTTGTCGGTTTCTGGGATGGAAAGCCGGGCCTGTACGTCACCACGATGCACAGCGGTGTGACACTGGGGGCTGTAACCGGACGTCTAGCGGCCGAGGAAATTACCGGCGGCAAGGCCCCGAAGCTCCTCGAAGACTTCCGTCCTTCCCGCGTCATCGGTTCCGACACAAACCAGACTCCGACCTTTGACCCGCATGCGCTTGAGGCAGAGCGCATCGTTGCCCACTAGCAACAGACGGATAACCGTTGCCGTGTGGCCGGCCCCGGGTGGGCCGGACACACGGCAACAGTTCCCCATTTCGGTCTAATCGGATGACACCGAGGTCTGGCCCAAAAGAGAGCTGGTCCTGCTCCCTCTGACTGACCGGCCTCGTCCCGAATTTCTCAAAGGAACCTGTCCCTTGACCGCCCTTCATGACCACCGAAAAAAGGAGACGCCATGACGCGCTTCGTTGATGTCCGCAACATGATCCGATGGACTGCCGCCCGCGGCCCTGAACGGATCATGGCCGATCTGATTGACTATCTCGAGGATGATTTCCGACGCTGGCCATCCTTTGACAAAACACCCAGGGTGGCCAGTCACACTCCCTTCGGCGTCATCGAGCTCATGCCCACCAGCGACCATGAAACCTATGGCTTCAAGTACGTCAACGGGCACCCCTCTAACCCCGCCCGGGGATACCAGACCGTTACGGCCTTCGGTGTCCTGGCGGACGTCCACAACGGATACCCCACTTTCCTCACCGAGATGACCGTGCTGACGGCACTGAGGACCGCTGCGACCTCCGCCATGGTTGCGAAGAAGCTGGCACAACCCGATTCCCGGGTCATGGGCATGATCGGAACGGGCAGCCAGTCCGAATTCCAAGCACTTGCGTTCAGGGCCGCGCTTGGCATCGACACACTCAGGGTTTGGGACACGGACCGCGCAGCGATCGATAAGTTCCTCCGCAACATGGCGCCCCTCGGCTTCGACATCACAGTCGCATCCTCCGCGGCCGATGTCGTGGAGGGCGCGGATGTCATCACTACCTGCACGGCTGACAAGACGAACGCGACCGTCCTGACGGCAGACATGATCACGCCCGGCGTCCACATCAACGCCATCGGCGGAGACTGCCCCGGGAAGACAGAACTCGACGCCGAAATCCTCAGAATGGGAGACGTCTTCGTTGAATTTGCACCCCAAACCCGCATCGAAGGCGAGATCCAGCAAATGCCAGCCGACTTCCCCGTCACCGAGTTCTGGCAGGTCCTGAACAACACGGCACCGGGCCGGACATCTGCCGGGCAGATCACCATCTTTGACTCCGTCGGCTTCGCCATCGAAGACTTCTCCGCACTGCGCTACGTACGTGACTCCATCGAAGGATCGGAATACTTCGAAACCATCGACCTGGTCGCGAACCCGGATGACCCGAAAGACCTCTTCGGCCTCGTCGGCGCACTCTCCCCGCTCGGATCCTGAGTCTCACCATGTCCGTCCAGGCCCCCTCTGCAGTCGTACTCATCCGGCCGCATCGTTTCGCACCGAACCCGGAGACAGCAGCGGACAATGCTTTCCAAGCCAGCGCGGCAGTTCGGGATCCGGACAGGATCGCAGCAGCTGCTTACGACGAGGTGACTGCCGTTGCCCAGGCGCTAGAGCTTGCAGGCATTAGGGTGCACCTGTTCGAAGATCTCGATCACACCCGACCCGACAGCGTGTTTCCCAACAACTGGCTGTCAACTCATACCGGTGGGCACATCGGCGTGTTTCCGATGTACACGCCGAACCGACGGACCGAGCGCCGAACCGATATCCTCGACTTCCTCAAGACCCACTACCGGGTCCAGGACGTCATTGATTACTCAGGTTTGGAAATGGATGATGTCTTCCTTGAAGGCACCGGAGCCATGGTCCTGGACCATACGGACCGGGTCGCATACACGGCCAGGTCCAACCGGGCCGACCCGGTTGCTTTGGAGCGGTTCTGCACGAACTTTGGCTATGAGCCCATGACCTTCGACGCCGCAGATGGGGCCGGAGTTGCCGTCTACCACACCAATGTCATGATGTGTGTAGCGACCGAGTTCGCCATGGTCGGGTTGGACATGATTCGATCGAAAGCTCGCCGCACTGAAGTCGCCCAACGTCTCAGTAGCGGCGGGCGGGCGGTCATCGGACTGAGCCTTCGCCAAGTCTCGGAATTTGCAGGAAACGCCATCGAATTGCAGGGGCCCGAGGGCCGGATCCTGGCTCTATCTCGCCGTGCCCTCAATAGCTTGACGACCGCACAGAAGGAAGTCATCTTGCGCAGCTGCCGTCTCCTCCCGATCGATGTTCCAACCATTGAACTGGCGGGGGGTTCAGTTAGGTGCATGATCGCCGGGATCCACTTGAGTCCCCGACGAGCTCCAAGTGAACGCCCAGCGAGTCGATCCCGTGAGACATCGATGGCTAAGCAGGTTGCGGGACCCATCATGACCAGTTAGTGCCCGTCGGAGAGTGTCCCACTTCCTTGGTTCCGGAACGCCGCTGGTTGGTCGAACACTCCTCACGGATTCAGATCAGCGATATGGCGAGTTATCTGACCCAACTCCGTGGACGAACGTGCCCACATATACCAATCGGCAGCCTGGTCGGACCCGGTTTCGACCACGGCTAGATTCGGCTGACGGAACCCGGGTCCTCCCAGTTGAAGGCGCCGGAGGCGATGCGCTCCGCCGTCCTCTCGCGGAAGGGCCGGTGGGCTGGTTACAAGGTTTCCAGGTCGCGAGCATGGACCCACAGGCCCAGGCGCGAGAACTCCTCCGGCGTCCCGGCTCTGATTCTGGCGATCCATTGCTCGGACGGTGCCGCCAGGGTCGTGACGACCCATTCCTCTGCCAGAGGTTCCGGCTTCGTCCAGGGAGGCCGGGGAATTCCGAGACGGTCGCACTCGCGCCCAACGACCGCTGCAAGCAGAGTGTCCCACCGCTTCGACCCGGTGGACTCGGGGGGCACCAGAAAATCCGGACGGTTTGCCGGATGCGTGTGACGGAAGTCAGCCAATGCCGAGGTCATGACCCGGAAGGCGAAGTCCGGGTCACCGCCAGCGAGTTCCCGCCTCATGATCGCAGCCGTCTTGCGTGAACTGAGCCGGTGTTCGTCAGCCATGGCCATAACCACCACGATAGCTGGGCTGGCTACGATCTTGCATTGGCACCGATGCTCCCGGCGCGTCCAGTCAGGACGCGCACCACCGCAACAGCGCTTTGCCGTTGTCTAGCAATGGTGCATTTAAGGTTCGTCCGCCACGAGGAGCTCCCCGGAAACTGCCTGGACTCTACTCGGCCAGGGGAGGTTCCCTATGTTCAGCGAGCTCGCTCACGTGATCGCCGGTAAGTTCATACATACGCGCGATGAACTCCTCAAACTTCACACGTTCAACCCTCCACTGGTTGCGGCCGCCGACTTGAATGGCGGGGAGTTTCCCGCTCCGGACCAACCCATAGGCCTGTGCTTGGCTGATGTTCAGCTCCTCAGCTACATCATGGAGTTTCATGAAGCGGGGCTGCGAGGGTGTCATGTGGTCCATTTTGCCAAGCTAGCTCTCCGCTGACGGCTCCGGGTCATCCGACACGGGGGCGGCCGCGCCGCATCAGCGAGACCGTCGGACGGAAACGTCGTTTGTGTCAAAACAATACTCAGCACACTCTAAGTAGTCAAACGCTACACACAGGGCTGGATTGCGTCAAATGACATCAAATAGTATCTAGGCGTATAATTTTTGGCATGAAGCCGGTGATGGTCGGCGGCAAGTTGAGATGGACTGGCGCAGAGGTGGTGGAGTCTTACCGGCCCCAAGCAGGGTCTGCACCAGCGCGCGTCTGGCCGGAAATCCGGTCGTTCGTCCAACACACCGTATTGACGGGCGGATCGCAGGCACCCGCCTCGGTTATGAATGATATGAGCCACACCGCGTATTTCGTGGCCTTTCAGTTTCTTGAAGGCCTCCCGTTGGACGCTGAGGAGATGTTCACACCGCTTCAGGTCGAACACTATATCGAGGTCGGAACCGATCATCTTGCCCCGCATTCCCGGGCAACCCGGAGGGGATTCTTAAGCCGGATCGGATCAAATGTGACTAAGCAGGCCCCCTGGTCGCCCCCGCCAAGGAAATTCCCAATCAAGAAGCTCGCGGTGCCATACACCGAACACCAGATCAGCGAGTTCTTCCGGATCGCAGACCAGCAGCGCACTTCGAATCGGCGACGAACGTCCACTGCGCATCTGTGTCTCGGGCTCGGGGCCGGCCTTTTCGCCGACGAGTATCTGAACGTCACTTCGTCTAGCTTCCGAACCGTCGCAAGCACTAATGTCCTTGTCCTGGCTGGCGAACGGCCACGCCAAATACCAATAAGCGAACGGTACTTCCTCCCCCTTCAGGAGATCGCGGCCCAGCACCCTGGCGAGCCGCTGATCGGCGCTACTGGCAACGGCTCGAATGACCGATTCAACCACCTCCTCTCCAAAGTCGAATACCCCGGGCGCATCGGAAATCCGGTTACGACGAGGCTGCGCACCACATGGATGCAGCACATGCTCGCCATTCCGGTAAGCCTCTCCGAATTCACAGCCATGGCGGGCATCCTCACCACCAAATCCTTAACCGACCTCATCCCCTACATCCCGGAGAGGGCCCCGGTCCTGTGGTATCGGTCCGTGGCCCAGTACCCCACGTGACCGTCATGGACGTCAGCAACTTCCACGGTTCCCCAGCCCTATCACCAAGACAGGCGTTCCTTCGCGCTATGGCAGTCGTTCATCGGCTTCCGCTCCTCGCCATGCTCAGACACGCACTCGAAGAAAACAGGCCGGGCCGACCTGCTGAATTACCTGTGGAAGCATTTCTCGTCGGAACCCTTTACTACGCGCTCCTTCACCCGAAAGACGACATGCACCTCACCAAAGTGAGTAACGAGGTTCTCCAGATGAGTCCAAGCATGAAATGGGAGCTAGGACTGAAAAAAGAATCCACATACAGAAAGGTTCACTCAGACTTCACCCGCATTGTCCGCCTGTTCGACGACGTGCAGCACTGCGCCCACACCCACCCGACCATCGACAAAGAAACGGGCGAAGTCCTACCCTGTCCCACGAACTGCCCACACCCGGACCTGAATGCGCACACATTCCTCAACCAACTTCTGGACGCTTCATGCAACCCCCACCCTCCCGACACGACCCACCTCGCTATCGACAGCACTGCCTATGAATCCTGGGCGAAGCTTCGGTTCACAGAGAGACTGGAAACCGAAGATCAAAATCCCGGCACGAAGAATCCCGACGAAGAGGACAGCGTGCACGAAAGCCAACGTCCTAGGGGCTTCCCGCGAGGCCTGCAACCCGGAAACAAAACACGCTACACAAAAGACCCAGATGCACGCGAAGGATACCGCACGGCCTCGGACAACCAACCGGGTCGAACCTTTTGGGGATACGACATCCATCTACTCACAAACGTATCGAAAGATAAAACCGTCATACCGCATCTGATCCGAAGCAGCGCAATAGCACGAGCCGGAAGCGACACAACAACCGAAGCCGGACTGAAGGCCATCGACTCGTTCATCGAGGCGAGAAGCAAATCAGACCCCTCACGTCCGCCGATTAAGGTGCTCCTCGCCGATCGCGGCTACTCACTGCACCTCGCAAAATACTGGCAGTTGCCCCTTATCCAGAGAGGGATAGCGCAAGTGCTGGACCTGACCGAACAACAACGCGGCCAACACCCCTCGGCCTTTACGAGGACCGTGTCAATAGACGGAGGCTTGTTCGTTGACGCCCTCCCGAAAATCCAGCGGGAACTGCCGGGTGTCGACTTTCACACGCCTGAGCCCCAGCGGAAAGCCAACCAGGCGCTCCACGACAGACGGCTGGCGTACGCCTTCCGTCCAAGCAGCAAGATAGACCCGATAACCGGAACCCAACGCTTCAAGGGACCCGCGCTGAGCGGTACCCTCAGATGCAAGAACAACAAGAAATCACAGCGTGGACCGCACGCTCTCCCGCTGACCTCCTGCGCGCCCGGCTGCGCCTGCTCCAAAACCCTGACCCTGGGCCCCGAGAATCAAGCACGGGAACGGCAATGGCCCCTCTTTGGAACCACCGCCTGGGCCAAGAGCTACGCCAGGCGCACGGCAATTGAATCCGTCAACGCAGAGATCAAACACCACCGCGCGGGCTTCAAGCGCGGTTACACCCATGTCTTCGAACTCACCAAAAACACAATCCTGTTGGCCTTCGGTCTCACGGCCACCAACATACTCATTCTCCGCGACTGGCACTTCAATCGAAACGAGCAAGACCCCTGGGCCGATCCCCAAAAGGAAGAACCGTGGGAGTTCGGGAAAAAACCGCCGAAAACCAGAGCAGCCCGTCGAGCGAAACTCAAAGACCTCATACAACAGTCTGCAGAGGCAGATCCCGGACCTAAGAACAACGAGTAATTCCGCCACGAAGGACTCCTCCTTGCCTCGAGGACCAGTCCTACTGCTGCAAGACTGCCGGCAACGCGACGCCGTTCGCTGAAAAGGCCACGGACAGGCTCTAGGAGGGCGTAGCCCAACCCTCCAGAAACACAAAACTCCCCGCCAACCGTAGTTGGCGAGGAGTTTGGTGATCCCGGGGTGGGGAAAAGGGTGAACTACCCAAAGTGGAGATGGGGGGAATTGAACCCCCGTCCGATGTCGTGTTGTCAGGGCTTCTCCGGGCGCAGTTCGCGTCGGATTTTCTCGGCCCCAGCTATCCTGCGAACAAGTAGCTGATCCGGGCCCAGTCATCTAAGAGTCCCGTTTGCCTCGATGACGAAGGCAAGCAGCAGTGGCTATCTAAATGACGCCAGGATCCGGGGCAATAGCAACCTCGGGCTGACGGACTGTCTTACTGCTTAGGCAGCAAGAGCGAAGTCAGTGCGCTTAGAATTGGCACTTATTGGTTTGCAGACAGCGTTTACGAGATAATTCTGCATCCTCGGCCCGCTTCACCTGTCGCGACTAACATCGTCGAAACCGATCATCCCCGTATTTTGTTATCAATCCCCGCGGCACGACGATCCCTCGAAAGCGATCACCCAAAAAAACCTGCCGGGTTAATCATCATAACGCATCGCGGCACCCGAACATTCCGGGACACGCTTTGGCTGGCGACCCACCTGGCGGCCCCTTCCGCGGAAGTCAGCGGCGGTTGCGCTCACGCAGTTCACGCAGCGATTCACGCTTGTCCTGTTGCTCGCGCAAGGTCTGCCGCTTGTCGTAGTCCTTCTTGCCTCGAGCCAAAGCAATCTCGACCTTGGCGCGTCCGTCCAGGAAGTACAGCTGCAGCGGGACTACGGTCAGCCCGGTCTCGCGCATCTTGCCGGAGATTTTGTTGAGTTCCTCGCGATGAAGCAAGAGCTTCCGACGGCGGCGCGCAGCGTGGTTGGTCCAGCTCCCCTGGTTGTATTCAGGGATGTGGATCCCCTCCATCCACAACTCGTCATTGTAGAAAGTACAGAAACCATCGACCATCGATGCATGGCCTTCACGCAGGGACTTTACTTCGGTTCCCATGAGCGCAATGCCGGCCTCATAGGTATCCAATATGTGGTAGTCGTGCCGAGCCTTGCGATTGGTGGCCACTACCTTACGGCCACTTTCCTTGGGCACGGTAGAACTCCTTGGTTGTCGAAGAATCACACTAGTCTACGCCAGCAGAACCCTGTCGTGTGGGCTACAAAAGGTTCATCGGGTCAACAGCCTGCCCATTCACCCAGGTTTCAAAATGCACGTGGCAACCCGTGGAGTTACCCGTGGTACCTGAATATGCAATGAGCTGACCTTGACTCACCTGCTGTCCGGAAGAAACCACCACGCTGGTGTTGTGGTAGTAAACCGTGGTCAGGGAATCACCGTTGATGACTCCGTGCGATATCTTGACACGGTTGCCACCGCCATCGTTGCCCCAGCCCGCTGAAAATACTGTGCCGGCAGCGGCTGCGTATACGGGCGTTCCACAGGGGGCACCGAAGTCGATGCCCGTGTGCATGTAGCCGCCCTGGCCGTAGAAATCGATGGTTCCAGGCGGCGTCGCACGCCAACCGAAGCCCGACGTGATCGGAATGTTCGCAGGTACCGGGTGGATCAGGCCGAAGTTGGAGCGCGGGTTGCTCGCTGGTGGGACAAAAGGTTGCGGGGCTGCCTGGTTTTGCGCCTGGGCGGCTGCCGCAGCGGCTGCGGCGAGTCGTTGCTGTTCGGCCAACCATGCTTCGCGCAGTTTGCGGTCGCGCTCCGAGATTTCCGCAGCGACCGCGTCCTGATTCGCCTTCACTTGTTGGAGCTGGGCTTGGATCCCGGGCTTGGCTGCTTGAAGCTGGCTGTTGAGACGGGTGGTGTCGGAGATGAGCTTGTCGACCTCCGCCTTCTTGGCAGCGGCATCATCGCGGGCTGCCTTCTCACGCTCAAGTGCCGCGTCCGCTTTCGCCTTGAGATCGCGGATTTCCTGTTCGACGGCGGTGAGCCGGGCTTGGGAGTTCACGTTCGTGGCGCTCTGCTGCGTCAACTTCGTCATCGTGGCGTTCTGGCTGCGCATCGCCTGGTTGGCGAGGTCCATGGTTTCCGTGAGGTTGCCGCCGTCGTTCGCCCCGAACAGCAAAGCAACGTTCGTGGGAACGCCACCGGATTTATATGCCTGCGCCGCGATCTGGCCGATGAGCTTCTTGGTGTCGGTGATCTTTTGCTTGTCGTTTTCCAACTGCTGGGTGATCTGGGCTTTACTCTGCTGCGCAAGGTCCACGCGGGCCGCCAGGGCATCAGCTTCCTTCACCGCTGTGGCAACCTTGCCCTGGGCTTCGAGTAGTGCTTGTTGCGCTCCGGGAAGCTGTCCTTGGTAGACCACCAGGTCGCCGGCCGCCTTGGCGATGTTGGCGTCAACGAATTCCAACGACTGCTGCACGCGCGCCGATTCGGCGTTGAGGGCGGCCTGCTGGTCATCGAGGTTGTCAGCGTGTGCCACGGGCGCGGTGCCAAGGCTCGCCGCGAGTGCAATGGCCAGCACGGAGCCGGCAAACTTCGCACGGCCACTAACTTTGCGCAGCTGCAGCGCAGCCTGGTACTTCCGTGTCATCGGCTGTCCTGTTCGCCCGGGATCAGTGCTCTTCATGGCTAGACCTTGAGATATCGACGGAGGGTCAGGAGTGAAGATATCCCGGCCAGGCCGCCGCCCAACGCTATCAGGACCGGAGCAATCACGAGTACCTGGGCCGAGGAAATAAACGGAGTGTTCAGGAACTGCTTCGACAAGTCACCATTAAGCCAGAACTGGGCCACCAACCAGAGCGTGCCGGACGCCAGTACAGCACCCACCACGGCGGCGATGACGCCTTCGAGGATGAACGGCAGTTGGATGACGGTCTTCGACGCTCCAACGAGACGCATGATGCCTGTCTCCCGCCGCCTGCTGAACGCGGACAACCTGATGGTTGTGGTGATGAGCAGGACTGCACAGAAGATCATGACTCCCGCGACCACCATTGCCGCCACAGAGGCGCCGTTCATCCACTCAAAGATCCGTTCAAGGACCTGGCGTTGATCGCTTACGGTCTCCACCCCGGCCTGGGACGAGAATGTCTCGCTGATGATCTGGTACTTCTGGGGGTCCTTCATGTTGATTCGGAAAGACGAAGGAAGCTGGTCCTGGGTTACCGAATCAACGATCGGAGAGTTGGAGAACTGTTCCTTGAAGTGCTTGAACGCATCGGCCTGTGATTCGAATTGGTAATCGGTGATGTACTGCTTGACTGCCGGCGAATCGAGCATTTTGGCCAGGTTGGCCTGCTGCTCTTTGGTGACCGCGCCCGAAGCACATCCCGTCGACGTCGAGGAATCGTTGCAGAGGAAGATGGCGACCTGGACTTTGTCGTACCAGTAACCCTTCATCTGGTTGATCTGCATCTGCAGCATGCCGGCGGCGCCAACAAAGGTGAGGGAGACAAAGGTCACCAGGACGACGGAAATCACCATGGACAGGTTCCGGCGCAGGCCGCTGCCGATCTCGCCCAGGATAAAAGCGAGCCTCACTGCTGGACCCCCTGTGCGCGGTCGATTTCCGCATCGCTCGCGTCCTTCATCCGCCGGGACTCTCCCACCACCGGAATCATCGAGGTGTAGAGGGCCCTCGCCTCATCACGGACCACGACTCCGTTCCGGAGCTCCACCACGCGTTTGCGCATCTCGTTCACAATGTCGTCGTCGTGCGTTGCCATGACCACAGTGGTGCCGTTCTGGTTGATCTTGTCGAGCACACCCATGATGCCCATCGAGGTGATGGGGTCCAGGTTTCCGGTGGGTTCGTCCGCCAGCAGGATGCCGGGGCGGTTGACGACGGCGCGGGCGATGGCCACGCGCTGCTGCTCACCACCGGACAGCTCGTGGGGCATGCGGCGTTCCTTGCCTTCAAGCCCAACAGTCTTCAGTACTTCCGGAACTGTCTCGCGGATGATGCTGCGGCTCTTGCCGATTACCTGCATGGCGAAGGCCACGTTGGCGAAGACATTCTTCTGCGGCAACAAGCGGAAGTCCTGGAAAACGACGCCGATTCCGCGGCGCAGCTTGGGGACCCGCCAGCTTGAAATGTTGGCTACGTTCTGGCCTGCGACGTAGACCGAACCGGATGTTGCCCGGTCTTCCTTCAGAATGAGCCGAAGAAACGTCGACTTGCCGGAGCCCGAGGCCCCGACGAGGAAGGTGAATTCTCCACGGTCAATCTCAAGGTTGACAGCATCCAGCGCCGGACGGGCATTGGGGTCGTAGACCTTGGTGACATTCTCAAATCGGATCATGACTCTTCAGAACCCCGCCGGACATGCCACGTTCGACCAGTCCAACCGCCAGCGCACGGGCTTTCATTGGGGGAAGTTGAGCGCCGGCTCTTCGACTATACGCACGCTCCGCGATGGAATCGCGGGCTTGGAGCGGTGTGTCGCCCAATCAGGCAATCAACGCGGTCGCCGTTATCCTTCGGCGTTACGGTTGCCCGTGCGCCAGCGAATGCCGGCGTCGATGAAGTCGTCGATGTCGCCGTCGAACACCGCCGACGTGTTGCCCACTTCGTGTTCAGTCCGCAAGTCCTTGACCATTTGGTACGGATTGAGCACATACGAACGCATCTGGTCCCCCCATGATGCCTTCACGTCACCTGCGAATGCCTTCTTCTCAGCGTCTTCCTGCTCCTTTTTCAGGAGGAGGAGCCTCGATTGGAGCACGCGCATCGCGGCTGCGCGGTTCTGCAGCTGGGACTTCTCATTCTGCATGGAGACGACAATCCCTGAGGGGATATGGGTCAAACGTACTGCGGAGTCCGTTGTGTTGACGGACTGCCCTCCAGGGCCGGAAGAGCGGAAAACATCGACGCGGATCTCATTGTCCGGAATGTCGATCGAGTCTGTCTGCTCGATGAGCGGGATGACTTCGACCGCGGCAAAGGACGTTTGCCGGCGGCCCTGGTTGTCGAAGGGGCTGATGCGGACAAGTCGGTGCGTCCCGGCTTCGACACTGAGGGTACCGAACGCGTACGGCGCTTTGACCTCGAAAGTGGCTGATTTGAGGCCGGCCTCTTCGGCGTACGAGGTGTCCATCACGGTAGTCGGGTAGCCGTGGCGTTCGGCCCAGCGAAGGTACATGCGCATGAGCATTTCGGCGAAGTCCGCCGCATCAACACCGCCGGCGCCCGCACGAATCGTGACGACCGCTTCGCGTTCGTCGTATTCGCCCGAGAGCAGGGTTACCACTTCAAGTTCCTTGAGGGCCTTGCGAATGGAGTCGAGTTCCGTGGCGGCTTCGACCATGGAGGCGTCGTCGTCCTCGTCCTGGCCGAGCTCGACAAGAACCTCAAGGTCGTCGATGCGGCCCGTCAACCTGTTCAACCGTTCAAGTTCCGACTGCCGGTGGGACAACTTGGACGTAATCACCTGTGCGGCAGCTGGATCGTCCCAGAGGTTCGGTTCGCCGGCCCGCTCGCTCAGTTCTGCGATCTCTTCTCTGAGCTTCTCGACATCGGAAACCTGTTCGATGGAGCGGTAGGTGGAGCGAAGCGCGCGGATTTCTGCGGGAAAGTCAATCTGAGCCATGGTTGTTCCAGAGTACGCCATCCATTGGGCGGCCTTGGCACGGGCACTGGACGTATGACGCTTGGAACTCAGCGGGTCAGCCGGGAGCGCGCAGTGGAACGGGCTTCGATCGGAACACCGTCGGGGAGCAGAAAGCTGACCACGGGCGGATGGGCAACCGCGCTGAGCACCACTTCGGCCGTGGTGCTGTCCGGACTTCCAGTACCCCGTGCGACGGCAAGTTGATCGAACCGGGAATGGGCGCCGTTTTGGCTGAGGTATGACTCGGTAACGCTCCGTACCCGCTCGCTGTTGAGGACGGCCGATGGCGTTTCAGCGCCGTTGTCTACTTGGCCGAGGGCATAGCTGTCCGCGGCTGCCATCGAAGCTCCGTCCGCCACGGAGAGGAGCTTCTTATGTTCGATGTAGATGGCGGAGGCCCCAGCAACGACCGTTGCCAGCAACAACGCGATCACGACATAACCGATGGTCAAGACCATCAAATGGCCGTCTTCCCCCTCCGATTTACGGGACTGCAGCATGTCCCTCTTCGCGGGAAAGTCCTTCACCGGAACCGCCCGACGATTTGAGTGGCCGACGCACTTAGATTCGCGGCGTCCAGATTCAGGGTGTCTCCAAAGGGAAGCATGGGCAACGGCACCGTGAGCTTGACCGTCACTGTGACCGCAGCGCCGGCCGACAGGCAATCGCCGCGGTCGCACGCGACGTCGACAAAGGCCCGCTCCGCGGAATGGCCATAGTCGGCAAGGGTCAGAAGGGCAGCCTGTTCAGCGGCGACACGCCCCTGGGAAGTGTCCTGCTGCATGACATAGACCTTGGCGGCTTGGTCCGCTGCCCCCACGACGGCGAAGGAACCGCCCTGGATTTGCCCAATTGTGACGATGAAATAGACCACGGGAACCATGAGCAGGAGGGACAGAAGGATGAACTCGACCACTGCGCTTCCCCGCTCAGAGGCACACGGCGGGCCGGCGGAATTCCGACCCTCGGCGGGTGGCAGGCAGACCGCCTCCCGGAAGCGGGCAAGCGCGGCACGGCCAAGATCAGCCGGGAGTCGCAGCATGCCCCCTCACCTCCAGCGCCGCTCCGGGTCCTATCAGCCCGATGACGGGCAACGGTGCCCGGACTGTCACTTCCAAGGTGCGGATTCCCTGGAAACTAGCCTCCGACGTCGACACGTCCCGGGCAAAGTCCGCGTTCAGCGCCGTTCCGATCAGCTCTGCGGTGCGCTCACGTGCATCGGCCGGTGTCCGGTCGGCAAGAGTGCCGTAACGGGCTCCCGACGAGGCCGCATCAATGAGGGTATTGCGCACATGCAGCACCAGGGTGAGTTGAATGATGGCGAGGAAGAACACCGTCAACAGACCGCCGACCAGCACAAAATCCACGACGGCGGAGCCCTGTTCATCGCCGCGGCTGGCACTGACTCTCCTGCCATCTTCCGCTCCCCGGCTGCGGAACGGCATGGACTTACTTTCCGACCTTGCTCATGGCCTGGTTGAAGAGTCCCTCAAGAGCCGGGCCGGCCAGCGCCAGCAGGCCAGCGACGAGGAAGGCGGACATCAGCGTGATCATGACCCAACCGGGTACATCGCCGCGTTCGGGATGATCGTCGTCGGGGACCAAACTTTCGTTCGGCGCGGTTCCCAGCGATGGTCTGGACGGAGGGAGCGTCCACAGCTGCCACAGCAAAAGTCCTGAAGCGGGCAGGCTTCGGCGTCCGGGCTTCTTCATTTTTGCCCATTTCATTTTTCCCCATTTCGTTGTGCCGGAATCCGTTGTGATCCGTGCAGTTTTTTGTTTTGGCAGGGCGGATGCCCATGCGATGGATGTCGAAAGGCTTGTCGGAGCCCGCCATCAGAAGCCAAGTTCCAGCGCGGCCAAGCCCGGATAGACGGCGAAGATCACGGTGAGGGGCAGGACGCCGAAAACCAGCGGAACCATCATGGCGATTTCCTTGCGGCCCGCCGCTTCCATCAGCTCCCGTTTGGCTGAATCGCGCACATCCCCAGCTTGGGCCCGTAAAACATCGGCCAAAGGAGTACCGCGTTCGACGGCGACGACAATTCCATCCACGAAGCGAACAAGCGGGCCAAGCTCGGTTCGTCCCGAAAACTCGTGCAGCGCTTCAACCAGGGGCGTCCCGGCCCGGGTGGCGGCCAATACCAACGCAAATTCCTTCGCCAATTCGCCGCGGGCTGTGCGGCACACCCGATCGAGGGCACCGCTGGCGCTCTCCCCCGCACCCACCGCAAGGGCCACCAACTCGGCAAGGCTGGGGAATTCCGCCAGCATCCGCCTTTGCCTTCGTTTGATCCGCACCCCCAGCATGTAGTCGCGGAAAAGAAACCCTCCCAGTGCACAAACCAGGACCGAGGCAACCGCAGGCCCCGGACTGAACCGTCCCCCGGTCGCGCTCACGACCACGACGACAACCGCCGTGGCAAAGCCCGCCGCCGCCCATAGCAACTGTTCCGCGCGGAAGTCCAGCGCGGACTTTCCAGAACCGGCCTTTGCCAGCCTCTTGTTGAGGGAGGTGGTACCGAGGTTGAATTTCGCCAGATAGCGGAGCGCGTCCCGTAACACCGGCCGCAGAATGCGCTCCAAGGGGCCGAACGGTGCGATGTCCGGGGTTGTGGACAGCAGGCGCGATTCGAGGTTCTGGGACCTGAGTTGCGGCTCGATGCGCTCCACGAACGGGGTGGCCCGCATAAATGGCATGCGAATAAAGATGAGCCACAATCCGGCTCCCAAAAGAAGCCCGCAGAACACAGCCAGCGCAGTCAACGCCGTCATCGAAGCACTCTTTCATCTTCAGGAAGGGCGGCGATGCGCAGCATGACCCAGTAACAGAAGCCCGAGACCAACAATCCGCCTCCAAGAACGCTGACTCCGGCCGCCGAGTTGTACGCGGCAACAGCCTCCGGCCTGCTGGCCAGCAGCATCAGGACGATCCATGGGGCGGCAACAGCCAGGCGCGCCCCATTGATGGTCCATGATTGCCGTGCCTCGAGTTCGCTGCGGGTCCTCGCACTCTCACGAAGGAACTCGGCGAGAGTTCCCAGAAGCCGACCGAGATCGGATCCGCCCACGTCGCGGGTCAGCCTGAGCGCCTCAATGATCCGGTCGGCAACGGGGTCGGCCAAGCGCTCCTTTAGCTTGCTCAACGCCGAATCGAAATGGCCGCCGGAACGGTAATCCGCACCAAACTCCCGGAAGAGTGCCCGCAGCTCTTCGGGGCCCTTGTCCCCGAGCTGGATAAGCGCCTCGGGCAATGAAAGTCCCGCGCGGATTGCCGAGCGCAAATGGTCGACCACATCGGGCCAGAGCTCCCGGAGCATGGCGGTCCGCTTCCGCGCCCGCCAGCTGACAACGGCAAACGGAAGCCAGGCACCGAACAGGCCGAAGCACGCCGCGATCGAAAAGGACGCTGTCATGATGTAGATCACCAGTGTGGCGAAAAGGCCCAATCCGAGGCACGATGCGATGAATCCCCCGCCGCTCACCTTTTCGATCCCGGCCGTGAGCAACAAAGACTCAAGGCGTTTCGGTTTGGGCTCCTTGACAGCAAGCGGTTGTGGTTCCCAGGCCGACCACCAGATGAGAAAAACACCCAACCCGCAGAGAACGCCCAGCAGCGGCGCCATCAGAAGTGCTCCAGGAGCGCGGCGACGTCAAAACCCGCCCGGGCGAATTTCTCGGCGGCCGGCATGGAATTCGAAGTGGGTTGGAGTTTGCCGTCCTGCATCGCGAATACCTTGGACGACTCAATGATGCCGTTCTCCACGCGTCGCCCCAGCGAAAGGATCTCCGTGACTTGCCGGCGTCCATCCGCGTGGCGGCTGCAATGGACCACGAGGTCGATGCAGGATGCCACGGTAGGAACGACGAACGCGCTTGAGATGTTCCCGCCGGCCAGCAGCGGCAGGGTGCAAATCTTGGTCACGGCATCATGGGCAGAGTTCGCATGGACGGTACACATGCCCGGCAACCCCGAATTCAACGCAATAAGCATGTCCAGGCTTTCGGCTTCCCGGACTTCGCCCACCACGAGACGATCCGGCCGCATGCGAAGAGCCTCTTTGACGAGCCGGCGTAAGGGAATTTCGCCTTGACCCTCGAGGTTTGGCTGGCGGCACTGGAGGCCAACGACGTCACGCAGCGGGAAATGGAGTTCAAAGATCTCTTCGACGGTGATGACCCGCTCCCGGGAGCCGATGTTGGCCGCCAGGCAGTTGAGCATTGTGGTCTTTCCTGCCTGGGTGGCTCCTGAGACGAGAATGTTCAATCCACTGGCCACCGCAGCTCCCAGGAATCCGGCCGACCCGGCCGTCAGCGTCCCCAGCTCCACTAGATGCTCAAGCCGGGTCGCCTTGACCACGAATTTGCGGATATTCACGGCCCAATGGCGGCGGGTGACGTCGGGAATGACGACGTGGAGCCGAGAGCCATCGGACAGGGCGGCGTCCACAAAGGGTGAGGAGAGGTCCAGCCTGCGCCCGGAACTCTTGAGCATCCGCTCAACGAGGTCGCGAACCTGCTGCTCGGTGAGGCTGATCGAGGTAAGTTCGGATTCGCCATTCCGGGCAACGTAGACCTCGTTGGGCGCGTTGAGCCAGACCTCTTCGATGGTGGGGTCGTCCAGAAGCGGCTGGAGCTGCCCGAAGCCAGCAACGGCGTCGAACACGTACTTGCGCGCTGTGTCCAAATGCCCCAAAGGAGGCAAGGGGCCCAGAAGCGCCCGCTCATCGTAGTCATTCACGGCGGCCTCGACGAGGCGGTGCACTTCGGCTGCCTGGCTCAAAGGATCCAGTCCGCGCCGACGAATCAGCTCCCGGACTTCGTCCTCGACGATGCGCAAAGCCTCCATGTTCCCCCCAATGCAGCATGCGCCCAGGCGCTGCGGAAACCTTCAACAGGGTTAAGGCTAGGGGAGGTTGCAGCACCCTGCCAAGTCAATTTGGCGTGGTTGTGGATAACCGCCAACAGCATGCACGAAACCGGGACGGAGCTTGGCCACTACTCGAGTGTTGACGGTGACTAAATACGAGTGTTGACACCCTGATTGGCCGCTCGTAGCGTCGAGTAATCAGGCGCGCGCCATTGGCCAAATAGGCCAAGCGCCTATTGCTGTTACACCATCGACGCGCCACCGGGTTAATAACAAATGAATGCCCACGATGAGTACTGGCAACGCCCGAATTGTGCTAGCGGGAAAACTGCACGGAAGGTCGCACCAGTCATGTTGCAGGCGCGACGAACGGACTTGAGATGCAAGACGGGTGCATGGTGGCTTCCCGCATTGGGCGGAGGCCCTCCTTTGAAGCTCAAAAAAACCACCGAAAAGCGTTTGCCATGGCGGCAGCCGCGCTTCTTTTAGCGACGCTCTTCAATGCGGCCCTTCTGACCCAGCCAGCCCAGGCTGCCGGTCCTCTTACGGTCACTTTGACGTTTGACGATGCAAATGCCGATCAGGTGGCTGCTGCGGCTTACCTGAACTCGAAAGGAATGTTCGGAACATTCTTCCTTCCCTCCGGCTATCTGAATGCGCCGACTTACCTGACAACCGCCCAGGCACTCGCCCTCCAATCGGCAGGCAATGAAATTGCCGGGCATACGGTCACGCACCCCGATCTTGCCCAGATGGATGCGAACGAGGTGGCACGCCAGATATGCAATGACCGCGTCAACCTGACCAACATGGGCTTCCGGGTCACGAATTTCGCCTACCCCTTTGCATCCGCTACTCCAGCCGTGGAACAAACAGTCGCATCCTGCGGCTACAACAGCGCCCGCGGCCTCGGCGACCTGAAGAGCAAAGCTGCTCCAACGTTGACCGAAGTGGCCGAACCGTTACCGGTTCCTACCGCGGACCTTTACTTCACCAAAGCGCCTGACGAAGTGGACAACACTTGGGCACTGACTGACCTGCAGGCCGTCGTGACCCAAGCGGAGGCTGGTGGCGGATGGGTCCAGTTGACTTTCCATCATTTCGACTCCACCTCCGATCCGTTGACCGTCACGACAGCCAATTTCCAGGCCTACGTGAATTGGCTGGCGACGGAACAAACGGCAGGCAGGATCGTCGTCAAGACGGTGCGTCAGGTGATGGCCGCCCAATTTCCGGACCCGGCAAATCCGGCGCTCGATGTGGATAAGCCACTCGTCAATGGACCGGCTGCCCCGCCACCCATCACGGTCGGAAACCTGATCCAGAACCCGAGTTTGGAAACGGCCGGTCCGGTGGCCACTGGCCTCCCGTATTGCTGGGCAATTGGCTCATTCGGCACCAACACCCACACCTTTACCAGCGTGTCCCCGGGTCACACGGGAACCGTCGCAGAACAGATGGTAATTTCCGGCTACGTTGACGGCGATGCCAAGCTCCTGCCGACTTTGGACTTGGGCCAATGTGCGCCGAGCGCTACGCCCGGTCACTCCTATCAAATGTCCGCTTGGTACACGGCGACGGCTCCGACCCAATTCGAGCTGTACTACCGAACGGGGCTGGGCACGTGGAACTACTGGACCGCAAGTCCGAATTTTGTCGCCGCCACGGCCTGGACCCAGGCCACCTGGACGTCACCGCCGGTTCCGGCAGGTGCGAGCGCAATCAGCATGGGCTTGAATCTGCTGAGCAATGGAACCCTGATAACGGATGACTACGCGCTGTACGACTCGGTTGCGGTGGCCAGTGTGTTCAAATCGATCACACCGAGCAGGCTGCTCGACACCCGCAACAGCACCCCGGTGGCGCCCGGGGGCACTGTCTCCTTCCAAGTCGGCGGCGTCAACGGCATCCCGGCAACGGTCTCGGCGGTGACCTTCAACCTCACGGTGGCCAACCCGACGTCGTTCGGATTCGTCACAGCCTACGCATCGGGAACCGCCCGCCCGAACGCCTCCAACCTGAACTACGCCACCGGTCAAATCGTCCCCAACCTGGTCACGGTTCCCGTGGGGTCGGACGGGAAGGTCACCCTTTACAACCAGTCATCGGGAACCGCGCAACTCATCGCGGACGTCTCCGGGTACTACGTCCCGGCTGCCGCATCGGCGCCCGGGGAGTTCCAGGCGCTTGCGCCAAGCAGGTTCCTTGACACCCGCAACAGCACACCGGTGGCACCGGGCGGCACGGTCTCCTTCCAGGTCGGCGGGGTAGGCGGCATCCCGGCGACGGTCTCGGCGGTAACCTTCAACCTCACCGTGGCCAACCCGACGTCGTTCGGATTCGTCACGGCGTACGCGTCCGGAACCGCCCGCCCGAACGCCTCAAACCTGAACTACGCCACCGGACAGATCGTCCCCAATAGTGTCACCGTGCCGGTGGGCGCGGACGGAAAAGTCACCCTCTACAACCAGTCATCGGGAACCACCCAACTCATCGCGGACGTCTCCGGGTACTACCTGGCCGGCACCGCAACGGCATCGGGGACCTTCCAACCCATCGCGCCAAACAGGTTCCTCGACACCCGCAACAGCACACCGGTGGCACCGAACGGAACAGTGTCCTTCCAGGTCGGCGGTGTCAACGGCATCCCCGCAACGGTCTCGGCAGTCACCTTCAACCTCACGGTAGCCAATCCGACGTCGTTCGGATTCGCCACCGCATACGCTTCCGGAACCGCACGGCCGAACACATCCAATTTGAACTACGCCACTAATCAAATTGTCCCCAACCTGGTCACGGTCCCTGTGGGTGCCGATGGAAAGGTCACGCTTTACAGCCAATCCTCGGGCACGGCACAACTCATCGCGGACGTCTCCGGGTACTTCCTGCCATGAACTTCTGAATACACAGCACCGAAGTAGAAAACACCGCCGCCCCGGCCTGCAATACGCAGGCCGGGGCGGCGGTGTTTGCAGAGTTGCGGCCGGGTAGGAAGTATCTGAACCGCACTGAACCACTCACTCAAATCCCATTGACCACATTAGCACCACCTTGCACATCAGTGTTATGGTTGCCTTCGAATTAGAAGTGCCAACAGCCAATTGCCGCCGCAGATTTGAAACGGTGGGATGAATCAGGGTGCCGCTCCATCGGGAACCGGCAATCTCGTGTGGAGCCAAGAAATGAAGACCATTCAATTTAAAGCCCCTGCCTCCACTTTCCGGGTGCGCCGCGTTCATGACCTTGCGCTAACAGCTTTGTGCGGCGCGGCGGTCTTGCTTCTCTCGGCAACGACGGCGGTTGCCGCACCGGTTCCTTCCCCGACGTCGTCTCCCGCGGTTTCACCCCAAACGACGGCGACACCGCTGCCGACCGCAAGCTCCACGCCTTCACCAACGCCGC
The DNA here is from genome assembly GCF_039535095.1 of Arthrobacter ramosus. Classification (NCBI taxonomy): domain Bacteria; kingdom Bacillati; phylum Actinomycetota; class Actinomycetes; order Micrococcales; family Micrococcaceae; genus Arthrobacter; species Arthrobacter ramosus. The sequence continues at coordinate 1,273,587 of NZ_BAAAWN010000001.1, read as the reverse complement.
CAGCGGCAAAAAGCCAGGCGGCAACGCCGTCGCCAACCACGACGACCCAAAGCAGCGCAGATCGCCAAGCCGGAATGCGCGCAGCTGCGGGACCAGGGGGCGCGCAAATGGGCCAACGCTCCCCACGAGTGCAGGGCGCGCTAACTGCCCAGGGCAGCTGGACGCCCACCTTCGGCATTCAGGGTCTTGATGTCAGCTACTACCAGGCTGGTGTCGACTGGCAGCAGCAGTGGAACATGGGAGCGCGATTCGCCTACGTCAAGGCCAGCGAGGGTAACTATTACACCAGCCCCTCCTATAGTTCGCAGTACCAAGGTTCACGGGCGGTCGGAATGATTCGCGGCGCCTACCACTTCGCGATTCCCAACTGGTCCTCAGGCTCGGACCAGGCCAACTACTTCGTGCAAAACGGCGGCGGATGGAGCTCGGACGGCGCAACCTTGCCACCCGTCCTGGACATTGAGTTCAATCCGTATGCAGGGCAGACCATCAACGGCGTCTACATGGGCAATACCTGCTACGACATGTCACCCGCCCAACTCACGTCGTGGGTACAGAATTTCGGCAACACCATGCGTTCCCTGACCGGCAGGCTCCCGATGATCTACACCAACACGAGTTGGTGGAAGCAGTGCACCGGAGATCCTGCCGGATTCGGGGACTACCCCCTCTGGGTCGCCGCATACCCAGGCGGCCCGTCGAACGACGCTGGAATTCTTCCGTCCAGTTGGGCTAACTACAGCATGTGGCAGTACAGCAGTACCGGTCCCTTCAGCGGCGACTCGGACGTCTGGAACGGCGACTATGCTTCCCTCCAAAGGTTCGCCGGAAGTCCAGCCAGGGGTTCATTCGATTCACTGTCCCTCGTTCGGGACACCACCTCGGCATACCTGAGGGTCACGGGCTGGTCGGTAGACCTTTCCAGACCCTGGGTATCGACTCCTGTCAATATTTCGGTCACAGATCCGGGCAACGTGACCACCGGGTACTCGTTCCTGGCGAACGCATATCGGCCAGACGTGGATCAAGCCTTCGGTTATGGCCCGGCACACGGTTTTGACAACAACATCCAGATCACCGCATCGGGTACATACAAGGTTTGCGCGAGCGCAGTCAGCGTCAACGGCAACGTTGACCTTGGCTGCAAGAGTTTTCAGGCAAATGGAGTTGAACCTCCAGTTGGGTCGTTCGACACCCTCGGACAGGTTCGTGCTCCCGACGACGTTTCCCTTCGCCTGACGGGCTGGGCCGTAGACCGCGCCAACCCTCAAACAGCCTCGTTCGCCGACGCCTACGTCACCGACCCCAGCGGACAGACCACGGGCTACCGCATCACGGCCAACACATCCAGGCCGGATGTGGGAAGCGCTACTGGCTACGGTTCGAACCATGGCTTCGACAAGTCGATCAGCCTTAGTAAGGCCGGCACCTATCACGTATGTACCTACGCCATTGGGCAGTACTACAACACCGCGCTGGGCTGCAAAGACATCACTGTCGGATCCAACCCGCCGCCGAAGGGATATTACGACTCCATTCGAATCTCCCAGGCTCCTGGCGCGGCCAACGTCGTTGTGACGGGCTGGGCGTTCGACCCCACCAACACCGCGGCCAGCATCCCCGTGCATGTCTACGTCCAGGCACCGGATGGAAGCAATGTCGGCACTGCGTTCACGGCAAATCAATCCCGTCCTGATCTGAACAACGCCTTCGGCATAACCGGTAATCACGGCTTCAGCGCCTCGCTCGCGACAAAGGGCACCGGCACCTACACCGCCTGCGCTTACGCCATCGCAGTTGCCCCGCTCGCGACCGGGAACACGGCACTTGGATGCATGTCCATCCAGGTAGGCAGCACGCCAGTCCCGGCCGGCTATCTCGACTCCGTCGGAGTTGCATCGGTGTCAGGACAGGCCAATATCAGGGCGACGGGGTGGACATACGACCCGGCGGTCCCGGGCTCGTCCAATCCTGTGCACGTCTACATTACATATCCGGACGGGACCCGCCAAGGGTATGCCTTCACGGCGAACCTTTCGAGGGCTGATGTGAACAACGCTTTCGGCATCACCGGAAACCACGGCTACTCGACCCTGGTTCCTATCACCCAACGGGGCAGATACACAGTTTGTACTTATGGCATCGGGATAGCACAGTACAGCTCAGGCAACTCGCTCGCAGGCTGCCAATCCCTGAATTACTAAGTCTCTTGCAAGGAGCAGGACCTGTGTACCGCGCCTCAACCAGCGGGCGTCGAGCCGAAACCGGCTACGGCGCTCAGGTTGAACGGTTAGGGTTATCAAGACGCAAGTCTCAGCTATACCCGTAATCGAAAGGACCCCCGGTGCATCATCGGTCGATTCACCGAGCGGCAGGATGCCTCCTGCTTCTCGGTATCAGCTTGGCCGCCTGTGCCAGTCCCCCAGCCAAACAGCAAAACATCCGCGGCGCGCTCACTGCGATTGGAAGTCCCATTCAGAGCGATCCGATCGGAGCCTGGTCCAGCGCTTGGAAAAAGACCTTCACGGCCACGTCATTGAGCTACTCCCCGGACGGCTCTGACGTCGGGCTGACAGCCTTGGCCACGGGCCAAGCCTATTATGCGGCCCTCGACGCCCCCTTGACGGCTCCACAACAAGAAGCGACCAAGGCCGAGTGCGGTCCCGGCGGGGCTTTCAGCGTCCCGACCTCGGTGACCTCTATCGGCGTCGTCTTTAACATGCCAAGCATCCGGAGCCTCAAGCTCACGCCAGACGTGCTCGCCGGGATCTTCACCGGAGATATCAAACGTTGGGATGACAAGGCGATCGCAGCGATCAATCCGGGAACCACGCTCCCGGACGCGCCAATCGTCCCCGTGACAGCGAGCACAGCTTCAGCACTGACCTCGGCCAGTACGGGCTACTTGGCGTCCTCCCCCAGTTGGTCCTCCGGGGTAACCAACAAATGGCCCAAGGTACCTGGCGGCCAAGAGGTAAAGAACTTCAGCGACATCGCCAAGAAAGTCGACGGCACCGCCGGCGCAATAGCTTTCATGGACTCAGCGTCCATCGGGTCCAGGTTTGACACAGCGTTGCTGTCGTTCGGCGGCAGCTTCGTCAGAATGTCCAAGGACTCAGTGGCAGCGGCCGTCCAGGATGGCACCACAACAACGGTGGCCACGGGAGTCGAGTTTCACCTTCCGGGCAAAACCGACCACGGCTACGCATTGGGGAACGTGAACTACCAGGCATTTTGTACGAGCTATAAGAACGGGGAGGTTGCGTCCCTCGTGAAATCCTGGGCAGACTTCGTGGTCGGTCCCGATGGGCAGGTCGCATCGACCTATTTCGCCGGGGTGGCCTCCCCGAGTGAACAGTCCCTGCAGGATGCTTCACGCCTGATTAAGAAGATCGGGAGCGACCAGTGATCGACCAACCAGCTGCTCAAGGGCCTGCTCGTCCCGACGTTCGAAAACAGGCTCTCCCTCCGGCAGGACGGTTGCGGTCCCGGGCCCGCAATGTGTCGCCCGCCACCAAGGCCGGATTCGGTTTCTTCATCCGCGTTTTCGCGTTGCTCTCAGTGCTGATCACGCTCTGGATCCTGGCCACGCCCCTGATGGCGTATCCCGATGAGCCTGCCCACACGATCAAGGCAGCAGCCGTGGCGAGGGGGCAGTTCTTCCCGGGTCCCGGCGAGTCCTATGGCAACGGGATCCACGTGCAGGTTCCCTCCTACATCGCCAACGTCGATTCCCAGCGGTGTTTTGCCTTCCTCAAAGAAATGCCCGCGGGCTGTGCGCCTGATATCCCCCTTGGCGACACGTACACCACCATCGGCGTGACCTCGGCGGGCTTGTACAACCCCTTCTACTATTGGTTCGTCGGGCTCCCTAGCCTGTTCATGTCCGGGGCCCCCGCAATCTTTGCCATGCGTATTGTCAGCGGTCTCATGTCGGCCGCCTTCTACGCGGCCGGATTCACCGCATTATCCAGGCTGCGGCATCCCAAGTGGCCCATGGTTGCCGCCGCCGTCGCAACAACGCCCATGGTTTTCTTCCTGGCCACCGGAGTCAATCCGAACTCCTTGGAAGTCGCGGCGTCGATGGCGGCCTTCTGCGGCCTGGTCTCCGTACTTGAGAACTCAAGGCAGCTTCATCTTGCCCGCCCGGGAATCCTGGCAGTCGGAGTATCGGCAGCGACCTTGGCCAATACCAGGAATGTGTCATTGTTGTGGCTCCTTTGCGGAGCGATTGTGGCCTGCCTCTTCTTCCGGGGCGCCGACATCGTTGCTATCTTCCGCAACCGGTTATTGCTCATTGTCGCCGGATTGTCCGCAATCGGAGTGGCACTGGGTGTCATTTGGAACTTCATCATGTTGACGGCGCCTCCTTCGGCAGGCGAGGCACCCGCCGGAATTTCCAATGCGGTTGAAGGCCTCCGCCCCTCCAATGCCTTCGCCACCATGCTGGACAGGTCGTTCGACTTCGTCAACCAGTACATCGGCGTCGCGGGCTGGCTTGATGCTCCGGTGCCACAAGCCGTCCTGATGTTCTGGAACATGCTTCTCATTGCCCTGCTGCTGATGGTCTTCCTGATGCGTCCGGCTCGATTGCAATTGGGCTTTTGGGCAGCCATCGGAATGCTTGCGGTCGTTCCAGCCCTGGTCCAGGCTGCACTGGTCACCAGCAGCGGTTTTATCTGGCAAGGACGGTACAGCCTCCCGTTGTTCGCGATCGCTGTCATTTCGGCCGGGTTGGCGCTCCGGTTCCGCAAGTTCCCCGCGAATCTCATCGGCCGCAGGATCACCAAGATTCTTCTTTGGGCAACCTGCGCTGCCCATGTGTACGGCTTCGTGTATATCCTGCGACGGTACGTCGTGGGAATACCGGACTTCGCGAACTGGCTGGTGATGTTCACCAAGCCGGATTGGCAGCCGCCCCTTTCCTGGGAAGTCCTCACACTGCTCTTCGCCGTTGCATTGGTCGTTGCGGCCGCCCAGCTGTACCGTTTCCTCTACCCCGGTCTGCCGTTCCTCCCGGTCCCGGTGATCCGCGCGCTGCGTTGGGCGGCTCGCCGCCCGGCGACGGCCGCCGCCGGGCAGCCAGGCCGGCAAGCAACCCGGGAATCCGCGGAACGCCAGCGCGTCGAGTAAAGACAACTCCCGGTAGCAAAACCCAACGCAAAAGGTCTGGCCAGGCATTGCCTGGCCAGACCTTTTGCGTTGACGAGCTGCGCTTCCGAGTGCTAGCCCCGAAGGTAGGCCGTCAGCCTCTCGCCACTGCTCGCTGGAACAAACCCTGCGCCCTTGATCTTGCTCAAGTCGAGGATGCTCTTCAGGGGCCGCGGGGCTGCGGCCTTGCCTGCAAAATACTCCTCGGTGCTCACGCCGGTGACATCGTCTCCCGAGGCACCGCGGAGCTCGTAGACGTCTCCTGCAATGTCCGCCCACGACTGCGGTTCACCGTCGTTGCTGAGGTTGTACGCGCCGTACGGCGCGTGAGACTCCAACAGGTGCCTGATCCCGGCAGCAATGTCTTGCGTGAAGCTGAGCCGCCCGATCTGGTCATTGACGACGCTCGGCTTGATTCCGCGATCGGCGAGCGAAGCCATGGTCCGGACGAAGTTGCTGCCTTCGCCAATCACCCAACTGGTGCGCACGATATAGTGGCGCGGGACCACGCTGACGACGGCGTCACCCGCGGCTTTGGTTTGACCGTATACACCAAGCGGGGTGAACGGCTCGTTTTCGTCGTGCGATTCCCGTGACCCGTCGAAGACATAGTCGGACGAGACGTGAACGAGCGTCAGGTCGTGTTCGATCGCGGTCCTGGCGAGGCGTGCAACGGCTGAGACATTTACCTGCCAGGCGGCTTCCCTGCCTTCGGGGCTCTCGGCTGCGTCAACCGCGGTGTAGGCGGCCGCATTAATGATCGTGGAATAGTTCTTCCAGTTCCGTCCGTCGAACGACTTTTCCTTTGACAAGTCAAAGTCGGCTCTTGCCGCGAACTCAATCGAAGGGTCGCCGTCGTACAGTCCACGCAATGCCTTGCCGAGCTGGCCGTCGGCACCCACCACAAGGGTCTTGCGGGACGGCATCGGCTCGACCTCGGCGAGGCGCGGGTGTGCTTTGTCCTTGTCGGACAGCTCAGCCTGGTCCAACGGCACGGGCCAGTCGATGGCGGCCGTCTCGTCGGCCAGGTTCAGGAAGGTGTACTGGCTCTGTGCGTCCGCCGACCAGTGATCGTTGACAAGGTACGTGTAGGCCGTATTGTCCTCGAGGGTCTGGAAAGCATTGCCCACTCCACGCGGAATGAAGATGGCCTGGCTCGGATCAAGCTCCGCGGTGAAGACCGCCCCGAAAGAAGGACCCTCACGCAGGTCGACCCAGGCCCCGAAAATCCGGCCCGTCGCTACCGAAATGAACTTGTCCCAAGGCTCTGCGTGAATGCCGCGCGTTGTGCCGGCCTTCTCGTTGAACGAGATGTTGTTCTGGACAGGACGGAAGTCCGGCAGTCCAAGGGCGACCATTTTCTCCCGCTGCCAGTTCTCCTTGAACCAGCCGCGGTTGTCGCCGTGAACCGGCAGCTCATAAAGAACGACGCCGGGAATCGGCGTTTCGCGGGCCGCCAGCGGCTTCGAAAACTCGATCGTCATGGTCTACTGGCCCTGTTCCTTGTATTTGGCTTCAGTGGCTGCCTTCTGCGGACGCCACCAGGACTCGTTGTCCCGGTACCAATCGATGGTGGCTTCGATTCCGGCGTCGAAATTGGAGTATTTCGGCTGCCAACCGAGCTCATCGCGGAGCTTGCTGGAATCGATCGCGTACCGGAGGTCGTGGCCCGGCCGGTCAACGACGTGGTCGTAAGCATCGTGCGACTGACCCATGTGCTTGAGGATGAGCTCAACAACGTCTTTGTTGTTCTTCTCGCCATCGGCACCAATCAGGTAGGTTTCGCCGATCCGGCCCTTTTCGATGATGGCAAGCACGGCGGAGGAGTGGTCGTTCGCGTGGATCCAGTCGCGGACGTTTTCACCCTTGCCGTAGAGCTTGGGGCGTATGCCGTCGATCACGTTGGTGATCTGGCGTGGAATGAACTTCTCCACATGCTGGTACGGCCCGTAGTTGTTGGAGCAGTTGCTGATCGTCGCCTGCAGCCCGAACGATCGCACCCAGGCACGCACCAACAGGTCGGATCCGGCTTTGGTCGAAGAGTAGGGGCTGGACGGGTTATACGGCGTCGCCTCCGTGAACCGCTCGGGGTCGTCCAACTCCAGGTCGCCGTACACCTCATCCGTGGAGATGTGGTGGAACCGCTTGCCGTGCTTCCGGGCAGCCTCGATGAGCGTGTACGTCCCGATGATGTTTGTATCCAGGAACGGGCGCGGGTCATGCAGCGAGTTGTCATTGTGGGATTCGGCGGCATAGTGGACCACGACGTCGCAGTCTTCAACCAGCCGATCCACAAGCTCCGCGTCCGAAATGTCGCCCTGGACGAACTGGAACCGTTCCTCCGGCAGCCCCTTCAAGGAGTCCAAGTTGCCGGCGTACGTTAGTTTGTCGAGAACGGTGACACTGTCCTCAGTGTGCTCCAGGACGTAGTGGACAAAATTCGAACCGATGAAGCCGGCACCGCCGGTAACCAGAAGTTTCTGCATGAGAACAGCCTACCGAACCCCAACGTCAGGGCCGTCAAGACCCCGGACGCACCCGGCGCACCGCTTCGAACATCAGGCGGGCGATCATCAACCGTGCTTTGATGATTTTCACGAGCGAACGCCACCCGGCGGGTGTCTGGTTGTCGTCGTGCAGACGTCGGAGCACAGTCGATTCGTCAAGATGGCGGATGGACCGTGCGACATTTCCGCAAATGGCCAGCCAAAGGTCATGCGATTCGTTGACATAAGACGGAATCGGCACGAAGTAATTGAGCGCATCCCGGCGAATGCCCATGGCGCATCCGTAGTAGGCGCGGTACCCGATCAGGATCGCGAACAGATTGGCCAGGTGCCTCCCCGAGTCGGAAGAACGGAGCCTTGGAATCCAAGGTCTCGGTCCACCGCCGAGAACGTCAAAGTTTCCGGCGACGATCTTGTGGTCGGCCAGCGCATCCAGCATGATTTCCACTCGCCCGGGAATCCATACGTCATCCTGATCGGAAAGCATGATGAATTCGCCCCGGCTCATTCCCACGGCGTGTTCAAACGTCCTGACATAGCCCTTGTTGACTGATGCGCCCACAAAGCGGATCCGTGGGTCCCGAATGCCCCTGACGATCTCGGCGGTGTCATCGGGCGACGCGTCGTCCACGACCACCAGTTCATCGTCGGGACCAAGATCCCGAAGAATCGAGTCAATCTGTTCCTCAATGAAGCGGGATCCCTTGTAGGCCGCAAGGCAGACACTCACCCGGATCGCCTGTCCGTCCGGCGTCGTCGAATCGTTCATGACCTCCACTCTAGGCGAGGTACCGGAGCGTTAGCGGGCAGGCATCATCGCGTATCATCGTAAGGTCACGCCGTCGAGCAATAGGACCTACCAGTAATGAAACCCGTGTTGCTTCGACTCGCTGGATTCACGCTGCTTCCGCTTCTCGCACTGGTACTGCCTTTCCTCCTGCTGCCTGTCATTGCCCGTGTCGCAGGGCCGGCTGGTTGGTCAAGCATCACATCCGGCCAGGCCATCGGAGTTTTTGGCGCCACGATCATTCTGTGGAGTTGGAATATCTCAGGCCCGGTGGCGATTGCCCGGAGCCCCTCACCACAGGCCCGCGCGTCGCTTTATTCAAGAAGCATCCGAACGCGCATCATCATTGCGCTTGTTGTCTTTCCGCTCATGAGCATCATCGTGGCCCTCGTAGCGCACGACGGTTACCGCCTTGACGCGATCACCATGGCGTGGGCCACTGCCCTCACCGGCTTTTCCCCGGCCTGGTTCGGTATCGGCACAGGACAACCGCGGATTTTGGCCGTCTATGACACTCTTCCCCGTTTTTGCGCGGCACTGCTCAGCGTGCCATTCATTATTGCGACCGGCCAGATTTGGATCTACGGCGTCCTCGCACTCCTTGCCACCGTTGTGGCCTCGATAGCATTCCAGCTTCGATTCGGAGAAGGCGGGACATGGTTCCCCAGGCACCCGGGGAATGCCGTCCGCGAGATCGTTCCCGAAACAGGAACCGCGGCAATCAATTTTGCCGGAAGCGCCTACGCCTCATCCCCGGTCCCAATAGCCACGGCGACAGTGCCATTGGCCACGGCCACGGCCGGATTTGCCTCCGCGGACAGCATCTACCGCTTTGGCCTTTTCAGTGTGGTGGCCGTCGGCAACACTTTTCAAAGCTGGACGCTTGAAGGAAACCCGGAGGACTCCCGACGGCGCCACACACTTGCGCTGATGACGCACCTTGCGCTCGGAGCCGCCGGCGCGCTTGGCCTGGGCCTGCTGGGTCCATGGGCTTCTGCCATCTTGTTCAGCGAGGCGAACAAAGCCGACACCGCGACGTCCGTCTTCTATGGGATTTCCTTTTTCTTCCTCTCGGCTTCAACGCCCCTCATCAGGAACCTCCTCATTCCGGCCGGACGCCAACGAACTGTCCTTCTATGGACGGGACTCTCGGCAGCTGCAGGAGTCGCGTTCATGGTGGTGGCCGGCTTAAGCTCAAATGTTCCGGGTGTGGCACTAGGAATGGCCATCAGCGAAGCGTTGCTCTTCATCGGCCTTCTCCTCCCCGCGTCAAGGCTGCTGCCTGCCAAGGCGCTCCCCGTAAGTGTGGACGGGTAGGATCATCTCCGTGATTGAAAGTCCACAAAGACGAACCGCAGCGGTGATCGCCGCTTTCAACCCCGACGACGAGCTGCTCACCAACGCTGAAGCCATCGCAACGCAAGTTGACGAGCTCATTGTTGTCGATGACTGCAGTACGTCTCCGGCGTCGGGGCTGATCTTCGACCGCCTTGCCGGGAACGGAACGAAGATCCTGCGCCTGGACAACAACTCCGGGATCGCGGCCGCCCTGAACCGCGGACTCGAAGAGCTGGAATCGACCAGCCGCCCGGATTTCGTGCTGACTTTCGACCAAGACTCACTGCCGGTCCCGGATTACGTCTCACATGCGCTGGCCACTTATGACAGCGCCACGGCCGAAGGACAGAAAGTGGGCTTCGTGAGCGCTGAGACGTTCAGCGGGCATCAGGTACCGGTCCTCGGAATGTCCCGCGGATTTTCAGAAGCATTCGATCCCATGCAATCGGGTTTCTTCATCCCGATGACCACCTTGGCCGACGTCGGCAACTTCGAGTCGGGCTTCTTCATCGATTGCGTGGATTCCGAGTTCACCGCGCGAGTCCGGGCAGCCGGCTACAGCATCCTCATCGGGGCAGGCTGCGAAGTCGGGCACAGGCTCGGGGCGCGCCTCCCTGCGAAGGTGCTTGGGCGGCCATTACGGCTCCGCGGCAACGATTTGTCTTTCAACTACTACTCGCCTTTCCGGATGTACTACATCATGCGAAACGGCACTACTCTCGCCCGCAGGTACTGGCGCCGGAACCCGGTTTGGGTGATTCGGCGCCTGCTGGAAGACGCGAAAGCACAGCTTCTCCGCTTCGCCTTCAGCCCCGGTCGACGGTACCTGGCTATCGCCGCTTGGGAGGGGCTCATCGATTCATGCCGCGGACGGCAGGGTCGCATCAGCCAGGACCTCCTCAACCGCATCCAGCCACGATGACTTATAGGAGAACGATGGAAAATCATGACTCAACGCGGATCCTGGTCATCATGCCGGCGTGGAATGAAGCCGAGTCGGTAGGCGACACCGTCCGCGAAGTCCTCGGTGTCGGATGCCCCTACGACGTGCTGGTCGTCAACGATGGCTCCACCGACGCCACGGCGGAAGTTGCAGCCGAAGCCGGAGCAACAGTTTTGAACCTGCCCTTCAACCTGGGCGTCGGTGGCGCTATGCGCGCCGGCTTCAAATACGCGAAGCGCCTCGGCTACGGCCGTGTGATCCAGGTCGACGCCGATGGGCAGCATGATCCACGGAACATCGGCGAGGTGCTCGCCGGGCTGGAGCACGCCGACATCTCAATCGGCGCCCGATTCGCGGACAAAGGCGAATACAAGGTGAGCGGCCCCCGGAAATGGGCAATGCAGTTCCTCGCGAAAGTCATCTCCGGCCTCGCAAAGACGCGTCTCACGGATGTGACGTCAGGATTTCGTGCTGCCAATGACCGCGCCATCAGCCAGTATCTTGACCACTATCCCGCGGAGTACCTCGGTGACACCATTGACTCCCTTGTCGTGGCGATACGTTCCGGTTGCAAAGTAACCCAGATCCCCGTGGCGATGCGCCCGCGCCAGGGCGGAACTCCGAGCCACAATCCTGCCAAGGCAGCGATCTATCTCGGCCGTTCCACTTTCGCGCTCCTTTTCGCGCTTACCCGTAAGAGATCCGATATTCCATCCGCATCAACAACATGGGCCCAGGAGGCATCCTAATGGGAAATCTGGCGGCCTTCCTCCTCGCTTTGGCGATCGTGGGGATCGTATTCGAAATGCTGCGGCGCAAAAAGCTCCGTGAGAAGTACGCGGCACTTTGGCTCGTGGTAGGCATTGGAACCTTGGTCCTTGCCGCGTTCCCGAGCTTGCTGACAATCGTTGCCGAACTCGTTGGCGTGCAGCTTCCGTCGAACTTGCTTTTCATCATCAGCATCCTGTTGCTACTGGGAGTCTGTTTGCACCTTTCCTGGGAAATCTCGGTCGTTGAGGATGAGACCAGGACACTGGCTGAGGAAGTTGCGATCATGCGCACCCTCCTTGAGCGCCTCCAAGCTGCCGAGACCCCGGAAGACGACGCATCCACTCCTTCCGGCCCAAAGTAAGGAACCGAATGGCCCTTGATATCTTCATCCCCTATTGGGGGGATCCTGACTACATGCGGCAGGCAGTCGACAGCGTACTGGCACAGAATTCGGACGATTGGCTCCTGACCGTAGTGGACGACGCCTATCCAGGCGATGAGGTCCGCCGATACTTGGAAGAAATCAACGATCCCCGCATTACCTATGTCCGCAAGGAAATCAACGAAGGAATTACGGCGAACTTCCGCACATGTGTCTCCCGCGCAACGCAGGACACGCTTGTGGTCATGGGTTGCGACGACATTCTCCTGCCGAACTTCGTTGATGTCGCACTTCGCGCGCACCGGGATTTTCCAGAAGCCTGGATCATCCAGCCGGGCGTGGAAGTGATCAATGAGGCCGGGGAGAGCGCACGGCCCATTGCGGACCTTGTCAAGCAACACCTGGTCAAGCCTCGCGGATCCGGGCCCAGGGCGGTCAGCGGCGAGAAACTGGCAGTCAGCCTGCTCCATGGTGACTGGCTCTACTGGCCGTCCCTGATTTTCCGTCGGGACAAGATCGAGAACTTCGATTTTCGCGATGGCCTCCACGTCATCCAGGATCTTGGGTTGATCATCGACATGGTCCTGGCAGGAGCTGAGCTGCTCATCGAGCCGGAGGTATGTTTCGCATACCGCAGGCACACGGCCAGTGCCTCTTCGAGCAAATTGCTGGACGGCTCCCGTTTTGCCGGGGAACGCGGCTATTTCGAACTTGCGGCCGAGCTCTGCAGGAAGAAGGGGTGGCGAAATGCATCAAGGGCAGCGGCATTGCGTCTGACGTCCCGGGCCCATGCTTTCCTGCTCCTGCCCAACGCGGCGTTGCATGGCAGCCCCGCAGCTGTCGGGTCCCTCCTTAGGCATACTCTTGGAAACTAGGAAATTCGACGTGCCACCCGAGATTGAACCGTCGAAGCGGCTAAACCACGTAGCCGCGGTCGTCACCGCCTATCGTCCGACGTCGCACCTGGTCCGCAACGTCACCTCTTTGCTACGGCAACTGACCACCGTAGTCGTAGTCGACGACGGCGGCGGGCCCGGTTTCGATCAGATCTTCGAGGACGCGGCGAAGGCCGGCGCCATGGTGCTGCGGCTCGAAGAAAACTCCGGAATCGCATCCGCGCTGAACGCGGGGATAGATTTGGCGCGTACCACGCCGGTTGACTACATCATCACCGTCGACCAGGATTCACTCCTGACCGCCGAATACGTCCACCGGTTACTGGAGGCTGCCAAGTCCGCAGAGGCCGCAGGTATAACCCCGGGCCTCGTTTCCCCGGCCCGCATCCACGGCAATCCAGTGAAGAAGGCCGGTTCCAAATCCGGAATCCAGCTGGGACGGGAACCGATTCAATCCGGGCTGCTGATTCCGGTTTCCACCTTGGACGCGATCGGCAACTTCTGGGATGGCCTGTTCATCGACCTCGTGGACACGGAATATTACTTCCGCGCCCTTGATGCCGGACTTCCGACCGTACTTGCGGACGCAGAATTCGACCATTCGCTGGGAACCTTGGTAGATGCGAATATTCTGGGCAGGGACATCAAGCTTCAGGATCGTCCATTGAAAGTCCGCATTGCTGCTTCCTGGCGCTATTACTACATCTTCCGAAACCGGATTCTCGTTGGCCGGCGATACGCGAAGGTACATCCAGGATGGGTTGCCGGCAGCTTGTTGCTCGACATGAGGCACCTCCTTTTCGTGACAGTATTGGCACCCGGCCGCGCTGCCCGGCTCCGGTCCGCATTGAGGGGAACCATCGACGGCATCCGTGGCCGGAGCGGAAGAGCGCACCGCGGCTAGGAGCTGAGCGGGGGCCATTGGCCAGTCGCTGGTTTTGCCGCGGACTCGAAGGTAAGGGATGATGGGGACCATGCGTGGAATCATTCTTGCCGGTGGCACCGGATCTCGTCTCCATCCGATTACTCACGGCATCAGCAAGCAGCTGGTCCCGGTTTATGACAAGCCGATGATCTACTACCCCCTCTCCACGCTCATTTTGGCGGGCATTCGCGACATTCTCGTCATCACCACTCCCCACGACGCCGAACAGTTCCAACGGCTGCTTGGCGACGGTTCCCAATTCGGCGTGAACATTTCCTATGTCCAGCAGCCGTCGCCCGATGGACTCGCCCAAGCATTTATCCTGGGTGAGGAACATATCGGAAATGAAACTGTTGCCCTCGTCCTGGGAGACAATATCTTCTACGGACAGGGCATGGGAACGCAGCTTCGGAAACATGCAAACATCGACGGCGGTGCCGTCTTTGGTTACTGGGTGAAAGATCCCAAAGCCTACGGCGTGGTCGAATTCAACGAAGATGGCAAAGCCATTTCCTTGGAGGAAAAGCCGGAGCACCCCAAATCTCACTATGCCGTTCCCGGCCTGTATTTCTATGACAACGATGTCGTGGAGATCGCGAAGAACCTCAAGCCTTCACCCCGTGGCGAGCTCGAAATCACGGACATCAACAGGACATATCTTCAGAACGAAAAGCTCCATGTCGAGATCCTTCCGCGGGGCACGGCATGGCTCGACACCGGTACCTTCAACGACCTCAACGACGCGTCGAATTTCATTCGCACGGTAGAGAACCGCCAAGGCCTGAAGATCGGGGCTCCCGAGGAAATCGCCTGGCGCCAAGGTTTTCTTTCGGACGACGAGCTGCGCGCACGTGCCGAGCCGCTGATCAAGAGTGGTTACGGAGCGTACCTCCACGGCCTGCTGGAAGACTAGTCGCCGCCCGTGTGGTGGTCTGTCCTTCCGCAGTTAGTCGGCGCTGCCTTAGTGCTGATTTCACCCGGACTGCTTGTGGCACTGGGATTGCGCTATCGAGGATTTGACGCGCTAGGGCTGTCCCCTGCCCTGTCGGTAGGGGTGATTGTCATAGCTTCGACGCTGAGCCCCTTTTTGCATGTGCGGTTCACCCTGCTTCCGGTCGCTATTGTGGCCGTCGCGCTCGGCGCGGTGGCATGGTTCGTTTCCCGATCCCGTCCCCGCCGTGGGGAAACGCCGAGTCCGGGACTTTGGCGGCGGTCAGCACCATTTGTGGCCGGTGTTCTCGCACTAGTGGTGATCGGCGCCAGGGTCATGCAAGCCATCGGCGGGCCCGAGCATTTTTCGCAAACCTACGACGCCGTTTTTCATCTCAACTCCGTCAAGTACGCCCTTGATACCGGGAATGCCTCGTCCCTGACGATCGGCGACATGACCGGCGGCGGCTTCTATCCCGCGGGCTGGAACGCGGTGGCGACGTTGGTCGCCTCCACCTTCGCGCTGGACGTACCGGTCGCCGTGAACCTCACGAGCATAGTCCTCGCGGCAGTGTTTTGGCCTCTGGGCTGCCTCTTGGCGGCCAGATGGACCATTGGCCGTTCGTCCGCGGTTGCCCTGGCAGCCGGCGTAGCATCCGCCTCGCTTGGCGCATTCCCGCTCCTGATGATGGACTTCGGCGTCCTGTACCCCAATCTGCTGTCGATCAGCATCCTGCCGGGTTCGATCGCCCTTGCCGCGGCAATTTCCAGGGTTTCCCCGGCCTGGGTTCCGCGGGACCTATCGGCGATCCTGGCACTCTTGTTGAGCCTTGCAGGGCTCGTTGTGGCGCATCCAACCACCTTCATGGCCTGGCTGACATGGACGGCCCCGATGGTCGGTGTCCTTGCGTGGAAGGCCTTCAAGCTCCGGAGACGGGGTTTGCTCCGTGTCGGGAGGGCCAGGTTGATGGTCCCCCTGGTCAGCTATTGCCTGGTTTTCCTTATTCTTTGGGTCGTCCTCAGGCCACCTTCGGACGCTTCATTCTGGGGCCCGTACCATACGGTCCCGCAGGCCCTCGGCGAAGCCATTGTTTTCTCTCCGTTGGACTTGCCTGCCGCTTGGCTAGTGGCACCGGTGGCGCTGCTGGGCCTTTGGACTGCAGTGGGGAGGATTCGGTACAAGTGGCTCGCAGGAGTCTTCCTGATTTTCACGGTGCTGTTTGTGGTTGTTTCCGGTTTCCCCATTTCCAGGGTACGGAGTGTTTTGACAGGTGTCTGGTACAACGACAGCTACCGTATTGCAGCTCTGTTGCCCCTTGTCGCCGTCTTGCTTTCTGCCGTGGGCGTGGAGTGGATCTGCAATAATCCGTACCTATCGCAACTGTTCAAGCGGGTTTTCCGTGGAAGCGGCCTTGGGATCCACCGGTCCGGTCTGCGGAATGCACTTCAATGCGCCGTGGCTGCCGTTCTCGTCGTCCTAGCCGTCCTCGTCGGGCAAGTGGGCGGAGTGAACAAGGAAGTTGAGCAAGCCGCATCAAAATACACCTTGTCAGCGGACTCCCCTTTGGTCTCGAGCGACGAGCTGGCAATCTTCCAAAGATTGCACAACGACGTCCCCCAAGATGCGATCTTGATCGGGAACCCCTACACCGGAGCGGCTCTTTCATATGCCCTCGGTGATCGCAAGTCCGCGCAGCTCCATATCCTCAGCTATGTTTCCCCTGATCTCCAAGAGATATACGACCACCTGGACACTGTCTCAAAGGATCCCGCCGTGTGCAGGGCTGTTAGGAGCCAGCATTCCTATTACGTCCTTGACTTCGGATTGCTGGAAGTCCATGGAGGAAACCACACTCCGGCTGGCCTCACTCACCTGGACCAAAACCCGGGAGTTCAACTCGTAGACAGCCAGGGAAATGCAAAGGTCTACAAAATAACGGCCTGCGGAGCCGGCTGATAAGGCGCACTGTCGGCGGATGTCCGCAGCTGGTCCAGGCCGGGCCGTAGCCAGTCGGCCGACCTCCCCCCGTGGCTAGTCTGCAGACCTCCGCCGGAGTTCCCGAACGACGTCATGAACTTCGCCGTCCATGATGATCTTGCCGTGTTCCAAGAGGACACCACGCTTGCACACAGACGCGACAAGATCCAAGTCGTGGCTCACGACGAACAGTGTCTTGCCGGCCGCGGCCAATTCGTTGATCTTGGTGATGCATTTGCGTTGGAACGGTTCGTCGCCCACAGCCAAAATCTCGTCGATGAGGAAGACCTCAGGGTCCGTGTGGACCGCGATCGAGAAAGCCAACTTCAGGTACATGCCCGAGGAATAGAACTTGACCTCGGTGTCGATGAATTCTCCGATTTCGGAGAACTCCACAATCGAGTCGAACATTTCATCGATCTGGTTTTGGCTCATCCCAAGGATGGCCCCATTGAGGTACACGTTGTCGCGCCCGCTGAGGTCGTGGTGGAAACCGGCGCCGACTTCGATCAGGCCGGCCACTCGTCCCCGTGTATGCACGGTACCCTCGTCCGGCTGGAGCACGCCTGAGATGAGCTTCAAGAGGGTTGACTTGCCTGAGCCGTTAAGCCCGAGCAGCGCCACGGTTTCGCCTTGCTCGACATCCAGCGAAACGTCCTTCAGCGCATCGAACTTCTTGGAAAGGTCCCCTTTGCGCCCGGTCAGCAACCAGACAATTGCTTCCTTCATACTGCGGGTGTGCCGGAGCACAAACTTCTTCCGCAAATTCCGGCAGGTGATGGCCACCCTGTCGGACACTCCCGCAGGTACAGTCATTTCAGAGCTCCTGGGCAAAGTGGACAGACAACTTCATGAAGACGAGCTGGCCAATCACGAGGACGAGTACAGCGACGCCAAAGGCGGAGGGGAACCAGACGGTGATCAGGTCCGGCGGCATGGAAATCGATCCGGATTGCGCAGCGCTCAGTGTCGGGGACCAAAATGCCCAGTGGAAGATTTCGACGGCGACTGTCACCGGATTCAGCTGGTACAAGAAGAACCAGGGACCCATGACGCGTTGCACCATCGGCCACACGTAAAGTACCGGTGAGGCCCACGTGACGATCATGAGGATCATGTCCACGATGTTCTCGGAGTCGCGGAAGTAGACGTTGGCCGCACCGAAAAGCAGGCCGAGGCCGGTGGAAAGAATCGCTGTCAGCACAAACGCTCCGACGACGGCCAGCAGTTGCCAGATCGAGGGACTCCATCCGGTCAACAGGCAGGCTCCGAGCAGGACCACTACCTGGGGAAGCAAATGGGCTGCGGAAACCCACACGGTAGAGACGGGGAACAGCTCCCGGGGCAAGTAGATCTTACGGATAAGGTCCCGGTTGTCCACTATGGAGCGCGTCGCATTGCCCAGCGACTCCGTGAAGAAATTGACCAGCACGATTCCCGCGAAGAGATAAATCGCGTAGTTGGGGGTTCCGCGCTGCATGTCGAGGAAGACTCCGAGAGCCACGAAGTAGATCAAGAACTGCATCAGCGGCTTCACATAGGACCAGAGGAGTCCCAAGACGGAGCCGCGATAGCGGATCTTGATCTCCTTGCGTACCAGTAACTGCAGCAGGAACTTGTGTTTGTAGACGTCGACGATGCCGCGGCCGCGGCCCGGTTGGACCAAGTCGGTCACGGGCTGTGTCATCTAGTGGCCTTCCTCGTCGGCCAAGCCAAACGTCTTTTTCCAAGCTTCCATGGAGGTGATCTCCGGCAGAGCCTTGCGGTACTGCTCCGAGAGTTCCTCCCATTGGCGGTAGAGATTGGCGTGAAGCTTTCCTGCTTCCGCCAGCATGGACTTGAGCTTCTCGGGGTCGCGTTTGTACCAGGAAGCCGCGGTGCCATCGGCGTTCGAGACCACGACGCTGTCATAGTGCGCCAAGCGGAACCATCTGTTGTCCCGGTGAGCCAGGAAGCCTTGGGGTCGCTCTGCTGATTCCGCTGCCGGTTTCTTCACCAACTGGCGCGCAACCGTGGTGACACCCCATTTAACGAGGTCCTTCTTGTTGGGAAGTCCAATGGGGTTGAGGCCGGAGGGTCCGCGGCCCAATGCCGGGGCCGGGAAATCATCGACGTTCTCGCGCATCTCCGCATCGGGATAGTCGGACTTCAACGCATTGATCTCGCCGAGCTTCGTGGCGAGATTGCCATGCAAATGCCCGGGCCCGAGGAAGAGATCCTTCAAAGCATCGAGCCGCGAATGTTCGGTGAAGTACTGCATGGAAACCAAGTGCTTTACATCCGCTTGGAACGACTCCCGGATAACGCGGCCCCCCTTCTTGTAGGGGCTGTAGATGAGCGTCGTGATCAGGCGGTTCCTGCCATGGAAATAGGCCTGCCAGCCAACCAGATCGTCCTTGTCGATCCAGGAGACATGCCAGACGGCCGCTCCGGGCAAGGAAACCGTGGCAAAGCCCGCTTCACGGGCACGAAGTCCGTATTCGGCGTCGTCCCACTTGATAAAGACAGGAAGCGACAGCCCGATCTCACGGATGATTTCCGTCGGGATCATGCACAGCCACCAGCCGTTGTAGTCGACGTCGACGCGCCGGTGCAGCCACGGCGTTTGCCGAAGGTTCGCGACGCTGAAGTCATGCCTCATCTCCATGTCCGCATGGGGCATTGCAGGCACAAATCGATAGGGGTCCACCACTTCACCAAAGGTGTGAAGAACGCTGCGGCTGTAGAGGTCGAACATGTGGCCGCCCACGATAGTCGGCTTCCGGCAATGATCCGAGAAGGTCAGCAGGCGCGAAATACTCTCCGGTTCGATGACGACGTCGTCATCCAACAGGAGCGCGTAGTCGCTGCCGTTCTCCACGGCCTCATACATACCGCGGGAGAAGCCACCCGAGCCGCCGAGATTGGCTTGGTCGATGATCCGCAGCTTGTCACCGAGGGCCGACTTTACCTCGGCAAAGCCTGGCTGCTCGGCAACCTTTTGGGTTCCTTGGTCCACGATGAGGATTTCCTGGACATGCTCCAGCACCTCGGGATGCTCCGAGAGAATCCTGGCGTTGTTCAGGCAGAAGTCCGGCTTGTTCATGGTGGTGATCTCCAGGGTCACCTTGCCGGGGTTGCCCTCGCGCTCCGCGCCCTGCCATTCCGCTGAATCGAGCGTCAGTTCTTCCCGGCTGGAGGCAAGATCGAACCAGTACCACCCGCCGTCGCCGAAGGGCTTAAGGGAGAGCTCGAATTCGGTGACAGCGGTGCCCTGGACCCTCGCACCATCAACACGCTGGAGAGTGCCCCGCGCGTTCGACTTATAGACCGTGACGGTGCCGTGGCCCGTTGTACGTACAACGAGGCGGACCATTTGAAGGTCTGTCCAGCGGCGCCAATAGCTCGCAGGAAACGCGTTGAAGTACGTTCCGAAGGAAAGCTGCTCTCCGGCGCGGAGCCTCACGGAACTCCTGGAGAGGACGTCTTCAAAATGGACCTCTTCGCTGCCCGAACTGACGAAGTGAAGCTTCTCCTCGGTCGACTTGGGGTTCCTTGCGAATTCGTCGTTCTCGCGCAGGCGGATACCGTTCGCCGGGCCGGCGTCGACGTACAACGCAGTTGTGTCCAGCTGGTCATCAGCGGGCAGGATAACCCGCTGCAATACTTGCATCTTGATTTCGCTGCTCACGCGTCTACTCCTCCGCTTTCAATTGCTGTGCCGCTTTCGAAGTGCGGACGAATCCTGTTATCAAACATCGACAGAGCCGAACCGATGGCCATGTGCATATCGAGGTACTTGTAGGTGCCAAGGCGCCCGCCGAAGAGTACATTCTCTTCCGCCGCTGCCAAATCCCGGTACTTGAGCAGCTTCTCCCTGTCGAGGGCCGTGTTGACCGGGTAGTACGGCTCATCACCCTTTTCCGCGAATCGAGAGAACTCCCGCATGATAACGGTCTTCTCCGTCTGGTATTCACGCTCGGGGTGGAAATGCCGCGGCTCGATGATCCTGGTGAACTGGACGTCGTCGTCGTTGTAGTTCACAACGGACGTTCCCTGGAAGTCGCCCATGTCCAGGACTTCCTTTTCGAAATCGATGGTGCGCCAGGACAGATCTCCGGCGACGAAGTCGAAGTAGCGGTCTACGGGGCCGGTGTAGACGACGGGAATCTTGCCGACAACCTTGTCCTTCGAATACTCATGCGAGTCGTCGAAGAAGTCCGTGTTCAAGCGAACTTCGATGTTCGGATGCTCGGCCATCTTCTTGACCCATGCGGTGTATCCATTGGTCGGAAGGCCCTCATACTTGTCGTTGAAATAACGGTTGTCGTAGTTGTAGCGGACGGGAAGCCGGGAAATGATCCCGGCCGGCAGGTCCTTGGGGTCTGTCTGCCACTGCTTGCCGGTGTAGTGCTTGATGAAGGCCTCGTAAAGCGGACGGCCGATCAGCTGGATGCCCTTGTCGTTCAGGTTCTGTGGATCGGTTCCGGCAAGTTCGCCGGCCTGCTCCTGAATGAGTGCCCGCGCTTCGCCGGGCGTCAGATTGGCCCTGAAGAACTGGTTGATGGTTGCCAGGTTGATGGGCAGGGAGTAGACCTCGCCCTTGTGGACGCCGTAAACCTTGTGGACGTAGTTGGTGAAGGTCGTGAACCGGTTGACGTATTCCCATACCCGTTCATTCGAGGTGTGGAACAGATGCGCGCCGTACCGGTGCACCTCGATGCCGGTCTGCTCTTCCGTTTCGCTGTATGCGTTGCCTCCGACGTGGTGCCGGCGGTCGATGACAACAACCTTCAAGCCCAGCTCGGTGGCTGCCTGTTCTGCGATTGTCAGGCCAAAAAAGCCTGACCCGACAATGACGAGGTCAGCGGTCACAAAATCTCCTGGTTCGAATATGAGCAGCCCAATGGTGTGCATTGGCTGCAGGTCAAGCCTACCCGAGATGGCGCGCCCGGTTTTCGGGCCGGTCCCTTCCCGCGCGAATCAGTGAAACGTTTTCCACATAGGCCAACTGCCCTGGAACGCCCGGTCCTCATCACAAATATCGTGGAAGAACAGCAGTCCCGCGAACCGAAGGAGCGGACACAGTGACATTCCATTGCACCCTCGTCCGGGCCCCGCGGGCGTTACGGCAAGGCGAACCCATCGAACTGGCCATAGCCGCCTGCAACGGCACCCCTGGGGCCGTGGTCGAGGCTGCAGTCGCGGCCGAGTTCGCAACCGGAAAACTTGCAGTCGATGGGCTGCCACTCAGCGGTCTCACCGTTGGCTCGGCGCCGCTCATGCCGGGAGCTGTGTTGGTAGACGGGTCCGATTCGGAGGCGCAAGACACCCGTGATCGCGATCGCAGTCCCGCAGCGTTGTCCTTGCTGGTTCACGCCGGACCAGCCGCGGGCATGGTCATACCGCTGGAACGGGGCACTTACGGGATCGGCCGGAGCAACGCCGATATCTGCCTCCCGGATCCTGATGTTTCCCGGGTCCACGCTGTCCTGACGATTTCCGAGACAGCGGTCACCATAACCGACAACGGGAGCGCGAACGGAACGGTGGTGGACGGACGCAAAGTCCGCTCCGCCCCTCTCTCAACCGCCTCGAGGATCCGATGTGGCGGCTCTGTCATGTCAATTGTCTTCGGCGACGGAGAATACGGAGCGGAGTCGCTCGGGGCAGCGGGGCTGGGCATCGCCCAGCCGATCCTGGTCCCCCGGCGCCACGATGCGGGCAGCCGCACGCAACTTCTCCTCACGGCCGGGCTCCCGTTCCTGCTGGGAGTCGGAATGGCTCTGGCCACTGGCATGTGGATGTTCCTCGGATTCACCGCAATTTCTGCCATCGCGGTCCTTGCCCCGGCAATTTCGGGAAGGCGGGAGCGCTGCCTTCTGGCTGCCGCGATCGCGGCGGCCGTCGAACAAGACCGGGCCCGACGACGGCGGTGTTCACCGTCCGCCGCCGAGCTCGCCTACGCCGTCAACTCAGCAGTTTTCCTCTCAAGAGAACGCGGGCGAATGCAGTTGACGCTGCCAAGAACCAGCACAACCCAAGGCACCGGCACATCCCAGGGACCCGGCACGGAGCAAGTCACGGGCACGGAGCAAGGCCCGGTCACAACGCAAGGAACGGCGGGCTGCCGCGATGTCTGGCTCCGGCTCGGCATCAGTCCGCAGAACGCCCGGGTTGCACTCGATCCCGCGGACCCGGGCTTTCAGCCACCGCGGTTGGGCCCCGTTCCCGTGGTTCTGGATCCCTCGATCCAAGCCGTTTCCCTCACAGGACCCGAAGCCAAGGTGCAAGGAATGTTCAGATTCCTGCTCATGCAGCTGGCGGCTTTTCCCTGCGCAGCCAACGTCCCTGTTCTGATACACGGACCAATAGCCCTCTTGCCGTCAAGCGCCCGGTTCCTCCCCCGCGTCACCTTGACCACGGACGCCTCTTCAGCCGCGGCTGTTCTTTCCATGCCCGCGGATAGACCGGGAGCACTGTTTCTGGTGGGGCCCGAACGTCATCCCGCCGTCGACTCACTCCGGCTGGCGGCGATCGAGTCTGGTTGGAGAGTCTTCGAACGCACCGCGAGCGGGGACGAAAGCGGTTCCGCAATCGAGCTCTGGAACAAACGCTCAGTCCTCCGCTCGTGTCTTTCAGAAACTGAATTTGACCCTGACCTTGTGCCGCACCCGGTCTTCGACCGCTACTGTCGCTCATTGGCAAGAGTGCCTGGCCTGGCGACTGAAAGGGCCCCCCTTGTCCCCTCTACCTGCGGGCTTGCCGAACTGCTTCTCCCTGAGCCCTCAAGCATCGCGGCCCGCTGGAGCGCTTCCTCAGTACGCGGAGGGCTATCCGCAGTCATTGGGCAAGGAGCCGACGGTCCCCGGTCCCTGGACCTGGTTTCGGACGGCCCGCATCTCCTCGTTGCTGGAACTACGGGATCGGGAAAGTCAGAGCTTCTGCGCACAATAGTCTCCGCGATCTCGCTGACCCATAGCCCGGACAGGGTCAACTTCCTGTTCGTCGATTTCAAGGGCGGTTCGGGCCTCGGGCCATTGCTCGACCTACCGCAATGCGTCGGAATGCTTACGGATCTCAGTGAACACGAACTCGAACGCACCCGCTCCTCCCTCCGTGCCGAGGTCCGGATGCGGGAAGCGATCCTTGCGAAGGCCGGTGTCCCTGATTTGCCCGCATATTGGGCCACAGCCGGAGGAACCGGGGGCGGGGGCGCGGCGGGACGAAGAAGCCAACTTCCCGCACTGCCCCGTCTGGTACTTGTCATTGACGAATTCCGGATGCTCATTGAAGACGCCCCGGATGCCCTGGCCGAATTGATGCGGATCGCCACCCTGGGCCGGTCTCTGGGCATCCACCTGATCATGGCAACACAACGTCCGCAGGGTGCACTGAGTGCGGACATCCGGGCCAACGTCACCACCAGCATTGCTCTTCGCGTCCAATCAGAAATGGAATCCCGGGACGTCATCAACTCGCCGGCAGCGGCATCGATTCCGGTGTCCCTGCCTGGCCGCGCTTACATGGTTCGCGGAGTGGAAGATCCCGAGCCCTTTCAGTCAGCGACCCTCTCGGTCGGCGAAAAAGGCCCATCACTCACAAAAGCCATTGCCCGACCGGCAGCGGGGTCGCTCCGGTTCAGCGGTTGGTCGGAAACCGCAGACGCAGAGACCCGGGGTGCGGTTGCAACGCCAGCAGAGGCCGTCCGCCCGATGATCAAAGCAATCAACCGGGTTTGGGGCATCCTCGGGGGTACACCGCCCCGGAGACCTGTTGCTCATCCGCTTCCCGAGTCCATCCCGTTTCACGAATCCCTCGGCACCTCGGCAATGGCGGGCAAGCACGCGGCAAGCGGAACGCCGGCAGGGCCGACAGCCTACCTTGGCTTGGCAGACTTGCCCACACAACAACGAGTTGCCGGCCTGTCCTGGACTCCGCTCGTCCACGGGAATCTTGGGCTCGTTGGCCCTCCTGGAAGCGGAGTTGAAGATACGTGTCGGGCAGCGGCGGCGCAGCTTGTAGGAAGTGCCGATGAACTCCATCTCTATGTCCTCGACGGTGACGGTTCGTTCACCGACGTGGCAGCCCAGGGGCGCGTAGGGGCCGTTGCCTCCCCCAACGACATCAGAAGGGCAGTCCGCATCCTGGAGAGGTTCGCAGCTGAGATGTCGGCGCGGCAATCCCCGGGAACCGTCGCCGGGCAGGTCCCCCTTCTGCTGGTCATTTCAAGCTGGGGTTCCTGGGTCTCCGAATTGCGCGCCGGACCGCTGGCCTGGGCCGAAGACGTTGTCCACTCGATCGTCCGCGATGGGCCGAAGGCAGGACTGGCTGTTCTTGTCACGGGTGACCGCGAACTGACCGCCTCGCGCATGTTCGCGTCAATCCCCAACCGCGCATATTTTCCCACTGGGACCACAGAAGAAGGGCGGTTGGCGTGGCCTCGGTTCGCGACAATGATGGCCCTGAAGGGCCGGGCAGTCGTGAGTGGCAACTTGCTTGATGTTGACACCGCAGTCGCGCAGCTCGTGGCGACCCCGCCAAGCGCGGCCTGGCCGTACTGTGTGCCCCCGGAGACTGCACTGCGCCCATTCCGGGTGGATCCCTTGCCCCAATTCATCCGGGCTTCGGATCTCGCCGCGGATGGCCGAACCGAAACCACTGCCGTTTCCCGCGCTGGTGCGCAGGGGTCGGTGCTCCTTGGGGTTGGAGGGGACGAACACGAACCTGCTTGGATCAAGCTGCCGCGCCCAGCCGTCCTCCTCGCCCTCGGCACACCCGGTTCCGGCAAGTCGTCGTTGCTCACCGCATTGGCCGTGCTCAATCCAGGCCATCATTGGTGGACACCACCCGAAGGGGCCGATCCTGATGCCTTTTGGGCCGAATTCCACCGGGATGCAAGCCGCAGGCTCGTGGGAGCAGAAGTCATCCCCCTTGTGGACGACGCCGAGCGCCTCAGCAGCGAAACCGCCTGCCTCCTGGCTGAACTTCCCGGTATGGGTTTCTCAGTGGTGGCAACTGCGGGCAGCCCTGTCCTTCTGCAGCGGACACCCCTTGCTTCCCTGGCCCGAAACCACGGAAGCGGAATTCTCCTCGGCAATGGGCCGCCTGCCGCTCGAGAATTCTTCGGCGTCCGCGTCGACGTCGAACCGGCGCCACCACCGGGTCGTGCTGTCCTCATCGAGCATGGACGAACACGCTCCGTCCAGGTCGCTGCTCCGGACTAGGAAGCCGTACCCGAGTGAAAACAGCTAGAGTGCAGCGCGGGATCCGCCCGTTCGGGAGGCAAAGGCAATGACCCGCCTGTCGAACAAGAAGACAATCCCGGCCAGAGCCGGCACCACCATGGCAAGACCGGCGAGAACCAGCCCTCCCGTCATGGTGGGAAACCCGATCGTCAGGGCGAACAGCTGGGCAACCAACGCGGGTGCCCGGGTCCAACGGTAGCCACGGAACAGGAAGTGTCCCACCGCAAACAACAATGCAGAAAAGGCCAGCAGAAGGCCGAGGGTAAACACGGCTCCCCAGAATGAGGCCACCGGAGCCCCGGTCACGAGCTCGTATATATACAGGGCCCCGGCGGTCAACAGTGCGAGGGCTTCCAGCACAACCACCATCGAAATAACAACGATTCCTGCAGGACGCGGTCCTCCGCCGGATGCCCGGCCGATGCTGTCGCTGCCGGTCCCGTGGCCGTCGTCGCCGGGCGCTGCGGGGTCATGGTTGGGGTTCAGAGGGGGTCTTGACACACTGGCACAATACCGGACATAGTCGAATACCTGTGAGTAGACCGGTGGCCAATGTGATGCATCGCTCACGGTTTCAAACGCTAGAACCCCTTGTTTACATGGCGTTAACATGACACGCTTGACTCAGACGACCAAGGGGGCCCAATGGGTCCCCTTTCCTATGAAGCCTCTAGTGAATATTTTCACAAAAGGCTTAACTAGTACTCACGAATGGAGTGACTGATCAGCATGGATTGGCGTAACCGCGCAGCCTGCCTTGACAAGGACCCGGAGCTTTTCTTCCCAGTAGGCAACACCGGCCCTGCGCTTCTCCAGATCGAGGAAGCGAAGAGTGTCTGCCGTCGCTGTCCCGTCGTGGACACATGCCTTCAGTGGGCCCTTGAATCGGGCCAGGACGCTGGCGTCTGGGGCGGTATGAGCGAAGACGAGCGACGCGCACTTAAGCGCCGCGCCGCCCGCGCCCGCCGCGCTTCCTAAGCATCTGGGGCCCACAAAGCACGGCGCCTGAGGCAAAGAGAACATACGAAGATGGCCCGGACCGAAAGGTCCGGGCCATCTTCGTATGTCTGACCGCGGTTACCGACAGAGCGCGCCGCCAGCGGCCGGCGTCAGCTTCGCACCAGGTTCAGGACGATCTCGACGGCGGTGCCTCCGCCGTCGCGCGGCCTCCACTGGATGCTGCCACCCAATTCGCTCGTGACGAGTGTCCGCACAATCTGAAGGCCTAGACCCTCTGTGTACGACCCCTCCGGCAGTCCGACGCCGTCATCGGCGATGGTCACCGTCAGGAGTTCATCGCCGCGCTCCCCCGTGGAACGATCGGCCATCAGCCATACCGTTCCGGCCCGTCCTTCAAGGCCGTGCTCCACGGCATTTGTCACGAGCTCATTGATGACCAGCGCAAGGGGCGTGGCGAAGTCGCTCGGCAATTCGCCGAACAGGCCGGCGCGCTCAGTCCGGACGTGCTGCGAAGGGGACGCTACTTCTGCCGAGAGCCGGAACTGACGTCCGATGAGTTCATCGAAATCAACGCTCTGCGTGAGCCCTTGAGAAAGGGTCTCGTGAACCAACGCAATCGTCGCCACTCGCCGCATTGCCTGTTCCAGGCCTTGCTTCGCCTCATCGCTGACCATCCGTCGCGACTGCATGCGCAGCAAAGCCGCCACCGTCTGCAGGTTGTTCTTGACGCGGTGGTGGATCTCACGAATCGTCGCGTCCTTGGTCACCAGCTCGAGCTCGCGACGTCGCAGTTCGGACACGTCGCGGCACAAAACCAAGGCACCGAAGCGATGCTTTTCGTCGCGCAACGGAATCGCGCGCAACGACAAGCTGACTCCGCGGGACTCGATTTCGCTCCGCCACGGCATCCGACCGGTAACCACAAGCGGCAACGTCTCGTCCACCATCCGCCGGTCCTTGAGGAGTCCTGCGGTTACTTCCGCGAGGGACCGTCCTTCCAAGGTTTCCACCTCGCCGAGCCGGCGGAATGCGGAGACGCCGTTCGGACTCGCGTACTGGACGATGCCGTCGGCGTCGAGCCTGATCAGGCCGTCACCCACGCGGGGAGCGCCACGGCGGGAACCCGTCGGTGACGCGAAGTCCGGCCAGAGGCCCAGCGTTCCCATCCGGAGCAGATCGTAGGCGCATTGCCTGTACGTGAGCTCCAGGCGGGAAGGCATCCGTGAACTGGAAAGGTCCATATGCGACGTGACGACGGCAAGGGTCCGTCCGTTCCTGACCATGGGCACCGCCTCAACCCGAAGAGCCATCTCGCTGCTCCAGCTCGTTTCACTGGAGCGTTCGATGGAACGGCTGGACCACGCCTTGTCGACTATCGGTTGCAGATCCGAGCGGATGCCTTCCCCGACGAAGTCCGCATGGAACACCGTGTGGCTCGTCGACGGCCGGACGTGTGCAAGCGCGATATAACCGAACTCAGGATGCGGAAACCATAGGGCCAAGTCCGCGAACGCCAGGTCGGCGACCATTTGCCAGTCGCCGACCAGGAGGTGCAGCCATTCAGCATCTCCAGGCCCGAAATCAGCGTGCTCCCTGATGGGGTCTGTAAAGATTGCCACTGCACCTCCATATGACGCCCGGGCTTGTCCCTAGCGTCGAACGATTGACCTCAAGAGCCTCAATGCTACCGACAGAGAAGCCATGTCGTCGGCCTCCAGCGCGTTGACCTCGTCGAACATGCTCTTCGCGCGCCCCAACTGCTCGGCGTTGAGGTCTTCCCAAGCCCGCAAACGAGCCTCGGCGTCGAGGCCGGCGTCGCTCGATTCGAGCACCGACGTCGTCATGTCCGCTACGGTCGAGTAGAGGTCGTCGCGCAGGGCTGCGCGGGCAAGCGCCTGCCAGCGGTCATCGCGCGGGAGTGCCGTAATTCGCTCCAGCAACGAATCGACGTGGAAGCGGTCGAACACCGTGTAATAGACATGACTGACCTCTTCCACACGGGCCTCGCGGCTATGCGTGATCTTGGCGATGTCCAAGAGTACGAAACTCTCGAACAGCTCGGCCCAGCGATGGGCGAGCGTGTCGGGAAGGCCCCAAGAGCGCGCCTTTTCAAGCCAACCGGTGACCCGTTCTTTGTCGCTGCCGCGCAAGTAGTCGAGCACCCTGGCCCGCATCGGATCCACCATCGGCTTGAATTCCGCGACGATCTCCGAGATCGGCTTCGAGGCGTTACCCTGGCTGAGCAACCAGCGAACGGCCCGGTCCAGAAGCCTCCGGATGTCGAGGTGCACCGTGCTCCAGTGTTCCGTGGGGAACGAAGCAGGCAGGGCATTGAGCTCACGCACCATCGAGTCGAGTTCGTAGATCTCACGGAGGGCTACGAACGCCTTCGCGACGGCGACCTCGGTAGCCGAGGTCTCCTCCATGGTGCGGAAGGCGAAGGTGATGCCACCCAGGTTGATCATGTCGTTGGCCACCACGGTTGCGATGATCTCGCGACGCAAGGGATGGGTGTCCAGTTCGGCGTCGAACCGTTCGCGGAGCTGCTTCGGGAAGTAGGAGCGAATCGTCTTACGGAACCAGGGATCATCCGCCAGATCACTGTCCCGCAATGCCGAGCCCAATTCGATCTTGGCGTACGCGGCGAGGACGGACAGTTCCGGGGACGTCAGGCCCTGGCCCTGTTCAAGCCGCTCACGAAGGGTGTCGGTGGTCGGCAGCGCTTCAAGGTCCCGTTTGAGGTCGGCGGACTTCTCGAGCCAGTCCATCAGGCGCTCGTAGCTCGGGCTCCATTCGGCGACGCGTGTCCGGTCGTTGAGCAACAGGATGTTCTGATCGATGTTGTCTTCGAGCACAAGGCGCCCGACCTCGTCGGTCATGTCGGCGAGGAAGGATGTGCGCTCGGAAGCATCCAGTTTCCCTGCGGCAACCATCCGGTCCACGAAGATCTTGATGTTGACTTCATGGTCGGAACAATCCACGCCGGCGGAGTTGTCGATCGCATCGGTGTTGAGGATGACACCTTGCAGTGCAGCCTCGATGCGTCCGCGCTGCGTCATTCCGAGGTTGCCGCCTTCGCCGACAACCTTGACGCGCAGCTCGCGCCCGTTCACGCGGATGACGTCGTTTGCCTTGTCCCCCACCTCGGCGTGGGACTCGGTGCTGGCCTTGACGTACGTTCCGATCCCGCCGTTGTAGAGGAGATCGGCCGGAGCCAGGAGTATTGCACGCAGAAGGTCGGGAGGACTCAGCTGAACCGTTCCGTCCGGCAGGCCGAGGGCCCTGCGGACCTCCGGCGAGATCGGAATGACCTTGGCTTGGCGGGGGAAGACCCCGCCGCCTGCGCTGATGAGCGAGCGGTCGTAGTCATCCCACGAGGAGCGGGGAAGGTCGAAGAGACGCTGCCGCTCGCCGAAGGACGAAGCCGCGTCCGGCGTCGGGTCCAGGAAGATGTGGCGGTGGTCGAAGGCGGCCAGCAGGCGGATGTGCCTGGAGAGCAGCATTCCGTTGCCGAACACGTCGCCGGACATGTCGCCGACGCCGACCACGGTGAATTCCTCGGTCTGGGTGTCAAGGTCCAGCTCGCTGAAGTGGCGCTTGACCGACTCCCATGCACCACGGGCCGTAATGGCCATGGCCTTGTGGTCGTATCCTACGGAGCCACCGGAAGCGAAAGCGTCCCCCAGCCAGAATCCATACTCGGCGGCCAGGCCGTTCGCAGTGTCCGAGAAGGTTGCCGTGCCCTTGTCCGCAGCCACTACCAGGTACGAATCGTCGTCATCCTGACGGACAACGTCCGATGGCGGCACAATCTTCTCGCCGTCGGCTGTGGTCACGAGGTTGTCGGTGAGATCGAGCAGGCCGCGGATGAAGGTCTTGTAGCTTTCGATGCCTTCCGCCATCCACGCGGCGCGGTCAAGTGCGGGATCCGGAAGTTGCTTCGCGAAGAATCCGCCCTTGGCACCGGTCGGCACAATCACAGCGTTCTTGACCGTCTGCGCCTTGACCAGCCCGAGGATCTCGGTCCGGAAGTCTTCACGGCGGTCCGACCACCGCAAGCCGCCACGGGCCACTTTGCCGAAGCGCAAGTGCACGCCTTCAACGCGTGGCGAGTACACCCAGATCTCGTACTTGGGCCGCGGGAACGGCAGGCCGTCGATGGTGGTCGGATCGAGCTTGAAGCTGACGTACGACTTGCCTTGGAAGTAGTTCGTGCGCAGGGTCGACTCAATGAGGTTGACGAAAGTCCGCAGGACGCGGTCGGCGTCGAGCGTGGCCACCTGGTCAATTGCTTCAGCCAGTGTGGCGCGGGCGCTCTCCTGGCGGGCCGGACGCGCGGCGTCGGGCGACGAAGGATCGAAGCGGGCCCCGAAGAGGTCAATCAGGCCGCGGGCAACCTCCGGGTTGGCGAGAAGGGTATCCGCAATGAACTCGAAGGAGTTCGTGTTCCCCATCTGCCGCATGTACTTCGCATAGGCGCGGAGCATGACGACCTGCCGCCAGTGGATACCTTCCCGGAGCACGAGACGGTCGAAACTATCGGATTCCACCGCACCTGTCACCGCGGCGCTGAAGGAGTCCGCCAAGAGCTGGCCGGTAGCCACGGGATCGACACCGGCGGGGTACTTCAGGCCAAGGTCATAGAGGAAGAAGTCCCGGTGGTCGGCAGTTTCAATCTCGAAAGGCCGCTCATCGAGGACCTCAAGGCCAAGATTGTGGAAGTAGGGCAGGATCTGGCTCAGGCTCTTCGGTTCCAAAAGGTAGAGCTTGACGCGGGCATCCTCTTCGAGGAGCTCACCGGCGCCGTTGGGCAGGTAGACATGCACTCCGGGGACCGCCTGGACGGCGACGGCGTTCCGGTCGGTTGTGGCGGCATACTTCTCGAAACGCTCAATGTCCTTGAGGGCGTCCTCGACTTCGTAGTCGACACGGTATCCGGCGGGAAACGCATCCGCCCACAGGACTGACAGTCGCTCGGCGTCCAGCCCGCTGGTGTTCTCGCGGAGCACCTCTGCAATACCTTCAGCCCACGACCGCGAAGCCCGGACAAGCCGCTTTTCGAGTTCACCGGTGTCGACGTCGCGGAGCTCCGCCTCCCGCGGCAGCCGGATACGGAAGAACACCCTCGAGAGTGCGGACTCCGTGATCCGGGCCTCGTAGTCAATGCTCTCGGCCTCGAAGGTCTCGCGGAGTTCCTGCTCAATTCGTTGCCGGACGTTGGTGGTGTAGCGGTCACGGGGCAAGTAGACCAGTGCCGACATGAACCGTCCGTAGATATCCGGGCGCAGGAAGAGCTTCGTGCGGCGCCGTTCCTGCAGACGCTGGATGCCCAAAGCCGTTGCTGCCAGGTCCTCGGTCTCGATCTGGAAGAGTTCATCACGGGGGTAGGTCTCGAGAATACCGACGAGGTCCTTGCCGGAGTGGGAGTCCTGCGGGAACCCGGCCGAGCGGAGCACTGCGTCGACCTTTTCCCGAACGATGGGGATGTTCTTGACGGAACCGGTGTACGCGCTCGTGGCGAAGAGGCCGATGAAGCGGCGCTCACCGTTGACGTTGCCGGCAACATCGAAGCTCTTGACACCGATGTAGTCCAGGTACGCGGGGCGGTGCACGGTGGACCGCGAGTTGGCTTTGGTGATGACCAAGGCGCGCTTCTCGCGCGCCTTCCGGCGTCCGGCGTCGGTGAGGTGCTGGATTTGGTGCGGGTGGTCCCCCGCCCTCAAGAGTCCCAAACCGCTCGCTTCGCGCAACTCAAGGACGTCTTCACCGTTCTCGGTGATGAGGTCGTATTCCCTGTAACCCAGGAACGTGAAGTTGCCGTTGTCCAACCAACGCAGCAGGTCCTGCGCTTGCCTGAGCTCCGCGATGTCTTCCGGGTGGGCCACCTTGTCCAGGGACGATGCCAGCTCGAGCGCCTTCGTGCGCATTTTGGGCCAGTCTTCGACGGCGGCGCGGACGTCGCTCAGGACGCGGTGGATTCCGTCCACGAGTTCCTTCTGGAAGTCGTCGGCCACTCTGTCAACCTCGACGGCGATCCACGACTCCATGTGGGAGACGTTGTCACCTTGGGCGATCAGATGGGCGATGTTCGGCATCGCCGCGGTGTCACCGCTTGAGATGCCGATGTTCGACGGCACCCGGGCGATGTCGGACAGATCGCCAGTGACGTGATCACGAGAAACCACGAAGAGTGGGTGCATGACGAGCCGGATGGCGCAGTTCTGGCGAACGAGTTCGGCGTTCACCGAGTCCACCAGGAACGGCATATCATCCGTAACGATGTACAGAATGCTGCGATCACCCTCGTTGGCAATCCTGACGTTGGCAGTGCCCGGCTTGCGGCTCTGCCCCGCTTCCCGGTGTGCCGCTGCCCTGGAGGTCAATTGCTCGGCATCGTATCCGCGGGCGTCCTCCTCTGCGAGATGCTCGTAGTAGTCCCCGAAGAACCCTTCCCGGACTACTGCAGGTTTAGAACGATCCTCCACGCTGGATCCTGACGACATCGACAAACGCCTCCATCACATCTCAATTGCTGCGTCCTTGCAGCCCACATGGCGAGCCTAACGCTTTAGACGACGCCTTGCTCTGGAATAAATGACAGAGGATTTGCCATTTTGCTGGACAGGTGCACAGACCATTTTTGCGATTGCGAGGCGCAAGGGAGACTCCGGCGCAGCTTCGAAGAGCACGGCACCGGACAACAGGGCCGCGTCGCAAGCTTCAGGATCGGATGGAAGGAATTCCTCGATGCCATGACCGGGGCCGTACCGCTCCCATGCTTCGCGGAGCTCTCGTTCGGGTGAGCGGCCCGCGGATGCTGCCCGGACCTTGTTCAAGACCACCCGGGGAGCCGCGTGCGGGACTGCCCGTTCAAGTTCCGCGAGGCCACGCACGAGCCGCGGAACCCCGATGGCATCGGCCGCGCCGACGGCGTAAACGGTGTCCGCCAGTTCGATACTGCGGAGGGTTGCGGCGTTGCGTCGAGGGGCCATGGTGTCGAAGCTGAGTTCCTCGTCCGCCTCAAGGCAGAAACCCGCATCGACCACGACGACGTCCGCGATCTCCTTGGAGAGTTCAAGTACCGAGGAGAGCGCGGCGGCCCGGAGCTCCGTCCACCGGTCCGCGCGCGTAATGCCGGTAAGAACCCGGAAACTGGTGGCTTTGGCGAAGACCGGTCCGGCGATCCGCTTGAGGGATTCGGTATCCAACAATCCTTGATCCGCCAGTCGACAAGACTGCGCCAGTCCGGCGGATTCGTCCAGCAAGCCGAGCGACGCCGCGACACTGGCCCCGTAGCTGTCTGCATCGAGAAGGATCACTGATTTGCCTTCAGCCGCCAGCTCTGCAGCAATGTTGACAGCCACAAGAGTCCTGCCAGGCGCCCCGGTGGGCCCCCAGACGGCGATGATCCGGCCCGCCCCTGCGGGCACGTGCTCCGGTTCTTCCTGTGCATCGGTGGGACGGAGTTCGGCGGCGGTGTCCGCAAACCCGGAATCCCGCGGCTCCGCGCGTCGCCTTCCTGGTCCGGGCAGCTGGCCTACGGCGTCCGAGATCTTGGAAGCCAGCGTTGCCGAATCTACATCCAGGGACGCTGTCACGACGCCGATGCTGCGCAGGCGGCCTTCCTCCTCCGAGTCATCGCTCAGGGCAACGATGGAGACTCCGACAGCCGCCAGCCGGTCGACCAGCGACGCCGTCAATTCCTCGGCACCTTCGGCTACGACCGCCGCGCGCGCGAGACCGCTTTGGCAAGCGGCCAGAAGTTCCGCGAGTTCGCCGCACCGACGCACCACCGTCACCGGCCCGTGGAGCCGCTCGAGTCCCCCGACCAAATCTTCCCGGGACTGCCCGACTGTGACAACGGGGATACTCACTTGCCGGCACCGCCCGGATTCCAAACCACGGCAATCTTCGCTTTATTCGCCTGCGCTCCGAGAAGTTTCGGCATCTGCTCATCGGTCACAAGGACCAGAACCACTTTCTCCTTCGACGCTCCGAGGGTGGAGGCACCCTCCGTGACCTGGGCAATCTCCGCGCCGGGCAACAGCAACTGCGGCGTGCCGAAACCGTTGCGCGCATCGGGGGGTGATACCCAAACGTCAACGCGGGATCCCGCCACAGCCTGGGAAGGCAGTGATTCCTGGATCGCGATCGCCACCGGTTTGCGGTCCAGGGAGTCGGCGGCCCCCAGGCTCTCCTGCGGGACGAGTTGGTTCTTGGCAATTCTCTGAACGGCAACTCTTCCCTCGGGCAGACCGTCAGCCAGAGTCACGTAACTGGACTCAATGTCGTCGAGCCGGACTTTGACGATCGTAAGATCGTCCTTGCTGATTCTCTGGCCGACGGCAATCGACTCGCGAGCGGCATACACCTGAATGGTGCGGTCCGCGGTTCCAACAAGGGCGATGACTCCAGCCAGCGATGCCAAGACCAGGAGAATCCCCACCAAAAGTCGCGGATCCCTCCATGACGGTTTCCTGAGCCGCGCTGCAGCGGCCGTGGTAGTCACCACACCCATCTTGCTCCCCCGTTTGCATTGTCTGTCGGCGTCGACCTTCAGTGGCCTTTATTCTGACCGCAAGTGGGTCCCTTCCGAAAGCCAAATGCCTCAAATTACGTCAACCTGTGGATAACCCCGGCAAGTGAGTCGAACGGTGGCAAAATGGATGCATGCCCCGATTCCTCACCCTCGCTGATGTCGCCGAACAGCTTCAGATCAACTCGCCGCAGGCATACGCCTTGGTGCGAAGCGGAGAGCTCAAGGCCATCCAAGTGGGTGGCAGGGGCCAGTGGCGCGTCGAAGAGAAGATGCTGGAGCAGTACATCGAGGAACGCTATGCCGAGGCGAGCAGGATAATCCAAGAGGCCAAATCCAAGTCCTCCTGATCTCCGTCCAGCCCCCAGGTAGCTGCGGCGGGACGCTGGCCCGGATTACAAGTCTTGGCCCCGCAATGAACGCAGCGCGGCAAGCGACTGGAACGGAATTGTTGCCACGGACACGACGTTTCCGGACCGGCGGACTTCACCAGGCAACATGACCGCG
Source organism: Arthrobacter ramosus (assembly GCF_039535095.1). Taxonomy (NCBI): domain Bacteria; kingdom Bacillati; phylum Actinomycetota; class Actinomycetes; order Micrococcales; family Micrococcaceae; genus Arthrobacter; species Arthrobacter ramosus. The sequence continues at coordinate 1,237,749 of NZ_BAAAWN010000001.1, read as the reverse complement.
AGATCAAAGTGGTCCCTGCCCACGCGATCAATGACGCCCCGCATCGTCCGCTCCTCCCGCGCCGCCTCAAGCAGGTGAACTGCCAGTTCCGCCCGGTCGCGGGCCAGCATTCGGAGTGCGCTGGCCAGGCCAAGCCGCTGTGACGCCCTCGACTGGCCTGCCCGCACCTGCCGGCCCAGGCCCTGATAGGTCAATGCTGCCGTGACGGGCACCAACCACTGGTGGCGAGCTTCGTCCAGGACCAACGATTCGCTTCCGACATGACTGAGCGTCCCGGACACCTGCGTTCCGGACCGCAGCGTCACATCAATCTTCTGGCCGATTGCTCCGCGCAACCTGTCGGAGACGTCGATTCCGGCCATCTCCACGCGGGCCCGCTCTGAAATTTCGGACTCAAGTCCCAGCAATCGTTCGGAGGCCAGTTGTGCCTCCATGTCTTCAAACAAAGCATCCCAACGCATTGCGTCAGCGTAAGCGTGCACCCCTCAATGGTCAATCTTTCTTCATAGACAACCAACTCCTAGACAAATGCCGCTTACTGTGCCCAAAATAGGTCAAGCATCATCAAAAGGCATCAAGTACCATCAAACAGCCTCACATGTCATCAACTGGGTAAGGGGAACCCATGGAACAGACGAACAGGCCCGCTCGGCGCGATGTTGCAATGGCGGCGACCATCCTGGTGCTCGCTCTTTTGCTCGCTGTCACCGGGCTGATCTTGGTTGACCGATGGCACTCCGCAGCAGGACGACTCCAGGTACCCATGTTCGAAGACCTCCTGGGATTTGTCGCAACTGCCGCCGGTCTGGGGATCGGGGTCTGGTGGATCGCCACATTCCTTCTGGCAATGGCCGCCGCTCTCCTCCAGCAATCGGGAAAGGACCGTTGCGCGAGCGCCACCGCCAAACTCAGCCCGGCCTTCATGCGCAGACTGGCCGTTGCAATTCTCGGCCTGAACCTCGTAGGAATCCCCGTGGCGAATGCGTCACCGGAACAGCTTGAACCAGCGTGGAGCCCGGCAAACGGCTCAGCACCGTCCGGCGGCATCTCTGCCGAATGGATACCCTCCTCCAGTCCTTCTCCCCATCTCCCAGTCGTGCCCTCACTTGAGTCCGGCTCATCGGAGATCGACCCCCATTGGCAACCCCGCGCACCTGCCGCCGAGCCGGGGCTTCTGGGTACCAGGCCACAGCGGGCCGCGGAACAGTCTGCCTCGCCGAATCAAGGCGAAGTGGTGGTGAAGCGAGGCGATTCACTGTGGTCGATTGCCGCCCGGCAGCTAGGCCCCTTGGCCAGCGACGTCGACATTGCCCTCCAGTGGCCGAAGTGGTACGCCGCAAACCGGAATGTCATCGGAGACGACCCGGGTCTCCTTGTCCCGGGTCAGATCCTCCAAGCACCTCCCAAGTAGCTCCCCGGCCGAACCACCGGCCGAACCGCCAGCCGAACCACTACCAACCGCCGCCAGCCAGCGATCCGTAACCGAGGAAGTCCATGAGCGCATCACCAGCCGTCCACAGCTTGCCCGACGCGGTCCTCCAGGCGACTTCGCCACCCATTGCCTCCCGTTCAATCGTGGCTTCGCCTCGCGCCAAAGCCCGAATGGACGGTCCGTCCGGCAGGGGGCCATCTTCTGCCCGCAAAGCGGCCCAGCTCCTCAGCCTCGACGCGGAAATCCGCGCGCTGGCCCGCAGCATCGCCCAAGCCGCCGTCGAAGTTCTTGCCGGCACCCGGCCGGCGCAACAGCTCTCACGGACCCTGGACCCCGGATGCCTCAGTGCACTGCAGCACCGGGCCGCACTGACGCGGGCCCATGCTGCCAACGCCCAAGGCGGGCAGTCTCGCCTTCACCGAAGTCCGATGGTCCGCTCTGTGCGTGTCTGCGCGGTGAACGACGGAGTGTACGAGGCCAGCTTGGTTGTCTCAGAAGAACTCCGCTCCCGCGCCGTAGCCATGAGGCTTGAAGGGAGCAACGGCGCGTGGAAGGTCACCGCCCTCGAAATCGGCTGACGGCGGGGTTCATCAAGGACCAGAAGGGAGAAGGACCAGAACGGGTGTTCTGGTCCTTCTCCTTTTTCGCCGCAAGCATCCGTTTGTTTGATACGTCCAGCGGTTGCGGGCGCCCGTCAGCTGCAGGCGGCAGGCAATCGCGGTGTCAGCGGCGCTTCTTCTTGTTGGATCCGCGCTGCTTGTCATCGGCGGCAGCCTTGGCGGGGTTGCCTGAGCGTCCCGAGGCCCGCCCTTCGACGCGGGTCTGGCTCGCGCCGTCTTCACCAGGTGCCGTGTACTGCAGCTGAACAGGCTTTTCGGGGGCTTCGAGGCCGGCGGCGCGGATCTGTGGATCGTGATGTTCAACGTGACCGCCTTCAGGGCTGCCGTCCACCACCACCACGTCTTCGGCGGGCGTTACTTCCACTTCCAGGTTGTAGAGGAAGCCAACGCTCTCCTCGCGGATGGCTTCCATCATGCTCTGGAACATCGTGAACCCTTCACGCTGGTACTCGACCAGGGGATCCCTTTGGGCCATGGCGCGCAGGCCAATGCCCTCTTTGAGGTAGTCCATCTCATAGAGGTGTTCCTGCCACTTGCGTCCAAGGACCGAGAGGACAACCCTGCGCTCAAGCTCGCGCATGTTCTCGGCGCCAATGGCTTCTTCCCGCTCCTTGTAAACGAGCTGCGCGTCCGAAAGGATCTCGTTTTTGAGGAATTCAACGGACACGCGGGCCTTGCCGCCGGCTTCGTCAATGATGTCCTGGGCCGTGACAGTTACCGGGTATAGCGTCTTGAGGTTGGTCCACAGTTGGTGGAAGTCCCAATCATCGCCGGTTCCCTCGGCCGTTGCGGCATCGATCAGGGCGTTGATGGTGTCTTCCAGGAAGAACTGGACCTTTTCGTGCAGATCGTCGCCTTCCAGGATCCTGCGACGGTCGCCATAGATGGCTTCGCGCTGGCGGTTCAGGACGTCGTCGTACTTGAGGACGTTCTTGCGCTGCTCAGCGTTCCGCCCTTCAACCTGGCCCTGGGCCGAAGCGATTGCGCGGGACACGAGCTTGGATTCGAGGGCAACGTCGTCCGGCACGGAGCTGTTCATAAGGCGCTCGGCGGCACCGGAGTTAAAGAGCCTCATGAGGTCATCGGTCAGCGAGAGGTAGAAGCGGGACTCCCCCGGGTCACCCTGGCGGCCCGAGCGGCCACGGAGCTGGTTGTCGATGCGACGGGATTCGTGGCGTTCCGTGCCCAGCACATACAGCCCGCCAAGTTCAAGCACTTCCTCATGCTCGTCCTTGACTGCCTGCTTGGCTGCTTCGAATGCTTCCGGCCACGCGGCCTCGTACTCCTCGGAGTTTTCTTCAGGGTCCAGGCCCCGCTTTGCCAGTTCGGCGATGGCCGTGAACTCGGCGTTTCCGCCCAGCATGATGTCAGTACCACGGCCGGCCATGTTGGTAGCGACCGTGACGGCGCCCTTGCGTCCCGCTTGCGCGACAATGGCGGCCTCGCGTGCGTGGTTCTTTGCGTTCAGGACCTCGTGCCGGATGCCTTCCTTGGCCAGCAGCTTGGCAAGGTATTCGCTCTTCTCCACGCTGGTGGTACCGACGAGAACGGGTTGGCCTTTTTCGTGCCGCTCCGCGATGTCGTTCACGACGGCTTCGAACTTCACGATTTCGTTCTTGTACACGAGGTCCGACTGGTCGAGGCGCTGCATGTCCCGGTTGGTGGGAATGGGCACCACGCCAAGCTTGTACGTGCTCATGAACTCTGCGGCTTCGGTTTCAGCGGTACCGGTCATGCCCGAGAGCTTGGAGTACATGCGGAAGTAGTTCTGCAGGGTCACGGTGGCGAGAGTCTGGTTCTCAGCCTTGATCTCGACGTTTTCCTTGGCCTCGATCGCCTGGTGCATGCCTTCGTTGTAGCGCCGTCCGGCAAGGATACGGCCGGTGTGTTCGTCAACAATGAGGACTTCGCCGTCCAGGATGACGTAGTCCTTGTCCCGCTTGAAGAGCTCTTTGGCCTTGATGGCGTTGTTCAGGAAGCCGATGAGCGGGGTGTTGGCGGATTCGTAGAGGTTCTGGATGCCGAGGTAGTCCTCGACCTTCTCGATGCCGGCTTCGAGAACACCGACAGTGCGCTTCTTTTCGTCGACCTCGTAGTCGATTTCAGGCTGGAGACGCTGCACGACCTTGGCGAATTCGCTGTACCAGCGGTTGGTGTCACCCTGGGCAGGACCGGAAATAATGAGCGGGGTACGGGCTTCGTCGATGAGGATGGAGTCCACTTCGTCGACAATCGCGTAGTGGTGGCCGCGCTGCACAAGCTCGGATTTGTCCCACGCCATGTTGTCGCGCAAGTAGTCGAAGCCGAATTCGTTGTTGGTGCCATAGGTGATGTCTGCAGCGTACATCTGACGGCGCACGTCGGGATCCTGGTTGGACAGGATGCAACCGCTGCTAAGGCCAAGGAAGCGGTAGACACGGCCCATGAGTTCGGACTGGTATTCGGCGAGGTAGTCGTTGACTGTAACGACGTGCACGCCCTTGCCGGTCAGGGCATTGAGGAAGGCCGGAGCGGTGGCCACAAGGGTCTTTCCTTCACCGGTCTTCATTTCCGCGATATTGCCGAGGTGAAGAGCGGCCCCACCCATGAGCTGGACATCGAAGTGGCGCATCCCCAGGGTGCGGGAGGAAGCTTCACGCACGGCTGCGAAAGCCTCCGGCAAGAGATCGTCGAGCTTCTCGCCGTCCTCGTGACGGGCGCGCAGCCTGTCCGTCTCCTCGCGCAATTCGGCGTCGGAGAAAGTCTTGAAGGAGTCTTCGAGGGCGTTGATGGAATCGGCATAGGTCCGCAGTTGCCTCAGGGTCTTTTTGTCACCCGTGCGGAGAAGTTTTTCGATAAGTGATGCCACGTAAAGTTGCTCCCAGTCTCAAGCTGCCGAATTCTGGCGGTTTCAGTCTACGGGAGAGACCAACGCGCCGCGGCCTCGTTTCCCTGAGAGCGGAGCGCAGGCGCCCGCAGGCCGCTGCCGAAGACCCCTGGACCTCAGCCGCGGGCCACCGCCGAGGCAAGCGCCGACGAGAGATCGCCGATCGGTGACACGACGACGTCGTCGAGCCCCAGCCACTCGGCCATAAGCCGCAGCTCGGCAGAAAGCTCGACGGCGGTGTCCGCCGGGGCGTCCGGCTCGTCGTGGGCGGCACGCACCAGAAGCTGCTTGGCCGAACGGTCGGCCTTGAGATCCACGCGCGCGACCACGACGTCCCGGAGGAGGAAAGGCAGCACGTAGTAGCCGAACTTGCGCTTCTCCGCGGGTGTGTAGATTTCGATCCGGTAATGGAAGCCGAACAACTCCTCAAGCCTTCTACGCTCAAAGACCAGTGAATCAAACGGGCTGAGCAGTGCGCGGCCCGTGGCTGCCCGGGGAAGCCGGGCGTCCACATGCCGGTACAAAGCCCGGTCCCAGCCACGCACCGTAACCGGCTCGAGGCGCCCGGCGGCAACGAGCCTGTCGATCGAGGCTGCAGCGGCCTTCACTGGAGTCCGGAAGTAATCGGCGAAGCAACGGATTGTTCCGATGCCATGGGCCTGGGCTGCGGCGTCGATCAGCCGGTCCATGGCCGCCCTCGACATGTCGGAGCCACCGTCCGGGAGCGCCCCTGGCCGAGCGATGATGGCGGGCAATCCCGGCGGCAGAACCCGCGATGTCAGCGTGTACCGGCGCTCGAATTGCTCTGTCCTAGACGCGGCCGTCACGAGCCCCTCTTCAAACAGGTGCTCCAGAACCCTTTTGACCAGGTTCCAGTTCCAGCCCCAGTTATCGTGCTCCCGGTCTTCCTGGTGCCCCAGGTGCGCGGTCAATTGAGCGGCAGTCATGGGGCGCCCGGTTGCGAGCGCGTCGAGGATCCGCTTGGCCATGTCCTCCCGGATTCCGCGTTCCAAGTGGGCCGCGCCTACCCACGCACGGTTTTGCCACAGCAGCAGATCCTGGAAGTGTTCCGGGCGGATGAAGCTCGCCTCGTGCGCCCAGTACTCCATCATGCGCCGCGGGCTTCGCCCGGCCATGGCATGAATGATGCTTCGGTCGTAGTTGCCAAGCCTTGAGAAGAATGGAAGGTAATGACTGCGTGAAAGGACATTGACGGAATCGATCTGCACCACCTGGAGGCGGGCAAAGGTGCGGCCCACCGTCCGTGAAGTCACGGGGCCGGTGGGCCGTTCCTTGTCCAGTCCTTGGGCTGCCAATGCAATCCGCCGTGCCTGCAACAGGCTCAGCGAAGCGGCCATGCCAGTCCTTTCTTGGGAAATACGAATGCGGCCTAGGCTGTGGCGGCCTGGTCATTCGAACGGTACGCGTGGATCTTTTCCTCCACGGGTTCGTCTCCTGGTTCGCATGTGGAGTCGAGAGTGATTACTCCATATGTCCAGCCACGACGGCGGTAGACAACCGACGGCGTGTTGGTTTCCTTGTCCACGAACAGGTAGAAATTGTGGCCCACCAATTCCATGTTGTCCACCGCGTCATCAAGGGTGAGCGAAGCGGCGGGGAAAACCTTGCGACGAATCAGGACCGGGGAATCACCGGCCGGAATGTCGTTGTCGACGTCGTAGGGCGAGGTCTCCACCGGTGGCGTCGTTGGCTCCTGGTGGTTGCTGGCCTCTACGTAAATGGGTTCGCTCGCGCTGGCAGGCTCAAGCGTCGCAGTAGCCTCACGAACGGCTTTGGGGGTGTGGCGGCCGTGGTGGACCTTCTTGCGGTCCTTGGCCCTGCGGAGTCTTTCCAGCAGCTTGCTATAGGCGAGATCAAAGGCGGCAAATTTGTCAGCGGCGCTCGCTTCGGCCCGGATCACAGGGCCCCGGCCCAGAACTGTCACTTCCACCGTGAGCTGGCCCGGTGTCTGGCGCGGGTTGGTTTCCTTTGAAACCTTCGCGTCAACCCTCTGGACCTTGTCCCCAAGCGATTCAATCTTTGAAATCTTCTCGCCGGCATACTCGCGGAAGCGATCCGAAACGGTCAGATTACGGCCGCTGATCATGAACTCCATGGTGCCCTCCAAACAACTCAGGTGACACGATAAGGGCGCTTCTCGGGGCTGATCTGACGGACAGTCGAGCCCCTTTCCGAGCCGCTATCGACAGGTACATCTGTTCTTGGTACCCATAACCGACGTTAGTTCATCGCCACTGGTAATTCATCCTTTCGTCACTTATTTTTTGTTTGAGTCGGTGTGGGCTGCATGTCCGGCCCGTCCGTAGGCTGCTCGCTAACGGCCGGCGGCCGGGTGGCTGCAAGGACCACCGCGCCACACACCACGCCTCCCGCCGCAGACACTGCCCGCGCGGCTTCGGCGAGGGTGGCACCCGTAGTGAGGACGTCGTCGACGATGACGCATGCCCTACCCTCCAAGGAACCTTTGCGGAACATCCGAACGGTCATGGAGCCGCGGACACGGCGCGCACGCTCTCCGCGGCCCAAGCCCTTTTGCCCGTTTCCCGGTCCGGGCGCCTTCTTCAACGCATCCGTCATGCGCAGACCCGGCAACATGTCCAGGCGCCGCAGACGGCCGAGCAAGAGATGGACCGGACTGAATCCGCGTCGCCGGAAGGCCGCGTTGCTGCTGGGAACGGGTACAAGACAGATGCCTGCCCCGTCTCCAACGGCAGAACGGATGGCCTTGCCCAGTGCAGGCGCGAGCACCGAGGCCAGCCGTCCTTGGCCTAGATGCTTGAAAGAAAGCAGGGCCTGGGCCAGTTCGTCCCGATAGTGTCCGCCCGCGACAACGGGCAGGATCACGGACCCGTCCACCGTGAGCAGGGCCGGCGCCTGCCCTTCAGCCCGGAATGGACGGGTGCACAAAAGGCGCAACTGCCGTGCACAGGCGCCGCAGAGCGCCGAATCTTCGGAACCACAGCACACACATTCCACCGGGGCCAGAACGGCCAGCAACTCGACGAAGGCCTCGCCAACGCCCTGCGCGAGCCTCGCCAACCGGGCAGGATGGACTCCCCGATGGCGCGCGCCGCTAACCGGGAAGACGGTGAGGTCAGGGTCACGCACTCGGCAACGGCTTTCAGTACGCATGCCCCAAGCATCCGGCTCCTCGCCTACGGCCAACACTCCCGAAGCGCGCTATGTGGAAAACCGCGCTTCGCGGAGGGCGCCTAGCCCGGGAAGGAAGGGTCTACCGGGCCCTTGAGTTGCAGTTCCCAGCCGTTGCCCACTCGTTGGAACACGCCTGCGCCCGACTGTCCGAAAATCTGTTCCGGTCCGTTGCCCGCGCTGATGGTCGTCAGGTTCGGCCATGCCGGCAACAGCTGCGGCTGGCTCGACGTCAAGGACAACAGTTCGGGAACCACGTTCTCGGTTGACGAGGCTTTCATCACCGCGACTGTCGTGGAATTCACCCAAACCCCTTGATCAACGGGAGCGGAAGAGAACAAAGTTATGGGTGCAGTCAGATCCTTGGGGGTGCCGTCAGGATTGCGGACAATACCGGTCACCTGTACCGATGACTTGCCGTTCATCTCGGAGATGACCAGTGCGCGCGTCCCTTCACGGGATATCCGGAAGTCCCTCACCACGCGCCCTGCCAACCATGCCGGCGTCATCGTCACCGTGGGGACGGGCTGGCCTTGAGGAACGTTGGACGGCTTGAACGCCACGACCTCGGTGGCACCGTTGGCTCCCGGACCTGCCGTCCAAACCCAGTCCTGCGGGCTGAAGGAGGGATGGCTCAGCGTGCTCCTGGTTGTCAGTTGGCGGGCGGGTTGGCCGGGAATCATCGAATACAGGGTGGTTCCGGCACCGTTGAGGAAGGCCACCGCCTGGGACGTCGGGGACTCGGCGGGAGCGCTCGGGCTCAGTCCGGCCACCGCCTGCATGTCCGGAAGGGCCGAGACCCTGTTGTTCTCGTAGCGCACGAGTTCGTCATTGCTGACGGCGATTTGGCGTGCAGGAGCATTCTTCTCAAGCACCGGCGGCAGGACCGAGCCATTGTCCTCGACCCGGACAAGATCCTGGTCAGCCCGCAACTGAACGTTCACCACGTCCGGCTGGCTACGGAAGGTCAGGGTCAGTTGGTTTTGCATGCGCTGCCGGTCCTCGGCCGAGGCATCCACCAGCTCCTTCGCGGAAAGGTCCACTTGGGCTGCTCCCGACACCACCGGCACCGACTCCCTGGCCAGCTTCATGCCGGAAGGAAAAGCACTGACGACGGCACCCTGGAGGTAGGGCGCAGGACCGTCGAGCAAAGCGCTGGTCATCGCCTTGACAGTGTTCTTCTTGATGAACCACCGGACGTCCGGAACCGCGTACGTGAACGTGGGGTCGTAGAAATAGATGGGCTGGGCCGCGTAGATGACTTTGAACGTCTCTTCCGGGATCGCGGTACCGTCCGGGACCGCCGAAATCCGCCATTCGCCGTCGACCTGCTCCAGGGTCACCGGAATTGTTTCGGTGGTTCCTTCCGGGAACTGCGTCGCAACGCCGTCGGCGTCGACCGCGTAGGCGAGGTCCAACTGGTACTTGAACTCATTTTCCACGCCGGTCTTGACGACGGTCGCCTTCCGGAAAACGAGGGTGCGTTTGTCGGACTTCCAGCTGACGGACAGCGCCTGCGTGAGGTACTGCCGGGCCACGGCGTAGTCGCCTTCGTAACCGCTGCCAGCACCATAGAAGTCTTCGATGATGGACTCCGGGGTGGCGCCTGGGTGTGGCGGCGGAGGGAAGAAGACGGGAGCGTTCGGGTTGCCCGCGCTTTCGTCCTTGCTCTTTCCCACCGGACCGGACCGCGGGATCTGCGCGCAGGAACTGAGGACCACCATGAGGACAGCAAGAACGGCGATCACGGCCCGTAAGAGGTACGGCCGCCGGGACAGGTACGAGCGTCGGGATCTCAAGGTGCCGTCCCCCCTTGGGCTGTGTCGGCGTCGTCGTTTCCGGCTGGAGGCAGTACGGGAGGCAGTGCAGGCGGAGGTGACGAAGCATCCCCGGGGCTCGGGTCCGCAGTGGAACCCCGCTCGGGCGGCGGGTCGCCCGCATCCAAAACGAGCATCTGGCGCTCAGGCGCGGCTCCCGGTAGATGGATGTCTGCGGGTTCAAGCTGCAACGGTGATTTCACGATGGTGCCGCCCTTCTTGAGAGGCAGCGTCAGCCGGAAGTTTGAACCGGATCCCTTGCGGCCCCAAGCCTGCAACCAACCGTTGTGGAGCTTGGTGTCCTCAGCCGCGATGGAAAGTCCCAGTCCGCTGCCGCCCGTGGTCCGCGCACGCGCGGGGTCGGCGCGCCAGAAGCGGTCAAAGACCCGCGCGGTTTCTGCCGCGGTCATCCCTATGCCGAAATCACGGACAGAGATGGCGACGGCGTCGTGGTTGGCCGCAACGGAAACGTGGACAGGTTTCCCCTCGCCGTGTTCGACGGCGTTGAGCAGCAGGTTCCGCAGGATGCGATCGATCCTGCGGGCATCCATCTCCACGATGATGCGCTTGTGGCGAGAGGTAAGGCGCACTTCGGAGCCGTACTCCGCGGCAACGGGAGAGGCGCCGTCGATGACGTGCGAAACGACCTGGAAGATGTCCGTCGGTTCGGAGTCCAACACCGCGGCCCCGGCGTCGAAGCGTGAAATCTCCAGCAGGTCCGAGAGCAACGACTGGAAACGCTCCACCTGGTTGTAAAGCAGTTCCGCGGAGCGCTTGTTGATGGGGTCGAAGTCATCGCGGGCATCGAACAACACTTCGGCTGCCATCCGAACGGTCGTGAGAGGTGTCCGCAGTTCATGGGACACATCGGAGACGAACCGCTGCTGCATCTGGGACAACGTGGCCAGCTGAGTAATCTGTTCCTGCAGGCTCGCGGCCATGTGGTTGAAGGAGGCGCCCAGCCTGGCCACTTCGTCTTCGCCCTTGACCACCATCCGTTCCTGCAACTGGCCTGCCGCCAGCTTCTCGGAGACGACGGCGGCGTGGCTCACCGGACTCACGACGTTCCTGGTCACGTACCAGGCGATACCGCCGATCATCAGGATGAGTGCGGCGCCGCCCGCCCACAGCACGTTCTGGATTTCGTCCAGGGTTTGTTGGGCGGTATCCAGGTCATAGAGGAGATAGAGCTCGTAGACCGTGCCGTTGAACGTGACCTTGTTTCCGACGGCGATGCCGGGGTGGTCCTGGTTGCCGACGGGGAACTCGGTGGAAGCCCAGTACTGGTCCTTGCCCGATTCCTGCACCGACTTGCGAAGTGCCGGAGGAATGACGCGGACCGTCAATTGATCCGAGGCCCGCGATTCCACCCAGCGGTTGCGCGGCTTGGTTTGTTCGGGCATCGCTTCGAAGACGTATCGCCGTTGGATGACCGAGCCGTTGCCCTCCACCGCTTTGAGCGTGTCGTAGACGAGGGTGATGACGCTTGATTGGTCGTTGGCCTGTGAACCGTCGAAGGTGTCCTGGACTTGCTTGACGTAGTAGCGGCTCTCGGATTCGGCTTGCTTCAAACGCTCCTGGAACAGATTGTTCGCTATTTGGTTTGAGAGGTACGCGCCGACCACAGCAAATGACACCATTGACAGCACGATCGTGACCGCGACGGTCCTGAATTCGAGGGAGCGGCGCCAACGGCGCAGCAGGGCGCGCCACAAATACCGGATTCCCGGCCGGATGTGGCGAAGTCCGGTCACCACAAGGCGGGAGACACGCAGTGCCAGGATCAGGGCGCGGCGCGTCCATATGCGGGTGCGCTCCAGGATCCATGGAAGATTCAGTGCCCGGGCGTCCGTGTGTTCCGGGACAGGATGTCCTGAAACGGGATGTTTGACCTTGGCCGCGGCCTCTTGATCAGTGCCGGGCTCACCGGTGGAAGACTCAGGCGCCTGCTTTATATCCGACACCACGAACCGTCAATACAACTTCAGGAGCTTCCGGGTCACGCTCGATCTTGGACCGCAGGCGCTGGACATGGACATTGACCAGCCGGGTGTCGGCAGCGTGGCGGTAGCCCCATACCTGCTCAAGGAGCAGTTCACGGGTGAAGACCTGCCAGGGCTTGCGCGCCAGCGCGACCAAGAGATCGAATTCCAGGGGCGTCAGCGAAATCCGCTCTCCGCCGCGGGTCACCAAGTGGCCCGCCACGTCGATGGTGACGTCGGCAATCCGCAGGGTCTCGGGCGCCTTCTGGTCTCCCGGGCGCAGCCGGGCGCGGACCCGGGCCACAAGCTCGGCCGGTTTGAAAGGCTTGGGCACGTAGTCGTCAGCACCGGATTCAAGGCCGCGAACGACGTCGGAGGTATCCGATTTGGCAGTGAGCATGACGATCGGAACGTCCGACTCCCCGCGGATCTGGCGGCACACTTCGATGCCATCCGATCCGGGCAGCATCAGGTCAAGCAGTACCAGATCTGGTTTGGAGGAACGGAAGACCTCCAGCGCTTGCCCGCCGTCGGCGCAAAAAACCGGGTCGAAGCCGTCGTTCCGCAGCACGATGCCGATCATTTCGGCCAGCGCTTCGTCGTCGTCTACTACCAGGATGCGTGCCTTCATAGTTATATATTCCCTTATCACCAAGCCTTTGTCCCGTTGAGCCCGATCACGGCATGGCGCGCTGCAGCCCGCAGGCAAATGGGCTATGAGGCGCGACGACGGAACTATAGGCTGGTGCGAACGGTCCCTCCCGGGGTCCGTGCATTGCTGCGGACGCATCTTTTGGGGAGGAAAACGTGTCACAGCCAGATCCAGGCAACCGGCCGGAACAGGGACCACAGCCGCCGTGGGGCACCCAGCCGCAATGGGGCGCCCAGCCACAATGGGGCGCCCAGCCACAATGGGGCGCCCAGCCACAATGGGGCGCGCCACAGTATCCGGGACAATCGTGGGGCGCGCCGATCGATCCGCGCTGGCCCGCCGGCGGTCCGCCGCCCTATGGCCAGCCCCGCTATGTGGCTCCCCCGAAGCCCGGAATCGTGCCCCTCCGGCCGCTCTTCTTCGGTGAAATCATGGACGGCGCCTTCCAGACCATCCGCCGGAACGCCAAGACCATGTTCGGGTCCGCCCTTATTGTCCAGGCCATCTCCGGCGCATTGAGCGAGGTGGCCGCGCTGGGCATGCTCGGGATGGTCCAACCTCCCGTAGGAGGATTCACTAGCCAGGACGAGGCGATGCGGTATCTTGGCCCGGTCTTTGGCGCCACTGCCGGGATTATGGGAATTTCCTTGCTCACCCTGGTGCTCGCAGCCATCCTTCAGGGCGTCATGGCCATCCCCGTCGCCAGGTCCGCGTTGAACCGGCCCACCGGGTTCAAGCAAATGTGGTCCCTGGCCCGCTCGCGTCTCTGGCCCTTGGTAGGCTTTGCGTTCCTCCTCCTTGCCGGATCATTACTGTTCCTCGTGGTCGTGTTCTTGCTGGCCGCCCTCATTTTGACCGCATTGGGACCGCTCGGGGTGCTTTTGCTTCTCCCGTTGGGATTCGGCGCCGCCGTCGTATATGCCTGGATTTACACGAAACTGTTGGTGGCCCCGGCCGCCATCACCATAGAAGAGCTCGGCGTCTTCGCCGGACTCCGGCGCTCGTGGACGCTGACGAGCCGGAATTGGTGGCGGATCTTCGGAATCACGCTGCTGGTGTTCTTCATGGTGAATGTGATCGGACAAGTCATCCAGATTCCCCTGGGCTTGGCTTCGAGTGGGATAACCTCCGTGTTCGCACCCCATGCCGGCGCCTCACAAGTGACGACGACGGCGATTGTCCTGGCGGTGGTCTCGCTGGTCGTAGGGGTTCTCGTAAGTGCAGTCGGCTTCGCCTTCCAAACCTCCGTGGCAGCCCTGATCTACATGGACCTGAGGATGCGGCGCGACGGACTGGACGTGGAGCTCCTGCGCCTTCTGGAAACCGGGGAAGATCCCGACGGCGTTCCGGGCCGCCGCCGGGCACGTCAAGCCGGTGCGCAACCATGGCCGCCGAACACCGCTCAGGGTTTCCCCAGAGGATGATCCCGGCATCGGCGCCCTTCGCCTTTCTTTTCGCCGCCTCCGAGCCTCCCGTCGATCCCGATCGCGGCGAGGCCCAGCGGTGGGCGGCCGAGGAACTGTCCAAGCCGCAATACGCATCCGCCAAACCCAGTTGGCTCGCTGAGATGTGGAATCAGTTCATCGACTGGCTCCGCTCCTTGAACGGCGATTCCATCGGCGGAGCAAACATCGGCGTGCCGCTGATCGCTGCCCTGGCTGTGGTCCTCATTGTGGTTGCCGTGATAGTTGTCAAGCCGAGGCTCAACGCCCGGAAGAAGACGTCGGCGAAGGTTTTCGACGGCGAGCCAACAGTTGATGCCGACGCGTTCCGCGCCCGGGCATCTGCTGCGGCAAGCCGTGAGGACTGGCAAACGGCCGTCGTCGAACAGTTCCGCGCTGTGGTTCGCTCTGCGGAGGAGCGGGCAGTCATTGATGCCCAGGCTGGCCGGACCGCGGACGAGGCGGCTGCTCAATTGGGGCGCGCGTTCGGGGCAGCCAGTTCGCGGCTTGAGGAAGCCGCCAGGATTTTCGATGGCGTGAAATACGGGAAGGCAACCGCCACCTCTTCCGACCATGCTGCCGTGCTGGCATTGGACACCGGACTATCGGCCATGAAACCCGATTTCGCCGGGCAGTCCGCCAACGGTTTGGCGGTGCCGCGATGACAACCGGCCCGATGACAACCGATCCAATGACAACCGGCCCCGGCAAAGCAAAGGAACGCAGTACGGCCGCGCAGTTGCGGGGCTGGTTGCGCCGCCATATGGCCTGGATCATCATCGGTGCCATCGTCGCGGTACTGGGCTCTGTCACGGTGGCCCAGTCCCCCGCGAACTCGGACACGGCACCCCTCTCTGCCCGCAATCCCGCCCCGGATGGTGCCATGGCCGCGGCCGAAATCCTTCGACAGCACGGAGTCATGGTCACGGAATCCGATTCGCTCGCGACCACAACCTCACTGCTGGCCGGGAAACCGCGCGCCACTGTCTTGTTGTATGACCGCAATGGCTATCTCGACTCCGCCCAGTTGCACAGCTTGCTGCAATCGGCCGCCCGCGTGGTGGTCGTGGCTCCCGGACTCCGAACCCTGACCGGGCTGAGCCGCGAGATCCATAACGCCGGAGTGGTTCCCGACGGGACGTCAACGTTGGAAGCGGGCTGCGGGCAAGCGGATCCACTTGCTGCGGGGCGTGTCTCCGGCAAGGGCGCATTCCTTTACACAGGAGCCGATGTGACCTGCTACCGGCCTAGCAGCAACGACGGCGGCATGTACGCGGCCAGCGCGGACGGTCGGCTGGTGGTTCTCGGCAGCACCGCCCTTCTCAGCAACGATCTCCTGCAGGTGGAGGGCAACGCCGCGTTGTCCCTCCGGACGCTCGGGCCTACGCCGGATCTCGTCTGGTATCTCCCTGGCCTCGGTGACGTACCGAATGATGGCTCACCGCCTACTCTGAATGAATTGGCGCCACCGTGGGTCGGCTTCCTGGGTTTGTGGTTGGCGGTACTCGCGTTGCTCGCCGTGCTGTGGCGGGGCAGGCGGCTTGGTCCGCTCGTGTTCGAGCCGCTGCCAGTCGTGGTCAAGGCTGTAGAGACCGCCGAAGGCCGCGCCCGTCTCTACCAGGATTCCCGCGCTGTCGGCCAGGCAGCCGATAATCTCCGGGCCGGCACTTTGACCAGGCTTGCCAAGCACTTCCGGCTCGGCCCCGAGACGAGCGCAGATGCCGTTCTCGATGCCGTGTCCCGAAAGATCAACCGGCCGGCACAGGAGCTGCGGATGCTACTGCTGGACCACCGGCCACGCACCGAATCAGAACTGGTCCAATGGGCACAAAGCATCGAAAAACTCGAGCAGGAGGCAACAGCCGCATGAGCAATCAAGCAAACAGCTTCACCGACGGCAGCTACGGCTACTCGGGAGGCCCGGCGTCGCGGGGACAGCCAGCGCAGGCACCTACCCGGTCCGACCCTGCCCGCAAAGCCTTGCTGGACGTCCGTCACGAAGTAGGCAAGGCCGTCGTCGGACAGGATGCAACGGTGACGGGCATGCTCATCGCGCTGCTCTGCGGGGGCCACGTACTGCTTGAGGGTGTTCCGGGCGTTGCCAAAACCCTGCTGGTGCGTGCCTTGTCCGCGGCGCTGAGCCTGGATACGAAGCGCGTCCAGTTCACTCCGGACCTCATGCCGGGTGACGTCACGGGCTCACTCGTCTACGATTCGCACACCTCGGAATTCACCTTCCGCGAAGGACCGGTGTTCACCAACATCATGTTGGCGGACGAAATCAACCGAACGCCGCCCAAGACCCAGGCTTCGCTGCTGGAAGCCATGGAGGAGCGCCAGGTATCCGTGGACGGAATCTCCCGGCCCTTGCCGTCGCCGTTCATTGTTGCCGCCACGCAGAACCCCGTCGAGTATGAGGGCACCTATCCCCTGCCCGAGGCGCAGCTGGACCGCTTCCTGCTCAAGCTCTCCATGCCGCTGCCCGGACGTGCCGAAGAGATCGAAGTGATCCGAAGGCACTCGGAAGGTTTTGATCCGCGCAATTTGCTGGCTGCGGGAGTCAGGCCAGTGGCAGGCGTCGCCGAACTGCAAAATGCCCGCGACGCGGTAGCCGAAGTGACAGTGGCCCCCGAGATCCTCGGCTACATCGTGGACGTCGTGCGTGCGACGCGGGCGGCGCCGTCGTTCCAGCTGGGAGTCTCCCCGCGTGGTGCCACAGCGCTGCTGAACACCTCGCGTGCCTGGGCATGGTTGTCCGGACGCAACTTCGTCACCCCCGACGACGTCAAGGCACTCTCCCTGCCTTGTTTGAGGCACCGTGTTGGGCTTCGACCCGAAGCCCAAATGGACGGTGTGCACGTGGATGATGTCCTCGGCAGCATCCTGGCTTCTGTTCCCGTGCCGCGCTGATTGGCCTCGCCTCATGACTTTCCACCTCATGACTCTCTCCTTCAGGCGGTACTGAATGGCGATCACAGGCCGCTTTGTGCTGCTGGTTTTCGCCGCATTGGCCCCGTTGCTGCTGTTTCCCGCCTGGGGTACAGTCCTCCTCACCTCCGCCATGCTGTTGGCCCTCGTGTTGTCCGACCTCCTGCTGGCCGCCTCGCCGGCCAAGATTGCCCTGCGGCGGAAGGATCCCGGGAATGTCACCCTCCACGCGGAAACGGAATCCGTTCTGACGATGGAAAACGGCAACCGGCGGACCTTCCGCGGAATGGTGCGTGACGCCTGGCAGCCCTCCGCAGGGACCGTCGCCCCGGTCCAGCGCATCGAAATCCCGGCCGGTGAGCGGCGGCGAATGTCAGTACAGCTGAGGCCAACACGGCGCGGCGACCTGACGGCACCGCATGTAACGCTGCGTTCTTTCGGCCCGCTTGGCCTGGCTGCCAGGCAACGCACCGTGGCCCTCCCCGGCCATCTTCGCGTCCTGCCGCCGTTCCATTCCAAGCGGCATTTGCCGTCCAAGCTGCGGAAACTGCGGGAGCTCGACGGCAAAGCGGCCGTGCAGATCCGCGGGGCCGGCACGGAGTTCGATTCCCTCCGCGACTACGTCCGGGGCGACGACGTGCGCTCCATCGACTGGCGGGCAACCGCCCGGCGCACCGCCGTCGTCGTCCGAACCTGGCGACCCGAACGGGACCGCCGCGTCGTGATCATGCTCGACACCTCGCGCACGGCGGCAGCCCGAATCGAGGACGAGCCCCGCCTGGACACCGGAATGGAGGCGGCTCTCCTGCTGGCAGTGCTGGCTGAGCGAGGCGGAGACCGCGTGGACTTCTTCGCCTTCGACAGGCGCGTCCGCGGGCGCGTCGATTCAGCGGCAAAAGGCAATCTCCTCGGCTCCCTGGTCCAGGCCATGGCTCCGCTTGAGGCGGAACTGATCGAGATGGACTGGACCCAGGTCCCGGCCCAGGTACGGGCCATTTCCGCGCACCGTTCCCTCGTGGTCCTGTTGACCTCGCTCGACAGCGGCGCCCCCGAAGAAGGACTCATTCCCTTGGTGGCGCAACTGGTGCGGCAGCATGTCGTGCTCCTGGGATCGGTCCGGGACCCCTTGCTGGGACGAATGAAGGAAGAACGCACGACGGCGAGCCAGGTCTTCCGTGCCTCGGCCGCCGAACGTGCCCTGCTGGACCGTGAGGCCGTCAGCGCCCAATTGCGCCAGCTTGGCGCGGAGGTAGTCGACGCCGAGCCGTTGGAACTGCCGCCGCTCCTGGCGGATGCGTACATTCGGCTAAAGGCTGCGGGCCGCTTGTAGCCTGGCCACGCGCCGAGTCCAGATATCAACAACCCGGAATCCGAGGAAAGCACATGAGCACACCCATCTACGAGCTCGCGTTGGGCGGCAAGTTCCGGCAGTTGCAGCCTGAACTCCAGGAGTATTTCTCCCTTGCCCCGGGCTCCGGATCCTACGGAATCGGCGAGGGCGTCTTCGACGTGGTCGGTTGCCGGCAGAAGTGGCTCCGCCCCTTCCTTGCCACGGTTGCAGGGGAAGAGGCCTTCTTCCCCGAGTACGGCGAGCGTGTCCCGTTCCGCATCGAAAATCATGCCCACCTTGATCCGTTCGGACGGTCCAGCCTCACGGCCCGGCGTGAAATTTTCTTTCCCGGGCACGCCCGGTTGTTCCATGACACCACTGTCGCGGAGACCACCAACGACGGCGGCACCCGCCTGGTCGACTATGTGGGCCGATACCGCAGGCTTGCCACGGCATTGGATCTGGATGTCACGCCGGACGGGCGCCTTCGCGGCGTCTCGGGTGCCTCGCGTTTGTTCCTGGGTCCGCTGAGGCTCACCTTGCCGGATTCCCTTGATGCGAAGGCCTACGCGGAGCAGTGGTGGGATGCGGCAGAAGGAAAGCATCGGATCCAGGTGAAGGTGCTTCAGCCACACGTCGGCCTGGTCCTGGTCTACGCGGGCTCCTTCGACTACCGTTTGACGCCCTCGCTACCCGCGACGGATGGTGCCGCCGCGGCGCGAACCGCCACCGCCGCCGTCGGGCTCCCCCGCTATGCCGAGCCGGACCGTTGGGAACGGCGCGTCTAGAAGGGGCCGGACCGCAGGCTAGCCGAGCGCGAGCTGGTTCAGCCCGTCCGCAATCTGGCTCAAGCGGTTCAGAACCTCTTTGGCCCCCGACGGCGAGAATCCGGCCAGCCCGTCCGACGGCGTGACACGCACAGCCCCGAGGCTCGACGCCGGCAGGCCGAGTTGGCGCCAAGGCCGCCAGACGGTGTCCACAAGCTCGGCGGTACGTGGCAGGGTTGCACGCGGATTCTCTATGGGCAAAGCGCCGGCCCACAGCCGTTTGCCCGCTTCCACCGCGGTGGCAATCTGTTCCCATTGCCGAGTGGTGAGTGCTTTGAGCGGAAGGGCGACGCCGTCGGCTCCGGAGGAGAGGATCTGCTGGATCGGGGCTTCGATTTCCGGAACGGAAACCACGGTCTCCGCCACCCCTGCGGCCCGCAGCGCGTCGATCACCAACCGCCAGGCGCCCGTGACCTCCTCGACCGGGATGGAGCGCAGGGTGCGATAGCCGCTCGCCGTGGGAATGGTGCCGGCCAACACGGAAGAGATGTCCGGCTCGTCGAGCTGGACCACTATCCCGGCGCCCGGCACGGCCGTCCGGATCCGGGATACGTGCTCGGCGACGCCGGCGGCCAAGGACTCCGCGATGTCCCTGCGGGCGCCGTAGTCAAGGAGGGCACGCTCCCCGTTGTGCAAGTAGAGGCCGGCCGCGAGGCTCATCGGGCCGCGCAACTGGATCTTCAGAGCATCGGCGGAGGATTCTTCCGAGCCGGCGACGTCGGCCAGGACGTTGATGTCCGTAGCAAGGGCGGACTTCGCACGCCGCAGGTCTTTCCCGGGACGGTCAACCAGGCGCCAGCCGTGCGGCTGCACATCGATGGCCAACTCAACCAGAAGCGATGCGGTCCGGCCGAGGGCGTCCGAGCCGACGCCACGGTCCGGAAGCTCGGCCAGGAACGGCAGGTGGGGGCTGCCCAGCTCGCCGCGGATGATCCGGGCTGCCTCAGCAGGATCCGTTCCGGGCCAAGGACCCAATGCCGTGGCGGTGACCTGGTTCTGCGCGGTTTCGGCGGCCATGTGTTCAGGCCTGCGCGACGGAAGCCTGGTGGCCTTCAGCGATTGCCTCGTGGTGCCGGATGACCTCACTGATGATGAAATTCAGGAACTTCTCGGCGAAGGCAGGATCGAGGTTCGCCTCTTCCGCGAGCCGGCGGAGCCGCGCAATCTGGGCGGACTCTCTTCCCGGGTCTCCGGCAGGAAGCTTGTGCGTCGCCTTGAGGACGCCCACTTTCTGGGTGGCCTTGAAGCGTTCCGCAAGGAGGAAGACGAGGGTGGCGTCGATGTTGTCGATGCTGGAGCGGATGGAGAGCAACTCGTCCATGACGGCCTGGTCCACGCGGCCGGCCAGGGAACTGGCGGAAGGATCGAAGGAGTCGGCGTCGGGGAGGGCGTGGTTCTGCTCGGTCATTCCTCCAGTCTAGGGTGTGCCGGCCGGCCCTTGAGGGGCAGAATGGGCATGTCCGCGCCGATGAGAAGGAGAGCACGCATGAAAATCGCAGTTCTTGGCACCGGAATGGTGGGGCACACTCTGGCCGGCAAATTGGTGGCGATAGGCCACGAGGTCATGATGGGTTCCCGGGAGGCCGGCAATCCCAAGGGGACGGAGTGGGCGGCGCAGGCAGGTCCGGGAGCAAGCTCCGGTTCCTTCGCGCAGGCCGCAGCCATGGCCGAGATCGTGATCAACGCAACCCCCGGCATGGTCTCGCTCGCCGCGTTGAGTGAAGCCGGGGCGGCGAACCTGGCCGGCAAGGTCCTTATGGATGTGTCCAATCCTCTGGACTTTTCTGCCGGCTTCCCGCCGTCGCTCTCCGTCTGCAATACCGACAGCATTGCCGAAACCATCCAGCGTTCCTTCCCCAAGGCCCGTGTGGTCAAGGCCCTCAACACCTTGGAGGCTCCGCTGATGGTTGACCCGCTCAGGCTCGCCGATGGCGCCCATGACGTCTTCGTGGCGGGGAACGACGACGAGGCGAAAGCCACCGTCGTCGCGCTCCTGCGGGCGTTCGGCTGGCTCCCGGAACACATCCACGACCTGGGCGGGCTCGACGTCGCCCGCGGCCTCGAAATGTGGATGCCGCTGTGGCTCCGGATCTTCGTGCGCCAGCCGAAGGACAAGCTCTTCAACATCAGCATCGTGTCCGAATAGCCGCGGCCCAAGGGACATGCCCGCCCTTCGCGGAGAAGGGCGGGCATGTCCGTTCTTTGCGGATCGCCGCTTGGATGGCGGGCTAGATGCCCAGCAGCGCGCGGTGCTCTTCCCGGCGTCGGGCCTGTTCGTCAGGATCCGGCACCGGCAGGGAGGCGATGAGCCTGCGGGTGTAGTCGTGCTGGGGATTGCCCATGATCTGGCTGCCGATCCCCTGCTCGACGAGTTCGCCCTTGTACAACACGCCCACCCAGTGGGAGAGAATGTCCACGACCGCGAGGTCGTGGCTGATGAACAACGCGGCAAAACCGAACTCTTCCTGAATGTCCTTGAACAGTTCCAGGACCTTCGCCTGCACGGAAACGTCGAGGGCCGAGGTCGGCTCGTCGGCGATCAGGAGGCGCGGGTTGAGCGCGAGCGAACGCGCCAGCGAAGCGCGCTGGCGCTGCCCGCCGGAGAGCTCGTGCGGGAAGCGTTCAGCGTACGACGCCGGCAGCTGCACCGATTCGAGCAACTGCGCCACTCGCAGGCGTGCTTGAGCCGGGCTCGGGTGGGTATGGATGAGCAGCGGTTCCGCTACGCACTCACCGATGGTCAGGTGAGGGTTGAACGAGGCGGCCGGGTCCTGGAAGACGAAGCCGATGTCCTTGCGCAGCGGCTTGAACGTGTGTTCCTTGAAGTCCAGCATTTCGTAGCCGAGGACCTTGAGGCTGCCGCCGGTTACCTTGTTGAGGCCTGCAATGGCGCGGCCGATGGTGGACTTGCCCGAACCGGACTCACCGACCAGGCCAAAGACCTCGTTCTCGGAAACCGTGAAGCTGACGTTGTCCACGGCCTTGAACCCGGGCTTGCCGAGGCGCCCCGGGTACTCGATGGTGAGGTTCTTGGCCTCAACCAGGACCTTTCCACCTTGGTGCAACCGTTCGGTGGCCCCCTCGGACGCTGAGTTGCGGCCGAGGTGCGGCACGGCGGCCAGCAGCTTCTTCGTGTAGTCCTGCTTGGGCTCGGCGAACAGGACCCTGGCGGTGGCCTCTTCGACGACATCGCCTTGGTACATGACCACGACGCGGTCGGCCAGGTCGGCCACGACACCCATATTGTGCGTAATGAGCACAATCGAGGTGCCGTACTTGTCCCGAAGATCCCGGAGCAACTGAAGGATCTCGGCCTGGACAGTGACGTCCAGGGCCGTCGTCGGCTCGTCCGCCACGATCAGACCCGGGTTCAACGCGAGCGCAGCCGCGATGACTACGCGTTGCTTCTGGCCACCGGAAAGCTGGTGGGGATAGTAGTTGACGCGGGTTTCGGGATCCGGGATGCCTACCTTCCGCAAAGCCTCGGTTGCCCGTTTCTTGGCTTCCTTGGCCGAGATGCGGTGTCCGTCCGAGGCATGGGCCCGGATGCCTTCGGCGATCTGCCAGCCGACCGTGAACACCGGGTTCAGGGCCGTTGACGGTTCCTGGAAGACCATGGCCACATCGCGGCCGCGGATCTTGCGCAGTTTGGACGCACTGACGCTGATGACGTTGTTGCCGTTGATCAGCACGGCTCCCGAGCTGATGGCCGTTTCAGGGAGCAGGCCGAGGATGGTCTTGGCCGTGACGGTCTTGCCCGAACCTGACTCCCCTACGATCGCCAGCACTTCGCCGGCTTTGACCTCGAGGCTGACGTCCTTGACCGCGTAGACGTCGCCGCTGTCGGTGGCAAAGGTGACTTTGAGCCGTTCGATGTCCAGGACGGGCTGCCCGGATGGCAGCGGCTGGTCCGAAATGTTGCCGATATTGGTGGTCATGCCTTACCTGCTTCTGGTTCAGGAGCGGTAGCGGCCCCTGTGTTCGTGCCATCGGTGCCTGCCGGGGCCTTGGAGCGGGAGGCCTTGCCTCCAGCACGCTTGCGGCCGCGTAGGCGGGGATCGTTGAGATCGTTGATGCTTTCGCCGACCAAGGTCAGCCCCAGCACTGTGAGGACGATCGCGATACCGGGGAAGACGCCGGTCCACCAAATGCCGGAGGACGCGTCCGCCATGGCCTTGTTGAGGTCGAAGCCCCATTCTGCGGCTGAGGACGGTTCAATGCCGAAGCCCAGGAAGCCAAGGCCGGCAAGGGTCAGGATCGCTTCAGAGGCGTTCAGGGTGAACATCAGCGGAAGCGTCCTGGTGGCGTTCTTGAAGATGTGCCGGGTGATGATCCGAATACTGGACGCGCCCAGGACCATGGCCGACTCCACGAACGGCTCGGCCTTGAGCCTGATGGTTTCGGCCCGGATCACGCGGAAATACTGCGGAACGAACACCACGGTGATCGAGAAGGCGCAGGCGAGGATGCCGCCCCAGAAGCTCGACTGGCCACGGCTGATGACGATCGACATGACGATCGCCAGGAGCAGGGAAGGAAAGGCGTAGATGGCATCGGCGATGACTACCAGCACCCGGTCCAGCCAGCCACCAAAGTAACCACTGAGCAGGCCCAGCGCCACGCCGAGGAAGATGGACATCACCACGGCGACGACGATCACGGTCACGGCGGTCTGTGAACCCCACAGGACGCGGGAGAGAACGTCATAGCCGCCGACTGTTGTGCCGAGCAGGTGCTTGCTTCCGGGAGCCTCCTGCGTCGGGAACGAACCGGAAGCATCACTCAGTTGGGAATAGCCGTACGGTGCGATGAACGGCGCGAGCACGGTCGAGAGAAGGAAGATCCCGGTCAGCACAAGCCCGGTGATGAGCATGCCCCGCTGGAGGCCAACGCTCTTGTTGACGTGGGAAATGACAGGAAGTCCTGACAGGAAGGACTTCTTCCGTCCTGGAATTGTTGCAGTGCTCATGTCAGTACCTCACTCGCGGGTCGATCAGCGCGGCGACGACGTCCACGACGAAGTTGGTAAATGCGACGATGACGGCCAGCAGCACCACGATGCCCTGGACCGCCACGAAGTCCCTGGCGTTCAGGTACTGGACCAGCTGGTAGCCAAGTCCCTTCCATTCGAAGGTGGTCTCGGTGAGCACGGCTCCGCCGAGCATCAGGGCGATCTGCAAGCCCATTACGGTGATGATGGGGATGAGCGCCGGCTTGTAGGCGTGCTTGGTCACGAGTCGGAACTCGCTGACGCCGCGGGAACGGCCGGCCTCGACGTAATCCTTGCCCAGCGTTCCGATGACGTTGGTCCTGACGAGGCGCAGGAAGACGCCGGCGGTCAGGAGACCCAGGGCAATAGCGGGCAGCACCGCGTGAGACACAACGTCGCCGAGAGCGGTGAGATTGCCGCTGCGCAGGGCGTCGAGCCAATAAATGCCGGTGGGAGCGGCCAGTTGGCCCATGGTCAGCTCAGTGCGGGTGGACACTCGCCCGGCCACCGGGAGCCATCCGAGCCAAACCGAGAACGTCAGCTTGAGCAGGAGTCCGGAGAAGAAGACCGGAGTGGCGTAGCAGAGTATGGCAAAGCAGCGCAGGAAGGCGTCAGTCGCCTTGTCGCGCCGTTGCGCGGCGATCATGCCCAGCGGGATGCCGACCGCGAGCGCCACGACCAGCGCGTTGATCGTCAGCTCGAGGGTGGCTGCGCCGAAGGTCGACAGCATTTCGACGACGGGGCGCCGGTCCGTGATGGTGGTGCCGAAGTTACCGGTGACCAACTGGCCCAGGTATTCGAAGTACTGGATGATGATCGGCCGGTCGTAACCGGCGTCGTGGATTCGCTGCGCCAGGACATCCGGGGGAAGCCGGCCGCCCTGCGCTGCGGTGATGGGGTCTCCGATGACCCGCATGAGGAAGAAAACCAGGGTCACGAGGATGAAGATCGTGGGAATGATCAGGAAGAACCTGACCACGATGTACCTGCCGAGCCCCCCGCCCGCTGATTTACTCTTGGGAGCGACCGCGTCCGGTTCGACGTCGGGCACCTCTATAAGTGTTGTCATTGCTACCTAAAGTTCATTGCCCGCGGATCGCGCGGGGTTTTGCTCAAATGTGAGGCAATCAGCAATAAGGGGAGGCAAAGCACCTGTTGGCACCGCCTCCCCCTACCGGCTGCTTACTTTGAAATAGTTCCCAATCGGAACTTGAAGGAAGCGTCAAGCGTCTTGTCGACGCCGTTCACGCCCTTCGCCGAGATGGCAACCTGGGCACCCTGGAGCAGCGGCAAAGTGGAAATGTCCTTTGCCAGAGCGTTCTGGGCGTCCTTGATGGTGGATTCGCGAGCCGACTTGTCCGTGGTGGTCAGCTGCTTGTTGATCAGGTCCGTCACGGCCTGGTCGTTGAAGTGGTTCTTCAAGAAGCCACCGTTCGGGAAGAACGGGGTCAAGTAGTTGTCGGGGTCGCTGAAGTCAGGGAACCAACCGAACTGGAACAGCGGGTACTCGTCCGCACGGCTGGCCTTGCTGTAGGTCACCCATTCGGTGGACTGCAGGTTCACCTTGAAGAGGCCCGACTTCTCAAGCTGGTCCTTGATCATGGCGTACTCGTCGCCCGAGGACTTGCCGTAGTGGTCCGGGTTGTACTGGAGGTTCAACGTGACGACGTCCTTGACACCGGCATCGGAAAGAACCTTCTTGGCTTTGTCCAGGCTCGGCTTTCCGTTGTCGCCATAGGCATCCTTGAACGACTCGTTGGCGCCCAGGAACCCGCTGGGGACGTTGGAGTACAGCGGCAGGTATGTGCCCTTGTAGACCTGGTCCGCGATTGCCTGGCGGTCAACGAGGTTGGCGATCGCCTGGCGCACGGCAAGAGCCTTGGCCGGGTCGGCACCGGCTGCCTTGGCGCCGAACGGCATGGTGTTGAAGTTGAACGTGATGTAGCGGATCTCGCCGCCGGGACCAACGTTGACCTTGACCTTCGAGTCCTTCTTGAGGTCGTCGACGTCGGTGGCGCTGAGGCTTCGGTTCGCAACGTCGATGTTGCCTTGCTGGATGTCCAGCTTCATGTTGGTCGGCTCGGCGTAGTACTTGATCGTGGCGGCGTCGTTGGCCGGCTTGCCCAGGACACCCTGGTAGTCAGGGTAGGCCTTGAGGCTGATGAGCTCGTTCTTCTTGTAGCTGTCGATCGTGTACTGGCCATAGAACGCCTTGGCCTTGATGATGTCGTCATCCGAAAGCAGTTTGTCGGCGGGGAAGACCTGGTGGTCCACAATCGGCGCGGCCGGGCTGCTGAGGATCTGCGGGAACGTCTGGTCGTTCGCGAGCTTCAGCTTGAAAACGGCCGTATTGGCGTCCGGGGTGGTGACGCTGTCCAGGTTTTCGAGCAGGCTTGCAGGACCGGCGGGGTCGTTGATCTTGAGCTGCCGGTCGAACGAAAACTTGACGTCGGTGGAGTCCAGTGTGTGGCCGTTGGCCCACTTGAGTCCGGGCTTCAGCTTGACGGTGTACTCGGTGGGCGACGTGAACGACGCCGACGCTGCCAGGTCCGGAACGGGGTCGGCGCTTCCTGGCTTCGAGTTGAGGAGGAAGGAATAGACCTGGTTCATCACCATGAAAGAACCGTTGTCGTACGAACCAGCGGGATCGAGCGCGGTCACCTTATCGGTGGTGCCGTAAGCGATCGGACCGCTGGCAGCTGAGGAAGCTGAACCGCCGCCGCCCGCCGGGCCCGTGCAGGCCGTCAAAGCGAATACGGAGATGCCCGCGAACGCGATAGCGCTTCGCAAGGCTTTTTTGTTCAATGCCATCAGTGAACTTTCTGTTCGATGGATACGGCGAACCGCCGTGGGTAATTTGCTCGGAGCACATACTCCTGACTCCACGATTCAATCAGAAGGTTTTCTGGTGAAACGTTTGATTTTGTGAGTTGAGACACAAAATTTACTTTCTTTTGGCGCGAAGTCGACTAGGAAGACCACCACAGCCCGCTTAAAACGTCGCTAAGAAAATCGCGTTAGCGCTCACAATTTTCGCTCACAATATTGTGGGCGCCTTCGCCACTGAGGCGTGCAGCCGGGTCTA
The DNA here is from genome assembly GCF_039535095.1 of Arthrobacter ramosus. NCBI lineage: Bacteria > Bacillati > Actinomycetota > Actinomycetes > Micrococcales > Micrococcaceae > Arthrobacter > Arthrobacter ramosus. The sequence continues at coordinate 1,210,607 of NZ_BAAAWN010000001.1, read as the reverse complement.
GAGTTCTGCGCGCTGAAGGGACCGGGCGACGTCGATGGTTGCCTGGCCCAGGACACGGGTGCCTTGGTACAGCACGATCGTCTGCCCCGGTGCGACGCCACGGAGGGGATCGACAAGGGTCACCACGAGGCCTTCTCGCTCGATCCCGGCGTCGTCGACGTGCCGCTCGACAAATGCCTTGGCAGGAACGGGATCGCCATGGGCGCGGACCTGGGCATAGCAGTCGAACTCGGCGCCGGTAGCCACCTCGGCGATGGGCAGGCCGGCCCAGGACACCTTGATTCCGCGGATCTCGTCGATGGCCAGCAGGGCTTCCGGCCCGACGACCACCTTGTTTTCCTTGGGCCGGATTTCCAGCACGAAGCGCGGCTTGCCGTCAGCGGCAGGTGTGCCCAGCTTGAGGCCGCGGCGCTGGCCTACCGTGAAGGCGTTGGCTCCCGGATGCTCCCCTACCTTGGTTCCGGTCTCGTCCACGATGTCGCCCGTGGTCATGTCGATCTTCTCGGCGAGCCAGCCGGCTGTATCGCCGTCCGGGATGAAGCAGATGTCATGGCTGTCCGGCTTGTTCGCCACGGACAGGCCGCGGCGCTCGGCCTCTGCGCGGACCTCGGCCTTGGAGGGAGTCTCTGCCAACGGGAACATGGAGTGCTTGAGTTGTTCGTGGGTCAGCACGCCGAGCACATAGCTTTGGTCCTTGGCCCAATCGGCCGCGCGGTGGAGTTCGGGATTGCCGTCCGCGTCCTGGACGACCTTGGCGTAGTGGCCCGTGCAGACCGCGTCGAAACCGAGCGCGATGGCCTTCTCCAACAAGGCGGCGAACTTGATCCGCTCGTTGCAGCGCATGCAGGGATTGGGAGTGCGGCCCGCGGCGTACTCGTCGATGAAGTCCTGGACAACGTCTTCCTTGAAGCGCTCCGAGAAGTCCCAGACATAGTAGGGAATCCCGAGCACGTCGCAGGCGCGCCAGGCATCGCGGGAGTCTTCGATGGTGCAGCAGCCGCGGCTGCCCGTGCGCAGTGTTCCGGGCATGCGGGACAGCGCCAAGTGGACGCCAACGACGTCGTGCCCTGCCTCGACGGCGCGGGCGGCGGCAACGGCGGAGTCGACTCCGCCGCTCATGGCTGCAAGAACTCGCATGCTGGCTTTCTGTTGGTGTTGGGGAGAAGAATTGCGGCTGAAGAGAGTAAGCGCGCCCAACTATTCTAGCGCCCGCGGGAATCCGCCCCAAAAATGCCTTGACCGCTGTCCCGGACGATTCTAAAGTCAAAACTAACAGTTTTAGATTGCGCCTGCGCGCGCGTAAATGCGCACGCGGGCTGCCCGCGCGAACCGCCCCATGCCCCGCGAATCGAGTCACTATGGACACTGAACACATCCTTATCGCAGGCGGCGGGCTGGCCGGCGCCACGGCGGCCAAGACCCTGCGCTCCGAAGGATTCGAGGGCCGTATCACCGTGGTCTGCGCCGAGAATGAACAGCCCTACTTGCGACCTCCCCTCTCCAAGGAGTTCCTCCTGGGCAAAGCCGGCGAGGATACCGTCCCGGTGCTGCCGGCCGGCTGGTACGGGGAGAACGACGTCGAACTCCTCCTTGGCGAGGCGGTTGCAGCTGCCGATCCTGCCGCCCACACGGTACGGCTGGGATCAGGAACCGAGCTTCAGTTCAGCAAGCTCCTGATCGCCACCGGGGCGCAGCCGCGCCGGATTCCGCTCCCCGGTTCCGATCTTGCCGGCGTCATGACGTTCCGGACATTCGATGATTCGCGCAGGCTCAAGGAAGAGCTGTCCGGCGGAGGCCGGAATGTGGTGATGATCGGCTCGGGTTGGATCGGCATGGAGCTTGCCGCAGCCGCGAGCGGCTATGGCAACACCGTGACCCTGCTGGGACTGGAAGATGTGCCGCTCAGCATGGCCATCGGCCCCGAACTGGGCGGCTTCTTCCGCAGCCTGCACGAAAAGCACGGCGTGCAGTTCCGGCTCCCGGCGAGCGCAGCGGAAATCACCGGCGCAGGGGGCAAGGCGAGTGCCGTTGTCACCAACTCCGCCGAAGTCCTTCCTGCCGACCTCGTGGTGGTGGCCGTCGGCGTGGTTCCGGATACGGCCCTGGCCGAAGCCGCCGGGCTGGATATCCGCAACGGAATCGTGGTGGATTCTTCGCTCCGGACCAGCAGTCCGGACGTGTTCGCGGCCGGAGACGTTGCCAACGCCCTCCACCCCTTCACCGGCGATCACCACCGCAGCGAACACTGGTCCAACGCCCTCAACGGGGGCAAGGTCGCCGCGAAAGCGATGCTGGGACAGGATGCGATGCTGGACGTGGTCCCGTATTTCTATACAGACCAGTTCGACGTCTCGATGGAGTACTGGGGATATCCCACGCTCGCGGCAGGTTCCGTACCGGTCATCCGCGGAGCGTTGGAGGAAAACAGCTTCCTCGCCTTCTGGCTACGGGATGGCGCCGTAGTGGCGGGCATGAGCGTCAACCAGCAACGGGTACAGAAGCCGGTCAAGGCACTCATTTCGGGGCGCGTCCAGGTGGACGTGGACCGCCTGACTGATCCTGCCGTTCCGCTGGATCAGTTGTTGCCCGGGACCTGATCGTCTGCATGGCCGCCGGCAGCGCCGCTGCCGGAGCCCCGGGCCACAGTCGCTGCGGTCTGGATGCTGGACTCGTGCCCTGCCATGCCGGCAAGCTTCGCCCGGGCATACGCGTCGGGGAGAGCCTTGAGCAGGGCGTCGACGTCGGCGTCGTTCGAAGAGTGGCCCAGGCTGAACCGCTGTGCCCCGCGGGCGGTGTCCTCATCCAACCCCATGGCAAGCAAGACGTGCGAGGGCCTGGGGACTCCCGCTGTACAGGCGGATCCGGTGGATGATTCGATGCCCGCGAGGTCCAGGAGAAACAGCAAGGAATCGCCTTCACAGCCCGGGAAGGTGAAATGCGCGTTGCCGGGGAGCCGGTCGTCGCCGGACGCTCCGCGTAGCACTGCCTCGGGAATGGCAACCTTGACGCCGTCGATGATCCGGTCCCGTAAGGCGCTGATTCGTCCGCGCTCTGCCGCCAGGTTTTGAGCGACCGACTCCGCCGCGGCGGCGAATGCCGCGATGGACGCCGTGTCCAGGGTTCCCGAGCGGACGTCGCGCTCCTGCCCTCCCCCGTGCTGGACCGGAGTGACCTTGGTGGAGCGCCCGAGGAAGAGGGCGCCCACGCCCACGGGTCCGCCGATTTTGTGGCTCGAGACCGACATCGCGGCTAGGCCCGATTCGCGGAAATTAAGCGGAATCGAACCAAATGCCTGGACTGCGTCCGAGTGCACGGGGATGCCGTGGACGGCGGCGATTTCCGCGATCTCCTTGACGGGCTGGATACTGCCCACCTCGTTATTTGCCCACATGACAGTGACCAGGGCAACCGATCCCGGATCACGCTCGATCTCCACCCGCACAGCGTCCAGCCGCACCACGCCCTGGGAATCGACGGGGAGCCACACCGCTTCGGCCTCTTCGTGCCGTTCTAGCCATTCCACGGTGTCCTGCACAGCATGGTGCTCGACGGCGGAGCAAAGGATCCGCTTGCGCCGGCCGTCTTCGTCGTGGCGGGCCCAGTACATCCCCTTGACGGCAAGGTTGTCTGCTTCGGTTCCCCCGGACGTGAAGATGAGCTCCGAAGGATGCGCCCCGGCCGCTGCCGCAATCGCCTCCCGCGCCTCTTCCACGGATCGCCGGGCACGCCGTCCGGAAGCGTGCAGCGATGACGGATTGCCGGTCCGTGCCAGCTCGCGGGTCATGGCGGTGAGGGCGACAGCGGAAAGGGGAGTGGTGGCGGCATGGTCAAGATAAACAGGCACTACCCAAGTCTATCGAGGCGGGCGGATCCCGGCTTCGGCGACGAAAGGCGCCTTCCCGGGCCGCTCTCCTATTCCGCGGGACGGATCACGAGGTCGGACGGATTCTGGCGCAGCAATGGCCTTCGCGGTTGTCATCGGCGATCCGGTCCCCGGCAATTCCGCACGCGGCTGCCGCTCCGTTCAGGAAGGCGCCGTTCATGGCACAGACGACCTTCGTGTGGCTTTCGGCCAGCCGGTGGAACGGGCAATTGACCAGGGAGTACCCGCCGTCGTCGTCAGCTTCCGGCCTGTAACCATAGTTCGCCAGGACATCCTCGAAACGGGGCTCCGTGCTGCCTGCCTCGCGGCCCCGGGCGTAGGCGGTATCGAGGAGAGCTTCGCGGGGGGATCCACCCTTCGCCATCAAGACCTGGATTGCAGTGGCCATCACTTCCCCGGCGAGGTCATAGTGTCGCTCCGGAACCGAGGCGCCGATCTCTTCAATGACGGGCGCATAGAGCTTCGCAGGGCGCCCGGACCCCGGACCCACCTTGCCGCCGAGCTTGCGGAACTCAACACTCAGGAGCCCGTCACGGACCAGCCGGTCCAGGTGGAAGGAGGCCGTGCTGCGGGGAAGCCCGAGGGCCATCGCGGCGTCGTCGCGGCTGACCGCATCCTTTGCACCGCAGACGTGCTCATACAAGCGGCGGCGGTTGCCGTCGTCGAGGGAGGCCAAAGCGGAGAGCCGACGCAGCCAGGGAAGTCCGGTCATGGATCCAGCTTAACTCTAAAATCAACACTCATTGCTTAATCCTTCGGGACTTCAGGCCAATACCCGCAGGGCGCCCGGAACCACGTCGATGTCCAAGGGAAGCAGGCCGATCCGCTCACCGTCGGCGTAGGCCACCACGTTTTCGGCGGCAAGGCGCACCGAGCGGACCCGGCGGATTTCCACCGCCGGGTGCGAGGTATGCCGGCCGGAGAAGACCTTCGGGAAGACCGCAAGGAGGGCCAGCCGGGACAGGGGCTTGACGATAAACAGATCCAGCAACCCGTCGTCGGGCGCGGCATCCGGGACGATACGCATACCGCCGCCGATCGACTGGCCGTTGGCGACGGAAATCAGCATGGCGCCTTCCTTCGATGTCGCGCCGTCGGCAGTCACTGTGTAGTTGATGGCCCGGAACGATCCGAGCTCCCGGAGCATCGCGAGGGTGTAGCGGAGCGCACCGCGGGGCCACCTCCAGGAGTTGGCCCGTTCATTGACGGCGGCGTCGAATCCCGCGGACACGGCTCCGGCAAACCAAATGGTCCGTCCGCCGGTGGTGATGCGGCCCGCGTCGAGTACCCGCCCGCCGTCCGCGAGCGCCGAGACCACGCGGGCGCACGACGCCGCGACATCCTGCAACGGCAGTCCAAGCATCCGGGCTACGTCGTTTCCCGTACCCACGGGAACAATCCCGAGCGGCAACCCCGTCCCGCCAAGTGAGTTGACACCCAAATGGACCATGCCGTCACCACCCACCACCACCAAGGCTTCAGCGCCTGGCCGAAGCGCTTCGTCTACCGCTTCCCGCAGGGCGTCCATGCTTTCGCGCCGAAGTACGACGACGTCGAGACCTGCGGCGCGAAGGCAGCGGGCGGCTTGGTCCCCGGCAACGGCGTGCCGGCCAAACGCTGCGGCCGGATTGACCGCCAGCACGATCCTTCGGCGAGGCGACCCGCTCAGCCCATCAGGGCCGGTCCCTGGTAGGTGAAGGGGATGATCGGAGCCGGCCGGGGAGTTCACAGCTTGAATCATGCCATCGGAAGGGGCTGGACCGCGGGAACTAAAGCCCGGGGGGAACTAAGCCCGGGGGGAACTAAAGCCCGGGCCGCCGTCGTTCTCATGGTGGGCTGGCTAGACTTGCCAAGATCGCCGCTCCGCACCGGGACGGCGGGAATCTTCAGAATCCCAGAGAAAGGCCCGTGGTTGGCTCAGGGCAGCAGTTCCCACTATCAGATCCTCCGGATCCCCGTCACCGCGACGGACAAGGAGATCAAAGTGGCCTACCGGAAGGCCGCGAGGAACGCTCACCCGGACCATGGCGGGGATCCGGAGGTCTTTCGACAGGTCACGCTCGCGTACGAGACCCTGATTGATCCCAAACGACGAGCGGAGTACGACCGCCGCTATGCGAGCGGCGCCTCGGGCTGGGCGAACCCCTTCGCGACTCAAAGACCGGACTACGGCGGGTCCGGCGCTCCCGGACCGGAAACCCGCACCACCGCCGGGGTCCACCGGCCGAATGCCCCGCGCAACACGGCCGGCGACGCCCCCGTCTATGTGCCGCCCTTCGATGATCCCCGCGAAGTGCCCCTGCTCTCCAAGGGCGAAGCCGCGCTGCAGATCCACGGGATTCCCCGGAAGCGTGGAATCTTCGGCGCCGAAGCCCGCATTCAGCGCGAAATGCGGACAGTCCAGCTCATCAGCCGCCAGATCCTGACTGCCATCCCCTCAGCGCGGCTCGTCAACGGGCTCCGCTCCCCCTCGGACGACAGCCACATCGATCACGCCCTGCTTGCCGGCTACCGCCTGGCGCTCATCGGTTCCATGCTGCTGCCCAAGGGCGCCTATGCCTGGGACGGGGTGGCGCTCAAGCACGGCGGTCGTTCGGTGCCGCCGCCGCAGCTCGAGCTGATCGTTCGCCACATGCAGGAGATCTTTCCGGAGCTGAATGTGACCGGTTGGGTAGTAGTCCACAGCCCGGACGGCAACCCGCACGAGCCTGTCATCGACCACTACCGGCGCACGGACGGAGACTTCGGTTCGGTCCAAATCGTCAACGCCTCCGGGCTGGCCCGCGGTCTCAAGCAGTTCCTGAGTTCAGGCCCGGTGCCCAACACTGTGGTTGTCCCGGTCCTGGCCCGGCTGCTGCGCGGCATGCACTGAGCCGGCAGGAACAACCCTGTATTTTCGCTGGCTAGGATTGATACGTGTTCCGCATCCTCTTCCACACCCCTGAAATCCCGGGCAACACGGGAAACGCCATCCGGCTCGCCGCCATCACCGGCGCTGAGCTCCACCTCGTGGAGCCGCTGGGCTTCGACTTCTCCGACGCGAAGCTGCGCCGCGCGGGACTCGACTACCACGACCTCGCGGTGGTCACGGTGCACAAGGACATCGAGGCAGCATGGGCGGCTTTGCAGCCCGGGCGCGTCTTCGCCTTCACGTCCGACGGCGAATCCTCCTATACGGACATTGCCTACGAGGAGGGCGACGTATTGCTGTTCGGCCCCGAGTCCGTCGGACTTCCGGACTGGCTGAAACAGGACCCGCACGTCACGGCCCGCGTCCGGCTCCCCATGCTGCCAGCCCTCCGCTCGCTCAACCTCGCCAATGCCGCCTCCATCGCGGTGTACGAGGCCTGGCGCCAACACGGTTTTGCCGGGGCGAAGCTGTAGCGGGCAGGCAGAGCCGCCAGATATCCGCAAGGTCATCTCCGCGGATCACCCATCCAAAGCGCCCCCTGCGCCGAATACCCTGTGCAGGCATCAACAGCCTGGGCAGGCAGTTGGCCTGCGAAGCAAGGGGCCGGTGAAGCGGCGGCCGCGGAAGGGGCGCAGGTGACTACTCTCAAGACCCGCAGCACTTCCGGTACTGCCGGGGTCACCAACAACCTATGCTGGACGGTGATGGATACACCGAATGTGCGAGGCCCCGAGGCACCCGGCCTGATAGCTGGCTCCAATGCCCAGCTTGCGGAATTGCTGGGATTGATGGCCGACGGCGACCGGGTCGCCTTCAGCGAGTTTTACCGGCTCACCGCGCGTAGGGTCTTCGGCATGGCCAAGCGCGTCTTGGTGGATGCGGGCCTGAGCGAAGATACCACCCAGGAAGTCTTCATCCAGGTCTGGCAGAACGCGGCCAAATTCAATCCCGAAGCAGGCAGCCCGCTCGCGTGGCTCATGACCATCACCCACCGGCGCGCGATCGACCGTGTCCGCTCGGCCCAGTCCGCCACGGACCGCGAAGCGAAGTATGGCGCGGCAAGCCAACTCCTTGACCACGATTCAGTGGAAGAAGAAGCCACCAGCCGGCTTGAGGCCGAGGCCGTCACCCGTTGCCTCGGCACCCTGACGGAAACGCAATTGGAATCCGTGCGGCTCGCCTACTATGGCGGGCTCACCTACCGGGAAGTCGCCGAACAACTCGGTGCAGCGATTCCGACCATCAAATCCCGCATCCGCGATGGACTTCTCCGACTCAAGACTTGCCTGGGGGTGAGCTGACATGACCGAACACGATGACAACAAGCAGAATGCCGGGAAGGAAGGCCTCCGCAGGATGTTCGCCAGCGATATAGCCACTGATCTTGCCGAAGGCCGCGTCCTGGAGCTTGCCGAGATCTATGCCCTCGACGCCTTGAGCGACGCCGAGCGAGCGGAAATCGACAACTACATTGCCACGGCGCCTGAACGCTCGGCGTTCCTTGAGCGGGTCAGGCAGTCACGCGAAACCCTCGCCACCTCTTTCGCCGACGAGGCCGAACCCCGGCCGGGACTGTTGGAGGACATTCTGCGGCAGCTCCCGCAACAACCGCGCACTGCACAAACCGGCACAGCGTCCGCACCTTCTTCCGTTCCCGAAGTGTCGTCCGGCCCCGCAACGCACGTAACCCCCGACGTCGTTGACCTCGCCGCGGCCCGGAACCGGCGGGATCGCCGACGCTTCGGCGGCGTCCGTGGTTGGGTGGCAGCCGCTGCGGCGGCCGCGGTAATTGCGCTTGGCGGTGTTGGCGTGGGCGTCTACGTGGCCGGGCAGAACGATCCCGTGAATCAGGTACTGCAGGCCGGCGATGTCCGGCAAGCAACCGTCAACGTCAACGGCGGCGGCACTGCCACTGTGTCCATCTCCAGCTCGAAGAACGCTGTGGTGGTCCGTATGAACGGAGTTCCCGCTCCCCCGGCCGGCAAGGTCTATCAGATGTGGCTCATTCCCAAGGACGGCTCCGACCCTGTATCCCAGGGACTCATGGACGCCCAGGCCTTGAGCCATCCGGCGGTTGTCTCCGGCATTTCCAGCGCGGCGGCCATCGGCATCACGGTTGAACCCGTGGGCGGCTCCAAGAAGCCGACACTCCCGACCGTCGCTGCAGCGCCTCTCACGTAAAGCGACGGAGGCTGCCCGGACATGGGCTCTTGGTCACGGGGCTTGACCTTGACGTAACGTCAACTTCTACGCTGGATACATGAAGCAGGACAAGGCAGATACCTGGACCATTTCCGAATTGGCCAAGGCCAGCAAGGTTTCCTCGCGAACCTTGCGCCACTATGACCAACTCGGACTATTGGAACCTGCCCGCACGGGACACAACGGCTACCGGTACTACGGCCAGCCTGAGCTGCTGCGCCTGCAGCGGATCCTTCTGCTTCGTGAACTTGGCCTTGGGCTCGAGACCATCGGCGAAGTTCTGGATGGCCAGGCCGATCCTGTGGAGGCACTTGCCGTGCACAGGAACTGGCTGCTGGCCGAGCGCGACCGGCTGGACCGGATGTCCCGGACGGTCGACGCCACTATCGCAGCACTACGTCAAGGAGAAACCATGACCGCGGAGAACATCTTCAAGGATTTCGACAACAACCCCTACGAAGCCGAGGCGCGCGAGCGCTGGGGCGATCGGGCCGTCGAAGAGAGCAAAGCACGACACTCGGCGATGACAACCGCCCAAAAACAGGCCTTCATGGAGGAGTACGCGGCCCTGAACCAGGATCTCGCCCGCTGCTTCGACGCGGCCCTTCCGGCAGACCACCCGGATGTCCAGGCAGCCGTCGGCCGGCATTACAAGTGGATCTGCGCGAGTTGGACGCCCAACGCTGAATCCTATGTAGGCCTGGGACAGATGTATGTGGACGACCCCCGGTTCACCGCCAATTACGACAAGGTCCGGGTAGGCCTGGCGCCCTACCTGCTCGAAGGCATCAAGGTTTACGCAGCAGAAAAGCTCAGTTAGGGCTTCCTGCCGAAAAGCGCGACGGCGGCCCGTCCCCACTGGAAACACAGGGGGCGGGCCGCCGTCGTACTGACTGCCAAGCAGCCCCGCTAGATGATCAGCGAGAGCACCATGATAAAGCCGAAGCCGACAACCGAGATGAGCGTCTCCATCACCGACCACGTCTTGAACGTCTGCCCGACTGTCAGGCCGAACAGTTCCTTCACGAGCCAGAATCCGGCGTCGTTGACGTGGGACAGGAAGAGCGAACCGGCACCGATGGCCAAAGCAAGGAGTGCGGCGTGCGTCGGGCTCAGGCTGCTCGCCAAGGGAGCCACGATGCCCGCAGCCGTCACGGTGGCAACTGTCGCCGAGCCCGTGGCCAGGCGAAGCGCCACAGCCACAATGAAGCCCAGGACCAGCACGGACATATTGGCGCCCTCGGCCCATTTCTTGACCGCGTCACCGACGCCGGCACCGATAAGGGTCTGCTTGAAGCCGCCGCCTGCGCCCACGATCAACAGGATCGCGGCGATCGGTCCGAGGCTGTCGCCGAGCTTGGCGGTGATCTTGCTTCCGGTGAAGCCGACGGCATAGCCAAAGGTCACCATGGCGGCAAGCACCGCCAGGGTCATCGCCACGAGGGGCTGGCCCACGAAGTCCAGGACCGTGCGGATCATGGGGGCATGCGCCGCGTCGGGCCAGACAATGTCCGCGACGGCCTTCAGGAGCATGAGCACCACGGGGAAAATGATGGTCAACAACGTGACGAGGAAGCTGGGCTGACGCTTCACTTCGCTGAGGTCGACGGCGTGCTTGGTGTCGACGCCGCCGGCCACCGCAGGAGCGTCAACTGGAACCCAGCGCGCGGCCAAACGGGAAAACAGCGGTCCACAAATGATGACCGTGGGGACGGCGACCAGGAGCCCCAACGCCAGGGTGGTGCCCAGTTCAGCCTTCACAGCGCTGATGGCAATGAGCGGCCCGGGGTGCGGCGGGACCAGGCCGTGCAACACGGACAGACCCGCGAGGGCCGGAATGGCAATGCGCATGAGCTTCATCTGCGAGCGCTGGGTGACCAGGACGATCACCGGAAGCAGCAGGACGAGGCCGATCTCAAAGAACATCGGGAGGCCGATGATAACCGCAACCAAGGTGATCATCCAGACCACTTTGTTGCCGCTGGCTTTCTCCAGCAAGGTGTCCACCACGCGGTTTGCGCCGCCGGAATCCGCCAGGAGCTTGCCCAACATGGCGCCGAGCGCAATCAGGATGCCGACCTCTTTAAGGACGCCTCCCACGCCGTCCTCGAAGTTGCTGACAACCTTGGCCAGTTCCACTCCGGAGGCCAGGCCAACGAAGGCCGATCCGAGTACCAGGGAAAGGAAGGGGTGGACTTTGAATTTGGCGATCAGCAGGACGATCAGCGCAATGCCGATAGCCGCGACCACAAGAAGTTGGGTATCGTGCCCGGTCCAGTTCACGCTGCGCCACCGACCGCGTGGGCGGTCTGTGCCTCAAGGCCGAGCCGTTCGATGATTTCGTCTGCTTCTTCAGCCGGAGAAGCGGAGACGCACAGCGAGATGTGGTTCTCGTCCTCCGTGGGCGCCTCGAGTGCATCGAACTGGGATTCCAGCAGCGAGGCAGGCATGAAGTGTCCGTGACGCGAAGCCAGCCGGTCGGAAATCTTGTCCTTGCTCCCTTGGAGGAAGACGAATACGACGCCCTCGCCGCGCAGGACATCCCTGTACCGCTTCTTCAAGGCCGAGCACGTGATGATGCCCGGCTTTCCTGCTGCGGTACGCTCCTTGATCCAATCGGCAATGATTTCCAGCCAGGGCCAACGGTCCTCATCGCTGAGTGCGTGCCCTGCCTGCATCTTTGCCACGTTCGCTTCCGGGTGCAGGTCGTCGCCTTCGGCGAGGTCCCAACCCAGCCGGCCGGACAATACGCCAGCCACTGTCGATTTACCGGAACCGGAGACACCCATGATCACCAATACCGGCTGTTGTGCAGTCTTCGCCATCAAAGTCTGCCTCTCTCAATTAAATATGATTTAAACGAGACTAAGCATATGACACAGGTTACACATCAGCAATTTCAGAAACCGGCGATGGTCTGGGAACCGTTGACTTCCACAACATGGAACGCCTCGGCGCTGCGCCCGTCGGGCATGCCGGCGCGTGAAGCATTGTGCCGGAGCATGCCTCTGACAGCCCGTTCCATGCCCTCCGGATCGGGGTGCTGGCTCGTATGGATCCGGATGGCAGCCAGTTTCGCGTCGATGTGTTCGGTGACATCCACGAAATAGTTCTCACGGGTTTCGGGACCGGCGAAGAGCCACAGCCACGGCAGTCTGAAGGCCTCGAGGCCGGCTTCCGCCAGTTCCGGGTAGGCGAAGGGATTCTCCACCGCGGGGTACACCGCCCGGGTCACGATCTCCCCCACGGCGAGGTGGTCGGGATGGCTCTTCTGGATCCTGTCCCAATTGCGTTCCGGATGCATGGCAAGGACGACGTCGGGGCGGATTTCGCGGATAAGTTTCACCACTTGCTTGATGACCCCATGCGTCGGTTCCAGGTAGCCATCGCGCTCATGGAGGTAGTGCACGTCCGTCACTCCTACGAGGGCAGCGGCTTGTCTCTGCTCCTCTGCGCGCATGGAAATGATCTCTTCGCGGTGGGCAGGATCGAAACCTCCTGCGTCGCCGTCGGTCATGATGCAGTAACTGACCTCGACGCCGGCAGCGGTCCAGGCAGCGATGGTGCCGGCCGCGCCGAAGTCGATGTCGTCCGGGTGGGCGGTAAAACAAAGCACCCGCTCAACACGCTCCCTGGAGGCGTTGAACGGGCTCTTTGCTGACGTAGCGTCAGAAGACAAAGGGATCAGCCTTTCCGCTTTTTGATCTCTTCGGTGGCTTGCGGAACAACCTTGAAGAGGTCACCGATGATGCCGAAGTCCGCGATTTCGAAGATCGGCGATTCAGCATCCTTGTTGATCGCGACGATGACCTTGGAGGTCTGCATCCCGGCCTTCTGCTGGATCGCTCCGGAGATGCCCGCCGAAATGTAGAGCTGCGGGGACACGGTCTTGCCCGTCTGGCCAACCTGGTAGTCATGGCCGATCCAGCCCGCATCCGTGGCGGCACGGGAAGCCCCGAGTGCACCGCCCAGCGCGTCGGCCAGTTCTTCCAAAGGACCGAAGTCGCCGTCGACGCCGCGGCCGCCGGCAACCACGATCCGGGCTTCGGTGAGCTCAGGACGGCCGCTGGCCGGCTTTTCTGCACGCCCGGTGACCCGGGCGGCATTCGCGGTGGCATCGGCCGGGACATCGATAGTGACGGCTTCGGGCGTGCTAGCCGCGGCCGGGGCCTCGACGTCGACACTGTTCGGCTTGACCGTGAGCACGGCGACGGCGGTGCGCGCCTTCGCCGTGGTCGTGTACGAGCCCGCCAGGACCGACTTGTGGGCCGTGCCGTCGGCGTCGACGCCCACAACATCGGTGATGACGCCGGCGTTGAGCTTCACGCCGAGACGGGCCGCGATTTCCTTGCCGTCGGCTGTGTTCTCCAGCAGGACGGTCTGGGCTCCGGAGGCTGCAACTGCCGCGGCAAGATATGCCGCTTTCGGTGCAACAAGGTAGTCGTCCAGGTCCGTAGCGGACGGGCGGTAAAGAGCCGAGGCTCCATGCGCACCCAGGGCGGCAGCGACGTCGTCGTGCAGCTCACCGTTGAAGGCGACCACCGCATCCCCGAGGGAACGTGCGATCGTCAGGAGTTCCAGGCTGCTCTTCTTGAGCGCCGCGCCCGGGTTGTCAATGAATACAAGTGCTTTTGCCATGTGTCGGAATCCTCTTAGAGCAGCTTCTGGGCGGCCAGGAACTCAACCAGCTTGATGCCGGCGTCGCCTTCGTCGGTGATGATGGTGCCGGCAGTGCGCGGCGGCCGCGCTTCAGCGGTCTCGACGGCGGTCAGCGAACCCGCGGCGCCCACCTGAGCGGCATCGACGCCGATGTCGGCCAGCGTGAGTGCCGTGATTTTCTTCTTCTTGGCTGCAAGGATGCCCTTGAAGTTAGGGTATCGCGGCTCGTTGATCTGGTCCGTAACGGATACCAGCGCCGGCAAGGTCGCCTCCACAGTGTCCGCGTGGGCGTCACCGTCACGGCGCGCGACGACACGTTCGCCGTTGACCTCAAGGGAGGAAACAAAAGTGACTTGCGGGAGTCCGAGCCGCTCAGCCAGTTGAGCCGGAACCAAGGACGTTTCGCCGTCGGTCGAGGCCATGCCCGTCAGGACGAGGTCCACGGGCGAATCGGCGCCGAGATACCGGATCGCCGCGGCGAGGGCCAGCGAGGTGGCGGCGGCGTCGGAACCGGCCAAGGCGTCGTCGCTCAAATGCGCTCCCGAGGAGGCGCCGATCTGCAAGGACTTCTTGACGGCGTTCACGGCACCGGCGGGACCCATGCTCAAGGCGATGACCTCGTTGCCGGCCTTAGCACCTCCGCGGGCTTCACTGAGCTGCAGCGCGGCTTCAAGCGCATACTCGTCCAGTTCGGACAGAATGCTCTCGTCGCGGTCCGTGGTGTTGCCTGGGCCGGTGAGGTGTCGGTCGAACTGCGCGTCCGGGACGTGCTTGACCAGAACAACAATCTTCAATGTATCTCCCACTGTGTTCGAGGCAGCCTTCCATACTCGGGGATGGCCAGCAACTAGGCGCATGGCCAAGAGTGCCCGGCTTACGGGCTCGTCCTAGCTAAGCATATTGCGGGACAAGTCGGACAACGCCGCCTACCCGCATTAACTCCTGTTTCGTGGATCGCTCCCGCTCATGGCAGCAAGAGCACACGACAACGGCGGGCCGCACCGCTTGTGGTGCCGCCCGCCGTCGTCGACTGCAAGTCCCCACCGCCACCCTCGCCTCGCAAGCTCGGCAGGGAACCCTGGCGGCGTGGGCCCATGCCCCGCTGGAATCCGCCGCTACTGCAGCTGCTACGGCGCAGCTGTTACGGGGCAGCTGTTACGGGGCAGCATCCAAGGTCACGTCGAGCTCCTGCGACTGGCCGCTGCGCTGGATGGTCACCTTGACCGTTGCGCCTGCCGGCTGCTCACGGACCGCCGCGGTGAGCTGTTCGGGATCGCTGACGTCCATGCCGGCGAACTTGGTCACGACGTCGCCCACCTTGAGCCCGGCCTTCTCAGCGGCGGAGCCCGCGGTCACGGCCGCAACCTGCGCGCCCACCGAGAACCCGGAGCTGCTTCCCGTGGCCGACTTAGGCTGCACGCTGACGCCGAACTGCCCGTGCGTGGCCTTGCCGTTCTTGATGAGTTCCTGCGCAATACGCTTCGCGTTGTTGATGGGGATACTGAAGCCCACACCAATGTTGCCGCTGGACGAAGACGAGGCACTGCTGCTCCCGGCGGAAGCGATCGCCACGTTGACGCCAATGATCTCGCCCTTGGTGTTGACAAGCGCTCCACCGGAGTTACCCGGGTTGATCGGCGCGTCGGTCTGGATCACGTTGAGCGAAACGGTGCCCTGTCCCGCACTGCTCTGGCTCTGGCTCTGGCCGCCGCCTGGAGGGGCGAATTGGAATCCGCCCTGCCCGCCATTTTGCGAATTGTCGGAGCCGCCGTTGGGAACAGCCGAGGAAGCCACGCTGATGGTGCGGTTGAGGGTGGACACGATGCCGTCGGTGACCGTGCCGGGCAGGCCTAGCGGAGCGCCGATGGCGATTGCGTTGTCGCCGACGTTGATCTTGCTGGAATCACCCAGGGTAGCCGGCACGAGGCCGGAGGCGTTGTCCACCTTGATGATGGCGAGGTCCGAAAGCGGGTCCGTACCCACTACCGTCGCCTTCAGGACGCGTCCATCGCTCAGCCGCACTTCAATCGCGGCGTTGGCGCTGGCACCGTCAAGGGTCACCACGTGGGTGTTGGTCAGGATGTGGCCCTGGTCGTCGAGGATGATGCCCGAACCGGTGCCGCCCTGGCTTCCGCTCGAGGCCATGATGGTCACGACGCTCGGTGAAGCCTTGGCCGCGGCTGCCGTGATGGCGTTGACGTTGTCCGTGTTGTTGACAATCACGGTTCCCGTCTGGCCGCTAGTGGCTGCCGCCGGGGTCCGGCTGTTTAGCAATTGATCGCTGGCGGCCACAACGCCTCCGCCGACGAGACCGGCGGCCAGGATGCAGGCCACCAAGGTCCCGACGCCGAAGGCCGGCTTGCGCTTCGGGCTAGCCGCCGGACCGCCCGGGTGGGCCGGGAATTGCTGCGTGGGATAGTGCTGCGCAGGGTTCGGTCCGCCATAGAAAGGCTGGTGCTGCGGGTAGGGGTGTTGCGGTCCCGCGCTGTGCTGTGGCGCTCCGTGTTGGGTCGCGCCGTTCTGGGGAGCGCCGTGCTGAGCCTGGATCTGCTCGGTGGCGTTTTCGGCCGGGCCCTGGGCCCAGGGTGCCGGAGCTACCGGAGTCTGTGCTCTGTATTCGGGCTGCGCAGCGTGTTCGGGCTTCGCAGCGTGTTCGGGCTGCGCAGTGAAATCCTGACCCGGCTGGTATGCCGGCAGCGGGACCGTAGGCTGGGAATTGGATTGCTTGTCCGCCTCCGCCTGGCCGGCGCCCTCAGGACCATGGTTCTCAGGGCCATTGTTCTCAGGCGCGGCGCCCTGTGCTGGGTTCTCCGTCATGGGACTTCCTTTCTTCCTCGTCCCCTTAACTATCGTCGCTCTTGCTGGATCAAGAGTCGACGTTCGCTGGGAGCTTGCTGAACGCCGTCATCGGAACGGTCCTGTGGCCTCGAATGGCACCGACTAGCCCCTCAACGCTGGAGAAGGGCAGATTTCTCCCCGTTTCGCTGGCGGCATATTTACCGCTGTGGACGCCCCAAAAGGTGCACCATAGTATCAAGTGGAATTGCCACAGCGACCTGCCGCTTGACAACCATGCGTGGGGGCGCTGATGCATTCTGTTTCGATTGTTCCGGCCCGGACCAATCGCAGACGTGCTGAAGGGTTGCACATGCGGTCAATGTTGAAACGTGTACTCGCCGTCATCGGCCTGGCTGGAATGCTGGTCCTCCCGGCCACCGCAGCCTGGGCCGCCGACCCGGTGACCATCCCGTCCGGCCAGAACATCGTGGACAACGCGAATGTTTTGGGCAATCGCAAGGGCGAGGTCCAGGACGCCATCCAGACGCTGCTGAAAGACCACAAATACAACTTGTACGTGGTCACGGTGAATTCCTTCGAAAACCCCTCATCGCCCGAAGCCTGGGCCACGGCAGTGGCCACCAAGAAGGGCATGGGCCGGTCCGACGTCATTCTGGCCATCTCCGCGGCCGGTCAGTACTACTTCGCACCCAACTCTGCCAGTGCGATCTATTCCAAGAGGTCAACCATTTCGTCCAATGCCATCGCGGCCAACCTGGGCGCAGGCAAGCGAGACTTTGCCCAGGCAGCCATCGACACCGCGGCGGCCGTCGGCGACGCCGCCGGCGGGGGCAGCGGCACGGTTCCGAGCGGCAACTCGGGTGCAGTCGTTTTGATCGGCGCGGGCGTTGTTGCGGCCGGCGGCGTGGGCACGTACTTGTACTTCCGCAACCGCCGCAAGAAGAGCCAGGCATCCAGCGCCAGCTACGGTCCGCAGGGGGAACAGCTCGATCCCCTGGCCTCCCTGAGCATCGCGGACTTGCGGCGCAAAGCCGGCTCCTTGCTCATCGAAGCGGATGACACCATCAAGTCCAGCGAGCAGGAGCTCGGCTTCGCGCAGGCCCAATACGGCGATGCCGCCGTCGGGAACTTCACCAAGGCCCTGCTGGAAGCCAAGACCCACATGACCGAATCCTTCAAGCTGCAGCAACAGCTCGATGACCATATCCCGGACACCGAAGAGCAGCAGCGCAGTTGGCTTGGCGAAATCATCCGACGCTCGGAGGCTGCCCTCGAGTCGTTGCGCGAACAGAAGGCCGATTTCGATTCCCTGCGAGAGCTTGAGAAGAACGCGCCCCAGGCTCTGGCCAATGTTGCCGCCGGCGCCAACGAAGCCGAGGCAAAGATCAACAGCGCGGAGCAATCGCTCAACGGCCTGCGCGAAAAATACGCAGACAGCGCTCTTGGCCACGTGAGCGACAACATCACCCAGGCCAAAGACCGGCTCGCCTTCGTTCAAAACGCAACAACTACGGCACAGGAAAAGCTCGCCGCAGGTGAGAGCAGCCTTGCCGCAGTAGCAGTCCGCGCTGCGGAAGAGGGCTTGCACCAGACCAACGTGCTGATCGACGCCATCTCCAAGGTAGCGGGCAGCCTCGACGAAGCCCGGAACTCGCTGGAGGGCGCCGTGGTGGAGACCAGCCAGGACCTGGCACAGGCCAAAGCGATGATCCAGTCCGGCGAACACCCGGAGCTGGCTGGCCCGGTGGCCGGAGTCGAAGCCGCACTGGCGCAGGTCAAAATTGAAATCCAGGGCGGGAAAATCGATCCCATTGCCACCTTGGACCGCGTGGAGAAGGCGCACCAAGCCTTGGACCAGTCCCTCTCGGGAATCCGTGACCAGCAGGAACAGGCAAGGCGTGCACAGGCCGCGCTCCAGCAGACCATCATGGCTGCCCAGTCCCAGATCAGCGCCACCTCGGATTACATCGCGGCGCGACGCGGCGGCGTGGGCACCGAGGCGCGTACCCGGCTGGCCGAAGCCCAACGGAATCTCGACTATGCCCTGTCCATTTCCCGCAATGACCCGGTCACCGCTCTGACGTACGCACAGCAGGCCCAGTCGCTCGCTGCACAAGCCGCGCAGCTGGCCCAGTCCGACGTCGATCAGTTCGGCGGCTTCGCCAACCAAGGCTACGGCCGTGGCGGCATGTTCGGTGGTGGAGGCAATGGCGGTGGCCTCGGCGGAGCGATCCTCGGCGGCATACTCATCAACTCCATCCTGCACGGCGGAGGCGGCGGCTGGGGCGGCGGAAACAACGACGGCGGAGGCGGAGGCTTCTTCGGCGGCGACGGCGGTGGGGGCGGAGGCTTCTTCGGCGGCGACGGCGGAGGAGGAGGTGACTTCGGCGGCGGCGGAGGTGACTTCGGCGGCGGCGACTCCGGCAGCTTCTAGCTCCAAAGACTAGGTGGGGGCCTGTCCCCCACCTAGAAGCGGTACAAGAACTGATCACTGGATTCAGTGGGCACCACTGAGCAGGACGAAAGGCAACACCATGGTTAAGCAGTCCATTTTCGGGCGGATCGCGCAGCTCGCCAAGGCGAATATCAATGCCTTGCTCGACCAGGCTGAGGACCCGCAGAAGATGCTGGACCAAATGGTCCGCGACTACTCGAACAACATCGCTGAGGCCGAGTCCGCCGTGGCGCAGACCATCGGCAACCTCCGCATGCTCCAGGCCGACTACAGCGAGGACATCAAGAACGCCCAGGACTGGGGCAACAAGGCCCTCGCTGCCTCCCGCAAGGCGGATGAGTACCGTGCTACCGGTAACCCAGCCGACGCAGTGAAGTTCGACAACCTTGCCAAGGTGGCCATCCAGCGTCAGATGTCGGCCGAGAACCAGGCCAAGGCCGCCGAGCCCAACATCGCCTCTCAGTCGGAAGTCGTGGACAAGCTCAAGAGCGGTCTCGACCAGATGAAGGGCAAGCTCAACGAGCTCACCAGCAAGCGCAATGAGCTGATTGCCCGCTCCAAGACGGTTGCTGCCCAGACCCAGGTGCACGATGCCCTCAAGAGCATCGACATCATGGACCCCACCAGCGAGGTTGGCCGCTTCGAAGAGAAGATCCGCCGCGAAGAGGCAAAGGTCCTCGGCCAACAAGAGCTTGCAGCCTCCAGCCTGGACGCACAGTTCAACCAGCTTGAGGACCTCGGCGAGCAGACGGAAATCGAGGCTCGCTTGGCGGCCCTGAAGTCGGGTGGTTCGAAGGCTGCGATCGGCGCAGGCGCTACTGCTCCGGCAGATGACACGGTGGACGAAGCCGACTTCGACAAGCTCTAGTCCATCCGCCAAACGAAGGGCCGGACCTCGTGGGGTCCGGCCCTTCGTGCTTCCTGCGTGCTTTATGCCCCTACAGCGAGCCGTCCAACGATGAGTCTCATGATTTCGTTGCTGCCTTCCAGGATCTGGTGGACGCGCAGATCCCTGGCAATCTTCTCAAGGCCGTATTCCGACAGGTATCCGTAGCCGCCATGCAGTTGGATGGCCTTGTTTGCCACGTTGAAACCGGCGTCTGTAGCGACCCGCTTGGCCATTGCGCACAACCTCACGGTGTCCGGGGCGCCACGATCCAAGGCATCAGCGGCCCGGAGGATCAAGGTCCTGGCAGTTTCGAGTTCCGTATCCATGTCGGCAATATCAAACAGCAAGGACTGCTGGTTGATGAGCGGGCCACCGAAAGCCGAGCGTGACTTGAGGTAGGCGATGGACTTCTCCAGGGCCGCCTGGCCGCCTCCCAGGGAACAAGCGCCCATATTGACCCGGCCTCCGTTGAGGCCCTTCATCGCGATGCCGAATCCGCTGCCTTCCTCGCCAAGCCGGTTCGCCACAGGGACCCGTACGTCCTCGAAGATGACCTGACGGGTGGGCTGGGCATTCCATCCCATCTTCTTCTCATTCGGGCCGAAGGACAGGCCCGGCGCGTCCGCGGGCACGACGATTGCGGTGATGCCCTGGCTGCCCGTGTCCGCGGTCCGTGCCATGACCACATAGACACTCGAAGCTCCTGCCCCCGAAATGAACTGTTTGGTGCCGTTAAGAACGTAACTGTCGCCGTCGAGCACTGCTTTGGTGCTCAGTGCGGCGGCGTCCGAGCCGGCTCCCGGCTCCGTGAGGCAGTAGCTGCCCAGTGCCTCCATGGACGCAAGTTGCGGCACCCATTGGGCCCGTTGCTCATCGTTGCCGAAAGCGTCGATCATCCACACAACCATGTTGTGGATCGAGATGTAGGCCGCGATGGTGGGGTCTGCCTTCGACAGCTCTTCAAAGATCAGCGCCGCATCCGTGCGGGAAAGCCCCGAGCCGCCGAACTCTTCCCGGACATAGATGCCTCCCATGCCGAGGGTGCCCGCTTCGCGCAGGACATCCACGGGGAAATGCTTGGTCTCGTCCCATTCCGCTGCGTGCGGCGCAATGGCCGTTGTGGCGAAGTCGCGCACCATCTCCACCACCGCTTGCTGGTCCTCCGTGAGCTCAAACATTGGCACTCCTTTGCAGTTCTTCCCAGTTCGCCGGGTTGTCCGGTGTTTTCTGGCTATTCGGTGCGTTTACTTGCTGACTTTGCCCATCAGCGAAGCGACTGGGCGAAGGAATAGCGGCCTCGCGAGGAACCACGCGCCCACAATCACCAGGAGGGATACGGCGAAAATGCCGAAACCAACCCAGTTGATGTCGTCGCTGCCGCCATACATGTGGTTCAGGTTGCGCAGCGCCCCGGTGGCGAGGACCAAGGTGACGTGCACGATGGTGAAGAGCACGAAGTACACCATCACGGGGAAATGCACTGCCCGGGCCAGTTCGATGGGATAGATCTTGTTCACCGTGCCGGCCTTCTTCGGCCATGCCGAGGACGTACGCAGGCCGGTGATGATGGCAAGCGGGGCGGCGATGAAGACCGTGACAAAGTAGGTCAGCAATTGCAGGGCGTTGTAGTTCACCCAGCCGTCCTCAGTGGGCCAGTTCAACGAGGCGTACTGGAGGGCGGCGGAAATGGCGTTGGGGAATACATCCCAGCTGGTCGGGATGATCCGCATCCATTGCCCGGTCGCAAAGATCACGATGATGAAGACGATGCCGTTCAACACCCACAGGGCATCCAAGGTCAGATGGAACCAGAGGTCCAGGCTGATCTTGGTTGGCGCATTCTTGGTCCGGATGAATCCTTTGTTGTTGCGGGTCCATTGGGCCGGCGGCCTCTTGGCCGTGCGGACCTGCCAACCGGACCGGACGATGAGCACCATGAAGAAGACGTTCAGGAAGTGCTGCCATCCGAGCCATGCCGGGAAACCTACAGGAGCGTTCTCCGGAAGCCTGGATGCGCCTGGGAAGTCGTGCAAGAACGACTGCACACCCGACAGGCCCGTCAACCATTTGGCCAACAAGACGATGAGCAAAAGTACGACCAGCACGCCTGGAACCACCCAGAGGGGTTGGGACCATTTGCTCTTGGCTGCTGTCGACTTTTTGGCGGGGGTGGACATCTTCTCAGACACCTCTCGGAAGAACTTTGCAATCAGGGACGCATCAAGCTAACAGGCTTGGGACCGAAGCGGCCAAAGCCTGTTACGCCGTCAGTTGGAACGGGCTTTGACGGCCTCGATGAGTTTCGGAACCACCGTGAAGATATCGCCAACGATTCCGAAGTCGGCCACCTCAAAAATGGGCGCGTCCTCGTCTTTGTTGATGGCCACAATGGTCTTGGCAGTCTGCATGCCTGCGCGGTGCTGGATGGCTCCGGATATTCCCAATGCGATGTACAGCTGCGGGGACACGCTCACACCGGTCTGGCCTACCTGGGCCGTCTGGGCGATGTACCCGGCGTCGACGGCGGCGCGTGACGCACCGATCGCCGCGCCCAAGGTGTCGGCGAGCTGTTCAACCAGCACAAAATTCTCTGACGAGCCCAAACCCCGTCCGCCGGAAACCACCGTCGCGGCAGTCCGAAGTTCGGGCCGGACCGAGACGGCGGCATCGTCGTTGAACTGGTCAATGACTGCGGCACCTTCTGTTCTCGCTTCCAGGGACACCGTGTCCACGTCTGCCGTGGCTGCCGGAGCCTGGCCTTCAATCGCCCCCTGCCGGATGGTCAGGAGGGGCAGCCCGCCTTCCACCATCGACTCGACGGTGTAGGCCCCGCCAAACACCGAATGCTGGGCAACAACGGTTCCGTTGTCGCTGTGCACCTGCACGACGTCGGCGAGCACGCTCCCGCCGACCCGCACAGCAAGCCGGGCGGCTGCTTCGCGGCCGTCCACCGAGTTCGCGGTAAGGACGGCAGCCGGCCCATACGCGTCGACGGCCCCGCTCAGGGCATCCACGGCGGGTGCCACCAAAACAGTGCCGGCGGCAGCTGTCACAGCCGAGTAGATCCTTGCCGCGCCCAGCTCACCCAGGCGCGCGACGTCGTCGTCCGCCAGGGGTGCAGACGACACGACGACGGCGACCGGCGAGCCCAGCGTGGCTGCGGCAGCCAGGAGCCCGCGGGCGGAAGCGGCAATCTCGCCGCGGTGGGAAACTTCAATGAGAGCCAAGACATTCGACATTTCTTTTCCTCCCTCAGACCAGGCGGTTCGCAACGAGGAACTCGGCCAGCTCGTCGGCCGCGGTCCCATCATCGATGAGTTTTCGTCCGGCCGCGCGCGGCGGCCGCTCAACGGTGGAGACCACTACGGTGCGGCTGGCACCAGTCGGGACGCCGAGCTCGGCGACGGACAACCTGGTGACGGGTTTGCGCTTGGCCGTCAGGATGCCCTTGAAGTTGGGAAACCGGGCCTCCGGGAAACGTTCGGTAACGGTGATGATGGCGGGCAGTCCTGCACGGACATTGAGGGTTCCACCCTCGCCCTGGCGAACGCCCCGTACGCCGTCGTCGGCGATTTCCGCGGAGATCAATGAACCCAACAGTGGCAGCTGGAGATGTTCGGCAACCATGGCGGGTACGACGCCGGCGCGGCCATCCGTCGATTCGTTGCCGGCCATCACCACGTCAAATCCGGTTGCCTTCAATGCCGCCGCCAGCGTCGCAGCTGTTCGACCGGTGTCGGCGCCGTCCAGGGAATCATCCACGATGTGAACCCCTGAATCGGCTCCCATGGAAAGGGCCTTGCGCAAGGACTGGGTGGCGTCATCAGGACCCATGATCATTGCCACTACTTCGGTGCCTTTGTTGGCATCCTTGATGCGCAACGCGGCTTCGAGGGCGCGCTCGTTGATTTCATCGACCACGGAGTCGGCGGCCTCACGGTCGAGCTGGCCCGTTGCCAGGTCGAGCTTCCGCTCCTCGGCCGTATCCGGCACTTGTTTGACGAGCACGACGATCTTCATTCAACAGCTCCCTCGATGCAAATGGCTGACGCTTGGAATCGAGAATACTAGGAACTCCTAGTATTTACCATGGAGCGAGGGAAGCAATGCTTGGAACTCCTATTGATTCTTCCGGGAGGCGGGACTTTCCACGCCGGGCATGGCGATCCGGCCCGGCGGCAGGTACCGGCTTTCGAACCGATCGATCTAGCCCTGGCGAATGCCGAGGGTGTTCCCGTCGGGATCACGGAACCAAGCGCCGCGGGCCGGGCCGAGCTGGGCGATGTGCCCTGTTGTGGCGATGGGACCCTCCGTGTAGTCCAGGAACTCCACGCCCTTGGCGGCCAAGTCTTGGACCACGGCCTCAATGTCGCCCACTTCGAAGTGGGCAAGGGTGTGCTCAGTAGCAGTAGGCGGACGCTTGAAGACTGAGATCTCACTGACGGATCCGCACCGGTACCGGACCCCTACCGGAGTTTCCCAGAGGAAGGTCAGCCCCAAGATGCCGCCGTAGAATTCCTTCGCCCGGTCCAGATCCGTGACCGGAATTGTCGCCACGACCATCGTTGCATTGATCATCTCGGGCCTCCCTGGCCGGCCCATTCCGTCCGGATGAACGGCCCATTCGGCCCAAGTGTCGTCCTCCAGGATCTGACTGTCAACGCCTGAAGCGTTCGGATCGGTGTGGGTTACGTGGCCGGACCTTGCCTCAGAGCCACGCGGAGCATACGCCCATCGCCGTCATCGCGAAGCAGCGCCCACTAGTTGTGCCCCGAGGGTCCCGGGGATGCATTGCTGCTTCGCACGGCCATCACCACGCTGACAAGCACCGACAGCGCTGTGACCACGACGATTCCAGCGAAGTTCGGCTGGAATTCCAAGGCCAGTGCCCCGTTTTCGGTTCCGGCAGTCGCCGTGAACAGTCCTGGAAGGGTCGCCGGGGAGCCCGTAGAAATGGCGATCACGCTAGTGGCCACGCACAGAATGAACGCCAGGGCCAATCCAACGGCCACGCCGCCCAGGGCCGCACCAATAATTTTCGATGTCTTGTTGATCGAAGCTCCTCCTCAAGTCGGTCGACGCCGAGCGCAGCCTGAAATCCAGTGATGAAGCTTTGTTCCCCCAAGAAACTAGCGCGATACTTCGCCTCTCAGGGGTCGAAGGGGTCAAAATCCGTACAAATTTGCCCAAAATCAGTGTGTTTATCGGCAATCTCAGTGTGCATCTCCACACTTCTACGTGTGGAAAAACGTTTCACCCTGATGGGCCAGCATAGCCGTCTAAGACCGTGTCGAAGACCTCCCTCGGGGAAGTAGGAGCGGATGTCTCCAGTGCGCCTACTTCACGATCGACAAGGCTGCCGGAATAGGGGGCTGAATGAAGGCACACCGTCGGATTCTGGTGGATCATTCTCTTCGCCGAAAGTGCCGGTCCCGTGATTCCGCGGGCCCGGAACTTGTCCAGTCGAATGATTGAGCAGAATCCGACATCCGAGCGAAGACGATCCCGGGACGAAGATGACGCGCCCGGGATTTACACACGTTTCGTCCTATAACCCCCAACTTCAGGATCGAGAAGGCTGGAGAATAGGGTTAAACGAAAGAGTCCGCCCAGACGGGCGGACTCTTTCGCTTATTTGGTTGCGGGGACAGGATTTGAACCTGTGACCTCTGGGTTATGAGCCCAGCGAGCTACCGAACTGCTCCACCCCGCGTCGCAGAATCAACTCTACCGCACATTCAGGGACGCCTCTGACCACTCGCTCGGCGCCGTCCTGACCTTCTTTGCTTTGGGAAAGCGCTTGCGACGCGGCGAGCCGCGTCCTTTGGGCGCCGGGGCGGCGCAAAGAAGGTCGGGACGGACGTGACACAGCCGTACCGGGCATACGTTCTACCCATCCCGCGCTCCCCCACCGGCAAATCGGTGGCAAAATCGAGTAGGTGGGTCGGGTTTCCCGACCCACCTCTCACACCCCCGTACCTGCGGGCCTCGCATACGGCGGTTCGCTAGGTCGTTTGAAAGCGATCCGATGCAGGGCCTAAGTGGGTGAGGCCTTGACCTTCCCAGTACTCAGCCCAACTTGTCGCTGCAGACATCAGACAGCCGGCAAGTCTTGACCCGGTAGAAGCCGCCCTCCGCAAAAGATTGAGGTTAGGCGATCAGCTTCAGGCTATTTGACGGGAATCCTGCGGTCTACGTAGTAGGCGGAGAACACGAGGGCCACCAGTCCAAGGAGAGCTGCACCGTAGTAGAACAGGAGGCCAGGAATGCCCAGGTGAACGCTAAACATGCCGCTAAGGAGCAGCTGAACGCCAATGCAAAGCACCAAAAACACGGCGGCGACGTAACCGATCCGTGTGCCCCTGGAGATGCTGGTCCCGCGTGGGGTACTAGCCACAAAATCTGCAACGCTGAATCGATCACCTGCTGTCCGGCGTTGTTCCATCGCTTCGTCGAGGAGGCACGGTATCTCGGTTTCTGCTACGCCCTTCTTCCTGAGGGCGTACACAATATCCTGCTTGAGGTTTGATTCCATTGTTTCACTCCGTTGTCAAGATCATGCGATTAAACTACATCCCGCGTTCGATTGCGCCAGACACCGATGACGCACGGCACAATGATCCAAATCGCTGCTGAGGAAATCGCTGCGATGGCGTTTCCTCCTTCAGTCAGAACGTTTGAAAGAGTGGCCGACTGCAGAAACGGTGTAGCGTTCCCCGCGAAAAGCCCGATCAGCGAGTCGAACACGAAGGATTGGAACAGGACGAAAACGATAGCTATTGGCGTGGAGAGAAGTGCCGATGCGACCGCCGCACCTGAAATTGTTCCAATCACGGTGACGCACGTGAGCAGCCATAGGCTCTTTGCGAGGTCACCTAGGACCAGCTCGTATTCCGCAATCGCTGAGAAGCCCGCCGAGGCGACAAAAGCGACGGCGCAGACGAGCAGTATGATACCGAGGGCGAAGGTGGCCACCGCCAGATACTTCGCGAGGAGCAGCACGCCGCGCTTTGGCTGAAGGACAAAGAACTTGATTGCGTCACGGTGCTGCCAGTCAGAGGTAACCGCCAGAATTGAAATAATTGGCGCTCCAATTCCGGCCGGCAGCGCAAGCGCGGCAAGCATCATGGATACATTGATCGGCTCGCCGCGAGTGGCAGAGACGACGACGAAGACGGCGATCATGAGCATGCCAAGTAGCGCCATGGAGGAGAGGAGCCATCTTGAGCTGCGGGTATTCACCAGCTTCCGCATCTCGACATACATGGCGATTCCCACAGGGTTCGATGCGGGGTTGCTGAGACGGTTCATCGTTCATCCTTCACTGCCGGAACTGCCGCAAACTCAGGAGAAGTCAGTTCGCTGTAGTAGCTCTCCAGGGATTCCACCTGCTTTCGGTGTAGCAGGCTAACCTGCACGCCGTGCCTCCAGAGTATTTCGCCCACCTGCTCCGGCGATGATGCGACCTGGATGGGCTGAACACACGCGCCGGCTCCGCCGACTATAACCAAGCCTTCAGCTTGGAGGATCCTTTGGATTTTCTGCCTTTCAGGACCATCTACCTCTGTCATATCCGTACGACCGAGTTCGCGCATCGAGGAGTTGGAAAGCACTTGGCCGCGATCGATGATCACCACTCTGTCAACGTACGACTCAAGCTCGTTCAGAAGGTGACTCGAAATGAGGACCGCTCCGCCACCAGCGACGAAAGCACGGATAGATGCCTTGAGCCAGCCCATTCCTTCAACGTCGAGACCGTTGGCCGGCTCGTCAAGAACCAGATACCTCGGACTGCCGAGGAGAGCAATAGCGAGGCTGAGTCTCTGGCGCATACCAAGGGACAGGGATCTTACTTTACGGCGCGCCGCTCCGGCCAGACCGACGGATTCCACAGCCGCATCAACACGTTGGAACGGGAGTCCCATCATTATGGCAGCCACACCAACAGTCTCACGGACTGACCGGCCGGGATGGTGGGCCGAGGGATCCAGCAGGAAGCCGATCTCCCGACCAGGGTTGGCAAGGTCCTGAAAGCGAGTTCCAGCAATGCTAATCGAGCCCTCGTCCAGTCGTGTGAGGCCGGCGATCATCCTTAGCGTCGTTGACTTGCCCGATCCGTTCGGGCCGATGAAGCCGGTAATCGTGCCCGATTCACAACTGAAGCTGATATTTTGGACAGCTCGCACATTATCGTAAGATTTAGAAACATTTTCCAGTCTCAGCGTCATACTCTTACACCTGTCCGTTCTGAGACAGTCCCCTTAGTTTCCTTGCTTGAAATCATTGTAAACACCAATCCGAATATCGCCAAGTCAATAGGAATATACAACCAAGCTTGGCTTTCGTTATAGAAAGGAGCCGCAACCGACATAGCGACGATATTAGCTATAAAATGGTACAGAATACTGAGCCACAATGACCGGGACTTAATGGCCAGCACCAAGGCAAAAAGCGAGAACAGGAACCGGTCTGCGAACATCGCGACAAATGGCGAAACATGAAGTGCTGCAAAAGATGCGGAGAAGACAACGGCGATGCCGATTCGCCCAGTGCTGGACGTTCGGAGGCGGCGAAGAAGAATCAGAGGTAACCCGCGAAAGATCACCTCTTCCATCATGATCACTCCCGGCGCAATAATCGCCAGCCCCGTCCCGCTTCCACGAAGTGTGCTGAGCCAGAGGATCATGGCGGCACCAATCGCAACGAGCACCAAGAAAGACTTCGCGTGTTGTGAATCACCTTCGGCCGCCAGTCCCCGCACTCCAAACACGTTGAGGCTGAAGCGACAGTACACAACGGCGGCTATGGAGCAGCCAACTAGGCCGATTGATAGCGGAGAGATGACCTGCGCGTCGATACCGACCGCCGCGAGCAGTTCGTACGACAGGAGCAGGCCGACGAGCACCGCCCCGCTGAGCAACATCGCCCGGGTGATTGCATGCGCGAAGAATCGTTTGATTTCCAGCCCCATTTCTAAACCCCAAGGAAAGGGTGGCTGGGTGATATTTATCAGCCAGCCACCACCCCCATGCTAGCTACCAGCCAAAGAAGTAGCGGCGCAGTTCAAGGAAGAAGTCCCAAAGGGCTCCTCCAATGAACCAGTTGATGGTGTTGCGAATCCAAGCGGCCAAGCCATTCCACCAGTTGATGAAGGCGTTCCAGCCCCACTTGACGGCGTTGACCATTGCATTCCAGACGTACGGAGCAGCCCACCGAATCCAGTCAAGAACCGGCTTGATATTGATCCTCTTTTGAGCATCGGCCGCCGCCCCGTTGAGTGTTGCATTTGGTGACACTGCCGACGCTGCCGACAGCACGCGCTGGGAGCTATTCTGCGCCGCAACAGCCGTCGTCGAGATACTGACTGTCGACGACGCGGAAGTTGCAGTCGAACCAGAAACACTCCGGACAGCGCCCGGTGCCGAAAGCAGAATAACGCCCGCCAGCGCCGCAGCGACGCCCTTTTTACTCCAATCGAGCATGACTTCCCGCGTATCACGTGAACTCATGATTTCCCCCTTTCACTTCACCCACATTGAGTGCAATGCCAACCTGAATGGGTGTCTTAGATTTAGTCAAATCAGTTTGGAATGGGTGTCCAGAGGCACGCCGTTGACTTCAACACTCCCCTGGCTCGCTTCAAGCAAACCAGTCTGAATGTGACGGGTGGTCGATTTTCCGGACCCGTTCGGGCCGAGTAGTCCGAAGACTTGTCCAGGTACCAGATCGAACGAGATGTCCCGCACCGCGTGCACCATTCCATAGTGCTTTCCGAGCTCCTCGACCCTGCAGGTGAAATCCACAGATTTCAATGGTTCATTCACTGTTGGGCAATAGCGTTGAGAGTTTTTGCATCGGTTTCCTCCTATTTTCTTGAACTGGCTGAGGGGAAATCCAGTGATGAATGTTTGTTCCCCCGCCCAAGAAACTAGCGCGATATTTCGCCTCTCAGTGGTCAGTGTGTTTTTCGGCAATCTCAGTGTGGATCTCGGCGCTTCTGCGTGTGAAGAAACGTTTCACCCGGATCGGCCCACATAGCCGTGTAAGACGGTGTCCAAGACCTCCCTGGGGAAGTGGGGGCGGCCGTCTCCGCTGCGCATACCTCAGGATCGAGAGCGCGGCGAAAGTGGGGGTTAAACGAAGGCGCAGTCGGATTCTGCTGGATCATTCTCTTCGCCTAAGTTGCCGGTCCCGGGATTCCGCGGGCCCGCAATTTGTCCATTCGAATCCGACATCCGAGCGAAGACGATCCCGGGCCGGACATGACGCGCCCGGGATTTGCCCACGTTTTCTCCTACAACCCTGCTTCACGATCGACAAGGGGGTTATAGGACAAAACGTGTGTATGGGAGGGGCTTGCTTCCCAGTGTTGACAGGCGAATTTCGGGATAGCTAAGCTTTGGAAGCTTAGGGTGGCTGGGGTGCTTGCATATCTCTGGAATGTCTGGTCTGCGGTCAGGCGCTGGTACGAAACGGAAAACGGCCGCGCGTAAGCAGCGCTACCGGTGCCTGGGCTGCGGGGCTAGCCGCTCCGGTGAACGCCAGGACGTCAGCAGACGCTCCGAACTCGAGGCGTTGCATGGCTGGCTGATGGGCACCTCCAATCAGTCATCGCTCACCTCGTTCGGCGCCGCCAGGTCATTCCGCCGCCGCACGGCCTGGTGCTGGAACGTTGCCCCGCGGATCCCGGTGACCGGGGAGGTCCATGACCAGATCCAGGTCGACGGGATCTACATCGGTTCGTGGTGCTGCCTGATCGCCGTTGCCGGTGACTACGTGCTGGGCTGGCAGTGGTGTGACACCGAGAAGAAGGCCGCGTGGGCGGCGTTGCTTGGACGCTTCCCGGCCCCGGGGGTCGTGATCACCGACGGTGGTTCCGGGATCGCAGCGGCCCTGTCGGAGTGCTGGTCCGAAACCGCCGTGCAACGCTGCCTGGTCCATGTCCAGCGCAACGTCCGCACCTACCTGACCGGTCGGCCCAGGACCGAGGCGGGCAAGGCATTGCTGCGGCTGGGACGGGCCCTGACCAGGATTCACGCCTCGGCGGAAGCGGCGGCCTGGCTGGCAGGACTCCATGACTGGCACCAACAGCACGGGGCTCGTCAAAGCCCGCACCTACCGGACCACGACCGCGATGGTCCCGGGATGGGTGGGGGCTAACCAGTCCTGGTGGTACACGCACGACAGGCTCCGCAAGGCCTACCGGCTCCTGGAACGCCTCGGCCAAGCGGGCACGCTCTTCACCTACCTCGAAGGCGAATACGCCGGGCTGGACATCGCCTCGACGACCAACAGGATCGACGGCGGAACGAACGCCCAGCTCCAGCTCCTGCTGCGGGCCCACCGGGGCATGAGCCAGGAACACCAGAAGCGCGCCATCGAGTGGTACCTCTACCTGCAGAGCGAACAGCCCCTATCGCCGGCCAACCTCATCGAAACCCGCCACCACCGACCACCCAAGACCAAAGCCACCACCCCCACGCAGCAGCACCCCGGCCCAGAGCTCTACAGCACCGGGCTCAGCGCCGAGGAAGGCCTATGGCACCGCGCAGGCTGGGCCGGACGCCCATGACGCGCCCCGGATTTACACACGTTTTGTCCTATAACCCGCAAAATCGGTGGAAAACAAAAAGATCCGGCCCAGTATTTCCACTGTGCCGGATCTTTTCTCCAGTTGCGGGGACAGGATTTGAACCTGTGACCTCTGGGTTATGAGCCCAGCGAGCTACCGAACTGCTCCACCCCGCGTCGCAAGAACTACTTTACCTGCAGGTGAATGTCAGGCCAAATCCAGACGACGTGACCTCCGTCTCCCCGGCGCCCAGGCACCCCCCACAGGCTGCCAGATCAAAAGGAAGACCGGGCCAGCCCTGGTCAGGGCTGGCCCGGTCTTGCAAAACCCCAGCTAAGCCGAAATCAGCCAGTTGGAGTTACCTATTTGCTCGGCGAGGGCGAAGGCGTCGGCAACGGGCTCGCTGACGGGCTGGCACTTGCCGACGGGGCCGGAGTGACACCAAGCCGGGACTCGGCGTCGAGCGCTTTCTGTATTGCCCCGGACAGGATGCTCTGCTGGGCACCGTATCCGGCGAAGTCGCCCTTGGCCAGCGCAGCCTGGCCATCCTGGATGGCCTTGTTGGCCTGATCCAGCGCAGCCTTCAGCTGGGCCTGCGCATCCGCTGCGGCCGGTGGCGTAGTAGTCCCCGGCGGAGTGGGGGTCTGGCCGTTATTGGCCGAGTCTCCAGCCGAAGCCCCGGAGTCACCGCCGAACAAAACCTTCAGCGCGGCATCCAAGGTCGAGGCGAAACCTACCTTGTCCCCGAAGGCTACGAGCACTCGCTGAAGCGTTGGATAGGACGTTTCACCGGTTGACTTCACGTATACCGGCTGCACGTACAGCAGGCCCCCGCCTACCGGCAACGTCAGGAGGTTGCCATTGAGCACATCGGAGGCACCCTGCCTGAGCAGGTTAAGTTGCTGCGACACATCAGGGTCAGAGTTGAACTTGTTCTGGGCCTGGCCCGGGCCTGGAACCTGGGTGTCCGTGGGCAACTGGAGTAATCGCAACTGGCCATACGAATCTGCCTTCACCCCCTTCTGGTTACCGGCATCGGAATCGGCCGCCAGGAAGCCGTACAGGATGTTCCGGGCGTTCCCGTTCACCACCTGAGGAATAAACGAGGAGGTCAGCTGGAACGCCGGCTTGCTCTGGCCAGGCATCTGCAGGGACAAGTAGTACGGAGGCTGCCGGACGGGATCCGTGACCGTGGGGTCGTTCGGAACGCTCCACGCGTCGTTGTTCTGGTAGAAGCTGTCCGCATTAGTCACGTGATAGCGCCCAAGTAACTCCTGCTGGACCTTGAAGAGGTCCTCCGGATACCGCACGTGGCTCATGAGCTGTCCCGACATCTCCGAGTACGGCCTGATGGTGCTCGGGAAGATCTTCTGCCACGACTTCAGGATGGGGTCCTGGTCATCCCATGCGTACAACGTGACCGAGCCGTCGTAGGCGTCAACAGTGGCCTTGACCGAGTTCCTGATGTAATTGACGCTGCTGTTCGGCAAAGCCGCAGTGCGTCCCGATGTCGTCTGCGAGTCAGCTGTCGCAGTTTGCAGTTGCTGCTGCTGGGAGTAGGGGAAGTACTGGCTGGTGGTGTAACCGTCCACAATCCACTTCACCCGGCCGTCGACCACCGCGGGATAAGCGCTGCCATCCACGGTCAGGTAGGGAGCGACCTTTTCAACTCGCTGGCGCGGAGTGCGGTCATAGAGGATCTGCGACTTCTCATTGACGCCGTCAGACAGCAGCAGATCGGAGGACTGGAACTTGATGGAGTACAGGAGGCGGTTGAACCAGTTGCCTACGCTTGGGCCACCGTTGCCGGTGAAGGTGTACTGCGTTTCAGTCGAGCTGTTCGTGGCGGCCGGACGGTCTTGCTCGCGGTGCGGAGCGCCATCCGGGGCGCCGACAACCGAGTAGTCCGGCGAATTTTCGCCGAAGTAGATGCGGGGTTGGTAGCTCGCATCGCTGCCGAGGGTACCCATCGACGGGATGCCGGACAACAGGAAGTCCGGCTTGCCGTCAACGGTGACCGTGTTGCCCTTGGCCGCCACGACACCGTAACCGTGAGTGTAGACAATATGCCGGTTGACCCAGGTCTGCTGGCTGGCGTTCAGCCCGTCCTGGTTCAACTCACGGACAGCGATCACGGTGTCCTGGGTCTTGCCGTCCACGGTGTAACGATCGACGTTCAGAGCCTTGGGGAACTGGTAGTACGGACGGTACTGCTCCAACTGGGAGAACGCAGAAGAGACAAGGTTCGGATCCAACAGCCGGATATTGGCGGTCGTTTGCGCATCCTTGGCAAGCGCCCCGGTCTTGGCGTCCGTCGTGGCGTTGTACGGGGATACTTGGATCTTATCCAAACCGTAGGCGGCCCGGGTCATCGAAATATTGCGATCGATGTACTTGTTTTCCAACGTCTGCTCAGAGGGGCGGACTTGGAACTGTTGGATAACCCAGGGGTAGACGCCGCCCGCGAGGATGGACGTGATTATCAGCATGGCCGTACCGATGACGGGCAGGCGCCAACGCCCGATCACGGCGGCCACAATGAAGAGCATAGCCACCAGACCCGCGGCAACGGCCAGGATCGTCTGTGTGGGGACCACGGCGTTGACGTCGGTATAGAGGGCGCCCGCCCAGTGTCCGCCTTGGTTTTGAACGGTGCCATAGACGTTAAGCCAGAAGTTGGCTCCAAGCAGCAGCAGAAAAACGGCACCGGTCACGGCGAGGTGGATTTGGGCGCCACTGCTGGTGAAGATGCCGCGCTCCATGAGTCGGATACTGCCATAGAGATAGTGGGTAAGGATTCCCGCGATTCCGGCAATCACCACAACGCTCATGAGGAAGCCCGTGACAAAGCCAAGGAACGGCAAAGTCATGAGATAGAAGCTGATGTCAAGGCCAAACTGGGGATCGGTCTGGCCGAACGGTACCTGGTTGAAGAACAAGAGCACCGCTTGCCACTGGCTCGACGCCGCGCTGCCGGCGAAGAGGCCGAACAGCACGGGGATGCCGATCATGACCACGCGTCGTACGGGTTCAAGTTGGGCCTGGTACCGGTTCAGGTTGTCCCTGGTCTCGGAGTCCGGAGCGTAGACGGGCCGTGCATGGTAGGCAACGCGGATTGCGTAGAAGACCGGCACGGACATCAGGACAAAGCCCGCGAGGAAGATCAGGATCCGGGCAAGGTTCTCCCTGAAATAGACTTCGAAGAAGCCCAGTTGCTGATACCAGAGGACGTCTGTCCACACATTGGCGAAGAAAATGAATCCCACCACGGCGACGGCGACGATGATCAAAGTTGGAGTGAGTGCACCCCGTCTCCGCTGCGGTCTTCCGGGCGGGCTGGTGCTGGCTGGACGGGACAAACTCGATACCTCATCGCTGGTCGTCAGTTAACGGTCATCAGTGCGTGTGTTCGTCGGCCCCGTGCCGGGTGCTAATGGCGGAGGCCGTCATTAGTGCCACGAGTGGCAGTGGAGCTAAGTTCCATCATCAGTCTAGTTGTTGGAGCATGTCGGGAGGCGGGACATGTCCTGGCCCGAGGCGAGTCGCTCCACGGCTGATTTTGCATCCGCCAGAGTGTCCACTTTGACTACCTGCAGCCCGTCCGGAACATGCCCTACGACCTCATCGCAATTGGCGGCAGGCGCGAGGAAAAGCGTTGCGCCGCCGTTGCGGGCTCCGCGCATTTTCTGGGCGATTCCACCGATGGGTCCCACGGTGCCGTCCGGCGAAATGGTGCCGGTGCCGGCCACATGCTTGCCCCCCGTGAGGTCGCCGGGGGTGATGCTGTCGATGATGCCCAGCGCGAACATCATGCCGGCGCTCGGTCCGCCCACCTGGTCCAGGGAGATCTTGACGTCGAACGGGAACGTGAACTTGTACTGCAGCAGTACACCCAGGATGTATTTGCCGTTTGAGCCCTTGCCGGGGGTAATGTTCACCGTCACGGGCTTGCCGTTCCGATCGACGACGACGGCGGCAGGCGCGCCCGCGCCGTCGGCCAGTGCGGTTTGGACGACGTTCAGGGACGTGACCGCCTTGCCGTTGATCGACGTAAAGACATCCCCTGTCTGGAGTTTGCCTGCGGACGCCGAGCCGTCGGACAACCCTGCTACCGCAAGCTTCTGCCCGTACGGAATGTTCTCTTCCTGAAGAGCCGAGGCTATTGCGTTCTCCTGGGAGTTAGTCATGGCAAGCGCGCTTTCCTGTTCGGATTGCTGCTTGGTGACGCCCTTGGGATAGAGAAGTTCTTCGGGGTACACGGCCTTGGAACCGTCCAGCCAGGCTTGGAAGGCCTCGAAAATGTTCACGGGTCCGTTGGGGCCGCCGTTGATGTAGACGGTGGTCAGGTCCAGATTTCCTTTGGCGGGATACGTCGCGTGCCCAGTGATGCTAATGACCGGCTTGTTGTGGTCCGTGCCCAAGGTGTTGAACGTCGGTCCGGGAGATTCCACGACGTAGGGAACAGGGAGAACGGCCGCGGCGATTCCCAACACAATGGTCAGGGCGCCGGAGACCAGCATCGCGATGTACCGCCCGTCGCGGCGCCGTGCCGGTTGGGGCGCGCGGGGCGGTTCCTGCCCTGGTTCCTGCGTTTGTGCGGAGTCCTGCTCCGGGGAATGGCCTTGCGGCGTCGGGACGTCCTGGGAGTTGGAGGGGCCGAGAGGCTGTCCGGGTTCCCCGGCAGCTCCGGGGCTCGGCAAACTAGTCAATGAAAGACCTCTCCGCGCCGGGAACTGCATGCCCAACGCTACCGTTTCGACCCCCTCAGGGTGGAGGCCAGTAAACATACCAACGATCCACCCTACTTGCTGTGCGCGCCGGACGTGCTTTGCCTAGAGCGAACGACGCGTTCTTGAGGCAGACAGCCCCGGGGCATCGCGGTACCTTGAAAGTGATCACCAGTCACACCGACGATCGGCGGCACCATGACCTCCAACCCGAATACCCCTCCCAATGGAGACGATTCACCCGTGGATCCCTTGGCAGAAATGCTGAAGAACCTGATGGGCGGGCAAGGCATGGGCAATATCGACCCCGCCGAATTGGCAAAGGCCGCAGGGCTGCCGAACGACCCCAACATGCTGCAGCAAATGTTCGCCCAAGTGCAGGCCATGATGAGCTCCACTTCCGAGGGCCCTGTCAATTGGCAGCTCGCCCACGAGAATGCCCGCCGTGTTGCCGCTGCCGGCACGGATCCGTCGGTGAATGCCGTGCAGGCCCGCGAAGTCGACGAGGCGCTCCGGCTCGCGGAACTCTGGTTGGATCCGGTCACCGATCTTCAGGCAACGGGCCTCATCGGCCGCGCCTGGTCCCGCGCTGAATGGGTGGAAGCCACCCTCGCGACGTGGAAACGACTCACGGAGCCGGTGGCCAACAGCATCGCCAATGCCCTCTCGGATGCTCTGACCCAGCAGATGCCGGAAGAAATGAAGGCCATGATGGGTGGCACTTCGTCCATGTTGCAGAACATGGGCGGAGCAATCTTCGGCATGCAACTGGGCCAGGCCATCGGGGCCCTGTCCGCCGAGGTGGTCAGCTCTACCGACATCGGCGTTCCGCTCGCTGATCTCGAGATGGCATTGCTACCGGCCAATGTGGCGAAGTTCGGCGAAGGCCTGAGCGTCCCCGAGAATGATGTCCGGTTGTTCCTCGCCGTCCGCGAAGCCGCGCATGCCCGGCTCTTCGTGCAGGTTCCATGGCTGCGAGGCCATCTCCTCGGGGCGATCGAAGCTTATGCACGCGGCATCCACATCGACCTGTCCCGCGTCGAGGACCTCGCCCGGGACCTGGATCCCGGCAACCCCGAGGGCATTCAAGAAGCCCTCTCCCAGGGGGTGTTCACACCCGAGCGCACTCCCGAACAATCGGCTGCCCTGGAGAAACTCGAAACCGCACTGGCGCTGGTTGAGGGCTGGGTGGACGAACTCACGGCCGCTGCCACCGAGAATATGCTCCCATCCGCCGTCGCACTCCGCGAGACAGTGCGGAGGCGCCGCGCCACGGGAGGACCCGCTGAGCACGCGTTCTCCTCCTTGGTGGGACTCGAGCTGCGCCCGCGGCGCCTGCGCGAAGCTGCCACGCTGTGGGCGGTGCTGAAGGACGAACGTGGAATCGCCGGCCG
Source organism: Arthrobacter ramosus (assembly GCF_039535095.1). Lineage (NCBI taxonomy): Bacteria > Bacillati > Actinomycetota > Actinomycetes > Micrococcales > Micrococcaceae > Arthrobacter > Arthrobacter ramosus. Next base: position 1,173,116 of record NZ_BAAAWN010000001.1, on the reverse strand, counting down.
CGACGCCATCTGGCAGCACCCCGATTTGCTCCCCACGGCGCATGACCTCGACGACCCGGCGGGCTTCACCGAACGGCGCCGCTTGGCTGAAGCCAGCGACACCGAGGTGGACGATGCGCTGCAGAAGCTCCTTGAAGGTGGCTACGACGCTCCGAAGGATGAGGAGAACACAGAGGCCAGCCCGGAGGCTCCGAAGCCTGAAGACGGAGACTCCCCCGACAGCACGGAACCCGGGGAACCCAAGGCCTAGCCGCTCCGTGAACGCCTAGTCGGCGTCGGCGTCCCAGCCTCCGGCTGGTGCGTCGGCGCCTTCTTCATCCGGTCCTAGCCCCCGCGACGTCGCAAAGGCGACGCCCTCCAGGAACGCCTTGGCCCGCTGTGTTTCGGGGTATGCCTCAAGCAAGCGCCAAAACGCGGAGTTGTGGCCGGCCACCAGCAGATGCGCGAGTTCGTGGAGCAACACGTAGTCGATCACCCACTGCGGCATGGCTTGGAGCTTGTCCGAAAGCCGGATGGTCCCGTCCGCCGGAGTTGCCGAGCCCCACCGTGACTTCTGGTTGCTGACCCAGCGGACCGACGTCGGGATGGCGCGCCCGCCCAGATACCTTGAGGACAGTTCCGCGGCATGGCCGGCAAGGGCCGCATCGCTCGCGGGCCTCCGCCTGCCGGCTCCCTGGGCGCCCCTCTCCCCCTGTCGCTTGAGCTTGTCCAGCATCCGCCGGACCCATTCGCTTTCTTGTGCCTTCGTGAAGTGGGCAGGGATCGCCACAACGGCGTTTCCGTCCTCCCAGAAAGCCGCCACAGTACGACGGCGGCGGGCCGAGCGACGAACGACGACGGGCGCGCCGTCGTCGGTTGTCAGCGGCAAAGCGGGCTGTCCCGGGATCCGCGGCACTACGCAGACCCGTTCTCGACCAGAACTGCCAGCACGGCCTCGCCGTACTTTTCCAGCTTGGAAGGCCCGACACCAGCGAGTTGCGCCAGTTCCTCAAGTGAAGCGGGCCGGGCCTCGGCGATGGCGGTCAAGGTCGCGTCCGTGAAGACCACATAGGCGGGAACCTCGTTGCTCAAGGCCTCTTCCTTGCGCCACTGCCGCAAAGCCTCAAAGGTCTGGTCCTCGTACGTGGGCGGGCACTGACTGCAGCGACCCACTTTGCGCTCAGCGCCAGTGGCGAGCATCGTGCCGCAGACCCTGCACGACGCCGGTGCTGCCGCCTTGCGCCGTGGCGTGGGGCGGCTGCGCGCGCTGGCTCCGAGCACCGAATCGGGGCGGAGCCCGTCGAGGAAGCGCGAAGGCTTGCGGTTGGCACGGCCACCAGGCGTGCGGGCTGTGGACCAGGACAGGTTCAGGTGCTCGCGTGCCCGCGTGATCCCGACGTAGAGCAGGCGGCGTTCCTCGTCCACGCTCTCGGGAGTGTCGGCGAAGGAAATGGGCATAAGTCCCTCGCTCAAGCCCACCAGGAACACGGCATCCCACTCCAGGCCCTTCGCGGCGTGCAGCGATGCGAGGGTCACGCCCTGGACTGTCGGGGCGTGCTGGGCCACCGAACGTTCCTGGAGTTCGTTGACGAATTCCATCAACGTGAATTCCGGCCCGCGGCTAATGGCGAGCTCGTCCGCGAGGGCCACGAGCGCGGCCAGCGACTCCCAGCGTTCGCGGAGGGCACCGCCGCTATGCGGTGCGGCATCCGTGTAACCGAGCGAAGCCACGATGTCCCGGACCAGTTGGCCCAGCGGCTCCTTGGCTGAATCCTCGGCCACCGCACGCGTGGCGGCGCGCAGCTGCAGGATGGCGTCCCGGACTTCCTTGCGCGCGAAGAACCGCTCACCACCTCGGAGCTGGTAGCCGATGCCCGCCGAAGCCAGAGCTTGTTCGTACGCTTCCGATTGGCCGTTGGTGCGGAAGAGCACGGCGATCTCGCTCGCCTTGGTGCCGGCGTCGATCAATTCCCGGATCCGGCCTGCGACCACTGCCGCCTCGGCCTCGTCGTCCGGGCATTCCATGAACCGCGGCTCCGGACCGGCCGGGCGCTGGGCCACCAACTGCAGGGGTTTGGCCCAGGCGGCGTCGGCAACCGTTCCACCACTGCGGCGGGACCCGAGGAGATCGTTGGCGAGCTTCACCACTTGAGGCGTGGAACGGTAGTCACGAACCAGTTTGACGACCGTCGCCGACGGGTAATGGCCCTTGAATCCCAGGAGATGCTTGGGAGATGCTCCCGTGAAGGAGTAGATGGTCTGGCTGGAGTCGCCCACCACGCAGAGTTCGTCGCGGCCGCCAAGCCACAGCTCAAGAAGCCGCTGTTGCAACGGCGAAACGTCCTGGTACTCGTCCACCACAAAGTGCCGGTACTGCTCGCGGACCGTAGCTGCCACTTTCGGGTCTTCCTGAAGGATGCCCACCGTGATCAACAAGACGTCCTCGAAGTCGATCACGTTGCGGTCCGTCTTCACGTCTTCGTAAGACTGGAAAACCCGTGCGACGGCGGTGAGGTCGAAACCTCCCGGAGTGCCGCGGTCCTGGGCGTTCTCAAGGTAGTTGGCCGGCGTCAGCATGGAAACCTTTGCCCACTCGATCTCCGCCGCAAGGTCACGGATGGAAGCGCGATCGGTACTCAGCCGGAGCCGCCGCGCGGCTTCGGCGATCATGTTCGCCTTGTGGTCCAGCAAGTTCGGCAGGACGCCACCGACCGCCTGCGGCCAGAAGAACTGCAGTTGCCTGAGCGCGGCGGCGTGAAAGGTGCGTGCCTGGACGTTTCCGACGCCGAGATCCCGCAGGCGGCTTCGCATCTCGGCGGCGGCCCGGGAGGTGAAGGTGACGGCCAGGAGGCGCTGCGGGCTGTAGACACCGGAGTGGACGCCATAGGCAATGCGGTGCGTAATGGCGCGGGTTTTTCCCGTACCCGCTCCGGCGAGGACGCACATGGGTCCAGTAAGGTTGCTGGCGACTTCCCGCTGCTCGGCGTCAAGGCCTCCGAGAATCCGGTCCTCGAGTGAAACGGTGTCGCTGAAAATACCGTCTGTCACTGCTGGAGGTCCTCGATGACGCCGCCGTACCAGTGCTCGATCAGGGAACGCGCAATCGAGAGCCTCGTTGAGATCGTGATCTCGCCGCTGAGCACGGCTGCCTGGAGTTCCGCACGGCTGAACCAGCGGGCCCGGGTGACTTCGACGCCGTCGGGCCGGGCCTCGACGTCGTCCGTTGTTGCCGTAAACCCGAGCATAAGCGAGGCCGGAAACGGCCACGACTGCGAGCCAAGGTATTGGCAAGCGGTGACCCGCACACCCACTTCTTCCCCGATTTCGCGAACCACGGCTTGTTCAAGCGATTCCCCGGGCTCAACGAAGCCGGCCAGCGTGGAGTAGTTCTTGGCGTCAAGCGGCCCTCCTCCACCCAGGAGCAGCCTGCCGTCGGAACCGACCACGGTGACGATGATGGCCGGATCGGTCCTCGGATAGTGCTCCGACTTGTCCCGCGGGCACCGCCGAACCCAGCCGCCGGCTTCGATTTCCGTGGGAGTTCCGCACTGCGGGCAGTGGGTATGGGTGGCATGCCAATTGGAAATGGCGCTGGCCTCAACAAACAAGGCTGTGTCCATGGCACCGAGGCGGGCGGCGACCTCCCGGAATCCCGCCCAGGAGCCGTCGGCCGGAAGGCCCGCGGCTCCAGGCGAAACCGGCTCAGTCGGCACAAAGAGGACGATGGGTGTTTGCTCCGCGACAGAGGAAGCAGCAAGGGTCCGGCCGAGATAAACGGCAGTCAGCGGTCCACCGGCGGCTTGAAGGGTTTCGAAGAGCGGCGCGGCGTCGCCCAGCCACAGCTTGTCACCCACTACGAGGGCTTGGCGCTGCGACAACACCATGGCCTTGGCCGAACCTGAGGAGATCACTTGGTCAAGCATGCCCGGCTTCAGGCGTTCGGCAGATCCGCGGTCAACCATGGCAGGGCGCACCGGAAGAACGGTATCGATAAGGTGGTTTGCCGGCGCCTGGAACTCGGTGAAACTCATGTACCTACCGTACTGACTCGCACCGACAATTGACATTTGGATCTTTCGGCGATGCACGCCCATGGATGCTGTTTTCCAGCGGATCTCAAGACTCGCCGCACTGCATCGCTGCCAGAGGCGCTTGTCAATCTACCGTGGAAGACGTGAGAAGAACACCGTTCGAACTGGCCGCTGTAGCTACTGCGGCGGTGCCCGGCCTGACGCCGATGGCTGCCGCCTCCGCCCCGGATGATGCTGCCGATTTCGATTCGGCGCTTCTGCTGGATTCGGAGGGCAAGCGGTGGCGTGTCCGATCGCCGCGCCATCCTGAAGCCAGCGCCCGGCTGGAAACCGAATTCATGATTCTGCGGGCTTTCGCGCCGGCGATCCGGGCCGAGCTGCCTTTTCTCATGCCCACTGTGGCCGGAACGGTGCGCCAAGGCTCGCTGAGCACATTTGTCTACGCCCACTTGGCCGGGGCCACGCGGAGCATCGAAGAGTTGTCCACCTGCAGTGATGCGTTGGCCAAGGAGATAGGTGTGGCGCTGGCCGCCGTCCACGACCTCCCCCAATCCCTCGTCAATAACGCCGATCTTCCCAGCTACACGGCCAACGAGTTCCGCCAGCGCAAGTTGAACGAGCTGGACCAGGCCGCCACTACGGGCAAGATTCCGCCCGCCCTGCTGCGTCGCTGGGAGCACGCGCTGGAAGACGTGGCGCTGTGGCGCTTCAACCCGTGCGTAGTCCACGGCGACCTCCATGAAGACAATCTGCTGGTCGACGGCGACAGCGTGACGGCAGTGACGGGGTGGACCGATCTGCGCATCGGCGATCCCGCCGATGACTTCGCCTGGCTCGTGGCGTCAAACGAACAGCGCTTCGTGGAGTCCGTACTGCGGCACTACACGGAAGCCAGGCGGGATACGCCTGACAGCCACCTGCTGCGACGCTCGGCACTTCTTGCCGAATTCGCCCTGGCCCAGTATCTCGTCAAGGCCTTGGCGGCCGGTCACAGTGACATGACGGCAGAAGCCGAGGCGATGCTCAAATCCCTCGCCGACGACATCGAGGAGCAAAACGCGTTGGCAGCCGAGGAGGCCGAAGCCGCCGCTGCGGAGCTTGCAGCTTCAGACCTTGCGGCTTCAGAGCTTGCCGCTTCGGAGCTTGCCGCTGCGGACGGGCTGGGAGCACCGGCAGTCGTCATGGCTTCGGAAGCCAAGGCCTCGGAGGGCGACTCAGCAAAGCCCACGGTGAGTGTTACGGCCATCCCGGAGCCCGTGGGAGATTCAGCAGACGGGACCGCCTCGACGCCGGAGGCGCCGTCCGAAGCAGACGACACCTCGACGACGGCCCTCCCGATAGTGGAGCCCGCGCCGCTACAGGACGCCAAGGACCATTAGGCCGCCCCGGCTTAACTATCGTGGTTTCGGCTGCCTATCGGTTTCGGCTGCCCAGCGCGGAAGCGATGATCTTCTCCAGTTCTTCGGCCGTGCCCAGGTCGTGGGGCCTCACGACAGCGTCATCGGCAACGTAGTAGAACGCTGCACTCACTTGCTCCAACGGCACACCCTTGAGGCGCGCCCATGCCAGCCGGTAGACGGCCAGTTGCACGGCGCGGGTCTTGAGTTGCCTGCCGGCCGGGCGCTTGCCCGTTTTCCAGTCCACCAGTTCCCATGTGCCATCGGCGTCTTTGAAGACCGCGTCAATCCGTCCTCGCACCACGACGTCCCCGATCCTTGTTTCCACGGGAACTTCGACGAAGGCCGGGGACCGGTGTGCCCATTCTGAATTGCTAAACGTCGCCACCATGTCGTCAAGTCCATAGGCTTCGTCGATGTGGGAGTCAGAGCCGGGCGCTTCGTCGAGATCGAGCATGCCGGTGGTTCCGTAGTATTCCTCCACCCAGGAATGGAAGGCGGTGCCTTTGCGTGCCGAGATCCCGGGTTGGCGGGGCACCGGGCGCCGGAGCTGGGCCAGGACCGCCGTGGGGTCGTCTCCCAGGTCGACGAACATCGATGCCGAGATGTGCCCGGGCAAATGGACGTCCTGGACGGGTTTCCGCCGCAGCTGCCGTTCCAACAACAGCTCAGCTTCGGCGGCCCAGCCGGCTGCCGCCCCGCGGAGGGACGTCGGCGAAGCATCGATGACGAGCGGCGAATCCGTCCGCAGTGCCTCGACGGCGTCCCTGACCCGGGTTGCTGCCGCCTCCATGGCGGCCCGCCGCCCCGGTACCAAGCGGAGCCGTTCCCCCGTGCGGGGATCGCTGGGACCTTCGAGCGGATCATAGGGAAAGGTCGCCACCTCGGTGCCGACGGTCAGGGGGCTCTCAGTGGGCAGCGCGTCTTCGCTGAGGGACTGAGGGTGAATGGCAGCGGCCGATGCTCCGCCGGCGCCGTTGCCTGCCTCACCAGCAAGGCCTGCCAGCTCGGCAAGGAAAGGTGACGTCTCGGCAATGCCTGCCCGGGAACCATTCCACGCGGCGCTCGATGCCCACAGGACGAACTTTGCGCGCGTATAGGCAACGTAGGCGAGGCGCCGCTCTTCAGCCTCGCCGTGGTGCTGGACCTCCGATTTGAAGTCCTTTTCGGCGTCCAGCCAGCCCTTTTGGTCCGGCTGGTCCAGGTCCCATTGGGGGAGATCCGCCCTGTCGCCACGGAGGGGCCATGGCAGGGCCGCGGTACCGCTGCTCCACCGGGAGTCCCGGTTGCTCGGGAACGCCCCGGCGTTGAGACCGGGGACGAAGACAACGTCCCATTCCAAGCCTTTGGAGGCGTGGACTGTCAGTAATTGCACGGCTTCGTGGTTCACCTCGGCGTCGGCCATGTCCAGTCCGCCTTCTTCTGATGCGGCCGCTTCAAGCCATCCCAGGAAAGCCAAAAGATCCACGCGCTGCGAAGTCTGCAGGAAGCCCGCCGCGGCATCATGGAATGCGTCCAGGTTCCGGCGGGCCTGATGGATGCTCGTCCCGGGCTTGGCAGCGACCTCGATGTCCAGCAGCATGGCACGTTCCACCTCGCCGATCAGCGTGGTCAGATCGTCTCCGATGAACCCCCGCAAGTTCCGAAGTTCCGCAGACAGCCGGCCAAGACGGTCCAAGGCCGCCGCGCTGAGGGAGCGTCCATGGCCGGAAGTCCACCCTGGGCGTGGCAGGAAGTCCAGCGCTTCCACAAGGCTGGCCGCATCGGTAATGTCGCTCTCCACGACCGTCTCCAGCGGGCTTTCGTCAGCGCTGGACGCATCGTCCCCCGCATCGCTGGTTCCCGCACCGCCGTGGGATCGCCGCCTGGCCAGGAACTGGGACCAGTCGCGGAATGCCATCAGATCAGCGGTTCCGATCCTCCACCGGGCACCTGCCAGCAAACGCATCAGGGCATCGGAACGGCCGGGATCGGCGAGGACCCGGAGCGCAGCCACGAGATCCACTACTTCCGGGGTGTCGAGGAGACCGCCGAGGCCGACTATTTCGTACGGGATCCCTTGGACCTCGAATTCACGCCGCAAGCACTCCATCTGTGCCCGACGGCGGCAAAGTACTGCCATGGTGGGGGAAACCGGCGTACCGTCAGCCGCAGTTTCAAAGACTGTGCGCCGGTAGCGGCGGACGTCCCTCCCAATCGCTGCGGCTTCGTCTTCGTCGGTGGCAAATCGTCCGAGAACGACATTGCCGTCCACGGCTGCGGGGCTCGGCTGTAGCGGCGGTACTGCAACGGAACTGTCTTCGGCCCTGGAGCCCGGGGCTCCGTCATTCGCGGCGGCCTTATTGAGGGGGGCGGAAATGACATTGGCGGCGGCCAGGATGCTGCGCCCGTTCCGCCAGGCAGTGGTCAGGTACGAGGTGGGCGCGGTGGCCAGGGATGCCGTTCCAAAGCTGTCTTCCACCCGGACGGGAAATTCCTGGACAAAGTGGAATAGTTGGCCGGCCGAAGCACCCCTGAACCCATAGATGGATTGGTTGGGATCTCCCACCGCCGTCACTGCGTGCCCTCCCCCGAACAGTCGGGAGAACAGGACCAGCTGCGCGTGCGAGGTGTCCTGGAATTCATCCAACAGCACCACCTTGTAGCGGGCCCGCTCCGTGGCAGCCGCCAAGGGTATGTCCTGGGCAATCTTCGCGGCGAGGGCAACGAGGTCGCCGAAGTCGAGGACGCCGCGATTCCTCTTGGCCTCTTGGTAACGCCCCACCATGTCTGCGACGCTGGCCCTGGTCCGCAACATGGCGCCGAGATCGCCGGCAGCTTGGCTCGGGTTCTTTTTCGCGGCGGACAGATAGGTCAATTGCGCGAATTCGGACACCCGGTCCATCAACCAGTGCTGAACCTCGGCGGGTTCGCGCAAGTGTTCGGCGCACTCGCCGGCCAACTGCATCACGGCGTTGACCAACGTGGACTTGGCCGCGGTGAAGTGCTCATAGTCGCCGTCGTACGCTTCGACCACTTCACTCGCAAGCTGCCAGGCCTGGGCGCCGCCGAGCAGCACCACATCGCGCTCGATACCCAGGCGCAGGCCGTAGTCGGATACGATCCCGCTGGAGTAGGAGTGGTAGGTGGACACTTTGGGTTCAAGCTCATCGGAGCCTGCAACGCCCTCCGGGAAGCCGTACTGCCCGTTGTCCGAGGACGCTATGCGTTGCAGGGTGGCCAATTTGGCGCGGATACGGCTGGCCAGCTCTCCTGCCGCTTTCCGGGTGAAGGTGACGCCAAGGACCTCTTCGGGGCGAACCCATCCGTTCGCCACGAGCCACACCACACGGTCCGCCATGGTTGCGGTTTTCCCGGATCCGGCGCCGGCGATGACCAGCCGGGGGGTCAACGGTGACGCAATAATGGCGGATTGCTCTTCCGTGGGGCGGTTCCGTTCGCCGAGGATATCGGCCAATTCGCCGGGCGAGAACCGAGGTTCCGGCAATACCGTGGCATCTTCGGCAGCGTCTCCGGCCTCGGTTTCTGCGAGTGTCTGGACGGTCATTCCGTGACCTGCTTTCCCCTGGCGCACAATGGGCAAATATCGGGCAGTCGGCAGCCGTGGCCTCCATGGCTGCCTTTTGAGGGATCGTGACGCGCTTCGAAGCTTGCTCCGGCCATGAGCACGGCGGCCTCCTTGACAAGGTCCTGTGCCCAGTTGTCTCCCGGGTCCAGGGGCTCCTGCACTTGGACCGCTGGCGTCTTTGTCTTGGTCCCCAGCTGTGCCAGCACGGCACCGCCGGGAACAAGCCCCGGAACAGGCAGATCCTGGAATGCCCCGTGCAAGACGGCCGCCTGATACGCACCGAGCTGGGGGTGCCTGGCGAGTTCGGCTTTGCCCGGCTGGCGTTTGCCCGTCTTGAGGTCGACAATCACCAGCCTGCCCTCTGCGTCTATTTCCAAACGATCCACTTGTCCCCGAAGCACGGCGTTCCGGACAGCATCGGAATCCTCGGCAACGTGGCCCAGGCGCACCTCCGGAAGGCGAACCTCGAAGTCCGCTTCGACCCCGGCCAGGGTTCGGCCTTCGCTCCGCATGACAAGGACGTATTGGGCGAGTTTCCGGACCATCTGCTCTGCTCGTTGGAAGTCCAGCCTGCCCTCCCAGTTGTCCTTCATGCCCAGTGTGGGCCAGCGACGCACGAGCTCGGTGACATACTCGGCGCCAGAGGCATCGGGCAACTCCTGGGCAATCGCATGGACCAAGGTGCCCAGGCTGCGGGCGAAGTCGGTAGCGGCTTCGCCTCCGGCCGCCTGGACAAACCAGTCCAACGGCGATTTGTGCACAGTTTCCACCTTCGAAGGAGAAACGAACACGGTGCCTTGCTCCGGGACCACCGGTTCCTCGCTGCTGAGCGGCGCCAATCCCCACCAGGAGTCCGGATGCGCGCCCGGCACTGCGGGCTCTGCGGTGGCGAGGTGTGCCAGCACGCGCGCAGCTTCGGCGGCATCCTCGGCCACGCCCGGGCGGGCAAGCGCGGCGTCGTCCGGCTGGACGCGCTGCCGCAGCTCGGCCACCAAGGCACGCAGGGTCATGGGCCGGCCTACTGGCGTGTACTCGCGTTGGTACTGTCCCGGTTCCAAAGGCGCCACGTAGTCGAGAAAGGCCGATTGCTGCTCGTCTTCGGAAGAAACCGCCGTGCAGATGAGGACTTCCCGGGCACGCGAAACGGCCGTGGAGAAGCTCCGCAGTTCGTCGTAGCGGATATCCCGCAGTCTGCTGAGGGGCCCGCGCTGCAAGGCGTGTTCAACTCCGTGCTCCACCGCATCGGCAAACAAAGTACTGCCGAGGAGTTCACCCCGGAGCCTGGTGTTGGGCCAGACGCCCTCCTGGAGGCCCGCGACGATGACCACGGCCCATTCCCGCCCGGCTGCGCTGGCCGGCGTCATGAGCTCCACTGCTTCCTCCAACTGGGCCCTGGCGGCAAGGGTGTCCATGGGGAGTTCCTGGCTGAGCAGATACTCCAGGAACTGTTCGGGTCCGGAGCCGGGGAGCTGGTCGACATAGCGCTCGGCGGTGTGGAACAGGGCCATCATGGCGTCGAGGTCCCGGTCCGCGCGGGCGCCGGCCGCGCCGCCGTCGAGCGCCATTTCCGTCCAGCGCGAAGCCAGACCGGTGGCTTGCCACAATGCCCACAACACCGTCTCCGCGTTGGCTCCGGGTTCGGCGGCAGCGAGGCGTCCCGCCGCGATCATGCGGGCCAAACGCCGTGCCGAGCTACCCTCGATACCCAAAGACCCCAGCGCCCCCGGCTCCAGCAGCGCTTCGACCAGCAAGGCATCGCTGGACCGTCCACCACCGCCCAACAGTTCCTCCCGGCGCAGGGATTGCCGAAGGCGGCGCAACTCGATGGCTGTAGCCCCGCCGATCCTCGACGTGAGAAGGGAGACCGCAGACTCAGGCGTCAGCTTGGCGGCATCCAGCACCACGCCGTACACCTCAAGCAGGGGACGAACAGCCACTTCGTCGCGGACAGCGGAATCCGCGACGGGGACGCGGACCGGGATTCCTTGACCGCTCAGATAGCGCTGCAGTTGGGCCAATTGCCCACCGTTGCGCACGATCACAGCGATGTCGCCGAACTCGTGGTTCTCGCGCAGCTGTGCTTCAAGGATGCGTTGTGCCACGTAGCGTAATTCGTGGACTGTGGAGGGAAGGACATGTGCTTCCACCCGGCCCGCGGCCTGACTGCCTCCGGAACGAGCCTCCTCCGCCGATGCAGGCAGTGGGTCCAGACGCCGGGCCAACTGGCCTCCCGCACGCTGCGAGATACGCGCAGCCACGCCTGTCCACGCTTTTGCGACGTCCGGGAGGTGCCGGTGAGTGTGCCATAGGGGAAGCTCCCGCACGGTACCCGCAAGGCCGCCGAGAAGCCGCGGCAGTTCGGCGACAAGGTCGGGCCGGGCACCGCGGAACCCTTGGACCACGGTGTCCGGGGAAGACGCCACCAAGACGTCCTTTCCTTCTGCGATGTCCGCGAGCAGTTCAAACACGGCGGGGTTTGCCTCTTGGACGTCGTCCACCAGGATCAACTGCAGCCGCTCGCGCTCTGCGGCCAGGAATCCGGGTGAGTCCTGGAAGATCTGGCGCGCCGCGGTAATGATTCCTGCCGGGTCAAAGGCCTCCGGCATGCGCAGGTCCAGGACATCCCGGTACTCCGAATAGAGGTCTGCGGCAGCAATCCAGTCCGGTCTGCCGCATTCGTAGGCAAGCGACGTGAGATCTTCCGCAGTGCGGCCGGATTCGATGATCCGGTCGAAGAGCTGCCGGATCTCCTGCCGGAAACCCGGGTGGGCAATGCCGCGGACAAGTCCTGTGGCCAAGGAAGTTCAAAACCCGGCCGGGCGTGCCCCTCCAGCAGTTCCTTGATGATGAGGTCCTGCTCCGGCCCCGAGAGCAACTTGGGCGGCCGCTGAAGCGGCAGCACGCCCTCGGCTTTGGCTCGACGGATCAGATCGAAAGCGTATGACGCCCAGGTGCGCGCCGGCGTCGTACTCAAGCTGCGGTCCAGCCGCCCCGTAAAGGTGTCCCGCAACGCCGACGCTGCATGCCGGCCGGGTGCGAGAACCAGGATCCGTTCCGGATCCACACCGTCACGCTGAACCCGCCGGACGGCGGTTTCCACGAGCACAGTGGACTTCCCGGTTCCCGGCGCCCCCGGTATCAGAACCGGCCCGGATCCGTGCGGGAGCCCGACGACGGCGGACTGGTCGGCGGACAGCTCCGGGGCTGCGTAGTGGACCTCGCGCGGAGGAAGCAGGCGCAACCGCGCGGGCGCCTGCCGCGACTGTGCCTGCCGCGATTGTGCCTGCCGCGGCGGTGTTGTTGCTTCCAGCGTTGTTGCTTGAGGTGTCGGTGTTGGACTCACACGGTCATTTCATCATCGGGTACCGACAATTTATGGAGCTGACGCTCGAGTTGCTCAGAGATCGCGTCGATACTGTCGAAGTCGAGGTCCGTCGGAGCCCACCGGGCCAGGGCCAGGTCAACCCGCCAGCGGCCCTCGCCAGTGCGCAGATACTCTGCGTAGGCGCCGTGCAGCGGCGTTCCCTCGTCCAAGTAGTGGTGCAGCGCTTCCGACTCAAGGCCTGGGGGAGCTTCGCCGCTTGCACGCAGTACGCGCCACCAAGCCACCGTGCTCCCGTGATGGCTCATGACCGATCCGATCTGCCGGGGACCGCCCGAGCCCAGAAGCTCGGCAACATCCCCGTAGGACACGGCAACGCCGGGCGGCATGAGATCCACGACGGCCAGCACCGCCGTCACAAACTCCATCCGCATGCCACCAGCCTATCGGCACGGGCCGCCGGATCGGCACAGAAGGAGTGTCGGTCCGGTTCTTGTCGTAGGGCGCCGGTAGCGTTGAAGCATGAGCTCCTGGAACACCCTCCCCCGCGCCGCGTTCGACCTTGAGACCACCGGACGGAACTCCCGTTCCGCGAGGATCGTCACCGCTTCCGTCACGGTAGTGGACGACGACGGCGGCATCATCAAGGAACTCGAATGGTTGGCTGATCCTGGGGTGGAGATCCCCTTGGAGGCCAGCGAGATCCACGGCATCACCACGGAAAAGGCGAGGGCCGAGGGCCGTCCGGCCGCAGACGTGACGCGCGAAGTCGCGGCAGCGCTCCAGGAACTGTTCGACGACGGCGTGCCGGTCATTGCGTTCAATGCCAGCTATGACTTCACGGTCCTGGCGGCCGAATCCGCCCGCTACGGCGTGCCCCAACTGAGCCGTTTCCCCGTGCTTGACCCCTACGTCATGAACAAGCAGGTCGACCGCTACCGCAAGGGCAAGCGGACCCTGACCGCGCTGTGCGAGGAGTACGGCGTTAACCTCGATAACGCCCACACCTCCGCCGCAGACGCCCTCGCCACCCTGCGCGTCCTTGATGCCATGGCCGGCAAATTCCCGAAGCTGCAGATGCCCGCTTCCAAGCTGCACCAGCTCCAGGTTGATTGGGCGGCTGCACAGGCTGCCGATTTCCAGAGCTACCTGCGCAAGACAAAGCCAACAGCCGTCATCGAAGGCAATTGGCCGGTTCTTCCGCCGGAAGATGCGAGCCGCGGAGACTTCTAAAGCGTCGGGACTTTCAAAGCGCCCGTCCACGGACCGGACGCTTTTCCAGTGTCCGCATGATGGGACGCACGTCACATGGCAGCTGGTGCCTGAAGGCCAGCTGGACGTCAGTCACAAATTCCCCATCGACGCCGGAGGGTGCGGCACTTCAGGGACAAATTCCATCGAATGCTGAATTTAATTCGGATTTTCCGGGAATCGCACGTCTTATCGCCGTCAATTTATCGCTGAATAGACGGATGACATAATTAAGTTTGGCGGGTCGAGTTCTGATATTGCGGCCCAAACCTGCTTTGGCTGCGTTCCCCGCCCGTCTCGATACGAACGCGTGTTCCCCGATGAAAGTGATTTGCTTGATGAAAATCAAAGCCCTGAAGTGGTTCTCTGCTGTCCCCGTGGCTGCAGTTCTCGCCGTGTCCCTGGCCGCCTGCAGTGGCGGAGCGGGCAGCACCGGCAGCGCCTCGCCGACCGACGCCCTCCAGGGCAGCGACCAGAAGACGCTCGACAAGTACACCACCAAGGACGTCACTCCGGTGGACAAGATCGACAAGTCCAAGCTGGGCCTCATCACCGACGGCACGATCAGGGTCGGCACGCTCTCGGACGCCCCGCCGAACATCTTCATCGATCCCTCTGGCAAGTTCACCGGCTATGACAACGAGCTCCTGCGCGCCGTTGGCGCCAAGCTGGGCCTCAAGGTCGAATTCGCCTCCACTGACTTCTCCGCGCTGCTCTCCCAGGTCAAGAACAAGCAGTTCGACGTCGGATCCTCCTCGATCTCCACCACGGACAAGCGCCGCGAGACGGTCGGCTTCACCAATGGCTACGACTTCGGCTACATGGCCGTCGTGACCAAGTCCGACTCCAAGATCAAGGGCTTCGCGGACCTGAAGTCCGACGTCCGCATCGGCGTCGTCCAGGGCACCGTCCAGGACGACTACGTCACCAACACTCTCAAGCTTGAGCCCGTCCGCTTCCCGGACTACAACACGGTCTACGCCAACGTGAAGAGCGGCCAGGTTGACGCCTGGGTCGCCCCGTCGCAGCAGGCAACCGGCCAGGTCAAGGACGGCGACAACACCAAGATCGCCGAAAAGGTCGTCAACACCCAGAACTTCACTGCCTGGGCCGTGAACAAGGACAACCAGCCTCTGATCGATGCCCTCAACTCCGGCCTCGATGCCGTGATCGCAGACGGTACCTGGACCAAGCTGACGGCCGAGTGGTACAAGGACCGCCCGACCACGGCGGAGCAGACCCCGCAGGGCTGGAAGCCGGGCAGCAAGGCCGTCCAGATTCCGGCCAAGTAACCCAGGCGTTCCATGGATCTCCAGGAAATCCTCAAGCAACTCGGCGAGACCTTCCTCGATTGGAAGGCGATAGGCGAAGTCATCCCCAAGATGTTCGCGGTCGGCTTGCCGAATACCATTGTCTTGGCCGTCACCTCCGGCGTGATCGGAACGGTGCTCGGCATGGCGCTCGCCTTGATGGGGATCTCCCGGAACCCCGTGGCCCGGTGGATAGCCCGCGTATACACCGATATCCTTCGTGGGCTGCCTCCCGTCCTCACCATCCTGGTGATCGGCCTCGGCTTCGGCCCGATCATCCGCCAGCTGAGCGGCTCCACGAGCCCGTATCCGTTGGCCGTCGCGGCGCTGTCCCTGATGTCGGCGGCGTACATCGGCGAGATCTTCCGTTCCGGTATCCAGAGTGTTGACAAGGGTCAGCTTGAGGCAACACGTGCCCTGGGGTTCGGCTACGGCCCCGCCATGCGGCTTGTGGTGGTTCCCCAGGGCGTCCGGCGGGTCCTGCCGGCGCTGGTCAACCAGTTCATTGCGTTGATCAAGGAGTCGTCGCTGGTCTTCCTCCTTGGCTTGGTGGCCTCGGAGCGCGAGATCTTCCAGATCGGCAAGGATGCGGCCTCCACCAGCGGAAACCTGTCGCCCTATGTAGCGGCGGCAATCTTCTACCTCGCGCTGACCATTCCGTTGACGCATTTCGTGAACTGGATTGACCGCCGTCTGAGGACAGGCCGACCGGAAAAGAAAGAACCCGACGAGGCAGCCGCCGTCGTCGGGAAGGGAGCCCAGGCATGAGCGAGTTCGCTTCAGGAACACTGACGGCTAAAAACATCCATTTGTCCTTCGGGTCCAACCATGTCCTGCGCGGCATCGACCTGCACGTCGAGAAGGGCGCAACTGCTTCCGTGATCGGCCCCTCCGGCTCGGGAAAATCCACGTTGCTGAGGGTCATGAACCGGCTGATCGAACCCGCCCAGGGCGACATACTGCTGGACGGCCGTTCGGTGCTTAAGGACAACCCGGATGAACTGCGACGGCGAATCGGCATGGTTTTCCAGCAGTTCAACCTGTTTCCGCACAAGACCGTGGTGGAAAATGTCTCCCTCGCCCTGCGGAAGCTCCGTGGCATGTCCAAGGAGCAGGCACGCGAAGATGCCTTGGCCCAACTGGACCTCGTAGGGCTCAAGCACAAGGCCGACGCCCGGCCAGCCAACCTCTCCGGCGGGCAACAGCAGCGAGTGGCCATTGCCCGCGCGCTTGCCATGAAGCCCGAGGTCATGTTCTTCGACGAGGCAACATCGGCCCTGGACCCTGAACTGGTCAAGGGCGTGCTCGCGCTCATGACCGACCTGGCCAAGGGCGGCATGACCATGGTGGTGGTAACCCACGAAATGGGCTTCTCAAGGAACGTGTCCGACACCGTGACGTTCATGGACGCAGGCGTCGTCGTAGAGACCGGATCGCCGGAACAACTCTTCACCGAGCCGCGGACCGAGCGCCTGAAGGGCTTCCTTTCGGACGTGCTCTAGGCCTTAACAACGAGGATCCCCGGCTTCCGGACAAACCACCCACGGTGGTGAATCGTCCGGATGCCGGGGATTTTCTGCGTCCGGCCGCGATCGGCCGTCCGCGTCCGCTTTACTGCCCTGCCTTCACTTGAAGAACTGTCAGGGCCGCGGCGTCTACTGAATTGCGGAATCCAGGATCGGTCTGCGCCCGTTGCAGGACCTGGGCGTACATCGCCGGAACTGAAGCAGTGTCTGCGCATAAAACCATGGTGCCGCCCGCTCCGATGAAATTCGCTGCTCTATCCCCCATGCTCCAAGGCGACAGTTGCACGGCGTTGCAAAGGTCATCAGACACGATGATGCCGGTGAATCCTGCGTCTGTCCGCAACATGGTGCGCATGATCACCGATGAAAACGGCGCCACATGGTCGGGATCGATCTTGTCGTAGTAGGCGTTCGAAATCATGACCCACCGGAGTCCGCCCTCGATCGCGACCTTGAAAGGCATCAGGTAGGGATCCGTCCGGGTGGTTTCGGCGTCGTGGACGTTCGCGCTGACGTCAGTGTTCAGGCTTACGCGCCCCATTCCTGGGAAGTGCTTGACCACCGGAGCCACCCCTGCGTCCCGCAGTCCGGCCGCCATCGCGTTACCTTGCTCGGACACCGCAGCCGGGGTGAAGCCGTATTCACGCTTGAACGCCCCAATGGGCTTGTTCGAGGGCGCAAATTCGGGGCTGGGAACCGTGTCCAGTACGGGCGCCAGATCAACATTCACTCCGGCCTGCAAGAGTTCGGACCCCCAGTTCCGGGCGTCGGCGCGTAGTTGTTCGGGGCTCGAATTGCCCTGGTCCAAGGCTGCGGGAATAGGCAGGAATCCAGGTCCCCTGAGGACTTGAACGGAGCCGCCTTCCTGGTCCGTCGCGACGGACAGCGGCAAGCCACGGCTCGAGGCCGGCGAAATGGCCGCCCTCAGCTTTGCCACAACCGATGCCGTTGCCGCAACACCTGCTTGGCTGCGTCCGGCCAAGTAGATGTTGCCCACGTGGCTGTTCAGGAGATCAGCCACTGCGCTCGAATCGCTTCCGTCGGCCTTGGCCGCCACCATGAACAGCTGCCCTACCCTTTGTTCCAGGGTCAGGCCCGCGAGCCGCTGTTCCGGCGTCGGGTGCGGAGGCGGCGGCGGATCAGCAGGCCGGGTTGGCGTTGCAGAAACATCCGGCGATCCCCCGGACGGAGAGTCGGAGAACCCAGGCGCTGGGGCGGCCCGGGGAGTACTTGGCGCCGGGGGCGGGTCTCCGACGGCCGAGACCCCGCGGTCAGGCGCGTCGGCATGCGCAATGCCGGCAAATGCCCCGGCCATCAGGGCGAAGAGGACGAGCAGTGAAATTCTGGACGGCTTGAGCAGATAAATCATCGCCTTGTCGATTCGATCGTTGCCCACAGCCTGCTCCCGGCCCGGCGGTGCGTGCAAGGAACAGGCTGCAAACATCGGAAAGCGCCGTTACAACGCGGTGGCCTCCGCTGCCGCCTTGGCTGCTGCAGGGAGCGCGTCGAAGATCCGGTTCATCGCGGCGTCGTCGTGGGCGGCCGACAGGAACCATGCCTCGAAGACCGACGGCGGCAAGTAGACGCCGGAATCCAACATGGAATGGAAGAACGGTGCGTAGCGGAAGACGTCTTGGGCCTGGGCGTCGGCGTAGTTGTGGACGCCGTTGGCCGAAGTGCCGAAGGCCACGGAGAAGAGGTTCCCTGCGCGCTGGATCGAGTGGTCCACGCCGGCGGTGTCCAGCGCCGATGAGAGCGCCGCCGAGAGTTCCAGCGAGCGGGCATCCACGAAGCTGTAGACCTCGGGCGTCGCGAGCGTCAGGGTGGCGACGCCGGCGGCCATTGCCACCGGGTTCCCGGACAAGGTTCCTGCTTGGTACACCGGGCCAAGGGGCGCAAGGTAATCCATGACGTCGGCACGCCCGCCGAGCGCCGCCGTCGGCATGCCGCCGCCGATGACTTTGCCGAAGGTCAGCAGGTCCGGCGTCCAGCCTTCCTGGCGGCCCGTGAGGCCCCAGTAGCCCGCGTAACCGGTGCGGAAGCCGGTGAGCACCTCGTCCAGGATCAACAGCGCGCCGTGTTCGCGGGTGATGCGGGACAGGCCTGCGTTGAAGCCTTCGTTCGGCGTGACGACGCCCATGTTGGCGGGAGCGGCTTCGGTGATGACGGCAGCGATGTTGTTGCCGTGCGCAGCGAAAGCGGCTTCCACCGCGTCGAGGTCGTTGTACGGCAGGACGAGGGTTTCAGCGGCGGCAGCTTCGGTGACACCGGCGGAACCGGGCAGAGCCATGGTCGCAAGGCCCGAGCCAGCCGCGGCGAGCAGTCCATCGAGGTGGCCGTGGTAGCAGCCGGCGAACTTCACGATCAGGTTGCGGCCGATGAACCCACGGGCCAAGCGTACGGCCGTCATGGTGGCCTCGGTGCCCGTGGACACCATGCGGATGCGTTCGACGGCGGACACGCGTTCCTTGACGATCGCGGCGAGGTTTGCCTCATCGGGCGTGGAGGCGCCAAAGGACAAGCCGCGGTCGACGGCGGCGTGGACGGCGTCGAGGACTGCCGGGTGCGCGTGACCCAGCAGGGCCGGGCCCCATGAGCAGACGAGGTCGACGTATTCGCGGCCGTCCGCGTCGGTCAGGTATGGACCCTGCGCCGAAACCATGAACTTCGGGGTGCCGCCGACGGAACCGAAGGCGCGCACCGGGGAGTTGACGCCGCCTGGCATCAGGGAGCGGGCGCGGTCGAACAGCTGGTCGGAGACAGGGGTGTTTGAAGTCATGGTGCCTATTCTTTCAGGGATTCGGGGCGGTTCAGGCGCCGGCAAGGGCGGTTCAGGCGCGTTCAAACGTCGGCCAGCTCCTTGGCCACCAGTGGGGCCACCACGGTGCCGAAGAGTTCGATACAGCGCATCATGGATTCGTGGGGCAGGGTTCCGTTGCTGTATTTCAGGTCGAAACGGTCGACGCCGAGGTTCCGCTTCAGCAGGACGATCTTCCGGGCGACCGTTTCCGGGGAACCCACGTAAAGTGCACCCTCAGGGCCGCACATGGCGTCGAACTCGCCCCTGCTCGCCGGTCCCCAGCCGCGTTCCGCGCCGATGCGGTTGCGCTGGGCCAGCCAATGCGGGAACAGTTCCTCCCGGGCCTGCTCATCGGTGGGAGCGACGTAGCCGGGCGAGTGTGTAGCAATCTGCTGCATGGGGTGTCCGTATTTCCCCATTGCCTCGCGGTAGAGCTCCACGAGCGGGGCAAAGCGGCGCGGCTCCCCGCCGATGATGGCGAAGATAATCGGATAGCCGTATTGGGCGCAACGCAGCACCGACTCGGGAGTTCCACCCACACCGATCCACGTTGGCAGCAAGTGGTGTTCCAGCGGCGGAAAAACGCTCATTCCGTTCACATTCGGCCGGGTACGGCCTTCCCAATGCACGGGCTTCTGCGCCCGGACCTTGTCGAAGAGTTCCAGCTTCTCCTCGAACAGGACTTCGTAGTCTGCCAGGTCCAGGCCGAACAGCGGGAATGATTCCACGAAGGAGCCGCGGCCCAGCATCACCTCCGCGCGACCGTTGGAGATCGCGTCAACGGTGGAGAAGCGCTGGAAGACCCTGATGGGGTCGTCGGAGCTGAGCACGGTGACGGCCGAACCGAGTTTGATCTGCGATGTCCGGGCGGCGGCGGCAGCGAGGAACACTTCGGGCGCCGAGACAGCGAAGTCGCGGCGGTGGTGCTCCCCCACGCCAAAGGCATGAAGCCCGACGGCGTCCGCAAGTTCCGCTTCCGCCAGCAGCTCCCGCAAAACCCGGGCATGCGGTTTCGGGTTGCCGTCGGCGTCCACCCCGGCGTCACCGAAAGTATTCAGTCCGAGGAGGATCTCCGTAGCTCCAACAGGGGCCGTGGGGGTGGAAGCGGTATCTGTCATCAGGACTCCTTAAGCCAGCCGGCAAGCTCGGAGGCCCAGTACGTCAGCACCATGTCGGCGCCGGCCCGCTTGATGCCGAGCACGGATTCTGTGATGGCGCCGCGGCGATCGATCCAGCCGTTCGCGGCAGCCGCTTCGATCATGGCGTATTCACCGGAGATTTGGTAGGCCGCCACGGGAACCGGACTCATGGCGGCGACGTCGGCCAGGATGTCGAGGTAGCTCATGGCCGGCTTGACCATGACCATGTCAGCGCCCTCTTCGAGGTCGAGTTCCACCTCGATGATGGCTTCCCGGCGATTGGCGGCATCCATCTGGTACGTCCGGCGATCACCCTTGAGCTGCGAGTCCACTGCTTCGCGGAAGGGGCCGTAGAAGGCAGAGGCGTACTTCGCCGCGTAGGCCAGAAGCGCAGTGTTCTGGTGTCCCGCCGCTTCAAGGGCCTGGCGAATCACGGCGATCTGGCCATCCATCATCCCGGACGGCCCCAGGACGTGGGCACCGGCGTCGGCCTGCGCCACGGCCATCTGGGCGTAGATTTCGAGGGTGGCGTCGTTGTCCACGTAACCGTTGGCGTCCAGGACACCGCAGTGGCCGTGGTCGGTGAATTCGTCGAGGCACACGTCGCCCATGACCACCAGGTCATCGCCAACCTCTGCGCGGACGTCTCGGATGGCCTTGTTCAGCACGCCGTCCGGATCCAGGGAGGCTGTGCCGCGGGCATCGCGGACTGCGGGAACACCGAAGAGCATGATGCCGCTGACACCCAGTTCCACGGCTTCCGCAGCGGCGCGCTTGAGCGAGTCCGTGGTGTGCTGGACAACACCGGGCATGGAGCTGATCGGAGCCGGTTCGCTGAGTCCTTCGCGAATAAAGGCCGGCAGGATGAGGTCCGCGGGGGCCAGCCGGTGTTCGGCGGTCATCCGGCGCATGGCGGGGGTGGTGCGGAGCCGGCGGGGCCGGTGGTTTGGAAAGCTCAACTTTCGTTCCCTTCGGTGGCGAATACGGTGCGTAGGGCGGCCACGATGCCGTCGGGTGTGGGTTCTTTGGCGGTTGCCGCGACCGGGATCCCGAGAGCGGCAGCCTCTGCCGCCGTCGAGCGCCCGATCGCAATAAAGCGGCAATCCCGCAGCGGTCCCAGCGAGGCGTGGATGCGGCGTGCCGCACTGGGTGAAGCGGCGACGACGGCGTGGAGCCGGCCGCTGGAAAGTTCAGCCTTGGCGGCTTCGGGGGTGAGCTCCGGCGTCCCGGATACCGCCCGCGTCTTCCAGCCGTTCGCCGCAGCCAAGGCAGCAGTCAGCCTGCGCTCGGGGGCCGCCGGGTAGTCCACGGTGTGATAAGCCGTCACCGGCTGGACCACGGCTCCCTTGGCTTCGATCCCCTCCGCCAACATCGAATCGGCGATGTCCGCTTGGGGCAACAGCACATTGGCCGGGCCTGTCGGCCAGACGGAGACGAGTCCTGCTGCCGACTGGACGTCTTCCGGCGCGAGGTCCACGGGAAGGCCCTCCGCTTCGAGGACGCGCCGGCTCGACGGGCCGATCGTCGCGATCCGGACGGACTCCGGAATCAGGTCCTTCAACTCCAAGCGACGCTCGGCTGCTTTTTCCTTCAGGGCGCGCACCGTGGTGATGCTGCTGACCACCAACCAGCCGTACGCTCCCGCGCGGAGGGCGTCCAAGGCGACCTCGAGGGAATGCTGGTCGCGGGCACGCTCAAAGTCGATCAAGGGCAACAGGAGCGGCTCCGCGCCGGCTTCGCGCAGGGCGCTGACGAGCGGGGCGGCACGATCAGGGCTGCGCGTCACAAGAACCCGGGCGCCTTCAAGGACCCGGGCCTCCCCCGACTTCACTGCGCTGTGCCGTCCCATGGTCTCCTGTTGGCTCCGGTTATCTGGAAGCTGCAAGATCTGCGATGTCCGCAGCACCCGCGGCAAGCAGGAGCTCGGCGACTTCGATGCCCAGCAACGTGGCGCCCACTTCAGTGAGCCCGTCGGTGGCCTTTTTCTCGCGTACGGACTTGCTCCCATCCACGGCGCAGACGACGGCTTCCAGATACAGCATGCTGCCCTTGCGGTAAGCGTAGGCGCCCACGGGCGCAGCACACCCGGCTTCGAGGCGGGCCAGGACGGCCCGCTCCGCGGTGACGGCCAGCCGGGTGTCTTCATGATTGAGTGCGGCCAGGGCCTGGGCCAGAGCGCCCTGGGAACCTTCGGCGCCGGACTGTCCGGGAGCGTCGACGGTGCGGCACTCGATCGCAAGTGAGCCCTGTCCGGGGGCAGGAAGCATGACGTCGGTCTCAAAGAACTCCGTCACGGCGTCGAGCCTGCTGATCCGTTCCAGTCCCGCCGCGGCGAGGACGACTGCGTCGAGGTCTCCGGGTGAATCTTCCGCGTTGCCTGCGAGCCCGGGAACGCGGCCCAGCCGGGTGTCCACGTTGCCGCGGATGTCCACGACGTCGAGATCCCGGCGGGCGGCGCGCAGCTGGGCAGCGCGGCGCGGCGATCCGGTACCGACCCGTGCGCCTGGCGGAAGATCGGCGAGCTTGAGCCCGTCACGCGCGCACAAGGCGTCACGGACGTCGACGCGTTTGGGCGTTGCGGCAATGGTGAGTCCCGGTGCCGCACCCGTGGGGAGATCCTTCAGGGAGTGCACCGCGACGTCGCACGCGTTCTCCAACAACGCGTCGCGAAGGGCGGCGACAAACACTCCGGTGCCGCCCATCTGGGACAGGGAGCCCGTCCGGACATCGCCTTCGGTCTTGATGCGCACCAGTTCAACGGGAAAGCCCCCGACAGCTGCAAGCTGGTCGGCTGCCTGCTGGCTCTGGGTGAGCGCGAGTTTGCTCGCGCGGGTACCGATCCGTACGGTCATTTCGCGCCTTCTCCTACAGGGTAGGCATCATGGCCAGTGCCGACGGTGGTGTCTGCACCCGCAATCGTGGGCTTCTCTCCGCGGAAGTTGGCGCAGCAGCCCGGACGGCAGATGTCGTACCACGGGCCCAGTCCGGTCATGGCGGGGCGATCGGCGATGTTGTTGGCTACAGTCCGCTCGCAAATGAGGTCTACCAGGCCGGAAACGAACTTGCGGTGGGTTCCCGGGGTGGGGACGCGTGTGGCGGCGAGGCCGAGGTTTTTGCACGTTTCCAAGGCCTCGGTGTCCAGGTCCCAGGCCACTTCCATGTGGTCGGAGACGAAACCGAGCGGAACGATCACGACGCCTTTGATCCCCTGGCCGGCCAATTCCTCTATGGCATCGTTGATGTCCGGCTCAAGCCATGGAACACTCGGTGCGCCCGAACGGGACTGGTACACCAAGGACCATGGCGCAGTGAGTCCGGATTCGGATTCAACCCGCCGAACAACCTCGGCGCCGGCGGCCAGGTGTTGGGCCACATAAGCCGAGTCCTGCTCGAACTCGCGGGGCTCGGCGTCCGAACGCCCGGCGGCCTCGGCGTCGCGGGTTGGAATGGAGTGCGTTGCAAACAGGATGTGGACCGGAGCGTCCTGGAGACCGGCCGCGGCCAGTTTCTCCTTGACCTCCGCAAGTCCTGCAGCCGTTCCCTCCACGAAGGGTTCGACGAAGCCGGGGTGGTCGAAGTACTGGCGGACCTTGTCCACCTCGAGTTTGCCGTCAAGGCCGGTCTCCGTCAGCGCAATGCCGATGTCCTCGCGGTACTGGCGGCAGCTGGAGTAACAGGAGTAGACACTTGTGGTGACCATCAGCAACTTGCGGTGGCCGGCGTCGTAGGCTTCCTGGAGCGTCTGCGGGATATAAGGATCCCAATTGCGGTTGCCCCACAGCACTGGCAAGCTGATGCCGCGCGATGCAAGCTCTGCCTCGAGGGCGGCCTTGAGGTTCCTGTTTTGCTGGTTGATGGGGCTGATCCCACCAAAGGCGCGGTAGTGGTGGGACACCTCCTCGAGACGCTCATCCGGGATGCCGCGGCCACGGGTCACATTGCGCAGGAAGGGAATGACGTCGTCCTGGCCTTCGGGCCCGCCGAAAGAGGCGAGGAGGACGGCGTCGTACTCCTTGGGAGCCATGCGTCCGGCCTCGGTGACGTCATTGACCTCGGTGAGGCTGGCCGGGCCGGTGGAGTGGCGGCCGCTCACGCGAGGACCTCGGCGATCTCCGCTGCGGTGATGCGGCGGCCGGTGTAGAACGGGATTTCCTCGCGGACGTGGTTGCGGGCGTCGGTGGCCCGCAGGTGGCGCATGAGGTCGACCAGGTCAACGAGTTCGGGTGCTTCCAGGCCGAGGATCCACTCCCAGTCGCCCAAGGCGAAGGAGGACACGGTGTTGGAGATGACCTGGGGGAACTCGCGGCCCAGCATGCCGTGATCGCGCAGCATCTTTCCACGCTCTTCGGCCGGCAGGATGTACCACTCGTAGGAGCGCACGAACGGGTAGACGCACAGCCAGGTGCTGGGCTCGACGCCGCGGGCGTAGGCGGGAACGTGGTTCTTGGCGAATTCGGCTTCGCGGTGGACGCCCATGGCGGACCAGACGATCTCGGTGCCGGCGAACAGGGCGCTGCGGCGGATGTCACGGACGGCCTGTTGCAGGGCTTCGGGCTTGGCGCCGTGGAGCCACACCATGATGTCGGCGTCGGAACGCATGGCGGAGACGTCGTAGCTTCCGCGGAGGACCACCCCGTCCTCGGCGAGCTTGGCAGCCAGTTGCTCGAAATCCTGGACAGCATCGGCGCTGCGCAGGACATCGCCCGACCGCTTGAACACGGTCCACAGCGTAAAGAACTGCTCTTCGGATTCGGCAGTTTTAGTGACAGATTCGACAGAAGTGTGGCTCATGGTACAAGTCTGCCCCGTGGATGGCGCTAAGTCGAAATGCACCACTTCTACAAGGCGTAGAAGTGGTGCATTTCACAAACCTGCGTCGATCTGTGCAGAAGTGTCCGCAACCACTGCAGCCAGGCCGTTTCCGGCGAGCCAGCCGCCCACAACCGACAGACCCTCGGCTTCGGAGCAGATGCGGCGCACCTCGGCAACGCGCTGTTTATGACCGACGGCGGCGAACGGCAACGCGCCCGCCCAACGGACAACGTCCCAATCGAGCACGTCTTCGCGGACGATCGGCACCGTCAGCAAGGTCGAGGCGTCGCGGAGCGCAGCCTCAAACAGTGCACTGTCATCCAGCGCGGCCGCCGATTCAGGGGTGTCCGTTTCCTCGCCCCGCCCATAGGACAGGCGCAGCACGTGCGTGCCGGGTCCGGCTTCTTCCGCCAGCCAGTCCCACTTTGCCGTGGCATGCGTGAGCGCTTTCGCGTCGATCCCCTCGGTTTGAGGAGCGACGAGAATGCCGGTGCCGCGGGGACGGCGGTCCAGTTCGGGCACGTCCACCACCAGGGTCACGAGGCTTACCAAGGGGCCCGCGGCGGGACGCAGCGCGGACAGCTCCGGAAATGCCCCCTCCAGCAGCCCGACGGCGGCGGGACCGTCGAGTGCCACGACGAGCCGTCCGGCGTCGTACGTTGTGCCCGCCGCAGTGGCCTGCCAGCCGCTTTCAGTGCGGGTGATCGAATCCACCCGGGCACCGGAAACAAGGGAGACGCCCCGCGAACGCAGCTCCGCCACGAGGGCGGAGACCAAGGTGTTTATTCCGCCTTTCAAGCCGCCGACGGCGGATCCGGCCTTCGCCGTCCCGCTTCCGTTTTCGCCCGAAGCGGCCGACCCCGAAGCGGCCGACCCCGAAGCGGCCTTGCGCTGGCTGGACACCGCCGCGGCCAACGAACCGTGCTGGCGCAGTGCTGCACGCAGTCCGGGGGCCACCATGTCGACGTCGAGCAGTCCGGGATCGGCGGAGTGCACTCCCCCGACGACGGGTGCCACGAGTCGTTCGAGGACCCGCTTGCCCATCCGTGCCCGGACCAGCGAGGAGACACTCGTGACCTCGGCCGAGGTGCCCACTGAGGCAGGCAGGTAGCGGTCAAGCGAGGCGCGCAAAGAGCCGGCGAAGCCCAAGGAACGGCGGACCTCGGGGTCCCAGGGATTCGCCGGAATTCCGAGCACTCCGGTCTTGGGCAGTTCCTGCGGGCCGTCTGGCAACTGCACCCAGGCACCTCCAGGATGGGGCGCCACGATGTTGCCGCCGAGCCCGAGATCGCGGGCGAGATCGGCCACAGCGGTGGAGCGCGTGGCAAAGGACTCTGCTCCGCTGTCCAGCTCAAGGCCGCCAACAGTGTGGCTTCCCACGCAACCGCCCCACGCGTTGCCCGCTTCGAGCACTGTGACAGTGAGCCCGGCCTTGGCCAGTCCCCGGGCGGCGAGCAGGCCGGAAATGCCGCCGCCCACGACGACGGCCGTCAACCTAGCAGCTGAATCTTCGGAAAGTGCGTGTTCGGGCTGTGCACGTGTCCCGCGCATGCCCGCTACCCTGCCGGGATCGAGTGGATGAGTTCCACTACCCGGGTCAGGACGGCGGGGTCCGTCTCCGGAGGCACGCCGTGGCCGAGGTTCAGGACGTGGCCCGGGGCTGCGGAACCGGCGGCGATCACCTCGCGGACATGGGCTTCCAGGACCTCCCACGGCGCGGAAAGCAGCGCGGGGTCAATGTTGCCCTGCAGGGGCACGGTGCCGCCCAGTCGCCGGTTTGCCTCGTCAAGCGGCAGCCGGTAGTCCACCCCTACGACGTCCACGCCGACGTCGCGCATCGCGACGAGCAACTCGGACGTTCCCGTACCGAAGTGGACCAGCGGCGCGCCGAGGTGGCGGACGTGGTCAAGGGCGCGGGTCGAGGCGGGAGCGACGTACTTGGCGTAGTCGGCCAGGCCAAGGGAACCGGCCCAGGAGTCGAACAGTTGCCCTGCAGAGGCGCCTGCTTCCAGTTGGGCGCGCAGGAACATGCCGGAGGCGTCGGCTGCCCAGTTGGCCAGGGCGGTCCAGGTTTCCGGATCGGCGTGCATCATGGTGCGCGGACCGAGGTGGTCGCGGGAGGGCTTGCCTTCCACCATGTACGCGGCGAGCGTGAACGGCGCACCGGCGAAGCCGATCAGGGGCGTGGTGCCGAGCTCTGCCACGGTCAGGCGTACGGCCTCGCGGATCGGCTCGAGGGCCTCCCACGTCAGCTGCGGCAGGGCGGCCACGTCGGCCGCGGTGCGGACTGGCTTGTCCAGGACAGGACCGACGCCGGGGACGATGTCCACGCCGACACCTGCCAGCTTGAGGGGGATGACGATGTCGGAGAAGAAGATGGCTGCATCAACGTCGTGGCGGCGGACCGGCTGCAAGGTGATCTCGGAGGCGAGCTCGGGACGCAGGCAGGAGTCCAGCATCGCCACGCCTTCACGGACTTTGAGGTACTCCGGCAACGAGCGGCCGGCCTGGCGCATGAACCACACCGGACGGCGGGACGGCTTGCCTCCGCGATACGCCTGGATCAGCGGGGAGTCTGCGGTGCGGCCATCCATGAGCGGGTGGCTTGCATCAAGGCTTGAGGCGGCGGTGCCGGAAACGCCGTTGGCCGACACAGAATGAGGCAGTGCGGAACTGGAAGTCATGCCTTCGATTGTGCCGAAGATCGGGATCAAAAGATAACGACAGCCTGTCCCGCACCATCCAAGGTGACGGGCGTCACTCCGGTCAGTGCGGAGAACCACTGGCGTGCGTTGTTCTACATGGCACCGAAAAAGCTATGATTGCTTTGCTGTGGTTCTTTTCTCATTGGTGGCTACACACGCCGACATCGATCTTGAGACCGTCGCTCAGTTGAGCAACGGTTCATCCGAGGTTGCCTCGTCCGCTCTGGCCGATTCCCAACTTGTTTCCGGCGCCGTGGTCCTGGCCACCTGCAACCGCTACGAAATCTACGGCGAAACGCCCCATGTCGAGAACCTTGAGGCTGCCCGCTCGGCGCTCGTCACGCAGATCAGTGGCTTGAGCGGACTCAACGAGCAACTCGTTTCGCGCGCCTTCAGCACCCGCACCGGCCCTGAGGTCAGCAGGCACCTCTTCGCAGTCAGCGCCGGACTGGACTCCGCCGTCGTCGGCGAACGTGAAATCGCCGGCCAAGTGCGCCGCGCCCTCATCACTGCCCAGCACGAAGGAACAGCGAGTTCCGGGCTGGTCCGCTTGTTCCAGGCCGCTTCCAAGACGGCCAAGGACGTCGGGGCCCAGACCGCCCTCGGTTCGCGCGGCCTGTCCATCGTTTCAGTTGCCCTGGACCTCGCCACCGACCTCTCCGAGAATGCCGACTGGAGCACCAAGAAGGTAGTTGTCTTCGGGACCGGGGCCTACGCCGGGGCCACTTTGTCGCTGCTTCGCGATCGCGGCTGCACCGACGTCTGCGTTTACTCGTCTTCCGGCCGCGCCGAGGCTTTCGCGGCGACCCGCGGCGGAACCGCGCTCGACGCCGAAACCCTTCCCGCCGCCGTCGCTGCCGCCGATGTCATGATCGGTTGCAGCGGATCGGACACCCGTGTTGAGGCCGAAGAGCTTGCCAAGGTCCGCGCTTTGTCCACACAGACACTCATAGCGATCGACCTCGCGCTCACCCACGACTTCGACCCCGCGGTGGGCGAGCTCGACGGCGTCGAGCTCCTGACGCTCGAATCCGTGCGGCTCGCAGCACCTCAGGAACAAGCGGAGTCGCTGGCACAAGCGAGCACTATTGTTTCCGGTGCGGCAGAGGCCTTCGAGCAAGAGCGCGAAGCCCGGTCCGTGGATTCGGCCATTGTGGCGCTGCGCCGCCACACCATGAACGTGCTCGACGCCGAGATGGAGAAAGTCCGGGCCCGGCACGGCTGCACCGCTGCGGCAGAAGAGGTCGAGTTCGCGCTCCGCCGCATGGTCAAGCAATTGCTCCACATCCCCACCGTGCGCGCACGCGAACTCGCCGCGAACGGCCAGCAAGACGATTACGTGGCCGCCCTTGAGGCCTTGTACGGCATTCAGGTTGAGCAGCCGGCTGCGTCACCCGCGGCGGAGTGCCCTGTCAACCACCAACAGGCATCCCAGCAGGCTGAAAGCGCCTAGCCCACGCGGCCATTGCCCGCCCCCGGGTGGCGTTGTCCACGCTCGAACTCACTCAGAGCATGCCCTCCCCTGATCACCAGGACTGGACATGACAGGATTATGTCCAGTGGCAATGACCAAGAATGAGCATGTCCCTTGTGGCGGTAGTTCGAGAATCGCTGTCCTGGTTCGCTCCACGCAGAGCATGCCCTCCCCTGATCACCAGGACTGGACATGACAGGATTATGTCCAGCAACAATGACCAAGAATGAGCATGTCCCTTGTGGCGGTAGTTCGAGAATCGCTGTCCTGGTTCGCTCCACGCAGAGCATGCCCTCCCCTGATCACCAGGACTGGACATGACAGGATTATGTCCAGCAACAACAACCAAGAATGAGCATGTCCCTTTGTGGTGGTTCGAGTCCCTTTGTGCCGGTTCGAGAATTGCTGTCCTGGTTCGCTCCACGCAGAGCATGCCCTGCCCTGATCACCAGAACTGGACATAACAAGATTATGTCCAGCAACAATGACCAAGAATGAGCATGTCCCGCTGTGGGAGGCTCGCGAATCCTAGGCGAAGGCGTTGACGCCCGTCATTTCGGCAGACACAGCCCACAGCTTTGTTGCGGCTTCCGGATCCACTGCGTGCGCATCCACACCCTGGTACCGGGCGAGCGGCGAGGCCGGGTCCGTGGGCTTGGCGATATCGCAGTCTTCGCAATACACCCCGCCCATGCCAGCCAGGGCCGGGGACGTGGCTGCCCACGTGGACGTGGCGGCTCCCTGCTCCGGAGTCTTGAAACCCTCCCTGACGTTGCCCTCGTCGTCCATCCAGCCCGCGGCGACCATCTCTTCGCGGGGCAGATAGCGCTGGAGCTCGGTCATGATGCCGCCGGGATGGACCGCGAAGGCCCGCACCCCAGAGGAGCGGCCCAGACGGTCCAGCTCTACGGCGAACAGCGCGTTGGCCGTCTTTGCCTGACCGTAGGCCTTCCATTTATCGTAGCCGTTCTCGAAATTGATGTCCTCAAAACGGATCGGCGAGAGTTTGTGTCCCGTGGAGGACAAGGAGACAACGCGGGCCGAACCAGCAGCCGCCAGCGCGGGCCACAACGTGTTGAGAAGCGTGAAGTGGCCCAAGTGGTTGGTGGCGAACTGGGATTCCCAGCCCGGACCCACGCGCTGTTCCGGGCTCGCCATGATGGCGGCGTTGTTGATCAGGATGTCCAGCGTAGTGTTCGACGCCAGGAAGCGCGGCGCGAAATCCTTCACAGCTTCCTGATCGGCCAGATCCAAGGCTTCCACGGTCACTTGCTCCGGTGCCAGGCCGGCCGCGGCGAGGACTTCCTTGGCGTGTTCGGGACGGCGGGCTGGAACCGTGACCCTGGCTCCGGCGGAGGACAAGGCCCTCACCGTTTCCAGGCCAAGCCCGGAATAGCCACCCGTGACAATCGCTGACTTACCGCGGAGGTCCACTCCCGCCACAACGTCCGATGCCGTGGAGCCATGGCCGAAACCCGATCCGATGGGGTGTTGCGGTGTGGCCATGGATTCCTCGCTCATATCGGGACCTTTCGTGTTCAACGGCACAGTGGGTTCAGTAGACCGGTTTGCCCGGCTCGACGTCGCGCACCCACGCAAGGATCCCGCCGTCGAGGTGGCTGACCCGGGTGTAGCCGGCGCGTTGTGCCGCGGCGAGCACCGCAGCGGAACGGGTGCCGCCCTTGCAGTGGAACACGATCTCTTTGTCCTGCGGCAGTTCCGTCCAGGCCTCTCCCGCCAGGATGCGTCCCTGCGGGATGAGCACCGAACCGTCGATGTTCACAATCTCGTGTTCACCGATCTCGCGGACATCCACCAGTTCAAAGTCGCGTTCCCCCGCCGCGCGGGCCTCGAGCATCCCGGAAAGTTCGGTGGCCGTGACGGTCCGAACCGAGTCGCCTGCGGGGGCCGGAGCGATGCCACAAAAAGCTTCGTAGTCGGTCAATTCGGTGATCGGCTCGGCCTCCGGGTCTTTCGAAACCTTGATTTCGCGCCAGCTGCCGCCGAGCGCGTCAAAGAGCGCCACGCGTCCCAGCATGGAGCGCCCGACGCCGGTGATCAGCTTGACTGCCTCCGTCACCATGAGCGAGCCGACAGCAGCGCACAGCATGCCGAACACGCCGCCTTCGCCGCAGGACGGGACCGAGCCGGCGGGAGGGGCTTCGGGATAGAGATCGCGGTAGCTGGGGCCGTGCTTCTCCCAGAACACGCTGACCTGGCCGTCGAAGCGGAAAATGGATCCCCAGACGTATGGTTTGCCGAGAATCGCGGCAGCATCGTTGACCAGGTATCGGGTGGCGAAATTGTCTGCGCCATCCAGGATGAGGTCGTAGCCTGAGAAAATCTCCAAAGCGTTGGATGAGTCCAGGCGCACGTTATGCAGTTGTACGTTGACCAGCGGATTGAGTTCTTTGATGGCATCCCGCGCGGATTCGATCTTCGGCCGTCCGACATCGCCCACGCCGTGGATGATCTGGCGTTGCAGGTTGCTGAGGTCGACGACGTCGTCATCCACAATTCCGAGCGTCCCTACCCCGGCGGCGGCCAGGTACAGCAACGCCGGAGAGCCCAGTCCGCCGGCCCCGATCACGAGGACTTTCGCGTTCTTGAGCCGGCGCTGACCGGCCGCTCCGATTTCGGGAATAATGAGGTGGCGCGAGTACCGTTCCACCTCTTCGGTGGTCAGCTCCGCGGCCGGTTCCACGAGTGGCGGCAGCGAAGACGGCAACGTTTGGGCAGCAAATATAGTGGCCATACTCCAAAGTATGCCTGCCGCTGCCGCCCGGTCATATTACTGCGCAGTATTGTGGTCATAACTGCAAAGGAAAGGCGGCAGACAAGTGGCTGAGATTGCACGTATCAAACAGGAGGCGCAGGTCAGGCAAGATCGGACCGTTTCGCCACGCTCGGCGAGGCTGCCACGCGATGAGCGCCGGGCCCAGCTCCTGAACGCTGCCTTGGAAGTCTTCGTTGCCAACGGCTTCCATGGTGCTGCGATGGACGAAATCGCCGAGACCGCCCATGTCAGCAAGCCGGTGCTGTACCAACACTTCCCGTCCAAGCGGGAGCTTTACATGGCACTCCTCGACAGCCACCTGGCCATGCTCACGGACCAGATGCTCACGGCGCTGAATTCGACGTCGGACAACAAGGAACGCGTCCAGGCCGTCATGCGTGCCTACTACCGTTTCATCGCGGGCGATGACCAAGCTCACCGGCTCGTCTTCGAATCCGATCTCATCAATGACCCGGACGTCAGCTCCCGACTGGAGACTTTCAACCGCACCTTCGCCGACGCCGTCGCCAAGGTCATCGCCGAAGACACCAAGCTGCCCCCGCTGGAGGCCCAGCTGCTGGGCCGCGGCCTGGCCGGAATGGCGCAGGTCAGCGCCCGGTATTGGCTCGAAACTGACGGCGATTTGGACCTCGATGTCGCCAGCGATCTGATCTACCGTTTAGCTTGGCGCGGAATCAGTCGCTTCCCGAAAGAGTCCTAGACTACAAATAGAAGACTGAGTAATTTCTTGATTGGCTGGGAGGCCCCGCTGTGGAAGTAAAGATCGGCATTCAGAATGTTGGCCGTGAGATCGCGCTTGAGTCCGCTCTCGATGCCGAGGCTGTTGCCAAGATCGTGAGCGAGGCCATTGCCAATGGCACGGACCTGCGTCTGACCGATGAAAAGGGCCGCCAGGTCATCGTTCCCGGCAACGTCCTCGGATACGTGGAGATCGGCGCCGAGGAAGTACGCCGGGTCGGATTCGGCGCTCTCTAAGCAATACGCAAGAACACCAGCGAGCCAGGAGTCCGCATGCTCTCACTTGTCATCGTGGCGCTAGCCACCATCGCCTCAGGCTTCATCGTCTGGGGAACTGACAAACACCGTGGCACGTACGGAATAACCCTGCCCGCCGGCGTTTCCGTCGCTGTCGCCATGCTGAGTTGGATGATCTTCATCCAACTTGGCTTTGGCTACCAGCCTGGCGTGACGTGGATCCCGTGGGTTCTGCCCATCATTCTGGGTACCGTGGGGGCCGCGGTGGTCTCCTACTTCCTGGGCCGCCATCGGACGCGGCACAACACCGCCCAGCTGACCGCGGCCCTGCGACTCTAGCTTGCGCTGCGCGAACGGGCCGGCGACACTCAAACAGGCCATCGACACTCATATCCGGGCGTCACCTAGCTGTTTGCGTGTCGCGGATAAACCTGGGTGTCACCCGCTTCTGTGCAGAGGCACAACCTGTTTCCTTGTGAATCCGTGACCACCACCCGTTGGGGTGCGTGGTCACGGTCCATTAACGCACCGGTTGCCGCCGTTTTCTCCATAACGGGTCCGGATTCGGCTTGGCTTCGGTGCACATCCAGGTGGATCCGATGCGGATTGGGTGTCTCAGTTGTTTGGAACCACACCCTGGGCCCACGCCCGTAGGGATCTTCGAGGTTTCCGAAGCGGTCTTTGCGGTAGCCGAGCGCCACCCTCCAGACTTCCGAGATCCCGTCCGGATCCGGGGTGTCGATTCCGACTTCAACCGTCCGATAGAGCCCCGGTTCGGCCGCTGCCCCGGCTTCCGCGGCTGCTTCGCCGGCGCTCGTGGCCGCCCGGATGTCGCGTTGGGTCACAGCGCTCCCGGCGTCATGGGAGGTGTACCGGATGAACACCCGGTTGTACCGCCAGTCGAGGTCCGGGTGGTGGTTCTGCTGCTCGGCGATGCGCCCGACGGCGGCAATCAGCTCCAGTGCGGCAGCCGACGTCGGGCATTTGTAGACGGTGGCGAGGCCGCCCAGGCGGTACCGCCAGTCCGGCAGCTCCGCCAGGGCGTCGTCGATCGCGGACCTGGTGAGGATGTCATCTTTGCCGGCCATCTGGGCTCCTTCGCTGACGTGGAATTCGCAGGAATCCCCGGAGCGGCCAACATAGGCCGCTAGAGGAACTCGGCCCGGCCCTCCATCGCCGAGGACGCCAGGGCGTGTTCCCGGCGCGGGATGCGGCCCGCCTGCTTCGCCAGCCTACCGGCGATGACCGCGTGTTTGAAGGCCTCGCCCATCTGCACCGGGTTCTGCGCACGGGTCACCGCGGTGGCCAGCAGCACGGCGTCGCAACCGAGCTCCATGGCGAGTGCTGCGTCGGACGCGGTGCCGATTCCGGCGTCGAGTACTACCGGGACCGAAGCGCGGGACACAATCAGCTCGATGTTGTGGGGATTCAGGATGCCCAGACCGGTGCCGATAGGCGCGCCCAAGGGCATCACCGCTGTTGCTCCGAGGTTTTCCAGTCGAAGCGCCAGCACGGGGTCGTCGTTGGTGTAGGCGAAGACCTTGAAGCCGCGGTCCACCAGCTTCTCCGTCGCATCCACCAACTCCACGGCGTCAGGCAGCAGCGTCTGTTCGTCGGCGATGACCTCGAGCTTCACCCAATCCGTTTCCAACGCCTCACGGGCAAGCTCGGCTGTCATGACAGCGTCCTTGGCGGTAAAACAGCCGGCCGTGTTGGGCAGGACACGGATGCCATGGTCCACGAGCAACTGGAACAGCGAACCTGTTTCCGTCGGCGAGTACCTCCGCATGGCGACGGTGGTGAGTTCGGTGCCGGAGGCCAGTAAGGCTGCCCCCAGGCCGTCCAGGCTCGGGGCTCCGCCGGTCCCCATGATGAGGCGCGAGCCGAACTCAACACCGTCGATCACCAGGGCGTCGGTTCGGGTGGTTGCTGCTTGAGTGCTTCCTGCGGTCATGGTTCAGCCTCCCTGTACTGCGGTAACGATTTCGAGTTCGTCGCCCTCTGCGAGCGCGGTGGCAGCCCACTGGCTGCGCGGCACCACTTCGGAATTGCGTGCGACGGCGACGCCGATCTTGCGTCCGTCGGCCGCCTGGCCTCTGGAGTCCACAACCCTTCCGGTGATGTGGCTGACGAGGGTGGTCACGGACGCGTCGTCGCTCAACGTGTGGTCTGCGCCGTTCAATTTGATGTTCATGCGTGGTCCTTCGGAAGGGGATATGAGGTATCGGCCGATGGGCCGTCCGTTGAGGCCCGTGCTACTGAAAGCGGGCGGGAGAAGCGGTCCGGGCGGAATTTGTTCCACCGGGGATCGACGGCGCCATCGATGAGTCCGACGCAGATTTTCGCCGCAGCCGGGGTGAGGAGCACGCCGTGGCGGAAGAAGCCGCTGGCCACGATAAGGCCCGGCACGGTTCCTTCGCTTTCGCGACGTTCCACACGGCCCAACAGCGGTGCATTGTCCGGAGTGCCTGGACGCGCTCGGGCAGTTGCTTCCAGGAGTTCCAGTTCGGCCACGGCCGGAACCAGTACCTGGGCGTCGCGGAGCAATTGGTACACGCCGCCGGCCGACACCGGGTTGGCCGATCCCCCCGACGCCGACAAGCCGTCTTCACGTTGCGTCGCACCGATCACCACGGTCCCGTCGTCGCGGGGCACGATGTAGACGGGCACTCCGCGCACCATTCCACGGACCGTGGCGGTGACCAGGGGTTGCAGGTGGCCCGGGACGCGCAACCGCAGTATGTCGCCATACACCGGACGCAACGGGAGCGACAACCCATCCGGCAGGCCGTTCAAGCGGGCGGCATCCAGTCCGTTTGCAACCACTGTTTCCGTGGCGAGCACTTCGATTCCTGAATCCAGCACAGCCCCGACGACGCGCCCGTCCTCCCACAGGAGGCCCGCCGCGGTGTCCTGGACCGCAAAACCGCCTTCGGCCCCCGGAATCCAACTGGAATCGCCGGGCTGGTGGTCTGCCAGCGCGCCGAGAATCGCGGCCGAAAGCCGGCGCGGATCCACTTGGTGGTCGCCCGGGATGTCGAAGGCACAGGAAATCTGCGGGCTCAGCAGCGGCTCACGCTCCCGTGCCTCGCGCAACGGCACGGATTCCACCACCAGGCCGTTGGCCAGCTGGACATCCCTGAGATCGGCGAGCGCCTGGCGGTCCGCAGCGTCCGCGCCGACGGCGAGGGTCGGCGTCGTGCGGTAACCCGTGCTGCGTCCGGTGCTTGAGCCGGTCACATTGCGTTCGAAGTCCGGCCACAACGCCGACGATTCGAGCATGAGCTCCAGGAGGTCCTCTTCCTGGTAGTGCAGTTCGCTGACGGGCGCCAACATACCCGCCGCCGCGAAGGTGGCGCCGCTGGCCGGCGCGGGATCGATCAGGGCAACCGAGCGGCCGGACCTGCGGGCTTCCCACGCGATCCCGAGGCCAATGACACCGCCTCCGATCACCGCCACATCCGCGTGCAGGGGTCCGTGCTGGGTGTTTACTTCGTCCATGGGGTCCTTCCCTACGCCGGTACTAGCCGGATCAGGTCAAGCGGTCGGCGCTGAAGCCCTCTCAGCCGCGCGGCGATTGTGACTGCCGCCGCGGCTCCCGCGGTACCAGCCCAGTTTAGAGGAACTACTCTGTTTCCATGACCCAGCACGATGTCCACACCACCGCCCGCCTGTACCTCTGCACCGACGCCCGCAAGCAACAGGGTGATTTTGAGCAATTTGTCGATGCCGCATTCGAGGGCGGCGTGGACATCATCCAGCTGCGTGACAAGACAATTGAGGCGGCTGAGGAACTGGAGCTCCTGGAAATCCTGCAATCCGTGGCGCATCGTCACGGCCGTCTCTGGGCAGTCAACGACCGCGCGGACGTAGCATCCCTCTCCGGCGCACCGGTGTTCCATATCGGCCAAAAGGACATTCCGCTGCGCTCGGCCCGGAAACTGCTCCACGACCGCACTATCATCGGTCTCTCCACGCACACGCCGGAACAAATTGACGCAGCCATCGCCGCGTCACCCAGCCGCAGCGGACTGGACTACTTCTGCGTCGGGCCGGTCTGGGCCACCCCCACCAAGCCGGGACGCTCCGCCGTCGGGCTCGATCTGGTGAAGTACGCCGCCAACGCGGTGAAGCAGGCAGACGAAGAGACCGTCGGCGGTGTTGTGCTCCCCTGGTTTGCTATCGGCGGCATCGATCTCAGCAACGTGGAAGAGGTGGTGCAGGCCGGCGCAAGCCGTGTCGTTGTGGTGCGAGCCATTACCGAAGCACAGGATCCGACGGCGGCAGCCCAGGCCCTTCTGGCTGCCTTGGACGCAGCGGCGGCCTAGCGAGACGCCGGAAGATTTTGGAGTTACCCTGATTTTCGTGTCACATCAGCGGGTAGCCCCGAATGTCAGTGAAACGTCGAACCACCTCGCGGAAGCGCTGGCGGCGCTTCGGACTGAACTCGAGCTGCCCGCAGGTTATCCCATTGAAGCGCTGCGCGACGCTGAAGCCGCGGTTTCCGGACACACCCTGCCGGCGCAGGATCTCACGGACGTTCCGTTCATCACGATCGACCCGGCCTCTTCCACGGATCTCGACCAGGCCCTCTTCATTGACCGGTCCGGGGATGGTTACAGGGTTCTCTACGCCATCTCCGATGTGCCCTCCTTTGTGCCCCCGGGAGGAGCGCTCGACGCCGAGACCCGCCACCGCGGGCAAACGTACTACGCCCCGGATGGCCGCATACCGTTGCACCCCGAGATCATCAGCGAGCATGCCGGAAGCCTGCTGGCCGGCCAGACGTGCGGCGCGTTCGTGTGGGACTTCGAACTCGATGCCGAGGCGGAGTTCCGCACCGTCTCCGTCCGTCGGGCAAGCGTACGGAGCCGCGCCAAACTCAACTACAAGGGCGTGCAGGCGGAGATCGATTCCGGAACGGCTGATCCCGTCCTGGAGCTGCTCAAGGAGGTCGGGCTCAAGCGGGTGGAACTCGAACGCCGCCGCGGCGGAGCGAGCCTGAACATGCCTGAGCAGGAAATCGTCCAACTGCCCGGCGGCGAGGGGTACAGGATCGTCGCAGCTCCCTCGCTCCCGGTGGAGGACTGGAACGCCCAGATTTCGCTCCTGACCGGGATGGCCGCCGCACAGTTGATGCTCGACGGCAAAGTGGGGATCCTGCGCACCATGCCCGCTCCCGATGAGCGCTCGCTGCTCCATTTCAAACGGCAAACGGGGGCACTCGGCAAGCCCTGGACCGCGGGGACCAGCTACGGCGAGTACCTGCGCACCCTCGACGCGAAGGACCCCCGGCAACTCGCCATCCTCCATTCCGCGGGGCTGCTCTTCCGTGGTGCCGGCTACACGCCTTTCGACGGCGAGGTACCGGGCAGCGTCATGCAGTCAGCCATCGGGGCACCGTATGCCCACACCACCGCGCCGCTGCGCCGACTTGTCGATCGTTTTGTGCTGGTCATCTGCGAAGCTCTGAGCAATGGAACAGAGATCCCTGCGTGGGCCCGGGATGCTTTGCCGAGCCTGCCCGAGATCATGGCGTCTTCCGACCAGCTCGCCGCCAAAATGGAGCGCCTGGCACTGGACACCGTGGAGGCAGCACTCCTGGTCAACCACATCGGACAGGAATTCGACGCCGTGGTGATTTCCGGATCGAAACCCGCCAAGAACAACGGAAACGGCAACGGAAACAGCACCAACGGCAACAACGGTAATGGCAATGGGAACGGAGCCCCGCACGGTCCCTACGGCATCGTCCAGATCGCCGAGCCCGCGGTCACCGCTCGTTGCGACGGCGAAATGGAGTCGGGCACGAAAGTCCGCGTGAAACTGCTCGACGCGGACATTGCCACCCGCCAAATCACCTTCGAACTGCTCCCGTAGCGCGCTCCGTCCGCAGGGCCGGGGCCGCGATCCGGGGATTATCGCCCCCAGACGCTAGACTGGGTGAGTAGTAATGGATGCCCGGTCGTTGATTCAGTTAATTTTTTGACATCAACAAGCCCGCCCCTACGCGATCTTGAGATACACCAGCTGGTCCCCAGTGCCAGTATTTAGATAGCCCGCGATCGGCTTCCACTGGATTTGCTTGCGCCCATCCGTGCTCCGGAACGGCCCTGCCACAACCGTTGAGCACGCAGCGCAGCCCAAATGAATAAGGAAAACTCCACTGTGAGTGAATTGCACACCCATGAAGTTCTGACAGACGGAACCGAAACGATCGAACCCGAGGAAACCATTTCCTCGGACGAAACACCCCACGAGATCGCAGAAAAAACCTTCGCCGACTACAACGTCCGCGCCGACATCGTTGAATCCCTCGCCGACGCCGGAATCACCCACCCGTTCCCCATCCAGTCCATGACCCTCCCGGTTGCCCTGGGCGGTCACGACATCATCGGCCAGGCCAAGACCGGTACCGGAAAGACCCTCGGCTTCGGCATTCCGGCGCTGCAGCGCGTCGTCGGACCAGACGACGCCGGCCACGACAAGCTCGCTGTCCCGGGTGCACCCCAGGCCCTCGTGATTGTTCCTACCCGCGAACTCGCCGTTCAGGTGGCCAACGACCTCCAGACGGCGTCCCGGAAGCGCAACGCCCGCATCGCCACCATCTATGGCGGCCGCGCTTACGAGCCCCAGATCGAGGCCCTGCAAAAGGGCGTCGAGGTTGTTGTCGGCACGCCCGGCCGTTTGATCGACCTCTACAAGCAGAAGCATCTGAACCTCAAGAACGTTCGCATGGTGATTCTCGACGAAGCAGACGAGATGCTTGACCTCGGCTTCCTTCCGGACGTCGAGACCCTGATTGCCGGCACACCCGCCGTCCGCCAGACCCTGCTCTTCTCGGCCACCATGCCTGGCCCGGTCATCGCCATGGCGCGCCGTTACATGACGCAGCCCACGCACATCCGTGCCGCCGACCCGGACGACGAAGGCCTGACCAAGCGCGACATCCGGCAGCTCATCTACCGTGCCCACAGCATGGACAAGGTCGAGGTCGTCGCCCGCATTCTGCAGGCCCGCGGCCGCGGCCGGACCATCATCTTCACCAAGACGAAGCGCACCGCAGCCAAGGTTGCCGAGGAACTCGTGGACCGCGGCTTCGCAGCCGCCGCCATCCACGGTGACCTGGGCCAGGGCGCCCGCGAGCAGGCACTCCGCGCCTTCCGCAACAACAAGGTGGACGTCCTCGTGGCCACCGACGTCGCCGCCCGCGGCATCGACGTCGATGACGTCACGCACGTGATCAACTACCAGTGCGTCGAAGACGAAAAGATCTACTTGCACCGCGTTGGCCGCACCGGCCGCGCAGGCAACAAGGGCACGGCCGTGACGTTCGTCGATTGGGACGACATGCCGCGCTGGGGCCTGATCAACAAGGCGCTGGGCCTGAGCTATCCGGAGCCGGTGGAAACCTACTCCTCGTCGCCGCACCTTTTCGAGGAGCTGGACATCCCCGCGGGCACAAAGGGCCGCCTGCCCCGCGACAAGCGCACCCTCGCAGGCGTCGACGCCGAGGTCCTGGAAGACCTGGGCGAGACCGGCAAGAAGAACTCCCGTTCCGGCGGCGATTCCGGGCGTGGACGCACGGGACGCGACGCCGGGCGTGATGGTGGCCGTGAAGGTGCACGCCGCGGTCCCAAGTCCAGCGATGCTCCGTCCCGCGAAGGAGACGGTGAGGGCGGACGCAACCGCACCCGCCGCCGTCGTACTTCCGAAGGCGAAGCAGCCCCCGCCGAGGCAACGGCCCAGTCTGCCGAGCCGCAGTCCGCCGATGGCGCGGACAAACCTTCCCGCGCACGCCGTTCCCGCACCCGCCGCCGCAACGGCGAAGTGGTGTCCGCTTCCGGTGCATCCGGCGAGAGCACCGAGGCTTAACGGCCTCAATGACTGACATTGTTTGGGCGCCGGACGGCAGCAATCTGGTGGTTCACGCGGACAACGCGGATTTCCTCCCGACGCTGCCGGACGGCGCCTTCACACTGATTTACGTGGACCCGCCCTTCAATACGGGCCGGGTCCAGAGCCGCCAGGAAACGCGCATGGTCCGCAACGCCGACGGCGACGGCGACCGCGTCGGCTTCAAGGGCCGCTCCTATGACACCATCAAGGGCGCCCTGCACAGCTACGACGACGCCTTCAGCGACTACTGGTCCTTCCTGGAACCCCGGCTCGTGGAGGCCTGGCGACTGCTCGCCGACGACGGCACCCTGTACCTGCATCTGGACTACCGCGAAGTGCACTACGCCAAAGTCATGCTGGACTCGATCTTCGGCCGCGAGTGTTTCCTGAACGAGATCATCTGGGCCTACGACTACGGCGCACGCGCCAAGAACCGCTGGCCCACCAAGCACGACAACATCCTCGTGTACGTCAAGAACCCCGCCAAGTACCACTTCGACAACGCCGAGGTTGACCGTGAGCCGTATATGGCGCCGGGCCTCGTGACGCCGGCCAAGCGGGAACTCGGGAAGCTTCCCACGGACGTTTGGTGGCACACCATTGTCTCCCCGACGGGCAGGGAAAAGACCGGCTACCCGACGCAAAAGCCGGAAGGCCTGGTCCGGCGGATCGTCACCGCGTCCAGCCGGCCAGGAGACTGGTGCCTCGACTTCTTTGCAGGCTCTGGCACGCTCGGCTCGGTCGCGGCGAAACTCGAGCGCAGGTTCGTCTGCGTCGACCAGAACGCCCCGGCGATCGAAGTGATGCGGAAGCGCCTGGACGGCAAGGCCATTTTCTACCCCGTCTAACGGACCACCGAACTACCGGTGCCCAGTTCCTCGATGCGGGCCAGGACATCGGGGGACGTCAGGTTCTCGCCGAGCAGATTGGGTTTGCCGGTTCCGTGGTAGTCGGACGAACCGGTCATGAACAACCCGTGTTCGGCAGCCAGGCGCCGCAGGAACACACGGCCTTCCTCGGGATTGTCGCGGTGCTCCACTTCCAGGCCCAGGAGGCCGGCGTCGATCATTTCCCGATAAGTCCGTTCCCCGACCACCCGGCCGCGGGCCGAGGCCACCGGATGCGCGAAGACGGGAACACCGCCCGCCGACCGGACAAGCTCGACGGCGAGCGCCGGGTCCGGTGCGTAGTGCTGCACGAAATAGCGCGAGTGCGAAGTCAGGATCGCGGTGAACGCCTCGGAGCGGCTCGCCACCGCACCGGCCGCCACGAGGGCGTCGGCGATGTGGGGCCGGCCCACAGTGGCTCCGGGAGCGACATGATGGATGACATCGTCCCAGCTCAAGGGGTAATCCTCGGCCAAAAGCGTGACCATGCGTTTGGCGCGGGTGAGCCTCGCGTCTTTCGCTTTGGTGATTTCCTCGAGCAGGCCGGGGTGTCCGGGATCGTGGAGGTAGCTCAGGAGATGGACGCTGATCCCTTCCCGGGTGCGGCACGAGATCTCTATCCCCGGCACGAAAGCCACCCCGAATTCGAGGGCCGCGACGGAGGCCTGCTCCCATCCGTCAGTGGAATCGTGGTCGGTCAAGGCCACCACATCCAGACCCGCAGCTGATGCAGAAGCGATCACTCCCGCGGGAGCCTCGGTCCCGTCGGAAACATTGGAGTGCGCGTGCAGGTCGATCTTCACTTTCCAAGCCTATTTGATCAGGGACGGCTTGGACCGTTGCGCCGCTGGCCTAGTATCGGCCTTGATGGGACTATTGGACGGTGAACGATGCAGATAACACCCAAAACGGTGAAACCACAGCCTCCCAGCCGCTGGAGGAGCGCGTCAACAACCGCTCCCAGCGGCCCACATCCGATGCCTTCAAGGCGTTCATGGCCAGCAATTGGGCGCCAGCGCCGCAGGTGACCCCTGCACGTGACGCCGTCGCAGACCATGCCGCCACGCGTCGTCGGGCCATCTCCGACAATTTCGCGGGCCTGCGCCTCGTCGTACCGGCCGGCCCGCTCAAGGTCCGCTCGAACGATTGCGACTACCGCTTCCGCCCCCACTCCGGCTTTGCCCACCTCACGGGCTTGGGCCTGGACCACGAGCCCGATGCCGCGCTGGTCCTGGAACCCGTCGAGGAGGGAACCGGCGACGACGGCGGCAACCACCTCGCGACGCTCTACTTCCGTCCGCTCGCTGGCCGGGACACGGAACAGTTCTACGCCGACTCGCGTTCCGGTGAGTTCTGGATCGGCGCGCGTCCGACGCTCGCCGAATTCGAAGCCCGCCTCGGGCTCAGGACGGCGCACCTCGACGAACTCGAGATGGCCATCACCAAGAACGTAGGTGCCCCGGAAATCGGTGGCATCTCCATCCGTCTGGTCCGCAAAGTTGACGAGAACATCGATGCCCTCGTGGACACCGCCCGCTACAACACGGCCAAAGATCCGGAAAACCTGGACCTCGGCGAACTCGATGCCCTCGACGAACTGCTCAGCGAGGCGCTCTCCGAGTTGCGCTTGCTCAAGGACGCCTGGGAAATCGAGCAGATGAAGATCGCCGTGTCCGCGACCGTGGAGGGTTTCACCGAGGTCGTGCGCGCCCTCCCCCGCGCCATGACCCACCACCGCGGCGAACGCGTCATCGAAGGCGCTTTCTTCGCGCGTGCCCGCGAGGAAGGGAACGAGCTCGGCTACGACACCATCGCGGCCGCCGGAAACAACGCCACGGTGCTGCACTGGACCCGGAACACGGGCAAGGTCAACGCCGGGGAACTCGTGCTCCTCGACGCCGGCGTGGAGGCAGATTCCCTCTACACAGCCGACGTCACGCGGACCATTCCGGCCAACGGAAAGTTCTCGGACGTCCAGCGCAAGGTGTATGAAGCCGTCCTTGACGCCGCCGACGCCGGATTCGCCGCAGCGCAGCCGGGAGTGAAGTTCCGCGACATCCACGCCGCCGCCACCACGGTCCTCGCCGAGCGCCTTGCCGAGTGGGGCCTGCTGCCGGTCTCCGTGGAAGAGGCCATCAGTGCCGAAGGCCAGCAGCACCGCCGCTGGATGCCGCACGGTACAAGCCACCACCTTGGCCTGGACGTCCACGACTGTGCCCAGGCCAAGCGCGATCTCTACCTGGACGGCGTACTCACCGAGGGCATGGTGTTCACCATCGAGCCCGGGCTCTACTTCAAGAACGAGGACCTCGCCATTCCGGAGGAATACCGTGGAATCGGCGTCCGGATCGAGGACGACATCCTGATGACGGCAGACGGTCCCGTCAACCTCAGCGCCGCTCTCCCGCGCAATGCCGACGACGTCGAGTCCTGGATGGCGGGCATCTACCAGGACGCCGAAGCGTAACCACTTAGGCAAAACGCGAGAGGAGGGCTACCGGATATTTTTCCGGTAGCCCTCCTCTTGCTTTGGGGACGGCCCTAGTAGTGGTGGCGGGCTGCGACGATGAGCAGGTGCTCCTGTGCCACGTCCTCCTGGAGTTCAAACACGTAGAC
Organism: Arthrobacter ramosus; assembly: GCF_039535095.1. Classification (NCBI taxonomy): domain Bacteria; kingdom Bacillati; phylum Actinomycetota; class Actinomycetes; order Micrococcales; family Micrococcaceae; genus Arthrobacter; species Arthrobacter ramosus. Next base: position 1,128,628 of record NZ_BAAAWN010000001.1, on the reverse strand, counting down.
GCCGGCTGCCGTCCACTGCTGCGCCAGCACGATGCTGTGCGACGCTTTGGAGCAAGCGTGCCGCATTTGCCGGGGTTCTCAGTAGGTAGGCAGTCTCTTCCAAAGCTTCATACGCAGCGAATGAAATCAGAACGGCGCTTCCCTTCTTGGACACTATCTCAATGGCGGTGTGGTCGGCATAGACCTGCTCGATAAGGGAAATCAGATCCGCTCTGGCTCTTGAGGCGGTGATCGCCATGCCTTGCTCCTTGCCTCCTAGTGTTTGAAAAATTGTGCGGTCGCGCTATCTGGTCATGCGCTCAACAGGCACCGGCAAACATGCTGCTCCCCGTCATGAAGAGCCCAACCAAACACGTAGACGTCGGCCACCGTCCACTTAATTTCAGGTTTTTTACACTGAGATTTGCCGTTTTGACCACTGAGATTGACGAAATCCACACGGAGACGCCCCTCGGCACTTGTACCCTCCTCCTAGGCGCAGCACCGATCGACCAGCCCCTTTTTGGTGCTGTTGCCATGCCCTGAAGCGGCACTTCTCCATCTTCGAATCGGTCAAGGCAAGGAGGTGAACACACGTGGAGATGATCTCGGAAGATGTGCTGGAGGCGGGAGCCACCCTGGCCTGTAACAGCGGGTGCATGTGCACCTGATCTAGCGCTCGGTTCGTTGGTGGCGAGGCTTGTGCTCCGCCACCAACGAACCAAGTGAGATAGCAAGGATACGAACAACACTGAATTTGGGGGGACAGCGTGCGCTTGCCACTGTTCAATATTTTCGACTTTCCGAAGCACAAGAATTTCTATGAGGCGATCCATGCTGCGGGGCCAGTTGGCGCGTGGAACCTTATGAAGGAGCTAGACGCCCTCGATCGGCCCATCTACCGGGCAAGGCAACCGAACGTAGACAATTTCGAGGTCTTGAAGGCCCGGGCCCTGGATTTCATGAATGCGGTCCCTGGGCTTGATGGCTTTGACAAGGAATTGCACGCCACGAGCTTTGCTGAGTACGGGCCGAAGCTTCAGTTTGAGTCGACTTTCATCAATCTGTGGATGAAAGACCCTGAGACCCTGTTTCGGGACGTTGTGGCCGTCGATGGACGCGAGCACCTTCACGAGGCGGCATCCAGTGGCCGAGGGGTAATCGCGCTCCCGTTGCATCTGGGACCTTCATATGCTGCCATTCCCATGCTCGCCTATGAAATGCCGACAACGACGCTCTACAATCGAATGAATTTTGACGAGATCCATACAGCCTCCTTTCCTGACTTGGACTTCCGCGGGATCAAGCTCGGGAGCACATCGGCGATACGCTCTGGCCTTACGGCCTTGGGCGAGGGCCGGATCTTTTCCATGTTCCCTGAACTGGACCCTCGTGGAGTGGACGAGCACCATGCCCGAATTCCATTCTTGGGGACGACCATCATGGTTCCCACCGGTCCGATTATCCTGAGCCATGTTTCTGGTGCCCCTATGGTCCCTCTCACACTCGGTGCCATCGGCAACGGCCGCTTTCGACTCAAATACCATCCTGCTTTACCACCGCCCGTGTCACCCGATAAACGTCGCCGCTCCCTGCTGGCCGTCTGGGATGTCATTGAGTCGGAGCTTCTCGCCGGGGACGTCGGGGAATGGGAAATGTGGTTCGAATTTGACCGGATGCTCCCCCAGGTCTGGGCCATCGAGACATGACCGGCAACCTTCCCGCCATGTCCCTCAAAGGCGTTCGTCGCCACTATGACGACGGTGCCGGAAACGAGAAAGCCGCACTAGACATTGTTGAACTGGAGATCCGACCAGGTGAACTTGTTGCCGTCATTGGCCCATCTGGATCCGGCAAGTCAACCCTGCTCCAATTGGTCGGTGGAATCGATTCGCCGACTGCAGGGAGCATCGACGTAGCAGGACTCCGGGTCTCCGGGATGGACGAAAAGCAGAAGACAATCTTCCGGCGGGAGAATGTTGGATTCATTTTCCAGGCATTTCATCTTGTTCCAAGCATGACGGTGCTGGAGAACGTCGCGTTGTCATCGATCGTTTCCGGTCAAAGAGACTTTCGTTGGCGAGCAGATGCTCTGGTGCTGCTCGATCAGCTGGGACTGTTTGAATATGCCGATAGATTTCCCGATCAGTTGTCAGGCGGGCAACGTCAGCGGGTCGCCGTAGGTCGGGCGCTATTCGGGACTCCCAGTATCGTCCTCGCCGATGAACCGACGGGAAGCCTCGACTCGAGGAACAGGGATATTGTTCTCCGTCTGATTCGCGACGCGATTGGCGACGATCGTCGTACAAGCGGGCTGATGGTCACCCATGATCCATATGCTGCGAGTTATGCCGACCGGATCATTGCGCTGCGGGACGGGAAGATCATTGATCAACTTGACCTCAACGCACCACATCAGGAGGGAGATTCTCATGACGAGCGCGTTCGCTCGTGGTTTGCGGCAACTTCGCTTTGATTTTCCCCGATATGGAATCGCAGCCGTTGCGCTTGTGTTCGGCGTTGCGCTCATTTTCGGGACTCTGCTCACATCGAAAAGCATCAACGACCAGCTCTCGCAAGGGGTTGGTTCGTTATCAGGCATAGGCGACGTCGCGGTGGTGCCTGCTATTCCCGGGACCACGGCTCCCGAGAGCGCAGTGAGGGCAATAGCGGATCTCCCCGGGGTTGCGACGCCGATCCCGACTCTGGCACGGAATTCGAGCGTCCGGCCGTCGGGAACCCTTGGCGCGGGCCACCCGCTGACGGTTACGGGTTACCCCACCACGTTCAACACAGAGCTTCAACGCATGACGCTCGAGCTTAGGGGCGGGCTCCCTGCCGTAAACAAGCCCGAGGCCCTGGTTCCGGCTGACGTCGCTTCGCGCTTAGGCGTGGACGTAGACGATTCGCTGGTGGTCGCGTCGAGCGACGGGACCACGCAACTACGCGTCGTAGGCGTGTTCAATGGCAAGATTCTTGGTCCGTTGGCATACGACAACATTTTTGTCGATTTGTCCTACGCCCAGATGATATTCAACCAGCAGGGCCAAGTATCAAGAGTTGACATCCAGCTAGCGGCCGGACACTCCGCGGAACGCTGGCAGAGCGAATATTCGTCCAGCCTGCCTGCTCAGTTCAAAGTGCAGGACACTTCTGCCCTCAATTCGACCCTTGGTCCCCTCATCACGGTTGTTTCACTCGTCTTGATGATCGCCTCCTGCACCGTTCTGGGCATTTCGGTCCTCCTATCAGCGACGGCCTTCCAATCCGTCTTGAATGCCCGCCGGCTGACTTATGGTGTCATGCGAGCCGTCGGCGCCCGCGGTTCCTGGCTGGCAGCCGCGGTCTTGTGTGAGGCATTCATGCTCACGTTCGCGTGCTCAGTGGTCGGGTTGGGGCTTGGGTTTGGCGTCAGCTGGATCCTCAACCAAGGCCTATCATCGATCGGCAACATACCTCCAGCAACAGTGGCGGTCGAACTTTGGCAGGTACTGCTTGCCATCCTGAGCGGGGTCGCTGCGGGCTGCGCCGGGGCGGCTCGGGCCATAGTGAAAGTGCTACGCCAGGCCCCTCTTACCGCCATCTCGCCTGAAGTCGCAGAGCGCAGGTCCGGGCAGAGACTCCGTGCCGCCGTCGGCATCATGCTCCTCGTATTCGGAGTCGGCAGCTACTGGCTTGACTCCGTCGTCGTGAAGCTCGTTGGCTTCGTCCTATCGCTGGCCGCCGTGGGATTCCTTGCGCCGTTAATTCTCGAAGCCACCGCCAGGCTACAGATCTTCAAAGGGTGGACAGGCAAGGCTGCGGCCCAGCGTCTGCGCAAACACGCATCGCTCGACTCCACGACGGCCATCATGGGCGTTGTCGTCTGCCTGGGTGCCGCCCTTGTGATCGGAGTCGGCTCGGTAAAGAGCGCGATGATGGAGCAGATTGCTCGCCAATTCGGAGCTGACATTCAAATATCCTCCACGACGCCTATCACTGAAGAATTAACCGAACGCCTGGGGTCCATTGAAATGATCAACAGGGTTTCAGACACTGTTTGGGACCGCGGAGCATTGCAGTTCCAGGGGACCTCGAGCCAGATTGCAATCCTTGCTGTCGATCCAAACAGCTATTTCGCCATAGCTCAGCTTCCATGGCGCCGGGGAAGTGACGGGAGTGCGCCCCTTGCCCTGGAAGAGGGAGGCGCGGTCATCATTCCTGAAGCTCTCGCCGTGAGCCGCGATATTTCCTTGGGCGACACCGTCAGATTAGATCGGGCAGGCAAGACACTCTCGCTTCGCCTTGTCGGGACGTTTGCGTCCTTGGCAACAGGGAACCAAGTGGTGATGAGTCGTGACACGGCTGCCGAGCTGGGAATCACTGGATCCAACGGCTGGAATGTAGAAGCGAAGCCGGGTGTCGACGTCACAGCGCTCCGGGACCAGATCGCTGATTCAGTTGCCGACATCCCTGGGGTCTCGGTGATCACGGCCGCCAAAATGAAGGAGCGCGCAGAATCAGAGCTCGGTTCATACGCCGGAGCTGCCTTCGGCATCGTGGTGCTTGCACTCAGTCTCGGCGCGGTCGGCGCCGCCGGCCTGTTCTCAGTCGGCGTCGCTCGTCGGGAGAAAGAGTTCGGGATGCTGCGCGCGATTGGTGCCACCCACGGCGACATAACGAGGCTAGTTGCCGTTGATGCGATTTTGCTCGGAATTGCGGCGTTGGCCGGGGGCCTTCTCGTTGGTCAGTTGGCTGGGTGGGTCCTGACCCAGCTTGTCGCCGGGGCACTCGGCGTGACGCTGAGTCCTACTTTTACCGTCCTGGCATTCAGCGGAATCGCAATTGTCACCTTGACGGCGCTATGCCTTGCGGCGATAGGACCGAGCCGCAGGGCGGCTCGAATAGAGCCAGTAGCTGCCCTGAGGGCTGAGTAATGGCCGATAACGGAGGAGCGAAGAGGGGTTTCCGCCCCTTGAGATTGCGGGACAGCGTGCTGGTATTCAACCGCGATTGTCGAATGCAGTTCATTTGCACCATGGAACTCAGGGTCCTTGAATACGATGTATCCCCGTTTGTGATCGAATTGATCCCTTTGCTTGACGGGTCGAATTCCGTCGAAAGGATCGAATCGATCCTCGAAGGAAGTGCCGGGTTTACTCGCACGTCGCTTGAAAACGTCCTAGCAATCATGGAAGCCGAGCGCCTCCTTGATCTTTACCCGCAGCCGGACCACTCAGGAGAAGACCGATTCGAACGCCAAGAAAGGCTGTTTCAAGAGTTCGCATCCACGTTTGCGCTTGCTAACTCACCATCTCAACTGCAGGAGAAACTCCGTACTTCAAAAGTGGTGGTCGTGGGAGTCGGGGGAACCGGGACATGGCTTTTGCAATCTCTCGTCGCCGCAGGTATCGGCAGAATTGAGATTTTCGATCCGGACATTGTTGAACTCACAAACTTGAACCGGCAGGTCCTATATCAGCCCGGCGATCTGGGCCTGGCTAAAGTGGATGCCGCTGCCGACCGATTCAGGTCGATCAACGAGAACCTCCAGATCATCACGAACCGTCGTCGAGTAGTTGCAGCGGCTGATCTCGAATCGGCGCTGGGAGACGCGAGCCTCGTGGTCGGATGCGCGGATGAGCCGGACGTCCTCGTCATCTCAGATGTCATCGCTGAAGCCGCGACGGAAGCGCGCGTTCCCCACATCGTTGGTGGCGCGTATGGCGGAAACCTGGGCGTGCCAGGCATCAGCATCATCCCTGGACAGACAGTTTGCTGGCAGTGTATTCGTTCACAGACCATGAACGATCACAACCGCTCCGATTTCCTTCCGCTCAAGGGAAGAGCGAGGAGCGGGGGAAGCACCGCAGCCATTTCGGGCTTGGTGGCGAATCTGACAGCGTGGGAGGCCATGCGGATCCTGCTCGGGTTGCCGCTTGCCTTGTCCGGGCAGGTACGGGAACTCGACCTATTCACCTTGGACTGGCGCGTCCGAAAGCTCGCACGCCTTCCAGATTGCAGCTGTGAGGCCCTACAATAACTACTGCTTGGCCGGATCCTCACCGTTAGCGGCTTGCTCTCCGGTTCCGGGTTCGTTCACTCGCACACCGTACTGCGGACGGCCGTCGGGAAGGTCCGGGTAGCGAACGCCGGCGGTCGGCCGCGCGGCCTCGGCTGGGGTTGGGGCATCCGCAACAGGCTGGGCGGGCTCGCCGGCCGTTCCCTGTCCGGCTTCGGGTCCACGCTGGCCATAGGGGTCCTGCCAGGACGCTGGACGTTCCGGGGCCGGGCCCTGTGGTGCACTTGGATGGACCGGCGGGTTCCGGTAGTCCTGCGGCGTATATGCCTGCGGCGGCCGGCCGAAGGCTGCCTCGGAAGGATTCATCGGCAACTGGTGAAGGAGACGGCGGGCTTCGTGGGATGCCTCAAGCGCGACAATGACGTCATAGTTCGTCGCCACTACCTGGCTGGTGGAGGTGAAGTCCCGCTTCCCGCGCTGAGCAGCGTAGGTGACGATCCCGAAGAGCATGAAGAATGCCGCGCCCATGAGGACCGACGTCACAATCGAGAAGGGGCCACCGGCCGGGGTAAAGAACGAAAGCATGACGCCCACGAACAGGCCGAACCACATGCCGCTCAGGGCGCCGGACAAAGCGACCCGAGGGTAGCTGAGCCGTCCCGTTACCCGCTCCACCATTTTGAGGTCGTTTCCGACAATGGAGACATGCTGGACGGGGAACTGCTGGTCGGCCAGATAATCCACCGCCTTCTGGGCATCGAGATAGGAATTGTAAGAGCCCACGGTGTCCCCCTTGGGGACGCTGCGGGATTCCTCCGTGGCCTTAGGGGCACCGAAAATGTTCGCCATACCCCCATTCTGTCCCATACACATGTGAACCGGCTGAAATTCAGCTAAAAGAGAGCAGACTCGGTAGCCTGTAAGGGTGAGCACAAATCCTTCACGCATCTTTGTTGCGCGTTTGCTCGGTCTGGACGTTTTCGACCCCTTGGGCGATCGGCTGGGCCGGCTGCGCGACGTCGTGGTGCTCTCGCGCGGCTTGCGCGGGGCCCCGCATGCAGTGGGTATCGTCGTCGAAGTTCCGGGCAAGAAGCGCGTCTTCGTTCCCATGACCCGGCTGACGTCCATGGACCAGAGCCAGATCATTTGCACCGGCCTGGTCAATCTGCGGCGATTCCAGCAACGCGGTGCCGAGCAGCTGGTGGTCGGCGAGCTCTTTGACCGCAAGGTGACGCTCAAGGACGGCAGCGGCGACGCCGTCATCGAAGATATCGCCATGGACCAGCAGCGCAACGGTGACTGGCTGGTCTCAAAACTTTTCATTCGACGCGGCACGTCTACGTCCAGGCTCCGGGGGCTGCGCCGCGGTCACACCCTGCTGGTGGACTGGGCGGACACGCTGCAGGGTTCCGAGACCGATCCCCAGGGTGCCAGCCACTTCGTTGCCACCCACGAGGACCTCAAACCGGCCGACTTTGCCGACGCACTCCAGGAGATGTCGGACAAGCGACGGATTGAAGTGGCCAGCGAGCTCCAGGACGAACGCCTCGCCGATGTGCTCCAGGAATTGCCGGAAGAAGACCAGGTGACGCTCCTGTCCGCTTTGGACAACGAACGCGCAGCCGATGTGCTTGAAGAAATGGACCCGGACGACGCCGCGGACCTGCTGGCGGACCTGCCTTCCGCGAAGGCCGAGGAACTGCTGCTCCTGATGGAGCCCGAAGAGGCTGACGACGTCCGCAGGCTCCTGCAGTATGACGAAGACACTGCCGGCGGCCTCATGACCCCGGTGCCCGTTATTCTGCCCCCGGAAGCTACGGTCGCCGAAGCGCTTGCCCATGTGCGCAGCGAGGAACTCTCCCCCGCCCTGGCCTCGGCCATCTTTATCTGCCGCCCGCCGTTGGAGACCCCTACGGGACGATTCCTCGGCGTCGTCCATATCCAGCAATTGCTCCGCAGCGCCCCGCCCGAACAGCTGGGCAGCATCGTGGACAAGAACCTGGAGCCGGTCTCTGATCACGCCAGCGTCAGCGAGGTCAGCCACACCATGGCCTCCTACAACCTCAACTCCCTCCCGGTCGTGAACAGCGCCGGTCGCCTGGTAGGGGCGGTGACTGTTGATGACCTCTTAGACCATTTGCTCCCGGACGACTGGCGAACCCACGAAGACGGAGCCCCGATCAGGAAACTAGGAGGTCGAATTGGCTGAGAAGCCCGCCAGCGGAGGACTGGACACGCCTCTCGAGCTGCGTTCCCGCATGCTACCGAATTTCGGCAACGATCCCGATGCCTTCGGCCGATTTGCCGAGCGCTTCGCCCGCTACATGGGTACGGCGAACTTCCTGTTCTACATGACGATCTTCGTGATCGTCTGGATCGCGTTCAATGTTGTTGGCTTGTTCGGCTTCCAATGGGACCCCTACCCGTTCATCCTCCTCAATCTTTTCTTCTCCACGCAGGCCTCCTACGCTGCGCCCCTGATCCTGTTGGCCCAGAACCGCCAGGACGACAGGGACCGTGTGACCATCGAGCAGGACCGCGCCCGTGACGAGCGCAATCTGGCAGACACCGAATACCTGACCCGTGAAGTCGCGGCTCTTCGCATCGTCCTTCGGGAGGTCGCCACGAGGGACTACGTGCGTGCCGAACTCCGCTCGCTGCTGTCGGATCTGCTCGAAGCGCAGGATGAGTTGCGTCCGAACAATTCCACAGGCTCTAACAACGGCGAAAAGGCCAAGGAGAAAATCAAGGACAAGCGCAACAAACAGCGCAATCCCCCCACGCAGCAGATCCCCAAGATCCATCCGGCGCATTCCAGCGCCGACCAACCTGCCCCCGACCTTTCGGCCGTCGGCACTTCGCCGACGCAACACTCAGGTCCACCCGCCCAGCCTGAAAGCTGAACATCCGCCCCATGAGCACACCATCCGTCGAGGCCCTCAACGCTGCCTTGGCAACCGTCATCGATCCCGAACTCCGCCGCCCCATCACTGAGTTGGGGATGCTGGATTCGGTAGAGGCCAGTCCGGACGGAACCGTCCGGGTTGCGGTGCTGCTGACCATCGCCGGCTGCCCCCTGCGTGAGACGATCACGGCGGACGCCACCGCTGCCCTGACGCGGGTTCCGGGTGTGACGGGCGTCGAGGTCGAGCTCAAGGTCATGACGCAGCCGCAACGCGACGCCCTCAAGGAACAGTTGCGAGGCGCAGGCGGACAACGCGGAATCCCCTTCAACGAGCCGGGCTCCCTGACGAAGGTCTTCGCCGTGGCCAGCGGCAAGGGCGGTGTGGGAAAGTCCTCGGTGACGGTCAACCTTGCGTGCGCCCTTGCGGCACAGGGGCTGCGCGTGGGAATCGTGGACGCCGATGTCCACGGTTTCTCCGTCCCGGCGCTCATGGGAATCACGCAGCAGCCCACGCGGGTGGACGACATGATCCTCCCGCCTGTGGCCTTCGGCGTGAAGGTGATCTCCATTGGCATGTTTGTTTCCGGGAACAAGGCGGTGGCCTGGCGTGGGCCCATGCTCCACCGTGCCCTGGAGCAATTCCTCACGGACGTCTATTTCGGCGATCTGGATGCCCTGTTCCTGGATCTTCCGCCAGGCACGGGCGACATCGCCATCTCGGTGGCGCAGCTGCTTCCCAAGGCTGAAATCCTCGTGGTGACCACCCCGCAGGCCGCAGCAGCGGATGTTGCCGAGAGGGCCGGAACCATCGCAACGCAGACGGGCCAGAAGCTTGCGGGAGTCGTGGAGAACATGTCCTTCCTGGAGATGCCCGACGGCGGCAGGATGGAATTGTTCGGAAGCGGCGGCGGGCTTGTGCTGGCTGAGCGGCTGAGCGCCGCCGTCGGGACCGACGTGCCGCTGTTGGGACAGATCCCCTTGGACATCCGTCTGCGCGAAGGCGGCGACGCGGGCCGCCCGGTGGTGTTGTCGGCTCCCGAGACGGCCGCGGCACAGGCCCTTCAGGGCATTGCGGGCAAGCTCAACGCCAAGCCGCGCGGCCTGGCCGGAATGTCCCTCGGGATCCAGCCAAAATAGCTATTAGGTGGCCTCAGCGTCAAAGGGCGCCTTTTCACCGACGGAAAGCCGTTCAACAACCCGCTCGGGAGCTTTCGTCGGGGTGTCCACGGCTGCAACAGCGACAGGCGCGCCGTCACTGACAGGCTTCGTGTCGTCGTCGAGCAGTGCTTCCTTGATGATCCGGCGCGGATCGTACTGGCGCGGGTCATACTTCTTCCAGTCGACTTCATCGATATCGATGCCGACTTCTTCCTTGATCTGCTCACGGGCACCGGACGCCATGCGCCGCAGTTCCTTGACCAGATTCGTCAACTTCCGCGTGTATTCAGGCAAACGGCTGGGACCGATCACGATGACGCCGATGATCAGCAGGATGAGAAACTCCGAGCCATTGATTCCAAACACGTATCGAAGATTACCTTGTCCGTTGGTCCGCTCAGAAACCCGCGAGGCCAGCCAGGGCATGGAGTCCCCGTTGCAGCCGTTCATTCCAGTTCTCTGCACTGTTTTCGGCGAGCCGGGCAACCACCAGCGAATCGCCCGCATTCACCAGCTCAGGAACGGCTCCGGCAGCCTGATTGGGAGGCATGTCGGACGAGTAACGCAGCACCGCCACCGGCGAGGAGTAGACGGCCTGCCACGGGGCCCCCTGGGTGATGGACAGTTGGGTCCCCGAAGCGCCGCTGCCCTCCAAGTGCTGCTCCACCAAGGTGGCGTGGTGGTCACCGTCGCTCAGATGCAGCTCAACGGCGGGGTGCCCGTCCTGCATCAAGGCCCGGGCGGAAACCACGTGGTATCCCATACTTGCCATTTCGGGACATGCCCAGCCGTCCCTCCGCAGTTCGGACAACTGCTCCTCGCTCAGGCTCACTGTCCCGGCCACACTGACGGGCAGACTCAACTGCGCACCTGTCACGGGGAGTTGCTCTCCGGCGTTTCCGGGCACGGTTGAACTGACCAGGGTCCGGACTTCCTGCTCTCCGCGGTTGGACGCCTGCGGCGCAACTTCACCGCCGAGTGCGTAGGCCGCGACCGCCAGGATTCCGGCACTCACGGCGAGTCCGCCGGCCGCGGCGCTGGCAAGCCGGATACCGTGCCAGACGCCTCGCGGGGGCGCAGGGCGCTCAGGAAAATCGGATTGCGCCAACCGCTGGGTGTGTTCAATCAGTCTGTTGGTGAAATCCTGGCTGGCCTCGGGGACGGCGGCACGGCGAAGCCGTTCCAGGTATTGGCGTTCCCGCAGTACCGCGGCGTGGCAATCAGAGCACTCCTGCAGGTGGCCCGGGGCGCGGCTGTGCCGGATATTTCCCCGAGTCAAACCGCCGCGTCGTCCTTTGAGCAAACCCATCGGCGACTAAAGGAGACCGGCGATGCGCGGCATCTTGAGCCGCGGTTTGCGGGCTTGGACTGGACGCGGATCCCGGTGCGCCAGCTTTTCACGGAGCATTGTCCGTCCGCGGTGGATGCGGGACCTGACGGTCCCCAGTTTCACGTCAAGTGCTTCGGCAACTTCGTCGTAGGAAAGGCCTTCAAGATCGCAAAGCACGACGGCGGCGCGAAAGTCCGGGGGGAGTTCTTCCAGGGCCCGCTGGACGTCGAGGTCGAGGTTGTTCAGCTCGAAGCTCTGCTCGGGACCGGGTTCATGCCCGGGCAGCCGGGATTCGGCGTCTTCGGCCAAGGCATCGAAACGTATGCGGCTCTTCCGACGGGCCTGGTCAAGGAAGAGGTTGGTGGTGATGCGGTGCAGCCAGCCGTCGAGTGTGCCTGGCTTGAAATTCTCGAGCGAACGGAAGACCCTGACGAAGACTTCCTGGGTGAGGTCCTCGGCGTCGAACTTGTTTCCAGTGAGCCGGTAGGCAAGGCGGAAGACCTTGGCGGAGTGATTCTCCACCACTTCCTCCCAGCTTGGCCTGACCCATTCTTCGGCCGGAGGGGCCGTGTCGGTGGAACCCAGGACTGCTGCCGTTGTCTGGACTGGCGCAGCACTTGATGCCCGCATCGTCCGCTCCCCTCAAACTGTTTGTCATCCTGCCGGTCACTCAGGAGTTCGTTGCCGGCCCTCGCTTGGATGGCTGGATATACATCATCCCAGTCTTGCCTGAGATTTTGCTGATCACAGGCAGGCTTTTCCCGCAGAGCGAACATCGTCCGGAGGACACGCGGGAAGACACAGAATTGCGGGCCGCAGGCGTCCGGGCCGGGCGGCCCGTAGCCAGTAGTCTGGAAGCAATACCCCTCTGCCTGGAAAGCGAACCCCCATGAGTGCCGACAAGTCAACCAGCTGGTCCTATGCAGAAGATCTGCCTGCCGAGGACGACGTGTTGCTTCGCGCCCGTGAACGCTCCTTCGAGCTGGGCGTTACTCCTGTGAGCCCCGGCGTTGGCGCCGTCCTGACAGTTCTGGCCGCGGCGTCGAAGGCCCAGACGGTCGTAGAGGTCGGATCCGGGGCAGGCGTCTCAGGCGTGTGCCTGCTGCGCGGCCTCAGCCCGCAGGCTGTCCTGACCACTATCGACGTCGACGTCGAGCACCTCAAGGCCGCCCGCGAGGCCTTCCTGGAATCCGGCAGTCCGGCGAACCGGACCCGGACCATCTCCGGCCGTGCAGCCGACGTCTTGCCGCGACTCACCGACTCCGCTTACGACCTCGTGTTCATCGACGCCGACAAACCCAACTTTCCCGGTTACGTTCAGCAGGCCATCCGGCTGCTCAAGTCGGGCGGAACACTCGTCATCAATGACGCCCTCGACAAGGACAAAGTTTCCAACCCGGCTGCCAGGGAGAGCACCACCGTGGTGTTGCGCCAGATCGGCAAGGCCATCCGCGACGACGAGCGGCTCTCTTCGGCGATGCTTCCCACCGGTGACGGCTTGCTGGTAGCGGTCAAGAAGTAACCGGCCAGACTTCGCTTTCAGGCTTAAACATGAAAGCAGGGCGCCGGCTCTTCTGCCGGGCCCTGCCCAGTGAATCTATTCGGTAACGCCTACGAGGCATTCCTTGAGGTTCGCCGCCTCTGCTGCGTTGAGCTCGACCACCAGCCGTCCTCCGCCTTCGAGCGGCACACGCATGATCAGGCTGCGGCCCTCTTTGGTTACTTCCATAGGGCCGTCGCCAGTACGTGGTTTCATAGCCGCCATTAGGAAAATCCCCTCCAGTTGTCCCAAATCCCGCCAACCCGGCCGGGCTGGCTCCGCGTGGAATATACGGCGTCGACAGTCATGGCAGTTCAGTCGTCGTCGCCGAGCACCCGAAAGTGCTTTTGTCCTTGCTTGTGTCCATTATCTCGTAATTACCCGCCCGTAGCTAATTGATGGACTTTTCCCGGCGGGCCGCGATCGCGCTTGAACAGGTGAAAGGACGTGCGGCATCACGGCGGGTAGTCGCCGCCGCCCGGCAACTGCGCCCACGCCCACAGCCAGACGATCCATACGATCTGGAGGAGGAAGAACATGACCACCACGGTGCCGCGGTAGGCCTTCGAGCGAGACAACCAGGCGGCGCTGAGCGCCAAGGGGAATAAGGGCAAGAGCATCCGGAATGTGCTCGTCTGGGGGTGCAGGAAGACCAGAAGGTAGCCCATGTAGCACGTGCACCACAGCCTCAGTTCGATGCCCAGGGCCCGGACTGGTTTGCTCAACATCAGCAGGGCAAAGAGCGCCACGAAGACAAACGGCGCCAGAATGCCGAGTACTGGTCCGAAGAGCATTTGACCAGTCTCGAACCATGGCTTGAACGGAATGAGGTCGGCCCCGCGCCAAACGGTTTCTGTCTTGGTGTAGGCCGACGGATCCCCCGTGACCGCCCAGGCAATGGCCGGCCAGGCGAGAGCGCCCGCCACGCTGACCACCACAAGCGCGGCCAGCGATCCAAGGTCCCGGAGCGTCGGCACGGCGTCTGTCGGCACGGCGTCTGTCGGCACGGCGTCTGGCCCTGAGCGGCGCCCGAACCTCTTCCACAGGTGGTGGAGCAGGAGCAGCCCTGCCATGGCCGCGAAGGGCACGCCTGTGGGCCGCGATAGGCACATGAGCACGACGACGGGCATCGCGCCAAGATAATTGCGTCGCACCACAAGCAGAAGCGAACCCGCCAGCAGCAAGGTATTGAGGGATTCCGCATAGGGGACCTGGAGGATGGCTGAGACCGGGAACATCGAGAAGAAGGTCAGTGCCCACAGCGCCGTGGTTCGCCCGGCGAATTCCCGGAACAGCTTGTAGGCCACCATGGCCGCTCCGAGCCCGGCCACCACGGCAATGACTGTCAGGGCCGGCAGCGTGGCCAGTCCAGTGAGAGCACCGAGGGCCCTGGCAAGGAAGGGGAACAGCGGATAGAACGCCCAGGAATTCTCGGCGACGCCGCCGTTCGCATCAACCGGCAAAGCAGACGGATAGCCGTTGTTTGCTGCTTCGGCGTACCAGCGCCCGTCCCAGATCGTGATGAAGTTCCAGTAGTCCGGTGCTGGCGGAAACCACGGATTGACGCCTTGCTGCAATGCTGCAGCCATGAAGATACAAGCGCTGACAAGTCTCGAAGCGATGTAGACGAGAGCCACCTGGACCCACCACGGCCAGCTCGCGGCGTGGGCTCCGACGCGGCGCAGTCTTCGGGCCAGGGATCCCGTCGGGGACCTCGATTCGACTGACGGGGTCACTCTTTTGGTTCTTCCTGGTTCCCGGCTGCTTCTAGGGCCAGTTTCAGCCGTTCGATTTCCCTCTCCTGGGAGGTCAGCTGATCCCTCAGCTCATCGAGCACCTCATCCACTTGGTCCATCCGGTAGCCGCGCAGGCCAAGGGCAAAGCGCACGCGGTCGACGTCGGACGCCTTGGCACCGGCCGGTAGCAGAACCGGCGGCAGGTTCGGAACGGGTTCATCCAAACCGGCGCCGGAGTCGCGGCTGGATCTCGCCATTCCGGTACCGAGGAACAACACGGCACCGATGATGACAATCGCGAGAAAGACCAGAAAAAAGCTCACAACAACCATCGTGCCAGACTCAGCTGAGAGCTCGGTGCCGGCAAGGCTACTCCGGGCGCTGGTCGCCGTTGGTCGAGGGTGGCCGCGGGATTCCATGCAGGACACGGTGAACGGCGTCCGCAGGATCGTCCACAAGCTGGATGAGGTCCAGGTCCTTTGCGGAGACCATGCCTTCGGCCACCAGGGTCCCCTTGATCCATTCGATCATCGGGCTCCAGAAGTCGACCCCCAGAAGGACGATCGGGAACGATGTCACCTTGCGGGTCTGCACCAGGACCATGGCTTCAAACAGTTCGTCCAGGGTTCCCAGGCCGCCCGGCAGGACGATGAACCCTTGCGCGTACTTGACGAACATGGTCTTGCGGGCGAAGAAGTACCTGAAGTTGATGCCAAGGTCCACCCAGCGGTTGAGGCCCTGCTCGAAGGGCAGCTCGATGCCCAGTCCAACAGAAACACCGTTGCCTTCGACCGCTCCCCTGTTGGCGGCTTCCATGGATCCCGGTCCACCGCCGGTGATGACGGCGACGCCGGCTTCCGCTAAGTGGCGGCCGACCTGCACGCCCATATCGTAGTAGCCGGTGCCCGGCTTGGTGCGGGCGGAGCCAAAGACACTGACAGCGGGGCCGAGCTCAGCGAGCGCGCCGAATCCTTCAACGAATTCGCTCTGGATCCGCAGGACCCGCCACGGGTCGGTGTGAATGAAGTGGTCGGCTCCCCTGGTGTCCAGGAGTCGCTGGTCCGACATCGGCATGGAGGCCTGTTTACGCCGAAGCTCCAACGGTCCTTTGTGCTTGGCTGGCGGCTCTGCGGCTACGGCCGGAGCTGGCGCTGCCGATCCGTTGCTCATCGCCTTGCCATTGGCGTCTGGACTAGGAACTTGGGGCTGGCTGGTACTCATTGACCTAGGCTAGCGCGGATGGCGGCTGCTGCCGTTCCGGCGTGGCCCTGTTGTTGCAGTCTTGAGTGTCCGGCCCACCATTCGCTGTCAGATAGCTGCAAAACAGGTATCTGTTGAATCACGATCTGCGGAACTTGCTGTGAGCTGGCTCATCTCGAATCATTTCTTCGCTAGATTCGTCCCATGACTATTCAAGCCGCCAGCGGTGCCCTCGTCTCCCTGAATGGCGTCAACAAGCACTATGGTCAACTGCATGTCCTGAAGGACATCAATCTCCAGGTGAAAAAGGGTGAGGTTGTGGTTGTCATCGGGCCGTCGGGCTCGGGCAAGTCCACGCTGTGCCGGGCCATCAACCGCTTGGAGACCATCGATACAGGCGAGATTTCGATCGATGGCAAGAAGCTGCCCGAGGAAGGCAAGGAACTTGCCCTCCTCCGGGCCGACGTCGGGATGGTCTTCCAGTCCTTCAACCTGTTCGCCCACAAGACGATTCTCGAGAACGTCACTCTGGGACCGATCAAGGTCAAGAAACTGGACAAAGCAACCGCGGACAAGGACGCTATGGCGTTGTTGGAGCGGGTTGGCGTCGGGCAACAGGCACCCAAGATGCCTGCACAGCTGTCCGGTGGCCAACAACAGCGCGTGGCAATTGCCCGGGCGCTCGCCATGAAGCCGAAGGTCATGCTGTTCGACGAGCCGACCTCGGCACTTGATCCGGAAATGATCAACGAGGTCCTGGATGTCATGGTCCAGCTGGCCAAGGAAGGCATGACCATGATCGTGGTCACCCACGAGATGGGCTTTGCGCGCAAAGCTGCCGACCGCGTTGTCTTCATGGCCGACGGCCAGATTGTGGAAGACGCCAAGCCAGAGGAATTCTTCACTAATCCCCAGAGCAACCGCGCAAAGGATTTCCTCTCCAAACTCCTGACTCACTGACACTCACCGCACCCAGGCCGCGGGGGCGGCCACAATGAAAGGAATATCATGAAGGCTTTTATCACCCGGAGGAAATCCCTCCTGGTCGCTGCAAGCGCGGCGCTCGCCCTTTCCCTGAGCGCATGCGGTGGCGGCGGGGGTTCCACCACTGCGCCAAGCAGCGAGTCCGCGCCGTTCACGGTGGCCCAGAACGTGTCCATTACGGGCAGCCCCACGTTCGACACGATCAAATCGAACGGAAAAATCAGGATCGGCGTCAAACAAGACCAGCCTGGCTTGGGCTTCAAGGACGCCGCGACCGGCGAGTACAGCGGTTTTGACATCCAGATTGCACAGTGGATTGCGGCATCGCTCGGTTTCTCGAAGGACAAGATCGAGTACAAGCCGATTCCTTCGGCCAACCGCGAGTCCGCCATCACGAACGGCGACATCGACTACTACGTCGGCACATACTCCATTACTGACAAGCGCAAGCAGCTGATTGATTTCGCCGGTCCCTACTTCGTGACAGGTCAAGGCCTGCTGGTCAAGAAGGGGAACACGACGATCAACAGCGAGAAGGACCTGTCCGGGAAGAACGTCTGTTCAGCCACGGGCTCAACTCCCATCCAGAACATCAAGGCAAACTTCCCCGGCACGAAGACCACCGAGTTCGACACCTACTCGCAGTGTGTCGAGGCCCTCAAGAGTGGCCAGGTCGATGCTGTGACTACTGACCAGGCAATCCTGATCGGCTATGCCTCCCAGGACACCGATAACCTCAAGGTCGTCGGCCAGCCGTTCACCGTTGAGAAGTATGGTGTGGGCTTGAAGAAGGGCGACACCGCCTTCCGCAAGTTCGTGAACAAGATGTTCACGGATGGCGGCTCCGTGTGGCAGAAGATCTACGACTCCACGCTGGGACAGTCCGGCACCAAGGTCACCCAGCCCGCAGTGGACAACTACTAAACCCATGTTGAGGGGGCGGCCATTGGCCGCCCCCTCGAATATCGGCTGAAAGCGACCATTCTGTGAATACGCTGCTGAATAATTCGGACCTGTTCATCACAGGGTTCCGGAACACCCTCATACTCTTCATCGTTGCCGGAATCTTTGCGCTGATCCTGGGCACCATCGTGGCGACACTGCGTGTTTCTCCGATCCCTGCGATGCGCGCCGCAGCCACGTTGTATATCAACGTTGTGCGCAACACCCCGTTGACGTTGGTCCTGTTCTTTTTTGCCTTGGGCTACCCGAAGCTCGGCCTCGTGGAAATTGATTTCATGACCGCTGCAACCGTCGGCCTCAGCCTGTACACCGCTACTTATGTGGCGGAAGCCGTGCGCTCCGGCATCAATACGGTGCCTGTCGGTCAGGCCGAGGCCGCGCGGGCCATCGGCCTGCCGTTTACGCAAACCCTGACGCTGGTGATCCTCCCCCAGGCTTTCCGCGCCGTCATCCCGCCCATGTTCAGCGTGTTCATTGCATTGCTCAAGAACACCACCGTGGCTGCGGGCTTCTCGGTCGCCGAAGCGGGAGCCATCCGATCGAATCTTTCCGAGCGCGGTGAGCCTGCCATGGCCGGACTGCTCTGGGTCGCACTGATCTTCGTTCTGCTCGTTTTCATTCTTTCCTTTGTCCAGCGGAAGTTTGAAAAGAAATGGAAGGTGGCCCGATGAGCTCGGTCCTTTTTGACGCTCCGGGCCCCAAGGCCCGCGCACGCTACCGGATTCTCGGCGTCGTGACCGCTTTGGTCATTATCGCTATCGTCGGATTCATCGTCCTTCGCTTCGCCCAAAGCGGGCAGTTCGATGAGAAGAAGTGGCACTTGTTCACGTTCCCGCTGGTCCAGCAGACCATTGTCCAATCGGTGGGTGCCACGCTTTCGGCGTTTGCCACGGCAGCCGTGTTCAGTTTGGTGCTGGGTGTCTTCCTGGCCTTCGGCAGGCTCTCCGACCGTAAGTGGATCAGCTTGCCCTGCTATGGGTTCACGGAACTCTTCCGTGCCATTCCTCTGCTGATCCTCATGATGATCTTCTACTACGGGCTTCCTCCGCTCGGTGTCCAGGGGATCACGCCGTTCACGGCAGTCGTTGCAGGCCTGGTGCTCTACAACGGATCAGTGCTCGCGGAAGTCTTCCGTGCCGGCATCGAATCGCTCCCCCGCGGCCAGAGCGAGGCAGGCTATGCCATCGGATTGCCGAAAAGCGCGGTCATGACGAACATCCTGCTTCCGCAGGCGGTCCGCTCAATGCTCCCGGTGATCATCTCCCAGCTCGTCGTCATCCTCAAGGACACCGCATTGGGTTTCATCGTGACCTACAACGAGATCCTGTTCCAGGCGAAGTTCTTCGGAAGCCAGGCCCAGTACGGTTCGCCCATCATTCCTTCCGCGATCATCGCCGGTGTCCTGTACGTCGGAATGTGCCTGATCCTGGCTGGAATCGCCAAGTGGCTTGAAGGCCGGATGCGCCGCAACGTCAAAGTGGTGAAGGTGGCCAAGTCGGAAATTGTGGCGATCGAGGGCTAAGCCCAAGAACGCCGGAAACGTGGGTGTGGCCCGTGGGCTTGGTTCCGGAACCAAGCCCACGGGCCACACCCACGATGTCAAGCAAAAATAAGGTCACTCCACCTAGTCAGCCAGCCACGACCGCAGCGCACGGAGGCACTCACGGATGGCGTCGGCGTCGACGTGTTCGTTGTCTTTGTGCGCCAGAAGCGGATCGCCCGGCCCGAAGTTGACGGCGGGGACTCCCAGCTCGCTGAAGCGCGCGACGTCGGTCCAACCGTATTTGGGCTTGGGTTCCGCACCGACGGCGGCAACGAAGGACGCGGCGGCCGGGTGGTTGAGACCGGGCCGCGCTCCGGCAGCGGCATCGGTGCGGACGACGTCGAAGCCCTCCAGGAGTTCGCGGACATGGGCTTCGGCCTGGTCCGGGGTCTTGTCCGGCGCGAAGCGGTAGTTGATTTCCACGACGCAGCGGTCCGGGATCACGTTGCCCGCGGTGCCGCCGTTGATCTTCACGGCATTGAGGCTTTCCCGGTAGTCCAGCCCGTCCACGTTGACTGTGCGCGGTTCGTAGTCTGCCAAGCGGCTCAGGATGGGTGCGGCAGCGTGGATGGCGTTGCTGCCCATCCAGGCCCGGGCGGAGTGCGCCGCTTCCCCGACCGTGGTGGCTTCGAAGCGGCTGGTGCCGTTGCAACCGCCCTCCACCGTGCCGTCGGTGGGTTCGAGCAGGATCGCGAAGTCCCCCTCCAGGAGATGGCCGTGATTCCGGACCAATCGGCCGAGGCCGCTCTTGACCGCTTCAACTTCCTCATGGTCGTAGAAGACGAAGGTGACGTCCTTGCCCGGCTCGGCGCCGCCGTCGAACATTGTCGCGGCGAGCGCGAGCTGCACCGCGACTCCACCCTTCATATCAGTGGCTCCGCGTCCAAACAGGATTCCGCTACCCGGGACGCCGGACTCCCATGTGGAGGGCACGGTGCCGAGTGAGCCCTTCACAGTGGGCAACGGCACGGTATCGAGGTGGCCGGCCAGGATCACCCGCTCCGGGCGTCCCAGCTCGGTGCGGGCAATGATGGCGTCGCCGTCCCGCACAAGCTGCAGGCCCGGGATCGTGCGGAGGGCGGATTCAACGGCGTCTGCAAGCGCGGCTTCGTTGCCGGACACGCTGTTGATGTCCATCAGCGCGGCGGTCAGCAGCGCAACGTCTTGCCTGATGTCAAGAAGGATTGGAGTAGTTTCAACGGTCACCTCTCCACTGTATCCCGAGCCAATTGCGACCCCTTCGGTGCACACACGGTTTCAAGGGAAGCAGTGGCTCTCGATAGACTTGCGCCATGACTGAAACCGCTGCCTCTGCCGCTCTCGATAGCGCTTCTGACAACGATCGCTCCGCCTATGGCTTTGGCCTGGCAACCATCGCCACCTCCGACGCCGGAGAAGCGACAGTGCTGGACGTATGGTTTCCGGCGCCGGCACTGGGCGAAGCGGCCGAATCCCTGCGTGCCGTGGAGCACGCCGACGGGTCGCTGACCGCACTCGCAGCCGATAGCCACGACGCCGACCGCGGGACCGAACAGAAGGTGGTCTTCGCCCAGATCAACCTCGACGAGGCCCCCGCGGACACTGTTGACGCCTACCTGCGCCTCCACTTGCTTTCGCACCGCTTGGTCAAGCCCAACAGCATCAACCTGGATGGCATCTTCGGCAAGCTCCCCAACGTTGTGTGGACGAACTTCGGTCCCGCCGCCGTGAACGGCTTCGAATTGACCCGTGCCCGCCTGCGCAAGCGCGGTGCCGTCACGGTCTACGGAGTGGACAAGTTCCCCCGCATGGTGGACTACGTCATTCCCACCGGCGTCAGGATCGCCGACGCCGACCGGGTCCGCCTGGGCGCCTACCTCTCCGAAGGCACCACGGTCATGCACGAGGGCTTCGTGAACTTCAACGCCGGAACGCTCGGCACGTCCATGGTGGAAGGCCGCATTTCGGCAGGCGTTGTTGCCGGTGACGGCACCGACGTCGGTGGCGGGGCCTCCATCATGGGAACCCTCTCCGGTGGAGGCAAGGAAAAGATCGCCCTGGGTGAGCGCGTGCTCCTGGGCGCCAACTCCGGCGTGGGCATCAGCATCGGCGATGACTCCGTGGTTGAAGCAGGCCTCTATGTCACGGCTGGAACCCGTGTGCGCATCCCCGGCCCGAAGGACGCCAACGGCGAGGACACCAGCAGCATCATCAAGGCCGTTGAGCTCTCCGGCGTGCCGAACCTGCTGTTCCGCCGCAACTCGACCACTGGTGAAGTCGAGGTCCTCCCCCGCAAGGGCCAGACGGTGGAACTCAACGAAGCCCTCCACGCCAACTAGCTGATACCTGGATGCGCCGTCTCCGACGCACCATCATCTTGTTGCTGGCTCTCGCCTTGGTGGCTGGTGCCATCTACGCCGTGGTGACTGTACTGCAGCGCTCCGAAACCTTGGTTACGGAGCGCTGCGTCGCCGTCGTCGGCTCGGACTCATACGAGCTGGCCACGGACCAAGCCGCGAACGCCGCCCTCATCACCGCCATTGCCGTGCAGCGGGGCCTGCCTCCGCGCGCGGCCACGATCGCTGTGGCCACCGCCATGCAGGAATCCAAGCTTCGCAACATCGGCCACGGCGACGAGGTGGGCCCCGATTCGAGGGGACTGTTCCAGCAGCGCCCCTCCCAGGGGTGGGGCACCGAGGCCGAGGTCATGGATCCCGTCTACGCGACAAACGCCTTCTATGACCACTTGGTGAAAGTGCCCGGCTACGAAACCATGGCGATCACTGATGCGGCGCAAGCGGTCCAGCATTCCGCATACCCCCAGGCATACGCGCAGCAGGAACCAATGGGCCGGGCGTATGCGTCGGCGCTGACGGGACATTCCGAAAGGGCCCTGGACTGCACCCTCCGCGCCGCGGACACTGCCGGTGATCCGAGCGCCGTTGTGACGGCCATGACGACGGCGTTCGGCTCCCTGCCCGCCGTGGCACAGGGCCGCACGGTCCAGTTGAACATTACCGGTGCGCAGGCGTGGGCTGTGGCGCAGTGGGCAGTGGCGAACGCGAAGGACCTTTCGGTGACGCAGGTTGACGTGACCGGCGCCACGTGGAACCGGCAGGACCACAAGGGCTGGCAGGATTCAGCGGCAGCATCGGGGTCCGTGACCATCACGGTTTCGGCTCCGAAGACGTAATGCCTGGCTGGGGTACCAGACCGCGCGCCTCAGACCAGTAGCTCGACCACCGGCTGGACGTAGCTGCGGAATATCTCCGGCTCGGACAAGAGCCTGTGGCTCATGATCATCTTGTCCGGCTCAAGGTACCAGGCCCTTGGTTCGTTGAGGGGTAGTTCGATGATGGTCAGCTCAAAGTCCCGGGAGCTCCGTCCGACTTCCAGTAGCCGGTCCTCCACCATGTCTCCCAGAAGCAACGTGGCGCCGCTCGCTTCGCGTTCGGCCTCCAGTTTTTCGTACTCTTCAAGGCGTTCACGGGCCCACGTCAGGGCGGCCCCGAAGTGTGCCTGCAATACCCGCCGGAGGGCAGGCGAGTTGCCGAAGGCATTGAATCCCGGGGGTGAAAGCTCCGGAGCGGCATCCGGATATGCCCTCAGCAGTTGCTCCCACCAGGCCTCCCACTCTGTCTTGAGGGCCGGCACCCCGCCCACCTCGGCGGTGAGGTGCGTGTGGTCCGCATGTCTGACTTTGGGTGTGGCGTGGGACAAGGTCGGCGTACCGGCTCCGTCCAATCCAGCAACGTCTCTCAGATACAAGGCAATGAGCATCGGTCCGGAGGTGTCCATTGTGATCCGCCACCCCTGACCGCCTGTGTCATGCATCCGATTGCCTCCCTTGGCAGGTGCCCACTCAGGGTTCCAGTCTATTCCCGATGAGCCTTGACGTTAACGGTTGGACGGGAGTGCAACAAGAGTGTCCAGATGCGCGGTCAGAACGTCGCGG
Source organism: Arthrobacter ramosus (assembly GCF_039535095.1). Classification (NCBI taxonomy): domain Bacteria; kingdom Bacillati; phylum Actinomycetota; class Actinomycetes; order Micrococcales; family Micrococcaceae; genus Arthrobacter; species Arthrobacter ramosus. Next base: position 1,105,355 of record NZ_BAAAWN010000001.1, on the reverse strand, counting down.
CAGACCTCGGCTGTCATCCACTCAGGCTGCAGCAGGGCATGCATGCACAGTCCGTCGAGGGTCGCCAGGAGGCGCTCGGCTTCGGTCACCAGACGCTCCTGGCCGGATCCGCCGTCGGGCATCAGCCGCATCACCAAGCGGCCAACGACGGCGGCCACGGCTCGGTGGCTGCGTGCAGCTTCTTGTTCGAGTACCGGCCGGATCCGGGCCGCGTGCCTGAATGCCATCCACACGCAGGCGTCGACGGCCAGTTCCTCGTCGAGCGGCAGGAATTGACCCAGCAGGGTTAAGACGGCGGCGTCGTGTTCCGCCGAGCCCGGATCCAAGGATTCGACGACGGCGAACGCTTCCTCAAGCCGCCCGGCGATCCGGTCGATGACCACGGTAAAGGAGTGGACCAGCAGTTCATCGCTGCTGGCAAAGTAGTGGCGGACCGAGCCAACGGCAAGCCCGGCCTCGTCGGCCACCTCCCGCAAGGAGGCGCGCTCGAGTCCATCGGAGGCGATGATCCTGAAGACGGCTTCGACTACTTCCTGGCGCCGGGCTTCGGCATCAACAATCTTGGGCACAAATCTTTTTAGCACAAACGTGCTTGAACCGTGCCCTCCGGCGCACGCGAACCGCGGGACTGTGGTGCACGCAACACTGCGCGAGCCATCCAAAGTTCGGCTAGCGTTGCTTGCATGAGAATTCTTGTCACGGGTGGCACCGGCTACATCGGATCGCACACCGTCCTGTCCCTGTTGGAAACCGGACACGAAGTAGTCGTGGTGGACAATCTCGTGAACTCAAGCGAAGAATCCCTGCGCCGCGTCGGCGAGCTGGCGGGAAAGACGGCGGCGTTCCATAAGGTGGATCTGGTGGACGAGGCCGCGCTTGAGGCTGTGTTCGACGAGCACAGCATCGACGCCGTCATCCACTTCGCCGGGCTCAAGGCGGTCGGCGAATCCGTGCAGGAACCCCTGAACTACTACTACAACAACATCGTGGGCACGTTGAACCTGCTCCGCGCGATGGACAAGCACGGGGTCCGCTCTATCGTCTTCAGTTCCTCCGCCACGGTATACGGCGAGCACAACCCCATCCCCTACATCGAGAAGATGGAGATCGGGGCGAACAACCCCTACGGCCGCACCAAGGAGCAGATCGAGGACATCCTCACGGACCTCGGAGCCGCGGACGAGCGCTGGCACATCGCCTTGTTGCGCTACTTCAACCCGGCGGGCGCACACCCCTCCGGCAGGATCGGCGAGGACCCGCAAGGCATACCGAACAACCTGGTTCCGTACATCGCCCAGGTTGCCGTCGGCCGCCGCGACAAGCTCATGGTCTTTGGTGGAGACTACGACACCCCGGACGGCACTTGCCTGCGGGACTACATCCACGTCGTCGACCTCGCCGATGGCCACGTCGCCGCACTGGACTACGTTGCCGAACGCCCCGGCGTGCACCGCTGGAACCTTGGCTCCGGAAAAGGTACGTCCGTGCTGGAGATGCTCCACGCTTTCGAACAGGCCGTGGGCCACCCGCTGCCATACGAGATCACGGGACGCCGCGCCGGAGACCTGCCCGCGTTCTGGGCCGATGCCTCCTCCGCCATGGCGGATCTGAGCTGGTCCACCACGAAGACCGTGGACCAAATGTGCGAAGACCACTGGCGCTGGCAGAAGAACAACCCGCTCGGCTACAGCTCTTAAAAGCAACGCGGGGTCACTTACGGCCCATGATGTCCCTTGGGACGGACCGTAAGTGACCCCGCGTTGGGCTAGATCGCCGGGTCCCGGGCCGAGCTTGCGAGGCCTGGGAGCCGGTGGGGACTAAATCGCCGGGTAGTCGCGCTCCGGCTCTCCTGTGTAGAGCTGCCGCGGACGGCCGATCTTCGTCTGGGGATCGTTGATCATTTCGCGCCACTGGGCGATCCAGCCGGGGAGTCGGCCGATGGCGAACAGCACGGTGAACATCTTCTCGGGGAAGCCCATGGCCTTGTAGATCAGTCCGGTGTAGAAGTCGACGTTCGGGTAGAGCTTGCGCTGGATGAAGTAGTCATCGGCCAGGGCCTTCTCTTCGAGGCGCATCGCGATGTCCAGGAGCTCGTCGTTGCCGCCGAGCTTGCCCAGGATCTCGTGTGCAGTCGCTTTGATGATCTTCGCGCGGGGGTCGTAGTTCTTGTAGACCCGGTGTCCGAAGCCCATGAGGCGGACGCCGTCCTCCTTGTTCTTGACCTTCTCCATGTACTCCTCGGGCTTGATGCCGTCGGCCTGGATCTGGCGCAGCATCTTCAGCACGGCTTCGTTCGCGCCACCGTGGGCGGGACCGAAGAGGGCGTTGATGCCTGCGGAAACGGAAGCGAACAGGTTCGCGTTCGAGGACCCCACAAGGCGGACGGTCGACGTCGAGCAGTTCTGCTCGTGGTCGGCGTGCAGGATGAGCAGGAGGTCCAGCGCCTTGACGACGACGGGGTCCAGCTCGTACTGCTCTGCCGGCAGGCCGAAGCTCAGGCGCAGGAAGTTCTCCACGAGGTTCATGGAGTTGTCCGGGTACAGCATGGGCTGGCCGATGGACTTCTTGTGGGCGTAGGCCGCGATGACCGGGAGCTTCGCCATGAGGCGGATAGTGGAAACTTCCACGTGCTCAGGATTGAACGGGTCCAGGGAGTCCTGGTAGAACGTGGACAGCGCGGAGACAGCCGAGGAAAGCACCGGCATCGGGTGCGCGTCACGCGGGAAGCCGCCGAAGAAGCCCTTGAGCTCTTCGTGGAGCAGCGTGTGGTGGCGGATCCGCTGGTCGAACGCGTCCAGCTCGGTGGGCGTGGGCAGGTTGCCGTAGATCAGCAGGTAGGAAACTTCCAGGAAGCTTGAGTGCTGGGCAAGCTGCTCGATCGGGTAGCCGCGGTACCGCAGGATACCGGCGTCGCCATCGATGTAGGTGATTGCCGACGTGGTGGCGGCGGTGTTCATGAAGCCGGGGTCATAGGCGACGGCGCCCGTCTGCTTCAGCAGCTTGGAAACGTCGTATCCTTCGTTCCCTTCTACAACCTTGATCCGCGGGAGCTCGAGCTCTCCGCCGGCATGGCGCAGGGTAGCGCTGGTGGTCTCAGTCATGGAGTCCCCTTCATGAGGCTCTTGGCCTCGGTCGAAAGCTTGATCCAACCAACATCTGGTGACTCCAGCCAGGAGTCTGCAGGTGCAGACACCATCGGCCGGACTGCCTTCCTGGAGAAAGCCACCATTGATAGTCAGTTAAAAGCTACCGCCAGTAAGCGGGACAAACTAATTCACAAGCTACGGTTACTCGCGGAATGACGCGCCTTGTGCGGCAAGTCACAGGATTGTTACCGAGCGGTGTTCAAGCGTTCCACGGCCGCATCGATGCGTTCGTCCGTGCCCGTGAGCGCCACCCGGATGAAACCATTGCCGGCGTCTCCATAGAACACGCCGGGCCCGACGACGATCCCCAGGTCAGCGAAACGCCGAACAGTGTCCCACGTCGCCTCCCCTGCGGTGGACCACAAGTACAGTCCGGCTTTGGACTCCTGGATCTGCAGGCCAAAGTTCCGCAGTGCCGGCAGGAGGCGTTCACGGCGGCCGCGGTAGAGATCCTTTTGGGCGAGCACGTGGCCGGCATCGCCGAGCGCGATGCGCATTGCTTCCTGGACCGGGTAGGGCACGATCATGCCGGCGTGCTTGCGGCTATTGACCAAATTCGCCACGATCGACGAGTCTCCGGCCACGAAGGCGGCACGGTAGCCGGCCAGGTTCGACTGCTTGCTGAGTGAGTAGACGCACAACAGGCCGTCCGTGGACCCTCCGGTGACACGCGGGTCAAGGACGCTCGGCACTGCCTCGCCGCCACGCTGGGCATCCCATTCGCCCCAGCCGAGCTCGGCATAGCATTCATCCGACGCCACGACCGCGCCAATCTCGCGCGCCTGGGCCACGATCTGCCTGAGGGATTCGACGTCACGGACGCCCCCCGTGGGGTTGCCCGGGGAATTGATCCAGATGAGCCGGACCCTGGAGCGGGTGGCTGGGTCCAGTTCGTCCAGGCTGTCCGCGGCGATAGCAGTGGCCCCGGCGAGCATGGCGCCAATGTCGTAGGTCGGGTACGCAACGGTGGGGCGTACCACGACGTCGCCTGCGCTGAGTCCCAACAGGAACGGCAGCCAGGCCACCAATTCCTTCGAGCCGACGGTCGGCAGCACGTCCCTCGGGTCGATCCCGTGGACCCCGCGACGGCTGGCGAACCAGTTGGACACGGCCTCGCGAAGAGCTTCCGTGCCGTGGACCGTTGGGTAACCATGGGCGTCAGCTGCCCGGGCGAGTGCCTCGCGGATCAGCTGCGGCGTAGGATCCACGGGGGTTCCGATGGAGAGATTGACTGCCCCGCCCGGGTGCTCTGAAGCCTTGGCCACGTACGGCGCCATAGCTTCCCAAGGGTAGTCGGGCAGGTTGAGGCCGAAAGCGGGGGCCGCAGAAATCAAAGGAAGCAACCGTTCTTAGTGGTCTTGGTTCTGTGGAGGCAGCGCGGCGATGAAGGGGTGGTCCTTGCCGGTGTTGCCGATCTTCGCAGCTCCGCCCGGGGAGCCAAGGTCATCGAAGAACTCGACGTTGGCCTTGTAGTAGTCGGCCCATTCCTCCGGGGTGTCGTCCTCGTAGTAGATCGCTTCCACCGGGCACACTGGTTCGCAAGCTCCGCAGTCCACGCACTCATCCGGGTGGATATAGAGGGAACGTTCGCCTTCGTAGATGCAGTCAACAGGGCATTCTTCAATACACGCCTTGTCCTTGACGTCCACACACGGCTGCGCGATTACGTAGGTCACGTCCCTTGCCTCTCCACAGTTGTCCCGGACAATTCCGGGTAGTACCACCGGCCCTGTGGCCGGTACATCGAATTCTGAGCCTATTATCCACCAGCCGGAACTCAGCAACCTAGCCGGGCGTCTTACTATGAACTGGTGAATCTGCCCCGGCCCCAAGATTTCCTGCTCAATACCGTATCCGGAACACGGGTAGTTGTCCGATACCGGCTGGACAACGGCTTCACCGATGCCCTCGGCTACCTGCTCTCCGTCACCGACGGTGCGTGCACCATCCGTACCCGACAGTCCGACGTCGAGATCCCGCTGGCGCTTGTAGTGGCGGCAAAAGAGGTCCCGCCTCCGCCGCCACGCCGGGGGACGCGCACAACCCGCGAGTAATCCCGCACTCCCCTGCCCCCGCGCCCACCCACTGGACATGCCCCCTCCTTGCTCGAACCACTGGACATGCCCCCTCCTCACTCGAACCACTGGACATGGTGCCAATATGCGCATTCCTGACTCTCAGGGCAGAGTATGTCCCGCGGTCGCGCAGGCCCGAGCGAGGGACATGTCCGTTCCTGATGAGCAGCGATGGGCATGTCCCTTCTGAGACGGGCGAATGTTGGCCTACGCGGAGGTCATGCGGCTCGGTCGAGAGACCTCAGAGTGTCCCGGACCATCGCCACAAATTCCCGAGGCCGGTTCTTCACCACCGAATAGCTCACAACCAAGGTAGGGACACCCAACCTGGTAGTGACATTCCACCGACGGCGGTCCTCCTCGAAGCTCGGCTTGTCCATGTGGAAATCTGCTCCATCGGTTTCAATCCCCAGTCTTCCGTCCACCATCAGGTCCAGATGCCCCATGCCCGGAATGTTCACTTGTGATTCAACGTGGAAACCCGCTTCGCGCAGGTAGTACCTGGCGATGCACTCAATGATCGACTGTGACTGGGGAACGATCCGTGATACGAGCCTCCGCTCCCGTGCGTCGTTCCGCCCACTCAGCCTCATCCTCATGGCCGTGAGCGGCAACCTGCCAAGAGCAACGGCCGATTCGGCAATGACCAGGCCGTCCAGATCCGGCAGGCACCGCAGGGCCTGGACGACTGAATCCATCAATGTGGGCGGGGCCGCGGATCTATGGCAAACAAACCCCTCGTACTTTCGGCTGTGAGGGACCGCCACATGGGGAACTTGGGGGTCATCCATGACCCACAGCCCGGACAGCCCGGCCGCGGAAATGCAGGCCGGTTCCGCAGGAAGGGACCGGATGGCGAGCAAGCCGGGATCGGCACCCGGCACCGCATAGACCCCTCTCGCCACGCGGAGAACCCGCCCGCTCGCCAACGCGGATTTCAGCTGGAAATGCGACACCCCGGCCGCAGCGAGATGCTTAGCCCGCGCCACGCCGTCGTACGCTGAAATGACGTCAATGATGTTTACCATGCGCCCCATCGTTCCGGCCGAAGCGGGAGGTGCGGAAGCGACAACATTGGCTATGTGGAAAACTCCCAGTCCACTCTCGCGCTCGAACATTGGACATGCGCCCACCTCAACGCAGAGCATGCGCCACGTTGGGACCAAGGAATGGGCATGTTGCCATTATGTCCAGTGCTGCGGGCCAAGGCGGGGCATGTCCAGGGAGGGTCAGGCGCCATGCACCTCGTCCGGCAGCCTGCGCATTCCCCAAAGCGGAGAAAACAGCACAGGCGCGACAAAAACAATGCTTCCGCCCAAGCCGATCCAGAGTGTCGGGACGAGGCCAAGGTTCTCGGCCAGGAGGCCTGAGGCAAGGGCTGCGATCGGCATGACTCCCCACACCACGAAGCGAATGGAGGCATTCATGCGCCCCAGAAGCCGGGGAGGGCATACCCGCTGCCTCATGCTCAGCTGCATGATGTTGTACACCAGGACTCCGAAAGCGAACCCGAACTCGGAGACGATGAGCATCACCAGGGACATCCATCGTTCGGGGGCAAGCACGCACAGCGGAACCAGGAGAAGGAAAAGCGGGCTGATCATCGACGCCACAGGAATGACGGTCCCCCCGCCGATCCAGGCCGCGAACCTGGGCGCGGCAACCGCTCCGATCAGTCCGCCGACCGCCCCGACCGCCCCGACCGCCATAATGATGCCCATGCCCTCCGGACCGAGTTCCAGCTCACGGAGGACCAGTACCGGCATCAAGGTGAAGGCGATCGTGGTGAAGAAGTTGACCCCGCCCGTGCAGGCCACAGGAAGGCCGCGAGGCCGGCGGCATTGAGTGCTCCGACCTCGAACTCACTGGCGCCGAGCAAAGTCACCGCGAGGACCGGAGGATATCGATGTGTGGCGGCTTGGCGTGAAGTTCAACGCTGCACGGCAGCAGGAGACGATGGGCAAGCTGCGGGCAGTCGTCGAGGAATACTTGCGCCTTCCGGCGGACGACGACGGCGAGGCCACCTCGCTCTTGATCGCCCACCACCGGGACCCGAGCGCCGACTAAGCTAGCCGCGCGGTGGTCGCGTGTAGCGCCGGCACCACAAAAGCATCACAAACGTGATGCCCGCACTCCCGTAGACCCACACATTTCCGGGAACATCCGCGACGATCAGCTGCTTGCCCGTTCCGCCCGTAGACAGCAGGCCAATGGTCGCGTAGCTAACAATGCCCACTACCGCCGTCGGGAGCAAAGACCCCGACCACGCACCCAGCAGGAGCTGGAGCGATGCGAGCAGGAGCAATGCCGCAGCGGTGCCCCAATAGAGGTCGACGCCGCCAATGAGGAGCGCCTGCCGGTGCAGTGCGGTGCCTGCAAGGGCAGCAAAAAGAGCCACCGGAACAGCCGCGGCAATGCCGCGTGCTGTTCCGGTGGCTCCCTTATTCAATACGTCAGTCCGTTCAGTGCGTCAGTACGCAGTCCGCGCAGGATCAGACTTTGGCGCGGGCGCGGGTGGCCTTGGCGCGCTCGTTGGCGTCCAGGATCAGCTTGCGGATACGGATGGACTCCGGGGTCACCTCAACGCACTCGTCTTCGCGGGCGAATTCGAGGGACTCTTCGAGGGTGAGATCGCGGGGCGGCGTCAGGTTCTCGAAGGTGTCGGAGGAAGCGGCACGCATGTTGGTGAGCTTCTTTTCCTTCGTGATGTTGACGTCCATGTCGTCGGCGCGGGAGTTCTCGCCGACGATCATGCCTTCGTAGACCTCGGACGTGGGCTTCACGAAGAAGGAGCCGCGTTCCTGCAGGTTGATCATGGCGAAGGGGGTGACGACGCCGGCACGGTCGGCAACCATCGAACCGTTGGTGCGGTATTCGATGGGGCCGGCCCACGGCTCGTAGCCTTCGGAGATCGAGGAAGCGATGCCGGCGCCACGGGTGTCCGTGAGGAACTTGGTGCGGAAGCCGATGAGGCCACGTGCCGGAACGATGAATTCCATGCGGCACCAGCCCGTACCGTGGTTGGCCATGTTGGTCATGCGGCCCTTGCGGGCGGCCATGAGCTGCGTGACCGCACCGAGGTACTCTTCGGGAACGTCGATGGTCATGTGTTCCATCGGCTCGTGGATCTTGCCGTCGATGGTCCGGGTGACAACCTGCGGCTTGCCGACAGTCAGTTCGAAGCCTTCGCGTCGCATCTGCTCCACGAGGATGGCCAGCGCAAGCTCGCCACGGCCCTGGACTTCCCAAGCATCGGGACGCTCGGTGGGCAGAACCTTGATGGAGACGTTACCGATCAGTTCCTTGTCCAGGCGATCCTTCACCTGGCGGGCGGTAACCTTGGCGCCCTTGACCTTGCCGGCCAGCGGGGAGGTGTTGATACCGATGGTCATGGAGATCGCGGGGTCATCCACCGTAATGAGGGGCAGCGGCTGCGGGTTCTCGGCGTCGGTCAGGGTCTCACCAATGGTGATTTCCTCGATACCGGCAACAGCCACGATCTCGCCCGGGCCGGCCGAGTCGGTCGGAACGCGGTCGAGGGCCTTGGTGGCGAGGAGCTCGGTGATCTTGACGTTCTTCAGTTCGCCGTTGGCACGCGCCCAAGCGACGGTCTGGCCCTTGCGGAGGGTGCCGTTGTAGATGCGCAGGAGTGCGAGGCGGCCGAGGAACGGGGAAGCGTCCAGGTTGGTGACGTGCGCCTGCAGGACACCGTTCGGGTTGTACGTCGGCGCCGGGATGTGCTCGATGATCGTCTTGAAGAGGGGTTCGAGATCCTCGTTGTCCGGTGCCGAGCCATCAGCCGGCTGGTCCAGGGAGGCGCGGCCGACCTTGGCTGCGGCGTAGACCACGGGAACTTCCAGGATCTTGTCCAGGTCCAGGTCCGGAACTTCGTCCGCGAGGTCGGAGGCCAGGCCAAGGAGCAGGTCCATGGACTCGTGCACAACCTCGTCGATGCGGGCGTCGGGGCGGTCGGTCTTGTTGACCAGCAGGATGACGGGCAGGTGCGCGGCAAGGGCCTTGCGGAGCACGAAGCGGGTCTGCGGCAGCGGACCTTCGGAAGCGTCGACCAGGAGGACCACGCCATCAACCATGGACAGGCCGCGCTCCACCTCGCCACCGAAGTCGGCGTGGCCGGGGGTGTCGATCACGTTGATGGTGATGGTCTCGCCATTGGACGACGGGCCGTTGTAGGCAACCGTGGTGTTCTTGGCGAGGATGGTGATGCCCTTTTCGCGCTCCAGGTCACCGGAGTCCATGACGCGGTCTTCCAGGTGGTTGTGCTCGGCGAAGGAGTTGGTCTGCTTGAGCATGGCGTCGACCAGGGTGGTCTTGCCGTGGTCAACGTGGGCCACGATCGCGACGTTGCGCAGATCACTGCGCGATGCAGTGGCCGCGGCGGTGTTGGTGGTGGTTTCAGACATGCGTAATGGCTCGATTCAGTGGTGAAGTCAGCTGTTGTATCGCGACATTTCCAACCGGAACGCACGACGGATTAGACCCTTTGACACAGGGCACCTTCATAGAGTCTAAACGCTGTGGTATTTATTGGCCTAAAAATCACTCCCAAGGCTGCCGAATTGTGCCCTTCATCACAATCGGCGGCGAGTTCCGGGACAAGCCGGAAACAGCAAAAGAGCCGGGACCACTTCCCCCCACGGAAGTGGTACCGGCTCTTCTGCTCGTCCAACTGGCACTCAGCCGACGGGCGCCGGGCCCGTCAGGCCACTACGGGCGGCAGCATCAGGCTGGCACCCGGGATCGCGTGAAGCAGCGCCTTGGTGTAGTCCTGCTGCGGCGAATCGAAGACGTCGTCCGTGCTGCCCGTTTCCACGAGCTTGCCCTTCTGCATCACGCAGACATGGTCGGCGATCTGCCGCACGACGGCGAGGTCGTGCGTGATGAAGAGGTACGTCAGTCCGAGATTGGACTGCAGCTCGGCAAGAAGGTTCAGTACCTGCGCCTGCACCAAAACGTCCAGGGCGGAGACCGCCTCGTCACAGATGATCACTTCGGGGTCGAGGGCCAGGGCCCGCGCGATCGCGACGCGCTGCCTTTGCCCGCCGGAGAGCTCGTTCGGGTACCGCTGCATGGTGGACTGCGGCAGCGCCACCTGGTCCAGGAGTTCCCGGACCTTCTTCTCGCGGCTGACCTTGTCACCGATCTTGTGGGTCCGGAGCGGTTCCTCGATGGTCCTGAAGATGTTGTACATCGGGTCGAGCGAACCGTACGGGTCCTGGAAAATCGGCTGGACTCGGCGCCGGAACTTGAAGATCTCCCGGCTGTTCAGGGTGGAGGTGTCAACGCCGTCGAACACGATCCGCCCCGACGTCGGTGCGAGCAGGTTGAGGACCATCTGGGCCACCGTGGACTTGCCGGAACCCGACTCCCCCACGATCGCCGTCGTCGTCCCGCGTTTGACGTTGAACGAGACGTTGTCCACCGCTTTGAAGTCCGTTGCCTTGCCCACTCCGGAGCGCAGCTTGAAGACCTTGCTGAGGCTCTCGACCTTCAGGACGTCGTCCGACAACGCCTTTTCGACCACAGCTTCGGTGGGCGCCAGGAGTTCTTCCGTCCGGATTCCTTCGGCCTTGGCAGCCTGGATCCTCCTGGAAGCGAGGGACGGCGCCGAGGCCACCAACCGCTGGGTGTAGGGGTGTTGCGGGTTGCGGAGCAATTCGAGCGAAGGGCCGGCCTCCACCACGTTGCCGCGGTACATGACCACCACTTTGTCCGCACGCTCGGCAGCCAGGCCAAGATCGTGGGTGATGAGCAAGACTGCCGTGCCGAGCTCCGCGGTCATGGTTTCGAGGTGGTCCAGGATCTGGCGCTGCACCGTGACGTCCAGGGCCGACGTCGGCTCATCCGCAATCAGGAGCCGCGGCTGGCAGGACAGGCCGATGGCGATCAGGGCCCGCTGGCGCATGCCGCCGGAGAATTCGTGCGGATACTGCTTGGCGCGGCGTCGGGCGTCCGGCAAGCCGGCTTCCCCCAGGACGCGGGCGACGTCGGCAGGACCGCTGGGCTTGCCGTTGGCGCGCAATGTCTCGCGGACCTGGTAGCCGATCTTCCAAACCGGGTTGAGGTTGGACATCGGATCCTGCGGAACCATGCCGATCGTGTTGCCGCGCAGCTCGATCATGCGCCGTTCCGGAGCATGCGAGATGTCCTCGCCGTCGAGCAGGATCTGCCCGCCGGAAACCCTGCCGTTCTCCGGCAGGAGGCCGATGGCGGCGAGCGCCGTCGTCGACTTTCCCGAACCGGACTCGCCCACAATGGCGACAGTCTCGCCGGGCATGATGGTCAGGTGCGCGTTCTTGACGGCCTGGAATTCGCCGCCCGCCGTCTGGAAGGAGATGGCGAGGTCCCGGATTTCCAGGAGCGGACGCTCTTCGGTTCCGGCTTCGTCGATGGTGATGTTGGACGTTGTCATGATTGCCTCCTTCATCGCTTGCGGCTCTTGGGATCAAGGGCGTCACGCAACGCGTCGCCAAGCATGATGAAGCTCAGGACCGTGATGGACAGTGCGGTTGCGGGGAACATCAGCACCTCGGGGTTGGTGCGCAACGTGTCCTTCGCTGCGGAAATGTCGTTACCCCAGGACATGATGCTGCCGGGCAGGCCAATGCCAAGGAAGGACAGCGTTGCCTCCGTCACGATGAAGACGCCAAGCTCCATGGTGGCCAGGACGATGATCGGCGCGAGAGCGTTCGGAACGACGTGCCGGACCAGCGTGCCGATCTTGGAGACACCGAGCGAGCGTGCGGCAGTGACGAAATCCGCGTTGCGGACCTCGATCACGGCACCTCGGGTGATTCGGGCCATTTGCGGCCAGCCGAGCATCACAATGACCATGACCACGGTGAAGACGCTCTTGTTCTCGCGGAAGAAGGGGAGCTGGGTAACTACCAGTGCGCCGAGGACCAACGGCAAGGCGAAGAAGATGTCGCCAATGCGGGCAATGATGGTGTCGACCCAGCCGCCGAAGAAGCCTGCAAGCGCGCCGAGCGTAACTCCGATGATCAGGACGAAGATGACGGAGACGACGCCGACAGTCAAGGATGCCTGCGTGCCGTGGATGACGCGGGAGTAGATGTCGCAGCCCTGGAAGGTGAATCCCAGGGGGTGGCCGGCCGAGGGGCCCGCGAGGGAGTCGCCCAGCTGGCAGTTGTCGTTCGGGGCTGTCTGCGTGAACAGGCCCGGGAAGAACGCGACGACGAGGAGCAGCAGAATCATGAGCGCCGAGATGATGAAGAGCGGCCGACGGCGGAGCTTCCGCCAGGCATCCGCCCACAGGCTCAGGGGTGCGGCGTCGACCTTGAGGGTATCGGTCGCCAGCAGCGGTGTCTCGTCGATAGGGGCAATGTAGTGCTCGATCTCACGGTTACTTTTCATAACGGATCTACTTTTCATAGCGAATCCTGGGGTCAAGCCAGGCGTAAAGGAGGTCCACCAACAGGTTGGCGGCAACGAAAACCAGTACCAGGACGCTCACAATGGCGACGACGGTGGGGCCTTCGCTGCGGATCACGGCTTGGTAGAGCTTCTGGCCGACGCCGGGCACGTTGAAAATGCCTTCGGTGACGATCGCGCCGCCCATCAAGCCACCCAGGTTCGCGCCCAGGTAGGTGACCACGGGAATCATGGAGTTCCGCAGGATGTGGGCCAGGACTACGCGGGGGCGGGAGAGGCCTTTCGCGGTTGCGGTGCGGACGTAGTCGGCGTTCATGTTTTCAATGACCGAGGCGCGGGTGAGGCGCAGCACGTAGGCAAAGGACACGAGGCCGAGGACCGTGGCCGGAAGGATCAGGGTGCCCCAGTCCGCGTTGGATCCAACGGTCGGCTTGGCCCAGCCGAGCTGCACGCCGACGACGAGCTGAAGCACGAAGCCCAGGACGAACGTCGGGACGGCAATGACCACGAGTGAGGCGACCAGCACGGTGGAGTCGAAGATCTTCCCCTTGCGCAGGCCGGCAATCAGGCCGAAGGCCACACCGAAGACAGCCTGGATGGCAAGAGCCTCGACGGCGAGCATGGCGGTGACCGGGAAAACGCGGCCAAGGGTGGCGGCGATTGGCTGGCCGGTGAAGTCCACTCCGAGGTTGAACGTGAAGAGGTTCTTGAGGAACAGGCCGTACTGGACCCAGAACGGCTGGTCGAGGTTGTATTGCTGGCGCAGCGCGGCAATGACGGACTCGCTGGGCGGTCGGTCGCCGAACAGGGCGCGGATGGGGTCGCCCGGGAGGGCAAAGACCATGAAGTACACGAGCAGGGTGGTTCCCAGGAACACGGGAATGACCTGCAGCAAACGCCGGAGGATGTACTGGGTCACAGCAACGGTTCCTGGGCGCTCTTGAAAATGTGGGGATTCATTAGGGACAGCTTTCGTGCCGAATCAAGGCATGGGGGCCCGGTTTGTGGCCGGACCCCCATACGCTAACGAGCTTGGAACAAGTCCGGTAGGACTACTTTGCGGTGATGTTGTAGTACAGCAGGACGCCGTTCCAGCCGGAGTCAACGTTGCTAACGTTCTGGCTCCATACAGCCTGGCGTGCCTGGTACCACAGGGGCAGGTTCGGGAGGTCCTTGAAGAGGATTTCCTGTGCCTGGGTGAACTTCTTGTTGGCGTCGTCCGTGGACTTGGATGCCAGGCCCTCGGTCAGCAGCTTGTCGAACTCAGGGTTGCTGTAACCCTCGTAGTTCGCGCTGGCACCGGTCTTCAGCAGCGGGCCGAGGAAGTTGAACAGCGACGGATAGTCTGCCTGCCAACCGGCGCGGGTGAAGCCCGGGAGGGTCTTGGCCGTGCGGAGGTTCAGGATCTCGGCGAACTTGGCGAACGGCTGGCCTTCTGCCTTGATGCCGAGGTTGTTCTTCAGGTTGTTGGCAACGGCGTCAATCCATTCCTTGTTGCCACCATCGGTGTTGTACGCGAGCTGGAGAACCTTGGCGGCGGGCCACGGGCTCATGGCGTCTGCCTTTGCCCAGAGGTCCTTGGCCTTCGCGGCGTCGAACTTCAGAACGTCGGAGCCGGTCACGTTGGCGTTGTAGCCATCGATGGACGGAGACGTGAAGTCCTTCGCCGGGATACGGGTGCCGTTGAAGACGACCTTGGTGATCTCATCGCGGTTGATCGCCATGGAGATGGCCTGGCGACGCAGCTGGCCGGCGGGTCCCTGGAACTCAGGCAGGTAGTTCGGGATGTTCAGGGTTGCGTTGCCTGCGAAAGCCTTGTTCAGGCTGTGGTCCGGGAAGTCCGTGGTGTAGGTCTTCAGGGCGTTCGTCGGCAGGACGTCGGTAACGTCAAGGTTGTTGGCCTGGACGTCCGTGTAAGCCGGAGCCGGGTCGGTGTAGAACTTGAAGGTCACGCCGCCGTTCTTGGCCATACGAGTGCCCTGGTAGTCAGGGTTCTTGACGAGGGCGATCTGGCTGTCGTGCTGCCAGGCACCCTTGGCGGCCATCTTGTACGGGCCGTTGCCGATGGGGTTTTCGCCGAAGGCCTTCGGGTCCTTGAGTGCGTCGGCCGGAAGCGGCATGAAGGCGGAGTAGCCGAGGCGCTGCGGCCAGTCGGCCTCCGGCTGTGCCAGCTTGACCGTGATGGTCGAATCGTCCTTCAGCACCAGGCCGGACATCGTCTGGGCGGTCGGTGCGGGAGTCGACGTTGACTTGCCGTCCGCGCCCTTGGTCTTCGTGACGGCGCTGACTGCGTCGTAGCCTTCGATGGATTCGAAGAAGCTGCTGCTGGACTGGGCATTGGTGCTCAGTGCGGCGAAGTTCCAAGCATCAACGAAGCTCTTGGCGGTGACTGCCTCGCCGTTGGTGAACTTGGCGCCCTTCTTGACCTTGATGGTGTAGTTCTGGCCGTCGCTCGTGTCAATGGATTCCGCGAGTGCGTTCACGGACTTGCCATTGGCGTCGTAGCTGGTCAGGCCTTCGAACAGGAGGTCGACAACGCGGCCACCGTACACCTCGTTGGTGTTGGAAGGGATCAGGGGGTGCTGGGGTTCATTGCTGTATGCGGTGATGATTTTGCTCGGATCGCCGGCAGCGGTCTGGCCACTGCTTCCGGAGCCAGAGCTACCGCATCCGGTGAGGGCAAGTGCGGCGACAGCCAGCAAGCCAAGAGCTTTGGAAGTGCGCGAAAAACGCATTCCGCCTCCTATGGATTCAGGGGGATGGGGCGGGGCAACTCATAGCTGCCCCCGGGGCCAGACACAGAATTATCCTGTGACGCGGCCTACATGGATGTGTAATCCTAACCACACCTTGTCCGAAATATGGAATCCCATTGGCATGAACAACGAAGTGTGCTCTTGACAGTTTCAGTAATGAAGCAGTCATTTCAAGTAAATGAAGCAGTCATTTCACGTAATAGGCGCTTCCTTGCTAGACTCGACATGCATGATCCCTGGTTTCCCCCGGAATATAGGGCTTTTTCGGGCACCCCAAAGGGGTGCAACGGACGCACTCAGTGCCTCAAAAAACCACGAAAAAGAGCCCCGCCGGCCAATGGCCGACAGGGACTCTTTAGCGGTTGCGACCGCCGGTACGTGCCGCCGGGAATGCCTCCGGGTTGCTACTCGATCCCTGCGGCCATGAGCTGGGCGCGAAGTTCCCGACGCTCGCGCTGCTTCTCAGGGTCCGGAAGCGGCACCGCGGCCAGCAGCCTCTGCGTGTAGGGCTCCTGCGGATTGCGAAGAATCTGCTCCCGGGTGCCCTGCTCCACGATCCGGCCCCGCTGCATCACGCAGATCCGGTCTGCGAGCACATCCACCACGGCGAGGTCGTGCGTGACGAACAGGCACGCGAATCCCAGCTCCCTCTGCAGGTTCTGGAAGAGTTCCAGGACCTTTGCCTGTACCGAAACGTCCAGCGCCGACGTCGGCTCATCCGCGACCATGAGCTTGGGCTGCAGGGACAGCGCCCGGGCAATGCCGACGCGCTGCTTCTGGCCGCCTGACAATTCATGCGGATACCGGTTGCGGTAGCCGCGCGGCAGTTCCACCTGGTCCAGGAGGGTCTCAATCCGTTTCTGCAGATCGACGCCTTTCGCGACCCGGGCGAGGAACATCGGTTCGCCGATGCTTTCGCCGATGGGCAGCCGCGGGTTCAGCGACGACGACGGATCCTGGAACACCATGCCGATGTCCCGCCGCACTTCGTGCAGTTGCTTTCCATTCCGCTTTGCGGCGGAAATGTCCTGCCCCACCACATGCATGCTGCCCGCGGCTACGGGCAAGAGCCCGACGGCGGCGCGTCCAATGGTCGTTTTGCCCGAGCCGGACTCCCCAACAAGGCCTACCACTTGACCGGGATAGATCACCAAGTTGGCGCCCTCGACGGCGCGGAACGCGGGAACCCGGCCCTGTTTGGGGTACTCGATAGCCACGTCGATCAGCTCAAGCACAGGCTCACCCTTGGGCTTTGCAGCTTCGTCAGCCGCTGCCTTCAAAGCAGCCTGGTTCTCGCGTTCCCGGCGCAGCAGCTCGTCATGTTCAACGGACTCCAGCTCCGTATTGGTTGCCGCAGCCAATGCTGCGGTCACGTCGACGTCGGCTGTGTCCGCCCCTTGTCCCAAGTGGGGAACAGCGGCTAGGAGAGCTTGTGTGTATTCGTGCTTCGGGTTACTGAAGATCTGTTGCGCAGTGCCGCTCTCCACGATGACGCCCTTGCGCATCACGGCAATACGATCGGCGAGGTCGGCCACCACGCCCATGTCGTGGGTGATCAGGACGATGGCGCTGTCCAGCTTGTTACGCAGGTTGCGCATCAGGTCCAGGATTTCGGCCTGGACAGTCACGTCCAGGGCAGTAGTGGGTTCGTCTGCGATCAAGAGTTTGGGATCGCAGGACAATGACTGCGCGATCATGGCTCGCTGCCGCTGGCCGCCGGAGAGCTGGTGAGGATAGGACTTGAAGGCCTTCTCCGGGTCGGGAAGCTCCACGAGCTCGAGCATGCGCACGGCCCGTTGCCTTGCTTCATCAGGGGAGATCGAGTTGTGCAGCCGGATCGTCTCCACTATCTGCGCACCCACGGTGTACACCGGGTTGAGTGCTGTCATGGGCTCCTGGAAGATCACGGCGACGTCCTTGCCACGGACCTCCCGGATGTTGCCTGACTTGTCACCCAGCAATTCCTTGCCCGAGAGCTTGACACTCCCCCGAACGCGGCTGTTGCTGGGGAGCAAGCCGAGCAGGGCCATGGAACTGGCGCTCTTGCCGGAACCAGACTCGCCGACGATGGCGAGGACCTCACCGGCCCGGACCTCGTAGTTCAGTCCGATGGCGGCAGGAACCCATTTTTTGTCGACACCGAAGTCGACGCTGAGGTCGCGTACTTCCAGGACCATGGCCCCCCGCGCGCTCTTGTCCGACTCTGTCTCGAGGTGGGTAGCCTCCGGTTCGGGGCTGGCGTTGTCAGTCATGTTGGGTCTTCCCTTCCACCCGGGCCACCCTCCAAGGGGTGATTAGTGAAGTAGCCCGGAATCCTGAATTATTAGGGGCATGAGCAGAAAGCCGTACGCCGGAAATGTCGAAATCTTCAAGGCCCGCACCAGCAAGATGTTTGCTTGGATCTGCTGGGCAGTTGCCGTTTTCGGAGTGGTCGTTACGCTCATGGCGGCCGGGCCGCGCGCCCTTCCGGGCACCACTCCCCTGCTCTTCATAGCGTTCCTTGGCTGGTTGCTTTTCTGGCGTCCGGTAGTGGTGGTCCGGGATTCCGGCGTCGCACTGGAGAATCCCTACCGGACCATCGATGTTCCGTGGGACGCCCTGGTGCAGGTTGATACCCGCTACGCCCTCACCCTCGTGACGCCTAGCAAGAAGTACCCGGCGTGGGCTGCTCCCGCGCCGGGAATCTGGGGCGGGCGCAACGCCCGCCCCGAGCACCTCAAAGGACTCCCGGGCACCACCTACGGCCCCGGCAACTCGGTTCGCCCCGGAGACCTCAAGAACACCGATTCCGGTGCCGCAGCAGTCCTCGTCCGCACCCGCTGGCAGGACCTCGTAGAAGCCGGACGCGTAGAACCCGGCCGGGCCGAGGACGCTTCGGTGACGGTCGCCGTCGGATGGTTCCGGATAGCGGCCACGGTGGCCCTGGCCGCGGCCAGTTACTGGGCGGTCTTCCTTTAGGAGGTTTCCCCGCACGGGTAGCACTCAGCTGCCTTTCGAGGCGTCGGCAACCGGCGCCGTCGTGCTGGAGTGGCGCGCGGTTTCGACGGCGGTCTTGGCCCTGAACTTCTTCTGCCGCGGATCGAAGGCGTCCCGCAGGCCGTCGCCGATGAAGTTGATGCTCAAGCAGATGAGGATGATGAACAGGCCGGGGAACCAGAACAGCCACGGCCTTGTAGCGAAGGCTTCCTGGTTTTGCGCAACCAACAGGCCGAGCGAGGTATCGGGAGCCTTCACGCCGAGGCCCAGGTAGCTGAGGGCGGTCTCCAACAGGATCGCTGCGGACATGGTCAGCGTCACGTTGACGATCAGCACGCCGACGGCGTTGGGGAGGATGTGTTTGAAGATGATCCTTGCGTTGGACGCTCCGGAGATCCTGGCTGCGTCTACGAACTCCCGCTCGCGCAGGGTCAGGAACTCACCGCGGACCAGGCGGGCGAGGCCCACCCAGAGGACGAAGCCAAGGAAGACGCCAAGAATGACGACGCCGTTGTTGGAAGCGAAGCCTGCAATCCAACTGCCTTCATCCCTGCGGTTGGCAATCTGGCCAACCACGGCGGCAAGGAGCAGCACGGGGATGATGATGATGACGTCGGTGAGGCGCATGAGGACGGCTTCCACCCAGCCGCGGAAATAGCCGGCAAGGCCGCCGACGATTGCGCCGACCGCACCCGCGATGGCGCCGATCAGGACCATGACTGTGATGGACTGTTGGGCGCCGCGCATGGTCATGGCAAACAGATCGCGTCCAATCCGGTCCTGGCCGAACGGGTGCTCTCCCCAGGCAAGGGGCCACAACGACGACGTCGGGACACCATCATTGACGAGGGGCGAAACATCCACGTGGTTGTACTTCCACCACCCAGGTATGCCAAAAGCGCCAACGGAAGTGAAAGCGAGCAGGAAGATCGCAGCGAACACTGCGAGCCCGATCAAGGCACCTGTGTGGCCAAAGAACCGTTTGCGGACAATCTGGCCTTGGCTGAGGCCACCGGTAACCTCGATGCCGGCCTCGGCGCGTGCTGCTTCGGCAAGCGCCTGTTGTGCCAGAATTTCTTCCTCTTGGGTTGGCTGGCTCATGCTTTGATCCTTACGCGTGGGTCGAGAGCGGAGTAAGCGAGGTCCGCTACGAGGTTGAAGACCATTGCGGTGATGGCGACGCACAAGAAGACCCCCATAACCGGGTTCACGTCAGAGCGTTGCAATCCGTCAATGAACAGGAAGCCCATGCCACGGACGGAAAACACCGATTCCGTGATGACCGCACCACCGATCAATGCGCCGATGTCGAACGCGACGATCGTCGCGATGGGTATCAGGGCGTTCCGGAACGCGTGGCCCATGATCACCGACCGTTCACTCAAGCCCTTTGCCCGTGCTGTCCGGATGTAGTCCATGTTCATGATTTCCAGCATCGACGAGCGCGTGAATCGCGTATAGCTGGCCAGGGAGACCAAGATCAGGGCGATCGTGGGCAATACGAGGTGGGTGAGCGTGTCGGTGGACATGATCCAGAAGTCACCCTGGATGTTCGGGGTTCCCGCCCCGATGGTGGCGATGGGACGCCCACGAACCCGGCTGTTGTTGAAGTACGACGGCCACGCCTGCATGAAGCGGTCCAGGACCACGAGTGCTCCGACCAGGAACGCGGTGATGGCGGCGGCACGCATTGACTGTCCGCGGTCGTAACCACCCATGAAGTACCCGACGGCCACGCCAACAAGGATAGTGGCGATGGCAAGGAGGAAAATCATGAGCCCGGTCGCGTCATTGAGCAACGGTTGGACAGCGAAGTAGGCGATCACGCCGATGCCCACCACGATCAGGCTCGATTGCAGAGCCTTGCGGTTCTTGAGTCCTGAAACCAATACCGTGACTCCGAAGGCAATTCCCACTCCAAGAATGGCGATGATGACGGGACCCAAACCGGGATTGCGGAACCACTGCGTCAGGGAGAAATAGAAAAGGACAAGGGAGACAGCCGCAAAGACCGAGCCACCGACGATCAGTCGGCGTTTGGCCGCTCCGCCGACGACCACGGTGGCGATGACGCCTAGAACGGCACCGATCCCCAAGGCCACGGCAGGCGGTATTTCCGGATTTCGAAGGAAGTCGTTGAAGCCGATGGCGCCGAATTCCTTGAGGAGGACGGCCACCCAGAAGATCGGCAGCGAGAAGAACAGGAACGCCATGAAGGTCACGCCATAGTCCAAGGCGCTGTACTGGCGGAGGGCAGTAACGATGCCGAGGGAAATGCCGATGAGGATGGCCAGGACTGTGGCGCCCGTGACGAGCGTGAGTGTTTGAACCAAGGCAAAGCCGAGAGCCTCCGTAATTGGCTGTCCGGCGATGTTCTTGCCAAGGTTGCAGGCGTTTCCAAACGGCACAACACATTGGGCCGCACCACCAAGCCACTTGAAGTAGCGCAATGGCGGCGGAGTGCTGAGATCAAGCAGATTGATGCGGGCATCCATCAGCGCTTGCCGGTTCGGCGCGCTGCTGGCTCGGTATTCTGCCAGGGGATCTCCGGACGACGCTGTCAGGAGATACACCAGGAACGATGCTCCGAGAAGAATGAATGCGGCGGTAACCAACCGCCGGACTATATAGGTCAACATGGTGAGGAACCTCGAAATCCAGGCCCGGGTTCGCCGGCGCCCATCGCAGAATCGTGCCCGTTCCCTGGATGAGGTTATGGGAAGCAGACAATATGCCGGTGCACCAACCAAAGCGCCGGGACCATGGTACGTCGGTCCCGGCGCCTTGGCAGGTAATTTAGCTCAGCGAGCAAGGTTTACTTCTGAGCCCACTCCCAGAAGTTCCACCAAACACCAGTCTGGTTCGGCATGAGCTTCACGCCGGTGATGCGGTCGCTGTAGGCGTCCACGTTCACTGACTGGAAGAGCGGAACACCGTAAGAGCTGTCCCAGATCTTCTTATCGATCTGCTTCTGGAGATCGTCCTGCTTGCTGCGGTCGGTGGTGACCACGAGCTGCTCCATCAGCTTGTCCGCATCGGTGTTGCTGAACTGGTTAAAGTTGTTGCCACCAGCGGTCTTGAAGATCTGCGGAACGCCGGAGACTCCGACACCCGGGTTGATCCAGCCGAAGATGGTTGCGTCATAGCCGCCCTTGCCCAAGGCCTTGCCCCAGTCAGAGGCGCCCAAGCCGCCGTCGACGATCTTGAAGCCGGCCTTGGTGGCGGATTCGCGGATCAGCGAGAAAGCGTCAACACGGTTCGGGTTGTCCTTGTTGTACATGATCCGGATTTCCGGAGTAGCACCGTTCAGGAGCTTCTTGGCACCATCAATGTCCACGTCCTGGAAGGCCGAGGAGCCATTGTTCTTGGCGGAATCAGCGTAGGCCGCCTGCTGGGGAACGAAGATCTGGGAGTCCAGCGGCTTCGCGTTCGGATCAAGCTTGCCGATGATCTTGTTGACGATGTCCTTGCGGGGCACCGTCTTCATGAAGGCGGTACGCACGTTCTGGTCGGCCAGCGGACCCGAGAAGTTCAGGTCCAAGTGGTCGAAGGCCAGCTGGTTGCCTTGATCGACGGTGACGCCCTGGCTGGAGAGTGCCTTCAACTGGTCAAGCGTGTCGGCGGAAGCCTGCGGGGCAATGATGTCCGCCTCGCCGTTCTTGAGGGCCTGGACCTGGGCCGGCGCGGAACCGATGTACCGGACGGTGATTTCGTCAAGGTTTGGAGTCGGTCCCCAGTTGTAGTCCTTGTTGCGGACCATAGTGAGGGACTGGTCCTGGTTCATGCTCTTGACGATGTAAGGACCGTTTGAGAGGAACAGGGTCGGGTCTGCGGGAAGCGTCTTCGTATCGAAGCCTGTGTTCCACATGTCCGACATTGCCTTCAGCTTCGGATCCGCGGGAAGCGGTGCCTTGGAATCTCCGCGCGGCTTGCTCTTGAAGAAGTCAATCAAGGCCTGGGTGTCCTTCAGGCCGGCCTTCTGGGCGAGGACGTGGGCAGGAACGTCAATGCCTGGACCACCAAGCACGATCTCCCAGTCAGCGAACGGCTTGGAGTACTTAAGCGTGAGGGTCTTGTTGTTGTTGCTGATCTCCGGGAAGTCCGTCAGGCTGAGGCCCGTGTTGTCACCAGCGTACGAGAAGTAGGACGTACCCGTCTTGGCCTTGGAATCGGCGTCGTCGTAGTAACCGGAGAAGGCCGCCCACTGCAGGAGGAGGTCAGCTGCGGAGACCGGGGTGCCGTCCGACCACTTCACACCATCGTTGATGGTGTACTTGACGGTCAGCGGGTTGTCCGAGACCTTCTCCATCTTGCCGAACTTGTCGTTGTGAACGACGTTCAGCTTGTTGTCGATGTAGTAGAAGCCCGAGTGCGTTGCGTAGCTGACCTTGGAGTTGATGTCAGTATTGCCGTCGGCTGTGTTGGGGTTGAACGTGTTGAAAGCGTTGACCTCGACCACAGTGGCCGTGCCACCCGTCTTGGCTGCTCCGGTGGATGGGGTATTGCCACCGGAATTGCCGGCACAGGCGCTCAGTGCGATCGCGGCGATTGCCGCAATACCCACTGCTTTGGAAGTACGTCCGAAACGCATTCCGCCTCCTATTTTTTGAGTGGAAAAAGCCGGCGCTGTTGACTCCGGCAGACTGCCACAACCCCCTCAGCAGGCTTGTGGCTGGTCTCACATGAGCAGTAGCCTAGCGCCCGGAACGGATCTTTGGGTCCAAAGTTTCCCGCCGGTAAAGTTTGTTATCGAGATGCAATCATTGAAGGACGTCCTAGTGGTTCCGTGATTCGCGCCAACATGACATAAGCCCCGATTCAAGGCGAACCGGGGCTTATATCAGTTAATGCCCCATCACTGAACCTTCCGGGCGGGAACGCTGGGAAGAGACCCCTATGGGCCGCGGGCAGGATGCAGGGGTATCCAGACCTCCTCGTGGGGTTTACGTTGAGGTGTATGGGCGAGAAATTCACGTATGAGGGCGGTCCCCGCGATAAAGAACGCAGCGAGGGCGAGGTATCGGACTTCCCGGAGATTCACCCAGGCGGAGAATACCAATGGTCTGGTTTGGCACACGGCCAACCCCTGGACGATGAATCCGCTAATGAGTCCGACGACGGCGAGCCCGCGACCGTAGTCTGGTACCCGAATACAGACTAGCCCGGCCTGTGCCGACGTCTATATGCGCCGTTTCAGTCCTACGTGGGCAGTCCGATATCCGAGTCGCGCGTAGAAGGCCCGAGCCCGTTCCCGTGCTTCGTCGGTGGTCACCTGTGCCAGTTGCGCCCCACGCGCACGCCCGAAGTTATGTGCCCACTCAAGCATCGCGGTGCCCAAACCATGCGAGCGTTCCGCGGCCGCGACTCGCAGTCCCTCGATCTGTAGTCGGGAAGAACCACCCCGGGAAAGACCTGGAATGACGGTCAATTGCATCGTGGCGACGATGCGCCCGGCATCATTGCGGACAACGCCCAGATAGTTGGAACTGTCGCGAACAACCAAGTTGTAGGCTGCCTCGTATTGTTCGAGCTCGACGCACTCACGATCGGGACCGAACTGATCATCAGACAGCAGCGCGGCGATGGCCTCGACATCATCGCGACCCGCCCGTTCCAGCCTGAAGGTCCGGCCCTCCACCCGCAGCAGTCCTCGAACCGAGGATCGCGCATCTACCTGCAAACGAGCGACCAGCAGATCAAGCCATCCGCCGACGTTGGATCGAGCCTCAACGGTGTCGGGATAACGGCATCTCAAGTGCAGACCGGACTCGTCCAGGATGAACCAAAGCATGACGCCGTCGGTGTCGATTGTCGCGCTCACATATTGGGCGTCGAGTCCGACGGAGTCGATTCGCACCGGCAGCCTGCGCAGGTCCAGCCAGGAGATCGCGAACATACCGGGAGCTGCGGGCATGCCGCCCCATGGAGCCAGTACGTCCGCGAGAGGCCACGAGCCAAGCTGCACAGCCTCTTTTACTGCGGCCGCCGCAGCGCGCGGCTCGGCGACCGCCGACTCAAGTACCGAATTGGTAATGAACCAGCCGACTGAGTCATGCCAGCGGTCGTCGAAGCGGCTGTGCACTGGAAAAACGGCTCGCAGCGGGGTTCCCGCCAACTCGCGGGTCACCGCTGTCATCGCAACAACAGCGAGTGCGAGCGTCGAGACACCGTCGTTGCGGGCCTGCGCAGCAAATGCGGCACCGTCGTCGAGATCGAACACATCGCGAACTTCGACACGCTCGCGCTGCGGATCTGGCGCACCCAAGGGCAGTGGGAATTGCGGCATGACGCCGCCGCTGTCCCGGATGATGTCTTCCCATCGGTGACGCACGTGGTCCGGCGCCGCATTCCGATCCAGCAGCGCTTGCGTGTGTTCAACAAATGCGGGCGCCGCCCCGGGCAACGGTTCACGGCCCGACCTCCCAGCATCGAGCGCCGACAGCAGGTCCCGCGCGATCACCAGCATCGACCACATATCGACGTGGGCGTGGTCGGCCGCAATCACGACGGTGAGTCCAGCAGCAGTCTCCAATACGCACAGCCGGTGTGAGGGCTGTGCGTATGGCGAACATGCGGCATCGAGAATGTCCCGCACCGCGTCATTGACGGCCTGGCCAGGAGAGACCTGGTGCTCCACCCAGGTTCCCGGACCAATATCAATCTCGTGAAGCTCCGGATCACCATCCGCACCGGGCACGAATGCCGTTCGCAGTGTGCCATGACGGGCGATGACAGCCAGCCAGGCATCGGCAATTGACTCACGACGGGTGGGTGAAGGCAACCGAAAAGACAATGCCATCCAGGAGCCGGGGCGGTCGCCTGCCCCCACATGGAGCCGCTGGTCAAAGGACACTGGAAGACGTCGGTCGAGCGCAGACACACTGACGTCGTAGCCCCAAAGTCGTCCAAACGGGAGGCGCAGGTGCGTGACGTTGGTCAGCCGCATGGCAGTATCCTATCGCCCCAGATAGCCTGAATGTTCAACGCGGCCACTCGACGTGACGCGTTCAGTCACGAAACGAGGAGCCTGATGCCCACTTTCGAGGTTCCCGGAGCCGAGCTTGCGGTTGCTTTGAGCGACGAAGGTGGACACCCGGTTGTCCAACTGCATGGCCTTACCTCAAGCCGCGCGCACGATCGGGTGCTCAACCTCGACCTCGGTCGAGGGCTTAGTGGAACTCGACTGCTGCGGTACGACGCACGCGGTCATGGCCGGTCGACGGGGCGGAAGGTTCCGGAGGAATATCAATGGCAAAACCTCGCCGACGACCTCCTGCGGCTGCTCGATCACTGGTTCCCAGGCGAATGTGTCCACGGGGTTGGTCCCTCCATGGGTACCGGCACCCTCTTGCACGCCGCTTCCCGCGACCCCGGCCG
The DNA here is from genome assembly GCF_039535095.1 of Arthrobacter ramosus. Taxonomy (NCBI): domain Bacteria; kingdom Bacillati; phylum Actinomycetota; class Actinomycetes; order Micrococcales; family Micrococcaceae; genus Arthrobacter; species Arthrobacter ramosus. Next base: position 1,079,615 of record NZ_BAAAWN010000001.1, on the reverse strand, counting down.
CTTTACCGGGCTCACGCTTATGGTGCCACCGACCGCGTGGGAAACCCGGGCTGCACAGGCTGCAAACTACCGAGTTGCCGCGGCGCTCATCGAATCTGTTGGTGTCGAGGCATTCCTCGCCACCACGCGCGGAGCAACACCTCCGCCGGCCACAATTGGTGCGCCGGAGACGGTGCCCGACGTCGCCGACGCCCTCTTGCCGTCGTTGTTTCGAGGAGCGGCACTCAGCGATCTGCCTGCTCCTGAGGCCGTCGCGCGAATCGACGTACCGACGACAATCCTGGCGTGGGTCGATGATCCGGGCCACCCGCTGTCAACCGCGGAATCTCTTGCCGCACTGCTCCCGCAAGCAACGCTGAGGGTCGCCCGCACCCCAGGAGATGTCGAAACGTGGCCCAATATTCTGAGCCAAGATGTCGCCCGTCGGGGCTAAGACAGGATGATCGTTACCCGATCAGGTAGACCATGCCGCGCCCATCGTCGACGAGATTGGTGGCGAAGACCCGAGCCCGTCGAAGATAGCCAACGGCATACTCGACGTCAAGGTCCCGATCGACACTTGGCGAATCCGGCAACCGCAGCCTCACCTCCGCATCAGAGATATCGTCCAAGTCCTGAGCAATCGCCAAAACCTCGGACGGAGTCAAGGCCCTTACCCACGGATCCCAACCTTCGCCATGCATGGTCACCTTGCCTTCAAACATACGAAAAGCGGGTCGCGCCGCCATGGCCGCCCCCAATGGGGCCGTGAGAACCTGCAGATGCCGCCATGCCTTGTCCAGATAGAGCATGTCGCGCTCAGATATCAATTGCTCGAAGGTGGTACCACTGATCCCGACACCAGGGTCAAGGCCCCAAGCATCAGCAAGCGGATCGACCGACACGAAGGTCATCGGGTCGGAAAGCACCTGTTCAGTGAGGTCGCCGTCGAATGCATATGCGTAATACCTGATTCCCATTCACCAAGTATTGCCAAAGCGCAAGCTGCGCAGGACGGCTGAGTTGCGTTATGTGGATAACTCGCGAGATGAACTGTACCGGCATGTCGATGACCAGCCGCACCGATTTGTTCACGCGACCTTGAGAGGCGTGATGGCAGCGATCTGCCCAGCCGCACGATCTTCGGCAACGTCGAGATCGTAATGCGTCTGCAGGTTGAGCCAGAACTGAGCCGACGTTCCAAAATACTTGCCGAGACGTAGTGCCGTGTCGGCTGTGATCGCACGCTTGCCGTGCACTATCTCATTGATTCGGCGCGGCGGCACATGGATCGCCACGGCGAGCTTGTTCTGCGTGATGCCGAAACCCTCAATGAAATCCTCCATGAGAACTTCACCTGGGTGAATCGGCGCAAGATAGTCAATGGTAGTCAACGATCTCCACCTCCTCTGGTCCAGCGTCCGTCCACCTGAAGCAGATCCGCCACTGGTCGTTGATCCTGATGCTGTATTGACCGGCCCGGTCACCTTTCAGTGCTTCGAGCCGGTTCCCCGGCGGAACGCGGAGATCCTCGATCGACTCCGCGGACCCCACCTGGCGAAGCTTGCGGAGGGCGGACCGAAGGATCCGTGAATCCATCGAAGCCACATGCTCACGACGCCACAGTCGTTCGGTGTCTTTGCTCCCGAACGACCTGATCATGACATCAGGATATAACGCACAGCGTTAATAACGCTAGACGTTAATCGGAGCCCCACCACGTTCCGTCATAGGGAAGCGTCTCGGCACAACGTTGGGCTGCGCGCACGATCCGGAGGAGGAAAGCGGTTGGCTGTGGACCGTCCGAGCCCCCGATTCCCCGCCGGCTGAATGCTGGGGCTCGGCCATCGACGAAGGACCGGGCACCTGACCAGGATGTAAACGCCGTGCTCGCCGTGGGCAGCAGGCGTCCGGCCGGCGAAGTCGCTCTGGTCTACCCCGGGCCGGATAGGACGGCGTAAATATCGGCTCCACCGCAGCGAGCGGGTGGTTAGGCTGGGTGGATGGCGACAGTTATTCTCGTGCGGCACGGCCGTACCACAGCCAATGCCACTGGGCTGCTGGCCGGTCGGGCCGCCGGCGTCAGTCTGGACGAGATCGGGCGCGACCAGGCGGCTCTGACCGGAGACCGGCTCGCGGCCGTGCCCTTGGTCGCGGTGGTGTCGAGCCCTCTTGAGCGTTGTCAGCAGACCGCACAGCTCATCCTCGATCGCCAGGCTGGCACGCCGTACGCGCCGGTCGAGCTCGATCTCATCGAGTGCGATTACGGCAAGTGGCAGGGCCGCACGCTCAGTGATCTCGCGTCCGAGGATCTGTGGCCGGTTGTGCAGTCCCAACCGTCCGCCGTCGTCTTTCCCGGCGGTGAATCCATGGCCGCCATGCAGGCTCGGTCGGTGGCAGCGATTCGACGCCACGATGCAGCCTTCGAAGCCGAATACGGGCAAGGAGCGGTGTGGGTGGCGGTGAGCCACGGGGACATCATCAAGTCAATCCTTGCCGACGCGCTCGGCATGCACCTTGACCTGTTCCAGCGTATTACCGTGGGCCCCGGCTCCGTATCGATCGTGCGCTACGGCGCTAGTCGGCCCAGCGTCCACGCGACCAACACCGACGCGGGTGATCTGTCGTGGCTGTCGAACGGCATCCATCCTGGCGATGCGCCGGTGGGCGGCGGTGCAGGACAAAAGGCGCCATGAACCTCATGTGCCTAGAATACTGACATGCCTACACGTGTTCACGAGTTTGCCTGGCCTGACCGGGTCGTCGTCGGCACCATCGGCCTTCCGGGGGCGCGAACGTTCTACCTGCAGGTGCGCGCAGGGACGCAGATCGTGAGCATTGCCATGGAGAAACAGCAGTCGGCTCTGCTCGCGGAGAAGATCGACGAAATTCTGAACCAGCTCATCACCGTCGAAGGCAACCCCTTCAGCGTCCCCACGGGTACTCCCGTTGAACTTGTCGACAATGACCAACTCGATGCCGTTCAGGAGCAGTTTCGCACCGGCGCCATGAGCCTAGGTTGGGACCCAACCACGGCACAGGTCGTACTAGAGGCCTACCCCATCACCGATGTCGATGCTGATGACAACGACGCATCGCTTGATGAGGACGGCGCTAACGAGCCCGAAATGCTGCTGGTGCGAATGCCGGTCGGCACCGCCCGCGCATTCGCCAAGCGCACCCGTGAGATCGTGGGCGCCGGGCGTCCGACGTGCCCGCTCTGCGGTTACCCCATCGACGCCGACGGGCACATCTGCACCCTTCCCGAGGCCTGATGCCAACGCCGGACCTAGTGACCGCCGAGCTGACGCTCACCGGCCGCATCACGACGGCTTCAAACGCTACATTTCTGGGCCGCATCGGCGACGTGGTGGTCGTCTATAAGCCGATAGCAGGCGAAACTCCGCTGTGGGACTTTCCCCACGGCACCCTGGCACACCGGGAGGTGGCCGCCTACCTTGTCTCGCAGGCCTTCGGCTGGGACATCGTGCCACACACCTGGCTGCGCGATGGCCCGATGGGCACAGGAATGGTGCAGCTCTGGCAGGAGCAAGACCCCGCCCAAAACGCCGTGAACCTGGTCGCGACAGACCACGTGCCGAAGACAGGCTGGAAACACGTTCTCGAGGGACAAGATGAGAACGGACGAATGGTCACCCTCGTTCACGAAGACTCGCCAGCGCTCAGACGCATGGCGGTGTTCGACACGGTCGTCAACAACGCCGACCGCAAAGGCGACCACATTCTTGCCATGACGGACGGACACCGGCACGGCGTGGACCATGGGCTCACCTTTCACCGTGACCACAAGCTGCGCACGGTGCTGTGGGGATGGCTGGGAGACCCCCTGACCCCCGAGGAACGCGACGGCATCGATCGCGTCAGCGAAGGACTCCACGGTGAGCTGGGCCGAAACCTGGCGGAATTGCTCAGCGCCGAAGAAATCGCATCGCTCGCCGCGCGCTGCGCCCGGTTACGCTTGGCAGGGCGGTTTCCGGCTCCGAGTGGTGAGATGTCGGCGGTGCCCTGGCCGCTGTTCTAAGGGAAGTGGGCCGGCCTGGAGCATTCGGCGATCCAGATGTAGACGGTCTCCTTGGTCACGCCGAGATGTACAGCGATCGCATCGGCAGAAAGGCACGGCTCACTCACGACTGCACTCCTCGGGACACGCCAGGACCGACTACTTCCTGCCCTGGCCCGCAGAGGTTAGACGTTAAATCTAAATTCCACCACGTCGCCGTCCGCCATAACGTATTCCTTGCCTTCAATACGGACCTTGCCGCGGGACTTGGCCTCGGCCATGGATCCGGCGGCGATGAGGTCATCGAAAGAGACAACTTCGGCCTTGATGAATCCGCGCTGGAAATCCGTGTGGATCACTCCTGCGGCCTGGGGCGCGGTGTCGCCTCGGTGGATGGTCCAGGCACGGGCTTCCTTGGGACCGGCCGTGAGGTAGGTCTGCAGTCCGAGCGTGTGGAAGCCTACGCGTGCCAGCTGGTCGAGGCCGGATTCGTCCTGGCCATTCATCTCGAGCATCTCGCGGGCTTCTTCCTCGTCGAGTTCTACGAGATCCGATTCCAGCTTGGCGTCAAGGAAAATGCAGTCCGCCGGCGCCACCATGGCGCGCAGTTCCTCCTGCTTTTCCGGGTTGCCCAGGATTCCTTCGTCCGAGTTGAAGACGTAGATGAAGGGCTTGGCCGTGAGGAGGCTGAGCTCTTTGAGGTGCTCCATCTCGAGCTTGTCGCTCTTGACCGAGGAGAAGATCGTGTCGCCACGTTCCAGCACGGCCTGGGCAGCCAGGATAGCTGCGAGTTCCGCGGCTTCCCGCTTCTTGATCTTGACTTCTTTTTCGATCCGGGGAATGGCCTTTTCGATCGTCTGGAGATCAGCCAGGATCAGTTCGGTGTTGATCGTCTCAATGTCCGAGCGCGGATCAACTTTGCCGTCGACGTGGACAACATCGGGGTCATCGAAGACGCGGATGACCTGGGCGATGGCTTCTGCTTCGCGGATGTTCGCGAGGAACTTGTTGCCCAGGCCTTCGCCTTCTGAGGCGCCCTTGACGATTCCTGCAATGTCGACGAACGAGACGACGGCGGGCAGGAGGCGCTGCGATCCGAAGACCTCCGCCAACTTCTGCAGGCGCGGGTCCGGGAGGTTGACGACGCCGACGTTTGGCTCGATGGTGGCGAACGGGTAGTTCGCGGCCAGCACCTGGTTGCGGGTCAGTGCGTTGAAAAGAGTTGATTTGCCGACGTTGGGCAGTCCGACGATGCCGATAGTAAGAGCCACGAGCATTGATTCTACCCGTTGAGTGCCCTTCTCCGCTTTGCGGGGAGAACCCCGGACCCCACGCCCTGGTGCCGTGACCCGGCTTCGCTATATTGTCCGACCCCTATGCCAAGGTTGGAGACATGGATGGTTTTGCAGTAATACTCGCTTTGTTCATGCTTCTTCTCGGAGCGGCCGCCGGGGTGGTGGCTGGCTTCCTCCTGTTTCGGCGCCGAAATGCCGCGCTTGAAGAAGATTTCGACGGCGTCTCGGCCCGGCTTGCCGCGGTGAACGCCCAGTTTGCCGCCGCCGACGCCGAACGGCGGCTTCTGTTGTCACAGAACCGTGAACTGAACGAGTCCAGGAACCAGGATGGCAGTGTGTTGCGCGCCCTTGCCCCGGTTGCCGAGAAGCTGACGGCCGTCCAGCAACAGGTCTCGCTTCTGGAGCGGGATCGTTTGGAGCAGTACGGCCAGCTCGCCCAGCAGCTCCAGGAAGCCCGGCTGTCCGATGAACAACTGCTGCGCTCCACCCACGCCCTGGCCTCCGCCCTTCGGTCCAACAGCGCCAGGGGCCAGTGGGGTGAAGTCCAGCTGCGCCGGGTAGTGGAAGCCGCTGGCATGCTGCGTCACGTCGATTTTCACGAGCAGGTGCATTCCGCTTCCGTCGACAACGCCATCCGGCCGGATCTTGTGGTCCAGTTGCCGGGTGGAAAGCAGTTGGTGGTGGACGCAAAGGTTCCGTTGGCGTCCTACCTCGCTGCCCAGGAACAGGGGAACACCAGGCACCTGGATGGGAACGGCGCCCTGTCGGTAGGCAATGGCGTGGATGCTTTGCTTCTCGCACATGCGAAGGCCCTCAAGTCCCACGTGGATGCCCTGGGATCCAAGAAGTACTGGGACATCCCCGGCAACTCGCCCGAGCTGGTGATCTGCTTCCTGCCCGCGGAATCCATCCTGGCTGCCGCACTCGAAGCGGACCCGGCACTTTTGGATCACGCCTTGTCCCGGAACGTAGTGCTGGCGTCCCCCGGTACGTTGTTGGCAGTACTTAAGTCCGTCGCCTTCACCTGGCGCCAGGACGTCCTGACGGACAGCGCCCGGGAGCTCTTCGAGCTCGCCCGGCAGCTGTACGAACGCATGGGGACCCTCGGTGACAACGTAGGCAAGCTGGGTTCGTCGTTGAAGACCTCGGTGGATCGCTACAACGCACTCGTCGGAACGCTCGAAGCGCGCGTCCTGCCGACGGCGCGGAAACTCAACTCCATGGACACCGACGGCCTGGTGTCACCGTCCGCAGTGGAAGCAGTGCCGCGGACCCTTGCCGCACCAGAACTGATCGAAGGAGAATCCGCGGCCTAGGACCCAACTACGAGGTTGGCCGGTTCCCGCGTCCGCCCAAGGCGCGCGTGACGTCTCCGGCCTCTTTGAGGGTGGCGCGCAGTTCCTTCGGCAGCGAGAACAGCAGGTCTTCCTCCGCCGTCACCACCTCTTCAACCGCACCATATCCGTAGTCGGCCAGCAAACGAAGAACATCCTGGACCAGGACCTCGGGAACGGAAGCGCCGGAGGTGACGCCCACGGTGGCGACGCCTTCGAACCAGCTCTCGTCGACCTCGTTCGCGAAATCGACCCGATAGGAGGCCTTGGCGCCATACTCAAGCGCCACTTCCACGAGGCGCACGGAGTTGGAAGAATTCGCCGATCCCACCACGATCACAAGGTCGGCCTGCGGTGCAATCTTCTTGATGGCCACTTGGCGGTTGGTGGTTGCATAGCAAATGTCGTCGCTGGGCGGATCCTGCAACGTGGGGAACCGCTCCTTGAGCATCCGGACGGTCTCCATGGTCTCGTCGACGCTCAGGGTGGTCTGCGAAAGCCAGATGGTCTTCTCCGGATTGCGCACCTTGACCTTGTCCACTTCGTGTGGACCATTGATGATCTGGATGTGGTCCGGGGCTTCGCCCGCCGTTCCTTCCACTTCCTCGTGACCGTCGTGGCCGATGAGGAGAATGTCGTAGTCTTCCTTGGCGAAGCGGACGGCTTCGCGGTGCACTTTCGTGACGAGGGGGCAGGTGGCATCGATGGTGCGCAGGCCGCGGTCCTCGGCCGACTGCACTACAGCCGGGGACACTCCATGGGCTGAGAAGATCACCAGGGCGCCTTCGGGTACCTCGTCCGTCTCTTCGACGAAGATTGCACCCTTCTCCTCCAGCGAGGTGACCACGTGGACGTTATGCACGATCTGCTTACGCACGTATACCGGCGGCCCATAGTGTTCCAGTGCCTTCTCCACAGCGATGACAGCGCGGTCGACGCCTGCGCAATATCCGCGGGGGGCCGCGAGCAAGACTCGTTTGGGGCCGGAGACCGGAGCGGTGGCCAGCACCTCTTCCGGCGTCCGACGCCTACGCGGGACAGAGGGCATCGGAATGGAAACTGCTGAGCTGGTCATTCCTCCATGCTACCGGCAGCGTTCGCCCGCGTGCTCGGCCTGCCCTTGCGTGGGAAGATCACACCGATCAGGCCGAGAAGCGCAAGCACTCCCGCGGCAATCCAGGCGATGGTGATCCAGCCGGCGAAATTGTCGACCGACGCCGCCACCAACTCCCGCGCGAAAAGGCCGCCTGTGGCGGTTCCGCCCAAGCCCGCATCGCCTGCGCCCTTCAGCACCGTCGTTGCCGCTTGCCACAGCGCCGCGACTACGGCCAAACCCAGTCCGGCGAACAAGAGAAGCACGCCTCTGCGCTTCGCGGCCAGCAGGCCCAGGGCAAACAGCAGGACGGCGCCGAGGCCCGGAACCCACCACATCGGCGCATACGCGGCGATGGCGTCTACTTGCTGGCGCTGGGCAGGGCCCCCGATGTTGATCAGAGTGGAGTCCGGCGTCGGAATGGGGAGGCCGGCTGCGGCGTGGAGCCGGTCTGCGGCGAGCTTGACCAAAGGCCCGACGTCGAGCACCAAGGCCGTCCCGGAGCTCGAGTTTCCGGGGCCGGTATTGCCTGCGAAATTCAGTTGGTGGCTCCGGCGTACGGTTTCATTCCACGCTTGCGGGTATTCGGGCCACGTGGACATTGCGGTGGCGGCATCCTTGAGGAAAGTGGCGCCAAGTTGTTCCACCGGCGCCGGCAGATTGATTTTGGATTCAAGGCTTGCGACGGCGGTGGCCGCCAGGCGCGCCTGGAACGCCTGGTCCTTTCCGATCGAAGAAGTGAGCGCGACAAACCCGTCTTCCCGGACGATGTTGGCGTCCGTCCATGCCATAGGGACGGCAATTCCTGTGAGCAAAAGGGCAAAGATCACTGCGATTGCAGAGACAAACGTGCGCAATGGATTCCTCAAGTTTGGAGTGCAGCGGTTCCAGGCGGGGCGACTACGAGTAAATGTCGGTCATGCATGCTACAAGGTATGGATAGAGTTGGAAGCCTGCCACCGGCTTTTCGGTAGCAAGATTTCAGAAGCACTCATAGCAGCAGTGCTTCCGGCACCCCTTAGCAAAGTACCAGCGAGGACGGAACCATGCACGAGCCACCAGTAGGAGGCTATCCGCGTGTCCCATGATGCCGTGCCCGGCGGCGCACCGCGGGCGTTGCCGATTTCAGGAATCCCGAACCCGGGAGCCCAGGAAGAAGAGTCCTCCGGAGAAGAATCCACGAAGGCAGAGTCAACCCTGCCCGCGACGGCGTCGGAGACAAGTCCCGACAATCCTTGGCCGCTGCAGCTGCTGTCCCGCAAGCTCAAGACCCACATAGAACGGGCCCCGGCCGCGTGGATCGAGGGCCAGGTCATCGAACTCAACCGTCGCGGCGGCAGCGCTTTCGTGACGCTGCGGGACACCGACGCCGAAATCTCCTTGCCCGCGTCGCTGTGGTCCAACGTCCTGGACCGTCAGAAGATGCCGCTGGAGCGTGGCTCGCGCGTCGTGGCCTTGGTGAAACCCGAATTCTGGCTCAAGACCGGTCGGCTCAATATGTCGATCAAGGACATCCGTCCCGTCGGCCTCGGCGATCTCCTCGCGAGAATCGAGCGCTTGCGCCAGGCCCTTGGCGCTGAAGGGCTGTTTTCAGACTCGAGGAAGAAGCGGCTGCCCCTGCTCCCCCACCGGATCGGGCTCATCACCGGCCGCGATTCCGACGCCAAGAAAGACGTCCTGCGCAACGCAGCCCTTCGCTGGCCCGCCGTCGAATTCGCCGTCCGGGAGGTCGCAGTCCAGGGTGTCACCGCAGTCAGTCAGATCTTGGCTGCACTCAAGGAACTCGACGCCGATCCGCACGTGGATGTGATCGTGATCGCGCGCGGTGGCGGAGCCTTGGAAGATCTGCTTCCGTTCAGCAACGAAGATCTGGTCCGGGCAGTATCCGCAGCGGCAACTCCGGTGGTCAGCGCGATTGGCCATGAAGCCGACCATCCCATTCTGGACGATGTCGCCGACCTTCGCGCGTCCACGCCCACCGACGCCGCAAAGAGGATCGTCCCTGACGTCGTCGAGGAACTTGCGAGGGTACGTCAGGCACGGGAGCAGCTACGCCGCGGAGTGGGACGCCTGGTAGACCGCGAAACGGATCGACTCCACGCGTTGAGATCCCGCCCTGTGCTGGCGTCCCCCGAGGGAATGGTCACGGCACGGGAAGAGGACGTCGAACGGCTCCGGAAACATGCCCACACCGCGGTGAGTTCCTCAGTCGTCCGCGCACTTGACCAAGTGCGCCACCTCCGCGCCCAGGTAAGGGCGTTGTCCCCCCAAAAAACACTGGACCGCGGGTACGCCGTCGTCCAGGTTGCGGGAGCGGACGGGGTCGGCCACGACGTCGTCCGGAGCCCTGACCAAGCGCCTGACGGCACGGAGCTGACCCTCCGGTTGGCGGAGGGCCGCCTTGCCGCCGTATCTTCCGGAGCCGCCGCAGCGGCCGGACAACCTAGCAAGCACCAGCAAAACGAGGACTAAGAAATGACAGCAGAAAACACATCCCCTGCGGCCAAGGTTTCCGCTGAGGACCTTGATGCTCTCAGCTATGAGGAAGCCCGCGAGCAGCTGATGGCAGTGGTTGGCCGCCTTGAAGCCGGCGGGGCAAGCCTTGAGGAATCACTCGCCCTCTGGGAACGCGGCGAGGCTCTGGCGAAGCGCTGCGAAGAGTGGTTGGAGGGTGCCCGCAGGAGGTTGGCCGCGGCCCGGAACAACAGCGAGGACGACGCGAAGGCCCCTTAGGATTGGACGGCCATCGCCCGTTCCGCCGGCACGTCAAAGTCTGCTTTCGGCCATCGCAGGTCCAGCTTCCCTAGGGCCTCGAGTAGAAGCTCCTGGACAGCGATCCTCGCAAACCATTTCTTGTTCGCCGGAACCACATACCAGGGCGCCACCTCGGTTGAGGTCTTCTCGAAGACCAGCTGATAGGCGTCCATATAGGAATCCCAAAACGCGCGTTCCTTGAGATCGCTCGTGTTGTACTTCCAGTGCTTGGACGGGTCATCCAATCGTGCCAGCAAGCGCGCTTTTTGTTCATCGCGGCTGATGTTGAGCATGACCTTGACGATCGCCGTACCTTGTTCGGCGAGGCGTGCCTCGAACTCGTTGATGGCCGCATAGCGCCGTTCGAGTTCAGCTTCATTGGCCCAACCGTGCACTCGGTGTATCAGCACGTCCTCGTAGTGGGATCGGTCAAAAACCCCGACGAATCCGGCGTCGGGCAGGGCCCTCTCGATCCGCCAGAGGAAATCGTGGGCTTTCTCCTCATCAGTCGGCGCCTTGAACGGAGCAACCTTGACACCTTGGGGATCCATCGATCCGACGACGTGCTCAACAATCCCGCCTTTGCCCGCGGTGTCCATGGCTTGCAGGATCAACAGGACTCGTTTGGAGCTGCCAAATTTTCCCTCGGCAAAGAGCATCTCCTGCAGGACGTCCAAACGACCGTCCTGCGCCGCCAGCAAGGCGACGCCGTCAGACTTCTTTCCCTTGTAGCCGGGCGTCGATTCAGGGTCTACTGCGTCCAGCGAGAATCCCGGTCCGGCCTTCAAGATCGTGGATACCTGCTTGGTGAACTCCTTGGTCCCGGTCATTTCGACGTCCCCTCTGGTCCGGCCGCATTTCGTCGCGGCTTGCACAACAGGCTAGTTGCCTTGGTACCGCCCGAGGAAGTCCGCCATGCGGCCAACCGCTTCTTCAATATCCTTGACGTTCGGCAGGGTCACCATGCGGAAGTGGTCAGGACGCACCCAGTTGAAGGCCCGTCCGTGCGAGACGAGGATCTTTTGTTCCTTGAGAAGGTCGAGGACGAATTTCTCGTCGTCGCGGATGTGATAGACCTCGGGATCCAACTTCGGGAACAGATAGAGGGCACCCCGGGCCTGTTGAGTGCTGACGCCGGGGATGGCGTTGAGCAGATCGAAGGCCTTGTTCCGCTGCTCAAGGAGCCTGCCGCCGGGCAGGATAAGGTCGTTGATGCTTTGGTGTCCGCCGAGGGCGGTCTGGATGGCATGCTGTGCCGGCACGTTGGCGCACAGACGCATGTTGGCCAGCAGGTTGATGCCTTCGAGGTAGTCTGCGGCGTCTTTCTTGGGTCCGGAGATGGCCATCCAACCCGCGCGGTAGCCACACACCCGGTAGGCCTTGGACAGTCCGCTGAACGTCAGGCAGAGCACGTCGTCGCCGGTGAGCCCGGCAAGGTTCACGTGGACAGCGTCTTCGTAGAGGATCTTCTCGTAGATCTCATCGGCGAACACCACAAGGCCATGCTTTTCGGCGAGGGCCACGATCTTCTTGAGGGTCTCCTCCGGGTACACGGCACCCGTGGGGTTGTTGGGATTGATGACCACGATGCCCTTGGTTTGAGGCGTGATCTTCGATTCCATGTCCTCAAGGTCCGGCTGCCAACCCGATTCTTCGTCGCACAGATAGTGGACCGGACGGCCGCCGGCCAATGCCACCGAGGCGGTCCAGAGCGGGTAGTCGGGAGTGGGGATGAGAATCTCGTCTCCCACTTCCAGCAAAGCCATGAGCGACATGGTGATGAGCTCGCTGACCCCGTTGCCAAGGTAGATGTCGTCAACGTGGATGTTTTGGATGCCACGGGTTTGGTAGTACTGCGAGACGGCGGTGCGGGCCGAGAAAATTCCGCGCGAATCGCTGTATCCCTGGGCATGTGGCAGATGGCGGATCATGTCCACCAAGATCGCGTCCGGCGCTTCAAATCCGAACGGTGCCGGGTTTCCGATATTCAGTTTGAGGATGCGGTGACCCTCTGCCTCCATCTGCTGGGCGGCCTGAAGAATCGGTCCACGGATGTCGTAAAGGACATTATGAAGCTTGGTGGACTGCTTGAATTCTGCCATTCATCAAATATGCCATACCGGGGATGTACTTCCGTTGAGACATCACTCACATTCACGACGACGACGGCGGCGAGGCCCCCAAAGGGTTCCTCGCCGCCGTCGTCCTTTGCAGGGGCCTCCGCCGCCGAGGGTTCCCTGGACGAGCGGAGCGAGGCGAGGGAGGCGGTGGGGACTTACTTCACGATCCCTTTGTCCTTGAGCCAAGCGGTCGCAGCGTCCTTGGGATTCTGCTTTTGGTTGCCGCTGACTGCGCGGTTGAGGTTGATGAGGTCGTCCGTGGTGAGGATCTTGGATACGTTGTTGAGGGCTGTCTTCGCCTTGTCCGTCATCTTGGCCATGTTGTACAGCGGGAGGACCTGCTGGGCCTTGAAGTTGTTCTTGGGATCATCCAGGACCACCAGGGCGTTGTCCTGGATGGACGGCGTGGTGGTGTAGATGTCGGCAACCTGGACGTCGTTGGACAGCAGGGCCTGCAGCGTGAGGTTCCCGCCGCCGTCGCTGAACGGCTTCAGGCCCTTGAGCACGCAGTTGTAGTTGGACTTGAGGCCCGGGAGCCCGTAGGCGCGTGTCTCAAAGGTTGCCGGTGCCGCAATCGTGAAGTCCCCGCAGACCTTGGCGAGGTCGTCGATGGACTTGAGCTGGTACTTCTCCGCCGTGGCCTTCGTCACAACCATGGCGTCCTTGTCTTCGGCCTTGGCGGGGTCGAGCACTCCCAGGCCCTGTGGAAGCTTCCCGGGCAGCGCCTTGTAGACGTCATCGGCCGAGACCTGAGCGGCGGCGGTGTCCAGGTAGGACAGCAGATTGCCGGAATAGTCGGGGGCCAGGTCGATCGAACCGTCTTGTACGGCCTTGAAGTAGATCTCGCGGGATCCGATATTGGGCTTCGTCGTAGCGGTGACGCCGGCGGCGTTCAGTGCTCCGGCGTAGATTTCGGCGATGACCTGGCTCTCGGGGAAATCTGCCGAGCCCACAGTGAGCGAGCCGCCAGCCCCGGAGGGAGCGCTGGTGGACGGGCTGGACAGCGGGCTTCCACCACATGCGCTCAGTGCAAGCGCAATGCCGACTCCGGCCGCCAGGCCGCCGAGTCCGCGGCGGGTCAGGGTGACGGGTTGCTTCATGCGGTACCTCCTTGAACGGCAGCCCCCGCTGGTGCGGCGGCTGCGAGATCTCCGGCGGCCTTGTGGCCGCCGTTGGAATCGATGGAAAGTCCGGGCGGGAGGAGGATCCTCTGCGCCATGGCCAGAATGAGGTCGACGGCGATTGCCAACGCCGCGATGAGCAGTGACCCGCCAAGCATGCGGGGGAAGTCCTGAAGGACCAACCCGTCAAAAAGATAACGCCCCAGGCCGCCCAGCGGAAGATACGCCACTACGGAAACCGTTGCGATGACCTGGAGGACAGCCGTGCGGATGCCGCCGAACATGACCTGAAGCCCGTTGGGCAGCTCTACACGGAACAAGATCTGCAGTTCTGTCATGCCCATGGCCCGGGCTCCGTCAACCACCGTTGGATCCACGCTGGAAATCCCGGCGTAGGTCCCGGCCAGGAGAGGCGGCACTGTCAAGATGACCAGGGCCCAGACAGGTGGCATGAGTCCGCTTCCAGCCAACAGGGCGAAGAGGACAAGCAGGCCGAGGGTGGGGAGGGCCCGCAAGGCGCCGGCGAACGCCACGGCAACGACGCGTCCATGTCCGGTGTGGCCGATGAAGAGGCCCACCGGCACGGCGATGGCCGCGGCAATCACCAGGACCAGCCCGGAGTACTGCAGGTGTTCCAGGAGCCTCGTGGCGATTCCGCCGCTTCCTGACCAGTGAGCCGGATCCGTGAGCCACGCGAGGGTGTCAACGAAGATATTGCTCATCGACCTGCCTCCGCATGGATCCGGGTATCTGCGATGAACCGCCCTGCTTTGGCATCTTGCTTGGCGGTGACCGCACCGGCCCGCGTCCAGGGCGTGAGCAGCTTCTCCAACAGGACCAGGAACGTGTCCATGATGAGGGCCAGCAGGAGAATCGCGATGATGCCGACCATCACCTCAGTGACGAACGAGCGCTGCAGCCCGTCGGTGAACAGCATTCCCAGGTTTCCGACCCCCAGGAGCGCGGCGACGCTCACGAGGGAGATATTGCTGACGGACACCACGCGGAGGCCCGCAAAAAGCACGGGCAAGGAAAGGGGAAGGTCGATTTGCAGGAACCGTGCGGTCGGTTTGAATCCCATGGACACTGCCGCCATGCGGAGGTCGTCGTCCACGGAATCGAAGGCGTCCATGGCAGCCCGCACCAGCAAGGCGACGGCATACATGGTGAGGGCAACCACGACATTGAGCGGATCCAGGATCCGGGTTCCCAGGATCGGCGGCAGGATGATGAAAAGCGCCAAGGAAGGAATGGTGTACAGGAGGGAACTTCCCGTGGTGACAACGGTCCTGAGGGCACGGTTCCGGCGGGCCAATTGCCCCAAGGGCACCGCAATGAGCAGACCCAAAACCATGGGAATCAAAGCCAGGACAAGGTGCTCGCCCGCCCGCTCGAAGACCATGCCGCTGTTCGCCAGGAACCATTCCATCAGGGGGCGTCCTCCCTGTTATGCCGCGTCTGTTCGATGAGCGCCAGCACTTCATCGGCTTTGAGGACGCCCGCGAGCCTGCCGTCGTCATCCACCACGACGCCAAGGCCCGAAGGTGAAGACAACGCGGCATCCAGCGCTCGGCGGAGCGTGTCCCCGCGCCGGAACAAGGAACCTCCGGGAACCAGCCCCGCACCGTCGCGCGGCGAGGCCCATCCCATCGGCCGGGAGTCGCCGTCGAGCACCAAGGCCCATTCGCTGCTGCCCTCGGCACCTTGCGGGGCCTCCACGGTCTTGACCGGATGCACGGGAACAGCATCAGCCCCGTTGAAGGCAAGGTGCCGGAATCCCCTGTCGCGGCCCACGAACGAGGCTACAAAGTCATTGGCAGGTGCCCGGAGGATCTCTTCGGGTGCCGCGTATTGCGCCAGTTTGCCCCCGACGGCGAAAACGGCCACTTTGTCGCCGAGAACGGTGGCCTCATCGATGTCATGGGTGACGAAGACAATGGTCTTGGCCAGTTCGCGCTGGAGCCGGAGGAGTTCCTGCTGGAGTTCGTCGCGGACCACGGGGTCCACCGCGCTGAAGGGCTCATCCATGAGCAGCACGGGCGGGTCTGCTGCGAGCGCGCGGGCTACCCCGACGCGCTGCTGCTGGCCGCCGGACAATTGGGACGGGTACCGCTTGCCGAGCACGGAAGCCAGCCCGACGACGTCGAGCAGCTCTTCCGCGCGTTTGCGGGCCGCTGCCCTGGAAACGCCGTTGAGCCGCGGAACGGTGGCAATATTGTCCAGCACCGAACGGTGCGGCATGAGTCCCGAAGACTGCATGACGTAACCCATGGAGCGCCGCAATTGGGCGGCCGGTTCGTTCGAAACATCCTTGCCGGCAACAGTGATGGTGCCCGATGTCGGCTCTACCATGCGGTTGATCATCCGCAGGGAAGTGGTCTTTCCGCAGCCCGAGGGTCCGACGAATACGGTGATGGCACCTTTGTCGATGGACATGCTCAATCCATCAACCGCGGGCTGCCCGCCCTGATACTGCTTGGTGACGCTCTGGAACTCAATCATGGCTTCAGCCATTCCGGGGCTTACCTAACTTTTCGGGCCGCAAATATCAACGATGGAAATCAATCAACAGCGAACTGATGTTCTACAGCCTAACCAGCACCACCGACGATGTCAGCGCAGGCGCGAAGACCGTAATGAATCGGCAATCCTCAGGGCGTCGGCAGCTTTCCGTTGAGGGGTCGCTCACGGTGCAGGCGAAGGCCGATATCGACCAGGGACACCCGGTTCAGTCCGGGAACCTTGCCCAACGGCACCCAGGCGGCGTGGGTAGTGCTGCCGTCTATCTCGTGGGTCAATTCGCCGCCCGTGATGCTTGCCTCGTAGACCAGCCGGATTGCCTGGAAATCACGGTCAGATCCGTCCAGCCGCCCCTCACCCGGCCAGTGGCCGACGTCGATGCCGAGCATCGCTCCGATATCGGCGTCGTACCCGGTTTCCTCCTGGATCTCGCGGCGGCAACCGTCCACCGGATGCTCCCCCAGGTCCAATCCTCCCCCGGGGAGAGTCCAGCCCTCTTTGCCGTCTTGCTTCCAATAGGCCAGAAGGATTGCTCCGTCGCGGATGACCACTCCGTACGCGGCCGGGCGGGTGTCGAACTGCATGCTCATGGAGCCAGCCTAGGCCTAAGCTGGAGGGAACACTGTTCAGCACTTGGAGTTGTATTGTGACCAACTTGGAAACGGCCCCGTCCCAGGAAGTCTGCCCGGCCGGACACCCCGGACAGGGACCTTTTGTACAGCTTTGGCCGGCCCGCGAAGTTCCCCTGGGCGGCGTCCGGGCCATGAATGTTTCCCGCACCCTCCCGCAGCGCGGTATGCCGACGGTAGGAGCCTGGTGCTTCCTGGACAGCTTCGGCCCGGACCGCGTCGCGATGAGCGTCCTCCCCCACCCGCACATGGGACTGCAGACGGTCACGTGGCCCCTCCAGGGCGAGGTGCGGCACCGCGACAGCGTCGGCAGCGACGTCTTGGTCCGTCCCGGGCAGTTGAACATCATGACGGCTGGCCGCGGCATTTCGCATTCCGAGTTCGGCGTCCTGCCGGCAGGACTTCACCCGGACGCGCCCGACGGCGGCACCCTCCTGCCGCTGTCCCGGGGCCTGCAGTTGTGGGTTGCTTTGCCCGACGGCGTAAGGCACCGGGCGCCGTCGTTCCAGCAGATCGTCGACCTGCCGGTGGTCGCCACGGACAGTTTCACGGCGACGGTACTCGTGGGCGAATTCGCCGGACAGCGCTCCCCCGCCATTATGTACAGCCCGATTGTCGGCGTCGAAATCTCAGCCTCGGGCGCCGTCGAGCTGCCGCTGAACCCCGAATTCGAGCATGCCGTGCTCGTCTTGGACGGCTCCGCGGTGATCGACGGCCAAGAAGTCGACACTGGGCCCTTGGCATTCCTCGGCATGGGCCGGGAATCGCTCCGCCTCGAGGCAGCTTCTGGAACCCGCTTCATGCTTCTGGGCGGTGAACCCTTCGAAGAGGACATCCTGATGTGGTGGAACTTCGTGGGGCGTACGCACGAGGAAGTGGAGCAGGCCCGCGAAGACTGGGAAGCCCAGGCGCTGCTGAGTGACGAGGACGCCCGCGCTTCGCGGTTCGGCTGGATCCATGGCCACGGGCCCGACGCCGGAGCTGAAGCCGGGCGCATCCCCGCACCGCCCATGCCGGGGGTCCAGCTCAAGCCCAGGTCCCGGAACAGGGCTACTGACTAAGGCCCTCGACACCCAAAAAGTTTGGCGACACAGAGCAGGACTTGGGACGCCGGTATCCGCGTGTCGCCAGTCTTTCTCCGTGTCTGCCAGCCATTTGTGCGTCGCCAACGAGTCAGCGCAATGTCCGGCTACGGAAGCTCTGCAACAATCTGCAGCACACCGAAGACCGGTTCCTGGTCCAGGACCCGCACATCGGTGATCCCGTGCGCGGCCAGTCCCGCCCGGAAAGCGGCCTGCAACGGCTCGACGTTCATGCCGAGCCCGCCGCCAAGAATCACCGGTCCGGGGAGGCCAAGTTGACGGACTGCCTGCGCCGCCAGCTCCGCGAGATCCCGTCCCGCCTGGTCCAGCAGCTGGCGGCTGATCTCGAGCCCTTCGCGCGCAGTCTCGACCACGGCGCTTGCCCGCTGGGCCCAGTACCGCCGGTCGGTGTCCTCCGAATGGAACAGCGCGATGAGTTTGTTGGGGTTGTCCACCCCGCAGGATTCCAAGAGGGCCGCTGTGAGGCCATCCGGTTCCAGTCCTTTGTTCATCCGGCGGAGGCTGTGACGCACTGCCTCCCGGCCCAGCCAGTAACCGCTGCCCTCATCGCCCAGGAGAAAGCCCCAGCCACCGGCACGGGCTTCTTCCCCCTCGGCGTTCTTTCCCCAGGCCGCGGATCCAGTCCCGGCGATGACAGCCACTCCCGTGCTGGCCCGGCCTGCCGCCAGTAGCAGGCGGGAATCGTGGACCACCGTGACCTGTGCGCCCGGGACATGGGGTTCGATCAGCTCGGCCAGGGCGCGGGCATCGGCGTCGGTGTCAATTCCGCCTGCGCCGGCAAGGACGCGGCTCACGTCGCCGCCACCGATCATGGCGAAGAGCTCGGCAAGATTCTTCGCCGCCGTCTCCCGGCTGACGTTCTGGACGTTGGAGCTCCCCGTGCTTTCGTCGCGGACCGGCTTGCCGTCTTCGAAGCGGACACCGCGGGTCTTCGTGCCCCCGATGTCGAGCCCGATGACCGTTGCGTCGGGCCGGGGGGTCGTGTTTTCTGCAGTCTCCACGTCCAAAAGCCTAGCGCGGGCGCACCGGGTGGTTCTATTGGGTTCCGGAACGCGCTCTGACAAGGCCCGCGAGCAGCCCCGGTCCTTCGGAAAGCACCAGTTCGCGGAAAAGCCTGACGGGATCGGGTTCCTTGCGCCGTTCACGCCACGTAATCCCTATCTCCCGGTATGCGAGCTCCGAGTCGAGCGATACTTCCACCCACCCCAGGTCCGTGGAATCCAGGACCCCTTGAGGTCCCGGACCTAGCCCTCCCGGCGGCAGGATGCTGTAGCCCAATCCAGCGGACACGAGACCACGGATGGTGTGCGAGTCCTGGCTCTCGAAAGCAACCCTTGGGCGAAAGCCCGCGTCCCGGAAGATCGCGTCGGTCAGCGAGCGCAGGCCGAAGCCTGGCCCCATGGAAACGAACGGCTCGTGTTTGAGCTCGGCGAGCCGCACGCTGGGCCGCCGGGCCACCGGATGGCGGTGATGGACCACCAGCCGCAACGGCTCGCGGTACAGCGCCGCCGAGTCGAGGTTCCTGCCCGGAGCCGCCACGGGTGCCGTCAAGGCGAAGTCGGCGTCACCGGCAATGAGCAATTCAAGGCAGGCGGCACGGGCTCCTTGGCTGAGTTCGAAAGCCGTGGAGGGGTGCCGGCTCCGGAACGCGCTCATCAGCAGCGGCAACGTGGCCTCGCCGAAAGTGTGCTGGAAGGTCACCGCGATTCGGCCGCGGACAACATCGGATTCGTGGCGGACCACGTCCAGTCCCGCCTGGAATTCCGCGAGCGCCGCTTCGATGTAGGGAAGAAGGGTCCTGGCGGCCGGGGTCAGGCGGACGCCGCGGCCTTCACGGATAAGGAGTTCGGTCCCTACGACGGCGCTAGCCCGGGCCAGCGCCCGGCTCACCGTCGATTGGGGTACTCCGAGCAGCTCGGCCGTCTCGGTGACATGTTCTGTCCGGCCAAGTTCGGCCAGCAGTGGCAGCAACGGCAGTAGTTGAACCAGTTGCTTGTGTTCGATGTCCATGCCTGTCCACCCTCAGATTGACCATCTTCAAAATCATCCATTTTAGCTATCAATCCTAAGTGAATCATGCATTGGAATCATCACTTCTGCTCACCCTACTGTGGAAAGGTGAGTACAAGCGCAGCATCCACGAGCCCCGCAGAGTCCGATTGGGAAGGCCATCTGAAGGGCTCCACTGCCTACCGGCGGATCCTGGCCGGCCTGGCCCTCGCCGGTGTGGCCACCTTCGCGCAGCTGTACTCCACCCAAGCCGTCCTGCCACTCATGGCAAACGAGCTGCACATCACGGCGGCAGAGGCAGCGCTCACCATCTCCTTGGCCACGGTAGGCCTCGCGGCAACAGTGTTGCCCTGGTCCTTCGTCGCCGACAAGATCGGCCGCGTGCGTGCGATGGCCATCGGAATCGCGGCAGCCACCGTCCTGGGCCTGCTCGTCCCCCTGGCCCCCACCTTTCCCCTGGTCCTCGCTTTGAGGGCGCTGGAGGGCATGGCCCTCGGCGGTATTCCGGCGATCGCCATCGCGTACTTGAATGAGGAAGTGAACAAAGTGCACGCTGCGCTGGCCGCCGGCAGCTACGTAGCCGGCACCACCCTCGGCGGACTTGCCGGGCGCTTGCTCGCGGGACCCATCGGTGAATTGTGGGGTTGGCGGGCCGCCGCCTTCGCAGTCTCCATCCTTGCGACGGCATCGGCCGCACTGTTCCTGCTGCTGGTCCCGAAACCGCGCCGCTTCACACCAAGTTCCGCTGGAGGTTTCCGCGGGGCCATGAAGACGTTGGCGGGCCATTCTTCCAATCCACGGCTGCTGGCCCTCTATGTTCAAGCGTTCTTGTTGATGGGTGGCTTCGTGGCCGTCTACAACTACCTCGGATTCCGCCTCCATGCGGCGCCCTTCGGACTGCCCGCCACCGTGGTCAGCCTGATTTTCCTCGCCTATTTGTCCGGTACCGTGAGCTCCCGCTGGGGAGCCGGATTGTCCATGCGCTTCGGCCGCCGCACGGTCATGCTCGCCGGAATCGCGACCATGACGGCCGGCCTTGGACTCACCCTGTGGGACAACATCGCCGCGGTTCTGGCGGGCTTGGTTGTCTTCACCGGCGGCTTCTTCGCCGCGCACAGCATCGGAGCAGGCTGGACCGGGACCATCGCGACGAGCGGCCGCGCGCAAGCAGCGTCGTTGTACAACCTCTCCTACTACCTGGGTTCCAGCATTATTGGCTGGGCCGGCGGACTCGCCTTCCAGGCTTTCGGCTGGACCGCACTCGCCTGGACGGTCATCGCACTGGGGTGCACGACGGCGGTGATCACCGCCGTCGTGCACCGATCCCCCGCGCGCCAGGCCGCCGTCGTCGGCTCCTTGGAACCGGCACGTCAGGGAAAGTAGCAGGCGCTAACGGGTCGACTCGATTGCCTGGATCAGGTCATCGACGATGTCAGCCGGATCTTCCAAACCAATGGAAAGCCTGAGCATGCGCGCCTGGGGCTTGGCCTCCGGGGCCACCGGGCGGTGGGTCAATCCGGCGGGGTGTTGGATGAGCGTGTCGATTCCGCCCAGAGACACCGCATGCGTGATGAGGCGGACCGCGCCGGGAATCCGCTCGGCATGCTCGGCCGATTCAAGGTCGAAAGAGATCAACGAGCCCGGGCCGCTCATCTGCGTACCTACCAAATGCAGGGGATCGCACTCGGGAAGCCCCGGGTAGTACACCTTGGCCACGAGTTCGTGGCCTGCGAGCGCTGCCGCGATCTTGTGGGCGTGGTCCTGCTGGGCACGTACCCGGATGGGAAGAGTCGCGAGGCCCCTGTGCAACAGGTAGGCGGGCCACGGAGTCAGGATGCCCCCGGTCACGGCACGGACCCGGCGCAGCCGCGTTGCCCACTCCGCACTCGTTGCCACCACGCCGCCCATGGCATCGCCGTGGCCGCCCAGGAATTTCGTGGCACTGTGGAGCACCATCGCGACGCCGTGCTTGAGTGGCTGCTGGAGGATCGGCGTCGCGAAAGTATTGTCAACGAGAACCGGAACGTCTCCGGCGTCGGCCACGAGGCGGTTAAGGTCCACAAGGTCCAGGCTCGGGTTCGCGGGGGTTTCCACCACTACCAGGCCCGTGTCCGGGCTAAGGGCATCCCGCACGCCGTCGGCCTTGACGAAGGTGACCTGGTTGCCAAGCAGGCCGCTGGCCAGAACGTGGTCCGTGCCGCCGTAGAGTGGCCGCACCGCAACCACATGTGCCTTGCCTTCTGATTGGGCGGCGAGCAGCACTGCGCTGAAGGCGGCCATCCCTGAGGCAAAACCGACAGCTTGGGCTGCCCCTTCGAGCGCCGCTACGCCGTCTTCGAACCTGGCTACCGTAGGATTCCATAGACGCTGGTACACCGTGCTCTGACCCTCGAGGGGCACGCCGCCCGTGGCCATCTGCTCGTAGGCGAGGCCGCCGTCGTGAACAGAAGGCAAAGGCGCAGTAGTTGAAAGGTCGATGGGAACGGCGTGCACGCCCTGTTCCGTGAGTCCTGTCCGGCCCGCGTGGACTGCGAGTGTATCTATGGCTGTCACTGCTCTCCTTGAATTATTCACCGTTGAATTCGGTCAGTATCTGGCAATAATTCGGAGATTGACAGTGCAAATGAATGGATTGAGTGGAAACTGGCACCTATGATGAATAGACAGCACTTTCAGGAGGATCCGTGACCACCACCCCGAAGAACCTTCGGCCCGTCGGCATCAGCGAGCCCTTGGATGCGATCGACGAACGCATCCTCGCGGCCTTGGTTGACGATGCCCGGATCTCCAACAAGCAGCTGGCAGAACTGGTCGGAATTGCTCCGTCGACGGCGCTTATGCGTACGCGGTCGCTCTCCGAACGCGGCATTATCGAGGGTTTCGAAGCTGTGCTCAGCCTCCCTGCGATCGGCCGATCGGTCCAGGCCCTGATCGCCGTGCGCCTGCGCGCACATGACCGCGACCAGATCGACCGCTTTACGGCCCGGGTTCCCGCCCTCCCTGCAGTGATCTCCACGTTCCATACTTCGGGCTCCGTGGACTACCTGCTGCACATCGCCGTAGCCAACACCGACGACCTCCGCGACTGGGTCCTGGACAACCTCGCCACGGACCCCGTGGTGGGCCATACCGAGACCACTTTGGTCTTTGCCCACATCCAGGGCAACCACGGGCCGCTGCCGGAATAGCGGTTGACTTCGCGAGTGATTCTGCCGTCGCTCGACGCGGCTCGACTCAGTGGCGTGGCTCGAGTCCCGAGTGAGCGGCCCCAATGGCGTCCTGGCGCAAATCACCGAGTTCCTGCCGGCGCGTGAGCGCCGCTCGCCGCATGGCCAGGTCGACCGGAGGAATGTAGCGCCTGCGCTCGGCCCACGAAACCAGGCTGGCTCCGATTCCGGCGGCTGCCGACTCGAGCATGGAGGGCCGGCGGTATGTGCCGCATGATGCGGTGGCAGTGCTCATGACTCTTTCCCTTCGGTTGCTGCTGCGTGCGACTTGGCGTCGCGGGATTTCTTGTCTCCGGCCCACGCCGGGACGCCCAGGATGGGGAATGCGTTGAAATGGATCTGCACGGGGCGGGCATCGTCCGCCTCGGGTTCGCTCCGGATTTCCTCCAGCAGATTGCGGGCGAAGGCTTCCATGGCGTGGGCGTAGCGTCCGAGCTGCTCGGCTGACATCCGGGCGTTGGCGGTGTTGACGATGGCAGCGTCGAGCCAGTCTTCGTCCAAGGAGTCCATGCCGTGAGCCATGAAGTCCGCGAGGACAGCCTGCCTGCTCCGTTCGAACTCGCGCGTGACTAGCCTCGATGCCTCCTGCGTTGCCGGCGAATGGGCCAACTCGGGCGAAGTGATCTGGATGGCTCCCCTGGGCCGCTCCCACCACCGCTCCCGTGCTGTCCCCTTGCCTGGGACTTCGTGGACGAAGTCGAACTTGGCGAGTTGCCGAAGGTGGTAGCTCGTAGCGCCACTGGATTCGTCGAGGAGTTCGGCCAGGCTGCAGGCGGTCTGTGGCCCATAACGGGACAGCATCTCAAGGATTTGAACGCGCAAGGGGTGCGCGAGCGCTTTGAGGGACGCCGTATCGACCTTGCGGACGGGGAATTCCGGCTCTTGAACCTTCTCCATGCCGGAAACGCTACTCTTGCAAAGAAACCTTTGCAATACTTTCTTTGCAAATCAATCTTTGCAAACTTGGGCTTGTCAGACGAACAGCCAGTCAGCCCTTGCGGAGCACCCTGCGGAAGGAGATGACGGCGAGCACAGCAGCTGCCAGCCCACACACCACAGTGAAATAGCTGGCAGCGGCGCCCAGCCCGATGGCCGAGGCGGCCAGGCCCAACCCGATGACCGGCACAGCGCTGCCAAGGTAGGTGAGGACGTAGACGGTGCTGATGATCTGGGCGTGCCGGGACGCTTCCACCTTGCTGGCAACGTCGTTGAACACCAGGCGGAAGGCGATCCCCTGCCCTACACCGGCGGACAGGCTCGCTGCCACCAGCAGCACCGGGCTGGACAGGGATGCCGCCGCTCCGACCAGCACAATGGAAACTCCCAGGACCGCCAGTCCAGCGGGCACGGCGAAACGGCCGCGGACCTTCAGCAATTGACTGAGCGCGGACGCTCCGAGCGTGAGCCCGGCGAGCAGCCCGGTCATGGGGCGGGAATCGGCATGTACGACGACGGCGAAGTAGCCGGGCGCGAGCGAAAGGCAGAATCCGAACACGGCAAAGCTGAGGAAACCCACGCTTGAGGCCAGCCAAAACGCTCCCCTGGCTTCCCGCGATACGGAGGGCCGGCGTGGGGCGAGCACCGTGTAGGGACGAGGGCCTTCGGCAGGCCGAATCGCCGGGCGTGCCTTGAGAAGCCACAGCGGGACCAACAAAAGGAGGAGGACGGCCGCGTGAATGAAGAACGGCGTTGACGTGGCACCCGGGAGCAGCGAAAGCAGTCCACCGATGGCAGGACCGGCGGCCACCCCTCCGGAGGAAGACAGCAAAGTGAAACGGGAAGCCCACTCGGGCCGGGACGGAAGCAATTCACGCAAAGCCGCAGAGCTCGCTCCGGTAGCAAGGCCCACGGCAACGCCCTGGAGCATCCGGCCGGCCGAGAGCATCAAGAGGTTGTCAGCGTTGGCGAAAACCAGGCCGCCCATCAAGCCCACGAGGACTGCCAGTACCAGCGCCGCACGCCTGCCGATATGGTCCGACCAGTGGCCGGCGAGCATCAGCACCGCCACGAGTGCCAGGACGTAGCTTGCAAAGGCAATGGTCACGCCGAGTGAAGTGATTCCCAGTTCCGCCTGAAGCAGCGGATACAGCGGGCTCGCCAAGTTGGCACCGACCAGCAGTGTGAACATGACGGCGCCGGCCAGGCCCAGCCTTGCCGTGGTGGAAGCATCCCAGCCCCAGCGCCCGGCGGTGGCCTGGCGCATGCGCAGTTCGCTAAAGACAGTCATTTCCGTGCCTTCGCCTCAGCGGCCATCACGGAACCTGGCCTTGTGGGCCGGGACTGGACGGCCCAAAATATTGATGGCAATAGGATGTCGCAGGCCTGCCAGATAGATCAGATGTCCGTGAAAGAATTGATCAGAACAGTCAAAATTGACGTCCACCGATGACCACAAATGAGCTGGAGTGATGATTTGAACACCCTCGATCCGACGGACCTGAAGATCCTGCTCGAGTTGATCCGTGATCCCAGGGTTCAGATCGGTGAACTTAGCGAGTCTCTGGGGATTGCGCGCAACACCGCCCAATCGAGGATGCGCCGCCTGGTCCGCTCGGGCGTATTGAACGACGGCGGCCGTGAGGTCGACCTCGAAAAGGTGGGGTACGACGTCGTCGGCTTCGTGACGTTGGAGGTGACCCACCGGGAACTCGACGGCGTGATCGGAGCCCTGCGCCGTATCCCGCAGGTCCTTGAGGTGCATGAAATTTCCGGGCGAGGCGATCTCTTATGCCGGGTGGTGGCCACCGACACGCACAACCTGCAAACGGCGCTTCGCTCCATCCTCAGAACCAAAGGCGTCATCCGCACGGAGACGGTCCTTGCCTTGCACACCCATATCCCCTACCGGACAGAGCCGCTCATCAGCAGGCTCGTGGACGCCGCCGAGACCGCCGGCGCCACGAAACGGGTCAAAACGCAGGTTTCCACTGATTCGCCGGTCAGGGAAGCCGACTAGGATTCCAGAATGGATTGGCTCTCTTCCCTTCAGCACCTCAACTGGCTGGCGATACTCCTGGCGTTCATTTCCAGCATGGTCATCGGATTTGTCTGGTACATGCCGGCGGTCCTCGGGAGACGGTGGATGCAGGCTATTGGCAAGACCGAGGAAGACCTCAAGAAGATCGACGGCGGCGCAGGAATCTGGATCCCCATGATGGTGGCCGCAGCTCTTACGAGCATCCTGTTGGCCGTCCTCATCGGCAAGCTGGGCGTGCAGGGAAGCCTGCACGCCGGTTTCTTTGCGCTAGTGATTGCGGTCGTCTTCCGCGTCGGCGGCCACGTCATCCACAACGGTTTCGCGGGCCGGCCGTCCGCCGTGACCCTCATCGACTCCGGCCATGACATCGTGGCCATGACAGTCGCCGGGTCAATCCTCGGGGCGTTGCAATAACGGGAGGAGAATAACCTCGTGACCATCATTGACAATGCCGTCTATGTGAACGGTATCCGGACCGCCACTCCGGGAAGCCTCGAGCAAAGCGTCGAAACACTGGCCGCCCACGGCGGAATGGTGTGGATTGGACTGTATCGGCCCGACGAGACGGAAATGGCTGCAGTGGCCGCCGAGTTCGGCCTCCACTTGCTCGCAGTCGAGGACGCCGTCAACGCCCACCAGCGGCCCAAGCTGGAACGCTACGACAACAACCTCTTCACAGTCCTCCGGCCGGCGCGGTACGTAGATGCTACGGAGACCGTGGAGTTCGGTGAGCTTCATATCTTCACGGGGAGGAACTTCGTGGTCACGGTCCGGCACGCGGAGACACCCGGGGTGGCCAAGGTCCGTCGCGATCTAGAACAACAACCGGAGCTGCTGCGCCATGGTCCCGAAGCCGTCCTGTACGCGCTGTTGGACCGGGTAGTGGACGACTACGGCCCTGTGATCTCGGGGCTGGAGAACGACATCGACGAGATCGAGGACCAGCTCTTCGGCGGCGATCCCCTGGTTTCGCGGCGCATCTATGAACTCGCCCGCGAGGTCATCCAGTTCCAGCGCGCAATCAACCCACTCCCGGAGATGATGGCCTCCTTGAAGCGCGGGTTCGAGAAATACGGAGTCGACATCGAACTGCAGCGCAAACTCCGCGATGTGGAGGACCACGTCGAACAAGTCATCTCCCGTGCCAATGGGTTCCGCGACCTGCTCCAAAACGCCCTGACCCTCGACGGGACCCTGACCGCGAACCGGCAAAACGAGGCGAGTGCGGCACAAAACGAACAAACCAAGAAGATCTCCTCGTGGGCCGCGATCTTCTTTGCACCCGCATTCGTTACAGGGCTCTACGGCATGAACTTCGACATCATGCCCGAGCTCCATTGGCCATTCGGCTATCCCATGGCGCTCGGAATGATGGTTGCCGCGGGCTTTATCATGTATGTCATTTTCAAGCGGAAGAACTGGCTCTAGTGTTCCTTGCCTCCGCTGGGCGACGCCCCGACGCGTCCGATCTCATAGCGGAAATCATCGCCGACGCCGAGGCTTCCGGTTTCATCCTGGAGCCGGCCCAGGCCGCGGCCGCCGCCCGGCTCTGCCAGCTCGGCGAGTCCATTTCCGTCCGCCGTAAGGGACTCCTACGACGGCGGACGCCGCGTAGCGTCTACCTTCACGGTCCGGTGGGACGCGGTAAAAGCTGGCTCATGGACAGCTTTTACCGTCAGTTGCCGGGGCGGAAAAGGCGCATCCATTTCCATGATTTCTTCCGTCAGCTGCATCGGGGTGTGCACGCTTCGGCCGGGAGGCCTGAGGCGGATGGCACGGCCATCCAGCGCTCGGTGGATGCCTTGCTGTCCGGCGTCGACATCCTGTGTTTCGACGAATTCCACGTGCACGATGTGGGTGACGGAGTGTTCATCGCCAAGCTGCTCCGGACCGCGGCCCAACGGCGAGTCCCGCTCGTGGTGACGTCGAACTATCCACCGGATAAGTTGTTACCGAACCCTCTGTGGCACGATCTTTTCGTGCCGACCATCGGGGTGATCAAGGAGATGATGGACATCATGGAGATCGACGGAGACACTGATTTCCGGCGTTCGCCGGTTACTGGTTCCGCTGCGCCACGGCCCAGCGACTCCCCTGGTCTGGAGGCCTTCAGCAGGGGAAAGATCATTACTCCCGGAACGCCGGCGCAACTCGGAGCCTTCGGTTTGTTCCCGCCGGCGAAGTCACAAGAGCGGATCCTCACGCCCACGACGCAACGGCTCACCGTCAAAGCGGCTGACGACATGCTCTGGGTCAGTTTCACGGAATTGTGCGGCGGCCTCATGTCGACGGCGGACTACCTGGCGTTGGCGGAGGACTACGGAACCTGGGTGATCGACGGCGTACCCTCGCCAAGGCTCGAGTCGGCTGCCGGGTCCGCGCCGGCCTGGCAACGGTTCAGCAATGTCGTGGATGTCCTGTGCGACCAGGGCATCACGCTCTTCCTGGTGGGTCACGGCCCCTTGGACTGGGACCTGGCCCAGGATCCGGCCCACCGGACAAGCACCCAGCCCGTTGATCTGGCCAGAATTGCGAGCCGGCTGTCGCTCCTGGACCGGGTGGAAGCCTCGACGCCTTTTGAAGAAGTAGAGGCCGGGGGCAGCTGAACGTGTCTTCCACGCAGACACTGAGAGAAGCCGATCGTCGCCTCGTGGCAGCGTGGGCCGCGGACTGTGCTGAGCGAGTCCTGGTCTTGTTCGAGACGGAGGCCCCGACAGATGGCCGGCCACGTGATGCCATCGCGCGTACTCGGGCGTTTGCTCACGGTGAACTTGACGCCGCCGGTGAGATTCGCCGGCGCTTCGTTGCTGGGCGGGCCGCGCACGCCGTGAGTTCTCCTGCGGCTGTGGCGGCCGCGCGGGCGGCTGGACAAGCCGCCGGCGTCGCTCACATGGGCGCGCACGCTCTCGGCGCGGCCGCCTACGCCGCGAAAGCGGCCGGGCTGGCCGCTCCGGATCAGCCGACGGCCATCTCCGACGAGGTCTCCTGGCAACTCGAGCACATGAATGCTCAAGTGAGGGCGGCGCTTCAGCAGTTGCCGCCACTTGGTGAGGACGCCGCGGGCCCGCTCGGTTCCGGACTTCTCTCGTCGGGCCTTCTTGGGTCAATCATTCGGAAGATTCAGGCCGCTTTGGTCAGTGTCTCGCCACAGGAAGGTGTTCGGTAGGCGATCGGCTAACGGGACTGCTCAGCGGCTTTAGGCGCCCGGCCATGAGATTGCGATATGCCCTCCGCCCAGGCGGTGGCCCTGACTTCCCACCGGAGCCCACGAATGATTTCGACATGACTTGCGGGAAACGAATTGCAATCTGGGCATTGAGCGCCGCCCTTCTCTTCGGAAGCCCATGCAGACCTCATCGAAGTCGCTGCAGCACACTGTCTTCGCGCTGCGCCCGGCGGGCAAGTGGTCCGCTTGCACGACGTGGCCTACGAGGGCCGGGCTAACGCCGAACGACGACGCCGGGACCCCTTGTCGAATAAGGGGTCCCAGCGTCGGAGCAAAGGTTCGTCGTTATACGCGTGACCTGCCGCGGATGAAGTGGAAAATCAGCACGACGACGGCAACAACCAAAAGCAGGTGAATGAGCCCACCGCCGATGTTGCCGATAAAGCCGAGAAGCCAGAGAACGGCGATAATGATGGCTATCCAAAGCAACATGTGAGTCTCCCTCGTTTGTTTGCGTACCCAGGCCGGCGGCCTAGGGCATTCATTACTAAGTATACTTACTAATGAAGGTAAGTGGGTGGGTCAGTGCGGTTTTTCCATTTGGAAGCCGCACCGGCACCGCAGGACCCGGGCGCGGAGGTTAGTGGACAGGACACGCGCCCCGACTGGGACTTGGATGAACAGCTCCGGTAGGTGACCGAGGAGTAGCCGGCTGCAGGGCCGGACTCGATCAGGATGCCGGCCCAGGTCCGCGCCGGAGCGCCTATCGAAACGGTTACCGTGGTGTCGGCCGGCAGTTCCGCACCTTCCTTGAAAAACGCTATGCCGTCGGCGTCAATGTGAGGGCCGAAACCATAGTTGTAGCCGTTTCCCAATCCGGGGTACACCAACGGGCCGATGACCAGATCATCGGCAGGGTTTGGCGGGGGCTCTGTCGGGTTTGTGGACCTGGCCGCATCGCATCCCACCGACACACTGCCGCCGGGATGGAAGGCTGCGGAAGTGCTGGCCGCTGGGGTAGGCGTTCTGGTCGGCGCTCCTGTGGTGCTGTCCATCGGTGTTCTGTCGCAGCCTGCAAGCGACAGCGTCGCGACGAGAGCCGGGCAAATCATCGCGGCTCGTAGGCGGATCCCTCAACGCGACATCCCGTCGTTCGTTGGGACCCTCAGCCCTGCTCTTGATCCGAGAGGATGCGGAGTTCTTCCGGCCTCTCTGCCGGCGCCAGTGAAGATGCCAGAACCTCGCGGGCTCTCAAACGATTGCTCCGTCTGGCTGTCAGGACCAGTGCGGCAGCGCCTATCAGCACCGCCGCGACGACAACGCCAAGGACTGCCGGAATGCTGGACCAGAAGCCGGCCCCCGCGTTGTCGGACGGTACCTGTGCCGTCGGACCCGGGTTCTCGCCCTGCGGCTGGGCCGCCTGAGCTGTGGACTGGGGCGGCTGGAAGGCGTGGAGTACCTGGGACGGGAAGACAGCCACGGATTTGGCAGTTGTGTTGGTGACGATGAGGGACCCGTCGGGTTCGAGGGCGAGATGCCCTGGGTCCTGGCCCGCGGGCAGGCCGAGCGAAACGCTCGTTCCGCCAGGTCGGATGACGGATAAGCCGTTGGCCATGTAGAGGACGTAGACAGCTCCGTCCGAACCGACGGCGACTTCCTTCGGTCCCCCGGGCACCGCCACGCGGTAGGCGACCGCTGCGCCTCCGGGCTTGATCACGGCGACGTCGTTTGCCGTGATATTGGTGACGTACACGGTGCCGTCCGGCCCGACCGCGATCCCGTGCGGGTCGCTCGTCCGCCCGGGCGTGGAGCTGACCTGGATGGTGCGTGAGACCCTGCTCGCGCCGGCAGGGATCACCGAGACCGTCCCGTCATTCTGGTTGGTCACGTAGGCAGTGCCGTCCTTGGCGACGGCCACTTCCCTGGGATTCACTCCGACGATGATCTCGCGCGCCGGCGCGTCAGCTCCGGGCGGGATGACCGAGACCGTGCCAAGGTCGGGGTTAGGAACAAACACCGTCCCGTCCGGGGCCGCGGCGATGAGGTGGGCGCCCGGGGTGAGGGCAATCGTGCGCGTCACGCCGGAGGAGCCCTTCGGGATCACGCCGAGCTTCTCCTGCTGCTTGGCAGAGTCCCACCCTTCGACATACAAAGTGCCATCGGCGGATAGGGCCATTCCCGCCGCGCCGTAGCCGGTCGTCAGAGTCCGGGACGGCTTGTTCGCCCCCGCAGGGAGAACGTTCACCCCTCCGCCCCAGGAGTAGTCGCCGATATAGGCGGTGCCGTCTGCGTCCACGACCACGCAAAGCGGAGTTCCCCCGACGTCCACGACATCCCCCGACGCAATCGCAGGACCAGCACCAACCAACAGAATGCCGCCAACGGCGGCCACAGCTAGAACCCCGGAGAAACGCATACCCCTACCCCCAAAATCGATGGCACACCAAGAAAGCCTCAGAACGCAGCATACTGCCAGCGGGTTGCCCGCTCACGGACCGGCTGGCGGGCGTGACGGGGGCTTGTGGCGACGGAAGCCCGGCGTGCGGCGAGTCCGGCTTTCACCGGCGACTACCTGCGGCTGCCGCTCGCGACGACCCAGCAGGTAGACGCCGAAGGCGTAGCTGCCCGTGGCCACGGCGAAGAGCGAGGCCATGAACATCGAGCTGTAGTCCTCGCCGTAATTGAGGAAGCTGCCGCCATTGAAACCGGCTTCAAGGACAGAAACGAATCCCACGGCCGACGTTGTGAGAGCCGTACGGTCGTGGCTGCCGATTGACTGTCAGCGCGGCCGCGCTCGTCCTTGTATCTGCGGTAGTCGCGGTGGGCCTCGGTGCGAGCGTGGGCACCACGCTGCTCCTCGTCGCTGCCTCGCCCGCGCTCATCGTCGTAGCTTACGAGACGGTCGGCTACCGACACGAGGAGCAGGCCCTGAAGCAGGCTGGGGCCTGACACTGCCCGCCGCGGCCCGCGAGGTGGACGCCCGAACGGGAGTGGGCCTTACCGTTTCCACCCGGCAACAGCAGCACACCGAACAGCTGGGAGGGACCCGGCGCAACGCGATCAAATCCGCCACGTAGGGCAGAGCCTGTTCCCGTCAATGCGGCC
This sequence comes from Arthrobacter ramosus, assembly GCF_039535095.1. Lineage (NCBI taxonomy): Bacteria > Bacillati > Actinomycetota > Actinomycetes > Micrococcales > Micrococcaceae > Arthrobacter > Arthrobacter ramosus. The sequence goes on along the minus strand of NZ_BAAAWN010000001.1, from coordinate 1,047,161 downwards.
TGGTCGAAGAAGGACCCGCCACGGAAGCGCGAAACGCATTGTTGAGTCGCTGGCGGGGCTGTATAGCTGACGCGCCATTTCAGAACAACAAGACCAGCCCGACGCCGGCTGCCGCGGCTCCGACGCATGCCGCCATAGTGCCCACTCCGTTGAGGAGGGCAAGGCCTGTCCGGCCGCTCTGGACAAGCCTGACGGTCTCCAAGCTTGCCGTGCTGAAAGTCGTGTACCCGCCGAGGAATCCAGTGCCCAGAATCAACTGAAGGGATTCGGGAGCCTGATGTGCCATGACCAGTCCCGCCAGGATCCCCATGAGCAGCGACCCGGAGAGGTTGATGAAGATCGTTCCCAGCGGCAGCGCAGTCCTGGCCCAGGAACGGACCACCCCATCCACCACGAAACGTGCGGCGGCGCCCGCCCCGCCCGCGAGCGCTATGAGAAGGAGGGTCATGGCTGGGCCTTCTGCCCTTGACGGGCGGACCGGTGCTGGAGCGCCCCAAGCCAAATCCCCAGGGTTGTGGCCACGACACCGCCCAGCAGGCTGGCTACCAGATACCACATAGCGTCCATCCCGCGTCCTGCTCCGAAGAGATGCACCGAGTCCAGCGCCAAGGTGCTGTAAGTGGTGTAGGCCCCAAGGAAACCACTTCCAATGCCCAAGCGGGCAATCCGGCGGAGACCGGCGTCGGGCCCGCTTCGGGCGAGCACTTCGAGGAGCCAGCCAAGCGCGAGCGCACCGGACAGATTGATAAGCAGGGTGGGCAGCGGCCACGCATTTGGCGCCGGAAGGGCCATGCCGAACCCGTAGCGGCTCAAAGCCCCCAGGATTCCGCCGGCCGCCACAAGCAGCACGAACCGACCGTGCAGATGGAGGGGGCGGTGCGGGTGCCGGTCCGGGGGTGCCGTCTGGGTTTGGGCTCCCGGTGGCGCGGTGCTGCTTTCCTTCATTGATCCCTGCTTGGGTCGTGGCGGCCCAAGGGAACCATGAGCACGGGGCAGTTCTGGCGATGTGCCAGATGCAAGGCTACCGATCCGGTGACGAGTCCTTCAAACTTCGGGCCAAGGCCATGTTCCTTGGTTCCCACGACGATCATGGAAGCGTTGATACTCGCTGCATATCGGCCAAGCGACCGGGCAGGCTCGCCGGCCAGGGTCACAAAGGTCCACCGCACACCCGTTCCGTCGAGTTGATCCGCGATGCGGGATTGGAGCGACTCCGAGATGGCCGCGGCGTCGTCGTCGATTCCGTCCGGGTCGATCGCTTGGGCCGCCAGATGCCCATCCCGGTCCCCTGCCGCCGGGAAGCTCGTGACATCAGCGAAGGCCAGGACCAGTTCCAATCCGGCGCTGATTGCTACTTCGGCGGCTTTCTCAATCACTGTGACAGGCTGGTTCGGGAGCACTCCTGCCAGCACCGGTCCGGCCAAATGGGCGGGGCCGCCCTTGGCCGGCGGCGCGTCCTCGCCGCGGGGGTTGCTCATGGGGCCCTCCAGATGTCCGGGGTGTGAGGATGCGGGTTCTTCCATCTTGCTCCAGTATGGGCTTCTGCGACTGGCGTTGTCCCAGGCGCTAAGCGAGAATGTCGATATGTGCGGTCGGTTCAGTGTCGGTTTCGAAGCAGACTATCTCTCGAGGAAGCTCGGTGCCGTGCTGCGCGGTGATACCGACTACCCCTCGCCAACGCTCCAGATCAACCCGACTGACCCTGTGGTCTTTCTGAGGGGACGGGCCGGGGACGGTTCAGTCGGACGCGAGCTCGCGGCCGGGCGGTGGGGCTTGGTTCCAACATTCTCCAAGTCCTTCGATTCGAAAGTACCCACCTGGAATGCGCGCTCGGAAACCGCCGGGGCAATCCCGGTATTCAGGGCGTCTCTGCCCAAATGGCGGGCGGTCGTCCCGGCCTCTGCCTACTACGAGTGGAAGAAATCGGGTCCCGGCCGCAAGGATCCGAAGCAGCGCTACATCGTCGAACCGCAGGATGAGCTGATTACCTTCGCCGGATTGTTTGCGCCATGGCGCGACGAGAGCATCGAGGACAAGTCCGCGCCCGGCGCGTGGCGCTTGTCCTGCTCGATCCTGACCATGGATTCCCCTCCGGAAGGCGTTCACGAAAGACTGCACAATTTGCATGACCGGATCCCGGTCCCGATTTCTCCGGACATGATCAACGATTGGATCGACCCCAAGGAAACCAGGGGCCAGGCCCTGCTGGACGCCGTGCTGGGCGATGCGTATGGCTTGGCGTCGTCATGGACAATGAGGCCCGTGGAACTCGTGGACGACAACACCAAGTTGGTGGACATCGCGAACCCGGCCGCCTGACTCAACGCTCGTAGCGCAGCTCGGCCCTCACGTCCGTATCCTTTAGCCAAGTCAATCTGGTGGCCGATCCGAAGGGATTCGGCCACCATTGCACCAGGACCTTGCCCTCGGACGTCCGGGTGACCATGGCCGGAACGTATTGAAGGTACTTCGGCCAAACGAGCTTGGCGATAACGGGCACCCTTGAAACGGTTGACAGCGGCTCCGTTTGCCGCGGCGGCGGGGCGCCGACTGAATTCAACGGCGCGGGATATTCGGGCTGGTCAGGCATGCCCGAATACTACTGCGAGGCATCGACAATATGGAGGTCAGGAGATTCGAACTCCATAGCTCCATCATTCCGGCCACCGGGCATTCGACGGCCATTCCCCATGCAGCTGGGAAATGGCCGCCACGGGCTAAAGCCGGGTGTCGAATGAATCGCAGAACACGTTTTCGTTGAACGTTCCCTGGAACTCGGACTTGCCCTGGATTTTCTGGATGGTAGCCCGGATGGCCTCCCGAGTCCCTGCATGGGCATTGATGGCCGTCTTGACCATCGGCACATCGATCAAGTGGTTCGGCTGGTTCAGCGAGACGAACACTGTAGGGACTTCTGTGACGTACCAAGGGATTTCCGCCGCCATGGGGCTGGACCACTTGATGCGGATCGCCGCCTCCTGGGCAAAGCCCAACACGCAAGCGAAGACGAACGCGGCATCATACTTGTCCGCATAATCGCCGGTGGCTTCGTCGGATATGACGCTCATGAAGTTCACGCCCGGCTCCCCCGCAGCTTCACGCTGCTCCGCCGTCTTAAAGAGGTGGACCTCGAAACCGGCGATTTCAAGTTCCTCCTTGACCGTATCCAGGTAGGCCAGCGGATCCGCCCGGGTGAAATCGGAACCGCCCGAGATGCCGTACAGGCGAATGCGCTTATGCGTTTCCGGCGTGATGGGCAGGTTGCCGGCGGTGTCCTTGATCAGGGTGACGGTCTTGTCGGCGATTTCGGCGGCGACGGCGAGGTGGGCTTCGCTGCCGATCAGCCGCAGTGCCTCAGGCGACGGCGTCAATTCTTCCGGCAGTTTCTTGTGCAGCCCCAGGCTGGCCTTCAACCCCAGAATCCGGCGCAGTGCGTCATGCAGGCGCTGATCGGTGATCACGCCGGACTTGTAGCCGTCCATCATGTACTGAAAGTCCTCCGCCGGGTTGCGGAAGAACAGGAACATGTCGCAGCCGGCGGCGATGGTGGCTGGAACGAGGTCCTTGCGCTTCTTGGCCTGGGTGAGGCCGACCATTTGGGATGCATCAGTGAGGATCAAGCCGTTGAAGCCGAGCTCGCCACGGAGCAAGTCCTGGAGAAGCTCCGGAGCGAGGGTGGCTGGAAGTATGTCCCTGTCTTCCGTCCCCGGACGGAAATGCCGTGTGAGCTCCGGCGCCCCGATGTGTCCGACCATGATGGATTGGACCCCGTGGCCGATCATTTCCCGGTACACGTGCCCGTAGCTGGAATTCCATTCCGCGTACCCGAGCGTGTTGTACGAAGTGACGACGTGCTGGTCGCGTTCGTCCACGCCGTCGCCCGGGAAGTGCTTGATAGCACAGACGGTGGGCGATTCGCTGATGCCGTCGAAGTACTCCTTGGCGCGCTCCACCACGATTTCCGGTGTGTTGCCGAAGGCCCGGGTGGAAATGACCGTGTTGCGCCAGTTGTAGTGGATGTCCACGATCGGTGCGAAGGCCCAGTTGCAGCCCAAAGCCGCGGTTTCCACACCGGCCACCTGGCCCATCTTCCTGGCGATGGACTTATCCGGGTGGGAACCGGCCTGCAGGTGGGTCGACACAAAAGTTCCGTCGTCGCAGCTTCCGGCTCCTCCCATTTCCGGGTTGGAGGCCACCAGGAGCGGGATCCGCGTTTTGGACTGCGCATAACGGATGTGTTGCTGGACAGCGGCGGACGGACCCGGCCTGTACCGCATCCCGCCAACGTGATAGTTCTCCAGTACACCGTCGAGGTACTCCGGGGAGTAATCGTTATTGTGATTGATGAAGAGCTGCCCGATTTTCTCCTCGAGGCTCATGCCGCGGATGGTGGAGTCCACCCACGCAACGGCGTCGTCGTCGAGGTTGAACGGCGCCGACTGGAGGTCGACGTCGAACTGCCGCGCTGGGGTGCCCCCGGCACCGGCGGCGCTACCGCCCGCCGGAGCTTTGGAACCTGCGACGGCGGCAATCCCGGCCAGCGCTTCCGCGACCACCTCGCTTACCGGGACGGCGATGTCCACGACAAACCCGGCCTCGTCGGCGTCGAGCGGTTCCAGGGTGGTGAGCTGCGAATCAAGGAGGGCAGGCGGCATGAAGTGGCCGGAACGCCCTTCTGTCCGTTCCCTCAGCACCTCTTTGCTGCCGTGCAGGTGCAGGAAGACGGTGTCCGGGGCTTTCTCACGAATGGCATCACGGTAGCTGCGCCGGAGGGCGGAGCAGGCGAGCACCAGCCCGCCGTCTTCGGCGTTGGCGAGTTCGGTGCCGACCGTCGCAAGCCACGGCCAGCGGTCTTCGTCAGTGAGCGGGGTTCCAGCGGCCATTTTGGCAACGTTTTCCACCGGGTGGAGCGAATCGCCGTCGAGGAACGGAACTCCGAGAGCCCGGGCCACGAGGTCCCCGATGGTTGTCTTGCCGCAGCCGGAAACGCCCATCACCACAATGCGCCGCGGATTTTCCGCAGCTGCGCCGAGGTCCCCGGCCATGGCTACGTTCCTACCAGTCATGAACGGTGCCGTCCACGAGGCGGTTGTAGGGCAAGTAGGCCTGCTGGTACGGGAAGGAGTTGGCGGCTTCTTCATTGAAGTCGACGCCGAGGCCCGGCTTGTCGCCCGGGTGCAGGTAGCCGTCGGTGAAGGTCATCGACTGCTCGAAGACCGTGTTGGTCTTGTCCGAGTGCTGCATGTACTCCTGGATGCCGTAGTTGTGGATGGCAAGGCCAACGTGCAGCTGCGCGGCGAACCCGACAGGGGAAATGTCGGTGGGGCCGTGGAATCCGGACTTGATCTGGTACTGGGCAGCGAAGTCCATGACCTTCTTCAGCGGCGAGATCCCGCCGAAGTGCGTGGACGCGGCCCGGACGTAATCGATCAGCTGTTCCTTGATAAGCGTCTGGAAGTCATAGACCGTGTTGAAGATTTCACCGATGGCCAGCGGGGTCGTGGTGTGCTGGCGGACCAGGCGCAGCCCTTCCTGGTTTTCGGCCGGGGTGCAATCCTCGAGCCAGAAGAGATCGTACGGTTCCAGCGCCTTGCCAAGCTTGGCGGCCTGGATGGGGGTCATACGGTGGTGGCCATCGTGCAGCAGCGGGATTTCCGGGCCGAATTCGTTGCGCACTGCTTCAAAGACCGTGGGCAGGTGGCGCAGGTAGGCACGCGTGTCCCAGTCCTCTTCCTGCGGAAACGCACCGCGGCCGGCTGGCTCGTAGTCGTAGCGCTCACCCGAAGCCTGCGCCTGGGCGGCCACGCCGTAGACGGCCTTGATGCCCGGGATGGCGGTCTGGATGCGGATCGACTTGTAACCGAGCTCCAGGTGCTCCCGGACCGAGTCGAACAAGGAGGGGATGTCCGCGCCCGAGGCGTGGCCGTACGCGCGCAGCCCGTTGCGGGAGGCGCCGCCCAGGAGCTGGTAGACCGGCAGTCCGGCCACCTTGCCCTTGATGTCCCACAGCGCCATGTCGACGGCGGCGATGGCGGCCATGGTGACGGGGCCACGGCGCCAGTACGAGGAGCGGTAAAGGAACTGCCAGGTGTCCTCGATCCGGTGCGGGTCCTTGCCGATCAGCAGCTGCGCCACGTGTTCCTTCAGATACGCGGCCACGGCGAGTTCACGGCCGTTCAGGGTCGCGTCGCCGATGCCGGTCACGCCGTCCTCGGTGGTGATCCGCAAAGTCACGAAGTTCCGGGTGGGGCTGGTCACGAAGACTTCAGCAGCAATGATTTTCACAGCTGGTCCTTTCAGGGTTGCTGATCGAGGGCTGGCCTGGCCCGGATGCGACGTGCACCACAGGGCGGGTAAAGACGATCTTAGGATGGATGACAATTTTTGGCAACCGGTTGCAGGATTATTTCGTGGAGAAATGTTCCGAGGGCTCTCGCTCAGAAGAGGTGAGCGAGCGTTGGCGAAAAAGCCGCCAAAGGTGAGCGAGCGTTGGCGGAAAGTGCCGTATATGTGAGCGAGAGTGTGTTCTGCCAAACGCCGGCTCACATACGTGGCACTTTCCGCCAACGCTCGCTCACATAATTCGTCTATCTGCCAAACGCTCGCTCAGATATCCGGGCCTACACGACGGCGCCCATCGCCTTCGCGCGGAAGGTGACGGGCGCCGTCGAAAGTGCTTGCCGGACTAGCTGAGGTTGCCGGCGGCCGCGAAGGTCTCGGCCAAGCGCTCGACGAGGTCCACGATCGCCGCGTCGGCAACCAGGTCCGGATCCACGAGGCCGAGCAGAGCCTCGAGCCGGGCACGGCCCGTGAGGAGGTTCGCGGCGGCGATGTCTGCCGCCTGCGGGTCCTGGAGACCGGTTGCCGTGGCGGTGTAGGCAGACCAGGCCGCGATCATCCGTGCAGCCGCTTGGCCGCTGCGGCCGGCGGCGCGCTCGGCGCGGAGCACAGGCAGCGCCCGCATGCGCAGCTTGGCGCTGCCATCCATGGCTATCTGGGCCAGGTGGTGAGCGATCCGGGAATTCCCGAAGCGTTCCAGCAGGGCAGCCCGATACTCGGGGATGCGCAAGCCCTCACCATGCAAGCTGGAGGCGGCCTCGTCCCAGAAGTCCTCCACCGCCCGTCGGCAGAAATCGTCGGCGAGCGCTTCGGCCACTGTCTTGTGTCCGCGCAGCTGGCCGGCATAGGCGAGGAGCGAGTGGGCGCCGTTGAGGAGCCACAGCTTCCGGTTCTCGTACGGCTCGATCTCGTCCACGAAAACGGCGCCCGCGTCTTCCCAGTGCGGGCGTCCCGCGGGGAAGTCCCCGCTGAGGACCCAGTTGCGGAAGGGCTCGGCGACCACGGGTGATTCGTCGCGGTATCCGCAGCCGGCAGCGACGGCATCGATATCGGCGTCCGTCGTCCGCGGCGTGATGCGGTCAACGGAGGTACTGACAAAACTGACGTTGGCGTCGATCCACGCGGCGAGCCCGGCGTCGAACGCCTTGGCCATCCCCATCACGGCGCTTCTGGCAACGGTCCCGTTGTTGGAGAGATTGTCGCAGCAGACGACGGCGAGTGGACCGGCGTCGGCGTCGCGGCGCGCGGCGAGGCCGAGTACCAGGCGGCCCAGCGGCGTCGTCGGCTTGCCGGAAGCAGAACCGTCAGCAAGCAAGGCGAGGTCCGCGACGACGTCCGGCGCTTGGTTGTCCAACTTGCCGTCGGCCCCGAGCCGGTAGGCGGCCTCGGTGATGGTGAGCGTGATGAGCGAAGTCAGCGGCGCGGCGACAAGCTCGACAAAGCGCTCGACGTCGGCACCGTCAACAGCCTCGACGATGCTGCCGATGACTTCGAAAGAATCACCGGCGTCCGAACGCTCGACCACGGTATAGAGGCCGTCCTGGGCGGCCAGGACCTCTGCGGCATCCGGGCGGCGGCCCGTGAAGGAGGCGATACCCCACTCCGCCGCGTCGCCTGCATGCTGGGTGTACCACGCCTGGTGGGATCGGTGGAAGGCACCCAGCCCCATGTGCACGATGCGCACCGGGGCTTTGCCGATGGGCTTGATGGCACGGCTCAAGCGGGGAAGATCCGCGGCCTGCTCGGGTTCGTTGGTCACAGCTTGAAGACCCTTCGGGGTGAGGAGTCGACGACGTCGACGATGATTTCGTGGGCACGGTCTTCGCTGACACGATGCTCGGCGACGAGGCGGGCGAGGAAGGATGCTTCGATCCGGCGGGAGGCGTCGTGCCGGGCCGGGATGGAGCAGAACGCGCGGGTGTCGTCGATGAAACCCGACGACCGGGAGAAGCCCGTGGTTTCGGTGACGGCGGAGCGGAAGCGCAGGATGGCATCCGGTGCATCGAGGAACCACCACGGTGCGCCGAGGTACACGGAGGGATAGAACCCTGCCAGCGGCGCCAGTTCGCGGGAAAACACCGTCTCGTCCAGGGTGAACAGCACCAAGTGGAAGTCCTTGGCCGTGCCGAAGTCCTGGAGCAGGGGCCGGATGGCTTCGGTGTAGTTGGTGGCGAACGGGATGTCGTGTCCGGTGTCCGCACCATAGGCCTCGAAGGTGGGCTGGTGGTGGTTGCGGAACGAACCCGGGTGGATGGTCATGACCAGGCCGTCTTCGACGGACATCCTGGCCATCTGGTACATCATGTGGGCTTCGAAAGTATTGCGGTCCTCGGCCGTGGCCTTGCCGGCACGCGCAAGCTCGAAGATCCGCTCGGCTTCGCTCCGGTCCAGCTTGAGCGTTGCCGGGGTGAGGACGCCGTGGTCCGCGGAGACCGCGCCATGGTCCACGAAATAGCGACGCCGGTTTTCCAGGGCCGTGATGTAGCCGGTGTAGCCGGTGGCGCCGTCGCTCGCCGTCTCGATGAGCCGCTCGACGTTGGCACTCCACGCCGGGTGGGCGATGTTCAGGTAGGCATCCGGACGGAAGGTCGGCAGCACCCGGCCGTTGAAGGAGGGGTCCTCTGCGATGGCCTTGTGGCTGGCCAGGCTGTCCAGGGGATCGTCCGTGGTGGCCAGGACCTCGATGTTGAAGTCCTTGAAGAGCTGGCGGGGACGGAAGTCGGGCTCGACGAGCTTGGCGGCAATGACGTCGTAGCTGGCGTCGGCAGACATCTCGCCAAGGTCCGCGCCGAGCTTGAACACACTTTCGAACTGCGTGCGCAGCCAGTACCCGGAGGCAGTGCCTTCGAAGAGGGGCCAGGACTGGACGAAGGTCCGCCAGATCTCCCGCGATTCGGAGGGGTTGGCGCCTCCCGAGAGCAGCTTGCCCATGGGGACTCCGCTGGCGTGGATCAGCCGGGTGACGTAGTGGTCGGGGCTGACCAGGAGCGCGGCCGGATCAGGGAACGGGGTGTTGTGCTCGATGACGGCGGCGTCAACGTGGCCGTGCGGAGAGATGATGGGCAGGTCCTGGACGCGCTCCAGAAGCGAGCGCGCAATGCTGCGCGTCCCGGGATCCGCGGGCAGGAGCCGGTCAGGATTGGCTGCGATCGACTGTGACATAGGTCAATTTTCAGCCGGAAAAATCAATCTGTCAACCGGTTGCCATCTATTGCCATCCCGTTGCAACTGCTCCCGGGGATGGCTTGAATCTAGGCAATCAGCCGTCCGCTGGAGCCGCGCACCACGAGCTCCGTATCTACGCGAACTGCTCCCGCGGGCCAATCGTGGCCTAGCAACATGTCCAGCAGGAGGGTGGCAGCGCGGGAACCGCACTCCCCCAACGGCGACCTCACGGTAGTAAGCGCCGGCGTCGTGAAGTCTGCCCCGAAGATGTCGTCAAAGCCCACAATGCTGATCTGGTCCGGAACGTGCATGCCGGCGGCCTGAAGCTCCTGCATGAGGCCTATGGCGAGGAGATCGTTATAGGTGATCACCGCCGTCGCACCGCTCGCCAGGACGTCGCGCGCTATTTGGCGGCCGCCGTCGACGGTTGGCTTGGACGATTCCAAGCGGACCGCCCCCACCTTGTACCAATCGCAGGCGGCTTGGACGCCTTCCCAGCGGCGGCGCGACATCCAGGACTGCGGCGGCCCCGCGACATAAGCAAGCTCCCGGTGGCCGTTGGCGGCAAGGCTCCGCACGGCCTGGCTAATCCCCGTGTTGACGTCCGGGACCACGCATGGCACTCCATCTATTTCGCGATTGATCACGACCACCGGCTTGTCCGCAGCCAAGTCCAGGATCTTTTCGTCGTCCATGCGCGGACTCGCCAAAATGAGGCCGTCCACCGAACTCAACATCCTGCGGGCCGCGATCAGTTCAGTTTCGGGTGACTCTGCGGACTCGGCCAGCACCAGGGTGTAGTCCCGGCCGGACCCCGTGGTTTCCGCACCGCGGATAATGTCGAAGAACGTCGGGTTGGTGATATCCGCGACGATCAGTCCGATCGTCTGGGTACGGCCGGTGGGAAGTGCCCGTGCGAAGGGGTTCACCTGGTACTTCAGCTGCTCGGCGGCATCCTCGATGATCTTCTGGGTCTTGGCACTGACCCTGCCTGGCTTGCTCAGCGCGCGCGAAACCGTAGATGGGTTGACTCCCGCCAGCTTCGCGATGTCGTAAATGGTGGGCGAGGATCTCTCCCCGCGTCCACGCTTGGCAGGGAAAGTTGCTGCTCCGGAATTCGTCGCTTCAGTCACTGCTCCATCGTAATCTGGCTTGGCAACAAAAAGCAGGACGGTTGCCAAACCATTCGGCCGGCGACCGCCCTGCTTAAGTGCCCCGCTGCGTGCGCTGCTGGGGGTGCCCCACGAACTACGAGCGCTCGGCGAACTTGCCTTCCTCGCTGATGCGCTTGTTGAGTTCGCGCATGTACTCCTCCTCGTCGAAGTCCAGGGAGACCTCCCTGCCGGTCCAACTCGACAGGTGGATGGCATTCGCCAGTCGGACGCCTTTGATGCCGTCCGATCCGGGTGCCAACAACGGAGTTCCGTCCAGGATGTTGGCCGCGAAGTTCTCCAGGACCCCGGCGTGCTGTCCGCCCCAGGCCGACTCGAACTCGATGACCTCGGTGGTGTAGTAGTCCTCGGCCTTCAACTCGCCCATGAAGAGCTTGCGGACATCGTCCATGTCCATGCCGTCGCTGAGTTCGCGCTCGGGCTTGACCAGGCGGGTGACGGTGGCGGTCTTGCTGTTTTCCACCACGATCTTGCCCTGGTCGCCCAGGATCTCGAAGCGGTCCGTGCCCACGAGGTCGTGCGTGGCCGTGACGAAGACGCCGGTGGCGCCGTTACCGTAGTCCACGACGGCGGTGACCTCGTCTTCGACGGCGATGTCCCGGCGGAATCCGTACGCCACCTTGGAGTAGACGGACTTCGGTACGCCGCAGATCCATTGCCACAGGTCAAGCTGGTGGGGTGCCTGGTTGACCAGGACACCGCCGCCTTCGCCGCCCCACGTGGCGCGCCATTCGCTGGAGTTGTAGTAGCCCTGCGGACGCCACCAGTTGGTGATGATCCAGTTGGTGCGGCGGATGGCCCCGATCTCGCCGTTGTCGACGATCTCCTTGAGCTTCTTGTAGAGCGGGTTGTTGCGCTGGTTGAACATGATGCCGAAGGAAAGCTCAGGCTTGGAGGCCGCGAACTCATTGAGCTCCTTGACCTGCTTGGTGTAGACACCGGCGGGCTTCTCCACGAGGGCGTGGATATTGCGCTTGAGCGATTCGATACCCATTTCCGGGTGCAGGTAGTGGGGCACGCACGTGACGATCGCATCGACGTCGCCGCTTTCAAGCATGGCGATGTAGTCGTCGTAGAAAGGCGCCTCAGGGTACCGGGAGGCGGCCAGTTCCTTCTTTGCAGGATCGGTGTCGCAGTTAGCGCCGATCACCATGTTCGGAACCATTCCGTCAGTGATGAACTTGGCGTACGTGCCGCCCTGCTGGCCCAGGCCGATGATGCCAAGGCGTACTTTCTTGCTCATGAGTGGATCTCCGTTGTTGTGGGATTAGAAGAGGTCTGCGTGGCCCATGGCCACCAGGTTGTCGTAGGAAGTCTGCAGCGCTTCCCACACCGTGCGGCCGTAGAGCTCGTCTTGCTCCACGAGCAAGTACTCCGCGCCGGCCGCCTGGGCCGCGGGAATGATGGACGGGAAGTCAAGGTTGCCTTCCCCCACTTCGGCGAACTGGACCACGTTCTTGAACTCGGCCATGAATCCGGCGATGTCCCCCGTTTCCAGGAGCCCGAACGCCTGCTCCGGCAATTCGCCGATCCGGTAGTCCTTCAGGTGCACCATGGCAGTGCGTCCGGCGTACTTGGCCAGGGTCCGGACAGGGTCCAGGCCGCCGCGCTGCACCCAGTGCACGTCTATTTCCATGCCCATGGCCGGAGAGTTTTCGGCAATGATGTCCAGCATGTACTTGCCGTCGAACTTCGCGAACTCGATGTGGTGGTTGTGGTAGTAAAGGCCGATGCCGTGTTCCCGGAGGTTTTCGGCGTATTCGTTGGCTTGCTTCGCGAAGTCCACCACGGCGTCGATCGACTTCATGGCCGGGAACGGCATCATGCCAATCCGCAGGAGGTGGGTGTCCAGTCGCTTTGCGTCGTCAACGATCTTGTCGAAGTGGTCCTTGAGGGAGTCGCCCGGCATGCCCTTGGGCGTCTCCATGGCGACCGAAAGCGCTGCGATGTCCATACCCAGTTCGCCGCGGGAACGGTCCAGTTCGGCAACGTTTTCCGGGGTCATCGGGATCTGGGAGATCTCGACGGCGTCGTATCCGATCGCGCCGACCTTGCGGAGCGTTTCAAACGCCCCGGCTTCGGCAAAGCTGCCCTTCAGCATCATTGCCTGTACGCCGATTTTGGCCACTTTATCCTCCGTTGGTTCCGGGCCCTCATGGGCCACGTGGTTAGCCCACCTGCCCGGAGATCTCCGGGTAGCTCTGGGCATAGATGTCTTTGACGATCCTCAGTGACTTTTCAGCTTCCGCGGGGCTGATCCAGAACGGATCAGGTTCCCCGAGCTTGGCGTAGAAGTCCTTGATCAGGAGTTCGTGGGATACGCCCCAATACGCACGCCCACCCGATTCCAAGGCACGTTCCGGGATGGTTTCCACGGCGCCGTCGGCGTAGCTGACAATAAGGTCGCCCCGGAGGCTGAGCGTGGCCTTTTCGGTCACGATGTCCAGCGTCACCGGTGCGTTAGTAGCGTTGGCCAGGGTGGCATAGAAGACGCTGGTGGCACCATTGGCGTGGCCGGCGATGAATTCCGCCGTATCCTCCACCTCGATCACTCCGCCCAGCGAACGGGTGGAGGCGTGGCCCTCCACTTTGGTCACGTCACCTACCAGCCACTGGAGCAGGTCCACCGTGTGGATGGCCTGGTTCATCATCAGGCCGCCGCCTCCCTCAGCCCAGGTCCCGCGCCACGGCCTGTCCCGGTAGTACTCGGCCGTGCGGTGCCACATCACGGTTGCCGAGGCGCCCAGAACCTGACCCAGCCCGCCGTCGTCGAGCAGTCTCCGCATGGCCTGCGACGTCGCGTTGTAGCGGTTCTGGAAACATACGGCGATCTTCGCCGTGCTCCGTTCGGCCGCCTCGACCAGCCGGCGCCCCTCTTCAAGAGTGTGGGCGAGCGGCTTCTCGACAATCACGCTGACGCCGCGTTCAAGGCAGTCCGCAGCCAGCGAGGCATGCAGGTGGTGCGGTGTGCAGATATGCACGACGTCGGGCCTCACCGCATCGAGCATCTCCAGGTAGTCCGCGTACCCCGCCACGCCATGGGCGGCCGTTGCCGCCTGGAGGCGTCCGGCGTCGGTATCGCAGACTGCCGCGAGTTCAACGTCGTCCATCTTGGCGATTGCACCGAAGTGCACGCTCGATACATCGCCGCAACCGATGACTGCTGCTGTAGGCATTCTTCTCCCTCGAAAGATGTTTTCCTTTGAACCTACAGGCCCTCAGGCGAGGGCAACACCGTTCTTAGCTGCGAGTGCCGCAAAGGCGCGCGCCGCAGCGCCGAAGGCTACGGGTCCGGAGAATCCACCCAGTTCGTGGGTGCTTGCGAGGTGCGGTTCCAGAGATGCGAAGCCGGCAAAGCCATCGACCTTGAGCGCGGCGATGGTGGCGTCCAGTTCGCCGTCGCCTTCACCGGCAGGCACTACTTGACCCGTCCCGGCGACTGCATCCTTGATCTGGAAGTACTCCAGGTAAGGGCGCAGTACGGCATAAGCCTCCGTGTGCGGCTTGACGCCCACCTGGACAAAGTTGGCGCTGTCCCAGGCAACGCGCAGCGCGGGTGAATCGACGGTCTCCATGATGTCCAGGACTCGCTCGGGCGTGTCGCCGTAGATGCCCTTTTCGTTTTCGTGCAGGAGGACGACGCCGGACGCGGCCGCCTCGTTCGTGAGTGCGGTCAGGCGCTCCATGACTGAGTCGCGGATGTCCTCGTGGCTCTGCCCTTCAGCCCGGTAGAAGGAGAAGATGCGGATGTATTTAGTATCGAGGCCCTTGGCCACCGAAATGATCTGGCGCATCCGGGCGAGCTCGTGTTCCACGGGAACGCTGACGTCAATCTTGCCGATGGGGCTCGCGACCGCGGAAACCTTCAGGCCCTTCTCGTCCAGGATCGCCTTGAGCCGCTCGACCTCTTCCGGCTCGAGTTCAGAGACATTGGTGCCCCACGCGCTGCGCACTTCGATATGGCTGGCACCGAGGGCTTGCAGTACGGAGGCCTGGACCGCGGGATCGGGATCGATTTCGTCGCCGAAACCGGACAGGCTCCACACGGCACTGGTTTCAGTCACGGAAATCTCCTTTGGATCCGTTCGCCCGCAGGGCGGCATATGGCGCCAAGTGGCAGTTCGCGGGCATGCGTTCGCCTTGAGTCTAGTCAGCTAGGCGCCGGCTTGACAACCGATTGCCAAATATTGGCAACATGTGGAGGTGCGTCGACGGGACTCAAAACGGGACGCCTGGTTTGTTTCGCGAGCGGCGCGCCGTACTCGCCGTTGCGAGCTCCGGCGTCGTGATTTCAGCTTGCTGGATTGCCGCCTCCGGTGCCGTTCGAGAATTGCCGCTCCTGTCCGAGATCGAACAGCGCCCCGAATAAGCGCCGTCAGGCCGGTGCCCCCTCCGTCTCGGCGGGGAAATCCGCTGCGCTTCGCTATGGCACTGAGGTCCAGGTGCTGCCAAGATGGGCTCCATGGACCCCATGGACTTGGCGGCGCCCCTTCTGGACGAACCGGTTGTGCTGGTTGTCATGGGCGTTTCCGGTTCCGGCAAGTCCACAGTTGCCGCCCTCCTTGCGGGCCGGCTTGGCTGGGCCTTCGAAGAAGGCGATGCCTTGCATCCCCAAACAAACATCGACAAGATGGCAGCGGGACATCCGCTCACGGATGAGGACAGATATCCCTGGCTGGAGAAGGTTGCCGAGTGGGTCGACCGGAGGCTGGATCATGGGGAAAACGGCGTCATTACTTGTTCGGCGCTCAAACGGTCTTACAGAAACATCATTAATCGCCGGGGTTCAGGTGTCGTCTTCGTTTTTCTGTCCGGGACGCCCGAGACTATCAGCGCACGGCTGGCCGAACGGCACGGCCATTTCATGCCCGCCAGTATGTTGGGGAGTCAGTTCGCGGACCTTGAGGAACTGTCCCCGGGTGAGCCGGGAATCCGGATCGACGTTGGTCCGGGTCCAGCGGTGATTGCCCAGCAAATCATGGACAAGTTCGGCCTGCGGCCGAGCGGAACAGGACGAGAACCATGAACGGAATCTCCATCCTCAACAGGCCCTTCGCAGGGGTCGCCACCGACGCCACCACCGACGCGATGCATCAACCGTGGACCGGCCACGACACCCAAGTACTTGTGGTGGCGGCCATCGGCATCGCGATAGTCGTCTTGCTGATCGTCTGGGCAAAGATGCATGCTTTCCTGGCCTTGAGCATCGGCGCCCTCTTCGTCGGCATTGCGTCGGGTATCGCCTTGGACAAGGTGACCACGTCCTACGAAAACGGCGTGGGCGGCGTACTGGGCTACGTCGGCGTGCTCATCGCATTGGGAGCGATGCTGGGCAAACTGTTGGCGGATTCCGGCGGTGCGGACAAGATCGTGGACACGCTTCTCCATGGCCGGCCCGCAACGCTGCCGTGGAAGATGGCGCTCATCGCCGGCATCATCGGCATCCCCATGTTTTTCGAGATCGGGCTCGTGCTACTCATACCTGTCGTGATGCTCGCCGTGCACCGTTCCAAGGGCCCGGCGATGCGTCTTGGGATTCCGGCCCTGGCCGGCTTGTCGGTGCTCCATGGGTTCATCCCACCGCACCCTGGCCCGTTGGCCGCAATCGGCATCCTGCACGCCAATGTCGGTGTGACTCTTGCCTTTGGCCTGCTTATAGCGATTCCAACCGTCATCATCGCAGGTCCCCTCTTTGGCCGTCTCGCCGCACGGATCGTGCCGATCGGAGCCGCAGGCGCTGGCCTGGCCGTCACCGTCGGAGCCGGCGAGACCACCCATCCGGACAGCTCGCAAGGCCCTGGCGCAAAAGCCGCCAGTTCGCGCGGCGACGCGCCCGCTGGTAAGGCACAGGATCCGCAAGCCACCCGCAGCCCGTCCTTCGCCTGGACCCTGGTGACCCTGCTGTCGCCGCTGGTGCTCATGCTGATCAAAGCCGGGGCAGACATTTGGATGGACAAGAGCGCCGCGCTCCGGCCCTTGCTGGACTTCATCGGTGATCCGGTCTTTGCGCTGCTCGTGGCGGTGCTTCTGGCAATGGTGACTTTCGGTACGAGGGTGGGTTTCTCCGCCTCCACCCTGACGAAGAAGATCGGCGAGAGCCTGTTGCCGATTGTCGGAGTCATGCTCATCGTCGGCGCGGGCGGCGGCTTCAAGCAAGTACTCGTCGACGGCGGTACCGGAACCGCGATCGCCAAGATCGCGGTAGCTGCCAGTCTGTCTGCCCTGGTGCTGGGGTGGATCATCGCCGTGCTGATTCGCCTCGCCACCGGCTCGGCGACTGTTGCTACGGTGACGGCCGCCGGCATCATCGCACCCCTCGCAATCGGATTGTCGCCGGCTCAGCTAGCGCTGGTTGTACTCGCCATCGGTGCCGGATCGCTGTTCTTCTCCCATGTCAACGACGCCGGCTTCTGGCTGGTCAAGGAATACTTCGGGCTGACAGTTGGGCAAACAATCAAGACCTGGTCGGTCATGGAAACCATAATTTCGGTCGTGGGATTCGGATTTACACTGCTGCTGTCCGTTTTCGTCTAGTCACGACCGGCCCTAGAGGGCGGCACGCGCCTCGTCGGCGGTCAAAAGCCTTCCCCCAAGCCCGCCATTCTGGTGAAGGTCGCCTCGCATCAGCTCGAGCCTGCCGGCCGCCTCGATTCCTCCGGCCTTGACCGGATCAAATCCCGCGGCACTAATGAGCCTCTCCACCGTTGCGGCCGCCGCGTCGTCGTCGGTTGCGTAAAACAGAACTGCCCGCCCGGATGGCCGGTTGGCTGCCGAACCCAGCGCGTCGGCACCCAATGTGCCGAAGGCCTTCACGAAATGCACGCCGTCAGGGAGCAGACTTGCCACGATCGAGGCTGACGATTGGCCCTCCGGCAGCGTCGTGGTATATCCGCCGCGGCCATCAGGCCCGATCGGGTTGGTCGGGTCGATTACCACCTTGCCGACCAGCGCCTCGGACAATTGGGAGATAAGTTCCTTCTCAGTGTCCAGCCACACGGCCATCAAGACGGCGTCCGCTTGTGACACGGCATCGGCGACACTCGCCGAATTTGCCAACTCACCCAGCTCAGCGGCCAACGATTCGGCATGGGATTGATCGCGGGCCGCCAAGACGACCGGCTCGCCGCCCTGAACAAGATGGCGGGCGACACTGGACCCGATGTTGCCGATTCCAATAATTGCAGTTGTCACGTCAACCTCCAGATTACGGTGATAGAGCCATTGGCCTAATGGACTATTTGTCGTGAGATCGGGCCACTCAAGAGGCGGGACAAACCAGGCTCCCACTTCGCCAAAGTGCCCTGTCCTGATAGTACGCGTGGTGATAATGGCAACATAGGGTGCTTATCGTCGGGCAGTCATTTCAGTAAGTACACTTACCATATTCTGCCGCGCCCTAGGGGCCGGGCGGTCAGGACCGTCCACGGATGCGTCCCCCGGAGTCGCGTCATGGCCGTGGCCGGGAGCCCCGCGGCCGGACAACCCCAGGCGCACCCACCGACAACGCGTCGGGATAGTCGCCACAGGAAGTATCGTCCGGTTGGGGGTTCCGCCCAGATGGTAAGCATGCTTACTATCTTAACTGCCAGTATTTCTGGTTCTTGATCCGCAGCGGACCTTCTTGGAAAGAGAGCGAAGATGACAGAGAACCAATGGGACGGGAATTACACGCCCCCGCCGGCCACCGAGCAACCAGCGGGTACGCAAGTTCCCCCGCAGCCTACTCAGAACAGCGGCATGCCGACGACGGAAACCATCAAGGACGAAGCAGGGAACGTGGCCGCGCAGGCCGGGGACTCTGCGAAGAACGTCGTCGAAACCGCGAAATCCGAAGTCGCGAACGTTGCCTCTGAAGTGAACTCGAGCGCAAGGGACCTGCTGGACCAGGCCAGGCTGGACCTCACGGACCAGGCCGGAAAGCAGCAGCAAAAAGTCGCCGCAGGCCTTCGATCCATCTCGGAGGAACTGCAATCCATGGCCACCGCCTCGGAGCAACCCGGCGTCGCAACGGATTTGGTGCGGCAAGCCGCCGAACAGTCTTCATCCGTGGCAACGTGGCTCGAGGACCGGGATCCCGGGTCCCTTCTGGACGAAGTGAAGACTTTCGCGCGGCAGCGTCCCGGGGCGTTTCTTCTCTTGGCCGCCGGAGCAGGCGTCCTGGCCGGCCGCTTGAGCCGCGGACTGAGCGCCGGCGCTGACGGCTCCTCACGAGGAACGGCCACCGGGCGTGCCCCGATCCAGCCAGCCCACGACGAAGCCCGGCCTTTCGTCCCCGGGCCAGGGATGACAGTGCCCCCTCCCCCGGTCCAGCTCCCCGGCCCAACCACTACGACTGCTGGATACTCGAACACCGGCGCGCCGGGCACCCTGCCTCAGCCCACACCGGTGACCGAGCCGGAAGCCGATCCCTGGCCAGACGTCGACCCCACCAGCGGTGAGTCGCGATGACCGAGAGCCAAATCCCGCCGACGCCCGCACAAGCCAAAGCGGAATCGACATCGTTGGGAGACCTTCTGGGCGAGGTCACGCGGGATATTTCCACGCTGATGCGCCAGGAAGTGGAGCTGGCCAAAGCTGAACTGAAGCAGTCCACGGCGCAGGCCGGCAAGGGCGCCGGAATGCTGGCAGGCGCCGGTGTTGCCGGGCATTTCGTCCTCCTCTTCCTCTCCCTCGCCCTTTGGTACGCACTGGGCGAGCTGATGGGCTTGGGCTGGTCCGCCGTCGTCGTGGCCGTTCTCTGGGCGATCGTGGCGGCAGCCATGGCATCGATAGGCCGCAAGGAACTCAAAGCCGTCAAAGGCATGCCCCAGACGGCCGAAACAATCCAGGAAATCCCAGAAACACTCAAACCACGCGAGGAGCAACGATGAGTGAAAATCCGGATGATATCCGTTCCGAGATCGAGGAAACCCGGCGGCGCCTTGGCACCAACGTAGACGCAGTGGCGGATAAGGTGACGCCATCGCACGTTGTCCGACGCCAAACCGAAAAAGTCAAGGATGCCGTCTTCGGCGTGAAGGAGAACGTCATGGGCACGGCTGATGAGCTGGCAGATGGCGGACGATCAGCGATCGACGACGCCGGTGCGGCGATCGGCGACGTGCCCCACCGTCTGGCCGGCAAAACGCAAGGCAACCCGTTGGCTGCCGGGCTGATCGCCTTCGGGGCCGGGCTCCTGGTGGCTTCCCTGATCCCGGCAAGTGAGAAGGAAAAGGAGGCAGCCGCGGCCCTGAAGGAAGCGGCCGAACCCCTGACCACCGAACTTGCCGCTGCAGCTCAGGACGTGGCCCAGGATCTCCAGGAGCCAGCCCAGGAAGCGCTGGAGAACGTGAAGTCTGCGGCCTCTGGGGCAGTCGAAAACGTCAAAGAAGAATCCCAGACGGCCGTCTCTGACGTAACGGACAGCACCACAGCGGCCAAGGACAGGATCCAGCCCGCCTGATCCAGACGGAGGCGTGCTGTCCGGCTAACACTTCTAGAAGGACAGCACGCCTCCAGCCCGCTTTGGAATGAGGGACATCCATGACGACGAAAAATCCCAGCGAAAGCAGCAAGGCCAAGGCAGCAACAGCCCCGGATGCGGATGATGGCCGAAAACCGGACAGACCCACCGACATCGCCAAGCCAACCTGGACCTACATAGTCAAGAGGACCTTCCGAGAGTTCGGCAAGGATCAGTGCCCGGATGCCGCCGCGGGGCTGACCTACTACGCGGTGCTTTCCCTTTTCCCTGCCTTGCTTGCGCTCGTCTCCCTGCTCGGTATTTTCGGGCAGGCAGGAAAGAGCACGTCCGCCCTCCTGGACCTCATCCAAGGCATCGCCCCGGGATCCACCATCGACACCATCCGCCAGCCCATTGAAGAGCTCACCACCTCGACATCAGCCGGCTTCGCGCTGATACTCGGTCTCGTCGCTGCCCTGTGGTCTGCGTCCGGATACGTGGGAGCCTTCAGCAGGGCCATGAACCGCGTATACGAAGTGGACGAAGGGCGCGGGTTCATCAAACTCCGGGCAACCATGCTCGGTGTCACCGTGTTCGCGGTGATGCTCGTGGCCGTGATCGCCGGCATGCTCGTGCTCAGCGGACCCGTGGCTGACGCCGCGGGCAGGGCAGTCAACCTTGGCGGAGACCTCCTGACGGTGTGGAGCATCGTGAAATGGCCCGTCGTCATCCTGCTGGTGGTCTTGATCATCGCGGTCCTGTATTACGCCACCCCTAACGTAAAGCAGCCGCGGTTCCGTTGGATGAGCATCGGCTCCTTCATCGCTTTGCTGGCATTCATCCTGGCATCGCTGGGCTTCGGCTTCTACGTGGCCAACTTCAGCAACTACAACAAGACCTACGGTGCAATAGGCGGCGCCATCGTGATGCTCCTGTGGTTATGGATATTGAACATGTCCCTCCTGTTCGGCGCAGAGTTCGACGCCGAAATGGAACGCGGGCGGGAATTGCAGGCAGGAATCGACGCCGAAGAAACCATCCAGCTCCCACCCCGCGGAACCAAGCGCAGCGAGAAACTCGAGAAGCAGGAAGAAGAAGAAATCGTCGACGGCGAGAGGCTTAGCGCGCCCCGGCCTCGCGCGCGGGCCAATCCCATGACTCCGCTTCGCGGGCGATGATCCACGCATCGTATTCGTGGGGCGCCCCGCCGACAACCGTTTTGAACCGGAGACGAACGTTATCGACCCTTGTCACGGACTCTACCCCGCTCATGAAAAGCGGGAATTCCTCAAACCGTATCCACTGTTCATAAGCCAGGCGAACCGGAACGTTGACGCTAATTGACCCATGAACGTCGTTCATGACGCAGACTCCTGTCCTGTATCCGGGTTGGCCGAGGCGGCCCATCGCTCTACGACGTAAACCGGCAGCCATTCTACACAAAAACCATCAGCATGCTTATCTTCTCAACCGAGCACGTGACCGGTTCCCGTAAGGATCGCTCAGAGGGCGCGCCTGCTATCGCTTGAAGTTCGCTGCGTCGAGTGCGGCCTGCAACGAGCTAAGGTAGCCCTCGCTCGTGTAGGTTGCACCTCCCACTGTGTCCACATTGGATGATTGGCTCGATAGCACCTCGGATTTGAGCATCGGCACGGCCTGCTGGTCGATTTCGCCGGACAGGGACCCGACGTCGGTAAGCTGCAGCGGCACGACGTCGGTGATCTTGCCGCCGGATATCACGGCCTGGACCTGCACCGTGCCATACCGGGTCTGGATCTGGCTGCCGTCGAAAGTTCCGTCTTTCGCACCGGGAGCGGCCGGTCCCGGAGGACCGGCGCTGGTACCGGCCGCCGTCGGGCTGTTCGGTCCGGAGAGCGTTCCGGCGCCCGACGGCGGATTGGCCGCCTTCGTTGTGGTGCCGCCGGATACGGAATCAGCTTGGTTTCCGGCATGCCATCCGATCACGAGGACGGCGGCGGAAGCGAGGCCGGCCAGTATGGCGCTGCGGGCTCTCACCAGCTGAACCTTTCGTAGTGGATCCGGAACCGGGGTACGCCTGCCCGTTTTGCGTCCTCGACTACCAGGTCGGTCCAGTCGCGTGGCCCGCACACGAACACGTCGGCGTCCCGGACATGGGGGACGATCGTGGACAGGCTCATCCGGTGGCTGGCCTCGCGGGCCGGCAGCCAGCTGTCGAGGCCCCTCTTCGGCCGGCGCCCCAGCAGGACGTAGAGCGTTGCAGATTTCTTGGTGCACAGTTTCTGGAGCTCGCGGTAAAGGTAGAGGCCCTTCTCGTCCGGCGCCCGAACGATCACCGTCATCTCGCCGGGAGCGAAGTCGCCCTGCTCAAGCAAAGAGATGATGGGCGTAATTCCGATGCCGGCCGCGACAGCGACCGCACGCCGGGTGGTGCGGGCCCGGTCCGTGAAGAGTCCGTAAGGTCCTTCGATGCTTACCCTGGTGCCGATCGGGAGTGCACTCAATTCGGCGGTTCCGCCTCCCAGCTCACGAACGGTGACTTTGAGGCGAAGGATCCCCGGGGCCGCCGAGAGCGAGAAGGGGTGGGCGTGCCACCATAGCCCGCGCGACCAGAAGCGCCAGATGAAGAATTGGCCGCCACGGACCCGCAGGTCAGCTAGTGAACGTCCGGTCATCTCGATGGAGTACACCCCGGGCGCCTCCGTGACGATATTGCTGACCCGAAGGTCGTGGCGCAGAGTCCGGAACACGGGAATGATGAACCGATAGACGAGCAGCGCCGCCGCCACTCCGAAGTAGAGCGTCAGCCAGTAGTAACGCGCCCAGGTTCCATCCGCGAACAATTGCCCGGTGCTGAACTGGTGCGGCAGGGCGGCGAGCACGGCGGCGTACGCAAGGAAGTGGACAACGTGCCACGCCTCGTAGGAAAGCTTCCGCCGGACAAGAACCAGTGAGGTGATCACGACGATCGCCAGCAGCGCATACCCAAGGTATGCGACTTTCATGTCCGGCAGCGAGGTGAACATGTCCCATATTTCTGCAAACACGTTCAATCGCGCCGTCAGCGCGTAGCCGGTCCAAAGCAGCAGCACATGTGAAGAAATGAGGTAAAAGACGGGCTTGCCCATCGTCTGGTGGACCAGCAAAGCCCGGTCGTGGCCAAATGCCCGGTCAATGACCGGGAGCCGTGCTGCCAGGAGGAGTTGGATCAGCATCAGGTCGGTCCCCACGAGTCCGGCGATGATGCCGACGGCGGTAAAGGCGCCCGGGACGGTTTTGAATTCCACCAGTCCGCTGTCTGCCAGAAACAGTGCCAGGACGAGCGCCACCGACAACCAGACCATCGTTTCCAACAAGTCCGCCAAACGAGCCCGGCGCAAATAACGGGCCCGTTGTGGCATCCGCCGCTGGCTGGCCGTCCGGCCCGTTGCTCCAGCCCGGGCCGTCATCTAGTCCGTCCCGCGGTGGCCCATGGTCTGCTCATGCTCGCAATGCTAGGTTCGGGTTCTTAGAACATTCTTCGAAGCCTGGAGACCAAGGCACGAAAGAAGGAACCGGCTGCTGGAGAGTTCCCGGGGTTTCGTCGGATCGGCAGATGCACCACGATGACCGCGCCGGAGGGTTGCGTGCCGATTTCCACCCGGCCTCCGTGTTGCGCGGCCGCTTCCGCCACGAGGGCGAGGCCTAGACCGTAGTGGCGCGGCGCGGCGCCGGCCTCCGGTTCGGCGTCGGCTGGCCGCGCGGTTGCGAACCGCTCGAAGGCCCGCGGTTTGACGTCGTCGGCAAATCCGGGTCCGTCATCGCGCACCGTGATGACCAGAGTCCTCGAGTCTGTAGTTACGCCCACGTCCACCCGTCCCCGGGCGAAACGGACGGCGTTGTCCAGCAACGCCACGAAAAGCCTGCGCAGCGCCGTCGGCGCGGCAGTGATCGCCAGCGCTCCGGCTATTCCGGTTCGTTCAATCGTGACGCCGCGATGCGCGGCGGAGACCGAAAACGACTGGACGACGTCGTCCGCCAGCGCCACGACGTCGACGTCCGTGAGCTCGACCCTCCGTGAATCCGCCGAGATGAGCAGGTCTTCGAGCAGACGAGTCAGTGAGCGCGAATCCTCGATCATGGCGTCTACGTCCGCCTCGATGTTTGCCGGCGGCTCCTGCAATCGAGAGGATGCCACGCGGCGCCGCAGCATTTGCGCCCGCATACTCAGCAGGGTCAGCGGCGTGCGCAGTTCATGGCTTGCATCCGCGACGAATCGCCGTTGCCGGTCGAGAGCCTCGGCCATGGGCCGCATGGTGCGCCGCGCCAACCACACCGCTAGAAGGCTCGCCAACACCACGGCTCCCCCGCAGGTCAGCAGCAGGGCAACGCCCAACCGATTCAGTTCCTCGAGATTCTCGTGACGATCGAACACCGCTTGGACTACCCGGCCTCCGGAATCCGCCGTACGGACGGTGTACGGGCGGCCCGCTATCGAAACGTCCTCCTGGGCGGCGACTCCGTTGGCGGCGACAGCATCGATAGCCTTCAGATCCGGCAGCCCAGACGGCATCCCGGGGGACACAGTCAAGACGCCTTGGTTGGAGATCGCCAGCCAGGTTCCGGCGGGGGCGTCAACGATCGAATCTACGTGTTCGGTGGCGGTGGTCAGAAGGCGTTGGGCTGCGGTGGCCTGGCTCGTGCTGACAATCAACAGCACCGATCCGGCTATCGCCACCAAAAGCAGCACCAGCAAAGCGCCGGTCTGCAGGGCCAACCGCCAGGAGGACCGCTGCAGCTCGTCCTCGGCTTGACCCTTCATGCGAGCGTGCCGATCCGGTAGCCGACCCCGTGGACCGTCCGCACGCTCCCCCGTCCCAGCTTCCGCCGGAGGTAGTGGACATACGTGTCGACCACTCCTGCCTCTTCGGCGTTCGGAAAGACATATTCAAGAATCTCGCCACGCCCGAATACCCGGTTCGGCCAGCGTGCCAGCTCCTCCAGCAAGGCGCTCTCCCGTTCGGACAAGACGACGACGGAACCATCAGACCGGGTCACGCTGCGCGATTCGAGGTCAAAATGCCCACCGGTGATCCGCAGGGTCGTCGCGGTGGTGATATGCCGGCGTCGTAAGGCACGCAAGCGGGCCAGAAGTTCATCGACGTCGAAAGGCTTCGACAGGTAGTCCTCCGCGCCCGCGTCGAGCCCCTCGACCCTGTCTGCAGGATTGCCCAATGCGGAGAGTATGAGCGCGGCCGTCTCGACGCCCTCCCTGCGCAGTTTCGTCAACAGGTTCAACCCGTCCATGACCGGAAGGCCCCGGTCTAGAACCAGGACGTCGAATTCCCCGGTCAGGGCGAGGTGGAGGCCTTTCTGTCCATCTGAAGCGCTGGATACTTCGTAGCCCTCGCCAACCAGCAACTCCTGCAGCATCGCCCGAAGCTCCACGTCATCCTCGACCAGAAGAATGCGCGGCTTCATCTCATTCATAGTCGGAGTATAGGCGTCGGAGCTGGGGCGGATTCCTGACACAGCCTGATGGAACTGCTTCTCAGCCGGATTCCTCCGGCACGTCTGCGGGCCGGACGCTGCGCCGGATGATGCCCAACTGCTCAAGCTGGGCCGACATTCCCGCACCGTCCGGAGAGTAGATCCAGGGGACCCCCGGCGTGGGCGGACCTGCGGACTTCGACCGCCCGCCCGCAAGCACTGCTTCACTAGCGGAGAGCTGGCGGATCGCGATGGCCCTGACGTTCTGCGGATGGCGTTGGGCGAACTCGGCGTAGATGGCCTCGTCGTGCTGTCCGTCGTCGCCGACCAGCAGCCACTTGACGTCGGGGAACTCCGCCGCGAGACGTTCCAGGGAGGTCTTCTTGTGCTCCTGGCCGCTGCGGAACCAGCGGTCCGGGGTGGGACCCCAGTCGGTCAGGAGCTTCGGACCGGCGGGATACAAATTGCGGGACAGGAATCGCGATAGCGTCGGTGCGACGTTCCACGCTCCGGTCGACAGGTACACCACGGGGGCCGAGGGCACCGTCCTTACGATCCGCTCGTAGAGCACAGCCATGCCCGGCGTTGGGGTCCTCGCGTGTTCGTCGAGTACGAAGGTGTTCCAGGCGGCCAGGAACGGGCGGGGCAGCGCCGTGACCATCACGGTGTCGTCGATATCGGAGACGACACCGAAGTCCGTATCGTCCGCGACGATTTGCACCGGGGCTTCCACGATCCTGGATCCGCCGGACTGCACGGTGATTGTATGCCAGCCGGCGTCGAGGGCTACGGGGATACGCACGTCGACGACGCCTCCGCGGTCGGCTTCGACGTCATGGACGGTGCCCGCGATGGTCACGCGGACGGCGGCGTGGGCCACGGGCGCACTCGTGAAATTGCGCCAGCCGCGCATGCCATCCTTCAGCGGTTTGAGCGCACCTGCCTGGCGACCGCTCCCGGTGTCCCGCGGTTCACTGCGGACAATGCGCGCCAACACCCGGACCCAGGACGTGGTGCCGTAACCGGTGTAAGGGATGACGGTCTCCACCCGACCGCGCCGGATCGCGAGACGCGTCTGGAACCTGAGCCAGCCGTCGTCGAGCCTCAGGGCAAGGTGGCGGCGCGCGCCGCTCGGCGGCGTCGGGCTCCCGCTGTCAACGCTGTCGGACAGAGCGCGCGGCTTCACAGGGAGAGGACACATGCGTCCAGTCTGACATGGTCACCCCCTAAGCCTCCGCACCGGCCGTGCGCCGACCGGCGGGCTTGCCGACACCCCAGCCGGGCCGCCGGCCGGAATGGAATCCGTACCCCACGCGGAGCCTGCCGCGCGGCAGGAGTCTTTCTCCCGCCGTGAATCCGCCGTAAAGTCCGCGATAGGCTCCGTCTTGGGCCGTGTAAACGAACGCTTGGAGGCTTTTCCCATGTCGCGAATCATGCGATTCGACCACGTCGGTGTCACCGTTCAGGACCTCGACCACGTGACGGCGTTCTTCGTTGGACTCGGGCTCGAGGTCGAGGGCCGGACGTTCGTGGAGGGCGAGTTCATCGACACCGTCATAGCCATCCCTGATTCCCGTACGGAGATCGTCATGTTGCGGACACCTGACGGAGGAACAGGGGTGGAGCTATCCAGCTTCGCCAGGCCGGACCCCGAGCCGGGATCGCCCGCCGCCATGGCCAACGAACTCGGGCTGCGCAGTCTGTCCTTCGAAGTTGACGATCTTCAGGCCCACGTCGACCGGCTGGCCGCGGAGGGATACGGGTTGGTCGGTGGCATCGGCCAGTATGAGGGAGCCTGGCGCATGGCCTACGTTCGCGGTCCAGAGGGAATCATCGTCGCCCTGGCCGAGCGGATCAACTGACGAGACCCGCTGGTCGTCGCAGCGCCGGTACGACGTGCCCGGTGGTGAACAGCTCGCCTGTTCACCACCGGGCCCAGTCGTCGGAAGGTCAGCGGGCCGCGGTGCCCTCCGTGTAGTCGTCGTCGCTTTGGGCCCAGGAGAACAGCCCGCGGAGCTCGCGGCCGGTGGCCTCGAGCGGGTGTGACTCGGCTTTCTTGCGGCGAGAACGGCCTCCACACTTCCGGGCCGCGTCACGCCGAGCAGGTTTTCGACGCCTCCAACGGACTGCGAGCCCGGGATTCCGGGGTTTGGGAGCAGTCTGGGCGCCAAAAAGGTGCGTGGCGTGACGCGGTGACGAGGCCTACAGCAGGATCGCGTCGGCTTCGACTTCGACCAGAAGGTCGTCGGCTGCCAGGGCGCCGACCTCAACGACGGCGGTCACGGGACGGATGTCGCCGAAGATTTCACCGTGGACGGCGCCGACGGCGTCGAAATCTTCAATATTGGTGAGATAGACCCTGGTGCGTACGACGTCCGCGAATGATCCGCCGGCCTGGATGAGGGCGGTCTCGATGCGGTTGAAGATTTCGCGGGCCTGGGCAGCAGCGTCGTTTCCGCCGACGGCGCCCTTGCTGGAGCCGGCAGTGGTTCCCGCCACGAGGATCTGGTTTCC
The DNA here is from genome assembly GCF_039535095.1 of Arthrobacter ramosus. Classification (NCBI taxonomy): domain Bacteria; kingdom Bacillati; phylum Actinomycetota; class Actinomycetes; order Micrococcales; family Micrococcaceae; genus Arthrobacter; species Arthrobacter ramosus. The sequence continues at coordinate 1,019,081 of NZ_BAAAWN010000001.1, read as the reverse complement.
GACGCGGACAGCGCGGGAGTAGCCGAGGATCGGTTCGCGGGCAGATCCGGAGGAGATGTTCTGGCGCTGGTTCATGGGTTCTCCTGATTGTAGGTTTGCCCGGCTGGTGCAGGCATGGTCGGGCCGCGCCCCCAACAAGGGGCGCGGCTGGCGGGAGCCGGTGACTAGTTGGCGAGGCCGATGGTGACGGCGCCGTCGTTCCAGTTGATCTGGCTGAGCATGCTGGACGGGACACGGAAAACGCGGCCCGGTGCTGCGGGCCACCAAAGCCGCTTCCGGGCGATGACTGCGCCGTTTTGACGCAGCACTACTTCGGGGAACGGGACGTAGGTATCGCTCCGGAGCAGAAGCCGACGGCGGGGCGGCGCCGGATCGTGTTGGCGCAGCAAGGCTGGCGCTACCCACCTGAACGGAGCGTCGGCGGTCAGAGTTAGCGGTGCACCGGCCGGCCGATCGCCCCGGAGGTAGTTGACAACGTGCTCGCCTACGGCAGCGCCGTCGAGGGCCGCCACGTCGGCGGTATCCACCGGGTGGAGCATGTTGCCGATGGCAAAAATGCCGGCCTTGTTGGTCCGCAGGGCGGCGTCCACCAGTGGTGATTTGCTGACGGGATCGATGTCGACGCCGGCGGCCCGGGCGAGTTCATTGTCCGGGATCCAATCGCCGGTGAGGATGACGGTGTCGCAGTCGACGATCCTTCGTTGACCCGTGTCGATGTTCTCGATCTCCACACCCTGAACGTTCGGCTTCCCGATGATCCGTGTGACCCTTGTGCGGGTGGCCACCTTCGTGCCGAAGAACAGCTTTCCGGGTCCGCTGAATAGCCGGTAGGCATCCGCCTTCGGGTATTCGGTGGCCATCAGTACCGTCTTGCATTTGACATGTTTCAAGGTCATCGCAGCCGACCAACTGACCAACTCCGCACCGACGATAACAGCCCGTTTGCCGACCTTTCCGTGCTTAAGGTGGATGATGTTCTGCAGGTGCCCGGTGGTGTAAACACCTTTGCCACGATCGCCAGGGATCAGCCGGGCAGGACGGGGCCGTTCCCTGGCTCCGGTGGCGAGAATGACTACCTCCGCATCGACGCGCACCCGCCCGTCGGGCATGGTGACGTTGACGGAGCGCTCTCCGGCCCAGTCGGTGACCATGGCGTTGGTGAGGATCCTCGCGCCGGCAGCGGTGGCCTGCTCGCGCAGAATACGGGCGTATTTGGGGCCGTCGATGAACTTGCCCATGTCACGGATTCCGTAGCCGGGATGGTCGCTGTGCCGCGGGATGCCGCCAGCAACACTTTCCCGTTCAAGGACGAGGACTTCGCCGCTCACGCGCGGAGCTAATTCGGCTGCGGCGCGCAAGCCGGACGGTCCGGCGCCGATGATCAGGACGGTCGGGGTCAGGACCGTGCCGTTGGTGCTCACTTGGGGACCTCCACGCTGGCAACTTTTGCTTTCGGATTAACTGGGGCGTTGGCGCTCTTGCCGCGGGATTCGAGCAGCTCGCTTACTTCCGCGCCACAGAAGAATCCCTGGCATCGACCGTTTTGGGCGCGGGTCCGGCGGCGCAGCCCGTCCAGTGTGCACGGCGGGATGGGGGAACTGAAGGTGTCGCGGATTTCACCGGCAGTGACACGTTCGCAGAAGCACACGATCTTCCCGTAAGCAGGATCTTCCGCGATCCTCGCTGCGTCTTGGTAAGGGCGGACGAAAGCTTCGCCGATGTTGGGCATGTGTGGTGGTTCGGGCAGGTCGCCGCGCTCGACGAGCTGGATGGCGCCCGATGCCCTGAGGAGTTCGTCGACGTACTCGGCAACGGCGATGCCGGAGGTCAGACCGGTGGAGCGGATGCCGCCGGCGATCACGTATTGCTGCTCCGTGTCGACCTCGATGAGGTAGTCGGGGTAATCGCTGGCTGCGCGTAGCCCGGCATAAGTGGCCGTTACCTCTTCTTCCAGGAGTTTGGGCATGATCTTCTCGCCCTTGCCCCTCAGGAAGGCGAAGCCGCTCTCGGACGTTCCCGTGTCGGTGCGGTCGGTGAGGTCTTCGGCGGTGGGGCCCAGCATCACGTTGCCGTAAATGGTGGGGCTGACCAGCACGCCTTTGCCCAATGCCGTTGGCACCGGCAGAACGATTTTGTCCGCAAGGGGCCGTGCCTGCTTGTCGTACACCAACAGCTCACCGCGTCGGGGGGTCAGGTGGATCCGGTCATAGCCGAAGAGCTGGTCGATCGTGTCCCCGCCCAGCCCGGCGGCGTTGATCACCCAGCGGGCGCTGATCCGGTCGATGCTTGTGTAAAGGTGCGTGACGCCGTCGACCCTCTCGATGCTGGCAACGCGACGTCGGAGCAGGAGTTCCGTCCCCCGCTGCACAGCTTCAGTGGCGAGGGCAAGGTTGGTAGTCCAGGTGCAAATGATGGACTCGTCCGGGACGGAGAGCCCGGCCAGGGCGCCCTCGCCCAGGTGCGGCAGGAGCCGGTAGATTTCCGCCGCGTCGATGATTTCGGTCTTGGCGTATGCGTTCTGTTCGGCCTTTACCTTCAGGCCAGGCAGGGCGTCGCGCTGCTCGTCATCCCACGCCACAAGGATGGCGCCGGTGTGTTCGACCGGAATTCCCGTCTGCTTGGCGTAGTCGGAGAGCAAGTGGTACCCCTCGTGCACCATCCTCGACTCAAGGGTTCCGGGCTTGGCGTCGAATCCTGTGTGCAGGATCGCCGTGTTGGCCTTGCTCGTCCCGTCCCCTACGTCTTCGCGCGCGTCGAGGAGCGCGACGCTGAGCCGGTACCCGGCCAGCTTCCGTGCGATGGCTGAGCCCACAATACCGGCGCCGATCACGGCGACATCGTAGGTTTTGTTCTGGGTGTTGCTCATTCGGGTGTTCTCCTTCGTCACCGGGTTGCATCGACGGCGGTTGCCCACCGTGCGCGGAACTCGGCTGCTTGGTCTGCCGACCACTTCGGTTCATAGACAGTGCTGGGGCTCCAGGGAACGACGGCGTCCTGGAGTGGGAGGGATGGTTCAAGGGCCACTCTGGCCAGGGCTGCCGCACCCAGGGGTGTGGCGTGCTGGGAAGGGTACACGTCGATCGCTATCTGCATGAGATCGGCGACCGCCTGCATCAGAACACGGCTTTGCGTCAGCCCGCCGTCGGCCCGCAGCCGCTGGAGCGGAGTGCCGATGTCGGTTGCGACGAGGGAGCCCAGCTCGGCGACCTGCGCGGCGATGCCCTGCAGCACGGCGAGCACGATGTGTTCCGGTCCGGTGGAGAGGGTCATTCCCGTGAGGGAGGCTTTGGATTCGGGGCTCCACCATGGTGCAGCCAGGCCGGCGAAGGCCGGGACGCTGAGCACGCCGCCGGAGTCGGCGGCAGCTACGACGTCGAGCTCTGAAGCCGACTTGATGAAGCCCATTCCTTGGAGCCACCTGACGGCGGAGGCTGCCGTGTATACCTGTCCGTCAAAGCAGTAGGTGGGCTTGTCTTTGACGGTCCAGGCAACCGATGCGGCGAGTCCGGCCGTTGAGCGTGTTGCCGATGTTCCCGTGTTGGCCAGCAGGAACGCGCCCGTACCGAAGGTGCACTTCGCTTCGCCGGTTTCGAGGCAGTTCTCGGCCAGGAGGGCCGCCTGCTGATCCACGATGAGGCCGCCGACGGCCATCAACCCGCCGAAGGCACTCGTTGAGCCTGCGATCGCGTCGGACGGCAGAATCGTGGGCAGCTTTTCGTCGCCGAGTTCGAACAGATCCAGCAGTTCATGGTCCCATTCCGTGCTGTCCAGGTCGGTCGTCAGGGACCGGCTGGCGGTGCTGACGTCGGTGACGAATTCCCCGGTCAGCTGGTGGATGAGCCAGCTGTCGGAGGTGGTGACCACACCGTCCCGGGTGACGTTTTTCCGGATCCAGGCCTGCTTGGGGGCGGAGAAGTACGGGTCGAGGATAAGTCCGGTGCGGCTTGCGAATTCCTCCCGATGGTCCGCCAGGCCGGCGCAGATGCTTTCGGCGCGCCGGTCCTGCCACACGATCATGTTGGAGAGCGGCTTGCCGCTACCGGGGTCCCAGGCTAGGACGGTTTCGCCTTGGTTGGCGATGGTGACGATATCGATCAAGGCACCGGACTGTGTGACGGCGGCCTTACCGGTTTCGAGGACGGAGTCGAGCAGTTCCTGCGGGTCCTGTTCGACACCGCTGCCGGGCAGGTAATGCGGCCGGACTGTTTGTTCGGCCAGGCCCAGGATTTTCCCGCTCCCGTCGACGACAACGGCTTTGGTTCCGGACGTGCCCTGGTCAATGGATAGAACGGTGGTCACTTGCCCTGCGCCCTTTCGGAATGTTTGGCGTCGGCGTCGAGCTCGGCATCGATCGAGTGCAGATCGGGCATGGCGAGTCCGGACGGACCGCCGCGTCGGATCAGCAGGAAGACCAGGTAGACAGCGCCGATTGCGACCATGATGGCCACGTAAAGCCAGGAGTTGATGAAGGATGCGTCCCTGAAAATAGACAGCATGAAGATCAGCCACACGGCGGCGAGGATGATGACGGGTACCTCGAACTTGCCCAAGGTGAATCCCTTGCTTGGGGGAAGGCTCTTGCGCTTGAGGATATACAGCAGGACCGTGGAAGCGTAGATGACCGCAGGGAGCAGGGTAGCGGCACCAAAGAGGCTGAAGAGCGCGTCGGTCTGGAAGGCGAAGAGGCCGAGGATCAGCTCGCCAAGGACAAACATGAGCCCGGTTGCCGCCGTCGGGGTTCCGAAGCGCGGTGACACCTTGCGCCACACGGCGTGGCCCGGGAATCTGTCGTCGCGGGACATCGCCCAAACGAGCCGGACTCCGGTCATGAGGATCACCATGCCGCAGGCAAAGATTGCGATGACGACCATCACCAGCAGCGCGGTGCCTACGACCGGCCCGAGAACACGGTTGATGACGTCGGCAACCGGAGTTCCGGACCCGGCCAGGGTCGCGGGATCGCCGGCCAGCATGGTGATGGCCAGGAGGAAGAAGAAGCCCAGGATGCCTGAAGCGAGGACGGCTTGCCACATAGCGCGGGGCACCACCCTGGCAGGGTCCTTGGTTTCTTCGGCGAGGTTGGCGGCGGACTCGAATCCCACGATCGTGAACGCGCCCAGCAATGTCCCCATCATCCAAGGCCCCACGTGGAGCAAGGACCCGACGCTGAAGTAATCCTGCGCCGGGAGGGAACCCGTGGAGAACAGATTGCCCACGTTCAATTCCTTGGCCACTGCGCCGACGACGATGAGCAACACGACAAGCAGGATCATGCCGATGAGTTCGGCCGAGACGGCGAAGTTGTTCACCCGTTCTGTCCAGCGCGTGGAAAACGCAACCAACAGGGCCTGCAAGGCCAGCACAATGCTGGTGATCACCCAGGCGTTCGCAGGGGTTCCCTCGTAGCCGAGGAGAACAGGCAGGACGGTTGACGCGATGGTGTAGTCGACTGCGACCACCACGATTGCGAGGAACGTGAAGGAGATCCAGCCCATGATCCAACCCAGTACCGGGTTGGCCAGGCGCGACATCCACTGGTAGGAGTAGCCGGTCACAGGGATGCGGGCGGCCAACGAGCCGAAAATAAGAGCGACCATGAGTTGCCCGACCGTGACGATCGGCCAGGTCCAGATGCCCGCAGGCCCGGAGCTGTTGAGAACTGCGCCATAGGTGGTGAAGATGCCCGTGGCGATGGAAACGAACGCGAAAGCGACAGCAAAAGAGGCAAATCTGCCCGTGCCGCGCTTCATTTCCTGCTTGTAGCCGTACTCTGCAACGTTGGTGTCCGTGCCCGGCACGATACTGCCTGTTGGTGGAGGGTTGTGTGTCATTGGAGCGGGGATCCTTCGATAAGTGCCCGTCGGAGCGTCGTTGCTGGGTTAGGCCGGGCGCGGGGTGTTGGTTCGTTGGAATTGCTTGTTCCTTGGTGCCTCATGTTCACGGCGACATGACAGCGGCCGGATGAGGCCTACGGGGCGCTGGGAGCCACGTGCGTTGGAATCGCATCCACGCTTATGTGGATTTATGAGGATTCATAAGGAAAAGTATGGATCCACGAGGGCTGCGCGTCAAGGGGTAATTGTTGCGGGCGTCACAATCGCCCTATTTTTCCTTGGTTTCATGCGGATTCGCGGCAAAAATCGACCAAATCACTGTCCACATAATTCCACGAGCTGCCTCCTTAAATGGAGATGCCCCGCACTTTCGTGCGGGGCATCTCCACGGCGCAACCAGAGCAGGCCCGGACTCGATTGGTACGAGCCGGCTCAGGAGTCGCGCGGTGTCGGCGGGAAACTAGCTCGACACCTCACGCGGCTCCCCGCCTTGGACGACTTCAATGCCTGCGTCCTTCAGGGAGTTGATCCGGGCACTGCTGACCCTGCTGTCCGTGATTACCCCTTTGATTTCGTCAAGGTCGCAGACATGGCGGACAGCAATCCGTCCCAGTTTGTCACCAACTGCCAGGACATAAGTCTTCGCTGACTTCTCAATCATCAGTTGCTTGATTGCCACATCCTCAGACGAATAGTCCGTGAGGCCCGCCCGGACATCCACTCCCCCGGCGCCAAGAAAGGCCCAGTTCGCATTGAAGCTTCGAACCTGGGCAAGGGCGTCGGGACCGTATGTGGTCATTTCGCCTGCTCGGACGCGACCGCCAAGCACATACAGTTCAACATCCGGACGGTCACTGAGGATGGATCCCACCACCAGGCTATTCGTGATGACTATGCCGTGGAATGTTGGAGGCAATGCCCTCGCCGCAGCTTCCACAGTGGTTCCGACGTCGAGAAAGATTGTGTCGGTGTCACCGATAAGCGCGGCGGCCGCAGCCCCGATTTCGCCCTTCTCCTGCGGGTTTTCCATTGAGCGGTTGGCCCTGTCGGGTTCGCTCTCCGTCACTTTGACAGGAGGCATCGCTCCGCCGTGGATGCGCTTGAGCTCCCCGGACCTTTCCAAAGCCATAAGGTCCCTGCGCACGGTTTCGCCGGAGACAGACATCATGGCTGCAATGTCGGCGGGCCTCAGGAAATCCCCTTCGCTGACGAGTTCCAGGATTCTTCGGCGCCTGACCTCGGGGGGCTGCTTCATTGGACTAACCATCGCCTTCAGTGCCCTCTACTAGTTGGCTCCTGCCCGGCTTGACCGGTGTGCCGATGCGTCGACTGGACACCTTCGTCCAGCGGGAGCACCCATGCAGGATGCAATTCTGTGTGTATCATACGAATTTGCAACAATTTCCACAACTTGCCAACCGGCCTAGAGTCCCGAGGCGTGTGTGGTTTCCGTGCGGTTGGCCCGGTTTCAGGCACAAGAAAAGCCCTCCCACCCAGCGTTTCCGCAGGTCAAAGGGCCTTCATTGTGGAGCTAAGGAGATTCGAACTCCTGACCTCTTCTCATGGGACGGCACATTTCGGTGTCTGCCAAAGGCTTGCAATGTGTCGATAATCCGCGGAATCTAGCGGTTTTCCTTGCTTGGCACGGTCGCTGATATGTCATCGCTTTTCCTCGTTTCCGTGGGGTAACCGTGTGGCGAACATAGAGCCAGCTCGGCCGTCGCAACCGTCCCGTGGCCTTGTGAGCTTGCGATCGGGCGCGTGACCCTCTCTAAGATGTCGGAAGACCGGCGATTCGGAGAGTGGCACTTCGCCCCTTGAGGGTGTGGTGCGGCGCAGCTGGTGGGCCGAGTAGTGGACAAGGAATCCAACCGGCGCACTTCCTCCAGACATGACCTTTCCCAGGCCAGAGGGTACGGCACCTCGCCTTCGACGGGAGGCAGCGCCAGGACGGCAAGGGACTGCCGTCCGTCGCAAACGGACGACTACCCCGATCTCATCAAACAGAGCCTTCGCAAGCCGCTCCCCCAAGTTCGTATGTATCGACAGATCCCTTGCGATTCCGGAGAGTCAAGTCAGTTGAATCCAAACCCAAAGAGCTTCTGCTCATCGCTAGCGTCGCTCAGACGAATATTCAGCAGATAGGGTTCCTCATCGAAGGCCCCACCGGAATCTGAAATGGCCGACGTCAGCGCGTCCGAGTTCATGGTCACTATGTACTGGAACCCTCGCTCTTCGGCCAGCCGCGCACCGATGTTGAGGCAGCTGGCTATCTGTTCGGAGTCCACCGGATCAAAGAGTGCGCTGTCATGAATCAAGAAACCGAGCGAATGTCCTGTCTTAGCAGCCATACACATGGTGACCATGTCCATGACGAAAGTCTTAACGGAGGAAATTCCTGCGCTTCCATCGGCGGCGATCTCAGGATTGACCAAGAAGTTGCCCTGCTTCGGGGATACGCCAAGATCCAGGCTCGCTCGCTTCGTTCTTCCAGTGCCATGACCGTATATTTCAGCTGCAAGGTCGCCGAATAGGGCACGTGCTCCGTCCAGCAGCGTTTCCTGTTCGGCCACTTCAAGGCGCATCCTGCGTTTGTTCTCAACCGCTCTAGCGTCATGATCTTCACTTAGGTTCTCAAGCTTTTCGGCCATCTTGAGCCTGTCTTCGATACCCGCTATCTCAGCATGCAGATGTGCAAATGATGCCTGTGCCGCCAGGTATGTACCCACAGCCACAGACTCTTGCAGGAGGACAAGCAAAGACGATCGCTCGGTGTCCTGTTCCCGCCGGCGTCTCTGCACAGAAAGCAGCGATTCGGACGTCGTGCTGCGCTCATTCTGCAGGAACAGTTTGCGGTTACGAACAACAGAAGCGTGAAAAGCTTGGACATCGTCAAACCTCTTGAGTACGACTTCTGAAAAAACGATGCCAGCCTCGCTGTATACGGCCTGCGTGGCCCGGCTCAGTCGATCGGTCGCCTCCGGCTGCGTTTCTTCATCAAGAGCACGATCCAAGTCCGCGAGCTTCCGCCGCAGGATCAGTTCCTGCTCGTTAAGGTCGCGGATCTCAACGCTGAGGGCATTGGCCCGAGTCTGGTGTTCTTGATATCGCTCCTCTACTCGGAAATTGGAGATTTCCAGTGCGGACTCGTCCCGCTCACGGCGCGCGGTGACAAGTCGACCTCTGAGGCCGGCAACGTCAAGTTTGAGGTCTGCGAGCGCACCGTCCTTGGCCGCCTGGTTCAAGGCCTTCTGCTGTTTGTCGAGACGTGCGACTTCGCCCGCCCCTGCGGCGATGCTTGCATCCAGACCGAATAGGAGCGCGTACCGGCAACCGGACTCCCAGTCGGACTCGGTGGGATGAACTTTGGTGGGGAGGAACTCCGTACGCACAAACTGTCCAACGAGCTGACCCACAGTTGGTCTGTCGAGACCCTCGGGGATACGGAAAACGTACAAGGACAGCAGAGCCGTCCATTCGCTGACGCTTATCGGCTTGTCAGGGGCACGGGACCATCCGTCTATACGCACCTTTGTTGAATCAAATGCTCGTCGTACCGTTACGCGTTCCGGTGTTCCGTCGCGGCCAGGCATCTCGAAGAGACCGAAGAATTCATAGCCGGTGAGTTCCGGGGCCTTTGCCAGTTTGGTCGGCTTATTGCCGCCAAGAAGATACCGGACAATCAGGGCCATGGCAGTCTTGCCCGTCCCATTTCGTGAGTCCCCAACACCAGCGGCCCGGGTTTTGTAGGCTGTCAGCAGATTCAGCCGAGAGCCCTCATGAAAATCGACGGAACGAAAACGTGGGTCGGTCGAACCTAATCTAATGAGTCGCATGGGGAATCCTCACGACAAGTCCATCACCATTGAGCTCGATGGCTCCTATCGAGTAAAGCATTGCGAGGGATAGGGAGAACCAATCGAAACTGATCGGCTCCCGAAGGCCACGCGCGATACGAACCTGCTTGGTAGCCTCGAAAGTCGAGTTCACGGACCTTGGCTGCCGCAGAACTTCAAGCGCTTGACTGCCCAATGTGACCAGAGCGCGCTGCGGACTAATCCCCTTCGTGGGAAGTATCATACTTGCTCCATAGTCCAATTCTCCGGGGGCAATTCAAAGATGTCGCATTCATCGAAGAAGAATGCTGTCACCGCGTATACCGCGTTAGCCAGATCGTCGTCCAGCCGGAAGTTCTGCCCACCAAGGCTGATGTACAACCTTTCGACCACTTCGTTTGAGTTCGTTGCGCTCCTACGGACATCCAAGTAGATTTCCCGAAATCTAACTCCTTGAGCGTCACGCAAGGTTGGATCGCTATGTCCTGCGAACCAATCGCGTATCGCCGGCATGTGCACGCGAGCGTTGCTGAACTCCAGCTGAACACGCCTCGAAAGCTTATTGAATTCCATTTTCTGCGGCGGGACGGCACCCTCTGGAGCGTCTTCAGTCCCCTGCAGACCAGCTTGTCCTAGCTTGTCCAGCAGAGGCACTAGATCCTGCAACTGAATGTTCTGGGCGTGGGGGACTCCGGGAAATATCTTGTCCAGCTCAGGAGCCGTCAACGGGAGGAGCAGTTCATTCCAGAACCGATCCCGGTCGAATGAAGTAGCTTTGATGGCCCGGACGGAACCAATTTTATGTTCCCGGTTGATGCTGATTAGGGCTTGAGTGGCCAACGGACCCATTCCAACGTTCGAGACAAACCGCCAACTGCCAAAGGTTGGCCACATTTCCTTAGCGCGAGTGAAATCGGACGCCACTTTCACCGCCAAAGCCTTTTCGGAAGCGCGGTTGGGCAAGTAGCCGAAACATGCATAGGCGATATCGCCGTCCCCCGTGATGCCGTCGCACCCAAAGTCCCCGAGCTGCCCTTTGGGCAAAGGGTTGATGAAGTCGGGCCCGTGAATGATGCTGAGAGCCTGTGTCACGTAATGCTCAAAATCTGTTCCCTGCGACTGAGCGAAGCGGTCATCATGGCAGCAGCGATACCAATCGCTCCAGGCAGACGTAGCCCCTGTATGCGGCAACACGCCACCCCCTCACTAAGCACGATCGGACAAGCCTATCGGTATCCCGCGTCGGAAATTGAAAAACGCTATGGAGCAGCTACCTGACGCATCAGCTACATCGCATGGCGCTGTCATCATCGACGCAAGTTCTTACTTACGGTCGGCAGCGTGGACCAAACGCGGCGGCGCTTCTGTCATGCATTTCGCCACCGAACCAACCCCAGGAACGATTGAGGTTCATCACCAAGTCGCTGCCAGAATGTCCTCATGACCCCGCGCACCTTCGACCTCGGCTCCACTTGGCATCTCCCGTCCACCCGGGAGCAAGTGTGGGCCATCATCGCGGACATCGACATGAGCTGGCCCAAGTGGTGGCCGCATTGCAGCTTTGCCGCGCCGCTGGTTCGCACCGATCCAGCCAGCAGTGCCCAGGAAGATATCCTCAAGGCAACAACCGCATTCCTCAACTTCAAGGCCTCGCTCGGCTACACCCTCACGATCAGTATCCATCCGACGAAGGTCACCACCCCGAGCGAAATTGACTTCGACGCCGGCGGCCATCTCGACGGCACCGGAAAGGTCACTCTCACCCCTGAGGCCAAGGGCACAGCCACGCGCATGGACATCGAATGGAAGGTCTGCCCCACCCAGCGATGGATGACTTTCCTGGCTCCAATAGCGGCCCCAGCCTTCACCGCCGCCCACGCCCTCATGATGCGCGAAGGAGAAAGGGGCTTGATCGGGGCGCTGGCGAAGGCGACTCCGCCGGACTCAGAGTAGACCCGTCTACAAGTTAACTAGCCACGTCATCACAACGGTTTTACCATGGAATAGGTCAGCTTAGCTGGGGAGCTGGAGCCCCAGTTTCGAACGCGGACTTCGGACACGGTGAACGGGGGAACCTTGAACATCAACGCTACCCTTGCTGCGAGCCTCCACCGCCAGCACACCGCCTCCCCGAGTGACTGGGAGACCACCTTCCGCCAAATGGCTCTCTTCGACCTCGCCGCGGACACGGAACTTGGGTTCTTCCTCGCGTACTACCGCAACTTCGCGATCCCAAGCATCGCGGCGACCCTGCACGCGAACGCCGAAATCCAGCAGCGCCCCATGAAGCGCTCTTACGACACGGCCATCGTCATCTATGAGCTCGTCTCCTGCGGTCTGGACAGCGACCGCGGCCGCACCATGGTCGAGTTACTCAACCGTGTTCACCGCAATGTACCCGGAACCAAGGACGACTTCCTCTACGTCCTCCTCACGCTGCTGGTCGTACCGATCCGCTGGATCCAGAAACAGGCCTGGCGCCAACCCACAACAGCTGAGCTCGCGGCCGCCTCGCGCTTTTTCACCGAACTGGGCAGCCGCATGAACATCACCGGCATGCCGGCCACCTACGCGGAAGCCGAGAACTTCTTCGACCGCTACGAGGCCGCCCACGTCGCTCGGTCAGCCGAAGGCCAACTCCTCATGGATAGCACGGTCCAAGTTTTCCAGAGCCGACTGCCAGCGCCTCTGCGCCCTCTCGCCAAGCGTCTCATCAGCACAATGCTCGACGACGGCCGCCTCACCGACGCGCTCTGCCTCCCCCGAGCGGGCCGGATCTCCCGAACCGGCCTCAAAACCGGACTCGCCGCACGCAACGCGATCCGCCGCCGTCGTCCGCTGAAAACCAAACCACATTTCACTCCCGGCGCCGCAGGCTCGCGCCTGTACCCCGGCGGGTATTCCCTGGACCAGATCGGTCCGGTCAACGTTCCGTCCTCCTCTGTCCCGTCCGGCCATGAACTACCGTGAAGCCCGCAAAATAGCGCGGAAAGCAGAACATGCGTTCAGCTTGCCCGATGACGCCACGCTGCAGCTCATCCACGAGAAACTGGAGCGAAAACGCGGCAGGACCATCACGGTAACGGAACTTCCAGAACTAGCTAAAGAAGAACTGTGCGGGGTCTGGCTCATCTGCGAGGACCGGGACGTCGTCCTCCACGCACCGACCAAATCAGACTGGCACCGGCAACAGATCATCCTCCACGAATTCAGCCACATGATCCTCGACCACGATCTTGAAGGCATTAGCAGCGAACTGGTCAAGAGCTTCCTCCCCGACCTCGACCCTGAACGGGTGCTGCGTGCGCTCGCCCGGAGCAGCTACACCGACGACGCAGAGCTTGCCGCCGAAGCTCTCGCCGATCGGCTCGCGACGCGCATCATCAACAGCGACGCCGGTACGCCGCCGGAGCCGTTGGCGTTCCGCAAAGTGTTCGGCTGATGGATTACGTGCCGGCAGCCACTCTCTGGGTATTGACCATCCTCCGGCTGCCCGCAGCGCTCGATCCGCACCGCGGCAGCGTCTTCCGTGCAACCATCCTCGCTGCAATCGCCTGCACCTTGTACATCCCGGCCGTCTATCACGGCGTCGATCCATTGCTCGGCGGCCGGAACCACGTCGGTCTGGTCACCCTTTTGTCTCTGCTCCTGGGATTCTGGCAATTCCGGACGGCCATCCTACTGGCGGCAGTTGAAGACATTGAAGTAAGACGTCGGCAACTCGCCTTCGGCCGGTGGGCTGCGGTCATCGCGTCCTCGGCAGTGACGGCAGGATTTCTCACGAGCCGCGCCGACGTCACTGATCCCAACTTACCTCTGACCTACGGCGACCAAGCAGGGATGGCAGTGTTCCTCTGGAGCGGGTCCGCGTTCATCATGTGGATCTGCCTCGATATCGCACGGGTGTGCCATGACAATGTCCCCAGCATGCGGGCCCGTGCTTTCCGATCTGCCTTCGTCCTTATCGCCATCGGATGCATCCTCTTTGCTCTGGTCCTCGTCGACCGTCTGGTCTATGGAGTCGTCACAAAGATCGATGGCGCTGCCAGCCCATTGGCGGCCGTTCTGACCGTCCTCTACTGGGTGGGCGAAACATTCGCGGTTCTGCTTGTGAGCCTTGGACTGCTTCTCCCCCGGCTCGAAGGCCACCTTAAACACGGGAACTTCCTCCTCCATGTCCGGCTCCTGCTCCTGGAAATCGGGCCGATCTGGAACCGTGTGGCTTTCACCCACCACGACCTGATCCTCGATAAGCGACGGGCCAGCGCGCTCATCGTCCTCAGCCGGCACGCCGAAACACAGCTGCACCGACGCCTGGTTGAAATCCGCGACTGTGAAATGGCTAGCCCAGCGACGGAGTCGCGGCTCGACGCACATGACCGCTCCGTCGTCGAACGCGCCGAATTCGCGCTCGAGAGGCGCTCCGGCGCACGGCTCACACGATAGATTCCTCGGCGATGTAACAAGACGTCCCGGCGTCATGCCGCGCTGCCCCGACCCAGCCATGAAGAGCCAGAAGAATCTTCGCTGTTTGTCATTCTGATGCTCGATCATCGCTGGGCAGGACCTCCGCGCAACCAGGGCGCCTTACGCCGGCCCCGATCCAAAACTTCGCTCGGCGCTCCGCTTATTTCCTCGCGAACTTTTGAATCGTTGCCGGTTCCCCAAGTTGCACTCCGGCCCCTCATGCCCAGCAGCGGTCCCCGTATCAGAACGACGCCGAAACTTAACGGCTAAAGGCCGACGCCGCCTCTGAAGGAGAAAGATCATGGAAACACTCACCATCAAGACCCCTGCCGATGTCCTCAGTTTCATCGGCCACACCCTGGGATTCTGGCCCCAGGAAAGCCTCGTTTGCATCACCCTGGACACCAACCACATCGGCGTGACACTCCGCGTAGACCTCCCCAAGCACGACGGCAGCGAACGCGCCTACGCGCGAACAGTCGCCGGCTATCTCGCCAACGACACCAACGCCACCAGCGCGTTGTTCGCCGTCTACACCTCGGCCCCAACGACAACCGGCCAAGCCAAGCCATACGCAGCAGTCATCGCCGCGCTGACCGGCGCTCTGGCCGAGAGACAGATCACCATCCGCGACGGCCTCCTCGTCGGAGACCAGACCGTCTCACAGTACGACGACGACCCAAACCTCAACTGCGTACTGCCGCTTTCGATGGTCGACTCCAGCGAAATCAACGCCGAACTTGTCTACCGCGGAAGTACGGTCGCACGAACCGGCCGGATCACCCTTCCGGCATCGGCCAAGGAGACAACGACCTTTGATGCCGTAGAGGCCCACATCGAATCGATCGGGAAGTGCCACGACCACAGTGCGATCGAAAAGGCGCGCACACTGTGGGCTGGGATCCTCGAGGCCAAAGCCTACCCGACTGGCGACCAAACCATCGCTTTGATCGCAAACTTCCAGTTCGCAGCCATCCGCGACCAGCTGATGGCAGACATCCCAGGCGTCGACGGCCCCATGGAACAAATCCTGCTCGCCCAAACTCCCGGCAAGCCACAATGGACCCGCGTCGAATGGGCCCAGCAAATACTCCTCCACGCCTACACCTACAGCAGCACCAAACACTCAGCGCCGCTCCTTACCGCTATCGGCTACATCAATTGGTGGGAAGGCCGCGGAAGCAAAGCCCACCAATACATGCAACTCGCCCTGGAAGCCGACCCCGGCTACCGACTGGCCAAACTCAGCGACCAGCTCCTCGGCTCTGGAATGCTCGCCGGCTGGAATATGGACAAAGACACCGCATACCGGAGCCAGGGACTTGGAACGTCGGATTAGCAGCGGCCGCTTTTCGTCAGCACTCAGTGGATGTCGTCGATGCCTGGATTCGGGGCAGAATGGCCCAATCGGGCGCTATGCATGCTAATCATTTTCCATTACCGTTCGTGGTTTCCGGCGGGTAAACGGTGGGCAAATCGCCACTGCCACGCGGCCGTGCCGCGGGATCGTGACGAGCATTGTGGAACCGCCCAAACCTTCTGCTGCCGTATGGTTTTGTGGACAGCTTGCTAGGAGCCCTTCTTCCTTAAACTCGTCCGAGGCAGCGATCTTGAAGGCGACGGCGTTGCCGGCGATCACGTGCTCCAACGGACCACCCTGCTGTCCCGGGAACACCGCCGAGTTGATCTTCCCGGCGATGTCGGCGTCGTTGGAGAGGATGATGCCGGCCGCGCGGACCGGCGAGGGTCTTGTGGCGTCGTGGACGTCGTGACGTGCGCGTGCCGGACCGGGGACGGGCGCAGCCCCGGTGCCACTAGGCTTGCGAAATGTGCCATGTCCACCATCGGGTACGCGCCCACCAGGTCGGCGATCCGGCGGAACTCGGCAAAGTCCAGCCGGCGCGCGTACGCAGACCAATCGGCAACGATGAGCGCCGGCTCGTGCTCCAGGGCAAGGCGCTCCACCTCGATCGGCATCCCGGGGAAGTGCACCTTCGCGGGACGCCGGCGCGAAAGAGGCCGTCATTGAGCTCCTAGCCGGATGTCGGCTACCCATCGAGGGGGAACCGACATTGGTGTTTTGAAAGATTTAAGCGTGGGATCCGGAGTGTTCGCCTTGGACGTCGCGGCGTGCCGCGACGTCGCGGATGTTGCCGCGTGCGAGGAACCAGCCAAGGACCAGCAGCGGGATGATGAGGGCAATGGAGCCGATGGTGTAGGTGCCGACCGGGTAGTCCATGGCCATCAGGACCAGGACGGCAGCGAGGAATACGAGCGTGAGGATGCCTGTCCATGGTGCTCCGAAGAGGCGGAATGTGGGTCGGCGGATCTTTCCTTGGCGGGCCCAGTGCCAGAGCTTCAGCTGGCACAGGACGATCGCGGCCCAGGCTGTGATGAGACAGAGCGAGGAGACATTCAGGACAATCTCGAAGGCCGATTCGGGGACGACGGCGTTTAGCCCGACTCCGAGCAGCGCGATACCGGCGGTCATGAGGATTCCGCCGTAGGGGACGCCTGCTTTGTTCATGCGTCCGGCGAATTTGGGTGCGGATCCGGCGGCTGACAGGGAGCGCATTATCCGGCCGGTGGAGTAGAGGCCTGCGTTGAGTGATGAGAGGGCCGCGGTGAGCACGATGAGGTTCATGATGGCGTCTCCGCCGGTGATCCCGATGGATCCGAAGAACGTCACGAAGGGGCTCTCCCCCGCCTTGTAGGCCGTGTACGGGAGCAGGCACGAGAGCAGCAGGACGGACCCGACGTAGAAGACGCCGATCCGGAAGACCACGGCGTTGATCGCCTTCGGCATGACCTTTTCGGGGTGCTCGGTTTCGCCTGCCGCGGTCCCGACAAGTTCAATGGCGCCGTAGGCGAAGATGACGCCCTGGATCACGACAAGGGCCGGCAGGACACCGTTCGGGAACAGGCCTCCGTTGTCGGAGATGAGGCTGAAGCCGGCAGTGTGTCCGGCGACGGGGGTTCCGAAGGCAACGAAACAGACCCCGACGATGAGGAAGGTGACCAGGGCCAAGACTTTGATTAGGGAGAACCAGAATTCGAGCTCACCGAACACCTTCACTGAGACGAGGTTTAGGCCCAGGACCAGGACCAGTGCAGCGAGGGCGAACAGCCACTGGGGGACGTCCGCGATGCCAGGGACGTATTTCTTGAAGAAGTTCATGTACAGGGCCACGGCTGTGACGTCCACGATGGCGATCATCGACCAGTTCAGCCAGTACAGCCAGCCGACGGTGAACGCGGCTTTCTCGCCGAAGAATTCCCGGGCGTACGAGACAAAGGAACCCGAAGACGGGCGGTGCAGCACCAACTCGCCGAGGGCGCGCAGGATAAGGAAGGCGAAGAAACCGCACACCGCGTAGACGAGGATCAGGCCGGGTCCGGCCGCCGCCAGACGTCCGCCGGCGCCCATGAACAGGCCTGTTCCGATGGCGCCTCCGATCCCGATCATCTGGATCTGCCGGGCACTCAGGCCTTTGTGGTAACCCTCTTCTTCATCTTTGAAGCCGGGGTTTCCGGAGTTGGTGCTCTTGGGGCGGTCTGGTCCGTCGGAGACGGCAGTACTGGATTCGAACATTGAAGTCATGTGTCGGGACTGCTTTCGTGAAAGGGAATCGGGCTCTGTCGATTCGCTGGGAATCAACCACCCGCCGGGCCGCGTCTGTGGCGCCGCTCACTGTCCGCTAAATACTTCCCCAGAAGCCCTCGAAGAAAAAGCGGCTTTTTGTGGCTCATACAGTGAAGGAAAATTGTATATAGCCCGAACGCCCCTCCTCGGGAATGTTAAGAAGAAGTGGAAGGAATTGACCGTTAATCATCGCTTTTTCTTTTAGATCGGTTGTCGGATCATGGACTCATGCCTTCAACTCACACCGCTTACTGGTACGCCAATCCCGATGCCCGGAGGTGGCAGACGGCTCCTCCGGCCTCGGCTCTGTCCTTCCACCGCACCCTGGCCGGTTACTCGGCGACGCCGCTGACCGAGCTTCCTTCCGTGGCGGCCGAACTCAGCGTCGGACGGGTCTTCCTCAAAGACGAATCCAACCGGCTCGGTCTGCCGGCATTCAAGATCCTCGGCGCCTCCTGGGCTGTCTGCCGCGCGCTCTGTGAACGGCAGGGCCTTGACGCCGGCACCATGACCGTCCCGGAGCTCCGCGAACACCTGCCCTCCGGTGCGGATGCCGGGTCACTGCCGGTGCTGGTGACAGCCACTGACGGCAACCATGGCCGCGCCGTGTCGCGGATGGCCGCCCTGCTGGGACTCAGCGCGCGGATATACATCCCGAACGGTCTCAGTGCCGCCGCCGTCGACGCGATCAGGGGCGAAGGCGCCGAGCTGATCGAAGTCGACGCCATCTACGACGATGTCGTGGCCGCCGCCGCAGCGTCCACCGCCGGCAGTAGCCGGGACGTGCTGATCCAGGACACCGCTTGGGCCGGGTACACCGACATTCCCCGTTGGATCGTCGACGGATACACCACGCTTTTCGCTGAGATCGATGAATCATTGGCACAGTCAGGACACGCCGGAGCGGACCTGGTGGCCTGCCCGGTCGGAGTGGGATCCTTGGCCCACGCCATGGTTGATCACTACAGGAACCCCGGCACCAGTGCTCCGTCGCTCCTTAGTGTTGAGCCGGAGACAGCAGCCTGCATCGCCCGTTCTCTACAGGCGGGTGAACCGGTCGTCGTCGATACTTCCTTCCCCACGATCATGTCCGGCCTGAACTGCGGCACGCCCTCGGAACTGGGCTGGCCATCCCTGCTGGCCGGCCTTGACGGCGCCGTCAGCGTGTCCGAGGAAGAATGCCGCCGGGCCGTGCTGGACCTCGGAGACCTGGGCCAGGACGCAGGACCCTGCGGAGCCTCAACGCTTGCAGGCGTCCGGGCCGCCTTGGGCGACGACGAACGACGCCGCCAGCTGGGCATCACCAACGACTCCGTCATTGTGCTCGTCAGCACCGAAGGCCTCGCGGCCAACCCGCTCCGATGAAAGAAGCAATACCGATGAACAACAGCCTCAATACCTCTCCTGAAACCGCACACGCAATAATCGAAGATCCCGCAGCCCTGCTGCAGGACCTCGTGCGCATCGACTCCGTCAATCCCGGACTCGTTCCGGGAGCGGCAGGCGAAGCCGCGATCGCATCCTTCACCGCCTCCTGGCTGGAATCCCGGGGATTCGAGATCACCCGGCTCGAATCCACCCCCGACCGGCCCTCGATCGTTGCGGTAGCCCCGGGAACCGGCAACGGCAAGACCCTGATGTTCAACGGCCACCTCGACACCGTCACCCTCGCCGGATACGACGGCTCGCCCCTGGAACCGAAAATCGAAGACGGGCGCATGTACGGCCGCGGCACCTTCGACATGAAGGCCGGGATTGCCGCGATGATGGTCGCCGCAGCCTCCGCCGCGGCCCGGCCACACCGGGGCGACATCATCGTTGCACTGGTCGCGGATGAGGAGTTCGCCAGCGCCGGGACCGAAGAAGTCCTCCGGCATTTCACAGCAGACGCCGCCGTCATCTCCGAGCCCAGCCACGAGGACATCGTCATCGCACACCGTGGATTCGCCTGGATCGACGTCACTGTCCACGGCGTCGCCGCACATGGCTCCCGCCCGGATCTCGGCATTGACGCGATCGCCAAGGCCGGAAGGTTCCTGACCGGGATCGATGACCTCGCCCGCTCCCTACAACGCGGACCCTCACACTCGATCCTCGGGCGGGGAAGCATCCATGCGTCGCTGATCCGCGGTGGGGAGGAGCTCTCCAGCTATCCCGCACAGTGCACAATTTCGGTGGAGCGCCGGACGGTGCCCGGCGAGTCCGCGGACACCTTCGAGTCCGAACTGGCGGCCATCCTCGACGGGATTGCCGCAACAGATCCCGACTTCCGCTATACCCTCGCACGAGGCCTTGAACGCCACCCGTTCGAGGTTCCGAGCGCGGAGCCGATCGTCCTGTCCGTACTGTCAGCGGCGGAGGCGGTCAACGGAAAGGTTCCAGTGCTGCGCGGCGAACCATTCTGGACTGATGCCGCGCTCATGCTCGAAGCCGGCATTCCCGGACTCCTGTTTGGCGTCGACGGCGGAGGCGCCCACGCCGCAACGGAATGGATCGAACTGGACTCCCTGGACAGGGTCAGCCGCATTCTCGCCCTGACCGCCGTCAACTTCTGCAACTGACACCAAACAAAAAGGAAGACATGACACAGAGCACTGAAACAGCAACTCTCACCCACCATAAGACCCGACAGCGGCTCGCGGAGCTGGGACTGGAACTTCCCGACGTCGCCGGTGCAGTGGCCAGCTATGTGCCCGCGGTCAGGACCGGCAACACCGTGTACACCTCCGGCCAGCTCCCCCTCCGGGACGGGTCCCTCACCGCCACGGGCAAGGTCGGCGCGCAGGTTCCGGCCGACGAGGCCGCCGAACTGGCCGTCACCTGCGTCCTGAACGCACTCGCCGCAGCCGGCACTCACGGTGACCTCGACAGCGCACGCATCCTCAAAGTCGTCGGTTTCGTCGCCTCGGCGCCAGGCTTCAACGGCCAGCCGTCCGTCATCAACGGAGCCAGCAACCTCCTGGTCCAGGTCTTCGGCGACAAGGGCCAGCACGCCCGCTCAGCCGTCGGCGTCACCGAGCTGCCCCTGGACGCCCCCGTCGAAGTGGAACTTATCGTAGAGTTCTCCTGACACCGGCACTCGTTGCTATCGAACGCATGAGATCACCATAAACAGGCAGAGAGAACGAATGTGCTGAACATCGTCCGATTAAGGGTCTTGCGGGAGCTGTACCACCGCAAGACCCTCTCTGCCGTAGCCGAAGCCCTCTCCTACAGCACATCAGCGGTTTCCCAACAGGTCCGTCTTCTCGAAAAGGAAGTCGGCGTACCCTTGGTCGAACCAGCCGGACGGCGCCTGCAGCTCACGCCCCAAGGACTGATCCTCGTCGCCCATGCCGAACAGATCCTGGACCTGCTCGAACGGGCCGAAGCGGACGTCTCCACATCAATGGAACAGCCCCGCGGCACGGTCCGGATTGCGGCGTTCCAGTCCGCGGCCCTCACCATAGTCCCCCAGGCCCTCGAAGAACTCCGCCGCCTCCACCCCCAGCTCACCATTGAATTCGAACAAGGCGAACCGGAGACAACACTGCCCGCCCTCGCCTCATCCGAATACGACCTCGTCATCGCAGAGTCCTACCCCGGCATCCCCATTCCCTCCACGCTAGGAATCACCACGACGACGATCCTGGAAGATCCCCTGTGGCTCACCATGGACGCTGGCCTCGCAGAAACCCTTGACCCGCACAAAGACATGATCAGCCAACTCTCAGACGCCAAATGGGCCGTCGAGGCCGCAGAGTCAGCCCCGAGAACCTGGGTGACCAACCAATGCAGGAAGGCCGGCTTCGACCCACAGGTCGTCTGCGCTTCCGAGGACGTCCTTGTCCACCTGCGATTCGTCGAAGCCGGCCTCGCTGTGGCCGTGCTACCCGGCCTGGCCCTCGCAGGAGCCGCACCCAACGTCCGCAAATACCCCACCGCCCCCGGCATGCAGAGCAGAACGATTCTACTCGCCGGCCGCGACGCGTCGATGAAACGCCCTGCCATCATCGCCGTATCCACAGCCCTCCAGCACGCCGCCAAGGCCTATCCCTCAGGCCTCGTCACCCCAGAGACAAGCCTTCACCCTCCCGAGTGACCGAAAGCCTCCGGATTTGTCCCTCACGATGAACCACGACCGGAGAATAAGACGACATGCCCTTCGCTTTCGTTATAGGGCGCAACTGCTCAAATTGTCTCGCAAAAGCGTTGAAGACAGTCAACGACGTGGCAGGTAGAAAGACACGGCAGCGAGAGACTTAAGGCCTAGCAGGGTCAACAAAGGACGACGTCTCACCGGGTCGCCTCCCAAGCCTCGGATTGCGAGACCGTATTCGTGGATCAGAGCCTGAGCTCTTGAATCGACCGGCCCACTTTTATTCTTCAGGCCATTGCGGCCGACAGCGGATGACGCGACCGGTTGGAATGGCACCACAGCTTGTCGTTGCAAACAACAGGAATCGCCAGACCCCTCTGCTCCTGGATCCATCGCCTTGCTTGTCCTCGCCTTCCCAGTGGCCCATTCAACCACCTTCGATGCCGCACGTCTTGCCCCGCCAGCACCTTCTCGCCAACGATACGAATGCCACAAGTGTCCTCTTTGCCGTCTACACGTCGACTGCAACAACAGCCGGCCACGCCCAGCCTCATGCGGCAGTGATCGCCGCCCTGACCGGTGCACTCGCCGAACGGCACATCACCATAAAGAACGGCCTCCCCGTCGGCTACGACACAGTCTCATCGTACGACGACGATCCCACCCTCGACTGCGCCCTGCCCCTGCCGATGATCGACTCCAGCGAAATCAACGCCGAACTTGTCTACCGCGGCAGCGCGATCGCACCAACCGCCCCGAATCACACTGCCAGCGTCAACAAAAGACACAACGACCTTTGATGCCGCGGAGGCTCACATCGAATCGATCGCGCGGCGCCACGACCACACTGCAATCGAGAAGGCGCGCACGCTCTGGGCGGGCATTCTCGAGGCCAAAACCTACCCGGCCGACGATCAGATCATCACTTTGATTGCAAACTTCCAGTTCGCAGCCATCCGCGACCAACTAATGGCAGACATCCCAAGGCGTCGACGGCTCGATCGAACAGATCCTGCTGGCCCAAACTCCCGGCAGGCCGCAATGGACCCGCGTCGAGGTTCGGCTGGGGTGTCCCAGTCCAGTGTTTTGCGTGGTCGTCCGTTGAGTTCTTGGGCGACGTGTTCGGGGTCCTCGGGCCCGTAGGCGTTCAGGTCGGCGACTTTCGGGAAGTATTGGCGTAACAGCCCGTTTGTATTCTCGCTTTATGCCTGAATGCCCAGCGTTGCCTGGAATATGGCGATTTTCTCGCGGATTCTAGGGGTTTTTGCAACCAACGACAGGCGATGAATAGTTGTTGGTTGTTGCTGATTGAGGTGAGTTAAAGGTGAGTCGGTTGCAATCACCACAAGGCCTGTACCGGGACAGCGCTCCCCGCGGGCGCCCCAACTATTCGCCAGGCTGATAGCTGACATCCAAAAGGTCGCCTTCCTCAGATACATGCGCTGAGTCACAGTTATTGGGAGGCCTTTCGCAACACCTGCCTGGCCAATAGTTAGTAGAAGGAATTCAGCGTGGAAACTCCCCTTTCCCATCTTGCCCACCTCGAAATTACCAGCCCCGATGTCGAGGCTTCTGCCCGGTTTTACGAGGAGAAGTTCGGTATGCGGATCATCGGCCGGGTGGATGGCAATGTCTACCTGCGGTGCTGGGGCGATTACTACCGGTACAGCCTTGTTGTGACCCATGGCGAGGAAGCGAGCCTTGGCCGGATGGCCTGGCGCACCACCAGCCAGGCAGCACTCGAAGCTGCCGCTGCCCGCATCGAAGCCAACGGCGTCCAGGGAACGTGGACCGCTGGCGGGCACGGTTACGGCAAGGCCTACGAGTTCACCGGCCCTTACGGCCACCATATGCGTCTCTTTTTCGACGTCGAAAGGTTTGTGGCCGAGCCCGAATTCGCGTCGATCTACCCTGACCGCCCGGAAAAGCGCTCCAGCCACGCAGCCGCTCCTCGCTTCCTGGACCACGTCACGGTGGCCTCATCCGACGTCAGAGGGTTCGCCAAGTGGTACAACGAAGCCCTCGGTTTCCGTGTCATGGCCTTCGTGGACCTGGATGAAGCGCCGATCACGGTCTTTTCCGTGCTGACCACGAACGAGAAGTCACACGACCTCGGCGTGGTTCTGGATACGTCGAGCCGTCCCGGCCGCGTCAACCATATTGCCTTCTGGGTGGACGCCACGGAAGATCTCCTGCGCACGGCGGACGTCATGATGGAAAACGACACCCCGATGGAATACGGACCCTCAATACACGGTGTCGGCGAGCAGAACTTCCTCTATTTCCGCGAGCCCTCCGGCCTGCGCATTGAGCTGAACTCCGGTGGTTACCGCAACTACGTCCCGGACTGGGAAGCAAACACGTGGAAGCCCTCCGAGGGTTCGAACAACTTCTACAAGAACGGTGCCATGCCGCACTCGATGACAGAGTCCTTCCCCCGGCCGAGGGTTTCACTGCTACCGAAGAAGGCGCCTCACCCGAGATGAAGGACGTCCTTCTGAACCCGTACGCAAAGCAGGGACGAGGCTAGCGACCATGGCACAGCCAACATATGCGCTGATCCGTTTCCAGGAGGTTGGCGCGGCCAAAGTGCAGACCGGCCTTCTGGTGGGAGACCGCGTCCTGGCCTTGGGGGAGGACATCAATACGCTGATCCGGCACTGGGACACCACGGAGGGGCAGTTGGATGCCCTCGCGGCCTCCGTCGATGGGCTAACCGGCCTCGCAGTGTCCGACGTAGAGGTCCTCGCCCCGGTGGAACCCGTCCAGGTGCTCCAGGCAGGCGCCAACTACCGTAAACACGTAATCGACCTCGCCGCTGCGCATCGTGGGCCCGGCGAGGATGAAGCAGAAGTTCGCGCCAAAACGGCGGCCATGATGGACGCCCGCGCCGGCGAGGGGACGCCGTATTTCTTTATCGGGCTTCCCACCGCCATCGCCTCGGCAACGGATGATCTCGTTCTGCCGGCCTACTCCAACTCCCATGACTGGGAGCTGGAACTGGCGGCCGTCATCGGCAAGGAGGCCTTCCGCGTCAGCCCGGAAGAAGCGCTCGAGCATGTCTTCGGCTACACGATGGTCAACGACATCACCACCCGAGAGTACGTCTTCCGCAAGGACATGCCTGAGATTGGCACAGACTGGTACCGCGCCAAGAACGCCCCGGGATTCCTGCCTACCGGTCCGCTTCTGCTACCTGCGAAGTTCTTCGGCAACCCCCAAGACGTCCAGGTGACCTTGAAGCTCAACGGCAAAGCCATGCAGGACGAGTCCACGCATGACATGATCTTCGGCGTGGCCAAGCTGGTCAGCGAAGCCTCCCAGATCATCCCGCTGCGCCCCGGCGACCTGGTCCTGACCGGCAGCCCCGCCGGGAACGGCGCCCACTGGGGCAGGCTGCTTAAGGACGGCGACGTCATGGAAGGAACCATCACCGGCCTGGGCACCCAGCTCATACACTGCAAGGACGAGGAACCGACCGAAAGCGGCCAGCAGTGACCAGCCAAACCGGGAGGGCAACGTCCCTCATCAACCGCGCGGACGCCATGGGCAGCATCGCTGCCATGGCCGAGGCGCACAACAACTGGGGACGCTGGGGCGACGACGACGTTCTGGGCACGCTCAATTTCATCGACGCCGCCAAGCGTGTGGAGGCCGCCTCCCTGGTGCGCACCGGGGAAGCGTTCTCCCTCTCCCAGCCGTTCGACACCAACGGCCCGCAGAAGGGCTGGCGCCGCCGTACCAACCCCGTGCACACCATGACGGACACGGGAGTCGATGCCGAACGCGGCAACCAGGGTTTCCCGCATGGCTTCGGCGGTGCCGACGACGTAATAGCCATGCCGCTGCAATGCTCCACACAATGGGATGGCCTGGGCCATATCTTCGACCGTGCCAAGGCGTGGAACGGCCGGGCCGCCGGGGACGTCGTCACCTCCGAAGGGGATTTGGTCACAGGTATCGAAACTGCGTCGGCGAAGATCATCAGCCGCGGAGTGCTGCTGGACGTGGGAAGGGCACTCGGCCCGGAACTCGGGCTGGCCGACGGCGAACTGCCGGACGGATTCGCCATCACCGTGGAGCACCTCGAACGCACCATTGAACTGCAAGGGCCCAGTTCCCGTGTGGGACACGGGGACATCGTGGTGGTACGCACCGGCCAGTACACCCGTGTACGGCGCGACGGCTGGGGCGACTATGCCGGAGGGTCCGCTCCGGGCCTGTCGTTCGGCACTGCTCCGTGGCTGCACCGCAGCGAAATCGCCGGCATCGCCACCGACACGTGGGGCTTCGAAGTACGGCCCAACGAATTCGACGCCGCTTTCCAACCGCTGCACCAGATCGCCATCCCGAACCTTGGACTGTTCCTGGGCGAGATGTGGGACCCGGACGGCCTCGCCGTAGCCTGCGCAGAGGACGGCAGGTATGACTTCCTGCTGACCGCGGCACCGCTTCCCATCACCGGAGCGGTAGGCTCCCCGGTGAACCCGATCGCATTGAGGTAGCAGGCCCGCGGCGGCATCGTCGCATCATCAACACATTCCGCCGTCACTACAAAGGAGTTCCAGATGGCAGCAGTACAGAAAGTCGGAATCGTCGGAGCGGGAGCCGCGGGACTGACCGCAGCCATCCTGCTGGCAGATGCCGGCGTCGAGGTAGAGATCCTGGAAAGGGCCGACGAACCGCAGACCCTTGGTTCGGGGATCACCCTGCAGGGGAACGCCCTGCGGATCTTCCGGCAGCTCGGTGTCTGGGACCGGATCGAGGAAAAAGGTTTCGCTTTCAGCACGCTGGGCCTGCGCGCCCCCGACCCGGAGGGAACCGTCCTTGCCGTGCTCGAGGACATCCGGACCGGCGGCGACGACCTGCCGGCCACTCTCGGGATGTACCGCCCCGAGCTCACCGCCATCCTCCGGGAACGCGCCTTGCAGGCGGGGGCGGCCATCAGCTACGGCAAGACCGTCTCGGGTGTGACGGACGTCGGCGGTTCCGTCACCGTCCACACGGCCGACGGCGCCAGCCACGGCTACGACCTCCTCATCGGTGCGGACGGACTGCACTCGGCGGTCCGCCGCGGGATCGGCATCAACGTCGAGCCTGTTGCCACCGGCATGGGGATCTGGCGTGCCTTCGTGGAACGGCCCGAGGACGTGGTCCGCACCGACCTCACCTACGGCGGCCCGTGCTACATCGCCGGCTATTGCCCCACCGGCCCGGACACTATCTACGCCTACCTCGTGGAGAAAGCGCAGGAACGCAACCAGGAGGACGGTCCCAAGATCATGTCCCGGCTCGCCGCAGCCTACGGCGGGCCCTGGAACGAGATCCGGGCCAACCTGGACCACAGCGCCCGCGTCAACTACACCAAGTTCACCACCCACCTGGTGGATGGCCCCTGGAACCGCGGCCGCACGGTAATCATCGGCGATGCCGCGCATAGCTGCCCGCCCACCGTGGCGCAAGGGGCAGCGATGGCAGTGGAGGACGCGGCCGTCCTCGCCGAGCTGCTGACCACCCGGGACGAACTGACCGAGACGCTTTGGAAAGAGTTCTCCGACCGCCGCTTGGACCGCGCCCGGGCCGTGGTCCAGGCCTCTGTCCAGCTGGGGCAGTGGATGCTCGACGGCGTCCGGGACGCCGATGTGCCCGGTTTGATGCACTCCCTGTCCATGATGTTGAAGGAAAAAGCATGAGCGCACAATCTTCAGCCACAGCGGTGGTGGACGTCCACGCCCACGCCTTGCTGCCTGGACTGCAGCAGCTCGTGGCCGACGACGACCCGGCCGGGTTCGCGGCACAGCAGGAGCTTGAGGTGCGCCGCAACGGGGGCCCCTCCATGGCTGCTTCCGGGAAGATGATCAAGGAACGCTGGCCGCAGCTGACGGACCTCGACCGCCGCCTTGCCGACATGGACGCCGCCGGAGTCGACGTCCAGCTCGTTTCGCCCTCGCCCTCGCATTTTTACTACTTCGCCGGCGAACAGCTCTCCCTCAAACTGGCACGCCGGGCAAACAGGTCCATCCGTGCCCTCGTGGACCAGGCACCGGACCGACTCAACGGACTGGGCCTTGTCCCGCTCCAGCACCCGAAGCTCATGGTGGAAGCCATGGAGGATGCCGTGCTGGGGTGCGGGCTCGCGGGCGTGGAGATCGGATCCTTCGCCGCCACTCCCGGCGACGCCGAACGACCCACAGTGGAACTCTCCGACCCGCGACTCGAAGCCTTCTGGACCAGGGCGGAAGAACTGAAGGCGATCGTGTTCCTCCACCCCTTTGGCTGCTCGCTGGACGAGCGCCTGGACCGGTTCTACCTCGCCAACACCGTCTCCCAACCGGCCGAAAACGCGGTGGCGTTGTCCCACCTGATCTTCAGCGGTGTCCTCGACCGGCACCCGGACCTGACGGTCATCGCAGCGCACGGCGGCGGATACCTGCCCACCAAACTCGGCAGGTCCGACCACGCCTGGAAGGTCCGGCCGGAAGCACGCACCTGCGCCGAACCGCCGTCGTCGTACCTGAAGAGGCTGCATTTTGATTCCCTTGTGCACAGCCCCGACGAGCTCCGGGCGCTGGTGGCCGCCGCCGGAGCGGACCGGGTCCTGCTGGGCTCGGACTACCCCTTCGACATGGGCGTGAATGATCCCGTCGCGGCCCTTGCCGCCGCGGCCCTCCCCGCGGATGCTGCGGCGAAAATACGGGCCGGCAACGCCGCAAGACTTGGCATCGCCGCTGCCGCCCTGACCGCCCGCCCCATCGCCTAAGGAACACCTCCATGGTCAAGATCGCACGCTGGAACCACGACGGCCGAACCTATTCAGGGTTCGTTTCCGGCGATTCCTGCCATGCCCTGCCTCAAGGACAGACAGTGAACGGCCTGCTTGAATCCGGCCTCGAGGCCACCCTCCGGCTGGCCGAACAGACCCTCCGGCAGTCCACGCCGACGCCGCTTGCCGACGTCGAACTGCTGGCCCCACTGGTCCCGGCCACCATACGGGACTTTGTGGCGTTCGAAGAGCACGTCGAAGGTGTCCGCAAAAGCATCGACGGCGCGGCCGGGGTGGTTCCGGAATGGTACGAGGCACCCACGTTCTACTTCACCAACCCGCACACAGCGCGGGCAACCGGCGAGGTCATCGGGGTTCCGGCCGGCTGCAACGAACTGGACTTCGAAACAGAAGTCGCCGCCGTCGTCGGTCATGTTCCCGGAAGCAACGGGAGCAACCTCTCCGCCGCCCAGGCACACCGGCACATCTTCGGATACACCGTGCTCAATGACTGGTCGGCCCGGGACGTGCAGCGGCGCGAGATGAAGGTGGGTTTAGGGCCGTGCAAGGGCAAGGATTTCGCCAGCACGCTGGGCCCGTGGATTGTGACGGCAGACGAGTTTGGGCACCAGCACGACGACGAGGGGTTCCTGCCGCTGTCCATGACCGTGGAAGTGAACGGGGTCATCATCGGGCAGGACCTGCTCTCTAACATGGCCTGGCCTTTCGCTGAACTCGTCGCGTACGCCTCGCAGGACTCAGTGGTCCGTCCGGGCGACGTGCTTGGCTCCGGAACCTGCGGGAGTGGCTGCCTCGCCGAGCTGTGGGGACGGACCGGCTCAAAGACACCACCGCCGCTGAGGACCGGCGACGCGGTCCGGATGTCGGTGGAAGGAATCGGGACCATCGAAAATACCGTAGGCGAACGGCGGGACGCCATGACCCGGGTCCCCGCCAAACCACGGGCACGTGCCAGGACCGCCCAGCCAGCCTCCAGGGGACTCTAGATGGTATCCCTCCGGCTCCAAGGCAGCACCGTGGTGGTCACCGGGGCCGGCCAAGGCCAGGGAGCCGCCGAAGCGCGGCTCCTTGTCGACGCCGGGGCACGCGTCATCGCTACTGATCTGGCAGCAGAAATGCCTGCCGGGCTGGCCTCGGTGGCAGCTCCCTGCTCTTCGGACGGCGCAGGCCTGCTCTACCGGCAGCTTGACGTCACCGACCCTTCAGCCTGGGCAGCCTTGGGGAACTGGGTTGGGTCTCAGGGCTGGCGCCTGGATGGCCTCGTCAACAACGCGGGCATCACTCAGCGCAGCCGGCTCATGGATGCCTCGGTGGCAGACCTTCACCAGGTGTACGACGTAAACGTCGCCGGATCGCTGCTGGGCATCCAGGCCCTCGCCCCGTACATGCGCGCCGGCGCGTCGATCGTGAATGTAGGATCCGTGGCGGGCCTTAGCGCGCACTATCCTGTGGCCTACACCGCGAGCAAATGGGCCCTGCGTGGCCTCTCGCAGGTGGCGGCCATGGAGCTGGGTCCTCGCGGGATCCGCGTGAACACCGTCCATCCCGGCTTCATTGAAACGCCCATGACGGCCGGCGCCAAGCCAGAGTTCAGGCAGGCCACGCTGGCCGAGACCCCGCTGGGCCGCACCGGAAGCGTTGATGAAGTGGCTGGCGTCGTGCTGTTCCTGCTCAGCCCCCTGTCCTCATTCGTCACGGGCGCCGAGATCCCCGTGGACGGCGGCCAGACTGGCCACGGCGGGGCCAAGTCGGTCTCTGACTCCATGCGCTAACGCGGCTTCACGCACGCCCCGCCGATCCAGTTAGCCTGGCAAAACGGCCGACCAGCCGCCGTCGACCATCAGATTGACCCCAGTCACGTATGAGGCTTCGTCCGAAGCCAGAAACAAGGCACACTGGGCGACCTCGTCCGGAGTGCCTATCCGGCCCAACGGGATACTGCCCGCGATGGTCCGCATCGGGTGATCCGGAGCAAGCAGGTTGCCCTCAGTTGCTGCGGTGCGGATCATCCCCGGACTGACGGCATTCACGCGCACACCATGAGGAGCGCCTTCCGCGGCGAGCTGCTTGGTCATGGCCACCACGGCCCCTTTGGTGGCAGTGTGGGCCAGGCGACCGTTGGTCATGGACCCGGTGACCCCTGCCGTGGAGCCCACCAGGATGATGGCCGCGTTCTGCGCCAGGACCAGCTGCGGCCAAAAATACCGCACAGGCAGGAAGACCACATCCATTTCATGCGCCACGTTCCACTTCCAGTCCGCGAATGTGAGCTGGTCCACCGCGGCGAACCGGGTCACGGCCGCGTTGGCGTACAGGATGTGGACCTGGCCGTGGGTGGCGGCAACGTCCCGGGCCCACGACGCCACCGCAGCCTCGTCCGTGAGATCCACCCGGCTGCTGCTCATCCGGCCACCTGCCTTGGTGACCTCCGCCACCGTGGCCGCGGCGCCGTCGTCGTCCATATCGCAACCGATCACCAAGGCGCCTGCTTCAGCGAAGGCGAGCGCGGCTGCCCTCCCCTGGCCGCTGGCAGTTCCTGTGATGACGGCCGTCTTGCCGGCCAGGCGTTGGTTGAAAACAGGCATGGGAGTTCCTTCCGAAGTACGTTTCTCCGACTTTCGCAGGGACTGCGCGGAAGGGGAATGGCTCGTTGGCTCTACGTGGTATCCGCGTCGTGGATAGTTATTGGATGGGCCGCGACCGGAAACAACTCGTGGAGCCGCGAACACGCCCGCTGCACCACCGAGCGCAGCCAGACGCTCGCAGGATCCTCTGTTTGCGATGGATGCCAGTACATGGCCTCAACCAGGGAGGCCTCGATCTCTTGGGAGAACTCCAGCACCGCAATGTCTGCGCCGCGTTGGGCCCGTGACGCCAGCATTCGCGGAACCAACGCGACCAGGTCCGTGCCTTCGACCAGGAGCGGCAGCGACAGGAACCCCGCAACCGCGGCTGCCACGCGGCGCTTAAGGGCACGTGCTTCAAACAGCTTGTCCGCCGGGGTGCTGATGCCCTCGCCAAAGTAGCCGACGGCGTGAGGGACCGTGGTGAGGTCCTCCAGCGTCAGGCGGGGCTGGTGGAGCAGCGGGTTCCCGGCATCCACAACGGCTACAAAACTGTCCCGGAACAGCTGCTTCGTGGCGCCCTGCATGTGGTAGCCCGTGGGCCCCACCAGCAGGTCGATCTTGGAGTAGTCAGCCATCCGGCCCTGGATGCCGGTGGCCGCGGTCGGGACGAAATCCACCGAAACCTTAGGGGCCCCCTCCTGCAGAATTCCCCTCAGCGGCCCCACAATCAGTGCCGCCGCGTAGTCCGAGGCCGCGATGACGAACTCCCTTTCGCTCGTAGCGGCATCGAAGCCGGAACGCACGCGCGTGGCCCGTTGGATATGAAGCATGGCTTCATCCACCAGCGGGACCAGCGCCTGCGCGAACGGGGTGAGTGCGTAGCTGCGGCCGGTGCGCACGAGGAGTTCGTCGTCGAAATGCCGCCTGAGCCTGGCCATTGCGGCGCTCGTGGCCGGCTGGCTGAGCTGGAGGCGCTCAGCCGCCCGGGAGACGTTGCGCAGTTCCAGCAGGACCTGAAGTTGGGGCAGCAAGTTCAGGTCAAGGTTCTTCATACCCATAGGTTATCCACCTGTCCCCTCCAGGCCACCCATACAGGCTAACGGTCCGCTGGGGACTCTTCGCTCAGCGGCGTTCCGTCACATCTGGGCCCTTGGATGCCACCGCAGTCGTGAAGCTGAGCTCGTCCGCCAACTTGCGCGCGCCGCGCACGGCAATGGCGACGCTCATGAGGGTCGGATTCATCGCGGTTGCCGTCGGAATCAGGGCGTTACCGCCGACAAGGAGGTTGTCGTATCCCCACACTCTCGACCATGGATCGGCCACCGAAGTGCCATCGTCTTTCTCACCCATGCGCATCGTCCCCTGGTAGTGGAGGCTTGATCCATTGGGCATGAGACGAGGTTCCGCAACGAACACACCAAGCGCTCCCCCGGCGCGACGCAGGCGCAGGGTCGCTTCCTTAATCTCGGCGTGTTCCCGTTCGGTCAGTGAATACGTGATGGTCATATTCGGAAGGCCTCGGTAGTCGGGCTCCTTGTCATCGAAAGTTACACCGTCCTCATAACGAGGTTGCTTTCGCATGCCGTATCCCATATTGACGTATCCCCACCGGTTGTTCGCGTACGGGGTCCGCGGTTCCATCGGGAAAGGCGTTGTCTCCGCATACATCACCTGCACGGAGAAGGGATGGTCCGGTTCTGAAAATGGGATGCGGTTAACGGCCGCGACAGGATCAGCAGGATTCATAGCGCGACGGGCAAGCTCGGCGGCAAGATCCTCCTCAGTGGCGAACCGCATCATCTTCTCGGCGTCCAGAGCCACTGTCGAGATAACCACCGGATGCTCGGTGAGGTAGTGGCCAAGTGCGGACGGGCGGATGCCAGAGGCCCAGAGGAGCTGGGGAGAGCGGAATGCGTCCGCCGCGACAACCACAACATCAGCGGCAACAAGTGATGTCTCGCCGGTACGGAGGTCCTCGACCGTCACCCCCGTGACACGAGTAGCCTCAAGGTCGATGCGTCGAACCAGGGTGAGGTCATGGAGCTCGAATTGCGCAGAAAGAGGGGAATCCTTGTCAATGAGCGGTCCGAGGACAGCATCGGCACCGGCCCAGCGCATGGATCCGTCGGGTTGCGGGTCACCAGCGACAGGAAGCGTGCCCACCCCATAACCTTCCGGCAACTCGTCGCCAAACTCCTCCTCGAGGAGGGACCGAATGGCGCCTCCCACTGCGGAATCGGCAAACGCGGCGCTTTGCACGTGCAGGAGCTCTCCTGCGGTGCGGATGAGCTCATCCCACTCCCTGTTCGCGATGAACGGGATCCTCTCGCTGAAGGCAGGCGATGGGGTCGCGCAGGTCCAGTGCGCACCCTGGCCTCCGACATTGGTGGCTGCCGCGGCCGCCGGAAAAGTTGGCGCGTGCGCGGAGCCCTCGCCGCCGAAATCGAGCAGGTGAGTGCCTTGGCGGGCAGTGAACATGCCCTCCGCTACGGTGCCTGCGGGGAGACCTAGGGATTCACGGTGGGATCCGGATTGTGGACCCTGGGAGATCTCCCGCGCCCGCGCTTTTTCTTCCGGATCGGCGATGTTTCTCACGCTTTCTCCCGGACGTTCCGTGAGCTGCGGGCCGGCTTCGAACATCACGACGCGGGCTGAGGGGAGTCTTTCGAGGAGGACCCGTGCGTACGCCGAGCCGATCGGGCCGCTGCCGACAATGGCGATGGTGGGGTTCTGGGACATATCGTCTCCTTCGGGAGCTCAGGCGGAAAGGGTTTCAGGTGTCGTTTGACGTGAGGATTCGGGCTCGTCGGACAGACGTCCGGGCGGGAGCAGGACCGCGGCAATGATGCCGAGAGCATAGGTGATCCCGAGGGCAATGAAGATCGGTCGAAAAACGTCGCTGTATATCTGCGCAATGTTCGTTTGAAGACTCGGCGCTGCTCCCTGGACAAAATGGGGAGTCAGGCTGGCAGCGTCCACTTCCGCAGGCAGAAGAACCGCCACACCGAAGCCGATCACGCCACCAATGATCGCCGTGGCGAGGGTGGACCCAACCTGGCGTACCAGGTTGATCGTGGCGGTGACCGTGCCTATCTGACTCTGCGGTGCCGCACTCTGGACGACGGCGACGATCAGGCTCATGAAGGAACCTGTACCGATTCCGACGATCCCCATGACGAGCATCGGCACCCAGATAGGCAGTCCCACGGGCAGCAGTGCCATGCCAAGAAGTCCCGCTGCCCCAAGCGATGTACCCAAAATCGGGAAAACCCGATAGCGCCCTGTTCGGCTGGCTAGCCAGCCCGTGAAGAGATTGCTTATCAGCATCCCGAACACTGTCGCCATGGGAACGAGCCCCGACACCGTTGCGTTGGTCCGGTATGACATTTGGAAATATGTGGGCAGATAGGCCGTGATGGAAAACAGCCCGACGCCGATGATCGCCGACAGCGCGGTACTGGCTGTAATCATCCGGTTCGCAAATAGCCGTAGAGGGACGATCGGCTCGGGCGACTGCCGTTCAATGTAGAAAAAAAGTACAAACCCCAGAATGGCGACCGCGAGTGCGACGACGGTCTCGGTCCCGGCGCTGCGTTCCGCTACCCAGGTAGCCGCCAGTACGAGAGACACCAGCCCGATGGTGAAAGTGGTCGCCCCGGCGACGTCAAAGCTACGACGCCCCGGGCTGCACTCGAGATAAGGCACTCCAATGAATGCGAGCACGAGGGCCGCTGCGCCGACCGGGATGTTAATCCAGAACACCCACGACCAGCCCCAATAGTCGGTTATGGCACCGCCGAGCACTGGGCCGATCAGGATAGCAAAAGGGAACGCTGCCCCGATGATGGCCATGTAGCGGGGGCGTTCGCGTGGCGTGGTGACGCGGGCGATGATCGTCTGCGACATCAGCTGCAGGCCTGCGGAACTCATTCCTTGCACGACGCGCGCAAGGATGAGCCACTCTATTGTCGGGGCGAATCCGCAGGCAAGCGACGAGAGGATGAAGACAACGAGGGAGGACAGGAACACCCGCCGAGGACCGAGCACGTCGCCAAGTTTGCCAAGGACGGGCAACAGCACAGTGCTTGCGAGGGTGTAGCCGACCACCACCCAACTCATGAGCCTGAGGCCCCCCAGCTCGCCCGCAATTGTTGCGAGCGAGGTGGAGACCACGGTGTGATCGAGCGCCCCGATGAAGGACACAGTCAGTAGTGAGACGACGAGGAGGCGGAGCCTGAAAGGCGAAAGTGACATTGTGATCTACCCGAACGATCGGGCCGTCGACGCGACGTTTTGTGCCTCAGCCGCATCAGCACGGCGGAGAACGGGTTCGGAGGAACCCCGGCGTCTTTACCATCATAGAGGCGGCTTTAGTAGATAATCAACTAAAGAATGACTGAAAGCGACATTGAAGTTGACCGCACCACCGCCTCTCCCTTGTAGCGGCCAGCTATTCAAGACCATCGCCCTGGATTGGCCGCGAGAAGGCGGCCGCCAGTCGGCTATCGTGAAGAAGCTCCTCCAGATCGGCCAAAGCTTCGCCACTCGCCAGTGCTTCGAGGGCCCGCCGGAGCGAAAGGCGAGCCGAGGCCTCAAATCGCGTCGACATCCTCAATGTGCCCTCGGAAGTGGAATTCTCAACGCACATCAACCCGGCAGGGACGTCCACGGTGACCGAAGAAAGTACCTCAGCGAGAACCAGCACCCGGACGAGGCCCCCCTCCTCGCGTCCTGCCAGGGTTGTCGCGCTCAGGGCTATCGGAAGTGCCCCGGCTGCACTAGCCGACTCAAGCAGGCCCATGCGGCTGCGAGGCGTTGCACTGACGGAACGGACCCTCAGGGATCCCCCATCGAACACCCTGGCCCATCCGATCGCATCACGAACAACCGCTTCGAACTCCGAGTCAAGCGACGCACATTCCACCATCACCACGCGAGCCGGAATCCCTGCCCTCCCCGCGCGCGCATCAGCGACGACATCGGAACGCAAACGGGGACGCTCGACGATTACAGGAATTCCTTTGCACCGCTGGTGAAGCATCTCCACGGCACTCGCGGGCGCTTCGACCGGATCCACAACCACGATCGCGGCGGCGGACTGCCGCCGCGCCTCCGCCGCCTCCTTCCACCATTCCCCTGCTCCGGGCACGACGGCGACCGATCCCCCCACAGTCGTCGTGAGGCGCGTACTCAGCGGCAGTTCGGCCGCGGCGGCCCGATACGCCGGAAGCGAGGTGAACACAGGCACGGCAGCGCCCTCCCCGATCATCGCGGCGCCTCAGCACGCAGCCTCGACACGGCCGCATCCGCTATGTCAATCGCGTAGTAGGCGTCTGCGAGCAAATCGTCGTACTCCGTGGGCGCAACGCCTTCTATGAGTGCGGCGAAAGCGCGCCATTCGGAAATATACCCGTCCTCGAGATCCCTCCGGTACGTCGTCCAACGCCCGTCGGCGGTTCGGACGCGAATCACGGCGCTGCCAGCATGGACGAAGGCCGGAGGGAAATCAACCTCTATTCGATCCTCCGTGGTTGCGATACTCATGCGCCATAGGGCGTCGGGTCCATGCGGAATCATCGTCGCCACCAATTGCACTAGTACACCACTGGCGCGGTACCCGACAACATACCCCACGGGTGGAACCAGCCGGGCGTACTCGACTTTTTCCAGGACCGGCGCAATATCCCGCAAAGCCGGAAGGTCGTGTACGGCAAGTCCGGTCACCAGTTGCCGAAGGACGTCCGCTGCAATCACGGGGTCACTGAGATCCGGCCGACCCCGGTGCGAGGGAAGATATGGCCCGACCTCCGCGACCAGGCGATGATACCGGTCGTTCGGCGGGAGGGCGAGCGTCACGGAGACGGTCTGCGCGCGGCCTTCAAAGGCAACCAGATGGTGCTTTGCACGCCCCCAAGCCGTGTCGAACAAGTGGTTTGTCCCCACCAGGAGTGCCGTACCGGCAGCCCTGCACGCCGCAATCACCGCGCTGGCTTCGAGCCGGCTGGTTGCGAGCGGCTTCTCGCACATGACTGCCCGCTTACCCGCCGCGACGGCCGCGAGGATCTGCCGGGCATGCTCAGAGGGCGGGCTGCAGACGGCCACGACTTCCACTTCCGGGTCAGCGAGCAAGGCCTCGTCCCCCTGGGACCAGCGTGCACCGTATCTCTCTGCCAGCGATTGGGCACGGCCACTCCCCGCATCTGAGATGTGTACGATCCGAAAAATCTGGTCAACTCGCCCCAGAGTCGCCAGGTGCAGCGCCGCAACCCCGGGACCGGCGCCAATAAGGCCTACGTTCCAAGGCATAGCAATCTCTCCACTTTTGTCATGTTCGCTCCAAAGTAGACATAGTTTTGGCTATAGTAGCCGCCGCTTGCACCTTAGTGGGCAGGAATATGGGAGAATCGTAATCATGACATCAGAGTCCACACTTCGGTTCGGAGCACAAACGGATGAAGTGACGAGCCTGCTGCGCATCGTCAACCTTGTGCGCACGGGGGAAGTCACGACAAGGCCCGAGATCGGCCGAGTAACCGGCTTGGGGCGCGGGGTGGTCACGCAGAGGGTAGACCAGGCGATCCAAATGGGCTATTTGGGCGATGGCGTATTCGGAGCCTCTTCGGGCGGCCGGGCACCTCGAACATTGCGGTTTCGCGCCGAGCAGGGCCGAATCATTATCTGCGCACTTGGCGCCCTGCACATCCGCGTGGGGATCGCCAATCTGGACGGCGAGATACTCGACGAAACCCACCAATACTGGGAGATTGCCCGCGGCCCCCAGGAGACTCTCGAGGTCGTCATGACCCGCATCGACGAACTGCTCGATCGAGTCGCCAAGGTGCCGACTTGGGGGGTCGTGGTGGGGGTTCCGGGTCCGGTGGATTTTGAAAGCGGAAGCCCGGTAGCACCTCCGATCATGCCCGGCTGGAACGGTTTTGATGTGCGCGGACCATTCGAGCGACGTTACAGTGCGCCCGTCTGGGTGGACAATGACGTCAACCTTCTGGCACTTGGGGAACGCGCGCGCCGACGCGACGTCAACGCCGACCTGATCTACTGCAAAGTCGGCTCGGGAATCGGGGCAGGGCTACTCTCCCAAGGCCGCATACATCGCGGCGCCAACGGGGCTGCGGGTGACATCGGCCACGTAAAGGTGGCCGGCTCAAACGCCGCCTGCCGCTGCGGCAAGATCGGTTGCCTGGAAGCCGTGGCCGGCGGCTGGGCCCTCGTCCGCGACGCTGAGACGGCAATCCACGAAGGAACGGCCGGCGCATCGGCCCTTGGCAGCAATGGGAAGGCAATCACCCCCGAGGGAATTGCCCGCGCCGCGGAGGATGGAGATCCGCTCGCCATCACGCTCATTCAAAAATCGGCGCGAGTGATTGGCGAATCCATCGCTGCACTGGTCAATCTGTTCAATCCAGGGGTGATCGTCATAGGCGGCGCAATGGCCGCCGCCGGCGAAGTATTCCTGGCAGAGGTTCGCCAGCGCGTTTACGAGTTGTCACTCCCGCTGGCCACCCGTGACCTCAGCATTGTCCTCTCGGTCAATGACGCGCGGGAACCGCTACGGGGTGGCGCCGAATTGGCCCTTGCGCAGCTCTTCGAAGTGACTTTCCCGCGCTGGTTTGCCGAGGGCCTGCCTTCCCCAAGAAGCGTAACGGTGAACTAGTAAGCGTTAAGGCCTCGGCTCGACTCAGGCGACGTCGCAAGAGACGCTGGGAACGTGGGCATGGTCGAGCTGCAGCCGGGACTCGAGGTGGAATGGCAGGATGAGGGGCGATCCCGGCCCGGCCTGCAGGTAGGGGACAAGCAGCCAAAAGCCAGCGGATACCGTGTGCTCACCTGGGCCCAGTCTGCGCTGACCAGCGATGACAAGGCGATCCTGCACGAACCACCAGCCCGATTCCGCTTGCAACGATGATGCCGGCACCCGCCGTTCACCAAGCAGGGCGCTGAGCGCGGTCGGAGGCATCGGCTCATCGTCTATCACTAACTCGAGCGACGACACGCTGGACAAAGGCATCGAGCGAATCCACGGAAGGCCGATCCTCAGTTCAAAACCCTCAGAAGTGGACGCGAGCGCGTCGTCCCGCAAAGCGGTTTGCAGCATGCTTTCCATCCTTTATCCTAAAAGTGACATAAGTTTGTCATTAACATGCCTATTTGGGAAGGTGCCATGACTCCCGGAATTCCCGACAATTGGACCCTCTGCGCGAGCTCCTTCAACTGGACGCCGGAGGTCACAGCCGCACGCCGCTCGGCCCTGGACATCGTCACCGGCATCGTGGCGGAGCGCGTGGTGGACACAATCGAACTGGAGCCCGGACTGCTCTGGCGGTCCTTTCCGGATCCGAAGGACGCCGAGGTGGACGAGTTGCGCGAATCCGTGGCCGCAAACGGAGGACGCATCAGTATTATGGGCGGCAGCCTTGACGACTTCACCTCCCCCACGAACCGCCGAACCACGCAGGAACGCCTGGATTTCCTCGTCCCCCAAATACGAGCCGCCCACCGGGTCGGCGCTACCGGAATCCGGCTGCCGATCGGCCAGGCGGGCGCCGAACTGCTCGGACTGGTGCAGCCCGTACTGCATGACCTCGACCTCGTGCTCTATGAGGAAATCCAAGGGCAGCAGAATCCGCATAACCCCGCGATAGCGCCGGCCCTGGATTGTATAGCCGGGCTCGCAGACGACCACGTTCGCGTGCTGGTGGACATCAGCATGTTGATGCCTGCCCTTCCTATGAGCTATCTGGAGGAACTTAGTCGCGCGGACGTGCCCACCGAACTGCTCAAGCGCCTGGCCGAGGAGTGGCAGGACCCTGCCACACTCGACGCCGTGACGGTCCTGCTGCGCTCCGGAAAGGTTCCTCAGCAAATCCACACGCTCTTCATGAATCTGTTGATCCGCTTCGGCCGCAGCGACGCCTCGGATTTGGAAAACATCTTTCCCCTGATTGGCGCCTTCCACCTGAAGTTCTGGGATCTGGACGACGCCGATGGGCGCGTTTCGCAGCCTCTTCACGATCTTGGCAGCCTCCTGGGTCGCAACGGATTTGCGGGCACGCTCACCAGCGAATGGGGCGGCCACGAATGGCTCCAGGATGATCCCACCGACATGACGCGACGCCACTTAGCGCTTGCAGCTTCGGCACTTGCCGAGGGTGCACTGGGGGGCGCCACCCTCCAGGGTGACGACCGCCCTCGAACGTAAAGCTGCCGGGGCCAGCGACGGCGGCGTGACCCGCCTCAGGTGGCGACCGCCGTCGAGCGTTAGCCGCTGAACGCACAAAAGCGGCCGGCCGCAGCAGATACTGCAGCCGGCCGCCGCTCTTCCTTGGTGCTATTTAGTGCTGAAGGCCGCATCGAAAGCGGCCGCCGAGGGCTCGTAACTTGAGAGCCTTCGAACGAACCCCAAGGCCTCGGGGGCGCCGACAAGCCGGTTCATGCCGGCGTCCTCCCACTCGACCGACAGTGGCCCCCGGTAGTCGATGGCGTTGAGCATCCGGAAAGCGTCCTCCCACGGCACGTCACCGTGGCCCGTCGAAATGAAGTCCCAGCCGCGGCGCGGGTCGCCCCAGGGCAGGTGGGACGCGAGACGGCCGTTGCGGCCATTGGCCAAGCGCTTCTTCGTGTCCTTGCAGTGCACGTGGTAAATGCGGTCACGAAAGTCCCACAAGAAGCCGACAGGGTCGATGTCCTGCCAGACCATGTGGCTCGGATCCCAGTTGAGGCCAAAGGCCTTGCGGTGTCCGATCGCCTCCAAGGTGCGGGCTGTCGTCCAGTAATCGTACGCGATCTCCGACGGGTGCACCTCGTGCGCGAAGCGGACACCACACTCGTCGAAGACGTCAAGGATCGGATTCCACCGGTCCGCGAAGTCCTGGTATCCGGCGTCGATCATCTTCTCGCTCGCAGGCGGAAACATCGCCACGTACTTCCAGATTGATGAACCAGTGAACCCGGTCACCGTTTTCACACCCAGTCTCGCCGCGAGTCTCGCGGTGTGCTTCATTTCCTCGGCGGCCCGACGGCGGACGCCCTCCGGTTCGCCGTCGCCCCACACCATGTCGGACAAAATCTCACGGTGCCGCTGGTCGATCGGATTATCACACACCGCCTGGCCCTTGAGGTGGTTGGAGATCGTCCAAACCTTCAGGCCATGGCGTTTGAGAACGTCCAACTTGCCCTGGACATAGGCGTCGTCATCCCAACGCCACGGATCCAGATGGTCTCCCCAGCAGGCGATTTCAAGACCGTCGTAGCCCCACTCTCCGGCGAGCCGAGCAACTTCTTCGAACGGCAAGTCAGCCCACTGACCGGTAAAGAGTGTGATAGGTCGTGCCATGTTCTCCCCTAACCGGCGTGGGCCGGAATGTCTACGGAGACGCGGGTCCATGCCGAGTCGTTCTCCGAACTCCGTTCAACGGCATCGAGCACCCTTTGTACCCTCAGGCCGTCGGCGAACGTCGAGTGCGGGTCCGTGCCCTCTGCGATGCCTTCAATTAGATCCTTGACCTGGTGGGAGAACCCATGTTCATACCCGAGCATGTGGCCGGCGGGCCACCACGCCGAAACATAGGGATGCTCCGACTCCGTGACGAGGATCTTCCGGAAGCCCTGACGGTCGGCAAGTGCAGTGCGATCATAAAAGTGGATATTGTTCAGGTCCTCAAGGTCGAAAGCAAGGGCTCCCTTGTCTCCGGAAACCTCAATGGCCAGCGCGTTTTTCCGGCCTGTCGCGAAGCGCGACGCCTCGAATGAAGCCAGCGCCCCGGATTCAAAACGGCCCGCGAATATGGCGATGTCATCCACGGTGACCTGTCCGTACACAGGAGCCCCTTTGCCGGACAAGCCCGACGCAGAGACGGGCAGAGGCCGCTCCTTCACGATGGTGTCAATGGTGCCGGAGACCTTCTCCAGGTGCATGCCGGTCACGAACTGGGCAAGGTCGATCGCGTGGGCTCCGATGTCACCGAGGGCCCCCGAACCTGCGTGTTCCTTCTGCAGTCGCCAAGCCAGCGGCATCTCGGGGTCTACGAGCCAGTCCTGCCGGTACGAAGCCCGCACCTGGTGCACGGTGCCGACTACGCCCTCCGCGATGAGGTTGCGAAGGAAGGTCACAGCCGGAACACGCCGGTACGTGAACCCCACCATCGCCCGGATGCCCCGGGCAGCGGCACGTTCCGCAGCTTCGGCCATTGCTTCGGCTTCGGCCACCGTGTTGGCCAGCGGCTTCTCGCACAGCACGTGCTTCCCGGCCTCGAGCGCCGCGATCGCGATCTCGGCATGTGAGTCCCCCGGGGTCACGATGTCGACGATGTCTATGTCATCGCGGGCGATGACTTCCCGCCAATCGGTGGCTGACTCGGCCCAACCCCACTTTCGGGCTGCTTCTTCCACGGCGTCGGCATTGCGTCCGACAATCACCGCCATTTCCGGCTCGGCGGGCAGGTCGAACACTCGCGGTCCGGTGCGCCAACCCTGGGAGTGCGCCGCACCCATGAAGCCGTATCCGATCATGGCCACTCTCAGGCCGCTCATGCGAGCACTACCTTGCGCTCAACCGCTACCCGGTTCCCGACGTAACGCATTGGGGCGATCTGCATATAGAGCAGTCGCAGGGTCAGGATGACTTCGACGTCGATCTCCTCGCCAGCCTCGGGGACGCGCGCCAAGGGAATGATCACGTCCGGTCGATCGGCGACGAACCACAGGGTTTGCCATTGCCCGGGAAGCTCCGCAATGGAATACGACTTTCCCTGCAGCTCGAAGCGCAGGGAGTCCTTCGGAATCTCGACGCCGTTGACCGTGGCCGCGACGTCGTCCACTGCCGACAGCCAAAGACTGCGGTACCAGGGCAGTTGCACTGAAACCGCAACGCCCTCCGGATGCCTGCGGACGTCGGAGTCCTGGAAGAGGGAATTATGAGTTGCCATGGCTTTCCTTTGCTAAACGTAGTGGTGGCGTCCAAACCCCTAGGCCGGAACCACTGCCTCTTCGATGGCACGGCGCATAAGCGCGTGCTGCTTCTTGACAAGGTCGATGGGATCGGATTCGCCAAGGTCCGCGAACGCATGCCCTTCCCACTCGCTGGACAGGTATCCTTTGTAGCCACCCTTGACGAACTGCCGCACGATGCGGGGAATGTCCATGGCAGGTTCGTTGCCGTTCTCGTCGATGTCGTAGAACTTTGCGTGGACGTGGAAGATCTGCGGCATGATGTCCAGCCATTCCTCCGGGGGCACCAGGCCGTGCATGTTGAATGCCAGACGCGTGAATGGCCCCAGTCGGGCTGGATCAAAGTTGTTGGCGCGCAGGTGGTCTTCGAACTCCTGGTTCCGCTCCTGCATGGGCAGCGGTTTGCGCCAGACCTCCTGCATGACCGCGAAGTGCTCCTCGGGCAGCCCCATCTGCGTCAGGGTGCGGAACAGTGTGGGTGAAAGGCTGTGCATGGTGGAGCTGAAGTCGGCAGTGAAGCCCAGCCGGTCGCTTCCGAGCTCTTCGTACATTTCCCGGATCTGCAGGATCTTCGGGTCGTTCGGACCCGAGGGTGCGTGAATCTCGTAGCCGAGCTTCTGGTCGTACTGTTCGGCCAGAGGAAGCAGACTCCGGAGCAATTCCTTGCCCGCCGAGCGGATCACCACCCGGTGAAAGCCGAGCTTGTTGGCCGTCCGCAACTGCGCCGCGAAAAATTCGTACTCCTCGTCGGGCGTCATGTCGCGGTCTCTGCGGCGGCCCATGTCCAGATTGGTGCCCACGGCGCTGGGCGTCAAACCGTAACGGTCCAGGCTGTCGCGCCACAGGCGCACGAAGTCGTCGTCGACGTCGGGGTAGGTGCGAAGCATCTGTGCGATGTTGAACTCCACC
The DNA here is from genome assembly GCF_039535095.1 of Arthrobacter ramosus. Classification (NCBI taxonomy): domain Bacteria; kingdom Bacillati; phylum Actinomycetota; class Actinomycetes; order Micrococcales; family Micrococcaceae; genus Arthrobacter; species Arthrobacter ramosus. Next base: position 974,999 of record NZ_BAAAWN010000001.1, on the reverse strand, counting down.
CCGGGACCCAGGCCCTCATCGGCGACGGCCTTGATCAGCGTCTCCGGCGTGTAGAGTCCGGCGGCGAATTCAGAGGTGAGAGAGTAGAGGGTGATGCCAAGCTCGATGCCCGAGCCAGCGATGCCTTCTGACATGTCGGTTTTGTCCCTTCTTTTTCAGCCGCGAACGGGCTGGGCAAGGTAGCTGTTGAGGATGCGGCGGGCTTCTGACGCGTCGGTGATCATCGTCGAACCGGCGTTGGCCGCGGCTGACCGCTGAACGGCTTGCTCGCCGCGGATGATGTCGAACGGATCCTGCCAGTTGTTCCAGTGCCAGCCTTCGTATTCACTGGAGATCGCACCCGAGTATCCGTTCTCTACCAGTTGTCGGACGAGGTCACGCACCGGAACCGAGGGCTCCTCGCCGTTCTCGTCGATGCCGAAGAACTTGCCATGGACGTGACGAACCCACGGCATGATTTCCAGCCAGGTGTCGACGGGCGCAGGACCGAAGAGCCCTGTTCCGTTGATGGCGAAGTCAATGCCAAGGTCTGGTCGGCCGTTGCGCGCAGCCAGCCCAATGAACGCACCGAAGCGCTCACCGTGGGCCTTTTGGGTGTTGGGGGGTCCTTCGGCATAGAAGCCGTTCCACATCTCCACCACCTGTCGGAGCAGTTCCTCGGAAGCTCCGCGACGGCGGTAGGCCTCCAGCAGCGAGGGTGCAAAGCCGCTGACGGTGGCACCCCAGTCGGCGGTGAAACCGAGCAGGGGCGAACCGAGTTTCTCGTATCGGTCGCGAAGGTCGAGGATCCGTTCGTGGGTCCCGTGCTGGTCTGCGTGGACTTCGAGCGCAAGGGTTACGCCATACTTCTCGGCCACGGGCAGCAGGCTTTCCATGGCGTCGGGGGTGAGCGAGATCTGCACGCGGGCGATCGGGAAGCCGAGCCTGGCGGCGACTTCGATCTGGCGCCGCATGTACTCGACGAGCTCGTCATGGTTCATGAGGCGGTCCCGGCGGATGCCGGTATCCACATTCACGGCCAGTGAGGTGGGGACCAGGTCCACTTCGGAAACCAGGTCGCGGAACCGGCCAACGAAGGCGTCGTCGATCTGGTCAGGGAAACCGCGAAGGCTCGAGAATCCAATGACTTCAAGGCCCGGGCCAAAGCCTTCGTCCGCCACCTTGCGGATGAGTCCATCGAGGTCGTACTGCCGGGCGTGGAAGGCGCGGGTGAAGCTGTAAAGGGTGACGCCCTGAATCGGCGTGCCGAGGCTGGTCATCGCTGTGCCACCTTCATGGTCTTGGTGTCGTGCTCTTCGATGTGAAGCACGCCGTGGTCTGTGATGATGTACGGGATGTAGAGCTTGAGATCCACGCGAACCTCGTGCTCGGCCCCGTCATCCGCCAGGGACAGGTCACCGGACAGGACAGCCGAGTCCAGGGGGAACCACCATTCAGCGGTCTCCTCAACAAGTTCCTCGAAGCTGAAGGTGCGGTTGTTCATGGTCCAGCGCAGCGAATCCTCGGGGGCGCTGACGCCGTCGACCGTCAGCGATGCTCCGGCGATGCACGAGCCCGGCAGGGCGCGATACCACGGGATGCGGACCTCGACGGCGGTACGGCCGCCCTGTGTGGTGAATGTTCCCTGCTCGATCATGCGGTCGGCAATCATCGAGACCTCCTTGTCTGTGCCTTGCGCGGAAATGTGCTCAATGGCCACTTCTTCATTATTTACTCATTCTATTGTCTGATTCTGACATAAGTAAAGGAGTGCTCAATTCTTCGGCGATCTTACGGGCGCCACGGACGGCAAGGGCCACCGCGGTCAACGTGGGATTGCACGCTGTGGACGTGGGGATGACGCCGTTGCCGGCGACGAAGAGGCCGGGGACCTGCCAGACCTGACCGTCGGGAGAGCACACGCTCTCGCCGTCGTCGGTAGCGCCCATCCGGGCGGTGCCCTGGTAGTGCAGCGATGCCCCCGGCGGCAGGATGAACGGGCTCTCGTCGAGCGGCTCACCCACTGCGTTGCCCAGGCGGACAATTTCCTGCTTCGCGCGCTCGAGTACCTCATGGTCGCGGTCCGTCAAGCGGTAATGGATCCGCATGGCGGGCATTCCGTACGCATCCAGCGTGTCGTCGTCGAACGCCACGCGGTCCTCGCGCTGGAGGTCCTTGGCGCAGAACAAGCCCAGTCCCACGATGGATCCGGGGATCACAGGATCATCCTCAGCAAGCGGAACAGGAGAGGCGTCCAGCTGCATAATCTGGCCGTGGAAAGGCATCTCGTCCGTGTAAGGGACCCAGGCCACGCCGCTCTGCTGGCTGAGCGCGCCGTTGGCTGCCATTTGTCCATCTTCGGCCTTCACGTCACGCAGCCTGCTGGCGAACACCACCTGGGCCTGGTCATTGAGGTAACGTCCAAGCGCGTCAGGCCTGATCCCCGAGGCCCACAACAGCTGCGGAGTGCGCAGAGCATCAGCCCCCACCACAACATAGCGGGCGGCCACTGGGTGGATCTCTCCTGTGCGGCGGCTCTTGACTTCGACGCCAACTGCCCTGCCGTCGTCGAGCACCACGCGCGTCACCAACGACTCGTCAAAGAGTTCAAAGCGAGGGTTTGCGCGGGTCACATCACCCAGGACGACGTCGGCACCGGACCAAACAAGGCACCCATCCTCCCGCCGGTGCACGGCGAGGGGCATCGGCTTGACTCGGAATGCCGGGCCGCGGCCTTCATCCACCGCGGAGGCGAGTCGCTCACGGACCAGATTCGAGAACGGCGCGCCGTCAAAGGCGTGGGACGTGACGCCCAGCAAGCGGTCCGCTTCGTCCAGAAGGTGTTCCAGGTCGGGGAGGAACGCGATGCGCTCCCGACCGCCAGGACGCGGGCAGGCAGCAGTCCAGTGAGCTGCCATGCCGCCGACGTTGCTGGACATAGCCCCGACCGGAAGGCCGTCCTCGTCCGGGAAGGCGTAGCCGTCCGGCAGCAGGAAGGTGCCCGGACGGGCCAAGCGGTCACCGCTTTTGACGGCTCCCGGCGAGTTCACCGTTTGCGAGCCGGCGCCGGGCCCTTCGGAGGCGCGCTGCGCGTGGCTGCGGCGCTCCGGATCCTCGATGTTCTTCACGTGTGCGCCGGGCGGATTGCTGACCGTCGGACCCACTTCGAACATGGCGATCGTGACGCCCGGCGCTTCTTCGCTGAGGATCCGCGCATAGGCCGACGCCGTCGGGCCGCTTCCGACAATGGCTACGTCGACGGCGGCGGGGTACCGGTTGTGGCTCACGACCCGGCCGCCAGTTCTTGAATGAGCTTTACCGACTTGGCGGATTCGATCGTCGGGTAGTACTCCAACCCGACCGGGCCCTCGTAGCCGCTCGCGCGCAGCTCGCCCAGACGCGCCTGCCAATCGATCGAACCTGAACCGGGCTCGCCCCGCCCAGGAGCGTCGGCGATCTGCACATAGCGGATCAGCTCGCCCGCGTTGGCGAGCTCGGCGGCGACATCCTCGCCCTCCACGGTCGAGTGGTACAGGTCGTAGAGAATGCCGAAGTCAGGCGAGTTCACGCCCCGGGCGATATAGGCAGCCTCGGACGTCCGGTCAAGCAGTGCTCCGGGGTGGTCCACCCTGACATTCACCGGCTCAAGGACCAGCGTGACACCAGAGCCCTCGATGTGCGCCACACCCCGGGTAAAGATCTCAATCAGATCGTCGAGCTGGTCCTGCCGCTTGCGGCCGCCGAATCCCGTGCCGCTTCCCACGACGATGCGGGGGCAGCCCAGCTTGTGCGCCACCTCAACCCCCGCATCCAGGCCGGCGAAAAAAGGTGCGTGGTCGCGCGGCGGGATCATGAACTGCATGCGCGGCTCTGCCAGCTGGGCCATGAGTTGGACCCCGGTTTCCTCCAAGGCGGCTTTAAGGGCCGAAATGTCCTTGCCGGCGGGGCCCCACATCTCTACCGCGTCGAAGCCTGCGGCAGCGGCGGCACGGACCCGTTCTGCGGCACTTTCGCCTGCTTCTGTGAATAAAAGGTCGATATTAGGCGCAAGTTGGAACATGCGTGTCTCCCGGGAGATCGAGGGGTTAGTTAAAACATGGGATGGTTGTGGACGGAATGCTCCGGTACCTGTTGGAGCACATCCCAGTGCTCAACGATCCGTCCGTTTTCGAAGCGGTAGATGTCGGCTACCGCGGGCGTCCGGGCGACCTGGTCCGGACGCCCGCACATGCACAGCAATAGTCGGGTTGTGCTGCCGGTACTCATTGGCGACGAGGTAGTCGAAGGCCTCCCGCACCCGTTTCCGGGTGTAGAAGAGCTCCACGAAGCGCTCGAATGCCGCGCGGTTGTCGGTCATTGCGGCGATCAGCCCTTCAGGCCGCCGGCAAAACCCTGGATGAACTTCTTCTGCGCGAAGAGGTAGAACGCAAGGATGGGGATCATCGACACGATCACGATGGCGAAGATCGAATTCCACTTAGACACAAGGGAACCGATGAAGTAGTACATCGCCACCGGCAGCGTCTGGTTCGCCGAGCCGCCAAGGAAGATCAGCGACGTGAAGAAGTCGTTCCACACGATGAGGCCGGCGAAAATGGCTACCGTTCCAGTAGCCGGGGCCATCATAGGCAGCACAATCCGGGAAAAAATCTGGGTTCTGCTGGCGCCGTCAATCGTTGCCGCCTCTTCGTATTCAATGCCCAGTCCACGGAAAAAGCCTGCGTAGAGGAAGATTGCAAGCGGCAGGAGCATTCCCGTGTAAAGGACGATCAAACCCCACGCTGAACCCGTCAGGCCCACTGCACGCGCACCCATATACAACGGCACGGCACCCAGTTGGCCAGGAAGGATGATGGCAACCAGGAAGAGGTAGTAGGCTGCCTTGCTCCACCGTCGGGTGCTTCGCGAGATCACATACCCTGTGATCGACCCCAGGAGCACCAGTCCGACGATGCTGCCGGCGGTGATCACGATACTGTTGACGAGGCCCAAGACGACGTTTGAGTTACCCTGCGCTGTTAATACCGCCTCGAAATTGCTGAAGTCAGGGCTCGACGGCGGGGCCAGGGGTGAGGTCGTGTAGCTCTCGCCGTCGGACTTCAATGCCGTCGTGATGAGGAAGTAGAACGGCGACAGGAAGATCAGGGCCAGCGCCCAAAGACCGATTTCGCGGAGCAGGGACAGTTTGGTGTAGCGGAACATTCTTCAGTCCTCGGATTTCGATTGCGTCAGCCGCTGCTGGATGACTGCAAAAATCAGGATGATGAGCGCGAGAACTAGGGCGAGGGCGGCGCCCGCACCGAAGTTGCCGAGGGCAAACGCCTGTTTGTAGACCTGTGTGGCAAGCGTTTCAGTCGCACCTGCCGGTCCGCCGCCCGTCAGGGCCATGATTGGATCAAACACCCGGAGACCCTGCACAATGCCCAACGTTGTGGCAATGGCCAGCGCCGGGCGAATCGCCGGAAGGGTCACGTTCGAGAAACGTTGCCACAGGTTTGCGCCGTCAATCGCAGCTGCCTCTTCGATTTCCACCGGGACGCCGGTCAGACCTGCCATGTAGATCACCATCGTTATGCCTGTAGTGCCCCACACCAGTACGACCAGAACCGTCCAGACCGCCCAGGTGGGATCCGCAAGCCAAGGCTTTGCCAAGTCGCCCGCGCCGATGGAGTTGAGGAAAACATTGATCGGTCCGTCGAAATCGAAGATGTACTTCCAGATGTAGGCCGTCGCGAGCGGACTGAGCACCACGGGCATAAAGAAGAGCGTCCGCAGAACGTAGCGCGTTTTCAGGACCCGATTCAGGCCGAGCGCCAAGGCAAGGCCCGCGACGTTGCTCAGGAAAACCGAGCCAAAGGCCAGGAACAAAGTATTGACAAGGGCGCCAACCTTCGTCGGATCCCTGAAGATGGCAGCAAAGTTCTCCCACCCAACCATCCGGAACGAGCCGATGCCGGTCCAGTTGGTGAAGGCAAAGAAGCCGCCGATCCCCGTTGCCACATAATGTATGGCGAAAACGAGGACCACGCCGGGGAGCGCCCACCACCAGTGGCCCAACTGCAGGGCTCCGCCCCGGGGACGGGCTTTTCCGCCCATCCCCGGGACGCGCCTGCCTCGCCGGGGCGCACTGGCTGCTTCGGTTTTCGATTGCATCGTCGCAGTCATGATATTCCTTGCTTGTCCCATTGAGTCATCGGAACCTAGATTGTTGGAACTGGCCACTATCCCCAGGCGCTATCCATCGCCTTGAGGACATCGTCAACTGACTTCTGGCCCGTAATCAGGCCCTGGACTCCAGTTGACAGTGCATCGTAGACGGATGAGTTAGGCCATTGCGTGTTCGGGAGAGGACCATATTTGCCGTTTTTCAGGAGATCGCCGACATTCTTGTAGGCGCTGGACGAGAAGTCGTAGCTGTCCATTCCGCTCACGGGAAGGGCACCGTCGATTTCGGCGAATGACTTAGTCTGCTCGGGTTGGGCGGCCCAGTCGAGGAAGTCTTTCGCGGCCTGCTTGTTCTTGGATGCTGCGTTGATGGAGAACGTGTAGTTGGCACTTGCGAAGACGAAGCCTTTGTCAGAGCTCGATGCAGGCGGGAAGGCCCTGACCACGAAGTCGGCGTCCTTGGCCGCCGTCTTCAACTGCAGCCAAGACGGACCGGGGACGAAAGCGGCCAAGGAGGTTCCGCTGGCCAGGCCTTTGGTGATGGCGTCGAAGCCGCCACCGGCTACGCCTTTCTGGAAGCAACCTGCATTGTTCATCTTCACAACCGCCTGAAGAGCACTCTTCCAACCCTCGCTGCCGGCGAACGTCGTCTGATTGGCAGCACGCTTTTCGTTCCACTTCGGGTCTACGGCGTACACGCGGGTTGCCGCGAGGGTCATCGCCATCAATCCCGTGTTCGGTGCAGCTGAGCCGGCAACCGCCAAGACCGACTTACCGGTCGAGGCAACGGACGAGCATTCTTTTTCAAACGCGGCCCAATCGGCGGGGAATTCGGAGACGCCGGCGGCCTTGGAGGCGGTTTCGTTTGTTACCAGTCCGACGACGGTGATTTCCGGAGCCTGACCGTAAACCTTTCCGTCGGCGCCAAAGAGAGATTCACTTCCAACCGGAACGAGCTTCTTGGCGGCATCATCGAGCGGTTCCAGGAACCCCGCTTGGGTTAATGGCAGTATGCTCCGGCCCGTCCCGGACCCCGGCGAGGTGACCATCACGTCCGAGGCGTTGCCCGCCTGCAGCTGTGTCCGCAGGGTCTGGTCGTATGAATCATTGGGCAGCGGATTGAACGTGATCTTCACGTTCGGGTGGGACTTCATATACTGCTCGCCCAGCTTCTGGTACGGACTCTCAATATTGTTGGAGGTAGCGAATGCCAGGGAAATCTCTTGCGATCCTCCCGCACTGGTGGTGCCGCCGGTGGAGGCCGAGCATCCGGTAAGGATGAGGGCTGCGACCGTGGGGACGGCGAGGGCGCCGGCCTTCAGGCCCGGAAAGCGACGGTGCTGTGTCATGTCCAGCCTTTCTGACTTCTTTGTCGAAACTTCGGGGGTCGTGACCCCGGTCACTACCCAGTATGCGGGACATGTGCATAAAAAGCACATAAGTATTGGCGATACTCGACATAAGTTGCACGGAGGTTTGCAGAAGCGGAACAACTGGCACAGCGCTATAGGGCCAAGCGGCCGACAATTTCATCGGGCGATGTGATGAGCACCGCCGACGCTATCGATACCGCTGATACGCTGAAACTGACTAACTTGCTTTCCGAAGGATCGTTTCGTCGTGACCAAACATGCGCTGCTTTCCCGGCTCGACCTCAATCTCCTCATTTCGCTGGACGCCCTCATCACGGAGCGGAGCGTCACCAGGGCCGCCGAACGGCTCCATTTGAGCCAGCCTGCGCTCAGCGCCTCACTAGCACGCCTCCGGTCCCACTTTGGCGACCCCATCCTGGCACGCCGCGGCAACACCTACGAGCTGACACCTTTCGCTCTGCGCCTCGCCGGGCACACCACCACCGCCCTCGAGGCCGCCCGACGCGTTTTCGAAAGCCAGGCAACATGGGAGCCCAGCGAGTCAGAACGCGAGTTCTCCATCTACGGTTCCGACTACGGCTTCACCACCATCGGCAGGGTCGCCTCTGAACTCGCGACCGAGCGTGCCCCCGGAGTCCGGTTCAGATTCATGCTCCACAACCCAATCATCGTCGAGGACGCAGTCAACCGCCTCCGCTCGGTGGACGGGATGGTGATCCCCCACGGTTTCCTCACCGGACTGCCCTACCTGGACCTATGGAGGGACGACTGGGTGGCCGTTGTCTCCTCGTCCAACGAGGCCGTCGGCGATCAGATCACGATGGAAAACATCGCCGAACTGCCGTGGGTCATGTCCTACCAATCACGCTCTGCATTCACCTCCGCGGAGCGCCAGATCCAGCAACTGGGCATTGAGCCTCGCGTTGAAGTGGTTGTTGAGAGCTTCCAGTCCCTTCCCCATTTTGTCGTCGGAACCAACCGGATCGCACTGATCCAGGCAGCTCTGACACCTTTTGCCCTGAGACTGGACGGAGTGCGGGTCCTGCCGTTGCCGTTCAGCGCTACACCGCTGGTCAACGCACTTTGGTGGCACCCGGTGCACAATCGCGATTCGGAACATGAGTGGATGCGCGGTCTCTTTGCGGAGGCCGCTGTAATCGTGGCGGCGGGCGCCTCGGCGAAGGAATTGCCTTAAACACTGTGACGCCCGGCCGGGATCATCGGCCGAGCGTCACGCCTCACGGTTGCAGGATCAAGCTGACGCGAGGGCCGCACGCAGGCTACGACGAATGAGGTCATGCTGCTTGCGCACCAGCAGCGGCGGGTCCACTTCGCCGAGCTCGGCGACATGGCCGTGCATGTTGAACGCCAGGTGGGCGAACGAGCCAAGCCGGACAGGATCAAAGTCGCGTCCTCGCAGATAGCCGATGAACTGTTCCTGCCGCTCGCGCATGGGGGCATCCGTGGCCCAGATGGATTGCAATTGCTCAATGGCCGCGTTGTCCAGCCCAGCGCGCCGAACCGCGCGCAGCAGTATTGGAGAAATGCTGCGCATGGTTGACGAGAAGTCCGCGACGAACCCGAGAAGCGGAGAGTCGAGTTCTTCGTAGACATCCCGAACCTTCATGATCTCGGGTGCGTTCGGCCCTAGCGGCGCATGAATCTCGTACGCCAGCTTCAGCTCGAGGCGCTCGGCAACCGGGAGCAGTCGCCGGAGCAACTCCGGTTTGGCGCTTTGGATCCGGATCAGTGGAAAGCCGAGCTTCTCGAATCCCTTGTGCCACGAGCGGGCAAAGTCGTCGGTCACCACGGGGTAAGTGGGCAGGACTTGGGACGCCACGATCTCGATTCCAGGACCGATGCCGAGCTCAGCAAAAGGTCTGCTCATGTTGAACCCACTTCATTGCCACAGCGAGAATGGCACCTGCCCTCTTGTGTGAAGGTATCGCCCCGCCAAGGCCGAGTTGCGGCGGCGGCCCCAGAAGTCCCGTCGAAACCACCATGCGACATTGTCTACAAAGCCAGGGACAGACCATTGGTGCCGCGTCCGATAACGGTCGTTTGCGGACACATCGAAGAAAGGGCTCCCAGGCGAGAAACTCGCGTCACTTAATCCGTAACTTAATCAATGTCAATTTAGCAGACTACTTGGACGAGTTATGTGACACTTGCAGTATGGCACTCATCGGATATGCGAGATAGTTCGGCATGAGACGTGTCCAGCAGATGTGTGTCTCACGGTGTCCTCATGAGCAAGGGTGACCTCGGAAGGCAGTTTGTGGCGACGGATCCCGCAGGCGCTGTGGAGCTTATTCGCAGATGGAGGACCATTGGCGCCTGGATGGGGCCTCGGTCGAAGGAAAATCAAATAGGCCAGTTGACGGCCCAAGCGTGAAGCCTGACGGTCGGGAGCGTGACTAGGGGTCGCCGTAGCATCCGGGAAGGATCGGGCGGATTGGCTTTGCGGGCTGCTGAGTAAGGCCCGACATCACCTACGGTTGTGCTCCGCCGTCAGCAGGAGGGTCACCCGCGTCCGAAACCGCCATGGGCGTGGCGAACAGCATCACACGCTGAAACTGATCCGCCGAGCCGTCATACCGGGGACGCTGCGCCGTCGGCGGCAGGAGACCGTCAATCCAGTCCAGAATTTCCCGCGTCAAACCAACCAGACGTGCACCCTCAACTGCGTCCACGGGGGCCTTCCCTTCGTGCGCGAACGTGTTCCGCGCCTTCCGAAGCTTCTGGAAGCCCTCCCACAGACGGGCCTCCTCCTTTAATGAGCGTTGGGCGACCGCGAGCGGAAGGGAAATGAATAGCTCAGCCGTCGATATACGACGGTTGCTCACCCACTCCCAGACGGATGGATGGACCGTGTGCATCCGAGCCAGGATGTCTAGCGCCATCGTCATCCGCGTCTCCAGAGCGGTAAAGGCAAGAACCAGCGCAGGTCCAACTTGTTGGGCTGCGAGAGCTTGAGCATCGAGAAACAGTTCTTCGGACGCTGAGACCTCGTAGCTCAAAGGAAGGTTTCCGACCGCTGCCCACAGGCCGGGAGTCAGCGCAACGGCGTTAAAGCTCCCAGACCCGAACTGCCGCCTCCGATAAAGATCCGGATCGGGGTCCAGCTCTGATCCGTCATCGTGCAGATAGTCCATCCGTGCGGTGAAAGGCCCAGCGGCTATGCGGGGGATCCAGCCAGTTCCAGCGATCAGGCGTAGGCGCGAGATCCAGTTATTGAGAAGCTCGCTAGCAAGCTCGGTGGGCGGGTCCTCTCGGGGACCCGGTCGGCGGTCGAAATCGTCTGCGACGAAGTCGATTTGCATGGCGTCACATTCGATGCAGGGCTCCCCGTTCAACAACGATTCCGGATCGGCTACGACGGTCAGGTCACGATCAAGCAGTCGGGCGGCATCCAGGACCGCGATCTCAGCGGTCTCAGGGTCCCACGGCAACATTGATCGATAAGGCGGGTAGATCCGGACCTTGTAGTCGCCCGACTGCGACTCAACAGGCACCCCATCCCCAAGACTGGCCGGCACAAACATCCGAAATGGCATCCGAAAACGAAAGCGAGCGATCACGAATCACAGGGTACCCCGGTGGACTTGCCCGCAAAACCAGGGGAGTGATCTATGCCGCCGTATTTGCATCAGCCGCGAACATGGCAGTGGCCAGGTCCGAGCGGGCGCCGGGCCTTACTCAGCAGCCCGCAAAGCCAATCCGCCCGATCCTTCCCGGATACTACGGCAACCCCAGGATGCCCTGGGCCGCGTTTTATCGCCTTCTTGGCCGGTCTTGGATGTTGGCGGGGCAGTCCACATGCATTTCGATAACGACTGTCGATTGGGGTGCTCCATTCAGCCAAAGGAAGGCACCCGGCGCGGGGCCTGCGCGGTCCGGCAGCGTTAGCTGGCGTATGGGTCGGCGATGCCGATGTACTGGGTGTAGAGGTATTCCTCGATGCCTTCGAGGCCGCCTTCGCGGCCCAGGCCGGACTGCTTGACGCCGCCGAACGGTGCAGCTGCGTTGGAGATCACTCCAGCGTTCAGGCCGAGCATGCCGGTCTCGAGGCGTTCGCCCATCCGGAGGCCCCGGTTGAGGTCCTTCGTGAAGACGTAGGCCACGAGGCCGTAGTCGGTGTTGTTTGCCAGGCGCACGGCCTCATCTTCGGTGACGAAGGTGATGATCGGCGCGACGGGCCCGAAAATCTCCTCGGAGAGGATCCGGGTGCCCTCGCGTACATCGAGGAGGAGGGTGGGCTGGTAGAAGTAGCCCGGACCCTCCACCGGTGCCCCGCCCATGATTAAGACGGCACCATCGCGCACAGCGTCGGTCACGAGTTCGTGGACCTTGTCCCGGCTCTTGGCATCTATCAGCGGACCGACCTTGGACTCGGCTTGGGTGCCGCGAGCGGTGGTCATCTCCGCCATCTTCGCTGCGAACTTCTTCGCGAACTCCTGTGCCACAGACTCATGGACGATGAAGCGATTCGCTGCGGTGCAGGCCTCGCCCATGTTCCGCAGTTTGGCTAGCATCGCACCTGCGACGGCGGCGTCAACGTCGGCGTCCTCGAACACCACGAACGGGGCGTTGCCGCCGAGCTCCATCGAGGTCCGCAGGACAGTCTCGGAGGCGTCGGCGAGCAGCCGGCGGCCGACCTCTGTGGAACCGGTGAAGGAGAGCTTGCGTAATCGGGAATCCTTGATCAGCGGGCCCGTGGTGGCACCCGCGGTGGACGTCGGGATCACGTTCAACACACCGGCCGGCAGCCCGGCTTCGACCATCACGGCGGCGAAGAGCTGCGAGGTCAGCGGAGTCAGGTTGGCAGATTTGAGCACCATGGTGCAGCCGGCGGCGACCGCGGGGGCGATCTTGCGGGTCGCCATGGCCAGCGGGAAGTTCCACGGCGTGATCAGGAGGCAGGGGCCCACCGGCTTCTTGGTCACCAACATCCGGGACTTCCCGTCCGGGGACACCGAGTATCGGCCGAATGCACGGACGGCTTCCTCGGAGAACCAGCGCAGGAACTCCGCCCCGTAGGTCACCTCGCCGCGGGCCTCTTCCAACGGCTTTCCCATCTCAAGGGTCATCAGCAGCGCGAAATCCTCCGCGCGGGCCGTGACTATCTCAAAGGCCCTTCGAAGAATCTCCCCGCGTTCACGCGGGGAGACCTTTGCCCAGGAATCCTGCGCCGACGCCGCGGCATCCAAGGCCGAGGCGGCATCTTCGGGTCCGGCATCTGCGATGCTAAGCAGCACTTTGCCCGTAGCCGGGTCCTCGATGTCGAAGGTCTTCCCGGACGCGGCTGGACGCCAGTGTCCGTCGATCAGCAGACCGGTGGGAACAGTGGCCAGCATGGCGCTCTCGCGTTCCGCAGTAACGGTGGGTTGTGTGTTCATGATGCGGTCTTTTCTGCTTCGAATGCGGCGATTTCTTCAAGGATGATGGGGGCGGCGGTCGTGGCGGCGTGGATACCGATAACGCTGGCTATCTCAAGCACTTCGATGATCTCCTCCACTGTGGCGCCGTAGTGCAGGGCGTTTTCCATGTGCAGCTTGGTTCCGCGTTCGTAAAGATGTGTGGCAGCGGTATCACACGCGATGTAAATGAATTCTTTGACCTTGGGCGCCAAGGGCCCGTACTTCCAGGAGGCCGAGGAGAACTCCGCGTATGCTTCAACGTATTCTGGATCCAGTTCCAGAATGTCGTCCCAGGTCTTGTTCGAGCAGCCGCGGTTTTGGGTGAATTCCTTCTTCACTTTCTCCTGGTCCTCAGTGGGCGGCCGCTTCGCGGGCCGCATGCCGGATTCGTCCAGCACTTCACAGAGAATCGGCACGCCGACGTTCATAGCGTGCACGCCCAGGGTGCTGGCCAGTTCCACGACCTCCATGATTTCCGCTGAGGAGGCGCCAAGCCTCAATGCTGCCTTGACGTGTTGACGCACCCCCGGCAGATACATGTGGGTAGCGGCGCTGTCCACGGCGATGTAGATGAACTCCTTGATCTTGTCCTCTAGCCTGTTCTTTGTCCACGGCACGGATGAGAGGGAGAGGTAACCGGACAGGAACTCGGGGCTGAGAGCCAGGATGGCCTCCCATGAATGGCTCCAGGAGCCACGGACGTCGATAAAGTTCTGTTTGACTTCCTGCTGTCGGGGGGTTAAATCCACAGGTCTTCCTTACTAAGGTCTGGGCCGGCTTCGGTAATCACTTGCCAACCGGCAACGCTGAGGGCATGGCGTGCCAGGAGATAGTCGATATGCAGGGTGAAAGAGCAGTTGTCGCTAATCGTCGAAAGCCGCAAGTGCGGTGCGCGCGGCTCGTCGGATGTGTGCCGTGTAGAGCGCCGTAGCGAGGGGAGCATCGTGTTTGACAATGGCCGCGACGATCGCTTCCATCTCCACTACGGCTTCGATCGCGCGTCCCGGGCGGGACAGCGATGTGGCTCGGAGCACGTGCACCCGGGCCTGAATCTGCTCGATGAGCTGGCGGAGCGGCTGGCTGCGGGCCCCTGCGATCAGGACAGCGTAGATCCCATCCTTGGCCGTGAGAATCACCTGCATGTCGTCGATGTGCTGCTCGGTTTCGGAACGGTAGTGGGCTACGGCCGCCTGCAGCAGTTCGATTTCAGAGTCGGTTGCGCGTTCGATGAACCGCAGCACAATCATGGACTCCAGAGCCCCGCGCACCTCATAGAGGTCTTCAGACTCAGACCGCGTAGGCCGGCTGACGACAGCGCCCTTTTGGGGTACCACCGTCACCAGTCCCTCGGAAGAAAGCTCCCGGATCGCTTCCCGGATCGTGGTCCGGGAGACGCCGAGCTGTTCCATGAGTTCGCGCTCCACCAGACGTTGCCCGGGTTGGAGCTTCAGACCGGTGATCGCTGCCCGCAAGCGGTCCGCCACCTGCTCACGGACCGGGGCAGCGACGCGCCCGAGCGGCTCCGACGTCCAGGTTTCGGCCAACGAGTTGGGACCGTTCATCGTCTTCCTTCTTCCTGCGTGTGAAATTGAGCCATGTTACCCGTGGCTGGCTGCTGGCTCTTGTGAAGTCTCAGCCACCCAGCGGGCGATTTCTGTGTGGTCGGCACTCTCCGGCAGGGCTTCGGCCGCTTCTTCCCAAAGCTTCACTGCCGCATGGCTGAGCCGCGAGGCTGCATGCACCTGGTCCGCGAGATCTATGGCGATCTTCATGTCCTTGAGCATCAGTCTCAGGGTGAATCCGGAGTTGTAGCTCCTTGGCAGGATGAAGTTGGGCCATTTGTTCTCTGTCGAACCGCTTTTGCCGCTGGACCCGTTGACGATCTGCAGCAGCAGCTCCGGTTCCACCCCGAAACTCTGCCCGGCCAGGATGGCTTCGCTACTCACGAGCAGGTGGGTTGCCGACATGAGGTTGTTCAGGGCCTTTGCAGCGTGTCCCGCTCCGACTTGGCCTGCCCGCTTGACTGTTCCAAAGACATCCAGCACGTCGCCAGCTTCCGCAAGGTCCTGCTCGTCGCCGCCGGCCATGACGGTGAGCGTGCCGTTCTCGGCACCTATCACGCCACCGGATACAGGGGCGTCGACGAATCGGATGTTGTGTGTCCTTAGCCGCTGTTCCAGATCCTTGCTGCGCATTGGTTCGCTGGAGCCCATGTCGATCACCAGGGTGTTAACGGCCAGCGCGGCTGTCACTTCGGGGCTGGTGATGACGCTTTCGACGACATCGGAGTTTGGCAGCATCAAGATCACGACGGTTGCTCCGGAGACGGCTTCTGCCGGTGATCCGAAGCTGGCTCCTCCTGCGGTCGTGAGTCTGGCTTTAGCATCCTCGGAAAGGTCGAAGCCCCTGACCCTGTGGCCGGCGGCCAGCAGGCGCTGCGCCATCGGCGAGCCCATGTTCCCCAGACCGATGAAGGCAATTGTGGTCATGGCGTCTCACTAACCCTGAGTTCGTTCAGCACCTTCTCTGCCACCCGGAAGGATTCCAGGGCCGCCGGGACGCCGACGTAGATGGCAGTCTGCATAAGTATTTCCTGGATTTCCTGTTCCGTGACGCCGTTGTTGATGGCGCCGCGGACGTGGACCCCAAGTTCGTGGGAGCGGTTCAGGGCGGTGAGCATTGCCAGGTTGATCATGCTGCGGCTGCGGCGGTCCAGGCCTTCACGGTTCCAGACGGCGCCCCAGCAGTACTCGGTGACAAGTTCTTGGATCGGACGGCTGAACTCGGACACCTGCCCGAGGGAGCGTTCCACGTGGCTCGCGCCAAGCACCTCCTTGCGGGTGGCCAGTCCCTCTTCGTACGTTCTGGCGTGGGTTTCGTTGGGGTGCATGGTTATTCCTTCCGGAGCTCTGGGGTTTTGGTGTAGTCGGATTCTTCGACCGGTTCGGCCCAATGGGTCAGGCCAAGGGAAACTGCCGTGTGCGTCATGAACGAGTCTGTTGCAGCCCCGTGCCAGTGGCGTTCCCCCGGCGGGCACCACACGGTATCGCCGGCGTTGAGCACACGGGGATTGTCCTCGCCGTCTGCATGGATGAGACCGCGCCCGGCAAGGATCTGGAGGATTTGGCCGTTTTCGTGGTGGTGCCAGTACGTTCTGGCGCCGGGGGTGAAGTTGACGGTGTTGATCGTGACGCCATCCGTGGACGCCATCGTTAGGTACGGGAAAGCGGTGCCGCTGAACTGCGAACCGGCCTTGCCTGCCGTGCCATCCTGCCCAGGTCCGTTGATGATCCTCATGGCCGCTCCTGCGCTGAGTGGGGCTCTTCGGGCGCATGACGGCCGGCCGGAGCCGGGTCGAAGAGCCGGACGCCGCCGGACACGTCACCGATGGCGTCGACCACTGTGTTGCTGATCTGATCGGAGTAGCCGAGGGCGTTGGCCAGACCGAAGCTCGCCAGCGGACCGGCGGAATTGGGACTTGCCACGCCGAGGTCCCCTGCCAGTTCCACGTAAGCCAGCACGTCCTTCATCATCAGGGCGTTGGTGAGGCCGCCCCTGAGGTAGTCCCCCTTGATGATCTTCGGGAACCTATTCAGCGACGCGAAACTGACCCCTGAGCTGTTGTTGATGACATCCAGCAGCACCTCGAGGTCCAGGCCGGCCTTCTTACCGGCAACCATTGCTTCCGCCGTGGCCGACAAGGTGATGGCGTTCAGGAAGTTGTTGATGAGCTTGGTCGTGTGGCCCGCCCCTGATGCTCCGGTGTAGAAGATTCTACTGGAGAAGAGTTCCAGCGTCGGCCGTACACGATCAAGGACGATCTCTTCACCGCCCACCATCAGGACCAATTCGCCTTTTTCTGCGGCGACCGCTCCACCGGAGATGCCGGCGTCCAGGTAGCTCGCGCCGACCGCGGCGACTTTTCCGGCAATCATGCGAGTGGAGCCGGGGGCGGAGGTGCTCAGGTCCACGACGATCTGCCCGTCTCGGAGGTGATCCAGGACGCCCCCGTTGCCGAGCAACACGGCCTCCACGACCGCACTCTTGGGCAGGGAGAGGAGGATAATGTCCGAGTCGTCCGCCACGTCCGCCGCGCTTCCGGCGGACGTGGCGCCTGCTGCCGAGACATTTGCTGAGACGGGGTCGTAGCCCAGTACTTCCTTTCCAGCCCTTGTGATGCAGGTGGCCATGCGGCCGCCCATGTTGCCAAGGCCGATAAATCCAATACGGAGTTCGCTCATTGTCCTGTCCTCTGGAAGTTGTTGCCATAGATGGCCTCGTCCACGCTGGTGGTGTCCCACGCCCCGGCGCCGCCGCTGGGCCTGACGGTGTTCACAATGGAGGCTCCGCCATCGGCCGCGATCACCTGGCCGGTCACGTACGCCGAGTCATCGCTCAGCAGGAAGGCCACGACGCCGGCGATCTCCTCGACGGTGCCGGCCCGGCGCAGCGGGGTGGTGCTGGCGCGCTGCGCCATGTCATTCTTGCCACCGGTGGTGGTTGCGGCGGCGGCGAAAAGATCGGTGGGCACGATTCCCGGCGCCACCGCGTTGACCCGGATGCCCAGCGGACCGCCGTAGACGGAGCCGCCATGAACCAGTCCCACAACGGCGTGTTTGGACGTGTGGTAAGCCAGCAGGTCCGCAGCCCCCGTGAGGCTTGCGATCGACGCCGTGATGGCAATGTTGCCCCCGGTGCCCTGCGCGGCGAACTGCCGGAATGCCGCCCGCATGCCCAGGAACTGCCCGCGGACGTTCACGTCCATGACCCGGTCGAAATCCTCCACCTCGACATCCGGCAGTGCCGCGAATTTGCCGAAGATCCCGGCGTTCAGGTGGTATAGGTCCACGCGGCCGAAGGCGTCCAGCGCCTCCTGCATGTAGTTGTGGACGTCGGCCTCGTTCGCCACATCGGCTGCCACGGCGATAGACCTGGTGGGCAGCGATCGCGCGACCTCGGCGGCGGCGTCGGCGTTGATGTCGACGACGATGACGTGTGCGCCCTCCGCAGCGAGCCGCCAGGCCGATGCTCTGCCCAGGCCGCCGGCCGCGCCGGTAACGACGGCCACTTTGCCGTCAAAACGCAGGATGGTCATGACTGTTCTTCCTTTCTGCCGATGGTTGCTGCTAGTCCGGCCAGCGGGCCAGCCTTGACGGGGCTGAACCGCTCCAGCGTGGAGGGATCGTGGCCTGTCACGAGATGGCTGGCGTTTGTGGACATCAGCTTCCGGATCGTGTCGAATCCGGCATACATTTCCCGCACGTCGTTGACGAACATGAACGGTATGTCCTGGTCGAATTCCTCGTAGTAGTGGATGGCATCGGAGGCGAGCACCACTTGGCCCTCGCTGGTTTGCACCGTGACGATCGACTGGCCAGGCGTGTGGCCGCCAACCCGTGAGACGCGGATGCCGGGGGCCACCGTGTAGTCGTCGTCGAAGGTGGTGATCCTGCCCTCCCCCGCCGCACGCTTCAGGTAATCCAGTTCCTCGGTTTCTATCGAGTGCTTGAACTGTTTGCGGGAGGCGAAGCTGCTGAGCCAGAACTCCAGTTCAGCGCGGGCCATGATGATGTTCGATACCGGGAACAGATCCAGATTTCCGATGTGGTCATAGTGCGCGTGGGTGACAACAACTTGCGGCGCCTCTCGGGGATCCACGCCCAAGGCCGCGAACGCCGCCGCCGGCTCGATGAGGAAGGTGCGGTTCCGCACCTCCCCGCCGTGCCGGGAAAAGCCCGTGTCGACGACGACGGTACGTCGCCCGTTGCGGATCACCCAGAAGAAGTAGTCCATATCCACGGGCTCATCAGCCGTTTTGTAGATGTGAAAGTTCAGGTAAACATCGCTCTTCACCGTGGATCGGGTACCGAATTTCACAATGCTGACTTGATACGTATCGCTGTTCGTCATGCTCGTAATCCTCGCTTGGGCAAATATTTTGTCAGCCTCGACCGGCTCGGACGACTTCGCATGCCGGTCGATCTCATCCTGGAAATGTCCTGCTTGCTGCTCTCCGGAAGACACTTGCGCAACGCCACAGGGTGATCAGGGCGATGACGACTTGGAAGAAGGCGGGGCGAGGAGGTTGCCGGTGCTGGAGGCCAGGAATGCGCCGATAGAGGGTCCCGGGCCGGCGGCGGCGATGTTAAAGCTGATAGCGCTGCCCGTGGACCGGGGGCGCCGGTGGAGCTCGACGGCCGTGCCCACCCCCGTCACGGACACCAGCCACCGGAAGGCACCCAGCAGGACCAGGCCAACTTCTTGTGCTGCATATCGGCTTCATTGAAGTTCACTAGTTACCTCCTCGTAACTCATTGGAGCGGTCGCAGTCTGCAACGGTCGTTACAACAAATTGTACGACAATCGTACGGTCTGTCAATATCTCTTGATCGATGGTAGCGCGCCCCCCGGCTTGGCAGAGCGAGCACCGGACGATGCGTCAGGACGATCCACCGTCGACGATCAGAGTTTGACCTGTTACGAACGTCGATGCGTTTGAGGCCAGAAACAGGAAGGCTTCGGCCACTTCGTCGGGCGTACCTTGGCGCCGCAGCGGAACGCTCGCTTCGATGGATTTCGCTTGCGCGTCCCGGCCCCCCATGTGGGCCACAACGGGATCGTTGAAGGAGGTGTCTATCCAGCCCGGGGCAACGCAGTTGACGCGGACTCCTTCATGGCCGAGCTCACCGGCGAGAGTCTTTGTGAAGGCAATGATCGCGCCTTTTGATGCGGAGTACCCGGTGAGTCCCGGCGGCGCCTTGATGCCACCGGCCGATGCCATATTGACGATGGACTTATCTCCAGGCGAGTTCCGGAGGAAGGGGATGCCGTACTTGGCCGCGAGAAAGCACGACTTCGCGTTAACGGCCATGTGCAGGTCCCAGTCCGACTCCGCGAGTTCCGTGATTGGCGCGGATCGCTGCACTCCTGCGTTGTTGACGATAACGTCGATGCCGCCAAGGAACGACGCTGCCTCGTGGAACAGGTTTTCCATGCTGGCGGCGTCGGACACATCTGTGCGCACGAACAGGGCCTGGACGCCTTGATCCCTGAGGCGGTCCACTGTGCCCTGCGCTCCGGTGTCGATGTCACCAATGACGATCGAGGCGCCTTCTTCGCCGAACCTGTCGGCAATGGCTGCGCCGATATTGGCTGCGGCTCCGGTAAGCACTACCCGACGCCCCGTGAGAAGACCAGCTGTTGTTTTCGTCATTTTCCCATCCCTTCGAATGCTTCCACTGCCGCTTGTGCGATTGCCGTGTCTTCTTCGACGGAACCGCCGCTGGCCCCGACCGACCCCACGAGATCCTTGCCGTCGAAAAGAGGCATCCCGCCGGCGAAGGTGATGAGTGCGTGATCCGACCCGTGTTGTAGGCCGTAGAAGTCTCCACCGGGACGGGTGGGCTCGAGCAGAGCTCCGGATGGCTGCCGGAGCGATCCTGAGGTGTAGGCCTTGGCGCGCGCTACTTCTCCGGTCAGCAATGGGGCCAAGTCATGTCGTCCAAACGCCAAAAGTTCCCTGCCGGCGTCTAGAACAGCAACGCTTGCCGGTACCGATATCTCTTTCGCCCTGGCAAGTGCGGCGTCCAGGACGAGCCTGGCTTCGTCATAGGAGAGGACCCGCACATGGCGCTGCTGTGGTGCTGGTTTCTTCGGCATTGATTTCCTTTCAGGTTATCGTCATACGATCACACAATGTTGAAAATAACCATACTCAGTAAACAAGCGGATCTATCTCAAAACAAGTGATTGACGTCATATGAAGATCGTCGTACGATCATACAAGTTGATGAAGATGTTTCCCTTGCATGCAGCCTCCACCGAGATCTCGATGCCTCTTTGGAAACATCACGGAACCAACTCGACGTGGCACCTTCGCTCGGGCCAGCGTCATCACATAACAAAGGGGTTATCCATGAAACGTCGTAATCTTTCCGCTCTCGCAGTTGTCGCAGTTGTTGCTGTCTTCGCCACGGGGTGTGGAGCCCAGTCGTCGTCCTCCTCCTCGGCTGGCCCGAAGGTCACCATCGATGCGGGGGGAACGCCCGTGGAAGTGCAGGGCCCGATACGTCTGGCCTACTTTGCGCCGGGAACGAGCAACGCCTGGCTGCAGGCATCCACAAACACCGTGAAGGCAGCGGTCGAAAAGATCCCGGGCGCCACCGTCACGGTTTTCGATGCGAAATGGGACGGAACGACTCAGTTCAATCAGGTCCAGAACGCTTTGCAGAGCGGCCGGTTCAATGCAGCCATCATCGACCCGATCAACGACCAGATCATGTGCGACCCGATGTCAAAGACCGCCGCGTCCAAAGGAATCGTCGTTTCCGTCATCGCAGTACCCCTGTGTGGCAGGGCACTGAAGATCAAGGACGAGCAGTACACGCCAGGAACACTGAACTACATCGGCGGCACCGACAGCCAGACCGTATTCGACGGCTACATCGATTACATGGCCAAGGAAAACCCAGGGAAACAGACCGTTATCGCGTTGAGCGGTCCGCAGCTCTTCGGTGTGACCAAGAACCTGAACGCCGCGATCGAAAAAGCCAAGGCGGCCCATCCGGAGTTCAACATCATCTCCGTCGTTGACACGGACTACTCCCTGGCCCAGGGCCAGTCGAAACTGGCCCCGCTGCTGCAGGCAAACCCGGACACGACCGTCGTGTTCAGCGCAGCCAATTCTGACGTCACCCAGGGCGCCTATCAGGCGCTCAAGGCCGCAGGGATGCTCGACAAGGTGAAGCTGTATGACAAGGGCGCATCAAAGTGGGCCATCGACCAGCTGCGCAGCGGCGCCGTCGCTGCCTCATCCCCTTACTACCCCGCAACCATGGCCCAGCAGTCCGTCAACGCGATCGCCGACGCCTTCGCCGGCAAGAAAGTACCGACTTATCTCCCGAACGACGGCGCGACGCTGACCGGTGATGCGCTGCAGTCCGGTGTTCAGATCCTGAACAAGGCAGATGGCCTTAAGTTCAACGCCGAGTACTAGGGCACTGCGCCCGGTGGTGGATGCGCCAGCTCAGACACAAGCAGCATCAGGTCACACGATTCCCGAGTCGAAATATTCACACGGACAGCAAGGGTGTTAAGAATGCGAGAATCTGGCGAAGTCGCTGGAGGCAAGGTAGACGTGGTCGTTGTCGGAGCAGGCCCCGCCGGCGCCGTAGCGGCGAAGAGATTTGCCGAAGAAGGATTCAGCGTGGTTTGTCTCGAACAGGGCGCCTGGCCGGACTACGGGACCTCGCACGTCACTGATGAATACCTGGAGTTAAGTGCGGGCAAGCAATGGTCGCCGTCTCCGGAAGTGCGGCAATCGCCCGCGGACTACACCATCGACACAACGGACTCTGATGTCGAACCGCTGATCTGGAACGGCGTGGGTGGCAGCGCTGTGATGTACGCCGGCATCTGGATGCGCCTGATGCCCTCGGATTTCCGAGTGAGGACGCTCGACGGCGTTGCTGAGGATTGGCCGCTCAGCTATGAGGATCTCAGCCCTTTCTACGACCGGATCGAGCGCGATTTCGGCGTGTCGGGTTTCCCCGGCGATCCTGCCTTTCCCGACATCACTGGCTATCCGATGCGGCCGGCCCCCCTGGGCCGGGCCGGCCGCATGATCGCTAAGGCCCACAACCGGCTGGGGTGGCACTGGTGGCCGGGAAGCAACGCCATCGCCACCGAGAAGTACGGTAATCAAGGAGCGTGCGTCCAGCGGGGTGCATGCATGTGGGGATGCGTCAACAAGGCGAAAGGTTCCCCTGACGTCACCCACTGGCCTGACGCGATCCGCCTTGGTGCCCGTCTCATCCTTGGTGCAACCGTGCGGGAAATAGAGGTAAATTCCGCAGGGATCGCCACGGGAGTGGTCTTCCGTGACAAGAACGGCATGGACCGACGACAGGAGGCCGATCTTGTCGTCATCGCAGCGAATGGGATTGGCACCCCCCGTCTGCTACAGATGTCAGAAAGCCGGAAGTTTCAGAACGGGCTGGCTAACTCATCGGGCCTGGTGGGCAAGCGCCTGATGATGCACCCCTTCGCGGCGGTTGTCGGAGTCTTCGACGAAGATCTGGAGGCCTGGAAAAGCGTCTGGGGACAGCCCGCATATTCCCTTCAGTTCTACGAAACAGATCCGAGCCGGGGGTTCCTCCGAGGGGCGAAATGGAATGTCACCCCGACCGGCGGACCTCAGGCGATGACAGCCGCATTCCCCTGGGGCGGCAAGCCGATCTGGGGAGAAAACTTCCACAAGACCGTCGCCTCCAGACTCGGCCACTCTGTCGCCTGGGGCATCGTCGCCGAGGATCTTCCAGAAGAACACAACGAAGTCCTGCTCGATCGAGCCAGCATCGACCATCGTGGAATGCCAGGAGCCAAGTTGATTTACAAGACCTCACAAAACACGAAGGACCTCCTGGCCTTCAACGTCGACCGGGCCATCGAATCGCTCACTGAAGCCGGTGCCAAAGAGACGATCGTCGCCCCGATGATACGGGAGACCGGCTGGCACATCCTCGGGACCGCCACGATGGGCACCGATCCCGCGCAGTCCGTCGTCGATCAATGGGGCCGCGCCCATGACGTGCCCAACCTGATCATCGTCGACGGGAGTACCTGGCCCACTTCCTCGGGCATGAACCCCACCCCCACGATCGCGGCATTCTCCCTACGGGCGACCGAACACGCGATCGCATCACGACGACAGCAGGTGACAGCATGATCCCCGTTACCCTCGATTCCGCAGAACGCGCATGCCTCGCAAGCATCGCGGACCTTCTGATCCCCCGCGGCTCGAAGATGCCCTCGGCCAGCGAAGCGGACGTTCCCGGAGCAGGAATAGACAAAGTTTTTAGCGTGCGACCGGACCTCATCAACCGGGTTCGCGCCGCCCTGATCGAACTCGGCACAGACATTCCGGGCACGTTTTACGAGCTGGATGACAAACGTACCGCGCACTTCGGCGCCCTGGCCGAAGCTGTGACGGCCGCTTACTACCTCAACCCCACTGTCCAGGAACGCGTCGGGTACTCAACGCGATCGGAGATCCCCATTGAGTTCGACGATGATCTCGCCGAACTGACCAGCGCCGTACTCTCCCGGGGACCCATCTACCGGCCCACACCTGTGGCCCTGGCCCCCGGCGAGTCCCCAGCGGCGTCACCCCAACCAACGACGAAGGCGGCCAGCTGATGAGCGCCGACACTTTCCCCTCCCCCGGTGCTGATCCACGCATCGCCATAGCTTGCACCGGAATCGTCAAAACCTATGGCGGAGTCCAGGCGCTGAAGGGAATCGATCTGTCCATACCCTCCGGAACGGTCGAGGCGCTTGTCGGACAGAACGGGGCCGGAAAATCGACCATGATCGGGATCCTGACCGGTCGGGTGGCCGCGACCGAGGGAACAGTGCTGATCAATGGCGTCCAACCAACGCCCGGCGTTCCCCGCGCGTCCCGCGCCGCAGGCCTGGTAGCCATCTACCAGGAATTGACCATCGTTCCCGGTCTGTCCGCCGAGGACAACGTCTATCTGGGCATGACGCCATCCGTTGCCGGTGTGGCCAGGGGCAGGGATGTCCGCAAAGGCTATCTGAAGCTGTGCGAAAGAGTAGGAGTCAAAATCCCGCCCCGCACGCTCGCCGGCACGCTCTCCATCGCTGACCAGCAGATCCTCGAAATCATGCGCGCCCTCGTCGCCGACGCGAGCATCATCCTCCTTGACGAGCCCACCGCGGCTCTTTCAACCTCCGAACGCGATGCGCTGATCCGTCTCGTCAGGGATCTGCGCACCCAAGGCGTCACCATGATCTTCGTTTCACACAACCTCGAAGAAGTTCTCGGAGTCGCAGACCATATCACCGTTCTTCGAGACGGCCGCGTGTCACGCATTGGCCCGGTCGCCGAGTGGACGCGGGATCTCCTAGTCACCGAGATGCTCGGCGAAAACACAGGCCCGCTCCACGACGAACTGCTCGACCCCGAACCCCCGCCGGCGGAACATATGGCGATCGCTGATCGGCCGGTCCCGCTACGCCAGCAGCTTCCTGACAGGAGCCCGGCACCGCCGCTGGTGGCCACGGGCATCAACCTGCCCGGATTGCTCTACGACATCGACATATCAGTTCAGCCCGGCGAAATAGTCGGACTCGGTGGTCTGGTCGGCAGCGGACGTACGACACTTATGCGCTGCCTCGCCGGCCTGGAACCCCGCTCACAAGGAACAATGCGCGTCGACGGTGACGCCGTGGCGTGGCCCCGGACGGCCAGAAGCGCGCTCAACGCCAAAATCGCGCTTATCCCGGAGGACCGTAAGGGCCAGGGATTGGTGCTCGGCATGACCGCCATGGAGAACATCGCCATGGCCGCGCTCGGCAAGTCCGCGAACGCTGGCGTCCTATCCACCAGAAAGATGCGGAACCTCACGGCTCAAATGGTCGAGGAATTCGGATTCGACCCGAAACGCCTCCAGACCAAGGCGGGAAACCTCTCAGGGGGAAACCAACAGAAGCTCCTCCTTGCCAGGTGGCGATACCAGATGCCCAAGCTGCTACTGGCCGACGAACCAACGCGAGGCGTCGACGTCGGCGCCAAAGCGGAAATACTTCGCGCACTGAGGCGCTTTGCTGATGACGGAGTCGGTGTCATCATCGCCTCATCAGAACTGGAAGAAGTCAGCGCGGTCGCAGACCGGGTGCTCGTACTTAAAGACGGGCGAGGCGTCGCTGAACTTAGCCGAACGGACCACCCCGTGCACGTGCACGAAATTCTTAGCGCCGCATTCGGCGAGACCCACGATAAGGAGAACTCAGGTGTCTGATACCAAGATGGCCAACTTAGGCCATGCCAAGGGAACGGCCGGCACGATTCCCGCGTTGGGCAACCCTTCGTTAAAGCACATCGCGAGCACGGTATTCCTGCACTTCGGCATGGTCTGGGTCCTGCTCATTGTCGTCATCGGAGCCCAAATTGTGTACCCGGGCTTCCTCAACGCGGGCAATCTGAGCCAAATCCTGTCCCAGAACGCCCCTCTCGGCATTGTGGCAGTCGGCATGACCATGGTGATGATCGCAGGAGGGTTTGACCTGTCGGTTGGGGCGATTTACGCCGCGACAGCTGTCGTATACGCAGACATGGCGAACAGGATGCCCCTTCAGGCCGCCATTCCCCTGGCCCTCGTCTTGGGTGTAGTGATGGGCCTGGTGAACGGACTGCTCGTCACAAAGCTCCGCATCAACGCATTCGTGGCAACCCTTGGCACGGCGTCGGTATTCGGCGGAGGCGCCTACATCTACTCGCATTCGACGCCGATTGTCGTCTCAACGGAGGGGTTCCAGGACCTGGGTCTGGCAACTACCTTCGGCATTTACAACGCTACGTGGCTGTTTCTTGCCATATTCATCGTCGGTGCATTCGTGCTGTCCCGCACCGTCTACGGCAAGTCCCTGTACGCCATCGGCGGGAATGCCGAAGCCGCGCGCCTGGCTGGAATCCGCGTCGAAATGCTCAAAACCATCACCTACGTCGTCGTCGGTCTTTGCTCCTCGATCGGAGGCCTCATCATTGCGTCACGTGTGGGAGTAGGCCAGGCCGACCTGGGCTCTAGCATCGCCCTTGACGCAATCGCAGTCGTGGTCATCGGCGGAACATCGCTATTCGGTGGCGAAGGATCGATGTGGCGAACCGGCATCGGCATCCTCATCATCGCCTGCATCACAAATGTCTCCGATTCCATCGGCCTGGACACAAACAGCCAGTTGATCATCAAGGGAGCAATCATCATCGGCGCCGTCGCCCTCGATGCATACACCCGCCGCCGTAGGAGGTAACAACTCATGGCCTTCGATGACAGGGCTGCAAGCCCGTCCAGAAATCTCTATGCCCCCGTGATGGGACGCACCTACGTCACTTTCGATGACACCAAGACCATTACCGTCCTTGACCAGAGCCGTTGTGACACGCTCAACGCCTGGGTTGACGGGATCATCCCCGGAAACGAGGATTGGCCTGCCGCACGGGAAGTCAATGCGGTCGCGTACATAGACGCCACCATCCGCAAAGCACCCGAACTCCGCCTTAGCCTCCTCGCCGGCATCGATACTGCCGAACTGCTCGCAGCCCGTGAATACGGGAGCCTCTTCAGCGCACTCGATGCCGAACAGCGCAGATCGGTCATGCAGAAACTCGAAACGCAGGATGCCATAGACGCGTTCTCGGTCATCCTTGAACTCACCTATGAGGCGTACTATCGGGCACCTGCCGTACAGGATGTCGTGAAGAAGCGCACCGGGTTCAACATCAAAAACACGGTGCAGGGCGTCCCCCTCAAACCATTCGACACAACGCGGCTGGCACTTGTCGCCCAACGTCCGGACCACTACCGGAGGGTATCTTGAGCAATTCAACAGTCGACGCCGCCGACGTTCTTGTTATCGGCGCCGGTGCGGCTGGTGCAGCTCTCACGTGGAGCCTGGCAAAACGTGGCCTGAAGGTGCTCTGCCTGGAGCAGGGCGACTGGGTCAACGACGAAGACATCCCGAAAAATCATGCCGACTGGGAAGTGCGGGGCCGCCACTACTGGAACCCCAGTCCCGGGAAACGGCGCGGTCCGGCCGACTACCCGGTCACAAACCTCGGCGACAACCCTGTCGACGTCTATATGTACTCATCCGTCGGCGGAAGCGCCATCGGTTACGGCGGGCACTTCTGGCGGTTCCAGCCCTCGGATTTCGTCGCGAAAACCCAGGACGGCTTTGGGGTCGACTGGCCGATCCGCTACGAAAACCTGGTTCCCTATTACGAATTGAACGAAAAAATGATGGGCGTGTCCGGCGTCGGCGGGGACCCCGTCTCGCCCGGACGGCACGGAGTGGCGCTTCCGCCCGTCCCCATTGGCCAGATGGGTGACCGATGGATCGAGGGCTTCGACAGGCTGGGGTGGTATTACTGGGCCCAGTCGCAGGCCATCCTGTCCCGGGACTACAAAGGCCGGCCCGCGTGCGCCAACCGCGGATTCTGCGCCTTCGGATGCCCAAGTGGCGCACTGGCACTGCCATCGAACACCTACTGGCCGGAAGCCCTCTCATATGGTGCACGGCTCAAACAAAAATCCCGCGTCCGCGAGATCGTCGTCGATGCCACCGGCCGCGCCACGGGAGCTCGGTACTACGACGAAGACGGACAAGTCCACGAAGCCCGCGCGACCACGGTCGTCATATGCGGAAACGGCGTCGGCACGCCACGGCTCCTGCTCATGTCCAAGTCAAGCAAGTTTCCCGACGGACTGGCCAACAGCAGCGGGCAAGTCGGCAAGAACTTCATGCCGCACGTGCAAACCATGGTCATCGCCCGCTTTGAGGAACCCACAGACGCCGACCAGGGAGCGTGGGGCGCGACAGTAGCATCACGCCATTTCTACGAGACTGACCCCGCCAACGACCACAAGCGCGGATTCACAATGGCGGCCATGCGCGGATATTCACCCTTGAACACCGCCCTGGCCACCGCTCCTTGGGGTATCGACCATCACAGCACCCTCGAACACCACCTCAACCACGAGGCAACCATTTGGGTCTGCGGCGACGACGCCCCTGAAGAACACAACCGTGTAGAGCTCGACACTGAAAACGTTGACGCCTTCGGCCTGCCCGGCGTCAAGACTTACTACACACTCTCGGAAAACTCGAAGCGACTCGGAGCTCACGGTGTTCGCCGCGCCACGGAACTCGCTTACGCCGCCGGAGCAGACTCTGTGCGCACGACCGGATTTGACTCCATCCTCGGATGGCATCTCCTGGGTACCGCACGAATGGGCTCAGACCCTGCCAATTCGGTAGTGAACGCGGACAATCGTGCCCACGACGTGCCGAACCTTTACATCGTGGACGGATCCAGCTTCGCCACCGGCGGCGCAGTAAACCCAACCCACACTATCCAGGCCCTGGCCCTGCGGGCTGCGGAAAAGATCTGGGAGGCACGCAACTCCTGATCGTGCCTAGAAGGGCGCAACCCGAACTTCGGCATTTGAGCCGTGTGAACTGCAACGTTCTTCTTCGAACCTGGCTCCCATGATCGTCCCATCGATGAAAGTCGGCGCGAGGGACTGCTGAAGGTTTGCTTGACACTTTGACCTGCCCCAGGGATTGGTTACCCGAAATGGTTTGAGTTTTGGGCTCTCGCTGAGAGGCTTTCAGACATGCCAAGACCCTATCCACCGGAATTCCGCGCACGGGCGGTCGCCCTGGTCCGGGCCGGCAAACCCATCAGCCGCGTGGCCGCCGAACTGGGCATCAGCGAGGGCGGCCTTCATAACTGGGTCCGTCAGGACCGGATCGACCGTGGCGAACGCCCAGGACTGACGACGCCGGAGAGCA
Source organism: Arthrobacter ramosus (assembly GCF_039535095.1). Taxonomy (NCBI): domain Bacteria; kingdom Bacillati; phylum Actinomycetota; class Actinomycetes; order Micrococcales; family Micrococcaceae; genus Arthrobacter; species Arthrobacter ramosus. Next base: position 945,688 of record NZ_BAAAWN010000001.1, on the reverse strand, counting down.
CCGAGCTGGCCAAAGCGCGGAAGCGGATCCGGCAGCTGGAAACGGAAGTGGAAATCCTCAAGCGTGCAGCGAAGCTGCTCGGTGAGGACCGGCCGGACCCAAAAGGATCCACCCGGTGATCGGCGAGCTTGCCGGTGCCGGGTTCCCCGCGAAGGTCTGTTGCCGGCTGCTGGGCGTGAGCAGTCCCGGCTACTACAAGTACCGGAACCGGCCGATGTCACCGACCCGGATGCGCCGGCAATGGCTGACCGGGCTCATCAGGGAGGTCCACACCGCCAGTCGCGGCACCTACGGGTCCCGCCGGATCCATGCCGAACTGACACGGGGCATGGACGTGCGCGTCAGCGAGCATCTGGTCGCGGAGCTGATGAGCCTGGCCGGAATTGCCGGCCTACCCGGGCCGGCCAAGGTCAAACGCCTGCGGGGCATCGCCACCAGCGATGACCTCGTGCACCGTAAATTCCATCGCCTGTCGCCGAACGAGCTCTGGGTCACGGACATCACCGAGCATACGACAACTTGGATTCCAGCAGTCGTCGCAACACCTAATGGAAGGTGTGGTGATGGCTGGAAAGAAGTACACCGAGGAGCAGAAGGAGGAGTTCTTCCGGTTGCTCGATCGGGGCGGGACGGTTCGCGCGGCAGCACGCGGCGTCAGTGTCCACGAGGACGTCGGATACAACTGGCTGCGGAATACGGGCTTGACGATGCAGCGCGCGACACCGCGGGTGTATCCGGCTGAGTTGAAGGCCGAGTTCCTCCGACTGGTGCGCGAGCGGCAGATCATCTCGACCGTTGCACGCGAACTGGGCATCCATCGGCCGACGGCCTACGCCTGGGCGCGGAAGGCGGGCGTCTCTACGAGCGAGGCTCGCAAGGTCAACCCGCGGCGTGAGGAATTCTTGCGACTGCGTGCTTCAGGGCTCACCCGCGCTGAGGCCAGAGCCCGGGTTGGCGCGGACGCTCGCTCAGCAACGGACTGGGACAAGGGCATCACGATCATCAGCCGTGGCAGGGTCTATCCCGATGGACGTGTGGTGCGTTATCCAGAGCAGAACAATGGGAGGGTGCCTGAACGAAGATCCCGCGCAATCGGCGGCAGCGTCGACCTCAATATCGTGGAGAAGGTCATCGATCCCCGATACCTCAGTCTTCTCGACCGTGAGCGAATCCAGGACCTGCGCCGCACCGGGTTGTCGATGCGGCGGATCGCGACTGAGATGGGCCGATCACCATCGACGATCAGCCGCGAACTGAGCCGCAACACGGTCTCGACGAGGGGCTACCTGCCTCACACCGCGCACCGGCTCTCGGTCAGCAGGCGAGCAAGACCGCGAGAGCCTAAGTTGCTCACTAACGATGACCTTCGCTCCTACGTTCAGTCGAAGCTGACGAAGAAATGGTCGCCGCAGCAGATCAGTCGCCGGCTGACGAAGGACTTCTCGACCAACCCGGAGATGCGCGTGAGTACTGAGACGATCTATCAGGCGATCTATGTCCACGCCCGCGGGGAGCTCAAGCGAGAGCTCGGCAAGCAACTTCGTCGCGGTCGCGTCGCCCGTAAACGACATCGGCAGCCCGATGCTCGCCGCCCCCGCTTCATCGATCCGATGAACGCGATCGGCCAGCGGCCAGATGCCGTCGAATCACGGGAGATACCCGGCCACTGGGAGGGCGACCTCATTATCGGCGCGCTGGGCGGATCCGCGATCGCAACCCTGGTCGAACGGTCCACTCGCTTCGTGATGCTCGGCCACCTCGGGCGGGAACGCACCGCAGAAGCGGTCCGCGACTCCCTCATCACCGCGGTCCAACACCTCCCCGCCTCGTTGCGGGGAACACTGACCTGGGACCAGGGCGCGGAGATGGCTGAGCACCGAGCTTTCAGCAATGCCACCAACTTCGACGTCTACTTCGCCGATCCCGGGTCTCCCTGGCAACGCGGGAGCAACGAGAACACCAACGGACTCCTGCGGCAATACTTCCCCAAAGGCACCGACCTGGCCGGGCACAGCCTAGACGATCTCACTAACGTCGCCCACGAGCTCAATGATCGCCCTAGAAAGTCGCTCGATTGGGACACGCCCGCCGAACGGATGGCTGCTTTACTGGAAACCTCGTAAGCACACGTGTTGCGACGACTGCTGGAATCCAAGCAAGGGAGGGCAAGGTCTACTGCTGCGCCGTGATGGACACCTTCAGCCGCAGGATCGTTGGATGGTCGATCGACAGCAGCCAGGACTCTGCCTTGGTCGTCAACGCCCTGGACATGGCCATTAGAAACCGCCGACCCGTCCCGGGCGGCATCGTCCATGCCGACCACGGCGTCCAGTTCACCTCCTGGGCATTTACCAACAAGATCCGCTCAGCCGGCCTGATGCCCTCGTTCGGGACGATCGGGGACGGGTATGACAACGCAATGATGGAGTCCTTCTGGTCCAGCATGCAGATCGAGCTCTTGAACAGGAAACGCTGGAAGACCCGGACGGACCTGGCCAACGCGATCTTCGACTACATCGAGATTTTCTACAACCGCCAGCGCCGCCATTCCGGACTGGACTATCGGACTCCGATCGAGCACGAGCTACACTGCCAGAACCCATCCCAAACAGCCTGAGGCTCATTCTTCACGGGGTAACCAATCCCTGGGGCAGGTCACTTTGCCTGTGAGGATTTGATCCTTGCGGGTGGAAGGATGTTCATCATGCCCAGAGCCTTTCCCGAAGAGTTCCGCCGCGATGTCGTGGCGGTCGTCCGCAAGGGCGAAGCGCCCATCACTCAGATCGCCAGGGACTTCGGTATTTCACCGGCTGCCTTTCACCGTTGGATGAAGATCGCCGACAGGGAGGACGGCGTCGCGTCCGGTGCGGTGTCCGATGATGCTGCGAAGCTGCGGGAGGCCAATAAGCGCATCCGGCTCCTGGAGCAGGAAGCCGAAGTCATGCGCCGTGCCGTGGCTTATTTGTCCCGGGACATCAACCCAAAAAAATGATGTACCCGCTGGTCCGCGAGCTGGCTGCCAGGGACGCCCCGATCAGGGTTCCCGTGGCGGTGTTCTGCCAGGTACTGAAGTTCTCCAGACACCCCGAGCACGTGTGCCTGCTGACGCTGAAAGCCCTCGCCACCCGATGCCAGTCACTCGCGGCAGAAATCGCCACCGCCGACGCCGCGCTCCGGGAAATACTCGATACCTACGCGCCGCTGCTCTGTGACCTGCCCGGTGTCGGAACGGAAGTAGCCAGCCAGCTCCTGGTCACGGTCGGAGACAACCCGGACCGCCTTGGAAATGAGGCCCAGTTCGCTGCCCTCGTCGGGGTCGCACCCATACCGGCGTCCTCGGGCAAAACCACCCGTCACCGGCTCAGCAGAGGCGGCGACCGCAACGCCAACCATGCCTTGTATCAGGTCGTCCTGGTCCGCATGGCCTCGTGCCAGCGGACCAAGGACTACGTGGCCAAACGCACCGCGGAGGGCAAGAGCAAACGGGAAATCATGCGCTGCCTCAAACGCTACGCAGCACGGGAAATCTGCCGCCAGATCACCAACCCCCAAGCAGCTCCAGACAACACCGATTTGCGCCAGATGCGTACCGCACTCGGATTGACCATCACGACCGCAGCCCGCGAACTTGGCCAATGGCCCTCCAAGATTTCCCTCCTGGAACGGGGCCTCTTCCGTAACGACACCCTGGCCACGAACTACCGCCAATGGTTGACCGAGCAAGCAGCCCAAAACACAATTTTGACGCCTACAGGTGCATCATCATAGACAAGACAAGGCCAGGGAGTGACGGAGCTCTAGGATCATGGGGACGGGCATTCAGTCGGTTTCGGGGAGCAAGCAGAATGGGTAGTCCTGGTCGCATCCTCCGGCGGTGGGAGCCGGGGAACTCCCCTCCGGGGGACCTATGCTCAAGGCTGGCTCGTCAACGAGTGTTGCAGCGGGTATCGGAGTCACCTTTCGCGACGGTGAGGCGGAAGTGTGTTGCTTCGCCCATGTCACGGGACGACCATCGAAGGGTGGCATCAAGTCCCCTTCAGCGATGAAACGCGGCCGGCCAGAACCCGGTACGAGCCACCAGCCGGTCGTGGGGCAGTGTTCCCCGGTCTGCGGCAGGTGGGGGCGGCCTGTGCCGCTGGCTTGGACGGTGTTTTGACGTCTCACTTTTGTTCCCCTTTCGCTATCCAGGGACGGCAGCAGGTCCGGGCCGGGATGAGCGGCGCTTGGTCTTTGGGGTGCCGGAGTCGGCGAGCCGCCCTGCCGCCTCGGCGAGCAAGTCCTCCCGGGCTCCGACGGGGCGGACGTATCCCCGCTGGGTAGGTCGTATCCCTGCCGTGTCCAGGGCCAGCAGTTGCAGCGCGTGCTCGAAGGCAAGACGGTTGCAGTCCACGACCGGGACATCCGGGTGGTTGAGGACGCTCTCGTAGCCATGGGCGGAGAAGATCGAAGCGAGGTAGCCGCAGCCGACAACGATCGCGTCGGCCCCGTCACGAACCGCCCCTTCCGCCGCTTTGTCGAAGCGATGAATGAGATCGGTTGGATCGTTGATGGCTCGCAGCACATCTTCGTGGGTCGATTCGGGGTCATAGGCGCGGACCGGGCGGTCACGCAGGAATCCGCTTGCGCCCAAACGGACGAGGTCGTCGGTGAAGATTGGTGCGAGCGATGGTGCAACCGTCACGACCACCGCTCGTCTGGCGAGGCTTCCGACTGCCCGGATGCTGGCATCGGGCAGACTGGTGACCGGGATGCTGAGCGCGGATCGAACCGCTTCTGTGGGAGCGCCCCAGCAACCGATGATTACGGCGTCGGACTCCATCTGCGTGTTGAGGCTGCTGCCGAGAATGGCCGCGTCGCTCATGAGCCGGTTTGCAGGCGTGCGGATGCCGCCTGCGGCGACCGAGACGTGGCGAAGCTGCGTCTTCGCCCGCCCTGCGGCGAGGACTTCCACTTGCTGTGCGAGGAATTCCCACAGCTCGTTGAGTTCGGGGTCCCCATGCGTGGATTCGAGCCAGGTAATTGTCTTCATCAGGCGAACCCCTTCGCAAGCCGGCGTTCCACCCAGACGGAGGTCCAGGTCGATGGCACGGCGATGACCGCGAAGACCAGTCCCGTGATCGCGTAGATCTGTAGGTACTGGAAGGTGATGGAACTGCTTTGGTAGGCGTTGCTCATCAACTCGCTCACTGAGATGGAGTAGGCCAGCGACGTTCCTTGGAATGACTGGATGGCCAGGCCCATGAGGGCCGGTATCGAGGAGCGAAGACCCTGGGGGAGGATGATGCGGGTGAACGTCGATGTTTGTGGGAGCCCGAGGGCCATGGCGGCTTCGTTTTGCCCGCGGTGTACCGATTGGATGCCCGCGCGGAGCATCTCCGATGAGTATGCCGCAACGGTGAAAGTGAGGCCGATGGCAGCGGCAGCGAAGTTGTCGAAGAGAAGGCCGACGGATGGCAGACCGTAGTAGACGACGTAGAGGACGACGAGCGAGGGGATGCCTCGACCGACCTCTACGATGACGAGCGTGGGCCATTTCAGCCACGACAACTGGGATGAGACACCAAGAGCGAGGAGCAGGCCGACTGCGTAGCCGAAGCCCACCGAAATCACGGTGAGCTGGAGACTCACGAGCAGTCCCTGGCACAGCTGCGGGAGGTATTGAACGAGGTCCATCAGTGGTTCCTCCGGAGTCGGGAGTCGAGCCGCCTCGCGACGACCGCGAGCGGGACGCTCACGACGACGTACACGCCTGCAGCGATGAAGAACGGCGTGAGTCCCGCGGTACCGGGGTTCTGGCGCGAGAAGGTGGTTGCCGAGAACACCATTTCGGTCACGCCGATCGTCGACGCGATTGACGAATCCTTCAAGAGGGCCAGCAGGAAGGTGGTGATCGAAGGCAGCGAGGTGCGCAGCGCCTGGGGAGCGAGCACACGGATGAATGTGGTGGTTCGGCCGAGGCCCAGCGCATGGGATGCTTCAATCTGGCCGCGGGCGAGCGTTGCGAAGCCGCCGCGGTAGATCTCAGCCAGGTAGGCGCTCGAGATGATCCCGAGTCCGGCGATGGCGGCCGAGAGCGAGCTGAGCCGCAGGTGGCCGAAAGTCACGCCGAAGTAGAGCAGAAACAGCCATACGATGGTGGGCACCCCGCGTATGAGGTCCACGATCACCCGGAACACGGCCCGGATTGGTGGGTAATTCGAACGCAGCCCGAGCATGAGCGGAATGCCGACGATCGCGCCTATCCCGAAGGATGAAATCGTCACGAGCAGTGTCATGGGTAGTCCTAGGAGGACAAGGGCGATTGCGTTCACGTCAGCGCTCCAGGACGGCGCTGAGGAAGCGGCGGGTACGCTCCTGGACGGGGTTGGCCATGATCTCGGCGGGTCGGCCTTCTTCGATGATGTGCCCATCCGCCATGACGACGAGGTGGTCAGAGACATCGCGCGCGAACTGCATCTCGTGCGTGACCACGATCATGGTCATGCCGCCTGCGGCGAGTTCCCGCATGACGGCCAGGACTTCGAGGCCCACCTCCGGGTCGAGGGCGCTGGTCGGTTCGTCGAAGAGCATTGCCCGGGGGTTCAGCGCGAGCGCCCGCACGATGGCGATGCGCTGCTGTTGACCGCCTGAGCATCGGTCAGGGTGCTGATGTGCTTTTTCACGGAGACCCACTCGGTCCAGGAGGGTGAGGGCGCGTTCTTCGGCTTCCTCCCGGCTGCGGCCGAGGATTTTCTCCTGCGGAAAGGCAACGTTGCGAAGAACGCTCATGTGGGGGAACAGGTTGAAGGACTGGAAAACCATTCCGACTTGACGGCGGAGGTCAAGGAGGGCGCGGTCGCTGACCCTTGTGCCCGCCTCAACGGTGGTCGTCCCAACAGTAATCGTGCCCTCGTCGGGGGTTTCGAGCAGATTGATGCAGCGCAGCAGGGTGCTCTTTCCCGATCCGGAGGGACCGATCAGTGCTGTGACGCTGCCTGGCTTGACGTTAATGGAGATGTTGTCGAGAACCTGGTTGTCGCCATAGCTCTTGGAGAGGTTCGTGATCGTCACGCCTGCGGATGTGACTTGTTGCGATTCCGTAATCAGCTGCTGGGACACGGCGGAACTCCTTGGGTATAAGCGGGGCGCCGAGCGGTCGGCGCCCCGCTGAGGGGGGTCAACGAATGGAGGCTGCGGCCTTGTCTGCCGGCACAAGGAGATCGGCCGGAAGGTCGTATTTCGCCAGGAGGGCGGTCAGGGTCCCGTCCGTTCGGTAAGAGTCGATCAGCGCACTGAAGGCGTTGGAGAGCACGGTGTTCTCCTTTGCAACGGGGAACGCGATCGTCGGCTGCGACGTAGTGATCGCTACCCGGTCATCCTTCTTGGCAGGCTCCACCTTGAAGTCGGTCCCCTTATAGGCGGCGACGGCGACGGCGTACCCGTCGAGCGAGGCCTGCAGGCGCCCATTCATCAGGTCCTGCTTCATTTCGACGGTGCCCGGATACTGCTTGAGGTTCCCGCCCAGGACCTTGGTCATGTCCTCGTTCCACGAGAATCCGGTGCCGGTGCCGACGGCACCGAGCGACTGGAGGTCGGAAACGGTTGAGGCGTCCTTCTTGGAGACGATGCCCATGGTGTCGTAAAAGGTCGGCGTCGTGTAGCCGACCTGCTTGGCGCGGGCCGCAGTGACGTACCACCCGCCGGTGCTGATGTCGGTCCGCTTTTGCTCGCTGATCATCGGGATGCCGTTTGCGTAGGTGATAGGGACATAGGCGAGGTTGAGGCATTCTGCTGCGGCAAGCTTTGTCACGACGTCGATTTCCAGGCCCGAGGCGCTGGTCCCCTCGGTCTTGGTGTAAGGCGGGTTTTCGGGGACGCCGACGGTTAGCGTGCCGGGGGTGTAAGTCGTCAGTCCCTTGTCCTTCGGGGTGCAGTTGGATGAGACGGCGGGCGCGGCTGATGTGGCGGCCTCGCAGCCCGAAAGGGCGACGGCGGCGGCGATGACGCCGAGGAAGGCAATGGTGCGGAAGGTGCGGGGCGTCGGGGTGGGGATCATGGCGGGGTAGCTTCCTTTGCTTGGGGCGGGTGCTTCCGGAAAAGGCGCGCTCGGACCACGTGGGCGCCGGGCGGTCGGCTGGGAGATTCAGAACCGGATGGCGGAGAGGTCTTCAGGCTGGACAGATTCTGTGGCGAAGCGGGGGCGTCGCCGGTGCGGCGGCGATTGTGACGGAGGGATTGTTCGTTCTCTTCTCACGAAGCGTTTCCCTGCGTTGGTCACTAAGTACATCAACCGTGATAGTTAGGAGCAATGTGGAGTATCTTGTGGGAGACAAAGGATGTTCCTATAGATAGGGGGCCTGCGTGCCTCTCCCAACGATCAGGCAGCTTGAGTACTTCGTCACCGCGGCCCGCCTGCGGACGTTCGCCGCCGCGGCCGAGGCGCACCACATCGCCCAGCCGAGCTTGTCCGAGCAGATCGCAGCGCTCGAACGGACGCTTGAGGTTGCCCTGTTCACACGCACCGCACGGAAACTGATCCTCACCGACGCAGGTCAGGACCTTCTGCCCCTTGCCGAAAGGGCGATCGCCGACGTCGTCTCGATGGCTGAGACGAGCCGGCGAGTCCGTTCCCTCGAGGAGGGGACGGTGTCCTTCGGCACCTTCAGCAGCGCCCACCTGTACCTGCTGACCGAGCTGATCCAAGAGTTTCGTGCCCAGCACCCCGGAGTCCGCATCCGGGTGACAGGCTTGAACTCGTCGGAGGTCGCCGATGCAGTGCGCGAGGGCAATCTCGAGGCAGGATTGGTCCAGCTCCCGATCGACAGCCGCGAACTCGTGGTGACGCAGTCCGTGTTCGTTGACCAGGTGGTCTACGTCTCGCGACGGGAGGAGCACACCCGCGAGCCGGTCGAGATAACCACGCTCGCGCAGCGCCCACTGATCCTCTCCGAATCGCGCTGGTCCCATGACGATCCGCTGCGCGTCTCGCTCTTGGAACGTGCCCAATCGGCCGGCGTGACACTCGACCCCATCGTCGAGGTGGAATTCCAGACCCACGCACTCGAGCTCGCGGCGAAGGGCGTCGGAGACTCCCTCGTATCCTTCCACGTGGGACGCTCGCTGATCGCCGAGCACGGACTCTTCTGGGCTCCGTTGGAGCCCCCCGTTACCGAGCATTACGCGTTCATCACACGCCGGGCGGGCGCGGTCTCGCCGGCCACGGCCGAATTCATGCGATTGGCCCGGCGCATCCTCGCCCGGCTTCAGATGGCTCGGACCCGGCCCCCCGGCCCCGCCTCCGACTGAATCGCACCACGCGCCCCTAGGAAAAACCTTTGGCTGGCCCTCCCATCTGGCCGTAGACGGGCCCTTCGGCCCGTCTGATACTGGATTATCAGCAGCTTCCAAGTGATCTGCTGCACAACGAGCCAGTCCAGACTAAGGAATTTTCTATGATGCTTGCTTCGAACCTGGGAATCGCGATCGTCACGGGTGCCGCGAGCGGCATGGGACGGTCGGCCTCGGAGGCCCTGGTCAAGGAAGGCTGGGACGTCCTGGCCCTCGACCGGGTGGCAACCGAGTTCGAGGTCGCAGGAGAAACGATCCGAACGGTCGAGGTAGACGTCACCAATCGTGACCAAGTCCGGGACGCCATAGCAGAATACGCCGCCAGCACCTCCAAGGAAGTCGGTCTCCTGGCCAACGTTGCCGGAATCTACCCGCCCAGCACCTTGGCCGATTTCACCGAGGACCTCTACCGCAGGATTTTCGATGTCAACGTTCTGGGCATCCTGAACACGACCGCGGAGGCCGTGGCTCACATGCCCAATGGAGGAGTTGTGGTCAACTTCGCCTCCGTCGACGCGTTCGCGGTCTCTCCCGGCCAGCTTCTCTACGGCGCTTCCAAGGCAGCGGTCGTCATGCTGACCAAGGAACTGGCCCTCGAACTGGCGCCCCGGGGGATCCGCGTCAATGCGATCGCCCCAGGATGGGTCAACACACCCGGCAATGCGGCCACCGGGCGCATGGAAGCCACATCAGCCGGCATCCCGCTGGGCCGCGTGGCCGAGCCCGAGGAGATCGCCCGGTGGGTCGCGATCCTGGCAAGCCCTGACGCGTCCTTCATGACAGGAGAGACCATCGTCCTCTCCGGCGGCGACGTCCTCCGCTGACCACCCCGCGCACTCCATTTCATCCGGAAGGAACACGAACAATATGAGCACCTACTGCGTGATCGGCGCCGGCGCAGCCGGCCTGTCCGCCCTCGACGTCCTGACCCAGCGCGGCTTCGACGTGGACTGCTACGAGAAGAGCGACCGCGTCGGCGGGCACTGGAACACCGACTACGACGCCCTGCACCTGATCACTTCACGTAACCAGACAATCTTCGAGGACTTCCCGATGCCCGGGGACTACCCGCACTTCCCGCGGCGCGACCAGATCCGCGACTACATTGCTTCGTTCGCGAAGGCGCGAGGGCATGACCAGCGCATCATGTTCAACACCGAAGTCCTGTCCGTCACCCCGGTTGAAACCGACGGACCACTGGGCTCAGCAGGATGGAACGTGACCACATCCAAGGGCGCCGGGATCTACGACGGGGTGCTGATCGCCCCCGGCCATCTGTGGAATCCCAAGATTCCCTCCATTTCCGGCACCTTCGCCGGAAAGCAGATCCACTCGAGCGCCTACAAGAACGTCGGCGACATCGAAGGGACGCGGGTGCTGGTCGTCGGCGCCGGCAACTCGGGCTGCGACCTCGCCGTCGACGTCGCACAACACCGGCTCGAAGCCGACGTCCTCATCCGGCACGGGGCGTACTTCCAGCCGAAAATGTACTTCGGCCGGCCGCGCGCCGAACTCGACTTCATGTCCGAGTTCTCGCCCTCCGAGCAGGACCTCATTGCACGGCTGCTCGCCCGCGTCTCGATCGGCCAGAACACCGACTACCCCGGACTCCCCGTGCCCGAGCACCGCGCCCTCGCCGACGGTCCTGCCGTGGTGAACGACCTGCTGCTGTACTGGATCCACCACGGCCGCGTCGGGGTGATCGGCCAGGGCATTGAGCGCTTCGACGGGCACACCGTGCATTTCTCCGACGGTTCGTCCAAGGACTACGACACGATCCTGTGGGCCACAGGCTTCCACTCCAGCTTGCCGTTCCTCGACGACGCACTTATTCCACGGCGCAAGGGCAATCCTCTGCGCTATGGAGCGGGCATAATCCCGCAAGGACTCGAGAAGCTCTACTACATCGGTATGACCGCCCCCCGCGGCCCGCAGATCCCGGTCTACGGCGTCCAGGCCAAAATCGTCGCGCGGATGATTGCGATGCACGAAGACGCCGGGGACGGGGACGCCGGCATCGCCGCCTACCTGGGGCGGCTCCAGGGAGCCGATGACCGGATCGACATTCCCCGCGACATCTGGAATGACCAGATCGCCGACACCGGGCGGCTGCTCGACGCGTTCGCGGCCACTGCCGCCGCGGACCCGGCGAAGCTCGCGCAGTGAAGCATCCTGTCCGGCCCGACGGAGCGCTGCAAACCCCGTGACCCGAAACCCCAAGGACCCCCAATGAGCAGTACCCACCTCATCGACGACAGCCCGCTCACGAAGTATCACAAACGGTTGATTGCAGCCTGCTCGGGCGGGCCGTTCCTGGACGGCTTTCTCCTCAGCATCATCGGGGTAGCGCTCACCGGAGCCAACGCCGACCTCCACCTGAACGCGGCGACGCTCGGCATCGCAGGTGCAGTCTCCCTCATCGGGCTCTTCGTCGGCAGCCTGGTCTTTGGCCCCATCACAGACCGTATCGGCCGGCGGGTGATGTACACGGCCGACCTGCTGGTGATGATTGCCGCGTCCGTCGCATGCCTGTGGATCCAGGCTGGGTGGCAGTTGATAGCGCTCCGCTTCGTGGTCGGACTCGCGGTAGGCGCCGACTATCCCATCGCCACCTCACTGCTTACCGAGTGGATGCCCAAAAAGCACCGGGGGTCCACGATCGGGCTGCTGTCCGTGGTCTGGCTCGTTGGCGCCATCGTCGCCTACTTTGTCGGCTTCGCCTTCACCAGCGCATTCGGCAACGGCTCCTGGCGGTGGATGCTCGCCAGTGGCGCGGTGTTCGGTGCTATCGTCATGCTGCTCCGCATGGGGGCTCATGAGTCCCCCAGGTGGCTCATCATCAGGGGACGTATCGAAGAGGCGCGAAGGGACATTTCGTCGGTGCTGGGCCGCGAAGTCACCACCGAGGAAATCACGGACATGGTGACTCAGGAAGAGCCGCAGCGCCGTGCCCGGCTCACTGATCTGCTTCGCGGCATGAACTTGCGCCGAATCCTCTTCTGCGGCCTGACCTGGATGTGCTTCGCCATCCCGCAATTCGCCCTGTTCACCTATGGTCCGATCATCCTCTCGCACCTTGGCTTCGGCGAAGACACCGCCGGGGCGACGCTCGGACAGATCGTCCTCAACCTCGGATTCCTGCTGGGATCCTTCCCTGGAATGAAATGGGTGGAGAGCCGTGGCAGGCGTCCGCTGATCCTCGGAAGCTTCCTCTTCGGAGCCCTCGCCCTCCTTCCGCTGGGCATCTGGCCGGACGCGCCCGGCTGGTTCGTTATGACGTTCTTCTTCCTCTTCGCACTGATCAACGGAGCCGGAAACATCCTGGTCTTCATCTACCCGAACGAGCTCTTCCCCACTCAACTGCGCGCCAGCGCCGTTGGCCTGGCCACCGCGGTCAGCCGTATCGGCGCCGCCGTGGGCACCTACCTCGTCCCGGTCTCGCTCATCGGACTAGGCACCGGACCGACCATGCTTATCGGGGCCGGGCTGACTTTCCTTGGCTTTGTCATCAGCATCTTCTGGGCAGAGGAAACCCGCAACCGCAACCTCACCGCCGCAGCCCAGGCCCCGGCAGACGGCACCCCGGCATCCGTCTCCCACGCCCGGGGTAAAGCCGCCGGGAAGCTAGCACTTTAGAAAAGCGCCCGTTACCGGCATTCAGCGACGCAAGAAGAAGGAATGAAAGCAAACATGACCATCGCGGACATCTGCGTAAAAACCACGCCATCCACTTACGTCGCGGAACTCGCCGAGACCGTTCGGCGCCGCAGCCCATCGGAATCTGTGTTCCATCAGGCCGTGGACGAAGTGCTCGCCAACCTCGCCCCGGTCCTGGCCCGGCATCCGGAATACATCGAGGCCCGGATCCTCGACAGACTGGTCGAACCTGAACGGCAGATCATGTTCCGCGTCCCATGGGTTGATGACGCCGGCATCGTGCAAGTCAACCGCGGGTACCGCGTCGAGTTCAATAGTGCCCTTGGACCCTTCAAGGGAGGACTCCGGTTCCATCCCACCGTTGATCTCGGAGTTATCCGCTTTCTTGGATTCGAGCAGATCTTCAAGAACGCACTGACCGGGCAGGGCATCGGCGCCGGTAAGGGCGGCAGCGATTTCAACCCCGCCGGACGCAGCGACGCGGAGATCATGCGGTTCTGCCAGTCCTTCATCACCGAGCTCCACCGGCACCTCGGTGAACACACCGACGTGCCAGCGGGGGACATCGGCGTCGGCGTCCGGGAGCTTGGGTACATGTTCGGCCAGTACAAGCGCATCGTAAACCGCTTCGAGGCAGGCGTCATCACGGGCAAAGGCGTCGGGTGGGCCGGTTCGCACACCAGGACCGAAGCAACCGGCTACGGCGCCATCTACTTCCTGCGGGACATGCTCGCAACCCGAGGATGCTCGCTCGAAGGACGCAGGGCGGTAGTGTCCGGATCAGGAAACGTCGCGATCTACGCCATCGAGAAAGCACAGGCACTAGGCGCAACAGTGATCGCCTGCTCCGATTCCAGCGGCTACATACTCGACGAGGCCGGCATTGACATCGCCCTGCTCAAGCAGGTCAAGGAAGTGCAGCGGGCACGGCTGTCCGAGTACGCCTCCGCACGGCCATCGGCCCGGTACGTGACCGACGGATCTGTCTTCGATGTCCCTTGCGACGTCGCGCTGCCCTGCGCGACGCAGAACGAACTCGAAGAACAGCACGCGGCGGAACTCATCCGCAACGGCGTCCAGGCGATTGCCGAAGGCGCCAATATGCCCTGCACGGCCGGTGCGGTCGCCTTGTTCCGTGATGCCGGAGTCTTGTTCGGCCCCGGCAAGGCTGCCAACGCCGGCGGCGTGGCCACTTCCGCGTTGGAAATGCAACAGAACGCCGCGAGGGCGTCGTGGAGCCGTGAAGAGACGGAAGCGCGCCTCGAAAGCATCATGCGGCAGATCCATGACCACGTCCGCGCCACCGCTGCGAGCTACACGGGCGACCCTGACAACTACGTGGCCGGTGCATCAATCGGCGGTTTCATCCGCGTCGCCGACGCAATGCTCGCCCAAGGAATCGTCTGAGACCGACTCAAGCAGGATTCGTTGCCGAGGTGGATGACACCCACCCGACACAGCTTCAATCGAAAGGGAAACATGTCCACCACCCCATCGCTCACTGATCCATCCCCGCGACGTCTCGTCGATCGCGTTGCTCTCATCACCGGCGCCGCCCGCGGCCAAGGAGCCGCCCACGCCTTCCGGCTGGCAAACGAAGGTGCGACGGTGTATCTCGCAGATGTCCTCGACGAGGACGGGCGGAAGACCGCCGAAGAACTCCGGGCCAAAGGCCTCGACGCCACGTACCTTCATCTCGACGTCTCCAGCCCGGATGACTGGCATCGCGCGTACGAGCTGATCGATGCGAGGTTCGGGCGACTCGACATTCTCGTCAACAACGCCGGAATCGTCCGTGTGACGAAGCTGACTGAAGAATCGCTCGAGACCTGGAACCGCATCCTCAGCGTGAACCTTACTGGTCCGTTCCTCGGCATGCAGACGATGATCCCCCTCCTTCGAGCGGGCACGCGCAGCTCAGTAGTGAACACCTCCTCAATCTTTGGCCCGTCCGGAGCCATCGGGTATGCCTCGTATGCGGCGAGCAAAGCCGGGCTCCTCGGGCTCACCCGGACCGCCGCCCTCGAACTCGCTCCGGACGGGATCAGGGTGAATGCACTGGTGCCGGGAGGTGTGAGCACCCCCATCAACGCCGCCGAACCGGACGGCGGCGTGGTACCGGAGACACCTCTCGGTCGGCGGGCGGACCCTGCCGAGCTTGCCGCAGCTGTTGCCTATCTCGTCAGCGACGACGCAAGCTTTGTCACGGGAACGGAACTCGTCGTGGATGGCGGATTCCTGGCGCGATGAACCCGTAAGGGCGGCATCATCCGACAAAACAACCCGTCACCGGCTCAGCAGAGGCGGCGACCGCAAGCCCGCCCAAAACAACACGGATCTGCGCCACACGCGCACCACGCTCGGCCTCACCATCACGACCGCAGCCCGCCGACTTGGCCAATGGCCCTCCAAGATCTCCCTCCTGGAACGAGGCCTCCTCCGTAACGACACCCTTGCGGCGAACTTGCCGCCAATGGTTGACCGAGCAAGCAGCCCAAAACACAATTTGACGCCTATAGGAGCATCGTCGTAGACAAAACAGGGCCAGGGGGTCCGGAGCTCTGCGACGGCGCGCCCTGGACCCCACAGCCGGCCGCGCAGCGGACGCCCGAATACCTGGTGCGAGCGGGCGAGTACCAGGTTTCGGTTTCCGGCCGCTCCGTCGGACGGGAACCAGCAAGGGAGGTGACCGGCCCAAGGAGCCGGCCACCCTCTGACTAGGCTTGGGTGGTTCCCCTGTGGTTGGCGATGGCACGGGCGAATTCCCTGATGGTGGCCCTCTCGTGGTGCCAGCCCGGGCAGGCCTCCAGCACGAGCGGCGGAACCTGGTAGGACTGGCCATGATCGGGCGCGTCAAGGTCCAGGGCGGCGAGAACTTCGGGTTCAATCGCCTTGTAAGTTTCCTCGCTGACGCTGCGCTCGGTCCAGATGTGCCGGGCACCGTAGCGGGTCCGCTGCCCGTCCTTCTCCTGGGTGACCGGGACGGTGAAATCGCCGGTGGCGTCGGACTTGCCGCCTTCGAATTCGGCGGTGATTTCCTTCACGGCTTGCTCGCTTGGTCCGTCGGTCCAGAGGATATTGATGGTGGCGCCGCCGCTGTACTTGTCCGTCTGAACCGAGAACTTTTGTCCGGGGAATCCGGCTTTCAGGGCCTTGCGGATGAGTTTTGCGGTGTCGATGGCCGTGACATAGGTGGTGGTGTTCATGGTGCTCCTCGCTTCTCGCGGCGGTGGTGTGCCCCGCTCCGTGCGGAGCGGGGCACCTGTCAGGCGGTGGTTAGGCGGCGTTCCAGACGGTGCACGGCTGGCGGTAGCGGCTGGGCAGCTCAGCCGCCGCCGTGGGCAGGTCTTCCGGTCCTTGGGCCTGTCCGTTCTTCCAGTGGAAGAACGCCTGTTCGCTGATCGCATCCCAGAACCGGGCCTTGGTCCTATAGAAGGTCGTCCGAACGTGGCCATGCCGAACAGGTTGCCGATGTTGTCAGCGGTGCGTGTGGCGGCGACCATGACGTAGGGCCACTGGCCCAGGTCCCAGCCATCGCACCCCCAGCTGGGGATCACGGCCCAGCCGTGTTGTTCGATGAGTTCCATCCAGTCGTAGCCGCCGTTCATGTGGTAATCGCCCAGCACGGTGATGCCGTGGATCTCTTCGCCGGTGTCCTTGGTGGTGATGGTCGCGGTAGCGATTGCGTTCATGGTTTTGGTGTCCTTTGCAGAGGATTGAGTGAGGGAGCGGCGTGACCCGGCCCGCTACTCTCGGCTCCTCCCCCGTTGTTTTTTGGCTGCTGGCGAAGCTTGCGGAGCTGTGGCCGACGGAGGCCTGTCTACCCGCAGGGCAAGGACCGTGGAATCTGCGCAGGAAATAAGCGACGCAGGAGCGCCGGAGTCGATTCTTCGGGCCGCGGGCCCCGGAGGAACGGAGGGGCTAGCGGTCCAGCGTCGCTGTCGCGCCGTGGTGGGAGAAAGTATGCGGTTGCCTCGCCCCGGGCTCTGGCCGCGGATCAGGTTTCGGGCGGATCATGGAGGTGTCTGCCGCGGTGGACGCCGGTCCGTCTATGGTGCCGTGGTTAAGCCTGTGGGCTAGCGTGGCGCGGAGGGCTTCCACGGGAACCGTGGATTGTTGCCTTTGGAGCACGAGTGTTAGATTCCTCTGTTTTCCCTGTCCTCCCCTCGGCAGACGCCGACATAACGAGGTCAAGGTGTGAGGAGGAACAGTCATGGATATCGTGCACGAGCGGGCTGCCGGTTTGGATATTTCCAAACGCGACGCGAAGGTCTGTCTCCGGCTGCCCGGGCAGCGGGCCGGAACCTACACCTCCACGGTCACAACGTGGGGCGCAACCACAGGCCAGGTCCTTGCCCTGCGGGACTTCCTGGAACGCGAGCACGTCACCACGGTCGTCATGGAAGCCACGAGCGATAACTGGAAACCCTTCTCCTATCTCCTCGAAGAGACGCTGCCGGTAATGCTGGTCAACGCCAAGGCCGCAAGGAACATCCCGGGCCGCAAAACCGATGTCTCTGACGCGGCCTGGCTCGCTCAGCTGGGCGCGCACGGGCTGCTTCGCGCCTCGTTCGTCCCGCCCGAACCGATCCGTGAACTGCGGGACCTGACCAGGGCCCGGGCCATTGCCGCCCGTGACCGGACCCGCGAGATCCAGCGCCTGGAGAAGTTCCTAGAAGGCTCCGGGATCAAGCGCTCCTCCGTGGTCTCGGACCTCACCTGTGTTTCGTCCCGGGCGATGCTCGAAGCCCTCGTCAGCGGTGAACGCGACCCAGAGGTCCTCGCCGGCCTCGCCAAAGGCACCCTCCGCTCCAGAATCCCCGAGCTCGTGGAGGCCCTCACCGGCCGATTCAAAAGCCACCACGCGTTCATGGCCCGGTTGCATCTGGACCAGATCGATGCCCAGTCCCGCATCATCGACGCGCTCACCGGACGGATCGAGGAAGCGATGGAGCCCTTTCGTGCCGCCAGGGAATTCCTGGCCACCATCCCCGCAGTCTCACTCAAAGTCGCCGACGTGATCATCGCCGAAACCGGCGCGGACATGTCCCGCTTCGAAACACCCGGCCGGCTCGCTTCCTGGACCGGCGTCTGTCCCGGCGCCAACGAATCCGCCGGACGGATCAAGTCAGCCACATCCTGCCCGGCAACAAATACCTCAAAGGCGCCCTGGGCATCGCGGCCCTGTCCGCTTCCCGGAGCAAGGACACCTACCTGGCCACAAAATACTGGCGCGTCGCCGCCCGCCGCGGACCCATGAAAGCCACCGTGGCCGTCGAACACTCCATCCTCACCGCCGTCTGGCACATGCTCGCCAACGGCGAATGCTACGCCGACCCCGGCGCCGACCACTTCACCCGCCTGGACCCGATCAAAGCCAAGAACAACGCCATCAAGAAACTCAAGAGCCTCGGATTCAACGTCACCATCACCGCCGCCAACGCAGCCTGACCACCCTTACTTTCGTATTAGACGGGGTGGAGCGGACACGTACAATCCGAAGGAATCTCAATGATGTTGTCAACGGATTCCTCGGGTGTCCGGCTATGGGATGGGGTCCCTCGCGGTCGGTGTTGTTGCTTGGGATTTGTGCGTTTTGGTGTTGCTCATGGGCTTGGTCCTTTCGGTGGGCGGGGGCGGCTGAGGTGACCGGCCAGCTCCCCTTCTCCCCCGGTTGTTTTTTGCTGCTGGCGGAGCATCGCGTAGCTGTGCCCGACGGAGCCGGTGCAACCCGCAGGGCAAGCAGCGGACGGATTGTGGGAGGAAATAGGCGCAGCGCCGACACAAGGCATCCGGTGCGCCGCCGTCCGCAGGACGGTTGAGCCGGTGGAGCGGGCACGTACGATCCGCAGGACAGCAGCAAAAAACACAAAAAGCGCTTTTACAGCCCGAGCGCAGCGAGGCCCTTTTTGAGCAGCTTTAAAGGGCTGAGGCCGGCCCTTTAGGGGCCGGCCTCAGTTTTTCCCTCAGCAAAAGGAAACCTGGTGGTGCAGCGTCGTTGCTGCGGCGTTATTGGTCCAGCGGTGATTTTTCCCAGGAGAGGTCCACGACGGAGGAACCCTGGTGCAGGGTGAGCATGGACAGTTCGAGGACGTCCTGAGCGTGGGTAGCGCCGGCTGGTGCGGCGTCGTCGTCCGTGAGGATGAAGTCGTGGCTCATGGTGCCGCTCCCTGGCATGCGTGGTGGCTGTTGCCTTTCCACTGTAGCCCGGCGGGGGTGCTTGGACCTTGTTCTGGGTGCTGCGCCCGCGTCAGCGTTGATCGGCGGCCGGAGGAGCGCCAGCGGGGGAGGCCGCCGCCGCGCCGGGGGCCGGACCTTGAACGGTTCCGGCCCCCGGTTTCTTTTAGCGGTGCTTCTTGTAGGAGGTGTGCTCGTCCTTGGCGACGGGGGCGATGGTTCCCCGGCTGACGAGCTGATCCATCAGTTCAGCGAGCCGGTAGCCGGGCGTGTCCGCGAGGGCGGCGGCGAAATGATCTGCCGCGACCGAGGACTGGCCTTTGAGGTATGCCAGCCAGCCGATCAAGGCCTGGTACTCCTGACGGTGTCTTCAGGGGCAATCTAGGGGTCGATAACCCCGGTGCGAGTCAGCCGGTCGGGTGGATGTATTGGTAAACGGTTTGGCGGCTGATTCCGTATTCGCGGGCCAGGGCGGCTTTTGGTTCCCCGGCCGCGGCGCGGCGGGCCAGGTCGGCAGCTTTTTCGGTGGACAGGGCTTTCTTGCGTCCCCGGTAGGCTCCGCGTTTTTTGGCCAGGGTTATGCCTTCGCGTTGGCGTTCACCGATGAGGGCGCGCTCGAATTCCGCGAAGGCGCCCATGACGGAGAGCATGAGGTTCGCCAGTGGTGAGTCTTCCCCTGTGAAGACAAGGCTTTCCTCGAGGAACTCGATGCGTACGCCCCGGCCGGTCAATTTTTGCACGAGGGAGCGCAGGTCATCGAGGTTGCGTGCCAACCGGTCCATGCTGTGCACGATCACGGTGTCTCCGTCGCGGGCGAACTTCAGGAGTTCCTCAAGCTGGGGCCGCTTCACGTCTTTGCCCGATGCCTTGTCGGTGAATACCCTGCCCAATTGGATGTCCTCGAGCTGGCGCTGTGTACTCTGATCCAGGCTGCTGACCCGGATGTATCCCAAACGCTGACCGCTCACGTTACCTCCATTATTGGAACTGTCAGGATGAAATCTAAGACCCTGGGCAGCATGTGTCAATAAATGGAAATATGGACTTCATTCTGACATGTAGTTCGGGATCATGCCTGACGTCAGTCTGGGGTATACCCCAACCAGACGGTCAAAAACGCGCCCCACGCCCGTTGACCAAGGGCGCTGATCTCTCGAGACAATCCGGCCCGAATTCCGGGGCGGCGAATGGGGGCAGGCTGAGTCCCAGCGTGTCTTAGGACTGACCCACGTGCTCTACGGCGAAAGTCCGGCACACCCAAGAATCCCGCGTCATTTACTTCT
Source organism: Arthrobacter ramosus (assembly GCF_039535095.1). Lineage (NCBI taxonomy): Bacteria > Bacillati > Actinomycetota > Actinomycetes > Micrococcales > Micrococcaceae > Arthrobacter > Arthrobacter ramosus. The sequence continues at coordinate 925,244 of NZ_BAAAWN010000001.1, read as the reverse complement.
ACGGGCTCACCCGCACCAATGTAAGTAGACGTCGCCAAGCGGCACCACAATTGTCATCCCTCTGCCCTCAGAAGGAACTTCCGCATCATTTACACCTCTGGCATCCAAGGCAGTCGTGAGCGCTGACTCACGGCGTGTCATGTCGCGGTTGTATCCAGCGTTGATGAATCGACGTGAGTGGAAAAGTTTGCGTCGAATGCCTCGAAGGCTTTGAACCGTCTCGCACCTCGCAGCGGTTTTGTACAACGCGCTGCGCCAACAGGCAGCGTGACCGTCGACGGCGCCAACGGGCGCGGGGAGCGTCGGTCCCGCTGGCGACCAATAAGCGCCCCGGAACGGAGTGCGCTTCGGAGCTCGCCGCCAGTCAACCTACCCCGAGCCAAGAACACGAGGCACACACCAAGATCCACCTACAACGCATAGACGCACTCCAGACAGCGTTCCGGTCCCAGAGGTCAGAACTCGAACGCCTCGAGGCAGAAAGCTCCGACCAGCAGGAGCGCATCAGCTTTCTCCAAAGTGAGCTCACCCGTCTCAAACGCGCCCAACGAAACAATATCCAAGACCTGGCGCACGTCGCCGCCCGATTGGTTGCAGTCTCGCATGCACAACGCATCGCACTAGACCGCGCAACGCTGGCCATCCTTCGCCGTCGTGGTTGGATCGCATCCCGTCGCTCATCGACGCTCCCCCGGCCATGACCATGTCCATCGCCAGGCTCTCCGCGCAGTCGGGCCTGAAGTACTTGTTCAAATCCACGATGATGGACGATGTTTCGTCGACTCCCCCGGACGCCACAAGCTACTACATGAAGGCCGGGACCCCGCAAGGGCGCTGGCTCGGGAGTGGGCTGCTAGGCATCAACCGCACCAGCGGCGACGTTGTCACTGAAACCGATACGAAAGCCATCTTCGATGAAACTGTCCATCCGGACACCGGCGCTCCCCTGGGCCGCGCGCACGGCCAGCCCACACTCGTCCAAAACAGCCAGGGACAAGCCGGCAAGCGCCGCGCTGTCGCCGGATTCGATCTGACGTTCAGCGTGCCTAAATCTGTGTCCGTGCTCTGGGCGCTGAGCCCCAGGTCGGTCCAGGATCAGATCCTGCAGACCCACCATGACGCCGTCAACGCCACCCTGGAGTGGCTGGAGGAACTTGTCATCCACACCCGTGCCGGACGCAACGGCGTCGCCCGCATCGGCACCCACGGAGCCATCGCCGCCGCCTTTGATCATTGGGAGTCGCGCGCCGGGGACCCGCAGCTGCACACGCACCTGGTCATCGCCAACCGCGTCCAGCGGATCACAGACGGCGCATGGGTCACCCTGGACTCCCGGACGCTCTACAAGGCCGCCGTCGCTGCCAGCGAACACTACAACGGACTGCTCTTCGATGCCCTCCACCGCCACCTCGGGACCGACACCGACATCCGCGAGCCCGCAGCCACCACGCATAACCCGAGTGCGCAGCTGACCGGGGTCCACGACAGCCTGATCCGCGAATTCTCCCACCGGTCACGCCTCATCGAGCTGGAGACCGACCGGCTCGTGGCCGAATGGACCACAGACCACGGGACTTCCCCAACGGCGACCACCACCATCAAGCTCCGCCAACAGGCCACCCTATCCACCCGAACAGCCAAACCCGACACTATCGCGCCACTTCACGAGCTCTCCGCCCGGTGGCGCGGAAGGGCAGCCACCAAAGGCTTCAACCCCCGGCTCGTGCTCGCCAACACAGTGAGGCGGTCACGGACCGCTCCGTTCCGCTCGTCCGACTTCACCGCCGACTGGATCTACGGAGTCGCAACACTCACGCGGGACCGGGTCGCGACCAGACGCGCCACCTGGAACCGCTGGAACCTGCTCGCCGAGGCCGAACGGGTCTGCGCCGCCATCCGCTGCGCCACTCCGGAGGATCGCAACGCGCTGACCGACGCCGTGGCCACCGCCGCAGAAGCCCAATCGGTCCCCCTGACCGACTGCCGGTACGGCGTCCCCGCGGAGGCGCAGCCGGATCTGCGCCTCGGCAAAAGAAGCGTCTTCGACTTCCACGGCTCCCGTCTCTACACCGACGCGATGACCCTTGCCTGTGAGGAGGCCATCATGACGGCAAGGAAGGATGGCGCCGGCCCGGCCGTCGGCGCGACCGTCGCTATGGAGGTACTCGCCGGCTACCAACATCACGGGAAATTCGGGCTGCATAAGGATCAGCGCGCCGCTGCCGCGGAGGTTCTGCTGAGCGGAAACCGGCTCGATGCCGTCGTCGGACCGGCCGGCACTGGCAAGACCACCACTCTCGGCGCAATCAAAACGGCGTGGGAAGCAGAATTCGGGCCTGGCAGCGTCGTCGGACTCGCCCCGGCGGCGGCGAGCGCTGACGTTCTGGGACGTGAACTTGCAATGGTCACGGAGAACGTCAGCAAGTGGCTGTACGAGTCAGTGGGGGAAGGCGCCAATCATAGGGCTGTGCGCTTCTTTACCGTCGAGGGGCATCTGGGCAATTCGTTGGCGGCGAATACCCGCATGGCGCAGGAAGCTACCCGCCTGGCCGCGGAGCAGGATCGGTGGCGGTTCCATCCGAACCAGTTGGTAGTCGTCGACGAGGCCTCGATGGTGTCCACCGTTCAGCTGTCGGCCCTGGTGCACCAGGCCAGGGATGCCGGGGCCAAGGTCCTGTTGGTGGGTGATCCTGGGCAGCTGGATGCCATTGACGCTGGCGGTGTTCTCGGCTGGTTGGACCGGCAGGGCAGAACCAGCCGGTTGAGCACCATCTGGCGGTTCGAGCATGCCTGGGAACGTGACGCATCGCTGAAGCTCCGGGCCGGGGACGTCGCCGCCATCACCGACTATGCCCAGCACCAGAGAATCAGGCACGGGTCCTATCTGGACATGATTGACCAGGCCTATCTGAACTGGCAATCCGACATGCATTCCGGAAAGTCGTCCATCCTGATCGCCGCGGACAACGACACCGTCGGGATGCTCAACGAACGCGCCCAAGCCGACCGCGTGAACCAAGGCCTTGTCGACGCCGAACAGACAGCCCTTCTGGGCGACGGGCTGCGCGCCGGTCGCGGCGACACGGTCATCGCGCGCCGCAACGACCGCACGGTTGCGGACAGCAATGGTGACTTCATCCGTAACGGCATCATGCTCGACGTCGTACGCACTGGCAGGCGCGACGGTTCCCTTGTTGCGGTCCGCAAAGACACGGGGGCCACCGTCACCCTGCACCGCGACTATGTTGAATCTGCGGTGGAGCTGGGATACGCGACAACGGCCCATCGCTCCCAGGGCATCACGGTGGACGCAGGCCACACTGTCGTCACACAGGGCAGACTTACCCGCGAGCTTCTGTACGTGAGCATGACCCGCGGACGAGCAGGCAACTACGCGTACATCAGCGAAAACGACCCTCTGGACGACGAACCTCTCGATCCATCCTTGCAGGCGTCGTGGCGGGAGATCCTAGGTGAAGTGCTCGCGGCTGAAGGGGCCGAACGAACCGCCCACGAGATCCGCGACGCCGAACAATCAACCGCCGACAATCTGGAACGGCTCAGTGCCGAATACGACTACCTCGCCCAGATTGCTGCCTCCGAGGACCTGACCAAGTTCCTCGAGGTTCACAGTCCCGGGAAGATTGACGAGTTGCGACAATCCCGGTCGTGGGGAGCGGCCGTGGCAGCCTGGCGCCGGTCCACGGGCATCAGCCGTCCAAGTGCTCAGCGGGTTCTCGCCAAGGCGTTGGAGACAAGCACGTCAGCCAAAGATGCCGCGGCCGTGGTCCATGCACGGCTACGAGGCTTCTTCAACGGAATGCCCGCCTCCGGGCCTGATCCTCTGGCCGAGCCGATCCACACCGAGCGTCATGATCTCGCAAGCATGATCAGCCAGGCACAGAAGCGAATACAAGACAGGGCCGACCAAGTCACCTTCGAAGCACTGATGCATGACCCCGAATGGAAGCAAAACCTCCTAGGGTCCCTGCCGCCAAGTGTGAGTTTGGATGACACACTCCCCGTGATTGGCAGAGTCTCCACCTACCGGGACAGATGGGGCATCGACAACTCACCGCATCCGCTGGGACCTGTTCCGGCGGAATATGAGTGGGAACGGAAATCGCAGTACGAAAACCTTCAGCGCATCATTGAACGGACCGCGTCCCGCTCCATCGCGCATCAACAATCTGGCCGGTGGGCAGAAGACTCGGTTGCGCAGGACATCAGCCTTATCAATGTCGGTTGGCACCTCTAAACTGGTCGGGAAGGCAACTCATGATTTCGAATCCAGCTATCAAGCCGAAAGTCGCAACGCCCGCCCTGATTCTCGCCAGCGCGGTGGTTGCGCTATGCGCGGTGTTCGTTTTGCAGAACCTGGCGGTAAGTTGGCCTCCAGATGCCGTCCAAGTGTTTGGCTGGGCTGCCGTGCTGCCCTCCACCTTCATCCTCTGCATCATCTGGTTGCTTCGGACCCATCGCCGTCGCGACTGGCTCGCAAATGCCAAGCTAAGGTGGAGCCACCTCGAGGAGGAGAAGCGAGCTCACCGGACGACGGCGGAAATCACAGTCCTCAGCATCGATGCTCTCGAACCCACCGGATCGTGGATCACCATTAACTGGAACCGTTTCGGACACGTTCAGCACGTATGGCTGGAAGCACTGGAAGAACCTATCTGGGTCGGATCCGTCCTGCTGATATCACCGGATCCGACCCAGATCAGGCCTGGTGCGCCTTGGCCCGCCACATACTATGTACAGGCTTCGAATTTCCTCGCCTGGGCCCCCGTAACGAAACTCGGTCAAAACCGAGGATCGTACGCCGCGGCAATTCGATGAGCTTCAAGTAGTCAAAATCCCTCTTGCGCCGAGCTGAATTGATTGAACGTGCTTCTCGTCGCCTCGGCTAGCCGCGCGGCTGAGACCCGCAGGGCCGCCGGGAATTCGGCCTCCGAGCGCTGTGGTTTGCGGAGTAGGACAGCGATCCGTCCTTGCACAGTGCCGGGGTGGCGGGGGTGGGTTCGGGCGTTGCCGGTGGGTTCGGGCGTTGCCGGTGGCTTCTGGTTGGTGGGGCTGTCTCGTTCGAGCAGTCACCCTGGACGCGTGCCATGGCGTCATGTTCGGTTTGGGTGACCCACAGGTTGTAAGTGGCCTTGAGGGAGATCTGCCGGGCGACGTAATCGCAGCGGAAGCTCTTGTTCGGCGGCAGCCTGTGAGCTGGCTGGGTCGCCGTCGCCCTTCTATCGGCTGTTGGTGGGACCGTCGACGGACTGGAGGTTAAGCCGGTCGTTGGCGAAGGCTGTGCGCTGTTCCACGCTCAATTGCTGGGCGCCGGTCTGTCAGGCATCGCCAAGGGCGATTATGTGTCTACCCCAATACTGTTGGGTTTGGTGTCGACATAAGTATCGGTTTCGACGCGTCTTCCGGGCCAAATGTCTTCCGTCATTGCTGCGCGGCTGTTTTTCGACGAAGTTATTGGAAGACAGTCATGGGCCCCGGTGTGAGATGCTCCGGCGTCGGTTGGCCGTCCCAGAGCGGCGCTGATTCGAAGCCCGTTAGTTGGTAGTTTAAACCTCCGCTGGAGAGGAAGCCTCCGGGTAGTACCCCACCCGTCTTGACACATCTTTTGAGCCCAGTCCTCGTCCAGACTTCACTCTGTCGCTACGATGAAACCATGCAGCCACACAATGGATAGTGCTCTCAATGATGGGTACATCACTGGTTATTCCCCGTTTATATTCGTCATGAAACGGAAAGCCCTGATTGTGCTGTTTTCCATGGGATTGTTTTGCATGCTCCTTGCCTGACTACTGAAGGGTGCAGCCGCCCGAGCTCGCGACCCTTCCTGTCCCAGAGCGCGACATGGGATTCAACCCCAATGACCTCCCGGCCGTGGACTGCACCACGAAATGCAGGTCATCGGCGCGCACCTACTCCCCCTGCCAGTCGGCAACCAGTCTGTCGATATGTTTAGGAAGCGATTTCAGCTTCTCAGCATCCCTCCAGATGCTGATGAAGTCCGGGTCATCGCTCTTAGGCGGATCTGTAACGTCACGAATCCGCACTGCGACGGGCACACCCGTGCTCACACCGGTGACCAGCGCATGCTGCTGAGCCAGACTGGGAAGCTGGTCCAACAACGCGCGTGAGCTCAGCGCCGTCGCATGTCGCAATAGGTTCTGGTCGGCCTCATGGGTCAGGCGGTGCGCCACGACGGTACCGCACTGAGCCACAACAGTCTCACTAAGCTCACTGGGTCGCTGGCTTGCAATTAGCAATGAGAGCCCGAATTTCCGTCCCTCTTTGGCAATCCGTTCGAATACGGCCGTAGATCTGCTCCCAGAGCCACTGGTCTCCGTACGAGACGGGATGAAGCGATGGGCTTCCTCCAGCACCAGAAGGACCGGATGCTCCGCACGGGGATCACTCCTCACCGCCAAATCGAAAAGAATCCGCCCGAGCAAAGCGGTGACATTCTCCAGCACGTCGCTAGCCACCAAGCTGAGGTCCAGAATTGTCACTGAAGGGCCGGTCCCCTGGTCTGCTGCTTGATCCCGATACAGGGGCGCGGCAGGCCAATCGGACCCGACATCGCCCGAGGTTGGATCAGCACCCATAAGTGCCTTCAAATAGCTTCCGAGCGGATCCGTGTGCTTCTCCACACGAGTAATAAAGTCATACCTGCCGTCAGCAAGAAGACGGCTCAGGCGCATTTGAAGTGTCGCCACGTAGCCAGCGATCTTGTTATCACTAGCCTGCTCAAGCTGGATCCGGTTTGGGAGAAAAAAGTCGCAAAGCTGCTGAAGCGAGTAGTAAACAGGTGCATCGAAATCTGGGGCCGCTTGCGCGCTACCCATACCAAGGACCCCGAATGCATCTGAGATCTCCGCCCGCATCGAAGCGAAGGCCTGGCTGAGGACATCTTTCTGAATGGCAGACAACAGGGACCATTTGACATTGCGCACAGCAGAATTGGTGATCGCGTGCTCGAGGAGCACCTGCAGGTTCTGCCACTGAACCTTGCAGAGACCTCCCTGTCTGACTTGGTCAGCGATGAGTTCACGCATGGAGCGAAGCTGCAGGTACGTGGGCTCCTCGGAGTTCTTCGCGTCTCCAAAAACCTGGCCGATAATGCTGATACCCGACTGGATAATCTGAAGACGGGTAACGTCCTGTTGCGTCGACCCTTCAGCCGCTCGTGCGTCGGCTATCGACCGTTGAAGAACTGGCGCCTGTACCCCTTCGCTGGCTCTCAGTAATGCCAAATGCTCCTCGTTGTTCATGAACCAGTGAGGGATGAAGAGTCCGTCGTCCTGGCCTGGTTTGGGGCCGAGAACAAGCGTCCGAGATGCCTTCCCCCGCCCGGTCCCGGGAGCGAACGACTGGGCGTATTCGCCGTTCACGTCAAAGATGACAATGTGACCGTTAGGAATTGAATGATCAAGAAGGCCATCAATGAGAGCAGTGACCGTGCAGGATTTACCAGAACCCGTTGAACCAACGACCGCGCAATGATGACCGAGCAGAAGGTTAGCGTCAAGGAAGACATCTTGCTCAGACGCTATTGCGGAGCTTCCCAAACGCAGGGACGGCACATCTTTAGGCAGGAAAATGCTCTTAACTTCACTCCGTGTTGCTGATCTGACCGGCGCATGCAGCGGTGGATAACCCGTAAGTCCCGACTTGAACGACTCACCCTCAAACCTGCCCACGACAGCGGCTTCGAGTTCATAGCCGCTCTGATCGTCTTGGCTGCGCAGCGTTCTGCGTTCACCATGGTCTGTAGTTGGACCGATGCGCACCCCCGTTACGATCGCCACTACTCGGTGCGCGCCGGCCGGAACCGTGATGTACGAATTGACGACTCCCACAGTATGTAGGCCGTCAGGACCGACCTTCGTAAAACCTTTTGCCCCGACATCCAGTGCGACGCGCAGAGTCGTACTTTGGACAGAGGTGACACGCCCGATCACGCCAACTTCACTCATTCCTTGGCACCACCGGGAGACGCAGGCGCAGCGACGACCTTCGCGGCCTGTTCAAGGGACTCGATAAGGCTGATAATTGCGGCAGGTGAGCTCAAACTGCTGCCGAGAGCAGGGTCCGGCAACAGTTCGGCAAGGTTGACGAACTTGCCACTTTCTCCCGTCAACACTGCAATGCGAGAGTCTGCACCGCTAGCCAGCGAGCCGAGAGCCGTTGACCTCGGCGTGTATCCAGCATCCTTCAGGTTTCGCCCAACAATGTCGGCTTGAGCCTGAGCAGAAGACATCTCCGAGTCTCCCAGGACAGCGAATGGGTCTGCCACCAGAACATTAAGTGCCGGATTTGTGGCAAGGCTGCGGAGCAGAATCCGATTGATGTGTGGGTCGGCAAAACCATAACCTATGGAGATCACCGCCGTGTCGTCTTGCTGGACCGCGTCACCCAGCAAGCGAAGGAGATCCGAATATGGATAGGAGAGAGTATCGCCTTCCTTCGCCGTAGTCGGATAGATCAATACCCGTTGACCGGGCCCCGCGGAATCATCGGCGACCTGCAAAACTTCCAGAGACTCGATGCCAGTGGCGACGTCCTTCTCTAACGAAGCGCGCCAGTTCAGACTTCCGTGAATCTTATGCAAGTACAGCGCGTTGTCTGCGCGTGCAACGACGTTTTGGGACGAGGTCTCGACTCTGTGGAAGTCAAGGCCGTAGTAGGCCAGGTTCAGCTTTCGATTCACGGTTCCGCTGAAACCATCGATGTAAGGATAGCCGAGTTGATCCAAGGAGCGCTCGATAACGAGATCGTAGTTAGTAGTGAAGACCTTCGGCCGAGGCAGGTTACCTCGCCGGCTGCGTACCAAACGTGAAAGGAATGTCCTGTGCGCCCAGAGGGGGTCCTCATCGTATGGTGCGTTGAGCTGCGCTCCATCGGCTGGCAACCGACATGCGAATGCCAGGGCAGCATTGATCTTGTCCCGTAACTGTTCCACGTCCGAGACTAAGAAAGCTCGCGCTCCGTCTCCCGACCCTAGGGTCACCTCTTCAATGGCGCTCTGAGAAGCCAGCGTCGCCGCCAGTTGCAGACCATTCAGGAGCTTCTCAAGATCGCCGTTATCTGTGGGGTTGAGGAGAGCCAACAGTGAGTGGTCGGTTTCATCAAGGGCCATCCCAGCGCATTTCACCAGGTCCTCCACGGCACTGTTCTTGAGCTCTCGGGTCTTCGGAGAGCCAAGATGAAACGAAGCGCCCGAGCCGAACAGAATGACGAGGTTGTGGACCTGGAGGAGCGATGCCAAATGATCCTGCACAATCTGCCGGTCAGCATTGGTGAGTCGTGACTTCACGACGCCCCCCACCAAGAACAAGCCTCCGTCATCCAAGTCAACATCTCCCACAAGGTCTCCTCAATATCCAGATATTAGCTATTGCTAAGGATCAATCATTCGCGCGAGCTCGCCGCGCTTCACGGTCACGGGGCACAGCCGCGTTAGGGCTGTGCATTTCCGAGGATTAGCGGACAGTGCTCGTGCGTCCTACGACTCTCGAAGTTTCGCAACCCATCCAACGGCCCTGATGATCTCGTCAGCCTCGCGGGCAGTAATCGCCGAAACTAAATCAAGAACACATAGCCTCGTCTGCGAGATTCACACAGAACGCCTGAGGTCATCTACTGAAGCATCCTGGGGCGGGCCCGTAGGTGCTACGTGTGCTGCTGATTCAGATGATTTGCAAGCTCACTGATACATCGCTATTTCGATCCACCTGAGTCGCAATTTTCAATTTCGTTGCCGCAATTGTGTTGAGAGCGCCCCTCAGGGAAACAAGCGTGTCCCGCAGGCAAGGATCAATACCTGGAGTTCCGGCATTCCACGTCATTTTCGAGTGATGCGCGTGAAGCGCCTGAACGGCCTGAACAGACTTCTCTGCTCTCTTTGCAAGTTCGACATTGTTCCCCCTTTAGCTCGCCAACAAGCGCATGTGTGCCAATACGAATCCTACAGTTGGAACGCGGCGACCTCGTGAGGGGACGCGACAGCTATTCGGAAGAAAGCGCTTAAAGCTTCCGGTCCCTAGCGCATCCCGGTCCGTGACCAACGGTCATAGACATGAGCGAATATCCCATTGACCGCGTGGCCGTGTTCGGAAACTGGCATGGGGTGGCCGATAGCGCTCAGCCGCCGTAGCGTTTCAACTTCGATTTCGACCTCGTCCAAAAACAGCGCCCGGGTGCTGAACATCGCCTCTTCGAGCAAGGAAAGATCGCTATTCCCACGCGGCCTTTCGGGCGAAGGTGGCGGCGCGCCGAAGCAAAGTTGTCCAAGACGGTCTCCTAAGCCAGTGAATCCTTGGAACGGGGTCCGTCGCGTCGTAGATCCCCACACCAAACATCCAGTCCGGTTTCGCAAAGTGGGATCAAACTGCCATCCAGCCGTGGCTTCACCTGGAACGCACAATATTGGCTCAACGTCGCAGGTCGTCCATACGCGCTACTGTCGGTGGCTGCGTAGAACGACCAGCTTTCTGGACGTCGTAAGGGGATGGGTAAGTCGTACAAGCGGGTGCAGCGGATCCCCATCTACCGGGGGACACCATCAGAGAAATCGATTGCTTGTTGGAGTGCTCTTCGAGGAACGAATTCCAGACCAAGACCACATCCTCGACCATCAGCTCTGCATCAGTGGCCCGGCAGGTGATGTGCTGCTTCGCCGACGAATCGTTGACGGCTAGGAACTCGATGTCGTATCCAGCGAACTCAGCAAGGACATGCCTGTTCAGGCCCGGGAGCAGAGCCATGATGCGTTTGAAGTCAGCATTCCTTCCTCTTTCGTCCCATAGATTTATGTAGACCTTGGGCAACGAGCGCCTGAGTGAGAGAAGTGAACGGCGCCGAACGCCATCGCGAAACTTCTTGAGTTCCTTCTCGACCAGAAATTTGAGGACGGCGAAAGTCAGCTTTGCCGCAACCCCGCCGGCTGCGGCTCCACGGCCAAGATTGCCGCACCGAACGGCTGGCAAGTGGGCCTTGTTGTTGAGGAAGTCCAGGCACGTATCTGCCAACTTCTTCGCCTCTGGAGTCATGTCAGTTCCGTCAACGCTGACGGAAACGTTGACAAATCCAAGTGTCGACGGAATGTCTTCCCATTTGGACTCGGATGCGCTCGTAGCAGCCATCTATATTCCCTTCCAAGATATGTGTTCCACGGACCATGCTCGCATGCCACAGGCCGAGCAAGTGAACAGAATCTTGCGGCTGACTGGCGAACGGCAATCCCTATCGGAAGGCTCCTCTGGATCAGATGTTGGAATGCGCTTACTAGCACCACCCCCCGTTCGTAGGGGCACACGAATGTCACGCAGGATCACGTAGCCGGCGTCCTGTAACCGAGCCGGGTCGCCGAAAGTACTGCGCGCGTCGATCTCATAGAAGTCCCAGCCTGCTGCCGCTACGGTTTTCCTTGCAGTTGCGATGACCTCTTCACTCGCAGCGGCATTAGCGCACGCCGCCACGGTCATGGTCGCAAGACCACTCCACCCATGTGCAACAGTCTCTGCCAGCTCCTGAGCCCACTCATCGGCTCTCACGAGTCCTCGGCCTCTACTTCGGCGAAGTGGCCCCCAGCGATCTTGTACTCGACCTTCCGGTAAGCCTCGTCGATGTAAGTCTGCAGATCATCGATTCCGGTGCGCCACTGCCCACGGGAACCGACCTGGAAGCCTCTAAGTTCACCGTTTCGGAGAAGGGATCGTATCGCTGCCTCGCTGACGTTCAGTTCTTGCACAGCCTGCTCAACGGTGAGATAGCGGGGCGACTTCGGGAGTTTGTCGTTCATTGCTTCATCGCAGGTGCACCAACACCGACTACGGCGGCCAGAGCGCACCACGGCCGTGGGTGGCGCAGTCAGGACGCCCGTCAATGGAGCCATTCAACAGTCCGTCAACACCATGCTGCCGTGCCCCGATCCGGACTCTTGATGTCCGGTCCCCAGGTCATGGCAGGAAGGGGTCCATCATGAACAGGCGGTTGCGGCGGGCCCCTGACCCCGAATGGTTGCTGATGTACCGACTCGGACTGAGCCGGGAACGCATCGCTGCCCTCGTTCGCGCCGAGCCTTCCACGGTCGGTTACCACTTGGTCATCGGCCGGCGCCAGGACCCCGGGCTCAAGGCCGAACACCAGGCCGCCGCCGACGCCGCACCCGTTCCCTACCCTTCCCCCACGGATCTCGCCCGCATCGACGAGATCATCACCTGGGTCTCGGCAGGAGGCCGGCTCCCCGAGTACCGTTCCAGTGGCCGAAGCGAAAGGTCGATGGCTCGTTGGCTGTCCGGGCGCCGGCGCGAAGCGGAAGAGGGGACCCTGGACCCGGCCTACCGTGACGGTCTGGCCCTGGTGCCGGGGTCGCGGGAAAACCGCAGGGAAATCCGAGGGCGAAGCCCGCTGGCACCGCCGCCTCGACCAGCTCGCGGCCTACCGCAAGGAAGGCAATGACTGGCCCCGCCACAAGGACTGCGATTCAGAGCGTGAGCACATCCAAGGGGTGTGGATCCACACTCAGCGCTACACACGCCGTCGCGGCGAACTCGATCCGGTGAAGATCAAGCCTCTGGACGACGCAACGCCCGGTTGGCAGGCTGGGAGGACCCGGGGGCGCCGTTCACGCCGATAACAGGGCCCCGCCACCCGGGTGCCGCCGTCGTCGGTCAACTGTCAGAATCTACACGCTGAAGTGAGAAGTTGCGCTGCGAACCAGTATTCAAATGTCTTGTCATCCAGGGCGAGATTCTTTGATACGGCGAATTCGGCCGGCCTGACCTTCCACCCGACGCTGGCGGAGAGTGGCACGACTATGAATATTGTGGCTGAACTGATAGCGATCGCGCCGACGCAGAAATGCCGTAACGAGCGCCATCACATGGAAACGGCAAGGATCGATCCGAGTGAGGATCCTTCCAACCGCCGATGACGTGGATCTTCCCCCGATACCCTTCAGCCGGACTCTCAGGTCAACACAACTAGCCCCACAACTTTCGCCAAAGGGTGTGTTCCGCCGCGGGCCCAAAGACGACGGCAGAAGCCTGCCTTTTGGCTGAAATCCATATCAGAGGGGAACCGGACGGAAGCGCTGGAGGCAGCGGATCAGGGCGTCTTCATAGGACCAGCCACCTCGTACGGATCCAGGGAATCGCCCGTCTGGGCTACCTCAAAAATCCCAGGAACGATCTTGAAGATGATGCCGACTTGTTGGTTGTCTGGGAGACGGCGAACTTCCCAAATGTCCTTTTCCTGGGGACTTGCGTACCCGGGTTAGGAAAGGCTTCTGGACAAGGTGGAATCTGATGAAAGGCCCATGGACCTATAGTGTTGCGCGCCTGGTCAATCGACCAATTCGAACACGCCGGGACAACAACAACTCTGCTGAGATGTTGAGACGGCCCGGTTCCCCCGTTGCTGGCCGTCGGAACCTGAATCTGGGCACATGTGCTCTGAACCCCGGTTGGGCTTGCGTCTCGAGCCGTGGTGCCGGTTAGTAGAGCGGGCCGAGTTCTTCTCGTAGCCATTTCTCGTAGGAGTCGGCTTGTGCCTTTTCGATCTCTTCCTTGGTGATGTTCTCGATCGTGAGGTCTAAATGCAGGAGAGGGAACGTCCACTGCCGGGTAACGATCTTCCCGGCGGCCAAGCGGGCAGCCCTGAAATGGTCCAGGTCGGCAGGATCTACGGTCTGCTGATCGTCAGCGAAGAGCTTGTTCAGTATCGTCCCATTCAGATCCCTGCAGACTTCCCACCGCGTTGAAGCTTCGAACTTTCTGCCTTTCCAAGTGTCAGAAACGACTGTAGCCCCGGCTTTTGTCAGCATCCCGGAAGCTTTCATGGCAAGGACCAAGTCTGTAATCGGTTGGTGCGCGGTGAGATATTCCAGGTGTCCACCGGTCCAGGAGAACTTTCCTGGCTCCAACTCCTCATAGTCGACGTAGAGCGCAGTGTCGCGCTCCCGTTGGAGGTCATTGCGGAAGATCCAGTCGGCGCCTGTAGGCCCATCGAGGTAGTGGCTGGCCCTCATGCTCTCTACGTACCGGATGATTTCCCCGAAGTGATCTGGGTTTCCGGAGTGAACGCGGGCGTAGATGCTTCGGGCGAGATGGTCATAGAAATATCCACAAGCCGCGTTGAGCACGGCTTGTGGGTGCGGGATCCGAGCCATGTCCAGGAGAATGAGCACCTTGGCAGCTTCCTCGGTGCAAATGACATTCAACGCAGCCGCACCGCTGATTTCCTTGGATTGCTCCAACCTTTCAACAGACTCAGCCAAGGTAACGACGCGCTCTCCAAGGAGCGCCAGGCCTTCGCCTATGACGTTCAACCGGTCAGGGCCATTCATGTTCACGATTGCGCTGAGCCTGCGAGGCCTGACGTCGGACATTTGGGGTCGTTTTGCACACATGGCCACACTCTAATTCGGAAGGGGACGGTTTTGCTCTGGTCAGCAGTGGATCTGGCTCTTGCCCTCAATGCCAGACCAACAGGCTTCTTTCAAGTTCCGATGTGTTGCTCGTGGAAGCGCTGGTTTCGGCGTGCGCAGCGTCGTTCCGCTCCCCCACAACTGGGGACCATCCTCAGGGGTATCCACAGCTACTGCGGCTTTAACTGTCGCTACCCCACCATCGCCGAGATGCGCACTCGGTTAAGCGCCGCGGCCAGCAGATCCACGTCCGCCTCCGGGAACAAGCTCTCCGGCCCCGCGGGGGCAGCGTCACTGTAGGGAGATTCGTACAACGCACCGACGTCCACGACGCCGTTCTCTGTGAGTTGCTGGACGATCATGTCAACGAAATGCAGCTGGTTGGCGTTTAGGGTCTTGTCCCCCACGAACTCGGACAAGGAATCCAAGGCAGCCTGACGGTCCATACCCACCAGGGACCTGACAAACAGCCCCAACCCCTCGGCTTGTGTAGTGGCGGCTTCAAGTTCCTCGGGTGAGCCCGCTCCGCTCTCGATCAGCATGCGCTGAAGTTCAGCGAGGTCCGTCTCGGTCAGGGGCAAGCCTCGGCGTAGGCGATGGATTGCCATGTGATCCAGGAAGCCCTGCAGGTACATCCGAGCCTTCTCGCGGTACCGGGCCAGATCAACCGAACCGGTCACGGTCCCCTTCAGCTCACCTTCCACGATCTCACCGAGAGTGTCTTCGAAGTTCATGTAGACCACCCTGCGACGCTTCTTCTCGATCAGGTGCACCAGCCCCCGCAGCCGCACCCGGATCAGCTCAAGCCACTGCGGCGAGACCTGGCCCCACTCCTCGCCTTCCAGAATCGACTGGATCAGGACCATCTGGGCCGCAATGGCGGGGATGTTCGGCTGATCCTGGAGGGCGGACGCAATCTCGACAATCTTCTTGCGGTAAGGCTCCACGGCCGCCGCAGAGTTCAGCGAAGCCAGCTGCGCCTGGTACATCAGCAGGTCGAAGCGCTTGGCTTCCTCCGTGTCAGTGGCGGCAGCCAGCGTTGCCAAGGGGGCCAGCTTGGTCTGCAGGTTTGTCAGGTCCTGCGTGCCAAGGGCGGTCCACGAGTCGTTTTTGCCAAACTTCTCCACCCATTCCAGTTGCGGTCGCACGAGGAAGTTCGCGCGGGGCAACCCCTCTACCTGGCCGACAAGGCCGGATTGGAGTGCCGGCACGAAGTCGCCGTCGAGCCCGGCAGCGCGGGCTTCGACCAGCAGCTGTGCACGGACGGCGAAGCTGCGGTGCGCCAAGGACTGTCCCAAGGACCCTTCAGACCCCGGCAGCTCGGCGTTGAAGTACTCAACGTTCTGGCAGACGTCGAAGATGAAGAAGTCCTGCTTATCCTCGCCCGGCCCGTACAGCTCCGGCCGAAGCCTTGTCCCGCGGCCGACCATCTGCCAGAACTTTGATTTAGAGCGCACCACCTTGAAGAAGAGCAGGTTGACCACTTCGGGCACGTCAATCCCGGTGTCCAGCATGTCCACAGACACGGCAATGTGTGGACTGTCCTCGGTGCGGGCAAAGGCGTCGATCAGGGTGGAGACGTAGTTGACGCTATGCGTGATGATCTTCGCGAAGGTGCCCCCGTACTGCGGGTAGTTGATGTTGAACCGCTCCGCGATGAATTCCGCGTGCTTCTGGTTCTTGGCGAAAACGATCGTCTTCCCCAACCGGTCTCCCCCGGCGACTTTATGCCCCCGGACCATCAGCGCCTCGAGCGCCTTGTCCACAGTGTTGGCATTGAACAGCCAAGTGTTCACGATGGCCGGGTCCACGGCGTCGGGTATCTCTCCGTCCTCATCCCATTCAGCGGAGTCCCACTCCTCCTTTTCCTCCTCCGAGAGTTCTTCGTAGCGGATGCCTTCGACCGGGAACTTCAGCGGAATGGACACGGTCCGGGGCGGTACGAGGTAGCCGTCGGAGATGGCCTGCGTCAGCTCGTAAGCAAACGTCGGGACGTGGTCCTCGATGTCGAACAGGGAGTAGGTGTTGCGGTCCACATCGGACTGCGGGGTGGCGGTCAGACCCACCAGATACGCATCAAAATACTCAAAGATGGCGCGGTACTTCTGGTACACGGAGCGGTGGGCCTCATCGATGATGATCAGGTCGTAGTGGCCGATCCCGAACCGTTGCTTCAGGACCTTGCCGTCGTCCGTCCGTTCGTTGATCAGGTTCATCATCGTCGGATAGGTAGCGATGTGGATGCGACTGTCCGCCTCCACATCGCGGCCCAGCACCACCGGGGACGATCCGGAGAGATTGGTTTTGAAGGCGCGGGCGGCCTGGT
Organism: Arthrobacter ramosus; assembly: GCF_039535095.1. NCBI lineage: Bacteria > Bacillati > Actinomycetota > Actinomycetes > Micrococcales > Micrococcaceae > Arthrobacter > Arthrobacter ramosus. The sequence continues at coordinate 908,475 of NZ_BAAAWN010000001.1, read as the reverse complement.
CCACCAGTGCGACGCGGTCGGCCAGGAACAGTACGCGTTTGGTCCAGTTCGCCTGCATCAGCAAGCTGGAGAGCGCGACGACGGTCCGCGTCTTGCCCGAGCCGGTCGCCATAACGAGCAACGCCTTGCGTTCCTTGTCCGTTTCCAGGGCGTCCGTTACGGCCCGGATGGCCGCCTGCTGGTAGCTGCGGCCTGCAATCTCGGTATTGATGGCCGCCGTGGCCAGGGGTTTCCGGGTCGTTCGGCGGTCCACCATCAGCTGGAGCTGGTCCCGGGTGTGGAAGCCCTGGACAGGCCGGGGCGGATAGCCGGAGGCCTCGTCCCAGAGCCAGTGCTCGTAGCCGTTGCTGTAGTAAATAACCGGCCTCTGCCCCTTCTCCGCCTCCAACGCGTCGGCGTAGAGTTTGGCCTGCTGCTGGCCCTCGTAGGGTGACTTGGCTGCCCGCTTGGCTTCGACGACGGCGAGTGGCTTGCCGTCGAATCCCCACAGGACGTAATCCACGAACCCGGTTCCGTCGGTGGGCCCCGCGTGGGTGGGCATGTGGTGGACTTCGAACTCTCGATCCTCGGCGTTGTCCAGTGCCCATCCGGCTTCACCCAAGTACAGATCGATGTAGACCCGGGTTTCGGCTTCAGAGTAGTCGTGACCGTCCGGGAGCTTCTTGTTCACTTCCTTCGCCCGGGCGATCTCCGCACGCAACGCCGCGAGCTGGGACTGCAGCTGCTCGTTGTCCTGCCTCTGGGCGGTCAGCGCCGCATCCTTGGTAGCCAGTTCTTCGGCGAGTTTCGCAGTCTGGTCAGCAGTGCGGGGCTTCATCGAGACGGCCGGAACGCCTGCTCTTGGCTGCGGGCTGAGGAATTCACCATTAAAGGGGGCTGCGGGGTCCGGGCGGTTCGCGGGATCACGGGTGTAGCGAAGCGCCAGCCAGATGCAGACGTGGAAGAGTTCCCGGATGGTCTGCTCAGAATGCTGGACGGTGATGGAGGCGTTGGTGTGGATGGCGCTGTTCGCGACCTTGCGGATGATGTGGAACTTGCTCACGATCGTCTCGCCCGCGAGCCGCTTGAACGTTGGCTCCGACATCAGGCCGTTGAGATCGCTCTTGTAAGGCAAAGTCAGCGAGTCGTCAGCGTCATAAAGCCAGGCCAGCAGCGCTTCGACGGACCGACGCGCGTAGAGCAATGAAGAACGGGGGTCCTTCCGCGCATACAGCTCGGCAAGCCGCGCTTCCTTCGCAATACCCGGCCACTCCGCCTGCAGGACAGCAAAGTTGCTGTTTACATCCCCCAATGCCACTCCTCTGTTGATCCTCTCCCTGGAGCCTAAACGATGTTGCCCTGCACGCGGCCGGGCAACACGTGTCTCAGCCCAAACCCTCGAGCGGCCAAATCGGCACCTAGGAGTCAGTCGTGGCTGCGGCAACCTCGCTCATCAGAGTCCCCCATTAAAAGCGCTGTGCTGGAGAGACGCGAAAAGGGCGTTCAATTCGGCGAGCTGGGCTTTATAGTGAGCCCTGATCTCCGCGACGGCCGCAACACGCCGGGCGAATTCAGCCTGCGCCTCCAACCCGGGCACAAGAATCGGAATGTTGGAAAGGGCCCTTGCATCCAGTTTCTTAGTTCCGTGTGCAGCAGTATCGACGAGCGTCAGGACACGGTTTGCTTGTACTCGCAAACATGTTGCCAAAAAGTCCGCATCGATTGATTCGCTCGGTATCACAGCCTTCATATCCTGATTCACGGTGGATTCGACTCGGATGACGGAGACCGGGAACGTATGTGCCAAAATCATTCCTCGAACGACAAAGACCACCGTGTCTTTGGGGAGTCGTTTCAACGACGACCTAGCCGGTAAGTCGTCGTCTATGTGATCCGCAGAATCAAATAAATCATCCCGCTTAATGTCTTTGGGGCTGAACCAAGGCAGGTTCCCAGCCCAGTTTTCAGGATCAGCTTTAGAGGGGGTTCCCCCACTGTAAAGATGGCCGATCGCTGGCAGAGGCTTACACGGAAGCCCTCGTGGATTGCTGACCGGATCGCCAAACATCTCAAGGAAGATAGCAGACGCCAGGTCGTCGAGACGGGAGAGGCCCTGGCGGCGCACTGTGCGTATCTCGTCGACCCTGTCCAGGATAGCCGCGATGCGCCGTTGCTCGTCAATGGACGGTAGCGGAATTAGAACTTCTTTCAGGCGTCCCAGATATATACCAGCCTGGGTAGAGGTATTAGTAGCTTTCCTGAGTTGATCCTTCACGCAAAGTGAACTAAAAGCCCAATACAAGTATCGGCTATCCGTGCGGCCGGCCTTCGGTCGCAAGAAAGCCACACTTCGTTGAAAAACTGCAGGTACCACGCCCGTCACTACGGCAGCGCGCCCAATCGAACCCACAATGGTTAGAGCGACATCGCCATTTCTCAGGTCGAGTCTCTTGCGAAAAGCGTCAAGTTCAGCCAGGGACGTGAACCTGGTTGATGAAAAGCTAAGGGTTCCACCGTTCACATTTTGAGCACTCAGAACGGGAACGCCGCCATCTGTGCGCTCCGGTGATCCGTGCGTTCCATCCAAAATGAAATCCGTTGCGTCGCTAAGCGCTACAAGCGGCGGCGGTTCAACTGCTTCTTTCAGGATTTCAACCAGTGTTGGCGTGGTCACTTGAGGAGACCCTTTAGCGCTGACAGCCCGCGGGCAATTTCAATCTCAAGAACGTCAAGATCGGCCAGGATGTCGGTCGGGGTCTTGAATTCGACCTCTTCGTGCTCGACTTCTTTGTACCTATTGAGGGAAAGATCGTAACCGTTTTCGGCGATCTCAGCTTTGGGCACGAGAAAGGATCGGTCGGTGCGTGCCCGGTCGCCCTCCGTCGTTGTCCGCAGCTGCCATCGGGACAAAACGTCGTCGAGGTCTGAGACCGCGAGAGGGGTGCGTTTGTCGTCGAGGCTGAACCCGTCCGAGCTCACGTCGTAGAACCAAACGTTATCGGTGCCGCCGGAATTCGTCTTAGTGAAGAACAGGATCGCGGTGGAAACCCCGGCATAGGGCTTAAAGACGCCGGAGGGGAGTTTGACCACGCCGTCGAGCTTGTGATCCTCGACGAGAATTTTCCGAAGTGCCTTGTGAGCCGTGGACGAGCCGAACATCACGCCGTCGGGCACGATCACCGCCGCACGTCCGCCGGGCTTAAGCAGCCTTATGAACAGAGCAAGGAAGAGCAACTCGGTCTTTTTGGTCTTGACCAGGGACAGCAGGTCCTTGGCCACGTTCTCGTAGTCCAAGCTGCCGGCGAATGGCGGGTTGGCGAGGATGACGTCGTATTGTTCCTCCTCCGTCCCGTGCAGGTCGGCCAGGGAGTCCCGGTAGGTGATGTCCGGGTTTTCCACTCCGTGGAGGAGCATGTTCATGGACCCGATGCGGAGCATGGTGCTGTCGAAGTCGTAGCCGTGGAACTGGCTGTGGTGAAAGAACCGGCTCTGTTCGGCGTTGGTGAGCAGGTTTGGGTTGTTCTGCCGGAGGTATTCGCCGGCCTGGACGAGGAACCCGGCGGTGCCGGCGGCGGGGTCGCAGATGGCCTCGACCGGCTGGGGTGCTGTCATTTTCACCATGAGATCGATGATGTGGCGGGGCGTCCGGAACTGTCCGTTCGTTCCAGCCGAGGCGATCTTGCCGAGCATGTATTCGTAAAGGTCACCCTTGGTATCGCGCTCGTCCATAGGGATCTCATCGATGATGTCGACAACTTTTTCCAGCAGACCGGCGTTGGGGATGGTGAATCGGGCGTCCTTCATGTGCTGGGCGTAGGAGGACTCATCTCCGTTGGCCAGCTGGACCAGCCCGGTGCGCAGGAACGGAAAGATGTGCTCGGCGAAGACAATGTACATCTCGTCGCGGGAGAAGTTCTTGAACTTGCTCCAGCGGAAGTCCTGGTACGAGCGCCCCTTTTCGTCCATGCCCGCGGGGAAGACCGGGTTCTCGACCGGTCTTCCTGTGCGGTTGGCCTTGTTCTCCGCCCGCGTCTGGTTCTCATCCAACCGCTTCAGGAAGAGCAGATACGTGATCTGTTCGATCACTTCCAACGGATTGGAGATGCCGCCGGTCCAGAACGCGTTCCAGACCTTATCTACCTGAGATTTGATTTCGCCTGTTATCACTGGTTCATCTTATGGGAGGGTCTGCGAGGGCCTCGACCGCAGTCGGCGCCATCCGGAACCTTCCGGTCAACGAATGGTGCGTCCTGTCGGTTCAGCGCCGTACTCCGTATTCCGAGGACCAGGGCCACCGGCCATCAGACTTCCGGGACGCCCACCCGGCAAAGTCGCCGCTGGAGATTTTCTCCGCGGTCCGCCGGCATGCCTCTTCAATGTAGGCATCCAGATCCGATAACCCGATACGCCAAACCCCGGCCACCGACCTGGATGCAGCGCAGTCCCCGGCCGGCCATGGGCACAATGTTGTTTCCACGTCGCTTCATCCATCGCCAAAGAACTCCCGCTGATGCTGGTCGCTGCTGACCTCGCCGGACGCGGCACCGGGAACGAGCAGCAGGCCTCGACCTCCTCCTGGGAGCTTGGCGGCTCTACCGCCGCTAATTCCTGCGCTGGACGTGGAGAGTCTTCATATTCTCCCCGCGCCTCGGATGACCCGTTGCTTGGGCGTTCGCAGCGTAAAACATCAAGCGGGCATGCCGCTTCTCCGATCACGACATGAGGAGGACTTCCTGTCACCCCTATGGTGCTCGGGATATGTGGTGACTTCCTATTTCACGCCGGGATCGGTGGACAGTCTGCTCCTCGTACTACTATTTGACCCGCCCCCGGCGGTGAGGCTCAGTAGAAGGGGTGCTGGAAGGGTCGGAGAAGAAATCCGTTACATCCACCCCGAGGACGTCAGCGATGTCCCAGATTCGTTCGTAGGCGATGCTCTTCTTTCCCCGCTCGATGCCGATAATCATGACCCGGCTCAGCCCCGCTTCGAGTCCAAATGCCTCCTGGGTGAGTTCTTGCCCTATACGAAGCTCGCGGATCCTCGATCCGACCTGCTCGCGACGCTTTTTCCAACGCGGCGGAGTTTGTGAAATTCGAGTAAGCACACCCAATGCTCCGATTCAACCCCGCAATTCCCACGTCGGGACTCAGCAATGCTGAGACCGGACACATTCCTCGGCCCTCAAAAACAGCAAAGTTGTTCCCGTGCCCGGTCCCATCACCCATCCAGACGAGTTGCCTGTGCTAGTAGCTCATCTCATTCCCCGCCGCTGCCCCGAAAGGGGGCACCACAACCGGGCTCTTCGTCGCAATGTTGTACACCGGAGAGGCGGCCTCCGCGTCAGCCGAGACCTCAGGGCCAACCTGAATGCCAGCCTCCGGCCCAGAAACCGCCGTGTGTGCCGAGCGCTGGTAGGCGGCGGTACCGAAGCGCAGATCCGGTCCGATCGTGTCGGCAACGATCCGGCGGGCCTCTCGCTTTTCGCCGTCTTTCTCGTATGAACGGAATTCAAGCTCGCCGGCAACGGTAACGGGGTCGCCCTTCTTCAACGAGTTTGCTGCGTTCTCTGCGAGCGCACGGAATGCCGAGACGTTGTGGAAGACAGGTTCACCGTCCTGCCAGGTTCCGTCAGCTCCCTGGATTCGCTGGTTGACGGCGACGCGCAGCTTGGCATGGGCCACTCCGGACTCGCCGTAGGTGAGCTCAGGGTTAGCGACGAGGTTGCCGGCGATGCTGATCGGGATTCTTGTGCTCATTGTTCTTGCCCTTTCCGGTGCCAACGGGACTCTCCCGCCGGACAGATAATTGGAGTCAAACTCCAGGACCTGCGATTGTGGGCCCATCGACAGACGGCGCGGGCAGCGCCACGCCCACGTAGGATCGATTGAGCAGTGGATCGGCTTCGATGGCGAGAACCTTCCCACCGAACCCAGGTGGATGAGTGACTTCGAGGATCCCCTTCGATGCGGCTGTGACTCGTCCGAGCACCGACTTCGCAATATCCACGCGGGAGATAGGAAGTTTGCGGGCCCCGTTCTCGGTCTCGATGACGGCGTCTGCCCATCCGGCAAGGTAGGAAGCCGATTGTGGTCCGCGGTCGATCCCATGAGCCCGTAGAACCGTGTAGGCGACAGATTCGGCCTCGACTTCGGCTAGCCCGCGGTGATCTGCACTGCTGCCGTAAAGCTGCCCGACGGCGTCGTCCGGGCCGTGCAGCAGTACGTGCCCGAGCTCGTGGGCGAGTACCGCGGTGCGCTCCTCAGCGCTCAGCCACGCGCCCACTTGGACGCGGTTCTTGGCGAAATCCGTATAACCGCTGGTGAGACCGTACTGGGCCGAGTCGACGTGGACTTCGAAGCCATGCCGGTGAGCGACCTCTGCCAACGATCCGAAGAGCTCTGAGGCGTCGATGCCGGACCCGGTTCCGTCCCGCGGCACCAGCAGCGGAGTCCCTTGGGTTTGCGAGACATCAAAGACTGCCTGTCCTCGCCAACCAGTGATGACCGTTTTCTTTCCGTCGTCGACGGCGCCACGGGGAACCTTCTCTCCGACGCGTATCCGCTGCCGAGTCCCATCGGGCAGTGTGAACTCCTGCATACGTGCAGTGCGCGGCGCAATCACCCAAAGGGCATGCTCCCCTTTCAGAACTGTGCGGCCGTGGCGTTCCCATTCCCTGTATCCCGCCACGAGAGTGGGTTCGTCGGTACCGCGCTGTGCCATCTGCATCATGAGGAGGGCCACGTTCCCGCCGGAGTATCGCCACAGTGTGGCCGAAGCGTCCAGCAGTACCTGCCAGTGGGAAGGGGATTCAACGGCTTGTTCCAGGATCGTGTGGAGGCCATCGGTCAGGACAGTGATGCGTTCCTCAGGTGTCATTCGCGCCTTGCCCAGCTCGCCAAACGCGGGCGCAGCATCCTGCGTCCCGGAAGGCGATACGCCCTCACCTCTTGGAGCCACGACAGCCACCTCCATGCCTCTTGGAATCCGCAAACGCGGATGTCTGTTCATGTCCCGTGGCGCCCGGACGGCATGACTTCAGAACTCGGACCCGAGTTGGTGGTGAGCTGTCTGCCACCCGATGAAATCCGGACCATCAACTGTGAGGACTCTTGGGGCGGGTTCTTTGTGCGTCTGCAGGCCGACGCAGCCGGCCGTCCGGGTGTGGGTTCTGAGGCGTTCGACGGCGTGTGGGAGCCGCTCGTGAAAGGCCAGGGGTCCGAAGCCAGCATCGTCCGTGGCGTACGACGCCTGCTCTGCCCGCTGCAGGGCGTAGAGCTCCGCAACGATCTCGGGGTGCTTCCACCAGCAATCGGGCACCACGGACGTCGTCAGCTGATAGGTCGCAACCAGCCATCTCACCCAGTCTGCGAGCGCAGCCCAGACGCTTTCGGCCTGCTGAGGGCTCATGTCCCGCCATCGATAGGTCGTGCCCTGCGAACCGCTTGGAGCGCGGAAGGCCGAGCGGAACAGCTCGGCTGTCAGTTCGTCGTCGTCCGCTCCCGCTGAGGGAATGTCAAAGTGTTCGACGTCGTCATAGTTCCCCATCGCTGGTTCCTTCGGCTATTTGCTGTCTCAGCTTGTGCCCTTCGGTGAGCGCGCGTTCGGTCTCTGCCTTGGAGCGTCCAAGTTCGGCTGCGTCCTTGCGTTTGTGCCATTCGCGCAGGTCCAAAAGGATTGGTCTGGTGCGTCGGCCTAGCATGAGGGCCGTGCCGGCCGGCAGGCGGCGGATCTCATCGAGTGCGATGACCGGGCTCTCGCGGATCTGCTCTCCGTCCTGACGGCCTTGCGACGACCACGAGCGGGTGTTCAGGGTCAAGCTCCGCTCCCCTAGTAGTCCCGCGAGCGAGCGGAGGTCACGTTCGTCGGAGCCCCCGCCGAAAATCACCTTGATGATGGCCGAATCCCAAATAGTGGCGGCCTCGTCGATGGACCACCCTGTTCGGGCCTGGGAGAGCGACTGCAGCACGACGAGTGTTGAGATGCCGATTCCACCACCGTCCGACAAGGCAATCGGCAAACCCGGCCAGGGGGCAAGGTTGGCGATTTCGTCCAGGATCAAGGACAAGGGCGGATCAAGCCGACCGCCCGGCGAGACGAATGCCATTTCCCGGGCGGCATAGTCGATGTCGTCTATCAGCGCAGACAGATACGGGCCTGCCGCGGCGGCACCTGCTCGTGTGCCGATCAGATAGAGCGTTCCGCGATCACGGATGAAGCTCTTCGGATCAAATTCCTCCGACTCGTCCTGAGGGTCCAGCGCAGCCAACACCTTGGGCGAGGACAATGGAGCCACGGCCGCCGAGACACCAATCCAGGAATTAGACGTGTTCCTCGGATCGTCTTCGAGGATTCCCATCAGGTCGGCCTGCCACCCCAGTGCAGCCCCCGGACGGCTGAGAACCTCCAGTGCCTCACGGGCAAGCACCGGACTCGAGGACCAACGGCGGAAGGCGCGCACGCCCTCTCCGGACAATGCCGCCGCGTGGAGCAGGCACTGCAGGACGATCAGTGAGCGCTTCTGCCACGCTGCGTTTTCACCTTTCATCTCCGTATCGGCGGTGATCACCAGGGCCCGGCGTGTGGCCATGTCCGGGTCCTGGCAGCCCCGGACCGGTGACCAGCGCAGAGTGGATGGTAGCCCGGACATTCCCTGCGGATCGAACACGGTCACAGGCCTGTCACCCGTGGAGCGGGCTTTCATCGTGACAACGAGATTGTCGGCCCGGGTGGACGTCGTCACCACGGCGCCGGGGGCGTCCAGAATGGCATTGATCACCACGTAGAGTCCCTTACCCGAACGAGGTGCCCCCTGGATCACCATCGATTCTTCTGTTGAGACGTGAATCGTGATGCCGCGGGAGCGGCCAAGTGTCCATGAAAGGTCCTGAATACTCGGGTTGATCAGCGCGGGACGGGTGAACTTCCCGCGCCGCCGAACGGCCCTGGCCCCGAAGTCATGCAGAATCTCGGAGCGGCGCGCGATGCCATCCCGGTTCAAGATCTCTTGCCGCAGCCAAGCACCGGATTGCTTCCATCTTCGCCAAGCCCAGATCCCACTCACCGCGAGCGCGGCGACCGCGACCATTACCGGGGCGACCAACCACCAGACATCGCTGGCGCCGACGTCGCAGTCGGGAGTTCGGCGCACGATCCAATCGATCCGGCCAGTGAGGAGTCCGACGGCGGCCGCCGGGTTTGGGGGCGACTGCGGCGCGGTGCCGCACCGCCAAGTGACGACGAGGCGGGCTGCTCCCTGGACCATGAAGGAAAGGCTCACGAAGCCGGAGAGTGTGACGAGTCCGGCGTTGATGAGGGGGCTGGTGTTTCCTGCGCGCGGGTGCGTGAACATCAGATCATCCGGTCGTCGGTGCCGAAGACTTCGAGCTCATCGGTGGTGACCCTGTTGGCAACGATGAAGGAGCGGTTTCCGACTTTCCAGAGCCCTACACCCTTGGGAAGGTTTTCCACGTGTTCGCATTCGGCTTCGGTCAGGCCGAGGGCTTCCTTGGTCAGGCGCATGGCGTCGTGCTTTTGCCGGTAAATGATCCGAGTGTCGGCCTCGGTGAGGAGCCCGAGGGCCTTTTGACGATGTCCGCTGGTGCTATCGCCGATCTCGTTGAGGTCAGCAACCTTGTGCATGATGAGCAGGTTCGCGATCCCGTAGGTGCGGGCCAGTCGCCACTGCTCGCTCATTTTGGCCAGCATGTAGGGATCGGCAAGCATCCGCCAACCCTCGTCGTACACCACCAGCCGCTTACCGCCGTCGGGATTGGTGACTGCTGCCTCAAGCCAGGTCGCCCCACACGCTGCGGCGAGGGACAAAGCCTGCTCAGAAGCGCCGATCAAGGCGGAGGTATCCATCACCATCATGGGTGCATCGGCGTCGAAGGCCACGGTGGAAGGAGCATCAAACATGCCCTCCAAGTCGCCTGACACTGTGCGTCGCAGCGAGTGGCTGACAGCCGATCCGCCGTCCCTGCCCACGAGCCCGATCGTTTCCCTCGACGGATTCAGCAGATGATCCAGCACCATGGGCAGCGTCGGGTTCGAGTTCTGCGCCACAGTCTCCACCAGCGCCATATCCAGCGCCGTATGCTCCACAGGCCGGAGCGGCATCCCCTGCCGCATGAGGGACACCAACGCCACCAGTAGGTAGCGACGGCGTTGACGGACGACGGCTTGCCATTGTGCGTCGGTCAGGGCGCTGGAACGCGGACCCGCGTCGAGTGGGTTCACGCGGGCTGAGCGGCCGGGGCCGACAGAAATGACTTTGCCGCCAACAGCTTTGGCCACGGCAACCCATTCGCCCTTGGGATCAGACGCTACAGCCGCCTTCCGCCCCAGTGTGATCGACCGTGCCACTAACGATTTACCGCACATGGACTTGCCAGTGCCCACGGTGCCGATGACAACGATCGACGGGCCACTGATGACACCCTTGTCATAGAGAATCCACGGATCGTAGGAAAATGCTCCAGACCCGAAGACGTCCGTTCCGATGTACGTCCCCTCATGGCCCAGCCCCGATTCAGTGATGAACGGATAGGCCGCAGCAAACGTCAGCGTGGAAGCGCGGTGGGGTACTGGACGCAGCCGATGCGGGCCACGCAAAGAGTTCGGTTCCCGGCTCCCCCAGTCCCCACTGCGTTCGTTACCGTCCAGCCTGTCGTCGACGCTCTCTCCGAAGCTCCGCAGGGCCGACGACCACGGTCCGCTCTCCCCCGCTATTTCGTGCCTGCGTCGTTCCTTCCTTTGCCGCCGATTCCCACCCGACGGCAGGTATTGAACATTTTGGATGGTCCGCTTCATCGCAGCCCCCTCCCGAACGGAAGAGCACCGGCCACGAAGGCCGCCCATTGCTGCCCGGCCAGCAACCGCAATTCAACGAAGGCCCCTGCAGCCGCCGATTCAAGTTCCTGCCTGTGTCTCGCCAGATCCTCGAGCGTGGCTGCCGTGATCGTGACGTACGCCGCGGGCCGCACATCACCGTGGCCAGCGACGATCTCTTCCTCCCGCTGGGCCACCTCCTCTTCTTCTGCCTTTTGCTCACGCGTGAGGGGCCTGTCGAACCTTGTGTTTATTCGACGCCGGGTTTCATGGGCTTCCTGGGCAGAACGGATATCCCGCAGCGCCTCAGTTGTGGGCACTGCCCGGATCACTTCAGTCACCGTATGGCGGAAATCTCCCACGTAGATCAGCGGATGCAGAAAGCCCGGAAAGACCTTCTGCCGCGGCCACTCAGCGATCCAGAACGTTTGATGAAAACCGGAGTCCGTGCGCACATAAGTCCAGTGCTCCTCGACGGCCATCGGGCCTGAAGACAGTTTCGACTCAGAATCGCTTTCGGAGTCAGGGTGCGCGCCAACTTTCGCCGACGTCCGAGCGGGAACGGCGACGGCGGCCGGGTCGAAGGCGCCGCGTAGAACGTCAAGGATTCCGTCCTCGGGGAGCCAACCCTCGACCTTGACGCTGTGTGTTCCCAGTGCGGTGGTCATGGCCTCCACCTCCAAACGGAGCACACGTTCGACGCCGACCAATCCCCCTCCAGACTCCTTGATCCGGCGCCGGGCCTTGGCCGTGTCCACGACAAGAGTCAGAAGCAGATCGTGGCTCATGGCCGACCCAGCTGCAGAAATCAGATCCTCATACGAACACTCGCCCCAGGTCAGTTCTCCTGTGTCTCCAATCCGATGCGGCACGGCGTGTTCGTAGAAGTCACGCAGCGCCTTGGACGGATACGGAACCGTGTAGTCCTGGACGGCAATCCTCGCGACATTGCTGCGCTGCGCCATACCTGCCTGAACACGGGACCAGGCCTGCACTGCCCAGGCCTTATCTTCGGTGTCCAAGAGCGCAAAAGAGCGCGTGCTGCACCGCAGTACTGCGAGGGCCTCCTTGCCCGGGGCGTCAATGATGAAGGACTCGCCCCGCGAGGTTCGACGCAACTCGAGGTTTCCCAATCCGCCGGGCAATGATAAACGCCCGACCAGGACCGCCCGTTCAGGCCTCACGAAGAAGCGCGTCTGCTTGGCGACCGATCGATAGAAAAACAAGACGGCGTGGCTGGCCCATACCGGGTAAGGAATCCGAGAGTACTGCAGCAAACCAAGCAGCATCAGCGCGAGCCACATCGGTCCCGATGCAAATAGTCCGGCCGGTCCGTTCGCCGCTGAAGCCACACTTGCCACGAGAACGCCGCCCGCTAGCAAGAGCAACTGGTACCACTTCAAGCCCATGAACAAGCCGCGACGCTCGTAGCGAGGAAACTTGACGGCCTCGAGAGTGCGTGAATTTTCAGACACGGGAATCACCGCCTTTCGGGGGCTGGACAATCGTTTGCGAGCGGACCGATGGCGGCACCGGCGGTGCTATCGATGCAGAGGCATTAGGAACAGACGAAGGACGCGACGCCGAAGGCTGCGGTTGATCCTCAATGATGCCCAGAGTTGATCCATGGGCCTGCGTCGCTGGCGACGCACTGGCGCCCCGTGCCAGAGGCGACGCCGGACCGGGAACTGACCCGCCGACGTCGAGCATTAAGGTAGAGCCGCTTCCGACAAAAGGTCGCGACGCCGTCGTGCCAGTCGGCGTTCCCGGAAGTGGCACCTTGTGCGGCAACGTGGTCGTCGGACATTGCGGGCGACTCGAGGGGATCGGGCGAGTTATCGACGAACGGGCAGCCATGCCAGCGAGCGTGAATCGGCCACCCGTTTGTCGGCTGATCTGCCTTGCAGTGAAACTGGAGCTGCGAGAAAGGATGTGACCGCCACCGGCAGTTTGGGCAGCCGCCGCCAGCTCCCCGCCAGCGAAACTTACAAGCCGTAGAGCCATCAGAGGGGCGCCGCACGCCAGCGTCATTCCCACGACGCCGGCAGCCAGTCCAGCGAAAGACTTCGACTCGGCGAAGAGCTTGATGGCGACCGCCAGAACGGTCGCGGCCAGAGGCTTGGCGAGGAGCAGTGCGACGACGATCTCGCACCACCGTCGTGCCCAGGATTTCGTCTTCTCCCACGGCATGAGCATGAGAGCGACCGGAGCGACGGCGGCAAGCACGATGAGCGCGAAAGACCGGAAGATCATCGAGCACATGAGGATGAAGGCCAATATCCAGACAACGATGACGGCCATGGCCGTGACGATCACTGCCCCGGCTGCGCCACTGCTCGACCCTGGAGCCAACGACACAACGTTCCAATCCCGGCCCGATCCGACTGGCGCCCGCTCGAAACCGAAGAGCCGCATGAACACCACGTAGGGATCCGTCCCCATGGAGTCGAGGATGGCTTGCGACGCGAAGTCGCCGATGTGGGTGAGCTGGCGAACCAAGTAAACGGCACCGGCCACCATTGGAACCGCAGCCCCACCACCAACCAGCGCCCTCACCAAACGGCGGGGCTGTTGGCTGATCAGGCCCGATAGAAGCTGAAGGATCATGGCCACGACGAGCGGGGTCATCATGACGACTACCCACCAATTCGTCAGCCCCTGCACTGCAATCCACTGCGAATCATCAACATTCGAGACACTGAAGGCTCCCGTGATGAACGACCAGATCCATGAAGCGATGTTCTGGAGAATATTCGCAAAAAGGGCCGTAACAGCTCCGAGGAAACCATCATTCGCTTGAGAGACGAGGCCACACCCGGGCGGCCACCATCCGTTCAGGTCACACTGAACCGGCATGACGGATCGACCCTAGAATCCGAGCGGGAACGCCGACTGTGACCAAAGAATGTAGCCGTTGATTCCGCCGAGGATCGCAGCCACCGGGCCAGTCCACAGCAAGATCATGCCACCGCCGGAGGCCAGCCGAGACGACTGGCTCAATTTGCCTGCCAGGAGCATTGCCGCCCCAACGATTGCCACGATTGCGATGACAATGAAGGCCCCGACCAGTATGCCGCCGCCGATCTCCTTCAGCGAGGCAAGAAAGGGAAAGTTAGGATTCGGGGTGATCCCGGGATCCACCGCTACCAGCAACATCGAGTTCTCCGTCCGTCGACTTCCAGAGGAATGAGCTGTGTGGGCTCACGACTTCATGGAGGGGAGGTGGTGGAGCGACATGACACGGCAATCAAGCTATCGACGAGTTGGTCGTCTCGTTTCGCCCAATGACGGGTCTACACGAGCCGATGCTGACGTTTGAGCCGAAATAGATCGCGGCATGGCCTAACATTGGCTGGTGACAATCGAAAAGCGCTCAACTCCTCCATGGCTGAACAGGGCGTGGCTGTTTCTGATTCGTCACTGGCGCACCATCGTGGGATGGGACTGCTGAAGGTTTAGTTGACAGCTTGACCTGCCCCAGGGATTGGTTACCCGAAATGGTTTGAGTTTTGGGCTCTCGCTGAGAGGCTTTCAGACATGCCAAGACCCTATCCACCGGAATTCCGCGCACGGGCGGTCGCCCTGGTCCGGGCCGGCAAACCCATCAGCCGCGTGGCCGCCGAACTGGGCATCAGCGAGGGCGGCCTTCATAACTGGGTCCGTCAGGACCGGATCGACCGTGGCGAACGCCCAGGACTGACGACGCCGGAGAGCACCGAGCTGGCCAAAGCGCGGAAGCGGATCCGGCAGCTGGAAACGGAAGTGGAAATCCTCAAGCGTGCAGCGAAGCTGCTCGGTGAGGACCGGCCGGACCCAAAAGGATCCACCCGGTGATCGGCGAGCTTGCCGGTGCCGGGTTCCCCGCGAAGGTCTGTTGCCGGCTGCTGGGCGTGAGCAGTCCCGGCTACTACAAGTACCGGAACCGGCCGATGTCACCGACCCGGATGCGCCGGCAATGGCTGACCGGGCTCATCAGGGAGGTCCACACCGCCAGTCGCGGCACCTACGGGTCCCGCCGGATCCATGCCGAACTGACACGGGGCATGGACGTGCGCGTCAGCGAGCATCTGGTCGCGGAGCTGATGAGCCTGGCCGGAATTGCCGGCCTACCCGGGCCGGCCAAGGTCAAACGCCTGCGGGGCATCGCCACCAGCGATGACCTCGTGCACCGTAAATTCCATCGCCTGTCGCCGAACGAGCTCTGGGTCACGGACATCACCGAGCATACGACAACTTGGATTCCAGCAGTCGTCGCAACACCTAATGGAAGGTGTGGTGATGGCTGGAAAGAAGTACACCGAGGAGCAGAAGGAGGAGTTCTTCCGGTTGCTCGATCGGGGCGGGACGGTTCGCGCGGCAGCACGCGGCGTCAGTGTCCACGAGGACGTCGGATACAACTGGCTGCGGAATACGGGCTTGACGATGCAGCGCGCGACACCGCGGGTGTATCCGGCTGAGTTGAAGGCCGAGTTCCTCCGACTGGTGCGCGAGCGGCAGATCATCTCGACCGTTGCACGCGAACTGGGCATCCATCGGCCGACGGCCTACGCCTGGGCGCGGAAGGCGGGCGTCTCTACGAGCGAGGCTCGCAAGGTCAACCCGCGGCGTGAGGAATTCTTGCGACTGCGTGCTTCAGGGCTCACCCGCGCTGAGGCCAGAGCCCGGGTTGGCGCGGACGCTCGCTCAGCAACGGACTGGGACAAGGGCATCACGATCATCAGCCGTGGCAGGGTCTATCCCGATGGACGTGTGGTGCGTTATCCAGAGCAGAACAATGGGAGGGTGCCTGAACGAAGATCCCGCGCAATCGGCGGCAGCGTCGACCTCAATATCGTGGAGAAGGTCATCGATCCCCGATACCTCAGTCTTCTCGACCGTGAGCGAATCCAGGACCTGCGCCGCACCGGGTTGTCGATGCGGCGGATCGCGACTGAGATGGGCCGATCACCATCGACGATCAGCCGCGAACTGAGCCGCAACACGGTCTCGACGAGGGGCTACCTGCCTCACACCGCGCACCGGCTCTCGGTCAGCAGGCGAGCAAGACCGCGAGAGCCTAAGTTGCTCACTAACGATGACCTTCGCTCCTACGTTCAGTCGAAGCTGACGAAGAAATGGTCGCCGCAGCAGATCAGTCGCCGGCTGACGAAGGACTTCTCGACCAACCCGGAGATGCGCGTGAGTACTGAGACGATCTATCAGGCGATCTATGTCCACGCCCGCGGGGAGCTCAAGCGAGAGCTCGGCAAGCAACTTCGTCGCGGTCGCGTCGCCCGTAAACGACATCGGCAGCCCGATGCTCGCCGCCCCCGCTTCATCGATCCGATGAACGCGATCGGCCAGCGGCCAGATGCCGTCGAATCACGGGAGATACCCGGCCACTGGGAGGGCGACCTCATTATCGGCGCGCTGGGCGGATCCGCGATCGCAACCCTGGTCGAACGGTCCACTCGCTTCGTGATGCTCGGCCACCTCGGGCGGGAACGCACCGCAGAAGCGGTCCGCGACTCCCTCATCACCGCGGTCCAACACCTCCCCGCCTCGTTGCGGGGAACACTGACCTGGGACCAGGGCGCGGAGATGGCTGAGCACCGAGCTTTCAGCAATGCCACCAACTTCGACGTCTACTTCGCCGATCCCGGGTCTCCCTGGCAACGCGGGAGCAACGAGAACACCAACGGACTCCTGCGGCAATACTTCCCCAAAGGCACCGACCTGGCCGGGCACAGCCTAGACGATCTCACTAACGTCGCCCACGAGCTCAATGATCGCCCTAGAAAGTCGCTCGATTGGGACACGCCCGCCGAACGGATGGCTGCTTTACTGGAAACCTCGTAAGCACACGTGTTGCGACGACTGCTGGAATCCAAGCGGTGCGGTGCTCGGTGATGTCCGTGAGCCATTTCCGGTTCGGTGCCGTGGCGCTGAAGTCCCGTTCGATGAGGTCATCGTGGACCGGAGGGCCGGCCTTGAGCCCGGACCGGCGCCGGCGGTGGATCACCGAGAGGATGCCGTTCTCCGAGCACAGCCGCCAGATCCGGCGTTCACTGGCCACGGGACCGGGACCGGCGTTGATCTCATCGGCGATGAACCGGTATCCGAAGGCAGGATCGTCGCGGTGATGATCGATGGCGGCGTTGATCAGATGCGCTTCTTCCCAGTCCCGGGCCGGGACGGGGTTGGCGGCCCACTGGTAGTAGGCCTGTCTGGAGAAATTCAGTACCCGCAGGACACTGCCACGGGAACCCTGATCGGGGCGTCCCTGGCAGCCAGCTCGCGGACCAGCGGGTACATCATTTTTTTGGATTGATGTCCCGGGACAGATAGGCCACGGCACGGCGCATGACTTCGGCTTCCTGCTCCAGGAGCCGGATGCGCTTATTGGCCTCCCGCAGCTTCGCGGCGTCATCGGACACGGCGCCGGACTTCACGCCGTCTTCTCTGTCGGCGATCTTCATCCAGCGGTGCAGGGCAGCGGGCGAGACCCCGAAGTCCTTGGCGATCTGGGTGATGGGCGCTTCGCCCTTGCGGGCGACCGCGACGACATCGCGGCGGAACTCTTCGGGAAAGGCTTTGGGCATGATGAACATCCTTCCACCCGCAAGGATCAAATCCTCACAGGTCAAAGTGTCAATCAAACCTTCAGCAGTCCCGATCCACGTTCTTCGTGGTCGGTCTGGCCACCACAGCGCTGCTTGCTTTTCTTGGGCAAAGCAAGGCGCCGCCAGATCCCGCGCAAAGCGCACTTCTGACGCTCGTGGCAGCGATATTCCAAGGGTTCAGCGTGTTTACGTTCAGCAAAACAGGTCGAGCAGATCCCAGTCTTGCTCGAACTGCGTTCAGGAAGCTGCTGAAACTACGTGATCGAGCCGCAGATATGAGAACTCTCGCGGAGATTGCCTTTGAGAATCAAAGGCCGCCAGCGGAACTCAAGAAAGCAATCGGGCTGCTGAGTGTCCATGCCAGTTACGTGGAAGAAGGACTCATAGAGTCCGCAGAAATATGGGTGGAGTTCCACCCTGCCGCCCAGCAGTTAGCCAGTCAACAAAACGAGGAGACGTTCGTAGATGTCCAGAATTGAAGGCCGGGTCGCGCAGATCATGACCGAACATGAGCTGGTGATCAACCGTGGCAGCGAACACGGGGTGGAGATCGGCATGAGGTTTAAGATTCTTCGGCCGAGAGGGTCAGACATTCGCGACCCTGACACAGGGGAGGTCATCGGCTCTGTGGAGCTTATGAAAACGGTTGTCAAGGTGATCGAGGTTCAAGAAAAGCTCTGTGTGGCTCGAACATTCAGAACGATCGAAACCAAAGGCGGGTCTCTTTACCCGTCGTTGTCTATGGCGAGCATGTTGGCTGCCCCAACTCGAAGAATCGAAACTCTACGGACTGATGAGACAAGAGTTCAGCAAGATCTGGACGCAGCTGACTCATATGTAAAAATTGGCGATCCCGCCGTGCAAGCGTACGACCCAGAAGCACAAGACTGATAGAAACTCGAACGGCTGAACTGATCTTGGCTTCTTGTTAGAGACCGCCACGGAGTCTAGCCGAGAATCAGACGCGCACCGTCGACCAGACCCCCGCGCTCATCCGCCGAAGGCAGCCGCGTCCTGCCGCTGCTACCCCCGAAATCTTAGTGAGTGAGATCAAAATAAGCCGTGCCAGTGTTCCAATCGACAGGATGCAACAACGTCCCAGCAGCCGGGTTCAGCGCGCTGTACATCATCCCGTTGCCCGCGTAGATGCCGACGTGGCCCCAGTTGTTCGACCCCTGCGGATTCTGCACCACCAAATCCCCTGGCTGCGGACTGTCCGTTTTGTGCCCGATGGTCCACTGGTCCACCCGCGGCAGGTTGATCCCCACCTGCCTGTAGATCCATTGAACGTAGCCTGAGCAGTCCCACGCTTTGAACGCGGCGCCACCCCACACGTAGGCCCCACCCAACCCCTCCTGAGCGAAGTTCAGGATGTCCTTCCGGATCTGGCTCAGACTGGTAGGCCTGTCCGGCAGGGCCGAGTTGCTCGGGCGGTTGTCGCAAGAAGCTGGCGCGGTGCCACCTGCGAGCGCGCCAACGATTGCCGTAGCCTCAGGCTCCCACCGCGCGTACAGCTCAGGGAATGCCGATACCTGAACAGCTTGGGCAGCCCGACCCCTATCCATGGATTGCCAAGCGGGGACATCGAGCAGTCCTGGCGGAGTGCCATGGTTGGGACCACTGGGTCCGCCATAGAAAGCTCGCGCATCGTAGCTGGGATCCATCAGCTGCTCGACAGTCCCCCAGCCAGCGGCCGGACGTTGCTGTGCGGTGCCAAGAGAGTCGTGGTCGCTGCCGACTCCGTCATGCCGAAACAGGAGCGAAGAGGGAACGTTTGTGTTCGCCAGGACTCTTAGTCCGGATTCCTGGAGGGCCATCATTATCGCGATGATTTGGCCGTCCCTCGGCACGCCCATTTGTTTTCCGACTGCAATGTAAGTCCGGGCAACTGACACTTGTGCGGGCGTCAGGGTGGCCGGCGCCTCGCTGTGTGGCTGAATCTCGAGACCACTGGTTCCATCCGATGGCGGCTGGCCATCGGCGATCGCGCCGAGCGAGCAAGTGCCAGCAGTGGTCGCCGAGTTGGCGGCAAACACTGCCACACCAGCGCAAAACGCCAAGGCACAGATCAGGGTCAGTGCCATAACCGCGGCCGTCGATGCCCGCAGAATAGCTCGGCGCTTCGCCAACCCGGTCAGAACCGCGGGAACAGGCATCAGTAGACGATCCTGCTCGGCGTCGCGTAGAAGCCAACGACTACGCAATGATCGATCGGGGCTGTAGTGGCCGGCGGACAATTCACCATGACGCTCACGGGAGCTGCATAGGCGTTGCGGTCCGAGTTCGATTGATCCACAACGCTCAGAATGGCTGTGCACACGTGGAGGCCAACCCAGGGCGCCGGGTGGTCGCGCACCTTGGCCAAATCGCCGTCGCACACAAGGGACTGGACCGTCGCCGAACGGCGCGCTTGCTCCCCCGCCAAGGTTGTATATGTTCCCGCGTTGACGCCGGTTGCTTCGAACTCCTGCACAAATACCGTAAGGGGGTTGGACCCGTCCGGCAGAACGTCCCACCAGTCGCGGAGCCGGGAGTAGACCTCAGAATACGACGCCGTTCGCGTGTCCCAGGTGTAAATCGCCGTGGCTGCCGCGGAAGCGAGCCTCCGATAGTCCGTTGTGCGTGGTGCGCCGATCGCGGGTGGAGTTTCCACCGCGGAAGCTGCCGTCGGCGATGCGACTGTCGAGAAGGTCGACGACGCCGCCGGACCAGTGGTTGCCGGGCCCGTCGTCGAAGCCGGAATGGGCTCCGTTCGGGTCCCGCCCATGGGAAGCCCAAGAATGAACATTGCCCCCGTTACGCTCAGAATTGCCAGGACGCCGATCCACCAGGACCGCCGTTTCACTGAGCCCAGCAGGATACGCCTCGGCAACAGCCTCATGTCTGCCTCCTCATCGCTTTCATTGCGAGCAGGACGGCCTCACGACATGACTCAGCAGGCGGGCGCCATTCCATTCCGGAGAATCCTCCACGACGCCTGATACAGCCGCCGAGCGAAACCGATTTGCACAGCCAGATAGCGTTCGGTAAGTCCTAGCTCGGCGGCCAAGGATTGCAGGGCTCGGTTTCTCCCCGGCCCATGAACATCGCGACGAACAATTTCTGCTGCGACTCGGCGCAGCACCGTAGTCGGCAAGCATTCAGCAGCGTGCTGGCAGACGTCATCGATGCTTTGTAACTCAGAAGGCTCAACCTCCAGAGCCCTTTGAACAGTCCGCGCCGTCTGGCGCACCACTGTCACCGCATGCCATCTACGTCGGTCCTGTGACGAGGGCGGTCCGTACCGCCGAGGACTGTTGAGGCTGTCTAAGGCAAGTTCCCAAATCCCCTCATGCACGCTGGCGTGGGTGAGGGCGACAATTGTTCGCGCCCACTCCTGGTCGACAACACTCTCAGCTCCTCTGTCCCAATTTCGTTCGATGCCCAAAACCGCGAGCGCATCCGCAGAAGCCGGACCGTCGTCGTCGGCCGGTTCTATGAGGAGCGGCAGCGTCTGATGGGATAGCTCGTGACGAATATGCGCCGCGCAGACATTGGCAGTCACGCCCTGTACCCACGCCTCAAAGCGAACGCCGGGGAGCAGGCGGTAGTGGCCGCGGGCGACTCCGTCCCATACAGCCACCCGGATGTCTTGCATGACGTCGTCGACGTCGCACGCTCGGCCGATCCGGGACAGGTGGGAAACGACATACCGCCGTACCCCGTCAACTGCCACCATGATCTGGTCAACCGGGACTTGCACAGAGTCGGGAGGCCTGTTCAGAGACAGATCAATAGTGGTTGGTGGTGGTTGTTTCTGTTGGGCTAGATTCGCCCTGGCATCGACACTCATGGTCTTCACCGCTTCGACAAACAGATTCCAGTAACTCTGCCGCGGGCTCCCCCGGGACCTACGGGTAGCAGTCTGCAAGCGACACCACCCACAATCGCAATAAAGCTATACAAACTATTGTCAAGAATAGTTAAAGTATCGTCAAGACTGCGAGACTTACTTTTTTCCACGAGTTCGACCAGAATGGATCCATGCCACGGATTACCCAGCCTCACGACGACGCCTGGTCGGCCGACGTCGAGGCTGCCGTCGCGACATTCGGCAACAGATCCCGGAACGAAATCCTACGGTACCTTTCAGCGCACGGCCCGGCAACCCGCGGCGACATCGTGGACGCGGTGAGCGCCGGCGAACCCAGCGTGGCCAAACACCTGCTGGCCCTCGAGGAGTCTGGGGCGATCGTCGTCGATGTGGAACCAGGCCGGAGGCACGGCCGATCACCGCGCTACTCAGCCAACCCTGAGCGGATCAAGGAACTGCTGGCGGCTCACCTTCAGTATCTGCTGGAGGAGTAGCCGCAGCGCGCTCCCCTTCAGGATGGAGGCCGATGTCCTTGTTGAGGAACTCCGAGATCGCGCGCAGCGTTTCCGGTGACACATCACCCAACGTCCGGGCAGCAAAAGACTTGACCCGGGCGGCACGCAGCGACTTGACGAACTCAAGCTGCGAGTCGATGCGATCCGGCAGCGAGTCGTCACTGCCGACCAAATAAGAGGGATCGACATTGAAGATGTCGCACAGGCCGGTCAGGAGGACCGGGTCGGTCACCAGTCGGCCGGATCCTTCCTTCATGTAGAACCAGCGTGCGCGAGAGAGTTTGATGCCCCTGGCGGCAAGTTCCGCCTGAACTTCCTTGAAAGTCACCGGATTCCCGCGCTCGGCAACAACGACGTCGAGCAACAGATTCAGACGGCGGGCAAGTTGCGCCTGGGGAGACAACGAGTCGCCACGCCGTGCCCCATCTTCCCGCATTACCCGCTCCTCATCGTCAGCTGCCTGCACTGGCCGGCTCCGCTCGAACCGGAATCTTGCTGTGTCCCAGTATTCCGTGGGTGGCATGCCCGGGCAATCAAAAGTGGCTCTTACTGCGGGTCTCTTCCATCAAGACTTCGGACGGCGTACCCTGCTGCTGTAGACCCGTCTACAGCACAACCTTCATCAACACTCTGGCAGTTGGTCTCAATGTCGAACATCCTGATGAATAAAACGCGAAGCCAGATCGTCCGGTTCCTGGTCAGAAACGGACCGACCACGTGCACGGAAATATCCAATGGACTGCGGACTTCGTCGTCCACCATCCGCCGCCATCTCAACTTGCTTCATCGGGTTGGTCTCGTGCAACGATCCTCCGGGGAGTTTGATGTCTCCCCCGAACGAGTCCAGGGTCAAATCAATGACCTGGGTGCGAGCTTCCACAACACCGTCATGCCGCCTAGCTCGTCCGTTCCCATGAACGAGGAACATGGCTGGCCCTTCTGCCAGCGATCAACCCGCGGACGCGACGGAGACACAGATGACAACGACGCCAGAACGCAGCATCACGACAGAAGCTGCCGAAGAACAATGGCTGACCCCGAAGGACATCTGCACCCAGTTGCAGATTCCTGAGCAGACCTTTTACCAGTGGCGCGTGAAGCACCTCGGCCCTCGCGCCTACCGAATCGGCAGACATCTCCGAATCAGCCGTAGCGACTTCAACTCGTGGTTGTCCTCACGCTTGGAAGCCTAGATGTCCCCAAGACCACCGCTCCCACTGGGAACCTGGGGCAAAATCAACCGAAAGAAATTCCCCAATGGCCGCTGGCGGGCCACGACGAGGTACCGTGACACCGACGGAGTCACTCGCACCGCCGAGGCCTGGGGAACTACCGGAGCCGCCGCAGAGCGAAACCTGACCACTTCTTTCCATGACCGGCAAGCCCCTAACACCAGTGAAATCTCCAGAACCACCCGACTATCCGAACTCAGCGCACTGTGGTTCGCCGAAATCGAAAGCAACGGCCGCGCCGGCCGCCGGACCATCGACGGCTACAAAGACACCTACAACCGTGTCATCGCGCCCGCCCTATCCGGGCTGCGACTGAATGAACTCACTACCGGCCGCCTCGACCGATTCTTGAAAAACGTGGCCATTGACCACCCGGCCACCGCACGCCACTCAAAGATCGTTCTCACAGGAATCATCGGACTAGCCGTAAGGCACGACGCCCTCCACAGCAATCCAATCCGCGACGTCGCACCCATCAAACTCGCCACGAAGAACGTCAAAGCACTCACCGTCAAAGACGTTCAAAAGCTCCGCACAATCATCCGCGACTGGCAGAACGACCCCGCCCAAAAGGGACGGCCGCGGACATCAGACCTGCTTGATGTATTGGACATCTTCCTCGCAACCGGTGCCCGCATTGGCGAAGTCCTTGCTATCCGGTGGCAAGACATCGATCTGGACGCAAAGCCGCCAACCATCACAATCTCGGGGACGGTTGTCATGGAAAGGGGTCGAAGTGCCTATCGGCAGGACCATCCCAAGACAAAAGCCGGTTTCAGGACCATGAAGCTTCCCCCGTTCGCCGCGCATACGCTCGAACGCAAGCACGCGACGGAACAGCCCCATCCCGAGGACATGTTGTTCCCCTCATCAACGGGAACAGTGCGCAGCCCACACAACTTTCGCAGGCAGTGGCGAGACGCGCGCGCCGGATCCCCCTATGAATGGGTGACCCCACACGTATTCCGAAAGTCCGTGGCAACCCTCATCGACAAGGAATACAGCTCCAAACATGCCGCTGCGCAACTCGGCCATTCAGGAACGGCCGTTACCGAAAAGCACTACATCGCCAAGGCCACGGAATCCCCAGACCTTACTGTTGCGCTTGAACGGTTTGGCAGCTGGGAACCTCCCGCGGGTCCCACTCCTTAAGATCTGAAGCCGATATCCGCGTCGATTCCCAGTGGATCGGTGGATTTTTGATCCTAATACGTCGGTTGTCGCCCCCATAGCGAGTCTTTCCCTGTTACTCCGTCCTGAATAAGAGCTGTTCCACCTACCAGTGCTGCTCAGCCTCCCGCTCAAGGGCCTGCACACGCCATGCCTCCAAGGAAGCAATCAAACCATGGATCCATTGTCTGGCCTTCTGGGAAACGGCGTGATCAGTGATCCAACCCTCAACCTGCGCGATTTGCCGGCTGATTCGATCCGACTCGTTGCCCGACCACGACCCAGTGACGAACTGTCCGACCAGCGCCGATTTCACTCGATCGTCTTGAGAAAAGCTTTCAAGCAGGAAACGGGCGACTGGCGGCAGGGTGTTGCCCTCCATGGGAGCCACCGACGCCACGATGCGTGCACGCCCAACGCTGGAGCCCACCCAGGCCTCGACTACATGGAGATCGACAGCGCTAGCCAGCCAGATGTCCATGCCAAATGAAAATCGCCAAGATCCACCCTCGATACGGTTCATGACATCCAGCCAAGCCGGTTCGCCCGCGGTCTTCAGGGCTTGGTGCCACAGCTGCGCCTCTTCCGAACCGCTGTAAGGGTTCATTGCACCACCGTCGATGAGGTCCGTGAGGAGGCTGGCCAGGCCTATTGGGTCATCGTTGAGCCACCGCTCGGCAAGTTGTGTCCAGCCCCAGTATTGGTGCCCCACGTCTGGAAACTCCGACCTCTTGGCGACAAGTATGCGATTCAATGGCTCGAACTGTGCGATACGCCTCTCCTTGTTAAGGAGTTGGTGCCATGCGAAATCAACAGCCGCGTTGTAATCCTCCTGCGAATCGATGCGATCGAGCCACAGTGCCAGGTATCGAGCAACGTGGTCATCTGGGGCTTCATGCATCCATGCGAAGAGGAGCCTGGCCGCGGCGCTAACGGAAATCGCGCGAACAAGCTGATCCACTCGTTCAACTGCCCTTTCGGTGCGTGGGCCGCGGACCGAAAGCCGCAGCTTCTCCAAGGGTGGGAGGCCCTGCCCATCGACATACCGGTCGTAGGCGTCGGTATCCCCGTGGTCGGCCAGCCGATGAAGGTAGCCGAAAACGGCCTCCGAGTTCGGGCCTTCGAAGAGGGCTGCCAGCTTCTTCTGGTTGCGCTGAAGGTCCATTCCGAGATCAGATAGAGCAGCGCCAGCGGCGAACGCCGCCTGAACTGTCCCAGAGGACAGGAGCTTCAACAGCACTTCCCCGGGTCCATCGTCAGCCACCGCTCTGGCGGAAACGATGAGATCTCTGGTTACTTCATCGACCGGACTGTCCCACGAATTCGTGTTGGCCGTAATGATCAGCCTTTCCATTGCGTCCTCAGGTGGCAATTTCGATGCGAGCACCTCAACACTCTCGCGACGCACGTCCGTCTCTTCGTCCTCTTCAACCTCTTTCGCCGCTTCGACGCGGGCGAACATCGAACGCAACTGCTCTATCTCGATTCGTACTTGCGAAATTGGGTCTCTGGGTAAGGTGGCCAGCACCTGTCCGAGATGGTCTCGAACTGCGGGCATCTCCAGGGATCCATGGATGGCTTCAATCAGCGCCTTGATTGCGGTTGAGGCGACTTCGCCGTCATCGTCCGTGGCAAGCATTCCGAGTATGTCGATCGCGGCATTGCGATAGCTCCACGCATCGCCCCAGGTCTCGGGGCGGCCACGGCGTTCAACGACCACACCGCCTTGGACCTCGCCTGACACCATGATCGATTCGTGGATGGCCAGCGCACGGGCCGCACCTTTTAGGGCAAGTAGACGCATTCGTGCGTCGTCCGAAGCCGCAACGCTTCGCAAATAGGCGATCCTGGCCTCGGGCGGCGCTGCGGTTCCGGGAAGCATGGTCCCGAAAAGTTCGATCCACGTTCCGTTCGCATTGTTGCTGAACTGCTCCGTCTCGGCAAGAGCGAGACGGAGCAGTGAGTCTGCAGCGGTTTCGAATGTTCGGGAGTGCCAAGCGAGTTTCTCCAAGGTCCATACAAGATCGCGCCGGACGCTCTGATGCTCGCGCAATTCATCTTCGCCACTCGCCTCGATGAGTGAGGAGAGCCGATCAGCGACAGGGCGAGGAGCAAGCACGGCAAAATGAACAAGCAACCTTGAATTGTTGTTCCTGCCCAAGGCGCCGAAGGACGAGAGCACCCCGGTCTCCGACATCATCGCGGCAAGGGCGCTGCTCGCACTGTCGAGCTCGCCGATCTCGGCCGCACGGCGGAACAAGCGTTCCGCCAAGTCCGAGTCAAGCATCGGAAGGAGATTGCTGATGATGCGCTGCCCGTATTGGTCCCATCCCCGCGATGCCAGGTATACGGCGAGTGGATGAGGCGCGACGCTCCGGAATCGCCCTTGACGAGAGAGAAGCCCATGCCGCTGAAGGGAAGTCAACGCAGCGTGAAGCTCGGCGTCCTGGAAACCGAGACCAGACGCGATCGTGGAGAGCTCGACCGCAGCGTCTGCGTCACAGCCAAACCGGCTGAATAGAGCGAGGGCGCAGCACGCTAAAAAAAGCGTGCCGTCCGGGAGCTGCTCAGTCATGAATGCACGAACATCCTCTTCAGTAATGAGCGAACCGGCCGACCCAGCCCCCCTGCTGACCAATGCCTTGGCCGCCTTTAGGGCGTAATCGATGTTCCCTGCGACGACATCAACCACGACGCGCTCTGCCTCAGGCCAGAGCTGTGGCTCGTTCTTCCGAAGAAGCTCCCTCATCGCTTCGTCGTCGAAGCCGCCGAGACATATCATCGGGCTACGGGTCGAATTGCCGCCTGGCTCGCCGATCGTCAGGAGACGGATCGCCGAACCCGCGTGGAGCACTGAAGAATAGACCTCATGCTGCTTGCGGTCACACTCATCAACAACGACGACCGCCGACCGTTCCTGGGCCTGCAAATGACCCAGGACCGCGACGGGAAACTCGTCCGCCGCAGGCGCATATATGACTATCGCTTCGTACGGTTGGCCACGAAGAGCTTCGAGCACGAGCCTGGTCTTGCCCAAACCGCTCTCGCCATCGACGTGCAGATCCAGCTGCTCATTACCAGAAATGACCTGACGAATTGCATCGATCTGTGTCTCCCGCGACGTCGAAGTCACCCAAGATGTGGCGTGAAGCTTTGACCGGCTCCATTCGTCCACGGTGTGTCCGATATGTCCGATGCCTCGCAGCACGGGACTAACCGCCAGGGCAGGGTACTGCTCGGCCCATCGGGCCAGACCGTCTGCAGTGACGACGTCAATAACCTTGTCGGCTCCCGCGATTCCAAGCTCGACGGCGGTTTCAATCAAAGCATTTCGTCGCTTGTCGATCTTGGTCGAGGTGAGACTCGCCCCTAAGACCAGACGGTATTGGCCGCCACCTTGAAGGATCTCGAGTGCCCTCGCGGCTCCGCGTAGCTCAGTCTTACAACGGCC
Organism: Arthrobacter ramosus; assembly: GCF_039535095.1. NCBI lineage: Bacteria > Bacillati > Actinomycetota > Actinomycetes > Micrococcales > Micrococcaceae > Arthrobacter > Arthrobacter ramosus. Next base: position 880,845 of record NZ_BAAAWN010000001.1, on the reverse strand, counting down.
GGGCGCCAAATCGCCAGCTTTGAACTGCCATGCGCTGTCTCCAGCGGGAATCCAAGAAGTCCCGGCGGCATGCCTCAGGCCCGCGTCAACTCCGCCATCGCCTATGTTTTCCAGATACGTAGTCTCTAGCACTGTGCCCCGCATCCCATGGGCAGCGGCCTCGGTCGCGATCAGTCGACTCACGAACTGGCCGAAGTTGGCACCACCAAGCCCGCTGATCTGCTCGGGAGCAACGGAAAACGGGCCGAACTCTGGCACTAGACCCATCCTTCAGCAGGCATGAAAATCGGCACAGTCGCCCTTAATATGAAGCAAATCATTCAAAGCCCCACCTCCGAATTTCGGAATCGCACGGACCCATCTTCACTAACAGTCACAAAGGGTTTCGGCGGCCCGCTGGAAGCCGCCATGCCCTGGCCATTTCAGAGACTGGTCCTTCGTTTGATTAGTCATCTTGTCTGACCAGATTATGACAGGGCTCTAAAGCTCACCGGGTACAGCCACGCCGCATACCCGGCCCACTCCCCTGGGATCGCTCAGACAGACCCAGCGCAAACGGTCTGCCCTTCGTGCGTGCCGCGCGTTTACCCGATTCGTCCACCTCTGCCCTATGCGCGAGGAACACTCCAACAGCCTTTGACCCCCGCGTCGCCAGCGCCGAACACCTCAAGCCCGGGCGACAGCAGCAGCAGCCGGGCCTCTCGGGAAGGTCAGATCGAGTGCGCGAGCCGTCTCAGACACGAGGGACGATCCTCGACGTTCGACATCGTCTGCCATACGTTTTCATCCCAAAGCGTGTGGTTTCCGTGTGGTTGGCCCCATTTTCGGCGCAAGAAAGACCCTCCCACCCTACGTTTCCGCAGGTCAAAGGGCCTTCACTGTGGAGCTAAGGAGACTCGAACTCCTGACCTCTTCGATGCGAACGAAGCGCTCTACCAACTGAGCTATAGCCCCTGGTCAACCGTGCGTTCCCAGTGTCCCTAGGCTACAAACTATCTTCGCGCTTTGCCAACCAAGACTCGAACGTGTCTGTTCCCGTCCGCCGGCTTGGCACCAAATTCAGTCCGTTCCGAAGATATTTGCCCATCGCTCCCGGCAACGGCAGCTCCACGATCCGCCCGGCGTATCCCGTAGCTCCTCGCCAGATCTCAGCGAGTTCACGCGTGGTCCGGATGTCCGGTCCGCCGATGGTTCGTGTACGGTGTCGCTCTGCTGAAGGCTCCCCCACGGCTTCGGTCAGCAACTCGGACGCCACATCCGACGGTGAAATCGTCTGAAAGCGTGTGCCCTTGAAGACCGGGATGAGGCGGACTTTCGCCCCGGCCTGGAAAACCGCCGTCACGAGGCTGTGGAACTGTGTGGCCCGCACAACGACTGTCTCAAGCGCCGAATGCGCGTAGACCCGTTCTTTGTCTGCTTTTGAGACGTAAAACGCCGCGTTGCTCTGGTCGCAGTTGATGATCGAGAGGAGAACCGCCTTGCGGACACCGGAACCGGCGGCCGCGGCGAGCAGGCGCGCGCCGCCGTCGGCGAAATTCTTGCGGGCCTTCCCGAACCGCCCTTCCAAGCAATCGATCACGACGTCGGCCCCCTGCAGGGCCTCTGCCAGCCCGGCGCCTGTGGTGACGTCAGCCTGAAAGTAGCAGGCGCCGTCGTGATGGACTGGTGACGTGCCCGACGGCGGGCGGCGGCTCAGCACCCTCACGTCAAGTCCGGCGTCGAGCGCCAAACGGACGACTTCACGGCCCACCTGTCCCGTGCCCCCTGCGACGCAGACAATAGTCAAGGGAGACTATGCCCGACGGCGCTGCAAAACGTCGTCGAGGTTGCTGAGGGCGCTCTGAGGCTTGCCTTGCTGCGCCTTGACCGACGGGCCGGCGGACGGCGCGCTGGCCGGCTTCAATGTCGGCTTTCCGAGGGGCTTGGGAGCCTCAGGCAAGTCGAGGGGTTCCGGTGCCGGCCGGGGTGCCTTGGCGGCGTCGACGTATGTTGGTTTGGGAACGTCCACCGGCTGCCATTCAGATTCCTTGGATTCCGCCGTAAACCGGACTGTGTTGTCGCCGGCGGCGACAGCAACGTTGAGGGCAGCCTGACGAAGTTCGACGGCGGTCAGGCGCGTCGCTTCACGGGCGTGGGCTTCCGCGTCGAAGATCTTGGTAGCCGGTCGGTCCGAGGCCGGAGGACTTACGCGAGAACTCTCAACTGTGGGACCCATTGCGTTGCGGAAGGCCCTGTTCATCTTCGCCCTGCGGTCCCTGATGGCCAGCCGTCGAAGCAGGAAGACGATCCCGACCACGCCGACGATGGATACCAGTGGCAGCCAACCCGAAACGAGGCCGAGAATGCGCAGCACGCCGGAAACGGCTGCCGTGAGCAGGAGGAGGGCGCCGGCGAGAGCGAGAGCGCAACGCCCGTATCTGACTTTGAAGACCGCTGCATCCGATGCAGCATCACGCCGTTCGCCGGCGTCGGCCGATACCTCGGGCAATGCGGTTGCGGTGCTCTGCATGGTTTCCATTGCTTTCTCCTGCCGAGGGGTGATTGACAGAACCACCCCGGCTTGCAGTTCATGAGCGTCTTCGTCGATAACATCCGCTGGGACGTCACCGGCCACTTGGACGTGGTTGCGACGATTCCGCAGTATGTATGGCGCAACCCAAACAATCCACAGCGCGACAGCAATGACCAATATCACTGAGCTGCTGAGAGGGAAGTCCACAATCAAAACCGTAGAAGCAAATACGCAGAGGCCACCGCATTGCCCACGGTGTGTCGTCGGAGAGTCGGCAAATCAATGGATTTACCGACTCTCATTCACCCAAACGGACTAGTTGGCTCCGCGTCTCAGCCAAGCAGCCAGCAAGCCCCCGGGGACCTCCTCCGAGGTCAACGCAAAGCTTCGATGATCAGCCCATTCTCCGTTGATGTGAAGGAAACGCTCGCGGCGGCCTTCGTCGCGGAATCCCAGCTTCTCAACGACCCGTAGGCTCGGCCCGTTCTCGGGCCTGATGTTGATTTCCATCCGGTGCAGTCCAAGGGCTTCAAAGCAATGGTCGGTGGCCATGGCAACCGCAGTGGGGGCTATTCCGCGACCGGCCCGAGCCTGGTCGACCCAGTAGCCAAGCGTGGCCGTCATCGCCGACCCCCACATAATCGCGGAGACCGTGAGCTGCCCGACGATCCTGGGCTCCGGGAACCCGGGAATACGCTCCGTGATCACAAACGGAAGGGCACTCGCTTGCCGGGCCTGCGCGTTAAGGGAAGCCACCATCTGCCGGTAGTTCGGTAGGCGGCCACCAGGGGCCGGGTTGGAGGCTTCCCAAGGCGCCAGCCAGTCACTGTTACGCGAGCGGACCTCGGTCCATTCCTTCTTGTCCCGGTAATGAATGGGACGCAAGATGAGGTCCCCACTCTCCAGCGTCACCGGCCAAATGGCCGCCCCCCACAAAATGGGCTACTTGCTGAGGCCGGCGGCGAAGCCGGGCAACCACTCACGCAGACCGGGACCGAGGTCTTCGCTGTCACACGCCAGCTGGACGCAGGCTTTGAGGTAGCTGAGCTTGTCCCCGGTATCGTACCGACGGCCGCGGAAGACCACTCCATAGACGCCGCGGCCTTCGCCCTGCTCGGCGGCCAGGACCTGGAGGGCATCCGTCAGTTGGATTTCCCCGCCCCGTCCCGGTTCGGTGTGCTCAAGGACGTCAAATACGGCGGGGTGAAGCACATAGCGGCCAATCACGGCCAGGTTGGATGGAGCCTCATCTGCAGCCGGCTTTTCCACAAGCTGCTTGATCCTGACGTAGCCGTCCTCGCCGATATCCTCGATGTCCGCACAGCCATAGGCACTGATCTGGGAGGGCTCCACCTCAATGAGGGCTACAACGGATCCGCCGGTCTTCTGCTGGACCTCAATCATGTCGCTGAGGAGAGTGTCCCGGGCGTCGATCAGATCGTCCCCGAGAAGAACCGCGAACGGCTCATAGCCGACGTGCTGCTTGGCACGCAGCACTGCATGGCCCAAGCCCTTGGGGTCGCCCTGGCGAACGTAGTGGATGTCGCCCAGGCCGCTCGTGGCCTGTACAGCATCCAATTTGGCGAGGTCTCCCTTGGCCTCAAGGGTCGCTTCAAGCGCGGGGACACGGTCAAAATGGTCTTCCAGTGCGCGCTTGTTTCGTCCCGTGATCATCAGGATGTCGTTGAGGCCGACGCCCACGGCTTCCTCAACCACATATTGGATGGCCGGCTTGTCAACTACCGGCAGCATTTCCTTGGGCATGGCCTTTGTAGCCGGCAGGAATCTGGTACCGAGCCCCGCAACGGGGATCACGGCCTTGCGGACGGCGCAGCTATTGGAAGTCACCGGACTAATCTAACGGAAGGAGCTGGACATTGGGCAACAAGGAACCTGGGGTGGACAGAAGGGAACCCATCGTTCCTTCCCCGGCCTCGAGCCGCATAGCAGCGAGAACTGGAGCAAAGATGACTTTGAAAGACGATATCCGCCGGGACAACCGCAAGCGCCGGCTCGCCTTGACCGGACAACAGCGAGCTGACGCTGGAACGGGGATTGCCCGCCATGGCCTCTCGTGGGCGGATGCAGTTGCACAGGGGAAACCGTCGACTTTCGCGGCCTATGTCGGAGTGGCTGCCGAGCCGCCGACAATGCCCTTGCTTACGGCCCTACATGCCGCCGGGCACAGGATCCTCCTTCCCGTCTGTGAACCCGAACGGCGTCTGAGCTGGGTCTATTGGACACCGGAGACGGCCTTTGTCCGCTCGAAGTACGCCCCGATTGACGAGCCGTTGGGCGAACGATTCGACAGTGACGTCATCAAGGATGCGACGGGAATCTTCCTCCCGGCCACCGCCGTCGATGAAGGCGGAAACCGGATCGGCCAAGGGGGCGGTTACTACGACCGGCTCCTCGACAAGCTCGACGCCGACGGGCAGCGTCCGCCGACTGTCGCCGTTGTCTATGACCACGAAGTCCTGCCCGCGGGGACGATCCCGGCCGAACCGTTCGATAAGGCCGTCGCGGAGGCACTTACCCCATACAGGATCGTCCGACTGGTTCCGGCCGATTGACCGGGGCTTCCGGCTGTCTACTCCGCCACATTCTGTGGTATCGGCCCCGGCTCCGGATGATAGAATTGGCACTCAGGCCCTGGGACTGCTAACGGACGGAACAATCCGCCTTGGCACCACAGGACCTGTAGTTCGTCCCGGAGGAGGATCACCAGTGCCCACATATGCCTATGCCTGCAAAGACTGCGGACATGCCTTTGACATCGTCCAGGCTTTCACGGACAGCTCCCTGTCCGACTGCCCTGAATGCCAAGGGTCGTTGCGCAAGAAGTTCAACAGCGTGGGCGTCGTCTTCAAGGGATCGGGCTTCTACCGCACCGACTCCCGGGACTCCAAGGGAAGCACCGTTTCGGCCGCTGCCGCGGCACCAGCTGCGTCTCCGGCCCCAGCGTCGGTTCCGGCGGCTGCTGCGAGCTGATTCCGGCTTCCAGCTGCCTTCGGTTTTCCACATAGCTCAACGTTTCCACATAGCTCAACAAGGCCCTGCCACGGGGCCTGCGTGCCCGGTTAGCGTGGCACCATGCCAGCAACCCCGAACGTATCCCCGGACCCCATGTCAGCCGGACCCTTATCGCTTCCGCGCGATAGACTCCTCGCGCCGGTTAACAGGGCCCGCACCCGCCGTCTTCAGGCTCTCCCCTTCAGGGCTGGCGGGCACCCTGGCGCTCCCGCGGGACAGTCCAAGCACCGCAGCTTCGGCAGCTGGCTAAACCGCAACCGGCGCCTCGTGGTGGCACTCCTTCTATGCGTGGCCGCCGGGATTGCCGTCCATCAACTGACTCCAGCTTCGGAGCAGCGAGCCACGGTCCTGGCCGCCGCACGGGATCTTCCTGCCGGGTCCACTTTGACGGATTCCGACCTCAAACCAATCGAAGTCCTTCCTGATGGAGTTCCAGCCGGGGCACTCACCTCCAGGGCTGGATATGGCGGGAAGCAGCTTGCTTCGCCCCTGCAGAAGGGGCAGATCCCCACAGACGCCCAACTCCTGGGACCTGGCCTGCTGACTGGCACCGCACCCGCGACGGCGGCCGTTCCACTTCGCATGGCCGATCCCGCTTCAATCCAGCTCATCTCGCCGGGCCAGTTGGTCAACGTTGTGCTCACGGCAGCAGATGGACTTGAAGGGCCCGGCAAGAAATCCGAGCTCCTGGCAGCTGCGGTCCCGGTTTTGTGGACGTCCGCGCAAGGAGGCAAGGCCAGCCAATGGTTGGGCACGAACGAGGCGGACGGCCTTGTGGTTGTCGCTGCCAATCCGCAACAGGCCGAAATCCTCGCCGGCGCTTCGACACGCGGGAAACTCTTCTTTGTACTCGTCAATCCCTCTGACAAGCGGCAGATCCAGACCCCGGCCGGATAGTCACGAGCAAATGGAAGGTTCAGCCCCAGTGCGGGGGCCTTTGCTCCTTCAGCCAGGCGTCGTGGTCGTAGCCAGGCTCATCACCCCAACGGCGTGGATCATCTTCGGAGGCTTTCTTGGGCAGAATGCTTTCTCCTGCCGGCTTCCGCTCCGGTGCGGGCTTCACTTTTGTTTTCTCCTGCTCGTCCAACTCGGTGTCAGAGCCTACCGCATCGGCACCGGTGTCCGCAGGGTTCTTGGATTGAGTGCTTTCGCTTTCCGCCATTGCGCTTCCTTAGGGGATCGCCGGTCCCGAGCCAGGGCCTTGCGTACCGCCAGGCCCTGCCTCGGCGGACTCCGCCTGACTGTTCAGTTCCAATTGTTCAACATCGATGTCCAGGAATCCATCGTGGACGGCACCATACGAGGGTGCTACCGGCTTCTCCAGTCCCAGATAGGACCCGATGCGGTCAGCGCACGACGAGGGATCCGTGAATACTTCGATGGTCCACAAGGACATATAACGCCAGCCAAGGTGTTCCAGGAGCTGGGGCCGGAGCCTGCTGCGCTCCCTGACGCTCATGCGGCGGTATCGTTCCGTGCCATCCGACTCAATGGCCACCGGGGTGGGCATTTCGGAGTCATCACGGCCTATGGTGTGCACGGGATCGGCTGCCGCGGCGATGTCCAAGGCTCCGTCGTAGTGGTGCCACACCCGGGCTCCACGGGCACGGAGTCGCTCGCCCAGATCCGCCACCAACGGATCCTCACCGAGCGCTTGCTCACTGGCCGCAGCCCGGGTGGCCGGCGTCCCGAGATCCGAATTCCCGGACAGTTCACGGTCAAGGAGTTCGTGGAAATCAACGGCGCCGTGAGCCAACCTGTCCAGATCGAGGTCCTCCGGACGGAAGCAGCTCAGGACGTGCAGCGATCTCCGGGAGCGGGTCATTGCCAAGGCAAATTTGTTTCGCCCGCCTTCGACGGACAGGGGCCCGAAACTGTGCAGCGCCCGGCCATGCGGAGTGCGCCCGAAGCCCAGGGAGAAGATGATGTGGTCGCGGACCAGTCCTTGCGCGCGCTCCAAATCCACAACGCGGAAGGACTCCGCACCGGCGTTGAAGAAACCCGACAACAGCGGGTAGTTAGGAAGCTGGAGCCTGATGGCTTCGCCGATCCTCGCGGCATGGCGCAGGCTTGCGGTGACAACGGCGAGCGAGGTCCGAGGCCTAAGACTGGCGTGTTGAAACACCAGGTCAACCACGCGGTTCACTTCGGCGGCGACGGATTCAACACCTTCGTGATCCGCCCCCGGCAGGCCGGTGCCATCCGGGATGTACTCAACTACTACCGAGCGGTCCAGCCCCGTTACGGATTGGCCGTCCGGCAGCCGACGCAGGCCGCCGTTGTAGTAGTTCTTGCTCAGCTGAAGCACGAGATCTTCGTCTACCGCTCGATACACCCAGTTCAACTGCCATGTGGGCAGGACCCGGGCCAAAGCACTGAATGCACTGTCCACTGTGTCTTGGCTCGCGGCACCGGCCATGGGAGGCTCCACGGCAACGCTGAAGGTGCGGGCATTGGCGATCTTGGCGTCGCCGAAGGCAACCACTTGCTGGGCTCGGGCGATGGCCGGCAGCACGGCCTGCAAGGATGTGCTCTCGGCATCGAGAATCACCACCGCATCGAATTTCTGCTCTGCAGGCAAAAGGCTGGTCAGCAGGTACGGACTGATGGACCACACGGGAACCAAGCGGGAGACAAGGGCAGGCGCCTGGGCGCTGAGCGCCGAGAGGGTAACGCGGCCATCCTTGATCAGGTTCCGCAGGAGCTCCGATTGGCGGGGATGTTCAGCGATTCCGGCCCGCCACATTTCGGCGAGTTTCCACCGCAGCCGCGCGGCGCCGCTGGCGATGTGCGCCTGGTCCGCCAGGCGGTACTCCGCTTCGAGCCGGCGAAGGGAGTCGCCGTCGGACATCGCGAGGTAGTCGTCACCGCTGATCATCGCTTCCAGGGCGGACTGCCACCAGGCCAGGTCCAGTTCCGCGGCGACGGATTCGGCAGGCACTTCGCGTTCAGCCAAGTCAGCAAGAAGCTCGGCGAGTCCATGCTCGCGCATATTCTCGACCAGAAGCGTGCGCTCCGGGAGCGTTTCCAGGGTTCCCGTGTCGGCCACGAGGCGCTCAAGACGCGCCATGAGATCTTCGTAACGGGTCGCGTGGAGGTCGCCGCCGCCGGCAGTGTGTTTGAGGCAATCGCCCAGACGGCGGAGATCCCGGTCCAGTTCGCGGTAGCTGGCGCCGAGGTCCGCGAGCCCGGAGGGCACTGCCGGATGGCGCTGTGTGGTCGCGTACTGGGCCCACAATGCCCGCTGTTCCTGAACGAGCGCCAAGGAACTGTGCAGATCCGCAATGTGGACGCCGGGCCGGACATATTCCTTTGCCACGCGACGCAGGCGGGAGCGCTGCATCGAGGGCATCTCGACTCCCCGCTCACGGCGCCAGGTGGACGTAGCGGTAGCGGAAATCAGATCGTGTACCGGCCGGTCAAAAATATCCGGGGTGAATTTGTCCAGGCTTTCCCGTACAGCTATCAAGAGCTCAAGCTGGGCGCCCCATTCGGCGAAGTTCGCCCCAAGCCGGATTTCGGAGTGCTCCGCCACTTGGTTCATCCGTTCCCGCAGCTGGGGAAGTTGTTCGGCGGCACTACTGGCCAGTTGCTGGGCTTCCTCGGTTTCCTTGCGGGTGACCAGGCGCGCCCCGTACCAGGGGCTCGACGTCGATGCGCGGCTGAAGCTGCCAAGCTCGGCAGCGCGTCGGAGTCTTTCAGCCAGCTCAGCCCGGTCTTTGATGTTGTCCAGCACGCTGCGCTTCAAGCGCACCGTCGTCGCGGGGGCAGGCTGGATCGAGGTCAGCTCCGCGAGCGACTGCATAGCCTGATAGGGCGAGCATCCCCAGCGCTGGCGTACATTGTGCAAAGACGCGACATGGTCCATGAGGGCATGGCGATGCTCGGTCAGGGTCTTGTGGAGATTCGCGAGTTGCGGCTCGAGCGACTTTTCGTTGCGGATGATCGCGCTGACCAGCTGGCCTTTGAGCTGCTGGGGCGTGGCACCATTGCCCGGCCTGAACAGCATCGATTCAAGGCCCAGGGCTTCAAAGTGGCTTGCGAGACCGTTGAGGCTCGCCCGCCGGTCACCCACCACAAGCACCGACTTGCCCTCGTTGACGAGGGCACCGATGGCGTTGATGGCCGTTTGGGTCTGGCCGCTGCCTGGCGGGGTGCTCACCACCAGCGAATCGCCCGCCCGCACGGCATCCACGACGTACTGCTGATCCGCGTCCGCATCCAGGAGGAGCGATTCTTCGGCGGGGTCGCGCTCGTCGAGGTTCGGGAACCGGCCGGACTTGATGGGTTCGGGCTCCACGTCGCCGCCGTTGGCCGCCTCAAACAGGGAGGCCACGACGCTGCTGTTCTCGTTGATCCAGGGGTCTTCCAAATTCCCCGAGAGATCCGCCAAGGTCGTTATGAGGAGATTGGGGGTTACCTCGGCACCGTGGATCGGTTGGACCAGCGTCGCCAGACGGTCAAGGACCGGTTGGGGATCAATGCGGGCGGTGTTGTAGGCCATGCGGCTCACGGCGTTGACGTCAAAGACAATTCCATGGACGGTCTTCAAATGCCGGACCAACGCGGGGTTGATGCCCGCCTGCTCGGTGAGTTGCAGCTCGTAGTCATCTTCGCCCGGACGCGCCGTGAGTGAGATGGAAGCCAACATCACGGGCGCGGAGACTCTTTGGGGTTTTCCTCCGACCGCCGACGTCCACACGACCGTGCCGCAGGACAGATACCCGGCATCGATCCCCCGGTCGTTTCCCAGTTCGAAAATCTTGGAGCGAAGGTTCCTGGCGGCACGCGCGGCAACAAGATACTGCTGGCGATCCCGGATCAGGGTGGAAAGCCGGGTGCGACGCCCGGCCAGGAGCTGTGCCAGGCCTGAGGGGTGGCCGTTGCTCAGGTCTATCGACCCTTCCGGCGTCTTGACGAAGCGCAGCATGGTGTCTGCGCCAGTCACGGGCTTGAGCCCCGACAGCCATTTCCGGAGCTCTACGGAGCTCTCTTCGTGGCTTTGACCTACTGACACCGCTGCCTTCTTTTCTGTTGTAGCTCGAGACGACTTGGACCAAATCGGCATACTTTCGAGGGTAGCGGGAATCGACCGGCAGTCCGCACCGCAACACTGGTGCAAAGGCAAATTAGCCCTGATTTCAGGGGAAAGACAAAGTGACCGGCCCCTGGAACAGGGGCCGGTCACTCAGAATGCTATTCCCACTCGATGGTTCCCGGCGGCTTGCTGGTGACATCAAGTACCACGCGGTTGACCCCGTCAACCTCGTTGGTGATCCTGTTGGAGATCCTGGCGAGGAGGTCATACGGGAGCCTCGACCAGTCGGCAGTCATGGCGTCCTCTGAGGAAACGGGACGCAGCACGATCGGGTGTCCGTAGGTGCGGCCGTCGCCCTGCACGCCAACACTGCGGACGTCGGCCAGCAGTACGACAGGCATCTGCCAGACGTCATTGTCGAGTCCGGCCGCCGTCAGTTCGGCCCGCGCGATGGCGTCCGCTTTGCGAAGGAGATCGAGCCGTTCCTTATTCACGTCGCCGACGATGCGGATACCCAGGCCGGGCCCGGGGAACGGCTGGCGTCCGACGATTTCCTGCGGCAAGCCGAGCTGCGCGCCCACGGCACGAACCTCGTCCTTGAACAGGGCGCGGAGCGGTTCAACGAGTTCGAACTGCAGGTCCTCGGGCAGGCCACCCACGTTGTGGTGGCTCTTGATGTTCGCGGCACCTTCGCCGCCGCCGGATTCGACGACGTCCGGGTACAGGGTGCCCTGCACGAGGAACTTGATGCTCTCGCCTTCGGACGCAGCCTCGGCGATGATGGCCCGCTCTGCTTCCTCAAACGCACGAATGAACTCGCGGCCGATGATCTTACGCTTGGTCTCGGGATCGCTGACCCCTGCCAGGGCGGACAGGAATCGCTCCTGCTCGTTGGCGACATAGAGTTTGACGCCGGTTGCGGCAACGAAGTCACGCTCGACCTGTTCGGCTTCGCCTTCGCGCAGCAGGCCGTGGTCCACGAAGACACAGGTCAGTTGATCGCCCACGGCGCGCTGGACGAGGGCTGCGGCAACGGCCGAGTCGACGCCGCCGGAGAGGCCGCAGATGACCTTGGAGTCGCCGATCTGACGGCGGATCCGGTCCACCTGCTCTTCAAGGATGTTGCCGGTGGTCCAGTTCGGCTTCAGGCCGGCTCCGTTGAACAGGAAGTTCTCCAGAACCTGCTGGCCGTGGACTGAGTGCTTTACTTCCGGATGCCACTGCACGCCGTAGAGATGCTTCTCTTCGTTCGCGAAAGCAGCCACAGGTGCGCCTGCGGTGGTCGCCAGGACCTCGAAGCCTTCAGGAGCCTCATGAACGGAGTCTCCGTGGCTCATCCAGGTGTTCTGGGAGTCCGGAAGACCCGCAAGGATGGAGCGCGCCTCGCCAACGGTGGTGGCCTCGGTTGCGCCGTACTCCCGCAAACCGGTCTGCGCGACCTTGCCGCCGAGCGCGTTCGCCATGGCCTGGAAACCGTAACAAATACCGAAGACCGGGACGCCGGCCTCGAAAAGGTCCGCGCCAACCTTCGGGGCACCCTCGGCATAAACGCTTGAAGGTCCGCCGGAGAGGATGATCGCTGCCGGGTTCTTGGCCAGAAGCTGCTCGGTGGTGAACGTGTGCGGAACAATTTCCGAGTACACATTCGCTTCACGGACGCGGCGGGCAATCAGCTGCGCGTACTGGGCACCGTAGTCAACAACCAGCACCGGCTTCTGGGAAGTCTGAGCTTCAGAACTGAAGGGTGCGGTGGGAGTAGTCACCGTAACAGCCTACTTTGCCGGGATGCCCCGGTGCACCTTGAAACCAGTCGTGAAGCCCGGAATCACCCGCGAAAACAGTCCGACGTTAGCGATCTCACAATGCCCGCCGGGCCAGGTCCGTCAGTAGCGCTTGGACGCCTGCGGATTCGCGGCGAGTTCCATCTCTACCTCCGAGTGGAACTTCTTCTCCACAATGAAGGACATGAGGGGGACGACGCCGCCCAAGGCGAGCAGGATGAGCTTCGTGAACGGCCAGCGCATGAGAGACCACAAGCGGAAGTCCGAGATGAGGTACAGCACGTACATCCAGCCATGGACGATCAGGACGCCCACGGAGACGTTGACCCCGCCCAGGACGGCCTTGGACTCAGCGTCGGCGAATCCGAAACCGAACGGCTGACCGGTGATTGCGTTGGTACCGCCGGCAAAGAGATACACGCCGAACACATAGCGCGCAACGAGCTCAGCGCACAGGAGCAGCAGCATGGTGCCGGTGAGGTAGGCCATGACTTTGTAGAACTTCAGGGCCGAGCGGATCTGGGCCGTCGTTCCACCGAAGCGGCGTTTCTTGGCCGCGCTTGTCTTTGCGGCAGACTCTCCGGACTGTTCGGGCTGGATGGCCGGTTTGGGCTCAATCATGGCTTTACCTGTTCTGGCTTGGTAATTGCTGGCAAATCGTCTGACGGGAATTCGTCGTCGGGCTCTTCCTCGTCTTCTTCGAGGGTGCGCCGGTAGTCATCGGCCACCATGCGCCACCAGACGTAGAGGGCGAATCCTGCGAAGACGACCCATTCCACGGAGTAGAAAAGGTTGAGCCAGTTGATCTGTTGGTTGGGGGGCTGGGCCGGGATATTCAAAGGCTTCAGCTGCGCGGGAAGCGCGAGCGTCTTGCCCGCCGATACTTCCGACGTCGCGGCGACGAAGCCGGGATAGCTTGAGACTTCCCACGTGTTGATGAGTTCCGCGACCGAAACCGCAGACGCGCGGCCCGCTCCGGCGTCGACGTTTGGCACCGGCGCCTCGGACGGCAGGAGCCGTCCGGTCAGTTCAATAGTGCCCGACGGCGGCGGCCCGGCTTGGGCGGGATCGGCGACCCAGCCGCGGGCTACGGGGATCCAGGTCTTCGCGGAGGCGCCGACGCCGTGGAGGATGGGGGCCCCGTCGACAGCAAACGCGGTCACTACCCAGTACCCTTTTTGCCCGGCGAGCAACCGGCCCTCCACAAGGACCTGTTTGGCGGGGTCGTAACTACCCTTGGCGCTGACCATTTGATCTGACGCGGAACCCGGGAAGAACGTTCCAGGCTGCAATTCCCCCGTAAGCGGCTTGACTTGCTCCACCGCGGGGTCGTCAACCGGGACGTCGCTCTGGGTGGATCTGCCGAACTGCCACTGGCTGAGCAGCACAAACACCCCGGAGAGCAGGAGCGCGAAGACAAGTCCTGCGATCCATCGGGGCTTCAGAGCGGTTTTCAACACCCCTTAACCGTACTTCGTCAAGCTGTAGAACAGCTAAACGAAAGGACCCGCCCCTAGAGTGAGGCAGCAGGGTCTGCCCCCTATGGGGCGGAATTCAGTGGTCGAAGAACACCAGGCTGGAGTTGATCAGTTCGGCGATCACTTCCGGATCGTGGGCGCGCCGGAGGGATTCCCTGAAGGATTCCTTGGACAGCGAGCGGGCCAAGGTCGCGAGGACTTCCAAGTGGTCCGAGAATGAACTGGCGGGCGTAGCGATGAGCAGGACCAGGGTTGCCGGTCCGTCGCTGGCGCCGAAGTCCAATGAGTGTCCGAACTTCGTGACGCCGACAGCGATCGAGACCCGGGAGACAAACTCGCTGCGGGCATGCGGAAGGCCAATGCCGCCCGGCAGCCCGGTAGCAAGTTGGTGTTCGCGCGAGTTGACATGTTCGAGGAAGCCCTCAAGGTCCGTGATGCGCCCGGCGGCGTAGAGCCTTTCCGCGAGCTGCCCCGCGGCATCTGTTTTGTCGACCGCTTCCATCTCCAGGATGACGGTCTCCGGCGTCGTCAGTTCGGCATCATATCGGTCCAGTGGTTCCGCCAAGTCGTTTTCCCTCCAGTGTGCCCAGCCAACCCGGGCCGCTTAGCGGAGGGGGACGATGTCATCGACACCCATGCGCGCAGCATCGGCCGATTCGTCGTCGGGCTGCTGTTGGCTGAGCCGTTCAGCTTCCACCCGGGCCAGGTAGTGCTTGATTTCGCTTTCCCGCTGCGCGTCGCTCCAGCCAAGAATTTCTCCCATCAGCTTAGCGACAACGGGGACCGCGGAAACACCTCTGTCCCACGACTCGATCGAGATGCGGGTGCGTCGGGTCAGGACATCATGGACATGCCGGGCACCCTCATGAGTCGCGGCATAGACGACCTCTGCTGCCAAATAGTCGTCTGCCCCCGGCAGCGGATCGGCCATGGCCGGGTTGTCCTTGATGATCGCCAGGACTTCCGGGGTCATGGAGCCATAGCGGTTGAGCAAATGTTCCACCCTTGCGACGTGGACCCCGGCCTCATCTGCGGTTCTTGCCCGCCGGTTCCATGCAGCTTTGAACCCCTCAGCGCCCAGGAGCGGGATGGTGTCGGTGCAGCTCGCTGGTACGCGCTCGTCCATGGCCCGGGTCGCTTCGTCCACCGCGTCCTTCGCCATGACCCGGTACGTGGTGAACTTTCCGCCGGCAACCACCACCAGGCCTGGAACGGGGTGCGCCACCACGTGTTCGCGTGAAAGTTTGGCCGTGGAGTCGCTCTCCCCCGCCAGCAGCGGACGCAGGCCCGCGTACACGCCCTCAACATCCTCACGGGTCAGGGGACGCTTCAAGACACGATTGACGTGTTCAAGAACATAGTCGATGTCCTTCGTGGACGCGGCAGGGTGCGCCTTGTCGAGTTTCCAGTCGGTGTCCGTTGTGCCGATGATCCAGTGCCGCCCCCAGGGGATGACGAACAGCACGGATTTTTCGGTCCTCAGGATCAATCCCACCGTGGACTGGAAGCGGTCGCGCGGGACCACAAGGTGTATGCCTTTGGAGGCCCGGACCTTGAGCTGGCCACGATCCGTCACCATGGCCTGGGTCTCGTCCGTCCAGACTCCCGTGGCATTGACCACTTGCTTGGCGCGGACTTCGATGATGCTGCCGTCTTCCTGGTTTTCCACCTTGGCGCCCACCACGCGTTCGCCTTCGCGCACGAACGACACCACGCGCATCCTGTTCACGGCATGCGCACCGTAACGCGCGGCAGTGCGGACGACATTGACCACCAGCCTGGCGTCGTCGACCTGTGCATCGTAATAGCGGATGGAGCCGACGAAGGCATCGCTCTTGAGGCTGGGTGCGGCCCTCAGTGTTCCGCGCCGGAAGAGGTGTTTGTGCATGGGCACGCCGCGGCTGTGGCCGGAGGTGAGGCCAAGAGTGTCGTAGAGGAAGATCCCGGCACCAACGTAGGGCCGCTCCCAAAAACGCCGGGTCAGCGGGTACAGGAACGGAACCGGCCGGACAAGGTGAGGTGCGATCACTTGGATCAGCAATCCGCGTTCCTGGAGAGCTTCCTGGACCAGCGCGAAGTCCAGCATTTCCAAGTAACGCAACCCGCCGTGAATCAGCTTCGAGGACCTTGACGACGTGCCCGAAGCCCAGTCCCGGGCCTCGACAATGCCGACGGACAAACCGCGGGTCACCGCGTCCAAAGCCGCACCGGCCCCGACTACGCCTCCCCCGACAATCAGGATGTCGAGTTCCTTGCCAGGCTCGGTGGTGCCCTTGAGAACTTCGATGGATCTGGCCCGCGCCTGGGGACTCAATGCACCCGTTGGTGCATCATCCCTTTGCGAACCATCTGCAACACTGCTCATTGGACGCCTCCCATCGCACAAAGCCCGTAGTTCCCCACACTACTTCTTGTCCAGCGGCTTGGGCAGGGTTTTCGCGTGAGCTCCAGAGCGGCCCGAGCGGAAGCTACCCGCCAGAGTAAGGCGAGACGACGACGTCGACCCGCTGGAACTCTTTCAGGTCCGAATAGCCGGTGGTCGCCATGGAACGGCGAAGCGCGCCGATCAGGTTGGACGTGCCGTTGGTGTGGTGGCCCGGCCCGAAGAGTACTTCTTCGAGGGGACCGACAGTGCCAACGTTGACCCTGTCGCCGCGGGGCAGCTCTAGGTGGTGGGCTTCCTGGCCCCAGTGCCAGCCCTTGCCCGGGGCTTCTTCCGCACGGGCCAAGGCGCTGCCGAGCATGACGGCGTCGGCGCCCATGGCGATGGCTTTGACGATGTCACCCGAAGAACCCATGCCGCCGTCGGCGATCACGTGCACGTACCGTCCACCGGATTCATCCATGTAGTCGCGGCGCGCAGCAGCGACGTCGGAAATGGCGGAAGCCATGGGCGAATGGATGCCGAGTGCACGGCGCGTGGTGGTCGTTGCGCCACCGCCGAAGCCCACCAGGACGCCGGCCGCCCCGGTACGCATGAGGTGCAATGCCGGGGTGTAGCCGGCGGCCCCGCCGACGATCACGGGGACGTCGAGTTCGTAAATGAACTGCTTGAGGTTCAGCGGCTCATGGTTCTTGGAGACGTGTTCGGCCGAGACTGTGGTGCCACGAATGACAAAAATGTCGACGCCGGCGGCCACCACGGTCTTGTAGTGTTCCTGGGTACGCTGTGGCGTCAGCGAGCCTGCCACGGTCACGCCGGAAGCACGGATTTCCGCGAGCCTGGTGGTGATCAGTTCGGGCTGAATGGGGGCCTTGTAGAGTTCCTGCATGCGTCGGGTGACGGTCGGGCTGGCCGTTTCATCCGCAAGGGCAGAGATCTCGTCCAGCACGGACTGGGGGTCCTCATACCGCGTCCACAAGCCCTCGAGGTCCAAAACGCCCAGGCCGCCCAGCTGGCCAAGGGCGATGGCCGTTTCAGGCGACATCGCGGAATCCATGGGTGCGGCGATCACTGGCATCTCGAACTTATAGGCATCAATCTGCCATGAGACGGAAACGTCCTTGGGGTCGCGCGTCCGGCGGTTGGGGACGATCGCGATGTCATCCAGGGAGTAGGCACGACGCCCACGCTTGCCACGGCCAATCTCAATCTCGTAAGTCACTGCTCTAGGTTATCCCAGTGCGGCGCGATGTACCGGCAGAGTGACGTACAGCATGACAACGGGCGATACCTCGTAAATAGGCGAGCCCGCCACCTCCATCTGGGAGGTGGCGGGCTCACTTGAAACTGCCTGTGACAGGAATTACGCCTAGCGGGAACCGTAGTTCGGGGCCTCGACGGTCATCTGGATATCGTGCGGGTGGGACTCCTTCAGCCCGGCCGCGGTGATGCGCACAAACTTGCCGCGTGCTTTGAGCTCGGCGATGGTCGGTGCACCCGTGTAGAACATGGTCTGGCGCAGGCCGCCGACCAGCTGGTATGCCACTGAGGACAGCGGGCCGCGGTAGGCGACGCGGCCTTCGATGCCTTCCGGGATGAGCTTGTCATCGCCGGAAACGTCCGCCTGGAAATAGCGGTCCTTCGAGTAGGACGTGTTCTTGCCACGGGACTGCATGGCACCCAGGGAACCCATGCCGCGGTAGCTCTTGAACTGCTTGCCGTTCACGAAGATCAGCTCACCCGGCGACTCGTCGCAGCCAGCCAGCAAAGAGCCGAGCATGACCGTGTCGGCACCGGCCACGAGGGCCTTGCCGATATCGCCCGAGTACTGCAGACCGCCGTCGGCGATCAGCGGAACACCGGCAGGGATAGCGGCCTTCGAGGACTCGTAGATGGCCGTGATCTGGGGAACGCCTACACCGGCAACAACGCGCGTGGTGCAAATGGAGCCCGGGCCCACGCCCACCTTGATGCCGTCGGCGCCAGCGTCGATCAGTGCCTGGGCGCCTTCACGAGTGGCAGCCTGGCCACCGATGATGTCAACGTGCGCGGCAACTGGGTCGGACTTCAGGCGCGTGATCAGGTCCAGGACACCCTGCGAGTGGCCGTTGGCGGTGTCCACGAAGAGCGCGTCGACACCGGCGTCGATCAGGGTCATGGCCCGTTCCCAGCCATCGCCGAAGAACCCGATGGCGGCGCCGACGCGGAGACGGCCTTCCTCGTCCTTCGTCGCGAGCGGGTACTGCTCCGCTTTGGTGAAGTCCTTCGTGGTGATAAGGCCTTTGAGGCGTCCCTGCTCGTCAACGAGGGGCAGCTTCTCGATCTTGTTGGTGGCCAGCTTGTGCGAGGCTTCTTCGCGGCTGATGCCGACGTGGCCCGTGATGAGCGGCATCTTGGTCATGACGTCGCTGACCAGCCGCAGCGCGAAGTCGGACTCCGGTACGAAGCGGGTGTCGCGGTTGGTGACAATACCCAGCAGACGGCCGTCCGGGTCGATGACAGGGAGGCCGGAAACCCGGTAACGGGAACACAGTTCGTCCAGTTCCTGAAGGGTGGCTTCCGGGTGGATGGTCAGCGGGTTGGTGATCATCCCGGACTCGGAGCGCTTGACGCGGTCGACGTGGTCGGCCTGGTCTTCGATCGACAAGTTGCGGTGGATCACGCCAAGGCCGCCCTGACGGGCCATGGCGATGGCCATGCGGGACTCGGTGACGGTGTCCATGGCGGCTGACAGCAACGGCGTCTGGACCGAAATCCGCTTGGAGATCCGGGAGGAAGTATCAGCTTCTGACGGAATGACGTTGGTGTGGCCCGGCAGCAGCAGCACGTCGTCGTAGGTCAGGCCGACAAAGCCAAAGGGATCGTGTTCGGGCTGGGTCATGAGTGCGCCTCTTACCTTGGTTCTTGGGGGTTGCTCTGGTAGGGGTTGCAGCTGATGACCAGCCCGTCATTACGGGACTGGCCTGTGCAGAAAGGTTCTGAATAAATAGTAGAACCTCGCCGCCGATCCCCATATTCCGCGAGGGCAATGTGAGCAACAGCACCCGGCACCCGCCTACGAGCAACCCGGCTGCTCAGCTCCGGCGGCCTAGCTCCACCCGGTCGCGGCCATGAACGCCTTCTCAAAGTATGGGGTCAAGGTCTTCATGTATGTGGCGGTCACGTGGTTGTCGTCCTTGTAGACCATCACGTTGCCGATCACTGCCGGACAATTCGCATCGGGGCAGAAATACTTCGAAAGGTCCAGGAATTTCGTGTCGGGCATTCCCGCGGCCACCGCCCCCGTCGGGGAATCTTCGGAGTAGATTTCGGCACGCTGGGAACCGCAGGCAACATATGCTCCCGGGTTCTTCTCCAGGCAGGCCGGAACTGGCTGGGCTGCGCGTGGAGTGTCGCGGAAGGCAACCACTTGGATTCCGGCGTCGTTAAGCGTCTTTACCTCCGTGACCCAAGAGGGATCGAGCCGCTCGGGGACGTTGCTCTGCGCATTGGTTCGCGTACTCGTTGTCACCACAACATCCGGCTTCATCTTCAGGACCTCTGCGAGCGTGGCCTTGTTGAAGTCAACGCAAGCCTGCGTAATGTCCGCCGCAGTGTCCTCGCCAAGCGGGCAATATCCCTTCGTGATGGACGTCAGGCTCCAATTGTTCTTTGCGGCCATCGTAAGCAGCGGCGTGTTCAGCACGTGTGCGTGCGAACTACCTATGACCACCACGCTTTTCGTCCCGTTCTTGATCCCGTTGGTGCATCGGTTGACGAATTCCTGCGGGTCCGCCGTCCCCGTGCAGGGAGTCGGGAAAACCGGCCAGTCACCATCAACTGCGGTCATGCTTGGAACCAAGGGCACCCCCGGATCGGGGGTGTACACGAAGTCCCCGCCGACGGCGGCCGCTCCGGGGTTGCGGGCATCCATGTTTGCGACCAGCGCGCGGTTTGTCTGCTCGATCTGCAGGGGCCAACCCGCCAGCGGCAGAATAGCCACGGTCCCTACCGCAACCAGCGAAATCACGCTTCTGCGCCGGTTGGCCTCGGGCCACTTCCACTCCCGCAACGGCTTCTCGATGAACCTCGTGGTCAGAACAGCCAAAAGGAAGGCACCAATAATAATCACCGTGCCGGACAACCAGCCAGCGTGGGTCTTGCCGGACCAAGCCAAATAGATGACCAACATGGGCCAGTGCCAAAGGTAGAGGGCGTACGAATTGTTCCCCATCCGCACGAGCGGCTTGGAACTGAGGATCCGGTCGATTCCGAATCGACTCTGGGTCTGGCCCGCTGCGAGCACACAGGCGGCGGCCAGGGTGGGCCACAAAGCCAACCACCCGGGGAAGACGCCCTCGACGTCGAGAATGAGCCCGCAGCTAAGCATCGCCAGGACGCCGATCCAGCCAAGGACGATCCTGGCCGACCTGGGTATTTTGAGCGAAGGCAGGAAGAGGGCCAGAAGAGTTCCAAGGGCAAATTCCCAAAGCCTGGCCGCCGTCGAGAAGTACTCCGCCGATTGGTCCGTAGCGGTATAAACGACCGAGTACACCAGGGAAACCAGGAAGATTATTCCGAAGATGTAACGCAGGAGGGGAACGTACGCGAGCCTGAACCTTCTCGCCGCCCAGCCTGCTCCCACAAAGATGATCGGCCAGACAATGAAGACTTGTCCTTGAATGGACAGCGACCAGAATTGCTGTAACGGGCTGGCCAGGCTGTGGTCCGCAGCGTAGTAGTTGACGGCCTGCGACTGCAGCAGGAAGTTCTCAACGTAGAAAAGTGAAGCCCAGCCCTGCTTGATGGTATCGACCCAGCGGGTGGCCGGCATGAAGAGGTAGGTGGCGGCCAGCGTTCCAACAATCACCGTGACGGCTCCGGGCAAGAGCCTCCGGAAGTGATGAAGATAGTGCTTGATCAGTTCTGTTTGCCGCCCGCCGGCATACCGTCTCGTGAACTGCGCCGTCATGAGGAATGCCGAGACCAGGAGGAAGACATCCACCCCGCCGGAGACCCGGCCAAACCAGATGTGGTACGTGACAACCATGAGGACGGCAACAGATCGAAGTCCCTGGATTTCAGGACGGAACGTCGATTTAGGTGCCGAATTCTGCGTCTCGCCGCTAGTTCGCCGAAGCGCAATCGGGCGCGTGGTTGTCAAAGTCTTGCCTCCAGGGTGCTACTCAAACCGTCTACCCTACTGATTCGAAATGTTCGTCGTCAATTGAGACCGCGTTCAACCAACTTCCTACGATCCATTAGGACACAAGCGGCTGGGAGGTTCCGGAACGTTGTCTGGGTCAATCCTCCATGCCGTCTTACCGGCCTCTGGTCGTCATCCCGCACCCCCACATGCAGGAGGCCCGGCCCCCAAAGGGGACCGGGCCTCGCGCATCGAGCAACCAATATTAGTGGCTGTGGCCTGCGTGCTCGTCTTCCTCGGCCGGCTTCTCGACAACCAGGGTCTCGGTGGTGAGAACCAAGGCTGCGATGGACGCGGCATTCTGGAGCGCGGAGCGGGTGACCTTGACGGGGTCGATCACGCCAGCGGCGATCAGGTCCTCGTACACACCGGACTTCGCGTTGAAGCCGTGGTTGTCTTCCAGCTCGGCAACCTTGGCTACGACGACGTAGCCGTCGAAGCCGGCGTTCTGGGCGATCCAGCGAAGGGGCTGGGTCAGGGCGCGGCGGACGATGCCGACGGCGGCAGCCGCGTCGCCTTCCAGTGCCTTGACGGCGGCGTCCTCGTCCAGTGCCTTGAGGGCGTGGATGAGGGCGGATCCACCGCCGGAGACGATGCCTTCTTCAAGGGCAGCACGCGTCGAGGAAACTGCGTCCTCGATACGGTGCTTCTTTTCCTTGAGCTCGACCTCGGTGGCTGCGCCGACCTTGATGACGCCGATGCCGCCTGCCAGCTTTGCGAGCCGTTCCTGCAGTTTTTCCCGGTCCCAGTCGGAGTCGGTGCGGGTCAGCTCGGCACGGATCTGGGCGACGCGTGCTGCGACGTCCTCAGCCGTACCAGCGCCGTCAACGATGGTGGTGTTGTCCTTGGTGACGGTGATCCGGCGGGCACTGCCGAGGACCTCGAGGCCAACCTGGTCCAGGGACAGGCCGAGCTCCGGGGAGACAACCTGTGCGCCGGTCAGTGTGGCAATGTCCTGCAGCATGGCCTTGCGGCGGTCGCCGAAGCCCGGAGCCTTGACGGCAACGACGTTCAGGGTGCCACGGATACGGTTCACGATCAGCGTGGACAGTGCCTCGCCGTCGATGTCCTCAGCAATGATGAAGAGCGGCTTGGCTGCCTGCAGGGCCTTCTCGAGGAGCGGCAGGAATTCCTGCAGCGAGGAGATCTTGCCCTGGTTGATCAGGATGAGCGCGTCTTCCAGAACAGCTTCCTGGCGTTCCGCGTCAGTGACGAAGTACGGGGACAGGTAGCCCTTGTCGAACTGCATGCCCTCGGTGAGGACCAGTTCGGTCTGTGTGGTGGAAGACTCTTCGATGGTGATGACACCATCCTTGCCGACCTTGCCGAAGGCCTCGGCGAGGAGCTCGCCAACCTCATCGCTCTGGGCGGAGATCGCGGCAACGCTGGCAACCTGGGTGCCTTCTACTTCGCGGGCGTTTTCCAGGAGGCGGGCAGCCACGGCCTGGACCGAAACTTCGATGCCGCGCTTGATTTCGCCAGGGGCGGCTCCGGCGGCAACGTTGCGCAGGCCCTCCTTGACGAGTGCCTGTGCCAGCACGGTGGCCGTGGTGGTGCCGTCGCCTGCGACGTCATTGGTCTTGGTGGCGACTTCCTTGGCCAGCTGCGCGCCAAGGTTCTCATACGGGTCGTCGAGTTCGACTTCGCGGGCGATCGTCACGCCGTCGTTGGTGATGGTGGGAGCTCCCCACTTCTTGTCCAGAACGACGTTGCGCCCGCGCGGGCCAAGGGTGACCTTGACGGTGTTGGCGAGCTTGTCAATGCCTGCTTCGAGCGAGCGACGGGCAGCGTCGTTAAACGCAAGCTGCTTTGCCATGGTTGTGTCCTTTCAAGACGGAAAACCCGCACCGCTGATTCGACCGGAAGACGTCCGACTCGATCTGCGATGCGGGATCCAGGGAATTACTTAACGACGATTGCCAGAACGTCGCGGGCGGACAGAACGAGGTATTCGCTGCCGCCGGTCTTGACTTCAGTTCCGCCGTACTTGGAGTAGATGACGACGTCGCCAACGGTTACGTCGACGGGTACGCGGTTGCCGTTGTCATCGAAGCGGCCGGGGCCAACTGCGACAACTTCGCCTTCCTGCGGCTTTTCCTGTGCAGTGTCCGGGATGACCAGGCCGGAAGCCGTGGTCTGCTCTGCTTCGAGCGGGCGGACAACAATGCGATCCTCGAGAGGCTTAATGGAGACCGACACTCGGATCTCTCCTTTACGTGAGGTAGTACATGGACTATCAAACCAGGGGTGCCGTGGCGGGCTTACCGTCGTCGCGGTGCCGGTAAGTGCCTGGCGGCATGATTAGCACCCGCCTAGGGAGAGTGCTAATCAAGACTCTATGTAAGCATTAGCACTCGGTCAAGGCGAGTGCCAGAATTCCGTCACGGGTGAACGTCCAAAGGGCGCTTCCGGCTCACACGCTCATTGCCCGGCGAGGTCGTCGAAGTCAACGTCCTCGCCGTCGTCGTACTCTTCCTTCGGTGCGGTTCCGCGGTTCAGGTAGAGCACGACGCCGCTTGCGAGCGCGACGACGCCGAACACCGCCAGCCCGACGATCGCTCCGATGCGGGCGCCGGTGTAGGTGTCACGGATGTCCCGGGCCTCATCCGTGGCGTCCTGGACGCTATTACCGGTCATCGAGTAGGTGGCCGCGTTGAAAGAGTCTAGGAAGAAAATAATGATCAACAGCGCGATGCAGACAACGGCAATCAAAGCACCCACGATGAGCGCAGGACGGGCATACTTGGAGAGATTTCCGGCGAATTGACGTTTATCCGGGGCAGAGGGAGAACCATTGGCGTCGTCGGGCTGGCGTACTGGGTTGTCTTCCATGGCATCAACCCTATCGGCCCGAGGGGTCCCGGATCCCTCCCGACCCCGTATGACGGGCGAGCACTAGGCTAGTTCCCATGGCTGACACATCCCCGGACCAGATTGCCCCCTTGCTGACAACGGAAGGTTGGGAACTGCTGGCGTCCTTGGGACCGTACCGCGATGGCGAAGCCTTCGCCCTGAATGCGCGCCTGCGCAAAGACGGCCACTCCCCCGCACTCGTTGCCGCCGTCCTCACCCAGTCCAGGCTCCGCACCCGGGCCGAGGCCAAGTTCGGCGAATTCGCCCGGCAGATGCTCTTCACCCAGGCCGGCCTGGAACAGGCCACCCGGCTCAATGTTGCAGCCAGGCATGCCGAACGCTTCGCCAAGGCGGGCACGCAGCACGTCGCGGACCTGGGCTGCGGGCTTGGAGCCGACTCCATGGCCATGGCGTCCATGGACATCAAGGTCACCGCCGTGGAACTCGACGAGACCACCGCCGCCTGCGCCACCATCAACCTCATGTCTTTCCCGCGCGCAACGGTGGTGCACTCCGACGCCACGGCGATGCCCCTCGACGGCGTCGACGGCGTGTGGCTCGATCCGGCGCGCCGCACGACGTCGTCGTCGGGAACCAAAAGGATCTGGGACCCCGAGGCGTTCTCGCCGCCGTTGTCCTTCGTTGAATCGCTGGCCGCTACCGGCAAGTCCGTCGGGGTCAAGATGGGCCCGGGGATGCCACACGAATCGGTTCCGGCCGGCTGCGAGGCACAGTGGGTTTCGGTGGGAGGGGACGTTACGGAAGTAACGCTGTGGTTCAACGACGTCGCCCGCCCCGGCATCCGCCGCGCCGCCCTGGTGCTCGGGCCGCAGGGGGCAGCAGAGATCACCAGCGGCGAAGATTTCGACGGCGGCCCGGTGCCCGACGTCGGGCCCGTGGAGGGATACCTGTACGAACCGGACGGCGCGGTGATCCGTGCGGGCCTGGTGGCCGACATCGCGCTCCGGCTGGGCGGCCACCTTGTAGACCAACACATTGCCTATATTTGCGCTCCGGAACTGGTGGAGACCCCCTTCGCCCGTGCCTACAAAGTCCTGGAAGTCATGCCGCTGAACGTCAAAGCCCTCAAGGCCTGGGTGAATGCCAACGGCGTCGGTGTCCTGGACATCAAGAAGCGCGGCACCTCCGTCACCCCCGAAGAGCTGCGGAAACAATTGCTGCCGGCCGGAAAGAACTCGGCAAAATCCCGCGGCAACAAAACAGCCACCCTGGTCCTCACCAGGATCGGCGAGGAAAAGGTCGCTGTTGTGGTGGAGCCCGTAGCGGCTGCCTGAGCTGGTCTCTGACCCGCGGCGCCCTATTGGGAGCGCGTGAACTCCTCAGCCGCGGCCACTTGTTCCGGTGTCGGCGTGATGCCCGTGTAGAGCACGAACTGTTCGAGTGCCTGGATCGTGGCCACTTCAGCGCCGCTGATCACGGTCTTTCCTGCCGCACGGCCGGCCTTGATGAGCGGCGTCTCTGCAGGGAGGGCGACGACGTCGAACACTACCTGCGCGGCCGCCACCGCCGCTTCGGGGAAGGACAGTGAGCCGGAGTCAGGTCCGCCGGCCATGCCGATCGGGGTCACGTTGACGAGCACGTCCGCCGTCGACTCCCCTACTTCGGCTTGCCAGCCGAAGCCATAGAGCCCCGCGAGGGCTTGCCCGAGCTTTTCATTCCGGGCAACCACGGTGACGCGGGAGAATCCGGCGTCCCGGAACGCAGCCGCGGTGGCCTTGGCCATGCCGCCGGAACCGCGGAGCAACACGGACGACGCCGGGTCGATCGCGTTGCGCTCGATCAACTGGGCGATCGCGGTGTAGTCCGTGTTGTAGGCCGTCAGTACGCCGGCGTCGTTCACGATCGTGTTGACCGAGTCGATAGCGGCGGCCGAAGCGTCCATGCGGTCGACGAGGGCGATGACGTCTTCCTTGTAGGGCATCGAGACGGCGCAGCCGCGGATGCCGAGGCCGCGCACGCCGGCGATCGCGTTCGGGAGGTCGGTGGGAGCGAAGGCCTTGTAGATCCAGTTCAGGCCAAGCGCCTCGTAGAGGAAGTTGTGGAAACGCGTTCCGTTGTTGCTCGGCCGGGCAGAGAGAGAAATACAGAGCGTCATGTCTTTATTGAGGATCGGCATAACGGGGCTTCCTTCGCGTAGCGGGTTCTCTGCCCAGCCTAGACGGGGAGCTAGCCTTGGCGCGCCTTGAAGCGCGGATTCAGCTTGTTGATGACAAAGGTGCGTCCGCGCCGGCGGACAACTTGCGCGCCGGGGATCTTCTTGAGGGCACGCAGCGAATTCCTGACTTTCATGGGGTTCTCCTTCTGG
The DNA here is from genome assembly GCF_039535095.1 of Arthrobacter ramosus. Classification (NCBI taxonomy): domain Bacteria; kingdom Bacillati; phylum Actinomycetota; class Actinomycetes; order Micrococcales; family Micrococcaceae; genus Arthrobacter; species Arthrobacter ramosus. The sequence goes on along the minus strand of NZ_BAAAWN010000001.1, from coordinate 854,256 downwards.
GGTTTTGACTTGTTTGATTGCGGTTTTGTTCCACCGAGGCTGAAGCTCGGCTAAAGGGTGGATTCGAGTTCAAAAGGGTCGTCGAGTCCGGCGAAGCCGAGCCGCATCTCCGCTTCGCTCAGCGCGCATCCGTCCAGGAGTGCCCGGATTTCGGCGGCGTCGAGGTCTTCCCCTCGTCCGGTCACGGCCAGCACGGTGCCCCGGTCGCCGAAGCGGGGATGCCAGTCAAGGGCGGCGTCGACGTCGGGGAATCCCTTTCCGTGCTGCAGGCCTTTGCCGTCGGGGACAGGGCCGGTGCCGGCGTCCGCGAGCCACTCGCCGGTGCTCTCGAGCCAGACGCGCGGCCCGATTCCCTGCACCGCGATCCGGACCTTGGCCGCGGAGGCAATCCACAAGCGGCCCCGCATCCAGTGGCATCCCTCGGCCAACTTGGGTAGCGCCTCCTGGAAGCGTCCTGGATGAAGCGGACGCTCCACCTTGTGGAGCACGGTCCGGAAACTCCCCGACTCCTCCTCGAGCGGAACCCTCACGGAACCACGGCGAACCCTGGCGAGAGCCTCGGCGCCGTCGTAGCAGCCGGGGCGGAAGTCGTCGTCGCTCGCGGAAATGGCGGCGTGCGGCGCAAGCTGCCCGAGTAGTTCCAACCCTTGGGCCCAGGCCTCGCTCGAGTCCGGGCGCAAGCCTGCCAGCTCCGCCCCAAGACCGGCGTGCACCATGACGGTATCCGCGTGGCCCAATTCCCCGATGAAAAATTCTCCGCTGGTGCGCTCATCGTCGGGCATGGCCGTGAAGCCGGATTCATACAGCGTGTGCTTGTCCCAGATGTGGTCTTCCAGTCCGGAGGGATCGATCGCCAACACGGCGTTGTCGATGACGGCGGGCCGTTCCAGGCCGCGCTTGAGTTCCGCCACCGCCATGTCCACGGAGACACCGGGCGGCAGGCCCAGGACGATGTGGTCATGGCCGGAGGACGCGAGGCGTTCCGCCGTCGGGACAACATCGAGGCGGACCGTGCAGCTGAGGCAACCGTGTTCCAAAGTGGTTTGCCCCTGTTCTACCAGTTCGCCATTGCGGAAGATCCTTCGCAGGACGATGGAGCCGTCCAGGAGGTCGTGCAGGACCACGACCGAATCGCGGTGGGTCCGCCCAAGCCTGGTGGTGGCTGCTTCGCGGCATTGGCTGTCCAGTGAGCTGACAACAGAAAGATGCATGCTTCATCTTAGATGCAAATCATTCTCATTAGCAAGCCGATTCGTTTTCCTGTTTTACCTCGCGGTACCCATCATGCGGTACCGTACCGCCCCTGCATTAGACTTGAGCCAACCGCTGACGGCCCCACGGCGGGCATTGCTCAGGGCGTTTTTGGCAAATACCGAGGGGACCCACGTGCAGATTGATTTCGCTTCATCCAGGCAGTCGACCCTGGGGGTGGAATGGGAGCTCGCGCTCGTCAACGCACGCACCGGCGAATTGGTCTCGGTGGCGAATGAGGTCCTGCGGGGCGTGGCATCGCGGCATCCGGACTTGAACGAAGACGACGAGCATCCGCACATCAAGCGGGAATTGCTCCTGAACACCGTGGAACTTGTCACAGGCGTGTGCAACACCGTCAAGGAAGCCAAGGAAGACCTCGCCCGCTCCCTTCAGGCGGTCAGGGAAGTCACCGACCCCATGGGTGTCGAGCTTTTCTGCGCCGGAAGCCATCCTTTCAGCCCGCCGCAGCTTCAGCCCGTCTCGGACAAAGCACGCTATGCCAAGCTGATCGACCGCACCCAATGGTGGGGACGGCAAATGGTCATCTACGGAGTCCACGTCCACGTCGGCCTGGACCGAAGGGACAAGGCGCTCCCCATCCTCGATGGCCTGGTCAACTACTTCCCCCATTTCCAGGCATTGTCCGCTTCGAGCCCGTTCTGGGGCGGCGAAGACACTGGCTATGCGTCACAACGCGCCCTCATGTTCCAGCAACTGCCCACGGCCGGACTGCCTTTCCAGTTCCCCAGCTGGGCCGAATACGAGTCCTATGTCCAGGACATGTTCACTACTGGAGTGATCGACACCCTGTCTGAAATTCGCTGGGACATCCGTCCCGTGCCGAACTTGGGCACCATCGAGATGCGCATTTGCGACGGCCTGGCCACCCTCGAAGAAGTCGGCGCTGTTGCAGCCCTGACCCAGTGCCTGGTGGACGAGTTCTCCACGATCCTGGACAACGGCGGCAGCATTCCGACCATGCCGCCGTGGCATATCCAGGAAAACAAGTGGCGCGCCGCCCGTTACGGCATGGAAGCGATCATCATCCTCGACGCCGAGGGCAACGAGCAGCTCGTCACTGAGCACTTGAAGGAAACGCTGCTGCGCCTGGCGCCTGTCGCCGAGAAGCTGGGTTGCTCGGCGGAACTGGCCGACGTCGAAAAGATCATCGCCCGCGGAGCAGGCTACCAGCGCCAGCGCCGCGTCGCGGCCCAGCACGACGGCGATCTTCACGCGGTCGTCCAGGATCTCGTGCAGCAGATGCGGTCCGTCCCGACCGCATAGCCTCCGGCCGGGTTCCCGCGCCTACACCGAAACCGTGGTCACCGGCAGGGACGAATCCGGAGCGAACGCGACGCCGCTGGGACCGATACCCGCCATGATGAGCTGCGAGCCCAAGGCAGCGACCATGGCACCATTGTCGGTGCACAGCGCCAGCGGCGGCACATGCAGGGTGATACCCGCCGCATCGCAGCGCTGCCCGGTCAGCTCACGGAGCCGGGAGTTGGCTGCAACGCCGCCGCCCAGCAGGAGGTCCGTGATGCCGTTCTCCTTGCAGGCCAGCACAGCCTTGGACGTTATGACGTCCACCACCGCTTCCTGGAATGCAGCGGCGATATCGGCAACGGGAACGTCCTCACCGCGCGCTTCGAACTGTTCAACGCAGCGCGCGACGGCGGTCTTGAGGCCGCTGAAGGACCAATCGTAGCGATGCGGTCCCGGCTCCTCCGCGGTTCCCATGTACTTGGGTTGCGTCAGGCCGCGCGGGAAGCGGATGGCCTTGGCGTTGCCTTGCTTGGCGAGTTTGTCGATGGCCGGTCCGCCCGGGTAGCCAAGGCCCAGAAGCCTCGCAACTTTGTCGTAGGCCTCCCCTGCGGCGTCGTCGATCGTGGAACCGAGCATCTCGACGTCGTCGGTGATGCTGCGGATGCGCAGGATTTCCGTATGCCCGCCGGAAACCAGCAACGCACCGAGATTTTCCGGCAGCCGACCGCCCGGAACGGCTCCCCCGGTGGCGCCGTCAAGGAGCCCGACGCCGACATGCGCCACCAAGTGGTTGATCGCGTAGAGCGGCTTGCCCGTGGCAACAGAGAGGGCTTTGGCCGCACAGACACCCACCATGAGCGCCCCCGCCAAGCCGGGCCCGGAGGTCACGGCAATGGCGTCGATATCGTCCAAAGCCACCCCGGCCTCGTGCAGGGCCTCCTGCAGCGTGGGAACAAAAGCGTCCAGGTGCGCACGCGAAGCGATCTCCGGAATGACGCCGCCAAAACGGACATGCTCATCCATCGAAGAGGACACCGTGTTGGTCAGCAGGGTGGTGCCCCGGACAATCCCGACGCCGGTTTCGTCGCAGGAGGACTCGATCCCCAGCACGAGCGGCCGGATGGTGGCGGGGTGGTTCATGCCGGTGTTCCTTCAGTCAATGTGAGCCTCATGATGAGGGCGTCCGTGCCGTCACGGTAGTAGCGCCGACGGACGTGGATCTGCTCGAAGCCGAAGCGCACGTACAGTGCCTGAGCTCGTGGATTGTCGGCACGGACCTCCAGGAGCACTTCCACCGCGCCGCGCCGTCGGGATTCTTCGATCAGTTCCGTGAGGATGGCGGAGCCAATTCCCTTGCCTTCGAATTCGGGCACGACGGCGATCGTCTGCACGTCCGCGATCGGCTCGATGCACATGAGCCCGGCGTAGGCCACAATCTGGCCGTCGGCTTCGGCCACTACGTAGCGGCGGGTATCAACCTGGGCAAGTTCGTCGAAGAACATCTGCATCGGCCAGGCGTCCACCGGGAAGAGCCGGCGCTCCAAGACCTCGACCGCGGTGACGTCGTCGGCGGTCATGTCGCGCAAGGTCACGCCGTCGAGCTTGAACTGGTACGAGGGGTTCACAGGGCACGCTTTCTAGGGCCCGGCACTTGCGCGTCGGATTCCCGCAAATACAAGGGTGTGGAATCCGGCAGTTCCGCGCCGGCCGTCAGGAGGGCCATGGCGAACTGGCCCAACGAGGCGGCGTCGGGCTGGGTGGTGCTGAATTCCTCGTTCGCGTTGACGACGTCCGCGTAGATGCCGCCGCCGGCACCGAAGACGGGGAGATCGGGCAACTCCGAGGCGAACCCGACGTGCGGACCGTCCACGAGTTGCGGTAGCTGGCCATCATTGAGCGTGTAGCGCGCCCAGTAGACCTCCTTGCGACGGGCATCCGTGGCCACCAGGAACTCGGCCTGCGCCTCCGTTGACTCGGCCACTTCCAAAGCGATCGCGTCCAGGCTCATGAGACCGAAAAGAGGTTTGTTCCAGGCAAATGCCAACGTGCGGGCGGTTGCAATCCCTGAACGAAGGCCCGTAAACGGCCCAGGGCCAACACCGGTGACGATGAGGTCGATGTCCGCGCCGCTTACGCCGGCGTCGGCCAGAAGCTTCTCAATGCCGGGCGCCAGGACCTCGGCATGGCTGCGGGTGTCCTCCGTGGCGAAGGACTCCACCACACCCTCCATGGCATCGTCCGAGATGAGTGCCGCACTCGCCACGGCCGAAGTATCAATGGCCAAGATCAGCATCAGGCGTTCTCCTCCAGTATTTCGGGCACGGCGCTCCAGCGAGGGCCAAAGCCGCGGAAAACGATGGCGCGGGGTTCGTCGTCGTCCTCCGGGTCGAAGTCCAGCACGGCGTCCTGGCCTGCTTCCGGGCGGGTTACTGCCCTCTCCGCGCCGCCCATTGTCCGGTGCATTTCGATGTCCAGGCGACTATCCGAAAGGTGTTCCACGCGTTCGCGCCCCCACTCGACCACTGTCACGGAGTTGTCCATCGTGTTTTCGAGGTCGATGTCGTCGATTTCCGCGGCGGACGCCAGCCGGTAAGCATCAACGTGGACCAGATCGGGGCCGCCCGGGCGCGGTCCGTCCGGCAGGTTGGGGTGGATGCGCACCAGGACAAACGTGGGCGAGATGACGCCGGCACGGACGCCCAGTCCTTCGCCGAGTCCCTGGGTGAAAGTGGTCTTGCCGGCACCGAGTTCGCCTGTCAGGACCAGCAGGTCACCGGGCTCAAGGACCCCGGCGAGCGCCGAGCCCAAAGCGTGCGTCTGCTCCGCCGTCGCGACCTTGACGGTCCGTTCCCACAAGGCCTCGCTCACCGGGGTCTTATCAATCGGGGCCCCGCTCACCGGGCATCCGCCCCCGAGGTTTCGTTGATGTAGATGCGCGGGACGCGCGGACTGATGCGGGTGACAATCTCATAGTTGTTGGTTCCCGCGGCGGCGGCCCAGTCGTCCGCCGTCGGGCCGCCGTCGGCGCCGTCACCAAACATGACGGCTTCGGCGCCCAGCCAGGCGGCTTCGTCGGTCACCGCGTTCCCAAGGTCGATGACCATCTGGTCCATGGCGATCCGGCCCACAACGGGGTAGTTGACTCCGTTGACCCGGACCGGTCCGCCGGTGGCGACCCGCGGCACGCCGTCGGCGTATCCGAGCGGGATCAGGCCCAAGGCGCTCTCACCGGACGTCCGGTAGTTGAGTCCGTAGGACACGCCCTGGCCTTCGGGCACCCGCTTGCAATTGGAAACGAGGGTGCGCACTGTCATGGCGGGGCGGAGACCAAGTTCCGCGGAGTTTTGTCCTTCGAAAGGGGACAGTCCGTAGAGCCCGAGCCCCACGCGGACGAGGTCGAAATGGGCATCCGGACGCGAAAGCGTGGCGGGCGTGTTGGCCAGATGCCGGACCTCGGTGTCCACTCCGGCGTCCTCGGCCACGGCAATTGCTTCCCGGAAAGCTGCCAACTGCTCATCAGTCTCGGGACGGTGCGGTTCATCGGCCACGGCCAAGTGCGAGAAGATGCCCACCACGCGCAGGAGGCCCTCGTCCTGGTACTCCATGGCCTGGCCCACCAATTTGTCCCATTGGGCGATGGTGGAGCCGTTGCGGCCCAGGCCGGTATCAACCTTGAGGTGGATGCGGGCCGGTCGTTCCTGTTCGCGTGCCGCCGCGACGACCGCGTCCAGCTCCCAGCCGGATATCCCGACGTCGACGCCGGCGGCGACTGCCGCCTGGAAGTTGCTTTGGGTGGTGTGCAACCAGGCGAGCATGGGGGCGTCGATTCCAGCAGCGCGCAGCGCCAAAGCCTCCGAAATATGGGCAACGCCAAGCCATCGGGCGCCGGCTTCAAGGGCTGCCCGCGCCACCTGCACCGCACCGTGCCCATAGGCGTCGGCCTTCACGACGGCCATGACGGTTGCGGGCGAGGCGATAGCCACGAATTGGCGTACGTTGTGCCGGATGGCGTCCAAGTCGATGACGGCTGATCGTTCGAGGACCGTTGCCGAACCCGTTTTCGTCGAGGGCTCGAAACTGGCAGCTGCTTCGTAAGTCACCCTCACGATTCTAGTGCCGCGACGGCGTGCGGGTTGACTGGGGTGAGCGGGTCGATTGGAGGTAAGCGCCGCTCAAGCGTCCGAGTTGTGGGCGATCGTGGCTGTTGCACGACGTTGGGCCCCGGGCGGGACATCCGCCACAATGTCCTCGAGGAAAGCGAACCGTTTGAGCCACTGGCTGGACTGCCGCTCCCTCCGGGCGTTCGCTCGCTGCCACCAATCGGCGATGTCTCCCCAACCAGGCGCAGCAAGCGAGCCACCTACTTCCTGCACCGCCAGCGAGGCGCAAAGGTTGGCAAAACGGAGCCGGTCTCCCAAAGGCCATCCGGCCAGGCAACCCACAACAAACGCCGCACCGAAGCAGTCGCCCGCTCCTGTGGGGTCGTACGCCGTCACGGGAAGGGACGGCACCCATTCCTCCTCGCCGGTTTCGGAATCCACGGCCATGGCTCCCTGCGCTCCCAACGTCACTACAGCCACCGGAACCCGGTCGGCGAGCGTGTAGAGCGCAGACCATGGGTTGTCCTTGCCGGTGAAGGCCATTGCTTCCCGTTGGTTCGGCATGAAGGCGTGGAAATTGCTGAGCTGGTCCAGCCGCTTCGACGACCACTCTCCCGTCGGATCCCATCCGGCGTCGCCAAAGAGTTTGACCCCGGCTTTCCTCGCCGCCAGCATCCAGGGTTCTGGCTCCTCGCCGAGATCCGCGACGGCGGCGAGGGCCTTGGGCGGATCGCCAATCAGTTGAGAAGCGCTCATGGGCGAGGGATGTCCGTGAGTGACCATCGAACGATCCTGATCCACGCACAAGGAGACGGTGACCGGGGAATGCCAGCCCTCGAACCGCCTGGACAGGGAGAGATCCACGTGCTCCTGGCTTTCCAGGATCCGCCAGTTGAAGTCCCCGTATCCGTCATCCCCGAAGGCCGCCGCGAGGCTGGTCCGCAGCCCAAGCCGGGCAGCCGCGATAGCCTGGTTGGCCACGCCGCCGGGGCAGGTCCCCATGCCTTGGCTCCACACTTCGGTCCCCGGTTCAGGGCTGCGGTCCAGTCCGGTAAAGATAATGTCCTGGAACACGGTGCCTGTCAGCAGGAGATCGCAGCCTGACTCGGCCCCGTCCTCCCCCGCATCCCCCCGGATAGCGGCGAGGGGGTCGAATCCAGTCCTGGGCGTTGCGTCCATGCACGGCACACTACGCCGCGGCCACGATTGTGCAAAGGACCGCGGGAGTCCCGGGGCCGGCTAGAGCTCCTGGTACATGACGTGCAGCCCCACGTAGCCAAGGGTCGGATGCTGGAAGGCCTCGGGGATAGTCGCCAGGATGCGGAAGCCCATGGACTGCCACAGGCCCACTGCGCGGACGTTGCTTTCGACGACCGCGTTGAACTGCATCGCCTTGAACCCGGCATCCCGGGCGGCAACCAAGGAATAGGCACAAAGTGCTCGGGCGATTCCCTGCCCGCCGTGATCGGCATGGACCATGTAGCCGGCGTTGGCTACGTGGCTTCCGCCGCCGCCCTGGTTGGCGTGCAGTTCACCGGTACCCAGCACGTCGCCGTCGCGCACTGCCACAAAGGTCAGGCCGGGCGCTTCCTTGAACCATTTGATCCGGGCAGCTTCTTCGGAAGTGTCGCGGTCCCACGTGAAGGTCTCCCCTGCCTGGATCACGGGTTCCAGGACGGCCCAGATCCCGGGCCAGTCGCTTGCCCGGGCGGGCCGGATCTCGTAGCTAACGGCCGCCGACATTCCTGCTTCGCTGTTTGAGTGGCTCACCTCCGTTACGGTATCAGCTCGCCGTGCACTGCCTGCCCTGTCGGGCCGGCTGCAATGCCAGGGAGGTCAGGAGTAGTGTTTTCGCTGGGACGCAGGGGATTTATCGCTTTGCGGGCTTGTTGAATTGCGTTGGATATAGGAGGTAGCGGTGTCGTTGATCCGTCGCGTTGCCTTCCTGTCACTCCACACTTCGCCCATGGAGCAGCCGGGTTCGGGCGATGCGGGCGGCATGAATGTCTACGTCCGGGCGCTGGCCATCGCGTTGGCGGATCTCGGCGTGGAGGTAGAGATCTTCACGCGTTCGACGTCCGCCGGGCAGCCCGCCGTCGAGCATCCCGGTCCGGGTGTCTGCGTCCACAACGTCTTGGCAGGCCCGCCCCGGAAACTGCCCAAGGAGGAACTTCCCGAGCTCCTCCACGCCATGGTTGCCGAAGTCGAGAGGATCCGGCAGCGGCAACCGCACGGCCGTTACGACGCCATCCATTCGCACTACTGGGTGTCCGGTGTGGCCGGCCTTGAACTCTCCGCATTGTGGAACGTGCCGCTGATCCACACGATGCACACGATGGCGAAGGTCAAGAACCTGGTGCTCGAATCCGGCGAGCGGCCCGAACCGCGAGTGCGTGAAGACGGCGAACAGAGGATCGTGGATGGAGCCACGCGCCTCGTGGCCAACACTCCCGCCGAAGCCCAGGAGCTTGTATCGCACTACGACGCCGATTTCGACCATATCGACATCGCTCCCCCCGGCGTTGACCTGACCGTGTTCACTCCCGCGTTCCGGGCCCGGTCCCGCGCCGAGCTTGGCGTGCGGCCCGGCAGTTTCCACCTGCTCTTCGCCGGACGCATCCAGCGGCTCAAAGGCCCGCAGGTTTTCATCGAAGCTGTTGGCATCCTCCGCAAGAGGCGGCCAGACATCGACCTCGAACTCACCATCCTGGGCGCCTTGAGCGGCGCCAAGGACTTCAATCTGCAGTCCTTCATTACGGCCGCGGGGCTCGACGACGTCGTAACGCACCGCGCGCCGGTCAAGGCGCCGAAGCTGGCGGGCTGGTTCCGTTCGGCCGACGTCGTCGTGATGCCTTCCTTCAGCGAATCGTTCGGGCTGGTTGCCCTTGAGGCGCAGGCCTGCGGCACCCCGGTGGTGGCTACCAACGTGGGCGGCCTGTCCCGTGCCGTTGCCGACGGGCGGACGGGTATTTTGGTTGACGGCCACGATCCCTCCCGCTGGGCCGACGTCATCGAAGCCTTGTACGACGATCCCCGCACCCGCGAAGACATGGGCCGTGCCGCTGCCGTTCATGCGGAGGCCTTCGGCTGGCACAGGACAGCAGCCATCACGCTCGAGAGCTACCACGCAGCCATCGGTGCGGTCCTCGTCCGCCCAAGCTAAACCCTCGCTCACTTATAAGCCCCCTCCCGGCGACGCCCGCTCACCTATAAGGGCAATTCCCCAAACGCTCGCTCACCTATGAAGTCAATTCCCCAAACCCTCGCTCACCTCGGGGACCCGACTGATAGATTGTCGCGGACAGTGTTCCGCACGGAGTTGAGGACAAGGATGTCTGAAAACAAGATCTTGAGCGACCTTGAAATTGCCCAGAACGCAGCGATACGTCCCATCGAGGAGATCGCGGGGCGTGCCGGGATCAACGTCGATGCATTGGAACTGTACGGCCGGTTCAAGGCGAAAATCGATCCCGCCAAGCTCCGTCTCCCGGATGCCAAACGCGCGGGCAAGATAGTCCTCGTCTCGGCTATGTCTCCGACGCCGGCGGGTGAGGGAAAATCGACAACCACGGTAGGCCTCGCCGATTCCTTGGCGCGGGCCGGTCACCGGGTGATGATCGCGCTGCGCGAACCGTCCCTTGGACCGATCCTGGGCATGAAGGGAGGTGCGACCGGTGGCGGCTACTCCCAAGTTCTCCCCATGGACGAGATCAACCTGCATTTCACCGGCGACTTCCACGCGATCACCTCGGCCAATAACGCCCTCATGGCCCTCGTGGACAACCACATCTTCCAAGGCAACGAGCTCAGCATTGATCCCCGCCGCATGACCTTCAAACGGGTCCTTGATATGAACGACCGCTCGCTGCGCGAGGTCATCATTGGCCTGGGCGGACCCGCTCAAGGAGTGCCGCGACAGGACGGTTTCGACATAACCGTCGCCTCCGAAATCATGGCTGTCTTCTGCCTCGCGACGGACTTGGATGATCTTCGCGAGCGCCTCGGCCGCATCACCTTCGGGTACAGCTATGACCGGCGGCCGGTCACCGTGGCCGATCTCGGTGTCCAGGGTGCGCTGACCATGCTGCTGAAGGACGCCATCAAGCCGAATCTCGTGCAGACCATCGCAGGAACCCCGGCCCTGGTGCATGGCGGCCCGTTCGCCAATATCGCGCACGGCTGCAACTCGCTCATCGCCACACGAACGGCCCAACAGCTCGCGGACATCGTGGTCACCGAAGCGGGATTCGGCGCCGACCTTGGGGCCGAAAAGTACATGGACATCAAGTCGCGCATCGCAGACGTGGCGCCATCCGCCGTCGTCGTCGTCGCGACTATCAGGGCTCTGAAGATGCAGGGCGGCGTCCCGAAGGAGCTTCTCAAGGAGCCGAACGTCGAAGCGCTCGCTGCCGGCGTCGAGAACTTGAAACGGCATGTGCACAATGTCGAGAAGTTTGGCGTCACACCGGTTGTTGCAATCAATAAATTCGCGACGGACACAACAGAAGAGCTCGAATGGCTACTGGCTTGGTGCGCCCAGGAGGGAGTGCAGGCGGCTGTGGCGGATGTCTGGGGCCGCGGTGGAGGGGGCGACGGCGGTGATGAGCTCGCAGCGAAGGTCGCCGCGGCGGTGGCGGCAGCAGCGCCGTCGGACTTCCGCCATTTGTATCCTCTGAGCCTGTCTGTGGAGGACAAGATCCGCACGATCGTACAGGAAGTCTACGGCGCCGACGGAGTGGAGTTTTCCGTCCCCGCGCTCAGGCGCCTGGCGGACATCCGGAAAAATGGCTGGAGCGGAATGCCGGTTTGCATGGCCAAGACACAGTATTCATTCACCGACGACGCCTCCCAGTTGGGTGCCCCCAAGGGGTTCACGGTGCACGTGCGCGAGCTGATTCCCAAGACCGGGGCGGGCTTCATTGTCGCGCTGACCGGTGCCGTCATGACCATGCCCGGTTTGCCCAAGGAGCCCGCCGCGATGCGGATGGACGTCGATGAGCACGGCAATCCGGTCGGCCTCTTCTGACGCTCGCTCACGAATGGGGCACTTTCGAGGGACGCTCGCTCACGAATGGGGCACTTTCGAGGAACGCTCGCTCACGAATGGGGCACTTTCGAGGAACGCTCGCTCACCTCTAGGGCACTTTCGGGAAACGCTCGCTCACCCATGGCCCCCGAGGACGACAAAATCTACAGCCGAATCCCGAGCCTGTGGATAACTTCTGCAGGCACCCGCCCATTTGCGCAACAATGCGGGTATGCGAAACGAGTTTGCCCTTCCCGCTGAACTGCTTTCAGGACCTTTCACGCTCGCCCAGGCCCAAGCCCGAGGTGTCCCGCGCGATCGCCTGCTTCGCGCCGACGTCGAACGCGTCAGCCGAAGCCTCTACCGTCCGATCGGCTGGGACTTCGATCTTGAGTCCGCGGCCCGTGCGCTCTCGGCCGCTACCCCCGGGGCCTGGATCTCCCATGTGACGGCAGCGCGCCTTCGCTGTTCCTGCCTTCCGCCTTGGCTTGCCGATTCAACGGAGCTGCACCTCAGCAAGCCGCGATCGGTGCCTGGAGCGCGCCGCAAAGGGGTGATCGGGCATAGGGTGATCGCGGCCGAGAACGAGGTCGAATCGGTTGATGGAATACGGATCAGCACGCGCCCCCGCACTTGGCTGGACATGGCCCGGCTGCTGCCTTTGAACGACCTCGTCTGTATGGGCGACGAGCTGATTCGCGTACCCCGCCAAGCGCTGGAAGGACGAGACACACCGTTCGCGACCCTTGAAGAACTGCGTGCCCTGGTGGAGCGGCATCCAAATTTACAAGGCGTCGTGCGGGCCCGGCAGGCGCTCGAACTGATGCGCGTGGGCGCGGATTCCGCGCCTGAGTCCCTGCTTCGCTTGGCTATGCTGGACGCTGGAATCCCCGAACCCGAACTTCAACTCAAGTTGCGAAGTGACGATCCGTTCTCGCCGTCGGCCGACTTGGGGTTCCGCCAAAGGCGGGTCGCCATTCAGTACGACGGCGGCCATCACCTCGCGGAGGCCCAGACACTCAGTGATCGACGCCGGAACAAAGCCTTCGAAACAGCGGGATGGACCGTCCTCGTGTTCCGCAAGGACGATTTGGCGGATGGTTTCGAGCTGGCGACCAAGAAGATCAAGAAGGCACTGCGATCGGCGTGGGTCGATCCCGCCGTCGCATCCGGCTTTGCAAGCGCCGTGTAGTGAGCGAGCGTTAAACGACAGACGCCCGCTCACGTATGTAGGTGAGCGAGCGTCAGTCAAGAACCCCACATAGGTGAGCGAGCGTCAGTCAAAAACCCGATATAAGTGAGCGAGCGTCCGGGAGGGCGGGAGGAAGAAGCGGGGTTAGCGCTCGACGTCGCCTCGGATGAAGGCCTCGACCTTGTCGCGGGCGAGGTCGTCGTTGAACTGCTCCGGCGGGGACTTCATGAAGTAGCTGGAAGCGGAGAGCAGCGGGCCGCCGATGCCACGGTCCAGGCCGATCTTGGCGGCGCGGATGGCGTCGATGATCACGCCGGCCGAGTTCGGGGAGTCCCAGACCTCAAGCTTGTACTCGAGCGATACCGGGGCATCGCCGAAGTTGCGGCCTTCGAGGCGGACGAACGCCCACTTGCGGTCATCGAGCCAGGCGACGTAATCGGACGGGCCGATGTGGACGTCGTCGGCGTGCAGGACGGCCTCGACGTTGGAGGTCACGGCCTGGGTCTTGGAGATCTTCTTCGATTCCAGGCGGTCGCGCTCGAGCATGTTCTTGAAGTCCATGTTGCCGCCGACGTTGAGCTGGTACGTGCGGTCCAGCGTGACGCCGCGGTCTTCGAAGAGCTTGGCCATGACGCGGTGCGTGATGGTGGCACCGATCTGGCTCTTGATGTCATCGCCGACGATCGGCACGCCAGCTGCGGTGAACTTGTCGGCCCATTCCTTGGTACCCGCAATGAAGACCGGCAGGGCGTTGACGAAGGCAACACCGGCGTCGATGGCGCACTGCGCGTAGAAGTGCGCGGCGTCCTCGGAACCGACAGGCAGGTAGCAGACCATGACGTCGGCCTTGGATTCGCGCAGTGCGGCGACGATGTCCACTGCCTCTTCCGGGGCCTCGACGATGGTCTCGCGGTAGTACTTGCCCAGGCCGTCCAGGGTGTGGCCGCGCTGCACGGTCACGCCAGTGGAGGGGACATCGGCGATCTTGATGGTGTTGTTCTCGCTGGCGCCGATGGCGTCAGCGAGGTCGAGGCCGACCTTCTTGCTGTCGACGTCGAAGGCAGCGACGAACTGGACGTCGTTGACGTGGTATTTGCCGAACTCAACATGCATCAGACCCGGAATTGTGGCCTGGGGGTCGGCATCGCGATAGTAGTGGACACCTTGGACCAGCGAAGCGGCGCAGTTACCTACGCCGACAATGGCGACACGAATCGGATGTGAAGACACGGAACTCCTTTGAGAACTAACCTCAGGTGCCTAGCGCGTCCGTACCTGAATGTACGACGGCGTCTTAAAGGCACAGCGCCATTCGGCGCTCTTTGCATTGTAGCCAACCCGAACGGAGCCGGCTTTGTTCCCAGCCGGCCCCGTTCGTGTATTAAGTTTCCGAATCTACTTCTGCGCCCACAGGTTGATGTCGGATTCGACGGCGAACTCGTCGATCGCCGTCAGTTCCTCTGACGTGAAGTCGAGGTTGTTGATCGCGGACACGGTGTCCTCGAGCTGGGCCACGCTCGACGCCCCGACAAGCGCGGAGGTCACTGGCGAACCCTTGGGCTGCTCGCGCAGGATCCAGGCGATGGCCATCTGGGCGAGGGTCTGGCCGCGTCCTTCGGCAATGGCGTTCAAACCACGCACCCGGCTCAGCTTTTCCTCGGTCAGCGCTGATTCGGACAGGAACCGTTCCTTGGCGGCGCGTGAATCCGCGGGGATTCCGTTCAGGTACCGGTTGGTGAGCATCCCCTGTGCCAGCGGGGAGAAGGCGATGGATCCTGCGCCAACCTGGTCAAGTGTTTCGTAGAGGTTGGGCGAACCGTTCTCGGTCCAGCGGTTCAGCATGGAATAGCTGGGCTGGTGGATGAGCAGCGGCGTGCCCATCTCCTTGAGAATCCGGGCGGCCTCGAGGGTCTGCTCCGGGGTGTAGGAAGAGATTCCGGCATAGAGCGCCTTGCCGGAACGGACTGCGTGGTCCAGGGCGCCCATGGTTTCTTCCAGCGGGGTTTCGGGATCGGGACGGTGGCTGTAGAAGATGTCCACGTAGTCCAGTCCCATGCGCTGAAGCGACTGGTCAAGGCTGGAGAGCAGGTACTTGCGGGAGCCCCATTCTCCGTAGGGGCCGGGCCACATGTAGTAACCGGCCTTGGTCGAAATGACGAGTTCGTCGCGGTACGGCGTGAAGTCGTCCTTCAGGTGGCGGCCGAAGTTCGCTTCAGCCGATCCGTCCGGCGGACCATAGTTGTTGGCGAGGTCGAAGTGGTTGACTCCCAGATCGAACGCCCGCCGCAGGATGGCGCGCTGCTCTTCGAAACGCTTGTCGTCGCCGAAATTGTGCCATAGTCCCAACGAGATCGCGGGAAGTTTGAGGCCGCTGCGTCCGACGCGACGGTAGGGCATGGTTTCATAGCGGTTTTCCGCAGCCGAATAAGTCATACCTACCATCCTGCCACCGCCTTCGAGCCTCGAAGCGCGATGTCCGTCATGTGGGCGCTGTCACTTAAGGCGCACGATCACTTAAGGCGCACGACGGCGGCGCTCTCCCCCGGGAGTGTCAGCTTTCCGTTCCCGACGGCGGCCGCGGAGTCCGTGGCGAGCAAGACTTCGCCATCCATCGCCTTCGTCAGCGTCCGGTCCCCGAAGTTGCAGGCAACCCTCACGGCGCCCCGGCTAAGAACCAGCCATTTGTCCTCTTCGCTGAAGTCGACGTGCGTGTCAGTGAATCCGCCGCCCGCGAGCTCCGGCGTCGAGCGCCTGAGGTTCGCCAACGCCCGGTAAAGGTCCAGCAATCGGGCGTGATCGCCGTCGTGCGCTTCCTCCCACTTGAGCTTGGAGCGTTCAAACGTCTCCGGGTCTTGGGGGTTGGGCACCAATGCGGGGTCCCAGCCCATCCGTTCGAATTCCTTGAGCCGGCCGTCCGCTGTGGCCTTAGCGAGCCATTCCTCGGGATGCGATGTGAAAAACTGCCAAGGCGTCGACGCGCCGAATTCTTCGCCCATGAAGAGCATCGGGGTGAACGGCGACGTCATGGTGAGTACGGCGGCAAGGGCCAGCCCGCCGTAAGACAGGCTCGAACTCAGTCGGTCGCCGGCGGCGCGGTTGCCGATTTGATCGTGGTTTTGGTTGCAGACCACCAACGCGGCAGGATGAACCAGCCCCGGGCGGATGGGGCGGCCATGATGCCTGCCGCGAAAGCTTGAGTAGCTCCCGTCGTGGAAGAAACCGTGTTCAAGCACCTTTGCCAGTGCGCCCAAGGAATCGAAATCCGCATAGTAGCCTGCTGTTTCCCCGGTGAGGTTCACGTGCACGGCGTGGTGGAAGTCGTCGCTCCACTGCCCTTCCAGGCCGTAGCCATTGGTGTCCCGGCGGTAGATCAGGCGCGGATTGTTCAGGTCCGATTCCGCAATCAAGGTCTTGGGGACGCCTGTTTCGGCTTCGATGCCATCCGCGAGGCTGGCCAGGTCTTCCAGGATATGGACGGCGCGCTCATCGCGGAGGGCGTGCACGGCGTCGAGGCGCAGCCCGTCCACGTGGAAGTCGCCCAACCACATAGCGGCGTTGTCCAGGATGTACTGACGGACGTCATCGGAGCCGGGACCGTCCAGATTCACTGAGTCGCCCCACGTGTTGCCTTCGCCAGACTTCACGTAGGGGCCGAATTTCGACAGGTAGTTCCCGCTAGGCCCCAGATGGTTGTAGACCACATCCTGGATCACACCCAGTCCGGCAGCATGCGCTGCATCCACGAATCGCTGATACGCCTCGGGTCCCCCATAGGCCTCGTGGACGGCGAACCACAGCACGCCGTCGTACCCCCAGTTGTGGGGGCCGTTGAAGGCATTGACCGGCAGAAGCTCCACGAAGTCGATTCCCAGTTCAACGAGGTAGTCCAGTTTTTCCACGGCCGCGTCCAGCGTGCCTTCCGGAGTGAAGGTACCGAGGTGAAGCTCGTAGATGACCGCGCCGCCGAGCCCGCGCCCCGCCCAATCCGCGTCGTTCCACGCATAGGACGAGGCGTCGAAGGTGCGGGAAAGAGCATGGACCCCGTCCGGCTGCCGCTGCGACCTCGGATCGGGAAAGGGCCCCTCCCCGTTCACCAGATAACCGTAGTCAGTCCCGGGCCGCCGGGGTACGTCCGCCGTCCACCAGCCCGCCGCGCCGCCGTCGAGCGACCGCATTTCATGGTGCTGACCCTCCGCGAGCAGAGTGACGGATTCTGCAAACGGGGCCCACACATCGAATCGTTTCCCCGTGCTGGTCTTCTCAGCCATCGCTCCCCCTCAATCGTCTTGTCCGGGCTTCGTTTGCCCGCCGTTGTTGGTGCTCTGGCTAGCTAATGGGTACGAGCAAGGCCACAGGGTATCTCTGCAAAAGCCTTGCGACGTCAACCTCGCCTGGAGGGTAACTGTTGCCTGTGAGCTCATCCTGGACCGCCCTCCCAAGACGAACGAAGGAATCTTGCCACCCGCCGTTTCGCTCAAGCTTCCGCGGGAGCCTCGTGGCCAAAGTGATGGCACCGCCACCGGCGGCAAGGGCGCCGCGGTCGAAGGCGATCAGATGTTCGGCCGCCGGACCCTCGGCATTGATGGGACTGTAGCCACCGAAAAGCTCCGGCCGGTCCCGGCGCAAGCGCAAAGCCCGGGAAGTCAGCAGCAGCTTGGCCAACTCGTCCCGCGCTTCAGTCTGGACACCGGCGTCGAGGGCTGCGAGAGCGGCCCTCCGCCGTTCGAAGTCGACCGCGCGCCGGTTGTCGGGATCAGTGAGTGAACGGTCCCAAAACTCGGTGCCCTGGTAGACGTCCGGTACGCCCGGCATGGTCAGCTGGACAATCTTCGCCGACAGTGAGTTGGACGTCCCGTACGGGTCCACAAGGGCAACGAACTCTTCCAGGGCGGCCGTCACCTCCGGCACGTCGAAGACGGCGTCGACGGCGGAGGCGAGTTTCGCTTCGAAGGCCTCGTTCGGCTGGGTCCAGCTGGTGGAGTTGCCGGCTTCTCGTGCCGCCTTGACGACGTAACCCTGGAGTCGTTCCCGGCTGGCCGGCCAGGCACCCGCGATGGCCTGCCATACGAGGACAGCGAGTGGCCCGTCGGGAATCGGAGCCAGTTCCTGCATACGATCCACGAAAGCTTCCCATTCGGGGACTGCCTCGGAGATAACGGAGATCCTGGCCCGGGTGTCTTCACTGCGCTTGGTGTCGTGCGTGGTCAGAGTGGTCATGGACAGCGGCAGCAGTGCCTGGCGACGTACCATGCGCTCGTGGAATCCAGCCGTGGACAAGGCAAATTCCGTGGGATCTGCTCCTACTTCAGTCAGCGTGCCAAGGCGCGTGTAGCGGAAAAACGCTGTGTCTTCCACGCCCTTGGCCATAACCATGCCGGAGGTCTGCTGGAAGCGGCGGCCCAGTTCACCGCCGGCGTCGAGCAGCAGCGGAAGCAGCGCTTTGAGGACTGAGGCCAGTTCCGGCCTGCTCCGGGCCGCCCGTTCGACGGCCGCTACCAAGGCGTCTTTGCCATACGGGAGGTAGCTCCGGTAGACGTGAAACGAAGCGATGGTTTCAGCCAGAGCGTCGGCCACTTCTTGATTGGCTACCCCTGAACTCGGCAGTTCCGGAGACTCCGGGACGAGCCGCGCGAGCCGCAGGATTTCCGAATGCAGGATGCCGTCCGTAACACGCCGCTTGGTGCCGTGGATCATGGCTTGGTAATCGGCGGGCGAGCCGGTGCCCCGGAGCTTCGCATCCAAGGCGTCAAGCTGCACCTCGGCGTCGGGATCCACGAAAAGGCGGTCGACGTCGGCGAGGGCGTCGTAGCCTGTGGTCCCCTCACAGTCGAAGTTCTCCGGAAGCTCCTCCCCGGGCTCGAGGATCTTCTCGACGAGCAGATAGGAGCCGGCCGTGGTTTCCTTCAGGCGCTCCAGGTAGCCGGCCGGATCCGCGAGCCCGTCCGGGTGATCGATCCTCAGCCCGTCCACAAGCCCGTCACGGAACCATCGGGCGACCTCCGCGTGCGCTTCCTGGAAAACCCAAGGGATTTCGACTCGGATCCCGGCCAGCGTGCTGACCGCGAAGAACCGGCGGTAATTCAGTTCGTCGTCAGCCCGGCGCCAGCCGACCAGCTCGTAGTGCTGGCGCGCATGGACGTCCCCGGCATTGTCGCCCGCGGCGTAGCTTCCTTCGACCAGAGGGAATCGGTGGTCGAAGTAGCGCAATTCGCCGTCGACCACTTCCAGCTTGTCGACGTCGGCATCACTGCCGAGGACCGGGAGCCGGAGCTTTCCGCCGCCGAAGTCCCAGTCGACGTCGAACGCTTCCGCATAGCGGGAGGCCTTGCCCTCTTTGAGGAGGGACCACCACCAGGCATTTTGCGGGGGCGACGCAACGCCCATGTGATTCGGGACAATGTCCACCAGGACCCCGAGGCCGGCCTCCCGTGCTGCCTTGGAGAGCGCGGCGAGCCCTTCGGCGCCTCCCCGCGAAGCATCAACGGTGGAGGGGTCGGTGACGTCGTAACCGTGGTCCGAGCCCTCCTCCGCCGTCAGGATAGGCGACAGGTACACCCAATCCACCCCGAGCTCGCGCAGATAACCCGTGAGGGAAGCCGCGTCCTGGAGCGTGAACGAAGGCCTGATTTGGAGCCGGTAGGTTGAGGCGGGCGTCCTCATGATCCCCCGTTCTTGTGGGCGCGTGACTTTCTGGGCTTCTTCGGCGCAGGGGCGGGTTTGGTTTCGGGGGCAGCCTTCGTCTCCGGGGAATGGTGCTTTTTCAGTTCAGGGGCTGCCTCCGGTACAGCCCGGAGCGTCCGGGTGGAGGGTGCCGGTGTGGCGGGCGCAGTCAAGGAAGCCGTCTCGGTTGTGGTTGTCTGCGACAACGCGGCGAGGGACGCTGCTACGGAATGGTCCGGGTCGGTGTCCGGGACGCTGTGTGCCCTCAACACCACGAGTGATTTGGCCCCGACACCCAGGACTGCTTCAGCCTGCACGGGTTCGGTGTCAGCTCCGCCGCCGGCGGTGTCGATGATGATGTCCCAGGCAGGTGCGTATTCGTCCGAGGGCACCTTGAAACCGACTTCGTCGTCGTGGGCGTTGAAGTAGAGCAGGAAGTTGACGTCCGTGATGCGCCGGCCTTGGTTGTCCCGGCCGCGGATCCCGTCACCGTTGAGGAACACGCCTACCGAGCGGCCGAAACCGCTGTCCCAGTCCGACGGCGTCATGGTGGTTCCGTCGACGTCAAGCCATACGATGTCCGGAAGCCTCTCGCCTTCGCCTCGCAGTACCGGGCGTCCGTCGAAGAAGCGGCTGCGCCGGAAGGTGGGATGCTTGGCGCGCAAGGCACTGACCGCGGCCGTGAACTCGACCAGCGGCTGGTCCACGCTGTCCCAGTTGATCCACGTCAGCTCGGAGTCCTGGCAATAACCGTTGTTGTTGCCCCGCTGCGTCCGCCCGAGCTCGTCACCGTGCAGCAGCATCGGGACACCCTGGGACAAGAGCATGGAGGCGATGAAGTTCCGCTGCTGTCGGGCACGAAGACCCAGCACCTTCGGATCCTCCGTGGGCCCCTCGACACCGCAGTTCCAGGAACGGTTGTGGGATTCGCCGTCGTTGTTGCCCTCGCCGTTCGCCTCATTGTGCTTCTCGTTGTAGGACACCAGATCGGCCAGGGTGAAGCCGTCGTGGGCCGTGACGAAGTTGATGGACGCCACCGGGCGGCGCCCGGAATGCTCGTAAAGGTCCGCCGATCCGGTCAACCGGGAGGCGAACTCGCCCAGGGTGGAGGGCTCGCCGCGCCAGAAATCGCGGACCGTGTCCCGGTACTGGCCGTTCCATTCCGTCCACTGCGGCGGGAAGTTGCCCACCTGGTAGCCGCCCGGGCCGACGTCCCACGGCTCGGCGATCAGCTTGACCTGGGAGACCACCGGATCCTGCTGGATGAGTTCGAAGAAGGTGGACAGCTTGTCCACGTCATAGAACTCGCGGGCCAGGGTGGACGCGAGGTCGAAGCGGAAACCGTCCACGTGCATTTCGGTGACCCAGTAGCGCAGCGAATCCATCAGCAGCTGCAACGAGTGCGGGCTGCGCACGTTCAGCGAGTTGCCGGTACCCGTGTAGTCCATGTAGTGCTTCTCGTCACCATCCATCAGACGGTAATAAGCGGCGTTGTCAATGCCCTTGAAAGACAGCGTCGGGCCAAGGTGGTTGCCTTCGGCCGTGTGGTTGTACACGACGTCGAGAATGACCTCGATGCCTGCCGTGTGCAACGCCCTGACCATGGCCTTGAAGTCCTGGACCTGCTGGCCGGTATCGCCCTTGGAGCTGTAGCTGTTGTGCGGGGCAAAGAACCCGATCGTGTTGTAGCCCCAGTAGTTGTTCAGCCCCTTGTCCTGCAGGATGCCGTCGTTCGTGAACTGGTGCACCGGCATGAGCTCGATGGCCGTGATGCCGAGCTTCTGTAAGTGGGAAATCACGGCCGGGTGGGCCACGCCGGCATACGTGCCGCGCTGTTCCTCAGGAACCTCAGGGTGGAGCTGGGTCAGGCCCTTGACGTGCGCCTCGTAGATCACGGACCGGTGGTACGGGATGCGCAGCTGCTGGTCACCGGCCCAGTCGAAGAACGGGTTGATGACCACGCCCATCATCATGTGGGGCGCGGAGTCCTTGTCATTGCGGGAGTCCGGATCTCCCATGTTGTACGAGAAGAGCGCCGGGTCCCAGTCGATCTGCCGGTGGATGGCCTTCGCGTAAGGGTCAAGGAGGAGCTTGTTGGGATTGAAGCGGTTGCCGGAGGCGGGCTCGTAGGGGCCGTGCACGCGGTAGCCATACTTCTGTCCGGGCTGGACGTGCGGCAGGTAGCAATGCCACACGTAACCGTCCACCTCGTTGAGGGTGTAGGAAATTTCGTCCCCGTCGTCGTCAAAGAGACACAATTCCACCTTTTCGGCCTTCTCGCTGAACAGCGCGAAGTTGGTTCCCGTGCCATCGAAAGTGGCCCCCAACGGGTATGCGGTTCCTGGCCAAACGTCCATGTGTTCTCCTTCACTTGCCGGATAACTTTCTGCCAGCCTAGCGAGACTATGTGACTTTCAAGGAACATCAGGGATCATCCGGCGCGATGTTCCCCGAGAAATCGGAAGACGTCGGGGACCGCCCGGGCGATACCGGAAGCGGTCAATGGCCCGCCCGCGGAGGCTGCGCTGCCTGCCATTCCGTGGATGCTTGCGCCGACGGCGGCCACCGCAGCCCAGCGCTCATCGGGGGCGATTCCCAGCGCGGCGAAGGGCCCGTCGTCGTCCAGCCCGGATTCCGCGTACGCTGCAGCCAGCGCGCCGACTATCCCGCCAAGAACGTCCCCGCTGCCTGCCGTTGACATCCACGGGCATCCGTCCGACTGGCTGAAGACCGCCCCGGAAGGCGAAGCAAGCACCGTTGTGGCACCTTTGAGCAGGACGACCGCACCGGTGTGTTCGGCCGCGAGGCGGGCGAAGTGCACGGTCCGCGATTCCACGTCCTCGCGCGTGACACGCACTTCGCCTCGGCCAAGAAGGGCCGCGAGCTCCCCGGCGTGCGGGGTGAGAATCCAGTTCGGCGGGCAGCGTTCCGGCAGGAGCTCCAGGGCGCCGGCGTCGACGACGGCGGGCTGGCCGGCGCCGGCCGCGGCGGCCAATACGTCACGGGCACGATCGAGTTGCTCGGCTCCGTCCAGGCCAGGACCGAGCAGCCACGCCTGGACCCGGCCGGGCTCGGCCGGCTCCCAGATGGCTTCGGGGGTTCGTACCAGGACCTGCCGCGCGACGACTTCCGGGCCGAGGTACCGCACCATACCCGTGCCCGCCGCGGAGGCGGCCTCGACACAGAGCGCCGCGGCCCCGGTGTAGCGCTCGGAACCTGCCACGACGCCGAGGACTCCCCTGGTGTACTTTTGGGCCCGGCGCCCCGGGTCGGGGACCACGGCAGCCAGGTCAACGGCAGAGAAGCGGCGCATGGCAGGCGCCGGAAGATATTCCTCGATGCCGATAGGTACGAGGATCACGCGGCCGGCACAGCCCTCACCCGGATCGGCCATCAGCCCGGCTTTGACTCCCCCGAATGCCACGGTCAGCCGCGCCGTCAATACGGGCCAGTGGACCTCGCCTGTGTCGGCGTCCACTCCGCTGGGAGTATCGCAGGCCACCACCAAATCGGGCCTCAGCTCCTCCAAGGCGGCAATCAATTCCGCGGCCGAACCGCCGAGACCGCCCCGGGCACCCGTGCCCAGGATGGCGTCAATGACCACATCGTCGCCGGCAATCAGCACGGCTAGTTCTTCGGCATTGTCCTCGTCCAAAACATGGACGCGTCCGCCGGCGGCGCGGAATGCCGCAAGGGCGTCAGGATGGGCGGAACCGGCGGTGAGTACCGCCGTCGTGCGCGTGCCACGCCTCGCGAGCATTGCCGCAGCGTAGAGACCGTCCCCTCCGTTGTTGCCTTTGCCGGCCAGCACAGTAACGCTCGAGCCGTAAAGGCGGCGGCCTTCCGAGCGGAGTTCACGCACGACGGCGTTTGCCAGTCCGTATGCTGCGCGCTGCATGAGAACAGCGCCTTCGCCGGCATCAAGGAGCGGTTGTTCCGCTGCCCTGATCTGTGTTCCGGTGAAGGCGCTGATCATGGTTGCGTGTGCTGCTAGGCTTCTGCGATGACCATGGCAGTGGCGATTCCGCCATCGTGGCTCATGGACACGTGCCAGCGCTTCACGCCTATGGACTCGGCAACTGCCAGTACAGTGCCCTTCACCTTGATGGTGGGGCCGTTCTGGTCCAGGCCGATCCAGCAGTCCTGCCAGTTCATGCCCGCCGGAGCTCCCAAGACCTTGGCCACAGCTTCCTTGGCCGCGAAACGCGCGGCCAAGGACCGCGTGTTGAGTTCGCGTTCCGCGGGAACGAACAAACGGTCACGGAGCCCCGGGGTCCGCTCAAGTTGGCGCCCGAAGCGCTCTATGTCTACGACGTCTACGCCTATGCCAACAATCATGCGGCTATTCTACGGTGACACTCTTGGCGAGGTTGCGCGGCTGGTCCACGTCGTAGCCCTTGGCCTTGGCCAGCTCTGCGGCAAAAATCTGCAGCGGAACCGTAGTGAGAAGCGGCATCAGGAGCGTGGGCGTCTGAGGGACGTAGAAAACGTGCTCGGCGTAAGCCCGCACGGCTTCGTCACCTTCCTCGGCGATCACCAGGGTGCGCGCACCGCGGGCGCGGATTTCCTGGATGTTGCTGACGACCTTCGCGTGGAGGGAATCGCGGCCCCGCGGCGACGGAACCACCACAAAGACGGGCTGCCCTTCCTCGATCAAGGCAATCGGACCGTGCTTGAGCTCACCGGCCGCGAACCCTTCAGCGTGGATGTACGCGATTTCCTTGAGCTTCAACGCGCCCTCGAGTGCCACCGGGTAGCCCACGTGGCGGCCCAGGAAGAGCACCGACTTCTCGTCCTTCATGCTGCGGGCGAGCTCGCGGAGGGGACCCGCGTTGTCGAGGATCTTCTGGATGTGGGCGGGTATCTTGCCAAGGTCCGCCAGGACGTCCTTGATCTGGCCGGAGAAGATGTTTCCGCGCAGCTGGGCGAGGTAGAGACCAAGGAGATAAGCGGCTGTGATCTGGGCCAGGAACGCCTTGGTGGAGGCGACGGCGATCTCCGGACCGGCGTGGGTGTAAAGAACAGCGTCGGATTCGCGCGGGATGGTCGATCCGTTGGTGTTGCAGATGGAGATCGTCTTGGCGCCCTGTTCACGGGCGTAACGGACGGCCATCAGGGTGTCCATGGTCTCGCCGGACTGGCTGATGGACACCACCAGGGTGTTGGCGTCAACGATCGGGTCGCGGTAGCGGAATTCATGCGCGAGCTCCACCTCGGTGGGGATGCGGCACCAGTTCTCGATGGCGTACTTGGCGACCATCCCGGCGTATGCGGCCGTGCCACAAGCCAGGACGATGATCTTGTTGACCTGCTTCAGCAGCTCGGGGTCGATCCGGAGCTCGCTCAAGGTCAGCTTGCCGTTGATGTCCGAACGGCCAAGGAGGGTCTGGGTGACTGCGTCGGGCTGGTCGTGGATTTCCTTCTCCATGAAGGAGCTGAAGCCGCCCTTTTCCGCAGAAGCCGGGTCCCAGTCAACGTGGTATTCCTTGCCCTGGGCGGGGGCGCCGAAGAAGTCTGTAATCTCCACGGTGTCGGCGGTGATGGTGACGATCTGGTCCTGGCCCAGCTCGACGGCGCGGCGCGTGTGATCGATGAAACCGGAAACGTCGGAGCCAAGGAAGTTCTCGCCTTCCCCCAGTCCTACAACAAGGGGGGAGTTGCGACGGGCGGCCACGACGACGTCCGGCCGCTCGGCGTGCACGGCGAGGAGCGTGAACGCGCCTTCGAGCCGCTGGCAAGCAAGCTGCATCGCCTTGGTGAGCTTGCCGTTGGACGAGTCACCGTTGAGCTGGTTGCGGAAAATATCGCCGAGAAGTGCTGCTGCAACCTCGGTGTCCGTCTCCGACTCGAAAGTGACACCCTTGGCGATGAGCTCCTGCTTGAGCTCGGCGAAGTTTTCGATGATTCCGTTGTGGATCATGGCCAGGCGTCCGCCATCGGCCAGATGCGGATGGGCGTTCTGGTCAGTGGGTCCACCGTGGGTAGCCCAGCGGGTGTGGCCGATGCCGGTCAGCGAGTCCGGGAGCGGATTGTCCTCGAGCTCGTTCAGCAGGTTGCTGAGCTTTCCCGACTTCTTCCGGCTGGCGATGGTTCCATGAGCCACCACTGCAACACCGGCTGAATCGTAACCCCGGTATTCCAGACGCCGCAGCCCTTCAAGAACGACGTCAAGAGCCGAGTGCCCGGCATCTGCCCGGCGGGATGAATTGCCAACGTAACCTACGATTCCACACATGCCTACAAGAGTAGCGGGTGCCCCGCAAAATGGACGTAGGATATCCGGCCCCGCAACCAAGCCAATCCCCAGAAAATTGCCGGATCGCGCGCCTTTTCCGCAGAGCATGCTCACACAAAATCTTCCAGCCGTTCATGCGGTATTTCCGGATCAGCCAACAGAGGGGCAGAATCTCTATAGTGACTTTGCAACGCAATGAAGCGAACGGCGACAGCTCCTCTCCGTTCGTGGAGCTGGACAGGCAGACGTGGTCCCGGCTGGGTGCACAGATGGAGCAGCCGCTTAACGAAGAGGACATCATCCGGCTTCGCGGCCTCGGTGATCCCCTGGACATGAAGGAAATCCGCGAGGTCTACCTTCCGCTCTCCCGCCTGTTGCACCTCTATGTCCAGGCATCACAACAGCTTCATGCAGCCACAACCACCTTCCTTGGCGAGCAGACACAGCGCACGCCCTTCGTGATCGGCGTCGCAGGTTCGGTGGCGGTCGGCAAGTCCACTATTGCCCGCGTGCTGCGCGAGATGCTCCGCCGTTGGCCTGGCACTCCGAACGTCGAACTCATCACCACCGACGGGTTCCTGTACCCGCTCGCTGAGTTGAAGCGCCGGCATTTGCTTGAACGCAAGGGCTTTCCGGAATCCTACGACCGCCGGGCCTTGCTTCGATTCGTGAGTGCGATCAAGGGTGGCGCCGAAGAGGTCCGCGCTCCTTGGTATTCGCACGTCACGTACGACATCGTCCCGGACAAGGAAGTGGTGGTCCGACGGCCTGACGTCCTCATCGTGGAGGGGCTCAACGTGTTGGCACCCGCCCGTCCCCGGCAGGACGGCCGGCAAGGCCTGGCCCTCAGCGACTTCTTTGATTTCTCCATTTACGTTGACGCCAAGACGTCGTATATCGAAGACTGGTACGTGGACCGTTTCCGCAAGCTTCGAACCACGGCGTTCGCCCAGCCCGAGTCCTACTTCCACCGCTACGCGACGCTCTCCGACGCCGAGGCGGAAGCCACTGCACGCGGCATTTGGAAGCGCATCAACGAGCCCAACCTTGAGGAAAACGTGCTGCCTACCCGCGGCCGGGCGCAACTTGTCCTCACCAAGGATGCCGACCATTCCATCCGCCGCATGCTGCTCCGAAAGGTCTAGCACGGATGTGCTACAACTGCGGCCCCAGCCGAAGGTCCTTCACGACGCTACTTGCGGCAGGGGTGGGAATGGCAGCCTTGGCGGCATGCAGCCCGGATACCCGGGTCGCCTCGCCCACATCCGCACCGTCAGCCTCAAGTCCCCAAACCGCAACGCCGGCAGAAGCGACCACGACGGCGGTTCCCACCGCAACGGCGAGCGCATCGCCGTCGTCGAGCGCACCGCCGTCGAAGGCTCCGCCGTCGGGGGTTCTGTCCCAGCAGTTTTCCCTGAGCGACCCGGCGAGCCAGTGGGTCATCGTCAACAAGCACCGGCCGCTGACTCCCTTGCAGTTTGTCCCTGCCGACTTGGCACAGCCCCGCGTGCAACTCGCAGTCAGCGGAGAGGCGTCCCTGCTCAACAGCACCACCGCCGGAGCAGCTGAAAAGCTCTTTGCGGCAGCCGCCTCGGCCGGCGTGACCATGACCTTGGCGTCCGGCTACCGTTCTTTTCAGACCCAAACCGCCACGTACAACGGCTACGTGAGCACGCGCGGCCAGGCCTCGGCGGACACGGCCTCCGCCCGTCCCGGCTTCTCGGAACACCAGACCGGCTGGGCGTTCGACATCGGCGACGGTGGCGGGGCGTGCAGTTTCGAGCCGTGCTTCGCTGATCAGCCGGCCGCCGTTTGGGCAAAGGCAAATGCGTACAAGTACGGTTTTGTTGTCAGGTACCCGTGGATGCTCAATGAAATCACCGGCTATTACTACGAGCCGTGGCATTTGCGATTCATCGGGGTTGAGGCTGCAACGGATATGGCCAACCGAGGCATCGGCACCCTCGAGGAGTACTTTGGACTCGAAGCGGCGCCGGGCTACCCCTAGAGGTCGACTACTATCAACAGACACTTGAACAACTGTGGCCCGCCTCCTCATGGAGACGGGCCACAGTTGTTTGGTCTTTGCTGCGTTCGGGCCTAGAGGGCCAGTTCGCGTGGAATAGCGAGGCGGTCTTCGACGACGCCGGCCAGTTCAGTGCATATGCGGGTGGCAGTTTCCATGTCCGCGGCCTCCACCATCACGCGCACCAGCGCTTCGGTGCCCGATGGCCGCAGGAGCACGCGGCCGGTGTCGCCAAGTTCGACTTCGGCGGCAGCCACCGCAGCGGCGACGCCCTCGTCCGTGGCGGCACGTGACTTGTCCACGCCCTTCACGTTGATCATGAGCTGCGGCAGCTTGGTCATGGCACGGGCTAGGTCTTGGAGGGTCCGGCCGGTTCCGGCCACCTGGGCGGCAATCTGCAGACCGGTCAGGACACCGTCGCCAGTGGTGGCGTAATCGGAGAAGATCACGTGGCCCGACTGTTCTCCCCCAAGGCTGAAGCCGCCGTCGCGCATTGCCTCCAGGACGTATCGGTCCCCCACCGCGGTCTCGCGGAGGGTGATTCCGGCGTCGCGCAAAGCGATTTTGAGTCCGAGGTTGCTCATCACGGTGGCTACCAGGACGTCATCCTTCAGCTTTCCGGACTTCTTCAGCGCGAGGGCCAGGATCGCCATGATCTGGTCGCCGTCAACCTCGTTGCCTTCGTGGTCCACGGCCAGGCAGCGGTCGGCGTCGCCGTCGTGGGCTATGCCGAAGTCCGCACCGTGCTTGACGACAGCTTCCTTGAGCGGGCCAAGGTGCGTGGAACCTACTCCGTCGTTGATATTGAGGCCGTCGGGTTCCGCACCGATCACCACAACTTCGGCGCCGGCGCTGGCGAAGACCTGCGGGGAACAGCCGCTGGCCGCACCGTGGGCACAATCCAGCACAACTTTGAGACCTTCGAGGCGGTGCGGCAGGGTGCCGAGCAGGTGGACGATGTAACGGTCCTCGGCGTCCGAGAAGCGCTGGATGCGGCCGACGTCGCCGGCCACAGGGCGTGAAGGTTCCTTGCCGAGTTGGGCCTCGATCGCGTCCTCAACCTCGTCGGGGAGCTTCTGCCCGCCGCGGGCAAAGAACTTGATGCCGTTGTCCGGCGCAGGGTTGTGCGAGGCCGAGATCATGACCCCGAAATCTGCATCGAGATCGGCGATGAGGTAGGCCGCTGCGGGCGTGGGCAGCACACCGGCGTCGTACACGTCGATGCCGGAGCTCGAAAGTCCGGCTTCCACGGCTGCAGCGATAAACTCCCCGCTGGCGCGCGGATCCCGGGCGACCACGGCGCGGGGCCGCGTTCCGTTGGCCGCACGCTCGTGGCCGAGGACCACTGCGGCAGCTTGGGCCAACTGAAGAGCAAGCTCCGCGGTAAGCAATCCATTGGCGAGACCACGCACGCCATCTGTTCCAAATAATCTAGCCATCGCGTCCCAGTCTAGACGACGGTTGTGGGGGTCGAGGGAACGAGCGCCGGAGGGCCCGTTCGTACCCCTTCAGCGGCGCGAGCGCAAGAGTGGAACTACTTGACTTGCGTTTTCCGCTCCACTCTAGTAATGCCCCTTAACAAGTATCTACGATTACCGCATGATACCTAGCTCTGGGGGCTTGGCGCTCGAAATAATTGTCCCCGTTTTCAACGAGTCCGCCATACTCGAAAGAAGCATTTACCGGCTTGCCGACTATCTTTCTCGGGAATTGTTGTACAGCTGGAAAATCACGATTGCCGATAACGCGAGCACGGACGCGACCGGCGCCATTTCGCGAAAACTCGCTGATGAGGTCCCAAATGTCAGTTATCGGCGCCTCGAGACTAAAGGGCGGGGATTCGCGCTCCGCGACGCTTGGACATCATCAGAAGCCAAAGTTCTGGCATATGTCGACGTAGACCTCTCGACCGATTTGGCGGCTTTACCGCCACTGATCGCTCCCCTGCTTTCCGGACACTCGGATGTCAGCATCGGCACCCGGCTTGGCCGCACTTCCAGGGTGGTCAGGGGTCCCAAACGGGAATTCATCTCCCGGAGCTACAACCTGATTCTTAAACGGACCATGCAGGTTCGGTTTTCCGATGCCCAGTGTGGCTTTAAAGCTGTCAGGGCAGAAGTCGCGCATCGGCTGCTTCCTTATGTGGAGGACAACTGCTGGTTCTTCGACACCGAGCTGTTGATCTTGGCGGAGCGGGCAGGACTTCGAATCCACGAGATTCCGGTCGACTGGATCGACGATCCTGACAGCACGGTTGATATCCGCCAAACGGCCGTCGACGATATCAGGGGCCTCGTGCGCGTCGCCGGTTCCATGATGAAGGGAAATATCCCTTTGCAAGCGATATACGCGGAGCTGGGGCGCGGACCTATCGCCGCGCCAACGCGTCCAAGTTTCTTCGGCCAAGTGATACGTTTCGGAATCGTCGGCGCGTTCTCCACTCTCGCTTTTGCCTTGCTATATCTGCTGTTCCAGGGCCCGTTTGGCCCACAGCAGGGAAACTTCCTGGCCCTGTTGCTCACGGCCATCGCGAACACGGCCGCCAACCGCCGCTTCACCTTCAGGATCCACGGTCCCGAGCGGCAGTTCACACAACAGTTTCAAGGCCTTGTGGTTTTCTTGGTCGCTTGGGGGATCACTTCTTCTTCCCTTCTGCTATTACATGCCATTCACCCTGACGCATCGCCCAGTACTGAGCTGTTTGTCCTGACCTGTGCAAACATCTTCGCCACTCTAGTCCGCTTCGTTCTGCTCCGGATCTGGGTCTTCCGGGTTCGTCGCTCGGAGGAACGGCGCAGCGGAATCGTCATTAAACAGCCGAGAGCATCCGCCCTTTGATCCTGTTGTCCCACCCTTGAACAACATCTGGGGAATATTTCAAGGAGGAATCTCTTGACGGTGTCCGAAACTAACGCCTCCCGTACTAGGCGTCAGGCGGCTGGCTTCGCAGTGCGGAGCCCTGCCCCAGTTGCGCGCTGGGAGAAGGTCACCATCGCTGTCCTCTTGCTCTCCACGGCATTTCTTTACCTGTGGAAACTGGATCAAAATGGTTGGGCCAACGCGTTCTACTCAGCTGCAATCCAGTCGGGTGAACATAACTTCACGGCATTCTTCTTTGGTTCCTCGGACTGGGGCAACTCCATCACCGTGGATAAACCCCCGCTCAGCCTGTGGGTCATGGGGCTTTCGGTCCGCATACTCGGCCTCAATTCCTGGGGCCTCCTAGTTCCCCAGGTCATCGTCACGTTGACCAGCACTTTGTTGATCTTCGTCCTAATCCGCAGATACTTCCCGGCCGCCGCGGCCCTTATCGCCGCAGCGGTGTTCGCATACACCCCAATCACGGTTCTGCTAGCTCGCTACAACAACCCGGATCCGCTCATGGTCCTGTTGATGATTGCGGCGCTCTACACCGGGATCCGAGCTGCTGAGACCGGCAGGTTAAAGCCGATGCTCCTCGCGGGCGCATTTTTGGCTCTTGGATTCCTGACGAAACAGCTGCAGGCATTTCTGGTTCTCCCGGCAATCGCGATCGTATTTCTTCTCTTCGCCCAGCTGTCGTGGCGAAAGAAGTTCCTAGGGCTTGCACTGGCCGGATGCTTGATGGCCGTCTGTTCCTTGGCTTGGCCGCTCGCTGTGGACCTCACACCTGCCCAATCCCGCCCTTTTGTCGGAGGCTCAACGGGCAACAGCATGATTGAGCTGACGCTCGGGTACAACGGGATCGACCGCGTAGTCCAGCATGCAGATGACCCGTCCCTGTCCCTCATACCCCAAGAGTTCAGGAGTATGGGCTCAGATGCAGGATTCTTCAGGCTGATCAATCTGAACTACGGACAGGAAATCGGCTGGCTGCTCATGCCTGGTTTGCTCAGTTGTGTGGTCATCACTTGGGCGATTGCGACACGCCGATTCGAAAGGAATGAGGCGATCCTATCGTCGGCAGCAGTCCTCTGGTTCGTAACAACGTACCTCGTGCTGAGTTTCATGAGCCAAGGCTTTCATTCCTACTATTCGTCGTCCCTTGCGCCTCCGCTTGCTCTTTGCGTCGGTATTGGTGCCCGTTTGCTCTTGTCAGGCGCCAAGACAGTGCTAGGGCGAATATGGACTACGGCTGCTTTGGTTGCAAGCTTCATCTTCGCCAACGCAATATGGCGGATTAGCGATGTGTTTCCCGAATGGCTCGGAACCGCCATACTGTCTGCCGGCTTGCTCTTGGCGGCAGCCTCAGCTGTCCGCCCACCTTGGCCTTGGCTTGAGCGTTCAACAGTTGCCGTGACAATCGGAGCGCTGCTGGTCGGACCGGTATTTTGCTCACTCCTGACTGTGGGTTCTCCTCAATCCGGGTCCAATCCCCTCTCGGGTGGAATTTCCCGGAACCCGAACACACTTAGCCGTTTCCTTGACGGAGTCAAGAAACAGGAACCAGCCTGGGCCCACGGAATTGCGATTGGCAATAATCCCGGCCAAGCCATCTTGGAGAAGCTGCAAAACGCCCCACCGAGATGTACGTGGGCCGCCGCCACCTACCCTGCCCAAACGGCCGCACGTTTTCAGCTGGCTTCCAATCGTCCGATCATGCCGTTGGGTGGTTTCGCTGCTGTGGATCCCAGCCCTACCCTGAAACAGTTCCAGAACTGGGTAGCCGCGGGACAAATCTGCTACCTAGTCGAGCAGACTGAACAACTGAAGGTCCCGGGAAACAGTCAGGAACTCACGGCGATTCAGAATTGGGTAGCGGCCACATTCCACTCGGATGCCGCCGACGGCACCACCGTGTACGACCTAGGAAAAACATTGGAAAGTGGCCATTAAACGCGGCAAGGCCCGCCCCGCCAAGCGGCGGAGCGGGCCTTGAAAGCGTTTTAGCGCTTGTGGATCCGAGCGCGTCAAACACGCTGCGGGCCCCGGACTGTGGTCGCGCCAGCGGCCACAGTCCGGGAAAGCGTGTTTAGCGCTTGGAGTACTGCTGAGCCTTGCGTGCCTTCTTGAGACCAGCCTTCTTACGCTCGATGACGCGGGCGTCACGACGCAGGAAACCGGCCTTCTTCAGGGTGGCGCGGTTGTTCTCGGTGTCGATCTCGTTCAGTGAACGGGCGATGCCGAGACGCAGTGCACCGGCCTGGCCGGAAATGCCGCCACCGTGGATGCGGGCGAAGACGTCGTAAGCGCCGTCAAGATCAAGGATCTTGAAGGGCTCGTTGACGTCCTGCTGGTGCAGCTTGTTCGGGAAGTAGTTGGCCAGCTCGCGGCCGTTGATGATCCACTTGCCGGTGCCGGGCACGATGCGAACACGTGCAACAGCTTCTTTACGACGGCCAACTGCGGCGCCGGCAACGGTCAGGGCCGGGCGCTCCTTCTTCGGCGCTTCTGCTTCCGCAGGACCGCTCTCCGAGGTGTAGCTGGTCAGGTTTTCCTCAGCCACAACGGCCTCGGTGGTCAGTTCTTCGTTCTGAGCCACGATTCTCCTTGATTAAAAGTTGGTTGGTGGCCAGGACTACTGGGCGACCTGGGTGATTTCGAAAGTCTTGGGCTGCTGGGCGGCGTGCGGGTGCTCTGCACCGCGGTAGACCTTGAGCTTGCCCAGCTGCTGCGCAGCGAGGGAGTTCTTCGGGAGCATGCCCTTGATGGCCTTCTCCACGGCGCGGACCGGGTTGGATTCCAGCAGCTCCGCGTAGTTGACGGAGGTCAGGCCGCCCGGGTAGCCGGAGTGGCGGTATGCGCGCTTCTGCTCCAGCTTGGCGCCGGTCAGGGCGACCTTTTCAGCGTTGATGATGATGACGAAGTCGCCCATGTCCATGTGGGACGCAAAGGTCGGCTTGTGCTTTCCGCGCAGCAGTGTTGCGGTCTGGCTGGCAAGACGACCAAGGACAACGTCGGTGGCATCGATGACGTGCCACTGGCGGTTGATATCGCCGGGCTTCGGGGTGTACGTACGCACGGTTTTGCCTCGTTCTTGTTCTGGCGTTCATGTTTTAGGCGGCACGCTTGAAGCGTGTGCCTACTAGGTATGCGTTACCGGAGCAGAGGTGAGGGCTCTATGTACCAGTCATCCCGAAGTCCCGATATGCCTGTCGAGTTAACGATCCTGCAACTGGATCCCCAAGCGGGCATGTGTCATCGAGAAAGGACACGCACAACGACTATCAACAATAGCGGCAACGGGCTTCAGGGTCAAAATAGGCTGGCAACCAGCGTGAACAACTGAGACCCATTCCGAGCTCCTAGGAGATGCCATGACAGCAACTGCCGCCCAGCCCTTGCTTGTGGCCGCCTTCGGGCTCCTGGGGCTCCTCACAAGCCCTCTGGCGGAGGCTCTGATCACTCGGTCCCTGCCGCGGCTTGGCGGGCTCCCCTCCCCCGTTATAAGGCTCACGACGGCGGTGGCTACCGCCGTGTTGTTTGCCCTCCTGACGATCCGGTTCGGTTTCTCACCGGGTCTCCCCGCCTACCTGCTCTTAGGGGTAATCGCGGTGCAGCTGTCACGCGTGGACGTGGTGCACCATTTGCTTCCAAACCCGCTGGTCCTGTTGCTGCTTACTGCCGGCCTCGGTCTGTTAACTATGTCAGCTGCGCTCGTTCCGGACTGGTCTGGACTGCTGCGCGCGGCTGCCGGCGCCGTCATTTTGTTCCTCGGGTACCTAATTCTCGGATTAATTTCTCCCGGAGGCCTCGGAATGGGCGACGTGAAGCTCGCGGCACCACTCGGAATGTACTTGGGCTACTTGGGCTGGACCCAGGTGTTCTACGGGGGACTGCTGGGCTTCGTGGTGGGCGGGGTGATGACGATACTGCTGTTGCGTCTGAAGCGCGGAATCAAGCCATCTGAAGTCCCCCACGGGCCGGCCATGTTCGCCGCGGCAATTGGAGTGGTCCTGCTCGTCGCGTGAGCACGGCAAGCTTCCCGGGCTCCCCTCAGTCCCCACGAGTCCCATCCGTGGCAGTAACTAGGTGGTACTTAGGCAGAAAAACCGAGTACCGCGCGCGAGCACTTCGAGTAGTCGATAGCACTCGCACTTGAAAAGACGAGTACCACTACGCATTGTTTGTTAACCCTCCCAAGGGCAATTCTTGTCCTATCGAAATCCGAACGCCAAACGGGATATGTGGCAACTGGAATTCGTAGACAAATTCACTTATCTGGGAAGGTTTTTCCAATGTCAACTCTCATGATCTCCACCCTCGCATTTATCGCCGGCATCAAAGACAAGCTCAACTCCGAAAAGGGTGCAACGGCAACTGAGTATTCACTCTTGGTCGGCCTGATCGCCCTCGTCATCGTCGTCGGCGTCGGGCTGTTCGGTACTAACCTGAACGCCTTCTTCAATGGTCTGGCCGGAAAGGTCGCAGCCTGGTAGCGAGAGCTGCCGGTCTCGATTGGTCTCAACATGTTCAATTTCAAGAAGCAATTTCGCACACTCCAACTCCTTTTCAGCGAACTTCCGGCTGAAAGGGGAGCGACTGCCACAGAATATTCATTGCTAGTCGGGTTGATCGCCCTCGTCATAGTTGTCGGCGTCGGGCTCTTCGGCACCAACCTGAATGCGTGGTTCAACAGCCTCGCTACGACGGTGGGCACCTGGTAATTGGGCAAACGCGTTGTGCCGCGCCGCTGGCGCGGCACAACGCACCGTTTTTGCTGCGGACTTCAGCAGCACGTACCCAGGGGGATCCAGTGAAACACAGGATCAAGACTTCCAGGAACAATGAGCGGGGCGCTGTCGCCGTTGAATTCGCACTTGTCGCGCCCATCCTCATTTCCCTGATCATTGCAATTGTCGAATTTTCGAATGCTTACAACATCCAGGTTTCCGTGACTCAAGCCTCGCGTGAAGCTGCTCGGACCATGGCAATCACCAACGACTCTAGCAAGGCAACCGCGGCCGGCAAGGCCGGAGCGCCCTCGCTAGACACCTCCAAGCTGAGTTTCAGCTACTCGGGCGCCTGCGCAGCAGGCAGTCCCCCGCCAACCATCACTGTGACCACTACCTACAGTGGCAAATCCCTCACGGGATTCTTTGGCTCCAATCTCACTGTCACTGGCAAAGGGGCAATGCAATGCAACGGCTGAGTCGACGTCTAAAGTCTGCCGACGAAGAACGCGGCGCGGCGGGTGTGCTTGTTGCACTCATGATGCTGGTGCTCATCGGGGTGGGCGCGGTCGCGGTTGACGTCGGCCAAATCTACGCAGAACGCGCCCAACTTCAGAACGGGGCCGACGCCGGAGCACTCGCCGTTGCGAGCAGCTGCGCCAAAGGTTCCTGCAACATTTCGTTGGCCGGCCCCCTCGCAAACTCCAACGCCAACGATGGCGCGAGCACTGTGAAGTCAGTGGATCTAAGCGTGCCAGGCAAGGTAACAGTCACAACATCTACCAAGGACGGCACAACCGGAGCGGGCTACCTAAGCAAGATGTTCGCCAACGCTCTCAACACCGGCCCAGTGACGGTCGGCGCCCAAGCCACTGCGACATGGGGCGGCCCTGGATCAGGCCCGGCGATCCTGCCTCTGGCCTTCGCTCCGTGTCAGTTCGACATAAATGGCGCCACACAGACGATTCTCACCCACGGATCAACCACCTGCGTAAGTGACAGCCCGTCCGGCCAGGTAATCCCAGGTGGTTATGAATGGCTAATTCCCGACACGGGCCAGTGCGCAGCAAAGGTTTATCCCGACGACCCTACAACGCCGGGAGTTGTCGATCCCTACGCGCTGAGCAAGACCGGTCTGAGCATGCCAAAAGAGTGCAAGACCCTCATCAGCGGTTATCTGAATACGGTGGTTGCCTTCCCCGTTTTCACAGAAGCTTCGGCAAGCGGAGCTGGAGGCAAGTACTACATCAAAGGCTACGCAGCCTTCTATCTCAGCGGATACAACTTCCCCGGCATGTCCGGCGGCGATCAAACAGGCCTTGGAGGAAGCAACAACGGTATCCGCGGGCACTTTGTCAGCTGGATTGCCGATCCCTCTGTGTACCAAGGAGGGGGATACACGCAAGGCGGGGCCAATCTTCCGCCGCAACTCATGCAATAAATCGCGCGCTCTTGGACGAGCGCATCTGGGAAGGAAGAACAGTGAAAACACGCCTACTGGGAGGCATCGCTGCGCTTGTCGTAGCCATCATTGGAACAGTGATGCTCGTGTTCTACGTCCAGGGCGCCGACAAGCGCGCTCTGGCAAATACGGAAACGGAAGACGTCTACGTCATCCAAAAGGAAATTCCCGCTGGCACTCCGACGGCCGGTTTCGGGGATTCCGTCGTCAAAAAGTCTGTGCCAAAGTCAGCCATTGCGGCCGACAGCGTCACCAATCTTGGGGACCTCGGCTCCAAGGTTTCTTCGATCGACTTCATGCCCGGTGAGCAATTGCTTGCGACCCGGATGGTCGATCCAACCAGCTTGGCCGGTCCGGGCCGGGTTGAAGTTCCTGCCGGACTTCAGGAGGTCACCCTCAAGCTGCCGATCGAACGCGCTGTCGGTGGAACAGTGAAGGCCGGCGACACAGTCGGCGTGATGCTGTCCTTCAAAGCCGATGACAAATCCAGCTCCCCTGACCAGACAAACTTTACATTCCACAAAGTCCTGGTCACCGCTGTGCAGGACGCCAATGGAACGATTGCAGACAACTCAAGTTCCACCTCTCAGGCAAGCAGCGGTTCCCTGAACGCTAACAAGACCGCGGGCTCAGGGAGTGGGTACCTCGTCACGGTGGCACGCTCCGCCGTCGACGTCCAAAAGATCGTGTACGCCGTTGAGTTCGGCACCATTTATCTGAGCAAAGAGCCTTCGGGTGCCGCTGCAGGCGCAACAGGAGTCATCGACCGGGGAAGTGTATTCAAATGAGCCGCTTCGTTCTCATCACCCCGGAACCTGACTTCGAACGGCGGGTCCGCTCGGCAACTGCTGGAATGAGCGGAAGCCTCCAGTGGTTCCAGGCCGACTACTTGCCGGGAGGGCCACGGGAGATCCTTGACCAGCTCCTCGGAGAACCGCCTGAAGTGCTGATCCTAGGCCCGGGGCTGGAAATCAATGACTCTCTCAAACACGCTTCCTTGCTGGATCTCCAGTTTCCGGAAATCAGTGTGGTGCTGGCCGCGGAACAGAACGAGTCATTGGTCCTGGCAGCAATGCGCTCCGGGGTGCGAGACCTGCTTTCCCCCGCAGCGGACTCGGACACCATCCGCGTGATGGTGGAGCGGGCAAGCCTTGCAGCCGCCGGTCGGAGAAGAGGTCTTGCCCCCAACGCCATAGAGACTCCCTCCCAGGATTCGGGTGGGCGAATCATTGCGGTCATGTCACCGAAGGGCGGCGTGGGCAAGACAACAGTAGCCACCAATCTGGCAGTGGGCCTCGGGACCTTGGCGCCGATGGGCGTGGTGATCGTAGACCTTGACCTACAGTTCGGCGATGTGGCGAGCGGATTGCTGTTGAATCCCGAGCACACCATCACGGACGCCGTGCTCGGTCCAGCGAGCCAGGATTCTATGGTGCTCAAGACATACTTGAGCGTCCATCCGGCCAGCATTTACGCCCTATGCGCCCCGCGCAATCC
The DNA here is from genome assembly GCF_039535095.1 of Arthrobacter ramosus. Taxonomy (NCBI): domain Bacteria; kingdom Bacillati; phylum Actinomycetota; class Actinomycetes; order Micrococcales; family Micrococcaceae; genus Arthrobacter; species Arthrobacter ramosus. The sequence continues at coordinate 815,946 of NZ_BAAAWN010000001.1, read as the reverse complement.
CGTCGAAATGGATCGCATCACGGCCCAGCACGTCTCCAGATTGATTGAACAGCTCCGCCATGAATTCCAATATGTCGTCATAGACACCGCCCCTGGGCTTGGTGAACATGTGCTCGCCGCACTTGAAAGTGCCACCGACGCCGTATGGGTGTGCGGAATGGACATTCCGAGTATCCGGGGTCTGCGGACAGGCCTTAACATTCTCGATGAACTGCAACTGCTACCCCAGTACCGGCATGTAGTGCTGAACATGGCCGACCCCAAGAGCGGGCTGGTCCTCAAGGACGTGGAAGCGACCATTGGAGTTCCGGTGGATGTTGCCATTCCCCGGTCCCGGACCCTTCCTTTCTCCACCAACAAGGGTGTCCCGCTCCTCCAGGACGGGACTCGAGATGCCGCGACCAAGGGCCTGCGCCTGCTGGTGAATCGGTTTAGGCCCAATTGGGACGAGCGAACACACAAGCAGTTGCACAGAAGGGCGGTTGTCCGGTGAACCTCTCACGCAGACTCGAAAGTCGTCGGTTCAGCGCTGATTCAGGCGCAGCCACGGAAACGGGGGCAGTTGCTGATGGAATGGCTGCGCAATCGGCAGCCACGCTCGGCCGTATCCAAGAAGCAAAAGCAGCCGAGTCCTCGAACACCATGGCTCACGCCGATGAAAACATGCCGTCGACGATCCTGGCGAGTGAAGCACTCGGCGACCTTAAGGAGCGGGCAAGCAAGGCCCTGTTTGAGCGACTCGGCTCCAGACTCTCTGACTCCTCCTTGGACGAGACAGAACTTCACCAGTACGTACGCGATGAGCTGAAGATTGTTGTCGACGAAGAGCAGGTGCCCCTGACGTCAGCAGAACGGCAGCGCCTCACGGCAGAGATCATCGACGACGTCCTCGGCCATGGCGCTATCCAGCGGTTCCTGGACGATCCGGAAATTACGGAAGTCATGGTGAACCGATATGACAGCATCTACGTCGAGCGGTACGGCCGTCTGTACAAGACCGAGGCCAAATTCTCTTCGGACGAGGCCTTGCGGCGGATCATTGAACGCATTGTGTCCAGGGTCGGGCGGCGAATTGACGAGTCGTCTCCGCTCGTCGACGCACGGCTCCCCGACGGCTCCCGCGTGAATGCCATCATTCCGCCACTCGCCGTCAATGGGCCTTCGTTGACCATACGAAAGTTTGGCCGCGAAGCACTCACGGTGAACAAACTCATCGAGTTTGGCAGCCTGTCCCCGGAAATGGCGGAGCTGCTGAGGGCTTGTGTCCTGGCTCGGATGAATATCATCGTGTCCGGCGGTACCGGCACTGGGAAGACGACCCTGTTGAACGTCCTCTCGTCGTTCATTCCCGTAGAGGACCGGATCGTCACCATTGAGGACGCCGTCGAATTGCAACTCCAACAGGAGCACGTGGTACGCCTCGAGAGCAGGCCGGCCAACATTGAGGGACGCGGTGAGGTCACCATTCGGGATCTCGTGCGCAACTCACTCCGCATGCGTCCGGACCGCATTGTTGTGGGCGAGGTCCGCGGGGGAGAGTCCTTAGACATGCTCCAGGCCATGAACACGGGCCACGACGGTTCCATTTCCACGGTCCACGCCAACTCCCCGCGGGATGCGGTCGCGCGCCTCGAGACCCTGGTTCTGATGGCCGGCATGGATCTTCCCCTCAGGGCCATCCGGGAACAAGTGGCTTCCGCCGTGAATCTGATCGTGCACATCAGCCGCTTGCGGGATGGAACACGCCGAGTCACGCACATTACGGAAGTCCAAGGCATGGAAGGCGACATCGTAACCCTCCAGGATGCCTTCGTCTTCGACTACTCAGCCGGTGTCGATGCCAACGGCCGCTTCCTCGGTAAACCCATCCCCACGGGAGTCCGGCCCCGCTTCACCGATCGTTTTGCGGAACTGGGGATTCCGATCTCTCCTGCAGTGTTCGGAGCCCCGATGGTGGGAGGCTTGCGATGAGCGACTCGGGACTCCAATCCGTTTTTCTGGCGGCGGGCTTGGGCTTGATGTACTTCGCTTTGCTTCTGCTGGTGTTGGTGGTGCTCAAGTCAACGAGGACCCTTGATGCTGAAAGGCGCCGTCCCGATTTGCCGATCCACACGTCTGCCCTGACGCGGCTCACTGACGGCGCCAAGAGTGCCATCCAAACACGCATTCATTCGCGCTCTGGTGGATATCTTTCGCAGGCGAGACTGGATGCCGCGGGATTGAAGAAACAACCAGCCGACTACGTACTGATTGCTGGAATCGTGGTGGTTCTCGCCAGTACCGTCGGTTTCCTGCTAGGTGGCCTCGTCTTCACGGTCCTGATGTGCCTCATCGCTGTGTTTGCCCTAGTGGCGCTTTTGGGTGTGCTCACGGCCCGGCGTGCGGCGAAATTCGACGAACAGGTACCCGATGCGGTCCAGATGTTGAGCGGAGGGATGCGGGCAGGGCACAGTCTCTTGAGGGCAGTGGACGCTCTCGCCCAGGAGAGCGAGGCACCGATGGCCGAGGAGATGAGCAGGATCGTCAACGAAACTCGGATCGGACGCGATCTCGGAGAGTCCCTGAGCGATGTCGCCATAAGGACGAACAGCGACGACTTCGGGTGGATAGCCCAAGCGATCGAAATCCACCGAGAAGTCGGCGGGGACTTGGCCGAGGTCTTGGACCACGTTGGTGAAACCATCCGCGACCGCAACCAAATCCGCCGACAGGTCAGGGCGCTGAGTGCCGAAGGACGAATGTCCGCGCTGGTCCTCCTCGCGCTACCCGTAGTCATGTTCATCGCACTGCTGTTCATCAACCCGAGCTATGCCCACACCTTCACATCCACTGTGCCTGGTTATCTCATGCTTGCCGCCGCCGCGGTCATGCTCAGCGTGGGCGCATGGTGGTTGAGCCGGCTCATCAAGCCGAAGTACTAGGAGGGATCCACCATGCAATTCTTCCCATATGCAGCCATGTTGGCCATCGTGGCCCCTGTGTCTTGGATGGTCTGGCTCGCCTTCACCGGGGACAGAGTAGGGACACGCAACATTCGGACGAATCTCGGCGTCCGCACGGATACTGCGCCACAATCCAGCAACCTTAGCGATCGTTTGACGGCCATTTCACGGCAACTTGTACCAGGCGGCTATATCGCCTGGCTCGACAAGCAACTGGCGGGGGCTGGTCGTCCCAAGGACTGGCCATTGGGCCGGATCTTGATGGTCAAACCATTGCTGGCACTCGGTGGTGGCGTCCTCGGAGTGCTGTTGTTCCTCGGCGATCCATCGGCTGGGAGGTTTCTCCTTGGTATTGCCGTTATCGCGTTGGCCTATTTCGTCCCGGATCTCCTCATTCGTTCGAATGCGCAGAAACGGCGCGAGGCCATTCGCCTGGAGCTGCCAAACTCACTCGATCAGATGCTGATCTCCGTCCAGGCAGGTCTGGGTTTTGAAGCTGCCATGGCCCGTGCTGCGGAAAGCGGCAAGGGACCGTTGGCAGACGAGTTCATCAGGACCCTGCAGGACATTCAGGTGGGGCGGAGCCGCAAGGACGCATATCTCGACATGTCCCAGCGCGTAGATGTTCCAGACGTTCGGAGCTTCATCAGGGCCGTTGTCCAAGCGGATGCCTACGGTATTGCCATCGCCAAAGTCCTCAAAGCCCAGGCTCAGGAAATGCGAACCAAGCGCCGTCAGCGGGCCGAGGAGTATGCCATGAAGATTCCGGTGAAGATCCTCTTCCCACTGATCTTCTGCATTTTTCCAACGCTGTTCATCATCCTGCTGGGGCCAGCCGTCATGAACATCATCGCTGCGTTCTCCTAACGTCACACTAACGAACAGACGGTGATCGATATGAAAAGAAGGTTCAAGCAACTAATCAGGATCTTGGCTGGAGAGCAGGGAGCAACGGCCACAGAATACTCAGTTTTGGTGGGCTTCATCGCGATGGTCATCGTTGGCGGAGTAGGACTGTTCGGTACCGCCCTGAACGGTTACTTCGGCACACTGGCCAACGGAGTGAAGACTGCTCTGGGACTGCCCTAAGAACAGACCCATGACCGGCGCATCTGGGGCGCTACTGACCGGCCACCCGCGATACCCAGAACCCGCGGGTGGTCTTCGCAGGCCCCCTCCACGGTACCCAGAGCCGGGAGGGGGCCGTCCAACGGCGGAGCCTCGTCTGGGACAGGAAGCCCGGCCACCCCAAACCTACTCCCGCCGCGCCCGTGTCAACTCGGCCCGCGCAAACAGTTCGTCGTCGGAGGGATAGGCCACTTCCTCAAGCACCAAGGGGTGGGGTGCGGCAAGCACCGACTTGGCATCCCTGATTCCAGCGAGCAGGCGCTCGTGCAGCCACTCCGGACTTTCCAGGCCCTCCCCCACACGCAATGCGGATCCGACCAAGGCACGCACCATGTTGTGGCAAAATGCATCGGCCTGGACGTTGGCGACCAGTACGCCGTCGCTGCCGCGGACGAACTCAAGCCGCTGCAGTTCGCGGATGGTGGTGGCTCCCTCACGGGGCTTGCAGTACGCGCGGAAATCCTGGAGCCCCAGCAGCGCCGCGGCTCCCTCGTTCATCGCCCCCTCGTCCAAGTCGGCCTTATGCCACAGGGTGAGCCTTCGCAGGACGGGGTCCCACCGTTCCGGGCCATCGGCGATCCGGTAGCTGTAGCGGCGCCACAACGCTGAGAAGCGAGCGTCAAAACCGTCAGGCGACAGTCCGACGTCGTGCACTTCAATGGCGCCGGTTTCGTCCCGCAGGACCCGGCTCAAGGCTCCGCGAAGCCTCCGCAGCAACGCGGCCGCGGGGTCGATCTCGTGGCCCCTCGGCAGCCCGCCCCACTCCGCCTCGGACAGGTCGATGTGCGCCACTTGGCCTCGGGCGTGGACACCGGCGTCGGTCCGCCCTGCCACGGTGACCCGTACGGGGCGCCGCACGATCAGCGCCAACGCCTCTTCCAACGAGCCCTGCACGGTCCGGAGACCGGGCTGAAGCGCCCACCCGTTGAAAGGGCCGCCGTCGTACGAAAGATCCATCCGGACACGCAAAAACCCGCCGCCCCCCAAAACGGGGGCAGCGGGTTTTCGTTCGTTCATAGACTTAAGTCTACTGTGAAGAATTCAGTGAATTACTTCTTTTCCTCAGCGGCCGGAGCCTCTTCGGTTTCAGCAGCTTCAGCTTCGGGAGCCTCGGCTTCGGTCTCCGGGGCTTCAGCCTCAACGACCTCTTCCTCGACAACCGGAGCGGCCTCTTCGGCAGCCGGAGCAGCCTTCTCGGCGTCGCGCTTGGCAGCAGCGGTTGCCTCGGCAACCACAGCCTGCTTCGGGGAAACCGGCTCAAGAACCAGCTCGATGACAGCCATGGGAGCGTTGTCGCCCTTGCGGTTGCCGATCTTGGTGATACGGGTGTAGCCACCATCGCGGTTGGCAACGGCGCCGGCGATGTCGGTGAACAGCTCGTGGACGATGCCCTTGTCGCTGATCAGGCCGAGCACGCGACGGCGGGAGGACAGGTCGCCGCGCTTGGCGAAGGTCACGAGGCGCTCTGCGTACGGCTTCAGGCGCTTGGCCTTGGTGACCGTCGTGGTGATGCGCTTGTGCTCGAACAAGGCTGCTGCCAGGTTCGCGAGCATCAGGCGCTCGTGAGCCGGACCGCCTCCGAGGCGCGGACCCTTAGTGGGGGTAGGCATAGTAATTTCTCCTGTAATGAAGGCCGTCCGGGTCCGAACGTGGACTCGGTGGCCAAGATCTGCTTGTTAGAGCTCGTCGTCGCTGAACGCGGCGTCGTCCTCTTCGATGGCTGCGGCGCGGGCTGCAAGATCGAAACCGGGAGGCGAGTCCTTGAGGGACAGACCCAGTTCAACCAGCTTTGCCTTGACCTCATCGATGGACTTCGCACCGAAGTTACGGATGTCCATCAGGTCAGCCTCGGAGCGGGCAACGAGTTCACCCACGGTGTGGATGCCCTCACGCTTGAGGCAGTTGTAGGAACGGACTGTGAGGTCCAGATCCTCGATCGGCAGTGCCATGTCAGCTGCCAAGGCAGCGTCCGTCGGCGACGGGCCGATCTCGATACCTTCAGCTGCGGTGTTCAGCTCACGTGCAAGACCGAACAGTTCCACCAGGGTGGTGCCTGCCGAGGCAACAGCGTCGCGCGGGGCGATAGCCTGCTTGGTCTCGACGTCGACAATCAGCTTGTCGAAGTCAGTGCGCTGCTCAACACGGGTAGCTTCCACGCGGAAGGTAACCTTCAAGACCGGCGAGTAGATCGAGTCGACCGGAATACGGCCGATCTCGGAGTCGCCGGACTTGTTCTGAGCTGCCGAAACGTAGCCGCGGCCGCGTTCGATGGTCAGTTCGAGTTCGAACTTGCCCTTCGAGTTCAGCGTGGCAATGTGCAGATCCGGGTTGTGGAATTCGACGCCGGCCGGCGGAGCGATGTCCGCGGCCGTGACGACTCCGGGGCCCTGCTTGCGCAGGTATGCAACAACCGGCTCGTCGTGCTCGGAGGACACGGAGAGGCTCTTGATGTTCAGGATGATCTCAGTGACATCTTCCTTGACACCCGGAACCGTGGTGAACTCGTGCAGCACGCCATCGATCCGGATGCTGGTTACAGCAGCACCGGGGATGGAAGAGAGCAGGGTACGGCGGAGGGAGTTTCCGAGGGTGTAACCGAAGCCCGGTTCCAGCGGTTCAATGATGAAACGCGAGCGGTTCTCGGAGACTACTTCTTCAGACAGAGTGGGGCGCTGTGCAATAAGCACTTAGGTTTCCTTTCGGCGAGCATCCGCTATATGACGCAACACAGGTGGTGGAAATCGGCTTGGTTCCGGCTTTGCCGGCCGGGCGCCGCGGAGCAGTCAAGCTGTTCCGTGGCGGACCCGGCCGGCAAGGCCAAGAATCCAATTAGACGCGGCGGCGCTTCGGCGGGCGGCAACCGTTGTGGGCGGCGGGGGTGACGTCCTGAATGGAGCCAACCTCGAGGCCAGCGGCCTGCAGCGAACGGATTGCTGTTTCGCGTCCGGATCCCGGTCCCTTGACGAACACGTCAACCTTGCGCAGACCGTGCTCCTGGGCGCGCTTTGCAGCAGCCTCGGCAGCCATCTGGGCGGCGAACGGGGTGGACTTGCGGGAGCCCTTGAATCCAACCTCACCGGCGGAAGCCCAGGAGATTACAGCACCGTTCGGGTCCGTGATGGACACGATGGTGTTGTTAAAGGTGCTCTTGATGTGCGCCTGGCCAAGCGCGATATTCTTCTTGTCCTTCTTACGCGGCTTGCGAACCGCGCCACGAGTCTTCGGGGGCATTATTTCTCCTACAGAAAGTTGTTTGGGGGAAAGCCAGCGGCTTGGGCCCACATTTGCCGGGTTCCCTGAAATCGCGAAGCGATTTTAGGGGGCAAATGGGGACTAGCGGCCGGCTTTCTTCTTGCCGGCGACGGTACGCTTCGGGCCCTTGCGGGTACGAGCGTTGGTCTTCGTACGCTGACCGCGTACGGGCAGGCCCTTGCGGTGACGCAGGCCTTCGTAGCTGCCGATTTCAACCTTGCGGCGGATATCTGCTGCTACTTCGCGGCGAAGGTCACCCTCAACCTTGTAGTTGCCTTCAATGTAGTCACGCAGCTGAACCAGCTCGGCGTCAGTCAGGTCCTTGACGCGAACGTCAGCGCTGATGCCGGTGGCAGCCAGGGTTTCGTGTGCACGGGTCTTGCCCACGCCGTAGATGTAAGTAAGCGCAATTTCCAACCGCTTTTCGCGGGGAATGTCTACGCCAGCGAGACGAGCCATAGTGGCAGTGCTCCTTGAATAAACCGGAGGTCGTAGGCAGTACACCCGCACTTTCAGTGCGGCCCCAGCCTCCGACCGGGGGTTAGCTGTCCGGGCCCATACGTCCCAATTCAGCTTGTGCTGCCTTTATTTACTTGCGTGGGTTAGCAACCCAGGTTGCCCTCGCGGGCGCTAGTTCCCTTGCGGGGAATTAGCCCTGGCGCTGCTTGTGGCGCGGGTTCTCGCAGATCACCATGACCCGGCCATTACGGCGGATCACTTTGCACTTGTCGCAGATCTGCTTAACGCTCGGCTTGACCTTCATGGCGTTCCTTTGCGTGTTGCAGTTGGTCAGCTGAAGCGGCTTTACCTAGGTTTTCGTTTTCCCGAGGTTGCCGCACAGCAATTACTTGTAGCGGTAGACGATGCGACCACGTGTGAGGTCGTAAGGGCTTAGCTCCACCACTACGCGGTCCTCAGGGAGAATCCTGATGTAGTGCTGTCGCATCTTCCCCGAGATATGTGCAAGAACGATGTGCTTGTTGGTGAGCTCAACGCGAAACATCGCGTTGGGCAGTGCCTCAGTCACAACGCCCTCGATCTCAATGACCCCGTCCTTCTTGGCCATATCCTCCGCTAACTGTTGTTTGCCGCAGCCCTCCGGTTAGGCACCGGAAAATCTGCGGACGTTTTTTGTTTGTTTGGCCGTCCGGCTCTTGCCACTCCACGAAGCAGGACTCGCGACCTGTTAAATGGGCGTGGCTGTGGAGACAACCAACAAACAACTCTACGCCAAGATGGCGCGAAAGTTAAATCCGCCCATGCTAGCGCAGATACCGGCACGGTGTCACCCTTCCGCGGACCGCGGAACCCCTTGTATCCCGCTAAACCGCGCCGTAGGCAGCGAACGTGCCTGCCGCCGTCGTGATGGATTCCGCAGCCGCGACACCGTCGAGGACAGCCAGGCGGACGGCGTCTGCCGCCGCGCTTTGCAGGGTAATGAGCGAAACCTGCCTTGCTTGTTCCGAACTGCGGTCAAGCCCGACGGCGCCTGTCGCCAGCGCGAACACGGTGTCGCCGTCGGCGAGGGTATGGGAAGGATTCAGCGCCCGGGCGAGGCCGGCGTGTGCGGCACTCGCGGTGCGCTTGCATTCGGCGGGGTCGAGGAGCGCGTTGGTGGCGACGACGACAAGCGTGGTGTTCAGCGCCGGCGGCCCCACCGGTTCGGGGCCGCCCGATTCCGTCCGCCGGGACGATGTGCCGAAAGGCATCCCAAGCGCATTGACCACTGCGAGCGCGCCCACCACCACGCCGCTGTCCAAGGTGATGGACGAGGTGCCCACTCCCCCTTTGAACGCGCCGCGCCCAATCACTGCACCGGTACCGGCACCGATGTTTCCACGCCCGACGTCGGCGTGCTCGCTGGAGGCCCCAGCCGCAACAGCCGCTTCGTATCCCATGGCTTCGTCGGGGCGGGCGGCGAAGTCACCGCCGCGACCCAAATCGAAGATCGCCGCGGCCGGAACGATCGGCACCACTCCCCCAGGCACGGCGAAACCGCGCCCTTGCTCTTCGCACCACCGCTGGGCACCGTGGGCCGTGACCAAACCGAAGGCACTCCCGCCGGTGAGCACTACCGCGTCGACCGTGGGCACCAGGGTGGTGGGGTCGAGCGCGTCCGTCTCGTGCGTGCCCGGTCCGCCGCCCCGGACGTCCACCGATCCCACCGTCCCCGGCGGCGGAAGGACAACGGTCACCCCGCTCAGCCAGCCATCGCCGATCCGCTGGACATGTCCCACCCGGATTCCTGACACATCAGTGATCTTGGAAGTCATGTGCCTATTCTGCTCCTCGCCCACAAACGGTAGTCGTGCCTCGAATGTGAACACGGGCCCATGCGCCACGAAACATCGAGTAAACGAGCGCAAAAGGCTTGTCCAACAATCCCGCGAACGCCCCCTTTTTTGACTTGACAGGTGTTCCCGTGTGGTGAGGTAAAACTAGCCGCCCCCTTGACCCAACAGTTCGAGTCCGGCGCGCCCCGATATCTGCGAACCGTTAGAGACCTCCCATGACAAGACAACTGACAGGCAGCCCCGCGGCCACCGCGCAGGCTGTCCCGGCCCCTCAGCGCCGGGGACGCTGGTCCGGCCGAACCCGACGCGACTTCTTCGTGTTTCTGGCACTGGCCTTGCCGAACTTGGCGCTGATCGCGGTGTTCACGTATCTGCCGTTGATCAACAACATGTATTACTCGACCCTTGACTGGACCTTGGGCTCCACCTCGGCCACCGTTGTGGGCTTCGACAACTACGTCAACTTCTTCACCAGCTCCGACGCCCCGCAAGTGCTTGGCACCACGCTCATCTTCACCGTGGTCACCGTCGGCGGTTCCATGGTGCTGGGCCTCTTGGTGGCCCTGGCCTTGAACGCGAAGGTCCGCGGCACCACATTTGCGCGCTCAGCCGTCTTCGCCCCCTACGTCCTCAGCGGCGTAGGCGTTGGCCTCGTATGGCTGTTCATCTTCGACCCCGGATACGGCGTGCTGTCATGGCTGCTCCGGGGCATCGGCCAGCAAAGCCCCCAGTGGATCAACGATCCGCAGCTCTCCCTCGTGATGGTCATCATCGTCTACGTCTGGAAGAACCTGGGCTACTGCGCCGTCGTGTACCTCGCCGGGCTCCAGTCGCTCCCGAAGGACGTCATGGAGGCCGCTTCCCTGGACGGAGCCAACGGCTTCCGCCGCTTCATGAGCATTTCCGTTCCCCTGCTCTCGCCCACCACGTTCTTTCTCCTGATCACCACGATGATCAGCTCGCTGCAGGCCTTCGACCTGATCCGCATCATGACTCCGCTGGGCAACGGCACCAGCACGCTGATCTACGAGGCCTATCTGCAGGCCTTCGGCGCCTACAACCGAGCCGGCTACTCGGCCGCCATCTCAGTGGTGCTCTTCGCCATCCTGCTCATCATCACCGTGCTCCAGTTGCGGTTCGTCGAACGGAAGGTGCACTACTCATGAGCACGCTCTCTCCCGTCAGCCCCAACCCCGCAAGCGGCGTCGGGACCCTGAAAGCTCCCGACGCCGGTCCGGAGCTCCCGGCTCGGCGTGACAAGCCGTTCTCCCGCGCAAACCTCGTCCAGACACTGGCCGGAGGCTACATCCCGCTGATCGTGGCCACGCTCGTGGTGGTCCTGCCGCTGTTGTGGATGTTGTTGAGTTCCTTCAAGCAGCCCGGCGAGATCGTCACGACGGATCTCAAGATCCTGCCGCAGGGCCTGAACCTGGAGAACTACCACACGGCCATGACCACAGTGCCGTTCGCACGGTTCTTCCTGAACAGCCTGATCGTCACCGTGGTCGGTTCCACGGTGAAGGTGATCCTGGCCATCCTGACGGCATACGCCCTGGTTTTTGTCCGTTTCCCGTTCAAGAGCGTCATCTTCGTCGTGATCCTCGTGGCCCTGATGGTGCCGCCGCAAGTGTCGATCCTCCCCAACTACATCCTGATCGCGGGAATCGGCGGGAAGAACACCCTGTGGGGAATTATTCTTCCGGGACTTGGCACCGCCTTTGGAACTTTCCTCCTCCGCCAGCATTTCAAGACGCTTCCGGGGTCCATCCTCGAAGCCGCGGAAATCGACGGCGCGGGCCATTGGCGCAGGCTGTGGCAAGTAGTCGTCCCCGTGTCGCTCCCCTCCATCGCCACCGTCGCCCTCGTCACCGTGGTCAGCGAATGGAACGACTACATCTGGCCCCTGATCATTACGGACCGGCCGGAAACCATGACCCTCCCCGTTGGCCTGACCCTGCTTCAGAACTCTGAAGGGAACGGCGCCGGCTGGGGGATCCTGATGGCCGGGGCCGTGCTGGTGATCATCCCCATCCTCCTGGTCTTCGCAGCGTTGCAACGCTACATCGTTGCCGGGCTCACCCAGGGCAGCGTCACCGGCTAGCAAGACCGCACCTTCCACAACCCCATCACCACCTTTTGCATCCTTGAGAGGACCAACCATGGCAATGAATCTTGATCGTAGAAACTTCCTGGGGCTCGCCGGACTTGGAGTCGGCGCCGCCGCCCTGGCAGCGTGCGGCGGTCCGTCCACCAGCGGCAGCGCAGCGAGCAGCAGCCCTTCAGACATCGACTTCACGGGCGTCAAGCCGGCCGGCTCGTTCGACTTTTGGACCAGCCACCCCGGGCAGTCCCAGGCCGTCGAGCAATCCATCATCGACAAGTTCCAGGCGAAGTTCCCGGACATCAAGGTTAACCTCGTGACGGCGGGCGCCAACTACGAGGAAATCGCCCAGAAGTTCCAGACCTCGCAGGCCGCGAAGTCGGCCCTCCCCGGCCTCGTCGTGCTCTCCGACGTCTGGTGGTTCCGCTACTACACCAACGGCAACATCATTCCGTTGGACGGACTCATCAAGCAGCTGGACGTCAAAATCGACGACTTCCAGAAGTCCCTCGTAGCGGACTACCAATACGCCAACAAGCAGTGGGCGCTCCCCTACGGCCGCTCCACCCCGCTCTTCTACTACAACAAGGACCACTTCAAGGCAGCCGGCCTTCCGGACCGGGCACCCAAGACCTGGCAGGAGTTCGCCGAGTGGGCCCCCAAGCTCCAGGCCAGCTCGGGCGCGAAGTACGCCTACATCTACCCGGCCCTTGCCGGATACGCCGGCTGGACCCTGCAGAACAACCTGTGGGGCTGGGGCGGCAGCTGGTCCAACGGCTGGACCTTCAACTGCGATTCCACCGAGTCCGTCACGGCCCTGCAGTGGGCCCAGGACTCCATCTACAAAGACAAGTGGGCCGGTGTCTCCTCCAAGAACGCCGCGGACGACTTCTCCGCAGGCATCACGTCCACGACGATCTCCTCCACCGGGGACCTGCTGGGCGTGCTGAAGTCCGCCAAGTTCAACGTCGGCGTCGGCTTCCTGCCGGGCGGCCCCAAGGCCGAGACCAACGTCTGCCCCACCGGCGGCGCCGGACTCGGGATTCCCAGCGGTGTGAGCAAGGAAGTCCAGCTCGCGGCTGCCACCTTCCTGAAATTCATGACCGAGCCGGAGAACACCGCGGCATTCTCGGCTGCGACCGGGTACATGCCCACGCGCGTCTCGGCGGACATGACGGCAGTCCTCGCCAAGACTCCCCAAATCAAGACGGCCATGGACCAGCTCGCCGTGACCAAGGTGCAGGACAACGCCCGCGTGTTCCTGCCCGGTGCAGATCAGGAGATGGCCAAGGCTGCCGCGAAGATCCTCACCCAGCAGGGCGACGTGAAGGCCACCATGACGGACCTCAAGACAACCCTCGATGGCATTTACACCAAGGACGTGAAGCCCAAGCTCAAGAGCTAGCCAAACTCCCCTGATACGCAGAATCCCTGGCGACACCCGAATTCCGGTGTCGCCAGGGATTTTCTGTATCGGTTGCCTGCGTGGGCGTCAGGGAATCGGAACGGGAACGACGCCGAGCGGCACCAGCTGCTCTGCACCGCCGTCGGGCGCGGAAAGCACCCAGATGCCCTTTTCGTGGACGGCCACCGAGTGCTCCCACTGGCACGAACGCTTGCCGTCGGTGGTCACCACGGTCCAGTCGTCGTCGAGGGTTGCTGTTTCGATGCCGCCGCGGACGAGCATGGGTTCGATCGCAAGGCACAGTCCCGGCCTGATCTTCGGGCCGCGGTGCGTGGTGCGATAGTTCAACACATCAGGAGCCATGTGCATCTCGGAACCGATCCCGTGGCCTACGTAGTCTTCCAGGATGCCCAGAGGCTTTCCCGGGACGGAGGAGACGTAGTCATCCACGGCGTTGCCGATGTCGCCCACGAACTTGCCCTTGGCCAAGGCTGCAATTCCACGCCACATTGCGGCCTGGGTGACATCCGAGAGCCGCTGGTCTTCAGGATCGGCCGCCCCGACTATCACGGTGCGCGCGGAGTCGGAGTGCCAACCATCGACGATCGCTCCGCCATCAATCGAAATGATGTCCCCGTCCTGGAGGGCCCGGTCACCGGGGATGCCGTGGACCACTTCCTCGTTGACGGACGTGCAGATGGTGGCCGGGAAGCCGTGGTATCCGAGGAAATTCGACTTCGCTCCAGCGTCGATGAGGACCGCGGCGAACACGGCGTCGATCTCACGCGTGGTCACGCCCGGTTTCGCAGCCGCAACGGCCGCGTCGAGCGCTCTGCTGAGGACCAATCCGGCCTCGTGCATCTTGCGCATTTGCTCATTGGTCTTGTATTCGATGCGGGGCTGGCCGAACGCCATGGTCTCCTCTTGTCGTGTGCTGCTTGTGGTGGGCTGCGGAACCAGATCACCCTTTGGTCTCTTATTTTCCCGCATCGGCGGTCCTGCCCGAAACCGGAGCTGCGAACGCCCCGGAACGGTCCCTGGAACGGTCTGGGGTCCCGGGCCCCGGGCCCCGGGCCCACAGAAAGGGAACAGAAAAGGGCGTGTCCCGCGCGCGGAGCAGTTCACTCCGGCGCGGGACACACCCTTTTCAACAGTCGTGCGGCGACTAGACCGCCTTGGCCGCCTCGATGGCCAACAGGACGCGATCCGTGACCTCGTCGATGCCGCCAATGCCATCGACCTGGGTCAGGATGCCGCGTTCGGCATACTTGGCCACGACGGCCTCGGTCTGCTCGTGGTAGAGGTCCAGGCGGTGGCGGATGACACCTTCGTTGTCATCCGAGCGCCCGGTCTCCTTCGCACGGCCCAGCAAGCGTTTAACAAGTTCCTCGTCGTCGGCCGTCAGCTGAAGCACGACGTCGAGCTTCTCTTCCGTGTCGGCGAGGATCCGGTCCAGGTATTCCACCTGGGCGGTGGTGCGCGGGTATCCGTCGAGCAGGAAGCCGTTCTCGACGTCGCTCTCGCTCAGGCGGTCACGGACCATCTTGTTGGTGACGCTGTCCGGAACGAAATCGCCGGCGTCCATGTACTTCTTGGCTTCGATACCCAGCGGGGTTTCGCCCTTGACGTTTGCACGGAAGATGTCGCCCGTGGAAATGGGGACTACGCCCAAGCGCCCGGAAATCCGCTCAGCCTGGGTTCCCTTGCCCGAACCCGGGGGTCCAATGATCAGCATTCTCGTCATCGCAAAAGCCCTTCGTAGTGACGTTGTTGTAGCTGCGCATCAATCTGCTTGACGGTTTCCAGGCCCACACCCACCATGATCAGAATTGACGTACCACCGAACGGGAAGTTCTGGTTGGCGCCGATCAGGACGAGTGCGACCAGCGGAATCAACGCCACGAAGCCCAGGTAAAAGGCGCCGGGGAGGGTGATCCTGGAAAGCACGTACTGCAGGTAGTCCGCGGTCGGTTTACCCGCCCGGATGCCCGGAATGAACCCGCCGTACTTCTTCATGTTGTCCGAGACCTCTTCAGGGTTGAAGGTGATCGCGACGTAGAAGTAGGTGAAGAACACAATCATGACGAAGTACAACGCCATGTAGATGGGGTGGTCGCCCTTGGTGAGGTTGTTGTTGATCCACTCAACCCACGGGGCGATGGACTCTCCGGCCTTCGGCTGGTTGAACTGCGCAATCAGCCCGGGCAGGTAGAGCATGGAGGAAGCAAAGATGACGGGCACGACGCCGGCCATGTTCACCTTGATGGGGATGTAGGTGCTGGTGCCGCCCACGGTGCGCCGGCCGATCATACGCTTGGCATACTGGACCGGAATGCGCCGCTGGGACTGCTCCACGAAGACTACGAGTGCGACCGTCACGAGGCCGATCGCCAATACCGTGAAGAAGGTGCCCGGTCCCTTGGAGTTCCAGATGGCCCCAAGCGAGGTCGGGAAGCCGGCAGCGATGGAGGTGAAGATGAGCAACGACATGCCGTTGCCCACGCCCTTCTCGGTAACCAGTTCGCCCATCCACATGATGAGGCCTGTACCGGCCGTCAAGGTGATGACCACAAGAATCGTGGCGATGATGCTCTTGTCGGGGATGATCGGCAGCTGGCAGTTGGGCAGCAGCTGGCCGGAGCGTGCCAGGGACACCAAAGTGGTGGCATTCAGCAGGCCCAGCGCAATGGTCAGATAACGCGTGTACTGCGTCAGCTTCGACTGGCCCGAGGCACCTTCGTCATACAGCTCCTGGAACCGCGGAATGACCACGCGGAGCAGCTGCACGATGATGCTGGCCGTGATGTACGGCATGATCCCCAGGGCAAAGATCGAAACCTGCAGCAGTGCACCACCGCTGAACAGGTTGACGAGCTGGTAGAGGCCGCCCTGGTCCTGATTGCTTGACAAACATTGCTGAACATTTTGGTAGCTCACACCAGGCGAGGGGATAAAAGCTCCCAAGCGGAAGATTGTGATGATTCCCAGCGTGAACAACAACTTGCGTCGCAGATCAGGCGTACGAAATGCCCGGCCGAATGCGCTTAGCAAGCGTCCTCCTGAGTTAAAAGTCCAAGGGTGTCGAAAGGGGTCATTGAAACCCAACACCCGAGTCTAACGGTTTGATGCGCCATGCGAACAATCGAGGGGTGCGCGCCATAGGAAAAAACTCCCGGCGCGGTGGGCCGAAGCCCTCCGCACCGGGAGTCTTTTCACAGCGGGCGATAGCCCCAGAGCCCTTTAGAGGGCAGTGGTGGTTCCGCCTGCTGCTGCGATCTTCTCAGCTGCGCTGGAGGAGAAAGCGTGGGCGGTAACGTCAACCTTGACGGTGATGTCGCCGGTGCCCAGCACCTTGACGGGCTGGTTCTTGCGAACGGCACCCTTCTCAACCAGGGACTCGACGGTGACAGCGCCACCTTCCGGGAACAGCTCGTTGAGCTTGTCCAGGTTTACAACCTGGAACTCAACCCGGAACGGGTTCTTGAAGCCGCGAAGCTTCGGCAGGCGCATGTGCAGCGGCAGCTGGCCGCCGGCAAAGCCAGCCTTGACCTGGTAGCGGGCCTTCGTACCCTTGGTACCGCGACCGGCGGTCTTACCCTTGGAGCCTTCACCACGACCAACACGGGTCTTGGCAGTCTTGGCACCGGGGGCGGGACGCAGGTGGTGGACCTTCAGAGTGTTCTGCTTGTCGGCAGCCTCTGCGGCGGTTTTGTTCTCAGCCATTACTTCGCCTCCTCTACATTCACGAGGTGCGGAACCGTGTTGAGCATTCCAACGGTTACGGCATCAGCGCTACGGACAACAGTGTGTCCGATGCGCTTGAGGCCGAGGGACCGCAGGGTCTCACGCTGGTTCTGCTTGGCGCCGATGACGCCCTTGATCTGGGTGATCTCCAACTGAGCGTCGGAGGGAGTCAGGTTCTTAGCCATGACTAGACACCTGCCTTCTGGTTCTGGAGTGCGCGCACCAGAGCAGCAGGAGCAACCTCGTCCAGCGGCAGGCCACGGCGGGCTGCCACGGAAGCGGGCTCTTCCAGTCGCTTCAGGGCGTCAACAGTCGCGTGAACGATGTTGATGGCGTTCGAGGAACCGAGCGACTTGGAGAGAACGTCGTGGATACCGACGCATTCCAGTACCGCGCGGACCGGACCACCGGCGATAACACCGGTACCCGGGGAAGCCGGACGCAGCATGACAACGCCTGCTGCGGCCTCACCCTGCACGCGGTGCGGGATGGTGCTGCCAACGCGGGGAACGCGGAAGAAGGACTTCTTAGCCTCTTCAACGCCCTTTGCGATAGCTGCCGGAACTTCCTTGGCCTTGCCATAGCCAACGCCGACCAGGCCGTTGCCGTCACCGACGACGACGAGCGCGGTGAAGCTGAAGCGACGACCACCCTTGACGACCTTGGCAACACGGTTGATGGTTACAACGCGCTCTACGAACTGGCTCTTCTCGGCCTCGCGACCGCCGTCGCGGCCACCACGGCCACCACGGTCGCCGCGGCCCTGGCCACGGTCACCACGCTCGCCACGACGGCCGCCGCGGCGGTCGTCGGTGGCAGCAGCAGTCTCAGTTGCCTCAGCAGCTGCAGCTTCAGTCACCTGAATGTCCTTTTCGTTATTCTCAACGGTCACAGTGCCAGCCCACCTTCACGTGCGCCGTCAGCGACGGCGGCGATCCGGCCGTGGTACTTGTTACCACCGCGGTCAAAGACAACAGCTTCGATGCCTGCAGCCTTGGCACGGCCGGCAACGAGCTCGCCGACGCGCTTGGCCTTGGCAGTCTTGTCGCCGTCGAATGCACGAAGGTCAGCTTCCAAAGTGGAAGCGTAAGCCACGGTTACACCCTTGCTGTCATCGACAACCTGGACGAAGATGTGGCGTGCGGAGCGGTTGACGACCAGACGAGGACGAGCAGCCGTGCCGGTGATGCGCTTGCGGATACGAAGCTGGCGACGGCTGCGTGCAGCAGACTTGCTCTTGTTCGACCGCTTCTTGTTAATTGCGATGGCCATGGTTTACTTACCAGCCTTTCCGACCTTGCGGCGGATAACTTCGCCGGCGTAACGGACACCCTTGCCCTTATAGGGGTCGGGCTTGCGCAGCTTGCGAATGTTGGCAGCAACCTCGCCGACCTGCTGCTTGGAGATACCAGCGACGGAGAGCTTGGTCGGCCCCTCCACCGTGAAGGTGATGCCTTCGGGAGCGGAGACATTGACCGGGTGGCTGTAGCCGAGAGCGAACTCAAGGTCAGAACCCTTGGCCTGAACGCGGTAACCGGTACCAACGATTTCAAGCTTCTTTTCGTAGCCCTTGGTGACGCCCTCGATCATGTTGGCGATCAGGGTGCGGGTCAGGCCGTGCAGGGAACGCGAAGCGCGCTCGTCGTTCGGGCGGGTGACAGTCAAGGTGCTTTCGTCCAGGGTGACCTCGATCGGGCTGGCTACAGTGTGGCTCAGCTCGCCTTTGGTGCCCTTGACGTTGATGACAGAGCCATCAACCTTAACTTCAACGCCGGCAGGAACGGTGATGGGGAGACGTCCAATACGTGACATTATTCTCTTCCTTTCCCGTTACCAGACGTACGCGAGGACTTCGCCGCCCACGCCCTTCTTGCCGGCCTGCTTGTCAGTCAGGAGGCCGGAAGAGGTGGACAGGATTGCGATACCCAGGCCACCCAGCACGTGAGGCAGGTTGGTGGACTTCGCGTAAACGCGGAGACCAGGCTTGGAAATGCGGCGGACACCAGCAATCGAACGCTCGCGGTTCGGACCGAACTTGAGGTCGATGGTCAGCTTCTTGCCGACTTCGGCTTCCTCTTCCTTCCAGGCAGCAATGTAGCCTTCTGCCTTCAGGATGTCGGCAACGCGTGCCTTGAGCTTGCTGTACGGCATGCTCACGGTGTCGTGGTATGCCGAGTTGGCGTTGCGCAGACGCGTAAGCATGTCTGCGACAGGATCTGTCATAGTCATTTTGGGCTCTTGCCCTTCCTCGTAATGGTTTCCGCGTTGGCTACAAAGCAGCCGCGGCCGGACCTACTACGTAGTTATTAGTCTTCGGATTTGAACGGGAAGCCAAGTGCCTTGAGCAGCGCACGGCCTTCGTCATCGGTCTTTGCAGTGGTGACAACCGTGATGTCCATGCCGCGAACGCGGTCGATGGAGTCCTGGTCGATTTCGTGGAACATAACCTGCTCGGTCAAACCGAAGGTGTAGTTGCCGTTGCCGTCGAACTGCTTGCCGTTGAGGCCGCGGAAGTCGCGGATACGGGGCAGGGCGAGGGACACGAGGCGGTCCACGAATTCCCACATACGGTCCCCACGCAGAGTTGCGTGTGCACCGATGGGCATGCCTTCGCGCAGCTTGAACTGGGCGATGGACTTGCGGGCCTTGGTTACCTGCGGCTTCTGGCCGGTGATCAGGGTGAGGTCGCGGACAGCGCCGTCGATCAGCTTGGAGTCCTTGGCGGCATCTCCAACACCCATGTTCACAACAACCTTCACCAGGCGGGGAACCTGGTTCACGTTCTCGTACTTGAATTCCTCAACCAGGGTCTGCTTGATGGAATCGGCGTACTTCGTCTTCAGACGCGGAACGATCTTCGCTGGAGTCTCGAGAGTCTCAGTCATTAGATGTCCTTCCCGGATGCCTTGGACACGCGGACACGGACGGTCTTGGAGACGCCGTCCTTATCAACGGTCTCGAGACGGAAACCGACGCGGGTCGGCTTCTTGGTCGAGGGGTCAACAAGAGCAACGTTGGAGACGTGGATCGGGGCCTCAACGACCTCGATGCCACCGGTCTTGGTGCCGCGCTGCGACTGACCGACCTTGGTGTGCTTGGTGACTCGGTTGATGCCTTCTACCAGAACGCGGTTGGCATCCGGGTAAACGCGCAAAACCTTACCCTGCTTGCCGCGGTCGCCGCCGCGCTCCTGCTTGGCTCCGGTGATGACCTGAACGAGGTCACCCTTCTTGATTTTAGCCATGGACTAAAGCACCTCCGGGGCCAGGGAGACGATCTTCATGAACTTCTTGTCACGGAGTTCACGACCAACCGGGCCGAAGATACGGGTACCGCGGGGGTCGCCGTCGTTCTTCAGAATCACAGCTGCGTTCTCGTCAAACTTGATGTAGGAACCATCCGCACGGCGGCGTTCCTTCTTGGTACGAACGATGACAGCCTTGACGACGTCACCCTTCTTTACGTTGCCGCCCGGGATAGCGTCCTTGACGGTTGCGACAATGACGTCGCCAATGCCTGCGTAGCGACGGCCGGATCCACCGAGAACGCGAATGGTAAGGATTTCCTTAGCACCCGTGTTGTCGGCGACCTTCAGTCGCGACTCCTGCTGAATCAATTTTTACTCCTTGCGTCGCGCCGGTTCTCAGACCGAAATGGAGCATACGGAATGAGCCTTGCGGAACGGTTGATCGGGGTGTCTCTTGACCTGCCTGGATTTTGCCAGAGCAGGCCTAAACTCCCGTGCCGCCAGCATCAGCTTCCCTTGCGGAAATAACTGCGCGGGGCAGTATGCCGCGGCACGATTGTTTACGAGGTGGTTGTTGACGCACAACTGGCGCCATACAAACTCAATATCCTAGCACGTTTTGCGCCTAGGACCGAAACGCGGAAAGGCCCGCATTCCTTCCGGAATGCGGGCCCTCCCACCAATCCATATCGCTGCCGGACAAAGCCCGGCGCGGGATTACTTAGCCTTTTCGAGGATCTCGACCAGGCGCCACCGCTTTGTAGCGGACAGCGGGCGGGTCTCCGAGATCAGAACGAGGTCGCCGATGCCGGCGGTGTTCTGTTCGTCGTGAGCCTTGATCTTCGAGGTGCGGCGAATGACCTTGCCGTACAGAGCGTGCTTCACGCGGTCTTCAACCTGAACAACGATGGTCTTTTCCATCTTGTCAGAGACAACGTAGCCGCGACGCGTCTTACGGTAACCGCGCTGTTCAGCGCTGGCTGCTGCTTCCGTCACAGTTTCCTTCTGTTCGCTCACTTGGCGTCCTCTCCAGCCTCGGCTTCGGGCTTTTCAGCCTTGGCTTCTGCCTTCTTGGACTTCTTTTCTTCCTTGGCTTCCACAACCGGTGCGGCAACCTCGGCACGAATGCCCAGCTCGCGCTCACGGAGAACGGTGTAGATGCGTGCGATGTCCTTCTTTACCGCGCGCAGACGACCGTGGTTCTCCAGCTGACCGGTGGCGGACTGGAAACGCAGGTTGAACAGCTCTTCCTTGGCCTTGCGGAGTTCTTCAACGAGTCGCTCGTTGTCGAAACCGTCCAGCTGTGCGGATGCAAGTTCCTTGGATCCTACTGCCATTTCTATTCACCACCTTCGCGACGCAGAATGCGTGCCTTCAACGGGAGCTTGTGGATTGCCAGGCGCAGTGCCTCGCGAGCAACCGATTCTTCGACACCGGCGATCTCAAAGAGAACCCGGCCCGGCTTGACGTTTGCGACCCACCATTCCGGAGAACCCTTACCGGAACCCATGCGGGTTTCGGCCGGCTTCTTCGTCAGCGGACGGTCCGGATAAATGTTGATCCAGACCTTGCCGCCACGCTTGATGTGGCGGGTCATCGCGATACGGGCAGACTCGATCTGACGGTTCGTGACGTAGGCCGGGCTCAGCGCCTGGATGCCGTACTCACCGAAAGTGACCTTGGTGCCGCCCGTTGCAGCGCCGGAACGACCCGGGTGGTGCTGCTTACGGTGCTTGACTCGACGTGGGATAAGCATTTAAGCCTGTCCTCCTTCTGCCGCGGGAGCAGCAGCTTCAGCTGCCGGAGCCTCTGCAGCAACAGGTGCTGCGTCGGCTGCCGGACGGTCGGTACGACGACGGCGGTCACCACGGTCGGCGCCACCCGGGCGGCCCGGGCGGTCGCTGGGACCGCGGCCGCGGGACGGAGCAGCAGCTGCCTGCTGAGCCAGTTCCTTGGCGGTGACGTCGCCCTTGTAGATCCAGACCTTCACGCCGATGCGGCCGAAGGTGGTCTTGGCCTCGTAGAAGCCGTAGTCGATGTTCGCACGCAGGGTGTGCAGGGGCACACGGCCTTCGCGGTAGAACTCCGAGCGGGACATTTCTGCGCCACCCAGTCGACCGGAGCAAGCAATACGGATACCCTTGGCACCCGCACGCTGTGCGGACTGCATGGCCTTCTTCATCGCACGGCGGAAAGCCACGCGGGAAGTCAGCTGCTCAGCAACGCCCTGGGCAACAAGCTGGGCTTCCATCTCGGGGTTCTTGACCTCGAGGATGTTCAGCTGGACCTGCTTGCCGGTGAGCTTTTCGAGCTCGCCGCGAATGCGGTCCGCTTCTGCGCCGCGGCGGCCGATGACGATACCCGGGCGAGCCGTGTGGATGTCCACGCGGACACGGTCACGGGTGCGCTCGATTTCGACCTTGGCGATACCAGCGCGCTCCATGCCCGTGGACATGAGCTGGCGGATGCGGATGTCTTCGCGAACGAAGTCCTTGTACCGCTGGCCAGCCTTGGTACTGTCAGCAAACCAGTGCGATACGTGATCGGTGGTGATGCCGAGTCGGAACCCGTGCGGGTTTACTTTCTGTCCCACTTAGCGAGCCTCCTCTTTCTCCGGGGTAGCGACTACCACGGTGATGTGGCTCGTGCGCTTCTTGATCTGAAATGCGCGACCCTGAGCACGCGGCTGGAACCGCTTCATGGTCGGGCCTTCATCAACAAACGCTTCGCTGATGTAGAGGTCTCCCTCGTCAAAGGCAACACCGTCGCGGTCCGCGAGGACCCGTGCGTTTGCCATTGCCGACTGAACTACCTTGAATACCGGCTCCGAAGCTGCCTGTTCGGCGAACTTCAGAATTGCCAGAGCCTCATTCGCTTGCTTACCACGAACAAGGTTGACGACGCGCCGGGCCTTCATAGGCGTTACGCGGATGTGACGCGCAATAGCCTTGGCTTCCATTGCTTTCCTTCTCTCGTCTAAGCCGTAGAGCCAGCGCCTTAGCGGCGCTTGCCCTTACGGTCGTCCTTGACATGGCCGCGGAATGTCCGCGTGGGAGCGAATTCGCCGAGCTTGTGCCCGACCATCGACTCAGTGACAAACACCGGAATGTGCTTGCGTCCGTCGTGAACGGCAATCGTGTGACCCAGCATGTCCGGGACGATCATCGAACGGCGGGACCAGGTCTTGATGACGTTCTTGGTGCCCTTTTCGTTTTCCCTGGCGACCTTCACAAAGAGGTGCTGGTCTACGAAAGGACCTTTTTTCAGGCTGCGTGGCATGTGTCCAGGCTCCTATCGCTTGTTCTTGCCAGTACGGCGGCGACGAACAATAAGCTTGTCGCTCTCTTTGTTGGGGCGGCGGGTGCGGCCTTCACGCTTACCGTTCGGGTTGACCGGGTGACGTCCACCGGAAGTCTTACCTTCACCACCACCGTGCGGGTGATCGACCGGGTTCATGGCGACACCACGGACGGTCGGGCGAACGCCCTTCCAGCGCATACGGCCCGCCTTGCCCCAGTTGATGTTCGACTGCTCGGCGTTGCCGACCTCGCCGACGGTTGCGCGGCAGCGCACGTCAACGTTGCGGATTTCACCGGAGGGCAGACGCAGCTGGGCGAAACGGCCTTCCTTGGCGACGAGCTGAACCGAAGCACCTGCGGAACGGGCCATCTTGGCGCCGCCACCCGGACGCAGTTCAACTGCGTGGATGGTGGTACCAACCGGGATGTTGCGCAGCGGCAAGTTGTTGCCCGGCTTGATGTCAGCGTCGGGGCCAGCCTCGACGAAGTCACCCTGGGACAGCTTGTTCGGGGCGATGATGTAACGCTTGGTGCCATCAACGTAGTGCAGGAGGGCGATGCGAGCCGTACGGTTCGGATCGTACTCGATTTCGGCAACGCGGGCGTTGACGCCGTCTTTGTCGTGGCGACGGAAGTCGATCAGACGGTACTGGCGCTTGTGGCCACCACCCTTGTGACGGGTAGTGATCTTACCGGTGTTGTTACGGCCGCCAGTCTTGTGCAGCGGACGCAGCAACGACTTTTCCGGAGTCGATCGCGTGATTTCGGAGAAGTCGGCTACGCTCGAGCCGCGACGGCCCGGGGTAGTCGGCTTGTATTTACGGATTCCCATAATTCATTTCCTCGTTAAAGTGGTCTCCGCTACGCGAGCGGACCGCCGAAGATGTCGATTGTGCCTTCTTTGAGGGTGACAATTGCACGCTTGGTGCTCTTGCGCTGTCCCCAGCCGAATTTGGTGCGCTTGCGCTTACCGGCACGGTTGATGGTGTTGATCGATTCGACCTTGACGGAGAAAATCTTCTCCACGGCCAGCTTGATCTCGGTCTTGTTCGAGCGGGGGTCCACCAGGAAGGTGTACTTGCCCTCATCGATCAGGCCGTAGCTCTTTTCCGAAACGACGGGTGCAATGACGACGTCGCGCGGGTCTTTGATGGTGGCTGCACTCACTTGGCATCCTCCTCGTTCTTTGCCTTGTCAGCGATGAAAGCCTCGAACGCAGCCTTGGTGAAGACAACGTCGTCGGAAACCAGCACGTCGTAGGTGTTCAACTGGTCTGCGTACAGAACGTGAACATCCGTGAGGTTGCGCACGGAAAGTGCAGCAACATCGTTGGCGCGCTCGATAACAACGAGCAGGTTCCTGCGCTCGGAAACTGCGCGCAACGCGGCCAGTGCTTCCTTGGAGGACGGCTTGGGGCCGGCGACCAGTTCAGCAACGACGTGGATGCGGCCGTTACGGGCGCGGTCGGACAGGGCGCCACGCAGTGCGGCAGCCTTCATCTTCTTGGGGGTCCGCTGGCTGTAGTCACGCGGTGTCGGGCCGTGGACAACGCCACCACCGGTCATGTGAGGAGCACGGATCGAACCCTGACGGGCGCGGCCGGTGCCCTTCTGCTTGAACGGCTTGCGGCCTGCACCGGAAACTTCGGCGCGGGTCTTGGTCTTGTGGGTACCCTGGCGAGCAGCAGCGAGCTGTGCGACGACGACCTGGTGCAGCAGCGGCACGTTGGTCTGGACGTCGAAGATCTCTGCAGGCAGGTCTACCTTGACAGTGCTAGTCATCTAACTAGGCTCCCTTCACGGCGGTGCGTACGAGGACGACCTGGCCGCGGGCGCCGGGGACGGCACCCTTGATAAGGAGCAGCGACTTCTCGGCGTCAACAGCGTGAACCGTGAGGTTCAGCGTGGTGTGACGTTCTGCGCCCATGCGACCGGCCATTTTCAGACCCTTGAAGACGCGGCTCGGGGTGGATGCGCCACCGATGGAACCGGGCTTGCGGTGGTTCTTGTGCGCACCGTGGGAGGCTCCAACACCGTGGAAGCCGTGACGCTTCATAACACCGGCGAAGCCCTTACCCTTGCTGGTGCCGACGACGTCGATCTTCTGACCGGCTTCGAAGAGCTCAACAGAAAGCTCCTGGCCCAGTTCGTAAGACGCGGCGTCTGCAGTGCGCAGTTCGACGACGTGGCGGCGAGGAGTTACGCCAGCCTTTTCAAAGTGACCAGCCAGCGGCTTGGTGACCTTGCGGGGATCGATCTGGCCGTAGCCGATCTGAACGGCGACATAGCCATCAGTTTCTGCATTGCGCAGCTGGGTGATGACGTTGGAGTCAGCCTGGACGACAGTTACCGGGATGAGCTTGTTGTTCTCGTCCCAGACCTGGGTCATGCCGAGCTTCGTGCCCAGCAGGCCCTTTACATTACGGGTTGCGGTCATAGTTTTCTCAGCACCTCCCTACAGCTTGATTTCGATGTTCACGTCGGCCGGCAGGTCGAGACGCATAAGCGAGTCAACAGCCTTCGGCGTGGGGTCGATGATGTCGATCAGGCGCTTGTGAGTACGCATTTCAAAGTGCTCACGGCTGTCCTTGTACTTGTGGGGAGAGCGGATCACGCAGTAGATGTTCTTCTCCGTCGGCAGCGGCACGGGGCCTACTACCGTTGCGCCTGCGCGCGTGACCGTCTCAACGATCTTCCGCGCTGAAACATCAATGACCTCGTGGTCATATGACTTCAGCCGGATGCGGATTTTTTGTCCCGCCATGTCGCCTGACTCTCTTTCAGTCTGTGCGGCCCTCGAATAAAGGCTGCCCTGTTCACTTACGTGTTGTATGTGGCTGCCGAAGCATTTGAAGTAGTACTACCACCCGCCGCACAAGCTGAATCCGGAGGGATCCGGGTTCCTCAACTTGCCGGTGTAACCGACCCCCGCGGTCGGGCGTGTCGCGATTTCCACGCAAACGCGTCCGACTTCCTTTGGGGATCTGGGTTATGTTTGGGCTTCAGCTTGGACCCTGACACCCGGCATTATCCGGATCGGGACGCGAAGAAGCGCTTGAACAACTCACCTAGTATGCCGGAATTCCCCGGCATAAGCCAATCGGGCCTCGCAGACCATTGCCATCGGCTCCTGCGCTCGGGATGATGGGGTCATGACTGTCCAAGATTCTGCCACGGTGGGGGATCTTGCAGGCCGCATACGGCCGGACTTCACCTTGGGCGTCGCTGCGGCTGCCTTTCAGATCGAGGGCTCGCTCTCAGCGGACGGACGCGGACCATCAAGCTGGGATGCATTTGCCGAGAAACCAGGCGCGATCGTCGACGGGCACTCCCCCGCAGTCGCCTGCGACCACTACAACCGGACGGACGAGGACATTGCCCTCATGCAGGATCTGGGCGTGGATTCCTACCGGTTTTCCCTCTCCTGGCCGCGGATCCAACCGGCGGCAAGGGACCCATCAACCAACAGGGCCTGGACTTCTACGACCGTTTGATAGACAAGCTCCTGAACGCCGGGGTCTCCCCCATGGTGACCCTGTTCCATTGGGACACTCCCCTGCCGTTGGAGCACGACGGCGGCTGGCTGAACCGGGCGACGGCGGAACGGTTCGCCGAATACTCCGCTGCGGCCGCCCACCGCTTCGGTGACCGCGTGGCGCAATGGGTCACCCTGAACGAACCCGTTTCGGTCGCGTTGCAGGGATATGCGCTCGGCGTCCACGCTCCCGGCAGGCGGCTGCTTTTCGATGCCTTGCCGGCTGCCCACCACCAATTGTTGGGGCACGGCCTGGCCGTCCAGGCCCTGCGCGCTGCCGGCGTGGCGGGAACTGTCGGCGTAGCCAACGTGCATTCGCCAGTCCGGCCCGCAACTAAGCGCTTGGCCGACGTTCTGATGGCCAAGGCCTTCGACCTCATCTTCAACCGGGTCTATGCCGATCCGATCCTCCTGGGGCGGTACCCGAAGCCGCCACTACAAGTGAAGCCTTGGTTCCGGGCCTTGGGCAAGGTCCGGGACGAGGATCTCAAGACCATTCACCAGCCGTTGGATTTCTACGGCTTGAACTACTACTACCCCATCAAGGTGGCTTCGGGCCGCGGCGACGGAAGCGCACACTGGAACACCCCGGACATGATGGCCAAGCTGCCGTTCCATCTGGCGGCCTTCCCCGAATACGAAACGACCGGATTTGGTTGGCCGGTGGCCCCCGAACACCTCGGAATCCTGCTGCGGGAGCTGAAAGACCGGTACGGAGCAGCGCTGCCTCCCCTCTTCATCACAGAGAGCGGCGCGAGCTTCCCGGAACCGGACCACACCCGGGGTCCGGTGCACGACGCCGACCGCATCAGCTACCTTGCTTCGCACCTTGGTCAGGCCTTGAGGGCCACGGCCCCTGGCGGGATCGCCCACGACGTCGAACTCCTGGGTTACTACGTCTGGACGCTGCTGGACAACTTCGAATGGGCCGCCGGATATTCACAGCGATTCGGGCTGGTGCACGTTGATTTTGACACGCTCGAAAGAACCCCCAAGGACTCGTACTACTGGTACCGGTCCTTGAGTAAGGCGCGCCGGAGCTGATTCGAAGTCCCTTTGGTGGACCGATCGTGCTAAATCAATCTTTCCTGTTCGACCGATTGATGCGCTTGGCGCGCTCGATCTCCCGGCGGAAGTATTTCCTTCCCCACATCACGCCAGCTACCACCACAACCACCACGACCAGAAAAATGAGCCATCCCATTCCGCATTCCTCCTTTGAGGCAACGCTATCAGGGCGCGGTCCTGTTGCGGGGGCCAGACGGCAAGGTCGATCAATGCCGGCTTATAGGCCAAAACGTGTGTAAATCCGGGGCGCGTCATGTCCGTCCCGGGATCGTCTTCGCTCGGATGTCGGATTTTGCTCAATCATTCGAATGGACAAATTCCAGGCCCGCGGAATCACGGGACCGGCAACTTCGGCGAAGAGAATGATCCAGCAGAATCCGACGGTGTCCATAGATCCTCGAACGAGGTGAGCGAAGACTGATTGGAGGTGCCCATCAGCCAGCCAAGGAACGCCTCGAGCTCTGAGCGTCGGCTGACGTCCTGGCGTTCACCGGAGCGGCTGGCCCCGCAGCCCAGGCACCGGTCGCGCTGCTTACCCGCGGCCGTCTTTCCGTTCCTTCCCAGCGCCTGACCGCAGACCTATAACCCAGGATGCCAAGGCGATCACCGCGAGCATGCAAAAAAGAACCCCGCCACGATAGTGACGGGGTTCTTCTTGGTTTGCTACCGGTCGCGAGGCGGCCGGCCCTTCACCGATCTACAAGTAGAAACTACTTGATGATCTTGGTGACACGTCCCGAACCAACGGTGCGGCCACCTTCACGGATTGCGAAGCCGAGGCCCTCTTCCATAGCGATCGGCTGGATGAGCTCAACGGTCATCTCAGTGTTGTCGCCAGGCATAACCATTTCCGTGCCTTCCGGCAGGGTGATAACGCCGGTTACGTCCGTGGTGCGGAAGTAGAACTGGGGGCGGTAGTTCGAGTAGAACGGGTTGTGACGTCCGCCTTCGTCCTTGGAAAGGATGTAGACGTTGGCCTCGAAGTCGGTGTGCGGGGTGATGGAACCCGGCTTGACGACAACCTGGCCACGCTCGACGTCGTCGCGCTTCAGACCGCGGAGCAGGAGGCCACAGTTCTCGCCGGCCCATGCTTCGTCGAGCTGCTTGTGGAACATCTCGATACCGGTAACGGTGGTCTTCTGGATCGGACGGATACCAACGATTTCAACTTCAGAGTTGATCGCGAGGGTACCGCGCTCGGCGCGACCCGTTACAACGGTGCCACGACCGGTGATCGTGAAGACGTCTTCGATCGGCATCAGGAACGGCTTGTCGCGGTCACGAACGGGGTCCGGAACCGAGTTGTCGACAGCTTCCATGAGGTCCTCGACGGACTTGACCCAAACCGGGTCGCCTTCGAGTGCCTTGAGGCCGGAAACACGCACAACCGGAGCGTCGTCGCCATCGAAGCCCTGAGCGCTGAGCAGCTCGCGAACTTCCATTTCAACGAGGTCGAGAAGCTCTTCGTCGTCGACCATGTCGGACTTGTTCAGCGCGACCAGCAGGTAGGGAACGCCAACCTGGCGGGCGAGCAGAACGTGCTCGCGGGTCTGAGCCATCGGGCCGTCAGTGGCGGCAACCACGAGGATCGCACCGTCCATCTGGGCAGCACCGGTGATCATGTTCTTGATGTAGTCAGCGTGACCCGGAGCGTCTACGTGTGCGTAGTGGCGCTTCTCGGTCTGGTACTCAACGTGGGAGATGTTGATGGTAATACCACGCTGGCGCTCTTCCGGAGCAGAGTCAATCGACGCGAAGTCGCGCTGCTCGTTGAGAGTGGGGTACTTGTCGTACAGCACCTTGGAAATGGCGGCAGTCAGCGTCGTCTTACCGTGGTCAACGTGACCAATGGTGCCGATGTTGACGTGCGGCTTAGTCCGCTCGAACTTTGCCTTTGCCACAGGTTCCTCCTAGAACGATTTCAAGTGAGTTGCTCCTCGGCCGCGCTTTTCGCGGCAGAAACTCCAGCAAGTCTACTTGGGGGCTTTGGATTTGGTGAAATTGCAGATTCAGGGACCAATGCCGGTACCTGGAGTCTGTTCGCGCAGGGACCGGACTGCGGCCTGGGCTACAGCCCGGCGCCTGCGCTGAATGCTTTCCCGAACGGGCCAGCATCCTGGTTTATCCGTCGGTGATTACTCGCCGCGGTTCTTCTGGATGATCTCGTCGGCAACTGCCTTCGGGACCTCGGCGTAGCTGTTGAACGTCATGGAGTACACAGCACGGCCCTGGGTCTTCGAACGCAGGTCACCGATGTAGCCGAACATGCCGGACAGCGGAACGTGCGCACGGATCACCTTGACGCCAGCGGCATCTTCCATGGACTGCATCTGGCCACGGCGGGAGTTCAGGTCACCGATTACTTCACCCATGTATTCCTCAGGGGTGCGGACCTCAACATCCATCAGCGGTTCGAGCAGAACCGGGTTCGCCTTGCGTGCGGCTTCCTTGAAAGCCATACGGCCGGCGATCTTGAACGCCATTTCCGAAGAGTCAACATCGTGGTACGCGCCGTCAATCAGCGTGGCCTTGATGCCGACAACCGGGTAGCCGGCCAGAACGCCGTCGTTAAGTGCATCCTGGATGCCCGCGTCAACGGACGGGATGTACTCGCGGGGCACGCGGCCACCGGTAACCTTGTTCTCGAACGCGTAGAGCTCGCCGTCAGCGGTGTCCATCGGCTCGATGGCGATCTGGATCTTTGCGAACTGACCCGAACCACCGGTCTGCTTCTTGTGCGTGTAGTCGTGACGCTCTACAGCGCGCTTGATGGTTTCGCGGTAAGCAACCTGCGGCTTGCCGACGTTTGCCTCGACCTTGAATTCGCGGCGCATGCGGTCCACCAGGATGTCCAGGTGGAGCTCGCCCATGCCGGCGATGATGGTCTGACCGGTGTCCTCGTTGAGGGAGACCTGGAAGGTCGGGTCCTCAGCGGAGAGCTTCTGGATAGCCGTGGAGAGCTTCTCCTGGTCACCCTTGGTGTTCGGTTCGATGGCAACCGAGATCACGGGCTCCGGGAAGCTCATGGACTCGAGGACGATCTGGTTGTTCGCGTCGCACAGGGTGTCGCCCGTGGTGGTGTCCTTCAGACCGATTGCTGCGTAGATGTGGCCCGCGGTAGCGCCTTCAACAGGCATTTCCTTGTTGGCGTGCATCTGGAACAGCTTGCCGATGCGCTCCTTCTTGCCCTTGGTGGAGTTGACCACCTGGGCGCCTGCTTCTACGTGACCGGAGTACACGCGGATGAAGGTGAGCTGGCCGAAGAACGGGTGCGCGGCAATCTTGAACGCCAGGGCCGAGAACGGCTCTTCGGAAGAAGGCTTGCGGGTGAGCTCCTTCTCTTCGTCGCGCGGGTCGTGACCGACCATAGGCGGGACGTCGAGGGGATTCGGCAGGAAGTCAACAACAGCATCCAGCATCGGCTGTACGCCGCGGTTCTTGAAGGCAGAACCACAGAGAACCGGGTAGAGCTCGGAGTTGATGGTCATCTTGCGGATGCCGGCCTTGAGCTCCTCGACAGTGAGTTCTTCACCTTCGAGGTACTTCTCCATGAGTTCTTCGGAAGCCTCGGCAACAGTCTCAACGAGCTGTGCGCGGTACTCCTCAGCCTTGGCCTGGAGATCAGCGGGGATCCCCTGGACCTCGTACTTGGCACCCATGGTGACGTCACCCTTGGCATCGCCCGGCCACACCAGGGCGCGCATCTCAAGGAGATCCACGACGCCGATGAAGTCGTTCTCTGCGCCGATCGGCAGCTGGAGAACCAGCGGCTTGGCACCAAGGCGGCTGATGATGGTGTCTACGGTGAAGTAGAAGTCAGCGCCGAGCTTGTCCATCTTGTTGACGAAACAGATACGCGGCACGTTGTACTTGTCGGCCTGGCGCCAAACAGTCTCGGACTGCGGCTCAACGCCTTCCTTGCCATCGAAGACAGCAACGGCGCCGTCGAGGACGCGCAGGGAGCGCTCGACCTCAACCGTGAAGTCCACGTGGCCCGGGGTGTCAATGATGTTGATCTGGTTCTTGTCCCAGAAGCAGGTCACGGCGGCAGACGTGATGGTGATGCCGCGTTCCTTTTCCTGTTCCATCCAGTCGGTCGTCGAAGCGCCGTCGTGCGTTTCGCCGATCTTGTGGTTCACACCCGTGTAGAACAGGATGCGCTCGGTGGTGGTGGTCTTGCCGGCATCGATGTGGGCCATGATGCCGATGTTGCGGACCTTGCTAAGGTCGGTAAGCACGTCCTGTGCCACGGTGTCTCCCTTTCGGATGGACTACACGTTCGCCGCCAGCTCAGGGAGCCGGCGGCGTACGGGAAGTTTTACCAGCGGTAGTGTGCGAAGGCCTTGTTCGACTCGGCCATCTTGTGGGTGTCTTCGCGACGCTTCACAGCGGCACCGAGACCGTTGGACGCATCCAGGATTTCGTTCTGGAGGCGCTCGGTCATCGTCTTCTCGCGGCGGGCCTTGGAGTAGCCAACCAACCAGCGGAGGGCGAGAGCGGTGGAGCGGCCCGGCTTGACCTCAACGGGAACCTGGTAGGTTGCGCCACCGACACGGCGGGAGCGGACCTCGAGGGAAGGCTTGACGTTGTCCATGGCCTTCTTGAGGGCGGCGACGGGGTCGCCACCGGACTTGGCGCGTGCACCTTCGAGTGCGCCGTAAACGATGCGCTCTGCGGTGGACTTCTTGCCGTCGATCAGAACCTTATTGATCAACTGGGTGACCAACGGGGAACCGTAAACGGGATCGGAAACTAGCGGCCGCTTCGGGGCCGGACCCTTGCGAGGCATATTACTTCTTCTCCATCTTTGCGCCGTAGCGGCTGCGGGCCTGCTTGCGGTTCTTGACACCCTGGGTATCGAGGGCACCACGGACGATCTTGTAACGGACACCCGGAAGGTCCTTCACACGACCACCACGGACCAGCACGATGGAGTGCTCCTGGAGGTTGTGGCCAACACCGGGGATGTAGGCGGTAACTTCAACGCCACCGTTGAGGCGCACACGTGCAACCTTACGGAGAGCCGAGTTCGGCTTCTTCGGGGTGGTCGTGTAAACGCGGGTGCAAACACCGCGGCGCATCGGGCTGCCCTTAAGCGCGGGAGCCTTGGTCTTGGAGACCTTCGGCGTGCGGCCCTTGCGGACCAGCTGGTTAATCGTAGGCACTTTCGTGTTCTCCGTTGGTTGATCTCTGCTCCGCGCCCAGGCGTTGGCCTGTGTTTGCGTGAGAGCTTTGGCGTTGTCCATGCGGCCCTGGTCCGAAGACCCGATGGGCGTGCAAAAGTGCGGCATTCGTTGCGCACGTAGCCCGCAACCCGGAAACAGGCACCACCGAAGCATCATGAGAACAAAACCGAAATGATGCTGCGGCGGCCTTCATCCACTGCCACACAGAACAATTACCAAAATTCTAGCATGGCTTGATCTGAGGCCTTAATCGGGTGTAAAGGGGAGAACCACGACGGCGGATGCCGCCCGCCGTCGTCGGGCGCCTTAACGGGAAGGACCCCGCACTCACTGAGTACGGGGTCCTTACCTTGACTTGAAGACTAAGGGCAGGGCGGCAGGGTCCCTACGTGGCGCGGAACGCGACACGAAAGGGCCCGCCCTAAGGGCAGGGCGGCAGGGTCCCTACGTGGCGCGGAACGCGACACGAAAGGGCCCGCCCTGACCGCCGTTAGCGGAAGTCGTTGCCGAGATCGTAGTCGTCCAGCGGGATGGCGTGGAACTCGGGAGCTCCGTCGCCGCCCAGGGCGTCATACGAGAAGTCGGTGAAGGCGCTGGGGCCCGTGAACAGGCTTGCCTTTGCTTCTTCAGTCGGCTCCACGGTGACCTCGGTGTAACGGGGCAAGCCCGTACCGGCCGGGATGAGCTTACCGATGATGACGTTCTCCTTGAGGCCAAGCAGCGGGTCGCTCTTGCCTTCCATGGCCGCCTGCGTCAGAACGCGGGTGGTCTCCTGGAAGGAAGCGGCCGACAGCCAGGACTCGGTTGCCAGAGATGCCTTGGTGATACCCATCAGTTCCGGACGACCGGAAGCCGGGGTACGGCCTTCGGACACCACGCGACGGTTCTCGTCTTCGAAGCGGCTGCGCTCAGCGAGCTCGCCCGGAAGCAGATCGGAGTCGCCGGATTCGATGACGGTCACGCGGCGCAGCATCTGACGGACGATGACTTCCACGTGCTTGTCGTGGATGCCAATGCCCTGGCTGCGGTAAACGCCCTGGACCTCGTCCACCAGGAACTTCTGGGCGGCACGCGGACCCATGATGCGCAGAACCTGCTTCGGGTCCACAGGACCGTTGATCAGCTTCTGGCCGACGCTGACGTGCTCGCCATCCTCGATGAGGAGACGGGAACGGCGCAGCACCGGGTAGGCGATCTCCTCGGAACCATCGTCCGGGGTGATGATGAGGCGCATCTGGCGCTCGGACTCTTCGATGGCGATGCGGCCGGCTGCTTCAGCAATCGGTGCAACACCCTTGGGAGTACGGGCTTCGAAAAGCTCCTGGATACGGGGCAGACCCTGGGTGATGTCGTCCCCACCGCTGGCGGAAACAGCACCACCGGTGTGGAACGTACGCATGGTCAGCTGGGTACCGGGTTCACCGATGGACTGAGCGGCGATGATGCCGACGGCCTCTCCGATGTCCACGGTCTTGCCGGTTGCCAGCGAACGGCCGTAGCAGAGCGCACAGGTGCCGACCTTGGACTCACACGTGAGCACGGAACGGACCTTGACCTCAGTGATGCCGGCTGCGAGCAGCTCGGCAATGACGACGTCGCCGCAGTCGGTGCCGGCAGCTGCCAGCACCGCACCCTTGGAGTCGACGACGTCAACGGCGAGGGTACGTGCGTAGGCGCTGTTCTCGACGTTCTCGTCAAGGACCAGCTCACCGTTGGCGTCCGGCACGGCGATCGCGGTCATGAGACCACGCTCGGTGCCACAGTCCTCCTCACGGACGATGACGTCCTGCGAAACGTCCACCAGACGACGGGTCAGGTAACCCGAGTTGGCGGTACGCAGCGCGGTGTCGGCCAGACCCTTACGGGCACCGTGCGTGGCGATGAAGTATTCCAGCACCGACAGGCCCTCGCGGTACGAGGACTTGATCGGACGCGGGATGATCTCACCCTTCGGGTTGGCCACAAGACCACGGATACCCGCGATCTGGCGGACCTGCATCCAGTTACCACGTGCACCGGAGGACACCATGCGGTTGATGGTGTTCATCGGGGACAGGCTGTCACGCATTGCCTGGGCGATTTCGTTGGTGGCCTTGTTCCAGATCTCGATCAGTTCCTGGCGACGCTCGTCGTCATCGATCAGGCCCTTGTCGTACTGGCCCTGGATCTTGGCAGCCATGGTCTCGTAACGGGCCAGGATGGCCGGCTTGGAGGTAGGCACCTCGATGTCGGAGATTGCCACGGTGACGCCCGAGCGGGTTGCCCAGTAGAAACCGGAGTCCTTCAGGTTGTCCAGCGTTGCAGCCGTGACAACCTTCGGGTAGCGCTCTGCGAGGTCGTTGACGATCCGGGAAAGCTCGCCCTTGTCGGCAACAGCCTCAACCCACGGGTAGTCCTCCGGCAGGGTCTCGTTGAAGAGAACCTGGCCGAGGGAGGTCTGGACCAGTGCGGTCTGACCCGGCTCCCAACCTTCCGGAGCTTCCCAGCCGGCGTAAGGGACAAAGCCCTCAAGGCGGATCTTGACCTGGGAGTTCAGGTGCAGCTCGCGGGCATCGTAGGCCATGATGGCTTCCGCAACCGAGGAGAAGATCCGGCCTTCGCCAGCGGAACCAACGCGCTTGGTGGTCAGGTGGTACAGACCGATGATCATGTCCTGCGAAGGCAGGGTCACCGGACGGCCATCAGACGGCTTCAAGATGTTGTTGGAGGAGAGCATCAGGATGCGGGCTTCAGCCTGCGCTTCGGGGCTCAGCGGCAGGTGGACTGCCATCTGGTCGCCGTCGAAGTCGGCGTTGAAGGCGCCACAAACCAGCGGGTGAAGCTGGATGGCCTTGCCTTCAACAAGCTGCGGCTCGAATGCCTGGATGCCGAGGCGGTGCAGGGTAGGTGCGCGGTTGAGCAGCACCGGGTGTTCGGTGATGATCTCTTCCAGCACGTCCCAGACCTGCGGGCGGTAACGCTCGACCATGCGCTTTGCCGACTTGATGTTCTGCGCGTGGTTGAGGTCAACCAGCCGCTTCATCACGAACGGCTTGAAGAGCTCCAGGGCCATCTGCTTGGGCAGACCACACTGGTGCAGCTTCAGCTGCGGGCCGACGACGATGACCGAACGGCCGGAGTAGTCGACGCGCTTGCCGAGCAGGTTCTGGCGGAAACGGCCCTGCTTGCCCTTGAGCATGTCGCTCAGGGACTTCAGCGGACGGTTGCCCGGACCCGTGACCGGACGGCCTCGACGGCCGTTGTCGAAGAGGCTGTCAACAGCTTCCTGAAGCATGCGCTTCTCGTTGTTGACGATGATCTCCGGAGCACCGAGGTCAAGCAGTCGCTTGAGTCGGTTGTTGCGGTTGATCACACGGCGGTAGAGGTCGTTGAGGTCGGAGGTCGCGAAGCGGCCACCGTCCAGCTGGACCATCGGGCGCAGTTCCGGCGGGATCACCGGGACGGCGTCCAGCACCATGCCAAGCGGGCTGTTGTTGGTCGTCAGGAATGCGTTGACAACCTTCAGGCGCTTGAGGGCACGGGTCTTGCGCTGGCCCTTGCCGTTCTGGATGGTGTCGCGCAGGGACTCCGACTCTGCCTGCATGTCGAAGTTCTCAAGACGCTTCTTGATGGCTTCGGCACCCATGGAGCCTTCGAAGTACATGCCGTAGCGGTCGCGCAGTTCGCGGTACAGGCCTTCGTCACCTTCGAGGTCGGCGACCTTGAGGTTCTTGAAGCGGTCCCAGACCTGCTCGAGGCGCTCGATCTCAGCATCCGCGCGCTTGCGGACGTTGGCCATCTGACGGTCCGCGGAGTCGCGGGCCTTCTTCTTGTCTGCAGCCTTGGCGCCTTCACCTTCGAGGCGGGCAAGCTCGTCCTCAAGGTCGCGGGCAATCGTGGCGATGTCGCTGTCGCGGTTGTCGACGAGCTGCTTCTTCTCGAGGTCGTGCTCCACCTGAAGGTTCGGCAGTTCCGCGTGACGGCTCTCGGTGTCGACGCTGGTGATCATGTAGGCAGCGAAGTAGATGACCTTCTCAAGGTCCTTCGGTGCCAGGTCAAGGAGGTAGCCCAAGCGGGAGGGAACACCCTTGAAGTACCAGATGTGCGTGACGGGAGCAGCCAGCTCGATGTGGCCCATGCGCTCGCGGCGCACCTTGGCGCGGGTGACTTCAACACCACAACGCTCGCAGATGATGCCCTTGAAGCGCACGCGCTTGTACTTGCCGCAGTAGCATTCCCAGTCCCGGGACGGGCCGAAGATCTTCTCGCAGAAGAGGCCGTCCTTCTCGGGCTTGAGCGTGCGGTAGTTGATGGTTTCCGGCTTCTTGACCTCACCGTAAGACCAGCCGCGGATGTCTTCCGCGGTGGCGAGGCCGATCTGCATGAGGCCGAAGGAGGATTCGCTGGACATATGGTCCCTGTTCTCTCTTGTTCTCTAAATTCTGAAGTCTTGGGTTTACGGAAAGAGGCAGCTGCCTTGGCTGGCGGTCTGCACCGCCAGCCAGAGCGGCTGTTTAGACCTCTTCTACGGAGCTGGGCTCTGCGCGAGACAGATCAATGCCCAGTTCTTCCGCAGCCGTAAAGACTGCGTCATCAGAGTCACGCATTTCGATCGTCGTACCGTCCGTGGAAAGAACTTCCACGTTCAGGCACAGCGACTGCATTTCCTTGATCAAGACCTTGAAGGATTCCGGAACGCCAGGCTCGGGGATGTTCTCGCCCTTGACGATGGCTTCGTAGACCTTCACGCGGCCGTGGATGTCATCCGACTTGATCGTCAGCAGTTCCTGGAGGGTGTAGGCAGCGCCGTATGCTTCGAGCGCCCACACTTCCATTTCACCGAAGCGCTGGCCACCGAACTGTGCCTTACCACCCAGCGGCTGCTGCGTGATCATGGAGTACGGGCCGGTGGAGCGTGCGTGGATCTTGTCGTCCACCAGGTGGTGGAGCTTCAGGATGTACATGTAGCCCACGGAGATCGGGTCCGGGAACGGCTCGCCGGAGCGGCCGTCGAACAGACGGGTCTTGCCGGAGGAGTCGATCAGGCGGTCGCCGTCGCGGGTCACGTTGGTGGAATCCAGCAGACCTGTGATTTCCTCTTCGCGTGCACCGTCGAACACCGGGGTGGCGACAGTGGTCTGGCCGGATTCACGAGGCAGGTTCGGGAGGTTCTTGACCCACTCCGGCTCGCCTTCGATCTTCCAACCGGTCTTCGCAACCCAACCGAGGTGCGTTTCGAGCACCTGGCCGACGTTCATGCGGCCCGGAACACCCAGCGGGTTCAGGACGATGTCCACCGGCGTACCGTCGGCAAGGAACGGCATGTCTTCGATCGGGAGGATCTTGGAGATGACGCCCTTGTTACCGTGGCGGCCGGCGAGCTTGTCGCCGTCGGTGATCTTGCGCTTGGCAGCAACGTAGACGCGGACCAGCTGGTTGACGCCCGGGGGCAGCTCGTCGTCGTTGTCGCGGTCGAAGACGCGCACGCCGATAACCGTGCCGGACTCACCGTGGGGAACCTTCAGGGAGGTGTCACGCACTTCGCGGGACTTCTCGCCGAAGATCGCACGGAGGAGGCGCTCTTCCGGAGTCAGTTCGGTTTCACCCTTCGGGGTGACCTTCCCGACCAGGATGTCGCCGGCTTCAACCTCGGCACCGATGTGGATGATGCCGCGCTCGTCAAGTCCTGCGAGGACTTCCTCGGACACGTTGGGGATGTCACGGGTGATTTCCTCGGCACCAAGCTTGGTGTCGCGGGCATCGATCTCGTGCTCCTCGATGTGGATGGAGGAAAGAACGTCCTCAGCGACGATGCGCTGCGACAGGATGATGGCGTCCTCGAAGTTGTGGCCTTCCCAGGACATGAATGCCACGAGGAGGTTCTTACCGAGGGCGAGTTCACCCTGGTCCGTTGCCGGGCCGTCAGCGATGATGCCGCCGACTTCGAGGCGCTGGCCTTCGTTGACCAGGACACGGTGGTTGTAGCAGTTGCCCTGGTTTGAACGGGCGAACTTGTTGATGCGGTAGCTGGTTTCCGTGCCGTCGTCGTTAAGCATGGTGACGAGGTCAGCGGAAACTTCGTTGACGACACCGGCCTTCTTCGCGATGACAACGTCACCGGCGTCGACGGCGGCAGCGCGCTCCATGCCGGTACCCACGAACGGGGCCTCGGAACGGACCAGCGGCACAGCCTGGCGCTGCATGTTGGCACCCATGAGTGCGCGGTTTGCATCGTCATGCTCAAGGAACGGAATCAGAGCGGTAGCTACGGACACCATCTGGCGCGGGGAAACGTCCATGAACTGAACTTCGCCGGCCGGAACCAGGACGGGCTCGCCTCCACCACCACGGGCACGGACAAGCACGGTTTCTTCCGCGAACTTCTTGTCGGCGTCCAGCGGTGCGTTGGCCTGTGCAATCAGGACTTCGGCTTCGTCGTCGGCGGTGAGGTACTGGACCTCATCGGAAACGACACCCTCGGACACCAGGCGGTACGGAGTCTCGATGAAACCGAACGGGTTGATGCGGCCGTAGGAAGCCAACGAACCGATCAGACCAATGTTCGGGCCTTCAGGAGTTTCGATGGGGCACATGCGTCCGTAGTGGGACGGGTGGACGTCTCGAACTTCCATGCCTGCACGGTCACGGGACAGACCACCCGGGCCAAGAGCCGACAGGCGGCGCTTGTGGGTCAGACCCGACAACGGGTTGTTCTGGTCCATGAACTGCGACAGCTGGGACGTTCCGAAGAACTCCTTGATAGCTGCCACAACAGGGCGGATGTTGATCAGGGTCTGCGGCGTGATCGCTTCGACGTCCTGCGTGGTCATGCGTTCGCGGACGACGCGCTCCATGCGGGACAGGCCGGTGCGGACCTGGTTTTCGATCAGTTCGCCGACTGCGCGGATGCGACGGTTGCCGAAGTGGTCGATGTCATCGATCTCGACGCGGAGCTCGTGGTCTTCGCCATCGCGCTTGCCCATGAGGGTCTTCTCGCCTGCGTGAAGTGCGACGAGGAACTTGATCATGGCCACGATGTCTTCAACGTGCAGGACCGAAGCTTCCTTGTCGCCAAGGGAGCGGTCGATGCCGAGCTTGCGGTTGATCTTGTAACGGCCAACCTTGGCCAGATCGTAGCGCTTGGCGTTGAAGTACAGGTTGTCCAGCAGGGACTGGGCAGCCTCGACGGTGGGCGGCTCGCCCGGACGCAGCTTGCGGTAGATGTCCAGCAGGGCGTCTTCGCGGGTTTCGGTGGCGTCCTTCTCCAGCGTTGCGCGCATGGAGTCGTACTGGCCGAACTCTTCGAGGATCTGGCCTTCGGTCCAACCAAGGGCCTTCAGCAGAACGGTGACCGACTGCTTGCGCTTACGGTCGAGGCGTACGCCGACCTGGTCGCGCTTGTCGATTTCGAGCTCGAACCATGCACCGCGGGACGGGATGATCTTTGCAGTGAAGATGTCCTTGTCACTGGTCTTGTCTGCGGTGCGCTCAAAGTAGGCGCCCGGCGAACGGACCAGCTGGGAGACGACGACACGCTCGGTGCCGTTGACAACGAACGTTCCCTTCTCGGTCATGAGAGGGAAATCGCCCATGAACACGGTCTGCTGCTTGATTTCACCCGTGTTGTTGTTCATGAACTCGGCCTTGACATACAGCGGTGCCGAGTAAGTGGCGTCACGGTCTTTGCATTCGGCCATGGTGTACTTCGGATCAGCGAACTCCGGCTCGGAGAAGCTCAGGGACATAGTGCCCTGGAAGTCCTCGATGGGGGAGATCTCTTCGAAGATGTCAGCAAGTCCAGAGGTGGTGGCGACGCTCAGGTCGCCTTCCTCGACGGCCTTCGCTACGCGCGACTGCCAGCGTTCGTTTCCGACCAGCCAGTCAAAGCTGTCTGTCTGCAGTGCGAGCAGATTCGGAACGTCCAGCGGTTCGTGAATCTTTGCGAATGAGAGCCGGCGAGTTGCACCATCGGTGCTTGCCGTATTAGCGGTTTCGTTATTAGAGGTGCTCGAGGCGACCAAGAGGGATCCTTCCACAGACCTTCAGGCGTTTTCAGATCTCCCCCGCTTGCACCCTGCAGATTGAATCCGCAGTGTACCTTTCCGGTTCCGCTATATGACCCGGGACCCCCGCTGGCCAAGACCATGCTCGTTCTTAACGGCACGTCGATGGCGCAGCTGAGAGGTAAAGCCCACCGCTATATGAAGGCTGAAGGTTAACAGGGAAGACGCAAATATCTACAATACGGCAAATCAACCCACCTGTCTACCCCAGATCCCGCCCGAATGCAAGCACAGTTGCTGCAGGCACCCATGCGGCCCGGCCCCTTACTGCCGTGGGCGGAATGTTGATCCAGGCTCCATTGTTGAATGGAGAGGTGATCTACGCCACGGTAACCTAGGCTCACCACCCTTGATCGGAAGAGAGAAAATGAGCACCCCCTCAGACACAACGGACAACAACAACGACGTTGTCATCCTTTCCGCCAGCCGTACCCCACAGGGACGGTTGAACGGGCAACTGGCCGGGCTCACCGCCGTCGAGCTCGGTGCTCACGCCATTTCAGGCGCCATTGCGGCGAGCGGACTCACCGCGGACAAAGTGGACGCAGTGATCATGGGACAGGTCCTGCAGGCGGGCGCCGGCCAGAATCCGGCCCGGCAAAGCGCCATCGCCGCCGGAATCGGCTGGAACATCCCGGCCGTCACCATCAACAAGGTCTGCCTCTCCGGACTGACGGCCGTGATCGACGCCGCGCGAATGATCCGCAGCGGGGACGCCGCCGTCGTGGTTGCCGGCGGCCAGGAATCGATGAGCCGCGCTCCCCACTTGCTGCCCGGTTCGAGGCAAGGGTGGAGTTACGGAGCGATCCAGGCCCTCGACGTCGCTGCCCACGACGGCCTCACCGACGCGTTTGATGGCCAGTCCATGGGCCTGTCCACTGAAATCAAGAACCTCTCGCTTGGCATCGACCGCCGGTCCCAGGATGAAGTGGCCGCCGCTTCGCACCAGCGTGCAGCCGCGGCCGCCGCGCAAGGCGTGTTCGACGGCGAGATCACACCGATCAGCATCAAACAGCGCAAGGGAGAACCCTTGGTGCTGACGAGCGATGAAGGCGTCCGGCCCCAAACAACGCTTGAGACCTTGGCCCCCCTGAAGGGCGCCTTTGCCACCGACGGAACCATCACCGCCGGCAACTCCTCTCCCTTGTCCGACGGCGCCTCCGCACTCGTGCTCACGAGCCGCCGTTTTGCCGAGGAGAACGGCCTTGACTACCTTGCCGTCGTCGGCAAGCCCGGCCAGGTAGCGGGACCCGACAACAGCCTGCATTCGCAGCCTTCGAACGCGATACGGCACGCTCTGGACCGCGCGGGGTGGACAACGGCCGATCTGGACTTCATCGAGATCAATGAAGCCTTCGGTTCGGTTGCGGTGCAGTCCTTGAAGGACCTGGACTATCCCTTGGAGAAGTGCAATGTCCACGGCGGAGCAATTGCGATTGGACACCCGATCGGCGCCTCGGGAGCGCGGCTTGCCCTCCACGCGGCCCACGAGCTGAAGCGCCGCGGTAAGGGGAAAGCGGCGGTCGCCCTGTGTGGTGGCGGCGGCCAAGGCGAAGCACTGCTTCTCTACCGCGACTAGATATTCGGCGCATTCGGCAGCGGGAGCGGCCATGACTGGAAATGGGGCATGAATGCGGGGCACTGAGCGATTCCTCGCCGACGCGGCCGCCCGCGGACTCGACGTCCAACTCGTGGAGCGGGCGGCGGCAAGCAGCCTTGACGAAGCGGCCCGCATCATGGGGATCACACCGGCCGACATCGTGAAGTCCCTTGTGGTCAAGCACCGGGATGGCACGTTCCTGTTTGCGTTGGTTCCGGGTGACCGGCAGATCTCCTGGCCCAAGCTGCGCGCCCTCCTGGGAGTCAACAAGCTGTCCATGCCCTCCGCGGACATCGCCTTCGAGGCAACCGGCTATGAGCGCGGCACCATCACGCCGCTGGGAAGTTCGAAGCCCTGGCCGGTCTATGCTGATGCGAGCATCGCCGGACGCAGGATCTCCATGGGAGCAGGCGAACACGGATTCAGCGCTTTCGTGAAGGCCGATGAACTGGCCGCCGCGCTGCAGGCCGTAGTAGCCGACATCAGCGACCCCATCTAACACTTTCAAAAGCAACGCGGGGTCACTTACGGCCCATCCAGCAGCACCCAATGGGCCGTAAGTGACCCCGCGTTGCTCTTAAATGCAGGAAACCCCGCCCGGACGAATCCGGACGGGGCTTCCTGGGTAAAGCGA
Source organism: Arthrobacter ramosus (assembly GCF_039535095.1). Taxonomy (NCBI): domain Bacteria; kingdom Bacillati; phylum Actinomycetota; class Actinomycetes; order Micrococcales; family Micrococcaceae; genus Arthrobacter; species Arthrobacter ramosus. Next base: position 772,470 of record NZ_BAAAWN010000001.1, on the reverse strand, counting down.
ATACCCGAAAAGGCGAGTTACTTGACAGTAACCGTGGCGCCTGCAGCTTCGAGCTGGTCCTTGGCCTTCTCAGCGGCTTCCTTGGTGGCGCCTTCGAGAACAGCCTTCGGTGCACCGTCAACCAGGTCCTTGGCTTCCTTGAGGCCGAGGGAGGTGATGGCGCGAACTTCCTTGATCACTGCGATCTTCTTTTCACCGGCAGCTTCGAGGATGACATCAAATTCGGTCTTCTCTTCAACTTCTTCGCCAGCGCCGGCGCCAGCCGGGCCTGCAACTGCAACAGCAGCAGCAGTAACTTCGAAGGTCTCTTCGAAGAGCTTGACGAACTCGGAGAGCTCGATGATGGTCAGTTCCTTGAAAGCTTCAATGAGCTCTTCGTTGCTGAGCTTCGCCATGTTTGGCGTCCTTCCTTTAGGTGGTGCTGCCACGGACGTCGTCCGTTACTGCACCGCAATTTGAATGGGGGAGAACTTAGTTCTCTTCGGTTGCTGCTTCAGCGGCTTCAGCCGGAGCGGCAGCCTCTTCTGCAGCAGCCTCGGCGGGAGCCTCTTCGGCAGCCGGTGCTTCTTCAGCGGCCGGTGCTACAGCGCCGCCCTCTTCTTCAAGCTTGAGGCGCAGAGCGTCAATGATGCGTGCAGCAGCGGCAGCAGGTGCCTTGAGGATGCCTGCAACCTTGGCGAGCTGCAGCTCACGGGACTCGAGGGCTGCCAGCGCGGCAACCTCTGCTGCGTTCAGTGCCTTGCCTTCGAAGTAGCCGGTCTTGATGACCAGCTGCTTGTTGACCTTGGCAAAGTCCGTCAGGCTCTTGGCGGCAGCAACCGCGTCACCCTTGATGAATGCAATTGCAGTGGGGCCGGCGAGCTGACCGTCGAATGCTTCGACACCAGCTTCCTTGGCTGCAATGGCGGTCAGGGTGTTCTTGACGACCGAGAACTTGGTGTCCAGGCCGAGAGAAACACGCAGCTGCTTGAGCTGTGCAACAGAGAGCCCGCGGTATTCGGTCAGGACAGCGGCGTTCGATTCCTTGAAATCGTTGGTGATCTCAGCTACTGCAGAGATCTTGCTAGGCGTTGCCATAACCCTCCTTCCGGGGAATAAAGCCGGTTTTCCGGGTCCCCGCTCAAAAGAGCTGCAACTAAAAAACGCCCCGCGCAGATGCACGGGGCTTGGCTCAACACGATCCAGTGATCGCGGAGATTTGCTTCGTTCACCTGCGCCGGCCGCCCTTTGTCAGGGTCCTTCGTCAAGGAACCCACTTGGTTCTTCCGCGCGTAGCTGCAGAGTTGAGCAACGCCCGGAGGAGTGGATTCCCATCAACCGACGGTCTTTGGTAATTCAAGCTTACGGGACGGGCAAGTGCATCGCCAAATCGCGCCGCCTCACTCGGAGGAGGTGACCCTCGGGCCCATGTTCGGCAGTTCCTTCTGCCACAACCCCGTGACCCCGGCCGTCGTGAATCCCAATTGCTTGTTCACGGTCAGCAGGTACCGGTTTTCGGGGGCATTCCAGGTGTAGATCACCCGCGCGTCGGGGAACTGTTCGCTGAGGCGCTGCATATTGGCGACCTTGATGAGGAGCCCGAGTTTGTTTCCCCGGTGCTCCTGCAGGACGATCGTGTCGTCCTGGAAGACGACGTCCTGGCGTTGCGCCAGGACGCCGATCGTGGTGAGCCCGACGATCCGCCCGCTGGCGACGTGCTCGACGGCGGTGACCACCGTTCGGCGCCCCTGCGCGACGGCGGCGTCCTCCGCCTGGCGCAACACACCGGCGTCGAACACTAACTGCTGCTGTTCGGCTTCCGCGGTCTCACTGCGCTCGGACACTACTTCCCCGGCCGCGTTCTCGAGTGCGGCCACTGCTTCGAGCCACTGTTGCGGGCAACGGTCGGTCCAGTGGTGGACCTGATAGCGGCCGGCGTTCGCGACTTCCGCTTCGGCCTCAAGCTCGGCGACAAGCTTTGAATCCAGCGGGAGCGCACAGGAACTGAACTGTTCGATGTGCTGGAGGGTGTAGCCGGTGCGACGGGCAAAATCGACCTCGCGGCTGGCCAAGGGAACAAAGCCCAGGCCGCTGCCAGGTACGAGCTGGCCCTCGGCACCACCGCGCAAGGACTCTGCAGGGTGGTTGGTGTCCACCATGATCATCGTCCGGCCCTCGCTTTTGGCGAAATGTTCGGCAGCTTCCAGAAGCTGCCGGCCGACGCCCCTGCGCTGGAATTCAGGAAGGATGTCGAGGGTGAACTCGGCCAGGTCCATGTTGTCGGCAAGGGGCAGCGCGATGTCGACAGTACCGACAATGCGGCCGTCAACGCGGGCCACGAGAATGACCTGGCGTTCGTAAGGGTCGCCGAGTTCGAGCAGTTTCTCCAACGGGGTGTAGGCGAGATCGTCCGTGCCCCAGATCTGCATCCGGACCCTGCGGCTGACTTCGACGGCGGCCAGAAAGTCCTTTGCGTCATCGGCGTCAAGGGAATCCGGGATCCAGAGTTGGCCGATCTCCACCGTGCTCGTCATTTGATCCTCTTTTGCCATTCGCCGTCGTATCCCGCCGGTTTGAAGCCGAGCTGTACGTTGATGGACAGCATATGTTCGTTTTCCTCGGCATTAAAAGTCATGACGCGCCGGACTGCTGGATATTCCGCTTGCAGCCTGCGCAGATTGGCCAGTTTCACGAGCATTCCCAGTCCATGGCCCCGATGCGGCTTTGCCACCAAAGTATCGTCCTGTTCGGCCACCCGAGGCTTCGCGGGATCAAGGTAGATCACGGTGTACGCGACGAGCTCCCCCGTCCGCCGATGTTGTGCAGCGGCGACAAGGGCAGCCTGGCCTTCGGCAAGCGTGGTGTCCTCCAGTTGCCTGACGCGGGCAGCATCCCAGGCCTCTGCCTCGATCTCAAGGCCTCCCGCGGGTGTATCCGTGCTCATCCGGCCCATCAGCCCGGCCATGTGGTCCACGTATTCGGCGGGGCAACGGTTCGTCCACACAAGGACCTCATAGGCGGCGTCGGCTTTGGAATGCGCCGCAAGCTCGAGCCTTGCCCACTCCGCGTCATGGTCCATGTCCAGGCTGCAGAATCTGCTGGCCTGTTCCAAGCTGTATCCGTTCTTGAGGCAGAAGGCCACTCCCGGACCGTCTTCGGGCACTCCCCCGGGTGCCGCGGCTGGATCGAAGGGTGTTGCTGCTGCTCCTGCTCCTGCTCCTGCTCCTGCTCCTGCGGAGCCGATCGGGTGTTCGGTGTGCGCCTGCAGGACGCGCCTCCCCTCTGCCTTCGCAATCCCCTCGACTGTGCGGAGCAATGCGGTCCCGATTCCATGCCGGCGGTGCCCCTCCAGAACATCTACATGGAGCCAAGCGGTATGGACGTTGTCCTTGAGCGGAACCTGGCAGGAAGAATAGCCTACGATGCTTCCGTCAACCCGGGCGAAGAAGTTCCTTGAGGCCTCATATGGGGTATCCCGCCATCCCGCGAGCCGGGCCTGCGCCGAAGATGCCCGGTCCAGGCTTCCCCAGGTTTCCAACACCATGGCGTCCATCATGGAAGAGAGCTCCCGGAAATCCTCGCCGTCCGGCCCGTCCAGGGACTCCGGCAGGTGGAGCTCGTGGATGCTGAAATCCGGAAGCCGGCCTGTCATGCCCTCAGCCTAATCAGCGGTCGCAACCCGCGATAGGTGCCGGTTGCATACAACGAAAGGACCGCCCGGCGAATGCCGGACGGTCCTTTCAGAGTCGATGCTCCCGGTGGCTTACGCCTCGGTGAGAACCTTGGTGACGTTCGGGTCAACCGAGATGCCCGGGCCGAACGTGGTGGCGACCGTGGCCTTCTGGATGTAGCGGCCCTTGGAAGCGGACGGCTTCAGGCGAAGTACCTCTTCGAGAGCAGCTGCGTAGTTCTCGGCCAGCTTCAGTTCATCGAAGGAAACCTTGCCGATGATGAAGTGAAGGTTCGAGTGCTTGTCAACGCGGAAGTCGATCTTGCCGCCCTTGATGTCGTTGACGGCCTTGGTGACGTCTGCGGTCACGGTGCCGGTCTTCGGGTTCGGCATGAGGTTACGCGGACCGAGGACCTTACCGAGACGGCCAACCTTGCCCATGAGGTCAGGGGTTGCCACTGCGGCGTCGAAGTCGGTCCAGCCGGCTGCGATCTTTTCGATCAGGTCATCGGAACCAACGAAGTCGGCGCCTGCAGCGATTGCTGCTTCGGCCTTGTCGCCGGTTGCGAAAACCAGGACGCGGGCAGTCTTACCCGTGCCGTGCGGCAGGTTGACGGTGCCGCGGACCATCTGGTCGGCCTTGCGCGGGTCAACGCCCAAACGGAAAGCGACCTCAACGGTGGCGTCGAACTTGGACGGGTTGGTGTCCTTGGCGAGCTTGATGGCCTCGAACGGGGCGTAGAACTTGTCTGCCTCGATCTTGGCTACGGCTGCCTCATATGCTTTGCTGCGCTTTGCCATGCTGCTTATTCTCCTTGTGCAGTTGTGGTCTGCGGACCGCGCTGGGCCCTGCCACAGTTGGAAATCCGGCGTGGATGTCCAACATTTTCAATATTTCAATGGTGCCGGTTTCCCGGCGGTTGAAGGCTGGTATTAGCCTTCGACGGTGATGCCCATGGAGCGTGCGGTGCCGGCGATGATCTTGGCAGCACCCTCAAGGCTGGTGGCGTTGAGGTCTTCCATCTTGGTGGTGGCGATCTCGTTAACCTGTGCCTGGGTCAGCTTGGCAACCTTGACGGTGTGCGGCGTGGCCGAACCCTTCGCAACGCCTGCAGCCTTCTTGATGAGCTCTGCAGCCGGCGGGGTCTTGGTAATGAAGGTGAAGGAGCGGTCTTCGTAGACCGTGATTTCAACCGGGATAACGTTTCCGCGCTGGGCTTCCGTTGCAGCGTTGTACGCCTTGCAGAATTCCATGATGTTGACACCGTGCTGGCCAAGCGCAGGACCGATCGGCGGGGCCGGGTTGGCGGCACCTGCCTGGATCTGCAGCTTGATGAGGCCGGTGACCTTCTTCTTGGGAGCCAATGTAGGTCCTTCTCTCAATAACTTCCTAGGACACAGGAGCGTGCCTCAGGTTTGTGGCCGCCATGGCAAGGCGACCGACCGCTCCGTGGCTGCTAAGCGGGCAACCGCGGGGCGAAATTCTTGGATCAACTAGATCTTGGTGACCTGGTTGAATGCGAGCGTAACCGGGGTTTCGCGTTCGAAGATTGACACCAGGACCACAAGCGTCTGGGAATCCATCTTGATCTCGGAGATCGTGGCGGGGAGGGTCTCGAACGGACCTTCCTTGACGATGACGGACTCTCCGACCTCGAAGTCGATGTCGACGGGCGTCTGGTGCTGCTTGTTGACCGGCTTGCCCTTTTCGGCCTGCTGCTCTTCGAAGACCGGAGCCAGCATGGAGAAGACCTCGTCGAGGCGAAGCGGAACCGGGTTGTGTGCGTTGCCCACGAAGCCGGTGACACCCGGGGTGTGGCGGACGGCGCCCCAGGATGCGTCAGTCAGGTCCATACGGACGAGGACGTAACCCGGAATGCGTACGCGGTTGATGATCTTGCGCTGGGCGTTCTTGATCTCAACGACTTCCTCCATGGGCACCTGGATCTCGAAGATGTAATCTTCCATGTCCAGGGTCTGGATGCGGGTCTCAAGGTTGGCCTTGACGCGGTTTTCGTAGCCGGCGTAGGAGTGAATGACGTACCAGTCACCTTCCTGGCGGCGAAGCTTGGCCTTGAACTCCTCAGCGGGGTCGGCGGGCGCTACAGCTGCAGCGGCGGCCAGGGCGTCGGCGTCGTCGGACGCGTCTGCAGACTCGTCGTCGGCGTCGGACACCTCGGCGTCGGACTCATCGGCGTCGTCGACGTCGGCAGTTTCGGGCGCAGCAGAATCGACCTCGGATCCTTCCACGGCGTCAGCCGTGGCGTGGGCCGTGCTTTCAGCGGGCCCATCCAGCTCAGTCTCAGTTACCTCGAGCTCCTGCTCAGACACTTGGTCTCCTGCTTCCTCATTGCCTAACATGCCTATTTAAATGGCTCAATTCCGCAAACCCTGCGAAATCCCTTGATTTTCCGGGGATTCCACGCGGTTTGCGGAGCGATCCGCTTAGTGGTTCGTGGTGCCAGTAGCGCCGAAAACCCATTTGATTCCCGTACCGAAAGCCAGGTCCAGGATGGTGACGACCAGCATCATGATGGCCACGAACACCAGCACCACGACTGTGTAGTTGACCAGTTCCTTGCGGGTGGGGGCAACTACCTTCTTGAGCTCACCAATTACCTGGCGGACAAAAAGTGCAATTCGAGCGAAGAGGCCGGAATCGGACTTCTTGGCAGGGCGGCCCTTCGAGCTGCTCGCAGCTGTTTCGGTCACCTGATCCTCACTCATCTATGCAAACGTCGTTGACCCGACTCTGATCAGAGTCATGGTTGCTGCGCTTGTTCCGAGGAAACCCTCGGAACAGCTTGCGCAGGGCAGACAGGACTCGAACCTGCAACCTGCGGTTTTGGAGACCGCTGCGCTACCAATTGCGCCACTACCCTATGGAACGAATCCATATTTTGGCCACACTCCATCAAAGCCAAGGAATCCAGAAGAGCACGGGATTCCGGAGCCGATCTGGGGCGCGGACCATTGTGATGTTTTTCAACACCGGTGAACCAGTCTACGCAACAACGTCGCGATAGTCGAACCGGGCCATTTCCGGAGCGTTCAGGCCTTCTCGCTCATGTGCTCAGCGCTCGTGTGATCAGCCTCAACTGTCACTTTCCCGACGTTAGCCCGATAGCTCCGCAGAACAGCATAAAGTAGATTTCGTCGAATCCCACCATCCAGCTCATGAGCTGCCCGCGAAGAACGGTGCTTTAATGTCTGCCGGAATACCAGCCGCCCGCATTTCACAGCGAATTTCCGCCATCGCCGAATCCGCCACCCTTGCCGTTGACGCCAAGGCCAAGGCGCTCAAGGCAGCGGGTCGCCCCGTGATCGGCTTCGGCGCCGGGGAGCCCGACTTCCCGACACCCGACTACATCGTCAAGGCCGCCGTCGAGGCCGCCGCCCAGCCGAAGTACCACCGCTACTCCCCTGCCGCCGGCCTGCCGGAGCTGAAGCAGGCTATCGCGGACAAGACGTTCCGCGATTCGGGCTACAAGGTAGATGCGTCGCAGGTGATGGTCACCAATGGCGGCAAGCAGGCTGTCTACAACACCTTCGCCACACTTGTTGATCCGGGCGACGAAGTAATCATCCCCACGCCTTTCTGGACCACCTACCCGGAGGCAATCCGCCTGGCCGGAGGCGTTCCCGTCGAGGTTTTCGCCGGCCCGGAACAGGGTTACCTGGTCACCGTGGAACAGCTCGAGGCCGCGGTCACCGACAAGACGAAGATCCTGCTTTTCGTTTCCCCGTCCAACCCGACCGGCGCCGTCTACAGCGCCGAACAGGTGGCAGAGATCGGAAAATGGGCGGCGGCCAAGGGCCTCTGGGTTGTCACTGACGAGATCTATGAGCATCTGACGTACGACGGCGTCCCCTTCACCTCGATCGCCACGGCAGCCCCCGAGCTCGGCGACAAGGTGGTCATCCTCAACGGTGTCGCCAAGACCTACGCCATGACCGGATGGCGAGTCGGATGGATGATCGGCCCGTCCGACGTCATCAAGGCCGCCACCAACCTCCAGTCGCACGCGACGTCGAACGTTTCCAACATCATGCAGATCGCAGCCCTGGCTGCCGTGTCCGGTCCGCTGACCGCCGTCGACGAAATGAAGGTCGCCTTCGACCGCCGCCGCAAGGCGATCGTCGCCGGACTGAACGCGATCGAGGGTGTGGAATGCCCGACGCCGACCGGCGCCTTCTACGTGTACGCCGACGTCCGCGGACTGCTAGGCAAGGAATTCCCGACGTCGAACGGTCCCGTCCGTCCCTCAACGTCCGCTGAGCTTGCCTCGCTGATCCTCGACGAGGTTGAGGTCGCGGTTGTTCCGGGCGAGGCCTTCGGCCCCTCCGGTTTCGTGCGCCTCTCTTACGCCCTGGGCGACGACGACCTCGCCGAAGGCGTCCGACGCCTCCAGGAATTCCTCGGCCAGGCCAAGTAGCCGTCCGCCTGCACAAACGCTCGCTCACCTTGGGTTTAGGTGAGCGGGCGTTTGGGTTTAAGCCGCTATAGGTGAGCGGGCGTCTGGGTTTAAGCCGCCAAAGGTGAGCGGGCGTCAGAGGAGGCGGCGCTCGGCGGCCCACTTGGTCAGTTCGTGGCGGCTGGAGAGCTGGAGTTTGCGGAGCACCGCGGAGACGTGGGTTTCCACGGTCTTGATGGAAATGAACAGTTCCTTGGCCACCTCCTTGTAGCTGTAGCCCCGGGCGATGAGGCGCATGACTTCCAGTTCCCTCGCGGAGAGCCGGTCCAATTCGTCGTCGGCGATCTCGGCCGGGGAGGTTCCGAACGCGTCCAGGACAAATCCCGCAAGCCTCGGCGAGAAGACGGCGTCACCGTCGGCCACACGGATCACGGCATCGGAGATCTCGGGACCGGAAATGGTCTTGGTGACATAGCCTCGGGCACCGGCCCGAATGACAGCGACGACGTCCTCGGCGGCGTCCGAGACGCTCAAGGCCAGGAAGCTCGTGTTCCCGCGCATCGGAGAGGATGCGCTGATGACCTCCCGCCCGCCACCGCCAAGGCCGCCGGGCAAATGGACGTCAAGCAACACCACTTCCGGGTGAACCTCGGCAATCACGGCGATGGCTTGTTCCACTGTTCCGGCTTCGCCCACGACGTCGATCCTGGAATCGAGGTCGGCCTTCAGCCCGGACCGGAAGATGGCATGATCGTCCACGATCACCACGCGAACCTTCCGCGGCACTTGCCCGGCTACGACCTGCTCCGGCTTGATCTCATCTGGGGTGCCGTTCATGCTTTGGCTTCTCCGTTTCGGTTCTCTGCTTTGTCGGCGCCCTCGACGGGCAGTTTCAGGCGGACTTCCGTGCCCTCGGAGCCACTGCTGATGACCGCAGTGCCGCCGTGGCGTTTCATTCGTCCGATGATTGATTCCTTGACTCCGAGCCGGTCTTCCGGGACGGCATCCGGGTCAAAGCCGGGTCCGCGGTCCCTGACAAAAACTTCGCTGCCCGTGTCCGAGCTCTCGAGATAGACGGACACGGCTCCGCCGCCGTGCCGGGCAGCATTGTGCATGGCCTCCCGGGCCGCCAGGACGAGGGCTTCGTGCCTGTCCGTCATGGCGGCGTCTCCCACGCTGACGACGTCGACGGCGTGTCCGTGGGCGTCCTCCACTTCGGCTGCGGCCGCGGCAATCCGCTCCGCCAGGAGTCCTGCATCCTTGGCGGCGTCCCGGTACAGCCAGGTGCGCAGTTCACGCTCCTGGGCGCGGGCGAGGCGGACCACGTCCTGCTCGGAACCTGCCCGGCGCTGGATCAAGGCGAGTGTCTGGAGTACCGAGTCGTGCAAGTGGGCGGCAATCTCCGCCCGCTCCGTCTCGCGGACCCGCGCCGCCCGCTCAGTCTCAAGGTCCTTCCAGAACTTCAGGCCCCACGGCAGCAGCACCAGCGCGACGCCGCCCAGCACTGCGATGGAAGCCAGCAGCGCGAGCCATGTCTGCTCCCATGAACCGGAACCGGACACCATGACCAACACACCGGCAACCACCAGGGCCAGGCCCGCAGCAAGGCGGATCCAGCCGCCGGCTTGGTCCGCCTTGGTCTTGTCCACCAGTCCGGCCCGGCGCGTCTCGTCCAGCTGCATCCACGCGATCGCCGCTCCGCCGAGTATGGCTGCCGCCGGGATCAGCGTGCCGAGAGGGACCTCGACGCCGAACTGCCGGGCGATGAGGATGGCGGCCACCAGGAGCAGGCCGGCTCCCAGGAGGATCTCTTTCCCGTACTGGATGCGCCGAATCCTGAACCAGGAGGCGAAGACGGGAGCCGGGGTGGACAGCGGCAGTGGCCGCGCGCCGCCGTCGGGCGCTGGTACTTCAGGAGGCATACTGACCGAGGGAGGCATGCTCACCGCGGGAGCAATGGGCGACACCGGCCGGCGGCTATTGCGGCGGGCGCTTTCGTCGGCGGTGGGCACCATGACCCACAGCCAGGCGTAGAAGGCCAGGCCCGCGCCGCCGGCGAACGAGGCAAGGACCATACCGAGCCGGATGTACTTCACAGGCCAGCCAAGGTGGTCCGCCAGGCCGCTGCACACGCCGGCAATTACCCGGTCGCTGCTCCGGACCAGCGGCGGGCGTTGGATGGCGGTTGTCATGAATCCATCCAAACACGTATCAGGGCCTTCTGCGCTCGAAGCCAGGGCATCTCAGGGGGCCACTCAGGGAACGTTCAGGGTATCCCCCAATAGAGGGCGACGTCGCCAGGCGGCAAGATCGAAGTATGAACGCGAACAGCATGAATCCCGAGGACTCCGGACAAGCAGCGGAGCCCGGACAACCTGCAGAATCCAGCCAGCCGGCCGGAACGGGCTCACCGGAAGAACCGGCCCAGCCAAAAGCCGGCCCCACCGGCGGCGCGGCACCGAACTACGCCGTTCCCGCTCCCCCGCAGAACTTCTTCAACTGGATCCGCAGCCAAGGCATCAGGCGAGGCCGGGACCGGTGGATGGGCGGCGTGGCCAGCGGCATCGCCCACCGCTTCGGCATCGATCCTTTGATCGTCCGCGGCATCTTCATCGTCCTCACCCTCTTCGCCGGCATCGGCATCCTGCTCTACGGCGTCGCCTGGGCCCTCCTGCCCGAACCCGATGGCCGCATCCACGCCCAGGAGGCCGGTGCAGGGCGTTGGTCCGCAGGCATGACCGGCGCCCTCATCACAACCATCATCGGATTGCCCAGCCTCGGCCACGGCTTCTGGGGATGGGGCTGGAACGGCGTTCCTGGAGTCCTGTGGACGCTGTTCTGGGTAGGCGGCATCATCTACCTGGTCTACTTCCTGGTCCAGCGCAGCAAATCCCGCAACGGAAGGCAGACCATGGGCACACACAACTACACGGCCGCTCCAGGTTCCCCTGGCGGGGCGGGCACCCAGGGCTCGGCAGGCTATCCAGCCGCCCCTTACAGCGCAGGTCCATATAGTGCCGGTACTTACGGCTCAGGTGCTTACGCGGCCGGTAGTTACGGGACCGGCGGAGCAGGTAGTTACGGGACCGGAGGGGCCGCAACCCCCTCGGGACCCGTCAATCCCGCGGGGCCCTACCCGCCGGCTGGCGTACCCAACCGCCCCGAGCGGCCGAGGCGGCAGGGACCGGGCGCGGCTATCGTTGCGGTCTCAGCGGGGGCAGCCCTGCTGGCCGGCGGAACGCTCAAACTGCTCGACGCCGGCAACGTCATCCACTTGGGCGACGCCGCCAACGCGGTGGTCTGGGCCACGGGCGCCGCAGTCCTCGGCCTTGGCATCCTCGTCGCGGGACTTCGTGGCCGCACATCGGGGCTGCTCGGCTTCCTGGCCGTTGCGACGCTGGTGATCGGGGGCATATTCAATATCGCCCCCAGCGCAGACCACTTCCGTCTCCAGAATGCCCAATGGAATCCGGTGAGCATCGACGATGCCCGCAAAGGCTTCGACATTACCGGGGCCAACGGGACCGTTGACTTGACCAAGCTGAACCTGAGCGCACCGCTGGGTTCCGACGTCGTGGTTCCGATGGACGTGACCGCAAGCAACATCAAGCTCCTCATCCCCGCGACCGTGCCGGTGGAGGTCCAAGCAGACATGACCTTCGCGAACCTCAAGCAGGACGGTAACGCCGTCACCCAAAGCAATGGTGGTACCCGGGACAGCTTCAACACGGACAAACCCGGCGCCAAGCTGGTCGTCAAACTTAACGGCACCTTCAGCAACGTTACCGTCCAGGAAGGAAACTGACATGAGCACGCACGAACCCACGCGGCCATTTGAAGCGACGCCGGCACCCGAACCCACGGCGCAAGCCGCACGGGCCAGGGTGAGTACGGTGGTCTGGGGGCTGATTGTCGTGGCACTCGCAGCTTTGATCATCATTTCCAAGCTCGGCCTCGTGGCGCTCAACGGCAACTATGTGCTGATCGGGCTCATGATCGGGGCCGGCGCGGCACTCGTGATCGGAGGCCTGGTGTCGGCCCGCTCCCGAAAGGGCAGCGGATCCGGCCCGGACTCCGGAGCCGGCGCCGCCGATTCCGACCACCGGTAGCAGCAGCACGTGACAAAGCAGCCACAACAGGGAAGGCTCTAGCCATGAACAAGTTCTTCAGCATCGTACGGGGCCTCGGCCTTAAGCGCGGTCCGCAGCGTTTGATCGGAGGGGTTTGCGGTGGCATTGCCGCCAAACTCAGTGTGGACGTGGCCTACGTCCGGATTGGCTACCTGATCTTCTGCCTGCTACCCGGACCCGCCGTCGTGATCTACGTGGTGGCATGGCTGCTGCTTCCCAACCAAAGCGGCACCATTGCGCTGGAATCTTTCCTCACCCAGCGTTCGCAAGGCAAGAACTAGCACAGCCCGGCCCCGGGTTTACGGGCCTGCAAGTTCACCAACGCTCCGTCAACGCGGCGGGGCGCTGGGCTTGTTAAGCCAAGTTCAATAAGCCCGTCATTTAGTCCAGGCTTGCCCGTCCAATTTCCAAGTTGTTTCAAAAGTCTCATCCCCAGCGACGGTCATGTTTGTGTCCCACCCCACATTGCCCCCTACAATCGTTGTGAGCTCAGCGTGGCGCTCTGCACGTATACCTCCTAGCCAGGATTTGAGCCCTCATGAAAATTGGAATCCTTACCAGCGGTGGCGACTGCCCCGGACTTAACGCCGTCATCCGCGGCGCCGTCCTCAAGGGAATTGCCATTCACGGCCAGGAATTCGTCGGTTTCCGGGACGGTTGGCGAGGCGTCGTGGAGGGCGATGTCATCGACATTCCCCGCACCATGGTCCGCGGTATCGCCAAGCAGGGTGGAACCATCCTCGGCACGTCCCGCACCAACCCGTTCGAGAACGGCGGCGGGCCGGATGTCATCAAGGCCCACATGGACCGCCTCGGTATCGATGCCATCATTGCCATCGGCGGCGAAGGCACCCTGGCCGCCGCGAAGCGCCTTACCGACGCCGGCTTGAAGATCGTGGGCGTCCCCAAGACTGTGGACAACGACCTCGACGCCACCGACTACACCTTCGGTTTCGACACCGCCGTCCAGATCGCCACTGAGGCCATCGACCGGCTGCGCACCACCGGAGAGTCCCACCACCGCTGCATGATCGCCGAGGTCATGGGCCGCCACGTGGGCTGGATCGCCCTGCACGCGGGCATGGCCGCCGGCGCGCACGCCATCCTGATCCCCGAGCAGAAAGTCAGCATCGAGCAGATCACCGAGTGGGTCCAGGAGGCCCACGATCGTGGCCGTGCACCGTTGATCGTTGTTGCCGAGGGTTTTGTTCCCGACCACATGGAAGCCCCGCACTCCGAACGCGGCCTGGATACCTTCGGCCGGCCCCGCCTGGGTGGCATCGCGGACCAACTCGCTCCGGAAATCGAAGCCCGCACCGGCATCGAGACCCGCGCCACGATCCTCGGCCACATCCAGCGCGGCGGCGTCCCCTCGGCTTTCGACCGCGTCCTGGCCACCCGTTTGGGCATGGCAGCCATCGATTCCGTCGTGGAAGGCCGCTGGGGAACCATGGTGGCCCTCAAGGGCACGGACATCGAGCACGTGGGCTTCGAAGCTGCCCTCGGCAAGCTCAAGACCGTCCCCCAAAACCGCTACGACGAAGCCGCGGTGCTGTTCGGCTGAGCAGGTTCTTCAAGGAGCAGTCGGGTACCACCAGGTGCCTGCCTGCTCCTTCCTTCCAGGGACTGCATAGACTCGATGTCATGGAACTTGATGCGGGCTCGGCGGAAATTGTGCTGCTGGCCTGGGCCCGACATTTAGGGTTCGACGACGACGCCTTCAGTTTCGTCTCCGGCTCACCTGCTGCCCGCAACGGGGAGCGGTTGGTCCGGGAAGACGAAGACGCCGAATCCATTACGTTCGTGAGGCTCTTCGGCCGCTCCGCATTAGTAGCTCCGGCATGGGCGGCGGCCGCCGCCGTCGAGCTCTCGGACGATCAACTGAGCGAGCATTCCGCACTGTTGCGGATCAGTCGCGAACACGGTGGCCACGGGCTCGGGACGTCGGCGCTGCTGTTCGCCGACGACCTTCCCCTTTTCCAGCCGGGCGGCGAAGTCACCGTCTCCCACGGTCATCCCGAGGCGATCGAGTTGGAGGGCAGATGCCCTCCGGACGACGTCAACGAAGTCCACCTCTCAAGGATGGACCACCATTTCACCGTGATGGATGGCAACGAACCGGACCGCAAACCGGTGGCCTGCGGCGCCTATGCGGAGTGGCAGGGGATCCTCGCGGACATGGGCGTCCTGGTGCCGCCGGAATTGCGTCGGCAAGGGCTCGGAACCCTGGCTGCCTCGATCGCCGCCCACGAGGCACTAGCCTCCGGCCTGACGCTGCAATGGCGGACCGCGCTGGACAACCGGGGATCCATGGCCTTGGCCCGAAGGCTGGGATTCGTCGACGGCGGCATCCAGACTTCCGTGCTGCTCCGCTAACGCCCTCTCTCTGCCGCGAGTTGGCAGACGATGCCCTCAAAATCGCATTTTGAGGGCATCGTCTGCCAGTTCGCGCGGGACTAACGCCTTCCCTGGCTGCTGTCCGCCGGGGAACCTGCCTCGGACGTGGCTGCGGCAGCCGGGGAACCCCAACCCTGGACGGCTTTGGGTTTGCCGAACAACAACGCCGCTACTGCGCCCAGCAGAATCGCAAAGGCCGGCAGCAGGACCGACTGGCTCATCGCCGTCGAGAAGCCGTCATGCAGGAATTCAGGCAACTTCCCCGTGAATCCGCCTTCGCCTGCCGGGGCGGCACCTGGCGGGGCCGCGGGCAACTCGGCCGCGAGCCGGGACTGGATCAAGGCAGCAATCGCGGCCGATCCCAGCACCGCACCGATCTGGCGCGTCGTGTTGAAGACACCGGAACCGGCGCCGGCCGAACGCGGCGGGAGGTTGCGGGTAGTCGCGTTGGAGACCGGGCCCCAAATGAAGCCGTTGGCCACACCCTGGAGCGCGCTGGGCAGCAGGAACATCCAAATGGGGGTGTCCGGCTTCAGGAGGGTCGAGGTCCAGAAGAGTGCGCAGGACAGGCAGACGAGGCCGAAGGCGGCGAACCAGCGAGGGTTGATGCGGTCGATCAGCTTGCCAACGAAAGGCGCGAGCGCACCGGAGATCACAGCCATAGGGATCATGAGCAACGCGGACTGCGTCGGGGACAACCCGCGGACTACCTGGTAGTAGAAAATAGTGGGCAACGGGAACGCTGTGATGGTGAAGCCCATCGCCATGATGGTGGTATTGCCCAAGGAGAAGTTGCGGTCCTTGAACAGGCCCAACGGCAGCAGGGGTTCGCCGCCGCGGCGCTCCAGGAGCCACTGCCACAACACGAACACGGCAAGGACGACGAGCCCGGTGATGATCAGTCCCCACACGGTAATGGGCCCGGTGACGGTGCCCCACTTGTAGCTTTGGCCTTCCTGGATGCCGAACACCAGCAGGAACATGCCTGCTGCGGACAGCAGCACACCCAGGACGTCGAACTTGTGGCTGTGCGTGGTCAGCTTCGGTACCAGCCGGGTCACGAGGACGAAGGCAACGACGCCGATGGGAACGTTGACGAAGAAGATCCACTGCCAGCCGAGGCCGTCAACCAATACGCCGCCGAGGATCGGGCCGACAAGGATGGCCATGCCGGCCGTGGCTCCCCAGAGGCCCATGGCCGCGCCGCGGTGGTCCGGCGGGAAGATCCGGGTGATGACGGCCATGGTTTGAGGCGTCATCATGGCCGCGCCGATGCCCTGAACCACCCGGGCCGCGATCAGCATGCCGATATCGCCCGAGAGGCCGCACCACAGCGAAGCCAGGGTGAAGACCACGAGGCCGATCAGGTAGAGGTTCTTGGGCCCGAAGCGGTCACCGAGCCTTCCGGTGATCAGCAACGGCACGGCGTAGGCGAGGAGGTAGGCGCTCGTCACCCAGATGACGGCGTTGATATCGGTATGCAGGCCCTCCATGATCCGTGGGTTCGCCACGGAAACAATGGTGGTGTCGATCAGGATCATGAAGAACCCGACCACGAGGGACCACAGTGCGGGCCACGGTTTAGCTACGTGTTCCATGGGTTTCCTTTGACTGTGCTGAATTTCTTGCAAGGTGGTGCGTGGGATGGGCGGTCACCATGGCAACTGCCCGCTGCGGAGATCATTTTGGAAGCTGCGTATCCAGTCGATTTCCGTCCGCAGCATGGTTTGTTGGTACTTGACGTCGATCCAGAACTTGGGCTCGACGCCTTTTGCAGCGACAGCTTCTTCACCGCGGACCAGGAAGTCGAGCTGGTTTTCCAGGTTCGCCACGCGGTGGTCGAGGAGTTCGAGTACGACGCCGGACGGCAGGTTGTGTGCCTCGGCGATCGCGTGGGGGAAGACCGGGTATTCGTCCACGGGTTCCGCCAGCATGTTCTGGAGGCGCTCGGTCAGCGCTTCCCTGCCGGTTGCCGTGATTCGGTAAGTGGTGCGCTCGGGTCGGTTGCCGGCACGGTCAATACCTGTGGACTCGACCAAACCTGCCTCTTCGAGGCGACCGACTGCGTGGTAGAGCGTACCTGGCCGGACTTTGACCAAGCGGTCCTCGTGGCGGGCCATCAGGAGCTGGTACATCTCGTATGGATGCATCGGCGCCTCGACAAGGAGGGCCAATGCAGCGACGCCAAGTGGAGTCAGTGCGGCTCGTGCCATGTCCCCATCCTCCGTACGAACTATTCCACAACAACTATTCCACATGGAATATATGATCGCAACACAGCCGCCTCGGCGAGGCCGTCAATGCTATCCGAGCAGTCCGAGTATCTCCGTGCGCGCAAACATCCGGGCGGCCTCGCGCGCTGTCGGCGCACCGGCGTCGGGATCGGCCCCGGCGTCGATCAACACCCGGGCCACCTCCGTGCAACCCTTGAAAACTGCGCCGGCCAGCGGAGTCTGGCCACGGTCATTCGCTCCGTTTGCGTCGGCACCGTGGTACAGCAGAAGCTGAACGGTTTCAGCGTGGCCATGGTATGCGGCCAGCATCAGGAGCGAGTCGCCCGCGGCTGTCCGCATTCCAGCCGGCGCGCCGGCGTTGAGGTAGCTGCGCAGGACTTCCGAGTTGCCTTCCCTGGCAGCGTCGAACAAAGTGTGCGCCAAAGCAATGGCCTCGTCATCGGCACCCGTCGCTTGGGCTTCGGCGCCCGTCGTTTCGCTCATCGATGGGGTCCCTTCAGGAATCCAGTCTGGCGCCCCACGACCTGTCCGGCGTCGGGCGCAACGATTACTTCCTGGGCGGCCGGATAAGGCTCCTCACCGTCCAGCACGGTCAGCACTTCCTGCGGGTCCACAGACCGTTTGATAAGCGCCAGTCCCACGGCCCCCATTTCGAAATGCTGGGCCACGGATGTCAGCGTACCCACCTTGCGCTCTCCGGCAAATACGACGCTGCCGGGCGCCGGGAGGGTGTGCTGCGAGCCGTCCAATTGCAGGAAAACGAGCCGCCGGGGCGGGTGTCCCAGGTTGTGGACGCGGGCGATCGTCTCCTGGCCTTTGTAGCAGCCTTTGGACAAGTGGACCGAGGTCCGCAGGAGATCGAGCTCGTGCGGAATGGTCTTCTCGTCCGTCTCCGCGCCGAGCCGGGGACGCCAGGCGGCAATGCGGAGCGCCTCCGCGGCCAACGAGCCGGCGAGGGCCATGCCCTCAACGGCCGCTTCAAGCTCGTCCGCGGGAATGAGGTACTCGAACCAGGGACGCTCAAGGCCGGGATGGGAGCTTTCCTCCACCACGCTGTAGGAATAGCCGCCGACGCCGATGTGCGGCCACGGGTCCTCCCAGACGAGCCGTCCGGACCAGGCGTCAACGGGCTTGGTGGAGCCGACGACGGCCCAATCGGCCGACACGTCGGCCACCTCGACGCGCAACATGAACCGCATTTTGTCGAGCCACTCCGCCAGCGGGGCAGCCTCGGCGCCCTCGACCAGCAGCCAAGTGGTCTCGCCGTCGTCCACCACGCGGGCGTCGAATTCGATGCGGCCCTGGATGGTGAGGAGCAGCAGTTCGCTTGAGACGCGCGGCTGGAGGTTGGTCAGTTGCTGCGAGGAAAGAGTGTTGAGCCAGCTCAGGCGGTCAGGGCCGGTGACGGTGACAACGCCCCGGTAAGAAAGATCGACGACGGCGGTGCCGGCGGCGAGTGCGCGCTGCTCCCGCAGGGGTTCGCCGTAGTGGGCCGCGACGCCGGAGTCCTCGCCGCCGCCTTCTACAGCTCCGGGGCGCGACAATAGGGGGCTCTTGTAAGTCATATGTAGTAGAAGTCCTTGGTGCTCAGCGGTATTCCGGATTTTCAAAATCGAAGCGCGTGCCGGCTTTCCATTCATCCGGGAGATTGCCGTAGGCAGGAATGCCGCCCACATCCTTGAGCATCCGCGCGTAGTGGAGCAGGTTCCAGGTCATGAAGGTGGTGTTCCGGTTGGTGAAGTCGCTCTCAGGGCCACCGGATCCTTCGTCGAGGTAGCTGGGTCCGGGGCCGACCGCACCGATCCAGCCGGCATCGGCCTGGGGCGGAATGGTGAAGCCGACGTGCTGGAGGCTGTACAGGACGTTCATGGCGCAATGTTTGATGCCGTCCTCGTTGCCAGTGATGAGGCAGCCGCCGACTTTTGGATAGTAGGCCCACTGCCCTTTGCTGTTGAGCTGGCCCGAATGGGCGTAGAGCCGTTCGATCAGCTTCTTGGTCTGGGAGGAGTTATCGCCAAGCCATATTGGACCGGCCACCACCACGATGTCGGCCTCCAGGACAGCCGGATACAACTCAGGCCATTCATCCGTGGCCCAGCCATGTTCGCGCATGTCCGGATACACGCCGGCGGCAATATCGTGGTCAACCGTGCGGATCACCCGCGTGCTGACGCCCTGCTTCTCCATGATGCGCCGGCTGATGGCTATCAGTCCGTCGGTATTGCTCACTTGCGGGGATGGCTTGAGCGTCCCGTTGAAAAACACGGCCTTGAGATCGTCATAGCTGGCGGGTTTTGTTGCTTCGTTCACTTGCTACTCCCCTTTGGTTCGGACTGCGAAACGGGACGTTCAGTGAGATCTCTTCGGTGAGACCTTGAAGCCAGGGAACAAGCCCTTCTACTAGAGCTTGTTCAGGAAAGCCGAAGCATGGGCCTCGAGCGACTTACCCGGAGTGGACACATCCCAGCGCCACAACAGATTGCCATCCACGAGGCCGAAGATGCGCGTGGCCGCAGTGTATTCCTTCGAGTGGCCGCCGCGCATCACCATATCTGTGCTCAGCTGGATCTGCGGCCCCTTGATCTGGCCGTAGTACAGCTCGCTGATGCCACCGGGATGGGCGATCGTCACAGCGATGTCGAACCCGCCGTCCGCGTTCCGGTGGGCCTCGACGTCGTCGGCCGTCTTCAAAACGGGCACCATCTCCGCGGGAATCAAGCCGGGGCCGCCGTCGGCGTCGAGCATTTTCCGCTCCAGTGCCCAGAAGCCCGTTTCGACGGTGAGGGGCCGCAATTTGGTGCCGTCCTCGTCGCTGAGCCAGCTTTCGGCCCGGTACTCCAGATAGGGCAGACCGTGGTGGGTAAAGGAGACGTGCTGGATGAAGTGATCCGAGTCTTCTTCACCGCTTCCAAGCCGTCCCCGGCCTTCCCACTCACCAATGAGCCAGGAAAGGGGTACCAATTCAGGTGTCAGGTCGGAAGGGATTTCAATGGGCACAGCAATTACCTCAGTGGACCAGAAGGTACAGAAGCTCTACTTCTGGCCCTTGAAGAGACGGTAAACGACAAAACCAGCGAACCACGCCATCGAGAGGCTGGCCAGGCCGAGGAGGACAAGGAAGAAGATTTCAAATGCAAGTACGGACATGATGCCATCCTAACTGTTAGTAGATGAGTAGTTTGTCGATGAAGTAGCACAAGGCACCAACCGCCCAGACGGGCGCGACGCCCATTCCAAGGACAGCCGGGAAATTCAGGCGGCCGAGCCGAAGCGTCACCATCCGACGGAAACTGACCAAGACGGAGCCGATGACGACGCCCACCACGATGGCGGCCACGATCGCGATATTGGAGAACACCAGGCCTGCCAGTGGAGCCACCAACCCGGCCGCCACGATGCCCAAAGGCGCCACGACCCGGTCCGGCCAGCGCAACAAGCCGGCGAGGAGGGCGACCGCGGCGCTGAGAGCGGCGACCAACACCATTTCCTTGATCCCGTTGAACCTCGCCCCCGCAATCCAGCCCGCGCCAAGGCAGCTCAGCAGGACACCGGCGCAGCTACCAAGGGTGGATTCGAGCCGTTGGGCCTGACCGGTTCCGCGAATCAGCTGCACGACGAAGACCGCGATCACGCCTGCGGCGATGAAGGCGGGAGTTGCGTCGAGAAATCCGGGGGCTGGCACGAAACCGGCTGCCAGGGCTGAACCAGCACCGCTCAGCCCGATCACCGCTGCGAGGGTCTTCTTGGCGGGGACCGCTAGAAAATGGGGCCAACCGATGCCAACCGCGGCCGACGCCAGAATTCCGACGGCGACCAGCCCTTCCGTGGGGCCGTAAGTGCTGGCGACGAAAACCGCGAGCGCCACGAGGCCGACCACCCCGATGCTCCAAGACTTCACTGCGCCCCTGACCTCACTGTGTCCGTAACCTCGCTGCGCCCTCGACCTCACGGGGGCCCAGGGGGCCCCGTTTTGTTCCAGGTTGCGAGCAACCTCCTGCCAATCCTGCCTTATACGGCACAAATATGTCGCAAACAGGGGTTGAAGGTGACACGAATCCCTGACGTTGCAGAGGCCTTTGGGTATACTCGGTTGTCAACAGCGCTTCTTGTTGCAACGCTTCCGTTACAACGGAACCACGCCCCATAAGCAGCTACCGGCCGGTGGAAACCCGGTTCAGACGCCCGATGATGCGCGGACCGCCCATTGGAGGAACTATGTCGCACATCCTGCTCCTGACGAACAGCACCGGCTCGTCGGTAGACATCCTGCCCGCCTTGGAGCTATTGAACCACCGGGTCCACATCCTTCCGGCAGAGCCGACGGCCTTGCTCGAAACCGACCCCACCGACGTCGTTTTCCTCGATGCCCGCAAGGACCTCGTGGGAGCCCGCTCCTTGACCCAGCTGCTCAAAGCCACGGGCCTGAGCGCCCCCCTGATCCTGATCCTCACTGAAGGCGGCATGGCTGCCGTCTCTTCCGCTTGGTCCGTGGATGACATCGTCCTCGACTCCGCGGGGCCGGCCGAAGTCGAAGCCCGGATCCGCCTGGCCGTGGCCCGTGCCATCCCCGGCGAAGAGGAGGCCAACACCGAAATCCGGGCGGCCGGCGTCGTGATCGACGAGGCAAGCTATACGGCGCGGGTGAACGGGCAGCCGCTCAACCTGACCTTCAAGGAGTTCGAACTCCTGAAGTACCTGGCCCAGCACCCGGGCAGGGTGTTCACGCGCCAGCAGCTTCTCACCGAGGTTTGGGGCTACGACTACTACGGCGGCACGCGCACCGTGGACGTTCACGTCCGGCGCCTGCGTGCCAAGCTGGGCGTGGACCACGAGAACCTCATCAGCACGGTCCGAAACGTTGGCTACCGGTTGACGTTGGTCCGCTTGCCGGAAGACGAGCTCACGGAGGCCTAGGCTTCCGAACCTTCGAAACCCCAAGCTTCTGAAACACAGGGAAGGCCCGGACTCACTGAGTCCGGGCCTTCCCTGTGTTTGAGTGGAGGACATACGGGTCGAACGTATCGAGGCCACCCCACTGGTGGATCCCCCTCGTATCCTGCTTCGCGAAGCCGGACGAGATATAGACCTTACACGGCCAAGACAGTGCCCGCAAAATCCATCCCGCCAAACCGGCCGGAGACGTATAGCCTTGCAGCATGAGCCCTGCGCACCCGGAGAACTGGCCCGTCCTCGTCGTCAAAGGCGCGTCGGACAACGAGTTGTTGAAAGACATCAAGACGCTCGCCGCTGCTGCCGAGGAGTCGGACGGCAATCCCCCGCTGTCCGAACAGACCCTGGTCATGCTGCGCGGAGCCGATGCCGGCGACCACTCGGTGCTCGCACTGGCCCTCTATGCCCCGGACGAGGAGTCCGATCCCGCAAGCGGCCAGGATCTGGCGGGAATCGCCGTCGTGGTTGAAGCGGACGACGGGACCGGAGTCCTGGAAATGGCAGTGCACCCCAGCTACCGGAACCAGGGTGTCGCAGGCAGGCTGTTGGACTCGCTCCGGGACAGCCGCGGTCTTGAGGGGTTGAACGCCTGGTCCCATGGGAATCATGAGGCCGCCGCGGAACTTGCGGCGCGCTACGGCTACGGCCCGGCGCGCGAATTGTGGAAGATGCGGCTCATGTCCTCCACTGCGGAACTGCCCGACGCCGGCCTGCCTGAGGGAGTCTCACTGCGCGCCTTCGTGCCGGGTCAGGATGAGTCCGCCTGGCTGGCCGCCAACAGGGCGGCATTTGCCCACCATCCCGAGCAAGGGTCCCTGACCAGGGCCGACCTGGAAGCCCGGATGGCCGAGGACTGGTTCGATCCCGCAGGTTTCCTGCTGGCCGTGAACCCGGCGGGGGAACTGCTCGGCTTCCATTGGACCAAAGTGCACCCCCGGCAAGGACCCCATCCGGCCATCGGAGAGGTCTACGTCGTAGGTGTGACGCCTGAGGCCCAGGGTCTGGGGCTTGGCAAAGCGCTCACCGTTGCCGGAATCAGGTATCTCCAGAGCCACGAGTTGCACTCCGTGATGTTGTACGTGGACGCCGACAACACCGCGGCAGTCGCCCTTTACCAGAAGCTAGGCTTCGTACGCTGGGACGTCGATGTCATGTATGCGCCGTTAAGCCGGAAGTAACCCGGAACCAAGGCGTATCTGAAAGGCTAGGAAATCTAGGATTCCGGCACGTGGAATCCTTGTAGGGTTGAATCAAACCCCCGCGCTGAACGAAGGAGAGCCCGATGAACCCGGACCCGGTAGGAACCACCAAAACCGAGGTCAAGGGCGCAACCTTGCCTCCCCGCTTCGGATCTTCCGAAGTCCCGGCTGCGCGGGCAACTCAGGACCGCATCGACATTCCCGAATTTGCACCCTCCCTCGAGCCAGAAGGCGACATCACTCCGGACCGCTTCCTGGACCGCGAGCTGAGCTGGCTCGCCTTCAACTCCCGGGTTCTTGAGCTCGCGGAGGATCCGGACCTCTTCCTGCTGGAGCGGGTCAATTTCCTCTCCATCTTCGCCTCGAACCTAGATGAATTCTTCATGGTGCGGGTTGCCGGCTTGAAGCGCCGCATCGCCACCGGACTCGCGGTACCGTCCCCCGCCGGGCTGAGCCCCATCGAAGTCCTGGAGCAGATCGGCGATGCCGCCCGAAAGCTGCAGGAACGCCACGCGCGCGTGTTTGCCGAGCAGATCCGCCCCGCTCTGGCCTATGAGCACATCCACCTCATGCGCTGGGACGAACTCGACGACGAGGCCCAGCACCGCTTGAGCATTATGTTCGGCGAGAAGGTCTTCCCGATCCTCACCCCCCTCGCCGTCGATCCTGCCCACCCCTTCCCCTATATCTCCGGTCTTTCCCTCAACTTGGCCGTGATTGTCCGCAACCCCGTGAGCGACAAGGAACTCTTCGCCCGCGTCAAAGTTCCGGACCAGCTGCCGCGGCTCGTCTCGATCGACGGACCGCGTGCCGGCGCGGTCCCGGGCCGCGTTGCACGATTCATCGCGCTCGAAGAGGTCATCGCGGTGCATCTGGACAAGCTGTTCCCCGGAATGGAAGTCATGGAGCACCACTCCTTCCGCGTCACCCGCAACGAGGACGTGGAGGTTGAAGAGGACGACGCCGAGAACCTCCTGCAGGCACTTGAAAAAGAACTGCTGCGCCGCCGCTTCGGGCCGCCCGTCCGGCTTGAGGTCACCACCGACATCAACCCGAACATCCGTGCGCTCCTGGTGCGGGAACTCGGCGTCGAGGAATCCGAGGTCTACTCCGTTCCGGCTCCCCTGGACCTCCGGGGCCTGTCGGTCATCGGCGGAATTGACCGCGCCGACCTCCACTACCCGAAGCACGTGCCCCACACCTCGCGGTACCTGAACGAATCCGAGACGTCCAAAGCCGCCAACGTCTTCGCGGCGATGCGTCGCCGCGACATCCTGCTGCACCACCCGTACGATTCGTTCTCGACGTCGGTCCAGGCCTTCCTGGAGCAGGCGGCCGCGGACCCCAAGGTCCAGGCCATCAAGCAGACCCTGTACCGCACGTCCGGCGATTCCCCCATCGTGGACGCACTGATCGACGCCGCCGAGGCCGGCAAGCAGGTCCTGGCCCTCGTGGAGATCAAGGCCCGCTTTGACGAGCAGGCCAACATCTCCTGGGCCCGCAAACTGGAGCAGGCCGGCGTGCACGTGGTGTACGGCATCGTGGGACTCAAGACGCACTGCAAGTTGTCGCTGGTTGTCCGTCAGGAAGTGGATGGACTCCGCAGGTACTGCCATATCGGCACAGGCAACTACCACCCGCGGACGGCCCGCTACTACGAGGACCTTGGCTTGTTGACCTCCAACGAGCAGGTGGGCGAGGACCTGTCCAAGCTCTTCAACCAGCTCTCCGGATACGCCCCCAAGTCGACCTTCAAGCGGCTCCTCGTGGCGCCGCGCTCGGTGCGGTCCGGGCTGATCGACAGGATCGAGACCGAGATCCGCAACGCCCGCGCGGGGATCGCCGCCAAGGTCCAGATCAAGGTCAACTCCATGGTTGACGAGGCCACCATCGATGCCCTCTACCGGGCGTCGCAGGCCGGGGTAAAGGTTGACGTCATCGTCCGTGGCATCTGCTCGCTGCGCCCGGGGGTGCCTGGACTGAGCGAGAACATCACGGTCCGCTCCGTCCTGGGCCGCTTCCTGGAGCACTCGCGCGTGTTTGCCTTCGCCAATGCCAACGATCCCGTGGTCTACATCGGCTCCGCGGACATGATGCACCGCAACCTCGACCGCCGGGTTGAGGCCTTGGTGCAGCTCTCCAACCGCGAAGACACAGCCGAGGTCATGGACCTGCTGCGCCGTTACATGGACCCGGGCACTGCCAGCTGGCACCTCGACAACCAAGGCCACTGGACCAGGTTCCACCAGACCGAAGACGGCACGCCGCTGTTGGACATCCAGTCCTGGCTGCTTGCCTCCCGGTCCCGCCAACGTGCAGTTGCCCGGCGGTAGGCAGCGAAAAGTTGAAGAGCGATACACCTGTTGCAGACCAGACGGACCATCCCGGGGAGCCGATCGCCGTCACGGCGGCCGGCGCCATTCCTTGGCGCGTCACCAAGGGCGCTCTTGAGGTCCTGCTGATACACCGGCCTAAGTATGACGACTGGTCCTGGCCCAAGGGCAAGCTCGACGCCGGGGAAACCATCCCGGAGTGCGCGGTCCGCGAGGTCAGGGAAGAGATCGGCCTCAACGCTGCCCTCGGGATCCCGCTTCCTCCGACGCACTACCATGTGGCTGCCGGGCTGAAGGTGGTGCACTACTGGGCGACGCAGGTCAACGGGTCCATCATCAAGCCGGACGGCGAAGAAGTGGACGCCTACATGTGGGCCGCGCCGGACAAAGCGGCACGTTTCCTGAGCAACCCCACCGACGTGGGCCCCCTCCAGGCGCTGGCGAAGGCACACCTGAACGGTGAGTTGGAAACCTGGCCCCTGATTCTGGTCCGTCATGCCAAGGCAAAGCCACGATCCTCCTGGTCCAAGGCCGAAGGCAGCCGGCCGCTGGCCGTGACGGGCCTGCGGCAGGCGCTCGCTGTCGAGCGGCTTCTGGGCGTGTGGAAGCCCCTAAGGATCGTGAGCAGTCCCTGGGCAAGGTGCGTATCCACCATCGCACCCTATGCCAAGTCAGCCGGAGCCAAGGTGAAACTTGTGGAGGCCCTGACGGAGCACAATCACCAGCGGAGTCCGAAGAAGACGTCCGCCGTCGTCGAGGGCTTGTTCGACAAGCAGCGCGCGGTTGCGCTGTGCACTCACAGGCCGGCACTCCCCACCATCTTGAAGAAGCTCGGCGATCGCATGGGCCCGGAGCTTTACGAGATGCTGCCCGCGCAGGATCCGTACCTGGCGCCTGGCGAGATGATCGTGTGCCACGTGGCCCGGGGAAACGGCCAACGCGTAGTGGCCGTGGAACAGATCAAGCCCTTCGACGACTGACTCCAGTAAGCTGGGTGCGTGAGCATCCCAACCCCATATGAAGACCTCCTGCGTGACGTCATGGCCAACGGCACGCACAAGTCGGACCGCACGGGCACCGGCACGCGGAGCGTTTTCGGCCGCCAGCTGCGCTTCGATTTGAGCCGGGGTTTCCCGCTCATAACCACCAAGCGGGTCCACTTCAAATCGCTCGCGCTGGAGCTTTTGTGGTTCCTCCGCGGCGAATCCAATGTGAAATGGCTCCAGGAGCAGGGCGTCACCATCTGGGATGAATGGGCGGACGCCGACGGCGAGCTCGGCCCGGTGTACGGCGTGCAGTGGCGCAGCTGGCCGACCCCCGATGGCGGGCACATTGACCAGATCGCCGAAGTCATGAAGGGCCTGGCAGCCAACCCGGATTCGCGCCGGCACATCGTCTCGGCATGGAACGTGTCCGAGATCAAGGACATGGCCCTGCCGCCGTGCCACGCGTTCTTCCAGTTCTACGTTGCCGACGGCAAGTTGTCCTGCCAGTTGTACCAGCGTTCGGCCGACATGTTCCTGGGCGTTCCTTTCAACATCGCTTCCTACGCGTTGCTGACCTGCATGGTGGCCCAGCAACTGGGTCTTGAGCCCGGCGACTTCGTCTGGACCGGCGGAGACGTCCACGTTTACGACAACCACGTGGAGCAGGTCACCGAGCAGCTCTCCCGGGAGCCTTACGAGTTTCCGCAGCTGCGCTTCGCCCGCAAGCCGGACTCGATCTTCGACTACACCTTCGAGGACTTCGAGGTGGTCGGCTACCGCCATCACCCCTCCATCAAGGCGCCCGTGGCGGTATGAACACCCACGAAACTCCTGCCGCGGAGTCGCCTTCCTCCGGGAAGGCCGCGGAAACGCTCAACGGGATCGGCCTGGTTTGGGCACAGACCGGTAGCGGAGTGATCGGCAAGGGCGGGACCATGCCTTGGCACGTTCCCGAAGATTTGCGGCACTTCAGCCGGCTGACAACAGGACATCCGGTCATCATGGGCCGGAAAACCTGGGAGTCTTTTCCCGCAAAGTACCGGCCCTTGCCCGGCCGCACCAATATCGTGGTGACCCGGCAACACGGCTGGGCGGACTCGCCCGAAGCACGTGGCGCCGTCGTGGTCTCCTCCCTTGACGCCGCCCTGCTCGAGTCCCAGTTCGCACCGGGCGGCCAGAATGTCTGGATTATTGGCGGGGGCGAGATTTACCGGCAGTCCGTGGATATCGCGAATGTCGCCGTCATCACGGTCATCGATTCCGACACCGACGGCGACACGTTCGCGCCGGAGTTCGGCGAGGCCTGGAATCTTGAGGCGACGGAGCCGGCTGAAGGCTGGCTGACGTCCAAGAACGGCACCAACTACCGGATCGCCACGTGGCGCCGGACGGAAGACTGAGAATGCTGAAGAAACCTGAGACCCTGTTCGTGCTCGGCTACATGTTGTTGCCGCTCTTCGCGCTCTTGTCCGCAATCGTTGGGCTCACCATGATCCTGGGCGGCAACAAGATCCTCGGGATCATCGTCCTGATAGTGGTGACCCAGGTCTTCGCCTTTGGCGCCTTTTACGCCCTGCGCGCCCGCAAGGCAGCCCTGCTGGAAGAACCCGACAACTCGCCCAAGTAACTCGCAGTAAGTGTCGTTTTGTGCCCCCAAAACGGCATCTACTGCCAGCCAATTGGGTGGGTCGCGGATTTCCTCGTGACGTAACCGACAGCGGCCGGGAGCCGCGAAAGTCTAGACTGGTCCAATGACTACAGCAGCTAATCCGTCCGTTGGACTGGTCGGTTGGCGTGGCATGGTCGGCTCCGTCCTGATGCAGCGCATGCAGGAAGAGGGCGACTTCGCCAACATCAACCCGGTATTTTTCTCCACCTCGAACGCGGGAGGTGCCGCGCCGTCATTCGCTGGTACAGCAGAAGGCAGCTCAGGCAAGCTCGAGAACGCGTTCGATATTGAGACTCTTGCCAAGCTGCCGATTATTGTCACTGCCCAGGGCGGCGACTACACGAAGCAAGTCCACGGTGAGCTGCGCGGCCGTGGCTGGGATGGGCTGTGGATCGATGCCGCGTCCACGCTGCGCATGAACGACGACTCCATCATCGTGCTGGACCCCATCAACCGCGACGTCATCGACGCAGGCCTGTCCGGCGGCGTCAAGGACTACATCGGCGGCAACTGCACGGTTTCCTGCATGCTCATGGGGCTCGGCGGCCTGTTCAAGAACAACCTGGTCGAGTGGGGTACCTCCATGACCTACCAGGCGGCCTCGGGCGGCGGTGCCCGCCACATGCGCGAACTGCTCAACCAGTTCGGCACCCTCAACAACGAAGTCAGCAGTGAACTGGACGATCCCGCCTCCGCGATCCTCGAGATCGACCGCAAGGTCCTGGCGACCCAGCGCTCCGGCGTCGATGCCACCCAGTTCGGCGTGCCGCTGGCCGGCTCCCTGATCCCGTGGATCGACGCCGACCTCGGCAACGGCCAGTCCAAGGAAGAGTGGAAGGCCGGGGTGGAAACCAACAAGATCCTCGGCACGGGCAACGGAAAACCGGGCAAGGACCACGTGGTCATGGACGGCCTCTGCGTCCGTATCGGCGCCATGCGCTCGCACTCCCAGGCACTGACGCTCAAGCTGCGCGAGGACTTGTCCGTCGCAGAAATCGAGAAGCTGCTGGACGCTGACAACGAGTGGGCCAAGGTTGTGCCCAACACCAAGGAAGCCTCGATGGCGGACCTCACTCCCGTGGCTGCCTCCGGCACCTTGGAGATCCCCGTGGGCCGTATCCGCAAGCTCGAGATGGGCCCTGAATACATCAGCGCCTTCACCGTGGGCGACCAGCTCCTCTGGGGTGCTGCCGAGCCGCTGCGCCGCATGCTGAAGATCGCTACCGGCACCCTCTAGGAGTCCTGCTTTCATCAACTGACTCGCAGTTGTTGTCGTTTTGAGCGCTCATAACGACAACAACTGCGGGGGCCCACGCCGCCAGGGTTCCCTGGCCGAGCTTGCGAGGCGAGGGTGGCGGGGGGATTAGTTGGGTGCCCTCAACTCTCCATGAACCGCAGGTACTTCGCGGCCTGGATTTCGAAGGAGCGCCTGGCCGCCGGAGTCAGGCCTTCCGGGGCGAACGGTTCGGGCTCGACGACGGCGGTCCGGCCGGTGCCGCTGCGGGACCAGGTGCCTACCACCTCGCCGCCGGACACGATCATCCGTTTGAAGACCCCGTTGCCGCCCGGAACGACCTTCTGGAAATGCTCCGGGGGCAGGACAAGGCTGCGGTCCGTATACCCCAGCAGGAATTCATCGAATCCAGGCAAGGCGAGGACCGTCCGCGAGCCGGGAACGCCGTCGTCGAGCAGTGCTGCCGTCTCCGGCGACAGCCAATAGGACGTTTCCCGGAAGACGAGCTCAACGAGTTGGCTGCGAATAGCCTCGTGGGCTGCCCGGACTTCGGCTTTGGGGATCTGGGTCCACCACGCGAAGTCCAAGAGCGTGGCCGGTCCGTGGCTGCGTATATACCTGAGCAGGAATTCGGCAATCCCTTCTTCTCGGCCCAGCCTCTTGGATTCCGGAATCCACTCCTCGAAGGCCACGAATAGTTGCTGCCCAAGGGCTTTGCCTGCCGTGCCGGCCGGAGGTCCTTGGACCAGCCAAGCGTTCTGGCACAGAATCCACAGCAAATGGATCCCGCGTTGGGCCGTGGTCACTTGGCCTGCGGATTCGAAGATCTTGAAAAGTTCCTCGCGCGTGGCGCCTGGGCTTCCGGCGACGCGTTCAAGTGCAAGGTCCCGGCACGTCGCGACATCTGCGTCGTCGATGCCGAGCTCCCGGTGCCGTGCGGCAACCGAACGCATGGATCGCCCGGTGGTGATGGCCAGGATCCAGCGCAAATCCTGCGGTGGAACCAGGTGCAGCGTGCCTCGCATGGGCCAGGACCGGACCACTGTGCCGTTCTCCAGCGATTCCAACACCTTCGAGAGGCCCGAACCGGGAACCCGCTGCCCCACCGCCCAGAACGCCGAGGCGAGGTCTTGGGCCTGCATGGCGCCCATCCTGGAGACGCATTCCTCCGGGCTGCTGAATCCCCCAAGCAATCCTTGGCTCGCAAGGCGCAGCCTGCCCATGACTTTGGGAGTGACCCTGATCTTCGCCGAAGCTGCCATGGCCCCATCATAGGACGCACGGCGGACAGCTTCGGTCCTCATTAGCATGCTGGAGGAACTCCCATCCCGCTCACAGGGGCCTTCCAGCGGGCCCTCCTACGCTAGGGGAATGCTGTTCGGTGAGTTAGGTCCGCTGCTGCGGCCGCTCAGCCGGCGGTTAGCGGCCGCTGGTTGGTGCGCCGCCGCCGTCGGGCTTGTCTGCGGCTTGGCAATAGCTGTTGGCGCTGGGGTGCGATTGTCCCCGTCGATGCAGACTGTCCAAGAGGTGGGGCTCGCCGCTACTGGCGCCGCAGCCCTCCTCCTGGGCCTTGCCGCCGCGTGCCAGCCATCGTCCGACCGGCACGTTGACGATCCCGAACCAGGGTTCCAGACAGGCGCGAGCGATCAAGTGCGCAGCTTCCTGCTTGCCGCCGTCGTCATGCTCCTGGGCGTCGCAGGCTTCGCGGCAGCCGGCTGGATTTCGCCCGGCGGTCCGTCGCCGCAGAGCATAGCTTTCAGCCAGATCTTCCTCTTGGGGGCCGCCAGCTGCGGGCTGACATTCCTGCTCCTCAACAAGGTTCTCCCGAGCGGAAAGCGCTGAAGCGCGTTCCTCGCGGGTTCCTACAGGGCCAACCCGATTAGTAGCGGCTCCGGGTGCAGTTCAATGCCAAAGCGCTCGACGACGCCGCGGCGCACCTCGCGCGCGATCGCCACCATGTCCTCCGCGCTGGCTCCTCCCCGGTTGGTGATGGCCAGGGTGTGCTTGGTGGACAGCGAGGCCCGGCCGCCGGAGACGCTTGCGGGTTCCAGTCCGAAGCCCTTTCCGAAGCCGGCTTGGTCGATCAGCCAGGCTGCCGACAGCTTGACGAGGCCATCGTTTCCGGCCGGGTACTGCGGCGCTCCCTCAGGCAGTGACGCGGCCGCTGCCGCCGGGACTATCGGGTTGGTGAAGAAGGAACCCGTGGAATACGTGTCCCTGTCCGAAGCGTCCAGGACCATGCCCTTGGAGGCACGCAGCCGAAGGACTTCGCGCCGGACGTCGTTGGAATACGCACGCTTTCCGGCCTCGACCCCGAGGGACCGGGCCAGCTCCGCGTACCGGATGGGCGCGCTCATGCGTCCGAGCGGCAGCTGGAATTCAACTGTCAGCACCACATAACGCGGTGAGCCCTCGGTGGTGGTCTGTTTGAGGATGGAGTCCCGGTAGCCGAACTTGAGCTCGGAGTTGGCGAAGGTTTGCACGGCGTTGCGTTCGCGGTCCCAGGTGCGGACGGCGGCGATGGTCTGGGAGACGTCGGCACCGTAGGCGCCCACATTCTGTACAGGAGTGGCGCCCGTTGCTCCGGGGATGCCGGAGAGCGCCTCCAGTCCGGACCACGCGTGCAGTACCGAGTGCTCTACGAAGGCATCCCAGTTGTGCCCGGACTGGACCACCACAGAGACTCCGCCGCAGCTATCCTCCGAGTTGACGGTGAAGCCCTGCGAAGCGATCTTGAGCACGGTGCCCGGGTATCCGGCGTCGGAGACCAGCAGGTTGGATCCCCCGCCGATGATGAGCAGTTTCTCGCCCGCAGAATCCGCCGAGCGGACGGCGTCGATGATTTCCGCTTCGGTGCGGGCCTCCACAAAGGCGCCGGCAGGGCCACCAACGGCGGCCGTGGTCAGTTCGGAAAGCATCGTCTGGGTCACCAAACAAGCCTAGCGGGGATTGCCTGCCCTGGCCGACTGAGGAACGCGCCGGTTCAGGAACGCGCCGGTTCAGGAATGCGCCGGTTCAGGCGCGCGCTTCCGCGAGACGGGCGCCAGGAAGAAGCTGGCGACGAGCAGGACCAGGACGGCGAGCAAGGAATGCAGGATGCCGAAGTGCTCCGCCAGCAACCCCAACAGCGGCGGACCGCAAAGGAAAGCCCCATAGCCGATCGTGGAGACGACCGAAACCCGGGCCGCTGCGTACGCCGGATCGTCCGCGGTAGCGGACATACCCACCGGGAACCCCAAAGAGGCACCCAGACCCCAGATGGCCAGGGCCGCGAAGGCGAGCCACGGCACCGGGGCGAAGACAAAGAGTGCCAGCCCGACCACAGCCGTGGCCGAGCACCAACGCATCACAGGCACACGTCCGAAGCGGTCCAGGACCACGGTCCCGGCAAAGCGGCCCACAGTCATGAACGTCACGAAAATTCCATAGCCGATGGCTCCGGCGGCGTCGGATTGACCGTGGCCATCGGCCAACGCCAAGGCCACCCAGTCCCCCGCCGCGCCCTCAGCCAAGGCGAGCCCCAAGACGAGCAATCCAAGCAGGAGGGTCCGCCGTTCGCGCCACGCCCGCGCCACCATGCGCTTGCTGTCCAACGGTTCAGCCGGTCCCTGCTGGCCCGGCTGGATGATGGGCAGGGGGCCGGTTGAAGGATCTTCAAAGGTGTCCGGTTTTCCGGGCTTGAACGCCTTCGCGGGACCTCGTGCAGTGGAATGGCGGGTGATATCCGCACGGAACCATGCAGCGGCTGTCACCACCGAGACGGCGACCACCAGGCCGGCCGCGGCCAGATGCCAAAAGACCGGCAGTCCCGCGGCTGCAGCCCAAGCGCCGAGCCCTGCGCCCGCAACGGTGCCGAGGCTGAAGGATCCGTGGAGCCGGGGCATGATATGCCGTTCAAGGGCGCGTTCCAGCGACGCTCCCTCTACATTGGATGCCGTATTCCAGCTGGCCGTGCCGAGGCCGATCACCATGAGCCCAAGCGCCACGACCACCGGGTTGACCAGCACAGACGTGCCAAAACCGGCAACCGCAAGTCCCAGGCCAACCATGGCGCCGCCGATCCGCGTGGTCAGTCGTGATCCGAGCCGGATCACGATCACCCCGGATGCGGACACGGAGAGGAACGATGCCACAGTCATGCACATCAGCAGGAGCCCTACCGTGCCGGGCGTCAGGTTCAGCCCATCGCGGATCGCGGGCAAGCGGGAGACCCAGGACGAGAAGGCCAGGCCGCTGGCGCCGTATGCGGCCACCACAGCATTGCGCCACCGCGACAATTCTGCCGCGGTGGCGCGAGGTGCTGATTGTTGCAGCTGGCTCAAGCGAGCTTCACAACGGCCTGGGACTTCATCAGGACCTTCTGGCCGGCAAAGGTGACGGTCAGGTCGATGCGCGCGGTGCGGGCTTCGACGTCGAGCGCTCCCACCACTCCGGCAACCTCGATCACGGCGCCGGGCTCGCTGGTCCCGGTGGTGTCGGCGACCAGCACCGGTTTGGTGAAGCGCGTCTGGTAGTCGACGACGGCGGCGGGGTCGCCGGCCCAGTCGCTCACCAATTGCACGGCGGAGCCCATGGTGAACATACCGTGGGCGATGACTCCGGGAAGTTCGACGCCGGTGGCGAATGATTCGTTCCAGTGGATCGGGTTGAAGTCGCCGGATGCGCCGGCGTACTTGACCAGGTCCTGGCGCGTGACCTCGATGCTGCGGGTGCCGATTTCCTGCCCGACGGTGAGTTCTTCAAGTTTCAAGCTCATGGTTACTGTCCCTCTCCGCGGACCAGGATGGACGAGGTGGTGGTGGCGACCCTCTCGCGCTGGTTGTCCTCGCGGACAGCGAAGATTTCCGAACGCGTCGTGATCATGGCCCCGCCGCCCATGGCACGGACGCCGTCGACGTGCAGTTCGGCCCGCAACCGGTCCCCCGCAACGATCGCGCGGTGGTGCGTGAAGCGCTGGTCGGCGTGCACCACGCGGCTGAAGTCAATGCCGGAATCCGGGTCCTCGATCAGCTGGGCATCGGCCCGCTGGGCGACGATGATCGCGAAGGTCGGCGGGGCGACGAGGTCGCTGTGGCCAAGGGCCTTGGCGGCTTCGACGTCGAAGTGCGCGGGATGGGTGGCCTTCACGGCCCGGGCGAACTCCCGGATCTTTTCGCGGCCGACGTCGTACACCTCTGCGGCAGGGTAACTGCGGCCCTGCAAATCCGGGTTAATAGTCATAGTCCAACCCTATCGGCCCGGGACGTGTCTCCGGATTAGCATCGAAGGCAGGCCGCTACTCCGCGGCAGGCGGTCCGAACCATGTGGTGAGCGCGTCAGCGAGGCCCAGCCGGGTTCGGTCTCCCACCCAGGCCACATATCCGTCCGGCCGGATCAACACCGCGACGGGAGGGGCGACCGCCCCGAGTGCCGGAAGCTCCCAAGGACCAGGGTATGTGGCGTCGACCAGCTGAACGCGGTCTGCCCACGGCGCTATGTCGATGCCGCCGGGCTCGCCAAGATTGAGGAGCACCGGTCGTGCATCGTGCAGCAGGCTGAAGACCCGCAACGGGCCGCTCGGGGTGACGAGGTCGAGATCGGGCATGCGGCGTCCCAGCAGCGGGTGCCCCTCGCCGACGTCGTAATGTACATCGAGGCCAGACTGCATCGCGGCGAAGCGCTTGCGCGGTTCCTCCATGCCGAGGAGCTCGGTAACGACCTCGCCCACGGCCTTCGTGCGTTCGTCCGGTCGGCGAAGCGCGACACTCGCCATTGTGTTGCGCAGCACGCGGGCGGCCACCGGGTGGCGCTCCGCGTGGTAGGTGTCGAGGAGGCTTTCCGGCGATGTCCGCTTGACCACCTGGGCCAGCTTCCATCCCAGGTTCACGGCATCCTGCACACCCGTGTTGAGGCCCTGTCCGCCGTCCGGGGCATGCACGTGTGCGGCGTCGCCGGCGAGCAGGACCCGTCTGTCGCGGTAGCTCGCGGCCTGCCGGGTCATATCGGTGAATCTGGAAATCCAGATGGGACTGTGGACCCCGTAATCCGTCCCGCATACGGCGACGAGCGCCTCGCTCAAGTCACGAAGAGTGGGTTCGGTGGTGGGTCCGACATGCTGTTCGGTCACCATGACCCCCACGGGCCCGCCATCCGCGTAGACCACCTTGCCGTCGAGAATCTTGTAGTCCAGCTTGCCGAAGGAGTGAATGCCGAAGGCGTTGGGGTGGACGCCCAATGGCGGCTGCTCGGCCATCTCGACCTGGGCAATCAGGGCGC
The DNA here is from genome assembly GCF_039535095.1 of Arthrobacter ramosus. NCBI lineage: Bacteria > Bacillati > Actinomycetota > Actinomycetes > Micrococcales > Micrococcaceae > Arthrobacter > Arthrobacter ramosus. The sequence goes on along the minus strand of NZ_BAAAWN010000001.1, from coordinate 737,019 downwards.
TGGTGGTCGGATCCCACCCGGGGAACTCGATTCCGGCTGCTTTACGGACCAGGCTGCGGCCGCCGTCGCACCCGACGAGGTATTCCGCGCGCAACGGCTGGCCGGCGGACAGCTCGACGTCGACGCCGGTCTCGTCCTGCGCGAACCCGGTCACCTCGCGGCCGTAATAGATCGGCACCGCCAGCTCGGCGACCCAGCCGGCCAGGATGCGCTCGATGTGGTTCTGCCACAGCCCGAGCCCGTAGTTGTGCCGCGTGGGAAAGTCGCTGATGTCAAAACGGACGCCGCCGAACCCCGCGACCTGGGCGACCTGCCCCTCGGACAGGAACCGATCAGCGATTCCGCGCTGATCGAGGACCTCGATGGTGCGTGAGTGCAAACCGCCCGCACGTGAGCCGGCGAGATCCTGGTTTGCACGCCGCTCGACAATCGCGACGTCGACGCCGGCCAACGCCAGTTCGCCCGCGAGCATCAGCCCTGTAGGGCCTCCTCCGGCGATCACCACCGCATGCTTGGTCATCGCCATGCTCCGGCAGGCTACTTCTTCAAGCCCTTGCGGACCTGCTGTCCGCGGACCACCATGCCCACAACATGCAGGACCAGGCCGAGCCCGATCACGAACAATGACGTCAGCGCAAGGCCTTGGTTATGGGAGGCGTTGCCGATGATCGTAAGGATGATCCCGACGGCAATAAGCCCCATCGCGCCGAAAACCAGCGTCTTGTAGGCGATAGAGGCCGTGGCCCAGAATTCGTTCAGCACCACCCAAGTTTAGGGCACTTGCCAGAGCAGCGGGTCCTGCAGAGCCGGAAACCCGTCAAACCTACCAACGCTTGCTCACCTTTGACCGCCTTTCCTCAAACCCTCCCTCACCTTTGACCGCCTAGAGCGAAACCCTCGCTCACCCTTGACCGCCTAGAGCGAAACCCTCCTGCACAAGTTGTGCAGAAGGGTTTCGGGAATTGCCGTCATAAGTGAGCGAGCGTCGCGGCATTTGGCCATATAAGTGAGCGAGCCCCTGAAAAAGCCGGACATAAGTGAGCGAGCGTCGGTGGGCGCCCTTACAGGGAGGGTTGGACCCCGAAGGCCACGGCGAGTTTCATGATCTTTTCGGCGCGGCCGAGGCGCGGGAGGTCGGAACCGTCGCGGATGACCCTGCCGTTGGCTTCGAAGTCGTTCATGAAATCGGTGGCCCAGGCAACGTCCGACGGCGTGGGGCTAATGACCTCGTTGATGACCGTGGTCTGGTCGATGGCCAGGCAGAGCTTGCCGGTCATGCCCATGGTCACAGTAATGCCGGTCTGCTCTCGCAGGATCGGGTGGTTGGTGCCGACGGTCGGGCCGTCGATGGGGCCAGGCAGGTTGCCGACGCGGCTGGCGACGACGAGCTTGGCACGCGGGTAGGCCATCGCTTCAGGCGTGGCGGCCATGCCGGTGTCCCGGCGGAAGTCACCCGAACCGAAGGCTAGGCGGAAAGCACCCTGGGCGCGGGCGATGTGGTTGGCTTCCTCGATGCCGAGGGCCGATTCCACGAGGGCGACCACCGGGGTCTTGCCGTCCATGCGGTGGAAGGACTCGGTGACCTGATCCGCGGACTCAGTCTTGGCAAGCATGACGCCCAACAGACCGGGGGTGCCACGCAGACCGGCGAGGTCATCGGCCCAGAACGCGCTTGTGGCGTCGTTGATGCGGACCCAGGCCTGGCCACCGTCGGTCAGCCAGTTGATGACGTTGTCGCGGGCAATGTCCTTCTGGGAGGGGTCCACAGCGTCTTCGATGTCAAGGATGATGGCGTCCGCGCGCGACAACGCCGACTGGTCGAAAAGCTCCGTCTTCATGGCGTTCACGAGGAGCCAGGAACGGGCAATGTCTGCGGGAATTTTGCGGGTTGACCGAATGGACTCGGCGGCGGTGCTTGACGTCATGTATCTACCGTATCCGGCCAGCCGCCAGGAACGCTAAGAATCTGGCACCGGTGTGAGCATCAATACGAACAAAACGATTGTGACAGGCAACCCCGCCCCAACTGGCTCGCAGTTGTTGTCGTTATGCGCCGTCAAAACGACAACAACTGCGAGTCAGTTGGGTTTGGCGCGCTTTGGGGAGCCCGCAGCTCAACGCAGCTCAACCCCGCGACGCGAAGCGAAATGTGTCCTTGCATTGCCCGGAGTTGCGCGCGCATTTCGCCGGATTTCCCCCGGTTTCCCGGCGTTTCCGGGCGTTACTGCCGGGCTTCCCCTGAGCAGTGGACATGCGCTTACATCGTTCCCACCGGCAGTTCGGTCTACTCGAGACCACGTCCGGACCAACGAAATCCACTCCCCAGAAAGTAGCTCCCATGAAACTGCACCAGCCCCTGCTAAGCGTCGCGGCCGCCGTCGTACTTGCGCTGACGGTGACCGGCTGCGGCGGCAATGCCCAAGCGGGAGACCAGGCCCGAGGCCAGACAGCCGGTCAGCCGGAAGTCAGAGAGCTCCGCTACCAAGGCTCGGCCAACAACGTCGGGCTCCCCGAACTGGCGGCGGACCTCGGTTACCTGGGTGACATCAGACTCAACTGGGTAGGCAACACCATCAGCGGTCCCCAGGACATCCAGTCGGCGGCCACCAACCAGACCGACTTCGGCGGTGCGTTCGCCGGGGCAGTGGTGAAGCTGATTGAGGCGGGGGCTCCGGTGACCGCCGTCGTGAACTACTACGGCGAAGACGCCAAGACCTTCAACGGCTTCTACGTCAAGGCGGACAGCCCCATCAAGACCGCCAGGGACCTCATCGGCAAGAAAATTGCAGTCAATACCCTGGGTGCCCATTCCGAAGCCGTCATCAACACCTATCTCAGCAAGAACGGCCTCAGCCAGGACGAAATCAAGCAAGTACAACTGGTAGTGCTCGCGCCCAACGACACCGAGGAAGCCGTCCGCCGCGGCCAAGTGGACGTCGGAAGCCTGGGCGGGGTCCTGCAGGACCATGCGGTTGCCGCCGGTGGACTGCGCTCGCTCTTCAGCGACTATGGACTCTTCGGCACCTTCGCCGGCGGACAGTACGTGCTCCGCAACGACTTCATCGAGAAGAACCCCAACACGGCGCGGACCTTTGCAACGGCCGTGGCCAAGGCGATCAAGTGGGAGACCGAGACGCCGCGCGACCAAGTGATCGCGCGCTTCAAGAAGATCATCGACGCCCGCGGACGCAATGAGAGCACCGCGAACCTGCAGTACTGGAAGAGCCCCGGCGTACCCGACAACGGCGTGATCAAGGATGAGGACTTCACCCGCTGGTCTGCCTGGCTGAAGAGCTCGGGAATCGTCAAGAACGATCTCACACCGTCGAAGTACTACACCAACAAGTTCAACAACCTCGAATCAAGCACCCCAACAAGCACGGCGAAGGGATAGCGATGACCGCCAAAATCAGCCTCCGCGATGTCACCAAGCAATTCACCATCCGCCCCGGCAAGGGCTCCACGGGCGCGAAGACCTCCCCGCCCGGCGCGAAAGAGCCCACTACGCTGACCGCCCTCGACTCCTTGAGCCTCGACGTGCGCGACGGCGAATTCCTCACTTTGGTGGGGCCGAGTGGTTCCGGCAAAACCACCTTGCTGGACCTCCTGGCTGGCCTGTCCGCGCCCACCTCCGGCGAGGTATTGGTGGACGGCCAGCCTGTGACGGGACCCGGGAAGGATCGTGCCGTTGTTTTCCAGCAGTATGCGCTCTTTCCCTGGCGCACGGCGTCGGCCAATGTGTCGATCGGGCTTGAAGGCAAGGGCACGGACGGGCGCAAGCTCAATCGCCGCGAACGTGCCGCCAAGGCAAGCGAATACCTCAAATTGGTTGGCCTGGCCGGCTTCGAGGACCGTTTCCCGCATGAGCTCTCGGGCGGCATGAAGCAGCGAGTGGCCATTGCCCGGAGCCTCGCGTATGAGCCCGATGTGCTCCTCATGGACGAACCCTTCGCCGCGTTGGACGCCCAGACCCGCGAACAGCTCCAGGACGAGCTCCTGCGGATCTGGCGGGCCACGGGAAAGACGATCGTGTTCATCACGCACGGCATCGACGAGGCCGTGTACCTCGGGCAGCGTGTCGCCGTCCTCAGCGCCCGGCCCGGACGGCTCAAGGAAATCGTGGACGTGGACATCCCGGACCGAGACGGCGAGGACGACATCCGCTCGCACCCCGCCTTCGTCGAACAACGGCACAAGGTCTGGACCTTGTTGCACGACGAAGTCCGCCTGGCCCAGGACGCCGGGCATCGCAAGATCCTGCCGGACGGCACGGCCCCGGATGAAGGTCCGGGAACAACTCTCGAAAGGAGCGCAGCCTGATGACGACAACACTCGCGCAACAGCCTGCGGCGAGCGCCGCGCCCAAGCAAGCGCCCGCCGTCGGGCACTCCGGTCCTGTTGAGGCGGAGCGTTGGAGCACGACGGCGATACTCGCCTTCGTGCGGACGGCCGCCGCCCGCACCGGTTCCGGCCTGTGGAAGGCTGCGGGGATCATCGCGTTCCTGGCTCTCTGGGAACTAGGGCCGACATATCTGGCCAGCCCGTCAACTCGGGTATTCCTGCCGCCCTTGCACGAGGTCCTGGCCGCGTGGGGCAAGCTGTTCGAATCCGGCAGCATCCAGGGGCATTTGGCCGCGAGCCTCACCCGTTCGGTGTCGGGTTTCGGCGCGGCCCTTGTGGCTGGCGTATCCCTCGGTCTGCTGATCGCCTGGTACGGACGGCTCAATTCGGTGTTGAACCCGCTCTTGGAACTGTTCCGCAACACTGCCGCGCTTGCCCTGCTGCCTGTTTTCACACTGCTGCTGGGGATCGGCGAGGAGTCAAAGATCAGCATCGTGGCGTACGCGGCGTTCTTTCCGGTTCTGCTGAACACGATCGCGGGCGTCAAGACCGTGGATCCGCTGCTCATCCGGGCCGCGAAATCGCTCGGCCTCTCGAGCCTCGCATTGTTCCGCAAGGTGATCCTGCCTTCCGCGGTGCCCACCATTTTCACGGGAATCCGCATGGCCGGCACGGCCTCCATTTTGGTGTTGATCGCCGCGGAAATGGTGGGGGCGAAGGCGGGGCTCGGCTACCTCATCGTGAATGCCCAGAGCAGTTTCCTTATACCGGACATGTACGCCGGCATTCTCACGGTGTCCCTTCTGGGCTTGGCCGTGAATTTCCTCCTCGTGGCCCTGGAACGCCATTTCTCCCGCTGGCGGACCGCCGTCGGGTCCGGGTCCTGACCGTCAATCCATCTATCCCGTAAGTCACAACAGAAAAGGAACAAAAATGCCCGTCATCACCGAAACAAAGTTGGAATTCGCCAAGCTCGGATCCCGCATCGGCGCCGAAATCCGCGGCTTCGACCTCAGCGGCGATCTCTCCCCGGAAACCGCGGGGCAGATCCGGGCCGCGCTCAACGAACACAAGGCCCTCGTTTTCCGCGAGGCCAACATTCTCAGCGACGAGGCCCAGGTGAAATTCGCAAGCCATTTCGGCCCGCTCACCACGGCGCATCCGACCGTGGCCTCCGTGGAGGGCGAAGAGAACGTACTGCCCGTGGACAGCGAAAACGGTTCGGCCAACAACTGGCACACCGACGTCACATTCGTGGTCAACCCGCCACAGGCTTCCACCCTGCGCAGCATCGACCTTCCGTCGTATGGAGGCGAAACCCTGATTGCTTCTTCGGCAGGAGCGTACGCGGACTTGCCGGACGAGCTCCGGAACTTCGCGGACACGCTGTGGGCGATCCACACCAACGACTACGACTACTCGGTGCCGAAGAACCTCGAGCATGGGAATGCCGATGAACGCCGCAAGGAATTCACCCGGATCAAGTTCGAAACCGCCCACCCCGTGGTGCGTGTCCATCCCCTCACCGGCGAGCGCGGATTGTTCATTGGGGGCTTCGCGCAGCGCCTGCGGATCGTGGGGCTTTCCAACACGGAGTCGAAGGACATCATCCGCTTGCTGCAGGCCTACGTCACCCGACCGGAGAACGTGGTGCGCGTGAACTGGGAACCGAACCAGTTGGTGCTCTTCGACAACCGCATCACCCAGCACTACGCCCCCGACAACTACGACGGCCAGCCGCGCAAGCTCAACCGCGTGACTGTCGCCGGCGACATCCCGGTCGGTGTGGACGGCAAGCAGAGCCAATCGATCCAGGGTGACTCAAGCACCTATTCCGTTGTCGCACCGCTGTAGTAGCACGCATGTGTTGTTGTAGCTGCCTTGGCCCAACTGACTCGCAGTTGTTGTCGTTATGAGCCCTCATAACGACAACAACTGCGAGTCAGTTGGGCTTAACGCGCTTAGGGGAGCTTGCTGCCCCGCGCAGCCACCCACAGGCCGTACCACTCGGTCCGCGTCATGGCTGCGGCAACTGCGGCAGCATCCGCGCAGGCAGCGATCCGCGCCGGGTTGGAACTGCCCAGCACCGGGGAAATGCGTGCCGGATGCTTCATGAGCCACCCCAACAACACAGCCTCAGGAGTGACACCCTTTGCGTCCGAGAGCTGGGCGACAAGAGCGGAAGTCGCAGTGTCCGCGGCAGTCGGGAAAACCGGCGTCGAGCCCGTATACCGGCCCTGGGCGAGGGAACCGTACGCCTGCAGCTCAATCCCCTGGCCGACGCAGTGTTCCAAAGTGCCGTGCGGGAAGCTGTAGCCGAGGGCATCGTCGTGGTTGACCAGCACGGTGCTCTCAAGCCAGGCACGCCGGTGCAGGCTCATTTCCAGCTGGTTGGCCACGATCGGCACCTCAAGCTGGTCCTGCAGGAAGGCGATCTGCGCGCCGAACATGTTGGACACGCCCAATTGCCGCACCTTGCCTTCCGCGATGAGCTGCCCGACGGCGGACGCCACCTCCGCGGGTTCCATCAGCGGGTCGGGACGGTGGAGCAGCAGCACGTCGACGTAGTCGGTCCGCAACCGTTCCAGGCTTCCATTGACCCGTTCCAGGATGGAGTCCTTGCTCAGGTCGTAATGCCCTTCGACTCCGGGCTGGCCGAGCCGGATTCCGCACTTGGTCTGGAGCTGGATTTTCTCCCGCAGCCCTGGCGTCCTGGCCAGGACTTCACCGAAGACTGCCTCGGACTTGCCGCTGCGGTAGATGTCGGCGTGGTCGAACAGGTCGATCCCGATGCCCATGGCGGCTTCGATCGCGGCCGCGGCCTGATCGACTTCGGCAGCGCCGTATTCGCTGCCCTCCCAAGGACCTCCGAGGCCCATGCAGCCATAGATGAGCCGGCCGGATGCGATTTTGCTTTTTGCAGTCATTTTCAAACTCTTTCACATGCAACTAACCCGCAGTTGTTGTCGTTTGCAGCCTTCAAAACGACATTAACTGCGGGCCAGTTGGGTCAGCGGTCAGGGGTGAATGGGGCCACGGTCGCCGGGTTCCCTCGCGAGCTTGCGAGCGGAGGGAGCGACTGGGGACTAGACGATCCAGGCCGTCGTGTTTGCCGGGAGCTTGCCGGCCTCGAGCGGTGCGCTGCTCACGACGACGGTGCCTTCCGGAAGTGCCACCGGCTCGGTGCCGAAGTTGGTGACCGACTGCCAGCCGTTGGGCCGCGCGAAGTGCAGCACCGACTCGTTGCCGGAGGGGATCCATTCAAGATCCTCGGCCGCCCGTAGTTCCGAACGCAGTTCGAGGGCCTTGCGGTACAGCTCCAGCGTGGAGCCGGGAACGTTCTCCTGCGCCTCCACGGCGTAGCCCGCGAACCATTCAGGCTGCGGCAAGTGGGCATGTCCATCGCCGAAGCCGAACGACGAACCTTCACTGGTCCACGGCAGCGGGACACGGCAGCCGTCGCGGCCGACGTCCACTCCCGGGTTGCGGAAGAACGCCGGGTCCTGGCGCTGGCCGGCCACGATGTCGCCGACTTCCTGCAGGCCCAGTTCTTCGCCCTGGTACAGGTACGCGGAACCCGGCAGGGCGAACATCAGCAGCGACGCGGCGCGGGCACGGCGCAAGCCGAGCTCTGCGTCGACGTCGGCGGCCGAACCGCCGTCGAGCAGCCACTGCTTGCCGTCCTGGCCCAAGCCGTCACGGCCCCCACGCGCGGGCAAACCGTAGCGGGTCGCGTGCCGAACGACGTCGTGGTTGGAGAAGACCCAGGTCGAGGAAGCACCGGATGCAACAGCCTCGCTCAGGTTCTTGGTGATGATCGTGCGGAACTGGCCTGCATCGAAATCGGCCTGGAGGAGGTCGAAGTTGAAGGCCTGGCCCAGGCCCTCGGGGCTGGCGTAGCGGGCGCGGCGGTCTGCGTGGACCCACGCTTCGGCGACGGCTGTCCGGGGCGGGTTGTACTCGTTGAAGACCTTGCGCCACTCAGCGTAGATCTCGTGCACCTCGTCGCGGTCCCAGAACGGGTGGGCGCCCAAAGCGTTGTCGCCTTCCTTGGGCAGCTCGGTCTTGGAGGGCAGCACCTCCGGCAGGTCCTTCGTGAGGGCATGGGCGACGTCGATGCGGAAGCCGTCCACGCCACGGTCGGACCAGAAGCGCAGGGTCTTCAGGAAGTCCTTGCGGACCTCGGGGTTGTCCCAGTTGAAGTCCGGCTGCTCCTTGGTGAAGATGTGCATGTACCACTGCCCGGGAGTGCCGTCCGGCTCGGTGATGCGTTCCCAGGCCGGGCCGCCGAAAATCGAGTCCCAGTCGGCCGGGGGCAGCTCGCCGTTCTCACCCAGGCCGTCGCGGAAGATGTAGCGTTCACGGGCTGCCGAGCCCTTCGGGGACGCCAGCGCCTCCTTGAACCATTCGTGCCGGTCCGAGGAGTGGTTCGGGACGATGTCCGCGATCAACTTGATGCCCGCAGCGTGCAGGGCGGCCGCCATCTCATCGAAGTCGGCCAGGGTGCCCAACTTGGGGTCCACGTTGCGGTAGTCGTCGACGTCGTAGCCACCGTCAGCAAGGGCCGAGGGGTAGAACGGGCTCAACCAGACGGCGTCAATGCCGAGGGACTTCAGGTACGGAACCTTGGCGGTAATGCCCTTGATGTCGCCCAGGCCATCGCCGTTCGCATCCGAAAAACTGCGAGGGTAGATCTGGTAGACAGCCGCTTGGCGCCACCAGTTGGGATCGGCCATGCGCTCGGAGTCGGTGTGGGTTGCCACTGTGGCGGTGGAGGACAAAGGGAATCCTGTTCTGTGTCGACGTTTCGATGGATGGGACTTTTATTTAGAATCTAAATTTAGTACCTCAAGTATTATGTGACGCATACCTACAGGAGGTCAACAGCCATGGCTGAAATCGCGACTGCCACTCCGCAGATGCTCCGGCGGTTCAACGCAGCCACCGTGCTCGGAGCCATCCGTTCCTCCAACGCCGTGACTGTTTCGGAGCTGATGGACGCCACCGGCCTGACCCGAGCCACCACCATTTCCGTGTGCGAAGACCTCATGGCCCGGGGCTGGATCCGCGAGCTGGAAAAGGATTCCGATACCTACCAGAAGGGGCGCCCGGCGCGGCGCTTCGAGCTCGACGAAAGCGCCGGCTGCGTCTTGGGAATCGACGTCGGCGTCCTCAAGACCACCGTGGTGGTGGCCGATCTGCGCGGCAGGACCGTCGGACGGGCCAGCGAGCCATTTCGCGCCAGGGAGATCGAAGCGGAGGAACGGATCCGCGTCATCAGCCAAACCGCGCTGCTAGCCCTCGAGGCCGCCGGAGTGGCACCGGACAAGGTCCTTGCGGTGACGGTCGGGCTTGCTGCCCCGGTGGGCCGCGACGGAAACATCCTCGTCAGCCAGCCGTTTTGGAGCCTGTTCGACGTCGGCCTGAAGAAGGCCCTGCACGATCTGCACGGATGGGCGGTCATGCTGGAGAACGATGCCAACTTGGCGGCATTGGGCGAATGTTGGCGCGGAGCCGGCAGCGGCGTCCAGGACCTGGCCGTACTCCTTGCCGGTGAGCGTTTCGGTGCGGGCCTGGTGGAATCCGGCCGTTTGCTTCATGGCAGCCGCGGCGGCGCTGGCGAAATGGCCTACCTGGACATGGTGGACGGTGTGGGCTCCGCCGACGGCCTCGCCGCGCTGGCCAGATTGTGGGCAGCGGAAGCCTTGGCCGGAAAGTCGAAAACCATGCTGCGGACGGCAGCGCCCCCAGGCCACGAGGTGACGGCGCAGCACGTCTTCGCCGCCGCTGCCCAAGGTGACAAGGTGGCGCTGAGCATCCTGGACCGGCTTTCGGACCGGCTGGCCCGGGTGGTCTCCACGGTGGCCATCTTGCTCAACCCGGAGCTCGTGGTGATTGGCGGCGCGGTGGCAGATTCGGCGTCGGTCCTTCTTGAGCCGGCCGCGCGGAAGCTGGCTGCGTACACCGCCACTCCCCCGCGGTTGGCGGCATCTCCATTGGGCGATGCGATTGTGGGCATCGGCGCGGTGCGCCACGCACTCGACCACGTAGAGAAGAACTCCTTGGATCTGGTGTTGCGGCGCGCCTAGGCCCCTCAGCGGCTTGTCCGGCCGTTTCCCGTCGGCGCCGGCGGCTAGTCCGGCATCGCCATCGTCCGGAGGTCGAGCTGGCGCAGCACCCGGTCCGCCACCTCGGGATCCATCCCGGGCTCGCTCCGCGCCGCGACCACTTCCTGGCGCGCGGCGTCGAGGGCTATGGTCTGGACTGCGATCGCCAGTTCCCTGCCGCGTTGGCGCTTCTCAGCGTCCGACTCATTCTTCAATGTCCCGTCAAGCAGCTCGGCATGCAGGCGGGTCATCTTTTCCTTGACGAGGGCCACCTTGTCCGCCGGCAACTCCTTCATCAGATCGTGTTCCTTGAGCGCAGAGATGGCGGCAGTCTGGGCGCGTTTGGCCAAGAGCCTTGCGGCGTCCTTTTCGTGCGAACCGTCTTCAGATGACTTGAGCACGCGCATGAGCCACGGAAGGGTCAGCCCCGGCAGCACCAGGGTGGCGAGGAGTACCGCGCAGGCGATGACCAGGATCTCGTGCCGGGCAGGGAAGTCGCTGCCGTCGGCAATAGTCAGCGGAAGGGCCAAGGCAAGGGCGAGCGTCGCGAGGCCGCGCATGCCGCACCAGGTCAGGATGAGGACCTCCTTGGGGGAGGTGGGCTGCAGGAGGTTCTTCCGTTTGCGGGCCGAGATTGCCAAAAGCCCGAGCCAAGCAAAGCGGACAACGAACACGAGCACGCACACCGCCACGGCCGGGCCAATCATGCCGTAAATGGCGGCGCCTTCATCCCGGATCACATGCCGGATCTCCAGCCCCACAAGGCCGAACGCCAGGCCCGTAGCAAGGAGTTCCACCACGTCCCAGAATGCGGTGCGCGTGACCCGCTCGGCCGCGTCCTGGGACCGCGCGTGCCGCTGTGTCTCGAGGGCCGTGACGACGACGGCGATCACCCCCGAGGCGTGCAGCTCTTCAGCCAGGATGTATGCGGCGAAAGGAATCACCAGGGTCACGGCACTTCGGGCCACCATGGAGGTGACCAGCTTGGTGATCAGCCTCGTCAACCAGCCCATCGCGATGCCGACAATGACGGCCAGGGCAGCACCGATGACGAATTGGAGCACGACGCCGGCCCCCAGCTTGGTGCCGGAAACCGTCGCCGCCACCGCGGTCTGGAAGATCACGATGGCGGCGGCGTCGTTGAACAGCCCTTCGCTCTGCAGCACGGTGATGAGCCTGCGCGGCATGTGGACGCGGCCGGCAACGGATTCAACCGCCACGGGGTCCGGCGGAGCCACCATGGCACCCAGTGCGATCGCCGCCGGAATGCCGATCCCTGGAATCATGAGCCACGCGGCTCCGGCAACGGCCGCCGTCGAAACGACCACGAGTGCCACCGCCATGAGCAGAAGCGTCCGCCAACGGACCCGGAAGACCGCCCAGGAACTCTTCTGGGCGGTCGCGAAGAGCAACGGAGGGAGGAAGATCGGGAGGATCAGTTCAGGCGCAAGCTCAAAGTCCGGGAAGCCAGGGATGAAGGTCATCGCCGCAGCCAGCAACAGCATCAGCACCGGGTACGGGAGCCGCAAGCGGTCCCCCAAGCCCACGGCCACGACCGTTGCAAGCAGCAATCCAACAATGAGTGCCAACTGGTCCATGTTCCCGATTTCCCCAGACGTCGTAGCGGCAGCGTCCCGGGCACCTGCCGAGGGACTAGCCCTACCAACATATCCCGGCAGGTGCCGTCCCGGCCCGGCTCCCGACCGAGCAGGGTGCGGCTAGGACGCCGTGAGGGCCTCGACCACAGGTACCGAGCCGTCCCTGAACTCGATGGTGTGGCGGACAGTCTCGGGCAGTTCCAGGACGGCGGCAGCCACTAGGGCAACATTGGCCCGCGAAGTTTCGGTCCCGGTGCCCGGGTCTGCGGGGCTTACCTCAATGAGCGCAGACCCAGGATTGCTGGTCAGTGCGCCCGGGCCAAGGATCGTCCAGTCGAGGTCAGTCGCACGCAGGTACTCGTCCGCCGCGGCCTTGGCATCCGCGTAGGCGTAGAAGCTGTTGTCCTCGGGAACGCCATGGCTAGGTCCTGCGCCAAAGTAGGACACCATCACATAGCGGGCCACGCCCGTTTGCGCCGCGGCATCCATCGAGCGGATGGCGGCGTCCCTGTCCACTGCATACGTACGTTGCGGATTGCCTCCGCCTGCCCCGGCGGACCACACCACCGCGTCGTGGCCGTCAAGTGCAGCGGCGATCTCCGCCGTCGTCGAATTCTCGACGTCGAGTACTACCGGGGCGGCACCCGTCACTTCGACGTCGGGGGCGTGTTCCGGATTGCGGATGAAGGAAGTGACCGCGTGACCTTCGTTGCTCAGGATGCGGGACAGTTGCAAGGCCACCTTGCCGTGGCCGCCGATGATTGCGATTCGACTCATGGACCCATTCTGTCCCAGTGGTCAAGTGCATGGTCAAGCCCTCCCCAACACGGTGGATAAATTCCCGGAAAATAGCCGCTCCGCATTTGCGGAGCGCAATGCCGAATTCGTCAATTCTCCGGATAAATATGCCTACTAATTACTAAGCAGACTTAGTTTAGTCATCATCACAGCTCCCCGCGCGAGGGCTGGAAGTCCGGACCCTAAGGGCCGCCCCTCCCGCCGCCGACGAAGACTTACGAGTGTTTGGCGGGCTGCCGGAAATAAAAGCAAGTGGCACCCACTCGTGTGGAGGGAATTTCCCATTCCTACACTCAAATCACCTGCAGCAGGGAAAAGGAAATATCTCTTTCGTAAATCTCACTGATGGATTTATCAAAACGGGTTCGTACATCCCTTTGATGGATTTATCAAAGTAGATGGATCGAGGGATTCCTCAGTGCTGCGCATTTAAGCAAAAGGGTCTCAACAAGCGCCATCCCCTGCGCCTGCGTATCACCTTCCGGGCCAGCCAACCGACCGGCCCCAGAAACGATTAATTACGGGGATCCGACATGTATCAGCAGGAGTACAGGCACAGCGGGATCGGCGGAGGCAACGTCCTCGCCCTGATATCCGCGGGGGTAAGAACACTCGCCAGGTACAAGGCATCAATAGCCACCTGGGCAATCGTGGCAGTGGTCGCCATTGGCGCCGTGACGATGCAGAACTACTCACAGGTACTTGCGCCGGCAGGCACGAGCGCCGCAATTGCCCCGCAGCTCGGTTCGGGAGCCGGTATTGCCGCGCCTTCGCCGGCCGCAGCCAGTCCGACGCCGGCTGCCAGTCCCACGCCGGGAGCCACACAGGCGCCAGTACAGACGCAGGCACCGGCCGCCGTCGCGCCGTCAGCTCCCGCAGCGGCGGCGGCCGCAGTCGCAGCTCCACCCGCTCCTGCTCCTGCTCCTGCTCCTGCGCCTGACACGAACGCCTACACGGTGGTCAGCGGCGACACCGTTGGCTCGATTGCCGCCAGGTTCGGCGTCGACGTCAATGGGATGCTGGCGGCCAATGGGCTCAGCGCCTATTCCGTCATCGTGCCCGGCCAGGTGCTAAAGCTGACAGGGCCGCCGGTTGCCGCGGCCCCCGCCCCTGCGCCTGCACCGGCCCCCGCTCCGGCGCCAGCGCCTGCACCTGCTCCGGCGCCAGCGCCTGCACCTGCCCCCGCTCCGGCGGTGCGGACCATCTATGTTGCGGGTTCAGGTGGCCAGGCCGCCGTGGACAGTTGCATTGGCCCGATCCACTTCACCCCCACGGACGCCTACGCGCTGTTCATTACCGAACATGATTTCTGCGGCGGGTGGGCCCGATTCTCGGGCATCGGCGTCGGCGAGACCGTGAGCATCCCCGGTTACGGCACGTACACCGTGACCGCACGCGGCCAGGTGCCCCAAGGCGGGACCACCAACAACGTCGCAGCGGTATTCGGCGGATTCCCGCGAGCGATTCTACAGACGTGCATCCCGGGCACCAACCAGATGCTCGTCATCGCACTGAACTAAGGGCGGTCCCGCGGCGAGGTTTGTGCCAGCGACCATCCTGACCCTCTTTGAATCCGGGAAGGCCCCGTCAGCGGCATGTCGCCGGCGTGTTGCGTGCCATCGCTTTTCAAAGAAGGTCAGGACGGGAGGCCCTCGCCCAATACCCTCGATTTTGGGAGACTGGACCAAGACCTGAGAGCGGGGCGGACTTGGACGGACAACAATGGATCTGGGTTGCGACGGTGCTGGTCGTCGCGGCGGTAGTTGCCATTGTCATGGCCTTTGGACGCCGGTGACAATCATCCGCCCCGAGCCCGCCTGGGGATCGCGACCCGGCAGTGACTGTCTCTCAGGGCGCGACAACTTCGTGTACTTCCGCTTCTTGTGCCACAGCACGAGGAGGTGGAAAGAACACATCAGCACAACGGTGATGCCAACGAAGACCATAAGGTCAATGAGATAGCGGCCAAAATCCACGAGCAGGGATGCCTTTCGGTCCGGACAACCTCCTGATCGTAGCTGGAGATAGCCTACAGACGAAAACGGCCCATTACAGGGTGAACCTCAAGGAAACACTAAGAAAAGATCAAGATTCAACTAAGACTGCCCGCTCGAGCGTCAAATGCTTATGCAAGAATCTGTTTGTCCTCTAAGGAAGTGGCCAACTTCGAGAAGCGCCGCCACCTGAGGATTGGGGGACGCCCAAGTGGCGGCGCCTCTAAAAGCTATCGGCAGGTTGCGCGCGCTCTCAGCTATTCGGCAGGATCTTTACGAAATCTTTACGGCAAGTGCCCAGCAGACTTGCGGGCTTCGATCAGAACCAGGGGCGGACTTCGAGTCCTTCTCGCGGAGCTGACATTCGAAGAGGCCTTGGTCGGCATCCAAAGCCGTGCGCCGTCTTATCGAAGGCGCGACAAGCAGTCCGATGATTCGCATCGACGCAATGCCCAACAGGAACACAATGGCGATGGCCGCCCAGAATCCCAGAACCTGCCGAAGCGGAAAGAACCCCACAACGAAGATAACGATCGCCGGGAGGATCCCGATGTTGGACTCATAGGCTTTCTCCAACCGACCCCGCGGCGCCGGATTTAGATTTTGCTCGTTTGCGCGCATGCCAACGATCCCAATCGCTCTGGACCTCAATTAGCAGTACTCAAACACAGGCGAACCAGTAAGGACAGACTATTCGGCGCAATCAGATGCAACATGGTGGAGTCCCGGTCCTGTCGGTGGCCGACACTAGACTTGGAATCGAATATATATTCGAAGAAGAGCGTGTCCTGCGCAATCAGGTTGGGGTCACATGGTATAGCGGCGCGCCGTAAACGAGATGTTGCCTGCCGGCGCACCTCTGCCCTGATCGTGAGGAATAACGCCACAATGAATAACACCACTTTCCGACATAAACCTGGCAGTGATGCGCCGCATGCAGGAGATCGCGCACGTCGACGTCAACTGCGGGGTCGCGCTTGGCGCGCCCTGATTCAAGCTCG
Source organism: Arthrobacter ramosus (assembly GCF_039535095.1). NCBI lineage: Bacteria > Bacillati > Actinomycetota > Actinomycetes > Micrococcales > Micrococcaceae > Arthrobacter > Arthrobacter ramosus. The sequence continues at coordinate 721,180 of NZ_BAAAWN010000001.1, read as the reverse complement.
CGCCGCGGGCCAAGGAATGGGGGCTGATTGCGAGGTCTAGACAAATGCAACTGTCGACGATTGCAACCGAACACTAATAGACATGCTCAGTCCTCTCTACACGACAGAATGGGCCGAGCCACCCATCGTCCGGGCAGCGTGGCCAGTAGCGGCGTGGACCTTGTCACTGCGACGCGTGGCAATCCGGGACAGACACTGAAGGGCCACAGGCATGACGCCGGCGGCCCTTCAGAGTGTCCTCTGATGTGGACTTAGGCGGGGACGTCGAATCGCTGGCCCTCGGGCTTGGGCGGAAGGAACATGAAGATCAACAGCGCCAGGCTGCCGAGGAACGGAACGAGCCCGATGAGGATCATCCAGCCGCTGAAGTTTGCATCGTGCAGGCGACGGACGACGAGGGCGAGGGACGGGACGATGACTGCCAGGCCCCAGATGACCAGGAGAATGACGCCGACGATCATGCCAGGACCCGGAACCATGGCCCCGGAGTCACTGACGGTCGCGCCAGCGGAGCCTGCCACGGACATGATGATGTTCAGGACGATGCTCACGACGACGGAGATGAGGGTCCACCACCAGTATTCGCTGCGGCTGGCCCGGCCGGTGAAGGTGGCGTACTTCTTGAAGAACCGGCGTGCGGCCTCGCCGATGGGCGCGCCGTAATAGGGGGCCCAAAGCGGGACGGCGCTGCCAAACTGGGTGGTCTGTTGCTGCTGGTACGACAAATGGATCTCCTAAATAGACGAGTGATGACGCTTCATCGTAGGGGTCCAAGCCATCCGTCAAGTTGTACTGCAGATGAAATTTCGGTACGGCGTGTCGGAACTAGCGAGAACTCTCGAACGTTGAGGGTTCTTTGCGCGCGTGCCAAGGAGGAAAATCCGATACCTGAGACAATGAGCACAGGCAGCGGGTTCAGGCGGCCGGCTGGATAAGCGCGGGTCCTTTGTTCCGCGCGTAGTTGACCTTGGCGCTCACCACTCGGGGCACGAGATGAGGTTCGGGCATGGAATCGAGCAGGGCGCGAACGCCAGCCTCGGACGTCATTTCAGGGTCGAGCCAGTCCGAGAACATGTTGGGCGGCACGATCAGCGGTGTGCGGTCGTGGATGTGGCCCAGTGCGTCTGAGGCCGCCGTCGTGATGATCGTGGCCGTCCGCAACCACTTGTCAGGGTGACCCTCAGGCAGTGCGGGATCCGGCCGGTTCTCGAATAATGCCCTTGCAGCTCGAATCGCAACTTCTCAAGTCCGGTTGAGATGCGATTGCAGAAAGAAAGGCGCCGTGGTTTGCTTTCTCCGTTCGCGTTCATGAGCTCCTGGATGGAAGCGATCAGCTCAGCGCGGACCGCTAGTTCGTGCTCCTTGGACGTGAGCGCCGCCTGTCGCGCTGACTGCTCCCAAAGGCCATCTGCTTGGCAGCCAGCTGCCGAAGGCTTCCGCTTGGGCCTTAAGCTGCGCGTCGAGTCCTTCAGACTGAGCAGTGAGGTGAGCGCGAAATTGGTTTCGCTGCGTCTTCAGTGTGCGCCTCAGAACCCAGACAGCGATCAGTCCACTGGAAATAGCCCCCAAGATCCCGGCCAAAAGGTCGCCCCATTGGTGATGTGACATCCATAGGAAGGGGTCGGAAATTAGTTCTGTCAGCATGCCCCTGACACTACTTGAACCATGGTTTGAGCCGAGCGCCTGGCGCTTTGCGTCTCTGGCTGCCGTTCGGTGACCGCATGTGGCGTGTAGTTACAGGAGTAGCTACACCCGGCATCCAGAAGACTGCTCCGGAAACGAAAAAGTCCCCGCCGTAACGGGGACTTTCGGAGTAGCGGTGGGGAGGCTCGATCTCCCGACCTCACGATTATGAGTCGTGCGCTCTAACCAACTGAGCTACACCGCCACGAATGAGAAAAACCTGTGCCAAGCCGGTCAAAAACCGCCTTGACACAGGCCCTCATTCAGAGCCCCCCACCGGAATCGATCCGGTGACCTCGTTCTTACCAAGAACGCGCTCTACCACTGAGCTAGGGGGGCAACGAGTAAATACTCTACCGGACGATTTCTCAGGCCACAAATCGGCTGCGGGACAGGGAAAAACGGCGCCGACACAATTTGCAAAGGCCCTCTCCCTGATGCTCTTCCCAGCCAACACCGTCGCGCGTACATTGGAACGGGGGTGGCCTCAGGAAGGTTCTACCATGTATGCAAGGGTAAGCAACTACTCCTTCGACGGCGATGGGGAAGCACTTCGCAAGGGGTTCGATGACGCCATCGAAGGCGTAAAGCAACTCGCAGGACTGACAGGGGCGTATTTCTTGTTGGACGCGGACTCCGGGACAGGCATGAGCATCACGCTTTGGGACACTAAGGAAGCGATAGAAAGCAGCGTCGAGGCAGCCAACCGGCTCCGTGCCGACGCCACACAGCCTTCGAACACCACAATCGTATCCGTCAAGCACTACGAGGTAACTAGCACCATCTAGCGGCGGACCCAATCGTCCTGCGAAGCAGGTCCCTAGGGCAGGCGGAGCACTTGGCCCGGGTAGATGTGGTCCGGGTTGGGCACGGTATCCGCGTTCGCTGCGATCAGGGCATCCAAGTCAACGCCGAACTGCAAGGCGATGCCGCTCAGGGTATCGTCTGCCTCCACTACGACTTCGGCGACCTGCGCTGCGCTGGCGGCGGGAGCATCGCCGTCGGACACCCCAGCGCCCGGGACCGCGAGAGCTTCCGCTGACGGGTCCGGCCCGGCACTTTGGACCGTCTCCCCCGTTGAGGCTTCAGCGGCCCCCTGCGGGGCCTCCGAGGCCCGTCCAGCCGCCTTCCGCTCGGACCTGTCGAAACCGAGGTTCTTCTTCAATCCATCGAGGAATCCCATGAACCTACCTTCCACACCCGTGGTCAACCAACGCCCGAAGCCCCGGCGTCCGTAGCAAGACCGATCCTACGCATCCAGCCCCACCTCTCAAAGGCCGCGCTGTTCCTGGAGCAGAAATTCACGTTCCCGCCGGCTTGGGTTCAGGGTGGGCCCGCACCGTCTTCCCCTTCTTTGGTTTGGGAAAGCGTTTCCGACGCGGCGAGTCCGTCATTCATGGGCCTTTGGGCCAGCAAACATGGGGAAAACGGTACAGCCTAGGCGCGGTGCCTGTGGCCACCGATAAACCTAGGCCGCCGTTTAACAGCCAGAGGCCGGCTCGAAAGCCGGCCTCTGACCAAAAACCCAGGAACTAGTCCTGTTTACCACTTACCCTTGCGGTTGAAATCGCGGTTGCCTGCGTCGCCGCCAGTGCGCGGCTTGCGTGCGCCGTTGCCGCCGAAGCTGCCCGTCCCCGTACCGGCGCTGCTGCGCTCGCTGTAGGAACGGCCGCCGCGGTCAGCGGAGGTACGCTCGCCACCGGAGTAGCCGCCGCGGTCAGCGGAAGAACGCTCGCCACCGGAGTAACCACCGCGGTCGCCTTCAGTCTTACGGAACTCCTTCTTGAAGCCACCGTTACCCTTGAAGTTTCCGCCACGGTCTCCACCGGAGTATCCGCCACGGTCGCCGCCGCGGCTGCCACCGGAGTAACCGCCGCGCTCGCCGCCCCGGTCAGAGGCCGGCTTGCGACCGTTGTCCAGCTCGAGGTGGATCAGCTCGCCGCCGATCCGGGTGCGGGACAGTGCACGCAGTTGCTCGGGGCTCAGGTCCGCCGGAAGCTCCACCAGGGAGTGGTCCGAGCGAATGTCGATGCCGCCGATCTGTGCCGAGGAGATGCCGCCTTCGTTGGCAATGGCGCCAACGATCGAACCCGGCATGACGCGCTGGCGGCGTCCGACGGCGATCCGGTAGGTGGCGTTGCCCTCGGTCAGGGTGCGGGTCGGGCCACGTGAACCGAAGCCGTCCTTGGAGCGCTCGCGCTTCTGGAATTCCGGTGCAGCCGGCAGTTCCTTGACCAGGAGCGGCTGGCCGCCCTGTGCCATGACGGCCAGTGCAGCGGCGATCTCCGAAGCCGGAACGTTGTGCTCTTCTTCGTAGGAGGAGATCAAGTCACGGAACGCGGCAACGTCCTCAGACTCGAGGGTCTCCGTGATCTTGTCCGCGAACTTACCCAGACGCAACGTGTTGACCGTCTCGGCGGTGGGCAGGTGCATCTGCTCAACCGGCTGGCGGGTGGCCTTCTCGATCGAACGCAGCAGGTACTTCTCCCGCGGCGTCATGAACAGGATGGCGTCGCCGCTACGGCCTGCACGCCCGGTACGGCCGATGCGGTGGACGTAGGACTCGGTGTCGTGCGGGATGTCGTAGTTGACCACGTGGCTGATGCGCTCAACGTCAAGGCCACGGGCCGCGACGTCGGTGGCCACCAGGATGTCGATGCGCCCTTCCTTCAGTGCGTCGACAGTCCGTTCGCGCTGCTGCTGCGGAATGTCACCGTTGATCGCGGCGGCCTGGAAGCCGCGGGACTTCAGCTTGTCAGCGAGGTCCTCGGTGGCCATCTTGGTGCGCACGAAGGCGATAACGCCGTCGAACTCTTCCACCTCGAGGATGCGGGTCAGCGCATCGAGCTTGTGCGGGCCCATGACCTGCAGGTACCGCTGGCGGGTGTTGGCGCCGGTGGTGGTCTTGGACTTGACCGAGATCTCGGCCGGGTTGTTCAGGTACTGCTTGGACATGCGGCGGATCTGGCTCGGCATGGTGGCAGAGAACAGCGCGACCTGGCGGTCTTCCGGGGTCTGCTGGAAGATCTGCTCAACGTCCTCGGCGAAGCCCATGCGGAGCATCTCGTCGGCTTCGTCCAGTACGAGGTACTGCAGCTCGGACAGGTCCAGTGAACCCTTGGAGATGTGGTCGATGACGCGGCCCGGGGTACCGACAACAACCTGTGCACCGCGGCGCAGGCCAGCGAGCTGCGGACCATAGGCGGAGCCACCGTAGACAGGGAGAACCGTGAAGTCATCGATGTGCTTGGCATACGAGGTGAAGGCCTCGGCAACCTGGAGCGCAAGCTCGCGGGTCGGAGCGAGAACCAGGGCCTGGGTCTTGCGGGACGGGCCGTTGAGGTCGTGGAGTTCGGCCAGGCGGGACAGAGCCGGTACTGCGAATGCTGCAGTCTTACCGGTGCCGGTCTGGGCGAGGCCAACGACGTCGCGGCCTTCGAGCAGCAGCGGAATGGTTGCTGCCTGGATCGGAGACGGCTTCTCGTAGCCCACGTCCTGCAGTGCGGCCAGGACGCGGGGGTCGATTCCCAGGTCGACGAAGCGGATGCCCTCTTCCTCTTCCTCGGCGGGTGATTCGGCCTGAGCCGCAGCCGGGGCCTCAGCCTCAGCAGGTGCCTCAGCAAAGGCAGGTGCCTCAGCAAAGACAGGAGCCTCAACCGGGGCCGGAGCCTCAGCGGGCGCTGCAGCCTCGATGAACTCAGCGGCGGGGGCAGTTTCGGCGATCTCGACGGCGGTCTCTGCTGCTTCGGCAGACTCGGCGACGAACGGGTCGTTCAGGTTTTCGGGCATAGGGGAAAGTTTCCTCATCCATAGGGGGCCAGTCGGCGCGGCCCGGTTGGGCTTGGCCGCAGTACACGTTGCGGGCAGAAGAACCAGGTGGTTCTGGTGCTCGCAAGAAGTCCGGCGCTGTCGCAATCCCATGGCAGGACTTCCCGCTGCATCTCTTGGCTGCTATCTCAGCAGTCTGTACAGCGTTTTCTTCGCCCGGCTCTCCCTATGAAACTGCCCACACACATTTTGCGGGCCCCAACACTGACCAGTCCTGCCTCAAGAATTGGGCAGGAAAAAGGGATTTCCGGAGTGGGGGATATTCCAAGTGTAGGGCACAGATTGCTCCCGTGGCGACTTAACTGCCGACGGCGACGGTGAGCTTGCGCACAAACCCGCTCCGAGCGACCTCAGGACCGCCCTTCAGGACGGCCGTCCGAGGGTAGTTTTCAGGCGTCCACCCCGTTGCGGCGCATGAGCTTTTCGAAGGTGTCGTGGTAGTCGGACTGCAGCAGGACCTCTCCGTCCGCCTCGGCGTCGAGAAGCAATTGCATGTCATCGAGGTTGGGGTTGCTGAACCATTGCCCCACCGTGATGCCATGTTTCGGCACAAACAGTTTGTGGATGTAGTCGCCGGCCGAAATGGTGCCGGTCTTCACGACGCGCAGGTAGGTACCGACCCGCCCTGCTTCCGTGAAGCGCTTGACCCACTGTGGTTCATTCATGCGGCGCTGGAACGTTGCGCACGGCACCCGCGGGGATGTGACCTCAACTTCGACGTCCAGGCCGATCTTCCACCGTTCGCCGATCACGGCACCGCTGGTCTCGATTCCGGCAACGCGGAGGTTCTCCCCGAAGATCCCGGGAGGCATGTCCCGCTGCAGTTCATTCGCCCAGTAATCGGCATCCGCCTGGGAGTACGCATAGAGCGCTTGGTCCTCGCCGCCGTGGTGGATCCGGCTCGCCTGGATGTCTCCGTGGATTCCCAGCTTGTGGACCTTCACCGGTCCGTCGACGGGGCGCTTGTCAATGGCCGTCACTCCTACCGACCCTTCAGGATCGGGCAGGAGCTCGTATACCCGGCAAACAGCAAGCAACGATGCGGTATCCATGACTACAGTCTACGTACGCAGCTACGGATCGAAGCGATATCCCATGCCGGCCTCGGTGTGGAGGTGGCGGGGCTGTGCAGGGTCGCGTTCGAGCTTGCGCCGGAGCTGGGCAATGTAGACACGCAGGTACTGGGTCTCCTTGGCGTAGGCCTGTCCCCAGACCTGGGTGAGGATCTGCTGCTGGCTGACCAGCCGGCCGGCGTTACGCACCAGCAATTCCAGGATGTTCCACTCCGTGGGCGTCAGCCGCACTTCTACGCCGTCTTTGGTGATCTTCTTTCCGGCCAGGTCAACCAGGAAGTCGGCGGTCTGGAGCGTCGGGACCTCGTGCCGGGGCGCCGCGCGCCGGGAGGCGGCACGGAGCCTGGCCAGGAGTTCGTCCAGGCCGAAAGGCTTGGTCACGTAGTCGTCGGCTCCGGCGTCGAGAGCCTCAACTTTGTCTTCCGAACCGTGCCGGGCGGACAAAACGATAATGGGCATACTGCTCCAGCCGCGGATTCCTTTGATCACATCCACGCCGTCCATGTCCGGCAGCCCAAGGTCGAGCACCACGATGTCCACGGGCTGCTGGGCCGCCGCCTTGAGTGCGTCTGCGCCGTTGCCGACCGTGATGGCACGGTAGCCGTGGGCATGGAGATTGATTTGCATCGCCCGGGCGATCTGCGCCTCATCTTCCACGATCAGCACGAGGTTCAAGGCCGACCTCCCGTCCACAGAGGGAGTGTGACCACCATGGTCAGCCCGCCTCCCGGCGTCGCCTCAGCCATGAGCGTACCGCCCATGGCCTCGGTGAATCCCTTGGCGACAGCGAGTCCCAAGCCGATTCCGCTGCGACCGTCCCGGCTGGATGGAGAATCATCGAGTCGTTGGAATGGCTGGAAGAGCTCCAGGACTGCCGCGGGTGCGATCCCCCAACCGTGGTCCATCACCCGCAGTTCGCTGGCAGGCCGGCCGTCCACCGTGATACCCGCACCGGTCCGAGCCACCAGCACAACATCGGAGTCAGGCGCGTATTTCACCGCGTTTTCCACGAGGTTCGCCACGACGCGTTCCAATATCCCGGCGTCGGCCTCTATATACGGAAGGTTGGCCGGAAGCTCGTTGCGGATGCGCTCCCCCGGCACGCCCCGCAAAGCCTCCGGCATGATCTGGTGCCAGCCGAGTCCGCGCAGCAGCGGGTTCACGGCATCTGCGGTGATTCGGGACATGTCCAGCAAGTTGTCCACCAGGTGATCCAATCGGTCCGCGTAGTCCTCGATCGTGGCCAATAGTTCGCGCTCGTCTTCGGGGGCAAAGGTCACGTCTTCCTGTCGCAGGCTGCTGACAGCAAGCTTGATTCCCGCCAGAGGAGTGCGGAGATCATGGGAGACGGCGCGCAGGATGGAGGTCCGCATTTTGTTGCCTTCCGCCAGGCGCACGTTGTCCTGCCTGCTCTTGACGAGCTGCTGGCGCTCCCGCAACGCCACCACGAAGGCGCCGAACGCGGCGAGCATGCGGCGATGCTGTTCGGATAGCGGCCCGCCCCGGAGCAGGAGCGTGTAATTTGGATCGACGACGGCGGCATGGTCGGCGGCCGCATGGGTCACCGGCGGTTGAAGCCCGGAGCTTGCAAGGACCTGCCAGTTGGGCCCGGGGCGTCCGGCGAATCGAAGGTGGAGAGCAGCGTCACCGCCTCCATGCCGAGGTTGACGCGGATCTTGTCCAGGAAAGACTCGAGGCTGCCGTCCGAGCTCAGTATACGAAGAGCCAATTCGCTGAGGGCTCTTGCCTCGGCGCCGGAATGCGCGGCTTCCTGGGCCCGTCGGGTGGCCAAACCGACGGCGAGCGCCACGCCGCACGCCACAGCAAGGAAGATGACCAGAGTGAAAAGCGTGGCGGGATCCGCGATGGATAAGGAGCCCACCGGTTCGGCCGAAAAATAGTTCAAGAGCATACTGCCGAGGACGGCGGACACCACGGCCGGCCACAATCCCCCGATAGCGGCAACCGCGGCGGAGACGGCCAGCTGGAAGAGCATGATCATGGCGAAGTTCCGGTATTGCAGCGCGGATACCACGATCTCGATGGCCGAGGGTAGCAGCAGGGCCAGGACGAGGCCCGCCAGAATGCGGCGTCGCCCAATCCCCTTGGCTGCCCGTAGCGGCAGTCCCATTGCGTTCACGTCCGCCGCGGCCATGGCTCAATTCTGGCACGGCGCAGGTGGCGAGCCGGCGTCGGCGGTTCCTGCAGGACGCTGCGGGGAACATGTCCGGCCTTAGGATGCTGGCATGAGCCATTCAACGACGAATACCTCCGATGTCCTTGCCCTCGATTCCCTCTTGAGTTCCGAGGAACTGGAGCTTCGCGAGAAGGTGCGCGATTTTACGGACCAGCGGATCCGGCCGAACATCGCCCGCTGGTACGAGGACGCGGTGTTCCCGCGGGAACTGCCGGCGGAACTCGGCGAACTCGGCGTCCTTGGCATGCATCTGGAGGGCTACGGCTGCCCGGGCCGCACCGCCGTCGAATACGGCCTCGCCGCCATGGAACTCGAGGCCGGCGATTCCGGCATCCGCACCTTCGTATCCGTCCAGGGCTCCCTGGCCATGACGGCGATCCACAAGTGGGGCAGCGAAGAGCAGAAGGAGCAATGGCTACCGCGCATGGCTGCCGGAGAACTGATCGGCTGTTTTGCCTTGACGGAGCCGACGGCGGGTTCGGACCCCTCGTCCATGGCCAGCTTTGCGCGCCGCGACGGGACCAACGACGACGCCGGCTGGGTGCTGAATGGTTCGAAGCGCTGGATCGGGATGGCATCGATCGCGGATGTCATGGTGGTGTGGGCACACACCGACGACACTATCCGGGGCTTCCTGGTTCCGGCCGGCACTCCGGGAGTCACCGTGACTCCCATCGGGGCGAAGCTCTCCATGCGTGCCTCGATCCAATGCGATGTGGTGTTCGACGCCGTCCGGCTGGGTGCGGAAGCCCTCCTCCCGGGTGCCCAAGGCCTCCGCGGCCCGTTCTCCTGCCTCAACGAGGCGCGATACGGCATTGTTTGGGGTGCCATGGGCGCGGCCCGTGACTCCTTCGAGGCTGCGCTCGAATATGCCGGAACCCGCATGCAATTCGGCAAACCCTTGGCCGGCTGCCAATTGACCCAGGAGAAGCTTGTGAACATGCTCCTGGAGATCCAGAAGGGCACCATGCTCGCGTTGCATCTTGGACGGCTCAAGGATGCAGGCAAACTGCGCCCGGAGCAGATCTCGGTGGGCAAGCTCAACAATGTGCGGGAGGCAATCAAGATCGCCCGCGAAGCCCGCACCATTCTGGGTGGCAACGGCATCACACTGGACTACCCGCCCTTGCGCCATGCCAACAACCTGGAATCCGTGCGCACCTATGAAGGGACGGACGAGGTACACATGCTGATCCTGGGCCAGCACATCACGGGCGTTCCGGCTTTCCGCTAGCTTCCAGCGACTGCCGCCCTAGGCTCCGACCGGGACGGGTTCCTTCTTCCCCGCATCCTTGCGGATTGTCGCGCTGATGACCGCGGCCACCGTGCACATCGCGGCAGCGCCGATCCATGCGTAGGTGTAGTGGCCCGTGGCGTCGCGGATGTAACCCGCGAGCAACGCGGCTGCCGCGGCCCCGAGCTGGTGCGCCGCGAAGACCCAGCCGAACACCACCGAACCGTCCGCCCCGAACACTTTCCGGCAGATGGCCGCCGTCGGGGGCACAGTGGCAACCCAGTCCAGGCCATACACCACCACGAACAGGATCATGCTCGGTTGCACCGTGGAGCCCAAAAGCACGGGCAGCACCAGCAGCCCGACGCCGCGGAACTGGTAATACACAGCCAAGAGCACCTTGGGATTGAAGCGGTCCGTCAACCAACCGGACGCGATGGTGCCCACGATGTCGAAGATCCCGACGACGGCCAGCAAGCCTGCCGCTGTGGTTTCCGGCATACCGTGGTCGTGCGCCGAGGGAATGAAGTGCGTGCCGATCAGGCCGTTGGTGGTAGCACCGCAGATGGCAAAACCGGCAACCAGGGCCCAGAAAGTACGCACTTTGCTGGCGCGTTTGAGGACCTGCAGTGCCCGCACGGCGGCGTTGGGCGTCTTGGCGCCTTCAGCATTGGTGGCGTCCGCAACCGGGGCGACCTCCGCCGTCGTCGGCTGTTCTTCTTCGGCACCGTAAGGTTGGACCCCGACGTCGGCGGGTGAGTTCTTGAGCCAGCGCAGCGCGAGCGGCACTACGGCAAGCGCCCCGGCTGCGATGAGCAGCGAGGCGCCGCGCCAGCCCGGGCTCTGCGCAAGCACCGCGATGAAGGGCAGGAACACAAGCTGCCCGGCGGCGCTGCCCGCCGTCAGGATGCCGATCACGAGTCCACGGTTCTTGGAGAACCACGTGTTGGCGATGGTGGCCGCGAAAACCAGGGCCATGGATCCGGTGCCGAGCCCGATCAGCACACCCCAGGTCAGCAGGATCTGCCAGGACTGGTTGACGAACACCGTCAGCGCGGAACCGAGGCCGATCAGGCAGAGGGCAATCGAGGTGACCGTTCGGATTCCGAAGCGTTCCATGAGCGCGGCAGCGAAGGGCGCCGTGAGGCCGAACAACACCAGGTTGATGCTCACTGCGAGCGACAAGACGGTTGTTGACCAGCCGAATTCCTGTTGCAGCGGCACCATAAGCACGCCGGGCGCTGCCCGGAATCCGGCTGCGCCCACAAGTGCCAGGAACGCGACGGCGGCCACCATCCAGGCGGGGTGGAGGCGCCCCTTCCGCGGGGTCTTGCCGGCGGAAAGTTTGGTGGGATTGGGTGCGGTCATGCGGAGGGCTCCGATTCGTTCGGGAGGTCGCGTCTGGCGGGGGCAGTGGCCAAAGCCAACGGGTGTTCAGACCGCGTGAGGCTATGCCAGCTGGTGTTGGCGGCGGTCAGCCGGGACCCGCAGTGGGAGCAGGTATCAGCCGACGCCGTCGGCAGTCCGCAACCGTTGTGGATCACGCGCATGTGGGCGTTGTCCGCCGGGGCATCGAGATGCTTCTCGGACCACAGGATGATGGCGTTCAAGACAGGCAGGGCATCTTCGCCCTTGGGGGTGAGGACGTACTCCTGGCGCGTCCGAGCGCCGTCCAGGTAAGGCCGCTGGGCAAGGAGGCCGGCTTCAACCAACCAACCCAGTCTTTTGCTCAGGACGTTGTCCGCGACGTGGAGACGGGACTTGATGGCGTCGAAGCGGCCGTTGCCGAAGAAGACCTCCCGTAGCACCAGGCTTCCCCAGGGGTCTCCGAGGATATCGAGCCCGCGCGCCAGGCTGCACGTCCGTTCGGACCAGTCGGATCGTAAAGGCATGGATTGAGATTAGCTGGCTTTTCTAAAGAAAGCTAGGGTTTTTGCGAAGGGCACGCCAATCCTGACCATGTTTGAGCGATGATCGTCCGGGACACGCCGCTGTGATGGCGTGTCCCGGCCGATCCGCTAATCAAAGAAGGTCAGAAATGGAGGGGCTTTCAGTCCGTGATGTTGCCGATCGCCTGCTCAAGGTCAGCAATCAGGTCCTCGACGTCCTCGATGCCGCAGGAAAGCCGGATCAGGTTGACCGGCACGGCCAGCTCCGTGCCCTTGACCGAAGCGTGCGTCATCTCGGAGGGGTAGTTCATGAGGGACTCGATGCCGCCCAGGGACTCGGCCAGCGTGAAGACCTGGGTGGACTCCGCCACCTTGCGGGCCGCAGCTTCGCCGCCCTTGAACTGCACGGAAATCATGCCGCCGAATTTCTTCATTTGCTTCGCCGCGAGCTCGTGGCCCGGGTGGGAAGGCAGGCCTGGATACAGCACGGCTTCAACTTCGGGGCGCTCGAGCAACCACTCGGCGACGGCCTGGGCGTTCTCGCTGTGGCGGTCCATGCGCACGCCGAGCGTCTTGAGGCCGCGGGTCGTCAAGAAAGCATCCATGGGTCCGGACACGGCGCCGACAGCGAACTGCACAAAGCCGATCTTCTCTGCCAGCTCGGCATCCTTGACCACGATCGCGCCGCCGACGACGTCCGAGTGGCCCCCGATGTACTTGGTGGTCGAGTGGACCACGACGTCGGCACCCAGGGCGAGCGGGGTCTGCAGGTAGGGCGAAGCAAAGGTGTTGTCGACCACCAGGAGGGCACCGGCGTCGTGCGCTACTTTGGCGAGCGCCTCGATATCGGTGATCTTCATCATCGGGTTGGAAGGAGTTTCCACCCAGACGATGCGGGTTTTGTTGGCCGCGACGGCCGCGGCAACAGCGTCAAGGTTGGACATGTCCACTGGTGTGTTGCCGATGCCCCACTCGCCCAGCACCCGGTTGATGAGCCGGTACGTTCCGCCGTACGCGTCGTTGCCAAGGACGATGTGGTCGCCGGGCCGGGCAACTGCACGGATCAGGGAGTCCTCCGCGGCAAGGCCCGAGCTGAAGCTGTATGCGTGGGTTCCGCCCTCGAGCGCGGCGAGCTGTTCCTGCAGCGCATCGCGGGTGGGGTTGGTGCCCCGGCCGTATTCGTAGCCGTCGCGCAAACCGCCTATGCCGTCCTGGGCATACGTCGAGCTGAAGTGCAGCGGCGGAACCACGGCGCCGGTGCGGGGTTCGAAGGCCTGGCCGGCGTGGACGGCACGCGTGTTGAATCCTGCTTCGTTTGCAGACATATGAACTCCTAGTGTCAGTTGCTCAGGTAGGCGAGAAGATCGTGGCGGGTCAGGATGCCCACGGGAGCTCCGACAAACGTCACCATGACGGTGTCGACGTCGGACAGCAGCTCGCGAGCGGCGGAGATGGTTTCCAGCGAGCCGATCACGGGCAGGCGCTCCCCCATATGCTCGGAGATCTTGTCGGTCAATTTCGCCTCGCCGCGGAACAGCTTGGTGGTCAGCGTGCGCTCATCGACGGCCCCGAGGACCTCGCCCATGACCACAGGCGGTTCCTGCGAGAGGACCGGGATGTGCGAGACCCCGAATTCGTTCATGATGTTGATCACGTCGCGGACGGTCTCATTGGGGTGGATGTGGACGAGGTCCGGCATCTCGCCGGTCTTGGACTTCAAAACCTCGCCAACCGAGGCTTCCTCTCCGCCGGAGAGGAAACCGTAGGAGCGCATCCACTTGTCGTTGAAGATCTTCGCCAGGTAGCCGCGGCCGGAGTCCGGCAAGATCACGACGACGACGGCCTCCTCGCCAAGGTCTTTGGCCACCTGCAACGCGGCAACCACTGCCATGCCCGAGGACCCGCCCACCAGGAGGCCTTCCTCGCGGGCCAGGCGCCGGGTCATCTCGAAGGAATCGGCGTCGCTCACGGCAATGACATCGTCCGGCACAGTCTTGTCGTAGTTGGCCGGCCACATGTCCTCGCCGACGCCTTCCACGAAGTAGGGCCGCCCGGTTCCGCCCGAGTAGACCGAGCCTGCCGGGTCCGCGCCGATAACCTTGACCCGGCCGCCGTCGGACTCCAGCCGGTTGGCGGACACATCCTTGAGGTACCTGCCCGTGCCGGTGATAGTGCCGCCCGTGCCGGCGCCAATCACAACGTGGGTGATCTTCCCATCGGTATCACGCCAGATCTCCGGCCCGGTGGTTTCGTAGTGGCTGCCGGGGGCGGCGGGGTTGGAGAACTGGTCCGGCTTGTACGCTCCGGGGATCTCGGACACGAGCCGGTCGGAGACGCTGTAGTAGCTTTGCGGGCTGTCCGGGGCCACGGACGTGGGAGTGACCACAACTTCGGCGCCGTACGCCTGAAGCACGGCGCGCTTGTCCTCTCCCACTTTGTCCGGGACAACGAAGATGCACTTGTAACCCTTTTGCTGGGCCACCAGGGCAAGTCCGACGCCCGTGTTGCCCGAGGTGGGTTCCACGATGGTTCCGCCCGGCTTGAGCTTTCCGTCCCGCTCTGCTTCCTCGATCATCTTCACCGCGATGCGGTCCTTGATGGAGCCGCCGGGGTTCACATATTCGAGCTTCACCAGAACGGTGGCTTTGATGTCCCCGGTCACGTGGTTGAGCTTGATGAGCGGTGTATTGCCAATGAGGTCCAGGACGGACTGGGCGTACTTCATAGGTACCAAGTTACCGCTTGGTCGGGAGTGCTTCGGTGCAGCGGAGGGTCGGGGCGGTGGCGGGTCTTAGCCTGGCCGTCCATGCCTGGCCAAGGGATGGCCTCGCGGGGCAAGCTAGCGGGGACACCCTCCAAGGAAAGGACATGCACCATGGATTGGACCCTCGAAGTGGTTGTGCTCCCTGTGAGTGACATTGACCGTGCCATCGAGTTCTACCGCGACAAGGTGGGCTTCAACCTTGACCACAACACCACGAACGAGCACATGCATGTGGCGCAGCTGACTCCGCCGGGCTCCGGATGTTCAATCGTCGTCGGAGACCTGCCGGCGCAGAATGAGATGGCGCCGGGTTCAATGCGAGGCCTTCAACTTGTGGTCGCGGATGCGCGCGCTGCACGCGAGGAATTGCTCGGCCGCGGGGTCGAGGCCAGTGAAATCACCGTCTTTGACCAGCGCGACGGCGGCACGTTCTTCGGCTTCAGCGATCCGGACGGCAACACCTGGGCGGTGCAGGAACTCAAGGTCCGCGCCGACAAGCCGTTGATTCCAGTAGAGGCCCGCGGGCGCTTCGGGGATTAGTTTCGGGGAATAGGGACGATCCCGGGGCTTGTTTGCGAGACCGCGGGCACAAGCCCCGGAATCACAAACAAGCCCCGGGATCAGCGTGAAACTAGCCCCCGAGCAATCGGCTCACTCAGCTGGCGCAGGGCTTCCTGCCGAAGAGTCGGTCTGCCAGAGGCCCAGGATGTTGCCTTCGGTGTCCTTGAAATAGGCGTAGTAGCCCATGCCCGGAACAGCATCTTTGCCTTTGACCACCGAACCACCCGCACCCTCGATTTGGCCAAGCGAAGCTTCGATGTCTTCGACGTCAACCGTGATGATGGGTGTCTTCAGCTCTTCCGAGCGCGGGAACAATGCACCATTGATGGCCCCGGGTGCGCTCGGCATACCCGTCTGCGGGTCTGAAGGCGTGGTGATCGCGATCGTGTAGTCCATCTCCTGCATGGGGTTGAGCATCCAGCCGAAGGCACCCTGGTAGAAAGTGTTGGCCCGCTCCTTGTCGTCCGCGGGGATTTCAAAATGCACAACACCAGCCATTGCGTTCTCCTGAGATTGTCATTGAAGGCGCAGACGCCCCGCGCCACACGTGGAGTCTAGTCGTGTGGGTTTCGCGGCGTAAGGGGCTCGACAGCCGCTCTTTCGAGTGTTTTCAGATGAGCATGCGACCATGAATGAATGACCATCGTCGATGCCCCACCCGCCGCGGCGGCTGCGGCCGACGCGTCCGTGCGATGGCAACCCGGCGGCCCCTTCGACCTTCTGCAGACCTTGGGAATCCTCATGCGCGGCAACGGCGATCCCTCGTTCGCGGCGCGGCAGGACGGGGTGTGGATGGCCTTCACGACGCCGGACGGTCCGGCTACCTTGCGCCTCGCCTCCGCGGGAACCGGCCAAGACACGCATATCGATGCCCAGGCCTGGGGCTCCGGTGCCGATTCCGCCATCGCCTCTGTGCCTGCGCTGCTGGGGAGCGGGGACGACTGGTCCGGCTTCGACGACGCCGCGTTCCATGGCACCCTTCCGCGGATGGTCAGGGAAGCCCGTCGCCGGAACCTCGCCGTCCGTTTACCTACCACCGGGCGTGTGGTGGACTCCCTCGTGCCCACGATTCTTGAGCAAAAGGTCACAACTATCGAAGCCCGGCGGGGCTACCGCTACCTGATGTACCGGTACGGAACCGCAGCCCCTAGCGCCGGCCGCCTTTCGACGTCGAGCCTGCCGTCGGGCCTGCTCGTCGCGCCGACCGCCGCCCAGTGGTTGGCCATTCCTTCATGGGAGTGGCACAAGGCCGGCGTGGGTCCCCAACGTTCGGCAACAGTCATGCGGGCGCTGCGATCCGCCGTCGCGCTTGAACGGCTCGCCTCACTCAGCGCGGCGGAAGCCGGGGCCAAGATGCAGACCATTCCGGGCATCGGTATCTGGACGGCTGCCGAGGTTGTCCAGCGGACCCATGGCTGCCCGGATTCAATCGCGGTGGGCGACTACCATTTGGCCTCATACGTCGGTTACGCGCTCACGGGCAGGAAAACGGACGACGCCGGAATGATCGCCCTGCTGAAACCGTGGCGCGGGCACCGGCAGCGGGTAGTCCGGATGCTCGGGCTCAGCGGCTTCCGCAAACCGACGTTCGGACCGCGGATGACCATCCAGGACCACCGAGGGCACTAGCGTCACTAGCAACGCGGGGTCACTTACGGCCCATGTTGCTGCCCGGCATGGGCCGTAAGTGACCCCGCGTTGGGAGTTTCGCCCGCTTGATCCGGACAATGAGGCCGGCGAACCCTTCGGCCAGGTCATCCGAGTTGACCTTGAAGTAGGACCAGCCGGCGCCGGTGAAAGCCTCGTCCCTCCGGTTGTCCCTTGTCTGCTGTTCCCTCGTGAGATGCGGGGCACCGTCATACTGCACGGCGATCCGGAACCGCCGGTACCCCAGATCCGAGGAAGGCGACCACGGATCGTCCGGATCAAGGCGGAGCTGCAATTCCGGTTCAGGCAATCGCGCATCCACCATGGCCAGCCGCACGAATGTCTCCGGAAACGAGTCTGCTCCGACCCGCATGTCTTCGAGGGCAAGCCGGGCCTTCTCGACGCCTTTCATGTTCGGATGCTGCCGGATCAAAAGGCGCAGCCCTTCCTTGTTTGCGTAGGGCTCCGTCCTTCCTTCAAGGCGCGGCCGGGGCATGCGGATCAACTGGTCGCCCATGGCAATCACGTACGGCAGCGGCAACTGATGCGCCAGGTCAAGCCACGTCCGGGACGGGGAGGACACCGGAATTCCGTCTAATTCCGTGACTTCGCCCGGGAGGACACGGACTCGGTGCCCCGTCACTCCGGTCCGGCGGACCCGGGGAAGCTCATGGGGCTTGCTGAGGTGGACCGTCTCGCCGTTGCCAAGCCACGGAGGAAGGCCGAGCCGGCTCAGTACCGCGGCGCTCTCATGGGACAACCAGGCACCCGGTGTTGCCGCGGCAAGGACCCGTGCCCGTTCGGCAAACGCAAACTCACGACCCGCAGGCAAATAGATCAGGCGGCCGCCGTCGGACACGTCCCTGGCCCGGAGCCGCTTCGGTGCGACGCCAAGTATGCGGGATTCATAGACCGTGAAAGGACGGTTACTGAGTTCCTTCGGCAGCGGATTGATGCGGACCATGGGATCCAGTTTGTCCGCAATTTGACCCCGGCAAGGAGTTATCCACAGGCAAACTTTCAGCCACTTCAGAAATCAGAGTCCGAGGCGGGCGATCGCTTCTTCCCGCATGTCGATCTTGCGCACTTTGCCGGACACCGTCATGGGGAAGCTCTCCCGGATGTCCACGTAACGCGGGATCTTGTAGTGGGCCAGTTTGCCGCGGCAGAACTCCTGCACTCCGTCCAAGTCCAGAGCTGCTCCCGGTTTGAGGATGATGCAGGCCATCAGCTCTTCGCCGTACCTGGCATCAGGAACCCCGATGACCTGGACATCCTGGATGGCAGGATGCCGGTACAGGAACTCCTCGATTTCGCGGGGATAGACGTTCTCTCCTCCGCGGATGACCATGTCCTTTATGCGGCCTTCGATCACGATGAAACCGTCCAGGTCCATCCGGGCAAGGTCGCCGGTGTGCATCCAGCCGTCGTCGTCGATTGCCTCGGCTGTCTTCTCCGGCTGGCCCCAATACCCGGCCATTACGGCGTAGCCCCGCGTGCACAGTTCGCCGATCTCCCCGCGTTCCAGGGTTTCGCCAGTGCCTGGATCCACGATCTTGGACTCGAGCCGGGGCATCGTGCGCCCTACTGTCGTGGTCCTCTGCTCCAGGGTGTCAGCCGCGAGGGTCATGGTGGACACGGGCGAAGTCTCGGTCATTCCGTAGCAAATGGCCACGTCCCGCATGTTCATCTCCGCGATGACGCGCTCCATGACCTCGATAGGGCACAGTGAGCCGGCCATGACGCCGGTCCGCAGCGTGGAGAGGTCGTAAGATGCGAAATCCGCCAAAGACAGCTCGGCGATGAACATCGTGGGCACGCCATACAGCGAGGTCCCGCCAAAATCCTGCACCGCTTCCAGGGCGGCGGCCGGGGTGAATCCGCGGCCGGGAATGATCGTGGCCGCGCCGAAGCTCAGGGCGTTCAGGTTCCCGATGACCATGCCGAAACAGTGGTAGAACGGCACCGGTAGAACCACGCGGTCGCGCTCCGTGTATCCCAGCAGCCTGCCGATCTGGTTGCCGTTGTTGAGGATGTTGTGATGGGTCAGCGTGGCGCCCTTGGGAAAACCTGTGGTCCCTGAGGTGTATTGCAGATTGATGGGATCGTGCGGGTCCAGATCGGCCATGCGAACCTTGAGCGCTGAGGGCACGACGTCGTCCGCCCGCTTGAGTAGCTCGGCGTACGTCAGCTCGGCGTCAGTTTGCGGTTCGCCTGCGTTGAGCATGTCCAGTCCCAGATCGGGAAGGAACACCAGCTCCCGAAGCTCAGGACAGCTGGCCAAGGCCTCCCGGGCCATGCCCACATAGTCGCTGTTCTTGTCCGATGGCGCGGCCACCAGCATGCGCATGCCGTTCTGCCGGACCACGAATTCGAGTTCGTGGCTGCGGTATGCAGGATTGACGTTGACCAGGATCGCACCGGCCTTCGCCGTGGCGTATTGCAGGATGGTCCATTCGGCGCAGTTCGGGCTCCAGATGCCTACCCTGTCACCCTTCGCGACGCCCAAGGCGAGCAGCGCACGTGCGAGCCGGTCGACGTCGTCGTTCAGTTTTTCGTAGCTCCAGCGCCTGGCCTCATCGCCGGGCACCACCGCGGCTTCGATGAGAGCGTCCCGCAGCGGAAACCGCGCTGCGACCCGTTCAAAGTTGTCGCCAATGGTCTCTTCAAGCAGCGGGACGTCAGTGTCCCCGGCTGTGTAGGAAAGCATGAACGCACGCTACCAACTCCGCGGGGCCAAGAGAAGACTTTTGCTTGGAAGTCCTACAAAATATTTCGGGGCCTTACCGGGCAAGCCGGTAATGTGAATCCCATGAGTGCACCCATTGACCTGCAGGCCACGTTCATTCCCAACGACGGCGAATTCTTCCGCGTCAAGCTCGCGCTGGAAATCGCGATCGACGAAGTGGTGAACGAACCCGGCTGCATCCGCTACGAACTCACGGAAGCCAACGACGACAAGCTGGTCCTGACCGAGCAGTGGGCCTCCGAGGAACACCTCGACATCCACTCCAAGGGCATCGCCGTCCAGGACCTCAACGAATCCCTCAGCGCGCTGCTGGCCGAGCCGGTGAAGCTCGAGCGCCTCTAGGAGTTTTCTGCGCGCTGCTTTGCGATGTGCGCGTGGACCTCATCCATGTCGAGCCCCTTGACGGCCTCGATGACCTGCTCCAGCTGGGGTCCATTAAGTGCGCCCGGCTGCGAGAACACGAGGACCTTTTCGCGGAACGCCATGAGCGTGGGGATGGAGGAGATACCGGCTTCGGCAGCGAGCTGCTGCTCGGCCTCCGTGTCCACCTTGGCGAAGAAGACATCGTCATGCTTCTCGGAAGCGGCCTGGTATGTGGGGGCAAACTGCCTGCAAGGGCCGCACCACGCAGCCCAGAAATCCACCAGGACGATGTCATTGCCCTCGATGGTCGACGCGAACTGCTCCCCGGTGATGTCAACTGTAGCCATGCTTCCACGGTACGCGACGGGGCGTTCGAAGTCGCCCTTGTTCGCTACCCGGCAAACCGGGAATAAAGCACGACGTCGGGTGGTCGGCTTGGCGCCGCCCGGCACCTTCGCCTAGTGCCAGAGATGCGGGGCGGCCTTCCGGGCGCCGGGGAGCGCATTGTTCTCGCGCCACTCGTGGATCCATTCCGGAAGCTCGAGGTCTGCGGGAGGCTCGCCGAACTCGGCCAGGATTTCCTCTTGGCTCACGGGCCGGCCCTTGGCTACAAGCCGGGTGGCAATGTGCGCGCGGGCGTAGATCTCGCCGTCCACGACCATGCGTTGCTCGAAGTAGATTGCCTTGGAGTCTAGCCCGATGATCTTGGACTCGATGGTGTATTGCTGCCAAAGCTGCAACGACTTCCGGAACGCGATGGTCTCCCCCGCAGCCACGGGACTCCAGCCCCGGCGGCGCATCTTTTGCCAAATCCCTGCGCGCACCATGAGATCGAAGCGTCCAAGATCCATCAGCGAGAAATACATGCCGTTGTTGACATGCATTGCAATGTCGATGTCCGTGGGCAGCACACGCATGGGCAACGAGGACGTACCCCAAACGCTGAGCCGGCTCCGCCTGGACGATGTGAACAAGAGCAAAAGGGTTCGGAGAAGCAAATGCATAACCGCCATGTTACTCCGCAGTAACATTTCGGGACAGCCTCGTTTTGTGTGTCGCTACATGGCATGTCGTTTACCGCTGGTTCACATGCCGCGGGAAGAATGTCTGAAAACAAATTGCAGAAGGCACCAAGGAGATCCCGTGAGCACCACCCAAACCATCAAGGCACACGCAGATGTGTGGCCGGAACTGCCGCTCCACCAGGAGTTGGTGTTGCAGGACACCCGCGGCAACAGGATCGTTGGCACCTTGGACGGCATGACTGAGGATCGCAGCACGCTCTGGATCCAGTTGTCCGGAGGCCTGGGCCGGCAACTCGTGCACCACCAGGACGGATACTGGCTGGAGCCGGGCAGCGCGAGCTAAAACTGGGCTTCCGCCGTCGACACCCCTAATCACTGACGACACCCGAATACGGGCGTCGAGGGTCCATTTGCGCCTCACAGGCGATTTTCCGCGTCGAACCGCCCGCCCAAACAACGGAGGCACAAAAAAATCCCCGGAACCACTGGTTCCGGGGATTTAATTTTGTGGCAGATGAGGGATTCGAACCCCCGTAGGCGTTGCCAGCTGATTTACAGTCAGCCCCCTTTGGCCGCTCGGGTAATCTGCCGAACTTCATAAGAAGTCACTCCCGATCATCGTTTCGTTTCCGATCCGGTAAGCGCGAGCAAGACAACCTTACAGAACTTCTGCCGAAGAATCGAATCGAGGCAGCGAGGCCAGAGGATCGGCGGAAATCTCAGGCTAACCAAGTATCCGGCCAGCCAGTTTGGCCTCGAAACTGGCCGCCTGTTCCGGCGTGATCTGGTTGAGCTGCACGGCCCGCAACAAGTCCGCGTGGACGCCATCCATCCGCGATGCCGCATCAGGAACCGGACTCAAGACCACGGAGGCTGCGAGCGCCGCGGCTGCAACCGCGGTTGCGGCCGTGGCGGCGGCGACTCCGATTGAACCGGCGGCGGCAGCGGCTGACTTGGTGACGTAGCGGACGGCTTGGTTGCTCATAGTGCTCCCTTTCAGGATGGGCTCTTCAAACTGATACAACTCTGTCGGGGCAGTCTCAGTTCCGGCCCTGTGTGTGCTGTGAGTGAACTGTGAACGCTCAGCACACGCCGGGCGCTTCCGTATTAGGCTGGTTGGCAGACAAAGCCGCCCGCTTCGGGGCCGCAACGCACCAATTAAAGGAGAGTCATGGCAGGCGAATCCACATTCGACGTCGTCAGCAAGGTAGACAAGCAGGAAGTCGCCAACGCGCTCCACCAGTCCCAGAAGGAAATCTCGCAGCGATACGACTTCAAGGGCGTCGGCGCCGAGATCGACTTCAGCGGCGAAAAGATCCTCATGAAGGCCAACTCCGAGGACCGCATTCTCGCTGTCCTGGACGTATTCCAGTCCAAGCTCATCAAGCGTGGCATCTCCCTGAAGTCCCTCGACCAGGGCGAGCCTTACCCCTCCGGCAAGGAATTCCGTCTGGAATGCTCCATCAAGGAGGGCATTGCCCAGGACATCGCGAAGAAGATCAACAAGATTATCCGCGACGAAGCCCCGAAGTCCGTCAAGTCCCAGATCCAGGGCGACGAACTCCGCGTCACCTCGAAGTCCCGCGATGACCTGCAGGAAACCATGAACATCCTGAAGAAGTTCGAAGAGGTCGATCTCCAGTTCGTGAACTTCCGCAGCTAAGACTTTGCTGCGGCCCAGGCCGCCATCCAGAAGTACGACGACGGCGCGTTGCCCCCTGAGCGGGCAACGCGCCGTCGTCGTTAATGGGACTGTCGTTAATCTGACCAGGCGCGTCACGCCGCGCAACTTTTTGGGGTCGAGGCCCGGCGGGGACCCCGGGATTCCGCGACTGCGCCGATCCGCGGAGGTCAAAAGACTGCGTCGCGTGACAACCACCCAAAATAATTACGACATGTTTTATTTGCCTAATCGCGCCTAACGGGTACTGTACTTCCTTAGGCGAGCCTAAGTGTGGCTCCCCTAACGAAAGATTCCACATGACCGCGAACTTCTTGATCGGCCTGCGCGAAGGCCTTGAAGCCACCCTCGTGGTGGTCCTGCTCATGGCCTACCTGGTCAAGACCGGACGCCGCTCCCTGCTCCCCCGGCTTTGGGCGGGCGTCGGCATCGCCGTGGCCGTATCCATCGCCTTCGGTGCCCTGCTCACCTTCGGTCCGCAGGGACTGACTTTCGCTGCGCAAGAGGCGATCGGGGGCGGATTGTCCATTGTCGCCGTCGCGCTCGTCACCTGGATGGTCTTCTGGATGGCGCGCACTGCCCGCAGCCTCGGCGGCGAGCTGAAGTCGCAAGTGGACAAATTGGCCGACGGCGCCGCGTGGGGCCTCGTGGTCGTGGCGGCACTCGCTGTGGGCCGTGAAGGACTCGAGACGGCACTGTTCCTTTGGGCTGCTGCCCAGGCCGCCGGCGAATCGTCACAGCCGCTGCTCGGCGCCCTGCTGGGCCTGGCCGTCGCCGCAGGACTCGGATACCTGCTGCACCGCGGGGTCCTCAAGGTCAATCTCTCGCGGTTCTTCACGTGGACGGGAGTCGGCCTCATCGTGATCGCGGGCGGCGTGCTGGCTTATGGCATCCATGACCTCCAGGAAGCCGGAATCCTGCCCGGGCTCCACAACCTCGCGTTCGATGTCTCCGCGGCCATCCCGCCGTCGTCCTGGTACGGCACCCTGCTGAAGGGCACCCTCAACCTTTCCCCCGCCACCACCTGGCTCGAAGCCGGAGCCTGGTTGCTGTACGTGATTCCGGTGCTCTACTTCTACATTCGGGCCAACCGTTCCGCTCCCGCGAAATCTTCCGGCAACGCAGTCGCAGGAAACGCGGCCACGTCCAAAGCCGCCTAAACGCTTCTCGCACTCCACAACAGAAGGAAAACCCCATGCCTGGCACTCCCCTGCCCAAAATGACGCTGCCCAAAATGACCTCCCGCCGCCGGAAGTCCCTCGCCCTCGTCGCCGCGGCCGCCGCTGTTCCGCTGGTGCTCACCGGATGCACGGACAACACAAAGACTCCCGGCTCCAGCGCCTCTGCCGGACCGATCCAGGTCACCAGCAACAAAACCGAGTGCAAGGTCTCCATCGGCAGCGTCCCCAGCGGCAACCTAAGCTTCGCAGTCAAGAACGAAGGCACGGAAATCACCGAGTTCTACCTCCTCGCCGAGGACGGCTTGCGGATCGTCGGCGAAGTGGAGAACATCGGTCCCGGCCTGACCCGCAACCTGGTAGTCACGGCTCCCGCGGGAAAGTACACCACCGCGTGCAAACCTGGTATGCAGGGCGACGGTATCCGTGCCGCCCTTGAGGTCACGGATTCCGGAAACAAAACCGGCGTCGATGCCGATTTCCAGAAGCTTGTGGACACCGGCGTCCAGCAGTACACCGCGTACGTCAGAGACCAGACCGAGCAACTCGTGACCGGCACCAAGGCCTTCGCTGATGCCTACGCCGCAGGCGACGCAACCAAGGCCCGCGAACTCTACGCCGCGACCCGCATGCACTGGGAGCGGATCGAGCCCGTAGCGGAATCCTTCGGCGACCTCGACCCCAAGCTCGATGCACGCGAAGCGGACCTTGAGCCCGGTCAGGAATGGACCGGCTGGCATCGCGCGGAGAAGGACCTGTTCCCGCCGGCAGGTTACACGGCGCTCACGGCAACCGAGCGAGCCAAAATCGCCACGCAGCTCGTCTCCGATACCGAGGAGCTCGGCAAGCGCACCCGCACGGTGGTGCTCCCCGCCGACAAGCTCGGCAACGGTGCCAAGGAACTCCTGGACGAAGTCGCGCGCGGCAAGGTCACCGGCGAGGAGGAAATCTGGTCCCACACCGACCTTTGGGACTTCCAGGCAAACGTTGACGGCGCCCGGATCGCGTTCGAAAACCTCAAGCCCGCGCTCGCGCAGAAGGACCCGGCCCTGGCCACGAGCCTCGACGAGAAGTTCGCTGCCCTGCAGGCCGAGCTCAAGAAGTACGCCAAGGGTGACGGCTTCGCGTACTACAACGAACTCGGCCCGGCTGAGGTCCAACAGCTCGCCGCGCTGGTCGACGCCCTGGGAGAGCCGTTGTCCAAGCTCACCTCAGCCGTGGTCCTGTGAGCGGCTGCCCTTTCAACCACCACCCTGCTGAGGCGCCCGACGGCGGAACCGCCAAGGCCGGCGCGCCCGCCGTCGGGCCGGCAACCGCCCCTGGCACCCCGGCGCCCGTCGCGCCCGACGCCGGGTCCGCCAACGGCGGAAAGCGCGGCCTGTCCCGTCGCGGACTGTTCTCCCTTGCCGGCGTGGGCGGCGCCGGTGCCGTGGCGGGCCTTGCCGCCGGATACCTCAGCCATGATGCCGTTGCCGCAGTGGCCGCCCGCGCCGGTACCGGAAGCAGCGTGGTTCCTTTCTACGGCGAACGCCAAGCCGGCATCATCACTCCCGCCCAGGACCGCCTCCACATGGCTGCCTTCGACGTGACCGTTGAGGACCGCGCCGCACTCATCCAGCTCCTGAAGGACTGGACTGCCGCGGCCGAAGCCATGACAGCCGGGCGCACAACGGGCGCGACTGGCGCCGTCGACGGCCCCTACGACGCGCCGCCGGACGACACCGGAGAAGCTCTCGATCTGGCGGCAGGCAAGCTGACGTTGACGTTCGGCTTTGGCCCGGGCCTCTTCGAAAAGGACGGCAAGCCCCGCTTCAGCCTGGAGGGCCGCAGACCCGACGCCCTGATCGACCTGCCGCATTTCCCGGGCGATGCCCTTGAGGCTGCGCGTACCGGCGGGGACATCGTGGTCCAGGCGTGCGCCGACGATCCCCAGGTCGCCGTGCATGCGATCCGGAACCTCTCACGCATCGGTTTTGGCAAGGTGCGCGTCCGCTGGTCCCAGCTGGGCTTCGGCCGCACCTCGTCCACCTCCCGCGCCCAGACCACCGCGCGCAACCTTTTCGGCTTCAAGGACGGCACGGCCAACCTGAAGGCGGAAGACCCTGCACTCCTAAACGAGCACGTCTGGGCCACCGCCGGAACCCGCCCGGGTGAAGCGTGGATGGCGGGAGGCAGCTACCTTGTCTCCCGGCGGATTCGGATGCATATCGAGATCTGGGACCGGACCTCCCTCCGCGAACAGCAAGGGCTGATCGGCCGCACGAAGGGTGCGGGAGCGCCATTGTCCGGAGGGGAAGAAAACACGGCGCCGGACTTCGGGATCAAGGGCCGCACCGGCGAGCCGCTGATTCCCATCGATTCCCACGTCCGCCTCGCCCACGCGGACCAGAACAACGGCGTGAAGATGCTCCGCCGCGGATACAACTACACCGACGGCTCGGACGGGCTCGGCCACCTCGACGCGGGCCTGTTCTTCATCGCCTTCGTCAAGGATCCGCGGACGCATTATGTGCCCATGCAGATGGCCATGGCAAAGAGAGACAAGCTGGCCCTGGAGTACCTCAAGCACACGGGCTCGGGCCTGTTCGCGGTACCCCCGGGCATTAAGGCGGGCGGCTTCATTGGTGAGGGCTTGTTCGCATGAAGCCGCCCGTCGTCGGACGCGGCACCGATACGGTTACGGGACCGCTGGCTAGGAAAGCGGCCGGCCGGCCATCCGCTCAAGCCGCTCGATGCGCTCACGCATGGGCGGGTGGGTGGCGAACAGCTTGGTCATGGCACCGCCGCGGAACGGGTTGGCAATCATGAGGTGCGAAGTATTAACGAGGCGCTGATCCTGTGGCAGCGGCACCTGCTTCACGCCCGCTTCGATCCTGCGGAGGGCTGAGGCGAGCGCCAGCGGATCGCCGGTGAGCTCCGCGCCGTCGTGGTCGGCGTCGTACTCCCTGGTGCGGGAAATGGCGAGCTGGATCAGCGAGGCGGCAAACGGCGTCAGGAGCGCCATGGCGATCATGGCAATCGGATTGGCGTTCCGCCGGTCCCCGCCGCCGAAGAACAGCAGCATCTGGCCCACCGAGGTAATGACGCCGGCGACGGCGGCCGCGATGGACGAGGTGAGGATGTCGCGGTTGTAGACATGCATGAGCTCATGCCCGAGGACGCCGCGGAGCTCGCGCGCGTCGAGCAAGTTCAGGATGCCCGCGGTGCAGCACACGGCGGCGTTCTTCGGATTGCGTCCCGTGGCGAAGGCATTGGGGGTCATGGTCGGAGAAACGTAGATCCGCGGCATGGGTTGGTTCGCCCGCACGGAGAGTTCCCGGACGATCTGGTACAGCTGCGGAGCCTGCGCTTCCGAAACCGGGTACGCGGCCATCGAGCGGATGGCGATCTTGTCGCTGTTCCAATATCCATAAGCCGTTGTCGCGATGCCGATCAGTGCCATGATCCAGATGGGCGACGCACTGCGCGTGCCCACACCGATCACGGCTCCGAGTCCCAGCAGCACCGCCCAGAGCACACCGAATAGCGCTGCGGTCTTCAGGCCATTGTGATGATTATGCACTTCACTACTTTCTTGCAGTCGTCTCGCTGTTCGTTCTGATCCGATTAACGCCGACGGCGGCCCGGACGTTCCGCCCAACTGGCTCGCAGTTGTTGTCGTTATGAGCCGCCTTAACGACAACAACTGTCAGCTACTTGGGCGTGGGGCTGAGCGGCGGGCTAGGGCACCGGGTGGAGCGAATCGTACTGGAGGAATCCGCGCTGCCCGCGCGCCACGAGCCACGCCAGTACTGCGCACAGCACGCCGCCGAGGAGCAGGACCCAACCTTCGCTGAGGACCTTGGTGACGCCACCGGCGAGCATGTCCCCCACTCGCGGACCACCGGAAACCACCACGATGAACACGCCTTGCAACCGTCCCCGCATGTGGTCCGGGGTGGCCGATTGCAGGATGGTGGTGCGGAAGACGGCGCTGACCGAGTCAGAGATCCCGGCAAGGGCGCAACACAGGGCCGCCGGGATGATCCACAGCGTCACCCCGTCGCGCCCGGCATCCCCGGCAAGGACCACCACCAGGCCGAAAGCTGCGATCGAGAAGCCCCATCCGGCCACGGACCACACCACCGCACTGCCCTGGCGCCGCACCCTTCCCAAGGGCCCGGCGAATAGTCCCGCCAGGAAGGCGCCGACAGCCACGGAGGCGAGCAGGACACCCACGGTAGTGTCGCCGCCCCCGATCATCGTGGCTCCGATCGCGGGCATGAGGGCGCGCGGCTGGGCGCAGATCATCGCTACGAGGTCGATGATGAAGGTCATCCGGAGGTTGGGCCGGGTGCCCAGGAAACGGAAGCCCTCGACGACGGAGCGCAGGCCGGGTGCCGACGCGTTCGCTGCCGCGGGAAGGGCCGGGAGCTTGAAAAGGCTCCACAGCGCGAAGGCGAAGCTCAGGGCATCGATCGTGTAGGTCCAGCCAAAACCGCTCGAAGCAACCAGCACACCGGCCAGCAGGGGGCCAGCCGTCATGGAAATGCCCATGTTGAGCATGCTCAACGCATTGGCGGCGGGTAGCAGTTCCTTCCGGACCAGCAAGGGAATGATGGCGCTGCGCGCTGGCGCGTTGATACCTTGCGCGCCGCTCTGGATCGCGACGAGGAGGAACAGGATCCAGACATTGTTCAGCTGGAACCACGCTTGGAGTGCCAAGGCCACGCTGCAGGCCCACAAAACCAGGGATGCAACAATGGCGACGTTCCGCCGGTCATAGGCATCCGAAAGGGCGCCGCCAAACAAACCCGCAATCACCAGTGGAACCAGGGCAAAGATGCTGAGCAGGCCCACGTAGAGGCTCTGTTGGGTGATGCTGTAGACCTCGAGGCTTACGGCAACCAGGGTCAACTGGGACCCGACCATCGACACGGAAGACCCCAGCCACAGGCGGCGGAATGCGGGGCTTTCGCGAAGCGGGGACATGTCAGCCAGGAGTTTTGCCACCGTCCAACCCTACCCACCAACGCGTCCGCCCTCCCGGAGCGCGGCGTGCCGCCGTCGCGCGCCCGAGTCCGGTCCGCCGTCGGTGGATTCATCCGAAGTTAGCCTCACCTTATTGTGAAGGACTCATAATAAGTGCTTCAATGGGCGTATGGCAGATCACACGGCAGACCAGGAAGCGTGGGCTTCCGCCCTGCATTCCCACGGACGCCGCGTGACCAAGCAGCGTCTTGCTGTCCTTGCTGCCGTTCAGCACAATCCACATTCCCCGGCCGAAGGCATCCTGGCTGCCGCGCGCAAGGATCTTCCCGAACTGACAGCGCAGTCTGTTTATGTGGTGCTGAGCGACCTCACGGACCTTCAGATGCTGCGACGCTTCGAACCGCCCCACTCTCCCGCGCTGTACGAGACGCGGGTGGGCGACAACCACCACCACGCCGTCTGCATCAGTTGCGGCCGGGTGGAGGATGTCGACTGCGCCGTAGGCCATGCCCCCTGTCTCACCCCGCACTGGGATGAGCACTCCAAACCCATGACCATCCAGATCGCAGACGTCCTGTACCAAGGCATCTGCCAGGACTGCCAGGCCAAACAACAGCTTCCTACTCAAACGCAAGCAACCACGAAATAGGAGAACGATGACCGCGAACATCTCGACCACCCAGTCGGGCGCCCCCGTCACCTCGGACGCGCATTCCCAGTCCGTTGGTGCCGATGGTGCCATCATTTTGACCGACCACTACCTGGTGGAAAAGCTCGCCCAGTTCAACCGCGAGCGCGTCCCGGAGCGCGTCGTCCACGCCAAGGGTGGCGGCGCTTTCGGTACCTTCAAGACGTCCTCGGACGTTTCCAAGTACACCAAGGCAGCTTTCCTGCAGCCCGGTGTCGAGACGGACATGCTCATCCGTTTCTCCTCCGTCGCAGGCGAGAGCGGCTCCCCAGACACGTGGCGCGACCCCCGCGGCTTCGCCGTCAAGTTCTACACTTCCGAGGGCAACTACGACCTCGTGGGCAACAACACCCCGGTGTTCTTCATCCGCGACGGCATCAAGTTCCCGGACTTCATCCACTCCCAGAAGCGCCTCCCGGGCACCCACCTGCGCGACGCCGACATGCAGTGGGATTTCTGGACCCTCTCCCCCGAGTCCGCACACCAGGTCACCTGGCTCATGG
This sequence comes from Arthrobacter ramosus, assembly GCF_039535095.1. Lineage (NCBI taxonomy): Bacteria > Bacillati > Actinomycetota > Actinomycetes > Micrococcales > Micrococcaceae > Arthrobacter > Arthrobacter ramosus. Next base: position 691,146 of record NZ_BAAAWN010000001.1, on the reverse strand, counting down.
GCGACCGTGGCCTGCCGGCTTCCTGGCGTGAAATGCAGGGCTACGGCTCGCACACCTACCAGTGGATCAACGCCGAGGGCGAGCGCTTCTGGGTCAAGTACCACTTCAAGTCCAACCAGGGCGTCAAGACCATCACCGGCGATCAGGCTGAAGAGCTGGCCGGCTCGGATGCGGACTTCTACATCCGCGACCTCCAGGAAAACATTGCCGCCGGCAACTTCCCGTCTTGGGAACTGCACGTCCAGGTCATGCCTTACGAGGACGCCAAGACGTACCGCTTCAACCCGTTCGACCTCACCAAGGTGTGGCCGCACTCGGACTACCCGCTGATCCACGTGGGCACCATGGAGCTCAACAAGAACCCGGAGAACTACTTCGCGCAGATCGAGCAGGCCACCTTCGCGCCGTCGAACTTCGTTCCGGGTATCGCTGCCTCCCCGGACAAGATGCTGCAGGCCCGCATCTTCTCCTACGCTGACGCACACCGCTACCGCGTGGGCACCAACCACGCCCAGATCCCGGTGAACCAGCCGAAGAACCAGGTCAACAACTACAGCCAGGACGGCGCGGGACGCTACCTGTTCAACGCTCCTTCGGTTCCGGTCTACGCACCGAACTCCGTGGGTGGCCCGGCTGCTGTTGAGCCGCAGAACCCGGCCGGTGGCTGGGAGAACGACGGCGAGCTGACGCTCTCCGCACACTCCCTGCACGCCGAGGACGGCGACTTCGTCCAGGCCGGCGCGCTGTACCGCGAGGTTTACGACGACGGCGCCAAGGCCCGTCTGCTGGAGACCATCACGGGCGCTGTGGGCGGCGTCAAGAGCCCCGGCATCAAGGAACGCGCCATCCAGTACTGGACCAACGTCGATGCTGAACTCGGCGCCAAGCTGCGCGCCAACCTCGGTGCAGGCGAGGGCGAGTCGGCTGCAGAGGCAGCCAACAAGCTGTAACAGCATCCACAAACGAAGCAACCCCGCTGCGGATTCTCCGCGGCGGGGTTGCTTTTTTTAATGCGCATCGAAACCGGGGCTTGTTTGCGATTCCTGAGCTTGTAGCTCCTGGAATGGGAAACAAGGTACCGATCCAGGGGTGTGCCTCTCAGCGACGAGGTTCCGCGGCGGGTTTTCCACATAGCCGACAATGTCTCTGGCTAGCTCGGCATTGTGATCCATAGGATCCTTACATGAGCACATTTACCGGGATCCCCGCAGAGGCCATCGCCTTCTATGCCGAACTTGAAGAGAACAACAACCGCGAATGGTGGTTGGCGCATAAAGACATCTACGACTCCGCCGTGAAGGAGCCATTGACGCTGTTGCTGGAAGAGCTTGAACCACGATTCGGGCCGGGCAAGGTTTTCCGTCCGAACCGGGATGTCCGCTTCTCCCAGGACAAGTCCCCCTACAAGACGGCACAGGGAGCGTTTGCAGCGGACAAGGAGGGCGTGGGCTTCTACCTCCAGCTCAGCGCAGATGGCCTCTTGGTCGGCGGTGGATGCCACTCGCGCACCCCGGAGCAGATTGCCCGGTTCCGCGCCGCTACGGATTCGCCGGCCAGCGGAGAGGAACTCCAGAAAATCGTCGATTCCATCGCCGCGGGAGGTTTCACGGTGGAGGGCGAGAAACTCAAGACTGTGCCGCGTGGTTTCGACAAAGACCATCCACGGGCCGAGCTCCTGAAGCACAAGTCGCTCTCTGCTGGGATGACCCTGGGCGAACCGGAATGGATGTCCCGTCCCTCAGCCAAGGAAGAAATCGCCAAACGCTGGGAGGTACTGCGCCCGCTCGTGGAGTGGGTCAACGAGCACGCGGCGCCGTAATCGTTGGGGCCAAAAGCGACGGAGCAGCCCATGCCCTGGAGCCGTAGCTCCTGGATCCAACGGAAAGACCCCTCGGGCCCTGGACCGTGCGTCCAAAGCTCGAGGGGACCGTCAACGGGGTCGGGTGGGTCGATCCGGTCGCTTAGACTCTGCTGAGGCTGTCTTCGTCGTCGCTGGATTCGCTTGAATCACTGTTCCTGCTGGAAACAGTTGCCGTCCCGGAGACGGCGGCCTTCGCCGAAGCGAACTTCTCGTTCAGTCGGGAGTGGCGCTGCCCGTAGGCAAAGTAGATGGCAAGTCCGATTACCAGCCAGATGGCGAAGAAGATCCAGGTCTCCACGGCCAGGTTTGTCATCAGGTAGACGCACAGCACAGCCGAAACCACCGGAAGCACCTTGCCGAACGGAACGCGGAAAGCGGGCTTCAGATCCGGACGCTTCTTACGCAAGACCAGGATGCCCAGGCTCACCATGACGAAGGCCGAGAGGGTACCGATGTTGATCATTTCTTCGAGAAGATCAACGTTGGTCAGACCGGCAACGATTGCCACGGCAGCGCCACAGATGATCTGGAGGCGGACCGGCGTCGAACGCTTCTCGCTCGTCTTGGACAGTGCCCGCGGAAGCAGACCGTCGCGGCTCATGGCCAGGACCACGCGGGCCAGGCCCATGAGCAGCACCATGATGACTGTGGTCAAACCGATCAGGGAGCCAAAGGCAATGACCTTGGCCGCGTCGGTGTTTCCAACCGCTTCGAAGGCCGTGGTCAGGGTGGGGTTCTTGGCTTGGGCCAGTTGTGTGTAGGACACCATGCCGGTCAGGGCGAGGGAGACCAGGATGTACAGCAGCGTGACGAGCGCCAGTCCGCCGAAGATTCCCCGGGGCAAGGTCTTCTGGGGGTTCTTGACCTCTTCCGCGGAGGTGGCAACTACGTCGAAGCCAATGAAGGCAAAGAACACCAAGGCTGCGCCGGCAAAGATGCCCAGCGTTCCGTACTGCGCAGGGACCGCACCAGTGAGGAAGCCGAAGAGGGACTGTTTCATGACATCCGCACCGTCGGTGCCTCCGGTAGGCTGCGATGCCGGGACAAAGGGCGCGTAGTTGGAGAATTTCACGTAGGTGAAGCCGACAACAATCACGAACAGCACCACGGCGATCTTGATCAGCGTGAAGACGTTGCCTACGCGGGCGGACAGCTTGGTGCCGAGCACCAGGAGCACCGTGAAGATCGCGACAATCAGGAAAGCACCCCAATAGAGATCCACTCCGGCGATGTTCAAGGCCGGGGGCATATCCACACCCATGAGCGCAAACACTTTGCTCAAGTAGATGCCCCAGTACTTCGCGATGACGGCAGCAGCGGTAAACAGTTCAAGGATGAGGTTCCAACCAATGATCCAGGCGAGTACTTCACCCATGGTGGCGTAAGTGAAGACGTAGGCGGACCCAGCGACCGGGATCGCGGTAGCGAATTCTGCGTAGCACATGATGGCCAAGGCGCAGGTGACGGCCGCGACGGCGAAGGAGATCGTCACGGCGGGGCCGGCAAAGTTCGCAGCGGCCTTGGCGCCGACCGAGAAGATCCCAGCGCCGACTGCAACGGCAACGCCCATGATCATCAGATCCCAGGTGCTGAGGGAACGCTTGAGCTTGCGTCCGGGTTCATCGGCGTCCGCGATGGACTGCTCGATCGATTTGGTCCGGAGGAGGTTCATAGAAGAGTCCACAATCTTGATGAGGTGGTAGAAACAGACTCATCAAGAGTAGTGTCCAGCCAATGGACCCCCACATTTGTCCCAAATCGTGAGACACAAGGGCGGCTTGCCTTCAGAGCTTGGGGACGTTCCAATCCATCAAGGTGGAACGGATAAGGAAGCGTTTCCCCTCAGGCGATTCCACGGAGAAGCCGCTCCCACGGCCGTCCACTACATCCACCGTCAGATGGGTGTGGGACCAGTAATTGAACTGCTCCCGGGACATCCAGAACTCCAAAGGCTGCGGCCGTTCGGGCTCGCCGATGTCGAAAAGCCCAAGCAAAACGTCCGAATCACCGGTAATGAATTCGCCAGCGGGGTAACACATGGGTGAGGAGCCGTCGCAACAACCACCTGACTGATGGAACATGAGCGGACCGTGTTGCTCCCACAACTTCCGGAGCAGTTCGATGGAAACGGCGGTGAGCGCCACCCGGGAAAAGTCTTCCCCGGGCAGCGTCACAGCGGCGTCAAGCCTGTCGTGGTGCATTAGAACTTCAGCACCACGCGGCCGTCGATCTTGGCGTGCTTCATTTCGTCAAGGACCGCGTTGACCTCGGAGAGCTCCCGCGTGGACACGGTCGGGTGGATCTTGCCCTGCGCGTAGAAATCCAGCGCTTCCTCCAGGTCCTGCCGCGTTCCCACGATCGAGCCGCGGACCGTCAGGCCCTTGAGCACAATCTCGAAAATCGGCGCAGGAAAGTCACCCGGCGGAAGTCCGTTGAACACGATCGTCCCGCCGCGCCTGGCCATGCCGATCGCCTGCCCGAACGCCGAAGGGTGCACCGCCGTGACCAAGACACCGTGGCAGCCTCCGGTTTCCCGCTGGATGACTTCCGCGGGATCCTCGTGCAACGCGTTGACCGTGAGCTCGGCACCGTGTTTCTTGGCGAGGGCGAGCTTGTCGTCGGCGATGTCCACCGCGGCAACCCGCAATCCCATGGCCACCGCGTACTGGACCGCGATGTGACCCAGGCCGCCGATCCCGGAAATGGTGACCCACTGGCCCGGCCTGGCCTCGGTCATCTTCAACCCCTTGTACACGGTGACCCCGGCGCACAGCACCGGGGCGACCTCCACCGGGTCCGACCCTGCCGGAATCCTCGCGGCGAACCGGCTGTCCACCAGCATGTACTCCCCGAAGGAGCCGTCCACGCTGTAACCGGCGTTCCTCTGGGCCTCGCACAGCGTTTCCCAACCCGTCCGGCAGAACTGGCAATCGCCACAGGCGGACCAGAGCCAGGCGTTGCCCACCAGGTCCCCGACGGCCAGGTCCGTGACGCCCTCACCGAGGGCCACCACCTCGCCCACGCCTTCATGGCCGGGCACGAACGGCGGCGAGGGCTTGACCGGCCAGTCCCCCTCCGCGGCGTGCAGGTCCGTGTGGCACACCCCGGTGGTCATGACCCTGACCAGCGCTTCCCCCCGGCCGGGAACAGGAATGGGAAGGGACTGGATCTGAAGGTCTTTACCGAATTCAGTTACTACGGCTGCTTGCATTGTCGTCGTCATTGGCGAAATCCTTGCGTCGTTAAAGCGTTTCTCGGGGGGTGCTGCTTCCTGAGGGTGGCCAGGGAGTGCCGGCGGGGAGGGATCTGTGCTGATCCCTCCCCGCCGGATCAAGTGCGGCTTAGAAGAAGCCGAGCTTGTTTTCGTTGTAGCTGACCAGAAGGTTCTTGGTCTGCTGGTAGTGGTCCAGCATCATGGCGTGGTTCTCACGTCCTATGCCGGAGGACTTGTAGCCGCCGAACGCGGCGCCGGCCGGGTAGGCGTGGTAGTTGTTGACCCAGACGCGGCCGGCCTGGATTTCCCGTCCTGCCCGGTAGGCGACGTTGCCGTTGCGGGACCAGACACCGGCGCCGAGTCCGTAGAGGGTGTCGTTGGCGATGCCGATGGCGTCGTTGTAGTCGCTGAACTTCGTCACGGACACCACGGGGCCGAAGATCTCCTCCTGGAAGATCCGCATCCGGTTGTGGCCTTCGAAGATGGTCGGCTGGACGTAGTAGCCGCCGGCGAGGTCGCCGTCGAGCTGTGCGCGGGCGCCGCCGGTGAGGACCTTGGCGCCTTCCTGCTTTCCGATGTCGATGTAGGAGAGGATCTTCTCCAGCTGGTCGTTGGAGGCCTGGGCGCCGATCTGGGTGTCGGTATCCAGAGGGTTGCCCTGGATGATCTTGTTGGTCCGGGCCACGGCGTCGGCCATAAAGGAGTCGTAGATGCTTTCCTGGACCAGGGCGCGGGAGGGGCAGGTGCAGACTTCGCCCTGGTTGAAGGCGAAGAGCGTGAAGCCTTCCTGGGCCTTGTCGTAGAAGGCGTCGTCCTGCGCGGCGACGTCGTCGAAGAAGATGTTCGGGCTCTTGCCGCCCAGCTCCAGCGTCACCGGGATCAGGTTCTGGGACGCGTACTGGCTGATCAGCCGGCCCGTGGTGGTTTCGCCGGTGAAGGCGATCTTGCGGATCCGGGGGCTGGACGCGAGCGGCTTGCCGGCCTCGACGCCGAAGCCGTTGACCACGTTGAGTACGCCGGCCGGCAGCAGGTCACCGATGAGCTCCATGAGGACCAGGATGGAGGACGGCGTCTGCTCGGCGGGCTTGAGGACCACGGCGTTACCGGCAGCCAGGGCCGGAGCGAGCTTCCAGACGGCCATCAGGATGGGGAAGTTCCACGGGATGATCTGACCCACCACACCGAGCGGTTCGTGGTAGTGGTAGGCGGTGGTGTCCTCGTCCAGCTGGGACAGCCGGCCTTCCTGGGCGCGCACGGCGGAGGCGAAGTAGCGGAAGTGGTCCGCCGCGAGTGGGATGTCCGCATTAAGGGTTTCGCGGATCGGCTTGCCGTTGTCCCAGGACTCGGCGACGGCCAACATTTCGAGGTTCTCGTCGATCCGGTCGGCGATTTTGTTCAGGATGGCGGCGCGCTCGGCAACGGAGGTCTTACCCCAGGACGGTGCGATCTTGTGGGCGGCGTCTAGTGCCAGCTCAATGTCCTCGGCCGTGCCCCGGGCAACCTCGCAGAAGGCCTTCCCGGTGACCGGAGTGATGTTCTCGAAGTACTGCCCCTTGACCGGGGCAACCCACTCGCCGCCGATCCAGTTCTCGTAACGGTCCTTGAACGTGACCTTCGAACCCTCGGCACCCGGCTGTGCATAAACAGTCATTGCTAGCTCCTTTGCTCCGCATGATGGTGGCTTTGCTATGGCTTCAGCGTAGGAGCGGGGAGGTTGCAAGCAGGTTGCAACCCTGTGGTTCAGATCACTTCTGGGCAGTTCAGGTCACTTCGGGACGGTATTCCCCGGGCCCCGGAGGCTAGAGGCCCGCGGGGAAAGCGTAGGAGCTCGGAACCGGCGAAGGTGCGGCACCGTAGGAGAGCACTACCTCGTCGTGCGCCTGGAGGACAACGCCGGATATTGGCGCATTCTGCTTTGCGCCGTTCACGTATGCGGTCCAGCCTCCGGTTCCACTGTGCGGTGCTCCGGTGGCATCTTTACCGTCCAGGACTCCCCATTCGCTGAGGACCTGGCCCAGCGTGTACTTCAGGCCGGCCGCTGGCGCTTCGATGTGGATGACGCCGGACGTGTCGTGGGTGTGAAGCGCGGAGATTCCGTTGGGCTGCCCGTCGGCCCCGAAGCTGAAGCCGATCTCGGCCGGGACCGTGACGGCTTTGCCATCAACAAGGACGTCCAGATGGGCGTGATAGTGCTCGGCTGTGCCTTCGGCGGTCAGGATATCCAGGCCTGCGGCCTTGATTCTCTGGGCGCCTGCGGCTGGATCGAGTTCCCAAGCTGCGGCGGCAGCCGTAGTGGCCGAAGGCGTTGCCGATGCGGGCGCTGTCTGGGCGGGTGCCCCGCAGGCTGTGGCTCCGGCAAGGAGTCCGGACACGGTCAGGGCAACGGCGAGGCGTTTGTTCAACACGGAGAAAGCTTCTTTCGTTCGGCTCGGTTCTACGATACGGGCCGAAACTTCGTATTTCCCGAGTGCCACACGAGGGGCCCGCGTCAGGCCGACAGTTCGCTTTCCAGGCGTTCAACCTCGGCGACGACGGCGGCCCGCTTTGGCGAGCGCGGCGGCAGGAGCTTGAGGGCGGCAAGCCGGACGTCGACGTCGTTCTTCGCCTCAGGTAGGCCCGCGTACTTGAGCAGCGCCTCGGCACTGCCGTCGTTGAGGACCGCCTCGCGCAAGAGCGCCGAGACCTTCTCGCGAAGCTCCACAATGCCGGGCGCTTCCGAATGCGGAAGGACGGCGCCCTTGTAGATCTCCAAGGCAATGCGGTGGGCGCCCCGCTGCAGGCAGGACAGAACCTGGGCGGCATCCTGGCCGAGGTCGATCGGGAGCCGGTAGGGGCGGGATTCCGGGACTGCCGCGGGATCGAGTTCGTGGAGTACCTTCCGGAGGCGCACCATTTCCGCCCGGAGGGTGACGGTGAATCCATCTCCCGGATACAGGGCCAGGGCGAGCTCCTCGGCACTGAGCCCCTCGGGACGGGTTCCCAGCAACGCCAGGATCTCGCTGTGCCTGGCGGAAAGCGGAATGCTGCGTCCTCCTATGCTCAACAAGGCCTGGTCGCGGCCCAGCAGCTGGAGGCTGTTCCGGTATAGCCCCGAGCCCTGGCGCGAGCCGACGGCGGAAGGCGAGTTCCGGCGTCGGGCAGGCGCAGAGTGCTTGGTGGCCGCGAGCTGGAGCCTTTCCACGCGTAATTGCGCCTGCGCTGCCGCCACGGTTGCTTCGACTAGGGAAAGCGTATGGGGTGCGACGGCGGCTTCCGTGCCGGTGATGTCGACGACGCCCAGGAGCGCTCCGGAGTCAGGGTCATGGAAGGGCACCGCGGTGCAGCTCCACGGATGGACAGAGCGTTTGTAGTGCTCGGCGCCGGAAATCTGGATACCGCGGCCCAAGGCGAGCGCCGTGCCGGGCGCACTCGTACCGACCGCCGCTTCGGACCAGTCCGCGCCTGCCACGAACATCATGCCTTCGGCGCGGCGCCGCATCGCGGGATTTCCGTCCACCCACAGCAGGCGCCCAAGCTCGTCCCCGACGGCGACCAGCAGCCCGCTGTCGTAGCTGGGCTGGATAAGGAGCTTCTGGATGACGGGCATGATGATGGCCAGCGGGTGTTGGCGTCGGTATTCCTCGAGCTCGTCGAGGTCCATGGCCACGGGAGCCTCGGGCTGGTCCGGGTTCGCCTTGAGCTGCGCGGATCGCTGCCACGATTCCTTGATCAGGCTGCGCAAACCGGGAAGCTCCGTGGCACCTGGAAGCCCATAGCGCCACGTATCAATTTGCTCGTGTCCGGCGCGGGCATGCCGCTGCAACAGCTCGGCGACATCATTGACCGAAGCTGCCGGATGGATCGGATTCTTCATCGAACTCCCAAAACCGGACGCAGCACAGTACAGGCCAGTCTAGTTGGGTCCCGGGGCTTTGCCTATGGGGCGACAGCGAGTAAGGGTCGTCCGGTCGAATTCGCGGCTGCGGGCCGAAGGCTAGGTTCCGGAACGCAGCCCCCGGCCCGCACCCACGATCTCGGCACAGCGAGGCACCCCCGGGATCCGCTAGCCGCGCGAGATCTCGATCATGTCCACGCGCGGGACCACCTTGATGCGTTCACGCACGACGCCGGCGTCCGGGTTTTCGACGGTCCATTCGGCGCCAAGGGCTAGTTCGTGCGCATCGAGCTTGTTCCAGCCTTCCCACGTGGTGTACTCGATGCCCCGCTCTTCCAGGAGGTTGATGATGGCCTGCGGGTCCGGGTTTTCGGCCGGGGGCAGCGTGAGGCGGTCCTCCAGGAGGCAACCGATGGTCTCCAGGGCGTCGCCCTTCGTGTGCCCGATCAGGCCGACGGGTCCGCGCTTGATCCAGCCGGTGGCGTAGATGCCGGGTACCGGTTTGCCGTCGGAGTCCAGCACCCGTCCGCCGTCGTTGGGGATGACACCGCGACGGGCGTCGTACTCAAGCTCGTCCAGCGGGGAACCGTGGTAGCCGATGGCGCGGTAGACGGCCTGGATCGGATAGTCCACGAACTCGCCGGTGCCTTTGACGTTGCCCGTGCCGTCCAGCTGCATGCGCTCGAACTTGATGCTGGAGACTTTCCCCGAACCGTCCTCGGATACGATCTCCACCGGGCTGTGCAGGAAATGCAAGTGCAAGCGGCGGGACGAGGGCTGCTCGGCTTCGGCATGTTCCTCGACGAGCCAGTTGGTCAGTGTGTTGACCATGGTCTTGATCTGGTTGTTGCTGCGGATGGCCTCGTCTGAAGCTTCGTCAAACTCGAAATCTTCCGGGTACAGCACAATGTCGACGTCGTTGGAGTGCGAGAGCTCGCGCAGTTCCAGCGGAGTGAACTTGATCTGGGCGGGGCCGCGGCGGCCAAAGACGTGCACGTCGGTGACCGGGGAGGCCTTGAGTGCGGCATAGACGTTGTCCGGGATTTCGGTCACCAGCAGGTCGTCGGCGTGCTTGGAGAGCATGCGGGCCACGTCCAGTGCCACGTTGCCGTTGCCGATGACTGCTACTTCCTTGGCATCCAGCGGCCATTCCCGGGGCACATCCGGGTGTCCGTCATACCAGGAGACGAAGTCGGCTCCGCCGAAGGAGCCTTCCAACTCGATTCCCGGGATGTTCAGGTCCGCGTCCTTGATGGCACCCGTGGAGAAGATCACCGCGTCATAGAAGGAGCGGAAGTCGTGCAGCGTGAGGTCGCGGCCGTACGTCACGTTGCCGAGGAAGCGGATGTCTCCGCGGTCCAGGACCTTGTGAAGCGCGTTGACGATGCCCTTGATGCGGGGGTGGTCCGGTGCCACGCCATAGCGGATGAGGCCGTACGGCGCGGGGTATGCCTCGAAAAGGTCGATGCTGACCTCGACGTCGCCGTCCTTGACCTCGTTCGATTTGGTCAGGATGTCCGCGGCATACACGCCGGCCGGTCCTGCGCCGACAATAGCGACGCGCAATGGACGTTTTGAGGTGGTTTCGGCCGAGTTGGACACCGTGAACCCTTCTGAGACGGGAATCCGCCCCGCGTGGTGGGGCGCGCAGTTTCCAATTCTAGTTCTCAGTTGTGGCCGGAGTGTCAGTACGTGGCGAGAGGTGACACAACCGGGCGAGGAAAATCACAATAACTTTCCGGCCGTACGGTCAGGAATACCTCCGCAAAATGTGATGTTGTTGACTTTGTGCCTACGCCCGAGCAAACCGTGCCTGCCCAGTCCGCCACCAGTGCTTCCAGCGCTTCGAATGCTTCGGCTGCAGCAGCCGCCGCCGCTGCCACGGCCAAGAAGGAGACGACGGCGGGTGTGGTGTTCGGTATCGGGGCGTACGGTCTGTGGGGGCTGCTCCCGCTCTACTTCCTGGTGCTGCAACCCGCCGGAGCGGTGGAAATCGTCGCCAACCGGGTGGTGTGGTCGCTCATTTTCTGCGCCCTGCTCATCACCATCACCCGGACATGGCGCCTCCTCGGCAATGCCTTCCGGGACCGGGCCGTCCTGGGGCCACTCGCCATCGCTGCCGGGCTGATCGCCATCAACTGGCTGACCTACACCTTCGGGGTCACCACCGGACATGCGGTCGAAGCCTCGCTCGGCTACTTCATCAACCCGCTCGTGTCGGTGCTCCTTGGCGTGTTCGTCCTGAAGGAAAAGCTCCGCCCGCTCCAGTGGGCCGCCGTCGGGATCGGTTTCATCGCCGTCGGGGTCCTGACGGTTTCCTATGGCAAGCTGCCGTGGATCGCTCTGGTCCTGGCGTTCAGCTTTGGACTTTACGGTTTCGTGAAGAAGCGCGTGGGGCCTAAGGTCAATGCCATCACGAGCCTCACTGTGGAGACCGTGGTTCTCGCGCCGATCGCCGGCGCCACCATGATTGTCCTCGGCCTCACTGGGGCAGGGACTTTGGGCAGCAACGGCCCGGGCCACTTCTGGCTATTGGCGGCTTCAGGCATCATCACGGCCGTGCCGCTCCTGTTCTTCGGTGCCTCCGCGCGCCGCTTGCCCATGACCACCATCGGCCTGCTGCAATACTTCGCGCCGGTACTCCAGTTCATCGTGGCCCTGGCCGTCTTCCACGAGGCCATGACCCCTGACCGCTGGGTGGGCTTCGGCATCGTGTGGCTGGCGCTGCTGCTCCTGACACTCGACATGCTGCGCACGGCACGCAAAAACTCGGTCATCAGGAAAAGCGCACGGCTTAGCACGGCTTAAACAGCTTCTCAACCCCCGCGCCCACGGGGGACATGCCCCTCGTTAAACACCAAGGATGGACATAGTCACACTATGTCCATCCTTGGTGCGTAGAGGTGGGCATGTCCACCTGAAGGTTGTGGCTAAGCGTTGGCCTTGATGGCCGCTGCCAGGACCTCGAGGCCGTCCAGGAGCAGTTCGTCGCTGATGACCAGCGGCGGCAGCAGACGGATCACATTGCCGTAGGTGCCGCAGGTCAGGATGATGACGCCTTCCTGGAGGCACGCGGCGGCAACGGCCTTGGTCAGTTCCGCGTTCGGTTCCTTGGAACCGGCCTGGACCAACTCGATCGCCAGCATCGCACCGCGTCCGCGGACGTCGCCGATGGCGGGAACTTCCGCGGCGAGCTCACGCAACCGGCCGAGTGCGATTTCCTCGATGTGGCGTGCGCGGGCGTTGAGGTCGTGCTGCTCCATGGTGCCGATGGCAGCAATAGCCGCAGCACAGGCGACCGGGTTGCCACCGTAGGTGCCGCCGAGGCCGCCCGGGTGGACGGCGTCGAGCAGGTCTGCACGGCCGGTGATGGCGGACAGCGGGAGGCCGCCGGCAATGCCCTTGGCCATGGTGATGATGTCCGGGACAACACCCTCGTGGTTGACGGCGAACCATTCACCCGTGCGGCAGAAACCGGACTGGACCTCGTCGGCAATGAAGACGATGCCCTTGTCCTTGGCCCATGCGGACAGCGCAGGCAGGAAGCCTTCGGCGGGGACAATGAAGCCGCCCTCGCCCTGGATCGGTTCGATGATGATCGCGGCAACCTGGTCGCCGCCGATCTGCTTCTCGATCATGGTGATGGCGCGCTTGGCGGCCTCGGCACCGGTGATCTCAGGGTTTTCTTCGCGGAACGGGTAGCTCATCGGCATGCGGTAGACCTCGGGCGCGAACGGGCCGAAGTTGGTCTTGTACGGCATGGCCTTGGCGGTGAGTGCCATAGTCAGGTTCGTGCGGCCGTGGTAGGCGTGGTCGAAAGCGACGACGGCGTCACGGCCGGTTGCCAGGCGTGCCACCTTGACAGCGTTCTCCACTGCTTCGGCGCCGGAGTTGAAAAGCACGGTGCGCTTCTCGTGGTCGCCCGGGGTGAGGCGGTTCAGCTGCTCGGCGACGGCGACGTAGCCCTCGTACGGCGTGACCATGAAACAGGTGTGGGTGAAGTGCGCTGCAGCGTCCTGGACAGCGGCGACGACGGCGGGATCCGAGGCACCCACGCTGGTGACAGCGATGCCGGAGCCGAGGTCGATGAAGGAGTTGCCGTCGACGTCGCGGATGATGCCGCCGTCGGCTTCCTCAACGTAGACCGGCACGCCCGAGGACACGCCGGCAGCGACGACGGCCGCGCGGCGCTCGTTCAGGGCCTGCGACTTGGGGCCGGGGAAGGCGCCGTTGATGCTGCGCTTCTGGTCCAGGCGGTAGGTGATTTCATGTGCTGTTGCGGTCATGATGGTTCTTTCTTTCTTACTTACGCGTCCAGTGCAGACATCACGTGCTTGATGCGCGTGTAGTCCTCGACGCCGTACATGGACAGGTCCTTGCCGTAGCCGGACTGCTTGAAGCCGCCGTGCGGCATCTCAGCGGTCAGCAGGATGTGGGTGTTGATCCAGACCGCGCCGAAGTCCAGGTCGCGGCTCATCCGCATGGCCGTGCCGTGGTCCGTGGTCCAGACGCTGGAGGCCAGGGCGTATTCGACGTCGTTGGCCAGCTCGAGAGCCTCGGCCTCGGTGGTGAACTTCTGGACGGTGATGACGGGACCGAAGGTTTCCTTCTGGACGACGTCGTCAGTCTGCTTGGCGCCGGTGATGATGGTGGGCTCGAAGAAGAAGCCCTTGTCACCTGCGCGGTGGCCGCCGGTTTCGATCTTGCAGTTGGCCGGCAGGTGCTCCACTACCGAGTTCACGGCATTGAAGTGGTTCACGTTGTTGAGCGGGCCGAAGTAGTTTTCGTCGTCGTTCTGCGAACCGGTGTGCAGCGTCTTGGTGTGTTCCACCATGGCGGCAACCACGTCGTCGTGGATCGAATCTTCAATCAGCACGCGGGTGATGGCCGTGCAGTCCTGGCCGGCATTGAAGAAGGCGAATTCGGCGATGGCCGCTGCGCTCTTCTTGATGTCGGCATCCTTGAAGACGATGGCCGGGGCCTTGCCACCGAGTTCCAGGTGGGCACGCTTAAGGCCCTTGGCCGCTCCACTGGCCACGGCAATACCGGCACGTACGGAACCCGTGATCGAGACGAGGCCCGGGACTTTGTGCTCCACCATCATGGAGCCGGTGGCCGCGTTGCCGAGGACTACGTTCAGGACGCCGGCCGGGAAGATCTCCCCCGCCAGACGGGCCAGGACCAAGGTGGATTCCGGAGTGGTGTCGGAGGGCTTGAGAACAACAGTGTTGCCTGCGGCGAGGGCGGGGCCGATCTTCCAGATGCCCATGAGGAACGGGTAGTTCCACGGTGCAACCTGGGCCACGACGCCGATCGGTTCGCGGCGTACGTACGAGGTGTGGCCCTCGAAATACTCGCCGGCGGACTTGCCTTCCATGATGCGCGCGGCGCCGGCGAAGAAGCGGAGCTGGTCTGCACCAGCGGCAACTTCCTCGGATGCGATGAGGGCGCGGACCTGGCCGGTGTTGCGGTGCTGCGCCTCAACGAGCTCGTCGCTGTTGGCTTCGATGGCGTCAGCGAGCTTGAGGAGCATGAGCTGGCGCTGGCCAGGCGTGACATGCTTCCAGGACTTGAAGGCTTCCTTCGCCGCGTTCATGGCCGCATCGACGTCGGCCGCCGTGGAGACAGGCGCATGAGCGACAATCTCCCCGTTGGTGGGGTTCACGATGTCGAGCAGTTCGGTGCCTGCCGGCGTGACGAACTCGCCGTTGATGAAGTTCTGCAAGGTTTGGACCACGGTGTACAACCTCTTTCGGTGTCTAGGCATTGGTTGCAGCTGCTCCGAGCCTATGCCAGCACCCCGCGGCGCGGAATAGTCAGGTGCACACCCCGACCACCCCGACTTAGTGCGAATGACCAGTGCCGGGATATCCTTTTTGACATGGCAATGTCACTCGCCGCGCTCGTCGCCGTCCCCTCTCTTAGGCTCCGTAAAGCCGGCCTCGCGGAAACCACCTGGAACGAAGATATCCGTTGGGTGGCCGTGACTGAGCAGGAGGATCCCCAACGCTTCCTCAATGGCGGTGAGCTGATCCTGACCACTGGACTCAGGCTCAATGGGGCCGCGGAACAGCGCCGCTTCGTGCGCCAGGTCCAGCGCGCGGGAGCCGTCGGCATCGGCTTCGGCACCGGACTGACCCACGAGTCCGTGCCTCCCGGCCTCATTGCTGAGGCGAACCGCTGGGGCCTGCCCCTCGTGGAAGTCCCGTACGAGACCCCCTTCATCGCCATCGGCAAACTCGTCGCCGATTCCCAATCCGCTGACCACTACTCCAAGCTGGAGCGCCTCATCGCCGGCCACCAGATCCTGGCCCGAGCCCTGCTGACCGGTGGCGGGCTCGGCGAATTGCTCAAGCAGTTGGGCAGCATGCTCCGGTCCGACATCGCGCTCACGCAGTTCAGCGCCCAGCTCTACAACAGCGTGGCCGGCAACCCCGCGCCGACGGCAGACGACTGGGCGTCCTTCCCCATCCCGACAGGCCGTCGCGACGCCTGCACCCTATGGATCAAGCAGCCCTTCGGTGACACCGGGATTGTCAGTTATGCGCAGAACCTGATCAGCGTCGAACTCAACAACATGGTCAAGCAGCGCCAGAGCCAGCGGGCCTTGGCGGGCCAGGTGCTGGACGATGTCATCCACGGAACGCTGGACACCGTGGAAGGCGCCCGCCGCCTGGCCGGCGTCGGGATCAACAGCACCCGAAAGAACGTCGTGCTGCTGGTGGTCTCCGCCGCCCACTACAAACAGCTCGGCAGCACTTCGCTTCCGCAATCGCTCGACGGCGGGGTGACCGCCGTCGTCGGGAAGGACTTGGTGACGGTAGTGCCCGACGACGGCAGTTCCGCGAGCGCGCTCGCCAAGGATCTCAGTGATCACCTTTTGGAAGCCGGGATCCACGCGGTGATCGGGATCGGCGGCGCCTACACCAAGCCGAACGGCGTGCGCTGGAGTTACTTCGAAGCGCGCGACGCCGTGGCGCACGGCCTGCCGGTCAACGAACCTGAGCGGCTCAGCCTGACCTCGTTGTTGCTGGCGAGCGAGGATGTGCCGTTGGCCGATATGGCCAGCGAGGCCCTCACTCCCCTGCGCAAGTTCGACGCCGCCCACGGCTCGGAACTCGTTCCGACCCTGGAAAGCTACCTCAACCACAACGGTTCGGTGGCCGCCGTCGCCGAAGCCCTGACCCTGCACCGCAACACAGTGCGCTACCGGCTGGCGCAAATCACGGACCTCACCGGCTACGACCCCGCCCAGACGCCGGACCGGGTGCAGCTGTGGCTTGCCCTTGCCGTGCAACGGCTGGGAGCGCGCAACCCGCGCTAGCCGAGCTTCACGGAGAGATTCACCACAAAACTTCCCGCGGCAAACGTCAAACGTCTAACCTTTAAGCATGGCTTCAACTCACCCGACTCCCCATGCAACGGAAGCAAAAACTCTGCCGGCCACCGGCGGTACGGTGGCGCCGAAATCCCGGGTGATCGCCGTCGTCGGGATCATCGCCGTCATCCTGATCGGCCTGAACCTGCGCGCCGGCATCACGAGCGCGGCGGCGCTGTTCCACGATTTGCAGGCATTCCTCGGCTACGGGGCGCTAGTCGCGTCGATTCTTCCGTCCATCCCCCTGCTGTGCTTCGCCGTGGCAGGATTGGCCACCTCATGGCTGTCGCGCCGGATCGGCGTCGAGAAGTCGATCTTCGTGGCGCTGGCAATGTTGGCTGCCGGGCTCCTGGTCCGCAGCATCCCCGCGACCGGCGCCCTCCTCGCCGGAACAGTGCTGGCGATGTCCGGCCTGGCGGTGTGCAACGTGGCCATGCCGTCGTACATCCGCGAGCACTATGCGAGCAAGACTTCCATGATGACCGGCCTCTACACCTTCACGATGTCCGGCGGTGCCACCTTCGCGGCGGCGGTCAGCGTGCCCTTGGCCCAGCAACTGGGCTCGCCGTCGATGGGCCTGGCCGCGTGGGGCCTCCTTGGCGTCGCCGCGCTTCTTGGCTTCCTCCCGATGGTCCTGCACACCCATCGCACTTCACGGAAGGCCAACCAGGAGCACGTTTCCATGTGGCCGCTCCTGCGCACCCGGCTGGGATTCCTCATCACTTCCATCTTCACGTTGCAGGCCCTCCTGGCGTATGCCGTGATGAGTTGGTTTGCCTACATCCTGACAACCCAAGGACTCAGTGCCTCCGAGAGCGGCCTCCAGTTCGGACTCATGCAGCTGGTTTCGGTGGCCGCGGGCATGATCCTGCTGGCCATCGGCTCGCGGCCCGGCATGATGCGGCCTGCCCTGTACCTGGGCAGCGGGACCACCCTTCTGGCAATCCCGGCAATGCTGTTGCTCCCGACGTCGTTCGCCTCGGTTCCCGCCGTAATGTTCGGTTTCGGCCTGGGCATCTTCCCCCTGGTCCTGGTGATCATCAGCCGGAGCGGGCGTACGACGGCGGAGACCACCGCCATGTCCACCGTCGCCCAGTCCGTGGGGTACTTGATTGCGGCTTTGGGACCGTTCGGCATGGGCCTGCTCCACAGTGCCACGGTTGCTTGGACGCTCCCCCTGGCACTCCTCGCCGCTGCGGCCCTGGCCCTCATGGTGACCTCCCACCTGCTGACCAGCAAACGCACGCCAATCAAGGCCGGACCAAGGCCCGTGGCATGAGCCTGACACCTTCGCGCCGGCCCGCTTTGGCCGAGGAAGTCACCAAGCAACTTCGCGGCATGATCCAGTCCGGAGAGTGGCCGCTGCAGGAAAAGATTCCGGCCGAGCCGGAACTCATGGCCTCGCTCGGAGTCTCCCGCGGGACACTCCGCGAAGCCATCAAAGCCTTGGCGCACAGCGGCATGTTGGAGGTCCGCCGGGGTGACGGAACCTATGTCCGGGCCACCAGCGAGATCTCCGGCGCAGCCCAACGAATGTACAAGGAACACACACAGGAGCATGTGGTCGAGGTCCGGGTGGGCCTCGACACCCAGGCCGCCCGACTGGCCACGAAGCATGCCACGGCCGAGGACATCGCCGCCATGCGGGCCCTCCTCCAAGCACGCCACGACGCGTGGCTCGCAGCCGACTACCCCGCCTGGGCACGAGCCGATTGGGATTTCCACGAACGAGTGGCCCTGGCGTCGGGCAACCCGTTGCTGCACCAGTTGTATGTGTCCTTCGGCGGGGTCTTCCACGACGATCTCCTGCGCCAACAACGCAAAGCCGGCTTCAACGGCATCCCTCACGAAGGCCACGACGAACTCGCCGACGCCATCGAGGCACGCGACGAGGCCGCCGCCGTCGCGAGCGTCTACCGCAACCTGGACTTCGCCGCGGAATGGATCAACAGCTGACACCCGCTCACATATGTCGGGCTTTCCCCCGACGCTCGTCACATCCAGTGAGCGAGCGTCCGCCCGAAATGGCCTAAAAGTGAGCGAGCGTCCGCGGTGGCCCGAATACCTAGGCGGGAGCGGCGCTCGTCAGCTCGACACCTGCATCAGCTGCCTCGCGGAAGAGTGCGTCGATGAGCACAACGTCGCGGCCGGCTCGGTGAAGGAGGCTTGCGGCGACGCTGGCCCGGTAGCCGGAGGTGCAATGCACCCAGATCCTCGCCTCCGGCAATTCGTCCAGCCGGAGCAAAAGCTCATGCAACGGAACATTCGCTGCCCCTGACACATGGGAGGCGGCAAATTCCTCGGCACGGCGCACGTCCAGCACTGTTTCACCCGCGGCCCGGTCCCGCACGAGTCCCGCCCACCCGGTGATCGGATACTGCACCAACGACGCGCCTGGCGCCAAAGCCCCGGGATCCTCGCCGACGGAGGCGTCCGGGGAGTCGAATCCGATCCTTGCGAGATCGCGGATGGCCTTTTCGACGTCGTCGTGGGCACCCAGCAACGTCAGCGGCTGTTTCCATGGCAGGACCCAACCGAGGTAGCTCGTGAAGCTCGATCCCGTCCCGTATTCAAAGGCCACGCTGCCGCGCAGGTGGTTCGCGGCGAATGCGACCCTGTTGCGCAGGTCCACCACCCATTCCCCGTTCTCGAGTCTGCGCTCCAGTTCCGCGGATTCCACCGATTCCGGCACGTCGAGCATCGCGGTCCCCGGTCCCACGGCGTTGAGCGGGCTCATGTGTGCGTAGTAGCTCGGGTAGGCCGTGATATTCGCTAACAGGTGCCTGACAAAGTGGTCTTCGTCGGGGTCTGTGAGCGCATGGTTGGTGGCGGTCTGCTCCCCGATCGTCGAAGAGGGGATCCTGCTCGCAGGACCGATGGAGCAGAACGAACCGAAGCCGTGGGTCGGATACAGAATCGCGTCCGGTGCTGCCTCAGCCACGAGCCGGCGAACCGAGGCGTACTGAGCATGGGCCAGCCCGGCGGTGTCCTCCTCGGCAATCAAATCAGTCCGGCCCACAGAACCGTAGAGCAGGCTGCCCCCGGAAAACACCGCTTGCCGGACGCCAGTGCCGGCGTCGGGGTCCGAAACCAGATACGCCAGGTGCGTGTGCGTATGGCCGGGGGTCGCGATGGCTTTGACGGTCAGGCTGCCCACCTTGAACGTGTTCCCCGGAACAACCGGCTCACGCTCAAACGCCACGTTGTCTGCGGCATTCACCAAGTAGCGGGCGCCGTGCTCCAGGGCAAGGATGAGGCCACCCGTGAGGTAGTCGTTGTGGAGGTGGGTCTCAGCGACATGCGTGATGGTCACACCGGCGTTTCGCGCTGCCGTTTCGACGCGGTCGGTATCACGCTGGGGGTCGATCACAAGCGCCACCGTGCCGTCATGGACGAGGTAGCTGCGATCCCCCAATTGGGTCGTTTCGACGACGACAACTTCCATGACGCGAGTCTAACCCCGCCCACTTAAAAGCAACGCGGGGTCACTTATAGCCCATTCCGATGCTCCGGATGGGCGCTAAGTGACCCCGCGTTGCTTGGGGACTTGAGGCAGTAGACCTAGACCTGTGCGGCCACGCCGTCGCGGGAGATGTCCACCATGTCCTCACGCGGCACAACCTTGATGCGTTCGCGCTTGACCTCGACGCCGTGCGATGTACCGGCTTCGGAAGCGGCGGCACCCAAAGCGAGCTCGTGGGCATCCAGGGCCAGCCAGCCTTCCCAGCTGGTGAACTTCACGCCGCGGGCGTCCAGGAGCTCGACGACGGCGTCCGCCTCGGGAACTGCGGCGAGCGGCAGGTTTTCACGGTCTTCCAGGAGGTACGTGACCGTCTCCAGTGCGTCGCCCTTGGTATGGCCGATGAGGCCGATGGGACCACGCTTGATCCAGCCCGTGGCGTACAAGCCGGGAACGTGCTCGCCGGAAGCGTCCAGCACGCGGCCGCCGTCGTTCGTCACGACCCCGCGCTGGTGGTCGAACTCGACGTCCGGCAGGGCGGAACCGAAGTAGCCGATCGCGCGGTATACGGCCTGGACCGGGTAGTCGACCACCTCGCCGGTACCGCGCGCGTTGCCCGTGCCGTCCAGCTCTGTGCGCTCGAACTTGATCGAGGCAACCTTGCCCGGGGCCTCTTCGGAATCCACGATCTCCAACGGGCTGTGCAGGAAGT
Source organism: Arthrobacter ramosus (assembly GCF_039535095.1). Lineage (NCBI taxonomy): Bacteria > Bacillati > Actinomycetota > Actinomycetes > Micrococcales > Micrococcaceae > Arthrobacter > Arthrobacter ramosus. The sequence goes on along the minus strand of NZ_BAAAWN010000001.1, from coordinate 670,647 downwards.
GCAGGTGCAGGCGACGGGAGGCCTTGAGCTCGGAGAGGTCCTCGGGCTGCTCGGCGATCCAGTTGGTAAGGGTTCCCACCATGGTCTTGGTCTGGTTGTTCGTCTGGATCTGGCGGTCCGACTCGTCGTCGAACTCGAAGTCCTCGGCGTAGAGGATGATGTCCACGTCCTTGGAGTGGGACAGTTCGCGGAGCTCCAGCGGGGTGAACTTCACCTGCGCCGGACCGCGGCGGCCGAAGACGTGAACGTCGGTCACCGGGGAAGCCTTGAGTCCGGCGTAGACGTTGTCCGGAATTTCGGTGACCAGGAGGTCGTCCGCGTGCTTGGAGAGGACACGGGCCACGTCGAGTGCCACGTTGCCGTTGCCGAGCACAGCCACGGAGGTGGCGTCGAGCGGCCATTCGCGGGAAACGTCCGGGTGGCCGTCGTACCAGGAGACGAAGTCGGCGCCGCCGAAGGAACCTTCAAGCTCGATGCCGGGGATGTTCAGGTCCGCGTCCTTGATGGCGCCGGTGGCGAAGATCACGGCGTCGTAATGCGTGCGCAGGTCCTCGATGGAGATGTCCGTGCCGTAGTCGACGTTGCCGAAGAAGCGGATGTCGCCGCGGTCCAGGACCTTGTGCAGGGCGTTCACGATGCCCTTGATGCGGGGGTGGTCCGGGGCAACGCCGTAGCGGATCAGGCCGTAGGGGGCCGGGTAGCGGTCGAAGAGGTCGATGCTGACCGTCAGCTCGCCGCTCTTGACGGCCTCGCTCTTGGTCAGGATGTCAGCTGCGTAGACGCCGGCCGGGCCGGAGCCGACGACGGCGACGCGCAGCGGACGTGCGGCGGTTCCTACGGTGGTGCTAGATGACACGGCTGTGTTCCTTTTCAGTGTGCTTCCCAACTGGCTCGCAATTGTTGTCGTTTTGAGGGCTCATAACGACACCTAATGCGAGCTAGTTGGGTGAGGGGCTAAGGGGTAACGACGCGGGGCTTGTTGGGGCTCAGGGTGCTGTAGTCAGCGGTCTTGAAATGTTCGGGGGCAAACGGGCTGACACGCACCACGTCACCGATCACAATCACTGCAGGATTTGCGACGCCGGCGGCCTCGGCTTGGTCTGCAATGGTTGCGAGGGTGCCGATCGTGACGCGCTGTTCGGGCATGTAGCCGTTCTCTACGATACCTACTGGCGTATCCAAGGGCATTCCGGATGCCGCGAGTGCAGCGGCGGATTCGCGGAGTTTAGCGACACCCATGAGCAGGATCACGGTGTGGTCGGGACGGGCGGGGACCTCGGAGAGTTCCTCGTGGCCGGTCACCACGCTGAAGCCCTTCGCAAGTCCGCGGTGCGTCACGGGAATGCCTGCTGCCGCCGGCACGGAGATCGCCGAAGTGACACCGGGAACCACTTCAACCTCGACGCCGTTCTGCCGGCAGAATTCCGCTTCCTCGCCACCGCGGCCCAGGACGTAGGGGTCGCCGCCTTTGAGCCGGACCACACGGTGGCCGGCCAGGGCTTCCTCGACGAGGATCCGGTTGATCTCCAGTTGCGGCACGGGGTGGTGGCCGGGGGTCTTGCCGACCTCAATCACGCGGACGTCCGGAGCAAGTTCCTGCAGCAGGTCGCGGGGCCCGAGGCGGTCCGCGACGACGACGTCGGCCTGGCCCAGCAGGCGACGGCCGCGGACCGTGATGAGCCCGGAGTCTCCAGGACCGCCACCCACGAGGGCGACGCTTCCGGTCGAAGCACGACGACGGCGGAGCGGCAGGTCTCCCGTCTCAAGTGCGGTGGCAACGGCGTCGCGCAAGGCCATGGCACGGCGGGGGTCTCCCCCGGCGTTGATGGCGATCTTGACGTCGTCAACAACGGCGACGGCGGGTGTCCAGGCTGCCGAGGATTCGTGGTCCGAGGCGTTGACGCACCAGATGCGCTGCGCCTCGGCGTCGGCCGCTACCTGGGCGTCCACAGCGGCAACGCCGGTGGCCGTCTGGACGAACCAGACGCCGTCGACGTCGGAAGAAAGGTAAGTGCGCGGCTCCCAGGTGAGCAGGCCGGAAGCGGCGAGTTCGCGGAGCGCGTCAGAGGCAAGCGGCGCGACCACGGTCACCCGTGCGCCGGCGTCGAGCAGTCCCTTGGCGCGTCGCGCAGCCACGGGTCCGCCGCCCACCACCAGCACCGGGCGGCCAAGCAGCCGCAGCGCTGTGGGGTAGATGTCCTGTATTGCCATGAAAAAACTGTAGGGCCGGGCCGTAACATGCTTCAAAGGTCCGGAAACACCAGTTCACGCTAGGTAACCCGGCGTCACATTACGCCTGCGCGGCGGGCGCCTCCCAGCCAATCGCCGGAGCCACGTATTTGGCGATGTTGCCGAGCAGCTTGACGTTGTATTCCACCCCGAGTTGGTTGGGCACGGTAACCAGCACTGTGTCCGCAGCTTGGACCGCGGCGTCCTGCGCGAGTTCCTCGGCCAAGGCATCCGGTGGGCCGACGTAGCTCTTGCCGAACCGCGACAGGGCACCGTCGAGCATGCCCACTTGGTCCCGGTTATCCACCTGCGCGCGCAGCCCGAAATAGCGTTCGTCCACAGCGTCAACCACGGGAATGATGCTGCGACTGACCGAAACGCGCGGCTCAAAACCGTGTCCCGCGGCCGCCCACGCCTCCCGGAACATGCTGATCTGTTCGGCCTGGAGCTGGTCGAAGGGAACTCCTGTGTCCTCTGTGAGCAGGGTGGAACTCATGAGGTTCATGCCTTGTTCCGCGGCCCAGACGGCGGTCTTGCGGGTGCCGGCGCCCCACCAGATGCGCCGCGGCAGACCGGGCGACGTCGGCTGGATCGGCAGGAGGCCACGGCCGCCGCCCATGAAGGAGGGATCGGCTTCGGCCACTCCATGGCCCGCGATGGCATGCCGGAAAACGGCGGTGTGGCGGCGGGCCATCGCTGCGTCGTCCTCACCCTCGGCAGGCGCGTAGCCGAAGTACCGTGCGCCGTGCAGTGCCGGCTCGGGTGAACCACGGCTGATGCCCAACTGGAGCCTGCCTTGGCTGATGAGGTCCGTGGCCGCGGCTTCTTCAGCCAAGTACAGCGGGTTTTCGTAGCGCATGTCGATCACGCCCGTGCCCATTTCGATCCGGCTGGTCCGGGCCGCGATGGCCGCCAACAGGGGGAACGGCGAGGCTTGCTGGCGCGCAAAGTGGTGCACGCGGAAGAAGGCTCCGTTGATGCCGAGTTCCTCGGCCGCGACTGCGAGGTCGATCCCTTGGAGCAAGGCGTCTCGGGCCGAACGAGTCAGCGAGCCCTGGACGGGTCCCCAATGGCCGAAGGAAAGAAAACCTATTCGTTTCATGCCGGCGTCAACCACAGGGTGGGCCCGGGCATTCCTTGGGCCTTCATCGTCCAGCCATCAGCGCAGCCAGACACTAGCTGATCAAGCCAGGAGGTGGCGGACGAGTGGGATGACTTTGGTGCCGTAGAGCTCGATATTGCTCAGCATTGCGTGTTGCGCGAGACCGGGCATGCCGTACTTCAGGTCGAAACGATTCGCGCCGAGGGTGGTCATGTTTGTCGCGATCTTCTGCGCGACGGTTTTCGGGGACCCGACGTAGAGCGCTCCGTGCGGCCCGACCTCGTATGCGAACGATTCCCTGGTCGGGATAGCGAATCCTCGGATCTTGCTGTAGCGACGGATGGTCTCCAAGTAGTGTGGCCAGAACTCTTCGCGCGCCTGCTCGTCGGTGGCGGCGACGTGCCCGGGCGAGTGCACTCCGACCGGGCGGGGGTCCTGTCCGAATTGTTCCAAGGCCTGATGGAACAGCTGAGCGAAAGGTGCAAACCGCGCGGGGGATCCGCCGATGATCGCGAGCATCAGCGAGAAACCGTAGCCAGCGGCGCGGATGACCGACTGCGGGCTACCGCCGACGCCGATCCATACCGGGAAAGGTTCGGATTCGGTGTGCGGCACGACATCTTGGTCGCTGAGCGGTGCACGGGTCTTGCCGTTCCAGGTGACCGGGCCACCTTTGAGCAGCTCGGCGAAGAGGTTGGTCTTTTCCTCGAAAAGACCCTCGTAGTCGGCAAGGTCGTATCCGAACAGCGGGAACGAGTCGATGCTGGAGCCGCGTCCGAGGATGACTTCGGCACGGCCGCCGGAGATGGCGTTGAGCGTGGAGTAGCGCTGAAACACCCGGACGGGATCGTCGGAGCTCAGCACGGTGACTGCCGACCCGACGTGGATGCGAGCGGTGCGCGCTGCGATCGCGGCGAGCACCACGTCGGCCGCCGACAAGGGGAAGTCATCGGTGTGGTGTTCACCGATCCCGATGAAGTCGATACCGACTTGGTCGGCAAGCACGCCCTGTTCGACGACGTCGCGAATCGTTTGGGCGTGTGACTGTAGGCGGCCTTCATCATCGCTGGTGCGGTCGCCGAACGTGTCCATACCGAAGACAAGCGGGAATTGCGCTGCTTCGCCCGCAGTAGCGCGTACGGGGGGTGAAGGTGCTGTTGTCACGTCGGATCTCTCTTTCCTGGTGTTGGTTGGACAAACGGCTCGCGGCGGCTCTTATGCGGCTCCGACGCGGGTGGCCAGCTCGAACGCGGTTCGGCCGAGCGGTACACCAAAGACAGGCCCGCCGGGTTGGAGAAGACGGCCGGCGCGCAGGCTGTCCAGCCTGACGGCGTCGTAGCCGATACGCTCGATCACTTCAGCCACGACGGCCACGGCGCCTGGGTCGTCGCCAGCGACGCCGAGCGCGCGGCGTTCCCGGGACCCGAGGGGTCGGCGTTCGTCTTCCAATTCGTGGTAGCCGATGTGGTTGAGTGTCTTAACGATCGTCGATAGGTGAAGCCGATCCTGAACGATCTCGCTACTGCCGGCCCCGCTGTCTTCGAACATCTCACGCACGCCGTCGATGGGGGGCCAGTAATTCATCGTGTCAACGACGAGCTTGTCGGCCACCAGGGCATGGTCGAAGGCCTCAAACTTGTGCAGCGGGATGGCCAGCACCACAATGTCGGCGTCACTGACAGCGTCGGCTGCCCACCGTGGCTCAGCCCCTGGTACCAGCACACGGGTAATAAGGGCGATCTTGCCGGGGTCACCAGAGGCCGCGATCGACACGTGATAGCCGGCGTCGATCGCGACCCGGGCGATCACAGGGCCGACGTGCCCCGCTCCAAGCACTGCAATCCGCGGCGCCCCCAGGGGCGACAACATTCCGCTGATCATGAACGACCCCCCTCCCCGCCACGGGCGACAGTCGATTCAGGGTGGAGATGGGCCTGCAGCGACTGAAGGATATCGGCGAGTGACTCGAACTGCCCGGGAGTCAAGGCGTCGACGAAGTGCTTCTTGATGGCCTTCATATGGGGCGCGCTTGCACGCCGGAAGGCTTCCGCCCCGTCGTCGGTGAGCGAGACTTCAGCACCACGGCTGTCGGTGGCACACTCGTCACGGCGGATCAGGCCGCGTCGCTCCATCCGTCCCAGGTGATGCGACAGCCGGCTTCGTTCCCAGTCAATGGCGGACGCGAGCTCTGATGAGCGCATCCGGCTGCCGTCCGCCTCGCTGAGGGCCAGGAGGACCTGATAGTCCGCTGGTGAAAGATTCGACCCCTGCAACTCGGTACCCAGAATTTTCCGAAGCTCCCCGGTCGTATCGAGCAACAACCGCCAAATCGCGAGCTCTCCCGCCGTCATACGCCGCCGCACTACCGCACCGGCAGTCAGATCGCCCTGTGTCACCATCTTGCACCCCATCTCATTGACACGTCAATCATATCGCAAGTAGTTGACGTGTCAATATTGATGCGTCAATCACCTAGGAGATAGTGATGGCGGGGAACGCAAGGGCCCGACGGCGGAAGTCGCCGTCGGGCCCTGCGTTTCGGTTGTGTTGAGCGTTCGGGTGCCGTTAGCGCGTGCTCCCCGCCAGCAGGCCGCGGCGCAGGAGGAGGCGGCGCTCAATCGGGGCGAACACGACGAGCTCGATCAGGATGCCGACAAACAAGATCGCCAGGATGGCGGACATGACCGTGGCCATATCGGACAAGGTGCGGCCCTGGTCCAGGAGCGAACCGAGTCCGAAGCCGATGGTGCCGCCCACCGCGATGATTTCTGCGGCCATGAGCGATCGCCAGGAGAAAGCCCACCCCTGCTTGAGGCCGCCAAGGTATCCGGGGAGGGCCGCTGGCAGGACGATCTGCAACGCCATCTGCAGTCGCGAGGCCCCGAGGACCTTGCCGACGCTCCGGTACTGCGGCGGGATCTGGTCGACGCCGGAAATCAGCCCGTTGATGATGGACGGGATGGCACCCATGAGGACGACGAAGTACACAGTGCCGTCCGAGAGCCCGAACCAGATGATCGCCGCCGGAACCCAGGCCACCGACGGCAGCACCTGGAGCCCGGAGATAAGCGGTCCGAAGGCACGGCGCAGCGGCTGCACCTGTGCCAGGAGCAGGCCCACCGGAGTAGCCACGGCCACGCTGATGAGGAAGCCGATCACGCCGCGCTGAAGTGAGGTCCAGACGGCTTCCTGGGCTTTGCCTTCGGCCCAGAGGGCACCGAACTGGCTCAGGACGTCGAGCGGGCCGGGAACCTGGTCCCGGCGCTTGAAACCGAGGGAGACGTAAAACTGCCACGCCAGGATGAGGACCAGGAGCGCCGCAATCGGGAGGATGATCCGGGTCCAGTCGATGCGCGCCTTGCGGTGGGCATCCGACTGCAACTTGTCCAGGCCGGCCTCGAGGTCGCGGAGTTCGTCCGGGTTTCCCTTCAGGGACGGCGAGGTGATGTGGCGGGACTGCGGAGCTTGCTCGACAGTCTCGCCCTCGACGAGTCGGGTTTCCTGTTCAATTGGCATGGCGGCGGATCTCCTCGCGCAGGCGGCGGGTAATGGTTCCGGTCAGTTCCCCGGCACGGCCGGCGTCGGTCCGGTGTTCCTCGGTGACGTTCCACTCGGCCACGACCCGTCCCGGACGGGAGGACAGCAGCAGGACCCGCTGGCCGAGCCTCACGGCTTCGCGCACGTTGTGCGTCACGAACACGATGGTGCGGCCGGTTTCCTTCCAAATCCGCTCGAGCTCGTCGTGCAGAAGGTCACGGGTGATGGCGTCGAGCGCAGCGAACGGCTCGTCCATCAGCAACAGCTGCCGGTCCTGGGCCAAGGCGCGGGCCAGGGCAACGCGCTGCCGCATGCCGCCGGAGAGTTCGTGCGGGCGCTTGTCCCCCGCGCCACCCAAATGGACGAGGTCCAGCAACTCGCCCGCACGGGCAGCACGCGACGCTTTGCTCAGGCTGCCGGACTTGTCGGCGAGCTTCAGTGCGAGTTCGATATTGCCGCGGGCAGTGAGCCACGGAAACAGCGCCGAATCCTGGAACATGAAGGCGGCACCGTCGCTGGGCACCTCCAGGGCGCCCGACGTCGGCTGGTCCAGCCCCGCGAGGATGTTCAGCAGGGTGGATTTGCCGCAGCCGGACGCACCGAGCAGGGCGACGAACTCGCCTTGCTGGATGGTGGCGTTGACGTCGTCCAGCACCGGGGCGCCGTCGCCGAAGCGTTTACCCAGATGTTCCAGTACGACTGGCATGGTCCCGTCCTTCGTTCGTTGCTTCGTTGTTGAATGTGCACCCAACTGGCTGGCAGTTGTTGTCGTTATGAGCCTTCAAAACGACAACAACTGCGAGTCAGTTGGGCCTTGGCGGTTCAGTCTTGGCCCAGTCCTGCGGCCGAGGTCTTCTGCCCGGTCACGCTGTTGAGGGCGCGGAGGTCGAAGACGCCGTTGATGTCGGCGGGTTTCGTGATGCCGGCGTCGACGCCGTCCTGGAGGAGCTTCTTGTAGGTTCCGGCGAGCGGGTCCACGGTGAAGGTGATGTTCTTCAGGGATCGGTCGATGACGTCGGCCGGGAGGGTGCTGCCGGCGGTCGCCTTCAGCGCGGCGTTGATGGCGGTGGCCTTGTCGGCGGCCGGGGCCGTGTTGAGCCAGTTGACGGAGGCTTCGTGGCCCTGGAGGAGGGCGGTCACGGTCTGCGGGTGGTCGGCGGCGAACTTCTTGCTCACGATCAGGATGGTGGTGGGGAATTGTCCCTTGTCCCACAGGTCCTTCTCGTCCACGAGCACCTTGCCTCCGGCCTGGAGCACCAGACGGGAGGCCCAGGGCTCGGGCAGCCACGCGCCGTCGAGCTTTCCGTCTTGGAAGAGCTTGAGGGTCTGGGCGTTGTCGCTCGGGTTGATGGCGACGTCGCCCCCGCCGTTCGGGTTGGTCTTCAGGCCCTGCTTGCCGAGCCAGGCGCGCAGTGCCACGTCCTGGGTGCCGCCGAGCTGGGGCGAGGCGAGGGTCTTGCCCTTGAGGTCCGCGGCAGAGTTGATGCCGGGCTTGACCACCAGCTGAGCGCCCCCGGAAGCTGCGCCGGCGATGATGCTGATGGAGGCGCCCTTGCTCTGGACGAAGGAGTTGATGGCCGGGTTGGGACCAAGGTAGGCGGCGTCGATCGCGCCGGCGTTCAGGGCCTCGATGGCGGCCGGTCCGGCGTTGAAGATCTGGGTGGTGAGCTTGGTGCTGCCCAGCTTGCCGGCGATGATGCCCTTGCTCACCCCGACCAGTGCGGGGGCGTGGGTGACGTTGCCGAAGTAGCCGAGCCGGAGTTCCGCCGCGGGTGTCGTTATTGCCGCGGCCTGGGTTTCGTTGTTCTTCGCGACAACCGATGCGACGGCGGCGCCGGCACCGATCAGCAGGACGAGCCCGACGGCGATGCCGATCTCGAGCGTGCGTCGGCGCTTGGGCTTGTTGCTCTCGCCGGCGACGATGCGGGTGGTTCCCGGGTTCGAGGCAGGCGGCGTGGGTTCTGGGGTGTTTGACATGGGCGAATCCTTGGGATGCGTTGCGGAAGGGGCTGGGCGTTTATCAGGCCCTGCGACATCGCCCCGAAAGGGCAGGCAAGGACCAATCCGATGAGGTCATGGATTCACCATAGGGACTGTCATATTTGCCGTTCAATAACCCGGAAACCCGGGGTCACGCACGTTCATGCGACGTCACAATTCGGGCGTCGCCAGCGCAAAAAACCGCAGCTTGTTTCCCATCCCGGACCTTGAAGGCGGGGTTTGGGAAACAAGCTGCGGTTCCAGTTACGAAGAATGTCAGATGACGTAACGTTCGTCCTCGTGGTCACCCGGGTGGTCCTTCACCAGGCCGGCGGCCAAGGTGTTGCCGTCCGCGGGGTCGATCACCAGGAACGCACCCGTGCGGCGGTGGTGCAGGTAGTTCTCCAACGGCAACGGCGCGGCCAGTCGAAGCTGGGCGTTGCCGATGTCGTTCAACTCAAGGCTGGAGGCAGCCTCCACATTGAACGTGGCCAAATCCAGCTTGCCCGTCACATTGCGGACGAGCGCCTGGACGGTACGGGTCCCGTGCTTCACGAGCACCTTGGCACCTTCGCGCAGCGGCTTGGGCGAAAGCCAGCACAGCGCCGCGTACAGATCGGCCGAGCTCTCGCGCACCGTTCCCGCCGCGGCAATGGTGTCACCGCGGGCGATGTCGATTTCATCGGCCAAGCGGATCGCCACCGACTGCGGAGCAGTAGCCTCGGCCAGCTCGCTGCCGGCGAAGTCGATACCGGTAATCGTGGTGATCTTGGGCTCGTGGCCCGGGCTCAGGACGGTGACCTTGTCTCCAAGCTTCACGGTTCCTTCCGTGATCTGGCCGGCGTAGGCACGGTAGTCGCGGTACGCCCCGACGTCGAGCCCTGCGGCGATCGCGTCGGGAGCCAGCGCGCCCTGCGGCCGGATGACCAACTGGACCGGGAAGCGGAAGCTCTCCAGGTGGCTTTCGAGTTCGTCGGCGGCCGGAAGGGTTTCGAGTACCTCGAGCAGGGCCGGGCCGCTGTACCAAGGGGTGCGGTCCGAGCGGTCCACGACGTTGTCGCCGTCGAGCGCTGACACCGGGATGACCGCGACGTCGGCAATGCCGTCGCTGCCCAAGCCAAGCTCGCGGGCAACCTTCTGCACGTCCGTCTCGATCTCGCGGAAGACAGACTCGCTGAAGTCGACGAGGTCGATCTTGTTCACAGCGACGATCACGTGCGCCACGCGGAGCAACTGCAGCACCGACAGGTGGCGGCGGGTCTGCTCCAGGACTCCCTTGCGGGCGTCAATGAGTACGACGACGGCGTCGGCAGTGGACGCGCCCGTCACCGTGTTCTTGGTGTACTGCACGTGGCCGGGGCAGTCCGCGAGGATGAAGCTGCGGCGGTCGGTGGCGAAGTAGCGGTAGGCGACATCGATGGTGATGCCCTGTTCCCGCTCGGCGCGAAGGCCGTCGGTCAGGAGGGCGAGGTCGATCGCCTGGCTGCCGGTGGCACCGGCTCCGCCGAAGCCACGGTCCGCCGAGGTGCGGGCGACGGCGTCGAGTTGGTCCGCGAGGATCGCCTTGGAATCGTGCAGCAGGCGTCCCACGAGGGTGGACTTGCCGTCGTCGACAGATCCAGCCGTGGCGAAGCGGAACAGAGTAGAATCGCGTAGGCCGGTCTCCAGGAGTGAAGTCTCAGTGCTCATTAGAAGTAGCCGTCCTTCTTGCGGTCTTCCATGGCTGCCTCGGAGATGCGGTCATCTGCACGGGTGGCGCCACGTTCGGTGAGTGTGGATGCGGCAACTTCGACGACGACGTCGGCAACCGTGCGGGCGTCGGAAAGAACGGCGCCGGTGCAGGACATGTCGCCCACAGTTCGGTAGCGCACGAGCTTCGTAATGACTTCCTCATGGGGTTTCGGCATGGAAACCTCGCCGACTGCGCGCCACATGCCATCGCGTTCGTAAACCTCGCGCTCGTGGGCGTAGTACAGTCCGGGCAGCTCAATGCCTTCGCGCTCGATGTAGCGCCAGACGTCCAGCTCGGTCCAGTTGCTGATGGGGAACGCGCGGACGTGCTGGCCCACCGTGTGGCGGCCGTTGTACAGGTTCCACAATTCGGGGCGCTGGTTGCGGGGATCCCACTGGCCGAATTCGTCGCGCAGGCTCAGGATGCGCTCCTTGGCACGGGCCTTGTCCTCGTCGCGGCGGCCGCCGCCGAAGACGGCGTCGAACTTGTTCCGCTGGATGGCATCCAGCAGCGGCACGGTCTGCAGCGGGTTGCGGGTACCGTCAGCGCGCTCGGCAAGTTCGCCACGGTCGATGAACTCCTGCACGGAGCCAACAACGAGCTTGAGGCCCAGGCGTTCCACCGTGCGGTCGCGGAAGTCGATGACCTCGGGGAAGTTGTGACCCGTGTCCACGTGCAGCACGGGGAACGGAACCTTGCCAGGCCAGAATGCCTTCGTTGCCAGGTGCAGCATGACCACGGAGTCCTTGCCGCCCGAGAACAGCAACGCAGGCTTCTCGAACTCGGCAACAACCTCGCGGATGATGTGGATGGCCTCGGACTCCAGGGTGTCGAGGCTGGAAAGGCGCCCACGGGTTGCGACGCCGACTGCCGCCCCCGCCCCTTCGCCGCGCGGCTGATCTTCGATCAGCCCAGCGCGCGGCTCCGACAGGCCCGATGCCACTCCCTGGGCGGCAGTCGGCGTCTCGGCAGCGTCGGTTTCCAGCACAGACAACTCCAGGTCCTCGTTAGTGATTTGGGTACTCATACGTGTAGTCCGCATTCTGTCTTGTCGGTTCCTGCCCAGCGGCCGGAGCGGGGGTCCGCTCCCGGGGCCACTTTCCTGGTGCAGGGCTGGCATCCGATGGACGGGTAGCCCTGGCTCAGAAGGGGGTTGACGGGAAGGATGTTGTCTTCGGAGTACTGGACCAACTGGTCAAAGCTCCAGTCGGCCATCGGGTTGACCTTGACCAGGCCGTTGGTCTCGTCCCAGGTGATTAGCGGGGTGTTGGTCCGGGTGGGGGCCTCGTCGCGGCGGACTCCGGTAAACCAGACTTCGTAGCCGGCGAGGGTCCGGCGCAGCGGCTGGACCTTGCGGAGCGCGCAGCACTGGGCGGCGTCGCGGGCAAACAGGTCCTTGCCGAGAAGGCGGTCCTGCTGCTCGACCGTGTTTTCCGGGAGCACGTCCACGATGTTCACCCGCAGGTTCGCAGCGACTTCGTCCCGTGTGGCATGGGTTTCCGGGAAGTGGTAGCCGGTCTCCAGGAAGAGGACGTCGACGCCGGGGAACTGGTCCGCGACGAGGGCCGGCAGCACGGCGTCGGCCATGGAGCAGGCCACCGCGACGGCGGGCAGTTCGAAGTTGCGGGCCACCCAGGCGATGACGTCGCGGGCGGGCGCGTTCCAGCCGAGCTCTGCGGCACCGGATTCGGCGAGGGCCTTGAGTTCGTCGTGGGATCGCTGGAAGGGCCCACGGCCACCAGGTCTCCCTGTCGAGTCTCCGAGCTTGGGGAGTGGCTGGGGATTGGTCACTGGAGATCTCCTTCATCTGCGGAGTGTGCCCATTCGGCGAAGGTCTGGCCTTCGGCGCGGTCGGCCACGAATTTCCGGACTACCCGCTCTACGTAATCGGGCAGGTCCTCGACGTAGACCTTGAGGCCGCGCACGGTGCGTCCGAGGCCTGCTTCTTCGCGGCTGGACGAAGCCAGCCCGCCGCCCAAGTGAACCTGGAAACCCGGGGTGGGGTCGCCGTCGGGCGTTGGCAGCATCATGCCCTTGAGCCCGATGTCCGCGGTCTGGATGCGGGCGCAGGAGTTGGGGCAGCCGTTGATGTGCAGGGACAGTGCCTGGGGCAATTGGCCGCTGTCGGCAAGGTCGGCCAGGCGGCGTTCCAGTTCAGCGACGGCGGTGGCAGCCGTGACCTTGGTTTCCACGATGGCGAGCTTGCAGAATTCGATGCCGGTGCAGGCGATCGTGCCGCGGCGGAAGACGGACGGGCGGGCGGAGAGGCCCAGGGTGTCCAGCTCGGCTACGAGCGGTTCCACCTGCTCCTTGGCGACGTCGAGCACAACGATCTTCTGGTGCGGAGTAGTGCGCAGGCGGAAGGAGCCACGGGCTTCGAGGGTGTCCGCGAGCTTCACGAGCTGGCTGCCAGAAAGGCGACCAGCCAAGGGTGTGGCGCCGATGAAGAACTTGCCGTCCTTCTGCTCGTGGATGCCGACGTGGTCACCCGGAGTCGAGGGCTTGGGCGCTGCGGGGCCGTCGGCAAGCTTGAAGCCGAGGTATTCGTCCTCGAGGATCTGGCGGAACTTCTCGGGACCCCAGTCGGCCAGGAGGAACTTCAGGCGTGCCTTGGTGCGCATGCGGCGGTAACCGTAGTCGCGGAAGATGCTGGTGACGCCGAGCCACACTTCAGCGGCTTCCTCGGGCTTCACGAACGCGCCGAGCCGCTTGGCGAGCATCGGGTTGGTGGAAAGCGCGCCTCCCACCCAGAGGTCATAGCCGACGCCGAGTTCGGGGTGGACCATTCCGACCAGGCCGAAGTCGTTGATTTCGTGGACAACGTCCTGCGAGGGGTGGCCTGTGATGGCGGTCTTGTATTTGCGCGGCAGGTTGGCGAGCTCCGGGTCGCCGATGAAGCGCTCCGCGAGTTCGTTGATCAGCGGCGTGGGGTCGATGATCTCGTCCTTGGCGATGCCGGCAACCGGGGAACCCAGGATGACACGCGGCACGTCGCCGCAAGCCTCGGTGGTGGACAGGTCGACGGATTCGAGGCGGCGCCAGATTTCCGGGACATCCTCCACGCGGATCCAGTGCAGCTGGATGTTCTGGCGGTCGGTCAGGTCGGCGCTGCCGCGGGCGAAGTCCACGGAGATCTGGCCGATGACGCGTAGTTGCTCGGTGGTGAGCGCACCGCCGTCGATCCTCACACGGAGCATGAAGTACTTGTCCTCGAGCTCGTGCGGCTCAAGCGTGGCGGTCTTGCCGCCGTCGATCCCGGGCTTGCGCTGGGTGTAGAGGCCCCACCAGCGGAAACGGCCGTGCAGGTCCGTGCCATCGATCGAGTCGAAGCCATGCTTGGAGTAGACAGACTCGATACGCTCACGGACGTTCAGCCCGCTGTCTTCCTGCTTCCAGGTTTCGTTGGCGTTGAGCGGCGCGGTGCCGTCAACCTTCCACTGGCCGTGGGGTTTAGCGGCAGGACGGGCGGTGCGGGCCGGGCGCTTGGGGGCAGCCTCGTCCGCAGACGCTCCGGCTAGAGCTGTATCAGTCATGCATCGACTGTAGGGCTGGCCAGAGAGGCGTAACAAAGGTCCGGGAAACGGAAAGTCACCTAGGGAAACATTTCGTCACGAACCGCCGTCGGGCCTTGTTCACCTGGCCTCGCTGTGCATTCTAAAATCCCGCTCAGGAGCTAGCGGCAACCACCGCGTCGTAGCGTTCCAGGGCGATCTCCGCGAGCACTGGAGAAGGCAGCAGCGGTGCCGTCACGACGTCGGCCCCGGCCTTGGACAGCTGGTCGTGGAAGTAGCCCGTGGCCAGCAGATACGAGGACACAACGACCCGGCCGCCGTCTTCGGTGACTTCCGCGCGCAAGGCCGCGACGCCGTCGGGCACGTTCGGTTCGGCACTGGCGCCATAGGCGACGCGCACCCGATTGGGCAGCAACTCTGCGAGCTGGCGCGCTTGCTCTTCCGAATCGACGGAACCGTCCGGCAGCGATGAGCCCGCGGCGGCCAGGAGGACGCCGTCGTCGTCGCCCAGGCCCGAATCGCGCAACCGCGCGGCGAGCAGCTCCGCGAGCCGCGGATCCGGCCCCAGCGGCGGCGCCGCGGACACCTCCGGGCGGGACTTGATCGCCTTGGGGATGTCCACCTTGACGTGGTAGCCGGTGCTGAGCAGCAAGGGAACGACGACGGCGAGCGTGCCTTCCGGGAGGCCGGCCACCACGCCGCTCAACTCGGGCTCCTGGACGTCCACGTATGCCTCAACGACGGTCAGTCCGGGCCGGAGCGCCTCAATCTCGGCCATGACCTGGCGGATAGCGGCTTGCCCCTGGATGTTCCGGGTTCCGTGGGCGCACGCGATCAAGACGGGGCTGTTCATGCGTGCAAGCGTAACGTTGGGCGAGCATGATCGCCCGTCTGTGAACGAAGAATGGAGCTGCATTTGTTCACTTTTGACCTCGCGCTGGTATGGCTGGATCTGGCCGGCGTCTTCTTTTTCGCCGTGTCCGGATCCTTGCTCGCGGCGAAGAAGCAGTTCGACATCATCGGCTCGGTTCTCTTGGCTTCGCTGGTTTCCTTGGGCGGCGGTG
Source organism: Arthrobacter ramosus (assembly GCF_039535095.1). Taxonomy (NCBI): domain Bacteria; kingdom Bacillati; phylum Actinomycetota; class Actinomycetes; order Micrococcales; family Micrococcaceae; genus Arthrobacter; species Arthrobacter ramosus. Next base: position 655,491 of record NZ_BAAAWN010000001.1, on the reverse strand, counting down.
TCATCCGCGACATCGTGATCAACGCCGGACCGCCCGCGGCGTTCACCAACCCGGTCTATCTGCTGCCGCCCTTGTTGGCCGCGGTGCTCGTGTACTTCCTTTTTTCGAGTATCCAGCGCTTCACGTCCCTCTTGACCCTGTTCGACGCCGGCGGCCTGGCTTTGTTCTGCATCACCGGGACGCTCAAGGCACTGGCCGCCGGCATGAATCCGGTGGCTGCAATCCTCCTGGGCGTCACCACGGCCGTGGGCGGCGGCTTGCTCCGCGACATCACGGCCAACGAAATTCCCACACTCTTCAATGCCCGGGACCTCTACGCCTTGCCGGCCTTCACGGGAGCCGCCCTGACGGCCCTGCTCTGGAACATCGGAGCCTTCAACGGTGTGACAGCCGGGGTGATTGCAGCCTGGGTTTTCGCCTTCCGGGTGGTGGCTTGGCGGCGCGGTTGGCGGGTGCCCTTGGCGGTCCGGGGATGGCACCGCGCCGGGGTCTCCTCGGGCGCCGATTCACGTGGCCGCGATTAGCTAGGATGGGAGCATGACTGACATGTTCCTCGAGAAATTCCGCGCGCTTGTACCGAAGTATCTCGAGGACGAATGGCAGGAAGAAGATGGGCTGTCCGCCGCTGAGCTGGACGAGGCCCTGTCAGCCCACACCTTCACCATTCCCATGGTCCTGCGCGAGTTCTACCTCGCCCTCGGTGGCTGTGAGGACCTCATGGAGGCCTACCACTACTTCTGGGACCCCGAAGAGCTCGAAGTGGACGACGAAGGCTTCCTCATGTTCCTGGAGGACGAGGAAGAGCAGTTCACCTGGGGCTTCCGTGTAGGCGACCTCGGCGTCCCGGATCCCATCGTGTGGCGTCGCAACAACGCCCGCGGACAGTGGAAATCCGAAGAAGGCACCTTCTCCGAGTTCGTGTTCGACATGTTCGACTGGGCTTTCAGCGACGAAGAAGACTGAGGGTTTCTTCAGCGGAGGCCGGAGCTTTCTCCCCACCTTTGGGCTGAGCCTCGCTCCCGATCCCCTAGTTTCCGGGGCTGTTCCTCTCTCGGTATGGCTTGGCCTGGCAAAAACCGGGGAGTTTCAGCGGCCTCTTTGGCGTAGGACCTGGAGAACCTCGGCAAGCACTGTGTCCCGCTGATACACGATCTGCGAATAGTCGTATCTGAGAACCAGAAAGCCTTTCACCGTTCCTGCGTTGTTGCGTCGCCTGTCCTTCTTGACTTGCCGAGGCTGCAGGTGGCTCTCGCCGTCGACCTCCACGATCAGCCTTCCCTCCAGCAAGAAGTCCACAATGCCGATTCCGGGCAATTCGACCTGCGTCTCGGTATGGATCCCTGCATTCCGGAAAAGTGTCCGCGCCACGACCTCGATCGGAGAATCTGCCGAACCGTCGACCAGTGTGAGCACCTTTCGTGCCGCCCCGTTCCGGTTACCCGGAAGCCTCTCACGGAGGTAATCAAGATTCGTCCGCCCTTGAAGGAGGGCACTTTCCACCATGATGGCCGCCTCAATTTCAGGCAGGCATCGGAGGGAATGCAGCAGCGTGTCTGTCAGGCTGGCCACGGGTCCGATGTGCCGGGTCTCCACGACTGACTCACGGTGGACCACAAAATCCTGGGCCTTGCCGTGCCTGCACAGCAAATGGAGGGTCCGGGGTTCATGCAAAACCCAGATGCCATGGTGCCGGGCCCCGGATGCGCAGGTGAGCAGCCCGTTTGCGCTGAGGGCTGCGACGACGTCCTCCTGAGCGACGGGCAAGGCCAGTACACCCCAGCGTCGCCGCACGATCTCGCCTCCAGCAACCGCCGCTCGGATGACGCGTTCGGAGAAGCCGGCCTGCTTCACGGTGGAGGTTCTCGCAGCGGAGCCCGCGTATTTCAGGAAGCCAACGAGGTCCATAAAGCAACTCCAACAGCATCGCGATGGCGCTGAAAGGCCAAAGTTTCGCTATGTGGACAACTGGCAGGCGCCGAGACTCCCCGGTTTTGAGCGAACTCCGGGGATTCCGACGCCGAGAATCCAGGCATCCAGGGTCCACGGGTCCGTCAAAGGTGGGGAATTTACAACGCGAATTCCCGACAAACTCCGGAAAACCCTTTGACCGGGAAAGTTGCACCCGTGACAAAGTTGTCATAAGCTGTAACCGGATTCACTAAATGCCTCCGGTGGATCTGATGCGAACGGAGATTATGGTCCCGGTTCGTTGCAGCGCGTGACTCGTAGCGTTGCAAGGAACCGGGGCCATTGCATTTAAGCCCGTCCCCGCCCAAGTAGCTCGCAGTTGTTGTCGTTATGACGGGTCAAAACGACAACAACTGCGAGTCAGTTGGGACTGCGGCGAAGAAATTAGCTGGCGCGCTCCACAACCGCGTGGGCGAAGTTGGTGAGCGACTCCTTGACCACGCCTTCGGGCAACGGCTTCAAGGCTTCAATGGCTTCAGCGGACCACTGGCGCGCAATCACCCAGGATTCGGCGGTGACAGGGTGCTCGCGCAGCCCGGCGACAGCCAAGGCCAAGGCTTCGTCGGACGACAGGTCGCCGTCCACCAGCTTCAAGAGTTCGACGGCGGAGCGGTCACCATTGTCGGCCGCCTTGCGGAGCAGGAGGACGGGCAGCGTGGGAACGCCTTCGCGGAGGTCCGTACCCGGGGACTTGCCGGACTTGACCTTGACGCCGGTGACGTCGATGACATCGTCGGCCAATTGGAAGGCGACGCCAACCTTCTCGCCGTATTCCACCAGCACGTCCTCGAAGGCTTCGTCGGCGCCCGCGAAGATGGCACCGAGCTGGCCCGAGGCGGCGACGAGGGAACCGGTCTTGTCGGCGACGACGGAGAGGTAGTGCTCCACCGCGTCCTCGCCTTCACGCGGGCCCACGGTTTCGTGCAGCTGCCCGAGACACAAGCGTTCGAAGGTGCGGGCCTGGATTCCCAGGGCACGCGAACCGAGTTCGGACACCAGGATCGAGGCGCGGGCGAAGATCAGGTCACCCGTGAGGATAGCCACCGAGTTGCCCCAGACTTCGTGGGCCGTGGGGGCGCCGCGGCGGTAGGGCGCCGAGTCCATCACGTCGTCGTGATAGAGGGTTGCGAGGTGGGTCAGTTCAACCACGACGGCGGCCTGGACCACTTCCGGACGGGATGCGTCGCCGAGGTGGGCGCAAAGGAGGGTCAACAACGGGCGGATGCGCTTGCCGCCGGCTTCCACCAGGTGACGTGACGTTGCGTCAGCCAGGGGATCCGAGTTGGCAATTGCTTCGCGGAGCTTCTTTTCCACCCGGGCAAGGTTCGTGGTGATGGCAGGACCCAGCTCCACGTCCTTGGCGATAGCCGCAAAACCGGCAGGAAGCTGCAGGCCAGTGGCGATCGCGGTAGTGGTGGGAGCGGGTTCGACAGCGTCCGGCAGGCCGTGCCCGGCATGCGTCCAGCTGTGTTCGGCAGAGTGAGTCACGGGTTAACCCTAACTTTTCGCGGAGGAAAGCGTTGATTCGGTGCCGACGCGGGTGGAAGCGGCAGTGGATGTGGTGTTGGACGTGGCCGGGACCAGCATCTCGAGGACGCGGATGACGCGGTCCTCGAAACCCTTTGCTGACGCATCCGTGAGGTTGGCGAGCATCCGCACCACAAAGCGCATCAGCACCGGGATGGGCATGCCCGTCCGTAGCGCGAGTTTCATGACTGCGGGCTTGCCGATGAGGGCAGCAAAGACGCGGCCCAGGGTGAAGTGCGAACCCCACTGGTCCCGCACATAGTCCGCGTAGCGCGAAAGGTGCGCGTCGGCGTCGTCGGCCGTCCATCCGGCCGAACGGGAACGCGAGGACGCGTCGATGATGAACTCGGCCGCAAAGCGGGCGGACTCCATGGCGTAGGAAATGCCCTCGCCGTTGAACGGTGAAACCATGCCGCCGGCGTCGCCCAGGAGCATGAGCCCGGGCGAGTAGTGCGGGGTGCGGTTGAAGCCCATGGGCAGGGCGGCGCCGCGAATCTCCCCCACCTGGTTTTCGGGCGTGAAGCCCCATTCGGACGGCATGCCGGCGGTCCATTCGCGCAGGACATTCTTGTAGTCGAGCTTCCCGAATTCCTTGGAGGAGTTCAGGATCCCGAGGCCGACGTTGGACGTGCCGTCGCCGACGCCGAAAACCCAACCGTAGCCGGGCAGCGGCTTGCCGGACTTGCGAAGAGAGCCGGCGCGGGCCCCGCGCCGAGCTTGCGAGGCGTGGGAAGCCGGCGAATCGAGTTCGAGCCAGCCTTCCATCCAGTCGTCGTCGTGGCGGGGCGAGGTGAAGTAGGTGCGGACGGCGACGCCGAGCGGGCGGTCGTCGCGCTTGTGCATGCCGAGCGAAACGGCGGTCCGTGTCGAGTTGCCGTCTGCGGCGAGCACGACGTCGGCATGGAAGTCGCGCGTTTCGCCCGTCTTGCGTCCGGACTCGTCGAGCAAGGCGGCGCGCACGCCGATCACGCGCCCGGCGTCGTCGCGCAGGGCTTCGGTGACACTGTGGCGTTCAAGTACGACGGCGCCTGCCGACTGGGCGTGCCGGGCCAGCTCCTCGTCGAATCCGAGGCGCGTGCGGATGAGTCCGTACGTGGGAAAATCGGCGACCTCGGGCCACGGCAATTCAATGGTGCGTCCGCCGGCGATGAGCCTGAGCCCCTTGTTGAGGCGCCAACCCTCGTCCTCGGCGTGCGGGAGGCCGAGCTTCTGGATTTCGCGGACGGCGCGGGGAGTAAGGCCATCGCCACAGACTTTTTCTCGCGGGAAGGCGGTCTTTTCCAGAACCGTCACGGAAATGCCCGCCTGGGCAAGGTAGTACGCGGCGGTGGACCCGGCTGGCCCTGCGCCGACTATCAGTACGTTCACAGCGTCCTTGTTAATAGGCCGGTTAGCGGGACTGATCGCCGGCTTGGCGGCGCGGCTTGATCTGGCGGCGCAGCTTGGCCACGGGAACGCTTTCGCGGTGTTCGGCGCCGGGCTTCTGGGCGCGGTGCACCGCTACGATGCCGCCGCTCAGGTTGCGGTAGTTGACGTCGGTCCAGCCGGCTTCCTGCAGCCACGCGGCCAGGTGGTCCTGGTCCGGCCATGCGCGGATGGACTCGGCCAGGTACACGTAGGCGTCCGGGTTCGAGGAGACCTTGGTGGCGATGGCGGGCAATGCACGCATGAGGTATTCGGTGTACATGGTCCGCCAGAGGGGCACCACGGGGGCCGAGAATTCGGCGATGACGAGGCGTCCGCCGGGCTTGGTGACGCGGAACATCTCCGCGAGGGCCTTATGTGGTTCGTTGACGTTGCGCAGGCCGAAGGAAATGGTGCAGGCGTCAAAGGAGTCGTCCGCGAAGGGCAGCTTGGTGGCGTCCCCGGCAACGAAGTTGATGTCCGGACGGCGGCGTTTGCCGACCTTCAGCATCCCCAGGGAGAAGTCGCAGGCCACAACGTCCACTCCGGCGTCGGCGTACGGTTCGCTGGACGTGCCCGTACCGGCAGCCAGATCCAGGACCTTTTGGCCTACCCGAACATCCATCGCGTCCACGACGACGCGGCGCCAACGCCGGGTCTGCCCCATGGACAGGACATCGTTGACGACGTCGTATTTGGGGGCGACATCGTCAAACATCGTCGCAACTTCGTCCGGACGCTTTTCCAAGGATGCTCGGTTCACCCTGCAATTGTCTCAGACAAATATGGGAAGAACTTTCGGGGCGCTCCGGTCCGCGCAGCCCCCGTTGCCCGCGGGAGTAATGTTGTTCCATCATGACGAGTACGCTCCGCACCTTGACAGTCCCCCTCGATGTTGATTCATCCTCCGGGGGACTGCCGTCATTTCTGGTCCGGGACGATGTCCTGTGCTGGTCCCGCCGCGAGAACGGACTGGTGGGCTTTGGCGAACTCGCGCGGTTCACTGCTTCCGGTCCTGATCGCTTTCTCGAGGCCGACATGTGGTGGCGCCACCTTGTCATCGAGGCCGACGTCACGGATCCCCTTGAGATCCCCGGCACGGGCCCTGTGGCCTTTGGCTCCTTTGCCTTCTCCAAGACGTCCGACTTTGAATCCCGCTTGATCCTTCCGGAAATCGTTGTCGGGATCCGGGATGGGCAGTCGTGGCTCACCCAGTTGACGCTCGACGACGTCGAACTCACCGAGGCGGGCGCCCTCGCCGCCCTGGCGGGCTGGCTTAACCCCGCGGACGGTGAGCCTACCGCGGCTGGAGGCTCCGGCGTCGGGCACCCAACTAACTCGCAGTTGTTGTCGTTTAGAAGGCCCATAACGACAACAGATGCGAGCCAGTTGGGAGACGGGAAGGTCACGCTGGAGAGCGGTTCGCTCAGCGAATCCGCGTGGAAGCAGGCCGTGGCCGACGGCGTGGCGGAAATCCGAACCGGAAAGCTGGAGAAGCTGGTTCTCGCGCGCGACGTCGTGGCGACGCTGCCCGACGGCGTCAACGCCGCCAAAGTGCTGCAGCAGCTGGCCAGCCGTTACCGCGAATGCTGGACCTACGGCGTCGACGGCTTGGTGGGGGCGACGCCGGAAATGCTCATCCAGGTGGAGGGCCGCACTGCACAGGCGCGGGTCCTGGCCGGGACGCTGGACCGTCGCGACGCAGAGGGCGTGAACGGCTCCCCCATGGAATACGCCGAACGCGTGCTGGCCGGTTCCGAGAAACAACGGCACGAGCACGAGATCGCCATCCAATCGCTGACCACCCAGCTCGCGCCCTTTTCCGAGGCCATGAACGCCCACAGCGAACCGTTCATTCTGGAGCTGCCCAATGTGTGGCATCTGGCATCGGACGTGAAGGCCGAGCTCGCCGATATCGAGGGACATGTCCCTACGTGCCTTGCCCTGATCAACGCGCTCCACCCCACGGCCGCCGTGTGTGGCACGCCTACCTTGGTTGCCGGGGAACTGATCCGGGAGCTTGAGCATATGGATCGCGGGCCGTATGCCGGACCGGTCGGGTGGCTCGACGCCGCGGGCAACGGCGAGTGGGGCATCGCACTGCGCGGCGCGATCATCGAAAGTCCTACGACTGTGCGCCTCTACGCGGGCTGCGGGATCGTTGAAGGCTCCGTTCCCGACGCCGAACTGGCCGAGACCTGGGCCAAATTCCGGCCGATGCTCGAGTCACTGGGTATCAGCAGCTAAGAGTCCAAACCCAAGGATTCGGTTCGAAACCTACCCCCGTGGATGTCTGGGGTGCGAGACAATAGCCATGGTGGGGGGCTTGATTTTTTACTTGGTAGGTTATCCAATAGTAAAACTTAGTTTTCTGTGACGCACATCTCATGTTCGGCGCTACACTATGAACCGATTAGTTTCGCATCCACTGCAACAAAAGGTAAGAAAATGCAGAAATTCCGTTCGCTTCCGGTCAGTTCGACGCTCAAGGCTGCAACAATCATCGCAATCGGCGCCCTGGCACTGACTGCCTGCACCAACGCCTCACAGGCGGGCCCCTCGAGTGCCGCCTCGCCTTCCGGCAGTGCCAATGCAAGCTTTGACCCCAGCACCATCACCAAGGACGACACCCTGGCTGCACTGGTCCCCGCGGCCATCAAGTCCAAGGGCACGCTGACCGTTGGCTCGGACACGACCTACGCTCCTGCGGAATTCCTCGGAACCGACGGCCAGACCCCGGTCGGTTATGACGTGGACATCGCCAAGGCAATCGGCGCCACCCTCGGCCTGAAGGTCCAGGTGCAGACCGCCGAATTCACGGGCATCCTCCCCGCCCTCGGCCCCAAGTACGATCTGGGCATCTCGTCCTTCACCATCAACCCCGAGCGCCTCGGCGCCGTCAACATGGTCAGCTACTTCAACGCCGGCACGGCCTGGGCCGTGCAGAAGGGCAACCCGAAGAAGTTCTCCCTGGATGACGTCTGCGGCAAGTCCATCGGCGTGCAGACCGGTACCGTCCAGGAAGACCCGGACCTCTCCGGCCGCAACAAGAAGTGCGCAGCTGACGGCAAGCAGCCGATCAACATCGTGACGCTCAAGAACCAGACCGACGTCACCACCCGGCTCGTCAACGGCAGCATCGACGCCATGGCAGCCGACTCCCCCATCATCGGTTACGCCCTGACCCAGACCAACGGCCAGCTTGAGAGGCTCGGCGACGTTTACGACGCCGCTCCCCAGGGCATCGCCGTCGCCAAGTCGGACACCGCTCTCGCCGATGTCATCCAGAAGACGCTGACCAAGCTCATGTCTGATGGTTCATACAAGAAGATCCTCACTGGCTGGGGCAACGCCGAAGGCGCCATCACCAAGTCCGAGGTCAACCCGGCGGTCAAGTCTTGAGTATTCCCGCCACCGATAAAAAATCAGGTGCACAGATGGATCATCATCAACCAGGCCACGCAGCGCCCGTGCTGAACGATGCGGTGCCTGTCAGGCATCCTGGCCGTTGGATCAGCGCCATCATCATTGTTGGCGTACTTGCACTGATGGTGCAGAGCGTGATTACGAACCACAACTTCCGTTGGGACGTTGTGGGCACCTACATCCTGGACGTGAAGGTCGTCCAGGGCGTTGGCTGGACGTTGCTCTTGACTGTAGCTTCGATGGTCATTGCGATTGTCCTGGCCATCCTGCTGGCCGTGATGCGCCAGTCCGACAACCCGGTCCTGCGCTACACCTCCTGGGTATGGGTCTGGTTCTTCCGCGGCACCCCGGTCTACACCCAGTTGGTGTTCTGGGGCTTGATCGCCGTTCTTTACCCCAAAATCAGCGCAGGGGTGCCGTTTGGCCCGGAACTGTTCAGCGTCGACACGAGCACAGTCATTACGGCTCTTGTTGCGGCAATTCTGGGGCTTGGCCTTAACGAATCGGCCTACTTGGCCGAGATCTTCCGGGCAGGCCTGAAGTCAGTGGACAAGGGACAGACCGAAGCCGCCGAAGCCCTGGGCATGGGCAAAGGCAAGATCATGTGGCGGATCATCCTGCCCCAGGCGATGCGCATCATCGTCCCGCCCACCGGCAACGAAACGATCGGCATGCTCAAGACCACGTCCCTGGTTCTGGCCGTCCCGTTCACCCTGGACCTGACCTTCGCGACCAACGCCCTGGCCAACCGGATCTACCTTCCGGTTCCGCTGCTGATCGTGGCAGCCATCTGGTATCTGGTCATCACCAGCCTGCTCATGGTCGGCCAGCACTACATCGAGGCCTACTACGGCAAGGGCGTTGACACCAACCTCGCGCCGGCGGTCATCAATCCCGCAGCTGCCAAGGCCGCCGCAGCAGTGGCACCTAGTGCCGAAGCAGAGCCGTCCTTGAAGATGGACTTCCCGGAGGATGAGGCAAAATGACGATCACCACCCAGAAACCGCTGGTGCGGATCGAAGGCCTCCATAAGTACTTCGGGCCCCATCACGTGCTCCGCGGCATCGACCTGACGGTCAACCAGGGCGAGGTGTCCGTTGTCATCGGCCCGTCCGGTTCGGGCAAGTCCACGATGCTCCGCTGCGTGAACCTGCTGGAAACCATCAGCGCCGGCCGCATTTCCGTCGGTGACCAGCTGATCGGCTACCGCGAAGTCAACGGCCGCCTCCACGATCTGAAGGTCAAGGAAATCGCCGCTCAACGCCGGGAAATCGGCATGGTCTTCCAGCGCTTCAACCTGTTCCCGCACAAGACGGCCCTGTACAACGTCATGGAAGCGCCCGTTCAGGTCAAAGGCAAGAACAAGGGCGTCGCCAAGAAGGCCGCCCTCGAATTGTTGGATCGTGTAGGCCTGGCCGACCGAGCCAACCACTACCCGGCTCAGCTTTCCGGCGGCCAGCAGCAACGTGTCGCGATCGCCCGGGCCCTGGCCATGGAACCGGAGCTGATGCTCTTCGACGAGCCGACGTCCGCCCTTGACCCGGAGCTCGTGGGCGATGTGCTCAACGTGATGAAGGACCTGGCCAAGTCCGGCATGACCATGATCGTGGTGACCCACGAGATCGGCTTTGCCCGCGAAGTCGGCGACCGCCTGACCTTCATGGACGGAGGTGTGGTGGTGGAATCCGGTGACCCCCGCGAAATCATCGCCAACCCCCAGCACGCCCGCACGAAGGAATTCCTCAGCCGCGTGCTCTAGCAAACAGGCAATCGCTGCGCAAACGGGCCGGTGACACTCATATCCGAGTGTCACCGGCCCGTTTGCTTGTCACGGACACATTTGGGTGTCCCCCAGAGGCGCGACGACGGAGCGGCACTCCGGCGTCGAGCAGTATTCGTTCCAGTCGGCCCGGACTGTTGAGTTCGTCCCAGACCCACCGAGCCACGTTTCTGCCCGTGGCCCGGATCCGGTCTTCGCGTACCTTTTCCTCATACACCACATCCGACGGCGTCCGGCCACGCAGGTACTCCGGTTTGAGGTACTTCTCGCGACCATCGAATTCACCGACAACCCTGGTCTCCTCCCAATAGAAATCCGTGATGGCGACCCTGGAAGTATCGTTCCTGACCTCGTACTGCAGCACGGGCGGGGCAAAGCCGACAACGTGGATCAGCCCCCGGCTATAGGACTCTCCCGGCGAGCAGGACTGCGGATCGGCGAAATCGACCACCGCCTTGATACGCCGAACCGCCGCCTGCGAATACCTCCCATCTATGCCCGCCAGCAATTCCTCCTTCGTGACTGCAGGAATGCCTCGAGCCGCGTCCGGTTTCAGCATGTGATCCATGGGCACCACGGCTTCCGCAAAGGGGACCGTTGCGGCGATATCGAGAACAGTACGGATCCGGCCCGTGACGAGAAACCGTTCCAACTGTTCACTGTTGTGGGCTTGTTCAGGTACATAGTGCCGACGGACTCCTGCGCGGGACCGACCGCCGCCGGAGAATGCGGTGAGTGCGTGGATCGGCTGTTTCCGTAGGATGACCGGTATCCCGCTAATTGCCGCGGCTGAGTGGTGCGAAAACGTGGTGGGCGAAGTGAACGTCTCTGCCGCGGCCTCGACTCGGAGCCTGTACTGCTCCCACGGCTGCAAAGAGTTCCACCGCACCGCCTCCACGTATACGCCATGCCGGATGCGGACAAGGTTCCCGGAACGGGCCTGTGCAGACAAACCCCGGGTAGTCAGACCGATCCTGGACAGGTCGTTCGCCAGAATCAGCCGCGGGAGTGTGCTCATTCATCTACGATCACAGCCCAACAACGGGCTGCGCGAGCCCCTTCCTGCCGTATGTGGACAACAGCAGACGACCCTCACCCGGACGTACGACACACCTACGGGCAGGTGACACTTGTATCCGGGTATCCCCAATCCTTTTGCGCGTCTCCAACCGGTTTGCGCGTCCCGGACAACCTACGCCCCGAGCAGCACCTGGGACACTGCCGCGGCTACTGCGGCCTTGATGCGTGCGTGCAAGGGACGCAGGTCGGAGCGGTCCGTGCGTACTTCCACGATGCTGCGGCCCTTCAAAGGCGCGGCAAGCGCCGTGGCGAGCTCCGCCGTCGTACGCACCGACGTGTGCCCGACGCCGTATGCCGCGGCCAGCGCCGAAATGTCCACACTGTGCGGGGTGCCGAAGAGGCGTTCGACGGCGGTGCCGTAGCCGCCGTCGTCCTCCACCTTGCCGTGCTCGAGGAGGCCGAAAATGCCCCCGCCGGCGTCGTTGAGGACCACGATGCGCAGGTCCGGTGCTGGTTCGCCAGCTCCAAGGAACAGGCCTCCGGCGTCGTGCAGGAAGGTGACGTCGCCCAGGAGGAGGGTGGTTTCGCGGCCCGCGCCGAGGGCGATTCCCGTGGCCGTGGAGATGGTGCCGTCAATGCCAGCGAGGCCGCGGTTCGCGAAAACTGTGGCCAACGGTTCGGGGCTGGGCTGTCCGGCGAGGTCGACGTCGCGGATGCCATTGGAAGAGCCCAGGACCAACTGCCCGCGCGCGTGCTTCCAGACGATGGCTCCCACGGCGGGTCCGTTGGCTGCATGTTCTGCCTCGAGGACGCCGTCGAGCGCGTGTTGGGCGGCGGCGCCGGCCAAAAGCCAGGCGTCGAGCCACTCATCCGAGCCCCGGCCGGCGAACCCAGCCAACTCAGCCAAGGAATCGAAGCGTTCCTCGCTGCGCCGGCCGTGTTCGTACCAGGCCACCGGAACGGGCTCGTACATGGCGGCGGGGAGGTCGTTGCGGGCCAGCAGGGCGGCGACGGGCCTGGAAAGAGTCGGCCGTCCGAAGACCACCACCCTCTCGATCGGCAGCGCAGCCCCGGGCCCGAAGTTGTCCAGCATGAGGCGATACGGCCCCACCGCGTTGGGACCGAAGCGCGCGTTGGACGAGGGCTCGGCCAGCAGGGGAAGGCCGTGGGCGCGCGCGAAAGCTTCGGCGACCGGACCGGCGTCGTGCCCTGCCAAAACCACCGTCCGACGTTCCGTTAGTTCGGCCGGAGCGAGGGGCATGCTCAGCGGCTGCGGGCCGGAGTCGTAGTGGAAAACTCCGTGGCCCTTAGTGGCGGGCAGCGCCTCGCCCGGTTCCGGAACCAGCGGCTCGCGGAACGCCAGATTGAGCTGCACCGGCCCGGGAGGCGTGTCTTCGAGGGCGCCGGTTGCCGCGTAGATGGCAGTCTCGACGGCCCTCTGCGGGTTGCTGCCCGCGGCGATGTCGACGGCGAAGCGAACGTGTTCGCCGAAGAGGTCCAGTTGAATGGTGGTTTGGTTGGCGCCGGTACCGTGCAGCTCGGCGGGGCGATCGGCCGAAAGGACCACGAGGGGCACGGCGGCGTGGTTGGCCTCCATGACCGCGGGCAAGAGATTCCCGACGGCGGTGCCCGAGGTGGTCAGGACGGCCGCCGGAGCGCCTGTCGACAGGGCCAAGCCCAGGGCCGTGAAACCGGCCGAGCGTTCGTCGATCCTGACCAGGAGCCTGACGTTCCCGGCCGCTTCGGCCTCGGCCAGCGCGTACGCCATGGGTGCCGAGCGCGAACCGGGAGAGACCACCACGTGCCGCACACCGCCGTCGAGCAACGCCTTAACGGCGATCCGGGCAGCGGCGAGGGAGCTCAGGGAGCCTTGCGAAGTCACCGCACCAGTCTATTAGCGGCGCCTCCCTCCCGACGCTCGCTCACCTATGGGCCCAAAATCCCAAACGCTCGCTCACCTGTGCAGACATAGGTGAGCGAGCGTTTCCCGGAAGGGCCCACATAGGTGAGCGAGCGTTTCCCGGAAGGGCCCACATAGGTGAGCGAGCGTCGGGAGGCGGGGAAGAGCCTTAGCCGTCCTTGCGGAACACCTGCACGATCGACGGGCGCGGGGCGCGGACCTGGCCGGCGGCCGGGGCGGCTCCGGCGCCCACGTAGTCCGGGAAGTACGAGTGCGGAGCGTCGAAGGAACCTTCCTCGCCCGGGTGCTGCACGGCGACGAAAACTGTCCGCTCGTCGTCGTGCACGATCGGTCCACACGTCTCGGCGTCGCGCGGTACGGCGAGGAACTGCTCCACCTTGCCGCGTTCGCTGCCATCCAGGGTGACCTTGAAGAGGCCGTCCGCATACCCGATGGACGACGGCGCGCCGTCAGTTGCGATCCACATGTTGCCTGCCGAGTCGAAGGCCACATTGTCCGGGCAGGAGATGGGCGAGACCTTGTCGGCCGGGAAGCCGGAGAAGTAGGTGGAGGAGTTCTTGGCCGGATCTCCACAAACCATCAGGAGGGTCCAGTTGAAGCGCGTCGAGGTCTGGTCGCCGGTTTCGGTGATTTCGACGATGTGGCCGTCCCGGTTGAGCGTGCGCGGGTTGACCTCGGTGGCGCCTTCCTTGCCGGGCTTGCCACGGTCCGAGTTGTTGGTACAGACGACGTAGACCTTGCCGGTCGCCAGGTTCGGCTCGACGTCTTCGCAGCGGTCCATCTTCGTGGGGCCAACCTTGTCCGCGGCGAGGCGGGTGTAGACCAGGACTTCGGGGACGGACATGCCCGGAACTGCGGAGACGCCGTCGACTACCAAGGGAAGCCACTCGCCGGAACCGTCGAACGCGCCGTCGGACGGGAGTTTTCCGGTGCCGTCGATTTCGGCCGCGGGAGAGTCTCCGGAGAACTTGGCAACGTAGAGGTCGCCCTCGGAGAGAAGGTTCATGTTGTTCCGGCGGGCCGCGGCCGAGTCTCCGGCCATGTACTTGCCCTTGGAGACGAACTTGTAGAGGTAGTCGAAGCGCTCGTCGTCGCCCATGTAGGCGACTACACGGCCGGAGGCGGCAAGAATCACGTTGGCGCCTTCGTGCTTGAAACGGCCCATGGCGGAGTGCTTTTTGGGTGTGGACGAGGGGTCGAACGGGTCGACTTCCACGATCCAGCCAAAGCGGTTGGTCTCGTTGGCGTATCCGGCGTTGTTGGTGTTGAAACGCGGCTCATCCAGTTCCCACTGACGGGCCGTTGGCTTGTTGGTGAGGCCGTAGCGCTTGTCGCCCGCAGAGGTGCCGGGAGCCACGAAGTAGCCGTTGAAGTTCTCCTCGCCGGAGAGGATGGTGCCCCAGGGAGTCGTGCCTCCGGAGCAGTTGCCCAAGGTGCCCTTGATGGCACGGCCGGAGGGGTCGTCGATGGTTTTGACGAGGTCCGTGCCCGCGGCGGGGCCGGTGAGCTCATAGGTGGTGTCGGTCAGGAACCGACGATTGAGCGGCGCACCCTTGACGTAGTTCCACGGCTTGTTCTTGTTCTTGCGCTCGAGCTCAACAACCGTGAGTCCATGTGCGGCACGCCCGATCGCGCGCGCCTCCGCAGCCACCAAAGTGGCCGGGAACATGATGTTCTCGTTGGTGTACTCGTGGTTGGTGAAGAGTACGGCACGGCGGTCCTTGGAATCCGGGATGGGCAGGATGTCCGTGTAGTCGTTGTTGTAGCCGAACTGGCGGGCCTGCGCCGCTGCGGTCTGGCCGTTCAGCTCGAAGACCGGCGAGTCGGCAAAGAGCGGATCGCCCCAACGGATGATCGGCTGCCACGCGAAACCCTCCGGCACGGTGAACGCGTCAACGGTGTAGTCGACAGGCTTGATCGGCGCGAACTTGAGCTTGGCCTTGTCGAAGCCCGTCTTTGCCGCCTCGGACAGGCCAGCGCCGCCGCCGGCAACGGCCTTTTCCGCGGAGCCAGGCCCGCCCAGCACGACGGCGAGCGCACCGACGGCGCCAAAGCCCAGTGCGGCGCGGCGGGACACAGCTGCCGAAGCGATATCGCGGAAGTAGGCGTTGGAGCTCGTGTTGCAAGCCTCGCCCGAGCAAGCGTTGTCGCACTTCAGGGCGCACGTCACGGGGCTGCGCTTGCCCTTCGTATGGCCGAGCATGGGGAGCAAGCCGAACTTGCGCGCGGTTGATTCAGACATGGGAATTACCTCCGGGGATTGAGTGATTTCCCCACCCTTACAGCGCTAGCGGAATCCGAGAGAACACTCAGGTTAAGTTCCAGTGAATTCCCAGCATTTTCACAGCTAACTATGCATTCAGGAGTGCGTGCACGCGGCGAAGCCGGTCCAACCACCAGTCGCGACGTTCAGCGGAAGCCGCATACCGCTCCAGCAGCCCCTCGTCGGCGACGGCTTCGCGGACGCGGATGGCGCCGTCGTCGGGCACTAACGGATCCCGCGTAATGTCCGAGGCGAACAGCCGCACGGTCCCCAGCCCGCACGCGAACGGCAGTTCCGGCAGCGCGGCGGCGAGCGCGAGACCCGCGCGGATCCCCACCGAGGTGTCCAGCGCCGAGCTTACGACGGCGGGAAGCCCGGCTTGCGCCACAATGTCCAGCGCGCGCCGCACTCCCCCGAGCGGCGCAACCTTGACCACGATCAGGTCAGCCGCGCCCGCGCGCGCCACCTTGAGGGGATCGTCTTCCTTGCGCACGGATTCGTCGGCGGCGATGAGCACGGGCGTGCCCTGCTGCGCGAGCCGTCGTCGGACTTCTGCGAGGCCCTCGATGTGCGGCACTGGCTGCTCGGCGTATTCGAGCCCGACGGCGGACAGTCGCCCGAGTGCCTCAACCGCCTGCGGCACGTCCCAGCCTGCGTTGGCGTCCACACGGATCGCGGCGTCCGGCAGGGCGTCCCGGACTGCGGTGACGCGCGCGACGTCGTCGGCCAGTTCCTGCCCCCGCTCGGCAACCTTGACCTTGACGGCGTCCACCCGGCCGAAGCGCTCCAGGACCTCGGGCACCCGGGCGGCAGGCACGGCGGGGACGGTCGCGTTGACGGGAATGGTATCCCTCAGCTGGGGCGGAAAACCCTGCCAAGCGGCTTCGACGGCGGCGGTGAGCCAGCGGGAAGCCTCGGCGTCGCCGTACTCGGGGAACGGACAAAACTCGCCCCACCCGGCCGGGCCTCGGAACACGAGGGTCTCGCGCTCGGTGATGCCCCGGAACTTGACCCGCATCGGCAGGCTGACCACTTTGGCGGTGGCAAGGAGCTCGTCGAGGGTGGGGAATGGAGGCATGGTTTCACTGTAGCCTGGGGCGCCGTCAGGCCGAGTTGCCTGTTTGTGGCGGGGTGGGCTGCTTCGTGGCAGGAGTAGTGGGCACCGGATCGCCGGCATGGTCAACGATCGCATTGACGTAGCTGCTGAGCTCCCGAATGACAGCATCCGTGGGCCGCGCATCCGGCAGCGGGTGGACCCCCGTGACGAACAGGTTTCCGCTCATGGTGACCATACGAAGCACATGGATCGGCGACCCGGAACCGGTGATAGTGGTGACGTAGGTGAACGACTTCGAGCCGTGAAGATCCAAATTCAACCGCGTCAGGGACGAGTGCACGTATTGATTCCCCGAGCTAATAGTCACCTCGGTGCAATATCCGAGGACTTTATCGATGCTGTACATGCCCTGCCAGAAATAGCCGGAATCGTCGGATGACGCCATGATGACGGACATATTCGCCTGGGGCCCCAGCACCGCGGCCGCCGTCGGGATTCTGTAGTCGACCAGCTCTCCTGCCTTCAGGAGGTCCCGGCATTTGGCGGGATCGGTGGTCATGTCGGCGGGCCCGACTGCCATCGAATCCTGCATGTCCTGAATCGCTGCCTCATCAATGAGCCGCGACATCACGCCGTCGGGAGCACGGAGGTTGCCGAGCATCGCCTGCAGCTCTTGCGACGATTGGACCCGCATTTGGGTGCTACTGCTTGTAGTGGGTGCCGCGGATGGCTTGGAGGTCGGAGGGGCGGAGGACGTCCCGGCATGGGCCGGCGGTCTGGCAGCAGTTACATCGAACACGCAGGCGTTGAGACTCAACGCCACTGCCGCTGTCAGCACGATCGTGGCCATTTGGCGCAAGGAAAAAATCGGACCCACCCCCATAGATCTGAAACACCGGTTCTGCCCGGCACGCCCAACGATACCGCGTTGGTGGGGACGTCAGCCTGGCGGGGCGCATATGTGAGCGAGCGTTCGGCTGGAAGGCCATATATGTGAGCGAGCGTTCGGCTGGGGAACAGCGTGCGGGCCATCCCTCACACGCGTTAGGTAGAATGCAGCAAGAAACGGAACCACAGCCGGAGGAGCCCGCATGCAGCGCAAGGCCACAGCACTCGACGTCGCCAAACGGGCGGGCGTCTCGCGGAGTGCGGTGTCGCTGGTGCTCAACGGTCGGGGAGACGGCAACGTGGCCAAGGAAAGCCAGGACCGTATCCGGCAGGCCGCTGCGGACCTCAAATACTCCCCCAACGCCATCGCGCTGAGCCTGCGGAACCAACGCACACGCGTGATCGGCATCGTGTCGGACGAGGTGGTCGTGAGCCCGTTCGACGGCAACATCATCGGTGGCGCCGACGACGTCGCCCGGGCACACGGCTTTGTCACCGTCGTGATGGACACCGAGCGCGACGCCTCCCGTGACGAGAGCGCCGTCGAGACCCTTTTGGATCGGCAAGTGGACGGGCTGATGTATGTCACGGTCGGTTTGAAGCCGCTTGACGTGCCCCAGGGCATGCTGCGCGTCCCCTCGGTGCTCGCTAACTGCTTCGACAACAGCCCTACCCCGCAGCTGCGCCACGTGATCCCGGACGAAGTTTCCGGCGGCCGGGAAGCCACCGAGCACCTCCTCCAGCTGGGCCATCGCGATATCGCGTTCCTCGCCGGCGCCGCAACCTCCCCGGCTGTGCCCCTGCGCATCGCGGGGCATCGCGAAGCAATGGCCAAAGCCGCCATCCCCGTTCGCGAAGACCGCGTGTTCATGGCCGGTTGGGACATCAACGACGGTTTCCATGGCGCGATGGGACTGCTCTCCGCCACCGAACGGCCGACGGCGATTGTGTGCGCCAACGATCGCCTCGCCGTCGGCGTCGCGCTGGCTGCGGCGCGGCTGGGCCTGGCCGTACCGCGCGACCTCTCGATCATTGGCTACGACGACGAATTCCGCATCGCGGCCACCATGGTCCCCGCGCTGACCACCATGGCACTTCCGTTGCGGGAAATGGGGGCGGCCGCGATGAACATGTTGCTGGAACAGATTGAGGACCGGGCCCAGCGTCCCGCTGCGGGACGCATCGGCCATCTGGAAACCATGGTTCCCTGCCGTTTGGTGGTCCGTGAGTCCACAGGCCCCGTTCCCGCCCTCTAGATCCGACCACTTTTGGTCGGGCCGTCGCCCGGGAATCCGCGGAAATACGGGGATCCCGGACTGCAGCACCGGCCAAAAGTGGTCAAAGTTGAGTGCCCGACGACGGCCTGCCGCCTATTCCGGCAGCTTCAGTTCCCAGACGTCCGCCGCCGCACCTTCGGGAAGCTCAAGGATCCACGTTTCCCCAGCCGCAGGATAGGCACGGAGTGTCGTGGCGACGGAACCTGTCCGATACACCTCCACCAGGGAAGCATCCACGAAGATGCGGAGTTCCTGGCCGGCGGACAGCGGCCCCGCAAAAACCACTTGCCGTTCAGCGCCGGAGGCCAGGACCAGCCGAACCTCACCGGCTTCACCAACAGTCCCAGTCTTCACAAAAGCCTCGGCAAACGGCGGCAAGGCAACGGACCCGGACGCCCCGCGCGCGAGCACGGAACCCCGGTACGCCTCAACCTCCGGCGCAGGAGCAACCACCAATGCACCGTCCTCAACCGAGAGGAAGCGCGGGTGTGTTAACACGCCCGCCCAGCCTGCGGCGTCGATCTCGTCTTGCGAACGGCCACGCCGGCCGTCACGGCCCGGGCCTTCGTTGGCCCATCCCCACAGCAGGGCGCGCGGCTCAGGCCCCGCCTCAAACGAGGACGCAGAATCCAGCTGAACAATCTGGGGGGCGTAGAAATCCCGGCCAAGGTCGGACCTGCCGCCGGAACGCGGGACGAACACGGGCAGCCCAGTTGACGGGTCCTCGGCCAGCGAGCCGATGAGGTGGCCCACCCCGTTGGCGTGCTCGTGGTCATCGCCGGAGAGCCACAGGGAGAACATCATGACCCAGGTTTCGGCACTGTTGGAGGGCGCACCATCCGCAGGCACCCCATCGGAAGGCACCCGAACCAGTTGCGGGCACTCCCAGATCTCGGCCGGGGTATGCGTGGCCGCTACGGGGTTTTCGGTGGTCAGCCAAATGCCTTGGTACTTCCAGTCGGACATGTCCTCCACCGTGTACAGCAGCAAAGCAGCATGTCCATTGGCCAGCCCGGCGCCCTGCATGGCGTAGCGCTTGCCGTTGAAGTGGAAGATGAAGGGGTCGCGCACGGCCGTGACCAGGCCATCGTCCGGCATGGAAGCGGCAATGTGGCCGTCCTGTTCCCAGCTCACCAGGTCCGCGGAGCCTCGGGAAATCACCACTTGCGAATGCCCGCCATCGCCCCGCACGCCCGAGTACGCAGCGGTGGGGACACCGCCGTCGTCGGTCACCACGCCGGTCCAGCAGCCGAACTCGTCCGGCCCGCCGTCCTGGGGGCGCAGCGCGACCGGGTGCTCATCCCAGTGGACCAGGTCCGGGGAGCTGACGTGCCCCCATTGGATCCTGTGGTGCCGTGCCGATTCCGGGTTGAACTGGAAGAACACGTGGTATCGGCCGTTGATGTAGCTGATGCCGTTGGGGTCGTTGATCCAGCCTTGCGCCGGGCGGGGGTGGAAGCGCGGGAATGCCGGGTCCGGGTGGGTGGCAGCCGCCGCAAGTGCAGGGGCGGAAGATACGAGGTCCGTCATCGGAGTCCTTTCGGGGAAGTAGAGGCTATTTGCCGGTACCGGCGGTGAGTCCGTCACGCAACGCGCGCTGGCCGAACATGAACACCACCAGGGCGGGAATCATGGAGAGAATGACGCCGGCCAGCACCACGGAGATGCTGCCGGTGCCGAGGTTGCCCTGCAGCGACACCAAGCCCAGCGGGAGCGTGAAGTTCTGCTCGGAGATGGTCAGGATGAGCGGGCGGAAGAACTCGTTCCAGTGGTAGTTGAAGGCCAGGATGCCTACGATCGCCATGCCCGGCATCGCCAGCGGCGCGTACACGGAACGGAACGTGCGCCACGGCGAGGCGCCGTCGATCGCAGCGGCCTCGCCCAAATCACTTGGCAGCCCCAGGAAGTACTGGCGCATCAGGAAGGTGCCGAACGCCGTCGGGATCGCTGGAAGGATCAGTGCGAGGAGAGTATCGGACAGACCGATGCCGCGGATCAGCATGAAGACCGGAACGATCGTCACCTGCGCCGGGACCATCATGGTGGCCAGCACAATCGAGAATAGCGCCCCGCGGCCGCGGAACTTGAGGTTCGCGAAGGCGTAGCCGGCGAGCGCCGCCGTGAACATCTGCCCGACGGCGATCAGTCCCGTCACGAGGGCGCTGTTGAGGACCAGCAGCATGATGTTGAGCTGCTTGAAGACCTGGTCGTAGGACGAGAAATCGGGGTTGAGCGGAAGGAACGACGGCGGCAGCTGGAACGATTCCGCCGGTGGCCGCAGCGAAGTGGACAGGGTCCACAGCACCGGACCGAGGATGAGGACGGACGCGATCAGGAGCAGCACGATTCGTCCCGCCATGCTCCAGTTCCGCTTCTTGCGGGCCGCGGGCCGTTGGGGAGCCAAGCGATCGACGGCGGCGCGCTGGGTTGAGGTTGTAGTCATGGCGGGCCTTACTGGTAGAAGACGAATCGTTTGCTGAGCCGGAACTGGGCGGCTGTGATGGCCATGATGATCAGCGTGAGGATGACGCCGATCGCCGAGGCCTGGCCGAATTCGAGGCGCTGGAACGCGGACTCGAAGATCACCATCACCGCGGTGCGCGTGGAGTCGCCGGGGCCGCCGCGGGTGAGGACGTAGGGCTGGTCGAACACCTGCAGGGCGTTGATGATCGCCATGACCGACGCCACCAGGGTGGTCGGACTCAGGAGCGGCAGCGTCACGTGGAGGTGTTTGCGCCAGCCCGTGGCACCGTCGATCGACGCGGCCTCATACGTTTCGGTGGGGATGGACGCCAGCCCGCCAATGAACAGCAGGAACGAGAACCCGAAGTTCTGCCACACGTACACGAGGATGACGACGGCGGCAGAACCGGCCGGCGTCGTCAGCCACGGGACGGCGGGGATGCCGACGAAGGACAAGAGCCAGTTGACCACGCCGAATTGTTCGTTGAACAGGTAGCGCATGAAGATGGACACTGACGCCGCGGACAGGATCAGCGGGAAGAAGAAGGCGCTGCGGAAGAAGACGCGAAGCCAGGCCGGAAGCTTCTCCTGCACCATGATCGCCAGCGCCAAGGCGAGGCCGAGCTGCAACGCCACGGCGACCACCACGAACATGATCGTGTTCAGGAACGACACCCGGACCGTCGGGTCCTGGACCACTTCGGCGAAGTTGTCGAACCCGACGAAGCTTGGCGCAGAAATGATGTCCCAGCGGAAGAACGCGAGGACCAGTGAAGCGACGATCGGCACGAGCGTGAACAGCCCCATGCCCAGGATGGTGGGTGCCAGGAACGCCCAGGGCAGCCAGCGCTGACGCTGTTTCCTGGTTGTCTCGATCTTCGCTGCGGCGCCGTTTCGGCGTTTGGTGGACATGCCCGTTGTTGCCGTGCTCATGCCTGCCTCCTCAAGGCGATCTCAAGGTCGCGTTGCATGGAGTCGAGGGCCTGCTTGAGCTGGCGCTCGTCACCGCTGACGGCCAGGGATACGTTCTTCATCAATGCGGTCTCGACGGCGGCCTGCTGGGGCGGTGCCGGAATGGGACCTGTGGTGGGGAATTTGTCCAGGGTGTCGTAGAAGACTTTCCAGTGCGTGGGGCCGCGTCCCGCGTACAACTGCTCGTTGACCATGGAGCGGCGCGCGGGGGTGGTGTTCGGCGTCGGGAAGACCAAGCGCATGGCTTCCAGGCTGGAAGCGAACTTGAGCCACTCCCAGGCGGCGTCCTTATCTTTGGCGGTCTTCATGATGGCGTATCCGGCGGTGCCGAACTGGTGCCGCTGGGTGCGCCAGCGCGGGAAGAACTGGACGTCGAAGCCGTCTTCCTTCATTCCGGCTTCGTGGAGGCCTTCCACCCAGTAACCGCCGGCCGGGGTCATGCCGATCCTGTTGGAGGCGAACAGCCCGACGAGTGAATTTCCGCCGCCTTCTTCGGGTCGGACGCCCAGGCCATCTTTGACCAGGCCACGGAGGTAGTCGAACGACTCGTACACCCGCGGGTCGTCGGCATTGGGTTCAAGCCACTGGTAGCCGCCGGAGCGCAGTCCGCGGGAAGGATCCTGGGCGTAGAAGCTGTCCCAGAGCCATTCGCCGCCGGTGGACTTGGATTCCTTGAGGAAGCTGGTGTCGTTGGCGTAGAGCCAGGGCACCACGCCGCCGAAGAGCCTGTTGGTCCAGTAGTACGGAGTGAAGTCCTGCGGCCTTGCTTTCCGCATGGCAGCCAGGGTGTTGCGGAAATCGACCTGGGTCCAGCCATCCGCGGGACGTTCGAGTCCGGCTTGCTGCAAGGCCGAGGTGTTGTAGTACATGTTGGCGGCGTTCCAGTCGATGGGAAGCTGGAACAGGCTGCCTTTGTACATGAACGCCTCCACGAGGCTCGGGTGGACGTCGGCGAAGTACTCCTTCATGTCCGCGGCATCGCGGCGAAGGTACTCGTCCAAAGGGTGCGCCAGTTTCTCGGCGAAGAGCTGGGCACCTTCGGTCGCCACATAGACCACATCCGGTGGCGTACCTGCTGCCACCATGGTGAGGATCTTGGTGAAGAAGTCCTTCCAGTCCGCGGCCTGGATGGCCTGGACCTTCACCTTGATTTCCGGGTGCACCTTCGCGAACGCATCAATGACCCGCTGGCGGGCGGCTGCGTCCGCTGCGGTTCCCAAGATGGCGATACTGAGGCTGTTGTCGCCGCGGCCCGGGATGTCCATGCCGGTCAACCGCGGCCACGACGCCACCGTTGCTCCGACAATTCCCGCACCCAAGGCACCAAGGGCTGTCCTGCGTGAGATCTCACGCAGCTTCCCATTGCTTCCTGGCATGTCTCATTCCTTCCTAACACGTGTTAGGTAGCGTAAATCCATCACCTAACACGTGTCAAGCGTCACATCCGTGTTACGCGCCCCTCACCCCTTCCCGACCCTCGCTCAGATATGTGCCCTTTCCGGCAGACCCTCGCTCAGATATATGCCCCAACCGGCAAACCCTCGCTCAGATGTGCGCCCCACCCGGCAAACCCTCGCTCAGATATGCGCCTCAAATTCCGCCCGAAACCCGCCACATCCGAGCGAGCGTCCGCCCAAAAACCCCCATATCCGAGCGAGCGTCCGCCCAAAAACCCCGATATCCGAGCGAGCGTCCGCCCAGAAGCCCCCATATCTGCAGGAGGGTTCACTTCCGCTGACGCGGCGAATACGCTGAAACAAGCTGCCCCATTCCCCCGTCCCTAGCTTTGGAGCCCATTGATGACAGGTTGGAATGCCGAGAACCTTGCAGGTTCGGCCGGCGCTGGCGCCGTGACGCTGCTGGCAGGAACATCGTTTTGCGTCTCTGCGGCCAACGGCGATATGGACCAACTGCGCCCGCACGGGATGTTCTTCCGTGACACGCGGTTCGTTTCGAACTGGGCGTTGGAGGTGAACGGCCACCCCATTGAGGCCTTGGGTTCTCCTGTCCCGGAGCCCTATCGCGCCGATTTCGTCGGCCGAGCATCTCGCACCGACGGCTTGGCAGACAGCCATCTGCTCATTGAACGCCGGCGGAGCCTGTTCGGCGGAGTGCACGAAGAGATCACGGTCAGGAATTTTTCCAGCAAGCCCACCCACGCCACGGTTTCGCTCACGGTCAACGCGGACTTTGCCGACATCTTCGAAGTGAAGGAGGGCCGGGCACGCCACGAGAGCGTGCATTTGACGCGGGGTAGCGACGGTTCGTTTGTCCTTGAGTCCCAGCGTCAGGGGCGGCACGTCCTGGTCACCGTTGACGCTCCGCATGGCGTGGTTGACGGAGATGTCATCAGCTATGACATCACTCTTGAGCCCCAAGGCCATTGGTCCACGGGTGTGACGGCCACGCCACGCATCGAGGGGGTCGGACCCGAAGCGGACGCCCAGGTTTGGGGCAACCAGCGCCCCTACGATGTCCCCGAAGAAAGGCTGCAGGAGTGGCATGGCAAGGTTCCCACAACGGAACTTGCCAACAAGGCCTTCGAGAAAGCGCTGGCCCAGAGCAGGGCCGACCTCGGCTCGCTCAGGATCTTCGACCCCGACCATCCCGGGCGGACGGTGGTGGCCGCAGGATCGCCTTGGTTTATGGCCCTTTTCGGCCGGGACTCGCTCCTGACCTCCTTCATGACGCTTCCACTGGATCCCTCGCTCGCACTGGGAACCCTCAAAACCTTGGCCGACCATCAGGGCCGGACCGTCAATCCGCTCAGCGAAGAGGAGCCGGGCCGGATTCTGCACGAGGTGCGTCTCGGCGCCACCACGGGCCTTGCGCTTGGCGGCGGGAGTGCCTACTACGGTTCAGTGGACGCCACCCCGTTGTTCGTCACGCTCGCCGGGGAGCTCACCCGTTGGGGATTCCATTCCGACGTCTCGGAATCCCTTCTGCCAGCGGTGGACCGGGCCCTGGACTGGATCCGCGACTACGGAGACGCCGACGGCGACGGGTTTGTTGAGTACTCGCGGGCCACGGACCATGGCCTCCTCAATCAAGGCTGGAAGGATTCGGGGGACGGAATCAACTTCGCCGACGGCACACTGGCGGAGCCGCCGATCGCCCTATGTGAAGTCCAAGGCTACGTCTACACCGCCTATCTCAGCAGGGCCTTGATGGCCCAAGAAGACGGAGACCTGAAGCTGGCCGCGGTGTGGGGCGCGCGGGCAGCCGAGCTCAAGCGAGTATTCAACGAGCAATTCTGGCTCCCTGAACGCGGCTATTTCGCGATCGCCCTCGATCGCGACAAGCGGCCGGTAGACGCATGCGCGTCCAATATGGGCCATTGCCTTTGGAGCGGAATCGTCGACGACGACAAGGCTCCGTTAGTCGCGGAGCGGCTGATGTCGGACACCATGTTCACGGGTTGGGGCGTCCGGACGCTTGCTTCCGACATGGCGGCCTACAATCCGGCGAGCTACCACAACGGCTCGGTGTGGCCGCATGACAATGCACTCATTGCCGGCGGGTTGATGCGCTACGGCTTCGTTGAGGAGTCCCAGCGCCTCATCACGGGCCTCCTGGATGCGGCAGAGGCGTTCGGTGGGCGGCTCCCGGAGTTGTTCTGCGGCCTGGACAGGAAAACCTACGGGACGCCCGTCCCATACCCTTCGTCATGTTCGCCGCAGGCTTGGGCCGCTGCCACACCGGTTCACTTGCTGAGGGTATTGCTCCGCTTCGATCCTTGCCTCACCCACGGCGGCCTCTGGCTGGCACCGGTGGTTCCCGAAGGCTTCGGCGAGATCAAAATGCGGAACATCCCGCTCGCCGGCTCCCGGATCTCCGTAGAGGTGGTCAACGGAGAAACACAGGTCACGGACCTGCCCGAGAATATCGCTCTGCACCGCGAAGCCCGCAAGCCGTTGTCAGACCTCTTGGATGTCCACCACGTCACCGCCGGACCGCGGCGGGGGCACTAGGTGCGCATCGGACTGGTTGCCCCGCCCTGGATTCCAGTGCCGCCGCCCGCATACGGCGGCACGGAGTCGATCATCGATATCCTGGCTCGCGGGCTGGTTGCCGCGGGCCATGATGTGCTTCTGGCGGCGGCGTCCGGAAGCACATGTCCAGTGGCCAAGGTGCCCGGCCCACCGCTTGCCGACGGCTCGAGGATAGGGAACGGCACGGACGAACTCCGCCACAGCGTGTACGCATTCGCGGCCATGGACGACGTCGACCTCATCCACGACAACACCCTGGCGGGTCCGCTGTACAGGCATCGGCCGCAGGGAACGCCCATCGTCGCAACGGCCCACCTCCCCTTTTCGGCCGAGAACCATGACATCTACCAGGCCATGGCCACGGACACCGCGATCATCGCTATCTCGCACCATCAAGCAGACACTGCCCCCGGCATCAAGATACGGAAGGTCATTCACCACGGGATAGACACGCAGTCCGTCCCGCTCGGAGCCGGCGACGGCGGCTACGCCTGCTTCCTCGGCCGGATGCATCCCGGCAAGGGTCTGCCGGAAGCAATCGAGACCGCCCGACTGGCCCAGGTGCCGCTGCGAATTGCAGCCAAGATGTACAGCGCGGAAGAACACGAGTACTACGCCGCGGTCATCGCACCGCTGCTGGGGCCCGACGTCGAATACCTCGGCGAGCTGAACGCTGCGGACAAGTTCGTCCTCCTGGGCGGGTCCGTGGCCCTGTTGAATCCGCTTCAGTGGGATGAACCCTTCGGCATGGCCATGATCGAGTCCCTCGCCTCCGGGACTCCGGTGGTGGCAACATTCCGAGGATCCGCCCCGGAGATCGTTGCCGATGGCGTCACGGGGTATCTCCGTTCCAGCGCCCCGGAACTGGCCGAGGCAGTCATTGCCGCCGCCACGCTGGATCGCGGCGAGTGCCGCCGCGCCGCGGAAAACTACTTCAGCGCCGAGAGGATGGTTGCCGAACACTTGGCACTCTACGAGGAACTCCTCGCCGAGCAAAAGTGATCCTCCCAGCCAAATATGACACCCTGAAAGTAATGACTTTTCCTAAGACGAGCCGGCTGCCGGCCACACATGGTACCGCCACCAGGCGCTGGGCGGGCGCTGGGATGGGCATACTTTTTGTGCTCGCAACCCTGGCATGCATGGCCGCATTCATTGCCACATACTATTTTTTCGTGCGCACCACGACGGGACAGTACATCGACGAATCCGCCCTGGTGGAAGCCGCGACGATCAACGGTCCCACCGAACGGGCGACCACCCAGTTCCTCGATTGGCTGCCGGTCATCTCGGTGGCGATCGCCGCCGTCGTCGTTCTTTTCGTCACGATAATGCGCCGCCGCTGGAAGTCAGCCGGGATCGCGGTGGTCGCTTGTGTCGCGGCAAACCTGGCCACTCAGCTGCTCAAGGACTGGTTTCCGAACAGGCCGTTCCGCGGCGTCCAGACCATTGAACTGAACTCGCTGCCCTCCGGTCACACCACGTTGGCGGCCTCAGCGGCGGCCGCGGTGTTCCTGGTGGTGTCGCCGCGCTGGCGGCCCCTGGCGGGGTTCCTCGGTGGCACTTTCGCGGTGGCGGCCGGGGTTTCCACGCTGATCAACCAGTGGCACCGGCCCGCCGACGTCGTCGCCGCGTTCCTCGTGGTGGGAGCGGTCATGCTGCCGGCTGGCTGGTTGGTACTGCGCACTGGGAAGCGCTGGAACGTCCAGGACGGCCGCGGTGACCACTGGGCGTCGTCGCGTTTGTGGCTTTCGCTGTCGACTCTGGCAGGCGTCGCCGCCGCGGCCGTTGCGGTGTACTCGCTGATTGGAATTGCGAGCGGTTTCGGGCAGGAAAGCACCACCAACTACTTCTGGGCCGGAGTCTCCTTGATTGTCATCACCGGTTATCTGGCAACGGTCGCTGCCACCTGGCTATTCGGCGTGAGTGCCCGACGGCGGCAGTCGCCTTAGTGCCCCGGCGCAGCTTCCTGGACGGCCGGGTCTGCTGGCCTGGGCTCAACATTCGACCACTTTTGAACAACCCTCCAGTCCGGAATCCCTGTATTTCGCGGACTCCCGACTGCTATACCGACCAAAGGTGGTCGGATCTAGAGGCTCGGTCCGCTTAGCGCTTCTGCCCGATAGAGGTTTTCGATGATGATGTCGGCCGGCGTGAATCAAGAAAGTACGTCGCGGTAAAGAAACCCGAAACCCACAGCGAGCCGGCACCGAAATTCTGCCATCTGAGCCAATCAAGGAAGTGTCCCGGGCGTAGTGGCGGGATATCCAAGAGCGCCGCCTTCTCCGCAGGCACTACTGAAATGGCGACCGATGCGAGCAGCAGGCCACCCATCCACAAGGACGGGTTGGCGGGATCGGAGAATCCGGGCGCCGACAGCAAGGGCGACGAAACCACGGCCAGGGGCCAGATCACGGGAATGGCATCTGCCGCCTGCGCCCGCACCAGGACCATCGGCTTGGACCAGAAGCGCCATGACAGGATGACGACTCCCCAGATCAGGGCAACGACGGCGAAGAAGAAGGAAAGCAGAACAATCCTGCCATTTTCCGGCCCAGCCGGCGCTGTGGCGGCCAGCCACATCCCGACACAGCCCTCAAGTACCAGGGTGCTGCCCGCCACGATGGATACAGGTTTCGCATTCCGGATTACCCGCATGAACTGTTCACTCCCCGCCGAGACAGCTCCCCCTGCGATCATCGAACGCCAGTGCCTCCCAGGTGTCAACGATTCCGTCTCGGGATCGCCGGGTGGCTCAACATTCGACCTCGTTTGAACAACTTTCCAGTCCCGAATCCCCTTACGTCCGCGGAATCCTAGGAGGCGGCCCGGCCAAAGGTGGTCGGATCTGGAGGCCCGGCCCACTTTCGGCGTGAATGCCCGACGGCGGCGCTCACCTTAGTGCCGCGCGGCGAGGCGTACCCTGATGCTATGGGCGCCGAAGTCCTGGATCTCAGGCTCACCACGGGCATACGGGTTCCGTGCCTCGTCCACGGCGATGCCGACGCGAAGCCGTTGTTGCTTTTGCACGCCTGGGGTGAATCCCGGCGCAGCTTTGACCGCCTTGTACCTCTGCTGACGGACTTCAGGGTCTACGCGCCCGACCTCCGCGGGCAGGGCGACGCGGAGAAACCGGAGCTCGGCTATTCGCTGGTAGAACAGGCCGGGGACGCCGCAGCCATCCTGGATGCGCTCGGCGTGCCAAGGCCGTACGTCCTTGGTTCCTCCAGCGGCGGCTATGTGGCCCAGCAGTTAGCCATCGGGCACCCTGATCGTGTCGCGGCGCTTGTGCTGGTGGGTTCTCCCCTGAGCCTTCGGGCCCGGCCCGCTTTCGCCAACGAAGTCGACCGCCTCCAGGATCCCATCGACGAGAACTGGGTACGGAATTCCCTGTCCTGGTTCCCACTACTGCATGCGATTCCTGCTTGGTTTATCGAGGACCGGGTACGCGACGGAGTCAGGATGCCCGCGCACGCGTGGAAGCGCATCCTCGATGGTTTGCGTACGGCAACTCCGCCCACCGAGTCCGGAACCATTCTCGCGCCCACCCTGATCCTGTGGGGCGCACATGACTCCGTGCTGCCTCGAAGGCACCAGGAAGCCTTGGCGGCTCGAATTCCAGGCGCCGTGTTGAAGGTTTATCCCGGAGTAGGGCACCTGGTCTTGTGGGAGTGTCCGGACCAGGTGGCAGCGGACACGACCGCGTTCCTCAGTTCCCTCGGCTGACGTTCACTGACGGGCGCTGCCCCGGCTTGAGTGCCCGACGGCGGTACCCACCCTCGCGGCACCCGCCTTCGGCACCAATGCGCGCAGCCGGAGCCGGGCCGGTTCCTCGACGTACTTGAACAGCAGATGGGTGGCCAACGCAATCCCGAGCAGGCACGCCGCGGCGAGCAGGTTCTCCGCCAGCGGTCCGGCGCCGTGCGGCCAGTCCCTGATCAGCCAGTAGAAGAGGTAAATGAAGAACATGTGCACCAAGTACAGACTGTAGGAACTGTGCCCGCCATACTGCAGCCACCGCGCCGACAACGCCGAGCGGAGCCAGCCGCGGGTCAGGCTAAGAAGGGCAATGAGCAGCGGGAAGGCAAGCACAGCCAGCCGTCCGGGGCCAGGTTTTCCGGCTGTGGCCAGGAAGATGACGACGGCGGTTCCGGTCAGCAGGGCGCCGGGACCGGCCAGGGCAGGGTTGAACTTCATACGGTCTGCGTTCCGTGCGGCGATGCAAGCGAAAGCGCCGGAAATGAAGCAGCATGCGATCCGCAGCAACCATTCGTAGGGCTGATGCTCATCCGTGGCGATTGGCAGGTCCGGGCCCCAGATGGCCGTCGGCAGGAGAACGAGCACCGAGACCGCCAGTGCCGCCAGCGGATGCAGCCGGCGCAGCCGGAACAGGAGCAGCGCCAGCAGGGGAAATGCCAAGTAGGCCAGCCACTCGGCGCTGACCGTCCAGCCAGGGCCGAACCAGCTGGCGCCGTCGGTACCCGGTTGGAACCAGAGATGCATCATCAGCAGCTGCTTGGCCAGACCCCACGGCGACAGGTCCGGAGCCTGGGTCTGGAGGGACCACTCCCGCACGGATTCCTGCGCGGTCCCATATACGAACCAGAGTCCAACCACGCCCACGACCAGCGCGAACGCGGGCCACATCCGGGCGAACCTGGCCCAGACAAAGTCCCCGGCAGTCCGCCACCGGAACCGTGGGCCCAGCCGGTCCAGGTACGTGTAGGTGATGATGAATCCGCTGAGCACAAAGAACACGTCCACGCCCAGGTCGCCATTGGCAATGAAGGGACGGAACAGCTCATAGACGGGCGCGAGGAAGGTGTGCTGCATGGCTTGAAGATGGAAGAACACCACCCACAGCGCGGCAACGAAACGCAGTGCGGTCAGCGTCGCGAGATCAGGCCGGGATTGCTTTGCATCGCTCTTCGGCGGGCGATTCTCCGCCCCGGAACCAAGCGGCGGGGCGCTGTCCGTGACGGGTTTCCCAGTGCTCGGATTCGCAGTGGGGGCACGATGCGGAGGCGCGATGACTGAGAACATCCAATTCACCATACCGGAGGCACCTGACCGGAGTCTGGGAGCGAATGACGGGCGCCCCGGCTGTCAGTGAGGCCTCGTCAGAGGCTCAGTAGTTCCTGCGGTGCTTGAGTTTCGGGAGTGCGACGGCGAACACCGCCGCGGCGGCCAGGCCCAGGAAGCCCGTGGCCCAGACGCCCGCCGCGAGCGATACGGCGGCAGTGAGGGCCGAGAGCAGCACGGGTCCGCCTGTGGCACCGGCGTCCGAGATGAACCTCCACAAACCGAGGAATTGCCCGCGGCCTTTGTCCGGGGAAAAGTCGGCTCCGAGCGTCATGATGAGTCCCGAGCCGATGCCGTTGCCGAAGCCGATCAGGAGCGATGCCAGCAGCAGCCCCACAAAATCCGCGGACGACGGCATGAGGAACAACGCCGCGCCCATGATGAGGGTGGACGGCACGGCGACCCACATGCGCCCCTTGCGGTCCATGAGCTTGCCGGCCGGATAGAACACCAGCATGTCGATCGCGCCGGACAAGCCGTAGATGAGTGATGCGTGTGTGGCGTCCAATCCCAAGTGGTCTGCCCACAAAGGGATGACCACTTGGCGTGAGGCCCGCAGCGCGCTGAGGAGCAGGATCCCGGTCCCGACAGTCAGGAACACGCCCGCGTGGGAAACCGCGACGCCACGGAGGGTGGGCTCGGGACCCTTGCGTCCGCCGTCGACGTCGTCCGGCAACACAAGGTCCGGGATGGTGAGGGACAGCACCGCGGCGGCCGCCATACCCGCCACGCCAACCCAATACGCGCCGCTGATGCCGGCGAACTGCATCACGGCCGCGCCGACGAACGGACCAATGAACACGCCGATCCGGGTGACGCCGCCCAACGTCGAGAGTGCGCGCGCCCGGTAGATGACCGGGACGGCTTCCGTGAGGTACTTCTGGCGCGCGAGGTTGAAGACGCTGGTGGACATCCCGACCACGGTCATCGCCGCGGCGAGCAGCCAGATGCCGTTGTGCGCAAGGAGCGGCGCGAATCCGGCAGCCAACAGGGCCAATGCTCCGGCTGCGCCCGCGGCCACGATGGCCCATCGTTCGCCGAACTTGATGGTGATGAGCGAAGCGGGCAGGTTGAAGAACCACGACCCCAGCCCGATCAGGGTGACCACGAGCGCGGAAACCGCCACGGAAGCACCAAGGTCGCGGGCGGACAATGCCACCACCGGAAGGACCGCACCTTCGCCGATACAGAACAGCAGGGCGGGCCCAAAGGCGGGCAACGCAATGCTGCGGAGATTGAAGGGCTGAAGGGTGCTGGTGGTGGTCATCCCTTTTATCCTAGGACGCCGCATCCTTTGCGACGCGCCAAATACCTGTCGCACAGGGAATTCCGGCTGCGTCAGGCATTCAGCGCAGCGTCAGGAATCCAGCGCGTCATAGGGCTCCGCGCGGACGACGCCGGGGCACCCCTGCCGCTGCCAGCTTCCGTTCGAGCACGCCGGGAGCCATGAGTTCCGCCCACACCCAACGGACGACGCCGGACCCGGTGGCACGGAGACGGTCCTCACGCAGCTTCTCCTCGACGACGGCTTGAGCGGCAGTCCGTCCCTTGAGGAATTCCGGTTTCAGGTACTTATCGATGCCGTCGAACTCCCCGGCCACCCGCACACCCTTCCAATAGAAATCCGAATAGCCCACGAGGCCCGCTTCGTCGCGGAATTCACGTTGAAGAACCGGGGCATCGAATCCGGCGACATGCATCAAAGCCCGGCTGTAGGATTCCCCCGCAGATCCGGACAGGGGATCTGCGAAATCGACTGCCGCTTGGATTCTCCGGATGGCCGCCGCCGTGTAAATTCCATCCGCTCCTGCCAGAAGCGTCTCTTTCGTAATGGCGGGCAATCCCCGTTTCCGGTCGGCTTTGAGCACGTGATCCAAGGGAGCGATGGATTCGACGAACGGGGTGAAAGCGGCCAGGTCCAGCACCGTGCGCACCCTGTCCGTCACCAGCAGTCCCTCGCAGCGATACACCTTGAGGCTGGCGGGGTCCGCGTAGTGGCGGGATATCCCGGCCCGCGAGCGGCCGCCGTCGTTCTGGAGAGTCAGGGCCTGGACCGGATGATGCACGCCTATGGTGGGGATCCCCCACACAGACGCTGCCGAGTGCCTGGCGAATATGGTCCGTGCGCTAGAGGTTTCGGCCGCAGCGCTGACCCGGACACGGTATTTCTCCCACGGTTTCAGTGCGGCCCACGCGGCGCCGTCAACGTACACTCCTTGGCGGACGCGATGCAAGGCACCCGTTTTGGCGCTCCGGGCGAGTTCCTTGAGGGTCGTTCCGTGAAAAAGGTGATCTCGGCTGAGGATGAGACGGGGCAAGTGGGTCATGGATAAGAAGCTGCCATGTGGACTGCGGCACGTGGCAGCACCGAATTCCTCCATGTGGACAACTCGGGGGAAATAGTCCCGATGCGTCCCGTGCCGTCCGACACTGCATCATCCCTGCGCCCCCGGAATTCCCTCTGCGTCAGGAATTAAACGCCGCGCCTACTTCAGGAAGCTCGCATCGAATGAGTTCAAGTCCACGTTGACGCCGTTCAGGGTGTGTTCGAACTTCTGCTGGATCCCCACGCGCATGGTGCCGGCCGAGTTCCAGCCGCCGTACTGCATAGGGGCCGGCGCCAGGTAGTTCGCGGTCCAGCTGGCGTAGTTGAGGGTGCTCGTGTCCGTATCCCAGAGGGGCACATCCGAGAATGCGGTGCTGTTGCCCATCAAGCCTGGCCACATGCCGCTGCCGCTGTAGATCACGGGCCGCACGCCCAGGCTCCGCACGCCATCCACCATGGCCCGGGTCACCAGGGATCCACCGGGCTCGATGTCCAGGGCGAAGAACTGCAGTTGGGACATGTACGGGCCTGCGGCTTTGATCCCGTTCTCCCAGCATGAAGCGTCACGGGTGTAGACCGCGATCTTGAGGCCGGCGTCGAGCGCCATCTTCAATTGGGCTTGGGTCTGTTGCCATGGGGTGCACGTGCCCCAGACGGTGGAGTGCATGACGTAGAGACGGAAGCCCTCTGCGTAGGCCTGGCGGAACCAGTTGGGGTCGGTGATGGCAGCGGTGGTGTCGAGCACCTTCACGGAGCCGCCCGGGGCGGTTTGGGGTACGGCGGCAGCCTGGGGCACGACGACGGCGGGCGCGGGTACGGCGGCAGGCTGCGGAACGGCGGGCGGTGCGGGAGTCGGGGTAGCGGACGCTGCTGGCGTTGCGAGCGGGGCCACCTCAGCGACAGGTGCGGCGTTCGCGATTGGCGCGGGGCCGGCGTCGGGCGCTGCGTTGGCGGAGGGGCGAGCGCCAGTGCCACCCGTCAGTCCGAGGAGAAGCACGGCAGCGAACATCAAGGCAAGTTTTTTGGGAATCAAAAGGAGGCTCCTGGGTGCTGGCCGCGGGTTCAGAAACGGGCGCAGCAGGGTGTCATGAAGGCACGGAATTGGGTGCACCATGCCCGGGCCCAGTTCCCGGTCATGGCGAGGGCGCCCCGCAAAGCGAATGACGTCCAGGTGCAACTCTAGGGAAATCCCGGCGGAAGCGACAATTTGCAATCCGCGTAGTAGTCGAGTAACAACCCGCTCATGCCCGGGTAAAACCAAGTAGTAAATAGAGTGTCGCCAGCGTCTCCCTAAGCAATAACTAAGTAGCCCCACCCAACTAGCTGGCACTTAATGTCGTTTTGAGCCCTCTAAACGACATCTACTGCGAGTCAGTTGGGCGGGGCGCCGAAAAGAAGAGGCGCTACACGTACCCGTCCACGATCGCGGCCGCGATCTCTTTGTACGCACGGCGGGTGTCGGGGCGCAGGACGTCCAGGGTGACCAGGTCGCCGTCGGCCACTCCCCTGTCGTGCGGCACGGCAATCAACTGGCGGCAGATCCCGGAGAGGTGATCCTCAATGGCATCCTTGTCCACGCGGGACGATACCTCGTCCTTGTCCGTGATGACCACGATCGCGTTGCGGGCGAGCTCCTCGTAGCCGTGGCTCGCAAGCCACTGAAGGGTGCTGCGGGCACGCTTGGCACCGCTCACGGCATAGCCGGCAGCGATGATGAGGTTGTCGGCCGATTGCAGGATGCCGCTCATCGCATTGTGCGTGACTCCGGTCCCGCAGTCGGTCAGCGCGATGGAGTAGTAGCCCGAGATCAACTGGCGGATCCGCAGGTATTCCTGGGCGGTCAGTGAATCGGAAACTTCCGGGTCTTGTTCGCCGGCGATCAGGTGCAGTCGGCCGGCATGGTGCATGTAGCGTGCCAGCGCCGTGAGCGAATCGACGTTGTCGACGTTCTTGAGCAGGTCCGTGATGGTGCGCGGCGTGGCCTTCTGGTAGATGCCCTCGCCCAGGGCGCGCTCCACGAGGTCGCCGGAATCGGGGTTGGCGTCAATCGCGCAGGGCGGGTCGCCCCGGAATTCCGCCAAGGTGAGGCCCACGCCGACCGTGGTGGAAGTCTTGCCGATTCCACCCTTGAGGCTCAGGACGGCCGTGTTGTAGCTGCCTTGAAGCTGGCGGGAAATGCGTCGAGCCAGCTCGTCCTCTTCGCGCTGCTTGGCGCTGGGTCCGAGGTTCCAGGCACCGCCGGTCAGCCTGTAGAGCATGCCGCGGAAGCCACCGATGGGACGCGGCTTCTGTTCCCGCACGAAGGAACCCGGGGAGGAGATGAAGTCGGAGATCGGAGCGCTGGCGGCTGCGGCGCGTCCGGCTCGTGCGGCAGCCGGGGGAACAGCGCCCGACGCCGGTGCTGCCGCCGTCGGAATCTCAAGGCGTGGTTCCTCACGGCTCGCGTCACCGATGGTCGAGTCTTCGCGGCCTGTTTCCGTGCGGTCCGCTACCGCCCCGGCGGACGCGTCGGCGGCGGCTGCCGCTTCAGCCCAGGATCTGCTTTGGAGCGGGGCAGGAGTGGATGCGGGCGCGTCGGAATCGTTCGGCGTAATGATCGGCATGGTTCCTGTCCAGGCGTCACCCTCTTCGCGGCGGCGATCGCGGCGTCGACGAAGCTCGGGCTGCCCTTCGTTAGATGCAGCGGCGCTGGCTTCGTTGTCCACAGAATCCGGCATGGTCTTGTCCCCTAGGACTCGCAGCGTTGTGCGCTGCGGCTCTCGTTTAGATTGCTTCAACCAGCAATTCTAGGTGGCGACGGCCTTAAACCTGACATGTGGGCCGTGCCGGGCAGTTGGCCAGCGGTTTTGGGCCTTCGTTTGGGCCTGGATTTGTGGCTGAAGGCGACGGGAACATCACGATCACCCGGGTGAGGAATCCGGTGGCCGGAGGCTCAACTGCTTGGCGTGGAAGTCGAAATGCAGAGTGGCGTAGGCGTAGACGTCCGCGAGCGTCATATCGGCCTTGAAGAAAGGGTCCCATCGGGTGGGAAAGGGCATGGATCTGGCCAAGGAAACCGTGGTTTCGCGTTCGAGTCGGCGGCCCAGGGCTGTGATTGTCTTTTCGAGTTTCCTGCCCATCCGATGCCGGCCATAGACCGTGGCGGCCGCCCGGGAACCCCAATAGTTCACGACGTCGAACGGGCCTGTGGCCGCGTTCAATCCGGCGGCGAAGCCCCGGCTCCAGGACCGGGGGAGGCGGCTCATGATGCGGACCAAAGGCAAGAGGGACCGGACAATCATGTATCCGAAGACCATGTGGAAAAGCAGTTCCTCGTTGGTCCAGCGGGTTCCGTTGCTCTTGCGCTGCAGTTCCGAGGTCGTCGCGTTCTCCAGCCAGCTGTTCAGCTCCTGAAGGGCCCGTCGGTATCCAACGAGGCATGCTTCCCGGCCCAGATCCATCGGGTTTCTAGTTCTCGAGGAGTTCGGCGTAGAGCTTCTGGACGCGGGCCTTGATGTCGTCGCGGACCAGGCGCATGCGTTCCATGCCTTCGATGCCGCGGGTGGAGGGTTCGTCGGTTTCCCAGATCTCGAAGCGGGCCGTGCCGTGGGGTTCGAGTTTGGCTTCGGTGCCCAGGATAACGACGACGTCGACGGCATCGAGCACCGCGTCAGTGACGGGTTTGGGGTGCTCAGCCGTGATGTCAATGCCAAGCTCGGCCAGGGACTCTACGGATTCCGGGTTCAAAGAGAGTCCGTATTCCTGGGTCCCGCGTTACCCGGCGGGCGTGAGGGACTCGATCAGGCCTTCGATGCGGCTCTTGATCTCGTCGCGGATGGGGCGGACGGCGTCCAGGCCCTGGCCGGCCGGGTCTTCGAGGACCCAATCCTCGTAGCGCTTGCCCGGGAAGTACGGGCATTCGTCGCCGCAGCCCATGGTGATGACGACGTCGGATTCCTTCACGGCCTCGGTGGTGAGGATCTTGGGGATTTCGGCGGACATGTCGATTCCAAGTTCGGCCATGGCTTCGACGGCGGCCGGGTTGACCTTGTATGCGGGCTCGGAACCCGCGGAGCGGACCTCGATCCGGCCCTCGCCGAGGGTTGTGAGGAAGGCGGCAGCCATCTGGGAACGGCCGGCGTTGTGGACACACACGAAGAGAACGGAGGGTTTCTTGACGGTTTCAGTGCTCATGAGAGGACCTTTCGATCGGGTGCGGGAGCTGGCAAAGGCGCAGGCAGCGCGGGAACGCTCGGGTAGAGGGCTCGGATCAGGAAGAACCCGACGGCACCGCCCAGCAACTGGGCGAGGATGAAGGCCGGGGCCGACGCCGGGGCGATGCCGGCGAAGGTGTCGGTGACGGTCCGGGCCACGGTCACCGCGGGGTTCGCGAAGCTGGTGGAGCTGGTGAACCAGTAGGCTGCCGCGATGTACCCGCCGACGGCAAAGGCAACCCTGTCAGGCCGCCCTGAGCGGATGGTGCCGAAGATGACCAGGAGCAGCCCGATGGTAGCGATGACTTCGCCGAGCCACAGCCCTCCCCCGGCACGTTCATGCGTGGAGAGCGTCACGGCGTCGAGGCCGAACATCAGGTTGGCGAGCACGGTCCCCGCCAGGCCGCCGGCGAACTGGGCGGCGATCAGTACCAAGGCCGTGGACGTATCCAGGATCCCCAAGGCGCGCTCGACCAAAGTGACCACAGGGTTGAAGGATGCCGAGACCGGCTGCAGGGCGAGGATCAACGCCACGAGCGCGGCGCCGGTGGCGATGCTGTTCTGCAGGAGCTGCAGCCCGACGTCGTTCGGGGACAGTCGCGAGGCCATGACGCCGGACCCCACCACGGCCATGACCAGGAAGGCGGTGCCGGCGAACTCCGCCACGGCCCGCCGTGTCAGAACGCTCACTGGCCCTGTCCCCCGATCAAGGCCGCCAGGCCAGCCAGGGCATCGGTGCGGGCACGGTAGTAGACCCAGACGCCGCGCTTTTCGCGTTCCAGGAGACCCGCTTCGTGCAGGACCTTCAGGTGGTGGCTGATGGTCGGCTGGGACAGTTCAAAGGCGTCGTTCAGGTCGCATACGCAGGCTTCGCCGCCCTCGTGGGACGCCACCAGGGACATCAGCCGCAACCGTACCGGATCGCCCAGCGCTTTCAGTAGCGGAACGATTCCTTCGGCTTCGGATTCCGACAAGGGCTCCCTGGACAGCGGCGAACAACACGCCACCGTTTGGACAGGCGTTAACTCCAATGACATAGACACAGGTAAATATTTACACCTGTCGATGTATAACGCAAGGCCGGATCGCCGTCCGCCATCGGCCCGCATTTCCAGCCATGCGCGGGCACTTTCATTTCCGCCCGGACGCGCAGCAAGGAACCGCGGCCGATCTGTTCTACGCGCCAGCCCTACACCGATCCGGCCCGTTTCCGGCGGTCGTCCTTGCCGCGGAGATCGCGGTTCAGGCGCCGGTCCCCGTGGTAGAGCAGCGACTCCCAGTCGACCTGTTCCGGGGTTTTGGGAATGATGGCCGGCGGTAGCGCTTTCGGCTTCTTAGGCGCGACGTACAGCCAGTTCAACACGCCCAGGTACATGTCCACTCCGGAGTTGGCCAGTCCGATGTAAGCCCGGATCGCGCCGGCGGCCATGACGGCGTTGAAGGCAGCGAATGCGGCGTTGCCCCAGTTTCCAAGTTCCCAGTTGCGCCAGACCGTCAACAAGGAGAACGCGACGATCAGGTACGGAGCGAGGACGAAGAGGGCCGGGGCCGCGGTACGGTCCTTGACCTTCGGGGTGCGGACGAACGGGATCTTGTCACCCGTGAGCGCTTGCTGGAGAGACTTCAGGACGCCTGCCAGATTGACCGGCAGGAGAACGAGGTTGAAGCCGTAGATCCGGAAGATGTCGCTGAACCGGTGGCCGCAGTCCCGCAGGTCGCTGCCCATGGCCAGGAAGTAGGGCAGGGCGGCAAGGAAGACCAAGGGGCTGAGGAGACGGCTGTCGTAGGGGTATGCGAGGAGGAACAGCAGCCCGAAGCTGGCCCAGGTGATGGAGGCCATGTAGTTGACCCGAAGCAGGATCTCGCGGAAGAGGACTGGCCTGGCTTGGCCCCGGCGGTTGCGGATCTGTTCCCAGAGTTTGGGCAGGATCAGCAGGCCGCCGTTGGCCCACCGCCGTCTCTGCACCACGAGCGATCCAAAGTCCGGCGGGGTGGCGCTGTAGCTGAGCCTCTCGGGATAGTTGGCCAGGGTCCAGCCGTGCTTGCCGAGGTCCACGCTGGACTCGGTGTCTTCGATGACGGTGCGGTCCTGGATGTAGGTTCTGACCTCGAAGCCGCCCATAGTTGAGATCTCGACGATGTCTTCCAAGGCGCGTTTGCGGATCACGGCGTTCGCCCCTACCCAGAACGTGGCGCCGTATTGGGTCATCCCTTGGTGCTGGATGTGCTGGATGTCCGTGGTGGCACCGGCGATGCGTTCGATCCGGGTCGGGGCGCCTCGGAAGGAGGAATACGGGGTCTGGGTGACGGCCACCTGCTCATTGCCCGGGGATTCGAGGAGTTGAACCAGGCGGAGGCAGTAATCGCGCAGCAGCAGCGAATCCGCGTCCAGGGTCAGGACATAGGTGGTGTCGGGGATCGACAGCGTGTCGCCGTCGACCACCCCTGCGGGCCGCAAGACAGTCCCGTCCGCTGTTTGTTCCGGGTGCCAGGTACCGCCCATGAGCGAGAGGTAGGCGTTCAGGTTCATGGCCTTGTTGGCCTCGTGGGAGAGGCTGGCGAACCGCTTTCGCTCGAACGTGGACACCCGGGCGTTGAAGATCCAGGTAAGCCGTGCATACAGCTCAGCGATGCGTTCCGGACCGGGCGAGGTCCGCTGCGCGTTGGCGGCCGTAAGGGCCAGAATCACGAGGCGTAGTTCCCGGGCCAGGCCCATGAGGACCAGATCGACGAAGAACTCATCCACGTGGTCCTCGACGCTCTCGGTCTCGGCCATTGCTTCGAGCCACTCCGCAGCGTACTCGTATTCGGCGATGAGCAGCTCCACTTCGGTGCCCGCGTTAGGCCCCGGATCCAGGCCGGGTTCTTGATCACGACGACGGCGGTACTTCGCGTAGGCGGCGTTGACCCTCGCCGCTGGTTCCTTGAGGGTTTCCGTGATCTGACCGGCGAGCGCGCGGGTGGCTTCCAGGCGCCGGAGCACGTTAGGGTCTTCCGGGAAAGGTGGGTCATCGAGAAGCAGCACTACGCTCAGGTCCGGGAATTCCTGCAGGACCGCGGACCACATGGTGCCGCGGACTACTTCCGGTTCTTCTGCGTAGGAAGGAACCAGCACCGTGATGCCCTCGGAGTAGTCGAAGAAGTGCCGGTCCAGCTCCCCTCGGGGAACCCGTCGGTGGGCCCGAAAACGGGTCAGGGCGCCCTGCCGGGCGGTGAGGTACATCAACGCCGAGAACGTCAGGAAGGACACCACCACCAAGTAGGAGAGGGTTTCTGCGCCGAAGCGGAATCCAGCGCCAGGGTTGTCCACCAGCTGCTTGAGTACCGTCGTGATCACATAGCCGACCCAGGCGAGCACGGTGGTGAGGACGCCGATGCGGCCGAGGACTATTTTCCGCCGCGATGGTGCCGGATGGACGATCGAGAGCGGTTCAGAGCGTTTCTCCGCTCCCCACTGACGCTTTCGGGCTTTTGAAGACTGCCCGTCCGCCGTTCCCTCTTCATCGGGGCGAAGCAGCACGATCTGATCCGACATGAATCCCCATTCGCTGTCCGCGCACCCCCAGCGGGCGCACGGCACATTGCGGGCGTAATGTGACGGCCCGCACTACAGTGCGCCCCTATGATAGGCGAACAACGCGGAGTTGGGACAAGACTCGTGGAAATGCTACGCCAAGCTGCGCAGCTACCACCGGAGTGAGATCTTTGCCAGGCATTCGTGAAGTCCTATTCAGAAGCTCTGGGGGTATTTCTGTGTCTAAGCGCTTTCCCGGCCGCCGGCTGTCCGTCCTGCGTTTGGGCATCCTTTGCGTCATCGTGGTCGCGGCGGTCACCGCGGGCTACCTCGGCCTCCGGAACGTCCAGGATGTCAGTGCCGCGGCATCCATGCCTTCGGTGTTTTCCGGATATGTGGACGTGACGGCGACGCCGCGGTTCGCGTTCGAAGATCCAGCCGTGCCCAGCGCAAAAGCCGTGGTGCTGTCCTTCGTCGTCGCCGATCCGAAGAAGGACTGCGCCCCGTCCTGGGGTGCCGCTTACAGCCCTGACCAGGCAGCTACCGACCTCGATTTGGACCGGAGGATCGCCCGGCTCCGCCAGCTTGGAGGGGCAACAGCGGTTTCCTTCGGCGGGCTGAACAACAACGAACTCGCAGTTTCCTGCAAAGACACGAAGGCCCTGACTGACGCCTACCGGCAGATTGTGGATCGCTACGACGTCGCGACGGTAGATCTCGACGTCGAAGGCGTCGCCTTGGGCGACACGGCCGCTGCCGACCGAAGGGCGGAAGCCATTGCCGCCCTTCAAAAGGAACGCAAAGCCAGCGGCAAGTCCCTCGCCGTCTGGCTGACCCTTGCGGCCGACCCGAACGGCCTCACGAGCCAAGGCCAAGGCATCGTGGCGCATACCCTGGCCGGCGGGGTCGAACTGGAGGGCGTGAACATCATGACGATGGATTTCGGCGCCAGCAAGCCTGCAGCTTGGAGCATGTCCCGGGCCGCAGAGTCAGCTGCGGATGCCGCGCACGGTCAGCTCGCCGCCCTCTACCGCAACGCCGGAACTGACTTTGGCAGCGAAACCCTCTGGCGCAAGCTTGGCCTGACCGTCATGGTCGGCCAGAACGATATCTCCGGCGAAATATTCACCCTCAACGACGCCGCCACCATGAACAGCTTCGTCAAGGACAAGGGCCTCGGCAGATTGTCGATGTGGTCCATGAACAGGGACAGGACGTGCAGCCCTAACTACCCCGATTTGAGCAAGGTCTCGGACAGCTGCAGTGGGGTCGTCCAGGGTTCCCAGCTGTTCTCCGCCACCCTTGCCAATGATGTGGCGCTGCCTACCTCGACGGTCGTTCCATCGCCTACAGCCACTGCCGCAAGCAGTGCAACCGCCACCACCACCGATGACCCGGCAACGAGCCCCTATCCGGTCTGGAATACCAACGCGGCCTACACCGCGGCGGACAGGGTGGTCTGGCACGGCAGTGTCTACGAGGCAAAATGGTGGACCCGCGCTGACGTCCCGGATAACCCGGTCCTGCAGGGCGGTGCCACCCCGTGGAAACTCGTGGGTCCGGTGCTGCCCGGAGATAGGCCAAGCCCCAAAGCAACGGTTCGCGCGGGAACCTTCCCGGCGTGGATGCCGGAGACCAGCTATCACAAGGGCGACCGCATTCTCTTTGAAGGGTCGGCGTTCGAGGCCAAGTGGTGGACCCAGGGAGACAGCCCGGAAGCCGCAGTCCAAGGTGCCCCGGACTCCCCTTGGGCAAGATTGACCCCGGCCCAGATCCTGAGCGCACCGGCTTCCTGAACTTAGGCGCGAACTGGCAGCAGATGCCCGCAAAATCGTTTCCAGAGGGCATCCGGTGACTGTTCGCGCTTCGTCGAGGAACGAGCGTGAGTGTTCGTGATGGAGTTACCCGCGGTCCGGAGAATGGGGCGGCGTCCGATGCGCGCTGATCACCGCCAAGACGATTCCTCCCGTTAAGGCAAAAAGCGAGCCGACGACGGCGAGGGAAACGACCGCGAATGGCCAGGATGGGCCCTTTTCGGGGTCGAGCCGCGAGGTGTTGAGGCCAAATACCGCCGAACCGATCCAGATGTAGTTAACGACCAGAACGGCGGTAACTCCAAGCACTACGGCGACTATGAAGAGTAGTTTCCGCGTTTTGGACATGTTCGTGCCCCCAATTCTTGTGTTTGCTCCGAAGGAGTGCACACAAAAATATCAGTCCCAATGGCCTCCGAGTACCTGCAGCAGCCCAAACCCCCTAGCGTCGTAGCGCGATGACGACGACGACCACGGTCGCCACGGCGAGGATGGCCAGCCCCACGTACGCAAGCATCTGAAGGCGCTGCTTCCGAATTTCCCGCTTCGATTCACGGGCCGACAGCCCAATCATCTTGTTCCGCATACGGGGAAGCGTACGCCGCGACTGTTTCGCTCAGGCAACAAAAGGGATAACTGTTCCGAAGTTCCCAGCTAGCAGCGTCTGGCTGAGGACCGCGTCCCTTATACTGACGTCTGAATACTTGTTCAGATGTTGGAGGTACCGTGGCTGCTCGAGAAGCCGTCGATGAATGCGGCATGAAACTTGTCGACCCCGACAAGGTCGAACTCGTCCGCGCGGCCCTGCCCTCGGATCATGACATTGCCGAGTTGGCGGATGTGTTCTCGCTGCTGGGCGATCCGGGGCGACTGCGGCTGTTGACGTCCCTGCTGGAGGGCGGGGAACTGTGCGTGTGCGACCTCGCCGCGACGACGGCGATGAGCGAGAGCGCGGTCAGCCATGCGTTGCGGCTGCTGCGCGCCCACCGGGTGGTTTCCGTTTCGAGGCGCGGCCGGATGGCTTACTACCGGCTGGATGATGCGCACGTGCGGATGCTGCTGGACCTGGGCTTGACCCACACCGGACACACTGTCGCCGTCCATCCCGAGCGCACGAGTCCCGCCAGCGCGAGTCCGGCAAGCACGAGTCCGGCCAGTACCGCCCCCGCCAAGAAGGACAACGGCCAATGAACACCCACGATCACGACGCGCCACGAAACCCCGCCAAACACCATGGCCACAGTCACGCGATAGCAGTGAACGCGGACCGGCGCTATCTGCTTGTGGCGTTGGCGCTGATCGTCGGGTTCATGATCGTCGAGGTGATTGTCGCCGTCGTTTCCGGCTCGCTGGCCCTGCTTTCGGACGCCGGGCACATGCTGACCGACGCCAGTGCAATCGCCGCGTCGCTGTGGGCGATCAGTCTCGCGGCCCGTCCGGCGCGGGGAATCTGGACGTTCGGATTCAAACGCGCGGAAATCCTCTCCGCGGCTGCCAACGGAATCACGTTGCTGGTCATCAGCGCCCTCGTGGCTGTGGAGGCCGTCCACCGCCTCCTTGATCCGCCACCGGTCGACGGCGGCCCTATCCTGGTCGTCGCGATCCTCGGGGTCATCGTGAACCTCGTTGCGGTGTGGGTGCTGGCCAAAGCCAACCGGTCCAGCCTGAACGTCGAGGGATCCTTCCAGCACATCCTGACCGACCTCTACGGATTCATTG
Organism: Arthrobacter ramosus; assembly: GCF_039535095.1. NCBI lineage: Bacteria > Bacillati > Actinomycetota > Actinomycetes > Micrococcales > Micrococcaceae > Arthrobacter > Arthrobacter ramosus. The sequence goes on along the minus strand of NZ_BAAAWN010000001.1, from coordinate 610,885 downwards.
CGACGGCGGTCGCCGGGTTCATCGTCCTGACCACCGGTTTTACCCGTGCGGACGCGATTGCCTCCCTCATCGTGGTGGCCCTGATGCTGCACGCCGCGTGGGGGCTGCTGCGGGACTCCGGGAGGATCCTCCTGGAAGGCGCACCGGAAGGCGTTGACCTGGACCAGGTCAGGGAACACCTCCTCGAGACCGGGCACGTGCATGACGTCCACGACCTGCACGTCTGGACCGTCACCTCGGACCTTCCGGCCCTCTCCGCGCACGTCGTCCTGGACGAGAGCTGCTTCCACGACGGACACGCCCCGCTCATCCTTGACCAACTGCAAAACTGCCTGACCGGACATTTCGACGTCGAACACTCCACCTTCCAGCTCGAACCCGCCGGCCACGCCGTTCACGAAACCGGAACCCACTGATGACCACTGCCCCGCCCCGGTCCTGGATCAAGGACGCCCGTACCGTCCGGCTGCTCTCCTGGTTCAGCCTGATCTGGATGGTCCTCGAGGGAGCCCTCGGCCTGGTTGCGGGCGGGACGGCAGGCTCCGTTTCCCTGATCGGCTGGGCGCTCAGCTCCGCCGTCGAGGGCCTGGCGAGCATCATTGTCATCTGGCGGTTCACCGGATCCCGCACACTGTCGGAAACCGCCGAAGGGCGCGCGCAAAAGGCCGTCGCCGTCAGTTTCTGGCTCCTGGCCCCCTACATCGGAATCCAGTCGCTCATCGACCTGGCCACGGGACACCGGGCCGAGAACAGCGTCCTGGGCATCGTGCTCACGGCGGCGAGCCTGGTCATCATGCCTGTCCTCGGTGTCGCCAAGCAGCGCCTCGGTGCCAGGCTGAACTCCGGAGCCACCGCCGGGGAAGGAACCCAGAACCTGCTCTGTGCCGCGACGGCTGCCGCCGTCCTGATCGGCCTGGCCGGAAATGCGCTCTTCGGCGCGTGGTGGCTTGACCCCGTCATCGGCCTCATCATCGCCGCGGTCGCCGTCAAGGAAGGCCGCGAAGCGTGGAAGGGTGAAGACTGCTGCTAGCGCACTCAAAGAAACGGATAACCCATGGCCAGCATTAGCAACAAAACCAAAGACCACAGGCTCTTGTTGCGTCGCGGGCTGCGGCTGGAATACGCGACCCTGGGCTGGAACGTCGTGGGCCTCGGCGTCCTGGCAGCCGCCGCCATTCAGGCCGGCTCCCCGGCCCTGGCCGGTTTCGGCCTGGATTCCCTGATCGAGATCTTCGCTTCGATCGTGGTGGTGTGGCAGCTCAAAGGTGCCCACAAGGAGCGCGAAGCCCCCGCGATGCGCCTGATAGGGACGGCCTTCGCCGTTCTCGGCGCCTACCTGATCATCCAGGTGGCCGTTGTATTTGCCACCGGCGTCCGCCCTGCCACCTCAGGTCCGGGCATCGTCTGGACGGCCCTGACCTTCGTAGTCATGCTCGCCCTCGCGTGGGGCAAAATCCGCACTGGGCACCGCTTGGGCAATCCCGTGCTCCGCGCCGAAGGAAAAGTGACCCTCGTGGACGCCTACCTGGCCGGCGCGGTCCTGGCAGGCCTGGTCCTTAATGCCCTTTTCGGCTGGTGGTGGGCCGATCCCCTGGCCGGAGTCGTGATCATCTACTATGCAGTCCGCGAGGCCCGCCAGGCCTTCAAACACACTCCTTAGTGGTGCGCTTGCGTCTCCTGGAGCCGCTTGATGAACCAGCGTGATTGCTCGGGTCCGTAGGGAAGCACCGGGATCGCTTTGGTAGCGTCCGACGGCGTGTCCCGGATCGACTGCCTGGCCTGACGTACCGCTGTGGACATGGTGTTGGCCATGGTCTTCACGAATTGGTCGCTGCAGGGCTTGCCGTGGCCGGGGATGAGGAACTCGTAGCGGTGCCGCAGGGCCGAGATGTGCCGCAGGACGTCTGCCCAATCTTCCGGGTAGGAGTCCTCGAACGAGGGGTGCGCGCCTTGTTCCACGAGGTCACCGGCGAAAAGGGTGCTGGGCGTGCCTACCAGGAGGTCGCCGTCGGTGTGGCCGCGGCCCAGGTAGAACAGGGTGGCGGTGAGGCCGCCGAGATCGACCAGGACGGGCTGGTCCTTGACGATCGCGTTGGGAATGACGAGTTCGACGTCGTCGCCCTTGCCCGCGGCCATCTCCGGTTCGGTGGCGGAGACGAAGCGGCGCTGGTGGTCGCCGTCGTCGTCGATTGTCGCCGCACAGTTGACGTGCCCCCAAAACTCGGTAACGCCGTCGTCGGCAAAAACGGCGTTGCCGAAGTAGTGGTCGTAGTGGGCGTGGGTGTTCACGACGACGAGCGGCAGCTGGGTTTTTTCGCGGACTGCGGCGAGGATTTGCCGGCCTTGCCGGGGGCCGCAACCGGTGTCGATCACCATGGCTCGTTCCGTGCCTACAACGAGGCCCGTGTTGAGCAGGCACCCTTCGGTCTCCAACACGTAGTTGTTAGGGCCGACTTCGAGCCATGCTGACATTGTTTCTCCGTCTGATGCGTTCCGGCAGTGTTCAGGCCTCGATTCTACCCACGTGGAGCCGGGAGGATCGGGAGGAAAGGCCCAGTTGAGGCCCGGGCCGTTCGAAATGCGTAGGAGAGGGCTTGAGGAGCAATCCTCGGGAAGCTACGCTATCGGGGTTGGCGATTGCTACTTGTTAACTAGGGACAGCTTTAGGACGTGATCGTGGTACCGGATACTGCGGACGGTGGAAAGGCCAGTGTCGATTTAGGCGTCGATGGGCTTCTCCATCTGCGCTGGCTGCCCGGGGTCGACATTCAGGTTGAGGATGCCCGGGCGGCGATGGCGAAAGTCAACGAGCTATGCCAGCAGGAGCAGCATCCAATGCTTGTAGACATGGCCGCAGTCAATTCCGTTAGCCGAGAGGCCAGGGGTGTGTGGTCTATTCCCTGCGGCGCTTCGCGCATCGCCTTGTTAGGTACGTCGCCTGTAGACCGGGTCCTGGCGAACTTCTTCCTCGGAGTGCACGTCCCGCCTTGCCCGACTCGTTTTTTTACATCGCGCAGCGAGGCCTTGGACTGGCTTAATGCGGGTGCGTGAGCCCCGGATGTACTTGCTGCTGCCCGCAGGGATTAAGTGACCTCGAGGGAGAGCGTTGAGGACCCGCGCCTGCAGCTTTTGGTTGACGGCGTTGTCCGATTGGCTGCCGGCGATCTGGACGCACGCATTGAACCTTCGGAGCATCGGGATGACATTGATGCTGTCATCACGGGAGTCAACCTGCTCGCAGAGGAACTGGGCCACATTCATGCGGATCTGGAACAGCGGGTGGCCGCCCGCACGGCTATGTTGCGGCGAACACAGGTTGAGCTGGAACAGATGGCCAAGACGGATGCCCTAACGGGCCTTGCAAACAGGACGCTGCTTACCGAGCGGATCCAGGAAGCGATCCTGTCCAGCACGGACGGCGGAAAAGCCCCGGCTGTGTTGCTCCTGGACCTGGACTCATTCAAGGCCATCAATGACATCCTGGGCCATAGCGCCGGTGACGCCGTGCTGGTGGAAGTTGCCAAACGTCTCCGCTCCGCCGTCAGGGAACAGGATACTGTGGCCCGCCTGGGCGGGGATGAGTTTGCCATCCTCATAACCGCGGCGACGGAAGAGGAAATCCTTCGAATTGCGCACCGTGCATCGGAGTATCTGCAGGACAGCATGTGTATCGGAATAGAAACGGTTTGGGCGATGGCGAGCATCGGCGTTTGCATCGGCAAGCCGGGGTACCGGGCAGAGGCGCTGATGCGCGATGCCGACATTGCCATGTACCGGGCAAAGGCGCGGGGCCGCAACAATGTCCAGCTCTTCCACCCGGATATGCTTGACGCCGTCCAGGAACGGTCCCGAATAACCGCCGAACTACGGACCGCCGTTGCCGGAAGGGAACTGGCGCTGCTGTATCAGCCGGTGGTCGAATTGGCTTCCGGCCGCGTCATCGGCATCGAAGCCCTCCTCCGATGGCATCACCCTGTCCGCGGAACCATCATGCCGGGCAGCTTCATTGGCATCGCAGAAGAAACCGGCCTGATCTTTGAGCTGGGAAGGTGGGTGCTGCATGAAGGTCTCGCCCAGATGAGGCGCTGGAGCCAAACCGACCCGGACCTGACAGACTTTTGTCTGCACATCAATCTTTCTGCCGCCGAACTCCTTCGAACCGACTTGCTGGAGGACATCAGGGACACCCTGGCCAGGTATGGCGTGGATCCGCGGCGTTTGATCTTGGAGATCACCGAGACCGTATTGATGTCCCGGGAAACCGGACAGGAACAGGTCCTTAGCAGGCTCCGGGAGCTCGGCGTGGGGTTGCAAATTGACGACTTCGGTACCGGCTATTCGTCCATCAGCTACCTTAGGTCGCTTCCGGCCGACACAGTGAAGGTCGATCAGTCCCTCATTAAGGACATTGAGTCGGACCCCCGGCAGCAAAAGTTCGTTTCAGCCATTCTGCAGCTGATTTTCGCTGCGGGGCTCAACGCGACCGTCGAAGGCATCGAAACCGCCGAGCAGGCGGCCCAGCTGGAAGCCATGGGTTGCCTCTACGGGCAAGGCCACTTTTACGGATATCCGGGACCAGCCGCGGAAGTACCGGATCAACTCCGCCGGCCCGCACGGCGTCTGTAGAGTTAGCCCATGTCGAAGCTTTGGGACCAGATGCTGCTTGTCCCCACAGTAGTACGCCTCGCTTCCCGTGCACCGAGAAATCCGGACACCGCGTGGGAAGGATATTGGCGCGGAATCCGCACTACTGGCCGTTCCGGAGACGTGCTTTGGGACTCCGACTCCCCGGCCGAGCGTGCGCAGTACTCCGACGCGATTGCGGCTCACTTTGATCCAGCTCTTCCGGTAGTTGACGTCGGGTGTGGCAACGGTACCCACACCCGCTGGCTTGCCGGCCTATTTCCACGAGTTCTCGGAATCGACGTGTCCAAGGGGGCGATCGAGATGGCGAGCAGGGAAGCAGCAGGCGTCCAAAATGCCGACTTCATGGTTCTGGATGCTGCGGGGGCAGGTGCTGGAGAGCTCCTGCTGGAGCGGCTCGGGCCCGCCAATGTCTTTGTCCGCGGAGTCTTCCACGTCCTGAAACCCGGCAAGCAGGCTGCCATGGCTGCCAACCTGCGAACCGTCGTCGGGAACAGAGGCCGGGTATTACTGGCCGAAACCAACTTCCGCGGAAACAGCCTCGGTTACCTGACCGAGCTCGGCGCCACCCGGCAAAGCATGCCCCTGCAGCTGCGGCGCGCCTTGGAGAACCTTCCCCGGCCCGGGCATTTCGGTGCCAGGGAACGGCACGGCGTATTTTCGGATTCGGACTGGCAGTTGATTGCGGACGGCCCGGTTAGCATCGAAGTGGTCCCGATGAACGCCAGCGGGCTTCCGCAGTGGGTTCCGGGATATTACGCACTTCTGTCGGGCGCGGAAGATTCCGGAGCGGAAAGCGGACGTGTGTAACGGCACCCGGTGCGCACCGCGCGTTACATCCCAATGAAGATTTCATTTCAATCCGGGCCGACCGGTTTGTTCGGCTGTAGTATTCCTTTTGTTTGCAGGTCCCGGGCTCAGCCGGAGCTAAAGGCAAAGGAATAACTTCATGTCAACGCGGAAACCGTCTTTGACCAACGCCGAGATGCGGGCCAGTCCCGAGACTGTGGAGCCGCCGCTCGAGCAGCTCCGTGGGCTACGCCTGCAGGTCCTGGAAATCATCGATGAAGTCTTGTCGGACTCTTCGCAGGCAACGGATGCCGTGCGCGAACAACTTCGCCAGCACATTGCCGCCCACCCTGGGCGTCCGGAAGAGGCGTTGCTGGAACATTTGTCTTCGCTCAGGTCGGAACAGCCAGCCCCGCATGGCGAGCCGGACGATCCGGCCCCGCAGGGCGACCCGGACGTGCAGCACCCAGCCAGCCAGCACCCCAGCAGCCCGCGGCTCGAGGCGGTCCTCAGGGACCGGATGCTGATGACCGCCTTCCAGCCCGTTTTCGACCTAGCCAGGGCCACCGTCGTCGGCGCCGAGGCTTTGACCCGCTTCGTTAGCGATAGCGGGGACCCTGCCGATTATTGGTTCGCGGAAGCCGAGGACTCGGGGCTCCGAACGGACCTTGAATTCGCGGCGTTGGAGTCGGGGCTCGAGGCCGCGCTAAAGCTGCCGCCCCACCTTTTCGTGGCGTTGAAGCTTTCCCCCGAGGTCTGCCTGGATCCGCGCCTTCCTGTGCTTTTCGAGCAAACTCCGGTGGCGCCCGACCGGGTGATCCTTGAAATCTCCGGGACATTCCCCCAGGAGCAGGCCACCTCGCTCGACGCCGCGGTGGCTCCGCTGCGCAGTGCCGGCGTGCGCTTGTCCATCGAAAACACGGGTTCCTTCTTCGCCGGGGCCAGCCATATTCTTCGGCTCAAGCCGGAGATGATCAAGCTGGATCGGAATCTGACTGCCGCTCTCAACATGGACCCCCTCCGGCAGGAACTCGTCGAGGCGGAGGTCGTGTTCGCACGGGAGATCGGGGCGGCCTTGACCGCCCAACGCATCGAAACCAAGGACGAGCTCGCCACTCTTGCTGGCCTGGGAGTATCCCTCGGACAGGGGTATCACCTCGGGCGGCCCTCGGTCCAGCCCCGCGAATGGGCCAAGTGGCGCGGACGTGCCCGGCACCTCGCCTCCTCGGGCGGTCGCTTCAGGACCACGCGGACCTGACAGACCCTGCGCTTCAGAAAACTCAGGCAGTTACTGGGCGTTCCGAGCCTCGATGGTGTTCTATCAGCCAAACGGCCATCTGCTGGGCGCGTTTGGACGCCAGGACGTCTCCTTCTGTGGCCGAGATGATGGAGCCCTTCATCAGGATGTGCCAGGAGCGTGCGAACTCGTCGGTGTGCTCCAGCCCGGCTTCTTCTGCCAACTCCTGGATGTGTCCCCTGATCCTGGCGAGGTAGCCGATGCTCGCTTTCCCCAGCGGATGTTCACGCCCCATTTCAAGCAGGACGTTGATGAACGAGCACGCCTCAAAATCCTCCCGCTCGAACCAGTCGCTGAATACGTCAAAAATAGCGAGCAACTGCTCCTCTGCGGTGTCTGCCCGGCTCCGGGCGTCGGAGATGATCAAGTCCACGGTCCAGATCTGGTCGCGAAGCGCGAGGAAGGCAAGAACCAGGTCGTCTTTGGACGGAAAGTGGCGGTAGAAGGTGGCCTTCGCTACTCCTGAACGCTCGATGAGCTGATCGACCCCGACGGCGCGGATCCCGCGCCGGGAGAACAGTTCGTAGGCGGCGTCCAGGATTCGATCCACCGCGTCGTCACGGGTGGTCGTTTGTCCGGCTGGCATGGAGGACGAACCGGGTGCATCCGAGGCATCTGGGGTACTCATCGCGATAGCAATCCTACTCCCACACCCACAAGACAGACCTGTCTGTCAGGGCCCTTTTTGCGTGAACTCGGCGCTGGCAACCCGCGACGTCGGCGCTCCCCTATTGCTTCTCTTGCGGCCTTCTGCTTCTCTGGCACTACCGGGCCGCCGCCGCGCTAATTCCGGTGTGGACCGCGCCCGGCTGAAGGGACGTGGGACCGCTATGACTTCTTTGTGGCTAGACGCGCGCGAGGCTTCGGCAGCCGCGAGCCCCGATGAATTCACGCCCGGGAACAGTTACGACGTCGTCGTGGTCGGCGCCGGAATCACGGGCCTGGCTACGGCCCTCATGCTGGCCCGGACCGGGAGCAACGTGTTGGTCCTCGAGGCCCGACATATCGGGGCGGTCAACACCGGAAACACCACGGCCAAGTTGAGCCTTTTGCAGGGCACCACGTTGTCCAGGCTACGGAACCAGTATTCGGTGAACGTAGTCCGCGCCTATGTTGACGCGAACCGGGCAGGACAGAGATGGCTGCTCGAATACCTCGAGGGCCGGGGCGTGCCTTTCCAGTACCGGGATGCTTACACCTTCGCCACCACGCCCACCGGCGCGGAACACCTCGTCACCGAAGCCAATGTTTGTCGGGCTGCCGGGCTCAACGTCAAGTCCACCCGGGAGACGGGGCTGCCGTTCGACGTCGACGCCGCCTTGCGGCTTCCGAAGCAGGCCCAATTCAACCCCATGGACGTCTTGGATGCGCTGGCTGCGGATGTTCGGGCCGCGGGCGGCAGCATCGTTGAGGGTATCCGCGTCATGAATGTCCGCAACGGCGATCCCCTGACGGTGGTCACCAGGAAGGGCGAGGTCCGCGCCCGCTACGTGGTGCTCGCCACCGGGACACCCATCCTTAACCGCGGGCTCTACTTCGCGAAGCTGCGGCCGAATCGTTCGTACGCCGCCGCGCTGCGGCTGCCGGACGGCATGAGCCCGCCGCCGGGAATGTACCTTTCCGCGGAGCCGCCCACCCGCTCGATAAGGGACTATCCACTGCCCGACGGCGGGGCGTTGCTTTTGGTGGGCGGGTTCGGGCATGCGGGCGGCCGGGCGCCGTCGACCCAGGTCCACGTGAATGAGCTGCTCGGCTGGGCCCAACAGCACTATCCGGGTGCCGAGGTCACGCACACGTGGTCCGCCCAGGACTACCAGGCCGGTAACCTCATGCCGTTCTTTGGCAAGTTCCCCCGGGGCCACGGGAAGATCTTCTTCGGCACCGGCTACAACAAGTGGGGCATGACAAATGGTGTTGCGGCGGCCCTGGATGTCACCGCCGATATCCGTGGCGAAAAGCTGGAGTGGGCCCACACCATCCACCGCCGGGTCACCGGTCCCCGCGGTGCAGCGTCGACGATTTCGTTGAATGTAGAGACACAGCAGCAGAATTTCCGGGACAAGGCAGCCCTGAAGGAGAAGCCGGCCATCACGGAAGAAACCGACCCCGCCGAGGGCACAGGTGTCACGGGACTTTTCCACGGGAAGCCTGCGGCCATCTGCACGGTGGATGGCGTGGTGTGCAGGGTGTCCGCGGAATGCGCGCACTTGGGCGGAATTCTGCACTGGAACGACGCCGAGAAGTCCTGGGACTGCCCGCTCCACGGCTCGCGTTACTCGGCCGCAGGCAAGCTGCTGGAGGGTCCGGCGACGCACAATTTGTTCAAGCTGCAGTAGGGGTTGCGTCGGAAAAGCGATGCCTCCTGGGGCCGTTGCTCAGAGATGAATGGATTTAGCAAATATACTGAGAGGGCACCTTCTCCTGCCCGGGGGCGCGTGCGGTCCCAGAAGGAGTATGAATGGCGCCCAAGCGCGTTACCTTGGCAGATGTTGCAAAGCTCGCCGGACTTTCGACCACTGCCGCCTCGATGATCCTCAATGGACGTCCGGATACCCGGCTGTCCAAGGATGCGCACGAGCGTGTGCTCGCGGCCGCGGCCGAGCTGAACTATCGCCCCAATGTTGCGGCAAGAGGGTTGAGGACGCAGAAGACACGGACCATCGGTTTCATCTCGGACCGCGTCGCCACAACCAGATTCGCAAGCGGCCTGATTGAGGGTGCTCTCGCGGCAGCGGGAGCGGCCGACCATGTCATGCTTGTGCTCGAGACCGGTGGCGACGCGAAACTGGAAGCCTCGGCCCTCGAAGCCGTACTCGATAGGCAGGTAGACGGAATAGTCTTTGCCTCCATGCGTGCTCGGGAGCTGTACATTCCGGAACTACCGGCCGGGACGCGTTCAGTTCTCTTGAACGCCACCAGTCAGGGGCACGCTGTCAGCGTGTTGTCCGACGAGTACACCGGAGGCAGAACCGCCGTTGAAGTACTCGCCCGCCACGGCTTCACCGACGGGGTGGCCGTACTCGGGTACTCCGAAGAGGCCGAGCAAGGCCTGTTCCGTTCGGCCGCCGTCAATCGCCGCGTGGCAGGCATCAAGGATGCCGTCGCCGAACACGGCATCGACGTCACTGCCTGGGAATCAGTCTGGCTCTGGGACGCGGATACCGGATACGTGGCGGCGAAGAAGATCCTGCGCCGGCATCCGGGCATCCGCGCTCTGCTGTGCATGAACGACCGGCTCGCCTTCGGCGCTTATCAGGCGCTTCAGGAGAAGGGGCTTCGGATTCCGGACGATATTTCGATTGTGTCGTTCGATAACGACGAACTGGCCTCATATCTGCGTCCGGGCCTCACCACGGTTGCCCTTCCGCACGAACAGATGGGCAGGCAAGCGGTCGGCTTGCTGCTATCCGACGATGCGGCTCCGGGCGAGCGTCTGGTTCCGATGCCGTTGATTGATCGTTCATCTGTCGTTGGCTAAGGTTCCACGATTCTTCGCAGGGCCCGCACGATGGATGTCGCCCGGGGATCGTCTTGGTTTTCGAGGGTGTTCGTGACGTAGCCGAAGCCGACGTTATGCACGGGATCCGCGAAAGCGACCTGACCGCCCGCGCCGTCGTGTCCGAACGATGAGGACGTGAGGAACTCCCGTCGTGGAGACGAGAGCATGAACCCAGTTCCCCACCGGGGGTACGGGCCAGGAAGCCACCAAACAGGCTCCCCCTCGCTCTGGACCTGGGTCATGTCGTTGACGACATCACTCTCCACAAGGGTCACGCCCTCCGTCGGAGCCACTGTCGCTGACCAGATCGTGGCGAGTGCCGCGGCCGTGGCGATTCCGCCTGCGCCCGGAACCTCGGCCTGATGAACCTCGGGCGAGTCGAATCCTGCGCCTGCAACCACCAGCTCGGGCGGGAAGGCCGTTCCCAGCGTCATCGTCCGGCCGGCCCAGTAGAGGTCGTCCTCGCTTGGTTGCCGGGTGCCGCTCGCTGACGGATTCCGGATGCTGTCCCCCGCATTGAGTCTGGCCACCCGCGGCTCCACCGACGGCGGGATCCCGATCCACGCGTCGGCGCCCAACGGACCACTGATGGACTGTTGCAAGAACGAGCCCACGCTGGTGCCAGTGATGCGACGGATGACCTCGCCTACGTACCAGCCGTAAGTCAACGCGTGGTAGCCATAAGCCGTTCCAGGTTTCCACAGCGGCTCCTGCGAGGCCAGGACGGATACAATCGAAGGCCAGTCGAGCGCGGTCTCGAGGCTGATGTCTTCCCGGGGCGCGGCAAGCCCGGCGCGGTGGCTCAGGAGCTGACGGACTGTGACCGCTTCCTTGCCGGCAGCCCCGAACTCCGGCCAGTAATCGGCAACTGGCCTGTCCAGCCCGAGCCGGCCCTGGCCAACCAGCATGGCGACAAGGACTGCGATGAGGCCTTTGGTGCAAGAGAAGATCACCGTCGGCGTATCACGTGCCCAAGCTCTTCCGTCGTGCCGGTCGGCGAGGCCGGCCCACAGGTCGACGACCGTCTTACCGCCGACCCTGATGTTCAGCGCAGACCCGCCTTCGCCGTCACCGACGCTTTTGCAGTAGGCATCGGCCACCGGGCCGAAGCCATCAGCCGCGAATCCATTTACTTCATTCATGTGCATTTTCTCCTCGGGACTTGGTGGGATCGGGGTGCGACGCTCAACCCTTCACGCCGGAACTTGCCACGCTGGCGACAAAGGATCTCTGGAAGATCAGGAAGACAACAAGCACCGGCAAGACAAAGAGGACTCCGAACGCTAGCACCGGTCCCCATTCCGGCGGCTGCGCGTTTTGGAAAACGCTCAGCTCAAGCGGAAGGGGCCGAAGTTTGGTGTCGGTAATCATGAGTACTGGCCAAAGGTATTGGCCCCACTGGCCCAGGAAGGTCAGAATGGCTACCGTCGCGTAAGCTGGCAGGCTCATGGGGGCCACCACTTGGAAGAGTGTCCGCACCGGTCCGGCCCCATCGATCGTTGCCGCTTCTTCCACCTCCACGGGGATGCTGAGGAAGTACGTGTAGAAGAGGAAAATCGAGAACGCATTGGCCAGGAACGGCAGGGCCTGGACGTACAGTGTGTTCCGTTGGCCGGAGAGCATGTAGTAAAGAGGCAGTGCCACCGCCTCGAACGGGATGATTGTCATGATGGTCACCAGGAGAAGCACGATGTTGCGTCCCCGCCACTTCATGCGTGCCAGCGCGTAGCCGGCGAGTGAGTTCACCAGCAGACCTCCGAGTACAACCATGGCGGTCACCGCCAGGGAGACCCCAGCGAACTGCCACACATATCCCGTGGTGTCGTTGGAGAACCGGTTAAACACGCCGGCATAGTTGTCGAGCGACAGGTCCGAGGGAACCAAGGCGCTCAGGCCGCCCAGGACCTTGTCACCAGGCCTGAGGCTTCCGACCAGCAAGTAGTACACCGGAACAAAGAAGATCAGGCCGAAGAAGACGAGCAGGGCATAGCGTCCGGTCCCCGAGAGCAGCCGGGACCGTTTGATGCTTCGGACGCGGGTCATCGGATGCTTCCTTCCTGACGGACCAGCCGGCGTTGGATGACGGCGACGATGGTGACAATGACGAGGAAGACCACGGCCATGGCTGCGCCTTGGCCGATGTTGTTCTGGTCATAGCCAGTAGTGATGACCTGGTACATCATTGTCTGGGTCGATTCGATATCAACGGATCCGCTTTGGCCGAGAAGGTACACCTGGTCAAAGAGGCGGAAAGAGAAGACCGTGGTCAGCAGGGCCACGAAGATGAGGGTGTTTCGAATCCCGGGCACGGTAACGTGCAGGAATTGACTCCATCGTCCAGCGCGGTCCAGGGAGGCAGCCTCATACAGGTCATGGGGAACAGCCTGCAGTCCCCCGAGGAGGATGATCATCTGGAAGCTCACGCTCTGCCAAATCGACATCACGATGATCGCCCCCATGGCAGTTGCGCTGCTTCCAAGCCAATCGTGCGGACCGACGGAACCGCCCGTGAACAGGGAGATTGCGGAATTCAGCAGACCGTGGTCATCCCGTGCGAAAATGAGCCGCCACACGACGGCAACCAGGGCCAGCGGGAAGACGAGTGGCATGAAGAACATTGTGCGGAACACGGCCATGCCACGGAGCTTGCCGTTCACCAGAAGCGCAAGTCCCAGGGCGAGCGCCGTCTGGACGGGCACCACCACAGCCGCGAAGGTGAAGTTGTTACCCAGCGAATGGAGGAAGGCTGCGCTGATGTCAGGGTCGGCGAAGAGCCTTGAATATTGCTCCAGCCCAATGAATCGTGGGGCCCGGGTGCTATTGAGCTGAAGCCGGTAGAACGACATCGCGATCGCACCAAGGAACGGGATGGCGAGGAAAACGGCGAGAAGGATGAGCGCGGGGGCTGCCATCACGGGGCCCATGAGCGAATGGGACGAGAGCCGCCTTCGCCGCCGGGCGGGCGGGGCCGTCCGCTCGGCCTGGGATCGAATAAGAAGAGTCATAACCTTGCCTTCGACGGTCACCGTGCGGGGTAGGCGAGCCTACCCCGCACGGTAGCGATCATTTGTAGTTGTTGTTGTCCACGAAATCGCGGTCGATCGCCCGTGCGGCTGCCTGGAGACTTGCAGCCACGTCGGCCCCGCCCCAGATGGCGGTAAGAGCCTTGCCGAACGATGACGTCACCACCGGGTAACCCGCCGTCACGGGCCGCGATACGGCAACGCACTGCTTGGTCAGCCGATCCTCGGTGGGGCAAGCTGCGTCGAGTTGGTCCCGCAGGAAAGCCAGGGGCTTGCCTGCTCCGTAAAGCGGAGAGGAGGCTGCGGTGGTTTTCGTCGCCGGCGGAGCCCCGTTAGCTGCGGTGTAAGTGGAAACGACGGGGTCGCTCATGAGGAAGTCAAGCAATTTGCCTGCTGCCGCCCCGTTCTTCGTGTGCCCTCCAAGGCTCCATGCGATCGTTCCGGAACCGGTCTTTGCCCCCTTGCCGAAGTTGGGCAGCGGGCCCACGACGAGGTCGTTCCCGAGTGCCTTGTCATAGGCCGGGTACATCCAGTTGCCCATCCAGTTCAGCGCCACCTGACCGGACTGAAAGGCCGTGCCGTCGCCGTCGGGGTTGGTGAACTGCTTCCACGAGGCGAACTTCTTCAGGGCGTTCACCGCAGTGTCCGAATCAAGCGCACCGGAGGCTTTGCCGTTGGCTATCATCGGCGTGCCGGCAGACCACAGGACCGGAGAGAAGCCGTAAATGCCGTATTCGGAGCTCAGTCCGTTGTTCTCCGCGATGCCGAGCGGCTTGCCGTTGGGCACCACGGCGGAGAGCTTCCTGAGGACCTCCGTGAATTCGTCCGCTGTCCAGGCCTCTGACGCGCTCTTCGGCATCGTCACCCCGGCCTTGTCGAGCAGCTTCTTGTTTCCCCACATTGCCAGACCGGAGTTCATCATGCTCACGGCGTAGAGTTTTCCGTCCACGGTGTTCTGGCCTTTGACGGCGTCGGTCTGGTTCTGCACTGTGGCCTCTGACACGTAGTCCGACAGTGGAGCGATCTTCTGTCCGTAGGCCAGGTTGGCGATCTGCGGCCCGTCGACTTCCAGGACGTCGGGAAGGTCAGCGGGGCTGGAAGTCTGCAGGGCCTTCGCGAAAGAGTCGGCCGGCAGGAACTGCATCTTGACCTTGATGTCCGGGTGGCTGGATTCGAAGTCGGAGACGATCTTTTGGATCGCGGTGTTCTCCGCCGACTGGCCGTCCAGCGCCCAGACCTTCAGCGTCCCCGTGCCGGATCCTGCCGAAATGTTCGATGCTGCCGAGGGCGAATCGGACGCCGATGGTCCGCCGCAAGCTGCTAAGGCAACCGAGACGAGCGCAGCGAGTCCGCCCACTGCAATGCTTCGCCGCCGCGGACGCGGGGTTGAGCGGAGGGTACTAAATGTCATAGCGGTGACTCCTTCGTCGTGTATTCCAGGCCAGAGGATTATGCCCGGGGGCGCATCCTCTGCCTTGTCTTTGAACAGATGGCTAATCTTGTGCTAAATGGATTTAGCTATGGTCTCGGACCTCTCCCCCGTTGTCAAGAGCGGTCTTTTTTGTTTCAGCGCGTGGCCCGGGCAGGAAGCTTTGGGAGTCCACTCAGTCCCGATGGACGGTGCGGAGTGCGTCGATAATCTGCGTCGCGCGATCGTCGCCGGCTTCCATCCAGTTGGTGAGGAAGGCAAACCCGGTGCCCGAATCAGGGTCCGCGAACGCTACCTGTCCGCCCGCGCCATCGTGGCCGAAGCTTCGGGGGCTGAGGTAGCTGCGGGCCGCGGAGTCGAGCTGGAATCCCGCGCCCCAGCGCGGCCACGGACCGGTCGCATGGTAGACCGGCGCGCCTTCGCTCATGGGCATGAGAGCACGCTCAAGCGTCGCATCGTCAAGGATGCGGGCACCTTCAGTTTCAATGACGGTTGCAGACCAAATAGACGCGAGGGCAAGTGCGGTGGCCACGCCTCCGGCTCCGGGAATCTGGGCTGCCCGCACTCGCGGGTCGTTGAAACCGCTGGCGTCCCCGACGAGCTCAGGTGGCAGCGCGTCCCCAAGGGTCATCGCCTGCAGCGTCCACTTGTCCGGCATGTCCGCAAGCGCGCGCCCGGCTTGCACTTGGCTCTCGCCCACTTGGACGTGCGCGACTCGATGCGATTCGGAGGTCGGCAGCCCGATCCACGCGTCCCCGGTCCACCGAGCTGTTGCGCGTCCGAAGTAGTCGCCGATTGGCTCGGATGCGACACGGCGGATGACTTCCCCGGCGAGCCACCCGTGCGTGATCGCGTGATAGGCATAGCCGGTGCCCGGTTCCCAGAGCGGGTCCTGCAAGGCAAGCCGGGAGGTCACGTAGTCCCAGTCGAGGATCTGCTCGGTAGTGAATGGAATACGGGGAGCCGAAAGGCCGGCCCTGTGGGCAAGGAGCTCTCCAACCGTGACATTCTCCTTCCCCGCCGTGGCGAACTCGGGCCAGTAGCGGTGGACGGGAGCGTCGTAGTGAAGCCGGCCTTCCTGGACCAGCCGCGCGGCAAGGATGGAGACAAGTCCTTTGGTGCAGGAAAAGATCACGGTAGCGGTGTCTTGCTCCCACAAAGATCCAGTTCTTTCATCGGCGACTCCGCCCCAGAGGTTCACCACGGTTTCTCCGCCGACGAGAACGGCCAGGGCCGCGCCCATGGTTGGACGGCCGTCGAATGCTCGGGTGAAAGCTTCGGCCACCGGCTCGTACCCAGGTGCGACGGTTCCTTGTGTCTGCATCACCTAACGGCCGGCCTCTCTTGAGGTTCTGAGGCGAGTACAAAAGCCCGACCATCCCATTCCACCTCGCGCGGATCGGAAATGCGCCCGACAAAGTCACCCGTACCGGAAAGGTTCTCGAAGGCAAGAAGAAACGGACGCCCTGAACGGTTATGCACGATCCGACCACTGTAGAGGCGCTCGTCTGCCAGAAGGCTGGCCTGGTCGAGGTCGAAGGGACCGAGCGGGGAGGCTGCCGGAGCGAGCCATATTCCGCCTGGTAGCCCGGCCCGCGGCCCGGCGAGATGACTCCCGTCGCACGAAAAAAGCAGCCAGTCGCTCCCGGACAGCTCGACGATCTGGGGAACTTCGAGGTGAGCGAACCCGGCACTTCCTGTCAGTGCTGTGCCCGCACTCCAGTTTTCAAGGTCGTCGGAACGCGCATATCCGATAACGCCCCGGTTTCGTTTGTCTGGTCCATTCCGGCCGCGGGCAGTGATGAGCATATGCCAGGATCCCGACGGGCTCTGAAATACCCAAGGGTCGCGCCAAGCCTCTTCGTGCCAGACGCCGTCGTCCAAGGTTTCATAGCAGCGCGGATCAGCATTCAGGGCGAAGTCAGCGGACTTGTGCCAGGCGTGCAGGTCGGGAGAAACCGCTACGCAAATGGTCTCGATATTAGTGATGGCGTCCGGACGTAGGAATCTCGAACCGGTGTAGAACATCCGCCAGAGCCCATCATCGCCACGCACGACACTTCCCGTCCAGGTTGCCGAGGCATCCGGTTCCGACGGTCCTCCGTGGACGAGGACCGTGCCGTGGTCCCGCCAAGTACGCAGATCCGCGGAGGTGGCATGGCCGATGGATGCGTTGCGGTGTCGAAGGTCGGGGTGGCCGAGCGATTTCGGGGCCTGTAGGTAGTAGAGATGGTATGCCTCGCCATCGTCGGCGATCCAGAAATCCCACACCCAGTGGTCGTCTTTTGCGAATGTCATCGGGCGAACACCTGCTTGCGCGTCGCATCGAAATCTCGGCGCCGGGGAGCGATCGAAAGCATGAAGAACTCCTTGTCTATATCCGAAGAGTTGCCCGAAGAGGCGGGCTAAAGCCTTGGCTAAAACCATTTAGCACAATATTCATGTCCAACCAGCAAGATGTCAAGCTCCACGGAACACCTAGGTCGCGTTGGTTCCATGGCGCCGCGCAGTCAAGTTGAATGGCTGGTGCGATACGAGGAACCTGCAACCCGGCAAAAACTACCGGGACAAGGCAGCCCTGAAGGAGAAACCGGCCATCACGGAGGAAACCGACCCCGCCGAGGGCACGGGCGTCACAGGACTTTTCCACGGGAAGCCTGCGGCCATCTGCAAAGTGGATGGCGTGGTGTGCAGGGTGTCCGCGGAATGCGCGCACCTGGGCGGAATTCTGCACTGGAATGACGCCGAGAAGTCCTGGGACTGCCCGCTGCACGGCTCGCGTTACTCGGCCGCGGGCAAGCTGCTGGAGGGTCCGGCGACGCACAATTTGTTCAAGCTGCAGTAGGGGTGTTCAATATTCCCCCTCGTTCAATGTGATTGAACGAGGAGGACTACTGAGTGTCCAGGTGGAGAACTCACAGAAATTGCCGTTCGAACACTCAATTTTCCAAAACAACCACTCATTTCTTGTCCACCGGATAGTCAGTGGCAGATGCCGGCACTTATTCTGAACCTAAGGACCGGCGCCGATCCTGTTAGAGATCCAAATTCATAGAGAACAGGACGCAATACGGTCGCATCCCTTTGAGGCTCCGTGCCGAGTGGGATCTGAGCACTTCTGGGCCGTCCTGTCCTGTTTCGGAATCCAACAGGTTGGGGACATTGTGAAGAATCGGAACCTGCTACGAATGGCAATTGCTTGCCTTGTCTCGGTGGCGATTTTCGCACCAAATGCTGCCATGGCCGCCACGGTTCAGAGTAATCGAGCGACTTCCATCGAAAAAAAGTCTGACGACCGTGCTATCGGTCTGAGCAGGATAGTATACGCTCCGGATACGACAGCGAAGCTTGCTGCGACGAGGGCAACCGAGAACGTAAGAAGCGCTGACCCTTCCGGTTTCGAGGCACGAAAGAAGTTAGTCTTACACTCCCCCAAGACGATGGCGTATCTGACGTCTTTTACGGGGTTGCGACTGAACGAGCAGGTTGACGGGCTGGCTTCCTTGATGCCGGCGGATGCCCTGACAGGGTTTACTCAGATGATGGACGAGGGCCTTCTCGAGTTTAGAGTTCAGGTCCTTGAACGTGATGCATTCAACATAGAGATGATTGCGCAACAGCAGAACACAATGCAGACGAAAGGTCTGGGAGCTCTTCCCCGGTGCCCGTCAGCGTGGGCTGCCTTCTGGGCTTGGTTTGCTGTAAACGTGACGACTTGCGGCGCATTTGCGCCCTTTCCAGTAGCGGCCTTCTTTTGCGCCGCAGGGTTCGCGGTTGGCGGCGCTATCATCGACTTCAATATGAGCTGTTGAAATGGCGGGCAAGAGACTAATGACCATGCGATCTAGATACTGGTTGACTTTGAGTGCGTTGCTCGGCGCGACGGTAATCGTGGTCGGGTTCGCTCCTGTTCCGCTCCTTCTCGTTCTGGGTGGTTGCCTCATGGCGGGGTTTCTTGCGACCGCGGCCCTGTACGGTCAATGGCGGCGCGACGTGATTCGGTCTGGGGCAATGGCCGCACCGTTCCCTGTGTTCAGCGCCATCATCACATTCAATGCTGCACTTTTGCTCCGGGGGAGCGAACTCGGCTGGTACCTCGTTCCGGTCCTTGCAGCGGCCCTTTTTATCGGCTGTTTCGGATGGGCGCGCAAGCACGGACCTTACGTAAAACCGGAGAATGTCAGCGGGGGTCAATCGTGAAATGGTACAGCTACGCGCATCCGCCGATCTTTATGATGTCCCTGGCGATCCTTTTTATGAGCAATTGGGACCTGTGGCTTCGAATCCTCTTGCCATCGGTGGTTCTGGTTTCGTACGTGATCAATGAAGTAGTTCTTTACCGGAGGGAGAAGGCTGCGCGTGCACGCGCAGCCGAGCTCGATCGTAAGGATCCCATGGCGCACGCTTACCGGGAGCAGCATTCCTAGAGTGCATCACCGCGCCCCTCAGCTTTACTTGAGCCCTAGGCGTGCCGCCAGTTCGCCTGGGCGGTGGAAGCGATAGAAGAACGGACCGAGTTCTCCCCTGTCCAGCGTCGACGTCAGGGTGATGAGACTTTCCAGCAGCGGAGCCTTGCCCAGGTCGCCAAGATGTATCGGCTCGAATCCCGCGTCCCGGATGAGTCGCTCGGTCGCCTCGCGGGCATCGGCGTCCGACGCGAAGAGGGTTCCGGGTGGCATTGGCTCAGCATCGACGGCGTCATAGATTGAAGCGAAGTTGGTGTTGAAGGCCTTTGCGGTGGGCCCGCCGACAATCGCTTTGACTTGTTGGGCGATCGAGTCGTAGCCCGCCGGCCGCTCGCCGAAGGTATTGCTGGCATCGATCGTCACCTGACCGCTAAGGCCGGCAATCTTGGCCAAGCCGACGCCGATCGAGTCTCCCGGAATGGCGACCACCACAACATCGGCGCCGTTGGCATCACCACCGTCCCGGCCTAGCGCAGTCACGTCGTGACCTGCAGCCGTCCAGCGTCGCGCCAGCGCGCCGCCGACGCGCCCCCGTCCAATCACGGTAATCCGCATGGATTCCCCCTACCCATTTCGAAGCAAGTACCGGACGAAGAACACCCCTCGGAGGCTGCACGGCCGACTATTCGCTGGGGCCCGCGGGCTCATGGCCACCCGATTCACCACTCGAATTTCGGTCAGCATCCTGGCAATCATTGCAGCGACCGACGAATTGATGCGGGCAATCGGGCCAGCCATCGCCCTCCCCACGGAGCAACGTAACTTTCATTCCGGCATACTAGTCCCCCACGCGGGCCGCCGGAAGGCTTCAGCCCGTGTCCTTCCGGGGAACGGCGAGTGATCAGCCAAGCGTAGATCGAGAAACCTAACCACAGCCGACTACGCTAATCCTCCTTTTTAAATGCAAATTTAAGAACTCACGTAAGACGAGTTTTTGCTCGAAATTCCCTTCCAACAAAGGCAAAAAGATCGTATGATTTCTTGCAAGCTGTGGGTCGCGGGGGCACCTATATGAATAGGAGTTTCCCTTGCGACGTCTACGTATCTTTGCCCCAGCTTCTGCATGCCTTTCTTTCGGGATTGCGGCTTCTGAGAGAAGGCAATCGTGAAATGGTACCGCTGGGTGCACCAGCTGATCTTTGCTGCATCCCTGGCGCCGCTTTGGATGGGTGTTTGGGACCTGTCGCTTCGAATCCTTCTTCCGTTGCTTGCCTTGATTCCCTATGGCTTCAATGAAGTAGTTCTTTATCGGAAGGAGAAGGCTGCACGTGTACTCGCAGCCGAGCTCGATCGCACGGATCCGATGGTGCACGCCTACCGCGAGCCGGCTTCCTGAACTCTAGTGAGATCTATTAGGACAGGGAGTTTCAAAATGACCGCGTACCTAAACGGTACCGAAAGGGGTCTCCTGTTTTCCCGACTGTGCATAATTGTCGGGGTTATTGGGGGCGTCCTGGCAGTCCTGCTCCCGCTTCTGGGGGCTGCGCTGTCCGTGCTTGCGTTGGTGTGGGCTAATGCCGGTCAGCGCTGCACCGGTCAGCACGCGTACCGCATAGCACTCTTAGTCAGTCTGGCCGCTCTGGTGATGAACATTGTAATTCTGTTCTCGTCACTGTCTGTTGGAACGTCCGTTCCTGATCCCCTCCCGGCCGTGAAAATTAGCTAAGGGGCGAATGGAGGAGACCGTTTAATAGGAGCTTCAATTGCAAACACCACATATTTTTACCCAGGTGAGAAACCGGCTGCTCATTATTGGCGTCATTGTCTGCGCGGGCGGAGT
The DNA here is from genome assembly GCF_039535095.1 of Arthrobacter ramosus. Taxonomy (NCBI): domain Bacteria; kingdom Bacillati; phylum Actinomycetota; class Actinomycetes; order Micrococcales; family Micrococcaceae; genus Arthrobacter; species Arthrobacter ramosus. Next base: position 589,958 of record NZ_BAAAWN010000001.1, on the reverse strand, counting down.
CATCTTCGAAACGTTGGCCACAAACTTACTTTCGCTGCTTTTCTCCCTCCAAGGCGGGGCCGGCGCGGGCGTCGGTCTATGGCTGACAGGCTTCATCGGTTCAGTCGTGCGCTTCGGGCTTGCCCCACTGGGCGCATCACTCGTAGCTCTGGGCATCGCAGCACATTTACTTCGAAACCAGATCCCGGACCTTCTCAACAACGATGGGAAGGACGGGTAGGGGGTTTCGAATCCGGTCGCAATAACCGAACCCGGAAGGCAACCGGAAACTCAGCGGCGATATCCTCCCGGCATGGGGAACTTCAGAACGGGATATCTTGCCAGGGATGAACGACGCGAGCGTCGGAAAAGGTTTCAGCGGCAGCTGTCCTACGTTGGCTTAGCGATTTTGGCTGCCGCCACAATTTTCGTTGTCACGATTGCCCTCCGCCACTGAGGCAGACGCCTCCGGCAGACGGCGTCGCGAAACGTAACGCGAGCGCACCGCCGTCGTAATCCATCCTGAGGCGTAAACAACCGGCACTGCTGGTGAATCAATGGGCGTGCTCGGATAGCCTTCAACCATGGGGGCTATGGGGTGGGTTCGGCGGGTGCTGGTTGTCGAAGATCAGCCATTCATGCGGGGGCTGGTCGCTGATGCCTTGAGGGGCGCGGACTTCGAAGTGCATGACTGCGCGTCGGCGTCCGAGGCGCTGTCGATGTTCGCCACCGTCGATCCCGATGTTCTTGTGACTGACATCGATCTGGGAACCCGGCCCAACGGCGTCGAACTGGCGCACGTCGCGAAATCGCTCTCCCCCGGGTGCGCCATCGTTTTCCTTACCAACTATCCGTCGGAAGCTCCCTTTTCCGAGTTGCCGGCGGGGTCAACCTTCGTCAACAAGACGTCCCTTGACTCTGTGGACGGCCTCATCAGTGCAGTGAACTCGACCCTCGCGGAGCTTCCCGTCAGCGTGACTCCCCCTGTGGCGTCGGACGCCGCGAAGATCGGCGCGCTGACCCGCGTCCAGCTGGATATCCTGCGAATGATCGCGGAGGGCTGGTCGAACGCTGAAATCGCCAAACAACGGGGAAGCAGCATGCGCTCCGTGGAGAAGGCCGTTTCACGCACGTTCGAGGCCCTTGGCCTGAACCGAAGTCCGGGCGTCAATCCGCGGGTCGCCGCGGCAACGCTGTACGCGCGCACGTTTGGGTTGCCGGCCCCTGCCGACAGCGAAAAATGAGCGGCCGCTCCCCTGCGCTCTGGGCCCGGGGTATCGGCGGTCGCAATGCCCTGAGCCTCTGGTCGTGGCTTCTGACACTTCCGTTGGCGCTTACGGTCATGAACATGTTCGCCGGATCGATCACGCTGGCTGGGACGGGATCGGTCACGCTGGCTGCGGAAGGTTCCGGCACGGCGATCGTGTTTTTCGTGCACGTCGTGCTTGGTCTTTTGGGGATACTTCTTCGCCCCTTGATCACGGCACGGCCGAGCCTCAAAGGCAGAATCACGACGGCGTTCGGCACCTTCGCGTTCCTGGGGGCCTGCCGCCCTCTCCTGGTGGCTTGGTCCTCGCGGACCCTGAATATCGCGGACCTCAGCGAAGATCTCTGGGCCCGCGTCCTCATCAACATCGGGGCTGCACTGGTCTTCCTCTCCGCGATCGCGATGCTGACAGACTCCATCCGCGGGCACGCCGTGCTTGAACGCCGGCTCCGCGCTGCTCAGGCTGCGCTCGAGGCGCAGCTCGGATTCGATGAGCATCGCTTGCGCTCGATCCACTCCGACTATGTCACCGAACTCTCCAAGCGTCTTGACACGGTCCTCACTGCCCGGATGGTGACAACCCTCGACAGATCCGAGGCCTCAGGCCTGCTGCGGACGATCTCGGATGACGTCGTCCGCCCGATGAGCCACCAACTCTTCCACGACCACACCCCTTGACCGCATGAGACAGCCCCTCCGCGGCCGCCTTCCCATGCAGAAAGTACCCCGGGACTCGCGCATTTGATCCAGGCTGCGCCGGTCGCATTGCCTGTCCTGCTCTTCGAATCACTCATCGCAGTGCGCCTACTAACGGAATACAACTTCTTCTTCCTGCTGGTTCAATGGGTTCTCGGCGGGGCCATCCTGCTCGTCGGGAACGCCGCGACGGCCCGGACGGTACGGAGGATCACCAGTCCCCTGCGGCGAATTTCCGCCATGACCCTCTGCTACGCGGGCACGGCTGCGGTTTCCGCGTCGGTGACCTGCCTACTGCAGAACGCGTTCGGCTATGCCCCCTTCTTCTACTGGTCCGCCATCTGGGCCTATCCCCTGACTGCGCTCACTGTGGCGGTTCTTCGAGCTGCCGAACGCCAACGACGGCGGCATGAGGTCAGGCTGGCACGCTCGCTGAACGAGCAACTCAAGCTTGCCGACCGCGCTCACCAAAAGCTGCTCCACACCCGCCGGAGGGTCGCCAGGATTCTGCACACCAAGCTCCAGGGAAACCTGGTTTCGGGCGCCCTAGCCTTGACTGCCTCCGGATGGAACGAACCAGAAGAGGATCTTGCCCCACAGGACGTGAGGGACATCCTGTCGCGTGCTGTGGCTACGGCGCAGAGTGAGATCCTGGACGAGTCGCCCGGGCAGGGAGGGAGCGCAGCATCGAGTATCCAGGACCTGCTGAGTACATGGGGGCGCGTGCTGAAACTGGCATGCGACATCGACCCTGGGGTGTGGGCCTCGTGCGACGAGAACCCCGCCCGGGCTGAGGCAGTCATCGAAGTACTCTCAGAGGGTTTCACCAACGCCATCCGCCACGGCGAGCGAAACAATGTCCGGGTCACAATGTCGGCCCACGCGCCGCACCCGGCACGAGCGGCAACGGACACCGGAGCTATTCACATCTCCATCAGTTCCCCGGGCCGGCTCCGAGGCCCGGTCCGCCCCAGTCTCGGGATGACGACGCTTCAGGCTCTGTCCAAGGAAGTAACACTCGGCGCGGATGGCGACAACGTCGTCCTCCGGGTGAGCCTTCCATGAGGTCGCCGATGGGTCTCTGTGTCGGCAGATAGTAGTCTTGGATCCAGTGCAGCGCTGCCGCCCACATCCCCGCATTGCTTAGAGGACGGTATGACCCTTCTCCGCGATCACGAAACTCAGGCCAAACCACCTACCCGAAAGAAGCGTCTGTTCTTTCGGTCGTTTGCTGTCATTGCAGCCTTGGCGATCGTTTGGGCCGTTGCCGGAATCTTTCTATACGTAGCCCCGCCCGCTGACGAACCGCAGCACGCTGATGTGCTGTTCGTGCTGGGGCCGCCCGATCAACGCATCAGTTATGCCGAACAGCTGATGCAGCAGGGATATGCGCCCACACTTGCGGTTTCAAGTCCAATAGATCAATACGGCAGATTCGAAGCGAGCATTTGTGGGGATCACCGGTCTTACCGGGTCATCTGCTTCAAGCCCTATCCTTTCACTACACAGGGCGAAGCAAGGGCGCTAAAAGACGTCTCGGACCAGTATGGCTGGAAGAGCGCGAACGTCCTGACGGCTCAGTTCCATGTGACCAGGGCCCGAGTGATCGTAGGTCGCTGCTACTCAGGGGATCTGCACATGGTCGCCGACCGGATGGACTTGCCGCTCTTCTCTTTGACCGACCCAACCTATTCGTGGGCATACCAGTACCTCTATCAGACGGCTGCCTTCGTCAAGGTCGCGATCCACCCTGACTGCTGAACGTCAACATCGATAAGTAGGGCCGCCAAAGTGGCCCTACTTATGTGGGCCCCCTTACAAATCCACCAGCACCGTCCCTGGGTTCTCGATCGCGTCTGCAACGTACCGCAGGAACCCCGCAGCCGTTTCGCCATCACAAACCCGGTGATCAAAGGCGAGCGTCAGCTCGGTGACTTTGCGGACGGCGAGCTGCCCGTCCACTACCCAAGGCTTGTCGATGATGCGGCCCACGCCGAGCATTGCCACCTCGGGGTAGTTGATGATCGCGGCGGAACCGTCGACGCCGAACACGCCGTAGTTGTTCAGGGTGAAGGTGCCGCTGGCCAGCTCGGTCGGGGTTGCTTTGCCGTCGCGTGCAACGGCGGTGAGCCGGCGGATTTCGGTATCGAGTTCGCGTGCGTTCAACAGGTGGGCGTTGCGGACTGAAGGAACCACGAGTCCGCGGTCCGTCTGTGCGGCGAAGCCAAGGTTGATGCCGTCGAAAGCGATGATCTCTTGCATTTCACCGCCGGCCGCATCCTCAGCCGTGACGAACCGGGTGTTCAGCTCGGGGAATTTTTTTAACCCAGCTGTGACAAAACGTGCGATGAACGCGAGCAGCCCCGGAGCGCCATGCGGATCGCGCTTCTTGAGTTCTGCACGCATCTCCAGGAGGGCGGTGGCGTCAACGTCTACCCAGACAGTTGCTTCCGGGATCTCGGAACGGCTGCGGGTCATATTCGCCGCAACAGCCTTCCGTATCCCGCGGACCGGAGTGCGCGAAGCCACCGTCAAGCCGGTACGGGCATCCTGGACTCCCGTGGAAGACTGGACAACGGCCGGTGCCTCAACCGGCGCGGCCTCGCGCGTGGTCCCGCCGATGGCGGCCTCAATGTCGCGACGCAGGATGAGCCCGCTCTCCCCCGACCCGGGCACGGCGTCCAGCGAGACCCCATGGTCGCGGGCCATTTTCCGCACCAAGGGGGAAATCACGGCAGAGAGCTTCCCTGGAATCCGCGTGCGGGACAACGAGAGTTCGGCAAAGTCGGGCTCCGAGGTCACCGCAACGGCAGAACCAGCAGACGTCTTCCGCGGCCGAGTGCGGCGAGCCTCGCCACCTCCGGATGTGCCGTAGCCAATGAGGACGTTCCCGGATCCGGCTTTCTCTTCGGTCCGGTAGCTCTCGGCAGCTGAGGAAGCAGCGGGCGCCTCGGGGACCTTTTCTTCCACAGCCTCGGGTTTAGCCGCAAGCGAAGCACCAACCGGAGCCACTGAGATCAGCGGCTTCCCGACGTCGAGCGTCTGACCGGCCTCGCCGTGGAGCACGGCGACGATGCCCGCGTACGGCGAAGGCACCTCCACCATGGACTTGGCTGTTTCAACCTCGGCGATAGGCTGGTCGACGCGGATCTCGTCGCCGACGGCCACAAGCCAGTTGACGAGTTCAGCCTCAGTGAGGCCCTCGCCCAGATCCGGAAGCAGGAACACCTGCATTTCTGCGCTCATGGTCAGTTCTCCCATTGAAGGTCGTCAACGGCGTCGAGGATGCGGTCGACGCTTGGCAAGTAGTAGTGCTCCAGCTTCGGAGCCGGGTACGGGACGTCGAATCCGGTCACGCGGCGGATGGGTGCGGCCAAGTAGTGGAAGCAACGTTCCTGTACCCGGGCCACAATCTCGGAGGATACGGAGGCGAATCCGTGAGCCTCAGCGATAACAACCGCTCGGCCGGTCTTGCGCACGGAGGCGCAGACGGTTTCGTCGTCGAAGGGCACGATCGAACGGACATCGATCACTTCAAGGGAGCGGCCCTCTTCAGCGGCCGCAGCCGCGGCGGCAAGTGCGGTCGGGACCGAGGGTCCGTAGGCGATGAGCGTTGCATCAGTGCCGGGACGCGCGACGGCGGCGCGCCCCTCGCTGCTGGATCCTGTCGCAGCGTTCGTGGCGTGTTCGGCCCGCAGTGCGCCCAGGTCCACCTGGTCCTTGGACCAGTAGAGCTTCTTGGGTTCCATGAACATGACGGGATCGTCGGAATCGATGGCCTCGCGGAGCATGCGGTAGCCGTCCGCTACGGTCGCTGGCGTGAAGACCTTCAGACCTGCAGTGTGGGCGTAGTAGGACTCGGACGAGTCGCAGTGGTGCTCTACACCGCCGATCCCGCCGGCATATGGGACGCGGATTACCATGGGCAGCTTCACGGCACCCTTGGTCCGGTTGTGCATCTTGGCGACGTGGCTGACGATCTGTTCGAAGGCAGGGTACGCGAATGCGTCGAACTGCATCTCAATCACGGGACGCATTCCATTCATGGCCATGCCGACGGCCATGCCCACGATGCCGGACTCGGCCAACGGGGTGTCGAAGCATCGCTGTTCTCCGAACCTGGCCATGAGGCCGTCGGTGATCCGGAAGACGCCACCCAGGCGGCCAACGTCTTCACCGAATACCAGAACGGAAGAATCGGCCTCCATGGCGTCCGCCATCGCGGTGTTGAGCGCCTTGGCCATGGTGACCGTCTGCGGACCGGAAGCTTCAGCGACTGCTGCTGCGCTGGCTGCCGCACTGGCGGTGGCGGAGCTGACGTCACCGGTTGCGGCGTGCTCGGTGGCCTCAGAGGATGTGGTGACGGCGGGGCTCATTTGCCTGCCTCCTTCCGGCTGGATGCCTCACGGGCGAGTTCGTCGGCGAGCAGGGCGGACTGCTCCTTCAGTTGCGGAGTGGGTGTGGAGAAGACGTAACGGAAGAGGTTCTGCGGATCTACCGGGACGTCCTCACCCAGGCCTTCGCGAAGCTGCGACGCAATGGCTTCGGCCTTTGCTGCGATCCGGGTGGAACCGTCGTCGTCGAGCAGTCCACGATCGGTGAGGTACGCCGTCATGCGGCTGATGGGGTCCTTGCCGGTCCACTCGGCCACTTCGCTGTCCTCGCGGTAGCGGGTGGCGTCGTCGGCGTTGGTGTGGGCCTGCATGCGGTACGTGTGGGCCTCGATCAGGAGCGGCCCCGAGCCTTCGCGGGCCAATTTGACGGCGCGGTCCAGCACTGCGAGCAACGCGACCAGGTCATTGCCGTCAACGCGCTCACCGGCCATGCCGTAGCCAACCGCCTTGTGCGCCAGCGACGGTGCCACGGACTGTTGGCTCAGAGGCACCGAAATCGCGTACTTGTTGTTCTGTACGAAGAAGATGACAGGCAGGTGGAAGACCGCTGCGAAGTTCAGGGCTTCGTGGAAGTCCCCTTCGCTGGTGGCACCGTCGCCGCACATTGCCAACACCACGGTGTCCTCGCCGCGCAGTTTGGCGGCATGGGCAACTCCGACGGCGTGCAGCAGCTGGGTGGTCAGCGGCGTGCACTGGATACCCACCTTGTGCTTGGTGGGGTCGTAGCCGCTGTGCCAGTCACCGCGGAAGATGGTCATGGTCTCCACCGGGTCGACTCCCCTGGACATAACCGCTACGGCGTCACGGTAGGTGGGGAACAGCCAGTCGCCTTCGCTGAGGCACAGAGCCGCGGCCACCTGGCACGCCTCCTGGCCGTGGCTGGACGGGTAAACAGCCATGCGGCCCTGCCGGACCAGGGCGGAGTTCTGGTCATTGACACGGCGCCCGACGACGAGTTGTTCGTAAGCCGCCATGAGTTCGGCATCGCCGGGGATCGGATATTCGTGGCCGGGCTCCGTGCCCTGCTCGGCTTCAGGCTTGAGCACGCCAGAGGGATCCACCATCTGAATCTGGTGGCGGGCGGGCAGCATGTAGTCTTCGACGCTGATGCCGAACTTGCGCCGCACTTCGGAAGCTTGGTCGTTTGCCTCTGTGTCGTCCGGCCGAGCGTCAGCCAGACCCTGGGCCTCATGGTCCGCGGAGATCGTCATTGGTCCGTCCTTCTGTATCCACTATTTGTCACCAGTATGTTCCCTCGAGAAGTTTCGTATCCAGCCCTGGCCAGAATCATGGAAAAGCTTGCTAGAAACCTTTAGTCTGGAAGACAGATTGCAAATGTGAGCTGGATAACGGACCCACACTGTGGACGAATTGGAGGTGCAATGGCCGAGGTCGAAGCGGATCAGGCAGAGGTTCCTCTTGACCAAGTGGACAGGGACATCATTGCCGAACTGACGCGGGACGGCCGGATGTCGGTGACGCAGGTGGCGGAGAATGTCCACATCAGCCGGGCGCACGCGTACTCGAGAATTTCACGGCTGACAGGCGAAGGCGTGCTCACTAAGTTCACCGCGCTGGTGGACCCCATCAAGGCCGGCCTGAAGTCATCAGCCTACGTCACGCTCAAGGTGCAACAGCATTCCTGGCGCGAGCTCCGTGAAGAGCTTCGGCTCATCCCAGAAGTACAGCACATTGCTTTGGTGGGAGGCGATTTCGACGTCATCCTACTGGTCCGCGCCACCGACAACATTCACTTGCGCAGGGTCATTTTCGACCAGCTGCAGTCGATGCCAGGGGTGCAGGACACGCAGACGTTTTTGGTGTTCGAGGATCTGGATACGCGGTAGGACGTCAGTGTCCTCTGGGGGCTACGGAGTCCCTAGAGCCTCCGAATAACCCATCGGATTAGACTTTTGCCACCGCCAATGGTCATGGCACATCTGGGCAAGGTCGCGGTCGGCGGACCACCCTAAATCCGCCAACGCCGCAGAGGGATCAGCGTAACTGACAGCCGCGTCGCCCGGCCGCCTATCCACGAATTCATGGGGTATAGCGCATCCCGCAGCCTCACTGAACTTCTGAATTACTTCAAGCACAGACGAGCCGCGGCCAGTACCTAAGTTCCAGCGGAAAATGCCGGTAGCAGAATTCAGGAATTGCAGGGCAGCAAGATGGCCCTCAGCAAGATCCATGACGTGGATGTAGTCACGAACACCCGTACCGTCCGGTGTCGGGTAGTCCTTACCGAACACCCTCACTTTTTCGTGACGGCCGACGGCCACCTGAGCCACGAATGGCACGAGATTGTTGGGAACCCCTTGTGGATCCTCGCCGATACGCCCCGACTCGTGGGCGCCAGCCGGATTGAAGTAGCGAAGGAGCGCCACGCTCCATCTTCGGTCGGAAGCCGTCAGATCGGTCAAAATATCCTCGATCTGCTGTTTCGTACGCCCATATGGATTCGTTGCATTTATCGGCGCCTCTTCCAACAACGGCATGTCACTCGAAGCCCCGTATACGGTGGCCGAAGAGCTAAACACCAAAGTCCGAACAGCAGCGTTTTCCATCGCGTCCAATAGGTTGAGCGTTCCCACGACGTTATTCCGGTAGTACATCAATGGATTCTGGACCGACTCGCCGACTGCCTTGAGTCCAGCGAAATGCACGACGGCGTCGAATGCAGCCTCGCCGAGAACCCTTTCGATGGCATCAGGGTCGAGGAGATCCCCGCGACGGAAGTCAATCGATCGACCCGCCAGATCTTGCACACGATCCAATGATGCGGCACTAGAGTTCACCAGGTTGTCAAAGACCACCACCTCGTGCCCCGCCCGAAGCAGGCAATATGTTGTGTGTGAACCGATGTAGCCAGCGCCCCCAGTAACCAAAACCTTCATGGCATGATGATACGCCTAATCGAAAACAAACCTGGTTCAGGCCGGTGAACAAGTCGCGACAGCATTATGAACGCAAACGGCACGGACATTAGCTCACCACACTATCTGCTGATCCGGCCTCCTCGCCGAGGAGTATTGAAGTAATCTGTCCACCCCTTTTCCCGGCCGCCAAGAACATCAGGTGGAGAGCTAAAAGCACACCATTTGCAAGCACCAACGCAAACGCAATCCCGGCAACGCCCATCGCGGGAACCGAAAAGACAGCAATTCCTACCAAAAAGAAGACCCTCACGACCGAAGAAAAAAGAAGTACACCAGTCCTCTTTTGAACCAAAACTATCGTGCCCGTGACCTGCAGCAAAGCTCCAATTGCAAACGACAACGCGAGGAGGATGCCGCCTTCGAAGGAAAGCTGGTATCCGGCTGGAGTAATCCAACTGACAATCACCAACCCGATCACTCCGAAGGTCGGCCAGATTACCATCACAGGCGAGATAAACCACAGCGAACGCTTCCAACCAGCAGTTCCTTGGAGCGAATATCTGTTCATTGAATATTGGCCCAATGCTATGTTCAGGCTACCCAGCGCCAGCATTGGCCTCTTAATAAGCTGATAGTCTGCGGCCGTCTGAAGGCCACCCAACCCAGTTAGAAGTGTGTCCACCGCAGTCCCGCACGCATTAACGGCTTGATAAGCACACAGCGCGCCAAGATGAGTCCATTTGTCCGATATGTAAATCAATCTGAATTCATCGCTAACCGCCAGCGATATCGATGACCGATCAATAATGTCACGAACAATAAAAGGAATCGCCGAAAAAAGAGATGCGCAACCACTAATGAGCAGCAACTCATCAGAAGTAAAGTCGACGGGGATCACCCAGACCGCGGCTGCCGCTAAACAATAGACAATACAATTTACTACTTGCAACCGCAACAGCGACCCGGGAGTCGGATCGAAGATCCTGGCGCTCAGACAGAAGGAGTATGCTCCCTGACCAACCAAAATTGTGAACAAACCCAACCCAAGGCTGGGGGAAAAATTGAACGCGATTGCGCCTATGGGTACGGCAACAATAAGCAGTATCAGCAAACGCCCGCGGTTCGTGTAATTAACACCCCGACTGACGTCTTCAGCATAACTCGCCAATTCCGATCGAACTTGAGCGATCCGCTGCGCAGAAACACCATCGATAAATTGCAAAATGACCGCCACGCAACTCGCCCAGAGTGCAAACCCGCCAACAGCCGCTGGGGGAGAGTTGAAAGAAAAGCAGACAAATAACAGATATGTTGATCCGGTCGATAGAAGTATGCCGGTAACGTAGGATGCTGCACCCGACACCCCAGATCGCTTAGGTGCATTGGTGGACAAATGCCTCATTCTGTTTACCGCCGACCTGTAGTGGACAACGATTGGGTTCGCAATCCAGTTTGAGACTTGGAAAGGTTTACTTCGAGCCCAAGTATGAGCAAGATGATAATTGAGGTTGAAAGCAGGGTTCCATTTGGATAGCCAAGCCAGAGCGGCACTTCCGTAAAACACTGCAGAATCAGCACGAACCACATGACAAACGGGCGTCTATCCCGTGTCGAGGCCGCCCAGAACCCTAGAACAGCCAATATGCCCAGAGTCAGGCCGGCAAGGGGCAGGCCGCCGGTCGAAAAATCCATGATGAATTGATTATGCGCATGGAACCACTGCACAAACTTACCCGCACCTAGGGAATCAAACAAACCTATACCTAGTCCAGAAACCACAGGAATCTGAAGCCCGAGTACCCACTCCCACGCCGCCGCCCGCCCAGTCAGCAGAGCCGGGTCTAAGCGCGGGCCCAGCATGACAACCGCCAACGCTGGAACAAATAAGGAGGCAAGACCAACAACCCAAGCAATTCTGCGCGCGAGCAGAGACCGCAAGGACCAGGCTGCGAGTCCGAGCGCGGCAGCGACCAGTGACGTTAGTGAAACCGCCGACGCAATCACCGCGACCGAAAGCACCACATCAACTTTCTTCCATCGAGAGTTCCCAATTGCAAGCAACAGGGCAATCACTGCAACCATACCTGTAATATTTGGGTGTCCGTAGACGCCTCTCAGCCTTCCATCAAGAAGGAACAAACTTCGCTCATCAACGGAGAGCGCATTTGCCCCACCCAAAAGAGTGAGAAGGCTACCCATGAGCCCGGCACGCAATATTCCACCTATAAATTGAGGAGAGAAGAACTGGGCGCAAAAAATCATTGCAATTAGAGCTACGTGCGCGAGTACCCACTGAGCGTTCTGGCCCGGATAGCTCACGTCGGGGCTTACAAAAGGCAAAAGGGACTCTGTCGCCAGGGCCAGTACTACGAACCACGGCCGCCTATGAGGGACGAGGCCTTCGCTCCAGGCTGTAACAAAAGCAGCCATGAGAAGCACGATACCCGCGACGAATACGGCTATGGTGACTGTCGACAGAGAAGCCACCTGGGGGAATGACACCATGAACCCTGGGACGCAAATTGAGGTACTAACCAGCACCATGCCGGCTCTCGCAAGCTTCTCTGGAACGGAACGTCTGGGTGCCGAATTTACGGAATCATGCTCAAGAATCATTTGCCGACAGCACTCCGACCTCAGTAAGTCCTACCAGCCCTCGCTGCCGCACCCTATCCAGAATGGACAGGTCCGCCGACACTGGTGCGCCAAGATTCGTTGGCTCGCGTGTGAGCCCCATACTAGGAATACCCAGTTCCGCCGTAACACCGAACTTATGATGATAAGCGAGAGCTAGCGTCGGATTACCAATGACCGCCCCCAAAATTGCCGCGTGTAGGCGGCCAGCATAAACCGCCTTAGCGTTGCTAAAGAGAGCGGTCGCTTCATCCATTGATTTGAGACGAACGACCTTTGCCGGCAAATGAGACCAATATGAACTATCGCTGATCGAACCACGAACCTCGTCAAATTCTGCAAACACGATCCGATTTTCCCGACGGACATCTTCAGCAAGGTTCCGGACATAGTCCAAGTACCAACGCTCTGTCATCCATGGCCTCGAGGCAACCCAGTGGGAAGAATATGATGGGAACGAAAAGATTACATAATCACTCTGGCTCCCTGAGTAGGAGGGGTCTCCATAGAATCGTTTGTCTAAGAGTGCAACATCGCAGCCGAGAATCGCTGAATGGCCGTTAGGGATATGCTCGAGATCCGTGGATGTTCTGACACTGATTCTTCCGGAAAGTTTCCCGAAGAAGTGATCGATGTCGCTCTGATGACGTTTCGTCGAGTTCAAGAACGGCCCAATTCCAAGTCCTACACCCAAGACCTCCTTAATCGGCCCATTCAGGTGGCGCACCCAGTTTCGTATGGTCTTGGACTCCGGTCGGTCGCCAGCAATCCATCCGCCACCCCAAAAAACCAACTTCCCTTTAGCCATATGCTGGTCCTCCCGAACAAGCCGGTGTCTTCCGAGCCAAAGTGGATTCATGCTACGTACTTCTCTAACCCCAACAGGATTGTCAAAGTACTGCCTGCTAACTTCACCTATCCAATCGTCCCCAAGGTTGCCATAATTATTCCAGGAATAACACTGAGTCAACGGGCGTCCTTTGAGCGAAATTTTCGTGATGTTCTCAGGGTGCCCGAGTATATAGATTCCCACTGACTTGCAATATTTTCTGGATCCCGATCCGCCAATATTTGATGAGTCTTCCGCGATGCCAACTTGTATTTCGTAGCTAGCCCAGGTTCGGAAATGATCTGCGCCAATATTTCGACCAGCTCAGGTTCATTTCGGAAAATACCAGCATGATCTCCCAAAACTCGCACGTGCCCAGGAATATCGCTGGCTAAAACTGGCAGTTCGCGCTGTATTGCCTCAATAAGGGTCAATGGCTCGCCCTCAAATGCGCTCGCTGTCACAAAAATATCCGTGCTCCGGACCGAAGCCCATGGATCACTTTGATGTCCCGTGAACGTAGCATCTATCCCTAGGCGCACGGAAGCCTCCTGAAGTGGTTCGAGGGCATAGCCCGCCCCTACAATGACTATTCCGTGACGCCAGCCAGCCTGCTTAGCCGCAGTCAGTACGGCATCAATCCTCTTACTCTCGATGAGACGACCGATAAGGACTAGCCTCGGACCATCGCCTTGAGTGACTCTAAGAGCTTCGGATGTGCCGATGGGGTTGAAGATCACGGGGTCTCTGCCATCTGGAGGATCGGATTGAAAGCAATCGACGAACACGGCTCCGAACGCCTTTAGCAGAGGAGAAACAAGGTGACCCAAAAGCGCCCTCCTACCCGACCAAGACCCCATCGAGTGATTAGTAACTACCAAGCCGAAGCGCTGTCCAGGCGTGAGAATCCGGGTGAGTAAGCCCACTATCTCAGGCGCCTCACAATGAAGATGAAGCACGTCCGGCCGGTGTTGCCGCACAAGTCGGGCCAAATTGAGTGAGGCCACTACCAAGCGCCGGACCCCGGAAAGTCGGGTACTGGTGAGAGTCCTATCAGGATCATCTTCTTCGCCCGGCCAGGCAGGATCAATCGCGTACCGGGTGAGTGCGATGCCGCGACTCGCCAGTGGATCCACCATGCGGCCGACGCTCCGCTCAGCACCGCCACCTTCCAACCGAATTAGCACTCCGAATATTTTGACGACGCTCACCCCTCTGTCACGCTATCCATCGAATTGAGGACAAGAGCTACCTTCTTAGCCCAAGTCTGTGTGTACGCAAATGAGATGGCACTGTTCACTGCGGCTTTGTATGCATCAGAATCGGTGGTGAAGGCGACGGCTAGGTCGGCAAGCTTCTCCTGAAGTTCCGAAGAAGACCCAAACCTCCGAGGCCCGAAAGCAACCGATTCCGGGACCTGACTCGCGACTCCTTGATGGCGAAGACAGAGAGTCGGGACACCACGCGCGGCCGCCTCTAGCACAGCAGGACAAGACGAATCACGCATGCTTGTAAATAGTAAAAAATGACTACTGTCATAGAAGTCAAAGGTCTGATTCCACGGAATTCGTCCAACAAAATGGACTGAGCTCAAGATCCCCAGCTCACGAGCCTTCGCCAGGAGGTACTCGCGTTCCGGACCATCTCCGATCATTGTCAAGATAGCGGGAACTCCGCGGGAAATTAGTTCAGCTACCACTCCGAGGGCTATGTCCGGGCGTTTTGAAGCAACCATCCGTCCAAGCCAGACAAGACGAAGAGGACCCTCAGGCACCCTGTCAGACGACTCCACAATGAAGTTCGAATCGATGCCGTCCGCAAGCATCGGTCGAACCACATCAATTCCAAGCGACCGCACGAACTTCTCAGTTGCAGTGTTTGTGGCCAGTGATAAGGACGGTTTCCGGCCGACTGAAAAATCAACCCTCCTCATCCACCACCCCAACGGGAAGGTCAAAGTCCGAAAGAATTCATGAACGAAACTCCGCCGCAGGAGACCGGAAAACCTAGGCAACTGCCCTCCGCCAAGCGGCCCCCAGATGGTCGGGATTTGCTCCCTTACCCTCGTTAAGGGCGGCCGCAGTCGCACTGAACCCCAGCTGACATGGTGAACAGATGTGATCGCGTCTGCGTTAACAGTCAGCCAATTCGCGCAGGCAGTAGTCCATCGTCTAAAATCTCGCGAACGCAAAATGAAATCGACTGGAGACTGAGGGATTCTTGCGTGGACCGATTCGCCCAAGTACTCGACTCGGATCCCGGCCTCTCGCCAGGTCTCTCCTGGAGTGTCAGCATCAGCCGGGCGGCTTGCTAGGACCGTTACATCATGGCCCGCAGCAACATAAGCGCGTGCCCAATTCCATGCCAATCCCGCCTCAGTTCCTGCGCCTGGCACCGCCTCGAAAGCAGTCAGAACGATCATTTGTGCCTCTCGAGATGGGATAACAGTGGCCCTAGGTTTTGCTGCCAAGAGGGTGCGATGAAGGCGCGAGCTCCATACTTGGAAACTCCAGCGAGCCACGCATCCACTTCGGACACTGCAAGATTCTCTCGATATTCAAGAACCATCGAATCGTCGCAATCAATCCCATTCATTGCCTCATTGGTAGCAATGACCGGAATGCCGAATGACAACGGCTCAAGCACTTTGTTCTTGACACCTGCCCCGGAAGATACAAAAGCAAGCGCTGCACTCACTCCTGAATAGGCAGTCGTAATGTCGTCAACCCATCCAATAACGTTTATCGATTCGTGGACCTGAATATCATCAACAAGATTCGGACCAACTATGTTCAGCCCAGACATATCCTTTTGCGTGAGGCATTGCATGTACCAACGAATGGTCTCTTGGAGCATTTGACGATTGGGGGGATAGGCCCAATCCCCAACGACGACCAGCGGTCCGATTGGATTCCATTTCCCTTTGCCGGTAAATTCAAAAATGGGGGCTCCGTTGGGAATCACAAATCTCGCTACCGCAGGTGAAATATAGTCCTCATCCGCCGACAAGTCCCGTTTAGAAATGTAAGAAACCGAATCGGCGAGATTGCTTACAAATTTTAGCGCCGCCTTAGCGGCCAGTAGCTTAAGGCGCCTAACGACGACGGCGCGGACCGTAGATCCAGAACCCAAACCCACGCTGCTCAGTTGGATCCAACTATCACAAACGTCAACATGAATCGGGCCACTAAAGGTGGTCCTAACTCTCCTTATACAGGCGACCGCAGTCGCCAAGCCCTCAATTACTATCGCGTCACAGGATCGAATCTCATCACCTAATACGGATCCGTCAGCGGTCCTTCTACCCTGCACGCTCAACAGCTCAAGTAGGGCGAAGGACCTCCGTCGAAGTATGACTGAAATGAAATTTACGCCGTCCGATCTAAATGCTGACTCAAATCCCCGACGACGGACTAATGCGCCCAGGGCAAACGTTTCCTCAAAGCCCTGGCAAATCCAAAGTAAGTTCATCATTCTCCCAAAAGAAGATCCGCACATCGAGCAATACCTCGGTCTCGAAGTATCGATCGCGCCGCCGACCAATAGCCACCAGCAGCAGCCTGAATCGAAGAAATGGAACGGGCTACCGCCTCTGAAATCTGGTTCTCATCCGTATCAGGAATCCAGCCAGCGCGGAGCTCGCCCAGCATGAAGTCGGAGGGGCCGTGACTCGCAGTTGAGATAACGGGGACCCCATTTATAAGAGCTTCAAGGTGCGCTAGCCCAAGTGATTCCGCGGCTGAGGTACTCAGAAAGATATCAATATCCCCCCAAATGGCATCCGCACTGGCATTCTTTCGGATCTCAATATTCTCGAAACTCGCGAGCAAATCAATGATTCCATGCTCCTCCACCGAAGTCGGCTCCGGAACAATCATGATTCCGTGGACGCCAAGTTCTTGCGTCGCTCTGGCAAACAGGTCGAGTCTCTTGATCGGATCAAGTCGCGAAACGGTCCCAAAAACCAAGCCACCAGGTCGGTTCAACGACAAGCTGTCCAAATCAACATGGGTAGTCCGGCACGCCTTCTTGGGCCCTAGCGGAAGAACCGTTGGCCTTTTTTTCAAACCACTTTCGATCGCATACTGAGCAACCGGCTGGCTTACAACGAAGGTCGGAATATTCATTAGGTCAAGCAACGAAACTCGACTTTTACTGAATTGCCATTGACCATGCCCGACGAAAAGCCTCTTACGAGGACCATCGAATAATAGAGATTGCCAGACTGATCGAAAATCATTAGCAATCAGAAGATCGCAAACTACGCTGCTTCGACGTTTGACAATCTTCTCTGGTGCGATGTGCTGTGCCAACGCACTATTAGGCTCGACTCGCCACACTACTTCAATTCCGCGCGATTCGAATTCGTCGCCAAGATCACGAAGGAAAGTCTCGCCACCGCCCCAAATCAGTTCCCGTGTGGATAAACAGATTCTCAATCGTCCCCCGTAGTCTCAAAGAATTGCGCTGCCTAAGCCCTGAAGTCGGATATACAAAATTGGAACACTGCTGACTACTGCGCGTCACTCATTGAGGGCGCGTCGAACGCGTTCCTTAGGAAATCTCTTTCTCGTACTATCCATTGAGTCCGCATCGACGACGAGGTTTTCAATGGTCCCATTCACGCCAAATCGTAACTCCTCCGGATCCGGGTTTGTACTGCCTTCATACTCCAGCATTTCGAAATTCTCATCAAACAACTGCTTCTTCGAAGCTTTTTTTGCGCCGTTAGTTGTATATGAATACGTGTATGAGTCGGGTCCTTTTGACGGGAGCTTGTTCATCACGATGCCGAGGATATTCGCTTCAACCAGCTTGAGCGCCGTCAAAGACCTCTCGAGCTCATTGCGCCTGGTTGTTCCCGTGCCTACGACCACGATCGTGCCCCCCACATGCTGGGCCAGGACTGTCGCATCGGTGACTGGGAGAATAGGTGGTGTATCAATGACGACGACGTCAAACGTGTCTTCCAATCGGCTAACAAGCGATTTCATGTCGATAGAACCCAAAAGTTCGCTTGGATTCGGGGGCATTTGGCCCGAAGTTAGTACGAACAGATTGTCTTCACCCCAGGGCTGCAGGAGGTCATTCACGTCTGCCAGCCCGATCAGAGCTGTTGTGAGGCCGGCGTTACGATCCAGCCCCATGTATTCATTGATCCTAGGGCGTCGAAGATCGGCGTCAATAAGACAAACGCTTTGCCCGCCCTGAGCGAGAGAGATAGCAAGGTTTGCCGCCGTGTGGCTTTTTCCCTCGCCAGGAATTGACGACGTCACCATAATTGTTTTGGAATGACCGGAAACATTCGCGAATCGAAGGTTAGTTCGGAGCTGCCGGAATGACTCTGCCCGCGGACTCTGTGGCCCATCTCGAGTCACCAGCGGTGATTTTGCAGCTCCTGGATCCTGTGCTATTCCGCCTAACAGCGGGCTCTCCGTTACTTGTCGCAGGTCGACTTCGCCCCGAATCCGACTGTCGAATGTCGAACGGAGTACCGCCGCCGCCAAACCAATTGCTAGCCCCACGGCTAGACCTATTAGTAGGTTTAGCCGAGTATTGGGAGTCGTTGGACTGCCAGGTACGGTCGCTGGGGTAATGATCGAAAGACTTACAGGAGAGGCCCCCCCGGTCTTAGGCTTTTCCAACGTGTCAACGGCCCGAACCAAGCTCTTTGCGATCGCTTCAGCTATCGCTGCGGCCTGCGCTGGCGACTCATCGGCAACTGAAATGTCAATTAGGACTGTATTGACATCGTTTTTTGCCGTAACACGCTTAGCGAGTTGCTCGGATGTTGTAGTAAGTCCAAGCGAATCAATCGCTGGCTGCAGGACTACTGGCGACTGGACTGTCTTCACATAGGACTGCACTCGAGCTTGGCTAAAAGAGTTGCCCTGCTGAAGTTCTTGAACTGAACCCGAATTTTGAATGGCGACAAACAGTTCGGTATTGGCGTAGTAGGTCGGAACGATCAGAACGGAAGCGCCACCCCCAACTAACACCCCCAACAGGGTTGTAGCCACGATGAGGACCCAGTTGCGGCGTACGATCCGAAGATAGTCGTGAAGATCCAAGACTTGCGTCCCCCTGTGTTGGCGGTCGACCGAGTTGGCACGCCGCAAGAACAAACTGCTAGATTCGAGTTGATTGTACCGGCTTCAAGGGTGATCCTTGGTTCCTTTGACCAGGGGCAGCGCGGTCGAAATCGGCGGAACTTGGCTGCCTGTAGGTGACGCGGGGTGATCGTGGTGACAAGCACTGTTCCGCTGATTGGTTCAAATGGAAGCTTGTACTGGCTGCCCGGAGCGTTCTTCTGCACCAGCGACAACCGCTGACTGTCGGGGTAAGGAGCGGGCAATCGTCGTTCATCATGATGTCGCCCGCGAAAAATTCTGTCTCGCCTTGGGGAAACTCCCGGCCAACTGGGTTGAGTGTGGTTGGTCCTCTGCGTCATTCACGAACCCAGAATTGAGGGGTATCGCGTCCATCGTCGCTACTGGTTCGGCCACTTCACGGATTAATTGGATCCGAAATATTCCTGTTAGCCGTGGCCCAAATGTATTGTTGGTCGGGGTTTCCTCTGGCGACTCGAACAACAACTTTATTTGGGGATGAACTTAGTGGAAACTAGGTCTGATTGGCGCGTGCGGACCTCCCGCACGCTTAGGATCGTTGACGGTTTTGTGATTGTTTGGGCCGTGGCTGGTGCCTACTGCATCAGGTTCGGACTGGACTCAAGCTTTACGATTTCCGGACAGGATTCAAGCTACGTTTGGCTGTCGATGCTCTTGGCCATGACCTGGTGGCTCATGCTTGGCGCATGGAGTACTAGACAGAGCCGGATCCTCGGCTCAGGCCCCGACGAGTATAAGCGCGTAGCGGCTGCGTCCCTTTGGCTGTTCGGATTTGTTGCCATCTTTTCCTACCTGTTTCGCGTCGAAACCGCCCGGGGATACGTCGGGATCGCCCTACCGGCAGGACTTGGGGGCCTGCTGCTGGCACGCTGGCTCCTTCGCCAGCATCTGAGCGTCCATCGGCAAAAGGGACGACGCATGTCCCGGCTCATGCTGCTTGGTGGTCCCAGTGCAATAGTCCATCTGGCCGCAACGCTGGTCCGCGAGAAGCACGCGGGCTACATGCCCGTTGCGGCGTACACACCCGGTGACTCGTCTCTCTCGCACGAGTTGACCAGCATCGGGTTGCCGGTGCTCGGCCATGAATCGGAAACGCATGCAATTCTTGACGCCATTGAGCGATGCGAAGCCGATGCCGTCGCGGTGACAGCCGGGGTACAACTGCACCCGACAACCATACGCCAGCTCGGATGGGAATTGGCAGACCGCAACATCGGGCTCATAATGGCCCCGGCCCTGACTGACATCGCGGGACCCCGCATTCACACACAACAAGTTGCTGGGCTGCCGCTTATCCACGTCACCACTCCGACGCTCGAGGCCGGGCAGCGCGTTGCCAAACGGCTGTTCGACCTCGTCGTTGCCGCGGGGCTGATAGGGCTGCTTTCCCCCCTATTGGCGGTCATCGCCCTGCTCGTCAAACTGGACAGTCCTGGGCCCGTCCTATTCCGGCAGGAACGGGTCGGGTTTGAAGGCTCTCATTTCAAGATGATCAAATTCCGTTCCATGGTGGTCGATGCAGAGGCAAGGCTCTCTGAGCTCACTCACCGGAATGAAGGCCACGGGCTTCTCTTCAAGATCAGGAACGATCCGCGCATTACTCGAATAGGTGGCTTCCTCCGCAGGTACAGTCTGGATGAGCTTCCTCAACTGTTCAACGTCCTAGTCGGCTCCATGAGCCTTGTAGGCCCCCGACCTCCTTTGCCGAAGGAAGTGGAGGTTTACGAACAGGATGTTCGCCGGCGACTTCTAGTCAAGCCAGGGGTGACAGGACTCTGGCAGGTTAGCGGCAGATCCAATCTTTCCTGGCAGGACTCTGTACGTCTGGATCTCTACTACGTGGAAAACTGGTCTTTGGCCGGGGACCTCATCATTTTGCTCCGCACGGCCCGTGCCGTCCTCGGCAGCCATGGCGCTTACTAACCAGCGCGGACTCGGAAGGCCATAACTATGACCGACAATAAACAATCAAAGGCCATCCCGGACGAACCCGAGTTGTCCCCGCCGGCACGCGACCGCCCTCCCCGCAGCGGCCGTCGGCGGGTACTCACTGTGAGCATTTGCACAGCGGCCCTTCTGCTGTTCGGTGGAGCGGCTGTCCTTTGGCTCGGAGCGAAGGCCTCCACGATCAAGACAGAGCTCGAGGCAGCCACCCAGTTGGTTCCCAAACTCAAGGAGAGCTTGCTGCAGAACCGTCCTGATGAGGCGTCTTCGGCCGTAGACCAGCTACGTAGCCATACCGCGGCCGCGCGCGAAGCCGCGTCCGATCCTCTCTGGTCTCTGGCCTCTGCGACCCCATGGCTGGGCGCAAACTTCTCCGCCACCGCAGAGATTGCACGCTCAGCAGACGACGTCGCGACGCTAGGTGTGTCTCCTTTAGTCAAGGTGTACGACTCTGTGGACTGGAACAAGCTGATGCCCAGCGTCAGCGGCACTGACCTGGAACCGATCCGGAACGCGGCTCCAGCCGTTGCATCCGCCGCACACGCCGTCCGCGTCTCGGCCGACCGCCTCAACGGTATCGACGAAAGCAGCCTCCTCCCACAGATTTCCGGGCCCCTAACGCAGGCGCGCCAACAACTCAACTCCGTCGTTGACGAGCTGAACACTGCGTCCGACGCGGCCAGCGTTGCCCCGGCGATGTTGGGGTCCGACAAGCCTCGGCACTACCTGCTACTCGTCCAGAACAACGCCGAAGCCCGCGCTACCGGCGGGATTCCCGGGGCCCTGGCGGTGCTGACCGCGGACAAAGGCAAAATCAGCCTTTCAACCGAGAGCAGCGCCAACGAACTTGGAGTGTTCGATCCTCCCGTGTCCGTTGACCCCGAACAGCAACGCATCTACACCGACCGGCTCGGTACTTTCATGCAGGACGTCAACTTCACCCCGGATTTCCCTACTTCCGCGACCACAGCACTGAAAATGTGGGAACAGAAAAAGGGTGAACAGCTGGACGGAGCCATTTCGATAGACCCGGTAGCGCTTGGCTACATACTTGACGCCACAGGACCCGTTAGCCTCCAAGATCCGCAAATGCTTGTGCTTGCTCAAGGGAAACTGCCTGCCCAACTCTCCGGCAATAACGTAGTAAAAACGCTGCTCTCCGACGTCTACGCCCAAATTAAGGATCCGAAGGCGCAAGACGCCTACTTTGCGATGGTGGCCAAGGAAATCTTCGGGGCTCTGTCTTCCGGTAAAGGCGAGGCGAAGAGCCTGCTTGCCGGAGTCGGGAAAGGCGTAGACGAGCACAGGGTTCTGCTCTGGTCCGCGGACACGGCAGAACAGTCGGTTCTCGCGAAGTACACGCTCAGCGGCTCCATTTCTGGCCCCAGCGTGCCGGCGGCTCAATTCGGCGCCTACTTCAATGACGGCACGGGCGCAAAAATGGACTACTACGTGAAACGCAGCGTTCAGCTCATCCAACAATGCACGGCTGTGGATGGTTACGGGACCATCAAGGTGCGCATCACGAGCACCAATACTGCACCCGCTGACGCGGCGACCTCATTACCGGCCTATGTTACGGGGGCCGGAGCCTTTGGCGTGCCGCCCGGCACGGCCCAAAGCAATGTGATTGCCTACGGTCCCGCCCAGGCCAATGTTGAAACCGCAACACAGGATGGGAAGAACGTTGCTTTTGGTGCTCAGCGCCACGACGACCGGCCAGTTGGCACACTCTCCGTCCGCCTGGCACCGGGACAAAGCAGCACCGTGGAATTCACCTTCGGAAAAATCGTGCAGCATAGCCAGCCCGAAGTGGTTGTCACGCCAACCGTCGAATCCGTCGACAAGGTGGTTCTCCCCACCAAATCGGAAACCTGTGGCGCCGCAGGCTAAACGGCAGGTTAACCCTTTGTAACGAGTTTGGATTTACTTTGCAGTAAGCACCCTTAGGATGATACCTTCTCTCTTGGGTAGGTCTCAGATTTCAGTTCACGTGTTCGTGGTGGATGAAATCACATCATCACAATGAATTACGTATCAGGTCTCAAGCACGTACCAAAGGTCTCAGGGGGACAAAAATTGAAGAAATCACTTGCAGTGCTCGCGCTTGCGGGCACCATCGCTCTTGGCGCTTCGGCACCAGCCATGGCCGTAAATTACCCGGCACCGTCCCCGGGAACCGTCTCTAGCGGAACCGTGACTGTGGGCGGATTCGTTACGTTCTCCGGAACCGGCTTCACGCCCGGCGAAACTATCACCATCACCATTACCTTCACCGCTGCTCCTCAGGGCGCGGCAGCACCCGGCACGAGCAATGGCATCGCCATGGCAGTACCAGGCGCTCTTCACCTGGCACCCACCACGGTGACCGCTGTTGCCAACAGCTCCGGCGCTTTCTCCACCAACGTCTCACTGAGCGCGGCAGGAACGTACCAACTGACCGCCGTCGGCGCAACGTCCGGCCACTCTGTAACCGCAACTGTGGTTGCTGCAGGAGTCAGCGGCGCGGGTCTTGCAAACACCGGCGGCACAGGACTGGCCAACACCGGTGGTACCGGTTTGGCTAACACCGGTGTTGACTCCAGCCTGATTCTGTGGGGCCTGGTTGGCGCTGGCGCGCTCGTGGCTGGCACGGCCTCTGTAGTGGTGGCTCGCCGCCGCGCAAAGAACGAAACCGCAGCAACAGCCTAAACGCTAACAAAAGGAGGGGTTGTTTCCGGTGATCCGGAAACAACCCCTCCTTGTTTGCGCGTACGGTAATTTATGAACATGGGGAGACATTGGCGACGCCGCAAGAGGCTGAGCTTCAGAGTGGGGTTGCGTGCGATTCCACGAATTCCAGCCATTCCGAGTCAGGCGTGGCCCGTCATTTTTCTGATCCTGCTGGCCGTGGTTTCCTTCGGCGTGGCTGCCTTCGCCCTGCTGCGGCACACGTGATTATGACTCTCGTGTTAACTTGAAAAACACAGGTGTCACGCGCGCCTGCCAGCTAGTGAAAGAGCTATACCTTTGGAATCGCCCCAACCCATTCGGATACTGACCGTTTGCACCGGCAACATCTGCCGCTCCCCCGTAGCCGAACGTTTGCTCCAGGCCGGCCTGGACCAGGTTCTCCACGGCGGCTTCGAAGTCCGCAGTGCGGGCACCCGCGCCATGGTGGGTAGCCCCATCCAGCCGCTGTCAGCGGACATCATCCGCACATACGGCGGCACCCCCGAAGGCTTTGCCGCCCGCCAGCTAACCCAGAAAATCCTCAGGGAATCGGACCTGGTACTCACTATGGCGTCCCACCATCGCGGAGAGGTCCTGCAGTTGGATGCCTCCCTGCTCAAACGGACGTTCACCATCCGCGAGTTCGCACGGATGGTGACAGCCCTTGAAGAACGAGGCGACGCATCGCCGTCGGGCTCTGACTACGCCCAACTATGGCGAGAATTGCCGGCGCGGGCGTCCTCCGTGCGCCACCTCGTCCTGGCGGCAAAATCTTCGGACAACGACGTCGCTGACCCCTACAAACAGGGCGCCGAGGCATACCTGCGGATGGAAGACGAGTTGGCTCCGGCCATCCTCAGGATTCTGCGCTACGCGCGGCTAAGCATGCAGCATTCCTAGCCCAGGAATTCCTTCATCCAAGTTTTGAGGTCTTCGCCGAACTCTGCCCGCTCGTAAGCCAGCGTGATGACGGCCTTCAAGTAGCTGAGCTTGTCCCCGGTATCGTAGCGACGTCCACGGAAGACCACCCCGTAAACGCCTGTGCCTTCGCCTTCGCCCTTGGCGAGGGTCTGGAGGGCGTCGGTCAGTTGGATCTCGCCACCGCGCCCGGGCCCGGTCTCCTCGAGGACATCGAACACAGCCGGGTGCAGGACATAGCGTCCAATGACAGCCAAATTCGATGGCGCTTCCTCAACAGAAGGCTTCTCCACGAGGCTGTTGACCCGGACGTAGTCCTCCCCCGCGATTGGTGTAATGTCGGCGCAGCCATACGCGCTGATCTGCGACGGCTCCACCTCGATGAGGGCAATCACCGAGCCGCCGGTCTTCGCTTGGACGTCGATCATGGTTGACAGGAGCTCCTCGCTCTCGTCAATCAGGTCGTCGCCCAACAGCACCGCGAACGGTTCGTCACCCACGTGCTGCTTGGCGCACAGTACGGCATGGCCCAAGCCCTTCGGTTCGCCCTGCCGTACATAGTGGATAGGCCCAAGTCCGGAGGCATGCTGCACTGCGTCCAAGCGGGCTTCGTCGCCTTTCAGCCCCAAAGTGCGTTCGAGATCAGGTGCGCGGTCGAAATGGTCTTCAAGGGCGCGCTTGTTGCGGCCGGTGATCATCAGCACGTCGCTAAGGCCGGCCTTTACGGCTTCCTCAACCACATATTGGATAGCCGGTTGATCCACCACCGGTAACATTTCCTTCGGCATCGCCTTGGTGGCCGGCAAGAAGCGCGTGCCCAATCCGGCGGCCGGAATAACTGCTTTACGAACTGATCTCCCCATAGACATAGGGCAAATCCTACGAATGGATTTTCAAAAACGCTAATCCCTGATGCAAGATTTCTGGCTTTCCGGCCAGGAAGTCCTTCGCAGCGGGCCTAGCGGGCCGGGTGCTCGCTCAGGATGGACAGGCGGTTGAGGCGTTGATGCCGATGCACGCCATGCACAGAGAGCAGTCTGCGAACCACTCAATTTGCCCAGCATTGGCACTCAATTCTTCAGATTTGGCACTCAATTCTGCGGAATCCACGCCCAAAGGTGGAAACGGCTGGTTAGGATCAGCACAGGACCGGCGCCGATCCTAATTCAAAGAGGAACAGTGCAACTCATCGCGTCGTCGCAGATATTCCAGAATATTTGGAGGCTACGGCAGGCAGAGCGTCGATGGCCCACGGAGGGTCGTGTTCGCGCGCCTTGGTCAATCCCCGAGTGAAAGTAGGGGTCAATTCATGGCAGCAAACAGAATCTTCATGTTACCGATGTTGGCGGCTCCTGCGTGCTTCGCATTCGCAGCCGTCGGACGGAGCTTCGCGGTAGTCGGCTGGACAGGCGGACTACTGATGATTGGGGCAGCCCTGTTCCTACGTACCCGTGAGTGGAAATCGGAAAGACAGGATAACTCAGATGAAGATCGTGCGTAGCTCTCAAGTTTTTAGTGATCGCCCCGACCGAGTAGCGTGGCAAGCCCTCCGCGCCCTGAAAAACATCAAAAAGATTGCCCTAACCCTGGCAGTCAGCGCAGGTTTGGTGTTCGCCGGGCTAGCCCCTGCCAGCGCCGCGGAACCCCCGGTCACATCACCATCTATCTCAGAGTCACCAGCAGGAGTCGCCAGACCGGAGCTGCGAGAACCGGCAGGAAAGTACTACTCCTTCTGCATCAGTATGGGGGTATCCCACAATTGGACCAACAACCGCCCGAGCACTTGTCCCGGGTACCTTCATGTCTACATCGGAGGCAAGCAGGTCGCAAACCTGAACATCGGCGCAAGCACTGCGAGCTTCACCTGGACCTGCGCTGCGGGTGTGGGCCTGAACATGGTCCTTGTATTTGCCCCAGGTGGGGCGGTGGTTGGCTGGGCCTTGTCCGGTACGCTGTCGAGCATCGGGCTCACCCTCGCCGGTTGTGCCGGCTGGTAGTGTGCTTCCTTCCAAGAACTCACATCCGAAAGGTGGCCCGATGGCCAACAAGATTCCGAATCCTTGGATAAGCGCTTCGTTCTTTGCCTATGCAATCCTGTTCGCCTCATGGCAGCCCTTTGTCTGGTGGCGGCCTGTCGCATCAGTTCTGTTCTTGGGCCTCGGATGCTGGGGACTTTACCTGTGGTGGCGGAGTAGGCGGAAGAATTCAGGCACCGAGCCTCCACGAGGCTGAGAGTAATCGGGCGACTTCGAACGCTTCACGACGACGAGCGGGCCTTGCGCACCGGGTGTTCGCTCAGGATGGACAAGCGGTTGAACGCGTTGATACCGATGCACGCCATGCACAGCACGCTGATCTGCTCCTCGGTGTAGACCTCCCGCGCACGGGAAAACAACTCCGCCGTGGGGCGGGCGCTGCTCAGGGCGCGTGATCTGTTCGGCCAGCTCAAGCGCCACCTGTTCGGCCTCGTCGAAGAGCCCCACCTCGCCATGCACCGACACCAGGGAAAGCCGCTGCTCGGTCTCTCCGTAGCCGATGGCGCGGCGGTGATGCAGGTCCAGGCAGAACGCGCAGCCGTTGATCTGCGAAGCCCGGTAGTTCAACAACTCGAGGGTGCGACGCGGGATCCCGGTCCTGTCTGCCTCGGCAGTGACCTGCTCCGCATAGCCGGACAGTGCCTGATAAAGTCCGGGCTGTTGCTTGTCCAGATAACCTGCGAGCTTCGGGGTATTTTCACTCATCCGCAGAGCCTATCGGAGAGGGCTACCTAGTCTCTGGAGTACCCTCGCTATTTCACGCAGGGAATGGCACCGCCTTGGAGGGCCCCGGTGGAATCCGCGTAGACGTTGCTTGCAGGTGCTGACGGGGTGGCTGGTGCTTGGGTTGCGGCTTCCGAAGCGGGTGGCGCTTCGGGTGCGGGTGCCGCAGGCGAGGCAGCCGCCGTCGTCGGGGTCGCCGTCGTCGTAGCTGGAGGAGCCGGCGGGACCGGGGTGAGGAGTTCCTTCACGGTGGCCTGCACCTGGTTGACGTTCACGGTGTTGATGGAGGCGCCATCCGGGGAGGTGCCGAAGCCTGTGATCGGCAGGGTGCTGAAGGAGATGTTGCCCCCGGTCAGGGACGTGGCTTGCTGGGCGAGCTGGATCAGGTTCAACTCCGAATCAACCACGATGTTCTTGCTCACGGCGTCCAGGACACCCTGCATTTTCCCGATATCGGTGAAGGTCCCGGCGTCTTTGAGCTGGTGGGAGACCGAGGCGATGAAGGCCTGTTGGCGGCGTTCGCGGTCCAGGTCCGAGAAGAGGTACGTCGGGTCGGACGTGTCCCGGCGCTGCCGGACGAAGGCCATGGCCTGTTTGGCATCGATCTGCTGCATGCCCGCTTTGAAGTCGGCCCCGGAGAAGGTGTCCTGGGTTGCCCGGTTGACGCACACGGTGATGGGTGCGATCGCTTGGGCCGTCTGGTAGAACGCGGCCATGGTGACTTCGATGAAGTGGTCGATGTGCACGCTGCCCAGGAACTTGGTCACGGTGGCTATTTCGGCTTTGCGTCCGGCGTCGCGGGCCGCCTGGTAGGTCGCGTCGTCGTCGGGCTTTCCCGCGTTGATCAAGGAGGTCTTCTCTGCCGCGAAACCGTAGCCGTACGCCTCCTTGATTTTGGCTTTGAACGGGCCGCTTCCCGGTATACCGTCAACCTGGACGTAGTCATCCCGGGGAATCGAGATTCCCGTGGCTTTGGAACCGTCCGCGGGGATGTGGATGAGCATCAGGACGTTGGAGTTGTAGCCGCCGATATTCTCATCGCCCGCGTGCAATGCGTCATACATCTCCGGAGGAAGAGGCTTGCCTTTCTCATCAACCCTTGTATCGAGGCCCATGACCAGGATGTTCGTGTCCTGGCTCAGCTTCGGCACCGCTTGGGGCAGCGTTTTCAGATCCTTGAGGACATCAGAGCGGTGAACGTTGTTGTTGGCCGCAACCGCCGTCGCGCCCACATAGGTGACCGCGACGGCGGCGGCCAGGGCCACGGTTGCAGCGACCGCCGTGGCCGATATCAGGATGACGGACTTGCGCCGGGACTTGCGACGCATATGGCGGGGACCCGCGGAGGTTGCGGTCCCGCCGGGTGAAGCCTCCGCCTTCCGTCGTTTGCCGAGCTGGCGGTGGTGCCCATCATTCATGAAATTCTCCTGTCCCCGCCGCGGTTGGCGTGGTGGCTGGGTCCGCGGCGCGACCAGCGGGTAAGCAGATTGTAATCGGCCATCCGCGTAATGGCCTGGATGACGCGGACAACCGTCAGCCGCCAAGGGCGAGCTGGACCACCCGGACGATGACCAGGATCATCGCGATCAGCAAGTAGGTGCGCAGGACCGTCAGACCGATCCGGTAACCGGTGGAGAGTTTGGGGGTGGTGAGCAGGGCAATCGGGGGCATGCGCCAGGTCGCCCGCTGAGAGCGGTCGATCGCGTCGGGGCTCGGCGCTGTGGGGTGGATCCTGCGGTAAACCAGGAACACGACCCCCGCGACGGCGGAGACGGCGGCGCCTCCGATGAGGATGCCGAGGATGGCGTCCGAGCCCATGTCCGGAAACAACACCCCGGCGGTCAGGACCAAGGAAAGGATCACTAGGACCGCGATCACCGCTGAGGTGAAGACGTTCATGAAGCGCCCGTTCACCCAAGGTCCCAACACCTGATTGTCATTGCACAGCAGCAGCAGGAACACCGTGGCCGAGGGAAGCAGGACTCCGGCCAGCACCTGGACCCCGACCGTGAGCAAACCCAAAGGGCTGCCCGGGATCAGGACCACAATGGCCGAGAGGAGCAGGACTCCGGCGAACACGGCGTAGAAGCCTTTAGCATCGGAGACTTTCCGATGGAGGGAGTGCTTGAGCCCCAATACGTCACCGAGGGCATAGGAGGTGGAGAGCCCGACGGCGGCGGCCCCGATGATCGAGGCATCGATCAGTGCCAGGGCAAACAAGACGCCAGCAACCTTTCCGACGTGCTGTTCCAGGCCGACGGCGACACCGCCGGCGTCGGTGAAGTTGCCGAACTCCGGGGTACCGGCAAACGTCGCCGCCGTGAAGGAAATGATTGCAGCTGCGCCCACGATGACGATGGTGATTCCCAGCCAGAGATCTGCCTTCTCGTACTTCAGGAACCGAGGGGTGATGCGTTTGTCGATGATGTACGACTGCTGGAAGAACAGCTGCCACGGCGCCACGGTGGTTCCGACGATCCCGATGATCAGCAAAGTCACCGTGGACAGGCCAGCGCCTTTGGGCATGCCGGGCACGACGAAGTCGTGGGCGACTTGTCCGACGTCGGGATGGACCATGAAGATGATCGGCACCAGCAGCAGGGACCCGGCCACCAGTGTCAGGCAGACACGCTCGAACCGCTTGAAGGAACCGGTGCTCGCGGCGCCCACAATCACGGCGGTGGCCAGGAGAATCCCCGGGATCTTGGGGATCCCCAGGTAGTCCAGGCCCAGGCTGATGCCGATGAATTCGGTGACAATGGTCAGGGCGTTGAGGATGAACAGGTCGATAACGCTGAACGCGCCCCAGAATTTGCCGAACCGCTCCAGGATCAGGCGGGCATGTCCGACGCCGGAGACGACCCCCAGGCGCAGCACCATTTCCTGGTTCACATACAGCACCGGGACCAGCAGGAGCAGAGTCCAGAGCAGCGACGTTCCGTAGTTCTGTCCGGCTTCGGTGTAGGTGCCGAACGCGCCCGCATCGTTGTCGCCGACCATGACGATCAGCCCGGGTCCCATGATCGCGAGCAGGGTCTTCAGACGTGCTTTGATGCCCGAGCGCGGCTTTTCGTCATTGACGCGGATGGTGCCGAAGGCACCCTTGATGTCGCCGATGTGGGCTGTGTCCAGGGCTGCGGAGGGCGCTAGCAGGGTCTTGGTTTCGGTCATGATGTACCGGCCTTCTGCCCGGAAACGGGCACAAAAAAGTCATGGATTAGCCTCACCGGGCCACATGGCATGGGTGGGCGTTATTGCGTAAGTGTGGGCACGTTCGTGCCGCTTGGATCAGGCTCCGGCGTGCCGGAGGGAATCAGCGCAGAGTGTCAGGAGGCTGAAGCTGAATCCGGAAAACGGGACGGGAGACTGGGTTTATGACCATCGTTCATGATGGAACCGTCACCTCCTGCGGCCGTTGGACGCGCCGCGGGGTGGGCGGGCATGGAGGCCCGCACATGCCCCTCCTCGTAAGACCTTTGGCACTTCGCGGCGTGAACCCGGACTGTGTCCAGGAGCCAATCGGGACCACCCCTTAATGCCGGGGCGGCCTGTCCTGACCCGGGGCGTCTCTCGACGTTGGGGGTCGCTGGCATGTTTCCGCGAAGGAGCCTCAGCTAACGAACGGCACCTTGCTCTATATATATACCTCATTTTATCCGTATGAAACAATATAAGCATGGATGCAGATAACGCTGTGTGTGGCCGGGAGCCGGATAGCCAGTACGTCGAACTCGCGGTCGAGGTCTTTGCGCTGCTCGCCGACGCCACCCGGGTCCGCATCATTCTTGCGCTGCGCGACGGCGAATTGCCAGTCAGCCAGCTGGCGGAACTGGTCCACAAATCCCAGGCATCGGTGTCCCAGCATCTGGCCAAGCTCCGCCTCGGGCGCGTGGTCACCACAAGGCAGGCCGGAACCCGCGTGTACTACCGCCTCGCCAACGAGCACGTCCGCCAACTCGTCACCGATGCGATCTTCCAGGCCGAACATTCCCTTGACGGAACCCCGCGCCACCACCACGCTGACGTCATGGACGAGGTGTGAGCCGGCCGCCTGCAATGGCGAGCCTCACCGGCGTCGTGGTTTCCCTCTAGCGGCGCTTGACCGCGACCGCGATCGCGGTCCCGATGCACACTGCGACGGCGAGGACCCCAGGTCCAGTCACGGCCTGACCACGCCACCCCTCCCATGGTGCGGCAGTCGGCAAAAGCAGCACCGCAGCGATCGCGGCCAGTACGAGCACCGCAATGTTGACCGCCAGCCGCATCCGGCGTCCCGACGGCTCCGGTGCGGCCCCGTCCTCGCGCCTCCGCCGGAGGGGGCGGCGCCAGTCCTCGGCTATTAGCCTGGGTACCCGCCTCACATAAGCGAAGACGTGCACTGCGAGGCTGCCGAGCCAGACCAAGAAGCTGACAACGTGTACCCGGACCAAGATCTCGGGGGCAGGCCCGGTGATGGCCAAGGCGATCCCGCTACCGAGCAGCGTGAACGTCGATGCGACGAGCAGCGGAGCGATCACGCGCAGAAGCGGCCGGGGCGGACCCTTACGGCGGTAGGCGGGATCCCGCGAGTAGTAGCGAATGAATCGCCAGCCGGTGCTGGCCGTCTTGGCCACGACTGGGCCCGCCAGGAACACGCCAACGAAGAAGTGCGCCACGATCAGGCTGCCCAGAGTCGGAACAGTGGCGATCTCGGCCACCGACAGCACCAGCACCACAGCACCGATCAGGGCAGTCAGGCGCTCGTTGCCGACGACGCCGGAGGGGACATTGCGTGCTCTTTCTGTCACGCTTTGACGTCCTGGCGTGGGAAGACGACGGCGGTCACCACGACGAAGCAGACAATCCACAGGAGCGCTGCTCCCAGGGCCGCCGGATAACCTTGGAGAGGCGTCGGACCTACGAGGGGCACGGTGGTCCCCACGATGGTGTTGAACACCCGGCCCGGGAACCACTGGCTGACCTGCGGCAAAACCACCGCGATGATGCCTTCGACCACCAGGATGTAGGCCAGTGCGATCCCGACGGCGGCCGCGACCGAACGGGTGAGCATGGCGATGACCATGCCCAGGGCGCTCACCCCGATGAGGCAAAGCACCTCATTGCCCAAGAACGCCAGGAAGACCTGCAGCCCCTCCGAAGACGTCCAGGCATCCGTCCGAATCCCCTGTCCTTCGGCAACAACAAGGATGAATGTGCCGCTGATGAGCAGGGTGAGCAGCATCGCGAGCAGCACAAAAAGTATCAGCGCAAGCATTTTGCCCGCCAACCACCGCAGGCGGCGCGGCTCACAGACCAACAGGTTGCGCAGCGTCCCTTGCGACCATTCCGCGGCGAGATTGGCCGTCACCATCACCAGCGCGATGGCAATGATCACGGAGCGGGCTTGGCCAATGATCGAGACCAATCCCTGAGGTGTGGGGAACGCGGCAATCAGGCCGGTCATCTCACGGCCGGTGGCTCCGGATGCGATCTGGTGGAACGTCAAATAAGCGATAAAGGTGCTCACCACCAGCATCGCCCCCGCGACCGCCAAAACACTCCAGCGCCGGAACTTGAGCAATTCGCTGCGAAACGCACGGATCACGGAAATCATGAGCGGTCTCCTTTCAGCAAAGCCAGGAACAGCTGCTCGAGGCTGGCTTCCCTTACTCGGATGGTCAGGTCCGGCGCGCCGGCTTCCCTGGCCTGCCGGTTCAAGGTCTCGGCAAAACCGGCAGAACAGGCGATGCGCAAGACGTGGTCCTCCCGTGTGGCCGCGTAGCCGGCCTCGCCCGCGATCCGGGCCACCAGATCCAGCTGGACCGCGTCCTGGGCTTCGACCACTACCTCGACGCGTTGGGCCAGCAGGTCCCGGGCCGGCCCGCAGAACAGGGCTTTCCCCTGATTGAGCATGATCAGCCAGTCGGTGAGCTGTTCCAACTCACCGAGTAAGTGGCTGCTGAGCAAGATGGTTTTCCCTTGGCCGGCCAAACGGCGCAGCATCTCGCGTATCTCGATGATGCCGAGGGGATCAAGGCCATTGGCTGGCTCGTCGAGAATGAGCAGCTCCGGATCGGGGAGCAGGGCCATCGCCACCCCAAGGCGCTGCTTCATACCTAGAGAATACGTTCCGACCCGATCACGCGCCCGATCGGAGAGTCCCACCACCTCCAGCAGTTCGTTCACGCGGGAACCGGGATGGCCTCCAAGGCGGGCGAGCACCTCCAGATTGGTCCGCCCGGAAAGGCCCGGATAGAACGCCGGCGCTTCGACCAGTGCCCCGACGCGCGGCAGGTAGCGCTCGAATTGGGTGAGAGAGTGGCCCAGAACCGTGGCGCTGCCCGCATCCGGTCGCACCAGCCCCAGGAGCAGGCGAATGGTGGTCGTCTTGCCTGCCCCATTGGGACCGATAAAACCTGCGATGGCTCCCGCAGGCACGCGCATGGTCAGGTCATCGACGGCGGTATGCCTGCCAAAGTGCTTGCTCAGGCCATGTGTTTCAATGGCGAAGACTCCTGCGGGATCAGAGGAGAGGGGCATGGTCTGCTTCCGTGCGATTCATGGAAATAGTTCCTTTCGGGGAATGGACGGTCCCGCGCAATGAGGTCCCGCAGTGTCCACATAAGAAAGAATGTATCTTGAGGTACCGAAGGGAAGTGCCATGAGAACGAAACCGGCTGGAACAACCCTGCTCGACCGGACATTTCGAGTGAGCCTCGTCCTGAAAGGCCTCGACGGTGTTCTAGAACTGATCGGCGGCGTGCTCCTTTTGGTGGTGACGCCCCAACAAATCGGAGATCTGGTCCGGTTCCTCACCCAGCACGAGCTCGCCCAGGATCCGCACGACTTCCTGGCGAACAGCTTGGTGCATCTGAGCTCCAACCTCTCAGGTTCGGCGACGCTGTTCGGCGCGATCTACCTACTCCTGCACGGCTTGGTGAAAATCGTCCTGGTCTGGGCCGTCCTGAAGGACAAGCTCTGGGCCTACCCGTGGATGATCGCGTTCCTGCTTGTCTTCATCCTTTACCAGGGCTACCGGATCGCCGTCGCCTTCTCCTGGGGCCTTGTCCTCCTGACAGCCTTCGACATCTTCATCGTCTGGATCACCGCCCGCGAATACCGGCTCCACCGGGCACGAAATCAACAGCCCTCCGCCACATCCCGGCCGGCCGACTAAGGGACCTGCCCGGCAGTGGGACTTTTTGTCACCGTCGGTTCGTGGGTGCGGGCCCAGCGCTAGGTTCCAGAACGCAGCAGTGGAACCTCACCCACGATTTCAGCAGACGAGGGCTTCCGGCAGGGAGCCTGCTACCCCTTGAGGACCGGCGCCCGCTTCTCCTGGAACGCCCGGAAACCTTCGGCGTAGTCCTCGGTCTCGCGGAGCCGGACCCTGGGACGCTCACGGCCGCGAGGTGCTGCGTCGATGTACCCGCAGGGTCTGGAAGATCTCGATGAGCAAGCGGACCGCGTGATATCCCACCACAACGGCAATGATGGCCGCGACGACTGGATCGAGCCAGTAAAGGCCCTGCGTCACGTAGATAGCGGCACCGGCCACTGCGACCCCGGCCGCAGCCGCGGCATCGCCGGCGGTATCAAGCAGGACGGCGCGCATGTTCAGGTCGCCGCCGGCTTTGTTGTCGTCGTCATCGCCGAGGATAAGGGCGCCCACGAACATCACCACGGCCGCAATCCCGCTGACGATGAGGACCGGCAGCCCGTGAACCTCACTAGTCCCTGTGAGGAGTCGTCCGGCCGCGCCCACCAGAATTGCGACGCTCAAGACGAGCAGCCAGCCGGCGTTGACCCCTGCGGCCCACGTGGTGGCCATGGGATATCCCTGCGGACGCTGAGGGGTCGGCGCCAGCTTGGACACCCGGACAGCCAACAAGGACACCCCGATGGCGGCAGCATCGGCCAGGTAGTCAGCGCCTTCTGCGAGCACGCCAAGCGAGTTCGCCGAGATTCCCACAACAAGCAACCCGGCCACCAGTGCCAGGTTCAGAATCAGGACGACGCTCAGCCGACGAGTACGAGTCACCCCTTCAGGGTATCGATGAGGGACTGCCGGCACGCTCGGAGTGCCAGGCTGTGGCCCATCGAGGCGCGCAGTATCGCCCCCGGATCCCCCTCTGAGGGGGTTCCATTCACAACGCCGTACATCAGCTGTCCCGAAGAGTTCTACCAATTTTCTTGCTTTTCGGCGGAAGGTTGTTCTTCGACCCATTATTGTCGTACCCCTCTGAAATGCTTTGGTTATGGACGGCATTCAGAGAACCCCGGCAGTGCAGGATCTGATCGCTGCCGTGAACTCGATTCGGCCAGCGTCCGGCACTTCCCGGCTAACCGACGGCGGGGTACCGGCCGAGGGCAGACTGCCCGACTGTGCTTTGCTGATCGACCAGTTGCGTGGGCTGGAGGATCTGAAGTCCGCGGCCGCGGCCGCGCAAGCCCGGATCGCCGTCGCGTTCGATGCCGCCCAGCGCAGCGCCGACGCGGCGGCCGGTGTACCGGCCGAGGAGCAGGGACGCGGCGTCGCCGCACAGGTGGCTTTGGCCCGGCGGGAGTCCCCGGCCCGCGGGTCCCGGCTCCACGGACTCGCGAAGGCCCTCGTGACCGAAATGCCGCACACCCTCGCCGCCCTCGACACAGGACGGCTGAACGAATGGCGCGCGACCCTGCTGGTGAAGGAAACAGCCTGCCTGAGCGCCGAGGACCGCTGCGCCGTGGACGAGGAACTCGCCGCTGACACGGGAGTCTTCGACGGCGCCGGAGACAAAGCGATCATCGCCGCGGCCCGGACCGCGGCCTACCCGCGGGACCCCCGCTCCGTCACCCAGCGCGCCAGCCACGCCGCCACCGAACGGCACGTCAGCCTCCGCCCGGCACCGGACACCATGACCTACCTGACCGCCCTGCTTCCGGTCGCCCAGGGCGTGGCCGTGCACGCGGCCCTGTCCCGGCACGCCGACGCCCTCCGCTCCTCCGGAGAGACCCGCAGCCGGGGCCAGATCATGGCCGACACCCTCGTCGAACGCACCACCGGCACCCCCGCAGGCATCAGCGGCGTGGAAGTCCAGCTCGTCATGACCGACCGCACCCTGTTCCAGGGCGATGCCGAACCGGCACGCCTCCCCGGCTACGGCATCGTGCCCGCCGCCTGGGCAAGGGCAATGCTCGCCGGGAACCAAGACCAAACCGAAGCCGGCCAGGTCGGGAACGAGCACGGCGCGCCCGGCCAGCCCGGGCAGTGCGGAGATTTGAAGCTCTGGCTCCGTCGTCTCTTCACCGCTCCCGGGACCGGGGAGCTGGTCGGCGCCGATTCGAGGGCGCGGCTTTTCCCGGCAGGTTTGCGGCGCTTCATCCAGGCCCGCGACGACACCTGCCGAACACCCTACTGTGACGCACCGATCAGGCATTTCGACCATGTCGTTCCCTGGCATGACGGCGGCACCACGAGCCTGGCCAACGGGGCAGGGTTGTGCGAGGCCTGCAACCACACCAAAGAACTCCCCGGCTGGACAGCACGAACCAGCACGGCGAGAACAAGCCCCGGGAAGCGGCACGTCCTCGACATCCGCACCCCCACCGGCCATACCTACCGATCAACAGCCCCACCGCTACCAGGAGCCGGGATACAAGGCACGGACCCGCCCGATACCGCGCCGCCACTTTCCAGACACCACAGGCGGCGACTACGCCATCAAGCCAAGGCGTTGAAATACGCCCATCTCACCGAACTCCAGGCCGCTTGAATCGCTCGGCTGCGTCCTCAAAGGGTGGCGGCTACCAGATAGGTGCGGAGATTGGCCTGCTGACCGGCGCCCTTGGCTTCCGGGGTCCCCGTTAACCGGCCGAAGTTTGCTGCGGGTTGCCCGGGCCGGACCACTACTGCGTTCCTCCACCCGCCGGCCCGGAAGAGTGCCTCGGGGAAACCGTACAGAAAGGTAGCGCACTCGATCCCTACCCCCGGCTCGATGGTATCCACCGCCGCCGTGCGGACTTATGAACCCGTGGGCTTCATCCGCATCCTGCGCAGGGCGGCTACCGCGAACACGACGGCGAGCGGCAAGGCTACGACGACGGCGCTCAGCCATGCCCCCGTGCCCTGCCAGCCTTGGACGGCGGCGTTGAGCGCCTGGACGCCGGTCGCCGCGGCGGCGAGCAGGAAAGCCGCGGCTGCGAGCGACGGCGCGAGCCCCACCGGAAGCCGGGCTTCACGAGGCAGGAGCCGCCACACGAGCAGAAGGACAAGGCCCAGCACACCAAAGACCACACGGTATTCGACGACCTCGCCCCAGTGGTGCTCGGCGGCGGCCTGGGCACAGTCGAGGCCAGCATAAGGTGCCTGAAGGACCGCGCACCTGGCGGCCGTGTAGGCGACGCCAGGGAGATCGCCGGCCACGAAGCCCGCGCCCCAGATCCGGCCGAACAGCTCCGATATGGCGCCGCTCACGCCGACGGCGATCGCGCCAACAGCCGCAAGACCGACCAAGGGGCGCAAGAACGCGCGCAACGGCAGCCGGGCGACGTCTCGAAGGGCCGGGCGCAGGACCGGCGTCACGGTGCCGACCGGTCCGAAGCGACGGACGGCCTCGCGCTCGGCGTCCTCCGGGTCCAGGCCCTGCCCGCGAAGCCGGGCGGCGCATTCGCGCAGATGCGCCTCGGTCTCAGCGAGGAGCCTGCGCGCGGCAGCGGGATCGCCGTCACGGGCGGCCACGAAGAGTTCGTCGAGGTATGCATCGATGGGCCCCTCTTCGGCCCCGGCGCCGCTCCCCGCGTTCACGACGCCGCCCCAAGAACGCCCTGCACCGCCGCCGAGAAGCCTTTCCATTCCTCCACCATGCGGGCAAGCTCGGCGTGCCCGGCGCCGGTGATCGCATAGACTCTTCGGCGGCCGCCGGCGTCGTCCGCCCAACGACTCGAGACACACCCCGCCGCCTCGAGCTTGTGCAACGCGGGGTAGACCGAGCCCTCCTGAAGCTCGAGCCGCGCTCCGCTGCGCTCGTGAATGCGCGCGATGAGCGCGTAGCCGTGTGCCTCGCCCGCACCGAGCGAGCCAAGCAGCAAAAGGTCAAGCTGTCCGTTCACTGAACTTCGTCCCATACCTAGAGAGTCTAGGTATGGGACGTTGCCCTGACAAGATCAACCGACCAGGTTATCCGCGGCTGGAATTTGGGCGAGTACCCCCGGGACGCACTACCCCTTGAAGACCGGTGCCCGCTTCTCCTGGAACGCCCGGAAACCTTCGGCGTAGTCGTCGGTCTTGCACAGCCGGGCCTGCTCGTCGTTCTCTTCGGACATGGCGGCCCACAAACCAAGGCGCCGATCGCGGATATGGGCCACGAGCTCCTTGCTTGCCGTGAACGCACCGGTCGCACCAGCCGCCACTCGCTCAACGATGATCCGGGTGGCCTCCAGCAGGGCGTCGTCCGGCATGACCCGGCTGAACATTCCCTGCGCCACAGCCTCGGCGCCGCTGATCAGGTCCGCGGTGTAGATGAGGTCCAAGGTCCGGTGCATGCCCAGTCGCTCCGTGAAGTACCAGTGCCCGCCCGAGTCCAAGGTGGCGCCCAGCTTGGCGAACGGTGACCCGAACTTGGCGTTCTCCGCCACGTACACCACGTCCGTGGCGAGCAAGAGGCCGAGCCCGACGCCGAGGCACGCG
Source organism: Arthrobacter ramosus (assembly GCF_039535095.1). Lineage (NCBI taxonomy): Bacteria > Bacillati > Actinomycetota > Actinomycetes > Micrococcales > Micrococcaceae > Arthrobacter > Arthrobacter ramosus. Next base: position 551,169 of record NZ_BAAAWN010000001.1, on the reverse strand, counting down.
CCGTGCGCTGCCGCGAACGTCGGGGCGGGGAATGCTGCCATCTTCTTGAGCAGTGGCTCAACGAGCCCGTTCAAATACGCCTTCGCGTCGTCGCTCTCCGGCGTCACACCGGCAATGTCGCGTCCCGCGCAAAAGGCGCGGCCCTCTCCGCGCAGGAGCAGCGCCCGCACCATCCCGCGGGAGGCGGCGGCAGCGGCGTCGTCGTACGCTTTATCCAGTTCCGCAAGCGCTGCCTCATCAAGCGAGTTCAGCTTTTCCGGGGCATTGAGGACAATTTCGGCGATGCCGTTGGCGATGGAGAGCTCGATCATTCGTATATTCCTTAGACGTCGAAATCGACCGTGACGGATTCACTTGTGGGGTGGGACTGGCACGTCAGCACGTAGCCCTTGTCCAACTCATCCTGCTCCAAGGCGTAGTTCTCGTCCATGCTGACCGTCCCCGAGACCAGTTTGGCGCGGCACGTGCCGCACACGCCACCGGCGCACGCGAACGGAACATCCGGGCGGACACGCAAAGCCGCGTTGAGGATTGATTCCCGCGCGTGGGTGGGGCTGGCGACATCGCCAGTCAAACCATCCAGCTTGAAGGTGATCTTGAACGTGTCCTTCGACTCGTCCTCCACAACGGGCCGGCCGGCGTTGCCCTCGGGGCGGTCCGGGCGGCCGGTGGTGAAGAGCTCAAAGCGGACGTGCTCGGGCTCAACGCCACGGGCAGCGAGGGTATCCCGGCACAGCTGGACCAGCTCGAACGGACCGCACAGGAACCATTCGTCCACGTCCTGCGCGTGGATGGCGGTGCCCAGCAGCTGTTGCAGCTTCTCGGCGTCGATGCGTCCCGTCATCAGCGGCGCGATGCGCTGCTCGCGCGACAACACATGGTGCAGCGCCAGGCGCGAGGGGTACTTGTCCTTCAGGTCGGCCAATTCCTCGAGGAACATGACGTCCATGGCGGCCTTGTTGGCGTAGATCAGGTCGAAGCGCGTTTCCGGGTTCGCGGCCAGCAGGGTGCGGGCGATCGCGATCACCGGGGTGATGCCCGAGCCGGCGGCAATGGCCACGAAGGAACCGGCGTCCGAGAGTTCGCTGGCCATCTCCTGCGGATTGTTCATGGAGTTCATGACGTTCTGCTGGACGGTCTTGCCGTCCTTGCCATGCTTGGAAATGAACGCGCCCATGGGGCTCATGACGTCCAGCGTGTCGCCGGCCTTGAGTTCCGCATTCGCCCACGTGGAGAAGATGCCGCCCAGGTCCTTCTTGATGGCCACGCGGATCTCGCTGCTGCCGTCGGCGAAGCTGCGCGGCTCTGCGCAGATGGAGTAGCTGCGGCGGACCTCGTGCGGCTCCCCGCTCTCATCCGGAAGTGTGGTTCGCAGGGCTACGTACTGGCCGGGAAGGTAGTCATACTGGCCGGCGAGCTCCGCCGGAACAATGAACGTCACCTCGATGGCGTCCTCAGTCAGGCGGCGGACTTCCGAAACACTGAGGGAATGAAAAGACGCACGACGGCGGCCGGTGGCCTGCGCTTGTTCGGCTGCGGTCTGGCGGACAACGGGCATGTCGGATTCCTTACAGGACTTTGAAGTAGTCGAACGGTTCCTTGCAGTCCTGGCAGACGAAGAGCGCCTTGCACGACGTGGAACCAAAGCGGGTGAGTTCCTTGGTGTTCAGCGAAGAACACTGGGGGCATTTCACGGCGAGGTTGAGGCGGACTTTGCCGGCGTGGCCGCCGGCGGCTGCCCTGCCGTTTGGAGGTGCGATGCCGTATTCCTGCAGCTTGGCCTTGCCGTGCTCGGTCATCCAGTCCGTGGTCCAGGCCGGAGCCAGGACGAGCTCGACATAGACGCTCGGGTAGCCCTCTTTGTGGAACGCGGTCTTGAGGTCGTCGCGGATGGCGTCCATCGCGGGGCAGCCCGAGTAGGTCGGCGTAATGGTGACCTGGACCGCGGGGACCAGCCCGTCGTCGTCGAACAGTTGGACGTTACGGAGGATCCCCAGATCCTCAATGGTGAGAACGGGAATCTCCGGATCGCAGACCGTGGCCGCAATCCCCCAAGCCTTTTGCTCGGCGGTTTGCTTGGTCTGGGTTGGTGTCTCTTGAAGGAACATGTCCACCACGGTCACCAGCTTGCACCGGGATGTTCGCGGGCAAGCACCTGCATCTCTGCGAGCAGGTAACCCAAGTGCTCGGAATGCTTGCCCTGGCGGCCGCCACCCAAGGATTGCGGGATACGTTCGAGATTGAGTTCCTCATCGAGGCCGGCCTCGCTCAGGATCTCGCCCGTGAGCTGGTCGAAGTCCGCGCGGAGGCTGGAGGGCTGCACGCCTGCTCCGCTTTCCGCGAGGCGGGCCGTGAGCTCGTCGTCTTCGAAGAGCTCTTCGACGTACGGCCAGACGAGCCTGAAAGCCTGGACGATACGACGGCGGGACTCTTCCGTGCCGCCGGCAAGCCTGAGGACCCATTGGGCGCTGTGATCGCGGTGGTAGTCGACCTCTTTGAGGGCCTTCGCCGCGATGGCCGCGATGGTGGCATCCGTGGATCCGGTCAGCCGCTTGTAGAGCTCGAACTGGTAGTAGCTCACGATGAACTGCCGGGCGATGGTGACGGCGAAGTCACCGTTCGGCTGCTCGAAAAGGTGGGCGGAACGGAACTCGTGCTCCCGGCGGAAGTACGCCAGATCGTCCTCGGACTTGTCCCATGCCGCACCGGCGTAGGTGAGGAAGGAACGGGCGTGGCCGAGCTGGTCGAGCGCGATGTTGCCCAGGGCGACGTCTTCCTCAAGCTCGGGGGCGCGGGAAATCCAGTGACCCAGGCGCTGGGCCAGGATCAGGCCGTCGTCGCCGATGCGCAAAGCGTATTCCGCGACGTCTTTTGTGGGTTTGACTTGTCCCTTGCGGATCTCGAGGGCGATGTCTTCCGGACGCAGGGCGTTCCCGGGGGTGATGCGGGTGGCGCTTGCGGAACCGTCTCCAGAGGCACCCGCTCCCCTGACGCCGACGGAGATGTCGCCGTGGCCCTCGATGGCGAAGTCCGGGTTGCTTGTTTCTGGCGTGCTCACAGGTGCTTCACGCCTTCGCTCTTGGTGTAATACGTCGCGTGGCGGTAGTCCTTGCCCTGCGGAGACTCGAAGAAGGAACCCTTGGAATCCGGGTCGCTCGAGGAAATTGCATCGGCCGGAACCACCCAGATGGACACGCCTTCGTTGCGGCGCGTGTACAGGTCTCGGGCGTTGCGCAGCGCCATTGCCGCGTCAGGAGCGTGCAAGGACCCTGCGTGGACGTGGGACAAGCCGCGGCTGGAGCGGACGAAGACTTCCCAGAGGCTCCAGGGAGTTTCGTGGGATTCGTTGGCTGGGGTGGTCATGCTGCGTATTCCTTCTCTGCTTGCTTGCGGGCGTACTCGGCGGCCGCTTCGCGGACCCAGGCGCCGTCGTCGTGCGCTTCACGGCGGCGCTCAAGCCGCTGCGCGTTGCAGGGACCCTTTCCGGCGAGAACGTCTTTGAACTCGTTCCAGTCCAGGGGCCCGTGCTCCCATTTCTTGGTTTCTTCGTTGAAACGGACGTCCTTGTCCGGGAGCGTGAGGCCCAGGACCTTGACCTGCTCCACCATCATGCCGACGAAGCGGCTGCGGAGCTCATCGTTGCTGAACCGCTTGATGTTCCAGGCCATGGACTGCTTGGAGTTGGGTGAATCGTCGTCCGGCGGGCCGAACATCATCAGCGCCGGCGCGTACCAGCGGTTGACGGCGTCCTGGGCCATCTGCTTCTGGGCAGGCGTGCCGTTCGACAGTTCAAGGAGGATCTCGAAACCCTGGCGCTGGTGGAACGACTCTTCCTTGCAGATGCGCACCATTGCGCGTCCATAGGGGCCATAGGAAGCACGGCAGAGGGGAACCTGGTTGCAGATCGCGGCACCGTCCACCAGCCAGCCGATCGCGCCCATGTCCGCCCAGGAAATCGCGGGGTAGTTGAAGATGGACGAGTAGCGGGCCTTGCCGGCGATCAAGTCGCTGGTCATCTTGTCCCTGCTTTGGCCGAGGGTTTCCGCGGCCGAGTAGAGGTAAAGACCATGACCCGCCTCGTCCTGCACCTTCGCCATGAGGATGGCCTTGCGCTTGAGGCTCGGAGCCCTGGAGATCCAGTTGGCTTCCGGCTGCATGCCAATGATCTCCGAGTGCGCATGCTGTGAGATCTGGCGGAGCAGGGTCTTGCGATAGGCCTCCGGCATCCAGTCGCGGGGTTCGATGCGCGAGTCCTCGGAGATGATGCGGTCAAAGTACGCCTGACCGGCCTGTTCCCGCTCAAGCTCTTCGGGGGACAGCTCAGCGGGCACAGACTGCAGATTCTGCGATGCCATGGTTGCTCCTAAATATTTACCGACCGTTCGTTCAGAATATGCGGAAGGCGCGAGATGCGTCAAGCGTTCAGGCTGGCGGGGGTGGGGTCGACGGGACGCTCGCTCACATATATGGCCAAAGGCCGGGACGCTCGCTCACATATATGGCCAAAAGCCGGAACGCTCGCTCAGATCATCTGAGCGAGCGTTGGGCCGGGAGGGCTTTTTTGTGAGCGAGCGTCGGGCCGGGAGGGCTTTTTTGTGAGCGAGCGTCGGGCCGGGAGGGCTTGTTTGTGAGCGTGCGTCTGACGGGGGAACGGCACAAAGGCGAGACAACAGTTCGACGGGACTACCGCCGTCGGGCGCCAGGAGACCGTTCCGCGGCACATCTACCGGGACGCTCGCTCAGATATGAGGCCAAAAGCCGGAACGCTCGCTCAGATCATCTGAGCGAGCGTCGGCCGAAAACACCCCAAAGGTGAGCGAGCGTCGGGGGGATTGGCGCTCAGGCCGACGCCGACGCCGGGGTCAAGACGGGCGGTGGGGCCAGTTGCTTCCGCGCCCAGCGGGCCAGCTTCTTGCCTTTGCCCTTCCACCAGTTGTCCTCGTCCTTGTCGTGGTGCCAGCGGAAGATGATCATCACCATCACGAGGACGCCCATGGCCACGTCCATCCAAGACCATTGGATTGCCTTAGCCAGCACGCTGACGCCCATGACGAGAATCGACGGCACGGCCAGGGTCCTGAAGATGGTGCTGGCCACAAAGCGCCGATGCGAACGCGGCACGGACAGGGCACGAACCATGTCGAAACACAGGCATACCACCACCATTGCCTGGCCCAGGTCCATCAGGATCAGCCCGGGCAGCGACCCGGCGAACATGGAAGCGGATTCCATCCCCGCGCTCAACGGACTGCCTCCGTCGCTGTGGGACGCGGAAGGGACACGACAGGATTGCAGAAAACACACATACGGATAACCCCCAGAGACCAGGAACTGCGCTTGAGACCAACTGGGTTCCATTCAATCTGTTGGTTCCAGGGCCGGTCACGAGTAGTGGGTACTCTACTTTGCCCGCCCGGCTACTTGCACAGCGAGCGGTTACCCGGCTTAATACGGACCCGGCCTAGTACAGTGCCGGCGCGTCTGTCCGTGAAGGTTCCGAAGGCGTCCCGTCGGGCAGCGCCACGGTAAATGTGCTTCCGCTGCCCGGCTTGCTGCTGCAAGTGATGCTGCCTCCATGGCGTTCCACGATGGTCTTGGTAATGGACAGCCCAAGGCCGACACCTGGAATCGCGGCCTGACGGGCAGCATTTGTCCGGAAGAACCGGGTGAAAATCCTGGCCGATTCATCCGTGGTCATGCCCATTCCCGTGTCCTTCACTTCAAGCTGGACCCAGCCGTCGTTCCGCTCCGCCCTTATCGTCACTAATCCGCCGCCAGGCGAATACTTGATGGCGTTGGATACTAGATTGTCCAAGGCCTGCCCCAGCCTCAAGGGGTCGGCATTCGCCCACAGGGGTGCCGGAACGTCGGCGACAAGGCCCACGTGGGCAGCGTCGGCCTGCGCCCGCGCAGAAACCAAGCTGTTTTCGACTAGCCCTGCCAAATCCGTGCGCCGCAGATGCACGCTCTCCACGGCCGCGGCTGACAAGAGCAGGTCCTCAACCAAGGCCCGGAGCCGCTCGGCATTCCGCTCCGCAACCTCCAAGCCAAGCCTTGTTACTGGCTCGAGCTCCTGGGCGCCCCGGAGCACAAGATCGATGTTGCCCAAGATCGATGTCAGCGGCGAACCGAATTCGTGCGAAACGTTGGCAACCAACTCGTCCTTGGCCGCAAGGGCATCGACAACATCCGTGACGTCCCTGAAAACGATGACCGCACCGCCAAACCCATCGTCGGAGTCGTTTTTCATACCCCGCGCGGCTGTAGAGATGGCCCGTTGTTCGGTACCGGCGCCGAACCAAAGGAGATAGTCGGAAAATGTTTCCCCTTGAACGGCCCTTCGAATAGGGCTCTTTTCAAGTGGAAGCGGAGTCCGCCTGTCCTGGCCGAAAACCGGCCGGTCTTGTTCCGCGGGCCTCGGTGAGCCTTCCGCCGGCAGTCCCATCCGTAGGAATGCCCTTTGTTGGTTGTTGATCAGGAGAGTTTCGCCATTCGAATCGACGGCGACAATTCCGACGTCGATCGTGTCCAGGATTGTCTTGAGCAGCGTCTCCCGCTCCCGGCTGGCGGCCAACAATTGCCGCAGAACCTGATCCCGCTGTTTTACCCGCCGTTGCTGGAGACGGGCACTTGAGCCAGCCAAACGAATGGAGACTGCCATTGCGAACATCATGAGGGGCAAAAGCAGCACAGAAGAAATGTCTGATGAGGTGGGACGGGGCAAGTGCGAAACGACTGGCGGAACCGCGATCAGGAAAGGACCCACGAAGCTGAGGATCAGGCTTGTCTTGGAAAGCATGCCTGAGGCAGACAGCCAGATCACGGGAAAGATAGCCAATGTGATAAGGCCTGGTACCGCGCTGAAAGCGCCGTTTCGCGTGAACCAGAGGGCAACGAAATCCAAAATAGGGATTGCCAGGCCTGCGCCCGGCGCCAATCGTTCCCAAGGAACCAACAAGCAGCTCAGGAACAGGATGCCATGGAGGAAGACTCCAGTGACGAACAACCAATTTTGGATTAAGCCTGGCCAAAGAGTAGGGGCCGCGATCGCCAGGCCCGCGATGATGAGCGTCAGTGGTAATTCACAGACAGCCAACCGGGCGCGAGGTGTGAGTTTTCTGAAGAAACGGGCGGCCGCGCGGAAAAATGGCTGCTCACTCAAGTCAAGACCCTTCGTTGGAGATTCGCGAACCAATTACTACTCCACGCGATTCCCGAAGGAAGCGCCCGGAGTCCACTATTCCCCCAAGGAACAACAATACGACGGCCCGAACGATCCAACTGGAAGTTTGGGGCAGCGCTTAATTCACATATTAGATGCCAGATGGCTTCAATGCTTGTATCGTGAGTATTTGGGTGGCATTTACCGCATTGCGCTGGGCTGTGCGGCGATGTGCACCCTCAAGGATGTCCAATGAGCGAGCCTGGGGTAGCTGTAGTCATTGAGGATGACGAAGATGTGCGAAATCTGGTTGACGCCATCCTCAGAGAAGCCGGATTTGTGGTGCACTCTGCCGCCACCGGGCGTGAAGGCGTAGAAGTCGTACGGGATCACCATGCCTCCGTGGTGACGCTCGACGTCGGGCTTCCAGACATGGACGGCCACGAGGTCCTGCGCCGAATTCGGCAGTTCAGCGATGCATATGTCGTGATGCTGACGGCCAGGCGCGACGAGCCCGACACATTGACGGCCTTCCTCACCGGCGCGGACGACTACGTCAAGAAGCCGTTCTTGCCGCGTGAATTGAGGGCCCGGGTCACCGCCATGATGCGGCGGCCTCGCGGGGAAGGCAGGCTTGCCTTGCCGGAGGAAGATCGCGGGGGCGGTTCAGGCGCTTTAGACCGGCCCGACGGCGGCGCGGCCGACGGCGGTGCTCACGGGGCCGGTACGGCCGGGGCCGAGCGAGCGGTGATTAGGCACAATGGCTTGGCCCTGAACTTCAAATCACGCACGGTGACGCTTCAAGGTTCAGCCCTGACGTTGACGAGAAGCGAATTCGATCTGCTCTTCGACTTGCTTCGGGCGAAAGGCGAGGTGCGGACGCGCGCCGACCTCGTGAGGGCAGCGCGCGGTGACTACTACGACGACGATGCGTACATTAGCGACGCTGACGAACGGGCTGTTGAGACCCACATCGGGAACCTCCGCCGAAAACTCCGTGAAGATCCACAATCGCCGCGCTTTCTACAGACTGTCCGAGGAGTCGGGTATCGGCTCACGCCGAAAACGTCGGACTAAGCGTTTCGAGCGCGGTCTTGACCGTCAATCGTTCCGGAGGACGTAGCTGTCCTTTAGTTCCTGGACCGTTAGGTGCCCGCATTCTGCAACTTCCTTGAGGAGGGGCCGGGCCTCACGCAATTCACTTTTTCGAATGCGTTCCTCCAGTTGTGCTGCAAGTACCGCGAGACGAACACCGCCAACCATAATGGAAGAAGTTCTGAGGCTCAGGACCGCGTTCAGGGCGGCGGCCACGTCACCGCCCTCGACGGCGGTCGCCAGGATTTCGTATCGCCTCCCCCAGAGTTTCGCGAAGTCGCCGGCAAACGTGCGTGCGATCAGCGGATTGTCCACTTGATCTTCCAGGAGTTGGAATTCCGCCAGATCCAGTATGGGAAGTTCGGTCAGCGGGACAGTGGGCAGCCCACTGGAGTCGCCTGCAGAGCCCGTATGGCTGGGGTCTGCATCCTCGTTGACCTCGCTGGAATCTGAACTAAACATAGCCTAATGCTACTTTCTGAATTCCGGAAAAACCGAACTTATGCTTATCTTAAGGAAATCTTAGGCCTTTCTTGATTCAACCGCTTTCTTCGCTCGCACGCCCAATTCAGAGAATGCGATATTGCGCTTAGCCTCCACTGAAGGTGGCTATAGCGTTGATCACAGCCGGCCCCAGGATAGCGATGAACAGCACGGGGAAGATAAAGAGTAGAAGCGGGAAGAGTACCATCACTGGAAGCTTCATCGCCTTCTCCTCAGCCCGTTGGCGACGTTTCACTCGCATCACCTTTGCCTGTACCCTCAAGACCCGGCTGATGGCAATGCCGTAGGTATCTGCTTGAATTACGGCCTGCACGAAGCTCCGGAGCTCAGGGACGTTAGTGCGTTCGGCTAGGGCCAGATAGGACTCGCGGCGGCTCCGTCCAACCTGCATGTCCTGCAGCGTCCGCACCAACTCCTCAGCCAGCGGCCCCTTCCCATTTTCTCCGGCGCGGGCCATGGCACCTTCAAAACCGAGACCCGCCTCGACCGAGATCAGCATTTGGTCCATGGTATTTGCGAGCTCCAATTGCATGGCCTTTTGACGCTCCTGTCCTTTGCTGTACAGCATTAGGTCCGGAATAAAGTAACCAAGCAACGCAACAAATATCCCCACGAGCTTAAGTATTCCGCTCGAGCTGTTGGCATTGATGAAAAAACCAAAAAGTGCGCCGCACAATCCGAGGAAAGGCTTGGCTGCGAGGACGCGTCCCAAAGGGAGCGACGGCGGACGGCCAGCCAGTGAGAGCAGCCGATCCAGCTTCTGGACGTAGCTTCCAGGGGTCAGGCGGTAGCCAATGAACTCGAGCGCGCCGCCACGACTTTGTGGACCGGCCTCGGCAATGTTTTCACCCCTCGTCAAAAGCACCCGGACGGCACGTTGGGCTTTGCGGTCAACCGACAGGAATGACCAAGCGAGGTAGGCGATAGGCAGGGGAACCAGCAGCAGGGAGAGAAGGAGAGAGGGATTCACGCGTCACCTCAAAACTTCAAGTCGATGATCTTGCGCATCCAGAGACCACCGATGGTCATGAGAATGACTGACAACCCAATCATTCCCCAACCAAGCGGCTGGGTGAACATCACGTTCATGTAGCCGGGGTTGACAACCAAGAGCATGGTCACGATGCCGAAGGGAAGCCCCATCAGGATGTATCCCGAGAACTTTCCCTCCGCCGCCAAGGACTTGATCTGTCCCTTGATCTCGCTGCGTTCGCGTATGGTCTCGTTGACCTGGTCCAAGACCTCCGCAAGATTTCCACCCACCTCGCGGTTGATTTGGATGGCTTGCGCTATCCACACAAAGTCCTCGCTCCGCATTCGATCCGCCGTATCGCTAAGCGATTCTTCAAGATCGCGGCCAAGACTCGTCTCTGTAATGACCCGGCGCATTTCCTCGGCCGTGGGGCTGGCCGATTCAGTGGCCGCAGCGTCGATGGCACGAAGTATGCTGTGCCCGGCCCGCAAGCCACCGGACAGTAGTTGGAGGGTGTCAACGAGCTGAGCATCGAATTTCCCGCGCCTTTTGCCGGCCAGGGAACCGAGGAAGAGTCGTGCGACGAAGGGCGCCGGGACAAAAAATAGAAAGGCCACCAACGGACCGCCCACAATAAGCCCGATCAAGGCACCCACGAAGGCGCCGGCAATCACGAGAATGAAGAATTCCGCCTGGCTCATTCTCAGTCCGGCATTCTCTAGTTCTTCACGGTTGAAAAGCCGGACGTTGCGCCTAGTCAGGACCCCATGAAGAACCTCGGCGGTAGAACCAGCAAAGCGCGTCAGCTGGGAGCCTGAGCCTACTTGGTAGGGCCGTCTCCGATCCAGCGGAACTTCCGGAGTTTTCGGCAAGATCACGGCCACCCCGAAGAGCAGGATGGCTGAAAGCATCATGGCCGTTCCGATCAAGAGGATCATGTTTCGTTCACGTCCTTGCTGCTGTTACTAAAGGAGCGGCAAATACCCCAGGAGAAACGCGAATGCCCAGGTCATCGAAGCGGTCGATGAACCGCGGACGGATACCGGTGGGCACAGGCCTTCCAAGAAACATCCCGTGGGCGTCGACACCCGCCGAGTAGTCGAAAACAAAAGCATCCTGGAGGGTGACGATGTCGCCTTCCATGCCTTGAACCTCAGTTACGTGAGTGATGCGGCGCGTTCCGTCCCGCAACCGGGAGATTTGAATGATGAGATTCACGGCGGACGCTATTTGCTCACGGATTGCTCGCAATGGCAGGTCCATGCCTGCCATGAGCACCAGGGTTTCGAGGCGCGCCACTGCGTCGCGAGGGGAATTTGAGTGCACCGTGGAGAGGGAACCGTCGTGACCGGTGTTCATCGCCTGCAGCATATCGAGGGACTCTCCGCCGCGGACCTCGCCGACGACGATCCTGTCGGGGCGCATACGAAGGGAGTTCCGGAGCAACTCCCTGATGGTCACTTCACCCTTACCCTCGGTGTTCGGCGGCCTGCTCTCAAGCCTGACCACATGTTGCTGTTGGATCTGCAGTTCTACGGCGTCCTCAATGGTGACGATGCGGTTGTCCTCCGGAATGAAGGACGAAAGAACATTCAACAACGTTGTCTTACCGGTTCCGGTACCTCCGGAAACAATGATGTTCAGCTTCGCTTTGACGCAAGCATTGAGGAGTTCGGCCATCTCGGGCGTAAGCGTGCCGAAATCGATCAGATTCCTGATGGTCAACGGTATTTTGCTGAATTTTCGGATGGTCAGCGACGAGCCGCCCACAGCGAGCGGAGGGATCACAGCATTGACGCGCGAGCCGTCTTCAAGTCGGGCGTCGACGAGGGGAGACGACTCGTCGATCCTGCGCCCCACCTTCGAAACGATGCGTTCAATGACCCTCCTGAGATGGTCCTCGGAGCTGAATCCGGAATCTGTCAGGGTCAGCTTGCCTTTTCGTTCGACGTAAATCTGGTCCATCCTGTTGACCATGATTTCGGTAACTTCCGGATCGTCCAGCAACCGTTGGAGCGGCCCATAGCCGAGGACGTCGTCCGCCACGTCCGCCACGAGCCTGCTGCGCTCATCCGCAGACAGTGGGACCTGCTCGGCGTCGATGATCCGGGTGAGCTCTTCCCGGGCAGTTGACCGCAACTCCTGTTCGCTGACACTCGAGTCATTGAACCTCGCCCCGAGCCGCTCGAATAATGCGGTGGCGGCGCGCCTCTTGAGAGCAGCGAAGGCGTCCACCGGTTGCTGGGCTCGAGGTTTCGGCGAGTCCGGGAGGTCGGACAGCTTCACTGAAGTGTGGGGTTTTGAGACGCTGCTAGGCCTCCCGGCCGGATTTGGCCTGACTTGCTGAGTGGACTCAGCGAATGTCGGTTTAGGCGTAGACAGCGTCCCGGGGCCAAGTTCTGCCCCCCGGCCGAGGGATCCTTCGAGGCTGTCCTCGGCGGCATGCAGGCGTTCAGACAGCTTCATCTAGACCACTACCCTTCTGTGCAGTTTGCGCTGCGCCTTGGCACGCCACGTTGGATTGAAACGCTCGACAAGTTGCTTGAGTCCTTTGACGGCCGGATCCTTCACCGCGTCCTGGAGCACGGGAATGCCGCGGTTGGTGGAAAACGCCACGGCCTTCGATCGAGGGATACTCACGTCAACCGGAGCACCGACGGTCGATTCGACGTCCTGCACCGACAACCCCGACTTGGAATCAGCCATGTTGAGCACCACGTGCCGGGTTTCCGGCAAGAGGTTCAGCCTGCGGAGAATGTCCAGGCCGGAACGGAGGCCTCGGACGCTTGGAACGTCCATGCCAGTCACCCAGACAGCGTCCGAGCATTGCTCAAGGGCAGCGAGCCCGATCTCGGGTAGCCCGGGTGCGGTGTCCACCACCACGTACTGGAACTCTTGGGCAAGCTGTTCGAGGAGCCGACCCACCTGTTGCGGCGAGATCTCGTCCGCTTCGACGGGGTCCTTCGGCGCGCACAAGGCATAGATGCTTGCCGGGTGGACAGTCAGAAATGCCTTGAGTACCAGGGAATCCTGGCTGGCCGAAGGAGTAACGGCGTCGGTGACCGTGTGCTCCGGATTGAGGTAGAGCCCGGAGGCAACGTCACCGAACTGCAAGTCCAGATCCACGATCACCACGCTCATTGGCGCGATCTTTCCCAGCCCCACGGCGATGTTCGTCGCGATGGTCGTCTTGCCCACGCCCCCCTTAGGCGAGAAGACGCCGATGACCAAGCCTTTCGGGGAGCCCGATTGCTTGGGTTCCATGGTGCGCTGACGGCTGGCGAAAGACTGACACGCGCGCTCAAGCATGACCCGTATCTGGGCCACGTCCGCTGCCGGGCTCATGATGTCGCGAATGCCGGACCGCATGGCCTGGAGGACGAATGCGGGATCCAGTTCGCTGACAAGGATCACGCTCAGCTCCGGCAACTGCACATCGAAAACCGTGGCCAGGCGAAGAGCGTCCTCCACGGGCACGTCAGGTCCCAGAATCAGCACTTCGAGTTGCTCCTGATTGAGCGCGCCGAACAGTTCGGCTGGGTCAGCCGGCAAAATGCTCGTGAAGAAGGTCTGCACGCTTCCGGGCAGGCCGCCCGCAACAGCTTGGCGCAACCGTTGGTCAAAGTCGGTACTGGGAGTTATCAGGACAAAGCGGCTCATTTGTATACCCCGCTCTGCTGCATGACGGTGGGGCCACTGTCTTTGGCATCCAACGGCTCTTTGCTGAGCCAGATCTTTTCGAACTCGGCGGCGAAGACAATCTTGGATGCATCCACATCGCTCACGGCAACGGTCAGCAGGAGGGAGCCGGTGGGAAGTGCGCTGTCCTTGGATCCTGCCGCACCAGAGCTGGGATTCGGCGTCGCTTGTGCGCTCGCTGCCGATTGGGGAGCTCGTTGGACCATGGTCACAAGAACCTTGTGAATCGCCAGTTCGGTAGTTTGCTTGTCCGGCTTCGCCTCGATTCCGCCGCTGGACATGGAGATGAATATTCCAATGTGGTCACCTGGAACCAGCAGTCCCCCGACTACCCGCTGGGGTTCCAGTTGAAATGAGACCTCCTGAAGCCCTGTCGGTACCTTGACGTCCCCAGGAGTCTTGAGCGCATCCGGGGCCACCAAACGTTCGGCCACCAACGTCTCGCCAGGGACGAGGTCGACGGCGGCAACCTTGCCTGCTGAATCCCCCAAGGTGTGCAGCGCTGTCTTCGGGACGGCCGATTCCGGCAGTTGCTGGGTATCGAGGGAATCCTTCATGGCGTCAACAGGAGTGCCGGCCGGGATGGCCGTCCTGACCACCAACACGTCAACAGGCGCCAGGTTCTGGACTGCCCGTTGATCCGCTCCTTGCGCATAGGAGAATACGAGAATCACCCCGACGACGGCCAGCAGTGCCGCTGCCGATCCGGCCAACAAGCGTGACTTCACTTACTACTCCTGTGCTCAAAGAATGGATGAAAACTAGTTGGTGAGGCGGACAATGGTGGCCCCATAGGCGTCTACGGGCCCCAGCGTGTAGCCGTCCGCCAGCGAGACATATTTGATGAAGCTCCCGATGATTCCGCGGCAATTTCCGGTACAGGCAAGAGCGTTGGAGACATCGGAATTCGTGTTACGGAAGCTGTCCGGAAGACTGTTGTTGCCGCTGAACTTCCACCCCGTCACTTTGAATGCGGCGAAGGACACCAGATGGTAAACAGCGCCACTTCCCGTACCTGTGACGGCGTCGAAGACCGGAAGCAGGACGACGACGTCGCGCCCAGCGGTGATAGTGTCGGCCCACTTTTGAAGCGTGGCCGAACAGTTAGTTGGGATGCTGTTCCCTGGAGCGCTGCCGCTTTCGCTAACCGCAAGGTTAACCGTGCCTCCGCACGCTCCCGCATCCTGAGTGATCCAACCGTAGCCTCCTGCTACAAACGCGCCCGAGGGGCCGTACAAGCAGCCGGGGTTTACGTTGGAACCGTGATCCTGAAGGAGCTGGAGGGCTCCGCCAAGGAACCCCTTCACCTGGCAGACCGAATAGGCGATGGGAAATGGGGTCCGTCCAGCGACGGCACTCCCCCATTGAACGCTAGAGGTGGTCACAACATCGCTTGTGCCAAATCCAAGGACGCGGGCGAAGAAGAGCGAGACGGCGTTCGGCGCGCCGCCCGCCTGCTGGGCTCCGGCAGTCACACTTACTTTCCGGTTCAGCAGGTCCAGGCTGATCGACTTGATATTGCCCAGGCCGTCGTTTGCGTTCTTGTTTGCCATGTCAATTGCCACCGGCGACGTGATCGAGCAACTCAGATCACTCGTGTTCGCGGCGCACTTCTGCGCAACGGCGAGAGCAGCGGCGTCGGATCCGTTCTGTACCTGCGCCTTTTCCGAGTACAGCATTCCCGCGTCCACGGCGAGGGCGGCGAACCCGAGCAGCACCACCAGCAAGAGAGCGATGAGGACGGCGACCGCACCGCGCTCGTCGTCGTCGTCACGGGTCATCAGCCGCCGCATACCATGACTCCTACTCCTTGCATGGGGAAAGGCCCCGCGATTCCCGTGAGCGTGTTGAGGGTGTACTTGATGGTCACGGACATCTGGGCCCCGGAGGTACAGCTGGCCGGACTGAAAGTGAAGTTAGTGTCTGCCAGCTGTGGATTCAACGACACGGCAGCGTTCTTTGCCGCAGTTTTGGCGGCCGTCTGATCATTCGAGATTGCCATGACGCGGACTCCTTCGCGTGCTGCGTTTGAGAGCGACACCTGCACGTTGTAAGCCCTGCCGAATTCCATGATGCCCAGGAGCAGCATGATCAGGAGCGGTGCGAGGATGGCGAATTCAACCGCCACGGCACCGCGCTCTGAAGCCCTCGGCATACTCTTGCCCTCCCAGAGAACGGATAGTTCGAATCAAGCAGAGTGGCGGCCGCCTGAATGCCGCCGCCACTCGGGAATTGCTTGGTGTGCCGGCATTGCCCTCCCGGGCACTCGCAGCACGACTTCTAGGCGCAGGTGCCGGTACCACCTGAAGTTGTGGCAGCCGTCCAGGCCTTGCCGCTGACCGAGCACTGGACCTGGGAAAACGTCTCCCTGACCGTGCTGCCCAGCAGCGTGACAGCGGCGATGATAACCACCGCGATGAGGGCGACCATGATGCCGTATTCGACGGCGGTCGCGCCGGTTTCGTCACGCCGCGCGTGAGAAACGGACTTTTGGAAAGCGGAAAGCATCGAAGCTCCTTGTTGTCTGGTACGAACGGTCGGGGAGCAGACAAACATCCTAGGCGCAGGTGGCCTTGCCGGCGCCTGCTCCGGCGGAGTAGGTCTTACCGGCCACAGAGCACTGGACCTTGGTGAACGTGTCTTGGACCGTCCCGCCGAGCAGGGTGACGGCGGCGATGATGACAACCGCGATGAGGGCAACCATGATGCCGTATTCGACGGCGGTGGCGCCCTTTTCGTCACGACGGATACGCGATGCGGCATTGGAGAAGAAAGCAAACATGTGAAACTCCTGAGCGAGTTGGGGGATGTGAGCTGGTCCAGCACCAGCTCACAAGCAACTTAGCAAGGCCAAATACCCCGTGGAGCAGTCCTTGGGACAACCTGTGGCAAGACTCGCGATCCTGCGCATTTCTTGGGTTAAACCTAGGGAAACCTGCGATCCTGGCGCGCGACCAAAGGTGGGAAAACAGCGCAAGGCGACTGCCGCCGTCGGGCCCTAACAGGCTTGTCCGCGGCACACCACCCCGGACGCCCGCTCACATATATGGCCAAAAACCGAAACGCTCGCTCAGATATATGGCCCTTTGGCGGAACGCTCGCTCAGATATATGGCCGCATACGGAAACGCTCGCTCAGATCAAGTGAGCGAGCGTCCGCCGAAAACACCACATAAGTGAGCGAGCGTCTGGGGGGAGCACCCCCCAAAAGGTCAGAAAGCGGCGCAACGGGACTGCCGCCGTCGGGCCCTGACAGACCCGCCCACGGCACATCACCCCGGACGCCCGCTCACGTATAAGGCCAAAAACAGAAACGCTCGCTCAGATATATGGCCCTTTGGCGGAACGCTCGCTCAGATCAAGTGAGCGAGCGTCCGCCGGAAACACCACATAAGTGAGCGAGCGTCGGAGGGGGCTAGGCGGGTGGGTGCTCGACGGTCACGGTGCCGGCGTCGCCGTCGACGGTGATCTGTTGGCCGCTCGTGAGCCGCTGGGTCGCGACCCCGGTGCCGAGCACGGCGGGTATGCCGTATTCCCGGGCCACGATGGAGCTGTGGCTCAGCGGGCCGCCGACGTCGGTGACCACGGCGGAGGCCATGGCGAACAGCGAGGTCCACGCGGGAGTGGTGATACGGGCAACCAGAACGTCTCCGGGCGCCATCTGGCCGAAATCCTGGGGCCCGCCCAGGACGCGCGCAGCAGCACTGACCCGGCCCGCACTGGCCCCGACCCCTTTGATGACGTCGCCCGGCTGGTCCTGGGAGCGTGCCGGCATCATTGATTCGAAAGTGCGCTTCATCCAACGGGTCTCCGGCAGCAGTTGCGGGGCGGCCGCCTTGGCCTGGCCCCGCCAAAGCATCTTGCGCTCCTCGACGACGTCGGCGCGGACGGGGCGCGCCGCCCCCGTAATTGCCACCGCCACCGGTGCAAGCGGTTCCGTCGTGCCCGGCGGTTGCGGCGCGGCGAGGCCGAACTCGACGGCGCTTTGCAGCTCCTGCTGGCGCAGCCAGCACACGTCGGCGGGACCGGTGATGACGCCGGAGTACACCAGCCGTTGTCCGACTTCGAGCAGCATCCGCCGGATCAGCGGCCAGGCGAGCCCGACGTCGGCCAGGGCATCTTCGCGGATCGGTGCGGACTTCTGCGCCCACCGGAGCAGACGGATGAATGGGGCTCTGCGACTCCGCCCGAGCCGGGTCTGTCCGAGCCGGGCGAGCATCCGCTCGGTTTGGTCCTCCCGCCGGGCGGCCGAGAGCCGCTGGCGCTCATGCGGGTCGTTGCCTTGTCCCCGCAGGTAGAACTTCACCGTATCCAGCAGCGCCGAAGGATCATCCGCCGGCACCGGGCTGGCAAAGTCCAGGTTGTAGACCGCATGGCCGAAGCGATCGAGGTGGGCCTGGAAGCGTGGATGCCACTGCTGCCAAAGTGCCGGGTCCATGCCGGCAGGAGGGAGCCAGCTGCGCTGCGACTCGGCCAGTGCCGCCGTCGGTTGATTGAGGATCGCCGGGACCAGCCCCTCAACTTCCCGTGCCCAGGCCGCGAGGTCGTACAACGATTTCTCCGCACGGATGGGTTCACTGTCGTAGCCAAGAAGGAACGTCTCGGCAGAGGGATCTCCCGCTCGCCGAATGAGTTTGTCGTAATACGCCCGGAAGGAGATTTCGCTCGTGGCAGCGATCGGAATGACCGACTCCACGGCCGTGTAGTACACGGTTCCAGCGTCCAACAACGTCCGGACACCCTCAAGCAGCTCCTCCCCCGAAAGCTCCCCCAGGGACTTTGCCGACCAGTCCTTGAGCACCTGCTTGTAGCGGGGATGCGAGAATTCCCGCCAACCATCCATGCCCATGTGCGCCTTGCCGCGAGCCAGGGCGACCATGGCCGCCGGCGCCTTGCCCATCACCCGCCACATGGCCGCGGTGCGGTAGTAATAGTAGGCGTAACCGTTGATGGTGGGCAGTCCGACGTCGCCATCCCTGACGACGTCACTCCCGACGGCCTCGTTCATCAGGGTCTTGAGCGAACGGGTGACCGAGCCGTCAATGAGGTCGGCGAACAGCGGGGAGAGCGGGTCCGGCAGTTGTTCCACGATGCTCGCCCGGAAATAGAGCCCCTTCGGATAGGGCAGCGGCCAGGTGTCCGGGGTGTCAGCTACGGGTTCAGGCAGTGCCGTGATGGGCCGGGATTGCAGCATGAAGAAATTGCCGTCGGCCAGTGCCCATTCGATGTCCTGCGGAGTTCCGAAGTAGTCGGAAATCCGAGATCCGTAGCGGGCCAGAGCGGCGGCCGCTCCGTCGTCGAGCACGGCCCGATTCCGAAGCGCCGCCGGGACCGGCTGCTCCGTCGTTCCTCCGCGGTCGGCTGCTCCGTGGTCCGCCGCGTGATCCGCGGCCTGGTCCGTGTACACAGTCATGACTTCCTTGTCGGCCGTCCGGCGCGAGAGCACGCGGCCGGTTCCCGCTTCGACAACGACGTCATCCGTGGTGACTGTTCCACTGACCACGGACTCCCCCAGTCCCCACGCGGCACTGATGACGATCTGGTCGCGGCGACCGTTGGCCGGATTGGCGGTAAACATGACCCCGGCCGCCTCGGCCTCGACCATCCGCTGGACCACTACCGCGAGGCGAACATCGCCCGGTGCGATGCCTTCCCGGTCCCGGTAGGCCATGGCGCGCGCCGTCCATAAGGAAGACCAGCAATCAATGACTGCCGCATCCAATGCTTCCGCCCCGCGGACGTTGAGGTAGGTTTCCTGTTGCCCCGCGAAGCTGGCCGAGGCGAGGTCCTCGGCCGTAGCGGACGAGCGCACCGCCACGGGCACGCCGGCGTCGCGGTCGACGTCGTCCCGCGCGTCGACGTCAGCGGCGCGGTCGTCGACGTCGTCGGCGCGGAGCCCTTCATAAGCGGCGGCGAGCTCGTATGCGATGGCCGCAGGCATGGTGCCGCCGGTGAAAAGGTCCCGGATTGCGGCCGAGGCGTCCTCGTAGTCCTGCGGCGTCGCCTCCGAGTGCAAGGCCGCCAGTTCCTGGATGCGCGCCTGAATCCCATTGGCGTCCACGAAGGCCTCATACGCCCCCGTGCTCAGCACGAACCCCGGAGGGACCGGCAGCCCGGCCCGGACGAGGTTGCCCAGCCCGATGCCCTTGCCGCCGGCCACGGCGACATCGCCTGTTTGCACATCGGCGAAGTTGTAGATGTAGGTCATGACCGTCGCTCCTTGTCGCGGAGACGCCCTCATCGAGCCTGACTCACAACATACTGCCACGCCGTCGGTTGGGAGGCGATGGCTGTGCCGGACGGCTTCTTACTGCGGGTCCAACGCGCGTTTCACCGCCGCCTGGTCGCAAGCCTGAAGAACACGGATGAACTCGTCCATTGCTTCCGGCCCCTCATCGGTGTCAGCGACGCGAACAAGGTGTGAGGCAAGGACGGCGACCTTGACATTCGTCATGCTGCTACAACTCACGAGCAGTTTGAAGGCGGCGTCGGAGTTAAGGAGCAACCGCCCCATCAGGATGCCGCGAGCCTGATTGATGACGCCCCGCGTCGCATTGGCGCCCGCGACGGCGTCGCGCGCCGCCTGCTCGGTTTCCCGCCGCAGCGTGGACGTCAGGTCGATCGTGGTCCCCTCGAGCGCGACGGTCCCCGATGGGCCCAGTTTCGCATTCCCCGCAGTCAGCACGCGACGGACATGTCCCTGCGCGTCAATGATCCGGTGGTAGATACAGAAGTGTCCGCCGTCGCGGAATACGTGAGCCAGGATCTCCATCGCGCGCGGCCTGTCATCGTGGTGCTTGTGCGACATCAGCAACTCGAGCGTGGGCACTACTTCACCTCGCTGGTAACCGTGGAGATTAAAGAGCCCGTCGGACCATTCCGCTTTCCCTGTGAGCGGGTCAAAGAGGAAAGTTCCGGCCAGAAAGCCGGGGGCGCCCAGTGCACTCGAGTACGTATGGGGGCTGTCCAACATGGCGCAAAGACTCATTTCCTAAGCGTGCTTATTAATTCAGGGTAAGCGTACAGAATACAGCGCGCCCGACGCCGGACCGCACCGTCGGCGCTCGGGCTCGCCCGCGCGCCGGGGCGCCCGCGCGCCGGGGCTTATTTCCCAGCCGGGCGTTTGTAGCGCCGGTTTGGGAAACAAGCCCCGGTATGCGTTCACTGTAGCGCCGGTACGGGAAACAAACCTCGGCATGTGTTCAAATCAGCAGCTTAGTCCTTCACCACCACCTTGCCGGCCATTCCAAAGTAGTCGTGGAGTGCGCAGATGTAGTCGTAGACACCGGCCTTGTTGAAGGTCACCGTGAATATCACGCCCGGCGGCAAAATGCCCGAATTGAGCTGCCCGCCCGTGTAATTCGTCGGATCGCCCAGCGGCGGGAACGGGTTGGCGGGCTCGGCACCGAAGGTCACGGTGTGCGGCTCGCCCATGCCGTTGTTCACGAAGCTCACTTTCTCACCAACGTGGATGACCACTTTGGGTTCGATGAACCGCATGACCATGGCCACGCCGTCGTCGGCTCCGGCAATCACGGTGTGGTTGTCCGCCTGATCGCGGGCGTCGCTCCATAGCTGGTTGCCGTCACGGATGATGGCCTTTTCCGCCCGCTCTACCCGGTTGTTGTACTGCTCCTGGCTGTACGGGTAATCCG
This sequence comes from Arthrobacter ramosus, assembly GCF_039535095.1. Taxonomy (NCBI): domain Bacteria; kingdom Bacillati; phylum Actinomycetota; class Actinomycetes; order Micrococcales; family Micrococcaceae; genus Arthrobacter; species Arthrobacter ramosus. The sequence continues at coordinate 530,082 of NZ_BAAAWN010000001.1, read as the reverse complement.
TACCCTTGGCCCGCACGTGGACTGTGCCCTTCTGGGCCGCGCCATGCACCAGGCAGTAGTACGTGAAATCGCCGGTATCCGGGAACTTCAGGGTGTAGGAACCGACTTCGGCGAACCCACTGTTCGAGACGTTCGACATCACGCCGGAGTTGTAATAGGAGTGCCCGTCGTAGGACGTGCCGCCCTGCGCGGATATATAGAGGGGGCTGAAAGGATCAAAGGGTTGCGTGGACTCGATGGTTTGCCCCGTGGCCAGGAACGTAACCGTATGGATTTCGGCCGCGTTGGCCTCCCAGGTGACCTTGTCACCGGCATTGATGAAAATGTCCTTCGGCAGGAAGGACATCCCCTGGATGGCCTGGTCCGACGATTCGGAGCCGACCTGGACAGTCCACGTCCTTGCGGATTTGCCACTGTCCGCTGCCGCTGTGCCGCTGAGCGCCACCGGCAACACCAGGGCAAGGAGCAAAATCATGAGCGCTCGAAGGCGCGGCAATAGAAGGGGTTTTGGATGAGCAGTCATAAGACTCATTCCTTAGGAAAATCTTTGCTGACCGGCTGCTATTAGCCTGGAAATCTGGAGGCGCCGGAGACCATGGCGTCGTTTGACGGTGACTCGGTTTCCTTGAACTTCCCTATGAACTTCAGCTCGCAGCTGCTGCCCGTCCCCCGCATACGGTGCGGCGCCACGACGTTGGGGCCATGCAGACCTCCCTTGCTCGCAGGGATAACGTCCGGCTCCGTGGGCTTAGAGCCCCCCATTACGGAACCGAAAGGACACGGCAAAGCCGGCCCATGTGAAGGCGAGAGATTTATCTCTCATCGTGCTACCAAGACGTTATTTTGTCGAGACACCGGAACTACACGCGGGCGATTTTTGTGGCCGAAATGAGGCCTTCCCTGATGCGTTTTTAACCCACCTGGGTGATACGTTCCGGACATGGACGGACGACGGCGACTGTGGCTTGCGGCGGGGCTGGCAATTCTGCTGGCCCTCGTGGTGGTTCTGGCCGCGGTCATTGCCGGATCCAATAGGACCTCGTCCGGACCGTCGCCCTCAAGTGCCTCCTCGCGCTCTTCGGCAAGCGGCACGCCGTCGGCGACTCAAACCCATGCGCCCTCTGCAGCGGCGCCGGCCCCTTTGCCGGCCCCGCCGACAATCCCGGAGCTTCCGGCGGCGCCCATGAATATCCTGGTGATTGGCAGCGACAGCCGTGCGAATGCCAAGGACCAAAACAACCAGACCGTCACAACAGGCCAGCCCTCGGATCAACGCTCCGATTGCCTGATGCTGATCCACGTTCCAGCGGACCGGCAAAAGGTCTATGGTATTTCGATCATGCGCGACAACTGGGTGGACATCCCGGGCTATGGCGCATCAAAAATCAACGCCAGCCTCGAGGTGGGAGGCATCCCCCTGGTGGTCCGGACCGTCGAGACACTATTGGGCACGCACATAGACCACACCGTGATGCTGGACTTCAACGGCTTCAAGACCCTGACAGATGGCCTCGGCGGGATCGACGTCAATGTCACGCTGCCGTTCACCGCCACATTTGAGACCCATCATCAATTCGTGGCCGGCATCAACCACTTGGACGGACAGGCTGCTCTGGAGTTTGTCCGCGAGCGCTACGCCTTCCCCGACGGCGACTACCAGCGCGTCCGCGACCAGCAGACATTCCTCCGCGCTCTCTTGGTCAAGCTTTCGGGGGGCGTCCAGAATCCCGCCAGCGTGTTGGGACTCGTCCAATTCGCGACCAACTACCTCACTGTGGACGACGGCTATGACCCGATGTCCGTGGCCATCCTGGCCTACGGACTCCGCACCGTGGATCCCAAAGCTTCCGTCTTCTTCACCCTTCCCACGGCGGGCACGGGTACTTCCCCAGACGGACAATCCATCGTGCTGCCGGACTACGCGGGAATCGGAGAAGTGGCCGCGGCACTGCGGGACGACACGCTCCCGCAGTATGTGGCAGCCCACGGTTACTGAGCCGGCTGCTCAACACTCGCAAAAATCTTGATTGAATATTTAACTAATCTTCGAGAAAAGCTTGCGGGATCCTTGCGGCTTCCTAAAACTCCTGCCGGAAAGTAGAGGTCATCGGACAGCAAAGTCCTGGTCTCGCGGGCTTCAAGAAACGGAAATCATCATGGGTCTCAACCTGAAAACCACCACCGGCAAAGTCATTGCTTCCCTGGCCCTGGTCGGCACAGCTGCGGGCGTGGCGGGACTGGGAACCTACGGTGCCTTCACCTCCAGCACTTCCGCAAGCAACACCGTCGCCTCCGGCATCGTCAACATCGCCCTGGGCGCATCCGGCACCGCGAACCGGCTCAGCGTCGCCGCTTCCGGTTTGGTCCCCGGCGACACCGTGCAGCGCGTGGCCACGCTGAGCAACGCAACTGGAAACCAGTCGCTGTCAGCGATCACCCTGACCACCTCGGCCCTGCCGACCTCCTTGCTGGACACCAACACCACCATGGGCCTGCAGGTAGCCGTCGATGACTGCTCCGTGGCATGGAGCGAAGCCGGCACCGCCCCCGCGTACACCTACACCTGCGGCGGCACCACCACTTCGGTGCTGGCTTCCCGCCCCGTCATCGGGGCCAACGTGGCCCTGGCGAACCTGACCTCGGTTACGGCCGGACACACCGATAACCTGCGGGTCACGCTGACCCTGCCGTCCACAGCCGACAACACCCTCCAGAACCAGAGCAGCACCATCGCGTTCAACTTCACGGGCACCCAGCGCACCGCCACCAACCAGTAACCCTGCCCCCACCCCCAGCCAGCCCTCCGCCGTCGAGCCCCCCTGAAAAACGACGGCGGAGGGCCTCCCCCAGAACGGAGACCCAGCCATGACCGCATCACCGGTCCGCCAACGGCGGGTCTCCCCGACAGCCGTAACGACGGCGACGCCCGGCTCCGAAAAGCCCGGAACCGATAAGACTCAAGGTGCTGGGTCAAGGATTGCCCCGGCCGTGGTCAGCGTCATCACGACGACGGTCATGGTCGCCGCGGTCGCTGCGTTCCTGTTCCTCGCCGTCGGACCCCGCGTCCTGGGCTACCAGACCAGCACCATGCTCACCGGCTCGATGTCGCCGCTGATCAACCCGGGAGACGTGGTTGTCACCGTTCCCGTGGCGGTCCGGGACCTGAAGGTCGGGGACATCATCACCTACCACATTCCGGTGGAGGACCAGCGGGTTGAGACCCACCGGATCATCGACTTGGCAGTGAACAGCCAAGGCACTGCCACCGTCCGCACCAAGGGCGATGCCAACAACGGCGCCGACCCCTGGACAGCAGCCCTGGCAGCAGGCCAGGTTGACCGCCAGGTGTTCACCGTTCCCTACCTCGGCAACGCGATCCGCGCTCTTCGTGATCCCGTTGTCCTGAAGGTCCTGATGTATGGCGCTCCGGCCGCCCTGGTGGTCATGGTGCTCGTCTCCATCTGGCGGAAAAAGCCCGAAGTCGACGACGCCGCGGAGGCCGGCACCGGGCGGCCCCTCCCGGCCTTTGACCGTCGCCCCCTCAAGCGCCTGGCCAGGGAGATGAAAAGCAAGGAAGCCGCCGAGAAGTTCGCCGCCGCCTACGCCAAGCTGCTGCCCCATCGGGTGGACAAGATCAGCCAAGCCCTGAGCACCGGCAACAGTGACCTCGCGATGGATGCTGTGCTCAGCCTGAAAACCAGCTCCTCGATGGTGGGGGCGCTCCGGATGGAACAGCACTGCGTCCGCCTCGAGCACGCCCTGGTCATGACCGATCACACCGCGGCGATTGAAGCCGGGGAACTCGTCCGCCAGCACCAACCGCAGTTGGAAAAAGCCCTGGGCGGTCACACCACCCGGCGCGCCGCATGAAATCCTCTTCACAGAACCGAACCGGTCGCCCTGCCCTTACCGCACGAAAGCGCTAAGAATGGAATGGACCACCGGGCCTGACAGAAAGCCGCTGACCTTGCGTAGAAGCCGGAGCACCGCCGACGTCGCGAAGACGCCTGCGTTGGGTCGGGTCGCGGCGGTCCTGGCGGCGGCTGCGGTACTGGTCTTCGCTCCCGGTATCGCGCAGGCTGCGTTCACTGGAATGGACTCCGCTTCAACCAGCGTAGGGACGATGTCGCTCCCTGCCCCGACCGGAGCAAGTGTGGCGGCCACCTGCGTGGCACGCAGCCTCAGCATCGTTGTGACTAGCTACGGAACGGTGCCCCGCGCCACGTCCTACGATTTCACGGTGACGAACCCCGGCGGCGGCAACATGCAAACGTCCAATGGAACCTACACCAAAGCCGTTGCGGCAAAGGGCACCTGGACCTACCAGATCCACGGGCTATACCAGGCATCTCCCGGCAATGTGTGGACGGGCCAACCCTTCCAAGGGACAGTCGTGTGCTGACGGAGCGGCCGCCCTGAGCGAAATCGGTGGTCGCGTGGCAGTGGCCGTCTATAGAGTTAGCCCATGAGCCAGACTGTCATCCCTCCAGTTCCCCCCGTCGCCAAGAAGGTGCCCACCACCCGCGAGCACCACGGCGATGTTTTTGTGGACAACTACGAATGGCTGCGGGACAAGGAATCCTCCGAGGTCGTCGAGCACTTGAAGGCTGAAAACGCCTACCAGGAAGCCGTCACAGCACACCAGGAACCGCTGCGCGAGGCCATCTTCCAGGAAATCAAGGGACGCACCCAGGAGACGGACCTCTCGGTTCCCAACCGCAAGGACGATTGGTGGTACTACACCCGCTCCGTCGAGGGCAAGGAGTACGGCATTCATTGCCGCGTCCGGGCCGCAAACTCCGGCGATCCCGTGGCTGACTGGACCCCGCCGGCGGTGGAACCCGGCGTCGAACTCCAGGGTGAAGAAGTCCTGCTGGACGGCAATGCCGAGGCTGAAGGCAAGCCGTTCTTCTCCGTTGGCGGCAGTGCCGTGACAGTGGACGGCGACCTTTACGCCTACGCTGTGGACAACTCGGGCGAGGAACGCTTCACGCTCCGCATCAAGGACCTGCGCACGGGTGAACTGCTGCCCGACGTCATCGAGAACATCTTCTACGGCGTGGCCTTCTCCCCCGACGGCACCCGGATCTTCTACACCGTGGTGGACGATTCGTGGCGCCCGTACCAGGTGAAGTCGCACGTCCTGGGAACCCCAGTCAGCGAGGACGGGGTCATCTACCAAGAGGACGACGTCTCCATGTGGCTCGGGTTCGAGCTCTCCTCCGACCGGAGGTACCTGGTGCTGAGCATCGGCTGCTCGGAGTTCAGCGAGACGCGCTTGCTGCGCTTTGACGACTACGACGCCGGCCTGTCCACCGTGATTTCCCGCGACGAACGCATCCTCTACGAGGCCGAGCCGTTCCTGCTTGATGGTGTTGAGACCATCCTCCTGACCCATAACAAGGATGCCATCAACTCGATGGTGTCCATCGCGGACCCGGCCGAGTTCGCCAAGCCGCTGGCTGAGCAGCAGTGGCGCACCGTCGTCGAGCATTCCGACGCCGTTCGCGTCAACGGGGCCGGCGTCACCTCGACGCATCTGGTGGTGGCGGTACGGCAGGACACGATCGAACGCGTGCAGGTGCTGCCCCTCGCCGGCCTGGGAACCTCGGCGCAGGGCGCCGCCGTTGAGCCTGCCTTCGACGAGGAGCTGTACACGGCAGGGGTGGCAGGTTCTGACTACGAAGCCCCGGTGATCCGCATTGGCTACACGTCTTTCTTCACGCCGTCGCGGGTGTACGACTTCGTGCTGCCCACCGCCGCGCTGCCGAACGGCGAACTGCTGCTGCGGAAGGAAAGCCCTGTGCTGGGCGGCTACACCGCGTCCGACTACGTGGCCACCCGGGAATGGGCGACGGCGGCGGACGGCACGCGCGTGCCCCTCTCCGTGCTGCGGCACGCGTCCGTTTCGCAGGACTCGAGCGCCGCGGGCCTGGTCTACGGCTATGGCTCGTACGAGGTCAGCATGGATCCCGGCTTCGGGGTGGCCAGGCTGTCCCTCCTCGACCGCGGAATCGTCATGGTAATCGCCCACATCCGCGGCGGTGGCGAGCTCGGCCGGCGCTGGTACGACGACGGCAAGAAGCTCAACAAGAAGAACACCTTCACGGACTTCATCGCCGCAACGGACTGGCTTTCACAGTCCGGCTGGGTGGCGCCGGAGCGGATCGCCGCCATGGGTGGCTCTGCAGGCGGCCTGCTCATGGGCGCTGTGGCCAACCTTGCACCGGAAAAGTACGCGGCGATCGTGGCAGCCGTGCCGTTCGTGGACGCGCTCAACACCATCCTGGACCCGGAACTGCCGCTCTCCGCGCTCGAATGGGAAGAATGGGGCAACCCCATCACCGATCCCGAGGTGTACGAGTACATGAAGTCGTACACTCCGTACGAGAACATCCGCGCCGTTTCGTACCCGCGGATCGCCGCAGTGACCTCTTTCAACGACACCCGCGTGTTCTACGTGGAGCCAGCCAAGTGGGTCCAGGTGCTGCGTTCCGAGACCACCGGTACGGCGCCCATCGTAATGAAGATCGAGATGGACGGCGGACACGGCGGAGCCTCGGGACGATACGTGCAATGGCGCGAGCGGGCTTGGGACTATGCCTTCGTCGCGGACTCGCTCGGCGCCGTCGATCTGCTGCCCGGGGCGGGGCTCAAGTAGCGTTCTCGATAGTAGGCTCTCTGTGGGGGGCCGAACCGAAACAGTAGGAGCGCAGTGGAGAGTTCTGTGGCGAACGCGTCGTCGCCAAACCGCGCCTTGGTGGCAGACCCTGACACGGTCCGTCACGAAGAGACGGTTGCGGCGCTCGCCGCGGCGGGGTTCGTGGTTCGTTCAGCGCACGACGCCGGTTCGCTCGCGGCCGCGCTGGAAAGCGAACCGAGCGACGTGCTGGTGGTCGACAACGACCTCCGCGAGTTCCTTCCCCGGAATGACGCCCCGGTTTTGCTCTTGCTGGATCCCGAGGACGAGCTGGATATTGCCGCCCTTGAAGCGTGGACCATTGCGGATTTTGCCTACAGGGCCCAGCCGCCCGCATTTCGGGCACACAGGGCACTGGTACTGATAGCCCGTGCCGCCGAACGGACGCGCCGCCGTTCGGAAGCCGAATCGCTGAGGGAGAGCCTGAGGAAGGTGTCCGCGGCGATCCGGTCAACCATTGATCCAGGCCGGATTGCCCGGCATCTGGTGGACGGAATCGGCGAGGCCCTGGGCGCGGAATACGTCTGGTTCACCACGTTCCCGGACTCACGCGTGCCCCAGGTGAGCGCCGAATGGAACGCTCCTGGACTGGTACCGGGAGTCCTGCCAAGCGAACTCACGGACGACATCGCCACGTTCGAACTGGCGGAGCGATTGTGGGCAGAAGCCGAGGTGCAACCGCTGCCGAAACGGGCTCCCGCGGGTGGTACGGGTTCGGCTCTCGCGGGGCGTCCCGGTGGTGCGGGTGCGCTGGGTGGTGCGGGTGCGCCGTCGGCGTCTGTTGTGGTGCCGGTGGGCGAGGGAGATCTCGTTCTCGGGGTCATCTGGATCGCCCGCCCGGACACGGCGCAGGAATGGACCCGGGCCGAAATAGGCCTGATTCAGCACGTCTCGGGGAACTTGGCGTACGGCCTGATGCAGAGCCACTTGATCGGCGCGCAACAGCAGGTCATGTACAAGCTCCAGGAACTCGACCAGGCCAAGACCGACTTCCTCACAACCGTGAACCACGAACTTCGAACCCCCCTGACGTCCATCACGGCCTATCTGGACATGATCCGCTCTGGCGCCGGCGGACCCCTTCCCGCGGGTGTCGGGCGGATGGTCGACGTCATTTCACGAAATGCCGAAAGGCTCCGACGGCTGATCGAAGACATGCTCACCGTCTCGCACCAGGACACTTCCGGCGACCTCCAATTGAGCCACGTGAATGTGGGCACCCTGCTCAGGCTTGTTGTCTCGACGTTGCAGCCGCTCGCGGACTCCCGTTCGCTGTCCCTTACCGTGATGCATGCGCCGGGAACCATGACTGTCCACGCCGACGAGGCCAAGCTTGAGCAAGTCTTCGCCAACATCATCAGTAACGCGATCAAGTTCACGCCTGACGGCGGCCATGTTGCCGTTAGCAGCGGGATCACCTCGGACCCCGGCACGGTTCCCAGCGTGGTGGTGCGCGTGGAAGACACCGGCGTCGGGATCCCGGAAACGGAAATCGACCAGGTATTTACACGGTTCTTCCGCGCCTCAAACGCCTCCACTGCGGCCATCCCCGGAAGCGGGCTGGGCCTGGCTATAGCCCACGACATTGTGGAACGTCATTCCGGCCGTCTCGATGTCGAGTCCGCCCTCGGCGTGGGAACCACGGTTTCAGTCCGGCTCCCGCTGGACACCGAAAGCTAAAGGGGCCGGCCGTCGCCGGGGGCTTGTACCGTCTTCCCCTTCTTTGAATTCGGAAAGCGCTTACGACACGGCGAGTCGCATCATCCCAGGGCTCAGCAGCGGCAAACAAGGTCAGGAAGGGCAGGTCCCGGCGTCGCACACCCCAACTGCTCCGGATCCCGACGGCGGCCCTTGCGTTGCACGCCGGCCGTCGCCGGGGGCTTGTACCGTCTTCCCCTTCTTTGAATCGGGAAAGCGCTTACGACACGGCGAGTCGCCCAATTCCGGGGCTCAGCAGCGGCAAACATGGGGAAAACGGTACCGGGAGCCAAGGGGTGGGCGGCCAAAAAGAACACCGCCCCTTGGCGGTAGCCCGGGGCGGTGTTTGGAATTGCTGTCGTCTACCCAAGTACCTGGCAGTAAATGCCGTTATGAGGCGTCTAAACGGCATCTAGTGCGAGTCAGTTGGGCCACCAACCGACCTGCGCGTAGTTGACCGGGTCAGTCACAACAGGGACGGTTGTAACCGTCGTTACTGTGGTGCTGGTGGTGTCGTGCGTGGTCTTCGGGGCGGCATTGGCAGGAGTAACAAATCCGCCAATAGCGAGCAGGCCCGTCATGAGCAGTGTTGCGGCGAATTTTTTCATGCAGTGCTCCTTTGAGCCGTGAAAATCCGAAGTTGACATTCCCAGCGTAAAGAACCTCGTTAAAGGTTCCCTTAAGATTGCCTTCAGTTTTCCGAAGTCTTTGCGGCTAGGCGGTAACCCACGCCACGCACAGTTTCCACCCAACGCGGCGACTGCGCCGAATCGCCGAGCTTCCTACGAAGATTGGCTATGTGTACCTGGATGGCGCGCTCTTCGGATTCGCTGACGTAGCCTCCGGTTTCGTACTCCTTGGCATGGAGCCACCGGGCAAGCCCAGTGGTGCTTCGGACAACGCGTCCGGCCTCCATGAGGGCCTGAAGAAGGTCGAACTCGGTGCGGGTCAATTGCACCTCTTCGGTACCCACCCGGGTTGTCCGCGTGGCCACGTCCAGGAAAAGGCCGTTGTGTTCCAGCCCTGACGGTTCGCCCGCCGGAAGCACGGGTGTGGGTGCGGTTGATGCGTTCAGCGCCGGGGCCGGCGGCAGCTCCGCCGTCGTGCTCCCTCCCGAACCGCTCAAAAGCTTGCTGCCGCGTGGCCGGCGAAGGAGTGTCTCAACCCGGGCCAGGAGCTCGCGGGGGCGGAAGGGCTTGGTGACGAAGTCGTCGGCGCCGACGGCCAGCCCTTGTAATGTGTCCACTTCACGCGCGCGGGCGGTGAGCATGATGATGTAGGCGTCACTGAACTCGCGGACGCGGCGGGTGACCTCGATCCCATCAATGTCGGGCAGGCCAAGGTCCAAGGTGATCACGTCCGGGTTGTGAAGGCGGACCGCATCCACGCCATCGACGCCGTTCCCGGCCGCGTAAACCTCCAGGCCCGACGCCTCGAGAACGGCATGGACCACCTCACGGATGTCATCGTCATCCTCGATTACTACCGCCACGCCCGATGCGCCCACGTCAAGATCCCCATCTCTCTTATGCTCAGCCCACCTTAACACCAGCGGTACCCGCTATTCTCGCGCATGTCAGCGTAAGTCCCGCTTCACTCCTGCGTGCGCGGCCCTGCAGAGGTCGCGGCGGGCGTCGCCGCGGGGCTATTTCCGGGCGACATTCACCTGATCTGGAGCTCGCGCCTCACGAACGCTATAAGTAGGCTCCGCGAAGTTTCCACGGGCAGGGATGAACCCCGCGCATAGCATTGGACGGCCAGCCCATCCACCATAGCGGCCGTTTCGATGGCGAAGCTTTGGGGATCGTCGCAGACGAAGGACCCCTCGCTGACGCCACGCTCGGTAATCTCGCGCAGGGCGCTGCGCCAGCCGTCGTAGTGTTCGCTCATCCAGCGTCCGTAAGCTTCGTCCCTGGCCGCAGCGGACCAGAAGTCGAACCAGATCAGCCAGTGCCGGCGGGAATTCGCGTCGGAGCCGAACATTCCCTCCAGGAAATACAGCAGTTGCCTTGTGGGGTCGCCGGACCCTCTGGCGCTCTCCTGGAGCGGAACGTAGAAGTCCGCGGTTTCTGCCTTGACTACTTCCATCAGGACTTCGTCGAGACTCTTGAAATGGTAGGTGATGGTCCCGGGTGAGACTCCGCAGGCTTTTGAAATGTCTCGGATGAGGACATTGAACAACCCCTTGTCCGCGATCAGGTCCCGTGCGGCGTCGACCACCAGCTGACGCCGCACTTCAGTGGGATGCCGCTGCCGTTCGCCGACAGTCTTGGCGCGGGGCCGCTCTTCGTGGTCCTTAGCTGTAGTTGTCATGTGGCTCGTCCTCGTTTCCCCTGGTCAGGCCGATGTCCGACTGATGCGCTTCTCAAAAGTCTTTTCAAAGAATAGTTGCTCGTCCTTGAACGTCTTGACTTCGTTGTGCAGTACATAATGGTCCTTGCTGGCAGTGACCGTAGCGTGGGTCTCGATCCTAACTCCCCAGTCCTCGCGCTGCAGTGAGACGTTCCACATGGACTCAGCCCGCGCCGTCAGGGGATCGTTTCCCGATATCGAATACCGTTCTAGGGCTTCTTCACCAAAGCTCAGGCCGTCTGGGTAGATCCGGTTGCCGCCGTAGTTCGGGTCCACAGTCAAGGTCCAGGACTCCGATTGCGGCTCGTACCTGACCTCACGTTCGGGGCGGGCGGCCAGCACAGCTCCAGGCCGGATGTCCAAGCCCGGGGCTTGCTCCGCCTCCTCGAAGGCGACATCGCGCTTACCGATGGCGGCAGGATCGAGGTCATCGAGCGTCAGTACGCTCTGCCCGGCGTCAACGGTCACGAACCCTTGTTCGCCATGCGGCCAGATCCAGGGCCAGTACGTCGTGGCCAGGGCGAGCCGGAGCCTGTGCCCGGCCGGAACCTGCCACGACATGGAAGTGAACTCGATCTCGGCCTCAACGAATTGACCCGGAATTAGCTCTTCTGCCTTGTCCATCCCATTGCGCCTTGCCAGGTTGATGGCCCCGCGGGTGATCAGGGTGGACGACCCGTCCGGCCCAACGTCGCAGAGCCGGGCAATCACGTTGGCCCGGGGCGTGCTGCTGTTGACCCGCAGCCTCAGCCGGGCATAGCCGAACAGGTTGATGTCATCCTCGAGGACCGGCGTCTCGAATGCCACCGAGCGCCCATCCTCGGCGCGCTGGTCCGGCGGCAGATCGGACAGATTCCCGAAGGGGAACCACCGGGCGGCGTCCACGCCGTTGTGTTGCGGAGTGTCGACGACGGCCATCCCGGCGGCGTCGGTTGCCAAGCTGCGCAAATCTGAGGCTAGGTTGAAGCGCCGCTGCCCGACGTCGGCGGACGGCCATCCGTCCAGTCCCACCCAGGTGCCCGCTCGCTCGGGATAGTGGGTGGCCGGCCGTACGGAGTCCTGGTGATAGGCGCGCAGCGAGGGTTCAGCCATGACATCCGTTTCGATGCCTTTGAGCCAGTAGTCCCACCAACGCAGGGTCTCCTGCAAGAAGCCAATGGTAGGACCGGGCGTCCGCTCGATGTCCGGATACTGATGTGACCATGGGCCGATCAGCCCTTGCACGGGGGCGTCAAGATGCTCCAACAACCGAAAAACAGTGTTGCGGTAGGGATCAGCCCAGCCCCCGACGGCCAAGACGGCCGCGGTGATCTTAGAGTAATCCTCGCAGACCGAACCGTGGCGCCAGTAGTCGTCGCGTTCCTGGTGGTCCATCCAGATTTCGGAGAAAGGCTGGAGGGCTTCCAAGCGTTCCTTCCACATGGTCTCCCAGGCGTCGCCAACCCGCCAGGGCGCGGGCGGACGGCATTGGAACGCAAGCATGGTTCCAGCCCAGGAAGTCATGTCGATGCCGAGCATCGCGCCACCAAAGTAGTGCACGTCATCGGCATAGCGATCATCCGTGGAGCAGACAGTGACGATAGCCTTAAGCGCCTCCGGCTGCTCCGCGGCGATCTGCAAGGCATTGAACCCGCCCCAGGAAATTCCGAACATTCCCACTTTGCCGGTACACCAGGGCTGGGCGGCCAGCCACTCGATGACCTCAACTCCGTCTGCTTGTTCCTGCGGGTGGTACTCGTCAAGCATGACGCCCTCGGAATCTCCGCAGCCGCGGATGTCCACACGGACCGAGGCGTAGCCATGGCCCGCATACCAGGGGTGGCGCTGCGCGTCACGCGGCGCAGTCCAGTCCCCGCGCCGGTAGGGCAGATACTCCAACAGTGCGGGCACCGGCCGTGAAGCCGAGTCTTCGGGAAGCCAGATTGTGGCTGCAAGCTTGACGCCGTCGCTCATCGGAATGAGCACGTGCTCCATGACGGTGACGGAATGGGGGAAGTCCGTGCGGATCTTCACGGGTATTTCCTTTCTGGGGAGCGGGTTTCGAGTGCAGCGTTAGAGGGCAGGGATGCTCGGACGGGGTTCCGCCACGTCCGCGTGGCACTTGATGCGGTGCGTTTCCGAAACCTGGATGGTGGGCGGGACCACCGTGCGGCACACGTCGCGGACAATCGGACACCGGCTGGCAAAGGGGCACCCCAGTTCAGGCGGGGCGTCAGGGATTTCGTCCCGCACTGCTTGCGCTTTGGCCTTATGGTCATCGCCGAGTTCGATCACCGAGTCCAGCAGGAGCCGGGTGTATGGATGGGACGTGTCAGAGAAGATCTCCTCCACTGTGCCGTCCTCGACGATGCGTCCGAGGTACAGGACCACCACACGGTCCGCTACTGACCGGACGACGGCGAGGTCATGGGTGATGAAAAGGAAGCCGATGTCCTTGTCCCGGCTCAGGGTGTCCATCAGGCGCAGGATGGAAGATTGCACCGAGACGTCAAGCGCTGATACAACTTCGTCCGCTAGCACAAGGGACGGGCCGGCCGCGATGGCCCGGGCGATGCCAACTCGCTGGCGTTGACCACCCGAGAGCTGGCCGGGCAATCGCTGCGCGAAGCTGGCCGGGAGTTCCACCTCTTCCAGTGCTCTCTCCACGGTGGCTCCTTTGACGCCGAAGAGCTTCAATGGCCGCGCGATTGCCGTCCGGACCGAGTGCCTCGGATTCAGCGAAGTATCGGCGTTTTGGAAGATCAACTGCACGGCTTGGCGGAGACTCTTGGGGCGGCTGGACACGGTCCGGGCCAGATTGCCGCTACCCCTCAGGTGGTTTGCAGACTCGTCACCGGACCCGCTGAGGGACATCTGTCCCCCTTCGCTCTTCTGCAAGCCCGCAATAGCGTTGGCGATGGTGGACTTTCCGGAACCGGATTCGCCCACGAGCGCCACAATCTCGCCGGCGTTAACCTCAAAGCTGACATCCTGCACCGTGGGACCCGTGCCGGGAACTGGCTTCTTGCGGTAGTCGATTGTCAGTTCCCGGACGCTCAGCACGGGCTTGGGCTCCCGGGGCGGAGTCCGGATATACAACTCCACGGCGCCTTCCCGCACGGTCCCGGCGTCGATGACTGACTGGTCCATTCCAGGAGGGATACCGGGGGTGTCGATGCGCGGCACGCTGTCGATGAGGCCGCGCGTGTATGCATGTTGCGGCTGTGCAAGGACGCTTCGAGTCAAGCCGGATTCCACAACCGCACCTTTGCGAAGCAGGGCGATGTCCGTGCACATCTTGTCAATGACGCCCAAGTCATGGCTGACCATCACCATGGACATGCCCAGCGTCTGCTGCAGCTCCGTGAGAAGGTCAAGGATGGCGGCCTGCGTGACCACGTCCAGCCCGGTAGTCGGTTCGTCAAGGACCAGAAGGGACGGATTGGCGGCGAGCGCCATGGCAATCCCGATGCGCTGTTGTTGCCCGCCGGAAAACTGGTGCGGGTACCTGTCCAGCGCTGGCCCCGGGTTGGGAAGCCTGACCAATCGGAGCAATTCCTCGGCCCGGGCGCGCTGGGCGGCCTTGTTTCCCTTGAGGTGGTGAAGGACTTCGGCGATCTGCTCTCCGATCTTCATGGTAGGAGTCAGCGCGTTTCCGGCATTCTGCGGGACCATCGCAACCTCAGCCATGCGAAGGCGGCGCAACTCCCGCGGGGCGAGTGCGAAGACGTCCTGGCCCGCCACGTGCACGGACCCGTTGGACACGAAAGACGTGCTCCGCAGGGAACCCAGCAGGGCACTGGCCAGCGTGGATTTCCCGGAACCCGACTCCCCCACCAGGCCTAGGACGTGGCCGCGCCGCAACTGCAGCGTCACGTCCTTGAGGACGTCCACCTGGCGGTTTCCCGAGAGGTAGGAAACGCTGAGGTTCTGGATCCGGACAATGTCCGTTCTGTTCAGCACGGTTGCTTCATATGTGGTGTCGGCTGCATCTATTGTCACTAGCCCAGCACCTCCTTCATTCGGTCAATGCCGAAGCTCTTCGCAAGCCCATCGGCCGCAAGGTTGAGTCCGACAATCAAGGTCGCCAGCGCCGCGATGGGCGACAACGTGGCCATTGGCACAACAGCCATGAGGTTCCGGTTCTCGGCCACCATGAGGCCCCAGTCCGGCGTCGGTGGGCTGGCTCCGAAGCCCAGGAAGGACAGCGAACTGATAAGCAGCACCACCCAGGAGGCCCGCATGGCGAATTCCACCAGGATGATGTCCAGGACATTGGGGAAGACTTCCCGGAAGAGGATGGAGAACATCCCCTCGCCCCTAGCCTTCGCTGCGGTGATGAAGTCCTTGGGCATCACGTCCATTGCTGCGGCCCGGACAATACGGGTCACCCCGCCCGTGTAAACCACCACAACGGCCAAAATGATGACCCAAGGACCGGTACCGAAGATGGTCACAACCACCAACATGGACAGGATTGCCGGTACCGCCAGAACCGAATCCAACACCCTGGTGATGATGTCGTCCACAATGCCGCCACGGTACGCTGCGATGCCCGCGATGACGGATCCCAGCAAAACCGTGAGCCCAGTGGCTGTGAAACTGATAGCCAATGCGTACTGGCCGCCAAATAGGGTTCGCGTCAAGGTATCCCGGCCTAGAGCATCGGTGCCTAATAAGTGAGCCGCCGAGCTCTCTTGCAGTGCGCTCATGGCATCCGTGGCGATCGGATCATAGGAAGTCAGCACCGGGGCGAGGACCGCCACCACGATATTCACTATCACCAGGGCGAACCCGAAAGTGGCCGCCCGGGACTTCAGGATGGACCGGACCGCGCGTCCAAGGCTGCTCGAGCCCTTGGGGGCCGGGACCTTGGGTGCCCGGGCCGTCGTCGTCATTGCGCTCATTTGCTGCTCCGTGTCATTTGCTACACCGTGTCATTTGCTGCTCCTCGGGTATCGCAGCCGTGGATTCAGCAGGAAAGCTGCAAAGTCCGCCAGCAGGTTGCACACCACATATGTCAACGCGCTCATCACCGTGATCAGCAAGATGGTGGGAAGGTCACGCGTCTGGACAGATCTGATCATCAGGGTGCCGATTCCCGGATAGTTGAAAATGCTTTCCACAACCACCACACCGCCGATCAGCCAAGCTATGTTCATGGCGATCACGTTCAAGGTGGGCAACATGGCGCTGGGCAGCAGGTGTTTGAAGACCACCCGGGAAGTCGAGTTGCCCTTCAGGATGGCCGTGCGGACAAACTCGCTGTCCATCACATCGATCACCGAGGTGCGCATCATCCGGATGATGTAGGCCGCAAGAACACAGATCAGCGCCCCGGCAGGTAGCCAGACAGAGGGTAGAAGATCCGCGAAGGAGGCATTCTGCCCCGCGATCACCACTGCCGGGAAAATCGGGATGTAGATGGAGAAAAGGAGCACCAGCACGGTGGCGACCACAAACTCCGGAACGCTCATTCCCACGAGCGCCAGCGTGGAAATCGAGATGTCCGGCCACCGGTCGCGGGTCAGGCCGGCAACGAGGCCGAGCACGAGGGATAGCAGGATGCCGATCACGATGGTAATGCCGGCCAGAAGGGAGGTGTTCACCAAGGCGGAGCCCACTTCCCCCGCGACGCTACCGCCGCCGACGAGGGAGTTGCCGAAGTCGCCGTGCAAGGCCTTGCCAAGCCAAGTGAAGAAACGCGAGACGGGCGACTCATCCAGCCCGAGTTGTTGCCGCAGGGTGGCCACGGCCGACGGCGTGGCGTTCTGGCCCAGCAGCTGGGTGGCCGCGTCTCCAGGCAGCGACTGGATGGCGCTGAAAACCAGTACTGTGGCCAGCAGCACCGTGAAGACTGACCAGCCCAACCGCTTGGCGAAAAACGTGACCATTATGCACGGAGCCCGATGTTGATGTAGTCGAATTCGAAGCCGTGCTCGCTGTAGTTGACTACCTTCTTGCTCAGGCCAGTAATCCGGTCGGAGAAGAACGGAGTCAGGGAGCCGCCGTCGTCGATCAGGATCTTCTGCGCGTCCTGGTAGAGCGTCTTCCGCTTGGCCGCGTCCACGGTGGCGCGGGCGGCGTCCAGTGTCTGGTCGAACGTGGCATTCGAGTATGCCGTCTCGTTGTAGGAGGACCCGGTACGGAAGATCTGGTTCAGCAACTGGTCGATGGGGCGGCCCGTGTACCAGTAGGTGGTCATCAAAGGCTTCTTCATCCAGACGTCGGTGAAGTAGGAATCTGCAGGAGAGTTGGTCACCGCCAGGTTGATATTGGCGGCCTTCATTGAACTCTGCAGGGCCAACGCGAGCGGCGACAGCACCGGATCATAGCTGGAGGTGTAGATGGGCACATCGAAGTGGTCAAAGCCCTTTGCCTTCAGCAGGGCCTTCGACTTATCCGGGTCGTAGCCCAGGCCATAGTCGAGATAGTAGGCCTCGGAGGGCGGCACGGGGTTGTTGTGCGCGACGGTTCCGTTGCCCTGCACCGCCAGTTTGAACACGTCGTCAGGGTTGTAGGCATGGGCGAAAGCGCGGCGGATATCCGGGTCTTTGAATTCCGGGCTGGTGTTGAGCATGGGTACCGGATACCACTGGGCGTTCTTCACGCTGGAGACCGTTGCTACCGAAGAGGCCGAAACCGTCTTGGCAGTGGCGAAGTCGAGGTTGGTCTGGGCCACGAGGTCCACCTGCCCCGCCAGCAAGGCGTTCACCCGAGCCTGGGTGTCGGCGATGGAGGAGAACTCAATCCCGTCCAATGCGGGTTTGTCCCCGAAGTAGTTGGGATTACGCACTATGGAACCGGGCCCTGCTGCCGTGAAACTCTTGAGCTTGAACGGACCAGTGCCGATGCCGCTGGCGCCGATGGTAGCCGCGGAACCGGCCGGGATGATGTAGCAGTTGTACCCGGTCAGCAAGCTGGCGAATTCGGCGTTCGGAGACTTCAGGGCAAACACCACGGTTGTGGCATCCGGGGACTTGATGGAGTTGCCATCGACAAAGGGGGAAAGCACCCCGGCTTGCGGAGACTTGGTGGCCGGATCCAGGATGTGCTGGATCGAGAAAATGACGTCCTGGGCAGTGAACGGCTTCCCGTCGTGCCAAGTCACACCCTTGCGCAGTACAAAAGTCCAGCTCATCGCATCTGCGGACAGTGTCCAAGACTCGGCCAGGTCCGGAAGGATCTCACCCTTGGCCGAAAGCTTGACCAAGCGGTTGTAAAGGGCACCCAGATATTCATAAGCGGACAAAGAACTGGCAGGGTCCAACGTTTCGGCCTTCGACGCCGGCGGCCGGGCGATGCGCAACGTCCCGCCCTGGCGGGCAGCGCCGGTCGCGGCACCCGTGGTCGACGACGACGGGCTGACCCCGCATGCTGCGAGGACCGCGGGGGCCAGCAACAGGGCTGAACCGGCGAGAAGGGTGCGCCGGGACAGCCACCCTGTTGGTGCTTCGATCCGTGAATCCATGGTGCCGAATCCTTATCTTTATTTCTTCCGCGAACGATCTAATTCATGTACTGTACGAATAAATCGTCTGAGAGAGCAATAGTTCTCCGAATAATTTAACCGCCCTGAAACAAAGGGCCATTTCACCGGGAAGGCCCCAATTGTGACCGGATGGTACCGAAGACCAGATGTGCTGATGGTGCTGTCTTCCGCGCCCACATACGTGGCTACCCGCGAGGCGCTGAAAGTGGTGGACCCGCAGGACCTGACGCCCCTGCGCTACTTGGGTGCCGCCGTCGTGCTCGGCTTGGTCTTGCTGGTCCGGCGGCAGAGACTTACGCTGCGGGGTCGTGACATTCCGAGGATGCTGGTTGCGGGAGTACTGGGGTATGCAGGCTTCGGCCTACTCTTGAACCTGGGGCAGACGACCGTTCCGGCCGGAACAACAAGTCTCCTGCTTAACATCTCGCCCGTTTTCGCGTTCGTCCTCGGCCATCTCATGCTGCGGGAGAGAACGTCCAGCCTGGGCTACTGGGGGATGCTGCTTGCGGTGGCAGGGGTCGTAGTCATTACGCTTGGCGATTCCGTGGCCGTCGGCTTCAACGGCGACGCGCTGTACATCGTGGCAGCTGCCCTTCTCCTATCGGCATTCCTCATCGTCCAACAACCCTTGCTGGCACGCGTCCCCCCGCTCGAAGTGGTCTTCTGGGGGTCCCTCATCGGCGGAGTCGCCACGCTGCCGACCGCCCGATTCGCAGTGGCACCGGCGGAGTTCACGTGGACCGTTTGGCTGGCGTTGGCCGTGCTCGTGGTGGTCTGCACGGTGGTGGCCTACGGGTTCTGGAACGTCTCGCTGTCGCGGACAAGCGTCGCCGAGGGCGGTTCGCTCCTATACGTCGTGCCAGTGCTGTCCCTGCTGCTCGGGTGGATTTTGCTGGGCGAAGTCCCGAGTATCGCATCCCTCCTCGGAGGCGCGGCCGCGTTGGCCGGCGTCATCTTGCTCTCCCGGGCAACAGCATCCATCGCACCCGAAAAAGAACTGGAGCCCGCGCCATGACCGTCCCCCACTTCGAGGAGGAATACGTCGAGATTCCCCTCACTGCAGCCGCGTCCGCCAAGCTCGCCGGCATCGCCGCCTCCGTCACAGCGGACGTGGGGGCATTGTTGACAACCATCTCCCTCTGGCGTCCTGGAACCGGGGACCTGGTCCGGGTGTGTTCCACCATGCCGGAGCTCTACCGGGTGGGTGGGATCTCAAGCGAACTGGGCGAGGACTGGCTCGAACACTGCGTCGTGCACCAGGAATCATTCCTCGCTTCGGACCAAGGAACCATCGATTCGGATGCATTCGAACACCAGAATGTCCTTGGCGCGCTCAATCTCGGCGCAGCTATCAACGCGGTGATCGTCGACAACGGCCGATTCCTCGGCTGCCTCAATCTGCTGGACGTCGCAGGGGCGTACTCGGAGCCGTCGGTGCGGCGCGCCGAGGCCTACGCCGCCCAGCTCGTGGAGACTCTACGCACCCTCTGAAGTTCAAGTAACATCGATTGCTCCCCGCCGGCCCAGTGCCCTTTTTGGGAACTGGGCCGGCGGGGAGACACCGACGATTGTGGGGACGCGCCTAGCTTGGACGGGCGTGCCCAGCGCGGCGCAGGACCATGTCTTCCAGGAGCGAAACGAGCGAGTAGAGAATGAGGGATGCCAGAGTGATGACCACGACGGCGGCCCACACCTCGTTGTTCTTGGCCCGGGAGACGGCGGAGATGATGGCGTAGCCGATCCCCTTGCCGGTCGCGAGCCATTCGGCCAGGAGCGCGCCCGTGATGGCTCCCGGAATCGAGACGCGAAGGGCCGTGAAGAATGCGGGCAACGAGGACGGAAGAGCCACTTTCAGCAGGGAGGTCCAGCGCGAGCCACCGTATACCTCAATCACCTCGAGCATGGCCGGCGAAGCTGATCGCAGCCCGAACACCACGGTCACGAGCGCCGGAAACAGCACCACGATGCCGCCGATTGCCGCCACCGCGGGTTCCTGCCGCCCGAAAATCAGGATGATGATGGGCGCGAGGGCCACGAGTGGAACGGAACGCAGCAGCATGGCGATGGGCATGAGTGCATGCTCTACGCCGCGAAAGACCACGAACAGGGCCGCGATCGCCACGGCGCCCACGATGCCCGAAGCGAAGCCCATGGAGGCGTCGATGAGCGTCTGTCCGAGGTTCAGGAAGATGGAGGTCCTGTTGGCCTCCGAGGCCGGAACGGTGAACAGGAAATTGAACACATCGACTGGACCCTTGCCGACGAACGGCGAGATATGGAAAAGCTCCAGGAGCCCCATCCACAGCAGCAGGACGACTCCCAGCGACACCACCAGGCCAATCAGTCCCCGTCCCAGGCCTCTAAGCAGTGATCCAGTCATTGAGAGCCGCCCTTCCGTCCGGCGATGCTTGAGGCTGCCCAAGGGACCAACAACCTCATCAGTACACCGAAAGCCGCGTAGCCGAGACCGGCGAGCAACCCGGCCATCAACGCAACTCCCCAGGCGCGGGCAATTTGCAGGTTCTGCTGCGCATTGACCATCGCGGGGCCGATGCCCTGGTCCACGCCACCTACATATTCGCCCAGCACAGCACCCAGCACGGCGGCTGGAACGGCGATCTTGAGGGCGGTCAGGATCCCCGGGAGTGCAGACATGAGCTGGACCTTGAACAGTTGTTTGATCCGTCCACCACCGTAGACGGCGATGAGGTCGAGGCTGGACTCGTCCGCGCTCTTTAGCGCCGCTACTGCTCCCACCACGGTGGTGAAGAAGACCGAGATACCGGCCAGTAGCACCGCGGTCCCCGATGATTCGCCGTGCCCGGGCGAGCCGATAACGATGAAGGCTAGCGGGCCGATGGCGACGATCGGCAGGCAGTAGCTGATCACCGCCAGCTGGGTGACCAGCCGTTCCAGCGCCGGGACCACCAAGACGGTGGCGGCGAGCAATAACGCGGCGAGATTTCCCCAGAAGTATCCGATGGCGGCTTCTGTTACGGTGACGCTCACATTGGGCCAATAGAAGCTGACACCATCGGTGACGAGCTGGCGGACGACGTCGAACGGCGTCGGAATGGCTCCACCCCCGCCGTCGGCGGAGGCCCCGACGCCCGCCAGTACCGTTACTGCGGCGATCCACCACAAGGCGATCGCGCCAAAGACTCCGGCAAGGCCGATGCCCCACGGCGGGAGGCCGCCAAGGCGGGCTCGGAGACCCGCGCCCGTTGTCATCCCGGTCATGTCAGTGCCTCGTTTCCGCGGCTAGCCCGACGTCGCCGAAGAGCAATTCGGAAGCGCGGTCGCAACAGGCGTGGAACTCCGGCGTACGCATCATCTCGGGCGTGCGGGGGCGCGGCAGGTCCACCGTGATGATCTCCTTGATCCGGCCGGGTCGGGCGCTCATCACGGCAACCACGTCCGAAAGGAAGATCGCCTCGGAAATTCCATGGGTCACCATGAGCGTCGTGGCCGGCTTCTCGGTCCAGATCCGCAACAGCTCCAGGTTGAGCCGCTGCCTTGTCATGTCATCGAGTGCACCGAACGGTTCGTCAAGGAGCAGCACCGAGGGCTTGAGGACAAGTGAACGGGCGATCGACACGCGTTGCCGCATGCCTCCGGAGAGTTCTGCCGGTTTCGCCTTTTCGAAGCCATTCAGCCCGATCAGATCGATCAGCTCGTCCACCAGCTCCCGGTCCACGGGCCTTCCTGCCACTTCAAAGGGCAGACGGATGTTGGCTTCCACGCTGCGCCACGGCAAAAGGGCCGAGTCCTGGAAAGCGATGCCGAGTTCGTGGCCGGCCCGGAGCTCGGCCGGGGTGTGCCCATCCACCACCACCTCACCGCTGCTTGGATCCTCCAGCCCGGCCAGAATCCTCAGGATGGTGGATTTTCCGCAACCGGAAGGCCCCAGGAGGGAGAGGAAGGATCCCCGGGATGTCCGAAGATTGGCGTCTTCCAAGGCCACGACTTTTCGCCGGCCCACGGTGAACGTTTTGTTTAGGTCCCTGAGCGAGATGCCGGTGCCGGAGAGGAACCCGGATCCCGATGTCGAAGTAGTCTGAGCGCTGGTTTCCATGTGACTGCAGTCCTTGCCCCGGGTCTTACTTGAGGCCCGGGTTTTCCTTGTAGACCTCGCCAAGGAGGCTCATGTCGAAGATCTTGTCCGCCGTGGTGTCGTAGCCGGCCAGCTTGAGGATCTCGATGTTCTTGGCCATCAGCGCATCTGAAACCGTGAAAAGACCATTCGCCTTGGTTTCATCGCTGACGATCAGCTTGGTGTTCTGGGCTTCGGCCTGGCCCTTTTCCTTGGCTGCGCTCAGGCCAAGCTCCTTACCGTAGACCTCCACTGCGAGACGCGCCGATTCCGCTGAATCGGCTACGGCGTCCTTCCAACCCTTGATGGAAGCCGCCAGGAAGGCCTTTAGCTCCGCGCGCTTGTTCTTGATGGCGTCCTCTGTGGCCACGAAGCTTTCGGCAATGAACGGCAGGCCGTTGTCGGCGAAGGGCAACACGGCCGTCTTGTGTCCGCCGAGCTCCAGCGTGAGGACTTCGTTGGTCAGGTAGGCGAAAAAACCGTCGACATCCCCGTTGGTCAGGGGCTGGGGATCGTATTGGACCGGCACCTTGGTGACCTTGCCGGCGTCGATCTTGTTGACCTTCAGGAGGGCATCAAACAGTGTCTCGTTCACGCCGGCCTGCACCCCGATCTTCTTGCCGATCAGGTCCTCGGGCTTGGTGATCGGCTTCGCGGCGAGCGAGACGATGGTGAAAGGGTTCTTTTGGTAGGTAGAGCCGATGATCTTCAGCGGAGCGCCCTCATTGAGGATGACCGGCGCAACGCCCACTGGCGACGACGTACCTACCAGCGCCTTGCCTGAGAGCACCATGGTCTCCGCAGAAGCACCACCGGGGCCACCGGCAATCAGGTTGACCTTCTCGAAGCCAGCTGCCTTGTAGTAGCCCTTGGAGTCGGCAAAGTACTCGCCGGCGAACTCCGAGTTCTTCAACCAGGACAGCTGGACTTCGAGAGTTCCGAACGAGGCAGCAGTCGGAGTGCCCGACGAGGTGGCTGCCGAGCCGGTACCGCAGCCGGCCAAAGCCAGCAGGCCGAGCGAGGAAATGCCCGCAATTACTGCTCTGCGCGAGGGGCGGGCGGTGGCCTGTTCCTGAATGCTGCTGCTCATTGTGATCTCCATATCGGGATGCCTCCGGTTCAATCGGGACACAATCGTCCCGTGACGTTCACGCTATGGAACAAATGTTTCAGCGAATGGGTGTGGCTTGTTTCTGGCGGGTAACAAGTTCCATCGGCGCCGGGCCGGGAGGGCTACTTCCGGGCGCGCCACTCCGAGTCGAGCATGGCGTAGATGACTTCGGTGGACCATTGGCCCTTGTAGTGCCAGTTGTCCACCAGCTCGGCTTCGCGTCGCATCCCAAGCCGCTCGCACAATCCCGACGACGAGGTGTTCAGTGCATCCAGCTTGGCATCGATCCGGTGGAACATGAGGGTCTCAAAACCCAGGCGGAGCACGGCCTCGGCCGCCTCGGCGGCGTAGCCCTGGCCACGGCTTTCCGGCGCCAGGATCCAGCCGATTTCCGCTTGCCCCGTGCCCGGCAGCCACTTGAGCACCACTTCGCCGAGCAACCCCGGCGAGTCCGCGCGCTCGATGGCGAGGCATACCCAGTCGCCCTCTTGCTCGAAGGTGAAGTTGGCGTAGCGGCCCAGCGCTTCCATGGACTGGGTGAGGGTCAATTCCTGCCGGAGCAGGAATCGTGCAGTCTCGGGCAATGACTGGTAGGCGTGGAACCGCTCCAGGTCCGTGGCCTCGAACCTGCGAAGGACGAGCCTCGGAGTCCGGATGGGAAGTTCGATAAGCGGCATTCCTCGAGGCTACTACGTCGGGGTTTTGGGGGTCCGGAACCGTCCCGCCGAGCGATCACCTCTTGACAGTTCAAGCAAACTGGGATTACCTAATGAACATTCGGTAAATAAAGCTGGAGGCAATGACGCATGGTTGAGACCACCCTTTCTGGCGCAGCGCAGCACCAGATCCTCAAGAACGACTACGCCTCCGAGTGGATGGGCCTGGAGGTGCTTAAGGTCGACGACGGCCACGCCACCGTCCGCATGAAGCTTCGGCAGGAAATGCTCAACGGCTTCGGAATGGCCCACGGCGGAATGATCTTCGCCTTCGCGGATTCAGCGTTCGCCCTCGCGTGCAACCCGGCCAACCCCTCGCCGTCGGAAGCTGACACCATAACTGTCGCCGCCGGCGTCGACATCAACTTCCTCAAGCCGGCCTATCAAGGCCAGGTGATCACCGCCGTCGCGAACCGTCGCGCCAACAACGGGCGCAGCGGCCTGTACGACATCCAAATCTTCGCGGCCGACGCAAGCGAAGCTGCCGCCGTCGGGTCGCCCGATGATCCGGGCAGCTACGGCGAGCTCATCGCCGAGTTCCGTGGCCGCAGCCGCACCATCTCCAAGAAGTAGGAAAACCATGACACAGAACACCGTCGCCGCTCCCGACGCACCCGTGCTGGACCGCGAAGAAACCATCTCCCGCGACGAGCTCGAGGCCCTGCAGCTCAGCCGCCTCCAGCACACCGTGGCCTACGCCTACGATCGGGTGCCGCTGTACAAGCGCAAGTTCGACGACGCCGGCGTCCATCCCTCCGATCTCCGCGAACTGTCCGATCTCGGCAAGTTCCCGTACACCACCAAGGAAGACCTCCGCCAGGAATACCCCTTCGGCATGTTCGCCGTGCCGCAGGACGAAGTAGCCCGCATCCACGCGAGCTCCGGCACCACAGGCCGGCCGACGGTCGTCGGGTACACCAAGAACGACCTCGCCAACTGGGCCACCCTGGTGGCCCGCTCGCTCCGTGCGTCCGGAGTCCGCCCCGGCATGAAGGTCCACAACGCCTACGGCTACGGCCTGTTCACCGGCGGCCTGGGCGCCCACGCGGGTGCCGAAGCGTTGGGGTGCACTGTCATCCCGATGTCCGGCGGCCAGACCGAACGCCAGATCCAGCTGATCCAGGACTTCAAGCCTGACGCGATCCTGGCAACCCCCACCTACCTGCTCACCATCGCCGACGCCATGGCCCACATGGGTGTCGATCCGGCGTCGACCTCGCTCAAGTACGCGGTGCTCGGCGCCGAACCGTGGACCGAGGAAATGCGGCACGAGCTCGAGACCACCATGAACATCAAGGCCTGCGACATCTACGGGCTCTCCGAGGTCATGGGCCCGGGTGTTGCGGGCGAGGCCGTGGAGACCCAGGACGGCTGCCACATCTGGGAAGACCACTTCCGCCCTGAGATCATCGATCCGTTCGACCCCTCCCGCGGGGAAAGCGCCGTGCTGGCCGACGGAGAGCCGGGCGAACTGGTGTTCACCTCGCTCACCAAGGAAGCGCTGCCGATCATCCGGTACCGCACGAAGGACCTCACGCGCCTGCTGCCCGGCACCGCCCGCCCAGCGCACCGCCGCATGGGTCGCATCACCGGACGCAGCGACGACATGATCATCCTGCGCGGCGTGAACCTCTTCCCCTCCCAGATCGAGGAAATCGCCCTGCGCATCCCCGAGCTCAGCCCGCACTTCCAGCTCGAACTCACCCGCCCCGAGGGCAAGCGCATGGATTCGCTGACGGTCAGGATTGAGCGTCGCGAAAACGTTTCCATCGAGGCGGGCACGACGGCGGCACACGCCTTGCGCGAGCAGATCAAGATCCACGTGGGTTCTTCGTGCGTCGTCGACGTCGTGGAGCCGGGTTCGCTCGAGCGTTCCAACGGCAAACTGCGCCGTGTGTATGACCTGCGGCCCAAGAGGTAACCTGGCCGGGCGCGTGCACGAATCAACCGACCGTTCATGAGAAAATGGCCAGCATGCCTAGTGAAACAGTAACCAAGCGGGGACGCCCCGGATACGACCAGCAATCAGTGCTGCTCATCGCCGTCGACGTCTTCAACCGCCACGGTTACGACGCCACGTCCATGGGCATTCTGGCCGAAAACCTCGGGATCTCAAAGTCGGCCATCTACCACCATGTGCCGTCCAAGGGCGATCTCCTGAAGCTCGCCCTGGAGCACGCACTGGGTGGGCTCGAGGCCATCCTCGAACAACCCGAGGCGTTGTCCGGTCCTGCTGATTCCCGGCTTGAGTTTGTCCTGCGCCAGACCATCGCCGTCCTGGTGGACCGGCTGCCGTTCGTCACGCTGCTCCTGCGGCTCCGAGGCAACACCGACATCGAGCGCGATGCCCTGGAACGCCGTCGTGCCTTCGACCACAAGGTGGCCGCGCTGATTTCAGCCGCGCGTGAAGAAGGCACGCTGCGCCAGGACATCGATCCACGCACCGTGACCCGGCTCCTGTTCGGCACCATCAACTCGATCGTGGAATGGTACAAACCGGGAGGCTCCCTCTCCCCGCAGCGCCTGGCCGACGACGTCATCACCATGGCGTTCGACGGCCTCCACGCCTCGGCGTAGGGCTCGTTCTTCCCTCCCCTGCGACGCCCGCTCACATATATGGCCCTTTCGACCGACGCCCGCTCACATATTTGGCACTTCCCACCAACGCCCGCTCACATATATCGCCAATTGACAGAACGCTCTCTCACTAAAAAGTGAGAGAGCGTTCTGCGCGGTGTTCGTGAGTGCTTTTCAGCCGGTCAGAGCTGGTATTCGGCCTGGATACCCAAGCTTTCATGGACGCAGAGGATGTTGTTTTCCGTGTCCATGAACCAGGCACAACGGTCGGCGTCGGTGGTACAAATGTGGTGTTCGGTCTTGAGATCCGGGAGGTCGTAGTCCCGGAATTCGACGCCGCTCGCCTCCATTTCGTCGACTGTCCGCTCGATGTCGCTGACTTCAAAGGAAAGGGCCGTGTGCGATGAGTGCATGCCGTCCTTGATGGGCATCAACTGCAGCATGGGACCGCCGTCGATGCCGAACAAATCATTTCCATCCCAGGTCATGCCGCGATGAGGGAGGCCGAGTTTCTCTGCGTAAAAGCTGCGGGCTCGGGCTACGTCGTCGACGGGCAAGACGGTTGTGGCTGTTCTGAGTGCTAGGTTCATTTCGCCACCTCCTACGAAAAAAATCTTACGCCGGGCGGGATCGGAAAGACCTTGTGAGCGAGCGTTGGCCTAGACCGTTGTCAGGGCGACGACCTCGGCCTAATATGTGCACAGCCCCCTCGCAGGGGAACAACTCCGGGACCTTCCCTCAACGGGTGATGGGAGCACCTTAGGAGGCCCGAGTCCTGGACATCACGGGACGGGAAGACAATGACCAAATATCTATTCGAAGCAAACTACGTAGGCGACGGAATCAAGGGGCTGTTGCGCGAGGGCGGCACCAAGCGCCGCGATGCTGTGGTCGATGCACTCAAATCCGTAGACGGATCGCTCGATTGTTTCTACTACGCTTTCGGCGAGACCGACGTCGTCGGGGTCTTCGAAATCCCGGACGCGGCCAGCGCTGCCGCTCTCTCGCTCATGATCAATGCGACAGGCGCTGTGCGCCTACATTTGAAGCCGCTCATGACGGTTGAGGATCTCGACGAAGCTGCCAAGAAGTCCCCGACATACCGCGCACCCGGGCAATAGAACCAGCCAGCCGGCCAGAGGGATTCCCTCCAGCTCAGACACGGAACGCTCCCCATTGATGGGGAGCGTTCCACGTATGCAGTACACAAGTGAGCGGGCGTTGGTCGAAAGGGCCATATATGTGAGCGGGCGTCCGGCCAAACACCGACATAAGTGAGCGAGCGTTACTTCTCCACGAGGGTCAGGACGTCGTAGGTGGCTACGATTTCATCGTTCTGGTTGGTCAGCACGGCGTCCCAGGCTACTTCGCCGTATTCGTCGGTCTCGCGCGGCGTGATCTTCTTGGCCGTGAGCGTGACGCGGATCGAATCCCCGGCGGCCACGGGAGTGACGAAGCGCAGGTTCTCCAGGCCGTAGTTGGCCAGGACGGGGCCCGGAGCGGGTTCCACGAACAGCCCCGCGGCCCAGCTGAGCAGCAGGTACCCGTGCGCCACGATTCCCGGGAAGAACGGATTGGCCTCCGCCGCTTCCTGGTTGGTGTGTGCGTAGAAGGTGTCGCCGGTGGAGTTGGCGAAGGCGGTGATGTCGTCCAGGGTGACCTGCCGCAGTTCGGACCGCACGGCGTCGCCGATCCGCAGAGTAGCAAGCGCCTTCCGGAACGGGTGCGTTCCTTCCGTCTCCACCGTGAAGTTGCGGTCCGCGCCAGTGTGCCAGACGCCGGTCACAGCAGTGAGCATGTTCGGCGAGCCCTGGATGGCGGTGCGCTGCATGTGGTGCATGACGGAGCGGATGCCACCGAGCTCCTCGCCGCCACCGGCGCGGCCCGGTCCGCCGTGGACCAGGTGCGGAACGGGCGAACCATGCCCGGTTGACGACCGGGCATCCTCGCGGTTGAGCATCAGGACACGGCCGTGGTGGGCAGCGATTCCGGTCACCAATTCGCGGGCAACGGCAGGGTCATTCGTGCATACGGAGGCCACGAGGGAGCCGCCACCGCGGGCGGCGAGGCGGACGGCGTCGTCGAGGTCCGAGTACCCGATCACGGACGATACCGGACCGAAGGCCTCGAGCGAGTGGACAGCTTCCGAGTCCACGTCAGCCCAGCTCAGGACGACGGGCGACATGAACGCGCCGTCCTCCACGACGCCAATGGTGCCGTCGAGTGAGGTGACCGACGGCGAATCGAGCGTCCCGTACGCAAGCTCGCCACCGGCGTCGAGCATTGACTGCACGGCGGCGCGGACGTCGGCGAGCTGCTCGAGCGACGCGAGGGCACCCATCGTGACGCCCTCTGCGCGGGGGTCGCCGACCACGACGCGCTCGTCGACGCGCGCGCCGATGGCGGAGACGACGTCGGACACCAGGGCCTGGGGCACGATAGTGCGGCGGATCGAGGTGCACTTCTGGCCGGCCTTGACCGTCATTTCGGTGACGACCGACTTGATGAAAGCGTCGAACTCGGGGGTGCCGGGCACGGCGTCGGGTCCCAGGATGGCGGCGTTGAGCGAGTCGGTTTCGGAGGTGAAGCGGACGCCGCCCTGGACAACGTTGACGTGGGACTTCAGCGAGTTGGCGGTGGAGGCGGAGCCGGTGAAGGCGAGAAGGTCGCGGTAGTCAAGGTGGTCCAGCAGGGTGCGGGCCGATCCCGAGATGAGCTGCAGCGAACCTTCCGGCAGAATGCCCGACTCGACAATTGCCTTGACCACGACGGCGGCAACGTAACCGGTGGGGGTGGCCGGCTTGACGATGGTGGGGACGCCGGCGATGAATGCAGGCGCAAACTTCTCGAGCATGCCCCACACGGGGAAGTTGAAGGCGTTGATCTGCGCCGCGACGCCCGGGATGCGGGTGTAGATGTGCTCGCCGGCGAATGAACCGTCCCTGGACAGGACTTCCATGGGACCGTCCACCACAACCTGCGAGTTCGGCAGTTCG
Organism: Arthrobacter ramosus; assembly: GCF_039535095.1. Classification (NCBI taxonomy): domain Bacteria; kingdom Bacillati; phylum Actinomycetota; class Actinomycetes; order Micrococcales; family Micrococcaceae; genus Arthrobacter; species Arthrobacter ramosus. The sequence continues at coordinate 500,368 of NZ_BAAAWN010000001.1, read as the reverse complement.
CGGCGGCCCTTGGAACCGAAGGTGAAGAGCACGCCGATGCCGCCGTCGATGTCCACCATCGAGTCGATCTTGGTGGCGCCGGTCTTGAAGGACGAAGTGTAGAACTCCTCGCGGCGGCCGTTGAGGTACTGGGCCAGTTCCTTGAGCTTGAGGGCGCGCTGGTGGAAAGTGAGCTTGCCGAGTTCGCGCTGGCCCACCGTGCGGCCGTAGTTCACGACGCCGGCAAGGTCCAGTCCGTCGGTGCTGACCGTTGCGAGGATCTCTCCTGTGCTGGCGTCGCGGACGGGAACGCCCGCGGAGGCGTCGGCGCGGGGGGTCCACCACTCGCCCTGGACGAAACTGGGCACGGTTTCAACGGTTGTGGCTTCCGGAGCGACTGCGGTACTGGTCATCGTCGACGGGTCCTTCCAAGGCACGGGCACGAAATGGACTGAACGGCCGCAAATTACTGACCGGCCGTTCGGTAATATCCCCAGAATACATGAGAGCCCCGATCTGCACACTAGATGCTTCTTGGGACTGCATCCTTCCTGACCTCTTTGACGCGTTTTGACGCCCGGAAGTTGCGACTCGCCGGGTCGCGAGCGCTTTCCGAAATCAAAGAAGGTCACGACGGCGCGTGGCCGGCATTGCTTCTACCGCGCCGGGGCGTTGAGCTTGGCACGAATGGCGGCGATTTTGGCTTCCGAGACGCCGTTGGTTCTCAGAAAGGCAGCTGTGTCCAAGGAATGCGCGAATTCCAAGAGGCTCACGCTGCGTATTGCCAGCATGGCCTCAAGTGCGTCGTCCTCGAGAAATGCATCATGGGCGTGGGGGGCGCGATGGTGGCGGTGGCGCTCGTTGATTCCTCGCATTCCCTGCTGGTAACCCCGTACGATTTCCTCGTCGCCGGCTCCGGCCAGGTTCTGCAGCATCACGGCTATGATCCCGGCGCGGTCGCGCCCGGCCGCGCAGTGCACTACTACCCCACCGCGCGCTGCGGCTATGGCCTTGAAGACCGCGGCAAGCCTGTCCGGGAAGAGCCTCAGATAGTCGGCATAGTGTGCTGGGTCTTTCAGGTACGGGCCAAAGAGCTCGGTGAACTCTTTGTTTGCCGGGTCCTCGGTGGGGCAATGGACGATGTCGAAGCGTGCAGTCGCCTCCGCTGAAACCTCGGGATCGACTTCCCTGGGCTGCTGCTCGCGCGGAGTCCGCAGATCGATCACGGTGCGGACGCCGGCGTCGTACATTTGCTGCCACCCGGCGTCGGTGAGCCATTCCCGCCGACCCATCCGATACATGCCTCCGGCGATATGCCAGGCGTTCACCGCGCCGTCCCAATGGATGCCCTGTTGCTTGGCGGCGGTTGAGATCCCATCCATACCGGATAGCTAACCACACGACGAGATAGGTGAGCGAGGGTCTGGAGAAAAGGCGGGATAGGTGAGCGAGGGTCTGGGGAAAAGGCGGGATAGGTGAGCGAGGGTTGGGTCTTGCGCGCTTTACGTGACTTATGTCATACTTTTCTCGATACGCATCGACGATGCGTATCGACAACTCGGAACCACACATCACACCAAGACCACCGGACCCGGCGAGGAGGCCTGGAAGTGCCCACCAGCAAGGATGTCGCCCAGGCAGCCGGCGTAGCCCAAAGCACCGTTTCGTATGTGCTCAGCGGGAAGAGGCCCATTTCCGAGAAGACCCGGAAGAAGGTCGAGGCCGCGATTGACCAGCTGACATACCAGCCCAATGCGGGCGCCAGAGCCTTGGCAAGCCGCAAAACCAGGGTCATCGGCCTGGTCATTCCGTTCATCCCGGAGTTGGAAATGGGATCGATCATGGAGTTCGTCTCGGTCATTGCCAGCACGGCCCGGCAATACGACCACGACATTCTCTTGGTCACCGACGACGAAGGCGCCGCCGGGCTGCGCCGCGTGGTCGGGCAGCAGATCTGCGACGGCCTGATCCTCATGCAGGTTGAGGACGAGGACGAGCGCCTCCCCGTGGTGCGCAGCCTGAACGTCCCGGTGGTGCTGATCGGCATCCCTCGCGATCCGTCGGGCCTGGTCTGCATCGACGCCGACTTCGAAATGGCCGGTGAGCACTGCGTCCGCGATCTCGCCGCCGCCGGCCACTCCGTGATTTCCGTCATTGATTGGCAGCCCGCAGTGATGGACCGGCATGTGAACTACGTCGACCGGTTCTTGCACGGCACGGATGTCGCGGCCAAAGCTCTCGGCGTGACCGTGCTCCACCTTCCAGGCGGGACCGACCGCGCCACCATCTCCGAATCGGTCGACAAAGCACTCGCCAGCACCACGGGCAAGCCCGCATTCATCGCCCCCGATCGCACCATCCAGGACATTCTGCGCCGCATCTTGAGCAGCCGCGGCCTGACCCTGGGGCTGGATGTTTCGGTTATCGGAAGCGCCTCCCCCACCCTTGCCGAGCTCCAACCGATACCGCTTTCCACCATCGATCTGCGGCCGGCAGAAGTATCCCGGCGCGCGGTCAAAATCATGTGCCAACTCCTCGAAGCCGACTCCCACGGACCACACGAATCCTTGGAGTTGGTGCCCACGGTCATCACGCACCGTTCCAGCACCCTCCGTCCGCAGTGAATCGCCACCCCTGATTCGCGGCGGGAACCTTTTGTTCCAGCTCCATATCCTTTCGTTTCAGCATCGTCGATACGCATCGATGATTCGCTTCCATCAACAAACGCACCATTCCCTTCCTCCACCAACAAAGGAACAGACAATGAAGTCAGCTATCAGTACACGCCGCCCGCTCGCCCTGGCCGTGGCAGCTCTCGTCGGCCTCCCGCTCGCCATCTCGGGCTGCGGTACCACTGCCTCCGCCTCCTCGACGGATGCAGTGAAGGAAATCTCCGTGACGGACTACTACAACAATGAGCCGGACAAGTCCTTCATCGGCGATGCCCTGACCGCCTGCGGCACCAAGGCCGGTGTGACGATCAAACGCGAGACCGTGCCGGGCAAGTCGTTGATCTCCAAGGTGCTCCAGCAGTCCTCTTCCAAGACGCTGCCGGATGTACTCATGCTCGACAATCCGGACCTGCAGCAGATTGCCGCTACTGGGGCGCTGGCTCCGTTGTCCGATTTCAACATCAGCACCGCCGATTTCGCGCCCGGCGTCCTGAGCGCAGGCACCTACAAGGACAAGGTGTACGGGCTCGCCCCCACGGTGAACACGATCGCACTCTTCTACAACAAGGACATTCTGGCCAAGGCCGGCGTCACCCCGCCCACCACCTGGGACGAGCTGAAGGCGGCGGCCACCAAGCTCACGTCCGGCGAGCAGTACGGCTTGGCTTTCAACGCCAACCCCACCTACGAGGGCACGTGGCAGTTCCTTCCTGTCATGTGGTCCAACGGTGGCGACGAGAAGAACATCGACACCCCCGAGACCGCACAGGCCCTCCAGCTCTGGACCGACCTCGTCAAGGACGGATCCGTGTCTTCGTCGGCGCTGAACTGGACGCAAGCAGACGTCAAGGACCAGTTCATGGCGGGCAAGGCAGCCATGATGGTCAACGGCCCCTGGCAGATTCCCGCGCTCGACAAGAAGACCACGCTGCAGTACGGCGTCGTCAAGATCCCGGTCCGTGATGCTAGCCAGACAGCCGTTGCCCCGCTTGGCGGCGAAGTGTGGACCGTTCCGCAGACGGGCAACAAAGCCCACCAGGCCAAGGCCGCAGAAGTGGTGGCCTGCATGAACAGCGACGAAAACCAGCTGGCCATGGCCAAGGTCCGCAACACCATCCCGTCCAAGACCTCGCTGGCCGCGAAGTTCGCCACCGACAACCCCAAGCTCGCCACCTTCACCGATCTCATCAAGACCGCCCGGGCCCGCACCGGCGAACTCGGAGAAGGATGGCCGGCACAGGCGACCAAGATCTACACCGCCATCCAGACCGCGCTGACGGGCAAGGCCTCTCCGGCCGATGCCCTCAAGCAAGCCCAAGGCCAGTAAGCAGCTGGACATGTCCCTCACAACTGATTTGTCGCAGGCCAAGTCACGCGCCAACGAGCGCGCCAAGTCACGCGCCAAGTCCGGGTTGGGCAACACCCGGGCCCGGGAAGCAAGCCCATCACCCCGCAGGCGCAACCGCAAACGCCGCGAGCGCCTCTTCCAATGGCTGTTCCTGGTTCCTGCCGTGACTTACATGGCGCTGTTCTTCGGCTACCCCGTGGTCAAGAACATCGTGATGAGCTTCCAGGACTACACCACGGCCACGTTCTTCACGGGCGAGGCCCCCTGGGTAGGGTTAGCGAACTACGCGAAGGTGCTGTCGTCGTCGTTGTTTTCAACGTCTTTGGTGAACACCGCGCTGTTCACGCTGGGATCCATACTGGGCCAGTTCGTGATCGGCCTGGCGTTGGCGATCTTCTTCCAGCGCAAGTTCCCGCTCAACGGAATACTGCGTTCGCTGCTCCTCCTCCCCTGGTTGCTGCCGCTCATCGTGTCCAGCGCCGTGTGGAGATGGATCCTGGACAAGGACAGCGGAGCCTTGAACCGCTTCCTCGGCGAATTGCACATCGTGAACACGGGTGTTCCGTGGCTCACCAGCACCTCGCTGGCGCTAATCGCGGTGGTGGGAGTGAACATCTGGATCGGCATCCCGTTCAATCTGACCATTCTCTATGGCGGCCTCCAGGAAATTCCGGATGAGCTCTATGAAGCCGGTTCCCTGGACGGCGCCACCGGTTGGAAGGCGTTCCGGCACATCACCTGGCCGATGCTGCGTCCGGTAGTGAGCGTGGTCCTGGTGCTCGGCGTCGTCTACACCCTGAAGGTGCTGGACATCATCCTGGGCCTGACCAACGGCGGCCCGGCGAATTCGACCCAGACCATCGCCACCCAGTCCTACGATCTGTCCTTCCATGAGTTCAAATTCGGCGAGGGCGCCGCGCTGGGCAACGTCCTGGTGGTCATTTCCCTGGTCTTCGCGGTCCTGTACTTGCGTGCCAGCCGGCGGTCCGTCGATGAGTGAGGAAACCATGACGACGACGAAAATCACCATCCGCCGTTCGGCGCCGGCGAGCCCCCGCAAAAGTAGCGCCCGCAAGGGCCACGGACCCGAGCGCGCCGAGAACGGACCCGGGCGCAAGAAGTGGGGCTATACCGTCATGGCCATCTTCTTCCTGGCCATCATGCTGTTCCCCGTCTACTGGATGATCAACGCTTCGTTGCAGCCCAACGGCACCACGTTGGAAACCTCGTGGCTGCCGCTCAAGCCGGACTTCTCGGGATACGCCACGGCCATCAGCGAGCAGGGCGGGAACCTGGCCACCAGCCTGGTGATCTCGCTGGGCAGCGTGGTGCTCAGCCTGGCCATCGCCGCGCCGGCCGCTTATGCCTTGGCTTATTTCAAGGTCAAGGGCGCTGGTGTGGTCCTCTTCGCGATCCTGATCAGCCAGATGATCCCCGGGATCGTGGTGGCCAACGCGCTGTACGCGGCCTACAACGATCTTGGCTTGCTGAACTCCATCCCGGGCCTGATCCTGGCAGATTCCGCCCATGGCATCCCGTTCGCGATCCTCATCATCAGGGCCTTCATGAACGGCATGCCGGCGTCGGTCATCGAGGCGGCACGGGTGGACGGTGCCGGGCATTTGAGGGCGTTTTGGTCCATCGTGGTGCCGCTGAGCAGGAACTCGCTTATCACCGCGGGGCTCTTCACTTTCCTGTTCACCTGGAGCGACTTCCTGTTCGCCCTGACCCTGACCACCACCGAGGCGGTGCGGCCCGTGACCCTGGGAATTTTCCAGTACATCGGCGCCTATGTGAACGACTGGAGCTCCGTCATGGCGACGGCGGTCCTCGCCTCCATACCGGCCATCATCCTGCTGGTCGCGGCGCAGAAGTACATCGCAGCCGGCACAACCGGCGGCGCGGTCAAGTAGACCGCCCTTCAACATCAACAAGGAGAAACCATGTCTGAACCAATCCGCGTCACCGTGTGGAGCGAAAACCGGCACGAAAAGCGCGACGAACTGGTGGCTCGCCTCTACCCCGACGGCATGCACGGAGCCGTTAAGGCCGGCATCGAGGAGAACCTCGGCGCCAAGGTGAGCGTCCGCACCGCCACCCTGGACGAGCCCGAGCACGGCCTCACCGAGGAAGGCCTCGCGAACACGGACGTCCTCACGTGGTGGGGGCACATGTCCCACGGTGATGTCGACGACGAGATCGTCGATCGCGTGCACCGCCACGTCCTGTCCGGCATGGGCCTGATCGTGCTGCACTCCGGGCACTGGTCGAAGATCTTCACCAAGCTCATGGGCACTTCTTGCACGTTGCGCTGGCGCAGTGAGCAGGACCGTGAACTGGTCTGGACCGTGGACCCTACCCATCCCATTGCGAAGGGCGTGCCTCACCCCATCGTGATCGATCAGCAGGAAATGTACGGCGAATTCTTCGACATCCCCACGCCCGAGGAGCTCGTGTTCATCAGTTCCTTCAGCGGCGGGGAAGTCTTCCGCTCGGGATGCACCTTCCGCCGCGGCCACGGCAAGATCTTCTTCTTCAGCCCCGGCGACCAGGACTACCCGGTCTACCACCACAAGGATGTCCGCCGGGTCATCTCCAACGCCGTCGAATGGGCAGTGACCGATCGGCCGGAGCGGGCCTACCCCGAACTGCTGCGATATGAGACCAACGACTTCTTCAACGGCAAGAGCTACCAGGGAGCCGACGCATGAGTACCCCTTTCGCCACCATTCCCGACGACGGCACTCCCGTTCGCGTCGTCGTCGTCGGCGCCGGGGGCATGGGCCGCGCGTGGCTTCGGACGGTGCAGGAGTCGCCGCTCGTGGAGCTCGCGGGCATCGTTGACCTGGACCTGGACGCCGCCCGCGCAGGCGCGGCGGCTATCGGGCGTCCCGATCTGCCGGTGGGCACCGGGACGGCGCAGTTGGCGTCCGACGTCGGCGCCCAAGCGGTCATCAACGTCACCGTTCCGGTAGCCCATCATCCGGTGACCACCGAGGCGCTGGCGGCAGGGCTCCCGGTGCTTGGCGAAAAGCCCGTGGCCTCCACGGTGGCCCAGGGGCTGTCGCTAGCCGCGGCGTCGGAGCTTACTGGCCAGTTGTTCATGGTCAGCCAATCGCGCAGGTACAACAGGCATCTTTTCGAGGCCAAACGGCTCGCCTCGGCGCTCGGCACTGTGGGCATCGTGTCGGCGGAATTCTTCAAGGGCCCGCATTTCGGGGGTTTCCGGGATGCCATGGACCACCCGTTGCTTCTGGACATGGCCATCCATCAGTTCGACATGGCCCGGTTCCTGCTCGACGCGGATCCCGTCTCGGTGTTCTGCGAGGAATACAACCCGTCCTGGAGCTGGTACCGCGGCGATGCAGGGGCCACCGCCATCTTCGAAATGACAGGCGGGGAGCGCTTCGTGTTCACCGGGAGCTGGTGCAGCCCGGGTCAGGAGACCTCCTGGAACGCGGCATGGCGGATCAGCGGCGAACGCGGCACGGTCCTGTGGGACGGCGACAGCGAACCTGTGTCCTCGTTGCTCTTTCCGTCCGGAACCGGTTCGGAGGACCCAGGCCAGGAGATCGCCGGCTCATTGCGTGACTTCGTGGCGGCCCTGCGCACCGGGAGCACTCCCATGGGCCAAGTCCACCAGAACATCATGAGCCTGGCCATGGTGGAGGCGGCCATGCTCAGCGCCTCCACCGGAGCGCGCGTTTCCGTTGATGCGCTCCTTGAGGAATCCTACGCACAGGCCGTCCTGACTGAACGCGACCCGGACGTGCTGGAGGTCCTCAAGTCCTGGACCTCGGTCCGCAGCGCCCTTACTCTTCATGCCCACCAACCCAACTAGCGGGCGGTTAGCTGGAGGCGAGGGATTTCGTCAGGATTGTCCCGCCGACGCCGATCAGTACAGTCCCCGATCCGCCGGTGATGATCCGCTTCACTCGGGGACGGGCCAGTGCCGAGGAGATTCTCTTGAGCGCATGCACCAGCAGCACGTACCAAACCAGCGCGGTGAGCAGAAAGATGCCCGCCATCAACGAGTGCTGGCCCAAAGGGGGAAGCGGTGCGAGGTTGAATTGAGGGAAAAGGGAAAGATAGAAGACGGCGACCTTGGGGTTGAGCAGATTGCTGACCATTCCCTGCAGGAAGGGTGAGTTCCCGCGGAATCCTAGCCTGGGTTCCGGCGCCGTAGCTTGGCCGGCTTGACTGCGAGGGCGGCCGAAGGCCTCCAGCAGGGCGCGGGCCCCAAGATAGAGCAAGTACACAGCACCGGCGATCCTGATGGCGTTGCCAAGGACTTCGGAGGCACCTAGGAGCGCCGTGACGCCAAGCACGGCGAGAAGGGCAAGGACCGTGTTGCCGACCATGATTCCGATCGCGGTGGTTGCCGCTGATCCGGGTCCGCGGGGTGCGTTTTTCAGCACAAGCGCAAAATCAGGGCCGGGAACGAGGACCACGACGACGCAGGTCAGCGCAAACGCCATCAGTTGTTCGACCATTGGGGACTGCTTCCGGAGGAATGGATCTTCGGCACGTGTTGCCTTCAAGAGTGTAGCCGGACGTGGGGGCGCCCCCGTTTCCCTCCCGCTAACCCAACTGGCTCGCACTTAATGTCGTTATCAGGGCTCAAAACGGCATCAACTGCGAGCTACTTGGGGAGGCGTGACGCGAGCCTGAACTCGAGACCGGTGCGGACCGCGGGCCACTCGTGTTCGAGGATCGAGAACACCACGGTGTCGCGGAGCACTCCGTCCGAAGTCCGAGAGTGGTTCCGCAGGACGCCGTCCTGCTTAGCGCCCAACCGGGCGATGGCCTCGCGGGACTGGTGGTTGAGCCAGTGTGTACGGAATTCGACGGCAGGGCAGCCAAGGGTTTCGAAAGCGTGGCGCAGGAGCAGCAGTTTGGAGTCCGGGTTGCTCCCGCGACCCTGCGCCGAGGCGGCGTTCCACGTGGAGCCGATCTCGACGCGCGGGGTGGCGGCGTCGATGTTCATGTAGGTGGTCATGCCGATCAACTTGCCGGTCGCCTTCAACCGGGTGGCGAACGGCAGCATGGATCCTTGCTCCTGCAGCCCGAGCCGGCGGTCGATCTCCGCGGCCATGCCCCCCGGCGTCGGAACCGAGGTGTACCAGAGTTTCCACAACTCGCCGTCTTTGGCGGCATCCACAAGGCCGTCGTGGTGCTCGGAGCTAAGGGGCTCCAGGGTTACGAAGCGGCCGTCCAGGGTCACGGGTGCAATGAGAGTCACCCAGCCAGCCTAACCGACCCAACTAGCTCGCATTTGTTGTCGTTTTGGCGGCTGAAAACGACAACAACTGCGAGTCAGTTGGGGTTCCGGGGCGGTTGCCTGTGGATAACTCAAAATGGCGTTCCAGGATTTGCAACGATAGGGCCATGAGGACTCCGCAACCCTTGCCCGCGCTGCTGGCGTGCGCCCCGTTCACCTTTCAAGAAGCGGTCGACGCCGGCGTGAGCCTCCGGCGGTTGCGGCACCGAGCGCTGCCCGCGCCGAGCCGGGGCATCAGGATTCCGGACCAGGCCTTTGCCCAAGGTCAACCAAAGGAGGTCGGTTTCGTCCGGCCTTTCACCGCGGTGACCGAGTTCTCGGCAGCGTCTCACGCCACGGCCTTCGGTCTGTGGTCGTTCCCGGGGTTCCTGCCAGGCAGCGATGATCCGCGCATCCACATTTCGCGTCCGGACACCATGGCCATTCCCCGGCGAACCGGGGTGGTTGGGCATGTGGGGCAGTTCTTCGACGACGAAATCACGAGTCTTGACGGCCTTCTGGTCACCACGCGCACCCGGACCTGGCTTGATGTGTCCAGGAAGATGAGCGTGGACGAACTGACCGTTGTGGCCGACCATCTGGTGCGGATCCCCCGGGCGGAGTTTGAAGGCCGGACAGAGCCGTACGCAACATTGGAACGGCTGGCCGACATGCTGGACCGGCACAAAGGCACTCCCGGGATCCGCAAGGCGCGCCTGGCCCTCGAACAGGCGCGGATCGGCTCAGACTCGGCCCCCGAAACGCGGCTCCGGCTGGCCCTTGAAAACGGCGGGCTGCCGGAACCCCAACTGAACGTAGCCACTGAGCTAAGTGCCGGCGTCGTACGTCAACCGGATCTCGCCTATCCGGAACACCGTGTGGCGGTCGAATACGACGGCGAGCCGCATTCCGAGCCGGCCCAGATAGTCCGGGACATCGCCCGAGAAGAGGATTTCGCCCGTGCGGGCTGGCACTTGGTGAGGATCTCCAAACGCCACATGGCGAACGAAGCACGGTCCGCCGTCGCGAAAGTCCGTGCCGTGCTTTTGGACCGAGGCTGGACGCCCAAGTGACTCGCATTTGTTGTCGTTATAGGGCCTGAAAACGACAACAAATGCGAGCTAGTTGGGGGTACGAGGCGCTAGTCAGTCCAGTCGAAGAAACCCTTGCCGGTCTTGCGTCCCAGCTCGCCGCGGGCAACCTTGTCGCGCAGGATCTGCGGCGGGGCGAAGCGCTCCCCGAGCGTCGAATGCAGGTACTCGGCGATGCCGAGGCGCACGTCCAGGCCCACGATGTCCGTGGTCTTGAGCGGTCCCGTGGGGTGCTTGTAGCCGAGCACCATGGCGGCGTCGATGTCCTCCGCGGAGGCCACGCCTTCTTCCACCATGCGCATCGCCTCGAGTGCGATCGCGACGCCCAGCCGCGACGAGGCAAAGCCGGGCGCATCGTTGACGACGACGGCGGTCTTGCCGAGTGCCTCGGTCCAGCTTTTCGCCGTGGCGGCGAGCTCCGGCGAAGTCTCCTTGGCCAGGACCACCTCGATGAGCGTGGAAGCCGGGACCGGGTTGAAGAAGTGCAGGCCCACGAAATTGGCGGGCCGCCGGAGCTGCGAAGCGAGCCCGGTCACGGAGAGCGACGAGGTGTTGGAGGCCAGGAAGGCGTCGGCGGAGAGGTGCTCCTCCACAGCTTTGAGGGCCGCAACCTTGAGCTCGTAGTCCTCGGGCACGGCTTCGACCACGAGCCCGCAATGGACGAAGGAGTCATAGTCGGTTGAGGTGCTGAACCGGGACAAGGCCTCTCCGGCGGTTTCCGTCAGGGTGCCTCGGGCGGCGGACTTGGCCACGGCCTCAGCAACGCGACCCTGCGCACCGGCGGCGGATTCGTGGTCTCGCTCGACGACGATCACCGTAGCGCCCTTGATCAGGAAGGCATGGGCGATGCCGGCACCCATGCGGCCACCGCCGAGGACACCGACAACATGCGGGATGGCGGGCGTTGCTGTCATTTTCGGGTCCTGTCTGGATTGTCGCTGGACTGTTTGTCGCTGGATTGCTTGGCGCTCTTTTTGTCCAGGAACGCCTGCATGCGGTCGAACTTGGCTTGCGATTCGAAAAGCATGCCCTGGGCCAGGGTGTCGATCACGGGGTGCGCCTCGGCCGGAGCGTGGAACACGGACTTGGTGATCCGCACGGCCAAGGGATCCTGCCGGCCGATCCGGTCCGCAAGGTTATGGGCCGCTTCCATCAGCACGGGAGCTTCGTGGATCTGGGTGATGAGATTGATGCGGAGGGCTTCCTCCGCTCGGAGGACCGCCCCGGCCAAGAGGATCTCCTTGGCGATCGGCTCCCCCACGAGTTCCTTGAGGCGCCACGTAGCACCGGCCGCGGCCATGATGCCCAGTCCGGTTTCCGGGTTGCCGATGCGCAGGCTCGGCGTGCCGATGCGGAAGTCCGCGGCGTAGGCGAGTTCGGCCCCGCCGCCCAGGCAATAGCCGTCCAGGGCCGCGATGACGGGCATGGGCAGCTTCGCGATCCGCACGAAGATGGTGGAGTTGATGCCGCGCAAGGCGTCGTCGCGGCGGCGTTCCCTCAGCTGGCCGATATCGGCACCTGATGCAAAGACGCCTTCGACGCCGGCAATGATCAGGATTTTGGGCTCGCGTTCAAGGTAATCGCACACCTGATGGAGTTCGTCCACCATTTGCTGGTCGATCGCGTTGCGGACCTCGGGCCGGTTCAGCAGCACGGTGACGCGGTCCTCGCGTTCCTCGATGAGCAACGTTCCGAATTCCTCTGGCTTCAACGCCATTACATGCCTTCCAGGAGAATGGCAGCGCCCTGCCCGACGCCGATGCACATCGTCGCGAGGCCGATCTTACGGTCGGCGGTGCCCAGCTCGCGTTCCATGCGGCCCAGCAAAGTGATCGCGATACGTGAGCCGCTGGAACCGAGCGGGTGCCCCAGGGAGATGGCACCGCCGTCGAGGTTCACAATGTCCGGATCCAGGCCCAAACGCCGCATGCTAGCGAGCGATTGCGTCGCGAAGGCTTCATTGAGTTCGACGGCGCCAAGGTCGCCGACCGTGAGTCCGGAACGGGTCAGGATTTTCTGGGTGGCCGGAACAGGGCCGATGCCCATGATTTCCGGTTCGCAACCGGCCGAGCCGCCGTCGATGATGCGGGCCCGCGGAGTGAGGCCGAACTTTTCGATGGCAGCCTCGGACGCGACGATGATGGCCGAGGCGCCGTCGTTGAGCGAGGAGGAGTTGCCCGCCGTGACAACAGATCCGCCGGCAACCACTGGACGGAGCCCGGCGAGGACCTCCATGGTGGTTCCCTCGCGCGGGCCTTCGTCGGTGTCCACCATGGTTTCGCCCTTGCGCGTCTTCACGGTGACCGGCACGATCTCTTCCTTGAAGCGACCGCCGGCGATGGCAGCAAGTGCGCGTTCGTGCGAGCGGACGGCGAAGGCATCGGCGTCTTCGCGGGAGATACCGTCCACGCGGGCGACTTCCTCGGCGGTTTCCGGCATGGAATACGTCATCTTGCCGCCGCGGGACAACTCGCCCTTGCTGAAGAGCGGGTTGGCGAAGCGCCAGCCGATGGAGGTGTCGAAGATCTGGCCGGGCTTGGCGAAGGCCGTGGTGGGCTTCTCCTGCACCCACGGGGCCCGGCTCATCGACTCGACGCCGCCAGCCACCACGATGTCCGCCGCGCCGGCCTTGATCATGTGGCTGGCCATGATGATGGCGCTCATGCCGGAGGCGCAAAGGCGGTTGATCGTGATGCCCGGGATGTGGAGGGGCAGTCCCGCGAGAAGGGTGGCCATCCGGGCGACATTGCGGTTTTCCTCGCCGGCGCCGTTGGCGTTGCCCAGGATGACTTCGTCGATCGCGTCGGGGTCGATGCCGGCACGGGCCACGGCTTCGCGGACCACGAGGGCCGCCAGGTCATCGGGCCGGACCGCGGAAAGGGCGCCGCCATAACGGCCTACAGGGGTGCGGGCACCGCCAACAAGAAAAGCCTCGACCATGAGAACATCCTTCGCGAAGGGAGCGGGGCCGGTGAATAATTTACCGACCGTTCGTTCTATAAAGATTACACGGCGCCGCCCCGCGGTCAACCGTCACGTGGTGAACCGCCACCTCGCGACCCCGTTGCTCCACTCAGATCACCCGGATACCCAGATGTCCGGCCAAAAGGGGCGCCAACAGGCTGAGCTGGTAATCGTCAATGACCACGCCGGACAGTCCACCAAGTCCATTGATCATCCGGAAGTCCGAGCCACGCAGGTCCACATCCTTGAGCTTGGCCCCTGTGACATCCAGGGTCCCGATGGTGCAGTCCTTGAGCACCATCCGCGTCGCGGTACATGCCCCGAGGTCGAGCTCATTGATGATGCAGCCCGTGATCACCACATCCGTGAGTTTGGATCCACGCAGGTTCAGGAAGTCCAGCTTGCCGCCGTCGATCTTCACCGAATGCCAGGCGCCCTCGTACATCTCCGCAGAACCCCAACGCGGGTTGCTGATCTCCACTTCACGCCACGAGGTGCGTGCAGCGGTAAACACCGGCGCGTAGGGCTCATTCAGGATGCAGTCCCGGAAGTTCGCGCCACGCAGCTGTGCCTCGTTGAAAGAGACTCCGTTGAATTCACACTCGATGAAGTCCGCCCCGCTCAGCTCCGCTCCGTCAGCCACGGCCCGGGTGAGGCGGACGCCGTCGTACCGCTCCCCGCGCTGGAAGTCCGGCGCGGGATCGTCGCGGAGCTCGTCAAGCCTGATCGGGGAAATCCGGGGTGCCGTCACCTTGGCGACCGCCGCCATCAGAGCGCCTCCGCTTTCGCCGCGATCTCGGCGAGATCCTTCGCAAGCGCCTTGCGCGTGACGCTCATCCCGAGCTTTCCGAACGCGGCCATCATGACCTTGCTGAAGAAAGTCGGCTTGAGGACCTCGGCGCCGAAGAACAGCGCGAGTTCGGTCCCGCCGTCGCGCTCTTCCAAGGTGAATCGGGTGGTGTAATCCGCGCCGCCCTGCCGCGCCTTGACCGTGGTGCCGCGCGGAGGATCGCACTGGGAAACGTGCATTTCCACGGTTTCCTCCCTGCCCATCATGGCGCGGGTTTCCTTCCACCGCGTGCCCTCACCATAGGGTCCCTCGCTGAGCATCTGAATGGCTTTGACGCCCGAGAGGGTCTTGGCCGAGCCCGGAATGTCGGTGATGACGGCCCAGACTTTCTCCCGGGAGGCGTTGACGTGCTGGCTGAGAGTGGTGCTGTGGTCCATGCATCGAGCCTAGCTGCGACTGCTGACAATGACACTTGCGCGGACCGTCGGGATGGCAAACACTGGGCCTACGCCGCAATCGGATCGGCCAACGAAAGGCTTCCTCACCATGGTGCACATTGACTTGAGCGCGGACAGTGCGGCGGCCGGAGGCTCGCGGACCCTGCAGGGGTACTTGGCCGAGCCCGACGGCGAAGGTCCGTTTCCCGGCGTCGTGCTTATCCATGAAGCCTTTGGGCTCGACGACATGATGCGGCGGCACACAGACAGGCTCGCCTCGGCCGGTTACTTGACGCTCGCCGTCGATCTCTATAGCGACGGCGGCGCGAGGCGCTGCCTCGTGGCGACCATGCGCTCCCTGATGTCGGGCACGGGCCGGGCATTTACGGATGTGTCCACGGCACGTTCCTGGCTCCGCAGCGATGTCCGGTGCACTGGAAAAGTGGGGGTCATCGGTTTCTGCATGGGAGGCGCCTTCGCCCTGCTCGCGGCCCACGACGACTTCGACGCGGCCTCCGTGAACTACGGCCAATTGCCACGGCACCTGGAGCAGGCTTTGGCGGGCGCTTGCCCGGTGGTGGCCAACTATGGAGGCAAGGACCGGACGTTGCGGGGAGCGGCCGCGAAGTTGGAGGCTGCGTTGACGAACCTTGGGATCGAGCACGACGTCAAGGAGTTCCCGACGGCGGGCCACGCCTTCATGAACGACGTTCCGGTCGGGCCCCGGCCACTGCGGCCGTTGATGCGGGTGATGGGCATCAAACCCGATCCGGCTGCGGCTCCGGAAGGCTGGCAGCGGATCGAGGACCACTTCGCGAAGCACCTGAGGGACTAGCGGCTGAACAGAGTACGACGGCGGGCGCCCCCGGAGCGGGAGGCGCCCGCCGTCGTGTGGGCCCACGCCGCCAGGGTTCCCTGGCCGAGCTTGCGAGGCGAGGGTGGCGGTGGGGACTAGCTAAACAGCTCGCTCTTCGGCTCGTTGTTCTTGACCTTCTGCCAGCCGAGCCACAGCACCAAGGCGAAGAACGGAATCGTGGCCAGGGTCCAGAGGCCCAGGAGGAACACCTCGCCCGTGGCCTTGTCCGTCATAGTGTCCATGCCGATCAGCACGGTGATGGCCAAGAGGGCGATCAGGCCAACCCAGCTGGTCCACGGCGAACCCGGCATCGGCAGGCTGGAAACGTTGCCCTTCTTCTTGCGCAGCGCGATCTGGCTGGCGAAAATCGAGCCCCATGTGAAGATGACGCCGATCGAGGCCGTGTTCAGAGCGAGGTCGAAGGCGTGCGAACCGCCCAACCAGATGTTGAGCAGGATGCCCACGAGGTACACGGCGCCGATTGCCAGGATGGCCGCGTACGGCACGTGGCGGGTGGACATCTTGGTGAGCCATTTGGGGGCATGTCCGTTGTTGGCCATGGTGCGGAAGATGCGGCCGATCGAGTACAGGCCGGAGTTGCACGAGGACAGCGCGGCGGTGATGACGACCATGTTCATGACGTCGCCCATCCAGGGCAAGCCCATCTGGCCGAAGACCGTGACGAACGGGGAGGTTCCCGCGTGGTACTGGTCCGAAGGCAGGAGCATCGCCAGCAGCATGACGGAACCGACGTAGAAAACCACAATGCGGACCACGACGGCGCGGATCGCCTTGGGCACTTCGCGTTCCGGGTTCTGCATCTCGCCAGCGGTAATGCCGACCAGTTCGATGGCGTTGTAAGCGAAGATCACGGCGTTGAGGACCAGGATCATCACCAGGCCGCCCTTGGGGAACATTCCGCCGTCGGCAGCGAAGAGGTTCCCCACGGAAGCGTGGCCGGTGCCGACCTGCGCGTTCGTGACCACCATGAAGGTGCCCACGGCCAGGAAGATCAGGATCGCGGCCACCTTGAGGCAGGAAGCCCAGAATTCGAACTCGCCGAAGGCCTTGACGCTGAACAGGTTCACGGCCACAAGCAGCACCAGCGCGGCGATGGCGGACAGTTCAACGGGAACGTTCGGGAAGAAGAACTGGAAGTACAGGCCGATGGCAATGAGTTCGGCGATGCCCGTCATGGCCCAGTTGATGAAGTACATCCAACCGGAGAGGAAGGCACCCTTTTTGCCGAACATCTCACCGGCGTAGCTGACAAAAGAGCCGGAGGTCTGGCGGTACATGATCAGTTCGCCGAGGGCCCGCATCAGCAGGTAGGCGATGACGCCGGCAATGGCGTACGAGAAGATCAGGGCCGGGCCGGTGGAGGCAAGGCGTCCACCGGCACCCATGAAGAGGCCGACGCCGATCGCACCGCCCATCGCGATCATGGTGACGTGGCGGCGGCTCAGGGTCTTCTGGTAGCCCTCGGCGCTGAGGTTTTCGGAAGTTGTAGAGGTACTGGGCGCAGCCAGGGTTCCCGGCTCACGCTGAAGGTCGGTTGTGGTGTTTTGAGGCACAGCTGTTCCTTGTGGGTTGAGGAGATGCCGGCCCTGGCTTCACGCGCATCGGCACAAGCAATTCGAGCTTTCACCCTGTTGGCGAGTCGAATCAGTAGCGAAAACACGGAAGCGTCGAAGGTAAATCCGGCAAAACCATCCTACCCGGTGATTTCGGCGGAGCGTGACGCGGGCAACAAACAGGGGCGTTACGCTGGACATATGGGCACCATTCCGTCAGCCGGCAGGCTATACCGTTTCACGGGCTTGGACGCTGCGGCTTTCGGACTCTATGTGTCATTGGCGGCCGTTCTGAGCCTCGCCACCGCCCCGGTGACGACTTTCGTGCAGCGGATCTTTCCCGATCCGGCAATCGCCGTCTTCGCCATCAACCTCGCTTTCTACGCTTCGGTCGGCCTGTTCGCGGTTGCGGCTGCGTGGCGCGTCATAGCCCGCGACCTCCTGATCCTGGCCACCCGTCCGTGGTTCACGCTTGCCATGATTCCGCTGTCCATCGTGGCGATGCTGGTGATCACCGCCATCCTGGTGACGGTTACCGGCTCGGCCAAGTCGTCGCAAAACCAACTGGGCTTGCAGTCCCTCGTGCTGCAACTGCCGGCTTGGTTCGTGGTGCCTTTGCTGGTGGTGCTGGGTCCCTTCGTGGAGGAATACCTGTTCCGGCACCTGCTCATCGGCAAGCTGTCCCGTCGTGTCAACATTTGGCTCTGTTGCGCCCTGTCCGTGCTTTGCTTCGCCGCCATCCACGTCGTGGGACGTGAAGGCCTGGTACTTCCCGCCCTGGCCCCGTACCTCGGAATGGGCGTTGTCCTGGTGGCCGTCTACGTCTGGACAGGCAAGAACGTGATGTTCTCCTACTTCGTTCACGCCGCCAAGAACCTGTTGGCGGTCGTGCTGATCTACGCGATCCCGCCGCAACTCCTGGGCGGCTGACCCAACCCACCTAGCCCACCCAACCTGCCTAGCCCACCCAACTAACTCGCAGTAGATGTCGTTTTCAGGCCGCTAAGCGACAACAAATGCGAGTCAGTTGGGAAACCCGGACCGGAACTGTCCGCTAGGCTCTTCCCCGGCCACGCGCCGTCGTCGTAGGTTCAGTCCATGGCACTGAACTTTCAGGTAGTGATCGACTGCAAGAATCCGCACGTCCTCGCCGATTGGTGGGCCGAGACGCTCGAGTGGATCGTGGAGCCCCAGGACGAAGCGTTCATCCGGTCCATGGTCGATCAAGGCTTTGCCACGGAGGCTGAAACGACCACCCACAACGGCAACCTGGTGTGGAAGGACGGCGCGGCCATCGGCCCCGAAGAAGACCAGGACAAGGACGCCCGCCGCCGCTTCCTGTTCCAGACCGTTCCGGAGGACAAGACCGTCAAGAACCGGGTTCACTGGGACGTGCGCCTCAACGGACAGGACAAGGACGAAGTCCGCGCCACATTGGAAGCGCGCGGCGCGAAATACCTCTGGACGGCCAAGCAAGGGCCGCACGAATGGCACACCATGGCGGATCCCGAAGGCAACGAGTTCTGCATCAGCTGAGCGGATTACTAGACTCTGAGGGTGAGCAACGACTTCCCCGCCAAGGTATCCGACGTCTTTGACCCGTCGCGCTGGCGCACCGTGTCCGGTTTCGACGATTTCCAGGACATGACGTACCACCGGCAGGTCGAGCGGGACGCCGACGGAAAAGTGACGAGGGACGTTCCGACGGTCCGGATTGCCTTCAACCGCCCGGAGGTCCGCAACGCCTTCCGTCCCGGCACCGTTGACGAGCTCTACCGCGCCATGGACCACGCCCGGATGACTCCGGATGTCGCCACAGTGCTCCTCACCGGAAACGGTCCCTCCCCCAAGGACGGCGGCCATTCCTTCTGTTCCGGCGGTGACCAGCGGATCCGCGGACGAGACGGGTACCGGTACGCCGACGGCGAGACGCAGGAGAGCATCGACCCCGCCCGGGCCGGCCGCTTGCACATCCTGGAAGTCCAGCGGCTCATGCGGACCATGCCTAAGGTGGTCATCGCGGTCGTGAACGGCTGGGCCGCAGGTGGCGGGCACTCGCTGCACGTTGTCTCTGACCTCACCATCGCCTCCCGCGAGCACGGCAAGTTCAAGCAGACCGACGCCACCGTGGGAAGTTTCGACGCCGGCTACGGCTCGGCGCTGCTCGCCCGCCAGATCGGGCAGAAAGCCGCCCGCGAGATCTTCTTCCTGGCCCGTGAATATTCCGCGGAGGACATGGTGCGCATGGGTGCAGTCAACGAAGCCGTGGACCACGAGCGCCTCGAGGAGGTTGCCTTGGAGTACGCGGCGGACATCGCGCGCCAATCCCCGCAAGCCATCCGCATGCTCAAGTTCGCCTTCAACCTCGCCGACGACGGCCTGGCCGGCCAGCAGGTGTTCGCCGGGGAGGCCACGCGCCTGGCATACATGACGGACGAAGCCGTCGAGGGCAAGGAAGCCTTCCTCGAGAAGCGCGATCCGGACTGGTCCAACTTCCCTTACTACTTCTAGGACTCGCCCGTGAACATCGATCCCGTTCTCAAAGCCCTCGCCGCCGCCCTCCACGACGAGGGACCCGCCGTCGAAATCTTCGTCCCGGAGGACGGCACCCCGGTGGCGGTCCCCGTTGAGACGCCCGGTTTCGATGACGCCGCGGTAGTGGTCCGCACCTCCGGTTCCACCGGTACGCCCAAGGCCACGGTGCTCACGGTCGACGAGCTCGCTGCTTCTTCCATGGCCACGGCCATCGCGCTCCGGGGCGAGGGCCAATGGCTTCTGGCCCTGCCGCTGCAATACGTCGCCGGGGTCCAGGTGTTGGTCCGCTCCCTCTTCGCGGGCACGCGTCCGTGGGCCATGGACCTCTCGAACGGCTTCACTCCCGAGGCCTTCACCTCCGGCGCCGAAGAGCTGACCGACACGATCCGCTTCACCTCCTTGGTGCCGACGCAGCTGCAGCGGCTCCTGGACTCGCCCTCGCCGCAGACCCTCGCGATGCTTCGCCGCTTCAATGCCATCCTTCTGGGCGGCGCGCCCGCGCCCGCGCCGCTGCTGGACGCCGCCAGGGAGGCCGGGCTGAAGGTCGTGACCACCTATGGCTCGGCTGAGACGTGCGGCGGTTGCGTGTACGACGGAAGGCCGCTTGAGGGCGTCCAGGTCATGCTCGACGACGACGGCCGGGTCCTCCTGGGCGGCGACACCGTGGCTTCCGGTTACCTGGACGCGCCCGAGGCGACTGCCGAAGCGTTCTTCGAGGAGGACGGCACCCGCTGGTACCGCACCAACGATCTTGGCGAGCTCGCCGCCGACGGTACGCTCACTGTGCTGGGACGCGCCGACGACGTCATCATCACCGGCGGCGTCAAAGCCTCCGCCGCGTTCATCCAGGCTGAGCTTGAAAAGTTCGACGGCGTCACGGCGGCTTTCGTGGCCGGGGTGCCTTCCCGGGAGTGGGGCCAGGCGGTGGCAGCGTATGTTGCCGTCGAGGACAGCTCCCCGGAAAGCATCGCAGACTACAAGGCCCACTGCCAGGAATCGCTAGGGACCCTCGCTCCGAAAACAGTGCTGACCACGGATGGACTCATCATGCTCCCTAATGGAAAGCCGGACCGGCTGGCGATGATCGAGCTTCTCACCGAGGTGCATCAGGGAGAATAGACACGTTCTCCCCGACCGTCATTTGCCTTCCCCCAACGCGAAACAACACGAGGTACTGAACGTGGCAACAGCTGCACAATGGATTCAAGGCGCCCGCCTGCGCACCCTGCCGGCAGCGATCGCGCCGGTGCTGATCGGCACAGCGTCCGCCTACGAGCTTCAATCTTTCCGGCTCTTGAATGCCATCCTCGCCGCCCTCGTGGCGCTGCTCCTGCAGATCGGGGTCAACTACGCCAACGACTACTCGGACGGCATCCGCGGCACCGATGAGGACCGCGTGGGTCCGCTCCGGCTGGTCGGTTCCGGCGCGGCACGCCCCGACCACGTCAAGTGGGCCGCCTTCGGAGCCTTCGGCCTGGCCATGATTTTCGGCCTGGTCCTGGTGATCATCACGCAGAGCTGGTGGCTGATCCTGGTGGGAATCGGCTGCGTCCTTGCTGCCTGGGGGTACACCGGCGGCAAGAACCCGTACGGCTACATGGGCTTTGGCGACCTGTTCGTGTTTGTCTTCTTCGGCCTGGTGGCAACGCTGGGCACCACCTACACGCAGGCCGGGCAAGTGAGCCTTCCGGCCATCATCGGCGCCATTGGCACAGGATTGATCGCCTGCGCCCTGCTGATGGCCAACAATGTGCGCGACATCCCCACGGACATGGTGGCGGGCAAGCGGACACTGGCCGTGCGGCTGGGCGACCGCCATGCCCGCGAGAGCTACGTCCTGATGCTGGCAGTCGCGATCCTATTGGTGGTGGTGTTGGCGCCTACCAAGCCCTGGATGCTTATAGTGCTGCTGCTGATCCCCGCCTGCCTCATGCCGGCCTGGCTCATGGTCAACGGCAGGAAGCGCAAGAGCCTCATTCCGGTGCTCAAGCAGACCGGACTGATCAATCTCGGCTACAGCGTGCTGTTCTCGCTGGGCCTCGTCCTGAGCCACGGCTTCTAACCCTCGCTCACATATAGCCCGGTTTTCCCGAACCCTCGCTCAGTCATGTGAGCGAGCGTCCTCCCCCCTAACCCTCGCTCACATATAGGCCGGTTTTCCCGAACCCTCGCTCAGCTTTGAGTTTCTAGGATTCCTTGGGGCGTCGGTCGTTCTCGACCGTTACCGCAGGGTTTTCATCGACCAGCCGGTCCTCGATCGAGGCATCTTCAATCTCCAACGCAGAGCGGATGGGCTTGGCCCGCCCGGAGAAACGTTCGCGCATAGCAGCAGTGGCGGCGTCGCGCTGCTTCTGGAAGAACAGGTAGCTGACGGCGAACGCGATGAGGCCCGCGAAAATCGCTGCCAGGAACAAACCCGTCTGAAGGAGGGCGAAGAGGACGAAGAGCGGTACGAAGATCGCCAGGCGGATCAGGGAGTATTTGAGGAAAGCCACGGATCAAGTTTAGCCTCACAGCCTGATTGCACCCTGATCGCACAGCTATCGTTGGACCCGGCGGCGACTAGACTTGACGGTATGCTCCGCGTTGTTGCAGTTGTCGCCGTCCTGCTCGTGTTCGTCTATGGGCTGGTGGACGTCATCCGCACCGACCGCCGCTCTACCCGGGGAATTTCCAAAACCGCATGGATTGTCGTGATGATCCTGCTGCCGGTTCTCGGCGCGGTCCTCTGGTTCCTTATCGGCCGTCCCTACAACATCCGGCCCACCCCGCAGCCCACGAGCCACCCCACCGCCCCCGACGACGACCCCGACTTTCTCCGCAACCTGGAGGTCCGCCGTCGCAACCAGGCCGAAGCCGAACGGCTGAAGAAGCTCAAGGCCGAACTCGAAGCCAAGGAACGCAAGCTCAAGGGCGAGACCAAGGCTGACGACAGCGGCGACGTCAACAGCTGAGACCCGAGGAGACTCCCTTCCTGACCTCTTTTGAAACGCGAACGACGGCGACACGCCCGCAAGTGCGGAGTGTCGCCGTCGGCGTTAATCCAAAAAGGGTCAGAACGGCAAGGCGCTGATGCCCGCGGACCCGGCCCGCGGGCATCAGCGCCTTGAACTTACTGCGAGAGCCCCGAGTACGAGTGCAGTCCGTTGAAGAACACGTTGACCACGGTGAAGTTGAAGATCACGCACAGGTAGCCCGCAATCGACAACCAGGCCGCGCGGGTTCCCGTCCAGCCGCGGGTGGCGCGTGCGTGCAGGTAGCCGGCGTAGACCACCCAGATTACGAAGGTCCAGACTTCCTTGGTGTCCCAGCCCCAGAAGCGGCCCCAGGCTTTCTCGGCCCAGATCGCGCCGAACATGAGGGTGAAGGTCCAGCCCACGAATCCCACGGTGTTGATGCGGTAGGACAGGTTCTCCAGGCTCAACGCGTTCGGCACGAGGCGCATGAAGCCCAGCTTGTCCACGCCGCCCGCCGCCAGGGTTTTCTGCCGGTGCGATTGCAGCAACTGCAGGGCTGACATGGCGAACGTCAAGGTGAACAGGGAAGCCGACATCACGGCGATGGAGACGTGGATGACCAGCCAGTAGCTTTGGAGTGCCGGAACCAAGTGGCCTACCGGGGTCCAATAGGTCACCGACGCTGCCACCATCATGATCACGGCGAGGCCCAGCACGAAGGTGCCCAGGAAGCGCAGGTCGCGGCGGATCAGCGAGAGCAGGAAGACTGCCACCACCAGGAAAGCACCGGTGGTCAGGAACTCGTACATGTTGCCCCACGGCACGCGGCCTGCGCCGACCGCACGGGTGATGACTCCGGCACCATGGACTGCCACGCCGATGATCGCGACTGCCACCGCCGCGCGGGCGGGAATGCGGCGCTCGGCGGCGTACTTCATGTCACCGCCGGCGGTCTGGTTGACGGAGGTGATCGCCGACGTCGGGCGCTCGGTACGGCCGGCAGGTCCCCCGACGTCGTTTCCACCGGCACGCCCGGCGGCGACCGGAACCTTGACTTCGGCTGCCACCGAAGAGGCCGCTTTGAGGTCCACTGCCTTCAGCATTTTGCTGCTCTTGGCGAGGTCCCACGCGAAAGCGACGAACGCCACCGTGTAGGTGCCGGCCGCGAGCAGCATGAAAAGCTCGCTGTATTGGCCCATGGTTTCGTTGATGGGGAACATTACTGGTCCTTCGAGGTTGAGGAAGAAACGGTGTCGGTGGACTGCTCTGTGGTGAGCAGCCATTCTCGTTGCAGCAGTTCGCGGATCGCGGCAGCTTCGCCGGCCAGCCTGTGGTCCTCGCCGCGGGCAAGGAGACCATACTCCACCATTGTGCGCCCGTCGTCATGGGTTCCGGTCCGGACCCAGACGCGGCGTCGGTTCAGGTAGAGGGAGAGAATCAGTCCGGCGACCGCCAACAGGGCGAACACGAGCGCGGTGGCCTGGCCCGGATTGTGGTGGATGTCGACGCCAACGTACTTCTTGACGCCGTCAAAGGTGATGCTGCCCTTGCCGTTCGGAAGCGTGTAGGTGCCTCCCGGGGCAATTGCGATGGCCTTGTCCGCCATGCCGCGGCCATTGAGCGGGGTCAGCTTGGCTACGTCGAGTTCGAAGACGTTCTGCGGGGTGCCCTTGTTCAGGCCGAGGTCGCCATAGTACGAGTTCAGGTTCAACTGGGGGTTGATGAGTGAGGGATCGCCGCTGTAGGCGAGACCCTTGTCCGTCACCATGGCGGTGGGAAGGAAAAACCCCGCGAAACCGAGCTGATCGGGCTTGGCATCGGGAACCTTGATGACCACCGAGGAGTAATAGTTGTCACCTTGCAACTTGGCCACTACAGGTCCCTGCATCGCGACGTTGCCGGCGCCGTCCCGGACGGTGACGACGGGAGCGTAGCCGTTGCCCGTCAGGTAGATGCTGGTATCGCCAAGTGACACGGGATCGTTGACCTTGAGGACCTGCTTCTTGGCAGGCGCGTCCGGGGTGTCCTTGGTGGTGACGTCGGCCGTGAAGTCGATGGGCTGGCCGAAGTGCGCCGGCGATTCCCGGTCGAACTGGACGTCGAACTTGTTCAGCTGGATGGAATACGGCTGCAGCCAGCTGCTCTGGAAGTTGGTGCCGGGGCTGAATTGGTCATAGCCCACCAAGGTGTTCACGAAGGTATCGCCTTCCACCAGGATCCGCTGGCCGCTGTAGCCGAACAGCCCGCCGACCGCCACCGAAACCAGCACTCCGATCAGCGAAGCGTGGAACACGAGGTTGCCCACTTCCTTGAGGAAGCCGCGCTCGGCACCCAAGGAAGGCATGGCGGCGTCGACGTCGCGTACCTCCACACGGTAGCCGCGCTTCTTCAGCACCGCGGCGGCGTCCGAGATAGCCTTCGACGCCGGGATCCCGGCGTCGGCGGGCAGCACAAGCGTGCCGTACTCCGGGAGGCGGGACAGGCGCTTCGGGGTCCGCGGCGGCTGGGAGCGCATCGCCTTGTAGTGGGCGATGGCCCGTGGCGTGACACAACCGATCAGGGAGATAAACAGAAGAATGTATATCGCCGAGAACCAGGCAGAGGAGTACACGTCGTAGAGCTGCACGGAGTCCAGGAGCTTGCCGTAGTCCGGGTGGTCGCTGATGTACTGCGTCACGATCGAAGGGTTCGCCGGGCGCTGCGGGAACAGCGATCCGGGAACTGCCGCGACGGCCAGGAGAAGCAGCAGGAACAGCGCTGTGCGCATGCTGGTCAGCTGGGTCCAGGCCCAGCGCAGCATGCCTACGATGCCCAGGACCGGCAGTGCCGCTTCGGCCTTGGCCTTGTCGATCGCCTTGTCGATCGCCTTGTCATTCGCCTTGTCAGCTGCGTTGTCAGCTTCCGCGGATTCGCTGGCGGACTTGTTTGACTTCTTTTTACCTTGCACGGGCTCGCTCATCAGATCGGCAACTTCACATCGGTTTGGAACCAGTACTGGAGCCCGGTTACCCAGGCGCCCCACACTCCCGTGGCCATCAGGATTCCCAGGAGGATCAGGATGCCCCCGCCCATCCGCTGGATCGCGAGGCGATGCTTGCGGAAGAAGGACATCACACCCATCCCCCGGCGGACTGCCAGGGCTATCAACAGGAAGGGAATGCCAAGGCCAAGACTATAGACAAACGCCAGGAGAGCCCCCTTTGCCGCGGACGATCCCCCGGAAAGGCTCAGCAACTGGACGGCGGAATAGGTGGGACCAATACAGGGCGCCCAGCCGAGTCCGAACGTGATGCCCAGCAACGGCGCACCCCACAGTCCGGCAGGCGGCTTGGCATGGATTTTGGCGTCGCGCTGCAACCACCCGAAGCCACCCAGGAAGACGACGCCCATGATGATCACCAGTACGCCCAGCAATTGCGTGATCCACGCGTTCTGCGGACCGGTGATGAGGGTCCCCAGTTGACCGAAGGCACCACCGAGCAGGACAAAAATTACGGAGAATCCGAGGACGAACAGGCCGATTCCCGCGAGCATGCGCCCGCGCCTTTGCTTCTGGAGGTCGACGCCGGTCAGCCCGGTCACGTAGCCAAGGTAGCCAGGTACCAGGGGCAGGACGCAAGGCGACAGGAAGGACACGAGTCCGGCCAGCAAAGCCACGGGGATGGCCAGCAGCAAGGAACCGCTCAGGATGGTCTCGGCGAAAGGGCTGTTCACGCTGTCGGGGCCACCTACTCGGCAACCGCGGTGGTGATGAGCGCCTTGAGCGTGCTCTTATCGATCTCGCCCAGGACGCGGGCGGCAACCTTGCCTTCTTTGTCCAGCACCAGCGTGGTCGGCACCGCACCCGGAGGCACAATGCCGGAGACAGACAGCAGCACGGCGCCGTCTTTGTCGTTGAAGCTGGGGTACGTGAGGTTGAACGTCTTGTCGAACGCGTCCGCCGTCGCCTTCTCGTCCCGGAGGTTCACACCGTAGAACTGGACACCTTTGGGCTTGAACTCCTGGTGCAGTTCCTCAAGAATCGGCGCTTCAACCCGGCACGGCGCACACGCGGCGAACCAGAAGTTGAGGACGGTCACCTTGCCGAGCAGGTCCTGCGGGGTCACGGCAGTTCCGTCGAACAAAGTGCCTTTGATCCCGACGGCGGCCTTGCGGTCCGCTTTGGCGAATTCGGTCACCGAGCCGTCCCCGGCGACGTAGTTCTTGTTGTCGCCGGCTTTGGCCTGCTGGGCCAGGGCATCTTCCTGGGCACAGGCGGACAGGCCCATGGTCAATGCAGAAAGTGCCACGCCCCCGACGGCGAGGAAACTGCGGCGCGAGGTCAAGGTTGCATTGGCCTTCTGGCCGCTGGTCTTGCGGCTGGTGATATTGCGGTCCATTGTCATGCTCCAGGGGTCCTCGCGGCACCGGGCAGCAGTACGGCGGCGGGTTCGCTGTACTCCACCCGCGCAACCTTGCCGTCGTCGAACACGATGGAAGTCAGGGACGTCAGAGTGCACTCGCGTTTGCGCGGATCGTGCCACAAAGGGCGGCCCTCCGCGCTGAGGCGCGTGGCGTAGATGGGGAGCTGGTGGCTGACGAGGATGGCTTCGGCGCCATCGCCGCCGAGTTCGATCGCCTTCAGCCGGGCGTCCTCGACGGCGGCACGCATGCGGGTGACCTGGTCCTGGTAAGACTCGCCCCAGGACGGACGCAGCGGGTTGCGGTACTCGCGCCAGTGCTTGGGCTTGATGAATTCGGAGATGTTGGCCCTGAGCCCTTCGAAGTGGTTCTCCGCCTCGATGATCCGCGGTTCCGTGTGGATCTGGAGGTCCAGCGCCTGCGAAGCGGGAAGCGCGGTTTCCTGCGCGCGGGTCAACGGCGAGGAGACAAGGTAAACGATGTTGGCCCCCTGCGCGACACGGGCAGCGAAGTGGTCCGCGAGCATCTTGGCCATCTCGCGGCCGCGTTCGGAGAGGTGGAATTCAGGCAGTCTGCCGTACAGAATGCCGTCGGGATTGTAGACCTCGCCATGGCGGAGCAGATGGACAGTTGCTTGGGGCATGTTTACCAGTTTCTCAAAGAAGGCGGGCGATCTGAAATCTTCTACGTTTCGTAGAACTGAAAGTTTCTTCAGAATGTTCCCTGAAGGTGGAATAAAAGATGCATTTGCATGTTTATACTTGACACAAGGTTCGGTTGACACTTCAACTAAGTGCGGCCGAACGCCCGATGAAGCTACGATCACACCTTCCCAAGGAGAACCCCATGACTCTTCCCGCAAACGTCACCACCGGCGTCTGGACCCTCGACAACTCCCACAGCGAGATCGGCTTTACGGTCCGCCACGCAGGCATCAGCAAGGTCCGCGGCCAGTTCACCGAGGCCGAGGCCACCCTTGACCTTGGCAGCAGCCTGACCGACTCCAAGGTCGCCGCAACGATCCAGACCGCCAGCTTCGACTCGGGCGACGCCAACCGCGACGGCCACGTCAAGGGCGAGGACTTCTTCGATGTGGAGAAGTTCCCGGAAATCACTTTTGTCTCCCGCCACGTCAAGGCCAACGGCGACAGCTTCGACCTCGTGGGCGAGCTGACGATCAAGGGCGTCTCCCAAGAGGTCACCATCGAGACCGAGTTCAACGGCGTGGCCGTTGACCCGTTCGGCAACACCCGCGCAGGCGTCTCCGGTGAGACCACCATCAGCCGCAAGGACTTCGGCCTGACCTGGAACGCAGTGCTCGAGGCCGGCGGCGTGCTGGTCAGCGACAAGGTTGTCATCAACCTCGAACTGGCTTTCATCGCGCCTGCCGCCTGATCCACCGGTTTCCCGGACTGAATGGCGCCTCCGGGGCTGCACATAATCACGTGTGCAGCCCCGGAGGCGCCATTTTTTGCTTGCGGTGTCACCCGCCTATTGTTCGGGGAAAAGCCGATGCTTAGCGGCGAATTAGCCAAGAATTTCCTATGAATCCTTAAACCTCAGGTCTAAAGTGATGCCATGAGTAACCCAAACGAAGCTCCTCAGCCTCAACAGCCCGGGGCCCAGCCACCGCAGCCCGGCAACGTCCCTCCTGCGGGTTACCAGCCTCCGCAGGGATACCAAGCACCTCCTTCTTACCAAGCGCCCCCCTCCTACCAGCAGCCCGCCCCTGGAAACCAGCAGCCGGGCCAACCCGCCTATGGCATGCCAGCGGGTCCGAATAGCGCCCCGCCGGCAGGGCTGGGCTACGCGGCGCCGGCGCGGAACACTTTTGGACTCGACTTCAACAACGTCGCCCAGCGCTTTCGAGACACCACGGGAGTGCCGCAGCAGCTGACCATTTCCTACTGGTTGTGGGTCGCGGCTGCCGCTTTGGGTGTTCTTGCCAGCTTCATTAACATTTTCACGATGCGCAGCGTCTTCGGAGAGATGATGGTTGGCGCGGGCATTGTGGGCCTGATTTTCAGCCTGGTGTTCGCAGCCCTCTACATCTTCATTGCCATTCGGCTTAAAGAGGGCTCCCGCTGGGCGCGGCTTGTCCTGACCATCCTGGGAGCATTTGCCGTAATTTCCCTCTTGGTCCAGGTGGTTACCCTCAACCTCAACTTCATCGGATCGGCGGTAGCTGTCGCGGCCGCGGTGTTGATGTGGCTTCCGGAGTCCAGGAAGCACTTCGTCTAGCAACAACGCAGCACCCATGGCCGAAGGCCGCGGCAGGTCCCGGGAGGGCCCCGCGGCCTTCCGTTTGTCCTCGCACCATTCAGGGGAGATCCGCCGAAGCTTGTTTAGCGAGAATTCTTCCCGTGAATCATCACCAGCACTGTGCCGTCGGGGTACGGTGGAATTAAGCCGAGCTGGGGGCAGGGCACGTTGCACCCGGCAGCCGTATCTGCAGTCGACACGCAAAGGAATGCCATGAGCACCCCTCCGTACCCGCCGTCCACTCCCGGCGAGAATCCCACCCCTGAGGAGCCGAAATACGGGCAGCAGGCACCCCAGCAGGGTCAGCAGCCGCAATACGGCCAGCAAGCTCCGCAGTACGGCCAGCAGACGCCTCAGTACGGGCAGCAGGCACCGCAGCAGGGTCAGCAGCCCCCTTACGGCCAGCCTTCCGCGCCGCAATACGGACAGCTTTCCGCGCCCCAGTACGGGCAGCAGGCTCCGCAGTACGGCCAGCAGGCACCTCAGCAGCCGCAGTACGGCCAGCCTTCCGTCCCGCAGTACGGCCAGGGCGGACCGGTCATCTGGCCGAGCCAGCAGCCCGCCGCGACGTCGGGAGTCCCACAGCTGGTCACCATCTCCTTCTGGCTCATGCTTGCCGCCGGTTTGCTGACCTTGATCGGCATCCCCATCACCATCGCCGGGCTGAACTCGCCCGCGGGCAAGAGCATGATCGACCAGGCGTTGGCGGGGCAGGGGACCAACGCTTCAGGCCTGGACACAAACAGCGTCATCGGCATTGCTGTCACCTTCGTGGTTGTTTTCTCGGTGATCTTTGCCGGGCTCTACGCACTGGTTGCGTTCAATGTCCGCAAGGGGAAGAACTGGGCCCGAATCCTGGGCACGGTCTTTGCCGGAATTTCCCTGCTGGGCCTGACCCAGGTCGGGATGGGCACCATCACCATCCTCTTGGGCATCGCCGCGATCGTGCTGCTGTACTTGCCGGCCTCGGCGCCGTATTTCCGGAAAGCCCAGCCGTTCGCGAACCCCTATGGCCAGGCGCCTTACGGCCGCTAGGCCAGACGGCGAACGGCCACAGGGCCTATAGCCAAGAACAAAACCAACAACGGGCGCAGACCCGGCTTGGCCTAGAGGGCCTGGCGCGGAGTCTGCGCCCGTTGTGCGTGATACGCCAGGATTTGAAGCTCAGTTGCCATGTCCACCTTGCGCAGATTCACGTACGGCGGAACCTGCAACAGCACAGGAGCAAAGCTGAGGATGCTGCGGATACCCGCGCTGATCACGCGGTCGCAGACGTCCTGTGCCACCGCGGCCGGGAGGGCCAGGACAACCATGTTGGTGCCGGTCCGCTGAAGGACCGTTTCAAGATTGGCGGCGTCGCTGACCCGCAGCCAGCCGACTTCGTTCCCGATGATCATCGGATCGGCGTCGAGGATCGCCACCACGTCGAAACCGCGCGACTCGAATCCGCCGTACCGTGCCAAGGCTTTGCCAAGGTTGCCGGCGCCCACAATGGCCACTTTCCAGTCGTGGGTCAGGCCGAGCGCCGCCGCGATGTGCCGGCTCAAGTACTGGACCTCGTATCCCACGCCACGCGTTCCATAGGAGCCGACGTAGGAGAGGTCCTTGCGCAACGTGGACGAGCTGACTCCCGACGCCTCGGCCAGCGCCTCGGAGGAAACGCGTTCCACGCCTTCGCCCAGCAGGGAGTTCAGAGCGCGCAGATAAAGCGTCATCCGGGCCACAGCCGCGGGTGGTATCTGCTTCGCGGCAGAGTCCTTGTCCCCGGGTACAGCTTCGGCAGACGGTTCCAGCGCAGTCACGTTCTTCTCCATTGCGTCGCTTTGTTTTCCCACTCTATTGCCAACAAAGCTCTGCACGCATGTTCAGGCGGCGATGGCCTTCTTCAGGACCCGCACCAATCGTGCCTCATCGATTTTCCAGAAATCCCGCTGGATTCCGTCCACGAACACCACCGGGATCTCCTCGGCGTAGCGCTCGCGCAGTACCGGGTCAGTGTCGATCGACTGTTCCGTCCACGTGAGGCCAAGGCTTGAGGTCACGCGTTCGACGGCGTCACGCGCCGCGGCGCAAAGGTGGCAGTCAGCTTTGGTGAGGAGTACGACGTCGGGATTTGGCATGGTTCAACGGTATCGCTTCAGCGTCGGCACAACCGTCGCGAACGGCAGGGGGCCGGGCGATTGACTAGACTCAAGGCATGCCCGTCGAGAAGAACGCCGTTGTGGCCACCGCGCCGGCTGCAACGCAGCAACACGGCGAAGCCGCATTCTTCGACGTCGACAACACCCTCATGAAGGGTGCCAGCCTCTTCCACGTCGCCCGGAAGATGTATGAACGCAAGGCCTTCACGCTCTCCCAAGCCGCGGGCTTTGCCTGGAAGCAGTTCAAGTTCGTCCTGCGGGGCGAAAAAATGGAGGACGTCCATTCCGTCCGGGATTCCGCGCTGATCCTCGCGGCCGGTATCAAGGTGTCAGATATCAAGGAGCTGGGCGAAGAGGTCTACGACGAGATGATCGAGTCGCGGATCTGGCCTGGTACGAAGGCCCTGGCAGAACAGCATCTGCGTGTTGGCCGGAAGGTCTGGCTCGTGACCGCCACGCCCATCGAAGTTGCCACCGTCATTTCCACGCGCCTCGGCCTGACCGGCGCCCTGGGTACCGTGGGCGAAGTTGAAGATGGCGCCTACACGGGCCGGCTGGTGGGCGAGATCCTCCACGGGCCGGCCAAGGCCGTGGCTGTGCAGCGCGTAGCGGACGAAGAAGGCCTGGACCTGAAACGCTGCTGGGCGTACAGCGATTCACATAACGACATCCCGCTGCTCACTTTGGTGGGCCACCCGGTGTGCATCAATCCCGATGCCGGGCTGCGCCGCCATGCGCGGGAGAACAACTGGCCTGTTTACGACTTCCGTTCCGGCCGCCGGGCAGCGACGCTCGGCCTCAAAGCCGCGACCGTCGGTGGCGCCGTCTACGGTCTGTGGCGGGGTTTCTCCAAGTTCCGCAGCCCGAGGGCCTAACCCGCGCTCTTCCTGCGACACGCAAAGAGCTGCGCGACACAGAAAATCCCTGGCGACGCCTGTATTCAGGTGTCACCAGGGATTTTGCGCGTCGCCAGCCAATTTGCGCGTCGCGCGACGTCACCAACCCATCCCCGCACGCAAAAATGCCCGCCGCCTCGGGAGGCAACGGGCATTCACGCTGTAGGAAGTATCTCTACTTCTTATTGCGACGCTGGTGGCGGGTCTTACGAAGCAGTTTGCGGTGCTTCTTCTTGGCCATACGCTTGCGGCGCTTCTTAATAACTGAACCCACGTAAGTTCCTTACCAAACTAGATTGAGATTCTGTCTGCTGGGTGAGGTCCTTGAACTGAGCAACAGACTTTACAACTGACAGATTCTTACAATGACGTAAAACGTTCCTTAACAGGGTACCGCTTATCGGGGGCACCCAATGACCGCCGGCCCCTTCGGGAACCAGGCATGGCTCAAGCCGTCTCCGAGTGTCCGTCGACGACCGCGCCCTTGAGGTACTGGCTCACGGCTTCTTCGGGGACCCGGAATGATCGTCCAAATCGGACGGCCGGCAATTCTCCCGAGTGGACCAGACGGTACACGGTCATTTTGGAAACCCGGAGGACTTCGGCAACTTCAGCCACTGTCATGAAACGCGCGTTCGAGAAGTTAGTCTCTGCGGACATTTCTCCATATTC
Organism: Arthrobacter ramosus; assembly: GCF_039535095.1. Lineage (NCBI taxonomy): Bacteria > Bacillati > Actinomycetota > Actinomycetes > Micrococcales > Micrococcaceae > Arthrobacter > Arthrobacter ramosus. The sequence goes on along the minus strand of NZ_BAAAWN010000001.1, from coordinate 467,533 downwards.
CTTTGCTCTCAGCGGTTAGCGGCGAACCCCAGCATTCATTACCTGGTGTGCCGATGCTGAGCCATCAAACAACCATGTGCTAGATACTCTAGAGGCTGCTGGTACCAAAGTGAAAGTCTTTCGGCCAACTGGAGACTAGGTTTCACTTAGTTGGAAGCAGCCATCCGACGCTTGCGGGCCGAGGCCGCCAACTGGTCCAGGACGGACACCGTGACGTCCCATTCCATGCAGGCGTCCGTGACGCTCTGGCCGTACACCAGCTCTTGTTCGCCAGCAGACTGCCGCTCCACATCCAGGTTCTGCGCCCCACCGACAAGGAAGCTCTCCAGCATGACGCCGGCGATCGGCGAAGCCACGTCATCCTCCAATTGCGCACCGATCTCCAAGGCGACTTCGGCCTGCCGATGGTGGCTCTTGCCGCTGTTGGCGTGGCTCGCGTCAACGATCAGCCGCGGATTCAGCCCCTTCGCCGAGAGTTTCTCCGACGCAGCGGCAACCTGGTCGGCCGCGTAGTTCGGACCCTTGCGGCCCCCGCGCAGGATCACATGCGTGTCCGGGTTGCCCGAGGTCGCCACCAGGGCGGCGCGGCCATCGCCGTCGATCCCCAGGAACGCCTGGGGTGCGGCAGAAGCACCGCAGGCATCGATCGCTACCTGGAGGTCGCCGTCGGTCCCGTTCTTGAAGCCGATCGGCATGGACAGTCCCGAGGCGAGCTGACGGTGGATCTGGCTCTCGGTGGTCCGCGCACCGATGGCGCCCCACGCCACGAGGTCGGCCATGTATTGCGGGCTGATGGGTTCCAGGAACTCTGTGGCGGTCGGCAATCCCAGGGCCGTGACCTGCTGAAGGAATCCGCGCGCCGCACGGAGTCCGGCCGCAATGTCGTGGCTGCCGTCCAGGTGGGGATCGTTGATGAGGCCCTTCCAGCCAACCGTGGTCCGCGGCTTCTCGAAGTACGCCCGCATGACGATCAAAAGGTCTTCCTTATGCTTCTCCGCCTGGCTGACCAGCCTGCGTGCGTATTCCAGGCCGGCCTTCGGATCGTGGATGGAGCAAGGGCCCACTATCACCAGGAGGCGATCGTCCACGCCGTCCATGATCGCGCGGACTCCATCGCGTCCGCGCTCGACGACGGCGGAAGACCTCGCGTCAAGCGGCAGTTCCGCGCTGATTTCCTGCGGCGTGGGGAGCGGCTCGAAGCGGCTGACGCGCAGGTTCGACGTCGACTGGGCGCGGGAATTCCCGACGTCGACGTTATGTGTGGTGGGCTCTGCGGCGATGCTGGTCATGAAAGGGGTCCTGTTCCGAAAGAGGTGCGGACCCTACTCAGAGCCCGCCTGGAAATGGCGAAGGGCAGAGAATGATCTCTGCCCTGTTGGCTCTGAAGGAAAGTTGGATGCGTGTCAGTTAGACGCGGGCCCCTCCAGAGCCAACGAAAAATACGCATACCAACGCTTAGTCATAGCCAAACCATAGCGTCAGGCTCCGGATGCCCGCAAATCGAAATCCAACGACATCAAGGGAAACCGTTTCCCCACGCACTATAAACTTCACCTCAGAACACATGTCGCCGCCGCGTTGGAACAGGGCGGCCCCAGCTCCAGGAAGGAAACCATGCCAGGCAGAAGGAACACCCGGCGGGTGGGCATCGCAGATGTGGCATCCATGGCCGGTGTTTCGCATGCCACGGTTTCCCGCGTCATGAACGGAAACACCACCGTGGACGCGGACATTGCCGCTCGCGTGCGCGCGGCCGCCTTGGAGCTGAAGTACAAGCCAAACCCGGTAGGTCGGAGCCTGGCCCTGGGAAAGACGGACACCATCGGAATCGTGGTGCCGGACCTGTCCAACCCCACGTTCCAGGCCATTCTCCGCGGGCTGAGTATTGCCGCCGCCCGCGACGGCTACCGCGTGTTGATCGCCGACTCGTCCGAAGTCTCCAGCGAAGAAGCGATCCTCGCCGGGGAGGCGCGTAGGCGATGCGACGGCGTCGTTCTTTGTGCCCCCCGCATGAGCGACGCCGACCTGGAAGAACTCGCCCCCTCGCTCTATCCGCTCGTCCTCATCAACCGGACCACCGAGTCGGTGCCGACTCCCAGCCTCGTGGTGGACTACGGCCAAGGCATCCAGGAACTTGCCGCCCATCTGGTGGAGCTGGGTCATCGCAAACTGGCCTACCTGACGGGACCGGACCGCAGCGCGTCCAACGTGCAGCGCCTCCGCGGGCTCGAGAAGTTCACCGCCGAATTCCCGGACGTCGAATTGCAGTTCCTTCCCGGAGGCAACACGTTCGACGCCGGATTCGAGTCAAGCGATGCGGTCGCCTCGTGCGGTGCCACCGGCATCCTCGTCTTCAACGACGTCGCGGCGATGGGCCTCTTGAGCGGACTAAGCCAGCGCGGGATCCGCGTACCGGAAGACTTGTCGCTCACTGGTTTCGACGACATGCCCTTCGCCCGGTACACCATGCCTCCGCTGACCACCGCCGCCGTGCCGATCACCGACCTCGGGGACCTTGCGTGGCGCCGCATGCGGGAGCAGATCCAGACCAACGACGCAGCCTCCCCCACGAACTACTTCCCGCCGCGGATTGAGCTCAGGGGCAGCACCGGACCCGTCAAGGCCTAGGTTCAGCAGGGGCCAGCCCCAGCCCGGCTTCCCGGTAGTACCCCTCGATGTGTGCGGCAACGAGGGTCGCTGCCCGGCCGCCGTCGCCGTCGTTCACGGCCTCCAAGATGGCGCGGTGCTCCGACCTCAGGCGCTGGGCGGTGCTATCCCAATCCGGCAGGTTCGCAGTGAGCGCCGCGGCGTAACCCTCAATCGCTTCACGCAGCGATCCCATGATGGTGCTCACCACGGCATTTCCGGCGGCTTCCGCCAGCGCGAGGTGGAAGGCGACGTCGAGCGCGAGGAAGTCGTCGACGGCGGCACTTACGTCCATTTCGTCCAGCAGCCTCGCTGCCTCCTTGAGTTCGGGGGCATCGGCCTTGGCGCGGGATACCGCCCATGATTCGAGCAGGACCCGTGTTTCCACGATGTCAGCGACGGGCAAATGCTGCGTGGCCACGTGGAGGCGGAGCGCGGAGCCGAGTGCCGTGGCCGGTTCCGCGATGACCACGGTCCCGGCGTCCTTGCCGGAGCCGACACCTGCCCGCACCAAACCCATGGCTTCCAGGATCCTGATGGCTTCGCGGACCGAGGTCCTTGAGACTTCCAGCTGTTCTGCCAGCGCCCGCTCGGCAGGAAGCCGCCCACCAAGCACCAAGTGCCCGTCGGACAATTGCTTTTCGATCCAACTCAGGACGAGCTCGTGCGTTCGCATGGATAAATAGTAGTTGATGTGGTTGGACCACATGGCATAGAGTGTGGTCTAACCACACAAGCACACTGGAGACAGCACCATGACGCAGACCGTCCAGCCGAGCAACGCCCCTTCCCTTGAGGTGCCAGCGAAGGTCCCCACCGCCGTCGGGCGCCCCGCAGCACTCAAGCGCCGGGTTCCCAAATACTCGGACCTCGCTCCCCTCATGAAGTTCAAGAAGCCCGAGTTCAGCAACGCGGCGAAGCTGCGCCGCGCATCCACCATTTGGGAACTGCGGGACATGGCCAAGCGACGCACTCCCCAGGCGCCGTTCGACTACACGGACGGTGCAGCGGAGGCGGAGATCACCCTCCGCCGGGCCCGCCAGGCGTTCCAGGACATCGAGTTCCGGCCGGGAATCCTGCGCGACGTCTCCAGTATCGACCTCAGGACCGGGATCCTGGGCAAGGAATCACGGCTTCCGTTCGGCATCGCGCCTACGGGATTCACGCGCATGATGCAGTCGGAGGGTGAGTACGCGGGTTCGCAGGCGGCCGAAGCGGCCGGTATTCCGTACACTCTCTCCACGATGGGCACGGCTTCCATCGAGGACGTGGCCGCGGCGGCTCCGAACGGCCGCAACTGGTTCCAGCTTTACCTCTGGACGGACCGGGACCGTTCCCTGGAGCTGATCGAGCGCGCCGCCAAGGCCGGAAACGACACCCTCATGGTCACGGTGGACACCGCCGTCGCGGGCGCCCGGCTGCGGGACGTCCGCAACGGCATGACCATTCCGCCGGCGCTCACGGTGAGGACCGTCCTGGATGCCTCGTACCGGCCTGCATGGTGGTTCAACTTCCTCACGCACGAGCCGTTGACTTTCGCTTCGCTCTCCCGCTACACGGGAACCGTGGCCGACCTCATCAATTCAATGTTCGATCCCACCCTGACCTTCGACGACCTCGACTGGCTGCGCGAAACCTGGAAGGGCAAGCTGGTAGTCAAGGGCATCCAGACGGTGGAAGATGCCCGCAAGGTGGTGGACCACGGCGCGGACGGCGTCGTGATCTCCAACCACGGCGGGCGCCAACTGGACCGGGCACCGATTCCGCTGCACCTCGTTCCGGAGGTCGCCGCCGCACTGAAGGCGGACAACAGCGATGCGGCCATCATCCTGGACACCGGCATCATGAGCGGCGCCGATATCGTCGCAGCCCTGGCCCTCGGCGCCGACTTCACGCTGATCGGCCGCGCCTACCTCTACGGGCTCATGGCCGGCGGGAGGGCCGGCGTGGACCGCACCATACAGATCCTGGAGAAGGATATGGCCCGCACCATGGCCCTGCTCGGAGTCACGAAGATTTCGGAACTGAACCCGGACCACGTGCGCCTGCTGCAGCACTAGGTCCGGCTGCCCAACTAGCTCGCAGTAGGTGTCGTTTTGAGCCCTCAAAACGACAACAAATGCGAGTTAGTTGGGGTGGGGTGGGCAGGATGGCGCGGGTGCGCGCGTGTGTGCATTGGGACTAGATGAGGCCCTGCGCCAACATGGCGTCGGCGACCTTCACGAAGCCGCCGATGTTGGCACCCAGGACATAGTTGCCGGGCGCGCCATATTCCTCGGCGGTTTCGGCACAACGATCGTGGATGACCACCATGATTTCCGTAAGGCGTGCTTCGGTGTATTCGAAGGACCAGGAATCGCGGCTGGCGTTCTGCTGCATCTCCAACGCAGACGTCGCCACACCACCGGCGTTGGCTGCCTTGCCCGGGGCAAACAGGATGCCCGCGTCTTGGAAAACGGCAACGGCTTCACGGGTGGAGGGCATGTTGGCGCCTTCGGCGACTGCCAGCAGACCGTTGCTGACGAGCTTGGCCGCGGCGTCGCCGTCGAGCTCGTTCTGCGTTGCGCACGGCAGGGCAACGGCGCCGTTGACGTCCCAGACCGAGCCGCCGGCCACATAATTGGCTCCTCGGCGGCGCTCCGCGTATTCGGTGAGGCGGCCCCGTTCGACTTCCTTGATCCGGCGGAGCAGCGCGACATCGATGCCGGCCTCGTCCACGACGTACCCGCCGGAATCGGAGCAGGCCACCACGGTGGCGCCGAGGGCCTGGGCTTTGGCGATGGCGTAGATGGCCACATTGCCCGAACCGGAGACCACCACACGTTGGCCATCGAAGGACCGGCCCCGGGTCTTGAGCATCTCCTGGGCAAAGATGACCGTGCCGAAACCAGTGGCTTCCGGACGGACGAGGGAGCCGCCCCACGAGATTCCCTTACCCGTCAGCACGCCCGACTCGTAGCGGTTAGTGATGCGCTTGTATTGGCCGAACAGGTAGCCGATCTCGCGGCCTCCCACGCCGATGTCGCCGGCAGGAACGTCCGTGTATTCGCCGATGTGGCGGTACAGCTCGGTCATGAAGGAGTGGCAAAAGCGCATGATTTCGGCGTCGGAGCGGCCACGGGGGTCGAAGTCCGAGCCGCCCTTGCCGCCACCGATCGGCATGCCTGTCAGGGCATTCTTGAAGATCTGCTCGAAGCCGAGGAACTTGACGATGCCCAGGTAGACCGAGGGGTGGAAGCGCAGTCCACCCTTGTAGGGGCCCAAGGCTGAATTGAACTCGACCCGGAAACCGCGGTTGACGTGAACCCGTCCGGCGTCGTCGGTCCACGGCACGCGGAAGATGATTTGGCGCTCCGGTTCGCACAAGCGCTCAAGGACGGCGCCCTCCAGGAATTCCGGGTGCCGGTCGTGCACCGGGCCGAGGCTTTCAAAGACCTCGGTGACGGCCTGGTGAAATTCCAGCTCGCCCGGGTTCCGCGCCAAGACGGTGTCCCGGACTGCTTCCAGCCTCGAATCCATGTGACTCCCTACAACTTCTGCGCCGAGCGGCGGGTCTGCATACAATCCCGTCATGCTCGCATTAGTCGCGCGGCAGTCTCCATCCGAACCGATTACGACCGGGCAGCTCGCGAGGCAGCGGCAGTCGAAAAGCGAAGGGTTTCTCTTCAGGAACGCGACACTAGATCCAAGGGACCCAATATGCGGGCCTCTGACCGGGGCCTATTCACATTATTGCTTCCGGGATGTCGAACCGCCTCCCAATGAGTATGCGAATGGCCCAGACTAAAGGCTGATCCTCTAGCTCAACGCCCTTGTCCCCGTAAACTACGCCCGTTTCGCTGCCCACTGCATCGATGTCAAAAAGCCTGAGGATCTCGCTCACACGAAACTGATACTCGATGGAGGTCATTTGGCGAGACGCGCGGACTGGAATTGTGCTGAGTGTGCGGGCGATCTCAGTCTGGATGGATTCATTCACTTGGACGCGTCACGTTACTTCCGCAATAGTCGGTCGCCGTCTGGATGTCACTGCTTACCACCTTCCAGTTCACCGTCCTGGTTCCGTAGTTGAAGACATGGTCATAGCCGCCGCGGTCCGTGGTGCGCAGGGCGGTGCCGGAATAGAAGGTGACCGGCGCACTGTACGTAGTCACGACGTGTACCCATACGACCTGACCCGCGGGGCAGCTGAGCGAGCCGCTGACGCTCGTCACTGCTGCCTGCGCGGGAATCGCGGATGCAGTTACCAATGCCATTGCCGCGCAGATTCCGATCGCGCCGACTTTTCGAGTTTTCAATGCTTCCCCCTGAGCGTCCGGACGGGATTACGGTGCAGGCCCGCCACTTGGTTTTTACAGTCCCGGAACTTCGAAAATGCCAAAAAAGTCATACCTGCCCCCGATAGTAAAGACGAATTGGACTACCGAGAATAGATGATGGCCTGAGTGCTGACAAGATCTTTAAACAAACAGGTCAGAGGATTTTTTTGGCGAAGCATGTGATGTATTTGTCAGCACTCAATTCATGCTCAACACCACTCAAAACGTAGCTTCTATGTACTCAATTTCGGCTTTTCACCACTCAGCTGGTGCGGGAAATACCTCAGCAGGAGCGAATCATGGCCTGACCGGGATCACCCCGGTTTACTGCTACTTCTTCCGCCCGAACTTCGGCAGGTTGGGTAGGTTCGCCAAGAGGTCCGCAGCCTTGGTGGCTGCCCGGCCAACCGTACGGCCGATCTGCTGCGGCATGGTGTCGTCGATACCCGCGACGGAGGCAACAGCTCCGGAGGTAGGAACGGTTTCAGGCGAGCGTTCGACGTCGGTGCTCGCCGGAGACGTGCCGAGCGGCTCGCCGTCGGGCTGTGTCCGCGCGGTGCCCGGCTGGCCCGCGGCAACCTGGCCAGCGGCACGTGCGCGGGGGCTGCGGGCCAGTGTGGCGGGCTCGGCCGCGGGCTTCGCGGGACCGACGTCGAACGTCTCCAGCCAGCTGGCAATCCCGGCGAGCGGCTTCGGGTTCAACGCGTAATAGCGTTTCTGTCCCTGCGCGCGCATGCTGACGAGATCGGCCTCGCGGAGTACCTTCAAATGCTTCGAAATGGTGGGCTGGCTCGCGGCGAGCTCCTCCACCAGTTCCCCCACAGCCTTATCCCCAGAGCGGAGGGAAACCAGAATGTCACGCCGGGTTGCCTCAGCAATGACGGCAAATACGTCGTCAGTCACCATGCCTCCCACCCTAGCGACATATACGCCAAAAGGCATCAACTATTTCGCATGTGCACGCGGTGTTGACCCGAGCCTTACACCGACTGGACGAACACGCATCAGTCGAACCAGGGATCCAGCCCGCAGAGGGGGAAGATCTCCTTGCGGGTGGCAATGATGGTACGGTCCACGGCATCCGCGGGGTCGTACCCGACCTCCCACGAACGCCACCACGTGTCGACGCCGTCGCCCATGAGTTCGGGCACCGTTTCCCCGTACTTCTCCCTGACATAGCTCCGGAAAGCCTCCGGGACCGGAGCCGTCAACTGGACGGGATGTTGGGCCACGATGCCGATCAAATGGCTCCACGTCCGCGGTACCACTCCCGTAATGTTGTAGCCCCCTCCACCGGTGGCGATCCAACGGTTTTCGCAGAACCTCGCGGCGAGGCCCGCGACGGCGGTCGCCGCCTCGCGTTGGCCGTCCACGCTGAGGTTGAGGTGCGTGAGGGGATCGAGTTTGTGGGAGTCGCAGCCATGCTGGCTCACGATGACTTCCGGTTCGAAGGCCTGCACGAGTTGAGGTACCACGGCGTGGAAGGCGCGCAGCCACCCGGCGTCGCCCGTCCACGCAGGCAACGCCACGTTGACGGCCGTGCCCAGCGCGTCCTGGCCGCCGATCTCATTGGCGAATCCCGTTCCGGGGAACAACGAGAGGCCGCTTTCGTGCAGGGAAATCGTCAGGACCCTCGGGTCGTTCCAGAAGATGCTCTGAGTGCCGTCGCCGTGGTGGGCATCGACGTCGATGTACGCGACCCGCCGGACACCGCCGTCGAGCAGCCTCTGCACGGCGAGTGCGGCGTCGTTATAGATGCAGAAGCCGCTGGCACGCTCGCGGGAGGCGTGATGCATGCCGCCGCCGAAGTTGACGGCCCGGACCGCGGTCTCGGACAGGACCGCCTCGGCCGCGAGTAACGACCCACCGGCAATCCGGGCGCTGGCTTCGTGCATCCCGGCAAAAGCGGGATCATCTTCGGTGCCGAGCCCGCGTTCCGGGTCCGGCGTCGTCGGGTCTTCGCTTGCACGCCGCACCGCGGCGACATATTCGGCACTGTGCACTGCCAGGAGTTCGACGTCGGACGCGACCTCGGGCGCCTGGACGGACACATGCTCCAGGTCGAAGAGTCCGAGCGCCGTGGCGAGCCTGGCCGTCAGTTCCAGCCGGGCGGGGGCCATCGGATGCGAGGGACCGAAATTGTATGCGGTCATGGCGGGATCCCACGCCACCGTCGTTGGTAGCGGGGACGGACGGAGGCCTGCCCAGGAAGTCATCAATGACAGGCTACCCGAGCGGCGGGAACCCACCTGCCCCGTTACACCGGGTGATTAGTGGTTTACTACTCAGGAAAGCAGAATCAATCGACCAGAAGCGAACAGCACTGCCATGACTCAGAGCCAGTCGAGGTCCCGAGACCCGGCCAGCTGGCAAACCGTCCAGCCGGAGCGGGGAGGCCTGTGGATTTTCACGGGTATCCGCGACTTCATCGACAACATCGCCAACTCCTCTCCGGCGCGATTGGCGCTCACGGCGTACGTCTTCGCGATTCTCTTGTTCACCGGTCTGCTTTCCCTGCCGGCGGCATCGGCGGACGGTTCGGTCACTCCTATCCACCAAGCCTTGTTCACCGCTGTTTCCAGCGTTTGCGTGACTGGCTTGACGGTTGTGTCGACGGCGACGCACTGGACGTTCTTCGGCCAGCTCGTGATTCTCGTGGGCATCTTCGTCGGTGGATTGGGAACCCTGACACTCGCTTCCCTCCTGGCACTCATGGTCAGCAAACGGCTGGGCGTGAGGGGCAAGCTCATTGCCCAGGAGGCCATGAATAACGCCGGACGCTTGGGCGAAGTGGGTACTTTGTTGCGGATCGTCATCTCGACTTCCGTGACTATCGAGGCCGTCCTGGCCGTCGCGATGATTCCCCGGTTCCTGACACTCGGCGAGGACTTCGGGCACGCCGTCTGGCACGGGGTTTTCTACTCGATTTCTTCCTTCAACAATGCCGGTTTCACACCCCATTCCGACGGAATCGTGCCGTACGAGACCGATCTGTGGATTCTTGTGCCGCTCATGCTTGGCGTGTTCCTCGGCAGCCTCGGCTTCCCGGTCATGTTGGTGCTTCGACGGCACGGCCTCAATTGGAAGAAGTGGAGCCTCCACACAAAGCTGACCATCCAGGTATCCCTGATCCTCCTCGTTGCCGGCGCAGTCCTCTGGGCCCTGATGGAATGGGACAACACCAACACCATCGCCAACATGAGCTTTGGGGACAAGATCACGCATTCCATTTTCGCCTCGGTCATGACGCGCTCCGGTGGCTTCAACCTGGTCGACCAGGGCCATATGGATTCAACCACCAGGCTGCTGTCGGACGCGCTCATGTTCGCCGGCGGCGGTTCGGCATCGACGGCGGGCGGCATCAAGGTTACGACCATCGCGGTCATGTTCCTCGCCATCGTCGCTGAGGCCCGGGGCGACGACGACGTCAAGGTCTACGGCCGCACTATCCCCGAAGGCACCATGCGGGTAGCCATCTCGGTGATCGTTGCCGGCGCCACCTTGGTATGCGCATCCGCATTCTTGCTGCTGGCCATCAGCGGCGCCAGCCTGGACCGGGTACTCTTCGAAACCATTTCGGCCTTTGCAACCGTAGGACTCAGCACGAACCTCAGCGCCGAACTGCCGCCGTCGGGGGTCTACGTTCTCGCCGCCCTCATGTTCGCCGGCCGCATCGGCACCATAACCCTTGCCTCCGCCCTGGCCCTCCGCCAGCGCAGGCAGCTATTCCATTATCCGGAAGAGAGGCCGATCATTGGCTAATTCAACAGGCGCCCCCAACCGGCCGGCGCACAACGCGCCCGTGCTGGTGATCGGCTTGGGCCGATTCGGTGCAGCCACCGCCGAGCAGCTCGTCAAGCAGGGACGCGAAGTCCTGGCCATCGAGCGGGACCGCACGCTCGTCCAGAACTGGGCTTCCGTGCTGACCCACGTAGTCGAGGCGGACGCCACCAACATCGATGCCCTCCGCCAACTCGGCGCGCAGGAATTCAGCTCCGCCGTGGTGGGCGTGGGAACGTCGATCGAGTCCTCAGTGCTCATCACGGTTAACCTCGTGGATCTTGGCATCGAACACCTTTGGGTGAAAGCCATCACGGCCTCGCACGGCAAGATCCTCACCCGCATAGGCGCAAACCACGTCATCTACCCCGAGGCCGACGCCGGCGTCCGTGCAGCACACCTGGTCTCCGGGCGCATGCTGGACTTCATCGAGTTCGACGACGATTTCGCCATCGTGAAAATGTACCCGCCCAAGGAAACTGTGGGCTTCACCTTGGATGAGTCCAAGGTCCGTTCCAAGTACGGCGTGACCATTGTCGGCGTGAAATCCCCGGGCGAAGACTTCACCTACGCCCGGCCGGACACGAAAGTTTCCGGCCGCGACATGCTGATTGTGTCCGGACATGTGGACCTGTTGGAACGGTTCGCGGCGCGGCCGTAGCTGACTCTTGGGGCAAGCCTAGGCGAGCTGCTGCGTGATTTCCGCAGCCCGGGCCGCTGCAGCGCGGGCTCCGTCGGCGATGATCGCAGGTATCCCGCCGTCGTTGAACGCCGCGATGGCGCGTTCCGTGGTGCCGTTGGGACTCGTCACGGCGATGCGGAGCGCAGTGGGGTCTGCTCCGGGCTCGGCGAGCATAAAACCCGCGCCTGCTACGGTCTCGCGGGAAATCATGAGGGAGAGCTCGGGATCCAGGCCAAGCTCGACCCCGGCGGCAGCCATGGCCTCCGCAAGGTAGAACGCGTACGCAGGGCCCGAGCCACTGATGGCGGACAGGGCATCAACCTGTTTCTCGGGGATTTCCACCACGGTGCCTGCGGCGGCGAGGATGTCTTTGGCCAGCTGAAGCTGCTCGGGAGTGCAGTTGGTTCCGGGCGAAACGGAGACCACTCCACGGCCGAGCTTGGCGGGCGTGTTGGGCATCGTGCGAATGACGGGCTGGCCCGCCGGAAGGGCTGCTTCCAGCTGGGCGATGGACACAGCAGCGGCAACACTGATCACAATGGTGTCCTTGGCCAGTGAGGGCGAGATTTCCCGGGCGAGATCGGCAATGCCGACAGGCTTGACACCCAAGATGACAACCGAAGCGCCCTTCGTAGCCAGCTTGTTGTTGTCTGGCTCCTCGGCTCCGGCGATGGTCATCACATGGTGGCGCTCAGCCAGTTCGGCGGCGCGTTCTGCGCGACGTACGGTGGCGACGACGTCCGACGGATCCGTTCCGGCAGCCAGAAGGCCACCCAGGATGGCCTCGTTCATGGACCCACAGCCAAGGAATGCGATTCGGTTGCTCATGGCTCCATGATGCCAGTTCGGCTGCGCCGCTGCAGAACCAGTTCCGGGACTCAGCAGGGGAACCGGGATTCCCAGCTAGTTCCCAAGGTTATTGCAGGCTGCACCCAATATCGCTCCGTAACTTAGTAGTTACCTCATTGAGGGTGCGAGTGATGAGGCGGGCATGGGGATGTCCGCCACAAGCACCGGTGGTCGAACGGGTTTCCCCCCATTTTCCCGTATCGACCGCCGGTGCTTTCTCGTTTAAGGGGTGCTGGCAGAAGCGGGCGGTAACCGGCCGCGCCGTGTCCGACGGCAGGCGCGACCGCGACTCAGCCGCCCGACGTCGTCGGGCCCTGAATCTCGCGGAACCTAGATCTCGAAGGCTCCCACGAGCGGCGCCCCCAAGTGCTGGCGCGCGAAGCGAAGCGTTTCGGCGAGCCACTCCTCGCGTTCACCGGCAGCTTTGGCCTTGCGCGTGGAGATCTCGGCAACCACGGTGCCCTCGAATCCGTTGGATGCGAGATACTGCAGCGCCTCGGCGCACTGTTGGGTCCCGTAACCGGGGATCAAGTGTTCGTCCTTGCCCGAGCCCGAACCGTCCGTGAGGTGGACGTGACGCAGCTTGCTCCCGAGCGCCCGTATCGCCTCAAGGCTGTTGGCACCCGCGGTGGCGGCGTGTGAGAAGTCCCAGGTGACGTCGTCGTAATCCTGGCCCATCGGATCCCAGTGCGGAAGGTAAGCGAGCGCCTCCCGGCCGCGCACACGCCACGGGTACATGTTCTCTACCGCGATGTGCACTTGGTACATCGCCGCAATCTCGCGTACACCGGCAGCGAAGTTCTCCGCATAGTTCGACTGCCACCGGAACGGCGGATGGACCACCACGGTGTTGCAGCCGACCTCGCGCGCCATCTGGCAGGACATCTCGATCTTGTTCCATGCCGGACCCCAAACCTGCTGGGTCAGCAGCAGGGTGGGGGCGTGGATGGAGACGATCTGCTGGTCGTAGCGATGGCTTAGCTGGATGAGGGCATCCGGGTTCTGGCTGGTGGCGTTGTTGGTCACCATCACCTCGACACCGTCGTACCCCAGGTCCTGGGCCACGGCAAAGGCGTCATGGACGCTGAGCGGATAGACAGAAGCGCTGGATAGCGCCACCGGGATCCTCGGCGTGTCTTCTTCGGAGTGCTCGACGTCGGTGCTCATGTTAGTTGGCCTGCCTCCCGGCGATGGAAATTGGTATGGATACTGCAGCGGGCGCGGCCGTTCCGGTGTTGGGGCCCAAGCGTGGTACCGGTACCGCGCCTCCGAGCCCGACATGCGGAGCCGGGGCCAGCGGGCCGTCAAAGATCAGCTGGTCGAGTCGGCGCAGGATCAACCCCTCGCGCAAGGCCCAAGGGCAGATCTCCATGCTGGGAAACTCGAACATTTCCAATGCGGCCTCGGCCACAAGGGCTCCCGCGAGGATCTGCGCTGCCCGTGCATCCGATACGCCGGGGAGGTACAGCCGGTCCTCGACGGTCATGGCCGAGATCCGCTGCGCCCAGAGTCCCAAGTCCGTGGCGTGAAGTTCGCGCTTGACGTACGGACCGGCGCCGCTGGGGGCCGCGCCTGCGATGCGTGCAAGCGAACGGAAGGTCTTGGAGGTTCCGGCCACCAGGTTGGCCCGGCCCAATTGCTTGAACTCACGTACGACGGGCTTGAGAGTATTGCGGATGTACTTGCGCAGCTCTTTGACACTCTTGGCCGTGGGCGGGTCATTGTGGAGCCAGTCCCTGGTCAGGCGGCTGGCGCCAAGCGGTACCGACACTGCGAGCTCGGGCAGTTCGTCCTGGCCAAACGCCATTTCGAAGGAGCCGCCGCCGATGTCCAGGTCCAGAATCGGCCCGGCGCCCCAGCCGTACCAGCGTCGAACCGCGAAGAACGTCATGGAGGCTTCTTCGCTGCCGGTCAGTTCCTGCAAGGTCACGGTGGTCTCGTGCTTCACCCGGGCGAGGACCTCGACGCCGTTGGTCGCTTCGCGGATGGCCGAGGTACAAAAAGCCAGGAGGTCCTCGGCCTTGTGGCGGGCCGCGAACTCCCACGCTTCAAGGACGAACTCGATCAACTCGTGTTGTCCGGCGTCGTTGATGTTACCCTCGGCGTCCAGGAACTGAACCAGCGAAAGTGGACGCTTGTGGGAGGCAAACGCGACCGGGCGTGCGCCTGGATGCGCGTCCACCAAAAGCAAATGGACGGTGTTGGAACCGATGTCTAGGACGCCAAGACGCATTCTGCCATTATTCCCCGATTCGAAGCATGTGAAGCAACACGACTGCCGATTCGTGCCGGCGGTTAGTCAATTAGTCCCGGGGTCCGTCGTTGCCTGCTTCTACGGCCGCATCTGCGGCTGAGTCCGGGGCTTCGTCGGCTCCGTCGGCTCCGTCGGCGCGGGTGAAGTCGCGGCGGACGTTGGCGATGCCTTCCGGGCCCATCTCGAAGCCGTGCTCGCTGCCGGGGTTGATCACCAGGCCCAGCTCGTCACCGATGCTGTCCAGAATCGCAGAACCGTGGGTGCCCAGGACGTTGGGCGCGGCCTCGAGGAAGTGGGATTCGACCCGGCTCGGGTGGCTGAAGACAGCGAGGACAGGCTGGCCCTCGGAGTTGGCGAGGACAAGCGGCTCCACGGCGGCGTCAGGCTTATCCAAGGAGTCGGTGCTCAGGATGTAGACCTCGTTGTTCAGGAAGGCCAGGATGACGTCCACCGGGTTCGCGTCGGGTTGCCCGGACTTTGCGAGCTTGGACTCAAGGTCATTCAAAGGCAGGGATTCCGGGGCTGCAGGCTGATCTGTCATGGTTCCACTCGATCACGGTTCCCCTGTTCGAAGCAATTCCCGGCTCTCCCGACGCCCGCCCGCCGTCGAGATCGTGGGTGCGGGCCGGGGGCTGCGTTCCGGCCCGGGACGTAGTCCACGGCCCAGACCCACGATCTCAGCCCCGAAGAAGCCTGAGCAGACGTACTTTCAGACCGCGTTCGTCGAAGAGGCCTTTCCAATCAATGCGCAGGATCCGCCAGCCCTGCTCAGTCAGCAGTTTCTCCCTTTGCCGTTCTTCGAAGATCACTTCTGCAGTTGGCTTGTAGTCGAAGTACTTTGCCTTGCCGTCGAACTCGAGCGCGGCCCGAAGGTGCGGCCACGCGAAGTCGAACCGGTAAGCGCCACGAGGTGTTTGGACCCGCAACTGGAGCACGGGATCCGGGAATCCGAGCTTGGCGATCGCGTCCCGGGTCAATGTCTCCCCTGGGGATTCGGACAATGGGTTCGCAAAGGCCAGTGCTTTTCGGAAAGCGGTGACTCCCCGGGCACCGACCAGATTGGCGCACGCTGACTCCAACCACTCACGATTGCATCCGCGCCTCAACCCGTGGTCCAAGAGAATCAGGCCCTGCCGATAATTCAGTATCTGCGCGCAGTCCAGAACGGTGCGGTCGAGTGATGTCACCGGAAGTCCATCAATCTCGATCCGTTGCCCGGGCAGGAGGAGGCCTGAATGAGCCCTGACGTCGGCAGCATGGGATCCACTAGCTGCGTGGTAGGGAATGATGACGTGGATCAACTGATCTGCCTTCCACAAATACAGACGGTGCAGACGGGCGGCGGAGGTGTGGCTGAACGTCAACCCGTCCGCCGTAACGCGGAGGGTCCGACGGCAATACGCCGCCAACTGAGCTCGCTCCCGGCCATCGTCCGAAAGCCCACGCCAGAAGGTGCCCCGGACCAGGACGCCCGTGCGGACCCTCACCAGTGCGCCGGAGCGGAGGTTCTCATTGATGTGTCGCTTGCTCAGTCCTTGGGACAGCAATTCCTCTGTCCGCCACATGTTCCCGCCCGCGGGAAGCAGATGCACCCCCGAGTTTGTGAGCGCCGAAACCACGGCGGTTTGTGCGCCTGGCGGTGCGGAAGCTGCCGAGGATTTCGCCGGTTCCATGTAATCCCAAAGTTCCGCCAGCGGGTCCACCGGGACGACGGAGTCAATGTTTCCGTAACTGTTCACTGCACAAGCTTCGGCGAACAGCGGACTGCCCGGAAGCAGCCAATCGAGCTATGTGGAAACCCGGGAAACCCCGTACGTGGGTGTGGGCCGGGGGCTGCGTTCCCGAACGCAGCCCCCGGCCCACACCCACGAATTCGGCAACCCAGGACTACTTTTTAGCAGCAGCCCTCTTCGCAGGCGCCTTGCGGGCCGTCGTGGTGGTCCGCTTGACCGGGCCCTTGGCGCGCTTCTCGGCAAGCAGCTCGATTGCCTGCTCCCGGGTCAGCTCCTCCAAGGACGTGGCGCGCGGAACCGTGATGTTGGTGACACCGTCGGTGATGTACGGGCCGAAACGGCCTTCCTTCACCACGATGTTCTTCTCCGAGACCGGGTCCGGACCGAACTCGGCCAGAGGCGGTACGGCTGCACGCGCACCACGCTGCTTCGGCTGGGAGTAGATCTCCAGTGCCTGGTCCAGGGTGATCGTGAAGATCTCTTCCTCGGATCCGATGGACCGCGAGTCCGTGCCCTTCTTCAAGTAGGGCCCAAAGCGGCCGTTCTGCACCGTAATGGGGTTGCCTTCGGCGTCCGCGCCGAGGACGCGGGGCAGGCTCATGAGCTGAATGGCTTCGTCGAGCGTGATCGAGTCAACGGACATTGACTTGAACAGCGAGCCTGTGCGCGGCTTGGCCTTGACGGGCTTCTTCGGCGGCTTGGGTTTGCCGTTCTTGTAGTACTCCACCGGCTGGTTTGCCAGCTGCTCTTCCGTCATCTCGGGGATGATCTCGGTGACATAAGCGCCGTAGCGGCCGTTCTTGGCAACCACGGTGTGCCCGGTGTGCGGGTCTGCGCCCAGGACACGTTCCTCGGGGGCAGCAGTTTCCATGAGCTCCACGGCCTTGGCCGCAGTAAGTTCGTCCGGAGCGAGATCCTCGGGGACGTTGGCACGCGCCGACTCCACGACTTCGCCGGTCTTCGGATCGATGGTGGGGATCGAGCTTTCCAAGTACGGCCCGAACTTGCCGACGCGCAGGGTGATCCCTTCGGCAATCGGCACCGAGTTGATCTCGCGCGCATCGATTTCACCGAGGTTGTTGACGATGCTCAGCAGGCCCGGATCGGCATCTTCACCGTAGTAGAAGTGCTTGAGCCAAGCAGCACCGACGGCCTGGCCGTTGGCGATCTTGTCCAGGTCGCCTTCCATGTCCGCCGTGAATTCATAGTCCACGTAGTCCGTGAAGTGCTGCTCCAGCAAGCGGATCACGGAGAAGGCGATCCAGCTGGGGACCAGCGCGGACCCCTGCTTCCGGACGTAGCCGCGGTCCTGGATGGTGGAGATCGTGGACGCGTAGGTGGACGGACGGCCAATGCCGCGCTTTTCCAGCTCCGCCGTCAGCGATGCTTCCGTGTACCGCGGCGGTGGCGAGGTCTCGTGGCCAACAGCAACGATTTCCGAAGCCGTGAGGGAATCATCCTTTGCCACGTTGGGCAGGCGCCGGGCTTCGTCGGAGTCGTCGTCGCCGCGGCTCTCGTCCTTGCCTTCTTCGTAGGCCGCGAGGAAGCCCGGGAAGGTGATGACCGTTCCGGAGGCCGAGAATTCGGCGTCGCGACCATCGTTAGCCACTGCGCCGAGGCGGATGGTGGCGGTGGAGCCCTTGGCGTCGCCCATCTGGGACGCAATGGTGCGCTTCCAGATGAGTTCGTAGAGGCGGAAAGCGTCGCCGGTCAGATGGTTGGCCACCTGCGCCGGGGTGCGGAAGGAGTCACCCGCGGGGCGGATGGCCTCGTGGGCTTCCTGGGCGTTGGCTGCCTTGTTGGCGTAGACGCGGGGAGACTGCGGCACGTACTCGGGACCGTACAACTCGGCAGCCTGGCGGCGGGCGGCCGTGAGGGCTTCGTCGCTCAAGGCGGACGAGTCCGTACGCATATAGGTGATGTAGCCGTTTTCATACAGGCGCTGGGCGATCTGCATGGTGCTCTTGGAGGTGAAGCGCAGCTTGCGGCCGGCCTCCTGCTGAAGTGTCGACGTCGTGAACGGCGCCGCGGGACGGCGCGTGTACGGCTTGGTGTCGACTGATCGGACGCGGAAGTCCGCGTTCTCCAGCCCGGCGACCAACGACGTCGCGAGTTCCGCGTTGAGGTGGACCGCGTTCGCGGAGGTGAGGATGCCGTTGTCGTTGAAGTCACGGCCGCTGGCTACCTTCGCGCCGTCCACGGCAGCGAGCTTCGCTTTGAACGTCGCGGAGCCGGTACCGAACTGGCCCGTCAGGTCCCAGTACGATGCGGACTTGAAGGCCATGCGTTCGCGTTCGCGGTCAACCACCATGCGGGTCACGACCGACTGCACACGGCCGGCGGACAGGCCACGGGCAACCTTGCGCCACAGCACCGGGGAGATTTCGTAACCGTACAGTCGGTCCAAGATGCGGCGCGTTTCCTGGGCGTCGACGAGGGCGCTGTCGACGTCGCGCAGGTTGTCCATGGCGCGGTGGATGGCTTCCTTGGTGATTTCACCGAAGGTCATGCGGTAGACGGGAACCTTGGGCTTCAGGACCTCCAGGAGGTGCCACGCGATGGCTTCGCCTTCGCGGTCCCCATCGGTTGCGAGATAGAGCGCGTCAGCGTCTTTCAGCTGGGCCTTGAGTTCGGCAACCTTTTTCTTCTTGTCCGGGGACACCACGTAATACGGTTTGAAGTCGTTCTCGATGTCGACGGCGAACTTGCCAACCGAGGTCTTCTTCAGTTCTGCAGGGAGGTCCGAGGGCTGTGGGAGGTCGCGGATGTGACCTATCGAGGCCTCGACAATGAAGCCTTCGCCCAGGTACTTGGCGATGGTCTTGCTCTTGGCCGGAGACTCCACGATCACGAGTTTCTTGCCGGTTTTTGCCTTGCTGGGCACGGTTCTCCTACAGAAAAATGAATTGCTTGGGCTCGTGCCCATATTGGCCTAGTTCACCATATTTTGCAGAATCGTGCGTTTCCATGTGCACAAGTGCTGTGGAGGAACGGCGGTGGGGACTAGCTTGAAGACGGCGTCCGGTCGTCCGGAATCATTGACCACATCGTAGCGATTCGGACTGCTCCTTCGGGAATCCGCGTGGGATCTTCGAGTTCATATGACCTGATGAGGTCCTGGAATTTGGCCTTGAGATCCGTCCGCTGATCCGGAGTCAAATACAGCAGATCGCTGGACAACACCATGGCGGCTGCCTCGTTCGCGGCCTCGCCGCGCTGGCGCCGCTCACCACGGGCCCGGGTGAAGGCGGTCGCCCGACGCCGGAAGGCGTCCAGTTCGAGTTCGACGACGGCGATCTCCGGGCTCGGAGCGTTGCCGCCGGATTTGATGGTGAAGTCCGAACCCGCGGCCTTCCAACGGCGTTCGCGCGCATCGCCCTCGTTGTCCGCAGCAGTCACTATCCCCCATTTCTGGAGGGCCCGCAGGTGGTAGCTCATGGCGCTCGGCGTGAGCCCGGTCTGCGCGGCGAGCTCGGTGGCCGTGCGGCTCAGCTGTGTGGAATACAGCTCCGAGATGACCTCAAGCCGGGCTGCATGCGCAAGCGCACGGATCGCTTTGGGATCGGTGATCTCCACCGTCTTCTCGGGCCGTTTCCGGCGCTTCGGGGATGCCAGCCCGGTGGATACCCCATTGTCTTCATTCACCGGAACAGTTTATCCGCCGGTGCCGCCGCAATTGTCCTATGTCGCGGGAAGCAGGAAGCCGTCGCGGACCAAGTTCCCCACATCGGAGAGCAACCCGGCGCGGAAAGCGTCGTCGTCGAAGTCGTCCCCTCCACCCAGCAGGGCGGCCAAGGCGCCGATCAGCTGGCGGACGGACAGCTCGCCGTCACATGCCGACACGAAGCCGGCCAGCTCGGTGCTCAGCAGATTCGTCCGGCGCAGCCCCGCGCCCTGGCGCAACAAGATGACGCCGGGGTGTTCGGCGCCGGGCCGCTGGTGGCGTTCCTCGGTCACGTCCTCGGCCACCACCAGGTGGGCGTCGGCGAGCTCGTGGGTATCCAGCCAGTCGGCGCGTTCGACGGCGGCGGCAAGGTGCGGACCGATCGGTTGCTCGATGGGGTACGTGATTTCCTCGAAACGCGCGGGCGCAGCTCCTGGACGCCCGTCCTGCGGCCGGCGCAGCCAGATCATTCCGAAACCAATTGCCTCCACGTTGCGGGACGCGAAATCCTCCAGGTAGGCGGCGTAGGCATCGCGATAGAGCTCGCGGTCACGGCCTTCGGAGGCGTCCTGCAGCCAGGTCTCCGCGTACAGCTCGGGACTCACCTGTTCCCGTTGGATGAACCACGCCTCCGTGCCGGAACCTGCGAGCCACGACGCGGGCCGTTCACTCCAGCCGCTGCCCGCGGGGATCTCCCAGTTGCCGAGCATTTGCGCCGTGCCGCCGGGCGCGAGGACGTCGGGAAGCGTGCGGACGAGGTTGGCGACGATGTCGTCGCCGGGCAGCCCGCCGTCGCGGTAGGTGAACTGATCCGAAGAACGCTCGCCGGCACTTCGCGGGGTAATCACGAAAGGCGGATTGGACACCACCAGATCGAAAGTCTCACCGGCCACGGGTTCCAGGAGCGAGCCCAGCCGCAAGCTCACGCGGGACTCGAGATCGGCCGGGTCAAGGTGCAGGGCCTCCGCATTGAGCATCAGGTTGAAGCGGGTGAACGCGAGGGCCCGTTCGGAGATGTCCGTGGCCGTGACGTGCTCACTGTGGTGCAGGAGGTGAAAAGTCTGGATTCCACAGCCCGTCCCGAGGTCAAGGGCGCGTTTCGAGTGCCGGCGGATGGTGGTCTGGACAAGCGTGGTGGAGGCCTGCCCGATGCCCAGCACATGGTCATGCCGGAGCACGCCGGGCTGCTGGTGGGCGGCAAGATCGCTGGAAACCCAGAGTTCGGCGCCGCCGCTGCCGCTGTTGTGTGCTCCGGAGTCACATTCCCAGCCGTACGGCCTCAAATCCACTTTGGCGGCGACAGCACCGCCGTCGTTCTTCTCCGCCAAGCCAAGCTCCATCAGTCCCGAGGTTCGGATGCGCGGCAGGGCGGCGTCGACGTCGCCTTCGGTCTGCGGGACAGCGAGAAGCCACAAGCGCACGACGACGGCGAGCGCGGCTTTCGCGCGGTCCGCCGCCGGGTCTCCGGTGGAGGCAGCCGGTTCGGTGACGATGAGTGCAGGGATGAGCTGATCCCGGGCGAGGGCCGCGTGGGCGGACTCCCCCAGAAGTCCTGCCACTCCGTCCACGGTGTAGCCAACGTTCCGCAGGTCGTCGGCGAGCGCTGTGAGCAGCTCGGGAAGGTCGGTGCGGGGAGCGTCAAGGGTGGTTGGGGTGGTACCAAAGATAGCGGGCGTTGCGGGATCAGTCACCGTGCAAGTCTATTGGGGCTGTGGCTGGCGCCTGCGTCGGCGGCTGCGTCGGCGGGGAGGCGTTCGAGCAGGTAGCGTTGAATCATGGCATTTCACCCCTCCACTTGGCGTCTCGCTGCACTTTTGGTCATTGGTGCAGCCACCCTGGCGATGACTGCATGCTCCTCCGGGGGATCCGTCTCCAACGCCGACATCCCCGCGTGGAAGGCGACAACCATGCCCTCGGCGGCCGGGGTCGTCGTGGAGGACTCCGGTAAAATCCCGAACCGCGCCCCCCTGGTCAAGAGCTTCGCCAGCGTCGCTGCGGGAAGCTACGTCCTGACCGTTGCCTGCGACGGCGGCGGCAAGGCATTCTTCGACGTTTCCTCGGGCGGTACGCAGATCACCGAGGCCGGGGCGGCGTGCAATGGCAGCCGAGAAACGTCCCGCCTCAAGATTCCCTCGACCGGTCCGCTAAGCATCAGCGCAAGCAGCGTGGATGCACCCGTGATCTACGCGTACCAACTGGTACCGGCTTCGTAACTGCCCCCTCGTTCGGGGCTGCAGCCGGGCGTAGAGTCGGGTGATGGGGTGGGCACGCGCCCTGAAGGTACCGACGACGCGGTCGGCGATTCCCGCCGTCGTGCTTTGCGGCGTGCTCGCGTGCGGCACGATGGCGTCGTGCGAATACAGCTACGACGACGGCCGTGCGCCGGTGAGCAGTCCGCCGTCGCCGGTCATCACGGATCCGGTACTGACCCGCGACCCGGCGCTGGGGCAGACCGTTACGGGCGACGCGCTGAAAGCTTGGGCGCAGGACGTGCTTCCAGACGTGAACGGGCTGTCCTTCTATAGCAGCTTCGGCCTGTTGTCCGCCGGCGAATCCCGAGACGAAGAGACCACCCAGCTTCCGGGCGGAACGTATGCGGTGACGCTGGCGTGCCGAGGTGCCCGCAGCGCTGAATTCACCGTGCGCAACGGGAGCGAAGTCCTCACCGAGGTGATGCTGCGGTGCGGCACCACGCGGGTCAAGGTCCTGCAGCTGGAGACGGACGCCGTCCTGGGTATCACGATCACCGCCAATGCAGCGGCGAACTTCGCGTACCGGGTGAGCCGGATCTAACGACCGGACCTAGGCTGCGCAGCCTTCCGGGCAACGCAACGTTTCCGGGCTCGAGGCACATTCGGCGCAATACAGTGTGAGGTTGCGGCAGCTTAGATTGGAGCAATTTTCAAACTTGTTGGTGGGCGCCTGGCAGCGGACGCATTGGCCAATGGTCTTGGCGTCCTCACTGAATTCCACGTGCATGCGCTTGTCGAAAACGTACAAGGAGCCTTCCCACAGGCCTTGGTCCTTGTAGGTTTCGCCGTAGCGGACAATCCCGCCGTCGAGTTGGTAGACCTCCTTGAAACCGCGGTTCACCATGAGGCTGGAAAGGACTTCGCAACGGATTCCTCCTGTGCAGTAGGTGACGACAGGCTGGTCCTTAAGGTCGTCGTATTTTCCCGAGTCGAGTTCCTTGATGAAGTCCTGGGTCGTGGCGACGTCGGGAACAATTGCGTCCTTGAACTTGCCGATCTGGGCTTCGAAGGCGTTGCGTCCGTCGAAGAACTTCACATCCTGCCCGCCCGCCTTCTTTTCCTTCAGGAGTGCGTGGAGCTCCTCAGGCTGAAGGTGGGTGCCGCCGCCGACGACGCCGTTCTCATCCACCTTCAGTTCGCCGGGGGCACCGAAGGACACGATCTCATCGCGAACCTTGACGCTGAGCCTCGGAAAGTCGTCGGCTCCGCCTTCGGACCATTTGAAGTCGATACCGTGGAAGCCCCTGTATTCCTTGGTGGTCTTCACATACTGCTTGACGTTGTTCAGTTCCCCGCCAACGGTGGCGTTGATGCCGTCCCGCGAAATAAGGATGCGCCCGGTCAGGCCGAGCTTCTCGCACAGGGCGCGCTGCCAGAGCCGAACGGCGTCCGGGTCCGCGATCGGAGTAAAGCCATAGAAGAGCACAATTCTGTTTAAAGCCACGTATTTAAGGGTACTTGGTGGCCCCAAACCCATGTGTCGGGCTGCCATCGGGCTGCTCTAAGTGTTAATGGAGCTGTTACTGACGGCCCCTGTTGATTCCCAGACCGCTGGCATAGTCTCTCTACATGAGTCACGACGCCTTGGTTGAAGACATCGCTGAGCTGCTCGAAGTCTGGGTGGCTGGCTGGTCTGGGTCCCGGAGTTACGAAACGCGCAAGGAAGGCCGGTTCCCGGCAGCCCTGCGTGCGGACAAAACCGGCGACTGGGAATTCTTTGCGCACGACCCGTCGGATGCTGAGTTCGCCGAGCTGGCAGCCAAGACCGCCCAGGCGGACACTCGTATCCTGACGATCCTCACGAACGACGTCGCACGCTACACCCAGTTGGCTCGCGAGAACGGGCTGAACATCACTTCGGATTCCCAAACCATGATGATCGTGGACATGGGGACGCAGGATGCGGAAGATCCGTGGCTTTCGGATGACGACCTCAAGCTCACGACTTCCGAAAACAAGGGCGTCCATTACGCGGTGGTCCATGCCGGCGAAAAGGTGGCGGCCAGCGGTCAGGTGTTCGTGGTCAGGCAGACGGCGGTGTTCGACAAGATCGTCACCGAGCCCAACTACCAGCGCCGGGGACTGGGCAGCTTCATCATGAAAGCCCTCGCCGCGCAGGCATTTCAATACGATGTTGAAAGCGGTCTCCTCCTGGCTTCCTTGGACGGACAGCATCTCTACTCACACCTTGGCTGGAAGCACGTGTGCCAGGTACTCATGATGTCCACCAAACGGGTCGACGAGACTGACCTGTCTGTGGCGTAGCGGACGGTCCTGTGGCGTAACCGACCTTCGGCGCCGGTCGGTTTCCGGCGCGGTGACAGAATGTTCAAGTGAACGCAACTGAATCGATGATCTCCCTTCTGGGCAGGAGCCCGGACCCGGAGCAGTTGCGACATGTCCGCATTATTCCGGCGCGCCAGGCGATCCACGAGTCATGGCCGGGCTGGGCGCATCCCGATGTCGTTGCCGCCTACGGAGCCTTGGGCATCCACGAGCCGTACCGGCACCAGATCGAAGCAGCCGAGCTCGCCCACTCGGGCCAAAACGTCGTCATTGCCACGGGGACCGCCTCCGGCAAGTCGCTTGCCTACCAGCTGCCCGCCCTCGACGCGATCCATCGTTCCGAGTTGCGGGTGCTGTCCGAGCCGGGCAAGATCCACGACGACGGTGCCGTCACCCTGTATCTCTCTCCCACCAAAGCCCTTGCAGCCGACCAGCTGGCAGCGATCCGTGCACTCAAGCTCCCTACGGTCCGGGCGGAAACGTACGACGGCGATACCGAGCAGTCCCAGCGTCGCTGGATCCGCGATCACGCCAACTTCATCCTCGCCAATCCCGACATGCTGCACTTCGGGATCCTGCCCAACCACACGTGGTGGGCCCGCTTTTTCCGCAGGCTGCGGTACGTCATCGTGGACGAGGCCCACAGCTACCGTGGGGTGTTCGGGTCCCACGTCGCCAACCTCATGCGGAGGCTCCGGCGAATCTGCGCCTACTACGGTGCCGGCACCTCGTTTCCTGAACCGGTATTCATTGCGGCGTCGGCGACAGCGTCGGACCCCGGCACGTCCTTTGCCCGGCTCATCGGCACCCCCGTCCGCGAAGTTTCCGAAGACTGTTCACCGCATGGCTCCACGACGGTGGCTTTTTGGGAACCAGCCCTGACCGAGCTGAAGGGCGAAAACGGGGCAAAATCCCGCAGGACCGCCGTGGCCGAGACCGCGGACTTGCTGGCCAATCTGGTGTCCTCCCGTGTACGGACCATCGCCTTCATCAAATCCAGGCGCGGTGCAGAAACTATTTCGTCTATCACCAAGCGCCTCCTCGATGAGGTGGACCCCAGCCTGCCCCAGCGTGTTGCTGCGTACCGCTCCGGCTATCTCCCCGAGGAGAGACGGGCTTTGGAAAAGGCTCTGCGTTCCGGTGAGCTGCTTGGCGTCTCCAGCACGTCCGCATTGGAATTGGGTATCGACATTTCCGGGCTCGACGCAGTGCTGGTAGCTGGCTGGCCCGGGACAAGGGCGTCCCTGTTCCAACAGATCGGACGGGCAGGCCGCGCGGGCCAAGACGCCATCGCCGCATTCGTGGCCAGCGACGATCCCTTGGACACATACCTCGTCAACCATCCGGAGGCGATCTTTGATGTGTCAGTCGAGGCCACGGTCTTCGATCCCGGAAATCCCTACGTGCTCGGCCCCCATCTGTGCGCGGCGGCGGCCGAGCTCCCGATCGGCGTGGCTGAACTTGACCTGTTCGGTCCAACGTCCGAGTCCCTGCTGAATCAGCTGGTGGAGCAGGGGTACCTGAGGAAACGCCCTGCGGGCTGGTTCTGGACCCACCCCGAGAGCGCCGCGGCCATGGTGAATCTCCGCGCAGATGGCGGCGGCCCCGTAAGCATCGTGGACTCCGAGACTGGCTCCCTGTTGGGCACCATGGACTCGCCACAGACGCACTACCAGGCGCACACCGGTGCGATCTATGTGCACCAAGGCGACAGTTACTTGGTCGAGGAACTGAACGAAGAAGACCACTGCGTGGTGGTTCGTCGAACCAACCCGGACTACTACACCACAGCACGGGACGTGACGCAGATCGAGGTCCTGCAGACTCTCCGGACCATGGAATGGGGGGATATCGCGGTCCACTTCGGCGAAGTGAGGGTAACAACACAGGTGGTCTCCTTCCAACGTAAGGCACTGATTTCCAATGAGGTTTTGGGGGAAGAACCGCTGGAGCTCGGGGCCAGGGATCTCTTCACCAAGGCGGTATGGTTCGTGGTTCACAACCGTTCGCTGACTGGCGCGGGCCTTGTCGAAGCCCAGTTCCCGGGCGCGCTTCACGCCGCCGAGCACGCCGCCATCGGGCTTCTCCCTCTGGTCGCTTCAAGTGACCGTTGGGATATCGGTGGAGTCTCAACAGCGCTCCACGCCGACACCGGAGTTCCCACGATCTTTGTCTACGACGGTCATCCAGGCGGTGCAGGATTTGCCGAGCGTGGCTTCGAGAAGGCCAAAGTGTGGTTGACCGCCACAAGGGACGCCATCAAAGCATGCGAGTGTGACACCGGCTGCCCTTCCTGCGTCCAGTCCCCCAAATGCGGCAACAAGAACAATCCACTGGACAAGGACGCCGCGGTCACCCTGATCGACGTGCTCCTGCGGGACGCGGCTTAAGGAGGCGGCCCGGCCCGAGAGCGGCCGGTTGCGGTCCCGAAGACTGCGCCGCGGTCCAGCTCAGTGCGGATCTCTACGATCCCGCCTTCGCCCACTCTGCAAGCCGACAACGAGGCTCCGTGCCGCGCAGCCGTTTCGCTGGCGACCACGCAAGGATCTCCGGTTGTCAGGCCGCGGGCCGCGTCAGCTCCTGCGAGGGCAGCGAGATCGGCGGCAGATGCTGCGCGGTGGGCCATCGCCATGGCCTGGGCCATGGTCAACGCCGCCGCCATGCAGATCATGACAACAAAGCCCAGGACAACGGCCAGAACGGTTCCCGAGCCGTGCTCCGCCTCGCGACAACCATCGCCGACGCGGGCGATACCAACCCTCACGCCGCGACCTCTTTCACGGCGGCTTGGAGCCCAAGCAACGGCATAGCCTCGTTGAAGTCCACAACGCCGCCTCCGACGGCGAGGAGGGGCGCAGTGGCTGCTGACGACTGCGGGGCTTCTCCCCTTGCAGATGCCGTCGCCGAAAGCCACCACGGGATGAGAGAGCCCAACGGGCCGACGGCCCGGGCGGAGACTGTGACGTTTATCCATTCGCCGTCTTCCGCAATGACGACCGAGGCGGCATCGCCTGCCAGTCTTCGAACGATTCCGTCTACGGCCGCGTGGCCATCTCCGCGGGCGAGGGCCCTGGCTCCTGCCCTGGCCGCCTCTTCCAAGCGAAGCTGCGTAATTCCAGCGGCCGATCCTGCCAGAAGCAAGGCCAAAAGAAGCAGGACGGTGGGTAGGGCCACGGCGAATTCCGCAGTGACGG
Source organism: Arthrobacter ramosus (assembly GCF_039535095.1). Taxonomy (NCBI): domain Bacteria; kingdom Bacillati; phylum Actinomycetota; class Actinomycetes; order Micrococcales; family Micrococcaceae; genus Arthrobacter; species Arthrobacter ramosus. The sequence continues at coordinate 439,874 of NZ_BAAAWN010000001.1, read as the reverse complement.
CACCGTTGTCCCTCTCAGGGAAAACATCTCGCTTAGAACCCCGGCGCGGTGTCATGGCAGGGAGAGTGCGCTGCGAATGAGGTTGAGGAGGAAGCCACGTACTTCCTCGCTGCGAAGGATGACCACCAGGAGTCCGGCGAAGCCCACTGCCGCAAGCGTGGCAATGGCATACTCGGCCGTTGCCATGCCAAGCTCGGACCCGCTGGGCCGCTTCTTCGACCGTTTCGGAGCGGAAGAATCGTCGCTGGACCGCGCACGGACTGTTTCAGCATTGGAATGGAGGTGGGTTGGCAGCCGACCAGTCCTGCTTACCGACGAGCCCGGGAACAGTTCGAGGACCTCGGCCTCCCGCCGAGGAGGAGCTGCCTGGGCGAGGGCCAGTGCGGTATGGACGGGGTCGACGGTTGTGTTCATTTCAGTTCCTTTCTTCGCGCCGGCGTGGCTGCCGGCTGTACTTCGACTCTTCCGTCGGTATCGAGGCTTCGAAAGTCCCCAAGTCTCCTAAGTGGAAAACTCGCTTCTGATCGTTTGTGTGGAGGGAAACTCGGGCGGGCCTGCCGGCTATCCCCCGGACGGAAGCATTGCCAACAGCACCGGGACGACACCGAGACAGATGAAGGCAGGCAAGGAACACAGACCCAGCGGAATCACGAGTTTCACTCCGAGCGCGGCAGCGCGCTTCTCTGCCATCCTGAACTGTTCACGCCGCAGGCGTGCTGCCTGGGCATAAAGGATGGCCGAGGATGGCGCTCCGGTCAGGGCAGCGAAGGCGAGCGCATCCTTGAGCCTGCGCGCTTCAATGCACTTCTGGCCCGAACTCCGCCATGCCGTCTCCCAGTCCGTTCCGATGTCGAGGGCTGCAACCACCGTTCGCAGGGAACGGCTGAGCTGCGGGGACGCGCATCCGGCGATCAACTCAAGGGACCTTCCGAGCCCCGCCCCTGACTCGAGCATGGCAGCCACCAACTCAAGGATCATGGGCACATTGCGTAGGCCTTCTTGCCGCTCCGGATTCGGGAGAGCGTCTACGGCCCCGTCCCTGCGAGCGTTCTTCAGCGGGCCGTTGCTCCCGGGCGAGCCGCGAAGCATCCGCAAGGCTGTGCGCCGCCGGGTTCTTCCCTGATACGCCAGCCCGAGAATTGCCGCGAAGATCAACGCCAGGGACACCCCGATGGCAGGGAAGGTCGGGCCCATCAGTCAACGCCCACCGCGGCCCGCACCAATCGAGATGACCAGATTCTGCCGATGACGGTCAGGACGCAGCCAGCCGCGAGCGCTGCCAATCCGACTCCGTTGGCCAGCAGGACCTCCAGCGGGTCCACGCCAAGCATCATGCCCAGCCCCAGGCCGAACACCGGTAGCCAGGTCAGAAGGCGCAAAGTGGCTTTCGGGCCGGCCAAGGCAGTTTGCCGCGCATCACCGGCGTCGTCCTCGGCGTCAAGTTGGGCGGCGAATCGGCTCAGCACGTCGGCTAACGGACAACCACTCGCCTCCGCAACGTCCAGGCAGGCGGCAAGTTCTCTCCAGATTCGGCGTTCCACGGAATTCCCGCCCTGAAGATCGTTCGCTGACGACGTTCTGATGGCTTCGGCGACCGATGTCCCCATCATCGAGGCCGCCTGGGCTGCTGCGAGAACTTGAAGAGACCCAGATGATAGCTTGCGCAATCCCGGGTCCTTTCCTCGGGCCTTGAGGACCTCCGAGTCGCCCGGACCAATGCGGTGATCCTTCGCTTCATGCACCATCCAGAGTTCCTCCCACAGCCTCGACGTCGAACGGCCACCCCGGAGGAGAGCGGCCAACTGCTGTACGAGTACGGTTAGCGGCAATGCGTCCGCGCGAGAGCGTCTCCGCGGCATGCGCGCCATGGCCCCAGCCCCAGCCATGGCCCCAGCCCCAGCCACGGGCCCAGGCCCGGGCCGAGTCGAGGGAGCACCAGACAGAGCGCGCACTACCCGTTTGCCAAGCCGCCGGGACGGTTGGAAGATCCCCCACGCAGCGGCCGCCAGGACGAGAATGAGGAATCCACTCACGCAATCGCCCCAAGGTGATCCGCTCGGGAAAACGGTCCCAGGGGCCCAGGAAGGAGCCCGGGATCCAGCTCAAGGCGCGCTGCGAGGTCACTCCACGCCGGGCCGGCAACGGCGGCACCCGCCCGCAGTTCGACAGCGGGCACGATCGATTGGGCAGACGCGTCCTCCGCCAACAATCCAATGCAGGACACTCTCCTTCCGGCAGGCGTCCGTTCGACGTGGACCACTGCATCCAATGCCGTTGAAAGCTGCAGTTGAACCGCTTCCCGGCTCAAGCCTGCGAGGGCGCCCAAGGCCACGAGCCTCGCCGGGACTGCGGAGGCGGTGTTGGCATGGATTGTTCCGCCGCCACCTGCATGGCCGGTATTGAGTGCCGTCAACAGCTCACGGACTTCGGCACCGCGGCACTCGCCCACGATCAACCGGTCCGGCCGCATCCGCAGCGCCTGCCGAACGAGTTCGCCAAGGTCGAGTGCGCCACCGCCTTCAAGGTTCCCGTGCCTGGACTCAAGGGAAACCACGTGCGGGTGCACCGGGTTCAGCTCCGAAGCGTCTTCAATCAGGACGAGCCGATCGCGCGGGCTACTCAAGCCGAGCATCGTGGACAGCAATGTGGTCTTCCCGGAACCGGTGGCCCCACTGATCAGGAAGCTCAGCCTGCAGTCAACCATGGCCTGCAGCACCTGCTGGACGGGCGCCCCGAACATGCCTCCCGCACGCAACTCGTCCATCGAGAAAACCTCCTCGCGCCGAATCCGCACGGACAACAAGGTTCCGGCGGTGGAAATCGGAGGCAGTACTGCGTGCACCCGGTATCCGCCGTCGAGACGGACATCGACGCACGGCGAACCGTCGTCCAAGCGACGCCCGCCCGCCGCCACAAGGCGGGAGGCCAAGGCACGGATCTGAGGTTCGCCGTCGAAATGCACCCGTGCCCGTTCCAGCCCGTTGCCGCGGTCGAACCACACCGAGTCCGGGCCATTCACGAAAATGTCCGTCACGGCGCCATCGCGTGCAAGCTCTTGGAGAGGTCCAAGTCCGCTCAGTTCTGCGCTGATCGATTCGACGGCGGCGAGCGCCCCAACGGTTCCGAGGAGCCTGCCCGTGGCGTGGACGGCCGCTGCCACGCGCGACGGAGTGACCGGTCCGGCGTCGGCCATGACGGTTTCCCGCACGGCTTCAAGGAGCGCGGCGTCCAAAAGCCGGGTATTGCGTCGGCGCTCGCCGCTTGGGAATGCTGAGGCGCTCATACTGCGCCGTCGTCGAGTAGTTGAAGGACGGATTCCGCAAAACGACGCACGGCCTTGCGCTTGCCGAATTCCAGAAGGCGTCCGAGTTCAGCCGCCGCGGCAGTACCGCGGAGTTCGGGGAGCACGCAGTGAAGGGGCAGGCCCAGCGATTCGGCGATGAGCGGTCCGTCCAGGGCCGCACCGGCATTCCCCCGGATCACCAGGGCTGTGTCCACGGGCGGCAGCTCCTGGAGAAGCCGGGCCGTAGCGACTGCTGCGCGGAGTTGGGCCGGTGCCACAAGAAGGATCCTGTCGCAGTCCCAGGCGAAGCTGCCAAGCGATTCTGTTCCGCGGCCGATATCGACAATGATCAGTTCAAATCCCCGCCGCGCCGCATCAAGGACAGCCGCGACGGCCCCGGGCTCCACGTCCGGGGAACGGTCGCGACTGCCCGGCCAAGACAAGAAGGAGAATCCTCCGGCTACGGGAAGTGAGTCGCTGAGCTGCCCGGTGCCGATGCTGCCGCTGGCACCCGCAAGATCGGGCCAGCGCAGCCCTGGCGCATCTTCAGCGGCCAGGCAAAGCTCAAGACCCCCTCCCCGGGAATCCCCATCAACCAGCAGTGTCCGGACTCCGTGGACGGCCGCTTCCTGGGCCAGCCAGACCGCAGCCGTGGACGCGCCAGCACCGCCGCATCCTCCCGTCACGCCAAGCAGCAATCCTCCGGGGTCCGGATCGCGGGACCTACCGAGGTGCTCAGCCAGCCAGGCTGCAGCTTCCGGCAATACAGCCACGCGTTCGGCCCCCAGCGCCGCTCCCAATTGCCACAAAGAGTCCCCTTCACCGTTGAGGCCCAGCAAGACGGAAGGTGCACGACGACGGGGCGGAAGTTCGCGGACATCGCTGCCAAGAAGCACTATCCCTGCGGTGTCCCACATGGGCGAGGCAGCGGATGAATCGACGACTGTCCGGAGACCGACACCGACAGCGGCCGCGATCCTTTCTGCTTCGGCTTGTAACCTGACGTTTCCTGTCACCAAAAGAACTTCCCCGGAACTTGGTGGAAGCCAGGGCTCTCCGGACACCGGGTCGGGCTCCGGTCCGGACCGTGGACCGGGCCTTCCGGGCCGTGGACCGGGCCTTCCGGGCCGAGGGCGGCCACGTTGAAGCGCCGTCGAGCCGCCCGCGCCATTGGGCCCGACCCCGCTTGCACCGCTGTTGTGGTTCCGCTCGAGATGTTGCCCGCTCATGAAGCCACTCTCTCCGTTTCGCCACGAGCGTTGAAGGCCCGTATCGGCATATGTGGAAAAGCAACCACAACAACCCCTGTGGGGGACGAGTCCGCGTTCCGGACGGAAGCACCCCGGACGGAAGCGCCAGAAGCATCGCGGACGGCAGCTGTCCGCAAAGTGCAAGGTTCCACTGATTCACAGGGCAGAATTGTCAGCATGTACCTGCTGCTCGCCGCCCATCCAGACGGCGCAGCTATTCAGGAAAGCGATGCTGCCGGAGTAGCCGTGGCGGAGCCGCGGCTCGTACGAAAGGCCGAGCTGGCCGGCGTCGTAAGCGTGTTGGAGAAGAGTCGTCCGCGCTGGGTCTGGAACCGGACGCAGGATTGGTACCCGGCGATGCTTCAGGCAGGGGTGGAACTGGAGCGTTGCCATGACCTCACACTCTGCCGCGCCATCCTGGTCCATTCCGAGTTCACGGCCCACACGGGCTATGCCCGCAGCGCGGAAAAACTCACGCAAGACGACGAAATGCCGGTTCCGCCTCGGGTCCTCCAGCCTCCCCCGCCGCCCGCCGAGCAGGACGCGCTGTTCGACGACTTGGTCCCGCGCAGCACCCAGCCAAGCCTGAACGAGATCCGGGCCGAGTTTGCCGCCCAGCAACACGCGCTCGGCCAGGCCTCCAGGGAAGAAGGCCGGCAGCACCGCCTGAAACTGCTGCTCGCTGCGGAATCCGCCGGTGCCATGATCGCCGCCGAAATGCAGTTCACGGGTGTCCCGTGGCAGGAGGCGTTGCATGAAGAAATCCTGGAAGGCCACCTGGGTCCCCGGCCTCCCGCCGGCCACCGGCCAGCCAGGCTGGAGGCTCTTTGCAACGAGCTTCGCGGGATTCTCCAGTCTCCGAAGCTGAATCCTGATTCACCCCAGGACCTCATGCGTGCCCTGCACCGGAACGGCATCGAAGTAAAAACCACCCGCCAGTGGGAACTCAAGGAATCCAAGCATCCGGCCATCGAGCCACTACTGGAGTACAAGAAGCTCTCCCGCTTGTTCGCTGCCAACGGCTGGTCGTGGCTGGACGCGTGGGTCAGCGAAGGGCGTTTCCGTCCCGAGTACGTGGTGGGGGGCGTGGTTTCCGGCCGTTGGGCGTCCAGGGGCGGCGGGGCGTTGCAGATCCCCCGCCAGATCCGCGGCGCGGTGCATGCCGACCCGGGGCACAAATTGATCGTCGCAGACGCCTCCCAGCTCGAGCCCCGGGTTCTGGTGGCGCTGGCGCAGGACTCGAAGATGGCCGAGGCTGCGCGCGACAAGGACTTGTACGCCGGGATCGCCGCGCAGGGCTTCGGTGGCGACCGTTCGAAGGCCAAGATCGCCCTGCTCGGCGCAATTTACGGTGCCACCACGGGCGAATCCGGGCGCCTCATGCCTCAGCTGACCCGCACTTATCCCCGGGCGGTCGGCTTCGTCGAACAGGCAGCCCGCGACGGCGAAGGCGGCCGCACCGTGACCTCCAGGTTGGGCCGCAGCAGCCCACCGCCGTCGGAACGCTGGATCCGCAGCCAGCAATCCACGACGGCGGAAGAACAGCGTCGCGCGGACAGCATCGCCCGCTCGCGGGGCCGTTTCACGCGGAACTTTGTGGTGCAAGGTTCCGCTGCGGACTGGGCGTCGTGCTGGCTTGCCGAACTTCGACGGCGGCTGCGCACCGCACGTGCCGACGGCCTGCCTGCGGGAGAACTCGTGTTCTTCCTGCACGACGAAGTCATGGTCCACGCGCCTACCGAGTCGGTAGAAGCATGCATCAACGCCATCGAAGAGGCCGCGGCCGCCGCCAAGGAACTGTTGTTCGGGCGGGTTCCGGTGGAATTCCCGGTGAGCGTCGCCGTCGTCGACTCCTACGACAAAGCGAAGTAAGGGGCGCTATTGCCCCGGGCGCAACAGCAGAGGACGATTGCCCCGTGGGAAACAAGGGCCAGGCACCACTGGCTGCATACATTGCCTTCCAACTGACAGAGTTGGAGGGACAATTGCCGCTGATCGCAGCGGCAGATCCGGAAGCCGTACACAACGCCAGGCTTGCGCTTCGCCGGCTCCGTTCAGTGCTCAGCTGCTATCGCGGCATGATCCCGAAACTCCCACGGCCGGCCCGCGAGGAAGTCAGTTGGCTCGCAACTTCACTCGGCGAGTCCAGGGATGCCTACGTCCTGGCGCAGAGGATCCGGCTATCCCTCGACACAAAGGATTCCTGGAAAAGCCCCGAAGCCGTGCGCCTGGCCGTGGAGGAACTGGAAGCGTCCAGTGCCCGGTTGGCCGCTGCCCTTGGCGGGCACAAGCGCAGCAAACGCACGGTGCGGGCTGCAAGAGCCGCGCTATTGGAAGTGCCCGCCGCAAGGGAATACAAGCACCCGACGGCGGACCTCGCCGAGCGCCTCCAGGCGCGGTGGGAGCGGTTGCAGCACAGCCTCGCGGAGCAGGCGGGCAGCAGCGACCCGGAGGTGCGCAACGCTGCGCTCCACCAGGCACGCAAAGACGTCAAGTGCCTCCGCTACTCGGTGGAGGCAGTTGCGGATGCCTTCAGCCATCACGCTTCCGGGGTGATCCAGCCGGCGATCGGCCTGCAGCGTTTGTTGGGCGAGCAACATGACGCCGTCGTGGCCGGCGAATGGATCAAGGAACTGGCGAAAAACCCCGGCATTGACGCGGAAGATGCCCAGAGGCTGGAATCGATGGAGGTCCGACGGCGACTCAACGCCGAGGAAGAGTTCCGGATGGCGATCGCCGAATACCCGGTGCCTGCGCCGAGGCGCGCACTGATCTTTTGAAGTCCGGAACGATAGCCCTCACCGGGGCCGAAAGCGAGTCATACGGCGGATACGAACCTGGCATGACTCAGGCAAGTAATATACTCCAAGGTAACTTCAGCCCTCCCGGTTCTTCTCGATAGTCTCGAGTTGTGGCTTCCGAAGTGAGGAATGCCACAGTGCAAGGACGCACGAACTGTGCGAGTCGGTATGCGAGGCAGTATCCAAGGGGGAACAGCAACGATGGCTGGACGATTCGAAATTCTCAAAGACGGCGAAGATGGTTACCGGTTTCGGCTGACGACTGCCGATGGAACCCTGGTGGCGGAATCGCCGCGGTTCAAACACCTGAAGGCCGTGGCGGCCGGCATCACGGCCGTGCGGGAAAATGCCGCCACGGGCATCGTGGTGGATCACTCAAACACAACCCCGCACGCAGCGTAGCGGGAGGGCGCAGCAGCCGGAGACGCGCCTATAGCGCGAGGCTAAATCTCTATTTCGAGCACGCGCTCCGTGTCCCACGGAACAGTCCACCCCAAAGCGTCGAACAGGCCGCTGAGCACCATCCCGGTGAAACCCCAGACCACTAGTCCGTTGACTTGGAAGACCGGGCTTGAGAACGTCCGGCCGAGCCGCGTGAGCGTCCCGGTGTATCGGTTGTCTGGATCCAAGAGGTCACGCACCGGAACACGGAACACTTGCGCGGACTCGGCGTAGTCCACCACCATCACTGGCGACGGCGACGCCCACCACGCCAAGACCGGTGTGACCATAAAATTGCTGCGGATCAGGCCGAGTTCCGGCATGACACCCAGCACCTGCACGCCACCGCTGTCCAGGCCGGTCTCCTCCTCCGCTTCCCTGAGGGCCGCCGCTACGGCTGACTCATCCCCGGGATCGATACTGCCGCCGGGGAACGCCACCTGTCCCGGATGGTCGTCCAGGGTGTGGGCGCGTTCCAGGAGCAACACGTCCAAATCAGCCGGGGCCACCGGTTTCCCGGATTGGGCGGGGACGTCGTCCAAGACGCCGAAGAGCATGAGCACGGCCGCTTTTCGCGCCTTGTCCGGATCTACGGTTGCAGCGGCAATCCGCGGATCAGGGCCGGGATGCAGCCCGGAATCAATCCTTGTGATGAGACTGACGAGGTCCTCGAGCGCGGTCATGCCGGTCTCCTTTGTGATTCCATCCGAATCTCGGCCGCGCGATGGGTCTCGGCAAGCAGCTTTGCGAGAAGCGCTTCGTTGCCCGGGGCCAGTTCGTATTTGAGCAACTTGGCCGCTTTGACGGGATCCTTTTCGCCTTCGCCATAGCTCGGGCACCAGTTGGCCACCGCACATGCTCCACACGCTGGCCGGCGCGCATGGCAAACTCTGCGTCCGTGGAAAACCACGCGGTGGGACAGCATGGTCCAGTCCTTGGGCTCGAACAGCTCGGCGACGTCGAACTCGATCTTCACCGGGTCCTCGGACGACGTCCAGCCAAACCTGCGCGCCAGCCTGCCAAAATGCGTGTCCACAGTGATTCCCGGGACGCCGAACGCGTTGCCCAGCACCACATTTGCCGTTTTACGCCCGACGCCGGGAAGCGTCACCAGATCTTCCAGCCGGCCAGGAACCTCGCCGTCGAATTCGTCCACCAAGCGCGTGCTCAACGCCAGGACGTTCTTCGCCTTCGCACGGAAGAAACCGGTGGGCTGCAGGATCGCCTCCAGCTCGGCAATCTCTGCCTCGGCCATGCTCCGGGCATCCGGATAGCGTGCGAACAGGATCTTGGTGACCTGGTTGACCAGCACATCCGTGGTCTGGGCGGACAGCACCGTGGCCACTACCAGCTCGAACGGGTTCCGGAAATCAAGCTCAGCGTGGGCGTAGGGATAGAGCTCAGCAAGCGCCTTGTTGATTTTGCGCGCACGCCGCTTCAGAGCCAGCGGGGTTTCGACGACGGTGTCCACAGCCGGCCTGGTCAGCCGCGTTCGATGTGGCTGAGATCGCGCAGGACGCCCACCTTGCCGTCAGTATCCTGCACGAGGAATTCCTCGCCGCGGTCTTCGAGGGCCAGGACCCACGCGCCCGGTTCGATGGTGAAGGCGGGCATTCCTGTGTGCTCGTCGACAACGACGCGGGGATGGGCCACGGCGAACCAGAATGCCTCGTACCCCGACTGGTGGTCGGATTCGTCCTTTCGCGTGGCCGGATCCACGGTGGCGCCGATGGGCTCGTACATCCGGGGCTGATCGACCGTGCCGATGTGCTGGGTGGCGGCCCCGGCTACCATATCCGGGCCGCCGACGATCGGCGTAGCCATGGTGGCAGTAGGCAGGTGCTTGGGCTCCTCGGGCGTAGGCGTGTGCGCATGCGCGTCCCGGACACCGCCTGCTGCTGGATCCTCTGCCGACTCGGCAGGTACGACGGCGGCGGGCCCGGCGGGAGCGACGACGGCGGGTGCGGGTTCGGGGGCTTCCCCGGCCGGCGCTGGGGCAGCGGCCTCTACGGGTGCCGGGCTGGCAGGCGCCGGCATAGGCTTCGCTGGCTTCGGCACGGCAGGCTTGCGCGTTGGAATGGCCGATTCACGGGCCACAACGTGAGCGGGCTGTTCGGCCCGGTCCTTGAAATCGTCCCGGAGAAGCGGCAAGTGGGGAGCCAGGACCGTCGCGGCCAGAAGACCTATCGCGCCAATGAGACCGACGAGCACGAAAACGGTAAACGCGCCTGCTGCGGACAGGAAGAACAGGGTCAAAGCGAACGACGCCACAACGGAAGCGAACTGGTCAGTCGAGAGGGAACCGATTCTCACAATGTTCCCCGGCTGCAGGCGACGGGCAACGAACAAAGCGGCAACTACGAGGGGAAGAATGATGCCCAGTGCCAGGAAGAAAAGGTTGTCAAGGTTCCACAGGTTGTAGCGCCCGCCAAACATCGGCAGGAGGGACCCCACAAACATCAGCAAGGTGGAGCCGAAAACGGTCAGGTCCCGGATAGTGAACGGACCCAGCACGGCCTGGTACTTCGAGGAGGTCACGCTGCCGGGCTCTGGCGCCCCGGATCCAGCTGCTGCTTCGGGGGCCGATCCGGGCGCGAGTGCACCGTATTTCGGACCTTGGCTCGTCTGGTTCATGTGCAAATCTCCTTTGTACGGCGGTGCCCGGTACGCTGCCGCCCAAGGCTGCACTCCGTGTTTTCGGGCCAGGTCAGGCGGCAAGTTTTCGCGTCTCGAGACGTTCTCAGCCTATGCCACGCGTCTGACAGTCCACTAGTTGGCGCGGGCGCGGACGCCGGGATACCGCACCGTAATATTCCCCGCGTCGGGAGCCAGCCCGGGAGCCTTCGGCGCCGTTCGGCGCGAATCACCGGCCGCTCACGGTCCAGATTGTGACCGCAGACACTTGTTGTCGGCTCAAAACGCTAAGGTGGGTTCCGGAAAAGCTCTTTGCGGAATCCCGTGAGGCGCCGCAGCCCAACGCCGTGCACGATCGGCTCGGTTGGGGCGGCCCCGCTCACGGGACACCCGCGCGGCAGAGATCGATGAATGATGAGGTTCACATGTCCCAGGACGCCAATGGATCGACGACCACCGCGGCAACCGGATCCGACGGGGTAGGCAACGGCGATGCCCTTGAAAATCTTCTCCATGAGAACCGGAAGTTCGCGCCGACCCCGGAGTTCGCCGCGAACGCGGTCGTCGGCGCCGGCGTCTATGCGGAGGCGGAGGCGGACCGTCCGGCGTTCTGGGCCAGGCAGGCCCGGGAACTGCTGGACTGGGACACGGACTTCAGCCAGGCCCTGGACTGGTCCGAGCCGCCGTTCGCGAAGTGGTTCGTCGGCGGCAAGGTCAACGCCGCGTACAACGCCCTGGACCGGCACGTCGAGAACGGGCTCGGGGACCGGGTGGCCATCTTCTTCGAGGGCGAACCCGGCGACACCCGCAGCTACACGTACGCGCAGCTCACCGAAGAGGTGAAAAAGGCCGCCAACGCCTTCGAATCCCTCGGTGTGGCCAAGGGGGACCGGGTGGCCGTGTACCTGCCCATGATCCCGGAAGCGGTCATCACGATGCTGGCCTGCGCCCGGATCGGGGCCGTGCACTCGGTGGTGTTCGGCGGCTTCTCCGCCGACGCCCTGCGCTCCAGGATCGATGACGCCCAGGCCACACTCGTGGTCACCGCGGACGGCACCTACCGGCGCGGCAAGCCCAGCCCGCTCAAACCCGCCGTGGACCAGGCCCTGAGCGCCCCCGGCCACACGGTGGAGAACGTCGTGGTCGTCAAGCGCAACGGCGAACCCGTGGACTGGCACCAGGGCCGGGACCAGTGGTGGGAGGACACCGTCGGGACCGCATCAACGGAGCACACTGCCGTCGGGCATGACGCCGAACACCCGCTGTTCATCCTGTACACCTCCGGGACCACGGGCAAGCCCAAGGGCATCCTGCACACCACCGGCGGGTACCTCACCCAGACCGCCTACACCCACAGGGCCGTGTTCGACCTGCACCCGGAGACGGACGTGTTCTGGTGCACCGCCGACGTCGGCTGGGTCACCGGACACTCCTACGTCGCCTACGCCCCCCTGGTCAACGGCGCCACCCAGGTCATGTACGAAGGCACCCCGGATTCCCCGCACCAGGGCCGCTGGTGGGAAATCGTTCAAAAGTACAAGGTCTCCATCCTCTACACCGCCCCCACCGCGATCCGGACCTTCATGAAATGGGGCAAGGAGATCCCGGCCCGGTACGACCTGTCCTCGATCCGGGTCCTGGGCTCCGTCGGGGAGCCCATCAACCCCGAGGCCTGGATGTGGTACCGGGAGGTCATCGGCGCCAACGCCGGCAGGAACGGCGAAAAGAAGGAGCACCCGGCCCCGATCGTGGACACCTGGTGGCAGACCGAGACCGGTGCCCAGATGATCGCCCCCCTGCCCGGGGTCACCGCGACCAAGCCCGGCTCCGCGCAGGTCCCGCTGCCGGGCATCGCGATCGACGTCGTGGACGAGGCCGGCCAGTCCGTCCCGGACGGGCACGGCGGCTACCTCGTGGTCCGCGAACCCTGGCCCGCGATGCTGCGCGGCATCTGGGGGGACCCGGAACGGTTCAAGGAGACCTACTGGTCCCGCTTCGAGGGCATGTACTTCGCCGGGGACGGGGCCAAGAAAGACGACGACGGGGACATCTGGCTCCTGGGCCGCGTCGATGACGTCATGAACATCTCCGGACACCGGCTCTCCACCACCGAAATCGAATCCGCCCTCGTCTCCCACCCCGCCGTGGCCGAAGCCGCCGTCGTCGGGGCCGCCGACGAAACCACCGGCCAGGCCGTCGTCGCGTTCGTCATCCTCCGCGCGGACGCCGTCAACGACGGCGACACCACCATCGCCGAGCTCCGCAACCACGTCGGCAAGGAAATCGGCCCCATCGCCAAACCCCGGCACATCCTCGTAGTCCCCGAACTGCCCAAAACCCGCTCCGGCAAAATCATGCGCCGCCTCCTCAAAGACGTCGCCGAAGGCCGCGAACCCGGCGACGCCACCACCCTCTCCGACCCCACCATCATGGCCCAGATCGCGCAGTCACTGAAGAAATAGGCACGGCCCCAAACAAGCAAAGCTCCAAAGGCCACCAAGCTAAGGCGGCGGTTCTCTCCAAAGAGGACCGCCGCTTTTGTCTTAAAACCCGCCGTCGCAAGAATGTTATATTTAGTTCTTTCATGTTCTGTTTTGAGCGGTTATAGTCGAGTTCTACGTGAGAAAACTCACAAGCACCACGCTTTCAAGGGAGAGAACATGGCAGCGAATCTTGACCCGTTCCAGTCGGCCCACAATGCGGGCCCTGGACGCCGCACCATCCTGAAAACGCTCGGTATCGGTGCCGCGGGGCTCGCCGGCATTCCGCTGCTGGCTGCTTGCACCGGTGGCTCCGGGCCAGCTCCCGGAGCCTCCTCGAACAGCCTGACCTTCGGCTCGGGTTCTTCGGACGATGTTCCCAAGGCAGCCTACAAAGCCGTCACCGATGCCTTCACCAAGAAGTCCGGCATCACGGTGGCCACCAACGTCGTCCCGCACAACGACTTCCAGAACAAGATCAACTCCTACCTCCAGGGCAGCCCCGACGATGCCTTCACCTGGTTCGCCGGCTACCGCATGCAGTACTACGCGGGCAAGGGCCTCCTGGCTCCCGTGGATGACGTGTGGGCAACGATCGGCAGCAACTTCTCCGACGCCATGAAGAAGGCCTCCACCGGGCCGGACGGCAAGATGTACCTGGTCCCCAACTACAACTACCCGTGGGGCTTCTTCTACCGGAAGAGCTTTTGGGCCGAAAAGGGCTACGCAGTCCCCAAGACGTTCGATGAGCTGAAGACCTTGGCCGCCAAGATGAAGTCCGACGGCATCATCCCGATCGGCTTCGCGGACAAGGACGGTTGGCCCGCCATGGGCACCTTCGACTACATCAACATGCGCCTCAATGGCTACCAATTCCACGTGGACCTGACCGCCCACAAGGAAAGCTGGGACCAGAAGAAGGTCAGCGACGTCTTCGACACCTGGAAAGCCCTCCTGCCGTTCCAAGACCCCAATGCCCTCGGCCAGACGTGGCAGGATGCGGCCAAGGCACTCGAAGCCAAGAAGACCGGCATGTACCTGTTGGGTTCGTTCGTGACCCAGCAATTCACGGATCCCGCTGTGCTGGCGGACATCGATTTCTTCCCGTTCCCGGAAATCGCAGTGGAAGGCACCGACGCCGTCGAGGCCCCCATCGACGGACTGCTCCTGTCCAAGAAGGGCGGCGACAACAAGGCAGCGCACGACTTCCTGGCGTTCATGGGATCCGCCGAAGGCCAGAACGCCTACTCAGCCGTGGATGGCTCCAACATCGCCACCGTCAAGGGCGCCGACACGTCAAAGTTCACGCCGCTGAACAAGAAGTGCGCGGACACCATCGCCAATGCCAAGTACATCAGCCAGTTCCTGGACCGGGATGCCCTCCCTGCCATGGCGAACAACGTGATGATCCCGGCGCTGCAGTCCTTCATCAAGGACGGCACCGTGGACGTCAAGAACCTTGAAGCGCAGGCCAAGACCCTTTACGCAGCCCAGTAGGTGAAGGAATCCCCATGAGTACTACCGCCGAGAAACCTGCAGCACCGGACAGCGAGCCCGGTGCTGCAGGGCGAACCACGGCCGGCAAGAGCCAGCCCGGCACCGGCAGGCGGACCGGCAAAGCAGGCAGGGTCCGCCGCCTCACGCGCCGTGACAAATTCATCCTCGCGATCATGGTGGGCCTGCCTACGCTGATCCAGCTGCTGCTGGTCTGGCTGCCCACGCTCTTCTCCATTGCGCTGAGCTTCACCCGCTGGAACGGCCTGGACCTGAAGGACATCAAGGCCGCAGGGACGGACAACTACCGCTACGTGGTCCAGGACTATCCCCCGTTCTGGCCCGCGATCCAGCACAACGTCCTGTGGCTTGTCTTCCTGGCCCTCATCGCGACGCCCCTCGGCCTGCTGCTGGCCGTGCTCCTGGACCAGAAGATCCGCGGCAGCAAGATCTACCAGAGCATCTTCTTCACACCCGTCATGTTGTCGCTGGCCCTCATCGGCATCATCTGGCAGCTGTTCTACAACCGGGACAGCGGACTCCTGAACTACCTCCTGGGGACAGCGGGCACACCGCAGGCTGTGGACTGGTTTGGAAATTCGAACGTCAATATCTGGGCGGCCATGGTTGCAGCTACGTGGCGTCACGCGGGCTACGTGATGATCCTGTACTTGGCCGGGCTCAAGGGCGTGGACCCTTCGCTGAAGGAAGCGGCGTCGATCGACGGCGCCAATGCGGCGCAGACGTTCTTCCGTATCGTCTTCCCGGCAATGCGCCCCGTGAACATCGTGATCGTGGTGATTACGATCATCGAGTCGCTACGTGCCTTCGACATTGTGTACGTCATCAACCGAGGGACCAACGGCCTTGAACTGATCAGCGCCCTGGTGATCCAGAACCTGATCGGCGAAGGCCAGGTGATCGGGGTCGGCTCGTCCCTCGCGGTGATTCTCCTGGTCATCTCGCTGATCCCCATCGTTTTCTACCTCATCCGCACCTTCGGCAAGGAGAGCAAGGCATGAGCACCCTCGCCAACCCCATCCCGCGCACAACAGCAGCCGCAGGCACAACCCGGACCTCCGGGAAGCGCCACTACGGGACCCATATTTTCCTGACCGTCATGGCAATAATGTGGCTGATTCCGCTGGGTTGGTCCTTGTTCACGGCGTTGCGTCCCAAGGCGGATACGGACAAATACGGCTATTTCAGCCTTGGCGGCACCTTCAATTTCGACAACTTCATCCAAGCCTGGACCCAAGGCGGATTCTCGAAATACCTCCTGAACTCGGTGATCATCACCGTGCCGGCGGTGCTCCTGACCCTGTTTTTTGCCTCGATGATGGCATTCGCCGTCTCCAGGGTGAGCTGGAAATTCAACGTCACGCTCCTGATCATGTTCACGGCCGGGAACCTCCTTCCCCCGCAGGTTCTGGCAGCCCCGTTGTTCGAGATGTTCAAACATGTCACGCTGCCGTACTCCTTCAGCGATTCCGGCAACCTGCTCAACACCTACATCTCGGTGATCGCCGTGGACACGGCGTTCCAGATCGGGTTTTGCACTTTCGTGCTTTCCAACTACATGAAGGCCCTCTCGTCCGACCTGACGGAGGCCGCGCTCGTGGACGGTGCCGGGATCTGGCGGCAGTACTGGAACATCATCCTGCCGCTGTGCCGGCCCGCCCTCGCGGCGCTCGGAACCCTGGAAGTCATCTTCATCTACAACGACTTCTTCTGGCCGCTTCTCTTCATCCAAAGCGGTAACCGGCTGCCGATCACAACGGCCATCAACAACCTGCAGGGCGAGTTCCTCAGCAACTACAACCTGCTGGCGGCCGGCGCCACCATCACCGTGATACCCACCCTGATCATCTACCTCGTGCTGCAGCGCCAATTCGTGGCCGGTCTCACGCTCGGTTCCAGCAAAGGATAAAACGCATGGCAATGGATTACATCGTCGACAAGTTGGGCGGCCGGATCGCGTTCGGCGGCGACTACAACCCCGAACAATGGGCCGAAGAGGTCTGGAAACACGACGTCGCCCTCATGAAGGAAGCCGGGGTGAACCTCGTCAGTGTCGGCATCTTCAGTTGGGCCCTTCTGGAGCCCGAAGAAGGCCGGTACGAGTTCGGCTGGCTGGACAGGATCCTTGACCTGCTCCACGCCAACGGCATCAGTGCGGATCTCGCGAACGCGAGTGCTTCTCCCCCGCCGTGGTTCAGCCGCAAGTACCCCGATTCACTCCCGGTGGATGCCGACGGCGTCCGGCAAAGTTACGGTTCGCGCCAGGCCTTCGCGGCGTGCTCGCCGGACTATCGCCGGGCGGCAGCAGCCCTGACGACGGCGATCGTCCAGCGCTACGCGGGGCACCCCGCCGTCGTGATGTGGCATGTCCACAACGAGTACGGCTGCCACAACCAACCGGACTTCGGCCCCCACGCGGAGCGTGGCTTCCAGGAATGGCTCCAGGCCAGGTACGGGAGCCTGGACGCGCTCAATGAGGCCTGGGGCACGGCCTTCTGGTCCCAGCATTACCACGACTGGGCCGAGATCCTGCCGCCGCGCCGCTCGGGAACGTGGGTTAACCCCACGCAGCAACTGGATTTCGCGAGGTTCTCCTCCGATGCCCTTCTTGAGTGCTTCAACGCAGAGGCAGACATCATCCGGGCCAATTCGAAGCACCCGGTGACCACCAATTTCATGGGCTTCAACATGGGCCTGAGCGCTCCTGTGGACTATTGGCGCTGGTCCGGGCATATGGATGTCGTGTCCAATGACCACTATCTGATTGCGGCCGACGAACGGAACTTCCAGGAACTGGCCATGACAGCGGACCTCACCCGCGGCTGGGCACAGGGCAAGCCATGGCTCCTGATGGAACACTCCACCTCGGCAGTCAACTGGCAACCCCGCAATGTGGCCAAAGCACCGGGCGAAATGCTGCGCAACTCGCTGCAGCACGTGGCCCGCGGAACCGATGGCGTGTTGTTCTTCCAATGGCGGGCTTCCCGCGCCGGGGCCGAAAAATACCACTCCGGACTGGTCCCCCATGCCGGCCGCGACAGCAAAGTCTGGCGCGAAGTGGTGGAGCTGGGCCGCGCGCTCGAGAGCATTTCGGAGGTGGCCGGCTCAACGGTCCAGGCCGAAGCCTGCATCATCCACGACACCGACGCCCGCTGGGGCACCGAACTGGACTCGCACCCCAGCGAGGACGCACGGAACCTCCCGGAAACGCGGCGCTGGCACGACGCCCTCTACCGGGCAGGCGTCACCACGGACATCCGGCAAAGCACCGATGACCTTTCCGGCTACAAACTGGTGATCGCCCCCATGCTGTACCTGGTCACGGATGAAGGTGCGGCAAAGCTCCACGAGTATGTCGAAGCCGGCGGAACCCTCGTGATCACCTATTTCTCCGGAATCGTTGACGAAAACGATCACATCCGTATGGACCCGGTCAACGGCGGCGGTTATCCCGGGGCATTCTCCGAACTGCTCGGCGTGAGCATGGAGGAATTCTTCCCCCTGCGTTCCGGCGATGCCGTCGGCTTGAGCCGCTTCGGCTCCGGGACAGTCTGGAGCGAGCTGGGGAAGGCAACCGCGGCGGAGGTTCTTGCCACGTTCGACGGCGGCGGAGACACAAACGGCACAGGCGCCGGCGTCGCACGCACCGGCGTCGACGGCTCGCCGGCGGTGACCCGCCGGGCGGGATCCGCCGGACGCGGTGCCGCCTACTACGTGGCCACGAGTCTGGGCCGCGCGGGACTGGCCGAACTGGTCCAGCTCCTGTGCTCGGACGCCGGGGTGGAGCCGGTCCTGGGCATTCAGCCCCCGGAAGACGTGGAAATCGTCCGCAGGAGCAACGGCACCAAGGACTGGACCTTCGTCATCAACCACGGCTCGCAGGACGTGGAGGTGCCGCTCGACGGCGTCGAGCTCCTGAGCGGGGCACCCACCGGAGGTACGCTAAACCTTACTGCCGGAGGCGTCGCCGTCGTCGCCACTCCCGCCTAGCCACCCGCCGCCCCTCCAGAAAGGCTCCGATGCTTCAGGCAGCCCGCCACACCGCCATTGTCGACGCCGTCCAGCGCGAACGGGTTGTCCGTGTCTCGGACCTCGCGCAACTGCTGGGCGTCTCAGCCATGACCGTTCGGCGCGACATCGAGTCGCTTGAGGAGTCCGGACTCGTCGAGCGCATCCATGGCGGGGCCAAGATACCCGGCGATGCCCGGACCCACGAGCCCGGCTTTGAGCTGAAATCCACCCAGCTGATCGAGGAAAAGCACGCGATCGCCATCGAGGCCGCCACCCTGGTCCATGAGGGCATGGCCGTGGGCCTGAGCGCCGGAACAACCACCTACGAGCTCGCCAAGGTACTCCTGGAAGGCCCGCGGATCACCGTGGTGACGAATTCCATCAGGATTGCGGATCTCTTCCACAATGCCTCCGGTTCACGGCCGGTTTTCCCGGTCATCGTGACGGGCGGAGAGCGCACGCCGTCGGATGCCTTGGTGGGTCCCATCGCAACGGCCGCGCTGAAGCAACTGCACTTGGACACCCTGTTCCTGGGCGTCCACGGCATGGATGCGGACGCCGGATTCACCACGCCGAACCTGCAGGAAGCCGAAACCAACCGGGCCTTCATCAGTGCGGCCCGCAACGTGGTGGTCTTGGCGGACCACAGCAAGTGGGGAACGGTGGGCATCGCCTCGATCGCCCAGCTGGAGGAAGCCGACGTGCTCGTGACGGATTCGCATCTCGGCGAGGATGCCCGGCGCATCCTCGCCGACGGCGTCGGGAAGCTCAGGATCGCGGCACCTTAGCGTGGGAGGCCCAACTCACTCGCACTTGTTGTCGTTATGAGCCCTCAAAACGACAACAAATGCGAGTCGGTTGGGCTGGGAACGCGCTACGGGCACCCGCACGATTGCCGGATGCGCAACTGCGTGGGGAAGACCCTGTGCCGCGGGGGTTCGTTGCGATTCTCGCCCACCAGCGCGGACACCGCGGCCTCTGCCATCTCCCACACCGGCTGCTCTACGGTGGTGAGCGCCGGCCAGCTGTATTCGGCCTCGATCGAACCGTCGAAGGACGCCACGGCAATATCGTCAGGAACGGACAAGCCGGCCTCGCGGATTGCCCGCAGGAGCCCGATTGCCTGCATATCGGAGCTGGCGAAGATCGCCGTCGGACGGTTGTCGGCGGCCAGGAGGCGTTGTCCGGCGGCGTAGCCCCCGGGGCGGTCGAAACCGTCGCGGGCAAGCGGCCCAACAGGGAGTCCGGCAGCTTCGAGCGCCCGCCGCCACCCCTCCTCGCGCCCATCGGCCTCGTTGTCGGCCGTGATGCCCATGGCGAGTCCGATGTTGGTGTGGCCATGGCCGATCAAATGTTCCACGGCCAGGCGGGCTCCCGCTTCAAGGTCCACGCCTACGCTGTTGAACCCGGGAGCGATCGAGGCATGGTTCAACAGGACCGAGGGGATTTCCGCGCCGAAAAGCTCCAGTAAATCGGGTTCAAACATGACGCTTGCCAGGACCACGCCATCTACCTGACGGGCGGCGAGGTTACGGATGTGGCGGCGTTCGGAGTCCAGCTTGTTGTCGGAATTCGTCAGCAACAGGGCATATCCGCGCTCGGCGGCAGCCACTTCCACCGCATGTCCCAGCAGCGCCCAGAACGGGTTGCTGGAATCCGGAATCACGAGGCCGATGGTCTGGTTGGACCCCATTTTGAGCGCACGCGCGGCGGCATTCGGGCGGTACCCCAGGATCCGGATGGCCTCTTGGACCTTCGCTTCCGTCGCCGGCGCCACCTTCTTGGGGCCGCCGTTAACCACATAGCTCACGACGGCGGTGCTCACCCCGGCGTACCGGGCCACGTCTTTGCGCGTCACCGGTCCGCGCGGGGTGTGCACTGCCGAAGTAGTCATGGTGATCATGCTAGCTACAAAGCCTCGGGGGCATCTCCAAAGTCCGTGATGGGGAGCCGTTCGCCGCCGCGGAGCGCGGACTCGTGAGCCACGACGCCGGGGAGTGTGAAGCGCGCGGCCACCCAGGCGTTGACCGGGGGAAGGCTTCCTTTGTTCACGGCCGTGACGAAGTCGTCCACCAGGAACTGGTGGCTGCCTTCGTGCCCTGTTGGAGCTCCCTCGAATTCAACGGGGAGCCGGCCGGCGTCGTGCACCGGAGCGAGGCCGGAGATGAACGCGCCGCGAAGCTCCGGTGCGACATCCGCCAACGAGGGGTCATCGGCCGACATGCTCGGCTTGGTCTCCACCTGGTCCGAGACATCCAGGACCCCCTTT
This sequence comes from Arthrobacter ramosus, assembly GCF_039535095.1. NCBI lineage: Bacteria > Bacillati > Actinomycetota > Actinomycetes > Micrococcales > Micrococcaceae > Arthrobacter > Arthrobacter ramosus. Next base: position 419,190 of record NZ_BAAAWN010000001.1, on the reverse strand, counting down.
TTGTCCTGCCACAGCGTGGTGGTGGCCAACTGTTCAAAGCTTGCCTCCGTGCCGAAGAAGCGGAAGCGCGATTCACGGATGTGCGAGGGGTAACCCACGCGGCGCATCTCGTTGGTCCGCATCACGCCGCCGTCGTTCATTTCGAACAGCGCCGTGGCGTTGGAGAAGTCATTGTCGAACATGCTGACTTCCTTGTCGAAGACGCCGTCGCCGCGATCGTCCTTGACGCCGATGCAACTGACGCTCACAGCATGTCCAGGCACGGCACCCAGCACGCCACCGATGGCGTGCGTGGGGTACAGCATGGGCGGGTAGCTGGCGGTTGCTTTCCAGTTTTCGCCGCCGCTGTACTGGTAGGCCTCGTAGAAGCCCAGGTCCATGTCATGGACGTAGTCGCCTTCGGTGTAGAAAATGCGGCCGAACTTGCCGGCGGCGTGCTGCTTGCGGGCATAGACGGTGGCGGGGTTATAGAAGCTGGTCTCCCCCATGGCATAGACAAGCTTGGTTTCACGCACGGCGTCGATGATTCCGGCGATCTGCTCCTCGGAGATTGCCATCGGAACAGCCGAATAGACGTGCTTCCCGGCGCGCAGCGCCTTGATCACCAACGGCCCGTGCGTCCAGCGCTGGGTAAAGATGGCGACGGCGTCCACGTCGGAGGCCAGCAACTCGTCGAAACTGCCCATGGTGCCGTCGAGCCCCAGCTGTTCAACAGCTCTGGACGCGCGTTCAGGGAGCTCGTCCACTGCGTAGACCGCGGAAACCCCGGGGTGGAGCTTGAAGAGGTGGGCAAATTGGCCGCCGAACTGGCCAAGGCCTACTACTCCCATTGAAAACGTCATTGTTAGCCCTTCGATTCATGTGGGTGGCTTCAGAATGTCCTCGCCGCGCCGGGAGCGGCTCGACAAGTGACTCAGGCCAGTGAATCACCGGGATCTACACGAGTCAACAAAACGCAAGAAATCTAAAATAATCGAACAAAACTTCACAGATTTACTTGACCCCTTCATATCTACTCGTGTAGATTCTCATCAGTTGTAACCCACATCACAGTCAGGAAGGGTCGAAGATGACCACCCTTACCAAACCAGCGGCGCATGCCGCACCGCCCCAATCGGGCAAACCAAGCAGGTTCGGCATTCGGCGTATCGGTGACCTGAAGATCGCGTTGCTCTTCATCTTTCCGGCGTTGATCGGCTTTGTAGTTTTCTTCCTGATCCCCACCATCCGGGGCATCTACCTCAGCTTCACCGAGTACAGCATCCTGGGTGATCCCACCTGGATCGGCATCAAGAACTACACGGCAATTTTCAGCGACGATCTGTTTTGGAACGCCATGGCCGTCACGGTCCAGTACGTGGCACTGAACATCGGATTCCAGACCGTCATCGCCATCGGACTCGCGTTGCTTATGCATCGCGTGGCCAAATCAACCTTCATCCGCGGCGCACTTCTGCTCCCGTTCCTTGTGGCCAACGTCATCGTTGCGCTGCTCTGGTTCTGGATGCTCGACTACCAACTAGGCATCGTCAACGAGGTCATCAGCTGGCTGGGCCTTCCCCGCGTTGCCTTCTTCGGCAGCGAACAGTGGGCCATTCCCACCATCGCCTTCGTCAACGTCTGGCGGCACATGGGGTACACCGCCCTGCTGATCTTCGCCGGGCTCCAGTCCATCCCCAACCACGTCTACGAAGTAGCCAACCTTGACGGCGCGTCCCCCACCCGGACCTTCTGGAGCATCACCATGCCGCTCCTGCGCCCCGTGCTGGTCCTGGTCCTGGTGGTCACCGTCATCGGATCCTTCCAAGTCTTCGACACCGTGGCCGTGACTACCGGCGGCGGACCGATCAATGCCTCCCGGGTGATCCAGATGTACATCTACCAGAAGGCCTTCGGCGAGTCCGACTTCGGCTACGCATCAGCCCTGTCCGTGATTCTCTTCATCATTCTCGCCCTCGTGGCCTTCATCCAGATGAAGTTCCTCAAGGGCAACGAGACGGACCTGGACTAAGGAAACCCTGCCATGAGTACCTCCACCAATTCCCGCCGTTCGCGCGAGTCCGCCACCGCCGTCGTCGGCTCCCCGCAGTCGCGCCGCACCCGCACGAAACCCTTCAACTGGCGCCGCGCAGGCGCTTGGACCCTCGTCGTCATCGCCGTCGCCGTCACGGTTGCCCCCTTCCTCTGGATGATCCGGACGGCATTGTCCAGCAACCATTCACTGGCCTCGAACGCCGGCAACCTTCTCCCTGCAGACTTCAGCTGGGGCGCCTTCCAGCGTGTCCTGGGGCTCCAAAGCCCCGAGCAAGCCATTGCCGAGGGCGGTTCCGGCGCCGCCATCAACTTCTGGCTGTACCTGCGCAACTCAATCATCTTTGCCACCATGACCACCGCAGGCCAGGTGTTCTTCAGTGCGATGGCAGCCTACGCCTTCTCCAGGCTGCGCTGGCCCGGGCGGAACAAGGTCTTCGCGATCTTCCTGGCCACGATGATGGTCCCGCCGATCTTCACGGCGTTGCCCAACTTCCTGATGATCAAGAACCTGGGCCTGCTCAACAGCTTCGCCGGTCTTGCATTGCCCTACATGTTCATGACGCCTTTTGCCATCTTCTTCCTGCGCCAGTTCTTCCTGAGCATGTCCCGCGAAGTCGAAGAGGCAGCCATGCTCGACGGCGCCAAGCACCTCCGGATCTTCTTCCAGATTGTGATCCCCAACGCCGCAGCCCCCCTCGCCACCCTGGCGCTGCTGACCTTCATCGGTCAGTGGAACGAGTACTTCTGGCCGCTCCTGGTGGGCCAGGACGAGAACGTCCGCGTCCTCACCGTGGGCCTGGGTGTCTTCAAGTCCCAGTCCCCGCAAGGGGCACCGGACTGGAGCGGGCTCATGGCCGCCACCTTGGTGGCAGCACTGCCCGTCCTGATCCTCTTCATCGCCTTCGGCAAGAAGGTGGTCAACTCCATCGGCTTCTCCGGCATCAAGTAAGTCATCCCCAAGCACCGCCTCCGTTCTATCGCAACCCCCTGAAAGGTTCACCATGAAGAATTCCATTGGCACCGTCGCCGCTGCCGTCACCGTCGCTGTCGCGGCCGCGCTGTCACTCTCCGCTTGTGGCGGCTCCGCCCCCGCCTCCAGCGAAGCCAAGGGCGAGATCAACTACTGGCTCTGGGACGCCAACCAGCTCCCGGCTTACCAGCAGTGCGCGAGTGACTTCACCAAGGCCAACCCGAATATCACGGTCAAAATCACCCAGCGCGGCTGGGACGACTACTGGACCACCCTGACCAACGGTTTCGTATCCGGTACCGCTCCTGACGTCTTCACCGACCACCTGTCCAAGTACCCGGAATTCGCTTCGAAGAAGCAGCTGCTGGCCCTCGACGACGCCGTAGCCAAGGACGGCGTCAAACTGGACAGCTACAACAAGGGCCTGGCCGATCTCTGGGTGGGCCAGGACGGCAAGCGCTACGGCCTCCCGAAGGACTGGGACACCATCAGCCTCTTCTACAACAAGGCCATGACCGACTCCGCCGGCATCACTGCCGAGCAGATGGCCAAGCTGGATTGGAACCCCAAAGACGGCGGCAGCTACGAAAAGACCATCGCCCACCTGACCGTAGACAAGAACGGCAAGCGCGGAGACGAAGCCGGCTTCGACAAGAACAACGTGGCCGTCTACGGACTGGGCTTGGAGTCCTCCGGTTCCGGCCAGGGCCAGACCCAGTGGAGCTTCCTCGCGGCCACCACCGGCTGGACCGCCACGGACAAAAACCCGTGGGGCACCAAGTTCAACTACGACGACCCCAAGTTCCAGGAAACCATCTCCTGGTGGGCCGGACTGGCGGACAAGGGCTACATGCCCAAACTTGAAACCACCGTCGGCGCCAGCGTGTCGGACAACTTCGGTGCAGGCAAGGCCGCAATCAACACCAGCGGCTCATGGATGATCGGCCAGTACACCGGATACAAGGGTATCCAGACCGCCATCGCCCCCACCCCGGTGGGCCCCAGCGGCAAGCGCGCGTCCATGTTCAACGGCCTGGCGGACTCCATCTGGGCCGGCACCAAGAACCCGGCAGCAGCCACCAAGTGGGTCGAATACCTCGGCTCCTCAGCTTGCCAGGACGTCGTCGCCAACAAGGCCGTCGTGTTCCCGGCGATCAGCACGTCCTCGGACTTGGCCGCCAAGGCGTTCGCGGCCAAGGGTGTTGACGTCTCCGCTTTCACCCAGCAGGTCAAAGACGGGACCACGTTCCTCTTCCCCATCGCGGACAAGGCTGCCAAAGTTGACGGCATCATGAAGCCCGCAATGGACGCAGTACTCAGCGGCAAGAAGCCGGCCAGCTCCCTCTCCGATGCCAACAACCAGGTCAACAACCTCTTCAAGTAACACCAGTCCCGCCAAACCAGTCCGGGCGCCGCCGCTTCACTCCTTTGACGGCGGCGCCCGGACTTTCCACTCCCTCGTATTGCGACACACGACTCTCTGAAAGTGAACCAGCCCATGGACCCGCTCCACCTCCGTTCCGCCGGCACAAGCCTGGTGGTCAGTTTCGATAACGGAGAGGCCGAAGTCATCCACTGGGGTGCTGATCTCGGCAGCACCCTCCCGGACCTCGCCATCCTGGGCGAACCCATCCCGCACTCCGCCGTCGACGCCAACGTACCGGCGGCGCTCCTCCCTCAAGGTTCCTCCGCATGGCAGGGCCGCCCGGGCCTGCGCGGCCAGCGAATCGCCGACGGCGTCCCGGGATTGGACTTTTCGCTCCGGCTCCGCGTAGTGGAAGTGCAGGCTGACGGCAGCTCCGCCGTCGCCTCTGCAGCGATCGCCTCTGCAGTGATTGTCCAGAAGGATCCCGACGCCGGGATCACCGTGACGTCCAAGCTCACGCTTCACCCCGGCGGCCTTCTCGAGCTGCGGCACACCGCCGTCAACGACGGCACGTCCCCCTTCCAGCTCGACGAACTGGCCACCGTCCTCCCCGTGGGGCCCGACGCCGTCGAACTCCTTGACCTCACCGGGCGCTGGTGCCGCGAACGCCACCCACAGCGCCGGCCCGTCCAACAAGGGACGTGGGTTCGCGCGGGACGCCACGGGCGCACGGGGCACGATTCTTCGCTGCTTTTCGCGGCAGGTACCGCCGGATTCGGCAACCGCCATGGGAAGGTGTGGGCCACCCACTTGGCTTGGAGCGGCAACCACGAACAATTCGCCGACACCGTGGCTGATGGCCGCACCATGATCGGCGGCTCTGAGCTCCTGGGCCCGGCGGAAGTAGTGCTTCAGCCTGGCGAGGGCTACACCACGCCCGCACTTTTTGCCGCCTACTCGGACCGGGGCCTGGACGGCATCAGCGAAGCCTTCTACAGCTGGTTCCGGTCCCGCCCGCATCACGTCCTTCCCGCGGCTTCGACGGGACTCCCCGCCGGCAAGCCCCGCCCGGTGGTCCTCAACACCTGGGAGGCCGTGTACTTCGACCACAAACTGGACACCCTGATCGAGCTCGCGGAATCCGCTGCCGAGCTGGGCGTTGAGCGCTTCGTGCTCGACGACGGCTGGTTCCGCGGGCGCCGCGACGACCATGCCGGCTTGGGCGATTGGTACGTCGACGAAACCCTTTGGCCTGATGGCCTGACACCGCTTATCGAGGCGGTGAATTCCCACGGCATGGAGTTCGGGCTCTGGGTGGAACCGGAAATGATCAACCTGGATTCCGATGTTGCCCGGGCGCACCCCGACTGGATCGTGGGCCCCGCGGCCCTCTCCCACAAGGACGGCGGCCGCCTCCCCCTGGAATGGCGCCACCAGCACATCATCGACCTCGTCAACCCCGCGGCCTGGCAGTACGTCTTCGAGCGGATCGACGCCCTGCTTGGGAAAAACAACATCAAGTACCTCAAATGGGACCAGAACCGGGACCTCAGCGAGCATGGCCATGCAGGCCGAGCATCAGTGCATGCGCAGACCCTGGCCGCCTACCGGCTTTTCGACGAGCTCCGCAAGGCCCACCCCGGCGTCGAAATCGAAAGCTGCTCTTCCGGTGGGGCCCGGGTGGACCTCGGCATCCTTGAGCGGACCGACCGGATCTGGGGATCGGACTGCAACGACGCCCTCGAGAGGCAGACCATCCAGCGCTGGACCGGCGTCGTGGTTCCCCCGGAACTGGTGGGCGGGCACATCGGCCCCACCACCTCGCACACCACGGCGCGAACACACGATCTCTCCTTCCGCGCCATCACCGCGATGTTCGGGCATTTCGGCATGGAATGGGATGTCCGCCAGGTGCAGGGCGCCGAACGTGAGGAACTCAAGCGCTTCATCGGCCTCTACAAGGAGCACCGCGGGCTCATCCACAGCGGGCGGATGGTCCGTGCGGACGTTCCGGACGACTCGCTGATGCTGCACGGCGTGGTGTCCGACGACGGCGACGCTGGCTTATTCGCCGTCGTCAGCACCCGGACGTCGTTCGCCGAACAACCCGGGCGTGTCGCTGTACCGGGCCTCGACCCCGAGCGTTCCTACACGGTGCAGGCAATTTTCCCGGCCCCCGGCGACGCCGACTACGCCCGCACCTTCACCCAGGTGCAACCGCCAGCATGGCTGCCATCCGGGGCTCAGGCGAGCGGCCGCTTCCTTGCAGAGGTGGGGCTTCCCATGCCGGTCCTGAACCCTGAGCACGCGTTGCTGCTCCGCTTCACCGCGGTGTAGCTGCCGTTCGGCGTTTCTTACGCAGCCCACGGCAGCGTAAGAAACGCCGGACCGCCTCCGCACACCGATAGATTGGGGGTATGACTGAAGCTCCCACCGCCACCGAAGCCGGTCGCGGCACCATCCTCGTCCTCAACGGCCCCAACCTGAACTTGCTGGGCACGCGCGAGCCGGAAAAGTACGGCACCTCCACCTTGGCCGACGTCGAACAACTCGCCATGGCAGCCGCCGGGGCCCACGGCTTCACAGTGGACTGCGTCCAGTCCAACCATGAGGGCGACCTCTTGGACGCCATCCACGGCGCACGCGGAACCGCCGTCGGGATCGTCATCAACGCGGGTGCGTACACGCACACTTCCGTAGCGCTGCGGGACGCCCTTGCAGCAGTGCAGCTTCCCGCCGTCGAGGTCCACATCACCAATGTGCACCAGCGCGAGGAATTCCGGCACCACTCCTACCTGTCCCCGGTGTGCTCCGCGGTGATCGTCGGCGCAGGAGTCCAGGGCTACAAGCTGGCCATCGACTACCTCGCCACCGCGGTCTAGATCCTCCGACTGAGCGGGGTTCCCTGGGCGGCACGGATATGCCCGCACAGCAATGGGGACATGCTCATTCTTCGTGGCCAGCGTTGGACATGTGCGCCCCATCCCTGGGGACATGCTCATTCTTCGTGGCCAGCGTTGGACATGTGCGCCCCATCCCTGGGGACATGCCCATTCTTAGCGGCCAGCACTGGACACATTCGCAATATGTCCAATGCTCAGATCAAGCGCAGAGCATGTCCCTAGGTGGGCAGCGACATTTTTCAGGTCCTGGCAATGGGGACATGCTCATTCTTCGTGGCCAGCGCTGGACATGTGCGCCCCACCCCTGGGGACATGCCCATTCTTAGCGGCCAGCACTGGACACATTCGCAATATGTCCAATGCTCAGATCAAGCGCAGAGCATGTCCCTTGGTGGGCAGGGCTACTTCTTGGTGCACTGGCCTGACGACACTGCCTCGCTCAGGGATGGTGCTTGCTGGGCCACTGGCGAGAGCTCGTCCATAGTCAGCGCGTAGCCCACTTCCACATCCGAAGTGGTCTTGGCGAAGACCACGCCGGCAACCTGTCCTTCGGTCGTCAGAAGCGGACCGCCCGAATTGCCCGGCTGCACGTCTCCGGCCAGCTTGTAGACCTGTTCCGGGGACGGGTTGTTGCCGTAAATGTCCGGCACCAGCAGGGTCGAGATGCCCTCCACCGCGGCCGGTTTGGACTGGAACGGACCACCGTGAGGGTAGCCGGCGAAGGCCGCGGGTGAACCAGCCGGAAGATCGGCGCTCAACTGGAGCGGCGCCGTCGGGAGACCATCGACGGCGACCACGGCCAAGTCGCGTTGGCTGTCGAAGTAGACCACGCGGCCAGGCAACGCACCGCCGTCGGGGATTTCCACTACCGGCTGCGACACGCCAGCCACGACGTGCGCGTTGGTCACCACGCGGCCGGGGGAGACAACGAAGCCGGAGCCCGTCTGGTTTTGGCCGCACTGGTAGGCGGTGCCGGCAATCTTCAGCACGGAATGGGCCGCATTGTTGAGTGCGGGAGTGTCCGTGCTGGTGTTCGGAACGGGCACAGGAGCCACGGGGCCGATGCCCTCGATGAGCTGCGGAATGCCGTTGCCCATGACCGTGGAACGCAGTTGCGCCACGCTGGCCTTGACGGGCGTGGGCGTCATGGTGTCGATGAAACGGATCACCTTGGAATCGGCCAGCTGCTGTGAAACGAACGGCACACCCAAGGAGCCGATGCTGAACGCCAACATGGACATGACCAGTGCGGCAACAACCAAGCTGACGAAACCACCCAGCACGCGGTCAAGTGCGTGCAATGGCTGGATGCGCACGGCTCTGCGGACCCTCTGGCCGATCCAGGTACCGAGCCCGTGCCCCAGGACAATGAGCACCACGGCCGAGCCGATAATCGCAGTCAGCCTCCAGCCACTGTCCTTCACCCAGTCGCCGACGAGCGGTACCGCGATAAAGGCAGCCACCGCTCCTACGGCGAAGCCTGCGATTCCTCCGAGCGTCACGAAGAAGCCGTTGCGCAGTCCGTAGATCAGGTAGGAAAGAAGCGTCAAAATCAACGCCAGGTCCAATATGGTCAAGCCGAACACCAAAGCTCCTCACAGCCGAGTAAGCCCCAATTGTAGTTGCACAGACTGACAGCTTCCCTTCGGAAGCAAGCTGTCGCCCAGATCGCACAGCCGCCGCCCAGCAGGGCATTCCCGGCCGGTTGGGGCGAGGATTTGTGGCTCTTCCGCGTGATTTAGGGCGTTTCAGCTGCCAAGTACGTCACAGACACGACAAAATTCTGAAACAATGGCTGAAGCGCCCCAGCCGAACTTTTACTCAGGAGATTTCATGGATATCGAGGTATTGCGCCGCGCACCCCTCTTCGCCACACTTGACGACGACGCTTTCCGTCTGCTGACGGACGAACTCACAGAGGTGGACCTCTCACGCGGAGCGTCCGTTTTCCGCGAGGGCGATCAGGGTGACCAGCTCTACTTCATCGTGTCCGGCAAGGTTAAGCTCGGCCGCACCTCTCCGGATGGCCGCGAATCCCTCCTGGCCATCCTCGGCCCAGGCGAGCTCTTCGGCGAGATGGCCCTGTTCGACCCCAGCCCGCGCACCGCAACGGCCACGGCCGTTTCCGAGACCCGCCTGGCAGGCCTGAAGAACGAAAGCCTCAACGCCCTGCTGCGCACCCGCCCCGAGGTGTCCGCACAATTGCTTCAGGCACTCGCGCGCCGCTTGCGCCGCACCAACGATTCCTTGTCCGACCTCGTGTTCTCGGACGTCCCGGGCCGTGTCGCCAAGGCCCTGCTGGACCTCGCGGACCGCTTCGGCCGACCCGCGACCGACGGCGTGCTGGTGGCCCACGAACTCACGCAGGAAGAACTGGCCCAGCTGGTCGGAGCCTCCCGCGAGACGGTCAACAAGGCCCTCGCCGAGTTCGTCCAGCGCGGCTGGCTCCGCCTGGAAGCCCGCGCAGTGGTCATCCTGGACATGCAGCGCCTCCGCCAGCGCTCCCGGTAATTTCTGGCGACACAGAAAATGCCTGGTGACACCGGAATTCCGGTGTCACCAGGCATTTTTCGTGTCGCCAGCGTCGTGTGTCGCCGGCGGTCCTGCTCAGCGTTCCCGCTGCGGCTCCCCTGAAACCGTCCGGGCCGCTTCGACTTCGAGCATGAGTGCGCCATCCTCTTCGATGAGCCGCGGCTGGTACATGTGCGGCTTCCGCTTGTAGCTGAGGTACGCAATGCAGCCCTGGGCAGCGGCCATCTTCTCGAGGATGATTTCCGAGCCCGGCACCAGCAATTGGCCCAGTGGCAAGCCAACAGTATTTTCCTGGCCGATTCCGTCCCCAAGCGCAGTAGTCTCGCGCTCAGCCATGAGTTTGGAAACGCACACCCAGCGCCCCCAAACACCCTTGCTTGCCAACAGCGAGGGCTGTTGGTTAACCGGAAGGGTTGCCGCGAAGTAGCGGGTGTTGAAGCGACGGTGCGCGAAGTCCGGGCTGAGCCAGTTGACGAGCGGCTTGAGCAGGTCCGTCCGCAGGGCCAAGCCACGCTTGGCCAGGACATCCGTGAACGACTTGTCCTGGGCTGCTACGGCCTCGCGGGCCTTCATCCACTCGGGAGTGGATGTTGCCTCCACTGTGGAGGACAGGTCGGGGCCGGCCAGCAGCACGCCGGTTTCCTCGAACAGTTCGCGGATGGCGCCCACCACGTGGCGGCGCGCAAGTCCGACGTCGGCGGTCCCTAGCGTCTCGGCCCAATGCTGAGGCGAGGGACCAAGCCAGCCGAGGGCGTCTTCGTCGCTGGGTTCCAGCGATCCGCCGGGAAACGCGACAACGCCCAGCGGCGAGGAACCGGGACGGTAACCCATCCACGTTTCCAGGCCGGTAGGCGAATCGCGGAGCAGGACAACAGAAGATGCAAAACGCGCGGCGCGGGGGGCCCGTTCGCCGAGCTCAAGCCAATTCCGTGCAGCCCCTTCTAGTTCAGGGGGTAACGCAAACAGGCGTCGGGCTAGTTGTGGCAATTGAGTGAACCGGTTCCTTAGCTGAATTCAGCGATCAACTCGACCTCGACGGGAGAGTCGAGCGGAAGGACTGCAACGCCGACGGCGGAACGCGCGTGCTGCCCTTTGTCGCCGAAGACACGCCCGAGGAGCTCGGATGCACCATTGATTACACCGGGCTGGCCGGTGAAGGAGGTATCGGAGGCCACGAAGCCGACGACCTTCACGATGCGCGTGATGCGGTCGAGGTCTCCGATGACGCTCTTGACGGCAGCCAAGGCATTGACCGCACAGACGGCTGCATACATCTGCGCGTCTTCAGGGGACACCGTGGGCTCTTCCGAAAGGCCCTCTTCACCGCTGGACACTTTGCCCGTAGCTTCGAGTTTGCCGTTAATGAAGGGCAGCTGTCCGGAGGTGTAGACGTGGTTGCCGGAGACGATGGCCGGAACATAAGCGGCCACCGGAGCTGCAACAGCCGGCAGGGTCAGTCCAAGTTCGGCAAGGCGCTGCTCGACGGCGGATGCCGGAGCTGTGGAATCCGCGCCAACGCTGGCTTCTGCGGGGGTTGTCATTGTTACTGCTTCTCCCTCTTCAAGTATGCAACAAGTCCGTTTCCATCGGGTCCGGGAACCACCTGGACGAGCTCCCAGCCGTCCTCTCCCCACTGGTCCAGAATCTGCTTTGTAGCGTGAATAATGAGCGGAATCGTCGCGTACTCCCATTTGGTCATGAAAGAAAGACTAGCCCTTGCCGGTAAAGTGGTGAACATGGTGACTCGTAGGAACCCTCTATTCGACACTGCCACCACTCTTGGAAAGATCCTCGGATTCCTCGGTGTGAGCGCTATTTGTGGTGTCCTGGTGGCGGGCTTGCTCGTCCCCGCGGCCGCCGTTTCAGGCAGTGCGGCGAGTGGATCCATTCAGTTCTTTGACACGCTGCCCGCGGAGCTTCAGGTGAACCCGCCCAGCCAGGCGACCACCATCCTGGCCGCGGATGGCAGCCAGATCGCCTCCATCTACTCTGAGAACCGCACGCGTGTCTCGCTCGACCAGATGAGTCCCTTTATCAAGGACGCGATCGTCTCGGTTGAAGACAGCCGCTTCTATGAGCACGGCGGCATCGACGCCACCGGCATCATGCGCGCCATCGTCAGCACAGCGCGCGGAAAACAGCAGGGTGCCTCCACCATCACCCAGCAGTACGTGAACAACGTCATCAACGAGTCCCTCGTTTCCCAGAACAAGGCTTCCGACGTCAAGCTCAACGGCGTCAACAAAGGCGTCGGCGACAAGCTCCGGGAAATGAAGCTGGCCATCGCGCTGGAGAAGAAGTTCTCCAAGCAGCAGATCCTTGAGGGTTACCTCAACATCGTCTTCTTCAACAAGGATGCCTACGGCATCGAGGCCGCCTCGAAGCTCTTCTTCAGCACCAGCGCGAAGGACCTCACGTTGCCGCAGGCCGCCTTGCTGGCCGGCGTCGTTAACAGCCCGTCCTACTACGATCCGGTGACGAACCCGGACCACGCGAAACAGCGTCGCGACCTTGTGCTCGGCCTCATGTTGGATCAGGGAAAGATCAAGAAGGCTGACTACGACGCCGCCATCGCGACGCCGGTGACCACCAAGGTCACGCAACCTCGCCAAGGCTGCCCCTACTCCGCCACTGCTGCATATTTCTGCGACTACGTGCTGCACCTGCTGTACAACAACCCGGCCTACGGCGCCACGGCGGACGAGCGCGTCAACCGCGTCTCGCGGGGTGGCCTGACCATCCAAACCACGCTAGACCCCAAGGCGCAGGCCGTGGCCCAAACCCAGGTTGACTCTTCCGCCGGCGCCAATCCGGACAAATGGGGCGCTTCCTTGGTGTCGGTCCAGCCGGGCACCGGCAAGATCATCTCGATGGCCCAAAATACCGTCTGGTTGCCAGCCGACGGGAAGTTCCAGGCCGAGCAGAACTTCAACGTAGACAAGCTGGATTCCAACGGCAATGATCTCAACGGACTGGGCGGATTCCAGCCCGGTTCCACCATGAAGCCCTTCACTTTTGCCGAATGGTTGAACGAGGGCAAGTCGATGAATACTGTGCTGGATGGTACCGTCCGGCGGTATCCCCAGAATTTCCCGTGGAAGAATACTTGCCCGACTCCAACGGTCGGCTGGTATGACAGCACCAATGGCACTCATGACCTCCAGAACGCCGAGGGTGGATATTACAAACCCATGACAGTGGTGGATGGTTTGGCCAACTCCATCAACACCATGACATTTGCCACGGCTGCAAGGGTTGACCTGTGTGGCATCCAGAAGATCGTCGATGCCGTTGGCATCCACGGCGGCCTCCCGGACGCCAGCAATCCCAACCCGAAGGTTCCTATGACAACCTTGGGCAACCTGATTGGTTCCACCCAGACCGCGCCACTGACCATGGCCAGCGCCTTCGCCACCTTTGCCAACAATGGCACGTACTGCGAGCCGATTGCCATCACCTCGGTCACCGACCAGACGGGCGCCAAGCTGCCAGCCCAGTCCACGAGCTGCAGGAGCGCGGTCACCCCTGAGGTCGCTCACGGCGTTGCTTACGCGATGCAACAGGTTCTGAACGTCGGTTCCGGCTCGCTGATCCAGCCTCGAATCTCCACCAAGACAAACTTCCCCATCGCGGGCAAGACCGGAACCAACGACTCCAATGGTTCCACCTGGGTTGCCGGCTACACTTCCGGCCTTGCAACGGCCACGTGGTTCGGCGATCCGTTGGGCAGCCAGAGCCGAGCGGGTCAGAATGTCACCATCAATGGCAAGTTCTACCAGGGCATTGACGGTTACATGATCGCTGGTCCGCAGTTCTCCAATTACATGCTCCAGGTTGCTCCCACTTATGGAACCAACCCGTTCCCGGCCCCGCCGTCGAACCTTCTAGATCCTCCGGGGTACAAGCCTTCGACGCCGAGCACCACGACTCCGGGCAACACTTCTCCGAGCACCCAGCCGAGCAGCAACGGGAACGGCAATGGAAATGGCAATGGGAAGAACAATGGCTAACGGCTCCAAGCCCGTCATTGAATCGCTGGCAAGCCGCGTCCGAAGCATCGGACGCGGCTTTGCCGTCGCCACAGCGGCGGGCGCAACCGCCGGCGTTGCGGGCTTTGCTTATGGCCTCTGGGAAAAGAACCAGTTCGTGCTCCGGGAAGAGACCGTTCCAATCCTCCCCGAAGGCTCGGCTCCCCTCCGGGTGCTGCACATAAGCGACATCCATTTCGTACCAAGCCAACGCAAGAAGGCCGAATGGCTGCGTTCGCTCGCGACGCTTGAACCAGACCTCGTGGTGAACACGGGTGACAATCTCAGCCACCCCCACGCCGTCGTTCCGCTGCTGGATGCATTGCGGCCACTGTTGAAGTTCCCGGGCGTCTTCGTCCCGGGCTCCAACGACTACTACGCCCCGCGGTTCAAGAACCCGGCAGCGTATTTGCGCGGCCCGTCGCGCGTCAAGAACAAACAGGTCGAGCTTGATTGGCCGCGGCTGCGTTCCGGTTTCGGGATGTCCGGCTGGATCGACCTCACCAACAGGCACCAGTCCCTGCCCATCAACGGAATCCGCTTCGATTTCTCCGGAGTGGACGACCCCCATCTGAATCGGGAGCGCTACGCTGGCTGGCCACGCGGCACCGCGGGACAGGACTCCCGCCCGCACCTGCGCGTCGCCGTCATCCACGCCCCCTACCAACGGGTCCTGGACCATTTCACGAACGACTCCGCAGACCTCATCCTCGCCGGACACACCCACGGCGGCCAGATCTGCATCCCCGGCTACGGCGCCCTGGTTGCCAATTGCGATCTCCCCACGTGGCGCGCAAAGGGTTTGCATGATTGGGAAAACAACGGACGCACGACGCCGGTCAACGTCTCAGGCGGCATCGGGACCTCGCGCTTCGCCCCGGTCCGGATCGCGTGCAAGCCGGAAGCGGTGCTGCTGACGCTGACGGCCCGCCAATAGCCTGCGCCACTACTGAGCATGTCCATCCTGCAACACCAAGGATGGACATAGCCACCCAGCCCCACTGAGCATGCGCATCCCTATCTACCATGGATGGACATAACAGCAATATGTCCATCCATGGCTACCAAAGCCGGGCATGTCCGGGGGAAGGGGCAGTTCCGAATACCTCGTATCACGCAACGCAATGGTGCTGTGAATCCTGTTACGCGATGGCATAGGGTAGTTGCTACAGGAAACTACCTCCGTGCGTCGCGCCGGGCAGGCGCGGAACGCCGGGACAAAGCTGTTGAGAAGCGGGCATGGCCAAACAGACTTCATTCTTTACCTCCGTCAAACGTCTCTATCCGCACGTTAAACCGATCCTCCCGCGGCTTTTCATGGGGCTGCTCAGCGCTTTGCTGGCCAGCATCATGGCGCTTGCCATCCCGCAGGTGCTGCGGATTTTGATCAACGGCTCCCTCCACCCTGGCGGCCCCAGCAACGCCGTCTGGATTGCCGCCGTCGTGGTTCTGGGACTCGGCGTCGCAGAAGCCGGGCTTGTGGCGCTGCGGCGCCAGTTCGTCATCAATCCCGCAACCACAGTGGAATCAAGGATGCGGGTGTCCCTCTACGGGCATCTCCAGGACCTCACTGTTTCCTTCCATGACCGTTGGGGTTCAGGGCAGCTCCTGTCCCGCGCGATGACGGACTTGAACTTCCTGCGGCGTTGGATGGCGTTCGGCGCGATCATGCTGGTGGTGACCACCTTGACAGTGGTGATCGGCGTCGTGGTGATGTTCGCTATGAGCTGGCAGCTCGCTTTGATCTTCCTGGCCGCCGCGGTGCCCATCATGGTCTATTCCTTCCGCTTCCGCCGCCGCTTCAGCCTGGTGACCCGGCTCAGCCAGGACCAGGCCGGCGACCTCGCCACCACAGTGGAGGAGTCCGTTCACGGCATCCGCGTGCTCAAGGCTTTCGGTCGCAGCCGCGAAGCGCTGGAGAACTTCAACGAGCAGGCCGAGGAGCTGAGGCAGACCGAGATCGCCAAGGCCAAGCACCAAGCCACCTTCACACTGGTGGTAACGCTGCTGCCCGAGCTGGCGCTCGGCGTCGGGCTCGTGGCCGGCGTCCTGCTCGTCTCCACGGGCCAACTCAGCATCGGTTCCCTCGTTGCGTTCTTCGGCACCGCAGCGGTTGTGGCGGCACCGGTGGAATTCTCGGGGACCCTCCTGGCCATGGCATTGACCGCCAAGACCGCCCTCGACCGCCACTTCGAAGTCATGGACACGCCCAACACCATCACCAGTCCTGCGAACCCCCAAACACCCAAGGAACTGCGCGGGGCCTTGAGCTTCAAAAGTGCCGCTTTCGGTTTCGACGACGGCGCCCGGCTCCTGCACGACATCACCCTGGACATCAGGCCCGGCGAAACCATGGCACTCGTGGGCATTACCGGCAGCGGAAAGAGCGCCTTGCTCCAGCTGGTCCCCCGGCTCTATGACGTGAACGAAGGATCCGTGACCATCGACGGCGTGGATGTCCGCGACTTCAGCGTCGAGCAGCTGAGGACCGTCGTGGCGGTCGCTTTCGAGGACACAACCCTGTTCTCCAGCTCAGTGCGGGACAACGTGCTGCTCGGCGCGCCCGACACGTCCGAGGAAGCCCTCGAAGAAGCGCTCGACGTCGCGCAGGCGCACTTCGCGTATTCGTTGCCCGACGGCGTCGGGACCCTCATCGGCGAAGAAGGCCTGAGTCTTTCCGGCGGCCAGCGGCAGCGGATCGCGCTCGCCCGGGCCATCGCAGCCAAGCCCAAGGTCCTCGTGCTGGATGATCCGCTGTCGGCCCTGGATGTGAATACGGAGGAACTCGTCACAGCCCGGCTCCGCGAAGTCCTGCGGGACACCACCACGCTCATCGTCGCGCACAGACCCTCGACCGTTGCCCTGGCCGACCGTGTGGCGCTGCTCGAAAACGGAAGCATCACCGCCGTCGGGACCCATACGGAACTGTTGGCCAACAACGCGCACTACCGCTACGTGATCGCAAGCCTCGACTCCGGTCCGAAGGACCTCGACCTCGAACTCGACGAGCTGGAACACGAGCTGGATTCCGAACAGCACATGGACCAAGCCGGGGAGGGTCGCCGATGAGCACGTTGGGAACCGCCAATGAAGACAACGCCCACCTGAGCCGCAGCGACAGCAAAGCAGTACGACGGCGGTCGGTCGCCTTGCTGGGATCCCTCATCCGCCCGGTGCGGTTGCGGTTCTGGCTGACGCTGGCCATGGTGGTGCTCTCGCAGGCCACCCGCGTGGCCGGGCCCGCGATCATCGCTTTCGGTATCGACCACGCACTGCCCTCGCTGCTTGCCGGGAACAACATACCGGTGGTCCAGGCCGGCGTCCTGTACCTGACCGCGGCCGTCGCAACGGCGATTTTGACGGCACTCTACGTCACTTCCACGGCGAAGCTGAGCCAATCCATGCTCCTTGACTTGCGGCTGCGGGTCTTCCGGCACACCCAACGGCTCAGCTTGGAGTTCCACGAGAAGTACACCTCGGGCCGGATCATCGGGCGCCAGACTTCGGATCTTGAGGCGCTGCGTGAACTCCTCGATTCGGGCGTCAGCTCGCTGGCTTCCGGGATCCTGTTCATGCTTTTCACGGCATTTACCGTATTTGCCCTCGACTGGCGCAGCGGGCTCCTCATGCTCGCCACGGGCGTGCCCGCGTACTTCCTGGCCCGCTGGTACCAGAAGCACTCGCAGATCGCCTTCCGCGAATCACGGGTGGTGTCCGCGAGGCTGATTGTGCACTTCGTGGAGACCATGACCGGCATCCGGGCCATCAAGGCCTTCCGCAAGGAGCCGGAGAACGCCCAGCGCTATGGCGAACTCTCCGAGGACTACCGCAAAGTCACGGTCCGCTCCATCAATCTCAACGGCGTCTTCCAACCGGGCTTGGTCCTCATCGGTAACGTGTGCGTGGCAGTGGTCCTGCTGTTCGGAGGCTTCAGGGTGCTCTCCGGAGACCTGGCGGTGGGCGTGCTCCTGGCATTGATCCTTTCAACGAAACGCTTCTTCCAACCCGTGGACCAGATGGCCATGTTCTACAACTCCTTCCAGAGCGCCCAGGCCGCGCTCGAGAAGGTGTCCGGACTGCTCGAAGAAGTTCCCACGGTCCGGCCGCCCAAGAACCCCGTGCCCTTGCCCCATGCCCGCGGCGAAATCGACTTCCGTGGCGTGGAGTTCGGCTACGGCAACGGCAAGGTGGTTGTCCCCAAGCTGGATCTTCACATCCCCGCCGGACAGACCATAGCGCTCGTCGGACAGACCGGTGCCGGCAAATCGACCTTCGCCAAGCTCATCGCCCGCTTCTACGACGTCACCGAAGGATCCTTGACCCTCGACGGCGTCGACCTCCGGGAGCTCTCGACGGCGGACCTGCGCCGCGCCGTCGTGATGGTCACCCAGGAAGCGTTCCTCTTCAGCGGTTCCGTGGCGGACAACATCGCCTTGGGGCGGCCCGAGGCTACACGTGCGGACATTGAAGAAGCTGCCCGGGCAGTAGGGGCACATGACTTCATCTCCGCCTTGCCTGACGGCTACGACACCGACGTTAACAAGCGCGGTGGCCGGGTCTCCGCCGGGCAACGGCAGTTGATCGGCTTTGCCCGGGCATTCATTGCGGCCCCGGCAGTACTCATCCTGGATGAGGCGACATCTTCGCTCGATATCCCCTCCGAACGGCTGGTGCAGGCCGGCCTCGGCAGCCTGCTGTCCGGAACGGACTCCGAGCGCACCGCGATCATCATCGCCCACCGGCTCTCCACCGTGGAGACCGCAGACCGGGTGCTGGTGGTGCACGAGGGACGCATCGTGGAAGACGGCACGCCGGCCGAACTCATCGGCGGAGGAGGACGCTTCGCCCGCTTACACGGCGCTTGGAAGGACTCGCTGGTCTGAGGCAGTTGTTCGCTAGCGGGGCTTCCTTCGATTTCGCATCCGGGGAGGGATCGGCTATTCTTGAACAGTTGCTTTCGCAGCGGATCGGGATGTAGCGCAGCTTGGTAGCGCGCTTCGTTCGGGACGAAGAGGTCGCAGGTTCAAATCCTGTCATCCCGACCAATTGGTAGAAGACCTTCCACTCGGAAGGTCTTCTACTTTATTTAACGAGCTTTTCGGGGGGCCGGGAAAACCGGAAAAACATTCCCATGACCGGTTTTCCTCACCCGCCCAGTGTTTAGAGACAAGTGTTGTTAACAACCCCGGCACAATGACTTGGGGGTATATCACGGACCACGCGGATCGTCGCGCAAAGAAATCCCCGGTGTGTCGATTTCAGACAACCGGGGACTTCTTCACTTCATTTGAATTATCCAGCAGCTGCCGGGATCTCCGGGAGCCGCCGTCGAGCCTCAGCTACACGGGATCGGGCCAGTTGCCGATAGCCTGCGAGACCCTCATGGGATCAGGCCAGTTACCAATCATCGGCCTCACCACCATCGGATCGGGCCAGTTGCCGATAGCCTGCGAGATCCTCATCGGGTCAGGCCAGTTACCAATGCTGAGCACCGTGCTGACGGTGTCTGCCACAGGGGCTGCGGAAACCACGGCTGGCGCCGCGGCGGAGAATGCAAGAGCGCCGGCCAAGGCCACTGCTGCAGCAATCTTCTTCAACATAATTTTTCCTCAATGCGAGTCGGATTCGTTACGGAAATTTCGCGGTCCCTGTTGACATTCATTGTAAAATGTTTTCCACAGCGACTGTCAAGCTTTAGATGTAAAGACAGTGCAAAGACCAGCCTCTAGGAGGAACCTGTGGGGAACGGATTCGGAGAAAAGCTCCGTGCCGAACGGCTCGAACGCGGGCTGACCCAGGCTGAATTGGGCAGGGACCTTTACTCGCCCAGCTACATTTCGCTTCTTGAAACGGGCCGGCGGGAGCCCACGGCCGAAGTCATCGAAGAACTCGCCCGCCGTTTGGAACTGGCACCAAAAGCCCTGGAAGCCTGGAGCCAGCCCGTATCCGTCAGTGACGCCGAATACGTGCTTGCCGGGCTGTACGCGAGGCAAGCCTGGGACCTCAGGGACTACCCGCTTGCCGCAAGCCACGCATCAACCGCCGCCCAAATCGCGCTCGAGGCAAAGAACACCAGCGCCTGGTGGAACATGACCTACATGCAGGCCGAATGCCTCATGAAGCAGGGGCAGTTGAAGGAATGCCAGCAGATCATCCAGCATCTCCTGGAACATCCCATGGCCACGGAATCCGCGGGCCTGGGAGTCCGTGCCCGGCAGATGCTTGCCGCTGTCTGCCACGGACAAGGGCAGCTGGCCACCGCCGTCGAGCACGCCAAGGAGGCCGTGAGGCTTTCCGAGCAGCTGCCCAAGGGCTCAACGTTGATCATCGGGGCGCACCGGGCGCTGATCGGGGCACTGGCGGAGAGCGGCAGGTTGGACGAGGCCTGGACATATTGCCAGGCCATGAACAACCAGATGGACGACCATTCGATGTCGCAACTCGCAGGCGAAGTGGCCTGGGTGGTGGGAAACGTGGCCTTCATGCGCCACGACTATGTGGAAGGCATCAAGCATCACGAGCGCGCCGCGAAGCTGCTCTCCCCCGCCAATGACATTGAGCTGTGGGCCCGATTCAACAAGGCATCGGCGGCTGTGCGGCTCTCCTCGGGAATCGTGGAGCCGGAGACGCTCTCGGCCATCGAACGCGCTGAACTCGCCCTGTCGATTGTGGGCGGAAACAAGACGGACCAGCTGGAAGTTGCCTTTATCCGCGCCCGCTGGCTCTACCTGACGGGGGACATCCCGGCCGCCATCACCAAGCTGCGCGAAATCCACTCGGACCGCGATGTCCTCGCCCGGCACACTGCAGGTGAGGTCGCTTTCCTCCTCGGCAAGGCACTCAAGGCTGCCGGGGAAAACACAGACGCACTGGTCCACCTTGAAGAAGCCCAGCGCGACTTCACCGCCGCGGGCGCAGCCGACCGCGTCCAGCAGGCCATGGACTCCGTACTGGAGATCCGGCTGGCGGAACGTCGGGCGGCGTCTGGCCATGGCGAGAACGCGAAGTCTTCCCGCGCGAGCTAGTGACGAGTCAGACGAAAGTCCGGCCGGTCAGCTTCTCGTAGGCTTCCACGTAGCGGGTGCGCGTCTTCTCCACGACGTCGGCCGGCAGCGCGGGCGGCGGGGTGTCACTCGAGCGGTCCCAGCCCGACTCCGCAGAGGTCAGCCAGTCACGCACAAACTGCTTGTCGAACGATGGCTGCGCCTTGCCCGGCTCGTAGGTGGACGCGTCCCAGAAACGTGAGGAATCCGGAGTCAGGACCTCATCGCCCAGGGTAATGACACCTGTGTTGACATCGATGCCGAACTCAACCTTCGTGTCGGCCAGGATGATGCCGCGGCCACGGGCGATCTCTTCCGCGCGGGTGTAGATCTTCAACGTGAGTTCGCTCAGGCGTGCGGCGATATCGTCGCCCACCATCGCGACGACGTCGTCGTAGGTGATGTTCTCGTCGTGCTCGCCGACTTCAGCCTTGGCAGAAGGCGTGAAGATAGCGTGCCCGAGGCGCGAGCCGTCAACCAGGCCTTCGGGCAAGGGGATGTCGCAGACGGTGCCCGATTGGCGGTACTCGGCCAGGCCGGAACCCGTGAGATACCCGCGGGCGATGCATTCCACGGGGAACATCTCCAGCCGTTTGCAGATCATCGCGCGGCCCTCAACTTCTGCGGGCACACCCTCGGCGACCGTGGACGCCAGGACGTGGTGCTCCACGCCAAGCTGCTCGAACCACCACAGGCTCAATTGAGTGAGGACCCGGCCCTTGTCCGGGATCTCGCTGCTCAAGACGTGGTCGTAGGCGCTGATGCGGTCGCTTGCCACTACCAGGACACGGTCCTGGCCGGATTCGGCCCCGCTGAGATCATCTGCCGGGACGTAGAGGTCGCGGACTTTGCCCGAGTAGAAGTGCTTCCACCCCGGGAGGTCGAGGGTTTCGGTCTGCAGGCCGTTTGCGTTGTTTTCAGGCATGGTTCAGGCCTTCACATTCGGGATGGAGCCGGTGGCCGGGGAGACCACGTGGATCTCGCCGCGGGCTGCCTTGCCGGCGATATCGGTACGGAACTGTCCGCCGTCGAGCTGGACCAGCTCCACGCCGTCGTAAGCCCGCTCGCGGGCCTCCACGAGGTCGGTGCCCAGCGCGACAACCGCCAGCACGCGGCCGCCGGCGGAAACAAGACGGCCTTCTTCGTCCAGCTTGGTGCCGGCGTGGATGACGTGGACGCCTTCCAGCGCGTCAACCTTGTTCAGGCCGCGGATGCGGTCCCCCGTGCGGGGAGTGTCCGGGTAGTTTTCGGCGGCAACGACGACGGCGACGGCCGACTCCTTCGACCAGCGCAGCTCTTCAGCCTGGTCCAGTTCGCCCTTGGCGGCTGCCAGCATGAGTGCGCCGAGCGGGGTCTTGAGCCGGGCCAGGACCGCCTGGGTTTCGGGATCGCCGAAACGGACGTTGAATTCGATGACGCGCGTGCCGCGGGAAGTCAGGGCCAGGCCGCAGTAGAGGACGCCGACGAACGGAGTTCCGCGGCTGGCCATCTCGTCCACGGTCGGCTGGGCCACCCGGTCGATGACTTCCTGCACCAGGCCTTCAGGCGCCCACTCGAGCGGGGTGTAGGCGCCCATGCCACCGGTGTTGGGGCCTTCGTCATTGTCGAAAATCCGCTTGAAGTCCTGTGCCGGGGACAGCGGCACCGTGGTGCGGCCATCGCACAGGACGAACAGGGAGACCTCGGGTCCGTCCAGGAACTCCTCGATCACCACGGTTCCGCCAGCGTCGAAACAAGCCTGAGCGTGGGCGAGTGCTTCCTCGCGGTCATTGGTGACCACGACGCCCTTGCCGGCGGCCAGTCCGTCATCCTTGACGACATGCGGAGCGCCGAAAGTGTCCAGTGCGTCAGCTGCCTCTGCAGCGTTTGTTGCCACGCGGGCCATGGCGGTGGGCACGCCGGCCTCGGCCATGACTTCCTTGGCGAACGCTTTGGAGGCTTCGAGCTGCGCCGCGGCCTTGCTCGGGCCAAACACCGGAATGCCGGTTTCGCGGACAGCGTCGGATACGCCCGCCGCGAGTGGGGCTTCAGGGCCGACCACAACCAGGTCAACCGCCAACTTTGTCGCAAGCGCAGCGACGGCGCCGGGGTTGTTCCCGTCGATCGCGTACGTGGGGACCAGCTTGGCGATGCCCGCGTTTCCCGGAGCCGCATGGACCTCGGAAACGTTGGGATCCTTGAGCAAGGAGCGGACAATTGCGTGTTCGCGGCCCCCGGGGCCAATGACGAGTACCTTCACAGTCTTCAAGGGTACTTTGTGCGGGGGCAGGCTCCTAAGCTGTCTCCACCATTGGACATGCCCACCCACACCGCGGGACCAAGAGGGAGCATGCCCACCCTTCGTAACGAGCAATGGACATAACAGTGATATGCCCATTCCTGACAGCCAAGAGGGAGCATGTCCAACCCACACCGCGGGACCAAGACGGAGCATGCCCACCCCTGGCCATGAGCGATGGACATGACAGTGATATGCCCACTCCTGAGCATCAACGCAGGGCATGTCCGTACCGCACCTCCAACGCAGGGCATGTCCATACCCCACCCCCAGCGCAGGGCATGTCCAACCCAGACCGCGGGACCAGGACGGAGCATGCCCACCCTTGGCCATGAGCAATGGACATAACGCTGATATGCCCACTCCCCATCTCCGACGCTGAGCATGTCCAACCCATCTCGGAGACCTCCGGCTACGAACAACCTGCATGAACAAGCTCAGGAACTGGCTCAGGGGACCCACCGCATTGGCTGCACTGGCCGGGGTGGCCGCTGCCGCCGTCGTACTTTCCGTTGCGGAACTGATCGGCGCCTTCTTTACGGCCCGGGCTACTCCTGTTATTGCGCTGGGGTCCACGTTCATCGACTTCACGCCGCCGTGGATGAAGGACTTTGCCGTGACCACGTTCGGCACCAATGACAAGGCCGCTCTGTTTGTGGGCATGGGCCTGACCATCTTCGCGCTGGCTTGCGTGCTGGGCGTCGTGGCCTTCCGCAACTGGGCCCTCGGTGTATTGGGCGTTCTCGGCATGGGTGCGGTGATTGTGGCTGCCGTGGTGACCCGGGCCAGCGTGAAGCCCGTGGATTCCATACCGAGCCTGATCGGCACTGTGGCTGGGCTCATTGTCCTCCGTCTCTTGGTGGCGCGGCTCTGGCGGCTGAGGTCCTTCCCGGAAGCCCCTGCGGACACCGCGGCCAAAGGCATCGAACGTCCCGCCACGACGCGCCGAACTTTCTTCGCCGCCACGGGTATCACCGTTGCCGCAGCGGCCATCGCAGCCGGCGGCGGTCGGTTCCTGAGTGCCGCACGCAGCAATGTGGCCAAGGCACGGGATTCGTTGAAACTCCCGGCTCCGGCCCGGCCGGCTGCTCCCGTCCCCGCGGGCGTCCAGTCCCCGACGCCGGGAGTCACCCCCTGGCTCACCCTGGCCAAGGACTTCTACAGGATCGACACCGCCCTCAGCGTGCCGGAGATCAACGCCCAGGATTGGGAGCTGAGGATCCACGGGCTGGTGGAACAAGAGGTCCGGCTGACCTTTCAGGATCTGCTCGACGCCCAACTGATCGAAACCCATGTGTCGCTCACCTGCGTGTCCAACCCCGTGGGCGGAAACCTGGCCGGCAACGCCAAATGGCTGGGCATGCCCATCCGCGACGCACTCAAACAAGCGCGTCCCAAAACCGGAGCGGACATGATCCTCTCCACCTCGATCGACGGCTTCAGCGCCTCCACTCCGCTGGAAGTGCTCCAAGATGGCCGGGACGCCATCCTGGCCATCGGCATGAACGGCGAACCCCTCCCGCTGGAACACGGCTACCCCGTGCGCATGGTGGTTCCGGGTCTTTACGGCTTCGTCTCCGCGACCAAATGGGTGGTGGACCTGGAAGTCACCCGATTCGCCGACAACAAGGCCTACTGGACCACCCGCGGCTGGTCCGAGCGGGGTCCCATCAAGACCATGGCCCGGCTTGAAGTTCCCAAGTCCTTCGCCAAAGTGCCTGCCGGCAGGGTCGCCTTGGGCGGCACGGCCTGGGCCCAGACCCGTGGCATCAAGAAGGTGGAGGTCCAGATAGACAACGGCCCATGGGCCGAAGCCACCCTCGCCGCGGAGGCATCTGTCGTCACGTGGCGGCAGTGGTCCTTCACTTGGGACGCCACTCCGGGACCCCACTACATCAAGGTCCGGGCCACGGACGGAACCGGCGAACTGCAGACTGAAAAGCGGGCGGGTCCCGTGCCTGACGGCGCCTCGGGATGGCAGTCCGTTATGGTGACCGTGGAGTAGCCCGGGAAGGTGGTTCCTTCGCCCTAGACTTGCATCATGCCCTTGAGTTCGCATGAAACCTTTAGCGTTGAGTCCGCCGTCGAGCTGGCAGTGATCGAACGCAGCGGCTTCATCGAATCGCGCCATATCGGTTCCGCAGTGGTTCTTTCCGGTGACGGCGCGGTGGTGACCCAGCTCGGCGACATCACGACGCCCATCTACGCCCGCTCTGCGCTCAAGCCTTTCCAAGCTCTAGCTTCGATGCAGTCGGGGGTGCCCCTGCGCGGCGCCCAGGTGGCTTTGGCGTGTGCCAGCCATGTGGGCTCGCTGGATCACATGGACGTGGTGGAAGGCATGCTGAAAGCGGCAGGCGTCCGGGAAGAACAGTTGCAATGCCCGTCGGTGTGGCCGCAGGACGAAGTTGCCCGCAATTGGTTGATCCGTTCCGAGCACGGCAAGTCCAAGTTGGCTTCCAATTGTTCAGGCAAGCACGCTGCGTTCCTGTGGGCCTGCACCGAGAACGGTTGGGACACGCACAGTTACCTGGAGCCCAACCATCCCTTGCAACAGCGCGTGCGGACCGTCATCGAGGAATACAGCGGCGAGAAAATCGCCCACCTCGGCATTGATGGATGCGGAGCACCCGTCGCCGCGCTTTCCCTGACCGGGCTGGCGCGGGCGTACTCGCGCCTGGCACAGGCCCCGCGGGACCAGAGCTCCAACGCCCGCGCGGCAACCATTGCCACATCCATGCTGGACTACCCGTGGGCAGTGCAAGGCCGCGGCGAGGCGAACACCATCGTCATGGACGAACTCGAAGTGCTTGCCAAGGGCGGAGCCGAAGGTGTCCTGGTCCTGGCAACCCCCACAGGCGCCTCTGTCGCAGTGAAGATCCTGGACGGGAACCCCCGCGCAGCCACCCTGGTTGGACTCACGCTTCTCGCGGTTGCCGGCGCCGTCGATATTCCCGGTGTCTCGAGCGTGCTCGAAAAGGTCGTGGAGCCCGTCCTCGGTGGTGGCCACTCGGTCGGCAGGATCCGCCTGGGCCACGCCGTTTCGGCGCTGCTGGACTGATTGGAACTGGCGAACTATGGCAATTGCACGACGCCGGATCGACCTTGAGGAAGGCCGCGCGGCACTGGCCGCATGGCAGGCCGCCGTCGGGCAAGAAGTCGGGCACGGGACGCCGCCGTCGCGCACTGTGCTGGCCACCGCGGTGCGTTACTCGCTGGAGGAACTCACCGCCCGCGCCCCCGGCAACTCGGTTGAAGTCAGGGTGCCGCCTTTCGGGGTCACCCAGTGCGTGGAGGGACCCCGGCATACGCGCGGCACCCCGCCGAACGTCATAGAGTGCGACGCCGCCACTTGGCTGGAGATGGTAACCGGCCGCTTGGAGTGGTCCGCCGCCGTCGACGCCGGCCGGGTAGCCGCGTCGGGCCTGCGCGCGGATTTGTCGGAGCTGCTGCCGCTGCTCTGAGCGTTTAAATGGTTGATCGCCCCACGGCGGCGCCGTGGGGCGATCAACTGGGATGGTGCGTGGTGCCTAGTCCGGGCTGACGGAGGGGCTCCGGTGCTGGCCCGGTTTGATCATTTCGAACTGCGGAATCGCGTCGGGGTTCGGGCCGCCCCGGAACTTCGGCGAAGGCTCGCGTCCTTCGCTGAGGCGCTCGATTTCCTGTTCCTCGAAGACGTCTTCGGCTCCGAGCATGATGGCGGAATCCTCGTTGGTGATTTCACCGTTGAAGGCGCGGACCATGACCGACCGGTCGAACTGGCCTTCCCATTTCGCGACGACGAACGTAGCCACGCAGTTGCCGAGGAGGTTGACGACGACGCGCATGGAGTCCATGAGGCGGTCGGCACCCAGGAGCAGCGCGACGCCGGCAACCGGGAAGATGCCTAGTGCAGCGGCCGTTGCCGAGAGAGCCAGGAAGGACGAGCCCGGGACGCCCGCCATGCCCTTGGACGTCAGGAGCAGGACACCGAGGGCTGCCAACTGCTGCCCCAGGTCGAGGTGGTGGCCGAAGGCCTGGGCCAGGAACAACAGCGAGATCGAAAGGTAGATCGCGGCGCCGTCGAGGTTGAAGGAGTAGCCCGTGGGGACAACCAGGCCGGTGGTGGCCCGGGAGCAACCGGCGTTGGTCAGCTTGGTCATGATGCGGGGCATGACCGCCTCGGTGGATGCCGTGCCCAGTGCGAGCAGGAATTCCTCACGGGTGTACTTCAGGAACTGCCATAGGGGCACCCGGGCGAAGCTCCAGGCGACGAGGAACAGCAGGCCGATGAAGACAATGGCCGCCCCGTAACAGGAGGCGATCAGGAGCGCATAGGTCCCGAGGGTGTCGAGTCCGTATTGGCCGATGATGAACGCCATGGCGCCAAAGGCACCGATGGGCGCCACCTTCATGATCCAGGACATGATCTTGAAGATCAGTTCCAGGACGGTTTCCATGAGGCTGATGACCGGTAGGCAGCGCTCGCGTCCGATGACGACGATTGCCGCGCCGAAGAAGACCGAGAAGAACAGGACCTGGAGCAGGCTGTTGCTGGCGAACGCGCCGGCCACAGAGGTGGGAATGATGTCCAGGAGGAAGGAAGCCGCATCCTTGGGCGGCGCCGTCCCGGTCTTTGCGTTCAGCGCATCCTGGGAGAGCGTGCTGGGATCGATGTGGAGTCCGGCGCCGGGCTGAACGAGGTTTCCCACGATCAGGCCGAAGACCAGGGCAAAAAGCGTGGCGCCGGTGAAGTACAGGAGTGCCTTGACCCCGACCCTTCCGACCGCCTTGACGTCGCCCACTGCCGAGATTCCCGTGACGATCACGAGGAAGATCAGCGGAGCGATGATCATCTTGATGAGTTGAATGAAACCATCGCCCAGTGACCGGAGGGCGGACCCGATATTCGGCCAGAAATGGCCGATGAGTACACCTGCGACGACGGCGATCAGAATTTGGAAGAAGAGCGACTTGTACAGTGGCTTCTTCTTCCGCGGGGCCGAACTCGCCTTCAGCGCCGCAGAGTCTGGGAACTTCATTGATCTGAACCAATCAGTTTGGGAACAGCCCCCGATTTCGGGGATGAATTCAATGTAATCCCGCTCACACCATTCCATAAGGGGAAATTCAAATTTCACAATGTGGAATCATGTGGCAGTGATGCTGCTCCTTGTCTGCGAAGATCCTGAACCCACGCTGTGGGCTCCGGGCCGGCAGAGTGCGCGTAATGTTCATGGCTGTGAGCGCGGCGTGGGAAAGTGGAGCGGCATCGATATCTACTCGGCAGGGCAACGGCTGCTCGCGCATCTTCAGCTCAGTCGGTGGACACACCCCGAAGGACGGCACTAAGAAACATGGACCTCCAGAATCTCCTTGACGACATTGTCGGCACGGTTCAGCCCTTGCTCGGCCAGGGAGCGCCTGCAGACTACATCCCGAGCCTGGCCGCGGTGGATACCAGGCAATTCGGCATTTCCGTGGCAACGGCCAGCGGCGACGTGTTCTCCTCCGGAGACGCCGACGTACCTTTCTCCATCCAAAGCATTTCCAAGGTCTACGCCCTCGCCCTGGTGCTCGCCGGGGATGGCGACCGGATCTGGAAGCGCGTGTTCCGGGAGCCCTCCGGCAATCCGTTCAATTCCTTGGTGCAGCTGGAACACGAAGACGGAATTCCGCGGAATCCGTTCATCAATGCCGGCGCCCTGGTTGTCACCGACAGGCTGCTCAGCATCGTGGGCAACTCGCCATCACCCGTCCGGGAATTGCTCCGGCAAGAAAGCGGCAACAACTCTATCGACGCCGACCCCGAGGTAGCTGCTTCAGAGGCGGCGAACAGTCACCGCAACGCCTCGCTGGCACACTTCCTGGCAAGCTACGGAAACCTCGAAAACCCCGTGGACTCGGTCCTCGAGGCATACATCAACCAGTGCGCGCTTGAAATGAGCTGCACTGATTTGGCCCTCGCGAGCAGGTTCCTGGCCAACAACGGGCTGCGCGGGAACGGCACGGCGCTTCTGTCCCCGTCCCAGACAAAGAGAATCAACGCAGTGATGCTCACGTGCGGCACATACGACGCCGCCGGCGAATTCGCCTACCGCGTGGGACTCCCTGGAAAAAGCGGGGTGGGTGGCGGCATAGTGGCCGTGGTACCCAACAAATGCACCATCTGTGTCTGGAGCCCCGGCCTGGGACGATCCGGGAATTCACTGGCAGGCATTGCCGCCCTGGATGAGTTCACCACCCGCACAGGCTGGTCGATTTTCTAGCAGCATCGGGCTTCGAGCCGCAGCCAGCTAGCCGCGGCCCACGAACGGCATTCCGGCGGCGGTCACCACTACGGAACCAACATTGGCCGACGCGGGCATGTTGGCCATCATGAGCACAGCGCGGGCAGCATCCTCCACAGGAAACATGGGCTCCACTCGCCGGCTTCCATCGGCCTGGAGCGCACCCGAGCCTACGCCTATGGTGTCCATGATCTCGGTGCGGGTATTGCCGATATCGATCTGCCCGCAGGTAATTCCGAACGCACGCCCGTCCAGCTCGATGCTCTTGGTCAGGCCGCTCATGGCGTGCTTGCTCACGGTGTACGCGACGGACAATGGCCGCGGTGAATGGGCGGAGATGGAGCCGTTGTTGATGATGAGGCCGCCTTGGGGTTCCTGCGACTTCATGGTGCGCACGGCCTCGGCCGCGCACAGCATGGAGCCGGTGACATTCACGGCCAGAGTCGCATCCCAGTCGGCCACGCTGATCTCGTCGACGCCGCCGGAAGGGCCGAAGATGCCCGCATTGTTGAACAGGACATCAACCCTGCCCCAGCACTGGCGGGCAGCCGCGAAAAGGCGCGCGACGTCGTCGGGCACCGTTACATCGCACGGCACCGTAAGCGCCTCGGGGTGGCCGTCGGCGGTTTCGAGAAGCTGCGCTTCCCGGCGTCCGGCGAGGGCAACGCGGTAGCCATCGGCCAACAGAAGCCGGGCGACTGCCCGCCCGATCCCGGAACCGGCTCCGGTGACGACGGCGACCCGGGGCCGGGTAGGGATGGTTTCGCTCACGCGGTTCTCCTGTTTGTTGAGCTAGTGCGCGGCGGGAGCATCCGCCGTCGTCGTGTCCGTTGTGGTCAGGGGCCAGCCTATGACGGTCTTGGGACGCGGTGTGGCGTAGGTCCGGACCTTGGACGTGGACAGTCCCAGGCGGACGAGCGACTCGGCGATGGTCACCGCGGCGGCGACGCCGTCCACCACCGGAACGCCGCAGCGTTGGCGGATCTGCTCGTCAAGGCCCGCCATGCCGCCGCAGCCGAGGACGATGACTTCCGCTTTGTCGTCGCGCACGGCTCGTTCAGCTTGTTCCACGATGGCTTCGACTGCGCGGTCCGGGTATTCCTCGAGTTCCAGGACGGCCATGCCGCTCGCGCGGACGGAGGCGCAGCGGTCATCCAGCCCGGCGAGCTTGAGGCGGTCTTCGATGAGCGGGACCGCGCGGTCCAAAGTGGTGACCACGGAGTATTTGTGGCCGAGGAACATAGCGGTGCTGGCCGCGGCCTCGGTGATGTCGACCACCGGAACGTCCAGGAGCTCCTGGAGTCCCTCGCGGCCGTGCTCGCCATAGCCGGCCTGGATGACGGCGTCGAACGGTTCAGTGTAGTTGACCACGCGGTCCATCACGGCGATGGCGGCGAGGTAGCTTTCAAAGTTTCCTTCGCAGGAATCGGCGCCGAACCGCGGGGTGATGCCGATGATCTCGGTGCCGGGAGCCGCGACGCTTCGCGCCTGGGCTGCG
Organism: Arthrobacter ramosus; assembly: GCF_039535095.1. Lineage (NCBI taxonomy): Bacteria > Bacillati > Actinomycetota > Actinomycetes > Micrococcales > Micrococcaceae > Arthrobacter > Arthrobacter ramosus. Next base: position 388,272 of record NZ_BAAAWN010000001.1, on the reverse strand, counting down.
ATGGAGTCGGTCATGGATTGGGTGGTGTTGACGTTTGCGACGAGGATGCGCATGTGTTCCTCCTGGATTGGGTGGCCTGATAGCCGGGTAGCCCGGTTAGCCCAACTGATCCCCACCGCCTCCCTCGCCTCGCAAGCTCGGCCAGGGAACCCTGGCGGTGTGGGCCCACGCAGTTGTTGTCGTTTTGACGGGCGAAAACGACAACAACTGCGTGTCAGTTGAGTATTAGTGGTTGCTGACGACGGCGATCGGCTCGCCGGAGACGTCGGTGTGCTGCTGTTTCTTGTCCGCGAACAAGTAGTAGCACAACGCCCCGATGCCTGCGCCGAAGAACCAAGCGAACGGTGCCGCGGCCTCCAGAGCGGGAACGAACGCAATGAGGATGGCGACGACGGCGGCCGGAACCATTGCGGCGATCGCCCGGGGGTTGACGCCGCGCTTGTAGAAGTAGGTGCCCGAAGGGTGGTCCGTGTAGAGGTCAAGAATGTTGACCTTGCCGCGGCGCAGGAGCCAGTAGTCGGCCATGACGACGCCGAACAGCGGGCCGAGCAGCGCGCCGAGTCCGCCCAGGAAGTACACGATCACCAGGGGGTTGTTGTAGAGGTTCCACGGCAGGATGACCAGACCGATGGTACCGCTGACCCAGGCTGCCTTGCGGAAGTTCAAGTGCTTGGGGAAGAGGTTGGTCAGGGCGTAGACGGGTGCCACGAAGTTCGCCATGAGGTTCACTGCGATGGTCAGGATCAGCAGGGCAAGGCAGGCCAGCACGAGGAAGAGCGTGTTCGGGATGCTCTGCACGATGTCCGAGGGGCTTTCAATGATTTTGCCGTTGATCTTGTACTGGCCACCGGCCATGATGACCACGATTGCGCCGAACAGGAGCATGTTGATGGGGATGCCCCAGAAGTTGCCGCGGACGATCGACTTCTTGGTCACCGAGGAACGGGTGAAGTCGCAGAAGTTCAGCACGAAGGTGCCGTAGATGGAGACCCACAGCGCGCCGCCGGCGAAGATCGTGCGCCACATCTCCCCTCCTTCGAGGCCCTTGATGCCGGACCATTGGATGGCGCCCCCGGCCTCCACGAAGACCCAGATGGCAATGGCCAGCATGGTGGCGAGAATGATGGGGCCGGCGAAGGCCTCGTACTTGCGGATCATTTCCATGCCGAAGCTGACGATGACCAACTGGACAATCCAGAGCGATACGAAGGCGATCCAGCCAAGGGTGGACAGGCCCAGGATCGAGTTGGCGTCCATGTCCTTGAGTCCGGGGAACATGGCGACAAGCATGACGCGGAGCACCACGGAGGCAAGGTATGTCTGAATTCCGAACCAGGCGATGGCCACCGCCCCGCGGACGAGGCTGGCCAGCTGGGCGCCTCGGATACCGAAGCTGATCCGGCTCATCACGGGGAAGGGGACTCCGGTCTTCTGGCCCATGAAGCCGGAGAAGGTCAAGAGGGTGAACAGCAAAACCGCGCCGATGCCGAGGGCCACGAGGATTTGCCACCCGCCCAGGCCAAGCGAAAAGAGGCCTATGGCGAAAGCGTAGTTGCCAAGGCTGTGGACGTCGTTGGCCCAGAGGGTGAAGATGCTGTAGCTGGTCCAGCGCCTCCCCTCTTTCTTGGTGGGGGCCAGGTCGAGGTTATAGAGGCTGGGGCTGATGGTGCGGCCTGCTGCGACGGACGCTACATCGCACAGGGTTTCATTTCCTACGGACGGATGTACCGAACTGCCTGGCAGTATGGTCTGCTCCGGAGCCGTTGTGACGCCGACTGGGGGAGTCGATTGCATCGTGGATCTCCACTTCTTTGTGGTGCTGCAACTAGGCTTCCGAGACGCTGTGAGAGGAGTTGAAGCTTTTCGCATCGTGGAATCTAATTATTGAATAGTGAAATAACTGTATGAGCTAGGTCACCTTTGGTCAAGAGCTGCGCTCCCGACGGCGGTCACAAACGGCAGAGTAGGGGCCGCGAGGCCTTGTGGGCGCTAGTCTCCGCCCCGCTGGATTGACGCTTGGCGAAGGCATGGCTAATCTCGAATTACAGAATTTTATTCTCACAATACGAAATTTATATGCACGTTTCAGCGCGCACTACAGTGTAAGCGCCCAGACATTCAATGAAGAGAGGTTGGACGTGGCTGCAGGAGAAGAGACCTCACACATCCTTAGCGGGTTGACTTCCCAGCTGCCTGATCGTGATCCGGAAGAGACTGCCGAGTGGGTTGAGTCTTTGGATGCGTTGATCAGGGAGCAGGGCACGGAGCGGGCGCAGTTCATCATGCGCAGCCTGCTTCAGCGGGCGGGGTCCCAGTCGGTGGGGGTGCCGATGGTGACGACCACCGATTACGTGAACACGATCCCGGCGGACCAGGAAGCGCCGTTCCCGGGCAACGAGGAGTTCGAGCGCCGGTACCGGGCGTACATGCGCTGGAACGCGGCCGTGATGGTGCACCGGGCGCAGCGGGCGGACATCGGGGTGGGCGGGCACATCTCCACCTACGCCGGGGCCGCGACCCTGTACGAGGTCGGCTTCAACCATTTCTTCCGCGGCAAGGACCACCCCTCGGGCGGGGACCAGGTCTTCTTCCAGGGACACGCGTCCCCGGGCATGTACGCCAGGGCGTTCATGGAAGGCCGGCTCTCCGAGGAGGACCTGGACGGGTTCCGGCAGGAAAAGTCCAAACAAGGCCACGCCCTCTCCTCCTACCCGCACCCGCGCCTGATGCCCGCGTTCTGGGAATTCCCGACCGTGTCCATGGGCATCGGCCCGATGAACGCGATCTACCAGGCCCAGTCCAACCGCTACCTGCACGACCGCGGCCTGAAAGACACCTCCGGCCAGCAGGTCTGGGCGTTCCTGGGCGACGGGGAAATGGACGAGCCCGAGTCCCGCGGCCTGCTCCAGCTCGCCGCGAACGAGAACCTGGACAACCTGAACTTCGTGATCAACTGCAACCTCCAGCGCCTGGACGGGCCGGTCCGGGGCAACGGGAAGATCATGCAGGAACTGGAGGCGTTCTTCCGCGGCGCGGGCTGGAACGTCATCAAGGTCGTCTGGGGCCGGGAATGGGACGAGCTGCTGGCCAAGGACACCGACGGGTCCCTGGTGAAGATCATGAACGAAACCGTGGACGGGGACTACCAGACCTACAAGGCCGAATCCGGCGGTTTCGTCCGCGAACACTTCTTCGGCAAGACCCCGGCCACCAAGGACATGGTCGCGGACCTGGACGACGAGCAGATCTGGAACCTCAAACGCGGCGGCCACGACTACCGCAAGGTCTACGCCGCGTACAAGGCCGCGGCCGAGTTCAAGGGCAAACCCACCGTGATCCTGGCCAAGACCGTCAAGGGCTACGGACTCGGACCCCACTTCGAGGGCCGCAACGCGACCCACCAAATGAAGAAACTCACCATGGAAGACCTCAAGGCCTTCCGCGACCACCTGCGCATCCCCATCACCGACGAGCAGCTCGACACCGACCTGTACCGTCCCCCGTACTACCACCCCGGCATGGACGCCCCCGAAATCCGGTACATGATGGACCGCCGCGCGGCCCTGGGCGGCTCCGTGCCCGAACGCCGCTCCACCCACACCCCCGTGGTGCTGCCCGAAGCGAAGTCCTACGAGGTCGCCAAGCGCGGCTCCGGCAAACAGCAGGCCGCCACCACCATGGCCTTCGTGAGGCTCCTGAAGGACCTCATGCGGGACAAAAACTTCGGGAACCGCTTCGTCCCGGTCGTCCCGGACGAGTCCCGGACCTTCGGCATGGACGCGTTCTTCCCGACCGCGAAGATCTACAACCCCAAGGGCCAGAACTACCTCTCCGTGGACCGGGACCTCGTCCTGGCCTACAAGGAATCCCCCCAGGGCCAGCTCATCCACCCCGGCATCAACGAAGCCGGCGCCGTCGCGGCCTTCACCGCCGCCGGCACCGCCTACGCCACCCACGGCGAACCCCTCGTGCCGATCTACGTGTTCTACTCCATGTTCGGCTTCCAACGCACAGGCGATGCCTTCTGGGCCGCCGCGGACCAGATGACCCGCGGCTTCATCATCGGCGCCACCGCAGGACGGACCACCCTCACCGGCGAAGGACTCCAGCACGCCGACGGCCACTCCCCCATCCTGGCCTCCACCAACCCCGCCGTAATCACCTACGACCCCGCCTACGGCTACGAAATCGGCCACATCATCCGCGACGGACTCGAACGCATGTACGGGGAACACTCCGAGGACCGGAACCTGATGTACTACCTCACCGTGTACAACGAACCGATCAGCCAGCCCGCGGAACCGGAGAACCTCGACACCGAAGGCCTCCTGAAGGGCATCTACCTGCTGGCCCCGGCGAAAACCGACGGGCCCCGCGCGCAGCTCCTGGCCTCCGGCGTCTCGGTCCCCTGGGCCCTGGAAGCCCAGAAACTCCTCGCCCAGGACTGGGGGGTCTCCGCGGACGTGTGGTCCGTGACCTCCTGGAACGAACTCCGACGCGACGGACTCGCCGCCGAAGAACACGCCTTCCTGAACCCCGGCGAAGAACCCCGCACCCCGTTCGTCGCCCAGCAACTCGCCGGCGCCACCGGACCGGTCATCGCCGTCACCGACTACATGAAGGCCGTCCCGGACCAGATCCGCCAATTCATCCCCAACGAATTCGCCTCCCTCGGCGCCGACGGCTTCGGATTCTCCGACACCCGCCAGGCCGCACGCCGCTTCTTCAAAAACGACACCCACTCCATCGTCGTGAAAGCCCTGCAACTCCTCGCGGCGAGGGGCGAGGTTGACCCGGGTGCGCCGTCGTACGCCATTGACCGGTACAAGCTCCTCGACGTGACTGCCGGCACCACCGGCGGTTCGGGGGGCGACTCCTAAACAGCTGTAAAAAAGAATCGGCGGTAGTGCTCTTAGAGCACTACCGCCGATTTGCTGTCACGCTCCGAGCGAGCGGCGATCCACCACGAATCCTGTGGCGGCATTCTCCCTGACTGCGTTGATACCGGCCACAAGGGCCGCTATATCCGGGAACTTGGGCGATACCGCCACTACTGTTCCATCATCAGCCTTCAACCGGAAACGGAACGACTGCTCCCCCGCTGTCAAGATTTCGAAAATGCCAGACATAAAACCTCTTTCCACCGCGGATGCGTCATTGCATCCCCTTCGATGACCACTGACTCTCGTGAAGTCCATAAGAGAATATCGGCCATGGGAGCCTGCCAGAAGGCCTACCCATGGGTAATATTCAACCTTTTTCGGTAGACCTATATTGGAATGCAAGGTGAACCTAGAGATCTCGCGGGGGCACATGGATAGGGTGAACCCCATGAACGATTCGACCTCCGTGCCCACCACTGGTGTGCTCTTGGCCGGCGGCGCAGGGACGCGCCTGGGCCTCGGCCCCAAGGCGCTGCTGCCCTTCCGCGGCCACACCTTGGTGGAGGTACTCGCCAAGACCTTGCTCGACGGCGGGTGCCTCGAGGTCGTCGTGGTGCTCGGGGCCGGAGCCGAGGATGTCCGAGGCACGACGGACCTGGGCGGGTACCTCGTGGTGGACAACCCGGAGTGGGCGTCCGGCATGTCCAGCTCGTTTCGTACTGGTGTTGCGGCGGCTACCCACGGCCACAGCGTCATGGTGACTCTGGTGGACCAGCCCGGGTTGACCGCCGGCGTCGTCGCCCGGCTGCTGGCCGCGCACCAAGCCGGCCGTGTGACGGCAGCGGGATACCCGGACACTGTCCACCACGGCAGCACCACAACAAAACTCCGGCGCGGCCACCCCTTGATCATCGACGCCAGCCTCCGTGCCGACGTCGCCGAGTCCGCCGTGGGCGACGCCGGAGCACGCCGTTTCCTCAAAGCGCACCCTGGGCTGGTGGACGTCGTCGACTGCAGCGACCTCGCCGACGGAGCCGACGTGGACACGAAGGACAAGCTGCACCTCCTCGGCGACTAACCACCCCAACTAGCTAGCAGTTGTTGTCGTTATGAGGGCTCATAACGACATTAAATGCGAGCCAGTTGGGTGGGGGTGGAGGCGTCCGCGTCCTTGAGCGCCAGGTAGATCTTGTCCCGGGCGATGGGGAGGGCCACGAACCTCACCCCGGTGGCGTTCCGGATGGCGTTGGCCAGCGCGGGTGCCACCGGATTGAAGGGGCTCTCGCTCATGGACTTCGCACCGAGCGGCCCCATCTGGTCGTTCGTTTTCGCGAAATAGACCTCGCTGCGTGGCACGTCCGCGAAGGAAGGGATGTGGTACTGCCGCAAAATGTCGGTGGTGACCTTACCTGCGTCGTTCACGCGGACTTCCTCATACAGAGCGACACCCAACGCCTGGGCGATTCCGCCTTCCACCTGCCCGCGGCATTGCCGTGGATTGACCACGACGCCGGCATCGGCCGCCTGGACGCTCTGCAGGATCCTCAGCTCCCCCGTTCCGGTGTTCACGGCCACCCGGAATCCATGGACGTTGAAGGCCACCGAACGCGGAGTTCCGCCCCAACGCCCCTCGGTCGCGAGCTCCACGCCCTGCTGCTGCGCGGCGTCGTGCACGTCCGCGAGCGCCAAGACCCGCTCACCGCAGCGCGCGGCGCCGTCTTCGAGCACGCAGTCCGCCTCCGAAACACCCGCGATTCCGGCAGCCACTGCCCGGATCCGCAGCGCGAGTTCCTGCGCCGCGAGCAAGGTCGCCTGCCCGGCCACCACGGTGCCTGCTGAGCCAAACGCGCCGGTATCGTGCTCCACGAGATCCGTATCGGACTGGCGCACGGCCACGTTCGCCGCGGTGGTGGACAGTGCGGTTGCCGCCAGTTGGGCGTGGACCGTGGTGGTACCGTTGCCGAATTCGGCGGTCCCGACGGCGGCTTCGAACGTACCGTCCGGCAGGAGCCTAACGCGCGTGTGGGCGAAGTGCCCGCGAGGCGGAACGGTGTCGATCATGGACAGCGCGGAACCGACTCCCGTGACCCACGCCGGACCGAGATCTTCGAGCCCGGCGTCCCGGTAGCGTTGGCCGCCGCGCTCGAGGGCATCCCGGACCAACGCCACGCACTGGTCCAGGCCGTAGCTCCCGTAGAACACGTCCTCTTCCGGTTCCGGGTTCGTGGAGAGCATGTCGTCACCGGGACGGACCATATTCTTGAGCCGGAACTCCAGGGGGTCCATGCCGATACCAACGGCGAGTTCGTCCACGGCCGATTCGATCGCGAAGATCATCTGGCTCAGGCCGTAGCCACGGAACGCGCCGGCCGGGACCGTGTTGGTGTAGACGGCCTGCGCATCCACTTTCTTGTTGGCGCATTTGTAGACGGCCAGGGACTCGCCGCAACCGTGGAACATCACTCCTGGCGCGTGGTTTCCGTACGCACCGGTGTTGGTGACCACGTCCAGTTGCATCGCCGTCAGGTGGCCGTCCCGGCTTGTCCCGGCCTTGACCTTGATGGTGAAGGGGTGGCGTGTGGTGGTGGCGGTGAATTGCTCGGTGCGGGTGAACTCCACTTGCACAGGCCGGCGGAGCTTGAGGGCCGCCATGGCCACGAGGTCCTCAGTGAGGACTTCCTGCTTTCCGCCGAACCCGCCGCCCACACGGCCGGCCACCACGCGGATTCGGTCTTCGGGAAGATCGAAGACGCGGGCGAGGGTGCGCCGGACCAGGAACGGGACCTGGCTGGAGGAACGCACCATGAGCCGCTCTTCCCCGGGCTTCTCAGAGGGTTCCACCCACGCGATGGAGCAGTGCGTTTCCATCGCGACGTGCTGAACGCGCTGGGTTTGGTACGTGTTCTCGTGGATGAAGTCGGCCGCTGCGAATCCGGCTTCAACGTTCCCCAGCTCGGAATGGACCTCCGCCACGACGTTGTCCTGTGGGCGGGATATCCGGGCCGTTTCCCCGTCCTTCTCCCCGTGGATCGCGGGTGCACCGGGCAGCACCGCATCCTGCGGCGAGAAGACAGCGTCCAGGAGTTCGTACTCCACCTTGATGGCCCGGGCCCCGGCTTCCGCTGCGCCCACCGATTCGGCGACGACGGCGGCAACCCGCTGGCCGATGAAGCGCACCACGTTGTCGAGGACACGGGTGTCGTCGGGATCGTCGGTGTAAAGCTCATGCTGGGCAGTTGAGAACAACCGGGCCGGCGCGTCCTCATGGGTGAAAACCGCGACGACGCCGGGTACTTCGAGGGCCGCCGTCGTATCGATGGACACAATCCGGGCGTGCGCGTGCGGCGAGCGCAGCAACTTGAGATGCAGCAGTCCCGGGAGTTGTTCCGCGGGGACGTCGAGCGTATAGCGGGCGGTGCCGGTGACGACGGCGCGTCCCGCAGGCGCGGGAACGTTGTCGCCGAGCTGGCCTGAGTTGGACATGACTGCCGCGCCCGCCGCACCGCCGTCGGGCGAATGATTGTGACTACCGCAGACGGCGTCCGCGATAGAGCGGTAACCCGTGCAGCGGCACAGGTTTCCCTTGAGGTTTCGGGGAGGTTGGCTTTCTGTTCCTCGTCGAAGGTGGCGGCGGTCATCATCATGCCGGCGGTGCAGAAGCCGCACTGGAAACCCTGGTTTTCCAGGAACTGCTGCTGTACCGGATGCAGCTCTTCCCCGCTCGACAACCCCTCGATAGTGGTGACCGAATGCCCTTCGGCGCGGACGGCCGGGTAGATGCAACTGTGCACGGGCGTACCGTCCACGTGGACGGTGCAGGCGCCACAGTCGCCGCCGTCGCACCCTTTCTTGACGCCGAAGTTTCCCTGTTCGCGCAGGAACGTCCGAAGGCACTGGCCCGGGCGGGGTGCGGCCTCGGTGGCTGTTCCGTTGATCTCGATTGCCATGCTCAGGCCTCCTTCTGTGCGGGTTGGGTGGATGGTTGCGGCGAGGTGGCGTGCGGTGGCCAGAAATCGCCCGAGACCGTGAGCGGTCCGTCGCCTGAAACCGGATCGCACAGTTCCGCGCGGATCTCCTCGGCGAGCCGGAACGTCATGTCGCGGCGCCATTCCGGGAGCCCGTGGATGTCGTCGTGGTACAGCTCCGTGGGGATTGAATGCCCGACGGCGGCGGCCAGCCGCTCGGCGTCCGGCAACTCCGCGGCGGCGAACCGCAGCTGTACGGGCCGTTTAGTGGCAGCGGTGACGGTGAGGACCAGTCCGCCATCGGCGTCGAGCCTTCCGATCAGCAGCACCCCGGATCGCCCGAGATTGCTCAGCGAGAGCCGCCGGAAGGCGACGGTCGCCGCCAAGGCCGACGCCGGCAGCTGGATGCTGCGCAGGAGCTCGCCGGGTGCCAGGCAGTTCTTCCCGTCCCCGGTGACGAACTCGGCCACGGGAACAGTGCGGCTGCTGCCGTGCCGGCCGAGGATGGTGGCCCTGGCATCCAGGCCGGCGCACAGTGAAATCATCGGCCCGGCCGGGAGCGAAGTGCACACATTGCCGCCAACGGTGGACATGTTCCACACCTTGAAGGAGGCCACGAAAGAGTCGCAGCTCGGGCGGAAAAGGCCCAGTCCCGGCCAGTTCCGGCCGGCCACGGCGTCAGACACCGGGAGAGCGTAGAGCTCGGCGATGGTGCAGATGGCGGCCAACTCAATGCCGGCGTCGCTCACGGTTAAGGCCGGCCAACCTGCTTGCCCCAGATCGAGCAACCGCTTGAGCGGCTCTTCGCTGCCCACCGGACTGCCGTAGGAGAATAAGACCGTGCCGCCGGCGAGCCAAGCGTCGCCCTCGCGCCACTGGCCTGGATCCGTGGTGGCAACCACGGACTCGATGGTGTTCATGTCCATGGGGTCACCTTGCTTTGTTCGGGGGTACTGGTCTGATGGATCGGCCCGCTTCCGTCCTTGAGCGAACCCCAGGCAGAGGCCGGGTTCGGAGCGCGGGACGCGAGGATTTCGGCGGTGATGGAAACGGCCACTTCGGCGGGAGTGACGGCACCAAGGTCCAGTCCGATCGGCGAATGCAGGCGTCCGAGGGCCTCGACCGGGATGCCGCGAGCCAGAAGTCCGTCGATCCGCTGCCGGTGGCTGCGCCTCGAACCCATGGCTCCCACATAGGCGAGGTCCAAAGCGAGGGCTGTTTCCAGCAGGGGAATATCGAATTTGGGATCGTGGGTCAGCACGCACACCACGGTTCGGGAATCGAGCCGGCCGGCGGCTGCTTCTGCGGCAAGGTACCGGTGCGGCCAGTCGGTGACGAGGTGGTCTGCAGCGAGGAAACGGCCCTGGCTCGAAAACGCGGGCCGCGCATCGCACAAAGTGACCTCGTAACCCAGGAGTTTCCCGGCGGGGAGCAATGCCGCGCCGAAGTCGTTGGCGCCAAAGATCAGCATGCGGGCCGCGGGCAAGCGGCTTTCCACGAAGAGGGTAATGGGTTCGGCTTCCGGCGCGGAGCCCCCGCAGCCTTCGGCCGGAGCGAGCCGCACCAGCCCTGCGCGGCCGCCATGCAGGAGTGGCTCGAGCTGGGCTGCAGCGGCGCGGATCACGGCGTCATCCCCGCCAAGAAGGGCCGAAAGTTCCCGTGAACCTGCGGCGGAAAAACGCGCCGGATCAGGAACGACGACGGCGCCTCCCGCGGCGTCGAGCCTGCGGATGAGTGCCAGGGAGGACTGCAAGCCGCTCACGGTGTTCAACCAATCCAGGTCCAGCCCGGCGGCGCCGGTCGGCTGGATGTGGACTTCCAGCTCGCCGCCACACGTGAGCCCGACGGCGAACGCGTCCTCGGCGCTGTAGCCGAACGACTCAAGGCGGCTGCCGCCGTCGTGCATTGCTTGAAGCGCGGCCTCCACCACGGCGCCTTCCACGCAGCCGCCAGAGAGGCTGCCAAGGACGTCGCCGTGTTCGGAAACCAGCATGGACGTGCCGAGCGGCCGGGGCACGGAACCTCCCGCGGCCACGATCGTGGCGACGGCGCATCGCTGCCCGGAGACCGCGGGCCGCCACGTGCCCAGCGAAGGCATCAAATCCAGCATGGCAACACCTCCTTTACCGAGGTCCCGGAATGGAGACCCGCCCGGGGCAGTGTGCGATCTTGCCTCATATTCTCATTCCTTGCGTCTGTACAGGAGAGCTTCGGGTAAACGGGCAACCCGTTGCGTGAAGAGGACCGGGGCGGGCCTCTCATTTCCCACCCCGGTCCTTAGCGGAGCGGCCGCACCCCACCGCCGCCCGCCGTCGTCGTCCGCGCTATGCGCTTGGGGACGATCGGCGGACGCCTATTCATTGCGGTGACTTGCGGCCGGACCGCCGCCTCAATGGCCGGCTACGCTCCTGGCCGGCTACCCTCGGTCATGATCCCAAGAGGGCGCTGATCGGCCCGCGGGCAAAGTAGACCAAGAAGCCCACGGTCACCACCCACATGAGCGGATGGACTTTCTTGCACTTCCCCGATGCCGCATGGATCACGGCCCAGGAGATGAATCCGACGCCGATGCCGTTGGCGATGGAGTACGTCAGCGGCATGGTGACGATGGTGAGGAAGGCGGGCAGGGCCACGGAGAACTTGGAGAACTTGATCTCGCGGATCTGCGCCATCATCATGGCGCCCACCACCACCAGGGCCGCGGCTGCGACCTCGAGCGGAACCACGCTGGTGAGCGGGGTCAGGAACATCGAACCCAGGAACAGCAGCCCGGTGACTACCGACGCCAGGCCCGTGCGGGCGCCTTCGCCAATCCCGGCAGCGGAGTCGATGTACACGGTGTTGGACGAGCCCGACGTCGCGCCGCCGGCTACCGCGCCCAGGCCTTCGACGATGAAGGCCGACTTGAGCTTGGGGAACGTCCCGTCCTTGTATGCCACGCCGGCGCTCTTGGCGAGGCCGGTCATGGTGCCCATGGCGTCGAAGAAGTTGGTGAACACCAGGGTGAACACCAGCATCGTGGCCGCCAGGCCGCCGATCCGCGAGAACGAACCGAAGAGGTCGAAGTGGCCCACCAGGCTGAAGTCCGGTGCGGAAACCAGCTGGCCGGACAGTACCGGAGTGTTGAGATGCCAGCCACCGGGATTGGCGGCGCTGCCAGGCCCGATGTGCATGACGGCCTCGACGACGGCGGCGAGGACCGTGGTGGCGACGATTCCGATCAGGAGGCCGCCCTGGATCTTACGGGCCACGAGGATTCCCATGACCAGCAGACCGACAATGAAAACAAGGGTCGGTATAGAGGTGATGGAACCATCGTTGCCGAGCTGTACCGGCGGTCCGCCTTTTGTGGCGCGGACGAAGCCGGAATCGACGAAGCCGATGAAGGCGATGAACAGGCCGATGCCAACGGTGATGGCGGCCTTGAGTTCCTTGGGGACAGCCTTGAAGATCGCGGTCCGGGCACCCGTGACGCCGAACAGGACAATCAGGATGCCGTTGATGACCACCAGGCCCATGGCTTCCGGCCAGGTGACTTCGTGGATGACGGCGACTGCGAGGAACGAGTTGATTCCCAAGCCTGCGGCGAGCCCGAACGGCAGGTTCGCGATAAGGCCGAAGAGGACCGTCATGACGCCGGCGGTCAGGCCGGTGACTGCCCCGACCTGCGCGGCGGACAACCATCCGCCCGCCACATCCGTGGGTGCGTTCTGGGCCGAGAATCCGCCCAGGATCAGGGGGTTGAGGATAACGATGTAGGCCATCGTGAAGAACGTGACGATGCCGCCGCGGAATTCGCGGGCCAGCGTGGAGCCACGCTTGGTGATCTGGAAGAAACGATCCAGGAAGGAGTTCGACGCCGGGGGCCTGGGGCTGCTGCCCCGCTGTGCCAGTCCGGTTGCCGTGTGCTTTTCGCGTGCATCTGTCTGCCCTGCGCCCAAGGGCGCAGCCTGCTTTTCAGTTGCCGTTCGCATTTCTGCGGGGTCCAGGATTGTCATTTCAGCCACCGGGCCCTAGTAGTCAATCCTGGAGTCAAGCGTGTTCCAGGTGTTGAACGGTTCCAGTATGGCCGGCGCCTGGGGGTCGCCCAGTTCCAGTTTGCGGACCGGCATGAGCTTGTCCCGGTCTTCGTTCTCGAAGTATTCGTAGAAGACGGCGTCGTCGAAGCCGACGGAGGCGGCGTCGTGCCGGTCTGCTGCGAAGACCACATTGTCAATGCGTGCCCAGAGAGCCGAGGCCAGGCACATGGGGCATGGCTCGCAGCTCGTGTAGAGGGTGGCTCCGCTGAGATCGAAGGTGCCGAGCTCGCGGCAGGCATTGCGGATGGCGGTGACCTCGGCGTGCGCCGTGGGGTCGTTGCTTGCGGTGACCCGGTTGACGCCTTCGAAGGCGCGGCCGTCCGCGGTGACAATGACGGCCCCGAACGGCCCGCCGCTGTTGAGGACATTGGCTGTTGCCAGCTCAATGGAGGTGGCCAAGAAATGTTCGGCCGTGACGGTGGTACTCATGTGCGACTTCCTTTGTGCTGAGGAAGCCTGTAACCAGGGAGGCATCTGAACGTGACAGACCAGTGCTGCGATTACCAGGCTTCAGCGCGTGCTTTTGAAGGTTTCGCCTGGTAGATAGCTTCCCGGAGTCCGGGTGCCCGCCTTTGGCAAATTGAGATTAGCACCGGAGATGTGAGCCGCGCCATAGTTTCTGGAAAAAAAGTTTCGACATGTGAAATTCGGCTGTTGGCCGGGCGGGAGGCCGGGCTTGAGCGTCAGTCACATTGACGCACTTCGGCGAGCCACTTACGCTGGGTGCCATCGGCAGGGATGACCCGCCGGAACCTGGATCAGCAGACAGGAACCACTGAGCTGGAACGCAACTACGCCGACCAGACAAGGATTCCCGTGTCCCCGAAATCCGATTTCCAGCCAGCAGCCCCGGCGACGGATCCAGCCTCTTCCCGGCTCTGGATCAAGAATCCCCTCGATGTGTTCACGGCCAACGGGCTCGACGCCCGCGGCGGCATCGTGGTCAGCGATGGGAAAATCGCCGAGCTCGTCCCCGCCGGAAAGCGTCCATCCGCGCCGTGCCATGAAACTTTCGACGCCGGCAGCCACGTCCTGCTGCCAGGGCTCATCAACACGCACCACCACTTCTACCAAACGCTCACCCGCGCCTGGGGTCCGGTGGCCAACGCTCCCCTGTTTCCATGGCTGCAGAACCTCTATCCCGTGTGGGCGCGGCTGACGCCGGACAGCCTCGAACTTGCCGTGAAAGTTGCGCTTGCGGAACTCCTGCTTTCCGGTTGCACCACGGCGGCCGACCACCACTACCTCTTCCCCGCGGGACTTGAGGACGCGATCGACGTCGAGGTCGGCGTCGTGCGTGAACTCGGCATGCGCGCCACGCTCACCCGCGGGTCCATGACGCTGGGCGAGGACGACGGCGGCCTGCCGCCTCGATCCACGGTGCAGCGCCCGGAGGTGATCCTCGCGGACAGCGAACGGCTGATCGGGAAGTACCACGAACGCGGAGACGGCGCAGTCATCCAGATCGCCTTGGCCCCTTGCTCGCCATTCTCGGTGACCAGGGAGATCATGGCCGAGAGCGCTGCCATGGCCGAACGGTTGGATGTCCGGCTTCACACGCACCTCGCGGAAACCATCGACGAGGAAGATTTCTGCCGCGAGATGTTCGGACTGCGCACGGTCGATTATTTGGACAGCGTCGGCTGGCTCGGAAAGCGCACTTGGCTTGGCCACGGGATCCATTTCGACAACGACGAGATCGCCCGGCTGGGTGCCGCGGGCACCGCCGTCGCGCACTGCCCGACGTCGAACATGCGGCTCGCGTCCGGCACCGCACGGGTGCTGGAACTTGAGGCCGCCGGGGTTCCGGTAGGGCTGGGAGTGGACGGTTCGGCGTCGAACGATGCCTCCAATATGATCCTCGAAGCGCGGCAAGCGCTGTATCTGCAGCGGCTGCGCTATGGCGCGGACGTCCCGGTGGAGCGTGCGCTCGGCTGGGCGACGCTGGGATCCGCTGCGGTGTTGGGCCGCACCGACATCGGCCAGATTGCTCCCGGGATGCAGGCAGACCTTGCCTTGTTCAAGCCCGAGGGGCTGCGTTTCTCCGGCAGCCATGATCCCGTCGCGGCATTGTTGCTCTGCGCGGCGGACCGCGCCGACCGCGTCATGGTGGGCGGCAAGTGGCGCGTTGTGGACGGCCAGATTCCGGGTCTGGACATCCCGGAACTTATTGCCAAACACTCAGCCGCCGCACAGAAAATCATCAGCGGTTAGGAGTAGCCTCTCGATTAGGTCGTAGATCAGGAGGCAAATCATGACCGTCCCCCAGCACAACACGCCGACTCCTCCAGGTTGGTACCCGGACCCTTCGGGCTCCGGGCAACTACGGTGGTGGGACGGTAACGCCTGGACTGGAAACGCCTGGAACCCACCGGCCCAGACCGGCGGGGCCCAAGCAGGAGCAGGTCAGCCCGGTGCTGGTCAGCCTGGCGCGGCGTGGCCCGCGGCCGCGCGGCCCGGGCAATACGCGGGACCTGGGCAATACGCGGGACCGGTCCAGCCCGCGCCGCGCCCGGAAATCAGCAAGCAGACGCCGGTCTACAATCCGTTTATCTGGCTCGTCACGCTGCTGCCGGTGATCACACTGATTATCCTGATGCTCTGGAATCCGGTCTTCCACCTGCGATATGTCGGCGCTCGGCGCGTACCGACCCTCGATCCCAGCGCGTTCAGCGTTCCATATTTCCTGCTGGTTATCTCGTCCTGGCTCATCTACGGGGTCAGCGTTCTCTTGTCCTACCTCGACTGGCAAAAGCTGCAGAGGGACGGGGTGGTCCGCCCCTTCCACTGGGCGTGGGCCTTCCTGGGCGCCGGAGTCTACGTGGTGGGCCGTTCAGTGATCGTCCACAAGGTCGCCCCGCAGCGCGGACTCGCGCCGGTTTGGGCACTGATTGGCCTGACCGCCGTGAGCTTGATCCTGGTGTCCGTCAAAGCGAGCATGATCGTTTCGACCATCGCCAAGGCCCTGCCAATGTAGGTTCCCGGGCGAAATTCCCGTCCCACGAACAAAGCGGCGGACGGCACCTCCCCTTAGTTGGGAGTTCAGTGCCGCCCGCCTTTTTGGCTCTGTTGCGCAGAGTCCCTCATCCCCAGGGGCAGGAGCCCTAGGAACGCTGCCGGCCGAATACCGGAAGGGCGCGCAGCCAACGGGAGAAAGTCCCGGGCATGCGGTCACAGTCGGCCGGAATGTAGAAGTCAGGATCCGTAGCGCCGAACGGCAGGTACAGTTCCTGGCCGGGCGCGGGGAATTCCACGACCTTGTTCTTATCCTGCGAGTCCATCTGTCCTCCTATTTCATGCGCTCAAGTTCTCCGCGGCGATGCGGTTCAGGCCCTTCGTCGGGCTGTTCGCAACTTCCGCATCTTGGAAAACATTTTTTGTTATATGGAAATGGTAGGGGGGATTCCCGAATCACGTCAAGAGGCGCCCATGGGACCATGCCCCTGCGGCCAGCCGCCGTCAGTCACAATCAGAAAGTAGATAACGATTCTCCGGAAGTGATGTACACCACTGGCAGACGTGAGCTACGCTTTCTTCAATTCGTGGCGCAGGTCACGTAACCTGGGAGCAGCAGGCAGGGTCGTAATGAGCTGGCATCAACGGATGCCGGCTCTTTTTTGTTGGGTCGGCTCCACCAGAAACGCGTATGAAACACGCGCTTAATTTCATTGGTGGACCTTAGTGGTTCCACCTCACAGAAGTTGGGATATGACCATGAGCAACAACATCGTCCTCGGCGACAACCAGTACGGCAAGGCAGAAGTCCGCGTCGTCAAAGTCACCCGCGACACCGACCGCCACCAGATCGAAGACCTTAACGTCACCTCGCAATTGCGTGGCGACTTCCAGGCTGCGCACCTCCAAGGCGACAACGCACACGTCGTCGCCACGGACACCCAGAAGAACACCATCTACGCCTTTGCCCGCGACGGTATCGGCTCCCCCGAAGCCTTCCTCCTGCGCCTGAGCGAACACTTCACCTCAGGCTTCGAGTGGGTTACGGGCGGCCGCTGGGAAGCCGAGGCCTACACCTGGGACCGCATCCAGGCACACGGCTCCGAACACGACCACAGCTTTGTCCGCAAGGGGCAGGAAGTCCGCACCGCCGTCGTGGTCCGTGAAGGCAACACAACGCACGTCATCTCCGGCCTCAAGGACCTGACCGTCCTCAAGACCACGCAGTCCGGCTTCGTGGGCTACCCCCGCGACCGGTACACCACGCTGCCCGAGACCACGGACCGCATCCTCGCCACCGATGTCTCGGCCCGCTGGCGCTACAGCACCGGGCTCGACGTTGCCGGGACCGACTTCAACAAGAGCTATGAGGACATCAAGGCCCTGCTCCTGGAAGGCTTCACGGAGAACTACTCCCACGCCCTGCAGCAGACCCTGTTCGACATGGGCAAGAAGGTCCTGGAGGCCCACAGCGAAGTGGACGAGATCAAGTTCTCGATGCCCAACAAGCACCACTTCCTGGTTGACCTCAGCCCGTTCGGCCTCGACAACCCCAACGAGGTCTTCTTCGCCGCGGACCGTCCGTACGGCTTGATCGAAGCCACGGTCCAGCGCGACAACACCACACCTGCCCCGGCTGCGTGGAGCGGCATCGCCGGCTTCTGCTGACCCCGAGGTACCCGCCCAACTGACTCGCAGCAAGTGTCGTTATGGAGCCTCAAAACGACATCAAATGCGAGTCAGTTGGGCGATCACTCGCACCCAAAATCCACATTGTTAGCCAGACAAAGTTAGCCAGACAAAGACGTCTGCCATGAACCAAGAAAGTCTGCCATGAACACGAAGAATAAAACCCGCCCCGCAGCGTCCGGGCCAGCCCGCCCCGAGGACAAGCGACTCTCGATCGGGAGCACGTTCGCCTACGGCTTCCAGCACGTCTTGACCATGTACGGCGGCATCATCGCCCCGCCCCTCATCATCGGAGCCGCCGCAGGCATGTCCTCGCAGAACATCGGCCTCCTGATCGCGGCCTGCCTGTTTGTCGGCGGCCTCGCCACCATTCTGCAGACTGTCGGCATCCCGTTCTTCGGATCGCAACTGCCGCTGGTCCAGGGCGTGTCCTTCGCCGGCGTTTCCACGATGGTGGCGATCGTCAACGGCGGGGGCGGGATCCAGGCGGTGTTCGGCTCGGTCATGGTGGCGTCCCTGATCGGCCTGGTAATCACACCGCTTTTCTCCAAGATCATCAAATTCTTCCCACCCGTAGTCACAGGCACCGTCATCACCACCATCGGGCTGACCCTCATGCCCGTTGCGGCCAACTGGGCTATGGGCGGCAACAGCGCCGCACCCAACTACGGCAGCGTGGCGAACATCGGACTCGCCGCGGCCACGATGGGCATCGTCCTGCTCCTGAGCAAGGTCGGCAACGCGGCCATCTCGCGCCTGTCCATCCTCCTTGCCATGGTCATCGGGACCGTCATCGCCCTCGCCACCGGCATGGCCGATTTCTCCAAGGTTGGCCAAGGTCCGATGGTGGCCTTCCCCACACCGTTCGCGTTCGGTGCTCCCACCTTCGAAATCGCGTCCATTGTTTCGATGCTGATCGTCATCCTGGTCACCCTGACCGAAACCTCGGCGGACATCATCGCCGTCGGGGAAATCGTGGAAACCAAAGTCGATTCACGCCGTATCGGCAACGGCCTCCGGGCGGACATGCTCTCCAGCGCCATCTCCCCGATCTTCAATTCCTTCACCCAGAGCGCCTTCGCCCAGAACGTCGGCCTCGTGGCCATCACCGGCATCAAGAGCCGCTTCGTGGTCAGCGCCGGCGGGTTCATCCTGGTGGTCCTCGGACTGCTGCCCGTCCTCGGGCGAGTTGTCGCAGCGGTTCCCACGCCCGTCCTGGGCGGCGCCGGCGTCGTACTCTTCGGAACTGTGGCCGCAAGCGGCATCCGGACGCTCTCCAAGGTGGAGTACCGCAACAATATGAACCTGATCATCGTGGCCGCGTCCATCGGCTTCGGCATGATCCCGATCGCCGCCCCGAAGTTCTACGACCAGTTCCCGTCCTGGTTCTCCACGATCTTCCACTCGGGCATCAGCTCGGCAGCCATCATGGCCATCCTGCTGAACGTGCTCTTCAACCACCTCAAGGCGGGCAACTCGGACAACCAATCGGTGTTCGTGGCAGGCACGGGCCGCGTGGTCAGCGAAGCGGACATTGCCTGCCTCGCGCATGGCGACCGCTTCGAGAACGGCAAACTGATCGACGCCGAAGGCAAAGAAGTGCCGCTCAAGTCGGACACCCCCGCCGAGCACTAACGGCTTTCTGCGCCGAACTGGCAGGTGCTGCCCCTATTCCCAAGAAGGGCAACACCTGCCATTTCGCGCGAGATACGGTTTCGCGTGAGACGGTTGTTTCATGAGGATCGATGAGCGAATCCAACAACACTACTCGGAGCTTGGGCCGCAGGAACAAAAGGCGGCGGATACCCTGTTGGACCGTCTGGGCGACCTTGCCGTCTACAACGCGGCCGAGCTGGCCCAGCTGAGCGGCGTTTCCAAGGCCACCATGAGCAGGCTCTTCCGCCGCCTCGGATTCGCCGATTTCAGCGAGGTCAAGGAACACACCCGGAGCCTGAGGACCA
The DNA here is from genome assembly GCF_039535095.1 of Arthrobacter ramosus. Lineage (NCBI taxonomy): Bacteria > Bacillati > Actinomycetota > Actinomycetes > Micrococcales > Micrococcaceae > Arthrobacter > Arthrobacter ramosus. The sequence continues at coordinate 368,740 of NZ_BAAAWN010000001.1, read as the reverse complement.
GCGGAGTGCCGCTCGCCAGGCAGGAGGGCGACGGCAGGCTCCCCCTGCATCTGGCACAGGAACAGCAGAACCTGGACCGCCTTTTCGACACGCTCGGCGACGATCGCCTCCTCAAGGTGGCACAACAACTGGCTGAGGCCCGGAATGTCCTGCTGATCGGTTTCCGCAACAGTTTCCCCGTAGCCCTCCACCTCCGGCAGCAGCTTCTGCAATGCCGTTCCTCAGTAAATCTGGCCCCTCAGCCAGGCCAAAGTGTAGGCGAAGAACTTGCCGGACTGGACGGGAACGACGTCGTGGTCCTGCTTGGCTTCCGGCGCAGGCCCGACCGTTTCCATCACGTCCTGAGGGCCGCTACCGCCACCGGCGCGAGCACCATCCTGATCGGAGACCCCAGCGCCCGCTGGCTTTCGGCCGATGCCTCCCTCTGGATCGAATGCCCGGTGGAAGGCAGCGCCGCCTTTGACAGCTATGCGTCGGCCATGAGCCTCATGAGCGTCCTCGCGAACGGCGTGTTGGCGGCGAAGGGCCGTTCAGGAAGGGATCGCGTCCTGGAAATCACCGGGGTGTTCGACTCACTCGAAGAGATCGAGCGGCGGTAGTCCGACGGCGACTGGCCGCCCCACACGCGGACGCCGGCCGCAGCAAGCGCTGGCACCCGCGACCGCAAGCGTAAAGAAGAGTTAGCGGCCCGGAAACGGCGCTGAAACATCTGTTCCATTCAATTGAATCAGTGAAACGACTGCCCCTGTCGTGGAAAACCCTGATTCGAGGAACCGATGGCTGAAGCACAACTCGCCCCAGAGCAAACGGGTGCGCCTGGCACCCTCCTTGACAGCCCGGTTGACGAAGCCGCCGCACACCGCGATCCACGGCTCAGCAATGAAGACCTGGCGCCCCTGAAGAACCAGCGCTGGAGCAGCTACAACCTGTTTGCCTTCTGGATGTCAGACGTCCACAGCATCGGCGGCTATGTGACGGCGGGCAGCCTCTTCGCCCTCGGGTTGGCGAGCTGGCAAGTGTTGGTGGCCCTGCTGGTGGGCATCGTCATTGTCCAGGTCTTTTGCAACCTGGTGGCGAAGCCCAGCCAAAAGACAGGCGTCCCGTACCCCGTGATCAACCGGGCGGTCTTCGGCGTCAAGGGCGCCAACATCCCGGCCATCATCCGCGGCCTGATCGCCGTCGCCTGGTACGGAGTGCAGACCTTCCTCGCCTCCGAAGCGCTGGTGATCGTGTTCCTGAAGTTCTTCCCGGCCATGAAACCGTTGTACGACGTCCACCAATACAGCTTCCTCGGCCTTTCGGCCCTGGGTTGGATCTGCTACGGAATCCTCTGGGTAGCCCAGGCCGCATTGTTCTGGAACGGAATGGAAAGCATCCGCAAGTTCATCGACTTCGCCGGTCCAGCCGTATACGTGGTCATGCTGGTCCTTGCCATCTACTTGGTATCCAAGGCAGGCATCAGCAACATCAGCCTGAACCTGTCCGCCGGCGAACCGCTCGGCTTCGCTGCGTCCATCCCGGTCATGATTTCCGCGATCGCCTTGGTGGTGTCCTATTTCTCCGGCCCCATGCTCAACTTCGGCGACTTCGCGCGTTACGGGAAGAGCTTCAAGGCAGTCAAGAAGGGCAACCTCCTGGGTCTGCCCGTCAACTTCCTGTTCTTCTCGCTGCTCACGGTCATCACGGCGTCAGCCACCATCCCGGTCTTCGGTCACCTCATCACGGACCCCGTCAAGACCGTTCAGGAAATCGATTCGGTGTTCGCCGTGCTGCTCGGTGGATTGACCTTCGTCATCGCGACCGTAGGCATCAACATCGTTGCCAACTTCATCTCGCCCGCGTTCGACTTCTCCAACGTGAGCCCGCAGAAGATCAGCTGGCGCATGGGTGGCATGATCGCCGCCGTCGGATCCGTCATCTTGACCCCCTGGAACTGGTACTCGAACGACGACGCCATCCACTACACCCTCGGCGTGCTGGGAGCGTTGATCGGTCCGCTCTTCGGCATCCTGATCGCCGGCTACTACCTCGTGGGAAAGCAGAAGGTGTGGGTTGAGGACATGTACACGATGAAGCCAAGCGGCAAGTATTGGTTCCGCAACGGCTACAACCCCAACGCGGTCATGGCGGTGGCCATCAGCGGCGTGGTGTCGATCGCCTCGGTCCTGATCCCCAAGGCACTCCTGGACTCGGGAGCCACCACGGTCAACGCAACGTGGATCGGCAATTACAGCTGGTTCCTCGGTTGCGCCTTGGGCCTGTTGACCTTCTGGTACTTCGAAAAGCGCTCTCCGATGATCAACCTGGAGCCAAACGGCGTCGAAGCGAACGACGGCGCCCTCGTCTGAGCGCCTGCCCTCACGAAAACAGGAACCGCCGGACGCTCGCTCACTTTTGACCCCTTTTGGCCGAGGGTGAGCGAGCGTCCGCCTGAAACCCGACATAGGTGAGCGAGCGTTGGGACAGCCTAGTTCTGGTTCAATTCGGCCGAGATTGCGAGGGCGGCTTCCCGCAGCAAGGGCACGGCGCGGTCGGCAAAGTGCTGGTCCACCCGGGAGACCGGTCCGGAAACGGAAATGGCGGTCGGCGTCGGAGCGTTGGGGACGGCCATCGCGAAGCAACGGACGCCGATCTCCTGCTCTTCCTCGTCGATCGAGTAGCCGCGTTCGCGGATCCGGTTCAAATCGGCGAGGAGGGAGTCAATGTCCCCGATGCTCTTTGCCGTGGGAGTCGGCATGCCCGTGCGGGCCACGATGCCGCGGACCACCTCGTCATCCAGCTGGGCCAAGATGGCCTTTCCGACGCCAGTGTCGTGCGTATGGGCGCGGCGGCCCACCTCGGTGAACATGCGCATGGAGTGCAGTGACGGAACCTGGGCCACGTAGATGACCATGTCGGAATCCAGCACGGCCATGTTGGACGTTTCGCCGAGCCGGTCCACGAGGGACTTCAACTGGGGACTCGCCAAGGCTCCGAGTTGCTTGTTGGCGCCTTCGCCAAGCCGGATGAGCCGAGGGCCAAGCGCGTAGCGACGATTGGGCAGTTGCCGGATGTAGCCGAGGGACACCAAGGTGCGCAGCAGGCGGTGGATGGTGGGGAGCGGCAGGTCTGTCGACGACGACAGTTCGCTCAACGTGACGTCCCCGCCGGCGTCAGTGATGAGTTCCAGCAGTTCGAAGACGCGCTCGACGGACTGCACGCCTCCCGAGGGCTTTTCAGCCATTCCGTTGTCTCCTATGGCTCGGAATCCGACAACTCTTATCCGCATCGTGAAAAGAATTGCTTAGAACACTCAAGATACAGCACGCGACGCCGGAATGCTTGCCTATCAATCAGGGCTTGTGTTTCCACTTTGTAGATAATAATATCCATAATACGAAAACATTCGGTTTGAGCGGAGGCCCACCACGGGCCTGTACGAGGAGGAAATTCAATGGCGAACCCGAGCCCCGGAAATTCGATCACCCTGCGCGTCGCCGCGCCGTCGAGCTTCACAGCCACGAGCGAGCTGGCCGCAGCCGTCGCCGCCGTCGGTGCGGCCGTCACCGCACTGGATGTGACCGAGTCGCACCACGACACCCTGGTTGTCGACGTCACCTGCAATACCACGGACGAAGACCACGCCAACCGCGTCAAGGACGCCCTCAACGCGCTCGACGGCGTCACTGTCCAGCACGTCTCGGACCGCACCTTCCTCATGCACCTGGGAGGCAAGCTCGAGGTCGTCCCGAAGGTGGCCCTGCGCAACCGCGACGACCTTTCGCGCGCCTACACTCCCGGCGTCGCACGCGTCTGCCTCGCCATCGCCGAGGACCCGGCCGCTGCCCGTAACCTGACCGTCAAGCGCAACACCATCGCCGTCCTCACCGACGGTTCGGCCGTCCTTGGCCTGGGCAACATCGGCCCGGCCGCAGCCCTGCCTGTCATGGAAGGCAAGGCCGCGCTGTTCAAGCAGTTCGCCAACGTCGACGCCTGGCCGGTCTGCCTGGACACCCAGGACACTGAAGAAATCATCATGATCGCCAAGGCCATGGCTCCGGTCTACGGCGGCATCAACCTTGAAGACATCGCAGCCCCGCGCTGCTTCGAAATCGAGAAGCGGCTCCGCGACGAGCTGGACATCCCCGTCTTCCACGACGACCAGCACGGAACGGCAATTGTCACGCTCGCGGCGCTCGTCAACGCATTGCGCGTCGTGGACAAGAAGCTGTCTGAGGTCAAGATTGTGGTCTCCGGCGTCGGCGCTGCCGGCTCGGCGATCATCCAGCTCCTCAAGGCCCAGGGCGCGCAGCACATCGTCGCCGCAGGCCGTTCCGGCGCCATCCACTCGGGCGAAAAGTACGACGACGAACACCGTTCCTGGATCGCCGCGAACACCAACGAGGCCGGTTTCTCCGGCACGCTGCACGAAGCCCTCAAGGGTGCGGACGTGTTCATCGGCGTCAGCGCTCCCCACGTGATCGGCGAAGAGCAGGTCGCCTCTATGGCAGAGGACGCGATCGTGTTCGCCATGGCCAACCCCACTCCGGAAATCGACCCTGTGATTGCGTCCAGGCACGCAGCCGTCGTCGCCACCGGCCGGAGCGACTTCCCCAACCAGATCAACAACGTGCTGGCTTTCCCGGGCTTTTTCCGCGGACTGCTCGACGCCGGAGCATCGGACATCATCCCGGAAATGCTCGTGGCCGCCGCGGAGGCTATCGCCAACCGGGTTGCAGATGATGAACTGAATGCGAGCTACATTATCCCCAGCGTCTTCGACCCCCACGTTGCCGCCGATGTCGCCGCAGCCGTTGCAAACGCAGCAAACGCAGCATCTGCCAAGGCCGCTAACGCTCTCTAGGAAAGGACCATCCCATGGCTCTCACAGTCACAGACCCCCGGCCGATCGAACGAGCCGAGGGGATCCTGACTCCCAAGGCGTTGGCCTTCGTGGAGGAACTGCACCGCCGTTTCGCGGGCACCCGCACGGAACTCCTGGCGGCCCGCGTCGCCAAGCGTGAAGAAGTGGCCCGCACCGGCCGCCTCGACTTCCTGCCCGAAACGCAGGACATCCGCGACGGCGACTGGAAGATCGCCGAAGCGCCCCCAGCCTTGCAGGACCGCCGGGTCGAGATGACCGGCCCGGCTTCCCCGGCCAAGATGGCCATCAACGCCCTGAACTCGGGAGCCAAGGTATGGCTCGCCGACCTCGAGGACGCCAGCACCCCGACGTGGGCGAACGTCATCGACGCCATCCTCAACCTCCGCGACGCCGCCCAGGGCACCTTGAGCTACACCTCCCCGGAGGGCAAGGAATACCGGCTCCGCACGGACGCGCCGCTCGCCGTCGTCGTCGCCCGCCCCCGCGGCTGGCACATGGACGAACGGCACTTGCTGCTCGACGGCGAACCCACCGTGGGCGCGCTGGTCGACTTCGGCCTGCACTTCTTCCACGTGGCCAAGCAGCTCCTGCTCAATGGCCACGGCCCCTACTACTACCTGCCCAAGATGGAAAGCCACCTTGAGGCCCGCCTGTGGAACGACATCTTCGTCTTCGCCCAGGACTACCTCGGCATCCCGCAAGGCAGCGTCCGCGCCACCATGCTGATCGAAACCATCCCGGCCGCATTCGAAATGGACGAGTTCCTCTACGAACTGCGGGACCACGCTTCCGGCCTGAACGCCGGCCGCTGGGACTACCTGTTCAGCATCGTGAAGTACTTCCGCGACGCCGGCGAGTCCTTCATCCTGCCGGACCGCGCGTCCGTGGTCATGACGGCCCCGTTCATGCGCGCCTACACGGAACTGCTGGTCAAGACCTGCCACAAGCGCGGGGCCTTCGCCATGGGCGGCATGGCTGCCGTCATCCCGAACCGCCGCGAGCCCGAAGTCACGGCCCAGGCCTTCGAGAAGGTCCGCGCTGACAAGACCCGCGAAGCCAACGACGGTTTCGATGGTTCCTGGGTGGCCCACCCGGACCTCGTCTCCACCTGCCGCGAAGTGTTCGACTCGGTCCTGGGCGACAAGCCGAACCAGCTGGACAAGCAGCGCCCGGAGGTCTCCGTGACTGCCGAACAGCTGCTGGACATCTCCTCCGCCGGTGGCCACGTGACCGAGGCCGGGCTTCGCCTGAACCTCTACGTCGCCGTCGCGTACACCGCCGTGTGGCTCTCCGGCAGCGGCGCCGTCGCCATCCACAACCTCATGGAAGACGCCGCCACCGCGGAAATCTCCCGTTCCCAGGTGTGGCAGCAGATCCGCAACAAATCCGTCCTGGCTGACACCGGCAACACGGTCACCCGCGAACTGGTCACCCGGATCCTCGGCGAAGAGACCGACCGCCTGCGCAGCGAGGTTGACGCCGAGTCCTTCGAGAAGTTCTACGAGCCGGCCAGCCGTCTGATCGCTGACATCTGTCTCTCCGAGCACTACACGGACTTCCTCACCACTCCCGCCTACGAGCTGGTGTAGGAATGGCCGCTTCTTCCTTCTCGGCGGCCGATCTCGCCGCCATCGACACCCAGCTGGCCGCCACCGACCAACTGCTGGAGCGCAACTATCCCGGTGACGACGGCACCCGCCAGCCCGTGCACACGGTGTACGTCCCGGCGGACCGTTTCACTCCGTCGCTCTCCGCGGAATGGGGCGCCCAGGCGATTACGACGGCGGAGGCCCACGGCGGTCTCGAAAGGCTCGGTACGTTGCTGGGCCAGGAGCCCGAACTGGCTGCCGCCGTCGCGACCCGGGTGGCTGCCAAGCTGCGCAGCGAACCGATCGAGGACTTGCGCCTCGACTTCGAGGACGGCTACGGCGACCGGGGCGATGAAGCAGAAGACGTCGCGGCGGTCGCGGCGGCGCAGGCTGTCAGCGAAGCCGTTGCCGCGGGTTCCGCCCCGCCGTTCATCGGCATCCGGCTCAAGTGCTTCGAGGCCCCCACCCGGGCACGTGGCCTGAAGACCCTGGACCTGTTCGTGTCCACCTTGGCCTCGGCCGGGGAGCTGCCCGAGGGCCTTATCCTGACCCTGCCGAAGGTCACCACGGTGGCCCAGGTGCAGGCAATGGACTTCGCCGCCTCCCGGCTGGAAGAGATCCACTCCCTTCCAGCGGGTCGGCTCCGTTTCGAAGTCCAGGTAGAGACTCCGCAACTGATCCTCGGCCCGGAGGGGACCTCCCCCGTGGCCCAGCTTCCGCACGCAGTTCCGGGCCGCATCAGCGCATTGCACTACGGCACCTACGACTACTCTGCTTCGCTGCAGATCTCCGCGGAGTACCAGTCCATGGAGCACCCGGTGGCGGATTTCGCCAAGGAAGTCATGCAGTTGGCTGTTGCGGGCACCGGAATCCGGCTCTCCGACGGTTCCACCAACATCATCCCGGTGGGCGACAACGTGGAAAACGCGTGGAAGCTGCACGGCCGTTTGGTCCGCCGCTCGCTTGAACGCGGCTACTACCAGGGCTGGGACCTGCACGCTGCCCAGTTGCCGAGCCGTTTCGCGGCAACGTATGCCTTCTACCGCGAGGGCCTGCCTGCCGCCGCGGCCCGCCTCCGCAACTACGTGGATCGCACCGAAGGCGGCATCATGGACGAGCCCGCAACCGCCCGTGCCCTCGCCGCCTTCGTCCTGCGCGGCGTCCAGTGCGGAGCGGTGGGTTCCGAAGAAGTGCTGGCGCTTGCCGGCGTCGAACTCCCCCGGCTGACTGCACTGGCGCATCCCCGGCTCGCACACACCACCTCCAAGTAAGGATCCAAAGATGGGCAAGTACTACTATCCCCAGGGCGGCCTGCCGCCGCAGACCCACCTCACCACGGAACGCGCAATCGTCACGGAGGCCTACACGGTCATCCCCAAGGGCGTCCTGACCGATATCGTAACCAGCAACCTGCCTGGCTTCTCCAACACGCGTTCCTGGATCATTGCCCGCCCGATCTCCGGATTCGCCACCACGTTCTCCCAGTTGATCGTTGAGATCGGCCCGGGTGGCGGCGCTCCCAAGGCCGAGTTCGAGGCAGGCGTCGAAGGCGTCGTCTTCGTCACCAAGGGCAAGGTCAACCTGTCCCTTGACGGCGAACTGCACCAGCTCGAAGAGGGAGGCTACGCCTACCTGGCTGCCGGTTCCAACTGGGGCTTGGAGAACGTCTCGGATGAGATCGTCTCCTTCCACTGGATCCGCAAGGCCTACGAGCGCCTTAAGGGCTACGAAGCCAAGTCCTTTGTCACGAGCGACGACGAAGTCGAAGCGGGCGAAATGCCGGACGTCAACGGCGTCTGGGCAACCACGCGCTTCGCCGACCCCAACGACCTGGCCCACGACATGCACGTGAACATCGTGACATTCCAGCCTGGCGGGGTCATCCCGTTCCCGGAGACCCACGTCATGGAACACGGCCTGTACGTCCTGGAGGGCAAGGGCATGTACCTGCTCAACAATGACTGGGTCGAGGTGGAGGCAGGCGACTTCATGTGGCTGCGCGCCTTCTGCCCGCAGGCCTGCTACGCCGGTGGCCCGGGTCCGTTCCGCTACCTGCTGTACAAGGACGTCAACCGTCAGGTCAAGCTGACCTAGGGTTTCCCTCCTGGCTACCCCAACTGACTCGCAGTTAATGTCGTTATGAGCGCTCATAACGACAACTACTGCGAGTCAGTTGGGTTTGGGGCGCACCCACGTTCTCAGCGTTGACCCCCTCGCTTCGGAAGAGGACGATCGAAACTACGGGGGGCAAGGGCGCCCAGCCTTTGCCCTGCAGCGTAGCTTCAGGAGGCAGCCATGGAGGCTGCGCGGGCCTCTCGGACTTCCCGCGTATCCCGGGCGGGATTCCGGGTGGCCGTCGTCCTGGCTTTTACCTTGGCGTCCGGCGCTTGCACCTACCCTCTGACAAGTGAACCCCCGGCGGGCACCTCGTCGTCCGATTCGCAAGGGGCATTGCCCGAATCCCCGGTTGCGGATTTCTTCGCGCATGAAATGCTCAACCGGGGCGCGCCGGCCGTCGTCGTCCAGATCAAAGTCCGGGGACGGGAATGGTCCCAGGCCTACGGAAGCCAAGACGTCGAGACCGGCGAGCCGGTAGCCGTGACCGACCGGATCCAGGCCGGCGGTATCACACAGTCGATGGTGGCGGTTTCAGTCCTCAAGCTGGTCCAGGAAGGAAAGCTGGGCCTTGAGGACCCCGTCACGGAGTACTTCCCGGAATTCGAGCAGCTTGTCCACCCGCCCGGCCCCGTGACGGTCCGCTCCCTGTTGAACCACAGCTCCGGCCTGCCCGACGCACCGGAAGCCATCTTGAAGGCCATGCCGCCCAAACAAGCCATCGACACAAGGTTCAGCATCGAGGACTATCTTCGGACGGCCGGGACCGTGCCATGGGCGCACGCCAACTTCCAACTGTTCCGCTACTCGGATGCCAACTACTTCGCCTTGGCCGCGATCGTACAAAAACTCCGCGGCCGGCCGATCGGGGATGTACTGAAGTCAGATATCTTTGTGCCGCTCGGAATGAGCCATACCTCGCTGGAAGCCGAGCCGGACCGGGATGCGCGCGACATGATCCAGAGCTACGAATTCATCGACGGCGAGCGCATCAATGCCTCGCAGCCGGAGTACCTGGTCGGTTCTCCCGCCGAGGGAGTCATCTCCACGGTGGGTGATATCAACACGTTCTATGCAGCGCTCATGCAGGGCCGGCTACTCACGGCGAACACCCTCCGCGACATGCAAACCCTGTGGCAGGAGAACCACGGACTCGGGCTGCAGCGTTGGAATGATGAATGCACGAACGGCTTCTACTACGGCTACGGCGGCAGCACCTGGTTTGCGAGCATTGCGTTGTCCACGAGCGACGGGAGCCGCCAGATAGCCATGAGCTTCGCCTATCCATCCGACACTGACAAACACATTGAATCGACGGATGGCAGCGGCCAGTCGGAGTTCGAGCAACTCCGAGAGGTGGCCATCGCGACCATGAACGGGCTCTGCTGAGTCGGAACGCTCAGCCCGTCGCTCGCCCGCGGCGTCCAGAAGTGCGTGCCGGGATCGGTTCCTGCCAGCGCTTCCCGTTCCTCGGTTTTCACGGTGAGGACGCCCCTGCCCATGCAATGCCCCTCCTGCTAGGGTCTGTCCATGGATGAAAAATTGGGGAAATTCATCGAGGACTTCGCAACACTGACTCGGCTGGTCCAGTCCGGATTGGATCATCCCGACGACGGCGAGCAGCTTCTACAGGCGTTGACCGGGCACCTCGGCGTGCCCGCACATGAACTATCCGTCGTGACGGAGGAGATCCCGCAGCATCGCTTGGTGGATGTGGACATCGTGATGGAAGGGCTGGCTGGCCGCGAACCGGACTGGCGGCTGGTAGGAATCGGCGGCGGCGATCAGCGCCACCACATGTCCTTCAGCGATATGTTGCAGCAATCCCGTAGCTACCCGCGTTTTCCCCTCGCCCAGCCGGACTTCACCAATCTCGCCACTGGTCCGGACCAACAGCGCCAGGCCGTGGCACTCGGGCTCTGGCTCTTTAGCTACGCCGGATCACCCGTAGCGGTCCTCCAGCGCGGTGCCAAGTTGGATCGCGGCCGGCAAAATGCCTCACTTGAAGTCCTGGCCGTGCGCCCTGGGGTCGCTTCCGAGTTCCTGGCCGAGGTGCGGCGCGACATGGAGCACCAAAGTGTTTTCAAAGGCCAGATCATTGCCCTCGCAGTCAGCGACTACGGGCCGAGCATCAGCGGAGTGACCTTCATCAGGCGCCCGGAACTCGCCAGCAGCGATGTGGTCCTTCCGGCTGGGCTCCTCGACAAAGTGGAGGGCCACACCCTGGGCATTGCGCGGCAAGCGGACATCCTTGCGGCACACGGACAGCATCTCAAGCGCGGCCTCCTTCTCTACGGACCTCCGGGGACCGGCAAGACACACACGGTCCGGTACCTGCTGAGCCAAAGCGAGGGTACGACGGCGGTGCTCCTGTCCGGCGGTTCGCTCGCCAGAATTTCCGAAGCGGCCAAGATCGCCCGGGCTTTGGCGCCGTCCATCGTGGTGCTGGAGGATTGCGATCTGATCGCCGAAGACCGCAGCTTCGGCCACGGCCCCAAACCGCTGCTCTTCGAGGTGCTCGATGCGATGGACGGGCTCGACGACGACGCCGACGTCGCGTTCGTGCTGACGACCAACCGCGTGGACCTTTTGGAGCGGGCGCTCGCCCAGCGGCCAGGACGCGTGGACCTCGCGGTGGAAATCCCACTTCCGTCCAAGCACGAGCGGGTGGAACTTCTGCGGCTGTATTCCAACGGACTCGCGTTCTCCCCCTCGGCGATCGAAGCCGCCGCAGACCGGACGGCCGGCACTACGGCGTCGTTCGCGAAGGAGCTGATCCGACGCTCGGTGGTCGCGGCAGCGCTGGCGGGCGAGACTCCCGGCGACTCGCACCTGGGCCCCGCGGTGGGACTGCTCATGGCCGACGGCGAGGCCCTGACCCGTAGCCTGCTCGGAAGCAACGGCCGCGAGCCCATCGCAAAGGAGTAGCCTCCGCTCCAGCTCAAGCTCAGCGCGCCAAGGACCCGCTCACTCCGCGGTTGCGTTTTGTTCGGACTCTTGGTCCGCGGGCGTCCACGTGAGCTTGACCGTGGCTCCGCCGTTGTTCTCGTCGATCCTCATGCGCAGTTCCTCGCCATAGAGGAACTCGTGTTCAAAATGCCGTCCGTCAATGCGAGCCGCATCCAGGAGCTTCGTCATCGCCGTTGCCATCGCCCGGCCCCAGTCATGCGGATTCTTGCTGGACGCTTCTTCAAGGGCTGAATAGCTGACCATAAATCAATTGTTCTCCGGCGCGCGAAGTTCTGCCAGACCCCGGTCTGCTCCGGGCACTAGAGCCGACGGCGGCGGGCACCTGCCGCCGTCGGGCTCCTCAGTCTTCGGTGGGTGTGGTGCGGTTCGAGTGGTAGTCCCGCCAGCTGTGCTCGGGGGAGAAGCCGAGGAGGCGCTTGGCCTTGTCGATGGACAGCAAGGTTTCATGTTCTCCCAGGTCCTTGGTCACGTTGACCTCCGGGAAGACTTCGGCGGCCAGGCTGGCGCTTGAGCGACTCATCACGGAGTCAGCGGCAGCGATGATGAACGCTTCGAACCCCGGTTTGCCGTTCTCCAAGGCGCGAGCCACTGCTTGCGCGCCGTCGCGCCCGTCGATGTACGCCCAGAGGTTCCATTTACGGAGTTTCGCGTCGGCGTCAAAGGAGGGGAACGCTTCGTAATCCTCGGGGTCCATCACGTTGGAGAACCTCAACGCCACAATGCTCAGCGGGGGATCCCAGCGCGTGAGTTCGATGGCCATCTGTTCTTCGAGATGCTTCACCAGGGAATAGGTGCTTTCGGGCCGCGCCGGATATTCCTCGTCCACAGGAATGTAGGGAGGATCGACGTCGAACGGCAGCCCCAGCACTGTCTCGCTGGAGGCGTACACGATCTTCTTGATCCCTGCCCTCCTGGCGGCTTGGAAGACGTTGTAGGTAGACAGCATGTTGTTTTCAAACGTTGCGGCATCCGGGACCAGTCCTGGGGCCGGGATCGCTCCGAGGTGGACGATCGCGTCGAATCCGTGGTGACGATCGTCCAGGCCAAGGATCACGTCCACAATCTGGCCGTAGTTGCGGAGATCTACCGTGACCGTTCCGCGCCCCTTCAGCCCGGCGCGATCCAGGTTCATGACCTCGTGGCCATCGGCGCTCAGCCTGCGGACAACGCTCTTGCCCAGTTTTCCGCTTCCTCCGGTTACCGCAATTCTCATGATGCACTCCTCGGGTCCGGCTGCAGGCGAAGGCCCGCTGCGGCCATGTCCGCCGCCAGCACACCGCTGAGCTTGGCGTGCCCGGCAGCATTCAGGTGAACGCCGTCCACCAAGTCCCCGGCGACCTGATATTTGCTGATCCAGTCCCCGACGCTGAAGAAAGGAGCCCCGGCCTTGGCTGCAATACTGCCCAGCAGCGCGTCAATCTGGGTGCGACGCCCCCCGCCCGCGTTGGCACCCCTGGCAAGAGTTCCGATAATCACGATCTTCGCCTGTGGGTACCTCTTTTTGAGGGCGGCGAGGAGCCTGTTGGCGTTGGCCGTGATCTGCTCGTCGCTGGCGTTGTGGGAGGCATCGTTGCCTCCACCTTCGACAACGATCAGCGGCGGCGTCCCGTAAGGCAGGACCCAATCTCCTCGTTGCAGCGCATCGATGTAGTTGCCGCTCTTGCTCGTCGCGGCCACGTATCCCGTACCGCCCCGGGCCACGGAGTACACCTTGTAACCAAGCGAGCCCAAAGCCTCCCGCGGCCATGAGCCCATGGGCTCAGACTGGGAGTCCCCAATGAGGACGGCCGTGTGCCGGACGTCCGCGAGGATGATTTCGTTCCGGTTGTTGCTTGGGTTCTTGAACAGGGACCCCACGGGAAGCTTTGACGGATCCGGCCCGGAATCAGGTTTCTTGGGACCTTGGCCCGCTGCCGCTGGACTCCCTGAGGGCGCAGCGGGTGCCGCTGTCTGCCTGCCGCTGGATGAGTCGCTCGGTTCAGCGGGCGCCTGTGAACAGCCTGCCAAAAGCACTCCGGCGGCGATCACGGATGCAGCAAAGCGGAGTATGCGAGATTTGTGCATCGACCTGTCCCGGGCTTGCTTTCTGTTCGTTTAAGCGTTGTTTAAGCAACTTTGCATTGCTCACGGACCGGTGACGGAACGAGCCGGCAGCCTGCCTACGTCGGAGTCTATTGGATCGGGACGGGGAAGGTCACGGCGACGTGGGAATTATCCTCGTCGGACGGCCGGTGTGGAAGAATTTCATTTCGCACCCCCATCCTTCCGACGCACAGATAGGAACCCCGTGCACGCACCGGCGCCCGAGCCGGAAACCCGCTCTGTCCCCGATGTCCGTTCGCGGCGATCATGGACGGGAAGACTGCGCTCAGCGCAGCTCACGTTGGGTTTTGTCATCGTCTTCTGGGGATTGGGAGCGCTGACCTCCAGTCTCGCCACGGGACCGGATGCGCAATTGCGACTCAATTTCGCACTTACGCCCCGCTCCCTACCTGATCACTGGTGGGCCGCTGTAACTTCCGCCGTCTGGGCCAGGGACCTGACGGGCTATGTGCTGGAAACTGCTTTGGTGCTGCTGCTTGGCGTGCCCTTGGAACGGCGAATGGGACGGCGGGCGTACGCAATCGCAGCTGTCTCCAGCCAGATTCTGGGCGTTGGCATTGCCTTTGGATTCCTTGCCTTGGCCCAAGGGTTGCTCGGTAGCTGGACAGCGGAGATAGGCAGCCACCTCTTCGTGGGTCCGAGTGCGTTCATCATCGGTACCGCCATGGCGGGAACTGCTTCCATGGCAACCCTGTGGAGGCGCCGGATCCGGCTTGTCGTCTTCGCCTTGTTGCTCCTCCTGGCCCTGTACAGCGGAGGGTTTGCAGACCTGGTCAGGCTCGGCGCCGCAGGTGCGGGCACGGTTCTCGGGCCGCTGCTGATGGGCCGCCGGCCGCGGTTTGCGCGCCCCGTCAGTTCCCGGCACGAAGGCCGGGTGCTGCTTTCGCTGCTCATTGCCGCATCGGCGATCGGTCCGGTAGTCGCCGGCCTCATCCCGCATGCGGTAGGACCGTTGTCCATCCTGCGTTTCCTGTTTACCAACATCCAGCCCGTAGATCCCCAAACACTCCAGGGCCTCTGCTCGGACCCGGCGCAAGCGAAGGACTGCGCCGTCGCGCAGCTGCAGTTGCGCGCCGGCGCCGGCGGGATCTTCATGGCCATACTTCCGTCCTTCCTTCTGCTGTTGCTGGCGGAGGGCCTCCGCCGCGGACGGCGCTTTGCCTGGGTGGGGACCCTTTTGATCCAGGTGGGCCTTTCCGTCCTGGCCGGAATTGCACTGGCCGGAGTCTTGCAGCCGACTTCTTCGGCTACCGGCGCGAGCGAGGGGATCGTCGCAATCGAAGGATCGGCTTCCTCGCAGCCGTTCACCCTGGCCCTGCCGCTGCTTCTGCCCCTTGCGCTGACCATCATTCTGCTCGCGACCCGGCGGCTGTTTCATGTCGAGGCGCCGAAGGGGACTTACAGACGCCTCGCGGTCCGGGTACTTGCGATAGCGGCTGTGCTGAGTGTCGTCTATGTCGGCGCCGGGCTCTTGCTCGCGCAGGATTTCTCCCCTGTTCCGGGGCTGCCGGACTTACTGGCGGATGTCCCTGACCGGTTCCTTCCGCTGGGCTTCGTCCTGGATGTGCCGCCGGCGATCTTCCCCCAGGGCACGGCCGCCGTTCTAGTATACGAAGGCGTCGGGGTCGTCTTTTGGGCGGTCGCGGGTGTCCTGATCTTCAGGACCTTCCTCCATCAGGCCCACACCCGGCACGACGCCAGTACGGAGCGTGCCCGGAAAGTCATCAAGACGTGGGAGGGAAGCTCACTGTCCTGGATGACCACTTGGCCGGGAAACATGTACTGGTTCTCCGCTTCCGGGCAGTCCTTCGTTGCGTACCGCGTCAGCACGGGGGTTGCGCTCACACTGGGCGGCCCGGTGGGACCTAAATCCGAGACGACCGCCGTCTTCGAAGAATTTGCCCGCTATTGCAGGGGCAACGGGTGGACGCCGTGTTTCTACTCCGTACCCCAGGAATTGCGCGACCACGCGGATTCCTCCGGATGGAGCTCTGCACAAGTAGCCCAGGAAACAGTCCTGCCATTGCATTCGGTCTCTTTCAAAGGGAAAAAGTTCCAGGACATCCGTACCGCGTTGAACAATGCCGCGAAGGCGGGCATCCGCTACGAATGGACGAGTTACGCCTCGGCCCCTTTCTCGGTCCAGGTCCAGATCGAGGAAATCTCCGAAGAATGGGTAGCAGACAGGAACATGCCCGAAATGGGCTTTACCTTGGGCAGCCTTGACGAACTCGACGACCCCGAGGTGCGCTGCCTGCTTGCAATCGACAAGCGCCACACAGTACACGCAGTCACGTCTTGGTTGCCCGTATACCGCAACGGGCACATCGTTGGCTGGACCCTCGATTTCATGCGTCGCCGCAGCGGCGGCTTCCGTGCCAGCATCGAATTCCTCATCGCTTCAGCGGCCCTCAGCCTCAAGGATGAAGGATGCGAATTCGTGAGCCTTTCCGGAGCACCCCTGGCACGGGTCGAAGAGGATCCTTCCGAGATGCCTCGCCCAAGGCCACGATCCCGGCCTCCCGGCAGCCTCGACCGCTTGCTCGACTGGTTGGGGGCGACTTTGGAACCGGTGTACGGGTTCCGGTCCCTCTTGGCGTTCAAAGCAAAATTCCAGCCCCGGTACGAGCCCCTCTACATGCTCTACCCCGACGCCGCTTCCCTGCCTGCCGTTGGAACCGCAGTTGCGCGGGCCTACCTGCCGATGCTCAACCTCGGAGCGGGGCTGGCCTTGGCAGGCCGGATCTTCCGCTGGCCCAAGCGCTCCGCAACGTCAGGTCAGGGCCGCCCCTGAAGCCGTCGAGGACGCCCCTGACGGGGAGCCCGACGGCGAGGCCGGCAAGGAGCCCGACGCCGGGACCCCGCCGATCGGGACATTGCTGTGATGCGCTTTGCCGTGGTGAAGTTGCAAAGCACTGAGCACCAAGCCGAAATGGCTGAAGGCCTGGGGCATATTGCCAAGTTGGCGGCCCGTATGTGCGTCCCATTCTTCGCTCAGCAGGCCCACGTCATTGCGAAGGGCCAAGAGCCTCTCGAAGAGGGCTGTCGCCTCCGCACGGCGCCCCGCCCCCAAGAGCGCGTCCACCATCCAGAAGGAACACGCGAGGAAGACGCCCTCCCCACCCGGCAGTCCGTCGTCGCTGTCCTGCGGACGGTAGCGCAGCACAAAGCCGTCTTCCGTCAGCTCACGCTGGATGGCGTCAATGGTGCCGATCACGCGCGGATCGTCGTGCGGCAGGAACCCCACTTTGGGGATGAGGAGAAGGCTCGCGTCCAACTCCTTGCTCCCATAGGACTGGACGAAGGTATTGCGGTCCGCGTCGAATCCGCGGGTCATGACTTCGTCATGGATGGTGTCCCGCAAAGCCTCCCAGCGATCCAGCGGACCGGGCATCCCGGATTCACGGATTCCCCGGACCATCCGGTCAGCCGCAACCCAGGCCATCACTTTCGAGTGCACGAAGTGGCGCCGCGGGCCGCGTACTTCCCAAAGTCCATTGTCGGGCTTGTCCCAGGTGCTCTCAAGGTGGCGCATCAAGGCGATCTGGATAGCCCAGGACTCATCGCCGATGGTCATCAGCGATGCCCGGGTCAGGGACAGGCAGTCCAGGACCTCTCCCCACACGTCGAGCTGAAGCTGCTCCGCTGCCGCATTCCCGATTCGGACCGGCTTCGAACCCTGGTATCCCGCAAGCCACGTCAGCTCCGTCTCGGGCAATCGCCGGCGACCGTGCAAGCTGTACATGATCTGGAGGTCTGCCGGGTCGCCGGCCACTGCGCGGAGTAGCCAATCCCGCCACGCGCTGGCCTCTTCGGTATAGCCCGCGGCCAGGAAGGCCTGAAGGGTCAATGTGGCATCACGCAGCCAGCAATAGCGGTAGTCCCAGTTCCGCGGTCCGCCGATCTGTTCGGGGAGCGAGGTAGTGGCGGCGGCAACAATGCCCCCGGTAGGCGCATAGGTGAGGGCCTTCAGCGTGATCAAGGAGCGCTGAACGGCTTTCCGGTACGGCCCCCGGACGGTGCAACGCTTGGACCAATCCGTCCAGAATCCTGCGGTGTCCTCGAGCGCGATATCTGCCTCGACGGTGCGTGGCCGCCGTTCGTGGCTGGGCGCCCAGGTCAGGACGAAGGGGACGTGGTCACCGGCGTTCACCGTGAACTCGCTGACCGTGGTGAAGTCCTTGCCTACCAACGGCGCCGGGGTCTTGAGGTAGACGGAGTCCGGACCGGCAACCGCGCGGAGGCCGTGCCTGTCACGGCGAACCCAGGGCACCACGTGTCCATAGTCGAACCTCAGGATCAGTTCCCCGCGCATCTTGACCGTCCCGCGGATCCCTTCCACCACGCGAACGATGTCCGCGACGGCGTCGCGCGGCGGCATGAAGTCGATGACCCGGACGTGCCCTTCATCGGTTTCCCAGTCCGTTTCCAGGATGAGGGTTCCGTCTCGGTACTGGCGGCGCGTGCAAATTCCCCCGGTTTCAGGTGCCAAGAGCCAGCGCCCGGCTTGAGGGGAATCCAGGAGCGCGGCGAAGCACGCTGGGGAATCGAAACGCGGGAGGCACAGCCAGTCTATGGAGCCCGCCGTGCTGACCAGGGCTGCGGTGTGCAGGTCCCCGATCATTGCATAGTCTTCGATTCTTTGGCCGGTAGACGGTTGACCGTTCACAGTCCCTTTCCTAGTGCTGATTCAATGGCGGCTATTGCCTTGGCCGTGATCTCTTCCCGCTGGCCCGAACCATCCACGGCGAGCACGATTCCGCGCTCGGAGTATCGCTCAACCACGGCCTGTGTTTCCTTGCGGTAAAGTTCCAGGCGACGTCGGATCACCGGCGCTGTGTCATCGCTCCGGCCCTGCTCCTGCGCCCTGCGGAGCATCCGCGCGACGAGCTCGTCGTCGTCGACCGCTAGTTCGACGACGGCATCCAGTTGCTGCTGGTTGCCGGCCAGAATGCCGTCCAATGCCTCGATCTGCGCCGTCGTGCGGGGATATCCGTCCAGGAGGAATCCTGCCAGGACGTCGGCGCTGCCAAGCCGCTGACGGATCATGGCATTGGTGACGTGATCCGGCACGAACTCGCCGCTGTCCATGTACTTGCTGGCTTCGGCTCCGAGTTCCGTCTTGCCGCCGACGTGCGCGCGGAAGATGTCTCCGGTGGAAATGGCGGGTATGCCGAAATGCCCGGCGATGTGCTCAGCCTGGGTGCCCTTGCCCGAGCCAGGAGGGCCCATGATGATCAATCGCGTCATGCCACTGTCCGTTCGTGAAGCGGTTTTGCGTGCCCCGGCATTGTGGCTAGAGCTTAGCAACTGTGGGGCGCTCGCGGCAGGGCCACGACCCGCCGCTTCAGACCGTGGCGGGGTCGGTATTGGCGCCGCAGAGGACCACGGCCACGCGTTCACCTTCTGCCGGAACATACGCTCCGGAGTTCACGGCCGCGAAAGCGGCGGCTGCGCCATGTTCCACGACAATCCGGTACTGCTCCCAGAGCAGGGAGCGCGCCGCGGCGATGTCGTCGTCGGACACCAGGACCGTCCGGACACCCGTGCGGACAGCCACCTCGAAACCGATCCGGCCGATCTGCCGGGCGCCCAGGGAATCTGCAGCGATCCCGGAGACGGCAACGTCAACGGGTGCCCCTGCAGCGAGGGCCGAATAGAGAGTGGGAGCGTTGTCCGGCTCGACGCCGACGACTCTGGCGTGACCTTCGACGGCGGCCGCGATTCCCGCCATGAGCCCGCCGCCTCCAACGGCTACCACAACGGTGTCTACCTCCCCTAGCTGTTCCAGGAGCTCCGAGCCGACAGTGCCCGCGCCAGCGGCGATTTCGGCTTGGTCGTAAGCGTGGCAGTAGACTGCGCCGGTTTCCGCGGCGTAGTCAAGGGCGGCCTCAAACGCTTCGGCGTACTCGGTTCCGCGCTGGACCACCGTGGCTCCGCTGGCCTTGAGCTTCTTGACCTTCACGGCAGGTGCGGTCTCGGGGACAAAGACGGTTGCGGGCACACGGAGCTGCGCCGCGGCATAGGCATTCGCCAACCCCGCATTGCCTCCCGAAGCAACGACGATTCCAACATCGTCCTTCAGCTCGCCGCGCTCCCGCGCGGCCAGAACGCGGTTGAAAGCACCCCTCGCCTTGAACGTCCCCGTGTGCTGCATGAACTCGCATTTGAACCACAATTGCCCGGGCACCGTTCCGGCATCGGCTTCGAATACGGGTGTGCGGCGGATCCTTCCCGCAATCCGGGCGGCAGCTTCATCGACGTCGACGCGTGTGATCATGGGAAGTCCTCGTTCCGTGCGGTCCGATCTTGGGCAGGCTCTAGCCTCAGGCTACCGCGTACCTAGAGGGACTCGACGTCGGCCGTTCCGAGCTGCTGCCGGCGTGCCTGGCGGTTCCGCAACCAACGGCGGGCAAGGTCCACTGCGGCCCAGATTCCGGCGAGGGGAGAGAGCACGACGACGCCGTAGATGAAGATCATCCACGTCAGGATGGCTAAGGGCTGCTGCGCTCCGCTCAACCAGGACAACCCGCCGAGCAAGCCGATTGTCCAGAACAAAACCACGCCCAAGAGTACTGCTCCCGCCGGAAAATACTCGCTCCTCACTACAGCCATCAGTGTCTCCACCGGCCGCCACCTGCCTTCCATCTCCGCACCCGAATAACTTCAGTATGCATCCGGAAAAACGCCGGACACGGTCAGCGCGCGGGCGAAGTGACGAACATAACCGCGGGGGCCGTGTCGCCACGGATTTCGGGGCCTATGTGACGGGTGGAATGGCGGCGTAGTCTGTAAACACGCACGGTTGATAGCTGGAAAAATGGCGTCGAAGAACGGTCGAAAACGCGGTTTGGCCGCGGCCCTCTGGAGGGTCTTCGGATTCTTCGTCGTGAGCGCCATTTGTGGCGTACTGGCCGCCGGGCTGGTCGTCCCCGGTGTGGCTTCGGCGGGCATGGCCGTCAGCGGTTCGATCAAGTACTTTGACAACCTTCCGGGCGATCTGGTGGTCGCCGCGCCGTCGCAGTCCACCAAAGTGCTCAGCGCTGACGGAAAGACGATCGCCACCTTCTATGCGGAGAACCGGGTGAGGGTCAGCCTCGACCAAATGTCCCCCTACATCAAGGACGCGATTGTCGCCGTCGAGGACAGCCGCTTCTACGAGCACGGCGGCATCGACCCACAGGGGATTCTCCGGGCATTAGCGTCCAACTTCACGAAGGGCACCAACGAGGGCGCGTCGACCCTGACCCAGCAGTATGTGACAAACGTACTGAACGAGTCCCGTTTGGCGGCAGGCCAGACCGGTCAGGTGGTGCTCAGCGGTCAGAAGACCATCGGCGACAAGCTGCGCGAAATGAAGCTCGCCGTCGAACTCGAGAAGAAATTCACGAAGGACCAGATCCTGGAGGGCTACCTCAATATTGTGTTCTTCAACAGGGACGCGTACGGGATCGAAGCGGCAGCGCAGCACTTCTTCAGCGTCTCAGCCAAGGACCTCAGCCTTCCACAGGCCGCACTGCTCGCCGGCCTGGTCAACAGTCCCAGCTACTTCGACCCCTCCGTCCATCCGGACAACTCCATCCAACGCCGCAACCTTGTGCTGTCCGACATGCTCGCCCAGCACAAGATCCAGCAGGCAGCGTATGCGGCCGCCGTCGCCACTCCCATCAAGCTCAACATCACCCCCGGGAAGCAAGGCTGCGCCGCAGCAGACATGGCCGTGTATTTCTGCGACTACATCTCCCACCTCATCCTCAATGATCCGGCCTACGGTGCCAGCGTCACGGACCGGGAACAGCTTCTGTACCGCGGTGGCTTGACGATCACCACCACCTTGGACAGCCGCTTGCAAGTAGTGGCACAGCAGCAGGTCGATGCCACAGCAGGGGCCAACCCCGACAAATGGGGCGCCTCCTTGGTCTCGGTACAGCCCGGCACGGGCAAGATCCTGGCGATGGCGCAGAACACCGTCTTTCTTCCTGAACCCGGAAAATTCGATACCCAGCTGAACTTCAACGTCGATTCAAAAGACGCCAACGGTAATGACCTGAACGGAGCCGGAGGGTTCCAGCCAGGCTCCGCCATGAAGCCGTTCACTTTCACTGAGTGGCTCAACGAGGGCAAGTCCATGACCACAGAGGTGGACGCGTCGCGGCGCACCTATCCACTCGGATTCCCCTGGAAAGACAGCTGCGGGAAGGTGCTGGGCGGTTACAGCACCGCCCAGAAGATAGCCGGCCTCGGTACAGCGGACGACCTCCGCAACAACGACGAGGGATACTACCGCCCAATGCCCGTCAACTACGGGCTCTACAACTCCATCAACACCGCAACCTTTGCCGAGGCAGCCCAACTGGACTTCTGCGGCATCCAGAAAGTGGTCGATGCGGTAGGTCTCCACAGCGGCGTGGACAACGCCCCCGTGAACATGCACCAACTGGGCAACCTGCTCGGCGGCACTGAAGTATCGCCGCTCGTCATGGCCGACGCCTTTGCCACTTTCGCCAACGACGGCACGTACTGCGCGCCGATCGCCATTGTGGGCATCACGGATCCATCCGGCGGGAAGCTGCCCGCCCAAGCCAGTTCATGCCACCCGGCCATCAAGCCCGAGGTTGCCCGCGGCGTCGACTCCGTGCTCCAGGACGTCCTGAAACGGGGGTCCGGCATCTATATTCAACCGAAAGTCCAGGACCTGTTCCCTACCGCGGCAAAAACGGGAACGAACAATAGCAACGGCTCCACCTGGGTGGTCGGATTCACCACCGGGCTCGCCACTGCGTCCTTCTTCGGCGACACCATGGCAGGGCAGAGCCGGGTCGGACAGAACGTGACCATCAACGGCAAGTTCTACACCGCCATCGACGGCTACATGCTGGCTGGCCCCCAGTGGGCCAACTACATGACGCAAGTCGCCGGGCTGTACCCGGCGGCAGGCTTCCCTGCGCCGCCCGCGTCCATGGCGGGGACACCTACGCCGACTCCTTCCCACTGAGTTTCAGAATTCCTGTCCAGTAGCACGGATCATCACTTCAGAGACGTCGACGCCGGGTGGCTGGGCGAGTGCCCAGAGCATGGTTTTTGCCACGGACTCCGGGGCGATGGCGGCATCGGGGGCGTTCTTCCACAAGGGAGTGTCCACATGCCCGGGGGCGATGTGCAGCACCCGGACGCCTGTACCCACGAGCTGCTGACGGAGTGATTCGGCGTAGCCGGTCACTGCCCATTTGGTGGCCGTGTAGAGGTTTCCGGGGTACACCTTGCGCCCTGCCGTGCTGCCCATGAGTACCATGTGCCCCCGGTTGGCCCTGAGCTCCGGCAGGGCGGCCTTGGCCAATATCGCGGGGCCATAGACATTGGTCAGCACCATGTCCCGCCAGCGTTCCGGGTCACCGTCGGCAAGATCTCCGGGGGCTGAGAAACCTGCGTTGGCTACAGCGACGTCGATTCCCCCGAGGAAGTCCACTGCAGCGGCGACGGCTCCACGGGTCCGTTCCCAGTCCCCCGCGTCCGCCACCAGTCCGCCCACGTGCCCCAGCCCGGAACAAGACTCAAGGAACGCTGCGAGCCGCACGGCGTCGCGCCCGGTGGTGAAAACGGAGTGGCCTGCGCGGAGTGATTCCCGCACGAGGGCGGCACCGATCCCACTGGTGCCGCCCGTCACGATGATGCGCACTATGCCCACGTTCCCATCAGGACGGATCCGCGATACCGATGTAGCGGGTTTCCAGGTACTCCTCAATGCCTTCCGTGCCGCCTTCGCGGCCTAGCCCGGACTGCTTGACGCCACCGAACGGGGCAGCGGGGTTGGACACGATGCCGGTATTCAACCCGAACATGCCTACGTCCAACCGTTCGGAAAGGCGGATGCCCCGGTTGAGGTCGCGGGTGTACGCGTAGGCGACGAGACCGAATTCAGTGTCGTTGGCCAGCGCGATCGCCTCGGCCTCGGTGCGGAAGCTGACCACGGGCGCGACCGGTCCGAAGACTTCCTCCTGCAGGATCCGCGCGCCCGACGGCACGTTCGTGAGTACCGTGGGCGCGTAGAAGTAGCCCTCACCGTCCGACGGCGCGCCGCCGGTAAGTGCCGTGGCTCCCCCGGCGATGGCGTCCTGCACCAGTTCATCCACCTTGGCGCGGCTCTTGGCGTCGATGAGCGGCCCGATGTTGGTGCCCTCGGCCGAGCCACGGCCGAGTTTGAGAGAGCCCATGCGGCCTGCGAGGCCTTGGCTGAATTGAAGGGCCAGCGACTCGTGGACGATAAAGCGGTTGGCCGCCGTGCAGGCCTCGCCCATGTTCCGCAGCTTGGCCAGCATGGCTCCGTCCAAGGCCGCCTCCAGCTCCGCATCCTCGAAGACCAGGAAGGGTGCGTTGCCGCCCAGTTCCATGGAGGTCCGCAGCACCTGATGGGCGGAGTCGGCGATGAGCTGCCTGCCCACTCCGGTGGAACCGGTGAAGGACAATTTCCGCAGCCGGCTATCCCGGATCAACGGTCCGGTCACATCGCCGGGGCGCGTGGTCGGGATGACGTTGAGGACCCCGGCAGGCAGGCCCGCTTCCTGGAACACCTCGGTGAGCAGGAGTGCCGTCAGCGGTGTCAGGTTGGCCGGCTTGAGCACCATGGTGCAGCCTGCGGCGACGGCCGGCGCGATCTTGCGCGTGGCCATGGCCAACGGGAAATTCCAGGGCGTGATGAACAGGCACGGACCCACGGGACGCTTGGTCACCAGAAGCCGGGACTTGCCATCCGGCGCCATGGAATAGCGGCCCGAGATACGCACGGCTTCCTCGGAAAACCAACGCAGGAACTCGGCGCCGTAGGCCACTTCACCCCGCGACTCTGCCAGCGGTTTTCCCATTTCCAAGGTCATGGCCAGGGCGAAATCGTCGGCACGCGCGGTGACCAGCTCGAAGGCGCGACGCAGGATTTCGCCGCGTTCGCGCGGCGGCGTCCCAGCCCAGCTGTCCTGGACCCGGGCAGCGGCGGCCAGTGCGCGCTCACCGTCGGACGGTGAGGCATCCGAGACCCAAGCCAGAGTGGCACCCGTGGAGGGGTCCTCGACGGCGGAGGTGGCGCCGTCGGACGCGTCGATCCATTCGCCGTCGATGAACAGCTGCTTCGGCAGCGTTGCGATGAACTCGAGTTCCGAGTCCATCGTGGTGCTTGCGGGCACGGCGGGGGCAAGGGTGTTTTCCACTTACAGCGCTTTCTCGAGGATCGTGCGGATTTCGGCGGCGGTGGGCGGCACCGGTGTGTTGTTGATGACAGCGTCCGCCAGGGTGTCATCCACGAGCGAATCCAGGTCCGCCGCGGTGACGCCGAAATCGGTCAATCGAGCCGTCATGCCGACGTCGCGGGCCAAGCCGACGACGGCGGCGATCGCGGCCTCGGCGTTGGCCTCGACGGTGGCGGCCGTGTCCCCCACGCCCAGGGCGAAGGCCAAGCGGGCAGTGCGGTCCAGACGGTTGCGGAGGTTCAGCCGGAGCACGTCCTCGATCACCAGGCACAGCGCCAAGCCGTGCGGGATGTTGAAGCGGCCGCCGAGCGGGTGCGCGATGGCGTGGACCAAGCCGAGGCCCGTGTGCGAGAAGCCGACGCCTGCAATATGCGAGGCCAGGAGCAGCTGGGAGCGAGCCTCAAGGTCCGATCCGTCAGCCACTGCGCGGGGCAGGAACTCGGCCACCATGGACACTGCCTGGAGGGCGATGCCATCCGAGTAGGGGTTCCGGCGGATGGAGGAATAGGACTCGATCGCATGGGTGAGCGCATCCATTCCGGTGGCGGCGGTCGCCTTCGGCGGCAGCCCTAGGGTCAGCTCGGGGTCGAGGATGGCCGCCTTGGGCAGCGCGGATTCGTGGCCGACGTAGAACTTCCGGTGGGCCTCGACGTCGGTGACCACACCGAAAGCGTTGACTTCAGCGCCGGTGCCGGCCGTCGTCGGGACCGCGACGATAGGCAGCGCGGGGTTGGCGAAGTGGTTGCTGTAGTCCAGCCCTGCACCGCGGGCCGGGTTCACGGCGCCCAGCGAGATCCCCTTGGCCGCGTCCATGGACGAGCCGCCGCCCACGGCCACGAGGACGTCCACTCCGGAGGACGCGGCCAGGTCCGAGCCAGCGTCGACGCAAGTGGTGGTCGGGTTGGGGGTGACGCCGTCGAAGATAGTGACGCCCAGTCCGGACGTCTCCAGCGAGGCGCGGACGGCGGCAACGACGTCGGTGGTGGCCAGGAACGGGTCCGTGACGATCAGCGCCGATTTGGCACCGAGGGCGGCCACGATCCTGCCCACCTCGGTGACCTTTCCGCGGCCGAAGTACGCCGTTGGTTTGGGGTCCAGGGTCAGTTCGGTGGAGGCAAGCTCCGCGTGGATCTGCGGCCGGGTGTGCATATCAGGCTCCTTCTGCTGCGGTAGCGGGTACGATTGCGGCGCGCAACTGCATTCCGATGGCGTCTTCGTAAAGTTTCACGGGCGTCATTTCGCCGGCTTTGTCGCCGTAAAGGGCCTTGGCCCGGCGGTAGAGCTGCTCCACGAGCGACGACAGTTCCACGGGGACCCCCACGGAACGGGCGAGGTCCACCGAGAGGCCGAGGTCCTTGCAAGCCAGGGCTATCGCGAAACCTTCGTCGTAGTCACCGTGGTTGAGGATGGACAGGACATCGTTCTGGACGAAGTTCGAGTTGGCCGGGCTGGCGATGAGGGCCTGCCGTAGGACTTCGAGGTCCACGCCTGCTTTAACTCCGGTGCTCAGGACCTCTGCCGTGGCTACGAGGTGGGAGAACCACAGCTGATTGATCATGAGCTTCACGGCGTAGCCTGCTCCGTGGCCGCCCACGTGCAGGATCCGCTCGGGGTCGCCCATTGCCTCGAACACCGGGCGGAGGCGCTCGACGTCGGCAGCCTCGCCGCCGACGAAGATCTGCAGCATGCCATTCGCGGCCCCCACGGACATACCGCTCACGGGCGCATCCAGGACGCGGAGGCCGCGGACCTCCCCGGCTCGGCGGACCCGGTTCGCCACGTCCGGGACAGAAGTGGACATGTCCACCCATGTCCCGCCGTGGGGCAGTCCCTCAAGGATGCCTCCCCGACCCATGGCGACGGATTCAACGTGCTTTGGCGTGGGGAGCATGGTGATCACGACGTCGGAGCCGGCGGCGACCGCCGCAGCGCTCTCCGCCCATTCGGCGCCATGGGCGAGGAGATCGGCGGCAGACTCCTTGCGGACGTCGTTGACGACCAGGTGGAAGCCGGCGGCCTGGAGGTTGCGGGTCATGCCCGAACCCATGTTGCCGAGGCCGATGAAGCCGATGCGGGCGGTACCTGGGGTGAAGGGCGTCTCGGGTGAAGCCGGCCCGGCGGCAGGGGCGTGGGTTGTTGCTGTCATTTGCAAGTCTCGATTCCGGTAGTCAGGCGTCATCCAGGGCCGCGTCGCCCAGGTTGATCCATGTGGTTTTCAAGGCGGAGTAGGCGTCCAGGGCGTGCAGGGAACGGTCCCTGCCGAAGCCGGACTCCTTGAAGCCGCCGAACGGCGTGATGATGTCTGCGACGTCGAAGGTATTCACCCAAACGGTGCCGGCGCGCAATTCGCGGGCCACGGTGTGTGCCTTCGTGATGTCCTGCGTCCAGACACTTGCGGCAAGGCCGTACTTGCTGTCGTTGGCCATCCGGACGCCCTCCGAGGCGCCGTGGAAGGTGCTGACGGCCAGGACCGGCCCGAAGATTTCCTCCTGGCCGATGCGCCCGGAGTTGTCGACCCGGTCCAGGACCGTGGGCTCCAGGTAATAGCCGTTTTCGACGCCGGTCGGACGGATCCGGTTGCCTCCGCTGGCGACCGTGATGCCTTCGGATTCAGCGATGCCGTAATAGCCCAGGATGCTCTCCAGCTGTTGGTCGTCGACGATTGCGCCGATCTGCGTTGCAGGGTCCAGTGGGTCGCCAAGCTGCAGGGAACGGCCCACCTTGATGACTTCTTCGAGGAGTTCGTCGTGCACACGTTCGTCTACGAGGAGGCGGGAGCCGCCGTGGCAGGTCTGGCCGGCGTTGTAGAAGATGCCCCATGCGACGGCGGACGCGCACGCTGCGATGTCGCCGACGTCGTGCAGCACCACTTGAGGGGACTTTCCGCCGAGTTCCAGCGCCACCTGCTTGCCGTTGGATTCGGAAGCATAACGCTGGAAATACCTGCCCACCTCCGGGGATCCGGTGAAGGTGATTTTGTCCACCAACGGGTGGCGGCCAAGGGCGGCTCCGGCCACATGTCCCAGGCCGGGAACCACGTTGAACACAGCGTCCGGGACACCGGCCTCGGTGGCCAGCTCGGCCAGGCGCAGGGCGCTGAGGCTCGTCTGTTCGGAAGGCTTGAGGACCACGGAGTTCCCGGCCGCCAGGGCCGGGGCCACCTTCCAGGCCGAGATGATCAGCGGGTAGTTCCAGGGAACCACCGCGCCGATCACGCCGAGCGGTTCCCGCGAGATGATGGCGAGCGCGTTGCGCGGAGTGGGCGCGACGTCGTCGTACACCTTGTCGAGGGCTTCCGCGTACCAGCGGAAGGTCCGGGCGCAGCTTGGGACGTCGACGGCGAGCGCATCGCTGATCGGGTGGCCGCTGTCCGTGGATTCCAGAAGGGCAAGTTCCTCGAGGTTCTCCACGATGAGTTCGGAGAGCCGCGTGAGGACCGCTTGGCGGTGGCGCCGGTCGGTCTTGGACCATGCACCGGCCTCGAAGGAGCGGTGCGCGGCGACGACGGCGTCGTCAACGTCCTGCTCCCCCGCTGCCGCTATGTGGGCGGTGACCGAGCCATCGCGGGGCGAGACCGTGGGGAACGTTTCGCCGCTGCGGGCGTCGCGGAAGCCGCCGTCGATGTACAAACCCGTGGAGGGGCGCTGGGCTCCAGCCCGCTGGATCCAATCGTTTTTCGTTGCTGTCATTGCGGGTTCCTTAGACCGAGTACTTCTTGACGGCGTCGTAGTCGATGACCGCACCCAGGCCCGGAAGGTCGGGCACGCGGAGCGCACCGTCGGCGTCGATGTCCAGCGGCTCCATGAAGAAGTCGCGACGTTCGGGGGTCCAGCCGGGCGGATCGTAGGGGAATTCCAAGTATGGCCCCGCGTCCACGCCGGCGGCTACGTGCAGATTGGCCAGCAGGCCCAGGCCGTTGCTCCACGTGTGCGGAGTGAAGAAGCGGTGCTTGAGGTTGGCGGTCTCGGCCACTTGCCGGGCCCGGTACATGCCTACCGCCAGGGCGACATCGGGCTGGTAGATGTCGTAGGCATCGGCTTCAATGAGTGCCATCATCTCGGGCATGCTGCGGACCATTTCGCCGCCCGAAACCTGGATTCCGGTCTGCTCGCGGACACGCTGGGCACCCTTGATGTCGGCTTGCGGCAGCGGCTCCTCAAGCCAGCGGACACCCAGTTCGGCCAACTGCGTTGCCAGCTTGTGGACCTTGGCCAGCTCGAGCGCCGGTTCGATGTCCCCGCTCATGCGCCACATCTGGTTGAGGTCCACCATGAGGTCGAAATCGCTGCCGACGGCTTCACGGGCCGCACGGACGGATTCCACGCCTTCCTCAAGGTGGTCCCGGGCGATCCTGATCTTCATGGCTTTGAAGCCCCGGTCCTTGGCGGCGAGCGCGGACTCGGCCCGGGCCGCTGGAGCCTTCAGTTCGCCGGAAGAGGCGTAGGCCAGCAGTTTGTTGCGCGCTCCCCCGAAGAGAATGGCCACGGGCAACTCGGCCACCTTGCCGATGATGTCCCAGAGCGCCGCTTCCAAGGGCCAGTAGCGGCCGCCATGGAAGTTGATGGTCTCGATGCGGCGGACCTGGTTGAGGATGGCCAGCGGATCCGTGCCGATGAACAGGTGCTCGTAGGCCTCGAAGCCGTCCATGGTGTCGCCCGAGCCGACGCCGGTGATGCCTTCGTCTGTTTCCACTTCCACGAGCGTGGCCGGAAACGTGGTGCGCGGTACAGGGTCCCACGCTGCGCTGAAGGGCGGGTCGAGGGGCAGAACCATGCGGGTCAGCCGGATGGCGGTGATCTTCATTGTTGTCAGCCTCGCGGAGTGAAGAAGGGATTGGACGGGACTTTGCGTGCCTCGATGACGGCCGCCGTCGAGGGCAACTGTTGTGCCCCGTTTTCCAGGGCGGTGCGTGCGGACTCGCGGTTGTTTCGGTAGACGGCGTCTTCGTCGTCCGCGCCGGGGTTGACCCAGACGGCGGCGATCACCACATGGGAATCGGCCTGTTCTGCCGTGACGGTACCGTCCGCCAAGGCATCCGCGACGCCGGCCGCGATGCCTGCCTGGGCGGCGCCCCAAATGAGGTTGCCGTGCCGCTCATTGACGGGAGCCGCTTTGGTGACGAACAGGGTCAACGGCTTGACCGGCAGGGAGGGCCGGAGGACGGTGACGAAGGGGACATGTCCGGCGCTGGGCGTTGCCAGGGCAGTGGCCCAGGCGGTGCCCGCCGGGCCGTCCCTGTGGCCGAGGACCGTGTTCACGTGGGCAGCGTTGGGGCCGTCGCCTATGAATGATTCGCCGATCTGCACCGCAGTCATCACTAGATCAGTCCTTCCGACTTCAGCCAGTCGCTGGCGATCTTGTCCGGATCGTCTCCATCGACGTCGGCCTTGGCGTTGAGCTTCTGCATGACCTCGGTGGTGAGCTTCGGGGAGACCTTTGCCATGATGTCCGCGATGGCAGGGTACTTGGCGAGCATGTCCGCCTTGATGGTGAGGGCGCCCTGGTAGATCGGGAAGAACTGCTTGTCGTCCTGCATGACCTGGAGCTTCAGCGCCGAGATGCGGCCGTCCGTTTCGAAGACTTCACCGAAATTGCAGTCCTGGCCCTTCTGGGTGGCGGTGTAGATGACGCCAGTGTCCAGCATGGAGACCTTCGCGTCGGGGCTGAGGCCGTAGGCCTTCTTCAGGCCGGGCCAGCCGTCGTCGCGGGTGGAGAATTCACTCTCCATGCAGAAGGTCTGCTCCTTGGCCGGGAGTTTCGCGATGTCGGAAAGGGACTTGATGTTCAGCTCTTTGGCCTTGTCCTCGCGGATGGCGAAGGCATAGGTGTTGTTCAGCGGGGCCGGGTCCAACCACGCGATGCCCTTCTTGGCATCGGCGGCCTTCACGGCGTCGAACATTTCTTTCTTGTCCTTGATCGGCGTGGTCTGCTTGTTGTAGGTGATCCAGGACGTACCGGTGTATTCCCAGTAGCCCGCGAACTGGCCGGTTTCGAAGGCCGTGCGGACATTGGCCGAGCCGACCACCTTGGTATTGGTGGTGGTCTTGGCGCCGTGGGCGTTGAGCACCTGGCTGGTGATGTTCGACAGGATGAACTGCTCGGAGAAGTCCTTGGCGCCAATGACGCCGGTCAGCCCGTCGAGCTCGTTGCCTTTGGACGTCTGCGTGGACGAGCTCGCTGAGCCGCCACATCCGGTGAGGCTCAGGGCGGCAACGACGCCGGTGGCCAGGAGTGCGAGAACTGGTTTCTTCATGTTGGGTCCTTTACTGAAGTGGGCAGGCGCCACTGAGGGGAACGCTTGGAGGGTTCGATGCTTGGGCTTTTGGTTCAGGAGAATTCTTGGTCCCTGGTGTCAGAGGCCGGAGACTCAGAGGCCTTTGGGTGTGAGCAGGTCTTCGGCCAGCCCCGCGATCCAGTCGATAGCCAGGGCGATGCAGGAAACCACCACGGCACCGGTGATGAGCACGGGCCAACGTTGGAGTTTGAGGCCGTTGACGATCATGTCGCCCAAGCCACCGGCGTTGATGAAGGTGGCCACCGTGGCCACGCCGACGCAGAACACCAAGGCCGTGCGCAGGCCGGCCACGATCACCGGGATTGCCAGGGGCAGTTCGATCCGGGTGAGGACTTGGAGGGGGTGCATGCCCATTCCCCGGGCTGCTTCAGTGAGGCTCGAGTCCACTTGTTCCAGCCCCACCAGGGTGTTCCGCAAAACGGGCAGAACGGAGTACGCCACCAAGCCGACGAGGGCCACTTCGAAGCCGAGTTTCCAGACAATGGCCAACAGGATCACCAGGCCGATTGCCGGAGTGGACTGGCCGACGTTGGCGATGCCGAACACGACAGCATGGACGGTCCTTGAGTGGATACGGCTCAGCGCGATGCCGGCCGGGATGGCAATGACGGCAACGATCGCCGACGCGACAACCGTCAACCGCAAGTGCTCGAAAGTGCGGTCCTGAAGGTATTGCCAGTTCAGGGTCCGTTGTTCGATTGAGTCCAAGGAAAGCGATCCGAGCCACAAGGACAGTGCGAGCAACGCGAGGACGATGACAACCGGTGTGCCGAAGCGCTTGAAGGAGAAGTACTTCCCGCGCCGGTTGGATGCTGTTCCGAAGGCGGTTGCAAGATCCAAAGTGGCCTGGGCCGTCATGGCCGGGCTCCGCTCAACGTTCCGCCGGCCAACGCGTCCGGGAGGACTTCGGTCCCCAGCACGGCGGAGATCTTCTGGATGTCGATGGAGCCGACGGCCCGGCCTTGCCCGTTGACCACGGCAACCGGAGCCCCGCCGGAGAGGACCAGGGCATCCAGCGCGTCACGGAGCGAGTCGGTGAGGCTGACCTCAATGACACCGCGGACGGCGACGGTGGGGCCGAGCGTGGCTTGGTTCACCGGGATCAGCCCCAGTCGTTTGAGGGCCGCGCCGTGTCCGACGAACTGCGAAACATAGTCGTTGGCGGGATTTGCCAGGATGTTTGCCGGGGTGTCGAATTGCTCAATCTGCGAGCGCTCGGACAGGACGGCGATGCGATCGCCGAGCCGGACCGCTTCGTCGAAGTCGTGGGTGACGAAGACGATCGTCTTGCTCAGCTTTTCCTGCAGGCGGAGGAATTCGCTCTGCAGCTTTTCGCGGGTGATGGGGTCCGTTGCACCAAAGGGCTCGTCCATGAGCATGACGGGCGGATCCGCAGCCAGGGCCCGAGCCACGCCTACCCGCTGTTGCTGGCCGCCGGATAGCTGGCGCGGGTAACGGGAAGCGAACACCTTGGGGTCAAGTTCGACGACGGAGAGCAGCTCTTCGACGCGGGCTTGCGTTTTGTTCTTGTCCCAGCCGAGCAACTTAGGGACCACGGAGATGTTCTCGGCGATGGTCATGTGCGGGAACAGGCCGATTTGCTGGATCACATAGCCGATCCGCCGGCGGAGCTCGTTGGGATTCAGGGAGAGGATGTCTTCGCCGTCGATAGTGATCGATCCAGACGTCGGCTCAATGATTCGGTTGATCATCTTCATGGTGGTGGTCTTGCCGCAACCCGAAGGGCCAACGAACATGATCAACTCGCCGGGAGCAATGTCCATGGAAAAAGAATCGACGGCGGGTCCGGCCTGGCCGGGATAGGTCTTGGTGACGTCTTTGAGGACGATCCGGGCGCCGGCTGCAGGACGCGAGATTGTTTCAGACACGAAGTCCCCTTGAGGTAGTGAGGCGGCGGATGGCGACAAACGCTGCATCCACCAGCAGGGCGAGAACAATGACGCCGACGGTTCCAACGACGGCGAAGTTAAGGGCATTCTTTGAACCAAGGCTGGACAGGCCCTTGAAGATCATTCCGCCCAGGCCCGGTCCTCCCACATAGGCGGCAATAGCGGCGATTCCCATCGAGAGCTGCGCGGAGACCCGCACGCCGGTGAGGACGACAGGCCACGCCATCGGCAGCTGCACCCGGAACAGCGTCTTCACTGTTCCCATTCCCATTCCGAGGGCGGATTCGGAAACTGCGGGCGGGACCTCGCGCAATCCAACAACGGTGTTGCGGATGATGGGCAGCAGCGCATAAAAGGCGAGTCCCACGATGGTGGGGGTCCAGCCGAGGCCCAACACCGGGATGAGCAGCGCCAGGAGGGCCATGGAAGGAATGGTCAGGCCGACGCCTGCGCCGGCAATGGCTACCGAGCGGCTGACCGGCTTGTTCCAGACGAGCACTCCGATGCCGACGCCGACTACCGTGGCGATCAGCAGGGAAACCAAAACAACCACGAGATGCTGGGTGGCGGATTCGGCGATGTCTGCCGATCTCTTTGTGAGGAACAAACCGAAGTCCGAGAAGAACGAGTCGTTCAACGTGATCCTCCTTTTCACTTCGTCGGGTCAAGGATGAGGACTCACAATTGCGTGAGCCATGCCACAACCGTATGAGGCGAGTTCCCTTTTGCGCAATGCGAGTTGTTGATATGTCAACTCGACATTGCTATGGTCGTTTTGTGAGTGACTCAAATGCTTCAGCCGCCACCCGTCCCGCGCGGCGCAATTCATCTGGCCTGCGGCGCGATCTGGAGCTTCTGGAAATCCTGGGATCCCCGGAGTCGGTTGCCGCCTCCGGACTAGGCGTGAGCAAGGTGGCGGAAATCGCGGGCCGGGACAAGGCCCAGGTGTCCCGGACGCTGGCCACCCTTGCAGAGGCCGGCCTGGTCGATAGGGACCCTGATAGCTTGCTGTACAGCCTCGGATACGGGCTCTACGCCCTGGCCGCGCGGACCGCCGAAGCCAGGATGGTGAGCGCTTCGACTCCGTTCCTCAAGCGCGTCTCCGCAGCCACCCACGAAACCACGCACCTCTGCGTGCTGCGTGGCGGCACGGTGCTTACCTTGAAGAGCGAGATGTCCAACCACACATACAGGGCACTTGGCTGGGAAGGCGTCAGCGTGGACGCCTGGGGCACATCCTCGGGGCGCGTGCTGGTCAGCGACTGGGATGCTACAGCCCTTCGCGATTGGTATGACACCAACGCCGCCAAAGCCTCGGAATTGCAGGATCTCTCCCCCCTGGCATTGGAAGCAGGGCAAGGCCAACCCGGACATCGGCCCAACAAGATCCAGAGCTTCGAGGACCTTTGCGCCGAAATCTCCCTGATTCGCCGGCGCGGTTATGCAGTAGTTGATGAAGAGTTCGAACTCGGGGTGGTGGGCGTTTCAGCCCCAGTTTACGACTTCAAGAAGCGGATCGTGGCGGCGTTCAATGTCAGCGCCCCGAAGCAGCGCTTCGGCCGCCATCTGGAGCAGGCCGGGGCTCTGGCGGCGAAAGTGGCAATGGAGTTCTCGGTGTCCTTGGGGGCGCCTGTCGCGTAGGCGGTAGGCCCTGTTCGCAGAAGCCCGCGTACCCCCGGCCGCCCGGGGTACGCGGATTTCCTGTGAGTTTCGGAAGAGTTCGGCTACCCGCAATTGAACCTATCGTGAACGTTTTCGCGGTGAGGCCCAATCGGCGAGACGGATGCCCTCCCCGCAACAAGAATCATCCGGGGACGCATTCTCGATCGATAAGAACGCAATAGCGAAGGGTCTTATTTTGATGAAGACAGCCAAGAAAAACGGACTTGCCACAGCAGCGGTCCTGGGGGCCGTGCTCATGGCCGGATCCGCGGTGGCGCCGGCCATGGCCGACGACGTTTCACGCGGCGGCCAGGACGTCCAGGGCCAGCAGGGATCAGACAACAGCAAGGGCCAGGGCGAAACATCGAAGCACGTGCTGCTGCTTTCGGTGGACGGCCTCCACCAGAAGGACCTGGATTTGTACGTGAAGAACCACCCGACGTCGGCGCTGGCGTCGCTGGTCAACCACGGCACCAGCTACACGCACGCCCAGACTCCAGTGCCTTCGGATTCCTTCCCCGGCATGGTCGGCCAGCTGACCGGCGGCAATCCCGGGACCACCGGCGTCTACTATGACGACACCTTCAACAGGTCACTCCTGCCGGCAGGCACAACGGACTGCAAGAACACTGCGCCCGGCGCCGAAGTGGCCTTCACCGAAGCCGCCGACAAGAACCAGAACGCCCTCGACGCCGGCCAGGGCCTGCCCGGGCTTCCGGCCAGCATCCTGAACATGACGGGACAACCCGGCGCACTCCTTGACCCGGCCGCCCTCCCGGTTGACCCGGCGAGCTGCAAGCCGGTCTACCCCCACCAGTACTTGAAGGTAAACACGGTCTTCGAAGTGGCGAAGAGCGCCGGGCTGACCACGGCGTGGTCGGACAAGCACCCGGCCTACGAAATCCTGAACGGCCCTTCCGGCAAGGGCCTGGATGACCTGTTCACCCCGGAGATCAACAGCAAAGCCGCCGCTCCGTTCACCGGCGACTGGACGCAGGACAACGCCGCAACCCAGCAGTACGACGGCTACAAGGTCCAGGCCGTGCTGAACGAAATCGACGGCAAGGACCACTCAGGCACCAAGGCGGCCGCAGTCCCGGGCATCTTCGGGATGAACTTCCAGGCCGTCTCGACGGCACAGAAGCTCCCGACGTCGGACGGCCTCACCGGCGGTTACCTTCAGGGCGGCACCGTTCCGGGGCCGCTCTTGAGCAAAGCCCTGGACTTCGTCAACGCCTCTGTCGGGAAGTTCGAGTCTGCGCTGGCCGCTTCCGGCCACGCGAAGGACACCACGGTGATCCTTTCTGCCAAGCACGGACAGTCCCCCATGGACTCTTCGACACTGACGAGGGTGCCTGACAGCGCAATCATCGACGGCCTGAACACCGCATGGAAGTCGGCCCACCCCGGCTCCGCAGACCTCGTGGCGTTCTCCACCGACGACGACATCATGCAGCTGTGGCTTTCGGACCACTCGCAGGCAGCTGCGCAGTTCGCCAAGGACTACCTGGCAGCGCACTCCGCAGCAGGTAACGACATCAACGGTGCTGCCAAGACCGTGACAACCTCGGGGTTGAGCAAGGTGTACGCGGGCAGCGAAGTTGCAAACTACTTCGGCACCCAAACCAGCGATGCACGCTACCCGGACATTCTGGGCATCGCCCAGACCGGCGTGGTTTACACCGGCGGCAAGGCCAAGATCGCCGAACACGGTGGAGCCAGCGCGGACGACCGCGATGTGCCGCTCGTGGTCTCCGGCGCCAACGACGAACACGCCCGGACCGTGACCACCGCGGTCGAGACGACGCAGATTGCGCCGACCATCCTGAAGACCCTTGGCCTTGATCCGAACAAGCTGCAGGCCGTGCAGATCGAGGGGACCAAGGCACTCCCCCAGCGCTGATCCAGCGCGCTTCGAACACTGGAGGGGTTCCGCGGCCGGACGGCCGAGGGGCCCCTCCCCTGTCATCATCAGGCCTTAGGATGCACGCAATAGACCTTCCGCTGGCCAAGCCTGCATTGGGCGCCGCGCCACGTCTGCTTACAATCAAACGTCAGCAACTACTGAGGGAACCATGAAGAAAATCACCACAGCCCTGCTCGCGGCCGGGCTCGTCCTCTCCGCTTCAGCTTGCTCCGCACCGCAGCAGCTGAGCACCGCGGACACCTGCAGCCGGGTCAAGACCGTCATCTCGAACCCCACGAACACCACGGACAAAACGGGAACCATCCGGGTAGCCAACCAGCTCCGCCCGATCGAAGCCGTGTCCTCGGATGAGCTGAAGCCCACCCTGAAGACGATTGTGGACTACCTGGACGAGTCCGCGAAGGACAACCCGGATGCCGCGAAGCTCAATGCCCTGAAGAACGACTACCAGAACGCGGGCACCAATTACAGCAAGTACTGCGGCGGCTAAAGGCAGTTTGCATTCCATACCCGGGGACTGGCCATCGGCGCCCGGTCCTCGGGTGGCCCGCATCGGCGGACGGCGGCGGCGGTGTTCCTTGCGGCATCGCCGTTCCGTTCGGCGCGGCACGGAGACGCTGTTCAGGGCAGCCTCCAGTAACGGCTGCAGCTCCGCGGCCCGCGACCCGCAGCCGGCGCTCGTTACAGCGCGGTGTGTTTCCCGAATGGATGGTGGCCCGTGGCCGGCTGTCCGTGGCTGCCCAGCCATTCGGACAGGGCCTCGCGCAGGATCTCGCTGGGCGTAAGACTGAGCGTTTGCGAAGCCGACTCCAGGGCGCGGTCCAGTTCCTCAGGAATCTGGAAATCCAGGGGCGAGGGATGGTTGCTTTCCCGGGCATCGGCAGGCAAACCATCACCGCGCAAAAGCTTGCCGACGGCTGGCTTCATGTCGTTTTCAGTCCACGCTGAAAGGCGCTCGAAATGACTCACATCTCGTGTCATGATTTTCCCTCCCAACAATCAAGCATCCTCCGTTGGCGGGCCGCAGTCACCATCTACGAGTAATTACTCTCTAACTATCGCCGCAATCCCACATCTTGGCGCGCTCACCGCTTCCTCGAAGTGGCGCCGCACCAGTTCCTTGTTGGCTTCACTCATAGGAAGGCCTCCTCCGGATAGGTGGTCAAGCGGAGGTCGACCGGGCCCGTTCGAAGACCCAGGAGTCGCGGAACGGACCCGGCGCTCACGCTGAGGGTGAGACCGCGACGGACATCGATCAGCCAGAGCTGGTGCCGTCAGAGTGATCTTAGGGCTTGGGTCGATTCCGGTCTAGGGAATCGGACGCCCGCGGTCGCAAAAAGTTCATCGGTGCAAGAGGTAGTCAGCAACCCCGGCCGGATTCGACAGCCCAAGGAGATGCCCGCCGGGCAGGACATCCGGCTCAAGCCCTAGGCGATTGCGCGCCACCCTGCGCTGGAACTCAAGCGGGAAGAACCGGTCCCCCTCGCCGCTGAGCACCCTGATGGGCACCGCCGGCCACTCCACGAATTCGCAGCTCGACGCGAAGACTGCGTTCGCTTCGGGCCGTTGGTACGGCTCCCCCTCGGCAGCAACCTCCGGCGGAACGTCATGGAGGAAGTACTCGTTCACATCGAACTCTTCGCTGTAGCCGCCGGCCGCGGCAGCACGCTTGCGTGCGTCCTCCCAGCCCGTGTTGTCCCACCATGCACCGGGGGTCTCACCCGGGTTGGGAATCATTGCGTTCACGAAGACGATCTCTGCGACGCCGGTCCGGGCACCCACCATCGGCGCCGTGAAACCGCCAAGCGATTGCGCAACAAGCACGACGTCGTTCCGGCCACTGGTTGCCGCCTCAACCAAGCGTGCGTACTCGGGCAGGCCCGCATTTTCGTCGTCCCCCGGCAGATCAACGGCGACAGCATCGTGACCTGCCTCCTGCAAGAGGGGGACGACGCGGCTCCAATACCAGGCCGAGCCGCCCGCCCCCGGCACGAGCACGAACACGCTCACGAGGCATCCCCGGTGAAACCATCAACAAACGGACCAAGGCTCGGCGTCGAACTCATGCCCACATTCTTCCCCAGATCCCCGCGCCCGCAAGGGACCTGCTGGAGATGCGTTCGCCCGGTCTTTCCCTGCACGAGGCCTAGTGGGAGGATGCCTATAGGTGCGGGCAGCTACGAGAAGGACGGGAAACGACATGTCGACCCAGGAATCCGTGGAAACAGAACGCAAGTACGACGCTGACTTGGAAACGCCCCTTCCCGCGTTCGGGGACATCATCGGCGTCGAACAAGTCGCAGACCCTGCAGATCATCAACTCGAGGCCGTCTACTTCGACACGGACGGCCTCATCCTTGCCAAGCACCGCATCACCTTGCGGCGCCGCACCGGCGGCACCGATTCAGGCTGGCATCTGAAACTGCCGGCAGACCGGGGCATGCGCGTGGAGATCCAGGCGCCGCTTGGCCAGCCTGAGTCCGTTCCAGAGGAACTGGCAGAGAAGCTCCTCGTGTTCACCCGCGGCGATGAGCTAAGGCCCGTGGCGCGGATCCACACTCGCCGCACTTTGCACCGGCTGCACGGAAGCGAGGACGTCACCCTGGCCGACTTCGTGGATGACCACGTGACAGCCGAGACCTTGCACCCCATGCAGCTGGAGAGGCAATGGCGGGAATGGGAAATCGAGCTGGTCCACGGCGATGAAGCCCTGTTTGAGAGTGCGGAGCGCGTCTTGTCGGGGACCGGCGCAACCCCCTCGGAGCACGCTTCCAAGCTGGCCCGCGCATTCGGAACCGCCTGGCCAGCCGCCGTGCCGGCGCCACCAAAAGCCCGTCCGAAGGGTTCTGCGGGAGACGCAATAGTTGCCTACATAGCCGCGCAGATTGCCGAAATCACCGCCCTGGACTCCGGAGTCCGGCAGGGCGCCGACGACGCCGTTCACGGCATGCGCTCAGCCACCCGCAGGCTCCGCTCGACGTTGTCCGCCTACGGCAAGCTCTTCGACGCCGACGCCGGTGATCAGCTCAAATCCGAACTGAAATGGCTGACCAAGGTCCTGGGCAAGGCCCGGGATGCCGAGGTGCTGCGCGACCGGATCGGGGAACTCCTGAATGAGCAACCCGACGGCCTGGTGCCAGCTCCAGCCGCCTCCAGGATCAATGACGAACTCGAGGCCGCCTTCAACTCCGGGTATCGCGAGATGCTCCGC
Organism: Arthrobacter ramosus; assembly: GCF_039535095.1. Taxonomy (NCBI): domain Bacteria; kingdom Bacillati; phylum Actinomycetota; class Actinomycetes; order Micrococcales; family Micrococcaceae; genus Arthrobacter; species Arthrobacter ramosus. The sequence continues at coordinate 328,857 of NZ_BAAAWN010000001.1, read as the reverse complement.
TCCTTGGGAACGAAACGCTATTTCCGGCTCCTGGACGCGCTTGAGGATTTCCGCGACACGCCCCCCACGATGCCTCGTGCCGGGAAGAAGGCCCGCCCCGTCACGGCCAAGCTGGCCGACAAAGCGATCAAGCGGCTGCGCCGGTCCCAGAAGGCGGCGGCCCAGCACACCGGCGTCGAAAACGACACGGCGTTGCATCAGGTCCGCAAAGACGCCAAACGGCTGCGCCATGCGGCCGAAGCGTTGCAAGACGTTCATGGGAAGCCCGCTGTGCGCTTGGTCCGTGACGCCCGCGAGTTCCAGAAAATCCTAGGAGAGCACCAGGACAGCGTCGTAAGCCGTTCGGTGCTGCTCCGCCTCGCAAACGATGCCGGCGGATCGGTGGAGGACAACTCGCCTTATGGCCCCCTGCTCGCTGCCGAGGAGCGGCGAGCCGCGGACTCAGGGGCCCGCTATGAAAAGCTCGCCAAGAAGAAGCGCCTGAATCCCCTGTGAGGGACGGGACTGTGATGAACGCAACAGTGAGTTAGGGGGCTGGTAGGGGCGGAGCTGGGTCTCAGAGGCTCAGCCTTCGCACTCCACGCAATACGCGTGGCCGTTCTTTTCACGGGCAATCTGGGAGCGGTGACGGACTAGGAAACACGAGTAGCACGTGAACTCGTCTTCCTTCTGGGGAACGACCGCAATGATCAATTCCTCGGCCACGAATTCGCCACCTGGTACCTCGTTGCCTTCAAAAGCATCGGCCTCGTCCAGCTCGCGTACAACGCTGCGCGCGTCCGGAGCATTGGCAGACTGCAGGGCCTGAAGTGACGTGCTTTGGGATTCCGCGACGTCGGAGCGGAGTTCGTCGTAATCGGTTGCCACCTGGTGTTATCTCTTCTCTTGTATATTTGCTGGCGAATGTGCAACATACACCATGCAGCTGCTATTCCCCACATAGTGGCGAAAATCGTGGCCCGATCGTCATGATAGCTCCCGACGGCGGCACGAGGCTCGGGCGCCCGATCAGGCGCTACGTCCGCCGTCGCGTCCGACATCGCGGTGGAGGTCCCTGTCCAGCCCGTGGCCGCTGGCGAGCTGCGCGAGAAGCACGTCAAGCTGGGCAATCTGCTCCGTTGTCAGCGGGGCCAGAAGCTCCGCTTCATGCTGTTCTGCGATCCCGCGCAGTTCCCCCAGCACGCGCTTGCCGGCGTTCGTGAGGTGGAGTTCATAGTTCCGCCGGTCCGTACTGCTGCGCACCCTCTCCACGAGGCCGCGTTCCTCAAGCGAGTCGATGAGTGAAACCACCCGGCTGGGGACGGCACCGAGCCTGTCCGCGAGGGAGCGCTGGCTCAACCCGGGGGCGCGTCCGAGCAAGCGGATGACACCGGCATCGCTCGGCGTGAGGCCGATCTCGCGTGTGCGGTCGGCAAAACGCGACGACGCCACGGCACCAAGCTGCGACAAGAGAAAAGCGGTCCGTTTCGGCCGGCCCGGTGTGGCTAAGTCCATGGATTCAGAATACATGCTTGACAGAACAATTACATAGGTGAACTATTTCAGTAGTGACGCAATTACGTTCAGCCACTACTAGAAAGGTCCAGCCATGAGTAGTCGTTCGATTCCCGATGAAGGCCGTCCAGCCCGGTCAGGCGGCCCACACCCCGGCGTTCTTGCCCTCGTCAGCCTGGGCATCTTCCTCGCCAGCCTCATCACGTCCGCAATCCTGACAGGCGGCCAAACGTTCGTCTCGCCCTTTGCATCGACGGGGCAGGTGGCCGCATTCTTCCAGCAAAACGTCACTGCCATGAGGGTCGGCGGAATGCTCCAATTCGGCTCCGCCGTGCCCTTGGGGATCTACGCGGCCACCGTCTACGCCCGGCAGCTCCGGCTCGGCGTGCGCGTTCCCGGACCGGCCATCAGCTTCTTTGGCGGCGTCAGCGCGGCCATCTTCCTGATGCTGTCGGGTTCGGTGACCTGGCTGCTGAGCCGGCCGGAAATCACCACGGATGTGACGCTCACCCACGCACTCGCGTTCCTCGCGTTCATCACCGGCGGGGTCGGTTTCGTCGTCGGAATCGGCCTCCTCATGGCGGGCATCGCCGTCCCGGCCCTGATCCTGGGCTTCATGCCCCGCTGGCTGGCCTGGACCGGACTGGTCATTGCCGCACTGTCCGAGTTGAGCTTCCTATCGATGGCGATCGAGCCTCTTCAGTTCCTGCTGCCGATCGGGCGCTTCGGCGGCTTGCTCTGGCTGGTTGCTGCAGGCTTCCTGCTCCCACGCACCCGGGCTGCCGCGAACCAAGAGCCCCGGGCTCACGCGCCCGGCGCAAGCCAAACGCACGGCACAAGCCGGACAGCGCCATGACGACGCCGGATCTCACCCGGCCGCTGTCCGGCAAGGTCGCGCTTGTCACCGGAGCGAGCCGCGGAATCGGTGCAGCGATCGCAACTGCGCTGGCTGGCGCCGGTGCCGACGTCGTCCTCGCCTCTCGTGACAGTGCCGGCCTGTCCGGGCAGGTCACCTCCATTACTTCGGGCGGCGGGAATGCCGTGGCCATGGCCGTGGATGTGGGCGATGAGGACTCGGTGAAAGCCCTGATGGCCCGGATCCGGGACCGCTTCGGCCGTCTCGACGCCGCGGTCAACAACGCCGCAGGCGGCGGGCGGATCCCGGCACCCCTGGCCGAGTGGTCGAGCGCGGAGTTCGACAGCGCAATCTCGGTCAACCTGCGCGGAGTGTTCCTCTGCCTGAAATACGAAATAGAGCTCATGCTGGCAAGCGGGAACGGCGGGGCGATCGTCAATATGTCCTCCACGGCCGGCGAACAAGGCGTCGCCGGCATGAGCGGCTACGTGGCGAGCAAATTCGGCGTCGGCGGCCTGACCCGGGTGGCCGCGCTCGACTACGCCTCACAAGGGATCCGGGTCAACGCGATCGCTCCCGGCCCGATCCTCACCGAGCGACTCGCCGCGGCGGGCCAAGCCGCCCAAGACCGTGTGGCCGCGGCCGTGCCGCTGGGTCGGATCGGCTCCACATCCGAAGTTGCTGCCGCCGCCCTCTGGCTTTGCTCGGACCAGTCCTCGTTCGTTACCGGAACCGTTCTCGCCGTCGACGGCGGCCGGCTGGCTGGAACGCCTGCGTTCAACACCAAGCCGAGCCGCTGAGTCCGGCCTACCCGGAACCGTTCCAGATGCGACGCCACCACGGCCGCTTGCCCGCAAGTTCCTGATTCACCGCTTCCTGGGCCGCAGTTGCCTTAGCAGCCGCAGCCCGGCGCTCGCGCCAGCGTTCCAGCTCGACGCCGACGTCGCGGGTTTTCGTGATCACGGGCGGGCCGCCCTGGAGCTGGCGCCGCGCGTCAACGACCCGGGCGTTGAAGTCCTCCACCAGATCGCGCACCTGCTTTTCCGAGTACAGCGCATCGAGCTTCGCATCCAGTTCGGCATCCTCGGTGCGGAGCAGAATGGCCTTCGGGCCAAGGCCGCTGAGATGCTCGCGCTGGATGAGGCCTTTGACCCACCAATCCGGATCGTAGCGCTCCCCCAGCCCGGGGATCGGCTTGCCTGCATACTTCAGGTTGTCGAACTTACCTTGCGCCATGGCGTCGCGGATCAGGTATTCCACCCGCGCAGCGTCGTCCACCTTCTTGCGCTTCCGCCGCTCTTGTTCCTCGACGGCTTCAAGTTCGGCCTCTTCCTCGGCCGTCATGTCGGTCGCGCGGACGTTCCTCAGCTCCGTGGCTCGCTCCAGCCGGTGCTTGAATGCATTGTTTTCGCTGTTCACGGTCAATCACCGCCTTCGCCTGCGGAAATCCTGGATCTGCGTCCAAGTATTCCGCAAACGGGAGACTGCCGGGATGGTTCCCGCGAACACGGCCCCTGTTCACGCCCAGCTCACCTCACTAACCTGACTGGTAACGGCTAGTTCAGGAAGAGGGTCACCATGGACGAACAGGGCATTCTGCACCGCATCCAATCGCTGGTGGAGGAGGAGCGGGAACTCCGGGAGAAAGCAGAAGCGGCCCCGCCGGGTCCTGCACATGCACCTGACCGCGCAAGACTGGAGCGCATCGAACAGGACCTGGATCAATGCTGGGACCTGCTGCGGCAACGGCGGGCCAAGAGGCAGTACGGGGAGAACCCGAACGAGGCCAAACCACGGCCACCAAAACAGGTGGAGGGCTACACCGGCTGAAGCCGCAGCGAACACAGGACGACGACGGCGGGACGCTCCCGCCGTCGTCGTCTTGCGTTCGTCGCGGGGACGGTGACGGTGACGGTGACGGTGGCACCATGCTTATTTTCCTCTGGGCCACTCAATTCTCCCCTTCGGACCACTCAATTTCCCTCTTCGGGCCACTCAATTCGGGGACATCAACCTCCTAATGGCCTATTCCGCCTGTAGCCTGCTCACACGCCGGTTATCTCTCTTTCGGTTTGAGACCTGTCCGGTCGCTGGTGCTCGGCTGCTCAATGGACGCCGAGCAGATGTGGAAAGACATCTCTTATTCGAATTGAGGGGATTTCAATGAACATGAAGAAAGCATTGGCCGGACTCGCGCTCACCGGAGCGCTGTCCTCCGTCGCCGGAACCGCTGTCGCGGCCACGTACTACTACCGGGTCTGTTAGCACCTCAACCGCGCCAATCCAGTTGAGTTCCACCCAGTGGGCTTCGCTCCAAGCCCACTGGGCGGACTCAATCCCGCTCTCCGAGGACCCATCTCAAATGCTGAAAATCTTGGTGCGAGTCACTTCCTTTGGAATCGCTATATTCCTGTCAGTGCTGGCCGGCATATACATGCAGACCGCTGAAGAAGCGTTCCCTCGCGGTGCCGAGTTCAGGGCAAGTTTCGATTTCTCCCAGGTCCAGTCGCCGAAGGCCCAGGTCAAATCGGAGCTTGACGCGCTCGTGGACGATTCGGGACTCCACTTGGCCAAGATCGTGGCCGATCCCGAAGACTTCTTCAACGCGCGTTCACTCTACGTGTTCGGTAAGCACGCGCCAGGCAGGGCGCAGAAGCTCGAGTGGTTCAAACCCGGCATGCACGGCGAGCTACGCTCCGCGCACGAACTCGGCACAGCCAACCTCAACGGCGCCTACGTCTATTCAGGGCCGGCGTCCGCAAAGACGCAGCTGACGCAGTGGCTCGAAACGCATGGCGTAAAGAGCACAGTCTCCGCCAAGAGCAACGTCGAGGTCTTAGGGCATGCTCTCTTTACTACCGGAGCATGGTTGACGTTCCTGACCTGCCTCGTGCTGCTCATTGCGCTCGTGATCTCGTGGTACGTCCTGAGAGCGCGGGCCCGCTCGCTCAAACTCCTGTGCGGAGCCACGACCGGCAATGTGGTTGGCGAGGACCTCCTTTCACTGGTGCGGGCCGTGGCTCTCCCCGCAATCGGCGGCCTTCTCGTGGCCCTCGTGGTGGTTGCGGCCCAGGGCAAGGCGTCCTACCTGCCGCTGTTCGCCCTCACGAGCGCGTCCTTCCTCGCGTCGGCTTTGGGTGTGATGCTGCTCTGCGCCCTGATTGCCAGCGCAATGACGTGGCCTTCTGTCTCCGGAATCGCCTCCCGCCAGCCCCCGGAGAAGCACTTCCAGTGGATTAGCGAGGTACTCAAGGGCGCAACACTCGTCCTCGTCACAGTCACGCTGCCGATCGTCGGGGCATCGATCGCCGAAGCGACGAATCTTTCAAACAAAAACGCCCAGTGGGAGGTCCTGAAGAACAATGTCTCGGTCCGGATCAGCACTGGCTCAGAGACTGAATTCGAACGACGGCTAGCGGAAATGCGCGATTTGGCCGTCGCAGCATCCCGCGCCGGCAAGTTGACATTCTCCTATTCCTTCAAACCCGCGAATATCATTTCGCTGAACGAAGGAGCGTCCACCGACCTTGGCGGATATGACGGCACAGTCCTGGTGAACCCTAGCTACCTGAGGGCGATTTCAACCCTCATTGATTCAACGCCCTCAGCCGGGAATCCGTTAGGCACTCGGGCAGAACGGATTTCCCCGGTTCAGCTGCCCGCCGCCCTCAAAGATCATCTGGAGGGTCAGTACCCGCTCTGGACCAGAGTGGGCACTCTTGACCGATTCGCGGACACGTTCAAGACTTACCGCTACACCGGCCAGAAAGACTTTCCCGGGTTGCCACCCAAACTGGGAGAAATGGCGCACTTCCAGAACCCGCTCATCGTTCTCGTCGATGATCCGGCGGAGACCTTCGACGACGACACGATCGGCAGCTTCCTCACTAGCGGAAACCTCACATTCAGCGATGCCCGCTGGGTACGGGATTACCTCGCTGGCCACCCGTTGGGGAACGTCGTCCTTTCGGTGGATCGTATCTCCGACGCTGGCTTGTACAACAGCCAGCTTCAGAACCAGTCTGCGGGCATGAAAACTCTCTCCTTTACGCTGGTCCTACTGGCCCTGACCATGAGCACCGCCGTCTCGGCGCTCGTATACACCGTTGCCAAGGGCCGTCGTCACTTCGTACAGCGCACAGCCGGGTGGCCCTGGGCCAAGTCGCTCGCGCGACGGCTCGCCTGGGAAGGGACGCTGGCTGTCGTCGTCGCCATCGCGATGTTCCTGGCTCTTGGAGCGGGAAGCGGAGGTGATGCCTGGTGGGCCCTGGCGGCAGTCCCGCTCTACGCACTCATAAGCGGCCTCCTTCACATCACGTCTGCCAACGTAGTCTTCGCACAACTACTCGCCCGGCGAGCGTAGGTCAACCACGGCACCGGGAGGAACTCAATGGATATCAAAGCAGAGAACATCACAGTGACCATCGAGGGCAAGGACGTTCTCAAAGGACAAAGCGTCCATGCGACCCCCGGGGAAACCCTGGCGTTTGTTGGGCCCAGCGGGTGCGGGAAGACAACTCTCCTCAATGTCCTGGGGCTCCTGCGCCGTGTCGACGGCGGGCAGGTGCACGTCGGGGGCCGGGACGCCACGCGGTGGGACGACCGGCGTCGTCGTCGGTTCTGGCAGCAGCACGCCGCCTTTGTCTTCCAGGATTACGGCCTCATCGATGAAGAATCTGTCGAGTACAACGTTGCCCTCTCGCAGATGCCAATCTTCGGACTTGTGAAGCGCCACAGGGCGGGCATTGAAAGTGCGCTGGACCGGGTGGGACTTGTAGGCCGGGCCGGCGAGAAGGTTTCAACTCTGAGCGGCGGCGAGAAGCAACGCGTCGGCCTAGCCCGGGCGATGTTCCGCTCCGCCGACGTCATCTTTGCGGACGAGCCGACCGCGTCCCTCGACCTCGACAACCGCAATCTCGTGACACTCTTCCTGCAGGAAGAGGCAGCCCGCGGCGCCGCCGTCATCATAGCCACCCACGACGAGGCGCTCATCAAGGCATGCGACGTGTCGCTCCGACTTGGCTCTGCGGTCGTGGCGAAGCCGCGGCTGGCCAACCCGGCGGAGGGCTACAGCGACTGAACCCCTCCTCGCGAAGAGCTTCCCTACAGCGCCGACCAGCCGCCGTCGGACGCGAGGATGGCGCCGTTGACGTTGGTGCCGTCGTCGCTGAGCAGGAAGGTGATCGACGCCGCCAACTGGGCGGCCGTCGCGGGGGTGGGGACAGTGGCCTGCATGAGCGGACCGAGGCGTTCGGCGGCCAATTGGGATCCCCACACCGCCTCGATGTTCGTAATGGTGGGCCCCGGGGCAACGGCGTTGAAGCGGAGTCCCTTCGGCCCGTACATCACGGCCGAGTTCTTGGTCAGCCCGACCACGGCGTGTTTCGACGCCGTGTAGCTGGCACCAGCCGCGGAGCCGCGCAGCCCTGCCTCGGAGGCGACGTTGACCACGGAGCCGGTGCCGGCCTCCAGCATCAGCGGCACCACAGCTCGGGTCAGGCGCATGAGTGCCGTGACGTTGATCCGGAAAACGCGCTCCCACATGGCGTCGTCTACTTCGTGGATCGGGGCGAAGTTGTCCATGATGCCGGCGATGTTGGCGAGGGCGTCCACGCGGCCGCCCGCGGCAACGACGACGGCGGCAACGGTCTCCTCGGTGGAGATGTCGCCGGCCACGGGCACCAGGTCCAGGCCGCCGTTTTCCTCCACCAAGGCGTCCAGGCGCTCCTTGCTGATGTCGGCGGCGATGACCCGGCCACCTTCCTTCGCGACGCGCAGGGCCGTGGCCTGGCCGATGCCCGAGCCCGCTCCTGTGACGATGATTGTCTTCCCGCCAAAACGGCCATTGATGGCGGCCTCCTGCCATGCAGTTTCGTTGCCCATGGTGTTCCTCCCGAACGTTTGGTGTCGTTCGAATCACCTTATGACACTCCGTGTCATTATGTAAGAGTGGATACTGGAGAGATGCCCTCAGACCATACGAAGCCCGGCGTCGGGCGCTCCACCGGACGCCCGGCGACAATTGATCCGGACGTCGTGGCCGGCGTCGCGCTCCGGCTTTTTGCCGAGAACGGCTACGAGCGGACGTCAATGGAGGACATCGCACGCGAGGCTGGAATCGGGCGAAAGAGCCTGTACCGCTACTTCCCCAGCAAGGCTGACCTCGTCTGGGGTGGCATGGAACCGGTGGTGGAAGCCTCGGGACAGGTACTGGAGAGCGCTCGCACAGCCGGCCCGTCCGACGGCGACACTTTCGACGGCGGCATCCTCGCAGGACTGCGGGCGGCTGCCATCGCCGGGGTTTCGGCGATCCCGGACCTTTCCGTCACGCGCGGGCGCCTGCGCCTGATCGCAGAGCACCCTGAGCTGGCGAGCAGAAGCTACGATGCCCTGGCTCCACAGCGGGAGCGGGCGCGGCTTTACCTCGTGGCGCAAGGCATCAGCGAAAGCGCGGCAGGCTATCTGTGCGCCGCCTATCTCGGGGCGACGTTCGAGGCGTGGATGCAGTGGGCCGCGGGGACAGATGCGGATCCGGTCCCCTACTTAATCGAGGCCCTGGGAGTGCTGCGGGTTCCGGCCGTCCGACCCGGCGGATAACCTATGCCTGGGAGGGCAAATGACAGTTCGAAGCGCGGGCATTCTGTTGTACCGTCGGAGCTCCACCGCGGAATTGGAAGTGTGGATAGCCCACATGGGCGGCCCGTTCTGGGCCCATAAGGATGCACGCGCGTGGTCCATTCCCAAAGGCGAATACCTCGAAGACGAGGATCCCCTGGTGGCCGCCAAGCGGGAATTCGCCGAGGAGATGGGCACTCCCCCGCCCGCGGTCGAATATCACCAGCTGGGCATCTTCCGGCAACCGTCGGGCAAACTGGTGGCGGCTTTCACGGCGGAGTCGGACTTCGACCCCGAGAGAATCGTGAGCAACACCTTCGAGCTGGAGTGGCCGCGAGGATCCGGCATTGTCCGGAGCTACCCGGAGATCGACGACGCCATGTGGGCCATGGAGACCGAGGCCCGCGCCAAATTGGTGGGCGGGCAGGTGCCGATCCTCGACGCGTTGATCCGGCACCTCGGGAGCGCCTAGGCCTGGACGATCGACTCGATTGGCCGCGGGGAAAGTATGGGATCCGCATGACGGTGGAGGACCATCCACTCACCTTCTTCCCGGCGGAAGATCGTCGTCACCCGAAGGGGTATCGGGGACACCTCATCAGACCCGCCAACCTTGGCCCGCGCCCATTCAATTTCGACGATGTACGCAAGCTCCGTCCCGACGTACCCGGAGATTCGCTCGAATCTGATGGGCTCACCCTCCCTCAGCCCGGAAGACGCCCGATCCATGGTCGCCTCGACCGCACTCGAGCCCCGCGCAGGCGGCCCGAGCGGATTGGCGAGCGTGACGTCGTCCCGCTTTGAGAACAGCTTCTTCTGCTGCTCCGGGTCTCCCTTGACGAACGCATCAAGCGCTCGATGGTATTTCTCCACCATCAGATCGAGATCGGAATCCGACATTGGTTCCTCCAGCCTCGCTTTTGCCCTGGCACGGTACGCCAGGGGCCATGTTCGGCCATCGTGGCACCGCTCGACAGGGATGTCCATACAAGGAATCTCCCGGCCCCAGACCGGTCAGGAATGGAGAAGCGCCGCTCCCGGGCCGCGCCTAGAATGGCGGTCATGGACAACACCGTCCACGCCAGCTTCGTCCCCTAATGACTTCAGGAGTGATCATGAGCGACTCTTCCAACGAGGGAATCAAGACCGTGCTGCATCCCGTTTCCGACCTCGCCGCGGCGAAGGCGGTGTACACCGCTTTGCTCGGGACACCGCCGCAGGCCGACGGGCCGTATTACGTCGGCTTCGACGTCGCGGGCCAACACATCGGGCTCGTCCCGGGAGGCGGACCGCAGGCCATGACCTCGCCCGTCGCCTACTGGCACGTTTCGGACATCGAGGCGAAGCTGGCCGAGGTGACTGCCGCCGGCGCTACCCTGAAGGAAGCAGCCCGCGACGTCGGGGGCGGCCGTCTGGTTGCCACCGTGACCGACCCCGACGGCAACGTCCTCGGGCTGCTTCAGGATCCTCAATAGCCAACCAGGCACCGACGAAGACCGCGAAGACGACCCCGCGTAAAGATGGAGACACAATGAGCACGGCCACGAGCACGGACACGCAGTCGCCTGAGCTGCATACTGCCGACACCCACGATCTGATTCGCGTGCAGGGCGCGCGGGAGAACAACCTCAAGGACATCAGCATCGAGCTGCCGAAGCGCCGGCTGACGGTGTTCACCGGAGTCTCCGGTTCGGGCAAGAGCTCCCTCGTATTCGCGACGATCGCCGCGGAGTCGCAGCGCATGATCAACGAGACGTACAGCACTTTCGTGCAAGGGTTCATGCCGACCATGGCGCGGCCGGATGTGGACCTGCTTGAAGGACTCACGACGGCGATCATCGTCGACCAGGAGCGGATGGGCGCGAACACCCGTTCCACTGTCGGTACCGCCACCGATGCGAACACCATGCTGCGCATGCTCTTCAGCCGGCTTGGCCAACCGCACATCGGGTCGCCCCAGGCGTTCTCGTTCAACGTCGCTTCAGTCTCCGGCGCGGGAGCGGTCACCTTCGAGCGCGGTGGCACGACGACGAAGGAGCGGCGGAGTTTCAACATCACCGGCGGCATGTGCCCGCGTTGCGAAGGCCGGGGCTCGGTCACCGACTTCGATCTCACCGCACTGTACGACGGCAGCAAATCGCTCGCCGAGGGCGCACTCACCATCCCCGGCTACAGCATGGACGGCTGGTATGGCCGCATCTTCAGCGGCTCCGGCTTCTTCGACATGGACAAGCCGATCAGCAAGTACACCAAAAAGGAACTCCACGACCTGCTCCACAAGGAGCCCACCAAGATCAAGGTCGAGGGAATCAACCTGACTTACGAGGGGCTGATTCCCAAGATCCAGAAGTCCATGCTCTCCAAGGATCCGGAGGGAATGCAGCCACACATCCGTGCCTTCGTGGAGCGGGCCATCACCTTCACGACGTGTCCCGATTGCGACGGCACCCGGCTTACCGAGGCGGCCCGCTCGTCCAAGATCAAGGGAATCAGCATCGCGGACGCGTGCTCGATGCAGATCAGCGACCTCGCCGAATGGGTGCGCGGTCTCGACGAACCGTCGGTGGCGCCGCTCCTCAAAGGGCTGCGGCACCTCCTCGACTCCTTCGCGGAGATCGGGCTCGGCTATCTCTCGCTCGACCGGCCGGCGGGTACGCTCTCCGGCGGCGAGGCGCAGCGCACCAAGATGATCCGGCACCTGGGCTCCTCGCTCACCGACGTCACCTACGTCTTTGACGAGCCCACCATCGGCTTGCATCCGCACGACATCCAGCGCATGAACAAGCTGCTGCTGCAACTGCGGGACAAGGGCAACACCGTGCTGGTCGTGGAACACAAACCGGAGGCAATCGCGATCGCCGACCACGTCGTCGACCTCGGTCCCGGCGCGGGCACCGCCGGTGGAGAAGTGGTCTTCGAAGGCACCCTCGAAGGACTGAGGGCCAGCGGCACCCTGACCGGACGTCACCTTGAGGATCGCTCAACCCTCAAGAAGACGGTGCGGACATCCGCGGGCGCGCTGGAGATCCGTGGCGCGAGCGAGAACAACCTGCGCGACGTCGACATCGACGTTCCGCTCGGGGTCCTGGTTGTCGTCACGGGCGTCGCCGGTTCGGGGAAGAGTTCATTGATCCATGGCTCACTGTCCAAGCGGGACGGCGTCGTTTCTATTGATCAGGGGGCAATCAAGGGCTCGCGGCGGAGCAACCCGGCGACCTACACCGGCCTGCTCGAGCCCATCCGCAAGGCGTTCGCGAAGGCCAATGGCGTGAAGCCGGCGCTGTTCAGCGCGAACTCCGAGGGAGCATGCCCCACCTGCAACGGCGCGGGCGTCATCTACACGGATCTCGGATTCATGGACACCGTCGCCACTCCGTGCGAGGAATGCGAAGGCAAGAGGTTCCAGGCATCGGTGCTCGAGTTCCGCCTCGGCGGGCGCAACATCGCGGAGGTGTTGGCGATGTCGGTGAAAGAGGCCGAGGAGTTCTTCTCCGCGGGCGAATCCAGGATCCCGGCAGCCCACGCGATCCTCAAGCGGCTCACCGACGTCGGACTCGGATACCTCAGCCTCGGCCAGCCGCTCACCACCCTTTCCGGAGGCGAGCGGCAGCGGATCAAGCTGGCCACCCACATGGGCGAAAAGGGCGGCGTGCTCGTTCTCGACGAGCCCACCTCGGGCTTGCACCTCGCCGACGTCGAACAGCTGCTGGGCTTGCTGGACCGGCTCGTGGACTCCGGGAAGTCGGTCATCGTCATCGAGCACCACCAGGCCGTCATGGCGCATGCCGACTGGATCATCGACCTCGGCCCGGGCGCGGGTCACGACGGCGGCCAGATCGTTTTCGAGGGCACGCCCGCAGATCTGGTTGCCGGGCGTTCCACCCTCACCGGCGAGCACCTGGCGGCCTACGTGGGCGGGTGACTAAACGGGACGGCTGGCTAGCTCTTGGCGGCGCCCGCTGAGTGGATGAAGAGGCTGGCTAGCGCGGTGAGAAGGAGAAGAGACGCCGCGATGATGAAGCTGGTCTGCATTCCGTGGACGAAGTTGCTGCGGTCGGCGATGAGGGCGCCGAAGACGGCGATGGCGACCGCGCCGCCCACCTGGCGGAAGGTGTTGAAGACGGCGCTTGCTGTGCCTGCCTTTTCGCTCGGGACGCTCGCGAGCACGACGGCGGTGACCTGCGGCATCGCGATTGATCCACCGGAACCCGTGAAAATCAGGAAGGCACCGACGAGTAGCGGCGATCCAAGCGGCGCCGTGAGAAGCATCGCGCTGAGTCCTACGACCATGGAAGTCAATCCGACGACCACCGGCACCCGCGTCCCGAAGCGGTTCGATAGGGTTCCGCTGACGATGTTGCCGACGATGCTGAACGCCGCGGAAGGAAGGAACGTGAAACCTGCCTGGAGCGGTGTCAGCCCGAGGTGCTGTTGGAGGAAAAGGCTGACAACAAAGACGGTGCCGAAGTGTCCCACCATGAACGCGAAACCGACCGAGAGCGAGATTCTCATGCCGGTGGATCGAAACAGCTCAAGCGGCATCATCGGGTGCCGGCCGCGCGCCTGGATCAAGAGGAAGGCCGCGACGCTGATGGCTGCGAGCGCCAGGCTGGCTATGACGGGTACCGTGCCGAAGCCCTCGGTCCCTCCTGTGATGAGGCCGTACATCAACGCGGTCAAGGCAACGATGGCCGCTGCCTGACCGGCCCAGTCGAACGGAGTCGGCCGCCGGGGCGACGTTGCAACAGAAGCCAGGAGCACCAGCATCGCGATGCACACGGGAAGGTTGATGCCGAACACGAGCCGCCAGTCCAGCGTAGTGAGGAGGCCGCCGACAAGGGGTCCCACGGCTCCGGCCACGGCACCCCCGACTGCCCAGATCCCAAGGGCATGTGCGCGACGGCGGGGATCGGGAAAGGCTTGCCGAATCAGCGCCATCGACGCCGGGAGCATGATCGATGCGGCACCTCCTTGGAGGAAGCGGGCGGCAATGAGCACCGCCGAGGTCGGCGCGAGTGCGCAGGCAACGGACGCCACGAGGAACAGTGCGCTACCCCATCCCAGCGCCCTTTTCGCGCCGATCCGATCCGACAGGTTCCCTGCGAACAGCAACAACGCGGCGAACATCAGCGTGTAGCCGTCGATCACCCATTGCAGGCCTGACGTTCCGCCCCCGAGTTCTTTGCCGATGCTGGTGAGCGCGACATTGACGATCAGGATGTCGAGGGTGATCAGGAAGAACCCAAGCGACGCAATCATGAGCGTGAGCCGTGCCCGTGGCGCATCGGCCATGGCCGAGGGCGGAACCAGAGCCGGCAAGGTGGTTTCGGGGCGAGTCATGGTTTAAGGAAACAGCCTACGAAGAAAACGAGGGAGTCTCTGTCTTGAGGGGTACTGGCAGTGACCCCCATCGTAAGCGCGGCAAGCGCCGTCGGGGCCCCGACGATGAGCTAGCCGGCAAGTCCGAGGAACACCAGCAAAGCCCTTTCAATCTCAACGAGCTGAGCGGCCGTCAAGCGGCCGACTCGGCTTTTGCACGTTTGAACGGCGTACCGTCGTCAACTTGTCGATCATCACGTGCCTTTCCTGCCGCAAGCCGGACAACTCCGAGGCTGCGACACTGACCCGCAGGAGGGGTGCATCGATCAGGGTTGTTGCCAGGGGAAGAACCGTGACGGAATCGGTGACGTCGAATCGGTCATCCTGGATGACCAGCGCTGGCCGTGGCTTGGAAGCGTAGACGCCGCCGGCCACGGTCCAGAGTTCGCCGCGGTTCACACTTCGTCCCAGGGCGCTGACACAGCCTCGATGAACTCCTGGTCATCGGAGTGACGGTCAGCAGCTGCGGCGGCGGCAGCTTGCCGATGTGCTTCGGCGTCAAATCCATCGGCTCGAACGTCTGGAACCCACACCTGGATTGGGCGGAAGCCGTGTTCGCGCATCCGCTTACGGTACTCACTAACCCGATCTCTGACTGCCATAGCATCGATGTTACATGTAACGTGATTTTGGCGACAAGCACGGAGATGCCCCAACGGAAGCGCGGCGAGCGCAAGGCCGCCTTTCGCCGTCGGGTGCTTAAGCCACCAGCACCGCGGCAGCGCTGTCCATGTGCTCGAGGATGGTCTTGCGTGCCAGGGATGCATCACCGGTTTCGATGGCGGCCACAATGTCGTGGTGCCGTTCGACACTCATGTTCTTGACGCCCTTTTCCAATCCGGCGAACATGATGGACATCCGGATGGATCCCTCCAGCGACTCCCAGGAATGGAGCAGGGTCTCGTTCCCGGTGAGGCGGCACATGGTGCGGTGGAATTCCAGATCGGACTCGATCCGTTCCTCGAGGCTTCCCTTGGCCGCGGCGGCCATGGCGTCGATGGCGGAGCGCAGCGAGGCGATCACCTGTTGGCGGTCCGGCAACTCGCAGAGCGTGCGCGCGGCGAGGGACTCCAAGGCTGCCCGCACGGAGTAGATATCGCGGATTTCCTTGGCATCGAGGTGGCGGACGGAGAGCCGGCCGCGGGGTCCTGCAGACAGCAGGCCCTCTTGCTCAAGTTGCCGCAAGGCTTCCCGGAGCGTCCCGCGGCTGATCTGGAGCATGTCCGACAGCTCGGTTTCCACCAAGTGCCGTCCCGGCTCCAGCTCGCCGCTCGTGATGGCGGTGCGGAGAGCAGAGAGCGCCTGCTCGCGGAGACTCTTCTTTTCCAGTCCCAGAAGGGGTGCTGTTGCTCCGGCCATCATGTCCGTCCTCAATGTCAGTGGTCGACTGTTTACAGTCGGTGTGTTAACTGTTGATCATACGGCAGGAGCGCGGAACCGGCCCATGCCTGCTCCGCGCTCCTGCCAACGAATTACCAGACTCAGCCCAGTGCCGCGAGGACCTTCGCCACGATCCTCTGTACCGACAATCCGTAGCGCTCGTGCAGGGTGGGCAGCGCACCGGCGTCGAGGAACGCATCCGGAAGCGCCACGGGCACCACACGCTTGCCCAACCCAGCCGTGACAACGGCCGAGGCCACGGTTTCGAACAAGCCGCCCACCACGCTGTGGTTCTCCAGCGTGACGGCCAGGCGGTCGGTGTTCAGTTCCGCCAGGACGGTGGCGGCATCGAACGGTTTGATGGTGGGCGCATGCACGACGGCGACATCCACCTTGTGCGCGGCCAGCGCCTCCGCTGCCTGCAGCGCGCGCATGGTCATCAACCCGCTGGACACGAACACGACGTCGTTGCCACCCCGAAGCACCTTCGCCTTGCCGAGCTCGAAGGTGTAGTCGTACTCATCCAGCACGGTCGGGACGTTCCCGCGGAGGAGGCGCAGGTAGGTGGGACCGTCGCTGGCGGCCAGTTGCGGCACCGCTTGTTCGATGTCCACGGAGTCGCACGGATCAACGATGGTCAGATTGGGCATGCCGCGGAAAATCGCCATGTCCTCCGTGGCCTGGTGGCTGGGGCCATAGCCAGTGGTCAGGCCTGGGAGTCCGCCGACGATGTTCACGTTGAGGTTCGGCTCGGCAATATCGAGGCACAGGAAGTCGTAGGCCCGGCGCGCGGCAAACACGGAATAGGTCGAAGCGAACGGCACCAAGCCGGTCTCGGCCAAACCTGCCGCCGCGCCAAAGAGCAACTGCTCTGCCATGCCCATCTGGAAAAACCGCTCCGGGAACGCTTGCGCAAAGATGTGCATGTCCGTGTATTTGCCCAGGTCGGCCGTGAGTCCGACGATTCGCGGGTCGGCCACGGCGGCCTTCACCAACGCGTGGCCGAAAGGCGCCGAAGAAGTCTTCTGGCCCGGGTCCGCGAAGGACGCGATCATGGCCGACGTTTTCAGCTTGGGTGTTGCGCCCTTCGGTGCTGTGCCTCTCGAAGCAGTGCCCTTCGAAGCGGTGACGATGCTCATCGGCCGGCCTTCCCGTTGGATCCTGCGGTCAGTTGCTTGCGGCAGAGCTGCCATTCGTGTTCTTCGATGCGCATGAAGTGCGCCTTTTCACGTTCCTCGAGCAGCGGCACGCCGCGCCCCACCGTCGTATCGCACAAGATGACGGAAGGACGCCCGACGGCGGCGGCCTGGGTGGCCGCGTTGTCGAACGCCGCCAGCAACGCACCGACGTCGTTCCCGTCCACCCGCTGCGTGTACCAGCCGAAGGCTTCCCACTTCTCCGTCACGGGTTCGGTCCGGAGGACCGTGTCTGTCTTGCCATCCGCCTGCAGGGCGTTGATGTCCACCATGGCAGTCAGATTTCCCAACTGATGGTGGCGCGCGCCCATGGCGGCTTCCCAGGTGGACCCTTCGTCCAGTTCTCCGTCGGAGAGGAAGTTGTACACCCTCGCACTGGAGCCCTGATGCCGGAGGCCAAGGGCAATTCCGACGGCGATGGAGAGCCCGTGGCCAAGCGACCCACCGGAGATTTCCATGCCCGGCGTGTACGTCGACATCCCGGACATGGGGAGGCGGGAATCGTCCGAACCGTAGCTTTCGAGTTCCTCCACGGGAATGATTCCGGCCTCGGCCAGTGCTGCGTAGTGCCCGATAGCGTAGTGGCCCGTGGAGAGCAGGAAACGGTCCCGGCCCTCCCACTCGGGATCATTGGCACGGTAGCGGAGCTGGTCCGCATAGACCGCGGCGAGCATGTCCGCTGCGCCGAGTGCCTGGCCAACGTAGCCCTGCCCCTGGACTTCTCCCATGTTGAGGGCGTGGTGCCGGATCCGGGTAGCGGCTGCGCCCACGCGTTCGATGCGGTCCATCGCGGTTTCTCCGATTCGTCCTGCCGTTTTTTGGTCCTGCGCCACCGTCATTAGGCATTCACCGACTGGGGAGTGCTTTTGGTGGCCTCATCGGCCAACTGGCGCTCCCGCTTGCCCCAGGTTTCACGGGTAACCAAAGCTGCCCAGAGACCGATGGCTGCGTACAGGCCGAAGAGCAATGCCGGGCCCATCCATCCCATGGCGACGAAGAGCAGGGTGGTGATGAAGGGGGTAAAGCCGGAGATCGTGGCCGAGATCTGGTAGGCCAGCGACGCTCCCGAAGCGCGGGTTTTCGCCTGGAAGAGCTCGGGGAACCAGGCGCCTTGGGCGCCGGCGAGGGAGTTCTGGCAGACGCCGTAGGAGACGGCGATCGTGGCGATGATGAAGATGAACAAACCGGTGTTGACCAGCAGGAACATCGGAATGGCAAAGAGGACCGCAAAGGCGCAGGACCAGATGTAGACGGGACGCCGTCCGATCCTGTCCGTCAGCCGCGCCCAGGCCTGGGTTGCGAAGATGCCGATGGCCGAAGCGATGCAGAGGGCCACCAGGGTCTGGGTCTTGTCTGCCAAGTGCTGGCTGTTCAGGTAGGAAATCATGTACGTGATGGAGACGGCGTAGCCTGCGGTCTCGGCAATGCGGAGGCCGATTCCCTTGACGATGTTGCGCCAGTCGGTCTTCAGGACCTCCACGATGGGTGACTTCACGATTGCGCCGCTCTCCTTGACCTCGTCGAAGACCGGGGATTCCGGGACCTTGGAGCGGATGATCAAGCCCACAACAACCAAGACCATGCTGGCGAGGAATGGAATACGCCAGGCGAGTTCGCCGCCAAGCTGGACACTGACAAGGAACGTCAGGTTGGCGAGCAGGAGACCCACGGGGAATCCGGCCTGGACGATGCCCGTGTACTTCCCCTTGGATTTCCACGGTGCGTGCTCGTAGCTCATCAGGATGGCGCCGCCCCACTCGGCTCCGAAGGCCAGGCCTTGGACGATGCGGACGAACACGAGCAGCGCCGGCGCCAAGAGGCCCACCTGGCTGTACGTGGGAAGAAGGCCGATCAGGAAGGTGGCCACGCCCATCAGGATGAGGGAAGCGACGAGGACCGGCTTGCGTCCCAGCTTGTCGCCCAGGTGGCCGCCGATGATGCCGCCGATGGGACGGGCAGCGAAGCCGACGCCGAGCGTCGCGAAAGCAGCAAGGGTACCGGTCACGGGATCGCCCGTGGGGAAGAATGCCGTTCCGAAGTACAGGGCAGCCGCGGTGCCGAAACCGATGAAGTCATAGGTTTCGATGACTGCGCCCACGCCGGAACCGATGGCGACGCGCCTTGCGTCCTTGGTGCCGTGGACCGGACCGCGCATGGTCAGAGCTTCTTTGCTCATTGGTGAATCCCTTTCGAAGAGCGACTGAGGCTAGGCACTTCAGCACTGTCGACTGTTAACACATGATATGCCAGTGTGACCTGCATCATCTACGCCTGTCAACAGTCAACTTCAAGGGTTGACTGTTGACAGTTAACCTAGCTACTGTGGTTCCCATCACTACTGCCTTCGGGCACGACTGGAGGAAACGAAGATGTTCAACTCCCGACTCGGTTGCTCGTCCATCAGCTTCCGGCACCAGGATCTACCCACGGCATTGCGCACCATCAATGGCGCGGGTTTTGAGGAAGTCGACCTCGGCGCACTGCCGGGCGTCTGCGACCACGTTCCCTATGAGCTTGATTCCGACGCCGTCGCGGCCGTGACTGCGGAGGTCGCCGCCTCTGGGTTGCGGGTCCGCTCGGTCAACGGCGATGTAGGAGACCTCAATGCAGTTCTCGACGCCGGCCAGCGCGCCGCACGCCAAAGTCACCTTGATGCGCTCCTCACCCTTACCGCCAACACCGGCGCTAAGGCCCTGGTCCTCCCCTGCGGCGCCTTGGGACACGATCCGGTCCGCAGCCTCGATGAGGACCTGGACACCATCGCAACGCAGCTCATTGGTGCCGGACAGCGCGCGGCGGAGTTCGGCGTCGAACTCTGGACCGAATCCCTGCACTTCCTCCGGTTCTGCTGGAACCTGGAGCGCGCCGAACAGCTGGCCGCGCGGCTGGCGGGCTCCGACGTCGGGATTGTCATGGACTTCAGCCACATCGTCGCCGCGGGCGACGACCCGCTCGAGTACATCGAACGCCATCGCGGCCGGATCGCGCACGTCCACCTACGGGACGCGGTACCGGGCAACATCAACCTCAGCATCGGAAACGGCCAGGCGGACTTTGCTGCCGGACTCAGCTCGCTGGCAGCCACCGGCTACAGCGGCCATTTCTCGCTCGAGCTCGAAACCCGCGACGTCACCCACGACGAACGCCCTGCAGCGGCCGCCAAAGCCGCCAGCTTCATCACAGACCTCATCTGACTTTCACAACAACAAACCCAAGGGGCATCATGACCACCACCATCCAGCGCACCGCCGTCCTCACCGGGGCAACCTCGGACCGGGGCATCGGCATCACCACCGCACGCCGCTACGCCAGTAACGGCTGGGCCGTGGTGATCCTGGACCTCGACGGCGAGAAGTCCGCCAAGCTCGCAGCGGAAATCGGCAATCAGTTCAACGTCCCTGCGTTCGGTTACGAGATCGACGTCGCCAACGAAGCTTCCGTCAACGCGGCGTACAACGCAGTCGCCGCCGAAATCAGCGCAGGCACCCTTCCCGCCGTCGGCGCCTTGGCCAACATCGCCGGGATCACGTCTCCTGTGCCGTTCCTCGAAACCACGCTGGAACTCTGGCACAAGATCATGGACGTGAACGCGACCGGCACCTACCTGGTGACCAAGGCCTTCCTGCCGGACATGATCGCCTGCGGCTGGGGCCGCATCGTCAACATGTCCTCCGTCTCCGCCCAGCGCGGCGGCGGCGTCTTCGGCAAGGTCCCCTACTCCGCCGCGAAGGCAGCCATCCTCGGCTTCACCAAGGCGTTGGCACGCGAAATCGGCGCCACCGGCGTCACCGTGAACGCCATTACTCCGGGCGCCGTGGACACCAACATCCGCGTCGGCAGCACCGACGAGCAGGAAGCCGCCATCAACGCCGGCATCCCGCTGGGCCGCAACGCCACCACCGAGGAAGTCGCCGCCGTCATCATGTTCCTTTCTTCCGAGGAATCCGCCTACCTCACAGGCACCACCATCGACATCAATGGTGGAAGCCACATCCACTAGCAGCCCCCCATCCGTAGCCGAAAGAGCCCACGATGACCAAAATCTTCAACGATCCCGCCGATTTCGCCGAGGAAGCCCTCGCCGGTTTCTGCGACCTCCACTCCGGCCTGGTACGCCAGGTTCCCGGCGGCGCAGTGCGCCGCCACCGTCCCGAGCAGCCCAAGGTTGCAGTCCTGGCCGGCGGCGGATCCGGGCACTACCCGGCTTTCGCCGGACTCATCGGTGCAGGACTGGCCGATGGTGCTGTCGTGGGCAACATCTTCACCTCGCCGTCCTCGCAACAGGCCTACTCCGTGGCCAAGGCCGCTGATTCCGGCGCCGGAGTGGTATTCACCTACGGCAACTATGCCGGGGACGTCCTGAACTTCGGCATGGCGAGCGAGCGCCTGGCTGCGGAAGGCATCGCGGTGGAAAACGTGCTGGTGACGGACGACATTGCGAGCGCGCCGCCGTCGGAATCTGCCAAACGCCGCGGCATCGCGGGTGACTTCACGGTCTTCAAGATCATGGGTGCCGCCGCCGAAGCGGGAGCCGGCCTGGCCGACGTCGTGCGCTTGGGCCGCAAGGCCAATAACCTGACCCGCACCATCGGCAGCGCCTTCCACGGCTGCACCTTCCCCGGCGCCGAAGCGCCGCTGTTCACGCTCAAGGACAAGCAGATGGGACTTGGCCTGGGCATCCACGGCGAGCCCGGATTGTTCGACACTGATCTTCCGCCGGCCAAGGAACTCGGCCAGGAGCTCGTTGCGCGGCTGCTGGCGGAGACCCCTAATGCAGCGGGCAACCGCATCGCAGTGATTCTCAATGGACTCGGTTCCACCAAGCACGAAGAACTTTTCGTCCTGTGGCTGACCGTGGCTCCGTTGCTGCGCGCGGCCGGTTACGCCTTGGTCATGCCGGAGGTCGGCGAACTGGTCACGAGCCTGGACATGTCAGGCGTCTCCCTCACCATCACCTGGCTCGACGACGAACTCGAACCGTTGTGGACGGCACCCGCCGAAACTCCCGCTTACCGACGCGGCAACGCCGCCCGGCTGACCGGTCTTGCCTTCACCGAAGACGCGTTCGACGGCGGCCCGGAGGCTATCGTGTTCGCGGCCACCCTGGATTCACGCAACTATGCCGCGAACTGCGCGGACGCGCTCGAGGCGGCCCGGAAAGCATTGCACGACGTCGAATCGCACCTTGGCGACATGGACGCGGTAGCGGGCGACGGTGACCACGGCCGCGGGATGGTCCGCGGAATCGACGCCGCCACTGCGGCAGCCGCGAAGGCCCTGGCCAATGGTGCCGGAGCCGGCGATATGTTGGGCGCCGCAGGCGACGCCTGGGCGGACAAAGCCGGCGGAACGTCCGGCGTCCTGTGGGGTGCAGGCCTCCGGGCATTCGGCGAATCCCTCGGCAATGACGAGGCACCGGAACCGGCCGAACTTGCCGCTGCCGTGACAGCTTTCGCTGCGCGGATCACTGATCTGGGCAAGGCCGAGATGGGCGACAAAACCATGGTGGATGCCCTGCTCCCCTTCGCCGAAACCTTCAGCAAGCGCGTCTCCGAGGGTGTCCTTCCGGATGTTGCCTGGGCTGAAGCTGCCGCAGCGGCCACCTCGGCTGCGCAAGCCACAGCCTCGCTCCGTCCGCTCAAAGGACGGGCCCGGCCGCTCGCCGAAAAGAGTGTGGGCACAGCCGACCCCGGAGCCACGTCTTTGGCGATGATCTTCACAGTCATGGGACCGCACCTTGTGCGCCCTGAGAATGCGGGCGCCGTGGCGGGCGATGGCAAGCGCGCCGGAGCCATCGCATGACCGCGAAAGGACAGACCATGGGTTTCCGACTCATCCTGGGCGCCGATGAAGCGGGCGTGGACTACAAAGACCGGATCATGGCGGACCTGCGGGACGATCCCCGGGTCAGCGAAATCATCGACATCGGCGTCAACCGCAGCGACTCTATGGAAGACTTCACCACCCCCTATCCGTACGTCGGGATCAAGGCGGGCGAGCTCATCCGGGACGGCCACGCAGACCGGGCCATCCTGTTCTGCGGCACAGGAATCGGCGTGGCCATCGCAGCGAACAAGGTGGACGGTATCCGCGCCACCACGGCCCACGATTCCTTCTCCGTGGAGCGTTCCATCCTGTCCAACGATTGCCAGGTGCTCACCATGGGCCAGCGCGTAGTCGGGGTGGAACTAGCCAGCAGGCTGGCACGGGAATGGCTCGGCTATGCCTTCGACCCGGCCTCGGCGTCGGCCGACAAGGTCAAGGTGCTCACGGATTTCGAGGGCTGCTGAGTCCTTGCCACACTCCCCAACTAGCTGACAATTGTTGTCGTTCAGAGGCCTCATAACGACAACAACTGCGAGCTACTTGGGTCCCCCAGCGCCGGGGGTGGGCCTGAATTTGGGTCAGGCGTAGGGTGGATTGGGACGAAAGGAGCACTTCATGAAGAAAATCCTCATGGTACTGACCAGCGTTTCCGAGCTCGGCGATACGGGAAAGAAGACCGGCTACAACGTGGCCGAGGCTGCACATCCTTGGAAGGTCTTCAAGGATTCCGGGCACTTCGTCGACTTCGCATCCATCCAGGGCGGCCAGCCCCCGCGCGATGAAGTGGACTCGCAAGATCCCATCCAGGTTGCCTTCACCCAGGACGAGGCCACACGCGCCGGCCTCTACAACACTGCCCGCGTGGACGTCGTTGATCCGGGCCAGTACGACGCAGTCTTCCTCGTGGGCGGCCACGGCGCCATGTGGGACTTCCCGGACAGCGAAGGTTTGCAGAACCTGGTTGCCAGCGTCTACGACGCCGGCGGCGTGGTGGGCGCAGTCTGCCACGGACCCGCGGGTTTGGTGAACGTGGATCTGGCCGACGGGTTCCGGCTCGTCGGGGGCCGGGAGGTGGCCGCCTTCACCAACGACGAAGAAGTTGCCGCAGGGATGGACAAGATCATCCCGTTCTTCCTGGCAGACCGGCTCAAGGAACAGGGTGCGATCCACCTCTTCGCCGAAGTCTTCGAAGAGAAGGTCGTTGTCTCCGAGCGGTTGGTCACCGGGCAGAACCCGGCTTCCGCCGCGGGCGTGGCCAAGGAGATGGAGAAGCTCCTCGCGGAGGTCATCCACCAGGAAAAGGCCGAGGAGCAGCACGAGGCGGAGGCCTTGCGCGCAGAGAAGGACGCCAAGAAAGACGCCAAGAAAGCGGCTGCGGCAGGTTCCGAGCACTAACAACCCGTAGCGCACTGAGACTGGAGGCCGCCCCGACGACGGGGCGGCCTCCAGTGTCTGCGGGCACTAATGAACGACCCGCAAATACTTACCAATTTCTTGGTTGCTCTTGACAAGAGTTCCCTGAACCGGTTCAGTAGACATAACAAAACCGGTTCAGTGACCCCAATCACCAAGTGGCAATGAGGCAAACATGACAGTGACCATCAACGACGTTGCGCAGGCAGCCGGAGTGAGCAAGGGTGCCGTCTCGTACGCGTTGAATGGGCAGCCCGGCGTCAGTGATGACACCCGGGAACGCATTCTCAGGGTAGCCCGGGAACTGGGGTGGAAGCCGAATCTTCGCGCCAAGAGCCTGTCTTCGGCCAAAGCCTTCGCCGTCGGGCTCGTGGTGGCAAGGGATCCCCGCCTTTTGGGAACAGACCCCTTCTTCCCCGCGTTCATCGCCGGGATCGAGACCACCTTGGTTGAGCACGAATACGCATTGGTCCTGACGGTCGCCGCCAGCGCCGAAGCCGAGGAACTGGGCTATCGGAAGCTGGCCGCCGGCAGCCGCGTGGACGGGGTCATCCTTACGGACATGAGGGTTGACGACTCCCGGATTGCTCTGTTGAAGAGCCTCAAGATTCCGGCCGTCACCCTTAATCGGCCTGAAACCTCCTCGCCGTTCCCTGCTGTCTGCATGGACGACACTGAAGGCATTGCGGCCGCCGTCGAGCATCTGGTTTCCCTGGGACACACCAGAATCGGGCACGTGGGCGGACCGCAGACTTACATTCACGGCCGAAGCCGTCGCTTGGCTTGGCAAAACGCCATGTCCAAAGCCGGGCTGGAGGCCGGCTCCTTCATTGAGGCGGACTTCACCGCAGCCGGCGGATTGGCGGCTACTGCGGAACTGCTTCGCTCGGCCCAACGGCCCACCGCGATCATCTACGCGAACGACCTGATGGCCACTGCCGGACAGTCCTACGCCCAGTCCCTCGGACTGACTGTTCCCGATGATCTATCCATCACGGGCTACGACGACACCGAGCTCGCCAGGTACCTCAACCCTCCGTTGACCACTGTCCCCGCCGATCCGCTGCTCTGGGGGCGTGTTGCCGCCCAGCAGTTGCTGAGCCTCCTCGGCGGAGCTCCTGCGGAAGACGTCTATCTCCCGTCTCCCAAACTGGTAGTCCGCGCCTCCACCGGGCCAGCTCCCAGCATGCCGAAAAACTAGCCGCCTCCCACGTCCAGTCTTACGAATACCGATTTACCCGCAATTGGGTGGGGCTATTTGCCATTCCCGTTGAAGGCAATGTCGCCGCCGCATTTTCAGTTTTCACCCCAAAAGGAGCTGCAATGAAGCACGGAAAAATTAGTTCGAGAGTCCTCTCCCTTACCGCTATTGCCGTTATCGGAGCAAGCCTGGCAGCATGCGGTGGAGGCGCCTCAAGCAGCACAGCTTCTGGAGCGAACTCTGCCACCACCGCCAAGGGTCCCATCAAGATCTGGTACTCCAACAACGAGTTCGAGGTGAAGTGGGGCAAGGACATGGTGGCCTCATGGAACGCAGCCCACCCGGACCAGCAAGTCGATGCTCAGGAAATCCCGGCAGGCAAGAGCTCCGAAGAGGTCATCGGGGCAGCAATTACCGCCGGCAATGCTCCTTGCCTGGTCTTCAACACCGCCCCGGTGGCGGTGCCGCAGTTCCAGAAGCAGGGTGGTTTGGTCCCGCTGGACTCCTTCCCCGACGGCGCCCAGTACATCAAGGACCGCACCGGCGATCTCGCCAATCAGTACAAGTCATCCGACGGCAAGACGTACCAGCTTCCCTGGAAGTCCAACCCGGTGGTCCTCTTCTACAACAAGGACGTCTTCGCGAAGGCCGGCCTGGACCCGGCAAACCCCAAGCTTGCCACGCAGTCTGAGTTCCTGGACACTGCCCGCACCCTCGTGAAGTCCGGCGCAGTCGCCAATGCCGTGTGGCCTTCGCCCACGAGTGACTTCTACCAGCCCTGGTTCGACTTCTACCCGTTCTATGCTGCCAATTCGGGTGGGACCACACTGCTCAAGGATGGCAAGTCCACCTTTGACAGCGATCAAGGCAAGCAGGTCGCCACGATGTTCCAGACCCTCTACAAGGAGAACCTGGCATCCAAGGAAGCGTACAAGGGAGACTCCTTCGCGGACGGCAAGGCCGGCATGTCCCTCGCGGGCCCCTGGGCTGTCGCCGCTTACAAGGGCAAGGTGAACTGGGGCACGGTTCCGGTCCCGGGTACTCAAGCCCAGACCAACGGCTCCACCTTCTCTGACGCCAAGAACATCGCCATGTACTCCTCGTGCAAGAACCAGGGCACCGCGTGGGAGGTCATGAAGTTCGCCACCAGCAAGGAACAAGACGGCAAGCTCCTCTCCGGTACCGGCCAGATGCCGATGCGCAAGGACTTGGCCACCACCTACGCGGACTACTTCAGCCAGAACCCGGCCTACAAGACCTTCGCCGACGAAGCCGCACGCACCGTGGAAGTCCCCAACGTCTCCAACTCAGTCCAGATCTGGCAGACCTTCCGTGACGCCTGGAGCAAGTCCGTGATCTTCGGCAACCAGAGCATCGATGACGCCTTCAAGGGTGCTTCTGACAAGATCAACCAACTGGCAGCCCAGAAGTAGCAGGCGAATCCCCATGTCACTACGCTCAGCTGGGGGTCCCGCCACGGGAGACACTGCCGGGCGGACCGTGGACCAGCGGCAGGCGCCCAGGAAACGCAAGAACTTCCTGGGCCGCCAGCCGCTGGGACTGCTGTTCAGCGCCCCCTACGTCATCTTCGTCCTTGGAGTGCTGGCATATCCCCTTGGGTACGCCGTCTACATCTCCTTCCACCAGTTCTTCTTTACCGCTCCGGGCGTCCAGGTTGACCGGCCCTTCGTAGGGTTGGACAACTACATAACCGTCCTGTCTGATCCTGAAGTACAGCGTTCCTTCGCCAATATCGGCATCTTCCTGATCATCAACGTGCCGCTGACCGTAGGGCTGTCCCTGGTCCTGGCCAACGCCTTGAACCGCGTGACGCGGCTCAAGACCTTCTTCCGGGTCAGCTACTACGTGCCGTACGTCACGGCGAGCGTCGCCGTCGTCGGGGTCTGGCTGTTCCTGTTCCAGCAGGACGGGCTGGTCAACGCCATTCTGGGGCCGCTGGCCCCGAACCCCTCGTGGTTGACGAACTCCTGGCTGGCAATGCCAACCGTTGCTTTGTACGTGACGTGGAAGCAGTTGGGATTCTTCATCCTGCTTTACCTGGCGGCTCTACAGAACATCCCGGACGAGCTCTACGAGTCCGCCTCGGTGGACGGCGGGAACAAATGGGTCCAGTTCTGGAACATCACCGTTCCGGGGGTGCGCTCGGCGAGCGTGCTGGTGACCCTGCTTGCCACCATCACCGGAGCCAACCTGTTCACGGAGCCCTATCTGCTCACTGGCGGAGGCGGCCCGGATGGAGCCTCGACGTCGCCGGTGTTCCTGATGTACCAGAAGGGAATCCTGCAGGGGAATCCCGATGTGGCAGCAGCGCTCGGTGTGGTGCTGGTGATCGGCGTGTTGCTGATCGCCCTGATCCAGAAACGCCTCGTAGGCGGGAAGGAGGACTGACGTGTCTATTTTCGACAAGACGCCCCTCAGGAACGACGACGACGGCGCCCGCCGGCCACGTGCCGGCGCTCCCGAAGGAACGACTTCCGAAGCCCTGACACCGGGCTCCGAGGCTCCCCGCAAGGGCAGTTCCGTGGCGAAGCGCAAGAACCTGGGCGTGGGCAGCTTCGT
This sequence comes from Arthrobacter ramosus, assembly GCF_039535095.1. Classification (NCBI taxonomy): domain Bacteria; kingdom Bacillati; phylum Actinomycetota; class Actinomycetes; order Micrococcales; family Micrococcaceae; genus Arthrobacter; species Arthrobacter ramosus. The sequence goes on along the minus strand of NZ_BAAAWN010000001.1, from coordinate 300,917 downwards.
GCTGCTGGCCCTTGGAGCGTTCGTCTTCCTCTTCCCGTTCTACTACATGTTCATCGGCTCGCTGCAGACCTCCCCGGACACTTCCGTGGGCGGCGCCTTCCCTAGTCCGGCAAACATCACCGGTGAGAATTACAGCAACATCAACAACTCGATCGACCTGCTGAAAGGCCTGGTCAACTCGGGTGTTTTCACCGGTGGCGTCATTTTCTTCACGGTGGTGTTCGGGCTCCTGGTGGGCTACGCGCTTGCCCAGATGCAATTCCGCGGTAAAGGGTTTGTCTTCGGGATGATGCTGCTGGTGCAGATGATTCCGTTCCAACTCCTGCTCATCCCGCTGTACGTCATGATCGTCCGGGACTACGGACTCGCGGACACGTATCTCGGCATGATCCTCCCGTTCGCGATCAATTCCACCGCAGTGTTCGTCTTCCGTCAGTACTTCATGCAGCTGCCCTCCACTTTGTTCGAGGCCGCCCGCATCGACGGAGCCAGCGAGCTGAGGATCCTCTGGCAGATCGCGATCCCCCTGGTCCGGCCCGCCATTGTCACGGCAGTTCTGCTGACTTTCATCGGCCCGTGGAATGAGTTCCTGTGGCCGTTCCTCGTCACCAAGGACCAAGCCATTCAGCCGCTCGCCGTCTCACTGGCGAACTACATTTCGAACATTGCCGCCACGGCATCCAACCCGTTCGGCGCAATCCTTGCCGGTGCCTGCGTCCTCGCGGCCCCCGCCGTCGCGCTGTTCATCTTCTTCCAGCGCCAATTCATTTCCACCAATATCGGATCAAGCGTAAAGGGCTAAGCTCTATGACTTCCTCGACTTCAGCACTCCCCACTGTCCCGTTCACCCTCACCCGCGCCGGCGTCATCATGACCCCGGAGGACGGGAACGAGTTCGAAGCCGAAGGCGTCCTCAACCCGGCCAGCGGCCGCGGACCCGACGGAGAGCTGTACTTGCTGCCGCGCCTCGTGGCGAAGGGCAATGTCTCCCGCGTCGGGCTCGCCAAAGTGATCATCGGCGACGACGGCGTCCCGTCCGGCGTCGAACGCCAGGGCGTTGTCCTGGCACCGGACGAAGGGTGGGAACGCGGCCTCAACAACGCAGGAACGGAAGATCCCCGCGTCACCTGGGTACCGTCCCTCGGCCGCCACCTGATGACCTATGTTGCCTACGGACCGCTTGGTCCCCGCCTGGCCTTCGCCCATTCCGAAGACCTGCGCACGTGGGACCGCCTGGGGCCCTGCCATTTCGAGTACCAGGCGGACTTGTCCATGGACTTGAACTTGTTCGCCAACAAGGACGCTGTGTTCTTCCCGGAACCGGTCAACGATCCCGACGGCGTTCCTTCCTATGCCTTGCTGCACCGCCCCATGTGGGACCTTGGGTGGATCCGCGAGGGCGAAGGCGAGCACCTGCCGGCCGGCCTCGATGACAACCGCCCGGGTATCTGGATTTCCTACGTCGCAGTTGCCGACGTCGAAAGGGACATCCTCAACCTCGTTCACCTGCGCAAGCACAAGCTCGTAGCCCTGAGCGAGTTCCCCTTCGAAGAACTCAAGATCGGCGGCGGACCCGCACCGATCCGCGTCGACGAGGGTTGGCTCCTGATCTACCACGGCGTCACCGGGTCGATGGAAAAGTCTGCCTTCGACCACCAGCGGAACGTCAACTACTCGGCCGCTGCGATGATCCTCGACAGTGACGATCCCTCGATCGTGATCGCCCGCAGCGACAAGCCGCTCCTCGCGCCGGAAACGGAAGACGAGATTTCGGGCATCGTCCCCAACGTCGTTTTCCCCACCGCAATAGAGAAAATCGGCGAGCAGTTGTTCGTCTTCTATGGCATGGCTGATTCGAAGATCGGCGTGGCGCGGCTGGACCGCGCCTAGGCACCACCCTGCTTCAGTAGTCCTGCCCTTCTTCCACGCCCATAGGAGTTAGACATGACACCTCCCCTTGTTAATGGACGGCTGAAATCCGCCCCGGTCGCAGTTATTGCAACGTTGTCGATGCTCCTGGCCGGGGCGGGAGTGGCGTCAGCGGCACAGCCGGCCCAAGCTCCGGTGACGCAGCCCGCTGTGCCGCTGGCACCGGCGTCGGTATCGCAGGCACCGCTGACCAATCTGTCCCACCTGAATTTCCTGCTGGATACGGTTCCCCTTCACGCTGTGGATGGCCACACGACGCACCAGATCGGTGACCATCCCGCAGCTCAAGCACCGTGGACCTACGCCAACAAGAATGCCGACGGCAGCTACACGCGGGTAGGAGGAGGTTCCAAGGACCCGGCCACAGGCTACTGGAGCCAGGGGGCCTTCAACGCGGACGACGTTGCGCGCACCGCCGTCGTCTACTTGCGCCATTGGCAGCAGACCGGCGACGCCTCGAGCCGCACCCGTGCCTTCGACGTGCTGCGAGAGCTGACATATTTGCAGACGGCTTCCGGCCCCAACGCCGGAAACGTGGTCTTGTGGCAGCAGGCCGACGGCACACTCACCCCGAGTGCCAAGCCGGTGGAACTTCCCGACCCAAGCGATTCAGCCGAGTCGTACTGGCTGGCCCGGACCGTGTGGGCGCTGGGCGAAGGGTATGCGGCGTTCAAGTCCGCCGATCCCCAGTTTGCCGCGTTCCTGCAGTCCAGGATGGACCTCGCCGTCGCGTCCCTGAACAAGCAGTCCCTCGCCAAGTACGGAAAGTACGACATTGCCGACGGCGCCAAGGTCCCTGCCTGGCTGATCATCGGAGGGGCGGACGCCTCCGCCGAAGCCGTGCTCGGACTCTCCGCCTATTCAAAGGCCGCGCCCGACGACGGCGCTGCCGCTACCGCCCTGAGCCAGCTCACCGAGGGTATCGCCGCGATGTCCTCGGGATCGGTTCAGCAGTGGCCCTTCGGCGCGATTCTTCCGTGGAACCAGTCCCGAACCCTGTGGCACGCTTGGGGCGGAATGGCCGAGGCCGCCGTAGCGAATGCGTCCCCGGTACTGCATCGGCCTGACCTGCTGACCGCCGCCGTGAAGGACTCCGCCCAATTCACTCCGCAGCTCCTCGCCGCGGGCGGACCGGACAATGCCTGGAGCCCGACCCCGGGTGAGGCGCAGATAGCCTACGGCGTGGACTCGCGGGTTGAAGGACTTGTGGCGACCGCCAAGGCCGCGAATGCTCCCGGCCTGCTGGACGTCGCAGCAGTTGCTGCCGGCTGGTACTTCGGTGCCAACCGCAGTGGAAAGCCCGCCTACAACCCGGCAAGCGGCACGGCGATCGACGGCATCGAAACGGACGGCCGCGTCAACCCCAACTCCGGGGCGGAATCCACCATCCACACGTTGTTGTCCATGCTCGCCTTGGACGCCAATCCGGAACTCAAGGCCAAGGCCCTGGGGATCAGCAGCACTGTGGGGACAGACGGGCTCAAGGTAGCCGAAGCCGAATCCGGAACCAACACGGGCGGCGTAGTCGTCAAGCCTGCCTCCGCATGGACCGGTGAGGCGAACTGGTCCGGCGGCGCATACGTCGCCCTCAACGCGGGCGGCACCCTGAAGATCCCGGTCCCGGTCTCGAACCAGGCGCGCAATGCGTACCCGATCGTGAACCAACGCCCCGAAGCCGCCGGAACGACGTCGTGGACTTCCGGGAGCACTTTCCTCGGCACCACGCCCAACGGTGGCGCCGGCGAACAAGGCATCACGGCAGCTCCGGGCAAGCTCTTCCCCTTCTCCCTTGACCACGCAATGCCGGCGGGCCAGGACAGCCTGTTGGCCAAGGCCGGAAGCGACGTGTCGATCGACGGTGTGCTGCTGCAACCGCAGATTTCCTCGGTTTCCGTCTCCGGCTCCGGAGGCCAATCAACGCTGTACATCAGCGCGGCGTCGGGAAGCATCGATCGAAAAGTGGACATGCCCCAAGGGTTCCATCTGAGCCAGCAGGCCTTTGATGCTTCAGGCCAGCCCGTCGCACCGGGTCCTGACCAGACTGGAGCAGATCGTTCCGGCCGCGTCACCGTAGCCCCGGGTGGGTTCACCTGGGTGACCCTGGTCCGCAACTAGTCCCCACCGGCTCCCAGCCTTCGCACGCTCAGGCCGGGGCCCTCGCCGGTGTGGGCCCACGCCACCGCCACAGGAAGAACCCATGCAGAAAATCACCACAGAAGCCCTGTTCCACAGCTACGAGGGAGCACTCACGTTCAGCAATCCGCTGACCGACACCATTTCCACCGACCAGTTTTCCGCCGAGTACCCCGAGCACCCGGAATGGGCTGTGGGCCCGTTCCGCAAGGACGAATCCCTGACGTTCCGGCAAGTCCAGGACTGGGCCGATCCAACCGGCATCGGCTGGACCGCGGATTCAATCTTCAATCCCTCTGTCATGGAGCGCGACGGCAAGCTCTACCTCTTCTACCGCGCATCCCCGCGAAAGGAATCGGTCTCCAGCCGTATCGGCGTCGCCGTTTACGATCCCGAAACCGGGTGGCAGGACAACCCCTCCAATCCAGTGATCTACCCCACCCAGGACAATGAGATCCTTGGCTGCGAAGATCCCAAGGTGTACCAGGCCAATGGACGTTACTACATGTTCTACAACGGGATCTGGACGATCGACCGCAGCGAGGAGCAGGCTGGCCAGGACCCGGATGTCTATCCCCTTGGCGATGTCGGCTGCGACATCAACGTCGCAGTGTCCGACGACTTGATCCATTGGGAAAAGCTCGGCCAGGCTGTCCCTTACGAGGTTTCGCGGTTCTGGGCCAAGGGGGCAGTCATCCCCCGGAACGCCCAGGGCGACGCCGTCAAGATCGGTGGCCACTACCTGATGTATCTGTCCGAGGGCTGCGGCGGAACCACCCATGTGGGACGGTCCGCCGACATGGTGAACTGGACGTTTGAACCGCAGGAGTACCTGGACCTTGGGCCGCTGGGCGGCTCACTGCACGAAGTGGCCTGCGCCATTGTCGACGACGGCGACGGCACCGGGAGCGACGGCGGCAACCTCGTGCTCGACTTCTTCTACGGCGACGCAGACGGCCAATTTTCCGCCGCGCAGGCGCTCTATGACGTGAACCAGCCATTCACCCAGAAAGCGATGCACAGGGGTGGATCACTGGCCTGGGGCGGCCTGCTCAAATTCGGCGGAACCTGGATGTTCGCCCAAGGCTGGGATGCCCCTTCGGGGTCGAGGGAGATGTACTTCTACCGCGCGGACCCGAGCTAGTGGCACCAGGCGGCATCGGCACAGTCGTAGGTTTGGACATCGGAGGTTCAAAGACACGCGGCATCAAATGGCTGGATGGCACCGCCGTTGCCGATACTTCCGGCGGCAGCGCCAATGTCCAGAACGTGAGCCGCGCCCAAGCCCGCAGCAACCTGGAGGGTGTCTTCGCCACCCTCCAGGGCGGGTCCGTTGCGCGGGTGGTGGTTGGTTCCGGCGGGATCGACACGGCCGAAGACGCGAACGCACTGAGGGAACTGATCCAACCATTGGCTCCCGACGCCGTCGTCTCCGTTGTCCATGACACGCGCCTTCTCCTGGCTGCGGCAGGATGCAGTACTGGAATCGCCGTGATCGCCGGCACTGGATCGGCGGCCTGGGGCACCAACGGCGAGGACCAAGCACGTGCGGGCGGCTGGGGTTACTTGCTTGGCGACGAAGGCAGCGGTTACTGGTTTGCTCGTGAAGCGGTGAGGTACAGCCTCGAGCGCATGAACGATGGGCTGCGCGCCGACGAACTGACGAAAGCGCTCTTGAAATCTTGTGGACTCCTCGGCCCGGAGGGTTTGATTGCCCTTTTCCATGGCGACGCGGGACGCGAGTTTTGGGCTTCCAAATCACCGATTGTCTTTGAGTGCGCGGCAGCGGGGCACACAGGTGCTTTGGACATGATTCTCCAAGCGGGTGCAGATCTTGCCTCGTTGGCGGCAAGATGCGCCGGGCAACTGAACATCGAGGGGCCCATTGTCCTCGGCGGTGGCCTCGGGATGAACCAGCCCACCTTGCAGACGGCCATGCGGATAGCCCTTGCCAGCCGAGGCCTCGACACTTTGCAGGTCCTCACCCAGGATCCGGTCTTCGGCGCACTGCAACTTGCATCCCACTAGCGCCACCGGCTGTGATGAGACTCACTAGCAACAAACGGCATCCTGGCTTGAGCCGTCCGCGCCTCACTGTGCACTATGGAAAGGCTATACGGCGGCTTTCGCACTGGCGCGACAGCCGGATATCCGGATTCATGAATGGAAGCACTGAACAATGACGTTTGAAACTGCCGACTCCGTAACCCTCAAGATTTGGGACCGCTCAACCACCCACCACACGCTGGACGCGCTGGTGCACGACTTCTCGGTGCGCCACAACACCTCCAAGGCCAGCATCGCGGTCACCTGCAGCGGGCCCAACACCTTCACTGTCAGCCTCAACAGCAGCGCGGCCAAGGCCACCTCCTTCGACGCGCAGTCCCTGTAATAGCGCCGTTTCGGACGCCACGCGACGACGACGGCGGGACTCACCTCCCGCCGTCGTTCGCGTATCCAGGGTGCGGTCACTGCGCGCCGGGCATGTCAGGCTCGGGAGTGCTCGGAAAGGAGCGCGTCGATCTGGCCGGCTGCCTCCTGCATTCCCTCTTCCATACCCATGTCGATCATCTTCTTCATCTGCTCTTCTGATTCGAAGGTGGACAGGATGGTCATGCGGGTGCGGTCGCCGATCTCTTCGAGGGTCACCGTCGCATGGCCGGCCCCTATCTCCGCGACGGGAGCTCCGTTTTCGTCGGCAAAGCCGTCGTCGAACTCCAAGCGGTTCGGGGCCTGGATGGCCGTGATGCGCCACCAACCGCCAGCTTTCTCGCCGTCGGGACCGGTCATGTAATAGCTGGCCTTCCCGCCAGGTTCGAACTCGAACTGCTCAAAAGTAGCTGGCCAGGTGGGTGGACCCCACCAGCGCTCGAGCTGGCGCGGGTCTTCCCAGATCTGCCAGACCTCTTCAGGGCTGGCATCGAATTCGGCGACGAGGGTTAAGCTCAACGCTTCGGGATTCTTGGTGGAACTGATAACCGACATTGCGGAACCCTTCCTATTTTTTGGCGAGGATGTCTGCGATCCGCTCGACGCGCTGCCGCCAGATCGCCTCGTACTCATCGAGCAGCTGGCGGGCTTTCTGCAAGCCATCATGGTTGCCCCGCACGATCTGCTCCCTTCCACGCTTCTCCTTTGTTACAAGGGAGGCGCGCTCCAACACCGCCACGTGCTTCTGAACGGCGGCAAAACTCATGGCGTAGAGGGCTGCCAAACCGGACACCGAATACTCCCCGACCGTCACCCGACGGACGATGTCCCGGCGCGTGGCATCGGAAAACGCCTGGAAGAGGCGGTCAAGTTCGGTTTCACTGAGCTGATCTACAACCATTTGGTTGTAGGATATGCCGATGGCGGAGCGGAGTCAACGGGTATGGATACTTCGCACTCAGTCGAACTTCAGCGGAGTCCAACCGAACGGAACCGGGCCGCGTACTCGTGCCCGCTCCAGCGAGTGTCACGCGAGGCAGTTTTTTGGCCGCTGCTGGCATCCGAACGCCCGGATTTCCGGGCTTCTCCCTGACCCAAGGCCCCAAAAAGTTGCTTGGCGTGACACAGCTACGCCGCCGGACGTGCAATTTTCCCTCGTCCAAGCACCGCAAGAACCTCCGCAACCATGGCTTCCGCTTCATAGACCACGTCCGAGTAGTAGTAACGGAGCACCGTATAGCCCTGAACCACGGACGAGTTGTTACGGCGATGGTCTTTCTCTACCTGCCGCCAATCCGCATGGCTGCGGCCGTCGAGTTCCACCAACAGCCAATCGTCCAGCAACAGGTCCATGTAGCCCACGCCATCGAGATAGAACTGCGGCTGGACATGGATTCCGGCCCTCCGGAAGTAGGTCCGGGCCAGCGTCTCCAACATCGATTCAGCCCCGCGATCCACCCAGCGTAGAACCTCGCGTGCCTTGCCGTTTCGCTTTCCCGGCAGCCGCTCCCGCAGGAATCCCACCGTCATGTCACCCCGGGCCACAGCACACTCCACCATCACCAAGGAATCCTGCCAGGGCAGGCAGCGCAATGCGTGGATCAGGACATCTGCCAAGGCGGCCACTGGTCTGTGCGGATGCGCGGGAAGCAGCAAACCGCCGTGATGTAGGACATCGCAGGCGCCTTGGTTGCGCCTGTGGTGCACGTGCAGCGGGCCGGACTGGTTAATGACCCACAACCCGTAGAATGAGGCGGCACTGACGCAGGTCCGTATTTGGCGGTTCCGGACCAGGGCCACATCATCGACGAATGCCGAAGCCAGCGCGTAAACGCCGTGCGCGGGTTGTTCCACACCGCGGCGGACCGCCTTCCTCAGCTGGCCGTCGGTGATGCCAAGACGGGCCAGCACAGGCCTTCGCGCCACACCCCCACAGAGATTAAGCGCCTTTTCGACATCCATGTAGCCATCGTGCCGGGCCGCGGCGCGTCTGCGTCACCCCCGGCACGCCCTATGTGGACAGAGCCCCCTTAAACTTCCGCCACCGGCGCCGCGAACTGGGCTTCGTACAGCCGCGAGTACGCGCCTCCAGCGGCCAGCAGCTCCGCATGCGTCCCTTGCTCCACGATCTGCCCGGCTTCCATCACCAGGATGAGGTTGGCGTCGCGGATCGTGGACAGGCGGTGCGCGATCACAAAGCTCGTCCGGTCAGAACGCAGGGCATTCATGGCCTTCTGAACCAGAACCTCGGTCCGGGTGTCCACGGAGCTCGTGGCCTCGTCAAGAATCAAGACTGACGGACGGGCCAGGAACGCCCGGGCGATAGTGAGCAGCTGCATCTCACCGGCGGAAACGTTGCTGCCCTCATCGTCGAGCACTGTGTCGTAGCCCTCCGGGAGGGAGTGCACGAAGCGATCCACGTACGTCGCTTGTGCGGCCTCCAGAATCTCGGCTTCGGTAGCGTCGGGCCGTCCGTAGGCGATGTTGTCCCGGATGGTGCCGCCGAACAGCCACGTGTCCTGCAGCACCATGCCCATCCGCGAGCGCAGCTCGTAGCGGGACATCGAGGCGACGTCGACGCCGTCGAGCGTTATCCGCCCGGCGTCGAGCTCGTAGAAACGCATCATGAGGTTCACAAGGGTGGTCTTGCCTGCTCCTGTGGGCCCGACGATCGCCACAGACTGTCCGGGCTCGGCCACCAGGCTCAGATTCTGGATCAACGGCTTGTCTGCCGAGTAGGAGAAGGAAATGTTCTCGAACACCAAGCGCCCGCGTGTCACTTCGGGAACAGCCGAGGGCTCAGGATCAGCGCTTTGCTCCTCGGTATCGAGCAGCGAGAAGACGCGTTCCGCGGATGCCACCCCGGACTGGAGCAGATTGGCCATCGAGCCGAGCTGGGCCAGGGGCTGCGTGAACTGCCGGGAGTACTGGATGAAGGCCTGGACATCGCCCAACTGCATGGCGCCCGAAGCTACTTGAAGGCCACCCACCACGGCGATCCCGACATAGACGAGGTTGCCGATGAATGTCAGTGCCGGCATGATCAAGCCGCTGATGAACTGGGCGCCGAAGCTGGCTGAGAACAGCTCTGCGTTCTTCTCGCGGAACCGCTCCTCCACTTCGCGCTGGCGGCCGAACACCTTCACGAGCGCGTGGCCGGTGTAGGTTTCTTCGATCTGGCCGTTCAGCTCGCCGGTGTTCTTCCACTGCGCCACGAACAGCTTCTGCGAGCGCTTGGCAATCAGCACGGTGGTCACCAGCGTCAACGGCACCGTGACCAGGGTGATAAACGCCAGAATCGGCGAGAGCAGGAACATCATGAAGATGACGCCGGCCACCGTGAGCAGGGACGTGACCGCCTGGCTGATGGACTGTTGGAGGCTTTGCGAAATGTTGTCGACGTCGTTGGTCACGCGGCTGAGCAGCTCGCCGCGCTGCACCGAATCGAAATAGCGCAGCGGAAGCCGGTTGATTTTCGCTTCGATCTGCTCACGGAGCCGGTACACCGTCCGCTGCACGACGCCGTTGAGCACGTAGGCCTGAATCCAGCCGAACGCTGAGGCCAGGATATACAAGACCAGCACCCACAGCAGGATCGAGGACAACGCCCCGAAATCGATTCCGACGCCGGGAGTCAGGTCCATGCCCTTCAACATGTCGGCTTTGGAGCCCTGGCCGGAAGCACGCAGTCCGTCGATGACCTGTTCTTTGCTCACCCCGGCGGGAAGTTGCTTGGATACGACGCCGGAGAAGATCAGGTTGGTGCCTTGGCCCAGAAGCCGGGGGCCGATCACGGACAGGGTCACGCTCGCGACGGCGAGGAAGAGAACCAGGGTGAGCCACAAGCGCTCGGGCCGCAGCGTGCCCAGGAGCCGCTTGGCGGAGGGCAGGAAGTTCATGGCCTTTTCGGCAGGGATGCTCATTCCCGCGAAGGGTCCGCCGCGGCCTGGCCCCATCGGGGGACGCTGCGGGCGGTTGGCGGTGCTGGGTGCGCTGCTCATGCTGCCTCCTCCGCTGCCAATTGCGAGGAAACTATCTCCCGGTACGTTTCTGAAGTCTCCAACAACTCCTCGTGGGTTCCGCGCCCGACCAGCCGCCCGTCGTCGAGCACTAGAATCTGCTCAGCATCCGCGATGCTGGATACCCGCTGCGCAATGATGACCATGGTGGCGCCGGAAGTGTGGCGCTTGAGCGCCTGGCGGAGCCTGGCGTCCGTGGCGGTGTCCAACGATGAGAAGGAGTCGTCGAAGATGTAGAGCTCGGGCTGCTTCACGAGTGCCCGGGCGATGGCGAGACGCTGGCGCTGACCGCCGGAAACGTTGGTGCCACCCTGGGAGATCCGAGCGTCAAGCCCGCCCTCCATCTCCTCGACGAAGTCCTGGGCCTGTGCAATGGCGAGCGCCCTCCAGAGTTCTTCCTCGGTGGCGTCGGGCTTGCCGTAAAGAAGGTTGCTGCGAACCGTGCCGGAGAAGAGGTAGGGCTTTTGCGGCACCAGTCCGATGTGCCCCCACAAGAGGTCAGGGTGCAGTTCGCGGACGTCGACGTCGTCGATCCGCACCGAGCCGCTGCTCGCGTCGAAGAGCCGTGGCAGCAAGTTCACCAAGGTAGTCTTGCCCGCGCCCGTGCTGCCAATGATGGCCGTCGTCTGCCCTGCGCGTGCCCGGAAGCTGATGCCGCTCAGGACGGGCTGCTCGGCACCCGGGTAGGCGAATCCGACGTCGAGCAATTCCAGCTCGCCGCGTCCGGCGGTCTCCGTCACTGGGTTCTCAGGCGGCCGCACGCTCGATTGGGTCTCCAGCACCTGTCCGATGCGGTCCGCCGAAACAGCCGCACGCGGGATCATGACGGCCATGAACGTAGCCATCATGACGGACATGAGGATCTGCATGAGGTAGCTCAGGAAAGCGATTAGCGTGCCTACCTGCATGGATCCGTCGTCGATCCGGAACGACCCGAACCAGATCACGGCGACGCTGGAGACGTTGAGCACCAGCATCACCACGGGGAACATCAGAGCCATGAGCCGCCCGGCGCGCAGCGCCATCTCCGTGACGTCCTGGTTGGCCGAGGCGAAGCGTTCCGTCTCCATGTCCTCGCGCACGAACGCGCGCACCACGCGGATGCCGGCCAGTTGTTCGCGGAGCACGCGGTTCACGGTGTCGATCCGGACCTGCATCTTGCGGAACAGCGGGACCATCCGGCTAACAATGAGGCCCACCGCAACGAGCAACACGGGGACGCTCACGGCAATCAGCCAGGACAACTGGGCATCTTGCCGGACGGCCATGATGACCCCGCCGATGCTGAGCATGGGCGCCGCAACCATGAGCGTGCAGGACATCAGGACGAGCTGCTGGACCTGCTGCACATCGTTGGTTGAACGCGTGATCAGCGAGGGCGCACCGAAGCGGGTGACCTCCTGCTCGGAGAACTCCCCCACCCTGGTGAAAATAGCGCCGCGCAGGTCCCGCCCCAAGCCCATGGCGGCTTTCGCGCCGAAGTACACGGCCGTGATCGAACACGCGATCTGCAGGAGGGTGATGAGCAACATGAGGCTGCCGGTGCCCAGGATGTACCCGGTATCCCCCTTGGCCACGCCTTCGTCAATGATGTCGGCATTCAGTGTGGGCAAGTACAGCGACGCGATGGACTGCGCCAACTGGAAAATGACGACGGCGATCAGCAGCCGCCGATGTGGCCGCAGGTACTGAACGAGAAGTTTCCAGAGCATCGTTCTCCAACGCGCGTAGTGATTCGAAGGCCAGTCTACGACTGGTTGCTGGGGGCAACTAGGGCTTCCCCTCAGGGCGAAGCGTGGCGGGGGTAGTGCCGCCGTCGTGCCCGGACAGTAGGCTGGAAACGCTCGGCAAGATCCGCTACGAAAGGACCGTAGTCATGGCTTACATCACCGTCGGAAATGAAAACAGCACCGAGATCGAAATCTACTACGAAGACCACGGGACCGGCCAGGCAGTGGTCCTTATCCACGGCTATCCCCTGGATGGTTCGTCCTGGGAGAAGCAGACCGCCGCATTGCTCGCCGCAGGCTACCGCGTCATCACCTACGACCGCCGCGGCTTCGGCAAGTCCAGCAAGCCGACCGCCGGCTACGACTACGACACCTTCGCCGCGGACCTGAACACCCTGCTGGAAGCACTGAATCTCAACGACGCCGTACTGGTGGGCTTCTCGATGGGTACCGGCGAAGTGGCCCGCTACCTTGGCACTTACGGCTCGGCCCGGGTCGCGAAAGCCGTGTTCCTCGCATCCTTAGAACCGTTCCTCCTGCAGACCGCGGACAACCCCGGAGGCGTCCCGCAGTCCGTGTTCGACGGACTCACCGAGGCAGTCACAGCCGATCGCTACGCCTTCTTCACCGAATTCTTCAATAACTTCTTCAACGCTCCCACTTTCCTCGGAACGCATCGCCTGAGCCACGAAGCAGTCACCGCCAGTTGGAACCTGGCAGCGCATTCAGGCGCCTATGCCTCGGTGGCCGCGCAGCCCACGTGGCTCACCGATTTCAGGGCCGACATCCCCAAGATCGATGTGCCTGCCTTGATTGTGCATGGCACCGCGGACAACATCCTCCCCATCGACGTCACCGGCCGGAGGTTCGCCGAAGCGCTCCCCGGCGCCGAGTACGTGGAGATCGACGGCGCCCCGCACGGCTTGCTGTGGACGCATGGCGCCGAGGTCAACCAGGCCTTGCTCGGTTTCCTCGCGAAGTAGCGCGATCCAGATTCCTGACAAAAAATTAGGGCGAAACTAACTAAATATCGCGGGAACCTTAACTCCTCGGGTCCAGTCTTAATGCAAGCACAGGCGGAACCCATCCGCCGGCGAAAGCACCAAAGCTGCAAGGGGAGCAGGACCGGCCATGAAGACAACAACAGCCCTGGACGAGGTTACCGCCATCAATGGCGTGATCACCGATCAGCAACCGGTGGACTTCCACACTTTGGGGCTCGCTGGCTGCATCGACCGATTGGCCGCACCGCTCCGCCGCCAGGGGACCGAAATCCACTGGGAGACGCCGCACCATGGCGTCGAAATCTCGTCCGGCTCCGCTTCCTTGCTCTACCACGCCGCCAAGGAGGTACTCAGCAACGCGTTCAAGTACGCGCATGCCCACGACATCACCGTCCGGCTCGCCGCCGTCTACCACGGGATCCGGCTGACAGTCACGGACAACGGCGGCGGCTTCGACAGCCAGGCAACGCCTGCGGGCGCACACCACGGGTTCGGGCTCCGCCTCATGTCCATCGCCGTCAGCGAAGTGGGCGGCGAGGTCTCCGTCGTCTCCAGTCCAGGCAACGGAACCTGCGTAACCGTCACTTTGCCGCTCGACTGATACGTGTCGGTGCCCGACGGCGGCAGGCACCCGCCGTCGTCGGTTTCGGCGCTGCTGGTTCGCTATTCAAGTGAATCTGGTATGAAAGGCGAATGACCCCGTACAAATCCGAACCGCCCCTGGGCGGTTCCCGCGCGCATATCAAGTCAATTTTCCCCTCGCTGGCTCCCAGCGAACAGCGGGTGGCGCAGTTGTGCCTTGATTCCCCGGAGACCGTGGCCAGGATGTCGGTAGCGGATCTGGTCACCCAGACGGGGACGTCGCCCGCGACGATCGTTCGCGCGTGCAAGAGCATGGGCTTTGACGGATTCCAGCACCTGCGCCAGGTCCTGCTGCGCGATCTGGGCGCCGCGGCACGGGACAGCATCCAACAGGAAGAGTCCGGGGCAACCGGCGAACCCGGATCCTCCGAACACCTGGTTTCAGGGATCTTTTCCCGGGCCTCCCAGGACATCCGCGGAGCATTGGGGTCTTTGGACTTCGAGGCCTTCGACGCCGCTGTGAAAGCGATTCGCCAGGGCGGACGCCTGCTGGTGGTGGCCAACGGAGCATCACTCGCTCCCGCCCAATCCCTCGCCCTGCGGTTCCTGTCGGCCGGAGTGCAATGCGAGGCGCCATCCGACATTGTCTCGCAGCACATCTCCGCCAAGCTCCTCTCAGCGGGGGATGTCTGCATCGCCGTGAGTGACAGCGGAATGAACTCCTTCACGATTGGTTCTGCGCGGATCGCGGCTGAACGCAAGGCAACCGTGATCGGGGTGACCAGCTATGCGAAATCCGAACTCGCCGACCTCTCGACCCACACGCTCGTGGCCGGGGCTGAATTCCATTCGTGGAACGACCAGCTGCCCATCGGGAACATCGTCCAGATGCTGGTGCTGTCCGCCCTTCACGCCGCGGTGACTGCAGATTCTCCCGACGTCGAGCGCGCCCGCTCCGCGGTGTTCGAAGAAGTCCTGCATATCGTGGAGAAGCCCGAATAGCTTTTGGCGCGAAACGCGGGCGGCTTCAACTGTTTCCTGTCCGCGCACGGGGAGTTCATCAACTCCGCACCGACCGTTAATAATCGAGCCCCACCCTTCAAGGGTAAGACGTTTCCTAAATAATTCGATTTAGGAAACATCGTTTCCCCGGAGGTGCCCGTGGGCCGACTTGTGCTCAACCAGTTGTCGCGTTCGTTCAAGAACGTGTCGGCGGTAAAGAACGTATCGCTCACCGTTGAAGACGGTGATTTCCTGGTCCTGCTCGGCCCCAGCGGCTGCGGCAAGACCACCCTGCTCCGCATGATCGCGGGCCTGCTGGAACCGACGTCGGGCTCACTCGAACTGGACGGAACGGACATCACCACCGCCCCGTCCAAGAAGCGCGACTTGGCCATGGTGTTCCAGAGCTACGCCCTGTACCCGCACCTCAGCGTGGCGAAAAACCTGGCCTTCCCGCTCCACGTGCGGCGCACCGACAAGCAGGAAGTCAAGAAGCGCGTGGAGGCCGTGGCCGAAATGGTGGAGATCGGCCACCTCCTGGACCGCAAGCCGAAGGAACTGTCCGGCGGCCAGCGCCAACGAGTCGCCGTGGCACGGGCCTTGGTGCGCGAGCCCAAGGCCTTCCTCATGGACGAACCCCTGTCCAACCTGGATGCCAAGCTCCGCACAGCGACCCGGCAGGAGCTGGCCGGACTACACAAGCGCCTCGGTGCCACCTTCATCTACGTCACGCATGACCAAGTGGAAGCCATGACCATGGCAACCAAGATCGCGCTGCTCAACGGAGGCCAGCTCGAGCAACTCGGCACGCCGGAAGAGCTCTACGACAAGCCCGCATCCGTGTTCGCGGCAGGCTTCCTGGGATCCCCGGCCACCAACCTGATCGACGCCGAACTTTCCACCAGCAACGGCTCCATCACCGTCATGGCACCCTCCCTGGAAGCGGTGCTATGGGACGGGGAAACACCCCAGCGGGACGTCGTGCTGGGCATCCGCCCCGAGCACCTGAGTATCCACGCACCCGGCTCTTCAGCAGCCGCGCCGAACTCCGGGGCAGCCCTTCGGGGCATCGTTGACCTGAGCGAAAACCTCGGCAGCGAACAGGTCATCTACTGCCGGGTCGGCGAGAACCGCGTGGCCGTCCGCGCCCCGCGGGGCCAATACTGGGGGCCGGGTAACGCCGTCGTACTCAGTGCCGACGCCAAAAACCTCCACCTCTTTGACCGCGAAAGCGGCAGGCGCCTCGAATGGCACGCAGACGCGAAGCACCCTTCCACTGCGAGCTCAGCTCAGCCCGCCGCCTCGCTCTAGCACCCCACACTCCGGCCCCAAACCGGAACCTGCAGTACCCACCCAACCCAGCAATCAAGGAAATATTGTGCGCCCTCTCCGTTCAATTGCACTAACCATCGCCGCTGGCACCGCCGCATTGGCCCTCGCAGGCTGTTCCGGCACCTCGCAGGCCAGCACCGTGAGCAACCAGGTCATCCCGGAACTCACGGCAGACCAGCAAGTCAACATCACCTTCGAAAGCTACAACCTGGCCCAAGCCGGCGTCTGGACCGATACCGTCAAAGGCCTGGTAGCCGACTTCGAAAAGGCCCACCCGAACATCCACGTCACCGCGCAGGCACCGCAGGGCGGGGGCGCCGTCGGATCCAACACGGTCAGCAGCGTCCAGACGCAGCTCCTCGCCGGACACGCACCCGACGTCGCGCAGTTGACGTTCGATTCCCTCGACTTCGCCGCCACCCAGCTTGGCGCCCAGCCGATCAGCGATCTGGTCGGCCAGAAAGCCGTCGACGACGCCCTCGGCGGCGCCCACCCGTTCCACCCCAACGCGAAGCACCTGGCCGACTGGAACGGCAAGACCTATGGCATTCCTTACGTCTTCTCCACCCCCGTCCTCTTCTACAACGCCACCAAGCTCGCCGACGCCGGAATCACCAACCCGGACCTCTCCACCTGGGACAAGGTGGAGGCGGCCGCAAAGGCCGTTTCCGCCAAGACCGGAAAGCCGTCCCTGGACATTTCGTGCGCAAGCATCGGGGGCAACTGGTGCATGCAGGGCGTCTTCAAGTCGAACGGGGCCCAGGTTCTCTCCGATGACCGCAAGACCATCGGATTCGGCTCGGACGCGGCCGTTGACACCGTTACGAAGCTCGCACAGCTGACGAAGGACGGCGTGCTGCGCAACGCAGACAGCAACGCACAATACGAAGGCCTCCCGAAGGGCGATACCGCCTTCATCCTTACTACCTCAGCGCTCCAAGGCTCATTCATGTCGGCCGCCACGAAGGGCGGCTGGGAACTCAAGGCAGCGGGGATGCCCTCCTTCGGCAGCAAGCCTGCCGTGCCCACCAACTCCGGCTCGGCCCTGTTCGTCCTCTCACAGGATCCAGCGAAGCAGCGCGCCGGCTGGGAGTTGATCAAGTTCATGACCAGCGACCACGCCTACGAGCAGATCTCCACCAAGATCGGCTACCTGCCGCTGCGCACCTCGCTGACCGCTCCGGGTGGTTCCCTCTACGACTGGGCCCAGAAGAATCCGCTCCTGGCCCCGAACCTCGCCCAGCTTGACCGCCTCCAGCCCTGGGTTTCCTACCCGGGAAACAGCTACGTGCAGATCGACGACATCCTCGGCAAGGCGATCGAGAACGTCGTCTACTACGGCAAGGACGCAAAAACCACCATGGCCGACGCCCAGAAGCGCGCCCAGGACCTGATTCCCTAACCCCTCCCACCCATCCAAAGGACACCAGCTGTGACAACCACTGCCGAGGACGCCGTCTTCGGAACCCGCAACCGCCCCTACCCCGTGGAGGGCACCTACAACTTCCGGAGCACGGCGGGCGATGCCGCCGTCGCACGTACCATCCGGGAAGGAAAGCTGTATCGCTCCGACGCACTGCACGGACTGACCGACGCCGGACGCCGCCAATTCTCTGAGCTCGGCATCCGTCTGGTCATCGACTTGCGAGACCGCACCGAGTTGGCGAAGTCGCCCAGCAACCTTGACGGACTCGCCGTCGACACCAGGCACAACCCGATTTTCGAAGAGGGCAACGTGCCGGGTACTTCGGAGATCACCACCCTGGTGGACATCTACCGGCTCATGATCCGCAGCCACGCGCAGCGCCTTGCCGACGCCGTCCGCCTCATCGCCGACTCCGGGACGGAGCCCGTACTGGTCCACTGCACCGCGGGCAAGGACCGCACCGGCGTCGTCATTGCCCTGGCCCTCCTGGCCGCAGGAGTGGACCGCGAGCAGGTGATCCTGGACTACGTAGCCAGCGAGGAGAACCTGCGCGGCGAATGGAGCGAGGCCATGGTGGCCGCCGCCTCCAGCCACCCGGGCCTTGCGGGCATCGGCGAGGAACTCCGGGAAATCATCTCCGCGAGCCCCGCCTCTGTCCTGGAAACCACACTGGACCTCATCGACGAAATGTACGGCGGCGCCACCGGCCTGCTCCAGGCACACGATTTCAGCGACGCCGACCTCGAACGGCTCAGGGACGTCCTGACCACCAGTTCCACCCGCTAAGAACCACCGCTACCCACTGCAGATAATTACAAGGAGACAAGACCGTGAACACCGAACTCCAGCACCCCGCCCCCGAGCACTTCATCCTGCACATCAGCGACACCCATTTCGTTGCCGACAACGACCTCCTGCATGGCAGCGTGGACAGCGACGAGAACCTCCGCCAGCTGTTCCGCGACTTCGTCAAGGCCCAGGTCAAGCCCGAAGCACTGGTGTTCACCGGCGACCTCGCCGACACCGGCCGCCCGGACGCCTACGTCCGCCTCCGCAACATCGTGGAGCCCGTCGCCGAGGAACTCGGCGCCAAGATCATCTGGGTCATGGGCAACCACGACGCGCGCACCGCCTTCCGTTCGGGCCTCCTCGACTCCGACGCGGGCGAGGAATCCGTGGACATGGTCCACGACGTCAACGGCCTGCGCATCATCGCCCTGGACTCCACGGTTCCGGGCAAACACCACGGCGAAATCTCCGACGAGCAGCTCGCTTGGCTGTCCGACGTCCTCGCCACCCCGGCCCCCCATGGCACGCTCATCGCCCTGCACCACCCGCCGGTTCCCAGCCCGCTGGAGATGATGGCCATGTTCGAACTGCGCGAGCAGAGCCGCTTCGAAAAGGTCATCGAAGGCACTGATGTCCGCGGCATCCTGGCCGGCCACCTGCACTACTCCACGTTCAGCACCTTCGGAGGCGCTCCCGTGACGGTTGCTTCGGCCACGTGCTACACGCAGGACCTCAACGTCGCCCCGAAGTCGATGCGCGGCCAGAACGGCGCGCAGGCGTTCAACCTGATTCACCTTTACCAGGACAAGATGCTCAGTACCGTTGTGCCGATCGGCGAATTCTCCACCGTGTACTCCGTCACGGCTGAGCAGATGGCCGCCTTCGAGAAGATGACCCTCGAAGAGGCCACAGCCGCGATGACCGCCCCAGGCGAGGAGTCCGACGTCGAGCCCTCCACCGTTGCCGAAACGGCCGACGGCGAGCTCGCCGAAAGCGTTCGCTAACCAGCCACAGCACCGGAAGGAAGCCGAAAGAATGTTCATCGAGACCGCCGGGCCGGCAACGGGCATAGCCCCTGCCGGCCCGGCAGGGCTCTCGGCTAATCGGCGCCCCAAGCGCCGCGCCCTGAGCCCCTACCTCTACATCCTGCCCGCCGTGGTCCTGCTTCTCGTGTGGACGTACTGGCCGCTCGGACAGACCGTCAACCTGTCCTTCAACGACTGGAACCTGATCCCCACCAAGCCCAAACAATATGTTGACGTGCAGAAGTACGCGAAGGTCCTGAGCCTGCCCGAACTGCACCAGGCGCTGATGAACACCGGCTTGTACATCCTGGCGTTCCTGGGAATTTCCGTTGCCTTGCCGCTCGTATTCGCGCTGCTGTCGCGCAAGGTCCAAGGCAAGGCCCGCACTGCCTACCAGGCACTGATCTTCGTTCCCTTCCTCATCACGCCTGTGGCCAGCAGCGCCATTTGGCGTTGGCTGTTCGCTCCTGAAGGCGGAACTATTCCCGCGATCGCCGCCGCCCTGGGCGCACCGATGGGCAACGTGTTCCGCGATCCCGACAGTTCGATGATCGCGGTGATCGTGATTGTCGGCTGGCAGATGCTCGGCTTCGGCGTGCTGGTGGTTTCTGCCGGACTGGCCGGCATCAGTCCTGACTATGCCGCCGCCGCATCGATCGACGGCGCCAACGGCAGGCAGATCACGTGGCGGATCATCATCCCGCTGCTTTCGCCGAGCCTGGTGTTCCTCTCGCTCATGACCATCCTGCTGTCCGCGCAGTGGACATATCCCATCATCGACCTCGTGACGCAGGGCGGTCCGGGCAATTCGTCCACCAACATCTACTACCTGCTGTACCAGTTCGGCTTCAGGAACTTCGACGCCGGCCTGTCCTCCGCGGCCGGCACGCTCTTCTTCCTCGGATTCGGGCTGATTGCCCTGGTCTTCGTGGAACTCTCGGAGCGACTCAGCTTCTACGACAACTAGAAAGAACCACCATGGCCTTCATTACCATCGCCCCGCCGGCCCAGCCTGGTTCCGCTGATGCTCCGCTTTCAGGGCCGACGAAAGTTTCAGGGCCGACGACGACGGCCCCCGCCGCCGGGCGCGGACGCATGCGGCTTGGGTTTTTGCGGTTAGTACCCAGCCACGTTCTCCTGATCGCCTTGGCGGTCGTCTCGATCTTCCCCATCTACTGGATGTTCGTCACGGCATTCCGGCCGTCGTCGGACGCCCTGTCCACCAACCCGTTGCCGGGACCGCTGAGTCCTGAGAACTTCCAGTACGTCCTGAAGACCATCCCCATCGCGGGCATGCTGGCGAATACCTTCGGCATGGCACTGACGTTGGCGGTGTCCCAATTGCTCGTGGCCATCCTGGCTTCATACGGCTTCGCGCGTTGGGACTTTGTCGGAAAGAAAGCCTTGTATCTGTTGTTTGTGGGGTCCTGGCTGGTGCCTTTCCAGGTCACGATGATTCCCAACTACTTGTTGGTGTCCCAAATGGGCCTTCTCAACACCATCACCGGCGTCGTCATCCCGCAGTTGTGTTCGGCCTTCGCGGTGATGATGCTGCGCCAGCACCTCGAGGCCTTCCCCAAGGACCTCCTGGACGCGAGCCAGATGGATGGGCGGTCGTCATGGAGGACGCTGTGGGAAGTGGTGGTTCCGAACCTCCGTCCAGCGCTGGCGGCCCTTGGGATCATGCTGTTCATCAGCGCCTGGAACGAATACTTGTGGCCCTCACTGATCATGCAGAAGTCCGATGCCCTCATCCAGGTAGGCATCCGCGGGTTCCTTGGCGCCGAAGGCAACAACTGGGGCGCCATCATGGCAGCGTCCTCGCTAGCGTGCCTGCCGATCTTCCTGATCTACATCTTCCTGCAGCGATACGTGGTGGATGCCTTCGTCCGTTCGGGGTTGAAGTAGCGCGCCCCCTGAACGCTCGCTCACATATAAAGTGAGCGGGCGTCTTGGTGGCGGCAGATGCGTGATGCCCTGTTACCGTTCGTAAACAGGGCATCACGCCCAGTGATGCGTCCCACATTCAGGCATATCTTAAAGACCTCCCCAACCACAATCCTTGGAGGTCCCGATGGCAACAGCAGTCGGCCACGATGACTATGCACTTGAACGGGTTCCCGCATCCGCACGCTTTCACTGGTTCTCCGTAGCGACCCAACGCTTCGGCCAGCTCAGTTCCCTGGCGAGCTTCTTGCTGGGCGCCACCCTCGGCTTCGGCATGGACTTCTGGAGCGCGGTCCTCGCTATCACGCTTGGCTCGGTCATCCTTGAAATCGTCACCATCTTCACCGGTATCGCCGGACAGCGCGAAGGCCTGTCGACGTCGGTGCTTGCCCGCTGGACAGGCTTCGGCGGAACCGGTTCATCGTTGATCGGCATCGCCATCAGCCTGAGCGCCATCGGCTGGTTCGGCATCCAGAACGCCGTCTCCGCGCAGGGGTTGGCCAACCTCGTCGGAGTCCTGCCCGCGTGGGCATGGGCCCTGGTATTCGGCGTGCTGGTCACCCTGATTGTCATGTTCGGAATGGCATCCATGGCCTGGACCGCGTACGTCGCAGTACCGGCGTTCCTCTTGCTCGCAGGCTGGTCCATCATTGCCGAATTGTCTAAGCACAGCCTGGGCGATCTCCTCACGGCACAACCCGGGGGACCCACACTCACACTCATCCAGGGGACGACGATCGTGGCAGGCGGCTTCATCGTTGGCGCGGTCATTACGCCGGACATGTCCCGCTTCAACCGCTCCGCCAAGGACGTCGTCAAGCAGACCGTCCTCGGCATCACCCTGGGCGAGTACGTCATCGGCCTCATCGGCGTCCTCCTGGCATTGGCACTCAAGACCAACGACGTCGTAGCGATCGTGACATCGACATCGGGCTTCATCGGCACGCTGATCGTCATCACCGCGACGCTCAAGATCAACGACTGGAACCTCTACGCAGCGTCCTTGGGCATCGTCAACTTTGCCGACCGCACCATGAAACGCAAACTGCATCGCGGGGCCGTCACCCTCACGGTCGGCCTCATCGGCACGGTCTTGGGCGCAGCCGGAATCCTGGGACATTTCACGGACTTCCTTATCCTGCTCGGCGTGGTCTTCCCGCCCATCGCGGGCATCATGGTGGCCGAGTATTTCGTGGTCCGAAAATGGCGCCCTGAACTAGAATCCAGCCACAAGATCGGCCGTTTGCCTGAGCATGCCCCCGCCTGGGTACCCGCCACGATCGTGATCTGGGTACTCGCCTCCGTCATCGGATACTTCGCGGCTTGGGGACTGCCGTCCATCAATTCCCTCTTCATAGCCTTCATCCTCTACGCCGTCGCAGGGCGACTTGGCCTGATCCGGGGCATCGGCAGCACCAAGACCTACCCGGACCACGAACCCGCTTCGGTCCCGGAACCTGCCGCATCCTAGGGCCGCCCCCTGACGTCGGACCCGGCTGCCCCTGAACCTGAACCTGAAATCAAAGGAGAATCAACCATGATGCGCATCGGCATAGACGTCGGCGGCACCAATACCGACGCCGTCCTCATGAATGGCAGCAGCGTCCTGGCTGCCACCAAGACCCACACCACCGAAGACGTCACCAGCGGAATCGTCAGCGCCCTGCGGCAACTCCGAGAAGCGGCCAGCTTCGATCCCGCCGACGTAGTTGCCGTCATGATCGGCACGACGCACTTCATCAACGCACTCGTGGAGGGCAAGAACCTGACCCCGACGGCGGCCATCCGCTTCGGACTTCCGGCTACCCGGGCTCTGCCGCCCCTGGTGGACTGGCCGCGCCGCTTGGTGGATGTCCTCGGCGGACACAGCTACCTCTGTCACGGCGGCCACGAGTACGACGGCCGCCAGATCAGCCCCTTCGACGAGCGCGAGTTCCGGGAAGTCCTGGACAAGGTCGCGGATGCGGGGGCCCGCTCCATCGCCCTGTCCTCGGTGTTTTCCCCCATCAATGCCGAGTTCGAGCTGCGGGCAGCACAGATCGTGGACAGCGAATACCCGGAACTGTCCGTCAGCCTCTCCCACGAGATCGGACGGATGGGCCTGCTCGGCCGCGAGAATGCCACCATCATCAACGCGGCACTCCGCGACCTTGCGGATCACGTCACGTCGGGCCTGAGCCGCACCGTTGCCGAAGCCGGCATCAGCGCTCCGGTATACCTCAGCCAGAACGATGGCACCCTGATGGACATCGACTACGCCCGCAGGTACCCGGTGGCCACGTTCGCGTCCGGTCCCACCAACTCCATGCGCGGGGCCGCGTTCCTCTCCGGTGAGCAGGACTGCGCGGTGGTCGACGTCGGCGGCACCACGACCGACGTCGGCATCCTCCAGTCAGGCTTCCCCCGCGAGGCGTCCACCGACGTCGCAGTCGCGGGGGTCCAGACGAACTTCCGCATGCCTGACGTGCTGTCCATTGGCATCGGCGGCGGCAGCCTGGTCCGTTCGTTCGACGGAAAGGTCGAAGTGGGTCCGGGCAGCGTCGGCTACGCGCTGACCGAACGGGCCCTGCTATTCGGCGGAGACACCCTGACGGCCACCGACGTTGCCGCGGCCGCTGGCCTGATCCAGCTCGGCGACAAGGACCGCGTGGCAGGGCTTGACCCCGCAATGGTGCGGGCCGCCTTGGAAAGCATCGCTACGCGGACTGCTGAAACCGTTGACCGCATGCGGACGTCGGCCGAACCTGTGCCCGTGGTGGTCGTCGGCGGCGGTGGCTTCCTCGTTCCGGACAACCTGGCCGGTGCCTCGGCAGTCCTGCGGCCCGAGCATGGTTCCGTTGCCAATGCGATTGGTGCGGCTATTGCGCAGGTGGGCGGCGAAGTCGACCGGGTGTTCTCCGTGGATCCCGGCAGCCGCGATTCAGTGCTCGACGCCGCGCGGCAGGAAGCCACCGACCGTGCCATCGCCGCCGGTGCACGCCCCGATTCGGTCTCGATCGTGGACATCGAAGAAGTTCCCCTGGCGTACTTGCCCGGCAACGCCACGCGTATCCGGGTCAAGGCAGTCGGCAACCTGGCTCTTGGAGGCAACAATGCGTGAAATTGATGAAACCCAAATGTCGGACATCGCCCGCGGAGCCGCGGTGCTGGGCACGGGCGGCGGCGGCGATCCCTATGTGGGCCGTCTCCTGGCCGAACAGGCACTGCGCCAGCACGGTCCGGTGACCCTGCTCGACGTCGACGAGTTGCCGGACGACGCCGTCGTCGTCCCTGTTGCCCTCATGGGCGCTCCCACCGTGATGCTGGAGAAAATGCCAGCAGGCGACGAAGCAACCAACGCCCTCCGCGCCGTCGCGCAGCTGATCGGCAAGCGCGTCACGCACACCGTGTCCATCGAGGCTGGCGGCCTGAACTCCGTGACTCCCTTTATTGCCGCGGCAGAACTGGGTTTGCCCCTGGTTGACGCCGATGCCATGGGCCGAGCCTTCCCCGAGCTCCAGATGGTCCTGCCCACGCTCAGCGGCGTTCATGCCAGCCCCATGACCATGGCGGACGAACGCGGCAACGCGATTACCTTGCAGACCGTTGACAATGCCTGGGCCGAGCGCTTGGCCCGCGCAATCACAGTGGAGATGGGCTGCACGGCCGCCGTCAGCCTTTATGTTTTGACCGGTAGGCAAATCAAGGAGCTCATGGTTCCCGGAACCATCACTTTGTGCGAACGGCTGGGAACCGGAATCCGAGAAGCCCGCGAGCAGCACCGGGATCCCGTCGCGGTGGCCACGGAGCTGCTGCGCGGCAAGAAGCTGTTCACCGGCAAGATCGTGGACATCCAGCGCAAGACGGAGGCCGGTTTCGCACGAGGCGAGGCACACTTGGATGGCGTTGGCGAGGACCTAGGCTCGCGCTTCGAACTCGCCTTCCAAAACGAACACCTCGTGGCGCGGCACGACGGCGAAGTGGTAGCCAGCGTCCCGGATCTCATCTGTGTCCTGGACACGGATTCCGGCGAACCAGTCACCACGGAGATGCTCCGCTACGGTGTCCGGGTCACGGTCCTCGCTGCCCCGTGCGACCCCCGCTGGCGCACCGATGCGGCGCTCGAACTAGTGGGACCGGGCTACTTCGGTTACGACCACGAGTACGTGCCAATCGCCTGAATCAGCGTGCCACAATGATCACCATGAGGACCTATCCCGTGCCAGTTCTGCCGTGATGCAACGAGTACCGGTGGAGCGCTATCTGGGCGCGGACGACGTATCCGCGCTGGCCGCGGGAGCAGGTCTGCTGGGTTCCGGCGGCGGCGGGGACGTCGCCGTCGGGGCCCGGCTTTTGCGGCATGCGCTCCAAAGCAGAGGGCGCGCCCGCCTGGTGGCGGCCGGTGATTTGCCGCCGGACATGGTGGTGGTCCATGTCGGGCTCGCCGGGGCGCCGGACGTCGTCGCGGAGCGGCCACCGGGCGGGGAAGACTTTGCCAACGCTGTTACCGCGCTGGCAGGTGCCCTGCGCCAACGCGTTGGTGCCATTGGCGTGATCGAAATTGGCGGGCTGAACGCCCTTATCCCTTTGGTTGCCGCGCAAGTGCTCGGGCTTCCCGTGGTGGACGGCGACCTCATGGGCCGGGCTTTCCCCCGGATCAGCCAGACAACCCTCGCCGCCGCAGGCCACCCGGCCACGCCCATGGCAGTGGTGGGGCCGGCTGGAGACTCCGTCATTATTGAATCCGCTTCCATCGATGCGGCGGACCGGATCATGCGCGCCAACGTTGCCGCCCTCGGTGGGGCCGCCGCGGTGGCTCTCTACCCGTGCCGGGCCGGCACCTTGGCAGCACTCGGCCTCCCCGGCTCGCTCAGCGGCTGCCTTGCCCTTGGGCAGGCCCTGGTTGCCTCGGCCGGACTTAGCGTTTCGCAGCTCGCCAAGCGGCTGGGTGGCGAGCTGCTGTGCGAGGGCAGGGTGGACGAGATCCGGCCCCGGCGCGGCGACCTCCCCGGCAGCCTCACGCTCACTGATCGCTCAGCCGGGCACATCCTGAGGCTGGACATGCTCGACGAATACCTGAACGTGGCCATCGACGGCGTTTCCCGAGCGTCCGCACCCGACGTCCTGGCGGTGCTGGACCCCGTGACCTTTGTTCCCGTTCCGCCGGACAGGCTCCGTTCGGGACAATCCATCGCCCTGCTGCGGCTCCCGCCGATTCCGGGTTGGCCGGACGGTGTTGAAGGACTGATCGGACTCACCGCTTTCGGGATCGACGCCGGCCAGCCGGAGGCCACCCGATGACCGCCGGGTACGCGCCGGTCAGCGTGCGGGATCTCCTCACCGAAACGGTGCTCGCCGCCGCCGTCGTCGTCGCCGGCAGGCAAGGACTCGATCGTCCCGTCCGGGACTTGAGCTGGTACAGCGGGGAGCTCGCGACGACGGCGAACGGTCACCTCATGGTGTGCGCCGCGGCAGCGGTGACGCCGTCCTACCGCCTGGAGGCCCTCGTCCGGCGGGCCGAATCGGCTGGCGTCGCCGCCCTGCTGATCGCCTCCGAGGAACAACCACCCCTGCTCTCCACCCTCCGCCTTGCCGACCGTCTTGGCATCCCTGTGCTGTCCGTTGTGGGAGCCGACCTCGTGGACCTGCTCCACCGGCTCACCATCCGGGTCCGTGCACCGGAAGTGCAGAGGGCCAGGCTTATCGAGGACGTCGTCCGCCGCCTCAGCACTAAGACAACGGCAGAAGACATTCTGGCCGCGTTGGGCTTGGCGTTGTCCCAATCGGTCTGGTTGCTCTCATCAGACGGGAGTGCGATCCACGGGGAACCCATCAGCCTGCCTTCCACGCTCAGGCTGGACCTGACCGTCCCGCAGCACAGCGATCCCTCCGCCGACGGACAGATTCTGATCCATCCCGTGACCGAGCCGGGCTCCACGCAGGCCGCCGCTTGGCTCGCGTCCCACACAGCCGCCAGCAACGAACACGAGCGCATTGCCACCGCCAGTGCCCTGGCGGTTGCCGAACCTTATGTCCGAGCATGGCTCATTAGCCAGCGGGTAGCAGCCGAAAGGGATTCCGTGTTCCACGGCCGCCTTCTCGCGGACCTGATCGCTGGGCAAGGCGTAGTCAGCCAGGATGTCGTGGAACGCGCGCTGTCCGCAGGTTGGCGGCTCCAGGACTGGCACGTGGGAATTCATTTGGTCCGGACCGCCAGGGTGCCGGATCCTTTGCGGGATGATCCGGTCACGTCGATGAGGAAGCTTCGGAACGCCCTTGCGGCCCAAAAGCTCATAGGCCCCGTGGTGGACCGCGGTGATGGGTGGACAGTTTGGATCAGCAGCGCCACCGAACCGCCGTCGTCGGATGGCCGCCGGGTCTTGCGTTCGGTACGCCTCATGCTGGCCCAGCTGCCCGCGCACTGGGAGGTGGTGGCCGGAGTGGGGCGCGTTCATCACGGACCCGGCGGGTTGGCCAGCACCCTCCTGGAGGCCCGCGACGCAGCAACATTGGCGAGGACGCACGAATACCGTCCTGCGGCCGAGCACATCGATGAGCTCGGCGTCGCGAGGCTTCTGGCTGCGTGGCAGGATTCCGAGATCTTGCGGGCTTTCGCCGAGACCGCGTTGGCCCCGCTCAAAGGCGTAGACGGCGGCCAACTCCTGCGCACCTTGCAGGCCTACCTTGAGGCCGGGGGCTCGGTGTCCACCACGAGCATCGTTCTGGGCCTACACCGCAACACCGTCACGGCACGCCTGCACCGCCTCCGCGAGCGCCTGGGCGTGGATCTGGATGATCCCAACCAGCGGCTGGCACTTCAATTGGCCTGCCGCAGCATCGAGACCGAGCACGGTTAAGGGTTCCGACAGTTCAGGGCAACCCGCACAGTCATCCCGTATTCGCAGTGCTCGCTGCCCGTTCCGGGTAGTGAACGGGGGACCTAGTGTTGCCAGCACATGTACCCCTACAGGAGGATCTGTCATGCATCTTCGAGTCATAGTCCCCGTCATCGGCGACACCTTTGCCCAGTCGGTCGGGGCTGAGATCACCGCCTGGGTTTCTCACGGGACGACCTTCGACGTCGTCGCCCTGGCCCGCGGTACAGCAAGCATCGAGTCCGAGTACGACGAAGCCCTCGCCGCACCGGGCATCCTCGACCGGATCGACGAGGCAAGCAGCGACGGCGTCGATGCCGTGTTTGTTACCTGCTTCGGCGATCCGGCGGTGCACGCGGCGCGGGAAATTGCGGACTACCCGGTGGTTGGCGGCTTCGAACCGGCAGTCCTCCACGCATTGAGCTTGGGCGAAAGGGTCGGCATCATCACTGTGCTCCCCAACGTCTTGCCGATGCTGCGCAGCCTCACCCGGCGGTACGGCTTGAGCGAGCGGATCGGCTGCATCCGCGTTGTGGACTTGCCGGTGCTCGGTCTGGAGGACCACGAACTGCTCCTGGACCGCCTCCATGCGGAGGCCTCCGAGGCCGTAGCCAAGGGCGAGGCCGATGTCATTGTGCTCGGTTGCACCGGAATGCTTGGGGTGGCTGCTGCACTTCAGCGTCGGCTGGAAGAGAACGGCACGTACGTACCGGTGGTGGATCCCACCGGTGCCGCTGTCAGCTGGCTCGAAAGCAGCGTCCGGCTGGGCGTGCGGCCAAGCCGCACCACATACATGCGTCCGCCGGTGAAGGCCCGCAGCGTCTGAGTCGGTGAGCCTATTCCGGTGCGAGCGAAAGGGCCAGGCACAGCACTTTCCCTTCGGGCTGAAGCAGCGAAGGCGCCGCGATCGCAGATCGTGAAGCCCCGGAACTGCGGACACCCGCTGGCGGAAAGGTGCAGGCATCGGCAATCGCCGCGGCTTGGGCCGCGGACTCGACCATGGGGACGACGACGCCGGCCGCTCCGGCGTCGAGGGCACGGCCGATCTCAGCCGCGCTGTGCCCGGACGTGCGCACCAGAGCAGGCGTACGGTTGAGTTCGCACGCGCGGAGCAACCCCGGAAGTCCGTCCAGGGTGGCAGTGCCGTGTTGCAGGTCGATGCCGATCCAGTCGAATCCACTGCCGGACAAGCCTTCTATGCCGTGCGCATCCAGAAAAGTGAGCCAAGCGCCAAGGCGGTTCGTCAGTTGGCTGGGCATGGTGGCCGCATGGCTGTCACGCCACGCAATCTTTTGGCGGCTTCGGCATCCAAGCGCCCCGGAATTCCGGGGTGGAGCGCCGGCGGCGCCTCCAAAAACTTGCTCGGCGTGACGCCCAGGCGTGGCGCGCCTGAGGAAAAGCGCCTCAGGAAAACTCCTTCAACGCCTCGGTGAGCAGGCTCCCCGGAGAACCCAGCCGAACATGGACGCCGTTCGAAGCCACCAGTTCGCCAGCGATCACGACGGCGGTGACGTCGCTCGCCGTCGCGCTGAACGCGAACTGCTGGGGCATGGAACCGGCGGTCCGCACCGAATCCGGAGCCACGGCCATGAGGTCGCAGATTGCGCCGACTTCCAGCGCCGACGCAATGGGCGTGGCCATGGATGCGGTTGCGCCGATGGTGGCCGCGTGCAGCAGTTCCTGGGGTGAGAACCTGCCCCGCTGGCCGGAGCCGAGGCGTTCTCCGTGTTCCAAGGTGCGCATTTCAACCCAGGGATCGATCACGGCGTGTTGGTCGGTGCCCAACGCGATGGTCGAGCCGGCGTCGGACAGTGCGCGTGCCGGTCCGATCCCGTCGGCGAGATCGGCTTCAGTGCTGGGACACATCACCACCGTGGCTCCCGCATCCCCGAGGAGCTGGATGTCTTCCGGCGTCAGGTGGGTCGCGTGGACGGCGGAGAGCCGCCGGGACACCAGGCCGTGCCGGGCAAGGAGTCCAGCGGGGGTGACGCCATAGGCCTGCAGGCACGCCTCGTTCTCGGCCGGTTGTTCGCTGAGGTGGATGTGGAGCGGGATATCGGCAGGCAGTTGCTGTGCGACGGTCTTGAGCGCCTCCTCGGGCACTCCGCGGACGGAATGCAGTGCGGCCCCCACACCAACCATTTCCGGCGGAAAGCTCCGCACCACCTCGGCCCGCAGTGACGCGAGCCGATCCAACCAGGCTTGGGCATCGGCGTCGCCAAACCGTGCCTGTTCCGGGCTGAGCGGCGTCCCGATGCCTCCCGCGAGGTACAGGGTGTCCAGCAATGTCAGACGAATCCCGGTCGCCATGGCCGCCCTGGCCAACGCCAGTTCCATCGCGTGCGGCTCCGGGTATGGCGTTCCTTCTGGCTGGTGGTGGACGTAGTGGAACTCGGCCACGCTGCTGAAGCCCGAGACCACCATTTCGGTGAAGACTGCCGTGGCGAGCTTCTCGTATTTCTCCGGGGTAAGTTCCGCGGCGCTCCGGTACATTTGCTCCCGCCAGACCCAGAAGTCACCGCGCCCGTCATGCGTCCGTCCGCGCAGGATCCGGTGAAAAGCGTGCGAATGGGCGTTGGCCGCGGCGGGGAAGACGACGCCGTTCAATGTCTGGTCACCGGTTTCGGGCTGGACCGCGGTGGAGATCGCAGAGATGCGGCCCTCGTGCACTTCCAGCCGAACACCGGCGGCTACAACAGCGCTGCCGCCGTCGGCGTTCACCAAGGCGGTCTCACACCAGAACCCGCTCACAGGAGTCCCTCCAGAACGTCCGCGAGGGCAGCGGCGCCGGCCGAGGCGTCCTCGTCGGCCACGTATTCTTCCGGGGAATGCGAGATTCCGCTCGGGTTGCGGACGAAAAGCATCGCCGAGGGGACATGTCCAGCCAAGACTCCGGCGTCGTGCCCGGCGCCGGTTGCCAGCACCGGCGCGCCCGGCAGAAGCTCCCCGATGCGTCGGCTGAGGACGGGATCAAAATGCACGGTATCGCTGTAGGACTCCTCAGTGAGGGTGACGGCGCATCCCTCCCCTGCCGCGATTTCCCGGGCCGCGCTGTAAATCGATTCGATCAGTTGCGCCGTCACGGCGTCGTCGGGATGGCGGGCGTCAAGCCACAGATCGACGCGGGAGGCAATCACGTTGGTGCCGCCGGGAACCGGAGTCAAGCGCCCGACTGTGGCTCTGGCATCCGGTTGCCCCGCCGCAGTGTCGCGGACGGCAACAACGATCTGCGCGGCCGCGACCATCGGATCGGCGCGGTCGGCCATGAGAGTGGTCCCGGCATGGTTGCCTTGGCCGCTGACGCTGAGCTTCCAGCGGCCGTGGCCCAGGATGGAGCTTCCGACGGCGATGGCCGGCCCGCCTTGGCCCAGTCCCTTTCCCTGTTCCACATGCAGTTCGACGAAGTCGCCGATTCGGGCCATGGCTTCCGGATCTGGACCGACGTGCCGGGGATCCAGACCATTGCGCCGGGCGACGTCGGCGAAAGTGTTGCCGTCGACGTCGCGCAGGTTCAGCGCCTTGTCGACGTCGATGGCACCGGTCAGGAGCCGCGAGCCCAAGCAGGCCACGCCAAAGCGGGATCCTTCCTCTTCCGGGAAGACCGTGATGGCCAGGGAACGCCCCGGCTCGAGACCGCGGGAAACGAGGACATCGACGGCGGTGAGTGCGGACGCGACGCCAAGCGGCCCATCAAAGGCCCCTCCTCCCGGGACGGAGTCGAGGTGGCTGCCAGTGACAAGCGCACCGTCCTGGGGCTTTCCCCACCAGGCCCAGATAATGCCGTTGCGGTCGGTTTCGACTCCGAGGCCGCGCTGTTGGGCTTGTTCGATGAACCACTGCCTGAGGTCGAGCTCGGGCGTCGAGTAGACAGCCCTTGAGTATCCTCCGCGCACCGCATCGCGGCCCACGTCCTTGATTGAGCCAAGGAGCTGATTGACGGTTTCCACGTGTTCCTCCGATTAATGAAGACTGCCACCAAGTAAAAACCACATGTCATCCAATGACAAGACCCCGAGTGCAGAACCATGACAATTAACAGTCCTGAAACACGGCCGAAACGGCTTGTTCCCATTGGGCGTCTCAAATCCCGGAATCTCAGGTAATTTCACGAAATCTCTTGCCATTCGATGAAAGTTCATTTTTACTTAGTGGCAAGACATGGTGATCCAGACCACTTGAAAGCAGGTCAGTCAGTGGCAGCAGACTCTTCCACCCGGACGGTCGAAAGGGCGTTGGCCCTCCTGAGCGCGGTCTGTACCGATGGCGCCATCAGCTTGAGTGACGCCGCACGCGTTGTTGACTTGTCGGCCAGCACCGCACTCCGCCTTCTCCGCACGCTGGAGGGCAGCGGCTTCGTGAAGCGGGACCCGAGCGGAAACTTCCGTCCCGGTGCCAGCGTGATCCAGTTGGGAGCACTCGCGCTGGGACAGGAATCCCTCGTATCTCTGTGCGCGCCGCATATGAAGAGGCTGGTGGCCGAAACAGGCGAGTCCTGCTATTTGAGCATTCCTGGTCCTGGGGAAACCGGAATCTACATCGCCATAGTCGAAGGAACCCGCTCTGTCCGGCACACCAGCTGGGTCGGCAGGAGCATTCCGCTGGAAGGATCCGCCGCTGGGAAGGTCCTTACCGGCGGGCAGAACGGCCGCGGCTTCGCCATCGTGCGGAGCGGCGTAGAAGACGACATCACGGCCGTCGCCGCACCCATTGTGATCGGCGGCCGCACCGTGGCAGCCCTCAGCATTGTCGTGCCGAGCTACCGCTTGGACGAGGCGAAGGCCCAGACATTTGGCGAGGAACTGGCGAGGGTGGCGAACAACATCCTCGTGGAACCCTCCGGAAACCATGAAGTGCCCCAGGAAAGCATGGAAAAGAAATGATCAAGTTCGAAAATGTCACCAAGGCGTACCCGGACGGGACGGTCGCCGTCGACGGCCTGAACCTCGAAGCGCCCACCGGCAAGTTGACCATCCTGGTTGGCCCGTCCGGGTGTGGCAAGACCACTTCGCTGAGGATGATCAACCGGCTCATCGAACCCACCAGCGGAACCATCTTCCTTGATGACCAGCCGACGTCGGGCATGGACGCAGCGCTGCTGCGCCGCCGGATCGGCTACGTCATCCAGCACGCAGGCCTCTTCCCACACCGCACCATCGTCGACAACGTGGCAACAATGCCTGTACTTCTCGGCGAGAGCAGGCAGAAGGCCCGCATGAAAGCCCTCGAACTCATGGAGCGCGTCGGACTCCCCGCGAGCTTCGCCAAGCGCTACCCGTGGCAGTTGTCGGGCGGACAGCAGCAGCGCGTGGGCGTGGCCCGGGCCTTGGCTTCGGATCCGGCCTTCATGCTCATGGACGAACCCTTCAGCGCCGTTGACCCGGTAGTCCGCGCGCAGCTCCAGGAGGAATTCCTCCGGCTTCAGCGCGAGATCGGCAAGACGATCATCATGGTCACCCACGACATCGACGAGGCTCTCAAGCTCGGCGACCAGGTTGCCGTGATGCGCGTCGGCGGAAAGCTCGCCCAGATGGCGACGCCGTCGGAGCTGCTGACTTCCCCGGCGGACGAATTCGTGGCCGACTTCGTCGGACGTGACCGTGGCTACCGCTCCCTCGGTTTCACCAACGCGGCCGGCACGGTAGCTGTTGCCGAAGAAGCTGTGGTCGCCCTTGGCGCCTCCGCCGCCGAGGCACAGAGCAAGGCCACAGGAGCCTGGGTGCTGGTGGTCGACGGCGGCCGGAAACCGCTCGGCTGGGCACAAGCCGATCTCATCAAGGGCGAACTCAAGAGGGAGCACCTTAACCTCAGCGGCACCTCCGCATCATCGTCCGGGACCATGCGCCAGTTGCTCGACGCAGCGCTTTCCTCCCCCAGCCGGCGCGGCGTCGTCGTCAATGAACACGGCGAGCTCATCGGCACAGTGACGGCCACCGACGTCGTCAAGGCGATCGAGGCGGAACCGCACTTGGAGACGGCGCGATGAACTTTGAATGGCTGGGCCGCCAGTCCGACAACATCGTCTTCCTCCTCGGCTGGCATGTGCTGCTCGCCGTCACTCCCCTCATCCTGGGTCTGCTGATCGCACTCCCCCTTGGTTGGTGGGCGCACCGCAGCCGCCGGATCTATCCCCTTCTGGTGGGCGTGGCGGGCCTGCTGTACACGGTCCCGTCCCTCGCCCTGTTCGTCTTGTTGCCGCTGGTCCTTGGCACCAAGATCCTGGACCCGCTCAACATCGTGGCAGCACTGACCATCTACACCGTGGCGCTGCTGGTACGCGTGGTGGCTGATGCCCTCGATTCCGTACCGGAAGACACAGTCCAAGCGGCCAAGGCCATGGGCTACCGGGGGTACCAGAGCCTGGTGAAAGTGGAGCTTCCTGTAGGCGTCCCGGTCATCAGCGCAGGGCTCCGCGTCGCGGCGGTCTCCAACGTGAGCCTCGTTTCCGTGGCAGCGTTGCTAGGTATCCCGCAGCTCGGCTCGCTCTTCACCCAAGGCTTCCAGTTGCGGTTCTTCACCCCGATCATCGCCGGCATCATCCTCTGCGTGGTCCTGGCAATGATCCTTGACGGACTGATCATCCTCCTCAACCGGTGGCTGACACCGTGGACCCCCAAGGTGGTGGCATCATGATCAACTATTTGTTCAATCCCGCGCACTGGAGCGGCGCCGACGGCATCCCCACCTTGATCGGGGAGCACCTCCTCTATTCCCTCATCGCCCTCGTCGTCGCGGCCATCATCGCAGTTCCGCTCGGCATCTACATCGGAGTCACAGGCAAGGGTGTCTTCATGATCGCAGGCCTGGCCAACGCCCTCCGCGCCCTCCCCAGCGTGGGCCTGCTGATCCTCCTGGTGATGCTGATCTCGCCGGCTTTCCCGTCCAAGATGGGCTATATCCTGCCGAGCCTCATTGTCCTGGTGCTCCTCGCGGTCCCGCCCATCCTGACCAACACTTATGCCGGCGTCCGCGCGGTGGATGCTGCCGCCGTCGATGCCGCCAAGGGCATGGGCTTCCGCACCATGAAGATCCTCACGGACATCCAGCTCCCTTGCTCGCTCCCCCTCATGCTGTCCGGCGTCCGCAGCGCACTGCTGCAGATCATCTCGACGGCGACCATCGCCGCGTACATTTCGCTCGGCGGCCTTGGACGGCTGCTGATCGACGGCAAGGCCCAGAACGACTACAGCCAGATGGTTGCCGGGGCCGTGCTGGTTGCGCTGTTGGCCCTGTTCTTCGACCAATTGCTCGCCTTCATCACCCGCAGGGTCGTCTCACCCGGACTGACCCGGCGCACAGTCAAGGCGGCCGCCCCGGCCGCTGCGGCTGACACCGTGAACACCCCTGTCACGGTCTAAGCGACTCTCCCGTTTCATCCGGCGCCGGGCGTCCTGCCCGGCACCCGCAAAACCAACCCCCATTTGGCCACCGCATGCCCTGCGACGGCCCTCCCCAGAGAGAATTGACATGAAAAAGTACCTGAGCGGTTTCGCCCTGGCGGCAGCCACCGCCATCGCCCTGAGCGCTTGTGGCGGCGGGGATCCCATGAGTTCCTCCAACAACAACTCCCAGGCCGCAGTATCCACGGACAGCATCGTCGTCGGCTCCGCGGACTTCCCGGAAAGCCAACTCATTGCCAAGATCTACGCCGAGGCCCTCAAGGCCAAGGGCGTCAAGGTCACCGAAAAGCCCAGCATCGGCAGCCGCGAAGTCACCATCCCCGCGCTGAAGGACGGTTCCATCGACCTCATGCCCGAATACAGCGGATCACTCCTCCAATACCTGGACCCCGCCACGAAGGCCTCGTCACCGGACGACGTGACAAAGGAACTGAGCACCAAAATCCCGTCAGGGCTAACCCAGCTGACGGCTTCCAAGGCACAGGACAACGACGTCCTGACCGTAAAGAAGGAAATCGCCGACAAGTACAACCTGAAGTCCATCAGCGACCTCCAGCCGGTTGCCAAGGATCTCGTCCTCGGCGGCCCCCCGGAGTGGAAGACCCGCGTCAACGGTGTTGCCGGACTGAAGTCCGTTTACAACCTTGACTTCAAGGAATTCTCAGCGCTCGACGCCGGCGGTCCGCTCACGCTGAACGCTCTCCTTTCCGGCCAGGTACAGGCAGCTGACCTCTTCAGCACGGACCCGGCTATTGCCGAGAACCATCTGGTCCCCCTCGAGGACAACAAGAATCTGTTCACCGCCCAGAATGTCTTTCCCATCATCAACCAGAAGAAGGCCAGCGACACCGTCAAGAGCGTGCTGGACAAGGTGTCCGCCGCGTTGACCACCGATGATCTGATCCAGATGAACGGCAGGACCGCCAAGTTCGAGGACATGGGACAAATCGCCCAGGACTGGCTCAAGTCCAAGAACCTGGTCTAGTTCGAGCAAGAAGCAACTAGTCCAAAAGACTAAGGAGTACGAAGAATGGCACCCGCCGATTTCACTACCGGAGCCCGTCCTGTCCGGGCCGCCCGCGGCACCGAGCTGACCGCCAAGAGCTGGCAGACCGAAGCGCCGTTGCGCATGTTGATGAACAACCTGGACCCGGAGGTCGCCGAGCGCCCGGATGACCTGGTCGTGTACGGCGGCACGGGCCGGGCCGCCCGGTCCTGGGCCGCGTTCGACGCGATCACCCGGACCCTGGAGACCCTGGAGAAGGACGAAACCCTGCTGGTCCAGTCGGGCAAGCCCGTCGGGGTGTTCCGCACGAACGAATGGGCGCCGCGGGTGTTGCTGGCGAACTCGAACCTGGTGGGTGACTGGGCGACGTGGCCCGAGTTCCGCCGCCTCGAGGCCGAGGGCCTGATGATGTACGGGCAGATGACCGCCGGGTCCTGGATCTACATCGGCACCCAGGGCATCCTGCAGG
Source organism: Arthrobacter ramosus (assembly GCF_039535095.1). Classification (NCBI taxonomy): domain Bacteria; kingdom Bacillati; phylum Actinomycetota; class Actinomycetes; order Micrococcales; family Micrococcaceae; genus Arthrobacter; species Arthrobacter ramosus. Next base: position 263,843 of record NZ_BAAAWN010000001.1, on the reverse strand, counting down.
GCACCTACGAGACCTTCGCCGCGGTCGGGAACAAACTCCGGGCCGAAGGCCGCCTGGCAGCCGCCGCGGAAGGCTCCACGGAGGGACCGTTGGCCGGGACGCTGACCCTGACCGGCGGGTGCGGGGGCATGGGCGGGGCGCAGCCTTTGGCCGTGACCCTGAACGACGGGGCCTGCCTGATCGTGGACGTGGACGAGTCCCGGCTGCGCCGCCGCGTCGGCAAACGCTACCTGGACGAGGTCGAAACCGACCTGGACGCCGCGATCGCCAAGGTCCAGGCCGCCAAGGACGAGCGCCGCGGCTGGTCCGTCGGCTATGTCGGCAACGCCGCCGAGGTCTTCCCGGAACTGCTGGCCCGCCACCGGGCCGGGGAAATCAGCATCGACGTCGTGACCGACCAGACCTCCGCGCACGACCCGTTGTCCTACCTGCCCGAGGGCATCACCGTGGCCGAGTGGCACACCGAGGCCGAAGCCGACCCGGAAGGGTTCACGAAGAAGGCCCAGGCCTCCATGGCCAAGCACGTCCAGGCCATGGTCGAGTTCCAGGACGCCGGCGCCGAGGTCTTCGACTACGGCAACTCCATCCGCGACGAAGCCCGCAAGGGCGGCTATGACCGGGCCTTCGAGTTCCCCGGCTTCGTCCCGGCCTACATCCGGCCCCTGTTCTGCGAGGGCCTGGGCCCGTTCCGCTGGGTCGCGCTTTCCGGTGACCCCGAAGACATCGCCGTGACCGACAAGGCCATCAAGGAACTCTTCCCGGAGAACACCCACCTGCACAAATGGCTCGACGCGGCACAGGAACGGGTCGAATTCGAAGGCCTCCCGGCGAGGATCTGCTGGCTGGGCTACGGCGAACGCGCCAAGGCCGGGCTGCTCTTCAACCAGCTCGTGGCCGAAGGCAAGGTCAAGGCCCCCATCGTGATCGGCCGGGACCACCTGGACTCCGGCTCCGTGGCCTCCCCCTACCGGGAAACCGAGTCCATGAAGGACGGCTCCGACGCGATCGCCGACTGGCCCCTGCTGAACGCCCTGACCGCCGCCTCCTCCGGCGCCACCTGGGTCTCCATCCACCACGGCGGCGGCGTGGGCATCGGCCGCTCCATCCACACCGGCCAGGTCTCCGTCGCCGACGGCACCGAGCTCGCCGCCCGGAAACTCGAACGCCTCCTCACCAACGACCCCGGCATGGGCGTCATCCGCCACGCCGACGCCGGCTACGACCGCGCCATCGAAGTCGCCCACGAACGCGGCGTCCGCATCCCCATGGAAGAAACCCGCTAACCAGACCCGACAACCACCCATCTGAGAAAGAATCACTCCCATGATCGAAATTGACGGACGCCGGCTTGAGCTCGGCGACATCGTAGCGGTAGCAGGAGGCCGCCATAAAGTGACGCTGGCGCCGTCGGCCGTTGAACGCATGACGGCGTCCCAGCGCTCCGCCCGCGCGACGGCACAGGCACGGCCGGTTTATGGTCGGTCCACAGGCGTAGGCGCTAACCGCTCCGTGACCCTCAACCAAGCGGACACTGAGGTCGACACCCACGGTCTCAACTTGTTGCGGAGCCATGCCGTCGATGCCGGACGGGCCCTTGACCGCGAGACCGTCCGGGCGATGCTGACCATCAGGCTCTCCCAACTCGCAGCCGGCGCATCCGGGATCAACCCGGCTGTAGCCGACGCCGTTTCGGAGATGCTCAACGCCGATACCCTGCCGGAAGTACGGGAATTCGGCGGTATAGGAACCGCAGATCTTCCCGCCCTGGCGGGAACGGCTCTCACCCTCCTCGGTGAGCGGCCCACCATGGACGGCAAGAAAGTGCCGGTGCCATTGGAGACTTGGGCGACCGAGGATGCGCTGCCCTTCATCAGCTCCAGCGCGCTTACCATCGCCCAGGCCGTCCTGGCGCATCAGAGGCTAGCGACCCTGCTGGAGAACCTCACGACGGTCAGCGCACTGACATTCGCTGCCATGTCAGGAAACTCCGAAGCGTTCGCCCCGGAAGTCGCAAAGGCGGCAGAATCGGACGCACTGGCAGATGTGGCTACAACCCTTCAGGGACTGGTATCAGGGCATGGCAAGCCCGCACGTATTCAGGACCCGTATTCTCTGCGCATGCTTCCACACGCACTAGGCGCTGTAGTGGAAGAACTCGACGCGCTGAAGCTCGTCTTGGAGCGTCTGGTGGTTGCAGGCCACGAGAACCCCATGGTCTTCGGCTCCGTGGAAGATGGCAGCAACGGTGTGGCGCACCACGGCCTCTTCCAGATGTCCACTCTCGCCCGGCGGATTGACGGGTTGCAGTTGGCACTTGGCGCAGCATGCACCAACGCGCTTGGAAGGATCAGCCGGTTATGCGATCCCGCGTACACGGGCCTCCACAGGTTCCTTGCGGTCGACGACTCCGGCCAGTCCGGCGTCATGATGCTGGAATATGTGGCGGCCGCAGCGGTGGGCCATATTCGAGCCAACGCTCAGCCGGTGAGCCTACAAACGGTGGTCCTGTCCTTGGGCGCTGAAGAAGATGCAAGTTTCGCGAGTGTGTCCACCTCCCGGCTGGATTCCACCGTCCGGGCGCTTGCAACGGTTGTTGGTGTTGAATTCCTTTGCGCGTCACGGGCACTGAGGCTGCAAGGCCGGACACCCGGAGAATTCGCGAGTCCGCGGTTCCGAAAAGCCTTCAACGCCGGTCTATCGTTGCCCGCCGACGTCCAGGACCGGGATCTCCGCCCCGATGTCGACGCCGCGTCCCATCTGGCGATCCTTCCGGAGTTCGGGCGCTAAGCATGCTTAGCTATGGACTGCCGCCCCGGACGGGCGTACGTTAGTTTCCAAACACCGCACTGGGGAGGTGGAGTGTTTGGCTGGGTATCTGGGGTGCCGTGGCGTTTCTTTGGTTCGGCCCGTTCTTCTCGCCGTTTTCGGCGCATTGGCGTGGTTGCTGTGGCTGGCCGGTCCTTCGCAGGCCACAGACCTTCTGCCGACGATTCCGGCTGTCCCGACACCTTCGGTTTCACTGCCACCGGTTCCCCTCACCGATCCCGTAGGGCCGATCGTCGACCACGTCCCGTCCGTGGTTCCAAGCCCCGGTCCGTTGGCCACAGTTCCTAAGACCGTTGTCAATCAGCTAACGGAGCAGGTCTTGACGCCAGTGGTTGGAGTCGTCGACGCTGTGCCGCCCGTGGTCGAGAACACGATCGGGGAACTCCCGCCATTGCCCGAGCCGCCTTCCGTGCCGGCATTGCCGCCGGTGCCCGGAGTACTGCCGCCTCACGGACCAAGCGTTCCAGCTATCCCCGTCGATCCCTTGCGCGCCGGATCCGTCGCTGCGCTGACCGCGCCCACCATACTTGCCAGCACGAGCCCTCGTACACTTGTTGTCCTGCCCCCGGAAATGCTGGCGACGGCGGAAATGTCGCCAGTTCCGGGTGGCGCTCCGCCCGCCAGACAGGTCCCTCCGGCGGCGCCCTCACAAGAGTCTGGATCGACGTCGGAGTCGCAGGGTGGCTCGGCCGCCTACGGCGCTGCAGATCTGCCGGAACAACGTGCGCTGGCACCGCCACCCCGCCATGGCCCGATCCCCGATCGCCGGCAAAGCCCCTCAGCCGAACCTGCATTCGATCCTGGTTCCTCTCCCGACTGATCAGGCCGCCCCTGCCCTTTTGGCAGGCACGACCAATTGCGCCGCATCGCGCAGAACACCGTCTTAGTCAGGAGAAGACCATGCAGGACCATAACCGATTGATAGGAAATTGGCCCGACCCCATGAAGAAGGGAGACATATAGATAGCACTTCTACAGGCGCTCAGCGCCCATAAGGGAACAAGGACGCCGGCCGCGCAGTCAGTCTGACTGCGCGGCCGGCGTCGTGATGCTGAAGATCGGGCCAGGTCCCTTTAGAACAGACCATTCACCACAGCCTGGGTGAGCTGGTGGAAGATGTCGGTGCGGGCGGGGATATCGCTCTCGTCCTGGCCTTTGGTGTAGACCACGAATGCGTAGGAGTTGGTCCCGTTGGTGAGGATGCTGGCGTCGTGGAGTTCGTCGTCGAGCAGTCCGTACTTGTGGAAAACAGTGATTCCGGCCGGCACTGCGGCGGGGATGAGTGACTCGTAGTTGGTGTTCTGCATATAGGACAACAACTGTGCGGTGTCCTGCTGGTTCAGGAGCTTCCCGCCGTAGAGGCCGGCCATGATGCTGGCCATTTCGCTTGGAGTCAGAGTGTTGTTCATCGGGTCGTAGCTGACGCCGATCGATGCGGCATAGGACTGCAGTTCCGAATAACCGACCGCATCCATGATCAGGGACCAGGAGTCGTTGTCGCTGTTCTGGATCATCTCCTTGATCTGGAATCCGGCTGTGTACTCGCCCAAGGGATCGTCAAGGGACACTGCGCCCGTTTCGACAAGGTGATAGTACGCTGCGGCAGCCAGGACTTTGGCGGTGCTTGCTGCCTCGAATGGCGCTTGGACCCCGTACTGATGGCTTGAGCCGTCAGATAAGTCGATCAGGGTGACGCCGATCTGGTACTGGCTGTTGGCGTTGATGATGCCGTTGATCTCGGAGTCCAACGCGGGGGTCACTCCGCTACCCGAAGCAGCCGGCGCCGCAGCTGCGGGAGCCGCGACGGCTGGAGCGGCAGTCGGCGCCTCGGCCGCGGTCGACGACGGTGCGGCGGCCGCCGTCGTCGGGGATGCAGCCGTCGGGGATGCGGCTGGAACAGCTGCCGACGGCGTGGCGCCGGCTACCGCCGATACAGCATGGGGGACGGATGAGCGGGCATGCGCGGCCGAGTAAACCGTGGCCGTCAGGGTCAGTGCCAGAATGCCCGCGAAGGCCGCCAGCAAGGCCGATCGACGTCGGCGGGGACTCCAGCGGTTCCACCGACTTCTCTTTCGTCCGGACCCTTGGCCGGGACGACGGGGCTCTTGCTCTTCCATAATGAACCAACCGTAGCTACTGCAGCTATGTAAGAGCTATGAAAATCCTGTCCGTCAGCCACGTGTCGCCTGGATGAATATCAGGGGTTTCGGAGCGGTGAGCCCAATACCGTGAACCGGGTGCCGCCCATCTCTCCGGACAGCAGCGGCATTGCCTCACTTATGGCGGCCCGGACGCTGTCCAGCTGCAGCGATCCTTGGTGCGCTTCTGCCGATTCCCATAGTTCGCAGACAAAGACCGTGTCCGGCGATTCTTCGTTGACGCCCACCTCGTAGAGCAGGCAGCCCGCGCCCCGGAGCTCCGGTTTCGGTCTGAGAAGGATGGAGACGACGGCGTCGCGCTGGCCGGGTTTCGTGCCGAGGCTTCCCACATTTGCAAAAGTCATGGGCCCATTGTGCTTCATTCCCCCGACGTTATTGGGGAATCGCGTATCGGCGGACAAAGTTGCCGAGGATCTTCATCGGTTCGGTGGCCGTGATCTTCCGGGCGTCTGCCATCAGCTGTTCAGCAGCCTCGGGCGGAAAGTATCCAGCGTGGCGATACGTGTCGATTCGCGTGACGAGCCCCTCGGCGTCGAGCTCCGGATGGAATTGAGTGGCGTAAAGGTTCCTCTTGATCCGGAACATCTGCACCGGGCAGGCGGCCGAGCCGGCAAGCAACACCGCATGTCCTGGCAGGACCGTGCAGGCTTCCTTATGGCCGGTAAAGGCGACAAAACGCTCGGACATGCCTTGGAGGAGCGGGTCTTGGAGGCCCTCCGCTGTGAGTTTGATGGTTACCCCGCCGAGTCCTTCACCATAGGTACGGTCAATCACAGCCCCTTGGTGAAGTCCCAGGGTTCCGACCCCATAGCAGGCCCCCAGAAAGGGAAAGTCGGCGGCAACAATCGTGTCCAGCAGCTGCGCGAGTTCTTTCTCCACCCTTTTCTGGACCGGGCTCTTGTGTTCCGGCGGGTCGCTCGAGGTGAAGGGGCTGCCACCCACAATCACTCCGGAATAGTCGGAGAGCTCAAGCGGCGGGAGGGGCGCCACCTCCATTCGGATGCGTTGCAGTTGCTCGGGAGCGAGCCCTCCAAAATGAAGATACGCCTGGTACTCTTCCTCGGCGGCGGCGTCTTCGGCGCGAGATGCGAGCAGGAGAAACGGCTTCACAGGCTAAGTGTGCGCGCGGCGGCCGTGACGCGCCAGCGTTCGGCTGAAACATCCGTTTGAGGTGCGGTGAGCCGCCGTTCACGTGGAAGAAATGTCCGGATTTCCGGCCTAGTGGAAGGATTTCACCTCCTTTGGCTCTGGAATCCGCGGAATCACTGGGATCATTGGCGCCTGTTCCGGAGGGCCATTCGTCCGTGCCGGGGCGGCGTTAACATTCCCGAAACACGCCCGTCATGCGTTCTTCACGCCACGCCAAGTCATGTAACGTCCCCGCAACTTTTCCCAGCATTGCTTGAAACACGGAACCGGAAATATTGGGCAGGGGAAGAACGGGGCCACGCTGCGGCGGTCCTCCTACGGCATTCCGATAAGAAGGGAAACGCACGTGAATATCACTGCGGAAAACGTTTGGGTGATGGTGTCGGCGGCACTTGCACTGCTCATGACTCCGGCACTCGGCCTCTTCTACAGTGGCATGACGCGGGCCAAGGCCTCCCTCAACATGATCATGATGAGCTTCATCTCCGCGGGCATCGTAGGCGCCGTGTGGATCCTGTGGGGCTACTCGATGATCAGCGGCAAGAGTGTTCTGGGGATTTTCGGCAATCCGTTCAGCAGCTTCGGCTCGGCGGACCTGGTCGGTTCCACCGATCTCATCAAACTCGGCTTCAGCGCTACCTTCGCCATCGTCACCGTGGCCCTGATCAGCGGCGCGATCGCCGACCGCGCCAAATTCTCATCCTGGGTCATCTTCGTCCCCATCTGGATCACCCTGGTGTATTGCCCCTTGGCTTTCATGGTCTGGGGTGGCGGCCTACTCAGCCCTGGCGGAGCGATCAGTTCGGTCTTCGGTCAGGTGATTGACTTCGCCGGCGGCACTGTGGTGGAAATCAGCTCCGGCGCTGCCGCGTTTGTTCTGGCATTGATCCTGGGCAAGCGTCACGGCTTTGGAAAAGACCCGAACCACCGCCCGCACAACCTGCCCTTCATCATGCTTGGCGCCGGCCTCCTGTGGTTCGGTTGGTTCGGTTTCAATGCCGGCGCGGCCACGACGTCGGCGCAGGCCGGCTTGATCTGGGTCAACACCCTTGTTGCCCCGGCCGGGGCAATGCTCAGCTGGTTGGTCACCGAGAAGATCCGGCACGGCCACCCCACATCCTTGGGTGCCGCATCCGGCGTCGTGGCCGGCCTCGTGGCTATTACTCCGGCCTGCGCCAATGTGGTTCCCGCGGCAGCCCTCGGCCTGGGGCTGGTAGCCGGCGCCGCCTGCGCCGTATTTGTCGACCTGAAACACAAGTTCGGCTTTGATGACTCCCTCGACGTCGTGGGCGTCCACCTCGGTGGCGGACTTGTCGGCACGCTCGCGCTCGGATTCATCGCGCTGCCGGTGAACGGCAAGGGTGGAGGATTGTTTTACGGAGGCGGACTCCAGCAGCTCGTGGCGCAGATCGTCGCCATTCTTGTCACCCTTGCAGTCTCGGGAATCATGACGGCAATCATTGCCCTTGTCATTCACAAGACCGTTGGATTCCGGGTCAGCCACGAGGCGGAGCTCGCCGGCGTGGACTTGTCCGAGCACGCCGAGACCGCCTACGAGTTCGGCAGCATGTCCCGGAGCCACTTCAACGCCCTCCCCCATGTTGCCGCCCTCCGCCACGTCAACATCCCGATTTCAGCCCGAGCCGCTGCCGCCGCTTCGTCCCCCGCGGCCGCTCTCGCCGTCGAGCTCCCGCGCGAAAAGCAGGCCGACCCCGCTTAGCGGAGGCAGGCATTTCCGCAGCCGCAAGGGACGCGTACGCTCAATTTGTGGATATCGTCGATTTCCTCTCGGACCGCCTGAACGAGGACGAGGCTGCGGCACGGAAACTCCTCGGCGACCGTTCCGTCTCCGAAGCGGGCAAATGGTACGAGCGACGCCTTCTCCTGGAATGCGAATCAAAGAGAAGGCTGCTCAGGATCGTGGAATCCGCACGGCAGACGGCCCTGGCCACGATGGTTCGCGGCACGCTTGGTGATACCCCGCAGTGGATCCCGGAATCGATCGAATGGACCACGAAGTCGTTGAATGCCCTCGCGCTGCCCTATTCGGACCATCCGGACTTCGAGCCGGAATGGCTGGCGGGTACGTAGCTGGCGGGCGCGAGCAGCAAGAGTAGGAATCGGCAGGATCTTGCCGAAATGAGGCTGGCGGGGCGATTAAGCGCTGCGCCATTCGCCGCTGAGCCCGCAACAAAAAACGGGACCACTTCCCCTGTCAAAGAACTAATCCAGAATCTATTCTGTTGATGGACCGGTACACGTACGGTCTGTCAGGCCACCGGCACGTCCCGGGAAGCCCATCCCGCTCCGGGGGCCGTCTCTATGAGGAGGCGTCCATGTCATCTCCCGATGTGCCGACCCGGGGGCCCGCAAGGCCCGGTCCGTATATTGTGGCCGGAATCCTGCTGGCCATCGCCATTCTGGTTCCACTGTTGGTCCCGGTGTATTCGATTGATCAGCCGCGGCTCGCTGGCATGCCGTTCTTTTACTGGTACCAAATGCTCTGGGTCCCGATCACGGCAGGCATGGTGGGCGTCTCCTACTGGCTGGTTACCAAGGAGGACCGTCGCCGCCGCGAGGCCGCGCGGGGCGCACGCACTGAGGAGCAGGAACAATGAGCGGGCTCACCGTCCCGCTGGCGACCACAGCGGATCGGCCCGTCAACGGCGTCGCGCTCACCGTCGTCGTCGTCCTCTTTATCCTGGTGGCGGTCTTGGGCTTCTTCGCCGCACGCTGGCGAGCGGGCAAGGAGACCGGCCTGCACAGTCTCGATGAGTGGGGCCTCGGCGGCCGCGGTTTTGGAACCTGGGTGACGTGGTTCCTTCTCGGTGGCGATCTCTACACGGCCTACACATTCGTGGCCGTCCCGGCGGCAATGTGGGCCACCGGCGCCGTGAGCGGTTTCTTCGCCGTGCCATACACGATCGTGCTCTACCCGATTGTGTTCCTGTTGATGAGTCGTTTGTGGTCGGTCTCGCACCGGCATGGGTTCGTCACGCCGGCGGACTTCGTTGGCGGGCGCTATGGCAGCAGGGCGTTGACTGTTGCGGTGGCCCTCACGGGCATTGTCGCGACCATGCCCTATATCGCGCTGCAACTGGTCGGCATCAAAGCCGTACTCACGGTGTTGGGCCTCGGCAGCGCGCAGAATGTGCTGCTGACTGACCTTCCGCTGATCATCGCCTTCGTGGTCCTGGCCGCCTACACCTACACCTCGGGCCTTCGGGCGCCGGCGCTTATCGCCGTCGTGAAGGATCTGCTGATCTACCTCGCTGTCATCGTTGCTGTGATCTACCTGCCGATCAAGTTCGGGGGCTGGGACAACATCTTCGGTGCGGCCCAGACGAAACTCGACGCCATCAGCCCGGCGACAGGCAAGCCGGCCGGCGTCTTCATCCCGGGTGCCGCCAGCTATTCGGCGTACTGGACACTGGCTCTGGGATCGGCCATGGCGCTGTTCATGTACCCCCACTCGGTCACCGGGGTCTTGGCGACCAAGAGCAGGAACACCATCCGCAAGAATGCCGCGGTTCTTCCGCTGTACTCGCTCATGCTGGGGTTCCTTGCCCTCCTGGGTTACGCGGCCATCTCCGCGGGCACCAAACCCATTGACCTGAACGGTGCCGTCAATCCGCAACTGGTGGTTCCGCAGCTGTTCCTGGACAACTTCCCCGCGTGGTTTGCAGGGATCGCCTTGGCGGCTATCGCCATCGGCGCCTTGGTCCCGGCCGCCATCATGTCGATCGCTGCCGCTAACCTGTTCACCCGCAATATCTACCGCGACCTGATCCGGCCCGACGCCGACCCGCGGCAGGAAGCGAAGGTCTCCAAGATCGCCTCGCTCGTGGTGAAGTTCGGGGCGCTGATCTTCGTGATTGCGATGGACCAATCGGCTGCCATCAATATGCAGCTCCTTGGCGGTATCTGGATCCTGCAGACATTCCCCGCGATCGTGGCAGGACTGTACACTCGCTGGTTCCACGGCTGGGCGCTCTTCGCAGGCTGGGCGGCCGGGATCATCTACGGCACCGTCGCGGCGTACAACGTGGTCAACCCCGTGACGAAGGCCAACTTCGGAGGCTCCATCGCCGCCATCCCCGGCACCAATGTGCAGGTTTACATCGCCGTCGTGGCGTTCGCGATCAACCTCATCGTTGCTGCCGTACTCTCGCTGGTCTTCCGCGCCATGAAGCTCCCCGACGGAAAGGACATCACCCGGAACTCGGACTACGGAGCTGATGAAGACGATCCGAAAGTTGCACAGCTCCAGCGCGGGTATCCCTTGGGCGAAACGGGAGGCCCCGCGTTCTGACCGGATCTGCGCGCTAGCGCTTCATCGACAGCCTTGCCACGGCAGCGATGTCCCGCGGCGTCGTCCGGCAGCACCCGCCGATGAGCCGAGCCCCAAGATCGCGCCAAGTGCCAGCCCCTTCGGCGAGGCTTGACGGGCCCCCGGCGCATGCCCCGGGGCCAGGTCCCCACGTCTTGGTGACGGCGTCGTAGCTTTCGCCCGAGTTCGGGTACGCGAGCAGCGGCTTGTCCGTGGCATTGCGCAGGGCCTCAAGCGCTGGGGAAACCAAGTTCAGCGGCACGCAATTCACGCCGACCGCGGCGACGCGCGGCTGGGCTCCACAAAGCGCCGCCACCTCAGCAAGGGGCGTGCCGTCGCTGATGTGTCCGCCGTCCCGAAGCGTGAAGGAAAACCAGGATTCGACGTCGAACTCTTCCACGAGCGCCAAAAGGGCCTCAGCCTCCGCGAAGGAGGGCAGCGTCTCACAGGCCAGCAGGTCCGCGGCGGCCTCCACGAGCGCCCGAATGCGCGGCCGGTGGAACTCCTTGAACTCGCGCTGGGCGAGGACGTAGTCGCCCTGATACTCGGAACCGTCCGCGAGATAGGCGCCATAGGGCCAACAGATCCGGCAATCAGCAAGGGCCCTGCATCCGGGTTTTCCGCCAAGTACTCGCCCCGGGCCTCGTCGGCCAAGCGAACGCTTAACGCCACCAGTTCCAAGGCTTCCGCCTCGGCAATGCCGCGCCGGGAAAATCCCTGTGGCAGTGCTTGATAGCTCGAGGTGATGGCGACTGCGGCGCCGGCGTCGAAATAGTCGCGATGTACCTGCTTGATCAGCTGAGGTTGTTCCAAGAGGACCTTGGCCGACCATAGCGGATCGTCCAGATCGCAGCCGCGTGCTTCAAGCTCGGTGGCAAGTGCACCGTCCACTGTCAGGTTTGCACCGGAATCGAGCATGCAGGACAAGCTGGTGCTGTGACTGCTCCTGCTGTCCATAGCTTGAGCCTACGATCCTTCCGTTGGGTTTGTTCTAGAAAGCTGTCGGCAACGAAAGCGGGAACAGGACCTAGGCAGCCGGCATTTCCGATCGGTGGCGGCTGCGAAACAGGTCCCGAAATAGTGTGCCGCCATGACGGGCGGGTCTCCGTTCAAATGCGTTCCTGGCAGCGGCGGGGCTGTGGATCGGTAGGTATGTCCGGTGGGGGTGCGGATTTCGAGGACGTGCCGTGTCCCGGAGCTGGTTCTTGCTCTCCAGCCGGTGAGTTCTTTGGTGTGGTTGCAGGCTTCGCACAGGCCAGCCCCGTTACTGAGGCTCGTTGTGCCGCCGTCGTGCCACGGGACGACATGATCGAAATGCCTGATCGGTGCGTCGCAATACGGGGTGCGGCAGGTGTCGTCGCGGGCCTGGATGAAGCGCCGCATGCCTGCCGGGAAAAGCCGGGCCCGCGAATCGGCTCCGACAAGCTCCCCGGTCCCGGGGACGGTAAAGAGACGCCGGAGCCAGACTTTGAAGACCTGGCCCTGGGCAAGTTGACGGGGTTCATTGCTGCTCCCGGGTCCTTCGGCGAGCAGTGTCCTGGCCCAGGCGGCCGGCACGATCCCGTAGCCGGGCAGGCGGGCCGGTTCGGCATCGCCCTGGAACAGGGTGCGGTCGGTCATGACGAGCTGGACTTCCACCTCGCTGATCCCGCCTGGGGTGCCGGTGGTGCGTTCGACGAGGGTGTCGGCCATGATCTGGCCCCGGCTGCGGGTCTCTCCGGAGGAGCGGAGGGTGTCGGCGTGCCGGGACAGGGCCGCGTGCACGGCCACGCCCTGGGCGACCGGCAGCAGGGCGGTCAGGTAGGTCATGGTGTCCGGTGCCGGGCGGAGGCTGACGTGCCGTTCGGTGGCGGCGTGGCTGGCACGCTGCGTGACGGAGCGCGGGTCCCGCCGGTAGGCCGCGGTCCGGGCCGCGGCGATGATGGCTTTGTCTCCGGCGCCGTCGAAGACTCCCGTGTCGGCGGCGAGTTCCTCGTCCACGGCGCAGCGGTCTTCGGCGGACAGGCAGGCGGTTTCCTTCACCAGCAGGGTTGCCCGCCATTCGTTCAGCTGCCCGGTGTCCAGGGCGGCGAGGGTGTGCGGCATTTCGGTGACGAGGGCTTTGGCGAGGCCGTGGAGCCGGGATCCGCGGGCGGGGGACTCCCGCCGGGCCAGGGCCACCTGCGCCGCGACCCCGCGTCCCTGCTCCTCGGCCGGGACGCCCAGATCCTTCTCGGCGCTGCGCTGGGCGGCATCGAACGCGACGGCAATCCTCGCCTGCGCGGCCGCGGCGGCGGACTTCAAGTCCTCCAGGGCACGCAACTGGTCAATCAATTCGGCCGGTGCCGCGCCGTTCGTGAGGCCTGGGCGAAGCGACGTCACGACATCGACCAGGTCCCGCACCCGGACGCGCGGGACGCCGACACCGGGGACAGCATCCGGAACCGCGCCGCCGGCTGGCGCGCCCGCTCCGATCAGCTGTGTTCCCCGGTTCCCGTCCATAAGAAAAGCCTCGCAGGGACCACTGACATTATTAGGCCGGAGAACCGCGCCCGGGCGAAAAATCTTGAGAAGCAGCCGGATTTTTTTGGGAGGCAGCACCTCGAACGCCCAGACAGCCCGGCCATCGCTTGAGCCACTGATAGGCGTAGGCTATCGATCGTTTCGGAAGACCGCCCAGCCAGAGGAGCCGCACCGTGGACACGCGAAAACTGAAGTACTTCCTCGCCGTCGTCGACCACGACGGGTTCAACCGCGCTGCCGAGCATTTGCTCATCGCCCAGCCTTCGCTTTCCCAGACCATCGCCAACCTCGAGAAGGAGCTAGGCGTTCCGCTGTTCCACCGCATCGGCCGCAGGGCAGTCCTCAGCGAAGCCGGCAAGGAACTGGTCGGCCCGGCCAGACTCGTCATGCGGGATCTCGACGCCGCGCAATCCGCGGTCCAGTCACTCCGCGGCATCAGAAGCGGTCGCCTCGATATCATCACCATGCCTTCCCCCGGTATCGAGCCGCTGACGTCCATGATTGCCGCCTTTACCAAGGTCTATCCCGCAGTCCGGCTCAACGTCAGTGCCGCATTCACGCCCGAAGAAGTGATCGAATCAGTCCGCAACGGCAGCACCGAGATCGGACTGGCAGGCTCCCCTACGCCGATCCTGGTGCCCGGCGTCCAGGTCCTCGAACTCGAAAAGCAACCGCTCATCCTGATCGTCAACCCGCAGGCCGACACCTTCGGTACCGAGAAAACGGCCATCCAACGCGAGGATCTCGGGGGCCAGCGCATCATTGCCAGCCAGCGAGGTTCCCTCATGCGTTGGCTCGTCGATGATGCCCTGGCGCACGGCGTCGAAGTGGAGATCGTCGTCGAAGTCGCCCACCGGACCTCCATCTTGCCCCTGGTTTTGGCGGGCGTCGGGCACGCGGTGATGCCGTCGTCATGGGCTCCAACCGCGCACAAAGCGGGGCTCCGCACCCTGCTCATCGAACCGGTGAGCCATCTGGACGTCGCGGTACTCAGCCGCAAGAACAACCTCACTTCCGCGGCCAAAGCGTTCTTGAAAGTCGCTGCGGAGCACACCGAAGGCGCCAACAGCTAAAAACCAATAGGCGCTACCTATCAGTCGTATCGAAACTAAGTCTTGGACGCCACCTACCCGCCGCCCGTCTACTTGAAAAGGAAGGCAGTGTGACTCTGCTAACAAACTCAACGAGGAGGTAGGCATGAGCGCCACCCAGAAATTCAGCATCGCATCGATCCCCGCAGACGGAGTCGGCAAGGAAGTTGTCTCCGCAGGCCGCCGCGTCCTGAACGCCCTGGCCGCGAACTCCAACGGCAAGTTCTGCTTCGAATGGACCGAGTTCCCATGGGGCTGCGGCTACTACGAGGAGACCGGCCAGATGATGGACCCTAAAGGCCTGGATGCCCTCAAGGATTTCGACGCCATCTACTTCGGCGCTGTCGGTTGGGAGAACGTCCCGGACCACATCAGCCTCTGGGGCCTGCGCCTGAACATCACCCAGAACTTCGACCAGTGGGCCAATATCCGCCCGGTCAAATTCCTCCCCGGCATCCAGTCCCCGCTCCGCAAAGCTGACAACACTGAGCTCGACTGGATTGTTGTCCGCGAAAACAGCGAAGGCGAGTACGCCGGCCTCGGCGGCCGCAACTTGAGTGGTCGCGGGCCGGGAAACGAGGTAGCGCTGCAGACCGCGTTGTTCACCGAGAAGGGCTGCGAGCGCATCATGCGCTTCGCGTTCGAGCTCGCACGGACCCGCACAGTCAAAAAGGTCTCGTCGGTCACCAAGTCCAACGCTCAGCAGTACGGCATGGTCCTCTGGGACGAAACCTTCAAGCGCGTCGCCCTCGACTACCCGGACGTGCAGACCGAGAGCGTCCTGGTTGACGCCATGAGCGCCAAGTTCATCCTGCACCCCGAGGAACTGTCGGTGGTGGTCGCGTCCAACCTGAACGCCGACATCCTCTCGGACCTCGGCTCCGCCCTCGCCGGCAGCCTCGGCCTCGCCGCGAGCGCCAACCTTAACCCGGAGCGCCGCTTCCCCAGCATGTTTGAGCCTGTCCACGGTTCCGCGCCGGACATCGCCGGCAAAGGCATCAGCAACCCGATCGGCGCGATCGCCAGCGCCGCCCTGATGCTCGACCACTTCGGCCTGCACGAGGAAGCCCGCCTGGTCGAGGCCGCCATCGAGCAGACCACCGCCGCCGGGTTCTTGACCCGCGACGTCGGCGGCGAAGCCACGACGGACGACGTCACCGAAGCCATCATCAAGGCTCTTAGCCACTCGCTGGCCGCCGTCTAAAGCAGCCCGCAACTCCGGTGACGTTCGACGGCGGCTGGCCGTCCGCCGTCGAACGCCGCGGAGGTCCCTTCCCAACGCTCGCAAGCTCGCGTCGGGGCCCCCGGGACGCCGCTTACCCTTTCAGCTTTCTCCAGAGATTTTCCACAATGAGGTAGGAAACATGGGACACTCATCAACCGCCGGTCATCCGACCCCGGCCCCCAAAAAACGCTGGTACCGGCAACTGTATTTCTGGGTACTGACCGCCATTCTCATTGGCGTCCTGCTCGGCTGGCTCGCGCCGACCGCAGGCATCGCCATGGAACCGATCGGAACCACGTTCGTCAATGCGATGAGGATGCTCATCGGGCCGATCGTCTTCCTGACCACCGTCGGCGGGATCGCGAGCGTCGCGGACCTGAAGAAGGTCGGGATGACGGGCCTCAAGGCTCTCACGTACTTCCAGATCGGCACGATTTGTGCGTTGGCGTTCGGTTTGCTGGCGATCAATATCTTCCGGCTTGGCGAGGGCGTCAATGCTACTGCGGGCACCATCAAGACCACCGCCGCCGCGGCCCAGCTTATCGATGCCGGCGCGCACCAGGAATGGTGGCAGTTCCTGACCAACATCATCCCCACGAGCATCGTCCAGCCCTTCATTGCGGGCGATATTCTCCAGATCATCTTCATCGCGGTGGTCTTCGGGATCGCGTTGAATGCGATGGGCAAGCTTGGCGCCCCCGTGCTCGACGGCGTGCAGCGGCTCACCGGCGTGATGTTCAAGATCCTGGGCTTCATCATGAAGGCCGCGCCGCTGGGTGCCTTCGGCGCCATGGCCTTCGCGGTCGGCAAGTACGGTGTGTCCTCGCTGACCAGCATGGGCGGGTTGATCGCGCTGTTCTACGTCACCTCGATCCTCTTTGTGGTGGTGGTCCTTGGCTCCGTCATGGCGTTCCTGAAGCTGAACATCTTCACGATGATCAGGCATTTCAAAGAGGAATACCTGATCATCCTGGGCACTTCGACCGCCGAACCGGCGCTGCCGGGCCTGATGCGCAAGCTCGAGCATGCGGGGGTAAAGAAGGAGACGGTGGGGCTCGTTGTCCCCACCGGCTACAGCTTCAACCTCGACGGCGCAGCGATCTACCTTTCCCTAGCCGCCGTGTATATCGCCCAGGCCACCAACACGCACTTGAGCATCGGCCAGCAATTGGGCCTCATCGCCGTCATGCTGCTTACGTCCAAGGGGGCTGCCGGTGTTGCTGGCGGCGGATTCATCGCTCTCACTGCAACGTTGGCCACCATCGGCACCATCCCGGCCGCGGGCATCATGCTCATCTTCGGCATCGACAAGTTCATGTCCGAATGCCGCGCCCTCGTGAACTTCACGGGCAACGCCGTCGCCACGTTGTTCATCGCCTGGTGGGACCGCACCCTCGACGCCGACCGCGTCCGCAGTGTCTTCGCGGGCGAAGCTGTGGAGCCGATTCAGGTGGCCGATCTTCCGGCGCCCGCTGCCGCCGTCGAGCCCTTTCAGGCCGCCGATCGCCACCCCGCCTATTCGGACTCCATCTGACATGACGGGCGCAACCGCCCCGAAAACCGTCCTCATCGCGCCCGACAAGTTCAAAGGCAGCCTCACGGCCGGCGAGGTGGCAGACGCCCTGGCGGCAGGGCTGCGTTCCGTCGGAGCAGTTCGCTGTGAGCTGCTGCCGCTGGCGGACGGAGGTGACGGCAGCGTTGATGCCGCCGTCGCCTCCGGGTTCGCCCGCCACGGCTGCACGGTGAGCGGCCCCACTGGCCAGCCCACACAAGCGAGCATCGCGTTCGACGGCGTCACTGCTGTTGTGGAGGTAGCGAACACTTGCGGTTTGGGGCTCTTGCCGGACGGACGGCTTTTGCCGCTGGATGCGTCGAGTCGCGGGTTTGGCGAGGCTGTTCTCTTTGCCCTTTCGTTGAGGCCGGCTCGGATCGTGCTGGCGCTCGGAGGCAGCGCGAGCACCGACGGAGGAATGGGCATGCTCACCGCCCTGGGCTTCCGCTTCCTGGATGCTTCCGGCCGTTCTTTGGAAGGCAACGGACGGAACCTTGGCCTTGTTCATTCCGTTCTCGGGACGTTGCTTTCCGGGCTGGTCGAGACGGAACTGATTGTTGCGAGCGACGTGCACAACCCGCTGTGCGGGCCGGACGGAGCTCCTGCGGTGTTCGGTCCGCAGAAGGGCGCATCGCTTGCGGATGTTGCAGCGCTCGACGCCGGTCTGATGCATTTTGTCTCTGTGCTCGCCTCCGTTGGGTTTGAGGATGCAGCTTCCTTTGCCGAGCATCCGGGCGCTGGAAGCGCCGGTGGGATCGGCTTCGCGTGCATGCTGCTGGGTGCTTCTCAGGTCTCGGGGGCGGACTACTTCCTCGACCTCCTGGACTTCGACACCCGCAAGGACAGTTGCGATCTGGTGGTGACCGGCGAGGGCAGCATCGACGAGCAGACCCTCGCCGGAAAGCTGCCGGCCGCCGTCGCGCGCCGCTCGGGTACGCGGCCGATCATCGCCGTCGCGGGCCGCTCCTTGCTGCGGCAGGAGCGGTGGTCCGAGATGTCTCTTTCGCACGTCTACACCCTGGCGGACTATACGGATCTGGACTCGTCGAAGGATCCTGTGTTGTCGGCGGAACTGTTGCGGCGGATCGGGCGGGAAATTGGGGAGGGGCTCGGTCGCGGGTGACCGCACCTGCTGGGCGTTTTGCGGAGCACTAAAAACTCAAGTTCGCCCGTATCACCGGTGATACACTTATTGCATGGGAACTGTGACGGTGCGCGAGCTACGGAACCATGGCGGCGAAGTCCTTGAGCGGGTCGCTCAAGGCGAGACGTTGATCGTTACCCGCGACGGCCACGAGGTGGCTGAGCTTCAGCCCGTCCGCCGACGCAGCCGCCAAACAGAGCAATTGATCGCCAGCCGCCGGCACCTGCCGCGCGTGGACGTCGAAACATTCCGGGCAGATCTGGACGAAATCCTGGACGCGGGGCTGTGACCCGGGGAACCCCGGAACGGGGAATATTGGACACATCCACCGTCATCGGGCTCGGAGACCTCGCCGGGTCCGAGTTGCCTCATGAATGCCTCATCAGCGCGGTAACCCTCGCGGAACTCTCCGTCGGCCCTCTGGTCGCCGCCACAGACAAGGAACGGGCTGCGCGGCAGGCGCACCTCCAGCAGGCGGAAGCCGACTTCGACCCGCTCCCCTTCGATGCGGCCTGTGCCCGGGCCTTCGGCCAGGTGGCCGCATCGCTGCGCCGGAATGGTCGTAAACCCAAAGCACGAGCTTACGACGCCCTCATAGCCGCAACCGCGATCGCCAATAACCTCCCCCTCTACACGCTCAACACCGCAGATTTCGAAGGTATAGAGGGACTCGAAGTTCACTCCGCCCGCTGAGTTCTGCCCTAACAGAGACCGAGCACTGCCTCTTGGTTCCTTCCCGGATGCGCGGCGAGCAAGGTTCCGGATCTCGAGCGCTCCGGAGCTACAGGTCCCTCAGCGAGGAATCCGCGTCGAGCCGAGCGAGTCTTGCGACGTGCCCAACGGCTCCAAGGCACAAGAACAAAGGAACACAGAAGAGTGCCCCGAGCACGAGCAACCAGTTGGGCATGGCCCACGCAGCCACCGGCAGGAGGTCGAGCTGCAGTCCACTGAAGACCGCCGTTCCTATGACGGAGCAAAGAGTTCCCAGGAGCGCCCCCGTCACGCCAATGATGAGGCCCACCGCCGCCAACTCGACCATGTAAACCCCTGCTATCGAGGCCCCCGACCAGCCGATGGCTTTGAGGAGACCCACTTCGCGAGCTCTCTGCTTGATCCAACTGCCACCAACAGACACTCCGACCCCGAGGCAGAAGATGATCAAGAACCCACCGATCACCCAGCTGACAAGGGCGAGAAGAGCGAAGAGGCCTGAGAGGGATCGGATTTGGCCCGCAACGCTGTTCACTGAATATCCGAGCGCTCGGACTTGGTTCTGTACATTGACCACTTCGTCTGCTGAGTCAACGCGAACATATGCGCGGGGGTAGGTCAGCGCTTTTGTATTCGGCCGGGCATTGGCGAGCGTTGACTGGAGCACCTTACTGGATACGTAAGCAGCCTGTGCGCCATCCGTACCCGGCGACGAGTTGTCATAGATACCTGAGACGCGGAGAGATATGGAAACAGGTTCCCCATTGCCAGGGCCGATTTCCTTCGTGTACACAAAGCTCATTTCCTTGCCGTGCAGCTGGGCATATCTCTGGCCCTGCCCCTTGTCGGGAAGCAGGATCTGGCCTTCCCCAGGGCCGTCCCCGGAGACGTCTCCCAGCAGTATTTTCGGAGTGATGCCGCTGATGAATGGCGTACCCATGAATGCACCGGGGTTGTTCGGTGATGGCCAGTTCGCGGGGTCCTCTATGGCGAGGTCTATTTGTGCCCAACCGGAGGATCGCACTACGTGATCGATTTGGCTGAACCGGGATAATGATTCATCAGTGATCTCACGAGCTGAGTCCGGACCTACTGAAGTCACCTCCACGTAATTCAGGGCGGAATTGGTGCTGATCTTGTTTGAGTATGAGCTTATTCCGGCCCCTACGATGCTGTCGGCGAATATGAATACCGCGATGCCAAGACTCATCAGGACCGCGAGTGGCCTCAATTTCGAGAGGGAAAGCCGCACCGACCTTGCAGCAAAGACCCTATTTCTGTTCAAGGAACAACTCCTTCATAGGAAGCTGACGGTGGGCCACTTGCTGGAAAACTTCGTCGTGGGAAGCAACGAGGATGCCGCACCCGCTGTTGGCCCCCGTTCGCATGGCGTCCAGGATGGCCTCAGTGTTTGTCGCATCGAGACCCGAACTTGGTTCGTCGGCCAGTAGCAATGACGGTTCGTTGATCAGCGCACGGCAAAACGCGACTCTTTGCTGCTGCCCGCCGGAAAGCCTTTTCGCTTGCCGGTCAGCGACCGCCACCAGGCCGAAGCGTTCCAGCTGCTCCGTAATCGTTGCGCGTGTCATGGGCTTGCTGCTGGCAAGGAGGACATTTTCCAACGCCGTAAGTTCGGGCAACAGGTTGCTGCTCTGAAACACCATGCCAATTTCGTTCGAGCGGACCTGACTCGCTTCCCGGGACGAGGCGTTGGTCCTGTCGTCACCGTTGATCCACACTTTGCCGGCATCGGGGGTCGATAGCAGTCCGGAGATGTTCAGGATCGTTGACTTCCCCGAACCCGACTCACCTCGCAGCCAGACGATTTCGCCAGCCTCGACGTTCAGGCTGATTCCAGAAAGGACCAACTGTTGCGTCCCGCGATCATCTAAAAAGGACTTGGCGATGTTCTCAAGACGCAGCACCGCTGTCATTTGTTCTCCCCGAAGTCGTAGGCACCCGGGACCGCGATCATTGCGGCCGAAATTGACAGACTGCATGGTGACGCCTTGTCTGCTTCCATCCGATACAAGGACGGGAATTCTTTGCAGCCCTTCAGAGTCCGGAGATCCTCGGCCGCTTTGTCAAAGTCGTTTGATCCAAGTCCGGACCGACTTGCGTTCGTCATGGCGGTCAATGCCCGAAAATAATTCAGGCCCTTTCCTTTGGATGAACCAATGAGCTGCGGGAGAGCGGACTGGACGGCCGGAAACATTGATCTCACTTCTTCGCTGTTTGAGAAGTACATGGAGTTGGAGAGCGCCATCAGTGCTCCGGAAAGTAGGTCTTCAACCCCGGGGTCTGCATCGAACGCCTCCAGTCGCGCCAACCTCGCGTTAGGGTCAAGCTGCACCAGAACATCCACCAGCTCGATGTACCCGCTGAGTTTTGCGAAAGTCACGGTGGCCGGAAGCGCCGCCCTACCTTGCTCGATGATCGAACCGTAGTTCCCCCAGGATGGAGACCCAGAGCGCTTTAGCGCCACAAGCGCCTTGAGCTGAGTGATCTGATCGGTTTCGGGCGCCTTCAGCACCCGTTCCAGTTCGTCTCGGGTTCGTTCACTTACGACCGCGGGAAAGCTCGTGTCGAGGAGTCTCGCGGCAAGATACGTCCCGTGGACCGAGCCTTTGGCGAGAGTCGATGAACGGATAAGTCCCGTCTTCTGGTCGACCCTGGATGCAATATGATCTTTGACAAGTCGCTTCGCCTCTGTCTGTGCGTTCAGCAATTCCAAGGAACGCAGCATTGAAGCGATCAGCGCGTCATCGTGCACCTGGCTCGAATCCAGAAGCCTAACGATATGGTCCCTAGCACCGTTAGGAACCACCAGATCATTTCCAAGAGTTGCTCTCGCTTCAAGGGCGGCTTGAAAGTCAAGAGTTGACTCATAGTCGCCAGGGAGCTTGTTGGAATCCACGTTCTTCAACGCTCGTTCCAATTCGAGGGGTCTCTCCTTTTGCAGAGCCGAATAGGAATCGAAGAGACGCCATAGAAGATAGGGCTTGTTCGTGATCGAGTTGAGGTCAATTGCGCCAAGCCGTATGAGCGCTTCTTCCACAAAGGACTTTCCTGCGATCACGGACCAGCCTTGCATCCTACCGATGTCGATCCAAAACCAGAGGGCGGCGATTTCCGCGCCTACATCCTGCTGCCTTGCGGGCATCGCGGTACTGGCCAATCTCTTCTCCAATTCGACAGGCAAAGCTGCGCCGGCTGCCCTAATCAGCTTGAGCGCCGACCAGAGCGTCGGCAGGTCGGCTGTGGACTGATCACCCAGTGCGTTGCGGACGGTCCGATTGGCGTTGTCCGCGGCCAGCAGGTGGGAACCAAAGTTCTCGGTGTACAACGCCGTCGTGTACAGATCTCCACGCTCTTGACCCTCCCCTTCGGGCATCCTTATGAGACCGTTGATTCCCTGGAGCTTCTTCAAGTCATCTTGTATGGCAGACACATCGTTGGCCGGCGCGGAGAGACCGGCACTGCAGGCAGTCAGGCAAAGCATGGCCGTGATTAGCACCGACACCAGCTTGGCGTTTCGTGTGTGCTGCAACTTTTGACGGCATATACCTAGGCTTCTTGTCATTACTGCAGTGCCGATCTCTTCGTTATACGCGAGCGGAAGCAGTGCGCAAATTACCGTAGTAGTAAGCGGTGGCCGCCACATCCGCACCTAGGTAGAAGGCACCCCACCCCATGCAGACTGTGCCGCTCAGATAGGATCCACGAGCACCGTTACTATTGGTCCACTGAAGTGTCGCAGGATTGCTGGTTCCCGATCCCGATACGTTGACACCCTTGATACTGATAGACCCAACTCCGTACTGGTAGAACGATGTCGTATTGCGGATCCAATTGGGTGATACATTCATCACCGCCGACGAGGAAAAACTCCCACAACCGCCATTTGAAACCGGCTGGATCCACATATTTGCCGTGATCGGCTGCCCGTTATCGAAATACGCCGTGCCCGATGCGCTAGTGGCCTGCGCTCCCGACGCAGCCCCAATTGCCATAAGAGCCGTCAATGCTCCTGCCGCCACTGCCTTCCTTGCATTCCTTGCATTCCTAACCATTTTCATTCGATTCCCCATTCTCAGTTACCGGCCGGTCTTGGAATTCCGACCGCTATTCTGGTCAGACATGAATATCGAACATGTTCTCCACCCTGAGCCGATCGCACGGAACGAGTCCGGGATCGCGGCTCGCGAGTCCTTTACTTCGCGTACGGGGGAGCCCGTTCCCTGCCCCGGATCAGGCGCGCCACGAACGTGACCACCGCAAGCCCCGGCGCGAGAACGAACAGCCTTCCCATCGCCGGTGCCCAGAGACGACGCTGCAAGCGACAAAGGCGAGCACGCACGCAGTGGCCGTGCTGCGGATAGCTGATGAAAAGATCATTCTCGGAACCTTTCTCGGGTCCGGGATCGCAGTCGCACGGGCGGGCGTTGCCGCTAAGACTTCCCGAGCGATCAAGCCGCGATATTCCATGAATCCCCCAATCGATCTGTGGTTCCGATTTGAAATCGAAACTGATACTGGAAGGCTAAGGGCGAAAAAGCCGTCTCAGTGTAAAAAAGCCGAAATTCAGTGCTGGGAGACCGGAATCTCAGTGTGGAATCGGGCAATCTCCGTGTGGCCGGTGGCGCATCTCCGTGTAAATCGAGGGTGAGCACGTAGAGAGGTGACGCCATCGGACAGCGAGGCGAGAGTGGACGCAGCACCCCAGTCGCCCACCCCAGCCCACCCAAGTCCGTCACCTGGTATCCCAAACCCCCTCCCCGCGGAGACCCCCCCTTGACTCCCACCCCCTCCTTCTCTAAACTTTTCATAAAGCAGAATCTAAATTCCACAAAGCGGAAACTCAACATCGCGAACTAGCCCAAGAGACCAAGCCAAGCGGAAGATAGATCCCAAGCCCTCCCCGGAAGGACACCTACGATGACGTACACAGTGAACTGCTCCATCCTCCTGACGGAGCTGCCCCTGCTCGAGCGCCCGGCGGCCGCGAAGGCTGCCGGCTTTGACGCCGTCGAATTCTGGTGGCCCTTTGAAACCTCCGTCCCGTCGGACGCCCAGGTAACCGAGTTCGAGAACGCCATCAAGGACGCTGGCGTTCAGCTCACCGGCCTGAACTTCAACGCCGGCAACATGCCGGGCGGCGACCGCGGCCTGGTTTCCTGGCCCGCCCGCTCCTCCGAGTTCCTGGACAACATCGACGTTGTCGCAGGTATCGGCGAGCGACTCGGCTGCAAGGCCTTCAACGCCCTCTACGGCAACCGCGTGGAAGGCGAATCGGCCGAAAAGCAGGACGCCATCGGCGCCGAAAACCTGGCCAGCGCCGCAGAAGGCGTCGCACGCATCGGCGGCACCGTCCTCCTCGAACCCGTCAGCGGCGCCCCCAAGTACCCGCTCCTCAAAGCTGCTGATGCCCTCAAGGTGATCGCCCGCGTCAAGGAAGAATCCGGCGCCACGAACGTCAAGCTCCTCGCCGACTTCTACCACCTTGCAGTCAACGGGGACGACGTCGCAGCCGTCATCGAGAACCACGCCAAGGACTTCGGCCACATCCAGATCGCCGACAACCCCGGCCGCGGGGCTCCCGGAACCGGCGAGCTTCCCCTCGGCGAATGGATCGCCCGCAGCCGCGAACTCGGCTACGAAGGCTACATCGGCCTCGAGTACAAGGAACCGCAGGAAACGGCCTTCAGCTGGGCCATACGCCAGCGCGCCAGCTCCCACTAGCAAACCCCAACCGCCCAACTGAGTAGCAGTTGATGTCGTTTAGAGCCCTCAAAACGACATCAACTGCGAGCTAGTTGGGTCCAGCACACCTGGGCTAAAACAAAGACTTCAGTAAGGAAAATCATGAGCAACGTTGCAGTTATCGGACTCGGAATCATGGGCCTCCCCATGGCCATCAACTTGGTCAAGGCCGGCCACACCGTCACCGGTTTCAACCGCAGCCAGGACAAGATCGACAAGCTCGTCTCCGAAGGCGGCAAGGGCGCCACGAGCATCGCCGACGCCGTCAAGGACGCCGACGTCGTCATCACCATGGTGCCGGACTCCCCCGACGTCGAAGGTGTCGTCAGCGGCCCGGACGGTGTCTTCGCCAACGCGAAGAAGGGCACCCTCTGGATCGACGCGAGCAGCATCCGTCCGGACGTCGCCGCCCGCCTCTCGGCAGACGCCGTCGCAGCCGGCATCCGCCCCCTCGACGCCCCGGTCTCCGGCGGCGAACAGGGCGCCGTCGACGCCGTCCTGTCCATCATGGTTGGCGGCGACGCAGCCGACTTCGAAGCAGCACAGGATGTCCTCAACGCCGTCGGCAAGACCATCGTCCATGTCGGCCCCTCCGGCTCCGGCCAGACCGTCAAGGCAGCCAACCAGCTGATCGTGGCCGTCAACATCGAGGTCCTCGGCGAGGCTATCGCCTTCCTTGAGGCCTACGGCGTGGACACGGACGCAGCCCTCAAGGTCCTCGGCGGCGGCCTGGCCGGCTCCAAGGTCCTCGACCAGAAGGGCCAGAAGATGCTCGACCGCAACTTCGACCCCGGCTTCCGCCTGGCCCTCCACCACAAGGACCTCGGCATCGTCACCTCCGCAGCCCGCGAAGCCAACGTCGCAATCCCGCTCGGCGCCGTCGTCGCACAGCTCGTCGCCGCCACTGTCAACCAGGGCAACGGCGGACTCGACCACTCCGGCCTCTTCAAGCAGGTCCTCCAGCTCTCCGGTCGCAAGTAAAGCATCCCGGCGACAGGCCGGAAACAAGCAAAACCGGGCAACCGCCGTCGTGCTTCACGACGGCGGCTCCCCCACTACACCCAAAAACAGACTTTTCAAGGAGCACACCATGACGAAGATGCGCACTGTAGACGCAGCCGTCGCCATCTTGGCAAAGGAAGGCGCCATCGAGGCGTTCGGCCTGCCAGGCGCGGCAATCAACCCCTTCTATTCCGCCATGCGGGCACACGGCGGTATCCGCCACACCCTGGCCCGGCACGTTGAAGGCGCCAGCCATATGGCTGACGGCTACTCCCGTGCAGCGGACGGAAACATCGGTATCTGCATCGGCACCTCGGGCCCGGCAGGAACGGACATGATCACCGGCCTGTACGCAGCCTGGGCAGATTCCATCCCCATGCTCTGCATCACCGGCCAGGCACCCGTTGCCAAACTGCACAAGGAAGACTTCCAGGCCGTGGATATCGAGTCCATCGCCAAGCCGGTCACCAAGATGGCCATGACCATCATGGAACCGGGCCAGGTTCCCGGCGCCTTCCAGAAGGCATTCCAGCTGATGCGCTCCGGCCGTCCCGGCCCGGTGCTGCTGGACCTGCCGTTCGACGTGCAGATGGCCGAGATCGAGTTCGACATCGACGCTTACGAGCCCATCGCCGTCGAAAAGCCGAAGGCCAGCCGCAAGCAGCTGGAAAAGGCACTGGACATGCTCACCGCGGCCGAGCGCCCGCTGATCGTTGCCGGTGGCGGCATCATCAACGCCGGCGCCTCCGCGCAGCTGGTTGAGCTGGCCGAACTGCTGAACGTTCCGGTCATCCCCACCCTGATGGGCTGGGGAACCATCCCGGACGACCACGTGCTGATGGCCGGCATGGTGGGCCTGCAGACCTCGCACCGCTACGGCAACGAGACCATGCTGGCCTCGGATTTCGTGATCGGCATCGGCAACCGCTGGGCCAACCGCCACACCGGCGGCCTGGACACCTACACGGCTGGCCGCAAGTTCGTGCACATCGACATCGAGCCCACGCAGATCGGCCGCGTGTTCTCGCCGGACTTCGGCATCGCGTCCGACGCCGGTGCGGCGCTGGACGGGTTGATCGAGCTGGCCCGCGAGCGCCAGGCAGCCAAGTCCCTGCCGGACTACTCCGCATGGGTTGCCGAGTGCACCGCGCGCAAGGGTTCCCTGCAGCGCAAGACCCACTTCGAAAACGTGCCGATCAAGCCGCAGCGCGTGTACGAAGAGATGAACAAGGCCTTCGGCAAGGACACCACGTATGTGTCCACCATCGGCCTCTCGCAGATCGCCGGCGCGCAACTGCTGCACGTCTTCGGCCCGCGCAAGTGGATCAACGCCGGCCAGGCCGGCCCCCTGGGCTGGACATGTCCTGCCGCTCTGGGCGTTGTCCGCGGCAAGCCGGACGAGACCGTTGTTGCACTGTCCGGTGACTACGACTTCCAGTTCATGATCGAAGAGCTGGCCGTGGGCGCACAGTTCAGCCTGCCGTACATCCACGTGGTGGTGAACAACTCGTACCTGGGCCTGATCCGCCAGTCGCAGCGTGGCTTCAACATGGAGCAGAACGTGTCGCTGGCCTTCGAGAACATCAACTCCCCGGAAACAAACGGCTACGGCGTGGACCACATCAAGGTTGCCGAAGGCCTGGGCTGCAAGGCCATCCGCGTGGAGAACCCGTCCGACCTGCCGGCCGCCTTCGACAAGGCCAAGGCACTCATGGGCGAGTTCAAGGTTCCCGTAGTAGTTGAAGTGATCCTGGAGAAGGTCACCAACATCTCCATGGGCGTTGAAATCAACGGCGTGAACGAGTTCGAAGAACTGGCCGAGCGCGGCGAAGACGCACCCACTGCGATCATCGCCCTGCTGGACTAGTAAGTACTGAAGGAGGTACGGAATGCGTGTGGTCATAGCCCCGGACAAGTTCAAGGGATCGCTGTCAGCCCCCGAGGTCGCCAGCCGCTTGAGCACGGGACTGAGGGCAGGTTTTACCGCCAGCCGCCCGGGCGAGGGCTTTGAAACCACGCTCATTCCAGTGGCCGACGGCGGCGAAGGGACTCTCGACGCCGCCGTCGGCTCCGGCTTCACCCGCCGCAGCACCACGGTCACCGGCCCAACGGGCCAGCCGATCAAGGCCGAATTCGCCGTCCGCGGCGAGGAAGCCGTCATTGAAATGGCTGCGGTCTCCGGACTTGCGGTGCTGCCAGGCTTCGGCGACGGCAGCGCCCCGAACACCGAAACGGCCAAGAACTCCACAAGCCTCGGCACCGGCGAACTCATCCGCGCGGCCCTGGACCTCGGCTGCCGGCACATCATCCTCGGCGTCGGCGGCAGTGCCAACACCGACGGCGGCGCAGGCGTCCTGCAAGGCCTCGGCGCGGTCCTCCTCGACGCCGACGGCAACGAACTCCCCGGCGGCGGCGCAGCACTGGCCCGCCTGGACCGGATCGACTTCTCGAACCTCGACGTCCGTTTGGAGGTCACCGAGTTCGTCCTGGCGTCCGACGTCGACAATCCCCTTTTGGGCCGCACCGGCGCCGCCGCGATCTTTGGACCGCAGAAGGGCGCGACGCCGGACGACGTCGCCACGCTCGACGCCGCGTTGGCCCACTTCGTCCAGGTGCTCGCCAGCGAGATCGGCCGTGAAGCCCAGGACGCCGCACAGGCTCCGGGCGCAGGTGCGGCAGGGGGCGTCGGCTACATTGCCATCGCGGCCCTGGGCGCGGCACGCAGGCCGGGCATCGACGTCGTCCTCGAATTCACTGAACTCGAGCAGCGGCTGGCGGGCGCGGACCTGGTGATCACCGGCGAAGGCAGCCTCGACGAACAAAGCCTGCTCGGCAAAACGCCTATGGGCGTGGCGCGGGCGGCAGCACGTTCCGGGATCCCTGTGATTGCCGTGTGCGGCCGCAGTACGCTGAGCCCGAAACAAATTTCGGAGTCCGGTTTCGAGTCGGTCCACGCATTGACCGAGCTCGAAGCCAATGTAGAGAAATGTATAGCTGAAGCAGGGCCGCTGCTTGAAGAATTGGGTAAGCACATCGGCGTGCGCCTCTCTGAAAAAGCGGCACCCACCCATGACGCAGCGCGAACCGAGACCAAGGAGCAACTCCATGTCTGAAGAAACCACCACAGCACACGGCCCGTTTGACCTGGTCATCCGCGGCCAGCGCATCCTCACCACCGCCGGCATCACCGCCCGCGAAGTCGGCGTCCGCAACGGCGTGATCGTCGCGATTGAACCCCTGGGGAACGGCCTCAGCGGCGCCGAAATCATCGAGCTCGGCGACGACGAAACCCTCATTCCTGGCCTCGTGGACACCCACGTGCACGTCAATGAGCCCGGCCGCACCGAATGGGAAGGCTTCGCCTCCGCCACCCGCGCAGCAGCAGCCGGCGGCGTCACCACCATCATCGACATGCCGCTGAACTCCATCCCGCCCACCACCAACGTGGAAGGCCTCAAGCTCAAGCGCGAAGTCGCCGAGGACCAGGCGTTCGTGGACGTCGGATTCTGGGGCGGCGCCATCCCGGGCAACAAGAAGGACCTCCGCCCGCTGCACGACGAAGGCGTCTTCGGCTTCAAGTGTTTCCTCCTCCACTCCGGCGTCGACGAGTTCCCGCATCTGGACGCGGACGAGATGGAAGAGGACATGGCCGAGCTCAAGTCCTTCGACTCCCTCATGATCGTCCACGCTGAGGACTCCCACGCGATCGACCACGCGCCCCACCCCGGCGGCGCCCACTACTCCACTTTCCTTGCCTCCCGCCCGCGTGGCGCCGAGAACAAAGCCATCGCCGAGGTGATCGAACGCGCCCGCTGGACCGGCGCCCGTGCCCACATCCTGCACCTCTCGTCGTCGGACGCGCTGCCCATGATCGCTTCGGCAAAGCGCGACGGCGTCCACCTCACCGTGGAGACCTGCCCGCACTACCTGACGCTCGTGGCCGAGGAAATCCCCGACGGCGCTACCGCGTACAAGTGCTGCCCGCCCATCCGCGAAGCCTCCAACCGCGAACTGCTCTGGCAGGGCCTGCAGGACGGCACCATCGACTGCATCGTCTCGGACCACTCCCCCTCGACCCTTGACCTCAAAGACCTGGAAAACGGCGACTTCGCCGTGGCCTGGGGCGGCGTCTCGTCGTTGCAGCTGGGGCTATCGCTGATCTGGACCGAGGCGCGGCACCGGGGTATCTCCCTGGAGCAAGTGGTTTCCTGGATGTCCGAGAAGCCCGCAGCCTTGGCCCGCCTGCACAACAAGGGTCAGCTCGCTCTCGGCTACGACGCCGATTTCTCCATCTTCGCGCCGGACGACGCGTTCGTCGTCGATGTCAAGAAGCTCAAGCACAAGAACCCGATCACGCCATACGACGGCAAGGCGCTCTCCGGCGTCGTACGCAAAACGTACCTGCGCGGGAGCGAGATCGACGGCCGGACGCCCAGCGGCAAGCTGATTCGCCGCGGCGGCGTGTAAGGCCGCAGCCATGGCCGTCAACGTCCATGCCCCGTACGGGCAACTGCCCGCACGGCTCAACGCCTCGCGGCACCAGCCCGCCGCCCGGCCTTCCGCGCTTCGGCCCGGGTTGGTTCGGCCCGGGATGCAACCGCGCGGACTCGCCGTGTGGGTACAGCCCGGCGAAGGCCACGAGATCGATCCCGAGGTTTGGGCCCGGGCCGCGGAAGCGGTCCTGGCCCGGGCCCGCAAACTTGCTCCGGGGGCGGAAGTCCTCCTGTGGCCCGCCGCCGGAGCTGCAACGTCCGAGGCATCTTCTTCCGGTTCGGAAGCGTCCGACGGCGCTGCCAACCCGCCGGTCTCCCTGGCCGGCCGACGCAGCACCGTGGCAGTGGACCTCGCCGCGAACACCGTCCTCCTCGATGGTGTCCCCGTCAGCTTCACGGCGATGGAACACAGCCTCCTCCGCTACCTCGTGGAAAACCTGTCCCGCCCCATCCCACGTGAAGAATTGCAACGTTTTCTGGAGTCACTTGACTGTCCCGGCGCGGCATTTCGGTCGATCGACGTGTATGTTGGACGCGTCCGGCGCAAGCTGGGCTTAGCCCGCCATGTCATCGCCACAGTGCGTGGAGGCGGCTACCAGTTCGTGCCCGGACCAGGCTCCACAGTCCGCGGACCAGCGGAATACTGCATCTAGGCAGCCCGTTACACCTATAGATTGATCGCCGGCCACGGCGGTTGCCCGACAAGTCAAGGATCGCAACATGACCCAAAAACTCCTCGCCGGAACCCAGGCCCCCGATTTCGCGCTGCTTAACTCCGAAGGCCAGAAGGTGTCCCTGTCCGATTACCGCGGACGCAACGTCATCGTGTACTTCTACCCAGAAGCCGCCACCCCTGGCTGCACCGCCGAGGCCTGCGACTTCCGCGACAGCCTCTCGAGCCTGCAGTCCTCGGGCTACGAAGTCCTGGGCATCTCCCCCGACGCCCCGGAAAAGATCGCACGCTTCGCCGGCGACTTCTCGCTGACCTTCCCGCTCCTCTCCGACGAAGACCACGCCGTGGCCCTCGCCTACGGCGCCTGGGGCGAGAAGCTCGTGAACGGCGAAGTGGTAGACGGCTTGGTTCGCTCCACCGTTGTGCTCGACGGCGAAGGCAAGGTCAAGCTGACCCAGTACCAGGTCAAGGCCCAGGGCCACGTAGCGGCGCTGAGGGCCGAGCTCGGTCTGTGACGCCCGCTCACAAACAAGGCCGACCGGCGTAACGCCCGCTCACAAACAAGGCCGACCGGCGTAACGCCCGCTCACAAACAAGGGCAAATAGCGGAGTCCTCCAGCAGATGATCTGCTGGAGGATTCCCTCTTTTCGGGCCAGAAGTGAGCGAGCGTTTGGGATTTGGCCGTCATATGTGAGCGAGCATCCGGGTTAGTTGCCGCCGGCAGTGTTCCATGACTCTTCGGAGACGGGGATCCACCACGCGCGCGCTTTGCCTTCCCCGATGTATTCGGGCCAACGGAAATCCGTCGGCGCGCTGAAATCGGCAGGAAGCAGCGGTGCCACGGCACCGCGGCGGCGCTTCTCGGCGTCGAACTCTGCTTTTGCCTCCGCCAGCACCTCCGGAGAAGTCAGCAGATCGAGCACCATGCCGGCAATCATCTTGCTTGTCGCCGTGATGGTCGGGTCGATCGTCTCCGGGATGCCACCCATTGCGGTCATAGCCCAGCCCGGGTATGCAGTGCCCTTCTCATCCGGCGCCAACGTGGGTCGCGCCGTGTAGAAGCGGATAGTGGGCGCGTACCAGGTCATTTCCACATAGTCGTCGCTGGTCCAGTTCTGCTGGGTTGCCGGGATGTGGCGGCGCAGCTCTGCTTCGGCGTCCTGCGGGGTGATGAGCTCGGCCGTTGCCGGATGAAACGGATTTTCCATGGTTTCCACTCCACACGAGGCCTGGATTTCGCGTCCGATCTCACGGGCCCGCTCATCCAAAACCGGCGCGCCCACGGCCGCGATGTTCTCCCACGCCACTTGGGCAACCGTATGGTTGGCGATGCCCGGCCGGTTGCGAGCCACCCAGCGGGAACTAACGCTGCAATGCGACGCAGCCGCGGCGAGTTCCGCGTTGCGATCAAGCACCGCCAGCACGGAGTCGGCCTCGGCGAGGCTCGGGCAGCGCCAGGAATACTGGATCTGGGCCAACCCCGCAGGTTGGTTGTCCGCCGTCGCCTGCCCAGCGGTGAGGATCGCCTCCGACAGCGACCAACCGCCTGCCTGCGGAAGCATCGAATCCTGAGTGGTTTTGGTCAGCGAGAACATCGTGAACAGTGCGGCGTCCGCTCCAGGAGCCCGGGCTGCGGAGTGCGACGACGGGATGGGACTGTCGCCGTAGGTGTTGTTCCAGCCCTCCGGACTGTCGCACGTGAAGGTGTAGATCTTGCTGTAGTAGGACCCGCAGTGGGTGTCCCAACGGACGGTGTTACACAGCGGCATCATATAGAACGGGTGGTACGAGATGATGGCATCCAGGTTGTCGTAATAGCCGCGCAGGCCATGGACCACCTTGGATCCCTGGACCTTCTCGGCCGGCTCGCCCGTGTAGACCAAGGTGCCCGGGATGTTGTGCCGCTGCATCGTGTCTTTTGCAGCGAGGAACCCCGCGAGCGTCGAGATACCCAGAGCCGAGTGCGGATCCGTATGGCCCGGGGCAAAGCGCGACATGCCGGTTCGGGGCTCCCGCTTAGTGGACGCTGCCTGGCAATTGCCGGGGATGGCATCGTATTCGGCATAGCCCAGGATCCGCGCGCCGGGACCGGCGGGACTTGTCCATTCGGCGGCGAACGCGGTGGGCATGCCCCCGCTGCCTTCCTCCACGGTGAAGCCATGTTCGCGCAACGTCTTCACGTACCAGGCGCAGGACTCGTACTCCCGCCATGCCGGCTCGGCCAGCTCCCAAATATTCGTGTGCCAGGCGGAAAGCTGCTCTTTCTGCTTCTCCACCCACTCCCATGCCGTGGCCTTCAACTCGGCGTTCTTGACCGTCCCGCTCATCGTGCTCCTTCCTAAAGTCACGCAGATCCAAAAACTGTTCCGCCGCCCCGCGCTCGCCCCAGTGACCCTCGCTCACGTATAGGGGCTTTCCGCCGGACCCTCGCTCACTTGCTTAAAGAAAGTGAGCGAGCGTCCGCGTAAAAGGCGTCATAAGTGAGCGAGCGTCCGCGGGGAGGGCGGGGCGTCGGGTGCGGCTACTCGATGCTCACGTGGATGAGGCTCGGACCCTTGACGGCGAGCGCCTTGGTCACAACCCCGGCGAGCTCGTCGAGGGATTCCACGTTGAACGCCGTCAGACCGAAGCCCTCGGCCAGCCGCACCCAGTCCGGCTGCGTCAAGTTCACGCCGACGGGGGCCAGGTCGCGGTCTTCCATGTTCTGCCGGATTTCGCCGTAGCCCCCGTTATTGATGCAGATAATGGGCAGGTCCACGCCCTGTTCCACGGCAGTAATGAATTCCTGGACAGCAAACATGAGCGCGCCGTCGCCGATCAGCCCCACCACCGGACGATCGGGGTCGGCCACCTTCGCGCCAATCGCGGCCGGCAGTCCATAACCCAACGTGGCGTACGCGGGCGTGTACAAGAGCTGATGCGGCTTCTGCATCGGGAAGAAGGACGTGGTTCCGAAATAGGTGATCTGCGAGGAATCGCCCGCAATAACGGTGTCGGCCGGCAGCGCGGCTGCAAGGATCTCGTTGATTTGGGCCAGCACGGGCGCAATGGAGCGGGCTTCCGCCTGCAGTTCGGCACGCAGCGGAGCCAGTTCCGCCACCACAACAGGAAAGTGTCCCGCGACCGCCGCGAGCAGTTGGGGCACCACGGCGGACGTGTTGCCCAGGAGCTCAACATCCGGCGCGAGGTTGCACTGAAGTTGGGACGGATCGATGTCAATGCGGATGCAACTCCCCTGCGGCACGATCTTGCCGCCCCACAGCTCCGATTCGCCCACCTTGGAGCCGATCACCAGCAGCGCGTCCGAAGCGTTGCACAGGTCCTGGGCCGCTGCGAGCCGGATTTCCGAACCAAGCGATAACGCATGGGCTTCCGGGATAGCGCCCTTGCCATTGATGGTGGTCACCACGGGGGCTTGCAAGAGCTCTGCAAGTTCGAGCAGCGCGCCGCCGGTTCCGAGCGATCCGCCCCCGGCCAGGATCACCGGGTTGGAAGCGCGGCGGAGGATGTCGGCGGCGGTGGCGACGGCGTCGTCGGCTGCTGCTTTCGGCGCACCCAAGGGGCGGGCCTCCAGAGCGGAAGGGTCGACGTCGGACGCGCCCTCAAGCACGTCCAGCGGGATCTCGAGGTGGACCGGACGCGGCCGTCCATGCGCAAAGAAGGCGAAGGCCTCGTGAATCAGCTCCACGGCCTCGCTGCCACTGGCTACCCGGGTGCTGCGACCGATCAGAGCCCGGACCGCGCCGGTGGGGTCCTTGGTTTCGTGCAGCAGCCCGATGTCCGAAAACTCGCTGCCGCGCGGCGCGCCCGGGGACAGGATGATCATGGGCCGGGACTCGCAATAGGCGGTGGCCGCGGCGGACATCGCGTTGAGCAGCCCGGGTCCGGAGGTGGTGATCACGACGCCGGGAAGCCCCTTGAGCTGGCTCCAACCGTCGGAACCGTACCCGGCTCCTTGTTCGTGACGGGTGGTGACTGGGCGAATGCCGAGCGGCTCAAGGTGCCGGTAGAACTCGAGGTTGTGGGTACCGGGGATCCCGAAGATCGCGTCGATCCCGTAGTTCCGCAGCGTGGTCATGACGGCGAGGCCGACGTTGTTGGTGGGGATGGAACTGGTCAAGGTTGAGTCCTTAAATCGTGGCCTAGAGAACTTTGGAGAGGAACGCCTTTGTTCGCTCGTGCTGGGGGCGGGAGATGATTTCGGTGGGATCGCCAGCTTCGACAATGACGCCGCCGTCCATGAACGCCACAACGTCCGCCACTTCGCGGGCAAAGCCCATCTCGTGGGTCACGACGATCATGGTCATGCCGTCGCGCGCCAGGGCTTTCATGACGTCAAGGACTTCGCCTACGAGTTCGGGATCGAGTGCGGAGGTTGGCTCGTCGAAGAGCATGAGGTCGGGCTTCATGGACAACGCCCGGGCAATGGCGACGCGCTGCTGCTGGCCCCCGGAGAGTTGGGCCGGATAGTGGCCCGTGCGGTCGGCGAGGCCCACCTTGGCCAGGAGCTCGCGGGCTTCGGCCTCGGCTTGGGCCTTGGGAACTTTGAGGAGTTTGACCGGGCCCATCATGACGTTTTCGAGGGCTGTCATGTGGCCGAAGAGGTTGAAGGACTGGAACACCATGCCCATCCTGGAGCGGCGCTTGTTGATGTCCTTCTGGTGTGCCTCGATGAGCCTGTCGCCGTGGACCTCATAGGCGATCATGCGGCCACCCACCAGGATGGTTCCGGAGCTGGTGGTTTCGAGGTGGTTGACGCAGCGGAGCAGCGTGGACTTACCCGATCCGGAGGGGCCGATCAAGCACGCCACTTGTCCGGATTCGACCGTGAAGTTGATGCCTTTGAGGACCTCCATGCCGGAGAAATCCTTGTGCACGTTGAGAAACTGGACTTCAGACATTGCCGCTACGCCTTTCGTGCCTGGATGGTGTTGCCGCGGGAGTACCGCTTCTCAATGCGGGCCTGGACGAGCGAGAGGATGGTGGTGAGCAGGATGTACCAGAGGCTCGCCACGATCAGCAGGGGGATCTGCTGGAGGTTGCGCGCGTAGATCTGTTGGGCGTTGTACAGCAAGTCCCCGACGCCGATCACGATCACCAGCGAGGTGGTCTTGAGCATCGAGATGGTTTCGTTGCCGACCGGCGGAAGGATGATCTTCATGGCCTGCGGGATGACCACGTGGCGCAGGGTTTCCATCCGGCTGAATCCCATGGCGTGGGAGGCCTCGGACTGTCCAGCGGGAACACCCATCAGGCCGGCACGCACGATTTCAGCCATGTAGGCGCCTTCGTTCAAGCCCAGGCCCAGGATGCCGGCCACGAACAGCGGCAGGACGTCGTTGGTGTTCCATTCCACCAACATGGGACCGCCCGGGATCCCGATGCCGATGGTCGGAAACAGCACCGCGGCGAAACCCCAGAAAAGCATCTGCACCATGAGCGGCGTGCCCCGGAAGAACCAGATGTAGGCGCCGGCCACGCCGCGTAGGAGCGCGTTGTCAGACATCCTCATGACCGCGATCACCAGGCCGATCACGAGTCCCAGGACCATGGCAATGGCCGTGAGTTCGATCGTGGTCAGGAGGCCGTTGA
The DNA here is from genome assembly GCF_039535095.1 of Arthrobacter ramosus. Taxonomy (NCBI): domain Bacteria; kingdom Bacillati; phylum Actinomycetota; class Actinomycetes; order Micrococcales; family Micrococcaceae; genus Arthrobacter; species Arthrobacter ramosus. The sequence goes on along the minus strand of NZ_BAAAWN010000001.1, from coordinate 227,630 downwards.
GGATGCGGACATCGAACAGGTACTTCGCCACGGTGGGCCAGCCGAAGCCGGGGTTGGTGGCGATGACGTAGGCGCCCATCAGCGCGAAGAGCCCCACCACCACCATGGCGATCAGTTGCCCGGGCCGTTTGCGCTTGAGCACGGGCCGCGACGCCAAATCCGCGAAGTCATGCCGTGCCTCGGCGGTCATTGGCAGCTCGGACACGGTCATGACCCCACCGTCGGGTTGACCTCGGACTTGGTGATGACGCCGGACTTGAGGTTCCAGGCTTCCATGATCTTGGCGTAGGTGCCGTCGTCCATGAGCGACTGGACCGCCGCCTGGAATGCCTTGGACAGGCCGCCGTCGTCCTTCGGGCTCACCACGCCGGACAGGGACGGTTCCACGAGGATGGAGTCCACGGAGGTGAACGCGTCCGGCTGGAGCTGTGCGTAGTACCCGGTCAGCGCGTTGTCCGCCACGAGTGCCTGGGCGCGGCCCGATGCCACGGCTTGGTTGACGTTGTCTTGCTGGGGCAGCAGAAGGGAAGCAGGCTTGTCCTTGCCGGCGTCGGAACACTTCTTGTCAAAGGACGGGAGCACGCTGAGGGCCTGAGTTGTCCCGGTCTGGGCGGCAACGGTCTTGCCGCAGAGATCGAGCTCGGACTTGATGCCCAGCGGATTGCCCTTTTTGACCATGACGGACGTTCCTCCGCGCATGTAACTGACCATGTTGACCTTGTCCTTGCGCTCGTCCGTGATGGAGAAAGCTGCCCAGGAGGCGTCGTAGCGCCGGGCTTCGATCCCGGCCAGGATGCCGTTGAAGTCGGCTTTCTCGATGTTGATGGTGACGCCCATCTTCTTCGCGACAGCCAAAGCCATGTCCGGTTCAAGTCCAACGATCTTGCCCTGGTCATCGGTGAAGTCGATCGGGGCGTAGGTGGGGTCAGTGACGAGGGTCAACGAGCCCTTGCTCTTGATGGCGGCCGGAAGGAGCGCCTGAACCTTGAAATCGGCTTGCACGGCCTGAGCGAGTTCCTGGCCGCTTTGGCTGCTCTGACCGCTGGCCGATGGGTTGCCGGATGCAGTGGCGGCCACACCTTCAGTGTTGGAGCAAGCTGTCGTCAACGCGAGGAAACTGATGGCTGCCGCTGCCACGAGCGGGCTTTTCATGCCTTTTCGCATCATTTGTGGATCTCCGGTTCGATTCGGGTTGAAATAACAATATGTCCAACTTATTGTGAGATGAGTAACAACGCGTGTCAAGGGACCATGGCAACATCGTGGAGAGATGACTACGGGACCCACAAGGCGCCCCCACCTGGACCAGCGCGACCAGACAAACGAAGGAGCAACGGCATGAGCGAGACAAACCCGGGCCGCCGCACACGAAGCGTCACAGCGGAAGCGATGGCAGAACGCCGGCAGAGCATCCTGCACCATGCCTCGCAGGTAATCTCCCGCGAGGGCGTGGAGGGTTGCTCCTTCGCCGAACTGTCCGAAGCCTCAGGTTTCAGCATCGGCATGATCCAGCACTATTTCCGGCATCGGGAGCGGCTCATCGGCGCCGCAGTGGAGTACCGGATCGACGAATCCCTAGCCGAATGGCGGCGCATCTACAATCACGGCAGCAACGCCGTGGAACGCCTGCATGACCTGCTGACCTTCTCCATCCAGAGCGACACCCCGTTCGAGGAAGCGTGGGGCTTCTGGCTGCAGATCTACGCCGCTGCCCACAAGAACTCCGAGATCAGGGAAAGCGTCGCAGCGGTCTGGACTTCATGGCGGGGCCTGTTCGTCCGGGCGCTCGAGGAGGCAGTGGACGAGAGGCTGCTCCAACCGGCCCTCGATATTGACGAAGTGGCTACCTTGCTTCTGGCCACGATCGATGGACTCGCTATCCAATCCTTGAACGGGGTCCACAGCTTCTCACCTGCGGAGATGATCGAGACCCTGCACCGCTTTGCCGCCCGGGAATTCGGGATCGACGCCGACGAATTCATCCACAAAAAGCGCTCCAAACTCGCGGACGCACACTAGGACACGAGCCGGGCGCATCGAAGCGCCCCGCCAACAAACGATCAAACGAAGGACCACCATGACCACCACAACAGAGCTGTCCCATATCGACCGGATGGCCAAGCGTGCGGCCGGCTTCCAGCCCTCCCCCGTCCGCGCCGTCTTCGATGTTTCCATGCAGCCGGGCATGATCTCCCTCGCCGGCGGCAACCCCTACCTGCCCGTCCTGCCGATGGAGCGCATCGCCGCCATGGCGTCTGACGTCGTCGCTCGCCGGGGGCTGGAAGCCCTCCAGTACGGCTCGGGTGCGGGAACAGAGGAACTGCAGGCCCTGATCTGCCAGGTCATGGAGCTCGAGGGCATCAAGACGTCGCCGGAAAACGTGCAGATCACGGCCGGCTCGCAGATGGCGCTGGAACTCGTGACCAAGCTTTTCTGCGATCCGGGAGACGTGGTGATCGCGGAAGGACCCACGTACGTGGGCGCGCTCGGCGTGTTCGAAGGCTTCCAGGCCGAAGTAGCCCACGTGGCGATGGACAACGACGGCGTGGATCCCGACCGCCTCCAGGACGTCATTTCCGGGCTCAAAGCCGCGGGCAAGACCATCAAGTTCTTCTACACGATCCCCAACTTCAACAATCCCTGCGGCATCAGCCTTTCCCTTGAGCGGCGGCAGCGTGTGGTGGACATTTGCCGCGCGGAAGGCGTACTAATCGTCGAGGACAACCCTTACGGCCTGCTGAGCTTCGATGGCACGCTCAAGCCGGCCATGCACTCACTCGACCCGGACAACGTGTTCTACCTTGGCTCGTTCTCCAAGATCTTCGCCCCCGGCCTTCGCGTCGGTTGGGTCGTTGCGCCTCAGGAGGTGCGCGGGCGCCTCCAGATCGCCTCCGAGGCCACCACCATCTGCCCCTCGGTCTTGAGCCAACTGGTGGTGGAGCAGTACATCAGCAGCTTCGACTGGCGGGACCAGATTGCCGCGTACAGTGCCGTCTACGCCTCGCGCTGCAAGGCAACCCTGGACGCATTGGCTGCCTATATGCCCGAAGGTACCCGGTGGACCACGCCCACAGGTGGCTTCTTCACCTGGGTCACGCTACCCAAAGGGATCGACACCGAGCACGTTCTCGCGGCGGCCATCGAGGCAGGAGTCGTTTTCGTGCCCGGCAGTGCCTTCTACGCCGACGGCGGCGGCAGCAACCAGCTCCGCATCGCCTTCTCCTACGCCCCGAAGGAGCAGCTCACGGAGGGCGTCAAACGCCTGGCGGAGGCCATTCGCCGGGTCTAAGCAAACCGTCCCGACACGCCGGAAGGCTGCGGGATCGCCGGAAGGCTCCGGCGAACCGGCAGCTTTCCGGCGAACTGGCGCAGGCCTCGTCAGCCCGCGTACACCCGCACGCCGTTGACCCAGGTCTCGAGAACCTCGATACCGCTGATATCGCCTTCCGGTGCCTCCAGAGGGTCCGCGGCGAGGAGCACGAAGTCGGCCAGCTTCTCCGGCTCCAGGGAACCAAGATCCTTCTCACGCCCCATGGCCCGTGCCCCGTTGATGGTGTGGGCGCGGAGGGCCTCGACGACGTCGATCTTGAGATCATCCGAACCCAGTTGGACGCCGGAGCGGGTCTTGCGGGTCACAGATGTCTGGATGGCTTCCAGCGGACGGGGATCGGCAACGGGAGCATCCGAGCTCATCGTCACCGGCACGGCCGCGGCCACGAATTCGCCGAGGGGGTTGAAGCGCTCGCCCGGGGAGCCGATGGCATCCGTGACGCCTGGACCCCAGTTGTAGTAGTGCTGCGGCTGGTTGACGGGCATGATCCCCAGCTCGGCCATTTGCTCGATCTGCTCCAGCGTTGGCAGTCCGCAGTGCTCGATCCTGTGCCGGTGATCCGCCCGTGGCGAAACAGAAAGAGCCTCGCTGACGGCGTCGAGCACCAGCTGGATGGCAGTGGGCGATTGGGCGTGGGTCGCCGTCTGCAGCCCGGCGTTGTGCGCCTTGGCGACGAGGGCACGGTACTCGGACGGCTCATGGTAGAGCGAGCCGGTGCGGCAGGGATCGTCGCGGTAGCCCTCCGGGAAGTACGCCGTCCAGCCGCCCAGAGTCCCATCCGCATAGAGCTTGATCCCGGCGAAGGAAAGGAGGGAATCTCCGAATTTGTCCACGAGACCCAGTTCCAGGACCTCGTCCAGGAGGCTCGACAGGAAGTAGGCGTTGATGCGCGTCACGAGCTCGCCCCGTTCCACGAGGTCCAGGTAGGCGCCAAATTCGCGCTTGGTCACCTGCGCGTCGCCGATGGTGGTCACGCCGTGGCTGAGGAACTCGCGCTGGGCGTGCAGCAGCTGGGCGCGGTGGTGTTCTTTGCTGTCCCCTAGGTGGAAGTTCGGTCCGTGGTGCCCGAGTTTGACGCCTTCATCTCCCGTGAGGATGTCGCAGGCGGCGTCGGAGAGCTCACCGGTTAGCTCGCCGTCGGCGTCCCGGAAGAACGTACCGCCCGGCGGATTGGGAGTCTCGCGGTCCACTCCCGCCTTCGCGAGCACGTAGGAGTTCACCACTCCGCCGTGTCCGCTCGCGTTCATGACGTACACCTCCCGCGTGGTGGAGACTTTGTCGAACTCCTGCCGTGTGGGGTGGCGCTGTTCGGCAAGGTTGCGGTGCTCGTAGCCATAGCCCCGGATCGGAGTGTCCCCCGGGTTGTCGGCCGCCGCCTTCGCCAGCAGTTCAAGCATGGTGGGGATGTCCGGTGCCGCTTCCGGACCGCAATCCACCCAGGACAGCAGCTGTCCGTACATCAAGGGATGCGCGTGCGGGTCGATGAAGCCGGGCACCAGCGTGCGGCCCCGTAGGTCGACGACGTCGGGCACCGCCGTCGTGAGCTTAAGCGCCGCCTCGCGGCACTCCTGTGGCGTCCCGACGGCGGCAACACGGTTGCCGATGACCAGCATCGCCTCCGCGACGGAGTTCAGAGAGTCGACGGTCCGGACGCGGCCGCCGAAGAACAACGTTGCCGGGGGGGCTATGGGGGAAGTTTCATGGGATGCCAGGAATGACATGGGAATGACCTTTGCGTGTTGAAGTTTGCGGTAGGGCCGGAACTCAGCGGGCGGGCGCCAGCTCGAACAACGGGGTGTCCGGGGCTCCGGTGCGGGCCTGGGAAATGACGTTCTGCGCCTGGATCCTGACGTATTCGGCCAGCGTGTAGTCCGAGAGGAAGCCGACGTGGGGCGTCACGAGGATCCGCGGGTGGCCCATGAGCGGGTGGTCGGCAGGTGCCGGTTCGACGTCGAGCACGTCCAGCGCCGCTCCGCGGATGTGGCCGGAGTCGACGGCGGCACGCAGGGCTTCGTCGTCGATCAGCTGCCCGCGGCTGACGTTCACCAGGTAGCTGCCCGGCCGCATCACGGCGAGGCTTTCGGCGTTGATGATGTGCCGTGTTTCCTCCGTGAGCGGCATGTGCAAGGACACGACGGCGGATTCCGCCAGGACTTCTTCCAGGCCAGTCCGGCGGATGCCTGCCTTCGCCAGCATCTCCCTGGTAGCCGGGGTGTCCGGGAGGTAGGGATCGTAGCCGACCACCCCGCCGAAGACACCGGAGGCAAGCTCCCCGAGACGGCCGCCGATCCGACCGAGTCCGATCAAGCCAAGCCGCTCCTGGCTGAGCCGGAACACCCTGCTGTCCGGGCGGCCGTTCCAGTCCCCCGCGGCCACGCGTCGCTGGAAGAACGGGATCTCGCGCGTGACGGCGAGGGCAAGAGCCAGCGCGTGCGAAGCGACTTCCTCGGTGGCCACGCCGGGAAGGTTGCTGACCCAAATGCCGCGCTCCTTGGCGGCATCCAGGTCAACGTTGTCGAAGCCCATGGAGACCAGGGCGATGATCTTCAAGCCCGGGATGGCGTCCATGACCTCGGCAGTCACGGAGGCGTAGCCCACCAGCAATGCCTCCGCGTCTTTCGCCTGCTCCGCGATGACCGCGGGATCCTGGGTGCCGAGGTACCGGACGTCGTAACCGTTGTCCTCGAGCAGGGCGACGCCGGCGGAGTAGTCGAGGTCTTCCATGTCCGTGTAGACGGCGACGGGGCGGAGCTCAGTGGACATGGCTCAAGAACTTCCTGGTGCGCTGGTGCTGGGGGTTGTCGAAGAACTCGTCCGGAGTGGCTTGTTCCACGATCACACCGCTGTCGAACAGGGTCACTTCATCAGCCACCCGGCGGGCGAAACGGACCTCGTGGGTGACCACGATCATCGTCATGCCGTCGTTGGCCAGGCTCTCCATGACGTCCAGGACTTCGCCCACCAACTCGGGGTCGAGGGCGGAGGTCGGTTCGTCGAAGAGTAGGACGTCGGGGTTCATCACCAAGGCGCGGGCGATGGCCACGCGTTGCTGCTGGCCGCCGGAGAGCTCCGAGGGGAAATGCCCGGCACGGTGCGAAAGACCCACGCGCTGGAGCATGGCCATGGCCTGTTCTTCGGCTTGCTTATGATGGATGCCCTTCACGGAAGTCAGCCCGAGCATCACGTTGCGGCACGCCGTCAGGTGCGGGAACAGGTTGAACTTCTGGAAGACCATGCCAATATTGCGGCGCTCCTTGGCGAGTTCGCGTTCGGGGAGCGCCACGGCTCCGCTTGCCTTCTCACGGACACCGATGCGCCTCCCGCGGAGCCGGATCTCGCCGTCGTCGGCTGGCTCGAGGAGCGCCATCAGGCGCAACATCGTGGACTTGCCGGAACCGGAGGGACCCAGCACTGCCTTCACTTGTCCCTGACGGATATCGAATTCGACCCCGCGCAGGACGTGCTGGTCCTGGTAGCTCTTGTGGAGATTCCGCACGCTGAGCACGGGATCGTTGGTGGACCAGGTTTCCGGCATGAGTTCCGGGCCGCTGTGGGTCATGACTGCACTCCTTGGCCGACTGGTTCCAGGATGGATGGCTTCTTGGTTTTGGACCGTGACGTCCAGACGAACTTCTTTTCCACATAGCTTTGGAGAAGCGTCAGAAGGCTGACAATGATGAGGTAGTAGACGATTGCCGCCGCGTAATACTCGGCATAGCGGAACGTAATGTTCACGCCCACCTGGGCCGTGGTCAGCAGCTCCTGCAGGGAAATCACGGAGGCCAGCGAGGAGAACTTCACGAGGCCGATGAACTCATTGCCGGTGGGAGGCAGCGCCGTACGGATGGCCTGCGGCAGGACAACCTTGAGCATGACCTTGACCGGCGACATTCCAAGCGCCCGGCCGGCAAGAGCCTGGCCCTCGTCGATACTGAGCAACGCCGAACGGATGATTTCCGCCATGAAGGCCGCTTCCACGATGCCCAAGCCGATGAACGCGGCGATGAACGGGGAGAACCAGTCCTGGCGAAGGACCGGGAAGAGCTGCGGCAACGCGTTCCAGATGATGAGCAGCACCAGCAGCGCCGGGATGGCCCGGAAGAACCAGGTGTAGATTCCGGCGACGCCCTGGGCGATCCGGCTACGGGAGGTGCGTCCCAGGGCAACGGCAAAGCCGATGGCCGTGGCCAGGATGAGTGAAAGCACCGCGACGGCGACCGACAGGAAAGCCCCGGACACGTAGCTCGGATTCACGAGTTGTTGGACGAAGATGTTGACGTCGAATTCCATCACCAACTCCTTTCGCGATAGGTGGCGGAGGCCGCAGCGCAGTTGCGGCCTCCGCGGGGGGATGGCTAGGGGACGTCGACGATCGTGGAATCGAGCTTGTTATCCTTGGCGATCTTGGCCAGGGTGCCGTCCTGGTGGAGTTCCTTCAGCGCTTGCGCGATGGCGGGAGACAGCGGATCGTTCTTGCGGGTGAACACGCCGAATGTGGTGTCGGCCGGGAAGACTCCCGGGGCCACAGTGAGCTTGCCTTCGTTCTGGCTGGCCATGTAGGCGGCCGCCACATTGGTCTCGATCAGGGCCTCGGACTTGCCGTTGAGGACTGCAAGCACCGTTTCAGCGGTCTTGGGGTATTCGGTGAGCTTGGGCTCGTCCTTGCCGGCTTTCTTGCACTCATCTTTGAGTGCAGTGATGCGCGCGGCGTTGGCTGAGGCACTCTGCGCTGCGACGGAGTGGCCGCACAGGTCCAGAGACGTCTTGTAATTCCCGGCACTGATCGGGGCGGCGAGGATCGCGGGACCGGCGTTCATCACGGCTGAAGCGTCGGCGACGTCCAGGCGGGCCTTGCTCATATAAAGACCACCGAAGATGGCATCGCAGCGGCGGGTTTGGAGCCCCGGCATGAGGCCGTCGAATGTGGTCACTTCGAACTTGGCATCGACTCCCCAGTGTTTGGCGAGCGCCCGGGCGGCATCGGCGTCGAACCCTGCAATGTCACCGCTGGAACCGTTGGCGTAGTACTCCAGCGGCGCGTATTCGGGGTCGATACAGAGGGTGAGCTTGCCGCTCGTGGTGAGTCCCTTCGGCGCGGTAGCCGATGCTTGCCCCGTGGAACTGGGCGAAGCTGCGGCGGAGCAGCCGCTCAACAGCAGGGCCAACGCAGCGGCCGCCAGGGCGGGCTTCGTGAACTTGAGCATGTGCAGATCTCCAATGACTGTTGGGGTCGCGTGGAAACGCGGGTCGGAGTGCGCCGATGTGGCGTTGATCACGATGCTAGCGAAAAAACGGCGCAAATCAAGCGAATCAGTTGTTTAATACTGATGTGACACAGTTTTTGTACGTTCATCACGACTTCTTGATCCAAATCACTTGCCTATCGCTCGACTCGTGAAAGTATTGATTACGACGGCGGCGCTCGGCTCGCCGGGGCGCGGCACCTTCGCCAAGCACCCACTGCCGCGACCCCCAAGACAAGGCGGTTATTGTGAAGACCATGCATGATCTGGACGACAGGCTGATCCGCCTGCTGCAGGCCGATGGCCGCGCCTCGTTCAGCGAGCTATCGAAGCAACTGGGCGTGACGCGCTCCGCCGTGACAGCCAAGGTCAATGAGCTCACGTCCTCCGGGGAACTGCGGATTGTCGCGGCAGTCCATCCGCGCCTCCTGGGACTGACCGCCGTCGCGCACATCTCCATCCAGCTGAACGGTTCCGCACGCGCCGCCTTGGAGAAGCTGGGCCAACTGGACGGCGCCGTGTTCGCCTCCCTCACGACGGGCAGGTACGGCATCATCGCCGAACTCCGCCTGCCCACGGTGGAAAGGCTCTACGAAGACGTCGAGGCCATCCGCCTTTGCGAGGGCGTGGCGGCCGTCGATGTGCTCATGTACAAAGAGGTGGTCCGCAGCCTCTTCCTCGGCAAAGAACCACCGGACCCCCGCCTCGAACTTGATCAGGCGGACCTGCTCCTCATGAGCGAGCTGCAGGTGGACGGTCGCCTTGGTTTCGAGGCCCTCGGCGAGCGGATCGGGCTTTCGGCCAGCGCTGCCAGGATCAGGGTCCTTCGCCTGCTGGAAGCCCGCGTCATGCAGATCGGCCCCATCCGGAGCCGCTCCGGTTCTTCGCGGTCCATGGCCTTTGGCTTCGGAATCTCGACAGCAGCCGGAACCGAGGAAGCAATCGACTTCTTCTCGGCGACGCCCGGCGTGGAGTTCATCGCCAGTTGCCTCGGTAGGCACGATCTCGTAGCCACCGTGGGCGTCAGCTCCCTCGACGAAATGTACGAGGTCCTGGACAAGGTACGCGCGATGGACTCGGTGGCAAGCGTGGAGTGCTGGCTGCACCTGAAAATCGTCCAGGAACGATACGCCAAGCCCCTCGACAAGATGCTCGCGACCAAGGCCCAATCCAACGGCCACTAGCCTCCAGCCTCCCCGCCGACGCTCGCTCACAAACAAGGCCGTCCGGCGCGACGCCCGCTCGGGATTTGGCGGTCATATGTGAACGGGCGTCAGGCTTTGGCGATCGCTTCTTCGAGCGCACCAAGGACGAGCTTCACCGATGCCCTGTTGGCATTCGGACCCATCATGCCGATCCGCCAGACGGTCGACGTAAACGCACCCGCCCCGGAGCCGATTTCCATACTGAAGTTCTCCAGAAGGTAAGCACGGACGGCAGCCGAGTCCACGCCGTCGGGCACTTTGACCGTGGTGAGGCTCGGCAATCGCGAGCCCTCCGCGGCAAACAGCTCAAGCCCTATCGCTTCAAGGCCATCCCGCAACTCGGCCCCGGCTGCATGGTGCCGCGCTTGAACAGCCGCGAGCCCCTCGGCCAGGATGCGGTCCAGTCCGGCCTCGAGCCCGGCGATCATGGTCACGGGCGCCGTATGGTGATACGTCCGGCTGCCGCTCGCCGCGCCAACATACCCACCCAGAAGGCCGATATCGAGGTACCACGAACGCGGCTCCTTGATGCGCCGCTCGAACGCGCGCTCGGACACCGTGAAGGGGGACAAGCCAGGGGGCACTCCCAGGCACTTCTGCGTGCAGGCGTAGCCGACGTCGATCCCCCAGTCGTCAGCCCGGAGTTCCAGCCCGCCGATGGAGGTCACGGCATCCACGATCAGCAGGGCGTCACCTTTGCCTTCACCCAGGGGCGCGACGTCGGACAGGACACCTGTGGAGGTTTCGGCATGGACGGCGGCAATCACCTTGGGATGCGGGTGCGCGGCGAGGACCCGCTCCGCGTCCACGGGCTGGCCCCATTCATGATCGACGCGGACCACCGTGGCGCCGCAGCGCCGGGCGACCTCGCACATGCGCTCCCCGAAAAGCCCGTTGACGGCAATTACCGCCACGTCGCCGTCGGACACTGTATTAACGAAGGCAGCCTCCATGCCGCCAGAACCAGTAGCACTCAACGGCAGGGTGCGGGCATTCCGGGTCCCCCACACCGTCCGGAGCCCGGCGCATGTCCGGTCCAGTCGCTCTATGAACACCGGATCCAGGTGCCCGATCACCGGATATGCCAACGCGGCGGTCACTTCCGGATAGCAATTACTGGGACCCGGTCCGAAGAGATACCGGGAGGTCAGGACCTCTGGCATGGCGGAACTCCTTTGCCTCGTTGCTGACATTGTCCACCAGACGGCAAAGGTGAGCGAGCGTCTCGGTATCAGACGGCAAAGGTGAGCGAGCGTCTCGGTATCAGACGGCAAAGGTGAGCGAGCGTTTCGGTAAACGCCGCCAAAGGTGAGCGAGCGTCGCAGGGCGGGCCGGGAGGACCGGGGTGCGGTATTCTCTTGACACCACGGCAGTCATTGGATTCACTATTACGTATGCTGAAATAACAGTTCCATGATGTGGAAGGCCTGAGGTGCGGAGGCGCGCAGGTCCATCCGGCAGGAATCGCCGGAGTTCCGCATAGCCAACACCATGGATGCCAGCACTCGCACGAGGAATGAACAAGCATGCAGCTTGAAGTATTCAACAGCGTGGACCGTGCGGACGCCATCGACGTCCTCCGCCCATGCCTCGACATCCAGCGTTGGGTGGAGCACATCGCAGATGCGCGCCCCTTCAGCGGCTTGGACTCCTTGCTAGGCTTCGCCCGGGAAACCGCCGAGCCCTTCACCTCGGACGAAGTGGCGGCCGCGATGGCCCATCACCCTCGGATCGGCGAACGGCCCAAGGCCCAGACCACCGAAGCCGCGATGTCCCGCTCCGAACAGGCCGGCGTCGACCCCGGCGATAACGGCGTCGTCACCGCTTTGGCCGAAGGCAACCGCGAGTACGAGGCCAAGTTCGACCGCGTGTTCCTCATCCGCGCCGCGGGCCGGACAGCCAAGGAAATCCTGGCCTCCCTCCAAGAGCGCCTGAGCCACACCGCGGAAGAAGAAGACGTCATCGTGGCGGGCCAGTTGCGCGAAATCGCACTGCTGCGCCTTGCCGGCGTCATCAGCGAAACCAGGGCGAGCAATGAAGGAGTGTCCAACAAATGAGCGTTTCCCAGATAACCACCCACATCCTGGACACCGGCTCCGGACGCCCGGCGGCCGGCGTCGCCGTCGTTCTCTCCGTGCGCGACGGCGACAACTGGAAGCACGTGGCGAGCGGCACCACCGATGCGGACGGCCGGATCAAGGATCTGGGCCCTGAAAGGGTCGACGGCGGCAGTTACCGCCTCAACTTCGCGACCGGCCCGTATTACAAGGCACAAGGCGTGGACACCTTTTTTCCGGAGGTGGACTTGAGCTTCACGGTGTCCGACGCCGGCGAGCACTACCACGTGCCGCTCCTGCTCAGCCCCTTCGCGTTCTCCACGTACCGAGGAAGCTAACCCGCCGATTGCCCCGCCGGCCAGGAGCCCGGTGGGGCAATCGATGGACCTGAAAAGGCAGCTAGTCGATCGGGGTGACGTAGGCTCCGGAGATTCCGCCGTCAACCATGAAGGTCGACGCGGTAATGAAGGAGGCGTCGTCGCTCGCCAGGAAGGCGACCGCAGCGGCCAGTTCTTCGGGCTCGGCGAAACGTCCCAAGGGCACGTGGACCAAGCGGCGCGCTGCCCGCTCCGGATCGGAGGCGAAGAGTTCCTTCAGCAACGGGGTGTTGACCGGTCCGGGGCACAGCGCGTTGATTCGCACACCCTTACGCGCGAATTCGACGCCGAGTTCGCGCGTCATTGCCAGCACGCCGCCCTTGGAGGCGCTGTAGGAGATCTGCGAAGTTGCCGCACCCATCACGGCCACGAAGGACGCAGTGTTGATGATCGATCCCTTGCCCTGCTCCAACATGTATGGCAGCGCGTATTTGCAGCAGTAATAGACGCTCGTCAGGTTTACCTCCTGGACCCGGCGCCAGGCTTCAATTCCGGTGTCGAGGATCGAGGCATCATCCGGCGGCGAAATACCCGCGTTGTTGAACGCTATATCCACGCTGCCATAGTGGCTCTTGGCTGCGGCGAAGAGGTCGATGACTTCCTGCTCGTCTGTGACGTTGACTTTCACGAAGATGCCATCGACGGCGGCCGCGGCCGCTTCTCCAGCTGCCGGATCGATGTCGGCGATGACCACATTGGCACCCTCCGAGGCGAAACGCTTTGCCGTGGCCAAGCCGATCCCGCTGCCGCCGCCGGTGATGACGGCTGTGCGGTCCTTGAGTCGGTTTGAAATGAATTCGGTCATGGTGATCTCTCCTTGAATGATGGGGCTTCCAAAGTTGGTGGGTTCAGTGCGCGATGAAGACGTTCTTTACTTCGCTGAAGGAATCGAGCGCGTCAGGACCCAGTTCGCGGCCCAGGCCCGATTGCTTAAAGCCGCCGAACGGCGTCGAATACCGGACTGAAGAGTGCGAGTTCACCGAGAGGTTTCCGGCATCCACTCCGCGGGCTACGCGCAAGGCCCGGCCAATGTCTTGGGTCCAGATGGATCCGGAGAGGCCGTATTCGGTGTCATTGGCAATCCGCACAGCGTCCGCCTCGTCGTTGAAGGGAACGACGACGACGACCGGTCCAAAGATCTCCTCACGCACCGCCGGGTCGTCAAAGGAGTCGGGAGCCAGGACAGTGGGCGGGAACCAGAATCCCGGCCCTTCGGGCACCTCGCCTTGGAAAGCTATGGGCGCTCCTGAGGGCACGAAGCCCGCGACGGTTTCCCTTTGCCGGGCGGAAATCAAGGGCCCCATGACGGTACTTTCGTCCGCCGGGTCGCCAACTTTGACAGCCCGAACGGCGGGTTCCAAGAGCTCAAGGAAGGCGTCGTAGGCCGATTTTTCCACAAGAATCCGGGACCTGGCACAGCAGTCCTGGCCGGCGTTGTCGAACGCACCACCGGGAGCTGCGGCGGCAGCGGCCTGAAGGTCGGCGTCGGCGAACACAATGTTCGCGCTCTTGCCACCCAACTCGAGCGTCACCCGCTTCACTTGATCAGCACAACCGGCCATGATCTGCTTGCCGACCCCGGTAGACCCGGTAAAGACGACCTTTCGCACAGCGGGGTGGGTCACGAAGCGCGCCCCCACCACGGATCCCTTCCCCGGGATGATGGTCAGCACGCCGTCGGGCAAGCCGGCCTCGCGCGCCAGCTCACCCAGCCTCATCGCGGTGAGCGGCGTAAGTTCTGCAGGCTTGAGTACCACTGTGTTTCCTGCCGCGAGCGCCGGAGCGAAGCCCCACGCCGCGATCGGCATCGGAAAGTTCCACGGCACAATAATCCCTACGACACCCAGCGGCTCGTGGAACGTCACATCGAGGCCTCCGGCAACCGGGATCTGCCGACCGAAGTGCCGCTCGGGAGCCGCCGAGTAGTAGCTGATGACGTCGCGCGCATTGCCCGCTTCCCAGCGGGCGTTGCCGACCGTGTGTCCCGCATTGCGGACTTCCAGTTGTGCGAGGTTCTCCAGATCGGCGTCGACGGCGGCCGCGAACCGGCGCAAGAGCAGTGCCCGGTCCGACGGCGACACCTTCCGCCAGGTTTCAAACGCGCCAGCCGCGCGTGCAATCAGGGCGTCGGTCTCGGCCAGGGACGCCAGTTCAACAGTTTGAAGGAATTCCTCGGTAGCCGGATTGATGATGTCAAAAGTTGTGGCACTCACGCCCAGCTCTTTTCTGTCGGTTTGAATTCCGTCGATGGGTCGAAGCGCTCAGCGTAAAGTTCGCCGTCCCGGTACCTTCCGGCGGCCTCGACGAATCCTTCAAAGAGGCGCAAGTCGGAACCATTTTGTTCCGGGTGGAACTGAACGCCCAACACCCAGCTTCCTTGGGTCGACTCGACGGCCTCGATCGTGCCGTCCGCCGCGTACGCCGTGACGCAAAGCCCTTCGGCAACCCGGTCCAGAATCTGATGGTGATAAACGGGCGCCGATGCCCTCACGCCTAGTTGATCCGCGATGATGCTCCCCGGCCTGGTACAGAACTCCACTTCGCCAAAAACCCCCGAAGCGGGTTGGTAGTTGGCCTCGGGCAGCACGTCCGGCACGTGCTGGATAAGGTTTCCGCCCAGGGCCACGTTCAGGATTTGCGCCCCGCGGCAGATGGCGAAAAGCGGAACCCCCTTCTCCAACGCGGCCAGCGTCAAGGCGAGGTCATGCTCGTCCCGCGCGGGCTGGCTGCGGGTTCTCGGATGAGGCTCGGCGTCGTAATTTCCGGGGTCGACGTCGCTGCCTCCCACCACAATCAGGCCATCCACGAGGTCAAGTACGGAGGTATCCGTGCCGATAGGCGGCAGAAGAAGGGGTGTGCCGCCCGCCGCCACGACGGCCTCCAAATATGTTCCCGGAAGCACCGCTGCCCGCGCGTCCCAATCCCCCCATTTCGCGTCCTGCAGGTAGGTGGTCAGGGCGATCCGAGGCCGTCGGACTGGATCTGGAGCCGGCGTCTGATTCCTAGTCATCGCCCCTACAGCCTTTCGAAACCGCGGCGGAGCTCCCAGTCCGTGATGGCGGACTCAAATGCTGCCAGTTCGACGTCGGCGTAGTTGACGTAGTGCCGCACCACTTCCTCACCGAAGACTTCCTTGGCGATCACGGAGTTGGCGAACAGATCCCGCGCTTCCCGCATCGTCGTCGGCACAGTGGGAGCGCCCGAGGTGTAGGCGCTGCCAATGGTTGTCGGTTCGAGTTCGAGCTCATTTTCGATTCCGTAAAGCCCGCCGGCAAGCATGGCCGACAATGCCAAGTACGGGTTGACGTCGCCACCCGGCAGCCGGTTTTCCAGCCGGGCGCTCTGGCCATGCCCCACGAGGCGCACCGAGCAGGTGCGGTTGTCGAGGCCCCACGCCACCGCCGTCGGAGCGAACGAGCCTTTGACGAACCGCTTGTAGGAGTTGATGTTGGGAGCGTAAAAGAGCGTGAATTCCCGCATCGTGGCGAGGACTCCGGCAATGAAGTGATCGTAGGTTTTAGTGCGGGCGCCGCTTGCCTTGTCCCAGAAGACCAGCTCATCGTCCAGTCCGCGAAGGGACAGGTGGATGTGGCAGGAATTGCCCTCGCGCTCGTTGGGCTTGGCCATGAAGGTAATGGACTGGCCCATGTCATGGGCGATGTCCTTGGCCGCGGTCTTGTAGACGGAATGGTTGTCCGCCGTGGTGACCACTTCGTCGTACTTGAACGCGATCTCGTGTTGGCCGAAGTTGCATTCACCTTTGGCGGATTCCACGGTCATCCCGGCTGCGTACATCTCGTTCCGGATCCTGCGAAGCAGGGGTTCCACACGACCGGATCCCAGGAGCGAGTAGTCCACGTTGTATTGATTGGCAGGAGTGAGGTGCTTGTAGTCCAGGTCCCATGCCTGCTCGTAGGAGTCGTTGTAGACCACAAACTCGAGCTCGGTTCCGGCAAGTGCCTTCCAACCGTGCTCGGCCGCCTTGGCCGTCTGGCGCTTGAGCATGGCGCGGGGTGAAACGGAGACCGGAGTGCCGTCGGTCATGGACAAATCGCACTGGATCAGCGCACTCCCCTCGCGGTAGGGAAGGACGCGGATGGTGTCCAAATCCATGTCGAAGAGCATGTCTCCATAGCCCTTTTCCCACGAGGAAATGTCATAGCCATCTACAGTATTCATTTCGGTGTCAACGGCGAGGAGGTAATTGCAGCCTTCAGTGCCATGCTCCAGGACGGAATCCAGGAAGAATTGCGCGTGAAGGAGCTTGCCCTGAAGCCTGCCCTGCATGTCGGTGAAGCCGAGAATCACGGTGTCTATGGCGCCCTCGCCAATCTGCGCCTTGAGTTGCTCAACGGTGAGCATACGGTCATTGCGAGGGTGAACGGTGGAATCCACGGTGTTCGAAATGTCGTTCATGGTGCTGCTCATTTCAGTAGTCCCTTGAGTAGTGCGGCAGTGGACTCGCAGTGCAATTCCATGACGCTTCGGGCCGCTGCAGGCTCGCCGTCGAGGATGGCCTGCACTATCAATCGATGTTCTTGGTTTGAATGTTCGATATTCCGCTGCAGAAAGGGGATTTCCGCGAGGAATTCGTGGATCTTTGTCTGGATGGTAGTGCTGGCTTTGTTGAGTTCAGATGATCCCGCAACAGCGGAGAAAGCCAAGTGAAGGCGGGCGTCCGCTTGCCTGTATTCCACCGGTGAACCCGCGTTTTCGACCTCGGCCAACGAGTCAATCAGAAGCCGGCGCTGATCCTCGCTGAGCCGCATCGAGGCCGCCCGCTGGCAGGCCCCGGGTTCAATCACCGAACGGAAGATGAGGATGTCGCTGATTTCCTCCTGCCGGTCCTTGTTGCCTAGACGCTCCGGAGGACGGGCGTTGCCGACCGGTTCGACGATGGTTCCGCCGCCCCTCCCCCGGACGGTCGTGACGAAGCCGGCTGCGCGCAACGCGCTGATCGCTTCGCGCAGCGTGGCCCGGGAGACCTGCATACGCTCGGCCAGGTCGCGCTCGGGCGGGAGGCGTTCGCCGGTTTTGAAGATCCCCAGCTGAATTGCCGATCCCAAGTGCTCGACGCATGACTCGAAGGCCATATGTCCACGCGCGGGGAGCAAGACCGTCTCCAGTAGGGGGGATTCAATCGGTTCAACGAGGAACATGGCGACCTTCCTGGCTGGGAGGCCGCCGGCGAAGAACCGCCGGCGGCCCATGGTTGTGCTAGTTGAGCAGCTTATCCGCGTCGATCGTCAGATGCTCCTGTTCGGCGCTCGTCATGAACGTCCGACGCCCCGTGGTGTACCAAAGCACTGTGGCGAGAAGGAAGACGACCACGACGGCGATCGGCGCGTAGTTGAAGGTGTCGATAGTGATGTCTGCGACGGGCGGGAGGACGAAGAGAATCACGATGATGGCGACCCACACAATCGCTACCCAGTTGATGATGGGACTCCACTTGCCCAGGTGCCACGGGCCAGGGGTGAAATTCTTGTTGAGCCTGCGGAGCAACACCGGGGTGATGTACGCGATGTAGAGGCCGATGACGGCAACGCTCGTCACCGCAAAATACGCGGTTGTGTTGAACAGGGCGGGTGAAGCGAGCACAATCGCGCAGCCAACGCAGAGCCAGATGGAATTTGTGGGGGTGCCGCTCCGGGTGTTGACTTTGGCCCAGATGCGGGAGCCCGGCAGGGCATTGTCGCGGGAGAAGGCGTAGGTCATGCGTGAGTTGGCAGTCACTGACGCCATGCCGCAGAAGAACTGTGCGCCCACCACGATGGCGAGCAGGAACTTCGCTACCCCTGGGTTGCCCAGTGCGTCCAGGAAAATCTGTGCCGGCGGCAAGCCGGTTGGCGTGGCACCAAGGGTGGTCAGGCCGTCCTCTGAACCGTTCGGGATGGCAGCGACGAGTGAGTAGAGCAGAATCCAGCCACCAATGATGGAGATGACCACGCTCATGACAATCCCCTTGGGAGCCGCGATGGCTGCGTTCTTGGTCTCTTCGGCAACGTGGGCCGAAGCATCGTAGCCGGTGTAGGTGTACTGCGACATGAGCAGGCCCATGAGGAAGACGTACGGTCCGAAGGTGAAGCCGGTTTCGTTGTGCCACGCCGTCATTGTCCAGTCGAAGGACTGGTGGCTCGTGGGCATGATCCACAGCGCCGCCACGATAATCGCGACGCCCACGATGTGCCACCAGGCGGAGACATTGGACAGGAAACTGACAATCTTGACGCCGAAGCTGTTGAGCAGGGCGTGGATGATCATCAGGACGACGAACAGGGCAAACGTCGCGCCGGCGGTGGGCTCGACGCCGAAAGTCAGCGCCGCAAAAGCCATCATTGTTGTGGCACAGCCAAAGTCGATTGCGGCCGTGACGGCCACTTCACCGAGGAAATTGAACCAGCCGACGTACCAGGCCCAGGCCCTCTTGTTGCGTTTGGCGAGCCTGCCGGCCCAGAAATAGAGGCCACCGGCTGTGGGGTACCGCGAACAAACCTCGGCCATGGAGAGGGCCACGCACAGGACCAAGAGGCCAACGATTGGCCAACCCAGGTTGATGGCAGCCGGGCCACCGGACTTGAGCGCAATGCTGAAGGAGGTAATGCAGCCAGCCAAGATCGAAATGATGGAAAACGAGACTGCGAAGTTGGAGAAGCCGGACATGCCGCGATGTAGCTCTTGCTTGTAGCCAAGCTCGGCGAGGGCCGCAGCATCTGCGTCTTGCACAGCCTGCACCTTCGCTGCCGTAGAACGATCACTCATGATTATTCTCTTTCTAAACGGAAGGGGGGAACGGGCCGACACCGCTCGCATCGATAGTGACCCACTTCACACCGTTCTGTCAATGGTCTGACTTCAGACCACAAACCAACCTCCTCGAAACGGTAGGCTGGAAGGCATGGTTTCTGAGGACTCGAACGTCGACGGCACGTCACAAAGCGGCACGTCACACAACAGCACGGCACGCGACGCTACGTCAGAGGGCGGCACCCCCGAACGCCGCGGGATCACGGTCCGCCGTGCGCCGAAGTTCGTTCCATTCATGGGCCTGGGCGGGGTGCTCGGCATCATCGTTGCCGCGTTCGTGGCCTACGGGATCCCCGGCGACGAGAGTTTCGACACCGGGGCGGTCTTCGGTTTCTTCCTTGTGACCTTTGCCGCGGGCGGCGTGCTGCTCGGTGCCATCGCGGCCCTCGTCCTGGACAAGGTCAGCGTGCGGCGCTCCCGGCGAGCCGTCGTCGAGTCCGTACCCAGCCCGACAGAGGACGACGCCGAGGCATAGGATCCCGGTCACAATGTCGCGTGAGGGAAAGTACCATGCCAACATCATGCGACAATTGACCAGTGGCACGTGGCGACGGAAAACTTTCTCATGATCTTCTCCCCGACGAAAAAGGACCTCAGGACGCTTGTGGCGTCTTCGGGGTCTGGGCGCCGGGCGAAGAAGTAGCAAAACTCACCTATTACGGGCTGTATGCGTTGCAGCACCGCGGACAAGAATCGGCTGGTATTGCTACCAGTGACGGCAAGCGCATCAATGTCTACAAGGACATGGGCCTCGTGTCCCAGGTCTTCGACGAGACAACCCTGAACACCCTCACCGGGCACCTTGCCGTCGGCCACTGCCGCTACTCCACCACCGGAGCAAGCCACTGGGCAAACGCACAGCCCACCCTGGGCGCAACCGCCACCGGCACCGTTGCCCTCGCGCACAACGGCAACCTGACTAACACTGCTGAGCTCCGGGAAATGATCCTCGAGCTCAACGGAGGTCAGTTGACCGGTGAAATGAAGCAGGGCAACACCTCGGATACCGCCATGGTCACGGCCCTCCTCGAAGGCGAAGAGGGCAAGACCCTCGAACAGACCGCGCTTGAGCTGCTCCCCAAGATCCGAGGCGGCTTCTGCTTCGTGTTCATGGACGAAGGCACCCTCTACGCCGCCCGCGATACCTTCGGCATCCGCCCCCTGTGCCTTGGCCGCCTCGAACGCGGCTGGGTTGTCGCCTCCGAGCAGTCCGCCCTGGCAACCGTCGGCGCGAGCTTCATCCGCGAGATCGAGCCCGGCGAATTCATCGCCATTGACGAGAGCGGCGTCCGTTCCCAGCGCTTTGCGGAAGCGACGCCGGCCGGTTGCGTCTTCGAGTACGTGTACCTTGCGCGTCCCGACGCTTCGATTGCCGGGCGCTCCGTGTATGAGTCCCGCGTGGAGATGGGCCGCCAGTTGGCCCGCGAAAACACCCAGGTAGCGGACATCGTCATACCGGTCCCCGAGTCCGGAACTCCGGCCGCGGTGGGCTACGCCGAGGAATCCGGCATCCCGTTCGCGCACGGCTTCGTCAAGAATTCCTACGTGGGCCGCACGTTCATCCAGCCCTCGCAGACCCTGCGCCAGCTCGGCATCCGGCTCAAGCTCAACGCCCTCGAATCCGTAATCCGCGGCAAGCGCGTGGTGGTGGTCGATGACTCGATCGTCCGCGGAAACACCCAGCGCGCCATCGTCCGGATGCTCCGCGAGGCCGGCGCCGCAGCCGTCCACATCAAGATCTCCTCCCCACCCGTCCAGTGGCCCTGCTTCTACGGCATCGACTTCGCGTCCCGCGCTGAACTGATCGCCAACGGTGCCACGATCGAGGAAATCTCCCAGGCCATTGGAGCGGATTCGCTGGCCTACATTTCCGAAGACGGCATGATCGGCGCTACCCAGCAGCCGCGGGAACGCCTCTGTACCGCCTGCTTCACGGGCCAGTACCCCATCGCACTTCCGGGTTCGGACAAACTGGGCAAGAACCTCCTGGAGCGCACCGACCTCGGCGGGCTGCCGACGTCGGGCATCTCCGCCGAAGCCGTGACCGCGGACTCGGAAGACCCGGCCAACAAGCCCGGCGCCACGGGCTGCGATCCCGGACCCGACGCCGAGTTTGAGAACCTGCTGACCGACGCCGATAAGAAAGAGTCTGTATGACCTCCGCATCCTCCGCCGCTGAGAACACCACCGGCATCACCTATGCGTCCGCCGGCGTCGACGTCGAAGCGGGAGACCGCGCCGTCGAACTCATGAAGGACGCCGTCAAGGCGACCCACAACAGCTCGGTACTCGGCGGCGTCGGCGGTTTCGCGGGCCTGTACGACGTCTCCAAGCTGCTCACGTACAAGAGGCCCCTGCTGGCCACGTCCACGGACGGCGTCGGCACCAAGGTCGCCATCGCCCAGGCCATGGACATCCACGACACCATCGGCTTCGACCTGGTCGGGATGGTGGTGGACGACATCGTTGTAGTCGGCGCGGAGCCGCTATTCATGACCGACTACATCGCGTGCGGCAAGGTTGTCCCCGAGCGCATCGCGGACATCGTCCGCGGCATCGCGGCAGCGTGTTCCGTGGCGGGCACTGCCCTGGTGGGCGGCGAAACCGCTGAGCACCCGGGCCTGCTCGGTGAGCACGAGTACGACGTCGCGGGTGCAGCTACCGGCGTTGTCGAAGCCGACGCCCTGCTTGGCCCGGACCGCGTCCGCGCCGGCGACGTCGTGATCGGCATGGCCTCCTCGGGCCTGCACTCCAACGGCTACTCCCTGGTTCGCCGCGTGATCAACCACGCCGGCTGGGCCCTGGACCGCCAGGTCTCCGAACTCGGCCGCACCCTGGGCGAAGAACTGCTCGAGCCCACCCGGGTCTACGCCGCCGACTGCCTGGACCTGGCCCGCGCCTTCCCGGTGAGCGGCCTGAGTGCTGCGCCCGGAGCCGTGCACGGCTTCAGCCATGTCACCGGCGGCGGCCTCGCGGCCAACCTGGCCCGCGTCCTGCCGCAGGGCCTCGTGGCCACGGTTGACCGCGCCACGTGGGAACTGCCCGCCATCTTCAAGCTTGTTTCCGAGCTCGGGAATGTGCCGCTGGCCGACCTTGAGCGCACGCTCAACCTCGGCGTCGGCATGGTGGCCATCGTGTCGCCCGAAATCGCCGACGCCGCTGTGGCCCGCCTCAACGAACGCGGCCTGCCGTCGTGGGTCATGGGTACCGTGGCCGTAGACTCCGACTCGATCATCAAGAGCGGCCCGGACTACGTCCAGGGCGCCAAGGGTGTCGACGGCGGCGCCGTGCGCCTCGTGAACGCCTACGCTTAAGCGTTCTTAACGCAAAAGAGTGCCCACCCAATTGCCGATCCGGCAGTTGGGTGGGCACTCGATTTATTTAGGCACTTTCGCCGGCCATCACGCTAAAGGCTGCTCCGGCGGGATCGCCGAGGACTGCCATGCGGCCGACACCGGGGACATCGAAGGCAGGCGCGAAGACCTGGGCCCCGAGTTCCACGGCCTTAGCCACGGATTCGTTCACGTCCGCAACATTGAAGTAGGTCATCCAGAACGGCGGCACGCCCTCCATAGGCTGCTTCATGGCGCCGGCCACGGACTTCCCGTCCACCACGAACTGGGTGTATTCCTGCAGATCGCCGGCCGCGGCCGTCTCGCTGGAGCATCCCGTCACGGATTCGTAAAAGGCCACGGCCTTGGGGACGTCGTTTGTCTGCAGCTCGCTCCAGACCACCGTGCCCGGTTCATTGACCAACCCGGCGCCGTGGTGGCTTCCGGCCTCCCAGAAACCAATCTGCGCACCCGTCGGATCGGCGGCGAAGAACATCCGGCCACTCCCGTTGGGGACGCTGTCCGGCGGGAAGAGGATGTTGCCACCCGCCACCGCCGCGCGCTCAGCAGCCTCGTCGACCGAATCGACGGCGAGGTAGTTGGCCCAGTAGGACGGCGCACCGGCCGCAGCCATGTCCGGCATCTGCTGCATCATGCCCGCAACGTAGCGGTCCTGCAGCTTGGCCATGTAGTAGGTCATGCCGTTACCGGCATCCATCGCGTCCAATTCCCAGCCGAACAGATCACCATAGAAGGCCTTGGAAGCCTCGACGTCCGACGACGACAGGTCCACCCAACACGGAGTTCCCTGCTTGTAGCTATCAACCTGCGGCATTGCTATCCCTTCGTTGAGTAGCCGGCTTACGCCAGCGGATACCACGTTCAACGTAGTACGGGGGTCCGACACTGACAACAGCCAGCGGCGTCGAAGGCCCTAAGCGTGAACTGCCCGGCCCGTGAAAGCGACCAGGCGCTCCAGGCTGGATGCCGTCTCTGCGACTTCCTGGGCCGGGGCGAAGCTGCCGCTTGCGCGGACCTGCTCGCTGATGGTGTTCTGCGCGAGGACCTCAACGTAGTCGGTGAGCTCATCCGCAACCGACAACTCAAGGCCCAGGGCCTTGGAGAAGTCCCAAGCGTGAACGAGGAACTCGAGGTTGAGGATGGAGGCGACTATCGCGGCCGGCAATTCGGCGAAGCCCATGTCGATGGTGCCTTCGAGGCCGCGGCGGTAGAAAGCTTCCAGCGTGGGCTGGGCGAGGTCGGCGATGCGCACTTCAGGCGACTTTCCGGCGTCGTCGGCTACTTCGGCACCCAGGGCCTTGGCGATGCTAACAATCGAGCCGGCAAGGTGGTCAAGCAACTGCGACACGTTGAAATCGGCGCACGGAGTCTGGGTCTGCGCGTCGGCTTCGGTGACGTGCGCCAGCACGCGCTGTACGACGGCAAGCGTGGCGTCCGCAGAAGTGAGCTCGTTGAGATCGGCAGGGGCCGCGGCCCATTCGTCGGCACCTGCGTCGCCCGTGGAGGCCTCGGCGAGGAGACGGTCGAGGTAGTGGTTCCAGCCCTCGGAGTGGGCTGCGACGGCTTCCGGCGTCGGAAGGCCTTCGTGCACGAAGCGCACGGTGGTCCCGCCGTCGGCCGGCTCAAGGGTGATGGCTACGGTGGAGACGTTGTCCGCCGGGGCCTCAGGCTGCTCCCAGGCCCACGTGAAGACCACGCGCTTGCCCGGTTCGATTTCGATGAAGGTTCCGGCTGCGTGATGGCCCGGAGTAACGGTCCAGCGGTACTCGCCGCCGACCTTCAGGTCGACGCGTGCGGCAACGGTCTGCCAGCGGCGGAGGCGTGCAGGCTGCGTGATGAGTTCGAACGCCTGGTCGACGTTGAGGGGAAGAAGAACGGTCTTGTCGTAAATCATGATGATTCCTCTGTTGTTTGAAGGCGGTCGGTGGTGAAGTTTTGTGCGTCAGCGACGAGCATGTCCAGCTCCGCGGTCCAGAACTGCTCGAAAAGCATCCGGAGTTCTCTCATGCCGGCGTTGTCCAAGCGGTAGAAGCGGTTGCGTCCTTCTTTGCGGGCAGCAACGAGGCCTACCTGCTCCAGCAGCAACAAGTGCTGCGAGATGGCGGATCTGCTCACCGTGAATTCGAGTGCCAGCTCCGTCACGGTGCGCTCTCCCGCCGCAAGCAGGTGCAACAGACGCCGCCTATTCGGCTCCGCGGCAACTTCCAGTGGGTCGAGCATGATTAATACGTTAGCCGCCACTAACGCATTCTGTCAACAACTTTCGAGAGCGCACTATCAACACCTACAGAACTGCCGAAAAAAACGCCTTGGGGTTATAGGGATCTGCGTCGGTTCGTGTTGCTGCCTGATCGCCGCTGTCGCCTGGCAATGGCTTCCGGTAAGCGAAGCTAGTGTCCTGCGCCTGAAATTCGGTTCAGAAGTCGGCCGATTGATTCGAGAATCTGTTCTGCCGTCTTGGTCCAGGTGAAGGGTGTGGGGTTGGTGTTCCATTCACTGACCCATTTGCGGATGTCGGACTCGAGCGCCTGGACGCTGCGGTGGTCGCTGCGGCGCAGGAGGTCTTCAGTGACGAATCCGAAGAACCGCTCGACCTGGTTCAGCCAGGATGAGTAAGTCGGAGTGAAATGCATGTGGAAACGCGGGTGGTTCTGCAGCCACGTCTTCACAACAGGCGTCTTATGGGTCTGGTAGTTGTCGCAGATCAGGTGCACGTCCAGGCCCTCGGGGACCTGAGCGTCGATCTTGGCCAGGAACTTCCTGAATTCGATGGCCCGGTGTTTGCGGTGCAGGCTGGAGATCACGGACCCGTCCGCGGTGTTCAGCGCCGCGAACAGGGTTGTGGTCCCGTGCCGGACGTAGTCGTGGGTCCGCTTCTCCGGCATCCCTGGCATCATTGGGAAGGCCGGCTGGGACCGGGCCAGAGCCTGGACCTGCGACTTCTCATCCACACTGAGCACCACGGCTGATTCGGGCGGATTCAGGTACAGACCCACGACGTCGTACACCTTCTCCACGAAGAAGGGGTCGTTCGAGAGCTTGAACCCGTCTGCGCGGTGGGGCTTGAGCTCGAACGCCTTCCAGATCCGCCCGATCGTGGACTTCGACAGACCCGACCGCTCAGCCATCTTCGCCCTTGACCAGTGCGTGGCGTTCTTCGGCGTCGATTCCAGCGTCGCAACCACGACATCCTCGACCTGATCGCTGGTGATACTTGCAGGACGGCCGGGTCTGGGATCATCGACCAACCCGTCCAGCCGGCGCTCCAGGAAACGGCGCCGCCACTTCGCTACCGTATGAGGTTCGACTCCGCACCGGACGCCCACGTCCATGTTGCTCAGGCCCTCGGCGCTGCCCAGCACGATCTTGGAGCGCGTGGCCAGCGCCTGTGCCGACTTGGACCTGCGGGCCCACCGGGACAGCGTTTCCCGCTCTTCATCCGACAGTTCCAGTGGGGCCTTCGGCCGTCCAACGTTCGCCATACCCCATTCTATAATTACGAAGCGAATTTCAGGCGCAGGACACTAGTTCGAGGATCTATGGACACCGTCGGATTCTGCTGGATCATTCTCTTCGCCGAAGTTGCCGGTCCCGTGATTCCGCGGGCCCGGAATTTATCCATTCGAATGATTAAGCAGAATCCGACATCCGAGCGAAGACGATCCCGGGACGGACATCACCCGCCGGGGATTTACACCGTTTTGTCCTAGAAAACGCCTTGGTCCGGCAAAAGGGAAACGAAAAGGCCCGTAGCGCACGCCAATCATGGCGCGCCCTACGGGCTCTGTGTTTCGGGAGGCATCTGGGGATGCTAAATGACTTCGTGTACGACGGCGGTACGCAACTCGATGCCGAAAGGCACCTGATTGTTGCTACAGCTATCCGATACGGCGGGTGTCTACCTCGTCGTCATCGTCTTCCAAGTCCTGTGCGTACTTGTCCTCGTAAGCCGAGTAGTCCGGCTCCGGCGGATCGTCCGCGAATCGGCTCGTCGCACGACTTGATGGCCCAGTCAGCTCCCGCTGAAGGGCCGAATAGTCAGTGTTCGGGGAGTAGTACTTGATGTCCCGAGCCTGCTTGGTAGCTTTTGCCTTTTGACGGCCGCGCCCCATGGCGTGACCCCCTTTTGTACTTGGACCGGAGGTGGTCACCTTGGCGATCGGTGAGGCCCCGGAATGTTTGGTCAATTTGTCGTATGTCTAGATTACATGCTTTCTGGAGCAACTGCGTGCCACGACCTTCGCGAAAGCGGCGTCACAGTTCCACTTGGCAGTATCTCCATTCATTGGCATGAAAAACTTGGGTAGAGTCGCCCTAATATCGGGCCGCACGCATGAAAGGCAGCAAACTCAGACATGGGCCAGGACAACACGATCCCGGGCAAAAACGGTGCAGGCGACAACGAGTCGCCGGTAGACCCTGGTTCAGGGACCGGGTATCCGGGGACTTCGGGCAATTACCCGGATACCGGCATGCCTGGCGAAACCGGGCCCGAGGACGGCTTTCCCTCCGAAAAAGGCTCGTCCCTGCGGACTGCCCTGGACGCCATAACGCGGTATCGGCTCATCATTGGCGGCATTGTGCTGGCTGTATTGATCCTCATCGGGGTAGTGATCTGGGTCCTCGTTGGAGCCTTGGCCAACCATCCGGTGGCCGCGCCCACCCCCGTACCGGCCACGTCCACCAGCCGCGGCCCCCTCCCCGCGGACGTCGAGGCAAAGGACTACCAGCTGGGCGATTGCTTCGCCGATTTCGACTCCAACGCCACCAAGTCCAAAGTGGTGGACTGCACCACCGATCACTCGGCCCAGCTGGGCGCCATCTTCCGGTACAAGGCTGACGACACCTTCCCCGGCGCCACTGCCTTGCGTGACAAAGGCCGCGAAATCTGCCGTGATGTGATGCTCAACGAGGCCTCCACGAAGTACGCGCTCCTGCAGCAGAACGTGTACCCGAGCGCCACCAGCTGGGACAACGGCGACCGCCGCGTGGACTGCTTCATCGTGGTGAACTCGGGGAACACACTCAAGGAATCCGTGCTGCAAAAGTAGTCCATCCGGCCGTCCCGGCGGCCAGGCCAGTCGGCCGCAGTTAGTCCTTCCGCCTCACCGTCAGGCCGCTACCCGCCGGGGCCCCGCCGTCGGGACCTGTCAAAGCTTCGAGCCCCTCGATGGTGAGTTCGTCGACGTCGGCCGCGGTGTCCACCAGTACCGTGTCGCCGTCCGCGATCTCTCCGGCGAGGATCTCCTTGGCCAAGCGGTCGCCGATCTCGCGTTGGACCAGCCGTCGCAACGGACGGGCGCCGTACGCGGGATCGTAACCGGACATCGCGAGCCAGGCACGGGCGCCGTCACTGACCTCAAGGGTGAGCCGGCGGTCGTGCAGCCGCTTGGTCAGCTCGTCCACGTGCAGCTCGACGATCCTGGCGAGCTCGTCCACGCTGAGCGGATCGAACAGGACAATCTCGTCGAGCCGGTTGAGGAACTCCGGCTTGAAGGACGCGTTGACCACGGCCATGACCGCATTCCGCTTCGCCGTGGCGTCCAGCGTTGGATCCACAAGGAACTGGCTGCCCGAGTTGGAGGTCAACACCAGGATGGTGTTCCGGAAGTCCACAGTGCGGCCCTGCCCGTCGGTGAGGCGACCGTCGTCGAGCACTTGCAGGAGGATGTCGAACACTTCCGGGTGGGCCTTCTCCACCTCGTCGAGCAGGATCACGGAGTATGGGCGGCGGCGGACCGCCTCAGTCAGCTGCCCGCCTTCCTCGTAGCCCACGTATCCGGGAGGGGCGCCG
This sequence comes from Arthrobacter ramosus, assembly GCF_039535095.1. Taxonomy (NCBI): domain Bacteria; kingdom Bacillati; phylum Actinomycetota; class Actinomycetes; order Micrococcales; family Micrococcaceae; genus Arthrobacter; species Arthrobacter ramosus. The sequence continues at coordinate 199,463 of NZ_BAAAWN010000001.1, read as the reverse complement.
ACCAGCCGGGCCACGGAGTGCTTCTCCCCGTACTCGGACATGTCGATCCGCACCATGGCGCGTTCGTCGTCGAACAGGAAGTCCGCGAGTGCCTTGGCGAGCTCGGTTTTGCCGACGCCGGTGGGGCCCAGGAACAGGAACGAACCCGTCGGGCGGTTGGGGTCGCTGATGCCCGCACGGGCGCGTCGGACGGCGTCGGAGACAGCAGCCACAGCCTTGGACTGGCCGATCAGCCGCTTTCCGATCTCCTCTTCCATGTGCAGCAGCTTCTGGGATTCTCCCTGCAGCATGCGGCCGGCGGGGATGCCCGTCCAGGCCGAAATGACCTCGGCGATATCGTCCGCCGTGACTTCGTCCGCGACCATCAGGGCGGGCTTCGCTTCACCCCGCGCTTCCCGGGCTGACTCTTCCTCGGCGGCTGCGCTGAGCTCGCGCTCCAACGCGGGCAGTTCGCCGTAGAGAATGCGCGAGGCAGCTTCAAGGTCGCCTTCGCGCTGGTACTTTTCGGCGGCCGAACGTAATTCGTCGATTTTTGCCTTGAGGTCACCGACACGGTTGAGCCCGGCCTTCTCGGATTCCCAACGGGCGTTCAATGCCGCCAGGGCTTCCTTCTTGTCCGCCTTGTCCGCGCGCAGCGCAGCGAGTCGTTCGATGGAGGCCGCGTCAGTCTCGCGGGCGAGGGCCAATTCCTCCATGGTGAGACGGTCCACGGCACGGCGAAGCTGGTCGATCTCCTCGGGAGCCGAGTCGATTTCCATGCGCAGCCGGGACGCGGCCTCGTCCACGAGGTCGATGGCCTTGTCAGGCAACTGCCGGCCCGAGATGTAGCGGTTGGAGAGCGTGGCGGCGGCTACCAAGGCGGAGTCGGCGATGGCCACCTTGTGGTGGGCCTCGTACCGTTCCTTGAGGCCGCGGAGAATCCCGATGGTGTCCTCCACGCTCGGCTCACCCACGTAGACCTGCTGGAAGCGGCGTTCCAGGGCAGGGTCCTTCTCGACATTCTCGCGGTACTCATCCAGGGTGGTGGCACCGATGAGCCGCAGCTCGCCGCGGGCCAGCATTGGCTTGAGCATGTTGCCTGCGTCCATGGCGCTTTCGCCGGTAGCACCGGCGCCCACCACCGTATGGATTTCGTCGATGAACGTGACGATCTGCCCGTTGGAGTTCTTGATCTCCTCCAGCACCGCCTTGAGCCGTTCCTCGAATTCGCCGCGGTACTTCGCTCCGGCCACCATGGACGCGAGGTCCAGCGCGATCAGGGTCTTGCCCCGCAGGCTTTCCGGGACGTCGCCGGCCACCATGCGTTGGGCGAGCCCTTCGACGACGGCGGTCTTGCCGACGCCGGGTTCACCGATCAGCACGGGGTTGTTCTTGGTGCGGCGGCTCAGGACCTGGACGACCCGTCGGATTTCGCTGTCCCGCCCGATCACGGGATCCAGCTTGCCGGAGCGCGCGACGGCTGTGAGGTCCATACCGTATTTCTCGAGGGCCTGGAAGGTGTTTTCCGGGTCTTGTGAGGTGACTTTCCGGTCGCCACGGACACCCGGCAGGGCGGCGAGGAGCGCTTGGTGGGAGGCGCCGGCGTCGCGCAGTAGCTTCCCTACGGCGTCGCTACCGGCAGAGAGCCCCAAGAGGAGGTGCTCAGTGGACACGAAGGAGTCGCCGAGCTTCTCAGCCTCGTTCTGGGCGGCCTGGATGGCCTGCATGGAAGGACGGGAAAGCTGCGCTTGCTGCACGGAACTGCCCGACGACGACGGCAGGGCCTTGATGGCCGAACTCGCCTGAACGCTCACGGCATCCGGGTCCGCTCCAGTGGCGCGCAACAGCGCAACGGCGACGCCCTCGCGCTGGTCCATGAGCGCTTTGAGTAGGTGAGCCGGCTCCAGCTGCGGATTTCCGGCGGTCGAAGCGTTCATGGCCGCTGCGGAAAGAGCCTCCTGGCTCTTGGTGGTGAATTTGACGTCCATGGAAGAGCTCCTCTCGGGAAGACGACTGTTTCTCAAAGTTGAGTCTACTATGCTCAACTTTGACGAATCATACCTCCTGCTCCATGTTTGCCGACGGCGAAACCGCTGTCCATAGCCTTCACCGCTTACGTTGAAAAGCCCCTCGCTGTTTCCGACTCGTAGCCCTAGGATCAGGTGTGACCGGGCGGAACACCCCCTGGCGAGCATGAGAAAAAGGACACGCAATGAAGAAGTTCGTCGTTCTCTACAATGCACCGCAATCGGCAGAATCGGCCATGGCTGACAGCACCCCCGAAGCAGCAGCCGAAGGCATGAAGCTGTGGATGGACTGGGCCGCGAAAGCCGGCGACGGGATTGCCGATCTTGGCACGCCACTCGGCGGCGGCAAGGTGGTCGGGAACTCCGGAGTATCCGATGCAGAGACCGGAGTGGGCGGTTACAGCGTCCTGCAGGCCGAGGACATGGACGGAGCCCTGAAGCTCCTCGAAGGCCACCCCCATTTCCTCATGGCACCCGAAGCCTCGATCACCGTCTACGAAGCGCTCGACATCCCGGGCATGTAACGCAGCACCCGCGGCGGCACCCGCCGTCGAAACCGTGGGTCCGGGCCGTGGGCTGCGTGCCGGAACGCAGCGCGCGGCCCGCACCCACGATCCCGACAAAGCACCGTACGATATGCACATGGCACCCTTCACAGTCACTCGCAATGCGCTGATCCCCGCCGCGCCCTCCGACATCTTCCCCTTCGTCAACAACTTCCACGAGTGGACCAAATGGTCTCCGTGGGAAGCCGTTGACCCCAAGCTGAGCCGGAGCTACTCGGGCAACGAGTCCGGCGTCGGAGCTAAGTATGCCTGGAGCGGCAACAACAAGGCCGGCACCGGAACCATGGAAATCGTCGGCTCGGAGGAGCCCGGCAAGATCGACATCCGCCTTGAATTCACCAAGCCGATGAAGGCCGTCAACCCCACGGGGTTCACGTTCGTGCCCGAAGGGGACGGCACCCGTGTCACCTGGACTATGACCGGCGAGAACAAGGGCCTCGGCAAAATCTTCGCTTTGTTCATGAACATGGAGAAGATGGTGGGCGGCGACTTCGAAAAGGGCCTGACCGCGCTCTCAGCGGTAGCCACCCGAAAAAACCCGTAGTTTCTTGGGCGCAGGCCATGGCCGTCTACGTTGATCCGCCGCTGTGGCCCGCGCACGGGACCGTGTTCTCCCACCTCGTCTCTGACACCTCGCTCGAGGAGCTGCATGCCTTCGCCGAGGCCGCGGGGATTCCCGAGCGCGCCTTCGACGGCGACCACTACGACGTCCCGGAACGCCGCTACCAGGACCTCCTGTCCGCAGGTGCCATCCCCGTGGAGGCCCGGATTTTGGTGCGGAAATTGATCGCGAGCGGCTTGCGGATCCCCGCCCGCCAACGCAGCAAGGCCCTCACCGTGCCCTTGCTGGAGCGCTGGAATTCGATACTTCCGGGACATGAGGAACTGGGTTTCGAGCTGCTCGAACGCTGGGGCGAGGACCATCGGAAGTACCACAGCCGCACGCATTTGCTGGCGGTCCTGGAAGCCTTGGATCTCCTCACCGAACCCGGGCCGCCCGCGCGCTCGGTGACTTTGGCCGCGTGGTTCCACGACGCCGTCTACGAGGGAATCGCAGGGCAGGACGAAGAGCAGTCTGCCAGGCTGGCTGAAGACCGGCTGGCCATTGCGGGACTTCCCGGGCCAGTGATCGACGACGTTGCCCGGCTGGTCAGGCTGACCTCCACCCACAACCCCGTACCGGGAGACCACGCCGGTGCCCTCTTGTGCGACGCCGATCTGTCCATCCTCGGCGCGGAACCCGCGGCTTACGCGCGCTACCTGGCTGCTGTCCGCGAGGACTACGCCCACGTCGGCGATGCCGACTTCGCCGCGGGCCGGGCCGCCGTCGTCCGCCAGCTGCTCGCCTTGGATCCGCTCTTCCACAGTGAACGCGCCAAAAGCCTGTGGCTCGAGGCCGCCCGCCGCAACCTGGAGGCCGAACTGTCATGACCACGGCGGGGACGGTGCACCGGCAGCTTCCGTTCACGGTGAGGTTTGAATGGGGGCTCGACGGCGCCCGTGCGGTCGCGTCCGGAGCGGACCTCGCCGTCGTGGTTGACGTCCTCTCCTTCACCACATGCGTCAGTGTCGCCGTCGACCGGGGCGCCATGGTGTTCCCGTATCCGTGGAAGGACGCCGGGGCCGAGGATTTCGCCGCCCACCATGATGCCCAGCTGGCTGGTCCGCGGGGTGGAGGCGGACTGAGCCTGTCGCCGTCGAGCTTGCGGGACGCACGGATGTTGAGCCGCATCGTGCTGCCTTCGCCCAACGGCTCATCCATCGCGCACGAGCTCGCCCGGGACGTCCCCCTTATCGCGGCCGTGTCACTGCGTAATGCAGCGGCCACCGCGGATTGGGTGGCGTCCGAACTCCCCCCGGATGCGGTGGTGGCAGTAATCGCGGCCGGCGAGCTATGGCCCGGCGGTTCGCTCCGGCCCGCGCTGGAGGATCATATCGGAGCCGGCGCCTTCATTGCCGGGCTCGCTGCCGCAGGGCGGGGCGGCTTCACTCCGGAGGACGGCAGGGAAGGTTTCGCGCCGGAGGCAGATGCCGCGATGGCGGTGTACAACGCTGCCGAACCCCGGCTCCATGAGGTTCTGCGGGGCTGCTCCAGCGGCCGTGAGTTGATCGGCGCAGGGTACGCGGACGACGTCGAGATCGCCGCCGAACTTGACGCCGGGACCGCCGTGGCCCTGTTGAGGGACGGCGCGTTCCAGCGGCCCTGAGTGCGCTCAGTGCGGTTTCCATAGGGGCTTGCGCTTCCACTACTTAGCGGTACTATGTACCAGTAGCTAGTAACACTGAGTAGTGAAAGGAGGTGTCCGATGGGCAGGCAGATGACGGAGATGCTCAAAGGGACCCTGGAGGGCATCGTCCTCGCCCTCCTGACCGGTAATCCCGCGTACGGGTACGAAATCACGACGCTGCTCCGGGGGCAGGGCTTCGCCGAGATCGCCGAGGGCACCGTGTATGCGCTGCTCGTCAGGATCGAGCAAAAGGGCCTTGTCGATGTCGAGAAGCGGCCGTCCGAGAAGGGCCCGCCGCGCAAGGTCTATTCGCTCAACGAGCAGGGCGAGAAGGAACTGGACGAATTCTGGAATACGTGGAGTTTCCTGTCCGAGCGACTGGAACAGCTCCGAAAGGGAGGAAAGTGAACATGGCCACAGGGTGGATCGAGCAGCTCACGGGATCGCTCGAACAGAAGAAGCAATACCGGCAAAACAAGGCACGCGTGGAGCACCTTCCCGCGGACTATCGCGCGGCGGCGACCGCGCTGGAACGGTACCTGATGTACTTCGGGGCCATCACCAAGGGCGACGTGCTGCTGCGGATGCTCGGCGATCTCACCGACCTTTTCGAAGAGAGCGCCGCGGACGGAACGCCGATCCGCTCGATCGTCGGCGACGACCCGGTGGAATTCGCCGAAACGTTCATGCGCAACTACACGGGCGGTCAGTGGATCAACAAGGAGCGGGAACGCCTGGTCAAGGCAATTGACGCCGCCGCCGGAGACGATGGGAAGGAGAGGTAGTCATGACCAGTGCATCCACCACCCGCGAACCCGCGATCCGCGTGCAGGGCATGGAAAAGTCCTACAAGGAGTTGCACGTGCTGCGCGGCGTGGACTTCGACGTGGCACCGGGCACCATCTTCGCCCTTCTGGGCTCCAACGGAGCAGGAAAGACCACGATAGTGAAAATCCTGTCCACGCTGCTGAGTCCGGACGCCGGCACGGCCACCGTCAATGGATTCGACGTCGTGACCCACCCGCTGCGGGTTCGGGAATCCATCAGCCTCACCGGACAATTCGCAGCAGTCGATGAAATCCTGTCCGGTCGGGAAAACCTGGTGCTGGTTGCAAGGTTGCGGCACCTGAAGGACCCCGGCCAAGCGGCGGATGATCTTCTCGCGCGCTTCAACCTGTCCGATGCGGCATCTCGAAAGGTGTCCACGTATTCAGGAGGCATGCGCCGTCGCCTTGACATCGCCATGAGCCTGGTCGGGCAGCCCGAGGTGATCTTCCTCGACGAGCCGACCACCGGACTCGACCCCGAAGCACGCATCGAGGTGTGGCAGGTGGTCCAGGAGCTCGCCAACCACGGCACCACGGTTCTGCTCACCACGCAGTATCTCGACGAGGCCGAACAACTCGCGGACCGGATCGCCATCCTTCATCACGGTCGGATCATCGCGAACGGCACCCTCGCCGAGCTCAAGCAACTACTCCCGCCAGCGAAGGTCGAGTACGTCGAAAAGCAGCCCACCCTGGAGGATATCTTCCTCGCACTTGTGGGCAACGAGGGCAAGGTCGCGTCAAGTGAGGACCAGTCATGAGCACACATTTCTTCGGAGACACGGCCGTCTTGCTGGGCCGCTCCATGCGTCACATCTTCCGCAGCGCGGACACCATTATCACCACCGCGATCACACCGATCGCCCTCATGCTGCTGTTCGTCTACGTGTTCGGCGGCGCCATCAGGACAGGCACCGAGAACTACGTCAACTACCTGCTGCCGGGAATCATGCTGATCGCGATAGCATCGGGCATCGCGTACACCGCCGTTCGCTTGTTCTACGACATGCAGAGCGGGATTTTCGAGCGGTTCCACTCCATGCCGATCGCACGATCGTCCGTGCTGTGGGCGCATGTGCTGACTTCCCTCGTCGCCAACGGGCTCTCACTCGTGATCATCATGGTGGTGGCCCTCCTCATGGGATTCCGCACATCGGCAAGCCTGCTGGCATGGCTCGCCATCATCGGGATCCTGGCGCTGTTCACCCTGGCACTCACTTGGCTCGCAATCATTGCGGGCCTGACAGCGAAGTCCGTGGACGGTGCCGGAGGGTTCTCCTACCCGCTGATCTTCCTGCCGTTCATCAGCTCGGCTTTCGTCCCCACGGCCACCATGCCGGGTCCCGTGCGCGCCTTCGCAGAGAACCAGCCGGTCACTTCGATCGTCAACACGATCCAGGATCTGTTTGAACAACGGCCAATCGGCAGCGACATATGGGTCGCTCTCGCATGGTGCCTCGGCATCCTCGTTCTCGCCTACTTCTTCGCCACGGCGGCCTACCGGCGCAGGATCAGCTAAGCACCCAAGGCGCCATCTCGTATCATGGAGGTGTGACCTCCTACCTCCAGCGCAATGGTGCCGCACTCCCCCAAGCCCGTCCCGACGTCGAGCACGTCCTGGCGGTGCGCGGCACGGGAGGCTACCGGCAGTACCGCATCCCCGCGCTGACCGTTTCCACGGCGGGAACAGTGCTCGCCGCCTATGACGGCCGGCCGAACCTGGACGACCTGCCCAATCCGATCGATCTCCTGCTCCGGCGCAGCACGGACAGTGGCCGCAGCTGGGAGGAACAACGGGTAGTCCGCAACGGCTCGGGGCTCAACGGCTACGGCGATCCGAGCCTCCTGGTGGACGCCGTGACCGGGCGGATTTTCATGTTCCACGCCGCAGGGACACATGCCGGTTTCTTCGAGGCGGTAGGCGGCCTGGAACCGGATGACGACGTGCAGCATTGCGATGTCAGCTTTTCCGACGACGACGGCGTCACCTGGCAGCATCGGCGGCTCACCGATCAGCTCAAGCTGGGCCGCAGTACCGGTGCCCGCGACCGCGGCATCACGGGGATCTTCGCCGCTGCCGGGCAGGGAATCCAGATGCACACCGGTCCGTTCGCCGGGCGCCTGGTGCAGCAGTTCGTGGCGCTCGCGGACGGCGAAATCATGGCGGCTTCCGCGTACAGCGACGACCACGGCGAGAACTGGACGCTCGGTTCGCTCATCGGAAAGGGCCCGGGCGGGGTCGGCCCCAACGAGAACAAGGCTGCGTGCCTCGACGACGGCCGCCTCCTCCTGCACTCGCGCGCCACTCCCCGGCGGGTGGCAGCAGTCTCCAATGACGGCGGAGAGACGTGGAGCCAACTGGAACCCGTCGACGACCTCCCCGACCCAAGCGACAACGGCTCTCTGGTCCGCTTCGACGGCCTGCCAAGCGTGATTTCCTTGGCCACCCCGGCCACGAACAGCTGGCTGCTCGCGAGCAACAACCAGGACACCTCCCTGCGACGCAACACCGTCCTCAGCCTGTCCACGGACAACGGGGCCAGCTGGCCCGCCAAGCTGGTCCTGTGCGAGGGGAGCTCGGCCTACTCGACGGCGGCGCGGCTTCCGGATGGCAACATCGGCGTCTTGTACGAGCGGCAGGGATACCGCGAGATCGTCTTCGTTTCCGTGCCGGTGGAGCAGTTGACAGGGCAACTCCCCGGGGCGGCGGGTGCGGCCAGGGCACCCGAAACCCAGCTCCGGTCCGACCATCTCGAGTTTCACATGGAACTGCGCTCCATCACGCCCGGCCGACCCGCTGTGTGGCAGAACGCCGGCGAATTCCATGTCATCTCCCCGGAGAACGACTGCGATTGGGACGTGCAGACCTGGAAGGAAGTGGGCCAAGGCTACTCCGCGGAGCAGGCACAGGTCCTCGGAACCCGTGAAGCCCAGGACCTCAACTACGGGCCGATCATTCCGGGCTACAAAGCCGGGGACATCCTCGCCTTCACCGGACGCGCCCGCAACGTGGGCACCCAGCCGGCCACCGGCGTCGTACTCCTGGGACCGCACGCCAATCCGGCGGACTTCCCGCCCGCGGATCTGGCACCGGGCGCGGAAGCCCTGTACTTCACTCCTGTGTACACGGTCACCGAGGAGGATCTGGCGCGGGACTCGCTCGAACTGGCTTTTGCGGTGGCGTACGACGGCGGCACGGGGGTCATCGAGCGCAGCTTCAGTTTCGATCTGCGCACGGGAGCCGTGACGGCTAACTAGGGCGGGGCTCGGCTCCGACTAGAAAATCTGGCGGATGTTGGTCTTCGCGAGGTCGATGAGCTGGTCGCCGCGGCCGGAGAGGACCGTCCGGATCGCGTAGAGAGTGAAGCCCTTGACCTGTTCGGCGCTGATTGCCGGCGGAATGGACAGTTCCTGCCGGGCCGTGCGGACGTCGATGAGGGCCGGGCCGTCGTGGGCGAAGGCCTCAGCCAGTCCCGCCTTCAGCCCGGAGGAGTTGTCCACCCGGATACCGCGGATGCCCAGAGCTTCTGCTAGTTTGGCGAAGTCCGGATTCTCGAGCTCCGTGCCGAAATTGACGAACCCCGCGGCCTTCATTTCGAGCTCGACGAAGTTCAGCGAGGAGTTGTTGAAGACCACCACTTTGACCGGGAGCTTGTTCTGCACCAAGGTGATCAGCTCGCCGAGCAGCATGGTCAGGCCGCCGTCGCCGGCCAGTGCCACCACCTGGCGCCCGGGGTACGCGGCCGCCGCGCCGATTCCGTGCGACAGTGCATTGGCCATGGTTCCGTGGTTGAACGAGCCGAGCAGCCGGCGTCGGCCGTTCATACCCAGGTACCGGGCCGCCCACACAGTGGGGGACCCGACGTCGCACGTGAAAACCGCATCCGGTGCCGCCAACTCGTCCACTAGCCTTCCCACGAACTGCGGATGGATGGGCTGTCCGTCCTTTGCAGGAGAGGCGAGGTCGTCGAGTTTGGCGCGGGACTTGGCGTAGTGCTTGAGCGAAGTACTCAAGTGTGTTCGTTTCCCCTTGCGCTCGATCAAGGGCAGCAGCGAAGCCGCAGTGTCCTTGACCGTGCCCACAAGGCCAAGATCGATCCTGGCCCGCCTGCCAAGCTGCTCGCCCCGGATATCCACCTGGATGATCTTGGCGCTCTCCGGGTAGAACTGCTGGTACGGAAAATCGGTGCCCAGCATGAGCAAGGCCTCGCAGCTCTCCATCGCGCGATAGCCGGAACTGAACCCCAAAAGGCCCGTCATGCCGACGTCGAACGGGTTGTCGTATTCGATGTGCTCCTTGCCGCGCATTGCGTGGACGATCGGCGCGCCCAGCGCGTCCGCCAAGGCCATGACCTCGGCGTGCGCACCCGCAGTGCCGGCGCCGGCCAGGATGGTGACTTTGCCGGCCGCGTTGAGCATGTCCGCTGCCTCGGCGAGCTCCTGCGGGTTGGGCCGGATTTCCGGCCGGGCGGCGCGAATCACCGCTGTGCGGTCGCTTTGCGACTCCGCGAGGGCGACGTCGCCGGGAATCACGACGACGGCGACACCTCGCCTCTCGACCGCCGTCCGCATGGCGATCTCCAGGACCCTGGGCATCTGGGAAGGATGGGCGACGTGCTCCACGTAAACGCTGCACTCCCGGAACAACTCCTGGGGATGAGTCTCCTGGAAGTACTGGCTGCCGATCTCTTCGCTGGGAATGTGGGCGGCGATGGCCAACACGGGAACCCTGGACTTGTTGGCGTCGTAGAGGCCGTTGATCAGGTGCAGGTTGCCAGGGCCGCAGGATCCGGCGCACACCGCGAGTTCATCAGTGAGACCGGCCTCGGCTGCGGCCGCCAACGCCGCGGCTTCCTCGTGGCGGACATGCACCCAACGGATGCTCTCTTCCTCCCTCAGCGCGTCCGTGAATCCGTTCAGCGAATCCCCGGGGATCCCGTAGACGCGCTGGACGTTGTTGGCTTTGAGGGTGGCGACGATGTTCTTGGCAACGGTGTTCCTGGCGGCGGACATGGACTGTTCCTTTCGAGGGGAGGCAGTGCAGACACGGCCTACGCTACTCCGGAACAGTCCATGGCGCCGGATGCCCGACGCGGGAAGAGCTAGTGGTAGGTGCTGACGAACGGGCGGTTGCTAGGCACGATTTGCTTGCCCAGCGGCATGAGCGATACCGGAATGAGCTTCAGGTTGGCGATGGCCAGGGGGATCCCGATGATAGTGATGGCCATGGCGAAGGCCGTGACCACGTGGCCGATCGCAATCCAAATGCCCGCAACCAGCAACCAGATGACATTGCCGATGAGGGGGAAGACTCCCCCGCCTCCGGGCTTGTCCACGACCATGCGCCCAAACGGCCAGAGCGTGTACGAGGCAATCCGGAACGACGCGATGCCCCACGGGATGGTGACGATCAACAAGCAGCAGACAATTCCGGCCATGAAATAACCCAAGGCCAGAACGAAGCCGCCGAAGACGAGCCAGATGATGTTGAGCAGCGTTTTCATATCTCCCATTGTCCCCTGCGGAACGCGGACTGGGCCTAGGGGTTCGCCCTGAAATCCCCCTGATTTATCGTTTCCCGGTGTCCAGGACCGCTGACAAATCGAACTTCACGGGTTCCTCAAGCTGCTCATAGGTGCACGACTCCGGATCCCTGTCCGGCCGCCACCGCACGAACTGCGTGGTGTGCCTGAACCGCTCCCCTTCCATATGGTCGTAAGCCACTTCCACAACGAGTTGGGGCCGCAGGGGCGTGAACGACAGGTCCTTCCCTGCGCTCCAGCGGCTGCCTTCGGCGTTGCGGGGTGTCCGGCTGCCTTCCTCCTGTTTGGCCCATGCCCAGGGATGCCCATCGAACGCAGTCACGAGGGGTTGGAGTTCGTCGAACAGTTCCTTGCGTCTGTGCATCGAGAAGGATCCCACCACGCCGACGTTGGATAGCCGGCCGCCGTCGTCATAAAGCCCCAACAATAGTGAACCAATAAGGTCGTCACCGGTCTTATGAACCCGGTAGCCGGCCACAACGCAGTCGGCGGTCCGCTGGTGTTTGACCTTGAACATCACGCGCTTGTCCGGTTGGTAGGTACCATCGAGCGGCTTGGCGAGCAGGCCGTCCAGGCCTGCGCCCTCGAACTGGTTGAACCACTGCTCTGCCGTTCCCATGTCACGGGTTGCCGCGGTGAGGTGGATGGGAGCGGCGGCGCCTGCAAGTGCTTGTTCAAGCGCTGCCCGCCGTTCGGCGAAGGGCCGTCCCGTGAAGTCCTCATCGCCAAGGGCGAGCAGGTCGAAGGCCACGAATTTCGCCGGCGTCTGCTCGGACAACAGCTTGACCCTGCTGGCTGCCGGATGGATGCGTTGCTGGAGGGCTTCAAAGTCCAAGCGGTCACCGGAGCTGCCGACCAGGATGATCTCACCGTCGAGGACGCAGCGTTCCGGCAGGTTTGCCTTCAACGCCTCGATGAGCTCCGGGAAGTACCGGTTCATGGGCTTCTCGTTGCGACTACCGATTTCGACGTCGTCACCGTCACGAAAAACGACGGAGCGGAAACCATCCCATTTAGGCTCGTAGCTCATGGCGCCGTCCGGGATGGCGCCAACCGCCTTGGCAAGCATGGGTGCGACAGGGGGCATGACTGGCAGCTGCATGAAGCCATTCTTGCCGCGGCGCCGGGACCGCGCTACCTGTTCATTCGCTTAAGTGGATAAAGGACTACTTGCAGTTGGCGCTCAGCCAAGTGGTAACGGGAGCCATCGCCTTTTCGAACTTGCCGCGCGAGTAGACAGTCTGGTCTTTCAGACCTGCGATCGCAGTGTCCTTGAGATTGGTGAAATCAGCCTTGAGCGCGTCCGGGACGCGATCCGCCGTGGCGGCGAGTTCTGCCTTGTATTGCTCCAGCTCGGCGGTCTTTCCCTGCGCCGCGGACATTGGCAGCAACGAAGCTCCCGTCGCTTCTTTAGAGATGGTGGAGCACATTTCGGCTGCCGAGGCGAAGCCCCCGAATGGCCCCGATGAAGGAGTTGGGCTTGCGCTTGCGGTTGCGGAGTCGCCCGCAGAAGAGGACGACGGCGTGCCCGCCGCGGCCGAGCCCCCTCCCTGTGTGGAGCAGCCGGACAGCGCCAGTGCGGCGAAGAGGGCGACTGTCAGGTATCGGATAGGGCTGTTGAGACGTTTCTGAAGGATTTTCAAAGGTCGCATTCTGCTTGATCGTCTGTCTCCGGAGCCGTTCGGCCTCCAGAGCAATGGCATTCTGTCCCCGCCGTGGAGTCTAGCCCGGATGGGCCCTGGCCTTCCAAGTTGACTTCGGGCCCCCTTTTAGACCGCTTACCTATTCCCGCAGCAGCAAGGTGTCCAGTTTGGTAAACGAGGTGCCCCATCCCTCCCGGGTCATGTCCACCCATTCGTCGGAGTCGAAGGGACCCTGCGTGAGATGAAGCCGCGTACGGCCGCCATCCAGTACCTCGAACTCAAGGCGCATTTCCAGCAAAAGTGTGATCCCGGCGTCGGGCTCTGCTTTCTGGGTGGCGACCAGCAGGGCCGGCGGATCGTACGCGGTGATGACGGCGTCGATGGGTGATTCCTTGGCATCGCCGTCCTCCTCCCAGGTCATGACGAGCTGCCAGACTCCGCCCACCCGGGGGTCGACGACTATCCGGTCGCGCGGCGAATCCACGCCCACCGGCCCGAACCACGCGGCGAGCTGGTCGGGGTCCACGAAGGCTTGGAAGACGAGCTCGCGCGGGGCATCGAATTCGCGGGTCATGGTGAGGATGTGCTGTTCCGTGTTCATTGCTTGACTCCTGGATCCTTTGAATCGTTCTGAATCTTGCGTAGGTGGGCGTCGAGGCTGATCAGCCCCGCGTTTTCCAGGACCTTGAGATGCCGCGAGACGGCGGGAAGGCTGATGTCGAACGGTTCGGCAAGTTCGTTCACGGTGGCCTCGCCCTCCGAAAGCCGGGCCAGAATGGCCCTTCGGGTGGGGTCGGCAAGAACCGAGAAGATGAGACTGAGCCGGTCTGCGGACATCGGCTGTCAAGGGTTTCTTGCGACGCTCGCTCACTTTTGAGGGCAAAACCGCGGACCCTCGCTCACATCATCTGAGCGAGCGTTTGGCGAAAGGGCGTTAAAGGTGAGCGAGCGATTCGGAGGGGACGTCAGGATTTTGCGGCTTGGACGAAGGCGCGCACGAGGTCGAGGTCCTTCACCCCACGCGAGGACTCCACGCCGCTGGACACGTCGACGCCCCAGGCCTCGGCTTCGAGCACGGCGGCTCCGACGTTGGACGGGGTCAACCCGCCAGCCAACAACCAGTGGCGCGCACCCAGGCCAAGTTTCCGGACCGAGGCATAGTCCCACGCCTCACCCGAACCCGGCACAGCGGCGTCGATCAGCAGAAGTTCCTCGCCCCACTCCCCGAACTCGTCCGGAGCGGCACCCATGGTGACGGCCCGGATGAGCTGCATGCCGGCGTCGTGCACGATCTTAACGTCTTCCGGCGAGCGGCTTCCGTGCAGCTGGACCCATTCGAGGCCGGCTTCGCGGGCGGTTGCGACGGCGTCGGCGGCTGCCTCGTGACGGAAGACCCCGACGGCAGTGACACCTTCCGGTACATGGACCAGCAAGTCTCGGGCACGGTCGGGCGATACCTCGCGGGGACTCTTCGTCAGCACGAAACCCACGGCGTCTGCACCGGACTCGACGGCGGCCTGCACGGATTCAGGCGTGCTCAAGCCACACACTTTGACGAACATTCCGCGCCTCCAACCGTTTATCTCCCTACGACGTTAGCAAGGGCGTCCGGGATTGTTGAACCGTGCCAAGGTTGCACCGATGTTACGCGAGCGTTCAATCAGCCAAAGGCTGGCTCGGGCTAGGCTGGAGCGCATGGAGATCATCCGCTTTGCCGAGCTCAAACCCGAACCGTGGCGCAACGGAGGCGGGGTGACCCGCGAACTCGCAAGCCATCCGAAAGCGGCGTCGGCGCAAGACGGAGCGTGGGACTGGCGGGTCAGCATCGCCGACGTCGGATCGGCCGGCGATTTCTCGACGTTCCCGGGCATGGAGCGAGTCATCACGGTGATCGACGGCGAATTGCTGCTGCTTACGGTGGACGGCGAAGAACACCCCTTGGAAAAGTATCGGCCGTTCCGGTTTTCCGGCGAGGCGGCCTCTGCCAGCGCACTCCCGACTGGCGACATCCGGGACCTCAACGTGATCGCCCGGGCAGGCGAATTCAAGGGCTACACGTCCATCGTCGAGCTCTCCAAGAAGCGCGCACACCCCGTGTTCGAAGGCCAGTTGGCCCTCCTTTTGGAGGGCAAGGCTTCAGTTAGTCCCGGCGCGGAAGCTGCGGAAACGGCTGTTCCTGCGGACAGCTCGGACGGGGAGGCTGCCGCACCGACCGCCGAATCCGTCGAACTCGCCCGCTACGACGCAGTAGTAGGTTCCGACACCCGCAGCCCGGAAATCCTGGGCCGTGGATTCATCGCCGTCATCTCCATCGACCGCGTGGAGCATGCGCACTCCTAGGTCCCAGCACTGGACATAACAGCAATATGCCGACACGCTCACCCCAACGTTGGACATGTCCCTCGATTAGGCCCGCGACCGCGCATGTCCCTTGGTGAGGCTCGCCACCAAAGCTGGCCACCCGGCGTCGGGCTTTGCTAGCCTCGAAGCAAGGCCCGCACAGGGACCTCCGGACGACGGTTCAGTACCCGGCACGCGACAAGACTGGCCAAAGGATCTGTCATGTCGTGGTTAATCCTCATTCTGTCCGGCGCGCTTGAGGCCGTCTGGGCCGCAGCGCTCCACCGTTCCAACGGCTTCCGCAAACCGGTCCCCTCCGCCATCTTCCTGGTCACCGTGATTGCGAGCACCGCGGGCCTGGCCTTCGCGATGCAGTCCATTCCCACCGGAACCGCGTATGCGGTGTGGGTCGGAGTCGGCGTCGTCCTCACGGCCGCTTACGCGATGATCACCAAAGTTGAGCGCCCGACGGCGGCCCGGCTGCTCCTGCTCGCCGGGATCGGTGTGTGCGTGGTCGGTTTAAAGGTGGTGGCGTAGCCATGACCGCCAAGTTTGCATGGGCCATTCTGCTGGCCTCCGCCGTGCTCGAAGCTGTGTGGGCGACGGCCCTCGGACTATCCGACGGCTTCAGCCAAGCCCTCCCCACCGTGGTCTTCGCCGTCACTGCAAGCCTCAGCATGATCGGCCTCGGCATCGCAGTGAAGCGGATTCCCCTGGGAACGGCCTACGCCGTCTGGGTCGGGATCGGAGCAGCACTGACGGTCGGCTGGGCCATGGCCACCGGCGTCGAACCGGCCAGCCCGCTCAAGCTGCTGTTCATTGCGGGAATCGTTGGTTGCGCGGCCGGGCTGAAGGCCCTTCCCACTGAAGCGGTGGAAGTGGCCGAGCCGGCCCGGCCATAAGCGCGGAATACTCCCCCGCCCCACGGAGTTGCCAGCGATGAGACGAACACTCGGCGAAGGAGAACTACCATGAGCCCGGAAACCACGAACGTACAGCTCGGCGATGGCCTGACCGTGAGCCCCCTAGGTTTCGGCGGGATGGCACTGACGCCCGTTTACGGCGAGGTGGATCCCGCCGAATCCCTCAAGACGCTGCATCACGCCGTGGATGCCGGCATCAGCTTCATTGACACCGCGGATATTTACGGCGCGGGCGACAACGAGGAACTGATCGCGAAGCTGCTGAAGGATCGCCGCGACGAGGTCCAGTTGGCCACCAAGTTCGGAATCGTGGGCAACCCACGCGAGGGCTACACCGATGTCCGGGGAGATACCGCGTACGTGGCCCAGGCGGCGGAAGCGAGCCTCCGCCGCCTGGGCACCGACGTCATCGACCTCTACTACATGCACCGCCGCGACCTCCGCGTTCCGATTGTGGAAACCGTGGAGGCCATGGCAGAGCTTGTCCGGGCAGGCAAAGTCCGGCACCTTGGCCTGTCTGAAGTGACAGCCGAGGAGCTGAGGGAAGCCAACGCCGTGCACCCGATCGCCGCCGTGCAGAGCGAGTGGTCCATCTGGAGCCGGGACGTTGAACGCAACGTCGTCCCGACTGCGGCAGAGCTGGGTGTGGGCTTCGTGCCCTATTCGCCGCTTGGACGGGGCTTCCTCACCGGAACCGTCAGCGCCGATCAACTCGGCGAGAACGATTTCCGACACCGCATCCCCCGTTTTGCCGACGGCGCACTCGACGCCAACCAGGCGGTCGTTGCCGCGGTGCGTGCCGTGGCCACCGAGCTGTCCGGGAGCACCGGCCGGGATGCAACTCCCGCCCAAGTGGCTTTGGCCTGGCTTTTCGCCCAGGGCCGCCGCCTCCAGCTCAGCGTGGTCCCCATCCCCGGTACGCGCAAAGCGAACCGGATCGATGAGAACCTGGGCGCCCTGTCGCTCGAGTTGAGCGCCGCCCAACTGGACGTGCTCGACGGCGCCGCGGACGCCGTCGTCGGCTCACGGTCCGCGGATCCCACCTGGGTTTCGCAGGGCCGCGAATAGGCGGTAAGCCGCAGGCAGCTTCCGTAGAGTGGACGAATGGACTCACTCATTCATTCACTGCGCGACATCACCATCCGGCGAATCTCGGTCAGCGAGATGAACAACAACGTGTATCTGCTCACTGCCAAGGCAAGCGGCGCGCAACTCCTGATCGACGCCGCGGACGACCTTCCGGCCATCCAACAGATGATCGAAGACTCGGCCGCGGACACCACCGCCACGCCGAAACTGGCCCTGATCGCCACGACGCACCAGCACTGGGACCACGTCCGCGCGCTTCCCGGGTTGGTGGAAGTTACGGGCGCGAAGACCTCGGCCGGAGTGGACGACGCCGACGCGCTGCCTGTGCCCGTGGACGTGCCGCTGCGCCATGGCGACGTGGGAAACTTCGACGGTTTCGACATCACCGCGGTGCACTTGCGCGGCCACACTCCGGGTTCAATCGCCTACGTGTACCTGGACCCTGAAGGGCCCGCGCACATTTTCAGCGGCGACTCGTTGTTCCCGGGAGGGGTTGGCAACACCCAGAACGATGCCGCACGCTTCACTTCGCTGTTGAACGACGTGAGCGAACGGCTGTTCCAGGCCTACCCGGATGACACCGTGGTGCATCCTGGCCATGGAGATCCGACCACGCTCGGTGCAGAGCGGCCACACCTTGCGGAATGGCGCGAGCGCGGCTGGTAATCCCTAGGGACATGCTCATTCTTCGGGCCTAGGAACGGACATATCAGGAATATGTCCACGCCTTGCTACCAAGGTTGCGCATGTCCAGCGGAGAACCTGGCGAACGGACAATGAGCATGCCCTGCTCTTGGTTCAGAGAGTGGACATATCAGGAATATGCCCACTCCTCGTTGCCCACGTTGAGCATGTCCAGCGGAATGCCTAGACCAAAAGTGGCTTAGCGGCTGCGGCGCTCGTTCGACGCCGGAGCCGAGGCACGGCGCGGGCCGCTGCGGGCTGGACGGCCGGAACCCGAGTTGCCTGAGCCGGAGCCATAGGAGCCACCGGAGTTGCCACCCGTGTTCGAGGACCATACGGACTTGTTGCCGCTGGTACGCGTGGAAGTAGCGGATTCGGTGCGCGGAGCCGAAGCCGAGCGGTTGCCGGCGGCAGCACGCTGACCGGTTGCCGGACGTCCGCTGCGACCACCCTGGCCCTGTGCGCCTGGAACGTCGTTGCGGTGACCGGAAGCAGCGTTGCCGCGTCCACGTGAGCTGCGGGCGACGTCGTCGTTCGCTGCTGCGCGGCGATCGGCGCGGTTGATGTCGGTGCGCACGGGCTCGGCCGCAACCTTGCCACGGCCACCGCGACCACCACGGCCACCCGCAGTGGGTGCAGCCTGGGTGGAACGGCGGTTGCGCTTGCGCTGGGCGTTGGCACCAGTGGAGGTGCCGCCGCCCGGCTGCTGGGTCTTCGCTGCGAGCAATGCCGCACGGGTGCGGGGATCAACCTTGTCGGCAACCTGGCCCACCAGCTCGGCTATCAACGGGGAGTTGGCCGTGACGCGCTCGAACGAGACGTCGACGCCCGCAGCCTTCATGAGCTTCTTGACGTCGGACTGCTGCTCGGGAAGCGTCAGCGTGACCACGGTGCCGTCGGAACCTGCGCGGGCCGTACGGCCGGAGCGGTGCAGGTAAGCCTTGTGCTCTGTGGGCGGGTCGACGTGGATGACGAGTTCGACGTCGTCGACGTGCACGCCGCGGGCCGCGACGTCGGTGGCCACCAGGACCCGGACCTCGCCACTGGCAAACTCGGCGAGGTTACGGTCACGGGCATTCTGCGACAGGTTGCCGTGGAGATCGACGGCGGGGATGCCGCAATCGGTCAGGGTCTTGGCCAACTTGCGTGCGTGGTGCTTGGTCCGCATGAAGAGCAGACGTCGGCCGGCGCCGGAGGCCAACTCCACGATCAGCTGCTTCTTGACGGTCTGGTCGTTGACCACCAGGACGTGGTGCTCCATGGTGGTGACGGCGGCCTGGGGGTCATCCACCGAGTGGGTCAGCGGGTTGGACAGGTAACGGTTGACCAGTTTGTCAACACCGTTGTCCAACGTCGCGGAGAAGAGCAGGCGCTGACCCTGGGTAGGGGTCATGTCCATGAGCTTCTTGACCACCGGGAGGAAGCCGAGATCGGCCATGTGGTCGGCCTCGTCCAGGACTGTGATCTCGACAGCTTCGAGGGTCAGGATGCGCTGGCGGATGAGGTCCTCAAGGCGGCCCGGGCAGGCGATGACAATGTCGACGCCGGCGCGCAACGCCTTTTCCTGGCGGGCCTGGGAGATGCCACCGTAGATGACCGTGGTGTTCAGGCCCATGGCCTTGGCGAGCGGTTCGATGGTGGCGTTGATCTGGGTGGCCAGTTCGCGGGTCGGTGCGAGGACCAGTCCCATCGGGCGGCCGGGCTTGCGGAAGTGCTTGGCTTCGCGCTCGGCGAGACGTGCCACAAGCGGGATAGCGAAAGCGATGGTCTTACCGGAGCCGGTGCGGCCACGGCCCAGGACGTCGCGGCCCGCGAGCGTATCCGGGAGGGTCTTGACCTGGATGGGGAAGGCTTCTTCGATGCCATCTGCAGCGAGGGACTCGGCGATGGCCTTGGGCGTGCCAAGGGCAGCAAAAGTAGTCATGTGTTTCAAGGGTCTTTCTGGCGGTGTCCAACGGACATCGTCCCCCGACGCCGGTTGGGCCAAGGGTTCGCCGAGGAAAAAGTCAGTGATCGACCGGTAGGCAATAAGCCTGGCCAGGACCAGAGAAAACGCGTTCATCGACGCAGGATGTGCCTCTCACATGAAAAAAGCCCACTTCCCAAATTTGGAACTAAGCCAAATTCGGGGACTAGCGGGCATCACTGCACATCAAGTAAACCCATTCTAGCATCTGCGGGTCGCCGGCCTTTCCACAGGGGCCTTTGGGCGGCCGTTGCGTCGCCTGGGCACGTCAGGGCAGGCTTGAGCCATGACGCACCAGCACGACGGCGGAGCCCACCTTCACAGCGAACCCGAACACGACGCCGACGCGGCGCAGTTTTGGGACGAGGTGTACCGGGAAAAGGCGAAGAGGTGGAGCGGGAATCCCAATCCGCAGCTGATCGCGGAAGCCAAGGGCCTGGCTCCCGGCACCGCCCTGGATCTCGGCTGCGGCGAGGGCGCAGACGCCATCTGGCTCGCCCAGCATGGCTGGACGGTGACCGCGGTGGACGTCTCCGCCGTCGCGCTTGAACGGGCAGAAGCCCATGCCGCCGACGTCGGGCTACAGGACCGGATCACGTGGCTGCAACGGAACTTCGGCTCCTGGCGCCCTGACAAGGGCTTCGACCTCGTGTCTTCGCAATTCCTTCATTCTCCGCTTCTTCCGTGGTGCGATTCGCTCGTCTCGGCCGCGTCCGCGGTGGCTCCCGGCGGCGCTTTGCTCGTGGTCGGGCATCATCCTGATGGCCTGACTCCTTGGAGCGGGCACAAGGATATGAAGGACAAGTTCTTCACTCCCGAGGACTTAGTCGAGGCGCTCACGCGCGGCCCGGGCTCGTGGAGGATCAATGTTGCTGATTCCCGGGAACGCGCGGTGACGGGTCCGGATGGCCAACACGCCACCACCATCGACAGCGTTCTCCGGGCCACGCGAACGTCCTAGGCCCGCACGTCGTCCGCCTCGGCGGCGCGGTGCGCCTCCGCACCGTCCACGCTTTCAGCACCCGAGGGCCGCCGGACAGCAACCCGCGGCGCAATGATGAGTCCGACGACGGCGATGGTCGACGTCAGCGCGAACACTCCCGCGAAGGAAGCCGCCGTCGTCGTCAGCGCACTGAAGACGAGTCCCGTCACGGCGAGCGAGAGGGCACCGCCGAGGGAATCGGCGATGGACATTGCCGAACTGTTGAAGCCTTGGTCCTCGGGCTTGGAAAGGGCCAGGGTCATGACGCTCAAGCGTGGGTACATCAGGCCCATCCCGGCGCCCGCGAACAGCCAACCAGCAATCGCCACCGCGGCGGGCCACGAAAACAATGTGGTCACGAGGACAATTACCACCGACCCGAGCACCAGCGCCGACCCGATCCGTACTGCCAGGGCGTTGCCAAGCCTGGAACCCATGCGGCCCTGCACAGCGGACGCCGCTGCCCAGGCGATTGCCGATCCAGTCAGCGCGAGCCCGGCAAATGCCGGGGTGAAGGTGTATCGCTCCGTGAGGAGGTACGGCACGTAAACCTCGGTACCGAAGAATGCGGCCGAAGCGACTCCGCGCATCAAAATGACGCTCGGCAGTCCGCGGTGCGCGCCGAGCGTGCCGCGGGGAACCAGCGGCCGTACTGCCAGCATCGCGGTGACGAGCGCGACGGCGGCAATCACCCAGCCGACGCCGGGCACGTGGCCGGAGAGGTTCAGGCCGAGAACCGCAAGGGCCGCGAGCGCTGCCCATCCCATGCGGCCGAAGGCCCAGGGAACGTCGGCGCCTTCGGGCTTTGCCCCGCCGGCAGCCGCCTTCGAGGAGCCCGTCTTCGGGGAGCCGGCCTCCCGCGGGGCCGCGTTCCGCGCGTCCGGCGTGGACCGCACGCCCCGCATGGCGGGGAGGATCATTGCCAAGGCCGGAACCACGAGGCCGACGACGCCGAGGAACACCCAGTGCCAGCTGCTCAACTGGGCAACCACGCCGGCGGCGAAGGGACCGATCATCGAGGGAATGACCCAGGCCGCCGAGAACGCAGCAAAGACTTGGGCGTGCAACCTGGCGGGATAGACCCGGGCGATCACCACATACAGCGCCACGGTCATGGCTCCGCCGCCGAGGCCTTGGACCAGCCTGCCGGCCACGAGTATCGGCATGGAAACCGAGGTACCGGCGATGAGCAGTCCGGCCGCGAACAGCGCCACGGATGCGTACAGCGGGGCGGACGGACCGCGCCTGTCCGCCCAGTTCCCTGCGGCCACCATCCCGATCACGCCAGTGGCGAGCGGTCCGG
The DNA here is from genome assembly GCF_039535095.1 of Arthrobacter ramosus. Lineage (NCBI taxonomy): Bacteria > Bacillati > Actinomycetota > Actinomycetes > Micrococcales > Micrococcaceae > Arthrobacter > Arthrobacter ramosus. The sequence continues at coordinate 177,363 of NZ_BAAAWN010000001.1, read as the reverse complement.
CGAACGCCAATGCATAGAGGCCGGCACCGTCCAGCTCGCGGCTCACCAGCGGCATGATGGTGGTGACGGCCATGGATTCGAAAGCTGCAAGGAAGACCAACGCGCAGGCACCCGCTGTCGCCAGGAGATAGGGGCGCTGCAGTATGCCGGCTGTTGAGTCGTGGCTTGTCATCATCCCAGCCTAGAAGCCCAAACGAGTTTGGGGCCACAGAGCCGGCGCGCGGCGGGCGGCCATGCCTGCAGGAGGGCAAGCCATGTGCGGGTGCGTTCGGCGGGTCGTGGAGCGATAACCCGGGCATCCGCTCCCTGGTTTTCCTAGGACTGAGCGACCCACCTTCCCTATGGAAAGCCCGAATGCGGCAGCGGAGAATTGAAGGCATGGGTCAGGAGTTAGCGCTAGGTTTCCGGTGTTTGAGGCATTGTGGTGGAGCTTAAGAGAAGGGCATGGCTAACGAACGCGGCGGCCGCTCGTGTGAGTGGCTTTGAGCGGTGGATGAGGTAAACGTCGTAACTGATCTGTGGTTGCAACGCGGACGCGACGGCTCCTTGTTTCTGGGCTTCCCGGGCTACAGAGCTGGTAACAAACGCGCTTCCGACCCCTTCCAGGACCAAGGGCACAACGGCTTCACGGTGTGGAGTTTCAACGACGATCCTGAGATCGATCCCGCTCTCCCTCGCTTCATTCAGAACTGTTCGGGTACGGGTTCCTGGGAGGCTGCTGATGAATGAGCGCCCAGTGAGGGCTTCCAAAGGAATCTGCGTGGGCTCCTCGTGTCCGGTCCCTGGTGGTGAAATGACCATGATCTCGTTGCGGGCGATGACGTGCGCGACCAGATCCGAGGAGTGAGGTTGACGATCGACAATTCCGATCTCGCATGCAGCGGACAGTACGGCTTGAGTCGCCAGGTTGCCGTCCTCTGCAGGCAGCATGGACAACGTTACGGCGGGGTACTTATCGCGAAATCTGCCAACAATCTGGGCGAGCGGGTCGACACTAAGACCGGGAGGCGAGGTTAGACGAACGTGGCCGCCCTGGAGCCCCTTAAGGGCAACCATCGCTTCGCGCGCTTCGTCCAGGTCCCGAAGAAGGTTTCGGGCCATCGGAAGAAGAACAAGACCGGACTCGGTCAGCACAACTCCCTTGCCCACTCGATGGAAAAGGGGCGTTGCGAGTTCGCGTTCCAATCGCCGGATGCCCTCCGAGAGAGACGGTTGGCTGACGTACAGCACATCCGCCGCGGCGGTGAAACTCCCCGCATCTGCTGAGGAGACGAAGTATTGAAGCCCTCGGAGGTCCATAGACAAATCCTATGGGTATCGAAAGAAAAATAGGCTACCAGGAGGGCAAGTAATGCGGTTCAGTAGATCAAACAGCCGCCACCGTTCAGATTCCCCCTTTGATCACGGTGCCCGGCCAAACATAGGAGAGGCTATGCCCACTGAAGCAACAATCATTCGCTCGAAGGACGATGTTGTCCGCGAAGTCAATGAGACCCCCCGGCTGGGAGGCCGAACGCGGATGATCGGCACCATCGCACTTGGCGGTTTCTTTATCGACGCCTACGACTTCACCAGCCTGAGCGCAGGTTCTGTCCAACTTCAGCAGGAGTTCCATCTCGATGCCCAGACTTTGGGCCTAGTTACTGCAGTCATGGCCTTTGGAGCCATCCTGGGAGCCTTCTCAGGCGGCTACTTTGTCGATCGCTTCGGCCGGCTGAAGATGTTCATGGTGAATATACTGCTGTTCGTCGTCGCCACGATCGGTGCAGCTCTATCGCCCAACTACGGGACGCTCGTGTTTTTCCGCCTCCTCATCGGGATAGGCGTCGGGCTGGACGTGCCCGTCGCGATGGCATTCCTCGCTGAATTCATGGCCGTGAAGAAGAAGGGCAAATGGGTTGAATCGGCAGCGGCCATGTGGTCCGCCGCCACCATCGTCGGGCTCCTCGTCGCACTCGGCATGAACCACGCCGGCGTCGGAACTGAACTCTGGCGCTGGGCAGTTGGCCTGGGCGCTGTACCCGCCATCGTTATCCTTGCCCTGCGGTTCAAGTACATGTCGGAAAGCCCCATGTGGGCAGCAAACCGCGGCGATCTTCCCGAGGCGGCACGAATTCTGAGCAAAATGAACAACCGCCCTTATTCCGTGGATAAGAATGCTGCACTCAACATCATCGAAGCTAAGGACTCACCCGGATTCTTCAAGGTCATGAAGATGCTGTTCGCCAAGCAGTACCGGAACCGCAGTATCCTCATCGTCCTCATCAGCGCGGCCCAAAGCGTTCAGTTCTCCTCTGTCGGCTTTTACCTGCCATTGATCGTTTTCTCTTTCATCTCCAAGAGCGTCGACGTTTCTCTCACGGCGTCAATTGCTGCCAACGCATGCGGATTGGTAGGAGCGCTACTCGCCGGCTCGATGGTCAACCGTCTGGGCTTGCGGAGGCTCTCTATCGTTGGCTTCGGCGCTGTCGGCGTTATCCTCGTCATTCTCGGAATCTGGGGTCAGTCGCTGCCGGCTCTGCTCGGGGTTGCACTCCTGGCGCTCTTCATTGGCTTCCACACCTTCGGCCCCGGCTCGACTGCCCAATCCTTCTCGGCTTTGTCGTACCCCACGCAAATCCGCGGTGCAGGCGCTGGTCTTTCCCAAGCGGCCAACCGCACGGGAAGCCTTACCGCACTGTTCCTGGTACCCATTCTTCTCGCAACGTTTGGTCTTTACGGAACACTGTTCACTCTTGTTATCGCCCCCGTGGTGGGTCTGATTGCTCTTGCGATCGTCAAGTGGGAGCCGATCGGTAAGAACACGGAGGAGGAGGTCGAGGAGTCCCTTGTCCCGATGCACTGAGGCAGCCGTGAAGCAGCCAAACCAACAACTACGAGGACCCTTGAAACCACGAGCGGAATTACTTCAATGGCTCAACCCAAATCTCGACTACGTCACCGCAGAGGGTGCCGGGGACTTGCTGGATGCGGTCGCGGCCAGCCTGCAGGGCCATGGTCCTACCAATCTCTTTGATGACCCGCCACCGCTGATCTTCGATCCTGTGAAAGCATCGGCTTATCGGCCCGATCCGGTTGAGCTCCCCGGTTCCCGGACCGACGAAGCCCGGGAACCAGATCTCGACGGCCTTCCCTGGATTCCCGGACATGTGCTGGCCGACCTTACGGCGCGGGGTGTCCTGACGCGCTCCGAGGTGATAAAGGCCTTCTCCTACCAGATAGACACGTGGGACTCTTCCCTCAACGCCTTTATCCGCGTAACCCTTGATCCCCAGACTGATTTCGGTGATTCGGGCGGTCTTTTGAAAGGCATCCCCATAGGACTGCAGGACATGGTCTGCACGTCCGGGATCCCTACGACTGCGGGATCGAGTATTCTGCGTGATTTCGTTCCTGACAGAGATGCGGCGGCTTGGAAGCGGTTGAAAGGCGAGGGAGCGATGCTCGCCGGCAAGCTCAATACTCAGGAGTTCGCAGCAGGAACGACCGGAACGAACGATCACTATGGCAGCATGCGCAACCCCTGGGACCTGGCACGCACGGCCGGAGGGGCAGCGGGCGGTGCCGGAGCCGCTGTTGCTGCGGGCCTCGTCTCTTCTGCGGTTGGCACTGATCCGGGAGGATCAATCAGGGTTCCGGCAGCACACTGCGGAATCGTGGGTCTCAAGCCGACATTTGGTGTCATGGATCGAAGCGGGGTAGTTCCCCTTACGTGGACTACCGAAACCATGGGCGTTTTGGCACAGACAATCAGCGGTACAGCGAGTATCGCGGACATGCTTCTGGATGGTCGGGCACGGCAGAGGTATGGAATGTCCTGTCAAGAAGCGTCGGCCCGTGGGTCTGCCCGGGATCGGATTGATCTACGCATTGGCGTGCCGACTAACTGGCTTGAGATGGGCTTGGACGACGGGGTACAGCGCGCTTATCTTCAGGCCCTAACGGAGCTGGCCAGCTTAGGCGCGACCGTTCATGAGGTGGTATTGCCGGACGCAGCTGCCATAGCGCCAGTTCACCGCGCTATTGCCTTTTCGGAAGCGTCCAGTATTCATGAGGAGCTCATCAGGGATCGAGCGACTGAGTATGGCCAGGACATCCGACAGCGACAGGAAGCAGGCAGAGGGGTCATGGCAAGTGAGTATCTCAAGGCCGCTCGGCTGCGAGGGTTCTTTGCCCGCCAATTCTCGGAAGTCTGGAAGGACGTGGATGTCATCGTAACGCCGACGACGCCGGTCCCCGCAGCTCCGGTGGATACCCCTTCCATCAGTACTGGATCCAGGGGCGAAGAAGCGGCTCACACTGTTTACACGCGCTATGCGGCTCCTCTAAACACTTTGGGATTACCTGCGCTCTCGGTGCCGTGCGGGTTCACGAAGGAAGGGCTCCCTGTCGGGCTGCAGTTGTGTGGACCGCCGCACAGTGAACCGATGCTCTTCTACGTTGGTGCTGCGTACGAAAGCAAGACGCCTTGGCATCTGCGTCATCCGAACCACCCTGTAACTCCCGGCGGAAAGTGAACAAGCTCGTGAACAACATCGAACCCTTCGACGTCGTCATTGTCGGCGGAACTGTCGTTACCCCTGAAGGCACCCGACGGGCCGATATCGGAATCCGAGGCGAAACGATCGCCGCGGTGGAACCGGATCTAAGCCAGATGGCAGCGAAGAATGTTGTGTCAGCCGTAGATCGAATCGTTCTTCCCGGCGCTATTGATTCGCATGTGCATTGTAGGACCTGGACGGATCACTCAGATGAAATCGGGGACAGTCATCGTTCCGCGGCCTTTGGAGGCGTAACAACGGCCATTACCCAAATTCGGGCACCAATCGACATGGCTCCGTCGGATGCCATCGAGCATTTTATCGACCTAGGCAGCCGTACATCGGTTATAGATTTCGGACTTCACACGATTGTGCGACCTGAGCACGACCTGGACAAGGAAATTCCCAAGCTGATGGTGCTGGGAAGCGCCTCGGTCAAGTTCTTTATGTCCTATAAGGACATGGGAATCATGATGCCCGACAATCTTTTGCTCCGCGGCTTGGGTTTGATCCGCGACGCCGGTGGCCTTGCCATGGTGCACGCTGAAGACGGGGAGATGATCGGCCACCTTATTGCGGGAAGCCGCGCAGCAGGCAAGACCGCCATCAGCGATTTCGCGGCAGCGGAACCGGCAGCAGCAGAGGATCTGGGAACCATCAGGGCGTTGACTTACGCCGCGGTGATGGATTGCCCGCTCTACGTTCTTCATATGACAACGAGCGGCGCCATCCGGGCACTGCGGGAGGCACAGAAGGCCGGGCAGAGGGCGTGGGGGGAGACTTGTCCGAAGTATCTCACCCTGACTAATGACGACCTCATCGCCCGGGGTCCTTTGGCGAAAGTTGGGCCGCCTTTGCGGACGGCCTTCGACAACGACAGTCTTTGGCAAGCACTTTCTGACGCAACGCTTTCTGTGGTCGCAAGCGATCATGCACCGCGTGATCGTGAAAGCCTGACGGAGACGACAGACATTTTCGCAGAACCCTACGGTGCGCCTGGAACTGAGACCCTGCTGCCCATCATGTTTGATGAGATGGTCAGTCGCCGGGGCCTGGATCCGGCGGAGCTTGCTGCCGTTCTGAGCAGTAATCCTGCGAAAATCTATGGGCTCTACCCCAAGAAGGGGGCAATCCAAGTAGGATCCGACGCTGATTTGGTCATTATCGATCCCAAGCGGACGGAGACAATTCAGGCTCGTACGCAGCACACGGGTGCGACGTACAGCCTTTACGAGAACCGCTCAGTTACGGGATGGCCTACACACTCCTTCCTCCGTGGGCGCGCGCTCTTGGTGGACGGTTCTTTGGCTCAGGAACCTGGCTACGGCAGTTATCTGCCGAGGAAGGCCGAGAATCTCATGCAGCTGGCTCCGGGGCAGAAGGCCACGTGAGAAAAGCCATCCTTTGGCAGCTCTCGGCGGTTGAACAGGCTGACGGAGTCCGGGAAGGCCGGTGGTCCGCAGAAATGCTGACCACCGCCGTCCTGGAGCGGATCGCTGACGTCAACCCGAGGCTGAACGCCTATGTCACCATGAATGATCAAGCATTGGATGAGGCCCGGGCCGCAGACCGCAGGCAAGCGGCGGGGGAGCCGACCGGTCCACTGCACGGCGTACCATTTTCGGTGAAGGACCTCATCCCCACAAAGGGGTTGCGTACAACACTGGGAAGTTTGGCCCATCAGGACTGGGTTCCGGATCAGGACGAAATCTCGGTGGCAAGGCTCCGCGAGGCCGGAGGCATACTGATCGGCAAGACGAATACTCGAGAGTTGGGATACGGCGTCGTCACAGATAACGAGCTGTTCGGCCCGACACGCAACCCGTGGGATGTTGGCATGACGGCGGCGGGCTCATCGGGGGGTGCCGCAGCCGCCGTCGCCGCGGGCATGGGATCGATAGCGCTGGGTAGTGATGGCGGCGGATCTTTGAGGGTTCCGGCAGCCATATGTGGCGTTTTTGCACTAAAGCCCACATTCGGCGTGGTCCCGTTGTACCCGTCGTCGCGCCTGCCACTCAGAACTGGTCTAAATAGCTGGGAATCGCTTGAATGCATCGGGCCGATCACGCGCACAGTCGCTGACAGCGCACTGGTCATGTCGGTTATTGCCGGGGTGGATGTTCGGGATCGGCATTCCGTACCGCTGGACATGGGACACGGAACATCCCGGCAAAGAGATCTCGTCCTTGGGTACAGCCCAAGTCTTGCCGGGGCGGAGGTTGACTCCGAAGTGGCCGAGATAGTCGAGGCGGCCGTTAGGGCGGTGGCTTCGCGGCAGTCATGGATCGTCCGGGAAGCGTCCCCTCAGTTGCCGGCATTGCCGGATCTCCGGGAAATATTTGCGGCAACAGTGGCGATGGACACGGACCTTGAGGAACTTCGCAAACTCGCAGATCATGTGACTGTTTCTCCGGATATCCGGGAGCTTGTTGATCGACAGTGGACCGGTGATGAGCTGACACGGGCGCGGAGGAATCGACAGATCGTCTATGACACCATGCGAAGGTTTGGTGAACTCCACGACGTTCTCCTAACGCCTACCACAGCCACTCCGGCATTTCCTGTCGGGATGCGATTTCCCGAGGATGGAGACTGTGGAATTGCTGACGGACGCCAATGGTCACCGTTCGCATTTCTCTCCAACCTCACAGGGCAGCCTTCGGTCAGCATCCCGGTGGGACGTACCCGCAACGGGCTTCCAGTGGGTGTGCAAGTCAGTGGCCGGCATTTTGCTGACGATACATTGCTGGACGTCGCGCAGGCATTTGAGCAAGCGCATCCCTGGGATCACAGCTTCCAATATGGAGGCCCTGGATAGCGCTCCGACGCCGCACACCTACCCGGCCCGGTGAGTCACGCCGTCGTCGTCCATTCGATTGCGGGCAGCATCTCACCGGCGGCGGTCGGCACGACGGCGCCAGTCGCCGTCGAGTCCGGGTTCAGCATCCAGCCGACCCGCTTGGCCGTGCTCAGCATCACGACGCTCTCGACGAGTTCGATGCCGGGAATCCGCTGCTGGATGGCGAGTTCCATCTCCATGACCTCGGCCAGCGAGCGCAGCCACATGATGATCACAAAGTTGGTGCTGCCGGTAGTGGAGGCCGTGAACCTGACGTTCCTGACGGCCCGCAGCTCGGCGGCCGCGGCTTCATGCTGGCCTGCTGGAACATTCGCGAACCACTGGCACGTCATGGGATAGCCGGAGAATTGCTGGGCGATTTCGCAGCGGAAGGACAGCATCCGGCTCGCGAGCACCCGGCCGAGCTGCCGCTGGACCGTGGCAGGGTGACGTCCCAATGCACGTGCGATTTCCGCGGCGGACGCCCTTCCATCCCGGGCGAGGAACGGAAAGAGTGCCATATGGCTCTCAGGCAGCGGGGTGACCTGAGCGTAGGGGGCGGACGGATTGAGCGCTTCCGGCCCGGCGAGGGCGCGCAGCGCCTGCTGCTCCGCCCGGCTCAGGACGTTGAGCCGCCACGCATAGCCGCTTGTGTGGATGCGGGTGCAGAGCGAGGTCCGGTACTTGGTGAGTCCCCGGATTTCCTTGAGCTGGGGCAATAGCCGGCTGCTGAATTCGCCCAGGTCCTGGGTGATCACGGTGAGCATGAGGTCCCGGTTGCTGGCCGCCTCCTCAACCGTGATGATCTCCGGAATCGCCGCGAGCGCGGCCGTGACCTCGGGCCTGAGGTGCATTTCGCAGTCCACGTCCAACAGGGCAAGGCAGGCGTGCTTGGGGTCGCCCATGAGGTGCGCCGTGGTCCAGGCAGCTCCGGACTCTCGCAGGCGGTCCCATCGGGAGGCCAACGTGGTTGCGTGGACGTCCAGGACCTCGGCGGCGTCGGACCAACTGATCCGCGGCGAGATCTGGAGGGCATTGATCAGCCGGAGGTCCTCTTCACTGAGTTCCATCAGCGATCCTCTCCTTGGTGATGCATGATTCTTGTTAATTCTGGCATGATCTTGAATTTTTTCAGGGCTTTAGAAGATTGTGAGGCTAATCACTCCACAATGGCTATGGATACCTACCAAACGTTCAGGAAACAGGAGAACAGATGTCGATCGCCTCAGACGCCAAAGAGATGCAGGGAGAAATCGCCCGGTTCCGTCACGAGCTCCACCAGGAACCGGAAATCGGCCTGGATCTCCCACGCACCCAGGAAAAGGTGCTCAAGGCGCTCGACGGGCTCCCGTACGAAATCACCCTTGGCGAGAGCACGACGTCGGTCACCGCGGTCTTGCGCGGCGGCGCGCCGCACGCCTCAACCCGGAAGCCGGCTGTGTTGCTCCGCGCCGACATGGACGGACTTCCCGTCCAGGAGCGCACCGGCGTCGAGTTCTCCTCGAAGATCGACGGCGCCATGCACGCCTGCGGCCACGACCTCCACACGTCCATGCTCGCCGGAGCCGCAACCCTGTTGGCCGAACGACGCGATCAGCTGGCCGGCGACGTCGTCCTGATGTTCCAGCCGGGCGAAGAAGGCTTCGACGGCGCGGGCCACATGATCCGCGAAGGCGTCCTCGACGCCGCCGGCCGCCGTGTTGACGCCGCCTACGGCATGCATGTCTTCTCCTCCTTGGAACCGTATGGCCAGTTCTGCACCAAGCCGGGCGTCATGATGAGCGCCTCCGACGGACTCTTCGTCACGGTCCTCGGTGCCGGCGGTCACGGCTCAGCGCCGCACGCGGCCAAGGACCCGGTGACTGCGGCCGCGGAAATGGTGACCGCCCTGCAGGTCATGATCACTCGGCAGTTCAACATGTTCGATCCCGTAGTCCTGACCGTGGGCGTACTGCAGGCAGGTACCAAGCGCAACGTCATCCCCGAGTCCGCGCGTTTCGAAGCCACCATCCGCACGTTCTCGGAAGCCTCCCGCGACCGGATGATGACCGCGATTCCGCAGCTCCTCCAGGGTATTGCCTCCGCGCATGGCCTGGAAGTAGACGTCGATTACCGCGGCGAATACCCCATGACCGTCACTGACGAGGACGAGACCCACACCGCCGAGAACGTCATCTCGGACATGTTCGGCGATTCCCGGCTCTCCCGCTGGGCCACGCCGATCAGTGGCTCGGAGGATTTCTCCCGGGTCCTGGCCGAAGTTCCGGGAACCTTCGTGGGCCTCAGCGCCGTACCGCGGGGCGTGGACCACACCACCTCACCGTTCAACCACTCCCCTTACGCCACGTTCGACGACGGCATCCTGTCCGACGGTGCGGCGCTCTACACAGAGCTCGCGGTCTCCCGCATCGCCACCCTCGCCGCCGGCAACTAACCCCCACCCCAACCTTGGAGCAAGACATGACCGCCACCGTTGGCACTTCAGACACAGTCCAGGTTCACAAGTCCCATCTGCGAACCCTCATCGGCACCGGCATCGGCAACGCCGTCGAATGGTACGACTGGGCCATCTACGCCACGTTCTCGCCTTTCATTGCCAGCGCGCTCTTCAGCAGTGCCGATCCCACGTCCGCGGTTCTCTCCACCCTGGCGATCTTCGCCGTCGGATTCGTGGCCCGACCGTTCGGCGGCTTCGTCTTCGGCTGGATCGGCGACAGGATCGGTCGCAAGACGTCCATGACGTTCGCCGTCGGCCTCGCCGCTGTCGGCAGCCTGCTGATCGGTATCGCCCCGACCTTCCAGGCTGTCGGGGCCTTGGCATCCGTCATGCTGCTGGTGGCCCGCCTCATCCAGGGCCTCGCCCACGGTGGCGAGCTGCCGTCGTCGCAAACGTACCTGTCCGAAATGGCGCCCAAGGAAAAGCGCGGATTCTGGGCGACCCTCATCTACACCTCCGGAACCGCCGGCATCCTTGCCGGAACCTTGCTGGGCGCCATCCTGACCGGCGTGCTGAGCAAGGCCGACATGAACGCCTGGGGCTGGCGCGTGCCGTTCCTGGTGGGCGGCGCCCTGGGCATCTACGCCTTGGTCATGCGGGCCAAAATGAAGGAGACCGAGGCATTCGAAGCCGAGGTGCCCAAGGAAAAGCGCGAGCCCATGTGGCCGCAGATCGTCAAGTACCGCAAACAGGCCCTGCAGGTTATCGGGCTGACCGTCGGCCTCACCGTTGTCTACTACATCTGGGGCGTCGTTGCGCCGAGTTATGCGGCGAGCACCCTCAAGATGGACCGTGGAGCAGCCCTGTGGGCCGGCGTCATCGGAAACATTGCGTTCATCGCGGCGCTGCCGTTCTGGGGCAAGCTGTCCGACCGTATCGGCCGCAAGCCCGTGCTGATCATGAGCTCGGCAGGTGCGGCGTTGCTGCACTTCCCCATGACCTGGCTCCTGAAGGATTCCCCGTGGCAGCTGGCCGTTTCGATGTCCGTGATGTTGTTCTTCATCGCCGGCAGCGCCTCGATTGTCCCGGCCGTATATGCGGAGCTGTTCCCGACCAAGATCCGCACCGTGGGCGTCGGCGTCCCGTACTCCATCTGCGTAGCGGTCTTCGGCGGGACGGCCCCGTACTTGCAGACCTGGCTCGGCAGCATCGGCCAGGCCAACATGTTCAACGTCTACGCCGTGATCCTGCTGGCCATCGGAATCGCGTTCGCCTTCATGATCCCCGAAACCAAGGGCAAGGACCTGACGCACTAACTCCCACGCCCGGACCCAACTGACTCGCAGTTAACGTCGTTTAGAGCGCTGAAAACGACAACAACTGCGAGCCAGTTGGGTTAAAGCTGGGCGGCGAGGTGCCGGGAGGCGGCTTCCACCAGGCGCTTGATGAAACCCTCGCCCTCGCTTACCACCTCGTCCACGGCACCACCTTCGAAGAGTGCGCGCGCTCCGATCCGTTGCCGCTCACTCAGCTCGGCCGCCAGGGACGTGTCACCGTGCACAATGATGCTGGCACCTTCCGGCGGCAGTGGCGCGAGCCAGGCGTGCTCGGCCGCCACCGTGCGGCGGGCAGCCGCAAGAGCGAGCGCACCCCCACCGGCCCCCTCGCCGAGGAGCACGGCAACGCTTGGCACCGTAAGTCCGAGCATTCCCGCGATGCAATCAGCGATTCCGCCCGCGATTGCGGATTCCTCGGCCCGGACCGAAAGCTCGGCCCCCGGAGTATCCACCACCGTCACGAGCGGCAGCCCTAGTTCCTCCGCGAGGCGCATCCCCCGGCGGGCCTGCGCCAAACCCGCGGCGTCGAGGACGCTCCCCGCCCGCTGGGCTGCGCGGTCCTGGCCAACGACGACGACGGGCCGCCCCTCGAGTTCGGCCAGCACGACGGCGGTGCTCGCCGAAGCTGCCCCACGGCCCGTGCCGTGCAAGCGCACGAGGCGGCCGAACCCGGCGTCGAGCAGTTCCGCCAGCCCGGGACGCCGGGCGTCGCGAGTCAGTACGACCGAATCCCACGCGGAAGCGTCGTCGCTGCTGTTAGCTGTGACCGGCGGGGTCCCCGCATCGATCCAGGACCCCCGGCCAGCGAGGATGCCCAGCACCTCAGCGGCAAGGTTCCTGAAACCCGGTGCGTCCAACACGGCGTCGACCGTTCCACGAGCGAGAAGATGCTCGCTGCTCTGGATTCCCACCGGAAACTCCTGCCCAGTGAGTCCGGCGTAGACCTTGGGACCCAGGAAGCCAACCAGCCCACCTGGTTCCGCGACGGTGATGTGCCCCAACGATCCCCACGAGGCGAAGACGCCGCCTGTGGTGGGGTGCCGGAGATATGCCAGATAGGGCAGCCCTAGACGCTTGTATGCCGCGAGCGCCTCGGTAATCCGCACCATCTGCAGGAAGGCTAGGGTACCTTCCTGCATTCGGGTGCCGCCTGACGCAGGAGCGGCCACGAGGGGCAGCCGACGTCGGCCCGCCTCTTCAATTGCTGCGACGATCCGCTCGGCGGCGGACCGCCCGATCGAGCCGCCGAGGAAGGCGAATTCGCTGGCCAGGACGGCCACGGGCTGCCCATCCAGCGTCCCTTCGCCCGTGAGCACGGACTCGTCGGTACCGCTACGATCGCGGGCCCGGGCCAGATCCGCGAGGTAGGCAGAATCCGCCCCCGGCGGCGCCGGGACAGGCCGGCCCCAACTCCGGAAACTGCCGGCGTCGAGGAGCTGCTCAAGAAACTCGGCCCCGCTAAGGCGGCGCTGCCGGTGTCCGGTGGAAGCCGCTTCCGGGCGAGTGGCCTCCGCGACCGCCGTCACGACGCCCCCGAACCAATTAATGCGTCGCCGGGCAATGCGTCGCCGGGCAACCCTGCGCTGTCAAGCCACGCCCGGACGGCGTCGTCGTGCTCTCCGAGCCTCGGCGGCGCAGTGTGCCGCAACCTGGTGGTCTCGGTGCCGTCCGGTTGGAAGAAGCGCAGCGGCGATCCCGGGACCTCGATGCGTCCCAGCGTGGGGTGCTCGAGTTCGACGGCGAGGTGTTGGCTCCGCGCCTGTTCCCACCCAAAGACTTCGTCCAGGGAACGGACCCGGCCTCCGGGCACCCCGGCCGCTTCGAGCCGCGCGAGCAGCTCTTCGGCGTCGGACTCCGAGAATGCGGCTTCGATCGCTTCGGCCAGCTCGGCCCGGTGGGCCACGCGGGACTGATTGTCGCGCCAGCGTTCGTCCCGAACGGACAGTCCGAATTCTTCCGCGAAGCGGCGCCACAAACCTTCGGATCCCACGGCAATCTGCACCGAGCCTCCCGCGCAGCGGAACAGCCCATATGGCGCGATCGAAGGATGGTGGTTGCCTTGGGCCTGCGGAACCTCGCCGCCCACCGTCCAACGCGTGCCCTGGAAAGCAAGAACGCTGACGATCGAGGACAACAGGGACGTGCGGACCATCTGGCCACGGCCCGTCCGCTCACGCTCCAGGAGAGCCGCCAGCACACCGTAGGCGCCGTGGATTCCAGCCAGGACATCGCCAATCGGTACGCCAACGCGCTGCGGGTCCCCGGGACCTGAACCCGTGAGGGACATCAGCCCGGCTTCGCCCTGGGCAATCTGGTCGTAGCCGGCACGGTTCCCCTCCGGACCGTCGTGGCCGAAACCACTGATGGCGAGAACCACCAGCCGCGGATTCAACTCTTCGAGGCTCTTGGGATCAAAACCCAGCCGGTCCAGGGTTCCCGGACGGAAGTTCTCCACGAGGACGTCGGCCCGCCGCAGCAGTTCCCGCAACGCGGCCTTGCCGTCTGCCGCCTTGAGGTCAAGCCGGATGGACTCCTTATTCCGGTTGCACGAAAGGAAGTACGTTGACTCGCGGCCCTCAGGAGTATCGACGAACGGCGGCCCCCAGCCGCGGCTGTCATCACCGCCGTCGGGATTCTCCACCTTGATGACGCGGGCGCCGAGGTCACCGAGCATCATGCCGGCGTGCGGACCGGCAAGGGCGCGGGAGAGGTCGACGACGAGCTTGCCGACGAGCGGTCCCTCGTGGTGTTGCTTGTGGTCGGGGAATCCGGGCTGCGTCATGCTTCGACTCCTACGGTGCTGTGCCCTTCAACCGCGCTGTGTCCATCAACCGCAAGATGCTCCGGAACTGGCCCGACGTCGTCCGCGCGACGACGGCGGATAAGTTCAGCGACGGCGAGCACCACAAGGTTCGGGGCGAGGGAAATGAGGCCCGAATCGACGCCGCCCGTGGGGACGTTGCCGAAGGTGATGACAGCTACTGTGAGCGTGCCGACGATGATCCCCAGGTTGACCGGAACGGCGCCGATGCGCACCTTGCGGCCGATCGCGATGGCGACGGCGGGAGCGAGCTGGGTGAGGCCACCGTACGTGAGCAGGAGCAGCGCTCCGATGTCCGATTTTGCGAGCCCGAAAGCCAGAGCCAGTCCGACGGCGATGGCGACCACCACGTGGTTGATCCGGAACCGCAGCTTGGGGTTCTTCACGGACAGCAGGTTGTTCGAGACAAGCGAGGAAATGCCCATCGCGATCGCGCCCGCCGGAACCATGGCAGCCGCTGCGCCGCCGATGGCAATGATCGCGATCAGTGGCTCCGGCAAGGTGTGCTGGGCGATGCCCAAGAGGACGAAGTTGCTCTTGGTCTTCGGATCGAGGACCAGGGTGGCGGCAATTCCGGCGGTGATCGGGATGAGCAGGAGGAACTGGTAGACCGCAAGCCATTTGACGTTGTCCCGCAGCACGGCACCGCTTTTCGCGGCAAGAACCGGCGGCCACAAGTGCGGGAAGGTGTTGAGCCCGGCGCCGATGCTTGTCACGATCACCGAGGTCACCCAGAAGGTGGCGTCAAAGCCCGGACGGCTGATGGTGAGGTAGCTCGGGGCGGTATCCATGACTTTGGCGAAGATATCCGGGATGCCGCCAATGCCGGCGACCACACCGGCCAACATGATGACCAGGGCGGCCAGCATGGCGAAGTCCTTGAAAACAGCCACCTTGGCGAGTCCCCGGATGCCCGCCCAGATGACGAAGACGACCACCAGCACGCTGGCCACGGCCATGCTGTAACCACGCGCCGATTCGCTCCCGGTAGCGAGCTGGACGATCAATCCAAGCCCGGTGATTTGCAGTTGCAGGTACGGGATGAGGAACACCGCACCGACGAGGGCCACGGTCTTGCCCAGGGCCTTGCTGTTGAATCGGTCCTGGAAGAAGTCCGCCATGGTCAGGTAGCCGCGGTTCGCACCCAGCGCTCGCTGCCGGGGAATCACGAAATACTGGACGATGCAGTTGATGGTCAGATAGGCGACGGCGAAGAGTGCGGCAACGCCGCCACCGAAGGCGATTCCGGCGAGGCCGAGGAAGCTGAACGTGGTCAGCGACTCGCCCGCTTGGAGGAACCAGCTGGTCCAGCGGGGCAAATCCCGCTTGCCGACGGTCCAGCTGGAGAGTTCTGTCTGGCGTCGGCGGCCCACGATACCGAGGGCGCCGATGCCGACAATTCCGATGATGATGGCGACTGTAAGCATCAGTAGGCCTCCGTTTCGGTGATGGTGGCCGGCCTATTGGTAGCGGCGCCATTCGTTGTAGCGGCGCCTGCCAAGGCGCTTTGCTCGGCTTCAAGACGGTCGAGTTCGGCACCGCCTTCGCGAAGGTACGTGCGCTCGATAATCTGCAGTGCGACGATCGTGGCGACGATCATGAGGCCCATCCAGACGATCGCCGAAGGGAGGCCAAGCCATAGCGTTGGTGTGGAAACGAAAGGCAGGAACGGTGTGATGATCATGCCCACGATGGGGACTGAGGCAATGGTCAATCTCTTGGGGGATGACAGGGTAGTGCTCATAGAACTGCAGCTCCTTGGGGGCGAACGGATGAGCAGGAAGAGATCTTCTCGAAGGCGGAAGCCAGGCGGAGGAGGCGGGCGTCGCTGCCGCGTGCTCCGACCATCTGGAGGCCTACGGGAAGTCCGGCGGGGGTGAAACCGGCCGGAACCGACAGGGCGGGGAGGCCAAGCGGGGTGAACAGGTACGGGGCACGCATCCAGTCGAGATAGTTCTGGAGCCGTTGCCCCTCGATCTCGGTGGGGTATTCGAGATCGACGTCGAACGGGACAACCTGGGACGCAGGGGCAATAACCAGGTCGTAACGCTCAAAGAATCCGGCCGCCTTGCGAATCAGGCGGGTCATTCCTTCCTCGGCGCGAACTACGTCGCGGCCACTGAGCAGGCCACCTTCGCGGATGTTGCCGGCCAGGAAATGGTTGAAGGCATCGGGTTCCCCAGCCAGCTGTTCGCCCCACATCGAGTCGAAAGAGGCTGCGCGCAGTACGCGGAACACTTGCTCGGAACCGTCGAGGTCCGGGCAGTCCAGCTCGACGTGTGCGCCCAGGGCCGCGAGGGCCGCTGCCTGCGGTTCAATGACGTCGAGAACCTCGCGGCTCACAGGGATCCGGCCGCCGAGGCTCGGAGCGAACGCGATACGCAGGTCGGCAAAATCGGCTGGGGACAGTTCGGTGGCGGGGGCATCGCGGCGTTCGGGACCGGTCGGGAAAACGGAATGGGGATCGTCGGGCGAAGCGCCGGTCATGACCTCGAACAAAAGCGCAGCGTCCGCCGCCGTGCGGCCCATGGGTCCGGCCACGCCCAACGGGAAAAAGACGTTGTTGCCGTCCGTGTTGGGGACCATGCCGGGGGTGGGACGCAGGCCGACCACATTGCAAAACGACGCCGGGTTGCGGAGGGAGCCGCCCATGTCGCTTCCATCGGCGATCGGCTGGAAGCCCGCTGCCAGGGCAGCTGCCGCACCACCGCTGCTGCCGCCGGCGGACTTGCCGGGGTCGTAGGGGTTGCGCGTTGCACCGAAGACACGGTTGAAGGTGTGGGATCCGGCGGCGAACTCGGGGACATTGGTCTTGCCCACTCGAATTGCTCCGGCGTCGAGGATGCGCTGGACGTGCAGATCATTTTCCTCCGGAACGTGGTCCCGGAAGTGCGGGTGCCCGAACGTGGTGCGCATCCCCGCGGTATTCGCGGTGTCCTTGAAGCTGATGGGCAAGCCGTGGAGCGGTCCCACTGGCTCTCCGGCCACGATCTTGCGGTCGGCTTCCGCTGCGGCCGCTCTGGCGCCCTCTTCGTCGAGGGTAACGACCGCGTTGATCAGCGGGTTGAGCTTGTCGATCTGGTCCAGGTGCGCCTCGAGGACCTCGGTGGCAGACACCTCCCGGGAACGCAGGAGCCCGGCCAGCTCCACTGCCCCACGGTAAATCAAGTCGTTTGTCATGATTCATGTTGCTTTCATTTAGTTTCCTTTTGAGTCACTTCTTTGTCTCAAATGGAATTAATGAACCACGATAGTGTGGTGAATCACATTTGGCTAGGGGTGCGCATGAGATTTTTTGGCGCGCAAGGCACCCTTTTCTGGGCAGGAGCGAACCCAGACGGGAGGAAGCTGGTTTCTAACTGGCTCAGTCGAGGGCGGGCATGCGCAAGCCGCCGCGCTTGTACGCCCGCACCACGAGGGAACTGCGCACAGCCAGGGCACGCTCGGCCCATGGAGATGACGTGAGGAAATCGCGCAGTTCGTTCAAGCTGGCGAGGGTGACGTTGGCCATGAGCTGGAATTCGCCCATCGCCATGACCGCGTAGCGGACTCCGGGCGCTTCAGCGAGCAGCCGGCCAACCTCGACAGCGTCGGCGGGGGCAGTGCGGACCCAGACCACGGCTTCGATCGGAAGGCCGATGTCCGCGGGCTCAACGATCGCCCGGACACTCAGCGTGCCGTCCTCGAGGAGGGTGTTGAGCCGTCGGCGCACGGCCGGGGCGGAAAGCCCCACGGCTTCCCCCAGCTCGGCGACCGGAACGCGGCCGTCAGCCACGAGGATCCGCACGAGGTGGGAGTCGACGTCGTCGAGCACTCCACTCGCACTCGGACGGGACGGCGGAGGCGGCACTTCCTGAAGCGCGGCAGTTTCCTCTGCGGTGACCGGGCCCGGGTGCCATTCAGCCACCGTGCGGAAGTACTCCATGACGGGCGACGCGCTCACCTGCACCACGCCGTCGAGTGCTGGTAGTTCCTCCAGCACAAGACTCGAGAGGCGTCCCGGACGGGCTTGAACTTCGAACAGGATTCGAGTGGGGCCGGTGAGCGCATAGACGAAAATAGCGTCCGGATCGCCTGAAAGCTCCTCCGCGATGGCGACCAACCGCGACGGTTCACAGTGCACTTCCACAAGATGGGTGGGGCCAAGGGTCACCAGGCCGGCCACCCGCACGATACTCGAATCCAGCAGGGCGATGCCGCGGCGGGTCACCGTGCTGAACGGCTCGCCCAGAACTTCGGCGATCCGCCGCCAGGAGGCGCGGCCATTGACCTGGAGAGCGCCGACAATCCGCCGATCGAGCCCGTCCAGCTCGCGCGAGGGTGCCAGCATGACCATGTACCCGATTATGCCGCCTCGCTGTGTTCCCTCCCCAACTGGCTCGCAGTTAACGTCGTTTAGAGGCCCGAAAACGACAACAACTGCGAGTCAGTTGGGCTAGCCGACATACCGGTTCCGGCCGGCGCGGAAGCCGAAGAAGGCCGCCAGGGATCCCACTATGAGGAACAGGATGCCGGCAGCCGCGAAGCCACCGGTCGCTTGGTGCAACTGGCCGACCATCAGGGTTCCCGTGGAGCCCAAGCCATAGCCGACGCCCTGCATCATGCCGGAAAGATGCGCCGCGGTGTGCGAATCGCGCGTACGCAGCATGATCATAGTCAACGCCACGGCCGTGAGGCTCCCCTGGCCAAGGCCTAACAGCCCGGTCCACACCCAAATCAGATCCGTGGGGCCGAAGATGCTCAAGGCGAAGCCGCCGCCGGTCATGAGCGCCACCACGGTGTTGATGACGCGCTGATCCTTGAAACGGGCCGCGAGCCCCGGGGCGATGAACGAACCAAGCATCTGCAGCACAATCGACACGGACACGATGAAGCCGGCCGTCCCGCCGTCGATCCCGCGATCGCGGAGAATCGGCGCCAACCAGGCGAACACGCTGAAGGACATCATCGCCTGCAACGCCATAAAGATGGTGACCTGCCAGGCGACGGCGGAACGCCAGACGTTCGCACCGCCGTCGGCGGCGTTGTGCCGGACGGGATGCTGGCGGATCGCGAGCGGCAAGAAAAGCAAAAGTACGACGGCGGCGGGCAGCGCCCAGAACCACAGCGCCGAGGTCCAGTGCCCGGCCGCCGTGAAGACGGGATAGGTGAAACCGGCGCCAAGCGCGGCAGACGCGCAAATCGCCGTCGTATATAGCCCGCCCATGAGCCCAAGCCGATGCGGGAAGTCGCGCTTCACCACCCCGGGCAGGAGCACGTTGCATAGCGCGATCGCAGCGCCGCACGCCGCGGTTCCGGCGAGGAGCGCGGGCAAGTGCCCGGCGCCGGCGAGGTCCACGGGACGGAGCAGCAGCCCAGCCGTTAGCACTGCCATCGCGCCAAGCAATACTCTCTCGGCACCGAAACGGCGCGCCAGGACCGGCGCCAGAGGCGCAAAGACACCCAACAAGGTCACTGGCACAGTGGTGAGGACAACCACTGCCCAGCCCGGCAGCCCGGCGTCGGCGGTGACTTCCGGAAGGACCGCCGAAAAGCTCGAAAACACCGTCCGCAGGTTCAGGCCGATGAGCACAAGACAGATCCCCAGGAAGACGAGTCCGCCCCGCGTCTTGACCTGCGTGGGCTCGGCGGCGGGAAGCTCGTCGATCTCGGCGTCGACGAGGGTCTCGGGGACGCCGGGGTGCGGCTTGGTGTTCTTGGAGGAGCTTGAAGCGCGGGTCACCAACCCATTCTGGCAGTTTGTCCACATACGCCGGCTCCCGCCGCGGGCGTTTGGTCCTACAACGGTATTCTGGAGGGGATGAGTGAAACCCCAGAATCCCCTGAAACACCGCAGTCTTCGCGCCCCGTGACCCCAGGCAGCCAGGCCTCCTTCGGCACGTATGGTGGCCGGCCGGTCAGTTTTGTGCGCCGCGGGACGCGCCTTCAGGGCCGCCGCCAGGCCGCGTGGGAAGAGCACTCGGACCGCTGGGCCATCCAGGTTCCGCGGCATGTCGCCAACACGTCCGTGCACCCGGACTACGTGTTCGACGCCGAAGCGGAGTTTGGGCGCAAGGCGCCGCTGATCGTTGAAATCGGTTCGGGACTCGGCGACGCCGTATGCCACGCGGCGGAGGAGAACCCGGACAGGGACTTCCTCGCCGTGGAGGTATATACCCCGGGCCTGGCCAACACCATGATCAAGATCAACAGCCGCGGGCTCAGCAACGTCCGCGTGGTGGAGGCCAACGCCCCCGAGGTCCTGGCCACCATGCTCCCCGCGGGTTCGGTGAGCGAGCTCTGGGTCTTCTTCCCCGACCCGTGGCACAAATCCCGGCACCACAAACGCCGCCTCATCCAGCCCGCGTTCGCCGAACTCGCAGCACGGTCCCTCAAGAAGGGTGGCCTGTGGCGGATCGCCACCGACTGGTCCAACTACGCCATACACGTCCGCGAGGTCCTGGCCGGCTCCACCGAGTTCGAGAACGTGCACGACGGCGAACGGACCGGCGCTGACAGCCCCCTCACCCAGGTGTGGGAATCCGGAGTCGAAACCATGGTTGGCGGGGCACCTGTCAAGGAAGGCCGCGCCCCGGTCAGCACCGAGCACACAGGCCCCAACGAGGGAGTGGACCACGTGGGCGGGTGGGCTCCGCGCTTCGACGGCCGCATCCGCACCAGCTTCGAAAACAAGGCCCACGAGGCCGGACGTATGATCTTCGACCTCAGCTATCGCAGGATCTAGCAGCATCGCCTCCACACCGCACCTTCTACCGGAAGGCTGGCTGTTCTAAGCTCGGGCGACATCGCGTGCGTAGCATCCCTACGATGGTTAGCTGGTGGCCCGGCCGGCGCCGACGGTGTCCGCACCGGCCTCAAAGAACAGTGCGATGGTGACCGCGCCGGGGTCGAGCACCCCTCGCGCGAGTTCGCCCACGTAAGTGGCCCTGCCGCGCGCGGCGATGAGGTTGGCGGTGGACTCGGCACCGGCCCGGGCAGCCAGGGCTGCTTCCAGAAGCGCCTCGCCTGGCGTGCTGCCGCGCTCGGCGGCCACGGTGAGGGCAGCGGATGCCGGTTCGAGCGCGTCGATCATTGTGTTGTCACCGACCCGGGCACCGCCGAGCTTCTGGATGGTCGACAGACCCGCGGCGATGCCTTGGGCGATGTCAGTGACGGCTGCTGCGTCATTCTTGGTCCCTTTGGCGATGTCGCGGAACCACATCCCGAACAGCGGTCCGCTGGTGCCTCCGGTGGCCATGAAGCCACGGCTTGCGGCTTGGAACACGGTGGTAAAGGTCGCCTCCGTGGCGGGCGGCAAACCTGCTCGTGTGCGTTCCAGGGCGGACGCGATGTTCACGCCGAAGTCGCCATCACCGGCGAGCCTGTCCAGCTCTGTCAGGTAGGCCTGTGTCGAGTCGAATCGTTCGCTGAACGAGGTGATCCACGTCAGTGCAGCGGTGCCGTTGATGAAGTTGGTCATGGTGTTTCCTTCGGTTTGTTGTGTTGTTACCAAGTGAGGGCTGGTGTGCGGACGGTGTCGTCCCACAGGCTGATCAGTTCGTCGTCGGCAACGGTCAGGGTCACGGAGAGGCCGTGCATGTTCAGGGAAGAGACGTACGTGCCGGTCAAGGAGCGCGCGACGCTGATGCCACGACCGTTCAGAAGGTTGTGTACGTGGCGGGCTGCGATGGACAGCTCGAGCGGGTAGGCCCCGCCGAGGCCGTTCACGATCGCAATCACCGACTGGCCGCGCTTGACCTGCAGACTGTTCACCAAAGGGGTGACGAGCTGTTCGACCAGATCATCGGCAGGCGCATAGGCGATGCGGCCGGTGCCGCGTTCACCGTGGATGCCCACCCCGAATTCGACCTCGTGCGGTTCCAGCTCAAACGCCGCAGCGGACTCACCGGGGTGCGCACCTGCGTCCAGGGCGATCGCCAGGCTGCGTGAACGGGTTACGACGTCGCGGCCGCGGGCGGCGATCGTGGACACGTCGGCGCCCCGCTCGGCGAGAGCGCCGCATACCTTTTCGACGGTGACCACTGCGGCAGTGCCGCGGCGTCCGGGACCGTCGTTGCCGTTGTCGGAGGCGAGGTCGTCGTCAACCAGGACCTGCTCCACGGGAACGCCGTCGTCATCGGCCAGGGACGCGGCGATCTGGAAGTTGAGGACGTCGCCGGTGTAGTTCTTCACGATCTGCACGACACCTGCGCCGGTGTTGGCGAGTTTGGTGCCCGCATGCACCTGGTCTGCGGTGGGGCTGGCAAACACTGCGCCGCAGACGGCGACGTCGAGCATGCCGCTCCCGACGAATCCGGCGTGCAGTGGCTCGTGGCCGGAGCCTCCTCCTGAGACAAGTCCGGCCTTGCCGGGTGTCAGGGTTTTGCGGGAGATCAGGTTGTGTTCGTTGTTGAACGTCACCAGCTCCGGATAGGTCAGGGCGAAACCGTCCAGGGCTTCGTCGATGACGCGGTGGGGGTTGTTGACGATGTGTCGACGCACGGATGTGGGCATGGAAGTACTCCGGTTCTGTAAATAGGACAGCGGAAAGAGAGGGATGAAGGCGTTGGGGAAGGAGGCTAGGACAGCTCGCCGAACCCTTGGAGGACGAGTTGCTTTACGGCGTTCACGGCCCGACTGGCGTCGGGGCCGTTGGCATCAATGCGGAGCTGATCGTTCTTGCTCGCCGCGAGGGAGAGCAGACCGATCACACTGGATGCGCTGACCGGTCCTCGCCCGGCGGTGGTGTTTGTGAGTTCGATGTCGGCACTGAACTCCCCGGCCGTCTGCACGAGTAGGGCTGCCGGGCGGGTGTGCAGGCCCATCGGATTGATCAGACGTTCCTCTGCGCTGGCGGCGGGGTTCTCCGGATCGGTGTCTTCCGCGACTGAAGCGCCTGCTCCGGTGACGGTCTGGGTCTTCTTTGCGCTGAGGGCGTTGCTCGCTTCAGCGGCAACGTCGGCCAGCGAACTTCCTGCCGTTGCGCTGACCACTGCAGCCGTAGTTGCTTCGACGAAGGGGCCGTCGCTGATCAAGACCTCGTAGGTGCTGCTGCGGATCTCCAAGGCCAGGGATGAGCTAAGGATCGCTGATCCCAGGTCGGTGATCACGAGCACACCCTCAATGGTGGCGAGGTCATCGATTGCGGACGCGATTGCTGTTGCGTCGGTGCCGAAACCTCCGGCCACGCCCGCGGCGATCCGGATGGGAGGTTGCGCGCCGTGAACCATTTGCAGGGCGAGATCCATCGCGGCGTTTGCGAGGGCTTCACTGTGTGAGACGAGTACGATGCCGATCATGCGGTTCCTTCCCCGATGCTGGCGGCCAGCGCTGCAAGCAGGATGGCCGCTGACGCGGCTCCCGGATCGATGTGTCCGGCGCTGCGCTCACCGAGGTAGGACGCCCGGCCTTTGCGTGCGACGAGCGGTTTGGTGGAGTCCCGGCCGGTCGTCGCCGCAGCGGCGGCGGCCGCAATTGAGCACTGCAGTTGCTGGCCGTCAGCCAGGGACTGGGACAGTGCCGTGACGGCCGGTTCGAGGGCGTCAATCATGGTCTTGTCGCCAACCGTTGCATGTCCCCGTGCAATGACGCCGTTGACGCCGGCATGCAGTGCGTTCTCCAATTCAGATCCGTTCAATTGCACGTCCGCGGGGCTGTTTCGGGCCATTTCAATGAAGAAGGTGCCGTACAAGGACCCGCTGGCCCCACCGACGGTGGCCACCAGGGTCATGCCGACGGCCTTAAGCAGTTCCTGTACGGTGCCTGTCGCCCCGCCATCGAGCTTGGTGACCACTGCGGCTGTGCCGCGGACCATGTTGGTCCCGTGGTCAGCATCTCCAATCGCCGAGTCCAGCTCGGTCAGCCAGTCCGCCTGTGTCGTGATTTCGGACGCGAAGCGGTACAGCCACTGCTGCAGCGCACCGATCGTAAGTGCTTCAGACATGTCAATCCTGCCAGCGGATGGCAGGGGTGTTCACCGGCGCGTCCCATAGATCGAGAATTTCGTCGTCTACGCCGACCAGAGTCAGCGAGCAGCCCGCCATATCGAGACTGGTGACGTAATTGCCGACCAACGAGCGCGCTACCTTTATATTGCGTTCGTTGAGTCGGTCGGAGACCTCGGCGAACATTGCGTAGAGCTCGATCAGCGGGGTTCCTCCCAGGCCGGTCAGCAAAGCGATGACAGGTTTGCCGCCGAGGTCATAGTCGGTGGTGATCGACTCGACCAACGCGTGCGAGAGTTCCGCGGCCGACATCACCGGCACACGCTTGCGTCCTGGCTCGCCGTGGATGCCGACGCCGAGTTCCATTTCGCCCTCGGGGAGGTCGAAGCTGGGCCTGCCGACGGCAGGAACAGTGCAGCTGGTGAGTGCTGCCCCCATGGAACGCCCGGCATGGGCGGTCCGTTCGGCGAGCCCGTGTACCTTCTCAAGGGACCAGCCGCGGGCAGCTGCTGCGCCGGCAACTTTTTCCAGAATCAGCGTGGTGCCGACACCGCGCCGGCCCGCTGTCCAGGTGGAGTCCTCCACCGCGACGTCGTCTGCGACGACAACGGTGGCCACCTCGATTCCCTGCTCCCGGGCGAGTTCGGCGGCCATTTCAAAGTTGAGCAGGTCGCCGGTGTAGTTTTTCACCACGAAGAGCACCCCCGCCCCGGTGTCCACCCGGGTGGCGGCGGCCAGAATCTGGTCGGGCGTCGGTGATGTAAAGATCTCACCGGCGCACGCGGCATCCAGCATCCCTGCGCCGACGAACCCGCTGTGCAGCGGTTCATGGCCCGAGCCACCTCCGGAGACCAGTGCGACGCGTCCCTCC
This sequence comes from Arthrobacter ramosus, assembly GCF_039535095.1. NCBI lineage: Bacteria > Bacillati > Actinomycetota > Actinomycetes > Micrococcales > Micrococcaceae > Arthrobacter > Arthrobacter ramosus. Next base: position 152,594 of record NZ_BAAAWN010000001.1, on the reverse strand, counting down.
CGTGGTGCGGTGCTGAAAACGATGCGGTTCTCGAAATCAACGGAAAGTTGGCCGTGCGCGGCGGCGACACCGCGCAGGGCGTCTGCCAGCAGAGTCTGCGGGGAGTTGATCAGCTTGTTCACGCCCGGGACTCCTGCTCGGTCAGCGCCTCGGTGAGCGAGGTGCGGTCAGCCTGGGTGCGCGAGATGAGCCCGAACAACAATCCCGCGGCGACGCCCGCGGCAAGTTCGGCGACAACATAAACAGGCCATTGCTCCCAGTGAACGGTTCCGCCCATCAGGAACTGTACGAGCATCGGCCCGGTGGTCCTGGCGGGGTTGATCGATGCCCCCGTGGCGGGCGCGACGGGGATGATTGCGGCGAACACGATGAAGCCGATGACAATCCCGGCGAAACCCGGTGCGGCCTTGCGGTGGATCACGCCGAAGACCGTGAAGACCAGAATGAACGTGCCGATGAATTCAGCGGTGAAAGCCTGCCAGACGGGGATGTCACCATAGGCGGCCACCCCGAGGCCCAGCTCACTGGCCTTCTGGCCGAGGACCGCAATGATCGCGAGGGAACCTGCAACAGCACCCAGTACCTGGGCTGCGAGGTATCCCGGCACGTCACGCCACGGGAACTTCCCTGTGGCGGCCAGCGCCACGGTCACTGCGGGGTTGATGTGGTTTCCCGAGATGTAACCGAAGACGTAGACGGTGCCAATGACGACTGCACCAAACGACAGGGAGATGAAGCCCAGCTCCGAACCGGTAAACGGCGCATTGCCGCGGGCGATGGCGAGGGCCGGGACGGATCCTACTCCTACGAACACGAGGAACGCGGTCCCCAGGAACTCGGCAGCGACGCGCTGCCACATGCGGTTTTCGTCCATGACGAAAGTTCTCCTTTGAACGGTGGATGAAATTAGCCGAAGAGTCGGATTCGACATTGTCAACTCTGATTCGGTATTATCGAATAATGCCGTTTAGGATCCCTGGTTGTCAAGGGGTTAAATTGACATGTCGAACGGAGAAGCCAATTGATGATGGGAGAGTGGAGCTGTGATCCAGTCGATTGACCGAGCGGCCAAAATCCTCGGGCTCCTTCAGGGCGCCAGGCGCCTTGGAATCTCCGAACTGGCCGCCGCATTGGAGCTTCCGCCTTCCACGGTCCACGGACTCGTGAAATCGCTGCAGGCACACGGGCTGGTCGCCCAGGAAAGCTCCGGAAACCGCTACATGCTCGGGCCCGCGCTGCTGAAACTTTCGAGCGTCTACCTCGACACCCTTGACGTCCGGGCCCGCGCGATGCGGTGGATGCACGAGTTGTCCCGACGGACCGGTTACGCGACGCGACTGGGTGTGAACCTTCTCGGCGAAGTTTTGATCATTCATCACGACCGCCGCCCAGACGGCACAGAGCAAATGCCGGAAACAGGACTCAACCTGCCCGCCCACGCCTCTGCTCTCGGAAAAGTACTACTCGCCTACAACCCCGAGTTCGAAAACGACGTGCTCAGCAAGCCGCTGGCCGAATTTACCGGCGAAACCATTACCAACCCCGCAGTCCTCCGATCCCAGCTTGAGGAAGTGCGCAAGAACGCGCTCGGGTTGGAATACGAGGAAGCGGTGATTGGCGAAGCTTCCATCGCGGCCCCCGTCTACGATGAAAGCGGGACCGTCATCGCCGTTTTGTCGGTAGTGCTCTCCGCGAGCGAGTGGCCGGCAAGCGAGGCCACCGTCCGCGAACTCCGCGACGCCGCGTGGACAATTTCGCGGGAACTCGGAGCTTCCGTATGGTCCTCACAAGGCGCCCGCTAGACCTTGCGCCAACCAGAACCCGCGACAATTGCGACAGCCACTCTTTGCGTGCCGCACAGGCACCGGATACCATGTGAGACGTGTCACCGAAAGGCGGCACGTGCTTATGATCTGCGGCGGGAGAGCCCTGCCGGTACGTTTCAGCAGGCGCCGTAGGAGCAAATCCTCCCCAGGAATCTCTCAGGCCCATGTACCGCCGCGGCAAGGCAACTCTGGAAAGCAGCCCGGGCAACCGGACTCACCGACGGTGCAAGCGTCCAGCCGAGAGGCGGAGACGCGGAAACTCTCAGGTCCAATACAGAGCGGGGAGGAACCGAATCATCGTGGTGCGTCCGCGCCACCTGAATTATGGAGTTCCTCATGACCCTGGCACCTGAAGGCCGTAAGCTGCTGCGCGTTGAACAACGCAACAAAGCCGTCCCGGTCGAACGCAAGCCCGAGTGGATCAAGGCCAAGGTCCAGATGGGCCCGGAATTCGTGGGCCTGAAGAACCTCGTGAAAAAAGAAGGCCTGCACACCGTCTGCGAGGAAGCCGGCTGCCCGAACATCTTCGAGTGCTCGGAAGACAAGGAAGCGACCTTCCTGATCGGCGGCTCCGAATGCACCCGCCGCTGCGACTTCTGCCAGATCGACACCGGCAAACCCTCCCCCGTGGACATGTTCGAACCCACCAAGGTCGCCCGCTCCGTCCAGGCCATGGCCCTGCGCTACGCCACCGTCACCGGCGTCGCCCGCGACGACCTGGCAGACGAAGGCGTCTGGCTCTACGCCGAAACCGTCCGCAAGATCCACGAACTGAACCCCGGCACCGGCGTCGAACTGCTCATCCCCGACTTCTCCGGCAAACCCGAACACATCCAGGCGATCTGCGACTCGAACCCGGAGGTCTTCGCGCACAACGTCGAAACCGTGCCCCGGATCTTCAAGCGCATCCGCCCCGCGTTCCGCTACGACCGCTCCCTGGACGTCATCACCCAGGGCCGGGCCGCCGGCATGGTCACCAAATCCAACCTGATCCTGGGCATGGGCGAAACCCGGGAAGAGATCTCCGAAGCCCTTACCGACCTGCGCGCCGCCGGCTGTGACCTGATCACCATCACCCAGTACCTGCGCCCCTCCGAACGGCACCTGCCCGTGGACCGCTGGGTCAAACCCCAGGAATTCGTCGAACTCGCCACCGAAGCCGAGGAAACCGGCTTCCTCGGCGTCATGTCCGGCCCCCTGGTCCGCTCCTCCTACCGCGCCGGACGCCTCTGGGCCACCGCGATGCGCAAGAAAGGCCGCGAAATCCCCGCCCACCTGGCCCACATCGCCGAAGGCATCCAGGACTCCGGCACCACCCGCCAGGAAGCCCGCACCCTCCTCGCACACCACACGACGGCCTGATCCGCAAGGAGCCAGCATGTTCCCCACCCGGATTGAAATCATTCCCTCGGACGGAATCGTTGAGAAAGTCCAGGCCGCTGTGCCGCTTTCCACTGCGCTCACCGTTACCTGCCTGCCCCATCACGGCATCGCACGGACCATGGAGGCTTCCATCAAGCTCAGCCTTCTGGGCTACAACGTGATTCCGCACCTCTCGGCGCGCGGGCTGGAGCACCGGGCGCAGCTTTCCGGCATCCTCCGGGACTGCGGGGCCGCCGGGATCGCGGAGGTCTTCGCCATCGGTGGAGACGGTGCGCAAGCTGCCGGCCCCTATCGATCGAGCCTTCCCCTCTTGGCGGACATCGCCGAGTACTCCGGCGGTAGCATCACCGCGGGCATCGCCGGTTACCCCGAGGGGCACCCTTCCGTGAGCGGACTGGACTTGCTGGATGCCCTGTTGGCCAAACAACATTTGGCCACGCACGTTGTCACGCAAATGTGCTTCTCCGCCCCGAAGGTCCTCGATTACGCAGCACTCCTGCGCCGCGAAGGGGTCGACCTGCCAGTGTGGGCCGGTGTTGCCGGGGCCGTTCCGCGGACAAAACTGCTGGCGCTCGCGACCCAGATCGGCGTCGGGACATCCCTGAAGTTCCTCAGTAACAAAGGAACCACCCTTGCCCGCAAGCTTCTAGGCGTGGACAAGTACTCACCGGAAGGCCTGGTTTCCGAACTCATGGCGCACCCGGATGGTGTCTCTGGAATCCATCTCTACAGTTTCAACCGACTGGACATGCCCACCTGGGAACGAGGCGATCTGCCCGATCCTGCGGCCAGCGAAGCCGCATCAGCGTAGCCGCGTACGCTGACCGCCTAGGTCCTGGGGACCCCTAGCTCCCCGGGACCGAAATCACCGCGACCGTCTTTTGGTTGTCATCGCGCAGTTCCACGCCCGAAATCCCGGCGAGCTGGACCGGCGTCGCGCCCGTGACCTTGATGTGGCCGCTGGACGTCGCGGTCCAACCGCAAGCCATTTCCTCCGTGCCGTCGCGGCCCTTGACCCACAGGTACATCGTGCCTTGCGCCGGCATGCTGCGGCCTTCCAGTTGCAGCTCGGTCCCCCACGCCTTCCTGACGAGCCCCACCGTGAGCTGCAGGCCGTTGTCTGTCTGCAGCGAATAGCTGGCGTCAGGCTTGGGCGGCTGGTTCAACACGGGCCCCGCCAGTATGCCCAACCCAAGGCATGCGGCGGCTACGGCACCCACCAGAGCCACCCACCGGCGTCGGGATTTCCGCCGCCGTGCTGCCATTTTCAAGAGAATCGGCTGCGGGAGCGTTTCTGAAAAAGCCCCCAAAAGTGAGCGGGCGTCGGACGGAACTGCGGCGGAGGGTTCGACGGCGGGTCGCCCGGCGGCGACCGCGACGGCGTCGGGCACGGGGACGGCGTCGAGCAGGGCCGGGAGGCTCTCCAGCTCCCCCAGTTCGAGCCGGCAATCAGCGCAGCTTGCCAAGTGCTCCTCGAAAAGCCGGGCCTCCGCGGGCTCGAGGCCGCCGAGCAAGTAGGCGCCCAGCAATTGGTGAAGTCCGGTTTCGTTCACCGCTGCACCCCCATTTCGTCGAGAATCGTGCGAAGCGCCCTGACGGCGTAGAAGGCCCGCGATTTCACCGTACCGCTGGGGATGTTGAGTCTCAGCGCGGCCTCGTTCACCGTGAAACGTTCGTAATGCAGGGCTACCAGGACCTCCCGGTGTTCGGTGCTGAGCCGCAGGAGCGCCTCCTCCATAAGGACCCGGTTGAGGAGTTCGTCCACTCGCTCGGTGGCCTCCTCCGGGTCCGCCATGTCGCGTTCGGCAGCCTCTGCCGGGCGCCGCTGGGCCTTGCGGTAGTTGTCGATGATGACATTGCGGGCAGTGCGGAACAAATAGCTGCGCAGGCTGCCGGTGATCTGCGGGGCGTGCTGCCACACGCGAAGGATGGTTTCCTGCACCACGTCTTCAGCCAGGTGGGCGTCCGGCGTGCAGCTCAGCACGAAGCGGCGCAAGGCTGTGCCGTGGTCGCGGTAGATCGCGGCCACCACATCCTCGTCGAGCGGCATCGGCGCCTCCTTGGTGCTCGGCTTCCCCTTCTCCTGCGATACGACGTGCCCGCCACGAAAAAGGTTCAAGCCCTGTGAACCATTCTTCACCCGGCGGCGTCGTACGGGTTAGCTTCCGGCACGTCCACGGCCGGTGCAAGCGAAGGAGCAAACCATGAAGAAGCAACTCGGCACCGGGCTCGGCATTCTTGCCCTGGCCATCGCCCTCACTGGCTGTGGAGGAAGCCCCGGCGCGTCTTCCACGTCGTCGAGCGCCACCACCCCCAGCTCCGCGGCGTCGGCGAGTTCAAGCGCTCCGGCGTCGAGCACGCCTGCTGGCGCGGCGGAACTGAAGACGGCGTCGTCGAGCGTCGGCGAGCGCGTGGTTGCGGCGAACGGCAAGAGCGTCTACATCTTCTCGAAGGACGTCAAGGACTCCGGAAAGAGCGCCTGCACCGGCGGTTGCGCTACAAACTGGCCTGCCGTGACAACGACGTCGACCATGCCGGCGGTTGACGGGGTGAGCGGAACCATAGGCACCATCCCCACAGCAGACGGCAAGATGCAGATCACCATCAACGGCATGCCCATCTACTTCTACTCCAAGGACGAAGACTCCAGTGACACATACGGCCAAGGCGTGGGCGGTGTCTGGTCCTTGGTCAGCCCGTCCGGTTCCATGCTGACCCCAAGCAGCAGCACCCCAAGCGGGAGCAGCACCCCAAGCGGGAGCAGCATGGGCTACTAAACCCTCGCTCACCTTTGCACCCCAAATGGCAAACGCTCGCTCAGATCTCTCCGGACCGGCCGGCAGATCTGAGCGAGCGTTTGTCCTGGAGGCCTCATAAGTGAGCGGGCGTCCGCCTGAGAGGCCCTAAAGGTGAGCGGGCGTCTTAGGCGTCTTCGAACTCGTCAGCGTCTTCGAACTCGACGGCCGCGATGATTTCCTTCGTCTCCGGGTGGATCATGAAGGCTTCGTCGTCCTCTTCGATCATGATGTAGTTGCCGTGGTCCGTGGTGAAGTGCCAGGCGAGGATCGTCTCGCCGTCGTGCTCGTAGTTGGGATCGCCCATGGTGATCTTCTCCAGCTGGTAGCCGGCAACGTCGCACAGTTCGCGGATGATGAGCTCGAATTCAGGGGCGTTCTCGAGTTCCGCTTCGGCGGCCTCGGCCTGGCGCTCTTCGAGGTTCGGGATGAGGGCCACGCGCTCGGCGATGTGTGCCTTGAGCTGCTCCTCGTCCAGGTAAAGCACGCCGGCTTGGCTGCGGAGCCACGCTGCGTTGAGTTCGATGATGTCTTCGGTTTCCAGGAGGGATTCGAATTCGCCGTCGAGGGCCTCGAGCTCAGCAACGGCTTCCGGTGCCACCTCGGACTCGTCAAGATCGCCGTCCAGGTAGGCCTCGGCGTCGTCCTCGGAAAGCGCGTCGAAAGCTGCGGCGGTGCGGTTGAACAGCTCAAGGTGGCCTTTGGCGCCCATTCCTTCGAGACCTTCGCGGACAAACGCATCCACCTCTTCGCGTTCCGGGACCGTGAACACGTACTGGGCGAAACCGCCCGCGAGTGCTTGTGTCAGGTAGTAGTCCACAAAGTAGCTGCGCAGAGCATTGGTAGCGATTTCCTCATGGTTGAGGAGCTCCTCGTACATCTCGTTGACCACGGTGACGTTCGCGTCCACAACGTCGGCGCTGTCGGCCTCGATGCTGTCCTTCGTCAGAACGACGGGGTTCTCATTGCTGGTCATGGGATTTCCTCACTGCTAGGAAGCTTGTGCTGCTCCGGACCCTTTCAACGTACGCGGGGGCGGTTGTCGGGCAAGCTAGGCAGAGGTGAACGTCCGGCAAAGTTTCAGGGCTGCTCCGTGGGCCCACGCCGCCCGGGTTCCCTGGCTGAGCGGAGCGAAGTCAGGGAGGAGGCGTTGGGCCCACGCCGCCCGGGTTCCCTGGCTGAGCGGAGCGAAGTCAGGGAGGAGGCGTTGGGCCCACGCCGCCCGGGTTCCCTGGCTGAGCGGAGCGAAGTCAGGGAGGAGGCGGGGACTAGGATTCATAGATAGCCTCCTGCCGAAAGTAGCCCCAACGAATGCCTTCCCACTCAGACGACTCCTGGGAACTGGCGATTCAGACACCCGCCATTAACGACCGCTCCCTGGCGGCCGGCTTGGCCTATGCCATGGGAAGCCGGGTCAGCAGCATCACTTTCGACTCCGCCACCGGTCTGATGATGGGCAAGGTCAGGGGCAGTGGCCCGTCAGCGTATTCGACGTCGGCCAAGCTGGTCCGCAAGCCCGGCGGCTGGAGCTGCACCGTTGGCGTATGCAGTTGCCCCGTCCGCAAGGACTGCAAACACGTGGCCGCCCTTCTCTTCGCCGCCGAAGACCATCCTGCCGTGCGCGCACAGCTGCTCAGCGCGCCTGCGTTCGGACAGACGGCCCAGCCTGGGGGAATCGTGCAGCGGCCGGCCTGGGAGCAGGCACTCAGCAAGCTCATCGCCACCCCGGGAACCGCCCCGCAAGGCCAAGGCCTCCCCTTGGCACTGGCGTTCGAGGTTGAAGAACCTGCCCCGCACTTCTCCTACACAGGCCGGCGCGATCCGCTCCGCAGCGTGCGCCAGCTCAAGGCCCGCCCGGTGATGATGGGCGCCAAGGGCAAATGGATCCGGGGCGATGTTTCCTGGACCAACCTGAACTACCTCGGCTACAAGCGCGAGTTCAACGAAGCCCATATCGACTGGATGCAGAACTTCCTGGCCGCGCATTCCACCTCGGACTACCGGCAGCTCACTTCGAGCATGTGGATGCTGCTCAACGAATTCGCCGGCAAGAACCTGTGGAGCCTCATAGCTGAGGCCGAGAAGATAGGGGTCGCGCTCATCCACTCCGGCGGGACCGAGCCTGTCCGCATCGCTGCGGAGCCCGCCGTCGTCGGGCTCGACCTGAGCCGACTGGAAAGCGGCCGGCCCGACGACGGACTGCAGCTGGCGCCGTCGGTGACCTTGGGAGCGGACGCCCTTGATCCGGCGACCTTGGGCTTGATTGGGCGCCCGGCGCATGGCTTGTTCTTCACGGGGCCCGGCGAGGGGCACTTGCCCGGCGTATCGGCACCCGAGAACCTCATCACGCTGGCTCCGTTGGAGGGCGGTGAGTCGCAGGAACTCCTCGATTTTGTCATGGGCGCATCCCGGCTCCAGATCCCGGCGAAGGACGAAGAGCGATTCCTCACGGCGTTCTATCCGAAGCTTAAGCAGTCCACCCGGGTCACGGCAGCGGACCATTCCGTGGAGTTGCCGGTCCTCGCCGTGCCCACGCTGTCCCTGCTGGCGAACTACGGCTCCGACCACCGGGTGCGGCTGCACTGGGAGTGGCACTACAAGGCCGGCAAGCTCGTGACGGCCCAGCCCCTCTGGCGGCACCCGGACGACCACGGCTACCGCGACGACGCCGACGAAGCCCGGATCCTGGAGTCCCTGGGCCGGCCTTGGGATGTGGTTGCTGCGCTGGGCGAATCCTCGAGCGGCGGATGGGGGGCTCCACGCCTTGCGGCCTCGGTGGCGCTGGACGGGCTCGACACCCTGGCCTTCACCGAGGAGGTACTGCCCCGGATGCGCGAACTGCCCGACGTCGTCGTGGACACCTCCGGCGAGATCGCCGACTACCGCGAAGCCACCGAGGCTCCGGTCGTCTCCATTTCGACCAAGGCCACCGACAGCCGCGACTGGTTCGATCTCGGCATCGTCATCACGCTCGAGAGCGAACCTGTGTCCTTCGCCGCGGTGTTCTCCGCCCTCGCGGCCGGCCAAAGCCGGATGTTGCTGCCCAGCGGCGCCTACTTCTCGTTGGACCTGCCCGAACTGCACCAACTCCGCGCGCTGATCGACGAGGCCAGGTCCTTGCAGGACAACCCGGACCGGCACGGCACCCTGCAGATCAGCCGCTTCCAGGCGGGGCTTTGGGATGAGCTCGCGCAATTGGGGATTGTGGACGAGCAAGCGGCCGCATGGCGCGAGGCCGTGGGCGGCTTGCTCGACGACGGCGTGACCGGGCTACCGCTGCCGGGCTCGCTTGATGCCGAGCTCCGTCCGTACCAGTTGGAGGGCTTCAACTGGTTGAGTTTCCTCTACCGGCACAGCCTGGGCGGCGTCCTGGCCGACGACATGGGCCTCGGCAAGACAGTGCAGGCGATTGCCTTGATGTGCGCGGCGAAGGAGCAGGCTGAATCCGCCGCTGACGGCGCGGGCGGCAGCGCCCCCTTCTTGGTGGTCGCGCCTACCAGCGTCGTGGGCAACTGGGCCGCCGAGGTCCAACGCTTCGCGCCCGGCCTGAGCATAAAGACCGTCGGGGAGACCTTCGCCAAGAGCGGCACGGATCCGCAAGAGGCCATGGCCGAAACCGACGTCGTCATCACCTCCTACGCGCTGTTCCGGATCGACTACGAGGCCTACGCAGCCAAGGAATGGGCCGGGCTCATGCTCGACGAAGCCCAGTTCGTCAAGAACCATCAATCCAAGGCGTACCAGTGCGCCCGGAAACTCCCGGCATCCTTCAAGCTGGCCATCACGGGAACGCCGCTTGAAAACAACCTCATGGAGTTCTGGGCGCTGACTTCGATCGTCGCACCCGGGCTGTTCTCCAGCCCGCGCCGCTTCGCGGAATACTACCAAAAGCCGGTCGAAAAGAACGGCGACAAGGCCCAGCTCGCCAAGCTCCGCCGTCGGGTACGCCCCCTCATGATGCGCCGCACCAAAGAGCAAGTCATCAAGGACCTGCCGCCCAAGCAGGAGCAGGTGCTGGAAGTGGTGCTGAACCCGCGGCACCAGAAGGTGTACCAGACCCATCTTCAGCGTGAGCGGCAGAAAATCCTTGGGCTCATCGACGACGTCAATAAGAACCGCTTCACTATTTTCCAGTCGCTCACACTGCTGCGGCAGCTCAGCCTGGATGTCTCCCTCGTGGACGAGTCCCTGTCCGCAGTGCGCTCGTCCAAGCTCGATGTGCTGTTCGAACAGCTGGAGGACATCGTTGCCGAGGGGCACAGGGCCCTCATCTTCAGCCAGTTCACGGGGTTCCTGGGCAAGGTCCGGGAGCGGCTCGACGCGGAGAACATTGAGTATTGCTATCTCGACGGCAGCACCCGGAACCGGGCCGACGTCGTGAGCGAATTCAAGAACGGCGCAGCGCCCGTGTTCCTCATTTCCTTGAAAGCCGGAGGCTTCGGCCTGAACCTGACCGAGGCCGACTACGTGTTCCTGCTGGACCCATGGTGGAACCCCGCCTCCGAAGCGCAGGCCGTGGACCGCACCCACAGGATCGGGCAGGCGAGGAACGTCATGGTCTACCGATTGGTGGCCAAGGACACCATCGAGGAAAAGGTCATGGCCCTCAAGACCAGGAAATCGCAGCTGTTCGCGGACGTCATGGAAGGCGATGCCCTGACTGGTGGCGCCCTGACGGCGGAGGATCTGGCGGGGCTGTTCGCGGAGTAGGGTGCGCACCTGAGGAACGACCAGGACCGCCGCTATTCACTTTTGATGCCACAAATGTGAATAGGGAGCGACTAACTCACCGTTTCAGGAGGCTATATGGCTGCTTCCGTCCTGAGCCCACCTCCTTCGGCATATCGAGTTCCGAACGGCCGTCACTTGATGTATACAATTGAAGGCGGCCTGAGCAATACAGCGTCGCCGAAGGGGGAACCATGGAGGGCAGCGAAGCACAGCCAGAGACGCAGGCAAGCATCGACAGGGCTGTGGAATGGGTGGACACTGACGCGTCGGGCCATCAACACAACTCCGCGATCATGCGCTGGGTCGAGGCTGCCGAGGCAGAGCTCTTCCGGAATCTGGCGCTTCCGGAGTACTTCCCGAGTGCTCCGCGAGTGCAGCAAGTGGTCAACTACACGGCCAAGCTGTGGTTTGGCCAACGGGTGACGACAACCGTGAAGATCCAAAAAGTCGGCCGTACGTCCATGACTCTTGCCTTCGAGGTCCACGGCCACGCGCATCCAAACTCGCCGGGCGGCCTGGCTGCCCATGGGACACTGACCACCGCCCACGTCCCAGCGGGCTCAGCCTCGGCCCAGCCATGGCCGGAGCGGATCCGGCAGGCCGCTGGCGTAGCGGTCCCGAACAGTCCGGGGCTCTGAACCATGATGGACATGCCCGCTCCGCCGGTGCGCCATCAGCAACTGATCGTCACCCTGTATGGGCTCTACGGCCGTAGTTCGAGCGACGCCCTCCCTGTCTCCGTGCTGATTTCCATGCTGGGCGACCTCGGCTACGACGCGCCGGGAGTCCGTTCCTCAGTCTCGCGGCTCAAAGCCAAGGGTGTCCTCAAAAGTGTCCGCCAGGACGGTGTCGCCAAATACGAACTGTCCGACACTGTTCTGGATGTTTTCCGCGAGGGAGACCGGAGAATCTTCGCCGCCGATCGCTCCGCCCAGCTGGAATCCTGGGTCCTCGCGGTGTTCTCCGTCCCCGAAACAATGCGGAACCGCCGGCACCAACTGCGGTCAGAGCTGTCCGGGCTCGGTTTTGGGTCCGTGGCATCGGGGGTATGGATCGCACCGGCCCAAGTACTTGAACAAGCCCGTGAGCGGCTTGCCTCGCGCGGCCTTGTTCAGTTTGTGGACTTCTTCCGGGGCGACTACTTGTTTGAGGGCCCCATGCGGCCGAAGGTGGCCGAATGGTGGGATCTGAAGGCCATCGACGAGCAATTCGCCGAATTTCTGGATCTCTACGAAGGGGCCGGAGATCTTTGGGCCGGACTGGTAGGCCATGATCCCGGAGCTGCCCTGGCCAACTCGACGGCCCAGCTGCGCCGGGATGCTTTCCGTTACTACATTCCCATGCTGACTCTGTGGCGCCGCTTCCCGTACCGGGACCCGAACCTGCCATTGGAATACCTCCCGAAGGACTGGCGCGGTCCGGTGGTTCGCGAGACGTTCCAGGCGGTTCATCGCCTTGCCGCGCCCCTCGCGGCAGCCCACGCACACGAACTCATCCACGGCAATACGGGCCTGGTGGCACCCTAGTGCGATCCAGCAAGAGGCAACACGGACGTTGACATACCGCCGAGTCGACTGTTAAGTTCGCGCACAGGTCTCGCAAGGCCAACGCCACGTCGTCTCGTCCCGCCTCATCAGGGAAGCAACCTTCAAATAGTCGAGGAATTGTGCACGAATCCATCGCTCCGGACGAGCTTGACTTGGCGTTGTTGGAGTCACTGCAGCGCGCGCCGCGCGCGCCATGGGCTCTGATCTCCCAGGCGCTGGACGTCGCGCCAATCACTTTGGCTCGCCGGTGGGACCGCTTGCGCGAAGCCGGGCTCGCTTGGGTGAGCGCTACGCCCGGTCCGGCTTTTCACACTGTTGGCGTGACCGCGTTCGTCTTGATGTGGTGCCGTCCACGGCTTCGGGAAAAATTGGTCGTAAGGCTGCAGAACGACCCTTCAGTGGCGACCTTGGAAATCACGGGGGGCGCGCCCGATCTCTCCATGACGGTGTTCTCAAGCAGCCTCTACTCGCTTCACGAGAGTGTATTGAGCCGGCTGGGGAGCTATCCCGGAGTTGACCGTGTCGAAGTATCGATTGTAACCACACTGTACGGAGAGGGTAGCCGCTGGCGGCTCCGCGCGATGGACGCCGGTCAGGTTGGCAGGCTCGCATCAGTAACTTCACGGGATACGCTCGACCGCCGGGAGATGCCGCAGCTAGATCCAGTGGATCGTTCTCTGCTGGACGCGTTGGTGATTGACGGCCGAACGGCCTTCCAGGATTTGGGGGCACAGGCGGGCGTGACCCCGGCGACCGCCCGGCGTCGCGTGGGCCGGCTTGTTGACAGTGGGGTGGTGCGAGTCAGGTGCGATCTTGCCGCGCCAGTGTTTGGCTGGCCCATCTCGGCAACAATCTGGGGCAAGGTTCCGGCGAACAGGCTTCAGGAGGTGTGTCGGACCTTGGCAGGATCCTCTCAAGTTCGCGTCGCGGCGGCAACAACAGGACCCAACAACCTCATGGCGACCTGTTGGCTCCACTCGCTGGGAGAGATCGAGGCGGTAGAGGCAACCCTGCTTGAGCGGTTTCCCTTTGTGGTTGTGTCTAACCGGGTTATCGATCTGCGGTCCGTCAAGCGAATGGGCAGGCTTCTCGGCGAAAATGGTCGGTCCGCGGGCGTCGTCCCGCTCCGACCGTGGACGGACTGAGCCCAACCAGCCGGAGCGAGGATCGTTTTCCTACAATTTTGGCCGTGTTGTTGCTGAATTCAAACAAATTTCTGCCTCTTATGATCGTTGACCTCAGACTTTTCTTAAAGCGCGACAACGCGCAAGCACTGAGTGAGATCCATAGGAGTGACAAAATGGCGCAAACGCGAATCGGACAAGACTCTGCGGCCTCCCCCGCGACGTCTCGCGGTGGCCTGGTTAAGGACGGACCATCCCGTCCCGCAAACACGGCTGACGCCCCCCTGGCCGAGCCGAGGTTGCGGGCTCACGATTGGATCGCTCTGATCGGTTCGCGCTTCGGGCTGATTATCACCTGGGCCCTGATGATCGTGGCCTTTGGCGTGCTCCTGCCCGGAGTTTTCCTCTCAGGCTCGAACTTGGGTTACCTCCTCAGTTCGCAGGCCACGGTCCTGATCGTGGCAATCGCAGTGACCATTCCCATGGCCGCCGGGGAGTTCGATCTCTCGTCGAGCGGTGTAGTTGTGATCACGGTTGTCACGATGGGGTATCTAAACGTCATCCAAAGGTGGCCGCTGATGCCGACAGTGCTCGTGGCGCTGGCAATTGGGTTGGTCGTCGGATGCGTGAACGCCTTTTTCGTCGTCCGTATCGGGATCAGTTCACTCATTGTGACACTCGCGATGACCTCGGTGCTCATCGGCTTCGCTTTGGGGCTGAATAACCTCACCGTCACCGGCATCTCTGTGGACCTGGTCGATGCCGCCCGAAGCACTGTGGGCGGGATCCAGCTCGTCTTCTTCTACGCCTTGGGTGTGGTTGTGGTGGCGTGGTACGTCTTCCAGCACACGCCCATCGGCCGCAGCCTGTACTTCACAGGTGCCGGGCGAGAGGTAGCTCGCCTGTCCGGAGTTCGAGTGGACGCGATCCGAGCCGGGTCCCTTATCGTATCCAGCCTTCTTGGCGCGGTGGCCGCAGTTCTGCTTACCGGAGTGCTCGGCTCGGCTGACCCAAACGTTGGTACCAGCTACGCGCTCGCACCGTTCGCGGCCGCGATGCTCGGATCCACCAGTTTCACGCCCGGCCGTTTCAACATCTTAGGAACGGCGGTCGCGACATACTTCCTAGCAACCGGCATCACCGGGCTCCAGCTCCTGGGACTGGCCGGCTGGGTGACGCAGGTGTTCTACGGCATGGCTCTGATCCTGGGAGTCGCCCTCTCAACGTTTGCGGCCCGCCGCAACGGCCGAACAATTCGCGCATAAGCATCCAAGAACAATGTCGTTCTCGACCCAAACAAATTTAGGTGATTTCAAATGATGAGACAGAAACGTGCAGCCATCCTGCCCATCGTGATTTCCGTTGCGCTCCTGGGCATGACGGGCTGTCAAAGGGCGAGTGAGACCACAAATGCCGCCGCGGGGACCTCAAACCCCGAAAGCGTCGCCACCAAGGCGCTAGCCCTCGACATTGCGCCCGTGACCGCTAGCCCCAAGATCCCGTCGGTCAAGAACGGGACTTCCTTACGGGGCAAAAACATCAGGTTCATCGCGAGCGGCCTCAGTTTCCCGTTCAGCCAGGACGTTCTTGCCGGCGTCAAGGAGGGCGCCGCGGCGGCGGGTGCCACCGTCACTGTTTCGGACAGCGAGGGCGATCCTCCGAAGGCCGCTTCCCTCGTAGATCAGGCAGTTGCCCAATCCGTCGACGTCATCCTGCTTCAGGGCACGCCCCCGAAGAGCGTTGCATCGAGCATCACCGGGGCCAAAAGCCACGGGATCCCCGTGATCAGTGTCGGCAGTGACGCGCCGGGCAAGGTCTCTAAGGAACTTGCCGATATCGGTGTATTCGCCTACGCGTCGGCAACGAACGACGTGGGCACACGGCAGGCCAACTTCGTGGCTGCGGACTCGTCGTGCCACGCAGGTGTGCTCTACCTGGGCTCTTCGAGCTTCGGAACCTCGAGTTCCGATGTGGTCGACCAGTTCACGAAACAGTTCGCCCAGTTGTGCCCCGATGCCAAGGTCGCCGTGCAGGACGCACCTTTGGAAGCTTGGTCGTCCCTCCTGCAACCGCAGGTAAACGCGTTTCTGCAGCGCAATCCAGAAACCCGCTACGTTGTGAGCCTCGTCGACGACATGAATCTGGCGATCAAGCCGTCGATCACCGGGCTCGCCGGCCGAAACATCCGCTTGGTGGGCTCGAACGCCATTGTCGGGGCGCTGAGCGGGCTCCAGGACAAGGCGGACCCGGAGGCGGCGACAGTAGGGACAAACCTCTACCAAATGGGGTGGGCGGCGGTTGACCAGGCGATGCGCGCGATCGCAGGCGAGGATGCGGTTGCAGACGAGCAGGTCCCGAACCGGACATTTACGCGGGCCAACATCGACACGATCGACCTCGCGAAGAAGTCCGGCGACTGGTACGGCTCGTTCGATTTCCGTACCTTCTACACCCGGCTCTGGCAAGGGTGATAAGTACCATGAACTCAACGAACCAGGAGCCCCTGCTCCGGGCCGAGCATCTCACTAAGTCCTACGGCGCCCGTCCCGTCCTCAAGGAGGCATATCTCAACATCGTGTCCGGTGAGATCCATGCCCTCCTGGGCGAGAATGGCTCAGGCAAGTCCACACTGATCAAACTCCTCGCCGGCCAGATCGCTCCGGATGGGGGCTACGCGGCAGACAATGCTCCCCGCGTCACGGTGTCCGGCCGGTCGGAGGGACTCCCGATCGACCCTAAGACGGCAGAACGCCTGAAGCTTGGATTTGTGCACCAGGATCTCGGCCTGGTCCTTTCATCCACCGTCATGGAGACGCTAGGGCTAGGCCGTTACCGAACACAGTGGGGAAGGATCAACTGGCGCGCCCAACGGTCCTATACCGAGGAGACCCTCCGACGGTATGGGCTCGGGCTCTCGCCCGACGCGGTGGTCGGACGCCTGTCCGCAGTAGAGCGGGCCATGCTGTCGATCATCAGGGGCATCGAGTCCATAAGCGGCGAAGAAAGGGGTGTGCTCGTCCTGGACGAACCCACAGCCTACCTCCCGGCGGACGCGGTGCACCAGGTATTCGAGGTCCTCCGCAGGATCAAGGCCACCGGTAGCTCGGTGGTGTTTGTGACGCACCGACTCGACGAAGTGAAGGATGTTTGCGATCGGGCGACCATCCTGAGGTCAGGAGAAGTCGTGACAACCATGGACGTCGCGTCAGCGACTACCGACGACCTCATAACGGCCATCCTTGGCACGGAGCTCACGAACCTCTACCCGTCCGAACATACGAGCGTGACTGAGCCCGTCCTACGGGCTACAAATCTCAGCGGAGCAGAAACGCGTGATGTCTCATTCGTGGCGTCCCGCGGAGAGATCCTCGGGCTGACGGGTCTCGTGGGAGATGGTTTCGAGGAGATCATAGGTCTGTGCTTCGGTGCCAGCCGCGGAGAAGGGAAAGTCGAAGTCAAAGGCACGGAAGTCGAGCAGAAGTGGCTTCGACCGCGCCGTGCCATGAGCATGGGGATGGCATATATCCCCGCAGATCGGGCGACCTCCAGCGGACTCATGGCGGCTTCGGCGGCCGAGAACCTCACGATGGCCACCCTGAGGCGTTACTGGCGTTCGGGTCGCATGGCCTACTCAGAGGAGCACAAGGACGCAATCGAGGCGATGCGCCGTGTTGGGTTGCGGCCGCTGGCGCCCGATCTGCCCCTGAGCTCATTCAGCGGCGGCAACCAGCAAAAACTAATCCTTGCGAAGTGGCTGCTCACCCGTCCCCACGTTCTCTTCCTCCACGAACCGACCAACGGCGTGGACGTGGGAGCCAAGAAGACTCTGTTTGACCTGATCAACCGCGCTGCCCAAGACGGCTGCTCCGTCGTGATCGCCAGCAGTGAATATGAGGATCTCGCCCATCTTTGTCATCGAGTCATCGTCATCAAGAACGGGGCCGTCTCCGGAGAGCTGACCGGGGATCAGCTAACCACCGATGCCATCACCCACCGCTGCCTCGCCTCCACAGCGACGCCTGCCACATCGTGAAACCAACATTAAGGAATCCCGCAATGAGCGTATTCGAGGTCGGATCCCTCCACGTACCCGCAGGGGAACTGCGACACGGTCGCCTGACCGCTACCACGTCCGCCTCCGGACAAGTAGTCAGTGTGCCGGTGAGCATCATGCACGGGGCGGAGCCTGGTCCTGTCCTTCTTGTCACTGGAGCCACGCATGGCACTGAAATCACGGGAACACGAACACTTCTCAAGCTCATCGCGCGCATTGACCCGGCGAGGCTGCGAGGAACATTGATCTCAGTTCCGGTGACCAATCCCCTTGCTTTCGACCGGGCGACCTACGCCTCTCCCGAGGACGGCATCCACCTGGGAATGCCGTGCTACTGGCCCAGCGACCCAGCCGGATCACCAACGCTGCGGATAGGGGCGCAAGTCCGCAGTCTGTTCGATGTCGCGACTCACTACATCGACTTGCACAACAACGCGGAGCCAGCGGTGCCCATGTCGATGGAGTTCGCGGCACAGTGCTCCTCACCCGAGGTCCGCCAAGTCCAGCGCGCAATGGCGGAAGCTTTCGGCGTCACCCCGGTGCTGATGACCGACCCAGAGGACGGCACCGCGGAGAAGGTGGGGTCCGTGGACGGCCAGCCCGCTGCTGCCGCGTCAGCACATGGTATTCCGGGGCTGATGGTCGAGTTGCTCGACGAGCATGGACACCAAGGATACGAAGCGGGTGTCCGAGGTGTCCTCAACATCATGTCCAAGCTAGGAATGTTGGAGGAACCAGTTGCACCCCAGTTGATGGAAAGGCTCCAAGGAAGTTTCACCTACCATGGGGTACTCACCTCCCGCGAGTCAGGTGTTCTATTCCCGGTTTGCGATCCAGGAACAGTTATGGAGCAAGGCAGCGTTGTTGCGCACATCGTGGGCATGGATGGGTCGGTGTTGGAAGAGGTCAAGATGCCCGTCACGGGATTCGTGTGGGCTTTCCTGACGACGGCGCCAGGGGGCGGGTCCTTTGCCGTGCCCGAAGGCCATGCCGTCGGATTCGTTGCGGCGGCCGACGTATGAGCGCCAACGCAGCCATCCCCGAGACCATAGGGGCATCTGCCACCAGGAATACCCAACTCCGAAACGCCATTAAAGGGGCAGTGCAGGCAGAGATAGAGGCTTTTCGCGACCAGGCGATCGACCTCAGCCATCGCATCCACGGCATGCCCGAACTCGGTTTTGCCGAGTTTAACTCCAGCAGGGAAGTCGCGAACGAGCTGCGCGCAGCCGGATTCACAGTGACAGAACGCGCCTTTGGGCTGGACACCGCGATCTCCGCAGTTGCCGGAGCAGGCTCCTTCAAAGCGATCGTCGTAGCAGAGTACGACGCGTTGCCAGAGCTCGGCCACGCCTGCGGCCACAACCTGATCGCAGCATGCGCAGTCGCTGCGGCTGTGGGACTGAAGGGCGTGGCTGAGCAGCTCGATCTCACGGTCGAAGTGTTGGGCACCCCGGCAGAGGAGACCGGCGGCGGCAAGATCCTCATGCTGGAACAAGGTGCATTCATCGGCGCCGACATGGCCATGATGATTCATCCTGCGCCATTCGAAGACGCCTCACCGGGCTTCCTCGCCAGCACCGGTTTCTCCTTCGAGTTCTCAGGTAAGAGCTCGCACGCCGCCGCGTCGCCATGGGAGGCAGCGAACGCCGCCGACGCATCGACCATCGCGCAGGTCGCCGTCGGTTTGCTTCGCCAGCAGCTCCCCAACGACACCCGAGTCCATGGTGTGGTCACGAACGCCGGGTCTGCTGCCAACGTGATCCCAGGAAGGTCCGCGGGTGTGTACGGGATCAGGGCCCAGACCCTGGCGGACCTTGAGGATATGGTCCCACGTGTCGAGGCCTGCTTCACGGGGGCAGCCCTCGCGGCCGGCTGCACAGTGGAATTGGAATGGGAACTGACATACCCGAATGTTGTGCAGTCGCCACGGCTGGCCTCGCTGTATCAGCAGAATGCGGAGGCCCTAGGCCGAAGCTTTCCGCAGGATCCCGAAGCTCGCGCATTCCGTGCCTCCACCGACTTCGGCGCCGTCTCCCAAGTCGTCCCAAGCCTTCATCCGCACGTCAAGATTTGTGACTCGCCTGTGTCAAACCATCAGTCCGCGTTCACAGAAGCTGCAGCCTCGGAGCGAGCTGATCATGCGCTCATCGAAGGCGCGATCGCGATGGCTTGGACGGTTGTGGACGCCGCGCTATCACGAATCGATTCAGCCGACGACCGCGGGCGTTAGCAGAATCTCCGGTTCGTGCGGCATGGGCACCGGGTTCACGGCTTATCGAGTGCTGGAACTTCCCTCGGGCCGACGAACCGGGAGCCGAGTTCAAGGCAGCGCTGGACGGTCTGTTCAAGCTGGCCGTTAGACGCTCCGTTGAACGGCCTCGCCCAACGCACTACCGTCTTCGCCACGGCGAAAGGCCGACGGGACCGTTGTCCCGTCGGCCTTTCGTCCATGTCCTGGCGCTCTGCGCCCTTGGGCTAGCGCTCCGGGATGACCGCGATGCCTTGGATCTCGATGAGAGCTTCCTTCTGCCAAAGCCGCGTGACGCCGATTCCAGCCATGGCGGGATACTCGGATCCGGCCATTTCGCGCCAGATCCGTCCGATCTCACGGCCGTTGGCCATGTAGTCGTCCACGTCGGTGAGGTAGATGGTCACACTGACCAGGTCCTCGGGTAATCCGCCCGCCTCGCGCAGGGTAGTCAGCACATTGGAAAACGCCTGAGTGAACTGTTCTACGATCCCGCCGGGAACGATGTTCATGGCTTTGTCCAGGGCCGTCTGACCACCCAAGAACAGCGTGTTTCCGGCAAGCACTCCGTGCGCAAAGCCCGACGGCTTTGGGAGCGACTCGGGATTGACGGTCTTGTGGCTCATGTTGTTCCTCCTCTTGGTGGCGGCTGCGACATGTTCTAAAAAATCCCTGTGCAGATCATTCCCCGCCGTGCTACGTTGAGCATATGTGACGATCGTAAAAAAGTCGACACATCGGAATGAATGTAGGAATCGGCAGCACACGAAGGGACAACACGCATGAAGCTGGCCACCTTACGGACAGCCGACGGGGGCACGACGGCGGCGCTCGCCATGGGCGGGAACAGTTACGTACCGCTGCCGGCCAACGACGTCGGAGCACTTCTCTCCGTCCCGGACTGGCGCGCCCTGGCGGAAGCAGCGTTTGTTGCAGCGTCTGGACCGGGAGTCGTTTCCGCACCCCCCAGCGAGCTGGCACCTCTGCTTCCACGGGCCGGAAAAGTCATCTGCTGCGGGCTGAACTATAGCGACCACATCCAGGAGATGGGCCGCGAACTGCCGGAATACCCCACGCTCTTCGCGAAGTACGCGGACACCCTTATCGGGCCGGCTGACACCATCCATGTCCACGGCAGCGCGAAGGTCGACTGGGAAGCCGAGCTGGCCGTCGTCGTCGGCTCCGAACTGTTCCGCGCGGACGAGGACCAAGCCCGCGCGGCAATTGCCGGGTACACAATCGCCAACGACGTTTCCATGCGCGACTGGCAGAACCGCACGCTGCAGTGGTTCCAGGGCAAGGCGTTCGACGGAACCACCCCGGTAGGCCCGGTCATGGTGACCGCGGACGAAGCGGACTGCGACTTTGAGGTCCGCGGCTACGTCAACGGTGAGCTCGTGCAGCACGGGAGCACCAGCACCTTGGTGTTCGGACCGGCGAAACTCCTTTCCTACATTTCCCAGTTCACCATCCTGCGGCCCGGAGACCTTGTCCTGACTGGTACGCCCGGCGGAGTGGGGATGGGCATGACACCGCCGCGCTTCCTGAACGACGGCGACGTGCTCACCACCGAAATCGACGGGATCGGAAGGCTGGAAAACCAATTCAGAATCCACGCACCCGTCCCCGCCAACGTCTAGACCAATACCAAGCACTTCAAAGGAGTGACCACTATGAACACAACCGCTACCGACTACCGCCTCGAAGGCGACAACTCCATCTACGCCCAGGCCGACGGCAAGGTGGTGCCGGTCGTCACCCGCGCCGGTGAAGAAGATACCAACACCGCCCAGTCCGGCGACTGTGTCCGCGTCTCCGGCGTCAGCATCCAGCACACGCCGGCCACCAAGATCTGGTTCGGGCAGGTCTCCAACGTTCCCGGCTACCGCTCCCTGCCGCACCACCACGGCGAAGCGGAAACCGGCGGCTACGTGCTCCGAGGCCACGGCCGCATCTACTTTGGCGAGAACTACTCCGAGTTCCTGGACATGAAGACGGGCGACTGGGTATTCGTCCCGCCGTTCATGCCGCATGTCGAGGCCAACATGTCCGTCACCGAAGAACTCGTGTGGCTGACTGCGCGCACCCCGGAGAACCTCGTGGTCAACCTCGAAGACGTTGCCGACGAGACCCTCGTAGACTTCCGCAGGGCCTGATGGACATGTCCACTGGAATCCTGACCTCGGAGACATTCCTCAAAGCCATCGAGCTGACAGCCGTCCCCGCCCAAATTCACGACGAAGCCTACGAAGCCACCTCGCAGTACGTTCCGTGGCCCAAAGCCTACGGAGGGGACATGGTGGCCCAGGCCGCGGCAGCGATGATGCGATCGGTCGACGTCGACCGCGCGCTGCATTCCATGCACGGCTACTTCATGCGGCCCGTGGAGATCGGGGCCACGGTCCGCTACGAGGTCGAACGCCTCCGCGACGGCCGTGGATACTCGACCCGCAGCGTGCGTGGACACCAGAACGGCAAGACCGTGTACGCGGCGATGGGTTCGTTCCAGGTTCCCGAAGAAGGTCCGGAGTTCCAGCCTCTGGCGCCAACCGCCGTCGAACCCGAATCCCTGCGCAGTGCCGCCGAGGTGCTACAGGGGGTCGAGGGGCCGGCTGCCGAGTACTGGTCCTCAAAGCGCAGCTTCGACATGCGACACATTCCCGGGCCGGTATATCTGCAGGTCGAAGGCGATTCCGTGCCGCACCAGGCAATCTGGGTGAAAGCCTTCGAGCAATTGCCCGACGCCGGTGACGAACACGCGACGGCAGATCTGCACCGAGCCGCGCTGGCATACGTCTGCGACTACACCATCCTCGAGCCTCTGCTCCGGGTGAACGGGCTCCACTGGTCCAGCCCCGGACTCGCCACGGCCAGCCTGGACCACTCCATGTGGTTTCACCGGGACGGCCGCGCCGATGACTGGGTCCTGTACGCACAGGAGGCCGTGTCCGGGCAAAGCAACAGGGGGCTGGCCACGGGCCGTTTCTTTGACAGGCAAGGACGCCTGCTGGCAACGGTTGCCCAAGAAGGCATGATCCGCGCCGGCTCCTGAACACCTTCGACTTATCCGCCGTATTACTGAAAGGAGTGGCCATGACAATGTTGAGATCAGCCCACGTGGACACCTTCACCCGCGACCATCTGCCACCGGCCGGCACGTGGCCGACCCTCGAATTCACCCTGCCGGAACTCCAGTACCCGGCGACGCTCAACGCGGCAGCGGCGCTCATTGACGACGCCGTCGCAATCCATGGTGCAGAGCGGGCCGCCCTGGTTACCCCCGACGGCACGGTCTGGACGTACGGTGAGCTGCGGCGGCGCGCCAACCAAGTTGCCCAGGTCCTCACCGAGGACCTGGGCGTGGTGCCTGGCAACCGCGTCATGTTGCGCGGTCCGAACAATCCTTGGATTGTCGCGGCCTGGCTTGGCGTGCTCAAGGCCGGGGCCGTCGTTGTCACCACTATGCCGATGTTGCGTTCCAGCGAGGTCGGCACGATTATCAGCCTCACACGTCCCACCGTAGCCATCTCCGACCACCGGTTCATGGACGAACTGCTCGCGGCGGTAGGAGAGGACACCGTTGTCCTCTCCTATGGATCCGACGACGCCGGTGACCTCGCGTCCCGCTGTGCCGCCAAGAGCGGCGAGTTCGCTGCCGTGCCCACCTCAGCCGACGACGTCGCGCTGCTCGGCCCAACGTCGGGCACCACGGGCACGCCGAAGATCACCATGCATTTCCACAGGGACATCCTCGCGAACGCCGACACTTTTGCCCGCCATATTCTGCAGCCAACCGCCGACGACGTGTTTGCCGGTTCACCACCCCTCGCCTTCACGTTCGGCCTCGGTGGGCTGGTGGTCTTCCCCCTGCGCTTCGGCGCATCCTCGTTGTTGACCGAACGGGCCACCCCCGTGGAACTTGCCGAGAGTGCAGCCGCTGCCGGGGCCACCATCCTGTTCACCGCACCCACTGCGTACCGGGCCATCCTCAAGGAAGGCCGCGGATCGTTGCTCCGCAAGCTCCGGGTAGCGGTCTCGGCGGGCGAACACTTGCCCAAGGAAACGTGGGAAGCCGTTCGGGAGGCCACCGGTCTCCGGCTGGTGAACGGCATCGGAGCCACCGAACTCTTGCACGTCTTCATTTCCGCGTCCGGAGACGACATCCGGCCCGGCACCACCGGACGGGCCGTGCCCGGGTACAGGGCAGCCATCCTCGACGACGAGGGCCTGGAACTAGGACCCGGGCAGCTTGGGCGGCTCGCCGTCATCGGCCCCACCGGATGCCGCTACCTGGACGACCCACGGCAATCGAACTACGTGGTCAACGGCTGGAACGTCACCGGCGACACTTTCACGAAAGATGAGGACGGGTACTTCACCTATGAGGCCCGGTCCGACAACATGATCGTTTCCTCCGGCTACAACATCGGCGCCCCCGAGGTGGAAACCGCCATCGACCTGCACCCGGATGTGGTGGAGAACGCGGTCATCGGCCGGCCCGACGAGGCACGCGGCAGCGTCGTCTGCGCGTTCATCGTCCTGCGCGAAGGCGTCAGGGGCGATGACGCGAAGCGCAAGGAAATACAGGACTTCGTCAAACGGACGATCGCCCCCTACAAGTACCCGCGGGACATCCGGTTCGTTGACGAACTTCCCCGCAATCCCAGCGGCAAGCTGCAGCATTTCAAGCTGCGCGACCGTATCGACAACGACCCCGAACAGCTTGCCGGCGCAGGCTTGGGCCAGGCCTGCGAAGGAGCAAAAGCATGAAAATCGCAATCGTAGGAGGCGGCCCCGGCGGCCTGTACTTCGCGGCATTGATGAAGCAACTCGACCCGTCACACAAGATCACCCTCTGGGAACGAAACGCTGCCAGTGACACTTTCGGTTTCGGCGTCGTATTTTCCGATGAGACTCTCGGCGGGATCGGCAACGCCGACCCCGTCGTGGCCGAATACATGAGCCAGCGCTTCGCCCGCTGGTCCGACATCGACATCCACTTCGGCGGCGAAACAGTGACGGTGGGCGGCCAGGGCTTTGCGGCCATGAGCCGCAAGGAACTGCTGGAACTGCTTCAGCGCCGCTGCGCCGAGCTCGGCGTCGACCTGCGTTTCCAGACCGTTGCGCCACCGCTTGAGGAGCTTGAGGCCAACTACGACCTGGTCCTCGCAGCAGACGGCATCAACTCCCAGATCCGCGCCAAATACGCGGATTCCTTCATTCCGAGCCTTGACCTCCGGCCCAACAAGTTCATGTGGCTCGGCACCGACCAGGTGTTCGAGGCTTTCAAGTTCTTCGTCAAGGAGACCGAATGGGGAGTCATGCAGATCCATGGCTACCCGTACTCCGACGAAGGATCCACGTTCATTGTCGAAATGCACGAGGACGTGTGGCGGGCTGCCGGGTTCGACGAGACCGCAGCCGACGTCTTCCCGCCCGGCGTCTCCGACGAGAAGGCGATCAGCAAGATCCGTTCCATCTTCGCCGAGGAACTCGACGGCTACGAAGTCCTGTCCAACAACTCCAAGTGGCTCAATTTCACCACCGTGCGCAATCAAAGCTGGCGCCACGGCAACGTCGTGCTGCTCGGCGATGCGGCGCACACAGCACACTTCTCCATCGGCTCCGGAACCAAACTGGCCATGGAGGACTCCCTGGCACTCGCCGCCTGCCTGCACGAACACCCGGATGTGGAATCTGCGTTGTCTGCCTATGAAACGGAGCGTCGTCCGGTTGTCGCTTCCACCCAGCGTGCCGCCCAGGCTTCGCTTGAATGGTTCGAGCGGATCGCCCAATACAAGGGGCAGGACCCGACGCAGTTCGCTTTCAACCTCCTCACCCGGAGCCGCCGCATCACCCAGGAAAACCTGCGGCTGCGCGACCCGGAATTCGCCGACGCCGTGGACCGCAACTTCGCCGAGTCCCAAGGACTGACGGAGACTGCGCCGGCCATGTTCCAACCGTTCCGGATCGGCGGACTGGAGCTCAAGAACCGCATTGTGGTCTCCCCCATGGACATGTACTCCGCGGTGGATGGCGTCCCGGGCGACTTCCACAAAGTGCACCTCGGTTCCAAGGCACTCGGCGGCGCCGGATTGGTCATGACCGAAATGGTGTGTGTTTCCGAGACCGGGCGGATCACCCCCGGCTGCACCGGCCTGTACACGGACACACAGCGCGACAGCTGGAAGGAAATCGTGGAATTCGTCCACGCCAACTCGACGGCGAAGATAGGCGCGCAGCTCGGTCATTCCGGCCGCAAGGGCTCCACCAAGCTCATGTGGGAAGGCATCGACGAACCGCTCGCATCCGGCAACTGGCAGGCTGTTGGACCGACGGCCCTGCCATACGGTCCCGGCAACCAGACGCCTGTGGAACTCGACCACGCAGGAATGGCGGCCATCAAGGCTGAGTTCGTCGCCGCGGCCCTCCGTGCCGAAGAGGCAGGCTTCGACCTCCTTGAGGTCCATGCCGCCCACGGCTACCTGCTTTCCTCGTTCCTCTCGCCGGTGTCGAACCGCCGGACGGACGAGTACGGTGGCAGCTTGGAGAACCGCCTGCGGTTCCCCCTGGAAGTGTTCGACGCCGTCCGTGCGGCGTGGCCTGCCAGCAAGCCTGTGACGGTACGCATCTCCGCGACGGATTGGGTCGAAGGAGGCAACACCTCAGACGACTCGCTCGACATCGCGCGGGCATTCGTGGCCCATGGCGCCGCGGGCATCGACGTCTCCACCGGGCAGGTCGCCAAGGAAGAGCAACCGGCTTTCGGCCGCAGCTACCAGACGCCGTTCGCCGACCGCATCCGGCAGGAAGTTGCCGCACCCGCCGGAGCAGCGGTCATCGCCGTCGGCGCCATCTCCAGCTATGACGACGTCAACTCCATCCTCCTTGCGGGACGGGCAGACCTCGTGGCACTGGGCAGGACGCACTTGTTCGACCCCCAGTGGACGCTCCACGCCGCAGCCGAGCAGGAATACCAGGGCACCGGAGCGCAGTGGGTGCCGCAGTTCCGGGCGGGCCGACGCAAACCGCCGAGCTCCCGCACAGATGCCGTTAGGCCCAGGCTTTCACTCTTGAAAGAGCCCGCCTCCAACTCTGAAAACACGCACCTGCGTTGGATCCCGAGAGCAGTCTCCGCGCCCGCGCTGGCCAACTAGGCTGGACCGCATGGCTATCATCCATCGAGCAACCCTGAATCCCAGCAAACTTGAACTCATCGAAAGGTATTTGCCCGTCCAGCCGTGGTTCACCAAGGATGGCTCCGCGCCCGAGCTGCTCGGCGCGTACCGCTTCGATGATCCGGACGGCGAAGTCGGCCTCGAAACCCACCTGGTCTCCCACGGCGGCAAGGTCTATCAGGTTCCGCTGAGCTACCGGGGTTCGGAATTGCACGGTGGGGAGGACTCGCTGCTCGGCACCATGGAACACTCGGTGTTGGGCACGAGGTGGGTGTACGACGCCTGCGCCGATCCCGTCTACGTCGCTGCCCTGGCCACCGCCATCCTCACGGGACAGCAGGAAGCCGAACAATTCGTTGACGTGGACGGTGCCATGGAGCCGCGCAAGAGTTCGGTCAACGTCAAAGGCAGCGGAACGCCCGGTAGCGAAGTCCCTTCGGTGACCCCGGCAGCCCCGGTCACCGAAGGCAGCGTCACCAGCATCGACGCCGGTGAGCTCACACTGCTCGTGAATCGTGTCCTGGATCCGGGGACACCGGGTCCGGAAAATTCAGCTGCCCTGCGGGGTAGGTGGACCGGGCAGGAAGCGCCGGTGCTGCTGGCGTCCCTCTCGCAGGCCTAGGGGATTACTCCCCCGGTCGCGGCCGCCACACCACCACGGCCTGGGACCGCGCCCGGGGGCGCTGCCCGCGGGCCAGGCTGACGACGTCGCCCGCTGCTCCTGCAGCGAAAATACGGGCCTCCATCGGGCTCCGCCGGCGTTGCAATTCCTCGCTCAACTCGGCCACGCGGAACTGCAGCGCGGCCACTTGGTTTTCGAGCTCGAGGATGCGCTTGATGCCCTCGAGGGACACGCCCTCGTGGGAGAGCCGCTGGACCTCGCGCAAGCGGTCGATGTCCCGTTGGGAGTAACGCCGGGACTTGCCCGGAGCGCGGCTCGGCGACACGATGCCGAGGCGGTCGTACTGGCGCAGGGTCTGCGGGTGCATGTCAGCCAGTTCGGCCGCGACGGAGATGACGAAGATCGGCTGGTTGATGTCGATGCCCATGCCTACGTCCTCCCGTGTGTTCTGCCGCTACAAGCGGGCCTTGGCGGCCAAGTCGTGGCGAGGATCGGCGTCGGCTGTGGCCGCGGCGAATGCCTTGACGGCCTCCTCGGCCTCTTTGTTGAGGTTCTGCGGGACGGAGACGTCGATCGTCACCAACAGGTCTCCGGTGGCCTTCGATGTCTTGACGCCGCGACCCTTGACCCGGAGCGTGCGGCCGGAAGGGGTGCCGGCCGGGACGCGGACGGTGACGGTGTCGCCGTCGAGCGTTGGCACGTGGATGTTGGAACCCAAGGCGGCCTCCGCGAAGGTGACCGGCACGTGGATGCGGATGTTGTCGCCGTCGCGGTTAAAGAAATCGTGGGGCTTGACGTTCACCGTGATGATGAGGTCCCCGTTGCCAGCTGCGCCGGGGTTGCCCTTGCCGCGCTGGCGGACCTTCTGGCCGTCCCTGATCCCCGCGGGAATCTTCACGTCGATGACGTTGCCGTTGCTTTCGCGCAAGCTCACCGTGGTGCCGTGAATGGAGCCGGCAAAGGAAATTGAGGTGGAAGCCGTGCGGTCGCTGCCCTTTTGGGGGGCGCGCTGGAAACCGGTCTGTCCACCGCCGAAGCCGCCGCCGAACAGGTCAGCGAACTCGGGAGGGATACCACCGGCCCCCGCAGGCTGGCGTGCGCCGCCGCCGAAAAGCCCGCCGAACAGGTCCTCGAAGCCGCCATTGGCCGGCCCGCCGCGAGCTGCGCCCGGAGCGAAGCGTGCCCCGCCCATGGCGCGAATGGCATCGTACTGCTGACGCTCCTCGGCATCCGAGAGCACCGAATAGGCCTCCGAGATGTCCTTGAACTTCTTCTCCGCAGTAGCATCCCCGGAATTAGTATCCGGATGGTACTTCCGCGCAAGCTTGCGGTACGCCTTCTTGATGTCAGCGTCAGAGGCGTCCTTGGCGACACCAAGGATGGCGTAAAAATCCTTCTCAACCCAGTCCTGGCTGGCCACTCGGCTTCTCTCTTTCGTTTCTGTGTTCGGTTGCGTGCGCTACGCGATGCATAGGCCCCCGCCCCTTCGCGTGGCGGCTAAGTCCTACGGACTTCAGCCGCCACGCTCCGGCAGGCCCGATGCCACTCCCGGGGCCTATGCTTCGCTTCGCGCCTGCTGTCATCTCACCTCAGGCGAGCTTACAGCGGGCGCGAAGCCGGATATGGGGCGGCGGTGTGGAGGGCACCGCGGAGCGGGCACCGCCCCATATGCGGCGAAGCGCCACGGTGAGCACACCTAGCGCGGTGAGTACAACTAAGCCGGCACAGCCACAATCACCTGGGCCGCGCGCAGCACGCGGTCGCCGGACCGGTAGCCGGAGCGCAGCACTTGGCTGACGGTGTCTACTTCGATGTCCTCGCCCGGCTGCTGGATGAGGGCTTCGTGGATCGTGGGGTCGAAGTCGACTCCGGTTTCCGCGATGCGCTCCAAGCCGTACGTCTTCAGCGCGTTCTCCAGCTTGGCGGCGATCGCGGCGAACGGGCCGTCCACGAGGTCGCCGTGCTGGCGGGCGGCGTCGACGTCGTCCAGTACCGGCAGCAGGGAGTTCAGGACGCCGATGACGGCCATTTCCCCTGCGACGGCGCGGTCGCGTTCGACGCGCTTGCGGTAGTTGACGTACTCAGCCTGCAGGCGCAGGAGGTCGTTGCGGAGTTCCGCGGCCTCTGCTTCTGCAGCGGCACCGGGGGCTACCGACTCTTCAGTCGGAACTTCCATGCCGTTGAGGATTTCCTCAGCCTGGGACAGGGCGTCGCCCTCGGCGGCAGCGGCGTTGGAATCAGCTGCCGATCCTTGGGGGTGGCGGGCGGCCCCGGTCTCCGGGTCAACCTTGCGGTTGTCGCGAATGACCGGCTTCTGCTGACCGGCTCCTTCACGCTCGTCGCGTTTGCCCTCGTTGTTGGAAGGTGAGTGCTCTGCGTCGTTGCCGTGGTGAGGCATGCTTACTTCTTTTCGTCTTCGTCGATGATCTCGGCGTCGACGATGTCCTCGTCAGCAGCCTTGGCCCCGGCGTGAGCGCCCTCGGCACCAGCGGCGCTGCTTGCGCCATCCGGGGAACCGGCGTGCGAGTAGATCGCTTCGCCGAGCTTCGACTGCGAGTGCTGCAGCTTCTCGAAAGCGGTCTTCACTGCTGCGTCATCGGTGCCTTCGAGGGCCTTCTTGAGGGCGTCGACGTCGGCCTTGACCTCGGTCTTGACCTCTTCAGGCAGCTTGTCGTCGTTTTCGGCGATGAGCTTGTCCACGGAGTAGGCGAGCTGCTCGGCAGTGTTGCGGGTGTCGGTAGCCTCGCGGCGTGCCTTGTCCTCGGCTGCGTGCTCCTCGGCTTCACGGACCATGCGATCGATGTCTTCCTTGGACAGCGCGGTGCCGCCGGTGATAGTCATCGACTGCTCCTTGCCGGTGCCCTTGTCCTTGGCGGACACGTGGACGATGCCGTTGGCGTCGATGTCGAAGGTGACCTCGACCTGGGGGACGCCGCGCGGTGCCGGAGCGATGCCGGTCAGTTCGAACGTGCCCAGCGGCTTGTTGTCGCGGGTGAATTCACGCTCGCCCTGGAAGACCTGGATGGCCACGGACGGCTGGTTGTCGTCAGCGGTGGTGAAGGTCTCGGAACGCTTGGTGGGGATGGCCGTGTTGCGCTCGATCAGGTGCGTCATGACGCCGCCCTTGGTTTCGATACCGAGGGACAGCGGGGTGACGTCGATCAGGAGAACGTCCTTGCGCTCGCCCTTCAGCACACCGGCCTGGAGGGCTGCGCCAACGGCCACAACTTCGTCAGGGTTGACGCCCTTGTTGGGCTCCTTGCCACCGGCGAGTTCCTTGACGAGGTCGTAGACAGCGGGCATGCGGGTGGAGCCGCCCACGAGGACGATGTGGTCGATTTCGGAGAGCTTGATGCCGGTCTCGGCGATGACGTCGTGGAACGGCTTCTTGGTGCGCTCGAGCAGGTCCTTGGTGAGGTCCTGGAACTTGGCGCGGGTCAGCTGCTCGTCCAGGTGGACCGGGCCGTCGGGGGTGACGGAGAGGTACTGGAGGGAGACGTTGGTGCTGGTGGAGGAAGAGAGTTCCTTCTTGGCCTGCTCCGAAGCCTCGCGCAGACGTTGCAGGGCGATCTTGTCCTTGGAAAGGTCGATGCCCTTGATCTTGAGCTGGTTCAGCAGGTAGTCAACAACGCGCTGGTCCCAGTCGTCGCCGCCGAGGCGGTTGTCGCCGGCAGTGGCGCGGACCTGGATGGTGGAGAAGCCGTCTTCGTCCTTGCCGACTTCCAGCAGGGAGACGTCGAACGTTCCGCCGCCGAGGTCGAAGACCAGGATAAGTTCGTCTTCCTTACCCTTGTCCAGGCCGTAGGCAAGTGCAGCGGCCGTGGGCTCGTTGACAATGCGGAGGACGTTCAATCCGGCGATTTCGCCGGCTTCCTTGGTAGCCTGGCGCTCGGCGTCGTTGAAGTAGGCCGGGACGGTGATGACAGCGTCGGTGACCTTTTCACCGAGGTAGCTCTCGGCGTCGTTCTTCAGCTTCATGAGGATACGCGCGGAGATTTCCTGCGGCGTGTACTTCTTGTCGTCAATAGCGACGGACCAGTCGGTGCCCATGTGGCGCTTCACGGAAGCGATGGTGCGGTCGATGTTGTTGACGGCCTGGCGCTTGGCAATTTCGCCGACCAGGACTTCACCGGACTTGGAGAATGCAACGACAGACGGCGTGGTGCGGCCACCCTCGGCGTTGGCAATGACGGTGGGCTCGCCACCTTCGAGAACAGAGACGACGGAGTTAGTGGTTCCGAGGTCGATACCTACAGCGCGTGACATATGTTGCTTCCTTTCAATGGCCGACGATGGAGATTTCACCCGATTCCTTTACCCGCAAAGGGCTTGGAGGGCGGGGAGCACTCAACCTTCGGCTAGTTGAGCGTTCTGCACTCAACTGTACTCAGCCCTCATTCAATGTCAACCTAAAGTTGAGTCGAGTACGCTCAACTCTGCTGAATGCGGTTCAAGAGACCCCGGCAACACGGGGATTTGTCACCGATTTCGCCGTGGGAGAACGCCCGTTGATGGCCGACGTCGAACTCGCGGGAACAGTGCCGGTTCGCCGGTACACTCCGGCGACTCCGCAGCGTTCCGGCGACGTCGACGGCGGGTGTTCAGTCAGGCGGCATCGGCTTGTAGACCCACGCCACCAGCACCACGGAGATGATCATCAGGAGGAACCACGAGACAAGCTTGTCCGGGGACACCAAATGCCAGCCATCCAGTTGGCTCGGATACAGCCAGGCGTGCGACCAGGTGGCGATGTTCTCTGCAATCCAGATAAAGAGCGCCACCAGCAGGAATGCCAGGACCAGCGGCATCCGGAGTCGACGCCGAAACACCCGGAAGTGCATGACGCATCGGCCATAGATCACGACGACGGCGGCCAGCAGGACCCAGCGGGCATCGACGATGTAGTGGTGCGAAAAGAAGTTCACATAGATGGCCGCAGCGAGGACCGCAGTGATCCAACGCCGCGGATACCGGGCGAAGCGCAGGTCGAAAACCCGGTAAACGCGCACCATGTACGAGCCAACCGCTGCGTACATGAAGCCACTGAAGAGCGGAACGGCCCCGACCCGGAGGACACCCTCGGCTTCATAGGACCACGAGCCGACGTCGGTCTTGAACAACTCCATGACCGTTCCCACCAAGTGGAAGAGCACGATGACCCTGAGCTCGCGCAAGGTTTCCAGCCTCGTGGCCACCATCAGGATTTGGATCACGACGGCGGCGATCGTCAGGAAATCGTTCCTCGCGAGGCCGGCGTTGGCTGGATACCAGAGGTGGGCAGCGAAAATGACGGCAAGGAGCGAAGCGCCGAAGATGCACGCCCACGCCTGCTTGAGGCCGAAGACGGTGAACTCAGTGAGCTTGGATCGAAGACCGTGGGCCGGGGCACCGCCCAGGAAGCGGCCCGCGCTCCCGTCGATAAGTTCCTCTACCGCGGTGAGCTCGCGCATCGGTTCTACTCGCCCGGGCCGAGCTCGCCCGGTCCGAGCCGGCCAAGATAGTAGTTCTTCGGCCAATGCCTGACTTTTTCCGGGAGCCTTGGATAAGCCACCGCCAAGAGTCGTATGGTGCCGTCGAAGCTGCGCCGATGCCGCGCATTCCAAGGAAGTCCGAAACCCGCACGAAGTTGCTCCGGCAGCAGGCCCGCCGTAAGAAGCCGGACCAACGGCATGCTCAAGCGCATCAAGAACGGCCCGCCCGCGGGGTACATGAGCTCGCGAGCCACCCTCAATGCGGCTGCATCCGGTTCGAGGTTCCGCAAGGATTCATCCCAATAGCTCGCGAAGGCCGAGCGGTCGGCGGGCCAGAGCTCGGCGGGCAGCTGTAAGGCTGTCCCGATCCGCGCATACTCACGGTAGACACGATCAGCAGTGTCGTCGTCGAGGGTTCCATGGATCTTTTCGTAAACGGTCACGGCGGTGTCATAGAGGGTCGCCACTACCCAGAGCTGGGATTGCGCGTCAAAGGCGTTGTATCCCGTCGATCCCTCGTCCGCTGGCCGGCGAACCGGGGCATGCGCACGATTCACAGCCCGGCGCACCGCGGCCAATTGTTCGTCCGAGCCATAGACCACGGCGTAGACGTACGTCATGGTGGCATGCAGCCGGTCCAGTGGCCTCTCGGCGAAATTGCTGTGCTCGGCGACGCCGTGACCGACCGCGGGATTGGCGATCTGCATCAGAATGGCGCGTCCTGCTCCAGCGAGCAAAACGCCCTCCGCGCCGATGTCAGAAAGTCCGCGAGCCATGCAGTTACTGTACCTTTCGGTACCGTCTTTCATGCACGGTTGCGCCGGCGGCTACAGCCCCACGATTCCGCGCAGCACCTCGAGCTGGTGCTCAAACAACTCGTCGCGCGCGGCGAAAGTATCAGCCCCGTATTGGCCGAATACCTCGAAGCTGACCGCTCCAAAAACCGACGTCCACACCAGCACACCCCGGGCCAACGCAGGCTCGGGAACGGCCACGCCTAGTTCGGCCCGGATGGCCGCCAGGTCCGCGGCAAGAGCGGGAGGAACGACGACGGCGGGCGCGACGTCGGCGGCCAAGGCACCTGCGCGGTAGGCGGCGTCGAAGATCCCCACCATCCGGTAGATCACCCGCGTTCCGGGTTCGGTGGTGCGCTCGGCGGGCGCTTGGTATCCGGGCACCGGGCTGCCGAACAGGAGGGCGTACCTTGCCGGCTCGCGCAGGGCCCACTGACGAACGGCCCGCCCAAGCGCCAGGAACCCGCCACGGTAGTCGTCCCCCGGGAGTGCGTCGACGGCGGCATCCACTTCGTCGCCGAGCTCGCCGTAAGCGTCAATCAGCAGGAGGGTCAGCAGTTCGTCGCGGCTCTCAACGTAGCGGTACACGGCAGAGGACACCACACCGAGATCGCGTGCGACCGCCCTCAGGGACAAACCCGCGGCGCCATGCAAGGCAAGGTGCTGGCGACCCAGCCGGATGATGTCCGCCACGGTCCGGGCCCGGGCCCGCTCGCGGGGCGTCGATTGTTTGGCCAGTGCGGCTAAAGGGAGCTCCATGCATCCAGCATGCCATAAAAGAGAGCAGTGGAAACAAATGTGAGCAGTGCTCTTGACATGCGATTCAACAAGGTTCATTCTGAATTCAGAGAGCACTGCTCTCGAAATGGTTTCCACCAAGAAGAACTAGGTTCCCAGCCAGAAAGCGAGCAATACCATGTACGTCGTCACAGGAGCAGGCCCCGTCGGATGGACCATTGCAGAGCAACTCGCGGACCGCGGAGAACACGTGCGTGTCCTGACGCGCTCAGGCAGCGGACCGGACCACCCGCTGGTCGAAAAGCTCCGCGTGGATGTCTCGGACCCGGCCAAGTTGGCGGAAGCCTTCGACGGTGCCACGGTGGTCTTCCACTGCATCCACGGTTCTGCCTACCGGGCCAAGGCCTGGGCGGCCGAGCTTCCTGGAGCAGACCAAGTGGTGATGGACGCCGCGGTGACGGCGGGCGCCGTCGTCGTCTTCCCTGAGAGCCTCTACTCCTACAGCGAGCCGGACAAGACCATCACCGAAAGCAGCCCGCGCGAAGCGGCCGGCGGCAAGCGCGGGATCCGCTCCGCCCTGCTGAAGGCCCGGCAAGCCCACCCGGCGAATACCGTCAGCGTGGTGGCGGGCGATTTCTTCGGACCGCGGGCCCGCCTGGCGCACGCCGGCGAGCGCATGGTCCCCCTCATCCTCAAGGGCAAGACAATCCAGGTCTTGGGAAGCGCCGAGCAGCCGCACTCTTTCACCTACGTCCCGGATCTTGCCGCAGCCATGATCGCCGCGGCCCAAAAGCCCGAACTCTGGAACTCGGTGCTGCACGCCCCCACGGGACCGGCAATGACGATGCGGGAAATTGCGGGAAACTTCGCACGCTCGGCCGGCGTTCCCGAACCGAAGCTGAGCGTGGTTCCGGGCTGGCTGCTCCGGACGCTCGGCCTGTTTTCAACCGATATGCGGGAGCTGGCCGAAATGCTGTACCAGTTCGAGCGGCCGTTCGTCATGGACTCCACTGCGAGCCAGGCCAAGCTCGGGCTGGAACCGACGTCGCTTGCGGACACGATGGCGGCGACCGTGGCTTGGTGGCGGGATCAGGAAACCGTGGCTGCCCTCTGAGTCTCGTTCGACGCGACGATGTCACGACAAACAGCCAACCATCGAATGGAGTTACGCCTGAACCCCGGTGACTCGTGGACCAGTGCGGGAGTAACGTAGAGCACAACGGCTAGCTGGACCACTTTGTGGACTGGAGTGTCACCGTGGGTGTTGTGCGATCATCCCTGACCGAGCTCCTCGGGATACTTTCCGACGCCGTCTCGCCCGTGCGCGTCCGCTTCGATGACGGTTCCGAACCACCCACAGGTCAATCCACCGATGCCCCTGTCACGGTCCATGCCGTCGCAATGAACAGGGTGGGCCGTTCCCGTCGGGAGGGGCCGCTGCTGGACCTTGAGCTCAAAGTGGCGGTGGAATGCCATGGTCCCACGCAACTGGACAACATGGAGAAGCTCCTGGTCGCGATCGAGCAAAACACCCAATACTCGGTGGTCTCCAGTGGCGAATTCCAGCCGGACGAATACGACGCCGGCATCCGCAAAGGCCTCGGTTTCCTGGTCCGCGTCCCCATCGGCATAAGCCTCGACGAGCCTTCCGGGCCTCCGGTCGCTGAACCCCTGCTTGCCGCCACCGCTTTGGCCCGCCTCATCCACGGCAGGTTGGTCGACGTCCATAACAAAGGCATCCCTGAGGCATATATCCGCCCACATTCGTCCGGAACCGCCGTCGTGAGCGATCCCACAGGCCATTTCGAGGTCTTGGCCTCGGCGGACGATCTCCAGCATTTTGTCGTGGCAGTCCGCGGCACTGAACGTGAAGTCTCGGCCAATACGAGTAGCCTGCCGGTCATCATCCGATGGGAATGAGGAGAACAGGCGCCCGGACGTGAAATGATCAACCATGCGTCCGATGCAGCACTCCAGCAAACTACAGAACGTCCGTTATGAACTCCGTGGGCCCATCCTTCAAGCGGCCAAGACCATGGAGGCCGAGGGGCACCGCATCCTCAAGATGAATCTTGGGGACACCGCGCCGTTCGGGCTGGAAGCTCCGGAGTCCGTGGTGGTGGACATGATCCACCACCTCCGCGGCGCCCAAGGATACAGCGATTCCAAGGGCATCTTCACGGCGCGGACAGCGATTTCGCAGTACTACCAGACCAAGAACCTGATGAATATCGGCGTCGAGGATATCTTCATCGGCAACGGCGTCAGTGAACTGATTTCCATGACGCTGCAGGCCTTCCTGGAAAACGGCGACGAGGTCCTCATCCCCGCACCGGACTATCCGCTGTGGACGGCCACAGTGACCCTCACGGGCGGCAACCCGGTGCACTATCTCTGCGACGAGAGCCAGAATTGGTGGCCGGACATGTCTGACGTCGAAGCCAAAATCACCAAGCGCACCAAGGCCATCGTCATCATCAACCCGAACAACCCCACGGGCGCGGTATACCCCCGCCACATCCTGGAGCAGTTCGCGGCACTGGCCCGCAAGCACGATCTTGTCCTCTTCTCGGACGAGATCTACGAGAAAATCCGCTACGAGGACGCCCAGCACATCCACACGGCATCCGTGGCAGACGACATCTGCGTCCTGACCTTCAGCGGCCTCTCCAAGGCTTACCGCATGCCCGGCTACCGTGCCGGCTGGGTCGCTTTGACCGGCCCGCACGCGGCAACCGCCGAATACCGTGAGGCTCTGGAACTGTTGGCGTCCCTCCGTTTGTGCTCCAACGTTCCGGCGCAGCACGCCATCCAGACCTGCCTGGGCGGCTACCAGAGCATCGAGGAACTCATCAGGCCGGGTGGCCGGCTCCGCGAACAACGGGAC
This sequence comes from Arthrobacter ramosus, assembly GCF_039535095.1. NCBI lineage: Bacteria > Bacillati > Actinomycetota > Actinomycetes > Micrococcales > Micrococcaceae > Arthrobacter > Arthrobacter ramosus. Next base: position 115,193 of record NZ_BAAAWN010000001.1, on the reverse strand, counting down.
CTGGCCTTGAAGCTGCTGACTGCGATCCCCGGAGTGAGCTGCGTTCCCGCAGCCGGGGCGATGTACTTGTTCCCGCGGCTGGACCCTGACGTCTACCCGATCGAGAGCGACGAGAATTTCGTCCTCGATCTCCTGCAGGACCAGAAAATCCTGGTCTCCCACGGCTCGGCCTTCAACTGGCCTGCCCCGGACCATTTCCGCTTCGTCATCCTGCCATCCGTCCGCGAGATCGAGGAGGCCGTGCGCAGGATCGCCACGTTCCTGGCGGCCTATCGGAACCGGCCGCAGGAGTAGGGCCACCAGGTCCCGACGTCGGCGCGCTAGCCACGACGCTCGCTCACCTTTCGCCGGTTTTCCCCCAACGCTTGCTCACTGGATGTGAGTGAGCGTCACCAGAAAGGGCACCAAAAGTGAGCGAGCGTCGGGACGTTCAGTCCAGTCGGTCTTGAGTATTCCCCCGTCAGTGCCCGGCGGTCGCTGCTTCTTTTTCGCGGCCGAGTTGTTGATCGCTTCTGACCTGCGCGGCCTGTTCGGCGGCCAGGTTGAGTGAGCGGCTGAGCAGGAAGTAGGCGACGGAAGTCACTAGTAGCCCGACAAGCCAGGCGATGTCGACACCACCCAAGGCCTGGGCGAGAGGTCCCGTGTAGCTCCAGGGACCAATCTGGGGCAGGACCATGAAGGGAATTTCAGCCAAGAGACCGATGGCGAAGGAGAACAAGCCCCGCGACCCCCAAGCACCGTAAATGCCTTTGGGGGTGAACAGATCCGTGATGGCGTAGTGACCCTTGCGGACCAGGAAGTAGTCGACCAGGTTCGTCGCCGTCCAGGGAACCAGAAGATACAGCATCAGGGTCAGCGAGGAGAACACTGTGCTGACGGCCCCGGAGGTGATCGTGCTGGCGATGAGGTACCACACCGCTGTCAGGACAAGGATGGTGATGACCCGGGCTTTGCGGTTCGGCTTGATGGGACGGACGGAATCGACCGTGGTCAACACGGTGAGCATTCCCCCGTAGGCGTTCATTCCCATGGTGGCGGCCAGGGCCATGGCCGAAAGCAAGGCTGTGGCGTCACCGAGGTGTACAAAAACGGTGTTTCCAGCCAATTGGAGACCGGCGAGGCCATCGGTGGCGCCAAGCCTGATCGCCAGCCAGGCCCCAAGGACGATCAGCCAGATCGCCGACGACGATGCGCCGAAGAACACGGCAGCGATGACGGACCGGCTTTTGGTTTTGGAGGGCAGGTACCGGGAATAGTCGGAAACATAGGGGGCATAGGTGATGTTGTATGCCGCTGCCGCGGCGAACTGTGCCATGAACGCGCCCCAGTTGAAGCCGTACTGCGTGCTGCTTTCGGCTCCGCCGGCATTTCCGAAGATGACTCCGATGGTCAGGATCAGCATCAGCGGCAGGGAAACGTAGAGGAGCACGCGGAAGGCCTTATGCAACCAGTCATGGCCGAAGATCGCAAGTGCCGCCGCGCCTGCGGCAGCGACGATGGCGATGAGGGCCGGGTTCCAGCCGAAAGCACTGCCCAGTCCGTCACCGAGGAGCACGGTATCAACGACGTTGAATGCCACATAGGTGAAAAGGGTGGCGATCAGGGGAACGACCACACCCCGGTACCCGAATTGGGCCCGCGATTGGATCATCTGCGGCAGGCCCATGGTAGGGCCTTGGGAGGCGTGGAAGGCCATGAAAATGGTTCCCACTCCAATGCCCAGGACGCTCGCCACGACCGTCCACCCCAGTGACAGGCCCATCGACGGGCCGATGAAACCGATCGGGATGGAGAAGTATTGGAAGTTGCCCAGGAACCATAGCGGCGCCTGATGCCACAGGCGGCCGTGCCGTTCGTTATCGGGAACCCAGTCGATCGAGCGGACCTCGATCAAGGGTGCGCCGGGCCGTGCCTTGGGTCGGTCGGATGCTTCTGTCGTCATTGCTCGACTCCGTGATCAGAATGTGTTGAGTGATAGGTGCTCGTGCACGGCCATGATGCCGCCAGAGCCGGCGCGGGTGAACACGATGGTTTCCCGTTCCTCAGTGACTGCCCGCTGTCCCCGCTCTTCCGTAGTGGTAGCCACACTGTGGGAAAAAACCGCGGTTGTGCCGTAGATCTGGATGAATGGATCGCTGCTGTGGCAGCCGATCACTTTCCATCCCTCGGACACCCAGATGCGCCACTGCACTCTGTAGTCTTCCCGGCTGGTGAGCCGCTCAGGGGTCGCGTGGAATAAGAAGGTGGCTTGCGGATCGAATGAGCTGAAATATACGTCCTCGTCCATGGCCGAATAGGCCCCAACGATCCGTTCCGCGGCCGAAGTGACTTCTTCCGGTGTTAGCTGCGAGCTCATTTTTCTCCACTTCTGATCTGGAATGCCCTGCGGCAAGCTGATGTCGCCGCCAAACGGGCGGGCACTCGGAGTGATCCGAATCACTTTTTCCATCATGCAACGGTTGATGCCTTTTAGGCAACACATTTCCTTAAAAGTCATCAAGCAGTTCCGCTCCCTTTCCACTCCATCGGGGTAGCGTTTCCCTATGAACGAGCAGAAGCCTGAAGACGTCTACACACACGGCCACCACGAGTCCGTAGTACGCGCCCATGCCTCCCGCACAGCCGAGAACTCTGCCGCGTTTGTCATCCCGCATCTCACCGCCGGGACATCAGTGCTCGACGTCGGATGCGGACCGGGGAGCATCACGTGCGACTTCGCGGAGCTGGTGGCGCCCGCGAAGGTCGTCGGGCTGGATCGTTCCGCCGAGATCGTGGCCCAGGCTGCCTCGCTTGCGGCCGAACGTGGTGTGGAAAACGTGGAATTCGTGACGGGCAACATCTACGATCTGGACTTCGAGGACGAGACCTTCGACCTTGTGCACGCGCACCAAGTCCTGCAACACCTGACCGACCCCGTGGCCGCGTTGCGCGAGATGCGGCGCGTGGCCAAACCCGGCGCCATAGTGGCAGTGCGCGACGCCGACTTCCACGGCATGAGCTGGTACCCGGAGGTCCGCGAGCTCGACGACTGGATGGAGCTCTACCAAAAGATCGCCCGACGGAACGGAGCAGAGCCCGACGCCGGGCGGCGGCTCGTGTCCTGGGCACAGCAGGCGGGCTTCACCGACGTCGCGCCCTCCAGCAGCAACTGGCTGTACGCCACCGCGCAGCAACGCCGTTGGCAGTCGAGGGTGTGGAGCGAGCGCGTCCTTCACTCCGCCTTTGCCGAGCAGGCGCTGGAATACGGGCTGGCCAACGAGGCCGACCTGGCCCGGATCGCCGCCGGTTGGCACCGTTGGGGCTCCACGGATGATGGCTTCTTCCTGATCCCGAATGGAGAAGTCATCGCACGGGCGTAGCCGCCCGCCAAAAAGTTCTTCGGGATTTTCCATCAACCATGTCGAAAACCCTCCTGTAGTTCCGACCCATGAACGAAAGCGCCCGCACGGAGCGCCCTGATAAGGAGTTCGAGATGAAATACATGATCATGATGTTTGGTTCTGCCGAGGGCATGATGGAGACCGCCGATCCCGAGTGGATCAGGGAAATGATCGGCTTCATGATCCAGATCGACAAGGATCTCAGCGATTCAGGCGAGATGGTTTTCAACGCGGGACTGGCTGACCCCGGCACTGCCAAGCTGGTCAAGCAGACGGACAGCGGCGTCATCACCACCGACGGACCTTTCGCCGAGGCCAAGGAATCCCTCATCGGCTACTGGGTGGTGGACGTCGCCAGCGAAGAACGGGCCGTGGAAATCTGCTCCAGCATCGTGAAGTACGCGCCGGTTGTGGAGCTTCGCCGCGTCCAGGACGAGCCGCCGGAGGTCTAGCGATTGGCCGAGCCTTCCGGAGAATCCACGTTCGAGGACCTGCTGCGCACTCTTGCGCCGCAGGTCCTTGGCGTGCTCGTCCGCAGGTACGGCCAATTCGCCGAGTGCGAAGATGCCGTGCAGGAGGCACTGCTCGAGGCAGCATTGCAATGGCCCGCCTCCGGCGTCCCGGAGAATCCCAGGGCGTGGCTGCTCACGGTCGCCACGCGTCGCTTGGTGGACCACTGGCGCAGCGAAAGTGCCCGACAGGCACGCGAACAACGCGCGGCGGCCTTGGAACCGCCGCCTGGCGAGAAGCCTTCTTCGACCAGTGACACGGACGGGTTTGCGGAAGATACCCTCACCCTCCTTTTCCTCTGTTGTCACCCCGCCCTCTCAGCACCCTCGCAGCTGGCACTGACATTGCGGGCAGTCGGAGGGCTCACGACGGCGGAAATCGCCAGCGCGTTCTTTGTCCCGGAAGCCACCATGGGCCAGAGGATCAGCCGGGCCAAGCAGAGCATCAAGAAGGCCGGAGCCCATTTCGAGCTCCCGGAAACGGGCGAGCGAAAGGCGCGGCTCGGCGTCGTACTCCACGTCCTGTACCTGATCTTCAACGAGGGTTACGCGGCGAGTTCCGGGCCATCCATGCATCGCGAAGACCTCACGGCGGAGGCCATCCGCCTTACGCGGCTCCTGCGGAAACTGCTCCCGGGCGAACTCGAGGTGGGCGGACTGCTGGCCCTCATGCTCCTCACCGACGCACGACGACGGGCGAGGTCCCTCCCGGACGGGATGCTGGTGCCGCTCGCCGAGCAGGATCGCCGGCTGTGGGACACGACGCAAATCGCCGAGGCGCTTGAACTCTTGTCGGCCGTGCTGGGGGTTGGGCGTCCGGGACCCTATCAGCTGCAGGCCGCGATCGCGGCGGTCCATACCGAGGCGCCCTCCGCGGACCAGACGGACTGGCCGCAGATCCTGGCGTTGTACACGGTCCTCGAAGCCATGGCCCCAAGCCCGGTGGTGACGCTCAACCGCGCAGTTGCCGTGGCCATGGTCGAGGGGCCTCGGGCGGCCCTTGAGCTGCTGGAAGGGCTCGAGAGTGGACTGAAAGACTGGCACAGGCTCGACGCCGTCCGCGGCCACTTGCTCGAAATGTCCGGTGACCTTGCGGGCGCCCGGGAATGCTTTCTCACCGCGGCAAAGAAGACCGGAAGCCTGCAGGAGCGGCAGTATCTCCTGGTGAAGGTAGCGAAACTCGCGCAGTTGTCCACATAGGCAAAGTGACCTCTGTCGGCGGTCTGCGGCCATGAATAGCCTCAAAGCATGATCATTCAAGCAGGTTTTGACCTCGAGCTCCTCGCCCGTCCGCTCATTGTCCAAGAAGAAAAACCCTGCCCAAGACTCGTCGTGATCGGCCTCGACGCCGAGATGCAGCTGGAAAGCATCCAGGTTGTCACGGAGTCCTTTGAAGGCAGCTTGAATCCGTTCCAGGACGCCATCCTGGAACATCTGGATCTCGTTGGCGCCAAGTACTTTGCGATTGCCCACGCGGGGATCTGGGCCGAGGAGGACTACTTCGATGAACAGCCAATCCTCCAGGAAGCAAAGAAACTCAACGGCATTGCCGAGGAGCGCGGGTTTCACATGATCGGCCATTTTGGGCTCGACAAAACCGGGTACATGTCCAACGGCCCGCACTCCTACTTCGACCAATATTCATTGGGAGACCATCTCCCGGACACGATGACCCACTGGGTGCATTCGAGATTCGGCCTTTGTGAGTAGGCGTCGGAGCGCAGCCGCCAAAAGCGTCCACCGACGTTCTGGACCTTACACCGTACAGGTTGACCAAGTATGCTTGGTCAACATGGGCCAGTACAACATCCAGGAAGCAAAAACGCGCCTTTCTGAACTTCTCCACATGGTTGAACGGGGCGAAGAAGTGGTTATCGCCAAGGCCGGCAAGCCCGTCGCACGGATAGTTCGTATTGAGCACACCCGGAAGCGCGAGTTGGGCTTTCTGGGTCAGATCGATCTTCCTGACAACCTGTTCGACCCTCTGACGGAGCAAGAACTGGCGGAGTGGGAATGACCGCGTTTCTCTTGGATTCCAACGCGTTGGTGCTCGCCATGACCAGGCCAGAACAATTGTCCAGCACGGCCAGGTCGATCATCGAAGACCTCGAAAATCGAACTTTTGCCTCAGCTGCCTCGGCCTATGAACTGGCTTACAAGTACTCACGCGGTCGCCTCGCTGCATTGGATCCGATCATGACTGGTTACCGTCAGCACGTAAAACGCGTAGTCACCGAGGAATTGAGCCTTACCGCGGAGCATGCCCTGGCTGCGGCATCGTTTGATTGGCCGCACAGGGACCCTTTCGACCGGATGATTGCCGCCCAAGCCGCCGTCGAAGGCTTGACGCTTGTGACGTCCGATCGGGCGCTCCAGGAATTCCGGCTCGTCAGCACGATCTGGTAGCCGCGTGTCAGGGCACCCCTTCCTGCGGGCATAAGCTGGATTGGTGCAAATTTCGCTTTGGCTGGCCCTTGCGGGCGCCGGCACCCTGATCAGTTTCACTCCCGGCGCGGGCGCCATCTCCACCATGAGCAATTCGCTCAACTCCGGATTCCGCCGCTCCATTTGGGGAGTTCTGGGCCAACAGGCGGCACTGATCATCCACATCCTGATCGTGGCGCTCGGGGTAGGTGTTCTGGTCTCCAGCTCGCCCGTGGTCTTCAACGTGATCCGCTACACGGGGGCCGCATATCTGGTGTACATGGGCATCCGGCAGTTCCTGCACCGGCCGGACCTGGACAAGGAAAAAGTGGAGGCCCGGCGCAACGAGCCAGCGTGGTCCATGTTCCAGCGAGGCATCTGGGTCAACTTGCTCAATCCCAAGGCGATCGTTTTCTTCCTGGCCTTCATGCCTCAATTCATCCGCCCCGAGCAGCCACTGATTCCGCAGTATCTGGTCCTCAGCACCACGATCGTTTTCATCGACATCTCCGTCATGTGGTTCTTCTTCGCTTTGGCAGCCCGTTCATTCCAGCGGTTCACGCACAACGAGCACGGACAAAAGGTCTTGAACCGCACTTTCGGCGTGCTGTTCATGTCCATGGGTGTGCTGCTCGCCGTCATCCACTAGGGCGGCAATCGATGGGGAAACCTACCCCGTGGACCCGCGCACCACCAACGAACTCTCGAGCGTCAGTTGCGGCTGTTCCAGCTCACGGCCTTCCATCAATCCACGGAGTTGTTCGCCGGCCTTGAGTCCCAACGGAGTGGCCGGCAAATGCACACTGGTCAGGCTCGGGTTGCTCGTGGCTGAATACGGCAGGTCATCGAAGCCGGCAACAGCGAGTTCCTCCGGAATCCGGACACCGGCAACGCGGGCTTCCTGCAACACACCGTAGGCGTGGGTGTCCGTTCCGCAGACGACGGCGGTGACCCCGGCGCGCTGCCAGTCCGGCCAGGCGGCAGCGAAGGCAGCTGCGGCAGCGCCGACATCGATGGTGGTACTGATGATGTGCGCGTCCGCAACGGAAATACCGCAGGAATTGGCCTCATCCAAGAACGCCGCCCGGCGCACTTCGAACGTGGCTGTGCCCGTCACGCTGTCCACGTAGGCAACTCGTTTGTGCCCGGAGGCCGCAAGATGCGCGGCCAGTTCACGCGCGCCATGGGCAACATCGAGGTTCACGGACGGAGCATAGGCTTCGAGGCCGGGGGCATCGAGAAGGACCAGTGGCCCGGCAACGGACAGGTCCTCCAGGAAGCTTGCGTTGGGCGCATCCACCAGCAGGCCGGCGGGGCGGAGGGCGAGGAGCTTTCGGACGTCCTCCGCACGGGGGAACTCACCGGCGTCGGTCACGGAGAGCAGCAGCTGGTACTCGGAGCCGAGCGATTCCCGGACTCCGGCGATGACCTTGGCGAAAAAGGGGTTGGAAATGTCCGGCGCCACAAGGATCACAATCGAGCTCACACCCTTGGCCAAAGAACTGCCGATGCCATCCACCACGTAACCGAGTTCGGCGATAGCCTCGCGGACCCGTGAAATGTTGTCTTCGGACACCCTGCCCTGGGTTTTGCCGTTGGCAACCAGGGACACCGTCGCAGTCGAGACCCCTGCCAGGGAGGCCACCATCGCTGCGGTGACACGCTGCGTACGGTTTGAGGCCCGATGCACTGGTTCCGCGGATTCCATACAACGATCGTAGCGGGAATCAGCCACTTCCCACGCCGCAAGGCATCAAGCGCTTGACGCACGAAGCGTTAAGCGTTTGACGCGACACGCAGGCCAGTGCCAGAATTCCTCTGAATGCTTTAGCGCCCTGCCTCGGCAGGCCCCAATGACGTGGAGATGAACATGGACCCCAACACCATGACCCGTGAACGCAAGAAGATCATCCTGGATTGTGATCCCGGGCATGACGACGCCGTGGCCCTGCTGCTGGCCCACGGCAACCCGGACATCGAACTGCTCGCCGTCACCACGGTGGTCGGCAACCAGACCCTCGAAAAGGTCACCCGCAACGCCCTGTCCGTCGGCACCATCGCAGGCATCACCGGTGTTCCCTTTGCCGCCGGGTGCGACCGCCCACTCGTCCGCTCCATCGAAACCGCGCCGGACATCCACGGCGATACCGGCATGGACGGCCCCGAACAACCCCAGTCGACCATCGAGCTGGACCCGCGCCACGCCGTCGACCTCATCATCGAAACGATCATGGCGCACGAGCCGGGCACCGTTACCCTGGTCCCCACTGCGGGACTCACCAACATCGCCATGGCCGCCCGCAAGGAGCCACGCATCGTTGAACGCGTCAAGGAAGTCGTCCTCATGGGCGGCGGCTACCACGTAGGCAACTGGAGCGCCGTGGCCGAATTCAACATCATCATCGACCCCGAGGCCGCACACATCGTCTTCAACGAAAAGTGGCCCGTGGTGATGGTCGGTTTGGACCTCACGCACCAGGCCCTGGCCACTCCCGAGGTCGTTAAGAAGATCGCCGCCGTGGGCACCAAGCCGGCCAAATTCGTCATGGAACTGATGGAGTTCTTCACCAAGACCTACAAGGACGCCCAGGGCTTTGACTATCCGCCCGTGCACGATCCCTGCGCCGTGGCCTACGTCATCGACCCCACCGTGATGACCACCCGCAAGGTCCCCGTCGACATCGAACTGCAGGGCAAGCTCACCCTCGGCATGACCGTGGCCGATTTCCGCGCCCCCGCACCGGCCGACTGCCACACCTCCGTCGCCGTCGACCTCGACCACGAGAAGTTCTGGAACCTCGTCACTGACGCGATCATCCGCATCGGCGAGCCCGACGCGGGCGCTCCCGCCACCATTAGCGGCGACGCCGCCGCCGTCGCCAGCATCGCAGGAGAGGCCAAGTAAATGACCACCCTCATCAACGAAACCAAGACCAACCGCGGCAACGTTGCGGCCCTCATGGTGGCTCTGCTCGCCGCCTGCGTAGCCTTCCAGCTCAACGCGTCCATGCTCAGCCCGGCCCTGGTCACCATGGGCAACGAGCTCCACACGGACCAGGCGGTCATCGGCCTCTCCCAGACCTGGTTCTTCACGGCAGCAGCTTTGTTCTCGCTCTTCCTGCCGCGCCTGAGCGACATCGTCGGCCGCAAGAAAATCCTCCTCGGCATGATGCTGCTGATGGCCGTCGGCTCGGTCATCGCAGCCATGGCGCCCGACGTTACCTGGCTCTTCGTGGGCCGCATCGTCCAGGGCGTCAGCGGCCCCACCGTGCCGCTATGCCTCATCATGCTGCGCTCCGCAGTCAACAACCCGCGCAAGTACGGAGCCCTGATGGGCCTCATCACGGCAGTCAACGGCGGCGTTGCCGGCGTCGACTCCTTCGTGGGCGGCTACTTCGCCGAGCACTTCGGATTCCGCAGCATTTTCTGGCTCATGGTTGGCCTCGCCATCGTGGCCACGGCCTTGATCGCCATCCTTGCCGGCGAGAGCAAGCCTGCCGCTGGTACAGGCATGGACTGGCTGGGCGTGTTCTTCATTGTCATCGCCGTGGGCGCTCTCCTGACAGCCCTCAATGACGGATCCAAGCTGGTCGGCGCCTTCTCTTCCGGAACGCTGATGCTGGCCATCGGGCTGATTGTGGTCGCCGCGGCCGCGTTCGCCGCCTTCTGGACAGTGGAGAAGCGCTCCAAAGAACCGATGGTGGAAACCGTCCACCTTCGCCAGCGTTCAACCTGGGCACCTCTGCTGACCACGACCCTCGCCATGACGGGTATCTTCGCAGTCATCAACGGCATTGTCCCGGCCTACGTCCAGGCCGCGGCACCCGGATTCGGGGTTGGCCCCACCGAGATGTCGCTCATGATCCTCACACCGTACGCACTCCTCGGCTGGGTGTTCGGACCCATCAGCGGCCGGCTCGCACCCGTACTCGGCTACACCAAAGTCCTGCGAATCGGCATGCTGGGAAGCATCGCGGCCCTGGCAATCATCGCGTTCTTCGGACTCAGCAGCCTGCCGCTCATGATCGTGGGAACGGCCTTGCTCGGCATCATGTACGCCGGTACGGTCAACATCATGCTCAACGGACTCGGAGTTGTCCTCTCCCCCGCCGGCAACCCCGGCTTCCTGCCCGGGATGAACGCCGGAGCCTTCAACCTCGGCGCTGGCCTGAGCTTCCTGGTGTTGCCGGCCGTCCTTGTGGCGACCTCGGCGCTCGGCGACGCCAAGGCCTCGTACTTGACGGTCGTCGTCGTCGGCCTGGCCATCACTGTCGCCGCCTTCGCGGCGTCGCTGCTCATCCCCAATCCCCTCGAAGCTGAGGTTGAAAAGTGAACCGCAGGATCGTCGTCGTCGGGTCCTTGAACGCGGACCTGACCATCTATTGCGAGCGGCTCCCGCTCCCGGGCGAAACAGTCCACGGCAACGGTTTCGCGGTCAATCCCGGCGGCAAGAGCGCCAACCAGGCCGTCGCGGCGAGCAAGCTGGGCGGCACGGTGAGCCTGATCGGCGCCGTCGGAAACGACTCCAACGGTGACATGCTCCTCGCCTCCACGGAAAGGGCCGGCGTGGACGTTTCGCGCGTCCGCCGTTCCGCGGATGTGGCCACCGGCGTCGCGGTTATCGCGGTGGACGCGAATGGTGAGAACAACATCATCATTTCGGCCGGTGCCAATGGAACGCTCGCCCCGGCGGACGTGTCGGCGGACGCCTTCGACGACGCCGCGGTTCTCTGCCTCTGCCTGGAGGTCAGCCTCGAGACTGTGGAGGCTGCCGCCAAAACAGCGCACGACGCCGGTGCAACCGTTCTGTTGAACCTCTCGCCGTACGCCGAGATACCGCAAAGCCTTGCAGCCTTGAGCGATGTCCTGCTGGTCAACGCCCACGAAGCCTCAATGTTCCTTGGCGACGCCGAGATGCCCCACCCGGGCGCGCATGCAAGCGCCTGGGAGCCGGTCCGGGGCCAGTTCGCCGAGCGCGGATTGCATAGGGTATTGGTTACGCTCGGCTCCCACGGCTCCGTGGTGTTGGATTCACTCGCCGCGTCCGGGGAACAGATCTCCCGGATCGCACCCACCAAGGTCAACGCCGTGGATACGACCGGCGCAGGGGACGCCTTCACCGGTGCCGTCGCTGCCCGCCTCGCCGTAGGCGAAACCCTGGCCGAAGCCGCGGCATTCGCATCAGTTGCCGCAGCGCTCGCCACCACCAAGAAGGGCACCCAGGCCGCCTACCCCGGGGCTGAGGAAGTCCTGGAGCACTTGCGGATTTCCTGACTCAGGCCGCCTCAACTTCCTACCAGCTTTCCGCTTCCGACCCCCGGAGTCCCGCCACTCGACGGCCGCGATCCCGGTCAAAAGCGGTAGGAAGTTGAGGCGCTTTGACGCCTCCACCAGCGACTTTACAAATTCCGTAAACTCCCTTTGTTTTTGACTAGCCAAGACCGGGTGGCATCCCCCATGCTTGCTCCATGTACTCAGCGTCGAGCCCATACCGCATCATCACCGTCTGCACGGGAAACATCTGCCGCTCACCCATGGCGCAACTGATGTTGACTGAAGCGTTCGACGCCGGAGGGCTCGGTGGAGCGGTTGTTGTCGACTCTGCGGGAACCACGTCCTACGAGGCCGGACACCCCATCGATCCACGCGCGGCCCGGGTCCTTTCGGCACACCGCATCCGCTCCGAGGGTCACATCGCCAGGAGCTGGCGCCAGGAGTGGTTCCGGGAGCGGGACCTGGTTTTGGCCCTCGACGTGGATCACTACGGCTGGCTCCACGAGGCCGCCCCGGACTCGGAAACACTTGCCAAGATCCGGATGCTGCGCAGTTTCGACCCGTCCGTAGCGGGCCGGAGCACCTTGGACCTGGGCATCGAGGACCCCTGGTACGGCGGCCATCACGATTTCGACGTCACCTGGGACCTCATCCGCGCGGCCGTTCCCGGGATCGTCGCGCACACGCGTGACGTCCTTGCCGCTAGGCAGCACGCACAGCACCTCGACCCGCAGCAGGTACGCTCTATTTCATGACCCCAGCACCCGTGATCATCGCCATCGATGGCCGCTCCGGCGCGGGAAAGACCACTCTCGCCGTCGAACTTGCCGCCCGCCTCCGCATGCATCACAAGGTGTCCCTGTTCCATCTTGAGGACATCTATCCGGGCTGGAACGGCCTCGCTGCGGGCATCGAGCGGTACGTCACCACGGTCCTGGCACCGCTGCGGCACGGCGACGCCGCCGAGTGGGTCAGTTGGGACTGGGAGAAACACTACGACGGCCGCAGCCACGTGACGCTGCCTGCCGAAATCGTCATCGTCGAGGGCGTCGGGGCAGCCGCGAGTGCCGCCCGGCCCATGCTGGACGCCGTGGTCTGGGTGGACGCTCCCGACGACGATCGCCGGCACCGTGCGATGGCCCGCGATGGAAGCAGCTACGAACCGTTCTGGGACAGCTGGGCGGCGCAGGAGGACGAGTGGCTGGAGACCGACGACGTCCTCGACCACACTGACGTCCGGGTGCTGAACCGGGCGGACGGCAATGCCCCGGATGACGTCCTGCAAGCGCTGAACTATCTCCCTTCGCTCTCCCCTGTGCTGGCTCCCGAGCTCTCGGCACGCCGCGGCTTGCAGCTCAAGGCCGAACGGATCGACGCCACGCCGGACGCCGCGGCGCTGTTCCACGCGCTGTACGCCAAGTCCGCGAACGCCGTCTGGCTCGATTCCTCCAACACGTCCTCCAACAGGGACACAGCCAGCGACGCCGGATCCTTCAATGCCGCGGCCGAGCGCAGCCGCTTCAGTATCCTCGCGGACGACGGCGGCTCCTTCGGTCAGGCTGTAATGCACAGTTCCGGAGCCACCCGGCTGAGCGCCGGATGCGCCACCGTGGAGACCACAGGCCCCTTCTTCCGCTGGCTGGACACCGTGTGGGGCCGCAAGGCCTTGAGGGCACCTGAAGGCTATGACTGCGAATTCACGCTCGGCTGGTTGGGTTACCTCGGATATGAATTGAAGCGTGAGACCGGTGGCAGCGATGTCCACGCCGGCACTCCGGATGCAGCGTTGCTCTTCGCCGGCCGGGCCGTCGTGATCGACCACCGGGATGCTGCCGTCTGGCTGCTTGCCATCGATGCTCCCGACGCCGGCGATTGGCTTGGGCTTGCGCGCGAGGCCGTGCTGTCCGCGGCCGAGACCTCGAAAACCCAGGCCCCCCAAGCGGCCGGCGCGCCGAGGCACTCGGCCGGGGATCCCGCCGTCGGGAGCGGCACGGTGGCGCTCGAGTTCTCCAGCCGCGACACCGAGGACGAGTACAAAAGCAAAATCACCGACGCCCAGCACCAGATCGCCGAGGGCAACACGTACGAGGTCTGCCTGACCACCACCGTGACCGCCTCGGATCCTGGGCTGGACCCGTGGGAGAGCTACCTCGCGCTGCGCAAGCGCAACCCGGCACCGTTCGCGAGCTACTTGCGGTTCGGCGATCTGACGGTCGCGAGTACCTCGCCGGAGCGCTTCCTGCGGATAACCTCCGACGGCGGCATGCGGGCCGAGCCGATCAAGGGCACCAGGGGCCGGGCCAACGATCCCGCCATTGACGAGGCCCTGCGGCGCGGCCTTGAATCCTCGCTCAAGGACCGTGCCGAGAACATCATGATCGTGGACTTGCTCCGCAACGACCTCAGCCACTTCGCCGTGCCCGGATCGGTGACCGTCAGCCGGCTGTGCGAGGTGGAAAGCTATGCCACCGTGCACCAGATGGTGAGCACCATCGACGCCCGGCTGCGCCCCGGAGCACCCCGGGCCGAGGCCGTGGCGGCAGCGTTCCCTGCCGGGTCCATGACGGGCGCCCCGAAGATCAGCACCATGGACATCCTTGACGGGCTCGAATCCGGACCGCGCGGGGTCTACTCCGGCGCGATCGGGTACTTTTCGCTCAACGCGGCGACGGACCTCGCCGTCGTGATCCGGACCCTGGTGATGGGTCCCGACGGCGACGGTGGACGCACGCTCAGTCTCGGCGTCGGAGGGGCCATCACGGCGGACTCCACGCCCCAGGACGAATACGACGAAATCCGGACCAAGGCGTTCGGCGTGCTCTCCGCCCTGGGCGCGGAGTTTCCCACTAGCTGAGAGTCAGTCGTGCTCCTCCGTCCGTGCGCGGACTGTCCGGGGGTCGTTGCGGGTGATCGTGTAGTAGATCAGGCTGGCCAGGATTGCCCCCACGAACCATGAATACGGGCCCAGGCCCGAGCCTCCCGGGAGGAAGTTCTGCAATGCCGGGACCAGTGCCAAAACGCCTGCGACGACGGCGGCCGGAACCAGCGCGGCAATGGCCTTGAGGTTCCAGCCTTTGGTGTAGAAATAGAGGCCTTTCTCGTCCTCGTGGTACAGGTCCGAGACCTTGCAACGCTGGTGTCGGATGCGGAAGAAGTCCGTGAAGATGACCCCGAACAACGGACCAAGCAGCGCGCCCAGGCCGCCGAGGAAGTACACGATCACCACAGGACTGCTGAAGAGGTTCCAAGGCAGGATCACGATTGCGAGCACTGCGCTGATAAGGCCGCCGCGGCGGAAGTCGATGCGGTGCGGGGCCACGTTGGCGAGGTCGTAGGAGGCCGAAACGAAGTTCGCCACGACGTTGATGCCGATCGTGGCCACCACAAACGTGATGGCGGCGATGATGGTGATCCACGGATTCCTGATCGCCTGGACGATCGCCACGGGATCGGTGATCACCTTGAACATGTCCTGGCCGGCGTACTGGTCTGCGGTGAAGTAGGACGCCGCGCCGGCTGTGACCACCACTGTGACCAGGGCGAACGCGATGAAGTTCACGGGCAGGCCCCAGAAGTTGCCGCGCAGGATGGTCTTGCGGTCCGGTGCGAACCGGGAGAAATCGCAGAAGTTCAGGAGAAGCGCCGCGAAGTAGGTGACAGTCAGGGCGATGGCCGAGAAGAACTGGGTCAAGGCTGCCGGGCCGTCCAAAGGCGCGACGCCGGGGATCGAGAGGCTGAACTTGTTGCCCGCTTGCGTCAGGATGTAGATCGCGAGCGCGAACATGGCCACCCAGATGGCGGGACCGGCCCAGTCCTGGAACTTCCGGACCGTCTCCATGCCCCGGCGGATGACCAGCAGCTGGACCGCCCAGAGGACCAGGAAAGCCGCCCAGCCGAGCGGCGTCAGGCCAAGGATGCGTGGTACGTCCGGACCGTCGAGCGAGGTCAATTGGGGCCACACGGAAAACAGCAACACCAGCACGGCTTCCGAGGCAAGCCAGGTCTGGATGCCGTACCAGGCGATGGCAATGAGTGCCCGGATCAGGGCGGCCAGGTTGGCACCGAAGAGGCCGAAGGACATCCGCGCCAGGACCGGATACGGCACCCCGGTTTTCTGCCCCGCCGTCCCGGCAAAGTTCATGAGGAAATAGACCAGGGTAATGCCGAGGACCAGTGCCAGGAAGACTTGCCAGCCCACCAGGCCGGTGATGAAAAGACCGGCTGCGAAGGTGTAACCGGCGATGCTGTGGACGTCGCACATCCACAGGGCGAAGAGGCTGCGGACCCTCCAATTGCGTTGCCGGGCCGGTGCGAGGTCCGCATTCCACAGCCTGTCGCTGACCACTCGGCCCTCCGCAAGGATTCGGACTTTCTCAGGGTATTCGTCTCCCGGCTCGGGCGGTGCCTGCACAGCCGGGGACTCGTTTTTCCGCGCCATGATGCCTCCGAAGAACGCTTCCAAACATGCTTGGAATTCCAGAGTCGCCCCATTGCGGCGGGAAGGAAAGCCCCCTCGGGAGTGCTGGAACGTCGTCACGTTAGCATTGGTCCAACCACGTCTTACCAGGAGGGTGCATGCCGCACATCGTTGACTTCGAGAATGTTTCTACTGCCGGGCTGGAATCGTCTCCCGTTGCCGGGGCGCTTGCCGGGTTGCGCGCCAACGAGGGCCGCTATTACCGGAACAAGTACGACCACGCCTTTGCTGTGAGCCCCGCCAGCGAGCTTCCCGAGGTGGTCGAGCGGGTGAGCCGCATCCTGAAGGACGAGCGTGACATCGTCATCAGCTCCCGCCCGCTGGAAGCGACTGCCTTCGAAGTCGACGGTTTGCGGATGGCCTACGTCTTCTACGAGTCGGGGCTGTCGATCAACGTCATGTACAGCATCGAGGCCGGCGGGAAGCGAGCGGTCGGATTCAAGCTCGCCGACGGCATGGAGATTCCGGAAGAACTGGCGTCACGCTTCAAATTCGCTCGCCAGAAGTCGAAGCTGGCAGGCGTTATCCGCGGCTCCTTCTTCGTGATCAAAGGTGAGTACTAGTCGGCGTAGGCAGTCAGCTCATGCGCTGAGATTCAACATTTCGACATAGCGGTCGATCATCATGTGTTGGCCCTTGATCTGGGAGATCAGCTCAGGACTGGCGATCTCGCCGTCGGGCAGTTGTCCCGAACCGCCGGACGGCCCCAACGGAAGGATGATGACGGGCTTCGACGGCGTGTAAGCGGCCAGTTCCGGGGAGCCCTCAATCTGGGCTTGGATGTTCTTGGCAGCAACCGCTGCCTCGCGTGCCGCGACGCCGGCTTTGTTCACGTCGATCGCCGAAATGTCGCCCAAGGCGTAGACGTTCTCGAAGCCTGCGACGCGGAGTTCGGGGGTGACGTCCAGGTAGCCCTCCGCAGTCCGTGCGGCAAGGACGTCCCCCGCCACATAGTCCGTCTGCGGGGCTATTCCATAGCAGCGGAACCAGATGTCCGCCTGGATGTCAGTGCCGTCCGTGGTGCTGACCGTGAAGGTGGCGAATTCACCCGCAGGAACCGGAGGCAACTGCACCAACGAACTCCCCAGGATTCGCCGTACGCCGAGTTCATCCAGCTGCCGGTTGACCTCAATCCGCAGCCGTGGATCGTACGGCCCGGGAAGGATGTCCGGCGCCAGATCCACCATCACGATGTCCTTCTCCGGCCATGCCGCCGCGATCTCGCCCGCAAGTTCAAGGCCTACCGCCCCGGCGCCCAGCAGCATCACCCTGGCGGCGCGCTTGAGGTCATCATGTGCGGCTTGGTAGCGGGCGATGGCGTCGGTGGTGACCAATCGATCACTCTTGGCCGGGAAGGGGTAGCTGGAACCGCTCGCGAGGACAATGTAGTCCGGCGCCAGGCTGCCACCCGAAGCCAACTCGACGGTGTGCCCGTCTACCCGGACCGCGCGGTCCCGGAGTACCGTGCCGTGCACCAACAGGCGGTCATAGGGAAGGAACATCCGCGGCAGGAAATCGGGTTGGACCACGGATCGGAGGGCCGCAATGTTGTGTACGAAAGCGTCCTTGGGCTCCACCAAGGTAACGGTCGCGTGTTCGTCCAGGGCCTTGGCTACAGAGATCCCACCGTAGCCTCCGCCGACAACCACCACAGTGGGGTGCGGAGCATTGTTGTTCATGGCAACTCCTTAGGTAGAAAGCTCACGCTGCTCGGCTCGTGCCGCCCAGATCGTTTATGAAGCACAACGATTGCAAGTAATCAATAATTTCCTCAGTGATAAGATTTTCCTGATGAGTTCTTCGGCAGCAGGAAAGCAACTGGGGTTTCTCCTGGCGCGCCACGGGCGCATCATGAATACGCGCCTCCGCCAAGCGCTGGACTCCTCCGGGCTCAGCCCAAGGCATGCCGTGCTGCTGTGCCGGCTTGAGGAGTCCGGGCCGCTCAGTCAGCAGGACCTGATCGATATCCTCTCAATCGACGCGAGCGGACTGGTAGCGGTCCTGAACGACCTTGAACGCGAAGGGCTGGCGGAACGACGCCGAGATCCCGCGGACCGCCGTCGTCATATCGTCGAAATCACCGCGGAAGGCAAGCGAGCGGTGGCGTCGATTGAAGTTGCGGTAGCCGACGTCGAGCAGGAGGCCTTTGCCGGGTTCTCCGCCGATGAACTCCAACAACTCCATGGGCTGTTGTCGAGGATCCACGGCGAACCCGCGGACGAGGCCTGCGCCGAGGACTGAGCCCTACTGCAGCGTGGCGGTCAGTCGCGCCACGTTGTCCACGTATTTGGCAAGCATAGGCCGGTGCAACCAGCCTTCCAGGGTCAGCTCGCGGCACATCTCCCGGTAGCTCGATTCCACGGAGCGCATGCTGTCCACAGCCTCGGCGCCCAGGAGCATCACGGACACCTCCATGTTGAGCGAGAAGGAGCGCATGTCCATATTGCTGGAGCCGAGGACGGCCACTTCCTCGTCGATGGTGAAATGCTTGGCGTGCAGCACGTACGGCGCGCGGTACAGGTAGATCCGTACTCCGGCTTCCAGCAGCGCCTCATAGTAGGAGCGCTGGGCGTGGTGGACGAGGAACTGGTCGCCCTTCTCGGAGACAAACAGTTCCACGTCGACGCCACGCTGGGCCGCCGTCGTAATGGCGTACAGCAGCGAATCGTCGGGCACGAAGTACGGGCTGCAGATCGAGATGCGGTGTTGGGCCGAGTAGATCAGCGTATTGAAAAGGCGCAGGTTGTTTTCCGTGACAAACCCCGGGCCGCTGGGAACCACCTGGGCCGTTATTCGGCCGGGCGTTGCTCGGACCGCGACCTGCAACTGGTTTTCGAGGGATTCATCGGTTTCGCTGAGCCAGTCGGTAGCGAAGACGACGTTGAGGGTAGCAACGATCGGCCCCTCCATCCGCGCCATGAGTTCCACCCATTTACGTCCGGCGCGTCGGTGCTTGGGGTTGTTGTAGGAGGGCTCGATCAGGTTCTGGGAGCCCGTGAAGGCGATTTCGCCGTCGATCACCAGGATTTTCCGGTGGTTCCGCAAGTCCGGGCGACGCCACTGGCCGTGGATGGGCAACAACGGCAACATACGGCGCCACTGGATCTGGCCGCCCTTGAGCCTGCGGACCAGCCTTCGGTAGCCAGGGATCCGCAGCGTACCGATGTGGTCGAACAGAAGCCGGACGCTGACACCGCGCGCTGCTGCGTTTTCCAACTCGGTGAGGAGTTCGTCCGTGACGGAGTCACTGCTCATGATGTAGAACTCCGCATTGACGAACTTCTTGGCACCCCGCACCGCTTCAGCCATGGCCTTGATGGACTCTTCGTAGCCGGGGATCAGCTCCACGGAGTTGCCGTCCACCATCGGCAGCGAGCCGAGGCGCCGGTTCAGTTCACCGGCCGACGTCACCCATTCGGGTCCCGAGTAATTGCTCACGACGTCGGCGAGCGCCGAAGTGCCTGCACGCACCCGATCGTTGACTTGCTCCTGCTGCTCCCGACGACGGCGGGACAAGCGGAAATTGCCGAACAACAGGAACAGGACGAAACCCACGGACGGAACAAGGAAGACGGCAAGGAGCCACGCCATGGCCGTGGTGGGGCGGCGGTTTCCGGGGATGACGCCCAGCAGCACGACGCGCAAGGCGATCTCAACGATGGCCCACGCGCCGAGGAGCCATGTCCACTCTGCTCCGAACTGAAAAGGAAACGGCACCCCCACACCCCCACGATCTAATAGCCAGTCAAAGAACCAATAGTCAGCCCAGCCTATCTGGCGCGCCGCTCCCGACTGCTCGTCCTGTGGGCCAGCACTAAGCTGGAAGCATGACTTTACCTGCCTCGACGGTCCTCGTTTTCCTGGATCCAGCGTTCGAAAACGGCCGCGTCGCCGATTCCAGCCAGCCGCAGCTCATGGCAACCGACCTGGGTGCCACCCGGGGTGACGGCGTCTTCGAGTCGCTGCTCGCCGTCGAGGGCCGTGCGCGCAAGGTGCAAGCGCACCTGAACAGGCTTGAGAGCTCAGCCCGCGCATTGGACCTCAACATTCCCGGGCAGGACGTTTGGCGCCGCGCGATCGACACCGCGATCACCGAATTCCGCGACGCCTTCCCTGCGCCAAGCCCAGCCGAGGACGAAGTAGTCGTCAAGCTGCTGGTGACGCGCGGAGTGGAAGGCGCCTCGACTCCCACTTGCTGGATCCAGGCTTCGCCGTCCCCCGCGGGCAGCCGCCGGCAGCGCGAGACGGGCATCGACGTCGTACTCCTTGACCGTGGCTTCGACACCGAGGCGGGCGACCGCGCCCCCTGGCTGCTGCTCGGCGCCAAGACTCTCTCCTATGCCGTGAACATGGCCGCGCTGCGCTACGCGCACAAGCAAGGTGCGGACGACGCCATCTTCACCTCAACAGACGGCCGGGTCCTCGAGGGCCCGACGTCCACGGTGTTGCTGGCCCACGTTGAAACGGTCGACGACGGCGCCGGCTCGGTGCGCACGGTCAAGCGCCTCATCACTCCGCAACTGGACAGCGGGATCCTCCCGGGCACGTCCCAGGACGCGCTTTTCACCAAGGCGAAAGCCGCGGGCTGGGAGCTTGGCTACGGCCCGCTGGTCCCGGAAGACCTGTTCGACGCCGACGCGGTGTGGCTGATCTCGAGCATCCGGCTCATCGCTCCGGTCAACCATGTGGACGGCAGGGAGATCGGCACCCCGGCAATGCGCAAACAGCTGACGGCCGAACTCAACGAGCTGTTCGCGGGAATCGAGTAGGGTTTTCGCTGCTGCTATTGACTGAGGATCTGCTCGCGCAGGATGTCTGCGTGCCCGCAGTGTTGCGCAAGCTCCCGAAGCATGTGGAGATAGACCCAGCGCAGCGGGAGCGGACCGCGTCGGTTGCCGTTGAGCATGTCGTCGAGCCCCAAGGGCGATGTCGCTTGGCGCGATGCTTCGCATGCCTCGCGGTGTGCTTGCTGGATCGTGGCGACAGTGTCGCCGTCATCGAGGATAAAAGACTCGTCCGGCGTCGCAGGGAGGCCGATCTCGGCGCGTGAACGGCAAGAGATGGCTTGGTCGAACCAGACCTTCTCGACGAAGGTCGCGTGTTTCACGAGGCCCAGCAAGGTGGTCCGGGACGGCACCATTGACCGCCGGGCTTGTTCCTCCGTCAACCCGTCCAAGCAGTCATTGAGCGCACGGCGGTGCTCGTCAATGAATGCCTCGAATTGGGTCCGGATTGGCTGGTTGAGGACATCCTCGGCGAACGTCACGGGAAGAGAAGACATGCGTGGAGTATCCCAAGGCCGTCGCTCGGGAGCAATCGAACGTCTGGTCCTGCGGGGCGAGCCCGGTCCACGGACGCTGGAAGCAGGACTAGGCGATCAAGGTATGGAAATCAACCCCGAAGAGCGCCACTAGCGGCCAGAGAACAATCGCCACCAGACCCTTCAGGAGGTTGGCGGGAATGTTCCATGCCACGAGATAGCCGTGGGTGCTGGCGACCAGTACCCCGACAGCCAGATATATGATCCCGAACAGACCAATTCGACGTCTGCCCATTTTACGCCTGCCTAATCCGCGTATCATCGCTCATCTCCCGCTGCGGGGTGTGAACAAAATTATAGTCGCGTCGAGGCATATTCGAGGGGGCCCGGGCGCCTTCCAATTTATCCACGCAGACGGTAGTTCAGTCCCACGCATCCTGCGAAAAATCGGCGAGGAAATTTAGCTTGCCCAAGCCTATTGTGCCGCCACGGCGGCGGTAGTTAACTAGTCCCGTGAACTCTGCTGGGGAAGGGTGATCTGCCTCTCGGCCCAGCGGGCACCTGATTTCACGGTGCCGTGGAATCAGCAAAGTTGATGGAGGGCATCATTGTGAGTGCAGTTTCTTCGTCCCAGAATTTCAATCACGGTTTTCCTACGCCCGGACCCCAGGATCCCTCGCCCCAGAAGGTCATGGATCATGTTTTCTTTCTCTCCGAAGGGGAATGGAAAAAAGTCCGCGAAGAAGAACAATTCGACCACATCGTCATCGGCAGCGGGTTCTGCGCCTACGCCTTTGCTGAACGGACACTGACAGTCAACCCGCACGCACGGATCCTGATCATTGAACGGGGTCCGTTTTTCTTGCCGCAGCACTTCCAGAACCTGCCGCTGCCCTACAAGGAGACCCTTGGAGGCCTCTCTGAGACCTTCCCCTGGACCTTGGCGGCTGCCACGGCCACCCAGCCGCCGGGCAGGATTTCCTGGCAGCACGGCATGGTCCCTTTCTACGGCGGACGCAGCATCATGTGGAGCGCGTGGTGCCCCCGCCCCGAGGAAGATGAGATGCGAGGCTGGCCACGGGCAGTGATGGACGCCGCCAAGTCGCACTTCACGTCGGCGGAAGACCTGCTCAACGTAGTTTCGGCGGACCGGATCGACGCCGGGCGGTCGGCCGACGTCGTCGATCTCATCAACGACACCCGCCCCGTCTACGGAATCATGCAGAAGGCTCTCCAGGAACGGCTTGAGGCGGGCCTGCACGAGATCGATTCCGCCACCCGCAGCATGCCGGCCCCGCTCGCCGCGGCAACCGGCACGACGTCGGGCGTGGACTTCGCGAAGTTCTCGACGCCGGCAGTCCTGCTGGAACTGACGGACAAGCAGGCGGCACTTGAGGCCCAGGGCAAGGGCACCGCTCTTCGCATGGTCACGGACTGCACCGTGCTGAGCGTGCTCCAACAGGACGGACGGGCCACAGCGTTGAACACCAACCGCGGAGTGGTGAACGTCGGCAACGCCAACCTGGTCCTGGCCATGGGCACTCTTCCGCCGGCAACCCTGGTCCTGAATTCCTTCCCGCAGGTCCACGGAGCCGGTGGACACTTCAGCGCCCACTTCATCACCTCGGTGGTGGCCAGGGTTCCCCGCGGGGATTTTGATTTCAGCGAACAACTCGGCGAGTTGGAACTGGCGGCCATCTATTTGGCGGGCAAGAGCCCGGCCGGCATGCAGTACCACGTGCAGCTTTCGGTCCTCTCGGACCGTTGCCCGGACAAGAACGCCCAGAAGTCCGAACGCTACGCCCCCGACGTCGTCGCCACGGCTTCGCTCGCGCAGCTGCGGTCCTCGGAGGACTACTTGGTGTTCGTCTGTGCCGTCCTCGGCGAGCTGGACGAAGGCAACCCGGAGAACCACTTGCGGCTTTCCGGCGGAACGGACCCCACCTGCAACGTCACGTTGCAGGTGTTGGCCAACGCCACGGACGACGACACGTGGGACACCATGGACGAGGGAACCTTCCAGATGCTGGAGCGGGTCCTGTCCCCAGCCGGCGCGGACCGCGTCGAGTACTGGCACGGAGATCCCGACGCCGGAACCTGGGGCGCCGGGCGTCCCGCCATCCCGGAGCGCCGCGTACCGGGCTTGGTCCACGAAAGCTCGAGCCTGCCGATCGGCGAAGAGGAGGACGCCGTCGTCGGAATCGACTATCGCCTCAACGGCGTGCAGAACGTCTTCGTCACCGGCGGCAGCCTCTGGCCCACCGGCGGTTCCTGGAACCCGACCATGACAATGGTGGCCCTGGCGCAGGACCTCGCCGAAAGACTGGAGGCCGACGGCGGAGCGGAGGCAGCGCCGTGACCGTCGTCCCAGCGCTGGACCCGGCGCTCCTTCCGACGGTTCCGCCTATGAGCGTCGCCGAGGTGTTGGACCGGCAGGACGGCGTGTACTGGGTGGTGAAGGACGCGAATTCGGTCTTTCTGTGGGTCAACCAGAACTTCGCGGACTTGGTGGGCATGAGCAAGTCGGAGCTGATCGGGCACCAGGATTCGCGCGCGGAGCACGTTGCCCACGACAAGGAAGTGATGGCGAGCGGAAAGCCGCTGCTCAACTTCCACGAAACCATCGCCGTCCCCAGCAAGGAGGGCGGCATGGTCAATGTGGACATCGTGACCCAAAAAGGGTTGTTGCGTTCCCTGGGCAGCAAGGAAATCATTGGGATCACAGTCTGCTTCTCACTGAAGGATCCGGTCACGTGACTGCCGCCGCAGAGGACTGGATCAAGCGGCTGGACATGTCCCCCGCTATCGTCGGCGGCTGGTTCGCGCCCGCGCTGGTAAGCAACGAGGACATCGCCGGTTCGGCGCTGCCTCCGCGTTTCGGCATCGACCATCCGCTCTACAGCTCCAATTGGTACCTGCTTCAGGCCGGGGAGTTTCTCCAGCTGCACGCCCTCAAGCAGGATGAACTGTGGTTCTTCCACCTGGGAACGCCAATCAGGCTGCATGCCTTCTCCCGGGAGCTTGGACATCAGGACTTTGGTTATTCCGAGACCGTGTTGGGGCCGGATCCGGAGGCTGGCGAAACGTTGCAGGCAGTTGCCCCGAACTCCACCTGGTTCGGTGCCGAGTTGGCCGGTCCGGGGTTCGCCTTGGTCAGCTGCAGCCTCTCACCGGGATACGAGAGATCGGACTCCGCGAAACCAACGGCACGGGACATCGAGTCGCTCGTTTTGAGGTTTCCCGGGCATGCCGAGCTGATCCTGCGCCTGGCGGCGGGATAGCCGGGGTCGGCGGGCTGGCCGGATAAAAACGTCTGGTGCGCCGGTTCTGGGGCCGGCGCACCAGACTTCTCAGGATCCGATCGGAGAAAGCGCCCGCACCAAACCGAAGAGGTCCTTGGGGTCATCGGGGTTCGCGACGAGGTCGATCTCCTCGAAGAATTCTGAACCCTCAACGGCGTCGCGGAGATACCGCAAGGCGGAAAAGTCCTCGATCGCGAAGCCCACGGAATCGAATATCGTGATCTGGTCCCCGGAGGTCCGGCCTGGCGCGTGACCGCCCAGGACCTGCCAGAATTCGGTGACGGGAAAATCGGCGGACATTTGCTGGATCTCGCCCTCAATCCGCGTCTGGGGATCGTATTCCGCAAAGACGTCGCCGAGGCCCAGGATGGCAGCGTCGAGTTCGGTCTTCCCCGGGCAGTCGCCACCGATCGCGTTGATGTGGACACCCGGCGAAACCTGGTCTGCCGTCAGGATAGTGGCATTGGCTTTGTCCGCCGTGCACGTGGTGATGACGTCGGCGCCCTCCACTGCGTGGGCCGCCGAGCCTGCGATGGTGATGTCGAAGCCCAGGGGAGCCATGTTCCGGACGAACTTCTCCATCGCAACCGGATCCGTGTCCCAGATCCTGACACTGTTTATACCCAACGCCGCCCGGAAGGCCAGGGCCTGAAACTCCGATTGGGTTCCGGTTCCGATCATCGCCATGATCCGGGCATCGGGGCGCGCGAGTTTCTTTGCGACCATCCCGGACGTGGCCGCCGTTCGCAGCGCTGTCAGCACTGTCATCTCTGCGAGGAACGTCGGGTAGCCGTTATGGACGTCGGACAGGACACCGAAAGCTGTCACGGTCTGGAAGCCACGCGCTGGATTCGAAGGGTGTCCATTTACATACTTGAAGCCGTATGTTTCCTGGTCGCTGGTGGGCATCAGCTCGATGACCCCAAATGGGGTGTGACTTGCCACCCGCGGAGTCTTGTCAAAAGACTCCCACCGCCGGAAGTCGTCTTCCAAGTACTGAATCATCTCCGAGATGATGGTCTCCGGGCCCCGCCCGGCCGTCCAGCGAACCATGTTGCGGACATCGACAAAGCGTGTCATGTGCGCTCCTTTCCCTCATAAGCACTGTTGTTACGAGGCTACGGAGCGGCGATATGCATCCACAATTGCCAAAGTATGTACTTTTCATTGAAAATCCATACAAAATCACCCATCCGTATGTACACAATGATCATTCGGCAAGCGTCCGTCATGCGGGCGACTACCGCAGGACGGAACTGAGCAACAGGCTCGTCTCGCTATTGACGATCCCGTCGATGCCGCGGATCCTTCCGAGTACCTGGTCAAAGTCGCTGAGGCTTTCCGTGCGTAGCTCGGCCACGAGGTCCCAACCGCCATTCGTGGTGTGCAGCGCCCAAATCTCTGGAAGTCCCCTGAGCTGGCGAATGACTTTGTCGGCCGATCTTCCCTCCACGGCAATAAGCGCAATAGCTCTAATCGCAAGTGGATCGACCTCGTCGCGGACCCTCGCAGTGAAACCAACGATGGTTCCGGAGGAGACAAGACGCTCGAGCCTGCTATTCACAGTGGCCCTGGCGACGCCCAGCTTACGCGCGAGGCTCGCCACGGACGCCCTTCCGTCTTCCCGGAGGGCGGAGAGGAGCTGACGGTCAAGGTCGGTGAGTGCTGCCATAAAGATAAACGTATCGCCCATTCCCCAAGCGGGCCTGAGTCCGTAGGGTATCGACATGAGCATCTACATCAGCCCCGACTCTGCTGCATGGTCCCTGACGGCCATGGCGACTGGTGCGTCAGCGGGATCAATCGATGATGCGAACGGCATGTCCAACTTGGTAAAGGAAATCTACGAGACAGAGGGTTTCGAAGCCCTGTCAGGCGTGGTTTTTGCCTTGGCTCATCACAACAGCCTCTCGCTGCATGCACTCGCCACGGCCACGGGGATATCCGTACACGAGCTGCTGGAAATCCGGAAGCATCAAGGTTCCACTTTTCATCACTCCCCCTCGGGAGTAGCGTCACGGCTTGATGCCCTTCCGCCCCGCATACAGGCGAGCCTGGAACCGCTGCCGAATGAAACCGAGGCCTAGAGCCCACCCACTGGCTCCCAGTCTTCGCAAGCTCAGCCCGGGGCCCTCGCCAGCGTGGGCCCCGCCGGCTGCCGTCCGGTTACGGAACATGACGACGGCCGGTGATGCAGGCCGCCGTCGTGGATGTTATTTTCTTCTTGAGTAATGAGCACCAGCGCGAAGCCCTGACTTGCTGGTCGGCAACCCTCTCTCCGGCGGGGTGCCTCAGGTGACTACTCGGCGTATCGACACTTTCGAACTGCAAGCGTGACTGAGGAGCACCAATGCCTGAACCCACCGAAGAAAAACTCTCCTACCGTCTCGTCACGGGCCCTGACACCAAGGAATTCTGCGAGCGGATCTCCACCGCCCTCGCGGAGGGATACGTGTTGCACGGGAGCCCGGCCGCGACCTTCAACGGCACCGACGTGATCGTGGCACAGGCCATCGTCCTGCCCGCGGCGATCGCGAGCGCGGATGCCGCCGTTGCCAATGCGGTGGATCAGCTTGATGAAGAGTTCGACGGCGAGGGCCACGCATGAGCTACGCAGGCGACCTCAGTCCGCACGACGCCTGGGCCAAGCTCGAGCAAGGCGCCATCCTC
This sequence comes from Arthrobacter ramosus, assembly GCF_039535095.1. Taxonomy (NCBI): domain Bacteria; kingdom Bacillati; phylum Actinomycetota; class Actinomycetes; order Micrococcales; family Micrococcaceae; genus Arthrobacter; species Arthrobacter ramosus. The sequence goes on along the minus strand of NZ_BAAAWN010000001.1, from coordinate 87,897 downwards.
GTGGACGTCCGCACCGAAGGCGAGTGGGCACACATCGGGATCCCTGATACCAAAGCCACGGAAAACGATCCCCTGTTCATCCAGTGGAACCTGGCCGGCGGCATCCCCAACACGCGTTTCATCGAAGAGCTGACGCAACAGGCTCCGGAAGCGGACGGCACCGAGCTGGTCTTCCTCTGCCGCTCCGGCCAGCGTTCCATCGCCGCCGCGATCGCCGCAACCCAGGCCGGCTACACCGCCTACAACGTCCTCGAGGGCTTTGAGGGCGAACCGGACCGCTACGGCGAGCGAACCGTGAACGGCTGGAAAAACCGTGGACTTCCGACGAACCTGGGGAACATCTAAGTGACTTTCAATCCTGACGCCGCCGGCTGGAGCCCTGACACCCAGGCAGTCCGCGGCGGTCTCGACCGCACCAACTTCCAAGAAACGTCCGAGGCCGTCTTCCTGAACTCCGGCTTCGTCTATGAGTCCGCCGCCGCCGCCGAGCGCGCATTCACGGGCGAGGACGAGCGCTTCGTCTACTCCCGTTACGGCAACCCCTCCGTGGCCACTTTCCAGGAGCGCCTCCGCCTGTTGGAAGGCACCGAAGCGTGCTTCGCGACGGCGTCGGGCATGTCTGCTGTCTTCACCGCCCTCGGTGCGTTGCTGGCTGCTGGTGACCGCGTGGTCGCCGCCCGCTCGCTCTTCGGTTCCTGTTTCGTGATCCTCAACGAGATCCTGCCGCGCTGGGGCGTCGAGACCGTCTTCGTCGACGGACCCGACCTGGACCAGTGGCGTGCCGCGTTGTCCGAGCCGACAACGGCAGTCTTCTTCGAGTCGCCGTCGAACCCCATGCAGGAAATCGTGGACATCGCGGCGGTGAGCGAGCTCGCTCACGCGGCGGGCGCCACCGTCGTCGTCGACAACGTCTTTGCCACTCCCCTGCTGCAGCGCTGCGGCGATCTCGGCGCAGACGTGATTGTCTACTCGGGCACCAAGCACATCGATGGCCAAGGCCGGGTCCTGGGCGGAGCGATCCTGGGCACCAAGGAGTTCATCGACGGTCCCGTCAAGCAGCTCATGCGGCACACCGGTCCGTCGCTTTCCGCGTTCAACGCCTGGGTCCTGACCAAAGGCCTGGAGACCATGGCGCTGCGCGTCAACCACTCCTCGGCGTCTGCGTTGCGGATCGCCGAATGGCTTGAGGATCAGCCGGCCATCAGTTGGGTCAAGTACCCCCTGCTGAAGTCGCACCCACAGTACGAGCTGGCCGCGAAGCAAATGAAGGCCGGCGGAACCGTGCTCACCTTTGAGCTGCTCCCCTCGGCGGGGCGATCGGCGAAAGAGGCCGCCTTCGCGCTGCTGGACGGTCTCGCCGTCATCGACATCTCGAACAACCTCGGCGACTCAAAGTCCCTCATCACCCACCCCGCCACGACCACGCACCGCGCCATGGGTCCGGAAGGCCGAGCGGCCATTGGCCTGAGCGACGGCGTCGTGCGGCTTTCGGTGGGGCTGGAGGATGTGGGCGACCTCATCGGGGACCTGGAGCGGGCCCTCAAGCAGATCTAGCCCGGCGGGTTAACCCGGCGCTTCGCGCCAGTCCTGGCGCACCCAGGTGAGGACGGGCTGCGGCTTGGTGTCGCTCTCGTCCCTCTCCGAGCGCATCGTGATCTGAACGGCGTGCTCGACGACGGCGGCCAACCCGGCGGCGTCGGGCGCGCCCCCGTTGGTCTCGCTCCAGCGCCCGGCAACACCACGCTGTTCGATAGCGCCGTTGCCGCGGCCCAGGATGGCTGCCACGCCGGTTTGGACCAAGTCGAATTCACCCTGTTCGGCGAGCACAGGTTCCAGATACTCCACCAACGACCAGACGACGTCCGCGGCGGGCTCCGGGCGGAAGGTTCCGAAGTCCAGCAGTTCGGTGCGGAGTCCAAAGTTGCTTGCCTGCCAGGACGCCATCCGCAAAAGCGCCGTAGGCACGGCCGCCGGCTCTATTCCGGCATGGTACTCACGAACAGAAGTCTCAACCAAGGCCCTGACGAGCACCGCGATGAGCGCCGCATCCTCGGCCCGGAGGCAGACATCGGCCACCCGGACCTCCACGGTGGGAACGTGCCGCGACAGCCTGGCGTCGAAGTAAACCATCCCCTCGTCCAGCAACACTCCCGTTTCGATGAGCCTCGAGACAACTCGCCGGTAGGAAGCCAAGGAACCGAAGATGGCTGACGGCCCCGACGACGGCCAGCGGTTCCACGCCTGCGTCCGGTAGCTCTCAAAACCCGTAGCCAGTCCCCGCCAGTACGGCGAATTGGCGCTGATCGCGGTGAAGACAGCGAGCTTGTCCCGGATGCGGTCCAGGACCATCACGCCTTCCTCCGGGGACTCGATCGAAGTGTGGACGTGGAATCCGCACGTGAGCTGTTCGTGCGCGGTGATGCCGAAGCGTTCGAGCATGATGGCGTACCGAGGATCCGGAGTGGTGTGCAATGCGGCGTCCACCGGTGATGTGGCCAACGCGGCGATCCTTGCGCCGTGGCGCCGTGCGGCGTGGCTCGCGAGGCCCCGGGCCCTGCGGATCTGGTGCAGGAGCTCGGCGTAGCTGCGGCATGGCCGGGTCTGGGTTTCGATCTGTTCAAGCTTGAGCTCGTGGCTTAGGCCGGTATCAGGGCCGTCGATCTCTTCAAGGGGCGGACCGGCTTCGGGGCCGTCCTGGGCCGGGCCGTCGTTGGCGGGCCCCGAGAGGAGCGCGTCGGCAAGGGCGAGCGGCTCGCCGGTCACGGGATCGACGATCAGCAATTCCTCTTCCACACCAAAAGTGCGCACGGATCAATTGTGCGCCATGGCAGCCTCGCCAAGACAGCTCGGGATTTTGCGGCCCCCCCGAAGGATTCTGCTGGATCATTCTGCTGGATGAACTTCCGAGGCGCGCGATTCCGTGACCGGTCCCTCAGCTGCGGCGAATCATCGTGCGAAATCCGACGCCGGACCGCTCCTCCACAGCCCGGTCTGTCCACATAGAGTCATTTCCCGGGCCAAAGAGGGCCGGAATCGTGGCTAGCTCGATCCATGGACCCGTTGGAATTCTTGAAATCGCTCGGCGGAGTAGCCCGGGTTGGCTTGCTACGCCGGGAGGGCTACTCCGAGCGCGCTGTGCGCGGATTGGCTTCTGCCGGAGCTGTCCAACCGCGCAAAGGTGTCTGGGCCTTACCGGACGCGGACCCCGAATTTCTGCAGGCCATCATCGACAATTCACTCCTGACCTGCGCATCCAGCGCCTCCCGTTACCAGCTTTGGCTCAAGGACCGGCCGGGGAGCCCACATCTGGTCAGCAAACATCACCGCGGCCGACACTTCGCCAGGCATGGCCGCCTTCGATTCGAACCGGACCAAAATCTGCCCATCGCTAGCCTTGAGGACACCGTTATTCACGGACTGACATGCCTCAGCGAAGTAGACGCCATAGCCATGGCGCAGTCTGCCATCCAGCATCACGGTGTACCAAGGGCCGTTCTTGAGTCCGAATTGACTGCAAAATACTACGGAGCCGCCCGGATGCGCCTGGCAAAGGCTGACGGTTTGTCGGAGTCGGTACCAGAGATCAGCGCGCGACTCCTATTCGAATCAGCGGGGTTCAAGTTCCGCCGCCAAGTCCAGATCGCCTGCGTCGGGCGGGTGGACTTCCTGATCGAAGGCTGGCTCGTTGTTGAGATCAACGGCTTCCAATTCCACGGTTCACGCGAAGCCTGGCGCAGGGACATGAGCCGGTCCAACGTCGCGCAAACCCAGGGTTACGCAGTGTTGAGCTACCCACCCGAACAAATATGGAACAATCCGGACGCCGTTCTCCGGGAAATCCGAGCCATGCTGGAACGCGGCTGCCCTCGCGGGTGAAGGATTCTGCACAATCATTCCGCTGGACAAATAGTCTGGCTCGACGATTCCGCGGTTTGCTAGCCAGCTGCGGCGAATGATCGTGCAAAATCCGACGTCGTCAGTCCTGGAAGTACTCGATCTTGGCACCGATGGTGTTGAGCCGCTCGGCCAGGTCCTCGTATCCGCGCTCAATCACGTAGATGTTGCGCAACTCGGACGTGCCCCGGGCCGCCAGCATGGCCAACAGCAGGCAAGCTGCGGGTCGGAGCGCCGGGGGGCATCCGACTTCCGCGCCGCGCCATTTGGTGGGGCCATTGACGTAGATGCGGTGCGGATCGAGCAGTTGAACCTGGGCGCCGAGCTTGTTGAGCTCCGTCAAATAGATTGCCCGGTTCTCGTAGACCCAGTCGTGGATCATGGTCTGGCCCTCGGCGTTGCCGGCAATGACCGCGAAGAACGGCAAGTTGTCGATGTTCAGCCCGGGGAACGGCATCGGATGGATCTTGTCCTCCGGGGCACGCAATCGTGATGGCTTGGTGGTGACATCCACAAGGCGCGTCCGTCCGTTGCGCGCAAAGTACTCGCCGGAGATGTCGAGCTGCTGGCCCATCTGCTCAAGCGTGGCCAGTTCGATCTCCATGAACTCGATGGGGACCCGGCAGATGGTGACCTCCGAGTTGGTCACGATGCCCGCGGTGATCAGGCTCATGGCCTCAATCGGGTCTTCGGACGGGAAGTACTCAATGTCGACGTCGATCGCCGGGCGGCCCGTGATCTTCAGGGTGGTTGTCCCGATGCCGTCGATCACCACGCCAAGCCCCTGCAAGTAGAAACAGAGGTCCTGCACCATGTAATTGGGGCTGGCATTGCGAATCACGGTGGTACCGCTGCGGTGTGCGGCGGCCATGATGGCATTCTCCGTCACGGTGTCACCGCGCTCCGTGAGCACGAAGGTGCGGTGGTCGCCGTCGGCCGGTGGGGCCTGCACGGAATAGAAGCCGGACTTGGCCTCCACCGAGAGTCCGAACTGCCGCAACGCCTGCATGTGCGGTTCCACGGTTCGGGTCCCGAGATCGCATCCGCCGGCGTAGGGCAGTTGATACGAGGCCGCCTCATCGAGGAGGGGGCCCAGCAGCATGATGACGCTGCGCGTGCGGCGAGCGGCCTCCACGTCCATGGAGGCGAGGTCCAGGGTCTCCGGGCGGCGGATGCGCAGATCGTTGCCGTTCAGCCAGGTGCACTCGACACCGATGGAGGTCAAGACCTCGACGATCCGGTTGACCTCTTCGATCCGGGCAAGCCGACGCAAGGTGGTGGTGCCGCGATTGATGAGGCTCGCGCAAAGCAGTGCGACGCCGGCGTTCTTGCTGCTGTTGACGTCCACCGAGCCGGAGAGCGTGCGTCCGCCCTCCACGCGCAAGTGGGTCATCTGCCGTTTGCCGACTTTGACGATGGTTCGCCCGAAGATCGACTCAAGGCGCTCGATCATGCGGAGGCTGAGGTTCTGCTTGCCCTGTTCCATCCGGGCAATGGCGCTTTGGCTGGTGCCCAGTTCCGAAGCGAGCTGTCCCTGTGTCCAACCCTTTTCGCCGCGGGCGTCGCGAAGAAGGAGACCTACATGTTCGGCAGTCGGTTGCGTCATGACCAATAAATATCATAAATGGTCTACCCGGAGCCCATTTTGTGGCGCAACACGCCGTATTTGCCGCATGCTAGTCGTTTCGTGCGATACACGTTGGCAATTTAGCACCACGCACCGTCTCGCGAATCCTCTCCGCCGTGGTTCCCGTCAGGGATGCCACAGCAAAAACATCCAACATCCCGCTGCGCAGGGCCATAAGGACTGCAGCCTGCATCCGCTCCTCGCACCTGGACTTCTCATCCATCGCGGCCGCCAGGGCCCGCGCGACGCCATTAAGGCCGAGCAGATGGACATCGTGTCCAAGGCCGCTAAAAGGCAGCTCCAGGTAGCCGATGCCCACCCGCTTGACCTCAATGCGCTTTATTCCAGAAGCTGCCGCAATGCCGGTCACTGGAAGCCGGTCCGCCAACGCCAGTGCCACCCGTTCTCCACGAACGCGCAGCAGTGTCCTGATGCTGCTGTCGATGCGGGCCCGAACCAAACGGGCCGCCACCAAAGACTGCCGAATCCGGACTAGCTCATCATCCTCAGCGGCGCTTAGTGGACGACGCTCGGACGGCATTCGCCGTCCCTCCTGTTCCACGCCGCGGCCTCGTCGTCCCAGGCTCGCGCCCAGATGTAGCCCGTGCTCCAGTCCGGCTCTATACGAGTACATGCCAAGGGGAGGCGGCTTCGGCGAGCCTCCACACCACGGACGCGTCCTGCACGGGAGGCATGATGTTTCCCTCGAAGAAACGCTGCGATCGCATCTCTTCGCCCTCCGCCACCCACGTCCCGCTCACCGGGCAGTGGTCGCCAGTGGACGCGACGGCGAGCGGTCGCCTGGGGCGCAGTCCTTGCTGCCTTGGTGCTTTCTGCAATGTCGATCCCATGCTGCCACTCCTCCGATGCGGGCGTTTCAAACTCTCGCATCAAGCGTATGGCGGCCAGGAAGGCAATTCAAGAATCTTTTCTCATTTGAGTATTAAATCTTGCTTTCGAAAGACTCACCGAATCTCTAACCCTGCTTCAGCCAGACGAAGTGCCACGTCCCTGCCCATTGGGCCGCGAGCACGGCCGCGGCTGCGATGACCAACCCGCCAGCCAGAACCCAGACGTCCAGGCGGCTGTAGGTGGATTCGCGCGCCCAGGTCCGCCGTCCACCGCCGAAGCCTCGCGCCTCCATCGTCACAGCCAAGCGGGACGCACGACGGATCGCTTGGACCAGCAGCCCGAAGCTTTGGCCGAGCATGGCCTTGAAGCGTTGCTGCGGGCTCCCGTGCGAGCCGACACCCCGCGCGCGCCGTGCCATACCGATGGTCTGCCACTCCTCCGCCATGAGCCCCACGAGCCGCAGCGCGGCCAAGGTGCCCAAGACAAAACGGTGCGGCAGTTTCGCCTTCTGCGCCAGGGCATCGGCGAGATCGGTCGGGTCGGTGCAACTCATCAGGAGAATGGCCGGCAACGCGATCGCCAAGCCGCGCAGCATGAACCCGAGTCCCAGCTGCAGCGAGCCTTCGCTGATAGACCAGATCCCGACGTCTAGCAGTATCCTGCCCCTGTCGGCCGACAGGATCGCGGTGCTCCAGCCGCCCAGCGCCGCCGCGATGATCAGGGGCCAGCCGCGCTGCCACAACAAGCGCACGGTGAGCCCCGCGAGGGGGAATAGCGCCAGTTCGCCGAGGAGCGCCGTCGAGGCGGACACCAGGTCAATGGACAGCGCCAACACCAAGGTGATCAGGAAGACCGACACGAACTTGGCCAGCGGATTCGCGCGACTCAGAAGGGCATTGTTACCGCGCAGGGTCAGGGTTTGCCTCATGCCGCACCCGCTTCCTGCCGGGCCGCGCCTTGGAGCGCAGGCTCGAGCCGCATCTCGGTGCCGCCCAGGACGGAGCTGAATTCCTGGTCGTGGGTTACGGAAACCACGGATGTGCCGGCGTCGAGCAGTTCGGACAGGAACGACGCAAGCTCGGCCCACGTGTTCGCGTCCTGGCCGAAGGTGGGTTCGTCCAGCACCAGGACGCGGGGGTGCGCGGCGAGCACCGTGGCCACGGATAGCCGCCGCTTTTCGCCCCCGGAGAGCGTGTACGGATTGGCGTCCACGAGATGCCCCAGACGCAGCCGCTCCAGCAATTCGTCCACTCGCTCCTCGCCATGGCCAAGGTGCTTGGGGCCGAACATGAGCTCGTCGAGCACGCGGCCGGTGACGAACTGGTGCTCGGGCTCTTGGAACACGGTCCCGATCCGGGAGATCAGCTGCTGGGCCTTCCACTTGAAAGGGTCGGTGCCGGCGCCTTCACTGAGCCCGACGGCGGCAGTCACCGTGCCGGACACTGGTGCCAACAGGCCCGCGAGGGTCAAAGCGAAGGTCGATTTTCCGGCGCCGTTGGGGCCGGTGATGGTCAGGGCCTGCCCGGCGAGCACTTCGGCGTCGAGTCCGGCCTGCACAGGAAGGGGCAGGATGGTTTTGAACCCCCGGCGCCGCGGCCTTTCGCGGGACACCGCGAGCTCCTGTGTAGCGAGCAGCAGCTCTCCCCCGCTCCTCGCCCCGGAGCCGGCTGCTGTTCCGGAGCCGGCGGCCGTGCCCGAACGTGGCCGGGTGGCCGGCACGTACCCGGGCACCCAGACGCCCGCAGCAGTGAGCATGTCCCTTGCTTGAGCCAGAACGGTGTCCGGATCGCCGTCCAGGAGCACCCCTGGCGTCGACCCTCCCGTGGAGGAGGAGCTGCCCGGCTGGAGGACCACGATCCGGTCCACAAGGTCTTTCCAGACCGAGACCCGATGCTCCACCACCACCAAGGTGGCGCCGGTCTTGTCCAGGCAGCGGCCCACGGCATCGCGGACCTCGAGCACGCCAGCCGGGTCCAGGTTGGCGGTCGGCTCGTCCAGGAGGATCAAGCCAGGCCGCATGGCCAGGATGCCGGCGAGCGCAAGGCGCTGTTTCTGCCCGCCCGAGAGCGCCGACGTCGGGTGGTCGAGCGCAAAGTCGCCGCTGGAACTGTTCCGCAGCCCGACGTCGTCGAGCGCTTCATGGACGCGTTTCCAGATCTCTTCCCGCGGCACGCAAAGGTTCTCGGCGCCGAAAGCGACGTCGTCGCCCAGCCGGGAAAGCACCACCTGGGTTTCGGGGTCCTGCTGCATGAGTCCGGCACGGCCCCGCTGGGCCTTCGGCGAAACACCATCCACGAGCAACGAGCCGGTCTCGTCGGCGTCGTCACCGTCCTCGCCCAGAACGCCCGCCAGGGCATGCAGGAGCGTCGACTTGCCCGCGCCCGAGGGGCCAAGCAGGAGCACGCGCTCGCCGGGACGGATGTCCAGGTCCAAGGCGTGGATGGCCTGCGTGGTGCGGCCAGCGTGCCGCCAGCCCCACCCGTGCGCGGAAATGGCGGCGGGTCGCACCACAGCAGGGGTGCCGGAATCAGGACTTGGCATCAGGAAAAGACGGGCTCCGAGGCGGCCTTGCGGGACGCGAACGCGCTCAGGACACCGGTCTTGGCCAGGCCGCGGGTCGCGATCCAGGCCAGGGCACCGGCGATGACGGCACCAGAGATCGTGCAGAACACGATGTACGCGAGCTTGTCGCCGACCTCGTAGGCGATGTTCCAGCCCCACGGCAGGAAGGAATCGTTCAACCCACAGAACAGGCCCGCGCCGGCACCGGCCAGCAGGGACACCGGCAGGTTGAACTTCTTGTACATGAAGGCCAGGAAAATGAGTTCCGCGCCGAGGCCCTGGAGCAGGCCCGAGATCAGGACCGTGGTGCCGTACTGGTTACCCATGATGAGCTCGCTGGTGGCGGCCACCATTTCGCAGAAAATTGCCGCACCGGGCTTGCGGACAACGAGCATGCCCAGCACTGCCGGAATCATCCAACCGCCAGCGATCAGGCCGCCCAGCGGAGGGTAGCCGGCGGTCACGGGCGTAACAACCAGAGCCATCTGGTCCCATGCCCAGAAGATCACGCCACCGGCGATGGAGATCAGTGCCGCCACGACGATGTCCACGACGCGCCAGTTGTAACCAGGCTTGGTGAGGCCCGGCCTTGCAGAAATACCAGTCATTTTGTCCTCCTGAGGAACAGGAGGGGAAAGTGTTCCGGTTGCCTGCGAGCGGCTTCCGCTGCGCCGGTCCGGGCACTATGAGAACTCGACTCCCTTGCGCCGGTACTAGCCGGATCAGGTTCGAGGGTCTGCGGCTGTCCGCACTCTCAGCGCCCGTCCTCCGTGCCGCATTGCTGCAAGCCCGACGGCGGCGCTCCCCTGTCGTTATCAATCCACCCTTTTGGGCGTGGTTCAGTTTACACCTTGGCGGGGTTGCGGGCGCTGTGCCAAAACGCGTAACGACGGATTCTGCTGGATCATTCGCCGGGTGAGCACAGGCAGGCCCGGAATGGCGCGGGCGCGTACAGAAACTGGGAGAATGATCCAGCAGAATGTGACGCAGCAAGCGGGCAAAGGAGCAGTCTTGGCAGGCATTGTCGAAGCGAACAGCACCACGGTGGCCGAACCTAGGCTCGCCGCGAGCGTGATCCTCGTCCGCGAGGCCCCCGTTTACACGATTCAGTCAGGCCCGGAGGTTCCCGCGGATGCCGGGCGCGGCCTGGAAGTGTTCGTTCAGCACCGGGTAAGCACGATGGATTTCGCCGCGGGCATGGTTGTCTTTCCGGGCGGACGGGTGGACCAGGTGGACAGCTCCGGCTGGGACTTCGCGGACGACGTCGTCGAGCGGCACGCCACCGCATGGCACCGGAGCAGCATCGCCGTCGAGCCCACTTCCGCCGGGTTCAACGCCGGCCGGGTACTGGCGGCCGCGCAGCGCGAGGTGTTCGAAGAGGCCGGGCTGAAGCTCGACGCCGCCACCCTCCGCCCGTGGGCCAACTGGGTCACACCGGCAGACCAGCCCAAGCGCTTCGACACATACTTCTACCTTGCCTGCCCGCTTTCCGGTGCCGAACCAAAGCACCAAACCACGGAAGCGTCATCGTCCTTGTGGATGCCGGTCCGCGGAATCCTGGATGCCGAAGCCGCCGGAACCCTCAAGCTCATGCCGCCCACGCTGGCGCTGCTGGATGAGCTACTCGCCCTCGGCACGGTGGAAGCGATCCTGGCCGAAGACCGTGACATCATGCCCGTCCGTCCAAAGCCTGGAGCCTTGGAGGAGTTCTTCCGGCTGAGGCGCCAACCGCCATCCGTTGCTCCGGAACAGCCCTGAAGTGGGGTTAGGCTGGGGACGGTCCTGTTTCCTCCCGCAAGGAGTCCCGGAATGAACCTCCTCATCAAACTGCTCGGCACTGGCGTGAGCATCGGCGCAGGCTTTGTCGGCACCAAGCTCGTCAATGCGTTGTGGGAAAAGTCCACCGGCAAGAAGCCTCCCAAGGGTCACGATGACATGGAGGCAAGCCTGCGCTCGGCACTGACCTTCGCCCTGATTTCGGCGACTGTCAGCGCTGTCATCCAGGTTTTCGCAAGCCGCAGTACCCAGCGCGCCATCTCGCGCTTCTCGAAGACGCAGGACATCGTCTAGGCTGACGGCCCGCCGTTGGCGCCCCCGCCGTTGGCGCCGGGGCCGCCCGCGCCCCCGCCGTTGCGGCCGTTCCCGGTGTGGGGCATTGCCGAGTCCGCTTCTTGAGCTTTCTCCGCCGCCCGTTGACCGGCAGCCCGCAGCACCACGGCCTCGAGTTCGTCGGAGCTGAGCAACTCGGGGTGGAGGTGCTTGGTCCGGTAGCCTGCGCGGCCCACCATGTGTGCGGACACGGGAACGGTCAGCAGTTGGAAGATCCAGGCGACTGCCAGGATCGGCCATACCCACCATTCGCGCATCTGCAGCCCGATGGCCGCCAAGACAAGGAACAGCCCCAGCACTTGCGGCTTGGTAGCTGCGTGCATGCGGCTCATGAGGTCCGGGAAACGCAACAGGCCGATTGCGGCGCCCAATGACATCAGCGCACCAACAATCAGCAGTACCGCGGTGACGGCATCGATCACGGAGTCAATTCCGGTGGCATTAGGAGTCATTGACCTGTCCCCTCCGGTCGGCCACGAAGCGGGCCACCGTCACCGAGCCAACGAACCCGATCAGCGTCAGTGCGACGAGCAGCACGAGGTTGTTGAGGTGTCTGTTGACGGCCATGTCGATGGCCAGCGCGGCGCCCAGTATGGCGAGCAGGACGTCTGAGGCGAGCACCCGGTCCAGCAGGGAAGGCCCGACGGCGATCCTGTAGATCGCGCCTGCCGCCGCCAGGCTAAGAATCACCGCCGTGACGATCAGCACGATGTCTTTCACGAACCAGCTCCTCTCGTTGCAGGCCAGCCTTCGGCCTGGAGTGCGTCCATTTCCGCGCGGGAACCCATGATCCGGATCAGCGAGGCCTCCGTATCCTGGACTTCCTTGCGCAGCTTGGCGGTGTCCACATCGTTGCGGACATTGAGCCCGTGGATGTAGAGCGTGGACGTGGAGCGATCCACCTCTACCACCAAGGAACCCGGAATCAGCGAAATAACGTGCCCTGTGGCGGTCACCATGAGGTCGGAATGGCTGCGCAGAGGAACTGCGACCACGGCGTTGGTTACCGAAGGCCCTCGGAAGACCGCCAGGTACATGACCTGGAAGCTCGCGGCCACCACTCTGCCAAGGAACACGGCGGCGAAAGGAACGGCGCGCAACACGTTGAAACGCCCGCTGAGCTCCACGGGAGGCAAGTAGAAGACCCTGGCCACGACCACCGCGATCAGCGCACCGAACAACAAGTTGCCCGGGCTGAAGTCCCGCCAGAGCGCACCCCAGACGACCACCAGCCAGACCAGCAGGGGCAACTCGGTGCGAAACGAAATCCGCTTGCGGCTCACTTCCCACCTCCCTGCACGGGTGCGGCGATCTCCGGAACCTTGGCATTCCCGCCGAGCACCGAATGGATGTACGCCGTGCGGTCCAGCATCTGTTCCGCGGAGTTTCCCGCCAATTGGAACAACGGACCCGCGAAGACGGTCAGCGCTACGCCGAAGATCACCAGCGCGGCCGTTGGCCCCACCATGGTCCGCGGAAGCAGGCCGACTGCTGCTGTGTCCTTGAGGACGGCGGCCGGGTATTCCGCGTCCTCGGGTTTCCGCCAGAATGCGCGGTTCCAAACGCGGGCAATCGCCAGCAAGGTCAAGAGGCTGGTGACAACGCCGCCCACCACCAAGGTAATGGCCAGCGGTGTCCCGAGGGCGATGCCTGCCTGCAGGAGTCCGAGCTTCCCCAGGAACCCGGAGAAAGGAGGGATTCCCGCGAGGTTCATGGCCGGAATGAAGAACAAGAGCGCGAGGAGCGGAGACAGCTTCGCGAGCCCACCCAGCCTGTCCACGGACGAGCTGCCGCCACGGCGCTCGATCAAGCCGGTCACCAGGAACAGGCTCGTTTGGACGGTGATGTGGTGGGCCACGTAGAAGACGGCGGCAGCAAGCCCGGCAACGGAAGACATGGCCAGCCCAAACACCATGTAGCCGATATGGCTGACCAGGGTGAAGGAGAGTAATCGTTTGATGTCGCTCTGGGCTATGGCGCCGAGAATGCCCACCAGCATGGTGAGGAGCGCTACCACCATCAACGGGGTATTCAAAGTGTCGCCGGGGAATAGAAGGGTCTCCGTGCGGACCATGGCGTAGACGCCCACCTTGGTGAGCAAGCCGGCGAACACGGCAGTAACCGGTGCGGGTGCGGTCGGGTACGAGTCGGGCAGCCAGAAGGACAGCGGGAACACGGCAGCCTTGATGCCGAAGGCCACGAGCAGCATGACGTGGAGCAGGTTCCTGGTGCCCGGGTCCAATTCGGCCAGCTTCATGGCGAGATCCGCCATCGTGATGGTACCTGTGGCTCCGTAGATCATCGCAATGGCGATCAGGAACAACACCGAAGACACGACGGAAACCACCACGTACGTGACCCCTGCGCGGATGCGCGGACCGGTGCCGCCCAGCGTCATGAGGACGTAGCTCGCCGTCAGAAGGATCTCGAAGCCCACGTACAGGTTGAAGAGATCACCTGTGAGGAAGGCGTTCGAGACACCGGCTACCAGGATCAGGTAGGTCGGGTGGAAGATAGACACCGGTGCCTCGCGGTCGCCGTCGGCCATGCCTTGGCCGGTGGCGTAGATCAGCACCGCGAGGCTGATGACGGAGGAGACCACCAACATGAGCGAGGAGAACTGGTCCACCACCATCACCACGCCAAACGGCGGCTGCCAGCCACCCAGGGTGACGGATGCGGTGCCCGTGGTCCATACCGAGGCAAGGAGCCAGCATTCCAGGAGCAAGGTCAGGGACAACAAACCGATGCTGACCGCGCGTTGAGCCAGTGGGTTCTTGTTCAGGGCGAACGTCAGTGCGGCACCGAGGATGGGAAGTACGACGGCGAGCGGCGCCAGGCTGGCGATGTTCACTGGGGGCCCCCTTCTTTGGCTGCTTCGGTGACGGCCGTAACCGGGAATTCGGACGTTTCCTCAGGAACCACGGAGTCGTCTTCGACGTCAAAGCTGGGTGTCTTCGCGACCCGCCGGTCTTCGGCGTCGTCCTGGATGTCGTCCTGGCGCGCCAAGGCCCAGGTCCGGTAGATGATGCCGAGCATGAATGCCGTCACCGCGAAGGAAATCACGATCGACGTCAGGATCAAGGCTTGCGGCAAAGGATCGTTGTAGTCGCGCGGATCCGTCGATTTGCTGAACAGCGGGGCAAGTCCGGCATATCCGCCCGTGGCGAGGATCAGCAGGTTGGTTGCGTTGGCCAGGAGCATGAGCCCCAGGAGAACGCGGGTCAGGCTGCGTTCCAGGATCAAATAGATTCCACAGGCATAGAGCACTCCCATGACGATCAACAAGGTCAAGTTGACGCTCATGGGGTCCCCTTCCCGAGCGAAGTGGTTGCCGACGGCGCAGTGGTTACCGTCGTCGCAGTGGCGGCGGGCGCTTCGGATCGGGAGTCCCCTGAATCCCGCGCGTCTCCGCTGGCGGTCTCCTCGAAGTGTTCGTCGATCTCGGCTCCCAGGCTGCGCAGCACATCCAGGGCAAGGCCCACGACCACGAGGTACACGCCGATGTCGAAGATCGTGGAGGTCACGAATTTAATGTCACCGAACAGCGGTAGCCAGAACTCGATGATGGCGCTTTGGAACACTTGGCCGCCCAGAAGCAGGGGGACGAAGCCTGCCGCGGCCGCCGTCGCAAGACCGGTTCCCAGCAGCATGCCGGCGCTGATCGGTGCTGCTTCCCGCAACTCGAACCGTCCGCCGGCCAAGTAGCGGATGGTCAGGGCGAGCCCGGCCGTGAGTCCGCCGGCGAAGCCGCCCCCCGGAAGATTGTGTCCCGCCAGCAGGAGGTAAACGGAAAAGACGATCATCGAGTGGAAAATCAGCCGCGTGACCACTTCGAAAATGATGGAACGCCGTTCCGGTGCCAGGGTTCGGCCGGCCACTAGCCAGGGGTCTGTCAGGGAGCCCGCGAACTTGCGGACGAGTGCCAGCGAGGCGTCGTCGCGCGAACTGCCGCCGGCCGCGGCGCGCCTTCCCACAGTGCCCTCGGGAATCGTGGCGGCCTTGTTGAGGCGCTCGCCCCTGCTGCGGACAAAGATCAAGCTCGCGACGCCGGTAGCGGCGACTGCCAGCACGGAGATCTCACCGAAGGTGTCCCACGCCCGGATGTCCACCAGCGTCACGTTGACCACGTTGAGTCCGCCGCCGCCTTCATAGGCCAGCCGGGGGAAGGAGAGCGACACAGGCTCGGCAACGCGGGCGCCCATCGCGTAGATCGCGACGAAGATCATGGTGGCCGCGAACGCCACACCGATGATGACGCGAACCACCCGGTATTTGCCGCCGGTACGGTCCCGGAGCTCCGGAGGGAGGCTGCGCATCGCGAGCACGAAGGCCACCAGGATGATGGTCTCCACCAGCATTTGCGTTAGGGCGAGGTCCGGGGCTCCTTGCAACGCGAACATGAGCGCGATGGCGTAGCCGGTGACGGACACCATCAGCACGGCGAGGAAGCGCTTGTTGGCACGAACGGCGGCGAGCGCGCCAACGACGATTCCTGCCGCGGCGATGAGCTGGAGCGGCGAATTCGGGTCGATCAAAAAGAGACCGCCCGGGAGCGGCTTGTTGGCCACGATAAGGGCCGTAAGCGGGACGGCGAAAGCCACGGTGAGAATGACCGCCAGGTAGAAGTAGAGGGAACCGCGCTGCGTGCGCCCGGTGACCCAGACGGCGACGTCGTCCAAGGTCCCGATGGTGCGCTGGTAGGCGCGATCACCGTCCACCCAGTCCGGGATACGGCTTTGCGCCCGGGACACGAGGTTACGGGCATAGAACATCACGACTCCGGCCGCGAACGTCACGGCGGTCAATCCCAAGGCGGGAGTCAGACCGTGCCACAGCGCAAGGTGGCTGGCGCCGGCTCCGGTTGGTCCGACTGCGTTTGTTCCGGCAGCGGGTTCTACAAAGAGCGCGGCATACGGCTGGATCCACCCGTCCACCGGATCCGGCCACAGGCCGTACACGATGGTGAGGAAGCTCAAGATGGCGGGCGCCGCCAGGAACGATGGCTGGATGGCTTTGAACGGCGTCCGATCCACGCCCGGCTTGGTGGCGAACGCACCCCACATGAAGCGGGCGCTGTAAGCGAACGTGAGGATGGACCCCAGGACCAAGCCGACTAGGAGGACCAGCCCCCACGGTTGGGAAGCAGGGGCAGTACCGGAGTGATCTGTGCCGTAGTGGACGAACGCTTCGAACACGGATTCCTTGGCCACGAAACCTGCCAGCGGGGGTATTCCAGCCATGGATGCGGCGGAGATCCCCGCCACGATGGCGAGCGCCCTCGAGGACTTGTACACCCCCGAGAGTTTGCGGATATCGCGCGTGCCGGATTGGTGGTCGATGATGCCCACCACCAGGAACAGGGAAGCCTTGAACAGTCCGTGAGCGAGGAGGAGCGCGAGTCCGGCCAGTGCGGCGTCGGGCTGGCCGAGACCCACCACCATGGTGAGGAAGCCCAGCTGGCTGACGGTGCCATAGGCGAGGATGAGCTTGATATCGGTCTGCCGGAGCGCCCGGTAGCCGCCCACCAGCATCGTTGCCAGGCCCAGTCCGAGCACCAGCGGCAACCAGTAGGGGCTTTCGCTGAACCCCGGCGCCATGCGCGCGACGATGTAGATACCGGCCTTCACCATGGCCGCGGCGTGCAGGTAGGCGCTCACCGGGGTGGGTGCGGCCATGGCACCCGGGAGCCAGAAGTGGAAAGGGACCAGCGCCGATTTGGTAATCGCCCCTACCAGGATGAGTACGACGGCGGCAGCAACGGCACCTTGCGCAGGTCCCGTGACGAGGGTGGCCGCTTCAGTCATGATCGCCGAAATCCGGTATGTTCCGGCGGCCTGGGCCAGAATGATGAGGCCGACGAGCATGGCCAGGCCACCAGCGGTGGTGACCACGAGGGCCTGCAAAGCCGAGCGCCGCGCGGAAAGGCGGGTGCGCGCATAGCCGATCAGCAGATAGGACAGGACGGTGGTGAGTTCCCAGAAGATGAACATCATCAGGAGGTCGTCCGCCGTCACCAGGCCGAACATCGCCCCGGCGAAAGCAAGTAGCTGGGCCCCGAACCCGCCGAGGTCGGCATCCTTGTTCTTGAAGTACCGGGCGCAATAGACCAGGACCAACGCGCCGACTCCCAGGACCAGCAAGGACATCACCCACGCCAGGACGTCCATGCGGAAGGCGAATTCAAGCTTGAGGTTCGGAATCCACGGAAGGGTTTCTTCGATGAAACCGCCCGCGGGGGCCCCGGGGCCAGGAAGGCTCCGGCCGGGATAGATCCGGTCATACTGCACGAGCAGCCAGATAAAGGCGAGGGCGGGAACCGCTGCGAGGACGTAGAAGGCATTCCGCTGAAGCTTCCGGAAGATCCAGGGCGCCACAGTTGCCGCTGCAAAGGTCACGGCAAGAACTGTGATCACTGGAATCTCCGCAAAGTCAGGAATGAGTTGTCAAAAGTTGGAGCAGGCGGTCAAACGTTGGGTTCGGTGCAGGTAGTTTATCAACCGCATGTGACAAACAATGTCGGCATCCAGGGTGTCCAGGGATGAGGGGCCATGCAGGCTGCCTGGATGTCCCAAAAGTGTCACTTCGGGCGGTTACCATTCAGACCATGAACATGGCAGCTGCGCCTGAGGCCCCGCACCCGGCATCCGAGCTTGCTTCAGGGCCCGCCCTGTCGAACAAAGGCCAGATCCTTGCGTGGGCATCCTGGGACTGGGGTTCCGCGGCATTCAATGCCGTCATGACCACCTTCGTGTTCACCGTCTACCTGACATCCAAGGCGTTCGGCGGGGGAGACTCCGCGTCGGCGGCGTTGGGTGCAGCGTTGGCGATTGCCGGCGTCGCGATCGCGCTCCTGGCACCGGTCACAGGTCAACGCTCCGACTCCGGTGGCCGCAGGAAACTGTGGCTCGGGGTCAACACCGCCCTCGTGGCCGTCCTGACCGGCTCGTGCTTCTTTGTTTTCCCCAAGCCTGAGTTCCTGCTTCTGGGCGTCTCGCTGATTGCGCTCGGCAATGTGTTTTTCGAGTTCGCGGGCGTCAATTACAACGCCATGCTGGCCCAGATCTCCACCCCTGCCAACATCGGCAAAGTGAGTGGCTTCGGCTGGGGTATGGGGTACCTGGGCGGGATTGTCGCGCTTCTCATGGTGCTGCAGCTTTTCGTCCAGCCGTCTTTTGAGTGGTTCGGGGCTTCCACCCAGGACAGCCTGAATATCAGGCTCGTTGCTGTTTTCTCCGCGCTCTGGTTCTTCATCTTCGCGCTGCCGGTCCTCTTCGCGGTGCCGGAACTCTCCGTCAAGAAACCGGAATCCCGCCTCGGGTTCCTGGCCTCCTACGGTTTGTTGGGGCGCCGGATCGCGGCCATCTATCGAACCAGCCCGCACACCATCTACTTCCTGCTCGCGAGCGCCATCTTCCGCGACGGCCTGGCGGCGGTCTTCACCTTTGGCGGCGTCATTGCCGCCGGGACCTTTGGCTTCGAGCTCAAAGAGGTCATCTTCTTCGCGATTTTCGGCAACGTAGTGGCTGCCGTGGGCGCCATGATCGGCGGATTCCTGGATGACAGGATAGGGCCCAAGGCCGTCATCGTCATCTCCCTTCTAGGACTCCTGGTAGCCGGCACGGCGATCCTGGTTCTCGGCAATGGCGACTACGTGTTCTTCGGAGCCCATTGGGCAGGCGGCACCACTTTCTGGGTGTTCGGGCTGTTCCTCTGCCTCTTCGTCGGACCAGCCCAGGCCTCATCCCGCGCCTACCTCGCGAGGCTGGCGCCGGACGGCGAATCCGGCGAACTGTTCGGGCTCTACGCCACTACCGGCAGGGCGGTAAGCTTCCTGGCACCGGCGCTCTTTACCCTGTGCATCACTCTGGCGACCCCCCTGGTGGCCCCCGGCGGAGCCCAACGCTGGGGAATCCTGGGCATCATGGTGGTGCTCCTGGCCGGCCTCCTGGTGATCCTGCCGGTCAAATCACCCAGCAAGACGGAAATCGCCACCGTTCCCGTTCGCTGAGAGGTGGGGGCCGGCACCAGCGCCTATGCTTCGCACCCGAAATGGACTGGCGCACCCGGTCTATCGGGGGCCTACGTCCTTAGCGGGTGCCTACGTCATCAATGGGTGCCTTGATTCCACACAATCTGCGGAAAACCCTTGATCTTTGATTGTTAGTAGAGTTTACTAACTCTCATGGAAGCCCTTCGAGACCGTCAGCGCACCGATCGAACCGGCGCAGCAACCCTGCCTTCCGACGGGCGCGCCCACAACCTCTCCTTGGTGCGCCAGACCCTCCACTCGGCAGGAGCGATGAGCCGCGCGGATTTGTCCCGGACCCTGGGCCTGACGCGCGTCACGGTATCTGACCTCGTCTCTGACCTCCTGGAACGCGGCCACGTCGTGGAACTGGGGCACTCTGATGAAGTCCGTCCCGGCAAACCGGCCATCCTGGTGGACATCAATCGCCAGGGCCTCCAAGTGATCGGCATGGACTTGGCCGAAAATTCCGTGCTGCGCGCCGCCGTCCTGGACCTTGACGGCAACATCCTCGAACGAGTCGAGCGCACCATTGCTTCGGAAACCGGGCAGGACGTCGTCAACCAGGTCCTCGAACTCGCTTCAGAGGCCGTCGGCCGAGCCACCGCCACACTGCTCGGGATCGGCGTCGGGACCCCCGGCATCGTCAACGCCGAGGGCGTGGTCACCACGGCCCCCAACTTCGAGTGGAGGGACGTCGCACTGCGCGATCTCCTCCAGGAGCGCACTGGCCTGCCGACCCTCGTTTCCAACGACGCCGACGCCGCAGTCCACGCGGACTACACCTTCGGCGGCGGCAGTGACGACATGGTCCTCGTGAAAATCGGCCGCGGTGTCGGTTCGGGACTCATCGTGGGCGGCAGGCGTGCCCGGGGCGCCCACTCGGCCGCGGGTGAAATCGGCCACGTCACGGTCGGCACCGACGGCGGAACCTTGTGCAAATGCGGTAAAACGGGCTGCCTCGAAACCTGGATGTCCGTCCCCAGCCTCGAACGGGCCTTGACCGAAGCGGCTACGAGCTCCGAACCGAAGGCCGCGGCCGACGTCGTACTCCGGGAGGCAGGCGAGCGGCTCGCCATCGCCCTCGCACCCGTGGTTGGCGCCCTCGATTTGGGCGAAGTGGTCCTCAGCGGACCCCGGGGGCTTTTGGAAGGCTCCCTTCTCAACGCCGTCCAGCAGACCCTGCTTGAGCGGCTCTTGCACCAAGACCCTTCACCGGTGTCCGTCCGTCTCGCGGCAGACGCACAGGACATTGTCCTGCGCGGAGCCGCCGTGATGGTCCTGTGGAACCAGCTTGGTGTGGCCTGAGTGCCGCGCCTGCGCCGTTTCCAACCCTGACTACCCAGCTAAGCATCCTTCGAAGGAGCCGGACATGGACACGATTCAGTCCCCCGTTACTCAGTCCTTTGCCACCGGGCCCGCCCGCGACCACCTGCGCCGTCTCGCGGCAGGCACCCTCATGCCCGGATTCACCGGCATCGCCGTCCCCGTCTGGATCCTTGAAGCCTACGACGCCGGGCTGGCGGCTGTGTGCCTCTACGGCACCAATGTGGCGTCCCCCGTCCAGTTGCGCGAGCTCTGCGCCGGGCTGAGGGCACATTCCCCGAACACGCTCATCGCCGTCGATGAAGAGGGTGGCGACGTCACAAGGCTGCACTACCTCACGGGATCCACCCAGCCCGGGAACGCGGTGCTCGGGCGTTTGGACGACGTCGAACTGACCGCCGCCAGCGCCAGCGCCATCGGCCACGAACTCGCAGGCCTGGGCATCAACTTGAACCTGGCCCCCGATGCAGACGTCAATTCGGCTCCCGATAACCCCGTGATCGGCGTGCGGAGTTTCGGGGCCGAACCGGATTTGGTGGCCCGGCATACCGCTGCCTGGATCCGCGGTCTCGAAGACGCCGGTGTGGCGTCCTGCGCCAAACACTTCCCGGGCCACGGCGACACCACCGCGGACTCCCACCTGGCGCTTCCCCGGGTCACGGCCGACGCCGCCACGCTGGATGCGCGCGAACTCGTCCCGTTCCGTGCGCTCGTCGCGGCTCGCGGAGCCACGGTCATGACCAGCCACATCCTGGTCGAAGCCCTGGACCCGGATCACCCCGCCACCTTCTCCTCGCGCATCCTGCAGGACTTGCTGCGCCGCGACATGGGATTCGACGGCGTCATCATCACCGATGCCCTGGACATGGCCGGCGCGTCCGCCCAGACCGGTGTTCCGGAAGCAGCCGTCCGTGCGCTCATGGCCGGGGCGGACCTGCTGTGCCTTGGTTCCGAAACAGGACCGGCCCTCTTCGAACAGACGCTCACCGCGATTACCGATGCCGTTGAAGAGGGACGCTTGCCCATGGAACGCCTCGCGGACGCTGTTGCACGCACGGCAGCACTGTCCTCGCGTTTCCCCGCGGCCAGCGCCGCGGAGATCCAGGAGGCCGCGATCAGGGGCCAGCTCGGCCTGCCGGGCCAGCCGCAGCCTACCGGCGTGCCTGCCGACCCGAAGGCGCTCGACGGGGAGCGCATCGCAGAGGCCTTCGAGGTCTCCGAAGCCGCCCAAAGGTGGCTTGCACGAGAAGAACCTGTGGCGATCGTGCAGGTTGAAACCGGATCCAATTTCGCCGTCGGCCGCGTGCCGTGGGGCCCCGCTGCCACCACTTCGGCAGTGGTCCACGAAGGCGAGGTGCCCGACGGCGCCCGGGTCGCCGTCGTCGGGCGCGGCCTGGATGCCGAGCACCCGCTATGGACCGTCTTCGCCCGTTTGAGGGCGGAGGGGCACGCGGTGATCGCTGTCGAGTGCGGCTGGCCGCGCGGCGGAGCGGACATCGTCACCTATGGTGCGTCCCTCACGGTCTCCCAGGCCCTGACGGCGCTGCTGAACGGCAGCAAAAGGCCTGAACTTGGCTAGCTAGTGCGCATCACCTATCGACAGAAAGTTGCCATGGAAGTCATCGTCACGCCCGCTCCGGAATCGGCCGCTTTGGCCGCCACCCACGCCGTCCTCTCAGGACTTCCTGCGGGCAGGGGAGGAGTGCTGGGCCTGGCCACCGGTTCGTCTCCGCTGGGACTGTACGCGGAACTCGCGGCTGCGGTGGCCGCGGGCCGCGTGGATTTCTCGGACGCCAAGGGATTCGCCTTGGACGAATACGTAGGCCTTCCGGCGGAGCACCCACAGTCCTACCGCCAGGTCTTGATTCGCGAGGTCTGCGCCGTGATCGGGCTTCCCTTGGCCGGGCTGAATGTCCCTGACGGTACCGGTGCCACCCAAGCCGAGCTCGAAGCGGGAGCGGCTGCCTACGACGCAGCGATCGGTGCCGCTGGCGGCGTCGACGTGCAGATCCTGGGCATCGGCGCCAACGGCCATGTGGGATTCAATGAGCCCGGGTCCTCCCTTTCCTCCCGCACCCGTCTGAAGCGGCTGACGGCCCGCACGAGGCAGGACAACGCCCGGTTCTTCGACCACGACGGCGACGTCCCGACCCACTGCATCACCCAGGGATTGGGGACCGTTCTTGATGCGCGCCGGCTGGTGCTCATCGCCACCGGTGCCGCGAAGGCCGCCGCTATCGCTGCCGCCGTCGAGGGCCCGCTGACGGCGTCGTGCCCGGGTTCGATCCTGCAATGGCATGCCGACGCTGTGGTGGTTTTGGACGAGGCAGCCGCCGCCGGATTGGCGAACCGAGGATACTACGAGGACGCCGCGCGCGGCCTGGCTTTGACCCCCTAGAAAGGCGCGGACCGCTTTGCGCGGCGGCTGCGAGTGGCATCATTCCGCCGCCCCTTCAAGAGGGCTAGGGTGGACTTATGAACGTGGATGAGACAGAACTTCCAGGCCTCGGGGTCCGCAAGGATTTCATCACGGCCTCGGGACGCCGGATCGGTGTCGTCGAGATGCGGGAGGGTGAAACCGAGCTTTTCGTCTCCACGTGGGACGATCCCGATACCTGCCAGGCATCCATCCCGTTGACCGCAGACGAAGCCGCCGCCCTGGGCAACCTCCTCGGTGGGCAGCACATCGCCATGCGCCTCGCCGAGGCCCACAAAGAAATCCCCGGCATTGTCACGCGGCAGTTCTCCATCACCGCGGACTCCCCTTTCACCAACCAGCCCATGGGCAAAGCCCAGATCCGCACCCGCAGTGGCGTCTCGATCGTGGCGATCATGCGCGAAGGCGAAGTGGTCCCCTCACCGGCTCCCGACGTCGTCCTTCACACGGGTGATTTGCTGGTGGCTGTCGGTACGCAGGAAGGTCTTGACTCTGCGGCTGCCATTCTGCGCAACGGCTGACGTCCATGGACCCCCTGGCCCTGACCCTTATAGAGCTGGGCGCAGTCGTTTTCTGTCTCGGCCTCTTGGCGCGCTTGGCCGGCAGGATCGGCATGTCCCCCATTCCGCTCTATCTGGTAGGGGGATTGGCGTTCGGGGCGGGTGGACTGATCAAGCTCGATGGCATGCACGAGTTCGCCCATCTTTCCGGCGAAATCGGCGTCATCCTGCTCCTGTTGATGCTCGGCTTGGAATATACGGCCGCGGAACTCGTCACCGGACTGCGGCGCTCCTGGCAAGCCGGTGTACTGGACCTTGTGTTGAACTTCCTACCGGGTGCAGGCATCGCCGTGTGGCTCGGCTGGGGACTGGTGGGCGCGATCGTCATGGGCGGCGTCACCTATATTTCTTCCTCGGGCATCGCCGCGAAGGTGATCACGGACCTCGGCCGGATCGGTAACCGCGAAACGCCAGTGGTGCTGGCCATCTTGGTGTTCGAAGACCTCACCATGGCCATCTACCTTCCGATCTTGACGGCGATCCTCGCAGGCGTGGGCTTCCTGGGCGGGCTCCAGACGGTGGGTATTGCCTTGGCCGTCGTCACCCTCGTGCTGGTGGTGGCCCTCAAACACGGCCATCGGGTATCCCAGGCCGTGCACAGCGAAAACTCCGAAGTCTTCCTGCTCAATCTCCTCGGGGCCGCACTTCTGGTGGCCGGCATCGCGTCCGCCCTCCAGGTCTCCGCGGCGGTGGGCGCGTTCATGCTGGGCATTGCCATTTCGGGGGCAACCGCCCACAGCGCGACGCGGATCCTCGAACCGCTGCGGGATCTCTTCGCGGCAATCTTCTTCGTAGCCTTCGGCCTCAACACGGACCCGTCCAGCATCCCGCCAGTCCTGGGCTGGGCACTGCTCCTTGCTCTCGCGACAGCCGTTACCAAGGTGCTGACCGGATTCTGGGCGGCAAAGCGGGCAGGGATCGCCGTTCCCGGCCGTTTCCGTGCAGGAGCCGCATTGATTGCCCGCGGCGAATTCTCCATTGTCATTGCGGGTCTGGCCGTGACCTCGGGAGTCGTACCGCGCGAGCTTGCCGCCCTCGCCACTGCGTATGTGCTGCTTATGGCCATCACCGGACCGCTCGCGGCCCGTTTCGTGGAGCCGACGGTCAAGGCCTTCCGAAAGTCCGCGCGCAAACCGAAGGCATCCGAGCCTATTGTGTCCCTCGAGGCGTGAGATCTCGTCTCTTTCGTGCCTTCAAAGAGGCGAGACCTCACCTCTCAACGCAAGCAGGCGGGAGCTAAACCGCCGTCCGGTGGAAGTTCAGGTGGCTGCGGCTCGCGGTGGGGCCGCGCTGGCCTTGGTAACGGCTGCCGTAACCGCCGGAACCATAGGGATGCTCAGCGGCTGACGAGAGCCGGAAGAAGCACAACTGGCCGATCTTCATGCCTGGCCACAGCTTGATGGGCAGCGTCGCAACGTTGGAGAGTTCCAACGTCACATGGCCCGAAAACCCGGGATCAATGAAGCCGGCCGTGGAATGCGTCAACAGGCCGAGGCGCCCCAGCGAAGACTTTCCCTCAAGTCGTGCGGCGACGTCGTCCGGCAGGCTCACGGTCTCGTATGTTGAACCGAGCACGAACTCGCCCGGGTGCAGGATGAAAGGCTCGTCGCCCTCGACCTCAACCAGGCGGGTCAGCTCAGGCTGTTCCTCCGAGGGGTCGATGTGTGCGTATTTGTGGTTGTCGAACAGCCGGAAGAAACGGTCAATCCTCACATCCACCGAGGACGGCTGAACCATCGCGGGGTCGTAGGGCTCCAGGACGATACGTCGGGAGTCGATTTCGGCACGTATGTCGCGGTCAGAGATCAGCACAGGATCAAAAGTACCGTATGCGCCCCGTACCCCGTGGTGCCGGAGTGGCGCATGGGACTATAGTGCACCACATAGACTACCGTTACCGCTGTTGTGTTTGGGAACGGTGGCGCGACGCGAATCTGGGGAAACATTGAGACGAATTGCGGTGCCCGTTGCCGTGTTGGTGGCCTGCCTTCTCGCGGTGATGGCCCCTGCCTCTGGCCCGCTGGCCGTTCCGGTTCCGCTCGCCGGAACTGCCGCCGCCGCGCCTTCCACCTCAAGCACCACCGCAGGCGCTGAAAGTACGACGACGGCGTCTGCACCGCCGTCGGGATCCGGCCTTCCGCAGGCCGCACCTGCGCCGGGGTCACCAACGGCCACCGCGCCTACCCCCGCAGCGCCAGCAGCCGCAGCCGCCCCCGCTGCATCCCCGGCCGGTGCGGGCACCGCGGCAGCCGTCCAAGCGGCGACCTCGCCCGCGCAGGCAAGCCCCGCCGTCGGGCCCGGCAAAGGCACCCCACCCCAGGCAGTGGGCGGCCCGCCCCCGCTGCCCTCCATCCCGCCGGCATCCGGCCCGGACCCGATCCCCGGAGCCGCGGCAGGGGGTGTCCCGCAGTCGGGTCCGGCTACGCCCCCGACGAAGTCCTCCCCCGCAGCCGTGCCGCTGGTCTCGGCGCAAGCATTGGTCAACGACGACAATTCCGCCCAAGTGCTGGCCGTGTTCAATGCCATCAATGCCTACAGGACTTCGCTCGGCTTGAATCCGGTGAAGTACAACCCCACGGTGTCGACCCTTTCGCAGGACTGGTCCAACAACATTGCCAGCCGCCAGGTGATTGAACACCGCAGCAACTTCTGGACCGACCCCAGGGCCTTGAACCCCAACAACGGCGCAGGCGAGATCATCGCTGTCCGTTGGGATCGGGATGCCGCCCAACTGGTCGAATGGTGGAAAAGCTCGCCCGCCCACGACGCGCTGCTGCGTGATCCCCGCTTCAACGTGATAGGCGTCGGAATCACCTTCACGGACGGCAACTACCAGACCACCCCCAATAGCTACACGATGTGGGGCGTGGTCAATCTCTTCGGCTATACAACGCTCCCCGCCGGCACGGTGAACAGCCCTGGCGCGGGCACAGCCCCTCCCCAGCTTCCGGCCCCGACCGTCTGCGACCCTATCGTGAAGCACCAGCCGCCCACGCTGGACCTCAGTGCGGCAGCCATCCGCAGCGCCGGTGACCTCGTCGCCGTCGACCCTTCGGGCAACCTGAGGGACTACCCTGCGCTCGGCAACGGCACGTTCGGTCCCGCCCGGACGGTCGGGTCCGGTTTCGCCGGGGCGAAAGAAGTGATGACCACGGATTGGGACCGCGACGGCGTGATCGATGTCATCGCCCAAATGCTGGACGGCAGGCTCCTGCTCTACCCCGGAGTCGTGAGTGGAGGATTCAAAGCCCCGGTGTTGTTGGGCTCCTCGGGTTGGCAATCGATGACCATGGCTGTGGGCATTTGGTGCGGCAACAACCGGCTCCCGCAAATTCTCGCCATTGATTCCAGCGGCGCGCTTTACCTGTACCGGAACCTGGGGCTCACCGGCATGGTGGGGCGGACCCAAGTGGGCTCGGGCGTCAGTGCCATCCGCCTCAGCATGGTGGACTACGACGCCGACGGCTTCCAGGACCTGTTGGCGGTGGAAGCAAACGGGAACCTGCGGCTCTACCGCGGCTCCGGGCTCACCACGCCGAAGTCAGAAGCCCGGCTGGTAGTGGGAACCGGATGGACGGACTACTCCGGATTGCGCTCGCTCAGCGGTGTCACGGGTCTCAACACCACTGGAATCGCAGGCCTGCTGAGCAACGGAGCGATCGAATATTGGGACCTGACTGGCGGACGCCTCACGACGCCGAGCACTCCGGTCACCGGTTTAGCCGGACTCAAGCTGGCACAGTAGCTGGGCCCACGCCGCCAGGGTTCCCTGGGCGAGCGGAGCGAGGCGAGGGAGGCGCTGGGCCCACGCCGCCAGGGTTCCCTGGGCGAGCGGAGCGAGGCGAGGGAGGCGCTGGGCCCACGCCGCCAGGGTTCCCTGGGCGAGCGGAGCGAGGCGAGGGAGGCGGTGGGCCCACGCCGCCAGGGTTCCCTGGGCGAGCGGAGCGAGGCGAGGGAGGCGCTGGGCCCACGCCGCCAGGGTTCCCTGGGCGAGCGGAGCGAGGCGAGGGAGGCGGTGGGCCCACGCCGCCAGGGTTCCCTGGGCGAGCGGAGCGAGGCGAGGGAGGCGGTGGGGACTACGCCTCCGGGGTTTGCTCCTCGATGACCGACTTCAGCTGCTCCAGCTGGACCACTTCATCCTCCATGGTCTTCTGGATCACGCTGTTCATGAGTTTCTGCAGACCCTTGGGGTGGTACTCCAGGGCGAACCGCAGGCGGGTATTGGGTCCTTCGGTGCTGAGATAGTAGCCGCCAGTGGGCCGCGCGGGACCGGCGACGACGGCGAAGCGCACTTCAGCGCCCGGCCTGGCGTCAGTGATTTGGAAGTCAGCCGCGATCGGCCGCCCGCCCGGGCCTGCCAAAGTCTGCTGGTATACGGCACCTTTTTCGCCGGCATGTCCGGAACGGAGGGAAATGCTGCGGATTCCGCTGCGCCACAGGGGATTGTTGAGACCGTCCACCAGGAATTGGTAAACGGTCATGGCGTCACGACCAATGAGTACTTCATGCTCTGCAAATGCCACGGAATCCTCTTTCGGCGTACGGCTCTTAGACATAGCCGGGTTCCCCATGACACAGCAGCTAACTGCCTACAGAATAGTCAGGCGGGGCGCAGCGCGACACACCCACGTCGAGCCTTAACCGAATCTTTACGAGCTCCGCAGGGAATTTGATGTGACCGTGATACCAGTGAGTCTGTGTCTGGATCGGCGCGCCATCTGCGCTAAGCTGGGATCTGCTCCGGCTGGTTTGCGGAGTATTGCGGGCGTAGCTCAATGGTAGAGCGCTAGCTTCCCAAGCTCGATACGCGGGTTCGATTCCCGTCGCCCGCTCCATTTTCTTGCTGACAGGCACCGTTTTCCCGGAAACGGACGGCCGACCGGATACAAGGCGCCCAAGCCTGAAGGGTGTATCGTCAGGAGCTAGGAGCCATTTCGGCTCTGCTCTAGGGAGCGATCATGGCTGACAAATCACCTCGCCAAGCTGCATCGAAAAAATCCGGCAAATCCATCAAAGAAAAGCGCGCGGATAAGAGGGCTTCAGAGTCCTCCGCAACAACGGTGGCCAAGCCGGCAACCGGCAACAAAAAGTGAGCGGCCATATAGGCGCCATGACCCTCGGCATCCTGTCGTCCTCGCGGAAGCCGGACGAGCGCCGGCTGCCTGTCCATCCCCTGCACTTGGAGCGCATTGCTCCGGAACTCCGGCAAAACATCCGGCTCGAGCGCGGCTACGGCGAGCGCTTCGGCTTTTCGGACAGCCAACTTGAGCCGCTGGTCGGTGGCATGGCAAGCCGTGAAGAACTGATCTCGAATTCGGATGTCATTCTCCTGCCCAAACCGCAGCCGGAAGACCTTGCCGACCTCCGCGACGGTCAGGTCCTCTGGGGTTGGCCGCACTGCGTCCAGGACAGGGCCATCACCCAGCTGGCCATCGACAAGAAGCTGACCCTGATCGCGTTCGAGGCGATGAATCACTGGGCCAGCGACGGCGGCTTCGGGCTTCACGTTTTCCATAAGAACAACGAACTTGCGGGCTACTGTTCCGTCATCCACGCCCTTGCCCTGACGGGCTCGACGGGTGACTACGGGAGGCGGCTGAGCGCCGTCGTGATTGGCTTTGGAGCCACAGCGCGTGGCGCGGTCACCGCCCTCAACGCGCACGGCGTCCACGATGTCCAGGTGCTGACCAACCGCGGTGTTGCGGCGGTCGGTTCTCCCATCCACTCGGTGCGCATAGTGCAGTTCGACCACGACCAGAACGCCCCTTTCCTGAGCGAGGTCATTACCGATCGTGGCCGCCTGCCACTGGCTCCGTTCCTCGCCGCGAGCGACATCGTGGTCAACTGCACGCTGCAGGACCCGAACTCGCCGCTGACATACCTGCGGACCGAGGACCTTGGCGCGTTCCAGCCCGGCAGCTTGATTGTTGACGTCTCCTGCGACGAAGGCATGGGCTTCAGTTGGGCGCGGACCACGACGTTCGCCGAGCCCATGTTTACGGTGGGCGACCACATCAACTACTACGCCGTGGACCACAGCCCGTCCTACCTGTGGAATTCGTCCAGCTGGGAGATCAGCGAAGCGCTCCTGCCGTTCCTTGAGACGGTCATTTCGGGCCCCGAGGCCTGGGCCGCCAACGAAACGATCTCCCGAGCCATCGAGATCCGGGACGGCATCATCCGCAACCCGGACGTGCTGCAGTTCCAAGGGCGCACAGCGGACTATCCGCACCTTGCGGCGTAATCGACTCGTAGTCTGAGTACGCGGCCAGCCGGGCGCCTTGTGGGTGCCCGGCTCAGGCGCGTTGGGGCGCTACTCCGCTACGTCGACTGCGCGACGATCCGTACCATCCGGCGGCGGTCCCTGACGTTTACTTTGAGCCGCAACTCAGACTTCCGGGCGAGCATGACGGCGACTGTCGCCGCTGCGAGCGCCGGCACCCCGCCTGACACCAAGAGCGCTGCGTGCGGGTTCAGGTGCTCTGCAAGCCAGCCCATCATGGGTCCACCGATGGCTTGGCCGCCGATGAGCACCATGATGTAGAGGCTCATGACGCGGCCGCGGATGCTCATATTGGCGCTGATCTGGACCAGTTGGTTGGCTGCGGTCAGGAACATGAGGCACCAGAATCCGGAGAGAACCATGGCGGCGGAGAGCCACACCATGGACGGCGCCAGCGCGGCCAGGCACAGCATCAAGCCGTACATCCCGGCGCACAACACCACTGAGCGCAGACGCAATTGACGGCGCCGGGCCGAAGTGATTGCTCCCGCAATCGCACCAAGGGCAACCATCGCGTTCAGCAAGCCGTAGCCGCCGGCGCCCGCATGGTAGACGTGATCCGCGAAGGCGGCGAGGAGCACAGGCAGGCTCATCGCGAAGACCGCTACAAAGCCGGCCATGAGCCACGGCCAGTAGATGGTGGGCTTGCTGAGGGCGTATCGCAGGCCTTCCTGCAGCATTCCCTTGCGTTTTGGCACGGGCGTGCTGACAAAAAGTTCATTCTTGCGGAGCATCAGGAGCATGGTGACAGTGGAGCAGCAGGCCACGGCGTTCGCCGCGAAGGCCCAGCCCGCGCCGACCGCGGTCAGCAGCACGCCAGCCAGTGCGGGACCAATCAGGCCGCCCAGCTGGAACGTGGTGGAGTTGACGCTGATGGCGTTGCGCAGGTACTTCGGTCCCACGAGTTCGTTGACGAAGACCTGCCGGGCAGGCTGGTCGAGGACCGTCACGAGGCCCAGGACAAACGCGATCACGTAAACGTGCCACACCTCGATGCGCTGGCTCAGCGCCAATGCGGCAAGGATGGCCGCCAGGGAGGCCGCGACGCTTTGGCACAGGATGAGGATGCGTCGCTTGGGGAAACGGTCCGCCATCATGCCGCCCCAGGGGCCCAGGAACAGCGACGGCATGAACTGCAATGCCACGGTTATTCCGACGGCGGTGACGGATCCGGAGAGCTGGAGCACCAACCAGTCCTGGGCAATCCGCTGCATCCAGAGTGCGATGACTGCGACGAAGTGGCCCACGGCGAAGATCCGGAAGTTGGGTACTTTGAGGGATATGAAGGTGTGCCGCCAGGGCAGCCGTTCGCTGACGACGGCGATCGGCTGGGTGACCGTGTCCGGGTCGGCAGCGTGTGAAATCCGGCTGCTTGCGGCGAGTGAATCGATGATGGGTTGGCTGACGTTTGCCGCTGAGGGCGGTGGGGGTGCCAAAAGTAGTCCTTGGATAGACGTTTCGCTGGGATGCCTTTAACGCTAGGGTTGGCCGCGGTGATTATGGAAGTGAATTGGCCGTATAACTAGCATTGCGAAGTGCAATACACCGGCGCGAGCGGCGGTGAACGTAGCTATTCAAGGAGACCCGTGTTCGAACCCGTGCAGCTGCGGTCCTTCCTGGCCGTGGCCGAGACTTTGAGTTTCACGAAGGCAGCCGAGCGCCTCGGCCTGGCCCAGCCCACAGTCAGCCAGCACGTGAGAAAGCTCGAGGCGGCGGCCAAACGGGCGCTCGTAGCGCGCGACACGCGGGATGTCCGGCTCACGGACAACGGGGACGCCATGGCAGGCTTTGCCCGCAATATCCTCTCCGCGCACGATTCCGCAGCCAGGTACTTTTCCGGTTCCGCCATGCGCGGCCGTTTGCGGTTCGGAACCGCCGACGATCTCGCCATCACGGGCTTGCCTCGGATCCTGCGCGAATTCCGGCAGCTGTATCCACAGATCAACCTTGAACTTACCGTCAGCCAGAGCGACCAGCTCTACAAACGCCTTAACGCGGGCCAGTTGGACCTCGTCTTCGTGAAATGGGTGGGCGAGGCCAAGGACGGCACAGTAGTCCGGCACGATAACTTTGCTTGGGTTGGCGTCGAACAGACGGTGCTGGACCCTGCAAGCCCCGTACCGCTGATCTGCTATCCAGCCCCGAGCGTCAGCCGCAAACTGGCCATCGATGCCCTTGAGGCCATGGGCAGGACGTGGCGGGTCACCTGCTCAACGAAGCAGATCGCGGGCGTCCTGGCAGCGGTGCGTGCCGGCATCGGCGTCGCGGTCATGCCGTCATCCCTGGTTCCCGAGGACCTTACAGTGATCACCCGGCGCTTCGGCCTCCCGCCCGTGGGCGACGTCGACTTCACCCTGATCCGCAACCCGCTGGCGAACGCCGAAGTGGTGGATGCGCTGACGCAGGCGATCATCGGCAGGACGCTCAACAAGCAGGCGTAGCTAGCGCCTGTGCGGCCAGGAGGACAGTCCGGACGATCGCCTTCCGGCGCCGCTCCGCCCTGCTTGGTCCCTTGCCGGCCATGAGGCCGTCCAGCTCGGGCAGTACCGGCCAGGCGTCACACAGCGCAATGATGGTGAGCATCAGATCGGCCGCATCTTCCCTGGACGTCCCCGGCATGGCCCGGATGACACCGTCAACCTTGTTTCTGCAGTTCGCGGCCCGGTCCGGACGGTTCACCACATATTCACCCCGCTCCAAACCCTCCCAAAAAAGCAGCCTCGGAAGGGTGGCATCTTGATGGTGATGGTCGAACAGGCGTCCGGCATAGTCGGCCAAGGCTTCGGGACCAGCACCCTCGATGGGCACTTCGTCCACCACCTTGCTGAGCTGGGACGCGATCACGGCGTCGAAGAGAAGATCCTTCTTGCCGAAGTACTGATAGATGCGTTCCTTGTTGACTCCGGCCGCGGCGGCGATGCGGTCCACCCTGGCGCCGGCGAGTCCGAATTGGCAAAACTCGGCAGTCCCTGCCTCAAGGAGGAGTCGTTTGGTCCGCTCGGTATCCCATGCCATGGGTCCATCTTAACAGATTCCAACCAAGTAGTTGCAGTTTTTGATGGTGCGGTCTAGTCTGAACTCACGCCGAAAGCAACCAATTAGTTGGAGAATGTCATGAGCACCCAAATCCCCGTTGCCGCACCCGCGGACGCCGCCGCAGTTGAGCCAGTTGCCCCGCCCGCTGCGCACACGTCTTCTGCGCACTCCATGCACCTGCCTTCCGTACACCTACCTTCCGTGCACATGCCTTCTGTACACATGCGTGCGGTCATCACGTGGCTGGCCATCTTCCCCCTCGTGGCGATCGGCATGACGATCCTCGCTCCGCTCTCGGAGTCATGGCACCCCGCGCTGCGCGCCCTCGTCCTGACGATCGTTGTGGTTCCTGCCGCCGTCTACCTGGTTGTCCCCAAACTGCTCGCTGGCTACGGCTCCCTGAAGAGGCGGCAGGCACGGAAGGCCACCGCCAAGGCCTAGCCTGTGTCAGGCATCACCCGGCGATCGAGCGGCCACGCGCTAAACTTGTCACGTTATGAACCGCACAATGTTTAAGTCCAAGATCCACCGTGCCACGGTGACCCATGCCGACCTGCACTATGTAGGTTCAGTGACGGTCGACCTGGATCTGCTGGATGCTGCGGATATTCTCCCCGGCGAGCTCGTCTCCATTGTTGACGTGACTAATGGCGCGCGCCTTGAGACTTACACCATTGCCGGCGAACGCGGCTCCGGGGTCATTGGCATCAACGGTGCCGCAGCGCATCTCGTGCACGTGGGCGACGTCGTCATTCTCATCACCTATGCGGAGATGACCACCGAAGAGGCCAAGGCCTACCAGCCCAAGGTTGTCCATGTGGACAGGGCCAACAAAATCGTCCAGCTCGGCAGCGATCCCGCCGAAGGCATCACTCCGGGCGTCATGCGCCCTCCGCACGCCCTCAACAACGCAGACCTGAACTAGGTTCCCCTCTTCCGTTGCCCCTGAGGGCACCCCTTCTGCACGGTCCACATGGCGGAATATGCCGCCGTCGGGCCTTACAGCCGAATAAAGCTGATTTAGGCTGGGACTGTGAACCCACGCCGCCCCGCGCCCGTCCCCCTCCGGATGCCGTAGTGCTGGGCGTCCTTTCCGGGTTCTTCGTAGTGTGGGCCATCATTCTGGTGGGCATGTTCGTCGGCAAGCGCGGGATCCTGGGGGACAACGCGCGTTCGGTCCTCAGCGGCCTGACATTCTTCGTCGCAAGCCCCGCGCTCCTCTTTGAGACCCTGGGCAAGGCCCGTCTTCACGACATCTTTGCCGCTCCACTCCTTGTGACGGCGGTGGGCGCCGTTGCCACAGGCAGCTTGTTCTTTGTCATCGTGAAGTTCTGGCTCAAACGCTCCCTGCCCGAATCGCTCATGTCCTCCATGAGCGCTTCGCTGGCCAACTCCGCGAACCTCGGCATCCCCATCGCGGTGTTCGTCCTGGGCGACGCAAGCTATGTGGCACCGCTGCTGATCTTCCAGCTCGCGTTCTTCACGCCCATGTACCTGATGGCGCTTGACGCGAGCACCAGCGCCCACCGCACCACTCCCCTGCGGTTCGTCCTGATGATCGTGCGGAACCCGATGATCGTGGGATCTGCCCTCGGCTTGGTCGTGGCTGGAACGGGCTGGCAAGTGCCCTCGCTGATCATGGACCCGATCCATTTGATCGGAGGAGCCGCCATTCCCGCGATGCTGATGGCGTTCGGGATGAGCCTGAACGGCTCCCGGCCCCTGCAAAAGGACACGGGTCGCCGGACGGACGCGCTCCTGGCCAGCGGCTTCAAGTTGTTTGTCCACCCCACGATGGCGTACCTGTTCGCCCGCTTCGCGCTGGGCCTGGAGGCACATGCCTTGTTCGCCGTGGTGGTCACGGCGGCCCTACCCACTGCGCAGAACGTGTTCGTGGCTGCGAGCCGCTACAACACGGGAATCACCGTGGCCAAAGACACGGTCCTGATCACCACCGTGGTGGCGGTCCCGGCAATGATCGCAGTGGCCCTGCTGCTCACTTAGC
Organism: Arthrobacter ramosus; assembly: GCF_039535095.1. NCBI lineage: Bacteria > Bacillati > Actinomycetota > Actinomycetes > Micrococcales > Micrococcaceae > Arthrobacter > Arthrobacter ramosus. The sequence goes on along the minus strand of NZ_BAAAWN010000001.1, from coordinate 53,177 downwards.
CCAACTAGCTCGCATTAAGTGTCGTTTTGGGCGCTGAAAACGACATTAACTGCGAGCCAGTTGGGTGGGCTTACTGTTCGTCTACCGAGTCCAGGTACCTGTCCAGCAGCTGCGCGCAGCGGATGAAGCCCAAATGCGAATACGCCTGCGGGTGGTTTCCCAAGTGGGTCTCCGTGCCGGGATCGAACTCCTCAGGAAGCAGACCGGTGGGACCGAAGAGCGCCACGAGCTGGTTGAACAATTCCAGCGCATCGTCCAGCCGGCCCACGGCCAGGTACGCCTCGATCAGCCAGGTGGTGCAAATGTGGAACCCGCCCTCCAAACCCGGCAGGCCGTCGTCGTACCTGTATCGGAACACGGTGGGACCCACCCGAAGTTCGCGCTCGACGGCGGTGACGGTGTCCAGGAAGCGCTGGTCGCGCACGTCCAGCAGGCCCGAGAGCCCGATGTGCAACACGGCAGCATCCAGGTCCGGGCTGTCGTAGGCCACGGTGTAGGAACTCGCGGAATCATCCCAGCCCTCGCGGAGGACTTCCGCGCGGATGATGTTGGCCGTTTCCTCCCACTCGGCCCCGATGGGGCGCCGGAACCGGACCGCCGTCTGCATGGCCCGGTCGAGCGTCACCCAGCACATCACCTTGGTATAGATGTGGTGCCGTGGCGCCCGCCGGGCTTCCCAAATGCCGTGGTCGGGTTCGTGCCAACGGGCCAAGACGGCCGAGGCCATCTGCTCCATGAGTCTCCAGTGCTCGTCCGGCAAGGTGCCGCGACGCTTGCTGAGGGTCTGGATGAGCTCGGCGATCGGTCCGAAGACGTCCAGCTGCACTTGGTGGTCGGCGGCGTTCCCGATCCGCACGGGCCGCGAGCCGGCGTAACCGGGGAGGCTCTCGATAATGGCCTCCGTCGACAGCGGGGAGCCGGTCACGGAGTACAGGGGGTGCAGCCATTCCGGACCGGGCGCGTTCTCAAGGATGCGGCCCAGCCAGCGGAGGAACCCGTCTGCCTCCTCGGTGGAACCCAGGTCCACGAGCGCATTGACCGTCATGGAGCCGTCGCGGAGCCAGCAATAGCGGTAGTCCCAATTGCGGGTGCCGCCGATCCCTTCCGGCAACGACGTGGTTGGAGCTGCGAGGACAGCCCCGGTCGGCTCGTGCACCAGCGCTTTCAGGACCAGTGCCGAGCGCCGCACCAATGACGGTTTCATGTCGGGCAGTTCCAGCCCGCGGACCCACAGCCGGGATTGGTGCGCGACGGCGGCCCGCCGGGCGAGCTCTCCGGCGGGGTCCGGGGTCGTCGGCTCAGTGTCTCCGCACCTCAGGTTCATGACGACAGGACCGTACGCGAGGCTGACTTCCGCGGTGGCGGTGCCGTGTTTGCCGTCGCTCGTGACCGTGAAGGGCACTCCGGGAGCGAAGAGAACGATGGGATCCGAGGTGCCCACGACGTGCAGCTCTTCGCCGCGGACCTCCATGTTGAACGGGGCGTTGGCATAGTCCGGCCGCGGTGCGAAAACAATCCGCGCGCTGCCGGTTCCGGACAGGACCCGGACCAGGCTGGTGATGCCGTCCGGTGCCGGCTCAAGATAGTCGGTGACCGTCACGTCCGCCCAGCGCGTCTCCACGATCATGGTGTTGTCCACATAGCGCTGGCCCAGCACCTTCGATGTCTTGACCGGTTCCACGCTGAAGTGGCCGGCCGGGTCACCGCCAAGGATGTGGGCAAACAAGGAGCCGGAATCCGGGAGGGGATGGCTCATCCAGCAGATCTTGGCCTCCGGGGTGAGCAGCGCCGTCGAGGTCCCGTTGCCGATCATCGAATGCCGCTCCAGCCCCACCGCGTCCTCGCCGAACAGCCACGCACGGCGCAGCTCGAACAGGATGGCGAGCACTTTGGCGAAGGATTCCGGGTCCGGCAAGCGGTGGCGCGCCGTGGATTCTCCATCACCAACGTGCAGGCCAAGATCCGGGCCCCGCAAGGTGGCGATCGCGAACTCATCGCTCTCCGCGTCGCCGGCAAACAGGGCCGCGCTGGCCCCCAACTGTGTGCGCAGATGCTCCAGCGCGGCGTCTTTGGAGGGCTCCACGATGGACAAGTCCAGGACGGATCCGTCCACAATGAAAAACAGGCCCAGTTCACGGGCGATCTGGTGCGCCTCGCGCGTCACCCGTGCCACGACGGCAGGAGTGGCCGGCCTGGTGTGGATGGCTACCGCCACGGGCTTGCGCTCGATGCTGATGCCCTTTTCGAAACCGATGGATTCGTTCAAGGCGGTCGCTGCCTGCTGAAGGATGGCTTCTGTGGCCATCGAGACGCTGTACGCGTAGGTCATGTCGAATTCGGCGCCGTGCGAACCTACCAGGTGGACTTCCGCCGGCAACCGCGACACCGCGGCAAGGTCCCGCAGCGACCTGCCGGAGATGACGGCTGTGTGCGTGTTCGGCAGTGCTGCCAGAGCCCGGAGCGCGACGGCGGCACTCCCCAAGGGGAGCGTCTCAGTGGATACGCCTTCCGCAGCGCAGAGGGTTCCACCGTAATTACAGGCCACCAGGAGCCCCGGAGTCCGGGCCAGCATCCTCAGTTCTGCTAGCAGCTCCGGAGTGATTCCATCATGGGCCGCCTCGGATTGGACTGCCGTCCGCAGGAGGCCCAACGGAAGCGATTTTGTCAGCAATGCCGAATCGGCCACGGACAAATTGAGCGGAGTAGCCATGGGGGACGATCCTTCCGGGTGGTTCGTCCAGTTTCCGCCCGGCGGGTTTCGCCTCCATGACCCGCGTATTGCCGGGGTGTAACGAGTTTGCCGTGGCGCTACACCCGGGTCAGCCCCACGGCCTCCGCGACCAGCTCCACGGAACGCAGTCGCTGCTCTGTGCCGGTGCTTTGGTGGGCAACGATCAGTTCGTCGGCGTCGGCGTGGCGGGCAAATTCGTCAAGGTACTCGCGCACCACTTCCGGGGTGCCCACCGCCGAGTACTTCACCATTTGTGCGATGTGCTGGCCCTGCGGCGAGTCGAGGATGAGGTCCGCTTCGGCGTCGGTGAATTCGCGGCCGCCGCCCAGGAAACGCGAGACGCGGTCCCGCTTGATTTCGAGGAAGAGCCGTTGGGCTTCGGCCGCCGAATGCGCGGCCACCACGTTCACGCCCGCGATCACGTAGGGCTCCTGCAGCTGCTCGGACGGCTTGAACTCGCGGCGGTAGACGGCGACGGCGTCCTGCAGCGCGTTGGGCGCGAAGTGCGAGGCGAAGGCGTAGGGCAGGCCGAGCTGCGCCGCCAGATGCGCCCCGAACAAGGAGGAGCCGAGGATGTAGAGCGGCACGTTGGTGCCCTTGCCGGGCGTAGCTTCCACCCCTTGGATCCGCGTGGGTCCCGTGAGGTAGCCCTGCAGCTCCAACACGTCCTGCGGGAAGGTGTCGGCAGCCATGGGATCGCGGCGGAGTGCACGCATAGTGTTCTGGTCACTGCCGGGCGCCCGTCCGAGACCGAGGTCGATGCGGCCCGGGTGAAGCGTCTCGAGGGTGCCGAACTGCTCCGCGATGGTGAGCGGCGAGTGGTTGGGCAGCATGACGCCGCCGGCACCGAGCCGGATGCTGCTTGTGTTGGCGGCGATGTGGGCAATCAGCACGCTCGTGGCCGAGGAAGCGATCGAGCCCATGTTGTGGTGCTCGGCGTACCAGATCCGCCGGTAGCCGAGCCGTTCGGCCAGTTGCGCCATGGCGACGCTCCCGGCGAAGCTCTCCGCCGCCGTCTGGCCTTTGCCAATAATTGCCAGGTCGAGGATGGAGAGGGGAACAGTCACGTTATGCCGGCCTTTCGAAGGTGGTTTCGTTCGAGGGGCCGGTTTCCCGGCCACTCTTGCGACAACGACGGCGGCGCCCGGGTTATTTCTCTTCCTTGCGTGGGTTCCGTCTCAGCTCGTGAAGATGCCTTTGCCGGTCTCCATATCGATGGGCAGCGAAGAGTGCTCGTGGGAGATCTTCCAGGTGTCGTCCTTCTTCTCAAGGCAAATGGTGAAGCGGTTGGTCATCGCCCGGAGCCGTTCCCCATCAGCCGAGATCCCGGCGAAGGTCACGGCCGCATGCCCGAAAGCCACGTCGGCCCCGACGACGGACTGCACATCGTTGAATTCGACCTGCACGCGCTCATCGCCAAGCGAAGAGAACCATTCGCCCGCCATCGACCGCCAAGCCTCGATTCCCGTGTATTGCCATTGCCCCCAGGAGTCGTAGATGTGGACGTTGTCATCGTAGAGCGCTGTGAATGCGTCAACGTCTTTCGCGTGGACAGCAGCTGCGTAGGAATCCAGCGCCTGATTGACCGGGGTTTGCTCGTTGCTCACGAAAAATCTCCTCAAGTGTCGGCGGTTGTGTGGGAAGCCTACACCGTGGCTGCAGTGTGACTCTTCGGGACCTCGAATGAACCTCCGTTAACCCCTGTAGCCCAGCGTTTCACAGCGCTTTGACCGGTGCTGGGCCCTGCCGGATAGTTGCTGCAACGCACACCATCCATCACTTTCGAAGGGGACTCTATGGCTACTTCACGCCTCAAAACAGGCACTGCACTGGCACTCGCGGTGACCACTACTCTCGGCCTCGCTGCGTGCTCGGACCCGGGCGCCTCAGCCGCGTCAGCGCCGTCGTCGTCGTCCACTGGCTCTTCCGCTGGCAAAACCTTCAACCTGGCGCCCGAGCAGCACCGGTTCCCTGTGCAGGTGTCGCCGGAAGCCGCCGCCCTCGTGCCGCAGTCGGTCAAGGCAGACGGAAAGCTGACCGTCGCGGTGAGTCCCTTCGCCGCGCCGCTGGCCGTCTACGCCACGGACAACAAGACGCCGGTGGGCAACGAGGTGGACATCGCGGTCGCCCTGGCAGAATCACTGGGACTCAAGGCGGACATTGTCCCGACGGCGTGGGCCGACTGGCCGTTGGGCGTGGAATCGGGCAAGTACGAGGCCGTCATCTCGAACGTCACCGTGACTGAAGAGCGCAAGCTCAAGTTCGATTTCGCCAGCTACCGCGAGGACAAACTGGGCTTCTACGCCAAGAGCGACAGCTCAATCACGAAGGTGGACTCGGCTCCGGACGTGGCGGGCAAGCGGATCATTGTGGGCTCGGGCACCAACCAGGAAGCAATCCTGTTGCGCTGGGACGCCGAGAACAAGAAGAACGGCTTGAAGCCGGTTGAATTCCAGTATTACGACGACGACTCGGCCTCCACGCTCGCGCTGCAGTCGGGCCGTGCGGACCTGACGTTCGGGCCGAACGCGACCGCGTCCTACAAGTCGCAGACCGATGGCAAGACCAAGAGCGTGGGACTGGTTGACGGCGGGTGGCCGCTCAAGGCGAGCATCGCGGTGACCACCAAGAAGGGCAACGGCTTCGCTGCGGCGGCCCAGGCCGGCCTGAACTCGCTCATCAAGGACGGTACGTATGGGAAGATCCTTGACCGCTGGGGTCTTTCGGCGGAGGCAATCCAGACGTCGCAACTGAATCCGCCGGGCTTGCCGAAGAGCTAGGGTTCCCTGGGAGTGTAACTTTCCACATAGCCGCGATCCCTCCCAGCGAAAGGGAATTCCATGGTCCAGCGCCTTGCCATCCTCGACGACTACCAAGCCGTCGCCCACGACTACGCGCCGTGGGCTGAGCTCGCCGACGACGGCGTCGATGTCACCGTTTTCAGGGAGCCTTTGGCGGACGCCGTGGCCGCGCTCCGCGACTTCGACATCATCATGGCCATGCGGGAACGGACCGCTTTCGACGCCGAGTGCCTCCGGCAACTGCCCAAGCTGAGGCTCCTGGTCACCACCGGAATGGCCAACGCAGCCATCGACATGCGCGCAGCCGAGGAGCAGGGCATCACTGTCTGTGGGACGGGCGGCTCACCCTCCGCTGCTCCCGAGCTGACGTGGGCCCTGCTCCTGGCTTTCGCACGGAACGTGCCGTTCGAGGACCGTCGGCTGCGCGCGGGAAATTGGCAGAGCACCGTGGGTTTCGAAGTGTCAGGAAAGACGCTCGGCGTGCTTGGACTGGGCAAGATCGGGAGCAAGATCGCAGGCTATGGCAAGGCGTTCGGCATGGATGTCATTGCTTGGAGTCCCAACCTCACCGAAGAGACCGCCGCCGCGGCCGGCGCCAGAAAGGTGAGCAAGGAGGCACTCTTCCGGGAGGCCGACGTCGTCAGTGTCCACGTGCGGTTATCGGAACGGTCCCGGGGGCTTGTCGGGGAGGACGAACTGCGGCTCCTCGGCCCTAAAGGCGTCCTGGTGAACACAGCCCGCGGGCCGATCGTGGACGAGGCTGCCCTCCTCCACGGCCTCAACGAAGGGTGGCTCGGCGGCGCGGCCCTGGACGTGTACGACGTCGAGCCCCTCCCGGCGGACCACCCCTTGCTCACGGCGCCGCGAACCGTGCTGACACCGCACTTGGGTTACGTCAGCTCGCAAAGCTACGCCCGCTTCTATGGCGAGGCCTTCGAGGACATCCGCGCGTGGGTGCGGGGAAATCCGGTGCGGGTGCTCACGGCTTAGGGCGTCGATTGGGGTTGAATAGTCCAGTGGCTGCCGAATTCTCACTCCGTCCCGCCCTGCCCACCGCTGCCGACTGGATCGCCGAACTGCGCGCCGTCGTCATGCGTCCGGATTTGGAACGGCTTGGTCGCTGGGATCCGGTCCGGGTTCGCGAGCGGTTCTTGAATGCGTTCCAGTCAGATCACACCTTCGTCATTCTCGTCGAAAAGCAACGTGCCGGCGTCATTGCTGTCCGTCCCGAGCCCGAAGCGTTGTGGATCGAACACTTCTACATCGCACCTGGATTCCAAGGGCAAGGTCTTGGATCCGGCGTGCTTCAGCGGGTCATGGGCGAGTCCAAGGACCACCGACCGTTCCGGCTCAACGTGCTCCAAGGCAGCCCGGCCCGACGGCTCTACGAACGCCACGGCTTTGTCTTGGAGACCGAGGATCCGGTAGACGTTTTCATGGTCGCAGCCTGATTTGTTGCGAATGCGGTCGTCTACGGCTCTATTGTGCTGCAAACCGGGCTATCACAGTCGCATCCGGTTTATGGAACGTTCGCCAGTCCGAGCGAACGTCGACCCACCGTGCGCGGTGGCTCCGTGCGGCCTGGATCAGCGGTCGGCCACGTTGCGCCCCTCGGTGGCGGTTGTCGAATCCAGGTCTCACAGGAGCACGACAAGCTCCCTATGTACAATCCTGTGGATGCGTGTACAACCGAAACCCACCGCGGTCACGGATGATGTGCCGAGCTGGCGACTCACCACGAAACGGGCGAAAGCGGAGACGGTGGCCATCTTCGCCGGCTTCGCCCTCTACGCGGCCTTCGGGCTTAAGCTGCTTCTTTTCTCCCGTGTACCGGGTTCGGAGCGTTCGATCAATCTCATCCCGTTCGCAAGTATCGCGAAATACGCGTTCAGCCACTCTCCCGGGACCGAGAGAGTGGCGTTCGCCAACGTCGTCGGGAACATCCTGATCTTCATCCCGCTCGGAGTCTACGCATCGTGGCTCCGACATCGGGCGGCCGCATGGCTGACCATGCTCACGGTCGCCTCGGTCAGCGTCGCCGTAGAGATCATCCAGGGCGTGTTCGCGGTTGGAGCATCTGACATCGACGACGTGATCCTGAACTGCGTCGGAGGACTCATCGGAATCCTCGCACTCTGGCTGCTCTCCGCAATCCTGCACGAGCGATCCCGAATACGGACCGCGATGGCCGGGTTGTCACTGCTTTCAATGCCCGTCTGGTGCTACTTCCTCTTCATCATCCGACTACGCATGTGAGCACAACCCACAGTTCCCCTCACAGCTCGCTCGACCTCATGATCGGCCCACTCCACTGCTCCACTGCTGAGGGTATATCCATCGGCCGGCATGGACTTGCTCCGGCGCTGACCGAGCCCCGGTTCGTCAGGCCACGCGGATGCCGTGGTCAGCGAGGAACTCGCGGGCACGGCCCATCTGGCGGTCGGCGGAGAAGGCGTACCACTGTTCGCTAAGGTTCTCGCCGTGGACGAGATCGCGGAACCGGAAGAAGGCACCTTTGCCCTCGATCGCCCGCTCCAGCCGCTCCCGGAGGGCCTTATCGTGCTGCCGTTCCGCGAAGGCCGCCATGTCTTGCCAGCCGTTCCGGGAATCGGCGCGGCTGATTCGAAGCCAACGGTCCGGCTCCTCCACCACGTTGATGGCGGCGCCCTCCCCGACCATCATCGGGTCAGTGGCGGTCTCGTCGTACACCTGCCCGGTATACAGGTCGAGGTAACCGCCGGTTGACAGCCCGGGATCCCCTTCCAAGACGACACTGAGCATGTCGAGGTCGACAGACACGGCCCTGCCTGGCGGCGGCACACCGCGCAGATACGCCAGCAGGTCCTCGGCCAGTAGTTGGTCACCAGCGCCGCCGCGCCACATCAGCCGGTTGATGACCGACAGTGCCACCGACTCGGCCTCCCGGCGTCGCTGCTCCAGGGCCATTGGTATCCCGGCCCCCACCTGCTGCAGAACATCATCGATATCGTGTCCCATCACCACTGCGAGGAAACGAGCCGCATTTGCCGCGGCGATGGCTTCCCGCAGTTCGGGCAGGTCGAACCGGGGCGCCTGCACCTGTAAGGGCCAGGCATGCAGCAACATAGGGTGCGGCTGGCTCGGTTTCCCCGGCGCCCGACCTTCCCCATCGTCACTAGCCCACCGGCGCCCGTACTGGTCCGGGATACTGCCCCAACCCCAGTACGGCAAGGGGACCCCAGGGCGGACACCCAACACTTCCAGCGGGTCCACCTTCACCTCCCCGACCACGCAACGGTGTATCCAAGCGTCACCGAGGTCAAACGTAAACTGAAACTCAGCCCCCGGCTCCAGCGTCCGGACGACCTTGAGAGCAGCAATGTCCATCGGCGCGATGATCGGGCCGCGGATCGATCCGGCCATCTCAGCTCCCGTCTCTTCATCAGTAATAACCCGGCCATCGGCCAGGGTAAACAGTGACAGGTGCGAGCGGTCCCACCGGGCGAAGGCATCATTGATGGCATTGGCGAGATCCATGAAGGTGTGCGAGGGTCCGACCGCGAAGATGCGCCCGGGCCAGGGCCACAGCTCCTCGCCACGACCCCCGAGCAGTTCCACCGTCACCGATAACCAAGTTCGTGCCATACCCAAGGATGGCACGCGCCGCGGCGCTGCCGTGGTCGGGGAACTGCAGGGCCCCCGCGCGAGCCTCGAGAGGGATGAGCTAAAACCTATGCAGGCCCTTGAATGCGACGATGTCCCTGCGATCCGGCTCTATAACAAATTCCCTGTTATCCCGTTCGAGGATCGGTGAGCGCGCAATCGAAGTCGGTGTCGATGCTCTGGTGAGACAGTGCTAGCCGAGCATCCCGAGGTATTGGGGCGGCATTTCATCGCGTGGATGAGTTCTTCGCTACCGTCGTCCCAGACGAGCACCACGAGTTCCAGCAGCCGGCCGTGGGTGTCGAAGCCGAGGCGGAGGAACCTGCGCGGTTCGTCATCATCCCAAGGGAACTGATACCAGCGGCCATGCTGCCGCCTCGATCCCGTCAGCGGAGCTGATCCCGTGCTTGTGTGCGGAGCGGCGGACGATCACGCCACGTGCGACCAAGCGGCCAGTGCGGCGCGGATCGCCTCGGACCGGTTAAGGTGCTCGCGCTCGGCCCGGGCCATCACCGCTGCAAGCTCCTCGACCGTCAGCCTTACGGGAACGACCTGAGACGCCTCCGCGCCCCTGGCAGGGCGCCCCATCCGCGCCTTCAGCTCCTCAATGTCGTAACCGGCCTCGGCTTCCTCGACCCACCCATCGATCTCGGCTTCCGAGACCTCCCGTCCATGCATCTTGCGTTCCATGCAGACAATCGTATTACGAATCTCTCCCGGTGACCAGAGGAACTGACCGTTGTCCGTAAGGGGATCCCTGAGCGGTGCGTCCGCGCCGTGACCGTGGCGTCAAGCGGTGTTTCGGATTCCCGATTTGTCGGAGATCGGGTGCCCGCAGGGGAAGGATCAACGGGTGCTTTCTCGGGCGGGTCCGGCGCGACAGAATCACTGCCGCAGTCCTGGCGACCGTTGGCATCCAATCGTGGATGCTCGATGGCCTAAGAGTCCCTTCCCGTGGCGAGGACCGGAGTTCTCCGCCGGGTGGCGACGGCACCAAGTCCTAAGGCAATGACAGCGAGTAGCGGGCTCGCGATGCTCCACCAGGTAAGGAGTGCGAAGGGCACAGTGCCAAGGGTAAGCAGCGTCATGCGCAGCAGTTTGGAGGGAACCCATGGCGCGAGGACCACGGCGATGCCGCCAACGATTCCGATTGCGGCCATCCAGCCCACACCCGTGCCCACGGCCAGCATCAATTCGAACAGGCCGAGCACGCTCACCAATCCAGAAAGCCAATGCGTCACAACGAAGTGACGTGACTCGTGTGTCTCCCCCGCTCTGACCGCGAGAACCGTCGCTGCCAGCAACAGTCCGCCGGGCAGGTACCAGAGGACCCCCACCGTCGTGAAGCACAGCAGCCCCGGGATCAGCAGCCCCATCGCCGCCGCCAGTCGGTGCGGCGTGGGGAGCGGAATTCGACCGAGGGTGACCGCGCCGACGAGTGCGACGAGACACAGACTCACCGTGAGCACGCCCAGCCCGAATGGGTTGTTCTTATAGCCGCTCCACTCCGGGATCTGGGCTCCCAGGGTGGCCTGAACTACCCCCGCGACGAGACCGAGAGCAGCGCCCGCGACCCCAAGCCACAGCGCGGTTCGCTGGCGTAGCAGCATCCCGTTCACAGAACCACATCTTTCAATGGACGCCGAGGGCTGGGTCGGGATGCCCGTACCGGAGTCCCGAGTCGGAACGCGACCAACGGCACAACTCCGGCGGGCAGAAGCTCCCGCAGGCGCGGCGCAAATGACGCGGGAAGGCTCTGTTCGTGTTCGCGATCGATCCGTTCGGTGACCTGGTTCATGTGCTGCATTCCCAGCCCTCGTGAGGTGGCACCGAGGTGAACCCGCTGCAGAAGCCTGCCACCGGCCAGCCGCAGCCGGGGGTCGTCGGCATCAGTGACGGTGACAACACCGAAAGCGGCTGCCGTTGCGGTGTGAACCGTGCGGGTCTGGTCAAGCCAGAACTGGTCACCCTCAGCACGTGAATAGGCGGGCAGGAGCTTGGCGAGGGTGAGGGTGAGCGGGGCAAGTCCCTGTCCGTCGAGCGTGACGCCGTCGCGGAACCGGTCGATGTCGTCACGGTTGTTCCTGAACCGGATGAAGAACTCCTCCGACTGGCCGCGATCCTCAATGATCGCCTGGGTGGCCTCAATCACGATCGTGCTGAAGGCCTTCTTCTCTGCCGTCGAGGTGAGCCAGTGAACCCGGACGCCGCCATCCCCGGCGGGGCCAGCCAATTCGCCAAGCACCGCATCCGCAACCTGACCGTGTTCATACGGTCCACGATTCGAGTGCCTGTCCCCGATGGCATCGTGCAGGGATGAGGATGTCGCCTCCACAGAGGTCAACGTGACCGACGCCACATGAGTGGGATCGGCCGCGGAGGGCATCAAAATCACCTCTGAGTGATACCCACGGGCCAGCAGCCCGAGTACGAGATTCTCGATGGCGCAGCCGAGACCGACGTGATGTTCCCGCCGAAGTGGATCCGTCATAGGCATCTCCCGCGTCGGATCTGCGAACACGTCGACTGCCTGCGCGGTCACGCGGAAAGCCCAGCCCTGTTGATTATGGGGACTCGCGGCCAGGATCGCCGCCCCGACCGCCCCCACCGGCGTCGGGTCGGTACGCCAGTGTGTCCAGGCGTCGTAGGGCGCGCCGGATCCAGCATCCATCACACCGTTGTCGAAAGCGCGGTAGCTGACGAGCCCCGCGGCAGTCACCAGAATCGTGGCGCCCCCCCAACCCGAGACCCCGCACAACTGAGCGGCGCGAGACTATGCCGCTTGCGTCGGAAACCATGGTGCTAGACCGGCTGCAGGCAAAACATGGGGTGGCTGACCGCTTCGAACTGGATTTTCTCGTCTGAGGAGTCGGCCGTGACGCTCCTATACGGGCCGGTGGCCGGCACGGTGCGAATGCAGGGTCGGATGACCGACAGAACTTCGACCCCGGATGCCGGCCAGGCAGTCATCGTCTCCGTCCGGCGTCCCCTGCTCAATGTGATGCTGGGATGTGCCCGCGCGTTGCGCAGCCAATTCCGACAGGCAGCCCCCGACCCGGGTGTGGTCAACAATCCGAAAACCAAATTGGCTGCGCGTTGCGAACCGTCGAGCCGGCAGGTCTTGACCATCATTTGCTCCATCTCAGGGGTTGGATAAGCTCAGGATCGCTTTCCGGCGCCCGAACCACTAGGGCACTTGGTCCCGCGGACACTGCTGTGAATCGACTTCGTGGCGCTCAAGCGGGTTACGTGCAGTCCATCTCTTCGGAGCCAAGAGCCGATCGGGCGAGTCCTGCCCAGCTGATTCACGCACCACAGTCACCTTCACGCTCCGAACGGGAACCAACGCGACGAGAGCACCCGAGGCCTTGGTCTCATGACGCAAAACTGAGCCCGAAAGCGGGTCCCCCACCGGACTCTTCGGTCTGACCGGGCACTTCGTTGAAATGCCTGAAGGCGTCCGGACAGCCGCCTATCGGCGTCGGCAGTTCCGGATATGCAGGTAGGCCATGACTATCAGCAGCGGAACATGGATGGCCGGCATGTTGTGGGCGAACCATTTCGGAAGGTAAATGTCCGTCACCGCGCCGCTTTCGGCCCCGTAGTGTTTGGCGAGCTGCGTGAGCGGACACTGGAATCCGTTGCCGGCGAACACCAGAGATTCGCCTGCTGTCATCGGTTCCCCGGAAGGGATGGGTTCCCCGGAAGGGATGGCCCGAGACAAGCCCCACAGCTGAACCTACACAGCGCAGCTGACGTTCAGGATTACCAACGGTCTCGGCGCGGCGCGCCGATCCTCAACTAAACAAAGACTTCTGCAACTAGCAAATGAAACGAACTGCGACATTCGGACGAATCGGTGTGCGTGTTACAAGACGACCCGAGCGTCCGTAAGCCGGTCCTCCACCGGACAGGCCAGGCAATGATCTGCGCTCTGAAATGTGATTGTTAACTTCGTTTGGCGGTTTTTTGCAGCTTCAAATGGCGGTTCCGGGAATCCGAGCGGGCGTCTACACCGCCAACTGCGCCGCCCGGCTTCTGGAGGTTGAGGACTCCACGGCCATCGAGGCGAGAGTTCTTGCGGTTGCGGCGGAGTGGGGTGACTTGTCCATCTGTGCCGCGGTGACCGCGCCGTCGTAGAGGACTACAAGTTGTTCGGTCAGTTGCTGCGGATGTCGCACGTTCAGCGCTGCGACGAGGTCGCCGAAGAGTTCGTGCAGCCAGGATCGATAGTTGGCGGCGGCCTTGATCTCCGGTCCGTCGGTCGGCGCCTCGGCGACAGCATTCATGAACGAACACCCGCGGTAGCCGGGCTCGGCAAACAACGTGCCGAGCGCATCGAACACCGCGAGGATCTTCTCGCCAGGATCCTTCGACTCTGCGACAGCTTCATCGACACGAGCCGTCCATGCGGCGTGGCGTCCGAGCAGGTATTCCTTGATCAGGTCGTCCTTGCCGTCGAAGTTGTAGTAGAGCGACCCCCGGGCCACGGACGCCTTTTCGATGATGCGATCGATACCTACCGCATGGACGCCCTCGTTGTAAAAGAGTTCGTCCGCCGCGGCGAGGAGCTTCTGCCTCGGCGACGGCTTCTTTTCAGCTTTCTCGACCATTTCCCAACTATATCAGACCGATCTGTCTAAATCGGCCTTGCAGATTTAGACAGGGCGGTCTAAAGTATCTTCTATTAGACAGACCGGTACATACAAGGAGCAGGAAATGTCGGATACACAGATCAGAGACCTCGAAGGCCAAACGGCCCTGGTGACCGGGGCAACCTCGGGCATCGGGCGGGCGGTTGCCGTCCAGCTCGCGGCCCAGGGCGCGACCGTCCTGGTGCATGGACGTGACGTCGACCGCGGTGTCCAGGTCCTCGAAGAGATCGAGCTCGGTGGTGGCCATGCGCGCTTTGTGGGAGCCGACATCAGCACCACCGAGGGAATCCAGGAGCTCGTTGACGAAGCCGGTGACGTTGACATCCTGGTGAACAACGCAGGGTTCTCCTGGTTCGGGCCCTCCGTCGACCTTGACCCCGGAAAGTTTGACGCGCTGTTCGACTCCAATGTGCGCGCACCGTACCTGCTCGTTTCCGCCTTCGCCCCGGCGATGGCAGCCAAGGGAAGCGGCAGCATCATCAGCCTTGCCAGCATGGCCGGACTGGTCGGCCTCGCCGGCGGGGCGGCGTACGGCGCCACGAAACTCTCACTCGTCGCACTCACACGCTCGTGGGCCGCCGAGTACAGCCCGAGCGGAGTGCGCGTGAACGCTATCGCTGCCGGACCGGTTTACACCGCATCCGATCCCGCAAGGATCAAAGCCCTCGGCGAGACCACCCTCCTGGGACGGGCAGCAGTGCCCGAAGAAATCGCGAACGTCATCGGCTTCGTGGCCTCACCCCGCGCCAGCTACGTGACCGGCGCCGTCATCGCCGTCGACGGTGGTCGAACCGCAGTCTGAATCACCCCGGCACGCCGCCCTCACGGCAGGGCAGCGGCTCACACACCAAAAAACGAACGAAGGAACCAAACCATGACAACCACCATTCTCGGAGTCAGTTTCGACACGAACAACGCCGTCGCGATCGCGACGTTCTGGGCCGGCGCGCTCGGACGGACCGTGAACGAGGGCGCATCCGAAACGTTCGCCGCGGTCGCCGTAGGCGACGGCAGCCCGGTGCTGATGTTCCACAAGGTCCCGGAGCCCAAGACCGTCAAGAATCGGCTGCATTTCGATCTGAAGGCCGGCGACTTCACTGCCGAGTCGGACAGGCTTCTCGGTCTCGGCGCTACGCAACTCACCGCCCTCGCGGACAACGGCGGCAACTGGGTGACGTTCGCCGACCCTGACGGCAACGAATTCGACCTCATCCCCGGATAGCTCGCGCGGGTGGCTGAAGCCGGCCCCTTCGCTTGCTAGAAGGCGCCGGCCACTCACCGGACCGCAACCGTGGCCGACAGGGGGTGGGGTCCTGGCCTTTGTAGGCATGGCACTCGAGGCTTTTCAGGTAGCCGCGCTTGCCCTACACGCGGGATGAGATCCAAAGGACCGTTGTCCGGAGGAACACCTCAGCAAAGGATCGGTTGCTAAGACCAGACCGCTGGCGCATTAGGGGCTGGCAGGTGCGATTTGCAGTGGTACATACCGGACTTGCGCGGAGCTAAATGTCACCCCCGGTGTTCGTTTGCCGATCCTACACCGGATACCAGGATCTTGTAGTGGGGGCGGAGGACTTCCGGGGATATCCCGCGGGAAGATCAGGATGGTTTGTCCGTACTTGCTTCCCGTCCCTCCAGGGGACCGTGAAGAGTTTACACCGGGGTTTGTGTCCACTAGGCGTGCCACGATGGCCGCGTCCTGTCTCACCCCTGCCATCAGTGCTGAGCGACGGGTGAGCATGTCGAGACTGGAGGAGGCCGACGTCTCGAGGCGCTGCCCTTGCGTCGGAGACCACGGAGGTTCCGGCGCCATTGGGCATGCGGGTCCCGGTGGTGAGGGCATCGGTTATACGGTCCATCACGCGGCCCCTATTTCCCGCCGCCGCATGGCGATGAGCGCAATGGTCGTGAGAGCGGCAGCTATGCCGAGCATCCAGAACCCGCCGCTCCAGTCGCTGCCGGAGGCCGAGGGGACGGGCGTGTGGGTGAACGGCGAGAGGTCGCGGACACTCTTGTCCAAGCCGATCATGCCACCGTAGATGCCAATCATCACTCCCAGGATGAGCGTCCCCCAGCCCAGCGGCATGGTCCAGCGCGGCCAGAGGACAAACGCGGCCGCCGGCAGTGCGAGGTAGATGAGGGCCGCGGGAAGCTGGTCGGCGGCGGTCTGCCACACGTCGGTGACGGCGTTTGAGGTGTCCCCGGACGCGATGAGAGACGCCCACGCGCCCACGGCAGCGAACGCCATGACGAGCAACACCGAGGCTGCGCCCAGGGCCAGGAAGCTTGCGAGCAAGTGGACGCGGCTCAGCGGTTGCGCCGCGAGGAGCGCTGCCGTGCCGGCCGTTTCCTCCTGCCGCAGCCGGATGATTGCCTGCAGGCAACACGCCGCGGCGAGCACCCCGGCGAACTCGAACAGTACCGAGATCACGAGCTGGGTCATGGACGTGCCCTGGGCCTGGATCATGGCGCGCAGGACGCTCGTAATTGATGGGGCGCCGTTGAGGGCCTGCTGGACCGCTGACCCGAGAGCCCCTGCGAGGAGACCGGTCGCGAGGCCGCCCAGGCACCAGCCGATGATCGCACCCTGCTGGAGCCTGAGCGCGAGCGAGAACGGCCCGCGAAGGCTCGCCCTCGCGTCGGCTCGGCTCGCCCGGCCCGCGAGGACGCTCGCGCCGATATCGCGCCGTGACATGAGGACTACGGCGGCGGCGATGCACGCCGCTCCGAGCGCAAGCGGGAGCGCGATCGGCCACAGCCGGTTGCCCGTGTAGGCGAAGGTCTGCTGGCCACAGCCGGTTGCCCGTGTAGGCGAAGGTCTGCTGGCCCCAGCCGATGGGAGAGAGCCAGCTCGGCCAAGCCGCCGTGATCACGAGGCCATCCGGGCTGACCTTGCCCGTCGCGTCGCCGAAGCCCCGCAGGAGGTAGGCGAGTGCGACGAGCGCCGACGCGATCCCGTTCGCCCCGCGCGAGGTGCTCATGAACTCGGCCGAGAGCAGCCCGACGCCCAGGAACGCGATCCCGACGGAGCCCGCGGCCGCGCCGGCCACGAGCGAACCGCTCGGTTCGAGCCCGCCGACCATGAGGCCCGTCGCGAGGGCCGCCGCCACGAGGACATTCGCGACGAACCCGTGTGCGACTGTCACGGCCAGCGGCGCCCAGCGCCCCGCAGGGGTCGCCGAGACGAGCTCGGCGCGGCCGGATTCCTCCTCGGCGCGGGTGTGCCGCACGGCGAGGAACGTGCTCATGAACCCGGCCAGAAGCGAAATGAACGCGAAGAGCGCGAAGAACGTGAACGCGCCTTCGCTCGCGCCGCGGACGAGGCCGCGGAGCATGAGAATCGCGGGGGTCGCAGTCGCGAGCCGCAGGACCTCGGCACGGGAAGCCTCGTCGCCATAGGTCTTGGGGATCGTCGTGACCGACAGGAGTGCGAGCAAGCCGATCGTGATGACCCAGATGGCGAGCTGCCACCGGTCGCGGCTGAGCCGCTGCCCGTAAAGGGTCAGGAACGTGCTCATCTCAGGTTCCCGTCCGCTCCGCGTCCCGATGACGACGGCGGAGAGTGGCGCCGTCGTGCCGTGTTGCGAAGTCGGATTCGCCGACGGCCGGAGCGACCGTCACGCCGTAGTGGCGGAGGAATAGCTCCTCGAGCGACGGCGGCGAGATCAGGAGACCCTTGACTCTGAGGGTGCCGAGCAGCGGAAGCACCTCGTGGACGCTGTCGGAGTCCGCGCCGAACTTGACCCGGCCATCGGAGACGGTCAGGTCGTGCACCTGGGCAAGGTCCGAAAGGGCATGGGTGTCGACGTTGTCGGCCGCGAAGGAGACCTCGGTGCGGGTGAGGTGGCGCAGGGCGTCGAGAGTGCCGCCGTCGACGATGCGCCCGGCGCGGATGATGCTCACCCTGTCTGCGAGGTGCTCGACCTCGGACAGGATGTGGCTCGAGAGCAGCACGGTAGCGCCGTTCTCCTGCACGAGCAGGCGGATCTCGCGCATGAAGACGGCCTCCATGAGGGGGTCGAGCCCGCTCGTTGGCTCGTCCAGCAGGTACAGCTCAGCGTCGGTTGCGAGGGCCGCGACAAGCGCGACCTTCTGCCGGTTGCCCTTCGAGTACGCCCGGCCCTTCTTAGAGGGGTCCAAGTCGAACAGCTCGCAAAGACGGGCCTTGCGGTGCCTGTAGGCGCCGCGGTCTGCGGTGCCGCCGCGAAGGCGTGAGAGGAGGTCGATCGCCTCGCCGCCGGAGAGATTGGGCCAGATGGCCACGTCCCCCGGGACACTCGCGATGCGCCGGTGGAGTTCGACGGAATGTGTCCAGGGGTCGCGGCCAAGAACGGTTGCGCTGCCCGACGACGCCCGCGCCAAGCCCAGCAGGACGCGAAGGGTCGTTGTCTTTCCCGCGCCGTTGGGGCCAAGGAAACCGTGGATCTCGCCCGCGCGGACTTCCAGGTCGAGGCCGTCAAGAGCCTTGACGTGGCTGAAGTCCTTATGTAGGCCGGCAGTCCGGATGACGGCGTCCATAAAGTTCACGGTACGCAGGTTTCAGAATCTTGTGAACGGTCAACCCTGTCGGCGACGCGCCGGGTCCGGCAGTCTATCGGCATAGCCAAGACAGATCACGCCCAGTCCGCCCGGCTCGGGTCCCCGAGGCCCCATAAGTAGGTGGCCTTTCCTTTTCCCGCGCCAGCATCTTTTGCCAGTGAACATCTCGGGGTCCTCCGGTAGGGTGCTCATCGCTCCGCCGGTCAGCTCGCCACCTTCATGCCTTAGCTTCGAGAAAACCGATATGCAGGCACTCTCTAATTCCCGTATGACCCGCCCGATTAAATGCCCGGTGAAGGTGCCCTAAACGCTACACGCCACCATATCTCGTAACCCCAGAGATACGAGCCCGGCCCGCAGCCTTTACCAAGGCCACGGCATTATCTTGGCAACCCCGGATCAGGTGGATGTTTTCATGACTTCTTCCGGTTCTTCATGAATCCGTTCTAGAGCCACTGTTCCCATACCGTTAATTGAGCCGGACCAGTCCGTCATTGTTTGGACGCTCAAAACGGCGTTTACGGAACAATCGATGGAGGTTCAAAGCTGCACCGGAACCAGCGGTTCCGAGCGCACCGGCGTCGCCAGCCCCAGGTTCTCGCGGAGGGTCGAGCCGACGTATTCCGTGGGGTACACGCCGCGTTCCTGCAGTTCCGGCACGAGATGGTTCACGATGTCATCCAGGCCCGTGGGGATGAGCCACGGCGAGATGTTGAAACCGTCCACGGCACCGACGCGGGCATATTCAGCCAAGGTGTCGGCCACGGCTGCATAGGATCCCGTGAACGTCGAATCCACCCTGGACGTCCTGGAGCTCACGAACTGCCGGATGGACAGGCCCTTCTCCTTGGCCTCGGCACGCCACTGCTCGGCGAGCTGCCGGGCTTTGGCACCGTGGAAGCCGCTCCCCCGGGTCTCGGAGGTCTCCTCCACCACAGGATCGATCTCCGGAAGCGGACCATCGGGATCGTAAGCCGACAGCTCCCGGCCCCAGAACTGTTCGAGATACGCAACTGCCTGCTGCGGCCCGATCTGCAGGCTGCGGACCCATTCCTTCTTCTCGCGGGCTTCCTCGTAGGTTGCCGCGAGGATGAACTCGCTCGCCGGCATGATCTGGACGTCGTTGGCGCCCCGTCCAGCTGCCAGGGAGCGCGAGACAATATCGGCACGGAACTCCACGGCATCATCGAACTTCGGGTGCGCCGAGAAGATGACATCCGCCTGGCGGGCAGCGAAGTCACGGCCTTCCGGTGAATCGCCGGCTTGGAACAACACAGGCCTGTACTGGGCGCTGCGAGGCAGCCGGGGCGTGACGTCCACGGAATAGTGCTGCCCGGAGTGGTGCACGCGCCGCGCATGGCCGGGACCCGCCCAGGAATCCGCAGTGACGGACGAGGAAACCGCTCCGTCCTCCCACGAATCCCAGATCCTCTTGGCCGTCTCCACGAAGGCTTCGGCATGGACGTACCGATCGGCGTGGTCCAGGTAGCCGCCCCGTCGGAAGTTGGCCCCGGTCCAGGCGTTGTCCGTGGTCACGACGTTCCACGCCGCCCGGCCGCCGGAGAGCAAGTCGAGCGAGGCGAGCCGGTGCGCGAGGTCGGCGGGATCGTTGTACGTGGTGTTCTGCGTGGCAACGAGCCCGATATTGGACGTCACCGACGCGAGCGCCGCCAGCATGGTCTGCGCGTCCGGCCTGCCCGCGACATCCAAGGCGTGGGGGCGGCCGAGGTGCTCACGCAAGCGCAGGCCTTCGCCCAAGAAGAAGGCAGCGAACAGCCCGCGCTCGGCTGTCTGGGCGATCCTTCGGAACGACTCAAAATCGGTCTGCGAACCGGAT
Source organism: Arthrobacter ramosus (assembly GCF_039535095.1). NCBI lineage: Bacteria > Bacillati > Actinomycetota > Actinomycetes > Micrococcales > Micrococcaceae > Arthrobacter > Arthrobacter ramosus. The sequence goes on along the minus strand of NZ_BAAAWN010000001.1, from coordinate 32,972 downwards.
TCGGGCGCCTTCCAGATGGTGCCGGAATTGACGCCCTGGAAGAAGATTCCGAACTGGATCTTCCCGCTCGGCTGGAATTTAGCACGGTTGTGCTGTGTCATGTTCTCTCCTCAGTTTTCCGAGCCAGGGCTCGCGTACCGGCTCAGCGGCCTCTCCAGACCCAGCAATTCCCGGAACGTGCCGCCCTGGGCAAAAGGCTTAAGCGCCCCGCGGCGACGAAGCTCGGGCAACACCAGCTGCGCCAACTCCTCGAGTTCCACGTCCAGCACCGCCGGATGCAGCCGAACGCCGTCGGCCACAGCAAGCAGCCCGGCAAGGAAGCCCGCCAGTTCCGCTGCCGTGCCGACAAAACGCGCGCGGGAACTGGACCAAGGAGTAAACGCGTCCAGTTCGGCGAGCCGCGCAGAGGCGCTCTGCCCGCGCGAGTCGAGGACGACGTCGAGCTCCGCCACCACCGCCGGGCCGATCCGATCAACGGCGCCGCCTCCAACAACGGCGCCGCCCCCAGCAATAGCCCGACGCACCTCCGCCACCTCCGCGGCAAGCAGTGAAGTCGTCGGAGCGGACACCAGCACCACATCGGCGTCCGAAGGAAGCAAACCGGCCTGCGCAACCACGGGCAACTGCCCCTGCAGCGGACGCGGAATGATGGAGGGTCCCTTCACCGAGTACCCGGGCCCTGCGAAATCCGATGGTGTCTCGAAGTCGACGTAATGGAGTTTGTCGACGTCGAGGTACCGCCCGGTAGCCACGTCGCGGATCACGGCGCCGTCCTCCCAGGAATCCCAGAGCCGCCGGCTCACTTCCACAGACGCCGCGGCCTCCTGCGCCAACGCGGCACCTTCAGCAAAAGAGCGCCCGACGGCGGCTGCCTCCTCCGTGGAGCCGCTCGCCGCGACGAGCCAACCGGCCCGTCCGCCCGAGACGTAGTCCAGGCTCGCCAGCTGCGTCGAAACGTGGAAGGGCTCGGTGTAAACCGTGTCGACTTCAGGGACCAGCACAATCGAACTTGTCACCGGCCCGGCGAAGGCGGCCCGCTGCAAGGCGTTCAGGCGGCCGGCAACGTCACGTCCAGAACTCACAGGCCCGTCGGCGAACGTCGCCACCTGAAACCCCGCCGACTCCGCCGCCAGCACCGTGCTCCGGATCCGTGCACCGTTCAGCAACTCATCCGGGGCATGCCGGGCTTTGCGCCAGGCTGCGGGGTGGGCGCCGTCGCCGTCGAGCTCCAAGGCCAAGAATCCGGGCCGGCCCGGACGAGAGTTGCCGCTCATTGCTGTTCCTGCCTTTCGTAAGGGATCCGTTCGCCGGCTTCGATGGCCACGCTCAGCCGGTTCTCGGCAGGCGGCAGCGGGCAGGTCGCAAGGTCCGTGTAGGCGCACGGCAGGTTGACCGCACGGTTGAAATCAAGCACCACGGAGCCGTCCGCTTCCGGGGTCACGGTGAGCGAGCGATTGGCCGCGTAAGTGGTCTTGCCCGAGGTCGCGTCCGTGAACAACACCGAGAGCGTGCCCGGAGCATGTCCATTGAAAGCCGTCAGCACCAAGTCCTGGCTCGCGAGCGTGAAATGGAGCTCGCCCGGTGCTTCGTAGACGTGCTGGATGCCCTCGACGGCGGCGCCCACGGTGGTCGGTCGGAGAACCGCGAACGGCACGAACGTACCGTTCACGGCGAACGAAGCATCCGGCGCGTATGCCGGTGTGCCGCGGTATTCATTGAGCAGCGGGTTCCCGGGATGTCGCGGCCGGACAATGTACTCGCCGCCACGCTTGGCGAGTTCGACGACGGCGTCCCCCGCCTTGAGGTCGAGGCCGTCCCGTTCCGCGATGGGGCCGAACGTGACGGTGGCCCCTGCGCCGTCGGGGTTGAGTTCGTGGCCGTCACGAAGCAGGCTTTCGCCCGGCCCCAAAACCACGGTGACCACGTCGTTCTCCACGCTCCACGTGCCCGGCACCCCGTCCAGGGGAGCAGCTGCGCCGCCAGGCCGATGCGAATGCCCAAGCCAGTGCAGGTGGGTGACGGCGAGGAATCCGTGCGGATCGGCGCGGTGGCGCTCATGCGCGGCGTGCCATTCCTGCCACGCGGCGGTGAAGGCCGCGGTGGTGGGGGCAGCCGTTTCAGTGGGCGTAGACATTTTCACTCCTGTGGGTTACGTGGTCTGCGGTGACGGTTCCGGCGGCGTCAGTCGAGGTGGCTCCAGCGAATTCCGGACGGCCGCCGAAGGGATCCGCAGGCTCCCACAGCGTGGTGGGCGCGGCGGCTCGGACCGCAGGAATGATCTCAAGCGCGAACCGCTCCAGGATCTCCAGCTGCTGCTCGAAGGGCAGGGTGGTGGGCAAGGAAATGGACTGCAGATCGTGGCCGTAGAGCGCGTGGTAGCTCAGGATTTTGTCGATGACCTGTTCCGGGCTGCCCACCAGCGCAGGACCTTCAGCCACAGCGTGGTCGATGTCCCGGAACGGCGAATTGTTGCCCGGGACGTTGCGTCCGATCGTCAACGCCTCGTAGACCGGCCCGAACTGGCGCTTGGCTTCCTGCGTGGTGTCCGCGATGAACACGCCACCGGCGCCGGAACCCGAACCGAGGTACTGGTGGCGCGGATCGTGACCGTGGCGTTCGTATTCCTCGCGGTAATGGTCGATCAGGATCTTGTAGTTCTCGCGAGGCTGGATGGCGTTGGCGGTGAACAGCGGATCGCCCCACTGTGCGGCGAGCGCGGCCGAGGTGAGGGTTGTAGCCGAGCCGTGCCAAATCCGTGGCGAACCCGCAAACGGTCGCGGCGTCGTCGTCGTTGCTTCGATCAACGCGGGTCGGAAACGGCCGGACCACGTGACGTTTTCCTCCCGCCACAGCCGCCGCAAGAGCCCGTACTTTTCGCCGAGCAGCTCCCACTGATCATCAAGGGAGAGCCCAAACAAGGGGTACTGCAGCACCTCGTTGCCCTTGCCGATCACGAGTTCCAGGCGGCCCCGGCTCAATTGGTCGATCGTGGCGTAGTCTTCGGCCACCCGCACGGGATCCAGCACGGACAAAACGGTGACGCCGGTCTGGAGCCTGATGCGGTTGGTGACGGCCGCAATCGCGGCGAGGACCGCTGTCGGGGACGAAGAGATGAATTCTCCCGCGTGCCGCTCCCCTACGGCGAAACTGTCAAAACCCAGCTCCTCGGCCCTGCGGGCAGTCTCCACCACCTGGTTGAGCCGCTCCGCCGTCGAGACAATTTCCCCGGTTACCGGGTTCTTCAGGTGCGGAATGATATCGAGTACCTGGAACTTCATTTCGCACTCCCCAAGTTGGCCTCGGTCACGGTTTTGGATTCCGGCAGGGCTTCCTCGGTCAGGCCCCAGCGATCCAGGACCTTGCCGTAGGAACCGTCCTTGATGGCCGAATTCAAGGCATCCGTGATGGCCGGAGCCAGGCCGTTTCCTTTGAGGGTGGTAGCCGCGACGAGGGTCTCGGAGGGCCAGCCGGCGTTGACCTTGCCCACCACTTTCAGGTCGTTCCGGGTGTTTTCCCGGTAGGACACGGACGGGTAGGGCGCGATGTTCAAGTCTGTCCGGCCGGAGGAGAGCGCCAGGATGGTGTCGGCGTCGGAGGAGTAGTACTGCAGGGTTGCAGGCGCCTTGCCGCGGGATTCCAGGTCCTTGTTCCAGGCCAGGAGGATCTTCTCCTGGTTGGTTCCCGAGCCCACCGAGACCTTCAGCCCGGAGATGTCATCCGCGCCCTTGACGTTGTACGTCGACGACTTCTTGGCCTCGAAGCCCATGTAGGCGGCGCGGTAGGTGGAGAAGTCGAACAGTTTAACCCGGTCCTTGTTGATGCCCACATTCGAGAACACGGCTTCGAAATCCCCCGACTGCGTCTTGAGCGGCCAGTTCTCCCAGGAGGTGACCTGCACGTCCAGGGCGAGGCCGAGCTTGTCGGCTACAAGTTGTGCGAGGTCCACCTCGACGCCGATCGGGGTCTTGTTGTCCGTCGCGTAGAAGGACAGCGGGATGGATCCAGCCGTGGTGGCAACGGTCAATTTGCCGTCCTTGCCGATCGCAGCGGGAACCGCGGCTGCCGCGGCGGGGTCCTTCTGCGCCCGGATGCGGTTCTGCTCGGGCGAGGTGTTGTAGACGACGCCGTTGCGGGCAGTACTCGCGAACAGGCTGGCGCCGCCGGCGGACGCGCCGGGGTCGGAGCAGCCGGCGAGCGCCGGGAGTACGACGGCGGGCAGCACGGCGAGCGCCAAAAATTTGAGATTAATGCGAAGCATGCGGGGGGGTCCTCAGATGTTGAATGCTGGTTCGATGACTTTGGAGAAGAAGCTCCGCGTCCGGGGTTCACGGGGATTCGCGAAGATCTCCTGGGGACTGCCTTGCTCCACGATCTGGCCTTGATCCATGAAGACCACGGTGTCCGCCACATCGCGGGCGAAGCCCATTTCGTGCGTGACGATGATCAATGTGGTGCCCGACGTCGCGAGTTCTCGGATGACGTCCAGGACCTCGTTGACCAGCTCCGGATCCAACGCCGAAGTTGGTTCGTCGAAGAGCAGGATCTTGGGGTCAAGGGCCAGCGCCCGGGCGATGGCAACGCGCTGTTGCTGGCCGCCGGACAATTGCCGTGGGTAGGCATCGGCCCGGTCCTTGAGGCCCACGCGGTCCAGGAGTTCCAGCGCACGCTTGCGCGCTTCGGCTTTGTTCCGGTGGAGCGCGACGACGGGTGCTTCGGTCACGTTTTCCAGTGCGGTGAGGTGCGGGAACAGGTTGAAGTTCTGGAACACCATGCCGATGTCCGTGCGCTGCTTGAGGATGTCCTTTTCGCGCAGTTCGTGCAGCTTGTTTCCACGGACCTGGTAGCCCACCAATTGGCCGTCGATGGTGATGTACCCGCCGTCCACCTTTTCCAAGTGGTTGATGGTCCGCAGGAGCGTGGACTTCCCGGAGCCGGAGGGCCCCACGATCACTGCGACTCCGCCGGGCGGCACCGTCAGGGACACACCCTTGAGGACTTCCGTGCCCCCAAAGGACTTGCGGACGTTGGTGATTTCCACATGGCCGCGGGTTGCAGCGGTACTCATCGGACTTCCTTCGCTCGGTCAGTGTTCACGGGTGCGTGGGTGGCAAAGAACTTCCTGGCCTTCTGCAGCGGAGTGAGCGGCAGGTTGCGGACGGCGCCCTTCGAGTAGTGCCGCTCGATGTAGTACTGGAAGACGCTCAGGACCGAGGTAATGGCCACGTACCAGAGGGTCGCCACGAGGAGCAGCGGAAGGACCTGCTGGGTGCGGTTGTAGATGACCTGCACGGTGTAGAAGAGCTCGGAATAGGCCAGGACGTAGACGATCGACGTTCCCTTGACCAGGCCGATGATCTCGTTGAAAGCGGTGGGTAGGATGGCCCGCATGGCCTGCGGCAACACGATCCTGGTGGACCGTCGCCAGGCCGGAATGCCCAGGGCCGCGGCGGCCTCGAGCTGGCCTTGATCCACCGAGAGGATGCCGCCGCGGATGATTTCCGCCGAGTACGCCGCTTGGTTGAGGGTCAGTCCCAGGACGGCCGCCGCGAATTGGCTGATGAGCGTGGTGGTCTGGACCTCGAAGAAGCGGATATCCGTGAAGGGGATGCCCAGGCTGATTTTCTCGTAGAGGTAGCCCAGGTTGTACCAAAGCAGCATCTGGACCAACAAGGGCGTGGAGCGGAAGATCCAGGAGAACGTCCAGGACACCGAGAGCAGCAGCGGCGAGGCCGAGAGCCTCATGAGCGCCAGAATGAAGCCGAGGACAAAGCCGAGCGCGCCGGAGATGGCCGTCAGCTTCAGTGTCTCCACGAGGCCGTTCACCACGGATTGCGCGGTGAACCATTGCGCCACGACACCCCATTCCCAGCGCGGGTTAGTCGCGAGGGACCAGGCCACGGCGACGACGCCAAGAGCGACCAGCACGGTGCCTACCCAGCGCCACGGATGCCGGGCAGGAACCATTTTGTAGCCGGAGTAGTCGGCTGCGGGCCGGGCGACGGCACTGTTGGCGTCGGCACTCTGGGCAGCGTCCGCCGTCGGGCTTTCCGCGAAGGCGCTGTGTTCCAAAAAGGCGCTGTGTTCCAAAAAGGCGCTGTGTTCCAAAAAGGCGCCGGGCGCCGGTTCCGGTGCAGATTGCTGTGCGGACTGCGCCACTGTGGTTGCTGCTGAACTCATGCGCCACCTCGCTTCGTATCGCTTGTTTTGTCGGATGGCTGCCAATCTAGGGGCGCTCTCGAAGGGGCTGCAAGGCGGATTTTTGCACTTCTTCATGGGGCTTCATGGCGCTTCGCGCGGCTTCATATGGAGCCACATGAGTCCGTTTTTTGCGCTTGTTGACGGGCCGTGACGCGGGGTGAACGGCCGTTACCTGCGCCTCGACCGAAGCCCCGCCGCGTCCCTAGGCTCGGGTACCACCAGCCACCGCCAACAGGAGTTGCCATGCCGTCCTTCGCCCCCACTATCGTGTTTATTGGCGGTGGTCCGCGCTCTGCCGGCATCCTCGAACGGCTCGCGGCCAACAAGCCCGGACTCTTCGACGGCCCACTCTCCATCCACGTCGTCGAACCGTACGAACCCGGTTCCGGGAGGATCTGGCGCTATGACCAGAGCCCGGGACTCCTGCTCAACTCGACTGCGGCGGACGTCACGATGTTCACCGACGGTTCCGTGGCCTGCGATGGTCCCTCGGTGGACGGTCCGGGTCTCGCAGCATGGGCGGCCGGCGTGCTGGACGGTTCCATCCGGGACATCCCGCAGCTGGAGCCCCATCTCCTTGAGCAGCTCCGTGCGCTGACACCGGGGTCGTTTCCCAGCCGCCAGCTCCAGAGCAGATACCTTGAGTGGTTCTTCCGCAGGGCCGTCGCGGCACTCGGCCCGGACGTCACGGTGACGGTCCACCGGGACACGGCTACCGCCGTCGAACATCTTGCTCCAGTGCCCGACGGCGGTGCGAAATACCGCGTGCGGCTCGCCTCCGACGGGGTGCTGGAGGCGGATCTCGTGGTGTACTCCCTGGGCCACACGGACTCCCGGGCCGATCCGGAATCAGCGCGGCTGGCCGATTTCGCCGCCCGCCACGGCGGATTCCACGCGGCGCCGTCGTACACCACCGACGTCGATTATTCGGCGATCGCACCCGGCCAGGACGTCCTGGTCTCGGGCATGGGACTCGCGTTCGTGGACCTTCTGGTGCTCTTGTTCGAGGGCCGCGGCGGCCGCTTCGAAGACAGGCCCGACGGCGGCCTGGACTATGTGCCGTCCGGCGCCGAACCGAGACTCTGGGCAGGCTCGCGGCGCGGAGTCCCCTACCACTCCAAGATCTCGTCGACCCTGCGAGGGGAACCCGTCGGCCTGCCCCGGTACTTAACCGCCGCCGCTGTGGAATCGCTGCTCGCCGCCCACGAGGAGCTGGATTTCCGGACCCAGCTCTGGCCGCTCATCGCCAAGGACGCCGGCTACGCCTATTACCGCGAGCTCTTCACCGGCTATCCGGAACGGGTCCACGGCGGCTGGGAGGAATTTTCGGCGCAATTCGATGCCCTGGATTGGTACAGCTGCGAACGCGAAGACCTCGTGGCCGCGGCCATCCCGGAACCCTCCCTCCGGCTCGACCTCGAAGCCCTGGACCAGCCTTTCAGCGGCTGCGCCTTCGCGGACCATGCAGCCGTGCAACGATCCGTGGTGAGCTACATCGAACGTGACCTCAACCTCCGTACCAGCCCGAACCATTCGGAAACCTTGGCCCTGTTCACGGCCTTGCTCCGCGTCTACATGGAACTCGGCCGGTTGGTCCCGCAGGAGCGGCTCAATTCGCGCTCCCAGCAAGCGGTGCACGGGTGGTGGCACGGTTTCTTCAGCTTCGTGGATTCCGGCCCGCCGCCCCACCGGCTGCGCGAAATCCTCGCCCTGCACCGGGCCGGATTGCTGCAGTTCCTGGGTTCGGGCATGTGGGTGCGCCCGGACGAGGCCAGCGGCCGTTTCGTGGCCGGTTCCTTCCAATCGCCCGTGGTGGTGGACGCAGCGGCGTACATCGAGGCACGGTTGCCGTCGCCGTCGGTGGTGCGATCGGCCAACCCCGCGCTGGCGGACCTGCACGACGCCGGTCGGGGCACCGAACAGTCGCTCCTCACCTCGGACGGCCCGCACTCCACCGGTAAGCTGTTGGTCTCGAGTTCGCACGAAGTCCTGGCTCCCGACGGCGGACGGCAGGCGGGCCTCTTCGCCGTCGGACCGTGGACCTCGGGTTGGGGCGCCGGTGCGTTCGCGCGGCCCGGAACGAACGCTGCATCGTTCCGGGAGAATGACGCCCTGGCCCGCCGCCTCCTGACCGAACTCTCCGCCCCTCACCCAAGCACCGGCCACCCAACTAGCTCGCAGTTGTTGTCGTTTTGACGCCTCAAAACGACAACAACTGCGAGGGCCCACGCCGCCAGGGTTCCCTGGCCGAGCTTGCGAGGCGAGGGTGGCGGTGGGGACTAGTTGGGGAAATTCACGAAAGGCATGTCATGAAAACAACGCCAACCCTGCCGTCGTCGGGCCTTTCCGTCCTGACCCTGCCCATGCGCGATCCACGGGTCAAGCCCCTTCTGGACGAACTCGCCGTCGAATACACCACGCGCTACGGGGACCTCTTCGGCAGCGGTGGCGCGGCCGAGGAGCTCAACAGGTACCCGGCCGGCGAGTTTGCCGCACCCCACGGCGCCCTGCTCATCCTGCAGGAGAGCGGCGAAACCGTAGCGGGCGGGGCATTCCGCCGCTACGACTCCGGTACGGCAGAGCTCAAGCGGATCTGGACGCATTCGGCCCACCGCCGTCGTGGGCTGGCCCGGGTGGTCCTCGCGGAACTGGAGGCCGAGGCGTCCCGGCGCGGCTACCGCCGGATCTACCTCACCACCGGTCCGCGGCAGCCCGAAGCCAAGAACCTGTACCTGGCCACGGGCTACACCCCGCTGTTCGACGTCGACGCGGATCCGGAAGAGATCAAGCACTTGGCGTTCACGAAGGATCTTGTGCCCGCTCAGGCGTGAGCCTACGCCCGGCCTGGCGCGCCGCGGCTTCGATCCGGGCCCGGTGATCGGCCCATTCTTCGGGGCTTCGCTGTGACAAATTCAGGTCCCCGGGGCCTTTCCCTGCCGAACCGTCGATAAGCTCACGAAGTATGTCGGCATGCCCCAAGTGCTGGGCCGTCTCGACGCACATGTGCACCAGGATCTGATGGAGCGTCACGTGTCGGCGTTCTTCCGGCCACCACGGCACTTCCCCGGGAGCGTCGAGTGGGAGCGACTCGATGGTTGCATCGCTGTGCTCGGCCGAGAACCGGTGCAATTCGATGATCTCGTCCCTGCTCTCTTCCGGGGGAACCCACAGGTCCGCGTCGGCTTCGGCATTGTCGGCGAACCACGGTAAGTCCCGGCCGCTGGGCCGGCCAAAGACTTCCCCGAAGTACCCCAGCTCCACGCTGGCCACATGCTTGACCAGTCCCAGGAGGTTGGTGCCGGTGGGGGTCATGGGCCGGCGGACGTCGTACTCGTCGAGTCCGTCAAGCTTGGCGAGGAGCTCGGCGCGACGGGCGCGCAGGTATTTGAGCAGAACCGCTTTGTCATCCATCCGGGCACTATACCGTTGCCGTCGCGAGTGTGTACCGTCTGTGCATGACGAAACTGATCTACGCAGGGATCATGTCCCTGGACGGCTACACAGCCGATGCCGACGGAAAATTCGATTGGAGCATGCCGGACGAAGAAGTGCACAGCTTCGTCAACGACCTTGAGCGGCCCATCGGCACATACCTCTATGGCAGGCGAATGTACGAGGTCATGTCCGCATGGGAGGACATGTCCCTTTCCGAGGAGCCACCGGTCATGCGGGACTACGCGGAGATCTGGCGTGCCGCGGAGAAGATCGTGTACTCGACGAGTCTGGAGAGTCCGTCCACCGCGAAGACACGCCTCGAGCGGGAGTTCGACGCCGGAGCCATCCGCGCGCTCAAAGAGTCGTCAGAGCAGGACATGTCCATTGGTGGCACGGTTCTAGCCGCCCAAGCCATCAAGGCCGGACTGGTGGACGAGTTCTGTCTCTTCCTCACGCCGGTCGTCGTCGGAGGCGGCAAGCAATTCCTCCCCGACGGCGTGGGCCTGACCCTTGAACTGTTGGACGAACATCGCTTTGGCAACGGCGTCGTCTACCTCCGGTACGCCAAGCGGGCATAAGCAGTACGGCCGGAATTGCTCCGCGGAGTGTTCGGAACCTCATCGCGCCGGCGCCGCTAAAAAGGAGCTGCCACCCGCCGTCGGGCCCTTCCCCAAAAGCATGTTCAGTTGTCACGTGAGGGGAGGGATGACGAGGTATTGCTGAACCGGCGGGTAACGTAAAGGGCGTGCAGTTGAGTCAAGCGTTGGTCAAGACCGCGGCCGGGTGGCTACTCGGCCTGATGCTTGCCGTGGCCGCTGCGATCGTTTCGATCAACCTGGTGAGCAACTCCATAGCCAGCCCGCAGCAGCAAGTTCGCGATTACCTCTCGGCCCTCCAGAAGGGGCACGGCGGGGAAGCCCTCGGGCTCCTGCACGCGTCCGTGCCCAACGCCAACGCCGCCATGCTGGACGGTACCGCCCTTCAGACGGCTGCGTCGAAGATCACCGATATCAAGCTCGGCAACGCCGAATCCCGTGGCGGCAACCGGGTGACGGTCCCCATGGACTATCAGATCGACGGCAAGGCGCTGCACTCGGACTTCCTGCTTGAACGGACGGGCACCGAGTGGCTGTTCTTCGGCAAGTGGTCGTTCGTGCCGTCATCCTTGCCGACGATCGAGGTCACCGTAGTGAACGCCAACGAGGCGACCCTGAACGGCGTCCCGGTGAACCTGCCCAATGGCCGAAACAGCTTTGCCGTGTTTTACCCCGGCCAGTACGAAGCCAGCCTCGCCGGCAAATACTTCTCGGCGCCGACTACGAGCACCTCGGTAACCACGGGCGCCCTGCCTCAGGCACCCCTCAACCTTCTGACCAAGCCCACCGACGCCATGATCAAGGTGGTGAGCGACAAGGTCAAGGAATTCCTGGACACCTGCGCCGCTGACGCCACCAAGCAGCAAAAGCTCCAGCCCGACTGCCCGTTCTACCACGTGACCAACAGCCGGGTGGTGGATGGCACCATCAAATGGCAGATCACGGAGTATCCCAAGGTCAGCATCGACCCCTTTAACGGACAGTGGGTCGTGGCGCCCCTCAACGGCAAAGCCAAGGTCACAGCCCGCGAAATCGACCTCTTCAGCGGGCAAGTCGGCGACCTCAGCGCCGTTCACGACTTCAGCTTCACCACACGTCTGGACATAGGGGCGGACACCATCACGGTCACCCCGCTGGTGAGCTTCTAGGCTGTGCCTCTGTTAACGGCCCCTGCCTAGTCCATCCCGCGCAGGTCAAGCACCAGCTCGGAGTCGCCGTCGGCCTGCAGGACCACGGGGATGCCCCAGTCCTGCTGGTAGAGGTGGCACGCCGCGTGATCGGGGATTTCGCCGTCCTCGGTCTCCGGGCCATCGCAGGCAGCCGCGCGGGCAGTGATGTGGAGGATCCCCTCAGGCACGTCGGCAGACAGCTCGAGGGTCCGCAGCAGCCCCACGGACGTGCCACCGCCGGAAAGCAGCAGTTCGGGCGGGGTCGACGAAATCTTCAGCTGAGTAGGGTCGCCCCAGCGGTCGTCGAGCTTCTGGCCGGTCGGGGCCGTGAAGCGCACGGTGAGCTCCAGGTTCCCCGGCGCCACGGGACTCTTTGGCCGCTGCGTCTGGGATGCTCCCTCGTCCACCTGCTGGGCTTCCTTGGGGATGGGAACCAGGACCAGTTGGTGCTTGTTGGATTCGACCACCACCAGCAGCGGTTCGCCGCCTTCCGGGTAGACCACGACGACGTCGCTCGGCTCGGCGAGCCCCCGCGCCAGGGTGGAAACCGTCTTAGTCGCGGGGTCGTAGCGCCGCACGGCACCGTTGTAGGTGTCTGCGATGGCGACGGAGCCATCGGGGAGCACTGTGACACCCAGGGGATGCTGCAGGCGAGCCGCGGTGGCCTCACCGTCCCGGAAGCCGAAATCGAACAGGCCCTTGCCCACTGCCGACTCAACGGTCACGCCGGTTTCGCCAAGGACCAGGCGGCGCAATGCCGAGGTCTCGGAGTCGGCCACCCAGATGTTGTCTTCCGCATCCACGGCCAGGCCGGAAGGTTGGGCGAACCAGGCTTCCTCGGCAGCTCCGTCAAGCAAACCTTCAAGGCCCGAGCCGGCCAGGATGGAGACCTCGCCGCTAAGAGGCTCGAAGGCAAAGATCTGGTGCGTGCCGGCCATCGCGATGACAACAAGCTGCAGCTTCTCGCTCCACACCACGTCCCACGGCGAGGACAGAGAGACCCCGGTCCCGACACCCAGTACCCCGACGTCGAGGGCGTCGGCCGCGAAGTCAGCCGGACCGGCGTCGTGGTGTTCAGCCCAAACGCCGGCACCGCTTTCCGTCACCCGGGCAGGGCCGGCGTCGAGCAGGCGCTGCACGCCGTTGCCGGCAACTGTTTGCACATAACCGGAGCTGAGCGTGACGCCGCGGAGGCGGTGGTTCACGGTGTCCGCGACAACTGCTTCGTACCCGAGCTGCCAGGCCAGCGACGACGGGAGCACCGCCACGCCCTGCGGCTCGTTGAACTGGGCAATTTCCGCCGCGCCGTCCAGGTAACCCTTCGTTCCGGAACCGATGACGCGCTCCACGGTCTCAAGGTCTGGACGAAGTTCCACCAAACGGTGGTGGCCCGAATCCACCACAAGGTAGTTGCCGTTGTCCAGCTGGGTCGCCTTGCCGGGGAAGCGCAGGGTGCCCGACGTCGGGACGGGAGCCACGTAGGGGCCGTCACCGCGGTGGAGGGTCCCCTTGGCTTCGTGCTCGGCAACCAGCTCTTCAAGAAGCACGGCGAGGCCGTCTGCGTGGCCCTCACCGGACAGGTGCGCCACGATGTAGCCCTCGGGATCAACCACCACCAGCGTCGGCCAGGCGCGGGCCGTGTAGGCCTTCCACGTGGCGAGCTCTGGGTCGTCCAGGACGGGGTGGTGGATTTCGTAGCGCTCCACGGCGGACGCGAGGGCCACGGGATCGGCTTCGTGTTCGAACTTGGGAGAGTGCACGCCGACCGTCACCAGGACATCGGAGTACTTTTCCTCGAGCGGGCGCAACTCATCGAGGACATGCAGGCAGTTGATGCAGCAGAACGTCCAGAAGTCGAGCAGCACGATCTTGCCGCGCAGGGCTTCCAGGTCCAGGGACTTCCCGCCCGTGTTGAGCCAGCCACGGCCCACCAGTTCAGAGGCGCGGACACGCAGTTGGGTGCGTACGGATTCGCTCATCAGCGTCCTTCCAGGTTGGTCTTGCTTTCGGGCTGCTTGAAATCCCGATCAGTCAGTTTCGCATCGCGGTCTGCAAGCCGCGCAAACATATCGTTGTAAGCATTAAGGTCGGCGTCGTTATTCCTGTCGGCCGCCCGGTCGGTGCGTTTGGTCTCCCGCGCGTCCGAACGCGACCACATGACCGCGACGCCGATCGCCACCAGCAAGGTGGGGACTTCGCCGATTCCCCAGGCCACGGCGCCGCCTGTCTGCTGGTCCAGCAAAGCCGATTGCCCCCAAGTCCGGCCGAGGTTGCCGAAGTAATCGGCAGCAAGCAGCCCGGTGCCTCCCATGATGGACACGCCGAAGAACGCGTGGAAGCCCATCGTGGCGAGCAAGAGGAGCAACCGCATGGGGTAAGGCGCCCGTCGGGGCAGCGGGTCGGTGCCGATCATGGTGAGGACAAAGATGTAGCCGGTCAGCAAGAAGTGCAGGTTCATCAGTTCATGGCCGACGTGCTCACGCATCGCCCAGCCGAACGCGTCCGAGAAGTAGAACAGGACGATCGAACCGGCAAAGTTCGCGGCGGCAAACAGCGGGTGGGTCACCACCTGGGAGAACTTCGAATGCACAAACACCAGAATCCACTCACGAAGACCACGTGAGCCGTCCCCGCGCGATCCCTCGCCGCGCGACGGCAGTGCCCGCAGCGCCAACGTGACGGGAGAACCCAGGACAAGGAACAGCGGGGCCACCATCGTCAACGCCATGTGGTCCACCATGTGCGCGGAGAACAGTACGCGACCATAGACCGACGGCGGTCCGGACGTGATGTACGTCAGGACTATCAGGCCGATCATCCAGTTCACGGCGCGGAACCATGACCAGGAGTCACCGCGGCGGCGGACCTTGACCACGCCAAGGATGTAGCTCGCCGCGCCGAAAAGGGCCACAGCCACCCAAAGCCAGTCGAAGCGCCACTCAGTCAGCCAGCGCGCGGGCGTCAGCTCGGGCGGCAGCTCGTAACCGGACAGGATAAATGCCGGCGAAGCGTCGGGCGCGTAAGTGGTGGGCAGCGGCGGTGCCGAACTAGCCAGCGCGACGGCGAGTCCCGACGTCGCGCCCATCACCAGAAGTTCAACCAACACCAGCTGCCACAGCACGCGACGCGTTGTCATGGACTTGCGGCCCAGCTGGGGGATCACCCACTGGCGATGCATGAAACCAATGCCGCCGAGGACAACAGTGGCCAACGCCTTCGCCAGGATGATCTGCCCATAGGGGGTGCCGACCAAGGCCGAAAAGCTGGTGACACGAATACTCGCGTTGACGACCCCCGAGGCGAAGACCAGCACGAAGGCAAAGCCTGCCAAAGCGGAGAACCGGCGGAGCGTCTGCTCGGTAATGTCCTTGGTGCCTGTTGCCTTGGAACCCCGCAGGAGGCTCGAGAGGACAGCAAGCATGATGATGCCGCCCACCCAGGTGGATACGCCCACCAAGTGAAGGCCAAGCGAATTGATGGCGCCCTCATGGTCGCTGGAACTCGCGGAGTGGCCGATCAGTGCGCTCGGCACCAGTCCGCCGAAGGCCAAGACAAGCGTCAGCGCCAGGCCCGCCAACGAGCGGACGCCGAACAGCGCCGTCGTGACAATCGCCGCGATGATCGTCACCGCGAGCCACGCCTGGCCCGTCTGGATGTCCGTCATGAAGTAGACGAGCGAAGCAGTGAACTGCGCGTCCCCGGAGAGGCTCTGCCCGGCCACATCCGCGTAGGTCAGCACAAGGACCGCGACAGCGGAGAGCGTCCAGACGGCGCCTGCTGCTGCCGCTACGGCCAAAGCACGGGTGAACGCGGGGTGTTCAGGGGCATCGTCGCCCCTGGATCGGGAGGTGTGCTTGGGAAGGATAATGACGGCGAAGATCAGCCGCCGATCACAGTCGCCACACAGTAACACGTTGTGAATGGCTTTGGCGACGGGCAGCCCCAGCGGACCAAGGCGCCTGGATCAGAGACCTGCCGCGCGGCCGAGGCGCCGAGAAGATCAGAGCACCCGCGAGAGCCAGGAAGAGCGCAGCGAAGCCCGCCAGCTGCCACGGCAAGGAGATCCCTTCCACGGAAGCGCCTGCCTTGGTTCCCGGCTTGGAAGCGGGCGAAGGGGCAGTGGCGGGAGATTTGGCTGATGGCACCTATCCATTGTCCGCTAACGTCGGCGGCGCGGCGAATCGAGCGGATTAAAGCAGAAAGGCGGCAACCCGCAGGTTGCCGCCTTTCAGGGCGTTCGCCGAAGTGTCTTACTTCTTGGCGACAGCTGCCTTCAGCTTGGAGCCGGCGGTCAGCTTGACGCTGTGGCCAGCGGCGATCTGGATGGTCTCGCCGGTCTGCGGGTTGCGGCCCGTGCGGGCTGCGCGGTCGGTGCGCTCGATGGCGAGCCAGCCCGGAATGGTGATCTTCTCGCCAGCGGCGACGGAAGTCTCGAAAACTTCGAACAGGGCATCGAGCACGGAGTTGACTGCAGCCTGGCTGGTGCCAGCCTTGCCAGCTACCTCGGAAACCAGTTCGCTACGGTTCTTAGCCATTTGTGTCCTCCTGGACTTTACGATTTTGGAGCTCACACACGGCATGCGTGCGAGCCACTGTTCGAAAACTTACCAGCTTGGGAGGACGCAGCCAGCAAATTCCGCGTGTTTCCGCGCTTTTTTGACCAAATTCACCCTATTTCGGGCGCTTTTGGGGCTCAATTCCGCCGCGGGCGAACTCCCCGACCCTCGATCCTCGCTCACTTATAGGGGGTTCTGGGCGGACGCCCGCTCACATATGCCGGGTCCTGACCGGACGCCCGCTCACGTATAGGGGGTTCCGGCGGGACGCCGGCTCACATACAACCGGTCCCGGCCCGACGCCCGCTCACATACAACCGGTCCCGGCCCGACGCCCGCTCACTTCCGCTGAGGGCGGGTGGGGGCACTGGCCGGCCCGGCTCATGGGTGAGCCGGGGTTTGGGATTTCCGGGTCATACGTGAGCCGGGGTTTGGGTTTTCCGGCTCATGGGTGAGCCGGGGTTTGGGTTTTCCGGCACATACGTGAGCCGGGGTTTGCCCGTGAGGCCGGGTCCCTGGCCTGGGGTTGGGGTGTTAAATGGGTGCAGGCCCCGACACGTGGTGTCGGGGCCTGACCGTTAATGGTTGTCCGGCGGTGTCCTACTCTCCCACACCCTCCCGGGTGCAGTACCATCGGCGCTGTGGGTCTTAGCTTCCGGGTTCGGAATGGGACCGGGCGTTTCCCCCACGCTATGACCGCCGTAACCCTGTTACCCGGTCCGCCGCACGGGGTGCGGGGCGGGAAGACTGGTGGTTACAACTTGTCCAAACCCGTTTGAGGGGTTCGGTGGTGTTGTTATTCAGTTGTTCGGTTCCTGGAGCAACAAACCGGTGGCGGGTTGTTGTTCGGGAACCACATAGTGGACGCAAGCAGTGATCGTGTTTGTGTGGTGTAAGTTGTCGGCCTATTAGTACCGGTCAGCTTCAACAGTCTTTGGTCCTGTCTTCCACATCCGGCCTATCAACCCAGTGGTCTGGCTGGGGGCCTCTCACACACGAGGTGCATGGAAATCTCATCTTGAAGCGAGCTTCCCGCTTAGATGCTTTCAGCGGTTATCCCATCCGAACGTAGCTAATCAGCGGTGCACTTGGCAGTACAACTGACACACCAGAGGTTCGTCCGTCCCGGTCCTCTCGTACTAAGGACAGCCCTTCTCAAATTTCCTGCGCGCGCAGCGGATAGGGACCGAACTGTCTCACGACGTTCTAAACCCAGCTCGCGTACCGCTTTAATGGGCGAACAGCCCAACCCTTGGGACCTACTCCAGCCCCAGGATGCGACGAGCCGACATCGAGGTGCCAAACCATGCCGTCGATATGGACTCTTGGGCAAGATCAGCCTGTTATCCCCGAGGTACCTTTTATCCGTTGAGCGACGGCCATTCCACAATGTACCGCCGGATCACTAGTCCCGACTTTCGTCCCTGCTTGAGATGTCTCTCTCACAGTCAAGCTCCCTTGTGCACTTACACTCGACACCTGATTGCCAACCAGGCTGAGGGAACCTTTGGGCGCCTCCGTTACTTTTTAGGAGGCAACCGCCCCAGTTAAACTACCCATCAGGCACTGTCCCTGACCCGGATCACGGGCCGAAGTTAGATGTCCAAAGTGACCAGAGTGGTATTTCAACGATGACTCCACCCGAACTGGCGTCCGGGCTTCAACGTCTCCCACCTATCCTACACAAGCCACTCCGAACACCAATACCAAACTATAGTAAAGGTCTCGGGGTCTTTCCGTCCTGCTGCGCGTAACGAGCATCTTTACTCGTACTGCAATTTCGCCGAGTTTATGGTTGAGACAGCGGGGAAGTCGTTACTCCATTCGTGCAGGTCGGAACTTACCCGACAAGGAATTTCGCTACCTTAGGATGGTTATAGTTACCACCGCCGTTTACTGGGGCTTGAATTCTCAGCTTCGCCTTGCGGCTAACCGGTCCTCTTAACCTTCCAGCACCGGGCAGGAGTCAGTCCGTATACATCGTCTTGCGACTTCGCACGGACCTGTGTTTTTAGTAAACAGTCGCTTCCCCCTGGTCTCTGCGGCCCCGATCCCCTCCCACCAGCAAGTGGTGTTCAAGGTTGGGGCCCCCCTTCTCCCGAAGTTACGGGGGCATTTTGCCGAGTTCCTTAACCATAATTCTCTCGATCGCCTTGGTATTCTCTACCTGATCACCTGTGTCGGTTTGGGGTACGGGCGGCTAGAACCTCGCGCCGATGCTTTTCTAGGCAGCATAGGATCACCGGATCCCCCCATGACGGGGGTCCCATCAGATCTCAGGAACGTCATCAAAGACACAGCGACGGATTTGCCTATCGCTGACCCTACATCCTTAGACCGGGGCAACCATCGCCCGGCCCGGCTACCTTCCTGCGTCACACCTGTTAATACGCTTACCTCCCGGGATCAGGTCCCGCGCTCGGCCAAAACCCGCACACCACAAGGGTGATTGGGCAGGCTCCGGGCGGTTAGTATCCCCCGCTTGGCATGGGCGGTCCTTCGCCGGTACGGGAATATCAACCCGTTGTCCATCGACTACGCCTGTCGGCCTCGCCTTAGGTCCCGACTTACCCAGGGCAGATTAGCTTGACCCTGGAACCCTTGATCATTCGGCGGACGGGTTTCTCACCCGTCTTTCGCTACTCATGCCTGCATTCTCACTCGTGTAGGCTCCACCGCTGGTTTACACCGCGACTTCACCGCCCACACGACGCTCCCCTACCACTCCAGACGACTGAACCACGAAGGCTTGTCTACTATCTGAAATCCACAACTTCGGCGGTGTACTTGAGCCCCGCTACATTGTCGGCGCGGAATCACTTGACCAGTGAGCTATTACGCACTCTTTCAAGGATGGCTGCTTCTAAGCCAACCTCCTGGTTGTCTTCGCAACTCCACATCCTTTCCCACTTAGCACACGCTTAGGGGCCTTAGTTGGTGGTCTGGGCTGTTTCCCTCTCGACTATGAAGCTTATCCCCCACAGTCTCACTGCTGCGCTCTCACTTACCGGCATTCGGAGTTTGGCTGACGTCAGTAACCTTGTAGGGCCCATCGGCCATCCAGTAGCTCTACCTCCGGCAAGAAACACGCAACGCTGCACCTAAATGCATTTCGGGGAGAACCAGCTATCACGGAGTTTGATTGGCCTTTCACCCCTACCCACAGCTCATCCCCTCCATTTTCAACTGAAGTGGGTTCGGTCCTCCACGACGTCTTACCGTCGCTTCAACCTGGCCATGGGTAGATCACTCCGCTTCGGGTCTAGATCACGCCACTACACTCGCCCTGTTCAGACTCGCTTTCGCTACGGCTACCCCACACGGGTTAACCTCGCGACGTAACACTAACTCGCAGGCTCATTCTTCAAAAGGCACGCCGTCACAACTACAAGGTTGCTCCGACGGATTGTAAGCACACGGTTTCAGGTACTGTTTCACTCCCCTCCCGGGGTACTTTTCACCTTTCCCTCACGGTACTGGTCCGCTATCGGTCATTAGGAAGTATTTAGGCTTATCAGGTGGTCCTGACAGATTCACACGGGATTTCTCGGGCCCCGTGCTACTTGGGATCCTCTCCAGGCGGCACACAACATTACGGTTACGGGGCTAACACCCTCTCCGGCCGGCCTTTCAAGACCGTTCACCTATGTCTGCACTCTCACCCCACCGGTCCGGCAGAACCAGTACGGAAAGTCCCACAACCCCGCCCATGCAACGCCCGCCGGCTATCACACATGGAACGGTTTAGCCTCATCCGCGTTCGCTCGCCACTACTAACGGAATCACTCTTGTTTTCTCTTCCTGCGGGTACTGAGATGTTTCACTTCCCCGCGTTCCCCCCACGCACCCTATGTGTTCAGATGCGGGTCACCAGATCACGAAAAACGCGTCTGGCGGGGTTTCCCCATTCGGACATCCTGGGATCACCGTTCGGTTATCAACTCCCCCAGGCTTATCGCAGATTCCTACGTCCTTCTTCGGCTCCTAATGCCAAGGCATCCACCGTGTGCCCTTAAAAACTTGACCACACAAGATCAAAAAACTTCTCGAGAGAACCACGGAAACCACGCCACGCCACACACCCCGAAAGGATGCACCACGCGGCCGGATCCAGGTTCATAAAAAGAAATTGCTGTAAGACACACACACCCCACCACCCCCGAAAGGAAGCAATGACCATGCGCGTGCCTAGATGCTCGCGTCCACTATGTAGTTCTCAAACAACAACCCCGTACCACACCCCCGCACCAACCACCCCAAAAACAGGGACGGCCACCAACGCACGGACCATGCAGCCAGGAAACCAGAAACACCCAAACCCGCGACAAAAGACACGCAAACCCAAACAGGCCACGCACCCCACGCCACGGCCCTGTTGCCTCAGGACCCAACAGTGTGCCAAACACGAAAAACCGGCTCACCCCCACCCGCACCGTTCCAGGACACTCGAAAGCATCCGTACTAGGGGGGGAAAGAACCAACCGGCCGCTATCTGCTGATATTCCACCCATGAGCACCCACCGCAGAACAGACGCCTGCGCAATGGGCTTTGCTTCCACACACCCCCACAGCCACCATGCGGCAACCACGGGAATGATAATGGTGCTCCTTAGAAAGGAGGTGATCCAGCCGCACCTTCCGGTACGGCTACCTTGTTACGACTTAGTCCCAATCGCCGGTCCCACCTTCGACGGCTCCCCCCACAAGGGTTAGGCCACCGGCTTCGGGTGTTACCAACTTTCGTGACTTGACGGGCGGTGTGTACAAGGCCCGGGAACGTATTCACCGCAGCGTTGCTGATCTGCGATTACTAGCGACTCCGACTTCATGGGGTCGAGTTGCAGACCCCAATCCGAACTGAGACCGGCTTTTTGGGATTAGCTCCACCTCACAGTATCGCAACCCTTTGTACCGGCCATTGTAGCATGCGTGAAGCCCAAGACATAAGGGGCATGATGATTTGACGTCGTCCCCACCTTCCTCCGAGTTGACCCCGGCAGTCTCCTATGAGTCCCCGGCCGAACCGCTGGCAACATAGAACGAGGGTTGCGCTCGTTGCGGGACTTAACCCAACATCTCACGACACGAGCTGACGACAACCATGCACCACCTGTAAACCGACCGCAAGCGGGGCACCTGTTTCCAGGCGTTACCGGTTCATGTCAAGCCTTGGTAAGGTTCTTCGCGTTGCATCGAATTAATCCGCATGCTCCGCCGCTTGTGCGGGCCCCCGTCAATTCCTTTGAGTTTTAGCCTTGCGGCCGTACTCCCCAGGCGGGGCACTTAATGCGTTAGCTACGGCGCGGAAAACGTGGAATGTCCCCCACACCTAGTGCCCAACGTTTACGGCATGGACTACCAGGGTATCTAATCCTGTTCGCTCCCCATGCTTTCGCTCCTCAGCGTCAGTTAATGCCCAGAGACCTGCCTTCGCCATCGGTGTTCCTCCTGATATCTGCGCATTTCACCGCTACACCAGGAATTCCAGTCTCCCCTACATCACTCTAGTCTGCCCGTACCCACTGCAGAACCGGAGTTGAGCCCCGGTCTTTCACAGCAGACGCGACAAACCGCCTACGAGCTCTTTACGCCCAATAATTCCGGATAACGCTTGCGCCCTACGTATTACCGCGGCTGCTGGCACGTAGTTAGCCGGCGCTTCTTCTGCAGGTACCGTCACTTTCGCTTCTTCCCTACTGAAAGAGGTTTACAACCCGAAGGCCGTCATCCCTCACGCGGCGTCGCTGCATCAGGCTTCCGCCCATTGTGCAATATTCCCCACTGCTGCCTCCCGTAGGAGTCTGGGCCGTGTCTCAGTCCCAGTGTGGCCGGTCACCCTCTCAGGCCGGCTACCCGTCGTCGCCTTGGTAGGCCATTACCCCACCAACAAGCTGATAGGCCGCGAGTCCATCCAAAACCGCAAAAGCTTTCCACCACCACCGCATGCGCGGAGCAGTCATATCCGGTATTAGACCCAGTTTCCCAGGCTTATCCCAGAGTCAAGGGCAGGTTACTCACGTGTTACTCACCCGTTCGCCACTAATCCCCGGCGCAAGCACCGGATCATCGTTCGACTTGCATGTGTTAAGCACGCCGCCAGCGTTCATCCTGAGCCAGGATCAAACTCTCCGTTGAAGTAAAACAAAAACAGACACAACCACAACCACCGGAAATAACGACGGAAGAGCTGCACAAAATTTGAAACCAGCTGTAAAAAACCAGCCCCGCACCACCGAAGCGACACAGAACCAGCCAAAACAACCAATTCATAAAAACAAATCGGTATCAACAAACTTGGCACACTATTGAGTTCTCAAACAACAGACACACCCGGCACCACCCACACCCACAACAGGGTCCAGGATCGCTCCGGAGCAACTTCCCAAACTTACCAGACCCGCCCTCTCCGCACAACTCCCGAACCGGGAACCGCGCCGGACAAAACACCATCCGAGACCCCCGGAAACCGCACCGGAACGCACAAAAGCGAACCAAGAATTTGGTTTCCATTTGGAAGGGAGTCTGTCGCAATTTTTCCGCATCAGCGGCGGCGACTCGAACTACTTTACACACCCACAAGACCCCACGCAAATCACCCCTCAGGCGACCAAGAACCGCGGTAATCCGGGACAAAACAGCCGGTTGCGCGCAAAAAGAAGCCACCGGCGTCGTAATTCGGCACTGTGTGCTGCACCACTTAATCGCAAAGCCGGAGACCCTCCGCATCAAAACCCGGAAACGGGCGCCTTAAACGCAAGAAGGGCCGGCAACCAAACGGTTGCCGGCCCTCCTAGTGCTTCTGGATTACCAGGAAGACTTGGTGATGCCCGGGAGCTCACCACGGTGAGCCATGTCGCGGAAGCGAACACGGGAGATACCGAACTTCTGGAAGGTACCGCGCGGGCGGCCGTCGATGATGTCGCGGTTACGCAGACGGATCGGGGAGGCGTTGCGGGGCAGCTTCTGCAGGCCGAGGCGAGCTTCTTCGCGTGCTTCGTCAGTCGCGTTGATGTCAACCAGGGTCTTCTTCAGTTCGAGACGCTTGGCAGCGTAACGCTCAACGATGACCTTGCGCTGCTCGTTGCGAGCAATCTTGGACTTCTTAGCCATGTTTAGCGCTCCTCTCGGAATTCGACGTGCTGGCGGATCTTGGGGTCGTACTTCTTCAGGACCAGACGGTCCGGGTCGTTACGACGGTTCTTGCGGGTTACGTAGGTGTAACCGGTTCCCGCAGTCGACTTCAGCTTGATGATCGGACGTACGTCCTTGTCTTTTGCCACTAGAGCTTCACCCCACGAGCCAGAACTTCGGCGACGACTGCGTCGATGCCGCGAACGTCGATGGTCTTGATGCCCTTGGCCGACAGGGTCAGCGTGACATTACGGCGCAGGGACGGAACCCAGTAGCGCTTCTTCTGGATGTTGGGGTCGAACCGACGCTTGTTGCGACGGTGCGAGTGCGAAATGCTGTGTCCAAAGCCCGGCTCGGCTCCGGTCACCTGGCAGTTTGCTGCCATGACGACTCTCCTAAAAAATAAAATGAAACGGCCAGCAGAGTTCCTGCTTCCCGTGCAATAGGCGACGTCCGCAACCAGTCCACACCGTTTTCGGTAGTTCCCGCAGGCTGGATCCCTCGACTGAAACCAGCCAATGATCACCGCTGCGGCGAAGGTAGTGGGTCCGGACAACAAGCCGGAATACTGGGCGAATACTGGAATGCACGCAACTTGAGCCCCTAACTACCGGCCCGCGGATATCCCGTTGTTACCAACAGTCACCGCCAACCGGAGCAATTGCACACGCTCCGCGCCACCTAGCGCCTAATAAGTCTAGGGGCTGGGGGAAATTAAGACCAATCGGGTGTATAAGAACCAACTCGCCCAACTCATAAGAGGGGGCTAGGCCCTTCACAGGAGAACGAAAGGTTGAGAGTTCAATCTTGAGACATGAAGTCACAACTCCTCGCCTCCCCAGGCCAACGTGTGGGTACGTCCCCGGGTCAGCCTCCAGTGCCCGCGCGGCGCAATCCCACCAGGGGAAGGTTCGCTGCGCAGCACCGCCGACGCATGTTCCGGACGGACATGCTCACGGTTGCGCTGTGGGCTTCCCTCGCAGCGGCGTTGGCTTTGTGGCTCGCCGACGGCGGGATGTCGTCCGTCGGGAACCTCACCCAGGCGGTCACCGCCGTCGGGATCCTGGCCGGGCTTGCCGGCATGGATCTGGTCTTCCTGATGCTTCTCCTCGCGGCACGCCTGCCGTTCGTGGACGGAGCGGTCGGGCATGACAGGGCGTTGGAGTTCCACCGGAAGCTAGGCAAACCGGCGCTCTACCTGTTGCTGGCACACGGACTTCTCCTGGCAACCGGCTACGGCATGGCCGAAGGACTGAACCCCGTGAGCGAGGCCGTCGCACTCTGGACCCTGGTACCCGATATGTGGCTGGCGTTCGTATCCATGGCTCTGTTCATTGCCGTGGTGGTCACCTCGCTTGTGGCTGTTCGGCACCGCTTTCCCTACGAATTCTGGTACTTCGTCCACCTGCTCACGTATTTGGCCGTAGCAGTAGCCCTTCCGCACCAGTTCAGTGTGGGCGGCTTGTTCGCCGAAGGCACTTGGCAGCGCTGGTACTGGCTGTTGCTCTACATCGGAACAGGCTCGGCGCTGGCTTGGTTCCGTATTGCCCGGCCGGTGATAGCCACCTACCGCCATCAGCTGACCGTGCGGCGGGTGGTGCCCCTTGTGCCCGGCGTCTTCAGCATCGAAATGAGCGGCCTGCGGTTGAACGAATTGTCGGGAAACGGCGGCCGGTTCTTCGTGTGGCGCTTCCTCGCTCCCGGCATGTGGTGGCAAGCGCATCCGTTCAGCCTGTCGGCGGAACCACAGGTCGGGAAATCATCGCGGCAGCCCACCTTGCGGATCACCGTCCGGAATCTGGGGGCCGGATCGGCCCGCCTCGCCTCCCTCAAACCGGGAACGAAAGTAGCCATCGAAGGTCCGTACGGGGTCTTCAGCACAGCAGCCCGAAGCCGGGAACACGTCGTGATGATCGGGGCTGGAATCGGGATCACCCCCCTCCGTGCGCTCCTGGAATCGACGCCGTTCGCGCCCGGCCAGGCGACCGTGCTGTTGCGCTGCAGCAGCACGGAAGAGCTGTTCCTAGGCGACGAGATCCTGGAATTGTGCCGGAAGCGGGGCGCCACGCTCTTCCATCTGACCGGCCCACGCTCCGCGAATACTCAAAGCGCCTGGCTGCCCGCTTCTGCCGGCACCTCGCGGCTGCGGGACTTCGTACCGGACATCACCGACGCGGATGTCTACATCTGCGGCCCGTCAGCTTGGCCCGCCTAGTGCTGGCTGAGGCAAAAGCGTCCGGCGTGCGGGAGGAACAACTCCACTACGAAAGGTTTGACTGGTGAGACTCAGGGCAGGAATTTCAGCAGCGCTAGCGTCGGCGGCCATCCTCCTGGTCGGTTGGCAGGCGGGCGCGCAGGTGACGGAATCGAACGCATCGGCGGTCACGACCTCCGCAGCCGGAAACACAGCCGGAACCGCCGGCGGGACGGCCTCAGGTACGGGCTCGACGGCGAAGGGAACCACCGGGAGCAGCGCTTCCGGATCGTCCTCGGGAACCGGAGCCGGCTCGAGTTCCAGCACGGGCTCCAGTTCCAGTTCCACCCTGGGAGCTTCGGCCAAGGCGGGCGGCACCTACGCAGGAACCGCAGTGGAGACCCGCTTCGGAACAGTGCAGGTCCAGGTGACCATCAAGGCCGGAGTGATCACGGATGTCACAGCCCTGCATCTGACTGACCAAGAGCAACGATCCGTCCAGATCAGCGCCAGGGCAGCACCCCTTCTACGATCCGAGGTGCTGAGCGCCCAGTCGGCGAACGTGCAGACCATCGGCGGGGCCACCTTTACCAGCGAGGCCTATTTGACATCGCTCCAGGCGGCTCTCGATGCAGCCCATTTCTAAGCCCAACGGGCCCGGACAGGGCAGTGCGGAGCCCCGCCTTCGTTCCCGGACGTTCACCAGCATGGGCACTGTGGTGAGCCTCGCCATCCCAGCTGCTCCAGGGACCGCTCCCCAAGCTGCGGTGGAAGAACTCGAGGCGGCCACCGCCGTCGTCGAGCAGTTGTTCAACAGGCTGGACCGGACGTTCAGTCTCTACCGTCCCGACTCGGAGGCGATCGCGATGGCGCGGGGCGAGCTGACCCTGATGAATGCCTCGGCGGACATGCGCCGGCTGTATGTCGAGGCGGCAGAATGGCGCACCCTCACGGAAGGTGCGTTCACGGCGGAGCGGCCCGACGGTGTCGTGGACTTGGCGGGGATCGTCAAGGCACATGCCATACGGGAAGCCGGAACGTCACTGCTCGCGCTGGGCTTGAAGGATTGGTGCCTCAATGCGGGCGGGGACGTCCTCGTGGACGGTTCGCCGACGCCGGGCGGTACGCGGCCGTGGCTGGCGGGGATCGTTGATCCGGAGGACCGGACGACGCTCCTGACCGCGTTTCCGCTGGTCGGGCACAGCTTTGGCAACAGGGGAAAGCACGCGCTGGCGACCTCCGGGACCGGCGAACGCGGCCACCACATTTGGTCTGCGGGCCTCCCAGCCGCCCGGGATGAAGGGTTCCGCCAGGTTTCGGTGGCAGCGGCCGACATCATCACGGCTGATGTCCTGGCCACCGCCATCATGGCCGGCGGCGCCCGGACCCTCGAGCTGGCGACCTCCCACTGGGATGTGGACGTACTCGCTGTGAAGAACGACGGCGGACTGCTCGCCACGCAGGGCTTCCGGAACCTCGCTCCTCGGAACAGTTAGGGCCGGGTGAGCTGGGGGTACTTCGGGCTGAGGTTGTCACCTGAAGACTTGCCCGTAACGCGGCGGACGACCCACGGGGCGGCGTGTTCACGGGCCCAACGCGCGTTGGCCCACAAAGCTTCCACCCGCGCAAGCTGCGGTTGTGTGACGGGCGGCGGGACCTCAAGGGAACCTTCGTGCTCCAGGACGGCCAGGACCCGGTTGGCCATGTTGATATGACCAGCAGTGGACATGTGCATCCGGTCCTGCGCCCACATGTGCCAGTCGTGGTATTCGCTGAAGCGCCAATAGTCCACCAGCAGCGCACCGTGGTTTTCGGCGATTTCCCGCAACAATTCGTTGTAGATCGCGGTGCGTCCGCGCATGGTCCCGAAAACCTTGGAGCTGCGGGCGTCGAAACCCGTAAAGAGAAGCAACGTGGCTCCGGTGGCGCTTAGTTTCTCAATGCCGGCTTCGTATTCCGCCATGAGCCTGTCGATATCGACTTTGGGGCGGAAGATGTCATTCGCTCCCGCGTACAGGGTTACCAGCGTCGGTTGAAGCGCGACGGCGGCATCGACCTGCTCTGCCATGACTTGACGGAGCTTCTTGCCGCGGATGGCCAGATTGGCGTAACCGAAGTTGTCGTTGCTTTGAGCCAGTTGATGGGCAACGAGATCCGCCCATCCCCTCACTCCGTTGGGGCGCGAGGGGTCGGCGTCGCCAAGTCCTTCGGTGAACGAGTCACCCAATGCCACATACCGGGCAGAAAAATCCATGGCGTCAGTCTTTCATCAGTGCGGGGCGGCCGTCACGCGCGGCGCCGACTACGCAGCGGCACGGCTGTCGCCGCGGCCGTGCTCGTAGCCGGCCGCGGCTTAGCGTTCGCGCAGGATCCAGTGATCGTCGTCCAACCGGGCCACGATCTTCTCGCCGATCCGCGCGAGGTCCGCAACGTCGTCGTCGGTCATGGCGTCCAACATCAAGGCGCGAACGGCATCCACATGCCCCGGGGCGAGGGACACGATGGTGTCCATGCCGGCCTCCGTCAGGTGCGCCACAGTGACACGGGCATCGCCCGGATGGGCCTCGCGCTCCACCCAGCCGCGTCTCTGCAGCTTGGTGACGACGTGCGACAGCCTCGACAAGGAAGCGCTGGTGCGGGCGGCAAGCTCACTCATCGGCAGGAACCGCCCCTCCGCTTCGGACAACATGGCGAGCACGTTGTAGTCGAACAGCGACAATTTGCCGGCCGCTTGCAGTTGGGTGTCCAGAGCTGCTGGCAGCAGTGTGTTGATACTGAGGAGGGCCAGCCAGGCACGGCGTTCGTCGGCGTTGAGCCAGCGCGGTTCGGTCATGGGTTCATCTTAGAAGGAAATCAATGCTTGACACTTCAACTTAAGGTCATTATTATTTTAGTTGAAGCTTCAAGTAAATGAATGTGAATCAAACATGAGCACTCAAGCAAAGGAAACAACAATGACTGACATCACCATCATCGGCACCGGCAACATGGCGTCCGGCATTGCGGCCCGCGCGGCCGTGGCAGGCAAGAGCATCCAGGTCCTCAGCCGCGACGCAGGCTCCGCAGCTGCGCTTGCGGCGACGGTCAACGGAACCTCAGGCATCACGGGATCCCCGGTGGAAGGCAGCGTCGTGGTGCTGGCCACTCCGTTCGAAGCCTCCAAAACAGTCCTTTCTTCCTATGGCTCAGCGCTCAACGGCAAGACGATCGTGGACATCTCCAACCCCGTGAACTTCGAGACCTTCGATTCCCTCACCGTCCCCGCCGGAACCTCGGCAGCCGAAGAACTCCAGGCCCTGGTCCCGGGCGCGTCGGTGGTCAAGGCGTTCAACACCGTCTTCGCAGCCACTCTCGGTGACGGCGAAGTGGACGGCCAGACCCTCGACGTGCTGGTGGCGGGCGACGATGCCGAGGCGACTGCCGCCGTCGTCGACTTCGTCAAAGGCGCCGGGCTGCGCCCGGTGAACGTCGGGCCGCTGCGCCGCTCGCGTGAGCTCGAAGCCTTCCAACTGCTCGTCATGACCCTGCAGATCAGCGAAGCCCACCCCGACTACAACTGGAACTCCGCAATCAAGCTCCTGCCGTAACGCTTGCGGTTTCGGAGGGCGGCCCGTTGGCCGTCCTCCGCGTTGTAGGCTGGGCGGCATGTTCGTCGTTTCGCTGACATACAAAGTTCCCGACGAGATCGTCGATTTCCACCGCCCTGCACACATGGATTGGGTCAAAGAAGCGTTCGACGCCGGCACTTTCGTTGCGTCCGGACGTCGCGTTCCAGCCATCGGGGGCGTGCTGTTGTCCAACGTCGATCGTGCAACACTGGACGCTTCCCTGGCCACGGATCCGTTCTACGTCAACGGAGTGGCCGACTTCGAGATCATCGAATTCACGGTCACCACGGCATCCACGGGTTTCGAAAACCTGCTGGACTAGCCTCATTGCGGGTCCTGGGCGTCACGCAGAGCACATTTTTGGCGCCTCGCCTCGGCGAGAACCCCGGAAATTCGGCTGCTGCGATGCCCGTCCATCCCAAAAAGTTGTCAGGCGTGACGCTGGCAAGACCACCGGCCAGCGTGCGCTCAAGTGATCGCCGCTCGAAACTCCCCTGAAACGACGCGAAAGCCAGGGTGCCACATCGCGCCTGAGCCACGCGGCGTTGTCGGCCATGATCTCGGCGCGGCTCCGCGGTTGCAGGGCTCCAAGCACCGGTGAGCCCAGCGAGTGCGCGGCGCCCAACACCTCCAAGACCTTCTTCGCCATGTATTCGTGTCCGATGCCGGACATGTGCAGCCGGTCCGGAGCCCACATCCGGCGGTCCTGGTACTTTTCGAAGCACCAATGGTCCACCAGAAGTGTTCCGTAGGCTGCGGAAATGCGGCGGATGTGCTTGTTGAAAACGGCCGTGCGCAGCTTGAGCGGCTCCAACACCGGCGAGAGCGGCACGTTGTACTCAGTGAACAGCAGGACTTGGGCACCAGTTTGCACGATCCGGGCAACGGCGTCCTCGAATCCACGGACCAGTGTGCGCATGTCCAGTCGTGCGCCGAGGAGATCGTTGCCTCCGGCGTGGAAACTGACCAGAGTGGGAGCCATCGCGAGCGCCGGCTCAAGTTGTCCAACCACGATCTGCCTGAGCCGACGGCCGCGGAGGGCCAGATTGGCGTACTGCGTCCGCGGCCGATGCCTGGCCAGTTCCTCGGCCACACGGTCGGCCCAGCCGCGGCAATCGTTGGGAAGGCGAAGGTCGGTGTCGCCGACGCCTTCGGTGAAGGAATCTCCGACCGCGACGAATCGCAGCGGTGTATGCATGCCCATGGTCATGTCCCCCCGTTGTTTTGAGCTTGTCCTTGTGCCTTGCTTCCAGTACCGGCGGCGCCCGACCCCGCGGCTTGGCGTTCCGCGAGTTTTCGCAGCCCGGCTTTCCGCGGCACCTTCACGAGCTCCGGCCATCGGGGGCGCAGGCTGTCCCCGAGCGTGACGCCGCGAAGCTTCCGGCCGAACAAAGGCAGGACCCAGTCGTTCACCCAGCGGCGCTGGCGACGTTCCCAGTCGCGCAGCTTGAACCGCTGCGGCGGTTCCCAGTCCTTGGGCGAGAACTTGTGCGGTACGCCGAGGTGATCCAGGACCTGCGACGCCATGTATTTGTGTCCGGCTTTGGACATATGGAGGCGGTCCGAGGCCCACATCCGGCGGTCGTGGTAGGCGTCTAGACACCAATAGTCCACGAGCACGGCCCCGTATTTCGCGGCCAGTTCGCGGACGCGTTCGTTGTAAAGGGCGTTCCGCTTCTTGAAGGGTTCCAGCACGGCCGAGACCTTGACGTCATACCCCGTGAACAAGACCAACGTAGCTCCCGTGGCTGCGAGGCGGGCCACGAGCCTTTCGTACTCGGCCATGAGGAGGTCCATGTCCGTGCCGAAATCCAGGATGTCGTTTCCGCCGGCGTAGAGGGTGATGAGCGTGGGTTCCATGGCCAGGGCCCGGTCCAATTGTTCCTCGACGATATGGCGGAGCCGTTTGCTCCGCACGGCAAGATTGGCATACTCCCAGCCAGGTTCGGCCTTGGCCAGTTTCTCGGCGACGCGGTCGGCCCAGCCCCGGACGCCGTTCGGTAGGGCCTCGTTCCGGTCCCCCACGCCCTCGGTGAAGGAATCGCCCAAGGCAACAAACCGCCGTCGTCCGTTCTGGTCAGCATGAAGCACGTTCCCAGCCACCACGCCAGCCTAGCCCCACCCGGTTGCCCGCCGGCAAAGCCCAGGTTAATTCGACGCCCGCTCACTTATGGGGCATTTTGGCCAAACGCCCGCTCACATATGGTGCCTTTCGGCCAAACGCCCGCTCAGATGATCTGAACGGGCGTTCCGACTTTTAGCGAGCTTCGAGCTTCGGTGCTGCAGGGACTTCAACGCACGGGATTTTTGGACAGCGAGGACGCCGTTTGCAAAGATGACAGAGCCGGTTGATTCAACGAACCGCGCCAGGGCCGCGAAAGCGGCGAAGATCGAGAGGATGAGCATGCGCACTGCACACGTTGGCGCTGCCATGGTTGGCGAGGTGGCCGTGTTGGCCTACTTTGCATCCCCCTCTGCGTCGGCCATCCCGCTCGGCGGCCAGGGGAACTAACCCCACCACCGCCCCGCACGGGAAGCACACGAAGGGTTCCTTTGCTGTGCCCCTGATCGCCGGACGCCAGCGTCCTTCCTCTTCGGAGCCCAAACGATCTGAAAGAACTTCGCCGTGCAGAAAATCACCGCTCAACAAATCCGTTCCTCATTCATCAATGCGAGCCGCTCGGAGGCCTCCAAACTCAACCTCCCGAAGGACTTCCATTCCCTCGACTGGGACAAGCTCGAATTCCTAGGCTGGCGCGACGAAAAGATGCCGATGCGAGGCTACCTCGTCCTCCCGAACGATGGTTCGCTCACTGGCATCATGCTGCGTGCGCCCGAGGGAGGCTCCGGCAAGAAGCGCTCGGTCCTTTGCGAGCTGTGCCGCGACGTGTTTTCCAAGGACGATGTCTATCTTTGGGTTGCCAAGCGCGCAGGCCAATCGGGTCGCGACGGCAACACCGTGGGGACGTTGATCTGCGCAGAATTCGGCTGCTGCGCCAACGTCCGCAAGGAGCCCCCGGCGAATGAGATCAATCCGGACCCGGCCGCCGTCGTCGTTCGCCAAATCGCCGGACTGCAGTCCCGGACCGCCCAGTTCCTGGGGCGGGTCCAAGGAAAGTAGCCGCCCGCGGCGGCAAACGCCCGCTCACTTTTAGTGAGCGGGCGTCCGCCGAAAGTGCCACATAAGTGAGCGAGCGTCGGGGCTAGCGGAGCACGATGTCCACGGGGTTGGCTTCGGAACGCCATTCGCCAGGCACGCCCGGGCGCCGATGACTGGAGCCGTGAGCACGCCGGAGCGGTTGGTCCGTTTGTCGCGCAGGATTTCCGTGACCGAACCAAGGTGCCTGGAGAGGTCGATGACGTTTTCGGGCGCGGCCAGCAACAACTGGAAGCCAAACTCGTGCAGGGCCTTGATGCCTGCACCGGCGAACTCCTCCGAGGCCAGGACGAACGCCTCGTCCATCATCACCGTTCCGTAGGTCGTGAACCCCTGCTCGGCGATACCCAACTGGTAGCTCAGGGCCGCTGCCATGATGAACGCCGTGAATCGCTGCCGCTCGCCGCCGGACATCGAGCCGGTGTCAGCGTGCATGTACACCTCGGTCTTCTTGCCACCCCTCGGGCCTTGGACGGAACGGTGCTCCTTGCACAGGATGAACAGATGTCCGCGGACATCCAGCACCTCGGCTCGCCACCGCCGGTCCTCGGGGGTCTGCGAACCGAGCCGCTTGACCAGGGTTTCGAGCGACTTGTAGCGGTTGGTGAGTTCGACGTCGTCGTCCGGCTCGGGCGAGGCCCCGGCACCCGAAGCTGCGCCAGCCGCGCGGGAAGGCCTCGAGTGACGCGTCTTCAACGCGTTGTGGATCGCGTCCTTGAACTGCTTCGCGGTGGCGGGCAGCGTCTGCTTGATGTCGAGTTCCAGGAAACTGCCCTCATGGAAATTGACCTCGGACAGGATGCCGTTGAGAGGCAGGATGCGGCTCGTGATGGCTCGGCGTTCCTCGTCGAGCAGGTGGAGCAGCGTGCTGAACGATTCGTGCGTGCGCTGGTTGAAGAACTGCCGGAATTCGGCTTCCTGGGCGGGC